>NZ_CP058693.1:5237206-10474412 GCF_013414305.1 Streptomyces sp. Rer75 | reverse complement strand
CGCAACATCACGCTGGAACAGCGCTCGACGTCCTCGCCCAGTTCTTCGGTGTCCTCCGGAGTACTTCCTGAACGAGGAGGTTTCGAACTCGTCAGAGCGCAACTTGGACTTGCGACAGCTTTACGTGATATCAAAATTCGCAATTTGGCATTGCGAGCCGAGGGCCTATCCTCAGCCAGTCTGGACGCCCTGCTGACGATGGTGAACGAGGCACGCAGGGTTCAGGAACTACCCAACATAAGTCCTCCGGGGCGGAGAACCCGTAAGCAAACATTTGACAACCTGCAGCTTTTCTCCAATCGCGTGAAAGTCGACTGGAGATGGAAGTTACCGTGTCCATCTGCGTGACCGCCTATCGACGTTGCCCGGGAAGGGGTGGGGAGGGATCCATGCCGTACCGATACCTCAGGCTGCGTCAGCGATGTCTGCCTTTGCTTAACCAGATCGACTTCCCACGACCGTTCTCGGCCCACGCCCTGTGCCGAACCATCGCCAGCCAACGGGGGAGGCAGATTCATCTTCACCCCCTGCCGCCGGAAGCTTCGTCGACCGGCGCCTGCGGGGTGTTGCTGGCCACCGCCACCGCCGACCACATCTTCTACGAAAGCCAGACGTCGCATGTGCATCAGGAGCACATAGTGCTCCACGAATTAGGCCACTTACTCTTCAACCATCACAGAGTTGACGCTAGATACACAGCCGTGATGGGCGACCTTCTGCCCGATCTGAGCGACAGCCTAGTGACCCGTCTCCTCGGACGCACCAACTACACCACGCGCCAGGAGCAGGAAGCAGAAACGCTCGCGAGCCTGATACGGACGAGCGCGGACCGAGCAAACCGTTACCAGCCGCGCAGCGTGACTGGCAAGTTAGGAGCCGCCCTGGGGATAGAGACATCAGAAGATGAATGACCTGGACGAGCTCGGGCGATCGCTTACATACCCCAGCGTCATTATCCTCTGGTCCGCTGCCCTTATACGTCTCCCAGGGGCTGCTCGCTCGCCGCATCAACGTGGGTTGTGGCTGGCTGTGGTCACCGCAGCTATGGCCATGGCGCTGAATGCACCGGCCGGACACACACTGACGTCCTATCTCGGCCCAGCCCACCGCATTTCCCTGGCCAAAACATGTTCGAGTCCTGTCAGCTTACTGCCGTGCTCTACTTCGTTGCCTCCTCCGCTGGCGGCCGTCGTCTCCGCTCAACCTTATGCATAGCGTTGGGCATCACGCTGGGGGTGCTTCCCGTGCTCGACCTGCTGGCCTCCCGGCACGGAGAGCACAATATTCCTCCTGCCGCTGGCGACCCGGTCTTCTCCTACCCGTTCTGGTTAATCTTGATGGTGGCTCACCTTGTTGCCAACTTCACCTGCGCGTCTGTCTGCATGCGGTACGGCTGGCGCGCGAGCACTCGCTCGGTCAGAGTCAGCTTGCATCTGTTCGGGATCGGTACGGCACTCGCTGGAGTGTACTGGCTGGACTTTGCTTCGGCTCACGGCAGGCATCGGTTGGCCCACGGCGGTCATGCCCCTATTGATGAATCTGCACGGCCTGTTCAGAGCAGCGGCCATCTTGGTGCCGTCCGTCGTTACTATTGGCCGGAAGACCGCCACGATAGTGACCACGTGGCGTCTGTGGCCACCTGGCGCGAACTGGTGGATGCTGTCCCGCACGTGGTTCTGGCTAGGCCTCAGAAGAGGCTGCTCGAGACCCTCTGGCCGGCCGTCCCGCGCGAACTTTTGCTTTACCGCAAAGTAATAGAGACTCGGGACGCCATCCTCGTCCTCAACAGCTACGTGGCCGCCGGTACGTGGGATCACGCGCGCTGTCACGTGGCCGAGGCTCATGTCTCCCAGACCAAGGCCGAGGCAACGACGCTTGCGTGCGTGTTGAGAAGAGCCCGCAACGACAAGCTCGCCGGCATACCGCCGCAACCGCCCGTTGACGGTTCCGGAAGCTTCGACAACGGCGACCTTGATAGCGAGAAGACATTCCTCCTCGACGTGGCGCAAGCCTACGCATCGACCCCGGCTCGGACCTTTACTACGCATCCGAACCTATCCGATAGCATGTGAGTTTACCGCCACTTTCAACCGACGGCTCGCGGACGACGGGCGCGATCTCGCATAGTGCGCCGGGACTTGTTTTATACCCCGGGGTCTTTCTGCTGTTGAAACGGCGTCTCCGAATGAGGAATGCGCCGCACTGACACACTGAGCGCAGCGAACCCTTGCAAGGTCATCCCTTGTCGTCCCGTGGGGTGAGATCAAAGCCGAAGGGGACAGTCCCAGGATCGAGCGCGGTCACGCCACCATCCACAGTCAGCACCGCGCCGTTGACGAAGGATGCGGCCGGCGACAACAACCAGGCAATAGCCTCCGCGACTTCGTGAGGCTCCCCTGGGCGGCGCGTCGGCACCAACCGAGTTGCCTCCTCGTATGCCTCCTCGACTCCGCCAGCGGCCAATCCGGCATCCTCGGCAAACCGAGCCATGCGGCGGTCAGCCATCTCCGTGCGCACCCAACTGGGGCACACAGTGTTAGCCCGCAATCCGCGCGGGCCGTAGTCGACCACCAGCGAGCGACACAACTGCAGCAGCGCCGCCTTGGACGTGGCGTAGACAGCGTTGCGAACTCCGTTACGTAATGCGGATACCGAGGCGACCGCAACTACTGAGCCACGACTCTTCAACAGGTGGGGCAGGGCCGCCCGCATGAGCAGAAAGGGCCCTGTGAGATTCGTACGTAGGACTGCCTCCCAGTCCTCGTCGGACAGTTCCCCTACGCTTCCGCGGGCCAATACCTGCATTGAGCACCAACCCGTCAAGCCGACCGTAACGCGCCATGGCAGCCTCAACAATGCCGTGGACGGCATCTGGGTCTGCGGCATCGGCCGGGTATGCAAGAGCTCCAGTCTCCCTAGCGACCTGGTGTAGCGGTTCCGACCGCCGCCCAGAGATGACCACGGCGTGGCCGGTCGCTCGTAGCAGCCGCACGGTGGCTGCGCCGATACCGGTCCTTCCCCCAGTAACGACGACAACGCGCTGGTCAGTCATGGCTGTTCAGCCTCCAGTTGCTCGCAGATCCATGACCCATCCTACGGGCGCGCTAATTGGGCGGCCGAGGTGACGCTGCAGATTGAGACACTATCCAGTTGATCAATCTAATTCGCCATATCGCTGCGGCGACAGGCGGCAAAGGTATGGCAGGCGCCAGCCGCACGGTCGTATTGCTGTCGGTCGCCAACTTGGGGTTGCGGCATGTGTCGATCAGGCCGTAGTCACCTGTCGGTGTGCCACTGACGATCACCGGTTACGCCTGGGCCGCGGTCTTCTGCTTGAGGCGTTCGTAGGGTGTTTGGCCGCTGAGGCCGCCGTGGGGGCGATGGTAGTTGTAGTAGTCCTCCCACTCGCGCAGCTTGTCGTTGAAGACCTCGGCGTCGTCGATGATGACGCCGTCGAGGAGCCGGTAGAACTCTTCGGCGTCGATGCGGTGGGAGCGTTCGACCTTGCCGTTCAGACGTGGTGTGCGGGGCTTGATGTAGGTGTGGGCGATGCCCTTGTCGAGAACGTGCCAGTGGAAGGCAGTCTGGAACTCGGCGCCGTTGTCGGTCTGGATCACCTCGACCTGGAACGGCAGGCGCTGGATGACGTAGTCGAGGAACTGAATGGCCGTCTTCTGGTTCAGCGCGGGATAGATCCGCAGGATGCGCAGGCGAGTGCAGTCGTCGATGGCCGTGAACTGGTAGTACTTGTTGCGGCCGCCGCGCCGTCCCTGGGCTGCGGAGGCGAGGGGCTCGATGAACTTCACGTCGATCTGCACGCGGTGGCCGGGCAGCTGCTTCTCGTACCACCGCTTGTCGTGGCGCTTGTAGCGTTGCGAGGCTGGCAGGCGGCCCATGTCCAGGCGGTGCAGGATCCGCCACACGCCCGACTTGCTGATGGTGACGTCGTGGTACCGCTTGAGGTACATCGCGATCTTCTCCGGGCCGAAGTGGTAGTTCTGCCGCAGGTAGATGATCTTCCCGACCACCTCGACGTGCGTCGCGTTCGGCGACGTCTTCGGCGCCTTGGAGCGGGTGCGCAGCCCTCGGCTCCTCGGCCTGGTAGCGGCGGTACCACGTGTAGTACGCCTGCCGGCTGATCCCGAAGTACCGGCAGGACATCGCGACGTTCCCGGTGACCTCTTCGACATGGCGTATCACCGCCAGCCGCCGCTTGCCCTCACGGTCAAGCGGCGGGGCGGTGGGAGTGGACTTCGGCATGTGGATCTCCGTAGTGATCAGAGACCCAGGTGTCAACGATGATCGTCAGTTTTAGATCCGCCCACCCAGTTGAGCTCGCAGTACAGCACGCAGGTGGCGGATGACCTCGAGCGCAACCTCAAAGAACAGGAACGAATCAGCGGTGAAATCGAAGCACTCAAAGCACAGTTGGTCGCTCTGGAGCAGGACCACACCGTCCTGGTGAACATCCAGCAGGCCCTCGGGACCTCAGCAGCACCCGCTGTATCCGAGCCCACCGCAGCAGTTCCCGCACCCCGCAAGAAGAAGGCTGCCGCGTCGAAGGCCGGCAAGCAGCCGCGCGCTAAGAAGTCCGCCACGCCGGCCCCCAAGCAGACCCGCAAGAAGAACGCGTCCGAGGCATCCGCCGTAACATCGGCCCAGCCCACCCTCGTCGACCTGGTCCGCGAGCATCTGACAGGCCAGAGCGAGCCTCGCTCCGCAGCCGAAATCACGGCCGGGCTCGACAAACAGCACCCCGAGCGCAACATCAAGACCACCGTCGTGCGCACCACGCTCGAAAACCTCGTGGCCAAGAACCAGGCTCAGCGCACCAAGCAGGGCTCGTCCGTCTTCTACACCGCCGCAGAGGCCGCCGGAGCTGCCGCACAGGACAAGTCGGCAGAACAGCAGTCTGCGGGCTCTAACCGCTGAACCGTGACGGTGCCGTAGCCGATCTCGATCGAGCCTTGAGTTGACTACTCAAGCCGGGTTTGACTCACTGCCTTCCGTGGGCACTCGGCCTGTTCAGTAGGAGAACTCGATGTAGTCGACGTCGGTAAGTCGTACCAGGTGCAGACCGCTGCGGCCTGTCGAGACTCTGAAGTACGACTCGCCTATCCCATCGGCGACGATGCTGCGCAGGTCTCGCTCACTGGCGCCGCTGCGTCGGGCCTCGAACAGACGTGCCGGGTAAGGGTGATGCAGGGTCTCTGACAGGGAGCGGACACGGCCGTCGTCGGAGGATCCTGCTGCCGCGTTGAAGCCGAACCATCCGCGGAAGTGCACCCACAGACTGTGCTGCTGCTCGGCGAGAACTCGGTGGGCCCGCCGACGGATGGGGCTGCCACAGCCGGATGACGTCTTTGAGGATGGCCTGGCTCAGCGCCTCGATCGGTCGCCCGCCCGTTCGCCACTTCGGTTGGTGATGATGCGCTGCAGGGCCTGGGGGTGGTGTTGAGGCGGCTGGCAAGGGTGGCGAGGTCCGTGTCGGGACATAAGGAAGCGTAAGCGGGCCCGGTCCGAGCAGGGGCTGACGAGTCCAATGGTGGGCATCGGCGATGTCGAGGGCTTCTGCAACGGAGTCGGTGTGGAGTCGGTCGAGCATCTGTGTTCCTTCAGGGCGGCAAGGCGCCCGCGCAACTGGCGGACGGTCTTCGTCCGCGAGACGGAGGTGGAGGGTCGGGATCGGCGGGTGGGTGGGTGGCAGGGAGAGGCGGAGAGCCTGCTCGACGTCGGTGTGCTCCCAGGTGGGATGGACAGCGGGTTGGGGGCGTCTGGGTGGCTCCCGCAGAGCCGCGAGGCGGCGGGCGGCGTCCATCAGCAGCGTCGTCCAGGCCGGAATCGCTGGAAGGCCGTTGCTCACCTGGGTGTGGAGGGCTTTGATCTGTTGGTTGTTGTATCCGGTCAGTGCTGCCACGGCGACACAGGCGGCGTGGACGGGTGGGCGACGGGTGGGATGCGGTCGGCGATCTGGGCGGGGTGGAGGTGGTCTTGGTGTGGCCAGGCAGGGGCAGGGGTGGGGGCCGGGGGTAGGACGAGGGCGTGAAGACGACGGTGCGGCCCCTGGGGCTGGGGTGGCATACGGAACTGCAGTCTGCGCGTCGCGCGGCGCGGAAGGGTGCGCGGTGTTGCCACCACGGGTAGTCGGCGAGTTGTCGCGGGCGGGTTGCTCCAGTGGGCGGCTTGCGGCGCGTCGGCTGTCCAGGAGTCGGTGTTCGATGGTCTCCAGCAGGCTGAGGGTCGTCAGTGGATGGGACCGTTGCACAGCAGGGTCGCGGATGCCGGTGCGGCGCGAGCGCGAGCACTGCTCCCACTGCCCTGTGCTGAGCCGGTGGCGCGCGGCGGTCAGGTGGCGGATGCCCAGAGTGATCCAGGCTGCCGCGATGCGCCAGCTGCGGTCGGTGTTGGTGGCCCATGCGGGCAGGCCGTGGTCGTCATCGGGGAGGGGCAGGTGTTTACCGAGTGCGCGGATCAGGTCGTGGGCCAGGTAGGGGCCGTTTCCTGCGAGCGGGGAGGTGGACGGTGATGCGTCCGTGGCGGGGCTGGTGTGCAGCGAATGCCAGGCGCATGTAGTCCTGTTCATCGCGCGTGGTGACGATGACGGTGGGGTGGGAAGCGTGGTGTTCTGGCGTGGTGGCCAGGTCGGGTTCCACTCGCTGTCGTGGCGTGAGCCGTCCGGACCGGCCGAGGGCGGGTGGGGGTCATGGCGCCCCGGGCGAGGGGTGAGGTGGCGCAGGAGTGCGTCGGGTTCGGTGTGGGCGGGTCGGGTGGTGGTGCGGTAGGTGAGGGTGGCCCAGCGGCGGTTGCCGGGCCCACATCTGGTCGAGGTGCACCAGCAGGTCGGGGTCGGTGGTCTTCCAGTGGAGTGGAAGGCAGGAATCACGGTGGTGATCTGGGTGGCGTCGAGGGGTGGAGTTCGTGCCAGCAGGTCACGCGTGAGGCGAGCATGGGCGTGGTGCGCAGGGTGCGGAGGCGGTGGCTGCTGGCGGCCAGCACCATGGCGATGCGGGTGTGGGGGTCGTCGTAGAGGTAGCGGAGGTACTCCAGGCAGGAGGCGGAGAGCTGGTGGGCTTCGTCGATGGCCAGCAGCCGGGGCGGGTGGTGCAGGGCGTGGCGGATGAGGTCGTCGCTGGTGCCGGGGTCCTTGGGGGGCTGTCCTGGCAGGCCCAGGGCGTGGTGGAGGCTGTGGCGGAGGTCGCCGGGGCGGGCCTGGGGCTGGGGCAGGATCCGGATGGCGTGCCAGGCGGGGTGCTGGTCGAGCAAGGTGTGCAGGGTGAAGGTTTGCCTGCCCTGCGGGTGCGGTCAGGCACATCATGCCGTGCTCGGTGACGGTGGCCTCGAGGGCGGTGGCCGCGGCGGTGACCTGGAGGGTGTGGACGGTGCGGGCGCCGGTGAGGCCGAGGTGGTGGCGGGCGAAACGGACGGTTCCGTGAGCGGTGGCGACCGGGGTGGTGCGGGTGGTCCGGCGGGAGAGGGCGGTGGTGTTCATCGGTCGTCGTCGCTGCGGACGGGGCGGGCGGGTCGGGATCGGCGGATGGCCCAGCGGGCGAGGGTCTCGTCGACTTCGCTCAGGCCGCGGCGCTTCATGCCCTCGAGTACATGGTGGGTGATCTTGGACCACATGCGGAAGGTGCCGCCGCCAGCTTCCTGATCGATGAAGTCGATCAGCTCGGGTGAGGCGTTGGCCCAGATGGGGTGGAACAGGGGGATGTTCTTGGCGACCTCCGCGGGCTCCATGGGCGTGAATTCCTGCCAGATATAGATCCGGGAGGCGAGAGCGGGCTCGTTGTACAGAGTCTTGTAGCACTCCTCGCCGCCGACGAAGAGGACGGCGGGTCGGCTCTTTCCCTTGCCGGTGTCGTACAAGTGGCGGACGAACTCGAAGCATTCGCGGCTGAATTGCTGGGCTTCGTCGCAGACCAGGATGTAGGGGCGGCGGGCCAGGGCGCGCTTGAGGAGCCGGTCGAACTCGCTGGGGTGGGCGGGGGGCTTGCCTTCCAGGTGCAGGACGTCGAAGAGCTCCATGCGAATGTCACGCGGGGTGGGGCGGGAGCGGAACTGCAGGAGCAGGACGAGGTCGGCGGCGACTTCCTTCAGTGCGGCCCGCACGGAGAAGGTCTTGCCGAGTCCGGCGTCGCCGTAGATGCAGGACATGGCGCGGGCGTCGATGGTGTCGGCGATGTTCTCGCCGGCCTCCAGCAGTGCTTCGGTGGCGACGATGCGGGCGTCGGGAAGGTCGAGGTAGAAGTCGGGGTCTGCGCCACTGTCGTCGGGGGCGGAGGCGGTGGTGGTGTTGGTCATGATGGCTGCTCCTTGCGGAGATGAGGGGTGGGCGGGGGCAGGCATGGTCGGGTTGAGCAGTTGGTGGGCGGTCCCGAGGTGTCGGCCGGTTGCGGGGTCGTGGACTTCGATCTCCTCGGTGTGAGAGCCGGGTTCGATGGTGACGCGGGCACCGATGTGGGCGAGCGCAAAGAGGGCACTGTAGGTGCGGCCTCGCCGGTGGATGTGCCCGTGCGGGCTGATGGTGCGGACCTCAGCCGAGGGGGTGGGGTCATCGGGCAGTGCTGTTCTCCTCGGTGCTGGCAGGTGCGGGCATCGCCCAGCGGGCGCCAGGGGTGACGCGGCGGGGCATGTATCCGGCGGGTACGCCGTCGTCCTTGGCCCGCGATCGGCGGGTGGAGGCGAGTTCGGCGGCGGCCTGGGCGCGGGTCATGGTTCCGGCGGTGCGTGCGGGCTCGGCCTGGGTGACGGCCTGGAAGCGGCGACGGCGGCGGCGCTTGGCGTCGGCCAGGTCGCGGCGCAGGCGGCGTACTCGTTCGTCGCGGGCCTCGTATACGGCGCGGATTTCGTCCTCGCTGGCCTCGTCGGCGAGGTGCGCGGTGCCGAGGTGCTGGTCTGTGTGGGCGTCGAAGACCTCGATGGCGCGGGGGTGGTGGGGCTGGTAGCGGATACGGACCTGGGTGCCGGTGCGGCCGGTCATCCACGCGCCGACGTAGTCGCGGTTCTGCCAGCGGATGCCGTGGCCGTGGATGATGCGGGTTGAGCGCTCCTCCTCGAGGAGGAAGACATGCAGGTCCTCCAGCGGCGGCCTCGCAGCGGCGGTGTCGTCGCTGAGCCAGCTCTCCAGAGGGGTGACGTCGCCGTAGCCCTGCATGCGGTGTTCGGCGTTGCGGGTGCGTACCCATTTCGCGAACAGGTCGACGAATGCCTCAAAGGACAGGGCGGGGTCCTTGTCCCCGACCCGCCGTTTGGTGTCCAGTTTCTGGGCCTTGGTGTAGCGGGGCAGGGTGGAGAAAAACATGCTGGTCGCTGCCCGGTTGAGGTTTTCGATGCTGCCTTTGCGGTGGGGGGTGTACGGCGGCAGGACGTCCACCTGACACTGAAGCAGCCCATAGCTTCGGTAACGGCCCGAGAGGAAGTCCCTGCCTCGGTCGATGCGGATGCGTCGGGGCAGTCCGCCTGCTGGGCCGTGCACTTCGTCGGTGAGGATGCAGGCGCGTAGGGCGGCCAAGATCGATGCACGGTGCGGGTAATGGGGCGTGACGGCCCACCCCATGGTCATGCCGGTGTGGCAGTCGCAGAACCAGGTGACCCAGGGTTTGACGAGGCGTCCGTCTGCCCAGACCAGGATGGGAACCTGCTTGTGATCGCCTTCCCATTCCTCGTTACGGCAGGTGGGCGGGCGGCGCAGGTGGGGGTCATGCGCGCGGGAGGCGGGGATGCCTTCGCGCAGGCCTGCCAGGTCGCCCGGGGGAAGATCCCGTTTCACAGTGCGGTGCAGAGTGGACAGGCTCGGGACATCCCGCGCATCGGCGGCTTCGTCGAGCATCTCGAGGTGGACGGCCTTGATGTTCCCGTGGTGGTAGGCGAGCTTGATGCGGATTTCCTCGGTGATGGTGAACCGGGGGCGTTCGGGGAGGTCGGCGGTGCCCAGGGCCTGGGCCTTCTCCAGACGTCGCCACACGGTGCGCTCGTGGACGCCCAGGGTGCGGGCGACGGTCTTCACGTCGGCGCTGGTCATGTCACTGCGCTGACGCAGCTCCATCAGGGAGCGAACCGCGGCCGCCAGCAGCTTCTTCTTCTCCCGTCGGCGCCGTGGGGCGTGCTCTGGGTCGTCGGACGAGGCGTCAGTCGATGTCCGGGGCACCGGTGTACTCCCTTCAGAGATGCGATGGATGCTGCAGGTGAGATCGAGCGGGAATGCGGTCAGCCGAGGATGCCGATGTGTCGCACGAAGTAGTAGGAACGGTGGTCGGACTCCATCTCACCATGAGGCCCGCCACAGGTGCTCCATCTCCAGGGAGTCCTGCCGCGCCCAAGCTGCGATGATCGCGTTCCAACGCCAGATGTTTTTCCACCGGACCCGCAGGTCGCGCCGGTGGCGGGCCTCAACGGACTCCTGGTCGACGGGGTGGATCTCGATCCTGGTGCCGCCGTCCGCGTTGAGCACGCGAGTCAGGTAGGGGGCGATGTTGCGGCGACGCAGTTCCCTGAAGACCTGCTGCAGGCGCTGTTGCTCCTCGGGGCCGGGGTGGACCTTCGCCCGCCACGCGGCGACGGTGTCGGCATCGGCGGTGATGCCATGGGCGTGGAGCGCGTCGGCCGCGGACTTCTTCTTCACCAGATAGCCCAGCGCCTGTTGGAGGAGCTCCTCGTCGCTGCGTCTCCACGCGACATCGTCGAAGACTCGCCTGTCCAGGCTCTCGGCCAGGCACGTCCTCCTCAACGCCCTGGGCACCCAACTCTCCGTGTCCCATTGCCATTTCCTTCATCTCGTTGGTGAGCGCGGTGACAACCCGGGCGGTCCAGCCGCAGGCGGTGGATGTGGCGTGCCAGGTTGGAGCGCGTCGCCGCGGCGGTCTGGTACGGCGAGTGCAACGGTCCATGCGCGCCAGCCCTTGTGGGGTGATGTGCGCAGGGCGGGTGTCGGGCGCTGCTGTGCAAGCGCCGGTGAGCTGCAACTTAAGCCGCTGGCTGGTCTGGTGGATCAGTTCAGGTCGTTACGGAAGCAGGGCTGGCACAGCCGACCTGTTGTTGCATTTCGAGCTTTGATTTGTCGCGAATATGACAGGTGGGATGCATCGGTGTTCGGTCGCCAGGAGTGCCGATTCGCCACTGCTGAGCCTTACGTTTCGGCTGGGCGAGGTTGCGTCCTGCGTACAGCGGCGCCAGTTGGCCTACGGAGCGGCACGCGGTCCACAAGCAAGGAAAGTGCAGCTTGAGGCATCAGGAGCGGAGAGGCGTGCGGGTGCTGGCCGTGCGTCCGGGCTTTCCGGGGTTCCTTACGTTTTTCCGTAAGGATTTGTATGGGCCGCCCTTGGGTGCCGGATTCTGTCGCCGTGCTTCGTTAGCGACTCGGGCGGGTGACGCGTGTCCGCCGCAGTGGGCCGGGGCACTGTAGCGGCGAGGTCTGACAATGACTGCCCGAGCGCGGATGCGAACTCGCACGCCGATTGACGCAGTTGTCTGATTCTCACCTCTACGCGTGCGGTTACCTGCGCGTATCCGGGTGCGGGGTCTCTGCTCAGCCAACACACCTCCCGTTGAAGCCAACAGGGCACGGCGGCCGGATTCTGTGCACGCTCAGAGGTTGGGAACGCTTCTGTAAAGCCCGGCCGGCATGAGGTGCCGTGTGATCGGTGCTCATCACGTCGCAGCTGGACGGTCTGCCGGGGGCGCCTGGCAGTACCCACGGTCCATGGGGCACTGTGTGGTTCGACCTTCTACGGGCGGCTGGCCCCGTCGACGCGCTAAGGATCTTGAGAGGTGAGCGGGATCGCTGCTCCGGACTATGACTTTGCGAGCTTGTCACCCTACGACTTCGAAGTGTTCGTCCGTGACTTGCTGTCCGCGCAGGATCACTTGATCTATTCCACCTACCGGGTGGGTGCAGACGGGGGCATCGACCTGAAGGCGGCCACGGAGAAGGGCTGGGTGGTGGCGCAATGCAAGCACACGCCCTCTGCGGACAAGGGCTCAGTTCTCCGGGCCGCCAGGATCGAGGCGGGCAAGGCGGCAGGCATGGGTCTCGCACCTGTCCGGTACGTCTTCGTCACGTCCGCTGAACTGACCCCTGGCACCGAGAGGGAGACACAGGAGGCCCTTGCGGGGGTCGCCGATACGGTGGAGGTGTACGGGCGGGGCTGGCTCAATGCCGTGCTCGCCTTGCACCCCGAGGTCGAGCGACGTCATTTCAAACTGTGGGTCTCCTGGACACAGGCGGTACGCGCCATGATGCAGGACGGAGTCTTCCTGCGCGGTGAGTCCAGGATCCAGCGCATCGAGCGCAACTACCTCCGCTTCGTGCATCACGAGACCTGCGAGGTCGCCGAGTTGGCACTCGAGGAGTACGGCTGTGTGCTGCTGAGCGGGGCGCCCGGTGCGGGCAAGACGACAATCGCCGAGTACCTGTTGCTGCTGTGGTGGCACCGCGGCTTTCGGGTGGTCGTGGACCCGCGGACCGTCGATCAGTGGTGGGCGTGGCTCGAGGACGACACTCCCACGGTGTTCTTCTTCGACGACGCCTGGGGCCAGACGCACCATCAGGACCACGGTTCACGTCACCACGACACGGACATGTCCGAGTTCATCGAGTCGGTAGTGGAGCGGCAGAGCAGTGGCACTGCATCCAAGGTTTTGATCATGACGAGTCGGGTGCAGGTCTTGCAGGACACGGTGCGGCTCAGTGACGCCTCCCGACGCGCGGTCGAACGACTCGCACACTGTCACGTTCCGGTGGAGCGCCTCCCCTACGACGTCCGCTGCCGGATGCTGTTCAACCATGTCCACCTCGCCGTGACCAATCCGCAGACTCGGCAGGACCTTTCCATCGGCTCTTGGTGGCAACGGGTGGCCAGCCACCAGAACTACTCCCCTCGTCTCATCGAGATCGTCGTTCGGCGCAATGGGGCGAAAAGTGCCCAGGAGCTGATCAACAACCTGGAGGAGGCTCTGGAGAACCCTCACGAGATCTGGGGGGCGAGTTTCCGTGCGCTTCCGCCGGTCGATCAGCAGTTGCTGCTGGCCCTGTCGCTAATGGATTCGCAATTGGTGCTGTGGCAGGAGGTCGTCCGACGGCTGGGGAGCTTTCCGTCATCGGAGTTTCACGTCGATGCCGCCGTCGAGCGGCTCAACGGATCATGGATCACGAAGGCGTCCCATGCCGGAAGCCAGGGTCTGACCTTGGCCGATCCCAGCCAACGGGACTTCCTCATACGGTATTTGTCCATAAGCCCCGGCGCAATGACTGCCATCATCAGGAATTCGGTGAAATTTGATGATCTGATTCCTGTGTGCAGGCGGGGTGAGGCTATCGAGCTGGAATTCAACCTGCGGCTGTTCTCCAGCGGCGAAGACCTGTTCCGCAGTGTTCTCGACACGTGTGCACGGGAGTTGCTGGTCCGGCTGCGGGAACTGTGGGACCTCTACGCATGCGATGCGGCAGATCTCGCCAGCGGGAGCTTTCGGGAACTGACCTCGCTCGTCGAAGCTCTGACGCTGAGCGTGCGCTTTCACGGTGACCGCCATGCAGCCCCTGGGGCAGCGCTGCCGGCTGACTGGTTCGGCGCCGCCCTCTCGCGTGTCGCCCGGCTCGTGGACGGATTGGGCATGACATCCATTGAGCCGCTGGCGGAATTGGTTACGGAACTCGCTGCGGCGATCGAGAGCGCCAGTCCCCTCTGGCCGGCGGGCCACTCGCTCCTCTATCCGATCTCTCAGATCCGCGCCGTGATCAGTCACGCCTGGGCCAGCCACGAACCGCGGATCGCCCACCACCAGAGCACCGGCTACGAAGCAGATCTGGTCGAGGCGCTGGTCCAGTACGCCAACTCCCTGGCCGGTCTTGGTCTGGGGCCGACCGTCGACACGTACTCGCCTGACAAGGTCGACGCCTATCTGGCACGTCACCTCGATGACTACGACCCGGATGACATAGCCGAGCAAATCGACTCGATCGAGGATGTCGTCGGATGGAACTTCACCGACACCCGCGAGCGTCTATCCCCTCTGCTCGACGCCGAGGAGGAACAGACGCTGTCCTCGCCCAGACGGGCCCCCGCTGTACTGCCCCGCCCTACTCCTGTGGTCGCGTCTCCTGCTGACACCACTGCCTCCGTGGCAGCCTTGTTCCGGTCCTTGGGCACTTCATCGACGCCGGGAAGGACTTGACGTCGTCGCGGGCGCAGGCCTTGTGGTGGACGTGACCTTCTGAGAGACCTACCGCCGTCACGGCCCGAGGGCACGGCAGCGGGTGAGCCGACCGCAAGGCCCGACATCCTCGCAGGCGCTGAGACCTACGCCCGGCAGGTCACGGCAGGTGACTTCACCGTCTACTGCGGCCGGTATCCCTACGCCGCTGGGTGACCGCCGCTCGTCCGCGGAGCACAGGAGCAGCGGTCACACCATGAGGGCCCCGCTCTCGCCCCGCTGGTCTGTGAACAGGGGGCACTCAGTGAGGGTTCTTTCGCGGCCAGCACCACCCGAGACTGAGAGCCGTTGATGTCGCCACGGTCCTCACCCGGCAGCGGAGTAGCTGCAGGGGGCCTATAGGAAGTGCCGCAAAGCTGTCCTGGCCTGATGCCACTATCTACCAGCACCTGATGCCACTGAACGCCAGTCGATCGAAGGCACTTGCACCAGGCCAGAGAGCCGATTCTCGAAGGTCGGCGATGTCAGAGCAGCGGCACTCCGCCACTGGCACTGGAACGGCACTTCACACCTGGAGAACCATGAGGATCAGCCAAGGCTGATCAGCGCGAGGAGCGGCTGGCGTCGGTCCGGCGGACCGAGCTGCGGCGCATCTGGAACCTGATGACCGATGCGGGGTGGAGACCTACTCCCCGACAGCGCCCGGAGGTGCACCGCTGGCGCCAGGCGCAGCGGGAGCACTGGGAGCGCGAGACCGGTGAGGCCACCCGGGTCTGATCAGCTACCGGATCGGGCGCAGCGGACCGATCCGGCGCACCCCGGGGCTGCTGTGGTGACGAACTACGCGTACGGGCGGTCGGTGGAGGAGGCCGTCGCCAAGGTGCGTATGGCGTTGGAGCGGCCGGGCGGGGTGGCGGGGACCAGGGCCTGTACCGGGTGGTGGAGGTGAGTGAGGAGAGTCTGTCCAACGAGGCGCGTCAGCAGGAGGAGGCGCGTGGGCGGTTCCTCACCGCCGTCATGGAGGCCGCCGACACCGCCGTGGGTGATCGTGAGCCGGGCCGTCCGAGCCCGGAGCTGTTCGGCGTTCTGGATGACTTTTTCACTCGCGCCGTCGGCTTCCCCGGCCAGCTCGGCATCCTCGGGGAGGGTGAGGACGTCGTGCAGCTGCGAGCCAGCCAGGCCACGTGTGGCTTCACCGAGGGCACCGACGCCAACGGGCACCTGCACTCCAGCTACCCCGGCCAGGCCCCTGGCCCGCCTGCTCCTGGCGCACCTCGATCACCACGGTCTGGCTGACGAAACGCGGCTTTACGGCACGGAAGAAAAGGAAGGATGATGACCGGTAATCAGCGTGAGGCAGCTCAGCGTGAGGCTATTGACGCTGTTCTCCGTGTTCTGGAATTGCCTGCAAGATCGCTTGTGCCGGAGCGGGGGCTGCGGGCGCAGGTGATCATGGCGACCGGGTCGGGCAAGACCCGGGTTGCGGCCCGCAGCTCCGAGGAGCTCTACGCGGGTCGTGTGCTGGTGCTCGTGCCGTCGCTGGATCTGCTCGTCCAGACCGAGACCGCGTGGCGGGAGGCTGGCCGCCGGGGCCCGATGATCGGTGTCTCGTCCCTGCGGGGGGAGGAAGCCTCCTTCCCCAACACCACGGACGTGGCCGAACTGGTCGACTGGGTGCGCCCGTTGGACAGGGTCACGGTGTTCGCCACGTACGCCTCGCTCGGGCTGGGCGCGCTGGAGCGCGCGCACAAGGCCGGTCTTCCGGGCTGGGATCTGATTGTGGTCGATGAGGCGCACCGGACGTCGGGGCGGCTGGGCAAGCCGTGGGCGGTCGTTCACGACAACGCCCGCATTCCGTCCCTGCGTCGCTTGTACATGACGGCCACGCCCCGGGTGTGGCAGCTGGACGAGGACTCCGAGGGCGCGCCGGGTGAGCTGGTGGCGAGCATGGAGGACGACCCGGACGGCCCGTTCGGCAGCAGGGCGTACACGCTGACGCTGTCGGAGGCGGTCGATCGGGGGATCTGTGCGCCGTACCAGGTGGTGTGCGTGGACATCACCGACACCCGGCTCCAAGCCGCCCAGCTCCTGGGCGCGGAAGGCCGCTCGGACCAGGTGCGCGGAGCGCGGCTCGCTGCTCTGCAGACCGCGTTGGTGAAGGCGTCCTCGGAGGAGAACTTCCGGCGCACGCTCGTCTTTCACCACGTGGTGAAGGAGGCCGAGGCGTTCGCGGCCGGTCTTCCGGACGTCGCCGCGCAGCTGCACGCCGCCGGCCCTGAGCTGTACCCGCGCACGATCTGGGCGGACTGGCTGTGCGGGGAGCACAAGCCGCTCTACCGCCGGCGCCTGCTGGGCGAGTTCGCCGACGGGATCGCCGCGGACGGCACGGTCGTGGAGAAGTGCTTCCTGTGCTCGGTGAAGGTCCTGGGTGAGGGCGTCGACACCAAGCACTGCGACTCCGTCTATTGGGCCGATGTCCGCGGCTCCATGCCCGACCTCGTCCAGGCCGTCGGCCGCGCGTTGCGGATGCAGCCGGGCGAGGGGAAGGTGGCCAGCCTGGTCGTGCCGGTCCTGCTGGGTCCGGGCGAGACGGCCGACAACATGCTCACGAGCAGGGCGTTCGGCGGGCTGGCGAAGCTGCTGGAAGCACTCAGGGCGCACGACGCCCGGGCCGTGGAGGCTCTGGCGCAGCAGCAGGCCCCCAGCGCCTACAAGCCCGTCCAGAAGGCCACACAGGGCGAGGAAAGCCGTGGTGAGGGGAACGGGTCCGGTGGGCCGTCGGTGTCCGCGCGGTCGCTGTTGAAGTTCTCCACGCCGCGTGACCCGGCGCAGCTGGCGGCGTTCATCAACCTGCGGGTCCTCAATCCCGAGCGCGAGCACTGGCGGCGCGGTGTGGAGGCCGCCGTCATTTACAACCGGCTGCACGGCGACCTGAAGGTGCCATTCACGTACCGCGTGCCCGGCGGTGACGACCGGGCGGTGGAGACCGAGGGGTGGCCGGTCTCGCTCGCCGCGTTCCCGCTGGGGCAGTGGATCGCCGACGCCCGCCGCTTCTACGCCCGCGGCGACATGGACGCCGACCGCATCGAACAGCTGGAGAAGCTGGGGATGGTGTGGTCGCATTTCGACGTCGCGTGGGAGGAAGGACTCGCGGCAGCGCGCGGGTGGGCCGAGCGGAACGGGCACCTTCTCGCGCCGCTGGACGCCACGCACCAGGGGTACCGCGTGGGCATCTGGCTGAAGAACGCGCGGGCCGCCGCCCGGAAGGCTGCCGAGAACGAGCAGCGGCGTGCCGAGGGCCTGCCCGTGGAGTCGGCAGCCGGGGCGCTGTCGGAAGAGCGCCGCGAGCAGCTGGAGGACATCGACCCGTCATGGTGCCCGGCCTGGCCCGTGGGATGGCAGCGCGCCTTCCACCTGGTCCGGCAGCATCTGGAGGCCGGTGGCGCGCTGCCGACCGAGCCGGGCGTGGTCGTGCACCAGAGTGAGGATCTGGGGCGGTGGGTGCGAGCGCAGCGCCTGGGGTGGGACAAGCTCACCACCGTGCAGCAGTGGATGTGTGAGCAGATCCTCGGGATCGAGCCCGCGGCCGAGGACGAGAAGCCCCAGCCGCGCCGTACGCAGGCCGACAAGTGGGCGATGAACTACCAGGCCGCCCGGCAGTTCTACGAACGCGAGGGGCACCTTCAGGTGCCGCGCAAGCACGTGGAGACGATCGTGCTCGGTGTCGACGGCGAGCATCAGGAGGAGCGGGAGCTCCGACTCGGTGCGTGGATCGGGAACCAGCGCAGCCGGGCCGCGACGCTGTCGCCGGAGCGGGTGGAGCAGCTGTCCGCGATCGGCATGCGGTGGTCGTAGCCGTGGCGGTCACAGTCGCAGGGGTGCCGGGCAGGCCGAGTCGTCCGCGCTCAGAAGGGAGGTTCGTCGCTGTAGACCTGCTGACTGCTGGTCTTCTTTTGCGGCGTTCCGGTGGCCCAAGGATCGTCCTGAGGGTGCTGCGGAGTGCCCCACCCCCTTGAGGGCGCATTGCCTCCCCAGCCCCCCGTGGGGGCGGGCGGCGGTGACAGCTCCGGAACCGGAGCTAGCTGAGGGGAACGTCATCCACTTCAGCACCGTCAACAGCGTCGTTCCACAGATCGCGTATGTACTCACGAAGCGTGCGGGTGTCGTTGTCCTCGTCGTAGTCGGAGGAGTCAGAGAACCTTCTCCACGTCGGGTCACGGTCTGCCATACGGCAGAGAACCTCGTGCACCGCTCTCACCTTGGGCCAGGTGCTGGTCGTCTCGCCTTTGAGGAGCCTGCGGACCGTCTCACGGCTCACCATTACGCGGTCGGGTTGAGGCCCTTGAGAGGCGGCTGCAGCGATGCTGGCCGGTGAGGGGCGCCCTGCTGCGCGGAAGTAGGTAAACAGCTCACCCACGAAGGTCCTCCTGGGCCCGCGCGGGAGCTCATCCTCACTCGGCATTCGCAGAATCTGGGGCATGCCTAACTCCCGCTCGCTATGGCCTATTTGAACCTGAACAGCCTAGCTTGGACCAGGCATGACACCCATCAGAAGCAAGAAGGGACCACCATCGCCCAACAAGACCCCGTCAAAGCCTCGGGAAGACAAGCCTCTGCGTGGTTTGCCGCGTGAAAGCACAGAAGAACTTTCTTCAGCAAAGCACTGTTTTCGCTGGTCAGCGCGCTATTCGGGGTGCTTTCGTTGGTGTCAGCCGCCCCACCGGACGCAGTGGTGTCTCAACAGGCGGACAGCGGCAGTGCCGTCGCCGTAAACGGCGACGGCCCCCTGGTGGGCAGGGAGCCGTCTGGAGAAGACCGAACATCCTCGACGAAGCAGAAGCTCAAGTCCATGACCGAGATTACGGGTCCGACCTCGGCACCGAAACCCCCCAGTACGTCCCGGTGGGCGGCACGCGCACGACGGATTCGCCACGAGGCCTGCCTCTACCTGCTCCGCGGCGCAGCGACTGCCGCCGGAGGCGCCCTCGTGGCGTACGGCGGCGTCTGGCTCCACTCTCGCTGACGCCAATCCAGACCAACACCGGCCTTGGAACGATTGCGCCCTCGTTCGGGCCTTGCATCCGCTCCATCTGGTGAGCAGCAGGGCCGGACAGGATGATCTCGTCCGGCCCTGCTGTCGTCGGGTCAGCCGAAGTGGTGTACCGCTCCATGACAGCCGCACCGACTGCAGATACCACTCCACCGCAGTAAGCCCGCCCATCCTCAACACCCCACCAGCGAAAAACCCCAACCTGACATGCCGTCACTGACACCAACCCACCGACACCAAACCGGCACATCGCAGCGAGACACTCGCCACCGCATCTTCACTGGTACGAGTGAAGATGCTTCAGGGCTGCATGTGCACCCTGGTCGATGGGTAACCAGCGGCCTCTCACGACCCGGACGGCTCACCAAAGCCGTTGTCGCCGCGCAATGTAGGCCCCCGACTCGAAGAACGGAGAGGGCACGTCATCACCACCGTCGACAGCTCGATATTGAGCACCCAGCTCCGCCGGATGTTCGCCTTTCTGGACACCGACCAGGACGGTTACCTCACCGAACAGGATCTGACGGCCATCGTTCGTGCGCTGGAGACGGTGAAACGTCAGTTCTGGTTGCTTTGGTGGGATCGGTGACGGAGGAGCCAATGGCGAGCAGTGGTGTCACGGATCGTGTGATGTTCGACCTTCCGGATCTGTCGTTCCCCCTCACGGGCGCCTTCCCCCGTGATGACGCCCTTGACCTGGTGCGTGAGGTATGCGTGTGGAGTCACCTGCACGGGCTGGTAGGTCCGCGGGGGCGGGACCGAATGGAGACCTCCGGGATCCTGGATGTCGGGTTGGCGTTGACGGGAGGAGGGGAACAGGAGCGCGCGCTGCTGCTGATGCAGTGGTTCGTCTGGACGCTGGTGCTCGACGACCGGGTTGACGACGGGCAGTGGGCCGATGACGGCGTCCTGAAGCGGTTCGCGCAGCGGGCGCTGTGCGTTCTCCGTGGCCGGCATGATGCCGACGGCGCTGATGAGGACCCCATGCTGAAGGTCCTCGCGGAGGACCTTCTGCCGCGGACGCGTCGCCTGCTCGCCTCAGGCAAGGAAGCAGCCTTCGTCGGTCACGTGGGTCGTCACCTGGAAGCGCAGTGCCGGATGGTCGGCCATCGAGTGGGACAGGCGGACACGCTCGTGCTGACGCTGGAGGAATATCCGGCGTTCCGGGCCGATCTGTTCGGCGTGGACATCCTCTTCGACCTCATCGAGTTGGTGCACGAGCTGCAGCCGCCGAACACCGGCGTGCTGGGGGCCGGCGTCTCCCGATTGCGCGCTTGTGCCGGCGATGTCCTGGGCTGGGTGAACGACCTGTACTCCCTGGAGAAGGACCTGCTGCTGGGTGAGAACGCGAACTTGGTCAAGGTTGCCCACCGCCAGTGGGGCTGCTCCTGGCAGCAGGCTGTCGACGGGGTCCGTGACATGATCTGTGACCGGGTCTCGGCGTTCGAGAAGGAGAGATCGCAGCTCCCCGGGACGGGCGGGGAGGCGGCCGAGGTCCGGCGGCTCGCCGAGGTGCTGGCCGCAGCGATGGCTGACGTCCTGGCCTGGCACCAGACCTCCAGCCGCTACCACTGGCACGGCCGGCCCGTGGCGGCGGTCGACACCCGGCGCACTCCGCTGAGTCTGATGTGGACGCAGTTCGAGAGGGACCCTTTCCCCGTGTACGCGCGGCTGCGTGCGCATTTTCCCCTCATGCGCGATGAGCCCTTGGACGCATGGGTGGTCAGCCGTTACCGCGACGTCCGCGCCGCTCTGTGCGATCCGCGCTTCACCTCGGACAACTACTCCTGGCAGAGCGGTCCGATGGTGGGACGCATCCTGCTGGAGATGAACGGCTCGGAACACACCGCGCACCGGGCGGTGATGTCCCCGGCCTTTCGTGGCCGTGCCCTGACCGCCCTGCGCGGGGCCGCCTTCGATGCTGCCGAGGAACTCGCCGGCCGGGCCGCTGAGGAGGTCCGCCTGCAGGGCAGCACCGACCTGGTCACCTCGTTCTGCCAGGAACTGCCTATCCGCGTCATGACGGCTGTCCTGGGCCTACCGGTCGACGACGCGCCGCGACTGCGGCCCTGGTACAACGCGGGCATGTCCTTCGTGGCCGACCACCGGCAGGACCCGGCCACCCTCCAGCGCGGCCTGGACGCCTCAAAAGCCCTTTTCGCCTACCTGGAACCGCATATCGACGCCCGGCGGGCCGAGCCCGGCGACGACCTCCTTTCGGCACTGTGCACGAGAGAGATCGACGGTCGGCTGCTGACCGACCGCGAGGTTCAGGGGACGTGCAGCCTTCTGCTGGCCGCCGGGGCCGACACCAGCGAGAAGGCCCTCGCTCTCTTCCTCACCAACCTCGTCGAACACCCCGATACGCAAACCGCCGTGGCGGACAGCCCGGACCTGCTGGAGGCAGCCTGGGCCGAGTCGCTACGCCGGGACCCGCCCACGCACGTCATCGTGCGCCAGACCGCTCAAGCCGTCGACCTACCCAGCGGCACCGTGCCGGCCGGCTCCACCGTCGCCTGCCTGCTGGCATCCGCCAACCGTGACCCCGAGTTCTTCTCGGACCCCGACCGTTTCGACGTCCACCGCCCCGAGCGGATAGACAGGGAATTCGCCGCTTCAGCCACCCACCTGGCCTTCGGCGCGGGCCGGCACTTCTGCCTCGGAGCCCACCTGGCCCGCCTTCTCGGCCAAACCGTCTCGGTCCTGCTCCGCCACTTGCCGGGACTGCAGTGGGCCGACGGCTTCACGCCCGTCCCACACGGGCTCATCAGCAGGACGACCCCCCACCTGAAGGTCACGGCCCGGCTATGACCCAGCACACCGATTCCTCCGATGAGCAACCACGGCGCCGCGGGTCGCAGGACTATCCCCAGGGCGTCTTCGCACACCGGATCACGACCGAACTCGACCGGCTCCTCACCCTGCAGGCTGACTGGGACGTCACGACCCAGCGCATCATCCGAGGTCTGCACCCTGAGCCCGGCTGGGACTGCCTGGAGCTGGGCGCCGGAGCAGGATCCATCGCCCGCTGGCTGGCCGGTACCTGCTCCCATGGACGCACCACAGCCACCGACATCGACACCGGTTACCTTTCCGGCGACCTGCCCGGAAATCTGCATGTCCTGCGCCATGACGTCACCCGCGACGACTTCGCGCCGAGCAGCTTCGACCTCATCCATGCCCGGGCCCTGTTCGTCCACATCCCCGCCCGCCAGGAGATCCTGACCAAGGTCGCGCGCTGGCTCAGACCCGGTGGGTGGCTCGTCGTGGAGGACCCCGACGTCTTCCCCGCCCAGTCTTCACCCCACCCGCTCTTCCGCAAGGTCGCGCTCGTAAGCGCCGATCTCCTCAGCAGCACCCTGGGAACCGACTTGCGCTGGCCGAGGACCCAGCCCACCCCCCTCCTCCAGGCCGGACTCACCCAGCCCGGACTGCACATCGGTGTCGGGACCGTCGGTGACCACAGCCCGTCCCACCAGCTGTGGCAAGCCACCTTCAACCAGATCCGCCCCGCGCTCCTCGAACGGAACCTGCTCACTCCCGACGAGGCGGTAGAACTCGAAGTCCTCGTCACCTCCCCCACCTTTCTTGACGCCTGCCTGGCAACAGTTTCCGCATGGGCGCGACGTGCTCAGCCTCAACACCAGTGACTTAAGTGGTCGTGGCTCTTGCTCTGATTGCTGGGTTGCTCGGGGCGGTGCGCCAGCGTGGAGCGATGGTGACGGCGTCTGCTGCGGAGCGGGTGGGCTGCGGCCAGGCGAAGTGCTCGTCTCGTTTGACCCCGAAGTTGGACACCTTGCGCTTGACGACGCGAGGATTGGAACATTTGCGACGAGGGGGTAAGAGGCGTCCGGTGATGAACCGCTCCGGGATCGGTGGAGGCTTTATGCGTTGACTCCAGCTGCCGGTTGGGGCTGGTGTTGAGCGTAGTAGTTGGTCTCGTGTTCGTGGGGCGGGATGTCGCCGATGGCGGTGTGGAGGCGCTGGTTGTTGAACCAGTCGACCCATTCCGTGGTGGCGAGTTCGACGTCAGCGAGGCCGTGCCAGGGCTTGCGGGGCTTGATCAGCTCCGTTTTGTAGAGGCCGATCCGGGACTCCATGAGTGCGTTGTCCAGGGCGTCGCCGACTGTGCCGATCGAGGCGTCGATGCCGGCGTCGAGGAGGTGGGCGGCGAAGGCGAACGACGTGTATTGACTGCCCGCGTCGGAATGATGAATCAGCCCTGGTCCGACAGGGTTCCGGCCCGGTCGCGGCGCCATAGGGCCATGTCCAGGGCATCGAGGGCCGGACCTGGGCGGGCGACATGACCGAGATCGACACCGGCGAGGGCAAGCTCTACCTGGCAACGGTGATCGATCTGTTCTCCCGTCGGCTGCTCGGCTACGCGATGGGCGCCCGGCACGACGCCGAGCTGGTGGTGGCCTCACTCAACATGGCCGCGGCCACCCGGGCGGCGACGCCCGCGGCGTGATCATGCACACCGACAGGGGCAGCGAATACTGCTCCCGGAAGTTCAAGCGGGCCTGCCGCAAGCTGGGCATCGTGCAGTCGATGGGCAGAGTTGGATCTTGCTTCGACAACGCCGTGAGCGAGGCGTTCAACAGCGTGCTCAAGGTCGAGTACGTCCATCGTCACACCTTCCGCACCCGCACCGAGGCCCGCATCAAGATCGCCACCTGGATCACCGACTTCTACAACACCAGGCGGCTACACAGCGTATACGGGTTCAAAAGCCCGATCGACTACGAACGCGAGTACCGGGCCACCCTCGCAGAGGGACTGGCCGCATAGATCGTCTCCACGCTACGGGGATTGACACGGTGGGCGTAGCGGTCCATCGTGGCGCGGGCCCGGTCGGCCGCTGTGGTGAAGGCGTCCCCGAGGCGGCGCAGCCGCTCGGCTGTGAGATCGAGGGCTTCCACGTCGGTGCGGGACTCCCGCAGGGCCCGCAGCGCCGTCAGGTCGACCGCCTCCTGTCGGCCGGGCTCCTGCTCCTGGTCGTCGTGCTCGGGGGTCGGTCGGCTCGGGCGCGAGCAGCTGCTCGAGCATCGCCGCCTGCTGGTGCGCGACGACGTCGTGCGCCCGGCCGCGTGTGGCGACGGTGGAGCGCGACTTCTCGCGGACCGCAGCTCCGGCGAGGACGGCCCGTTCGTACTGCAACGGCACGCGGGGTATCTCCCACTCCCCCGGCCCCAGGCCCGGAGGCCGGGGCGCGGCGGGTGCGCTCGGGTCGGCCGGTGGCTGCCGGTCGGGGCGGTGGTGGGTGGGCGTCGGCGGTCGGAGGTGAGGTCGGCCAGTGACCAGCGGGCGGTGTAGAGGCGGTAGGCGTCTCGGATTCGTGGCCGATCGGCCACCGAGCGGCCATGGGTCGTGAGATTCGGCCACGGAATCTGAGATCCCACAGTCACCTGTAGGGTCTCGTGGCTCGTGTCCCATGACGACGCCGTGCCCTGCGGCTTCTCGCGGTGCCTCACGCAGTGTCCAGCCGTTCAGTCTCACGTCATGTCCAAATCCTCGGGACGCCCCGAAGCGGCAACCCGCTGACCTGCGGAGTCTCCCCAGAGGGCGCCGGTCGGCGCGGTCACCCGTACCCTCACCCGCCAGCTGGGCGGCGACAGCACCCTGGTGCAGGTGCAGCGACCTGGCTGGTGACGGGCGAGCAGGAGCTGGGACAACGGAAAAACAAGAAGAAGTCGAGCTGAACGCGCGTCGCGGAGGAATGCGGCCGTGGGGCCGCATGTTGGCGTATGGGCGGCCGTCGGCGACCGCTGACAGAGATCCGCCCCGGAGGCGGTACGGGTACGCGCGCACCCAGGCGTGCGACGGAAGGAGACCGCCGTGTGGCACAGCGAAGAGCTCGACCTCGACGCCTATCTCGCACACATCGGGTACGACGGCGACTGCACACCGACCCTGGGCACCCTCCGAACCCTGCAGCGGGCGCACGTCCTCTCCATAGGCTGGGAGAACCTCGACGCCTTCCTGCACGGCCACGTGGCGCTGGACCTGGCAACCATCCAGGACAAGCTGTTGCACCGGGGGCGCGGCGGCTACTGCTATGAGCACGTGACCCTCTTCGCCGCCGTCCTGGAAGCACTGGGCTACCGCTTCACCGCCGTCTCCGGCCGGATACGGATGGGCTCCGACAAGATCCTTCCGGCGACACACGCCATGCTCGTCGTCGAGCTGGAGGGGCGCCGCTGGCTGTGCGACGTGGGCTTCGGGGCGAGCCTGTTCGAGCCGATCGAGCTGGCGGACGGCGCCGCACTCACCACCGGCGCGTGGGAATACCGCGTGCAACATGAAGAGATCACCCCCGGCGCCGACGGATGGGCCGTGTACCAGCGGAGCGGTGACAGCCCCGAGGGGTGGCTGAGCCGGCACGCGACGACCCTCAACCCGCAGTACCCGATCGACTTCGCCGTCGGGAACCACTTCGTCGACTCCAACGACCGCTCCCCGTTCGTCACCCGTCCGTTCATCCAGCGGATCCTCCCCGACCGGCTGCACATTCTCGACGGGCTGACCTGGACCACACAGTTGGCGGACGGCAGCATCCCACCCGAGACCCAGACAGTAGGCGCCGAAGAGGTGCGCAAGCTGCTGGACGACGTCTTCGGCATCGTGATCAACGACGAGGACGCCGCCCTGCTGGAGACCAAACTGACGGACCTGGCGGCGAACGGCGCCTGAGTGCACAAGCACCAAGAGAAGGTAGCGGGAAGCGATCCCGCAGAACCTGACACCACCAGAGGCTGTCTGAGCCGCAGACGCGAGGGCGGTCCCCGACCGCCCTTAGGGCGTGTTTCGAAAGTGCTGGTCACAGCCATTCGTTGATGGCCGCGACCAGCACGGTCGCCTCATAGCGGACGGCGAGCTCGTCGTACCTCGTCGCCACCGCGAAGAATGGCCGCATCACGGCCTGCCGATTCCCGGGGCCTCAGCAGGCCGAGTGACCTGCGACGTTAAAGGCCAAGCTCAGGAAGAAGGGAGCTCAGACCTCGCAGTGCAGCTACCTGGAAGTCACGCAGCTGGCTCCGGGGCTACTGGTGCCGTGGGAGAGCCTGTGCCTTCTGCGCCGAAAGAGTCTTGTAGACGGTACCGGCGAGGTCGGGCAGCGTGTCCCCTTCGCCAACGGCGCTGTTGACAGCAATGGCGATGATCATGCCAGTCTTCGGGAAGTACATGTGCAGCACCCGGTTTCCAAAAGTGGCCCCCTCATAGGCCCAGACCGTCCCGGCCACAGGATGGACGAACTTCACGACACCGAGCCCGAAACCGATGGGATCGTCGGCCGTGACGCTCTTGATGGGCTTACTCGTCTTCGCCGAGACCAGGGACTCCAGCTCGCGCTGCTGCGCTGAGGGCAGCAGTCGACCGCTGTACAGCGCCCTGTCCCAAGCCGTCATGTCTCTCAGTGAACTCACCAGGCCACCCGCCCCCTGCGCCCAGGACAGGCGGAGCCGAGGAAGTGACTTGTTGAGATGCTTCGGCAGGACGGAATGGGTGGAGTACGGCGTCGGCATGCGCGAGGCCGTGTCCGGAGGGCAGTCCGGGGGGAGGCAGGTGTCGTTCATTCCGAGAGGTTCGATGATGCGCTCGGCGAGCCGCTCATGGTAAGTATCGTGCGACGCTCGTTCGACAATCATCTGCGCGAGGAGGTAGTTCGTATTCGAGTACTCGTACTTCGCGGGACCCAGTGGCAGGCCCTCCACATAGGACATCAGGCGCTCCAGCGTGAAGCGCGTGGAGGGATTGGCGTCGAAATCCTTCAGGAACGCATTCTGCTCGGTGTAGCTGGGGATGCCGCTGGTCATCGACAGCAGTTGCTTGATGGTGACATCGCGCCACGCCGGATACTGGGGAAGCCACTTTCCCAGCTTGTCCCGTATGGACAGCTTTCCTTCGGCCTCCAGTTGAAGCAGCAGCACGGACGTGAACGCCTTGGTGTTGCTGCCTATCTGCCACAGCGCCTTGCTGTTCACCGGTCGACCACCGCCGTAGCGGGACGTCCCCGCATCGACCGAGATATCAGGTCGCTGATCGGCATAGGTCACCCGAAGGGAGACCGCTGAGAAATGATCCTTAGTGCCCTGAGCGTCCAGATATTTCTCGAGGTCACTTCGCAGTGACGCGGTGGCACTGCGAACGGATGGCTCCACCACTGCGTGCGCGACGGCCGGCCCACTTCCCGACACCATCATCCCCGAAACAATCGCCGCGGTGACCGTCGCCAGGGCCACGAGGCGCTTCCCTTGCTGACCACCCCGCCGACGAAGCCTGCACCTCATTGTCGCTATTCCTCCATCGAATCGAACAGAACTGGGAACGACGATCACGCTACGCAGTGGAGGCACGGCAGGTAATGGGGGTAACCCCCGCTTGGTAGTGGTGCTGACCCCCTGAGTGAGGCCAAGTACAGCTTCGAAGGCAGCCATCTGCCCGTCGGAAGAGGAGAGACCGCGACGGTCATTGACTCATCACTGAGGTGCGACAACTGACTCCTCAGAAGACATAGAGCCCTTTAGCTCTGGCGGATCTCGTGTTTCAGGAACCTCCCTATGCGATTGTCAAGCCGCGGACGCGGCTGGTTGTGCGGCTTAGGGCGTTTTCAGAAGTGGATCTTGGTGTGTCAAGATCCACTTCATGGGGAGGCACGATCTGACGAATGCGCAGTGGGCGAAGCTAGAGCCCCTGCTCCCTGCTGGGAAGAAGTCCGGACGACCGCCGGTACACACCAAGCGGCAGCTGATAGACGGCATACGCTGGCGCACCCGCGCCGGTGCTCCGTGGCGGGACGTGCCCGAGCGGTACGGCCCATGGGGGACGGTGTACAGACTGTTCCGCCGCTGGCAGCGGGACGGCACCTGGCACCGCATCTTCGAGCAACTGCAGGCCCGGGCCGATGCCGAGGGACTGATCACCTGGGACGTCTCGGTGGACTCCACCATCGCCCGCGCCCACCAGCATGCGGCCGGTGCCCGCAAAAAGGGGATCTGCAGATCGAGCCGCCCGGTGGTCTGTTCACCGAGCCGGACGACCACGGTCTCGGACGCTCCCGGGGTGGGCTGACCACCAAGTTGCACCTGGCGGTCGAGCAGGCCCAGAAGCCGATGTCGCTGGTGATCACGGCCAGACAGCGCGGTGACTCCCTGCAGTTCCAGGTGGTCCTGGGCCGTATCCGGGTGCCTCGGCTCGGGCCGGGCCGTCCGCGTACCCGGCCGGACAAGGTTCGCGCCGACAAGGCGTACGGCTCCCGCGCGAACCGCGCCTACCTGCGCAAGCGCGGCATCCGCTGCACGATCCCGGAGAAGCGCGACCAGACCGCCAACCGCAAGAAGCGCGGTTCCTGCGGTGGCCGGCCACCGCAGTTCGACGCTGCCGACTACAAAGAGCGCCACGCGGTGGAGTGCGGAATCAATCGCCTCAAGCGCCACCGCGCGGTGGCGACGAGGTACGACAAGCTCGCCGTCCGCTATGAGGCGACCGTGCTGGTCGCGGCCATCAACGAATGGCTGTGACCAGCACTTTCGAAACACGCCCTAGGTGTGTTGTCCGGAGAGGTTGGTGATGCGGCTGGCTGGGGTGTGGCCGCTGATTCCGGTGTGGGGTCGGTGGAAGTTGTACCAGTCCAGCCAGTCGGGAAACGCGGCCTGGCGTTCGGCTTCTGATGTGTAGGGCCGCTGGTAGGCCCATTCATCGAGCAGGGTGCGGTGGAAGCGTTCGACCTTCCCGTTCGTCTGCGGGCGCCAGGGGCGGGTCCAGCGGGGGCTGATGCCCAGGTCACGGCAGGTCTGCCGCCAGGTGTTCTTACTGTAGGCCCAGGCGTTGTCGGTCAGCACCCGTTCGACGGTCACGTCCTGGACCGCGAACCAGGCGGCGGCGCGGGCCAGGAAGGCCGCGCAGGTGGGGGCCTTCTCGTCGGGCAGGTTCTCGGTGTAGGCCAGGCGGGAGTGGTCATCCAGCGCGGTGTGCAGGAAGGCATAGCCGGTCCCGTTCTTGTTCTTGCGGGCGGCTGCCCGGCCCAGGGTTTTGTGGCCGCCGCCGTCGGGGATGCGGCCGAGTTTCTTGACGTCGATGTGGACCAGCTCGCCGGGGCGGGAGCGTTCGTAGCGGCGGACGGGTTCGCCGGTGGCCCGGTCCAGCGCGGCCAGCGGCGGCAGGCCGTGGCGTTGAAGGATGCGGTGAGCGGTGGAGGCGGCGACGCCAGAACGGGCGGCCAGCCGCAGCGGGCCGATCCGGTGTTCACGGCGCATCCGCAGCACCCGCTCCTCCACACCGGCGGGTGTCCGGCGGGGTGAGTGATGGGGGCGGCTGGAACGGTCCTGCAGACCCGCTGCCCCGTGGCGGCGGTAGCGTCCGGCCCAGCGGGCTGCGGTGGTATGGCTGACCTGAAACCGTTCGGCGGCCTGGCGCAGCGGCCAGCCGTCCTGGACGACACAGCGGGCCAGACGCAGCCTGCCGGTCGGAGTCAGCGGGGCGTTACGGTGGATCAACGAGGGCCTCCTGCGTGCCGGTACAGATGTCGCAATCCACACCGAAACCAGAGGCCCTCGCCTCGTTCAAGCACCACTCACGGCGCGTCGCCCGTCACCAACGTCCCCGGACAGCACACCTAGGCCGTGTCCGACGGGTCGGTGACAATCCGCATCGCGGATCGTTCTCGGCCCTGTGGGGCGGGGTGACCTATCGGATGCGGAGTGGGCCCGACTGGTGCCGCATCTCCCGAGGAACATCGGGCGGGGCGGGCGGTGGAAGTGCCACCGCAAAGTGATCAACGGGATTCTGTTCCGGCTACGGACGGGGATTCCGTGGCGGGATCTGCCGACCCGGTTCGGCAAGTGGCAGACGGTGTATGACCGCCATCGCAGGTGGTCGGCGGACGGAACCTGGGAGAAGATCCTACGGTCCCTTCAGGCCGGCGCCGACGCGGAGGGACGGATCGACTGGTCCATGGTCGGTGTGGACTCGACCGTCTGCCGTGCTCACCAACATGCGGCCGGCGCCCGCAAACGTGTCCCACGAGTCCCGGGCAAGCGAACCCGCCCCGCCTGGCACCGCCCGGATGAGGCCCTGGGGCGATCCCGAGGCGGCCTGACGACGAAGATCCATCTAGCCAGTGAGGGCGGCCGGCGACCACTGGCCTTGCTGATCACCCCGGGCCAGTGGGGCGACGGCCCGCAGATGATCCCCGTTCTTGAACGGCTACGTGTGCCGAGACCTGCTGGCGGGCACCCGCGTACCCGCCCCGACTGCCTGAGCGCCGACAAAGCGTATTCGTCACGCCGCAACCGTCGTTACTTGCGATGATGTCAGATCCGACACACCATCCCCGAACGTCGCGACCAGCGGACCCACCGCCGCAACCGCGGCAGCGCGGGGGGCAGGCCCGCTGGCTTCAACCGGGAGTTGTACGCGCGCAGGAACGAAGTCGAGCGGACAGTCAATGCCCTCAAGGACTTCCGGGCTGTGGCAACCAGATATGACAAGAGAGCCTACGTGTTTCAAGGCACTGTCACCGTCGCCGCGGTCCGCCTCTGGCTGCGAGCGTGACTCGCCGGAGAGTCCCTAGCAAGCGCAGAGGGCGGACCCGACCGGTGCCGTCAACGGGTCGACCGCCCGCCGTTCAACCCCGTCCGCCCCCTCGACGGGTAGCCCTTCGCGGATCCAGTACTCGATCCCGCCGATCATCTCCTTGACGCGATAGCCGAGCTGGGCAAGGGCGAGCGCAGCACGGGTCGCGCCGTCACAGCCGGGCCCCCAGCAGTACGTGATGATCGGAACCGCCGGATCCAACAGGCTCGCGGCGCGCTCCGGGATCTCGGCGGTGGGCAGGTGCACCGCACCCGGCACATGCCCTTGCGTCCACGCGGCATCTCCCCGGGAGTCGACGAGCACGAAGCCCGGGTCGCCGGACTCCAGCGAGGCATGGACATCGGACACATCTGCCTGGAAGGCGAGGCGTGCGGTGAAGAAGGCGGTCGCCTCGGCGGGTGCCGCCGGCGGCACCCGAAGGGCGGCGCTGATCCGGGTCTTGGTCATGCCCTGGACGCTATGCTCCCCGCCCCTTCCCCCAGAACCCACGATCCACGGCCCTACTCGCCCTTCGCCGTGGACTCCGTGGTAATTATCGGCTATGGCCGCTGATCCCCTTGACGCTACCGATATGCGCATCCTGGAAGCCCTGCAACGCAACGGGCGTGCCAGCTATGCCGAGTTGGCCCGTAGCGTCTCCATGTCGCCGAGCGCCGTCACTGAACGAGTCCGACGGCTGGAGGAGTGCGGGGTCGTCTCCGGCTACTCCGCCGTCGTGAGCCCCGAGGCCCTGGGGCTCGACATCCTTGCTTTCGTCCGCCTCCGCTACCCCACTGGCAACTACAAGCCGTTCCACGACCTGCTCGACACCACACCCGAGATCGTGGAGGCCCACCATGTAACGGGCGAGGACTGCTTCGTCCTCAAGGTTGTCGCTCGCTCGATGCGCGACCTGGAACGCACCACGGGCCGCATCGCCGCTCTGGGCTCCGTCACCACGAGCGTCGTCTACTCCAGCCCGCTTCCAAGCCGCTCGATAACGACGGTCGTGTCCCAGGAACCGTCCGGCGGGTCCGGCGACTGACCCATCAGACAGGCCCTAAAACTCGCCGACATTTCTGCGGCCGAGCCCCTCAAGCGTTCCCGGAACTCACCATCACACGCTGCTGCTTCCCACCGACACAATCAACGGAGTAGTCACGGTCGCTCCCGGCCGCGTGCTGTCTCGACTGGGCCATGGCCTGAACGTTGTGCAGGTGGCGGAGAAGGCGCGCAAGTGACGCGAGGCGAGCGGGAGAGTCAGGAGGAGCGACTGGACGCTACCGCTTCGGCTTGCGGCGCCGGGCAGGGAGCCATGGGCGTGGTTTACGGGAAGGCCCAGGCCGGCCCCGTGGCCCCGCGGCCGACGGCGCTCTCATTCTGGCCGGGCCGCACCGCCGACCGTGTGCATGTGCCGCAGCCCTTGCCGGTAGGAGTCGAGCAGCCCGGTCTCGGCGTAAGGGAGCCCGAGGTTGCGGCAGTGTTCCCGGACCAGAGGCTGTACGAGCCTGAGGTGGGGCCTGGGCATGTTCGGGAAGAGGTGGTGCTCGATCTGGTAGTTCAGCCCGCCCAGGAGCCAGTCCGTGACCGGCCCGCCCCGGACGTTCCGCGAGGTCAGGACCTGGCGGCGCAGATGGCCCCAGCGCTCGCCCTCCGGGTCGGGCATGTCCATGCCCTTGTGGTTGGGCGCGAAGGCCATGCCCAGGTTGAGCCCGAAGAGCGCCTGATGGAGCAGTGCGAACGCAACCGCCTTGCCCACCGGCAGGCAGGTCAGCAGCAGGGCACCGTAACCGGCCGCGTGCAGCGCCAGCAGCGCGCCCTCGACGGCCCGCTCGCGCACCGGCTGCCGCCGCAGGTCCTGGACACTGCTCACCTTCAGGGCGATGCCTTCGAGCAGCAGCATCGGGAAGAACAGCCAGGCCTGGTGGCGAGTGACCCAGCGGGCGAATCCTCGGCGCACAGCGGCCTGTTCCGCGGTCCACACGAGTGCGCCGGCTCCGACGTCCGGGTCCTTCTCGATGTGGTTGGGGTTGGCGTGGTGCCGGTTGTGCTTGTCGTTCCACCACGCGTAGCTCATGCCCAGGAGCAGATTGCCGTGGAGGAGTCCGATGGCGCGGTTCGCCCGGCGGCCAGCGGCGATCTGGGCGTGCCCGGCGTCGTGGCCGACGTAGGCAGTGCGGGCGGACAACACGGCGAGCGGCGCGGCGAGCAGCAGCGTCCACCAGGTGTCCCCGGCGAGGACGAACCCCGTCACCACGGCGGCCAGGGCGAGGAGGTTCACGGTGATCATCCGCGCGTACCAGCCCTTGCGACGTTCCAGCAGCCCCTGTCCCCTGACCTTCCGCAGCAGGGCAGTGAACTCACTCCCCTGCTGCGCGGTGACGCCGACGGGTGCGGTGGACACAGACGGCGTGGCGGTCTGAGACATGGAGGACTCCGGTCGGTGAATCGGCTAGCAATGCTCTGACCTGCTTAAACGTACGGGCCGGAGGCCATGCGGCACCATGGCGTCAACACCCCGGCCGCACGGGGGCCAGCCCCAGGATCCCGAAGGGGGGCCAGCGACACCTCCGCCCCGGCCTCCAGACGACCACCACACCGGAAGAACCGCTCCTGCGGCACCGCACCATGATCACCGCTCCGTGCCGACCGCGGTGCTGGTGGTGCAGCAGCTCGCCGCCCTCGGGCTCGACTGGGCGGCATAGGGCGCTCACGGGAGCACGCGGTGCAAGAACGGGTACCGCACGGCGGCAGTCAGGTGGACAGTCAGCCAGGGAAGCTCCGGTCTCCGGTCGAAGATTGCCGGGCTTCAGGCCGGATCGTTGTTGCCTTCGTGTGGCTGATCCAGCTGCTGTTCGCGCCTGCACTGCTCCACCCGCAGCCCTTCGACCTTGACCGTGAGCCGTGCGAGGTTCACAGACGCGTCGTCGCTGTCATAGGGGACCAGGCCGAGGTGGAAGGCGTTGGTGTTCTCCTCGATCAAGTCCGCAGTCTGTTGCAGGTTGAAGCTCCGCTCGCGGAGACTTGACGTCGCGCCAAACGAGCGTGTCCCCACGAGCACCTGGTAACAACTGACTCCGAGCGCAAACAGGTCGCACGAGGACTGGTCGGCGGCCGGGTCGAGCCACTCCGGAGACGCGTACCCCTCGCTCCCCCACGGGGAGAGCCCTCGGACGCCGATGGAGCAGCCGCCCTCGAAGTCGATCCGGCGCAGCACACCGTGATCGCCCACCACCACGTTGCGCGGCTTGCAGTCACGCCACGCCCAGCCAGCCTCATGCACCTCGGCCACCAGACGCGCAACCCCGGCTGACAGGAGCAGCGCGCCGCGCACAGAAAGCAGCCGCTCCACGCGGACCAGTTCCTCCAAGGTTCGCTCACCGTCATCCTCGACGGCGAGGCAGGCGTGCCGCTGCTCGTCGAACTCCTCGTAAACTACCGGCACGTGGACACCAGCGGCGGCCAGTTCGCGCAGGGCCATGGCCTCGGTGCGCACCCGCGCCCGGCCGTCCTGTCCGTCCCAGTCGGTCTCGCCGTGACGTCGGCCCTCCTTGAGCACACAGCCCCTTGGAGACGTGCTGGCCAAATCCACCGCGGTCACTTTGCCCCGGGCCCCGCTTCGGTGGCCACCAAGACGCTCTGGAGACGCCCGCCACCAGAGTACCGGCGGCACCTCCCGCAGGGCTGAGAAACAGCTTCTCACCGCTGGGCACCCGCGCGGGCGTCACCGGCGCGGCCTACATGGTCGCCGACGCCCTCTTCGACCCGACCGCGGTCGACGCCCGGCTGCGCTGACCGCCCGCCAAGCGAGTGACGCACGAGGCGGCGCCACCCGCGGGCGGCGCCGCCTCGTGGCCGGCTCGTTCATGCCCGGCCGTCACGGCCCGCCGCCGCGGGCCGTCACGGTGTCCGGGCTCAGCTCGCGGCGTTCCAGGAGTGGGCCACGTCCACGGTCACCTTGCCGTCCGACTGGAAGACGCGGAACGGCAGCCGCGCCCGCACCCCCACCCCGACCTGGGTCTCGCCCTCGAAACTGCTGCCGAAGCGAGTGTCCTGGAAAGTCTTGTAACCCGACACGTCCACCCCCGGGAACTGCTCGCCGACCTTGCCGGGATACGTCGTACCCCCGCTCTGCGAGTAGCTGGCCGCGCCCACGTGGATCTCCAGGATCGCGCCGCCGTTGACCGGGATCGGGTCACCGGAGCCGTTCTGGTACATGGTGTCGACGTAACCGGCCCAGACGAACGCCTTGTCGGCGGCCGTCGCGCCCTTGATGTCGAAGACCATGCGGTCGTAGCACTCGTGCTGACCGGTTCTGATGTTGACCAGCGGCTTCGCGCTGCTGAACGACTCCGTCTTCTCGCCACTGCCCCAGCCGGTCGCGCACGCCACCGACGTGCCCGTGGTCGCGGCCTGGGCCGCCCCCGCCGTGCCCGCCAGTCCGGCGCCCGCCAGCACGATCGCCGCGATCGCGGTTCCCAAACGTCGCATCTCCAACCTCCGGAATATCGAAGTGAGTTGGTACGTACGTCTTGACGGGTCATGAGGGCCGGGAGGTTGTAATCGCCTGGAATCTTTAGCGAAAGTACCTGAACTCGACCCGGATAGCGCGCAATCCCCCTTCCGGAGGCCACCCTGGCACCTATCACCTCCTTCCTCGCCCCGGCCACCGCCGGGGCCGGTCGAGGGCGGGCCGCCACCGCGCTGGATGCCCAGGCACGCGTTACGAGGTTCTGACACAGGTACTCAGCTTGTTCTTTATGGTCCGAGCCGCCTTGAGAGTGCGTGACGCGACCCGATCAGATGCTGAGTAGGGTTGTGGCCATGGCCATGGCCAAGGGGATGGGGCGGCTGCCCAAGGTGGACCTGGACAGCGGCGTCGAGGACGTGACGCTGTCCATCCTGGAGTGGCTTGGCGAGCAAGGGGTCGGTCCATGATCCGGGTCGACGCGGAGCGCATGCGTGACGGTCAGCCGGCGTGGACATTTGCCGCTTCTGGTGGGCCGCTGGACGGTGGGATGAGGGCCGACGGCGCCTCGGTCGCCGAGTGCATGGGCAGGGCACTGCTTCCGATTGCGCGAGGCCGGTCTGGCTGTTCCGTTCTGAAGTCGTGTTCCGCCTCTGAGCTGATCGCGTTCGGTGATGCTTTCGGGGCGTCTGGTGGTCTTGCCCACGTCGTAGCGGGTGGCGGGGTGCCGGTTCTTCGAGCCGAGTGGCCTGCCGGGGCCAGGCCGGTTGGGTTTGGGTGCACGGGCCGGGCAGGGCAGGTTCGGGCGGAGGTTTCTGAACCCCCGGCGGCCCCGGGCGGGGGTGAGCCGGTCGGGTTCGGCCGGTTTCTCCCAGGGGCGGCGGAGGTCCGCGGCCAGCGGCCGGGCGAGGTGGAGTTGGGTGTGGGCCGCGACGATGAGCCATGTCCACCGGTCCGCCGCGTCGGGGGGCGCGGAGCTTCGGGCGGGTCCAGCCCAGCGTCTGCTTGATCATCCGGAAGGTGTGTTCCAGGTCGAATCTGCGCAGAAACGCCTGCCAGCGCAGATCGACGCCCTCGCCCGGCACGTCGGTGGCCGACGTCCATAGCCAGACGGGGAGCGGATCGTGGCCGCCGGGCAGGCGGTCGATCTCCAGGCGGATCAACGTGCCCTCGATGAGGGGGAGTTCTCCGGTGTGGTCGATCCATGCGGAGCGGGTGGTCAGACGAGGGCGATGAGGTCCTCGACCACACGGCGGACCTGGGCAGCAGTAACCTCGGCGACATCGTCGGCCGGCCCCAGCCGCAGCGCGTCCAGGATCTGACACCACGAGGTCCGGCCCGACTCCAGCGCGGCGACGAACGAGTAGGGCCAGCCGGGCACGAACCGGTCCGAGGAGCGTCCGCTGCGGCCGTAGACGTGGCAGAACAAGCGATCCGCGCTGGTCGGCGCGTCCGGCCGGAGCCAGTGGGTGACGTCCACCGCCAGGACCAGGCGCCCGTCGGCGGCTTCGGGCTGCGGCAGCCCTGCCAGCACCTGCCGCAGCCTCGGCACATCCACGTGGCCCCGGTTCAGCGCGTCGTACATCGAGCCGTGCCCACGCCGGTGCTCGGCCGTCAGGGTCAGATCCACCGGCGTGGTCACCGGCCCGTCCGCGCACAGCACCGCGTCGGTCAGCTCGAACAACGTGTCCCCGCGCACGGTCAGGCAGTCGAAGAAGTCGTCCCGGAAGTGTGATGCCACCGCGAACGCTTCGCGCCGGGCATCGTGATGCAGCAGACTCATTCCCCCACGGCCTTCGTACTGGTCAAGTGCCTCTTTGGTCGGAGCACAGGATCAGACGGAGGCCGTGTTCACGTCCCTGGAATCCCCGTATGAGCGATCACGTTCGGGGCATCGTTCGAGGTCAGAGCATAAAGAACAAGCTCAGTGACGTTTTCTCAGTGAAGTGACCAACGGACCTGTGGAAAACATGAGTTGGGCGGGCGGGGTCGGGGAAGCCCCGGCTGCAAGACAGGCGTTGGACCCCTGGTAGGACGGTTCCCCCCCCCCCCACACACACAAGATCGTCCGCTGCGAAAAGCCAGAGGCCCACGTTGGTCACCTATGTTGCTACGCTCGACGTCCCCCGCCACGTCGTGGAATACCTCGCCCGTCTGCTGGCCGCCCATCGCCGCCGGATCGGGACTCCGAGGAACTCACGCGCCTTGGGCCCGTACCGCCAAGCAGTGCTGGTCCTGCGCTGGTTCCGCGAACGCAGCTGCGTGCACTGCCTCGCCCGCGACGCTGGCATCTCCCAGGCAACCGGCTACCGCTACCTCCACGAAGGCATCGACGTCCTCGCTGGCCAGGCGCCGGACCTGCACGAGGTTCTCGGCCGCTGCCGAGGCGAGGGCATGACCCACGTGATCCTCGATGGCACGCTGATCGCCTCCGACCGCGTCGCCGGTCTCCGCGAGAACGGCAACGACCTCTGGTTCAGCCAGAAGCACAAGGCGTTCGGCGGCAACGTACAGTTCCTGGCCGCCCCTGACGGCACCCCGCTATGGATCTCCGACACCGAACCCGGATCCACCCCCGACATCACCGCCGCCCCGCCTCCACGCATTCCCCGCCCTCTACAAGGCGGCGGCTGACGGTCTGCCCACCCTCGCCGACAAGGGCTACATCGGCGCCGGCATCGGCATCCTCGTCCCAATCCGCCGTCCGAAAGGCCAGTCGGAACAAGCCCTGCACGCCGACACACGAACCACGAACAACCTGATCAGAGGCATCCGAGCACTCGGAGAACGCGCAGCCGCCGAACTCAAACAGCGCTGGCGAGCCCTGCAGCGCGTCACCATCAGCCCCAGCCGGATCGGGGACATCGCCCGCGCCGCCCTCGCACTCAACGCGATCTGGAAATGATCACCACTGGGAAAACGTCACTGCCTGACGCCTATGCTGCCCGTCGGCTTCGCCGCGTCAGTCTGCACCGGGGTAAGCGGTGGTGCGCCACCAGTCGCCGGCTTCCAGATGCTCGATCACCCGGGAATCGGTGACCACCACGTCGTAATCGGCCCCTACGCGTATCTCCTCGCAGCGGACCAGGGCCGCGGCGGATTCGGGGGACATCTCGTTGAACGACCCTTCATCCTCCCAGGGAAATCCTCTGCCGCTTTCAAACACCCGTTTCTCGGCCTCCGCCGTGAAGGGGTAGTTGCGCGTCGCAGTCCGCTCCACACTCTCGACGAAGTCGTCATCCACCCCGTCGTCCTCGTCAACAAGAAGGTCCAGTATGGCCTCATCGTCTTCCAGGTCACTGAGGAAGAAGCTCGCATCGTCGGGCAGCGGAGCGTGCCATACGTCCGGGTTGATGGCAGTTACCCGCAGTTGTATGCGGCGGCGCGGTGGATCGACGGCTAGCACCCGTACCGCGTAGAGATCAGTCACGACGCCATTTTCTGCGTGGGCACCGGCATCGTCAAAGGCCTCATACGCTAGCCTCCGCGCCCTGCGCGAGCGCACCGCCGCGGAGCTCAAGCAATCCTGGCGAGCCCTGCAGCGCGTCACCATCAGACCCAGCCGTAACGGCGAGAGACCCCGCCCCGCTCTGGACCTCAACGCAATCTGGAAGTGATCACCATTGAGAAAACCTCAGTGCCTGTTTTCGAAGCCCTGGGAGGTCTAAGCTCGGCGGATGACCTTGAAATGGCAACATGTCATTGTTCACTCGGCAGATCCGGCGGCCCTGGGGCAGTGGTGGGCCGAGGCTCTTGGTTGGGTTGTGGTGCACACCTCTGATGTGGAGTTCGCGATCCGCCCGGAGCCGGATCGCCTGCCGGGGTTGGAGTTCGTCCTCCTTGAGGAGCCCAAGAAGGCCAAGAGCCGACTGCATCTCGACTTCGTGCCAGATGATCAGGACGCCGAGGTGGCCCGTCTCGTGGCTCATGGTGCACGGCGTGTTGACATTGGCCAGGGTGATCAATCGTGGGTTGTACTGGCAGACCCCGAAGGTAACGAGTTCTGTGTCCTTGGCCAGCGGCGCCAGTAACTGAGTACCTGCTTGCGGAAGGTTGGCCATATCGGGACGGTGACGGGCCCGCTTCTCATTGTGTTCGGCACAATGAGCGGGTGACAAACAGTGAAGAAGACGGAACGCCGTTTCCTGCCAGAGGGTTTTTTGTAGGCACGATGATAGGCATCCCGATTGGGATCATGCTCGGGCTGTCCGTCTTCGACAACATGGCGATCGGCCTGGTGCTCGGCAGCGGCGTAGGCGGAATCCTCGGGATCATTTTCCCGACGGCTCGGCGTTAGGTGACAGTCGGGAGCGCTCTGATCAGGTTGCCTATGCTGACGGGGGCGGTGTCGGCTTCGCCTGACGGCGCCGCGTGAGGCGCCTGGTCATGAGGGTGATGGCGGCCCAGGTGATCAGGCTCTCGGAGTGCTGGATGAGCCGTTCGTAGTCGCGGGCGTGACGGCGGGCCATGCATGATCCAGGCCAGCGATCTCTCAACGACCCACCTGCGGGGCAGGAGGACGAACCCAGACATGTCCTTGGGACGGCTGACAGTCTTGGTGGTGAGGTTGAGGTGTCGTTGGCCCAGGTCACGAGCTTGCCCGCGTAGGCGCGGTCGGCCCAGACGATCGTGATCTCGGGGTGCATCAGCCGGAGGCGGAAGAGGACTTCCTTCGCCGCGGCGGAATCGTGCAGAGTCGAAGGCCGGTGGCCTGCCGCCCCGGCTTCCCCGCCGCAGTCGGTGACGTCGCTGGTCGGCCGGGACGGGGATCACCGTCCGGATACCGCGCTGGCGCAAGTGGCTGCGGATCGCGCGGGAGGAATACACCTTGTCGGCCAGGACTATGTCCGGCCTGGTGCGGGGCCGTCCACGGCGGCGGGGAACGCGCAGGCGTGCCATCACTTCCATGAAGGCGGGCGCGTCGCCTGCCTGTCCGGCGGTGAGATGGAAGACCAGCGGCCGACAGCGATTGTCGGCGACAAGGTGGATCTTCGTGGTCAGTCCGCCGCGGGACCGGCCGATGGCATGGTCGTCCGGCTCGCTGGCCGGGGCCCCCTTTTGCGGGCCCCGGCCGCGTGCTGGTGAGCCCGCACGATCGTGGAATCCACCGAAACGGCCCAGCTCAGGTCCTCGTCCGCGTCGGCCTGGGCCACCAGAGCGGTGAACACCCGCTCCCAGGTGCCATCGACGGCCCACATCCGCAGCCGGTTGTAGACGCCTCGCCAGTTGCCATACTCCTCCGGCAAATGAACCCACTGGGTACCAGTCTGAAACTTGAAGGCGATCGCGTCGATCACCTCACGATGGTCCCGCCAGCGGCCACCCCGCTTCGGCGTCCGGTCGGGGAGCAGCGGCTCAATCCGCGCCCACTGCGCATCAGTCAACGGCACACCCGGACCAACGACCAGCTGATGCTTCCCGGGCATGAAGGCGTTTCAGGCCCCCACGGCGTGACTACCTGGTTGCCGCCGAGCTCGGCGAAGCGTGGCACCAGGGCACCCGTCGGCGAAGGGGCGGCAGGTATTCGCGTCGGATCCGGATGCCGGGCGCCGGGAAAAGCTGGCCGCCTGCCCCGGGCTTCCATCCGAGGTGCTGGAGAGGATCGCCGCTGACTCGGAGGTACGGGTCGTCGCGGAGCTCGCGTCGTGGATGACGCCGGACATGGCAGCCCGGCTTGCCCGGCATCCGCATGCCGAGGTCCGCCCTGCGGTGGCGGCCAACGAGGCGACCCCACCGGAGGTGCTGGCGATGCTGATTGCCGGAGGCCGACCTGCGGGACTACGCCACCGCTCCCGACTTCGTACCTGCACCCGCCGACGACGTAGACCTCGACGGCAAACCCATCCCACGGGCGCTGAGCCTGGCCGAGTCCCGACTCGCCTACGTGGCCCTCACCCGGGCACGCCACCAGCTCGCCCCCCTACGGCCTGTCCTGGACCAACGACCACCCCGACGGCTGTCCCGGGCACCCCTCGTACGAACAGAGCCCGCCGCAGACCCCGAAAGCCGGATTTCCCGCGATACGCGAGCGAGCCCCGTACCGGTGATCTGGGGCTCGCGGTGGCCACGGCCTTCGCTGATGACGGCGCCTCCCGCGACCGAGACCGGCGGGACGGTCTCGGTCGTGGACACGTGGTCGGCGATCGAAAAGGTCGTCCCGCGCGGACACCTGGTACGGCCGCCTGCGGCCGCCCCTCTGGCTGGCGTCCGGGGCGGGGAGTCACAATCCTTGGTCGGTGAGCCATCGCTCGATCGCGCCGGTCGTTACGGCCGCATTGTCCTCCATGAGCGTGAAGTGGTCCCCGGGGGTGGTGACCGCCGTGTGTGGGAAGGGCCAGATCGGCCGCCACTCGTCGCCGTCGCATCCGCTGTCCTGGTGGGGCATCGGGGATTCCGCGCGGAGAAGGAGCGTCGGGCAGGCGATGGGCGCCACCGTGCACTGATCGATCAGCGTGTGGTACCGCCCCATGGCGGTGAGCCGCACACCGCTGAGCGCGTCGGGTCCCAGGATGTGTTCGCGGGCGAAAAGGGCGTCCATCATCCCGTTGACCGTGTCGGTCGAGAAATGGCCGTGCCCGTGGAAGGTGTCGATCAGAACGACCGCGGCGGGAGCGAGCCCCGCCTGCTCGGCCCGCATCGCGATGGCATAGCCGAGCAGCCCGCCTGCCGAGTGCCCGAGAAGGACATACGGGCGTTCGCCGACGCACGAGCGCAGCGCGGCGATCTGCGCCTCGAGGAAGGTCTCGAATGAGTCGGGCAGCAGCTCCCCTTCGGCGAAACCGGGATTGGTCAGCGCGAGCACGTCCCGTTCGCCTTGGAGGAGTTGGGAGAGCCGTGCGTATTGCACCGGTCCGGCGGTGGCGGTGATGGCGGGCACGCAGACCACCGCGGCCCGGGTGCCGTCGCCGCCGGCGAGCCGGACCACCGGCGTGACGTGGCCCGCCGCGGTCTCGACGGTGAAGGACTGCCTGATCTGCCCCGCGGCTTTGATGAGGCTCAGGCCCGCCGTGCCCGCTTGACCGAGGGCGTGTGACTCGCGGTAGAGCGCTTCTATGCTGTCGAAGGGCGACGCGGGCGCGGCCATGCGGTCGGCGGCGCGGTCGCCGGGCGCGCGGGAGCCGACGAGAGCCGCCACGTGGGCGGCGAGGCGGGCCGTGGTGGAGTACTCGAACAGCGTTGTCGCGGGAAGCTCCAGGTCCAGCAGCGCGCCGAGCCGGTCGCTCACGTCGATGCCTGCGAGCGAGTCCACTCCCAGATCGACGAACTCCGTGTCCGTGTCGATGTCCACGCCCTCTTCGTGGCAGAGAGCGGCGGCCAGCTCGCCACGGATGATGTCCTCCAGCAGTCGCCGGCGCTTGTCCGGCGCGGCGTCCCGTAGCCGGGCGAGGGTGTTCTCCCCCGGCTCCCGTGGCGGCTTCCCGGGCCCCGCGGTCCGAGGAGCGGCCGTCCCGGCAGTCGACGCGAACTCGGCCGTGGGTACGGCGCGCAGCGTCAGGCGGTCGACGCCGGCGATGGGGCGGCCTTCGGCGTCGGCGAGGCGGATGCTGATCGCGTCGTCCCCCGTGCCGGAGAGCCGCATCCGCACGGCGGTGGCGGTGGGATGGTGCAGCCGTACCCCGGACCATGCGAGCGGCATCGGTATGTGCGCGTCGTCGTGCCTGAGGAACGTGCCGAGACCCACGGTGTGCAGGGCCGCGTCGAGCAGCGCCGGGTGCAGGCGGAAGCCGTTCGCGGCGACTGCCTCCGGCAGGGTCACCTCGGCGAAGACGTCCGCGCCCCGCCGCCACGCGGCGCGCAGGCTCCGGAACGCAGGACCGTACCTACGGCCCTGCCCTGCCAGCGTCTCGTAGTGGCCCGCCACGTCGACCGCGGACGCGCCGGGTGGCGGCCAGGCGCCCGTGAGTTCTTCGAAGCCAACCGCCGCCTGCTCTCGGGGGCCTCCCGTGCTCGCGGGCCGGGTTTCGGGCCGGGGGGCCACGACCGCGCGGGCATGACACGTCCATTCCGTGGCCGCGTCCTCGGCGGAGGGCTCCGGGCGGGAGTGGATGGTCAGGACGCGGTGGCCGTCTTCGCCGGGCGGCCCCGCCTGGATCTGAACGTGCACAGCGGTGTCGGAACCGAGGACGAGCGGCGTCTCCTGGATGAGTTCGGGCAGTTCGGGGCAGCCCAGCTCGCGTCCGGCGTACAGTGCCCAGTCCACCAGGACACCGGCGGGCAGCAGGACCGTGCCGAGCACCGCATGGTCGGCGAGCCACGGCTGAGTGGCCTGCGACAGCCTTCCGGTGAACAGGACCGTGTCGCTCTCGGCGGGAACGACCGCGCCTGCCAGCAGGGGATGGTCCGCCGCCTCGAGCCCGACTCCGCTCGCGTCACCGGCGCGTGCGGGCGCCTCGAGCCAGAACCGCTGACGTTGGAAGGCGTAGGTGGGCAGGTCGACCGGGCGCGCCGACCGGGGCACCAGCGAGGGCCAGTCCACGCTGTCCCCGTGTGCCCACAGCGTCGCCGCGGATCGCGTCAGCGCGGCGCGGTCGTCGTGCTCGCGCCGCAGGGACCCGACCACGACCACTTCGTGTCCGGCGGCAGCCGCCAAGTCGCCGATGGCATCTGTCATGACCGGATGAGGACTCACTTCGACGAACGTATCCACCTCGTCACGCATCAGCAGACCGACCGTGCTGGTGAACAGGTCGGGTCCGCCAATGCTTCGGTTCCAGTGGTCCGCGTCCGCGCCCGTCGGGTCGAGTGACCGTCCCGCGCGGGTCGAGTACAGCGGGATCCGCCCACTCCGGGGAGCGACCGGGGGAGCCACCTCCGGCGAACGGCCGCCCTCCGCCGTAGACCCGGCGGCGGAGCACCGGCCGTGCCACGCCGCCAGCGCCGCCCCGTCGGCCCGGGACAGGACACCGGCCACACAGGCGGCAGCGATATCTCCGTGGCCCTGACCGACTACGGCGGCCGGTGGGATACCGACCGAGCGCCACAGCTCGGCCAGCGAGACCATCACGGCCCACAGCACGGGGACGGCGACGTCATGGGCCGCCGACGTCCTGAGCCCGCCGCGGAGCACCTCGAGCAGATCCCAGCCGGTATGCGGCGCCAGCACCTCGGCGCACTCCCCCATCACCTTGGCGAACACCGGTGAGGAGTCCAGCAGCCCGGTCGCCATGCCCGCCCACGTCGACGCCTCTTCCGGGAACACGAACGCGGCTTTCGTGTGGTTACGGGTCACGCCGCGTATGACGTCCGCGCCCTCGGTGTCCTGGCCCACCAGGGCTTCCAGGCCTGCGGTGAACCCGGCTCCGTCGTCGGCTGGTACGACCGCGCGGTGGTCGAAGACGGCCCGGGTCTCCACCAGAGCGGCGGCGATGTCGTCCACCGGCACTCCGGCGCCCGCCGGGCCGGTGACGAAGTCCCGCAGCCGCTCGGCCTGGCCGCGCAGGGCAGCGGCCGACTTGGCCGACAACACCCACGGCGGCGGTGTGGCCGGAGAGGGTTCGATGACGAGAGCGGGCCGCTCCGTCGTGTCCGGGGCGGGTTGGGTGGCGGTGTCCGCGGGTGCTTGTTCCAGGATCACATGGGCATTGGTGCCACTGATACCGAACGAGGACACCGCCGCACGCCGCGGCCGGCCCACCACCGGCCACGGCACCGCCTCCCGCACCAGCTCCACCCCACCCGACGACCAATCCACCTGCGGCGTCGGCTCATCCACATGCAACGTCGACGGCACCACCCCATGCCGCATCGCCATCACCATCTTGATCACACCAGCCACACCCGCAGCCGCCTGCGTATGACCAATATTCGACTTCACCGACCCCAACAACAACGGCCGACCCACAGGCCGCCCCTGCCCATACATCGCCAACAACGCCTGAGCCTCAATCGGATCACCCAACGGCGTCCCCGTACCATGCCCCTCCACCACATCCACATCCGAACCCACCACCCCCGCACCCGCCAACGCATCCCGAATCACCCGCTGCTGCGACGGACCATTCGGCGCCGACAACCCATTCGACGCACCATCCTGATTCACCGCCGAACCCCGCACCACCGCCAACACCCGATGCCCCAACCGCACCGCATCACCCAACCGCTCCACCAACAACACCCCCACACCCTCACCCCACGCCGCACCGTCCGCCGACGCCGCGAACGACTTACACCGACCATCCGCCGCCAACCCCCGCTGCCTGGCGAACTCGGTGAACGCGCCAGGGGTCGAGAGGACCGCGACACCGCCGGCCAAGGCGAGGTCACACGCGCCGCGCCGCAGCGCGGCCACTGCCATGTCCAGCGCCACCAGCGACGACGAGCAGGCCGTGTCCACCGTGACGGCCGGCCCCTCGAAACCGAAGGTGTACGCGATCCGGCCCGATGCCACGCTGCCCGCGGTCCCGTTGCCCAAATAACCCTCGACTTCCTCGGGCACCTCCTTCAGCCTGGCCGCGTAGTCGTGGTACATCAGGCCGGTGAACACACCGGTCCGACTGCCCCGCAGGCGGGCCGGGTCGATACCGGACCGTTCCACGGCCTCCCACGACACCTCCAGCAGCAGGCGGTGCTGCGGGTCCATCGCCACCGCCTCGCGCGGGGATATACCGAAGAACCCGGCATCGAAGTCGGCGGCGTCGTAGAGGAAACCGCTCTCCCGCACATACGTCGTGTTCGCGCGGGAACCGTCCGGGTCGTACAGCGCGTCCAGGTCCCAGCCGCGGTCGGCGGGAAACGTGCCGATGCCCTCGCGGCGTCCCAGGACCAGGTCCCACAGGTCCTCCGGGGAACGCACATCGCCGGGATACCGGCAGCTCATCCCGACGATCGCGATCGGCTCGTCGGTTGGGTGGAGCGCCGGGCGCGGCCGGTCGCCCGCCTCGGCCGTGCCGAGCAGCGCCGAGTCCAGGAATGCGGCCAGCGCCTCGGGGTTCGGGTAGTCGAACACCAGGGTCGCGGGCAGCCGGGCACCGGTGGCCTCAGCCAGCCGGTTGCGCAGTTCGACGGCGGTCAGCGAGTCGAAGCCCATGGTGGCAAAAGACTGCTCGGGCGCGATGTCGATGGACCCTGTGTGCCCCAGCACGGTGGCGACGTGTTCCCGCACCAGCTCGATCAGCAGCGCCGCCCGCTCCCCCTCCGGCAGTCCCCTCAGCTGGTCGCGCAGGCCAGCGGGCGCGGGCTTGGAGACGGCGGCCGCCGGTCGCCGGGAGACCGGGACCAGTCCGCGCAGCAGCGGGTGCTGGTCGTCTCGGACGGGCAGGGCCAGGTGTACGGGGACGAGCACCGGCTCGGGGAGCCGGGTCGCGGCGTCGAACAACGCCACGCCTTCGTCCGTGGAGAGGGCCCGCAGGCCGCCACGGCTCATCCGGTCGCGGTGGACATCGTTCAGGGCTCCGGTCATCGTGGACCGTTCGGCCCACAGCCCCCAGGCCAGCGACTGCGCGGGCAGGTTCTCGCCGTACCGGTGCCTCGCCAGGGCATCGAGGAAGGTGTTGGCCGCCGCGTAGTTGGCCTGCCCCGGGCCGCCGAAGACCCCGGCCGCTGAGGAGAACAGCACGAACAGCTCCAGATGCCGGTCCCGAGTCAGCTCGTGCAGGTGCCACGCGGCGTCCACCTTCGGCCGGAGGACCGCTGCCAGACGTGCCGGGGTCTGTGCCGCGACCATGCCGTCGTCGAGGACACCGGCCGCGTGCACCACCCCGCGCAGGTCGGGAATGGAGGCCAGCAGTTCGGCGACGGCGTCCCGGTCCGCGACATCACAGGCCGCCAGGCGCACCGTGGCACCGAGAGCACGCAGTTGTTCGGCCTGCTCGGCGGCGCCCGGGGCGGCCGGGGCGCTTCTGCCGACCAGCACCAGGTCGTCGACCCCGTGGGTGGTGACCAGATGCCGGGCGACGGACGCCCCGATGACTCCCATGCCTCCTGTGATCAGCACGGTGCCCCGGCCGGGCCATGGCGCCGGCGCGTCGGCGGCGGGGAGGACGGTACGTGCCAGGCGGGGCACGAACAGTTCGGAACGGCGGACGGCGATCTCGGTCTCGCCCGCGGCGATCGCCGCGCGGACCAGGTCCATGGGGACGTCGAAGCCGCCACGTGTCACGCCGGTGCCGCCGCCTTCGATGTCGAGGAGCGCGAGGCGGTCGGGGTGCTCCGAGCGTGCCGAGCGCACCAGGCCGTGGATCGCCCCAGCGACGAGGTCGGTGCCGTCCCCGGTGCTCACCTCGGCCCCGCCGCTTACGGTCACCACCAGCCGGGCGCCGTCGAGTTGGTCGTGTGCCAGCCACTCCTGCACCCGCTCCAGGACGTTTGCCACCGAAGTCCGCACCCGCTCCGGCACATCCGAGCCGGAGCCTGCCGGGCCTGTGCAGTCCAGGAGCACGGTGTCGGTGCCGTCGGCCACCGTGGCCGCCAGATCCCCGGCCGGTGTTCCCGCGGCCCACCACACCGGCGGGCGCCCGCCGGCGGCCGCCTCCTGCGGTTTCCACGGCACCCAGTGGTGGGTGAACAGGGAACCAGTGATCGCCGAACGCGCCGAGCGCAGTCGGCTTCGCGTCACCGGGCGCAGTACCAGTTCGTCGATCTCCAGGACGGGGGCGCCGATCGCGTCGGCCATCCGGATCCGGACCGCCGTCGTGCCCGCGGTGCGCAGCCACACCCGGACCGACCGGGCACCACTCGCCCACAGCCGCACGCCGGACCAGGCGAACGGCAGGCGTGCGGTGGCCTCGGCGTCGTCCCCGGCTGAGTCGTCCACGAGCCCGCCGAGACCGGTGCCGTGCAACGCGGCGTCCAGCAGCGCGGGATGGACGCCGAACGCTCCGGCCTCCTCCGTCGCGTCGTCGGGCAGAACCACCTCCGCGAACAGGTCGTCGCCGTGGCGCCAGGCCGCGCGGAGGCCCTGGAACGTGGGGCCGTACTCATAGCCGTGCCGCGCCAGCTCCGGGTAGAAGCTGTCCGTGTCGACGGGGGTGGCGCCGCGAGGCGGCCAGTGGTGACCGGTCAGCGCCCCGAAGCCGGTGGTGTCGGGGCTCTCGGACAGCGGCGCCAGCACGGCCCGGGCGTGACAGGTCCACTCCGTCTGTCCGCTCTCCATGCCGTCGGCCGCCGGTTCGGGGCGCGAGTGAAGGGACACCGACCGCTGTTCATCGCCGTCGGCCGGCCCCACAACGACCTGCACCTGTGCCGCGACCGCGGCGTCGAGCACGAAGGGGGTCTCCAGGGTCAGGTCCCGCAGATGTCCGCATCCCAGGTCCTGCCCGGCGCGCAGGGCCAGTTCCACGAACGCCGCCCCGGGCAGCAGCACCGAGCCGAGCACGGTGTGGTCGGTCAGCCAGGGGTGGGTGGCCAGGGACAGGCGGCCGGTGAGCACGGCCGTGTCGCCGTCCGCCACACTGATGACGGCCCCGAGCAACGGGTGGTCGACGCCGGTCAGCCCGGCCGACGCCAGGTCGGCGGCCGCACCGCGCGACGACATCCGGGGCCAGAAGCGGCGCCGTTCGAAGGCGTATGTGGGCAGCTCCACGTTGGTCGGTGAGGCGGGCAGAACCGCGCGCCAGTCCACTTCGACGCCGCGGGTCCACAGTGTTCCGACGGCCCGGAGCAGACTTGGGATCTGGGGCCGTTCGCGGTGGGCGACCGCGGTCACGGTGACCGTCGCGTCCCGCAGACTGTCCTCGATGGGCATGGTCAGTACCGCGTGCGGGCCGATTTCGAGGAAGACGTCGACGTGTCCTTCCAGGGAGCGGATGGCGTCCTGGAAGCGGACCGCCTCACGGACGTGGCGGACCCAGTACTCGGGCGACCTGACCTCCTCCGCGGGGACCGCCGCCCCGGTGACGGTGGACACCAGGGGGATCGTCGGTTCCTGCCATGTCAGGCCGGTGAGGAGGCCGCGGTATTCCTCGATCATCGGCTCCACCAGTGGCGAATGGGAGGCGTGGCTGACCCGCAGCCTCCGGGTGCGCCGCCCCGCTCGCTCGGCGGCGTCGGCGACGCGCCGTACGACGGTGTCGGCACCGGAGACGACGACCGAGGACGGACTGTTCACGGCTGCTATCGCCACCTGGTCCGCCGGCTCACCGCGCAGCCACTGCGCGACCTCGGCTTCCCCGGCGTCGACCGCGAGCATGGTGCCGCCCTCGGGGAGCCGCTGCATGAGCCTGCCGCGGGCCACGGCCAGCGTCACCGCTTCGGCCAGCGAGAGCACCCCGGCCACATGGGCCGCCGCGATCTCACCGGTCGAGTGTCCGAGAACGACGTCGGGGGTCACCCCCCACGCCTCAAGGGTGCGGAACACCGCTACCTGGATCGCGAACACGGCGATATGCGTGTACTCGATCCGGTCGATCAGGGCCGCCAGGGGGGAGGCCTGCGGTGCGAAGACGAGGTCCGCGAGGGAAATGTCGAGCTGTGTGTCCGCCACCTCGCAGACGGCGTCGAACGCCGCGGCGAAAGCCGGGATGCCGTCGTACCACTCCCGTCCCATGCCGGCCCACTGCCCACCCTGTCCCGCGAAGACGAAGGCGGCCTTGGCGTCGGGGCGTGCCGTGCCTCGCACGGGGTGGCCACCGACGGTGGTGTTCCCGGCGAAGGTGTTCAGCGCGTCCGTGAATCCGTCGGAGTCCTCGGCGAGGACCACGGCGCGGTGTTCGAAGGCCGCGCGGGCGGTGGCGAGCCCGAGGGCCGCCCCGGCAACGTCCGGGGCGGTACCCGCGAAGTCGCGCAGCCGCGCGGCCTGTCCGCGCAGCGCCGCCTCGGACTTGGCCGAGAGCAGCCAGGGCAGCACGCCGTTGTGCGGTGGTGTTTCCCGGGCGGGTTCGGTGGCGGTTTCCCCGGGTGCTTGTTCCAGGATCACATGGGCATTGGTGCCACTGATACCGAACGAGGACACCGCCGCACGCCGCGGCCGGCCCACCACCGGCCACGGCACCGCCTCCCGCACCAGCTCCACCCCACCCGACGACCAATCCACCTGCGGCGTCGGCTCATCCACATGCAACGTCGACGGCACCACCCCATGCCGCATCGCCATCACCATCTTGATCACACCAGCCACACCCGCAGCCGCCTGCGTATGCCCAAAATTCGACTTCACCGACCCCAACAACAACGGCCGACCCACAGGCCGCCCCTGCCCATACGTCGCCAACAACGCCTGAGCCTCAATCGGATCACCCAACGGCGTCCCCGTACCATGCCCCTCCACCACATCCACCTCAGACCCCACCACCCCCGCACCCGCCAACGCATCCCGAATCACCCGCTGCTGCGACGGACCATTCGGCGCCGACAACCCATTCGACGCACCATCCTGATTCACCGCCGAACCCCGCACCACCGCCAACACCCGATGCCCCAACCGCACCGCATCACCCAACCGCTCCACCAACAACACCCCCACACCCTCACCCCACGCCGTACCATCCGCCGACGCCGCGAACGACTTACACCGACCATCCGCCGCCAACCCCCGCTGCCTGGCGAACTCGGTGAACACACCGGGCGTCGACATCACGGTCACCCCGCCCACGAGGGCGAGCGAGCAGTCGCCGGAGCGCAGGGACCGCGCCGCGAGGTGGAGTGCCACCAGCGACGACGAGCACGCCGTGTCCACCGTGACGGCCGGCCCCTCGAAACCGAAGGTGAAGGCGATCCGGCCGGAGACGACGCTGGAGGCGATACCGGTCAGCAGATGGCCGTGCGACTCGTGCCCGGCGTCGGCCATCAGGTTCGGGTAGTCCGTCCCCATGACGCCCATGAACACGCCGGTCCGGCTGGAGCGCAGGGTGGCCGGATCGATGCCCGCGCGCTCGAACACCTCCCAGGAAGCCTCCAGCAGCACCCGCTGCTGGGGGTCCGTCTCCAGGGCCTCACGCGGGGAGATGCCGAAGAAGGCCGCGTCGAAGTCGGTGGCCGCGTCAATGAAACCGCCGCGGCCGGGAGGCCCGTCGGGGCCGGCGTCCGGGCGGCCGTCCGCCCGCCAGCCCCGGTCGTCCGGGTAGCCGCCGATCGCGTCGCCGCCGTCCCGCACGAAGTCCCAGAAGGCGTCGGGTGTGTTGGCGTGCCCGGGGTACCGGCAGCTCATCCCGACGATCGCGATCGGCTCCCGGTCCGCGTCCTCCAGATCCCGAACACGCTGCCGGGTCCGCTTCAGGTCCGCCGTCACCCGCTTCAGGTACTCGACGACCTGCTCCTTCTCCGCCATGTTGCACACCCCTCAGTGGTCAGTACTCGTGCCTGGGCGCCGCTCGCTGTCAGCTGGGCGCCGTCGCGGTCGCGCCGTCAGCTCAGCCCGAGTTCGTCGTCGATGTAGCGCAGCAGTTCGTCTTCGCTCGCCGATCCGAGCCCGTCGGTGTCGCTGCCCTTCGCCGCGTCCTGGGAGCCGGACCGCTCCCGCCAGCGCACGAGCAGCGTCTCCAGGCGGGCCGTCACCTTCCTCAGCTCGGCTGCGTCCCGCTCCTCGGTGAGCATCGCCTCCAGGCGGTCGAAGGGTTCCGTCCCCCATTCACCGGTGACGCTCTCGGGCAGCAGCAATCCGAGCAGGTGGCCGGTGAGCAGTTCGGGGGTGGGATAGTCGAACACCAGGGTCGCGGGCAGCCGGACGCCGGTGATCTCGTCCAGACGGTTGCGCAGTTCCACGGCGGTCAGCGAGTCGAAGCCGAGGTCCTTGAAGCCCTGGCCGGCCGCGATCGCGTCGGCGCCGGTGTGCCCGAGCACGGTGGCGGTCTGTGTTCGTACCAGATCGGCCAGCATGTCCTCGCGCTCGTCGGCGGGGGCCACGCCGAACCGCTCCAGCCAGTTGCCCGCCCCGGCGGCGGCTCCGGCCCGGCGGGCCGGAGTGCGCACCAGGGCCCGCAGCAGCCGTGGCGGCTTGCGGCCGTCGCCCGGATCACGCGCCAGGTCCAGCCGGGCGGGCAGCGTGTGGGGGTGGTCGAGGGCCAAGGCGTGGTCCAGGAGAGCGAGCCCTTCCTGCGTGGTGAGGGGGCGCAGCCCGGCCCGGCTCAGTCGGCTCCGGTCCACCTCGCCGAGGCGGGCAGTCAGCTCGCTGGTCTCCTCCCACAGGCCCCAGGCCAGGGAGTGTGCGGGCAGGCCCTCGGCGCGACGGTGTGCGGCCAGGGCGTCGAGGAAGGTGTTGGCAGCGGCGTAGTTCGCCTGTCCAGGGCTGCCGAACACCCCGGCGACGGAGGAGAAGAGCACGAACGTCGCGACGCCGTGGGTGAGTTCGTGGAGGTGCCAGGCGGCGTGGGCCTTCGGCCGCAGGACGGTGTCCAGACGCTGTGGCGTCAGGTCGGTGACCATGCCGTCGTCCAGGGCGCCGGCCGCGTGGACGACGCCCCGCAGCTTCGGAATGCCGTCCAGTAGGGCCATCAGGGCGTCGCGGTCGGCCACGTCGCAGGCGGCGAGCCGCACACTGGCGCCCGCTTCGGCCAGGTCGACGGCCAGTTCCGCGGCGCCGGGGGCGTCCGCTCCCCGGCGTCCGACGAGGACGAGTTCGGTGACACCGTGGGCGGCCACCAGGTGCCGGGCCACCGCCGAGCCGAGGACTCCGGTGCCGCCGGTGATCAGCACGGCGCCTTCGCCGGTCCACAGTGGCCCGATGCCGGGGCCGGCCGGATCGGGGCGGCCGAGCAGGGGGACGAAGAGCCGCTCGCCACGGACGGCGACTTCCGTCTCGCCCGCCGCCAGCACCGCGCCCAGTACCTCGGCCGTGACGTCGGCGATGTCACCGTCGATCAGCAGGAACCGGTCCGGGTGCTCGGACTGCGCGGACCGCACCAGCCCCTGTACCGACGCGTGGACCGGGTCCACGCGGTCGCCGGAGCCGGCCGGGGCCGCGCCGCGAGTCACCACGGCCAGCCGGCGGGCGGTGGTGCCCTCGTACGCCAGCCACTCATGTATCCGCGCCAGCACCGTATGAGTCAGGATCCGTACGGCCCCGGGGATGTCGTCGCCGGGCACCGCCACGGCCGCGCAGTCGAAAAGGACCACGTCCGGATCCTCGGCCAGTACCTCTCCGACCGGGATGCCGTCGCCCCAGGCCGCCGGGCGTGCCGTCGCCGTGGGGGTTTCCGGCTGCCACCGGTCCCAGCGGGGCACGTACAGCGACCGGGCCGGGGCCGGATCCCTCCGCGCGGCCGGCAGGGGGCGGACCACCAGTTCGTCCACGGCCGCTACGGGGGCGCCTGCCGTATCGGCGACCCGGACCCGCACGGCGTCCTCGCCCGCGGGGGCCAGCCACACCCGCGCCGTTCGGGCCTTGGTCGCCCAGGCCTGCACACCGGAGAAGGCGAACGGCAGGCGCAGCGCGCCCTCGTCGGGAAAGAGGCCGCCGGGCGCCATCGCCTGCAGCGCCGCGTCCAGCAGCGCGGGGTGGACGATGAACCCCTCCACCGACGTGTCGTCCGCCAGGGCCACCTCGGCGAACACCTCGTCATCACGCCGCCACAGCGTCCGCAGTCCCTGGAAGGCCGGGCCGTACTCGTAGCCGCGCTCGAAGAGCTTGTCGTAGAGGTCACCCACCTCGATGGGCGAGGCTCCCGGCGGAGGCCAGGCCCCGTCCAGAGGGGCGCCGTCGCCGGGGGCCGGTGCCTCGCCGGGGGTGAGTGTCGCGGTGGCGTGCCGGGTCCACTCGCCCGGGCTCTCTCCGCTGGTGGCGTCGGTGCGGGAGTGAACGGTCACGGCCCGCCCGCCGGACTCGTCGGCCGCGGCGATCTGCACCTGGAGCGTGACGCCACCGGTCTCCGCCAGCGTCAGGGGGGTCTCCAGCGTCAGCTCCGCGAGCCGCGCGCAGCCGAACTCCCGGCCCGCTGCCAGGGCCAGCTCCACGAACGCGGTACCGGGCAGCAGCACCGAGCCCAGCACCGCGTGGTCGGCCAGCCACGGTTGGGTGTCCAGGGCGAGGCGTCCGGTGAGTACGGCCGAGTCGGCTCCGGCGGGGTGTGTCGCGGCGGCCAGCAGGGGGTGGTCGGACGGGTCGAGCCCCAAGCCGGAGGCGTCACCGGTGATCACGGGTGTCCGCAGCCAGAACCGCTGCCGTTGGAACGCGTACGTGGGCAGGTCGACCGGTGCCGTGCCGGGCGGGACGAGTGCCGACCAGTCGACGTCGACTCCCCGGGTCCACAGCGTGGCGGCCGACCGGATCAGCGAGGCGCGCTCGTCCTGGTCGCGGCGCAGCGATCCGGTGACCACGATGTCGCGCCGGCCGGCGGCCGCGGCCAGGTCCTCGATCGGGGCGGTCAGCACGGGGTGTGGGCTGACCTCCACGAAGATGGTGTTTCCCTCGTCGAGCAGGGCGCGGACGGTGTCCTGGAAGCGGATCGGCTCACGCAGATTGCGGTACCAGTACTCGGCGTCGAGTTCTTCACCCCGCACCGGCGTGGCGGTCACGGTCGAGTACATCACCGCCTCCCCCGCCCGGGGGGCCACCGGCGCGGCCAGCTCCAGCATCTGGTCACGCACCCGCTCGGTGTGCGGCGTGTGCGACGCGTACGCGATGCCCACCCTCCGCGGCCCCAACCCGGCTGCTTGGGCGTCGGCGCTCACCTCGGCCAAGGCGTCGAGATCACCCGCGACGACAGTGGATTCCGGCCCGTTCACCGCCGCGATCCATATCCCGCCCCGGCCCCTGACCAGCTCACCTGCCCGGTCGGCCGACGCCACGACGGACACCATGCCACCTGTGCCGGACAGCTGCTCCGCGAACACCCGGCTGCGCAGCGCCACCAGACGCGCGCCGTCCTCCAGCGACAGTGCACCGGCCGCGCACGCGGCGGCGATCTCCCCCTGCGAATGGCCCACCACCGCGGACGGTACGACCCCCAGCGAGCGCCACACAGCGGCCAGCGAGACCATCACCGCCCACAGCACGGGCTGCACGACGTCATCCCGCTCCAGCGCCCGCGCCTCCCGCAGCACTACCACCGGGTTCCAGTCCAGATAGGGCGCCAGCGCCTTGGCACACCGGTCCATCGACTCCGCGAACACCGGGCACGAGTCCAGCAGTTGCGTGGCCATACCGGCCCACTGCGAGCCCTGGCCCGGGAAGACGAACACCACCTTCGCACCGGTCCGGGCCACGCCCCGCACCGTGTCCGCCGCGTCCTCGGCGCCACGGGCCAGAGCGTCCAGCTGTGGGAGGCACAGGACGCGGTCGGCGGCGAGGACGACGGCGCGGTGGCCGAGGGCGGCCCGGGTGCCGGCCAGAGCGGCTGCGACGGCCGGATCGGTGTGGGTGTCCGTGCCTCCCGCCAGGTACGTGCGCAGGGCGGCGGCCTGGTCGCGCAGCGCGGGCCCGCTCTTCGCGGACAGTGGCCAGGGCAGCGGTCCACCACTGATCAGCGGTCCGGCGGGGGGATCGGCCGCAATGTCCTCCGGTGCCTGTTCCAGGACGACGTGGGCGTTGGTGCCGCTGATCCCGAACGAGGACACCGCCGAGCGCCGGGGCCTGCCGGTGTCCGGCCAAGGAAGCCGCTCGGTGGCCAGTTCGACGGCTCCGGCGCTCCAGTCGACGTGCGGGGTGGGCTCATCCACGTTCACGGTGGGCGGCACGACCCCGTGGCGCATGGCCATGACCATCTTGATGACTCCGGCGACGCCCGCCGCGGACTGGGTGTGGCCGAGGTTCGACTTCACCGAGCCGAGCAGCAACGGGGGTCCGCCGGCGCGGTCCTGTCCGTACGTCGCGATCAGTGCCTGGGCCTCGATGGGGTCGCCCAGGGTGGTGCCGGTGCCGTGTGCCTCCACGACGTCGATCTCGGAAGCGGGCACGTCGGCGGTGGCCAGCGCTTGGCGGATCACCCGCTGCTGGGCCGGGCCGCTGGGGGCGGTCAAGCCGTTGGATGCACCGTCCTGGTTGAGCGCCGAGCCTCGCACCAAGGCCAGCACCCGACGGCGGTTGCGCACCGCGTCCGACAGCCGCTCGAGCACGAGCAGTCCGACTCCCTCGCCCAAGGCGGTGCCGTTCGCCGCCGCCGCGAACGCTTTGCAGTACCCGTCCTCGGCGAGCCCGCGCTGCTTGCTGAACTCGGTGAAAATGTCCGGTGTCGATATCACCGTCACCCCGCCGGCCAGGGCGAGTGAGCTCTCGCCGGAGCGCAGTGAACGCACCGCCAGGTGGAGGGCGGTCAGCGACGACGAGCACGCGGTGTCGACGGTGATCGCGGGCCCTTCGAAGCCGAAGGTGTACGCGATGCGCCCGGAGAGGACGCTCGTGGCGCTGCCGGTCAGCAGATGTCCCTCGCTGTCCTGCGGGCCGTCCGGGCCGCCGGCCCCGTATCCGGACAGGACACCGCCGATGAAGACGCCCGCCGTCCCGCCGCTCAGATCACCGGGGTCGATGCCGGCCCGCTCGAACGCCTCCCAGGACGCTTCGAGCAGCACTCGTTGCTGCGGGTCCATCGCCAGCGCCTCACGGGGCGAGATCTCGAAGAACTCGGCGTCGAAGTCCGCGGCACCGTCGATGAACCCACCCTTGCGGGTGTACGAGCTGCGCACGCGCAGCCCTTTCGGGTCGTAGAGGGTGCCCAGGTCCCAGCCGCGGTCCGCGGGGAACTCCGTGATGCTCACCCGCCCGTCGGCGACCATCTCCCAAAGATCCTCCGGCGAGCTCACACCTCCCGGAAACCGGCAGCTCATCCCCACGATGGCGATGGGTTCGCGGGCGGCGTCCTCCGCCGCGCGCAGCCGCGTATGAGCGTCGCGGGCGTCGGCGATCGCCTGCTTGAGGTATGCGCGAAGCTTCTGCTCGTTCGACATCCAGGCCTTCTTCGACGATCTGTGAGTCACCGGGGGTGACGTCGTGTGTGGTCGGGCGGTGGTGCACCGGCCGGTTCAGCCGGCCCACGGTTTGGTGTCCACCAGGTCGAACAACTCCGCGTCCGTCGCCGAGTCCAGGTCCGCCTCGTCGTCCCGGGCCTCGGCGTCGGTCCACCCGGTCAGCAGGGCACGCAGCCGCGTGGTGAGTTCGGCACGCCCTGGGGCGTCGGCGGTCACTTCGGCGAGGGCCGCCTCCAACCGGTCGATCCCGGTCGCGGCAAGCTCCACGGGATCGATCTCGGGAAGCATCCGGTGCCGCAGATGGGCGGCCAGCGCGGCGGGGGTCGGGTGGTCGAACACCACTGTGACCGGCAGCCGCAGGCCGGTAACGGAGTTGAGGCGGTTGCGCAGCTCGACCGTGGTCAGCGAGTCGAAGCCGATCGTCTTGAACGGCCGTTCGGCGTCCACGGCGGCCGGGTCGTCATGGCCCAGTACGACCGCGGCCTGGGTACGGACGAGGTCGGTCAGCGCCTGTTCGCACTCCTGGGGTGTCAGGCCCGCCAGGCGCTCGGTCAGCCCGGCGGCGGAGGCGTCCGGGGCGTTGGTGGCGGTGCGTTTGGTGGTGGTACGCACCAGCCCCCGCAGCAGCGGCGGGACCGTCCCTGTGAACCGGGAGACGTCCAGGCGCACCGGCACGGTGTGGGCCTCGTTGAGCGCGACGACGGAGTCGAACAGGGCGAGCCCGTCGCCTGTGGGAAGCGGCTGGATGCCGGTTCGTCCCATCCGGTCGAGATCCGCCTGGTCCAGGTTGCCGGTCAGCTCGCTGCGTTCGGCCCACAGGCCCCAGGCCAGGGACTGTGCCGGTAGCCCCGCCCGGCGGCGGTGCTGGGCCAGCGCGTCCAGAAAGGCGTTGGCTGCCGCGTAGTTGGCCTGTCCGGGGGCGCCGAACACACCCGAGGCGGAGGAGAACAGCACGAAAAACGACAGATCCCGGTCCCGGGTGAGTTCGTGCAGATGCCAGGCCGCGTCCGCCTTCGGCCGCAGCACGGTGTCCAGCCGCTCCGGCGTCAGCGCCGACACCACACCGTCGTCGATCGTCCCCGCGGCATGGACCAGGCCCCGCAGACCGGGCAACTCGGCCAGCAACCGGGCCAATGACTCACGGTCGGCCACATCGCAGGCCACCACCCGCGCCACCGCCCCCAGTCCGGCCAGCTCAGCCACCAGAGCCGCGGCCCCGGGCGCGTCCGGACCCCGACGGCTCGTGAGCACCACATCCCGCACACCGTGGGCGGTGACCAGATGACGCGCCACTGCGGACCCTATGACTCCCGTGCCGCCCGTGATCAGCACGGTGCCGTCGAGCGGGCCGGTCGGCGTGGTGAGGACAACCTTGCCCACGTGGCGTGCCTGGCTGACGTACCGGAAGGCCTCCTGAGCCTGCCGGGTCTCCCACGCGGTGACCGGCAACGGGGACAGCACACCTTGCTCGAACAGCTCCACCAGGTGTGCCAGCATCTCGCCGATCCGGTCCGGGCCGGCCTCCCACAGGGCGAAGGCACGGTAGAGCACGGCGTTGGGCCAGGCCGCGGTGACGTCGTCGGCGTCGCGTATGTCCGTCCTCCCCATCTCGATGAACCGGCCGCCGGGCGCCAGAAGGTCGAGCGAGGCATCCGTGAACTCCCCGGTCAAGCAGTTCAGTACGACATCGACACCACGGTCCCGCGTCTCGGTGCGGAACCGCTCGCCGAACTCCAGCGTGCGCGAGGAGGCCACCCTGTTCGGGGGCACACCGGTCCCCCATACCACCGGCCACTTCGGCTCGCTCGCGGTCGCGTACACCTCGGCGCCCCAGTGGCGGGCCAGTTGCACGGCCGCCATGCCCACACCGCCGGCCGCGGCGTGCACCAGCAGCGACTCGCCCTTACGGATCCGGGCCAGGTCCTTGAGCCCGTAGTAGGCGGTCAGGAATGCCGAGGGCACCCCCGCCGCCTGCGCGAACGACCAGCCCCGCGGGATGGGCGCGACGGCCCGGCTGTCGGTCACCGCGAGCGGCCCGGCGTACGCGCCCCTGAGCAGCCCCATGACCCGGTCCCCCACGGCGATGCCGGTGACGCCCGGTCCGACCTCGAGCACGATGCCCGCGCCCTCGCAGCCGAGGTCCATGAGCGAATCGGCCATGTCGACGATGCCCAGCGCGAGCAGCACATCCCGGAAGTTCATACCGGTGGCGCGCACCTCGATGCGCACGTGGCCTTCATCGAGCGGCGCCTCGGCCTGCGGGCAGGGCACCAGGCCGAGGCCTTCCACGGTTCCGCTGCCGTCCACGTTCAGGCTCCACGCCCCGCCCTCGGGCACGGTCAGGGCCGTGTCCCGCGCCACCCGGCCGAGCCGCGGCACCAGCGCCTCGCCCGCTCGCACCACGGCCTCGGTCTCGCCCGCCGCCACGGCCGTGCTCACCACATCGGCCAGCGCCTTCGCCGACCGGGGATCGCTGTCCAGGTCGAACTGCGCGAGCCGGCCAGGGTTCTCCGAACACGCCGAGCGCATCAGGCCCCGTACGGCGGCCTGGGTGACGTCGACCGTGTCGCCCGGCACGGCCGCCACCGCCCCGCGGGTCACCACCGCCAGACACGCGGACATCGCCTCCTCGGCGGTGAGCCAGTCCTGAACGGCGGCCAGCACGGTGTGCACCACGGCCCGGGTCTCTTCGGGAACCTGTGCCCCGCCGGCCGGCACGGGCAGGACGACCACATCCGGGACCGGGCCGCCGGACCGCACGGCGGTCCGCAGAGCGGCCAGGTCCGGGAAGGATTCCGCGCCCTCGATCACCGGGCCGTCGCCGAGCCGGGCCAGGCGCCGCTCCCCGGCCGCGGCCACGGGCAGGGCCGCCCAGTCGACTCGGAACAGCCCGTCCAGGCGGGGCCCGGTCGTGAGACGGTCGGCCGCCACGGGCCGCGAGGACAGGTCGTCGATGGTCAGAATGGGCAGGCCGGCCATGTCGGTCATGGTCACCGAGACGGAGTCCGCGTCGTTGTGTGCCAGCCGTACCCGTGCGGTGGTGGCACCGGTGGCGTGGACGCGGACACCGCCGAAGGAGAACGGCAGCCGGGTCTCCATCTCGGTGCCGTGGTCAAGGGCCGAGGCCGCCTGGCAGTGCAGGGCCGCGTCGGCCAGAGCGGGATGCACCAGGAATCGTCCGGCCTCGTCCGGGCCCGGTTCGCCCAGCGCGACCTCCGCGAACAGTTCTTCGCCGCGCCGCCACAGGGCACGGAGGCCCTGGAAGGCCGGGCCGTAGGCGTAGCCCCAGTCCCGCAGTCGCTCGTAGAGCCCGTCGGTGTCCACCGGCCGGGCGTCCGGCGGCGGCCACGCCTGCGAGCCGGCCGCCAGGGGGACGGCCGGCTCGTCGCTCAGCGTGCCGGTGGCGTGGCCGGTCCATGCGCCCGGTATGTGGCCGTCCCCCGCGGTGGCGCGTGAGAAGATCTTCACGGGGCGCTGCGCGTACGCATCGGGCTCCCCGACGGTCACCTGGATGTCCACGGCCCCCTCCGCGGGCAGGACCAGGGGGCTTTGCAGTACCAGTTCCGCCACCTGCTCGCAGCCGACGTGGCTGCCGGCCCGAAGAGCGAGCTCCACCAGCGCGGTGCCCGGCACCAGGACCCGGCCGAGCACGGTGTGGTCGGCCAGCCAGGGGTGGGTGTCCCGCGACAGCCGGCCGGTGAAGACGAATCTGCCGTCCTCGGCGACGTCCACCCCCGCGGCCAGCAGCGGGTGTCCCACGAGCCACAGCCCGGCCCCGGACACGTCGGCCACGCCGGGGGCGGCCCCCGGCAGCCAGTATCGTCGGCGCTCGAAGGCGTAGGCCGGCAGGTCGACCGGTGTGCCGTCGCCGAACACCGCGCGCCAGTCGACGTCGGCGCCGTGGACCCACAGCTGCGCCAGCGAGGTCACCATCCGCCGCGCCCCGCCGTCGTCACGCCGCAGGGTCCCGATGACGGCCGCGTCCCGGCCGCCCGCCTGTACCGTGTCCTGCACCGAGGGCAGCAGCACGGGGTGCGGGCTTACCTCGACGAAGACCGTGTTTCCCTCGTCGAGCAGGGCACGGACGGCGTCCTGGAAGCGGACGGGCTCACGCAGATTGCGGTACCAGTACCCGGCGTCCAGGCCCGCCGTGTCCAGCCACTCTCCCGTCAGCGTGGAGAAGAACGGCACCTGGGAGGTCCGTGGCCCAACGCCGGAGAGGGCCTCGGTCAACTCGGCTTCAAGCTGCTCGACATGGGCCGAGTGCGCGGAGAAGTGCACACCCGGAACGTTCCACCGCATCACTCCGGCGTTCGCCAGCACGGCTCCCAGGTCGCGCAACGCGTCCGGATCACCCGTGACCACCACCGCATTCGGGCCGTTCACCGCGGCGATGGAGAGCCGGTCGCCGAACGGCTCGGTCCGCTCGCGGACCCAATCCTCCGACGCCACGATCGCAAGCATCCCGCCATGTCCGGCCAGACGCCTGGCGATGGCCTGCGACCGCAGCGCCACCACCCGCGCACCATCCTCCAAGGACAGCGCACCGGCCACACACGCGGCTGCGATCTCCCCCTGCGAGTGTCCCACCACCGTCGACGGCTCCACGCCACAGGAGCGCCACACGGCAGCCAGCGACACCATCACCGCCCACAGCACCGGCTGCACCACATCGTCGCGCTCCAGAGGCTTCGCGCTCCGCAGCACGTCGAGCGGATCCCAGTCCAGATATGGGTCCAGCGCCTGGACACACGTGTCCATCGACTTCGCGAACACCGGGCACGAATCCAGCAGTTCCGTGGCCATACCGGCCCACTGGGAGCCCTGGCCCGGGAAGACGAACACCACCCCGGAGGCGTCCGCGGCGGCAGGGCCGGTCACCACATGCGCGGACGGCTCGGCGGCGGCCAGCGCGTCCAGTCCGCCGAGCAAGCCGCCCCGGTCCGCGGCCACCACGACGGCGCGGTGACGCAGGCCCGCCCGGGTCAGCGCCAGGGACCGGCCGACGGCGACCGGGTCCGCGCTGCCCGCGGCGGCAAACTCGCGCAGCCGTGTCGCCTGGGCGAGCAGCGCGGTCGGGGAGTGTCCGGAGACCACCCACGGCAGGGCCGCTCCCGCCTGGACGAGCGGTGCGGTCCGGCCGGCCGCCACAGTTGGCTCGTCGGCCTTCGGCGCCTGCTCCAGGATGATGTGCGCGTTCGTACCGCTGACGCCGAACGAGGAGACTCCGGCCCGGCGGGGCTGCCCGGTGTCGGGCCACGCGGTGGCGGCGGTCGCCAGCCACACACCTCCACCGCTCCAGTCGACGTGCGGGGTGGGCTCGTCCACGTGCAGGGTGGGCGGCACGACCCCGTGGCGCATGGCCATCACCGTCTTGATCACGCTCGCCATGCCCGCCGCGGCCGCGGTGTGGCCGACGTTGGACTTCACCGAGCCCAGCAGCAGCGGGCGGCCTTCCGGCCGGTCCTGCCCGTAGGTGGCCAGCAGCGCCTGCGCCTCGATCGGATCGCCGAGGGCTGTCCCCGTGCCGTGTGCTTCCACCACGTCCACTTCGGCCGCCGACAGCCGGGCGTTGGCCAGCGCCTGTCGGATGACGCGCTGCTGAGAAGGACCGTTCGGCGCGGTCAGCCCGTTGGACGCACCGTCCTGGTTCACCGCACTGCCCCGTAGCACGGCCAGTATGTGATGGTTGTTGCGCCGTGCGTCCGACAACCGCTCCACCAGGAGTACGCCGACGCCCTCGCCCCACGCGGTGCCGTCCGCCCCGGCGGCGAACGCCTTGCACCGACCGTCGGGGGCCAGCCCCCGCTGTTTGCTGAACTCGGTGAACATGCCGGGTGTCGACATGACCGTCACCCCGCCGACCAGCGCCATCGCGCACTCCCGGGTGCGCAGCGCGTGCGCGGCCAGGTGCAGCGCCACCAGCGACGACGAGCACGCCGTGTCGACGGTGAGCGCCGGCCCCTCAAGGCCGAAGGTGTAGGAGATGCGGCCGGAGGCGACACTGGCCGCGTTTCCGATGCCCACGTGGCCCGCCACGTCCTGCTGGTCCCTGCCGAGCAACAGCGTCGCGTAGTCGTGCCCGTTGGTGCCCACGAAGACACCGGTGCGGCTGCCGTGCAACGACCGCGGGTCGATCCGGGCCCGCTCGATGGCTTCCCATGACGCCTCCAGCAGCAGCCGCTGCTGTGGATCCATCGTCACCGCCTCGCGGGGTGAGATGCCGAAGAGCCCAGCATCGAAGTCGGCGGCGTCATACAGGAACCCGCCCGTCCGAGTGGCCGAGGTGCCTCCCCGGTCCTGCTCGGCGCCGAACAGCGTGGCCAGGTCCCAGCCACGGTCGGTGGGGAACTCCGAGACGGCGTCGGTGCCGGCGGCCACCAGCCGCCACAGGCTCTCCGGAGAGTCGGCTCCGCCGAACCGGCAGGATGGCGACCGGTCGACCTCGCGCAGTCACCCGCTTGAGGTAGTCGAGAGTCTTGTCGTCGTCACCCATCGCGGACTCCATCCGTGTACTCCGCTTCTTTCGCTGCACGCCGCTCACGCTCAGATACCGAACTCTTTGTCGATGAAGTCGAAGACCTCGTCGCGCGTAGCGGAGTGGATGTGTTCTGCCGCCGTCCGCGCGGCGGTCTCGTCCGGGCCACCTCCCCAGCGCGCCAGTAGCGTCTCCAGCCGGGCCACGATGTCCGGATGGGCGCCCGGACCGGCCGCCACCGCCGCGAGCCTGCCCTCCAGCTTGTCGATCTCCGCGAGCACCGACGCCTCGGTGACCTCGTCCTCGCCCAGGGCAGCCCGCAGATGTCGGGCGAGCTCGCGGGGTGTCGGATAGTCGAAGATCGATGTGGTGGGCAGGGGCAGTCCGATGACGTCGCTCAGCCGGTTGCGGAACTCGACCGCCGCCAGCGAGTCGAAGCCGAGGTCCCGGAAGGGTTTGCCCGGCTCGATCCCATCGATGGTGGCGTGTCCGAGCACCTGGGCCGCGTGGGTACGGATCAGCTCGACGAGCGCCTGCTCCCGCTCGGCGCCGGAGAGCCCGGCGAGCCGCCGGCCCACCCGCGCCGTGGTGTCCGGTGCGGGTGCGGCGGGTGCCTGGGCCGCCCGGGCCCCGGGAATCTCGTCGAACAGGGTGCTCGGCCGCTCCGCGGTGAACGACATCGCGAACCGCTCCCAATCGATGTCGGCCACGGTGAGCAGCGGTTCGTCATGGGCGATGGTCTGCTGGAGTACATCGAGCGCCGCCTGTGGCGCGAGCGGGCGGACACCGCGCCGGCGCAGATGCGCCTCGGCGTCGCCGCGAGCGGCCATGCCGCCCCCGCCCCAGGGCCCCCAGGCGATCGAGGTGGCGGTGCGGCCCCGGGCCCGGCGCCGCTGCGCCAGGGCATCGAGGTACGCGTTGGCCGCGCCGTACGCGCCCTGCCTGGCGCCGCCCCAGATCCCGGCGGTCGAGGCGAACAGCACGAAGGCGTCCAGATCGGTCTGGGCGAACAGTTCGTCGAGGTTGCGGGCTCCGTCGGCCTTGCCGCCGCAGACGGCCGCCACCTCCCGTGGTCCGGTGTGCGCGATCTCGGTGGGCGCCGCGATGCCGGCGGTGTGCATCACCGCACTGATCTTGACGCCGTCCACGGTGAGTTCGCGGAGTAGGCCGGCCAGCGCCTCCCGGTCGGCGACGTCGCAAGCCGCCACCGTCACCCGGGCTCCCAGTTCGGTGAGTTCGGCCTCCAGCGCGGCGGCCTCCGGCGCGGCCGGGCCCCGGCGGCTGGTCAGCACCAGGTGTTCGGCTCCCGCTCCGGCCAGCCGACGGGCGACGTGCGCGCCCAGCGCCCCGGTGCCACCGGTGACCAGCACTGCGCCGTGTGGTGTCCAGCGTGGTCCGGTGTCCGGGGGGTTCAGCGGTGCCCGCGTCAGTCGCCGGGCCAGCGGCCCGCCCGCCCGTACGGCCACCTGGTCCTCGCCCGTGGTGCCCGCAAGGACGGCGCACATCCGGGCGGCGGCGCGGGGGTCCGCCTCGGAGGGCAGATCGACCAGCCCGCCCCAGCGGTCGGGGTGTTCGAGAGCGACCACCCGGCCGAGGCCCCACAGCTGCGCCTGGTCGGGGTCGATGTCCCGGTCGCCCGTGACCATGACCGCGCCACGCGTCACCCACCACAGGGGCGCCGCCACCTGGAGGTTGCCCAACGCCTGTACGAGGGCGAAGGCCGAGCCCAGGACCCACGACGGGTCCTGCGTGCCGGAGAGCGCGAGCAGCGACAGCACGCCCGCTACGGGCGCGTCGGGCCGGGCCGTGCGCAGCCGCGCGGCGATGACGTCGGGGGCCTGGCCGGTGATGTCGACGCGGAGGACATCGGCTCCCTGGCGGTCCAGCGCTTCGAGGCATTCGTCGGCGGCCGCTCCGCCCGCGGTGACGACCAGCCAGGTGCCGGTGAGCGTGGCGGCTGGTTCGGCGATCGGCCGCCACGCGACCGAGTAGCGCATGTCCTGCAACCCCGAACGCTCCCGGGAGCGGCGGCGCCAGTCGGACAACACCGGCAGCATCTCCCGCAGCGGGGAACGCCGCTCTTCCTGCTCGACGCCCAGTGTGTTCGCCAGCGCGTCCACGTCCTCGCTTTCCACGGCGGACCAGAACGCCCGGTCGGCCTCGGAGGTGCTGCCGTCGTCGGTGGGAACCGGCGCGTCCAGCCAGTAGCGCTCGCGCTGGAAGGCGTAGGTGGGCAGATCGATCCGGGAGGCCGGGGTCAGTGTGGGCCAGTCGACCGCGGTACCCCGTGTGTACAGCCGGGCCAGAGCGTGGGTGAACGTGGTGACCTCGTCGCGGTCCGGCCTCGTGGTCGCCACCACGACGGCCGTGCTCGCCGGGTCCAGCCGATCGGCGACCAGACTGCTCAGCGTCGTGTCGGGGCCGACCTCCACGTAGTCGGTGACCCCCTGCTCGCCCAGCCAGGCCAGACCGTCGGCGAAGCGGACGGCCTGCCGCGCATGACGCAACCAGTAATCAGCACTGCCGATCTCCTCGGCCGTGACCACCCGGCCCGTCACGTTGGACACGATCGGAATACCCGGCTCACCCCACGAAACACCACCCAGCACCTCCGCGAACTGCGCCAGCATCGGCTCGACCAGCGGCGAATGAAACGCCCGCTCCACCCGCAATCGCCGGACACGCCGACCCTCACCCCGCGCCACACCCACCACCCGCTCCACCGCGTCCCGCACGCCCGACACCACCACCGACCGCGGACCATTCACCGCCGCCACCGACAACCGGCCCCCGTCCTCCCCGATCCACCCGGCAACCTCCGTCTCCCCTGCCTCCACCGCCGCCATCGCACCACCCGACGACAACCCCGCCATCAACCGCCCACGCGCCGCCACCACCCGCACCGCATCCTCGAGCGACCACACACCCGACACATGAGCCGCCACCAACTCCCCCACCGAGTGCCCCAGCAAGTAATCAGCACCCACCCCGCAACGTTCCAACGCCCGGAACAGCGCCACCTCGAACGCAAACAGCCCCGCCTGCGCGTACTCCGTCCGCTCCAGCAATTCCCCATCCGCCGAATCCGCCCCCGCGAACAACACCTCCCGCAACGGCACGCCCGCCAACAACCCGTCGAACGCCCCACACACCTCCTCCAACACCTCGCCGAACGCCGGCAACCCCACCAACCCACGCCCCATCCCCGACCGCTGCGCACCCTGCCCCGAGAACAGGAAGGCGATCGAGCGACCGGGGGTCGCCACTCCCGACACCACGTTCTCCGCGGGCTCTCGCGACATCACCGCAGCCAGACCGCGCAGCTGGTCCTCGCGGTCCTCGCCGATCACCACCGCGCGGTGGTCCAGAGCCGCCCGCGAGGACGCCAGCGCCCAAGCGACCCGTGCGCCGTCCGTCCCGGTCGCGATGACGAACTCACGCAGCCGGGCGGCCTGGCCGCGCAGCCCGGCCGCCGAGTGACCGGACACCACCCACGGCAGCGGGCCGGGAGCCGGGGCGACGGCGGCCGGTTCCCGGCTTTCGTCGCGGTCGTCGGGTGCCTGTTCGATGACCACATGGGCGTTGGTGCCACTGATGCCGAACGACGACACCGCCGCCCGCCGCGACCGGTCCGTCTCCGGCCAGGGCCGGCCCTCGGTCACCAGCTCCACCGCTCCGGCGGACCAGTCCACGTGCGGCGTCGGCTCGTCCACGTGCAACGTACGGGGCACCGTCCCATGGCGCATCGCCAGCACCATCTTGATGACCCCGGCCACTCCCGCCGCGGCCTGGGTATGACCGAGGTTGGACTTCAGCGAGCCGAGCAGCACCGGACGGTCGGCCGCCCGCTCCTGGCCGTAGGCCGTGATGACCGCCTGAGCCTCGATGGGGTCGCCGAGCGGGGTGCCGGTGCCGTGCGCCTCCACCACGTCCACCTCGGACGCCGCCACCCGGGCATTCGCCAGCGCCTGTCGGATCACCCGCTGCTGCGACGGACCGTTCGGCGCCGTCAGCCCGTTCGACGCACCGTCCTGGTTCACCGCCGTACCCCGGACCACGCCGAGGACCCGGTGTCCGTTGCGGCGCGCGTCCGACAGCCGCTCGACCAGCAGCAGACCCACGCCCTCGGACCAGGTGGTGCCGTCCGCGGCGGCCGCGAAGGACTTGCACCGGCCGTCCGGGGCCAGGCCCTGCTGCCTGCTGAACTCCACGAAGGCGGCCGGGGTGGACATCACCGCGACACCGCCCGCGAGGGCGAGCGAACACTCGCCCTGGCGCAGTGCCTGCGCCGCCAGGTGCAGGGCGACCAGCGAGGACGAGCAAGCGGTGTCCACCGTGACCGCGGGGCCTTCGAAACCGAAGGTGTACGCCAGGCGGCCGGTGGCGATGCTGCCGGTGTTGCCGTTGCCGAGGAAGCCCGCGACGTCCTCCGGGACGGTCCGCAGCCGGGTCGCGTAGTCGTGGTGCATGAGCCCGGCGAACACCCCCACCCTGCTGCCGCGTACGGCGTGGGGATCGACGCCCGCGTCTTCGAACGCCTCCCAGGAGGTTTCCAGCAGCAGCCGCTGCTGCGGGTCCATGGCCACCGCCTCGCGCGGTGAGATGCCGAAGAACGCGGGGTCGAACTCGGCGGCGTCGTACAGAAACCCGCCCGCGCCCCCACGGCTCCCCGCGGTGCCCCGGCCGTCCGGAGCGCGCAGTTCCGTAAGATCCCAACCGCGGTCGTCGGGGAACGCGGAGATCGCGTCCCGGCCGTCCAGAACCAGCTGCCACAGGTCCTCGGGCGACCGGACCCCACCGGGGTAGCGGCAGCTCATCCCGATGATCGCTATCGGCTCGTCGGCCACGGCCGCCACCCGGGCCGGCGCGGCCGTGCCCTCGGCGCCCACCAGCTGGGACCGCAGGCGGGCGGCCAGTGCCGCGGGGGTCGGGTAGTCGAACACCAGGGTGGCCGGGAGCCGCACACCCGTCGCAGTGGCGAGTTGGTTGCGCAGGTCCACGGCGGTCAGCGAGTCGAAGCCGAGATCGGAGAAGGTACGGTCGTCCGCGACAGCGCTGCCCGGGGCGTGGCCCAGTACGGCGCCGACGTGGCGCAGCACCAGGTCGAGCAGCGCCTTGTCCCGCTCGGCCTCGGGCATCGAGCGCAGGCGCTCTCGCAGACCTGTGGTCGCGGTGCCCCGTACGGCGTGCCTGGCGGGGGTGCGCACCAGTCCCCGCAGGACCGGGGGGACGCCCGCGCCATCGCCGCGCAGGCCGGCGAGGTCGAGGGCCATCGGCGCGAGGACCGGCTCGTCGGCGGCGAGGGCGGCGTCCAGCAGCGCGACCCCGTCTTCGGCCGACAGGGCCGACATCCCGCCGCGGAACACCCGGGCCAGGTCGCGCTCGCGCATGACTCCGGTCATGGTGGAGCGCTGCTCCCACAGGCCCCAGGCCAGCGATCGGACGGTCAGGCCATGGGCGTTGCGGTGGCGGGCCAGCGCGTCCAGGAACGTGTTGGCCGCGGCGTAGTTCGCCTGTCCCGCCGCCCCCATCACGCCCGCTACCGAGGAGAACAGCACGAACGCGGTGAGATCCATTCCGGCGGTGAGCTGGTGCAGGTTCCACGCCGCGTCCACCTTGGGGCGCAGCACGGCGTGGAGCCGTTCGGGCGTCAGCGAGGATACGGTCGCGTCGTCGACGACACCGGCGGCGTGGACCACGCCGCGCAGCGGCCGGTCGGCGGGGATGGCCGCCAGTGCGGCGGCGAGGCTGTCGCGGTCCACGACGTCGCAGGACACCACGGTGGCCTCGGCGCCCATGGTGGCCAGTTCGGCCACGAGTTCCTCCGCGCCGCCTGCCCGGGCGCCCTGCCGGCCCACCAGCAGCAGGTGTGCCACGCCATGGGTGGCGGCCAGGTGCCGGGCCACGGCGCTGCCCAGCGTCCCGGTGCCGCCGGTGATCAGTACGGTGCCGCGCGGATCCCACGCCGGCGCGGCGTCGTCCGGCGCGGCCGCCCGGGTCAGCCGGGGCGCGTACAGGACACCGTCACGGAGCGCGACTTCGGGTTCCTCACCGTTCGCGGCCCGTACGGCGCCGATCAGTCCGGCCGCCACCGCGCTGGAACCGAGATCGGAGTCGAGGCCGAAGTCGAGGTCGAGGTCGAGGTCGAGTTGCACGATGCGGTCCGGGTGCTCCGACTGTGCGGAGCGCACCAGACCCTGCACCGCGGCCTGCGGCAGGTCGGGGGCCCGCCCGTCGACTGACACCGCGTTGCGGGTGATCAGCACCAGCCGGGCCCCGTCGAGCCGGTCGTCGCCGAGCCAGGTACGCACCGTCTCCAGTGCCCAGGCGGTGGCCGCCCTGGTCTGGTCCGGCACGTCCCCCGGAAACCCCGGGCATACGGCGGCCACCAGGTCCGGCGCGGGGACATCAGCGGTCAGGGCCGCGCCCAGCGCGGCCAGATCCTCGTAGAACGCGGCGTCCACACCCGCCGCGCCGGCCACGGCGGCCGCGTCGGCACCGATCGCGGCCCACCGGAGTGGGGCCGTCCCGTCCGGCTCCGTGGCAAGGGTCGGGAGGGCCCGGCCGGGCCCGGCCACCTCGGTCCAGCCAGGGCGGAACAACGAGGCGCGGTGGCCGCCCGCCACCCGGAGCTGATCGCCGGTGACCGGCCGCAGGGCGAATTCGTCGATCGACGCCACCGGCAGTCCCCCGCCATCGGTGACCGTCACCGCGATCCCGGCGGCGCCGGTCGGGGACAGGCGCACGCGCAGCGTGGCGGCCCCGGCCGCGTACAGGCGCACGCCACGCCAGGAGAAGGGCAGCCCGCTCGGGGCCTCGGCGCCGTCCGCCGGGTTCAGCAGGGAGATGCCGTGCAGCGCCGCGTCGAGCGCCGCCGGGTGCAGGCAGTAGCGGCCCGCGTCCGCGGCGGCCTCTTCGGGCAGGCGGACCTCGGCGAAGACGTGGGCCCCGCGACGCCAGGCCGCGGTGAGTCCCTGGAACGCCGGTCCATAGCCGAAACCTCCGTCGTCCAGCCGGTGGTAGAGGCCGTCCAGTTCCACGGGCTCGGCGCCCTCGGGCGGCCATGGGCCCGGCTTCTCGGCCGTGCCCGCCGGTATCCCCTCGCAGATCACGCCCGTGGCGTGGGTGGTCCACTCCCCGGTGTCCGCCCGCCGTGCGTACACCGCCACGGTCCGGCGGCCGCCCTCGTCGGCACCGCCCACGGTCAGCTGCACGCGCACGGTGGTGTCGTCGGACAGGACCAGGGGCGCGTGCAGGGTCAGTTCCTCCACGGCGTCACAGCCCACCTCGTCGCCGGCACGCAGCACCATGTCGACGAAGGCGGTGCCGGGGAGCAGGACCGTGTCCAGTACCGCGTGGTCGGCCAGCCACGGCTGTTCGGACAGCGAGAGCCGGCCGGTGAGCAGGACGCCGTCGCCGTCGGCCAGGCCGACGCGCGCGCCGAGCAGCGGGTGGCCGGTGGCCTCCAGCCCGACCGAGCCGACCGCGGCGTCCACGCCGACCGGTGCGGACCGGCGCGGCCAGTAGCGTTCGCGCTGGAAGGCGTAGGTGGGCAGGTCGAGCCGGCGGGCCGGCTTCAACGTCGGCCAGTCCACATCCGTGCCCCGCGTGTACAGTCCGGCCAGGCCCTGGGTGAACGTGGTGATCTCATCGTGGTCCGGCCGTGTGGTCGGCACGGTGAGGGCCGTGCCCGCCGGGTCCAACTGGTCGGCGACGAGCGCGGTCAGCGTGGTGTCGGGGCCGATCTCGACGAAGTCGGTCACTCCCCGCTCGGTCAGCCACGTGACACCGTCGGCGAACCGTACGGCCTGCCGGGCGTGGCGCAGCCAGTAGTCGACGCTCCCGATCTCCTCGGGCTCGACGGTCCCACCGGTCAGGTTGGACACGATCGGAATACGCGGCTCGCCCCAGGAGACACCACCCAGCACCTCCGCGAGCTCGCCCAGCATCGGCTCCACCAACGGCGAATGGAACGCCCGCGCCACCCGCAGCCTCCGACTACGCCGCCCCTCCTTCCGCGCCAGGGCCACCACCCGCGCCACCGCGTCATCCGCGCCCGAGACCACCACCGACCGCGGGCCGTTCACCGCCGCCACCGACAACCGGTCCCCGTCACCAGCGATCCACCCGGCGACCTCCGCCTCCCCGGCCTCCACCGCCGCCATCGCACCCCCCGGTGGCAAACCCTCCATCAACCGCCCACGCGCCGCCACCACCCGCGCCGCATCCCCGAGCGACCACACACCCGCCACATGAGCCGCCACCAGTTCCCCCAGCGAGTGCCCCATCAGGAAGTCCGCGGAGACCCCACAGCTGTCCAACAACCGGAACAACGCCACCTCGAAGGCGAACAACCCCGCCTGCGCGTACTCCGTCCGCTCCATCAACCCCGATTCGGCCGAACCCGGTTCGGCAAGCAGCACATTCCGCAACGGCACATCCAGCAACCCCTCGAACGCGCCGCACACCTCTTCCAGCACCTCACCGAACGCCGGCAGCCCCACCAACCCGCGCCCCATCCCCACTCGCTGCGAACCCTGCCCCGAGAACAGGAATGCCACCCGTCGGCCGTCCTCGACCGCACCACTCACCACGCCGCTCGGGGACTCCCCCGCGGCCACCGCGTCGAGACCGGACAGGAACCCCTCACGGTCCCCCGCGATCACCACCGCGCGATGCTCCAGGGCCGCCCGCGAGGTCGCCAACGACCAGGCCACGTCCTGCGGCCCAGGGCCACGGTCCGCCGCGAACTCGCGCAGCCGCGCTGCCTGATCCCGCAGCCCAGCCGCCGACCGGCCCGACACCACCCACGGCAGTACGGTCCCTGCTACCGGGGCCGCGTACTGTTCCTCGTCGGACGACTCACCTGCGGCAGGCGCCTGCTCCAGCACGACATGCGCGTTGGTGCCGCCGATGCCGAACGACGACACCGCCGCCCGGCGCGGCCGATCCGTCTCGGGCCACCGTCGTCCCTCGGTCACCAAGTCCACCGTGCCGGCCGACCAGTCCACGTGCGGTGTCGGCTGATCCACGTGCAGCGTTCGTGGCACCAACCCATGGCGTATGGCCAGCACCATCTTGATGACACCGGCCACCCCCGCCGCCGCCTGCACATGCCCGATGTTCGACTTGACCGAACCCAGCAACAACGGCTGACCTCCGATCCGCTCCCGCCCATACGTCGCCAGCAGCGCCTGCGCCTCGATCGGATCCCCCAGAGCGGTGCCGGTGCCGTGCGCCTCCACCACGTCCACCTCGGACGCCGCCACCCCGGCATTCGCCAGCGCCTGCCGGATCACCCGCTGCTGCGACGGACCGTTCGGCGCCGTCAGCCCGTTCGACGCACCGTCCTGATTCACCGCCGTACCCCGGACGACCGCCAGGACGTGGTGACCGTTGCGGCGGGCGTCCGACAGCCGCTCGACCAGCAGGACGCCCACCCCCTCGGCGAAGCCGGTGCCGTCCGCGCCCGCCGCGAACGCCTTGCAGCGGCCGTCCGGCGCCAACGCACGCTGCCTGCTGAACGACACCAGCAGCGCCGGGCTCGGCATGATCGCGACACCACCGGCGAGGGCCAGGGTGCACTCACCCTGCCGGAGGGCCTGGACAGCCAAGTGCAGGGCCACGAGCGACGACGAGCAGGCGGTGTCCACCGTCATCGCGGGGCCTTCCAGGCCGAAGGTGTAAGCCACCCGGCCGGACGCCACGCTGGTCGCGCTGCCGGTCAGCAGATGGCCGTCCAGGCCGTCCGAGGAGGTGAACAGATTCATCCCGTAGCCGGACGCGGCGCTGCCGAGGAAGACGCCCGTCGGGGAACCACGCAGGCTGTCCGGATCGATGCCCGCACGCTCGAACGTCTCCCAGGCGGTCTCCAACAGCAGCCGCTGCTGGGGGTCCATGGCCAGCGCCTCACGGGGCGAGATGCCGAAGAACTCGGGGTCGAACTCGGCCACGTCGTGCAGGAAGCCGCCCATGCGGGTATGTGAGGTGCCCGGCCGGTCCGGGTCGGGGTCGAACAGCGCGTCGAGGTCCCAGCCACGGTCGGTGGGGAACGGCGATATGGCGTCCCGCTCGTCGGCGAGCAGTTGCCACAGGTCCTCCGGCGAGCACACACCGCCCGGGAACCGGCAGCTCATGCCCACGATCGCGATCGGATCGTCAGCCGCCGCGGGCGCGGCGGCCACCGGGGCCACGGCCGAAGCCGCTTCCTCGCCACCCGCCCCCAGCCGCACCGCCAGCTCGGCGGCCAGCGCCACCGACGTCGGATGGTCGAACACCACCGTCACCGGAAGCCGCAGACCCGTCGCCGTACCCAGCCGGTTGCGCAACTCCACCGCGGTCAGCGAATCGAACCCGAGGTCCTTGAACGCCCGGTCCGCCCCCACCGCGCCGGCACCGTCATGGCCCAACACCACCGCTGCCTGGGCCCGCACCAACTCCGTCAGCACCCGATCCCGCTCGGCCACCGGCACCATGGCCAGACGCGCACGCAAACCGCTCGTGTCAGCGCCTGAGTTCGTGGCCACACGCTTCACCGAAGCACGCACCAGGCCGCGGAAGAGCGGCGCCAAGACCTCCTGCTCGCGCAAGGCGGCCAGGTCGAACCGGATCGGAACCACGTGCGGACGCGGCATCCGGACGGCCACGTCGAACAGGGCGAGGCCGCTTTCGGTGGAAAGCGGCTGGACGCCGGTGCGTGCCATCCGGTCCAGGTCGACCTGGCCCAGGCCCCCGGTCATCGCACTGCGGTCGGCCCACAGCCCCCAGGCCAGCGACTGCCCCGGCAACCCCGTCCGGCGACGGTGTTGTGCCAGCCCGTCCAAGAACGCATTGGCAGCCGCGTAGCTCCCCTGACCAGGCGCACCGAACACACCAGCCGCCGAGGAGAACAACACGAACAACGACAGCTCACGATCCCGGGTCAGCTCATGCAGATACCAGGCCGCGTCCGCCTTCGGCCGCAGCACCACATCCAGCCGCTCCGGCGTCAACGCCGAAACCACACCGTCATCGATCACACCCGCCGCATGCACCACCCCACACAGACCGGGCAGCCCCTCCAACAGCCCGGCCAACGAAGCACGGTCCGCCACATCACAGGACACCACCCGCGCCACGGCACCCAGCGCCGCCAACTCCCCCACCAAACCGGCCGCCCCAGGAGCATCCGCACCACGACGGCTCGTCAACACCAGATCCCGCACCCCATGGACACCGGCCAGATGACGCGCCACCGCCGCCCCGGTCATCCCCGTCCCGCCCGTGATCAGCACGGTACCGCCCAGGTCCGGATTCCACGCCTCGGCCGTATCAGGAGCGGCCTGCGTCCCCGCGCCCGACGACGAGACCCGGCCGAGCCGCGGCACCCTCGCCCCGCCCGAGCGCACCGCGGCCTCCGGCTCGCCGCCCGAGGCCGCGGAGGCCACCACGGCGGGCAGCGCCGCCGTCGACTCCGCGCCACCGTCGGTGTCGACCTGCAGCATCCGGCCGGGGTGTTCCGCGCACGCGGACCGCACCAGGCCCCGTACGGCGGCCTGGGCGACGTCGACCCGCTCTCCCGGCTCCACCGCGGTCCCGCCGCGGGTCAGCACGGCCAACCGGACGTCGTCCAGTTCGGGGCGGTCGAGCCACTCCTGTACGACGCCCAGCACTTCGGCCAGCAGCCTCCGGCTCGCCGCCGGAGCGTCCACACCCGGGTCCGCCCCGCCGTCGGGGCAGGGCAGCAGCACCGTGCCGGCCATCGGCTCCCCGGCCCGCACTGCCGCGACCACCGAGGCGACATCGCGAAACGACGGCGCGTCCAGCCCCGGCAGGGCCTGGCCCAGGACCGCCACCCGCTCCCGCCCGGCCTCGACAGCCACGTGCAGCGGCGTCCAGGTCACCTCGTACATCGAATCCACCCCCGGGCCGGCCGCCGGCCCCTCGGACAGCGGACGCGAGGTGAGCTCTTCAAGGCTGAGGATGGGCAGCCCGGCCTGGTCGGTCATCAGCACCGAGACCGTGTCAGGACCGACCGGGGCCATCCGGACCCGCGCGGAAGTGGCGCCCGTGGCGTGAACGCGCGCTCCGGCGAACAAGAACGGCATCGTGAGCTCTCGCTCGCTGTCGAGCAGCGACACCAGCCGCGTCTGCAGCGCGGCGTCGACCAGTGCGGGGTGCACGCCGAACCGCGCCGCCTCCCCCGCGCCGGACTCGTCCAGCTCGACGTCGGCGAACAGTTCCGTGCCGCGCCGCCACACGGCGCGCACGCCCCGGAACACCGGCTCGTAGGCCCAACCGGCTGCCGCGAGCCGTTCGTAGAAACCGTCGATCTCCACCGGGACGGCATCGGCGGGCGGCCACACGGTGTCTCCGGTTACGGGTTCACCGGCGGGCGCGGCGGTCACCGTGCCCGTCGCGTGGCAGACCCACTCCGCCCCGCCCTCGCCGGGCCCCGGGCGGTGGGGCCGGGAGTGCAGTCGCACCGCGCGCCGCCCCAGCTCATCGGCCGGGTCGACGCCGACCTGCACCTCAACCGCCGTGCCGTCGTCCGGCACCGTCAGCGGGGCCCGCAGAACCAGTTCCTCCAGCCGGTCGCAGTCGGCGTACTCACCTGCTCGCAGCACCAGCTCCAGCACGGCCGCACCCGGCACCAGCGACCGGCCCGCCACCACGTGGCCGGCGAGCCAGGGGTGCGAGCCCGTGGACAACCGGCCGGTGAACAGCGCCCCGCCGCCCTCGGCCACACCGATGCCGGCCACCAGCAGGGGATGGCCCAGCGGCGACAGTCCGGCCCCCGTGAGGCCCTTCGCCCCACTCCCGGCCGCCGACAGCCAGTAGCGCCGGCGCTGGAAGGCGTACGTCGGCAGGTCCGCCCGTGCGGCGTCCCCGCCGAACACCGCCCGCCAGTCGGGTCCGACGCCCCACACCCACAGCTCGGCCAGGGACGTCAGCACGCGCCGCGGCCCGCCCTCGCCGCGCCTGAGCGTCTCCACGGCCGTCAGACGGCTGTCCGCGGCGTGTCCGGCCTCCTCGATCGCCGCGGACAGCACCGGGTGCGGGCTGACCTCGAGGAACACCGTCCTGTCGTCGTCGATGAGGCTCTGTACCGCGTCGTGGAAGCGGACCTGCCCGCGCAGGTTCCGGTACCAGTACTCCGCGTCGAGCGTCTCGCCCTCGGCGAGCGCGGCCGTGACCGTCGAGTACATGGGGACGTCGCCGGCCCTCGGGGTGATCGGAGCGGCCACTTCCAGCAGGGCGTCACGGACCTGCTCGACGTGTGGCGTGTGCGACGCGTAGTCCACCGCGATCGCCTGCGCCCGCAGACCCTCGGCCTCGGCCGCCGCCCTCACCTCGGCCAGCACGTCCGGGCTGCCGCCGAGCACCGTGGAGGCCGGGCCGTTCACCGCCGCGATCCACACCCCGTCGCGGCCGGCCATGAGCTCCTGCGCCCGCTCGGCCGAAGTGGCGACGGACACCATTCCGCCCTCACCGGCCAAGCCCTCCGCGATCACCCGGCTGCGCAGCGCCACCAGCCGCGCACCGTCCTCCAACGACAGGACACCTGCCACGCACGCCGCCGCGATCTCCCCCTGGGAATGGCCCACCACCGCCGACGGCACCACGCCCATCGACCGCCACAGCGCAGCCAGCGACACCATCACCGCCCACAGCACGGGCTGCACCACGTCAACCCGCTCCAGCAAGCGGCCGTCCCGCAGGACCTCGAGCAGATCCCACTCGATGTGCGGGGCCAAGGCCTCGGCACACCGCAGGACGGACTCGGCGAAGGCGGGCGAGGAGTCCAGCAACTCGGTCGCCATCCCCGCCCACTGGGAGCCCTGGCCCGGAAAGACGAACACCACACCGTCGGGGGCCTGCGACCCGACGGCTCCGCTCACCACCCGTGCGGCGGGCTCTTCCGCGGCAAGGGCGTCGAGACCGGCCAGGAACCCGTCCCGGTCCTCGGCGATCACCACCGCCCGGTGCTCCAGCCCGGCGCGTGACGAAGCGAGCGACCATCCCAGGTTCCGGTCCGTCTCGCCCGAGCCGGCCGCGAACCGGCGAAGCCGCACGGCCTGCGCCCGCAATCCCCGTGCAGAACGGCCCGACACCACCCACGGCAGCGCATCGTGCACCCGCCCTTTCGTGAATGGGGCGGGTGTGTCCGAGTCCTCCTCGGCATCAGGTGTCGCGGTGGCAGGAGCTCCGGTGGCAGGCGGCTGTTCAATGATCACATGCGCGTTGGTGCCGCTCACCCCGAACGAGGACACCGCGGCCCGCCGGGGCTGCCCGGTCTCCGGCCACGCCGTGTTCCCGGTCACCAGCCGCACCGCGCCGGACCCCCAGTCCACGTGCGGCGTCGGCTCGTCCACGTGCAACGTCGCGGGCACGGTGCCGTGCCGCATCGCCATCACCATCTTGATGATCCCGGCCACGCCCGCCGCCGCCTGGGTGTGGCCGAGGTTCGACTTCAGCGACCCGATCAGCAGCGGCCGCTCGGCCGGCCGGTTCTGCCCGTACGTGGCCAGCAGCGCGTCCGCCTCGATCGGGTCGCCCAGTGTGGTGCCCGTCCCATGCGCCTCCAGGGCGTCGACCTGCACCGGGGACAGGTCGGCGTCGGCCAGCGCCTGCCGGATCACCCTTTGCTGCGAGGGGCCGTTGGGCGCGGTGAGACCGTTGGACGCGCCGTCCTGGTTCACCGCCGAGCCGCGCACCACGGCCAGCACCTGATGGCCGCCTCGCACCGCGTCCGACAGCCGCTCCAGCAGCAGCATGCCGACGCCCTCGGCGAGGACGGTCCCATCGGCGCTGCCCGCGAATGCGCGGCACCGGCCGTCGCGCGACAGGCCCTGCTGGCGGCTGAACGCGACGAACACCTCGGGGGTGGGCATGACCACCACGCCACCGGCGATGGCGCGCGAACAGTCGCCACGCTGCAGTGCGTTGACCGCCAGGTGCAATGCCACCAGCGAGGACGAACAGGCGGTGTCCACCGTGACCGCCGGACCTTCCAGACCCAACGAGTAGGCGATCCGGCCGGAGAGCACACTGCCCGAGCGGCCGGTGAGCAGATGGCCCTGGACCTCTTCGGGAGCGTCGGTCAGGTCGCCGCCGTAGCCGTGGAAGCTGGAGCCCACGAACACGCCGGTCCGGCTGCCGCCCAGCGACGTCGGATCGATGCCGGCCCGCTCGAACAACTCCCAGGACGTCTCCAGCAGCAGCCGCTGTTGCGGGTCCATCGCCACCGCCTCACGCGGCGAGATCCCGAAGAACTCCGCGTCGAACTCGGCGGCGTCGTGCAGGAAACCGCCGCGGTCCACATACGAGGTCCCGGGCCGGTTCCCGTCCGCGTCGAACAGCCTCGCCAGGTCCCAGCCGCGGTCGGAAGGCACCTCCGAGACCGCGTCTTCACCGTTCGCCACCAGGCGCCACAGGTCCTCGGGCGAGGCCACCCCGCCGGGGTAGCGGCAGCTCATGCCGACGATGGCCACCGGTTCATCAGCGGCCGCCTCCGCGTCCCGCAACCGCGCCCGCGTCTCCTTCAGTTCCGCGGTGACACGCTTGAGGTACTCGAAGAGCTTCTCTTCATTCGCCATGGGTGACTGGTCCATCCTTGTGGTCCCTAGCGGTCGGGAAAGCGTGTGCCAGGAGCCGTTACGGCTCGCCCAGCTCTTCGTCGATGAGCGCGAACACCTCGTCCTGGGAGGCCGAGTCAAGGCCCCAGTCCGTGGCGGGCGCCCGCGTCACGACCGAGGCCGGACTCACCCGGCGCAGCAGCTTCTCCAGCCGTTCGGCCACCTCGTTCCGGGCCGCGTCGTCGTCGGGCATGGTGGCCAGTGCGACCTCCAGCCGGTCCAGATCGGACATCACCGGGCTGTCCCCGGTCTCCTCCTGGCACAGTTCGCCCCGGAGGTACCCGACCAGTCCGGTGACCGTCGGGTAATCGAAGATGACCCCGGCCGGGAGCTTGCGCTGGACCGCGCCGCCCAGCCGGTTGCGCATTTCGACCGCGGTGACCGAGTCCAGGCCGAGCTCCCAGAACGGAAGGCCGGTCGGCACCGAGTCGGGCCCGTCGTGCCCGAGAACGGCCGCGGCGTGCGTCCGGACCACCTCGCGCAGCAGCCGCTCCTGCTCGGTACGGCCGAGGCGGGCCAGCCGCTCGGCCAGCGTCGGCCCCTCCGTCCCCGGCCCGGTGCCGTCGATGGCCGACTCCCGGATACGGCGGGTCTCCTCCAAGTCGTGCAGCAGTGGGCTGGGCCGGGCGGCGGTGTGCGCGAGGTAGAACCGGTCCCAGTCGATGTCCGCGACGACCACGAAGGTCTCATCCCCCTCGATCGCCTGCCGCAGCGCCCGGACCGCCCGCTCGGGGGACATCAGCGGGACGCCGTGCCTGCGCCTCAGGTCCGCGATGGTCTCCGTCTCCGCCATGCCGCCCTCGGCCCAGGCCCCCCACCCGATGGAGGTGGCAACCTGGCCACGGGCACGACGGTGCCACGCCAGCGCGTCGAGGTAGGCGTTGCCGGGCGCGTAGTTCCCTTGGCCGGCGGCACCGCAGGTGGCGGCCAAGGAGGAGAAGAGGACGAACGCCGACAGGTCCAGGTGTGCGGTCAGCTGATGCAGGTGCCACGCGGCGCCGGCCTTCGTCCGCAGCACAGCGTCGGCGCGGGCGAGGGTCAGCTCGTCCAGCGGTCCGTCGTCCAGCACCGCGGCGGTGTGGAAGACGGCGGTGAGGGGCAGTTCGTCCGGGATGCCGGCCAGCGCGGCCGCCAGCGCCTCCCGGTCCCCGACGTCGCAGGAGAGGAGGGTCACCCGGGCGCCGGCCGCCACCAGATCGGCGCGCAGCTGATCGGCTCCCTCGGCTTCGGGGCCGCTCCTGCTGAGCAGCAACAGGTGTTCAGCCCCGCGGGCGGCCAGCCACCGGGCGACATGGCCACCGATGGCCCCGGTGCCCCCGGTGATCAGCACGGTCCCGGTGGGGGTCCATTCGCGGCCACGGCCGACGGGCGCCGGGGCATGGGCCAGTCGGCAGGCGAGCACGCCACCGGCCCGTACGGCGAGCTGGTCTTCGCCGGACTCCCCGGTCAGCAGCCCGCACAGCCGGTTCACCGCCTGCTCGTCCGGCTGGGCCGGAAGGTCGATCAGCCCGCCCCAGCGGTCCACACGCTCCTGAGCGGCCACCCGTCCCAGCCCCCACACCAGCGCCTGAGCCGGGCCGGCGGGGGCGTCATCACGCCCGGTGGCGACCGCGCCGCTGGTCACGCACCACAAGGGGGCCGTGACACCGGCTGCGTCGAGCGCCTGGCACAGCGTCAGGACCTGGGTGAAACCGATCGGCACCGACGGGAAAGACGGATGCGGCCGCTCGTCCCACGCGCTCACCGACAGCACACCGGCCGGTTGAGAGTGCTCCGCGGCCCTCCGCAGCTGTTCGGCGATATCGGAGGGTTGATCGGAGGACATCACGACCTGCAGCACGTCCGCGCCTCGGCGCTCGATGCCCCTCATCAGCGCGCCCGCCCTCGGGTCCTCCTCGAACCCTTCGGAGACGGCCACCAGCCAGGTGCCGGTCAGCGTGGCCGCCGAGGTCTCGCGGACCGGTGCCCACGCGATGCCGTAGCGCCAGGCCTCCACGGTGGAGCGCTCGCGCCGCTGCCGGTACCACGTGGACAGCACCGGCACCACCTCGGCCAGCGAGGACCGCTCCTGTGCGTCCTCAACGCCGAGGGCCGACGCCAACCCGTCCGTGTCGTGCCGGTCGACCGCCGCCCAGAACTCCTCGTCCACCGCGGCGTCGCGTCGTGTCCCCTCGGGCTCCGACGGCGCGTCCAGCCAATAGCGCTGCCGCTGGAAGGCGTAGGTCGGCAGGTCCACCGTCCGGCCACCCTCGAACGTGGTCGGCCAGTCCACGGCGACCCCGGTCACGAACACCTCCGCCAGCGCGGTCAGCAGCCGGTCCGGGCCACCCTCGTCCCGCCGCAGGGTGCCAGTGACCGCGATCTCACCCGAGTACTCCTCGAGGGTCTCTTCCATTCCCGTGACCAGCACCGGATGCGGACTCACCTCGACGAACACCTCATGGCCGTCCCGGGCCAGGGCACGCATGGCCTGCTCGAAGAGCACGGTCCGGCGCAGGTTGCGGTACCAGTACTCGGCGTCCGCCGCACCGGTGAGGAGGAGTTCGCCTGTCACGGAGGAGTACATGGGCAGCCCCGGCTCCCGGGAGACGACCGGCGCGGCCAGCTCCAGCAGCGCCTCGCGCAGCCGTGCCACCTGCGGGGTGTGGGAGGCGTAGTCCACCGGGATACGGCGCGCCCGCACCCCTTCGCGTTCGCAGGTGGCCACCAGCTCCTCCAACGCCGCGGGCTCGCCGGCGACGACGGTGGAGCCCGGCCCGTTCACCGTGGCGACACTGATCCGTTCGCCCCACGGCTTCAGCAGTTCCAGTGCCGCGCCCATGGGCCGGGCAATCGAGACCATGCCCCCCTGCCCCGCCAGCTCGCGCGCGATGAGCCTGCTGCGCAGGGCCACGATGCGGGCGGCGTCCTCGAGCGACAGCACACCCGACACGGCCGCCGCCGCCAGCTCCCCCTGGGAGTGCCCCACCACGGCAGACGGCTCGACCCCGTGAGACCGCCACACCTGGGCCAGGGACACCATCACCGCCCACAGCACCGGCTGCACCACATCGACTCGGTCCAGCGACGGCGCTCCGGGGCGTCCGCGCAGCACGTCGAGCGGAGACCAGTCGATGTGCGGACGCAGGGCCGCCACGCAGTTCTCCAGCCGTTCGGCGAAGACCGGGGAGGTGTCGAGCAGTTCCGTGGCCATGCCGGCCCACTGCGAGCCCTGTCCGGGGAAGACGAACACGGTCCTCGCTTGTGCGGCCGCGACACCCTCGACCACGCCGGCGGCCGGTTCACCGTCGCCCAACGCCGCCAGTCGGTTCAGCAGCTCCTCTCGGGTCCGCCCGACCACCACCGCGCGGTGGTCGAACGTTGCCCGCGTGGTCAGCAAGGACCGGGCGATGTCGGCCGGGGCCGCTGCCGGGTCCGCGTCCACCCACGCGTGCAGGCGGCGGGCCTGGTCGCGCAGGCCCTGGGCGCTCTTCGCCGAGATCACCCACGGCACTGGCACGCTCGGGGTGTCGGCGGTGGCGGGCAGCGTCGGCTCGGGCCCCTGTTCCAGGATGACGTGCGCGTTGGTGCCGCTGATGCCGAACGAGGACACGGCGGCCCTGCGTGGCCGCCCGGTCTCGGGCCACGGCACGCTGCCGTCGGCGAGCCGCAGTCCCCCGGACGCCCAGTCGACGTGCGAGGTGGGGCGCTCTGCATGCAGGGTGCGCGGCACAACGCCGTGGCGCAGGGCCAACACCGTCTTGATGACCCCGGCGGCCCCCGCGGCGGCCTGGGTGTGGCCGAGGTTCGACTTCACCGAGCCGAGCAGCAGCGGTCGGTCCTCGGGGCGATCCTGACCGTAGGTGGCCTGGAGAGCCTGCGCCTCGATGGGGTCTCCCAGTGAAGTGCCGGTGCCGTGCGCCTCCACCGCGTCCACATCGGACGCCCGCAGACCCGCGTTGGCCAGGGCCTGGCGGATCACCCGCTGCTGGGCGGGGCCGCTGGGCGCGGTCAGGCCGTTGGAGGCGCCGTCCTGGTTCAGCGCGGAGCCGCGAAGCAGCGCCAGCACCCGGTGTCCATTGCGCCGGGCGTCGGAGAGGCGCTCGACCACCAGCATGCCGACGCCCTCGGCGAAGCCCATGCCGTCGGCCGCTGCGCCGAATGCCTTGCAGCGGCCGTCGAGGGCGAGCCCGCCGATCCGGCTGAACTCGATCAGCGGCCGGGGGGTGGACATGATGGTCACTCCACCCGCGACGGCCAGGGTGCACTCGCCCTGGCGCAGGGACTGGGCGGCCAGGTGCAGGGCCACCATCGACGACGAGCAGGCCGTGTCCACCGTGATGGCGGGGCCTTCCAGGCCGAGGGTGTAGGCGATCCGGCCGGAGGCGACACTGCCGGCGCTGCCGTTGCCCAGGTAGCCCTCGAGGCCGCTGAGCAGCCGCGGGAACCGCGAGGCGTAGTCGTTGTAGATCAGCCCCGTGAAGATGCCGGTGGACGTGGACCGCAGCGTGGTGGGATCGATGCCCGCGCGCTCGAAGGCCTCCCATGTCGTCTCCAGCAGCAGCCGCTGCTGCGGGTCGGTGGCCAGCGCCTCACGGGGCGAGATACCGAAGAACCCGGGGTCGAAGTCGGCCATGTCGTGCAGAAATCCGCCGACCCGCGCATAGGCGTCATCCCGGAAGTGCGGGTCGCCCAAGTCGTCGACCTGCCAGCCGCGGTCGGCGGGGTAGGCGCCGGTGGCGTCCCGCTCGTCGGTGAGCAACTGCCACAGGTCCTCCGGCGAACGCACACCGCCGGGGAACCGGCAGCTCATTCCGATGATCGCGATCGGGTCCTCATCCACTGCGGCCACCGCCGGAGCGATCGGGGCCATGTCCCGAGACACGTCGCCGTCCTCCGCCCCCAGCCGCACGGCGAGCTCGGCGGCCAGTGCCACCGGCGTCGGATGGTCGAACACCGCCGTCGCCGGAAGCCGCAGACCCGTCGCAGTACCCAGCCGGTTGCGCAGTTCCACCGCGGTCAGTGAATCGAACCCGACATCCTTGAACGCCCGGTCCGCACCCACCGCGCCGGCCCCTTCGTGCCCCAGCACCACTGCCGCCTGGGCCCGCACCAACTCGGTCAGCACTCGATCCCGCTCGGTCACCGGCAACACCGCCAGACGCTCACGCAGACCACCGCCGTCGACGGGCGTGTTCGCGGCCACCCGCTTGGCCGGGCGGACCAGGGCGCGGAAGAGCGGGGCAGGATCGGACTTCCTGCCCAGCGCGGACACGTCGAGCCTGATCGGGACCGTGTGCGGACGAGTCATCCGTAGGGCGGTGTCGAAGAGGGCCAGGCCCTCGTCCGTACCGATCGCCCGGACGCCGGTGCGGCGCATCCGGTCCAGGTCGGCGGCGCCGAGGGCGCCGGTCATCGCACTGCGATCGGCCCACAGTCCCCAGGCCAGGGAGTGCGCGGGCAGCCCTTGGGCCCGGCGGTGCTGGGCGAGGGCGTCCAGGAAGGCGTTGGCGGCGGCGTAGCTGCCCTGTCCGGCGGCGCCCAGAACACCGGCGGCGGAGGAGAACAGCACGAACAGCGACAGATCGCGGTCGCCGGTCAGCTCGTGCAGATGCCAGGCCGCGTCCAGCTTGGGTCGCAGCACGGCGTCCAGCCGCTCGGGGGTGAGCGCCGAGAGCACACCGTCGTCCAGCGCGCCGGCCGCGTGTACCACGCCCCTCAGGTGGGGGAGTTCGTCCAGGAGCCGGGCGAGGGCGTCACGGTCGGCAGCATCGCAGGCCACCACCCGCGCGGTTGCTCCCGACTGGGCGAGTGCCGCGACGAGTTCGTCGGCGCCGGGCGCGTCCGGGCCCCGGCGGCTGGTCAGTACGAAGTCGACGACACCGTGTTCGGTGGCCAGGTGGCGGGCCACCACGGATCCGATGAGGCCGGTGCCGCCGGTGATCAGCACGGTGCCGGAGACGGCGGGCGGCGGGGTGGTGAGCACGACCTTGCCGGTGTGACGGGCCCGGCTGAGGTGGCGGAAGGCCGCCGGCGCCTGCCGGCTGTCCCAGGCAGTGACCGGCAGCGGGGCCAGCACGCCCCGCTCGAAGAGCTCCACGATATGGGCGAGCATCTCGCCGAGACGGTCGGCACCCGCCTCGGCGAGGTCGAACGCGCGGTACCTCACCCCGGGGCACGCCGTGGCGACCTCGCCGACCTGGCGGATGTCCGTCTTGCCCATCTCGACGAACCGGCCGCCGCGGGGCAGCAGCCTGAGCGAGGCGTCCACGAACTCCCGTGCCAGGCAGTTCAGTACGACATCGACGCCCCGGCCGCCGGTCACCTCCAGGAACCGGTCGGCGAACTCCACGGTGCGCGAAGAGGCCACCCGCTCGGCGGGAACGCCCATCCCGCGCACCACGGGCCACTTGGGCTCGCCGGCGGTCGCGTACACCTCGGCGCCCAAGTGGCGGGCCAGCTGTACGGCGGCCATGCCGACCCCGCCCGCGGCGGCGTGCACCGCCAGCGTCTCGCCCGCGCGCAGATCGGCGAGGTCGACCAGCGCGTAGTAGGCGGTCAGGAACACGACGGGCACCGTCGCGGCCTCGGCGAATGTCCAACCGTGCGGCATGCGGGCCAGCATGCGGCTGTCGGCCACCGCGAGTGGGCCGGCGTACGCGCCCGACAGCAGGCCCATCACCCGGTCGCCCACCGCGACGCCGGTGACTCCGGGGCCGACCTCCACCACCACACCGGCGCCCTCGGAGGCGAAAAGCGATTCGGTGTCGGGGACCACACCCAGCGCGACCAGCACGTCCCGGAAGTTCACTCCGGTCGCGCGCACCGCGACCCGCACCTGCCCGGCCTCGAGGGGCGCCTCGGTGGCTGGGCAAGCGGTCAGGTTCAGCCCTTCCAGTGTCCCCGCTGTGCCCAGGTCCAGGCCCCAGGCCCGCGCCCCATCGGGGACGGCGAGCGTTTCCGGGTCCGACGACGGCACACGCACCAGCCGCGGCACCGACACCGTGCCGCCGCGGATGACGGCTTCGGACTCTCCGGCGGCCACCGCGGCAGCCACCGCCGCGCACAGCGCCGACATCGACGCGGGGCCGGTCTCCAGCTCGGCGTCCAGATCGATCGTGAGGATCCGGCCCGGGTGCTCCGTGGCAGCCGAGCGCAGCAGTCCCCGCACAGCAGCCTGCGCCATGTCGATCCGGTCGCCCGGCGCGGCGGCGAGTGCGCCCCGGGTCACCGGGACCAGCCGGAGGGCCTCCAGTTCATCGTGAGCGAGCCACTCGCGCACCGGGCCGAGCACCGCGGCCAGCACGTCCCGGCTCGCGGCGGGAATGGCGTCGCCGTCCCCACGCGGGCAGGGCAGCAGCACCGTCGCCGGCACCGGCTCGCCCGCACGGAGGGACTCGGCCACCGCGGCGGCGTCCGGGTAGCACGGAGCGTCCAGGCCGGGAATGGCGTCGCCGAGGACCGCGAACCGCTCCTCGGCCGCTTCGGAGACCAGGGGCAGCGGCACCCAGATCACCTCGTACATCGAGTCCGCCGCCGGTTGTGCCATCGCGGCCGCGGTGAGCGGACGGGAGGTGAGCCGGTCCACGGTGAGGACGGGCAGCCCGGCGTGGTCCGTCAGCAGCACCGAGATCGCGTCCGGCCCAGCCGGGGACACCCGGACCCGCGCCGAAGTGGCGCCCATGGCGTGGAGGCGGACTCCGGCGAACGAGAACGGCATCATCCGCTCGCCCTCGCCTTCGAGGAGTCCCACCAGCCGCGTCTGCAGCGCGGCGTCGACCAGCGCGGGGTGTATCCCGAACCGCGTCGCCTCGCTCGCCGCGGGCTGGTCCAGCCCGATGTCGGCGAACAGCTCCGCGCCGCGCCGCCACGCCGCGCGCACGCCTTGGAACACCGGCCCGTAGGCGTAACCGGCCGCCGCCAGCCGCTCGTAGAAGCCGTCGATCTCCACCGGGACGGCATCGGCGGGCGGCCACACGGTGTCCTGGGCGGCGGGTTCACCGGCGTGAGCCGCGGTGAGCGTCCCGGCGGCGTGGCTGGTCCACTCCACATCGTCCTCGTCCCCGGCTCGGCCCGGGCGGTGCGGCCTGGAGTGGACGCGGACCGCGCGCCGCCCCAGCTCGTCGGCCGGGTCGACGCCGACTTGGAGGTCCAGGGCCGTGCCGTCGGCCGGTACGACCAGCGGTGCGTGCAGGACAAGTTCATCCACCTGGTCCGCCCCGGCCAACTCGCCCGCCCGCAGCGCCAGTTCCAGGACCGCCGAGCCCGGCAGCAGGGCCTGGCCCAGCACGGCGTGGTCGGCGAGCCATGGGTGGGAGTCCGTGGAGAGGCGCCCGGTGAAGACACGGCCGTCGCTCTCGGCCAGCCTGATTCCGGCCGCCAGCAGCGGATGACCCACGACGGACAGCCCGGCCCCGGCGACATCCCCGACAACGCCGGTGTCGCGCAGCCAGTAGTGGTCGCGCTGGAAAGGGTAGGTGGGCAGGTCGACGGGCGCGGACGCGCCACCGAAGACCGCCTTCCAGTCGGGCTCGACACCCCGCACCCACAATTCGGCCAGTGAAGTCAGCACCCGCCGCGGACCGCCCTCGTCGTGCCGCAAGGTGCCCACGGCGAGGACGTCGGCGGCGTGCCCGGCTTCCTGGATCGCGCCCGTCAGCACCGGGTGCGGGCTGACCTCCAGGAAGACCCGGTCGCCCCGGTCGAGCAGGGCCCGTACGGTGTCGTGGAACAGCACCCGCTCCCGCAGATTGCGGTACCAGTACTCGCCGTCCAGCGCCTCCCCCTCGACGGGCGCGGCGGTCACCGTCGAATACATCGGGACATCACCCACACGGGGGGTAACCGGCGCGGCCAGCTCCAACAACCGCTCACGCACCCGCTCCACATGGGGCGTATGTGACGCGTAGTCCACCGCGACCCGGCGCACCCGCATCCCAGCAGCCTCCGCGGCCGCCATCACCTGGTCCAGGGCGTGGGGGCTCCCGGCCACGACGGTGGCATCCGGGCCGTTGACCGCGGCGATCCACACCTCGTGGCGGTCGGCGAGGAGTTCCCCGACTCGTTCGGCGGAGACGGCGATGGAGACCATGCCGCCCAGCCCGGCCAGCTCTCGGGCGATGGCGCGGCTGCGCAGCGCAACCAGCCGCGCGCCGTCCTCCAACGACAGCGCACCAGCCACGCACGCGGCCGCGATCTCCCCCTGCGAGTGCCCGATCACCGCGGACGGCCGGACACCCACCGAACGCCACACCTCCGCCAAGGACACCATCACCGCCCACAACACCGGCTGGACCACATCAACCCGATCCAGTGGCCCCTCGCCCCGCAACACCTCCAGCACATCCCAGTCGACATGCGGCGCCAACGCCCCCGCGCACTTCTCCACCGACGCGGCGAAGGCCGGTGAAGCACCCAACAGCTCCGTCGCCATGCCCACCCACTGCGAGCCCTGGCCCGGGAACACGAAAACCACATCCCCACGTCCGGCGGACACCTCACCACTGATGACATGCGCCGCCGGGCCCCCGGCGGCGAGCGCGTCAAGACCGCTCAGGAAGCCGTCGCGGCCGTCCGCGAGCACCACCGCACGATGTTCCAGTCCGGCCCGGGTCGAGGCCAGCGACCACCCGACATCGGCCGCTTCGGCATCCTCGTGTTCGGCGGCGAAGGCCCGCAGGCGTGCCGCCTGTCCGCGCAAGGCCTCGGCGGACCGCCCCGAGACCGGCCAGGGAAGCACGCCGGCAAGCGCCACCGGGGCGGGGTCGTCGCCGCCTGCGGGCTCGTGTGCGTCCGCCGGGGCCTGTTCGAGGATCATGTGCGCGTTGGTCCCGCTCACACCGAACGAGGACACCGCCGCCCGCCGCGCCCGGTCGGCTTCGGGCCAGGCCACGTTCGCGGTCACCAGCTCCACCGCGCCCGACGCCCAGTCCACATGCGGCGTCGGCTCAGCCACGTGCAGCGTCGCGGGCACGGTCCCGTGCCGCATCGCCAGCACCATCTTGATGACCCCGGCGGCCCCCGCCGCAGCCTGTGTGTGGCCGAGGTTGGACTTCACCGAGCCCAGCAGTACCGGCCGGTCCTGCGGCCGGCCCTGACCGTATGTCGCCAGCAGCGCCTGCGCCTCGATCGGATCGCCCAGCGACGTGCCCGTGCCATGCGCCTCAACCACATCCACCGCGTCGGCGGACAGTCCGGCGTCGGCCAGCGCCTGCCGGATGACCCGCTGCTGGGCGGGCCCGTTCGGCGCCGTGAGGCCGCTCGACGCGCCGTCCTGGTTCACCGCGCTGCCCCGTACCACCGCCAGCACCCGGTGGCCGTTGCGCCGCGCGTCCGACAGCCGCTCGACCAGCAGCAGCCCGACCCCCTCTGCCGCGCCCATCCCGTCCGCCGAGGCCGCGAAGGCCTTGCACCGACCGTCCCGCGACAGGCCCTGCTGCCTGCTGAACTCGGTCAGCAGGTCCGGGGTGGACATGACGGCGATACCGCCGGCGAGCGCCAGGGAGCACTCGCCCTGCCGCAGGGAACGCACCGCCAGGTGCAGCGCCACCAGCGAGGACGAGCACGCGGTATCCACCGTGAGGGCCGGCCCCTCCAGGCCGAAGGTGTACGCGATACGGCCCGAGGCCACGCTCCCCGCGACACCGGTGACGGCGTGGCCCTCGACCTCCTCGGGGATCTGGGGCAGCCTGCTGCCGTAGTCACGGAAACTGGCCCCGATGAAGACACCCGTCCGGCTTCCACGCAGCGACGACGGATCGACGCCGGCCCGCTCGAACAGCTCCCATGACGTCTCCAGCAGCAGCCGTTGCTGCGGATCCATCGCCAGCGCCTCGCGCGGTGAGATGCCGAAGAAGGGCGCGTCGAACTCCCCTGCTTCGTGCAGGAACCCGCCCTTGTCCACATACGAGGTGCCCGGCCGTTCGCCTGCCGTGTCGACCAGCCCGGCCAGGTCCCAGCCGCGGTCGGCCGGGAGGCCGGATATGCCTTCGCCGCCACCCGACACCAGCTGCCACAGCTCCTCCGGCGAGGTGACGCCGCCAGGGTAGCGGCAGCTCATCCCGACGATCGCCACCGGCTCACTGCCGGCCGACTCGACAGCCCGCAGCCGTGACCGCGTCTCCTGCAGTTCCGCTGTGACCCGGGTCAGGAAGTGACGCAGCTTTTTGACATCATCCATGTTCTTGCCCCTGGTGGTGGGTCAGTTCAGTGTGGGTGTGGTGAGCCGTGCCGGTCGCGCGCGGTCAGGAGATCCCGAATTCCTTCTCGATGAAGTCGAAGATCTCTTCGTTGGTCGCGGCCTCGAGTTCCTTGGAGTCGACGGCGTCCTCGGCAGACCGATCAGCTCCGGTGGCCGACCACAGCAGATGCCGCAGCCGTCCGGCGATCTCGGCGCGGGCGGGGTCCCCGTCCGGCAGCTCCGTCAACAGGTCTTCCAAGCGGCCGAGTTCGGCGTCACCGGGGTTCGTCGGCCGCAGGGAGCCGCTGAACATCTCCGCTTGGAGGTGCCTGGCGAGGTCGGCCACGCTCGGGTGGTCGAAGACCACGGTGGCAGGCAGCCGCAGACCGGTTGCGAGGCCCAGCCGGTTGCGCAGTTCCACGGAGGTGACCGAGTCGAGCCCGAGTTCGAGGAACTGCCGTCGCGGGTCCACCGCGCCGGCGGAGTCATGTCCGAGCACGGCGGCCGCCTGGGCCCGTACGACATCGAACAGCTGCTGCTCACGCTCCCCGGCGCTCAGCCCGGCGAGCCGGTCGCGCAGCGCGGAAGTGGTGACGTCCGCGTCGTCGGCCTTCCCCGGACCCAGGGCCTGCCGGGCCTCCGGGAGTTCGTCGAGCAGTCGGCTGGTCCGCGTCGCGGTGTAGGCGTGGGCGAACCGGCCCCAGTCGATGTCGGCGATGACGACGGCCGTGTCACCCTGTCCGATTGCGGTTTCCAGCGCCAGGACCGCGGATTCCGGCGGCAGCAGCGCAACGCCGTGCCGGTTCCGGACGTCGGTCACCGCGTCCCCCTCGGCCATTCCGCCGTGTGCCCAGGGTCCCCAGGCCACGGACGTGGCCACGAGTCCGCGCGAGCGGCGAAGGTGGGCCAGCGCGTCCACATAGGTGTTCCCCGGGGCGTAGTTGCCCTGTCCCGCCATGCCGACCACGCCGGCCAGCGAGGAGAACAGGACGAATGCGGAAAGGTTCAGGCCCTGGGTCAGCTCGTGCAGGCGCCACGCGGCCTCGGCCTTGACCCGCAGGGCGCGGTCGATCTGGTCGAGCGTCAGGGCGGTGACCGGCCCGTCGTCCAGGACGGCAGCGGTGTGGACCACCGCGGTCAGCGGGTAGGTGTCGGGAACCGACTCCAGGAGGTCGCGCAGCGCCTCCGCGTCGGCGATGTCGCAGGCCGCCACCGTCACCTCGGCACCGGCGGCGGTCAGCTCGGCCACCAGGTCGGCCGCGCCGGGGGCGGCCTGGCCCCGGCGGCTCACGAGCAGCAAGTGTTCGGCGCCCTGGGCGGCCAGCCTGCGGGCGATCTGCCCGCCGAGGACACCGGTGCCACCTGTGATCAGTACCGTGCCGTTGTCCGGGGTCCAGCCGTCGCCCGCGCCGCCGCCCAGCGGCGCCCGGACGATGCGGCGCCCGAATGCCCCGAACGGGCGAACCGCGACCTGGTCCTCACCGGTGCTGCCGTTCAGCACCGCGCACAGCCGGGCGAGGGTCTTGTCGCCCGGGGCCGGTGGCAGATCCACCAGACCGCCCCAGCGGGCGGGCAGTTCCCGCCCCGCGACTCGGCCAAGGCCCCAGACCAGCGCCTGGGTCGGCCCGGTGAGCGGGTCCTGCCCGCCGACGGACACCGCCCCCTGGGTGAGGCACCACAACGCGGCGGTGGTGCCCGCGGCCTCGAGTGCCTGGATCAGCAGCAGCGTGCGGCCGAAACCGGCCGGGACCGCGCATGTGCTGTCGAGGGCTGCATCGTCCCCGGCAAGCAGCGACAGTACCCCGGCCGCCTCGGTGTGGGCGGCGATGACGTCCGCCCAGGGATGCCCGTCCTCGGGGGCCACGAGCGGTTCGACGGCCGCTCCGTGGTCGCGCAGCGCCCCGGCGACCGCCTCGTACAGCTCACCGCCGATCTGCTCGCGGGTGACGGCCACGAGCCAGGTGCCGGACAGCGTGGCCGGCGCATGGCCGGTCAGCGGCTTCCAGTCGACCCGGTACCGCCACGACTCCATCTCGGAGGCCGCTTGGTGGCGTCGGTGCCAGGCCGACAGCGCGGGCAGGACGGCCGTCAGCTCCTGGCGTGCGTCCTGGAGCCGCAGGGTTCGCGCGAGCCCGTCCAGGTCCTGGCGTTCCACGACCTCCCAGAACGCTGCGCTCTCGTCCACGGCGGCCGAGGTGCGGGGCGCGGAGGCGTCGAGCCAGTAGCGCTTGGTCTGAAAGGCGTAGGTGGGCAGATCGACGCGGCGGGCGCCGGTGCCGGCGAACACACGGGCCCAATCGGGATCCGTCCCGTGGACCCACAGCTGGGCCAGTGAGGCCAGGAATCGGCGGGGACCGCCTTCGCCTCGCCTGAGGGTGCCCGTCACCACGGTGTCCACCGACCGGATGCGCCCGGCTTCCTGGATCGCGCCCGTCAGCACCGGGTGCGGGCTGACCTCCAGGAAGACCCGGTCACCCCGGTCGAGCAGGGCCCCTACGGTGTCGTGGAACAACACCCGCTCCCGCAGATTGCGGTACCAGTACTCGCCGTCCAACGCCTCCCCCTCGACGGGCGCGGCGGTCACCGTCGAATACATCGGGACATCACCCGCACGGGGCGTAACCGGCGCGGCCAGCTCCAGCAACCGCTCACGCACCCGCTCGGCGTGTGGCGTGTGCGACGCGTAAGTGATCCCCACCTTCCGCGGCTGCAGTCCGGCGGCCGCAGCCGCCGCGCTCACCTCGGCCAGAGCATCGAGGTCGCCCGCCACAACCGTGGACTCCGGCCCGTTGACGGCCGCGATCCACACCCCGCCCCGACCCACGATCAGCTCACCGGCCCGGTCCGCCGACGCCGCAACGGACACCATCCCGCCCTTGCCGGACAGCTCCTCCGCCAGCACCCGGCTGCGCAAGGCCACCAGCAACGCCCCGTCCTCCAACGACAGCGCACCAGCCACACACGCGGCCGCGATCTCCCCCTGCGAGTGCCCGATCACCGCGGACGGCCGGACACCCACCGAACGCCACACCTCCGCCAAGGACACCATCACCGCCCACAACACCGGCTGGACCACATCATCGCGCTCCACTGGACCCCCGCCCCGCAACACCTCCAGCACATCCCAGTCGACATGCGGCGCCAGCGCCCCCGCGCACTTCTCCACCGACGCGGCGAAGACCGGTGAAGCGCCCAGCAGCTCCGTCGCCATCCCCACCCACTGCGAGCCCTGGCCCGGGAACACGAACACCACCCCCTCAGCCGCGTCCGAGACCTCACCGCTCACCACATGCGCCGCAGGCTCCCCCGCCGCGAGCGAATCAAGGCCACTGAGGAAACCGTCCCAGCCGTCCGCGACGACCATCGCCCGGTGCTTCAGGCTCGCCCGCGTCGACGCCAGCGACCAGCCCACGTCGACCACTTCCGCGTCCTGGCTCTCGGCAGCGAAGGCGCGCAGCCGTGCGGCCTGCCCCCGCAAGGCATCAGCCGACCGACCCGACACCACCCAGGGCAGCGCGCCGGCAAGCGCCGGTCGGTCCTCACGAGAAGTGTTTTCAGTGGCGGCGGCCTGCTCGAGGATCACATGCGCGTTGGTACCGCTGATGCCGAACGAAGACACCGCCGCCCGCCGTACCCGCCCGGTCTCCGGCCAGGGCACGTGCTCGGTCACCAACTCCGCCGCGCCCGACTCCCAGTCCACGTGCGGCGTCGGCTCAGCCACGTGCAGCGTCGCGGGCACGGTCCCGTGCCTCATCGCCAGCACCATCTTGATCACACCTGCCACGCCGGCGGCCGCGGAAGTGTGGCCGATGTTGGACTTCACCGAGCCCAGCAGCACCGGCCGGTCCTGCGGCCGGCCCTGACCGTACGTTGCCAGCAGCGCCTCCGCCTCGATCCGATCGCCCAGCGCGGTGCCCGTACCGTGCGCCTCCACCACGTCCACCTCGGACGCCGGCAGCCGGGCATTGGCCAGCGCCTGCCGGATCACCCGCTGTTGCGAAGGCCCGTTCGGCGCCGTCAGTCCATTCGACGCGCCGTCCTGGTTCACCGCGCTGCCCCGCACCACCGCCAGCACCTGATGGCCGTTCCGTCGCGCGTCCGACAGCCGCTCCAGGACAATCACACCGACACCCTCGCTCCACGCGGTGCCGTCCGCCGCGGCGGCGAAGGGCTTGCACCGGCCGTCGGGGGCGAGTACGCGCTGGTGACTGAACTCGGTGAACACCGCCGGGCCCGCCATCACCGTCACACCGCCCACCAGCGCGAGGGAGCACTCGCCCTGGCGCAGGGACTGCACCGCCAGGTGCAGCGCCACCAATGACGACGAGCACGCGGTGTCCACGGTGATGGCGGGCCCGGTCAGGCCGAAGCTGTAGGCGACGCGCCCCGAGGCCACGCTGCCCGCGGCACCGGTGAACAGATAGCCCTCGGCATCCTGCGGGGCGGCGGAGCCAGTGCCGTACCCGTGGGGAACGGCACCGACGAACACGCCGGTCCGGCCGCCCCGCAGCGAAGCCGGGTCGAGCCCGGCCCGCTCCAGGGCCTCCCAGGACGTCTCCAGCAGCAGCCGCTGCTGCGGGTCCATCGCCACCGCCTCACGCGGCGAGATCCCGAAGAACTCCGCGTCGAATTCGGCGGCGTCGTAGAGGAATCCGCCCTGCTGGGCAGAGCTGGTACCGGGCCGGTTCGGATCCGGGTGGGACAGGTCTTCCAGCGGCCAGCCGCGGTCGGCCGGGAAGCCGGAGATCGGGTCACGGCCGGACAGCAGCAACTGCCACAGCTCCTCAGGGGAGCGTACATCGCCGGGAAAGCGGCAACTGGTCGAGACGATCGCGACCGGATCGTCGGCGGCCACAGGGGCCTCGCCCACCGTCGCCATGCCGTCCTCACCGACGATGCGGTCCCTCAGGTGCTCGGCCAGGGCCAGTGGCGTCGGGTGGTCGAACACGACGGTGGACGATAGGTTCACCCCCGTCGCGGCCGCGAGGCGGTTGCGCAGCTCCACGGCCGTCAGCGAGTCGAAGCCCGACTCGCGGAACGCCCGCCGGATCTCGACCTCGCCGGGTGCGGACCAGCCCAGCACGGCCGCCACGTGAGCGCACACCTCATCCAGCACCACCCTGGTGCGCTGTGCGGCCGTGGTGGCCTCGGCCACCCGGCGGGGGAAGCCCTCGAACTCCTCGGGACGCGGCGAGGACGGGAGCTCGACGCGTACCTCACCGCCGGAACGTGCCGGGGCGAGCCAGTAACGCTCCCGCTGGAAGGCATAGGTGGGAAGGCCGACACGGCGGGCACCGCTGCCCCGGTAGACCGCCGTCCAGTCGACAGCCGCACCGCTCACATGCGCGTGCGCAATCGCGCGCAGGAACTGGTCGGCTCCGCCCTCGTCGCGCTTCAGCGTGCCGATCGCGGCCACCGGAACGTCGAGGCCGTCGACGGTGTCCTGTACGCCCGGGACCAGCACCGGGTGCGGGCTCGCCTCGATGAAGACCGTGTGGCCCCGCTCGGCCAGATGGCACACCGTGCTCGCGAACTCCACCGTCTGCCGCAGATTCCGGTACCAGTAGGCGGCGTTCAGTCCGGCGGAGTCAAGGCGCTCCCCGGTGACCGAGGAATAGAACGGAATCTTCGAAGACCGTGGGGAGATCCCTTCCAGGTCCCGCAGCACCCGGTGTCGGATCGACTCGACCTGCGGGGAGTGCGAGGCGTAGTCGACCGGAATGAGTCTCGCCCGGATGCCGCGAGCCTCGCAGTCGGTCAGCAGTTCCTCCAGTGCCTTTGGTTCGCCGGAAACAACGGCGGAGGAGGGCCCGTTTACCACGGCGAGCGAGATGCTCCCCTTCCAGCGCTCCAGTTCGCGCGTCAGCTCCTCCCGGGTGAGGGAGAGCGACATCATGCCCCCCTGCCCGGCGAGTTCCTCGCGTATGGCCCGGCTCCTCAGAGCCACGACGCGTGCGGCGTCGTGCAACGTGAGCCCGCCGGCGACGCAGGCGGCGGCGATCTCTCCTTGCGAGTGCCCCACGACGGCGTCCGGCTCGACCCCGTAGGACCGCCACAGCTCGGCGAGCGAAACCATGACGGCGAACAAGGCAGGCTGAACCACGTCCACGCGGTCCAGGGACGGGCTGCCTTCGGATTCGCCCAGTACATCCAGCAGTGACCAGTCGGTGAACTCGGACAGGGCCCTGGCACACTCGTGCATCCGGGCCGCGAAGACCGGCTCTTCCGCCATCAGCCGCAGCGCCATACCCTGCCACTGCGATCCCTGCCCGGGGAAGACGAAGACGACCTTGCCCGACGCCTCCACCGAACCGGTGAGCACGTCGGCGGCGGCCTCACCCGAGGTCAGCGCCGACAGCTTGCGCATCGCGTCATCGGCGTCACGCACGAGCATCACCGCCCGCCGGGGGAACACCGTCCTGGTCGTGGCCAGCGAGTTGCCCACGTCCACGGGCCGGTAGGACGACGGGGACGAAAGGCATGCGTGCAGCCGCTCGGCCTGCGCGCGCAGTGCGGCGGGGGTCCGGGCGGACAGCGGCCAGGGCACCACCGCGGGCCGGCGATTCCCGTGCGCGGGGGGCGGCGCGGTGTCGAGCGAGGTATCCGGGTCAGGGTCGTGTTCCAGGACGAGGTGGGCGTTGGTACCGCTGACGCCGAAGGAGGAGACCGCGGCCCGACGGGGGCGGTCCGCCTCCGGCCACGGGACCGGTTCGGTCAGCAGCTCGACGGCGCCTTGCGACCAGTCCACCCGCGTGGTCGGCGCGTCCGCGTGCAAGGTACGCGGCAGCACACCATGCCGCATCGCCAGCACCATCTTGATCACGCCACCGACACCCGCGGCCGCCTGCGCGTGCCCGATGTTGGACTTCAACGACCCGAGCCAGAGCGGCCGTTCACGCTCCCGCCGCTGACCATAGACCGCCAGCAGAGCCTGTGCCTCGATCGGGTCCCCCAGCCGCGTCCCGGTGCCATGCGCCTCCACCGCGTCCACATCCCCGGGCACCACCCCCGCGTTCGCCAGCGCCTGGCGAATCACCCGCTCCTGCGAGGGGCCATTCGGCGCCGTCAGACCATTGCTCGCACCGTCGTGATTGACCGCACTCCCCCGCACCACCGCCAGCACCTCATGCCCCAGGCGCCGCGCGTCCGACAACCGCTCCAGCACCACCATGCCGACGCCCTCGGCCAGGCCGAAGCCGTCCGCCGCGTCCGCGAAGGCCTTGCAGCGACCGTCCGGTGCCAGCCCCCGCTGCCGCGAGAACTCCACGAACATGCTCAGGCTGGGCATCACCGTGGCCCCGCCGGCCAGCGCCATCCCGCACTCGCCCTGTCGCAGCGACTGGCACGCCTGGTGTAGCGCCACCAGCGACGACGAACACGCGGTGTCCACCGTCATCGACGGCCCCTCCAGGCCCAGGATGTACGACAGCCGCCCCGCCGCGACACTCCCGGTGTTCCCGGTGAACACGTAGCCGCTCTGCGGTTCGCCTGCCTCATGGCCGCGTGGCCCGTAGTCCATCGTCATCACCCCGACGTAGACGCCGGTGCGGCTGCCGCGCAGTGCCGTTGGATCGATGCCCGCCCGCTCCAGCGCCTCCCACGACGTCTCCAGTAACAACCGCTGCTGCGGATCCATCGCCAGCGCCTCCCGCGGACTGATCCCGAAGAACGGGGCGTCGAACTCCGCGGCGCTGTGGAGGAATCCCGCCTCGCGCTGGTAGTAGGTACCGGCCCCGCCGCCTTGCGGGGCGTAGCAGCCGACGGCGTCCCAGCCACGGTCGTCCGGGAACCGCGACACGGCGTCCGTCTCATCGGCCAGCAGCCGCCAGAGTTCCTCAGGGCTGTCCGCTCCTCCGGGGTAGCGGCAGCCCATCCCCACGATCACGATCGGCTCGTCCCACTCGGCGGTGGCGGGGCCGGGGCCGGGGCCGGGAACGACGGTGGTCGATCTCCCCGTGAGCAGGGCGTCCAGATGATCCACCACCGCGGCCGGAGTCGGGTGGTCGAAGGCCAAGCTCGGCGGCAGCACCAGCCCGGTTGCCCGCTGCAACCGATCGCGCAGGCCGACCGCGGTCACGGAGTCGAAGCCGAGGTCCTGGAAGGAGCTTCGCGGATCCAGTGTGTACGGACCTGTGGCACCCCGTGCCACAGCGACCTGCGCGGCCACCAATTCCTCGACTGCGGAACGGCGTTCGGCGCCCGACATGGCCAAGAAAGCAGCCTGCGGGTCATGGCCCCGGACCGGGGCGTGGTCTCCGGGAGCCTCGGCATCGGCGGCCTGCCGTACGTCCTGGGGCAATTGGACTCCGTCGCCGGCTCCTGCCCGCCGCGCTGCGTACAGCCCGGACCAGTCCGGGTTCGCTCCGTGGACGTACAGCTCGCTCAGCGACCGCAGGAACCGCTCGGGGCCCCCGGCGTCGCGGCGCAGCGTTTCCTGGACGAAGGCCGTCCTGGCCGCCGCCTCCGTTGTGGCCTGGACCGCGGCAGTCAGCACCGGATGGGGGCTGACCTCGACGAGGAGCTGGTGGCCGTCTTCAATCACGGCCTCGACGGCCTGGGCGAAGCGCACTGTGCCGCGCAGATTCCGGCACCAGTAGTCGGCGTCCAGCCGGACGCCGTCCGCGCGGCCCCCCAGGAGCGAGGAGTACACCGGCACATCGGGCGTGATCGGGCGGATGGGGGCGAGGTCCGTGCGCAGGCGCGGGATGATCTGGTCGATGTGTGGCGAGTGCGCGGCGATCCCCACATCAACCCGGCGTGCGTGCACTCCCTCGTCGCCGAGTCGCCGGAGCAGTTCCACGGCGGCGTCGACGTCACCGGAGACGGTCACCGCAGCCGGCCCGTTGATCGCCGCCACGCGCAGGCGCCCGCCCCATGCCTCCAGCCTCGTGCGGACCTCGTCCTCCGGGAGCAGCACCGAGACCATCTCGCCCCGTCCGGCCAGAGTCGCCTGTGCCTTGCTCCACAGGGCGGCGACACGGACGGCGTCCTCCAGTGTCAGGGCCCCTGCCACACACGCGGCCGCGACCTCGCCGAGGCTGTGACCGACGACCGCGTCGGGTTCGATGCCACAGGCGCGCCACAGTTCAGCCAGGGAGACCATGACGGCGAACAGGGCGGGCTGGACGATGTCCGCCGACGTCAGTGCGGGCGCGCCTGCCCCGCCACGGATGACGGCCTCCAGCGACCAATCGGCATACGGTGCGAGGGCTTCCTCGCACCGCAGCATGTGGGCGGCGAACACCGGAGAGGCGTCGAGCAGTTCGCGCGCCATCCCGGCCCACTGCGCCCCCTGCCCGGGAAAGACGAAGACAATGCCGCGCCCCGAGCCGTCCCCCTCCACGAGCCCGGCGGCGGGCCGGCCTTGAGCCATCGCGTCCAGCGCCCTTGCGAAACCGGCCGGATCACCCGCCAGGGCCACCGCGCGAGGGGAACGGGCGACCAGGCCGCGGGCGAGAGCGTCCCCCACGGCCTCCGGCGTCCACTCCGGATGCTCCGTGATATGCCCGCGCAGCAGCCTGGCCTGTTGCCTCACGCCTCGGCGGCTCCGGGCCGACAGCGGCCAGGGCAGGGGTACCCCGCTCGCCACGAAGGGCAGCGGGGTCGGCTCGACCGCTCGGTGATCCGGCACGTTTTCTCCCATGATCAAGCTTGGTTCGCCGTGGCTTCGCTTCGGGGCTGCTGTGGCTCGCTCGCCGCGGTGACGCTCCGGCGCGGCTCGGCGCAGGCCGGACGCTGCTTCCGGCTGTCTCTCGGCGCACGTTCCGCCCACATGAGTCGCTCCACCGGGAACGGGGAGCGCCATGTACCGGTGGGGGCCGTCGGCCGGTTGCCAGTGAGAGGGGCCAGGCCTACGGACGAGTCGTCGAACGGATCGCCGGGCGGGGCGGGAGTTGCCCGTCGTCGCGCAGCAGGCGCCAGAAGTCCGCCGGCGCGCTCGCTCCGGGTAAGCGCACGGAAATACCGATCACAGCGACCTGCGCGTCAGCCGACGCATGCCGCAAAAAGCCCACAATCATGCTGATTGCATCCCCCGTCGTAATTTCAGTCCCCGTTGCCGAAGGTTTTTTCAGGTCTTCACGGCAAGTCCGATAGTCAGGCTTCCGACAACTGCCGGGGCAAAGAGTCGGACAACACCGGTGCGCTTTACACCGCGACCGTGATCTCGGCGCGGCCACTCTATAGCCGCCACCTCCGACCACAAGCTGAATGTGATGCTGGTCACAGTCCGACAATAAATGGAATCACTCCTTCCGCGAGGCCTTTCCAGCACTCCCGGCATTCACGTCCATCGGGTCTTGACAGTGCGCCCAGGTCGCGTTTTGCTGACGCTCGCACCGATCACACGGCTCCGCCCGGTGCACCGACGAAATATTCTGTACGGCGCGGCGGCAACTCAAGGAGTGGATCGGTGGCCTGCGACTCTTCACACCGCCCCCCATCGTGGGCATATCGGGCAACGACGTGCCCGCAACACCTCCAGGGACCCCTGACCGGCTCATCACACTCCCTCGCGCGAGCCGATCGACAGGCAATCCAGAGAAGATCGGATATGTCCAATTAGGCGCCATTCAACGGACAACCCCACCCATTCACCCCCCCACCGGAAAGCGACATCACGGACATCGCAGCCATGCCAACGGGGCGGATTACCAGGTCACTTGAAACCGCTTGAGCCCGGAATGTTTGTAGATGTATACAAGCCTCTACAGTCGGGCGGTCCGACAGAAACTGTCATCGGGATGCACAGCGGTAAGCCGATCCCCCGTCCGGAATATTTCCCGAATTCTTCGCCTCATTGGGCGCCTATCGACGCCCTCCAATCGGAACGAGTTTTCACGGTCGGCCTACCCGCACATTCTGGCGGCCGGAACGGAGCTGAGTGACTGAAGCCTTCGGCGGCGGTGCCCTGCTCGACGTGGGAATCTACCCGGTACGACGCGCGCAGCCTTCGGCTTCGAACACAGCTATGGGGCGAGGTACACCCTGTGGGGCAGCAACGGACGGCTGACCGTGGACCGGGCCTTCACCCCGCCCCCGACGATGGCGCCGATGGTGCGCATCGACGAACAGGACCACGCCGGGGAAATCGTGCTTCCCGCCGAGGACCAGTTCGCGGGCTCGGCGGCCTCCTTCGTCGAGACGGTGTGCCGGATCAGGGCCACGGGGGCCGACCCGGACCACGCCGAGTGCGCAGCCACCACGGTCCGCACCGCCGAACTGCTCGGCCTGATCGCCGAGTCCGCCACGCGTGTCACAGGCGGTACGCGGGCCTGATGCAGACCAGCGGACCTGATGAAGACCGTCGGCAGCAACGCCATCGGCCGCTCCTGAGCACGTCCGGCAGGAGACGTCACATCAGCCACTCTCGTACGGAGGAGTCATGCACGTCGCACTAGTGATCACGGGGACACGTGGGGATGTGCAACCGTTCATCGCGCTGGGCAGGGCACTGGACTCCCGGGGCCACGAGGTAACCCTCGCCACCCATGACGAGTTCGAGACGTTCGTCAGGGAGGCCGGACTGGACTTCGCCTCACTTCCGGGCAGTACGCGCGATTTCCTGGCCCATCCGGCCCTCGCCGAGGCCCTGCAGCAGGGGGCTTCACTGTTCCGTGCTGCCCGCAAGGTCCCGCGTCAGAGCCCCGAGAACACCCGTCGGCTCGTCGCCCGGATCGCGGAGGTGGCCGCAAGCGCCGATCTCGTCGTCACCAGCATCCTGAGCCGGATCACCTTCGAGGCCGACGACACCACTCCGTGGTGCTCACTGAGCTGGTGGCCCCTCAACCCGACCTCGAGGTGGCCGGCCATGATGGCTCCCCAAGCCAAGCTGGGACCGTTGTACAACCGTCTCACCCACCGGCTGGCGGGCATGACCGACTCGCTCACCGCGAACAGATTCCGCAAGGACGCGGGGCTGCCCCCGTTCCCCTTCGGCAAGCCATTCGACGACCTGGGCCGTGAGGTACCTCTCTTCTGCCCGGTGAGCCGGACGCTGTTCACCGAACCCCCCGACTGGCCGGACCTGTCGCACATCACCGGCTACTGGTTCTGGGACCGCAAGTGGAGCCCGCCCCGGGAGCTGGAGACGTTCATGGCGGACGGAACCGCGCCCGTGGCCCTCACGTTCGGCAGCATCTGGCCGGTGCACCAGTCAGCCAAGACCCTGGACAAGGTCCTGGACGTCGTCCGCTCCCACGGCCGCCGCACGGTACTGGTCGGGGGTGACCCCGGCGCCCTGCCGGACGATGTCTTCCACCTCACCGACGCCCACTACCCGTGGCTCTTCCCGCGCGCCTCGGTGGTGATCCACCACGGAGGCTGCAACACCACAGGAGAGGCGCTGCGGTCCGGCACCCCTCAGGTCGTCGTTCCGACCTTCCTCGACAGTCCGTTCTGGGCCGCCCAGGTCCATGCGCTGGGGGTTGCGGCCAAACCTGTTCCGTATGCCAAGTTCAGCGCAGAAGCCCTCGATGAGGCGCTGGGACACGCCCTCACCGATCAGCACCTGCGCGCCAAGGCCGCGAGCATCGGCGAAACCGTGCGCAATGAGGACGGCACCGGAGCGGCGGTCGACGCGCTGGAGGAGTGGGTACGGCGCTGGCACGAGCGGCAGAGCCCAGCCATCCCTGGGTGACCTGTCCGGCGGCCGGTCCTGCGAGACTCGGCAGCATCCACCTGCCGGGCTTCAGTCGCCGGCGGACACAGGCCCGTCCGAGGTCTGTAGCCACCTGTAGGTGCCGGTGACCATGGACCCTGGCTGCGAGTCACTGCAAGATCATCCGGTGAAGCGATCGGGGTCGGCGGCGTGCCAGTCGGCCGCCCAGGATGCGGGCGGCTCGGCCGCCCGCGGCCGAGTGCCCCTTGACCGCGTTGGGCCCCTTGACCAGTCGCCTTGTACGGGATCGTGGTCAGGCACCGGGCCTGGCCAAGGAAGGGCGGTTCGAGCAGGTTCCCCCCTTGACCAGCAGGCAAGCCCTCCCCGGCGGGGGCGCGCAGCCGCCGGGCTACTCGCGCAGGCCGAGGGGCGGGTGGCTGCTGTGAAGTTCCGCAACGACCTGGTCACAGGAGGTCGTAGGTCAAGTGTGTCGCGGTCGATGTCGAGGTCACGCTCCGCTGTACCAGCGTGTGCGGCGCGCCGCCAGTGAACAGTGGCGTCCCGGCACCGAACACGACGGGCGCGAGGTGCAGGGTCAGCGCGTCGACCAGCCCGGCGTCGAGCGCCGAGCCGATTGTGGCGCCGCCGCCCATGAGGACGACGTCGAGGTCCTTGCCGCTGTCCGACGACGCCGCCTCGGCGCGCTCGCGTGCGGCGGTGACGGCGTCGGGCAGGCCGGTGGTGACGAACGTCCAGTCGAGGTCAGTGAGCCGCACCGACTCCGGCGGCGAGCTCGTCACGACGACGAACGCGGGCTTGCCGACCTCGCCGGCGCCGTAGCCGGTTTTGTCGTCCCAGCCGTTCGGCCCGTCGACCACGTCGTAGAGCCGGCGGCCGAGGACGACGGCGCCCGAGCGGGCGGTCGCCTCGCGCAGGACCCGCTTGTCGTCGGGGTCGTCGGAAAACGCCCAGGTGTGCAGGGCCTCGCCGCCGGTGCCCAGACCGTTGTCCGGGCCGGGGTCGGGCCCGGTGACGAAGCCGTCGAGGGAGACCGAGATGTCAGCGATGATTCGAGTCATGCCAGGGCAGACCCGATCCTCCGCCCAAACTCATCGCTCACACATGAAGCGTGTGCCGGATGTGAACCCGATAGCACCCATAGAGCCCACCGGAGGGTCGTCGACCGGAGCCGTGCGGTGGCCGGAAGCGGAGGTAGGCCAGCGGGTCGATGTCGGATCTAGTTCGGGCCGGTGCGCACTCGCCCCAGCCGGCGGTGGTGATCTTGACCCTTAACCTCGACCTTGATCGATAAGGATCGTGTGGTAACTCGTTGGAGGGAATCTTTAGCGAAAATACCTGAACTCGACCCGGATAGCGCGCAATCTCCCTTCCGGAGGCCACCCTGGCACTTAGAACTCCTAACGAAATGATCTTCGAGGTGGTTGGATCGGTCCCGGACTGCTGATCCGGAGGTATGGAGTGGGGCGGCCGAAGCCGTGGGAAGTCGATGACGAGTTGTGGGCGTTGATCGAGCCTCTGCTGCCGAAGGTCGAGCGTCGGACCCGGCATCCGGGACGCAAGCGGCATCCGGACCAACTGGTGTTCCAGGGCATCTTGTTCGTGCTGCACACCGGGATCGCCTGGGAACACCTGCCACAGGAACTCGGCTTCGGCTCGGGCATGACCTGCTGGCGCCGCCTGGCCGAGTGGACCGAGGCCGGGGTGTGGCCACGGTTGCACGAGGTCCTGCTCGCCGAACTTCGTGGTGCGAACGCCCTGGACTTCTCCCGGGCCGCGGTCGACGGCTCCCACATCCGGGCGTTGAAGGGGGAGCCAAGACTGGACGAAGCCCTGTCGACCGGGGCAGGACGGGCAGCAAGCATCCCGTGATCACCGATGCCAGTGGCATTGATGGGGCTCCTTGAAAATCCCCAACCCCTGCTCGGGGTGCCATCAGACCTGCTCGACGGATCTCCCCACCCATTCCGGGCCTGTCCTGGTACGGGACACCCATAGCGAGGGACCGCCCGATAGTCCGTCAGGATCTGGGTGGTGTGTAGTTGCATATGCCGTAGCGGCATGTGGTGTCGTCGAGGGCACCACAGCACGAAAGGCCCTGTCTGCGATGTACCCCTCCGTCACGCCTCCCCGCGAGGTCAAGATCGGTGATGCCGCCGCCTTCGCCGGGACCACCCCGCGCGCCATTCGCCACTACCACCAGATCGGTCTGCTGCCGGAGCCCGAGCGAGGCGGAGACGGACGCCGCCGCTACGGCTACGACGACATGATCCGCCTGCTGTGGATCCGCAAGATGTCCGAGGCCGGCATCAGCCTGGACGACATGCGGGCCGCCTTCGACGAAGCCCGGGACATGGAGGACGTCCTGGGCCGGCTGGAGGAGACCCTGGCCGCCCAGGAGGCGGCCATCAAACGTCAGCGCGCGGCAGTCCAGCGCCTGCGGGTCGTGGGCAGCCCACTGGGCTTGCTCTCCCCATTGGTCACGGACCGGCTCAGCCACCTGCCTTCTGGCGCACTGCGCCCCTCCGACCTGGACGCCCTGCTGGTCACGGAACGGATCTTCGGGCCGCTGGGAGCCGCAATTCAGGCCAGCGTGTTCATCACCCTGGCCACCCACCCCGACCTACGGGCCGAGGCAGACCGCCTCGACGCGGCCGACGCCGCCCTCGATGACACCGTCGACCCCCACGACCCGCAGGTCGAGGAACTCGCCGCGCAGCACTGCGCCCACCACAAGGCCCTGCTCCAGGCCATTGAAGCGGCCGGACTGGACGCGGCCGAGGAGAAGCTCTTCGAGATCGACGACGCCGAGGCAAGCGGCGAGGAGGACGCCCAGATGAGCGCCTTCGAAGCGGTCACCAAGATGCCCTACGGCTTCTCCGCGGCCCGGACGCGGTGCATGGAACTCACGGCACAGCTCCTTGACGGGGACCTCTCCGCAGGCAGCTGATCGCTGGTGTGGCCGCGCGTGAGGATCCCGGATTGGCCACCGACACGAAGCCAGTGTCTCGACGTCTCGACACGTCCCGCACACTCCACGAGCGGGAGACCCAAGCCGACGACCCGGGCCACGCTCCTTTGAAACTCCCCACTTCGTTGAACACCAGAGCGAGTGATGCGAGGAGCATCCCTGGCCGTTTTCAAGAATCCCCATCAGCATCCCGCTCGCTGCCACTGTGACCGGCGGCAACCGCAACGATGTCGCCCAGCTGATCCCACTGCTCCAAGCCGTGCCGCCCGTGCGGGGCAAGCGCGGCCGGCCCCGGCGCCGACCGGACGTTGTGCTGGGTGACCGCGGCTACGACCACGACAAGTACCGCCGCCTGGTCCGGGATCTCGGTGTGAAGCCGCTGATCGCCCGCCGCGGAACCGAGCACGGCTCCGGCCTGGGCACCCAGCGCTGGGTCGTGGAGCGCGCCTTCGCCCACCTGCACTGGTTCCGCCGCCTGCGCATCCGCTGGGAGATACGCGACGACATCCACCAAGCCTTCCTCACCCTCGGTACGCACTCATCTGCTGGCGACGTCTGAAGTCGTTGCGGGAGTAGTTTTCACTGCATGTGAGAGCAGTCGGGATCAGGGTCCCGCGTGATGGCGATCACGTCGTCGCGTCGGTCGCGCACAGCGAGCAGGTCGGTGATCCGCTGGTCGATGCGGACACGCTCGGTCTCCAGCTGGTCCAGGAGTTCCGGGGCGCTTCACCCGAGTCCACGCACGGCAGCACTTGGCGGACCACTCTGCTCGGGGGGGCCCGCGGCATACAGCTGTTGGATCAGCCGGACTCGGCCGACGGCGGTGTCGGGGTAATGCCGCTGGCCGCCGGGGCTGCGGCAAGCATGGAGCAGATCCTGTTCCTCGTAGTAGCGCAGCGCCCGGACGCTCACTCCCGCCTTGTCGGCGACCTCACCGATGCGCACCGGTCCTCCTCTGTCGGGCGGCCCGCCCGACTTGCACCTGACGTGAACGTCAGGTTCTAGCGTAGCGGGCGTCGGCGCTCGCCGAACATTCACCCCATTGATCCCATGAAACGGCCGGTTCAGGCCGCGTGGAAAGGCAGAACGTCATGCGCGCAGTCCGCTATCACGAGTACGGCGGTGTGGAGACCCTTGTGGTCGAGCTGGTGCCGGACCCACATCCCGGGCCCGGCGAGATCCGCATCCGCGTCGCGGCGGCCGGCGTCAATCCCGTCGACTGGAAGGTGCGTTCCGGTGCGGTGCACGAGGTGCTCCCCGTGGACCTGCCCGCGATTCCCGGGCGTGAGGCCGTCGGCGTGGTCGACGAGACCGGTAAGGGGGTGCAGGGGGTGAGCATCGGCGACCGTGTCTTCGGGCTGGGCGGCGTCACCGGCGCGACAGCGGAGCTGGCCGTGCTCTCGGCCTGGGCCCACGCGCCCACCACATGGACCGACGAGGAGGCCGCTGGCGCCGGTCTGGCATCCGTGACCGCGATGGGCGGGCTGAAGGCGCTCGGTTCCCTGCGGGGGCGCACCCTTCTCGTCGAGGGAGCTGCCGGAGGCGTGGGCAGTGCCGCGGTCGAGATCGCGGTGGCTCAGGGCGCCACCGTGATCGGGACGGCCAGCGAGCGCAACCACGAGTTCCTCACCTCTCTCGGAGCCGTTCCCACCACCTACGGCACCGGCCTCGCCGAGCGCCTCGCCACCCTGGCTCCCGACGGCGTCGACATCGTGCTCGACACCGCGGCCTCCGGGTCCCTGGCCGATCTCGTCGCGATCGTGGGCGACCCCGCTCGCGTGTCGACGATCGCCGACCACACCAACGCGCATCGCCTGGGCGTACATCTGGCCAACGCGGAGAACGACTCCACGCTCCTCGCCGCAGCGGCCGAACTCGGCCGGCAAGGCCGCTACACACCACGCATCGAACGGACCTATCCGCTCGAACGGATCGCGGAAGCACACGCATACGCCGAGCGCGGACACACGCGGGGGAAGATCGTGATCTGCATCTGAGTCTGCCCCACCGTTCAGGGCTTCCCGCAGCTTCGACCGCGGGAAGCCCGCACCTCCGGAACACCGGTCCTGGAGCGATCCAACCACCTCGGAGATCATTTCGTCAGCAGTTCTAAGGGCTCCTAACAAAAGTGGTGGACTTGACCTGATCAGCGGTTGGCGTCGCGCAGGAGGCAGCCGGGTAGCGGGATGCGGTCAGCCGCGCCATCGCACGCGATAAACCCGGCGACGTCGACGGTCATCCCCGGGATACTGGTCGCCCATGAATGAGGTCAAAGTCGTCGTTGCCCATTCCGAGCGTGCGACCCTGCGCGTCGACGACGTGTTCCTGAAGGTGGACGCAGATCAGGCACGCATCGACGTCGAGGTCGAGGCGATGGCCCTGGCGCCGGTCCCGACCCCGAAGGTCCTGTGGCGCAAGCCGCCCGTGCTCGCGATCGCGGCGGTCCCGGGGACGGCGCTCGGCCGCCTCGGCGAGCCGTCGACCGCGTCCCCGGCGGCGTGGGCTGCGGCGGGTGCCGCCATCCGGAAGTTGCACGACGCGCCGTTGCCGCCCTGGCCCGGCCGGGCGGGCCAGGGCCTCGACGAGTTGGCCGCGGATCTCGACGGCGAGTGCGAGTGGCTCGTGACGAACGGCGTCCTGCCTGCCGACCTGGTCACCCGCAACCGCCAGGTCGCCGAGGCCGCGCTCCGGCCGTGGACTCCGGTATTCACGCACGGCGACCTGCAGATCACTCACGTGTTCGTCGACGGCGACGAGATCACGGGCGTCATCGACTGGTCCGAGGCGGGCCAGGGTGATGCCCTGTTCGACCTCGCCACGTTGACGCTCGGACACGAGGAGCACCTCGGCGACGTCGTTGCCGGCTATGGCACCGACGTTGACCCCGACGTGATCCGCGCGTGGTGGTCATTGCGAGGCCTGCTGGGGGTTCGCTGGCTGGTCGAGCATGGCTTTGACCCGTTCGCGCCGGGCTGTGAAGTCGACGTGCTGAGATCCCAGATGTGAGGCTGCGCGGGCCCGACTGCTGCAAACGCGTTCTGACGCGTCAGCAGGCCATCTCGTAGGCGCATTGCCTGCCCTTACGCCCTACAAAGTGCGGTGCGGAGTCGTCGCCAGCAGATGACGGCGCAGCCGAGGGTGACGAACGCATGGTGGATGTCGTCGCGGATCTCCCAGCGGATGCGCAGGCGGCGGAACCAGTGCAGCAACGCGATCGCTCCTTCCACGACCCAGCGGTACACGCCCAGGCCGGAGCCGTGCACGGTGCCGCGCCCGGCGATGTGCGGGGGTGATCTGGAACCGGCGAAGACTGATACGCGCGCGACGAACACGGCACAACGAACGGGCCCCCGACCCCGCCCGGCCCCTGGTCCGCCCCACGGCGGCCCGTACCGGCGCGGCACAGGCCGCGCACACGGCGTCCGGCGGCCCCATCACACCGGAGCGGGCCCTCGCCCTCCAGCTCTCGGTGGGCAACGCCGCGGCGAGCAGGATGATCGAGGAGGAGCGGCACGTCCACGGCGCGGACTGCGGCCATGGACCGGCGGTGCAGGGCTCGGCGGTGCATGACGTCCTGGACACCTCCGGCCAGGCGTTCACCGGACAAGCAGGGCGGCCGCCAGCTGTGGCCGCTCGTATCCGGCGGCGGTACCGGGCACGGCGCACTCCACGAAACAGCTTTACCAAAAGGTGGCCGTGGTCGCTCGTCGAGCGGCGCACGATCACCCTGCCAACCACATCGCTGAAACAGCCAGAAACAACCCCAGCAGCCAGAACGAACAGCCCGACTTCGGGTTCTTGCCCTTCACCCAGGCGCCCTTCACAAACGTGCCGTCCTTACGCCTGTGCTCACCCCTCCAGTGCTTCGCCATGGCCCACCCCTCCCGTTGAGTCCTCCCTTGACCCGAGGGTGACGACGGCAACTTCACAGAACAAGGAGCGCATTTCAGCCGATCACGGGCCCAAGGCCCCGCTGGGCTGCTTGAGCCACCGGCCTCGGCAGGGTGGTACACGAGGCGCTTGGCGCCACCAGGCCGCCGCCGAGTCCGGCCTCGTCCACGCTGATCTACAGGCCAGATCGCCCTTGAGTTGGCTCAGTGCGCGCTGTCGCGCTCACACGCCTGGCGGCATGCTCACCCTGCGTATGCATGTACCTGCCATGGGGCGGCTGACATGGAGACTGTGCTCGACAGCGATGGACTGTCCGTGAACGAGCGCACCGAGGCGTGGACCGAGGCCGTGGCAGCGTCGCCGACCCCGTGCCACATCACGTTTCCCGAACCGACCGCCTTCCGCGCGCGGTTACAGACCACGGATCTGGGGGCGGCACAGCTTGTCGCCATAGCAACTGGCGCGCCGCACCCCCTCCCCCATCAGGCAGTCCGATCCCGAGTGCTACCAGATTTGTCTGATCAGGGCTGGGCAGCAGGGCCTCGACCAGGTCCGTCGAGGCAGCCTGATCGAGGCCGGCGATCTCACGCTGTATGACAGCTCACGTCCCTTCGATGCGATGGTGCCCGTGTCCCGGCTGAGGGCTACGTCCTTGGTGCTGCAACTTCCCAAGAGGCTGCTGACGCTCCGTGAGCGGGAGGCGCGAGGCCACGCTGGCCCACCATCTCGATCGGAGCCGCGACCTGCCGCCGGAATCTCGTCAGCAGGTCCTGTTCCTGCCGATCCTCGTTCATTCAGCAACACTCGGCCGACCCCACCCTGACCGCGGGTGGGATAGCGGCTGCCCACCACATGTCGGTCGGTTCGCTGCACCGGTTGTTCCCAGCAGCAACCCCACCATGCAGCGCCGGGGCCCCACCTGGTCGACCGGTTTCCCGGCGACCGGGGACAGCACCGCCGCCAGCCCGAAGCCGGTGGCGTCCGTCCCAGGACGGTGCGCGACATGCCAGGTCAGCCACCAGGAACGTCATCGCACACGTCAGCAGAACGACGATGCCACTCACCGCGACAGGGGGCGGCTTCACCGGCTGCTCCCCCATCGCCTCCCGCGCTTTCGAGCCTTCCGCAGCCCGCCCCTCAACCTCCTGACGAATGGCCCCGGTGTGGAGACGGGCCTCGAAGGAGTTGCAGTCGGACGCGGAGATGCTGCGGTTCCCGGCCACCCCGCTACCTCTCGGCGTCCGCGAGCAGCTGGAGCGCAAGCTGCTGAAGCTCCGGGCCCGCCTCGTCGCTCCGGGCGGCTTCCAGGTGGTTGGCAGTTGCGTACTGATGCACCGGATCGGTCCCGGCGGCTCGCGGTGGCCTTACCCATGCCGACCGGGCCGGAGGCGATCAGACCGCGGCGTGTGCTGACCGCATGCCAGTTCAGCAGCTCGGACGTCGGATGCTTGGCTAGGCTGGCATAGGAGGTGGTCAAGTGGCGCAAGAGCCTGCGGAGTTGCCGGAGTCGTCGGAGTCCACGACCGTCGTGGTGATCGGTGCGGGCCCGGCCGGTCTGACCGTCGCCAACCTGCTGCGGCGCAGCGGTATCGACTGCGTAATCCTGGAACGCCGGATCCGCGAGCGCGTGGCACAGCGCCAGCGGGCCGGCATTGTCGAAACCCGCGCCGTCCGGATGTTCGACTCCTGGGGGCTGGCCGGCCAAGTCCTCGGTGGCCCTCCGTCCGACGGCCTCATGGAGTTCCGGGTGGATGGTGAGAGCCACCTGGTGTCCGATGACGACGGCTCCGAAGGCCCCCGGGCCCGCCTCTGCCCGCAGCAGGTGCTGGTCCAGAACCTCACCGCCGCGTACCTCGCCGATGGCGGCGACCTGCGCTTCGAGGCCGCCGACATCTCCCTGCACGACCTGGCCGGCGACCGCCCGACCGTCCGCTACCGCACCGCCGACGGCACTGGCCGCGCCATCACGTGCGCCTTCGTCGCCGGCTGCGACGGTGACCATGGCATCAGCCGCGCCTCCGTCCCCGACGGTGTTCTCACCGCCCACACCTTCGATCACGGCATCGGCTGGCTCACCGTCCTCGCCGACGCCCCTCCCCCGGCCCGCCCCCTCCTCGCCGTCAGTCCGCACGGCTTCGCCGCCCACTTCCCCCGCGGCCCGCACACCAGCCGCTACTACCTTCAATGCCCGCCCGACGACCACCCCGACGCCTGGCCCGACAGCCGCGTCTGGGACGCCCTGCGCACCCGGCTCGCCGACCCCGCCCTCACCCCCGGCCCGATCACCGACCGCGAGATCTTCCGACTCCGCAGCCTCGTCCACGACCCCATGCAGTACGGCCGCCTCTTCCTCGTCGGCGACGCCGCCCACATCGTCTCCCCCCTGGGAGGCAAGGGCATGAACCTCGCCCTCTACGACGCGGACCTCTTCGCCCGCGCCGTCCGGGACTTTGTCCACGACCACGACGACACCGGCCTGCACACCTACTCACAGCGCTGCCTCCGCCGTGTCTGGAACGACCAGGAGTTCTCCCACTGGCTGACCAGGACCCTCCACGACGCCGGTGACGACACCCAATCCGGCCCCTTCCAACGAGGCCTGGCCCGCGCCAGACTCGACCGCCTCTTCACCTCCCCCAACGCCGCCCGCACCTTCGCGGAACTCCTGACGGGGCTGAACCCCGCCCCGGACGCCGGGACCCAGGACAGCCCGGACCCGGCGGCGCGCGGCAGTGCGTCGGCCGGCGATTGGTGACCGAGCGCCCTCGCCACCCTCGGCCAGCAGTGGCAGGACGCCAGCGCCCTCTCCCCCAGCCGGACCCTCCTCGTCGCGTGCCTACGCCAGGGCCTGCGCCTGGCCCGCGACCACCACCTGGGGCGCTGTAAGGAGGCCAAGCAGCTGCGAGCCGCCTTGGACACCGCCCTGGACGCGGGACAGACCTCCGAGCCCGGCCCGGAGGGAGAGCGGGTCGACCTGGGCGAGGTCGAGGGCCGGACCTGGACGATGGAGCCGGACCCGGACAACCCCGGCGGCTACCTCGTCCTTGCCGACGGGACGGCGGTCGGCACCCTCACCCCGCGCGCCCACGATGCCCGCCCGCCGACGGCCCGGTGTGGACGCTGCCCGAAGGCTTCCGCACGCTGCTGTGCGTCTCGGCGCAGCGGATCGACCTGCGCCGTGGGCACCTGACCCGACTGGACCCCAAGAGCTACCGAACAAAGCTGTGCCGCGCCATCCGTAGCGCCGGGCAGCCCGGCCGTGTGGCACCCAAGGACCTCGCGCTCCTCCTGGATGCCCCGCACGAGGACTTCGGCACCAGTCGGACCGCCGCGCGCCTGTACGAGATCCTGCAGCGCATCCACACCGAACACAACGCGCCCGGCGGCTCCCCGGAGGAGGGCACTCTGCCCAGTTCCCCACCCGCAAGGGCTGAGAAGGCGCCCTTGCCCCCGACCACTGCCGACCGTGTGTGGTCGTATCGCCAAACGGCTTCTTGTCCAGCAGGAGTTAGGTGATGATGTCCTGTTATGGGACGCGGGGGGCGAGGCCGGGCGCCGGCGTATGTGGGCTGGGTGTATCTGCTGCTGTCGGTGATCGGGCTGATCACAGCGCTGGTTCTGGCCTGGCGCTTTGATCTCGGAGTGGCCCAGACCGCTGCGGCTGCGCTTCCCACCCTGGCTCCGAGCTACCTTGCCTGGGCGGCTTTCCACACGCAGCGCGCCAAGGTCGAGCCGCTGGATGAGGACAAGATCCTGGAGCAGTTGGCGGTGGCGGTCAGGACCCAGTGGGACAACGAGGCGGCTGTGCGCCGGGTCAACGACCCTTACCCGCTGCCGGTCGCCTGGGAATCCGTCGGTGAGGGCCTAGCCGAGGACTGGCCGCTGCTGACCGGTCTGGCCCGCACCTGGCCCGGTGGGCCCCGGGCGACCCCGCCCTGTGGCCGACGGATGCCGCCGGGCTGGCGGGCCAGGATGCGGAGATCGGACAGATCTTCTCCGAACGGGTACCCACCAGGCGCCTGGTGGTCCTGGGCGAACCCGGCGCCGGGAAGAGCGTGCTGATGCTCCGGCTGCTGCACGATCTCATCGCACGCCGCGCTGCCGGAGACCCGGTTCCGGTGCTGTTTTCCTTGGCCTCCTGGGACCCTGACCAGCCGCTGAAGACATGGATGGCCGACCAGCTGCGCCGTACCTACCCCAGCCTGGCCACGGTGGCTCCGCTCCCGGTCGCCCTGACGTACGCCACCGACACCGGCCCCAGTGATCTGGCCCTATACCTGCTGAGGGCCGGACACGTCCTGTCTCTGTTCGACGGCTTCGACGAACTACCGCCCACCCGGCACGCCACGGCACTCGACAGGCTCAACCGCGCGCTGCCCGCCCGACAGCCCCTGGTCCTGGCCAGTCGCACCGACCCTTACCGCACAGCCCTGACCCGGCCGGATACCAGCGTCCGTCTCAACGGTGCCGCCGCCATTCAGCTCCTGCCTCTCAAGGCCGATGATGCCGCCGACTATCTGCGCCGCGACGCCGGCGGCCCGCACACCCCCACGGCCGACCGGTGGAACACCGTGATTACCCACCTGGGCACCACCAGCCCCGTCGGGCAAGCCCTGGCCACACCGCTGGGCCTGTTCCTGGCCCGCACCATCTACAACCCCCGCCCCGGCACATCCCCCACATCCCCGCCGGCACCGCACCCGGACGAACTGTGTAACGCAGCCGCTTACCCCGACCACGCCGCCATCAACAACCACCTCTTCCAGGCCTTCATCCCCGCCGTCTACACCCCCCACCAGCCCCACCCACCCCGCTGGACCGCTGAACAGGCCCACCAAACCTTCGGCTTCCTCGCACAGTTCCAGCAGGACCAGCGAGCAGGCAGCCCCGACATCGCCTGGTGGGAACTCCCCAAAGCCATCCCGCAGGACCTCCAGTTCCCGTTCGCACTCCCATTCGTGCTCGCGTGGTCGGGTTCCGGTACGGGTTCGTGTCCGGGGCCGCATTCGGGGTCGGATTCGGGTTTATTTCCGGGCTCTTGATCGCGCTGATGGACGAGATCACGAACGGCGGCACGCCAGGCGTCCGGCTTCGACTTTCATCGTTCAGACTCGATGCGTTCGAGGTCCGACTGCAGGTCGGGTTGGCGGAAGAGGCGCTGACCCACGGGCCCGATCCGCTTCACCTCGCCGAGGTGTTCGGGCTCGACGAGAAGACTGCGATGCGCTACGCGGACTCCGCACGGGCACTACTGGAACAGGCAGCCGAGCACTCGGCATCGCCCTCAGGAAGAGAAAACTTGGCCCGGATTGACGCGACTTGGAGTCGGCGTCAGCAGATCCTTGGGAGAGGCGCAGGCACTCATCCCAGGCTTCAAGAAAGCTCTCGTAGGTGTTGAGGCGTTCTTGGCGCATCCAGTGACCGTGCTCGACGGCACCTTGGTCCTGTACTTGCCGCCGGACGGCTTCGGCGTTCTTTTCCGCGCCGAACTTAGCTGCCCGCGCCCCAACAACCGCTCCCAAGCCGGTTGCCACTAACCCGATCACTGCGATGGCGAGAGGAACCACGAAATCCGTCAAGGCGGCACATCATGGCTGCTCAATCAGTTCAAGGGAACACCGCCTCGTGCGGCCTGACAGCAGGACCAACGGCATCACAGCTCGTCAATCAACCGCGAATACATGAATATGTCCCGGCGTTCCTCCCCCACCTGTTGCCATCCACGCAGCACCGAGCGCAACCCGCGCGGAGCAACCTCACCGCTGCTTCATCAATGACGACAGAGGATGTCGGGTTTACGGCCGACGATGGACGTATGCGCGAAACCCCAGAAGAACTCAACAAGCTCCAGTCCCTCCTCGACTCCTCCCTCTCCGGCTCGACCGCACACCTCCGCTCGATCGTCGAGGGCCGCACCATCACGGCGGCGCAGCTCACCGGGGTCCTCACCGGCATGTGCACGCTCGCCCTCTCCACGGTGACCGCAAAGGGCGAACCGCGGATCAGCGGCGCCGACGGGCACTTCCTGCACGGCCGGTGGCACTTCGGCACGGCGCGCAACGCCGCCAAGGCCCGTCATCTCGCGGCCCGTCCGGCCGCCAGCGTCGCGCACATGCGCGGCGAGGACCTCGGCGTGTTCACCCACGGCACGGTGGAGGAGCTGAACCCCGAGGACGCCGAGACCACGGCCGACTGGCAGGAACTCCTCGCCTACTTGAAGGACTTCTACGGCGACGACGCCTTCGACTGGAACCGCGAGGTCGTCTACTACCGGCTGAACCCGCACTGGATGACCGTCTACGCCCCCGACCTCGACAAGCTCACCGGCACGTGACGCCGGGCCCGTCGACGAGGGCCTGCACCTGCGCGTACGTGGGTGCGGGCCGGTCGACGGCGCGCCGTCGCGTACCGCCAGCGCCGTGGCGACGGCCTCGCCCAGCGCCCGCCGGTACAGCAGCGACCCGAGGCTGCCCCGCCCCCAAGCTCTCAACTCCTTCCCCAAGCTCTCAACTCCGCTTCGCTGCGTTCGAGCAGGGGGCCGCTCGGCGTCTTGCCGGTCCAGGGGACCAGGAACGGCAAGGTCGCGAGTTGGCCCCGAACCCACGGAAGCAACTCCGCAGAGCACGACGACGGACCCTTGAGTTCCCACCGAGAACCCTTCAGTTTGCGTGAACTTACGGGACTCAGGGGAGCGAGGAACATCGGAACGAAAAACGGCGCTAAGGATCGGTCGAAGTTCCCGCGGGCCTGCTGTGCCGCAGCGACTTCCCTCCCCACAGATCGTCGCGAAAGGCATTGCGTACAGCCAATTCCGCGTCCTCGAATTGTTCGAGCAATCGATCCATCGCGGCATCATGTGAGGGAAGGTAAAGCTGTCTGCGGTCGGTGACCCGCGAGTGCAGAGCATAGGCGCAGTTCACCAGGCCCATCATGGCGTCCATTACGGGATCTGCTGCGATGCGCATACTGAGCGTTGCTGCGATGTTGGCGAGATCCCCGTATAGAGCACGCACCTCGTTCGCGAGATCCGCAGAGAGCTGCGATGCCTTCGCAGCATGTCCTACGGAAGCGCGGAAGCGAAACATGGCACGGACGAAGTTGGCGTAGTCCTCGCTGCGAAGCTGCCAGTCGGCTTGTCTTCGTTGAGCTTCCGCGGTCTTCGCTACCTGCCGGAGCGCTGCCCAACCGGCTATGCACCCGACTACGAGCGCAGAGAGTGCGCCAACCGCTGCGGCGTACAGCGCTGCCTGTGTCTCCGTCACGGTCCTGATGGTGGCAGTGGGAAGCACGGTGGTGCATCCGGGTGAGGGAGTTGGGGCTGAGGGACATCGACCGTCACCGACGCGGTCGCGTCGCACCCGGCGAGGGTGCCGTCCAGCAGGACGAAGTCCGGGTCGGCTTCGCGCAGGGCCTTGAGCAGGCCCGGTGCGCGCTCGGTAGCAGGTCGGTGACCGCTGTGGTGGAGGCGTGAGCAGTGGACTCGAGTGCCGCAGGATGGATGATCAACGAGGCCCCTGGGCTGCTTGGTTGAGACGTCAGACATCTCCACCAGCAACCCGGGGGCCTCGCCTGTCACGCACCCTCGGCCATCCCCCGATCGGTGGCCGGACTGAAGAAGCTCAGTGAGCGGGGCGGGGCAGTACAGCAAGGGCTGTCGAGGCTATGTCGGTCAGCGTCTCCTCGCTCGCTCCGGCCTTGCCCAGCGCTTCAATGCCGCGCAGTACGGCGAGCACTAGCGCAGCCAGCTTTCCCGGATCCGCGTCCGCGGCAATATCGCCATTGCGCTGACAGGCTGCGATGTCGTCCTCCAGTAGCGCCTGCAGCGCCTCGATGGCCGCGCGCGCCCGCTTGGCCACCGTCTCGTCGTGTTCGGCCAGCTCGGCGGCGCCCTTGGCCAACAGGCATCCGCGGTGGGCGGTGTCTGCGGCAGTCGCCGCCGCCATCGCGTACACGTGGGCGGACAGCCGCGCGTAGGCGTCCGCGTCGTTGCCGCGCAGCTGCCGGCTCACAGCATCGACGACGGAGCCGCAGTAATCGTCGAACACGCGGTGGAACAGTTCCTGCTTCCCGCCGAACGCGCCGTACAGGCTGCCTTTGCCGAGCCCCGTTGCCTCGGCAATGTCTTCCATGCGCGTGGCGGCGTACCCACCCGACCAGAACCGCTCCCGGGCAGTGTCCAGTACCTGCTGCTCGTCGAACTTCCTAGGTCGTGCCATGGGGACAGCCTACCCATTCTTGACTGGTTCGTCCATAACGGTTTAGCATTATGGACGAACCAGTCAAGAATTGAGGAGTGGGTGCGTTATGACGGAAGTACTCGCAGGCAAGGTGGCGGTGGTCACCGGAGCCAGCAGCGGCATTGGGCTTGCCATCGCCAGGCGGTTCGCCGCGGAGGGGGCACGGGTGTTCCTGGCCGGTCGCCGTCAGGAGCCGCTCGACGCGGCCGTCGCTGAGATCGGCCCGGCGGCCACCGGTGTGAGGACCGACGTTTCGGTACAGACGGACCTCGATGACCTCTACTCGGTCGTGCGCGAGGAGGCGGGCCGCATCGACGTGCTTGTCGCCAACGCCGGCAGCGCTGTCCCTCAGCGTCTCGGTGAGATCACAGAGGAAGCCATCGACGCCACCTTCGGTACGAACGTGAAGGGCACGATCTTCACCGTACAGAAGGCGCTGCCCCTGCTGTCGGACGGCGCCTCGATCGTAGTGACAGGATCGACCAACGCCCTCCGCCCCGGACCGAGCCTGGAAATCTACGGCGCATCGAAGGCAGCGGTGCGCAACCTGGTGCGCAGCTGGGCGCTCAGCGCGCAGGAACGGAAGTTCCGGGTGAACGTGCTGAGTCCCGGCCCGACCGAGACCCCGGGCCTGGTCGGCGCCGTAGGCCCGGACCACCAGCTCGCCTCGGCGGTGCCGCTCGGCAGGATCGGCCGCCCGGATGAGATCGCCGCCGTGGCGACGTTCCTGGCCTCGGACGCTTCCAGCTTCGTCAACGGCGTCGACTGGTTCGTCGACGGAGGCCAGGCGCAGGTCTGACCGCGCCCCTCATACGGTGGGCATACCGGGCACCCTGGTTCACTGGACGGCCTTGTCCGTGGAGCCTGACTGCTTGCCTACGTCCCCGTAGTGACCAGGCGGGAGGGGGCAGCACCTTGTGCCCGCCAACCCGCCCGTGGCCTGACGCTGTGTTCTGTTCTGCGGCGTGTCGTGCCAGGCAGGGGCTACGGAACGCCGGTTGCGCAAGCTCACGGCTGCCGCGTTGGTCGGTGCGGGCGAGGTGAAGTGTCCCGAGCGCGGGACTCGGTGGGTGGCAGGTTTTGACCGGCGGTCGAACGCCGTGTATTGCTCGCGCCGGTGTGTAGTGAGGGCCGGGGGAGCCGGAAGGAACGTTCGGCGAGCGGGCACAGTGACCGCATCGCAAACGCATCCTGAGTTCAACTTCATTCAAAATCCGGTCATTTGCGATCGTTCGCGGTGACGGCGCCCAGGAGACGCAGGCCGTCGTGAGAGGGCGTGCCGGGCGCGGCGGTCAGGGCAATGAGCTGCTGGTCCGGGTCGGCCGCGTCAGTCAGTGTGGACCAGTCAAGGGCGAGTTCGCCGACAACCGGGTGGCGCAGGACCTTGGAGCCCGCGGTCCGCACGGCCACGCGGTGGTCGCCCCACCATGTCCGGAAGTGCGGGTCCTGCACCGACAGCTCTCCCACCAGCGTCGTCAGGCGCGGATTCTCCGGGTCCCGGGCTGCCTCCATCCGCAGCTGCGCCACGCAGGATCGCGCCACGTAGTCCCAGTCGCTATACAGGGCCCGTACCGTCGGGTCGCAGAACACCAGGCGTACGAAGTTGCGTCTGTGCTCCGGAAGGAGCGCGAAGTCGGTGAACAGCGCGGCAGCCAGCGGATTCCACGCCAGGATGTCGGTGCACCGGCCAAGGACGAGGGCCGGGGTGTTGGTGAGATCGTCGAGCAGGCGCCGCAGCTGCGGCTGGACCCGTTGGGTGGGCCGTCGGCGCGGTCGGCCGGCATCCTTGCCCGAGAGCTCGAAGAGGTAGGCACGCTCGTCCTTGCTGAGCCGCAGCGCGCGTGCAAGGGCGTCCAGCACCGGCTCGGAGGCCCGGCGACGCCCCTGTTCCAGACGGGTGTAGTAGTCGGGGCTGATCGACGCCAGCAGGGCGATCTCCTCCCGGCGCAGGCCCGGGACCCGCCGCCGCCCGTCGTCGGGGAGCCCGGCCGTCGCGGGGCTCAGCTCCCTGCGCCGGGCCTTGAGGAAGTCACCCAGTTCGCTGCTCATGCGATCAAGTCTCGCATCGAGGGACAGCCGGTGAGGGGGCCAGTTCTGTCCCCTTATCCCAGCGTGGGGCGCCTGCCAGGGTCGAGGGCATGAAGCCGGACGTCACCTTCCTCAGCAGCAATCTCAAGCTCGCCGGCACCCTCTTCCTGCCCGATATGCCCATCTCCGATCGGCTTGCGGCCATCGTCGTCTCCCACCCGGGCGGCGGCGTGAAGGAGCAGACCGCGAGCATCTACGCCGAGCGCCTGGCCCGCGAGGGCTTCGCCGCGCTGGTCTTCGACGCCGCCTACCAAGGCGAGAGCGAGGGCGAGCCGCGTGGTCTGGAGGACCCATTCCAGCGCGCCGAGGACATCAAGTCCGCCGTGAGCTTCCTGGCCACCCGAGACGAGATCGATCCAGACCGGATCGGCGCTCTGGGTATCTGCGCCTCCGGCGGTTACGTCCCCTACGCCGCCCAGACCGATCTGCGCATCAAGGCCGTCGCCACGGTCAGCGCGGGAGACCTGGGCACGGTGATGCGCGACGGCCTCGGCCGCACCCAGGACCCGCAGACCATGCGCTCCATGCTCGAGCTCGCCGGGGCCGCACGTACCGCGGAGGCCCGCGGCGACGCCGTCCCCCGGCAGGAATGGATCACCGAGGCCGTGGACGCCGAGACCTACGAGTACTACCGCACGCCACGCGGTTACCACCCACGCGCGGTCCAGCCCTGGCCTGTCCGCAGCCTCGACCAGATCATCCAGTACGACTCGTATGCCTTGATCCACCTCATCTCGCCCCGCCCTCTGTTGATGATCACCGGATCCGACGCGAACACGGCGTACATCAGCCACGAAGCCATCGAAAGGGCAGCCGAGCCCAAGGAACTCTTCGTCATCGACGGCGGCACCCACATCTCCCTCTACGACAAGGACGAGCACGTCACCCCGGCCGTCGCCAAGCTCACCGCCTTCTACGCCACCCACCTTGCCGCCATCTGCCGTGAAAGGCAGTGAGTGTGACTTTCCGTCGACGATGCTGAGCCGACAGCTCGTTGACCAGGACTACTCGCTGGGTGGCCGTCCTCCTGCCGTGACGGTGGACATGATGGGGCGACGTTTCCCGGATCGAGAAAGGAACATCGGGTGGACAAGTCCGAGAACTTGACGCGTCGCTGGGCGAAGCATGTGCGCGTGGAGGGGTGGAGCGAACGGACCGCGTTCCACGCCGACGGCCGGGCGTGGACCTTCGCGGAGGTGCTCGACGGGGCGGCGAGGGTGGCGGCCGGATACCGGTCGCACGGCCTGCGCGCCGGTGACCGGGTGCTGCTCGCCTTACCCGACAGTGTGCAGATGGTGTGGTGTCTGCTCGGTGCGTGGCAGGCCGGTCTCGTCGCGGTGCCGGTGAACGTCCAGATGAGCCGGGACGATCTGACGCGCGACGTGGCCACGGCCGAACCGGCGCTTGCCGTGGTCGACCCGGAGACCGCCGGATGGCTCGGGGACACCGGGCTGACTCCCACCACCGAAGTCGGTCCGCTCCTCGCGGCAGAGCCCGACGAGGTGTTCGCCACGGGCGGGGACGCCGCCGCGCTGGCCGTGTTCACCTCCGGCACCACCGGGGCGCCGAAGTTGTGCTTCTTCCGCCACCGCGACCTCGGCGCCCCCCGCGGGCCCGGCCTGGTGAGCGGCCCCGACACCGTCGGGTTCTCGGTGTCGCGCATGTATTTCGTGGGCGGGCTGAGTGCATCGGTGTTCACCACCCTCGAAACCGGGCAGACGGCCGTACTGTCGCGGCCCCGCGCGTCCCCGGCCGCCGCAGTCGAGCTCATGCGCCGGCACAACGTCACCGTCCTGTTCGCGCAGCCGAGCTTCCTGGCCCGGCTGCTGCTCGAACCCGGCCACGCCGAAGTGCTGGGCAACATCCGTCAGGCCTTCTGTGCCGGGGAGGTACTCACCGCGCGACTACGCGAGCAGCTGATACCGATCCTGGGCGACCGGCTGCTCAATACCTACGGCACGACGGAGGCCGGTGGCGTTGCCCTCGGGCTGCCCGCGGACTACGACGTGCCGTCGGCGGTCGGCCTGCCCCTACCCGGCAAGCCGGTACGTGTCGTCGACACCGACGGACGGGAGCTACCCATCGGCAGCAAGGGCGAGTTACACATCCGCGTCCCCGTCGCCACCCTCGGCGTCGCCCGCGGCAGCCTCGGACCCGACATCCAGACCGACATGTGGTGGCCGACCGGCGACCTCGCCTCGATCGACGAGAACGGTGTCATACACGCGCACGGCCGACTCGACGACGTCGAGGTGATCGGCGGACAGAACGTGGTACCGAACGAGGTCGAACGCCTGCTGGAGAGCCACCCCCGCGTACTGGAGGCGGCGGTCAGCTCCGTGCGGCGCACGGACGGAGACACGGGCCTACGCGCCTACGTCGTCGCCACTGCGGCACCAGGCTCGCCCGAGGAAGGGCCGGTGCGGGGTGACGACGCACTTGCTGCCGAGTTGGTCGAGCTCGCCCGATCCACCCTGTCCTGGTACAAGGTTCCGCAGGACGTCGTATGGCTGGACGCACTGCCCCGCAACGCCAACGGCAAGGTCTTGCGCAGGGTGCTTCGCGCACAGGGCGACCAGTTCGTCTAGCTCCATCTTCAGCGTCCGGCATCGGATGTGCCTCGAACTCAGCGGGGCAAGACGCGGCGCGACACGGACGTGTCCAGGACCACGGGGAAACTAGGGTATTTGAGGAGACCTTTCTGCGAGAGTCACGAAAATCGTTCTCGCACGGTCAGGTGATCGATATTTCCGCTCAACCCTCGCAGCAGAGCGGGCGGTACCGGTTTGTCGTGCCGAGCGTCGCGGCGTCGGTCGTGCCGCGTGCGCCGAAGGCCGTCCTCCCGTATCTCCAGCTGGCGCGTATGCACGCGCCCATAGGCAGTTGGCTGTACCTCCTCCCCGGTCTGTGGGGGATCGCGCTCGCCTCGGCGGGGCTGCCCGACTGGCGGCATGTGCTGCTGTTCGCGGTCGGTGCGGTGCTGGTGCGCGGCTTCGGCTGCACCGTCAACGACCTCGCCGACCGCGAGGTCGACGCCCGGGTGGCACGTACCGTCGCGAGGCCGATCCCGGCCGGTACGGTCACGGTCGCGGGAGCGCTCGTCTTCGCCGTGGTGCAGGCGGTGGCGGCGCTGCTCGTGCTGGCTGTGGCCAGCGTTCCGGCGGCGGTGCTCGTGGCCGCCTCCTATCCGCTGGTGGTCGCGTACCCGTTCATGAAGCGGATCACCTACTGGCCGCAGGCCTGGCTGGGGATGGTCTTCGGCCTCTACATCCTCGCGGGTTGGCTCGCGGTGGCCGGGAGGATCGAGACTCCCGCGCTCCTGCTCTACGTCGCCGGTTTCTTCTGGACGCTGGGGTACGACACGATCTACGCCCACCAGGACAAGGCGGATGACGTGCAGGTGGGGGTGAAGTCCCTCGCGCTGCACCTCGGCAGGGCGACCCGGCCCTGGGTCGCCGGGTTTTACGGGGCCACCGTGGTCGGGATCGTGGCCGCCGGAGCGGTCGCCGGTGTGCACTGGACGTTCTACGCGCTGTTTCTGCCGGGCGTGGCGCAGCTGTTCTGGCAGGTGGTGACGGTGGATATCGACAACCCCGCCGACTGCCGGGAAAAGTTCGTGTCGAATCGCTTCTTCGGGTGGCTCGCGCTCGTCGCCATTGTTACGGGGAGAGTCTTGTGAGGCGCGGCCACGCGGTCGCACCGGAGGGGCGGCGCAGCAAGCACATGCATGCAGGTCCGTCGTCCGGGCGCACGGAGTCGCGCAGCCTGGCCCGGTTCGTGTCGCTCCTGCGGGAGCCGGAGAGGTTGGCCACCGAGGTGCTGGAGGAGTGGTGTGGTGCTCCGGTCACCGTGGAGGTCCGCCACCGCGCGGATGGCCGGTTGCTCATCCCGGCGGCCGAGCGGACATTCAGCCGGGGTTCGGCGCAGGCGGAGGGAGACGCCTTCTTACCGCCGGAGCGGGTGGCCGAACTGATGTGGCTCTCGACGGGTGCCCGTGTGCAGTTCCGCACCGTTCATCTGCGCGCCGGGACCGACAAGGTCGTCACCGCGAGCGCCGTCGTGGCGCTCGATCGCATAAGCCCCGAGGAACGCGCCGTCCTCAGCACCACCAACACACCGCTGGGGCCCGCGCTGGCCGCAGGTGGTGGTGTGCGGCGCGTGATGGTCACGTCCTTTGAACCGACCCGCCTCGAACCCGCCGTGCGACCGCCCGGCGACGCCGACGCTCCCGTGCTGACCGTCACCGCGCTGCTGTGCCGTGGGACCGTGCCCGTCGGTCTCGTACGGGAAACATTCCTGCGAAGTCTCCTCGATTGGGACGACGTCCACGACGCATGAGGGAGCACATGCCGAACTCTCCCGCCGCGGTCTTCGAGCGGCTCACCACCACCGTCACACCGGTCCCCACCGAGGTTCGTCTCGGCACCGCCTGCGTGCTCGGCGGCGGCGTCGCGGGCCTGGTCGCGGCCCGGGTGCTCGCGGACCACGCCAACCGTGTCGTGATCATCGAGCCCGACCGCCCGGAAGCCGCGCTGAGCGGCGCGGCTCGTCCCGGCGTCCCGCAGGGCCCCCAGGTGCACCTCCTGCTGCCCGGCGGGCGCGCGCAGCTCGAACGCTTCTTCCCCGGTGTCGTGGCACAGGCTCTCGGCGAGGGTGCTGTCTCGTGCGGTCCGGAGCGCACCGCCACCTACCTCGACGACGTCGAGCAGATCGCCACCCCCAACGCGCAGTTCGTGGGGAGCAGCCGCCCCTTCCTGGAGTCGCTGATCCGGCGGCGCACGCTTGCACTGCCGGGCGTCGAGCTGGTGAGTGGACGCGTCACCGGGCTGGGTTACGCGCGCGGCGCGGTCAGGTCGGTGCGCTACGCGGTCGGCGGCGACCACGTCGTCGTCCCGGCCGACTTCGTCGTCGACGCCTCCGGTCGCGGCAGCAGGCTGACCGACTGGCTGGAGCGGGGCGGCTGGCCTCGACCGGAGGCGGAACGGCTCCCGGCCGACATCCGCTATCTGTCCGCCCGCTTCACACGCTCGACCGACTGGGACGGTCCCCTCAGCGGCATCTCCCGCTACAGCCCGCACTTCCCGAAGGACATCGCCGGGGCGGCGGTCAGCCCGGTCGAGAACCAGCAGTGGGCGGTGATGCTCTCCTACTTCGGCAACGGCGCGGAGGGCCGCACGTCCGACGAGTTCGTTGCCCGGTGCCGTGAGCTGCCACCGATCTTCCAGGAAGCCGTCAAGGGCGAACTCGTCGGCGAGGTCGTCCCGTACCGCCACCCCGACAGCAGGTGGCGCCACTTCGAGGCGCTCGACCGCTTCCCCGCCCGCCTGGCGGTCGTCGGTGACGCCGTCGCCTCGTTCAACCCCCTGTACGGGCAAGGTATGTCCTCCGCCGCGATCCACGCCTCCTGCCTGTCGGAGTACCTGTGCTCCGGCCCCGACCTGGACGCCCCCGCCCGGCACTTCCTCGAGCTGGAAAAGGTCGTCGTCGAAGCCGCCTGGCAGACGTCCACGGCCGGCGACGCCATCCGGCTGGGCCTGGCAGCGCCACCGGACACCGAGCAGGAGCGGCGGCAGGCGTGGGCCGTGCGACAGGTGCGGGAGGCGGCGGGCCGGGACGAGCAGGTCGGCACGGCCCTGCGGGCGGTGGGGTTCATGACCGCCCATCCCGCGTCGCTGCTGGCACCGGAGTTGGTGCTTCGCGCGGCGCGGGTCAACGGTGTGCCGGAGGAGCAGATCCGGCAGGAGTACGCGATGACGGAGACGATGTGACGGGCCGGACGACGCGGACAGCACTCGACCGCTACATGGAGCTCGCCGACCGCGCGGTGCGGGACCCGTCGGCGCTGGAGGAGCTCCCCACGATCTTCACGCCGGACGCCACCGTGAGGCTGCGCGACGAGCCGGTGACCGGCATCGCCGCGATCATGGAGTTCTACCGGGTGTTCGTAGCAGCGGTGGCCGAGAGCAAGCACTACTGGACCACCACGATTCTTGAGGACGGCACGATCGAGTCGCACTGGGTCGTCGCGGCGCGCCGGGTCGACGGCAGCCTGATGACCGCGGCCGGGGTCGAGCACGCGACCGTCGACACCGACGGGTTGATCACGAACCTGCGCAACCGGTACATCCGTCCGCCGGGCTGACCAGGCCCGGCGGGCGGGCCTTTGCCGATGCGCCCGTGGAGCGGATCCTGCCCGTACGCCTTGACCTCGCCCGCTCCGACCGTGGCGACGAAAGATCACACGGCGGATGCACCTCACTCGCCGGAATCGCATCCTTCCGAATGTTCGCCCGATCCCGGCCCCGATCCCGACCGATCCCGATCATCCGAGAGGACACCCCCATGTCGCCCAGCCCGTCCCGAGGCGCGCGCCGCGCCGTCTCCGGTCTCGCCACCGCCCTGCTGGCCCTGTCCGGCCCCTGGTGGCCCCGGCCGCCGCCGCTGGAACGGGGCAGGTCAGCACGGTCACCTACACGGCGGCGGAGCAGGCTGCCGCCCTCTCGTACTGGACGCCCGCGCGCATGAAGCAGGTCGGCCGCGACATCGACCTGGGGCCGACCGGACCGCTCAGCAAGCCCTGGACCGGCAAGGGCATCCCCAGCATCGGCCGACTCTTCTTCTCCGACTCACGGGGCAAGGACACCTGGTGCACGGCCAGCGCCGTCACCAGCGGCAACCGCTCAGTGATCATGACCGCCGCCCACTGCGCACGCCTCGGCTCCTCGCCCGCCAACACCTACAGCGACATCGTCTTCGCCCCCGGCTACGCCAAGGGCAAGGCGCCGTACGGCCGCTATGCCGTCAAGGCGACCATGACACCGCGCTCCTGGGCCGAGGACACCGTCAACGACGTAGCCGCGATGGTCGTCGCCACCCCGGCCAATGGGAAGCGGCTCACCGACGCGGTAGGGGCACAGAACATCGCCTTCGGCCGCCCGGCCGGTGAGCGGATCACCACCTTCGGCTATCCGGGGACCACTCCCCAGCGCGGCGAGGAACTGCTGTACTGCGCCGGTACCTCTCAGCGCGCTCCCGAGAACGAGCAACGCGTCCCCTGCGACCTCGGCGGCGGCGCGAGCGGCGGCCCCTGGCTCGCCGGTTTCGACTCCGCCACCGGCAAGGGCACCGTGGTCTCGGTCAACAGCCACGGCGAGGGCGACGGCGGCACCCCGATGTACGGCCCGACGCTCGACAAGACCGCGCGAGCCGCCTACGACGCCGCCCAACGCGGCTGAGCGCCGGACTCCGGCCGGGCCGAGCGACGGGCCGGGACGCGGGCCCCTCCGCCGTGGGGCGGAAGGGGCCCGCTGGTGCCCGCGGGTGGCCGTTTCTCAGAACGTCCACTCGTGGTTGGCGTTCGACCTGCACGGCCCGATGGCCAGCGAGGCGCGAGGGTCACCCGTGCCCCGGGCGCCCTTCACCGCCAGGCACTGCTGATTGCTGGCGTAGTTGTGGATCCAGAACTTCTTGTCGCCCCGCTTCTCCAGCCACCACAACTGGTTGTCCTTGGTGGTGCCGTCGCAGTGGAACTCCGTGACCTCCTGGCCGTGGTCGGCACCGCCGTAATACGGCAGGTCCATGCACAGGCCGTCCTTGCCGTTACGGATCTGGAAGAGGTTGGCGGAGCCGGGCCCCTTGCCCTTGTACCGCACCTCGAAGTTCCAGATCTGGTTGTCGGCGTCCGTGCCGTCGCAGTCGTACTGCCGGACCGGACCGTCCACCTTTCCCTTGCCGTAGTAAGGGATGTCGGCGCACTTGCCGGTGGGCACGTTCTTGAGCAGGACGTTCTTCTTGTTGGAGTAGTCGACCGGGGCCACGGCCCGCTTCGGCGACGCCTTTATGCCCTCCTTGGGGACGGTGCGGGACGCCTCCTGCACCTCCTTCGTGGGGCTCTGGCTCGGCCTGGCCGGGCTCTCGGGGGCCTTGGACTTCACCTTGGCCTTGGCCTTCGAACTCGGCTTGTCGGCCGACGGCGACTTCGGGGCGTAGACGCCAGGGGCGTCGTCCTCGTCGTTCGTCGGCATGGTGTGGGCCGACGTCTGGCGGGCCTGCGCCGCCGGTTCGCTGTCGTCCTCGTTGTTGGTACCGGCGACCAGGAACGGTATGGCGATCAGCAGCGCGCCACCGATGCCCGCCGCGGCCAGCAGGGCCTTGGTCGGGCGGCCGGACGGCGGCTCGTCCCCGTCGTCCGACGCACCGTCTCCCTTGGACGCGCTCGGGGGGCTTCCACCCTCGGTGGCGACCAGGGAGCCGACGCCGGCGTCGTGCTGGTCGTCGCTCTTGCGAGCCGAGGTCGCCTCGTCCGTGGTCTGGTCGGCGGACGACGTGTCGGTGGACGCGTTGTCGGTGGACGCGTTGTCGGTGGACGGGGTCGAGGACCCCTCCGACGTGGCGGCGGTGCTCGGCGGCGTCTCCACCGTCGGCCCGTGGACGGGCTCGGGCGTCGCCTCCGGCTCCTTCGCCCCGGATTCCTTCGCCTCCTTGCGACCCGCCCGGGGACGCAGCCCGGAATCCGGTTCGGCGATCGTTCCACGCATGGTGACGGTACGCCGCACCGTGGGGCCGGAGTGGCCCTCGTTGTCCTTTTGTGGCATCAAGTCTCCGTTTCGGTAGTGCCTGGTTCAGTCGGACACCGGCCGGTTCGCGGTCTGTCCGAGCGGGCCGTCGCACAACTCGGGCCAGCTGAACGGGCCCGGCGCCACCGCGTGGCCGCGCAGCACCTCGTCCATCCGGTCGAGCGCCGCGCGGTCCGCGGCATCAAGCTCCGCGGCGCCGGGCTCGGGCTGTGCGTTCGGCGTGGTGAGAGGGACCTCGCGCAGCAGGATCAGCGGCGCGTCGCCCTCCTCACGTACATCGAGCACCCGCATCAGGGTGCCCGGCGGGAACACCACCTCGTCCCGGGCGGCACCCGCCCCGGGCCGGTCGGTCAGCTGGCGCACCCGGCGCCCGGTGACCGAGGAGATGGCGTACTGCGCACCGCGCGGTCGCGGCGCGCCGGCCGCGAGCGGCAGCGCGCACACCGGCGCCGGATCCCGCAGCAGGTCCCCGGGTGCCAACCCGTCGTCGATGTCCTCCGCCCCGGCGCCGCGGAACGCCACACCGCGGTACGACGGCAGCCGACGCAGCCCCGAGGCGAGGCAGGCGGCGTACGGCAGCAGCGGCTTGTCGCCGTGGCGGAGCGCACGGGCCAACTCGTCGTGGCTCAACGCGCCTTCGGAGGTGTGCAGATACAGATGCAGCGCGATCAGATCGGCGCGCGCCGCATCCTGCTCTTGCCCGCGCAGTGCGGGCAACCGGGTGAGCATACGGCCCACGGCGGTCCCGTGCCGGTCCCACACCCTCTCCGCGAGCGCCCGGAACGCGGTGCGTTCGGCCTCGGTGCTGACGTGTCCGGGCTGAAACGGCACCGGCGGCAACGGAGCCGCCACCCGCCGCACCGGTGGCGTCGGGACCAGTACCGGCTCCGGCTCCGGCTCCGAGTCCAGGTCCGGCTCCGGGTCCGGGCCCGGGTTGGACTCGGCGAGCTCGGGCTCGGCGGGCTGTTGGGGTTCGGCCGGTTCGACGGTCTCCTCTGGGGCGGTGGCGGGCTCCGTCTCCGCGGGCTCGGGCCGCTTCTCGTCCGGATCCCCCGAGCCCGAGGACACGCTCATCATCGGCGGCCGCGCCGGAGGGGGCGGCGGCACGTACACGGCCTCCTCCGCCCCGGCCCTCTCGGCGGGTGCCGGCTGCGTGGGGGTCGGCGTGGGCGCGGCGGACCGCAGTGGTTCACCGCCGGGCGGCGGACCGGGCGTCACGTGCCGTTCCCCGGCGGCCGGGGACGTAGGGGCCTCGGTGTCCGCACCGGACCCCGCGTCCCCGTCAGGCGACGGGGCGGCGTCGGACGCCGACGACGTGTCAGGCACCGGGAACGGACCGGCTGCGGCCCAGTAGTCGCGCCCGAACCGTGGGCCCGGTCCCGGGGTCGCACCGGTGGACGGAGGCCGCCCGGGCGCGGGCTTCCCTCCACCGGTCACGGAGGGGGCGGATTCCGGTCGCGTACGGGGCGCCGCGGACGTGCCGGGTGCCGGAACCGGATCGGTTGTGGACCGCTCGCCATCCGTCGGGCGCGTCCCGGATGCCGGGGACACGCCGGGGGCCGACGGTACGTCGCCATGCGACGGAGTCGTGCCGGGCTCGGGGGCCGGAGCGGCCCCCTCCGGACCGGGGCGCGGTGGCCGGGGCGGGCCCGGCTCCGAGGACCCGTCAGCCGACGGAAATGAGCGACCGGACACCGGAGACGGACCACCTGCTGACCACGGCCCTGCCCCCAACCGCGGGCCCGGGCTCAGGTCCGCACGCGGCGGCAACGGCTTGCCCGGCGCCGGGCGGTCGCCGGGGGTCGGGTGTAAGTGTCCGGACGGGACGGGGCCGGAAGGGGGAGGCGTACCGCCTGCCGGGTGCGGGGCGGGGGGTCGGCGTGCACTGGGTTGCGGGCCGGTGCCGGGGGCCGATGGGGTTCCTGATGTGGGGCGTCGGGCGGGGCCGTAGCCCGGAGTCGGGGCTGGGCCCCTGCCGGGCTGTGGGGGTGTGCTGCGGCTCGGGCGAGGGCCGGGCGCTGAGCCTGCGGCGGCGGCCGAGCCCGTTGCCGCGGCCTTGGCGGTCGGACCGGTTGCGGAGGCCGCGGTGGTCGAGCCGGGCGCGGCGGCCGGGCGGGAGCCGGGGAGCGAGGGCACGTCGGCGGCCGGACGGGCGGCAGGGGTTGGGCGGGCGCCTGTTGTGGGGTGGGCGACCGGGGGTGGGGCGGTGCGCGATGTCGGGCGGGTGGCGAGGGCCGGGGCCGGGCGGGGGGTGAAGCGGAGGGTTCGGACGCCGTGCCGCGCCGCGATCGCGCGCAGTGCGCGGCCGCCGTCCGTGGCCGTGCCGTGTACGTACAGCCGCGCCCGGTTGCGCACATCGGCCCCCAGCCTCTCGAAGAGCCGGGTGAGTTCGGGCCAGAGCGACGGGTCCAGCTCTTCACCGGGGCGGCCGACCTCGATTGCGGGGCCCTCGGCGTCCACCGCACGGGTCGAGGCGGAGGGCGCCTGGCCGTCGCGTTCGGTGATCCACAGGCCCGCCCGGGTCACCGTGGCCTGCCAGCGGTCGGAGAGCCGGACGATGCCATGCTCGAGGTTGCCGGGGCCCGGCAACGGCGGGCTCCAGCGCAGCAGGCGCGGGCTCGGGGCGGGTTCGTCCTCCGTCGCGGGGGCGCACACCACGGCGTCCACGAAGGGCCGCCACCGCGGGTTGCCGTCGGCGCCGACGAGTACGGCTCGGGCCACACCGCGCTCCGTGGGGGCGCTGGGGGCGAGCAGCGGCAGACCCGTATAGACCACGATCTCGGTGTCGAGCATTTCGGCGGCCAACTGCCCCGTGCGCAGGATGTCGCGGGGGCTGCCGGGGGCGAGCCGGATCCTGGACCACAGCGCCTGCGGCAGGGCCGACAACACCTCACCGACGTCGGAGGCCGAGACGTCCCCGCCCTCGGGGACACCGACCAGCACAGTGGGCCCTCGGGGGTCCACGGGCACCGAGTAGCACAGGTCGCCGCGCTGAGGGGCGGTCGCGTGCGGGGAGCGGGCCAGCAGCCCCGCCGGGATCTGTTCGATGACACAGCCACTGTCGGTGCGCGCCGGCACCTGCTCGACCCCGGACTGCCAGGCGGGGGCGGGCTGACGGGCGCCGAGAGCGACCGGCTGCACGCCCGGGGAGAAACTCCACCAGCCCCGGCGGCGCGGCGGATCGGGCTGTACGAAAAGCGATCCGCCGGGGACCATCTGGACGTCGCCGTCCGGGGCGATCACCTCCAGCTCCCACGCGTCGGCTACCCGCCGGGCCACGGACGGGCGGTCCGGCCGCTCCTCCCCCGCGCCGGACATGACGAGCCGTACGGTGCCGGTGCCCGCCTCGCGCAGCGAGTCGAACACCTCCCCCAGGCGCTGCCAGAACTCCTCCACCGGGGCGCCGGAGGCGGGCGCGACGCCGGTCACGACGGTGGCGATGCCCGCCTCGGAGCCCAGCAGATCGACCAGTTCGTCGACATGCGTCTGGCTGATCGTGGTGTCCAGGGCGGAGCGGAGGAGGATCAGCGCGCCGTACTCCTCGGCGAGCATCGCCTCGTCCGGCTCCGCCCCGAGGGCGCGGCGGCGGGCGCGGTGGACCGCCGGTCACCGCGTCCCGCCTTGCCACGACCGCCGAACCAGCGCGGCCGGCCACCGCCGGAACGGGTCACGTCGTCTCTCCTTCGTGCTCCGGCTCGGCCGGAGCAGCGCACCGGCGGGGGATCTCGCTCATGCCGTTGTCACCTGGTCGTCGTCCATGGGGTTGAAGTGCCCTGTGATGCCAAGGGAATTGGACTGTACGCAGTGAATATGGCGAGCAGGTGCCCCTGTCCAGCCACGGGCCGCAGAACTAGCAATTCCCCTCGTGGTCGCCACCGGCAGCCGTCCGGTCGGCGGCCACTTACGCCTCGGTCAACGGCTGTCGCCCTTGGGCCGGTTCATCGGCTCCCTGTGCGGTGCCCTCGCGGGTCACCGTCGTCGGCCACTCGACCTCGGGCTCCTCCGCCCCGGCCTCCTCCGCGGGGGCCTCGGCCGCGGCGGCCATGATGTCCGCCAGGCCGTCCGTGGTCATCACCATGCTGACGGGGGCGGAGCTGTTGATGCAGAGGCTGTGGCCCTCCGGAAGCCGCTCCAGGAACGCGGGCACCCGCACCCGCTCGAACCCCAGGCGTCCGGCCGCGTGCAGATAGCGGGGCGAGGTGTAGATGGGGACCACCGCCGTGCCGTCCGGCGCCGACGCGCTCACCGGTTCGCCGTCGGCCGTGACGAGCACCGCGACCTCGGCCTTGGCGAGGGCGGCGGTGACGTCCTCGGCCGGGCCGTAGCCGGTGGTGGCGAGCTGGATGGCGGCGTCCACGTCGTCCTCGGGCTCGGGCCAGCCGAGCGCTTCCGGGGAGGGCTGGTAGTTCTCGTTGTCCTGCCACTCCACGATCTCGCCGTCGTCGTCGGAGCGCCACTGTCCCACCACGGCCCAGTCCGGCGGCGGGCCCTCGCCCCGCCACGCGGGGTCGGTCAGGTAGAGCCAGTGGTTCGGCGCCAGCTTGGCGGCCTTGACGAACTCCTCTGGTGGCTCCGGCACTTCGGTGTCGTCGGACGTCCCGGGTTCCGGGGATCCGGCGGCCGGCTCGAACTCCGCGAAGCCGGTCGACGGCTCGGCCGATTCGGATGGGGTGACCGCGGCGGAAGCGCCGTTGTCGCTCATGCTGTCCTCGCTTACTGGGCCGGCTGGCTCACTGCTGGAATTGCTCGGCATAGTCGATGATGTGGGCACACCCCTGCGGGGTTGCCCGGTGTGCCCGCTTCGTTTCCCGGGGCGCGTCGTGCGCATCCCGCGCGGCTCACCCGCGACTCGCTCACCGGTACGAGCTGGGCCACCGGGGCGGAGGAGTTGAGGAACGCCAGTTCCCCGTCCCCGGGCAAGTGATCGAGAAGATCGGGTGTCCGCATCATCACATGCGCGGGCAGCCGCTCGTCCACCAACTGAGGGGTTCTTGAGGTTACGGCCACCGCCGGATCGCTGTCGGGGGCCGCACGCATCGGCTCGCGCGTCACGGTGCGCCTCGGCCGATGGAGTGTCGTCGGAGGGCGCGTCGGGGAGCCCCAGTCCGTTCTCTTCAGGGACCGGTGCGTGCGGGGCGGCCGAAGTGGCCGCGGCCGTGGGGTGATGTGGGCGGCGTCGGCGTGGGGTGCCGGGTCGGAGCTCACCAGCCATGCGTCATCCGCCCGTCCGCACCGCGGGCACGGGCCCGGTCGGCGAGAGCCAGGGGCGCGGTGGGCGCGGGAGCCTGGGCCGTCGCAACGGTGAGCACCTTGGGCGCGGGCGCGGGGGCACCGAAACTCCCGCGGATGTCACGTGGGCGCACCAGCCCGAGGTCGGTGATGGGGCGCGGCCGGCCGGAGGCGTCCGGCTCCAGGGCGACCGTGGTCTTCCCCGTCTGCGGATCGGTGTAGAGCGTCGGCTTGCCGAACGCGGACCAGGTGTACCGGCCCGACAGCAGGGCTCCCTGGCCCGGCATGCTGTCCACGATGGACTCACCGGGACGGGGCCGGGCCCCCTCCACGAGCAGGATGACGTGGACGTTCTCGCGGTGATGGGTCAGCACCGGGTCGCGGTAGAACAGCTCGCCGACCTCGGCATGCGGCACCGGGCCATCGATGACGGCCAGGCCACCCTGCTGGTCGGCCCGGAACAGCCAGGGCACCGGGGCGTGCGGCTTGTTCGGGGAGTACCAGGGTGCCTGGACCGTGGAATCGGGCACGAGCGACCCGTCGGCCGCACGGCGCAGCAAGGTCACCTTGGTGCCGTCGAAGTCGATGGGCCCGGTCCGGTGGGCGCCGTAGTCACGGCCGATCCCCGCGCCGCCCGTGGTGGCCATGAGCGTGGCGTTCTTCAACGCGCCGCGAGTCTGGAGGTGGAGGGCGCCCACTTCCGCCGGATTGCCGAGGTCACGGCCGAAAGCCGCCGCCCGCCGCAGCAGCTGGAACATTTCCGTGCGCCGCGCCGGATCGGGGGCACTCAGGTGGAGCATCCTGGCTCCGGCCGAGTCGATTCGCTGTTGGGCGTTCTGCGGGTCCTCCTGCCTGATCCCGTACAGCAGTTCCCGGACCGCGACCTCGGCCCACAGCATCCGCGACCGCTCCGCGTCGCCCACCTGATCCGTACCCGACAGCTGAAGGGCGCTGACGGTGAGGTTGTCGAAGTCGGGCCGCGCCACCATGGCCGCCACCTCCGCGACGACCGGCAGCCGGACGAAGTCGGTGAGTGCCAGCCGCGGTTCCTGGGCCCGCCGCTCCCCCGCGCGCTTCAGCACGGCCGTCGCGGCGTCCGGTCCGGTGAGCTGCGAACCGGCAGGCTGCTGCGCCTGATAGGCCAACACCACGCGCACGAACAGGTCCACGGTGAACAGGGGGACACCGGCCAGCTCGGGATCGTTGCGCAGCATCACATCCAGCGCGCCGATCCCCCGCCACAGCTCCGGGAACTCCGCCGACGTCCCGATCCGGGGGTTGGTCGCCCGGCGCAGCAGCCGCACCAGGCGTCGCGCCCGGTCCCGGACCTCCTCCGGCACCGGACCCGGCCCGGTGTACATCCCGGCATCACGGGCCAGATCGTCCAGTTCGGCCGGCCCCGGCTCCGGCACCGCCGCCACCGGGCGGTAGACACGGCCCCGGGGATCGGTGAACGCACCGATGAAGTCGCCGTTCTGCCGTGAGATACGCGGACTCGTCGAGCTCAGGAAGCCGTACCGCACACGGCGCTCGTCGTTGGCCTGTTGCTGGGCTTCGGAAACAACCGCCAGCGGATCAGGGACGAACGGTGGTGGGCCGTAAACCCCCGTGGTCCGGATACCCGGGAGTGCCGCGCTGTGGCACGCGATCCGCGCGACGGGGTGTTCCTTGGGCAGCCGGTCCAGGCTCCGCCGCCGCTTCAGGGCACCGGACGTCCGCGACCCGCTGGTGGTCAGCCGCTCACCATCATGCAGAGCCCAATAGGTCACGCCGGGGTCTCCGTGCTTGACCTCGAAATACGGCATGGGCTCCCCCGCCTCCACCCACGGCAGCGGCTGCGGCGGACTGACCTCACCGGTCGCCGGGTCCAGATGGACGAAGTGCGTCATCGCCGGCAGGTCCAGCGCCATCAGTGTGTTCTTCCGCCAGAATGCGGACGGCTCGGAGAGGGCGAGGGACAGGTGCCCGATCGACCGGTGGTCCGGGCCGACGACCGGGAAGGAGAGAACCCGCTGCTCCCACTCCTCGCTTCCGTCGTCGTCCCGGCGCGCCATGCCCGGATCGGTGAGCAGCCAGTCCGCCAGGAACGCCTGGTCCTCGGACATGTCGAGGCCGATCCCCATCCAGGGGAACACGCTCAGGGGCAGGAGAAGTGTCCGCCCGCTCGAGGACCACACCGGCCGGCCGAGCAGTTCGGCACCGATGCGCACCGGCTCGGGGCTCAGGGCGTTCAGGTGGGAAATCACCATCAGCACGTGAACGTCGCCCGGCAGACCACTCAGCACCTCGTCGAGGGCCAGCAGCTCGAACACGACCTCCTTCGGCGCCGCGCGCTGGAAACCGTTCCGGCCCAGCACCTTGACCACGCTCATTTTCGCGTCGGTGATCACCAGGTACGGTGCCGGGGAATGGGGCCCGGATCGCCACCCGGCGGGCTCCGGCGTCCCCACGACGGCGAAAGCGCCGTCGGGCCGTTGGACGAACCGATAGGCGCTATCGATGTCGACGTTGCGCGTCTTCGCGTCCAGGTCCGTCCAGTTGAGACCCCGCACACCATTCGCCGAGGTGAAGCGGAACTCGTTGGACAGCGAACCCTTGAGCTTCAGGTAGAAGGCGGAAAGCCGCCTCAGGCTCGGGGCGTTCTCCATGGCCGGGTCCATCGCCACCCGCAACAGATCACCACGGTCGTCCCAGGTCACCGGCGCGTTCTCGGCCAGCATGAGCACATGCCGCGCGACCGCGTCCAGGTCCATCGGCCCACCGCGCAGCGCGGGGACTCCCGCCCGCAGCGCGTTCAGCCGCCGCAACGCCTCCCGCGCCCCCGTCGGCGCCGGCTGCTGCCCGAAGAGACCCCGCAGGATCTGGCCGAAGTGCGCCTCGGCGTCGTACGGGGTGGTGGACGGAGCCGCAGGCGGGGCCGTCGTGTCGTCCTGCGGCGCCAGGACGACGGGGGCGACGGGGCCGAGGGCGGGAGCCGGCCCGGCCGGGGCGGGGTCCGGCGTGGCCGGGGCCTGCACCGGCGCCGTCGGCACGAACGTGCCGGTCGCGGTGGTGACGGACGAGGCGGGTGTGAAGCCCTGGCCCGGCTTCCGTACGTCGATCGTGCGCACGACCTCGAAGTCGGCCGCGGTGAGCGGCCGTCCCGAGGCATCCGGCTCCAGGGCGACCGTGGTCTTTCCCGTCACCGGGTCGGTGTGGAGCGTCGGGGTGCCGTACGCGGCCCACATGGACCGGCCCGCCAGCAGGGCGCCCTGGCCCGGCAGGCTCGCCTCGACCGGCTCGCCGGAGCGCGGCCGGGCCCCCGGGATGAGCATGACGCAGGGGGCCTCCAGGGGCCGGATGCCCGCGGTGTAATCGCGGTAGATCAGCTCGCCGACGTCCTCGTCGGGCACCGCCGCACCGGCCACCTCGGCCCGGTCGCCCTTGCGGCCCGCCCGGTACAGCATGGGCCGGGGGGCGTTCGGCTTCTTCGGGTCGTACCAGGGTGCCTGGACCGTGGAGTCGGCCACGAGCTTCCCGTCGGGCCCGCGCCGGAGCAGGGTGAGCGTGGTCGGGTCGAAGTCGACGGTGCCGGTCTTGCTTCCGCTGACGTCGCGGCCGAGCGTCGAGCCGTCCGTGTGCCGGATCAGGGTGTCGTCGGAGTACGCGCCGAGGAACTCCAGGTGGGTCGTGGCCACTTCCCTGGTCACGTTGGCGTCGCGGCCGGCGGCAAGGGCGACCCGCAGCAGATGGTCCAGATTCGGGCGCTTCCCCGGGTCGGGGGCATCCAGGTGCAGGACCCTCGCGGCGTACGCGTCCACCGCCTGCTCGCCGCCGGCCCGCCGGAGGGTGGCCAGCAGCTCCCGGGCCCTGACCTCGGTCCACAGGGCCTGCGACCGCTCCGCGTCGCCCACGTGGCCGGGGCCCGGCAGGGTCAGGATCTGCGCGGCGAAGGCGTCGAACTGCGCGGGGGGCAGCATGGCCCGCACGACCTGGACGAGCATCGGCAGGCCGACATACGTGGTGAGGGCGATGTCCGGGTCCTGGGCACGCCGTTCGGCGGCCCGCCGCAGCACGTCCGCCAGGGACTTCGGGCCGAACGGCTGCTGGGCGCCGCCTGGCTGCCGCCTGTGGTCCGCCAGCGCCACACGCTGGAGCAGCTCGATGGTGAACAGCGGGACGCGGGTCAGCTCGGGGTCGTTGCGCAGCATCACATCCAGCGCGGCGGCGCCCGCCAGCAGGACGGGGTACGAGGCAGCCTTCTCCACCCGGGGCCCGAACTGCCGGCGGAGCAGCCGGACCAGACGCCGCATCCGCTCCCGGACGGCGTCCGTCGCGGGCCCCGGCCCCTTGTGCAGCTCGACTTGACGGGCGAGGTCGTCCAGCTCGGACTCCGTCGGCTCGGGCGGCACCCGCTCCAGGCCGTACTTCCTGCCCCGGACATCGGTGTCCGTTCCGACCACGAGCCCCTTACTGGTCCGGAGGGGTTCGGTGACCATATGCCGGGTCCCGTACACCGAGCGGCGCTCGTCGTTGGCCGTCTGCTGGGCCTCGGAGATGACGGCCAGCGGGTCGGGGACGAACGGATGCGGACCGTTGGGGCCGACGTATCCGATGCCCGGGGGCAGCGCGTTGTGGCAGACGATCTTCACAATGGGCTCCCCCGGCGGCTTCATCCGCAGGCTCGGCCGCCGCTTCAGCGGTGCGGTCGACCGCGGACCGCTGGTGTTCTCCGTGCCGCCCGTCACGGCCCACTGGGTCTGGCCGGGGAGGCCGTGTTTGGCCTCGAAGTACGGGTCGGCGTCGGGGTCGTCCTCCAGCCACGGCACTGGCATCGGCTCGCTGATGGTGTCGGTCGCCGCGTCGTAGTGGACGTAGTGGGTCATCGTCGGCAGGTCGGCCATCAGCCGGGTCTTGCCCCAGCTGCCGTCGGACCTGTCGGCGAGGTTGACGGACAGGTGCCCCGTCGACCGGTGGTCGCGGCCGATGACGGGGAAGGTGATGATGTTCTGCTCCCATTCCTCGGCCCCGTCGTCGTGGGAGCGCGGCATGCCGTGCTCCGTGAGCAGCCAGCCGCCCACGGGCATCGCTCCCGGGGATTCCACGAGGCCGATGCCGTGCAGGCCGGGCTGGTTCGGCAGCGGCACGATGGCCACGAACCCGCTGCCGTTCCACAGGTCGCGGCCGAGCAGCGCGGAGCCGTCGCGCACCGTCTTGAGCCCGTACGTGACCGACCAGGAGGTCAGCGACAGCAGGGGGACGTCGGAGGGCAGTGCGGACAGTTCGTCGTCGAGGGCCATCAGCTCCATGACGACCTCGTACGGCGCCATCCGGGAGAAGCCCTGCCGGCCCCGCACCCGGACCTGCCGCCCGTCGCCGGATTCGGAGCCCATCAGCAGGTACGGCGCCGGGGCGCCCACCCGGTGCCATGGGGCGGTGCGCTTGTTGCCGGCGGTGCCGGTGCCGGTGCCGTCGGGCTGCGTCGTGTAGTCCCAGATGTGGTCCACGTCGATGTCCCGCCGGGGTCCGCCGGTCCAGTCGATGCCCCGGGCGCGGCCGTCGGACGACCTCCAGCGGAACTCGGCGGCGAGAGCGCCGTTCAGCTTCAGGTAGTGGGCGGAGAGCTGTGCCAGGCTGCGGACGTTCCCCGTGGTCGGGTCCATCGCGACCCGCATCAGCTCGGCACGGTTCACCCGGGTCACGGCCGTGCCCGGGTCCAGCATGAGCACGTGCCGGACGAGCGCGTCAAAGTCCAGCGGCCCGCCGCGCAGCGTGGGAACGCCCGCCCGCAGCACGTTCAGCCGCCGCAACGCCTCCCGCGCGGCCGTCGGCGCCGGCTGCTGCCCGACGAGACCCCGCAGGATCTGGTCGACGTGCGCCTCCGCGTCGTACGGGGTGGTGGGCGCGGCGGCCGCGCCGCTCTGCGGTGCCGGGGTGGTGGAGGCGGTGGGGGCGAAGGAGGCGGGTCCGGGGCTCACAAATCCCCGCGCCGTCGAGCCGCCGGGGCCCTGGGCGGACACCGCGAAGCCCTGGGCGGACACCTGCGCACCGTACGGGGCGGTGGCCTGCTCCCAGGCCCGCACGGGGGCGCAGCGCTGGCTCAGGTCGAGCCCGGACAGCTTCAGCTCCCTCCCGAGCGAACCGGCTGCCGAGAGCAGGACGAGCGGCAGCGCAAGATTGAGCGGCAGCGGCTCCGCCCCGGTCGCGTCGACGTACGCCCCGACCTCGTGCCGCAGCCCCCGCCACGTCAGCGGGGACCGGTCGCCGCGCACCGCCCGCGCCTCGTCCAGCGCCCGGAATCCGTGCAGCAACGCCTCGAACGCCGCGGTGTCGTCCTCCAGCATCGGCCCGTAGACCAGGCGGATCGCCCGCACCCAGCGCAGCACGTCCCCGGCGCGCTTCCGGTCGCCCGTCACCCGCTCGGCGAGCCGGGCGAGCTCCGCGGACGACGGCTTGGGACGGAACCCCACCCACCAATCGCCCTCGGCCAGCTGGAACCGCGGTCCGGAACGCCCGTCACCGGGAACGATGCCCGGGCGGCGCCCACTGCCCGTGGTCCACAGCTCGCCCGCCCAGTTGGCCAGCACCTCGGCCGCGATCGGCCGCTCCAGCGGATCGTACGGCGGCGGCCCCGCCACGTCCGCACCCGTCACGAGAACCGCCGTCTCCGCGTCCAGGGCGATCAGATCGGGGTCGGCGGCATAGAGGAAGTCCACGACCCGGCCATAGTCGAACACCTTCCCGGAACCGTCCCGCATCCCGAGTTCGGCCAGCGCACCGTCACCGCCGATGTCCACGAGATACGCCTTGCCGAACGGCAGCTCCATCGGGTCGCTCTCCGGAACCACCACCCCGCTCGGTCCCTGATACGCCTGGGACGCGAGCAGGAACGTGAACTGACGCACCTGGGGCAGCAGGCCGTAGGAGCTCTCCCGGCCGTCCCGGTCGCGGGCCGGACGCGAAGAGAAGGCCACCGGCTTCCCCTGCGGATCCTGGTACTTCACCGCCGACAACCGCTCCACCGGCACCCGGGTCCCGTCCACCGCGACGACCTCCGGGGCCATGGACACCACCGGGGGCAACTGGGACGGATCGGCGAGGACACCCAGCGCCCGCCATGCGCCCTCAATGGCTTGCCGGATCCGCGCCTGCTGCCCCGGAGGCACCTGGGCGAGGAGGTCGGCCGCCGTGCGGACCGCCTCCCGCAGCCGGCGCTGTGCGTCGGTCGGCAGTGGGCTTCCCAGGGCGTAGGAGCCGAGATCCTCCGCGATGGTCTGGAACTCGAACCAGGTCAACAGCTTCCGGGCCGGGCCATTGGCCTGCGGCACCCCTAGCTGGGCCAGCCCCAGGAAGGGGCTGAAGGCCCTCACCACCGGATTGTTCCGGATGCGCGTGATGGCAAGGCGCAGCACGTCGAGGGGCAGCGGAGCCCTGTGCCTCAGCGCGCGCTCATAGGCCCTCCGGCTCAGCACCGACAGTTCGGCGACGGATTGCCGTATCTGCTCCCGGGTCATCATCCGATCGTCGAATCCGAAGTGCCGCAGCTCCTTCAGCAGCAGCGCGACCGCGAGCCGGCCGTCGTCCGTGTCCAGCGCGGGGTAGTCGGTCATGCCGATGGTCTGGTACTGGCCGACGGTGTCCCCGGAGGACGTGCGCCCGGTCAAGGTGGCGGTCAGGTGCTCGCGGGGAGCGGGGCCGTCACCGCTCGGGGCGTCGAAGAACCCGGCAGCGATCTCCCCTCCGAAAACCCTCCGGTAGATCTCCAGGAGCGACCTCAGCCTCTCGGCGAATTCCCGGGCTATCTCGTCGTAGCGGCCGTCGAGGAATTCCCGCGTGCGAGGGCGCAGGGCCCGCAGCGTGCGGTCGAACGGATGACGGCCCGCCACCGGCAGCAGGTTCTTGACCAGCCGTCCCGGCAACAGCAGGGAGACCGGCGTCGCGGCGACATGGTTGAACGACAACCACTCGTATCCCCAGACCTCGTCGACATCCGGGATGACCGAGAGGAACGGAAGGAGCGGGAGGGAGTCCGGTGGAAGGTCGCCGCCCATGACGTCAAGCAGGAAATCCTTGGCGATCAACGCCCCGAATTCCCTCCCCTCGGTGAACAGTCGCCCGTATTCCGCCTTCGACAGCCTCCTCGCGGCGACCTCCTGGAGCGCCCTGAGACCGATGGCGGGGATGCCCGGGGTGGGCTGGGTGTACGCGCGATGGTTGTGATCCGGCAAGTGGGGGGCGACGTGGGTCCGCCGGCCGACTTCGGTGACCTCCCACCCTTCGAGGTCTTCGAGAAGGTCCGCGAGCGGTATGACGGCGTCGCGCTCGTCCGTGGTGTCCAGCGCTCGCCGGGCCAGTTCGAGCTGGTCCAGTGCGTTCTCGGGGAGCTGCCTGTCCTCTCCCTGGAGCACGGCCATCGGGTCGATGACGAACTCGACGATGTAGCGCAGCACGCGGACGGGCCGCGGTGCCCCCGGTGCGACCTCGGGTTCCAACTCCGTGAGACGCCCGGTGGCGGGGTCACGCCAGAACACGCCGATGTCGGTGTAGAGGTCGATCCCGGGGCCCCTGGCCAGAAGCTTCTCCCCTTCGTCCTCCTTGAGTACGAGACGCCCGGAATGGGCACGGTCCGTAAGACCGGGGGTGACGCTCATCACCAGGCCGGAATCGGTGACCTCCCAGCCCTCGAAGTCCGCCAAGAGGTCCATGAGCGGTATCAGGCCGTCGGGATGACCGGTGAGCTGGTTGTACTGGGCCGACTGGAGCCGCGCCAGCACCTCCTCCGGGGACTGCGCCGACGCCTCGGCGGGAGCGGCCGCCGGGTCGGCGACGACCCTCCCGAAGAAGCAGTACTCCGGCGCCGACTCCCCCGGGGCCACCTCGGGCTTCGTCTGATAGCTCTGCCCGGTGGCGGGGTCGCGCCAGAACCCACCGGGTTCGGTCACGAACCGGACGCCGGGGCCGACAGCCAGCGTCCTGGGCTCTTCCGGGGCCCGGATGTCGAGGATGTGGCGATCTTCGACCTCCAGGCCGAGGGCGCCGTATTCGCGCTCGACGGACCGGTCAACCAGCGCGTGGCCCAGGGAGGCCGACTCCGTGAAGCCGGGCAGCGCGTTCTCCAGGACCCGCCCCGCCCGGTCGATCACCACGGCCTGGGCCTCAAGAGGTGCCATGTCCGGCGGGGCCGCCGATACGCGGCGGCCCTCGCGGGCCGACGGGTCCAGCGCCACCACACGGTTGTTCCGCCCGCCCATGTTGTACGCGGCCCACACGTGCCCCGGCTCGCCGCCCTGGCGCCGCGCCAGCACGATCGCCAGCGCGCCCGGCCCGGCGTCCGCCACCGCGCGCGCCACCTCGCGCCAGGATCGCACCGGACGCCAGCCCGGCCCGGCCACCAGGCCCGTCGCCGCCGCGTCCGGGCCCGCGAGGGTCACCGAGTCGTCGACCGTGCCCGCGATGCGCACCCCGCCCGGGAACACCGCGTCCCGCAGGGCCTCCGCCAGCCGCAGACACCGCTGCGCGGACATCGCCCCGGGCGGAATGATGTTCGCCAGACGGTTCGTCACCCCTTCCAGCTGGTGGCGGGTCAGCACCGGACGAGCCACGACGGGGGTGGTCAGCCTGGTGGCCGCCGTACGGTCCGGCGCGGGCTCGTTCCGCGCGGGCGTCACCACGATCTCCGGCACCGGCTCGGTCACGCCGATCGAAGGCACCGGCATCTCGGAGGCCCAGCCGTGCAGCGGGCCGGGGGTGAAGGGCAGGTGGACCGGGCCGCCGACCGTGCGCAGGACGAGTTCGACGGGCCGCTGTGCGGCGTCGGCAGCACGGGCCGCGCCCTCCAGGGCGAGCCGGAGGTCGGCGGGGAGCGTGACGCCCTGGATGTCCAGGGCATCGTCGGGCGCGGTGCCGTCCAGCAGCGCACGGCGCACGGCGATCAGCGTCCGCCGGACGTCGGCCGTGACCTCGCCCGCGTCCAGCCACACCTGCGGCCGCGCGTCCTGGCCGTCGAAGCCCTCGGAGAGCTGGAATCCGAACGCCTCGGGACGCAGCGTCCGCCAGTCGTCGATGCCCCGCTCGGCGAGGACGGCCGGGGCGTCGTAGACCGCCGGGGACGGGCGGGCCGGGGTGATGCCGAGGCCGAGGACGTCCTCCAGGGTGGGGCGCAGCACCACGTTGCCGGTGACCCAGCGGGTGCCCCGCGGGCCGCTGACCTCCAGGACGGTGTGGGCGGTGAGGGTGTAGCCGAGCACACCGCTGTCGTCGGGCTCGCCCTCGGTGTTCTCCGAGGTCGGCGTGCCGTACTTGAGGACTTCGCGGCGGAAACCGGTGCCCCCGGCGGCCTGGCCCAGGGCCGTGTTCTCCCCCGCCACCGGGACGGTCCCGGCGAGGGTGTCGGTGTTGTCGTCGGTCAGGCCGCCCTTGACCGGTGCGGTCACCGACGGGCTGATGGTCCGGCTGCCGGTGGTCGCATGGGCGGCCACGGTGGTGCGCAGCCCCTGGGACAGCACGTCCCGGCTGGAGGTCTCCACTTGCGGCCGGTACAGCGCGAGCGCGATCCGCGCGGAGCCGCCGGAGGGCTGCTTGCCGGTGTACCGGGACGCCTGAGCCGGTGTCAGCTCGATCTTGCCCCGGCGGATGAGGTCGCCGAGGCGGCGCATGGTGTTCTCGGCGGAGGTGGAGGTCTTCGGCAGGCCCTCGCCGCGCAGCTCCGGGTCGACCTCGCGCAGCGCGTCGGCGAGTTCGTCCGTCGCGTCGAAGTCATAGACGGTGATCGGCTGGTTCGGGGTCCAGCGCGCGGTGCCGGACAGCGGGTCCCGGTCCGGAGTGCCCGCCGGGGTGGCGGCGGGGCGGGGGTCGGCCCGGTGGACATGGGGCGTGATCAGGACCGGCGGCGGGGCGGGCAATTCCGGTGTCCCGTCCTCGCGCCGCGGCGGGGCCTCGCTGCCGGGGAAGCGGAGGGTCACGGTGGCAGGCGCCGGGGTGTTCTGCGTACGGACGGCCGTGTCGCGGCCGAGGGCCCCGTCCATCCAGTGGGTCAGCCCGGCGGTGTCGGCCGCCGACAGGGCGCCGTCCAGCAGCCGCTCCACCAACTGGCCCATGGAGACGACCCGGTTGGTCAGGAAGCCGAGCGCCGAGTCGTTCAGCCGGGCCGAGGTGACCTCCACCCGGTACTCGTACGGCACCTGGAACTGCGCGGCGGGCCGGAAGGTACGCGGCCACTCCTGGTGGTTCCTGGTGATGGTGCGGGAGGTGCCGCGGGTGCCGGCAGAGGTGAAGGAGGCCGTGGACGCGGCGCTGCCGGTCCGGTCCGTGCCCGGCGTGAGGGTGAAGCCGCCCGTGCCGCTGAGGGTGAGGGTGAACCCGGTGCTCCGGGAGGCGGTGGAGGTGATGGCGCTCGCCGACGCGGAGTTGATGTTCTCCAGGCCCGAGTAGGCCAGCAGCGCGCCGCTCAGCGCCGCCAGGTCGGTGCCCGGCGCCGGGCGGGCGTTCAGCGACACCTCCACCAGGTGCAGGCCGGTGCGCCCCCGGTAGGGGAAGTGGAAGCGCCGCCAGTGGCGGGCGCCCGCGGACGCCAGCGACCGCATACCGGTCACGGCTCCGGCCTCCGTGATCCGGGCGTCGAGTCCACGGACGAAGCGGCCGCTTCCCGGGGTGAGAGAGTCGGGCGCCTCGCGCTCGACGGCGTCGCGGATCGCCTCGGTGAACTCGTCCAGCGAGCCGGTGGGCAGCGCCTCGGGCACGGTGGCGAAGCCCAGGGAGCGGCCTCCGGCACGGGCGAAGTACCGCGGCAGCAGCCGGTCCATGGGCAGGTGCAGTGGTTCGAGACCGGCCAGCCGCGTGAGCTGCGGATCCTGCCGGACCAGGGTTTCGGTGACCCAGAAGACCACGCCGCCCGGGACGGTCACGGCGTACGCCACCGAGCTGTGCGGGCCCACGCCGACGGCGTTCGCGACCGCGTTGCGGTGGCCCTTGCGCAGCAGGACGAGGTACGTGGCGTCCACCCGGAAGCCGTGGAACCGGTCCTTGGCGTGGGCCTCGGCGGTGATCCGGTCGGTGAACGCGGCGTCGGTGTCCGTCCGGCTCCGCGCCACCGCGGTGTTCCGGCCGCCGCTGCCGGAGACGCTGCCGGGGCGCTCGCCGGTGTGCGAGCCGGTCAGGCTGGTGGCGATCTGCTCGGAGCGGCCGGAGGTGGTGCCGCGCCAGGAGGAGTCGGTGCTGGTGAGGTCGTTCTCCGCGTAGGTGGCGGCGTCGGGGTTGTCGCCGGGGTGGCCCGTTCCCTCGTAGACCGCGTTGTGCAGGAAGCCGCGGATCTCGCCCTGGACCTCGGTGCCCACCAGCGTGCCCGAGGTGTCGGCGTCGACGACGTAGCCGCCACGGAAGATCTGCGGCGAGCGGGAGATCAGGCTGGTCGAGGACGACGCGGCCCGCAACGCCTCCTGGACCGGGCTCTCGGCGTCCGTCATGGACTTGCCGACGGTCATGTCCATGAGCCAGCGGGCTGGTTCGGCGAATGCGGTGATGGCCGAGGGCAGTTGGCCGATGAGGTCGGAGCCGTGGGAGGAAGCCCACTGGAGGATCCGGGCGAGCGCGCCGGGCTCGCCGGGCTCCTCGGCCTCCGGGTCGATGCCGCCCAGCAGTTGCCGGAACGCCGTGGTCAGCGCGCCGCTGCCCATGGCGAGGTTGACATGGGCCTGGCCGGGAAGCAGCACCACGTCCTGGGGGCGGGTGCCGTCGGCGCCCGGTGTCATCCGCGCCTTGCGGAAGTCGTCGGCCTTCGCCCGGCGGATGGTGACCGGGCCCAGCGGGGCGGCCGGGGCGTCGAGGGTACGGCTGAGCGGGACGGCGACGGAGACGATGCCGTCCTCCGGGGTGAACGTCGCCAGCGGGGTATCGCCGTTCTCCGAGAACACCCTCATGGTGAAGGTGCCGGGGATGTCGAAGACCCCGAGCCCGGACTGGGCGTAGGTGAGCATGTCGAGGCTGTACCCGGCGGCGGACCCGGAGGTGTCGCCGGTGATCTGGCGGGTGGCGGAGGCGCTGGAGGGGATGCCGCCCGCCACCGTCCAGTGGTGCGGGGCCGGGCCGCTGATCTCGGCGGAGACGTTGCCGAACAGCGACTGGCTGGAGCTGCTGGACTCGCTGCCCGCGACGCCCATGCCGTTGGCGTTCATCAGCGACCAGCCCGGCAGGTTCTTGCGGTGGTCGGGGGACGTGCCGGTCGTCGGCGCCACGGACAGGTCGGCGCTGACCCGCCAGACGCCGTGTTCCAGGGGCAGGTCGAAGTAGAGCGGGTGGCCACCGTCCATGATCGCGCCGAGCGCCCCGCGCAGACCGATCTGGGAGCGCGCGATGGTGAGCTTGCGGGCGTTGGCGAGCCACGCCATCAGGATCGCGCTGTCGTGCAGCCAGTCCAGGCGTTGCGGCGTGGAGGGTGCCAGGAACCCCATCGTGCGCAGCAGGGTCTCCAGTTGGTCGAACAGCGGCCCGGTGCCGGTGATCTTCAGCGGGGTGGTGTTGACCCCGAGGGCGCGCAGCGATGCCAGCTCCGGTGGGAGGTGGCGCTCCTGGCCAGGCTCCACGGGGGTGCCGGTCACATCGGCCAGGGTCGGCACCCGCATGGACTGCCCCTGGGGGCTCGGCAGCGTGAAGGGCGCGGTCCGGCCGCCCTTGGGGAGCACGAGGGTGGCTGTGTACGTGATGTCCGCGTCCGTCAGCAGATGCGGGTTCTCGCTGACCAGGCTGTACCAGTCGTACGCCGTGCCGCCGGAGTTGAGGGTGCGGGACCGCTGGTGCTTGTAGCCGCCGCCGAAGACGAAGTTGCCGTCCGGGCTGGGGGCGCCCTGGAAGGTGGTGGTGACGGTGAATTCCGCCTTCTCGGCGTTGGAGACCGTCAGCGCCGTCTTGGCACCGACCAGGTGCAGCAGGTCGCTCTCCAGGACCAGCTTCTTGCTGCTCCTGGCCAGCGCGTCGGCACTGAAGGAGTTGATCCGCGCCGAGGTCTCCAGATAGCCCAGCGGCTCACCGGCGCTGTCCAGGAGGATCGGCGAGGGGTACGCCCCGGCCAGCATCAGCGGCAGGCCCGAGCGCCGGTTGTTCTCGTCCAGGAACGCCCGGAGCGCGGTGGCCGACTCGTCCGACATACGGCGCAGATGCGGACGCAGCTGCGGGGCGGCGAGGAACACGTCGAGCAGCTCGGACGGGTCGTGGATGGTGTCCATGCGGTACAGCGGCAGCTCGTCGGTGAGGGTCCGCGGGTCCGCGGGGAGGTCGTGCGGGGACACCGGGCCGTACGGGCGCGGCGGCATGGTCTGGGTGAGGTAGTGGGGGAACCACGCGGCGAGCCGGGCGGGCGAGATCTCGGCGTCGCTCCAGTCGTCCTCGGTGTGCGGCGTGGGCGCCGTGGCGCTCGGGGCAAGTACGGCCGTGAACTGCCAGCTCATCCCGTAGTCGTAGGCGTGCGAGGGCTCCGAGGAGAACGCGAGCGCGGACATCGCGGTGTAGTTCTCCGGGACCGTCATGGTGACGACCTGCTGGTTGTGGGTCAGCGTCAGCTTCGGGGTGAACGTCTGCGAGGCCACCGCCGGGTTCCTGGAGTCGTGGACCAGCCAGGTGCGGCCGTAGGAGAGCGGCAGGCTCCGGACGTTCCCGGTGCTGCTGGTGTCGCTGGTGTCAATCGCGGTCCGGTTGCGCTCCTCGATGTGTACCCGGCGGCCCTCGGGCGTGTCGTCGGCCATCGTGGGGGCGGGCTGGTGGCCGAAGAGCTCCAACCGCGCCGATACCTGGTACTTCCGGCCCCGGTAGGTCACCGTGCGGGACATTCCCTTGCCACTCAGCACGTGCGGCAGAGCGTCCAGCACCTCGTCGGCGGAGTACTGGGCGGCGATGTCCTGCTCCAGTGCGGCGGTGTCCGCCGGGTTCTGCGCCTCCAGCTCGCCCGGCTGGAGCTGGGCCGCGGCCTCGGCCCGGACGGTCCGGCTCAGGTGTGCGTGCAGCCAGGTGAGGGTGTCCTCCGGGAACGGCATGACGTGCACCGACCCCTGGAGCCCGCGGTGGCCCCGGCCGAAGCGGGTGACGAGGGCGGAGAGCCCCTGGTTGGCGGGGGTCTCGTCGTCGGGGTCGTCGGAGGAGTCGGAGTCGGAGTCCGACTCGAGCTCGGAGTCGGACTCCGAATCCGACTCGGGGTCCGGCTCGGGGGCAGAGTCGGAGTCCGAGCCGGAATCCGGGTCGGAGTCCGGGTCCGAGTCCGGATTCTGATCGGCGGCTGTGAGGACGGCCGAGGCGGTCGCCGGGATTCCCGCCGTGACGACGGCCGCGGGCGGCAGCGTGTTCAGGCCGATGGAGTCGGCGCCCTCCACACCGGCCGGGTCCAGCCCGCCCTGTCCGCCGTCCGCGGGTGCCCCGCTCGGAGGAAGCGCCTGCGGGCGCGTCTCGGGAACGGTCAGGTTGGGCCGGGCTGAGCTGGGCACGGGCTGAACCGGGACCGGGGCGGTCTCCAGGGTGGCGGGGGCGACCGGTTGCCGGATGCCCCAGCTCTGCGCGGTCGGCTGCGGGTCCTGCGCCGAGGGCATGAGGGACAGGACGGGGTGCGGCAGCCCTTCCGGCTGGGCGGTTCCCGTGGTGGCACGGGTGAACGTCACGGGACGGCCCAGCCGCTTCTTCAGCGTGTCCGCCAGGGAGTCGTCGTGGAGACCGGCGATGTCCAGCACCAGGACACTGGTGAGGTCCCGATCCACAAGCATGGGGTGATAGGCCATCAGCTCGACGAACTCCGCGAACGGCACCCGGAAGACCCGTGGGTTGCTGCCGAAGCGCAGGTGCAGGATCCCCGGCTCCGACGGGATGTAGGAGCCACGGACCACAGAGGGCGCCGCCCGGACCCTGTCCTTCGGGTCCTTGCCGAACCACGGAGCCGGGACCATTCCGCCCGGCGTCAGAATCCGTGAGGTGTCGAGGGTCTGGATCTTCGTCCCGGCGGTCCAGTCGTGGCCGATACCGTCTCCGCTCACCAGCGGGTTCGTCAGCGGGTTGGAGAAGACCCCCGCCGTCTCCAGGTGGAACGCGGCCAGGGCATCGGGGTCGGTGGCGTCGCGACCACGGGCGAACGCCATGCCGACCAGCCTCCACAGGTCCTTCCTGCGCGCGTCGCCCACCGAGTCGGCCGCCGCCAGGTGCAGGGCCTTCCGGGCGAGCCCGTCCACGTCCAGACCGGGCCGGTCCAGCAGCTCATGGGCCTTGACCCGGGCCCAGAACGCCCGCATGCGGTGGCCGTCGTTCACATCGGAGACCGGGACACCCAGCATGGACGCCACCACGCGGTCGAAGTCCGCCGGGTCAGCGTGGCCGTCCTTCCAAACACTCGCCGCGTCCACGGCGGGCGGCAGCGTGACAAAGTCGCCCAGACGCGTGTCGCCCGCCGCGTTCGCCGCTTCCAGGAGCACCCGGTGGTAGTCCGCCCGGCGCGCCTCCGTCCGCCCCGCGGGGAGCTTCGCCGCCACGATCCGGTGGAACAGCTCCATCGTGAACGGGCCCGCCGCGCCGAACCGCCCGTCCGCGTGCCACATCCGGTCCAGCGCGGCCGCCCCGCACAGCAGCTCGGCGTAGCCGGGCTCCTCCTCGATGCGTACGCCGTCGTCCACCTCGTTGCCCAGCGCCAGCTTCAGCGCCCGCACCAACCGCAGCGTCCGCTTCCGGTCCCGCTTGGACACCTTCCCGTCCGGGCCGACGAAACCGATCGCCCGCGCCCGGCGGACCAGTTCACCGGTCCGGGGCTCGGGGAAGAACTTCGCACGCACGGACCACCGCCCCCGGGGATCGGTGTACAGCATGCGGAAGTAGATGCGGTTCGGGTCGTCCTCGTGTGCCATCCCGGAGACCCGGATGTTGCAGCGAATCTTGCGCCGCAGGCCGTTGGCGTAGAGCTGCCCGACGGGCACGTCCTCCAGCGGGTCGGCGACGTACGGCCCCGGGAAGCCCAAACCGGCGTGGTCGCGCTGGGGCACCCGGCCGTCCCGGTGCGAGCCCGCCCAACAGATGTCCAGGTCGCCCCAGTGCCCCTTCGGGAAGGCGGACAGGAGTACGCGCTGCGCGCGGGCCCACTTCTCCGTCTCGGGACCGTCCAGTCTCCGCGTATCGCCGTTCTCCATCGTCACGCTGATGCCCCCCGGATACCCGTGGGCGCTCTGGTAGACCGCCGGGGCCGCCTCGTCCGGGTCCGCCGGGGTGAAGAAGGTGGAGGAACGGGTGCCCGTGGCGGGGTTGAAGTGGGCGAACCGCTTCATCTGGTCGATACGGCGGAGGTATTCCTCACGGAAGTCGGCCAGATCGTCGGGAGCGAACGCGGATTGCCCGGTCACCTTCTTGGTCAGCTTGCTGACGATGGCCGAGGTCTCCACGTCGTGGTACCAGAGGGGCACGTCGTCGTAGGAACCGGGGTGCCGGCCGGGGAAGTTGGGCACCCAGTCGCCCTGGCGCTTCCCCTTGTGGCGGGTCACCCGGATCTTCGCGGACTGCCCCGGCCGGACCACGACCTGTACATCGCCGCTGTGCACGTACACCGTGCGACCGGTGAGGTGCGCGAGAAGCCTCGGCAAGTAGCGGAGGCCGTAGCCCGCCTGCGGGACGGCCAGCACGATCGGCACGTCCTCCGGCAGCCCCGACAGCACCGGGTCGTGCGCCAGCAACTCGGCGAACTCCTCGATACCCAGATCCCGGGTGGTGTTGTCCGGCCACGGCAACACGACCTTGTTCCGGTCCCCCTTGGCGGCCACGACGAAGGCGGACTCGTTCCCCTCCCACGGCTGGGCATCGTCCACCCGCAGGCGCGTGATCACGCCCTGCCTGTTCTTCTCGGCCAGCTCGACCGTGGCGGTGTCCACCTCTACCGAGCCCGTACCCGTCCAGTTCAGGCCCGTGTCGCCCTGGGCGCCGTTGAACCGGTGGCGGGCGTCCAGTACGCCCTGCCGCTGGGCGTGGAACGCGCCCAGCGCCGCCAGGCTGGTCGCCCGGCCCGCCTTGTCCGCTTCCAGCACCAGGTCGAACAGCTCGTCGCGCACGGCCTGGTCCACGGCCGTGCCCTCGGGCAGGTGGAGGATGCTCCGGGCGAGCGAGGACACGTCCATCGGCCCGTGGCGCAGCCGCTTCTCCTGGCGGCGCAGCCCGTCCAGGGTCTCGGCCGCCTTCGCGCGGGGCGCGGTGGAGATGTCGATCCGCGTCGGCAGGGGGGACTGCGCGACCCTCTTGTTGGCGGGGACGAGGGGCACGCCGCGGCTGCCCACGGAGAAGTGACCGGACGACAGTTGCTCACCGTCCGGCCGGTTCCGCTGGAGCGCCCTCAGCGCGCGACCCAGCTCGTACGTCAGCGTCATGGACACGGTCCGGGCGCGCCGATTGCCGCGGTCCTGGGCCGCGGTCTGCCGGGCCAACAGCTCGTCGTTGGACCGCAGGTCGTTGCCGTAACCGGTGATGAGGATCTCCGGCAGCGGCAACCCGGCCCGCCGGTTCCGCAGCCCGGCCAGCGCCAGGTGGCGGGCCAGCCCCCGCAGTTTCGTGACCTCGTCGTCGGACAGCCCGACCGTGGCCTTTGCGAAGCGCACCTCGGCCTGCGACGGGAGCGCGGTACGGGAGGCGGGCTTCGGACCGGGGTCGGGAGCGGGGGCGTCCTCGTCCGACGAGTCGCTGTACACGGACGTGTCGGAGTCGGACGCGGAGCCCTCCGAGAACACGCTCTCGTCGGACGACGACTCCGACACCTCGATGGCCTCGAACATGTCGACGTCCGAGGTGTCCAGGTCCGGCATGTCCAGGTCGGGCATCGCGGCGGCCGACGACACCACCGGCCGGGGACGAGGCTCGGGGGCGGGCGGGGCGGCCTCGGTCCAGCGGGGCCGCAGGCCCAGCTCCCGCCACCGCGTGTCGGCCAGTTCGACGGCCGACCGGGCGTCGGGCCCGTGGTCGAGCAGGTGCTCGGCGACGTCCCGTACGGCGGCGCGGTACGCGTCCCCGGCGTAGCGGGCGTCGGCCTGCGCCGCATGTGCCGGGGCGGGCAGCACCAGGAAGGCGGCGAGCTCCCAGGCCCGGGCGGGGTCCGGCGCCGCGCCGTCGTCCCGCGGCTCGGTGCCGTCCTGCGGCCGCGCGCCGTCCGCCGGGGCCGCGCCGTCCCGCGCTTGCGCGCCTTCCTGCGCGGGCGCGCTCTCGCGCGTCGTGGCCGCCGCCGCGAACGCCTCGTACGCCGACCGCCACAGCCGCCGCGACACCTCGGCCGCGACCGCGTCGAGCCCGTCCGGCCCCGGGCCGGGGCGGTCCAGCAGCAGCCGCACCTGGACCAGCGGGGACACGCCTCGCGCCTGGAGCCGGCCGCCGTTCACCTTGGCCTCGATCTCCTGACCGAGCGACAGTTCGCCACCGGCGGCGCGCAGGTCGTCGGTGGTGACGAACTCGGCCGGGTCCAGGGTCGGCGCGCCCTGGCGCAGGTCCTCGGCCGACACCTGGGCGGCGAGCCACCCCCGCAGGTCGTCGCGCAGGACCGGGGCCGGGAGGGCGGCGGTGTTCCCGGGCGCGGTGGCGGCGGCCAACTCGGCCGGCGGGACGCCGAGGTCGTACAGCCGAGTGCCGGAGTCCTCCAGCCGCGCCAGGGCGTCCTCCAGCCGCTCCGCGGCGGCGGCGCGCTCCGCGGCGTCCGGGCCGGTGGCCGCGGCGGCCTCCACGGCCTCGGCCAGGAGTTCCCGCGCCTGGGTGTGCTCGTCCCAGGCGAGCGCGACGGTCTCGGCGGCCTGGCTGCCGTCATCTCGCTGACCGTCGCCCTGGGGCGACGCGGCCGGGGGGTCGGCGGGCTCCACGGCCTGCGGAGTGGGGCCGCCGGTCCCGTAGGTGGGCCCGTGGCCGCCCGCGGGCGGCAGTGCCAAGGCGGGGCGCGGGGTGGGCGGCGTGAGGTCGCGCGGCCTGATGAGGCCCCAGTCGGACGCCAGTGGCCGGCGCCCCGACGCGTCCGGCGCCATGTAGACGGTGAACGTCCGGGACCCCGGCCGGCGGTAGATCCCGGTCCGGCCGTAGGTGGCCCAGACCCCGCGGGCGGAGTTCCGGGCACCCTGTCCGGGGAGGGACCCGGCGAGGGGCGCCCCGGCCGGGGGCCGGGCGCCGTCCGCGATCAGGAGGATGGCGGCGTTCGAGGGCGCGCCGTGCAGCTCGCGGTCGCGGAAGACCAGTTCGCCGAACTCCCCCGGCGGCACCGGCGCGCCCAGGAAGCTGCCGTCGAAGACGTACGGGAACGGGGCCGGGCGGTCCGGTGCGTACCAGGGGGCGGGGACCGTGGCGACCTCGACGAGCGACCCGTCGGGCGCGTAGTCCACCAGGGTCACGACACTGGCCTCGAAGTCACCGTCGAGCGCGGCGGAGCCGTGGACCATGTCCCGGCCGTTGGTCAGGCCCGCCGGGTTCTTCCCGAGCGTATGGTCCGACAGGGCCCCCCGGCTCTCCAAGTGGTAGGCGGCCACCTCGGGGAGGGAGAGGCGGCCCACGGCCAGTGCCTTGCGCACCAGCGCGACCGCCTCGTCGAACCGCGCCGGGTCGGGGCGGTCGAGGTGCAGGATTCCGGCGGCGAACTCCCCGCCGTCGACGATGGTGTCCAGCAGTTCCAGCAGCTTGACCTCGGTCCACAGCAGCCTGGACAGCTCCGCCTCGCCCACCGGCTGCCCGTCCTCGGTCCCCAGGACCTCCCGGGCCATGGCCTCCGCGCCCGGCGTGCCCGACGCGGGCAGCCGGTTCAGCGCGGTGGCCAGGTAGGGCAGCACGACGAAACTGCCGAGGGGACGCCCGGGCCTGGCCTGCCACGCGGCGTCGGCCCGGGCCAGCACCTCCTGGATGTGCTCGGCCCCACCGGGCCGCATGCCGGGGCGGCTCGGCCGGAACGCGCGCACCACCCGGTGGAGCAGGTCCAGGGTGAACTCGCGGACGCCGTCGCGGTCGAGGGCCGGATCGCGCTCGCGCATGCGGTCCAGCGCGCCGATGCCCCGGAGCAGGTCCGGGTAGTCCGGCCGGTCGTCCACGTCGGGGTCGCCGAAGGACTCGCGCAGCGCGCGCACCAGCCGCAGCGCCTGGTAGCGCAGCGCCTCGGACGCGGGGCCGGGGCCGGTGTGGAGCTCGGCCGTCCGGGCCCGGCCGTCGAGCGCGACACCCTTCGGCTCCGGGCGGAACTTCAGCAGGAAGGCGCCCTCACCACGGGCATTGGTGTGCGCCACGACGACCGTGGTGCCGTCCGCCATCGTCTCCACGGAGATGCGATGGCGGGGGCCGTACACCGTCGCCCCGGTCTCGTTGGCCTGCTCCTGCCCGACGCCGACCACGGCGAGCGGGTCGGGGACGAACGGCAGCGGACCGTCGTACTGTCCGCCCGCGAAGACGCCGCCGACGCCCGGCCGCACCGCGGAGAAGCAGATGATCTGCGCCCCGTCCCGGTGCCGCGACGGCCGGACCAGGCCGAACAAGTGGGCCACGGCGCGGGCGTGGTCACGGCTGCCCTTGTACCGGAGCCCGTCCCTCGTGGCCCAGGCGACGGTGCCCGGGAAGCCGTGCAGGCCGGTGAAGTCCGTCCAGCCGGGCGGCCAGGGAACGTCCCGCTTCTCGCCGTACTCACCGAGCTGGGTGTTGTAGATCACGAACGAGGTCACCGCCGGCAGCCGTGCGGCGTGCAGCAGCCGGTCCCGGCCGCCGTCGGCGTCGGCGCCGAGGTCGACCGAGACGAAGCCCGTCATCCAGCCCTCGGCGTCGGCGATGGGGAAGACATCCGCGTCCCGCACCCAGTCGTCCGCCCCGGCGTCAGCGGGCACCGGCCCGGGGTGGGACATGAAGAAGTCGCCCCGGGGCCGCCCCTCGTCGTCCATCAGGCCGAACGCCCGGTGACCCGGCCGGTCCGGAAGCTCCATCACGGCCGGGAAGCCGCTGGTGGCCACCACATTGCGGTGGTGCCGGGTGGCGAACATCCGGGACCTGGCGGGGACGCGGTCGAAGCCGGGGATCATCAGGGCCGCCATGACGTCCCACGGGAGGGAGGTCAGCACCGGGTCGAGGTCCATCAGCTCGTTGAGCACCTCGAACGGCACATGGCGCTCGAATCCCGCGCGGCCCCGCACCAGGAACTGGTGCCCGCCGGTGGTGGCGAGGAGATACGGGCCGGGGCGGCCCGGCGCGGAGGCCCACAGCGCCGGCCGGACGTCGACGACGGTGCTGCCCCCGTCCCGGCGGACCGTCACGGCGGTGGTGCTCAGATCGAGGTCGGCCGGGATCCTGCTCTCGGTCCAGTTGATCCCCATCGGGCGGCCCTGGGTGTCGGTGATGCGGAAGCGGTCGTCGAACACGCCCCGGTCCACGAGGTACCGCGCGCTCAGACCCGCCAGGCTCGTCGCGTTCCGGGCCTCGGGCGAGGACGCCAGCCGGATCAGCTCGGCGATCCGCTCGCCGGTCACCCGCTCCTCGGGGGTGAGCAGCAGCACGCGGCGGGCGAGCCGGGTCATGTCCAGCGGGCCGCGGCGCAGCTCGGGGTCGGTCTTCCGCAGCCGGTTGAGTTCGGTGCGGGCGGCCAGTTCCTCGGGTGTGAACAGGACCGGGGTCCTGGGCGCGGAGGGGCGGCCGACGGCGCGGTCGTGCCGCTGCCGCCCGCTGCCGGGCCGCCCCGGAGAACCCCACCGCGCCCCGGACCGGTTCGTCCCGGGCCGGTAGCGGTCCGACCGGCCCGCGCCGGACCGGCGCGTCCCGCGGGGTGCGGACCCGCCGGGTGCGGGGCGCCCGCTGTAGGTGGGGCCGGGGTCCGTGGACGGTCCGCCGGTGGAGGAGCCGGGGTCCGTGGACGGTCCGCCGGTAGTACCGCCGACGGGAGCCGTGGTGGAGGCGAACCAGGGCGCGGCGGTGCTGCCCTCGTAGTGCTCGTTCACGGGGTGTCCGGTTGGGCCGACCTGGTTGCTGAAGAAGAGCTCGACCTCCCATACGGCACTCTCCGGGCCGATCCCGCGCATCATGCTGCGCTGGACCGTCCGCCCGTCGGCCCGCCGGCTGGACCGGGCGATGTCGATCCGGGTGTCGAAGGCATGAGCCAGCAGGCCGGGGAAGATATCGCCGATGTCGGAGTTCCAGCGGTTGCCCCAATCCAGGACCGCGGCGCGCAGTCCGGACAGCTCCCGGTTGTCCAGGGGGGTGTGCCGGAGGACCAGGTCGCGCAGCTCGTCGCGCAGTTGCACCGCGCTCGGGAACTGGCGCTGGTCCGGTACGGGGACGCGCAGCTCGGTCAGCCGGATCACCAGCGCGAGCTCGTCCATCGCCTCCACCGCGGCGGCCGGTCCGCCGGGCACCGAGCGGCGGTAGGGCAGGACGATCTCGACCGGCAGCCGCTCCCGGTTCGCGGTCAGGTAGTCGGCGATGAATTGCTGCATGGCGTCGAGGACATGGTGGTCCGAGCGGCCGGGCTCGCGGCCGCGCGCCAGTTCGGCGCGGACCCGCGCGGGGTCCGACAGCCAGGCGTACGCGTACCGGTCGGCGGCGGACCGGGCGTCCGCGGCCAGGCCGGGCAGGGCATCGCGGACAAGCAGCGGGGCGCTCGCCATGAAGGCGTGCAGCAGGCAGTTGCCGTCACGGGCCACCGGCAGCGGCCGCCCCCGGGCCCAGCCGGTGGTGCCGCCCACCGGGGACGTCGTGATCGGCGTCCGGGGCGGCGGCGCCTCGGAGGTCGACCCGTCCGACGGCGTCCCCTTCGGCGGTGTCCCCTTCGGCGGCAGCGCCGGAGCCGCGGGCATCGTGGGCGGCGGCACCCTGCGCGGCCGCTTGGCGGGGGGCCGCGCCACGCCGAACCCACGGGCGTGCCGCTTGACCCCGGCCCGCGGGCGGGGCCGCCTGCGGCCGGTCGCCGGGCGGGTGGCGGTCTTGTCGTCGGCGCTCCGGCCGGCGGAGACGAAGTCGGCGGCGGTGCGCTGTCGCCCGTCCCCGTCGGGTCCCAGGGCGACGGTGGTCCGGCCGTCCCTGTCGGTGAAGAAGTCCGCCACGCCGTACGCGGTGTACACCTTCACGCCCGTGCTCCGCGTGGCCGCGTCCAGCAGCTCTTCGACGGCGGGCCCCGCCGTGGCGGGGTCGGTGCGCGGGAGCAGCAGGATGATCTCCCTGCCCGCGGGGCGTTCGGGGTCGATGTGGAGCAGGTGGGCGAAGTCCTCCGCCGGGACCCGCCCGGACAGCAGCCCCTCGCCCAGCGGGCCGGTGACCCGGACCACCCAGGGCACCGGGCCCTCCGGCCGCTCCCAGCGCGCCGTTTCGGTGGTGTCGAAGGTGAACTTCCCGTCGGGCCCGACCCCGACCAGGGTGACCTCGCTCAGTTCGAGGTCCAGGGGGTCGAGGGGCTGGTCCCCGTCGCGGCCCACCTTCGAGCCGTCGGGGCGCCGGATGACCCGCTCCGGGGTGAACAGGCCCTGGGTCGCCAGGTTGAACGTGGCCAGCCGCGTGCTCTGGCCCACGTCGATCCCGACATCGGTGGCCCGTTCCACCAGCCGGACCAGGTCCCGGCGCCGGGCCGGGTCGGGGGCGGCCAGGTGCAGGACGCGGGCGGCGAAGGCGTCCACGTCGTGGCCGAAGTCCCGGACAGCGGTCACCCCGCGCTCCGCCAGGCCGAACCCGGCCAGCACCGCCAGGCTGGGCGCGGCGGCCGTCTCCGGGGCCATGGCGATGCGCAGCAGCTCGTCGTGGTGCGCCCCGGTCACGGGCGTGTCGGGGTCCAGCAGCAGCACATGGCGGGCGACCGCGTCCATGTCCAGCGGGCCGTCGGCGAGTTCGGGGATGTCCGCCCGCAGGGTGTCCAGCCGCTCCAGGGCGTCCCGCAGGTCGCCGGGGCGGACCAGCGACCGGTTCTCGGTGCCGGACCGGCTCCCGGTGCTGGGCGGGGGCGTGTCCAGGCCGAACGGCAGGCCGTCGTTGACGGGTCGCCGCCGTCCCCGGCCGGTGGGCGGGGGCTTCGGCGCGCCCTTGCCGCCGGGCGGTCCGGTCGGGGGCAGGCCGACCACCGGCGGGGGCGGCGCGGGCCGGGTGGGCTTCGGCGGGGTCGGCTGCGGGGCCGGGTCGGTGGTGCGGAAGTCCCAGGGGCCCCGCGGGTTACGGGCGCCGCGGGGCGTCGCCGCGAGGAAGTCGCCGCCGCGCTCGTACAGGACGATGGCGTTGTCCGCGTCGGCGGACGCGGTGCCGAAGGTGTCGATCGTGCCGTTCTCGTGCACGTAGGTCACGTGCAGGTCCCTGTGCTCCGCCACCAGCTGGGCGGCGAGCAGGGCCGTCCCCCGGCTCCAGCGGCGGGAGTTCCGCAGATGGGCGCGGATCAGGCGCTCCCGCACCCAGCCGGGCGGCGTCGGCCAGGACTCGGGCAGCCGGCCGCCGCCACGCTCGAACTCCCAGCGCCACCTCGGGTCCAGCGGGCGGAACCCGGCGTCGTACAGGTCGTCCTCGGTGAACGTGGCCCGGGGGTCGAGCCGGGCCGTGGGCGGCAGCGGCACGGTGTCCATCAGCTCGGTCAGGTCGTCGATCACCTTCCCGAACCCGCGGCCGCCCGTGGGGGCCTCCCCCAGGGCGACGGCGATCGCGGAGTAGAACAGGTTCCCGTCACCGACCCGCGGGGTGACCAGGTCGTAGGTGTAGCCGTCGGGGTCGTTCAGCGAATGGACGTCGGAGGCCGCGTCGAACTTGGGCTGCTCCGCGTAGGTCGCGTCGTCCAGGCCCTCCCAGGTCCACGGGCGGGTGGCGTGGGCGGTCAGCAGGGAGTCGTCCACCGGCGGCGCGGGCTTCGGCGGCGCGGGCGGGCCCTCGGCCACGGCGGCCGCTTCCACGGCGCGGAAGTGCCGGTCGGCCAGGTACAGCACGACGCGCTCGGCGCCGGAGGGCAGCGGGCGGTCGGGGTGGGGCGAGAAGTCCTGGTACGTACCGTCGTCGCGGACGACGCGCACGCCCACCCCGTACGCCCGCGCCGCGAGCGCGGGGAACAGGTCGGCGACGCTGTGGTCCCAGCCGGTGTCGTTCGCGGCGTTCGCGGCGCGCCGCACCTGGGCGGCGGCGAGGCCGCGGCGCTGGGCGGGGCTCAGCGGCTGGTAGCGCCGTTCGGGGACGGGGCGGTCGCCGGCCGAGTGCGGGATCACGCCGAGGGCGTCGAACTCCCGGCGCTGCGGGGTGTCGGTGCCCAGGTCCAGGGCCGCGGCGTCCAGTTCGGCGGAGGTGAAGGTATCCGTCTCGTCCGGGGAGAAGTACGCCAGCAGGGGCGAGTCGTCCGGCAGCCCCTCCACCGCGTCCGCGAGCGCGTTCCGCAGCCCGGCGGCGTCGAACGGGGCGCCGTCGGTGCCGGTGCGGGCCGCGGGCAGGGCGCGCTGGAAGGCGCGGAGGAAGGAGTTGTCCGCGGGGACGTCCAGCAGCCGGTGGGTGGTCCCCTCCGGGGACTTCAGCGCGGGCGCGCCGTCGCCGAGCGCGGTGGCCTCGGTGTACCGGGGCGGCGTGCCGGAGGTCTCGGGTTCCTCCCGGAACGTCTCGTCCCGGGGGTCCTCCCGCCGGTCCGCGCCGGTGTCGCGGGGGTCCGTGCCGGTGTCAACCCCGGTGCTCTCCGGGTCGGGGGTGTCCGGTCCGGAGGTCTCCCCCTCGGACAGTTCCTCGGGTGTCTCCTCGGCGATGGAGCCCAGCCCCGGAGCCGGTTTCGGCCTCGGTTTCGGCCTCGGCTTCGGTGTCGCCGTTGACTCCTCGGTGATGGAGCCCAGCTCCGGCGCCTTCGCCAGTTTCGGCTTGTCGGAGTGCTTGGCCGGGTTCTCCGTCCGCTCGGTCTTCGCCTGTTCCCAGTCCGTCACCCGCGGTTCGGGCAGCCCGGCGCGGGTCGGGACCGCGCCCTCCTCGCCCCTGGGTGGGTCCTCGGGCAGCCGGTGCCAGCGGGTGAGGCGGTCGGTCTGGGCGCGCAGGTGGTGGAGGGCGTCCGCCGCGTTCTCGGCCGTGCGCTCCTGGCTCCGCACCTCCGCGATCCGCGCCTCCACCGCGCGCTCGGCCGCCCGGAACGCCTGGGCCGCCGCGTGGGCCGCGTCCCGCGCACTGGCCACGCTCTCCTCCGCCGCGGCCGTACGGCTGTCGAAAATCCGCTGTGCCTCCGCCGTCATCCGCTCCCGCTCCCGGCGCCGGATACCGGCGACCAGGGCGTCCGCCTCGGACAGCGCCTGCCGGGCGCTCGTGACCCGGGCCGCGTGCGCGGTGTCCGTCAGGTCGGCCAGCAGGGCGGCCTGGTAGGACTCCAGCGCCTGGGCGGCCAGTTCCGTCGCGGACCGCAACTCGTCGGCCACCGGGGCCGGGAAGTCCTCGGGGGCCTGCCGGAGCGCCGCGTCGGCCGCGGCCCTCGCCGCCGCGAAGTCCCGCCGCGCCGCCGCGGACTCCGTCCCCGCCGCGGCCTCGGCCTCCCGGCGCAGCCGCCGGGCCACCGAGCGGGCCACCATGGCAGCGGCGGCGGCCTCCCGCAGATCGGGGAGGTCCCGGCGCAGCTCCCAGTACTTCGCGTCCTCGTCGGCCCATGCCTTGGCCGCGTCCTTGACCTTGTCCCAGGCCTGGGCGACGGTCTCGGGGAAATTGTCGTCGGTGATCAGCCCGAGCTGGCGGGCGACGTCCTCGCGCACCCAGGCCAGCACATGGGTCTGCGCCTCGACGGTCTGCGGGCCCGGCTTGACGCCACCGAGCGAGCCCAGCAGGTGCTTGCGGATCCACCTGCTGGACGGAAGGTCCTTGAACTGCCGGTGGACGTCGGCCACGCTCAGCCAGGCGGTGGGGATGGCGAACGCGAACACCCGGCCCGTGCTGGGCTTGACGTTCACCTGGCGGGCCTGGTCGTTGGCGATCACCCGCCCGTCGCTGTCGGAGGTGTCGGCGCCGGTGCCGGAGGCGCCCGGGTTCGCCGCGCCGACGGTGTCCGACTTCAGGGCGGGCGCGGCGCCGAAGACGGTGTTGTGGTCGCCGCCCTGGGAGGCGGTCGCGTTGTCGCTCTGGGTGACCCGGGTGGAGGACTCCATCCGGGCGCCGTCGGCCACCGCCATCAGCCGCGCGCCCGCCAAGTCCGGCCGGGAGAACACCCGCAGCGCGCCCTCGGAGCGGTCCGCGAGGCCGTTCTCGGTCAGGCCGGCGGTCTCGTAGCCCGCGTTGCCCGAGGCGTGTTCGAAGAACGCGGACAGCACCCCGGAGCCGTGGGAGTCCTCCAGCACCTGCGCGGAGCCGGTCCCCTCGGCGGTCAGCGGGGTGATCCGCGCGGTACGCAGGGCCCGCTCAAGCTCATCCCCGGTGAGGGTGCCCGAGGTGGTGGCGAGCCGGTTGTCGTACGCCTTGGCCAGCGCGATGGTGCTGGCCGCCAGGATGCTTTCGGCGCCGATGATGTTGCGGACGTGGAAGCCGTTCCGGGGCGGGATGAACGGACCCTGTGTCCCGTCGGGCAGGGTGATGGCGCGCCAGGAGTCGAAGACGCCGGTGATGTCGCTGCTCTTCTTCAGCGGGGAGTCTTTGCCGGTGAGCACGTTCACCGCGGCCGGCTCGTCGCCGATCTCCGGCGGGGCCAGCGGGTCGGGTCCCTTCGACGGGACGGTGCTCGGGGCGGTGTCCGGCCGCATCAGGCTGAGCGGGACGATCTCGCGCTGGATGCCGACGTCCCCGCTGTGCTCGATCCGCCGCCGTTCCGGGTGCCGGGGCGCGTCCCCGCGCTTCCGGCCCATCTCCATGGTGATGCGCATCCGGTAGCGGGTGGCGTACTCGGCGTGCGGCTCACTGGTGTACGAGGTCCACAGCCTGCCCCGGACACGGGTGTCCGACCCGGAGGCGTTCTGCCGGTTGGAGCCGGTCTCGGCCATCGACGGGCCCGCCATCGGCACACTGGTGTCGCCGGTGTGGATGCCCTCGTTGACCTGGGTTCCGGCGTCGCTGCCCCGGCCGGTGGTGAAGGAGTCGCTGAAGCTCTCCACCGCCCAGCGGTGGTCCTCCAGCTCGGTACGCGGCCACAACTGGACGAACTGCGGCTCCCCCACGGGTTCGAGCTGGGCCCGGACGCGTACGTTCCGCCCGCCGATCCGGATCCGCTTCCAGCCGGGGCCGCCGATCCTCGCGGTCACCGCGGAGCCCGCGCCCATCATCTCCCGGCGCAGCGCGCGGGTGACCCGGGCCGTGGTCAGCCGGCGGATGGCCTCCCGGCTGTCGTCGTCGATGTCCAGGTCGTTCAGTTGCCGCTCGAACTCCTCCACCACCTTGGAGGTGTCCACGGAGTTGACCGGGTACGTGGCGAACGGGGCCTTGCTGAACCACCCGGGCTGGAGCCAGTTGCGGCGCGTGTACGTCGGGCCGCCGCCGAGTTTGTCGCCCTGGATGAGGCCGAGCCGGTGGGCGGCCCGCTCGGGCAGGTGGCCCAGCCAGCCGCCCTTGATGACCTGACGCTCCCCGGCCCGGTCGCGCAGCCTGCGCACCACCGCGCCCAGCGGCGAGAGCACACCGGAAGAGCGCATCTCGGCGGCCACCTCGTGCTCGGCGTCGCCGGTGGTGAGCACCTGGTGGCCCTGGTCGACCCGGTTGATGTCCGAGGTGACCGTGCGGGTGATGGTTCCGCTGGAGCCCCGGGTACGCCACCACGGCCGCCAGACCAGGCCGTAGTTGCCGGTCACGCCCGGGCCCTGCTGGTGGGAGTGGCCGTAGACGGCGGTGAAGCCGGCCGACTGGGTGAAGGACTTGCTCTGCGGCCCCGACATCTTGTTGCTGCCGCCGACCGTCATCTCGGTCTCCATCGGCTGCGGCCGGGTCAGCGCGCGCAGGTTGGTGACCCGCATCCGGTGCACGACGGTGGCCAGCCAGTCCATGTACGGCCCCTTGCCGAACAGGCCGGTGGTGCGCGATCCGGTCGCGCTCGCGTTCTGGTCGACGTTGGCCGTCAGGAACTGCGGCTGCTCCGGGCGTACGGCGGCGTCGTGCGCGGGGGCGCCCACCCGCGTCAACTGCCACCTGTTGTGGGACGCCTTGGCCAGGACCCGGTCCACGATCCCCGGGGAGCCCTTCTCGGCCACCACCGAGAGGGTCTGGTGGGGCAGTCCGTCGAGCGGCCCGGCGTCCCGGTCGTCCTCGACGGACGAGTCGAGCAGCTTCCTGGCCTCGTCGCGGGTCATCGGGGTGCGGGTGACCGGCTCCGGGTCCAGGTACGGGTTGTCGGCGCCCTCCGCGTGCGGGTTGGTCTTCGGGCAGTGCTCGGACGGGACGCTGAACAGCACCTTGCCCTTGACGGCCGGGACGTCGGAGTTGCCGCCGATGATGTCGACCCGGCCCTTGGGGCCGCGGACGAAGAAGGACGTGCCGAGGATGCCGAAGCTGACCAGGCCGCGCAGCAGGCTCCGGGGCCGCCAGTAGCCGTCGATGCTCACGGTGGAGGAGGAGTCGTAGGAGAACAGGTGGCCCGGCTTGGTGCTGATCGCCATCTGGTCGAACGTGGCGGTCGCCCCGTAGTTGGACTCGTCGCGCGTCTGCCAGGCCGCCTGGTAGCCGAGCTGCCCGGTCATGGCGTGGGTGGGGAACCCGATGTCGTCGACGGCGGTGTCCCGCATCGACGCCATCGCCTCGAAGCCGAACTCGGCCCCCTGCACCCCGTACTGGCTCTCGTCCAGGGTCATGGAGCCGGGCGCGCTGTGGCGCAGGATGGTGTCCGTGGGGCCCACATAGGTGCGGTTGGTCAGCTTCACGTCGAGCCAGATGTTGTAGTAACCGCGGCTGAACCGGCCGGGTTTCACGGAGCCGATCCGGATACCGGTCGTGTTCGTGGCGTCCTGGTTCCCGGCCATGCTGTGGTGCGCGAGCCCGTTGATGATGGTCAGCGTGTTGTGCAGGACCATCTCGTAGTGCGCGTGGTCGCGCCACCGGCCGTCGTCCGGGTCGCCGAGGTCCTCCAGCGTGGCGACCATCGTCGGGAACTTGCGGGAGACGGCGGTCAGCACCTGCCGGGTGAACGAGTCGAGCCGGTTGCGCTCGGCGAAAATGACCTCCGGGCTCGCCTGGGGGCCGGCGCCGAGCGCGGGCACGGACCCGGTGCCGGTGCCGGTGCCGGTCCCGCCGTCGGTTTCGCCATCGGGTTCGGGGACGGGCTGGGCGTCGGTCTCGGCGGGGATGTCCTCGCCCTCGGTGGCCTCCGCGAACTTCCGGCTGTACCGGCCATTGGCGTAGAGGAACTGCACCGGCCGGGCCATGCCAAGGGTCGGCGGGTGGTCCTTGGTGAGGTAGGCGGGAGCGAACGGCTCGGTGCTGCCGAAGGTGTTCTCGTCCTCCATCCCGGCCAGGCGGCGCGCCTCGGTGCGCGTCATCCGGTCCAGGCTCCAGGTGGTGAACGGCGTCGCGTGCGCGTCCCCGGTCTTGCGGATCCAGATGGTCTGCTCGACCCGGTACAGGTCGGTGGTGACGTTCTTGGCCCGGGCGGTCGAGCGGACCGCGCCCGAGCCGCCGGTCATCGCCGAGCGGCCCCGGGTGTGCCCGAGACGCAGGCTGAGGCCGGCCTGGATCCGGGGCTTGATGCGGTTCATCCAGTCGGAGAGGAAGTTCTGGAGCCCGAACGAAGGCAGGTTGAACGTGGGCCCGACGACGAGGGAGATGTCCTTGCCGAACGCCTTGGTCTGCTTCCGGGTGTTCCCCACGGTCAGGAAGTTCGAGTCCCGCAGCTCCGCCAGGTCGGTCTCCTGGGCCAGCACGGCCCGCCCCAGGTCCACCCTGTCGATGACGAATGCGCCCAGCGGGGTGCTCTTCTTGTCGTCGGCGCGCAGCGGCTTGCCGGGTACCGCGGACTTGCGCATCCGCCCGGAGAGCTGGTGGAAGTTCCGGTCGGAGAAGAACCTGGACAGCTCGGTGTAGGCCGAGGAACCGGCCTTGGCGCCGATCCGGTCCGCCGCCCAGTCGCGGATGTGCTCGACCGGGCCGAAGTCCTCGGTGACGAAGAACCGGATGTCGGACTCGGGCCCCAGCTCCAGCCTCTTCGGGGTCCGGCGGACCTGGGACTCCTGGGTCGCGCCCTCCGGCAGCCGCGCCTTGAGCCCGTGGCGCACACCGAATGCGAACTCCACGTCCGGGGCCGCCTCGGTGGCCGGCTCCGCCCGCCAGCGGGTGCCCAGGACTCCCCGCTTGGCCGGGCGCGGCTGCTCGGCGTCGGTGATGCGCACCTCGACGTACGCGTCGTCCAGGAACAGGTGCGAGGTGTCCCACCCGCGGACCTCGCCCACGTTCAGGACCTGGTCCTGCATGGAGTAGTTGACCTCGCGGATGCGGCTCAGCCGGATGCCGAGCCGGCCGAACCCGGAGAAGATCGTCGGCATCGGCCCCAGCGGCACCGTCGGGGCCAGCTGGCGGGTCTGGCCGACCGACTTGGAACCGCCGATGGTGGCCTGCGCGCGGTGCGCGTTGTCGACCTTGACCAGGGAGACGCCGTCGGTGAACTTGGTCCACTCGCCGTAGTTGCGGATTCTGATGTGCAGCTTCCGCAGCCGCCCCGACTCCGTGCGGTACACGAACTCACGGCCCTCCCCCACGAAGGTCTGGGGGCGCTCACGCATCGCGCGCTGCATCCGGCGGAACACGGACTCGTCGACACCGCCGCCGCGCACCCGGTGGCGCATCGACAGCCCCTCGCCCGAGACGGTCTCCGGGTCGTCATCCTTCTTCATCTCGACGTCGATGTGCTCCACGATCCGCTCCCAGCCGCGGATGTCGACATCGCTCTGCCCGAACGCGATGGGCATGTTGATCTCGTCGGGCTCGTCGCCGGGGAACAGCAGGAAGCCGTCGACATAGCCCGGCATCCGGCTGTCGTCGGTGAACTTGCTGGGCCGGTGCGCCTGCGGCGGCGGCAGCATGTCGCTGTCGATGCGCGGCCGACGGCGCTCCTCCAGCTCCTCGTCGATCTGCACCCCGGCCGGCTTCGGCCGGGGGTTCTGGCCGGGCGGCGGGGTGGGCCCGAGCGTCGAGGGCGGCGACGGCGGGGGCGGGGGCGGCGTGGGTGGCCGGACCTCGGTGAGGGCAGTGGTGGGGTCGGGCAGCGGGTCGTCGAGGCCCGGCACCCGCCCGCCGAGGAAGGGCAGCCGGTCGTCAGGACCGGGCACCGGGGCGTCGAGGTCCAGGGGCGGCGCGGGGGCGCGGCGGTCGCCACGGGAGGAGCCGGGGGTGTCGGCGTCGACCGGCGGGGGCGGGACCGGCGCGGGCATGCTCACCGAGTCCAGCGCGCGGGGGGTGGACACGCGCAGGGCGGCGACGGAGGGGGCCTTCCCGGTGACGGGCGAGGGGTGCAGGGAGAACACTGGGTGCGCCGCCCCGTCGGCCGTGTGCTCCCCGAGGGGGAACTCTGTCGAGTACGTCTCCCGGCCGATGCGCTGTGCCAGGTCCTGCGCCAGGTCGGGGGCGAAGCGGTCCAGCTCGGAGACGGCCAGGAAGACGGGAACGGCCGGGTCGAGGGTCAGCAGATCCTGGTCAATGGCCACCAGTTCGATGAACTCCGCGGCCGACACCCGCCGGGTCACGCCGTTGTACGTAATGAAGAGGTGGCCGGCGTCGTTGCGGTCCAACTCGGCGCGGACCACATACGGGTCCGGCCGGCGCTTACCGTTCTGGGTCCTCCCGGCCCACGGCGCGTTCCTCATGCCGTAGACGGTGTGGACCTTCGACAGGTCCACGGCGGTGTTCCCCCGCGGCGTGGCCAGCAGATGGCGCCCGGCCGCCGGGGCGCCGACCGTGGCCGAAGGGATGGCCGTGGCGTCGGACAAAGCCTGATCGATCTCCAGGTGGTAGGCGGCCACCTGGGCCGGGTCGGCCCCGTCGCGTCCGACCGCGTACGTCGCGGCCGTCACGTCCCGCGCCCGGTCCCGCCGTGCGTCGTTCACCTCGGACGGGTCCAGGTGCAGCACCTGGGCGGTGTACGCGTCCAGACCGGCGGGGTCGAGCGCGTCCAGCGCCTCGTACGCCTTGACTCCGGCCCAGAACATCTGCGAGCGCTCGTCCTCGCCCACCTCGTCCGCACTGGACAGCGAGAGGACGTCGGCGATCGCCCGCGACACGCCCGGGCCGCCCAGCCGGGCGACGGCCCGGTCCACGGCCGACGGCAGCGTCACGAAGTCCGCCAGCGGCGTACCGGGACCGCTGCCGAGGGCCTGGGCGAGCACCGTGCGGTAGTCGGCCCGGCGCGGCTCGGTCTGCCCCGGGGGCAGCTTCGCGGCGACCACCCGCTGGAAGAACTCCAGGGTGAACGGGCCTGCCTGCCGGAAACGCGGATCGTCCCGCCACATCCGCTCCAGCGCGGCGGCCCCGCGCAGCAATTCCGCGTAGGCGGGGTCCTCCTCGACGCGGACGTCGTCGTCGATCTCGTTCCCGAACGTCAGCTTCAGCGCCCGCACCAGCTCCAGCGTCCGCTGCCGCGCCTCCTCGGAAACCGGCCCCGGGCCGCTGTGCAGCCCGATGGCGCGCGCCCGGCGGTCCAGCTCGTCGGTATCCGGCTCCGGGAAGAACTCCGCGTACGCCCCCCAGCGCCCCTGGGGGTCGGTCACCAGCGCGCGGACGTACTCGCCGTTCAGGAACAGCACGCCGGAGCGGACGGTGGCGGCGCTCACCTTGTTCCGCATCTCGTTCGCGTAGTGCTGGCCCTGGGGGACCTCCCGGAGCGGGTTGGGCACGAAGGCGCCCGGGTTGTTCCGCCCGTAGGCGCGACGGGGCGGGACGGCGCTGTCCTTCGGGGAACCCGACCGGCACGTCACCAGGCCGAGCCAGTACTCCTTCTTGTTCTGGAGGAGGTTGGTGAAGCTCTTGCGCTTCTTCAGCCACTTGGCGCCCCCGGCGCCCGGCGCCCGGTGCGTGGTCCCGTCGTCCAGCGCGAAGGACGTGAAGCCCGCCCCGCCGTGGGCGGCGAAGAATGCCTTCAGCTTCCCCCGGGCGGCCGGTTCCAGGGAGAACGTCCTGGAGTAGGTGCCGGTGGCGAAGTTGAAGTGCACGTACTTCGTCACCTGGTCGAGGTTGCTGTACGCGTCCTCCCGTACGGCCAGCTCCCCGGGCTGGAAGGAGGCACGGCCGATCTGCCGTGCCGTCAGCTCACTGGCCAGGGGCGAGGAGCGCACGTCCGCGTGCCAGTCCTCGTCGTGTTCCCCCTCATCCAGGTCGGGCAGCATGCCGGGCGGGACGGGGAACCACGAGCCCACCGGGCGCCCGGAAGCCGTGTAGACCGCGAGGGTCAGGCGGCCGTCGTCCGTGGTCATCAGCCGTACATCGCCGCTGTGCGCCCATACGGTGCGGCCCGTCCGCTCCGCCAGCAGCCTCGCCACGTACTGTTCGCCGTCCCCGGCGAACGGCATGGCCAGCACGATCGGAGCGCCCGCGGGGAGGTTCGCCAGCTCCGGGTCCTTCAGGACCTCCTCCACGAACCGCTCGACGCTCACGGACCGCGTCGTGCGGTCCATCGCCGGGATCGTCACCCGGCCGCCGTTCATGGTGGCCGCCAGCAGGTACGGCGTGGGGCCGCCGTGCCACCCCGGGACCTTCGATCCGAGGAGCCGGGGGGTGGTGCCCGGCTGCTCCTCCAGGAGCCCGATGGTGTCCGTGTACAGCTCGCTGTCGGGCAGGCCCGTCCAGTTCAGGCCCGGGGCCCGGGCACCGCCCGTGGTGAAACGGTGGTCCGCGTAGCGTTCCGCCTCCTTCTCGGCGCGGTACGCCGCCACCTCCGCCAGACTGCCCGCCCGGCCGTCCCTCATCGCCAGGTCGGTCACCCCGTACAGGTCCGCGCGCAGGGCGCCCGTGACCGGTGTGGTGTCGTCCAGGCCCAGGACCCGCCTGGCCAGGGCGGCCGGGTGGAACGGCCCGTCCCGCAGACCCGGCTCGGCCTGCCGCAGCTCGTCCAGCCGCAGTGCCGTCGCCGAGTGCCGGTGGGGGGTGATCCCGATCGTCACCGGGCCGGAGGCCGGGCTCGGTGACGTCGTGCCGCCGGTCATCACGAGGATGCCGAAGTCGCCCGCGGACAAGCCCTCGTCGGCCGCGCCGAGCGCGGTCAGCGCCCGGTCGAGGTGGCGCCGGAACACCGCGGCCACCGCCTCGGCCCGCGGGCGGGCGAGCTGCCGGGCCGCTCCGCTGCCGTATCCGGTGATGCGGATCGGGGACTTGGGCAGCCTCGCCCGCTTGTTCCGCAGGCCGGTCTCGGCCACCCGGGCCGCCAGCCGTGCGATCTCCGCCTCCTGGTCCGCGGACACCTCGGCGGACTGATCGTCGAACGCCACCGTGCTCGACCGCGGCAGTACGGACTGCCCGGGCGAGGAGGCGGCGGGCGTGGCGGAGGGAGCGGACGGCGCCGTGGCGACCGGAGCGGCCGGCGGATCGCCGACGGGCACGGTGTGCACCCGGTCCGAGTCGATCCGGGCGGCCAGCTCCGCGATCTGGTCCGGGGACAGGCGCGGGGCAGGCACCGGCGGCGCCGCGGACGGGGCCGCCGACCGCTGCGCGGGTCCGGCGGCCGACGCCTTCGCCAGGGCGGAGCGGACCGCCGGGGGCAGCGGTGGCAGCGGTGCTCCCCACGACGGCGAGGCCGCCGGGGGCGGGAGTGTGACGCTCCGGGGCACCGGGGCCGGCACCGGGCGCGGGGCGTCGGCCGGAACGTTCGGGAAGGTGGGGTTCGTGACGAGGATGTCCACGGCCATCGGTGCCGCGCCGCCCGTGGACATCGGCTTCAGGGACAGCAGCGAGTTCCGGGCGCCGGGCGGCGTGGTCCGCTCGGTGGGGAAGTCGGTCGACCAGATCGGCCGGCCCAGCCGCTGGGCGAGCTTCGTCGCGAGGTCGGGAACGTACTGGTCGAGTTCCGAGATGTCCAGGAAGACGGGGGTCGCCAGCGGCTTGACGAGCAGATGCCGGTCGCGGGCCACCAGTTCGGTGAACTCCGCGACCGTCATGCTGTGGTGCTTACCGTCGACGAACACCCGGAGCTTGCCCGGGTTGTTCCGGTCCACCGTGGCCCGCACCACATACGGATACGGCCTGTCCTGGCCCAGCGCGTCCTTGCCCCCCACCCACGGCGCGTCCTCGAGACCGTCCGGCGTCATGACCTTCGACAGGTTCAGGGGCGGGGTGTTCGGCGCGTCCACCCAATGGCGTTCGGACGCCAGCCCCGGATCTCCGTCGGGGCGGAACCGGGCGGTGCTGTCCGTCAGGGCGCCCAGGCCCGCTACGTACGCCGCCCTCAGCGCCGCGGGGTCGGACCCGTCCTGCCCACGCGCGAACATCGCGGTCATGATCCACCGGGTGGCATCGCGCAGGGCGTCGTCGGGCGTCGCGTCGAGGGCCTGGCCGATGAGCCGGTCGAGGTCCGCGCCGGGCCGGGCCAGGGCCTCGTACACCTTGACCCGGGCCCAGAACAGTCTGGAGATCTCGGCGGGTCCCGCGTCCTGCGGGTCGTCGAGTTCCAGCGCCCCGGCTGCCTCCTTGGCCGGGTTGACACCGCTCAGCCAGGTGGCCGCCTCGTCCAGGGGCCCCGGAAGCCCCGGGGCGAAGGCCGTCAGGGCCGTACCGGGAGCCGCGTTCGCCGCGGCGGTGAGCACCGCGCGGTAGTCGTCGTGACGGGCCTCGGTCCGTCCCTCGGGCAGCCGGGCGGTGACGACCCGCTGGAAGAAGTCCAGGGTGAACCGGCCCGCGCCCTGGAACCGCTGGTCGGCCTGCCACATCCGATCCAGCGCGGCGGTCCCGCGCAACAGCTCCGCGTACGCCGGATCCTGGTCGATCCGGACATCGTCGTCGATCTCGTTCCCGAGCGTCAGCCGCAGCGCCCGCACCAGCCGCAGCGTCGCCGTCCCGGCCTCCTCCGGCGCCGGCCCGGGACCCGTGTGGTACCCGATCGCCCGCGCCCGGCGATCCAGCTCCTCCGCGTCCGGCTCCGGGAAGAACTCCAGGACGGTCTTCAGCCGACCCTGGGCGTCGCTGTACGACCCCACGACGTACATACCGTCGACGAAGTCCACCGAGACCGACCCGGGGAAGGCGTCGACCTTGTGCCGGGTCTCGTTCGCGACGTGCTGTCCGGTGGCGACATCGTCGAGCGGATCGGGAACGAAGACGCCCTCCAGGGAGTGCAGCGCCCCGGGGAAGACGCCGCCCCCATGGGCGATGCTCGGCACGGCACGGTCTCGGGGGGAGCCGCCCCAGCAGGAAACCAGTCGGATCCGGGCGTCCTTGGCAAGATTCCGCACGCTCTTGCGGTGCGCGAGGTATCGCGCTCCCTCCCGGGCGGGGACCACATGAACGCTGCCGTTCGTCAGCACGAAGGCCATCCCGCCCGGCATGGCGTGTCCGTCCCAGGTGTACGTCGTGCTCGAGGACGGCAGCGGGATCTTCCCCGGCACGGGCGTCCACGTGACCAGGTTCATGTGGACGTAGTGCGTCATCCTGGCGAATTGACGCTGATCGGTCTCCGTGGTCCCGACGACTTCATGGTCCGGCAGGCCGGAACGGCCGGACTGGCGCTGCGACCGCGCGTCCATGAGGGTCCGGGTTTGCACCTCCGCCCACCAGGCCGGGGCGTCCGCTCTGCGGTCGGGCGCCATACCGGGCACGCTGGGGATCCAGTCGCCCTGGTGACGGTGGTGTTCGAAGAGCACGGCGACGTTGGCGGGCTTCTGGGTGTTCATGAGCGCCATACCGGAGTGCGCCCACACCGTCCGGCCGGTCCGCTCCGCCAGCAGCCGCGGCAGATCCAGCCCCTGGTCACCCGCGAACGGAACGGCCAGCACGATCGGGTGGTCCTTCGGTAGACCCTGCCGCTCCAGATCGCGTGCCACCAGCTCGACGAACTCGTCGATGCGCAGCACCTGGAGCGTCCCGTCCGGCCACGGCACGGCCACCGCGTTGTGCATGCCCGAGGCCGCCACGAAGTAGGGCCTGGGCCCGCCGCGCCACGGAGCGGGGCTGCTGGTCACGAAATCGGAGCCGGTCGCGGGCCGGTGGGTGTACTCGACGTAGTCGGGATCCAGCTCGACAACCTTGTCGAGGTTCCAGCTGAGGCCCGGGACGCGGTTGCCGTCCACCATGAAGTAGCGATCCCGGTTCGGGTGGATCGCCCCCTGCTGGAAGGCGTGGTACGCGCCCAGCGCCCCCAGACTGGTCGCCCAGCCGTCCGCGATGGCGTTGGTGACCAGCTCGTACAGCTGCTCGTGGACGTCCGTGTCCACCGGCGCGGCCGGGTCGAGGTGGAGGATGCTGCGGGTGATGACATCCAGGTCCAGCGGGTCGTTCGCGAAGTCGGGATCGGTGAGGCGGAGGGCGTTCAGCGTCGCGACGGGGTCGCCGAGTTCGATCGTCACCTGACGGCGCATCGCCGCCACGTCCGCGTCCGGCGCGGTGTCGGTCTGTCCGACGTCCGCGCCGCGGCCGCGCCAGACGATGTGGAAGTCGTCGGCCACCAGCTGGCTGTCCACGGGGACGTTTCCCTGGAGGCGTTCCAGCGCGCGGTCCAGGTCCTCCATGAACTGCTCGTACACGGCGGACGCGCGCCGCAGTGCCTCGTCCTCCGCGTCCTGCGCCGTGCCCTCGCCGTAGCCGAGGAGGATCGCGGTGGGCTTGACGAGGCCCTGGGAACGCTGGTCCAGCCCGGCCCGGGCGAGCTGGTCGGCCAGGTCCCTCAGCGTCGTCCCGGCGTCCTCGGACAGCGCGTCGGCCCCCGGCGCGAAGGACACCCGCGTCAGCGGCGCGGGCCCGGACGCGGCGGCCGGGGGCGTGACCGGAACCGCGCGAATGGGCAGCGACGTTCCCGAGCCCAGCCCGGGCATCGGCGCCCCGGGCGTCGCCCGGAGCACCGGCCCGGGCTGCGGGCGGACCTGCGGTCGGGGCTTGGCGGCCGGTGCGTCGTCGGGGGCGGCGGCCGACGCGGGGTCGCTGTCGGTGTCCGAGTCGGTGTCGATGTCGGTGTCGGTGTCGGTGTCGGAACCCGAGTCGAAGACCGAGCCGACGTCGGTGTCGCTCCCGGAGTGGCTCCCGGAGTCGAAGAGGCCCGACTCGGTGTCCGGCTCCGGAGCCGTGAACAACTCCACCGGCGCGGTGAGTTCGATGGTGGTCCGCCGCAGCGCCTCCGGGTCCATGCCGGAGTCCGGACCCCCGCCACGGCTACGGGCGGTGAACTGGAGCCCCTCCGTGGTCAGCCGGTCCACCCACGGGGTGTCCGGCGCCTGAAGCCGCGTCAGCGCATCGTCCAAGTGGTCCTTGAACCACTCCAGGACAACCTCGGCCCGCTCCTGCCCCATCTCCCGCGCCCGCGCCGCCGGACCCTCACCGAACCCGGTGACCACGAAGGACGGCAACGACCGCCCCGCACGCCACTCCGCCAGCACCGACGGCGCCACCTCACGCGCCAGATCCTCGATGTCCGCCACGTCGTCCTCGGACACCATGGTCGAACCCGGATCGAACCGCAGCGTCAGCCCCCGCCCCGCCGCCGGCGCCGGACCCTCCTCCGAGGCCGCCTCGGGAGCCGGAGGCGGCACCGGGCGGGAAACGTCCTCCGGGTTCTGCGGATCGACCGGCTTCGTGGACCTCCACGCCACGTCCGCCCGGGATGCACCGGCCTGGGCGGACGGGCTCAGGGTCAGCACCGGCCGCTGCGCGCCCTGCGGCACCGACTGGCCCGTGACGGCCGAGGTGGTGAAGATCTCCCGGCCGAAGTGCTGGGCCATGTCCCGCGCCAGCCCGGGGAAGTGGCGGTCGAACTCGGGGATGTCCAGCAGCAGCGGCGTCGTGAGTTCCCGGCGGAGCAGGGAACGGTCACGGTCCAGCAGCCCGATGAACTGCCGGGGCGACAGGCTCCTGAGGACGTTTCCGAAGGACACCAGCAGACGGCCCGGGACCTTCGGGTCCACCGAGGCCCGCACCACATAGGGGGTCGGCCTGTCCTTCCCCGCCCAGGGCGCGGTCCGCACCCCGGACGGCGTTTGGACCCTCGACAGATCCGGGAAGGCGTCCTCCGGCCCGGGCCGGTAGTCGCGCCCGGACACCTGGTCCGGAGTACCGGGCGCGTGCAGGGCCGTCGTATCGGCCACAGCGCCGAGGTTGTCGAGGTGGTACGCGTACAGCACGGCCGGATCGGACCCGTCGAGCCCGATCGCGAACGCCGTGGTCATCAGCTCCCGGGTCGCGTCGCGCCCCGCGTCGTCCACCTGGTCGGTGGAGGGCAGGTCCCGCAGCTGGGCGGTCAGCTCGTCGAGGTCAACGGACGTGTCCAGCGCCTCGTACGTCTTGACCCGCGCCCAGAACATCCGGGCCCACTCGGCGTGGTAAGGCTTGGTGTCCAGGAGCAGGGCCTTGGTGGCCACCTCGGACAGGTCCACCGTGGCCTTCCACTCGGCCGCCCGCACCACCGACGAGGGCAGCGTCACGAAGTCGCTCAGCTTCATGCCGTCCGCGGCGGCCGCCGCCGCCTTCAGCACGTTCCGGTAGTCGGCCTGACGTGCCTCCGTCCGCCCTGCGGGAAGCCGCGCCTCGACGACCCGCCGGAAGAAGTCCAGCGTGAACGGACCCGTACCGCGGAGGCTCGGTTCGCGCATCCGCATCCGGTCCAGCGCGTAGGCCCCGCGCAGCAGCTCCGCGTACTCCGGGTCCTGGTCCACCTGTACGCGGTCGTCGACGTCGTTGCCCAGCGTGAACTTCAGCGCCCGCACCAGACGCAGCGTGCTCTCGCGCGCCCAGGCGGGGAGCAGGGGGCCGTCGTAGTAGGTCTTGCGCACCCGGCGGTCCAGCTCGGCGGCGTCGGGCTCGGGGTAGAACTGGGCGTACCACTGCCGTCGCCCCTGGCGGTCGGTGTACAGGACCCGGATGTAGGTGCCGTCCGGGTGCTGCCCCGTCCCGGACACGCGGATGGTGGCGTTCGTCTTGAGCCGGGTCTCGTTCGCGACATGCTGTCCGAAGGAGACTTCCCCGAGCGGGTCGGGCACGAAGGGGCCGAGGTAGGAGAAGCCCCAGCGGTCGCTCCCGGGCCCACCGGACACCAGAGCACGGTCCACGGGTGAACCGGCCCAGCAGACGACCAGTTCGTTCCAGTCGTCCTCCCCGAGCGCCCGGGTGCTCTTGCGATGCGCGAGGTACCGCGCCCCTTCGGCGTACCAGGCCTGGTGTGAGGTGCCGTCCTCCAGATAAAAGGTCACGTAGCCCGGGCCGCCGTGCATCACCCAGTGATGCCTCTTCGCCCCGGGCTTGCGCGGGTTCGGCAGCGGAACCGGATTCGAGACGTAGGTGCGGGTGGCGACGTTGAGGTGAGCGGCCTTCATCGAGTCGAGATGGCGGTAGAACTCTTCGCGACGGCTGCTCACCATCTCGGCGGGGGCGTGCGACTCGCGGCCGATCTGCTGCCCCGTGCTCGCGCTGATGACCGTCCGGGTGGCCACCTTGCGCCACCAGGCCGGAAATTTCGTGGCCCGGTCCGGTGCCATTCCGGGCGGGCTGGGGACCCAGTCGCCCTTGACGTCCGTGTTCTTGAACAGGACCCCGATGTGGGGGGCGTCGGCCGTGGCCAAGCCGCTGTGCGACCACACCATCCGGCCCGTCCGGTCCGCCAGCAGCCGCGGCAGGTCGAGTTCCCGGTCACCGGCGCGGGGAATGGCCAGCACGATCGGCACGTCGAGCGGCAGCCCGGACAGCTCCGGATCGCGCGCGACGAGTTCCACGAATTCGTCGATGGTCAGGTCCCGGGTCGTTTCGTCCGGCAGCATCACCCGCACCATGTCGTGCCGGCCCGAGGCCACCACGAGATACGGCGTCGGGCCGCCCTTCCACGGGGCGTCCTTCTCGTCGGCCACCTCGAGGCCGCCGTCCGCGGCCTCCCGCAGGATCTCGAACGTGTCCGTGTCGTCCAGGTCGAGGACCTTGTCCTTCGCCCAGTTGATGCCCGGCGCACGCGTGCCGCCCACCTTGAGGTAGCGGTCCCGGTTCGGGTCGAGCACACCCTGCCGGGCGATGTGGTAGGCGCCCAGGGCGCCCAGGTTGTCCCCCCAGCCGTCCCGGCTCGCCTCGACGACCAGGCCGTACAGGTTCCGGCGTACGGCATCGTCCACCGTGGCGTCCGCGGGCAGCCGCAGGAGGTGACGGGCCATGGCGTCGATGTCCAGTGGGCCGGTCCGCAACTGGGGATCGGTCAGCCGCATGGCGTTCAGCGTCGCCACCGGATCGAGGATCTCCAGCGTCACCTGCCGATCCGCGTCCACGGCGGCGGACGGATCGGTGTGACGACCACGGGGGCGCCCGACGATGTCGAAGTCGGCCGCCCTCAGTCGGGGCGCGCCCTGGGGGACATCGGCCTGGAGGCGGGCGAGCGCGGTGTCCAGAGCGGCCAGGAACCTGTCGCGCACGCCGTCCGTGCGCTGCTCGCTCTCCCCCAGCGCCTGCTCTGCCGCGTCCGGGCCCGTCCCCTCGCCGTACCCGGTGAAGGTCACCGCGGGGATCGGCCGACCGCTGCGCCACGTGGTCAACGCGAGGTCGGCCAGCGACCGGGCCGCGGCGTCGGTGGCGGATTCGGCATCCCGGGACAGCGTCGTGGAGCCCGCGGCGAACGGCACGTGCAGGACCGCCGCGGAGGGGGCCGCGGCACCGGGCGCGGCCACCGGCGCGGTGCGCACCGGCGCGGTGCGCACCGGCAGCGAGAACCCCCCGGGCAGCCCCGGCATTGGCGCCCCGGACGACGACTCCGAGACCGCCGAGTCGACGGCCGCCGACTCGGCCTCGGTGTCGGAGTCGGGCTCGCTCTCGGAGTCGGGGACGGAAACCGAGTCGAAGACGGAGTCGACGTCGGAGTCGACGTCGGAGTCGACGTCGGAGTCGACGTCGGTGCTGGACTCGCTGTCGAACCCCCTGGCGGCGCGCGGGACCGGGGGGCGCACCGGGGAGGGGACGAGCTCCGGATTCTGCGGATCGACGGGGTGTGTGGGCTTCGGCTCCCCGATCACCCAGATCCACCGGCCGAGGCGCTGGGCCACGACTTTGGTCAGGTCGGGGGCATGGGCGACGAGTCCCTGGATGTCCAGCAGGACCGGAGTCGTCAGGTCCTCGTACGACAGGTCTTCGTCGCGGGCCAGCAGCTCCGCGAACTCCTGGGGCGACAGGCTCCTGGTGAGGGGACGGCCGGTGTAGGACTCGAAGGTGACGAGCACCCGGCCCGGGGCGTTCGGGTCGACCTTGGCGTGCACCGTGTACGGAACGGGCTTGTACTCGCCCGACGTGTACTTCCCGGCCCACGGAGCGGCCACCGGCCCCGAAGGCGTCTGGACCTTCGACAGGTCCGGGGCCGCGCCGTTCAAAGACCCCAGGAAATCCCGTCCCGCCACCTCATCCGGAGCGCCGGGCTTGGACAGGGCGGTGGTGTTGGACAGAGCGCCGTTCATGTCGAGGAGGAGCCCGACCATGACGTCCGCGTCGGATCCGTCGAACCCTTGGGCGAACGCCGTCGTCACGAGATCCCGGGTGAAGTCGCGCTGCCTGTCGGTCACTTGGCCGACCGAGGGAAGGTCGTACAGGTGAGCGGTGATCCTGTCGAGGCCGGACGCGTCCCACGCTTCCAGCATCTTGACCCGCGCCCAGAACATCCGGGACCACTCGGGCGTGCCCACGTGGTTGGAGCCGCGCAAGTGCAGAGCCCGGCGGGCCGCACCGACGACGTCCGCGGTGTCGAGCCAGTCGGCCGCGTCGTCCAGCGACGAGGGCAGCGTCACGAATTCCGCGAGCCTGGTACCGGCAGAGGCGGCAGCCGCCCGCTTGAGCACGTTCCGGTAGTCCCCCTGGCGCGCCTTCGTGCCGTCAGGAAGCGTCGCCGCGACGACCCGGTCGAAGAAGTCCAGCGTGAAGGGGCCCGCGTCGGAGAACCGCAGGTCGAGCCGCCACATCCGGTCCAGCGCGGCGGCTCCGCGCAGCAGTTCCGCGTACTCCGGGTCCTGCTCGATCCGGACGTCGTCGTCGATCTCCTTGCCCAGCGTCAGCCGCAGCGCCCGCACCAGCCGCAGCGTCGCCGTCCCGGCCTCCTCCGGCACCGGCCCGGGACCCGTGTGGTACCCGATCGCCCGCGCCCGGCGGTCCAACTCCTCGGCATCGGGCTCAGGGAAGTACTGCTCGTACGACCCCCGCCGCCCCTGGGCGTCGGTGTACAGAACCCGGATGTGGTCGCCGTCGAGGGTCGCGGTCCCATCCATGAGGATGGTGCCGTTCACCTTCTGCCGGGTCTCGTTCGCGACATGTTGCCCGACAGCGACGTTCGCGAGCGGGTCGGGCACGAAGGAGCTGGGGAAGCTGTCGTTGAGGCCGTGACGGTGCGCGTCCACGCCACGGTGCCGGGGCGAACCGGCGTAGCAGAGCACCAGCTCGATCCAGTCGTCCTTGTCGAGCTCCTGCACGCTCCTGCGGCGCGCGAGGTACCGCGCCCCCTCTTCGTTCGGGGCCCGGTAGACGGTGCCGTCCTCCAGCGGGAACTCGATGTAGCCGGGCACGCCGTGCGCGTCGAAGAAGTACCTCCGCGTTCCCGGCTTGCCCCGCGTCGGCAGGGGGAGCTTCCCGGGGACGATCTTCCCCAGCGCGATGTTCAAGTGGGCGAAATGCGTCATCTCCTCGAGATGACGCTGCTCCGCTTCCAACCCCTTCCCGGCGACCTCCTCGGGGCGGAGTGCGGTGCGACCGATGCGCCGCCCCTTCGTGCTGACGAGGGTCCGGTTGACCACCTTGCGCCACCAGCTGGGAGCGTCCGCGGCCCCGCCGGGCGCCTTGCCGGGCCGACTGGGGATCCAGTCGCCCTCGATGCGACCGACCTGGTGGATCACGCCGATGCCGTACGTCTGCGGCCCGACCTCGTGGATCGTGACACGTCCGCTGTGCGCCCACACCGTCAGGCCCGTCCGGTCCGCCAGCTTCTGCGGCAGATCGAGCCCCCGGTCACCGCCGTGGGGAATGGCCAGGACGATCGGGGTGCCCGGAGGCGCTCCGGTCAGCTCCAGGTCGGTCGCGACCAGTTCGACGAACTCGTCGACGGTCAGGTCGTGTGCCGTACCGTCCGGCCACGTCGCCGTCACGCGGTCGTGGCCACCCTCGGCCCCCACGACATACGGGAAGTGACTCGTCCCCCACGGGACGTGGTTCCAGCCGAGCGTGTCGAACCCGCCACCGGGACGTGCTCGCAGTGTGGCGACACTGCTGAGGTCTATCGCGGCGACCTTTGCCGCCAGGCTCCAGTTGATACCCGCGACACGATGGCCGCCCAGCGTGAAGTGACGCTCCCGCTGGCTGGAGATCACACCCTCCACGAACGCGTGGTACGCGCCCAGCGCACCCAGGCTGCCCGCCCAGTCGTTCAGGTACGCGGAGGCCACCAGCTCGTAGAGCCGATCGCGGACATCGGCTTCCACGGGGGTGTTCTCGGGGAGGTGGAGGGGGCGGCGGGCCATGGCGTCCACGTCCAACGGCTCGTACCGCAGGTCGGGATCGGCCTTGCGCAGGTCGTTCAGCAGCGTCAGCGGCGGGACGACGTCGACCGTCACCTGGCGACGCAGCGCCGCCACGTCCGTACCCGGCAGTGTGGGCTGCCCGACGTAGCGGCCGTACCCGCGCCATTCGACGCGGAAGTCGTCGGCCTTCAGGGGGATCGTCCCCGCGGGGGCCGTGGACTGGAGCTGCCGCAGCGCGAGGTCCAGGGCCATCATGAACTCGTCGAACGCGGCAGCCGCGCGCTCGTCGGCCTCCGCGTCCGCCTGCGCGTCCGTGCCCTCGCCGTACCCGGTGAGGATCACGGAGGCGGGCGGGATCCCCCGGTCGCGGTTGGCCAGGGCGTCCCGAGCCACCTGGTAGGCCAGCCGCCCCAGCGTCCTCACGGCGTTCCTGGACACCTCCGCGGACTTCGGTGCGAAGGACACCGGCGTCGTCCGCGGCGCGGTGGAGACGGACATGACGGCCGGGCTCGTGACCGGCGCGGTGTGCACCGGCAGGGTGACCTGACCGCCCACACCGGGCATCGCCTGCCCGGACGAGGCCCGGGACACCGGCCCGCGCTCGGCCCGCGGCTGCGGCTCCGGCTTGGCCGGCGGCACCTCGTCGGGGCCGACGAACGACGCGGTCTCGGAGTCGAGGCCGAAGGCCGAGCCGTTGTCGGTGTCGGTGTCGGTGTCCGCGGGGTTCGGTACGGCCGTCGAGGTGACGGTGGTGGGCTGGGCCGGGGTGGGCGCCGGGTCGGCCGGGATGTCGCTGGACGTGGTGGCGGTCGGCTTCGGCGGGAGCGGGGCGGCCGGGGTGGTCGGCTTGGCCGGGGCCTGCGACTCGGTGGGCGTCGTGGTGCCACCGGGGGTGGGGAGGGGTGTCTGACCGAGGTCCCGCCGAAGCGTGTTGGCGAGCGCGAGGCCCGACGGCGCGTCCAGCCCGTTCCTCAGCAGGTGGTCGGCCACCTGCCGTACCGCGTCGCGGTACGTGGTCTCGGCGTGGCGGGAGTCCGCCGGGACGGGGGCCGAGGTCGGCGGCAGCACCAGGGCGACGGCCTTGTCCCAGGCCCGGTCGACATCGGCCTCGGTCGGCTGCGGAGGGGGTGTGGTCTGCGGTGCCGGGCTCTGTGACGCCGGGGGCTGTGGTGTCGCCGCCGGGCGGGCATCGCCGTCCAGCGCCGCACCCTTGAAGTCCGCGTACGCCCCGTCCCACATCCGCAGCGAGGCGTTGGCCGCCACGGTGTCGACCGCGGCCGGCCACGGGCTGGGCTGTGCCATCAGCAGACGTACCTGGTCGACCGGGGGCAGCTCGCCGATGGGAATCCGCGCGCCGGGGAGCGCCCCCACCGCTTCGTACTTGGATGGCAACGAAACGCCCGCGTCGCGCAGCGCGACCGGGGTGGCGGTGGCGTTCGGGCCGTGCAGCCGGGGCAGGTCCTCCGCCAGGCCGTCCGGCAGGTCCTCCGTCGTGAGCTGCCGCGCGATCCATTCGCGCTGGTCGTCGTTGCGCTGCGGCTGGGGCGGGGTGTGGCCGGGCTCGTTCGGGCTCGCGGCGTGCGGGGAAACGCCGAGGCCGCGCAACCGCTCGGCGGCGTCGAGCAGTTGGCCGTGCGCCTGCTGGGCGCGGGCCTGGGCGTCCGCGAGCGTGACGGGGTTGTCCGCGCCGGTGTCGGCCTTGGGCTCCACGCCGTTGCCGAGCTCATCGACGGTGCGGATGGCGTCGGCGTACGTGGTCAGCGCGTCGTCGTACGTGGTGCGCGCCTGGATGATGTCGGCCTGGCGCTGGGCGCCCGGGACACCGCTTCCGGGGGTACGCGGGGCGTCGCCGAGGTGCGGCGCGTTCTTGTCGAGGCCCGTGTCGGTGTCGGAGTCGTAGCCGTCGCCGAGTTCCTCGTCGGACCGCGAGACGACCGGGACGTTCGACGGCGGACCGTTCAGGACGCCGGGGTTGTTCGGTATGGCGGGGTTGTTGAGCGCGGCGGGGTTGTTGAGTACGGCAGGGTTGTTCAGCGAGCCGGGGTCGTTGAACGCGGCAGAGTTGTTGAACGAGCCGGGGTCGTTCAGGGTGTGCGGGGTGTTGAAGGCGCTCGGGTTGTTCAGCAGGTTCGGCGACTTCGGCGCGTCCGGGCCGGTGGGCGTGGCTATCGGGTCCGGCGTGTCCAGCACGGATGCGATGTTCTGGAACTCCGGGGACGTGACGAGGGAGTTCGGGTCCTTGATGAGGTCCAGGCTCTTCGGATAGCCGCCCATGGCGCCCGGGCCAGCCACGATGTTCGACGGCGTGACCGTCGGCGTGTTCGTGAAGGACGAGTCCGGGTTGTCGCCGATGGTGCTGCTGTCGTAGGACGTGACCGACGAGGTCTCCGAGAAGCCCGGGTCCGAGTCCCTGTCGAAGACGGCCGGGTCGTACGACGAGACGGACGAGGTGTCCGAGCTGTCGTAGTCGATCGGATGGACCGGCGGCGGCGTGTTGCCGGCACCGGGAGCCGGGGTGTTCGGAGGGGGCGGGACCGAGGAGCCCACGGTCGTGGGAGGCGTGGCGGGAATGTGAGGGGGAGGCGGGACGTTCTTCGGGCCGTCGCCCTGGGTGACCGTGGAATGGTTTCCGGCACCTTGGCTGAGGAGGCGCTCGATCAGGATTGCGCTGGAGTTCTTCTGGAACTCGGTAAAGATGTTCCCGTCGGGGAAGATCTTGGTGTGCAGGGACTCGGCACCCTGCGCCACGGGCCCGTGCATGAATATCTCGGATACCCCGCTGAGGCCGGAGCCGACGAGGTCCATCCAGTTCCATTTGCCCAGGACGATCGCCACGGCGATCGTCTCGCCGAAGCCCTCGGCCGCGAACGCCGACGGGATGTCGAATATCGCGTTGTTCGCGTTATGCGTGGTGAAAATGTTCTTGAATCGAATCTCGAACTTACCGAAAACATCCTTGCCGAAATTGTTCTTGAAGACGTTCGACAGGACGTTCTTGAGGTTGAACGCTCCAGCACCTAATTGGCCGATGAAGAATCCGGCCAGTCCGCCGACCGCCGCCGAGATTCCGACGTCTTTCCAGTCGATCCCCCCGGCCTGCTGTTCGGGGGGATTGATGGCCATGGCCGTCAGCTGAACGGCGAGACTCGTCACGGCTTCCTCGATCGCCTGGCCCAGCGACGGGAAGAACTGGATGTACCGCAGGAGACGATCCACCGTCATCAGGATCGCCAGCCTGGCCCTCATCCGGGCCAGGATCATCTCCGAAGCCGAGGCACCACCGGTGAACACGGAGACCGCCGCCAGGATCGCCAGCTCCAGGATCAGCGCGATGATCTCGGCGATGATCTCGAAGTGCGCCTTCTGGATCTGTAGGGACAGCTTGCCCTGGTTGTCGGCGAACAGATCCATCTGCTGCGCGAACTGCTGAAAGGCGTCGCCGCCATTTCTGTTCACCACCTGGGACAACGACTGCTCATAGGCGTCGGCCACATTCGGCGGGAGGGAGTCCCTCACCTCGGCGATCGAGTCCAGAATCCGCCCGCGCATGTCGAGGACCCAGGAACCGAGCTCCGTGTAGAGGTCACGGCTGACCCAGGCCTTGCCCGCCTTGGCCTGAAGCGGCTTTGTGCCGAGCAGGGCGAAGAGCATGCCCTCGACCTCTTCGGGATACTCGATGTCGTACATCTAGCGCTTCCCGTGGCCACCGTTACGGTAGTTGTCCGCGCTCACCTTGGCCTCGTTGATCCTGTCCCCGACCGCCCCCTGGTTCAGCCCGATGCTGCGCAGACTCTCGTGCACGGCCGCCTCCAATCCGACCATGAACTGGGCCACGCCGTCGACAAACCCGTCGCAGCTCTCGTTCTGAGCCAGCCACTGCGGCTCGGTCTTCTGGAAGAACTCGTCGTCGTCTCCGTTCCAGTCGTCGACCCCGTCCCTCAGGCTCTTGAACCGGGCCTTCGCCTCCTTCGGCGCCTCCGCGTTCTCTCGGATTCCGTGAAGGGCCCGCTTCATGCCCGGGGGATTCGCCTGGTAATTGTTGTAGATCACTGCCGATCACCTTCCCAACGCATCAGTCGGTATCTTCGTGGATCTCGTCGCGCAGCCGGTTCTTGCTCGCTCGACCGGAACCGGCCTGACCGCCGTCCAGTGCCGATCCGAAGACCCGGTTCCAGTCGAGGTCGACACCCCGGTACATCGACCCCTCAGGACCCGGTCTGGTGAAGGGCTCGAAGGTGTCCATCACCCGGCGGGCCATCTGCGCACGTCCTTGCTGGACGGCCTCCATGATGGAGGAGGCCAGTTGGGGGCCCGTCATGTTCTGGTGCTTGTTGTCGAGGAACTTCAGTCCCGTCAACTCGCCCTGGCCACCGACGGTCGCCTCCACCACGCGGTCGTTCGAGCGCACCGTCGTCGAAGCCTGACGGAGATCCGCCTCCGCCCGTGCGACGGCGGCCTGGGTGGCCTGGAGCTCGGCCATGGCCTGGGCGATGCGCTCCTGTAGCGGTTCGGTCAACGGGCACTCCTGCATAGGGTCAGATGTCGATCATTGCGGCAACATCGAGAGCACAAAAGGAATTTAGGATCTTTCATCGTCCGATCACGGCGGGTGAGCCTCCCTCGTCGGTGCCCCAGACGTCGTCCTCCTCCGGCTCCCAGACCTCGCGCTCCCGGTCGCTGCTCTCGGTCTCCGTCTGTCCCGGCCCGCCGTTGCCGCCCATCCCCGGCAGGAACGGGCTTCCGCCACTGGTGCTGACGGCCTGCCGGTCCTCGTACACGCCGCCCTTGCCGCGCGGGGTGGGGGCGTTCCGGCGGTTGCTGACCACGTCGCCGTTGTCGATGACGTTGCGGACGCGTTCGGAGGGGCCGCCCTCGCCACCCTTGCCGCCGCCCATACCGCCCATGCCACCCATGCCGCCCATGGGCATACCGCCCATCGGCATTCCGCCGGAGCTGCCGCCCATGGAGCTGGGCACCGGGCCGCTGTTCAGCGGAGTGCCGCCACCCGTGTTCGGGGATCCGCCGCCGCCGGACTGGCCGGGATTGCTGAGCGACGGTTCCTGGTACGGCTTGTCGTCGTACAGCTCCTCCTCGTAGGAGGGGTTGCCGTAGTCGTAGGAGGTCGGGTTGTTCAGCGCGCCGCCCAGGTGGGAGCCGCCTCCGGGACCGTTGTACTGGTAGTCGGGGAGCGCGTTGTCGGGGTTGTTCAGATAGCCCGTGGTCGATGTGCCGTCCGGGCTGGTGATCGACGTGGCGCCGGTGTCCGGGTCCACACGGGTGGTGCTGCCGTCGGGGTACTCGGTGACCACCTGGCCCTGGGGGTCCAGGCGGGTGGTGCTGCCGCCGGGGTTGGTCAGGTAATCGTCCGAGTTGAGAGGGCCGGAGTAATGAGAGCCGTCCGGCCGGGTGATGGTCGAGGTCTGGGTGTGCGGGTCGATCTCGGACTTACTGCCGTCCGGGAACTCCGTCACGACGCGGCCCTGGGGATCAAGGTGCGACTGACTGCCGTCCGGGTTGGTCAGAGAGTCGTCGCCGTTGACCGGTCCGTAGATGTTGGGCGAGGGGTGGTTGAAGTCGTTGTTGAGCTGAGTCGGACCGCCGTCGTTGTGCTGGCCCAAGTCGCCATTGTTCAGTGCTCCATTGAGCTTGAGCTGTTGCTTCTGGTACTCGTCCTGCTTCTGCTGCTGTTGCTGCTGAAGGTCTTCCTGCCGCTTCTGCTGCTCCTCCTGGGCCTTCTCCTGCCTCTGCTGGTACTCGGCCTGCTTCTGTTCGGCCTCCTTCTGCTGCTCCTCCTGCTTCCGCTCCTGCTCCAGGCGGATCTGCTCCTGCCTCTTCTCCGCCTCGGCCTGCTTCTGCTCCGCCTGCTTCTGCTGCTCCTCCTGCTTCTTCTCCTGCTCCTGACGGATCTGTTCCTGCTTGGCCTCCGCCTCGGCCTGCTTCTGCTCCTGTTCCTTCTCTTTCGCCTCCTGCTTCGCCTCCTGCTCGGCCTGCTTCTGTTCGGCCTGCTTCTGCTGCTCCTCTTGCTTCTTCTCCTGCTCCTGGCGGATCTGCTCCTGTTTGGCCTCTGCCTGCTTCTGCTGTTCTTCCTGCTTCTTCTCCTGCTCGGCCTGCTTCTGCTCGGCCTCCTTCTGCTGCTCCTCCTGCTTCCGCTCCTGCTCCAGGCGGATCTGCTCCTGCTTCTGCTCCTGCTCCGCCTGCTTCTGCTCGGCTTCCTTCTCTTTCTGCTCCTGCTTCGCCTCCTGCTCGGCCTGCTTCTTTTCCTGCTCCTGCTGGAGCTGTTCCTGCTTGGCCTCCTGCTCCGCCTGCTTCTGCGCCTGTTCCTTGTCCCGCTTCTCCTGCTCGGCCCTCTGCTGATTGACCTGCTGGACCTGGAACGCCTGAGCCTGCTTCTGCGCCTCGTCCTGCTTGGCCTGCTGTTCGGCCTGCTTCTGCTCGGCTTCCTTCTCCTTCTGCTCCTGCTTGGCCTCCTGCTCCTGACGGATCTTCTCCTGCTTCGCCTCCTGCTCCGCCTGCTTCTGCTCGGCCTCCTTCTCCTTCTGCTCCTGCTTCGCCTCCTGCTCCTGACGGATCTTCTCCTGCTTCGCCTCCTGCTCCGCCTGCTTCTGCTCGGCCTCCTTCTCCTTCTGCTCCTGCTTCGCCTCCTGCTCGGCCTGCTTCTTCTCCTGTTCCTTCTCCTTCTGGGCGGCCTTCTCCTCTGCCTCCTTCTCCTTCTGATCCTGCTTGGCCTGTAGCGCGGCCGCCTTCTCCTCGGCCTCCTTCTCCTTCCGTTCCTGCTTGGCCTCCTGCTCCTTCTCCTTCTTCTCCTGCGCGGCCTTTTCCTCGTCGTACTTCTTGTCGGCCGCCGCCTTGTCCTTCGCGGCCTTGTCGTCCGCGGCCTTCTTATCGGCCGCGTACTTCGCGTCCGCCGCGGCCTTGTCCTTCGCCGCCTTGTCCTCCGCCGCCTTCTTATCGGCCGCGTACTTCGCGTCCGCGGCCGCCTTGTCCTTCGCCGCCTTGTCCTCGGCGTCCTTCTTCTCCTTGTACGCCTTGTCATCCTGGAACGACTCGTTAATGCCCTTGTCGCCCTTGGTCCGGATGGAACCCAGGTCGAAGGTCGACGATCCCCAGGCGGCCGCCAGATCCTTCAGCGCCTCCTCGGCGGGGTCGATCAGATCGGTCTTGATCTTCGCTTCCCAGTTGGCGATGGCCTGATCGCCGACTTTCTTCCAGGTCTCCAGCTCCGTCATGTCGCCGTACCATCTCAGATCGCCGTCATAGGCGTCCTGCGAGAAGCCTGCCGCCGTGCTGTAGTCCCAGTAACCGCCGCCGCCGTAATAGCCGCCGCTGTACTCCCAATCGGCATTGACCTTGGTCAGATTACGGAGCCAGGTCTGGTCGCCTATCTCCCCCAACAGGTCGACGAGCGGCCGCAGCGGGTTGCCACCCGCCATTTTCCAGTCATCCCACTTGTTGTAGATTTTCCGGGCCTGTTTCTCGAGGTCGTCCCCCGCCTGCCGGAGCATCTTGCCCTGTTTGGACACTCCGCCGATGGCTTCCATGTCATCGGCGTAGTGCCCGTATCGACGGCCGAGTTCATGGATGAGGTCCCAGAAGACGCCGGCTGCCTGCCCCTTCCACGCCTCGTTCTGGTCCAGGCCCACCTTGTTCTGCCACTCGGTCATGGTGGCGTCACTGTCCCAGAAGAACTTCGCGACCCGGTCGAAGGCATCCGCCGCCATGTCGAAGGACGCCAGACGGACGCCCTTATCGAGCGGGATTTCAGGCTTGCCGCCCCAGGAGAACCCGAGGGTTCCATTGGGCTCCTCCAGCAGTGCCTTCAGCGCGTTGCCCGTCCCGTAGGCGTAACTGGTCAGGTCGAAGGTGTTCCAGACCGTCCCGTTGTCGCTCGGCTTGAAGTGGCCGTCCTCAAGCTCCTTGCCGTACTTACTCTTTCCCTCACCGCCCACGACCTCGCCGCTACTCGGACCGTCCGCGGACTTGAAGCCGAGCAGTGTGAAGCGGGCCTTGTAGTAATGGACGGTGCCGCTGTCGTTCGTATAGAACGGGATGACGAAGTCGGTGTTCTGGATGTCCCAACCGGCATTCTCGTACATCCAGTTGAAGTCGTCCACGTCGACGGTTTGGACGGACTTCTGCTTGGTGATCTCGACCTTCATCTGCTTGATGCCGGCATTGCCGACCATGTTATCGAACAGAGCATGCCTCGACGGCGCGTCATACCCGGTGAAGAGCTTGACAGCCTTCGCCCAGTAGTCGGCGTACTCTTTGTCATCGGCCATGGCAGACGAGGCTCCATCAGAAAGGGGATCTACAAGCGGGAAAAGACGTAGCGGTGCCGGGGTCTACTTGTCTTTGTCCTCGCCCTCCTGGTCCGGCGGGGTCGTCAGATCGGCATCGACGTCCTCCCAGACGTCGACGAACTTCTGGCCGTCGATGGCGGCCAGGCTGTCCCCCTGCGCCTTGAAAAGACGGTCGATGGTCTCACCGAGGGCGTCATCGATGTCCTCGAAGAGCGTTATATGGCTGTCGAGGATCCCGCTAAGGGTCGTCACCATATCCACCACGGCCCCCTTGAGCGCCTTTCCGTGCGTACCCTCGTCCGCCGCCAGGTTTCCGATCGCCAGCGGAACGGGGGTGCCGAACGGAAGCCCGGGAACGCCGTCGTCGTCCCCCTTCAGGGCCTTCATCGAGGGAATCACGTCATCCCCCGTGCCGTTCTCGGACACCGTTTTGAGCGCCTTCCGGAAGTCGGCCAGGTCGACTTTCCGGAAGTTCTCGAGCCATGCCTTGTCGAGCTGCGTCGGAGGCTGTTTGCTGTCGGCCATGCTCTCGCCCTTTCTTCTCTGCCTCACTGCCGGATGACACAGCGGGCGGCCGCTCCACGAATGTCCACATGTGGAACGGCCGCCCGCATGACGCTGTGGTCAGCCGCCAATCTTCACGCCCTGCCAGCTCTGCGTCTGGCTCTGCTCGTTCTGCGTGTACAGCCTGCGAATGTCGTCCAGGGTCTGCGCGTTACCGTCGAGCCACTTGGCCATGTTCTCGACGGCCTGGTTCCAGGCGGCCTGCTTCTCGTCGTAAGCCTGGCGGTCGTCACCTTCCCAGGTGTCCTTCAGCGCCTGGAGTTCCTGGTTGAGGCTGTTGATGATCTTCGCGATCTCCTGAGTCTGGAGCCGCATGTCATCAACGGCGTTGTCGACGTGCGCGTAGCTGACGTAGATATATCCGTCAGTGAGGTTGTCGGGCATCGGGAACCTCGTCTCGCTCTGGGGGTATGAGGATGCGGAATGTGTTTCGGCCTGCGCAGGCCGAAACCGGGCCGGTGAGGCACCGACCCCTCACGATCACTTTCCGGCGGTGCTGCCCATCAGACCGTCGAAAATCGTCTGCGACTGGGAGTACGCCTGGTTGATGGCCTCGTTCGACGACCCCTGCGTCATGCCCTTGGAGGTGAGCGTTTCGTTGAGCTGGTTGATCATGTCCTGAAGGTTCTTGGAGATGATTTCCGCGTGCTCGTCCCAGGAGTCCAGCAGCTTCTGGAAAGCCCCACCGTCGCTGCCCTGGAGGGCGCTCATCATGCCGTGCTTCGTGTTCTCGACGTCCTGCCGGCGACTCTGCACGCCCGAGAAGGCCATCTCGAGGGCCTGGATGCCGTTCCGTGTCCCCTGTTCATCTGACCGCTGCATACCTGCCATGGGCGCTGCCCCTTTCCGGTGGATTTCCGCCGCCAGGCCCGATGCACTGGCGTGGCTTGCGCAACCGGATGAGGAAGCACCAACATCCAGTTGGTCCAGACAAGGATGGTAGGAGGACGAACAAGCGATGGGCAATCGCTTGCCGACAAGAAACGCCGCAGCAGACGGGTTTCAATAATCTCCCTAGTTTTACGCGCTTGGCGCCGCTCCGACACAAGCTCAAGCCATCCTCAAATATCGATATGCCGATGGGGAAGATGGCCAATTGCCCTCAATGGTTGCCCGTCTTCTCCTTGTCTTCGCCACACGGCGGCGCCGTCGCCTCGCCCCGGCCGGACACCGCGGCCGCGGGCGTCAGATCCGGGCCCGTCGGCAGCATGGACAGCAGCGAGGACGGCAGCCGCTGCGCCTGGCCGGCGGTGTAGCCCAGCGCCTCCAGTGACTTGGCCGTCGGCACCCGGTACTTCACCCCACTGTCCGTCACCAGGTAGACGGTGCTGCCGACGCCTCTGCCGTCCGCGCCGAGGGTGTGCACCAGAGCGCCGCCGCCCGGGGGCGTCACGATCCGGTTGACCGTCACACAGGCCGGGGTCAGTCCGTCCGGCGGGGCCTGTGCGGCGGGGCCGAGTTGGCCGCTGCCGGCCAGGGTCACGCCCACCCGCGTACCGTCGTCGCCGGACTGGATGCCCACGCACGGCGTCTCGTCCTCGCCGAGGTCCACCGCCTTCGGCGGGCTCGGGGGCAGGTCCTCGGTGGTGTCGGCGTCCTCGGCACCGGGCGCCAAGTGGCCGATCACCGCGTCGGCGCCCAGGGTGATGGCGCTGACCGCCCCGCCCGCGTACGCCTTCTGCCTGGTCTGCGGGTTGCCCATGAGCAGCGCGGCGACGGTGGCGTTGACGGGGGTCAGCCCCTCCTTGCGCAGCACGTAGTACCGGGCGTCGCCACCGGGCGCGGAGACCTGGAAGACCTGTCCGATCCTGGTCCGGCCGCCGCCCAGGGACGGTCCCTGGCCACCGCGCAGCGGGATGTCGGGGGCGGCCAGATCGGGTCCGGTGGGCAGCGAGTTGAGCAGCGCCGCGGACACCTTCACCGAGGTGCGGGAGGCGTAGCCGAGGGCTTCGCTGGCCCGGCCGGTGGTGTCCATCCGGAGCTTGCTGCCCTGCCACACCAGGTAGTCGGCCTTGTCGGGCCCGGTGACCAGAAGTCCCTCGGAGTTGCCGAGCCCGGTGCCGTCGACGTCCTTGCCGATGGCCACGGCGGTGGCGGTGGAGCCGCTGGTGGTGCCCGAGCACACCTGCCACGGGTCGGTGCTGAGGCTGTCGTTGCCCGGCAGGTCGTCGGGGGCTCCGGTGATGCCGACCGGCGCGCCGTGCGGGGTGCCGCCGAGCGACTTGCTGCCGACGGAGGCGGTCTTCATCTTGGTGCCGAGGAGCAGCCGCGCCGAGGTGTAGTTGCGCACCGGGCGCAGCCGTCCGTCGAGGTAGAGGTACCGGCCGCCGGTCTCCTTGTTGACCACGAGCGTGTCCTGGGCCCGCCAGGAGTTCTTCGCACCGGGCTTGATCAGGCCGAAGACGAAGGATCCGGCGGCGATCAGGATCGCGATGATCACGCTGATGGCCACGCCCCGGTTGGTCCGGCCCTGGGGGCTCTCCGGGGCGTCGGGGTCGGCGCGCAGCATGCCCGAGGTGAGCCGCCCCATGATGAACATGTGCGCCTGGACCTGGTCGCGCTTGGACTGCACTGTGCGTTCCTCCGGTTCGGGCGGTCAGCCGTTCAGGCCGCGCAGGGCGCTGTACACCCCGAGCACCCACAGGGCCAGCGGCAGCAGGGCGATGGCGGCGGTGGTGTGCAGGATTTCCGCCGCCCGGCCCCAGTACGGCACGAGCCGTCGCCCGGGCACGGTCCACGAGGCGATGGCGATGCCCGCGGTGGCGGCGAGCAGACTGGCTGCCAGCAGCAGTCGGCGGTCCGGCGAGTAGGACAGGGCGTTGAAGAGGGCCAGGAGGAGGAAACCTCCGGCCCCGGGGAGGAAGAGGGAAAGTCGCTGCCATACGTTCCCCAGTCCGCGTCCGTGCAACAACAGCAGCAGCGCGAGCACGACGGACATGATGACCTCGGGCAGCCCGCCGTCGTGGGTGAGCACGGTCAGGCAGACGGCGCAGGCGGCGCCCACGGCTCCGTACAGCGAGCTCATCCAGCCGTCGGCGAGCACCGCGCGGGCCGCGACCACCGAGGTGGCGTGCGGCTCGATGCCCTCCTGGAGCTGCTGGGCGTTGGTCGGCAGCGGCGGCATGCGCATGCCGGACATCCGGAAGGCCAGCGAGGGCACGAACGCACCGAGGATGACGGCCACCAGCGCGAGGACGCCGGCCACGTGGGCCGGTCCCAGGTCCGTGATGACCATCAGGGCCCCGGCGATGGTGCCGAAAGCCATGACCACGGCGAGGCCGAGGTAGAGCGCGGCGTAGGAGGCCACGGCGGCGAGCGCGACGATCGCGCCGCCCGCGCCCGCGGCGCAGGCGGCCAGCATCCGGGCGCCGAGGACTTCGTGGCCGTGCGGTCCGCCGAGATCACCGCCGGGCAGCAGCCATCCGGCGAGTGCGAGGTACGGGCCGACCATGAAGCCGAGGACGGCGCCGGCGGCAGCGTCGCCCACCGCGCGGCTGGCCGAGCCCGCCCCGGCGAGAAGCAGCACTCCGGCCGCCGCCGCGCACAGGGCACGCAGCCCGCCGGAGCCGCCGGGCAGGGCGAGCACGGCGAGTCCGGCGGCCAGGGCGGTCAACGCGAAGCCGCGCAGCAGCCGGGTGCTGGCGAGCGGGGACCAGCCGTGCGGCCGGTCCTGCATGGTGGTGGAGATGCCGTCCACCAAGTCGTCGAGGTGAACCTCGGGGAGTGCGTCGATGCGCGGCCGGAGGTAGACCGTCTCGCCGTCACGCAGGTCGTAGGAGTCGAGGGTGCGCTCCTCGTCCATCGGTTCGCCACCGAGGCGTTGCAGCACCCAGCCGCCGTGGTCGATACCGGTTTCCGCGAGGTCGTCACCGCAGTAGCCGAGGACGGCGGGCAGCAGGTCGGCCACCGGGACGTCCGAGGGGACCGCGAGGTCGACGGCCTTGTCCGGCGCACGTACGGTCAGGCGGCACAGACCGGCCACCTGGTTGTCAGTCATCGGGCTGGCTCACGTTTCTTCCGGGGTCTGCGAGGGGGGTTCCCGGGATTCCGTTGTGAACGGAGTGATGTCGGACGGATGATGCTGATGAGACATCATCGTATGAGTGCCGAATGTGTCTCCGGGAGAGTGCACATTACTGGCCACGTCCATGAACTGGTATACCGAGTTGCACAGTTGCTGCATTCCGGTTGTCTGTGCGAACGCGAAGATGCGCCACCGACCGAGAGCGTTGCCCCCACCGTTGTCCCATCCGTGAGGAGACCATTCCTTGAGTGTGGTCCTGTTCCGCCGCCCGGCCCGTCGGCGCGGCCCGGAAATGCCCGACGGCGAGCTGAAGCTACAGGAGCCCCCCACGCTGCCCGAGGTGGTTCCGGACAGCTCCGCCATCTGGACCTATCTGCCCATGGCGCTCATGTCGGTGTCCATGATGCTGATGTTCATGAGACCGGGCATGAGCGGCGGCGGCAGCAGCCACTTCATGTACCTGGCCATGGGTCTGATGGTGCTGTCCTCGGCGGCCATGATGCTGGGGCAGATGATGCGCAAGGCCAGCGAGCGCAAACAGCGCCTGAAGGGCGAGCGCCGCGACTACCTGCGCTATCTCACCCAGATCCGGCGCAAGGTGCGCACCGCGGTGGCCGATCAGCAGAAGGCGCTGGCGTGGCGGCACCCGCCGCCCTCGGCCCTGTGGTCACTGGCGGGCACCACCCGGCTGTGGGAACGCCGCCCGCAGGACGAGGACTTCGGCGAGATCCGGGTGGCCGTCGGGGAGCAGAAGCTGGGTCTGCGGCTGACGCCCACGGCCGCCACTCCGGTCGAGGACCTGGAGCCGCTGACGGCGCACGCGCTGCGCAGCTTCATGCGGGCCTACTCCACCGTGCCCGAGCAGCCCATCGCCATCTATCTGCGGGCCTGGGCGCGGGTGCTGTTCCGGGGCGACGAGGAGCGGATACGTTCCCTCGCCCGCGCGATCATCGCCCAGCTGGCCACGTTCCACGCCCCCGACGACGTGTGGGTGGCGGTGTGTGTGTCGGACGAGCGGCGCGCGGACTGGGAGTGGGTGAAGTGGCTCCCCCACAACCTCCACCCCCAGGAGAGCGACGGCGCCGGGTCGGCCCGGATGTTCGTCTCGGCCCTCAACGAGCTGGAGGACCTGCTCGGCGCGGAGTTCATGGAACGGCCCTCGTTCGACCCGGACGCCTCGACCGGGCGCGACGAGCCGTTCACCGTGATCGTGGTCGACGGCGGCGCCGTCCCCGGCCGGCACCGGCTGGACGGGGCGGGCTTCCGCAACTGCGTCGTACTCGACCTGACCGGCGCGCTGACCTGGCGCCCGGGGCGGGTCACCCTGCGCTTCGACGTCAGCGAGGACTCCTTCGAGCTGGTCCGCACCGACCGCGAGCGCAAGGAGCAGACCACCCGGCTCGGCCGGCCCGACACCATCGGGCCGGTCGGCGCCACGGCCCTGGCCAAGCGCCTCGCCCCGTACCGGATGGGCATGGGCGGCGGTGACGCCGCCGAGCCGCTGTCCTCGGACGTCGAACTGACCACCCTGCTGGGCATCTCCGACCTGTACCGCCACGACCCTGAGAGCCTGTGGAAGCAGGCCACCGGGTCCAACCGGCTCAAGGTGCCGATCGCGGTCGGCCCGGACGGCACCGCGGTGGAGCTGGACATCAAGGAGTCCGCGCAGGGCGGCACCGGGCCGCACGGCATGCTCATCGGGGCCACCGGCTCCGGCAAGAGCGAGCTGCTGCGGACCCTGGTGCTGGCGCTCGCGCTGTCGAACTCTTCCGAAACGCTCAACTTCGTCCTGGTGGACTTCAAGGGTGGCGCCACCTTCCTCGGCCTGGACGAGCTGCCCCACACCTCGGCGGTGATCACCAACCTCGCCGGGGAGGCCGCGCTGGTGGGCCGCATGCAGGATGCCCTGCACGGTGAGCTGATCCGCCGCCAGGAGCTGCTGCGCGCCGCCGGCAACTACACCTCCGCCCTGGACTACGAGAAGGCGCGGGCCTCGGGCACCCCGCTGGAGCCGCTGCCCAGCCTGTTCGTGATCGTCGACGAGTTCAGTGAGCTGCTCGCCGCGCACCGCGAGTTCATGGAGCTGTTCGTGATGATCGGACGGCTCGGGCGCAGCCTCGGCGTCCATCTGCTGCTCGCCTCGCAGCGGCTGGACGAGGGACGGATGCACCAGCTGGAGAGCCATCTGTCGTACCGCATCGGTCTGCGCACCTTCTCCGCCATGGAGAGCCGCGGTGTGCTGGGGGTGCCGGACGCCTACCAGCTGCCGCCGCAGCCCGGCAGCGGCTACCTCAAGTCGGGTGTGGAGGCGCTGACCCGGTTCCGTGCCGCGTATGTCTCCGGCCCGTACCAACAGCGGCGCGGCCGGGCGAACCAGGCCCGGGTGGCCAGCCAGACGGTGCCGTGGACGGCGTCGTACGTGGTGCCCCGCCAGCTCCCCGACGTGCCCGAGCCCGAGCCGGAGCCGGAGGAGGAGACCAGCGACACCCTGCTGTCGGTGGCCGTGGAGCGGCTGGTGGGCGCCGGACCCGCCGCCCACCAGGTGTGGCTGCCGCCGCTGGACCTGCCCGCGACGCTGGACCAGGTGCTGCCGCCGCTGACGCCCGATCCGGAGCTGGGGCTGACCACGGTCGGCTCGCCGCTGCGCGGGCGGCTGACGGTGCCGATCGCCATCGTGGACAAGCCCTTCGAGCAGCTGCGCGACCTGCTGACCATCGACCTGTCGGGGGTCGGCGGCCACCTCGCCATCGCGGGCGGTCCGCAGAGCGGCAAGAGCACCATGGTGCGGACCATCCTGACCGCGCTGGCCCTCACCCACACCCCGCGCGAAGTGCAGTTCTACTGCCTGGACTTCGGCGGTGGCACACTGGCGCCGCTGGCCGACCTGCCGCACACCGCCGGGGTCGCGGCGCGGCTGGACTCCGAGCGGGTGGGCCGTACGATCGCCGAGGTCACCTCGCTGCTTGCGGACCGCGAGCGGTTCTTCCTGACCCACGGCATCGACTCGATGGCGACGTACCGCCGCCGCCGGGCCGCGGGCGAGTTCGCGGACCAGCCGCACGGCGATGTGTTCCTGGTGATCGACGGCTGGTCCACGGTGCGCCAGGACTACGACCGCAACATCCAGACGTTCGTCTCCATCGCCGCCCGCGGCCTGAACTACGGCATCCACCTCATGGTGACCACCGCCCGCTGGGTGGAGCTCACCGCGGCGGTGCGCGACCAGGCCGGCACCCATCTGGAGCTGCGGATGGGTGATGCCATGGACTCGGCGATCGACAACCGGCGCGCCGCCACCGTGCCGCGCATCCCGGGCCGCGGGCTCACCCGGGAGGGCAAGCTGCACTACCTCACCGCGCTCCCCCGCATCGACGGGATGGAGTCGGCCGAGGACCTGGCGGACGGGGTGTCCGGTCTGGTGTCGGCGATCAAGGAGAGCTGGCCGGGCCCGGCGGCCCCGCGGGTGCGGATGCTGCCGACGGAGCTGCCCGCCGAGCAGCTTCCCCCGGCCGGGGGCGACTTCCGGGTGCCGATCGGCCTGGAGGAGGAGCGGCTGTCGGTCGTCTGGCACGACTTCAGCGAGAGCCCGCACATGGTCGTGGTGGGCGACACCGAGAGCGGCAAGACCAACCTGCTGCGGCTGATGGCCAAGTCCATCATGGACCGGTACACCCCCGCCGAGGCGCAGATCGTGCTCGTGGACTACCGCCGTGACCTGGTGGAAGCGGTGCCGGAGGAGTACCGGCTGGGCCACGCGGTGTCCATGAGCGCCCTGAAAGACATGATCGAGGGGACCGCCCGCGCCGTACAGACCCGGGTGCCGGGCCCGGACATCGCCCCGGGCCGGATGAAGCAGGCCGACTGGTGGCCCGGACCGCGGCTGTTCATCCTGGTCGACGACTACGACATGCTGGGCGCCGGCATCGGCAACGCGCCGTTCGACCCGCTGCTCAACCACCTCGCGCTGGGCTGGGAGGTCGGTCTGCACATCATCGTCACCCGCTCCGCCAGCGGTGCCGGGCGCGGGCTGAACGAGACGCTCATGCGGCGGCTGCTGGAGGTCAACACGCCCGCCCTGCTGATGTCCTGCCCGCCCTCGGAGGGCTATCTGCTGGGCAACGTCAAGGGCCGGATCATGAACCCGGGCCGGGCCGTCCGGGTCGCCCGCCGCAAAACTACGCAAGTGCAAACGGCATGGGTGGACGACGAGAGCTCGTAAACAGGTAAGACGAGCAAAATTCGTCAAGGGTTGCGCCCCCGGTTCGCAGTACCGGGGGCGGCTTCCGTTCCCGGACCGGGGACGGCTTCCGCTTCCGGCGCGAGCTTTCGCGAAAGCTAGGGAATTCCCCAGAATAAGGCTAGGGAATTCCCCAGAATCACGAGCCGGAGGCCGCGCCGTCCTCCTGCCCCGCCGGGCGCCAACCCCGGGCCCGGCCGCGCGGGATCACCACCGCCGCGGCCGCCACCAGCAGCACCACCCCCCCGCCCGCACCCGCGATCAGCAGCGCACGGTTGAACGGCCGCGGGGAGGCGGCCGGGGGAACCTTCGCGGGGCCCGGACGCGGGGTGGCGCCCTGCCGGTCGGTGAGGACGGTGGTCACCGCCGCGTACGGGTCCAGCCGCGGCGGGACCGCCGGATAGGCCGCCGTGATCAGCTGGCGGGACACCTGGGCGGCGCTCATCCGCGGGTGCCGCGAACGCACCAGCGCCGCCGCTCCGGCCACGTTCGCCGCCGCCAGCGAGGAGCCGGAGCCGATGAAGTGGCCGGAGCCGCTCGGACCGACGCTGACCACCGCGTCCCCCGGTGCCGCCAGGTCCGCCCCCGGTGTCTTCGGCGCGTTCTCCGGACGGGTGCCGTCCGGGCCGTAGTCCATGACCGACAGCACTCCGGGCGCGGCCGCGGGCCAGTACCAGGGCGCGGGCTCGGCCGGCTTGTTGGTCTCCGGGTCGTCGAGCATCGCGTCCGGGGCGAACGGGGCGACGACCAGGGCGTCGTGCCGCGTCGCGTACGCCACGGCGGCGGTCAGCACGGCCTTGCCGGTGGGCACCGCGCGCCCCACGTAGACGACCTTCGCGCCGCCATCCACCGCGGCCCGGATCCCGGCTCCCAGCTGCTCCGCCGTGGCGTTGCCGCGGGTGTCCGTACCGCGCACCGCGAGGATCCGTGCCTTGGGCGCCGCGCCCGCCACGCCCGAGCCCTTGCCGGGCGCGGCGGCGATCAGGCCGGCGGCGAAACTGCCGTGCCCCACGCAGTCGGTGCCCGCGCCACCGACCGCGGTGACCCGGCCGGTCAGGGCGGGGATGTCCGTACCGACACCGGTGTCCACCACCCCCACGGTCACGCCGTGGCCGTCCGCCAGCTGCCGGCTGCGGCTCAGGCCCAGCGCCTGCCGCGTCCACGGCTCGTCGCGGGCCGTCTCGCCGGACGCCTCGGTACACGGCTTGCCGGGGGCCAGGACGGCCGGGATGACGGGAAGTTCGACGGAGTCCGCGGTGGCGGGGGGAGCCTGGACGGCCAGGGGCGCCGTGGTCAACAGCGCGGCGGCCACCGCCCGCGCCACCGTACGGCGATGAGAACGAGCACGTCGCATGGCGCGCACGATACACGCGCAGGACATCGCCACGCGGTAACGTGCCCCGGGTACGAACTGCCGTGCTCCGACCGGGAAGTGGGTCCGCGGCCGGTCCCGGACCGGCGCCGGAGACACCTGGATGAGAATGCCGCGGTTCCCGTAGCCTTTCCGTCGCGTGCTCGTCCCTCTCCCTCCCCCGGCTTCCAGCAGGCCCGGGCTTCGGGCACAGGGGTCGGCAGCGGCATCACAACGAGGAGGTCCCAGCGTGTCACGGCAGTTGCTCACGGTCGGTCCGGACCAGCCGGAGGGCTTCCGGACGATCGGCGAGGCCCTGGAGAAGGCGCGCGCGGGAGCGGTGATCCGCGTCCGGCCCGGCCGTTACCGCGAGAACCTCACGGTCCGCACGCGCATCACCATCGCCGGTGACGGGGAGCGCGGCAGCGTGGAGATCTGCCCGCCCCGTGGCACGGCCGTGGTGCTCGTCGCGGACGCGGTGATGCTCACCGACCTGACCCTGCGCGGTGGCAACGAGGACCTGCCGGTGGTGGACGCGCCCCGGGGCCAGGTGGCCATGGACGGCTGCACCGTGGTGGGTTCGGGCTGGACGGCCGTCCTCGCCCGCGAGAACGGCTCGGTGGCCATCCGGGACTGCCGGATCTCCAACCCCGAGGGCGCCGGGGTCGTGGACACCGCGCCCACCGGCAGCGTGGTCGCCGACTCCGTCTTCGAACACCTCGGCACCTCCGCCGTCGTCCTCGGCGAGCAGGCCCGCACCACCGTCCGCGGCTGCCGGGTGCGGGACGCCCAGGGCAACGGCATCCTCGCCAACGGCGAGGCGCAGGGCCGGGTGGAGGACTGCGACGTGTCCGGCACCGAGAAACCCGCCATCGCCCTCGAAGGCAAGTGCTCCACCCACGTGCTGCGCGCCCGTGTGAACGACACCTCGGTCGGCGTCTACATCACCAGCAGCTCCCGGCCCACCCTCGAAGAGGTCACGGTCGCCGACACCTCCGGCCCCGGCATCGTCCTGTCCTCCGGTGCCGACCCGGAACTGCTGCGCTGTGTCACCTCCCGCACCAAGGGCAACGGACTCGCCGTCACCGAGCGCTCCCGGGGCACCTTCCAGGACTGCGAGTTCGACACCGCGACCGCCCCCGCGATCCGGGTGATCGGATCGAGCGCGCCGCTGCTCACCGGCACCACCGTGCGCGACTGCGCCGACAAGACCGCGTCCGTGCTGCTGGCCGAGGGGTCCTCGGCGGAGTTCGACCGGCTGGAGGTGGCCGACGCCGCCGGGGTCGGCATCTCCATCCGTACCAACGCCAATCCTCTGCTGAGCCGGGCGCGGGTGGCCGATGCCCGCGGCCACGGCCTGGAGGTGGCCGAGGACGGCCGCGGGCGGCTGGAGGTGTGCACGGTCGAGAACGCGGAGGGCGCCGGCATCCGCATAGCCGACGGCGGCGCCCCCGACATCCGCGACTGCGCGGTGCGCCGGACGGCCCAGGCCGGCATCTCGGTCGGCTCCGGGGGCCGCGGCACCATCAGCGACTGTGAGGTCCGTTCCAGCGCCACGTCGGCCCTGCACGTGGAGGGCGGTGGCGAGTTGACCGCGCACCGCCTCCACCTGGCCGAGTCCGGCGCGCACGGCGTCCTGGTCGCCGAGGGCGGCCGGGCCACGCTGGAGGCCTGCCAGGTCACCGGCAGCACCGGCGACGGCATCCGGGTCGACAGCGCCGAGAAGGTCGTCCTCACCGGCTGCACCGCCCGGGACAACCGCGGCGCGGGGCTCAAGCAGTCCCGCGCCAGCGACCGTCTCACCGTCGAGGGGCTGGACAGCAGCGGCAACGCCGCCGAGGACGCCTGGGGCGAGACCGCGGGCGGAACCGGCACCGAGACGGCCGCGGGCGGCGGGGCGAAGAAGCCGGAGGGCCCGCTGGAGGAGCTGGAGTCGCTCATCGGCCTGGCCGACGTCAAGCACCAGGTCCGCACCCTGATCAACCTCAACCAGCTCGCCCAGCGCCGTGCCAGCCTCGGCATGCCCGCCCCGCCGATGAGCCGCCACCTGGTGTTCTCCGGCCCGCCCGGCACGGGCAAGACCACCGTGGCCCGGCTCTACGGCGGCATCCTCGCCGACCTCGGCGTCCTGCGCTCCGGCCATCTGGTGGAGGTCTCCCGGGCCGACCTCGTCGCTCAGATCATCGGCGGTACGGCCATCAAGACCACCGAGGCGTTCAACGAGGCCCTGGGCGGTGTGCTGTTCATCGACGAGGCGTACACCCTGCTCTCCGACAGCAAGGGCTCCGGCGCCGACTTCGGCCAGGAGGCCATCGACACCCTGCTGAAGCTCATGGAGGACCACCGCGACGACGTGGTCGTCATCGCCGCCGGATACACCGACCAGATGACCACCTTCCTCAGCTCCAACCCCGGTCTGGCCTCCCGGTTCACCCGCACCATCGAGTTCGCCAACTACTCGGTGGACGAGCTGGTCACCATCACCGAGTCCATGTGCGGGGCGCACCGGTACGAACTCGACCCGAGCACCCTGGGCGCCCTCGCCCGGCTCTACGAGCGGATGCCGCGCGACTCCACGTTCGGCAACGGTCGTGCGGCGCGCCGGGTGTTCGAGGAGATGGTGGACCGGCAGGCGTTCCGCCTCGGGTCGATGGCCAATCCGGCGGAGGCGGACCTCACCCTGCTGCTGCCCGAGGATGTCGCCGACGACGCGGCCGTCAGCGGCGCGGACGGGCCCCGTAACTCCAAGGACCTGCTGGCCGAACTGGACGCCATGGTCGGCCTGGGCGCGGTCAAGCGCGAGGTGACCGACCTGGTCAACCTGCTGGAGGCCACCCGGCAGCGGCAGGCCGCGGGCCTGCCCACCCCGAAGATCAGCCACCACCTGATCTTCTCCGGTCCGCCCGGCACCGGTAAGACCACCGTCGCCCGGCTCTACGCGGACCTGCTGCACTCCCTCGGCGTGCTGAACACCGGTCAGCTGGTGGAAGTGGCGCGCGCCGATCTGGTCGGCCGCTACGTGGGACACACCGCACAGCTCACCAAGGAGGTGTTCGAGCGCGCCTTCGGCGGCGTGCTGTTCATCGACGAGGCGTACACCCTCACCCCCGAGGGCGCGGGTTCCGACTTCGGCCAGGAGGCCGTCGACACCCTGCTGAAACTCATGGAGGACCACCGCGACGAGGTCGTGGTCATCGCCGCCGGATACACCGAGGAGATGCGCCGCTTCCTGGCCTCCAACCCGGGTCTGGCCTCGCGCTTCAGCCGCACCGTCGAGTTCGAGCACTACGACTCGGAGGAGCTGGTCACCATCATGAGCGGCTATGCGGCCGCCTCCGGCTACGACTGCCCCGAGGAGACCCTGGCGGCGCTGCGCGCGTATGTGGACCTCATCCCGCGCGACCGTTCCTTCGGCAACGCGCGCACCGCCCGCCAGCTGCTGGAGGCGATGATGACGCGGCAGGCCCGGCGCATCGGCACCATGGCCGCGCCCGGTCTGGAGGACCTGCGGCTGCTGCTGCCGGGCGATCTGCCGACGGGCGCCGCGCAACCCGCCGGCTGATCGGCGCCGCCGCTACGGGGAGGCCGTCTCCGCCGAGACGGCCTCCGTGTCCCGCACCGGGTCGGTGGCCAGGATGAACTCGTACAGGTCCTCGTGCGTCATCCCCCGGCCACCGGCGTCGACCTTGGCGTTCCACTGCTCCATCAGGTCCAGGTGCTCGCGCCAGGCCGCTCGGTTGCGCATGATGTCGCGCCGGTAGGTGGCCAGGTCCATGGTGGCGAGGTTCCAGGAGTCCGGGCCGCCGCACAGTGTCTTCTTGCGGATGCCCACCGAGCCCTGGTCGAGCGCGGCCGGGAAGGTGGCGCACACCATCGGACGGTGGACGTACGCGCCGCAACGGGCCTTGCCGGGGGCTATCTCCATCAGGAACACGCAGCCCTTCGTGTCCGGCCGGTGCAGGAGGTGGAGGTCGTACAGCGGACCGCCGGGCCGGAAGCGGAAGTCGCTGTTGTCCTCCTCCTTGCCCTCCTTGAGGTAGACGAACTCCCTGGGATGGAGGGCCATTCCGGACGCCAGCCTGCGGACGTCCGCGATGGTCACATGGACGTTGTACTCCCGGCAGCACCTGCCCCCGCAGTCGGCGCAGCCCGCCAGGTTCGCTCCGCCGCCGTTCACGCGACCACGTCCTCGGGCCAGGGCGTACCGGCTTCGCGCGCGGCCTGCGCCTCCAGCAGATAGCGCTGGAAGTCCTCGACGTCCGGCGGGGTTTCGGCCTCACCGGCCAGTGTGTTCCAGCGGGCCACCAGCTCGAACCAGTGGTCCCGGTCGGCGGTCCACTGGCGCTCCGCCTCCGCCAACTCCTCCTCGTCGAGCCGGTGTCCGGCCCCGCTCGTCCGCTCGGCCTCACCCCCGGGCAGCGAGGGGAACATGCGGCAGGACACGGGCGCGAGTTCACCCAGCCCGCAGCGGCCGGTCCCTTCGAGGGTGCGTATGTGGAAGACGCAGCCATGGGCGGCGTTGGCCACCCGGACGTTCACCCGGCGCCGCGCGTTGTCCAGCACCACCCCGGTGGGATCGTTGGCGGCGGCCGGCGCCGTCTGCGTGAAGTGCCACGGCTCGAGGGCCAGGGTGCGGGCGATACGGACGAGATCCGCACCGGTGACGTAACGCGGCCCGCGATAGCACAGCGCCTTCGCTCGGGAGGTCTGCCACTGGGCTTCGGGGCCCGCGATGCTGTCCACTGTCAATCCATCGTCCCCTTCGAACAGGGCCAAACGAAAAGCTGATTGGGGTAGTCGTCAGCGAGCGTAACCGATGGGAAGTCGACGACCGGCCGCCTCAGATCTGGGAATTTCCCTCGAAAAACCCGTCAGCCACGGGCGACCGCGATGCTGCCCTTCAGGCGCTCACCGGCCTCGTAGACCATGTAGGGCACTCCCCCTTCGGTGCCGAAACTGGGCGCGGCGCTGCGGCCGTTGTCGGGCGCGCCGTTCGCGGAGTCGTAGAAGCGGCCGAGGTGGCGGCGGAGCGTGAAGTTCTTCCCGACCTCGGTGATCATGAGGTCGCGGGAGCGGGCGAACGGGCCGTGTCCGGTGGGGACGGCCGGCCAGGCGGGCCCGGACGAGCCAGTCGGGATCGTCCACGAGCCGCCCGCGCACCCCGGGGTCCACGAACGGGTTACGGGCCAGGGCCCCGCGGACCCGGGGATGCGGGTGCCCGACAATCGCGGCGGCCACCTCCCCGGGAAAGGAGACGCGCCGGGAAGCCAGCGCGTACCAGGCACTCTCGTACTCCGGTTCCAGCAGCCGCAAAAGCAGGCCCGCCGGAGCGGCAGGGTTGACGGCGAGGCCATCGAGCAGTGCGGTCATGCCACAGTCCCCCATCCCGACCGCGTCCCGCGCGTCACCCCGGCCGTCCCGTCATCCCGCGCATCGTAAGGCAGAACAGCCCTGCTCCAAGGCTTCTCGAATGCTGGCAGCGACGTGAGCTGGGCCTGCATGTAGATCCGCCAGCGGCACTCGATCCCGTCCAGGACGTGTCCGGGCGATCGGACACGGACTAGTCACATGATCGGCCGTATAAATCCTAGGGCCTGTGCAGGTCCAGTTTTGCGATGCTTATCGCCGGGTCTCGGGTTTGGCTGCCGAATGTTCACGAGGACATCGGGGGCGTCGCCGTTGTCCCCAGACGTGCATGTGTACTCAACAATGAGGGAGAACGGTATGGAGCCAGTAGAACTCCGCCGCGCAGTTGAGGCAGGACGGGCGACCGCTTCGGAGCTGGGCCTTCAGGTCGACGATGCGATTGTCATCCACAACTCGGACCGCGTCGCGCTGCGCCTGGTCCCTTGCGATGTTCTGGCTCGGGTCGCGCCTTCGGGGCATCTGGCTGGTTCCGAGTTCGAAGTAGAGGTTGCTCGCCGTCTCGCCGACGTCGACGCTCCGGTGGCTGAGCTCGACCCTCGGGTCGAGCCCCGAGTCTATGTGCGTGACGCCTTCGCCATCTCGCTCTGGACCTACTACGAACCTGTGCGATCAGAGATCGCGCCGGCCGACTACGCAGACGTGTTCCTGCGGCACCATGCCGCCCTGCGCCAGATCGATCTGGGCGCACCGCATTTCACCGATCGAGTCGCCGTGGCACTGAGAGAGGTCAACGACCGGGAGCAGTCCCCCGAACTGCCCGATTCTGACCGGGAACTCCTCAGCGACACACTCAGTGGACTGAGCGCCGCGACCAGCATCGACAAAGCCAGCGACCAATTGCTGCACGGCGAGCCCCATCCGGGCAACCTCCTGAACACGAGGAGAGGGCCGCTTTTCGTAGACCTCGCCACGTGCTGCCGTGGGCCGATCGAGTTCGACCTCGCCCATGCGCCCGAAGAAGTGGGAAAGCACTATGCGGGGGCTGACCACGGCCTGATTCACCGGTGCCGCGCCCTGAACTGGGCGATGTTCTCGGCCTGGCGCTGGCGCCGAGACGACCAAATGCCAGACCGGGGCCACTGGAGAGTGGAGGGGCTCAACCGGGTCCGTGCTGCACTCGATCGCTGCGGACTGGGCTGAATCCGACAAGTCCCAGTGATGAGCCGTGACCCCTTCAGCGAGCGGTGAGCGCGGTGGCGTTCGTGCGGCGGGCAAGGTCGGTGCAGGTGGCCCGTGCAGCGTGCCGATGATGGATGTGTCTGATTCACGGGTGGCCGCAGGGCGTGTTGCGGGAGGCAGTACCGTGCCGCCATGTGCATCTCCACAGGTGAAGCCGCATTCTCCGGCACGATGGTGTACTGCGGGCGGCAGCACCATCCCGTGCACGGCCTCATTCATGTCATGGGCTACCAGAACACCGCCGTCAACCTGGCGGGCGGCCCGAACGCCATGCTGCTGCACCTGCCCACGCGGCAGCTCACCCCCAGGAACTTCCTCTCCGCCGGACACACCGGCGACCTCCTGCGCCGCATGGTCGCCGCCGTCGAACCCCTCACGGCAGAAGTCGACGACATGGCGTGGATGAGCGCTGAACCGCCGCCCGTCCAGGTCTTCGACCACGACGTCTACACGGTGCTCCTGGCCGCCGACCCCACCATGATTCCCACCGCTTTGCACCAGGTGCCACCGCACCGGCGCCCACACCTTGCACCGGACCTCCTGCACTTCTACGCCGAGCACTTCCCTGACCACACCATTGCCGTGTGCTGCTTCGACAACGCCGACGCACAACACGCCAAACCTCTCCTGCTGTGGTACCCGCCTCTCGACCCCGACCAGCTGACCGTACCGGCGTTGGACAGCCACACCGGAGCAGCACCAGACCTCGACGCCACCGTGCCCGTGGACCACTGGGTCCTGCTCTCCACCGACCAGGCCCCCTCCGACTGGGGCGAACCCGTCGACTACCCCAAGAACATGCGCCACAGCCTGCGCAGCTTCCTCCCCACCACCGTCGTGGGTCGGTACTACGGCCAAGGACAAATGCTGCCCAACGGGGACTTCACCATCAGCCACCGCGACCTTCTCACCGGCGACCTCGACCGCATCACGCGCATCCAGCCGACCCGCCACTGAACCCACCGAGGACACCGCGACGGATCAGAAACCTGACGCCGACTGAACCAGCCCGGACCGCCTGTCGAGCTCCAGCGAATCCACGACAGCCGGAGAGGAGCAAATGGCTCACCACCGGCGTCACGAGCGCCGCACATGATCGCCCGGACAGGTCCTGGGCGGGGTGGGCAGCGCCCGCGGGGCGACGGATAACCTGGGGCCGTCAGCGAAGATCGCAGAAGGGCGGAAGCACATGGCAGACATCATGGAGACGGCGGCGCGGAAGGTCTTCGAGCGCTACGACGTCGACGGGGATGGCCTGGTCACCGCGGACGAATACCGTAAGGTCGTGGCGGAGTTGGAGGGCTCGGAGATCACCGAGTCGCAGGCCCAGGAGCTGATCGACTCGCTCGACACCAACGGCGATCGCCAGATGTCGTTCGAGGAGTTCTGGGCGGCCATGAATGGCTGACACAGCCGGGTCCGGCACGTGAACGTGCCGCAGGCGGTGTGGCCCCTTCCCGTCATCGCGTGGAATGCGGGCGCGGCACGTGCACCCTGACGGCGGTGGGCACCGCCGTCAGGGCCCCGCACAGCCTTCTGAAGGCCGGGCCAAGACAGGGAAGGCTTCTACTCACGGCGCACGTCAGGGCCTCGCTTCCGGCCCTGTGGAGGCGACCTTCCACCGCAGTTTGCTGAGGTCCGGGTCGATGGCGAGGTCCACGGCCAGGTCGAAAGTGTCGAACCCGTCGGCCGTGCCGCGGGTGGGGCGCTCGAAGTTCACGTACCAGTTCCACAGCCGATGCCCTTCGCCGTCGGGGACGTAGCAGGCGTTGACACCGAACCACGCCGCGGGCGGCTTCCACAGCATCAACGCCGTCTCCTGCCACACCGCAGACGCCAGCTCCCACTCCCCCGCCGCCATCCCCTCGAACGCCTCTGTGCGCACCGACGGCTCGCCAGTGCTCCGAGCCCGGGCGTACAGCGAGGGCCACAGGGCCTCGGCTCCGGGGCAGCACGCCGTCACCAGCGCCGTGTCAGTGTCGGCGATGACCCGCAGCGCCTCTATCCGGTCGTCTTGGCCTCGGTAACGCACGCGGGGTGGCCCCAGCCGTCAGGGTTCTTCGCAATGAGCTCCCCCTTCGCGTACGGCTGGCCGCAGCGGCAGCGGCCCGGGAATTTCGCCTTGATCGAACCGCCGCTTGGACGGGCAGCCTTCGTTCGCCGTTTGGCGGTCGTCTGCGAAGCCGACGGGCGGCTGCGGGCGGCTGAGCGGGGGGCTGTCTGGGGCTCCGGCGGCGGCAGGGCGGATCCGAGCGAGGTTCCTACGGCCTGCTGTGTGCGGGCGGTGTGGCTGGCGGCACGGTCCGCAGCCGCGTTGAACGGGTCACCGTCGACCTGGTGGGCGGGAACGTAGACGAAATCGACTGTGCGGTCCTTCAGCAGTTCGTCGATACGCATCACGAGGCCCTGGTTGGCCACTGGTGAGCCCGAAGCTGTCTTCCATCCCTTCCTTCGCCACCCGGGCAGCCAGGTGGTGACTGCCTTCATGGCGTACTGGGAATCCATCCGCACCTGAAGAGGCAAAGCCGGGTCGGTCGCCTCCAACAGCTCCTGCAACGCGGTAAGTTCAGCCACATTGTTGGTAGCCGTGCCCAGTGGCCCGGCCTCCCAGCGCCCAACCTCGCCGCTCGTGTCCGCGATGACCCAAGCCCAGGCAGCAGGCCCGGGATTGCCTTTGGAGGCCCCGTCACACGCGGCAATGATCTGTTCACTCATACCCCGATACTGCCAGGGTGCGCGATAACGCGTGCGGCCGCCGGATAACGTCCGTCCATGGCAATGCAACTACTCCCCTCCCACGGCACCCTGGTGAACCGCATGATCGAGCTCGCGGACCTGCCCTGGAGCCGACGGGCATTCGAGGACGCCTTCGCACGCAACGGCTGGTGTCACGGCCAGGACCCCGATGCGCCGGGCGTGGGCTGGGAGGAACCCTGGTGGATCAGCGGGGAGGAATTGGTCGACGACTGGTGGCTGCTCCTCGGAGAGGCTCCCGGATGCCGCCGACAGCCGGACCCCACCGCAGTCTGCGATCATCCCGACTGCCGGACGGGCTGCTTCGTGGAGCACCCCTTCGCCTATTTCACCGATCCGCAGGACCCGCAGGAGTGGGACAACGAGTTCGGCCCCTTTCACAGTCGACCGGATGTGGACCCCGAGGCCACCGGAGAGGACTTCGCCGCCCTGTACCAGCACATGTCCGAACTGCTCCGCACCCGCCTCGGCAACCCGCTGCCCGAGGGCACCTACCAGCCCCCGGACGATGAGGAGACGTTCCACGAATGCCTGGTGTGGGAGCGGAGCGACTCCTGGGTGGTACTGCTCATCGCCGAAGACCAGATCACCTACGGCGCGTACGAACGAGCCGGCATCCAAGTACGACCCAGAATCTGACCCATAGCCCGCTGTCCAGCGCGCGTAGGGGGATAGCTTGGGGGCCCAGCACGATGGGGTCCGCGTACACGAAGTGGTTCGCTGACGGCATGGGTACCACTCAGCGCCACGGGGCGCGCCGAACCGAGGAAGTGGGCGGGCCGTCCGCGTATTTCGATTGCCGCCCGGGCGCACGCCCATATGATCACAGGGGCATGGTGTGCGCGCGGACAGGGGGAGCATGTGGCCAGGGTCGTGGAACTGGTGTCCTATCCCATCAAGGGGTGCGCTGGAATGCGGATGCACACCGCGGTGCTGACGCCCGCGGGTCTCGCCCATGACCGCAGTTTCATGGTCACCAGTGAGGAAGGTGTCTTCCGTAGCCAACGGCGCGACCCGCGGCTGGCCTTGATTCGCCCCGAGATCAGCTCCGACGGGCTGCGGCTGATGCTGCATGCGCCGGCCCTGGATTCGGTCGGGATCGACGTCGATGCCTCTGGTCGGCCTCGAGAGGTCGATCTGTTCGGGGCGCCGTTCCGAGGCATCGACCAGGGTGACGAAGCCGCCGCGTGGCTGTCCGACGTTCTCGGCGCACCGAGCCGTCTGGTGCGGGTTCCGGCCGACCACGACCGGGTCACCGACGGCCGTACGCCCGGCACGTCCGGGTACGCCGACAGCTGTGCCATCCACGTCCTCTCCCGGTCCACCGTGGATCTGCTGAACGAGCGGCTGGACGAGCGCGGCACCCCGCCCCTCCCCATGGACCGCTTCCGCCCGAACATCGTCGTGGACGGCTGGAACACCCCGCACACCGAGGACCGCGCCCACCGGATCACCATCGGCGACACGGAACTCGGTTACGCCAAGCTCGCCATCCGCTGCGCCGTCACCATGGTCGACCAGCAGTCCGGTGCCAAGGCGGGCCCCGAGCCACTGCGCACCCTGGCCACCTACCGTCGCGCTGCCGAGGGCGGCATCGCCTTCGGCACGAAGTACGCCGTGCTGTGCCCCGGCAAGCTGTCCGAGGGCGACGAAGTGCACGTCACCTCCTGGGGCGAGTCGGAGGTCTGACGGGTTTCTCCTCCTCGGCGGCCGAGAGCCCGAGGGGGCAGCCCGTCGCGTGCAGTGCGGGGTGCAGGTTCTCCTCGGCCAGCAGGTCGGGCCCTCGTCAGGCATAAACGCACATGCCAACCCTGTCGATCACTGGTCTGACTGTTGCGGTGCCGTGGGAGGGTTTGCCCTCGCATCTGCGGCATTAAAGTCAAGCGGCTTTCTGTGGTCTGAAGTCCTTTCAGGCGGGGAGCATCACGGACCGGATGGGGGCGGAGGTCTCGGCGCGGCCTGGTCGGCGTCCGAGCGAGAAATGCTTCAACGCGCCCCTGACAAGTCAAGATTCCCGTGGCACGCTGCCTCACGTACGTCTATCCGCACCGCTCTTCGTTCCCCCACCCTGCCCGGGCCCACCAGTCCGGGCACGGCAGAAGGAGACATGCGTGAGACGCCATCGCACTGCCGCGGGCATTCTGCTGGCCGTCGGAGCCCTGTTCACCGGCGGCCTGCTCACTCCCGGCGCGGCCAACGCGGCGACCCCCGAACCGGCCTCCGGGCCGTCGGCGGCCGCCCGCACCGCCTCGACCGCCGAACAGCACGAGGCCCGCGCCTTCTGGACCGCCGAGCGGATGCGCTCGGCCACCCCGCTCGATCTGCTGCTGACCCGTAAGGGCGCCAAGCGCCTGAAGACGCCCGAGGCCGGCGGGCCGTCGACGGTGGTCGAACCCACCGCCGCTCCCGCCTCCTTCCCGCAGGCCGGTGGCCCGTGGACCGGGCGCGGGAACGTGGTCACCACCTCCGGCCGGGTGTTCTTCACGTTCCAGGGGCGTACCGCTTCCTGCTCCGGTAATGCCGTGACCAGCCAGAACGCGAGCACCGTCATCACCGCCGGACACTGTGTGAAGTACCAGGGCAGCTGGCACACCAACTGGGTCTTCGTGCCCGCGTACGACAACGGCAGCGCGCCGTACGGCCAGTGGACCGCGTCCACGACGCTCACCACCCCGCAGTGGGAGGCGAGTGAGGACATCAACTACGACATCGGCGCCGCGGTCGTCGCTCCGCTGAGCGGTCAGAAGCTCACCTCGGTCGTCGGTGCGCAGGGGCTTCAGTTCAACGGCGGCTACAACAAGCAGATGTACTCGTTCGGTTTCCCCGCCGCCTCGCCGTACGACGGCAAGAAGCTCATCTATTGCAGCGGCAACAGCTCGAAGGACTTCCTGCTCACGCAGGACCACGGCCTCGCCTGCAACATGACGGGGGGCTCCAGCGGCGGCCCCTGGTTCACCGGGTTCAGCGAGTCCACCGGCACCGGGCTTCAGGTCTCCGTGAACAGCTTCGGCTACGTCTTCCTGCCGAACACGATGTTCGGCCCGTACTTCGGCGATGTGGCGAAGGCCCTGTACGACAAGGCCCAGGCCTCCTAGGGGCGCTCGAAGACCACGCGTCCGTCGAACACCGTGAGATCCACCTGGACCTTCGGGATGGTGTGCGGGTCGAGTTCCAGCAGGGGGCGGTCCAGGACGCACAGGTCCGCCGCCTTGCCCGGCTCGATGGTGCCCTTCCAGTCGTCGGCGAAGTCCTGCCAGGCGGGCTCGGTGGTGTAGGCGCGCAGCGCCTCGGCCAGCGGGACACACTGGTCGGGGCCGCTGGGCCTGCCGCCGGCCTTGGACTCGCGCAGCATCATCGCGGCGACGCCCTGCCGCCAGTCGGGTTCGGTGATCGGCGCGTCGGAGCTGGCGCAGACCCGTACGCCCGCCTCGATCGCGGAGCGCACCGGCCACTGGTACGCGGAGCGCTCGCGCCCCACGACCTCGTCCATGAGGTCGGAGATGGTCCACTTGATGGCGGGGTTCATGTTGACGCCGTAGCCGTGTGCGGCGAGTTTCGCGAGGCCGGTGGGGCCGATGAAGTCGCCGTGGATGACGTAGTGCCGGGCGTCGGGGCGCGGGGCGGCGGTGTTCGCGGCGACGAAGGCGTCCACGACCGCTTCGATGGCGCGGTCGCCGGTGGCGTGCACACCGAGCTGGAATCCGGCCTCGTGCGCCGTGCGGATCATCTCGTGGAGTTCGTCGGCTTGGAGGGCGGGGGTGTCGCCGTGGACGCACAGCGCCCCGTGGCCGCCCTCGGGGTAGGGCTCGCTCATCCACGCCGTTCGGTTGGGTGGCACCCCGTCGGCGAAGATCTTGACTCCGATGGCCCGCAGCCGCCGCGGGTCCGCGGATTGGGGCCGGTGCAGCTCGGCCAGCCCCGTGCGCAGGTCTCCGGCCGAGCCGCCCATGGGGGCGGGCAGCAGCAACACGCTGACGCGGGCGTCCAGTTCACCGGCTTCGGCGAGTTCGGCGTACGCGGTCCAGTTGTCGGTGCTCAGGCCGCCGAACAGGGTTTCGGTGCCGCCGGGGCCCAGGCCGGGCTCGGTGTAGCTGGTGATGCCCCGGGAGTGCAGTTCCCGGATCACGCCCTGGATGGCCTGACGGCGCTGGGCGAGGGCCGGTGAGGGCAGGGCGGTCTGGACGAGTTGCTGTGCGGCTTCACGCAGGATGCCGGTGGGCTGCCCCTCGGGGTCGGTGTCGATGACACCGCCCGGCGGTGGCGCGGTGCCCGCGTCGAGGCCGCACCGGCGAAGGGCCGCGGTGTTGGCCCACGCCATGTGGGAGGAGAAGTCGGTCAGACAGACCGGGTTGTCCGGTGCCGCCGCGTCGAGGTCACGGCGGTGCGGGAAGCGGGCAGGATCGGCGATGCACTCGGCGAGATAGCCGGGGTCCCAACCCTGACCGATGATCCAGTCACCTGGGCGGGTGGCGCGCGCCGCCTCCGCCACGACCGTGGCGATGTCGGCGATCGATCCCACGGCGGGGTGGCCGACGCCGAGCGCGAAGGGCGGTTTCGTCATCCCGTACGCGGCTCCGTGCAGGTGCGAGTCGTTGATGCCGGGCAGCACCGTGCGGCCGTGCAGTTCCACGATCCGGGTCTCCGGCCCGGCGAGCGCGCGCATCTCGGCGTCACTTCCGGTGGCGGAGATGTCCCGCCCGCGCACGGCCACGCCCTCGGCGACGGTGAAGTCGGTGTCGAGGGTCAGGATCTGTCCGCCCGTCAGGATCAGGGTGGGAGTTTCGTCGCTCACGTGGTGTCTCACTTCGTAGGCTGGCTGTGCCCAACAGGAAAGCCTCCCGGGGGCTCGGGCCGCCATCCGTAGAAATACCGAATGCGAAGCCCGAATCCGTCGGCGGCGAATGTTGTTGTCGGGCGGCGCACCCACTCCTACCGTTGGGCCCTGAACGACCTTGGGGAGGCTCGTGTGCTCAGCCATCACCAGATCGCGGCGGCCGCCCGCATCGGCATGCTCACCCGCGAGCGGGACCGCACGTCCGCCTGCGGCCAGGCGCTGCGCGAGGTTGCCCACGCCCTGCCGTTCGACGCGGCGACCATGCTCAGCATCGACCCGTTGACCGGCAGCCACGTCCAGGTCGCGGGCATCGGCTACACCGCCGAGGACTCCGAGGCGCTCGCCACGGAGTTCACCACCACACGCTGGTACCGCAACGTCGTACGGCAGGAGTTGCCGCCCTCCATCTCCGGGGACGCCGACGACCCGGGGCAGCGGTTCCGGCAGGGGTGGTTCTACGCCGAGCGCGTCCGGCCCGCCGGAATCCGTGACGGAGTCACGGGCGCGCTGCGCCACCACGGCCGCCTCATCGGCCTCGTCCACCTCGCCGCCGAAAGCCCGGAGGCGTACGACACCGACGCGCGGCGGCTGCTCGCCTCCGTCATCCCGGCGCTCTCGGCGCTCGCCGACCCGGTGGCGCAGGCATGCGATCCGCACGCCCTGGCGCCGGAGGACGCGGCGAGCCTCGTGACCGAAGCAGGAGTCATCGACCTGCCCGGCAGGGCCCGGCCCCGTGTGCTGCGGGACGAGGAGTTCCGGGCGCTGCTCGACGCGTTCACCGCCCTCCGGGGGCAGCGGTTGCGCCTCCTGTGGCCCGTCGAGGACGCCTGGTACCGCATCACCCTGCACCGCCACCCCGGTGGCCCGGCCGTCGCGCCCGGTGCGGTCCTGGTGCACGAGGCGTCCACGGAGCTGCCGTACGGACTGAGCCCGCGCGAGTTGGAGGTGCTCACGCGAGCGGCCACGGGACAGACCAATCAGGCCATCGCGCGGGCGCTGTTCCTGTCCCCGCGGACCGTGCACAGCCATGTCGAGCATCTGCTGCGCAAGACGGGATGCGGTTCTCGGGCCGAGGCGACGGCGCTGGCGGTGCGCGACGGGCTGCTGCGCCCGGCCCCGGATCACCTCGCGCGCTTCGTCGAGAGGTGATCCGGGCAGAAAGCGTGACCGTGCGTCCAGGGAGGGGCAGGTGGCGGATCGGGGCGCGTGGGACCCGCGCGGACGCGGCACGGCCCGGTGCACGAGGATGGACACGGCACCCCCGGAGCCACGCGTACGCCCCTACTCGCCCGCACAGACCGACGGAACCCCCGATGACCGATCCCCTATCCCGGGTCCTGGCCCGAACCGGCCGGACCACCCGGGCCCCCAAGCCGCCACGCGAGCGGACCTGGAAGGACCTGTCGCCGCTGTTGCGGCTGCTGATCCTGACGCAGCTCGCCTTCAACGTCGGTTTCTACGCCGTGCTGCCGTTCCTCGCCGAACACCTCGGCACCGCGATCGGCATGGCGGGCTGGCTGGTCGGGTTCGTCCTCGGGCTGCGGACCTTCAGCCAGCAGGGCCTGTTCGTGGTGGGCGGCTGGCTGGTGGACCGGCACGGTGTGCGGCCGGTCGTGCTGGCCGGGTGCGTGCTGCGGATCGCCGGGTTCGCCTGGCTGGGGTACGCGGGGTCGGTCTGGAGCGTGGTCGGCGCGGTGTTGCTGATCGGGTTCGCCGCCGCGCTGTTCTCCCCGGCGGTGGAGTCCGAGGTGGCCCGGCAGGCGGTGATCTGGGAGCAGGAGGGCCGTGGCCCCCGTACGCGGGTGCTGGCCCTGTTCAGCGCGGCGGGGCAGGCCGGGGCCTTCGTCGGGCCGCTGCTGGGCGGCCTGCTGCTGGTCGTGGACTTCCGTACCGCGTGCCTCGCGGGGGCGGGGGTGTTCGTTCTCGTCCTGGCCGGGCACGTACGGCTGATGCCGCAGCACATTCCCGGCCGGGTCCGGACCCGGGAGCGGGGCGGGGTGCGCGCGATGCTGGTGAACCGCCGCTTCCTCGCCCTGTGCTGTGCGTACGGCACCTACCTGCTCGCGTACAACCAGCTCTACCTGGCCCTGCCGGACGAGGTGGAGCGCGCGACGGGTTCTCAGACTCCCCTGTCCTGGCTGTTCGCACTGTCCTCCCTGCTGGTCGTGTGCGCCCAGCTGCCGGTGACCCGCTGGGCGGGCGACCGGCTCGACCTGCGCCGCTCGATGGCGGGTGGGCTGCTGCTCATCGCGGCCGGTTTCGCGGTGGTGGCCGCCGCGCGCCCGGCAGGGTGGTCTGGTGCCGTGGGGCTGCTGCCCTCCGCGGGGTTCGTCGTCCTGCTCACCCTGGGCCAGATGCTGGTCGTCCCGGCCGCCCGCGCCTGGGTTCCCGACCTCGCCGAGGACGGGCGGCTCGGCCTCTACACCGGCGCGCTGTCCTCCGTGTCCGGCCTGATCGTCCTCGTCGGCAGTTCGGCCACCGGCTCCCTGCTCGACCTGGGCCTCCCGGCCGCTGTGCCCTGGCTGGTCCTCGCCGCCGTTCCGGCCCTCGCGGTGGCGCTTCTGCCCCGCCGTGGAGTGTCCTGAACGACCGTCTCGTCAGCTCTGTTCAACGTGGCGGGGGCTGCCGTCCCGATTGGGTCAGGCGGCGGCCCCGTCGGGCGGCTCCGGCGCTCGCGGGAGTCGGCCGTCGGCGCGGGCCACCTTCGCCCGTGTGTCGATGCGTCCGCCGTGCTCGAAGTGGAGTGTGAACGGCACGAGGTCGCCTGCGCGCCACTCCGTCTTCGCTCGTAGCCTCACATCCAGCCCGTGCGGGGACATGGTGATGCCGCCGCCTGCCGGGACGTCGGCGGACGCCACTTTCTGCCCGTACGCCGCCGCCCCGCCGGTCATGCGGTGACGGCTGAGGGTGGGGGTGCCGACCGCCGCGGAGGAGGTCACCTTCAGCAGTCGGTCGTCGGTGCCGCCGGTGTTGGTGATGCGGAAGAACGCGGCGGTGTCCCAGCCGACGCCGTACGAGGGGAGGACGCGTCCTTCGATGACGGCGATCCGTGCGGGGCCGCCCGCCTTGCCGGAGGCGGTCCAGGCGGTGAGGCCGCCGAGGGCGAGGCAGCACGCGGTGGCGGGCGCGAGCACGGCGAAGAGGGTGTCGGTGAGGCGACGGCGGGTGGGCCGCCAGGGGTGTGCGGTCATCGGCCGGTGGCTCCGGGTTGTCGTCGGACACCTCGGGGGCGTCGCGTGAAGGCGTGGCAGGTCGTCCTCAGGGGAGTCTGCGGGAGCGCCCGCGGGCGGGTGACGGCTGCCAGGTCCGCAGCCGCAGGCTGTTGGCGACCACCAGCAGGGAGCTGGCCGACATGGCCACCGCGGCCACCATCGGGTTGAGCAGGCCGACCATGGCGAGCGGCACCGTCACCGCGTTGTAGCCGAAGGCCCACAGGAGGTTGGCCCGGATCGTGCCGAGGGTGCGCCGGGCGAGCCGTACCGCGTCCACGAGCGCCTCGATGTCGCCGCGTACGAGGGTCACATCGGCGGCCCCGATGGCCGCGTCCGCGCCGGTGCCCATGGCGATCCCGAGGTCGGCGCCCGCCAGTGCCGCCGCGTCGTTGACACCGTCACCGATGACCGCCACGTGGCGGCCCCGCTCCCGCAGCCCCTGGACGAGGCGGGCCTTCTCCTCGGGCGTGTGGCGCGCGTGGACGTCTTCGATGCCCAGGGCGGCGGCGACGGAGCGGGCCGGGGCTTCCCGGTCGCCGGTGGCGAGGACCGGGCGTACGCCGAGCCGCCGCAGCCGGTGCACGGCCCGGTAGCTGCCGGGGCGGAGGACGTCGCCGACGGCGATCAGGGCCTGCGTCACCCCGTCGACGCGCACCACGACGGGTGTGTGCGCTGCCGTCTCCGCGGCGACGAGGGCTTCCGCCAGTTCGGTGGGCAGCGCGTCGTCCGGGGCGAGGACTTCGACTCGTCGCTCGTCGACCAGGCCGCGCACTCCCCGGCCCGCCGTCGCGGCGAAGTCGCTCACCTGTGGCAACGGCGGCTCCGCGGGCAGGGTGCGTTCGGCGTACGTGGCGATCGCCCGGCCCAGCGGATGCTCCGAGCCCCGTTCCACCGCGCCGGCCAGCCGCAGCACCGCCTCCTCCCCCAGCCCGCCCGGCACGGCCGTGACCCGGGCGACGCTCATGTGCCCGGAGGTGAGGGTGCCCGTCTTGTCGAGGACGACGGTGTCGATGTGGCGGAGCGCCTCCAGTGCCCGTGGCCCGCGGACCAGGACGCCGAGCTGGGCCCCGCGGCCGGTGGCGGCCATCAGCGCGGTGGGCGTGGCCAGGCCCAGCGCGCACGGGCACGCCACGACCAGCACGGCCACGCACGCGGTGACCGCCGCCTGTGGGTCGGCTCCGGCGCCCAGCCAGAACCCGAGCCCGGTCACGGCGAGTGTCAGTACGACCGGTACGAACACCCCGGCCACGGTGTCGGCGAGCCGCTGTGCCCGGGCCTTTCCGGCCTGGGCCTCGGTGACCAGGCGTGTGATGCGGGCCAGTTGGGTCTCGGCTCCGACCGCCGTGGCGCGGACCAGCAGGAGTCCGCCCGCGTTGACGGCCCCGCCGACCACGGAGGAGCCGGGCGCGACCTCGACGGCCTCGCTCTCCCCCGTGACCAGCGACAGGTCGACGGCGGAACGGCCCCCCACCACCGCCCCGTCGGTGGCCACCCGCTCCCCCGGGCGCACGACGAAGACCTGTCCGGCCGCCAACTCCTCGATGGCGATGCGGCGTTCCGTGCCGTCTTCACGTACGGACACCTCCTTGGCCGCGAGGTGGGCCAGCGACCGCAGCGCGGCTCCCGTGCCGTGCCGGGCCCGTGCCTCCAGGAAGCGCCCGGCCAGCACGAACAGCGGCACGCCGACGGCCGCTTCGAGATAGATGTGTGCGACGCCGTCCGGGGCGGAGGGCAGGAGGCTGAACGGCATCCGCATCCCGGGCCCGCCCGCGCCGCCGAGGAACAGGGCGTAGGCCGACCAGGAGAAGGAGGCCGCCACGCCGAGCGACACCAGGGTGTCCATGGTCGCCGTCGAGTGCCGCAGCCCGCGCAACGCCCGTACGTGGAACGGCCACGCGCCCCAGACGGCGACCGGTGCGGTGAGGACGAAGCACAGCCACTGCCAGTTGCGGAACTGCCAGGCGGGCACCATCGACAGTACGAGCACGGGCAGGGCGAGCAGCGCCGTGATCAGGAGCCGTTCGCGCTGCCGGTGTGCGCTGTCGGGTGTGCCATCGGCGTCAGGCGCGCCCTGGTGCGGTTTCGGCGGCTTCGGCAGTGCGGCCGTATACCCGGCCTGCTCTACCGTGGCGAGGAGTTCCTCGTGCCGGACGTGCGGCGGGTGGCTGACGCGGGCGCACCCGGTGGCCACGTTGACGGCCGCGGACACACCGTCCAGCTTGGCGAGCTTCTTCTCGACGCGCCGAACGCAGGCCGCACAGGTCATTCCGCCGATGGTCAGGTCAGTGGTGACGATGGGCGGCGACGGTTCCGTGGGCGGTGGTTCCGTGGTCATCAGCCGCCGTTCCCGTGGTCCATGTTCCGCATGTCGCCCATCTCCGCGCCGCCGTCACCGTCGCTGCCGCTGCTTGTCGATGTGCCGTGCATGCCGGGCGCGACGGATCCGGCCTGCGCGCCGACGGCGTACGACACGCCGAAGACGAGCACGAGCAGCAGCAGAAAGCCGCACAGGGCGGGCGGTGGCGCCAACCCTCGCGTCCCGTAGGACGACTGCCGGGGTACTTCCATACCGGTCTCCTGACGTACGTCGAACGGCTCGGGCGGCGGCGCATGTCGCCGCCGGTCGTCTTCGAGCCGTACCGGTAGAGGGAGTCGGGCCGGATCGGGCCCCAGTTCCCTCGGCTGGTCCGTGGTGTGCGCCACATGGCCCGCCCCACCCCGCCGTCCGGTGCGTCCGCGCTGCTGAGACGATGGGCGGCGTCATGGATGCGGGGCAGGTGCTCAGGACGGTGCGCGCCGCGGTGTTCGCGGTGGTCTGCGTGCTGGCCGCGGCACTGGGGCACATGGTCATGTCGGGGATGCCGGTGCCGACTTCCACCCTGCTGGCCGCGTTGGCGGTCACGGCGGTCGGCGCCTGGTGCTTCGCGGGCCGGGAGCGCCGACCGGTGGCGGTGGGGCTGCTCACCGTGGGCACACAGGCGGCGCTACACACCGCCTTCTCGTTCGGCCAGGCCCTGTCCGGCGGTGGCAGCAGCGAGACCCGGATGTCACTGTCGCAGCAGTGGGCCAGGGCCCTGCTGTGCGGGCCGGGGCGCGCTCGGCTCTCCGAGGGTGACGCGGCGCGGGTGGTGCGGGACGCCGGGCTGAGCCGCCATCTCCACGAGGGCGCGGCTCCCGCGATGGCGGGGCACGGACACCATGGCGGCGGCGGGATGGCCATCGATCAGATGGCCCAGATGCCGCATCCCATGGCGCCGGACGTCATGCACGGCAACATGGCCGGGATGGTGGCCGCGCATCTTCTGGTCGCGCTCCTGAGCGCGTGGTGGCTGTGCGGTGGCGAACGGGCCGCGTTCCGGCTGGCGCGGGCGGCGGCCGTCCGGCTGTTCGCACCCCTGATCGTCGTCTTCGGTGCCGTGATTCCCGTCGCGCCGCCGTCGGCGGGCCCGGTGCGGGAGACGTCGCGGCGCACCGCGCGGGAATTGCTGCTCGCCCATTGCATTTCGTTGCGGGGTCCGCCGCCGGGGCCTGCTGTCTGCTGACAGCTGGTGTGTTCCCTGCCAGGGCGTTCCCGGGTGTGTCCATCGCGTCGCGGGGTTGCCGCGCTCTGGCCACCTCTTGTGCCGGTGCCGTACGACACGGTGACCGGATCATGTGAAGGACTCCCGATGATGACTCCTGTCCGGATGCCGATGGCATCCGTGCCCGCGTCCGCGCTCCTCGCCCCACGGCGTGCGCGGTCGCGGCAATGTTCCGGGGCGGACGGCCGACGCGGTGCGGCGGCGGTCGGTTCTGTCCCTCTGCGCGGCGCCGGGGCTGCGCGCTGCGCGGCGTCAGAACGCCTGCGGTGGCGGATCCGGGGCTTCGGCGCCGGGGTCGGTGTCCGCGTCCCGCAGTCGCGCGATGTGCGCGGTGAGCGCTCGGGCCCGGGCCTCCCACTCCCGACAGGCGGCACACGTGTCGAGGTGGGCGCCCATCTGCTGCGCGGTGATGCCCGGGGGCGGTTCCTCGCCGTCGAGGCGGGCGGAGACGGCCGTTCGGATGCGCGAGCAGTGCATGCGGTCATCCTCCCCGATGTGAGCGGCGCTCGGTGTGGGGAGGGGCGGCATGCGTGATGACGCCACCGTGACGGCATGGGCGCTCGCGGCCCGTGACGGTGACCCGGCCGCCGTCGAGCAGTTCGTCCGCGCCACCCGTGCGGACGTCCGCCGCTATGTGGCCCATCTGAGCGGGGATCCGCAGGCGGCGGACGACCTGGTGCAGGACACCTATGTGCGTGCGCTGCGGAGCCTTCCCCGCTTCGAGGGAAGGTCGTCGGCGCGTACGTGGCTGCTGGTGATCGCGCGCCGTGCCGTGGCCGACCGCATCCGGTGGGTGGCGTCCCGTCCCAGGGTCGCCGGAACCGACGACTGGCAGACGGCCGCGGAACGGAGTCAGCCGTGCGGTGTGCCGGGTTTCGACGAGGGCGTCGCCCTGGGCGAGCTGCTGGCGGGGCTGCCCGCACCGCAGCGGGACGCGTTCGTGCTCACCCAGTTGCTGGAGCTGTCCTACCTTGAGGCCGCGGCCGTGGCGGACTGCCCGGTGGGCACCATCCGCTCCCGCGTGGCCAGGGCCCGGGAAGCCCTGATCGCGCAGCTCACCGCCGCGGAGGAAGAACCGGCGGGCGCCATGGCCTGACGCCTCGGCGGTGTGGTGGAGGACGCGGCCGCGCGTCTTCCACCACACCCCGGCGGGCCGCTCCTTTGCGGGTGGAACAGGGCGCTGGGTCAGGTGGCCGGTTGCCAGCCGAGTGCCGGGCCGAGCCTGGTGGCGATGTCGGTGAGGATCTGGACGTAGTCGTCGTGGTCGAAGGTGAACGGCAGCGCGAACGCGACCTCCTCGACCTCCCGGAAGGCGGCGTGGGAGGCGAGCCGTTCGGCGATCTCCTCCGAGGTGCCGACGAGGTCGGGCGCGAACATCATGCGCGCCGGCCCCTGGGGCGTGGCGGTCCGCGGCATCCGCTTGCGGGCGTAAGTCTCGTACTTCCCGCGCTGCTCCGGCGAGGCGGTGTCGGTGGGGATGACGACGAGTCCTTGGGAGACCCGTGCTCGGTCGCCGTCGGGGTGGTGGGCGCGGAAGGTCCGGATGTGCGAGAGCTGGATCTCGGCGAAGTCCTCGGACTCCTCCGCCTTCACGACGCTGCTGGTGAGCAGGTTCATGCCGTGCTCTCCGGCCCACCGGGCCGACCGCAGGCTGCCACCGCCGTACCACATGCGGCCGCCGAGCCCCGGGGCGTGCGGCTGGACGCGGTCGGAGAACACCTCGAAGCCCTCGACACCGCTGAAGTCGGTGGCAGGTTCGCCGCGTACGAAGTCCAGCAGTCGTCGCACGCGCTCGTGGCTGAAGTCCTCGACGTCGGCCGTGTCGGGGTACAGCGCGCCCTTGACCTGGTCGTAGTCGTTGGGCGGGCCCACGCTGACCCCCGGGTTCAGGCGGCCCCCGGACAGGATGTCGACCGTCGCCAGGTCTTCGGCCAGCCGCAGGGGGTTTTCCCATCCCACGGGGGTGACGGCCGTGCCCAGCTCGATGCGGCGGGTGCGTTGCGACGCGGCCGCCAGGACGGCGACGGGTGACGAGATGCCGTATTGCAGGTGCCGGTGGCGCACCCAGGCGCTGTCGAATCCCAGGCGTTCGCCCAGTTCGATGATCTCAAGGGTCGACTCGTGGCCCCGGCGGGGGTCGGCCGCGTCGAACAGGCCGATGGTCAGGAAGCCGAGCTTCGCTAGGGGTTTCGAGGTCTGCGGCGCCTGCTTGTGTGTCCTCATACCGGGTGAGTCTCCAGCACCTCCGCGGTGGCCGGGGTGGGTTCGGGCGCGGCGGCCAGCAGGGCGCTGGTGTAGGGGTGCCGCGGGTTCACGCACACCTCGTCGGCGGGTCCCGTCTCGACGATCCTCCCCCGGTGCATGACCGCGATGCGGTGGCTGACCTGCCGTACGACCGCCAGGTCGTGGGCGATGAACAGCAGGGCGAGGCCGAGGTCGCGCTGAAGGTCGGCGAGGAGGTTGACGATCTGGGCCTGTACGGAGACGTCGAGCGCGGAGACGGGTTCGTCGCACAGCAGTACGGAGGGTTCCGGGGCCAGGGCGCGGGCGATGCCGATGCGCTGGCGCTGGCCGCCGGAGAACGCGCGGGGCAGGCGGTCGGCGGCGGCCGGGTCAAGGCCGACGAGTTCCAGCAGCTCGGCGACCCGTTGCGCGCGTGCGGCGCGGTCGGGGTGGAGCCCGTGGACGAGGAGGGGCTCGCCGATGATGTCGCCCACCGTCATCCGGGGGTTGAGGGAGGCGTACGGGTCTTGGAACACCATCTGCACCTGGCGGCGCAGGGCCCGTAGCGCCGTGCGGGAGGGCCGGGTGACGTCCTCGCCGCGGAGCCGGATCGTGCCGCCGTCGGCCGGGTGGGCGTGTGCGAGGAGCCGGGCCAGGGTGGACTTGCCGGACCCGGACTCTCCGACGATGCCGAGGGTTTCTCCCGCGTGCAGGGTGAGGGAGGCGTCGTCGACGGCGACGAGCGGGGTGTGGCGGCGTCCCCGGAACTCCTTGCGCAGGGCGACGGCTTCCAGCAGCGGTGTGTCCCCTTCGGCGGTGGCGCGGGCGTCACGGTCGGCGGGCGGGGCCACCGTGACCGGCTGCGTGTGCCGGTGCCAGCAGGCCACGCCGTCGACCAGGGGTGGGGCCTCGGTCCGGCACTGCTCGTCCGCCGCCGCACACCGCTGTGCGAACGCGCAGCCGGTCAGTGGCAGCGACAGGTCGGGCGGTGCGCCGGGGATGCCGGTGAGCCGGGTGCCGGAGGGGGACGACAGCCGCGGTACGGCGGCCAGCAGACCCGCGGTGTACGGGTGCCGGGGGCGGGTGAGGATGTCGGTCGTCGGGCCGTTCTCGACGACCGTTCCGCCGTACATCACCAGCGCGCGGGCGCAGGAGCGGGACACGACGCCCATGTTGTGGGTGATGAGGAGCAGGGCGGTGCCGGTCTTCTCGTTGAGTTCGGCCAGCAGCCGCAGGATCTGCTCCTGCACGGTGGCGTCGAGTGCCGTGGTCGGCTCGTCGGCCACCAGGACGTCGGGCTCGCCCGCGAGGGCCATCGCGATGAGGATGCGCTGGCGCTGGCCTCCGGAGAACTGGTGCGGGTGGTCGTTGAGTCTGCGCCGCGGGTCGGGGATGCCCACCAGGTCGAGCAGTTCCTCGGCGCGGGCCCGGCGGGTGGCGCGGTCGCCGTGGCGGTGGGCGCGCAGTACTTCGTCGAGCTGGGTGCGGATCGAGAGGACGGGATTGAGGGAGGTCATCGGGTCCTGGAAGATCGTCCCGATCCGCGCACCGCGCACCGCGCGCAACTCCTCCTCGGTCGCGGCGGCGAGGTCGGTGCCGTCCAGCAGCACCGATCCGGCCGTGATCCGTCCCGAGCCCGGCAGCATCCGGGTCAGTGCCAGCGCGGTGGTGGACTTTCCGGAGCCGGACTCGCCGACGACGGCGAGGGTTTCGCCGCGCTCCAGGGTGAAGTCCACGTCGCGTACGGCGTGGACGGTTCGTCCGTCCGGGGTGCTGAAGTCGACGCCGAGGCCGCGTACGTCCAGCAGGGGCGATGCCAGGGCGGATGTCATCGGCGGACCTCCCGGTTCAGGGCCTCGGACAGCAGCGAGAAGCCGAGGACGAGCAGGGTGACGGAGAGCATGGGGCCCGCGGCGAAGAAGGGCGCCTGGGCCAGGTAGGGCAGCGCCTGGCTGAGCAGGCTGCCGAGGGTGGGTTCGGGTGGGCGCACACCGACCCCGAGGAAGCTCATCGCGCCTTCGAGGAAGACGGCGATGGTGAGGGAGAGGGCGAGCTGGACGACCAGCGGGTCGGCGCAGTTGGGCAGGATGTGGCGCAGCAGCAGCCGCGCCCGGCCGGTGCCGCCGACGCGCGCGGCGACGGCGTACTCGCGCTCCCGCTGGACGAGGATGGCGCCGCGCAACTGCCTGCCGAAGACGGGGATTTCGGCGAGCGCGATGACGACGATCACCGGGAGGCGGCCCGGGCCGAGGACCGCGGTGATGGCGAGCGCCAGGATCAGCCCGGGGAAGGCCAGCACCAGGTCGAACAGCCGCTGTGCGACGGTGTCCAGGACCGGGTGTACGGCGGCGAGCAGCGCGAAGGCGCAGCCCAGCAGTGCCCCGAGGGGCACTCCGGTGGCGATCACCTCCAGGTCGGCGCGGATGCCGTACAGCACCCGGCTGAGCAGGTCGCGGCCCAGGTCGTCGGTGCCGAGCAGGTGTCCGGCGCTGCCGGGGGCCAGCAGGGTGTCGCCGCTCTGGTCGGTGGGATCGTAGGAGGTGAGCAGCGGGGCGAGCAGGCCGCCGAGCACCACCAGGCCGACCAGCAGCAGGCCGATGCGGCCGCGGGTGGTGGTGAGGGCGGTGAGGTAGGGGTGGCGGGCGGCCCGCTTGCGTACGCTTCGCACCCTTCGTTTCGGTGCGGTCGCGAGCGTGGTCATGGTGGTGTTCACTCCCGGGTCACTCCCACCGGATGCGCGGGTCGAGCAGCGCGTAGACGATGTCGGTCAGCAGTTGGATCAGTACGAACACGGCGACCAGGAGCAGCAGGACGTCCTGGACGACCGGGTAGTCGCGCCGGGTGAGGGCCTGGTCGGCGAGTTGGCCGAGGCCCGGCCACGCGAAGATGGCCTCCACCAGGACGGCGCCGCCGAGGAGCTGGCCGGTCTGGATGCCGAGCAGGGTGACGACGGGTGGCAGTGCGTTGGGGAGCGCATGCCGCCACAGCAGTCTGCGGCGGGGAACCCCGGCCGCGGTGGCGGTGCGGATGTAGTCCTCGCCGAGGGCGCGTTCCAGGCTGTCCTTCAGATAGCGGCCCAGCACGGCCGCGCTGGGCAGGGCCAGGCACAGCGAGGGCAGCAGCAGGTATTGCAGCTCCAGGTCGGGCGCCTCGAGGAGCCCGATGCGGCCGCCGGACGGCAGCACGACGAACTGCACCGCGAAGACCAGCACCAGCACCACGCCCGTCACGAACGGTGGCACCGCGAGAGCGGCGGTGGTGAGCGCCCGTACGGCCGCCCGCACCGCGGGGCGCCGGGAAGTGGCGCCGAGCACGCCGAGCAGCAGGCCCAAGGCCACGGTGAAGAACAGGGCGCCCGCGGTGAGTTCGGCGGTGGCCGCGAATCCGTCACCGATCAGGTCGGCCACCTCTCCACCGATGGCGTACGACGGGCCCAGCTCGCCCGCAACGAGATCGCCGATCCAGGTCACGTACTGCGTCAGCACCGGCTGGTCGAGGCCGAGTTGGTGGCGGATGGCCGCGACGGACTCGGGCGAGGCGTCCGGCCCGGCGAGCGCGTCCGCGGCGTCGCCGGGGACGAGCCGGAGGATCGCGAAGATCAGGAAGGAGGCGAGGAGGAGGACCAGCAGCGCCGAGGGGATCTTCTTCAGGAGGTAGCCACGCATGGTCAGTCCAGGTAGGCGTTGTCGAGGTTGAGGTACACGTATTTGGTGAGCGTCGGCCCGTGCAGCCGCTTCGCCGCCACCTGCACCGCGTCCTCGATGGCGAGGTCGATGATGAATGCCTGGTCGAGCAGCAGGTCGGAGACGCGTCGGTAGAGGGCGTTGGCGGCGGCGCCGTCGGCGCCCTTGTGCCGCCAGGCCGCGTGGACGGCCTCGGTGTACTCCGCGGAGCGGAAGTGCGAGGTGTTCCTGGCCTCGTTGAAGGGGTAGGCGCTGATGGCGAGCGTCGAGGGGTGCACCTGCGCGAAGGCGTGGGTGTTGATCCACAGCGTCGGCATCGTGCCGGAGATCAGCTGCTTCTGGAACACGGCCGGGTCGGTGGGTTCCAGCCGGGTCCTGATGCCGACCTCCTTCAGGTCGTTCTGCACGATCTCGGCGATGGTGGTGTGTGCCGATGTGGTGGGGTGGCCGAGCGGCAGGGTCTGCTTCGTGGACACCCCGGAGGATTTCAGCAGCTCACGGGCCCTGGCCGGGTTGTGGGTGTAGTGGGTGCGGTTCGCCTCGCTGTGCGCGGGCGAGGACCTGGGCCAGGGCGCCGCCGAGGCGAGGCCGTAGCCGCCGAGCGCCTGCGACACGATCCGGTCCCGGTCCACGGCCCAGGCGATGGCCTGCCGGAAGGTCTTGTTGTCGGCCGGTGCCTTGGTGACGGTGGCGCCGACATACATGGCGCCGGTGCCGGTGTCGTACTCCTTGACGCTGAAGCTCGCGCCGATCTTGAGCGTGGCCAGGTACTTGCCCGGTACGTGGTACGACAGCTGCGCCTGGCCCGAGCGCAGTGCGGACAGCAGGGCGTCCGGCTGGGTGTAGACGCGGAGTTCGACGGCGTCGAGATAGGGGCGGCCCGGGATCCAGTACCTGTCGTTGCGTACGAGGCTCAGGCCCACCCCCGGCCTTCGGCTGACGAACGTGAAGGGGCCGGTGCCGTTGAGCTTCTTGCCCGCCAGCGCGTCGTCGATCGTGTGCCGATCCGCGATGATCATGAACTCGAAGAGGTCGAAGAGGTTGCTCACCGGGTGGGCGAGTCTCAGGACCAGCTCATGGTCGCCACGTTTCTCGAATCCGGTCACCGCCTTGGCGGTGGCGGTGAGTTGGGACGATCGCTCCGGCTTCCACAGGTTCTTGACGGCGAAGATGACGTCGTCCGCGGTGAAGGGGCGGCCGTCGTGATACGTCACGTCGTCGCGCAGCTTCAGTGTGATGCTCCGGCCGTCGGTGGCGTACTGCCACGACGTGGCCAGCTCCGGCTGGGGCCTCAGCCGTTCGTCGTAGCGGATCAGGGTGTTGTAGATCAACCGGTTCTGGAGCGACTGGTCGGCCTGGGTGAACAGCAGGGAGGGCTCGAAGTCCTCGTTGACCGCGACCGTGAGCGTCCCGCCGCGCTTGGGTCCGCCCGCCGATCCGCCGACCGTGGAGACGGCGGAACGGCAACCGGTCAGCGCACCGCCCGCCCCGAGCAGCAGGGCACCGGCACCGGCGGCACGCAGGGCGGTGCGCCGGGACAGCGGGTCCGCAGGCGGGAGAGGGGGTGTGCGCATGAGGGAAGACCCATTCTTTTCGCTTCGGCGGGAAGTCATCGGGGGCGGGCAGGGGCGCGTGGCCGTGCACGGACCGCGGGGCAGCCGTGTCGTTACGGGGAGGCGGGGCGGCCGGTGTGAACTGATGCGCCGTGGGGTGTGGTCCGTACGCCGGACGCGGAGCGGCTGTGGCTCAGTGGTGGCGGATCAGCGGTGCGTCAGCGGTCCGTGAGCGGCGCGCGGCGGCAAGCCGTCAGCGGCGCGTGGCGGCGGGCAGCACAGATCGCGCTGGCCTGCCGACACAGATCGACATGCCAGCGGGACACGAGGCGCAGGTCCGGGGGCACGCGCAGCAGAATGGCAGCGGTCCCGCACGAAGGTCAACAAGCCTCTGACCAGGGCGGCTTGTCGGTCCTACGGGAGCATTGCGGCCGTATTGCCGAAACCTAGCGGCGGGCTTGTGAGCAGCGGATTCCGTACGACCGTGGCGGCCGCGTCACGTAAAGGGCCGCCGGTCCAGCATGTGGAACCACGATCCGCCCGGGGTCGCCGTGGCTCGGGCAGGTTGTCTCCGCCCCCGGCGGGCAGGCGGGTGTGTTGCAGGGTCATGAAGCCGACCGGGGAAGCCTTGACCGGCCATCCGCACGATGCCCAAGCTCTTGGACGTGACCGCGATGAATCTCCGCGTTCCGCGGCCTTGTGCGGGCAGGGGGCGCCCCGCCCGCGCCGGGTGTGCGTGTCGCTGACCGACCCCGGCCCCCCTCCCCTCATTTCTCCAGCGGGCCCGCTTGCGCGTTTCCCCTGCGCTGCGCGGATTTTCCTCCGCTCCGACAGCAACGAAAACAAGCCGCCACTCACCCGGCGAAGGGACCCTCCACGATGACGTTCACCGCACCCGCCGCGACCTCCACCCTCACCGTCGAGAAGATCGGCGGGCGCATCGGGGCCGTGATCTCCGGAGTGCGGCTCGGCGGCGACCTGGACGAGGCCACCGTGGCCGCGGTCCGCGCCGCCGCGCTCGAGCACAAGGTCGTGTTCTTCCGCGACCAGCACCACCTGGACGCCGAGAGCCACGAGGGGTTCGGCAGGCTCCTCGGCGAGCCCGTCGCGCATCCCACCGTGCCCTCCGCCGACGGCCGCTACGCGTTCCCCATCGACAACGAACACGGCGGGCGCGCCAACCAGTGGCACACCGACGTCACCTTCGTCCCCGCGTACCCGGCGTTCTCCATCCTGCGCGCCGAGGTCATCCCGCCCTACGGCGGCAACACCCTCTGGTCCAACACCGCCACCGCCTACGCCCATCTCCCCGAGCCGCTGCGGCTGCTGGCGGACAGCCTGCGCGGCGTGCACACCAACGACTACGACTACGCCGCCACCCGTCCCGACGCCTCGGCCGCGGCGCTGGAGCGGCACCTCACGGTGTTCACCGCGATCAAGTTCCAGACCGAGCACCCGGTGGTGCGCGTCCACCCCGAGACCGGTGAACGCACCCTGATCCTGGGGAACTTCGTGCAGAAGCTCACCGGCTTCAACGGCCGCGACTCGCGCGCCCTCATCGATGTCCTCCAGTCGCACATCGAACGTCCGGAGAACACGATCCGCTGGCAGTGGCGCGCCGGTGACGTCGCCATCTGGGACAACCGCGCCACCCAGCACTACGGCGTCGACGACTCCGACGCCCACGAGCGCACCCTGCGCCGCGTCACCATCGACGGCGACGTGCCGGTCGGGGTGGACGGCCGCCGCTCGGTGCTGCTCGCCCCGGAGTCGGTGCCCGATCCCGCCTACGGGATCGCCTCGGGGGCCTCCACCGATGGTGCGCTCGCGCATACCTGACCCGACGACGGTCCGCGGCGGACTGACCACGGCTCTTCATCTGGTCCGCCGCGCCTCATCCGCCTCCTTGGTGTCGACTCGTCCGAGCGGATCGGGGCCGGCCGTCAGTGCGTCACTCGCCGCCTTCCAAGCCGGATCCCCGGGATACAGCTCGGTGCGGAGGTAGGCCCAGGAGAGGCGCTGGACCGCGGATACGCGCTCGGGGTTTTCGTCCGTGGTTTCGGCTACGTCGTATCCGGCGATCCCGCCGAGCCCGTGCTCCGCGTCGAACAGGGTGAGCAGGGACTTGGGGCCCGGGGAGAGGACGTACGGGTCGGTGTGCCAGTCCGGGCCCATGACCGTCAGGTGGCCAGAGGCGTCCTTGTCTCCGGCGACCACGAGCGCGGGTGTCGTCATCGTGGAGAAGTCCGTGGTCAGGAAGAACGGCATGTTCTCGGCCACGGACTGGGTGAGGGCGTCGCCGCCTCGGCCGGGCGCGGCAAGCAGGACACCCGCCTTGATGCGGGGCTCGGCCAGGTTCACTTCCCGGCCGTCGTGCGGATCGGTGAGCCGGGCGCCGAGCAGCAGGCTTGCGGTGTGGCCGCCCATCGAGTGTCCGGCTACGGCGACCCTGCTGTGGTCCAGGCGCCCGAGGAGCTGGGGGACGGCGTTCTCGATCGCCTCGAGGTGGTCGAGGATGCGCTTCATGTCCTCGGCCCGCGATCGCCAGAACAGGGGCGCCCCGGGGGTGTCGGGGTCCAGGGTCAGCGTCCTGGAGCTGAGGTGGGTGGGCTGGATGACGACGAAGCCGTGCGCCGCCCAATAGTTGGCGAGGGGCGCGTAGCCGTTCAGCGAGGAGAGGTGGTTCGAGTAGCCCTGGCCGTGTGAGAGGAGGATGACCGGCAGGTCGGTCCCGGTCGTGGGCGCCGAGACGCGCATTTCCAGGTCCACGGCCCGGCCGGGCGCGGGCAGCACGACCGGGCTGACCGAGAGCACGGGAGTGGGCGTGCCGAAGGTGTCGGCGGTGTACGTCGGTTCACTCATGATGCGGGTTTCCCTTCCATGCAGAAGCGTCCGGCTTCGGCCAACACCGAAAGCGGAGCGTTGTTCCGGTTAATATACGGAGCGATGTTCCGCTTCGTCAAAGGGTGTCGGGCGGCGCACAGTTCGGCGCACTTGTCAGCGCCACGTCAATCATTCGTTGATCGGAGTCCGGCAGCGTTTTCAGCTGTCCGGAGGCATCAAGGATGAGCAGGGGGAAACAACGTGGTGCCACACATCCGCAGGATCAAGAGGACATCAGGAATCAGGGCATGGGCGGCCGTGGCCGCCACAGGGCTCGCCCTTACGGCGGGGAGCCTCGCGGGACCCGCATCCGCACAGGAGAAGGCCCCGGCCGCGAAACCCGTGATCGACAAGGCTGCGTCCACGGAATCCGCGCAGGAGACACGGGCGTTCTGGACCCCGGAGCGGCTGCGGAAGGCGTTGGACAGTGCCGAGGACATGCCGCACGGGCCTTCGGCCACCGAGCTGAAGAAGAAGGCCCTGGAGGCCGCCCGCGACATGGGCATGACCGCCTCCGCCGACTCCGCACCGCCCGCGGCGGAGGGGAAGGCCGCGCACGGCACGAAGCTCGCCGCGGGGTCCGTCTCCGAGCGCGTCAAGCAGGTCGACTCCTGGCCCACCGTCGCCGTCGGCCGCGTGGTCGCGAAGCTGCCGAACGGCAAGCTCTCGGCCTGTAGCGGTGCTTCGATCAGCTCCAAGACGAAGAACACCGTATGGACCGCGGGCCACTGCGTGCACCCGGGAGACGGCTCCGGTGTGCGGGGCTTCTACAAGAAGATCGCCTTCGTCCCGGCCGCGCAGGACAAGGAGCAGCCCTACGGGACCTGGGCATACGACACCGTGTATGCGCCCCAGGACTGGACCCGCGGCGACGAAGGGGACTACGACGCCGGCGACATGGCCGCGTTCGTGGTGGCCCCCGACCCCGTCCAGGGCAACCTCGCCGACGCCGTCGGCCACTTCGGCTACAACTTCGGCAGCGGCCCCGACCACTCCGACGCGTACGACTGGGGGTACCCCGCCCACGGATACGACCGCCCGGACTCGGACTTCAACGAGGGCAAGTACATGATGTACTGCACCGGCGACACCGAGGACGCGGAGAACAACTGGCCCTGGGACGACCGGGTCAAGATGGACTGCGACATGGGCAAGGGCGCAAGCGGTGGGCCCTTGGTGACCGGTGCGCCTGACGGCAACATCCAGATCATCGGCGCCAACAGCCACTACGAGGCGGACGATGACGACAACCGCGTCTCCGACGACCTCTTCTCGTCGGAGCACGGGGACAACGCCGTCCAGCTGATCGAGGACGTCGACGAGGACGCGTAAAGCGCGCCACGCACTGCCGCGGGGCCGTACGGAATCATCCGTACGGCCCCGCATCCATGCATCCATGCTCCGGAACCGGCGTTCCGGACCCGCTACCCCGGCTCCGCCTGGTCCATGCGCTCCTCGGTCCAGAACTCCCGGATGTCCTCGGGCGAATCCTGGGAGTTCCCCGCATCCACGGCGGTGGTCGGAGCGCTCGGTCTGCCCTCAGCGCTCTCGTCGCCGGTGAACGCCGCGGCCGAGACGGCCCCCACGGCGGCGACGGCAAGACCGAACGCCAGTGCGAGACGCTTCTTCTTACCCTTCATGGTCCGATGATGCCCACCATCACGCCGTCCATGGAACCCCCGATCCGGCCCAAACCCCCCGCAGGCCACGATCATCTTATCGAGTTAATGCTGACGGCTCCCCCGGGCCGATCGGGCCTACCGGCAGCTACTGTTCCCGGGGTCCGAACGGATACCCGGATGTCTGCCCCCTCCTTTCCTCTTTTCCGGTGACGCGCATGCGCGCGAGGCCACCGTCGTTTACGAAGGAGAGCTCGCCCGATGACTGTTGGTACCAGCCCGGAAACACCTATGGAGCCGCCTCGGCAGTCCAGCCTGGGCACGGCGGCTGCCCGCAACCTTGCCACCACGACCAAGTCCGCGCCGCAGATGCAGGGGATCACCTCGCGCTGGCTGCTGCGGACGCTCCCCTGGGTCGAGGTCAAGGGCGGCACCTACCGGGTGAACCGTCGGCTGACCTACACCGTCGGCGACGGGCGCGTGGAGTTCGTCCAGGACGGTGCCACCGTCCGGGTGATCCCCCGCGAGCTCGGCGAACTGGCCCTGCTGCGCGGCTTCGAGGACGTGGAGGTGCTGACCGCGATCGCCGACCGCTGCGTCCAGCGCGACTTCCGTGCCGGTGAGACGCTGGTCGAACGCGGCACGCCCGCCGAGCAGTTCCACATGATCGCTCACGGTCGCGTCAGCCAGACCACGGTCGGCAAGTACGGAAACGAGACCGCCGTCGCCGTACTCGCCGACGGCGACCGGTTCGGTGAGAACGCCCTGCTGGACGCGGACGCCCGGTGGGACTGCACCGCCACCGCCGAGACGTCCGGCACCCTGCTCACCCTGTCCCGCGCCGACTTCGCCGCCGTGCTGTCCGCGGCGCCGGGCCTCCAGGACCACGTCCGGGAGTTCCGTTCGCTCGCCGGCCGGCGGCAGAACCGTCGCGGGGAGGCCGAGATCGCCTTGTCGGCCGGTCACACCGGGGAACCCGCACTGCCCGGTACGTTCGTCGACTACGAGCTGAAGCCGCGCGAGTACGAACTCTCCGTCGCCCAGACCGTTCTGCGGATCCACACCAGGGTCGCCGACCTCTACAACGACCCGATGGACCAGACCGAGGAGCAGCTCAGGCTCGTCATCGAGGCGCTGCGTGAGCGCCAGGAGCACGAGCTGATCAACAACCGGGAGTTCGGTCTGCTCCACAACGCCGACTTCAAGCAGCGCATCCAGACCCACTCCGGTCCGCCGACCCCGGACGACCTCGACGAGCTGCTCTGCCGCCGCCGTGGCTCCAAGTTCTTCCTCGCCCATCCGCGGACGATCGCGGCGATCGGGCGGGAGTTCAACTCCCGCGGGCTCTATCCGACCCACGTCGATCTCGGCGGGCAGCAGGTCCCGGCCTGGCGCGGCGTCCCGATCCTGCCCTGCAACAAGATCCCCATCACCAAGGAGAACACCAGCTCGGTCCTGGTCATGCGCACCGGCGAGGACAACCAGGGCGTCGTCGGCCTGCGTCAGACGGGTCTGCCGGAGGAGTACGAACCGGGCCTGTCGGTGCGCTTCATGGGCATCGACGAAAAGGCGATCATCTCCTACCTCGTCAGCGCCTACTACTCCGCGGCCATCCTGGTGCCGGATGCCCTCGGCGTGCTGGAGAACGTGCAGATCGCCCGTAGCCGCGATTAGCACCCCCTGCCGGACGGCTACGACGGCCCGGATCCCGGGCGGGCCGCGCGCCCGGGATCCGGGACGGCCACCCACCCCACCGAGGAGCCATGGATGTCTGCGCCTGAGTTTTCCCCTCCGCCTCTGCTGCCCGCCCCGTCGCCCGTCGACGCCGCTCCCGTCGACATGGCTGCCGTTGACATCGCTCCCGGCGACGTCGCTGCCACCGACGTCGCTGCCGCCGAGGTGCGCACCGCGCGCGTCGGCCTGGAGCGGATCCTGCGTGGCCCCAGCGGGCTGGGCACGGCGAGCCTGCACCCGGCCGCCCGGCGCGAGGAGCCGCGTACGCCGCCGACGCCGCCGGAGGCGCCCGCGGAAGGCAGCCCGGTCCCGGGCCTCTACCACCACCCGGTGCCGGAGCCCGACCCCGGGCGGGTGGAGGAGGTCAGCCGCAGGATCAAGGCCTGGGCACTGGACGAGGTCGACCTGTACCCCGAGGACTGGGAGGACCAGTTCGACGGCTTCTCCGTGGGGCGCTACATGGTCGCCTGCCATCCGGACGCCCCCACCGTCGACCACCTCATGCTCGCCACCCGCATGATGGTCGCCGAGAACGCGGTGGACGACTGCTACTGCGAGGACCACGGCGGCTCCCCCATCGGCCTCGGCGGACGCCTCCTCCTGGCGCACACCGCCCTCGACCCGCTGCACACCGCGCAGGAGTACCAGCCGCAGTGGGCGGAGTCGCTCCACTCGGACGCGCCCCGGCGCGCCTACCGCTCCGCCATGGAGTACTTCGTCCGCGAGGCCAGCGCCTCCCAGGCCGACCGGCTCCGGCACGACATGGCGCGCCTGCACATGGGGTACCTCGCCGAGGCCGCGTGGGCGCAGACCGACCACGTGCCCGAGGTGTGGGAATACCTGGTGATGCGCCAGTTCAACAACTTCCGGCCCTGCCCGACCATCACCGACACCGTCGGCGGCTACGAACTCCCGGCTGACCTGCACGCCCGGCCCGAAATGCAGCGGGTCATCGCGCTCGCCGGGAACGCCACCACCATCGTGAACGACCTGTACTCGTACACCAAGGAACTCGCCAGCCCCGGCCGGCACCTCAACCTGCCCGTGGTGATCGCCGAACGTGAGGGCGTCTCCGAGCGCGAGGCCTATCTGAAGGCGGTCGAGGTGCACAACGGCCTCATGCACGACTTCGAGGCCGCAGCCGCGGCCCTGGCCGCCGCCTGCCCCGTCCCGGCCGTGCAGCGCTTTCTGCGCGGCGTGGCGGTGTGGGTCGACGGCAACCACTACTGGCACCAGACCAATACCTACCGCTACAGCCTGCCCGACTTCTGGTAAGAGGAATGGACTTATCGATGACCAGCACCGATTTCACCGCCGACGTCGCCGCCCCCGCAGCCGCCACCTCCATGTTCATCCCCGCCCCGGTGACGCCCTACCAGGGGGACATCGCCCGCTACTGGGATCGCGAGGCCAGGCCCGTGAACCTGCGTCTCGGCGATGTGGACGGCCTGTACCACCACCACTACGGCATCGGCGACGTCGACCACGCCGCCCTCGGCGAGCCCGGGTCCGGTGATTACGAGAAGAGGCTGATCGCCGAGTTGCACCGGCTGGAGTCGGCGCAGGCCGAACTCCTCCTGGACCATCTCGGCCCCATTGAGCGCGACGACACGCTCGTGGACGCCGGTTGCGGCCGCGGCGGTTCCATGGTCATGGCCCACCAGCGCTTCGGGTGCACGGTGGAGGGCGTCACGCTGTCGGCCAAGCAGGCCGACTTCGCCAACGGGCGTGCCCGCGAACTCGGCATCGAGGACTATGTCCGCGCCCGTGTCTGCAACATGCTCGGGACACCGTTCGAGACCGGGCAGGCCGCGGCCTCGTGGAACAACGAGTCGAGCATGTACGTCGATCTGCACGACCTGTTCGCCGAGCACTCCCGCGTCCTCGCGGTCGGCGGCCGCTACGTGACCATCACCGGCTGCTGGAACCCGCGTTACGGCCAGCCGTCGAAATGGGTGTCCCAGATCAACGCGCACTTCGAGTGCAACATCCACTCCCGACGGGAGTACCTGCGCGCCATGGCCGACAATCGCCTCGTCCCGCAGGCCGTCATCGACCTCACGCCCGCGACCCTGCCCTACTGGGAGCTGCGGGCCACGTCCTCGCTGGTGACCGGCATTGAGGAAGCGTTCATCAACTCGTACAAGGATGGCTCCTTCCAGTACCTCCTGATCGCAGCCGACCGCGTCTGACCGCCTCCCCGCGGAAAGGGCCGGGTCCGTCTCCCCGACGGGCCCGGCCCTTCTTCTGTGCTGCGGGTGTGCCACGGGGATTCAGTGCGAGGCGGATCGAACACTTGACAACCGCTTCCTTGTGACAAACCATCTGTCGAAGCGCTTCGAATGTTCGATCTCGGAAGCCTTCAGATACGGGGGGAGCGAGAACGGCCGTTTCTGCACGAGGTTGAGTAACACCTCCCTTGAGGCACCCCGTCTTCGAAGCGCTTCACACCGCAGGCTCGTTCGTCAGATCACGCTCGGAACCCCCATGAGGAGTCCAGTATTTCTGCCGACTTATTGACACTCTGTCTGGATCTACGGCTCGGGCTCCCCGCTGCGCCCCCGGACGCGACGGCCCTGACGGACGGCGAAACCAGCCTGACCTACGCCGACCTCCACCACCTGGTGGCTCACGAGGCCACCGCGCTGCGCCGGGACGGCGTCGGGCCGGGCGCCCTCGTTCCGCTGCCGTCACCGGAGCGCCGCACCGCCGCCACCATCGTGCGCCTGCTGGCGATCCTGGCCGCCGGTGCGGCGTTCACCCCGGTGCCGCCGGGGACGGAGAGCGGGTCGATGATCGGCGAGATCGTGGCGGACCGTACCGCCTGGCCCGGCCATCTCTCCCCGCTTCCCGCCCCGGCGTATGTCCTGTCCACCTCCGGCAGCACCGGCCCCGCCAAGCACACGGTGGTCACCAGGGAAGGTCTGCGCGGCGTCTTCGGGGGGTTGTACGCACGGTTCCATGGCCATCTGCCGCCACGGGCCATATGGACGCAAGCGCATCCGCTGACCTTCGGATTCAGCATCTGCGAGGTGCTCGGGAGCCTGACGTTCGGCGGGACGCTCGCCCTCGTCGAGCGCGAGGACCCCGTGACGTTCGCGGCGCTGTCCCGGAGGCTGGCCGGGGAACCCGGCCCGCAGGTGGTGTGCCTGACTCCGTCGGAGCTGTCGGTGCTGATGAGCACCGAGGACACACCGCTTCCCTCGCACCTGGTCCTCAGCGGCGAACCGGCCCACCGGGCACCGCTGCGTGAGGTCTTCACGCGCGCGGAGGCCGCGCCGCCGGTCGTGGTGAACACGTACGCCGCCACCGAGACCTGCGGTCAGATCACCGCGGATCTCGTCACCCCCGCGCGGCTCGACGCCGTTCTCGCGGGCCATGTGGGGCATCCGCTCACGGGAGTCGACGTCGTACTGCTCGGCCATGGCGATGTGCCGGTTCCGACGGGTGACACCGCCACCGAGGGGGAGATCGCGGTGCGGGGCGCGACGGTGTCTGCGGGGTATCTCCACCCGGCCGCCCACGAGGGGAAGTTCACCGGGGCCGGCCCGGAAAGGGCGTTCCGCACGGGAGACCGGGGACGCTGGGCGCCCGACGGCGGGCTGGTGGTCACCGGGCGCGCCGAGCGCAGGGTGAAGCTCGCCGGGCGGTGGACGGCCCTGGACGCGATCGAGCGGGCGCTCACCGAGGACGGCTGCGCGGCCGAGGCGGTGGCGGCCGTCGAGGAGTACGCCGTGGGCGGCGCAACCGCCGGACGCCTGCTGGTGGCTGTCGTCCCCGCGGGAGCGGCGCGGGCGGGAACAGGATCGGGAGCGGGAGCGCGAGCGGCGCGGGCGGAGACGGCGGCCCGGGTGCGGCGGCGGGTGGTGCGGCTGCTGGACGGTCCGGTCACCGTCCGTACGGTCGTGTGCGAGGCGATCCCCCGCACCGCGCACGGGAAGACGGACCTGGCGGCCCTGCGACGGGGGCCCCGGGCGGCGCCCCGGGAGCCGGGGGTCGCCGGTGCGGTGCGGGGCGTGTGGACGGAACTGCTGGGGGCCGGGTTCTCCGTCGACACCAATCTCTTCGAGAGCGGCGTGGATTCCCTCGGCGTGGTCGCCGCGGCGGCCCGGCTCACCGAGGTGCTGCGGCGCGAGGTGTCGCCCGCCTTCCTCCTGGACCACCCCCGGATCGCCCTCCAGATCGAGTCCCTGACCGACGACGCCGACCGGACCGCGCAGGGGCGGCCGCCCGTACGTCAGACACACCCCGGGGGCAGTGCCGCGGACCGGCGGCGCGCGGCGCGACGACAAGCAGGCACCCCGGTACCGCCCGTCCACACCGAAGGAGTGATGCAGTGAACGACCGCGATGTCGTGGTCCTCGGGTACGCCTGCCGGGTGCCCGGCGCGTCGGACGTTGCCGCGCTGTGGGACCTGGTCGCCGGGGGCAGGGACGTGGTCACCCGCGCCGCGACCAACGTGGGTGCCACCGCCGGGGGCCGGGTCCACGCCTATGGGCTGGTGGCGGGGGCCGAGCAGTTCGACGAGGACTTCTTCGGCTACGCGCCGAAGGAAGCCGCCGAGATCGACCCCCAGCAGCGACTGCTGCTGTTGTGCGCCGTGGAGGCGCTGGAGGCGGCCGGGGTGCGGCCCTCGGTGCTCGGTTACGACATCGGGGTGTGGGCCGCCACCGGGCTCAGCTCCTATCTGCTGCGGACCTGGGACCCGGCGCTGAACGGCACCGAGGGCATGTCGGCGCTGATGGGCGGCGATCCGCACTACGCCGCCACGCGCATCGCGTACAAACTGGGGCTGACCGGACCGGCCGTCTCGGTCGGCTCCGCCTGCTCCTCCTCGCTGCTGGCGATCCACTCGGCGGCCCAGGGCATCCGGGCCGGGGAATGCGATCTGGCCCTGGCCGGGGGGATGGACATCGAGCATCCGCAGCCCATGAGCTATCTCCACCAGGAGGGCGGGATACTCGCCGCCGACGGAGTGTGCCGCCCCTTCGACCGGGACGCCACCGGCACGGTATTCGGCTCCGGCGGTGGCCTGGTGCTGCTGGCCGACCGCGGGCTTGCCGAGCGGGAGGGCTGGCCGGTCCGGGCGGTGCTGCTGGGGTCGGCCGTCAACAACGACGGGGCGGCCAAGGCGTCGTTCACCGCGCCGAAGTCCTCCCGGCAGGCCGATGTGATCCGGCAGGCGCTCGCCGCGGGCGGCGTGGAGCCGGGCGAGGTGACGTACGTGGAGTGCCACGGGACCGGCACTCCGCTGGGCGACCGCAGCGAACTGGACGCCATGAGGGCCGTCTACGGCCCGGGGTCACGGATCACGCTCGGGTCGGTCAAGGCGAACCTCGGGCATCTGCGGGTCGGCGCGGGCGCGGTGGGGTTCATCAAGGCGTGCGAGATGCTCAGGCACCGGATGCTGCCGCCGGTCGCGGGCCTCGGCGAACCGTCCGCGGCGGTGGGCGAGGCGGGCTTCGTCGTTCCGGCCGGGGCGACCCCGATGGACGATCCCGCGTCGGCGGTCATCGGCGTCAGTTCCTTCGGTTTCGGCGGCACCAATGTCCATGCCGTCGTCGGTGCCGCCCCGGTAGCTGAGCAGGGCACCGAGAACACCGAGGACGCCGACCATGTGGTGCTCCAGGTCTCGGCGGCCACCCCGGACTCCTGCCTCGCCACGTCCGTACGGCTGGCGGACCACCTCCGTGCCGTGCCACGCGACCCGCTGGGCGCGGTGGCCAGGGCGCTGCGCCGGGGCCGGGAACCCAAGCCGTACCGCCTGGCCGTGGTGGCCCGGGAGCGGGAGGCCGCGGTCTCGGGGCTGGAGGGCGACGCCGCCTTCTGCGTCGAGGGCTGGGCGTCGGCGTCGGTGGCCCCCGTCCTGCTCGTCCCGGGGCAGGGCTCCGACCTCGCTCCCCTGGCCCGCGCGCTGTGGGAGTGGGAACCGGTGTTCACCGGCGCGCTGCGCCGCCACTGGGCACGGCTGGGGGAACTCCGCCCCGGTACGCCGGGGATCGAGACGGCTCTGCGCGACGAGGGGCGACTGTCCCGGGGCCTACGGCACGCCTGGCACACCGCGGTCGTGCTGGCGGTCACCGAGCAGTTACGGCACCGGGGGCTGCCGGAGGGGCTGTGCGCCGGATACTCCCTCGGCGAGTACGCCGCCGCCGTCGCCGCCGGGGCACTCGACGCCGACCGTGCCCTGACCCTGCTGGCCGACCGTGGCGAGGAGCTGGACCGCAGCGCCCCGCCCGGCCGGATGCTGGTGGTCCACGCGGGCCCGGAGCAGATGGCCCGCGTCCTGCCGGACCTGTTCCCGGCGGCCGTCCTGTCCGAGGACCGTACGGTGTTCGCGGTCGCCCCGGACGAGGCCGACCGCCTGCGCGACCGTCTGGCCGCGGCGGGGCTGGCCTGCCGCGACACCGGTGTCGACCTTCCGTACCACTCGCCGCTGCTCGGCGAGTCGGCGGCCGCCTTCTCGGCCCTCGCCCGGTCGGCGGCGCCCGGGGCGGCGAGCCGGTGGATACCCACGCTCGGCGCCGACCCGGACCCGTCCTCCTACTGGGAGCGGCATCTCATCCGGCCCGTCGATCTCCGGCCGGTCGCCCGCGCGGTGGACGAGCTCGCGAGCCGGGCCCGCCCGGCCCTGGTCGATCTGAGCCCCGACGGCTTCCTCGGACGCGCGGTGCGCTCGGGCGCGGCAGACGCCGTCGCGGTCCGGCCCTGCCGACCCGCCGCGGACCCGCGGGCCGCCTATCTGCGCGCGTTGGCCGGGCTGTGGGCGGCCGGGATCGAGCTGGACCTGAGCCGACCCGCCGAGGCCACGACGGCGGTCGTCCTGCCCGCGCGGGCGTGGGATCTGCGGCCCCATCAGAAGGAAGGCCCGGAGGGGAGCGAGCGCCCGGCGGTCCGCAAGGGCACACGGCTGGTGACGCGGGAACGCTCCCTGGACCGCTGGATGTACCACGCGAGCTGGCGGCTGCGCCGCCGCTCCCCGGTCCCCGAGGACGTGGCGGGCCAGCGCTGGCTGGTGTTCGCGGGGCGTGACGGGTTCAGCGAAAGGGTCGTGGCCGAACTGGGCGCGCTCGGCGTCGAATGCGTGTGTCTGCGCCCCTTCGACGACGCCGTGCCGGGCGACGAGGAGTCCGTCAAGGCGGCCCTCGGCGGGCTGGACCTGCGGTCCCGGCCGGTGCAGCGGGTCGTGCATCTGTGGTGCGCGGAGGGCATGACGGACTCCGGGTCGCTCGACGGCCGGCTCGACGCCCTGGAGACCGAACTGGCGCACGGCTTCTACACCTTGCTGTTCGGCTTCCAGGCGCTCACCTCCCAGCAGGGCGCCGCTCCGGTGCGGCTGGACATCGTCGCCCACGGTGTGCACCCCCTCGACACCGGCGGTCCTGCGGCGTCGCCGGAGCGTTCCCTGCTCGCCGGGCCCGCTCTCGTCATCCCGCAGGATTTCCCCTTCGTCACCGCCCGCTCGATCGACATCAGCGCGCTGCCGGGTGGCACCGGCACCGCCGAGACGGTGGCGGAGCTACGGGCTCCCGCCGGGGACCACGCGGTGGCCCTCGCCCCGGGCGGGCGCTGGGTCCGCGCCTATGAACGCGACACCCTGCCCGAGGTGCGCGCCGGGCAGTTGCCGCTGCGACTGCGCGAGCGGGGCGTCTACCTGATCACCGGCGGGCTCGGCGGCATCGGTATGACGCTGGCCGACTATCTGGTGCGCACCTGCCGCGCCCGGCTGATCCTCACCGGGCTGGACGCGGTGCCGCCCACCGGGCCGGGCGCGGCCGTGCCGGACGGCGATCCGGGGCTCGCGGAACGCGCCGAGCGGATCCGCAAGCTGGAGGCGCTCGGCGGCGACGTGCTCGCCGTGCGCTGTGACGCGGCCGACCGGGAGCAGACGGCCGCCCTGTTCGAGGAGATCGACCGCCGCTTCGGCCGTCTCGACGGAGTCGTCCATGCCGCGGGTGTCTTCGAGACGCGGCGCGCCTTCCGCAGCCTCGCCGAGACGGGCCGGGAGGACTGCGAGCGGAGGCTGCGCCCCAAGGTGCAGGGCACCTTGATGCTGGCGGAGTTCCTGCGGGGCCGCCGCCTGGACTTCGTTCTCATGCAGTCCTCCCTGTCCTCGCATCTGGGCGGCCTCGGCTTCTACGCGTACACCGCGGGCAACGCGTACATGGACACCTTCGCCGAGCGGCACCGCGGCGACGACATCCCGTGGATGACGGTCAACTGGGACGGCTGGATCTTCCGGGAGCGTGACGACGACGCCCCGCACGAGTCGGTGGTCTCGCCGTCCTTCGCCTCCCCCGACTTCGGCGTGGTCGCCGAGATCGCGATCCGGCCCAGTGAGGGGGCCGAGATCTATGGGCGGCTGATGAACCTGGCGACGCCGCATCAGGTACTCGTCTCGACGGCCGACTTCGACGCCCGGATCGACCAGTGGGTACGGGGCGCACAGCCCGGCCCCTCCGCCGGGCCGGCCCCCGAACCCGCGGGCGCCGCCTGGACCGACCCGGTCGCGGCACAGGTGGCCAGGGCCTGGACCGACCTCTTGGGGGCCGAGGAGCTGCACCCGGACTCCAACTTCTTCGCGCTCGGCGGCGATTCACTGCTCGGGGTCTCGCTCGCCCACCGCCTCAGCCAGGAGTTCGACACCGTGCTCAGCGCCATCACCCTGTTCGAGAACCCCACCATCACGCAGATGGCGAAGGAGATCACCCGCGCCACCGCACAGGACCAGGAACACCAGGGGGAAGCGTGACCGACCACTCCGCACGACCGACCACACTGACCGACGAGGCCGGGCCGGTGCACCATTCTCCGGCCAGGTTCTCCGTCACCAAGCTCTTCGACGACCTGCCCTGCACCCATCGCTCCTGGGCACACGGCGGCAAGTGCTCCTTCCTGCACGGCTACGAGCGGAGCTTCGAGATCGAGTTCGGCTGCGGCGAACTCGAACCGAAGACCGGCTTCGTGATCGACTTCGGCGATCTGAAGGAGGTCCGGGCGCTGCTCCAGGCCCAGTTCGACCACACCACCCTGATCGCCGCCGACGATCCTCACCGGGAGCTGTTCGAGGACCTCGGGCGCTCCGGTGTCATCGACCTGCGGATCATGGACCACACCGGCATGGAGGGTGCGGCCGAGTGGGTGCATGACCAGGTCGACCGGCTGGTGCGCGAACGCACCGTCGGCCGGGTGCGGGTGCTGCGCGTCGTCGCCCGCGAGTCGCGGAAGAACGCGGTGGTCTTCCGGGCCCCGGATCCCGGGGAGCCGAGATGAGCGGCCGCGACCATGTCGGCGACGCACCGGGCTCGCTGATCCGGGCGGTGCTGCCGGGGCCGTGCGGCGTCCCCTGGCTGCTGCTGCCCGGGTGGCAGCAGTCCGCCGCGCACTGGGCGCCGGTCGCCCGCTGGCTGTCGGGCTCGGGTGTCACGCTGCTGGCCGCCGACCTGGCGGGGACCGCGGCCCGCTGTGCCGCACCGCCCGGCACGGCGGCGCGGTCCGGGGAACTGGTGGACCGTCTGCTCGGCGAACCGGCCCCCTCGGAGGCGGTGATGGTGGTGGGCCACTCGGCCGGGGCTCCACTGGCCGTGCTCGTCGCCGCAGCGCTGCCCGGCGTCCGGGGCGTGGTTCTGGTCGAGCCCGTCGCGTCCCACTTCGGCGCCGCCCCGCCCCGCCACACCGCCGTACCCGGCAGGCATGGTGCCGGGCCCGGTGGCCTGCGCGAGCACTACCCCATGGCGGCCGAGGCCACGCTGCGCACCATCGAGGCCGCGGCCCGCGGACTGCCGCCCGGCGAACCGTCGCGCCGCACCCGGATGCCGACGGACGCCGACGGCGAGCGGGCGGCGCGCGCGGGCCGGGCCCTGGCCGGTGCCCGAGCGCCGGTGCTGGTGCTGCGCGGCCGGGCGTCGGCGCTGCTGTCCGCCGGGGACGCCGTGGCCCTCGCCGCCATGGCGCCGCGCGGGCGGTGTGCCACGGTCCCGGACGCCGGCCACTCACCCCACATCGACCGTCCCCGGGCCACCGCGGCGCAGCTGACGTCCTTCGCCGCCGAGGTGGCCGATCACCCCCCGACCTACGCAGGAGCATCCCGTGAGTGAGCAGCTGGACGCAACGGCCGCACGGCTGGTGAGCAGCCGGGACCCGGAGGTGCGGACCCGGGGCACGGTGGATCTGGCCCGGATCGAGGAGGCCGTCCGCGACATCCTCGTCGCGGTGGGGGAGGATCCCGACCGCCGTGGTCTGAAGGAGACCCCGAGGCGGGTGGCCCACGCCTACGCGGAGCTGTTCGCGGGGCTGCGGGTGGATCCCGCCGATGTGCTCGGCACCACCTTCGAGGAGGGCCACCAAGAGCTGATCATGGTGTGTGACATCGAGGTGCAGTCCTTCTGTGAGCACCATCTGCTGCCGTTCCTCGGGCGGGCGCACATCGGCTATGTGCCGGGAGAGAGCGGCTGTGTGGCGGGGCTGTCGAAGCTCGCCAGGCTGGTGGAGGTCTACGCCCGCCGCCCGCAGGTGCAGGAGCGGCTGACCTCGCAGATCGCCGACTGTCTGCACACGACGCTGGACGCCGCCGGAGTGCTGGTCGTGGTCGAGTGCGAGCACACCTGCATGACGATGCGCGGGATACGCAAGACGGGCGCGCGGACGGTCACTTCGGCGGTACGGGGCACGCTCCAAAGTGATCCCCGCACCCGTAACGAGGCCATGGAACTGCTGCGGCGCACCGCGGTCTGACGGGAGGCGGTGATGCCCGTTCAGCGCGATGTCGCGGCGGCCCGGGCGGAGTTGTCGGCCGCCACCTCGCCATGGGGTTTCGTCGCCAGGGTCCTGCGGCCCGGGGCCGGGCGGCTGGCGGTGGCCGTCGTCGCCCTGGGGGCGGCCGCGGTGGTCCATATGGTGCTGCCCTGGTTCCTGGCCCGGATTGTCGACGAAGGACTGGTCGCCCGGGACCGCGGCGCCCTGCTCTCCTGGTCGCTCGGCATGTTCGTGGTCTCCCTGGTCAATCCGGTCTGCTACGTCATCGGCTACCGGCAGATGGCGCTGGCCGAGGCCGAGGCCCAGCGGCGTACGGCCGACTGGCTGACGGACCGGCTGGGCGAGCAGGCGGGGCGGGACGGGCGGCGCGCGGCGGCAGGCGACATGGTCAACCTGGTGACCGGGGACAACCAGGCGACCGCGTCGATGCACTCGGCCGTCGGGCACGGGGCGATGAACGTGATCGCGTTCGTGCTCGGCACGGTGCTGGTGTGGCGGATCCACCCCTGGCTGGGGATCACCCTGGGCCTGGGCGTGGTCGCCACGACACTGATCGCAGGGCCGCTGCTGGGGCGGCTTCAGCGGCGGCAGCGGGACTACCGCGACGAACTGGCCGATCTCGCGGGCCAGGCCGCCGATGTGACGGCCGGGCTGCGGGTGCTGCGCGGGATCGGTGGCGAGCAGCGGTTCCTGCGGCGGTACCGCGCGCAGTCGCGGCGGCTGCGGGACTCCGCGTACCGGGTGACCGACCCCAGCTCATGGGTGCAGGCCCTGCAACAGGCGGTGCCGCTGGCCTATCTCGCCGCGGTCACCTGGCTCGGCGCCCGGCTGGCGCTGTCCGGCACCATCAGCGTCGGGGAACTCAGCGGGGCCTTCGGCTATGCCACGGGGCTGATCATGTACTCCGGTTCCCTGCTGGGCAACGCGCACGCCGTGGTCGCCGCGCACGTCGGCGCCGGGCGGCTCGTGGCGGCGTTCGCCCCGGGACGCGGCGTACCGCGGGGCGGCGGTGAACCGGTTCGCGGCGGCGATCTGTGCGACGCCCGTACGGGGCTGGTGGTCCCCGCCGGGAAGCTCACCGTCGTCGTGGCCGACCGGACCGCGGCGGCGGCCGCCGCGCTGTGGCGGCTGGCCGGGCATGACGGCCCGGACTCCGGTGTCACCTGGGGCGGGCGGCCGCTCACCGCGCTCGGGCCGCGGGAGATGAGCGGGCAGGTGATGCTGCTCGCCGACGACGACTATCTGTTCGCCGGGACGCTCCGCGACGTCCTCAACGCTTCCGATGACGCGACCGCGCTGACGGCACTGGACACCTCCTGCGCCTCGGACGTCCTGGTCCAGCTCGGCGGCACCCTCGACGGTGCGGTCACCGACCGGGGCCGGAACCTCTCCGGCGGCCAGCGTCAACGGCTCACGCTGGCCCGGGCGCTGGCCGCCCGTCCCCCGGTCCTGCTGGCCGTGGAGCCCACTTCGGCGGTTGATGCCACCACCGAGGCGCGCATCGCGGAGCGCGTCGCGGCGGCGCGGCGGGGCCGTACGACCGTCGTGGTCAGCTCGTCCCCGCTGTGGTCGGCGGCGGCCGATCACGTAGTGCCGCTGACGGGCGCGGAGCGGTCCGCCGCGGGCGGGCGGGACGGGCTCGTCGTCACCCGGGCGAGGAAGGGGGCGCGGTGAGCGCCGTGGAGTCGTCGCGTCTGCCGGTCGCCACACCGCGGGAGGTCCGCCGCGCCGTCCTCGAGCTGCTCGTGCGCGAGAAGCGCACGGTGGCCCTGGTGTGCGTACTCCATCTGGCCGCCGCGGCGGCGGGCGCCGCGCTGCCGGTGATGCTCGGCAGGGTCGTCGACGGCATCGGGGACGGCTGGGACACCGCCCGGGTGGACGCCGTGTGCCTGGCGCTGTTCGGCTGTGTCGCCGCGCAGATGACGCTGGTCCGGCTGGGTCGGCGGCTCGGGCACCGCTTCGGCGACCGCTCCTCCGCCCGGATCAGGGAGCAGGCCCTCGAACGGGTCCTGCGCCTGCCGATGCGGACCGTCGAGCGTGCGGGGACCGGTGATCTGTCCACGCGGACCACCGGGGACGTCGACACCGTCGCCGGTCTGCTCCGCTCCACCGGGCCCGAAGTGGTCGCGGCCGTGATCGAGGTACTGGTCGTCGTCGCCGCGGCGTTCTTCGTCGACCCGCTGCTCGCGCTGCTGCTGGCCGTCGTCCTGCCACCGCTGCTCCTGGCGGCGCGTGCGTACGTCCGCCGGGCGCGCCCCGCCTTCCTCGCGGAACGCGCGGCGCTGAGCGATCTCACCGAGGCCCTCACCGCCTCGGCGACCGGGGCGCGCACGGTCGCCGCTCACCGGCTGGAGGAGCGCCGCGCGGCCGTCGGTCACCGCCTGGCGGAGGAGCGGTATGTGCGGCAGCGGCGCATCATCGGGTTGGAGAGCTGGTTCCTGCCGACGCTCGACCTTGCCTACACCCTTCCGGTGTCCGCGATTCTCTGCGCGGGAGGACTGGCGGCGCTCGGCGGCGGGGCGAGCGCGGGTGCGGTCGTCGCCTGCGCGATGCTCGCCTACCGGCTGTCCGGGCCGCTGGACCGGATCATGTACGCGCTCACCGAGTTCCAGGAGGCCGCCGCCGCCCTGGCGCGAGTGGAGGGCGTCGGCGCGGTCGAGCCGGAGGCGCGCACGGCACGGACGGCAGGCAGCGATGTGGCCCTCCGCCGCGTCACGTTCGGGTACGGGGCGGCGCCCGACATCCTTCACGGGCTCGACCTGCGCGTCCGGCCCGGTGAACGGCTCGCCGTCGTCGGCCCGTCCGGCGCCGGGAAGTCCACGGTGGCCTGGCTCATCGCGGGCATCGAGCGGCCCCGCGGCGGAACGGTGTCGATCGGGGGCGTGCCGAGCGCGGACGTCGCGCCGGAAGACCTGCGCCGTACGGTCGTCCTGGTCACCCAGGAGCACCATGTGTTCGCCGCCAGCCTGCGCGACAACCTCGCGCTCGCCCGGGACGACGCCGATGACGAGGCGCTGCTGGATGTGCTCCGCCGGGTGGGCGCCACCTGGTTCGAGGACCTGCCCGACGGGCTCGACACCGTGCTCGGCGAGGGCCACCACCCCCTCGCGCTCGCCCAGACCCAGCAATTGGCGCTGGCCAGGGTGCTCCTCGCGGACCCGGACGTGGTGATCCTCGACGAGGCGACCGTCGGGCTCGACACCCGTTCCGCCGGGGCGGCGGAGGCGGCACTCGCCACGGCACTGGCCGGACGCACGCTCATCACCATCACCCACCGGTTGCAGGCGGCCCAGGCGGCCGACCGCATCGCGGTGGTCGAGAAGGGACGTGTCACCGAACTGGGCAGCCATACCGAACTCGTCGCGTCCCGGGGCACCTACGCGGCGCTGTGGGAGACGTGGAGCGGTGGCCGAGTCCGACGACGACAGGAGTGAGCACATGGACGTGATCCGTTCCGGCCCGCTGGGCTGGGCCCAGCACTGGTACTGGCTGCTGGACAGCGACCCGGTGCGGGGCGACGGGCCCTTGGACGCCTACCCCAAGCGCGTCGACGTTCCCGCGGGAGTGACGGTCGCCGGTGTGCGGCGCGCGCTGCGGTCCGTACTGGAGAGATACGAGGCGCTGCGCACCACCTACGGCCACGACGCCTCCGGAGCCCCCTGCCAGTTCGTGCACGCGGAGTGCGAACCACAGCTGATCACGGTGGACCCGGACGGCCCCGGGGGCTCCGTGTCGCAGCTGGACCCGGACCGCCATTCCGTCCCCACGAGCGGGGTGTTCGAGCGTGCCTCCTGCTACGCCGTGGCCGGTGTCGCCGGGGAACGGGTGACGGACCTGCTCCTGGTGTTCCGGCAGATCGCCGTCGACGGCGTGGCGATGGAGCGGGTACGGAACGAAGTGGAGCAGCGCCTGCGGGGCCCGGGCCCGGTGAACGCCGCGGGAGGACGGGAACTCCAGCCGCTGGACCACGCGGCGGTGGAGAACACCGAAGAGCAGCGGCAGGCCAACCGGCGGGCGCTCACCTACTGGCAGCAGCAGTTGCGGCGCGGCCCGCACACCTCGATCCCCTTCTCCTGGCCCGCGCCCGAGGGTTCCATCGCCCATGAGACCACGGTGGTCTCGCCGCGCGCCGCCGAGCTGTGCGCCCGTATCGCGCGGACCTGCCAGGTGACCGAGCCCAGCATCGTGCACAGCGTGCTCGCCCTGCTCGTCTCCGGCTGGACCGGGCACGAGGTGTGCGCGATGCACTCGGTGTTCGCCAACCGGTGGAACGAGGCGACCCAGGAGAGCGTGTGCCGCCTCGCCGGGGGCGGCCGGATCGTCTTCGACCTGCCCCGCGAGCTGACGGTCCGGAAGGCGCTGAGCACCTGCCATCTCTCCTTGCTGGAGATGTACATGAACGCCAGGTATCACGTGGGGGACCTGGTCATGCGCGAGTCCCGGGCGGCACTGAGGCACGGCGCCAAGGTCGAACCCGGCATCATCTTCGAATACCACTACGCGAACCAGGAGCCGCTGTTCGCGGACAGCTCGGCCGCCCCGGAACACATCACGCAGACGACGATGGACTGGCGTGCCGCCGGGATGCTCGTGGACGCGTCCCTGTCCGGCCGAGGGCTGGAGATCGCGGTCAAGGCGCCCACGGAGGTGCTGCCGGAGCGCGCCGGAGTGCCCTGGGTGAGGACCTTTCTGGAGCTGCTGGAGCGGATCGCCGAGGACCCGGAGGCCCGCGTGGGCGACCTGGTCGCCGATGTGGACATCGACGCCCCCTGGAAGGGCCAGGGATGGCTTTCCCTGGACCATGCCTGGATCCACCTCGAAGCGATGGAGACCCTGCTGTCCGGACACCCCGGTGTCGCGAGCGCCGAGGTGTTCACCACCGCAGGCGAGGAGCGGACCGAACTCGTCGCCCGGGTGGTGGCGAAGGGTCCGGAGCTGACCGAGCGGGACGTGGCGGAATATCTGCGGGACATGGCCACCGATCTTCCTTCGATCGTCCAGCCGCACCGGTACATCGTCCATCGCGCCGGAGCCGCCACGGCTCCCCCGCCCGCGAAAAGCGTGGAAAGCGCGGAGGAGAGGGCACTCAGGGAGGCTTTCGAGGCCGTCCATCCGGATGCCGAGGCCGAGGTGTCCCGAACGTATGCGGAGAACGGCGGTGAATTCCTGCGGATTCCGCTGCTCATGGCCGGCATACAGGAACGCGGATACTCCGGTCTCCGGCACGCCGACTTCGTCGGTACGGCGCCGCTGCGCCGCCTGGCGCTCAAGCTGACCAAGATGACCAGGGCGGCGAAATGATCGTCTCCACCACCGACTTTCTGCGCAGGAACAACGGGCATGCGGTGCTCCCGGAGACCCGGCCGTACACCTTCAACGGGGTGGGCATGGCATGCGGGCCCCGGGACCCCGGGCAGGCCGGGGCGTACTGGCTGGGGGTGGCGGGAGCTGCCGACCAAGCCGTCAGCCGTCTGGAGGAGTTGCTCGACACGCGGCACCCCGACCTTCTCGATGGCTCCGGGGCATTCGAGCTACGGAGCGACATCGCCTATTGGCGTGGCGAATCCGGCGACGCCTCCGGGGCACTGGAGCTGTTCGAACAGCTGCTGGCCGATGTCGTCTCCGCGACGGGCCGGGACGGTTTCCACGCTCTGGCGGTCCGCAACCATGTGGCCTACCGGCGAGGGCTCAACGGCGGCATCAAGAGGGCGCTGGAGGAATACCGCAGGCTTCTGCCGGACTGCGAGAGCAGCTTGGGCACGGGGAGCCGGGACACGCTGATGGTGCGCAACAACCTCGCGTACTGGTGCGGTGAGTCCGGCGATGCCACCGGCGCCCTGGAGCTGTTCGAACAGCTGCTGGCCGATGTGGTCCCCGCGTTGGGCGCGGACGACTTCTACGCCCTGGCGACCCGCAACAACGTGGCGTACTGGCGAGGCTTCAACGGCGATGTCGCGGGAGCCCTCACGCATTACCGCCTCCTTCTGGAGGAGTGCGAGAGCACGCTCGGCACGAGGGATTACCACACCTTGTCCACCCGGCTTCAGCTCGGGCTCTGGAGCGGGGTCGCGGGAGACCTCGATGATGCGATCGAGTCACTGCACCGGCTACTGCCGGATGTGGAAGACGCCTTGGGCGCCGCCCATGAACTGGGGTTTTCCGTACGTCACCAACTGGCCCGCTGGTACGGAGCCCGCGGCGACACCGGCAAGGCCGTCTCGATTCTCGGGGCGCTCGTGACGGACCAGCGGCGGGTGCTGGGCGACAGCGACTACCGGACGCTGGCCTCGCAAGGTCTCCTGAGCCGCCATACGAGGTGAAACCGACCGGCCACCGGTCACCCGGTCCAGTGGTGGCGGGCGAGGTCGGCCAGGGTGGTGAGGACGGTGCTGGGCAGTCGGTCCTTGTGGCGCAGGTAGTGGATGCCCAGGACGGGTTTGCTGGTCCAGGGCAGGGGCGCCACCTCGCCGCGGGCGAGTTCGTCGGTGACGGCGGCCGCGGGGAGCAGGGCGATGCCCAGTCCTGCCGCGGCGCAGCGCTTGAGTGCTTCCACACTGACGAATTCCATGGTGGTGGGGTGGATGGCCGCGCGGCCCAACTCGCGTTCCATGACGTCGCGCTGGGCGCAGCCGGGCTCGATGAGGAGCAGGGTTTCGTCGGCGAGGTCGGCGGTGTCGACGTGGCGGCGGTGGAGGAGCGGATGGCCGGGGTGGGCGATCAGCCGCAGGGGTTGCTGGGCGAGGAGTTCGGTGGTGGCCATGGGGGCGGTGATCTTTTCTTCGAGGAGAAACCCGGCGTCGAGGGTCCCCTCGTTCAGGGAGGTCAGCAGGGTGTTTCTGCCGGCGGGGCCGAAGACCACGCGCAGGTGGGGGAAGTGGTCCATCAGGGCGCGGAGGACCGGTGGCAGGAGGTGGGCGCACAGGCTTTCGGGGGCGGCGATGCGCAGGGTCCCGCGGATGGTGCGGGGGTCGCCACTGGCTCCTTGGACGGCTTGGCGGGCTTGTTCCGCCTGGTGGGCGAGTTGCCGGGCGTGGGGTAGCAGCTCGCGCCCGGCGTGGGTGAGGGTGATGCGCCGTCCCAGGCGCTCGAAGAGGGCGGCGCCGAGGTCCTGCTCGAGGGATTTGATGTGGGCGGTGACGCTCGACTGGACGTAGTCCAGGTCCTGGGCTGCGCGGGTGAAGCTCATGTGGCGGGCGACGGCGAGGAACGTCGTGAGGTGCTTCAGCTCCATCCACTCATCGTAATCCGTGATGGTTTGGATCGAAGATGGTCGTTGGACCCGATGGGTCCGGCGGCCTACAACTTGAGTCATGGCCCTCTTCACCTTTCCGCGCCGGACCGACCCGGCGGACCGGCGCTCCCCCACCGGACTGGAGGGGCGGGATTTCCTCCTGCTCATCGTCGCCACGCTGGGGACCTTCTCCAATTACGCGCCGCTGCTGTCGGTGGTGTCCCTGTGGTCGGCCGAGGGTGGCTCCGGGCACGGCGGGGTGGGTGCGGCCACCGGAGTGACCATGGCCACCACGGTGGGGATTCAGCTGGTGATGAGCCGGTTGCTGCGCCGGTACGGGCTGCGCCGGATCCTGGCCGCCGGGGCCCTGCTGTTGGGCCTGCCCACGTTCGCGTATCCGGTCTCCTCCGGCCTGGAGTGGGTGCTTGCCGTGTCGGCGGTGCGGGGCGTGGGCTTCGGCATGGTCGCGGTGGCGGGCAGCGCCCTGGTGGCCGAGCTGGTGCCGCCCGGCCAGCGCGGCCGGGCGGTGGGCCGGTACGGCATCGCGGTGGGTCTGCCGCAGGTGGTGTGTCTGCCGGCGGGGGTGTGGTGTGCCCAGCAGTTCGGTTTCACCGCGGTCTTCGTCGTCACCGGGGCCGCGAGCGTGCTGGCGGCTCCCCTGGCCGGGCTGATGTCGGGCCGGCGGGCGGAGGAGAGCGAGGAGGGGGACGCGGAGGCGTCGTCGGGGCGGGAGCGCCCCGGGGAGAGTGATACGAGCCGTCCCGAGGGGGGTCTGCGGCCGATGGCCGGGCCGTGGACGATGCTCATCGTCTCCGCGTGTGCTCTGGGAGGGATGACCTCCTTCCTTCCGCTCGCCCTGGAGGGGGACGCGGCCGCGCCGACCGCGCTGTTCGTGCTGTCCGCGGCGGTGATCGTGGGCCGCTGGGCGGCCGGGTCGTTCAGCGACCGCGCCGGTTCGGGGCGTCTGCTGGTGCCCGGCGTGCTGGCCTGCGCGCTGGGCACGGCGGGGGTTGCCGGGGCGGCCGCCGGACTGCCCGCCGCCGCCGTGCTGGCCTCGGTGGCGGCAGGGCTGTACGGGCTGGGCTTCGGCGCGCTCCAGAACGACACCCTGGTGATGATGTTCCGCCGGGCGGGCCCGCAGGGGCACGGCATGGCCAGCACGGCGTGGAACATGGCCTACGACGCGGGCACCGGGGTGGGCGCCGTGGTCGTGGGCGTGGCCTCCCAAGTGGTGGGCGTGGACGGCGCCTTCGCGGCGGCGGCCGTCCTGATCGGGCTGGTCGGTCCGCTCGCCCGGCACGAGCGCGGCCATGAGAGCGCCCACCGGGTTACCCCGGCTCCGGCGGGCGAGACCTGCTGAACAGCAGTTGGCCAAAACGTTTCAAGCCGACTTGCCGCGGGCGTTCCCGGCACCGACGCTACACATTCCAGCGAACAGGAAGGCAGTTCGATGGCCATCACGTCACACTCCACCGGAAAGACCCGCAGCGGCGGGAGCGGAAGTGCCTTCGTCGACCTCAGTCACGAGATCACCTCGGGAGCGACGGCCTATCCGGGGATGCAGCAGCCGGTGCTGGAGGACTACATCTCCCGCGAGCAGTCACGGGAGATGTACGCGCCCGGCACGGAGTTCCACAGCGCACGGCTGTGCCTGGTCGGGCAGTCCGGAACCTACCTCGACGTGCCCTTCCACCGTTACGCGGACGGCTACGACCTGACCCGTCTGGACCTGCGCCAGGTCGCCAACGTGCCGGCCTGCGTGATCGACACGGACGAGGAGGAAATCGGTCCCGAGTGTCTGGCGGGCCGTGACCTCGCGGGCCGGGCCGTGCTCCTGCGCACCGGCTGGTCGCGGCACTGGGGAACGGATCGCTACGGCAACGGGCATCACCCGCATCTGTCGGCCGAGGCCGCCGCGCTCCTGACCCAGGCGGCTCCGGCCGTCGTGGGCATCGACTCCCTGAACATCGACGGCACCCACACCGGCGAACGCCCCGCCCACTCCCTCCTGCTGGGCGCGGGCATCCCCCTGGTCGAGCACTTGACGCACCTCGCCCAGCTGCCGTCGTCCGGTGTGCGCTTCACCGCCGTGCCGGTGAAGGTCTCGGGAATGGGTACCTTCCCGGTCCGTGCCTTCGCGACCTGGAATCGGTGGATGTAACAGCGGACATCAGGACAGGCATCACCGCACTCCCGCGCCTGCTTCGGACAGTCAACGGAAGGCGAACATGGTCAGCTTGCAGCAATTCCGCACTCTGCACTCCGTACGGTCACACGGTGGCATCCATGCGGCGGCCAAAGCGCTTCATCTGTCGCCGTCAGCGGTCTCCCAGCAGATCAAGGCGCTCGGCTCGGAGTGCGGGTTTCCCCTGGTGGAGCCGGACGGGAGAGGGATCAAGCTCACCGAGGACGGCTCCCGGATCGCCCAGATCGCCTCCCAGATCGCGGACCTGTGGGAGTCCTCGGTCTCCCACCGTTCCGCGGACGGAGCGATGGCGGTGGCTCGGAGGCGCTGCGTCAAGGTCGGCGCGTTCCCGTCGGCGCTGGTGCGGTGCGTCCTGCCGGCGATCAGCTGCTCCGGAGATCTGCCCTTCGACATGCACTTATTCGAAACCGCCCCGTACGAGGGGCGGAGGCTGGTGGGAGAAGGCGTCCTGGAGGCGGCGGTATCGCTCCAGGAGACAGGCGAAGAGCCACGAGATCTACTACGGGTCGTGCCCTTGCGGCACGACCCGTTCTTGTTCGTCGGGCCGCCGGATCTCATCTCCGCGGTGACCCGGCCCGGTGCCGGTCAGCCGCTGTCGGCGATGCGCTGGGTGCTGCCCCGGGCCGGTTCGGACTGTGACCGTCTCATCGCCACCCACTTCGCACGGCACAAGATCACCGCGCGTCCGGTGGGCCGCACCGACGACTGGGTGCTCGCCCAGGAGATGGCGATCGCCCTGAACGCCCTGGCCTTCGTGCCGTCCTCGGCGCTCGCCACCCGCAGCGACCTCGCCCGCTGTCTTCAGGCCGGAGAGATCCCCGCGCCCGCGCGCACCGTGGTTCTGGTCGCCGAGGCCGCCGCCGCGGCGACCGGGTGGTTCACCGTTTTGCAGCAACGCCTCCAGCAGGCCTATACGCGCACCGCGGGCGTCGCCTACGGCACCTGATCCGGGCGCTGATTCCGCAGCCGGACCAGCCCCTCGTATTCGCTCTTCAGCTTCCACTCGGGGTCCGGTGGAACATGGCCGGGACGCGGGACGTAGTCGGAATGGCGGCGCTGCCCCATCTCGTGCAGATAGCGCGGGCAGTTCTCGAACACCTCCGTCGTCCGTATGAGTACGACCGCGTCCGCCTCCGGGAAGATCTGGAGCTGTTCGGGGTTTTGTGAAACCTGCGCCTCGCCGTTGATGCGCAGCTTTATCGGCTTCTCGTAGTCGATGATGAGGATCCCCACGCGGGGATTCTCCAGGATGTTTCCCAGGCTGCGGAACATTCCGTTTCCGTCGTAGCTGGGAAACATCAGCTGATCGGGGGCGAGGATCTTCAGGAAGCCGGGGAGTCCTCCCTTGTAGGAGCAGTCGGGAGCCCCTGCGGCGTTCGCGGTGGCGAGGTAGAAGCAGTCCGCCGCCTCGATGATCCCGGCCGCCGTGTCGTCCAGGCGGTCGGCCACGTAGCGCTGTGCGATGTGATCCGCCAGCCTCCGGGTCCCCAGGAGTTCCTGGACCCGGCGCGGGCCCTGGCCATAGAAGTCGTGACCGGGTGCAGACATGATCGTCCTCTTTCAGGCGACATCACGGTCGGTCCATCGTTGAAGCCGGTCGGCACGACATGCAATGACCGTACACATATCGCGAACATTGCCCATTCTTGACGGTCAGGATTATGCCGTCGTTCTTCATCGTGGTGGCTCCGCGCCGGGAGCTGGGGAACGCTGTCGGACATGGTCACCGGCACATGACAGGAACGGTGTGCGGAAATCCCGGAATCCCGGAACACCGACACGCCACCACAGCCGGAAAGGATGGACATGTCCCAAACGATATGGGCGAAGGAAATCGTGGAGAATCGCTTCGCCAGCGGCAGCGTATTCACGCTCCTGTACGAGGAGGACAGCACTCCGGCCGAGTGGGACGCGTTCACCGACAGCTGGTCGCGACTGCCGGTGGACGCGTTCATGGCGCACGGCGAGACCTACCGCAGGCGCCGGCACTCCGTGTTCAACGTGTACGCGGACGGCCTCATCGACGAACTACAGCCCCGGCCCTATCTCCAGAGCCCGGACATCAACCATCTCAACGGGGGTGTGCTGCGGACCTATGAGCCGATCGAGACCGCGATCACCTCCGGGTCCCTGTTCCGCGGGCTGCTGGCCGGTCTCACCGCGGTCCTCACCGAGGTGCACGGCGTCGACGTGTGGCACCACCAGTGCTTCCAGAACCGGATCACCACCAGCAGCGAACAGACCGGCAACCCGACCCCCGAAGGCGTGCACCGTGACGGCGTGGACTACGTCGTCACCCTCCTGATCCGCCGGTGCGGCATCGAGGGCGGGCGCAGCGGCCTGTACGACGCGGTGACGCGCCGCCACATCCACTCCGTAACGCTCACCGCCCCCGGCGACACGCTGCTCGCCGACGACGGGGAAACGCTGCACGACGCCACCCCCATCACCCCCGCGCACCCGGACCGCCCCGGCTACCGGGACGTGTTCATCGACGTCATCACCCGCGGTACGCAGCCCCGCTGAGCCGTGCGACGCGCCCGGCTCACTGTGCCCAACTCAAGGAAGGAACACCGCACATGACGCTCACCACTTTCCGTGACGCGCCCACCGCAACGTTCGCCGACCAGCTCGGCTCGGCCTTCCCCGATCACGGCACCCCCGATCCGCAGGCCCGGCTGTCCCTGCTGGGGCGGCTGCACGAGCACTACGTGGCCTACATGGCCGGGCCGGAGGCGTTCGCGTCCATCCCCCGGCTCAACACCGACCCGCAGATCACGGCCATCGAGGACGCCTGGCTCGCGTGGGAGGACGCCCAGGTCGACACCGCGGACCTGCCCGCCGACGGAGCCGCCTTCCGCGAGTGGTTCCTCGCGGTCGCGGATGCCCACACGCAGCCGGAGTTCTGCGACTACCTGGCCCACGAGGCGAACCTGGAAGAGATGGCCCTCTTCTTCATGGGCGAGGAACTCGTCGACAGCAAGTTCGACGACCTCATGGCCATGGTCCAGATCGGCACCGAGGGGCACACCAAGCTCACCATCGCGGAGAACTACTGGGACGAGATGGGTGAGGGTGACATCAACGGCGTCCACACCCGCATGTTCGAGCACTCGGCCGTCTACATGCGCGACTGCCTGGACAAAGCCGGTGTCGACCGCGGCCAGCTGTACTGCCCCGAGGCCTATGAGAACGCCTGCCTGCTGCTGATGTACGGCATCCACCGCCATCTCAACCCCCGTGCCCTGGGCGCGATGGGTGTCCTGGAGCAGAGCGCCTCTCCCCGCTTCCAGGCCATGGTCGACGGCTGCGACCGCCTGGGAGTGCCGTCCGACGTCATCGACTACCAGCGGGTCCATGTCCATGTGGACGCCGACCACGGCGCCGAATGGTTCGACGGCGTCTTCGTGCCGCTCGTCGACCGCTCCCCCGCTCTGCTGCGGGCGATCTCCATCGGCGTGGCCACCCGGGTCCGCGTGGCCAACGGCTACTACCGGCACATCTGGCAGGCCATGCGCGCCCTCCGTGACTGAAGGGACCGAAGATGTCCGCTCCTTCTCCAGCACAGCCCCGACTTCTCTTCCAGAAGGCACGGGTCGCCCGGCGGGACGAAGCCGTCTTCATCGCCAAGCTCCTCGTGGCCCTCGGTCTGGTGGGGTTCGCCGGATACCTCGCCCTCGCCCCTTCCCTGCCCGTCGCGCTCGCCGGAACGCTACTGCTCGGCGCCCTGTACACGCACATGGTGGAACTCCAGCACCAGTGCCTGCATCACTCGGCGTTCCGCGCCGCCAGGCCCCACCGCCTGGTCGGCGTTCCGCTGGGCATCCCGCTGCTGGTGTCCTACAGCCACTACCGGGTCCGCCATCTCCAGCACCACCGCTATCTCGGCACCCCGCAGGACTCCGAGTTCTTCGGCTTCGACACCCGCAAACCACTCACCTGGGGCCTGCTGCTGCGCGGGCTCCTGGACTACCCGCGCCTCCTCGCCGTCCTCAAGGACATCGGCCAGAGCTACACCGGCCGCTGGACGTATGACCTGGGGCAGATAGCCGAACGCCGCCGGCGGGACATCATCGCCGAGTACCGGCTGCTGGGGGTGATCCTCGCCGGTGCCGCCGCGACGGCCGTCGCCGGGTACGGAGACCTCCTGCTGCGGCTGTGGGCGGTGCCGCTGCTGTTCGCCGTTCCGATGCACTTCCTGGTCGAGCTGCCCGAACATCTGCTGTGCGACACGGAGACCACCGATGTGCTGCACAACACCCGCTCCATCCAAGGCAGTTGGCTGACCACCTGGTTCACCAACGGCAACAATCTGCACATCGAGCACCACGCGGCGATGACCGTGCCGATCAACCGGCTGCCGGAGCGGCATGCCGAGGCGCGGCGGCACGCCACCCACATCGAGCGCAGCTATCTCGACTTCTTCAGGAAGACGGCCGCGGCCGCCCGGCACAACCTGAGGAGCGCACCCGAGCCCCACACCCCGGGGAGCTGGCGATGACCGTTGCCGTGGCCCGGATCCGGCACGCCACGATGAGCGTGCAGGGCCCCGCCATCCATCACGCACGCCTCCTGATCAACGATGTCGTCCCCGACGCGCTCCGCGTCTCCTGCGTCGACGACGTCATCCGCATCGAGGCCCCCGAGGCCGACCTCCGCATCCAGCTGCGGCCCACCCTCGCGGGAGACGGCACACGGCTGAGCTTCTGTGCCACGTTCCGGGAGGACAAGCCCGCCGGGGGCACCTGGTGGTCCAGCTGGGAGACGGAGGTCCGCGCCCAGCCGCACAGCCGCCACGTGGGCGAGATCATCGCCGATGAGATCCGGCGAAGCCGTACCTCCTTCGCCCATGCCCTCCCCGATCCGGCACGCGATCCGGCACGCTCCGAACCCGGCTGAAGCGCTCCGGAGGCAGGCTGCCCGCCCCCGCACACCATCCGGCGCGGGCAGCCTGCCTCCGTATGCGTCCAAGCGGCCGCTGACCAGGAAGCAGTGACGACATGGAACTGACCGAAGCAGTCCTCACCCGCCGAAGCCAGCAGCAGTTGACGGATCCCGCACCCGACGACGAACAGTTCACCCGGCTCCTCCGAACCGCCTCCGCCGCGCCGGACCACGGACGGCTGCGCCCCTGGCGGTGGGTGCTCCTCAGGGGCGGGCAGCGCCACCGGCTGGGGCGGGCCCTCGCCGCGGCAGGCCCCGATGACGTACAGGCCCGTGCGGCGCTCAAGCCCTTGCGGGCGCCCCTGCTCGCCTCGATCGTCTTCGTCCCCCGGCAAGGCACCAGGATTCCGCAGTGGGAACAGCTGGCCGCCACCGCGGCGCTGGTGCACTGCCTGGAGCTGCTGCTCCACGATCACGGCTGGGGAAGCATCTGGCGCACCGGGCAGGGGCTGGAGTCCCCCGTGGTGCACGACGCCCTGTGCATCCGGCCCGGGGAACAGCTGCTGGGCTGGCTCTACATCGGAACCCCGCACCCGCACCGCTCGACGGCGCCGAAGCCGGTGCGCGACGTACGGGACACCATCACCCGGCTGGGCGCCTCGATCGAGTCGTCAGCGGCGTGAGCCGGTCCTGGTGGTGGTCTTGCGGTAGCCGAAGGGCCCGGGGAGGTCCATCGAGGTCGTCCGGCGGCCGGTCGAGGAGTAGGTGCGCTTGGCGTCGCCCTTGCCGACCGTGACGGAGACCGACTTGCGGTTGATGTTGAGCCGGACGCCGGGAAGGATGCGGAAGCTCTTGCGGAAGGTGACGGGCACGATGACTCCTTTCCTCAGCTCTTCGGGTTCCCCGCACGCACGTTCGTACGCGGCCCGGCCTCCCGGAGACGCTTCACCAACAGGGCGGTGACGGGCCCGTCACGCCCGTGCTGGCACCCTTCACCGGGAGAAATGTGCCGTGAGAGGGGTTTCGTCCGATGCCACCTCCGAAGGCCCTCGCGCTGCGGCCCAGGGCGTCGACGACGGTTCCCGCCCCGGCGAAAGAACGGCCGGACGTACGCGGCCCCGCGCGGCCCCCGTTGCCCGCGTCCAACGCGGCGGTATCGGCGGCGCTGGCCGCCGGGCGCGGACCGGCGCCGCTTCCGCCTCCGCCGGACCGGCCGCCGGACGCCGGGCAGGACACGGTCGGCAATGGCGCGGTCGCGGCGGCCGCGGCCTCCGGGGGCGCGCCGGAGGTGACGGCGCGGCCCGGCCCGGACGCGGATCCGAAGTTCGCGGCGCTGAAGAAGGACGTACGGCACAAGAAGCGCTCGGTGGCGGCCTCGCACCCGCCTCCGAGATCCGAGGCGGCGGCGGCACAGGACGCGGCGCTGCCGCCCAAGGACGACGAAGAGGCGCAGGGCAAGACGGCCAACGCCGAGAAGATGAACGAGGCCGAGCCGAAGGAGTTCGACAAGGAAGCGTTCATCAGGGCGGTCGAGAAGGCGATCGCCGAGAAGGCGCCGAAGAACCTGGACGAGGCGGACAAGTTCGCCGACTCCGGCAAGGCCGAAGAGGTGCGGGCGGAGGTGCAGGGCCAGGTCGGTCAGGGCAAGTCGGACTCGGCCGAGCAGATCTCCACGACGACCGCGGCGCCGCCGGACACCTCGGCGGCGGTGCCCAAGAAGGTCGTCCCGCTGGCCGCCGACCGGCCGCCGGGAACTCCGGGGACGCCGAATCCGGCGAACGCCGTACCGGACAGGCTGCCGCCGTCGGCCACCGACATGTCCGCGGGGCCCGCGCAGGTCGACCAGCGGATGGCGGACGCGCAGGTCACCGAGGCACAGCTGAAGAAGTCCAACGAACCCGCGTTCGGCAAGGCGCTGGGCGAGAAGAAGGCCGCCGAACGGCATTCCGAGGCGGCCCCGGGACGGTTGCGCAAGCACGAGGCGGGCGAGCTGCACGCGTCCACCGCGCGGGCGAAGCGGCTCGGCGCCGCGGCCATGGGCGCGATGGGCGCCCAGCGGGTGCGCACCGGGCAGCAGGTCGGCGCGGGCAAGTCCGGTGCCAAGGGCCGGGACGAGGACAAGCGGGCCCAGGTCACGACGATCCTGCAAGGCGTCTTCGACACGATGAAGAAGGAAGTCGAGGACATTCTCGACGGCCTCGACAAACTGGTCGACGACCAGTTCGGCAGGGGTGAGAAGGCGGCCCGGGACGACTTCACCGCCGAGCACAAGCGGAAGATGGAGGAGTACAAGGGCCGTCGGTACTCGGGTGCGACGGGCAAGCTGCGCTGGGTGCGGGACCTGTTCGCGGGGCTGCCCGCCGAGGCCGACAAGATCTTCGACGAGGCCCGCGCCAACTATGTGCGCCGGATGCGGCAGGTGATCTCCGATGTCGCGGACACCATCGGCGCGGAGCTGAACCGGGCGAAGCGGCGCATCGCCGACGGCCGTACCGAGATGCAGGACGCGGTGCGCAAGCTCCCGGCCGACCTGCGGTCCATCGGCCGGGAGGCGGCCGCGGAGTTCACCGACAAGTTCGACGAACTCACCCAGTCCGTGGACGACAAGGGCACCCAGCTCGTCGACACGCTCGCCACCAAGTACACCGACGCGCTCAAGTCCGTCGACGACGAGATCGCCGCGGAGAAGGAGAAGAACAAGGGCCTCGTGGCCAAGGCCGTGAACGCGGTCAAGGCCGTGATCAACACCATCCTGGAGCTGAAGCGGCTGCTGCTGTCGGTCCTGGCCAAGGCCGCGCAGGCGGTCATGCTGATCCTCAAGGATCCGATCGGCTTCCTGCGCAATCTGGTCTCGGCCGTCGGCGCCGGGCTGCGGCAGTTCCTCCAGAACATCGGCCGGCATCTGCAACAGGGCATCCTGTCCTGGCTGTTGGGCAAGACGGCCGAGGCGGGCATCGAGGTGCCGTCGAAGTTCGACGCCCAGGGTGTCCTGAAGATGCTCGCCTCGGTGCTCGGACTGACCTGGCAGTCGATCCGCGCCCGGATCGTCCGCAAGGTGCCGACGATGGAACCGGCGGTGACGGCGGCCGAGACCTCGGTGCCGCTGGTCGCGGAGGTCCGCAAGCGGGGCGTCGCGGGGATGTGGGACGACCTCAAGACGCGCGTGGGCGACCTGAAGAAGGAGCTGCTCGACAAGGTCATCGCGTATGTGACGCCCACGATCATCCAGGCCGGGATCATGTGGGTGCTCTCGCTGCTCAACCCCGCGTCCGCGTTCGTCCGGGCGGTGAAGCTGATCATCGACTTCGTGCGCTTCATCGTCACCCAGGCGCGCCAGATCTTCGAGTTCGTGAACGCCGTGCTCGACGCGGTCATCGCCATCGCCAGGGGCGGCAGCGGCGGCGTACCGGGCCTGATCGAACGCGCCCTGGCCCGGTCCATCCCGGTCCTGCTGGGCGTGTTGGCCGCGATCCTGGGCGTGGGCGGCATCGCGTCCCGTGTGAAGCAGATCGTCCAGGCGATGTCCAAGCCGGTCGGCCGGGCGGTGGATTGGGTGATCGACAAGATCGTGGGCCTGGTGAAGAAGCTCTGGGCCAAGATCAGGTCGAAGTTCGACAAGAAGAAGCCCAAACCGAAGCCGAAGCGGCGGCCGGACCGGAAACGGCCGGGCAGGCCGAAGCGGAAGCGTCCGCACCAGCGGCGCAGGCCCCGCAAGGACGACCGGCGCAGGCCGAAGCGCAGGCGCGACCCGAAGAAGAGGCGGCCGGACAAGAAGCGGCGGGACAAGCGGACCGAGGCGGACAAGAGGCGCGCCCTCGACGCCGCCGTGCGGGACGCGACGCGGCTGCTCAACGAGGAGTCGGCGACGGTCAAGTCCGTACGGCGCGGGCTCCCGGCCATCAAGCGGCGGCACCGCCTCACGCGGATCCGGCTCACGAAGGTGACCGGGGACAAGTACCGCATCAAGGTGGCCATCAACCCGGAGGCAGAGACTCCGGTCGAGGACCTGGGGGACAAGTTCCCGTACAAGATCGGCCCGGCCGAGGGCAATTTCAAGATCAGGAAGCATGGGAAGGTGGTCGACCAGCTCAACCCGATCAAGAACATTCCCATGGCGGGGAGCGACCCGAGGACCGGCTTCGTCGTCAACATGGCGGCCGTCCCGGGCGAGGTGAAGAAGAACCCGGGCATGGCCGCCCGCTACCTCCACGACGCCTGGAAGAGCCCCGAGACCAAGCACTTCGGGCCGGTGAGCACCGCCGTCGTGATCGGCGTCAACACCTTCGAGCACCTCGACCAGAAGAACGACAGCAAGGTCCTCAACGAGGCCATCGACGCCGTCAAGCGGCCGCTCAAGCTCATCATGGCCGTGTTCGGCTTCATCTGGACGCCCAAGTGGCTCCACAACGACGGCCGGGAAGTCCCCATGGCGGAGGTCCGCAAGAAGTACCGGGAACTGACGAACGACGAGAAGCGGGTCGCCGAGAAGCAGGAGAAGGGCCTGCGCGACAAGGACGCGCTCCCCTACGGCCTCTTCCGCGAGGAGGTGACGAACTCCTCGTACACCCGCGAGGCGACGGCCATCCTGTCGCACGCCAACGACCAGGTCCACATCCTGGGCCAGGACGCCGACACCGGGGTCGCGGTGTCCGAGACGACGGGGGTCCTCGCCGCGTACAAGCGGATCCTGGACGCGATGGAGAGCCATCCGCAGATCACCATCGGCGGCTACCGCTTCAAGGGCTTCAACTGGAGCCCGGAGGGCGACCAGCGCCCCAAGCAGCTCACGCTGCTCGCCAACGAGCTGGACCGGGCGATCCGGGTCGTCATCGGCAAGCGGTTCCCGCAGATGCTCTACCCGACCGAGCCGAACATGCTGATCAAGGCGTGGGACCGGCACCGGCCGGACGGCCTGTTCCAGAACAGCCGGCTGGGCGCGCTGCGCCGCGTCCAGGGCGGGCTGTACGGAGTCGGCAGTGCGGAGGGGCGCACCCTGCGGATCCGGTACCGGGAGGTCTTCGGCGAGGAGCTGCCGGTCGCCTACGTCCCCGAGGCATCCACCACCACGAGCCCGGAGCCGGGAGACCGGGACCGCGGACTGACCGTGGAGCCGTCGGACGTCCATCTGGCCGCCCGGGGCAGGATGCGGGCCAAGGGCGGGGCGGAGGAGGCCATCCGCGTCGCGCACCGGATGTACGCGCTCATCATCCAGTCGCAGTCCTACACCAGCGCGCACACCCTCTCCCGGGAGTACTTCCACGCGAACCCCGGGATGTCCAAGAGGCTGCGGTTCACCCTGCGGGACACCGTCTTCGTCCATGTGGAGAACGTCGCGATGCTCATGGCCGACAACCCCAGGCTGACCGCCCAGAGCCCGAGCATCCAGGCGGAGCTTCAGCGGCTGGCGGAGACCGTCGAGCGGCTCGTCCGCGGCGCGGGCGGCGACGAGGGGCGCAAACGGGCCGTGCAGCGGGCCCGCGATCTGACCTCGGACATCATCAAGGCGATGACCGCGCCCGAGCTGCACACCTACTGGGAGAGTGTCGGCACGGCCCTCGACGAGGCCATGAGGGACGCACCGGAGAGCGGAGGAGAGGCGCAGTGAACCCGGAGACCTCTCGCCGGCTGCGGGACGAGGCGTCGCGCGACGACTACGCCTCGATGGCGCGCCTGGCGCGGGCGCTGTACGACAGCGGGCTGGGGCCGCGCGAGGTGCTGCGCGAGGCTTACGGCGCCGACTTCCCCGAGGAGGTCTTCGTCATCGTCGGCGCCGGGCTGTCCTCCCTGGACCTGCTGGCCTACTTCACCAATCAGCCCTGGCAGCTGGCCGTCCCGCCCGAACAGGGCGGCCCCGCCGACGTCCCCGGCCCGCTGGACGACACCGAACGGCTGGTCCTGGCCCTGGACCCCGGTTTGCTGCCGCTGGTGCAGATTCCCGCGGCCACGTCCGCCGGGGACGACCACATCGTGTGCTACCGGACCGAGGAACTGCGGGAAGGCCGTCCCACGGTCTTCTGTCTCCGCTCGGCGGCCTACCCCTACAGCGAGGTGCGCGACGCCGAGGCGGTGCGCTGCGGGGATTCCCTGCTCGACGTGTTGTACGAGGTGCACGCCGACGACGCCCGACGGCTCGAGGAGGAACTGCACCGGCCGTGGAACCGGGGCGCGGGTTCCGTGGACCGCGCGGAGGTCGAGCAGGCGCACGCCTCCCTCGAACTGGTCGAGGAGCTGCGGCGGAAGGCGGCCGGGCGTCAGGAGGGCTGACCGGCCTTCGCCGGCGGCGCCACCATCGCCACCACGACGGGCGGGGCCGGGACGGGGCTCGTCTGGGCCGCCGCGCCCGCCACGGCCGCGTTGCCCACCTGGTTCTGGCCCGCCACCAGGAGCCGTTCGAGCGGGGTCGGCGACTGCGGGGCGGCGGGAGCAGGAGCCGCGGCCGGGGTCTGGCGGGTGGCCGTGGCCGTTTCCTGCGGCCGTGCCGGTGGGACCGGGGCCACCAGGCGGTGGAGGGAGAGCGGGGGTTCGGTGGGCAGCATCGGCGGTCACCCCTGGGTCGCGTCGTCGAGGAGGTGGGCGTGCGGGCCCAGTTCGGCCGGGCGGAGCAGGCGGGCCTCGCGCTGGAACTGGCGTGCCACGCCGCGGACGATGTGGCGCATGCCGATCGTAGCGCTGTCGCCGTCCGCTGCGGAGAGGGCGGCGGTGCGGGCCGCCGCGGTGATACCCGCGCCGGTCATGTCGAGGCGGGCCAGGGCGTCCAGGTCCACGTCGGGGGCGAGCGGTGCTTCCCGGGGGAAGACGAGGCGCCACAGTCTGCGGCGTTCGGCGGCGGACGGGCGGGGGAAGTGGACGACGAAGTGGAAGCGGCGGGTGAACGCCGGGTCGATGTTGTCCTTCAGGTTGCTGGTCAGGATCACCAGGCCGTCGCTGGCCTCCAGGCGCTGGAGGAGGTAGCCGACTTCGAGGTTGGCGTACCGGTCGGTGCCGTGCTTGACCTCGCCGCGCTTGCCGAACAGGGCGTCGGCCTCGTCGAAGAGCAGCACCGCGTGGCTCTCCTCGGCCTGCCGGAACGCGGTCTCCATGTTCTTCTCCGTCTCCCCCACCCACTTGGAGACGACCTGGGCGAGGTCCACCTTGAGCAGTTCCAGGCCCAGCATGCCGGTGACGATCTCGGCGGACATGGTCTTGCCGGTCCCGGGCTCCCCGGTGAAGAGCGCCTTGACCCCGCCGTGTCCGGAGCGGCGGGCAAAACCCCAGCTCTCGGCGATCCGGGGCCAGGCGCGGAACGCCGAGGCGATCTCCAGGATCTGGCGGAACTGGACATCGGGCAGGACCAGGTCGTCGACGGTGCGGCGGGGCACGATGGAGTGGACGGCGCTGCCGCTGCGTCCGCGGGTGACGGTGGCGATGGCGGGCTCGACATGGTCGGCGACCGGCTCCGGGCGCCCGTTGCCCGCCAGGCGCGCCCCGGCGTCCGCGACCGAGGCGACGGCGCGCAGTTCACCGCCGCTCATCCGGTACCGGACGGCGAGGTCTTCGAGGAGCGGCCCGTCCAGGTCCGGGAGCGCGGCGGACCACATCGCCCGGCGGTCGGTGAACCCCGGTGCGGGCACGGTGAGTTCGGCGTACGCGCGCGCGGCGAGCAGGCCCGGGGGGCGCCAGGGCTTCAGGCCGGTCAGGCACACCGGCACGCGTGAGCGCAGCAGTGCGGCGGAGATCGCGTCGGCGTGGGGCCGCCGCTGCTCGCCGTGCAGGTCGTCGGTGGGGATCCACAGGACCGCGCCCAGCGCGGCGGCCATCCGCAGGTCGGCCTCGGGGTCGGCGGTCAGGGTGCGCAGCGGCGCCTGTGCGGCCCGGGTCAGGGCCTGGACGGCGTCGAGCTGGCCGTCGGGCGGGCAGCCCCACAGCCCGGCCAGGTCGATGTCACCGGAGCCGAGCGCACGCCCCAGCCGGGTGAGCTGGTCCGAGGACAGGTAGGGGGACAGGACGCGCGGTTCGGGTGGCGCGACCTCGCCGGGGTCGTGGCCGAGCAGTCCGACGTCGCCGCCCCAGCCGAGCAGGAAGTCCAGCACCCCGGGGCCGAGGATCAGTTCCTGGGCCAGCTCGACCGCGGCCTCGCCGTGCGCGCGCAGCAGACCGTACCGGCGCAAGGTGCCGGAGGGGCCGAGGGAGCGGCGCAGGGCGAGGCGGGCGGGTGCGCTGTCCGCGCCGACGGTCACGAGCAGTTCGACGCTGGGGAGGCGCCGGTTCAGGTTGTCCACGATGTAGGCGTAGATCCGCTCGTAGCCGCGGTCCAGTTCGGGCGCGGCGACCAGCAGCAGCGCGTCCTGTTCGGCGCGGGTCAGGCCGAACCGGGTGGCGAGGGCGTCCAGGGGCAGGGTGGTGCCCTCGGCGGACGCGCGGCGCCTCAGGTCGCGTTCGGCGTCCGGCTCGGGCCGCGGGGGTGCGTACGGCTCGGCCATGGTGTCGGTGAAGGCGTGCACTTCGCCGAGGAGGACGGCGACCTGTTCGTCGGTGACGCAGTACGGGGTGAGGTCCGGCCGGGTGAGCCGGGCCGCGAGCCGCGCCTGCCGTTCGACGGCGGCCCGCAGCGCCCGGTGTGCGTCGGCCAGCCGGATCCGCAGGTGCTCCACCGCTGGTTCGCCCATGTGTGTCACCCGGCCGAGAAGGTCAGGGTCCGGCCGCCCAGCCAGACCACGTCGGGCACGTCGGCGAGCAGGCCGCCGCGCAGGAGGTCCGCGTGGCGCCGTCCCATCGGTACGCGCACCCGGACGGCCGCGGGCTCGAACCGCACCGTGGCCTCCAGGTCGGCGAAGCGGCGCAGGGCCAGGAGCGGATCCGGTGTCTCGCGGTCGCGCCACAGCGTCCAGGCGATCGTGGACAGGCCGAGCGCCGCGGCCAGGGTGACGGTGCGTTCCAGGCCGCCGTCCGGCGCGAGCGGTACCGCCCGGCGCTCGGTGACCAGGGCGGTGAGCAGGTCCGCGAACCGCTCGGCGTGGGCGGGCAGTTCGGCGGCGCGCCGCAGGTCCGGTGCGGTACCCGCGGCGGCCCACAGCGGGGTGCGCCAGGGCAGCCGGGTCACCGGATCGCCGCGCAGCGGCCGTACGCCGGTGAGGAACGGCACGCCGCCCGAGGCCAGTTCGCGCAGGGTGCCGGGCGGCAGGGGTCCGTCGCAGAGCAGTACGGTCGGCCGCCCGCACGCCTGCCAGTGCGGCAACAGCCCGGCGGCGTCCGCGGCCCAGGCGATGGGGAACATGCCCTGGGCGTCGACGAGGAGCAGTGCGCCGTCGGAGCCGCCGATCAGGAGCGGGTCGGCGGGGTCGTGGCCGCGGCACACCGAGAGCGCGAGGACGCCGTCGAGGACCGGGAGCGCGGGGCCCATCCGGCGGGCGAAGGCGGTCAGGTGCTCCTCGGCGACGGGTGGGTGAAGGCCCGCGAAGGCGGCCGCGGCCTCGGTGTCCCGTTCACTGCGGCGCCAGCCCCGTGCGGTCGCGCCCAGCACCTTGTACGCCAGGGCCGCCGCGAACAGCGGTGCGTCCTCGGCGAGTTCGAGCCCGGCCAGGGCGGGTCCGATCGCGTCGAGGTAGCCGATGCGTGCCAGGGGCCCGGCAAGAAGGAAGGGCAGCGCGGACCACACCCGTACCTCGTCGGTGGTGCGCGGCGCCCTCGCGGTGCCGCCCGCCGCCGCGGGCTCCGCCGCGATGGTGGCGCCCGGTGGCGGCTCGTCGGAGCGGCCCGCGGTGGCGGGCGACTCCTGAGCGGACCGGCCGGAACGGTCGGGCGGGCCGGTCAGGGTGCGGGCCGCCCGTATCGCCTCCTCGGGGTCCACGGACGCCACAAAGGCGGCGAGTGCCCGGGGCAGGTCGGTGGTGTCGGCTTCCGCGAGGACGGTACGCAGCGGCTCGGGCAGCGCCTCGGCGGGCGCGGCGGCGAGCGCCCGCCCGACGAGTTCGGCGAGCAGCCGCGCGGCCGTGGTGGCGTCGGCTTCGAGGAGGGCGGGCAGATACGCCCGTACGGACTCCTCGGGCAGCAGGGCGAGCAGCGCGTCGAGTTCGCCGCGCTCGGCGAGTTCGGCGAAGAGCGCCGAGGCACTCGGGGCGGTCCACGGGTCGGGCTCTGCCGCGAAGGACTCCTCGATGGACAGGGCGCCGGTGTCGGTGTCGGGCGCGTGGGGCGCGTCCATGGGCATCTCCACCACCGGCACGGGCGCGAAGTGGACCTCGACGGGCGGCCCGCCGCCGGTTGCCCGGCCGGGGCTTCCCGCCCGGCCCGGCCGGACGGTGACGGTCAGCGGTTCGGTGATCTCCACGTCCGGTCCGTCCGTCCCCAGCCGCTCGGCGAAGTGGTCCGCCAGCAGCTCCGGGAGGGAGTCCACCACCTGATTGACCAGGGCCCGTGGATCGGGGCCCCAGCTCCACCCACCGCGCCGGACCACCGTCACGGTGCACCGGTGCACCGTGATGTCGGCCGGCTCGCCGGTCTCACCGGTTCCGCCGGGGGCCGGCGCGGTGGGAGCGCTCACGTCACCTTCTCCGTCCTCAGCTGGCCCGCCCAGCCCGCCGCGAGCACCAGCACGCCGTGCACACTGCCCGCGACCAGGGTGACCGGCAGTTTCACCTGGGTCTGCTGGGCGGGGATCTCCCCGGCGAGCACATGCGTGTTCTGCTCGTCGGACACCAGGGCGACCACGGGCGTCGGGCGCGCCACGGCGACCTGCACGGTGAGGGTGAGCCCGTCCGCGGCCAGCGCGATGTTGTCGGGGTTGTCGGGCCACGACGCGAGGCGCACCAGCGCCGGTTTGGGTTTGCCGTCGGTCGTCACCTCGACCCCGAAGGACAACGGATCGGCGAGGGCGCCCGGTTCGTCGTCCACCGACGCCACGGCCAGTTCCCTGGCGCTCAGCGGAAGGGTCGCGATGCGGCCGTCGTCCAGGGAGACGCGCAGCGGCAGCGCGGACCCGACGAGGTCGGCCACCTCGGGCGGGGCGCCGGTGCCGACGCCGGTGCGGGCGCCGGTCAGGGCCAGCGCGCCCACGACGTGGCCGGTGTCGGCCGCGTACACCACGGTGAGAGCCATCGTCAGCCACCGCCGTTCGTTGGTGCGACCGTCGCCACGACGAGGAAGTCGACCGCCCCGGGCTGGTCGACGACCGTGGCCGGGGTGGCCAGGGGGTTGTAGAGGCGCACCCGGCACCGGACCCGCCGGTCGGCGTCCACCGTGGCCTCCACCGGGCTGTACAGCGTCGCGTCCGGCAGGGGCGGGGTGCGCGGGATCAGCTGGACGTGGATCACGACCCGGCCGTCCGCGACCTGTTCCGGGGTGATGCCGGACGGCAGTGGCAGCAGCATCCCGTCGGTGGCGGTCCCGGACGCCACCAGTGTGCTCCCGGCGGGCATCCGGCCGCTGAAGCTGCCCTCGATGGTCAGGTTGCCGTTGGCGGCCACGGTCATCAGCGGTGCGACCGTGCCACTGCCCTGGTAGAGGCCGAAGACCAGGTTCGGGGTATCGCCGCCGGACAGGACGAGCGCGGGTTTGCCTTCCTCGGCCTCCGTGCCCGTCCGCAGGGTCAGCGCGCCCGACCGGGCCGATACGGTGTCCGCGCGCACGCCCGCGTAGCGCACCGCGACACCGCGCGCCGTGGTCTCGGCGCCGCTGAAGTGGCCGTCCGTCCAGCGGACGTAGCCGAGCAGGACGAGCCAGCGGGCGGGCGGGTCGGCCGGTGGGTCGCCGATCGCGGGCGGCTGCTGCTCCGCGACCAGCCGCTCGTCGCCGAGCCGGCCGAAGAGGATCTGGTACGACTCCTCCACGCGGGTCTTGGCGGCGCTGCCGGAGCAGGAGACCGGCCCGGGCGGCTGGGCCGGTTCCCGGTCGGCTGAGGTGAGGAAGACCGGGTAGGGCTCGTCCGTCGGCTGGTCCGCGCCGTTGACCTCTTCGAAGTCGCTCTCGCGCAGCACGACCGGCTCGGTGACGACCATCTCGCGGCCGGTGCCGTCGACGGCCATGCCCACCGCGATGCTCACCTCGGTGTAGCGGGCGTTGGTCAGCGGGTCGGTGCGGGGCTCGGTGGCGAGGGCGAGCCCTTCGACGACGCCCCACTCGTGCAGATGGCGCGCGTGCCGGGCGGCGCTTCCGCGTGCGTACTCCACCGTGGCCGACAGGTCGGTGGCGGCCAGTACCTGACCCTCGTGGAAGGCGGGGCGCAGGGGGCCCGTCATGGCGTCTCACCGGGCTTCTGGTTACGGGTGCGGGGCGACCGGGTGCGTTTGGCCGGGGGTTTGGGCGGCTCGTCCGGTCGGTCCGGTGCCTGGTCGGGCGCCTGGTCCGCTCCCCCGCCCGGCGCCGGGTCCGGTGTGTCTTCCCTATCCCCGAGCCGTTCCTTCAGCTGGGTCATCTGCGTCTGTGCGCTGCCCATGTGGGAGCGCAGGCCCTCCACGGCGGCGGTGAGATCGGCGACCTGTGTCCTGAGCCGGGCGAGTTCCTGCATGCTGTCGGTGACTTCGCTGGGCGTCGTGTAGACCTGCTCGTGCAGGGCCTTGGGCGGTGTCTCGCCGGGCGCCGGGGTCAGCAGCAGGGACAGCATCTCCTCCAGGTCCCCGCTGCGCGGCCAGTCGCCGAGCAGTCCGTCGGCGTACGGGCCCGCCACCGGGCCCTCCGTCGGGAGCGGCAGCGTCCGGTGCACGGGCAGGGGCTCGCAGCACACGCGCTCGGCGAGTTCGCGCAGCCGGTAGAGCTTGGGCAGCCATTCGCCGTAGGCCGAGCCGCCCGGCAGCACCTGTTCCCGGGTGGCGGAGCAGACCCGTACGACGTCGCAGCAGTCGAGTTCCACGTGCGCGAGCAGGACGTCGGTGTCGGTGCAGTCGCCGCACGGCGGGTTCAGCGTGGCGCACGCCGCGTCGGTCAGGAACCGGCGCACCGCGGTGGCCAGCGCCGTGGCCGCTTCGGCGATCTGCTGCACCTCGGCGATGGTGGCCTTCTCGGTGCTGTCCGGCGGCGGGGCGGGCAGCGGCGGCGGTACGTCGGCGGCGGCGACGTCCTGGCGCAGCGCGCAGTCGGCGAGGTCGGCGGCCTGGTCCAGGCGGCACAGCAGCCACTCGCGGATCAGGGCGAGGTCCGCGCGGAACTCCACCCGCAGCGCGTGGCCGAGCGGGGTGCCCTGGGCGAGCATGCGCACTTCCAGCGGCGCGTCCGGGTCGCCCCGCTCCGGTACGACGCGGGCCGCGGTCTCGGTGACGACGGCGTGGGCGAGCGTACGGCGCAGCGGGTCGGGCCATGCCGCTTCCATGTCGGCGTCGCGGAGCCGCTGGCATGCCGTGCCCAGCGCGCCGCGGGCCTCGCGCACGGTGGCGAGGTCCGGGTAGTCCTGCCTGAGCTGGCCCTGCCCGGCCGCGTCGTAGGTGTCGAACCGGGCGACGGCGGCGGCCAGTCCGCGCACGTGCTCGGTCATCTCGCGGGCCGTCGGCGGGGGCGGCGGGCCCTCGCCGCCCGCGTTGTCGCGCAGCCACGCGAAGGCGGTGGCGTACCGCTGGGCGTCGGCGGCGTCGAAGCGGAACGTGCGGCCGGTGCCGGTCGACGCGAGGGTCAGGGCGTCGGCGTAGTGGCCGAGCCGCCGGTCGCGGGTGCGGGCCCGGTCCGCCCGCGGGAGGTCGCCGATGCTGGCGAGAAGCCGGGTGCCGGGGTTGTGGCGGTGGTCCTCGGAGTCGTCGCACTTGACGACGAAGCGGTACCCCTCCTGGATCCTGGAGGGCACGCATCCGGGTGAGGGGCAGGGTTCCTCCGTGGCGTACGGGGCCACGGGCTCGACGGGAAGCTCCTGGTAGCTCACGTAGAGCCCGTAGCGGCGGCCGCCCTCGTCGTCGCAGGACTCCCCGCAGTCCACGCCGAGGGCGCTGATGCGCCGCTCCTGCACCAGGGCGGTGACGTCGACGCGTTCGGTGCAGGACACGACGATGTCGTTTCCGGCGCAGTCGAGGGCGTGGCCGGGGTGGACGGCCACGGTTCCGCCGCCGCACGGGTCGCAGGTGACGCCGAGGCCGCAGATGACGCCCGGCCCGTACAGGGACCGGTTGTGAAGTCTGCGCTTCGCCGTCGTGTATTCCACCAGCAGGCTGAGGTCGTCCTCGGTCAGCAGTTGCCCTGCGAAGAAGCGAGGACGTACGAAGGCGGAGGTCCGGGTGGCGTCGCCACCGCAGCCGCATCCGCAGTCTGTTCGCATGATCAGCGCTCCTTCACAAAGAACCAGCTCTCGAAGACATCCCCGCCCGCACCGGTGCCGGACGTCCAGGGGCCGATACCCGAGGGCGGGAGGTCGCAGCCGCCGTGCGCGGCCGACCGGGTGTCGTGTTCGTCGATGGTCGGTACGCGTCCGCCGACGTGGGTGCCGTCGACCGGGCGGCAGCAGCGGTCGAGGATGAACGCGGCGCGGACGGTGATGAGTACGCGGTCGCCGTCCTGAAGCGTCTCGCGGGTGGTCTGGCGGTAGCGGAACTCGTGGGTGAACTCGCCGCACCCGCCGTGCGCTTCGGGTTCGGAGTCCGTTTCGGAGTCCGCTTCGAGGTCCGGTTCGGCGAACCTGCCGCCCATGTACCAGGTGGAGGCGTTGCGCCCGCTGCCGCCCTCGATGACCTGGAGCTCCACCACGCCGGGCCGCAGGGTGTCGGTCCGTACGCCGGAGGAGAACCGCACCACGAGGCCGCCGTCCTCGTCCTGGGTGCCGAGCAGGGCCTTGGCCTCGTCGATGGTGTAGGTGTGTCCGTGGATCCAGTTGATTCCGGTGATCACGGTGGGCACGTGGCGGCCGAACGGGCGGCGTACGTTCATGTGGATCTGGTGGCGGCGCACCGGCTCGTACCAGTCCACGCAGTCGATCCTGGCCAGCCACAGCACCGTGTGCTCGCAGGACGAGCAGCAGGTGTCGCAACGCTCGTCCGCCGGTGGTTCGCACCCGGTGACCCGTACCGTGTAGCACTCCTCCGTCCAGCCGAACTCGCAGTCGGAGGTGTCCGCGCAGGCGTCGTTGTAGACGGCGCGGGTGGGCTCGACGGGCCGCTCGGCGTACTCGATGCCGACCCAGACGGTGTCGGTGTCCCGTTCGTGCGGGGGCAGCGCCTTCCACAGGTCGATCGCGCAGCCGCCGCGCACCACGACCTCGTTGCCGTCGCAGTCCACGCCGAGGCCGGGGCTGATCGTCACCTTGGCCCGGCGCCGGGTGTGCCGCGGTGTTCCGGCGCCGCTCTGCTCGGCGGATGGCGTTTCCTCTCCGGTGTCCGGCGGACAGTCGTCCTCGTCCCGCGGCGCCGGTTCCACGAACAGGCCGCACACCACGCCGTAGCCGAGCAGGGCGCGCATGCGCAGCTTCAGCTTCTCGCGGTGGTAGTCCTGCTCACGCTGGAAGTCCCGCGCGCCCAGCATCTGGCCGTGGAAGTACCGCAGCCTGCGCAGCGGTGGCGCGTCGAACTCCTCCGCGCCCGGCCTCGTTGTCTCTGTCTCCGTCATCGCCCCGTCCTCTCACGACACCTGTGTATGCACACCGACGGCGGAGACGACCCCCACGCCCACCCCTCGGCGCACCCCTCTCGGTCCCGGTCTCAGCACCCCGTCGCGGCCCAGCCGCACGGGGTGCGCGCCGCCCAGCACGGGTGCGGGCAGCGGTACGAACGCGGTGTCCACGCCGACCGTGGACCGCGACCCGACCACGAAGCCCGCGCCACCGGTCCGTACGGACCCCACCGTGTGCGCGGGCGCCTGCCGCTCCACCAGCCGCGCGAGCGCCGTCCCGTCCGCCGACCCGGCGGGCAGGGCCAGCCGGAACCGGTGGGCGTGCGCGGTGAACGGGTCGCTGTCGGGCGTGCCGAACGCGCGCAGCGGCGCCGCGCCCAGCGCCGAGCCGCCGACCCGGAACCGGCTCGCTGACCGGCCGAACAGCCGTATGGCGCCGAGCCCTTGGCCCTGTCCGGGCCCCGCGCCCGAGCCGCCGACGGTGTCGCGCAGGTGGGCCCAGCGGCGGTCCGTGGCCAGCTCGTCGACGACCGGGGTCACCCCGAACACGATGGACACCGCCTTCCGCAGCGCCCACGGTGTGCCGCGGCGCCGGTACAGCTCCGGAGCGGCGGCCAGCAGCTCGCGCCGGGTACGGGCGTCCCAGCCCGCCTCGAACGACAGGCCCAGCAGCCCGGCCAGCCACGGCAGCACCCGGTCGGGGACCCCGGCCGGGTCGAGGAGCGCCGGATACCGCTCGATGACCCGGTCGAGCTGGGCGAGCGTGGCGTCGAACAGCGACAGGAAGCGCTCGGTGAAGTCGTCGGCCGCGGGGTCCTCGCGGAAGGCGGGCGGCAGCAGGTCGGCGCTGGTGACCCGGGGGAAGTCCAGCCGGATCCGGCGTACGACCGGAGTCGCGGCGCCGTCGCCGGAGAGCCCCAGCCGCAGCCGCAGGAAGCGGCCGGGCGGCTGGTCCACGAGGAAGTCGGTGGCTCCCGGGGCCGACGCCTGCCAGTCGCTGTCGTCGTACAGGCCGTCCTCGCTCACCACGATCCGGACGGCGACGGCCGTTCCGTCGGGCACGTCGGCGTCCACGCGGACGCGGTGCCAGCGGCACCGCGAGATGCCGCTGTCGATCAGGGTGGTCACGTACGACCCGCTGGTCGCGTACGCGTCGGTGGCGGGCGGCGCGGGGTCCCGGGGCAGGCCCTGCCAGGTGTGGCAGGTGGTGGCGGGGCCGTCCGGGCCCCGCTCGCTCAGGCAGAACCCGTTCTCGTCGGCCGAGGTGAGTGCGGACGGCGGGAGGGCGGCGGCCAGTTCGTCCACGGTGACGGTGCGGAAGGGGCGGCGGTGGCCGCCCCGGTGGATCGTGAGCCGTCCGCCGTCGTCGGTGAGCAGCCACACGGTCCGCTCCGGTCCGGTGCGCAGGCCGACGGCCTCGCCGCGTGCGCCGGTGCGGAGCACGCCGCGGAAGCGGCCCGCCTGGTCGTACCGCCGCAGGTCCGTGCTGCCCTGACAGACCACCAGGACCTCGTCGCCGGGGGCCGGGGCGGCCCAGCGGGCCCGCTCGGCCCGGATCACCCCGGCGAGCTGTGCGCCCTCGCGGTGCCACACCAGGACGCGGCCGGAGTCCACCACGGTCAGCCGGTGTCCGCGCGCGGCGACCGAGACCGGCTCGCGCAGCAGGCCGGGGTCGCAGCCGGGCGGCCAGACGGGGGTGAAGGCGCCGCAGCCGTCGCGGTGCAGCAGCCGCCGTTCGCCGGGGATCAGCAGGTACCAGGCGCACGGCCCGCACCCCGGTGCGAGGCGGGGGTCGGGGAACCAGGGCAGCAGCTGTGCCCTGGTGGGGCCTTCCGGCGCGGTGCCGCCGTAGGCGAGGCGGAGGCCGGACGGGTCGTCGAAGCCGACGATGTCCTGTGTCTCCTGCTGGTCCCAGCCGACGTAGGTGTCGAGCAGGCGGAAGGTCGCGGGGTGGGGTGTGCACGTCATGGCTGGTCTCCTACCGGGATCAGCAGCGGGCGCTCCGGCCAGACGAGGGTGTGGGGCGGGAGGGCGTGGTCGGTGCAGGGCGGCAGGCGCATGCCGTCGACGGTGAGCGAGAGCCGGGTGACGGCCAGCACCCCGTCGACCGCCAGGAGCGCCCGGACCAGCGCCGTGTGCCGCAGCGCGCCGCCGAACGGCCAGCCCGCGCCGCCCTCCCCGCCGCGCAGCGGGTCCAGGTAGGTGCGCACCGCGTCGCCCGCCCGGGCGAGGACCGCGGCCCGGTCGAGGTCCGGGTCGAGGGTGACCCAGGACTCCACGCCGACGCGGGCGTACGGGGCGGGGGCGGCGACCACGGTGACCCCGGCGGGGGCGGCTTCGCGCGACAGGTAGTCGGCGACGGCGCGCAGGGTGGCGGCGGTGGGCACGGGCGGTTCGCCGGTGTCGTCGCCGGGCGGTACGGGTGGTACGACGAGGACGCCGACGACGCCGGGGATCGGCGCCCCGGCGTAGTCGGGGTGCAGACCGGGCACGCCCCGGGCGCGGGCCACGGAGGCGCCGGGCGCGCGGAGGGCGAGCTGCCCGTAGTCGGCCGGGGCCACGGCCCGGCCGCGGGCCCGCAGTTCGCCGACGCCGCGGCGCATGGCGTCGGCGTCGGGTTCGGCGTCCGTGCCTCCGGAGGCCGGGAAGGGGTTGGCGACGCCGGTGACGAAGGGCAGCGCGGTCACCACTCCGCTCACGGCTCCGGCCCGTACGGCACCGGCGCTGCCGCCGCCCACGCGGTAGCGCACGGCGCGGACGTTGCGGAAGCCGGGCGGGACGGCCGCGCCGTTGACGCCGTCCCCGAAGGTCACTTCGCCGGTGTCGTGATCCACGGTGAACACTCGGTCGTCGGCGCCGTATCCGGCCAGGCTCTCCACCTCGCGCCAGCGGGACGCGGTACCGGAGGTGGTGCCGAACACGTCGCCGCCCGCGTCGTCGTCGACCTCGATGACCACCGATCCGGCAAGGATGGGCACCTGGCTGAGCTTCATGCGCCGCCGCCCGGTCGCCGTACCGTCCTGGACGGGCTGGAGAGGCTCGTCGCGGATGGTGCGGGCGGCGGTGGCGGTGACCACGTTCAGCCGCAGCCCGGACAGGACCGGCGCCGGGCCGGGGAAGGCGCCGTGCGCGATCCGCAGGCGCAGCCAGCGCAGCAGGGGCCGCGGGCGGGTGCCGGGCGGGCTGCCCGGCTGCCATGAGCGCGGCACCCGCAGTTCGACGGTGCCGCCCGCGCTGAGCCCGGCGGTGGAGTCCCGCATCACCTCGGCGGGGACGAGCCGGGTGCCGTCCAGCACGTCCCAGCGCAGCAGCGGCGCGGGCGGCAGCGGCAGGGGCGCCATGCCGCCGGAGTCCGCGGGCGCGGGCGGCGCGGCGACGACCACGAAGCCCAGCGACAGCCGCGGGTAGGGGCCGGCCGGTCCGGCGAGCCCGATCCACAGCCCGTTGCCGGGTTCCGGGTCGCGGCCGAAGGGCGCGAAGGGGCGGCTGGGTCCGGACGGCCCGAGCGGCAGGGTCTCCAGCCGTCCGGCCTCCTGAACGGCGAGGGCGCCGAGGGTGGCCGGTGTGGCGTACAGGTCCTGGTCCGTCTCGTAGACGACCTGCCCGGCCGGGGTGGAGGCCGCGCTCTGGAACCCTGCGGGGACGAGCACGGAGGAGCCGTCGGGCGGGTTGACGGTGAATTCGAGGAGCGCGGCCGCCGCTCCGGCCGGGCGGCGCCGTACGCCCGCCGTCGTCAGGTGCTCGGCGAGCACCTTCTCCGGGAGCCGGTTGACCCGGCCGAGTACGGGTTCGGCGAGGGTGCCGAAGAGGCGGACGAGGGCGACTCCGGCGTCCTGGCGGTCGGGGTCGGTCCAGTCCGGGGTGTAGCCCGCGATGCGGCCGCGTACGGCGGTGCGGACCGCCTCGCGGGTGGCGTCGACGAGTTCGGGCGATACGCCGCTGGGGCCGGGTCCCGGCACGGTCCGCCCGTCCGCCCGCTCCTGCTCCCGGGCGTCCCGCTCCCACCACACGTCGTCGGTCATGCCAGCCCCTCCCCCGGTTCGACGGCGGGCACGATCCGGGTGCGGACCGTGCGCAGGACGGGAAGCTCCCCGGCGGCGAGCGGCACCTCGTCGCACGCCTCGTCGGCGTCGGTCCCGTCGAGGCCGATCGCGACAGCGGCGATGTCCGCGAGGTCCCCCAGCGCCCGCTGCGCGGCGCGCAGCAGGGCCGAGGGCCGCAGCGGCTGTCCGAAGGGCCAGCCGTCCTGGTCGTCGCCGCCCACCAGCGGGTCGAGGAAGCGGCGCAGCGCCGCGGTGACGGCGGTGGCCACGCGGGTGCGGTCGGCGGGGTCGCCGGACAGGTCGACGCGCAGGGCGACGTCGCGGTAGCGGGGCCCGCGGACGAAGACCTCGGAGGTGAGCAGCCGCGCTTGTTCCAGGCGGGCGGCGACCGCGCGCAGCATGCCCGGGTCGGGGAGCGGCGCGGCGACGAAGTCCTCGCGGCCGAGGTCGTCCCGGGGTGCGGCCGGGACGATGTGGACGGTCACCGCGCCGGGCACGGTGGCGCACGGGAAGCCGGGGTGCTCGCCGAGGGCCGGGTAGGCGCGGGCGACGGCGACGCCCGGGGTGGTGCGGGCCAGGGTGACGAAGTCGTCGGCGGTGACCGCGCGGGTCACCTCGCCCAGGGACGCGGCCGCGCGGCGGCGCGCCTCGGTGACCGTCTCCGGGTCGGTGCCGCCCTCGGCCCGTACGAGGTTGGCGGCGGAGACCGCTTCCGACGCCGGGATGTCGGCGGCCGGGAGCCAGTTGCCGGTCATGCCGCCGTTGCCGTCCCTGCCGCCGCCGGTGACGTAGGCGACCTGTACGTCCGGGTCGGGGCGGGGAACGCGCCCGGTGAGTCCGTCGCCGAACACCAGCGCGCCCTCGGCCCGGTCGAGCACGAAGATGCGGTCGGCCGGTGCGCCGAAGGTGAAGTCCGGCACCGGCTGCCACTCATGGCCCGCCAGGCGCAGGGTGGCCTCCAGGAGGCGGTCGGCGGCGCCCGGCAGGACGAGATGCTGTCCGGGCAGCCTGAGCCAGGCGCCGATCTGCTCCTGGAGGTCGGTGCCGTCCGCGGTGCGGTGGGTGCGGTGGTGTGCGGCGGACACGTTGACGGCAAGCTGGAGGAGGCGGGGCGGGGCCGCGTAGGTGGCGGCCGGGGTCGACACGAGGAGTCCGGTGTCCTGTGTGGTCCAGTCGGCCGGGGGGTGCAGTCTGACGACGCCGGAGCGCCGGAGCCCGGCCGTGCCGTCCTCGACCTTCTGATACGTGCCGGAGATGTCCGTGCCCGGCCGGAACCAGGACCAGGTCAGCTCGGCGGGCGGCGGTACGTCGGCCACGGCCCCGGGCAGCCACGACGGTACGCACGCGGCGGGCGCGTCCAGCTCGATCAGCAGGCTGATCGGGCCGGGCGCGGGGTGCGCTCCGGTGAGCGGGAGGGTGAACCGGGCCGCGGCCGGGGCGCCGTCGCTCGCGAGCAGGGCGATGCCGCGGCGGGCCCGCAGGTCGGCCGTGCGGTCGCGGTCGGTCCACACGGTGATCTCGCCGCCCTCGGCGAGCGGGAAGGCGGCCACGTCGTGGTCGAGGGTGAACACGATGCGGCCCGTGGGGTCCCGGGTCAGCGCCGTCCCGGCGGGGACGACGGGTACGGCGGTGTCCTCCTGCCGGGCGGCGAGGTGCAGCACGGTGGCGGCGGGGCGGGCGGGGCGCGGCGGTTCGAGGTCGAGGAGGCGCAGTATGGCGACCACGAGCGCGTCCGGCACCTGGTCGAGCCAGTACAGCCGCTGTTCGAGGAGGTAGGCGAAGAGTTCGAGGAGGGTGACGCCGGGGTCGACGGGCGCGTGCAGCGTCCAGGTGCCGTCGGACTCGGCGGGGATGCGGCGGCGGATGGCCGCCATCATGTCGGCCCAGGTGAGGTCGTCCAGCTTCGGCGCGGGCAGCGTCATGGCGTCCCCCCGGTGAGACCCGTGAGTCCGGTGTAGAACGGGAACACCAGGTTGGCCTTGGTGTTGCTGCGCCGGATGCGGTAGACGACCGAGACGGTGATCCGCGACTCGTCGGCCGGATCGGCCTCCGCGCGGACCTCTTCCAGTTCCACCCGCGGCTCGTGGTCGCGGACGGCGGCGGCGATCGACTGCTCCAGGTCGCGCAGGTTCTGCACACTGCCCGGCGCGAACAGCAACTCGTGGGCGCGGGTGCCCAGTTCGGGCCGCATGACGCGTTCGCCGGTGCCGGTGAGCAGCAGGGCCCGCAGGCAGTGCTCGATGCTCTCCTCGCCGGTGGCGTAGCCGAGCCGCCCGGACGCGTCGGGCAGGATCGGGAACCGCCAGCCGGTCCCGAGGAACGCCTCGCTCATTCCGTCCTCGCTCATGCCGTCCTCGCCTTCTTGGCCAGCACGGCGGGGGTGAGCGGCGGGGTCGGCGGGCCGGTCGGCCCGGCGGCGGAGGGGTGGGTGTGGGTGTTGAACGCCTGGAGCAGCGCGTTGCCGAGGACGAGGGGTTCGGTGGCGCCCCCGCCGAGGTCGATGGACGGGGAATCGACGGTCACCTTCGGCGCCTTGAGGGTGATGTCGCCCTGGGCGGTCACGGTGACGCTGCCGCCCTCGGCCGCGGTGATCTTGATCGCCTTGCCCTGGTCGTCCAGCTCCACCACGTGTCCGGCGGCGGAGGTGATCCGTACGGCGGCCTTGGACTCGGTGTCGTCGAGGAGCACTTCGTGGCCGTGCCGGGTGCGGATGATCTTCTGGTCGCGGCCGTCGGTGCGGGCGGTCGGCGGCTTGTCCTCGCCGTTGTAGAGGCCGCCCAGGACGATCGGGTAGCGCATGTCGCCGTGGACGAAGGCGACGAGCACCTCGTCGCCCTTCTCGGGCACGAACACCGAGCCGTAGCCGTTGCCCGCGTACAGCTGACTGACCCGGACCCAGTCGGTGACGGTGGTGTCGTCGAACCAGGGGAACTTCAGCTTGACCTGGCCTTCGTCGTCGCCCTCGTTCTCCACGACGAGCGCTTCGACGACGCCGTAGTAGCGCTTGTCGGTGGAGCGTGCGCGTGGCGTGCCCCTCATGGTCACTGATCCCCCTGATGGATCCGCCGTGCGGTGAACTGGGTGAAGAAACCGCTGGTGTTGAGGGTGTGCTCGACCCGTTTGACGAAGTACGTGCCGGAGAAGCGGCGGCCGAGGCCGTAGATCTCCAGGTTGTCGCCGGGCCGCAGCTCGGGCAGGCCCGCCACCTTGCCGGTGGCGGTGATGAACTCATACGCCCGCTCGCGCAGCAGGCTGATCGCCAGTTCGCGGGCCTCCTGGTCGCTGCCGACGGGCGCGTCGACCATGACCTCCTGGCGGCCCTGGAGGGTGGACTCGGCGACCTGCGGCCCGCTCTGCCCGTCGGCGGTGTTCTGCCCGGCGGGGAGGTTCTCGGCGGTCGCGGTGAACGCGATGGCCTGCTTGGTACGGGGGTCCCAGCCGCGCACGGTGACCTTGCTGACCTGCTGGGACACCGTCAGCGTCGGGGTGAACTCGATCAGGTTGGGGATCAGCCCGGCGGGCTGCCCGGTGGGGCCGGTGCTCAGCCCCGGTGCGTACGCCAGCCGGTACACCCGGATCGGGCGTCCGTCGCGGCCGTCGGTCGGCTTGATGAAGTACAGCGTGTCCTCGCCGGTCTTCGCGTCCGGCAGGATGTAGCAGTCGAAGTCCAGCCGCTTGGCCCGCTCCAGCAGGAACGTGGCGTCGTCCTGGTTCTTCTGCACCACCAGATCGTGGGTGGGCCCTTCCCTGGTGACCTCGATGCGCAGATGGTTGCGCTGGGCGATCTGCTCGGCGATGCGCCAGTCGGGCAGATTGCGGTAGATCTTGGTCTCGTTCTCGGTGGGCTTGCGGTCCTTGAGCCGCAGCAGCCCGTCCACGCCGCTGACCTGGACGGTGGGCGAGGCGCCGTCGGTGAACTTCGGGCTGAGCGTGGAGATGGTCCCGGTGGCGACGGTGAGCAGCTTGTCGGCGTAGCCGAGCCGGACCGAGACCCGGCCGCCGAGCCGGAAGCTCGCCGAATCGCTGTGCTTGAACCGCAGGTTCGCGTCGTCCCAGTTGTTCAGGGTGAGATCGAAGCCGGACATCTCGTCGATGTCCCGGTTCACCTTGATGTCGATGATGTCGTTCTTGGTGGACGGGTCCATCTCCAGGCCCTCGATGCGCACGTCGAACTCGGGCGCGTACCGGTCGGGCGGGGCCACCTCGGGTGCCGGGGTGCTCATCGCGCCCTCCTCACGGCAGCCGGGGCACGGTCAGCACCCGGCCCGGCCGCAGGTCGCGCGGGTCGCTGATGCCGTTGGCGCGCGCCAGCTCCCGCCAGGCGTCGGGCCGCCGGTACAGCGCGGCGGAGATGGAGCTGAGCGTGTCGCCGCGGCGCACCACATAGCTCTTCTCCACGGTGGGCGAGGAGCGCGGTGTCTCGGCGACCTGTACGGCGGCCGTACGGAACTCCTTGAGCGAGAGGTCCAGCATGGCGCGCAGGGGCACCCCGTCGGGGCGGAACATCTGGTAGTTGACGTCGAGCTTCTCCACGACCCCGGTGAAGACCTCCTCGTCCCAGACGAAGCGGACGACCGGTGGCGCGTGTTCGCGGCTGTCGGGCCGCAGCAGGTTGCGCAGCGCGTTGACGTAGGCGGTCCGTACGTTCTCCAGGGTGTCGGAGGTGTCCACCAGCGCCTGGACGGTGAGGGTTTCGGTGCCGCCGCGGACGTACTGGAGGGGCGGGGTCTCCAGGCCGGGGATGGTGATCTCGGCGAACGTGTTGCTCTTGCTCAGCTTGTAGTCGGTGGGGTTGAACCGCAGCGGGATCCGCCGCTGCCGCTCGTCGGCGATCACCGGGCGGACGATCTCCAGACGGGCCCGGGCGGCGCCCTGGCGGGCGAAGGACACGGGAGTGACACTCATTGCCGGTCCTCCCCGTCGCCGAAGCGGCGTTCGGCCTTGGTGTGCTCGGCGCGGGCGCACTGCTCCTCGTACAGCTTCGCCCAGGCCTGGATGTGCTTGTTGAACAGGCGGGTGAACACGGCACCGTCGTCGCCGTCCACCTGGAACCGGACCTCCAGCTGGTGAATGGTCACCTTCGGCATGCCGGTCACCTCCCCCGGCCCAGGCGCGACAGGGCGTTCGCCGCGGTGTCCTGAAGGACCTTCGTCAGCCCCTCGTGGGCGATCTCCAGCGACTCGACGGCGATCGCGTTCTGCTCCGCGTGCAGGTCCGGGCCGCTCCACTTGGCGGCGAGCCCGCCGTGGAAGGCCCAGGCCGCGCCGGGCGCTCCGTCCGGGCCGAGCACGATGACGGCACCGTCGCGGCGGGCGCCGAGGGAGTCGGCGAGCCCGGCCTGGTACCAGGACCACAGCCCCGGGTCGCGCACCACGCCGCGCTTGAGGGTGATGCGGTTCCAGGAGTGGCGCAGCGGCAGCTGGTGGACCGAGTCGTTGCGGCCGCCCTCGGGGTAGCTCGTCACCTCCAGCTGCGCGCCGAGCCCGGTGACCTCCTGGAACGCGCCGGACGCGGCCAGCGGCAGCAGCAGCGCCTGCGCGGGCGGCAGATAGGCGTCGCCGGGGTCGAGGGTGACCAGGAAGCGGTATTTGGGCAGGGGATCCAGGGTCATGCCTCGATTACCTCCAGGTCTCGGTCCTGGCCGAGTACGAGACGGAGCCGGATGAACTCCATGGGGACGGCCGGGGCGACCTCGATCTCGCAGACCAGCTGCCCCGGATCCTGCTCGGGCGGATTGTTGGTGTCGTCGCACACCACCCGGAACGCCTGCTCGGGCCGCGCCCCGGCGAGCGCCCCGGCGCGGTGGGCCGACAGGAGGACGGAGGTCAGCGCCCGCACCAGGGTCAGCCGCAGTTCGGGCGAGTTGACGTCGAACACCAGCGGTCCTGCCGCCCGCCGGATGGCCCGTACCAGCAGGTGCACCAGCCTGCGGTGGGCGATGTAGCGGGTGCTCGGATCGGCGGACAGGGTGCGCCCGCCCCACACCATCAGCCCCCGCCCGCGGGTGCACCGGATCAGGTCCAGCCCTGCGTCGAACAGCCGGAGCTGCTGCGGTTCTGGGTACTCGGCGGCGAGGTCGACCGCCTCCAGGATCACGGCGTTCGCGGGCGTGTGGTGTGCGCCGCGCTCGCCGTCGAGGCGGGCGATGACGCCCAGGACGTGCCCGGACGCCGGGACGGTCCGCAGGTCGTGCCCGTCGGGGACGCGCAGCGGCGGGTGGTAGACGGCGGCGCAGCCGAGCAGCCCGCTGTCTCCGGTGGCCGCCAGGGACTCCGCCCAGGCGGCCGCCTCGTCCACGGAGGACAGCCGGGGCGGTACGTCCAGGACGGCGAGCCGGTCGTGCAACGGCTCGATGCCACGCAGCAGTTCGAGCACCAGGTCGGTGTGGGTGGTGCCGGACAGGTCCGTGCCGAGGTCCGGCAGCGCCACCAGCGCCGGTTCCGGCAGTTCGGTCTGTACGGTCGCGGCATCCGCGTACGCGTCGCGGGTGGGCGCCGCGTCGGTGCCGCCCGCGAGGGTCAGGTCCCAGGACATCGTGATCGGGCCGGACTGTTCCGGCGGTGGCGGCGGCCCGTCCGGGAGCAGCCGGATGTAGCGGGACGCGGTCAGCCGGTCGGCCACGTCGGCGAGCGGCAGTCCGGGAAAGGTCTCGGGCGGCTCGTCGGGCGGCATGACCCGGACGCCCACGGTGGGCGGTCCGGCGACCGTGCTGGCCTGGTAGCGGACGGCGACGCGCACGCCGTTGGCCCAGGCGCCGGGGCTGGTGGCGACCACCTGGTAGCCGGTGGCGGCCAATCCGCCCAGGGGACCGGCCGTCCACCGGGTCCGGGCCGTGGTGGCCGGCCCGGACACGCGGAGCACCCAGGCGGTGCGGCCGCCGTTCTCGAAGAAGCCGCGCAGGGCGTACGGGGTGGCGAAAGCGCCGTCCGGCGGTCCGAAGGCGGCCACGACGTCGTTCCAGCTCTCCACGCGCACCGGAGTGCCGACCGGGCCCCGGCGGAGCCGGCCCAGGAAAGCCGCCACGTCCGTGCGCAGCGGCTCCGTGCCGGGGTCACGGGTCGCGGACGTCAGGGATACGCCGGGAAGCGCTTCGCCGGCCATGTCAGGCGTCGATCTCCAGCTTCTCGACCGCCAGGACGAGGGTCTCCATGGCGATCTCGTTCTTGGTGGCGCTGAGCGTCGGGCCGGTGTACTTGGTCGGCCAGCCGCGGTCGAAGTTCCAGCGCATGGCCTCCTGGCGGTTCTCGTCCAGCAGCACGATCGACCCGGAGGTGCGCCGCACCTTGCCGTTGAGCGCCTCGACCACCCAGTTCCAGAAGCCGACGTGGCCGGTGATGCCGCGCTTGAAGGTGAGGTTGGTGAACTTCTTCAGCCCGGGGATCTTGCGGACGGTGATGTCCTCGCTCCCGGTGCGGTACTCGATCGGCGGGACTTCCAGCTCCAGCCCGCTCACCTCGGTGAAGGACCCGCTCACCGCGACCCCGTCGTCGCTGACGTTGGTCACGATGATCTGGAAGTTATATGACGCGTAGGGATCGTCCCTGGTGACGGGCGGCATGATGGCCTCTCCTCGGTCCTCGGTCGGGCGCTCAGGCGAGCTGGTTCTCGCGGGTCTTCTGCTGGATCCGGAAGATCACGAACTCCGCCGGGAAGACCGGCGCGACGCCGATGACACAGATGAGCCTGCCGTTGGCGAGGTCGTCCTCGGTCATCGTGGTGCGGTCGCAGGCGACGAAGAACGCCTCGTCGGCGGTGGTTCCGGCGAGCGCGCCGCTGCGCCACACGGTGGTGAGGAAGTTGGTGACGGTCTGCCGGACCAGGGCCCACAGCGCCTCGTCGTTCGGCTCGAACACCACCCACTGGGTGCCCTCGTCGATGGACTCCTCCAGGTAGAGGAAGAGCCGCCGGACACTGACGTACTTCCACGAGCTGTCCGAGGAGAGCGTGCGCGCGCCCCACACCCGGTGGCCCATCCCGGGGAAGAACCGCAGCGCGTTGATGCCCTTGGGGTTGAGCAGGTCCTGATGGCGCTTGGTGACGTCCTGGGCGATGCCGTCGGTGAGCCGGATGCCCCGGATGACCGCGTTCGCCGGTGCCTTGTGCACCCCGCGCTCCACGTCCGTGCGCGCATAGATCCCGGCCATGTGGCCCGACGGCGGCACCTCGGTGTCGCGGCCCGTCGAGGGGTCGCGGGTGACCAGCCACGGGTGGTAGAGCGCCGCGTACTTGGTGTCGAACGGCTCGCGGAACGCCTGGATGCCCTCGGTGTCCAGGCCGTCCTGCGGATCGAGGATCGCGAACCGGTCCCGGAGCAGCTCGCAGTGGGTGACCAGGGCCGATTCGACCGTCCCCGACCACACCCCCGGCACCGCGCAGACGGCCACCTCGTCGATGTCCTCCAGCGCGGCGATCCCGGTGCGCTTGCCGCTGCCGCCGTCCTCGCCGACGAAGTCGGCCACGCTCAGGGTTCCGTAGGCGTCGTCGCCGTCCGCCAGGGTCAGCCAGGAGCCGACCGCGGGCACGGGGAACTTCGCCGGGTCGGTGGACAGGCCGGACAGCGCGGTCGCCCTCACCAGCTGCGAGCGGCCGGCCAGGGTGGTCGCCAGGTTCGACGGCGCGTCGCCGGTGAGCCTCAGATTGCGGTACGTCTCCGACACCACGGTCCCGGACGGGTCGGTGAACCGCGCGTCGACCCGCGCCTCGACCAGGTGCAGCCGGTCGGTTTCGAACAGCGTGCCGGGCACGTTTCCGTCGAGGGTGACGACGTCCGCGGCGACCGACTGGACGGTGCGGATGGTCAGGTTGGTGCCGTCGTCGAGCTGGACGACGGCGCCCTCGTACAGCCTGCTCGCTCCGCCGACCCGCAGCTTCGGTCCCTCCGAGGTGTTGCCCCGGCGCACGCGGCGCACCAGCAGCCCCTTGCGCCACGCCTCATGGGACGTGCCGGACGGCAGGGTCAGCGTCACCTTTCCGTCCGCGGGCTGACCGAGCTGGACCTTGTACCGGCCGGAGCCGATCTGCACCCAGATGTCGGTGTCGCTGGGCAGGTCGTCGGGGTCGAGTCCGGTCCTCGCCACCACCTCGACCGTCTCGCTGTCCGCGGCGGCGTCCGCGGCCAGCTGCGTGACGAACAGCGCGCCCTCCTGCGGATCCGGCAGCACCGGCAGCGCGGCCCCCGCCATGGGCTGGATCCGCACCTGGACGCCGCTGCCCCACGAGCCGGGGCTGACGGCGGTGAACTCCAGGGTCTCTTCCGCACTGCGCGTCCCGATCTGCACATAGTCGCCGCGGGCCGTCCTGACCTCCGCGGGCAGCTCGGCGTCGAGTTCGATCCGGCGGGCGGTGGCGTCGTAGGCGGCGACACCGGCGATGTGGATCGACTCCTGGTCGTCGCCGCGGAAGATCTCGATCTGCTGCCCGACGCCGGTGAACCCGATCAGGTGGCCGAGTTCCAGGCGGGTGGCACCCTTGGCGGCGTCCCCGGCGATCGGGCTCACCAGGCCGTGGCCCAGGACGCCCGCGGCCGGAGTCGCCTGCTTGCTGGCGACCCGCTTGATGTAGAGGCGCTGGCCGCCGTTGTCGAAGAACCCCTTGACCGCCAGCGGGAACAGCCACCATCGGCCGCCTTCGGCGGGATCGCCCGCCCAGGTGTCCCGGATCAGGGCGTCCGGCTCGGGGACGAACCCGCCGAACGTGTTCTGGAACTCCAGGAAGTTGGTGACCAGCTTGGGCTTGCCGGTGTACGGGCCGCGTACGGTGACCCCGGCCATTCCGGCCGTGCTGGTGCTCACCCCCGCGATCGGCCGTGGGCCCGCATCGACCTCCTCGATGTAGACCCCGGGGCTCAGATACTCCGCCATGGACGGCTCCTTAACTCTCGCGGATCTCTATGACGTGCCGGCGCTCGGTGTCCTGCGGCAGCCGCACGACCAGCGATCCGGTCCTGCCCGGCCGCTCGGTGGCCCGCAGGCGGAAGGTCTCCTCGACGGCGTGCTCACCGGCCTTCTCGCCCTCCCACCGCAGGGCCAGCCGGAAGGCGCCCGTGGCGTCGGACAGGGTGCGCTCGTGCCATGGCGTCAGGTCCCGGCTGGTCCGCCCCTGGGCCTCCACCAGGGCGCCCGCGATCGGCTCGGCGGTGACCGCGTCGACCACGGCGCCGTGCACCGTGCGCGCGCCCGGCGGATAGGGGAAGGAGACGGCGGGCAGCAGCCGCACCAGCCGCGGTTCGGCCGCCACCGCGGGCGGGTGTGCGTCGCCGTACGGGTGCACCAGGAACTCGACGCCCACCAGACCGGACGAGAACGGCTGGTCGTCGGCCGGGTACAGCGGCTGGTAGCCGGCGGCCGCGAAGCGGGCCCGGTGACGCCGCGGCGGGGCCGCCCACGGCTCCCCGCACCGGCCCAGCCCCGGGTAGGCGAAGGCGCCGCCGGGGGTGCGCACCGCCACGTCGTCCAGCGGCAGCCAGGCGCCGTCCTCGAACCGGTCCAGCTGGACCGTCACCCCGGCGGCGCGCACCCGCCGGGCGTAGTCGTCGAAGGGGATGAACCAGGCGGGGCTGTGGAGCGTCGAGCGCTCCAGCGGTCGGAAACGGCTCATGGCGTCGCCGCCCCGCTGATGACCCGGCTGTGCACGGGCCGGACCGCCGTGTCGACGGCGGAGTCCAGGTTGACGACGCGCACCTCGTAGTTCAGCGACAGCCGGTACGGCTTCTGGATCGCGTACCAGACCCAGGACTTCTGGTCCAGGGTGAGCGGGGTCAGGCTGAGGTGCAGCGAGTCGGTGCTCGCCGCCAGGCTGCCGGACAGCTGGGTGCCGTCCAGGATCGCGTCGTCGTAGAACGTCTGCATCGCCCGGCCGAGCATCCGGTGCTGGGTCTCCTGGTCGCCGCCCCAGGGGGTGACCAGGTAGCGCAGCAGCAGGGCCATCGGCGGCTTGCGGGTGAATGGCGGGTCGGGTGGCTGGGAGCGCACCGGTGGGCGGTTGCGCGAGGTCGGGTCCTCGGCGATCTCGTAAAGGAACACGGTGAGTTTCGGCGGTGGTGTCTGCACCGTCTCGGAGAGATCGTTGAGTTCCGCGATCGGCGGTTCCACCTGGCTGAGCCCGCGCAAGGACTGGGTCAAGGTCTCCACGATGACCGTCGAGACGTCGGCGATGACGCCGAAGTCACCCATGCGAATCCTCCCCGTGCTCCGCGCCCGAAAGCGTGCCTCGATGAGGATGCAGGGCCCGGCGTGGCGCAATCGCGATTCACCCATCACACGAGCGTCACCAGCCCGTTTCCGCCCCACGGCGATGACGTCGGCGGTCACGCGCCGACAACGCCGGGGTGACACGGATAAGGCATATTTTCCTTCCATGGAAATCCACTCAGAGCAGGCCGGCGTCCTGATCCTCCGAGTGTGGGTGGAAGAGGGAAGGCCCGACGGCTTCCGGGCGCGCATTGTGCTGACGGGCGGGCGGCACCAGGCACCTCCGACCGCGGTGAGCGCGGTCGACGACGTGCTCGCGGCCGTGCGTGCCTGGCTCGATCAGCTACTCGAACCGACGCCGGACAGGTGACGTTTCCGCGACGTCCCGGTGATGCCCGGCCGTTTAGCGTTCTGTAGCCGAAGGGCAGGGCGCACGATCATGAATTGCTCGTAACATGGCTGGGGAACATCCCGATTGCCGCTATGGGATCATTCGCTGAAGCCAATATCGCCCGGGGGGCCGATGAGCGCAGAAGGCCACGTCATTACGTTGAGGCTGCTCAAAAGCTTCGCGCTATCGGTCGATCATAAACGCGTTACTCTTTCTTCCAGCGCCCAGCGCCTCCTGGCGTTCCTCGCCCTCCAGGACATGCCACGAACGCGAACGTATGTGGCCGGAATGCTGTGGCCCGACGTCACGGCGTCCCGCGCCAACGCCAACCTCAGATCGTCTTTGTGGCGCGCGACCCGAACGGGACATCAGGTCATCGACGCGTCCACGCAGGAGCTGGCGATCGCCAAACACATCGCCGTGGACATCCACGCGGCGGCCACGCGGGCGCACCAGCTGCTGGACATGGCACACCCCTGCGACGACATCCTCACCGCCCAGACGCGGGCGGACCTCTCGTCCGATCTGTTACCCGAGTGGTCGGAGAACGAGTGGGTGCTGATCGAGCAGGAGCAATACCACGAACTCCGGCTGTACGCCCTGGAGGCGATGACCGAGCGGCTGACGGCGGCGGGCCGCCACGGTGAGGCCGTCGCCTCCGGGCTGGCCGCCGTCCGCGCGGAACCCCTGCGGGAGAGCGCTCATCGCGTACTGATCACGGCACATCTCGCCGCCGGCAACAGGGGCGCGGCCCTGCGGCAGTTCGAGCAGTGCCGCCGGGTGCTGCTCGACGAGCTGGGTCTCGAACCCTCCCAGGCGCTGCGGAGCCTGGTGCCGTCCCATCCCCCTCACCCGCCCGAGCCCGAGGGGGCGTCCCAAAAGGCGCCCCCGAAGTCCCGGCGCGTCATGGTCCGCCGCCCGGCGAGCGATGTGCTGGTCGAGGGCGCGGGCGGGCGGTGAACCCTGCCGCCTCCGCCGCTCAGCGGCCCAGCCCGTCCCTGTGGGACCAACGGGGCTCACCGGGGCTGTCGTACGGCTGCGGGGGCTCCCTCCTGGACTCCTCGTGGGCGGCGCCCCGCGCGGCCCGCATGTGGTCGCAGGCCCGGGAGTCGGGGCTGAAGTCGATGCCGGTGGCGGCCGCGAGCGCCGCGAAGAAGCTCTCGCCGAACTCCGACTGCTTGGTGGTCGTCCAGGTGTACGTCTCGCAGTCGCGTAAGGCCCGCATCATCATGCGGCTGCCGTAGCCCCGGCGCTGCCATCGTTCGGCGACCCGGATCTTCCGGACCAGGCCCCTCCGGCACACGCCGCACACCTGCCAGGTGAGCCGGGCGAAGTCCTCCCCGTCCGGCACCTGGCACACCCGCAGTTGCCGGTATCCGGCCGGGGCGCCGGGCGGGAAGTACGCCCAGACCTCCCCCTCCTCCGTGGGGCGTCCGGGCTCGCGCCCGGATAACGCCCCCAGCAGCCGGGCCCATAACCCGGACCGCTCGCCCGCCATCAACGGCCGTATCCGTCGGCGGTGCCGATTCTGTGCACGTCCTCGTCGGCCTGCCGTCTCACGTCCCACGCCCCTTCTTGCGTCCCCGGCCGGTCCCGGGAGGCCCGGCGGGGCCAGCCTGCCCCACCCGGCCCCCACCCGACAGGTCGCAATCAACCGGCACATGGTTCCGGACGGTGGGTGGTGCGCGAGGTATTGACGCGCTTCGTGAGCCCCCTATAGTCCATGACATCCGAGAGTCCGGCCGACGTCCGATATCCCGAACCTAGCTGGGCCGGATCGGTTTGCGTGCCGTGCACGAGGGCGTACGCGAACCAGGCACGGCAGCACACGTACACGCACCCGCACCATCCGTTCCGGTAAGGCCCTCCCCACGCGCCACCGTTCCGGATCCGCAAGGGCGTACCTGGTGTCGTGCGGCGGGCCCCGATGCCCCTTGGAGCCCTTCATGCTTCCAGGACGACACCTCCGCCCGCGCGCCTGCCGCGCGGCCGCGGTGTTCCTGCTGGGTCTGGCGATGTCGCTGTTCGCCCTCCCCGCGGACGCGCGCGCGGCCGCAGGACCCGCCGCACAGCTGCCGGGCAGTTTCCAGTGGTCCTCCAGCGGACCGCTGATCGCGCCCAAGCCCGACGCCGCCCACCCCGTCGTCGCCGTCAAGGACCCGACCGTGGTGCAGGCGAACGGGAAGTGGCACGTCTTCATGACGACCGCCAACACCCAGGGCGCCTGGAGCATGGCTTACACCAGCTTCACCGACTGGTCGCAGGCGGGGTCGGCGCCGCTGACGTATCTGGACACCAATCCCAACATCGGCAACCGGTACGCGGCCGCGCCCCAGGTCTTCTACTTCGCGCCCAAGCGCCTGTGGTACCTCGTGTACCAGACCGGCCCGCCGTCCTACTCCACCAGCACCGACCCGGGAAACCCCCGCAGCTGGTCGGCGCCCAAGACCTTCGACAACGCCGCCGGGTCGGGCACCCTGGACTACTGGGTCGTCTGCGACACCGCCATGTGCTACCTGTTCTCCGCGGACGACAACGGCCACGTGTTCCGCTCGGAAACCACGGTCGGGGAGTTCCCGGGCGGCTTCCGGAACACCCAACTCGTCCTCCAGGACTCCAAGTTCGCCCTGTTCGAAGGCGGTGCGGTCTACCGTGTGCAGGGGACCGGCACCTATCTGCTGCTGATGGAGGCCATCGGCAGCGACGGCAGGCGCTACTACCGCTCCTTCACCGCCCAGGGGCTCACCGGCCAGTGGCAGCCGCTGGCCGCCACCGAGTCCAATCCCTTCGCCCGCAGCAACAACGTCACCTTCCCCGCCGGCGCCTGGACCCGGGACATCAGCCACGGCGAACTCATCCGGACCGGAAACGACCAGACCATGACCATCAATCCCTGCCGCCTCCAATTCCTCTACCAGGGCATGAACCCGTCGGCCAGTGGCGACTACTCCCAGCTCCCCTGGCGCCTGGGGCTGCTCACCCAGACCAACACCACCTGCTGAGGCGGGAACTTCGGCGCCCCCGGTTCACGGTGTGTGCGGGACAGTACCCGGCACGCGGGGAGGGCCATGGGGGCGTGCGCGCTCACGCCGGTTATCGTGTCGAGGCACATCGCGCACGGCAGGTCAGAACGAAGAGGGATGCTGGTGTCGGACAAGGAGCCGCTGGTCGCACATCGGTACCGGCTGACCGAGCGGATCGGCAGCGGCGGCATGGGCACGGTGTGGCGGGCCGAGGACGATGTGCTGGGCCGCCAGGTGGCGCTCAAGCGGATACACGCTCCGCACCATCTCTCCGACGACGAACTCTCCACGCTGTACGAGCGCACCCGCCGCGAGGCGCGGAGCGCCGCCCGCATCACCCATCCGAACGTGGTCGTCGTCCACGACGTCGTGGACGACGACGAGGGGCTGCCGTGCATCGTCATGGAGTACGTGCCGTCCACGACGCTCGGCGCGCTGCTCAAGGAGCGCGGTACCGTCGCGCCCCAGGAGGCGGCGCGGGTCGGCCTGGGCATGGTCGCCGCGCTCTGGGCCGCGCACGCGGCCGGGGTGCTGCACCGTGACGTCAAGCCCGGCAATGTGCTGCTCGGCGCCGACGACCGGATCGTCCTCACCGACTTCGGCATTGCCGTGACCAGCGGAACGCCGACGCTGACCCGGACCGGCGAGATGATCGGCTCCATCGAGTACATGGCCCCTGAGCGGGTCAGGGGCCGGAAGCCCGGCCCCTTCTCGGACCTCTGGGCGCTGGGCGCGACGCTCTACCAAGCGGTGGAAGGACACCCCCCGTTCCGGCGGGACACGGCGATCGAGACGGCGTACGCCAACGCCGTCGACCCGCTGCCGCCGCTGCGCCACGCCGGGCCGCTGGCGCCGCTGATCGAGGCGCTGCTGGCCAAGGAGCCCGACGACCGGCCGTCGGCGGAGGAGACGGAGCGGGAGCTGAAGTCGGTGGTGGCGGAGGAACCGACCCGGGTCCGGGCGCCACGCCACGATGCCCCGGCCACGGCCGTCGCCCCGCCACCGCCCGGGACCGTGGCCACGCCCGAGCGAACCGGCGGCGGCCGTCGTAGGCGGCGCCGCGTGGTGTGGAGCGCCGCGGCGGTGGCGCTCGCGACCCTGGCCGTGGCCGGTGCCACCTACATGTGGCCGGACGGCGGCGGGCAGCAGGGCGGCGGCGAGGCGAAACCCTCCGCCTCCACTCCCCCGCCCGTGCCCCGCGGCTACCACCTGGTCGAGGAGAAGAAGCTCGGCGTCTCCTTCCCCGTGCCGAACGGGTGGAAGCTGAGCGACCGAACGAGCGACGGAGTCAAGTACATCGACCCTTCCGGCCTGGTCGAGATCACGATCGGCATGGTGGACCCGGCCGGGCCGTCGCCCGTGGCGCACTTCCGGGACATCGAGGCGAACACGAAGAAGAACTACGACGTGTACCAGCGGCTGCGCCTGGACCGCACCACCTTCCGGGGGCAGCCCGCGGCGATCTGGGAGTGCACGTTCGCCGGCAGAGTGCGCACCTTCCGCGCCATCGACCTCGGCTTCGGGCGGGAGGGCGGCAAGGAGTACGACATCTACCTCTCCGCGCCCGACGAGCAGTGGGACACCTACCGTCCCGTCTTCGACAAGGTGAAGCAGGGCCTGCGCACCCACTGACTGCGCGCCCAATGACGCGGCTCATCACCGCACGCGCGTGTACTGGTTCACACCGTCGGCGAACGCCACCGTCACCTGGCCCCGGAGCACGAGGACGTCCAGGTGGGCGGCGGTCTCGTTGACCGCGAGCATCTGGTTGAAGGCGCTCAGGCTCCCGAACGGCACGGCCCGGCGAGTCCAGGTGAGCCCCCGCGCCACCGCGTGGGCGTCGAGCGTGTCCTCGCCGAGCGCGGCCAGGCTCCCGGCCAGCCGGTCGTCGTGGTGGGCGAGCAGTTCACCGACCCGGCTGTGGGCGCTGTCGGTGACCGGTCCGTGCGCGGGCAGCAGGCGGGCGTCGGCGTACCGGGTCATCAGCCGCAGCGAGTCCAGGTAGTCGGCGAGCGGACGGCCGCCCGGTTCGGCCAGTTCGAAGCCGATGGAGGGAGTGATGTGCGGCAGGACGTGGTCCCCGGAGAACAGCAGTCCGCGCTGCTCGTCCAGGAAGACCACATGGCCCTTGGTGTGTCCGGGGGTGGGGACGACGCGCAGCTCGCGGTCGCCGAAGCGGAGGGTTTCGGCGCCGAGCCAGCGGTCGGGGGCCTCCCACACACTCGGGTCGTAGCCGCCGTGGTCCATCGCCTCGATGTGGTCGGCGAGTTCCCCGGCTCCGGCGGCGCGCAGGGTGCGCAGCGAGCCGACGGGCTGGTCGCTGCGCAGGCGGTCGAGCATCTCCAGTCCCGGGCGTTCCCCCGCGCCGAGGTAGACGCGCGAGCCCAGCAGTCGGCGCAGCTCCACGGCGTGGGTGTAGTGGTCGCGGTGGATGTGGGTGACCAGGATGTGGCTGATGTCGCCGGGGTCGCGGTCGATGGCGGCAAGGGCCTCCTCGAGCGTCTTGCGCGCCTCGGGGATCGCCCAGCCGCCGTCGATCATGACGATGCCGCCGTCGTCGTCCAGGTCCTCCAGGAGGTAGACGTTCACGGCGTGCAGGCCGTCGTTGGGCAGGGGCAGGGGCACGCGGTGCACCCCGGGTTGTACGGTCTGGACTCCGGCCGCCGCCCAGGGGCCCTGGTCGAACCGCGCTGTCATGTTCCTCCTCGTCCGTGCAGTCTGACGGCCAGGTCCCGGGCCCCGCCCCGGTCGAGCTTGCCGACCTTCGTCTGGGGCAACTCGTCGGTACCGTACACGTATTCGGGCCACTTGGTCTTGGACAGTCCGATGCTCTCCAGGTGCCCGGTCATCTCGTCCAGGTCGATACGGCCGCCGTCCGTGGTGACGACGAGCAGCGCCACGCGTTCGCCGAGGACATCGTCGGGGACCGGCGCCACACATGCCCGGGCCACGCGCGGGTGGCCCGCGACCGCGCGCTCGATCTCCGTGATGTCGATGTTGCGGCCGCCCCGGATGATGATGTCCTTCTCGCGCCCCATGATGGTGAGGGTGCCGTCCTCATGGGTGACCAGCAGATCGCCGGTGGGCAGATAGCCGTCCTCCGTCAGCGCCGGGGGAACGGCCCTTCCGTCACCGGCGTATCCGAGGAAGAGGGACGGTCCGCGCACCTGCGCCCGGCCGGTCACACCGGGGCCCGCCACCCGGCCGTCGGGGGTGAGCGCGCGCACGTCCGTGCCCGGGAAGGGGCGGCCGTCCCTGCCGAGCCGGATCTCCTCGGGGTCGTCGGGGCTCGGCGAGGTGTGGCCCAGGCACTCGGACATGCCGAAGACCCGCAGGATCCTTGTGCCCAGGGAGCGTTCGGCGCGGGCCAGGGCTGCGCGGTCCATGGGTCCGCCGCCGACGGTGATCGACCGGACGCCCCGGAGGATGCCGGACCCGGCCGCCTCGTCGCCCATCTGGAGCACCATGGTCGGTACGCACATGGTCCAGCGGACACCTGCCTCGGCCATGCGCCGCGGCGCGAGGGCCCGGTCCCACTTGCCCGTCATGACGAGCGGCCCGCGCAGCAGCAGGGAGAGATAGACCCCGAAGCAGTACGCGGCCGTCGACGACAGCGGGACGATCGCGGCGACGGCGTCGCCCGGCGACAGCCCGTTGACGGTGATGGTGGTCTCGGCCGCGTAGCGCAGGGCCTGTTCGGACTGTACGACGCCTTTGGGCCGCCCGGTCGATCCGGAGGTCAGGCCGATCAGGACGCCGCCCGACCAGCGGGACACCTCGCGTGGGTGCGGTGTGGACCGGCACGTCCAGCCGTCGAGCACGGTGCGCTCCGGGCCCGGCAGCCGTGTCGACACCGCCCACTCGTCGATCGCCGAGGGTTCGGCGACGACGGCGTCGGGGCGGATGTCCTCCCAGGCGGTGGCGAATTCGGCCCGTGTGGTGTGCCGGTTGACCAGCGCGATGACCCCGCCGTCCCCGCCGCTGAGGCCCGCGGCGAGGGTGGCGGCGACCGTGCGCCATGAGTTGTCCGCCTGGATCAGGACGGTGCCGACGGCTCCGTCGGCCGTGCCTGCGGACAGCGCCCCGGCCAGCCGCTCGGCCTCGTCCAGGAGTTGCCGGGCCGTATGGCTGCCCGTGTCGTCGACGACGGCGACGAAGTCGGCCTCGGCGGCCCGCCGTTGGAACTCACGCACTACCTGTCGCATCTCGTCCTTCCTCAGGCGGCGAACATCTCCGCCTCGGGTCCCATGACCGCGATGCGGCGGCCCTTCATGTCGCCTACCTGGGCGACGGCGTCGGCCCATTCAGGGCTCGCGAGGGCCTTCTTGAGGTCCTCGGGGGAGTCGAAGCCGAGGACGGAGATGCCGTCCCAGCCTGCGGAGCGCGGCTCCAGGGCGGCGTCGATCTCGGTGTGCCGCCAGCTGCGCAGTCCGGGGAGGCGGCAGGTCAGCTTCGCGTGGTCGCCGCGCCACCACGTGATGAACTGCTCGTGTGTCCACTCCGGGGGCCGGGCTGCCAGCAGGACGAGGTTGTACATGACGGTCCTTCGCAGGTCAGGTGAGCGGTCAGGGGTCGGGGTCAGGTGAAGCGGATCTCGGACGAACGCCCGATCAGCAGGCGCTGGAGCCGCCCGTCGCCGTTCACCCGCCCGGCGGCGACGAAGCTCGCCTCGGGGACGCCCGCGCGCCGTACCTCGCCCAGGAAGAATTCGTCCGGGCCGACCGTGGTGGCCGCCAGCCGGTGGTGGGTGCGGGTGCCCCGCTCGCGCTGTTCGAGGTAGCCGACCAGGGCGGCGCGGCCCCCGGCGAAGTCGGTGGCGTCGCCGTCGCCGGTGGAGAACAGGATGGAGAGGGCGAAGTCGTCGCTGATCAGGTCGAGGATCTTGGCGGGTTCGTCCCCGTCGAGGATCTCGAACCACGCGGTGAGGAAGGGGGCCGCCGCCGGGGTGCCCGTCATACCCGGCTCCTGTCCCCGGCCCAGTCGATCAGCTGGAAGGAAACGGTGAAGAATGCCTGGTAACGGGCGATGAGTCCGCCGGGCGAGAGCACCGCTGCCGAGTGGAAGGAGCCGGTGTACTCCCCGCCCTCGGTCACCACTCCGTATACGGTCTCCAGGTCGCCGTCCCGGCCGTGGCGCAGGATCTCGTGTGTCCGGTCCACGGGGTTGCGGCCCGCGATGTACGCGGCGAAGTCTTCCCTGGAGGTGCCGGTGACCTCCTTGCCCGGCAGAGCGATGAGGAACCGGAAGTCGGGTTCCAGGAGTTCGAGTGTCTGTTCCGGCCGGCGGCTGTCCATACCGGCGAAATACGCGCGCAACACCATGAGGGGGCCCTTTCGGTCGGCGGCCGCTCATTAGGGTCTGGTGGATGGTCGCCGGGCGGGAGAGCCTGGGCGGCCGGGAGGGGGCCGCGTCGCCGGCCCCAGATCAACCTGAGTCAAGTTCAATTCAATTCGCATGGTAATCCCGGCGAAATACGGCTGACAAGAGTCCGTACGAGACCATCCTGTGCCTTCGGCACGGCTTCGGCGTGGACAGGGCGCGGGCATGGCAAAGCCCCCGGCGGAGGTCCACCGGGGGCAGGAGCTAACAGGGGCGCTCAGCGCGTCACGTGGCGACCATCCGTACGCAGGCGCCCTCGATCAGCTCGCTGATCTCCGACAGCGGCGTGGGCCCCGACGGCCGGTACCAGCGCCAGACGCTGACGATCAGGCCGAGCACACCCGCGCCCAGCAGCTGGGCGTCCCGAAGCGGGAACACTCCCTGGGACATGCCCCGGACCAGCAGGTTCGTCCAGTCCCGCTCGACGAGCTGGACCAGCTGACGGGCCTCGACGCGCTCGGCCTCCTCCCGCTTGGACTTGCGCGGGCCGGAGAGCAGATCCATGTGGTTGTGCAGGATCCGCATCTGGAGAACTTCGTGGTCGGAGACGTCGTACGCCGCGCGCACGGCCGCCCGGAGAGCCTCCACCGGGTCGGTGACGTCCGCGGTCGTCTCCGTGAACTTGTCGTGCGAGCGCTGGAGCTCCAGCCGCATGATCGTGAGCAGACAGTGGGTCTTGGACTCGAAGTAGTGGTAGAGCGCCGTCTGCCCGATGCCGACCCGCTCCGCCACCGTCGACCACTTGGTGGCCTCGAAGCCCGTCTCGCCGAAGCAGTCGACGGCAGCCGCCAGAATGGCGGCGCGCTTGGACCTCGGTCCCGCTTCCGGTTCAACCCTTGTCGCCATGACCCCGTCTCCTGGCCGCCGTCCACCTCGTCGGTACCCGAGAGTAGCCCCAAGCTGAACTCAGTTGCCAATCGACTCGGGCTGCTTCCGCTCGACTCGGTCGGCTTTGAGTCAGGGGTTCCGGGCATACGTTCAGCTGTTGCTCGCGCCGCGCGTGAAGTCGGGCGCCCGTTTGCCCAGGAAGGCGGCGACTCCCTCCTGCCCGGCGTCGGACGCGGCCGCGGCGGCGATCGCGCGGGCCTCCCGGTCCAGGTGCGGGCCGAGGTCGGCGGTCAGCCCGGCGGCGACGAGACGTCGGGTGGCGCCGAAGGCGGCAGTGGGCCCGCGGCGCAGCGCCTCGGCCGTACGCGCGGCCTCCGCGGTCAGGCGGGCGGGGGCGACGACCCGGCTCACCAGTCCGATGTCCGCGGCTTCTGCCCCCGTGATGCGGCGGTTGGTCAGCAGCAGGTCCAGGGCCCGCTTGGGGCCGACGAGGCGCGGCAGGAACCAGCTGACCCCGGCGTCCGGCGAGTAGCCGATGCCCGTGTACGCGGCGGTGAAGGAGGCGGTGTCGGCGGCGAGGGTCACATCGGCGGACGCGGCCAGGCCGAGGCCCGCGCCCGCGACGGCTCCCTGTACGGCGGCCACCATGGGCGCGTCGCTCGCCGCGAACGTGCGCAGCGCGTCATGGAGCGCGTCGGTCACCGCGGTGAGGTGCTTCTCCAGTGCCGCGCCGGAGAGCCGGGAGAACTCCCCGAGGTCGCCGCCGACGCAGAAGGACTTCCCCTCGCCGGTCAGCAGGACGGCCCGTACGCGCTCCGCCGCGCAGGTCCGTGCCGCGTCCAGCAGTCCGCGCGCCATGTCCAGGTCGATGGCGTTGCCCGCCTCGCCGCGGCGCAGGGTGAGGCGGGCCAGACCGTCGTCCATCTCGATGCCGACGCTCATCGCGCGGTCCATCCGCCGTCGACGGTCAGGATCTGCCCGGTGCAGTACGAGGAGGCATCCGAGGCGAGGAACAGCAGCGCGCCGTCGAGTTCATGTCCGTCGCCGCCGCGCCGCAGCAGGGTGTTGCGCTCGACCCAGCGGGCGGAGCGCTCGTCGCCGAAGAGGTCGGCGGTCATCTCGGTGCGGAACCAGCCGGGGGCGAGCGCGTTGACGCGGGTGCCGCGCGAGCCCCACTGTCCGGCCAGCTCCCGGGTCAGCCCGATCAGTCCGGCCTTGGACGCGGAGTAGCTCGCGCCGCCGAGCGGGGCGGCGGTGACCAGGCCGAGGATGGAGGAGACGTTGATGACGCTCCGGGGCGGCGCCCCGTCCCCGGTGGGTGCCTCGGCCACGAGGCGTGCCAGGTGGAAGGGCGCGGTGAGGTTGACGCCGAGGACGTCGGCGAAGGCGTCCGGGGATTCGTCCTCGGCGCGGGTCTCCCCGGACGTGGCCGCGTTGTTGACGAGGATGTCGACGTGTCCTGTGGCGGCGCGCGCGGTTTCCACGAGCCGCGTACGGTCTTCGTCCCGTGAGACGTCACAGGCGACCGGGTGGATCCGCGCGTCGGAGTCGGCGAGTTCCTTCAGCCGGTCGAGGCGCCGGGCGGCGGCGTACACGGTGGCTCCGGCCTGCGCGAGGACGGTGGCGAAGCGTGCGCCGAGTCCGGCGGAGGCGCCGGTGACCAGGGCCGTCCTGCCCCGGAGTGAGAACAGCTCAGCGGCGGGCCGCGGTGTGCTCATGCGTCCACCCCGATCGGCAGGGCGGTGGCGCCGCCGTCGAGCACCAGGGTCTGGCCGGTCATCCAGGACGAGGCGTCGGAGGCCAGGAACAGTGCCGCGTGGGCCACGTCCTCCACCGTGCCGAGGCGCCGCAGCGGCAGTTTGGCGGTGAGGATCGGCTCGCGGACCTCCCACACCGCCCGCGCCAGCTCGGTTTTGATGAGCCCGGGGGCGATGGCGTTGACACGAGCGCGCGGCCCGAGTTCGTAGGCGAGCTGCCGGGTCATGTGCAGCATGGCGGCCTTGGTGGCGTTGTAGTAGCCGATGTACGGGTCGACGATGAGCCCGCCGACGGAGGCGACGTTGACCACCGCTCCCCCGTGCTCGGCCATCCAGGCCCGCCAGGCGTACCGGGTCCAGGCGATCATGCCGTACTGGTTGACGCGGACGGTCTTCTCCGCGCGCGGCAGGTCCAGGTCGAGCAGCTCGCCGTGGTACGGGTTGGTGGCCGCGTTGTTGACGAGGACGTCGAGGCGGCCGAAGCGGGCCATCGTTTCCTCGACGCAAGTCTCGGCCTGCTCGGGTTCACCGGCGTTGGCCACCACGGTGTGGAGGTCGCCGTCGCCCTTGGTACGCAGCAGTTCCTCGCGCGCCTGGGCGAGTCCGGCCGCTTTGCGGGCCGCGATCACCACGTGTGCTCCGGCCGCCCGGTAGGCGGCGGCGATGCCGAGGCCGATGCCGCGGGATCCGCCGGTGATGACGGCCACCTTGCCGTCGAGGCTGTTGGCGCTCACGCTGCTCCCGTCGTCGGTCGGGTCGTTGCGTACTTGTCCAGTTCCTGGCGGGCCACCGTCCGCAGGTGTACTTCGTCGGGGCCGTCGGCGATGCGCAGCGCCCGGGTGATGGCGTACAGCCGGGCGAGTACGGTGTCGTCGCTGACGCCCGCCGCGCCGTGGGCCTGCACCGCGCGGTCGACCACCTTGTGGGCGACCTCCAGCGCCGCGACCTTGATGGCGGCCACCTCCATGCGGGCGGCGGCGTTGCCGACGGTGTCCATCAGCCAGGCCGACTTGAGGACGAGGAGTCGCAGCTGCTCGATCTCGATGCGGCTGCGGGCGATCCATTCGCGGACCACGCCCCGGTCGGCGAGGGGCCCGCCGAAGGCAGTGCGTGCGGTGACGCGCTCGCACATCAGCTGAAGCGCGCGCTCGGCGAATCCCACGGCGCGCATCGCGTAGTGCATCCGCCCCGGGCCGAGCCGTCCCTGGGCGAGCGCGAAGCCCTCGCCCTCGCCGCCGAGGATGTTCTCCACCGGTACGCGGACGTCCTCGAAGAGCACGTCGCCGTGGCCGAGCCGGTCGGTGTAGCCGAACATCGGCAGGTCGCGCAGGACCGTGATGCCCGGGGTGTCCCGGGGGATGAGCAGCATGCTCTGCTGCCGGTAGGTGGGCGCCTGCGGGTCCGTCTTGCCCATCAGGATGATGAGCTCGCAGTCGGGGTCGAGGATCCCGGAGGTGTACCACTTGCGGCCGTTGACGACGTAACTGTCGCCGTCGCGGGTGATGCGGGTGCGGATGTTGCGGGCGTCGGAGCTGGCGACTTCCGGCTCGGTCATGGCGAAGCACGAGCGGATCTCGGCGTCGAGCAGGGGGCGCAGCCAGCGCTCCTGTTGTTCGGGGGTGCCGTACAGCGCGAGGAGTTCCATGTTGCCGGTGTCGGGCGCCGAGCAGTTGAACACTTCGGGGCCGATGATGGAGCGCCCGGCCAGTTCCATGAGCGGCGCGTATTCGAGGTTGCTGAGGCCCGCGCCCCAGTCGCCGTGTGCCATGAAGAGGTTCCACAGGCCCTCGGCGCGGGCCTTCTCCTTCAGCCCGGCCATGACCGGCGGCAGCGCGTGCGGGTCGTCCGCTTCGGCCAGCTGCCGGTCGTACACCGCTTCCGCGGGAAGGACGTGCTGGTCCATGAACGACCGTATGCGGTCCTGGAGTTCACTCGCGCGGGGCGAGAATCCGAAGTCCACGTGTGCTCCTGTTCGGTGGCCGGTCCGGATCAGCCGAGGATGGCGCGCGCCGTGCGGATCATCGCGGCGATGGTGGGCGGCAGGCGTTCCTGGTCCGGGTCGTGGTGCTTGCCCTCGCGGTGGCGGCGCAGATTGTGGCCCATGATCGCGGCCATCTTCATGCGGCCGAGTGCCCGGAACCAGTCCATGGCGGGCAGGGCGGGACGGCCGTCGCGGTAGGTGTCCATCAGTTCGGTCTCGCCGGGCAGGCCGGGCACGGGGTGTCCCAGCCGGGGGAAGTTGCGGTGGTCGGCGAAGAGCAGGAACCAGCCGAGGTCGATCCGCGGGTCGCCGACGCTCCAGATCTCCCAGTCCACGACGGCCACGGCGCGTTCGTCCGCGCACAGCACATTGCCGAGCCGGAAGTCCCCGTGCAGCAGCACCGGCGGGAGGCTTCGCGGCACGTCGTCGGCGAGACGGGCCAGCAACTCCTCCCCGCCGGGCCGCAGTTCGGCGGGGACGGCGTGCAGGGTGCGGCTCCACCGCTCCAGCTCACCGGCGGCGTCGAGGGGTGCGGGCGCGCCGAGACCGGGGGTATCGACATCGGTGGTGTGCAGCCGCCGCAGGACGGCGGCGATCTCCAGCATCCGGGCGCGGGCCGTCGCGTCGGGCACCTCGTGCTCGTCCAGCACCGGCTCGACGGCCTCCCCGGCGGCGAAGTCCATGGCGAACCAGGCGGGTTCGGTCTCGTCAACGGCCACGACACCCGGAACCGGCACCGTGGACCCGGCCAGCGCGCCCAGCACCCGTGCCTGGCGCAGGACGTCGTTGCGTCCGACGGGCCGCTGTCCGGGCGGCACCGCCTTGATGACGTACCGGGCGTCCCCCGCCGTGACCGAGTACGTCAGCCCGGAGTGGCCGCCCGGCAGTACGGTCAGCTCGCCGACCGGCGCGCCCGGGTGGTGGCGGGCGAGCCGCTCGCGGACCCGGGCGGCCAGCTGCGTCCCTCGGGTGGCCGTGCTCATCGGGTGGGCTCCTTGGGCAGGCCGAGGACGCGTTCGGCGAGGATGGTGCGCTGGATCTCGTCGGTGCCGCCCGCGATGCTGTAGCCGGGGGCGCCGAGCAGGTGTTCCGTCCAGGCGTAGGTGCCCCACTCCCCCGTGTCGGCCACGAGGTTCGGACCCAGCAGTTCGGACACCAGGTCGCTGGTGCGGCGCATGGTCTCGGTGGCGTACAGCTTGCCGACCGAGGCTTCCGCGCCGGGTTCGCGTCCGGCGACGAGTGCGGCGGTCACGCGCAGGCCGATGAGCCGCTGGACCAGGGTGCGGATGTGGAGGTCGGCGGCCCGCTGCTGTTCGGCGCCGGTGAGGGGGCGTGGCAGGTGCGCGGCGAGGTCCAGGGCCCGGTCGGCGTTGTCGAGGCCGAGGCTGCCGGAGTCGAGCCGTTCGGCGGCCAGCACGCTGAGCGTGACCCGCCAGCCCTCGCCGACCGGGCCGAGCCGGTCGGTGTCGGGCACGGCCACGCCGTCGAGGTAGACCTCGTTGAAGCTGGTGCCACCGGTCATCTGCCGGATGGGCCGTACGGTGACGCCGGGCGCGTCCATGCGCACCAGGAAGACGGTGATGCCCGCGTGTTTGCGCACCGCCGGATCGGTGCGGCACACCGCGACGCCCCAGGTGGCGACGCGGGCTCCGGAGGTCCACACCTTGTGCCCGGTCAGCACCCAGTGCTCGCCCTCGCGCACCGCACGGGTGCGCACCGCGGCGAGGTCGGATCCGGCCTCGGTCTCCGAGAACAGCTGGCAGGCCAGTTCGTCGGTCCGCAGCATGGGCCGCAGCCAGCGCCGTTTCTGCTCCTCCGTGCCCCAGAGGGCGATCGCGGGGGCGACGAGCGCCTGCGTCACCGGGAAGATCTCGGGGCGGTGCGGCACGTCGAAGGCCGCTTCCTCGGCGCGGTAGAGCTGCTCGTAGTACGCGGGCAGGCCCCGGCCCCCGTAGGTCTCCTCCCAGTGGAGTGCGGACCACCCCTGGTCGTAGCGGGTGCGTTCCCACTCCTGGACGCGGGCGGTGTGCTCGCGTTCCTGCTCCTCGGTCCAGTTGTCGAACACGGCGACGGAGTCGGAGCCGCTGCCCCACTCCCCGTCGGCGGCGCGGGGCCGGGCGACGGTGCCGAGCCACTGCCGGGCTCGGGCGCGGAACTCCTCGGGTTCGGGGATGCCGCTCATCTCTTCTGCCACTTCTGTGCCACCTCCGATCGGGCGGGATGTTCGGCGGGACATTGGGACGCTCAGCGGGACAGCACCGTGCAGGCGCTCACGCCCGGGGCGCCGTACACATGGGTGAAGCCGACGCGGGGCCGCCCCGGGACCTGGCGTTCACCGGCCCGGCCGCGCAGCTGCTGGACGACCTCGTAGACCTGGCGCAGCCCCGAGGCTCCGATGGGTTCGCCGTTGGCGATGCAGCCGCCGTCGGTGTTGACCGGCAGCGTTCCGCCGATTCCGGTGGCGCCGGAGGCGACCAGCCGCTCCTGCTCGCCGTCCGAGCAGAAGCCGCATTCGGCCATGTGCATGACCTCCGCGCCGCTCTCGGTGTCCTGGAGCTGGCACACGTCGACGTCGCCGGGGCCGACCCCCGCCTCCTCGAAGGCGGCGGCCGAGGCGTCACGGCTGACGCTGGTCAGCTCGCCCGCGGGGATCCACGGGCTGAAGACTTCGAACGAGCCGAAGCGCCGGGTGCGGACGGCGGCCGAGCGCAGGGCGACCGGTGTGCCGTCCATGGTGCGGGCGGCTTCCGGGGAGCAGAGCACCAGCGCGGCCGCGCCCGCTCCGGGGGAACAGAACATGTAGCGGGTCAGGGGGTCGCTGACCATGCCGGAGCCGAGGATCTCCTCGGCTGACAGCGGCTTGCGGCGCCATGCGTCGGGGGTCAGGGCACCGTTGCGGTACGCCTTCTCGGCGACCAGGGCGAGAGTGCGCGCGGTGATCTCGTGGTCGTGCATATAGCGCTGGATCTTCATGCCGAAGAACTGGGTGGTCACCATCAGCCCGTCGCTGCCGTATTCCGCTCCCAGGCCCCAGTCCTCGGGCCTGGGGTCGAAGGCGCCGCGCGGGTGCTTGTCGAAGCCGACGGCGAGGACGACGTCCGCCATGCCGGAGCGGATGGCGTTCACGGCGGAGATGAGCGCGCTGCCGCCGGTGGCGCAGCCGTTCTTGACGTTGACGAACGGCAGCCCGGTCAGGCCGAGTTGGGACACCAGGGTGTCGGCGAGCCCCGCGCTGTCGCTGCCACCGAACGCGGCCCGCACGCGCGGCCACGCGATTCCGGCGTCGGCCAGCGCCGCGCTCACGGCGCCGACGGCCAGCCGGCGGCCCGTGGCCTCGGACCGGCCGAACGGGGTGCGCCCGGCGCCGCAGATCAGGACCTCGGTGCTCACGTTGCCTCCTCGCCGCGGGCGGTGGGCCTGGCCCGCGGGACGCCGGGGCCCGCGGTCACGGTCAGGGGCATGCCGATGCGGATGTCGCCGAGGTCGTCGAGGTCGAGGACGGCGGCCACCCGCACGCCCTCCGCCAGCTCGACGTAGCCGAGCGCGAACGGTGCGAAGCCTCCGGGCGGGGTCTGGTAGGGCGGCGACTTGGGGGCGTACCGCTGCACCGTCCAGGTCCACAGCGTGCCCGTGCCCTGGAGGGCCGCCGGGTCGGCGGACTCCCCGCAGCGCGGGCACGCGTCCTCCGCGGGGTAGACCGTCACCGCGCAGCCGGAGCAGCGTGAGCCCTGGAGCCCGGCGGCCGGACTCCGCGGATCCGTGGCCATCCGGGTCAGCGTCCCTGCCACTTGGGTTCACGCTTCTCCAGGAACGCCGACACGCCCTCGTTGGCATCGTCGGAGTTGAGCGCCACGCCCACGGCGAGGTGCTCCATCACCATCAGCGACTGGGTGTCGGCGTCCAGGCTGCGGTCGATCGTCATCTTGGTGAGCCACATGGTGAAGGGGCTCTTGTCGGTGAGGTTGCCGATGAACTCCTCGACCGTCGCGTCCAGTTCACCGGCCGGTGCGGACAGGTTGATGAGCCCGAACTCGGCGGCCTCGACGCCGGAGAGGAGCTTGCCGGTGAGCATCAGCTCCTTGGTCTTGCGGATGCCGATCATGCGCGGCACCCGGTAGATCGGGCCCGCACCGCCGAACAGCGCGCGGCGGATGTGGAAGTCGCCGATCTTGGCGTCGTCGGAGGAGATGGCGAAGTCGCAGGAGATCATGATCTCGAAGCCACCGGCGGTGACGTGGCCCTCCAGAACCGCCACCGAGGGGGTCTTCATCGAGTAGAGGCGATCGCACACCTTCGCGGACTTCACCGCCACGTCGATCGCGTTCGACTTGCCGACGTATTCGGCCTTCAGGCTGTCGAGGTCGAAGCCCGAGCAGAAGGTGCCGCCGCGGCCGCGGACCACCAGGACCCGCAGCTCGGGGTCCTCGTCGACCTCGGTGATGATTTCGTCGAGCCGGTCCAGGATCGGCACGGTGACGCAGTTCTTCTTCCACGGGCGGTTGAGCCACACCCGGGCGACGTGGCCGTCGCGCTCGAACTGGATCTCGTCTTCCACGGTCATACCCTCACCCCTCGAAATTGAACTGAATTCACTACAACTCTGAGAGCACGGGACGGCACTGTCAACCCCTTGATCGAGACAGAACCGGGGCGACGATCAAACCGAACATGGTTCGAGGTCCAGTCCGGCGAGCGCGGCCAGCCGCGCCCGGTGCCGGTCCGCCGAACCGAACAGCACCTCGCCGCCGCGAGCGCGGCGCACATACAGATGGGCCGGGTGCTCCCACGTGAAGCCGATGCCGCCGTGCAGCTGGACATACTCGGCCGTGGCCAGGCGGAAGGTCTCGGAGCAGACCACGGCGGCGGCGCAGGCGGCCACCGGCAGCTGCGCCCGGGCGACGGCGGCGCAGGCCGTGGCGTACGCGGAGGCCGAGCGCGCCGCTTCCAGCGCGACCAGCACATCGGCCAGCCGGTGCTTGACGGCCTGGAAGGAACCGATGGGACGCCCGAACTGGTGCCGCTGGGCGACGAATTCGACCGTGGCGTCCAGCGCGCGTCCGCCGCCACCGACCTGTTCGGCCGCCAGCGCGGCCCGCCCGGTGTCCAGAGTTGCCGAGACCGCGGCCTCGGCGCCCTCCGCCGTGCCCACGGGGGTGGCCGGTGCGCCCCGGAACTCCACCAGCGCCTGGCGCCGCGTCTCGTCCAGGACGCGGCGCGGCGTCCGCCGACAGGTGCCGGATTCCGGCTCGCAGGCGAGCAGCCGGGGCCCGGCGGGGGTCGCGGCCCGCACCAGGATCAGATCCGCACCGGCCCCGTCGAGGACGAAGTCCGCCCGCCCGCGCAGCACCCACCCGGCACTCCCCCGCTCGGCGGTGACACCGGGCTCGCCGTCGCCGAATCCGGCCACGGTCGCGGTGAGCGCGCCGTCGGCGATCCGGGGCAGATAGCGCTCGCATGCCGCGCCGTCACCGCTGTACAGCAAGGCGTGCGCGGCCAGCGCCACCGTGGGCAGCAGCGGCGCACAGCACAGGGCCCGCCCGGCCTCCTCCAAGGCGACCGCCAGCTCGGCGAAGGTGAAGCCGGACCCGCCGTACTCCTCGGGTACGGCCAGCCCGTGGACCCCGATCTCACCCGCGAGCCGCACCCAGAGGGCTTCGTCGTATCCGCGCGGTGTGGCCAGATGTTTGCGGACATCCTCGGGACCGCTCGTCTCACTGAAGAGGTCCCGCAGGACGGTGCGCAGCTGCCGCTGTTCGTCCGTTTCGGACAGCAGCCGGGGGGCGATCTCGGGGTGGCGAGGGCGCATGGGGACTCCATCGTGCTCGTACGACGGGATCGGATCCGATCGATCCGACAATTTGAACTCGATTCATTTGACCGTAGGCAGGGAATGCCCGCCCGGCAAGACCTCCACACGCCCCCGCTCCGCCCCCGCGTTGATCTATTGAACTCACTTCACCTCTGTTACCGTGACGGCCACGGTCCGACCAGACCTGGGATGGTGACGATGAGGGCACTGCGGCTGACCGTGTGGGGCGAACCCCCGGCGCCGGTCGACGTCGAGCGGCCCGTCCCCCACCGCGCACAGGTTCTGGTGCGGGTCGACGCCACCGGGCTGTGCCACTCCGATCTGCACGTCATCGACGCGGCTCCGGGTGCGCTCCCCTACCGGCTGCCGTTCACGCTCGGCCACGAGGTCGCCGGGCGGGTCGCGGCCCTGGGGCCCGACGCGGACGGGGTGGAGGTGGACGAGCGTGTGGTGCTCTACGGACCGTGGGGCTGCGGGAGCTGCGGCCGTTGCGCCGCGGGCTGGGACAACTACTGCGACCGGCGCGACACCCTCCCCTGGCACGGCGCGGGCTTGGGCCGGGACGGCGGAATGGCCGCGTACGTGCTCGTGCCGTCCGCCCGCCATCTGGTGCGGGCCGACGGCCTGGCGGCCGAACAGGCGGCCCCGCTTTCCGACGCCGGCCTGACCTCGTACCACGCCGTGGCCGGGCTCCGGCATGCGCTCGGCGAGGGCGCCACCGCCGTCGTCGTCGGCATCGGCGGGCTCGGCCACCTGGCGGTGCAGATCCTCCGCGCGACCACGGCCTGCCGTGTGCTGGCGGTCGATGTCCGGGACGACGCCCTGGCCCTCGCGGACCGCTCCGGCGCGGACTTCGGCACCCTGATGGGGACGGACACCGCCCGTGTGCTGCGGGCGCGCTGCGGGGGTGCGGGGGCCGACGCCGTACTCGACTTCGTCGGCACCGCGGAGACGCTGGACCTCGCCGTCGGTGTTCTGCGGCCCGGCGGTGAACTCGCCGTCGTCGGCAGCGGAGGCGGCCGTCTGACGGTCTCCAAGCCGGGTGTTCTCCCACCGGGCTTCAGGCTCTCGCTGCCCTTCTGGGGACCGCGCCACCAGCTCGCCGAGGTGGTCGCGCTGGCGCGTGCGGGAGCGCTGCACGTCGAGACGGAGCAGTTCCCCATGTCGGCCGCGGCGGAGGCGATCGACCGGCTTCGCCGGGGCCGGGTGCGGGGGCGGGCCGTGCTGGTGCCCGACTGATCACATTCAACGGAAGGGAAGCTCGGGATGCGCTTCGAGGGAAGGGTCGCGATCGTCACGGGCGGGGCCCGGGGCATGGGCGCCGCACATGTCCGCGGACTGGCCGCGGAAGGGGCCCGGGTCGCCGTCTGCGACGTACTGGACGACGAGGGAGAGTCCCTGGCAGGCGCATTCGCCCACGCCCGGTACTGCCACCTCGACGTCACGGACGAGACACAGTGGCGGTCCGTGGTCCGCACGGTCGAGGACACCCTGGGTCCCGTGGACGTCCTGGTCAACAACGCCGGGATCATGCACTTCGGCGGTGTGGAAGACCAGTCGCCCGAGCACTTCCGCCGGATCCTCGACGTCAATCTGGTGGGCGCCTTCCTCGGCATGCACACCGTCCTGCCCGGCATGCGCGCCCGCGGCCGCGGGGCGGTCGTCAACATCTCCTCGGCCGCGGGCCTCATGGGCTTCGCCGATGGCATCGGCTATGTGGCGAGCAAGTGGGGGGTGCGAGGGATGACCAAGGCCGCCGCGCTGGACTTGGCGGGCACGGGGGTGCGGATCAACTCCGTGCATCCGGGTGTCATCCGCACGCCCATGGGTGAGAGCGCCTCAGCCACGCTGTTCGCCCAGCAGCCCGTGCCCCGCATCGGTGAGCCCGACGAGGTCACCCGCATGGTGCTCTTCCTCGCGAGCGACGACGCCTCCTACACCACGGGCGGGGAGTTTCCCGTCGACGGCGGCCAGACCATCGGCCATGTCGGCCACGGCCACGCGGCGGATAAGACCTGACCCGCGGTCACCGCCGCCGACGCGCCTCCTGCCGCCCACGCCCTCACACGTCCTCACACGTCCTTGCGGACGGTGGACAGGGCGCCGAGCCCGATCAGGCAGACCGCCATCACGAAGAACGCCGGGGAGAGCAGGTTTCCCGTCCGCTGCACCAGGAAGGCCGCGATGTACGGAGCCGTACCGCCCGCGAGGACGGTGCCGATGTTGTACCCGATCGCCATACCGGTGTAGCGGACCCGGCGTTCGAACAGATGCGGCCACAGGCTGGCCGCCGGGACCTGCACGAACGCACTGCTCAGCATGAAGAGCAGATAGGCCAGACCCGCCATGGCCAGACTGTGCCGGCCCATGAGCGTCATCGCGGGGTAGGCCGTCACCAGGAAGCCCAGCAGCCCGGCCAGCAGGACGCGACGGCAGCCGAACCGGGCGGCGAGCCACCCGGCGGGCACCATGAGCAGCACGGTGACGAGGACGACGCCCGCGGTCAGCCAGAACACGTGCGTGGGGTCGTACCCCAGGTTCGTGGTCAGGTAGATACCGATGTACGTCAGCCCGAGGAAGATGGCGCCGCCCTGGGCCATGGCCAGGCCGACGGACTGGAGCAGCGCGGTGCGGTGGGTGGACAGCACTTCCCGGACCGGGGCGGTCGGGATGTCGGCGCGCCGCGCGGCCTCCTCGAACTCCGGGGTGTCCTCGATCCGCAGCCGGGCCCACAGACAGACGAGGGTGAGGGGCACGGCCATCAGGAAGGGCAGCCGCCACCCCCAGTCGGCCATCTGGTCCTCGGTGGTGAGGGCGGAGATCGCCCCGGCCGTGGCGGCCGCGAACATGAACCCGAGGTTGGATCCGATGGGTGTGACGGCACCGAGGAAGGCTCTGCGCCGGGGCGGCGCCGACTCGTAGATGTAGGTGTAGGCGCCGACCGACTCGCCGCCCGAGGAGATGCCCTGCGCCAGCCGGGTGAGGAACAGCAGCACGGCGGCGAGCACGCCGATCTGGCTGTAGGTCGGCAGCAGCCCCGTGATGCTGCTGGCCACGCCCATGCACAGCACGGAGGAGACCAGCGCCTTGCGACGGCCCCATCGGTCGCCGAGCCGCCCGAAGAAGACGCCGCCGAGTGGCCGTACCACGAGGCCGGTGGCGAACACCGCGAGCGCCGCCAGCACCGAGGCCGTCGGATCGTCGCTTGGGAAGAACTGCGGGGCGATCGCCACGGCGAGATAGCCGTAGACGCTGAAATCGTAGTATTCGATCAGGGTGCCGATGCTTCCGGCGAGCATCGCGCGGCGCACCGTGCGGGGGTCGTACGACGTTGACGCCGCCCCCGACGGGGCGGGCTGCTCAGTGGTGCTCATGATTCGGCTCTCCTTCCGAACGGCGCGATCCCGTTCCTTGCCGACGCCCGGGACGCTACAGAACTGAACTCAGTACAGCTAGCCCTGCGGACGGGGATTTCTCGGGTGGGCCGGGAAGCGGCAAGGGAGGCGACGCACGGCAATCTGAAGTGAATTCAGGGTGACGGCATTCAGACGGTGAACCGGCCGCCGTTGGCGAGCAGCACCGCGCCGATCAGGTTCGCCGCGGCGTCATTGGCCAGGAACAGGGCGATGTCGGCGATCTCCTCGGGCGTCGCGTACGGGCGCGCCCGCGGGTCGGCGAACCCCGTGCGCAGAACCTCCGGCGTGCGCGCGGCCATCCCCGTCTCGGTCGGCCCCGGCGCGACCACGTTCACCCGGATCCCGGACGGGATGACCTCCTTGGCCACGGCCTGGCACAGGGCGTGCACACCCGCCTTGGACGCGGCGTAGTGGGGGTAGCCGATCGGGGTGTCGAAGGCGGACGACGAGCCGATCACGACGATCGCCCCCGCCTTCGCCGGCCGCATGGCCCGTACCGAGGCACGCAGCACATGGAAGGTGCCGTCGAGGTTGATCCGCATGACGCGCCGCCAGGCCGCGTCCTCGAGCACATCGGTCACCTCGGGCGGACGGCCCTCCGCCAGGGCGTCCGCGATGCGCTGCTTGGCCTGCGGATCGTCGACCCCCGCGGCATGCACCACAAGATCGAGCACGCCGTGCAGCCGCAGCACGTCGTCGACGGCGCGGTCGACGGCCGCGGCGTCCGCCACATCGACGGCGAGCGCCCGGCCGACCGGCACGTCCTGCGCGATGGCCGCCGCGCTCGCACCGTCGACGTCGGCCAGGACCACCGCCCGGGCCCCTTCGACGGCCAGCCGCCGGGCGACAGCCGCCCCCATGCCCGAGCCCGCGCCCGTCACCAGGGCGACCTTGCCCTCGAACCGGCCCGCGTGTACCCCTTCATGCGTCATGATGACCTCCCGCACCATCCGATATTGAACTGACTTCACCTCTCTTACCGTGCCGCCCCGGTGCCGACAAGGTTCGGCGCAGGCTTGACGCAACCGTCTTGAGGTGTGAACTGGATTCGGTTTTACTGAGAACCGGCCCCCACCGAAGGAGATTCGCGTGGATGCGGAAGACGTCGATCTGCTCATCATCGGGGCGGGCATGGCGGGCCTGACCGCCGGTGCCCGTGCCGTCCGCAGCGGCCTGTCCGTGGTGCTGGTGGACACCAGCACGGACGTCGGCGGCTCCGCGCGCTTCGCCGGATACGCGTGGACCGCTCCGAGTCACGACATCATGGACCGGCACAATCCGGGAGGGGACCTCGCGCTGAAGCGCGCCCTCGTGGACCGGTTCGACGAGGGTGTTTCATGGATCCGCTCCACCGGGGTGGAGGTGAAGGACGCACAGCGCATCCTGAGCTTCGGCCGCGGACACCAATTCGACACCGGTCACTACCTCGACACCTGCCGTCGGCTCATCCTCGACGGCGGTGGCCGGCTGCTGCTCGCCACCCACACCGAACACCTGCTGACCGAGCACGGTGCCGTCGTGGGGGCCCGGCTGAGGTCGGCCGAGGGCACACGCAGGACGGTCGGCGCCCGCGCCACGCTCCTCGCGACCGGTGGGTTCCAGGGCGACCTCGCGCTCCGCACCGCTCATGTGCACCCCCACGCCGACCGCATGGAGCTGCGCTCCAATCCCCACAGCCGCGGCGGTGGCTACCGCCTGGCCACCGGCGTGGGCGCGGCCACCGGCCACACCGACGCGGGCTTCTACGGTCACCTCATTCCGAGCCGTACGCCCTTCACCGACCCGGTGGACTTCGTCGACCTGTCGCTGTACTACAGCGAACACGCGCTGCTGTTCAACCTGCGCAACGAGAGATTCGTGGACGAGACGCTGGGCGACCACCTCACCACCATGGCACTGCTGGAACAGCCGGAGAGCCGGGGGCTCCTCATCGCCGATGCCCGGGTGTTCCGCGACTGGATCGTGGGCTCCTACGTCGAGGGCGCGGTCGCCGTCGACAAGTTCGCGCTGGCGAGCAAGCGAGGCGGTCGCGTGGGACTGGCCGAGGATCTCGACGAGCTGGCCTTCCTGCCCGAGGAGTGGGGTTACCGGGGCGAGGCCATCCGCGACGGCGTCCGGCGGTACAACGAGCGCGTCTCGGCGGGGCTCGCCACGGCACCCGGCCGGGAGCTGGACCCTCTGCCGCTGTACGAGCCCCCGTACTACGTCATCGAGACGGCACCGGCCATCACCTTCCCGTTCCACGGAGTGCGCATCGACGACCAGGCCCGGGTCCTGGCGGAGAACGGGGAGCCACTGACAGGGCTGCTGGCCGCCGGTTCGGACACCGGCGGCCTGTGGCACCGCGCCTACGCGGGCGGTATCGCCTCAGCCCTCGTCTTCGGGCTGACCGCGGCGGACACCGCCACGGCGTCGGCCCACCACCCCTGATGAGCAGGCGCCACCCCTGGTACGGAGAGTGCGCGCGGCGGACCCGTCAGCGGGCCCGGCCGCCCTCCGGGACCTCCTCACCGGGCGGCACCGGGCCCGGAGGGGTGCCGTCGCCGAAGGGGCGCCCGCCCAGTTCCTCTCGCCCGTGCGGGGTCGTCCAGACGGAGAGATCGGGGCCGAGGGGGACGATGCGCGTGGGATTGACCGCGGTGTGCACCTGGTAGTAGTGCCGCTTGATGTGGTCGAAGTCCACCGTGTCGCCGAATCCGGGCGTCTGGAAGAGGTCGCGTACGTACCCCCACAGCACCCGGTCCTCGCTCAGCTTGTTGCGGTTGCACTTGAAGTGGCCGTTATAGACGGCGTCGAAGCGCACCAGCGTGGTGAACAGCCGGATGTCGGCCTCGGTGATGGTGTCGCCGACCAGATACCGCCGCGTGGCCAGGCGCTCCGACAGCCGGTCCAGACGCGCGAAGAGAGCCCGGTAGGCGTCCTCGTACGTGTGCTGGTGCTTGGCGAAACCGGCCAGGTAGACGCCGTTGTTCACATCCTGGTAGACCCCCTCCATCACCTCGTCGATCTCATCGCGGTGCTCCTCGGGGTACAGGTCCGGCGCGCCCTTCCGGTGCAGGGCGGTCCACTGGGTGGCGAAGTCGAGGGTGAGGCGCTGGAAGTCGTTGGTGACCAGCTTCCCGCTGGGGACGTCGACTATCGCGGGCACGCTCACCCCACCCGGGTACTCCTTCCCCCGGGCGTCGTACGCCTCGCTGAGGAACGCGATGCCCAGCACCGGGTCCCGATCCCCCTTGTCCAGGGTGAAGCGCCAGCTCCGCTCGTCCTGGATGGGGTCCGTGACCGCCAGCGACAGGGCCGGTTCCAGGCCGAGCAGCCGCCGGGAGATCAGCGCCCGGTTCGCCCAGGGGCAGGCCCGGCTGACGACCAGCCGGTAACGCCCGGCCTCGACCGGCCAGCCGTCCCGGCCGTCGGCCGTGATCCGGTCGGAGAAGTGCGGCCCGGATCGGGTGAATTCCTTCTCTTCACGGGGCGTCTCCTGGCCAGCGGTGTTCAATTCGGTTACCTCCCGAAGCATGCGGAGCGTCTGCATACGCCCGACATATGTACGACTCGGCTCACTACCTACCCTCCTCCACGCCGGGGAGACACGCGACGCGGCTCGATCCCCGTGACATCCCGGTGCGGGCGGCGGAGGCAGCGGGGGCTCGTCCTCGGGCAGGGCGAACCGGCGCCGCCGACCAAAACGGGCATTATCCCGCAGGTGAAGGACTTGTGTGCACCACTTCGCGTTCTGAGCACAAAATCACCAAACGGGCAGCGCATATGCAAGGATCCGACCCCCCGGGTCGATCCGGCCCGGGATGCGGAGGGGAATCCATCGTGAAATCAATGACCTTCAGATCCGCTGTCGGGGCGGCACTGACGGTGGCGCTGTCGGCCGTGGCACTGCCCGCCTCGGCCGCGAGTGCGGCGCAGACGGGTGTGGTGGACGGGGCGACCGCCACGTCCTTCGGGCAGTTGGCCGACGCGGTGCTCACCGAGCGTACGGCGGCGCTGCTGGACGGGCAGCAGGCGCGGCGTGCGGCGGCACCGGCCACCAAGAAGGCGCGGCTGTCGGCCGGTCTGACGCGGACCGAGAACACGGCGCTGTCCACGCTGCGGACCCGCAAGGCGCGGCTGGCATCGCTGGGCGAGGCGTACACGGGCGCCGACACCAAGGTCACCGTGGGCGCGACCCGTGTCGTGGACGGGCGTGCGACCGTCCAGGCCACGGAAACCACGACGCTGACGTACAAGAAGATCCGCGGGGACGAGCCCGCGACGACCAGCTTCCAGGCCCACCACGAGCTGAGCTTCACCGCCGGGACCGGCGGCACGTGGGAGCTGACGGGCATCAGGCCCACCGACGAGGGGCCCACGGCCATCAACGAGCCCGCCACGGTGGCGGTGAAGAGCGCGGCGGCGCTGCCCAGCGCCACCCCGGCGGCCACGTCGAGGCCGTCCCAGCAGGTGAGCAAGCCCGCGGGGGCGTACAACTACGCGGCGATGGCGACGTACGCGGAGAAGTACTGGAGCAACTACAACCCCGCCTACCGGAAGTTCAACGACGCCGGCGGGGACTGCACCAACTTCATCAGCCAGGCCCTGAAGGCGGGCGGCTGGAAGCACGCGCCGGGCAACGCGCAGGACTACCGCACCTGGTGGTACGACACCTCCACCCAGGCGACGTCCTGGGTGGGCGCCAACGAGTGGTCGTGGTTCACGCTGGACGCCAAGCGGGCGACCAACCTGGCGAACGTGTACCACATGGGTGTCGGGGACGTCATGCAGATGGACTTCGACCGGGACGGGTCCAAGGACCACACCATGATGGTCACGTACCGCTCCTCCAGCGGTGTCCCGTACATGACCTACCACTCGGTCAACACCTACCGGAAGTCGGTGGCGAGCATCATCGCCACCAACCCGAACTCGCTGTACTACGCGTACCGCACCTGACGGAAGCACTCCGGTGACCGTGGCCCTCGCCCTTCGGGTGGGGGCCACGGCCCGTTTCAGGCGCGGTGCTCGGTGGGGACGTTCTCCGCCGCGGCCGGTGTCTCGCGGCTGAAGGCGTGCTCCGGTTCCGGGCCGGGAAGGTGGTGGGTGGCGCCGGGGCGGAGGCCGTCGAGGTGGACGGCGATGTGGCGGCGTGCGGTGGTGTCGAGCCACTCGGGCGGAGTGTTGGGAAGCGGGCGGCTGATCATGGCCGCGGCCATCAGCAGATCGATGGAGTTGACGTCGTCGCGCACCGCGCCGCGCTCCCGGCCGCGGGCGAGCACCGCCTCCAGGGAGCCGGTGATGCGGTGGCGCAGGACGATGGCTTCCTGGTCGTGGAAGGCCGGGCCGCCGAACAGCGGGAGGACGAGGCGGGAGCGCTGGTCGACGACGCCGGTCAGGAAGCGTTCGACGGCCCGCAGCGGGGCGTCCGGACCACCCTCTTCGGCCACCTCCTGAGCGGCCCGCGCCTCGGCCAGCACGGTTTCGTAGCCCTCGATGGCCACCTGTCGGCAGAGTGCGGCGCGGTCGGGGAAGCGGCGGTAGAGCGTCGCGATGCTGACGTTGGCGCGGCGGGCGATGTCGTCCAGGGGCGCGGCGGTGCCGTGCTCGCTGAACATCGCACGGGCCGCGTCCAGGATGCGCTGCTGGTTGCGGCGGGCGTCGGCGCGCATCGGGGGCTTCGAGCGTATGGAATCCTGACCGTCCCTCACGTCCTCCGCGCCTTCCCCTTGTGGCGTACACCATGCCGTGGATCACACCGCACGACCGAGCCTAACCGGGCGGCGGTCCGTATCCGACCGTTGTGTACGGGGCATCGGCGGCCGAGGGGCGGTTCGGTAGCCTCGGTCGTCGTCACGGTGACCGGGTGCGGAACGGGGGATCTTCGGTGGTTGAGGCGAGGGCGGACGTCGAGGAGCGGGTCCGGCGCGACTGGGGGCTCACGTTGCCGGAGTCGTTCTTCCGGCTGATGGAATTCCTGGGACGCCTGGGGCCCGTGGAACGCCGGGCGCTGGCGGACATGGAGGTGTCCCCGTGCGGTGTCGCGGATGTGTACGACGACCCTGGCGCACGGCCCCGTGAGGGCGTCGACGTGCGGGTCCATGGGCGCTACTACCGGGATCCGCCGGAGTTCCTGACGTTTCTGCACGGCGGGTCCGACGGGCTGCACTACGGGCTGTGGTTCGACGACGGCCGCGCGTGCGACGGGGTCGCCTCGTACTACACCAACGACGGTGGCGGGATCGAACGGCGCGCGGGGACGCCGCTGGAGGCGGTGCGGGCTCTCCTGGAACGTCATTGGCAGGATCTCGCGGACGACGACGGGGACGAGGAATACGTCGCCGGGCGACGGTCGGGCCTCGAGGCGCTGCGACTGGCGCTGACCGGTTTCGAGACCGGGGACCGGGCGGAGGTGGGGATCGCCTACTCCAGGATCCACGATTTCGCCGCCCTGCCCGTCGAGCCGGGGCGGATCACCACCCTGGACGGTGCGGGCGCGCTCATCGCGGGCGGCACCGCGCTGGACCGGCCCCCGCACAACGGGGCCGACGAGTACGCGTTCGCGAATTTCATGTACAGGTTCTTCGAGGACCGCGCGGCCGTGGAGCGGAGTGTGGAGGAGGCACGGCGGCGGTGTGCGGCGGGGGATCCGGCGGAGGCGCTGGTGCTGGGGCGCGATCTGCACTGGGCGTCAGGGGGCGAGCCGGTGTTCGAGGAGTTCGCGCGGGATCTCCTGGCAGCGGCGTACGGTGCGCTGGGCCGCCCCGCGCTCGCGGGGATCGCCGCCGCCCATCACCGCCACCGTGAGCTGCCCCGGGTCGATGTGCTGCTCCCGAGCGGCTGAACGCCAGGGGCGGTGACGCGTCGCTACGCGCCGTCGGCCCAGCCGGTGGCGGTGACCAGCTCTCGTGCGATGTCCACCACCAGCCGCCCGTCGGTGGCCACGCGCAGGGTGTCCGCGGGAGCCTGCTCGTCCAGGAGGCGGGCCTTGCGGGCGCTGCCGCGCAGTTCGTGCTCCAGTTCCGAGCCGAGTTCCCGGCCCGTCAGCCGCTCCTCCGTCGTGGCGTCCGAGGCGGTGAGCAGGACGCGTACGATCCGGGCGCACGGCCTGGTGGCGCGCTCGATCATGTCCGTGGTCGCGGGCAGCACGCTCACGGTGTTGGTGTAGACGAGGCGCCGGTGGCCGAGTGCGGCGTAGTTGCCCCAGAGGGCGGTCAGGTTGCGTTCGGCGATCTTCCTCCGGTGAGGGTCGTCCTCGGGGGCCGGATGCACCTGGGCCATGAAGTCTCCCTCGACGATCGCGTGGGGCACGGACGCGGCGCGCAGCTGTGCCGACACCTCCCAGCCGACCGTGGTCTTGCCGACGCCCGCGCGTCCTCCGATGACGAGTACTTCGGTGTGTTCCATGGAGGGAGGGTGTCAGCCGTGGGCCGCCGGGCGCGATGCATTATCCGGGGCGTCGGCGGGGGTGCTGTCCACCGACGGCGGTTGCACCCTGCGCTAGGGGGTGTCCGACGACAGGAAGTCCGACAGGCCCTCCAGCAGCCGGTCCACGTCCTCGGTGCTGGTGTAGGGGGCCAGGCCGACGCGGAGTCCGCCGGTGTCGCCGAGGCCGAGCCGGCGGGAGGTCTCGATCGCGTAGAAGGATCCGGACGGTGCGTCCACGCCGCGGCGGGCCAGATGGCGGTAGGCGTCGGTGGTGTCGCGGCCGTCGATGGTCAGCAGGAGGGTGGGGGTGCGGTCCGCCGCGCGGGAGTGGACCGTGATCGGGTCGAGGGCGGCCAGCCCCTTGTCGATGCGCAGCCGCAGCGCGTCCTCGTGTTCTTCGAGGGCAGCGTACGCCGCCGCCAGGCGTTCGCGGCGGCTGCCCCGCGCCCGCGGGTCCAGACCGGCGAGGAAGTCGACGGCGGCGCGGGTCCCGGCGAGGAATTCGTACGGCAGGGTGCCCAGCTCGAACCGCTCGGGGATGGCGTTCGGGGAGGGGAGCAGCTTGTCGGGGTGCAGGGTCTCCAGGAGTTCGGGGCGGCTGGCCAGGACGCCGAGGTGGGGGCCGAGGAACTTGTACGGGGAGCAGGTGTAGAAGTCCGCTCCGAGCAGGTCGAGGTCGACGAGGGAGTGGGCGGTGTGGTGCACGCCGTCGACGTACAGCAGAGCCCCGGCCTGGTGGGTGCGCCGGGCGATCTCCGCTATTGCCGGCCGCGTGCCGATGAGGTTCGAGGCGGCGGTGACGGCGACCAGCCGGGTGCGTTCGCTCAGGACGGCGCTGATGTCATCGGGGGTCAGCTCGCCCGTCGCCGGGTCGAAGTCGGCCCAGCGCACGGTGGCCCCGGCCCGGTCGGCGGCCTGGATCCAGGGGCGGATGTTGGAGTCGTGGTCCAGGCGGGTGACCACGATCTCGTCGCCCGGCGACCACGTCGTGGCGAGCGTACGGGAGAAGTCGTAGGCCAGTTGGGTGGCGCTGCGGCCGAAGACGACCGCGGTGGGGTCCGCGCCGAGCAGGTCGGCCATGGCCTGCCGGGCGGCCGCGACGATCGCCTCGGCGTTGCGCTCCCCCGCGGTGGTGCGGCCCCGGTTGGCCAGTGGGTGCGCGAGTGCGTCGGTGATGGCCTCGATGACGGGTACGGGGGTCTGCGTACCGCCGGGGCCGTCGAAGTGGGCCGAACCGGCCGTCAGGGCGGGAAACTGCGCGCGGATGGCGGTGATGTCGTACGTCACGGCAACTCCTTGCTGCGGTGCGGCGGGCGGTCGGCGGATGAGGCACCGTGGTGATCGATTATGGAGTTCGCCGGGGCTGCGGGGAACAGCGCCACAGCCCGGCGGCGGGCCGCGCGGGTGTGACGAGGGGCCGGTGGCCGCGGTCGGCTTCGCCGGGCGGAGGCGTGATCAGGCGCGCCCCCGGCCGCCCTGATTGAATCTTCCCATCAGGCATATAACGGGAGGAACGGTCATCCGGCCCTACGGCGCGGGACCGGGGCGCGGAGGGCGGTGGCACCGGCGTGAGCAGCGAGTCTCCCCTGCCGCCGGAGCGGGCGCCGGGGCGGGAGGGCGGACGGCGTCCGGGCATCGGGCGCGGTCGGCGCCCTCGGTACGCGACGCCCGGCAGCCGCCCACGCCGGGGCCCGGGGGCCGCGGCGCGCGAGCGGGCGGGGCGCGGGGCGGGCGGCGCGGACGGGGCGGGCGACCGGGTGCATCCCGGACTGCGGATGGCCGCCGCGTACGCGTGGCGACTGCTGGCCGTCGGGGTGGCGGTCTATCTGGCGTTCACCATTCTGGGGCGCTTTCAGCTGGTGGCGGTCGCGGTGTTCCTGGCCCTGGTGGGCACCGCGCTGCTACGGCCATTGGCCGATGCGCTGGCGCGGCGACTGCCCCGGCCGCTCGCGGTGGCGCTGGCGGTGTTCGGGAGTCTGCTGGTGGTGCTGGGGTTACTGGCGCTGGTGGGTAATGCGGCGGCGGGCGAGGCGGGCAGGCTCGTGGGCGAGTTCCGCGGCGGGGTCGGCCGGATCACGCGCTGGCTGGAGGGGCCGCCGTTCCGTGTCCGGCACCGCACGCTGACCGAGCTGCACGACAGGATCAGCTCGTTCGTCTCGACCCATCGCGCCACGCTCATCAGCAGGGCGCTCAGCAGTGCGGGCCGGGTCGTGGAGGCGCTGACGGCGGCGGTGCTGGCGCTGTTCTGCTCGCTGTTCTTCGTGCATTCCGGCGACAGGATGTGGCGGTGGTTCCGCGAACAGCTTCCGGAGGCGGCCCGGTCGCCGTGGGACCGGGCGGGCCGGGCGGCCTGGGGCACCTTCGCGGGGTACACCCGGGGGATCATCCTGGTGGCGGCCTCCAACGCGGCGCTGGTCGGCCTGGCCCTGTTGCTGCTGCGGGTGCCGCTGGCGCTGCCGCTGACCCTGCTGGTCTTCTTCGCCACCTTCATCCCGCTGATCGGCTCGCCGATCGCGTTGGCCGTGGCCACGGTGGTGGCCCTGGCGGGGCGGGGGCCGGTCATCGCGGCGGTGGTGCTCGTGCTCATCGTCGTGGTCGGGCAGATCGAAGGGCATGTGCTGCATCCGCTGGTGATGAGCTGGGCGGTGCGGCTGCATCCGGTGGTGGTGGCGATCTCGGTGATCGCCGGAGGCATCGTGGCGGGGGTGGTCGGCGCGATCGTGGCCGTACCCATGGTGTCGGTGGCCTGGTCCGTGACCCGTGCGCTGCGAACCCCGCGCCGGTAAATTGCATCTCAGATTCGCATTATCTAATCTGGTGTCATGCGGCTGACGAAATCAACCGACCTGGCCCTCCGCGCCATCATGCGACTGGCGGTCGCCGGAGCCGAGCCGTGCACCGCACGGCAGATCGCCGGGGAGATGCGGGTGCAGTACAGCCACTTGGCGAAGGTGGCCGCCCGGCTCCAGCATCTCGGCCTCATCGAGACGCGGCGGGGGCGCGGCGGCGGGCTGGTGCTCACCGAGACCGGCCGCACCGCGTCGGTCGGCCAACTGGTCCGGGAGCTCGAAGGGGCCGATGAGGTGGTCGACTGCGAGGGCGACACCCCGTGCCCGCTCCGCCAGGGCTGTCGGCTGCGGATGGCGCTGCGGCGGGCGCAGGAGGCGTTCTTCTCCTCGCTCGACCCGCTGACGGTCACCGATCTGGTCGGCTCCCCCACCGGACCCGTGCTGCTCGGGCTGGTGGGGCGAGCGCCGGGGGCGGACCGGTGACCCCGCCGGGGACGCCGCCCCGACCCGCCCACGCCCGTACGCCGACGCTCGCCGCGCCGGGTTTTTTCGCGCCGTTAAATACGAATCCTGCATACCACTTAGGAGCCGGTGATGCTCTCCCAGAAGTCCGCTGACACCGTCCGCGCCACCCTCCCCGCCGTCGGTGCGGCCATCGGCTCCATCACCGACCTGTTCTACCGGAAGCTCTTCGAGGCGCACCCGGAGCTGCTGCGGCACATGTTCAACCGGGGGAACCAGGCGGCCGGAATCCAGCGGCAGGCGCTCGCCGGTGCCGTGGCCGCGTTCGCCACCGCCCTGGTGGAGCACCCCGAGGTCCGCCCCGACGCGATGCTGACCCGGATCGCCCACAAGCACGCCTCGCTCGGGGTGAGCCCCGCTCAGTACCCGCTCGTGCACCGCCATCTGTCGGCCGCGATCGCGGAGGTGCTCGGTGACGCGGTCACCGAGGAGGTCGCAGCCGCCTGGGACGAGGTCTACTGGCTGATGGCCAACGCCCTCATCGAGATCGAGCGGCGGCTGTACGCCGAGCAGGGGGTGCTGGCGGGCGGGACGTGGCGGCCGTGGGAGGTGGCCGAGCGGGTCCAGGAGACCGCGGACGTCGTCACCTTCCGGCTGCGGCCCGCGGACGGCCGCCCGGCACCGGCCTTCAAGGCGGGCCAGTACGTCTCGGTCCAGGTCGAACTGGCCGACGGGGCGCGCCAGATCCGCCAGTACAGCCTGACCAACCCGCCCGACGCGACGGTGCGCTCCATCACCGTCAAGCACGTGCGCGGCGGCACGGGTCCGGACGGCGAGGTCTCGGGGCATCTGCACGAGCACCTCCGGGAGGGCGATGTGATCAGCGTGTCCGCCCCGTACGGCGACCTCGTACTCGACGCCACGGACGCACCGCTGCTGCTCGCGTCGGCCGGAATCGGCTGCACACCGATCGTCGCCATGCTGGAGGACCTGGTCGACCGGGGGCACCAGGCCCCGGTCATCGCGGTCCACGCCGACCGCTCCCCCGCCGACCACGCGCTGCGCGCCGATCAGGAGCGGCTGGTCACCAAGCTCGCCCGGGGCTCCGCACACGTCTGGTACGAGCGGCCGGGCGACGGCTGGCCGACCGAGCGCACCGGCCGGGTGGACCTGTCCGGCGTCGAGATCCCCGACGGCGTCCACGCCTATCTCTGCGGGCCGCTGGGGTTCATGCGGTCGGTGCGCGCCCAGTTGCTGGAGCGCGGCGTGCGGCCGCAGGCCATCCACTACGAGGTCTTCGGCCCCGATCTGTGGCTCACGCAGGACTGAACCCGGCCCGCCCGACAGCCGTTTTCGGTCGTTGTCGGCAGCCGACGGGCCCGGATTCTGGCGTGAAGGACACGAATGGCCCAGGGCGCGGTCGCCATCGTCCGGGTACTCGTGGGACGGTACGCATCACGGATTCCGCCCATCCCGGATGAATCGCCGGAAATGGCCGTCGGTACCCCCGCACTCGACCGAGGAACCATGGATCGCGAAAAGATCACTCTCACCGGTACGCAGGAGACGATGCTCGCCACGCTGTACGGCAGGGCGGTGGACAGCCGCTCGCCGCACTCCGTCCTGGGCGACCACACGGCCCAGGAGGCGGTGGAGCGCGTCGCCTACGACTTCAGCAAGACGGGCATGACGGAGACCACCGCGGTCGGCATCGCGCTCCGGGCCAAACAACTCGACGACTGGACCACCGCGTTCCTGGCCGAGCACCAGAAGGCGACCGTGCTGCACCTGGCGTGCGGGCTGGACACCCGGGTCCACCGGCTCGCCCCGTCGTCGTCGGTGCGCTGGCTGGACGTGGACTACCCCGACGTCATCGAGCTGCGCAGGCAGCTGCTCCCGCAGCCGTCGGGGAACTACGAAATGATCGCCTCCTCGGTGACCGAGGAGGCGTGGCTCCGCGAGGTGCCCGACGACCGGCCGACCGTGGCCGTCATGGAGGGCCTGACGATGTATCTGCACAAGGAGGAGGGCAAGCACCTCATCCAGCGGATCACCGACCGGTTCCCCGGCGGCCAGCTGCTCTTCGACGTCTACGGATCGCTGGGCATCCGGCTCCAGAAGATGGTTCCGGCGGTGCGCAACGCGGGCGCGACGCTGCACTGGGGTCTCGACGACCCGCGGGAGATCGAGGGCTGGCACGACGGGCTGACCCTGATGGACGCGGTGCGCAGCGTCGACATGCCGGGGATGGAGGCGATGCCCACCACGGGGAGGATGAGCATGAAGGTGATGGCGCATCTGCCCGGGTTCAAGGACGTGGGCCGCATTCTGCGCTACCGGTTCTAGTTTTGGGGGCGGTCTTTGATGCCGACCAGCAGGGAATAGCCGCCCATCAGGGGTTCGACCCGGGTACTGCCGAATCCCGCCTCCGCCATCCAGGACCGCCCGTCGGCCGCGGTGTATTCGAACCCGGCAGCGGACTCGATCAGCATGTTCAGGCTGGCCAGCAGGCCGAACGTGTTGTGCCGCCGCTCGTCGTCGATGATCGCGTCGTAGACGAGTACCGCTCCCCCGTCGGGCAGCGCGTCGTACGCCTTCTTCAGCAGCATCCGCTTCTCCTCCAGGCCCCAGCCGTGCAGGATCTGGCCCAGCACGATGACGTCCGCGGTGGGCAGGTCGTCCGCGAAGAAGTCGCCGCCGTGGAAGGCGATGCGGTCGGTGAGGCCGAAGGACGCCACGTACGAGTCGAAGACCGGCCGCACCCGGGGCAGTTCGAAGACGCCGCCGCTGATGTGGGGGTGGCGCTGGGCCACCGCCACCGGGACGCAGCCCAGGGCGCCGCCCACGTCGAGCACCGTCCGGTAGTCGGCCCAGGGGAATTTCTCGGCTATCACGCGCGCCATTCCCATGCTGAGCCCGGTCATGCCGTTCAGGAATCGCTCCAGACTGGGCTGATCGTGGTAGATGGCGTCGAAGACGTCTCCGCCGTGCTTCTGCTCGTTCTGCGGCTTTCCGGTGCGCAAGGCCTCGGTGAGCGATCCCCAGAACGGATAGAGACGGCTGTTCGCCATCTCCAGGACTCCGCCGACGTACGTGTCCTTCGCCCGGTCGAGAAACGCGTCGGCGCTCGGGCTGTTGCGGTACTCGGTCCCCGTTCTCTCCAGAAATCCCAGGGCGACCAGCGCGTCCAGGAAGTCCGCCGCGCCCCGCGGATGCAGACCCAGCGCCCCGGCCAGGTCGCCGCGCTCGCACGGGCCTTGGGCGAGCCGGGTGAAGACATCGAGTTCCACGGCGGTGAGCAGGGTTTTCGACGCCATGTAGCCGAGCCCCACCTGCACAATGGGCTCCGGGCTGATCTCGTGTGACATGAAATTTCTCGCCGTTCTTCCGGAATGAGCACACACGGCACTTGGCCGTGTCATTGCGGACTTTCGCACGCTACCGCTCGGTTGGGGCGCCGGGCGATCCACAGACTGAGCCCGGCCAGGGGGATCATGGTCAGCAGGGTGACGCCCGCCATGCCGAGACCGTCGTCCCCGCTGCCGAGCAGCTGGCCGGTGAGCAGGAAGACGATTATCGATGGCGCCATTCTGCCGCCGAACAGCCGCGGTCGGAGATAGCTGGTCCAGCCGAACTCCTCACCCCAGTACACCGGGGTGAGAAGCGGAAGCACGAGCATCAGGGCGAGCACCGCCGCCCAGCCCGGGACGCCGTCCGCGATCTGCGGCGTACGACCAAACGCCGCGATGCCCGGGACACAGAAGGCCGGTAGCTGTAACAGCGGATTCAGGGCAGACAGGCCCATGACCTTGTACGCCACGAACAGCCACAGCCAGGTTCCGCCGAAGGACAGGGCGAGGAACGCCACCATCCCTCTGGTTTTCGATGACATCAACGCGCATTCCTTTCATGAGGAGTGACCGCGGATCAGGCTGCGGATAAAACTGCCAACCGGCGGCGGGTGGACGCATCGCTGCCGCGAGCGAAATCCGTCTCCCCCGGTGTCACGAGCGCCCGCTGGCTCTTTCGGGGGAGGCAGTCCGCACCGGGGCGCCGGTACCGTTCGGGCCATGCGCACACTGATGCGCCCGCTTTTCGATGGCGCCACTTATCGGAGCTGGGCTTACGCGTTTCTCGGAGCGGCACTGAGTGTGCCGCCGCTGGTGGTGGCCGTGGTTTCGGCACCGCCCAAGTGGCCGCTTCCCGGCCGTATCGCGGGCTTCACGCTCGCGCTCGTCGTGGCGCTCGCCGTCATGGGCAGTCCGCGCGCGGCGCGCCGCGGATGCGTCACCCTGGCCAATCGGCTGCTGGGCACCGAACTGCCCGCCCCCGCCCCCGCATCGATCCGGTCCCGGTGGGCCGACCGGGTGCGCACAGCGGCCTGGCTGGTGCCGCATGCGGCGGTGGGTGTGGCGGCGACGGCGGTGACCGGGGTGCTGGCCTTCGTCGCGGTCACGTTTCCGGCCGTATGGCTGGACGGCGGAGGCCGGGTCGCCGTCCTCGGGAGCCATGTGACCGTGACGGCAGGTGTGGCGGGAGCGTGGAGCCCGGTCGTCAGCGCGCTGTGTCTGCTGCTGGCCGCCTATGTGACCGCGGCCGCCGCCGCGGGGCTCCGTCTGCTGGCTCCCGTCCTGCTCGACCACCGACCCGCAGAGCGGGCGGCCGCCGCCGAGGAGCGGGCGCGGGTGCTGGCCGGGCGCAACCGGCTGGCGCAGGAGCTGCACGACTCCATCGGGCATACGCTGACCGCCTCCACCATCCAGGCGGCGGTGGCGAGCGAACTGCTGGAGCGTGATCCGGTGGCGGCGCGGCGCGCCCTGAACACCATCGAAGAGACGGCGCGCGCGGCGATGGACGACCTCGACCACGTCCTCGGCGCCCTGCGGGAACAGCAGGCGCCCACCGCTCCCGCGCGCACCCTCGCCGACCTCGGCGCGCTCGCGGAATCGGTGCGGCAGGCGGGCGCGTTGCTGGAGGTGACGACCGAGGGCGGCCTGGACCGCGTCCCGGCGACCGTGTCGCGCGAGGCGTACCGCATCGTCCAGGAGGGACTGACCAACGCGCTGCGGCACGGCGCGAAGGCGGGCATCACGCTGCGGGTCACCGCCCGGGACGACCTGCTGGAGGTGGAACTCGTCAACCTGGTGGGCGGCGCCGCGGGCTTCCGCAGGGGCGGGCGGCCGCGTCAGGGTCTGACCGGGATCGCCGACCGGGTACGGCTGCTGAACGGCGAGGTGTCCGCCGGGCCGGTGGACGACGCCGGGGACGGGCGCGCCCGGTGGCGGCTGGTGGCACGACTGCCGCTGGGGGCCGCGCGGTGACCACCGAGGGGGCTGCCACCGTCGGACATACGGTGCGCGTGCTCGTCGTGGACGACGAGGAACTCACCCGCACCGGGCTGCGGACCCTGCTGTCCGCGAAACCCGATCTCACCGTGGTCGGCGAGGCCGCCGACGGATCCGAAGTGCCGTCACTGGTAGCCGAGTTGCGGCCCGACGTGGTGCTGATGGACGTGCGGATGCCCATCGTCAACGGGATCGAGGCCACGCGGCGGCTGCGGGCCGCGTCGGCGGAGCCGCCGAAGGTCATCGTGATCACCACCTTCGAGAACGACGAGTACGTGTATGACGCCCTGGAGGCCGGTGCCAGCGGATTCATCCGCAAGCGGGCCCCGGCCCAGCAGATCGCCCATGCCATCCGGCTGGTGGCCAGCGGGGATTCCGTCCTCTTCCCAGAAGCCGTCGCCCGGCTGACCACCGGGCGTCCGCCCCGGCGGGAGGCCGCGGCGCGAGTGGCGGCGCTCACCCGCCGGGAGGCGGAGATCCTTCAGCTGATGGCGGAGGGGCTGACGAACCAGCAGATCGCGGAGGTGCTGACGGTGAGCCTGGAGACCGTCAAGACGCATGTGGGCAATGTGCTGACCAAGCTGGGCGCCGGAAACCGGACCCAGGCGGTGATCCTGGCCTTCGAGGCGGGGCTCGCGCCCGGCAGGTGAGAAAGCGTTTTCGTCATCACGTCGCTTACGCGGTGTACACCTTGACATCACTGATGACAGCGCTTTCTATGGCGTGATGACCTCTGGACGACGCTCCGTCAGACCCGGCCGGCGGCCGCTCGGCCTGCTCACGGCCGCCGCCCTCGGCGCCGCCGCCACGCTCACGGCGCTCCCCGCCCCCGCGTCCGCCTCCGCCCCCGTCTCCATGCAGGCCACTGCTTCGGCCTCGGGCACCACGTACTACGTCGACTCCCGCTCCGGGCACGACGACGCGTCCGGCACCAGCGTCCGCGCGGCATGGCGCAGTCTGGAGCGGGTCGGCCGGACGACGTTCCGGCCCGGCGACCGCATCCTGCTGAAGGGCGGCGGCTCCTGGAAGGGCCAGCTGTGGCCGAAGGGCTCGGGCGAGCAGAACCGCCCCATCACGATCGGGCGTTACGGTCCGGGCCCCAAGCCCCGGATCCGCGGTGAGGGCCAGGTCGATGACGCGGTGCGGCTGTTCAACCAGGAGTACTGGGAGATCCGCGACCTCGACGTCAGCAACGCGCTGCCCGCCACGGGGACTCCGGGCGAGAATCTGCGCGATCTGCGCGGCATTCATGTGTCGGGGGACGACTCACGGCAGCTGGACCACTTCGTGATCGACAGGGTCGACGTCCACGATGTCACCGGCGAGGTGAACTGGATCAGCGGCGACACCGCGGGCAATGCCCCGGGCGTGCGTTTCAAGACCGGTTGGGACCGGTCGAAGAAGACCGGCGGCATCGTCTTCGACACCACGGTGCCCGACATCACGGCGCCGCCCGCCGCCCCGACCGTTCTGCACGATGTGCGGGTGCAGAACTCCACGGTGCGCAACACCTCGTTCGCGGGCATCGTCGTGAAGCAGTACACCGGCGACCTGAAGGACGCGGACGGCAACCCGGTCGCCAAACCAACCGGCTGGGGCACCCGGACGTCGGCCGCCGACACCACGTTCACCCCGCATACGAACATCACCATCCGGAACAACCACGTCTCCCAGGGCGGCACCGCGTACGGCTGCAACGCGATGTATCTGACCAACGTCCGCGGCGCGGTGGTCGACCGCAATGTGGTCGACCAGGCGGGAACGTCGGGCATCGAGGCGTACTACGCGGACGACGTGGTGATCCAGCGCAACGAGGTGTACCGGACGGAACGGAAGGCCGGTGGCGCGGACTCCAACGGCATCGACGCGGACAAGGGCACCACGCGGGTGGTCATCCAGTACAACTTCGTCCATGACAACGGCGATGGCATCCTGCTCTGCCAGTTCGCCTTCGGCGACGTGGTGGTGCGGTACAACGTCCTGAACGGAAACTCGCGGTATCCGCTGTATCTGCACTCGGACAAGGCCGCGTCGGCCGAGGTCTACAACAACACCGTGCACAACACGTCGAGCAAGTACCTCGTCTACGGCTACGGGTCCTCGCTGAACGCGCGCTACAACCTGCACGACAACGTGTTCTCGTCGGCGGTCGCCGACGCGACCCTGACGACCAGCCCGACCATCACCTACGCCCGCAACTTCTACGGCGGCGCCCCGCTGCCGGTCCCCGCCACCGACACCCAGGCGCGCACCGGCGACCCCCTGTTCGTCAACCCGGCCGTCTCGGGCCCGTACGGCACCCCCACCACCGGCCCGCAACTGCGCACCGGCCTGGCCTTCGCCCCCCGCCCGGGCTCCCCCCTGATCGACACCGGTGCCCCCACCCCCGACAACGGCGGCCGCGACTACCGAGGCACCCCCCTCTACCGCGGCGCCCCCGACGTCGGCGCGATCGAGGGCCCGCGTTGATCGCCGCCGATTGTCAGTGGCGCCTCGTACCGTGAGGGCATGGCGGAGATCGAGTATGTCCGGGGGGACGCCACCTCGCCTCACGGCAAGGGAGTGAAGATCCTCGCCCATGTCTGCAACGACCTGGGCGGCTGGGGGAAGGGCTTCGTGCTGGCGCTGTCACGGCGCTGGCCGGAGCCCGAGGCGGCGTACCGCCAATGGCACCGTGAGCGGGCGCGCAACGACTTCGGGCTGGGCGCGGTGCAGTACGTCCGGGTGGGGCCGTATCTGTGGGTCGCGAACATGGTCTGCCAGCGCGGGATGCGCCGTGGCAGCAAGGGCGTTCCCGTGCGGTACGAAGCGATCGACACAGCGCTGGGCTCGCTCGCGGCCAAGGCCGCCGAGACGGGTGCGTCGGTTCATATGCCGCGCATCGGCTGCGGGTTGGCGGGCGGCCGGTGGTCGCGGGTCGAGCCCCTGGTAGAGCGGCGGCTGACGGCGCGGAACATCCGCGTCACGGTGTACGACCATGACGGCTGAGTCGGTCCCGGCGCGGCCGCCGGTCAACGTGGGGCACTACGAGGACGTGTTCCGCCGGGTGGAAGGGCGGTGGCTGCTGGCCTCGCGGAGCACGCATCTGCCTTCGGCGGCGAGACCGAGCGGCTCGGGGGCGCGGAGCGGGGCTGAGTCAGCGGTCTTCCGCGTCCGCGCCGCAGCGCTGGCAGCGGTCGAAGGGGGCGGTGTCCTGGATGGCGCCGCAGGCGGCGCAGACGCGGTCCAGCCAGCAGGCGGCGTCCCCGCCTTCGGGTTCGGCGGGGGCGCGGTCCGAGGGCTGCCGGGGGTCCGTGTCGCTCATCGCCGGTGTCCCTCTCTCTCCAGGTCGTTTGGTGGGGCTTATCAGGGTGCCACGGGATGGATAGATCGGATCTCTACGGTCGTGATGAGGGCTTGATGGGGCGTCATTCGGTCTCACCTCTCCCCAGTTGTCGGATGAATCGGTAACGTGTCCGCCTCGGGAGGCAAACATGGAGAGATCTGTCAGACGCTCCACCCTGGTCCTTCTCCTCTGCGGCGCGCTGGCCATGACGCTGTTCGTCACGGGCCCGGCGCGCGCCAAGGGGCAGGCGCAGGACTCCGCGTGGACGGTGAGCGGGCCGTCGCCACGCGCTTCCGACTCCGGTCCGCTCGCCCGGCTCCGGCTCGACCGGGCCTCGGGCGCGCTGACGCTTCAGGTGTCGCGAGCCGGTCGTACGGTGGTCGAGCCCTCGCCCGTGGGCATCGTCACCGAGCGGGCGGACCTGTCGCGCGGCCTGCGGTTCGTGGGCCGCAGCGACCGTACGGTGGCCGGGCAGTACCGGTCCACGGTCGGCAAGGAGCGCTCGCGCGCATTCCGCATGACCGAGGCGCGCTTCCGGTTCCGGGGCGACGGCGGCGCCCGGCTGGACGTGCTGGTGAGGGTGTCCGGCGACGGGGTCGCCTACCGCTACGTCCTGCCGTCCGGCAGCGGTGATGTGCTGGGCGAGACCTCGGCGTTCACGCTGCCCGCGGACGCGGACGCGTGGCTCGGCACGTACCGCAAGGACAACGAGAACCTGTTCAAGCAGTACACCGCGGCGACCGCGCCCGCCGGTGAGTACATGGCGCAGGCCCTGTTCGAGACGGGCGGAACCTACGCCCTGATCGCCGAGTCGGACCTCACCGGCCGCTACTCCGCCGCCCGCCTGGTCCACGAGGAGGGCCGCCCGACGTACCGCATCGGGCTGTGGGACCAGCGGGTCGAGTCCGACGGTCCGCTCAGCACCCCGTGGCGCGCGATGGTCGTGGGCGATCTGGCGACCGTCACCGAGTCCACCTTCACCGACGATCTTGCTCCCGCCTCGAAGGTCGCCGACCCCTCGTGGATCCGGCCGGGTCCCGCGCTGTGGACCTGGCTCGCGGGCGGGCGTCCGGCCGGGCAGAGCCTGTCGATGCAGAAGGGGTACGTGGACTACGCGGCGCGCCGCGGCTGGCCGTACGTGGTGGTGGACGCGGGCTGGTACTTCGACCCGGACCAGTGGGACGTCACCGACCCCGACTGGCAGCGCAACAGCTGGATCCCGGAGCTGGTCCGGTACGCCCGGGACCGGAAGGTCGGCATCCAGGTCTGGATCCATCAGCGCGACCTGGACACCGCGGAGGAGCGCGAGCAGTGGCTGCCGACCCTGGAGAAGTGGGGCGTGAAGGGGGTGAAGATCGACTTCATGGACTCCGAGGCCCAGGAGACGCTGCGCTGGTACGACGAGATCCTTCCGGCCACCGCGGCCCACCATCTGCTCGTCAACTTCCACGGCTCGACCATCCCCAAGGGCATCCAGCGCACCTGGCCGCAGGTGATGACGCTGGAGGGTGTCAACGGCGAGGAGAAGCGGGTGAACACCCCGGAGCACCTGGCGACGCTTCCCTTCACCCGCAATGTCATCGGCTCGATGGACTTCACCCCGGGCGCCTTCCACCGCGCCGAGCGCCCCAACGCGGCCTCGGACGCGGGCGAGCTGGGCCTGTCGGTGCTGTACGAGTCGGGGATCCAGAACCTGGCGGGCACCCCGGAGTCGTACGACGCCCGCCCGCAGGCCCGGCGCTTCCTGGAGCAGATACCCGCCTCCTGGGACCGCACCCGGCTGCTGGCGGGGCGCCCCGGTGAGAGCGCGGTGCTCGCGCGCGCCAAGGGCGGGCGCTGGTTCATCGGCGGCATCTTCACCGGCGACGCGCACACCGCCGCCGTGCCGCTGCGGCTGGGTCAGGGGAAGTGGCTGGTCGACCTCGTCCGCGACGGAGCGGACGGCCTGGTGCGCGAGCCGCGGGTGGTGCGCGGCGGGGACACCGTATCCGTCCCGGTGGTGAAGGACGGCGGCTTCGCCGCCATCGCCTGCCGCTGGCGTCCCGGCGTCACCAGCTGCGACCGGTCCTGACCGACCGGTCCTGACGCGCGCGGCGGCGGCATGGACACCGCGGTGACCGTGCCGCCGCCGGAGCGGCGGATTCCACGCGTCTGACGCATGATCGTTCCGGGGCAACCGAGCGGATCAGACGTCAGGAAGCGGATATGGCGATCACGAGATGGTTCTTCGAGCCCGGCCACACGGCCGCCGAATTCAGGGCCCGGCACATGATGGTCACGTACGTGCGTGGGCAGTTCAAGAACGTTCAGGGCTCGATCGAGGTGGATCCGGACCAACCGGAGGACGCCCGGATCGAGGCGACCATCGACGCGACGCAGGTGTACACGGGGCAGCCGCAGCGGGACGCCCATCTGCGCAGCGCGGACTTCTTCGACGTCGAGCACCATCCGACGTGGACGTTCACCGGCACGGGCGTCACCCAGCTGAGCGAAACCGAGTTCGAGGTCGCGGGCGATCTCACGGTGCGCGGTGTCACCCGCCGGGTGCCGCTGCACGTGACGTATCTGGGGCAGTGGGCCACGCCCTGGTGGGAGGGTGACCAGGACCTGGGGCCGCGGCGGCGGGCGGGCTTCCTCGCAACGGGCCGGGTCAACCGGCAGGACTTCGGGGTGTCCTGGAACGACACGGTGGACCGGGGCGGGGTCGTGGTGAGCGACATGGTCGACATCACCATCGACGTGGAGGCCGTTCTCGATCCCGCGGGCGGGCATTCCTGAGCGGCTGGCTGGACTGCTAGCGGCCCGGGGGCTTGCGGGTGCGGGTCCACTCCCCCAGTTGCCGGGCCGTCCAGGTGTTGATGATCCGTTCCTTCGGCACGCTGCATTCCACCGCCCGGGCGCATCCGTTGATCTGCCAGTCGAGCTGCCCGGGCGCGTGGGCGTCGGTGTCGACCGAGAAGAACGTCCCCGCCTGGACGGCCTCCCGGAGCAGCCGCCGCGGCGGGTCCAGCCGCTCCGGCCGGCAGTTGATCTCCACGGCGGTGCCCGACTCCGCGCAGGCCGCGAAGACCTCGGCGGCGTCGAACGCCGACTCGGGCCGCTTGCCGCCCAGCAGCCGACCCGTGCAGTGCCCCAGCACATCGACGCGCGGATCGCTGACTGCGGTCACCATCCGGCGGGTCATCGGGCGCGCGTCCATCCGCAGCTTGGAGTGGACGGAGGCCACCACCAGGTCCAGCCGGTCGAGCAGCTCGGGCTCCTGGTCCAGTGAGCCGTCGGCCAGGATGTCGACCTCGATCCCGGTCAGCAGCCGGAACGGGGCCAGCGTCTCGTTGAGCGCCGCCACCACGTCCAGCTGCTCGCGCAACCGGTCCGCCGAGAGCCCCCGGGCGACGGTCAGCCGCGGGGAATGGTCCGTCAGCACGGCCCAGTCATGGCCCAGCCGGGCGGCGGTACGGGCCATCAGCTCGATCGGGGAACCGCCGTCGGACCAGTCCGAGTGGAGATGGCAGTCGCCGCGCAGCGCGGCCCGCAGCTCGTCCGCGGCGGCGTCGGTCCGGTCAGCACCCTCCCCGCCACCGGGTTCCAGTTTCTGGAGATAGGCGGGCACCTCGCCCTTGAGGGCCTCCTTGACCACCTGTGAGGTCTTGGGGCCGAGGCCCTTGAGCGAGGCGAGCGTGCCCGCCGCCACCCGTCGCTCCACCTCTTCCGGGGACAGCTCGGCGAGCACCGCCTGGGCGTTGCGGAAGGCGCGCACGCGGTACGTCGGTGCCTGCTCGCGCTCCAGCAGGAACGCGATCCGGTCCAGCGCCGTCAGCGGGTCCACCACGCCCTCCATGGTCCTTACAGCGCCTCAGGCGCGCCGGTCCGGGCGGCGGCCCGGAGGCTGCCGGGGCTCGGCGCGGGCGGTCTGTTCGGGCACGTCGCAGGTCTGCGGCGACTTGTCGGAGACGGTGATGGGCCGACCGTAGTGCTGGATCTCCAGCGGGGCGCCCTGGACCAGCGTGTAGGTGGCGGTGAGGTCGGTGATCTCCACCCGCAGCCGCCGTCGCAGCACCTGCACGCTGAAGGCCAGCCGGGCCAGTTTCTCCGGCAGCTTGGGCGAGAAGCACAGGCTGCCCTCGCGGTACCGCATCCCGCCGAACCCGGCGACCAGCGCCATCCAGGTGCCCGCCAGCGAGGCGACGTGCAGGCCGTCGCGGGTGTTGTGCTCCAGGTCCCGCAGGTCCATCAGCGCCGCTTCGCCCAGGTAGTCGTAGGCGAGGCGCAGATGGCCGACCTCGGCGGCCATGACGGCCTGGGCGCAGGCGGACAGGGAGGAGTCGCGGACGGTCAGGTGCTCGTAGTAGGCGAAGTTGCGGGCCTTCTCCTCGTCGGTGAAGCACTCGCCGCGCAGATACATGGCCAGCACCAGGTCGGCCTGTTTGACCACCTGCTTGCGGTACAGGTCGAAGTAGGGGAAGTGGAGCATCAGGGGGTACTGGCTGGGGTGGGTGTTCTGGAAGTCCCACTCCTGGTGGTCGGTGAAGTCGGCGGACTGTTCGTGGACGCCCAGCGTCTTGTTGTACGGGACCGCCATGGCCTCGGCCGCATCCCGCCAGGTGGCGGCCTCCTCGTCGTCGGCGCCCAGCAACGAGCCCTTGTCCGGGTGGCGCTCCACGACGTCCGCCGCGGCGCGCAGGTTCGACTGGGCCATGAGGTTGGTGTACACGTTGTCGTCCGCGATGGCGCTGTACTCGTCCGGGCCGGTCACCCCGTCGATGTGGAAGCGGCCGTGGTGGTCGTGGTGGCCCAGGGAGCGCCACAGCCGGGCGGTCTCCACCAGCACCTCCACCCCGGTCTCGCGTTCGAACTCCTCGTCGCCGGTGGCGGCGATGTAGCGCACCACGGCGTCGGCCACATCGGCGTTGACGTGGAAAGCGGCCGTGCCGGCCGGCCAGTAGGCGGAGCACTCGGAGCCGTCGATGGTGCGCCAGGGAAAGGCGGCGCCCTCGTGGCCCAGCTGGCGCGCCCGCTCCCGGGCGGCGGGCAGGGTGGACTGGCGCCAGCGCAGTGCCTGGGCGACCGCCTCGGGGAAGGTGTAGGTCAGCAGTTGCAGGACGAAGGTGTCGGCGTCCCAGAAGGAGTGGCCGTCGTAGCCGGAGCCGGTGAGGCCCTTGGCGGGGATGGCGCGTTCCTCGGCGCGCGCACCGGCCTGGAGGACGTGGAAGATGCCGAACCGCACGGCCTGCTGGATCTCGGCGTCGCCCTCGACCTCGACGTCGGCGTGGGCCCAGAAGTCCTCCAGCCAGGCGCGCTGCTGTTCGACCAGGCCCTTCCAGCCGGTGGAGACGGCCCCCGCGAGCGCCGCCTCGACCTGGTCGCGTACCGCGGGCAGCGAGCGCGCGCCGGACCACCCGTAGGCGACCAGCTTCTCCAGCCGCAGCTTCTCGCCCGGCTTGAGGACGGAGGTGACGGTGAGGCGGGCGACGTCGTCGCCGCTCTCACTGGCGTGGCGGGTGGGCGGCGGTCCGCTGATCAGGTGGTCGGCGGCCGCGCCGACCCGCAGCCGACTGGCCTCGGTGCAGTGGATCAGCAGCAGCCGTTTGTCGACGGCGTCGTTCTCCTCGGCCTCCAGCGGGCTCTCCAGCGCGGCGGCCACCCGCGGGTCTCCTTTGCGCTCGGGCAGCTGCTCGTTGGCGACCAGTTCGGACTGGACGACGACCCGGATCTCGGCGTCCAGCGCCTCCACCTCGTAGGCGATCGCGGCAACGGCCCGCTGGGTGAGGGAGACCAGCCGGGTCGAGCGCACGCGCACGCTGGTGCCCGAGGGGGAGGTCCATTCGCAGGTGCGGTGCAGTACCCCGGCCCGCAGGTCGAGCACGCGCTCGTGGGAGCGCAGCCGCCCGTAGCGCAGGTCGAAGGGCTCGTCGTCCACCAGCAGCCGGATGATCTTGCCGTTGGTGACGTTGATCATGGTCTGGCCGGCCTCGGGATAGCCGTAACCGGCCTCGGCGTACGGCAGCGGGCGCAGCTCGTGCACCCCGTTGAGGTAGGAGCCGGGCAGGCCGTGCGGCTCGCCCTCGTCGAGGTTGGCGCGCCAGCCGACATGGCCGTTGGAGAGCGCGAAGACGGACTCGCTCTGCGGCAGCAGATCGAGGCGGAGCTCGGTCTCGCGCAGTTGCCAGGGATCGACGGCATACGAGGCATCGGTGATCACGAGGGGTCCTCCAGCAGCTCGGCGAGATCCTTGACGACGATGTCGGCGCCGTGTCCGCGCAGCGCGTCGGCCTGGCCGACCCGGTCCACGCCGACGACGCAGCCGAAGCGACCGGCCCGGCCCGCCTCCATGCCCGCCAGGGCGTCCTCGAAGACGGCCGCCTCGGCGGGGGCGGCGCCCAGTTGCCGGGCGGCCTCCAGGAAGGTGTCCGGATGCGGTTTGCCCGGCAGCCCCCGCTCGGCGGCGACCACGCCGTCGATCCGCACCTCGAAGAGGCGCTCGATGCCGGCGGCGATCAGCACGTCGCGGCAGTTGGCGCTGGAGGAGACGACGGCGGTGCGCAGCCCGGCGGCGCGCGCGGCCTCGGCGAAGCGCACCGATCCGGGGTACGCCTCGACGCCTTCCTCCCGGATCCTCTCCAGGACGAGGGCGTTCTTGCGGTTGCCGAGCCCCTGGACGGTGTCCTTGTCGGGCGGGTCGTCCGCGTTGCCCTCGGGGAGGTCGATGTCCCGGGAGGCCAGGAAGGTGCGCACGCCGTCGGCGCGCGGGCGGCCGTCGACGTACTCGTCGTAGTCGGTGGTCTTGTCGAAGGGGCGGAAGGAGGGGCCGTCGCGGCGTCGCAGGAACTCGTCGAACATCTGCTTCCACGCCGCCGCGTGCACCACCGCGGTCCGGGTCAGCACGCCGTCGAGGTCGAACAGGCAGGCCCGGATGCCCGCCGGGAGGCAGAGCTTCGTCATGGTCCCCGGTTCCCCCGCGCACGCCGGAATATGCGGCGGATTCTCCGGCGGCTCCGGCCGTAGCCGGGGGCTCAGCCCGGTACGACGGTGCGGCCCTGGCCGGGTACGGCGGCCCAGTCCTAGCCCGGCACGGCCGTGCGGCCCTCGCGGCGGGAGCGGTCGGCGGCTTCCAGTACGGCGACCACCTCGCGGCCGAACCGCACGTCACAGGGGTCGGCCACGCCGTCCCGGGCGCTCAGCAGCAGCCGGTCGACGGCCGTGCCGTACGCCTCCACCGCCGTGGTTCCGGGGTCGGGCACCTCGGCCGTGCCCTGTTCCCCGTAGAAGTCGCAGCCGAATCCGGCGGCGGCGGGCGGGGCGTCCAGGGTGAGCGCGAGGGTGCCGACCGCGCCCGAGTCGTGCCGCAGCAGTACGTGCGCGGCGCCGCGCGGTCCGTCGAGGGCGGTGACCTCGGCCACCGGGCCCAGCACCGGCAGCAGCAGGGACAGGGCGTGCGGCCCGACGTCCCACAGCCCGCCGCGTTCGCGGCGCCAGGGCGAGGCGCCGTAGGGGCTGCCGGACCGGAATATGGAACCGAAGCCGGTGGCCCGGCCGCCGTCCCAGCCCCCGGCCGCCGCGGCACGGTCCAGGAACGATGCGATGGGCGCGGCGAAGCGCCGGGTGAAGAAGACCACCGAGGCCGCCGAGCGCTCCTCGGCGGCGGTCACGAGCCGGTCGGCGGCAGTGGTGGTGAAGGCCACCGGCTTGTCGAGCAGCAGGTGTCGCCCGGCCCGCGCGGCACACTCGGCGAGGTCGCTCTGGATGTCCGGCGGGAGGGCGACGGCGACCGCGTCGACGTCGGCGATCAGCGCGTCGGCGTCGGTGTAGGCGCGGGTGCCGTGGCGGTCGGCGAGTGCCGCCGCCTTGGCCGGGTCGCGCCCCCAGATCCCGGCCAGTTCCGCGTCGGGGTGCGCGGCGAGCGCCGCGCCGTGGGTCTCGGCCGCCCAGTGTCCGGTGCCCAGCAGCCCGAAGCGCATCCTGCCCGCCCTTTCGCCCGGTTCGCCGCGGGGCGCTCCCGCGGCCGACCGCGATCCTACGCCGCGGGCGGTACGCCGCTCACCTGCTTGGACGTGGGCGGGTGCCGGGGTGCGGGGGCGGTGACAATCTTGGGCCACGGCCCCGCCACAGCCCGGGCACGGCCGCGCTCCCCTCACCGCTGGAGGACGTCCGTGGCCAGCCCGACCCCCACCACTTCGAGCCGTGCGACGCGGCCTGCCCTTGGACGCCGCCGCACCGCGACGCGCGCGGCCGCGGCGCTGCTGCTGTGCTGTGCGGCGGTGCCCGCGTGTGCCTCCTCCCCGGACCACGGTTCCCACCCGCGGAAGTCGGCGGCGCCGCACCACTCGGGCCGGGCGCAGTCCGCGGCCGAGAAGGCCGAGAAGGCGGCCCGGGCCCGTCTGCTGCCGGGCATGCCGCCACCGCTCGATCCGCAGGACCTGTACGCGGCGGACCGGCCGAACAAGCTGTCGCGCACGGTGAAGGGCTTTCCGTCGCGGGTGTACGTGCCCAACACGCTGTCGGACACGGTGAGCGTGATCGACCCGAAGACGTACAAGGTGGTTCGCACCATCCAGGTCGGCCACCAGCCGCAGCACGTGGTGCCGTCGTGGGATCTCAAGACGCTATGGGTCAACAACGACCTCGGCAACACCCTCACCCCGATCAATCCCAAGACCGGCCGGGTGGGCCGCCCGGTGGACGTCCACGATCCGTACAACCTGTACTTCACGCCGAACGGCAAGCACGCCGTGGTGATGGCCTCCAAGGACCGGGCCCTGGTGTTCCGGGACGCGCACACCATGCGGGTGGTGAAGTCGGTGCCGGTGACGTGCTTCGGCGTCAACCACGCGGACTTCTCCCCCGACGGGCGCTACTTCATCGTCTCGTGCGAGTTCTCGGGCGAACTGCTGAAGGTGGACACGGCCCGGATGAAGGTGGTGGGTCAGCAGCGGCTGCCGCTCGCGGGGGCCATGCCGCAGGACGTCAAGATCTCGCCGAACGGCAAGACCTGGTACGTCGCCGACATGGTGGCGAACGGGGTGTGGGTGCTGAACGGGGACACCTTCCGCCGCCCCCGGCTGCTGCCCACCGGCAAGGGCGCCCACGGCCTCTACGTCAGCCGCGATTCCCGCACCCTCTACATCTCCAACCGGGGCGAGGGCACGGTCTCCCTGCTCTCCTTCAAGTCCGGCAAGCTCACCGACCGCTGGCGGCTGCCCGGCGGCACCAGCCCCGACATGGGCGGTGTGTCCTCGGACGGCAAGGTGCTGTGGCTCTCGGGCCGCTACAACGGCGAGGTGTACGCGATCGACACCCGCACCGGGCGGCTCCGCGCCCGGATCCCGGTGGGCGGGGGCCCGCACGGGCTGGCCGTCTATCCGCAGCCGGGCCGCTATTCCCTCGGCCACACCGGCATCTTCCGCTGAGCCCGTCCGCCGAGCCCGGCGGAATCAGCTGGCGCTGATATATAGCCCGCCTATATAGACCCGTGATACGTATATACGTGTGGAATACATGCATCAGTCCGGCTCACCGGAAACCCCGGAGACCGAGGGCGCCGCGGCCCGCGAGGAGGTCGCGGAGGCGCTGGAGCAGCTGGCGTTTCTCGCGGTGCGTCATCTGGCCACCCGGGACATCAGCTTCACCGCCGCCTCCACGCTCGGCCGCCTGGAGCGGGAGGGCCAGGCCCGGCTCACCGCACTCGCCGCCGACGAGGGCATCAGCCAGCCCTCGATGACCCAGCTGATCCAGCGGCTGGAGCGGCAGGACCTGGTGACCCGGGTCGACGATCCGCACGACGGGCGCGTGGTGCTGGTGGCCATCACCGACGGCGGGCGTGCGCTGCTCGCCGAACGGCGCCGCGACCGTACCGCCCGGCTGGCCGGACTGCTCGCCACCCTGCCCCCCGAGGACGAACAGGCACTCGCCACCGCCGTCCGCGCCGCCGCCCCCGCCCTCCAGCGGCTGGCGACGAGCGCGGGGCGGACCCGCAGGCCCCCGGGGAGTTCCGCTTCCTGAAGCACATCCCGCGGGCTGAGCGGAACGCTGCGGTCAGATGCGCCAGGAGCGGATGCGACCCGCCGCGTCAAAGACGTCCGCCTTGCTGGACAGGATGTCGCGGACCAGGTCGATCAGCGCGCCGTACGGCGGGTCGATGCCCTCGCCGGACGCGTGCATGTAGGCCACGGCGGTCGCGCTGGCGAAGCGCGCGTTGCTCGCCGGAAGCGGGCGGAGCATGGCGAGCGTGTGCAGCAGCGCCGCGGCCCGCCACGCCGGGTCGGGATCGACACCCAGGCGCGGCGGGTCGACGCGGTGCCGGGCCACGGCGGCGACCAGCCCCGAGAAGTCGGAGATGGCCGGCTGTTCGGGCAGGACTTCCTCATGGCGCTGGAGCAGCCAGGGGACGTCGATATGCAGCGGCGGCATCGTCAGGCGGCCTGTCCCGGGTGGCGGTGTTCGTCGTCCGGGAACGCGTCCGCGAAGGCGTCCGCGTTGTCCGCGAAGAAGCGGCGGAAGACCTCGGCGCCTTCCTGGAGGGCGCGGTGGCGGGCGATGTCGGCGACGGTCGCCTCACGGACGAGGGCCTTCATCGTCGTACCGCGCTCCTTGGCGATCTGGCGGAGGTCCTCAAGTTCCCGATCGCTGAATTCCACGTTGAGTGCTGACATGCGGCACACCCTACGCGCCCGGTACCCCGACAGCAATCGCCCCAGCTCACATGATGTTTTTGTAGGTACTTGACAACGCCTCGGAGGCGTGTGCGCCGGGCGGCCGGGCACCGCCCTGATCGACCCGGACGAACGGCTCGCGCACCTCATGGCTCGTCAGGGCGCGGTACGCGGCGGGGCGCCGGAACGCGTTCCCCCACGTCTCACGGCGCCGGTAGTCGCGGAGCGCGTCGAGGTCGAAGACCGCCGGGTAGACGCCTTCGGCCTCGCCCGCTTCGACCACGAGCATGTCCCGGGAGCGCCCGTCTGCGAAGGCGATGCCGTCGAAGGCGATGGAGTGCCCCCAGCCGGGGCCCGCGTAGTTGGCCATGGCCAGGGCGGTCATGTTCTCACTGGCGCGGGCCCGGAACTGGCTGAGCCGGTTGATCTCCAGATCGCAGGCGTTCGGGGTGAGGACGAGTTCCGCTCCGGCGAGCATCAGGGCCCGGGCGCTCTCCGGGAACTCCCGGTCGTAGCAGATCATCGCCCCCGTCATGACCTCGCCGGCCGCCGTGTCCAGGGCGCACACCTCGAAGCCGTCGCCCGGGGTGAGCGCGGCCTCGGGCAGGCCGAAGGCGCAGGTGTGCACCTTGGCGTAGGTGAGCGCGAGGCGGCCGTGGCGGTCGATGAGGGAGACGGTGTTGCGCGGCGGCCCGTCCCACCTCTCCAGATAGGTGAGCGCGATCGCCATGTCGAGTTCGGCCGCCAGCTCGCGGAAGTGGGTGACGAAGGGCCCGTGGCGGGTGATCGCCTCATCGCCCCATACGGCCTCAGGTGCGGGCAGCGGCGGTGCGGGCGGCGCGCCGTCCCACAGCCGGGGGTGGCGGTAGAGGCCGCCGGTGGTCTCGTCGGCGACGGTCGGGCGGTAGCCGTTGCTCCACATCTCGGGGAAGAGCGCGATGTCCGCGCCGATGGCCTTGGCCCGGCGGCAGGCCGCCTCACCGGTGGCGAGGTTCGCCCGCAGGCCGCGGCCGGGAGGGGCGAGCTGGAGCAGGGCGACGGTCAGGGTGGTCATGGCTGGTTTCTCCTTCGTCGGCTGTGAGAGCGGTGGCGAAGGAGTGGCCGGTGGACCCCGGGCGCGGGGCGGGCGTCAAAGCATGCCCGCCACGCTACCGGCCGCCGGGAACCGCCCGGTAGAGGGCAGCCCCAGGCGAACAGGCCGACGGCACGGTGCACGGCCGGTGAGGGTACGGTGAGCCGCATCACAGGAGATCGCGGGAATCGCAGGAGGAGAGCGTGACCATGGAGCAGCGGGTGTGCGGCCGGACCGGCCGCAAGGTCTCCGTCGTCGGGCTGGGGACCTGGCAGCTGGGCGCGGGCTGGGGCGATGTCAGCGAGGCGGACGCGCTGGCCGTGCTGGAGGCGGCCGTCGAGTCGGGAGTGACGTTCTTCGACACCGCCGATGTGTACGGGGACGGGCGCAGCGAGCAGCTCATCGGGCGCTTCCTGCGGGACCGGCCGGACGCCGGGATCTTCGTGGCCACCAAGATGGGGCGGCGGGTGATGCCGCAGGCCGCGGAGAACTACACGCTGGACAACTTCCGTGCGTGGACCGACCGTTCACGCGCCAACCTGGGCGTGGACACGCTCGATCTGGTGCAGCTGCACTGCCCGCCGTCCTCGGTGCACGCCACCGACGCGGTGTTCGACGCGCTGGACACGCTGGTGGACGAGGAGCGGGTCGCGGCGTACGGGGTCAGCGTGGAGACCTGTGAGGAGGCGCTGACGGCAATTGCGCGGCCGGGGACGGCGAGCGTGCAGATCATCCTCAACCCGTTCCGGCTCAAGCCGCTGGAGAGGGTGGTTCCGGCGGCGGCGGAGGCCGGGGTGGGGATCATCGCGCGGGTGCCGCTGGCGTCCGGACTGCTGTCGGGCAGGTACACCAAGGACACGCTGTTCGCCGACGACGACCACCGTACGTACAACCGGCACGGCGAGATGTTCGACCAGGGCGAGACCTTTTCGGGGGTGGATTTCGAGGAGGGTGTCGAGGGTGCGGTGGAGTTCGGGAAGCTGGCGCCGGAGGGCGCCACGCCCGCGCAGACGGCGCTGCGGTGGATCGTCCAGCAGCCGGGGGTGACCTCGGTCATCCCCGGCGCGCGGTCGCCCGAGCAGGCGCGGGCGAACGCGGCGGCAGCGGCGCTGCCGCCGCTGCCGCAATCCACCCTGGACGCCATCGGCGAGCTGTACGACCGGCGGATCCGCGCGCAGGTGCACCACCGCTGGTGACGTGGCGCGGAGGCCGATGTCCTCGGAGGCCGATGTCCTCAGAATCCCGCGTCCGCCGCCCATCGGGTCAGCTCCCGCTGGGCGGCGGCGCGCAGCTCCGCGGAGGGGGCGGCGGTGCCGTCGGCGACCAGGGCGTAGTGCAGGGTGCCGGAGGCGGTGTCGGTGTCGGCGTCAGCAGGTACCGACAGCACCAGACGGCGGGCGTCGGCGCCGCCGGACTCGGCCGCGGTGGCGATGGGGTGGTCGGCGGTGTGTCCCTGGGCGGTGTACGCGGGCGGGCCGGTGACGGTGCCCAGGTCGGAGACGACGGTGGTGGTGGCGGGGTCGAAGTCGCGGGGCAGGTGCAGTTCGGTGGGGGCGTCGGAGCGGTCGTCGGAACGCCACACCAGCAGGCCGTAGCGGCCGGAGCCGGTGAGCTTGGCGACGTTGGGGAGGGAGCTGGGGATGCGGTCCCAGCTGAGGGTGGTGCCGCCGTCGCGTGAGCGGTCCTCGAAGGTGAACGCGAGCGTGCGGCCCGCCACGGCGCTCGGGTAGAGGCGGTCGAGCAGCCGGGCGTCCTGGCGCAGCTGTGCGTTGCCGGAGTCGTCGAGGCGTACGGCCGACAGGTCCTCGTCGTTCCAGGCGTCGCCTTCGGTGAGGATCTTGCCGGTGTTGCCGTTCATCGCCTCGTGGTGGCGGCCGTTGTAGATGTCCCACTGCCACTGGTTGGAGGACAGGGCGGGGCCGGAGGCGGCGGGCTTGGTCCACCAGGTGGCGCCGGGCAGGCGGGAGTCGAGCGCCTGGTACATGCCCTTGAGGACGGTGGGCGCCTTGTCGGAGGTGAAGCCGGTGAGCGGATGGCCGAACTCGCTCATGACGGCGGGGGTGTTGAGCGCGGTGGCGCGATCGCGGACGGCGCCGAAGTCGGTCGAGTACTGGCCGTCGGCGGCCTTGCCGGGCATGAAGATGCCGGAGATGGCCTTCTGGTCGTAGTAGTGGGTGTTGAAGACGTAGCGGGAGCCGGGCTTCCCCACGTCGAGCAGCCCGCCCTCCTGGCGCTGGAAGTCCAGGTTGGAGTTCCAGAACATGTTGGGCTCCACGAAGGCTGGCTTGTCCCGCCAGCCCGCGGCGTCCATGCGGGCGCGGAACTTCTCGTAGAACGGCCACAGCACGTTCTTCTCCCAGGTGCGGCTGTTCTGGCCGTTGTCGTAGACGCCCGCGTAGGGCTCGTTGAGCGGGTCGAACCCGGTGACGCGGGCGAACGCGTCGGCGGGGAGGTGCTGGGCGACGTAGGACATGGTCTTCTCGGCGGTGGCGAGGAAGGCGTCCTGGACGCGTACGGTCCCGGCGCTGGTGGTCACGGCGCGGTTGTGCCAGAAGTCGCGGGTGGCCTTCATGACGGCCTGGTTCTGGGTGATGTTCTGGCCCCAGTGGGCGCAGATGCCGCAGGACTCCTTGCCGTAGCCGCCCGCGTCGACGACCCACTTCGGGGCGCCGTCGCCGCTGTACCAGCTGTCCTTGTCGAAGAGGTGGCGGGAGTAGAGGTCCTGGTGGAAGTCGGGGTACACCCGGATTCCGGCGTCGAGGAAGGCCTTCATCTGGGCGGTGGCCTGCTCCAGGTAGGCGGTGTCCACCTCGCCGGGCCGGGGTTCGGCGTGGGCCCAGGAGAGCAGGAAGCGCACCGAGTTCGCCCCGGTCAGGTTCCGCATCGCGGCGGCAGACTTCCGGGCGTCGGCGACGGTGGCGAAGGGGAGGCCGTTGTTCTCCTCCAGCTTGGTCTCGCCGGAGACGTTGAAGCCGCGGAGCACGACCTCGCGGCCGTGGCCGTCGGCGAACCGGGTCCCGTCCGTGGTCACCTCGTCCGCGGCCCGCCCGTCGAACCAGGGCGGCTCGGCCGCGGCCGCCGGGGTGCCCGGGGCCACGATCGCGGCCACCAGCAGAACGGCCGCCCCGAGCAGCCCTGTACGGCCCGCTCGGGACCGGCCGTTCCGTATGCCTGAAGTCGCGATGCCTCGCGTCGCATGCGTCGCCATGGACACTACCGTCCAGTAGACATGAAGAATCGTCAACTAGTGGCGGTCAGCGAATCGTTCGGCCTTCGCGACGCATCGGGACAATCGGGTTACCGCGGGAAACCGCTGCCCAGGGCCGCGCCCGCTTCCGGGGCGCCGAGCCCGTCGGGGCCGAAGGAGACGATGCCGTCGGTCGTGAGACCGGCCGATGCGCCGCGCAGCGCCCAGGCGGCACCGCTGGAGGTGTGAACGCCGTCCTCGCCGGGGGCACCCACGGACAGGTCGCTCTTGCCGTCGCCGTCGGTGTCGGCGTGCTGGACCGCCGCGCCGAAGGAGTCGCCCGCCTCGGCGGCGCCCGGGACCCCGGCGGTGTCCTGGGTGAACGCCTGGGCGCCGGTGCCGGACAGCCCGCCCGAGCCGCCGTACAGCTGGACGACGCTGCCCGCGTCCTTCTGACCGGCCTCCAGGTCCTCGTACGGGATGCCGACCGCGACGTCCGCATAGCCGTCGCCGTTGACGTCGTCGGCGCTGAGCGAGTAGCCGAACTGGTCGCCGTCCTCGTTGACGCCCGGGACGCCCGCGGTGTTCTGGTCGATGGTCGCGGTGCGGGTGGTGCTCGGGCCCGAGGCGGTGCCGTAGAGGACCTTGAGGGTGCCGTGGTCGTACGGAAGGTTCTCGACGACGTCGCCGGGGACGGTCCGCAGCACCAGGTCACCGCGGCCGTCCTTGTCGACGTCGCCGATGGCGGCGGAGGCGGCGTCGGTGAGGTGAACGGGCTGCGCCAGCTCCGCGCCACCCTTGAAGAACAGGGTGGACTGCGACATCTCCTCGAAGGCGTGGGTGGAGACGAGGTCGTCCTTGCCGTCGCCGGTGATGTCGCCCGCGGTCAGGCTGGTCGGCACGTCGAACCGGCCGGTGTCGCCGACGGTGCTGCCCGCCTCCTTGCCGTCGCGGGTGAACGGGCCGAAGCGGACGCGCAGTCCGGCCGACTCGTCGTCGGAACCTTCGTTGAGGGTCACGGTGTCGACCAGGTCGGCCTGGCCGTCACCGTTGAAGTCGCCGCCCGCGATGGCGCTGTAGCCGAACGAGTCGCCGTCCCCGGCGGGCAGCTCGGTGCCGCCGGTCAGCCCGTTCGCCGACCCCCACAGGACCGTGATGGCAGGCTTGTTGCCCGTCTGGACCGCCAGGTCGGTGTAGCCGTCGCCGTCCAGGTCGCGGGCCACGGTGGTGTCCCCGAAGCGCGCGGACGCCGCGGGGTCGCCCGGGACGCCCTCGGCGGCCTGGCTGACGACCTGTCGGTGACCGGTGTCCGCACCCGAGGCCGAGCCGTAGACGACGGCGACGTAACCGGCCTTGTCCTTGCCGTCCACGGTGCCGGTCGGCGCGGAGACGGCGAGGTCGGCGTATCCGTCCTTGTTGAAGTCGACCCGTGGCGCGGAGGCCGCGGCGGTGGTGCGCGCCTCGGCGGCGCCCGCCGAGGGGGCGGCGAGTAAGACGGGGGTGGTCACAAGCGCGACCACCGTCGCGCAGCGCGCGACGGCGGAAAGAGAACGGGACCGCACAGATCCTCCAGCTCGTTGGTGAGCGTTTACCTCATGTACACCCACCAGGACAGCCGGAGTCGTCGAACGGTTGCGTACCGGGACCTAGGGAATCCCCTAGGTGTGATGTCTCATGAGGTTGGTTCCATCGCGTCCTCGATCGTGAGCTGCTGGGGGACGACAGCGGGTGGTTGCGGCAGATGGCCGCGGGTGACGCGGTATCCGCTGGCGGGGGTTCGGCTGATGGGTGGCTTCCCGCCGAGAGATGAGTGCGGTCGCTCGTGGTTGTAGTAGTTGAGGAAGTCTGCGAGTGCGACGCGACGTTCATGCTCGGAGGTGTAGTCGCGCACGTAGGCCCATTCCCGGGCGAGTGTGCCGTTGTAGCGTTCGACTTTCCCGTTGGTCCGCGGTGTATAGGGGCGGGTGCGCTTGCGCTTGGTGCCGGTTGCTGCGACGGCGTCAGCCCAGGTGTGCGAGCGGTAGCATGCGCCGTTGTCCGTGAGGACGCGGCGGATCGAGATTCCGTGGGCGGCGAAGAAGGACGCTGTGCGGTGCCAGAACGCGGCCGCGGTGGCAGCACGTTCGTCCTCCAATGCCTCGGTGTATGCCAGTCGAGAGTGATCATCTACGGCTGAATGCAGGTAGACATGCGCCACCCGCCGCCTGCCGGGGTGCGTCCGAGCTTCTTGATATCGACGTGGACCATGTCGCCGGGCTGGTCGTGCTCGTACCGGATGACCTCGCGCAACCGCTCGCCGGTGGGTGGGTCGAGGTCACGCAGGCGGTTGAGTCCCCGGCGGACGAGGACGCGGTGCACAGTGGCCGGGGCCAGTGTGATGCCGTGCCGCCGCTGGAGGTCGGCTGCCAGGCGGGCCGGACCGTGTTTGGTCTGACGGCGCAGTGCCTCCACGAGATCTGCGACGTCTTCTGCGGTGCGGGCCGGGCTCACTGCTGGGCGGGAGGAGCGGTCGAGCAGTCCGTCCTCACCGTGCGCGCGCCAGCGGGCGTACCACTTGCCCAAGCACCGGCGGGAGATGCCGGCTTCGGCTTCAGGAACAGGGCGCGGTCGGGGTCCGGTGCGACGAACGTGCCGTCCGCCGACACGAGGATTGCCGAGCGGTCGTAGTCGGTGGTGATCGAGCCGGCCAAGAAGATCTTGCGGTCGTCGGTTCCGGTGACGCGCGCCGAGAGGTGCAGGGGTGTCTGCAAGGGTACGGGGCGGTGGTAGCGCAGCTGAAGGCCGAGGGTCATCCCCGGCATTCCGGCGGCGGTGCAGGCCCACCCCATGAGTTCGTCGAGGAGCATGGCGCTTATGCCGCCGTGGCCGTAGCCCGGTGGCCCTTCGTGGGCGATGCCGAGGGTGCAAGTTCCGGCTACGCCGTCGTCGGCTGGCGTGAGGTGCAGGGGTGGTGCGAGCGGGCTGCCAGGGCCGGTGACGGGGCTCTACATCCCTCCCCGCCCGGGAACTCGTCCACCGCCGGGATCTCTGCACGTGCACGACGCCGGCCGGTCAGCTGCCGGGCCAGGCTGCGGACGCCGTCTGCCGTCTGCCGTCTGGTGCAGGGTTGCCGGTTCGGCGGTGGTGCGGACGGCGGTCTCGACCAGGGCGCGCGCAGTTCGTGGCCGAGCGCGGCGATGGCTGCCCGTTGCCGGTCCAGGTCCTCCGGTCCCTGGTGGTCGGGGGCGGTGTGGGTCGTGGTGTGGTGGGTCAGGGGCGGGGTCGTCGGGTTTCTCGGTGTTCGGGTCCGGTGCCGCAGCGCGGCAGCACGGCGGCGTGCGGGGTCAGGGGGTGGTGAGGTCGCGGACGAAAACGGGTTTGAGGTGCTTGTCGGGCAGTGCGGCGGGCAGGTCCTCCCAGTCGAGGACGTGGGAGACGACCCGGGCGGGGTCGACGGTGCCGGAGCCGGCGAGGGCGAGGGCGTCGGGGATGTGGGCGCGGACGTTGTCACGGGCGATGCGCAGGGTGACACCGGTGAGGTACATGTCGAGCAGCGGCAGTTCGCCGGGCCGGAAGTGGTTGCCCGCCGATTCGCAGAAACCCTCCGGCGCCAGGGACTTGACGGCGAGTTCGAGTTGGCCGACGCGGCCGGTGGCCTCCACCGCGAGGTCGAAGCCGTGCCGGATCGGTTCGATCGCCTCGGCGGTGCGCGCCCCGTAGGTCTCGGCGAGCGCCCGGTGCGCGGGGTCTGGATCGACGTACAGGACGTCGCCGGCGCCGAGGGCGCGGGCGATGTCGCACACGTACAGGCCGATGCTGCCGCGGGCGATGACCAGAACGCGGGCGCCGGGGCGCATCTTCAGGTGCGGGGCGACCAGGCGCCAGGCCAGGGACCAGTTGTCGCTGGCGGAGGCCATCGCGACCGGGTCGAGACCCGGCGGCAGGGGAACGAGCATGGCGTCGGCGTAGGGGACGCGGACCAGGTCGGAGAAGAGCCCGCCCCAGCTGCCGCCGATCGGCGCGCCGTACATGGCCATGTGCGGCACCGAGGTGCAGTGCGCGGTCAGCCCGGCCTGGCACTGGTCGCAGGTGGCGCAGTTGATCGACCAGGGCACGACGACCAGGTCACCGGGCGCGGCGGCGGTGACCGTGTCACCGGTCTCGACGACCCGGGCGACGCACTCGTGGCCGAGGGCGAACGGCGGGTCGATGAAGCCGTGCCCGGCCAGGATCGCGGAGTCGACGTCGCAGGAGGTCGCGGCCACCGGGGCGACGATCGCCTCGCTGTCCGATTGGAGCTTCGGGTCGGGCGCTTCGCGCCATTCGACGGTATGCCGGGCGACGTACGTCAGTTCACGCATCGGTCCGCTGCTCCTTGGCCAGGGCCACCAGATCGGCGTAGCGGATGACGGAGCCGCCCGCGCCCCAGGTGCCATCGGGCTGCTCGTGGATCAGAACCCACACCCGCAGGGCGTCGTCCGGGGTGAGGCCGGCGGCGGCCAGAACCGTCTTTGTCGCGTCCTCGGCCAGACCGGCCTTGCGCCGCTCGGACAGGGCTCCCTGCGGGACGGTGGCCTCCACCAGGAAGCGCGGCGCGTCATCCTCCGCCGTGATCTGCGCGCCACCGGGGAGCTCCATCAGATAACTCCACGCCTGGGCGCGGAAGAAGGCCGTGTCGGGCGCCCCTTCCCACCGCAGCAGGACGGTGGCGAGATCACGCTGAACGGTGGTGCGGCCCTCCTCACTGAGGGCACCAGCCGGGGCGGTCAACCGGATCATGGGCATGGCAGCTCCTATGACGATCGTTATAGACGCGGCCCACGGTAGACTATGACGGTCGTTATAGCCAAAGGGGAAGTGCGCAAGTGTCCAAGAGCAGCACGCCGTCGCGGGAGCGGATCGTGGCCGGCGCCGCGGACATGATCAGCCGGCGCGGACTGAGCGCCACGAGCATCCGGGAGATGGCCAAGCACGCCAAGGCGCCGCTCGGCTCGACCTACCACTACTTCCCCGAGGGCAAGCAACAGCTGGCCACCGAGGCCGTCCGCTACACAGGCGAGTGGGTTGCGCGCAGCCTGCGCAAGGAACTGGAAGCGGGTCCTGCCGCAGGGCTGCGGGCCTTCCTCGCCCTGTGGCGGAAGATCGTCGTCGAGAGCGACTTCCACGCCGGCTGCCCCGTCCTGGCCGTGGCTATCGAGGAGCCACCGGCCGACGAAATCCCGCCCGCCCTGGCGGCCGCGGCGGAGGTCTTCGAGCAGTGGGAGAGCCTGCTGGCCGACTCGCTGCGGGCGCACGGCGCCGAGCCCGAGCGGGCCGCGCACCTTGCGACCCTCATCGTCGCGGCCGTCGAGGGAACGGTCGCCATGTGCCGCGCCCAGCGCAGCACGCGGCCACTCGACCACACCGCCGAACAACTGCAGGCCCTCATCGCGACGACCGTCAAGGACTGAGCAAGGGACCGCGCCAGACGCGGATCGGCTCTCGATGGCCGTTGATCGGTAAGCCGATTACGCTCCGTTTCGTCCGCTGCCCAGGAAGGACCCCGCTGCCATGCCTGTAGATCCGGCCATCGTGGCCCTGATGGAGACCTGGACGGTCCGGAGCCCGCCACGGCCCCTACCCTCACCGAGATCCGCGAAGGTCTGCGCAAGGTGACGCTCGCGGGCGCGCCCAACCCGCCACTCGCCGTCGGCTCCGTCACCGATGACACCGTGGCCGGGGTCCCGGTCCGCGTCTACCGGCCCCGGGAGGACGGGCCCACCGCAACGGTGGCCATGGTGGTGGCTTCATCGGCGGGGACCTGGACACCCACGACAGCGTCTGCCGCCGCCTGTGCCGCGACGTCGAGGCGGTCGTCGTCAGCGTCGACTACCGACTCGCCCCCGAGCACCCCTTCCCCGCCGCTTACAACGACGCCCTGGCTGTGGCCCGCCACGTCGCCGAGCACCCCGGACTCTTCGGTGGCGGCCCGCTCCCCCTCGCCGGGGACAGTGCCGGCGGCAACCTCGCCGCATCGGTCGCCCTGGCCCTGCATGACGACGGCACCCCCGCCGCGGCCCAGCTCCTCGCCTACCCCGCCGTCGACCTGAGCAAGGAGCCCAACTACCCGCCCCTGGCCGATAATGTCCACGGCTCCATGCTGACCGCGTCCGACCTGGACAACTCCCTCAACGCGTACATCAACAATGACCCCGCCTTGGCCAAACCCCCCGGTCCCCACTGCGGGCCGACGATCACTGCGGTCTGGCGCCGGCCGTCATCGGCCTCGGCGACAACGACGCCCTGCGCGACCCGGCCCTGGCCTACGCCGACCTCCTGTGCGCGGCCGGAGTGACGGTACGCCTGCACCGCTATTCCGGGCTGATCCACGGCTTCCTCCACTTCGACACCCTCATCCCCTCCGTGGACGCGGCCGGTGAGATGTACGCCGACTTCAAGAAGCTCATCGTCGCCGCCGCATAAAGGGCAGGAGTCAGCGCCCAAGCCCCCCGGCCGTCCCCTGGTGACGGGCGCCGGGGGCTTGGGCGTGAGCCCGGTCAGGCGCCGAGGTGGGCGCGGATGGCCTTGGCCTTTTCCTCGGTGAACACGCCGGTGTCGAGGAGGGAGAGGATGGACAGCACGCCGCCGCGCGAGCCCCAGCTGCCCTCGTCGATGACGCGGAAGTTGACCCACCATGCGGGCGACGGCTCGGCAAGCCCGCAGGCGTCGGCCATCGCGGTCAGCACGCGCTCGATGACCTCGGTCCGTACTTCCTGGTGCCAGTCCCCGTCCATGACCGTCACATCGATCACCATGACGTCGGCCTCCGGCCCGGCATCCACCAGGAGCTGCCCGCCGATCGCCATCATGGCCGGCTCGCGCTCGACGAAGTGCACCTGGAACCCGGCCCGCGCGGGCGGGGCGAACTGCCCGACCTCGGGCACGAGCACCGCGTCCGTCAGGCTCTCGGCCAGCTTCCGCCGCTGCTCCAGACTCAAGCGACCCTTGGCGGCGTTCACGGTGATGACAGTCACGACTACCTCCTATGACAACTGTTATAAGCGGAGGCTACACAGCTCTATAACGAGTGTCATATCGAAGTGCTCGGCCCACTCGAACAGATCTCCCGGCCGATCGGCCACGCCGGCACCGCCGTCAAGAAGGACAGATGAACCGGCCGTCTTCTTCCGAACCGTCCGGGGGTCTTCACCAGGCCATCGCGCCGTGACGGTCACGGAAGGTTCCGGTCGGTCCGTCCGATCCGATGGTGGCGAGTTCGACGATCGCGTCGGTCCCCTCGGTCACTGTCTGCGGGCCGCTGTGACCGGTGAAGTCGGTCGCCGTGTAGCCGGGGTCGGCCGCGTTCACCTTCACGTCCGGCCAGGACTTCGCGTACTGCGTGGTCAGCATGGTCACGGCGGCCTTCGACGCCGTATAGAGCGGCGCGATGGCCCGGCCCTCGACGCGCTCGGTGTCGTGGGTGGCCGCGAAGGAGCCCATGCCGCTCGACACGTTGACGATGGCCGGGTTCGCGGACTTCCGCAGGAGAGGCAGGAACGCGTGCGTGACGCGGACGATCCCCACGACATTGACCTCGAACACCGCGCTGGCGTCAGCGGCGGTGATCTGGTCGGCGGCGTTGTGGGTGCCGAAGATTCCTGCGTTGTTGATCAGGACGTCGATGCTCCCCTCGTGAGCCCTGACATCGGCGACGGCCGCAGTTACGGACGCGTCGTCGGTCACGTCGATCTGTACGAACCGGGCACCGAGCGCGTCGGCGGCCGCCTGGCCGCGCTGGGGATCGCGCGCACCGACGATGACGGTGTGGCCTGCCTCGATCAGTCGGCGGGCGGTCTCGTACCCGAGAGACTTGTTGGCACCTGTGATGAATGTGGTCGTCATGCGTTCACTCTCGGCCGGTGGCGAGAGAAGAGCCAGTGCCCTCTGCGACGGTAGGACTGCCGGTACCAGGCAGAACGGCCATCCGGCGGACATAATGGCCGAGTGGACGAGACCCTTGGCACGGCACTGCGCCGCTGGCGCGACCGGCTTTCTCCCATAGATGTCGGGCGAACTGCGCGGCCCGGACGGCGTGCAGCGGGGCTGCGGCGCGAGGAGCTGGCCGAGCTCGCCGGACTGTCGGTCGACTACGTGGTGCGGCTGGAACAGGGGCGCGCCACGAACCCTTCGGCGCAGGTCGTCGCGAGCCTGGCCAGGGCACTGCAGCTGGAACCCGAGGAGCGCGATTACGCCTACCGGCTGGCCGGCCTCCTGCCCCCGCACGAGGGGACGATCTCCACGCATGTTCCGGCGGGGGTTCAGCGGATGCTGGCTCGTCTCGGGGAGTTCCCCGTGGGCGTGTTCAGCGCCGACTGGACCTTGCTGTCCTGGACTCCGGCATGGGCGGTGCTGTTGGGCGACCCCAGCGGACGGACACACGCCGAGCGGAATCTGGTGCGAGCGGTCTTCGCCTCGGGGCCCAGAGGGCTCGCCGCCTGGCCCGTGCAGCAGGACGGCGACACCCTGAACTTCGCCCTCGTCGCCGATCTGCGTGCTGCTCTCGTCACCTATCCCCGTGACCGTGGACTGGTTGAGCTCGTGGAGGAACTGCGCTCCACCAGTGCGGAGTTCGCCCGCCTGTGGGACGAGGGCGCGGTCGGGCCGCATGTCTCGGCTCGCAAGACCATCGTGCACCCGCAGGTCGGCGAAGTGACGTGCGACTGCGATGTGCTCACCGTCCCGGGCAGCGACATCCGCCTCGTCGTCTACACGGTGGCCGCGGGTTCCGCCGATGCGGAGAAACTGGAGTTCCTGCGGGTCACGAGCGGCGTTCGCGTCGGCGGCTCCCCGCCTCCGGGGCCCGGACTGTTCTCGGCGCCGTGACAACCGGACCGAGCGGACCCGTCAGGCGGCTCCAGCACCACGTACCACGGCTGGACGCAGCGGACACCGGTGGAACCAACCTCATGAGATGGCGCACTTAGGGGGCGTCTCGCCGATCAGTCCACCCGGTGACCGGAATCCTCGCCTTTTGCCGGGGCGGCCTGGACATCATCACGCAGGAGACCGGGATCGATCCTCCTGCACAACTGCCTGGAGCCTGCCCTGGTCGGCAACGAACGCAGGATCCCCTTCACACCCGACAGCGGCCCCTTCACCCTGGCCGATCGCCTGACGGCACTCGGCATCGACCCGGCCGACCCCGTCGCGGTGAGCGAACTCAAGAGAGTTGATGAGCCGAGAAAACCGTCTGCTCACGGACGAGGACAGCGATCCTCGTGGTGGCCACGGCTTGGGACAGCGCCTTCGAACGACATGCCCACGAGCGGACCGGCGCGGCCGCCGGCCTCACCGAGCCCGAACTGCTGGCACTGCGCGAGGGCCGCGACCCGGAGTTCGCCGATCAGGTGCGGCAAACCGAGCCGACCGAACGGCTCGCCTCTACGCGACCGTGAGCACGATCTTGCCTTGGATATGCCCTCGGGCCGCCCGTTCGTGCGCCGCTCGGGCGTCCGCGAGCGGAAACGTGCTGTCGATCGCGACGCGAACCGTGCCCGCGTCGAGCAGGCGCCCCAGCTCGGCGAGCTGCGCGCCGTTCGAGCGGACCTGGGTGCCGGAGACCGTGACGCCCAGCTTCGCGGTCTCTTCGTCGTCGAAGTCACCGAAGAACACGGGGAACAGGGAGCCGCCGCGCTTGAGCGTGCGCAGGAAGCGACTGCTCTCGGGGCCACCGACGGCGTCGAGAACGAGGTCGACGCCGTGCACGAGTTCCTCGGGACGACTCTTGGTGTAGTCGATGAACTCGTCGGCACCGAGCTCGCGCAGGAATGATTCATGCGCACCCGACGCCACCGCGATGACCCGTGCGCCCTTCCACTTCGCCAGCTGTAGTGCGAAGTGCCCCACGCCGCCCGCGGCGCCGTTGATGAGCACCGTCGTGTCGGCGTCGAGCGCCACCGGGCGATGCCGCGCCGCCTGGAAGGGCGACGGGTGATCGTGTCCGAGCTCGATCAGGAACTGCCACGCCGTCAGCAGGGCCATGGGCGCCCCGGCGGTGTGCACGTGATCGATGCCGGTCGGCTTGCGCGCGAGGTCCGACGCAGGCGCGGCCACGTACTCGGCGTACGCGCTGCCGTCGAAGCTGGGAAAGCGAAGGAGGCCGAAGACTTCATCACCGACGGAGAAGCCGTCCACATCGGCGGCGACGGCTTCGACGACGCCCGACACGTCCGTCCCCGGAACCACGGGCAAGCTGAACTTCGGCCGCGTCTCCGGTGGCAGGTTGGTCAGCCCGTCGCGCAGGTACCAGTCGGGGGGATTGACGCCGACCGCGTGCACGCGAACGAGCACTTCACCCGGCCCCGGCTCGGGAATCGGCACCTCGTCGTAACGCAGAACCTCAGGGCCGCCGTGCTCATGCAGCCGGATCGCCCTCATCGTGTGTGTCGGCATCGTCTTCTCCTGCCCCTACCACGGGATACGCTGAACGGACCAGTGATCCATATATCCGGATCACTGGTCCGAATAATACGGATCACTGATCCGGAAAGGCAAGAGGGAGCGATGCGGGCCGACGCCAGGAAGAATCACGACCACCTGCTCGCCGTTGCGGGCGCCGTCATCACCGAGCAAGGCGTCGACGCATCGATGCGTGACATCGCACGCAGGGCCAATGTGGGGCTCGCGACGCTGCTCCGCCACTTCCCGGCGCGCGAGGCGCTGTTCGAGGCCTTGCTCCGTACGAGCTTCGACGAGCTGACGGCAAGGGCAGGCGAGGTCGAAACGTCGAGCTCGCCCGACGATGCGCTGGTGTCGTGGCTGCGCGACTTCGTCGCATGCGCGCACAACTATCGCGGCGTTGTGGCGTTGATGGTGGCTGCCATCGAGGACACGGAGTCCGCACTGCATACGTCGTGCGTCACGATGCGCGCCGCCGGCACGCGACTCCTTGCCCGCGCTCAGGCTGAGGGCATGGCACGAACCGACATCGACGGCACCGACCTGTTCGCGCTGGCCGGGTCGCTCGCGTGGCTCAGCGACCAACCCTCGCTCGCCCCTCGCGCCGATCACCTCTTCGATGTTGTCGCGAGCGCGATCCTGACGCATCCAGCGCACACCGATGTTGGGGAGGCCAGGAGGCCATAGGCGTTCCCTATAGCACCTGCTGATATTTCGTCTTTGCCTCTCGTTCTTCTCCGTACGTACCGTGAAACGGCTCGACGAGGTGCTCACCGCGATTTCTCCGAAGATTCGCCTCTGCGCACCTCGATCCTTCTTCCGTCGAGCGGACAAACGCATAATTGAGAGGACCGGTGGCATGACCACGATCGAGTACGGATCGGGAACGCGAGAACTCGCGGGAAAGCGGGCCCTGGTCACGGGTGGTTCTCGCGGAATCGGAGCGGCCGTCGTGCGCCAACTCCTGGACGCGGGCGCCGAGGTGCTCACGACCGCCAGGTCGGCGACGGGCACGGTGCCGGAGGGGGCCTCCTTCGTGGAGGCCGACGTGCGGACTCGGGCGGGAGCGGAGGCGCTCGCCGCGGCCGCACAGGAGGTGCTCGGCGGGGTGGACATCCTGGTCCACAACGCGGGTGGGGCGGCACCGCACGCGGGCGCCGTGGCCATCCCCGACGAGGAGTGGCAGGACGCGCTGGACTTGAACTTCCTGGCGTCGGTGCGGCTGGACTCGCTGCTGGCACCGGGGATGCGGGAACGGCGTTCGGGGGCGATCGTGCACGTCTCCTCGGCCGCGGTCACCCTCACGCCGCCACCGTTCCTGCACTACGTGGCGGCGAAGGTGGCGCTGGAGGCGTACAGCCGGGGACTGGCCTCGGAGCTGGCCCCGTTCGGAATCCGGGTCAACACCGTGTCTCCCGGCAGAACCGCCACCCCCGGCGGCGAAGCGACGCGGGAGCAGTGGGCGCGCCTGGACGCGGGGCCGGGCCAGGACAACACCACTCCCCCGCTGGGGCGCGATGGGCGGCCCGACGACATCGCCCACGCGGTGCTGTTCCTCATGTCCGACCGGGCGAATTGGCTGACCGGGAGCAATCTCGTCGTGGACGGCGGCGAATTCCCCAGGAGCTGACACCGACGGAATTTCCGGGACACCAGTTTCGGCAAGAGGAATTCAGCGGCGTTCCGCCTCCTTCTCGGCCGGTCAGGACACCGGTGAGAAGAAAGCGGATTTGTGCCAGGTCTCCTGACGCAGGAGTTCCAGCAGGGCCCTCTCCGCCGGGCCCGCGCCATTCCGGAGCGCGGCGACGACGGGCTGGGACACGACCGGGAACACCGGGCGCGCGAGGTGCTCGTACTCCTGGGGCACCGCGGAGACCGGGACGAGCGTCACCCCCAGCCCGTGGGCGGCCCAGCGCACGGCCGTCGCCGTCTGGGACACGCGGGCGACCGTGGTCGGGGTCAGTTCGTTGTCCCGCAGCACGTCCCGCAGCACGTCCCGCAGCACGCCGTCGAGCGCGCTGTCGCGGTCGAACCTCACCCACGGCTCCCCCTCCAGGTCGCTCAGCTCGACCCGGTCGGCTGCGAGCCGCGGGTGCCCGGCGCCCAGCACCACGACGAACTCCTCGTCGCCGAGGTGGTGGGCGTCGGCGGGGCCCTCGCACGGCTCGGCCACCAGGGCGAGGTCCAGCACGCCCCGGCGCCCCAGCCGTTCCAGCTCGGCGGGGTTCGGTTCCTCGAAGACGGTGACCTCCAGCCGCGGGAAGCGGCGGCGCAGCGCGCCCAGCGCACCCGGCAGCTGCCGCGTGCCCAGACCCATCTGCACCGCGACCAGCAGCTCGCCCTCCAGCTCATCGCCACCGGCCCGGGCCGTCGCCCTCGCCCGCCGCGCCGCGCTCACCGCGACCTCCGCCTCCCGCAGGAACGCACGGCCGACCACGGTGGGCACCAGTCCGGTCGGCGTGCGGTCGAACAGCGTCACGCCGAGTTCCCGCTCCAGGCCGCGGATCTGCTGGGACACCGACGGTTGAGCGACGTGCAGCACCTCCGCCGCCGCCGTCACCGAGCCCTCCTCGGCGACGGCCAGGGCGTACTCGAACTGACGAAGGCTCATCGGCTCCCGTCCCCCTCCCTGCGGTGCACCGCAGTCCACCCCGATGTCATCGTTGTCATAGTAAGTGAGCGTTCTTCGACCTCGGTGGATCAAGCGACCGACCCTTCGGCACTCGGGGCGCGGGTGAGCAAGTCGGCGACCCGAGCGGTCATCTGGCTCTCCTCGCCGTTGCGGGCGGTCGTCGGGTGGTACGCGAGCACAAAGCGGCGTCGCTGGTCACGGGTGGAGAACGCGGCGTTCTTGTAGCCGTACGTCTCGCCGGTCTTGCCCCACCAGGTCACGCCGTTGACGGTGGCCTGCTGTAGCCCGGTGCTGTAGCGGGCCGGGCTGCCGTCCAGCATCCGCACGTCGTCCGGCGGCAGGGTGAACATCAGCCGGAGCAGCTCGGGCGGAAGCAACGCGCCGGAAAACAGCGCAGCGAGCATCCGGTCGACATCGCCCGTGGTGGAGATCATGTCGCCTTCGCCCCGGGCGGCCGACTGGTCGTACACGGTGATGTCCCGCAGACTGCCGTCGGCCATCTTCAGGTAGCCGTGCACGTGTCGGCCATGGATGTGTGGGTCGTCGCCCTGTACGACGGTGTGCTCCAGGCCCAGCGGGCGCAGGATGCGGGCCTCGACGGCCTCCCCGTACGGGTGGCCGGTCACCGTATCGATGATGAGCGCGGCCAGTACGTAGTTGATGCCGCGGTACTGCTGCCTGGTGCCCGGCGCGAACTTCAGCGGCCCGTGCGTCGCCGTCGCCACCCACTCCCGCGGCGTCCAGTGATCGAAGCGGTGCTGGAACACCTCCTCCGCAGTCTTCGGTTCCGGGATGCCGACATGGTTGGGCAGCCCGCTGGTGTGGTTCAGCAGGTGCGCCACGGTGACGGCCGCGTACCGGTCCGGCAGCAGCCCGGGCAGGATCCGTCGCACCGGCGTATCCAGCGTGATCCGGCCCTCCGCCACCAACTGGAGTACCACCGTGGCGACGAAGATCTTGGTGATGCTGCCGACCCGAACCTTGTCGCCCGCCCCCACCGGCCGCCCCGTCCCGATGTCGGCCACGCCCGAGGTACCGCGCCAGTGGCCCGCTGTGCCGCTGATGCGCAGCTGGGCCGCGGTCGACGGCGGGCTCTCGAGGTCGTCGATCGCGGCCTGTAACGCGGCGGGGTCCAGCGGCGGGAGCGGCTGGGGCGAGGCGGCGGCGCGACGTGCGGGCAGCGCTACGCCGGTGGCCAGCGCGGCGGTTCCTGCCAGCGCGGCTCTCCCAAAGCCCCTTCGTGACATGCGCGTTGAGATCATGCCCTACACGCTGTCAGCGGGCGGGCACCTGGGCATCGGGGGCGCCCCCCGGTGATCCCTGATCCCGCCCTGACCTGTCCCGCACACGAAAGAACGTTCTGCTGCCCGGCCGGGCTCGGCAGAACGATTGACGCCCCAGCTGTCACGGTCTACCTTCTGACCGATTCACCGAACTCTGTTCGAAATATCGACACCATCTGGTGCCTGGCCGCATATCCCATGCCCCCGACACCCCCCACGAGCCGCGGCCACTCGCCCGGCTCATGCACCTCCCTTGGAGACCAAGATGAGTGCAATGCCGCCCGGCCCCCAGCCGTCCCGCCGCCGCTTCCTCGGCATGGCCGCCGCCACTCCCCTGGCGGTATCCGGCGCCCTGACCCTCGGCGCCGGTACAGCCCACGCCGCAGACTCGGCTTATGCGATGTGCTACTTCACCGAGTCGACCAGCCTCGGCGCGGGCACCGACTACGGCCTCCACCTCGCCGTCAGCACGGACTCCCTCAACTGGACGCCGCTGAACCAGAACAACCCCCTGGTCACCCCCACCGCGGGCGCCCTCGGTCTGCGCGACCCCTTCCTCATGCGTAAACAGGACGGCAGGTTCGTCGTCCTCGCCACCGATCTCAAGGGGACCGACTGGAGTTACAACAGCCAGTACATCCATGTCTGGGACTCCGCGGACTTACGCACCTTCACCGGCTACCGGCGGCTGAAGCTGCACGACATGACCACCCACAGCTGGGCCCCCGAGGCGTTCTGGGACGCGGGCAGGGGGCAGTACGCGGTCATCTACTCCTCGGTCAACTCCAGCGGCCACAACGTGATCATGGTCAACTACACCAGCGACTTCGTCACCGCCTCCGCCCCGCAGGTCTTCTTCGATCCCGGCTACGACGTGATCGACGGAGACATGGCCGTCGGTGTCAACGGCTACAACTACTTGTTCTTCAAGAAGAACCAGACACTGGTGGCGGCCCGCTCCACCTCCCTGAACCCGGGCAGCTTCCGGGAGTTCAGCACCGGTGTCGCGCACGGCGGCACCGAGGCCCCGACCGTCTACAAGTCCCTGACCTCGAACACCTGGTACCTGTGGGGCGACACCTACACCCCCAACGGGGTCTTCTACGCCTGGCGGAGCACCGACCTCGCCTCCGGCACCTGGACCGCGCTCGACCAGAAGACCTACACCCAGCCCGTCAACTCCAAGCACTGCGGCATCACGACGATCACCACGACCGAGTACAACAACCTGATCGCCACATGGGGCGCCCCGGCTTGGAACCGGCTGAAGTCGTACAACTACCCGGACCGATACGTCCGCCACTTCGACTACGTCGGCCGCATCGACACGTACCCCTTCGACCTGTACACCGACTCGCTGTGGAAGCTGGTGCCGGGCCTCGCCGACAGCTCGGGGGTGTCCTTCCAGTCGGTCAACCACCCCACCCGCCACCTGCGCCACTACAATTACGAACTCCGGCTCGACGCCAACGACGGGACATCGACGTTCGCCGCGGACGCCACCTTCTACCGCACGGCCGGGCTGGCCGACTCGACCTGGGCTTCCTTCCGCTCGTACAACAACCCCACCCGCTACATCCGCCACTCCAACTACGTCCTGCGCATCGACCCCATCTCCACGGCGACCGAGCGGCAGGATGCGACTTTCCGCGTCGGCTACTGAGCGGCGTGTGTGATATCCGGGCCACAGGCTCGTCCCAGCCTCCCCCTATGCGGCCTCCCTGGTCTCCCTTCCGTCGGCGGGCCATCCGGCCCGCCGTGGGACATAACGATGGTCACCAGTGGGGCGACTTCTTCGGGCTGACTACCCTTGGGGGCGCGTGCCGGGCGTCGCGACGGGGCCAACGTTGCCTGTCGGGGCGCTAGCGCGTGGCGAGACGCTCCAGCAGGGCGGCGCTCCGTGCCAGCAACGCCCGCTCCTCATCCGTGAGTTCGGCCTCGATTGCCTGCGCGAGCCAACCGGCCCTGCGGCCGCGCTCCGCTTCGAGCGCGGCCCGGCCCGCGTCCGACAGCTCGACCAGCGACTTGCGGCCGTCCGTGGGGTGCGCCCGGCGCGTGATCAGGTTCTGTTCCATGAGCAGCCCCACCGCCCGGGCCATCGACTGGGGGCGTACGCGCTGATCGGAGGCGAGGTCGCTGGTGGTCATGGCGCCGTTGCGGTCGAGCGCGCCGAGCACGGCGACCTGGCCCAGCGGGATGCGGTCCTCGTGTTTGACGCGTCGGGTGAGCTTGCCCATCGCGGTGCGCAGTTCGGCGGCGATGGCGGCGGCTTCCGAGGTGGGCATAGGGCACTTTACCCCGTTGGTCAGCAAGGCTGTGCACCTGACTTACACAGCAATGCTGTACAGCCAAACTGAACAGCATTGCTGTAGAGTTTGGTGTTGTCGGGCTCAGCGCCAGCGTTGTCGCAGCCGGGGCCACGGCACACGACAACGGGAAGGAACTCCCATGTCCGCAAAGGCACTCGGAACCGTCAACGCCACCGTCGAGACCGTCGCCGCCCGCCGGATCATCGACAGCCGGGGCAACCCCACGGTCGAGGTCGACGTCGTCCTGGCGGATGGGTCCCTGGGGCGCGCGGCTGTCCCCTCCGGCGCCTCCACCGGTGCCCGGGAGGCCGTGGAACTGCGCGACGGAGACTCCGCGCGCTGGCACGGCAAGGGCGTCGACCGCGCGGTGGCCCACGTGGGCGGCGAGATCGCGGCGTCCGTGCGCGGCCGGGACGCGGCGGACCAGGCGGGTCTCGACGCCGCGCTGGTCGCCCTCGACGGCACCGCCACGAAGTCTCGGCTCGGCGCCAACGCGATCCTCGGCGTCTCCCTCGCCGCCGCCAAGGCCGCCGCGGCGGCCCACCGCCAGCCCCTCTACCGCTACCTCGGCGGCGTCGACGCCCACCTCCTGCCGCTGCCGATGATGAACATCGTCAACGGCGGCGCCCACGCCGACAATCCGCTGGATTTCCAGGAGTTCATGATCGCGCCCGTGGGCGCGGACACCTTCGCCGAAGCCGTCCGCATGGGCAGCGAGGTCTTCCACACCCTGCGCCGCGATCTACTGGCCGCCGGGCACTCCACGGGCGTCGGCGACGAGGGTGGCTTCGCGCCCGCGCTGCGTACCGCTGAGGAGGCGCTCGACTTCGTGATGTCCGCCATCGAGCGCACCGGCTACCGCCCCGGCACGGACATCGGCCTGGTCATGGACCCGGCGTCGTCGGAGTTCTTCCGCGACGGGGTGTACGACTACGCGGGCGAGGGGGTGCGCCGCACCCCCTCTGAGCACGCCGACTACCTGGCCAAGCTCATCGACGCCTACCCGGTCGTCTCCATCGAGGACCCGATGGCGGAGAACGACCTGGACGGCTGGCGCGAGCTGACCGCCCGCGTCGGCGACCGCTGTCAGCTCACCGGCGACGACGTGTTCTGCACCAACGAGACGCTGCTGCGCGAGGGCATCCGCACCGGCGTCGGCAACTCGGTCCTGGTCAAGGTCAATCAGATCGGGACCCTGACCGAGGCGCTGGCCGCGGTGGCCACGGCCCACCAGGCGGGCTGGACGGCCGTCATGTCGCACCGCTCGGGCGAGACGGAGGACACCACCATCGCGGATCTGGCAGTGGCGACCGGCTGCGGCCAGATCAAGACCGGCTCGCTCTCCCGCTCCGACCGCACTGCGAAGTACAACCAACTGATCCGGATCGAAGAGGAGTTGGGCGACTCGGCGCGCTTCGCGGGCCGCTCCGCGCTGCGTCGGGCGTGAACAGCAGGCAAAGGTAGGGAGCATGCGGGCCCCCGATCACGATCGGGGGCCCGCTCGCGTACCGGCAAGACAAAACTTCCTGGGCTGTTCACCAGAGCACCTCTCACCGCGAGCCACGCCGAAGGCGGCGGACCTACCACCGCCATGGCGGAGTCCGGCACCTGTTCGCCGCCCTGCGCTACTTCACCCTCGACGGCACCGACCACGCCGACCACAAGGAGCAGGGTCCGATCAACTCCCAGCGGACATCGGATAGATCGGGGCGAACCGTCCTCGGGGTCATTGCTCCGTGGGTGCGGCGAGTGCCGGGTCCTGTCCGGACCGGCTCAGGGCCTGGGCGACGAACCCGGACTCCGTCAGGTGAGCCACCGTCTCGCTCAGGAAGCGCACCGTCTCCGGATGCCGCGTCTTCGTCGTGCCGAGGGCCTGCCGGATGGTCATAAACGCGGGCTCGATGAGACGCAGTTCGGGTCGTTCGGCGAGGTGTGCGGCGAGTGGCTGCCGGATTCCCGCTGCGGCCTCCAGCTTCTCGGCGTGGAAGACGTCCGCCCCCTCCGGGCCCCGGACCACGGTGGCGTGGCGCAGGGTGCGCGTCAGGTAGAGATCGTAGGCGGAGCCCTGCTTCACGCCGATGCGGATGCCCGGACGGTCCACGTCTTCAGGGGTCCGCAGCGTGGAGTCGGCCGGGACGGCGTACACGCCTTCGATGTGTACGTACGGGGCGGTGAACGCGATCTCCGCCTCACGGGCCGGTTCGACGGCGAGGAAACACAGGTCGGCGCGGCCGGTGGCCATGGCCTCATAGGACTTGCGGGCCGCGTCGAAGCAGAGGAACTCCACGGGTAGGCCAAGGCGTCGGGCTATCTCACCGGCAAGATCGACGGTGACCCCGCGGGGCGCGTCCGGGGTGCCCTGGGCGAGGACGGGGTTGCCGAGGTTGACGGAGGCGCGGAGCACTCCGGAGGGGGCGAGGTCGCGGGCGAGCGCGGTGACGTCAGGCATCTCCATGGGCCGAGTCTAAGTACGGCCAGCAACCCTCGGCTCGCCGAGTCAATCGTCGTGCGGCGCGCGCTTGGGGATCGTAAGCTCGCGCCAGTACTCGAACCGGTCCGCGGCAGATGCCTCCTCGCTTCGGTCCGTCGCGAACACCATGGCTCCCCGCTCCCCTCCTGCTGAGTACCCGTCCCACTCGCCTTCCCGGGCATCATGCGTGCAGCGCGTTCGCGACGTAGCGCGCCGGGGCGGACACGGCCATCCCGAAAGGCTCGCCTGAGACCCTCTGGAGCGGCGCGAGCCGCCCCAGGGCGGAGGTGGTGATGGTGCAGAGCGCACGCAGATGACGAACGCTTCGAGCGGATTGGACCCTGACCGCGTGAACAATGCCCCGCAGGACAACCAGAAGCCGCACGACCGCGGCAGCGCCCAGCAGTCCCAGTGCCCCGTCCGGCCCGTACGGAGCGGCTCATCCGCGCACACCAGCTACCTCGTCACCGGTTACGCACAAGCCAGGCAGGCACTCGCCGACCCACGACTGTCAAAGGACACCGCCGCCTTCTTCGCCAACAAGGGCTCCAAGCGCCGGCTGCACCCCGCCGTCTCGCAGAGCATGCTCGCCAGCGACCCTCCGCAGCACACCCGCCTTCGCAAGCTGGTGGCCAGGACGTTCACCACGGGCTCTGTTGCCGCGCTGCGTCCGTTCATCGAGCAGGTGACTGACGATCTCCTGGACGCGTGGCCCACGCATGGCGAGGTCGACGTCGTCGCCGACCTCGCCATGCCTCTCCCCGTGACCGTGATCTGCGAGCTGCTCGGAGTGCCCGAGGACAACCGGTCGGACGTCAAACGCTGGTCCGCCGAGCTGTTCGCGGCAGGCCAGCCCGAACGGATCGACGCCGCCTCGCATGCGATGGCCGAGTACATGGTGGGCCTCATCGCCGAAAGGCGAGAGCGCCCGGGCGACGCGCTGCTGGACGACCTCATCCGGGTCCGGGACGGCGAGGACCGGCTCAGCGAGGAGGAGCTGGTGTCCCTCGCCGTTCTCCTCCTCGTCGCCGGGCACGAAACCACCACCAACTTCATCGGCAGCGCGCTCCTCGCGCTCCTACGGCAGCCCGCCGATCTGGAACGGTTGCGCCGCGAGCCAGACCTCGTACCGGGTGCCCTGGACGAGCTGCTCCGCCGCAGCTCCCCCGTCAGCGTGGCCACGTTCCGGTACACCACGGAGTCCGTCACCCTCGGCGGCACCGAGATCCCGGCGGACACTCCGGTGCAGGTGGCCATCGGAGTCGCGAACCGCGATCCCGCCCGGTTCCCCGCCCCCGAGCAGCTCGACCTCGGACGGGACGCCACCGGACACCTCAGCTTCGGCCACGGCATCCACCGGTGTGTCGGCGCCCCGCTGGCCAGAGCTGAAGCGGAACTCGCCCTCCGAAAACTCCTGGCCCGCTTCCCGAACCTCCGGCTAGCCGTGCCCCCGGAAGACCTGGTCTGGCGTCCGACGCGCCTGGTTCGCGGCCTGACGGCTCTCCCCGTCCTTGTCTGAGACGTCGTCCGGCGCCCCGGGGGCCCCAGAGGGGGCGGCGCTCGCCGCAACAGGTCCAAGGACGCGGCCTCGGGATTGCGGCGTGTTGCCGGACACCACACCCGGCAAGCCGCAGCCCCTCACTCCGGCCCCCGCCCGATGGCGGTGACGAGCCCATATGCGTTCCTGCGCACCCGCAACATCACCAACGGCACTTTTCCTCCTGAGCGACGGCTTCACAGCGCACCCATCACGCTACATGAAAACGGCACCCATTTTCATGTAAGGTTGCAGGAACCACACCGAGCAGGAAAGGACCCATACGTCATGGCCGTGCCCAAGCGAAAGATGTCCCGGAGCAACACCCGCAACCGCCGCGCGCAGTGGAAGGCGAGCGCGCCGGACCTGGTGACGATCACCATCGACGGCCGCGAACACCAGGTGCCACGACGGCTCGTCCCCGCCTACCGGCGCGGTCTGCTCCGCCCCGAGGACTGACCGCGCCATGTCCGACCAGCTTCCGGTGACGGTCTTGTCGGGTTTCCTGGGATCCGGCAAGACCACCCTCCTCAACCACCTCCTCAACAACCGCGACGGGCTGCGGGTCGCCGTCATCGTCAACGACATGAGCGAGGTGAACATCGACGCCGCACTCGTCCGCGACGGCGACGCGGCCCTCTCCCGCACCGAAGAGCGCCTCGTCGAGATGACGAACGGCTGCATCTGCTGCACCCTGCGCGACGACCTGCTGGAGGAGGTGGACCGGCTCGCGAGAGAGGGACGGTTCGACTATCTCCTCATCGAGTCCAGCGGCATCTCCGAGCCCATGCCCGTCGCCGCCACCTTCGCCTTCCCCCGCGACGACGGCGCCACGCTGGACGAGGTCGCGCGGCTCGACACCATGGTCACGGTCGTCGACGCCGCGAACTTCCTCCCGGAGCTGACCGGCGGGGACGAGCTGGTCGCGCGGGGACTCGACCAGTACGAGGACGACGAGCGCACCGTCAGCGATCTCCTCATGGACCAGGTCGAGTTCGCCGACGTCATCGTCCTCAACAAGCTCGACCTGGTCACCCCGGACACGGCCGAACGGCTCGCGGCGGCGCTGTCCCGGCTCAACCCGGCCGCCCGACTCGTACCCGCCACACACGGCCGGGTCGCCCCCACGGACGTGCTCGGTACCGGCCGCTTCGACCTCGAACGCGCCCAGCAGGCCCCCGGCTGGGTGAGGGAACTCAACGGCGACCATGTGCCGGAGACCGAGGAGTACGGCATCTCCAGCACGGTCTTCCGGGCCACCCGGCCCTTCCATCCCGCCCGGCTGTGGGACTTCGTCGCCACGGACCTGGACACCGGGGCCTACGGCGGCGTCCTGCGCTCCAAGGGCTTCTTCTGGCTGGCCACCCGCCCGCGGGTGACCGGACTGTGGTCGCAGGCAGGCGCCGTCGCCCGGTTCGAGCCCTCCGGAGTACGCGACGGCCACAGCGAGGCCGGCGAGGCCGCCGAGCGCGGCCAGGAACTCGTCTTCATCGGCACCGGACTGCGTCCCACCGCCCTGCACCGCGCCCTGTCCGCGTGCCTGCTCACCGAGGACGAGCAGGCACTGGGCGCCCAAGGCTGGTCGGCCTGGGACGACCCCTTCCCCGCCTGGGAGACCTACGGCCTCGAAGAGACCTGTGACCACGAGCACAGCCTGTACGATGCCGACCCCGCAACTTCGCGCCACCTCTCTACAACCCTGTAGTTTTCTGTTTCCGCATCACGCGATGGGGAGTGATGCGGAGTACAGACAAGGAGATGCAGATGGCGCTGTGGGACCGCCTCAAGGACTCGGTCCAAACGATGCAGGCTCAGCTCACGGCGAAGAAAAGCCACTTGAAGAGCGGAGCCTTCCGGGACGCCAGCATCGCGATGTGCGCCCTGGTGGCGGCAGCGGACGGCAGGATCGACCCCTCGGAGCGGGAACGCGTCGCCCAGCTCATCGCCCTCAACGATGTGCTCCAGACGTTCCCTTCGGACGATCTGCACCGCCGCTTCGAGGAGCACCTCGACAGGCTGACCGTGGACTTCGGCCTCGGCAAGGTCAGTGCGATACAGGAGATCAGCAAGGCGAAGAAGAAGCCCGCCGAGGCACGGGCCGTCGTCCAGATCGGCATCGTCATCGGTGGCGCCGACGGCCACTTCGACGACAGCGAACGGGCCGTCGTCCGCGAAGCCTGCTTCGCCCTGGACATCCCTCCGGCCGAGTTCGACCTGGAACCGCACGCGGCCGACGACCAGGCCGACGTGGAGCAGGAGACGCACCCCGGGGCCGCCCTGCCGGGAGACGAGCTTCAGGTGTTCCTCAAGGCGCTGGCGAGCGGGACGCGCCAGAAGCTCTTCTCGCACTTCGCCACTGGCGAGGAGCTGACGGTCGGCGAGGCCGCCGAACGTGCCGGACTCGGTGCGTCGACCACTTCCGAACACCTCGCCATCCTCCGACGCGGTGGGCTGCTCCAGTCGATACGTACCGGCAAGCTCGTCCGCTACCGCACCGACCAGGAGAACATCACCGAACTCCTCGGGCAGCTCCATTCCTACCTGCTCGCCCCATCGACACCGCCCGACACCCGCGACCCGGTTACATCGGGGTGGCCGCGTGAAGGATCAGGAACAGGGTGACCGCCGAGTTCGCCGAGGACAGCGCCGACGCCGTCGTGCCCACCGCGGCACCCCATGCGGCCAGGCCCACCGTGGTGAAAGCGGGCGGCCAGATGCGCCCCGCGGGAGCAGGGCGCAGCAGCGCGGCCACCCGGCGGGGCACCGGCCCCGTGGCCGCGAAGCCCGCCAGCGTGGCGACCGGCGCGCCCCGGGACATCAGCGCCGACTTGCCGATCGCCCGCGCCACGGTGCGCCGGCTGCCGACCGCCTGTGCCGCCTCCTCGTCCGCCCACCGCTCGGCCGTGTAGGTGACCGCGGTCCGCAGGGGGCGCAGGAACGGGTTGGCCCGCGCCGCGAGTTGCACGGTGAGCAGGAACCGGTGGTGGCGGCGGGCGAGATGCGTGCGTTCGTGGGCGAACAAGGCCCGGCGCTCGGCCGAGTCCAGCCCGGCGAGCATCCCGGTGCTCACCACGACGCGGTCCCGCCTGCCCGGCAGCGCGTAGGCGTACGGCGCCTCGTCGGGCAGCACCGCCACCGGGGTGGCGGGCAGGCCCGCGAGGGCGCGCTCGGCGCGGCGCCGTACGCGCTGGTGGCGCCACACCAGCCGGGTGCACGCGGCGAGCACGGCGAACAGCGCGGGAATGGCGGCCTTGCCCGCCACCTCGTCGTACGGAACGGCCTCGCGCACCTCCGGGTCCGACCAGCCGTCGGGCAGCGGGTTGCCGGGCAACTGGGCGGTGCCGACGACCATCAGCAGCCCCAGGCACAGCGTGCTGCACACCGCGAACACCCCGGCCACCGCGGACAGCAGCCAGGTCGCCGCACGCGGGTGCAGGTGCTGCTCCGCCAGCCGGGCGATCGGCCACGCCGTCAAGGGCAGCACCAGCGGCAGGAAGACGAAGACCCCCATGAACTCCTCTACTCCCCCGCTTCCCTGGCCCGCGTCAACAGTTCCCGCAACATCTGCTCGTCCTGCTGCGACAGGCCGGTCACGAAGCTGGCCAGCACCGCTTCGCGGTCGCTCTCCTTGTCCAGCACCCGCCGCATCCGCAAGGCGGCCAGCCCCGCCTCGTCGGCCGCCGCCGTCCACACGAAGGACCGGCCGGCCTTCTCCCGCGTCACCGCGCCCTTGGCCAGCAGCCGCGTGAGAATGGTGATCACGGTGGTATAGGCCAGAGCGCCGCCGAGCTTCTCCTGCACCCACGCCGCGCTCGCGGGCTCCGGCGCCTCACGCAGAGCCGCCAGCACCTGCGCCTCCAGCTCACCCTGACCGCGCCGTCGGCCGCGCTCCTGGTCTCTCACCCCGTCTCCCTCCGGTCACCTGCCGCCCACGCCCAGGCGGGTGGTTCATCGTAGCCACGCGATCCAACGGCGCCCTGGTCCATACTTCTACAGTGCCGTAGATTAACGTCGTCGTTCGCGGCCACGCCACGAGCCGCTACCTACCGGAGGGGACCACCCACCCATGTTCGGCCTCAGCGAGCTCGCTCTCCTCCTCATCGTCGTCATCGTCCTGATCGGCGCCAAGAAGCTCCCCGACCTCGTCCGCTCCGCGGGCAAAGCAACCCGCATCCTCAAAGGCGAGGCCAGGGCCATGAAGGCCGACAACGCCCCTGCCGAGGCCCCGAACGCCCCGCGCGTCATACGGGCCGCCCCCGGCGACGTCACGCGCAAGGACCCGTCCTGACGTGGGTGCTGTCGGAGGTCGAGGTGCGGCGTCCGCGGTCATGGGGCGGGCGGGGTCGCCTGTGCCAGGCCCGTCTGGTAGGCGATGACGACCAGTTGGGCGCGGTCGCGGGCGCCCAGCTTCGTCATCGCGCGGTGGATGTGCGTGCGCACGGTCAGCGGGCTGAGGATGAGGATCTCGGCGATCTCGGTGTTGGATTTGCCCTCGGCGGCCAGGCCCATCACCTCGCGTTCGCGGACGGTGAGTTCCGACAGGCATTGCGGGGGCGCGAGGTGGGTGTCGGGGGCGGGGGACATGAGGAAATTCGTGATGAGGGTGCGGGTCGCGGCGGGTGACAGGAGGGCCTCGCCGGAGGCCACCGTGCGCAGGCCGGCCAGCAGGGTGTCGGCGGTGACGTCCTTGCCGAGGAAGCCGCTGGCTCCGGCGCGCAGCGCCTGGGCGACGTAGTCCTCCGTCTCGAACGTCGTCAGGATGAGGACGCGGGTGGCGGCCAGTTCCGGGTCGGCGCAGATCGTGGAGGTGGCGGCGAGACCGTCGGTGCCCGGCATCCGGATGTCCATGAGGACGATGTCGGGGTGGTGGGCGCGGGTCAGTTCCAGCGCTTCCGCGCCGTCCGAGGCCTCGCCGACCACCGTCATGTCCTCACAGGAGTCGATCAGGATCCGGAAGGTGGCCCGCAGCAGGGCCTGGTCGTCGGCGAGCAGAACCCTGATGGTCATGACTCTTCTCCTCCTGCGGGAACGTCTGTGGCGGCCGCGGCCGCTTCGGGTGCTGAGGGCTGGAGCGGCAGCGCGGTGGTGACCTCGAAGCCGCCCTCCGGGCGGGGTCCCGCACGGAGTTCGCCGCCGATGGTGTGGGCGCGTTCACGCATGCCCATGAGGCCGAAGCCCCGGCTCGGCGCGGTGTCGTCGGTGCCGGTGGTGTCCGGACCGTCGTTGCTGACCGTGATCAGCAGGCGTGATCCGGAGTAGGCGAGGCGTACGTGTGCGGAGTCCGCTGCGGCGTGCTTGGTGACGTTGGTGAGCGCCTCCTGCACGATCCGGAACGCGGTCAGGTCCACCCCGGGAGAGAGCGGGCGGGGGTCTCCTGTCGTGGTGACCGTGACGGCGAGTCCCGCGGACGCACACGCCGAGACCAGTTCGGGCAGGCGGGCGAGGCCGGGAGACGGCTCCAGCGTTGCGGAGGCTGGGTCGTCGTTCCGGCGCAGCAGTCCCAGCGTGGCCTTCAGCTCGCGCAGTGCGGAGGAGGTGGTGCCGGTCAGGTCGGTGAGGATCTGCTTGGTCTGCTGCGGGCTGGTGAGCGCGAGGTGTGCGGCCGTGCCGGCCTGTGCGTTGGCCAGGGCCAGGTGGTGGGCCACGACGTCGTGGAGGTCGCGGGCGATGCGCATGCGCTCTTCGGTGACGCGCAGCCGTGCCTCCTCCTCCCGGGTGCGCTCGGCGTGTTCGGCGCGGGCCTGCACCGACGCCAGGTAGGCGCGCCGGAGCCGGGTCATGGTGCCGGCGGCGAGCGGCAGCAGCAGCCAGAAGAAGGGGCCGATCGTCCTGAGCACCAGGGAGAGGCTGTCCATGGAGTCGGAGATCGCCGATGCGACCGTCAGCGCCGCCATGACGGTGACGCCGAAGGCGCGGGTGGTCTTGCGGTCGGAGAGCGTGGCCAGCCAGTAGAGCGCCGCCATGACGGGGCCCAGCAGCAGGGGCGTGAGCAAGTACCCCAGCGCGATCGCGATCGCCGTGCAGACCCCGGTCACGACGACGGCGGTGCGCGGGTGGCTGCGGTACCTCAGCAGGGCGAGGCAGGACACGCCCATGAGGACGGTGGCGGTCTTGTCCTGGTCGGGTGGGTCGGCGCCGGGCAGGGTGAGATTGCTGCCGAGGACCGCGCACCCCATCAGCGCCAGGACGACCGCCGCGTCGACGATGCGGGGGTGACGGTCGGCGTACTGCTCGAAACGGTCCGTGTAACGCTCAACGCTGGTGCTCATCGGCTCTCCGGTCGCTGCTCTGTGGCCATCGTGACCGTTCCCCGCGCAAACGGCTGCCGGGGCCGCCCGTGTCGTTCGCCACGGGCGGCCCTGGTGGGGGTGGGTCAGGCGGGTCGTATCAGGTGCGGGCCACTTCCAGGTCAGGTGTCCCGGCCGGTTCCGGGTCCGTTTCCGGCCGACGGCTGAGCGCTTCGCCCTCCACGTCGACGTCGGGCAGCAGCCGGTCCAGCCACTTCGGCAGCCACCAGGCCTTGTCGCCGAGCAGGGCGAGCACGGCGGGCACGATCGCCATCCGTACGACGAAGGCGTCGAACAGGACGGCGGAGGCGAGTCCGAAGCCGATCATCTTGATCATGGAGTCGCTCTCGCCGACGAACCCGGCGAACACCGCGATCATGATCAGCGCGGCGGCCACCACCACGCGCGCGCTGTGCCGGAAGCCGGACGTGACCGCCTGGCCGGGCCGCTCGCCGTGGACGTACGCCTCCCTCATCCGCGAGACGAGGAACACCTCGTAGTCCATGGCCAGGCCGAAGACGATGCCCACCAGGAAGATCGGCATCAGGCTCATGATCGGGCCGGTCTGTTCCACGCCCAGGAGTTCGGCGCCGTGGCCCTGCTGGAAGACCAGGACGACCACGCCGAGGGAGGCCAGCACCGACAGCAGGAAGCCGAGGGCCGCCTTCAGCGGGACGAGCAGGGACCGGAAGACCACGAGCAGGAGCACGATCGCGAGGCCGACGACGACGACCAGGTAGGGGATCAGCGCGGCCTGCACCTTGTCGGAGATGTCGATGTTCAGCGCGGTGGTGCCGGTGACCTCGAAGGTCGCCCCGGTCTCGGACTCGACCCCGGGCCGCTCGTCCCGGATGGTCGTGACCAGGTCCTTGGTCTTCTCGTCGGTCGGCGCCGTGGACGGTACGACCTGGAAGACGGCCGCGTCACCGGCCTCGTTGAAGCGGGCCGGGGAGACGGAGACGACGCCCTCGGTGCCACCGATCTCCTTCGCGACCGTCGCGGCGGCGCCCTTCGGGTCGGCCTCCCCCTTCGCGTCCACGACGACGGTCAGCGGCCCGTTGAAGCCCGGCCCGAAGGCCTCGGCGAGCGCGTCGTAGGCACGGCGCTCAGTGGTGGAGGTGGACTTGGCCTCGTCCCCGGGCATGCCGAGCTGGAGGTTCGTCATCGGCACCGCGAGGGCCCCGAGGCCCACCACGCCGAGCAGCAGCACGGGCAGCGGACGCCGCAGCACGAACCGCGCCCAGCGGCTGCCCCCGTTGTTCTCGGTGCTCTCTTCGATGCGGCCGCTCTTGCGGGCCCGCCGCCGGAGCACGGCGTTCGGCCAGAAGCCGAGGAACGCCGGGACCAGCGTCAGCGCGATCAGTACGGCGACGACGACCGCGCCCGCCGCGGCCAGGCCCATCTTGGTGAGCATCGGGATGCCGACCACCGCGAGTCCGGCCAGCGCGATGACGACGGTGAGCCCGGCGAACACGACCGCGGAACCGGCCGTGCCGACCGCCAGCCCGACCGCCTCCTGCGGCGTGTGACCCTTGGCGCGCTCCTCGCGGTAGCGGGAGACGACGAACAGGGCGTAGTCGATGCCGACCGCGAGGCCCAGCATCATCGCCAGGGTGCCCGTCGTCGTGGACAGGCCCAGCGCTTCGGACAGGGTCAGGATGACGGCCATGCTCACGCCGACGCCGATGACGGCGGTCAGCAGCGGCAGTCCTGCGGCGGCCAGCGAACCGAAGGTGACCAGCAGCACGACGGCGGCTATCGCGACACCGACCACCTCGGCCACACCGCCGGGCGCGCCACCGTCGTCCATCGCGCTTCCGCCGGCCTCGACGGTCAGCCCCGAGTCCCGGGCCGTGTGGATGGCCCGCTCCAGCCGGGTCTTGCTGGCGTCGGTGAGGTCGTTGGCAGCGACCTTGTAGGTGACGGCCGCGTACGCCGTCGTTCCGTCCTTGCTGACGGCCTTCGCCCGGAACGGGTCGACGGCGCTCGCGACCTGTGTGCCGCCGGCCAGGTCGGCCACGGCCTTCTCGACGGTCTGCTTGTTCTCGGTGGCGGTGACCTTCTCACCGCTCGGCGCGACGAAGACGACCCGGGCGGTCGCGCCGTCGGCGGTGGCTCCGGGAAAGCGCTGTTCCATGAGGTCGAACGCCTTCTGGGACTCGATGCCCGGCATGGAGAACTCCTCGTCGGAGGCTCCCGGAGCCTTGAGGGCGCCCAGTCCGACGGCGGCCAGGACGGCCGCCCAGACCAGGGCGACGTACCAGCGTCGCCGGAAGGCCAGACGGCCCACTTGGTAAAGGAATGTAGCCACGGCAGGAGGTCTCCACATCTGGTGCCGACTGTCCGCCCAGGCTCTCCGGGAGCGGGCCGTCCTGTCGTCGTGCGGCTGCCGACAGTTCCCGCTACTGAGAACGCAGTACGACGGGCCGAGCGGGTCCGCCGCTGGTACGAGGGACCCGTACGGGTGGTGGCCCCCGGCCTCCCCGGCGCCACCCGCCCCGACAGCGGCGGGGCTTTGGGGGCTGCGGGGCTCTGGCCGCCAGGGCTCGCGCCGACGATCGAGTAAGTGGATTGGCTTATCCGTTTTTGGTGGTACCGTGGCGACAGCGAAACGGAAAGGGCTATCCGAATCGAGAAGTGGATAGCTCTGTCCATATTGCCCCTCTCCCCTGCATGCCTTCAGGAAAGGACTGTGCCGTGACCAGCATCGCCATCGTCGGAGCCGGGCCCCAGCTGGGCCTGGCCATCGCCCGCACCTTCGGCTCCCACGGCCTCGACGTCGCCCTGATCTCCCGCAACCGCGACAAGCTCGACGACCTCGTCGGCAAGCTCACCGCCGAGGGCATCACCGCCGCCGCGTTCCCCGCGGACGTGCTCGACCGCGACGCGCTCACCCAGGCGCTCAAGGACGCCGCCGCGCGGTTCGGCGGGATCGACGTCCTGGAGTACTCCCCGGTGGGGACGTTCGGCGTCACCGCCTTGACCGCTCCGGCCGGGACCGAGCCGTCCCATGTGGAGTTCGAGATGAACTTCCAGCTCTACGGGGCCATCGCCGCCACGAAGGCGGTGCTGCCCGCGATGCGCGAGGCCGGCGCGGGCACCCTGCTCTACACCACCGGCGCGGGCTCGATCGAGCCCGACCCGCGGGTCGCCAACGTCAACGCCGCCGCCGCGGCCCTGCGCAACTGGGCGATGAACCTCCACAAGGAGCTGGTCGGCACCGGCATTCAGGCCGCCCACGTCGGCATCGACGTGTCGATCGGCACCGCCGTCATCCCCGGTCTGCCGACGGCCCAGCCCGAGCAGATCTCCCCCGTCTACTGGGAGCTGCACACCACCAAGCGCGACCAGGCCGAGCACGTCTTCAGCCTCTGACACCGCACCCCGCGGTGCTTGGCCGCCGTGCGGTCGACAAGCGGGTTTCCGGCTCGTTGAACGTCGACATCCGCGGCCTGCTGACGCCCCTTCTTCAAGGAGTAGACCGGCATGACCACGCTCACCGACCCGTCCTCCGTCGACCCAGCACTGATCAACCCCCGCGCGGTGCGTCTCGTCGAGGCGTTCAAAAACGCCTTGGCGCGCATGCGCGACGAGGAGGGACTGACCTTCGACGACCTCAACGCGGTCACCGACCTGCTCCAGAGGATCCAGACGGCCACCGGCGCTCCCCTCGCGTTGGTCGCCATGCCGCTGTACAGCGAGCTCTTCCAGGGCGGCCGGGACGGCTACACCCCTTCCGAAGACGTCAACAGCCCCACTTACCTTCCCGGCTCCCCGCACATCGACAACCCCGGCACCCTGCCGATGCGGCCTGACGAACCCGGAACCCCGCTGATCGTCTCCGGTCGCGTCCTGGACGGCCACGGCCAACCGCTCGCGGGCGCCAAGCTGGACATCTACCACGCGGCCAACAACGGCAACTACTCCGGGCTGTACGACGACGGAGTGGCCAAGTACAACTTGCGCGGACACCTGTTCACGGACGCCGACGGCCGCTGCACCTTCACCACCATCACCCCCGTCGCCTACGCCGACCCCAACGTCACGGCGGTGGACGGGGTCGTCGAAGCCGTCGCGGCCCTCGGACGCAGTCTCTACCGCCCGGCTCACATCCATTACGAGGTCCACCACTCCGACCTCATCACGCCCTGGCGGGGCGAGATCTACTTCAAGGGTGACCCAATCATCCCCGTCGACTTCGTCGGCGGGACACTGGCCCCTCCCGCGCTTCAGGCCGACACCCTCCTGCACGAAGACCCCGAGGACATCGCCGGACAAGGCTTCCAGGGCCCCTACAGGACCATGCAGTTCGACTTCGTCCTCAAGACCCGCACCAGCCCTGACACCATCGCCCCGAAGGCCGGGCCAGCGTGATGGGCGTTCGATCGCGCGCGTAAGGCTGCGGAAGCCGCTGCCGTCGTGGCGCGCCTTGGCACCGTACTCCGGTGTTCCTGGGGTCAGCCGCTCTTGTCCGGCGCCGGTGCGGTGGGGCCTTCCGGGCTGGCGCGGAGCATGGCCTGATAGAGGGCGTCGTGCTCGGGCGAGTCGGGCAGGGGGCCGCGGGCAGGGGCCTCGAAGGACTGGATCATCAGGGCGACGACGCGCCGCCACGCATCCGGCGCGGCGTCGCCCGTGGCGTTTACGACACCGGCATTGGCCATGTGCAGGAGCACCAGATCCGAGGGGTCGAAGTCCTCGCGCAGACGCCCCGTCGCCTTGGCCCGGTTGATGAGCTCCACCATGGCCTGGTACGCCTCGTTGCGGCGCTCCTCCAGCTCCTTGGCGGTGGGGAAGGTCATGGTCAGTACGTCGGCGAAGCCGTAGTCGGCGGCCTGCATCGCACAGGCGGCCTCGACGTAGCCGACGAAACCGTGCCAGGGGTCGGGGTCGTCCAGGGCGACCGCGACCGCGTCGGCGTACGCGTCCATGCGGTCGGAGAAGACGGCGGCGACCAGTTCCTCCTTCGTGGGGAAGCGGCGGAACATGGTGGCGATCCCCACCCCCGCCTCACGTGCCACGGAGGCCATCGAGGCGTTCAGCCCATCACGCCCGAACACCGTGCGCGCCGCGGCGATGATCCGCCCCCGGTTGCGCTCGGCGTCACTGCGCAGAGGCTGGGCGGCGGGGTCGTCGGGGTGCTGGGCGCCGGGGTTCATACGGGCCACCCTAGCAATCGGATTGCCCTATCCAGTTATGCCGCCAATCCGACTGTCCCCGCCCCAAGAGTGGGTTTCCGGAGCCCGGGCCGGTGCGGGGGCGCTGAGTACCGCGCCCGAGGCTGTCGTTGGGTGGTTCAGCCCGTGGCGGGCGGTGGTGATCAGGATGCGGGAGTCCGAGGGGTGCAGGCAGACGGAGGTGGGTTGCGGGGCGGGCACCTTCAGGGTGTGGAGCAGGCGGCCGTCGGGGTGGTACCGGCGGACTGCGCCGCCACCCCATACCGCGACCCACAGACAGCCCTCGGCGTCCACGGTCATTCCGTCGGGGCTGCCCTCATCGGTGCGGAAACGGGCGAAGGTCTCGGGCCCGGTGAGGTCGCTCGTTGCCGGGTCGACCCGGCAACGGTGGACGATGCCCGCAGCGCTGTCCGCGAGGTACAGCGTCGTGCCGTCGGCGCTGAATGCCGGTCCGTTGACGATGGTGAGGCCGTCGAGGACGCGTACCACCGTGCCGTCGGGGTCCGTACGGTACAGCGAGCCGGCCCCGGCGGTGCCGTCGTAGGCCATGCTGCCGGCCCAGAAGCGGCCGGCGGGGTCCGCGACGCCGTCGTTCATCCGGCTGGGGACGGTGGTGCGATCCTCGGGACGGTCCAGCCATTCCAGTTCGCCGTCCACGGTGAGCAGCGCGATTCCGGTGCCCGCGGCGGCGATCCAGGTGTCCGGCCGGTCGCGTACCGGCGCGACGGCGCCGAGCGGTACGTCGAGCTGGGCCAGTTGGCGCGGTGCCTGCCCGGTGCCGTCGCGCAGTTCGAAGAGCCGGCCGCTGAGGATGTCGACGTACACGAACCGGCCGCCGGTCCAGCGACCTCCTTCGGCGAGCTCGTAGCCGCCCTGGACCGCGATCGTCACCGGCTGCTGTGCGGCGGATGGCATGGTCGGTCTCCTCGGTCAGCGGATGGTGGTGCCGTCTGGCTGGTCGAACAGGCCGAGTTCGTCCTGAGTCGGCAGGCCCTCCCAGTCGCCCCGGGTGGTGACGGCGAAGGCCGCAGTGGTGACGGCGCGGTGCAGGCGGGCCGGGACGTCGGCGCCGTGGAGGAGCCCCGACAGGTATCCGGCCACGAAGGCGTCGCCCGCGCCGACCAGGTCGACCGCGCTGACCTGCCGCGCCGGGCAGTCGGCCGTCCCCTGGGCGCTGAAGCTGGTCGCGCCGCGTGCGCCGCGCTTGATGACCACCTCGGTGACGCCCTCGGCCAGGAGGCTGTGGATGCCCTCGGATTCGCTCGCGTCGGGCCGTTCCAGCGCCAGCGGCAGCTCGTCCTCGGAGGCGATGAGCAGGTCGGTGCGGGCCAGCAGCGGCCGGAGGGCTGTGCGGGCGCGGTCGGCGGTCCACAGCCGTGAGCGGTAGTTGACGTCGAGGCATACGGTGATGCCCGCGTCGCGCGCCGCCGCGGCGGCGGCCAGCGCGGCCTCGGCGGCCGACGGGCTGAGGGCGGGCGTGATGCCGGTCAGATGGAGGACACGCGATCCGGGGGTCAGCGTGGGCAGCACGTCGGCCGGTGTGACGGCCGAACCCGCGGAGCCGGAACGGTAGTAGCTGACACGAGTCAGCGTGCCCGTACGGGGTTCGGTCAGCAGCAGGCCCGTGGGGCGCCCGGTGTCGTCGACGACGGCGTGGCCGGTGTCGACGCTCTCGGCACGCAGGGTACGCAGCACCAGCGCGCCGAGTTCGTCCGCACCGACCCGGCCGGCCCAGCGCACCCGGTGACCGAGCCGGGCGAGGCCGATCGCGACGTTGGATTCGGCTCCGGCGACCGAGAGGCCGAGGCTTCCGCCCAGCCGTAGCGCGCCGTGGGCCCGTAGCGCCGCCATCGTCTCGCCGAAAGTGACCACTTCGGGCACGGTATGGGTGGCCGGGGTCGTCATCGTGCGTCCCCGGTGATCGCCTCGCGGAACTCGGCCGCGCGGTTGCGGAGTTCGCCGAGATCACCGCCGTCTGCGGCGTCCCCGACCAGCGGCGAGCCCACGCCCACGGCGATCGCGCCACGGTCGAGATAGTCGCGGGCGGCAGCCGCGTCCACTCCCCCGACGGGCACGATGGGCACGTCGGGGAACGGGTCGCGCAGTGCGCGCAGATAGCCGGGCCCGCCGAGGGAGGCGGGAAAGAGCTTGATCGCGCAGGCGCCCCGCGCGAGGGCGAGTTCGATTTCGCTCGGTGTCAGGGCACCCATCAGGACCGGCACGTCCCCGATGTCGGCGGACTGCGGGACGTCGACGAGCCCCGGGGTGACGAGATACGACGCGCCCGATTCAACGGCGCGGGCGGCGTCGGCGGCGGTGCGCACGGTTCCCGCGCCCACCAACGCCTCGGGACCGAGCTCGGCACGCACCCGCGCGATCACCGCCGGTGCGTCCTTCGTGGTCAGCGGGACCTCGATGGCCTTGATGCCCTCCTCGGCGAGGGTGAGTACGGTGCGCAGTGCCGCGTCGGGGTCGTTGCCACGCACGATCGCCAGCAGGCGATGTGCTCGCAGCGATTCCACGAGATTCATGGGGTGGGACTCTCCTGGGGGCGAGGGTTGGGGTGCCTGAGGGTGGGTTGTGGCGCGTCCCCACTCATGGGGATTCCGCTTGCGCGGCCTCGGCCGTGTCTTCGACGTCTTCGTCGTGTTCGCCCCTCGACTGCACGGCCGCCAAATCCCGGGACGCCTGCGAGAGCAGCGACTCGACGGCGGCCACGGCGGCGTCCGGGTCGCCCGCTTCGATGGCTCGCAGCAGTGCCCGGTGCACCGGTACGGAGTCGGAGAAGTGCTGGGCACCGTGCACGATCCGGTCGCGGATGCTCAGGCCGGCCTCGATGACGACTTCCATCCGGCTCAGCAGTTCGTTGTGCGCGGCATCCAGCAGGGCTCGGTGGAAGGCAAGGTCGGCCTCCACCATCGCGTCGCCGTCCGTCCCCGCCGCCGCCATGGCATCGAGGGCCCGCTGCATCGCGGCCAGGTCGGATTCGGTGCGGCGGACCGCGGCGAGCCGGGCGCCGGCGGGCTCGACGAGGGCGCGGACCTCGGCGAGGTCTTCCAGAAATCGTTCGGTCGGAGCGGCGCTGCCCTGCCAGCGCAGCAGGTCGCTGTCCAGCAGGTTCCAATGGGCACGGGGCCGAATCGTCGTGCCGCGCTTCTGCCGGGACTCGATCAGTCCCTTGGACGCCAGTACCCGCATCGCCTCGCGCACCACGGTCTTGCTGACGCCGAGGTCCACCTCGAGCTTGTCCGGGTGCAGTACGGAGCCCGGCGGGTAGTCACCGCGGATGATGCGTCGGCCGATCTCCTCCACGGCTTGGCCGTGCAGCCCCCTGCTGGGATGGGTCACCACGTTCTCCGTTTCCGCTCGAGCCCTGTTCGCGGGCCTCGCACACAGCTCACCGCCCCGTGCGCGCCGCTCACGAGGACTCCTTCATGACGCTCCATCCTCCATCAACCACAAGATTCGCACCGGTCACATACGAGGCGTCGGCTGACGCCAGGAAGGCGACCGCGGCGGCCACCTCGTCCGGCTGCCCGAACCGCTTGGCCGCCGTGGCCGCCACGCTGAGCGCCCGGTCGGACTCCGCGATTCCGTCCCAGGCGGCGGTGAGGATGGGGCCGGGCAGCACCGTGTTGACCCGGATGTGCGGGCCGTACTCGACCGCCAGCTGCCGCGCCAGTGAGCACAGCGCGCCCTTCGCCGCGGCGTAGGCGGCGTGGCCGGGCAGGCCGATGACCGCGTGCACCGAGGAGGTGAGGATGACGGACCCTGATGCCTCGCGCAGCGGGGTCGCGAAGGTCTTCATTCCCCGCCAGGCAGGCTTGAGCAGCACGGCCATCTGACCGTCCCACTCGTCCTCGCTCAGTTCGTGCGCGGGCTTGTTGAGCTGGGCGAAGGCATTGCTGTGCAGCACGTCCAGCCGCCCGTGGCGCTGGTCGACGTGGCGGGCCAGGGCCTCCCAGTCGGAGGCGGAGGTCACGTCGCAGCGTACGTATTCCGCTCGTTCCCCGCCCTCCGCGATACCTGCCGCGACCGCCTTGCCCGCCATGTCGTCCACGTCCGTGACCACGACCGCCGCGCCCTCGGCCGCGAGCCTGCGGGCCGTGGCCGCGCCAATCCCGTGCGCGGCGCCGGTGATCACCGCGACTCGCCCCGTCATCCTGCGGCATGCCGTCATCGCACACTCTCCCTTTCCGATACTGGAGCCACGATAACTCTTTCAATTAATAATGCAAATATCTTGACTGGCTGCGGCGGCGCTTCAAGACTGGCCGCCATGCAACAGGCACATGCATTAACAATCGACGCCCGGCGGCGCCTGCGCCCGGCCGGGATCGCCTTCGGCGGCGACTACAACCCCGAGCAGTGGCCCGAGGAGGTGTGGGCCGAGGACGTCGCGCTGATGAAGGAGGCGGGAGTCTCCCTGGTGACGGCCGGCATCTTCTCGTGGGCCAAGGTGGAACCGCGGCCCGGGGAGTTCGACTTCGCCTGGTTCGACCGGGTCATGGACAACCTCGCGGCGGCGGGCGTGGCCGTATGCCTGGCCACCATGACGGCGTCCCCGCCGCCGTGGCTGTCCCGGCTGCACCCGCACATCCTTCCGGAGACCGCCGACGGCCGCCGCATGTGGCCGGGCGGGCGCCAGCACTACTGCCCCTCCAGCGGCGTGTACCGCAGCCATGCCACCCGCCTGGTCGAGCGGCTGGCCAGCCGGTACGCCGACCACCCCGCGCTGGAGATGTGGCACATCGGCAACGAGTACGGCTGCCACACCCCGATGTGCTGGTGCGATGAGTCGGCGGCCGACTTCCGGCGCTGGCTGTCCGACCGGTACGGCGCCGTCGAGGCGCTCAACGACGCCTGGTCGACGGCGTTCTGGGCGCAGGGGTACGACAGCTTCGACGTTCCCGTCACGACGAACTTCATCGGCGTGCACAAGCCCGTCGACGCCTTCCGCTGGGCCGCCCACGAGGATGTCGTCTCGGTCGACGTCTACCAGGATCCGCACGACCAGGACACGCACATCGCGGCGGGGTTCATCTTCGACGTCGCCCGGTCCGCCCGCGGCGGTCAGCCGTGGATGCTGATGGAGCAGGCGCCCAGCGCGGTGAACTGGCGCGACCGCAACGGGCCCAAGCCGCCGGGACGGATGCGTCTGTGGAGCTGGCAGGCGGTCGCCCAGGGCGCTGACGCCGTGCTGTACTTCCAGTGGCGCCAGTCCAGGGGCGGTGCCGAGAAGTACCACTCCGCGATGCTCCCGCACGGCGGCACCGGCACCCGGACCTTCCGCGAGGTGGCCGAGCTGGGCCGCGAACTCGCCTCCGTGCCGCAGATCGCCGGCACACGGTGCACCGCCGACGTCGCCCTGGTACTGGACTGGAACAGCTGGTGGGCACTGGAGCTGGACTCGCACCCGTCCACCGCGCTGAACCAGATGGAGATCGCGCTCGCCCACTACCGGCCGTTGTTCGAGGCCGGCATCACCTGCGATGTCGTGCCACCCGACCGCGACCTGTCCGGCTACCGGCTCGTCGTCGTCCCCAACCTCTACCTGCTACGCGAACGGGACGCCGACCGCCTCACCGCGTTCGTCCGCGGCGGCGGCCACCTGCTGGTGTCGTTCTTCTCCGGCATCGTCGACGACTGCGACCGGGTGCACCTGGGCGGCTATCCCGCGCCGCTGCGCGAGGTGCTGGGCCTGCACGTCGAGGAGTTCTGGCCGCTGCCGGAGCAGGAAACGGTGAACGTGCGGCACCAGGACGGCGCGGTCAGTCCTGCCGATCTGTGGTCGGAAGTCGTCGTCCCCGAGGGGGCTCGGACCGTCGCCACGTTCGACTCGGGGCCACTGGCGGGGCAACCGGCGGTCACCCGCAACTCCTTCGGCGAGGGCAGCGCGTGGTACGTCGCGACGCGTCTGTCACCGCAGGCCATGCGGGCCCTGACGGACGAGGTGTGCCGCACCGCGGAGGCCGGACCCGTACTGCCCGGGCTTCCCGGGCAGGTCCAGGCGACCGTCCGTGAGGGCGATGGCGGACGGTTCGTCCTTCTCCTGAACCACGGCCGAGAAGAGGTCGAGGTCGGACTGGCCGAGCCGATGACCGACGCCCTCGCCCAGGGGTCGGCCCCCTCGGACCGCATCACGCTGCCGGGCGCCGGAGTAGCCGTACTGAGCAAGCCGTAAGCGACAAGGGACACACATGAACACCTCGATACCGGGGCGGAGATCTCTTCTCCGGTGGGGAAGCGCGGCGCTTGCCGCCCCCGCCCTCAGCGCCTGCGGCCAGACCGTCGGAGCCGCCCGCACGACCCGGCAGGCGCCCACGCGCCGCGGCCAGAGAGTCACGCTGACCTTCTGGACCTGGGTGCCGATGCAGAAGACCGTCGACCTGTGGAACCGGACGCATCCCGACGTCCACGTCCAGATGCAGACCATCCCCCAGAACGTGCAGGGCGGCTACCAGAAGATGTACGCGGCGCTGGCGGCCGGCAACCCGCCGGACCTGGCGCAGGTCGAGTACCAGGAGCTTCCCGCCTTCATGCTGGTCAACGGTTTGACCGACCTGAGCGCCTACGGGGCCGACGCGCTGCGCGGCAGCTATGTGCCGTGGCAGTGGAATCAGGGCGTCTTCAGCGGGCGGGTCTACACCATCCCGCAGGCGTCCGGCCCGATGGGACTCTTCTACCGCCGGGACCTCTTCGGGAAGTGGGGCATCGAGACGCCCGCCACCTGGGCCGGGTTCGAGCGTGCCGCACGGGTGGTCAAGTCCCGTGGCAACGGTGCCAGGCTCTGTGCCTTCGCGCCCAACCAGCCGAGCTGGTTCGCCGCGATGTGCTGGCAGCGCGGTGCACGGTGGGTGCGCACCCAGGGCGACACCTGGATCGTCGACATGAACGACGACCGCTCCCATGAGGTCGCGGAGTACTGGGAGAGGATGGTCCGCGACGACCTCGTCATCGTCGAACCCGACATGTCCAGCGCCTGGTACCGGCAGGTCCAGACGGGGCAGATCGTCGCCTGGGTCGGACCGCAGTGGGGCGATGCCCTGCTGCGTGGCAACGCACCGGGCACCACGGGAAAGTGGCGGGTCGCCCCGCTGCCGCAGTGGAAGGCAGGACAGGACGCCTCCGCCAACTGGGGCGGTTCGTCCACCGCCGTCCTACAGGGCAGCCGCCACCCGCGTGAGGCGCTGCGGTTCGCGCACTGGCTCAACAGCAACCGCCAAGCCGTCGACCAGAACATAGCCGCCGGCTACGGCTGGCCCGCCGCGACGGGCGTCTTCCGCGGATCGGCGCTGGACCGGCCCGACCCGTTCTTCGGCGGACAGCGGTACAACGACGTGTTCATCGCGTCCGACCACGCCATCGACACCTCCTGGAAGTGGTCACCCACCACGGACGCCGACTTCGCCCACCTCGGCGACGCCTTCGGCGCCGCCATGGCCGGAGACGGCACCCTCACCTCGTCGCTGGCCGACGCCCAGAAACGGACCGTGGACGACCTGCTGGCCAAGGGTCTGAAGGCGAGGAGCGCGCGATGAGCACCGCGATCAGCCGGACGCAGAAGTCCGCACCGGGCGACCGGCGGCGCACGCCCCGCCCGGACCGCGCCGCATGGGGGTTCCTCCTCCCCTTCGTCGCTCTCTTCCTGTTCACCTTCGTCCTTCCGCTCGGCTACGCGATCTACCAGAGCCTGCTCACACCGATCCGCTCCGGGCCGCTGGGCCTGGGCCGGGCCACCATCGGCTTCGCCGGGCTGGACAACTACACCCTCGCCCTACAGCAGTCGGACTTCCTGGACGGGTTCGGGCGCGTGCTCCTCTTCGGCATCGTCCAGGTCCCTGTGATGCTGCTGCTGTCCACCGCGCTGGCGCTGGGGCTCGACACGCTCTCCCACCGCTGGGCAGGCATCCTGCGCGCCGCCTACTTCCTGCCGTACGGCGTCCCCGGTGTGATCGCCTCGATCCTGTGGGGCTTCCTGTACGTGCCGGGCGTGAGCCCGATCGTCGACCTGCTCGGCAAGGTCGGGCTCGCTCCCGACTTCCTCGGCTACGACAGTGTGCTGTGGTCCATCGCCAACATCGTGATCTGGGAGTTCGCCGGCTACAACATGCTGGTGATCGTCGCCCAGCTCAAGGCGATCCCACAGGAGCTGTACGAGGCCGCGCGCATCGACGGGGCCGGTGCCTGGCAGACGGCGGTTCGGATCAAGCTCCCGCTGGCCCGCCCCGCCCTCGTGCTCACCGGGGTGTTCTCCATCATCGGGACGCTTCAGCTGTTTGCCGAACCGCTGGTGATCAAGCCGCTCACCTCGTCCGTCACCAGCTCCTACACCCCGAACCTGAGCGCCTACAACGAGGCGTTCGCCAACAACAACATCTACCTCGCCGCGGCCGAATCGGTGATCCTCGCCCTGGTCGCGAGCGTGCTGTCCTTCGGCTTCCTCAGCCTGGTGAACCGCAAGGGAAGGGATGCCCGGTGAGCGTGTCCAAGCCGCGCGGGGTGAAGCCCTCACGGATCCTGCTGGTCGCGCTGCTGTCCCTCGCGGCGCTCTACTTCCTGCTGCCCGTCTACTGGCTCGTGGTGGCCTCCACCAAGAACTCCGCCCAGCTCTTCGGCAGCTTCGGGCTGTGGTTCTCCGACCCGCGATGGCTGCACAACCTGTCGCGGGTCTTCTCCCACGACGACGGCATCTTCTGGGCCTGGACGTGGAACAGCGTCCTGTACGCCGGAGTGGGCGGGGTGCTGGCGACCCTGCTCGCGTGTGCCGCGGGGTACGCGCTCGCCGTGTACCGCTTCCGCGGGCATGAGCTGGTCTTCAAGGGGGTGCTCGCCGGTGTGCTGCTGCCCAGCACCGCGCTCGCCCTGCCGATGTACCTGCTGTTCAGCAAGGTGGGCCTGGCCAATACCTACTGGGCGGTGCTGATCCCCAGCGTGGTCAGCCCGTTCGGGGTGTACCTGTGCCGGATCTACGCGGAGGCGGCGGTGCCCGCCGAGGTGCTGGAGGCTGCGCGTGTCGACGGTGCCGGCGAATGGCGGATCTTCGGCACACTCGTCCTGCGTACGATGACGCCCGCGCTCGTGACCGTCTTCCTCTTCCAGTTCGTCGGCATCTGGAACAACTACTTCCTGCCGCTGGTCATGCTCTCCGACGACCGTAAGTACCCCATCACGCTGGGCCTCACCACCTGGCAGTCGGCGGCCGACCGGCACCCCGAGCTCTACCAGCTCACGGTGGGCGGCGCGTTCCTCTCGATCCTCCCGCTGGCCGCCGCGATGCTCATCCTTCAGCGCTACTGGCGTTCCGGCCTGACCGAGGGCAGCGTCAAGGGCTGACCTCCCTCAGGAGCCGTACCGCACGCCGCCCCGTTGATCCGGGGCGGCCTCGCGACGGGCGCCGACGGATCACCGTGGCGCCGCTCACCTGCCCCTCGGGTTGGCCGCCTCCCGGAACGCCTCGTAGACGAGCTTGGGGCGCTCCTCGGCGAAGGTGAGCATTCCCATAAGGGAAAGGCCGTTGTAGTCCTGGTTGTACCCGGCCCGTTCCTTGTAGTCCTTGAGCACCCAGTACGCGTAGCCGGCGACGAAGTCGCTGCGCTCGGCCACCTGGGTCCAGTGGTCGGTGAAGCGGGCCGCCTGCCACTCCTCGGTGCCCTCCGTGGTGCTCGGGCCGTGGTGGCCGGCCTGCGACCAGGTGCCGTTCTCGGTGATCAGGATCGGCTTGTCGGGATACTTCGCGTGCACCGCGTCCAGCGCCGGGCCGAGGTCGGTGTCCTTGCCGTAGAAGTAGCCGAAGTACTCGTTGAACCCGATCACGTCGGCGATGTCGAAGGCGGGGTCGTTGCTGGTGTTGGAGGCCCAGGTGACGGGACGGGCGGTGAGGTCGACCGCGTGCACGGCCGCCTTGAGGTCGGCGAGCCAGGCCCGGTAGACGGGGGCGCCGTCGCCGTCGATCTCCGACTCGTTCTGTAGGCCCCAGAGGATCACCGACGGGTGGTTGTGCTGGTTCCACGCCATGGTCAGCGCCTGGGCCCGGGCGAGACCGTAACTGCTGGTCTGCAACTTCTCCTGGGCGGTGTTGAGCCACATGGTGTCGATGTCGTCCATCACCATCACCCCGTGCTCGTCCGCCCAGTCGTAGGCGTACGGGTGGCGGTTGTAGACGCAGTTGCGGATGAAGTTGGCGCCCAGTGCCGGAACATGGCCCAGCTCCCGGTCGTACTCTGCCGGTGTCATCGCCCTGCCGTGCGCCGCGGTCTCCTCGTGCCAGTTGAGTCCCTTGAGGAACACGGGCTTGCCGTTCAACCGCAGTTGCGCGCCCGCGACCCATACGTCGCGCATCCCGTAGACCGTGGACAGCGTGTCCACCCGCGGGCCGTGCGGTCCCGAAGCGGTCAGCGTGGCACGGGCCGTGAGCGTGTGCGGCGAGTCCGGGCTCCACCGTGGCGCCCCGGGCACGGGAACCGAGACGGGCACGACGCCGACCGATCTCGCCGCGATCTTGGCCGCGACGGTGATCGGCCTTCCACCGCTCCCGTGACCGGGATCCAGTGTGAGACAGCCGTCGAAGGCGGTGGTGCCGTGGTTCTCGACGACGGCCCGTGCCTCGAGCCTCCCCTTCGCGCCGACCGTGAGCAGCTTGGCGATGGAGACCTTCGGAACCGCCTCGATCCAGGCGGACCGGGTCAGGCCCGCGTAGGGCCAGTAGTCGACCGGCTTGTACGGGATCTCGTAGTCGTCGGTGACCGGTTGTGGCGTCGCGTCCGTGTAATCGGCGTAGCTCGCCCGGCGGAATACCCGGACCGCGATCGTCTGCCGCGTCCCCGGCCGGAGGGCCTCCGCCGCGGGAAGCGCGAAGGGCGAGTTCGCTCCTTCGTGCTTGCCGAGGTGGGTGCCGTCCAGCCAGACCTCGGCGCTGTACCCGGCGGCCAGGAAGGCCAGGCGCACGTGGCGAGCACGCCAGGAGCCGGGAACGTCGACGGTGGTGCGGTACCAGGCGTAGCCGTCGGTGAACGCCGTGCCCGTGCCGAAGGGGGCGGTCTCGGTGGCGAATCCGGGCGTGTCCAGCAGGTCCCAGGCGGCGGGGACATCGATGAGGCCCCATGCGCTGTCGTCGAGGTGCGGGGACTCCCAGCCCTGGTCGAGGCCGCGGTTGCGGGGGTCGAAGCGGAAGCGCCACCGCTTGTCCAGGGACAGATACTCGCGGGTCGGCTCATGGGTGCGCCAGCCGTCGAAGCCGGGGAGCACCGTGCCGTATTGGAAGACGACGTTGGTGCCGCCGACGCCGCGCACATGCGTGCCGGACGGCTCGGTGTCCGGATGCGGGTCGAGCACCGGGCCGCCCGAAGCGGCCGCGGTCGTACCGGCTGCGGCCCAGGCTCGGTCCGGCCATGCCGGCAGGGCGACGAATCCGGCGGCGCCGAGCCCGGCGACGACGGCGCGCCGGGACGGGCGGCCAGGCGTCGGGGGGCGCTGCTCCGACGGGTGGGTGCGATCGGTCATGACGTGGGACTCCCTCGGCTCACCGTCCGCGCGCAAGTCGTGGCGTTCGCACGGTGGTTGGTGACATGCATGTGTCCGTTCGCCCCAAGAGCCTGGACAGCCAGGGGTACGCTGTCAAGGATTTTTCATTAATAATGGATTCACGACGACGGGCGGGACCATGAGCGCACACGAACAGGCCACCGCGGGCGAGACCGGTCGACTCGCCATCACCCTGTGGGACTTCAGCTGGTACACCCAGGCCGGGCCCGGGGAGCCCTTCGCCGACCTCGACCGCGCCTTCGCCGAGGCGGTGGACCGCGGCTTCAACACCGTGCGGATCTGCGCCATGCCCTTCCTGCTGTTCTCCGGCCGCGTCCGCGATCCGGAATCCCTCCGCGTCCGCGGTCTGGGCCAGCGGTTCGGACAGCGCACCCGCTGGTACAACGTGTCCGGCGGCTACGCACTGGACGGCTGCCGGCGGCTTGTCGAGCTGTTCGAGGCGGCCGCCCGGCACAACTGCCGGGTGATCGTGTCCTCGTGGGAGTACCAGCAGTCCCCCTGCTTCGCCGACACCGACGTCTGGCACCGCGCCCTGGCCGCGATCCCCGGGCCGGAACGCGCCGAGGTGATGGCCGAAGCCCTCGGCGGGCTGCTGGACTTCCTCACCGAGCGCGGGCTCGCCGACCGCGTCGCCTACGTCGAGGTGCACAACGAGGTCGACAACTGCTCCCTGGTGCCGAGCGACGACGGCACCCACTACTCCCGGCTGCGCGGCCCCCTGGGTCGCGCCGTGGACCTGCTGCGGGAGCGCCACCCCGGCATCCCCGTCACATACTCGCTGGGCGAGCCCTGGCCCCTGGAGCTGGACGACCTGCCGGAACAGGCGCAGATCGCCCACTTCCACTTCTACGTCTACGGCGTCCTCGGCGCGCTGTACCAGGCCGTGGGACTGGGCCATGGCACCGAGCAAGCGCCGCAAACAGCCACCTGGCCCACCCCCGAACTGGCCCGCATACTGCGTCCCGACGCCCCCGCCTTCGCCGACTACCACCCCGACGAGCCCTGGCGGCTGGCGGCCACCGGTATCCCGCGCGAACTGTTCTACGCGCACGACTGGGCCGACCCCGACCGCTGGGACCTGTGGCTCTACGAGAACTACCTCCCGCACCGCGAGGCCATGCGGCAGACCCTGGCCCTGTGGGTCGATTCCGTCGCCGCCTTCGCCCGCCGCCGCGGCATCCCCGCCGTCCTCGGCGAAGGCGTGGTGGGGTACACCCCTCTCCTGACGCGCTTCGAGGAGGACGCCGTCGGCAAGGACATCGCGGAATTCGTCGTCGACCGATGTCTCACGGCGGGCTTCCAGGGCGTCGTCCTGACCTCCAACGCAGCCCCTCACCATCCCATGTGGAACACCGACCGGGACTGGATGCGCCGGATCAACGCGCGCGTCACCACCGGCTGAACACCCGTGCCTTTTGGCGACCGCTGATCAGCCGAGCCGGGCGGTCAGAAGGTACTGGCCGGGCGGCAATCGGTACGAGGCCACACCGCCCGTGTGGTCGAGGAAGCGCGCCCCGTCCGCTCGCGCCAGCGGGGTGCGTCCTTCGCGGACGGAGTCCGCCGAGACGGCGGGGAGGCGGAGTGTCGCCTCGCTGTTGGCGGGCACGACCGCCTCGTACGCAAGGGTCCTGCCTCCGTCCTCGACCGTCCACGCGCTTCTGATCTCGCCGTAGGCCGACTCGTAGGAGCCCGACACGTGCGTGATCCTCCCCGTGGGGTCGATGTGCGGTTGCAGGAGGAAGCGCTTGAAGCCGGGGCTGTCCGGGTCGCGGGCGATACCGGCCATGTACGCGTACAGCCACTCCATGATGGCGCCGTAGGCGTAGTGGTTGAAGGAGTTCATGCTGACCGGGCCGAAGCCATCGTCTGTGGAGTAGGAGTTCCAGCGCTCCCAGACGGTGGTGGCACCGTTCTTCACGGAGAAGAGCCAGGACGGCAGCGCGTCCTGGTGCAGCAGCTTGTACGCCAGGTCCGCGCGGCCCTCCTCGGTGAGGACCGGGGCGAGGACGTTCACGCCGAGGAACCCCACGGACAGGGTGTTCTCGTCGTACTTCACCCGGCTGCTGTTCGGGTGCGCCGCCTTGTAGGCCGCGTCATTGCCGATGTTGTCCGCCAGGAGCCCGACGAGGGTGCGACGCTGCGCTTCGGTGGCGTAGAAGCCGAGCTTGAGTACCCACAGCAGCGCTGTCTGGCTGTCGTCCTCGGTCTTCTGGTTGGGGTCGGCGCCCGGTTCGATGGGTGAAGCCTCCCCGAGGCTGGACTTCACCGTGAGCCGGCCGCCCGCAGTGCTCAGGTACTTGGCGATGAACGCCCGCTTGATGCGGCCGAAGAGCCGCTCGTACGCCCTGGCCTCCGTCGGCCTGTTGGTCGCGCGGGCCATCTGCGCCATCAGCCGCGCGACATAGCCGTAATAGATGTCACTCATGAGCTGGGCGCTGGTCTTCTGCGGTGCCAGCCAGTCGCCGGTGAGGGATCCCTGACCGGCATAGGTGTCGCCGGTCTTCTGCTGGATCCAGTCCAGGTAGCGGGTCATGGCGGGCCAGCTGCGCTCGACGATGTCCGCGTCGCCGGTCATCTGCCACACCGTCCACGGCAGGATGACCCCGCAGTCCGCCCAACCGCTGCCTCCTTCGGAGAAGTTGAACCGCCCACCGGGAGTGACGCCGGTGAACTGCGCCTTGTCCGTGCCGTAGAGGGTCTGGGAGTCGACGACGGTGTCCTGGAAGTGGCTGAGGAAGGGGGCGACGTCGGCGTTGTACAGCCCGGTTGCGGAGAAGACCTGTGTGTCACCCGTCCAGCCGAGGCGTTCGTCGCGCTGCGGGCAGTCGGTGGGCACCCAGAGATAGTTGCCGCGCTGGCCCCACCGGATGTTGCTGATCAGCTCGTTGACGCGGGGATCGTTCGTGGTGACGGTGCCGATGTCGCGGATCGCGGACGTGGCGACCTTCCCGGTCAGCCCGGTGATCGTGACGGTGTCCGACGCGGTGACGGACACATAGCGGAAGCCGTAGAAGGTGAGGGAATCCTGATGGGCCTCGCCCTGTGGGTCGCCCTTGAGGATGTAGGTGCTGGTGGCCTTGGCGGTGCGGAGGTTGGCGCGGTAGACGGAGCCCTCGGGCCCGTCCGCGCCCGCGCTGCTGTCGTTGAGCATCTCGCCGAACGTGAACTCGACCTTGGCTCCGGCCGGGCCACGCAGGCCGTACCGAAGCACTCCGACCATGTTCTGGCCGAGGTCGAAGACGGCGGTGTCGCCGGGACCGATCGTGACCGGAGCGGAGGCCGCCGCGGCGGGGTCGGTCACCGTCCGGGCGGGGTCCACCACGGTGCGCCCGCGGCCATTCGAGCTGCTGTCCTGTCCGGTCACCCCGGTGGCGACGGTGATCGACCGCGGTCGGCGGTCCCAGCGGGGCATCAGCCGCGCGGTCTCGCCGGGATAGGCGAGCAGCCGGGAGTCCGGGTACCTGTCCTCGAAGCCGACACGTTCCACGTCCAACCAGGTGGTGTCGTCGAATCCGTGTGATGTCCAGCCCGGCCGCTCCCTCCGGGCGTCGTAGGTCTGGCCGTCGTAGATGTCGTCGGCTCGATATGGCCCCGTATCCGTGGCCTTCCAGCCGCCCCGGGGGTCCGTGACGACGGACTGCGAGCTCCCGTCGGCGTACTGGATCAGCAACCTGGCCTTGACCGCCAGAGCGTTGCCGTCCTTCGGGTAGTAGGTGCTGCCGTCGGATATACGGCCGTTGTACCAGCCGTTGCCCAGGACGACGCCCAAGGTGACGACCGGCTCTCGCCGCACGAGGTCCGTGACGTCGTAGGTCATGTAGTTCACGCGCGCGTCGTAGTTCGTCCAGCCCGGAGGCAGCAGCTCGATGGTGGTTCCGCCGTCCTGCGGAACGGTCACGTGGCGGCCGTTGACATACGCGTCATAGACCCCGAGGGCGGAGACGTACAGCCGCGCCGTGCGGACCCGGGCCCGGTGCTTCGCCGGGCCCGCGGTCTTGAGGGCTGACTCTGTGCGCAGCATCGGCGCCCCGGGGGAACGGGGTGTCTTCCCCTTCATCCCGATCCACTGCGCACCGTCCCATCCGGCGACGCCGTCGCTGCTCATGAGGCCGGTCTCGAAGGAGGCGGGGGCTGCCGTACCGGCCGAACGGCCCTCGGCGTCCCAGACGGTGACGGTCCAGTGGTAGCGGGTCGAGGCCCGAAGCGGCCTGCCCGCGTAGCGGACGGCCACCGAGCCGGAGGACCGCACACGGCCGCTGTTCCAGACATCCGCACGGGCAGCGGTCAACTTGCCCGGAGAACTGGCCACAAGGACCTGATACGAGCCTTGGCTCAGTCCGCGGGCCGCGGACCGCATGCGCCATCCGAAGCGCGGCCGGGCGGCATCCACACCGAGCGGGTCCGTGCGGTGTTCCACGGTCAGCCCGGACACCGCGGCACCGCCCGTACGGCGGGGAGATACCGCGTGCGCGGTACTTCCAGCGCCCACGCCACCGGCCACCGCGGGGACAACGCCCGCTGTGGCCGCGAGCACGGTTCGGCGGCGGACTCCCGCCCCGTGGCCTGGCGGACGGTCACTGTGCTCGGCTCCACGGTCGGCACTGTCGGCGTGGTGTGCCGCACCGTCTGCGTGGTGCGCCGTCTCGCTCATACCGTCATCCCTTCGGTGGGCCATGCGATTTAAACGATTCAAATGCTCGTCGGACCGGACTCAGGAGGCGCAGGAGTCAGGCGTGGGGAACGTTTTCCAAAGGTGGGGCCAGACCCTAGAGAGAGGTCCACATGCCGTCAAGATGCCGCGACACAAAGGCACTTCGTGAGCAGCGGATCCGTCCGTACACTCAGGGGAACCGTTTCCCGCAGCGCCCGAGGGGACAGGATGCAACAGTCGGCACCGCGTCGCCGTGTCACCATCGTCGACGTGGCGCGGCACGCCCAGGTGTCCACGACCACCGTGTCCAAGGTGCTGCGCAACGCCTACGGCGCCAGCCCCGAGATGCGCACGAAGGTGCGCCGTGCGATCGACGAGCTGGGCTACCGGCCGTACGCGGCCGCAAGAGGTCTGCGCGGCCGGACGTACACCATCGGCGTCATGCTGCCCGACATCCGCAACCCCTTCTTCCCCGACCTCCTCGACGGCATCACCGGCTCGCTGGAGGACTCCGAGTACCAAGTGCTCTTGGGACCGGGAGGCAACGGGGAAAAGGCCGAATCCCGTGTCACCGAGGCACTGATCGACCGCGGCATGGACGGCATCATCCTGATCGCGCCCGTATCACCGCGCTCCCACCTTGAACAGGTTGCCTCCGCCGTACCCACCGTCATCGTCGGGCGCCATGGAACCTCTGCGGTGTACGACACGGTGGCGGACGACGACATCGAGGGCGCGTCCTTGATCGTCGGCCACCTTGCCCGTCTCGGCCATCGCCGGATCGCCCATATCGAGCACCTCGAAACCGACCCCACGCGCCTGGCGGAAATGCCCAACGCCCAGCGCGCCGACGGATACCGGCAGGCCATGCGGGAGCATGGGCTCGCGGAGTGCATCGATGTCGTCTCCACGAGCTACACCCGCGAAGGCGGCTACCGGGGCATGAATGAACTGCTCGCCCGCCCACGCCTTCCCACCGCCGTCTTCGCCGGAGCGGACATCGTCGCCATGGGGGCGCTGGAAGCGGTTGCCGAAGCCGGGCTTTCCGTTCCCGACGACATCTCTGTGGCCGGATACGACAACACCACGTTCGCCGCGCTCGGTCCGATCTCGCTGACCAGCGTCGACCAGGCGGGCCAAGAAATGGGCAGAACTGCCGCCCGCCTCCTTCTGGACCGGATCGCCGACCGCCACAAGCCCTCGAGCCAGGTCAGGCTGTCCCCCACCCTGGTGCCCCGCCGGACCACCGCCCATCCGCCTGCGTAGAGCCGACTCAGCTCCCTGTCCACCTGGCTCCCACCGACCTAACGGGCCACGCCGGCCACCTCGACGGGCCAACGCTGGGCATTAATTATTATTTAATCTTGACGTGGCTGAAAACCGCTGCTCATACTCGGAGCACACACCGCAGTGTCCTGATCTGCACTCTTTATGGTGCTTACTCTTCGATCTGGAGTGTTGCTATGAGGTTGGCCGGACATCGGGTGCGCAACGCCGTCATCGGGGTCCTCGCCCTGGTCCTGACAGGACTCACCGCGACCGCATGCGGTGGCCGCGTGGGTGAGGGCGGGCGGGTGGGGCTGGTCTACATGGACGCCCAGGGCTACTACGCCGGCGTACGCAAAGGCATGCTGGCCTCCTCCGGGAAGCTGGGCGAGGACGTGCAGGTCCTCGAAATCAACGCCCAGGGCGATGCCTCGAAGGAGAGCAGGTTCGTCGACACGGTGAGCTCGGCGGGTGTGAAGGCGCTGGTCATGTCACCGGTTTCCACCACCGCCTCGATCCCCGCGGTCAAGCTCGCCCACAACAGCGGCGTCAAGGTGATCTGCTACAACACCTGCCTCACCGATGAGGCAACCCGCAAGTACGTCAGCGCTTGGATCCTGGGCGACCCGGTCAAGTTCGGGGAGCTGGCCGGGGCGAAGGCCGCAGAGTACTTCGTCTCTCGAAACATCACCGCCCCGCGGATCGGCGTCATCAACTGCGAAACGGTCGAGGTCTGCCGCCAGCGCCGGGCCGGCTTCGAGGAGGCGCTGTTCGCCCGGCTCCCCAAGGCCCGCATCGTCGCCAACCAGCAGGGCACGACCATCGACTCCGCGGTCCAGGTCGCCGAGCGGGTGCTGACCGCGCACCGTGGCCTCGACGCCTTCTACGGCGAGTCCGGCGGCGCGACGATGGGGGCCGTCAAAGCCGTCCGTCAGCACGGCCTCATCGGAAAGACCGTGGTCTTCGGCAGCGACATGACCACCGACCTGGCCCGCGAACTGATCGACAACCGGATCCTCAAGGCCGACGTCGACATCTCCGGGCGGGTCGTGGGCAAGCTGGCCGCCCGCACGACGGCACAGGTGATCAGTGGCGAGAAACGCGGCTCTCAGATCGTCGCGGCGCCGGTCGAGCTGTACTCCACCCCCCACCAGGCACGGAAGTGGCTCGCCACGCACCCCGACGGCCTGCCGTAACCGGCGCGGAGGCCGTGGTCGGCAGCGCGCCGGACCAGGGCCGAATCCGCCTTCCCCCACCGCACCCGTGGAGACTCCATGACATCAGCTGACCCCGCGCCGGGCCGCCCGGCCGGCCCCCCGGTGGCGACGGCGACCGGGCTGTGCAAGCAATACCCCGGCGTCCGCGCCCTCGACTCCGTCGACTTCACCATCCACAGTGGCGAGGTCCGGGCCCTGCTCGGCCGTAACGGCGCAGGCAAGTCCACCCTCATCCGCCTGCTGTCCGGCGTCGAGACGCCCGACGCGGGTGAGGTGGTCATCGGCGGAGAGCCACTGGACGACGGCGGAGTACGCCGCGCAGCCGAACTCGGCGTGGCCACGGTGTACCAGGAACTCAGCATGGTGCCCGAGATGACCGTGGCCGAGAACCTCTTCCTCAACGCATGGCCCAGGCGCGGCGCCGCCGGGATCGACTATCCGCGCATGCGGCGCGAGGCTGCCGAGGTGCTCGGCGAGTTGGAGGTCCCCGTCGATCCCGACGCGCTGGTGGGCACGCTGCCGCTGGCGGAGCAACAACTGATCGAGATCGCCCGGGCGGTGCGCCGCCGCCCCCGGCTGCTCATCCTCGACGAACCCACCAGTGCGCTGGCGGCCGAGGAGGCACACACGGTGCTGTCGGCCGTGCGCAGGATCGCCGACTCGGGTGTGGCAGTCATCTACGTCAGCCACCGGCTGGACGAGATCCGCCAGGTCGCCGGGAGTGTCACCGTTGTGCGCGACGGGCAGGTCATCGACACCGTCGACGTGCGAGACGCGACGACGGCACAGATCGTCGCCCTGATGCTGGGCACCACCGCCCAGGAGGCCGCGGCGCTGGAACCCCGGACGGTGGACCGGGCCCGTACCCCGCTGCTGTCCGTGCGCGGGCTGACACTGCCGCCGAAACTGCACGGGGTCGACTTCGACCTCTACGCCGGCGAGGTACTCGGCATCGGCGGCCTCCTCGGCTCCGGGCGCAGCGAGCTGCTGCGCGCCATTGCCGGATTCGAGCCCCGGGCGGAGCGGGTGATCGAGGTGGACGGGGTCCGAGTCGCCCGGCCCACGGCAGCGGCGATGAAGAAACTCGGCCTGGGCATGACCCCGGAGGACCGCAAGGGCGCGGGCATCGTCCCGATGCTGGGCGTGGGCGAGAACATGACGATGTCGTGGTTCGGCGGTGTCAGCCGGCGTGGCAGCATCTCACCCGCCCTGGCCGAGCGCGCCGGATATGACCTGGTGGAGCGGCTGTCGGTGAAGACACCCCGGCTCTCCACGCCGATCGTCAACCTCAGTGGCGGCAACCAGCAGAAAGCCGTCATCGGCCGGTGGCTGCATGCCCGCAGCCGCATCCTCCTGCTCGACGAGCCGACCCGCGGCGTAGACGTCGAAGCGAAGCAGCAGATCTATCGGTTGGTCCGCGAACTGGCCGGCAACGGGGCAGCCGTGGTGTTCGTCTCCGGCGAGCTGGAAGAGCTGCCCCTGGTGTGCGACCGGGTCGTGACGCTTCAGCAGGGCCGGATAAACCGCGAGTTCACCGCCCCCGACATCACCCTGGACAACATCATGGCCGCCACCATGGCAGTGGAAGTGTGAGGCACCCATGTCTTCGACGATCCTGACTCACAAGCCCGGTGGGTCCTCCGCCAAACGCACCGCGACCTCCCGGCACCTGCTCCATCTCAACGAGCTGGGGCTGCTCGCCGCCATCGTCGTGCTGTACATCGCGTTGAGCGCCAGTGCCGGAGGGTTCCTCGACACCGAAAACCAGCTGGGTATCCTCCGCGATGCCGCGAGCGTGGGCATTCCCGCGCTCGGAGTGACCCTGGTGATCATCGCCGGGGAGATCGACATCAGCATCGGCCCGGCCGTGGCCTTCGCCTCGGTCATCTTTGCCAAGGGAGCGTCGGACTGGGATCTGGGCATCGCCGGAGCCTTGGTGCTCACCCTGGTGGCGGGCCTCTTGTGGGGGGCCTTCGCCGGGTGGCTGCGGGCCCGGTTCGCGGTCCCCTCCTTCATCGCCACGCTCGGGTTGTGGAGCGCGCTCGGCGGCCTCGCCCTGTATGCGACGGACGCGCTGCCCGTCCCGCTGCCCGCCTCCTCCTTCGTCGACAGCCTCGGTGGCAAGTTCCTGGGAGTGCCCACTCCGGCAGTCGTCTTCATCGTGCTCTTCTTCGTCTTCTGGTACATAGCCCGCCGCACCGCCTACGGTCGTTCCGTTTACGCCACCGGCGGCAACGCCGCGGCGGCTCAGCTGGCCGGCATCCCGATCCGGCGCATCCGGGTCATGCTGTTCGCCACGACCGGCGTGCTGGCCGCGCTGACCGGCGTCCTTCTGGCCGCCCGGCTGGGGTCGGGCAACGGCGGCGCCGCCGCCGGGCTGGAGTTCGACGTGATCGCCGCAGTGGTCATCGGCGGCACGGCCCTGGCCGGCGGGCGGGGGAGCCTGATCGGGACGATGCTCGGCGTCATCTTCATCAGCGTGATCGCCAACGGCCTGGTGCTGCTGGGCGTCAACCCCTTCCTCCAGAACGTCGTACGCGGCGTGATCATCGTCGCCGCCGTCCTCGCCAACGTGATCATCGGCAGGCGGGGGAACGTCACGCGCGTGTCATGAACACCCTTCCGTTCTCCCGAACTTCCGTACTTCCGACACACCTTCAGGGACCGTCATGAGTACCACCGCCTCACCCTCCCTGCCCGCCACGATGCGCGGCGTCTACCTTCCCGGGGACAGCACCGCCTCGGTGCGCTCCGTCGCGGTGCCGGAGCCCGGTCCGGGTCAGGTCCTGCTACGGGTCGGCGCGGCCGGCATCTGCGGCAGCGACATCGGCTACATCTACCGGGAGCACAAGACACACCGAGGGATCGAAGGCCCCGCCTACCGCGGTGTCATCGCCAGTCATGAACCGTCGGGCACCGTGGTGGCCGCCGGACCCGGAGTGCGCACGTTCGGTGTCGGCGACCGGGTGGTCGTGTACCACATCGCCGGCTGCGGCCGGTGCGACGCCTGCCGCCGCGGCTACTACATCAACTGCGCCTCCCCGGAGCGGGCCGCCTACGGCTGGCAGCGTGACGGCGCCGCCGCCGACTACCTCGTCGCCGACGAGTCGACGCTGATCCCGCTGCCCGATGAGCTGAGCTTCGTCGACGGCGCGCTGATCGCCTGCGGCTTCGGCACCGCCTACGAGGGGATCCGCCGGGTAGACGTCAGCGGCGACGACGACCTGCTGGTCGTGGGCCTGGGGCCGGTCGGGCTGGCCGCCGGCATGATCGGCCGCGGCCGCGGCGCCCGGCGCGTCATCGGGGTGGAGCTGTCTGAGGAACGACGTGCGTGGGCCGACAGGCTCGGAGTGTTCGACGCCACCGTACCGCCCGAGGAGACCGGCCCGGTCGTCGCGGAGCTGACAGGCGGCCGGGGCACGAGTACCGCGATCGACTGCTCGGGCAGCCGAGGGGGGCGTTCCACCGCCATCGAGCACATCGCCGAGTGGGGCCGGCTGTCGCTCGTAGGAGAAGGCGGCACGCTGGAGACCGAGGTGTCGGACCCGCTGCTGCACAAGCAGGTGACGATCTACGCGTCCTGGGTGACCTCTCTGCCCGCCATGTCGGAGCTGGCCCGCAGCCTGGTGCGTTGGGGAATGCGACCGGAGAGCGTGGTGAGCGACCGGTTCGCCCTCGCCGACGCGGACACGGCGTTCCGGCTCGCGGCCGGGGCCGGCCGCGGCAAGGTCGTCCTGGTGCCGGATCTCGATGACTGAGCGGACGAACGGCGAGGCGCTGCGCGGCGACGGGGTAGAGGTGGTCCGCAGCCCGGTCGGCCCCTACGAACTGGTCCGCCTCGACGCGGGAGCGGTACAGGTCACCGCCGTGCCGGCGCTCGGCGGCCGGCTCCTGTCGTTGACGCTGCACGGCCGGGAATTCCTGTACCGCAACGAGCGGTTGCTGGACGGCGGCCTGCGCCCGCGCCCCGGCGTCCGGCCGGTCCCGCAGGACGGTCCGATGTCGGCCTGGCTGAACTGGGGCGGCGACAAGACCTGGCCCGCACCGCAGGGCTGGGACGGGCCCGGGCAGTGGGCGGGCCCACCGGACCCGGTCCTGGACTCGGGACCGTACGGCCTGCGGCTCACGGTCCGGGGGCGAACCGCCCAGGCGGTCATGACCAGCGGCGTCGAGCCACGGACGGGTCTGCGCATCGAGCGCCGCGTCACGGTCACCGCGGGACGCACGGCCTTCACGCTGGAGAACACCCTGACCAACGAGTCTGATCGGCCCCGCCGGTGGGCGGTGTGGAATGTGACCCAGCTGGCCGGCACGGCTCCGGGGTCCTGCCCCGCGGGCGGTGTCTACGTGGGAACCGCGGGTTCGGGGCGTCCGGAGACGGTCGGCCTGATCGCGGGCACCGGCCGCCCGCAGGTGCACCGCCTCGGCCGTGGCGTGCTGCACGTCCCCCACCAGGACGTGGTCGGCAAGGTGGGCTTCCCTGACGCTGCCGGGTGGCTGGCGCACGTCGCTCCGCAAGGCACGCTGACCCAGCGGTTCGAAGTTTCCCCTGCCGCCCGTTACCCCGACGGCGACTCGCGGGTCGAAGTGTGGCTGGAGCATCCGCTGCACGCGCCCCTGGAGCACTTGGGGGGCTTGCATCCTTTGGACCGGGTCGTGGAGTGCGAGGCGTTGGGCCCCCTTCAGGAGCTTGCCCCCGGGCAGTCGACGCGGCTGACTTTGGAGATCGGTGTGGGCGCCGGCGCAGGCCCGGTCGAGGCGGTGACCTCCCGGGGCTTTTGGTCACGGCTCCCCCGGCTGGAGGACGGGCGGCTGGTCGGGGTGTTCGTGCCGTTCCGCGACGGGTCCCTGACGGCACGTCCGTCCCGGGGCGGCGGCGAGCCGGTCCGGTGCGGCACGCTGGTCGCGGGGGAAGCTTGTGCGTTCGACGTCCGGCCGGACGGACTTGCGGCGGCCGGGGCGGACGCGGTGGTCGTCGCCTCGGCGCCGGACGGCTCGGATGCGACAACGGTCGGCTTCCTCGAGGCACGGCGCGGGTGAGGACTACAAGGCCATGGACGAGCTCCGCGCCATCAAGACGTTGCTCAAGCCCTGACCCGCCCCTGGTGCTGCGACGCTCATCCGTCCTGTTGGCCGCGGGACGCCGGCCGTCCGGTGGGCTGGTCGGCTTCGGTGGCGGCCCAGGCGGCCAGGAGCCGCAGGGTGTCGTGATCGGGTGTGCCGGGGGCGGCGCTGTAGGCGGTGAGGGTCAGGCCGGGCTGGGCGGGTAGTTCCATGGCGTCGAAGTCGAGGGTGATCACGCCGATGGCGGGGTGGCGGAACGACTTGCGGCCGGTGTGGTGAAGGCGGACGTTGTGCTTGGCCCATGCGGTGCGGAACTCCTCGCTGCGGGTGACGAGTTCGCCGATCAGGCCGGTCAGCTCACTGTCGTGCGGGGCGCGTCCGGCCTCGGTGCGCAGCAGGGCGACGGTGGTGTTCACGGACTCCTCCCACTGGGGGAAGAAGTCCCGGCCCCCTGGCAGGAGGAACTGGGAGCGGGCGATGTTGGCCGTCTGCGCACTCGGGTCAGGGAAGAGGGGTGCGTACAGGGCGCGGCCGAGGGTGTTGGTGGCGAGGATGTCCAGGCGGCCGTTGCGGATGAAGGCCGGCGAGTCGGTCATCGAGTGCAGCACGCGCAGGACGCTGTCCGGGAGCGGACCGCGGGCGCGCCGGGTGCGGCGCGGGGGACGCTTGGCGGCGGCGCGGGCCAGGTCGAAGAGGTGGGCGCGTTCGGCGTCGTCCAATTGGAGGGCGCCTGCGACGGCGTCGAGGACTTCCTCGGAGGCACCGGCGATGTGGCCGCGCTCCAGGCGGACGTAGTAGTCGATGCTGACCCCGGCGAGCAGGGCGACCTCTTCGCGCCGCAGGCCGGGCACGCGCCGGTTGCCGCCGAAGGCGGGCAGCCCGGCCTGCTGCGGGGTGATCTTGGCGCGGCGAGAGGCCAGGAACTCGCGGATGTCGCTCTCAGTACTCACGCCTTCCAGGCTAGGCCGGGCGGTCCCCATGTGGGGGGCTCTGTCAGTACCTGTAACGGCAGACCCTTCCCCACCACTATGAGCTGCGGTTTCCTCGATAACGGCAGCCGATGACGCTGCCTGGTGCGGCCCGGCCACAGGGTGCGGCGGCTGCCGGAAGGCCGCCCCCGCCTCACAGCGGGTCGTGCCGGTCCCCCTCGTTTCGATCAAGGAGTCGCCCCTCATGCCGATGCAGTCTGCACCCCCGGAGCTGGCCGAGATCGCGCCGAAGCTCGTCGAGCTCACCAATGAGGTCCTCTTCGGTGACGTCTGGGAACGGCCCGGACTGTCGCCGCGCGACCGGAGTCTGGTGACGGTGAGCGTGCTGGCCGCCCTCTACCGCGGTGAGCAGCTCGGCTACCACCTGGGCGTCGCTCTCGATAACGGCCTGAGTGTCCAGGAGCTGTCCGAGGCGATCACGCACCTGGCCTTCTACGCGGGCTGGCCCAACGCCATGACGGCGATCACCCAACTGAAGAAGATCGCCGACGAGCGCAGCGCCTGACCGCCCGGCGCACACCGGTACCGAACCTTCCCCTCCTGATCCGATCAAGGAAAGCTGTCGTGGAACACATCACTGAGACCCCCACCGTCAAGGCCCCGGCCGAGCGCTTCACCGGCGACGTCTACCTCAACCCGATCGAGTCGCCCTCCGACCCGGCCCGCCTGGCCTCCGCCCTGGTGCGTTTCACCCCCGGGGCCCGCACCAACTGGCACTCCCACGCCAAGGGCCAGGTCCTGTACATCACCGACGGAGTCGGCCTGGTCGGCACCCGCGACGGCCACGTGGCGCGCGTGAGCGCGGGCGAGACGGTGAAGTGCCCGGCGGGTGAAGAGCACTGGCACGGCGCCACCGACACCACCCTGCTGGCCCACATCGCCATCGTCGTCGGCGACGAAAGCGGCGACGGCACCACATGGCTGGAGCCGGTCACCGACGAGCAGTACACGGCAGCCCTCTCCACCGTCGGCCGCTGACCCCAAACCAAGGGGGGACAAAACTCTCCCTGCCACAGGCATTACTCGTGATGCCAGACTTCCCACATGGACGGCCGCGGCAGTGAGCTGCGCGGCCTCCACGGTCTGCGGCGACGACGGTCCCTGCCGTGCCGCTCTGTACGGGCCGATCCGTCCGTGATGCGAAGGCTTAGGTATGTCAACCGAATCCCCTGAATCTGCTGGTGGACTCCCCACCGAACACAGCGGATCCTCCTCCGCGCCCACCCGGCGTACCTTCGTCGCCACCAGTACGGCGGTCGGTGGTGCCGTCGTGGCGGGTGGCGTGATCGGAGGGTCGTTCCTCGTCGGCTCCGGAGATGCGGCCGCCGCGGGTCCGGCGCCCTCCAGCCGTGTCTCCCTGACGGTCAACGGCCAGCCCCGGACCGTAACGGTGGACAACCGCACGTCGCTGCTGGATCTGCTGCGCGAACACTTCGGCCTGACCGGGTCGAAGAAGGGCTGCAACGCCGGTGCCTGTGGGGCGTGCACGGTCCTGGTCGACGGGCGCCGGGTCAACTCCTGCCTGACATTGGCCGTGCGTCTGGAGGGCGCCGAGGTCACCACGATCGAGGGCCTGGCCGACGGCGACCAGCTGCATCCCTTGCAGCAGGCGTTCATCGACCAGGACGCCTTCCAGTGCGGTTACTGCACCCCCGGTCAGATCGTCTCCGGTGTCGGTTGCATCCAGGAGGGGCACACCGGATCGCCGGAGGAGATCCGGGAGTGGATGAGCGGCAACATCTGCCGCTGCGGCTGCTACGTGAAGATCGTGCGCGCGGTCCAGCAGACCGCGGGCCGGAAGTGAGGCCGGGCCGTCATGCATCCCTTCTCCTACACCCGCGTCTCCGACACCGGGGAAGCCCTCAACGCCGTTCACCGCGGCGGGCGTTACATCGCCGGGGGCACCACCCTGGTCGACCTGATGCGCGAGACCGTCGAACGCCCTGAGGCGCTCGTCGACATCAGCGGTCTGCCACTGGACGAGGTCACCGTCACCGAGCGCGGCGGGCTCCGTATCGGTGCCTTGGTCACCATGGCCGAGGCCGCCACGCATCCCAAGGTGCGGACGTTGTACCCGGTCGTGTCCGAGGCGCTGGAGCTGAGCGCGTCGGCCCAGCTGCGGAACATGGCCACCATCGGCGGCAACATCATGCAGCGCACCCGGTGTACGTACTTCCGGGACGTGACCGCCGACTGCAACAAGCGTGAGCCCGGCTCGGGTTGTGCCGCCCGGGAGGGCTTCAACCGCACTCACGCGATCCTCGGCACCTCCGACCACTGCGTGGCCACCCATCCCTCCGACGTCGCCGTGGCGTTCGCGGCGCTGGACGCGCGGGTGCATCTGACGGGGCCGGACGGGGAGCGTCAGGTCCCCTTCGCCGATTTCCTGCTGCGGCCCGGCAACACCCCTCGAAACGAACAATCCCTGCGAAAGGGTGAATTGATCACGGCGGTCGAGATCGCAGCGCATCCGCGTCCGCTCACGTCGGGCTACCTGAAGGTGCGTGACCGGCAGTCCTATGAGTTCGCCTTGACCTCGGCGGCGATCGCCCTGCACATCCGGGGTGGGGTGATCCGTGAGGCGAAGGTCGCCGCCGGTGGGGTGGGGACCGTGCCGTGGAAGCTGCCCGCGGTCGAGCGTCACCTCGTCGGTGAACGCCCCTCCGCGCCACTGTGGGCGGCGGCCGCCGAGCGCGCGGCAGTCGGAGCCCGTCCGCTGGAACACAACCGGTTCAAGATCGAGCTGCTGAAGCGGACCGTCGAACGCCAGCTGCGCATCGTAGGAGGTACGAAGTGAGCCCCCAGCCACAGGCAGCCGTGGGCGCGCCGCTGTCCCGGGTGGAAGGCCGGCTGAAGGTCACCGGGAAGGCGCTGTACGCCGCAGAGCACGAGGTCGACGGTGCCGTGCACGCCGTCATCGTCGACGCCTCCGTCGGACGCGGCCGCATCACCTCGATCGACACCCGTGATGCTGAGGCCCACCCGGGCGTACTGCGCGTGCTCCACCACCGCAACGCCCCGAAGCTGCCGTACCGCGACAACTCCGGCTCCAACAACCCGCCCGGCCGACGGCTGCGCGTCTTCCAGGACGACCGGGTGCTCTTCCACGGTCAGCCGGTCGCCGTCGTGGTCGCCACCACCCTGGAGGCCGCACAGCACGGCGCGAGCCTGGTCGAGGTCAGCTACGAGGCCGAGCAGCCCTCGACCGACTTCACCGAGGCCGAGCCGGGCGATCCGACGAACTACGCGCGCGGCGACGCCGAGGCGGGCCTGCGCTCCTCCGCAGTACGGCTGGACCTGACGTACAAGCTCGCCCGCAACCACCACAACCCGATGGAGCCGCACGCCACCATCGCCCGCTGGGACGGCCGCAAGCTCACCGTGTGGGACAAGACCCAGTGGGTGGTGGGCACGCAGACCGAACTCTCCACGGTGTTCGACCTGCCCATGGACTCCGTCCGCGTCATCTCCCCCTTCGTCGGAGGTGCCTTCGGCAGTGGGCTGCGCTGCTGGCCCCACGTGGTCGTCGCCGCGCTGGCCGCCCGGGAGACGGGCCGTCCGGTCAAGCTGGTGTTGAGCCGCAGGCAGATGTACTTCGGGACCGGCTTCCGGCCCTCCTACGAGTACCGGCTGCGGCTGGGCAGCGACCGGCGTGGCCGGCTGTCCGCCGCGGTCCACGACATCGACGCCGAGACCTCCTCTTACGAGGCGTTCACCGAGGCGGTCCTGCCCGCGGGGCAGATGCTCTACAGCATGCCCAACGTGAGCCAGGCGTACCGAACGGTGCCGCTGGACGTGAACACCCCGATCTGGATGCGCGGCCCCGGCTTCGCCACGGCATCGTTCGTCATCGAGTCGGCCATGGACGAACTCGCACACAAGCTCGGCATCGACCCGATCGAACTGCGCCGCCGCAACGAACCGGCGGAGGACGAGTCGTCCGGGCTGCCGTTCTCCACCCGCCGGCTGCGCGAGTGCTACACCGTCGGCGCCCGGGAGTTCGGCTGGCACCGCCGCAGCCCGAGGCCGCGTTCCCGCCGTGAGGGCGACTGGCTGATCGGCCTGGGCATGGCCGCGGGCGTCTACGACACCGCACGCAACACCGCCAAGGCCCGGGTCCGCCTGGACGCGGACGGCACCGCCGTGGTCGAGGCCGCCTCCAGCGACATGGGGCCGGGCACCTACACCTCCCAGACCCAGGTCGCCGCCGACGCCCTCGGCCTGACCATGCGCACCGTCACCTTCCGGCTCGGGGACTCCCTGTACCCGCCGACCCCGCCGCACGGCGGCTCCCAGACCATGGCGAGCGTCGGCTCCGCCGTCCTCGACGGCTGCGACAAGGTGCGACGCCAGGCCATCACGCTGGCCATCGAGGACCGTGAGTCGCCGCTGTACGGGGCGGAAGCGGACGACATCGTGGTCCGTGGCGGCCGGCTGCACGTGAAGAACAACCCCACGCGCGGCGAGACCTACCGGACACTGCTGGCCCGCAACAACCGCACCCACCTCGAATCCCTCGGCTCCTTCACCGGACCGTCAGGATCGCAGCGGCACTCCTTCTACGCCTACAACGCGACCTTCGCCGAAGTGGCGGTCGATGTGACATTGGGGCTGGTACGGGTGAGGCGGATGCTGGGTGTGTACGACGCGGGCCGCATCATCAGCCCCAAGCTCGCCGAGAGCCAGGCGATCGGCGGCATCGTGGGCGGCATCGGCACGGCCCTGCTGGAACACACCGTCACCGACCACCGCGACGGCCGCATCGTGAACGCCAACCTGGCCGACTACCTCGTCCCCGTCAACGCCGACGTCCCCGAGGTCCGGGCGATCTACCTGGACGGCGAGGACCGCGAGGCCGACCCCCTCGGCGTCAAGGGGCTCGGCGAGGTCGTCCACGTCGGCGTGGCACCCGCCATCGCCAACGCGGTCCACAACGCCACCGGGCGCCGCATCCGCCAACTTCCCATCACCGCCGAGGCACTGCTCTGACCTGCCGGATCTTCCGGAGCCGCGTAGCCTCTCCGGCGGCTGCGCGTGCACAGGTCCCGGGTCAGGACGCGGAGGCCGGCAGATCCTGGTCGGCGGCCCAGGAAGCGAGGATGCGCAGCCGCTCGTGGGTGGGGGAACCGGGCGGGGCCGTCCACACGGTCAGATGCTGATCGGGGTCGGTGTTGGCGGTCAGCGTGTCCCAGTCCAGCACGAGCTCGCCCACGACCGGATGGTTCAGTGTCTTCGTGCCCACCGTGCGGGCGGCGACACGGTGATCGCCCCACCACTGGGCGAACTGCTTGTCCCGCATGGACAGTTCACCGACCAGCTCGATCAACCGGGGGTCTTCGGGATACTGCGCTGCCTCCATCCGCAGCTGGGTCACGGCGATGTGGGCGGAGGCCTCCCAGTCGGCGTACAGGGTGCGCATCGCCGGATCGGTGAAGATGATCCGCGGGTAGTTGCGGTGCTTTTCCGGGATGCGGGAGAAGTCGGTGACCAGGGCGGCGGCCAACGCGTTCCAGGCGAGGATGTCGCCGCGCCGGCCCTGCACGATGGCCGGGGTGGCGGTGAGGTCGTCCAGGACCCGCTGCAACTGCGGCTGGACCTTCTGCCTGCCACGGCGCCGGGTGCGCGTGGTGGGCTTGCCCGCGAGCTGGAAGAGGTAGCCCCGCTCGTCGTCGTCCAGGTGCAGTACCCGGGCCAGGACGTCCAGGACCGGCCCCGATGCCTGCATGCGGCCCTGTTCGAGACGGGTGTAGTAGTCGGTGCTGATACTGGCGAGCTGGGCGACTTCCTCACGGCGCAGCCCTGCCACCCGTCGGGGGCGGCCGCTCTCGGGCAGGCCTACCGTGCGCGGGCTCAGCTCGGAGCGGCGCTTCTTGAGGAATTCTCCCAGCTCATTGAGGGGAACGTTGCCGGTCATGCTTTCCAGCATGACACCGATCCCACCCCGAAAAGGGGGGAGAATTTACTCCTAGGATGTTTCCCTCCCGGGATGGTTTTCTCCCCTTTTCACACCTGCCCTCGCCTGTGAGGCTCGACCGTGAGCAGCCGTTCGTCCTCGTACCGGCTGCTGCGCACACCAACCCCAGCACCGAAAGAAGCACCCTCATGCGCGGAGCAGTCATCCACGCCCCCGGCGACGTGCGTTTCGAAACCCTGGACGACCCGAAGATCGCCCACCCGACCGACGCGGTCATCCGCACGGTCGCCACCTGCGTGTGCGGTTCGGACCTGTGGCCCTACCGCGGTCTGGAGCCGATCAGCGACCCTCACCCGATGGGGCACGAGTACGTCGGGATCGTCGAGGAGGTCGGCAGCGGGGTCACCTCCGTCAAGCCGGGCCAGTTCGTCGTCGGTTCGTTCGCCACCTCCGACAACACCTGCGCGAACTGCCGCAGCGGCTGGCAGTCCAACTGCCTGCACCGGGAGTTCATGAGCACCTGCCAGGCCGACTACGTCCGCATCCCCAACGCCCACGGCACCCTCGTCGCCACCGACGGCCACCCGGACGGCGAGTTCGTGCCCGGCCTGCTCGCCGTCTCCGACGTGATGGGCACCGGCTGGTACGCCGCCCTCGCCGCCGAGGTCAAGCCCGGCTCCACCGCCGTCGTGGTCGGCGACGGAGCGGTCGGCCTGTGCGGTGTCATCGCCGCCAAGGAACTCGGCGCCGAGCGGATCATCGCCATGAGCCGCCACGCCTCGCGGCAGAAGCTCGCCCTCGAATTCGGCGCCACCGACATCGTCACCGAACGCGGCGACGAAGGTGTCGCCCGTGTCAAGGACCTCACCGGAGGCCTCGGCGCGGACTCGGTCCTGGAGTGCGTCGGCACCCCCGAAGCCATGCAGCAGGCCCTGCACACCGCCCGGCCCGGCGGCAACGTCGGCTTCGTCGGCGTCCCCCACGAGGTGGCGGTCGACGGGCAGGAGCTGTTCTTCTCCCACGTCGGCCTGCGCGGCGGTCCCGCTCCCGTGCGGCGTTACCTGCCAGAGTTGATCGATCTGGTCCTCTCCGGCCGGATCAACCCCGGGAAGGTCTTCGACCTCACCCTCCCCCTGGAGCAGGTCGCCGAGGGCTACCAGGCGATGGACGAGCGCCGCGCCATCAAGACCCTTCTCAAGCCCTGATCCACACGCCCACCGGCGGGGCCGGGCACCTGCCGCCCGGCCTCCGGCTCCCCCTACTGAAGGATCCCTCGTGACCACCGTTGCCATCGTCGGCGCCGGCCCGGGCCTGGGCCTCGCCACCGCCCGCCGCTTCGGCGTCGCCGGCCACAGCGTGGCCCTCATCTCCCGCGGCGCCGAGCACCTCGACGGCCTGGCGGCCGAGCTGGGCCGCGACGGCATTCAGGCCCGCGGCTTCACCGCCGACGTCCTGGATCCCGCCTCCCTCATCGCGGCCCTGGAGACGGCCGCCGACACTCTCGGGCCCGTCGAGGTACTCCAGTACAGCCCCGTGCCCCGGCGCGACTTCATGAAGCCGGTCCTCGACACCCACGCGTCCGACCTCGACGCGCCGCTGGCCTTCTCCGTCAAGGGCCCGGTCACCTGTGTGAACGCCGTCCTGCCCGGCATGCGCGCTCTCGGCCGCGGCACCCTGCTGTTCGTCAACGGCGGCAGCGCCGTACGCCCGCACCCCGAGCGGGCCGGCACCTCGATCGCCTTCGCCGCCGAGAGCGCCTACGCCCGCATGCTGCACGACACCCTCGCCCCGGAGAACATCCACGCCGCCCAGCTGATCATCCCCGGCGCCATCCGGCCCGACGCCGAGCACAGCAGCCCCGACGTCCTCGCCCAGCGCCTGTACGACATGCACACGGACCGGACCAGCTTCCGGCACTACGCCGAGCCACTGTCCGACTGACCCCAGGACGACATCATGCTTCCGTCCGCCCTTCGCGTCCTCACCCGCGCGGTACCAGCCGCCGCAATGCTGCTGACGGTAACCGCGTGCACCGGAGACTCGCCGGCGGCTGTCCCTTCTTCCGCGTCCTCCCCGTCATCCCCCTCCGGGCCCCAGCAGACGCCGACAGCCCAGGCACCCACCGCACCGTCCAGCAGGGACACCGCCATGAACATCCGGCTCACCATCGACGGCCACCCGGTCGACGCCGCCCTGAACGACAGCGCCGCCGCCCGCGACTTCGCCACCCTGCTCCCGCTCAGCCTTGGTCTGGACGACTTCCACCAAACGGAGCGGATCGCTTACCTGGCCCGCAAGCTGGACACCTCCGGAGCGCCTGAGGCAGCCGAGCCTCAGGCCGGTGACCTGGCCTACTACGCGCCCTGGGGCAACCTGGCGCTCTTCTACCGCGACGGCGACTCGCCCTCCACCGGCCTGGTCATCCTCGGCCACGTCGCCGACCGCGACACCGAAAGGCTCGCCACCGCCGACCACGTCACCATCGAAGCCATTTCCTGACCCGGCCGACCGCCGCCCGCCGCCCGCCAAAGAGGTGGCCGCTGCCTGCGTCGGCGCAGCAGCCCCCACTTCACTCAATGGAAAGACCGCATCTATGCCTTCCGGGACCACCCCCGGCAAGCTGCCCTTCGTCGTCTGGGTGCTCGCCGTCGGCACGTTCCTGATGGGAACCACCGAGTTCGTCATCGCCGGCCTGCTGCCGGAGATGGCCAGCGATCTCGGAGTCAGCGTCTCCCACGCCGGCCTGCTGATCACCGCCTTCGCCATCGGCATGATCATCGGTGGGCCGACCATGGCCCTGGCCACGCTGCGCCTGCCACAGCGCCAGACCCTGATCCTGGCCCTGGCCGTCTTCAGCCTCGGCCACGTGGTCGCGGCCGTCAGCACCTCTTTCACGATCGTTCTCATCGCCCGCGTCGTCACCGCCCTGGCCACCGGCGCGTTCTGGGCCGTCGGATTCGTCGTCGCCACCGCCGCCGCAGGCCCCGCGACTCCACCCGCGCGGTCGGCGTCATGATGGGTGGCCTGACCCTGGCCAACGTCATCGGCGTGCCGATCGGCTCCTTCGCCGGCCAGTTCACCGGCTGGCGCGGCCCCTTCTGGGCATTGGCCGCCCTCTCCGCCCTCGCCGCGGCGTTCATCGGCCGCTTCATCCCCGCAACCGGGCAGCGCGCCGAGGTGTCCGTGCGGGCGGAGGTCGGTGCGTTGCGGCAGGTCCGGCTGTGGCTGGCGCTCTCCGCCGCGGTGCTGATCATGGGTGGCGTCCTGGCCACTTACACCTACATCACCCCGCTGCTGACCGACCGCGCCGGCATCCCGGAAGGCGCCGTACCGCTCGTCCTGATCACTTTCGGGGCCGGGGCTCTGGGCGGCACCGCCATCGGCGGCCGCCTGGGCGACCGCCGTCCGATGGCCACCACCATCACCGCCGCGGCCGCCACCGCCCTGACCCTGGCCCTGCTGATCACGCTGTCGGCCAGTCCCGTTACGGCCACCGCCCTGGTGTTCCTCATGGTCCTGGCCGGATTCACCGTCAATCCGGTTGTGACCTCGCTCGCCGTCCGCTTCGCCGGCAACGCACCCACCCTGACCTCGGCGCTGACCACCTCCGCCTACAACACCGGCATCGCCGCCGGATCCGCTGTCGCCGGCATGACCATGGACTCGTCCCTCGGCCTGACCGGACCACCCCTGGTCGGCACCGTCAGCGCGGCGCTCACCCTCCTTCCGCTGCTCGCCCTCGCCTTCAGCGGCACACCCCGCACGGCACGGATCGTCGCCCGGCACACCACCCGGGCCCACGCACAAGACGACGAACACGCACAGGCTCCGGCGCAGCACTGACTCCGCTCTCGATGGGAGAACACAGCATGAACCCCACCTATGACTTCAGCGGCCAGGTCGCCCTCGTCACCGGAGCCGGCTCCGGCATGGGCCTGGCCACCGCCCGCGCCTTCGCCGAAGCGGGCGCCGCCGTCGCCCTCACCGACATCGACGAAGCCACTCTGAACGCAGCCGCGAGGGGACTCACCGACGAAGGTCACCAAGTCCTGGCCCTCACCTGCGACGTCAGCGACGAGGAGCAGGTCGCCGCCGCGGTCGACCGCACCGTCGAGACCTTCGGCCGCCTCGACATGGCCTACAACAACGCCGGAATCCAGATCCCGCCCAGCGACGCCGCCGACGAACCCGCCGAGCGGTTCGACCGCGTCAACGCCATCAACCTCCGCGGTGTGTGGGCCAGCATGAAGCACGAACTGCGCCACATGCGTGCCCAAGGCAGCGGCGCCATCGTCAACTGCTCCTCCCTCGGCGGTCTCGTCGGCATCCCCGGCCGCGCCTCCTACCACGCCTCCAAGCACGGAGTCATCGGCCTGACCACCAGCGCCGCCCTCGAATACGCCCCGCGCGGCATCCGTATCAACGCGGTCTGTCCCGGCACCATCGACACCCCCATGGTCAGCGACATGATCGCCAAGGGAGAGCTGGACCGCGCCGAGGCCGAAGCCAACCAGCCCATCAACCGGCTCGGCACCGCAGACGACATCGCCCAGGCCGTTCTGTGGCTGTGCAGCCCCGGGGCCGGCTTCGTCCTCGGCGTCGCCCTCCCCGTCGATGGCGGCTACGTCGCCCGGTAGCGACCGCCAACGCACGAAGGACACGTCAGGGACACGAGGTCTTGGCGGGACCGTAGCCCGACCCGCGGCCAGCGGGCTTTGCCGAGGAGTCGTGCGCGCGATCCGCGGCGAGGTCAGCCGAGCGCGACCCCCGTGTGGTTTTCCAAGGTTTGGATGACGCGAGCCTGGAACTCTTCGTCCTGCGCGGCGGGGTGTGGTGTCTGCGTCTGCTGGTGGTACCAGTAGCCGCCGGTGGCCGGGGTTACGCCGTGGTGGGTGGCGAGCCACGCTTGTGTCTGGTGTCCGGCGGTGAGGTCGTCCGGTGCGCCGCGACCGCCCATGCGGGTGGGCACCCAGCCGGGGTCGACCGCGTGGCTGGTGGTTCCTTCCCAGCGGGACGCGAGGGCGAGCGCGAGGGTGGTGACCCACAGCTTGGTGTCGTCGTACGAGGCGGGGCCTGCGGCCAGACGTCGCAGGTCGGTGGAGCCGGTGCGGTGCATGGAGCTGCTGAGGTAGATGAGCCTGGCCGGTTTGTCCATCAGCGCCGTCAGCAGGTAGGGCGCCACGGTGTTGACGGTGACCGCTTCTGGCCGGTGCATGACGCCCGCGTTGTGGATGACGGCGTCGAAGCGGCCGAACTCGGCCGCTTGCCGGGCAACGCCATGGATGTCGTCCAGCTCGGCGAGGTCCCCGGTGACGACGCCTTTCCACCAACCGGTGTCATCCGCGTCGGTGAGACTGGCCGGGTTGCGGACATGGATGACCACGTCGTGCCCGTCCCCGGCCAACGCCTTCGCCGTGTTGCGCCCGAGCCCGCTGGACGCCCCGGTTACCAGGACCAGTGCCATGTCAGTCATCTCCTATCTGTGGGGCGGTGAACCGGCCGGGAATGCCCGCCGCACAGGGAGACCGTACGCACATTGCCCCACGCGGGCCACGCCCCGCGGCGTCCGTCTCAGCCGCCGCGACAACTTGCTCGGATCTTCGTCGGGGCGCTGTGCTCGCAGATGCTCCGGGCCGTACCGTGATCGCATGGAACAGCGCATCACGTTGGTCACGCTGGGCGTGTCCGACCTCGCCCGGGCCAAGGCCTTCTACGAGGCCCTGGGCTGGCGGGGGCAGGAAGTCGAGGAGACCGTGTTCTTCCAGGCGGGCGGCCTGGGACTGGTCCTGTGGAGCCGCGACAAGCTGGCGCGGGACTGCGGGCTGGAGCCCGGGCCCGCGGCCGGATTCGGCGGGATCGCCCTGGCGCACAACGTCCGCTCCGAGGCGGAGGTCGACGCCCTGCTGGCTGCGGCGGAGCGGGCCGGTGGGACGATCACCAAGCCCGCGGCCGTCAACGCCATCGGCTTCTACTCCAGCGCCTTCACCGACCCGGACGGCCACGCCTGGGAGGTCGCGTACAACCCCGCGTTCCCGCTCGCCGAGGACGGCTCGGTCACCCTTCCCGACTTCGGGAGCCGGTAGCCGGGCTCACATGCGGTCGCCCTCGTCTTCCTGGTCCACGTAGCGCAGCACTCCCATCATGTGCCGCTCGTCGGCCTCCTCCGGACCGGTCGCGACGCACTCGGTCAGCCGCTTGGTGAGTGTGTCGGCGTCGATGCCGGTGCCGATCATCACCAGCTGGGCGGTGCGGGGCTCCCCGCGCTCCCAGGGCACCGGCTGGAACCGGAGGTACGCGCCGACGGCGTGCAGTCCGTACTTCCGCTGCGGTTCGGCGCCCGCGAAGTGGACGAAGCCCTTGAGGCGGTAGAGGCCCGCGGGCCGGGCGTCGAGGAACTCCATGAACCGGCGCGGGTCCAGCGGCTCGGCCGAGGTGAATTCGACGCTCTCGTACGCGGCGTGGAGATGGCGGCTGTGGTCGTGCTCATCGGCACACACGTCGGCGAACGACAGCTGCCGGAAGCGTTCTTCGGGGGTGTTCCGGGGCTCGTGGTCGAAGAGAATGCCGGGGTCGACGCGGCCGTGCTCGGCGGTGAGGACGGGCAGCCCCGGGGCGATCTCGGCGACGGTGTCCAGGACACGCTGCCGCTCCTCCTCCCCCACCCGGTCGGTCTTGTTGAGCACGATCAGGTCGGCGTCGCGCACATGGCGGTCCAGCTCGGGATGGCGGTCGCGGGTGCTCGGGAACTCGGCGGCGTCCACGACCTCCACCAGGCCGCCGTAGCGGATGCGCTCATTGCCGCTGGACAGCAGCGTACGGATCATGCTCTGCGGCTCGGCCAGACCGCTCGCCTCGATCACGACCACGTCGATGCGCAGCTCCGGATCGGTGAGCCGGTCGAGCATCTCGTCCATTTCGGAGGCGTCCGCGGCGCAGCACAGACAGCCGTTCTCGATGGGGATCATCGAGTCGACCTGCCCGGCGACGGCCATGGCGTCGATGTTGATGCTGCCGAAGTCGTTGACGATGACCCCGACCCGGGTGTCCACGCTGTCGCGCATCAGGTGGTTGAGCATCGTGGTTTTTCCGGAACCCAGGAAACCGGTGATGAGAATGACCGGGATCCGTTGTGTGGCCAAGGCTCTGTCTCCGTGCGGCGGTGCGGGCGGGCCGTTCATGCTATCCGGACGACGGCCCGGGGTGGATCTCGGCCATCGGCGAACGGGATGACATATCGTCAGTTTCGGTGGCGCCGCCCCGCATCTGCCGCTACCAGGTCGGCATCAAGGCCACAAGGCATATCATTCCGCGCGGGCGCACTCTAGTGGGATCCTGGCCAACTTGCGCCCATCGTCCGTCTTCCGTACGCGCCACGCAGGTCCTTAAGCTCTCAAGCAAGCGAGACGGCTGATGGCCACGTGCCACACGATGCGCATGTGACCTGGTCGGCGGCGGCCTGAGCTCCTCACCGAAGCGCCACCTCCGCACCTCATACGGCTCATCACTTTTCACCCTCACCTCCGCACCTGGGCCTTTTGCGCCCGCACCCGGCTCCATCAGCCGAACGATGACCGACTTGTCGAACGAGAGTGGGCGACATATGCGGATACACACCCTGTATCAGGACGCACGACCGGAGTGGCCCGCCGATCCCCTCCGGCACCTCTCCGGCACGGACCGGCGGCTGTTCCAGCGGTTCGGCCAGGGGCCGGTGGCCGCCCCGCCCTGCTCCCTGATCCACCAGGCCATCGAGCGGCACGCCATCGCGTCCCCGCTCGCCGTCGCGGCCGAGCACCTCGGCGAGACGATCACCTACGGGGAGCTGGACCGGCAGGCCGGACGGCTGGCGGCCCGGCTCGCCCGGCTGGGCGTACGCCCCGGTGACCATGTCGCGCTGTTCGTCCGGCGCTCCATCCCCATGCTCGTCGGTCTGCTGGCGACCCTGAAGGCGGGCGCGGCCTATGTGCCGCAGGACGCGGGTCTGGCGCCCCCGGCCCAGCTCGGCCACGTCATCCGTACGGCGTCGATTCGGGTGATCCTGACGACGTCCGGCTACGCGGACCGCATACCGGCGCCGCCCGGCCACACCGTCGTCCCGATCGACACCGCGATGGCCGACTCCTACGACTCCTTCGACTCCTGCGACGGCGAGAGGACCGGACGCCCCTTCGCCCCCGCCCGGCCCGTGACACCGGACGACGGCTGCTATGTGCTGTTCACCTCCGGCACCACGGGAGCGCCCAACGGGGTCACCGTCACCCATCGCAATGTGTGCAACCTCCTGCTCACCGGGCCGGGTGACCTGGGAATGCGGCCCGGGCTGCGGGTGTCCCAGATCCTCAACGTGGCCTTCGACATGGCCGCGTGGGAGATCCTCGGCTGTCTGAGCCACGGCGCCACCCTCGTCATCCGCGGCGCCGACATCGCCGAGACCGTGCGCCGGGTGGACGTGGTCATCGCGACCCCCACCGTGCTCAGCACGGTCGACCCGGAGCTGTGCGGGCAGATCAAGGTCGCGGCCGTCGCCGGCGAGCCGTGTCCGCGCGGGCTCGCCGACCGCTGGGCCCGGGTCTGCACCTTCTACAACGCGTGCGGGCCGACCGAGACCACCATCGTCAACACCATGCAGCGCCATGACCCGGCGGCACTGCGGCTGACCATCGGACGGCCGACCCCCAACAACACCGTGTACGTCCTGGACGCCGAGCGGCGCCCGTGTGCCATCGGCGAGACCGGCGAAATGTGGGCCGGTGGCGACTGCGTGTCGGCGGGTTATCTGCACAATCCGCGGCTCACCGCGGAACGGTACGCGCCCGACCCGTTCCTCGGCGGCGGGCGGCTGATGTTCCGCACCCGCGACCTGGGCCGCTGGACGCCCGACGGCGAGCTGGAGCATCTGGGCCGCACGGACGACCAGGTCAAGGTGCGGGGCTTCCGGGTCGAACTGGACTCCGTATCGGCCGTCCTCGAAGCGGTACCCGGCTGCGTCCGCGCGGTGACGCTCAAGCTGGACGACCGCAGTCTGGTGTCCTTCGCCGCCCCGCTGCGGGTCGACCCCGAGACGGCGCGACAGGCCGTGGCCCGGGCCCTCCCCTACTACTGCGTGCCGGTGGCCGTCCACACCCTCCCCGCGCTGCCGCTCACCAGCCGCGGAAAGGTCGACAAGTCGGCCCTGCTGCGGCTGGCCGCCGAGCGCCGCACGGCCGGTGAGGTGGCGTCGTGACCACACCCCGCGTCGTGACCACACCCCGCGCCGAAGCGCCGCAGCGCACCGCGGACCTGCCGCTGCCGCCCCGGACACCGGGGGTGCGCGGGCTGCTGAAGCATCCGCGCCTGATGCACTACAACCGCCTCATCGCCCTGGTCCTCGCGGTCAACCTGGCGTTCCTGCTGTCCCGTTCGGGCGATGGCCTGACGCCTCGTACGCTCTCCGACGCGGCGCTCGTCAACTTCGCGGTCGCCATCGTCATCCGCCAGCAGTACGTCATCAATCTGCTCTTCCGCATCGCCACCGCGGCGCCCACCAGTTGGCCGCTGAGGATCCGGTGGACGCTGGCGAAGGTCTACCACTTCGGCGGGATGCACGTCGGCGGCGCCCTCGCGGGCACGCTCTGGTTCCTCGCCCTGGTGGCCTCGCTGACCCGGCACGCCGCCCCGGCCGCGACGCTCGCCGTCTCGTACGCCCTGGTCGTCCTGCTGATCGGGATCACGGCCACGGCGCTGCCGCCCTTCCGGGCGCGGTTCCACGACCACTTCGAGAAGACGCACCGCTTCGGCGGCTGGGCGGCGCTCGCGCTCTTCTGGGCGCAGACCGTGCTGACCACGCTCGACGCGCCCGGCGAGGGGGCCGCCGCCGGGCGGCTGCTGGCGGCGCCGGGCGTCTGGGTGCTGGCCGTGATCACCTTCAGTGTCGCGCTGCCGTGGCTGCGGCTGCGCCGGGTGCCGGTGGCCGTCGAACGCCCCTCCGCCCATGTGGCGCTCGCCCGTTTCAACCACGGGGTGACGCCCTTCGCCGGGTCCTCGACGGCGATCAGCCGCAGCCCGCTGCGGGAGTGGCACTCGTTCGCCAATGTGCCCGCGCCGGGCGAGTCGGGGTTCCGGCTCACCATCTCCCGGGCCGGGGACTGGACCGGGAAGTTCATCGACGACGCACCGTCCCGGGTGTGGCTGAAGGGCATCACCACCGCGGGCGTGGCCAACATCGAGACCCTGTTCCGCAAGGTGGTCTACGTGGCCACCGGCAGCGGTATCGGTCCCTGCCTCCCCCACCTGCTGGCCCAGGAGGTCCCGGCGCGGCTGGTGTGGGCGACCCGGAACCCCCGGACGACCTACGGCGACGCCCTGGTGGACGAGATCCTGGCCGTCCAGCCCGACGCGGTCATCTGGGACACCTCCGAACACGGCAAGCCCGACATGGTCCGGCTCGCCCACGCCGCGTACGCGGACTTCGGGGCCGAGGCCGTCATCTGCATCTCCAACAAGAAGCTCACCTGGCAGGTGGTCCACGGCCTGGAGTGCCGCGGGATCCCCGCGTACGGCGCCATCTGGGACTCGTAGACCGACCCCCGGAAAGGGAGACACCGTGAACTTCATCAAGATCGAGCGAGATGAGCGCGTCGTCACCGTGACGCTGCACCGCCCCGAGGTGCTCAACGCGCTCAGCAGCGGTCTGCTGGCCGAACTGGTCGAGGTGCTGCGGCCGCTGGACCGCGACCCCGGGACCGGCTGCTTCGTGATCACCGGCTCGGAGCGGGCGTTCGCGGCGGGCGCCGACATCAAGGAGATGGAGCCCAAGACGTCCGTCGAGATGTTCGCCGAGGACTACTTCGCGGGCTGGGACGCCTTCGCCGCGTTGCGCACCCCCAAGATCGCTGCGGTGTCCGGCTACGCCCTGGGCGGCGGCTGCGAGCTGGCGATGATGTGCGACATCATCCTGGCCGGAGAATCGGCCACGTTCGGTCAGCCGGAGATCAAACTGGGCGTGATCCCGGGCATCGGCGGCACCCAGCGGCTGACGAAACTGGTCGGAAAGGCCAAGGCGATGGACCTGATCCTGACCGGGCGCACCATGGGCGCGCAGGAGGCGGAGCGCGCCGGGCTGGTCTCCCGGGTGGTCCCCGACGAGCGGCTGACGGCGGAGGCGGCGGCCATGGCCGCGACCGTCGCCTCCTACGGCAAACCGGCCGCCATGGCGGCGCGCGAGGCGGTGGAACGGGCGCTGGAGGTGGGGCTGCGCGAGGGGCTGCTGTTCGAACGGCGCTCCTTCCACGCGCTGTTCGCCACCGAGGACCAGTCCGAGGGGATGGCCGCGTTCCGTGAGAAGCGCGCTCCGCGTTTCACCGGCCGCTGAGGCTCGCCCGTCCCCGCTCCCGGTGCAGGAAGCCCGGGAGCGGGGACGGGAAGCACCCGGTCAGGGAATCTCGACGCCCGCCTCGGCGGACAGGCGGTCGATCTCGGCCAGCTCGGCGTCGCTGAAGCCGGGCGAGTCCAGGACCGCGATGTTCTGCTCCAGCTGGGCGACGCTGCTCGCGCCGATCAGCACGGAGACCACCCGCGGATCCCGCAGCACCCAGGCGAGCGCCAGCTGGGCGAGGGTCTGGCCGCGCTCCCCGGCGATCTTGTTGAGGGCGTGCAGCAGCGTCAGGCGCTCCTCGGTGAGCGCGTCGCGCTTGAGGAAGTGGCCGAGCGCCATGCGGGAGTCCGCGGGCACACCGTTGAGATAGCGGTCGGTGAGCTGGCCCTGCGCGAGCGGCGAGAAGGCGATGACGCCGGCACCGGCCGCGGCGGAGGCCTCCAGCACCCCGCCCTCGACCCCGCGCTGGAGCATCGAGTACGGATGCTGGTTGATCAGGTACGGGGTGCGCAGGTCCTTCAGGATCGCGGCCGCCTCCGCGATGGCCTCCGGCGGGTAGTTCGACAGCCCGGCGTAGAGGGCCTTGCCCTGCCGTACGGCGCTGTCGAGCGCGCCCATCGTCTCTTCGAGCGGGGTGTCCGGGTCGAAGCGGTGGGAGTAGAACACGTCGACGTAGTCCAGGCCCATGCGGGTCAGCGACTGGTCGAGGCTGGACAGCATGTACTTGCGCGAGCCCCACTCGCCGTACGGCCCGGGCCACATCAGGTATCCGGCCTTGCTCGCGATGAACAGCTCGTCGCGGTAGGGGCGGAAGTCCTGGGCGAAGACCGTGCCGAAGTTGCTCTCGGCGCTGCCGGGCGGTGGCCCGTAGTTGTTGGCCAGGTCGATGTGGGTGACGCCGAGGTCGAAGGCGCGGCGCAGCACGGCGCGCTGGGTCTCGAGCGGATGGGTGTCGCCGAAGTTGTGCCACAGGCCGAGCGAGACCTTCGGCAGCAGCACACCGCTGCGCCCGCAGCGCTGGTACTGCATGGAGTCGTAGCGGTTCTCCGCCGCGAGGTGGGCCATGTACGTCGTCCTTGTCCATGCCGATCGGTTCGGGGGCGGGCGGGCCGTGGCCCGCCCGCCCGAGCTTGTCAGCTTTCTGCCAGGGTGGCGACCTCATTCGCGCTGAGTGTCCGGCCGTACACGCGGAAGTCGTCGAACGCGGCCCTGAGGTACGGGTCCGGGTACTGCGACTTGCCGAGGTACGCGGCGCGGATGTGGTTGCCGAAGTGGACCGGCTCGACGGTGACGCGGGTGTTGCGGCCGACCTCGCGCCCGCCGACGTAGAGGACGGCGGTGCCGCTGCCGTAGGCGACGGCGACGTGGGTCCACTGACCGGTGGGCAGCGGCGCGGCCTCGATGCGCTGCTCGGCGCCGCCTCCGCCCGCGGTGATGGCGAAGCGCAGCTTCCCGGAGTCGGCGATCGGGGTGAGGAACATGTTGGCGGTGACGCCGGTGCCGATGTCGAAGATCCGGGTCCACTGGGCGGGGGTGCCATCCAGCCGGACCCAGGTGGCGACCGTGTACGCGGTGGCGCCCGCGAGGAGGTCGTCGGCGAGGGTCACGTACCCGTTGGTGCCGTTCAGCGCGACGGCACCGCCGCTCCTGCCCGTGGTCCAGGTGGCGCCGCCGGTGAGCCGGGCGGTCTTGCCGCGGCCGGTGGCGTCGGCGGCGGCGGTGCCGGAGGTCTCGTCGAAGCGGTACCAGGCGGCGAAGGCGGGCGGCGGGGTGGGTGGCTGCCCGGTCAGCCAGTACACGTTGTAGCGCTGGTGGTGGATGCGGGCGATGGGCAGCAGGGTGACGCTCTGCCCGTCCGCGGTGGCGGTGAAGCGCATCGGGCTGGGGGCCTGCTGGACCACGGAGTCCTGCTTGAGGCGCGGCATGGTCATGCCGGTGCGGTCGCCGTACGCCCCGGCCAGCACGACGGGCCCGTACAGCACGGCCTGGATGTCGGGGTCGTCGGGGGTGGGGTCGAGCCGCAGCTTCATCGGCAGGGTCACCTCGACCCGGTCGCCGGTCTTCCACTGACGGTCGATGATCAGCCAGCTGCCGGGTTTCGGCTGGTCGGGGAGGGTGGTGCCGTTGAGGGTGGCGCGGGTCCCGGAGGCCCACGAGGGGATCCGGACGCGCAGTTCCAGGGAGGCCGCGCCGGAGCTGACGGTGAGGGTGGTGGTCTGCTGGTCGGGGAAGCCGGTGGTCTGGCGCCAGGTGATGCCCTTCTCCTGCCAGCGCAGCTCGGAGGGGATGAAGAGGTTCACCAGGAGGCTGCGGTCGCCGCGGGTGTAGATGGTGTCGGCGAACTTGGCGTGGGTCTCCATGCCGCTGCCGTGGTCGCAGGAGAAGTTGTCGTAGTCGGTGGAGTACTGGTTCGGGTCGGGGCCCATGAAGGACGGCTGCTGTTTGAAGGAGCCGGGGGCGAGACCCGTGTAGTAGATGTTGAAGCCGTGGGCCGAGTCGGGGTCCTGCTCGCCGAGCATCTGGTTGAAGAGAGTGCGCTCGTAGTAGTCGAGCAGGTCGGTGCGCTCGGGCGCGTGGAAGTGGATCAGCCGGGCGAGCTTGAGCATGTTGTACGAATTACAGTTCTCGCAGCAACTGCCGCTGAGCTGGGCGGCGATGGCGTCGGGTTCGTGGAAGGCCTCGCCGTTGCTGTTGCCGCCGATGACGTACGTGTGGTGGTCGGTGACGATCTTCCAGAAGTTCTCGCCGATGGTGCGGTAGCGGCTGTCAAGACCCTCTTCCCACAGCCGCAGGGCGCCGACCATCTTGGGAATCTGGGTGTTGGCGTGGAGTCCGGCGAGCCGGTCCTCGTTCCGGCTGAGCGGGTCGAAGACGCGGGCGTGGGTGAAGCGCTCGGCGACCCTCAGCCACCGGCTGTCGCCGGTGATCGCGTGCAGGTCGGCGAGGACGTCGTTCATGCCGCCGTACTCGGTCTCCAGGACGCGCTGCATCTGGTCGTAGCTGAGCCTCGCCGTGCGGGTGTCGACCCAGGCGGCCTGGCGCAGCACGGTCTCCAGGGCCTCGGCGTTGCCCGCGAGCCGGTACTGGTCGACCAGTCCGGCCATGATCTTGTGGATGGTGTAGTACGGCGCCCATACCCCGGTACCGGCCTCCAGCCGGTCGAAGAAGTTCTCGGGGAACGCCGACAGATAGCCCGCCCGGTAGCCGGCCGCCGGGGATTTCGCCTGGCAGGCGGCGAGCGCGGAGACCAGCTTGCGGCTCTTGTCGAGGAGCGCCGTGTCGCCGGTGTTGGCGTAGGTCAGGGCGAGGCCGGAGAGGAGGTGGCCGGTGCTGTGGCCGCGCAGTTCGGTGGTCGGGCTCTCCCAGCCGCCGCAGGGCTTGGCGCTGCTGGCGATGCCGACGTTGAGGCGGAAGGTGTGCAGCAGCCGGTCGATGTCGACGAAGCGCAGATAGGCGGTGTTGCGGGACTGGTTGTCCTTGAAGGCGCCGGGGAGCAGGGTCACGGCGGTGAGTGGGAAGGGCCGGACGCTCGTCAGCGCCCGGGGCTTCCGCGGGGCCGCGGCCGGGGCGGCGCCGGGCGTGGCCGCCGCCGCGGTGCCACCGGCGGCCGCGGTGAGCACCACGGCCGCGGCCCCGGAGGCAGTGGTGGCGATGAAGTGCCGTCTGTCGACTGGTTCGTTCATGACTCTCCTCACGGAGGTTCGAAATTACGAACAATGTCCGACATCGTGCGCACGTGAAGCTACCGGCGCCTCCGGGGATGTCAACAGCGCCGCGCCGACCGAAGGTTCAGCCGCGCAGCCACTGCTGGTTGGCGCCGCCCGTGCAGCTCCACTGGATGACGGCGGCCTTGTCGGCCGTGGAGGAGTCGGCCACGTCCAGGCACTTGCCGCTGGAGCGGGCGGTGAGCCGGACGTAGCCGCTGCCCGCGTCCGTGACCTTCCACTGCTGGTTCGCGCCCGTGCCGCAGGCCGACTGGACGACCGCCGCGCCGTCGGCGGTGGAGCCGCCGGCCACGGTGAGGCACTGGGAGCTGTGCCGTGCGATCAGCTGGACGTATCCGTCACCCGTGCTTCTGGACCAGAACAGCTGGTTGCCGCCGCCGTTGCAGGTGTACTGCACGGTCGCCGTGCCGTCGGTCTGCGCTGCGGAGAGGATGTCGGCGCACTTGCCGCTGTGCCGGGCCTTCAGCGGGGCGTACGGGCCGCCGGAGCCGGTCACGGTGCCCGCCGCGGTGTCGATGGTCAGCTGCGGATACCAGTCCATGGTCATGGTGGTCGCGGTGGGGAAGTTCAGCGGCAGCCACACATAGCGCGAGTCGTTGACCTTGCCGCCGAAGGAGTTGCCCCAGCGGTCGCCCAGGTACAGGTACGAGGTCGCCTGGGTGCCCTGCACCGGCAGGACGTACGCGGTCTGCGAGCCGTAGGCGGTGGCGTCGCCCACGTTGCGCATCGCGCTCCAGGGACCGGCCAGGCTGGTGGCGGTGGCGTACTGCTGCTGGTTGGGGTTCCAGCCGGTGGCGCCGGAGGTCAGCATGAAGTACACGTTGCCGCGCTTGAAGAGGGCCGGGGCCTCGCGGTGGCCGCCGGGCCAGGGATTGGCCACCAGGCTCGCCACCGCGGTGTAGTCGTCGGTCAGCCGGTAGATGTGCAGGTCGTAGTTCTCCCGGGCGGCCGAGATCATGTAGCCGGTGCCGTCGCTGTCCTTGAACACGGTGATGTCGCGCGACATGTGCTGGTCCAGCGGACGGAAACTGCCCCGCCAGGTGTAGTCGCCGTCGACGGTGGCGGAGGTGGCGACGGCCGCGCGCGCCTCGCTGTAGTCGCTGCCGTTCTCCTTGTGCATCCACATCACGAACTGCTTGGTGCGCTCGTTGTAGATGACCTTGGGCCGCTCGATGTTGGCGGTGGCCAGCTCGGGATCCGTGGCCTCGGTGAGGACGTGGCGGCGGAACTCCCAGCTCTTGAGGTCCGTGGAGCGATAGGCGGACACATAGCGGAAGGTGTTGTCCGCGTTGCGGTTCTCGCCGAACCAGTAGTAGTACGCGCCGACTTTGAGCACTCCGCCGCCGTGCGCGTGCACCGCCTCTCCCGATGTGGTGGTGAACTGCGTCGCGTTGACGATGGTGGCGGGGGCCGCCTGCGCCGTACCGGCGGCCGTCAGCGGGGCCAGCAGCCCGAGGACGGCGGCCACGGCGAGGGCCCACAGACGTCCCCGCATCACACGCTCTCCTTCAGGACGGTGAAGTGGCGGGCGAAGCCGGAGAGTCCCGGCAACTGCCGGATGGGGGTCCAGGTCCGGAAACCGTCGAGGCTGTCGCTGTAGTAGTACTTCTTCTCGGCGTAGCCGTCGAAGTAGATCCGCCAGCCGCCGCCTGCCAGCGGCACCAGCGCCGGCCCCTCGCGCCAACTGCCCCAGCCCGCCCAGTCGCCGGTGCCGCGAAGGGTGTAGGGGCCGCCGAGGCTGGTGGCGGTCGCGTACTCGATGTACTTCGTCGTCTCCTGCTTGGTGAAGGCGTGGTACTGCCCGCCGTGGCGGACCACAAAGGTGTCGATGTAGTTCGCCTTGTCCAGGCCGGTGAGCGGCTTCGGGGTGGTCCAGGACGAGAGCGAGGCGCTGGTGGCGGTGAGCAGATGCGGCCGGAAGATGTAATCCGGTGTGGCGGTGGTGTCGAGCGACACGATGATGTTGACGCTGCCGCCTGCGTCGACGAAGAACTCGGGCGCCCAGGTGCGCTCGACCCCGGCGAGCGGCAGCGTGTGGTTGCGGACGAAGGTCCAGTTGGCCCGGTCCCGGCTGCGCGCGAAACCGATCGTGTTCCCGGTCCAGTTGGTGGTGTAGACGATGTAGTAGTAGCCGTCGGTGTGCTTGATGATGCTGGGGTCGCGGATCAGTTCCGCAGGCGGGGTGAACGCCGGTCCCTTGAGCAGCGTGTAGGTGAGCGCGTCCGGCGACTCGTACACGTACATGTTGGATTCGCTGCTGTTGGTGAAGGCGGTCATGGTGTAGCGGGTGGCGGCCGTGGTGTCCGGAGCGGGCCCGTCGGCCACGGGGACGCCGAAGTCCGGGGTGCCGTCGGCCTTCCAGCCGAGGGTCTGGATGCGGGTGTGCCGGTTGGGGTCGTTCAGCGGGTCGCCGGTGATGTCCTTGTACTGGCGGGCGTGGTAGACGAGGACATCGGTGCGGCCGTCCTCGGCGACGGTGAAGGAGTTGTGGCCCGGGCCGTACTGCTTGGTGGTGTCGTTGCTGGTGAAAACCGGCTGGGGGCTCTTCTTCCAGGAGGCGGCGACCAGCGGGTCGCTGTCCGCGGAGGCGGTGAGCAGCCCCATGCAGTAGTTGGCGTCGGTGGCGCTGGCGGAGTAGGTGAGGAACAGCCTGCCGTTCTTCTCCAGGACGGACGGGCCCTCGTTGACCTTGTAGCCGCGGGTCTCCCAGTCGTAGGTCGGACGGGAGATCTCCACCTGCGGCCCGGTGATGGTCCAGGGGTTGGCCATCTTGGCGATGTAGATGCTGGAGTTGTTGCCGACGTCCGGGTTGCTCTGGGCCCAGGTGAGATAGCGGGTGCCGCGGTGGACGAAGGTGGAGGCGTCCAGCGAGAACGAGTCGATCGGGGTGGCGATGCGGCCCTTCTCGGTCCAGGTCCCGGCGAAGGGATTGGCGCTCGCGTTCTCCAGCACCCACATCCGGATCTTCCAGACGTCGCCCGCGGGCGCGGACGCGAAGTAGACGTACCACTTGCCGTCGATGAAGTGGATTTCCGGAGCCCAGATGTGGGCGCCCATGTCACCGCTGGTGTGCTTCTTCCAGATCACCGACTCGGACGCGGTGGCCAGGCCCCGCAGGGTTCTGGAGCGGCGCAGGATGATGCGGTCGTACTCGGGGGCGGTGGCGGTGAAGTAGTAGTAGCCGTCGGTGTGCTTGAAGATGTGCGGATCGGCGCGGTTGCGGACCAGCGGATTGACGTACCGGGCGGCCCTGGCGGCCGTCTCCCGCGCGGAAGGGGTGGCGGCCTCGGCGAGGCCGGGGGTTCCTGCGACCGCTCCCAGGGCCAGGGCACCCATCAGGACCCGTCTGCGGCTGGGCTGTCCGTCGCTGCGGCTCATCGTCGCTCTCCTGCTGTCTCGGGCGGGCTGGTCCGGGTGAGCGGAGCCGCCGAGACACCAGCGGCCGGCAGTGCGGGCAGCACTGCCGGCGCGCTGAGGCGTCCATGGGCATGCGGGGGCATCAGGGGCTCCTGCGCTCTCCATTGATCAACCGTGTTTGTTGATCGAATTTGTTCGGAGATTAAGGGTTCTGATGACTTTCAACAGCCCCTGAGGCAGGTGCGAAAGTTTCGAAAACCGTGGAGCCCCCGGAGTGCGGCTCAGACGAACGTCTGGCGCTGGAGCCAGAGGTCCCTGGCGGGCCCGTTGCCCTGGAGGAACACGTAGAGCAGGTTCTCCTCGTTGGCAATGGGGACGCTGATACCGGCGGAGCCGATGACGCCGCCGAGGGACTGGAAGCCGGTGTAGGTGTTGCCGTTCTCCGTGGTCTGGACGGCGACCCACAGGGCGTTGTCGGTGGCCTTGATGAACACGTTGACCCGGCCGTCCTGGCCCAGGCCGCAGGTGGGGCGCCACACGATCTGGGCGCCCAGACTCACGGCGGTGCCGAACGTGTCGTAGTCGTCGTTCTGCCCGACGCGCCGGACGGAGCCGTCGACGCCCCGGAAGAAGATCTGCACCCTGCCTGCCGCGTCCAGGCACACCGAGGGGCGGCTGGTCACGTTGGTGGCGCTGAGGAAGTAGGACTCCCAGGTGGGGGAGTTCGCGGTCGTTTGCTGGATGGTGTAGAGCGTTTCGCCGCTGCCCTTGACCGCCACCACGATCCGCCCTCCCCCGTCGAGGATGGGCGACGGCGTGGCGAAGATGGCGTTACCCAGCGACGTCGCGGCGGTGTACGTCTCGTACTGGAGATCCTGGTTGCGCAGGAACCACAGGGCGTTGTCGGTGCCGGGGAAGAACACATAGATGCGGCCGTCGGCGCCGAGCGCCGCGGCCGGATCGTCCCCGATGCCGGTGGCCAGGATCTGGGGCGCTCCGTACCCGGAGTTGATGGAGGTCTGGGTGATGACCTCCAGGTTGTTGCCCGGGGTGCGGTAGAAGACCCGCACCTTGCCGTCCTTCCCGCGGATCGGTGCGGGGATGCCGTCGACTGCCAGGCCCGGGTACTGCTGCCAGGGCCCCCACCCGCCGCTGCGGGTCTCGAGTCTGCTCCAGAGGACGTTCAACCCGCCCCGGATGAAGACTTGGATCCGGTCATCGGCCTGGGCCACCGGCGCGGGCTCGGAGTGGATGCCGCCTTCCAGGTTGATCCAGGTGCCCCACACGGTTCCGGGCGTGGTGGAAACGGACATGGGTCCTCCCTCACCTCGTGGCTGCCACGAGTCTGTGCGGATGTCCCGTCAGTTCCCGCGCTAATCACAACGAATGCCTGAAGAAGGCTAAATGAAAGTATATGACTGATAAATATAAATAGGCGCGATATATGAGTGTGAATGTGATCTCTGATTGGTCTTCGTTGGCCTAGGTTGACCTCGGTTGACCTTCTCCGAGGGGGAAGCTCCAGCATCGTGGTGGCCGGGCGAGGTGCCCGGCGCGAGGAGGGCGAGCATGGGACTGCTGACGATCGGCGCGTTCGCGAGGGCATCGAGGCTGTCCCCCAAGGCGCTGCGCCTGTACGACGAACTCGGGCTGCTGCCGCCCGCCCGCGTCGACCCGCACTCCGGCTACCGCCTCTACGACCCGGCGCAGCTGGAGCGGGCCCGGCTGGTGGCCTGGCTGCGCCGCCTGGGGATGCCGCTGGCCCGGATCCGTACCGTGTGCGAGCTGGACCCGGGCGCGGCGGCGCGGGAGGTCCGCGCGTACTGGGCGCAGGTCGAGGCCGATACGGCGGCCCGGCGCGACCTGGCCGCCTTCCTCGTCGACCAGCTGTCACAGTTGTCGCAGCTGTCACAGCTGTCCGGAAAGGACAACGCCATGTCTTCTTCCCACGGCACCCAGGGAGTTCGCTACGCGGTGCTCTCCGACCGGGGCTCGGTCCGCGAGAGCAACGAGGACTCCGGGTACGCCGGTCCGCATCTGCTCGCCGTCGCCGACGGCTTCGGCGGCAGCCGTCATGCGAGCGAGGCGGCCATCGAGGCGCTCAAGCCGCTGGAGTCCGAGGTCCCGGGGGCCGAGCTGCTGAGCGCCCTGGAGGACGCGGCGCACCGGGCGCACGCCTCGGTGTGCGAGCTGGCCGCGTCCGACCCCGCGCTGCGCGGGGTCGGGACGACGCTGACCGCGCTGGTGTGGTCGGGGTCCCGGCTGGGGCTGGTGCACATCGGCGATTCGCGGGCGTATCTGCTGCGCGACGGCGAGCTGTTCCAGATCACCCACGACCACACCGTGGTGCGGTCGCTGCTCGACGAGGGGCGCATCACGGCGGCGGAGGCCGTGTCCCATCCCCAAAGGGCACTGCTGCTGCGGGCCGTGGGCGGTGGTGCGGCGTTCGAGCCCGATCTGGCGCTGCGGGACGCCCTGGCGGGTGACCGGTATCTGCTGTGCTCGGACGGGCTCAGCGGTGTGGTGTCCGCGGAGGAGATCCGGCGCGTACTGGGCTCGGTGGCCGATCCCGGGGAGGCGGCGCTCGAACTCATCGCCCTCGCCAACCGCGCGGGCGGGCCCGACAACGTCACGTGCGGCGTGGCCCATGTGGTGGACGGGGCGGAGCTGCCCGCCGCCTGACGTCCCGTCGCCTCCTGACACGAACCACGGTCGCCCCTCCTGACTCCGGCGCCGAAGTGCAGTGGAATGGCCCACATGGCGCGTGCGGCTCGCCAGGCCGTGGAAGGCATGGCCGCCACGGAACGTACGGGGTAAGGGGTAGGCAGATGTCCGTAGGACCGATCCGGCTCTCGCAGGATGCGCACACCGCTCTCCGGCCGCCCGTCATGGCCAGGATCACCGGAGGGTTCTGGGCCGCGAAGCGGCGCGTCAACGCCGAGGTCAGCGTTCCGCAGGGGCCGGGGAGACTGGAGGAGGCGGGCAATCTCGCCAATCTGCGGGCCGCCGCGGGAACGGCGGAGGAGGGGTTCACCGGCGACTTCCCGTTCCAGGACTCCGATGTGCACAAGTGGCTGGAGGCCGCGTCCTGGCAGCTCGCCGAGGAGCCCGGCGGACCGGCCGCCGAGAAGCTGGCCGGGCAAGTGGCGTGGCTGGCGGCCCTGGTGTCGGACGCTCAGGACGCGGACGGCTATGTGCAGACGTACTACCAGGTCCGACCAGGCGCCCGGCGGTGGTCGGAGCTGCACTGGGGACACGAGCTGTACTGCGCGGGTCATCTCCTCCAGGCCGCCGTCGCGCACCGGCGGTCCACCGGTGAGGACGGGCTGCTCGACGTGGCGGTGCGGTTCGCCGATCACATCGACGCGGTCTTCGGCCCGGACAAGGCCGTGGACGCGGTGTGCGGGCATCCGGAGATCGAGACGGCACTGGTCGAGCTGTACCGGGAGACCGGCGAGCGGCGCTATCTCGATCTGGCCGGGTACTTCGTGGAACGGCGCGGACAGGGCACCCTGGGAGACGGCGGGACGGACGGCGGCCCGCGCCCCGGGGCGCCCTACTGGCAGGACCACGTCCCGGTGCGGGACGCGAGGGCGGTCGCCGGGCATGCGGTGCGCCAGCTGTATCTGCTGGCCGGGGCCGCGGACCTGGCGGCCGAGACCGGCGACCGGGAGCTGCGGGACGCACTGGTGCGGCTGTGGGAGGACATGGTCGCCACCAAGACCTACCTCACGGGCGGCGTGGGCTCCCGGCACGATCTGGAGTCCTTCGGCGACCCCTACGAACTCCCGCCGGACCGGGCGTACGCGGAGACCTGCGCGGCCATCGCCTCCATCCAGTTCAGCTGGCGGATGGCGCTGCTCACGGGGGATGCCCGCTACAGCGACCTGATCGAACGCACCCTGTTCAACGGCTTCGCGTCCGGCGTCTCCCTGGACGGCGAGCGCTGGCTGTACGTGAATCCGCTCCAGGTCCGCGACAGCCGTACGGAGGGCCGTACGGAGTCCCACGGCGACCAGGAGGCGCGGCGGACGCCCTGGTTCCGCTGCGCCTGCTGCCCGCCCAACGTGATGCGGCTGCTGGCGTCGCTGCCGCACTACATGGCGAGCGGTGACGGCGAGGGCCTTCAGCTGCACCAGTACGCGTCGGGGGTGTACGCGGCGGGCGGCGGAACGGTGCGGGTGGGCACCGGCTACCCGTGGGAAGGCCGGATCGCGGTGGTCGTGGACGAGGCTCCCGCGGAGGCGGACTGGACGCTGTCGCTGCGCATCCCGCACTGGGCCGACCGGTACGAGGCGACGGTTGGCGGCGAGGCGGTGACGGAGCGCGCGCAGCGGGGCTGGCTGCGGCTGCGGCGCCGCTGGCGGCCGGGCGAGACCGTGGTCCTCACCCTGCCGCTGGCGCCCCGGCTGACCCGCCCCGATCCACGGGTGGACGCGGTGCGCGGCTGCACCGCGATCGAGCACGGACCGCTGGTGTACTGCCTGGAGCAGCCGGATCAGCCCGCCGGGCTGCGGCTGGACGGCATCACGCTCGACACGGGCACCGAGCTGGTCGCCGAGCACCGGCCGCAGCTGCTGGGCGGAGTGACCGTGATCATGGCCCGGGCGCTGCGCCGGGCGGCCCCGGACGGCGGCTGGTGGCCGTACCCGGGCGCCGGGGGCGACATCGGTGGCGTGGGCGACCCGGTGCGTGTCACCGCGATCCCCTATTACGCCTGGGCGAACCGGGAGGCCGGACCGATGCGCGTCTGGATCCCCTCGTGAGCCTTGTGGCCTCGTGAGCCTTGTGAGCCGCCGGAACTCGGCGGGCGTCCCGCACGTTTCTCGCTCCAGGAACACGCTTTCATGCCCGAGCGGCACACCGGCGGACGGGAGGTGCCCCTTGAGCACCGGATCCACAGACCCCGGGGACGACGCGGACGACTGGGACGACCTCGTTCTCGACGAGGACTTCGTCCGGGGTGCCGAGGTCACCGAGCCCGCCGCGCGCACGCGCATGCTGACCGCGCGCTGGCGGCGGCGCGGCGCGCCCGAGCCCCAGCCCTGGCGGGCGGACGAGCCGCCGGCCGGCTGGTTCTGGAGCAAGCGCCGCAGGCGGCGACGGCGGCGCTAGCGGGGTCATCCGTGGGGTCATCCGTATCGAGGGCCCCGCGGCCGTTATGCGCTCGCAACGCACACGGCGGGGTCAAGGCGGCACGGAGAGTGGCAGGATGCGGGCCGACGCACTGATCACGTGTCCCGTGGGGTCGTTCACCGACCACGTCCCGGAGGTGCCGTGTCCGCTCGCTCCGCGCTGCCCGCCATAGCCACTGCCGCAGCTGCCGCCCTGCTCATCGGCTGTACCAGCACCGAACCGTCGGCCTCCGGCGGCCCGGACATCAGCCTGGTGAAGTCCGGCAAGCTGACCACCTGCACCCATCTGCCCTATCCGCCCTTCCAGTCCCGGCAGGGCAAGAAGATCGTCGGCTTCGACGTGGATCTGGTCGATCTCGTCGCCTCGGAGCTGAAGGTGAAGCAGGAGATCGTGGACACGCCCTTCGAGGGCATCCAGTCCGGTGAGGACCTCAACACCAGCACCTGCGACGTCGCCGCGGCCGGGATGACGATCACTGCCGTCCGCGAGAAGAACCTGGACTTCTCCCGCCCCTACTTCGAAGCCACCCAGGCGCTGCTCACCCGGAAGGGCAAGCCGTACCGGACCCTCGCCGACCTCAAGGGCAAGCGGCTGGCGGTCCAGCAGGGGACCACCGGGGAGACGTACGCCCAGAAGCGGGCCGTGGGCGCCACGCTGGTGCAATTCGAGGACCTCGGGCTGCTGGTGTCCGCGGTCAAGACCGGACAGGTCGCGGCGGGCATCAACGACAACGGGGTGCTGTACGACTTCGTCAAGGACAACCCGGACACCGAGGTGACGGCCGAGTTCAGCACCGGGGAGAAGTACGGCATCGCCGTACGCACCGGCAACGACGCCCTGCGCAAGAAGATCAACCAAGTGCTGGCCGACGCGAAGAAGGACGGCCGCTACGACACGATCTACCGGAAGTGGTTCGGCACCGCGCCAAGGAGCTGAGGAGTCCACACCGTGATGGCAATGACCCGTCGGCGGCGGGCCCGGGCGGTACGGACGGTGCAGTACGCCGTGCTCGCCGCCGTGTTGCTCGTCGTCGCCCTGGCCGCGGACTGGGGTGAACTGCGCCGCGCGTTCTTCGACGCGGGCGTCGCCCGGTCCCTGTTACCCGACATCCTCACCACCGCCCTGGTCAACACCGTCGTCTACACCCTGCTCGGCTTCGGGTTCGGGCTCCTGGCCGGGCTCGTGCTGGCGCTGATGCGGCTCTCGCAGGTGCCGCCGTACCGCTGGCTGTCGGTGGCGTACATCGAGTTCTTCCGCGGCGTTCCGGCGCTGCTGGTGTTCATCGCGCTCGGCTTCGGGGTGCCGCTCGCCTTCCAGGTGGCGCTGGACCGCTATGTCACGGTCATGCTGGCGCTCGGCCTGGTCGGGGCCGCGTACATGGCGGAGACGATCCGCGCGGGCATCCGGGCCGTGCCCAAGGGGCAGATGGAAGCGGCGCGTTCGCTCGGCATGTCCCACGGCCGGGCGATGGTCTCGATCATCATTCCGCAGGCGTTCCGGATCGTGCTGCCGCCGCTGACCAACGAACTGATCCTGCTGACCAAGGACTCGTCCCTGGTGTATCTGCTCGGGCTCTCCCTGGACCAGTACGAACTGTCCAAGTTCGGCCGGGACGCGCTCAATCAGCACCGCAGTCTCACCCCGATCCTGGTCGCCGGGCTGTGCTACCTGCTGATCACCGTTCCGCTGGGCCAGCTGGTCCGGTGGCTGGAGGCCCGTACGGCGAAGGCGAGGTGATCGGACCGTGATCCGGATCCGGGGGCTGCACAAGTCCTTCGGCGGGCTGGAGGTGCTGAAGGGCATCGACCTCGCGGTGGAGCGAGGTGAGGTGGTCTGCGTCATCGGGCCGTCGGGCTCCGGCAAGTCGACGCTGCTGCGCTGTGTGAACCTGCTGGAGGAGCCGACGTCGGGCTCGGTGACCGTGGGCGGCGCCGAGGTCACCGACCCGGATGTGGACATCGACTGGGTGCGGCGGCGGATCGGCATGGTGTTCCAGGCGTTCAACCTCTTCCCGCACCTGACGGCGCTGGAGAACCTGACCATCGCGCAGCGGCGGGTGCTGCGCCGCGACAAGGCCGAGGCGGTACGGATCGGGCGGGACACCCTGCGCCGGGTGGGCCTGACGGACAAGGAGACCGCCTATCCGGCGCAGCTGTCGGGCGGGCAGCAGCAGCGGGTGGCGATCGCGCGGGCGCTGGCGATGGATCCGGAGCTGATGCTGTTCGACGAGCCGACCTCGGCCCTCGACCCCGAGCTGGTCGGGGATGTGCTCGCCGTCATGCGCGCGCTGGCCGACGAGGGGATGACGATGCTGGTCGTCACGCATGAGATGAGCTTCGCGCGGGAGGTCGCCGACCGGGTGGTGTTCATGGACGACGGGGTGATCGTGGAGGAGGGCGGCCCGGAGCAGGTCGTGGCCGCGCCGCGGCATCCGCGGACCCGGGCGTTCCTCACCCGGGTGCTGGACCCGGCCGCGGCCCGGGTGGGTGAGGCTGACGGGGGACGGCCCGCGGAACGCCCGTAACGGCCGCTGAGCGCACGGCGGTTTGTCAGTCCGTGCGCATCCGGGAAGGCGGCGGCAACTTTCCGGGGCGCGGGGGCCACTGGAGGGTGCGGGCGGCGTCCCCGTTCGGCCACTCCCCGGGGGGTGCGTCGCCCGCTCCCGTTCCCCACACGGAAGCGAGCCGCCATGCCCGCACGAAGACTTCGCGGATTACGTGCCCTCCTGACCGCCACCGCGGCCGGGGCGCTGTCCCTCATCGGATTCACCGCACCCGCCGACGCCGCCGGGACGGGCGCGTCGGACACCTGGAACCCGCCGAGCAACCTCGTCCAGCCGCTGAACGAGGTCTGGAGGCACGTCGAGTCCACCTATCCCGACCTGTACGGCTTCAAGAACTACGGCTGGGATCAGGTGATGGCCAACAAGGGCAGCCTGAACTACTGCGTCCGCTGGGAATCCGACCAGCCGGTCACGGCGCAGGTGCGCGACCAGATCCACACCGCGCTCAAGCGCCAGTCGAAGAAGTGGATCGACCAGGTCGCGGGATTCGAGAACTTCCCGTACAAGGAGGTCCCGGTCAAGATCGTCGGCTGGGCGGTCAAGAACCGCTCCACGCTCCAGTGGAGTGACAACTCGGTCGACATCTACACCGGAATCCTGGACGGCGGCGGCGCTCCGCAGTGCGCCCCGGACTGCGGCCGCTTCTTCCACCAGGACGGCAACTACTCCAAGTGCCCCGGTGGCGCGGCCCGCCACTACGACCAGTCGCTGTGGCTGACCAAGGGCTTCGGCGGCGGCGCGGGGGGCGACTGGGGGCAGCGCATCGGCAGTGAGTACATGCTGGGCGCGGTGAACCAGGACAACATCCACATCCTGCTGCACGAGATCGGGCACACCTACGGTCTGGACGACTTCTACGACTGGTCCCCGACCGGGGTGGGCGGCTTCCTCATGAAGGCGGGTTCCGCCGACCGCATCACCGAATTCGACAAGTGGATGTACCGGGACTTCTGGCGCCATCTGAAGAACCGCTACGGCCTGTGACGTCACGGACCGAAGGGGGTCGCCTCAACTCCCGGGTCTTCCCGCCGGAGTTGCGGCGGCCTTACTGTAGTAACCGGTTTCTGCCCGGTCGGTGTCGCGCTTGGGCGGGTTCGGGAAGGGGTATCTCGATGGCGCGTTCCCCGGGGTCGACGGGTCCGACGCTGGCGGTCATCGCCCGCGAGGCAGGGGTTTCGGTGCCGACCGCTTCGAAGGTGGTCAACGGCCGCGAGGACGTGGCGCCCGACACCCGCCGCCGGGTCAGCGAGGTCCTGGACCGCCTGGGGTACGTCCGCAAACCGCGCCCCGAGACGCCCCGGCCGCCCGCCCTGGTCGATCTGGTGGTGCAGTCCCTGGACGGCGCGTGGTCGGGCGCGGTGCTGCACGGCGTGGAGGCGGCAGCGCACGACGCGGGGCTCGAGGTGGTGGTGTCGGCCGGGCTGCCGCGCCTCCGCGACGGGCGGCCCGAGCGGGGATGGCTGGACAAGCTGTGCGCCCGGGGCAGTTCCGGGGTGCTGTTCCATCTCGCGGAGCTGACGCCCACGCAGTACGCCTGGCTCGATGAGCACCGGGTCCCGTTCGTGCTGATCGATCCCGGGCCGGTGCCGCCGCCGGGGGTGCCGTCCGTGGGTGCCGCCGACTGGCAGGGCGGTGTGAGCGCGACCGAGCATCTACTCGGCCTCGGGCACCGGCGGATCGCGGTGATCGGCGGCTACCGGCGGAAGGTGTGCAGCGGGGCGCGGGTGGCCGGGTTCCGCTCGGCGATGGCCGCGGCCGGGCTGCGGGTGCCGCTCTCGTACGTACGCTACGGCGACTTCCGGGAGACCGGGGCGTACCAGCGGATGACGGAGCTCCTGGAGCTGCCCGAGCCGCCGACGGCGGTGTTCGTGTGCTCCGACCCGATGGCGCTCGGCGCGTACCGGGCGCTGCGGGAGCGGGGGTTGCGGGTGCCCGAGGACGTCAGCGTGGTGGGGTTCGACGATCTGCCGCAGGCCCGCTGGACCACGCCAGCGCTCACTACGGTCCGTCAGCCGCTGTCCGAGATGGCGGCGACGGCGCTGCGCACCCTGCTGCGGCTGAGGGCGGGTGAGGTTCCGGAGGGGATGCGGACCGAGCTGTCCACCCGGCTGATCGTGCGCTCCAGCACCGCTCCCCCGGCCCGTATGTCCTCTTGACCGAGAAGTCGAACACTGATCGGATATCCGAACGATCCACAGCGTCCGCACATCGCTCCTCCACGTTGCCCCTGGCCGTCGCCGTACCGATTTTCCGGAGGTCTTCGCCCCGTGTTCGTCGATCTGCCCCTGGACCAGCTGCGCACGTACCGGCCCCCGCTGCCCGAGCCGGACGGCTTCGACGCGTTCTGGGAGCGCACCCTCGCCGAGGCCCGCACCGCGGACCTGAACGCGGTCTTCACCGAGACCGACACGGGCCTGACCCGGCTGCACACCTACGACGTCGAGTTCTCCGGGTTCGGCGGGCACCGGATACGCGGCTGGCTGCTGGCGCCGCGCGAGGCCGCGGGCCCGCTGCCGTGCGTGGTGCAGTACATCGGCTACAACGGCGGCCGGGGCCTGCCGCACAACTGGCTGCTGTGGCCGTCGGTGGGCTACGCGGTCTTCGTCATGGACACCCGGGGCCAGGGCTGGGCCCAGCACTCCCCCGGCGCCACCCCCGATCCGGCCGGCGGCACCGGCCCCGAGGCGCCGGGCAAGATGACCCAGGGGATCCTCTCCCCGGACGACTACTACTACCGGCGGCTGTACACCGACGCCGTGCGCGCGGTGGAGGCCGCCCGCGCGCATCCGCTGGTCGACTCGGGCCGGATCGTCGTCAGCGGCGGCAGCCAGGGCGGTGGCATGGCCCTGGCGGCGGCCGGGCTGGTGCCGGACCTGACCGCGGCGCTGGTGGACGTGCCGTTCATGACGCACATCCGGCGGGCCGTCGAGATCACCGACGCCGATCCCTACGGCGAACTGGCCCGCTTCTGCGCCGGTCAGCGCGATCTCACCGAGCAGGTCTTCGCGACCCTCGACCACTTCGACGGCCTCAACTTCGCGGCCCGGGCCACCGCGCCCGCGCTCTTCTCGACCGCCCTGCGCGACGAGATCACCCCGACCTCGTGCGGCTTCGCCGCGTACCACCACTACGCGGGCGAGAAGGAGCTGAAGGTGTGGTCCTTCAACGGCCACGAGGGCGGCGGCCCCCACCAGCAGGCCGAGCAGATCGCCTACCTGCGGAAGCTGCTCGGCTGAGCCGGAAGCCTTTCCGGTGAACCCGGCGCGGTGAGCGGCGTTCGGCGGCCGCTCACCGCGGGGAAGACAGGGGCTACCCGTACCGAAGGAGTCGCCCATGCCCGCACAGCCCCTGGACGGGATCACCGTCGTCGCCCTCGAACAGGCCGTCGCCGCCCCGTACGCCACCCGACAGCTCGCCGACCTCGGCGCGCGGGTCATCAAGGTGGAGCGGCCGGGGCGGGGCGACTTCGCCCGGGAGTACGACCGCGAGGTCAAGGGCATGTCGGCGTACTTCGTCTGGGTCAACCGCGGCAAGGAGAGCGTCGTCCTCGACGTGAAGGACGCCGCGGACCGGACCCTGCTCGACGCGCTCCTGTCCCGCGCCGATGTGTTCGTGCACAACCTGGCGCCCGGCGCGGTGGACCGGCTCGGGCTCTCGGCGGACGTGCTGCGGGCCGGGCATCCACGCCTGATCAACTGCGCGATCACCGGCTACGGGGACCGCGGGCCGTACCGGGACAAGAAGGCGTACGACCTGCTCGTCCAGTGCGAGGCGGGGCTGCTGTCGATCACCGGGAGCCCCGAGGAGCCTGCCCGCCCCGGCATCTCGATCGCCGACATCGCGGGCGGGATGTACGCGTACACCGGCATCCTCACCGCGCTGTACGAGCGGGAGCGCACCGGCGCGGGGACGGACCTGAGCGTCAGCCTCCTCGACGCACTGGGCGAGTGGATGGGCCATCCGTACTTCGCACAGGCCTACGGCGGAGGCGGGGTGGTGCGCAGCGGGGCCCGCCATCCGTCGATCTCCCCGTACGGCGCCTATCGCTGCGGCGACGGTACCCAGGTGTTTCTGAGCGTGCAGAACGACCGCGAGTGGATCATCCTGTGCGAACGCGTCGTGGGTCGCCCGGAGCTGATCCGCGATCCGCGCTTCGCCGACAATCCGCTGCGCCGCACCCACGACGAGGAGCTGACGGCCGAGCTGGAGCGGGCCTTCGCGGACCACACGGCCGACGGTCTGGTGGCGCTGCTGGACGGGGCGGGCATCGCCAATGCCCGGCTGCGGAATGTCGCGGGGCTGGCCGGGCATCCGCAGTTGGCCGCCCGGGAGCGCTGGGGCGAGTTCGGCTCGCCCGTCGGGCCGCTGCGCGGCCTGCTGCCGCCGGTCGAGGTGGCGGGGCGTCAGGCGGCGCTGCGGCCGGTGCCCGCGCTGGGCGAGCACACGGATGCGGTGCGTGCCGAGTTCTCCTGACGCCCCACGACCGCGGCCGCGGCTTACGCGGCGGGGACGACGGGCGACAGCTGGGCGTCGCGCCGCACCAGGGCGGCGTAACGGCCGTCGAGGGCGAGCAGTTCCTCATGGGTGCCCTGCTCGGCGATCCGGCCGCCGTCGAGGACGACGATCCGGTCGGCGTCGCGCACGGTGGAGAGCCGGTGGGCGATGGTGATCGTGGTGCGGCCGGCCGTGAGGCCGTCGATGGCCTTCTGCACGGCCTGCTCGGTGCGGGTGTCGAGGGCGCTGGTGGCCTCGTCGAGGATGAGGACGGGCGGGTCGCGCAGAATCGTCCTGGCTATGGCCAGCCGCTGCTTCTCACCGCCGGAGAAGCGGTACCCCCGCTCCCCCACCAGGGTGTCGTAGCCCTCGGGGAGGGCGGCGATGTGGTCGTGGATCTGGGCGGCCTCAGCCGCCGCGACGATCTCCGCGTCGTTCGCGTCAGGCTTGGCGAAGCGCAGGTTGTCGGCGATCGAGGCGTGGAAGAGATAGGTCTCCTGGGAGACGACGCCGACCGCGCGGGCGAGGCTGTCGAAGTCCAGGTCCCGCACGTCGACCCCGTCGATCAGCACCCGGCCGCCGGTCACGTCGTACAGCCGGGGCACCAGATAGCTGAGGGTCGTCTTGCCGGAGCCGGTCGATCCGACGACGGCCAGGCTGCCGCCCGCCGGGATGGTCAGGTCGATCTCGCGCAGGGTCCCCTGCGGCGAGGCGGGGTCCTTGGCGTCGTAGTCGAAGTCCACGCCGTCGAAGCGGACTTCGCCGCGCACCGTCTCCAGCCGCACCGGCCGGGCGGGTTCGGTGATGTCGATCGGCAGGTCGAGGTACTCGAAGATGCGGGCGAAGAGGGCGAGGGAGGTCTGCATGTCCACCCCGGTGGACAGCAGGCTGACGGTGGGCCGGAACAGCCCCTGCTGCAACGAGACGAAGGCGACCAGGGTGCCGATGGAGACGGCCGGGCCCCCGGCCTGGAGGGCCATTCCGGCGGCCCAGTAGATGACGGCGGGCATGGCGGCCATCACGACGCCGATGGTGGACATCCGCCAGCGGCCCGCCATGCTGGACCGCACCTCGAGGCCGACCAGGCGCTCGGACTCCCGGGTGAACTCCTGGGTGAGCGAGTCGGAACGGCCCATGGTGCGGCCGAGCAGGATGCCGCTCACCGACAGGGACTCGGTGACCATCGCGGACATGGCCGCCATCTGCTTCTGGCGCTGCGAGGTGATCTTCTTGCGCTCGTTGCCGACCCGGCGGCTGATCCAGACGAACAGCGGCAGCAGGAGCAGCGAGACGACGGTCAGCCGCCAGTCGAGCGCGAGCATGGCGACGACCGTGGCCACGACGCTGGTGAGGTTGGAGACCAGCGAGGTCGCGGTGGAGGTGACCGTGGCCTGCATGCCGCCGATGTCATTGGCGATCCGGGACTGCACCTCGCCGGTGCGGGTGCGGGTGAAGAACGCGAGCGGCATGCGCTGGAGCCGGTCGTAGACGGCGGCGCGCAGGTCGTGCATGACGCGCTGGCCGACGGTGGTGGAGATGAGGGTCTGGAGGACGCCGAAGACGCTGTTGACGACGGCGGCCGCGATCATGCCGAGGGCGAGCAGGGTCAGCAGACCGGTGCGCCGCCCGGGGATGGCGTCGTCGAGGATCTCGCGGAGCAGGAACGGCGAGGCGACCGAGACCAGCGCGGAGGCGGCGACCAGCAGGCCGACCAGGGCGAGGCGGCCGCGGTAGGGGCGGAAGAGCCGGAGGATGCGCCGCACTTGTGCGGGCCGCTCCGGATCGGGGGTGGCTGGGGTCCACGGCGGTGTGTCGTGACGCATGGGCTCCTTCTGATGGCAGACGGCACGGACTTTCCGAGCATAGCTCACTGTTACCTATGCTCACAATGAACGGGGTCCGATAGACTGCGATCATGCCCACCCCCGAGACATCCGGCCGCCTCGCGGAGCAGCTGCTGCGCCTGACCCGCCGACTTCAGCGCGCCCAGAAGCGCCACATGGAGCCGCTGGGCATCACCCCGGCCCAGGCCCGGCTGCTGCGCACCGTGGCACACCACGACGGGCCACCGCGGATGGCGGACCTCGCAGAGCGCCTGGAGGTGGTGCCGCGGGCGGTGACCTCGCTGGTGGACGCGCTGGAGGCGCACGGCTCGGTACGCCGTGCGCCGGATCCGTCCAACCGCCGGGTGGTACGGATCGAGCTGACCGACAGCGGCCGGTCGACGCTGCGCGCCCTGCGCGACGCGCGCCGAGCAGCCGCCGAGGACGTGTTGGCACCGCTGAACGATCAGCAGCGCGACGCCCTGGGCGATCTGCTCGACGACCTCTCCGGGCCCCCCGGCAGCCGCTGCTGACGCGGGGGGCGGGGCTTGCGAGCGGTCAGCCGCGCGGGGCCGGAGCGGTGACGGACTCGGCCGGGGCCACGGGGTCCGACGCCGGGGAGGCGGCCTCGTCACCGGTGCGGGCCACGACCTCCTCACCGGCGAGGACCCGCTTGGCCCGTTCGGTGTCCAGCGCGCCCTCCCACCGCGCGACGGCGAAGACCGCCACACAGTTGCCGAGCAGGTTGGTGGCCACCCGCATCGAGTCCATGATCCGGTCCACCCCGAGCAGCAGCGCGACGGCGGCGGCCGGGATCACCCCGAGGGCCGAGGCCGTCGCCGACAGGGCGAGGAAGGCCGATCCGGGCACGCCCGCCATGCCCTTGCTGGTGAGCATCAGCACGAGGATGACGGTGATCTGCTGGCCGAGGCTCAGGTCCACGCCGACCGCCTGGGCGATGAACAGCGTGCCGATGGACAGGTAGATCGACGCGCCGTCCAGGTTGAAGGAGTAGCCGGTGGGCAGTACCAGCCCGACCGCGTCCTCGCGGCACCCGGCCGCGCGCAGCTTCTGCATCATGCGCGGCAGCACGCTCTCGCTGGAGGCGGTGCCGAGCGCGAGCAGCATCTCCTCGCGGGAGTACCTGACGAACTTCCAGAGGCTCAGCCCGGTGACCAGCTTGAGCGCCACGGCGAGCAGGACGAGGAAGAGCAGCGCGACGCCGTAGCACAGTGCGATCAGCTTGCCGTACGTCGACAGGGCGCCCAGTCCGTACTGCCCGACCAGATGGGCCATGGCGCCGAAGACCGCGAGCGGCGCGAGCCTCATGAGGAAGCCGACGACGGCGAAGACGACCTGCTGCGCCTGGTCGACGGCCGAGAGGATCGCGGGCACCTTGGTCTTGCCGAGGTGCAGCACGGCCGCACCCACCAGGCAGGCCAGCACCAGGACTTGGAGCAGGGAGTTCTCGGCGAAGGCGCCGACCGCGCTGTCCGGCAGCGCGTCCAGCACGAACTGGGACGCCGACGGCAGATGGCCGCCCGCGGTCTGGTCGTCCACGGCCGAGCCGTCCAGGGAAGCGGGGTCGACGTGCATACCGGTGCCGGGCCCGACCAGATTGGCGGCGAGCAGGCCGATGATCAGCGCCGCCGTGGTGGCCACCTCGAACCAGATCAGCGCCTTCAGCCCGATCCGTCCGAACGCCTTCAGATCCCCGGCCTTCGCGATGCCCGCGACGACCACGCAGAAGACGAGCGGCGAGATGACCGCCTTGATCAGGCGTACGAAGCCGTCGCCGAGGGGCTGCACGGCCGTGCCCACGTCCGGCCACAGCTTCCCGACCGTGACTCCGAGGACGAGCGCGCAGGCGACCTGCGTGAACAGCGAGGTGCGCAGCACTCGGCCTGCGCGCCGGACGACGGATGGTGAGGGGTGCGGCACGAGAGACTCCTCGGCAGGGAAGCCCGGGGACATCCAAGGACTTCTGAGATGCGGAAAACTAATTCCGCGCCACTATTGCCGAGCACACGTTTCCGCCGATGAGTTCCATGTAACAGCCGCGAAAACCCTGGGGTCGTTGTGTTACGTCTGTGCCTCGCCGGGGGCTCGGGCGGCGCCCCGCCGGGGCTCAGGCGGCCAGATGCGCCTTGTCCCCCATCACCACCACCGGGTGCCGCTCGGGAACGAGGTTCCGCAGCAGATACTCCATGCCGGACTTGGGCAGACTCACACAGGCCGACGTCCCACTGCCGTGGTCCATGTGCAGCCAGATGCTCCCGCCCTTGCGCTGTCCCTCGGGCCGGGTCGGGTCGAGGGGCGAGGTGCCCTTGACGCGGTTGTAGTCGATGGCGATGACGTAGTTGAAGTCCGTCCAGTGCGACTTGGGCCAGGAGTGGGGAGCGGCGAAGGCGGCCGTTTCGGTGTACGGCAACCGGGCGCCGGGGTCCGGGAGCACTCCGCCCGCGTCGGTGAGCGTGTAGACACCGACCGGACTGCGCTTGTCGCCCTCGTGATGACGCGTCGTCCAGCCGCGCTTGCCGTTGTGACCGGACCAACTACGGGTGCGCTTCCAGTCCTTGCCTTCCTTGGTGTACAGCACCACGGTCGCTTCGGCGGAGTTCACCCCTTTGCCGTAGACCGCGACAACCTGCCGTGAATTTCCGGGGATTTTGGCCTGGAGGGCGTTCCCCACCTCCGGGATGCGCGTGGGGTCCGACGCCGGGGCCTTGCTGCGCATCGCGTGTTTCCCCTGGCCACCGCCCTTGTCCCCACCGCCGTCCCCGCCTCCGCCGCAGGCGGTGAGAAGGGCGAGGGAAGCGACGGTCGCGACCGCCGTACGCATGGACATCGTGCCGGAAATTCGCATGTGCCCCATCGTCCCACTCCGGCGTGGGCCCGGCGCGCACGGGATTGGCGCGTTCCGTCCCACTGCGGGAAAACCAGTTGAAATTCGCACCCGTGAAGGGCCAACCTTTCACGTCTCTTTGCCTTCGCGGCCGCCGCCACTCACCCAGGAACGTCATGCGCATTCGCGATCTTCCGTACTCCGACCCCGGTCTACCCGACGTACGGTCAGGTACCCGGTTCCTCGTCTGGCTGGGCCGGAACCAGCTGGGCGGGCAGATCAAGGCCGCCCTGTGGGGGCTGCTGCACATGGGTGCCCTGGTGTGCTTCCCCGTAGCGATCGGCATCGGTGTGCAGGCGGTCGTCGACCGTTCCGGGTCGCGGCTCGCCCTGGCCGGGGCGCTCATGGTGGGGCTCACCGTGCTCATCGCGCTCGGCGACGCCATGCTGCACCGGGCGGCGGTCACCAACTGGATCACGGCGGCGGCCCGGGTGCAGCAGCTGCTGGCCCGTAAGGCGGTCGAGCTGGGTTCGACGCTGACCCGGCGCGTGGCGGCCGGTGAGGTCGTCGCCGTGTCCACGGGTGACGTCGAGAAGATCGGCTGGTTCGTGGAGGCGCTGTCCCGCTTCACCGCGGCGGCCATCACGACCGTCGGGCTGTGTGTGGCGCTGGTCTTCTACCAGCCCGCGCTCGGCGTGGTGGTGGCGCTCGGCGTGCCCGCGCTGGCGCTGGCGGTGCTGCCCCTGCTGCCGCGGGCCGCGCGGCGGGCCGATGAGCAGCGGGAGAAGGCGGGCCGGGCGACCGAGCTGGCATCGGACACCGTGGCCGGACTGCGCGTGCTGCGCGGTATCGGCGGCGAGGACCTGTTCCTGAGCCGCTACCGGCGGGCCTCCCAGGAGGTGCGGACCGCGGCGGTGCGCAGCGCGCGCATGTGGTCGCTGATCGCGGCGGTGCAGGTCGCGCTGCCGGGGATGCTGCTGATCGGGGTCGTCTGGTACGGGGCGGTGCTGGCCGGGAACGGGCGGATCACGGTGGGCGAGCTGGTCACCGTGTACAGCGCGGTGACGTTTCTGCTGTTTCCTCTGCGGCACTTCGAGGAGATCGCGATGGCCTACTCCTTCTCCCGGCCCTCGGCGCGGCGCGCGGCCCGGGTGCTGGCGCTGCGGCGCCCCTCGGCCGCGCTCGAGGACGCGCGGGCGGCCGGTTCCGGCTCCGGGCCCGACGCCGGGATCGACGCTGGGATCGACGCCGGGATCGACGCCGGGATCGACGCGAAGCCGCCGACCGGTGATCTGTACGACCCGGCCACCGGGATGCTGGCACCGAGCGGGCAGCTGACCGCGGTGGTGTGCGGCGATCCGGATGCGGCGGGGCGGATGGCGGACCGGCTCGGCGGTCACCCCGCCGAGGACGACGCCGAATCCGGGGACGGCGGCGGGGCGCCCTCGGCGCTGTTGGGCGGGGTCGCGCTGGACGAGGTGCCACTGGCCATCGCGCGCGCCGCGGTGCTCGTCCAGGACAAGGACCCGGTGCTGCTGTCGGGAACGCTCACCGAGCTGCTGGACGTGCCGCGGTCGGGCGCGGTGCCACCGAAGGAGGCGCTGGACGCGGCGCAGTGCGGTGATGTGCTGGAGGCGCTGGAGCAGGCCTCGGTGGCCGACTCGGGCGACGGCGACCCGATGGGCGCCCGGATCACCGAACGCGGCCGATCGCTGTCGGGCGGCCAGCGGCAGCGGCTGGCGCTGGCCCGCTCGCTGGTGACCGACCCGGAGGTGCTGGTGCTGGACGAACCGACGTCGGCCGTGGACTCGCACACCGAGGCACGCATCGGGGAAGGGCTGAAGCGGCTCCGGACGGACCGGACCACGGTCGTGTTCACCTCCAGCCCCCTGCTGCTGGACCAGGCCGACCGGGTGGTGTTCGTGCACGACGGCGTGGCTGCGGGGGTGGGAAGCCACCGCGAGCTGCTGGGCACCGATTCCGCGTATCGCGCGGTGGTCACCCGGGAGCCGGATGACGGCCGGGAGCGGGACGACGGCCGCGGCGGGCGCACGGAACTGGAACGCATCGAGGAACAGATCGAGGAGTCGGCATGATCGGCGTGGCGCCACCCGTCTACGACCCGGCCGCACCGGAGTCGGCGACGACACTGCCGGTCGGCACGGCCGCCACCGTGCGGGACTATGTGCGTGAGCTGCTGCGGCGGCACCGGAGGGCCTTCAGCGTGCTGATGGCGGTGAACGCCACCGCCGTGCTCGCCTCGATGGTCGGCCCTCAGCTGCTGGGCGGGGTGGTCGAGGACCTGTCGCAGGGCAAGGACGACCTCCATATCGAGCGCACCGTCGCGCTGTTCGCGGTGGCGCTCGTGGTGCAGACCGTGTTCGTGCGGATGGTGCGGCTGCGCGGTGCGGTGCTGGGTGAACAGATGCTGGCCGATCTGCGCGAGGACTTCCTCGTGCGGTCGGTGGGACTGCCGCCGGGCGTGCTGGAGCGGGCCGGGACCGGTGATCTGCTGTCCCGGATCACCACCGACATCGACCGGCTGGCGAACGCGATGCGCGAGGCGGTCCCGCAGCTCTCCATCGGCGTGGTCTGGACGGGCCTGCTGCTGGGTGCGCTGACCGTGACGGCCCCGCCGCTGGGTCTCGCGGTGCTGGTGGCGCTCCCGGTGCTGGTGATCGGCTGCCGCTGGTACTTCAAGCGGGCGCCCAGTGCCTATCGCTCGGAGGCGGCCGGGTACGCGGCGGTGTCCGCGTCCCTGACCGAGAGCGTGGACGCCGGCCGGACCATCGAGGCCCACCGGCTCGGCGACCGGCGGATCGCCCAGTCCGAGCTGCGGATCAGGCAATGGACCGCGTGGGAGCGATACACGCTCTGGCTGCGCTCGGTGCTCTTCCCCGTGATCAACGTGAGCTACACGCTGATCACCGGCTCGGTGCTGATGATCGGCGGCGTCTGTGTCATGCAGGGCTGGATGTCGATCGGCGAGCTGACGACGGGGGCGCTGCTGTCGCAGATGCTGGTCGAGCCGATCGGGCTGATCCTGCGCTGGTACGACGAGCTCCAGGTCGCGCAGGTGTCGCTGGCCCGGCTGGTGGGGGTGCGGGAGATCGAGCCGGGCCCGGCCGACGCCGGGGTGGCGCCCGTCGGCCGTGAGGTGCGGGCGGACGAGGTGCGGTTCGGCTACCGGGAGGGCAGCGATGTGCTGCACGAGGTGTCCATGACGGTGCCGCCGGGGACGCGGCTGGCGCTGGTGGGCCCGTCCGGCGCGGGCAAGTCCACGCTGGGCCGGCTGCTGGCCGGGATCTACGGCCCGCGGACCGGCCGGGTGACCCTGGGCGACGCGGAGCTGGCGCGGATGCCCGCCGAGCAGGTGCGCACCCATGTCGCCCTGGTCAACCAGGAGCACCATGTGTTCGTGGGCTCGCTGCGCGACAATCTGCTGCTGGCCCGGACCTCCGCGCAGGATGCCGAGCTGTGGGCCGCGCTCGCCGCGGTGGACGCGGACGGCTGGGCGCGGGCGCTGAAGGAGGGCCTGGACACCGAGGTCGGCTCGGGCGGGCTGGCGCTGACCCCGGCGCAGGCGCAGCAGATCGCGCTGGCCCGGCTGGTGCTCGCCGATCCGCACACCCTGGTGCTGGACGAGGCCACGTCGCTGCTGGACCCGCGGGCGGCCCGCCATCTGGAACGGTCGCTGGCCCAGGTGCTGAACGGCCGGACGGTGGTCGCCATCGCGCACCGGCTGCACACCGCTCATGACGCGGATGTGATCGCCGTGGTCGAGGCGGGCCGGATCAGCGAGCTGGGCAGCCACGACGAACTGGTGGCGGCCGACGGCGCCTACGCGGCACTGTGGCGCTCCTGGCACCAGTGACCCCCCGGGGCGCCTGCGCCCCGGCGGTCCCGGCACCGGCATCGCCCGGACCGGGACCGCCGTGGGGCGGGGGCTCAGATGAAGCCGAGGGCACCCAGCCCGCCGATTCCGCCGAGCACCATGAAGACGGGCATCAACACCTTCAGCTCGACCCAGCTGCCCGCCCGGAAGCGCATGGCCTCCGGCGGACCGATCGGGTACCAGCGCTTGCGGCCGATCGGTATGGGCCACAGGATCGGGCAGCCGGAGACGGTGAGCGCGTCGCCGATGTCGTGGACGAGGGCACCGAGGATGATCGGCAGCCCCAGCCACAGGTATTCCTGGCCCGGCGCGGTGAACAGCCAGTCCGCGCCGTTGCCCGGCTTGTTCAGGATGTCGGCGAGCATCCAGGCGCTGGTGGCGCCGAGCAGCCACACCAGGACGTCGCTGGAGACCCGCGCCGCCCGCCACAGCAGCCCCTCGACCGCCAGCACCATGTGGACGAAGAGGATGCCGAGCACCGCCCAGCGGCCGCCGACCACGGCGAGTGCCGAGGATCCGGCGCCGATGAAGACGGCCCAGACCCAGGTGTGGGTCAGGGTGCGGTGGCCACCCGAGCGACGGGGGTCGCCCGGTTTCCTGGTCGACTTGTAGACCGCGTACGACAGCTTGTCGATCACTTCGCACAGCACCCGGGAGATCGGGCCGAAGGCGCGGGATATCGTCGCAGCCTTGTGGTCGAGGTCGGGGGCGAGTGCCGCTCCGGCGCAGATCAGCGCGCCGACGACGAGCACCGGCCAGGGCATCTCGTGGCCGGCTGCGGCGGCCGCCGCGCCCACTCCCAGCCAGGCTGCCGCTCCGGACAGCGAATGCGCCGGTCCCATCATGGTCGTACCCCGCCCCTGTTCTTGCCCGCTTCAGTGCGGGAGTTGGTTGCATCGGCTCACCACACCCTAGCCACGGACGATCTTCGTCCGCATAGCCGGTTCCCGCCCCGCCGGGGAAACCAGGCAGTATAGGTCCGTGACTCTTATCGATCAGCTGCCGAGCGAAGCCGACCCCGACACTCTCTTCGAGAGGTTCTCGACCTGGGTCGAGGAGCGGGGCATCTCGCTCTATCCCGCCCAGGAGGAGGCGCTGATCGAAGTGGTGTCCGGGGCGAACGTCATTCTGTCGACGCCCACCGGATCGGGAAAGAGCCTGGTGGCCGCGGGCGCCCACTTCGCCGCGCTGGCCCGTGACGAGGTCACCTTCTACACCGCGCCGATCAAGGCCCTGGTCTCGGAGAAGTTCTTCGAGCTGTGCAAGATCTTCGGCACCGAGAACGTCGGAATGCTCACCGGGGACGCATCGGTCAACGCGGACGCGCCCGTCATCTGCTGTACGGCCGAGGTGCTGGCGTCCATCGCCCTGCGGGACGGCAAGGACGCCGACATCGGCCAGGTGGTGATGGACGAGTTCCACTTCTATGCGGAGCCGGACCGGGGCTGGGCGTGGCAGATCCCGCTGCTGGAGCTGCCGCAGGCGCAGTTCATCCTGATGTCGGCGACGCTCGGCGATGTGACGCGGTTCGAGGAGGACCTGAACCGGCGCACCGGGCGGTCCACCGCGGTGGTGCGGTCGGCGACCCGGCCGGTGCCGCTGAGCTACGAATACCGCACGACGCCGCTCACCGAGACGCTCACCGAGCTGCTGGAGACCCGGCAAGCACCCGTCTACATCGTGCACTTCACCCAGGCCGCGGCGGTCGAACGGGCGCAGGCGCTGATGAGCATCAACATGTGCACGCGGGCGGAGAAGGATGAGATCGCCTCTCTGATCGGCAATTTCCGCTTCACCACCAAGTTCGGCCGGAATCTGTCCCGTTATGTCCGGCACGGCATCGGGGTGCATCACGCGGGGATGCTGCCGAAGTACCGGCGGCTGGTGGAGAAGCTGGCCCAGGCTGGGCTGCTGAAGGTCATCTGCGGCACGGACACGCTCGGGGTGGGCGTCAACGTACCGATCCGGACCGTACTGTTCACCGCGCTGACGAAGTACGACGGCCAGCGGGTGCGGACGCTGCGGGCGCGGGAGTTCCACCAGATCGCGGGCCGGGCCGGGCGGGCCGGGTTCGACACCGCCGGCTTCGTGGTGGCGCAGGCGCCCGAGCACGTCGTCGAGAACGAGAAGGCGCTCGCGAAGGCGGGCGACGACCCCAAGAAGCGTCGCAAGGTGGTCCGCAAGAAGGCCCCCGAGGGCTTCGTCAACTGGGGCCAGAACACCTTCGAAAAGCTCATCGCGTCCGATCCCGAGCCGCTCACCTCCCGGTTCCGGGTCACCCACACGATGCTGCTGTCGGTCATCGCGCGCCCCGGCAACGCGTTCCGCGCGATGCGCCTCCTCCTCGAGGACAACCACGAGCCGCGCAAGAACCAGCTGCGGCACATCCGCCGGGCGATCGCGATCTACCGCTCGCTGCTGGACGGCGGGATCGTCGAGCAGCTGGAGGCTCCCGACGCGGAGGGGCGGCACATCCGGCTGACGGTGGACCTCCAGCAGGACTTCGCGCTCAACCAGCCGCTGTCCACCTTCGCCCTCGCCGCGTTCGAACTGCTGGACCCCGAGTCGCCGTCCTACGCCCTGGACATGGTCTCGGTGGTGGAATCGACGCTGGACGACCCGCGTCAGATCCTGGCGGCCCAGCAGAACAAGGCGCGCGGCGAGGCGATCGCCGCGATGAAGGCGGACGGGGTCGAGTACGAGGAGCGCATGGAGCGGCTCCAGGACGTCTCCTACCCCAAACCGTTGGAGGAGCTGCTCTTCCACGCCTACGGGCTCTACCGCAAGAGCCACCCCTGGGTCGGCGACCACCCGCTGTCGCCGAAGTCGGTCATCCGCGACATGTACGAGCGGGCGATGACCTTCACCGAGTTCACCTCGCTCTACGACCTGGCGCGGACCGAGGGCATCGTGCTGCGCTACCTGGCCAGCGCCTACAAGGCGCTGGACCACACCGTGCCGGACGACCTGAAGTCGGACGACTTCGAGGACATCATCGCCTGGCTCGGCGAGATGGTGCGGCAGGTCGACTCCAGCCTCCTGGACGAATGGGAACAGCTCGCCAATCCGGAGGAGGAGTCCGCGGAGGAGGCGCAGGAGCGTGCCGACCAGGTGCGGCCGGTCACCGCGAACGCCCGCGCCTTCCGGGTGCTGGTGCGCAACGCGATGTTCCGACGGGTCGAGCTGGCCGCGCTCGACAAGGCGGCGGAGCTGGGCGAGATGGACGCCGAGTCCGGCTGGGACGAGGACGCCTGGGGAGACGCGCTGGACGCGTACTGGGAGGAGTACGACGAGCTGGGCACCGGTCCGCAGGCCCGCGGTCCGAAGCTGCTCCAGATCGAGGAGCAGCCCGAGCACGGGCTGTGGCGGGTGCGGCAGACCTTCGACGATCCGAACGGCGACCATGACTGGGGCATCTCGGCCGAGGTGGACCTGGCCGCCTCGGACGAGGAGGGCCGGGCCGTGGTCCGGGTCACCGACGTGGGCCAGCTGTAGCCTCCCGGCCGCCGCCCGGCCCCCGAACGCCCTCAGCGAAGGAGCACCTCCGATGACCAATCCCGCCGAACGTCTGGTCGATCTGCTCGACCTGGAACGGATCGAGGTGGACATCTTCCGTGGGCTGAGCCCCGACGAGTCGCTCCAGAGGGTGTTCGGCGGGCAGGTGGCGGGGCAGGCCCTGGTGGCCGCCGGGCGCACCACCGACGGGGAGCGCCCGGTGCACTCGCTGCACGCGTACTTCCTGCGCCCGGGGCGGCCGGGTGTGCCCATCGTGTACCAGGTGGAGCGGGTCCGGGACGGACGCTCCTTCACCACCCGCCGGGTCGTCGCCGTCCAGCAGGGTCGGACGATCTTCAATTTGACGGCCTCCTTCCACCGTCCGGAGCCGGGCATCGAACAGCAGCTGCCGATGCCCGAGGTACCTGAGCCGGAGAGCCTTCCGAAGCTCTCCGACGAGATCCGCGAGCACTTGGGGGCCCTCCCCGAGTCGCTTGCGCGGATGGAGCGCCGCCAGCCCTTCGACATCCGGTACGTCGAGCGGCTGCGCTGGACCGATGAGGAACTGAGGGAAGCGGAACCGCGCAGCGCGGTGTGGATGCGCGCGGTCGGACCGCTCGGGGACGACCCGCTCGTCCACACCTGCGCGCTCACCTACGCGAGCGACATGATGCTGCTGGACGCGGTGCGGGTGCCCGTCGAGCCGCTGTGGGGCCCACGGGGCTTCGACATGGCCTCGCTGGATCACGCCATGTGGTTCCACCGGCCCTTCCGTACCGATGAGTGGTTCCTCTACGACCAGGAGTCGCCCGTGGCGACCGGTGGCCGGGGCCTGGCGCGCGGCCGGATCTACGACCGCGCGGGCCGCCTCCTTGTGTCCGTGGTGCAGGAGGGGTTGTTCCGCCCGCTGGCTCCGGCGCCGAAGCCCACGGAGAGCGGCTGAGACTCCGCCTCAGGGCGGCGCACCCTGCCGTGGTTCAGCGCTTGCCCACCAGCCTGCGCCACAGGCCGCGCGGGCGGCCCGCGGTCCGGCCCGGGGGCCGGGTGCGGCAGGTGGGAAGCGGTGCCACCGCGGCGTCGGGGCGCGGTGCAGGGCGGACCCGGCGCGCCTCCCGCACGGCGTCGGCGAGCGCCACGCGATACCGCAGGATCTCCTGGGGACCCTCCGCCGTCTGCACCTTGTCGATCACCTTGCGCGCCGCGGCCGCGACGGGGCGCACCGGGACGAGCGCGGGACGGAGCTCCCGCACATGATCCCGGTCGTGCGGATCGCCGACGGCTACCGCCAGCTCATCGGGGCCCAGCACCGCGGCCAGCACCCCGGCACGCTCCCAGGGGTCCCGGGTCCGGGAGAGCAACTGGTCGATCCGCCGCGCCCGCCACCCCTCGGCCCGCGCGTCCTCCCCGGCGGCCAGCGACGCGCTCAGCCCCGGTGGCGTACGGCCGGTCAGCAGATCCGGCTCCCGGGCGGCGAACTCCTCCAGATCGGTCGCCAGATAGAGCCACACCACGCGCCGGTACCGGTTGACATAGAACCGGGCCGGGGCGAAGAAGCCGCCGCGCGCCAAGCGGGTGAGCCTGCCCGGGGTGATGCCGAGCAGCTGGGCCCCCTCCGCCGTGCCGACCACCCGCAGCCGGGCGCGCAGCGCTTCCGGGAACCCCTCGGCGCCGGTCAGCCGCGCCAGCTCCTCCCGCGCCACCCGCCGCCCCGCGGGGGTGGTGACGGTGCGCACCTCCCCCAGCTGCTCGGCCAGCTCGAACTCGCGCTGCATGAGGCCCAGCATGCGGGCCGCGGTGCGGAACGCGACGCCCGTCGGCTGCCCCGGTCCCGCCGGGGCCGACGGCTTACGGCGCTCCGGCGCCTCCCTCGTCTGCCGTGTCTCCCCCGTCTCCCGAGCCTGCTGCTCCACTCGTTCCACTGCCATGACGAAGCCTCCCCCGCGATCGATCAATCACTGACAGTGACGACGATAGCGCCGCGGCACGACGGTCCGTCAGGCCTGTGGACAACCGCCTGTGGATAACCTCCCGGGCTCCCCGGCCCTCTCCAGCCTCCCGGCCGTCAGCTCGGGGCGCCGCTCTCCTGCCGGGCCTCGACTCCCAGGTGCTCCCCCACCCTGTTCACCAGCAGCGTCATCTCGTAGGCGACCTGCCCGACATCGGCGTCCGGGCCGCTGAGGACGCAGAGACAGCTGCCGTCACCCGCGGCCGTCACGAAGAGGACGCCCTCCTCGAACTCGACCATGGTCTGCCGCACCCGGCCGGTCCGGAAGTGGTTCCCCGACCCCTTGGCGAGGCTGTGCAGCCCGGATGCGACCGCCGCCAGGTGCTCAGCGTCCTGACGTTCCAGCGTCGCGCTCGCCCCCGTCACCAGCCCGTCGTTCGACAGCACCAGCACATGCCGCACCTGCGCGATCCGGTTGGTCAGGTCGTCCAGTAACCAGTCGAGCCCCTTGCTGAGTGCCATTGGCGTTCCTCCCCGATTCCCCTTCAGCTGCGTGCCAGCCTTTCTCACCCCCGCCGTCTGGGCAACCCGCCCTACCCGTCCCTCCGGCTGTTCTGCGCTCATTGACGCAAGATGGGGACATGGCACAGAACATGTCGAGGGATCAGTGGCAGAAGTTCCTCTCCGAGGGCACCCGCACCGGCAAACTGGCGACCGTACGGGCCGACGGAAGCCCGCATCTCGCGCCCGTCTGGTTCCTGCTCGACGGGGACGACCTGGTCTTCAACACGGGGCAGGACACGGTCAAGGGGCGCAACCTGGCGCGGGATCCGCGGGTCAGCCTCTGCGTGGACGACGAGCGGCCCCCGTTCTCCTTCGTCACGGTGCGGGGCCGGGCCGAACTCAGCGACGACCTGGGAGAGGTACGGGAGTGGGCCACCCGAATTGCCGCCCGCTATGTGGGCGATGACCTCGCCGAACAGTTCGGGGCCCGCAACGGCGTCCCCGGCGAGCTGCTGGTGCGGGTCCGCATCGAGAAGGTCATCGGCCTCGCCGATATCGCCGACTAGTCGAAGAGTGCACTGAGTGGGCCGAGAGTGTGCTGATTCGACCGAAATCAATCGCTCACGGTCGCATCACGACCTTCACCGCACCGTCCTGCTTCTGCTGGAACATCTCGTAGGCGCGGGGTGCCTCCGCCAGTGGCAGGCGGTGGGTGGCGAAGCCGTCGACGCCCAGCGGATCCTCGTCCGTCAGCAGCGGCAGGATGTCATCGGCCCAGCGGCGGACGTTCGCCTGCCCCATCCGCAGCTGGATCTGCTTGTCGAACATGGTCATCAGCGGCAACGGGTCGGTCATCCCACCGTAGATACCGCTCAGGGAGACCGTGCCACCGCGCCGCACCAGCGCGATGGCCAGCCGGAGTGCCGCCAGCCGGTCGACACCGGCCCGGGCCGTGAGCTTCGCGCCCCAGTCCCGCGGCAGTATCCCGGCGGCGCGCTGTGCGGTCCGGCCGACCGGGCTGCCGTGAGCCTCCGTCCCCACCGCGTCGATGACCGAGTCCGGGCCGCGGCCTCCGCCCGCCGAGAGCACGGCGTCGACCAGGTCGTCCTGGCCGTCGAAGTCGTTCAGGTCGAACGTCTCGACGCCGTCGGCGCGGGACCGCCGCAGCCGCTCGGGCACCAGGTCCACGCCGATCACCCTCCCGGCTCCCCGGTGCCTGGCGACCCGGCAGGCCATGGCGCCGATGGGGCCGAGCCCCAGCACGCACACCGCGCCCTCCCGCGGGACATCCGCGTACTCGACCGCCTGCCAGGCCGTGGGCAGGACGTCGGAGAGATAGACGAAGCGGTCGTCCGGCGGCCCCTCGGGCACCTTGATCGGACCGTAGTGGGCCTGCGGCACCCGCAGATACTCCGCCTGGCCGCCCGGCACCGCGCCGTACAGCTTGCTGTAACCGAAGATCTCCGCGCCCATCCCGTACTCGATCACCTGCGTGGTCTCGCACTGGGTCGGCAGGCCGGAGTCGCACATCCAGCAGGATCCGCAGGCGATCTGGAACGGGACGACCACCCGGTCGCCGGGCCGGAGACCGGTCACCCCCGGACCGGTCTCCTCGACGATCCCCATCGGCTCGTGGCCGAGGATATCGCCGGGGGTCATGAAGGGCGTGAGCACCTCGTACAGATGGAGATCGGACCCGCACAGTCCGGTGGTGGTGATCCGTACGATCGCGTCCGTCGGTTCCTTGAGGATGGGGTCGGGCACCGTCTCCACACGCACATCGCGTCTGCCCTGCCAGGTCACCGCTCGCATCGCCGTGTCCTTTCGCGTGGTCATCGGCAGTCTCGGCAAGGTGCCCCGGGTACCCGATGAGGAACGACCGAAGCAGCGGCGGAACCTCGCATTCCGCGGTCAGCCGAGGGCGCGGCGCAGCTGCTCGCCGACCCGCTCCACGAGCCGGGCCGTCTCGGCGGCGGCCGTGGCCGGGTCGGTGCCCGCGGCGCTCAGCACGACCAGGCAGGTCCCGGCGCCCGCCGCCGCGACGAAGAGGGTGCCGCTCTCCAGCTCGATCATCGTCCGCCGCACCGGGGCGGGGCGCGCACGGCGCCCCGCGCTCCCGGCCAGGCCGTGGAATCCGGAGGCGATCTCGGCCAGGTGTTCCGCGCCCCGGCGGGAGAGCCCGCGGGACGCGACCAGGACGGTCCCGTCCTGCGAGAGCAGCACGGCATGGCGGACGGCCCCGGCGCGGGCCGCTCCGTCGTCCAGGATCCCGTCGAGCAGGCCCGGATCGAGCAGGCTCCGGTCGAGACCGGCCGAAGAGCGGGCGGCGGCTGCGCGGCGCTTGATCATGACGGTCTCCCTCGGTCGGCACGCGCCGCGAGCGGGCGACGCGCTCGGGGTCCCCCCATGGGCCAGCGACGCTAGCCCGCAAGGGGGCGCATTGAGGGGCGCATTACGAACCTGTTGGAATTTGACAGAGTCAGATTCTTGAATGACCGCTCGATGCCCGAACCTGTTCTCAGGACGGAACCGTTCCCCGGACGAAGGAGCCCCACATGCGCCAGGACCGCGCCCAGGGAAGCCACCGAGACAGCGCGGCCGACGTGAGGGACTTCTTCACGCCCCGGGCGGCCGACTGGGACAGCCGCTTCCCCGACGACGGCCCGGCCTATGCCGCCGCCGTCGCCGACCTGGGCCTGCGCCCCGGGGACGCGGTGCTCGACGCGGGCTGCGGCACGGGCCGCGCCCTGCCCGCGCTGCGCGCCGCGGTCGGCCCCCGCGGGTCCGTGCTGGGCTTCGACCTCACGCCCGCCATGCTGGCGGCGGCCCGACAAGCCGGTCGCGACCGGGACGGGACGCTCGCCCTCGCCGATGTCGCCCGGCTGCCGCTGCGCGACGGCTGTCTCGACGCGGTCTTCGCCGCCGGGCTGATCTCGCATCTCACCGATCCCGGGGCCGGGCTGTGCGAGCTGGCCCGGGTGGTGCGCCCCGGAGGGGCGTTCGCGCTGTTCCACCCGGTCGGGCGCGCAGCCCTCGCCGCCCGCCACGGCCGACAGATCACCCCCGATGATCTGCGGGCCGAGCCCAACCTGCGGCCGCTGCTGGCCCGTTGCGGCTGGCGGCTGGACGCGTACACGGACGAGGACACCCGCTTCCTGGCCCTCGCGGTCCGTCAGGGCTGAGCGGCCGGACCGCGCCGACCGCCCGGCACCGCACTGGTCGCGATCGTCGCGTTCTCCGCGATCGCCGCGGTGAACGCCGACGGGTCGTCGAACATCATGTTGTGCCCCGCCCCGGGAACGGTCGTCACCACCACTCCCGCGGCCACCAGTTCATCGCGCCCGGTGAGGGCATCGCCCTGCTCGCCGACGAGGTAGGTGCGCGGGATGTCCAGACCGATCAGCATCCGGCGCATGGTCGGCTCCGTACCGCGCACCAGCCCGCACGCACTGCGATGCAGGGCCGTCGGATCCGCGAGCCGCATCGTGGCCCGCCACACCGGCCCCACCCGCTCCAGGGTTTCCCCGAAGCCACCGCCGTTCACGAACGCGTCCTCCGGATACGCGCTGATCCCGCTGCTGCCCGCGGTGCGCGGCGGGGCGGGATCGAGGTTGGCCTCGGTGAGCACCAGGCGGGAGACCAGGTCGGGGCGGCGCACCGCGAGCACGATGGCGACCGCCCCGCCCATGCTGTGCCCGACGATCTCGGCGCCCCGCGCCCCGGCCGCGTCGAGGGCGGACGCGAGCGCGTCGGCATGGTCCTCCAAGGTGTACGCGAAGTCGGCCGGGCGATCGCTGATGCCGTGACCGGGCAGGTCGACGAAGAGCGAACGCCGCCCGGCGAGGGCCGGATCGGCGGCGATGTGCGCGTGGTAGACGGCCGAAACCGCGCCGAGGCCATGAACGTAGACCCGGGGCGCGCTGCCCTCACCGTCTCCACCGGCCTCGGTCCAGCGGATCCGGGCCCCCTCCGGGCCGAATGGGGCTTCGTGCATGGCCTTCCCTCCCGTCGCTCGATGCTTCCGAAGCTTCTGAGTGCTCTCGGACAATACATCGTTACAGAGGTATTGCGCCTTCGAGGTACAGCGGAGTGCGCCACAATGCGGGCATGCTCGAACTCGCCATCCTCGGCTTCCTCCATGACGCTCCGCTGCACGGCTACGAGCTGCGCAAGCGCATCACCGCGCTGACCGGGCACGTCAAACCGGTGGCCGAGAGCACGCTCTACCCGGCCATCAAGCGGCTGGAAAAGGCGGGGCTGCTGGCCCGCGAGACCCGGCCCGGCGCGGGAGCGGCGCCCCGGCATGTCCTGACCTTGACCGCCGAGGGGCGCGCCGAACTGCGCCGCCGTCTCGCGGATCCGGCCGAGGGCGACATCACGGACGAGAATCGCTGGTTCACCCTGCTGTCGTTCCTGCGGCACCTGGACGACCCGGCGGGGCAGGCAGCCGTGCTCGAACGCCGCCTGGCCTTTCTGCGACGCCCCTCCAGCTTCTTCTACGAGGGCGACCGGCCGCTGCGGGCGGAGGAGGTGGAGGACCCCTTCCGGCGAGGTGTCCTCACCATCGCGCGCGCCACCAGCCAGGCCGAACTGTCCTGGCTGCGGCGCACCCTGGACGCACTGCGGGCCGGGGACGGGAGCTGACGGCGGCCGCGGTCCGGAGTCTCGACGCCGCGCCTACCGGCTGGTTAGGGTGCGCCGGACGAAGAACAGCAAGAGGAGGCCGCCGTGTCCGCCACGGAGGAGTCGGGCGAGGAAGCCCTGTATGTGCTGACCGCCGTGCTGCTGACGCCCGCACAGTTCCCGAGCGTGCTCGGCGACGACTACCCCGAGGCGTGCGCCGCGCTCGGGCTGGAGCCGTACGAGCCGGGCTACGGACTGGTGCTGGGGCAGGACGGCAAGGGCGCCCGCTGGACGGTGGTCACCGACGACGTGTCGCTCGTGGCGTGCGCCATCGCGACGTGGGACTGCGGCATGGAGTACGCACTGTCGCTCGACGACCGGACCGTGATCGCCTCCCTGCCCGGCTGGCCGCTCGCGGTGGCGGTGGCCGCTCCGGGCGTACCGGCGCCGCACGACCCCGCGCCCGACGCTCAGCCCGGGGGCGCGGCCAGGCCGCCGCTCGCACCGCCGGACTCCGGGCAGTGGGGTCCGGCGCAGCGGCGGCTCGGCGCGGACGAGATCGCGCTCCAGTGGGCGATCTGGCGCGAACAGGTCGACAGCGACGTGACGTTCGTGTCCCCGGGCGAGAAGCCGCACGGGGGTGTGCGGCGCGTGCTGGAGGAGGTGCGCGGCTACCTGGACGCGCCTCCGCCGCTGGGCCGGATCCGGTCCGCGTTCGCTGCGGGTGACGCGCGGACGCTGCGGGCGGACGGGCCGGGCTGGAGCATGGTGGCGCGGACCGACGACATCGCGTTCGTACTGCTGGACGAGGAGCCGGGCGAGGTACTGCCGGTCGGCCGCGGTCCGGAGCTCCCGGGACTGCTGACGGCGCTGGACGAGCTGGCCGTACGACCGCACTGAGCGGGGGAGACGGCCTCCCGGACCGCCGGGGCGCTGCGAACGGCCCGCAGGGCACTGCCCACGCCCCGTAAACGCGCCTCCGCCCGGCCGCCGACGGCGCGGCAGTGCGCCTGTGACCGGCCGGGGCAGGGAGCCGGGACGATCCGCGATCGGTATTGCGCGGTCACTCCCAGGCACGCGCCGCCCCCGCTCCGAGCCCGGCCGGTGGCCCGATGCCTCGCCCGGGGGCCGAGGCCCGGGCGTCTGGGTCAGCGCCCCAGCTGCTTGCGGGAGACCCCGCGCAGCCTGCGCCGCTGCGACGGGTCCAGCAGCAGGTAGGCGCCCACCGGCACGCCGACCATCACCAGCAGCGCGGCCCAGAAGGGCAGCAGCCACAGCAGGATCACACCCGCCACCACACCTCCGGCGGCGACCTTCGCGCGCGTGGACATCGCACCCGCCTCCTTAACCCGGCCCATAGCCGTATTCACTCCTCACAACGGACACCGGCGGCCGCCGGTTCCACATCCGGCCCGCCGTCCTGTACCCTCGGCCGCCCACTCCGGTAGTCAAATTTGAGGAATGCGTCAGAGCTGTGACCCCACCCTCCGCGACCACCCCCTCCGAGATCGCCGAACTCTGCCGCTCCACCGCCGTCTTCCTGCCGGGCGACCCCTCGCGCGCCGGGCGCGTCGCGTTCTGGCGGCCGGACGGCCCGCCGCCCGGCGGGCCGTCCGGCTCCACCGAGGAACTGACCGTTGCCGTCCCGGACGGCTCCGGTGTCCGCACCCGCACCGTACGCGCGCTGATGCTGCCCCTGTCCGAGGCGCTGCCCGTGCTCACCCGGGCCCGGGCGCGGGCCGCCGCCCAGCCGGGTGGTGAGCCGTCGGACCGGGGAGGGGCCGACCCCGCGACGGCCTTCTGGGGTGCCGCCGCCGTCCTCGCCCTGCAACTCGCGGCCCGTGGCCGCCTGCTGCCCGGTCTCACCGCCACCGACCACGACGCCTGGCGCGTCGGCCCGCTCGACGGCGGCGACCTGGAGCGGGTACGGGAGCTGGCCGCCGCCATGCCCGCCGCCGCCCACGCGGTGGTGCTGCCCGGCACCGACCCCCTGCTGCTGCCCGACCCCGAACGGCACCTGCGCGCCTTCCTCGACGCGGTCGCGGACGGGCTGCCGCGCTCGCCCGCCGCGTCCGTGGCCGCGGGCGGCCCCGCCTTCGCCGCCACCGCACCGCGGCGGCTGCCCGAACAGCGCGCCTGGGCGGCCGACGTCGCCGCCGGGCACGACGCGGGCGTACGGCTGTCGCTCCGTATCGAACTCCTCCACGGCAGCGGCACCGTACCCGGCTTCCGCGCCGTCCTCCAACTGCACAGCCTCACCGACCCGTCCCTCGTCGCGGACGCCGCCGACGTGTGGGCGGGCACCGCGCCCGCCGGTGCGGCGCTCGGCCCCCGGGCCCGGATGGACGCCCTGCTCACGCTGCGGCGCGCGGCCCGCGCCTGGGCGCCGCTCACCCCGCTGCTGTCCGCCGCCGTCCCCGAGGCGGTCGACCTCGCCGACGAGGAGGTCACCGAGCTGCTGGGCCCGGCGACCGGGGCGCTGGACGCGGCCGGGGTGAAGGTGCACTGGCCCAAGGAGCTGGTGCGCGGGCTCACCGCGCGCGCCGTCGTCGGCCCGGACGAGGAGGACGGCCCCGGGAACGGCCAGGGGTCCGGAATGCCCTCCTTCCTCTCCGCCGACGCGCTGCTCCGCTTCAGCTGGCGGTTCGCCGTCGGCGACCAGGAGCTGACCAGGGAGGAGCTGGACCGGCTCGCCGAGGCGGGCCGCCCGCTGGTGCGGCTGCGCGACCAGTGGGTGGTCCTGGACCCCGAGGCGGCGCGGCGCGCACGCGACCGCCAGGACCGCAAGCTCACCCCCGTCGACGCGCTCGGCGCCGTCCTCACCGGCCGCGCGGAGGCCGACGGCGCCGAGGTCGAGGTGCGGGCCACCGGCTGGCTGGCCGCACTGCGCGACCGCCTCGCCCGCCCCGGGGAGAACCGCCCCGGGGAGAACGGCGGCGAGCCGCCCGTCGCCCAGCCCGCGGCCCTCGCCGCCACCCTGCGCGACTACCAGCTGCGCGGTCTGGACTGGCTGGTCCGGATGACGTCGCTCGGCCTCGGCGGCTGTCTCGCCGACGACATGGGGCTCGGCAAGACCATCACCCTGATCGCGCTGCATCTGCACCGGCAGGACGTGCCCGAGGCCGCCGGGCCCACCCTGGTGGTCTGCCCCACCTCGCTGATGGGCAACTGGCGGCGCGAGATCGAGCGGTTCGCGCCGGGCACGCCGGTGCGCCGCTACCACGGCACGGCGCGCAGCCTGGACGACCTCGCGGACGGGGAGTTCGTCCTGACCACGTACGGCACGATGCGGCTCGACGCGCAACGGCTGGCCGAGGCGGGCCCCTGGGGCATGGTCGTCGCCGACGAGGCGCAGCACGTCAAGAACCCGTTCTCGGCGACCGCCAAGCGCTTGCGCACCATCGGGGCCAAGGCGCGCGTCGCGCTCTCCGGCACGCCCATCGAGAACAACCTCTCCGAGCTGTGGGCGATCCTCGACTGGACCACGCCCGGGATGCTGGGCACCCATGACGCGTTCCGCAGGCGCTTCGCCCAGGCGGTGGAGAGCGGCAGCGACCCGGCCGCCGCGGAGCGGCTGTCGAAGCTGGTCCGCCCCTTCCTGCTGCGGCGCCGCAAGTCCGACCCGGGCATCGCGCCCGAGCTTCCCCCCAAGACCGAGACGGACCGGGCCGTCGCGCTCACCAAGGAGCAGGCGGGGCTGTACGAGGCGGTGGTGCGGGAGATCCTCGCGGAGATCGGTGGCACCGGCGGGCTGGAGCGGCGCGGACTCATCGTCAAGCTGCTGACCGGGCTGAAGCAGATCTGCAACCATCCGGCGCAGTATCTGAAGGAGGACCGGCCCGTGGTCCCCGGCCGGTCCGGGAAGCTGGAGCTGCTCGACGAGCTGCTGGACACCATCCTCGCCGAGGGCGCGAGCGTCCTCGTCTTCACCCAGTACGTACAGATGGCCCGGATCCTCGAGGCCCACCTGACCGCGCGTGGAGTACCGCTCCAGCTGCTCCACGGCGGTACGCCGGTGGCGCGCCGCGAGGAAATGGTGCGGCGCTTCCAGGACGGTGAGGCGCCGGTGTTCCTGCTGTCGCTGAAGGCGGCGGGCACCGGGCTGAACCTCACCCGCGCGGGCCATGTCGTGCACTACGACCGGTGGTGGAACCCGGCCGTCGAGGCGCAGGCCACCGATCGCGCGTACCGCATCGGCCAGACCCAGCCGGTGCAGGTCCACCGCCTCATCACGGAGGGCACCGTGGAGGACCGCATCGCCGCGATGCTGGAACGCAAACGGGAGCTGGCCGACGCGGTGCTGGGCTCCGGCGAGGCCGCGCTGACCGAACTGACCGACACCGAACTCGCGGAGCTGGTGGAGCTGAGGGGGACCGAGCGATGAGCCGTACCGGGAACACCGACGAGAACGGGTACGCCCAGGAGAACGGGTACGCCGAGGACGCGCCCGACGGGCGGCCCGAGCGCACCCTCGCCGCCCTGCCGCCCGCCCACGGCCGCGGCTTCGCCCGCACCTGGTGGGGCCGGGCCTGGCTGAAGGCCCTGGAGGACACCGCGCTGGACGGCGGGCAGCTACAGCGCGGCCGCAAGCACGCGCGCGAGGGTGCGGTCGGCGCGGTGTGCGTACGGCCGGGGCGGATCACCGCGGTGGTACGGGACCGGGACCGCACCCCGTACCGCTCCGACGTGCTGCTACAGGAGCTGGACGACGGCGAGTGGGACCGGCTGCTGGGGGTGGTCGCGGAGCGCTCGGGACACATCGCCGCGCTGCTCGACCGCGACATGCCGCCACAGCTCGTCGAGGACGCGGCCGCCGTGGGCGTCGACCTGCTGCCGGGGATAGGCGACCTGGAGCCGGAGTGCGCGTGCGAGGCGTGGGACCACTGCCCGCACACCGCCGCGCTGTGCTACCAGGTCGCCCGGCTGCTGGACGAGGACCCGTATCTGCTGCTGCTCATGCGCGGGCGCGGGGAGCGGCAGCTGCTGGACGAGTTGCAGGTGCGCAGCGTGGCGCACGCCGCCCGGCACGCCGCACCGGCCGGGGAAACGGCCGCGGAAGACGCGCCCTCCGCGGCCACGGCGGGCGTACCGGCCCGGGAGGCGTTCACCGCGCCCGGTCCGGCCGTGCTGCCCGCTCCCCCAACGGCCGTCGCCGCGCCCGGCCGGCCCCCGGCTCTCGCCGGCGGTACGGACCCGGCGCCCGGGCTGGACGTCGCCGCGCTGGAGTTCCTCGCGGCCGACGCCGCCGTACGCGCCCAGCGGCTGCTGGCCGAGGCGCTGGCTCCCGGCCATGCCGCGTCCCCCGTCCCGGCCGTGCTGACGGAGTGGCAGGACACGGTGCGGCTGACCGCCGCCGGTCCCCCGGCGGCGGTCGCCGCCCGGCTCGCGGCAGGCTGCGGGCGCGACAGCACGGACCTGGCCCGCGCCGTACGGGCCTGGGAGCACGGCGGGGCCGCCGCGCTCACCGTGCTGGAGGAGGAGTGGACACCGGACGCCGAGGCCCTGGCCCGCGCCCGCGCACAGCTCGCCACCGCCTGGGAGGAAGGCGAGCGGGCGCCCCGGCTGCGCGCCACGGGCAACCGCTGGACGACGGTGGGCACCGACGCCCAGGTGCGCTACGGACGCGACGGGCGCTGGTGGCCGTACCGCAAGGACCGGGGCCAATGGTGGCCCGCCGGTCCCCCGGCCCAGGATCCGGAGGCGGCCCTGGCGATGCTCGCCTCGGACTGACGCGGCAGCGGATTCCGGCGGCGCCGGGAAGTGGAGGAGCGGGCCCCGGGGAGGGGCGGCAACCTTTCGCGGGGGCGTGGCAACCGTAGGGCGTCAGAACACCCCCTGCACATGCCTCCACGGGACGGAGATCCTCCATGCCCCCATCGCGTCCGCGCTCCCGGCGCCGCCGCCCCGGTCCGCTCGTCGGCACCCTGGCCTTCGCCACCGGCGCCACGCTGATCGCCGTTCCGGCCACCGGTTGGCTCGGCGACAGCGGCCGGGCCCACGCGGCCGGTTCCGCCGCCGCGGCGACCCTCGTCGTGGCCAAGGACGGCAGCGGTCAGTACACGACCGTCCAGGCGGCGGTCAACGCGGTCCCGGCGAACAACTCCTCCGCGGTCACCATCTCCGTCAAGCCCGGGACGTACCGGGAGACCGTCAAGATCCCCTCCAACAAGCCGCACATCCGGCTGGTGGGCAGCACCGGCAACAAGAGTGACGTGACCATCGTCTACAACAACGCCTCCGGCACCCCCAAGCCGGGCGGCGGGACCTACGGCACCAGCGGCAGCGCGACCGTCGCCGTCGAGGCGGACGACTTCCAGGCGCGCCACCTCCAGTTCGTGAACGACTTCAACGAGGCCAACACGAGCATCACCGACAAGCAGGCGGTCGCGCTGCGCACCGCGGCGGACAAGATCGTGCTGGACAACATCGGTGCGGTCGGCGACCAGGACACCCTGCTGCTCGACTCCGCGAGCAAGACCACGGTCGGCCGGGTGTACGTCAACAACTCCGTGGTCCAGGGAAATGTCGACTTCGTCTTCGGCCGCGCCTCCGCCGTCATCAACAAGTCGACGATCCGGCTCGTCAAGCGCTACGACGGCAGCTCCGGCGGCTATGTCGCCGCGCCCTCGACCGCGGCCGGGAAGAAGGGCTTCCTGTTCATCAACAGCACCGTCAGCGGTGACGTCACCAACCGGTCGTTCTACCTCGGCCGCCCCTGGCACGCGGGCGGGGACGCGAGCCTCGATCCGCAGACGGTCGTCCGCAATACGAACCTGTCGGCAGCGGTCAAGACCACGCCGTGGACGGACATGAGCGGCTTCTCCTGGAAGGACGACCGCTTCGCGGAGTACAAGAACACGGGCGCCGGTTCCGGTGCGGCGAGCGGCGACCGGCCGCAGCTGACCGATGCGCAGGCCGCCGACTACGAGATCGCGGACTGGCTCGCCGGCTGGCAGCCCTCCTGATCCGGCAGGGCCGGCGGGTCCGGTGAACTCCCGACCCGCCGGACCCGCCGACCCATCGGCCGCCGGTCCCGTCGGGGGGCGGGACCGGCGGCCGGTCGCGGTCGCTGTCGCGGTCAGCCGCGCGCGGCCAGCAGATGGTCCATGGCGAGCTGGTCCAGGCGCTCGAAGGCCATGCCGCGCCCGGCGGCGGCCTCGACGTCGAACGCCTCGAAGGCGGTGCGGTCGGCGAGCAGCGCGGCCGGGGTCTCGCCCTCGTCCAGGGTGGGCCGGGCCAGCTCGTCCAGGCGCGAGGCGCGCAGCGCCTCCTGGACCTCCGGGTCGGCGCGGAAGGCCGCCGCCCGCTCCTTGAGGATGAGGTAGTTGCGCATGCACCCGGCGGCCGACGCCCAGACGCCCGCGATGTCCTCGGTGCGCGGCGGCTTGAAGTCGAAGTGGCGCGGGCCCTCATAACCGGCCGTCTCCAGCAGGTCGACGAGCCAGAAGGCGGCCCGCAGATCGCCCGCCCCGAACCGCAGGTCCTGGTCGTACTTGATGCCGGACTGGCCGTTGAGGTCGATGTGGAAGAGCTTGCCCGCCCACAGCGCCTGGGCGATGCCGTGCGGGAAGTTCAGCCCGGCCATCTGCTCGTGGCCGACCTCGGGGTTCACCCCGTACAGCTCGGGCCGCTCCAGCCGCTCGATGAAGGCGAGGGCGTGGCCGACGGTGGGCAGCAGGATGTCGCCGCGCGGCTCGTTGGGCTTGGGCTCGATGGCGAAGCGCAGATCGTAGCCCTGCTCGGTGACGTACGCGCCGAGCAGGTCGAAGGCCTCCTTCATCCGGTCGAGGGCGGCACGCACGTCCTTGGCGCCGCCGGACTCCGCGCCCTCGCGGCCGCCCCAGGCCACATAGGTCTTCGCGCCCAGCTCGACCGCGAGGTCGATGTTGCGCATGGTCTTGCGGAGGGCGTAGCGGCGGACGTCCCGGTCGTTGGCGGTGAAGGCGCCGTCCTTGAAGACCGGATGGGTGAACAGGTTGGTGGTGGCCATGGGCACGGTCATGCCGGTGGCGTCCAGGGCCTGCCGGAAGCGCTTGATGTGCGACTCGCGCTCGGTCTCCGAGGCGCCGAAGGGGATCAGGTCGTCGTCGTGGAAAGTGACGCCGTACGCGCCGAGTTCGGCGAGCCGGGTGACGGACTCGACCGGGTCGAGCGCCGGGCGGGTGGCGTCCCCGAACGGGTCCCGGCCCTGCCAGCCGACCGTCCACAGGCCGAAGGTGAACCGGTCCTCGGGGGTGGGGCTGTAGCTCATCGCGACTCCCTCGCCTCTCTCGCCTATTTCGTCAGGGCGCTTTACAAATTAGTATGCGCGAGCATTCCGGGGAAGCCCCGCTCAGCCGCGGAGACTCGTCGCAGCACACAGGGACGCAAGGGAGAGCGCGAGATGGCAGCAGCAGCCGTGCCCGTGCCGGAAGGACCGCTCGTCGTCGGCGTGGACAGCTCCACGCAGTCGACCAAGGCGCTGGTCGTCGACGCCGCGACCGGCCGGGTCATCGCACGCGGCCAGGGGCCGCACACCGTCGGCGGCGGCGCCGACGGCGAGGGCAAGGAGAGCGATCCCGAGCAGTGGTGGGAGGCGCTGGCCGAGGCGCTGCGCCAGTGCGGTCCGCACGCCAGGCAGGCGGCCGCGGTCTCGATCGGCGGCCAGCAGCACGGGCTGGTGACGTTGGACTCCTCCGGCCGTCCCGTGCGCCCCGCGCTGCTGTGGAACGACGTGCGCTCGGCGCCACAGCGCGACCGGCTGGTCGAGGAGCTGGGCGGGCCCAAGGCGTGGGCGGAGCGGATCGGCAGCGTGCCCGCGACGTCGTTCACCGTCACCAAGTGGGCCTGGCTCATGGAGAACGAGCCGGAGGCGGCCCGCGCCACCGCGGCCGTCCGGCTCCCCCACGACTACCTCACCGAACGGCTCACCGGCTACGGCACCACCGACCGCGGCGACGCCTCGGGCACCGGTTGGTGGGCGTCCGGCACCGAGGCGTACGACGAGGAGATCCTCGGCCGGATCGGGCTCTCCCCCGCCCTGCTGCCGCGCGTGCTGCGGCACGGCGAGGCGGCCGGGACGGTACGGGACCTGCCGGACCTGCCGCTGCCCACCGGCGCCCTGGTGGCCACCGGAACCGGCGACAACATGGCCGCGGCCCTCGGGCTCGGGCTGCGGCCTGGGCAGCCCGTGCTCAGCCTCGGCACCTCCGGCACCGTGTACGCGGTCTCGGAACACCGGCCCGCGGACCCCACGGGGATGGTCGCCGGGTTCGCCGACACCCGCGACGCCTGGCTTCCGCTGGCCTGCACCCTCAACTGCACGCTCGCCGTCGACAAGGTCGCCGCGCTGCTGGGCCGGGACCGGGAGGCGGTGGAGCCGGGCGGCTCGGCCGTACTGCTGCCGTTCCTGGACGGTGAGCGCACCCCGAACCTGCCCCATGCCTCCGGGCTGCTGCACGGGCTGCGCCATGACACCACACCGGGCCGGCTCCTCCAGGCCGCCTACGACGGCGCCGTCTTCACCCTGCTGACCGCGCTCGACCAGGTGCTGGACGCGGACGCGGCCCCCGACACGCCGCTGCTACTCATCGGCGGCGGCGCCAAGGGCACGGCCTGGCGCGAGACGGTGCGGCGGCTGAGCGGCCGCCCCGTCCAGGTGCCGCGGGCGCAGGAGCTGGTCGCCCTCGGCGCCGCCGCCCAGGCCGCGGGGCTGGCGCTGGGCGAGGACCCGGCGGCGGTGGCACGCCGCTGGGCGACCGCGGAGGGGCCGTCGTACGAGGCGGTGGAACGCGACGAGGAGACGCGGGAGCGCATCGCACGGGTGCTGACCGACGCGGACGGGCTGCTGCGCCGGGCCTGAACCGCACCGGGACCATACGAGACGGACCGCACAAGACGACCGCACGAGACGGGCCGCACAAGACGGACCGCACAAGACGGGCCGCACAAGACGGGCCGCACGAGACGGACCGCAGGAGAGGAGACCACGACGGTGGCAGCGCCACTGCCCAACACCCAGCAGGCGATGCGCCGCCGCAATCTCTCCCTCGTGCTGCACGCCGTGGCCGCGCACGGACCGCTCTCCCGCGCGTCCGTCGCGACCCGGGTCGGGCTGACCCGGGCCGCCGTCTCCACGCTGGTGGACGAGCTGATCCGGGACGGGCTGCTGGTCGAGCTGGGGCCCTCCCGGCCCGGCACCGTCGGCCGCCCCGGCAGCGCGCTCCAGCTCAACGAGCGCGGCCCGGCCGGGATCGGCGCGGAGATAGGCGTGGACCATCTGGCCGTCTGCGCGGTGGACCTGGGCGGCCGGGTGCGGGCGCGTACGGAGGTGGCGTCGGACAACCGGGACCGCGCCGTGGGCCCGGCGCTCGACCGGCTCGCCGAGCTGGTCCGGCAGGTGGCGGCGGAGGCGGTACGCGAGGGGCTGCGCCCCGCCGGGCTCGCGGTGGCGGTGCCCGGTCTGGTGGCGCGCGAGTCGTCGCTGGTGGTGCGCGCCCCCAACCTCGGCTGGGAGGGCGTGGACATCGGCCCCGCGCTGCGCGCCGCGCTGCCCGGGCTGCCGCTGACCGTCGACAACGAGGCCAACCTCGGGGCGCTCGCCGAGCTGTGGCGCGGCGGTCATGACCCGGCGCCGCGCGACTTCGTCCATGTCTCGGCCGAAATCGGCATCGGCGCCGCGGTCGTGCTCGACGGGCGGCTGCTGCGCGGCACCCACGGCTTCGCGGGCGAGCTGGGCCATGTGCCGGTGCGGCCCGAAGGGCCCGCGTGCGCGTGCGGCGGGCGCGGCTGTCTGGAGCAGTACGCGGGCGAGGAAGCGGTGCTGCGGGCGAGCGGGCTGTCCCCCGAACAGGCCGCCGCCCAGCACCCCGGGCCCGGCGGCCGGATCGCCCTGCTGGCCGAGCGGGCTGCGGACGGCGACCGCCGGGTGCGGCACGCGCTGGGCGACGCGGGCGAGGCACTCGGCATCGCGCTGGCCGGTGCCGTGAACCTCCTCGACCCGCGCACGGTGGTGCTCGGGGGCGCGCTCACCCCGCTGGCGCCCTGGCTGCTGCCCGCCCTGGAGCGGGAGTTGGCGCTGCGGGTCGCGGACCCGGCGCGCTCCGGTCAGGGCGCGGTGACGGTCTCACGGCTGGGCTCCGACGGCCCGCTGCTCGGCGCGGCGCACTCGGTGGTGCAGGCCGTCCTCGACGATCCGGCGGGACTCAGGGAGGCGGCCGCGGTCACAGGAAGCGGTGCATGATGTGCAGCCCGACGTAGCCCTCCGCCGGATGGTGGAACGCCTTGGGTACGGTGCCCACGACCTCGAAGCCGAGTGAGCGCCACAGCGCGACCGCCCGGGTGTTGGCCTCCACCACGGCGTTGAACTGCATCGCCTGGTAGCCCTCGGCGCGCGCCCACTCCAGGACGTGTTCGCCCAAGCCGCGGCCGACGCCCCGCCCGCCGCTCTCGGGCGCCACCATGAAGCTGGCACCGGCCACGTGCGCGCCGGGTCCCATCTGATTGGGGTTCATCTTGGCCGAGCCGAGCACCGTGCCGTCGGCGTCGGTGGCGACGACGGTCCGGCCCGGGGGCTTCAGCATCCAGATGTCACGGGCCCGGTCCTCGTCCAGGTCCCGGGGGTAGGTGTACGTCTCGCCCGCGGCGACGATGCGGTGCAGGAAGGGCCAGATCGCGGGCCAGTCCTCGGGGGTGGCGGTCCTGATGAGCATGGCGGCCAGCATGGCGGAACGGACCGGCGTCCCGCGAATCGATTTCGCGAGTCCGCCGGGCCCGCCCGCCGGGATCCCCGTGCCGCGTCAGCGAGCGTGCGGCGTCAGTGAGCTGCCGCGTCAGTGGGCTGCCGTGTCAGTGGGCACCGCGCAGGAAGTCCTCCAGCCCCGCCAGGTCATCGGTGTTCAGGTAGTCGACGTGCGCGGCCAGCAGCTCGCGCCACACGGCCTCGCGAGCCGGGCCCGCGAGGTCGGGCGTGGCCCAGAAGCGCACCTTCTGCCGGGCCGCGCGGGCGGCGACGGTGATCTGGTACAGCTTCTCCCGCTCCTCCTGCGGCATCGGGCCGGTGCCCTGCCAGGTGAAGGTCTTCGTCCAGTCGGCGCTGATGAGCGGGATGAAGGAGGCGGGCACGCCGGTTCCCATGTCCTCCAGCCGTCCGTCGTAGAAGGCGTGGCGCACCTTCTCGGCCTCCATCGGTGCCCGGGCTCCGCGGTCGCCCGATATGACGGCGGTCACCGCGCCGCGCCGCACCCGGCCGCCGACCCCGCCGTAGGCGGTGCTGAACATCCGGCTGTAGCGGCGCAGCCGCTTGGCGAGTTCGAGGTAGGTGGCCTCGCCGGGGGTCTTGATGTCGATCAGCAGTTGCAGCGACAGGTCGTAGCCGCGGTAGACCCGGCCGCGGTTCGCCGTGACGCGCTGGAACAGCGGGTCGAGGTAGAGGGACTCCAGGGTGCGGGTGGGGTCGAGGTCGGTCGCGTCGTGGGCGACCAGCAACTCTCCGTCCACCAGCCAGATGTCGGCCTCGACGCTGCCGAAGCCGTGGGACAGGGCGTCGGTGAGCGGGCGCGGGTGCTCGTAGTCGTTGTGCGCATGGGCTCTGGGCAGCGGCGGCTTGGGCCTGGGGCCGGTTGAGTCCGCGAACGCCGGGGCGGCGGTGCCGCCCGCGAGTGCGGCTCCGAGGGTGACGACAAAGGCACGGCGTGTACGGCGGACCATGGGGCCTCCCGGCTCTCGTCCCGGCGTGGTGCCGGATGTACGCGTCGGACGCCAGTGAGTATCGGGGGGCCGCGGTCCCCGTGGGCAGGGGCGTGCGAAGAGTTCCGCAGGTGGTCCCCGGCCATTTCCACGCCGTTCCCGCGGCCCCGGCGGCGGGCGGCGAAGTCCGGTGGCGACGGGATCGGCTGACGGAAGGGCGGCACAGAGCCATGACGGGACGTGGACACGGAACGCGGGTGCGGGTGGCGGCGGTGGTCCTGGCGTGGGCCGCGCTGGTGGGCACGGACGCGGCCGGGGCGGCACCGGCGCACGCCGACGCCCGCGCGCCGCGCTTCGGCTCAAGCGCCGTCATCGCGCCGGGCGTCGAATACCGGACGTTCACCGTGGCCGCCTCGCACGGCACGGCATACGGCCATCTGCTCTCGGTGGATCTGCGCGAACCGGGCATCTCGCTCGATCTGTTGACCGCGGGCGCGGTCGCCGCCCGCAAGCCGGTCTCCGCCATGGCCGACGAGCGCGGCGCGGTCGCCGCCGTGAACGGTGACTTCTTCAACATCTCCGAGACCCAGCACCCCGGAGTGCCGGCCACGGGCGCCCCGGTCGGCCCCGCGGTGGCCGGCGGGGCGGCGCTCAAGTCGGCGGTGCCGGACGGCCAGCGCTTCGGCCCGGTGCTGCCTCCCGGCACCACCACGGAGGACGTGGTCGGCCTGGGCGCGGACCATGTGGCCCGGCTCGGCCGGCTGACGCTGCGGGGCACCGTGGAGGCCCGGCAGGGCAGGCTGCCGCTGCGCGGGGTCAACCAGTACGCGGTGGCGGAGGGCGGCGTCGGCGCGTACACCTCCGACTGGGGGACGGCCTCCCGCGCCCGCGCGGTCTGCGGGACGGACACCGACCGGGCGGCGCCCTGCGGCCAGGAGACCTATGAGGTGACGGTGCGCCGGGGCGTGGTCACCCGGGTGGCGGCCGCCCCGGGCGAGGGCGCGATCGCACCGGACACGGTCGTCCTGGTGGGGCGCGAGGCGGGCGCGCGGGACCTGCGCGCGCTGCGGGTCGGCGACCGGGTGCGCGTCGGATACCGGCTGGAGGGCGCGGAGCGGGCGCGGTTCACGTTCGCGGTCGGCGGCTTTCCGATCGTCCGGGACGACCGCCCGCTCGCGGGGCTGGACACGGTCGACGCGGCCGTACGCACCTCGGCGGGCATCGCCGACGGCGGGCACCGGCTCTATCTGCTGGCCCTGGACGGCGGCCCGGACTACCGCAAGGGACTGACCATCGGTGAACTCGCGGACCTCATGCTCGACACCGGCGCCGAGGACGCGGTCGATCTGGACGGCGGCGGCTCGTCCACGCTCGTCGCGCGCGAGCCGGACGGCGCACGGACGACGGTGCGCAACCACCCCTCGGGCGGCGCCGAGCGACCGGTTCCGAATGGGATCGGAGTATTCACCCGGCACTAATTCCGCAAACCCCTGGTGGCGCACTCTTTTGAGTGAATGCATGGCCCAAAATCCGCTGATAGCTTGGCAGTTGCTCGAGCGGGGATATCTCTTCAAGTCCGTCCAGGGATGGGTGAGCATTCACGATGACGACGTCCGTTGAATCAGGTTCCGGTATCGGCAATCCGCAGCCGCCCACGAGCCTGGGCACGGAGGCGGCACGGAATCTGGCGACGACGACAAAGTCCGTGCCGCAGATGCAGGGCATCACCTCGCGGTGGCTGCTGCGCATGCTGCCGTGGGTGCAGGTTCCGGGCGGTTCGTACCGGGTGAACCGCCGGGCGTCGCACACGCTCGGCGACGGGCGGGTGGAGTTCACCACCACCGGGTCGACGGTGCGGGTCATCCCCGTCGAGCTGCGCGAGCTGCCGCTGTTGCGCGCCTTCGAGGACACCGAGGTGCTGGAAGCGCTGGCGGACCGCTTCACCCAGCGCGAGTTCGCACCCGGGGAGCTGCTGGTGGAGGCCGGGCACCCGGCGGACGAGCTGGTCCTGCTCGCCCACGGCAAGGTCGACAAGCTGACCGAGGGGGCGTTCGACGAGCCCTCGGTGGTCGGCTCGGCCGCCGGCGGCGACCACTTCGGCGAGCGGGAGCTGGCCGCCGCCGAGCCCGGCACCTGGGGCATCACGGCCAAGGCGGTCACCTCCTGCACGGCGCTCACCCTGTCCCGGCAGGAGTTCGAAGAGCAGCTGGACCGGTCCCGGGAGCTGCGGGCGCATGTGGAGGCGGTGCGCTCGGCGCCGGTGGCCCCGCAGAACGAGCACGGTGAGGCCTCCATCGAGCTGGCCTCGGGGCACACGGGCGAGCCGCTCCTGCCCGGGGTGTTCGCGGAGTACGAGCTGAAGCCCCGTGAGTACGAGCTGAGCGTCGCCCAGACGATCCTGCGCGTCCACACCCGCGTCGCCGACCTCTACAACGAGCCGATGAACCAGGTCGAGCAGCAGCTCCGGCTGACCATCGAGGCACTGCGCGAGCGCCAGGAACACGAGCTGGTCAACAACCCGGACATCGGCCTGCTGCACAACGCCGACCTCTCCCAGCGCATCCACACCCGCAGCGGCCCGCCCACCCCCGACGACCTCGACGCGCTGCTGGCCACCGTCTGGAAGGACCCGGGGCTGATCCTGGCCCACCCGCGGGCCATCGCGGCCATCGGCCGGGAGTTCAACAGCCGGGGCATCGTGCCGCAGCACGCGGAGGTGAACGGGCACGCGGTGCCGGCCTGGCGCGGGGTGCCCATCTTCCCGTGCAACAAGATTCCGGTGACCCGCAGCGGCGTCAGTTCGATCCTCGCGCTGCGCACCGGCGAGGAGAACCAGGGCGTGATCGGCCTCCACCGGACCGGAATTCCGGATGAATACCAGCCGAGTCTTTCCGTCCGGTTCATGGGAATCAACGACCAGGCCATCATCTCGTACCTCGTCAGCGCCTACTATTCCGCGGCCGTCCTCGTCCCGGACGCGCTCGGAATCCTGGAGAACGTGGAAATCGGACTCTGATGGCCCGGCGGCCGCGCCCTCGGCCGCCCGGATGACCTTCCCGCAACGCCCCCTCTACCGAAATGGGTGATGAACACAGATGACCACCTCCGTGGAGTCCGGTGAGCAGCCGCTGAGCCTGGGTACGGCCGCCGCCCGGAATCTGGCGACCACGACCAAGTCCGTGCCGCAGATGCAGGCCATCTCCTCCCGGTGGCTGCTGCGCGTGCTGCCCTGGGTCCAGGTGTCGGCCGGTACGTACCGGGTGAACCGGCGGCTCAGCTACACGGTCGGGGACGGACGGATCGAGTTCATCAGCACCGGTTCCGAGGTACGGGTGATTCCGCCGGAGCTGGGTGAGCTGCCGACGCTGCGCGGCTTCGGTGACGCCGCGGTGCTGGAGGCGCTGGCGGACGGCTGCGTACAGCGGGAGTACGCGCCGGGCGATGTGCTGGTCGAGGCGGGGCGCCCGGCCGATCAGGTGTACCTCATCGCCCACGGCAAGGTCCGGCAGATCGCGCCCGGGGCGTACGACGAGGGCACGGCGCTGGGGCTGCTGGCCGACGGGGAGTACTTCGGGGACGAGGTGCTCACCGGGCCGGAGCGCACCTGGGAGTTCACCGCACGGGCCGTCACCCGGACCACGGTGCTCACCCTCCCCCGCCGGGTCTTCCAGGAGGCCGCCGACCGGTCCGGGGCGCTGCGCAGCCACCTCCAGGAGGCGTCCGGGCGGACCGCGCCCGCGCAGAACCGGAAGGGGGAGGCCGATATCGCGGTCGCCTCCGGCCATACGGGGGAGCCGACGCTGCCGGGGACGTTCGCGGAGTACGAGCTGAAGCCGCGTGAGTACGAGCTGAGCGTCGCCCAGACGATCCTGCGCGTCCACACTCGCGTCGCCGACCTCTACAACGAGCCGATGAACCAGGTCGAGGAGCAGCTCAAGCTGACCATCCAGGCGCTGCGCGAGCGCCAGGAGCACGAACTGGTCAACAACCGGGAGTTCGGTCTCCTGCACAACGCCGACCTCTCCCAGCGCATCCACACCCGCAGCGGCCCGCCCACCCCGGACGATCTGGACGAGCTGCTGGCCCGCCGCCGCAAGACGCAGTATCTGCTGGCGCATCCGCGCACCATCGCCGCCTTCGGCCGCGAGTGCAGCAGCCGGGGGCTGTATCCGCAGGGCGCCGAGGTGGCAGGGGTCGCGGTGCGCGCCTGGCGCGGGGTGCCGCTGCTGCCCTGCAACAAGATCCCGGTGAGCGAGTCCGGCACCAGCTCGATCCTCGCGCTGCGCACCGGGGAGGAGAGCCAGGGCGTGATCGGCCTGCATCAGACGGGCATTCCGGATGAGTACGAGCCCAGCCTGAACGTGCGGTTCATGGGCATCAATGAGCAGGCGGTCACGTCGTATCTGGTGAGCGCCTACTACTCGGCCGCGGTTCTGGTGCCCGACGCCCTGGGTGTGCTGGAGGACGTCGAGATCGGCCGCTGAGCGGTGGCCGCACCGCGGCCGCGGGCGCCGGTCAGGGGCGGACGCTGCTGACCACGTCCGCGGTCGCGGACAGGCCCTCGGAGATGGTCGGCGCGATGCTGCTGCTCGCCAGGTAGAAGCCCAGCGTGACGCAGACCAGGGCATGCGAGACGCGCAGCCCGCCGCTGCGCAGGAAGACCACCGCGAGGATCAGCAGGAGCAGGACCACGGAGATCGAAATGGCCATGGGGAGCCTCCTGGGCCGCTTCAGGGGATCGGGATCCGGCCGTCAGTGTGGCCCAGAATCGCCCTGAATCCACTCGTAACGGGTGCTCCACACGAGTGCCGATCTCCCGTTCGACCTCCGCGTGCCGACATCGCCCGGTGAATCCGCCCGGCAGCGGGGCGGATTCACCGGGCATCAGCCCGTGGGACCGTCAGCCCGTGGGCCCGGTCAGCCCGTGGGGGCGGAGAGGTCCACCAGGTCGGCGAGCGCCCGGCGGTGGCGGCCCGGGGTGCCGAGCAGGGTCTCGGCGCTCTTGGCCCGCTTGAGGTACAGGTGCGCCGGGTGCTCCCAGGTCATGCCGATGCCGCCGTGCAGTTGCACGCACTCCTCGGCCGCGTGTACCGCCACCTGCCCGCAGTACGCCTGCGCGACGGCCACCGCGACCGGGACGTCCGGGCTGTCGGCGGCCAGCGCGTCGGCGGCGTGCCGGGCGGTGGCGCGGGCCGAGACCAGCTCCAGCCAGAGCGCCGCCATGCGGTGCTTGAGCGCCTGGAACGAGCCGACGGGGCGGCCGAACTGATGGCGCTCCTTGGTGTGGCGGACGGTCTCGGTCAGACACCATTCGGCCACGCCCAGCTGCTCGGAGGCGAGCAGTCCGCCGCCGGTCAGCAGCGCCCGTACGACGGCGTCCTGCGCGCGGTCGGCCTCGGCCAGCCGACGCGCGGGGGCGCCGGTGAGGGTCACCGCGGCGAGGGGCCGGGTGAGGTCGAGCGAGGTGAGGGGCTCCACGGAGACGCTGGCTTCCGTGGTCTCCACGGCGTACAGGCCGTATCCGTCCGGCCCGTCGGCGGGGACGAGCAGCACATCGGCGCCCGCCGCACCCGCGACATGGGGGATCCGGCCGCTGAGCGTCCCGTCGCCGTCCACCCGTACGGTCACGGCCGGGGCGGCGGCGCCGGGCGTGGTGGCCGCCGGAACCGCCAGCGCGCCGACCGTACGGCCTTCGGCCAGGGCGCCGAGCAGCCGCGCGACGGCGGCCTCGCCGGTGTCGCAGCCCAGCACGGCGCCGACCGCGACGACGGCGCTGGTGAGGTACGGCACGGGGGCGACGGCCCGGCCCAGTTCCTCCATCACGACCGCCGCCTCGCGCGCGGTAGCGCCCTGTCCGCCGAGCTTGTCGGGCACGAGCAGCCCCGCCGTGCCCATCTCGGTGCCCAGTGAGCGCCACAGTGCGGGGTCGTGCGCCCGGCCGCTCTCGGCCTCGGAGAGCACGGCGGCGGGCGGGCAGCGGTCGGTGAGCAGCGACCGCACGGCGGCGCGCAGATCGTCCTCGGCCTCGGTGTAGAGCAGGTCCGGGGTGCTCATCGGGGCAGATCCTTCCACGGGACGTCCTTGTCGGTCCGCGGCTCGGGCGGCAGGCCCAGGACGCGTTCGGCGATGATGTTGAGCAGGACCTCGGAGGTGCCGCCCTCGATGGAGTTGCCCTTGGCGCGCAGATAGCGGTACCCGGCCTCGCGTCCGGTGAAGTCGACCAGTTCGGGGCGGCGCAGCGTCCAGTCGTCGTAGAGCAGGCCCTCCTCCCCCAGCAGTTCGACCTCCAGGGCGCTGATCTCCTGGTTGAGCCGGGCGAAGGCGAGCTTCATGGCCGAGCCCTCGGGTCCGGGCTGTCCGACGGCGAGCTGCTGGCCCAGCCGCTCGCCCGCGAGCCGGGCGGCCTCGGCGTCCACCCACAGCCGCAGCAGCCGCTGGTGCAGATCGTGGGTGCGCAGTTCGGGGCGGTCGCGCCAGGTTTCGGAGACCAGGCCGATCATGCCGCCTTCGCGGGGGACGCGGCCGCCGCCGATGGCGACACGCTCGTTCATCAGGGTCGTCTGGGCGACCCGCCAGCCCTCGCCGATCTCGCCGAGGCGGCGGTTGTCGGGGATGCGCACGCCGGTCAGGAAGACCTCGTTGAACTCGGCCTCGCCGGTGATCTGGCGCAGGGGCCGGACCTCGACACCGGGGTCGGTCATGTCGCAGACGAAGTACGTGATGCCGCGGTGCTTGGGCAGGTCGGGGTCGGTGCGGGCGATGAGGATGGCCCAGCGGGCGAGGTGTGCGCTGGACGTCCAGACCTTCTGGCCGTCGACCACCCAGTCGTCGCCGTCGCGCACCGCCCGGGTGGCGAGTGCGGCGAGGTCGGATCCCGCGCCGGGCTCGCTGAACAGCTGGCACCACACCTCCTCGCCGGTCCACAGCGGGCGCAGCAGCCGCTGCCGCTGCTCCTCGGAGCCGAAGCCGAGGATGGTGGGAGCGGCCATGCCGAGGCCGATGCCGATGCGGCGGGGGTCGTTGTCGGGGGCGCCGGCGGCCTCGAGTTCGGCGTCCACGACGGCCTGGAGCGAGCGGGGGGCGTCCAGGCCGCCCAGCCCCACCGGGTAGTGCACCCAGGCGAGTCCGGCGTCGAAGCGGGCGCGCAGGAAGTCCAGGCGGTCGGTGGTGGCCGGGGGGTGGGCGTCGAGGAGCGCGCGGGTGCGGCGCCGCAGTCCGTCGGCGTCCACGGCGGTGGTGTCCTGGGCGGTCTCGGGCGTGCTCATCGGGCGCCTCCCTCGGGCTGTCCGGGGACGACCACGACGCGGCCGGTGGTCACGCCGTCGGCGACGCGCTGGACGGCGTCCGCGGCCCCGCTCATCGGCACCCGCTCGCTGACCAGCGGTTTGACGGTGCCCTGGGCGGCGAGCTTGGTCAGCTCGTCGTGGCAGGCGCGGATCGCGGCGGGGTCGTAGGTGTTGTAGAGGCCCCAGTGGAGGCCGAGGATGGCGTAGTTCTTGACCAGGGCGTGGTTGAGGGCGGCCTGCGGGACGACGCCGCTGGCGAAGCCGACCACCACGATCCGGCCCTCGAAGGCGATGCATTTGACGGACTGGGCGAAGGCGTCGCCGCCGACCGGGTCGTAGACGACGTCGGCGCCGCGTCCGCCGGTGGCCTCCTTGACCGCGGCCACGATGTCGTCGCCGCGCCGGTCGAGCACCACGTCGCAGCCCAGTTCGCGGGCGACCCGGGCCTTGTCCTCGCCGCCGACGACACCGATCACCCGCGCCCCGGCCGCCTTGCCGAGCTGGACGGCGGCGCTGCCGACGCCGCCCGCGGCGGCGTGCACCAGCAGCGTGTCCCCGGCCCGCAGCCCGGCCCGGCGGTGCAGGCCGAACCAGCCCGTCTGATAGCCGATGTGCAGGGCCGCGGCCTGGGCGTCGTCCAGTGCGTCGGGCGCCGGCAGCACGGTGGCCGCGTCGACGGTCACGTACTCCGCGAAGCCGCCCGCGGGGAGCGTGGGGGTGGCCAGGACGCGCGCGCCCACCTCGCCCTGCGCCCCCTCGCCGAGGGCGACGATCTCGCCGCACAGCTCGACGCCCGGGGTGAACGGCATGGGCGGCCGCACCTGGTAGTGGCCGCGGCACAGCAGGGCGTCCGGGAAGTTGACGTTGACGGCGCGGACCCGCAGGAGCAGTTCCCCGGGCCCGGCCACCGGATCGGGCACGTCGTCGAGGCGCATCACCTCACGGGGCTCGCCATTGTCGTGCACTCGCCATGCCTGCATCCGGTGGCCTCCAGAAGCTTTCGGTAGGGGCGCGAAACCCGTCGGGGCGCACATACTAACCAGTCGGTACGAGCAGGGGAACCGGCTCGTACGGAGGCATCAGCCATCCTGCCTTTCCCGCCCGGCGCTCGGTGAACTCTTGTGCAACTCTGGAGGCACCCTTGAGCCCGGACCCTCGACGGATAAGAGTAGGCGGCGACATATCGGTTCCTATCGCAGCGATCCGACGGCCGGAACGGGACGGGAGATGACGACTGTGCCCGACAGCAAGGCGATCGACGAGGCCGAGATGGAGGCCAGACTCCACGGCATCTGCTTCAAGACCGGTCCTCCGCGACGCATCGGCGTCGAGCTCGAATGGCTCATGTACGACCCGCACGACCCCGCACAACCCGTCGAGGCGGCGCGGCTGGAAGCCGCGGTCACCGCCCTGCGCGGACTGGGCCTCGCGTCCGCGCTCACCTTCGAACCCGGCGGCCAGCTGGAGCTCAGCTCCCTCCCGGCCGACTCCCTCACCGCATGCGTGGAGTCCGCCGCCGCCGATCTGGTCCTCGTCCGCGCGCTCCTCGCCGAGCTGGGCCTCGGCATCGCCGGTCACGGACACGACCCCTGGCGCCCACCGCGCAGGATCCTCACCACACCCCGCTACGACTCCATGGAGACCTATTTCGACCGCCGGGGACCGGCGGGGCGCTCCATGATGTGCAACACCGCCTCCGTACAGGTCTGTGTGGACGCCGGACAGGAGGAGCCCGGTCCGCTGGGCCTCGGCCGGCGCTGGCGCCTGGCCCACCTGCTGGGCGCCGTGCTGACCGCCGCGTTCGCCAACTCTCCGCTGCGCGAGGGCCGCCCGACCGGCTTCCGCTCCACCCGGCAGGCGCTGTGGGCGGCGATGGACCCCGGGCGCACGCTGGCCCCGCCCGACGACAGGGATCCGCGCACTGCCTGGACCGGGTACGTGCTGGACGCGCCCGTGATGGCCATCCGGGACGACGGCACGCGCTGGGCGGTGCCGGACGGACTCACCTTCCGGCAGTGGGCCCGCACCGGGCTGCCGCGGCCGCCCACCCAGGACGACCTCGACTTCCATGTCTCGACCCTCTTCCCGCCCGTCCGCCCGCGCGGCCACCTCGAACTGCGCATGATCGACGCGCAGAGCGGCGACGACGGGTGGATCGTGCCCCTCGCCGTGACCGTGGCGCTCTTCGACGACCCGGAGGCCGCGGAGACCGTCTACCGCGTGGTGAAACCGCTCGCCGAGACGGCGGGCGCCCGGCCCGCGCCCTGCAATCCGCTGTGGATGACGGCGACCCGTGACGCCCTGACCGACCCCGAGCTGCGCAACGCCGCCGTGGCCTGCTTCGCCACGGCGCTGGAGGCGCTGCCCCGGATCGGGGCCTCCCCCGCCGTCGTATCCGCCGTCGCCGACTTCGCGGACCGCTATGTCGCCCGCGGCCGATGTCCGGCCGACGATCTGCTCGCCCCCCTTCCCGGGAAGGAGGAACGGTCATGACCGCTTCCGGCCCCGCACTCGACCCCGAGGCGCTGCGCCAGCGTGCCGAAACGGTTCTGCGCACCGCGCGCGACCGTACCCACACCCTCACCACCTGCGTGGACGAACACGACCTCACCGCCCAGCACTCCCCCCTGATGTCGCCGCTGGTCTGGGACCTGGCGCACATCGGCAACCAGGAGGAGCAGTGGCTGCTGCGCGCCGTGGGCGGACAGGACGCCCTGCGCCCCGAGATCGACTCGGTGTACGACGCGTTCGAGCATCCGCGCGCGAAGCGCCCCACGCTGCCGCTGCTGGCGCCCGCCGAGGCCCGCGGCTATGTGGCGGACGTACGCAACCGGGTGCTCGACGTCCTGGAGCGGACCGAGCTGCGCGGCGCCCCGCTGGTCGACGCGGCCTTCGCGTTCGGCATGATCGCGCAGCATGAGCAGCAGCACGACGAGACGATGCTCATCACCCATCAGCTGCGCCGCGGCCCCGCCGCCCTCACCGCCCCGCCGCCGCCCGACACCTCCGGCGGCGCCCTGCCGGACGAGGTGCTGGTCCCGGGCGGCCCGTTCACCATGGGCACCTCGTCCGAGCCCTGGGCGCTGGACAACGAGCGGCCCGCCCACCACCGGCTGGTGCCGCCCTTCTTCATCGACACCACCCCGGTGACCAACGGCGCGTACGCGCACTTCATCGCCGACGGCGGTTACACCGAGCGGCGCTGGTGGTCCGCCGAGGGCTGGGCGCACATCCAGGAGCACGGCCTGAGCGCCCCGCTGTTCTGGCGGCGCGAGGGCGGCCAGTGGCTGCGCCGGCGCTTCGGGGTGACCGAGCCGGTGCCGCCCGAGGAGCCGGTGATCCATGTGAGCTGGTACGAGGCGGATGCCTACGCCCGCTGGGCCGGGCGGCGGCTGCCCACCGAGGAGGAGTGGGAGAAGGCCGCCCGCCACGACCCGGAGAGCGGCCGGTCCCGGCGCTATCCGTGGGGCGACGCGGACCCCACCCCCGACCACGCCAACCTCGGCCAGCGCCATCTGCGGCCCGCACCGGCCGGCAGCTATCCGCAGGGCGCCTCGGGGTTGGGCGTACGGCAGCTGATCGGGGACGTGTGGGAGTGGACGTCGAGCGACTTCCTGCCCTACCCGGGGTTCACCGTCTTCCCGTACCCCGAGTACTCACAGGTCTTCTTCGGGCCCGCGTACAAGGTGCTGCGCGGCGGCTCCTTCGCCGTGGACGCGGTCGCCTGCCGCGGCACGTTCCGCAACTGGGACCTGCCGATCCGCCGCCAGATCTTCTCGGGCTTCCGCACCGCCCGCGACGCGTCCCCGGCAGAGGTCTCATGAGGGCGCGACAGCGGGCAGCGGGCGCGCGGGGGTTCACCGGGGGCGCCGGTGTGTAGGCATCTGGCGTACCTGGGGCCCGAGCGGCCCATCGGCGAGGTCGTCATCGCACCGGAGCACAGCCTGTTCACGCAGTCGTGGGCGCCGCGGCGGCAGGCGCACGGCACCGTCAACGCCGACGGGTTCGGCGTCGGCTGGTACGCGCCGGGCGACCCGGTGCCCGCGCGCTACCGGCGCGCCGGGCCCATCTGGGGCGACCTGTCGTTCGCCGATCTGGCCCGGGTGGTACGGACCGGGGCGCTGATGGGCGCGGTGCGGGACGCCACCGTGGCGAGCGCCGACGGCGAGGCGGGCGCCTCGCCCTTCGCCTCCGGCGCCTGGCTGTTCAGCCACAACGGGGCCATCAGCGGCTGGCCGCACACCCTCGCGGGGCTCGCCGCGTCCCTGCCGCCCGCCGATCTGCTCGGTCTCGAGGCGCGCTGCGACTCGGCGCTCGTCTGGGCGCTGACGCTGCACGCGCTGCGGCTGGGCCACGACCCGGCCGAGGCGCTGGGCCGGACCACGGAGGAGGTGGCGGCCGCCGCACCCGGTTCGCGGCTCAACCTGCTGCTCATGGACGGGGAGACGATCGCCGCCACCGCCTGGGGCGACACGCTCTGGTACCTGACCGGCCCGGACCGCGCGGTCGTGGTCGCCTCCGAGCCGTACGACGACGATCCGCGGTGGACCGAGGTCCCCGACCGCACGCTGCTCACCGCCACCCGCTCCGATGTACTCCTCACCGCACTCAAGGAGGGTTCCGCGTGAGCCCCTTCACCGTCACCCGCACCCTGCCCGCCGACGCCACGGCCGCGGCCCTGCGCGCCGATGTCGCCGAGGGGCTGACCCGCACCCCCAAGCAGCTGCCGCCGAAGTGGTTCTACGACGCCCGGGGCAGCGAGCTCTTCGAGGAGATCACCCGGCTGCCCGAGTACTACCCGACGCGCGCGGAGCGGGAGATCCTGATCGCACGCGCGGCGGAGATCGCGGACGCCACCGGCGCCCGCACGCTGATCGAGCTGGGCTCCGGGTCCTCCGAGAAGACCCGGCATCTGATCGAGGCCCTGCCGGATCTGCACGCCTACGTCCCGGTGGATGTCAGCGAGAGCGCCCTGGAGCTGGCGGGGCACGCGCTGCTCGCCGACCACCCGGGGCTGACGGTGCACGCGCTGGTCGCCGACTTCCTCGGCGGGCTCGCGCTGCCCGACGACCTTCCGGGGCCGCGTCTGCTGGCGTTCCTCGGCGGCACGATCGGCAATCTGCTGCCGCCGGAGCGGGCGGAGTTCCTGGCCTCGGTGAGCGCCCTGCTGTCGCCGGGTGACGCGCTGCTGCTCGGAACCGACCTGGTCAAGGACGAGGCCACGCTCGTCGCCGCGTACGACGACGCGCAGGGCGTCACCGCGGAGTTCAACAAGAACGTGCTCCGGGTCCTCGGCCGGGAACTGGGCGCCGACATCGACCCCGCGGACTTCGACCACGTGGCGGTGTGGGACGCCGAGCGGGAGTGGATCGAGATGCGGCTGCGCGCACGCAAGGACCTCACCGCGAAGATCCCCGCGCTGGATCTCGCGGTGACCTTCGCGGCCGGGGAGGAGGTCCGTACCGAGGTGTCCGCGAAGTTCCGGGAGGAGAAGGTGCGGGCCGAACTGGCGGCCGCGGGGCTGGAGTCGCGGCACTGGTGGACCGACGCCGCGGGCCGCTTCGCACTGTCGCTGGCGGTACGGATGTGACGTGTGGGGGTGGTGGGATGCGGGAGCGCATGATCGTCACCCTGTGTCCCGCTTGAACCACCGACCGAATCCATGTGATGCACATCACATTACCGGAAGAGGGCCGCAGCACAGCGCGCTGTGGCCCTTTTTCGGTGTGAACTCCCTCTTGTTGTGGCGAAATCGGGCCCCTTATGTTTGGCCCGCTTTGGCAGCCCGCCCACGGGCAGCACTTCACAGGCAGCAGGAGAAGGAGCCGTCCATGCCCTTACGGGGACGCCACCGCCGTTACAAGCCCAACCGCATCTCCCGTGCCTCGCTGAGCGTCACGGCGGGCGGCGCCGGCATCGCACTCCCCCTCGTCGCCGCCGCGGGCGCGAACGCCGCCTCCAGCGAGACCTGGGACAAGGTCGCCCAGTGCGAGTCCACCAACAATTGGGACATCAACAGCGGGAACGGCTTCTACGGCGGACTCCAGTTCACCCAGAGCACCTGGGAGGCGTACGGGGGCACCGCCTACGCGGCGCGGGCCGATCTGGCCACCAAGGCCCAGCAGATCGCCGTCGCCGAGAAGGTGCTCGACGGGCAGGGGCCGGGGGCATGGCCGGTGTGCTCGGGGAAGGCCGGACTGGCGCAGGACACCGCCGCGCCGCAGACCGCGCCGAAGGTCGTCAAGACCGTCGCCAAGGAGCGCGCGAACACCGCCGAGCAAATGCGGCAGAGCAAGCCGACGCCCACCAGCCTGCCGGGCAACGCGACCACGAAATCCGGCCCCTACGTGGTCGTCAGCGGCGACACGCTGTCCCGGATCGCCGACGCGCAGGAGGTGCGCGGCGGCTGGCACGCGCTCTACGCGACCAACCGCGCGACGGTGGGTTCCGACCCCGACCTGATCTACCCCGGCCAGAAGCTCTCCCTGAGCGGGGGCAAGGCCACGCCGGAAGCCGAGCCCGAGGCGAAGGCGAAGGCCAAGCCCAAGCCCGCGGCGAAGCCCCAGGCCAAGCACAGAGCCCAGCCCAAGGCGAAGGCCAAGGCGCAGCCCGAGGCGAAGGCCAAGCCGCAGCAGACCGAGCGGCGCGCGAGCAAGCCCGCCGCCAAGCCCGCCGCCGCCACCGGCTTCACCGCGCCCGTGAGCGGCGTCAGCCCGACCACCGCCTACCGCGCGTCCGGGTCCAGCTGGTCGAGCGGCCATCACACCGGCATCGACTTCCCGGTGGGGGTCGGCACCTCGGTGAAGGCCGTCGCCGGGGGCCAGGTGGTCTCGGCGGGCTGGGCGGACGCGTACGGCTACGAGGTGGTCATCCGGCACGCGGACGGCAAGTACAGCCAGTACGCGCACCTGTCCCAGCTGTCGGTGCGCGCCGGGCAGGGCGTCAACGTGGGCCAGCAGATCGGCCGTTCGGGCTCGACCGGCAACACCACCGGTCCGCATCTGCACTTCGAGGTGCGCACCGGGCCCGCCTACGGCTCGGACATCAACCCGCTGAGCTATCTGCGCGCCCGCGGCATCAGCATCTGAGGCGCGTTCACTGTCGGTGGGGCGTGCCAGACTCCCTGTCATGCACGATCGGCTCGCCCCGCTCGACATCGGTGACGACGATCCGCGCCTGACCTACCGGGGCGCGGTGTCGCTTCAGCGCGGCCCCGGATGGACCGCTCCCTGGCGGCTGCCGTACGGGGACGCCGCGCTGTACCTCCCCGAGGGCGGGCTGGGGCGGGCCGCGATGCCGTCCGGAGTGCGGGTCACCCTGCGCACCGACAGCCCCTCGCTCGTCTGCCGCTACCAGGCCGATCCCCCGCCGAGGCTGAACGGCCCCGCGGAACGGGCCCGGCTCGACGTGGTGTGCGACGGGCGGCGGACGGCCACCGCCGACCTGGAGGCGCACGGCGGGGACGCGGAGGTCCGGGTCGACGGGCTGCCGGGGCGCATGACGACGGTCGAGCTGTGGCTGCCGTACTACCACCAGTTCCGGCTGCGGGGGCTGACGCTGGACGCGGGCTCCGCCGTCGAGCGCGACAGCGCCGAACAGCGGCCGCGCTGGGTCCACTTCGGCAGCTCCATCTCGCAGGGGCGCGGGGCCGCGTCGCCCAGCCGGACCTGGGCCGCGCTGGTGGCGCGCCGCGCCGGGTGGGACCTGACCTCGCTGGCCCTCGGGGCGGCCTGCTGCCTCCAGCCGATGACGGCGCGGCTGATGCGGGACCTCCCGGCCGAGCTGCTCACCGTCTGCGTCGGCATCAACATCCAGGCGCTCGGGAGCCACAACCGCGACGCGCTCGCCTCGGCGCTCGTCGGCTTCGTGCGCACCGTCCGGGAGGGGCATCCGGACACCCCGTTCGCCGTGATGTCGACCATCACCGCGCCCGAGCGGGAGGAAGTGCCCGGGCCCTCGGGGATGACGATGCGCGAGTGCCGGGCGCACATACGGCGGGCCGTGGCGCTGCTGCGCGACCACGGCGACAAACACCTGCACTACGTCCACGGTCCGGAGGTGTTCGGGCCCGGCTGTTCGCGGCTGCTGCTGGAGCCGGAGGGCCTGGACCGGCTGCACCCCTCGGCCGACGGCCACCCGGTCTTCGCCTCCCGGTTCATGACGGTGCTGCGGCGCGCCGGATGCGTGCCGTGAGGGTGCGTGCCCTGACCGGGTCCGGGTCGCCGCATGCGTGCCCGGGTGCGTCGAATCGGCTCGTCGTCAGGACGCCCCGTACACCGGTCCCGGCGGCTCGGCGGCGGCGAGCAGCTTCGCCGCGGCCTCACCGGCCTCGGCCGGGGTCCAGCGGGCGCCCTTGTCGGCGGTCGGCCCGGGCCGCCAGCCGTCCATGACGGTGATGCGCCCGGCTTCGGCCTCGAAGACCCGTCCGGTGACCCCGGCGCAGGCGGCGGAGCCGAGCCAGACGACGAGCGGTGAGACATTGCCGGGGGCCATCGCGTCGAACGCGCCGGGCTCGTCGGGCGCCGCCATGGTGTCGGCGAACGTCGACTCCGTCATGCGGGTGCGGGCCGCCGGGGCGATCGCGTTGACCTGGATCCCGTAGCGGCCCAGCTCGGCCGCGGCCACCAGGGTGAGGCCGACGATCCCGGCCTTGGCGGCCGCGTAGTTGCCCTGCCCGACGCTGCCCAGCAGTCCGGCACCGGAGCCGGTGTTGACCACGCGTGCGGTGGGCGTCCGACCCGCCTTCGCCTCGGCGCGCCAGTGTGCGGCGGCGTGTTTGAGCGGCAGGAAGTGGCCCTTGAGGTGGACGCGGATCACGGCGTCCCAGTCGTCCTCGCCGAGGTTGACGAGCATGCGGTCGCGCAGGAATCCGGCGTTGTTGACGAGGGTGTCGAGCCGGCCGTAGGTGTCGAGGGCGGCGGCGACGAGGGAGGCCGCGCCGTCGGCGGTGGCGATGTCACCGGCATGCGCCACGGCCTCGCCGCCAAGGGCGCGTATCTCCTCGGCCACCTCCTGCGCGGGGCTCGTCGACTCCCCGGCGCCGTCCGGGCCCACGCCGAGGTCGTTCACGACGACCCGCGCGCCCTCGGCGGCGAAGGCGAGCGCGTGCGCCCGGCCGAGGCCGCGTCCGGCGCCGGTGACGACGGCGACGCGTCCGGTGCAGATGCCTGTCATCCTGCTCCTCCTGTTCCTGGGCCTGGTCCTGCTCCTGGGCCTGCTGAGGGCGTTGCGTCCGCCTGGGACCGCGCCGCCGCCAGGAACGCCGGGCGCTCTCCGCCGCCGTGGACGGCCAGGCTCGCGCCGGTGATGTACGCGGCCATCGGGGAGGCGAGGAAGACGCAAGCGTCGCCCGCCTCCGCCGGGTCGGCGAGGCGGCCCAGCGGCACGGTGCGGGACACGGCGGCCACGCCGGTGGCGTCGCCGTAGTGCAGATGCGCGAGTTCGGTGTGGACCATGCCGAGGACCAGGGTGTTGACCCGGATCGCGGGGGCCCATTCCACGGCGAGGGTGCGGGCGAGGTTGTCCAGGCCCGCCTTGGCGGCTCCGTAGGCGGCCGTGCCCGGCGAGGGGCGGGTGCCGCTGACGCTGCCGATCATCACGATCGAGCCGCCGCCCTCCTGATCGCGCATCACCTCGTAGGCGCCGAGGGCGACGGTCATCGGGGCGATCAGGTTCAGTTCGACGACCCGCGCGGCGCGGCGCGGGCCGGACTCGGCGAGCAGCCCGTACGGGCTGCCTCCGGCGTTGTTGACCAGGACGTCCAGTCGGCCGTGGGTATCGCGCACCCAGGCGAAGAAGTCCGCGACGGCGGCCGCGTCCCGGACGTCGAGCGCCCGGAAGCGGGCCGTGCGCCCGGCCGCCGCGACCGGGTGGTCCGGCGGGCGGCGGGCGCAGACCACCACGTCGGCGCCCGCCGCGAGCAGGGCGCGGGCGATGCCCGCGCCGACGCCGCGGGTGCCGCCGGTGACGACGGCGACGCGTCCGGACAGGTCGATGGAGACGGCCATGGCCCCTTCTCACCCTCCCGTTGTGCGCCGGGCACTGCTACCTTCACGCCTAACAAACGTTTGGTGGAAAGGTAGCGGATCTGCTCATGGGTGTCTCCACCTCCGCCCCCGAAGCGGGCGTCGCCGTCGTCACCGTGGACTTCCCACCCGTCAACGCCCTTCCCGTGCACGGCTGGTACGAGCTGGCCGACGCGCTGCGCACCGCGGGCGCCGATGCCGCGGTGCGCTGCGTGGTCCTGGCCGCCGAGGGCCGGGGGTTCAACGCGGGGGTGGACATCAAGGAGATGCAGCGCACCGAGGGGCACCAGGCGCTCATCGGCGCCAACCACGGCTGCCACGCGGCGTTCGCGGCCGTCTACGACTGCCCGGTCCCGGTCGTCGCCGCGGTGCAGGGCTTCTGTCTCGGCGGCGGCATCGGCCTGGCGGGCAACGCGGACGCGATCGTGGCGGCCGAGGACGCGACGTTCGGACTGCCGGAGCTGGACCGGGGAGCGCTGGGCGCGGCCACCCATCTGGCCCGGCTCGTCCCCCAGCACCTGATGCGCGCGCTGTACTACACCTCGCGCACCGCGACCGCCGGGGAGCTGCACCGGCACGGCTCGGTGTGGCGGGTGGTGCCCCGTGCCGCGTTACGGAGCGCCGCGCTGGAGCTGGCCCGGGAGATCGCCGCCAAGGACGGTGCGCTGCTGCGGCTCGCCAAGGCGGCGATCAACGGCATCGACCCGGTCGACGTCCACCGCAGCTACCGCTTCGAGCAGGGCTTCACCTTCGAGGCGAATCTCGCGGGGATCTCCGACAAGCACCGGGACGCGTTCGTCTCGGACGGGTCCGGCCACGGGGGCGGTGAGCGGCGGTGAGCGACAAGCGCATGAGCGCGGAGGAGGCCGTCGGCCGGATCGAGAGCGGCATGACGGTGGGCATCGGCGGCTGGGGCTCCCGGCGCAAGCCGATGGCGCTGGTGCGCGCGCTGCTGCGTACGGACGTCCGCGATCTGACCGTGGTCTCGTACGGCGGGCCGGACGTCGGGCTGCTGGCCGCCGCCGGGAAGGTCCGCAAGCTGGTCACGGCCTTCGCCACGCTCGATTCGATCCCGCTGGAGCCGCACTTCCGGGCGGCGCGGGAGCGCGCAGACTTCGAACTGGCGGAGCTGGACGAGGCGATGTTCCTGTGGGGCCTGACCGCGGCCGTGCACCGGCTTCCCTTCCTGCCGATCCGGGCGGGCCTCGGGTCGGACGTGATGACGGTCAACCCGGGATTGCGGACGGTGGTCTCGCCGTACGAGGACGGCGAGGAGCTGGTGGCGGTCCCCGCGCTGCGGCTGGACGTGGCGCTCGTCCACCTCAACCGGGCCGACGCCCAGGGCAACGGCCAGTACCTGGGCCCCGACCCGTACTTCGACGACCTGTTCTGCGAGGCGGCGGAGCAGGCGTATCTCTCCTGCGAACGCGTCGTCCCCGCCACGGAGTTCCTGGAAACGGCCGGTCCGCAGTCCCTGCTGGTGGGGCGCCATGCGGTGACCGGCGTGATCGAGACTCCGCACGGCGCGCACTTCACGTCCTGCGCCCCCGACTACGGACGGGACGAGGATTTCCAGCGCGCGTACGCGAAGGCCGCCGCCGACCCGGCGGCCTGGCAGGCGTTCACCCGGCGGTTCCTGGCGGGGGACGAGGACACGTACCAGGCCGCGGTCGCGGCGTACGCGAAGGAGGGCGCGGAATGACCGTCACCCGGGCCGAGTACTGCGTGCTGGCCTGTGCCGAGGCCTGGCGGGGCGACGGGGAGGTGCTGGCCGCCCCGATGGGCCTCATACCGCGGCTCGGCGCCCGGCTGGCGCGGCTCACCTTCGCGCCCGATCTGCTGCTCACCGACGGCGAGGCGCTGCTGGTCGGCGCCGATGACGCGACCGTGGAGGGCTGGCTGCCGTACCGCCGCCACCTCGCGCTGGTCATGGGCGGCAAGCGCCATGTGATGATGGGCGCGAGCCAGCTCGACGCCCACGGCAACCAGAACATCTCCTGCATCGGCGACTGGAAGCAGCCCCGGCGGCAGCTGCTGGGCGTGCGCGGAGCGCCCGTCAACACCCTCAACAATCCGACGAGTTACTGGGTGCCCCGGCATTCCCCGCGCGTCTTCGTCGAACGCGTCGACATGGTGTGCGGCGTCGGCTACGACCGGGCCGCTGCCGCCGGTCCCTCCGCGACGCGCTTCCACCGCATCCCCCGCGTGGTGACCGACCTCGCGGTGCTCGACTTCGACACACCGGACCGCACCCTGCGGGTGCGCTCCCTGCACCCAGGGGTGTCCGCCGAGCGGGTACGGGAGGCGACCGGCTTCCCGCTCACCATCGCCGACGGCGTTCCCGCCACCCGGGAGCCGACCGCCGAGGAGCTGCGGCTGATCCGGGAGGCCATCGATCCGGCGGGGCTGCGCGAGCATGAGGTAAGGCCCTGATGGACACGGCGCCGATGGACACGGCGCTGACCCGGCTCGTCGGCGTGCGGCATCCGATCGTCCAGACGGGCATGGGGTGGGTGGCGGGCCCCCGGCTGGTCTCGGCGACCGCCAACGCCGGAGCACTGGGCATCCTCGCCTCCGCCACCATGTCCCCGGAGCGGCTGCGGTCGGCGGTGCGGGAGGTGGCGTCCCGCACCGAGGCACCCTTCGGCGTCAATCTGCGGGCCGACGCGGAGGACGCCGCGGAACGGGTGCGGATCATCATCGAGGAGGGCGTGCGGGTGGCGTCCTTCGCGCTGGCTCCGAAGCGTGAGCTGATCTCCCGGCTGAAGGACGCGGGCGTGGTGGTCATCCCGTCCGTGGGCGCCCGGCGGCACGCCGAGAAGGTGGCGGGCTGGGGCGCGGACGCGGTGGTGGTGCAGGGCGGCGAGGGCGGCGGCCACACCGGCGAGGTGGCGACCACGGTGCTGCTCCCCCAGGTCGTGGACGCGGTGGACATCCCGGTGGTGGCCGCGGGCGGCTTCCACGACGGGCGCGGCCTGGTGGCGGCGCTCGCGTACGGGGCGGCCGGGATCGCCATGGGCACCCGCTTCCTGCTGACCTCCGACAGCACCGTCCCGGCCGCGGTGAAGGCCCGCTATCTGGCGGCGGCGGCCTCGGACGTCACGGTCACCACCGCGGTGGACGGGCTCCCCCACAGGATGCTCCGCAGCGAGCTGGTCGCCTCCCTGGAACGCTCCGGGCGCGCCGCCGCCCTCGTCCGCGCCGTGCGCCACGCCGCGGCCTTCCGGCGGCTGTCCGGGCTGAGCTGGGCGCGCATGGTGCGCGACGGCCGGGCGATGCGGCGCGGCAAGGGGCTCTCCTGGAGCCAGGTGCTGCTGGCCGCCAACACCCCGATGCTGCTGAAGGCGTCGATGGTGGACGGCCGCACCGACACCGGCGTGATGGCCTCCGGGCAGGTGGCGGGGGTGATCGACGATCTGCCGTCGTGCGCGGAGCTGGTGGAGCGGATCATGGCCGAGGCCGCCGAGGCCCTGGACCGGATGCCCGGCGGCCGTACAGTGGGGTGAAAGCGGCCAGACCAGGACATGCGCACTGGAGGAGGTCATGGCCGATCCCAAGGGCTTTCTCACCACACCACGCCGCCTTCCGCCGCGCCGCCCGGTGGAGGAGCGGGTGCGCGACTGGGACGAGGTGTACGTCCCCGGCGGACTGCTGCCGATCATCTCCGCGCAGGCGGATCGCTGCATGGACTGCGGGATCCCGTTCTGCCATGACGGCTGCCCGCTGGGGAATCTCATTCCGGACTGGAACGACCTGGTGTCCCGCGACGACTGGCGACGGGCGAGTGAGCGGCTGCACGCGACCAACAACTTCCCGGAGTTCACCGGGCGGCTGTGCCCGGCGCCCTGCGAGAGTGCGTGCGTGCTGGCGATCAACCAGCCCGCGGTGACCATCAAGAACGTCGAGGTCGCCATCGCCGACCGGGCCTGGGAGAGCGGGTACGCGGCCCCGAAGCCGCCGGAGCGGCTGTCGGGGCGGACCGTGGCCGTGATCGGCTCGGGCCCCGCGGGGCTGGCCGCCGCCCAGCAGCTCACCCGCGCGGGGCACACGGTGGCGGTGTACGAGCAGGACGACCGGGTGGGCGGGCTGCTGCGGTACGGCATCCCCTCGTTCAAGATGGAGAAGCACCATCTGGACCGGCGGCTGTGGCAGATGCGCGCGGAAGGCACCAAGTTCCGTACCGGCGTGGGCGTGGGCACCGATGTGGACGCCGCCGAGCTGCGGGCGCGCTATGACGCGCTGGTGATAGCGGTGGGCGCGCGGGCCTGGCGCGAACTGCCGGTGCCGGGCCGGGAGCTGGCGGGGATCCACCAGGCGATGGAGTACCTGCCGCTGGCCAACCGGGTCCAGGAGGGCGACTACGACCGGCCGCCGATCACCGCCGAGGGCAAGCACGTGGTCATCGTCGGCGGCGGGGACACCGGCGCGGACTGCCTGGGCACGGTGCTGCGGCAGGGCGCCGCCTCCGTGACCCAGCTGGACATCCACCCCCTGCCCGGGGACGAGCGGGCGGAGGGCGAGCCCTGGCCCACATACCCCAAGATCTACCGGATGTCCGCCGCACACGAGGAGGCGCGGGAACTGGCGGCCTCCCCGGAGGCGGACGTGGACGCCCGGGTGTTCTCGGCCACCACCGTGCGCTTCGAGGGGGACGCACCGGGCCCGGGGCGGCCGCACGGCAGGGTCCGGGCGCTGCGCCTCGTCGGGACGGGTCCGGAGGGCCGGGCCGAGGAGCCCGGGGACGGACGCGGCGAACGAGTGCTGCGGGCCGATCTGGTGCTGCTCGCGCTCGGCTTCCGCGGTCCGGAGCGGGACGGCGGACTGTTCGGCCAGCTCGGCCTGGAGCTGGACGCGCGCGGCAACATCGCCCGTGACGCCGACTTCGGAACCGGCCGCGAGGGGGTCTTCGTGGCCGGTGACGCGGGCCGCGGGCAGTCGCTGATCGTGTGGGCGATCGCCGAGGGCCGCTCGGCGGCGGCCGCGGTGGACCGCTATCTGGCCGGTGACACCGCCCTCCCGGCCCCGGTCGGACCGGCGGACCGGCCCATGACGGCCTGAGCCGGAGCCACGGGCGGGTTCGAGTGAACGTCCGGCCGCCGCTGAGTACTGTGCGACCATGAACTCGCCATCACCGCTCATCCGCCTCGCCGACGGTGTGCACCTGTGGACTCCCACGCCCAGCGCCGGATGGGGACTCGCCAACTGTGGGCTGATCGTCTCCCCCGATGGCGCCGCCGCCTGGATCGACACCCCCTACGACCGGCGCATGGCCCAGGACTTCCTGGACCGCAGCCGGTCGCTGCTGCCCGAGGGGGGCCGGATCGGGCGAGTGATCGTCACCCATGCGAACGGTGACCACTTGTGGGGCGCGGAGGTCGTGCGCGGTGCCGACGTCGTGGCCACTCGCGAGGCGCTCGGCCACATCGAGTACGAACCGGCTCCGCAGCAGCTGCACGCCATGGTGCGCGGCAGCGACCCGGAGACGCCGCTCGGGTGGTATCTCCAAAGCCACTTCGGACGGTTCAACTGGGCCGACACCGAGGTCGTCGAGCCCACGACGACCTTCACGGGCGAGCTGGACCTGCGCATCGGGCAGGTGCCGGTGCAGCTGACCGCGCTGCCCGCCGCGCACACCACCGGCGACCTCATCGCGTATCTGCCGCAGCAGAAGGTGGCGTTCACCGGCGATGTCATCTTCGCCTCCAGCCCCGATGACCCAGGCGACCACGCGGTGCACTGGGCCGGTCCGCTGGACAGCGTGATCGCCGCATGTGAGCGGGTGCTGGACACCGGGGCGCAGACCATCGTCCCCGGTCATGGGCCGGTGCTGGACCGGGAGGGGGTCCGCGGCCACATCGGCTATCTGGAGCACATCCGGGACCGGGCACGGCAGTTGCACACGGCCGGGGTCCCCGCCCTGGAGGCGGCCCGCAAGCTCATCGCCGAGAACGCGTTCCCGCTGCCGGGCCTGCCCGAGCGCATGGTGATCACGGTGGGCACCGAGTACCGGCATCTGAACGGCGGCGAGGACCGGCCGGACATCGTCGCCATGATCGCCGATGTGGCCCAGGTGGCCTGGGACCTGCGCCAGGGCTGACCGCGCGCACTCACCCGCCGCGTTGTCGTACCCGGCGGATAACGTTTTCGGTGTGGGCGGCAGAAGGCCGCCCACGGCGAGGGGTTACGCTCCCGTGCAGGTCGGAGCGGAGGGAAGGCAGTGGCACAGGTAGCGGGGGAAAGCCGGCACGCGCCGGGCCGGGGGGTGATCGACCTGGCCGACCGCCGGGCGTTGCTGGCCTGCCAACCGGACGATCCGGCGGTGGCCGAGGAGGGCCGCAGGCTCAAGGAGGCGGCGCTGCTGGACTTCGGGGTCAAGGACAGCGTGGTGTCCTCGTGGCTGTATGCCAAGTGCCACTACCAGATCCCCACCACGGCGGTGGACACGGCGGCGGTGGTGGCCACGGGGGACGGCACCTGTCTGCTGCTGTACAACCCGGAGTTCTTCGTCGCGATCGGGCCGAGCGGGGTGCGCTTCGTCCTGTTCCACGAGGCGCGGCACCTGATCCACCGCCATCTGTACGTGGACGAGGAGCTGCGCGCCGACCCGGTCTTCGACCTGGCGGCCGAAGTCGCCATCAACCACGTGGCGTTGCTCCGGCTGGCACAGGGCGGTCTGCCGACGCGTGAGGTGCCGGACGGCGCGGGCGGCACCCACCGGGAGCCGGTGGGCGTCGATCCGCACGAGGTGCACCGGCAGTACGTGGCCGATCTGCGCGAGCAGGGCTTCGAGCCGCTGACCTACCGGGACTTCACCGAGACCGACCTGAGGATCTACGGGGAGCTGAAGCGGATGCGCACCCCTCCCGTGCCGCCGGTCCTGTGCATCCATATGGGCCCCGGCGGGGACGGCGAGGGGACCGGGGCGAAGCAGCGGCTGCCGATGGACGCGGAGGCGGTGACCTCGGCGGTCGAGGAGACGCTTGCCGAGGTGATGCGCGGCGCGCTGCGCGGCGAAGGGCTCGCCCGGGACGAGTTGCTGGCCCTCGCGGACCGCACCACCGGCGGCGGCAAGCGGCTGGAGAAGATGTGGGGGCGGATGGGGCTGGGCGCGCTGCGGGGAGAGACGCAGCGGACGCGGCGGGTGGAGTGGTGGCGGCGGTGGCTGGCCGACACCCTCGCCTCCAAGCTCCGCGAGGGTGAGCGGCTGATCTACCCGAAGAAGCAGGGGGCGGTGCTGCTGGCGCTCGGGCACGACCCGATGCTGGCGCGGCGGGGCGCGGAGCGCACCAAGGTCGTGGTCATCGCGCTGGACACCTCGGGGTCGATGCCCCAGCCGGTGATCGACTGGATCACCACGCTGGTGGGCCGCACCGAGGGAGTCGAGAGCCACTGGCTGAGCTTCGACGGCGCGCTGATGCCGTTCGTCCCCGGAGAGCGGGTGCGCGGCGGCGGGGGCACCGACTTCCAGCAGGTCGTGGACTACGTGGAGGGGCGGCGGGCGGTGGACGGGCGGCGGTTCGAGGAGCGCGCCGACGCGGTGATCATGGTCACCGACGGCCATGCCCGGAAGGTGACCCCGGCCCAGCCCGACCGGTGGATCTGGCTGATCACGGATGGCGGCGACGACTGGCCGGAGCGGCACGACCCGCCGATGGCCTGCCACCGGGTGGTCACCGGCGACAGCTGAGCCGAGGAACCGGGCAACCCGGAAACCGGGAAACCGTCCCCGCCGCCGGGAGGGGTGCGGACACGTATGGACGAACGACACGGAACAACGGGGGATTCAGTCACCGTGAGCAGTGTGGACACGACGGCGCCGCCCGCGAGGGACACGGCCGCCGGGCGGCAGGAGCGGGCGGCCGAGGGAAGCGGCGGGCGGCGGGCCACCGCCACCTACCCCGAGCCGCCGGGACGGACCGGGGCCCGGCTGGAGCAGTTCATCAGCGCCATGATCGCGATGCGGCAGACCGGCCAGGTCTTCGGCGAGCACGGGATCGGCAAGACGTCGACGTTCCTGTCCTACATCCCGCACGCCCATCCGGGCACCGAAGTGATCCTGGTCCCGGCGGCCAACCTCACCCCCGACGACCTGCTGGTGAACGCACCGGTGCGGGACGACCGCACCGGGGAGCTGGTGCTCACTCAGCTGATCATGCGCCAGCTCACCCCGGGTGTGCCGTTCGTGCTGCTCATCGACGACTCGCTCCAGGCCGGGGAGACCATCCAGTCCCAGCTGATGCAGATCGCCTGCAACTGGACGCTGGGCGAACACGATCTGCGTGCGCTCGGCTGCGTCGGAGTCTTCCTCGCGGACAACGAGTCGCTGGCCGAGACCAGCGCCCGGCGCAGCGATCTGGCCGTCCTGGACCGCATGGTCACCCTGCGGATCACGGCCAATGACACCGCCTGGCGGTCCACGCTGGCCGAGCGGTACGAGGACTGGGACCTGACCGGGGTGTTCCAGATCTGGGCCGGGCTCACCCCGTACCTGCGCTCGCTGCTCTCCCCGCGCACCCTCCAGCACGTCCTGGACTGCGCCCGCGCCGGGTTCCCGCTGTCCTGGGGGCTGCCGCTGGTGGGCGGGGTGCGGCTGCGGCTGCACGACCGCAAGGCCGACGGCACGCCGGGACCGGACCGCACCACCGAGCTTCTCGACGCCATCGCCGGGGCCCTGGGTCTCCCCAACCCCGCCACCGTCCCCGACCCGGTGCGGAGCATTCTGCGCACCGCGGTCCGGGAGAACTGGGCGGTGCTGCTCCAGGGGCCGCCCGGCTGCGGCAAGACGGAGATCACCAAGGCGGTGGTCCGCGAGGAGAGCGGAAGCGATCCGGTGTACTTCTCGCTGCCGGTGACCAACGTGGAGGATCTGTGCGTGCCGATCCCCACTCCGGACGGCACGCTGGACACCCTGTTCAGCCGCGCGCTGGTGGGTCCGGACCCCAAGGTGATCGTCTGGGACGAGTACAACCGTCCCAAGGACAAGGCCACCTTCGCCAAGCTGATGGAGATCACCCAGGAGTGGTCGCTGGCCGGTCGGCCCATCCCGGGGCTGCGCGCCCAGGTCGCGTTGCAGAACCCGCCGTACCACCTCGGCCGCAAGCTGATGGTCAGCAGCAACAACGTGGCCCAGGCCAGCCGCTTCACGGTGAGTTACGAGGTGAGCCCGCAGGACATCCCGGCCAACGAGTGGCTGATCGCCACCTATGGCGAGGTGGCCGAGACGGTTCTGGAGTGGTGGAAGAACGACATCGACGACGAGGGCCGGGACTGGATCACCAAGCGCACCCTGGAGCGGCTGATCAAGCTGCACCAGGCCGGGCAGCCGCTGGAGACGGGGCTGATCTATCTGGGTGAGGGCGAGTACGCCCCGGTGCCGCTGTCCAAGCTGGAGGCGCGGCTCGCCGAGCGGGCCGAGCAGCGGGTGATCGGGCTGCGGGAGATAGCGCGCGACATCGACCGCTGGGAGGCCCGGCTGGCGGCCGCGTCCGAAACGTCGGACGAGGGGACCAATGACACCGATCTGGTGCACCAGGTGCTCGCCAACGCCGAGGTGTCCCAGCTCAAGCGGAACGCCGAGGTGGTCGCCCGGCTGCTGCGCCATTTGCCGCCCAAGCTGCGCGCCGCCCACATGGTGGGCCAGTCGCCGGAGCGGCAGCGGTTCTGGATCGGCGCGCTGGCCCGGATGACGGAGCTGTCCGGCACCGGATGACGTCTCCTCACCTTCCTCGCCCCTCCCCGCTCTCACGGCGGTACCGAACGATGAACGGAGCGCACCCCGCGTGGTGACCTACGAACGGGACACCCTGGTGTCCACCACCTTCCAGCTCGCCGGCCCCTCCCTCACCCCGGCGCTGATGCCCCGGCTCCGCCAGGAGACCCTGACCCTGCTCCGGTCCCGGCTGCGGTTGCCCGCACATCTGGTGGACGAGGTGTTCGCCTCCGGCGACCGGGAGCTGCTGGAGGCCCTGGCCGGGGCGCGGGTCGGCGCCGAGCGGCAGGCCGTCATGCTCCGGCTCGCCGAGCTGGCCGACCCCGGCCTCGCCCGGATGCTCTACGAGGGGCCGCTGCCCGGCTCCTGGCGGCAGGACCTACGGGGCGCGGTGCTCGGCGCGGCGGCCGCGCGTCCGGCCGACCCCGGCTGGCGCGCCCCGGGCGGCCTGGTGGACTTCCTGTTGTCCGCCACCGCGTCGGACGACCTGCTCCCGGCGCTGGACGCGCCGTTCCCAGAGGTGGTGCGGCATGTGATCGAGAAGATCGGCACCACACTGGACATTCCCCAGCAGCTGAAGGCCTGCCACGCGACGCTCACCCACGGCGGAGTGGCCGAGCTGGCCGCCCTGGCCGAAGTGCCCTTCCTGCACTCGGCGGTGACGGATGTGGTGCGCCTGGCGGCAGCGGCCCAGGACCCGGCTGCCGTGCTGGAGAGGGCCCAGCGGGTGGCCGCCGAGGCGGCTTCCGAGGACGAGGCAGCATCCGTCGGAGAGACGGCGTCCAGCGGTGAGAAGGCGTCCCACGACGAGGCGGCGACCCGGGAAGCCGAGGAGGACGCACCGCCGCCGACCGGCGATGAGCTGGTGCGCCGTCTCCGTGAACTCACCCAAGGGTACGGGAAGTTCCCGCTGGGCGCCGTGGACTGGGAACTGCTGCTGGCCGAGCACAAGCGCGAGCCCTTCCCGTGGCTCCCGCTCAAACTGCTGGCATCCCGCCCGGACTGCCCGGACGAGCTGGTGCTGGCCGCGTTCCGGAGGTCCTCGCGCCTCCCGGACACCTCCCCACTGCCCTGGCGGTTGCTCACCGAGACCGACTGGAAGGACGGCTACCACCACGACCGCCTGGCGCATCTGCTACGGCGCGGCATCCGGGAAGGCGCGTACCCGGTGGACCGCGTCCTGGCCGAAGTGCGGCCCGCCTCCCGGGTCCTGGCCTCGCTGCCTTACGGCAAGGAGCCGCTCGGCCCGGCGATGGCCGGGCTGCTGGAGCCGCTGGGCGACGACTTCGCGGCCTGGCGCGCGCTGTATTCGCTGCTCCCCCGGTTCACGGGGACGAGTGCGGAGCTGGTCGCCGCCGCCGTCGAGCAGCAGGCCAAGCACCGTGGCAAGAGCTGGCCGAGGCCGCTGGAAGCCGAGTATCCGGTGAAGCGTCCGGAGGGCGCCCGCGCGGTGTTCCTCCAACTGTTCCAGCAGGCCACCGAGGAGGTGCGGATGGCGCTGGCGCCCCATCTGGACCGGCGTTGCGTCCAGCATCTGCTGGTCTTCCACCAGCCCTCGCCCGCCCTGCGCGACCTGTTCGTCAGCCTCCACGGCACATCGGTGCTGGCCTCCGTCGCCTCCGACTGGGAGCTGCCCGCGGAGAAGATCGGGGAGCTGGTGGTCCTTGACGACCCCGAGATCAACACCAAGCTGTACGTCTACACGCCGCTCAGCGACGAGCAGCGCCGGGGCATCCTCGCGGGCCGCCGGTTCGGCCCCCGCCCGGCAACGGCAGCCGCGGAGGATCCGGAGCCGCTGCCGATCACCGATGAGCTGATCGAGGAGATACGAGTCAGCGGGCGGCGGCACTGGCTGCTGCCGATCTGCGAATCGGGCGATCCGCGGCTGGCCCGCATCCTGCTCGGCAAGATCAAGCTGCATACGCTCGCCGGGCAGTTGCATCTGCTGGTCAAGGTGTGGGAGCGGCACGGTGCCGAGGAGGTGCGGGGGCTGCTGGAGGAGACCGAGTTCCCCGAGCGCCGCAGCCGCAAGCATCCGCTGCCGAAGGCCACCCATGAGATCGTCCGGGGCGCGCTGGAGGCGGCTGACGGTCTGTCGGTGCTGCGTACGGAGCTGGCGCGCTCCCGTGGGCCGGCGGGTCAGGTGGAGTTCCTGCGCTCCCAATGCGGCACCGTCGACCTCGCCACACCGGCGCTGGAGCGGATGGCCGAGGAGACCGGGCCGGGGCTGCCCTGGGCGGAGCTGGTCCGGGAGCATGAGCGGGATCCGCTCCCCGACGCCCTGCTGGTGGTGCTCGCCCATGAGGACGACTGCCCGGAGGAGTTGCGCGCCGACTGCGGTGTGGCGTCGCTGCGGCTCGATCACGACATGCATACGCACAAGCCCACCGGGCCCCGGCCAAGCCCCCTGGACCTGGTTCGCCACTATCCGCTGCCGCGGCGCCACCGCCGGAACGAGTGGCTGGACAGGGCGGCCCGCCTCGGCATGCTGACCCCGCTGGACGTCCTGTACGAGGCGAGGCCGGCCGGGCATGCGGCCGCCTACCTGATGTACCACCACGACCGCACGCGGCAGGGCCCGCCGGACCCGGCGGCGCTCGCGGTCGGCCGCGCGGCCCTGGAGCTGGCCACCGCCCATCTGGGCGAGGATCCGGAGGCGTGGGCGCTGGCGCTGCGGCTGCTGCCCGACTTCACCGGCACTCTCCCCGAGTTGCTGACCACGGCGGCCGCCATCGTCAGTTGAGCGCCGACGGCAGATCCTGCGGCAGGTCCTGCTCCGCCCAGATGATCTTTCCTTCGCTGGTGTAGCGGGTGCCCCAGCGCTGGACCATCTGGGCGACCAGGAACAGGCCCCGGCCGCCCTCGTCGGTGATGGCGGCGCGGCGTAGATGCGGGGAGGTGCTGCTGCCGTCGGCGACCTCACAGATCAGCGTGCGGTTGCGCAGCAGCCGCAGGCGGATCGGGCCGTCGGCGTGCCGGATGGCGTTGCCGAGGAGTTCGCTGACCACCAGTTCGGTGGTGAAGACCGCCTCGTCCAGGTTCCAGTCGGCCAGCGTGCGGGCGACGGCGGCCCGCATTCCGGCGACCACGGCGGGGTCCGAGGGCAGGTCCCAGGAGGCGACGTGCCGCTCGTCCAGGGCGCTGGTGCGGGCGACGAGCAGGACCACGTCGTCGGTGGGACGCGGCGGCAGCAGGGCGCGCATCACGGCGTCGCAGGTGTGCCCCGGGTCGGGGTCGGCGGGGGCGAGGGCCTGGCGCAGCAGGTCGAGCCCGGTGTCGATGTCCCGTTCGCGGTCCTGGACGAGTCCGTTGGTGTAGAGGACCAGCCGGCTGCCCGCGGGCAGCGGGATCGCGGACACCTCGAAGAGCCGCCCGCCGAGCCCCAGCGGCGGCCCGGCGGGCAGGTCCGGAATGGTCACGGTGCCGCCCGGGTCGACCACGGCGGGCGGCGGATGACCGGCGCGCGCCAGGGTGCAGCGCTGCGCGACGGGGTCGTAGACGGCGTACAGACAGCTGGCCCCGACCGCGCCGATGCCGCCGTTCCTGGCGGCCTCCTCCTGGTCGAGCTGGGCCACCACGTCGTCGAGCTGGGTGAGGAGTTCATCGGGCGGCAGGTCGACGACGGAGAAGTTGTGGACCGCGGTGCGCAACCGGCCCATGGTGGCGGCGGCGTGCAGCCCGTGGCCGACGACGTCGCCGACGACGAGGGCGACCCGCGCGCCGGACAGCGGGATGATGTCGAACCAGTCGCCGCCCACACCGGCGTGGGCGGGCAGATAGCGGTAGGCGGCTTCGACGGCGTGCTGTTCGGGCCGCCCGCGGGGCAGCAGGCTCTGCTGGAGGGCCAGCGCGGTGGCGTGTTCGCGTGCGTACCGCCGGGCGTTGTCGATGGCGACGGCCGCCTGGCCGACGAGTTCGTCGGCGAAGGACCGGTCCTCGTCGTCGAAGGGGGCGGCCCCCTCCAGGCGCCGGAACTCGACCTGCCCCAGCAGCACCCCCCGGGCGCTGAGCGGCACGGCCAGCAGGGTGTGGCCGGAGGGCGGCCGGGGCCGCTCCTCCCGTACGGCGCTGACCGCGACGCGGCGCATGCGGGACCGCGCGTCGACCGGCTCCTCGCCGCGCAGCACGGACTCCAGCAGGTCGACGGTGGCGATGTCGGCGAAGCGTGGGACCGCGACGCCGGCCAGTTCCTCGGCGGTGCGCGTCATGTCGAGACTGGTGCCCACGCGGACGCTCGCGTCGTACAGCAGTTCCAGGCGTGCCCATGCCGCGTCGGCCTTGTCGGTCAGCGCCTGGAGTTCGGTGGTGTCGCGCAGGGTGGCGACGCTGCCCCAGAGCTGTCCGCGGCGCGAGGCGGGGCACTGGTTGACGGCCAGCAGCCGGTCCCCGACCTGGATCACCTCGTCGGTGACGGTGCGGCCCGAGGCGAGCAGTCCGGCGGTCTCCGGGGCCAGTCCGGCCTCGGTGATCCGCCCGCCGCGCACCTCCGGCGGCAGTCCGAGCAGCCGCCGGGCCTCGTCGTTGGCGAGCACCAGCCGGCCCTGGGCGTCGAGGATGAGCACGCCTTCCCGTACGGCGCGCAGCACGGCGTCGTGGTGTTCGTACATCCTGGTGAGCTCGGCGGGGTCCAGCCGGTGGGTCAGGCGCCGCAGCCGTCTGCCGACCAGCGCCGCGCCCACGCCGCCGAGAACGAGGGCGAGCGCAGTGGATCCGTAGAGCACCGGCAGTTGACGGCTCACCGAAGCGGACACCTCGGGAAGGGCGACCCCCACGTTGACGATGCCGACGACCCGGCCCCCGGCCCCGGCGACCGGGACGGCCGCGCGGATCGAGGGGCCGGAGAGGACGGCGGCCGGGATCTCGTCCGTGAAGGCCCGGCCGGCCGTGGCCGGATGGAGGGGAAGGGCGGCGCGGGTGCCGATGAGCTTCGGGTCGGGGTGGGCGTAACGGACGCCCCGGGGGCTGGTCACCACGATGTAGCCGACACCGGACTCACGCCGGAGCCTCGTCGCGTAGGGCTGGAGGACCGCGGAGGGATCGCGGGACTCCAGCGCCCGCCGGACGCCGGGGGCGGCCGCGAAGGTCTCCGCGACGGTGAGGGCGCGCCCCCGGGCCTGGGACTCATGGCCGCTGCGGGCCTGAAGGACCAGCGTGGTCCCTGTGGCGAGCACCAGCAACGTCACGATCACCAGCATCAGGGCGCACACCTGCCCGGCGACGCTGCGCAAGCCCAGGGCAGAACGCACCTTCACAGGGTGTTTCTAACATATACCCATACGTCACACCTGGTAGCAGCGGTTTGGGGGTGACGGTCGCCGGATCACGTGGTGCCCCTTGGCGGGCGGCGCGCTTTCATCGCCTTACGCATCTCGATGTCCGCTGTTCCGCCGGGACGTCCTCCCTGCACGTCATGGACCTGCGCGGTCGGCCCGGTGGATCGTGTTTCAGCGTGCGGCCGAGGAGCTGAGCATCGGCAGCGAGACGAAGTCGGCGAGCGCCTGCTGGCCCGCGATGTTGGCGTGGATCCCGTCGCCGGTGTCGTAGGCCCGGTTGGGGTGTACGGAACGAGGGCATGCTGGTTCCTTCGCTTGCGGCGGGTGTCCGAGCCTTGCGGCCTCTGCCGGGGACAGCGCGTCAGGGTCGCAATCCAGTCCGTACGCCCGACTGATCCTCGGCTCGACGGACCGTGCCATGGGTCAGGCGTGGCGGGATCGAGTTGAGCATCAGGACTACGTCGAAGGCGTTCACGTCGTCCATGTGGCGCAGCACGCGGGTGATGGCGGTCCAAGAAGCCCGGTTCCTCGGACAGTGCACGCCCTGCACGCCTCCTCGCTCGCCGCGCTCGGCGCATTCGCCTCCGTCCTGCTCTTCGACGCGATCGTCTCCCCCCGGTGCCACCGGCTATGTCGCCTGGGCGCCACCGGCATCCTCCTCACCGCGCGGTGTATCCACCGTCCGCGTAGACCTCCGAGCCGGTCATAAAGGTGGAATCGTCGCTGACCAGGAATGCGACGACGGCTGCGATCTCCTCCCCGCGGCCCAGCCTTCCGATCGGGGTGCCGTCCAGCATGGCTTCGTGGCGGGCCGTTCCCTCGTACCTCTCGAGCAACTGCCGGGTCCCGATGAATCCGGGGTGCAGGGAGTTGACGCGAACTCCGGAGTCCGCCCAATGCAGCGCCGCGTTCTTGGTGAGCGTGCGAACGGCCCCCTTTGCCGCGTGGTAGGCCGCGCTGTTCCCCATGCCGCCCACCGTGCCGAGGATCGAGGACACGTTGACGATCGATCCGCCTCCCGAGGAGGCGATGAGCGGGCCAAGGTGCTTCATGCCGAGCCAGACCCCGGTGGAACCGATCGACATGACCGCCTCCCAGTGCTCGATCGTCTCGTCCTCGACCGTGGCGATGCTGCCGATGGCAGCGTTGTTGACCAGCCCGTCCAGTCGGCCGTACTCACTCCGGATGAAGCTCGCCACGTCGATCCACTGCGACTCCTCGGCCACGTCGAGCCGCGCCGTCACATGCCGTCCCAGCGTGCCCTGCAACTCGGCGGCGAGGGCAGTGCACGCCTGCTCGTCGAGGTCGGTGAGCACAAGGTGGGCACCCTCCTCCGCGAGTCTGGCGGCCGCGGCCGCACCCAGACCCCCGGTGGCGCCGGTCACGCACACGACCTTGTCCCTGATGCGTTCATCCACCGCTGGCACAGCACACCTCATTCATCGAGTCAGCCGAGGCTGACGAGCGTCTTTCCAGCCGTTCGGCCGGCGATCATCTCCGTCAGCGCATGGGGAGCCGACTCCAAGCCCGCGAAAACGGTCTCGCGATAATCCAGCTCGCCGCTGCGAAGCCACCCCGTCATCTGGCGCCGCATCTGCCCCATGAGATGCAGGTTGCTGCTCCCGCGGAACCCACGAAGGGTCAGGTCCTTGGACACCGCGAGGAACAGGTTCCGCGGCCCGGCCGAGCCGGACTCGTACTCCGAGATCGAGCCGCACATCGCGACGCGCCCGCCCCTCCTCAGGTGCGACAGGGCGGCCTCGAGGTGGGTCCCCCCGACGGAGTCGAAGTAGACGTCGATTCCGTCGGGCGCGAATTCCCCCAGCCTTGCCTCGATGCTCCCTGCCCGGTAGTTGAAGGCGTCGGCGCCCAAGCGGTCGCGCAGCCAGTCGACCTTGTCGTCGGTGCCCGCGCTGGCCACTACCCGGTTGCCCATGAGCCGTGCGATCTGCACGGCCAAGCTGCCCACCGCCCCCGCAGCAGCCGAGACCCAGACCGTTTCCCCACCTCGTAGCGCGTCAACGACGTGCAGACCGGCGTAGGCCGTCAACCCCATACCGCCCAGCGGGCCGAGATACCACTGCGGCTCGCATTCATCGACGTCCAGGCGTGTCAGGGTGCCGAGTCCGCTGAGCTGCTCGGCACCCGCGTCCACCACGGCGTACTCGCGCCAGCCCTGGGCGTGCCACACGACGTCGCCCGGGGCGAAACCCTCGGCCCGGGACTCCACCACCTCCCCCACGGTCATGATGCCGTCCATGGCGCGGCCGAGTGCGAAGGCGACGAAATAGCCGGAGGGTGCGTCGGGACGTAGCCTCAGCCGAAGGCCGGGGTCCACCGATGTCCACGTGTTGCGTACGAGCACCTGCCCCGGCCCGGGCCGGGGCACAGGCACCTCGACCACCTCGAAGTCGTCCGGGCTGACGCTGCCGGCCGGGTATGTCCTGACCCGGATCTCCCGTCCGGTCCGCATCATGCCGGTACCACCGTGCCGGGCGTCATACGGTGTCGTACGGCGGTGGTGATTCTGACGGCGGCCTCCCGCCCCTCGGCGATCGCGTGCGCCACACGTCGCGGAACCACGGCGTCGCCAACCGTCAGTACCAGGGGGGCGGCACAGTCCAGTGCGCCGTGCGGGCGGCGCTCCCCCACCACGACGACACGGTCCGCGGGCACGGTGGTGGTCCCTCCGGAGATGCGGTGAGCGAGGGTGACGCCCTTGGGACTGACACCGGTCGCCGTGCACAGCGGCAGGATGTCAAGTTTGCACGTGCCCGACAGACGTTCCAGCAGCTGGACGCGGCTCTCGGGCGGGATCGCCCCGGCGAAGGCCGGTCCCGGGGTGACGAAGGTGATGCGGGGAACTCCCGCGGCTACGGCCAATTCTACGACGTCGCACCCCGGCCACCAGCCGAACCCGTCGTCGGCCACGAGCACATGCGCGGCACCGGCCAGCGAGGGAACTCCCCGCGCCAGCGCGGTCGACGAGGCCATGGCCCCCGTCTCCAGCAGCGGTGATGTCTCCACCGCGCCCGTGGCCAGCACCACGGCGTCGAATCCTTCGAGTTCGGCGCCCGGCTCCGCGGTCTGCCCGAGACGTACGTCGACACTCGCGGCGGAGAGCCCCCGTTCGTAGAAGGCGAGCAGCGCGGCCCAACCGGTGCGGTGGGGCGCCAGAGCCGCCGTGGTGAGCTGTCCGCCCAGCCGGTCGGCGGCCTCGAAGAGGACGACATCCGCCACCCCGGCGTGGGCGAGACTCAGCGCGCACTCCAGGCCCGCGGGTCCCGCCCCCACGACGGCGACGCGCTGTCCGGTGGCGCGTGCCGGGTCCCACGCGCGCACCAGCGGTGCGGCGGGCCGACGTGGTTCGCCGGGCGGTGCGAGGTCCGGGTTGACCACGCACAGCAGCACCGGGTCGAACGTCCGGCAGTCCTCGTTGCAGGCCACACAGGGCCGGACCTCCGTCGCACGTCCGGTGAGCGCCTTGCGCGGCAGGTCCGGGTCGGCGATGAGTGCGCGCGCCATCCCCACCAGGTCGGCACCGGCCGCCAAGGCGTCGCCGATCGCGGCCGCGGTACGGAAGGCGTGGGACGCCACGAGCGGCCGCGTGACGAGCGGCCGCAGACGCGCCAGATCGTCCAGCACCGGTGGGCGTTCGGTGGCCATGTCACGGACGTACGTGGTCCGCACCCCGACGGTGACGTTGACGTAGTCGACCAGCGGATCCACGGCCGGCAGCAGGACGGCCAGCTCGTCCGGCGTCAGCGCCACGTCCTCCGAGGCATCGACGCTGAAACGGATGCCCAGCAATGCGTCGGCCGACAGCTCGCGCATCGCGGCGATCACCCGCTCCAGTACCTCGAGCCCGTCACGGCGCGGGTTCGTGCGCGGCGAGAGGAACTGCTCCAGCAGATAGGCATGGGCGGCGTGGAGTTCGATGCCGTCGAAGCCGGCCTCCAGGGCATGGGCGGACGCTACGCGGAACGCCTCGACCACCTCGTCGATCTCGTTACCGAGCAGCGCGCGCGGCGCCGTCGGCTCACGGGGAGAGCGGACGGCCGAGGGAGCGACCGGCGCGTAGTACGACTGCGCACCGAGCGTCTCCCGGCCCAGATGAACGAGCTGGCAGACGGCGACGGCGCCTTCGGCGTGAATGGCCTTCACCCGCTTCCGCAGTGCCTTGACCGCCTCCGGACGATGGAGCTGAAGGATGTTTCCCTGCCGCGGCGCGGACTCCGCTGCCACCGTCGTACCGCCGCAGATCAGCAGCGCCGCGCCACCGGCCGCCAGACGCCCCCAGTACTCGGCGTCGCCGCCGAGCGGCAGCCCGTCCCGTACGAAACCGCTGGCGTGGGCCGTAGCGACCAGTCGGTTCCGCAGCGTCAACGAACCGACGGCCAGCGGCGCGGCGGCCGCCGGAAGATGTGACGCGGCCATGAACCCTCCGGCATCGATCATGATCGTGACTCCGCCGGGGTGACGGCGCTCTCGCCCGCGACGCGTCCGCGGATGAGGTCCGACAGCCGTTCCGCGGCGGCGATGGTCGGCAGGTTCGTGTTGGCCCGCGGCACCTCCGGGAAGATGGAGGCGTCGGCGACCCAGAGCCCGTCGAGGCCGAGGACGCGGCCGGACGGATCGACCACCGCACGGGGGTCGTCGGGGGCGCCCATGCGGCAGGTTCCGCAGATGTGGCCGGTGTCGCCGATGGTCTCCATCAGCCAGCGGTCGACCGTCGCGTCGTCGGACAGCTCGTCGAGGCTCCGGCCGGTGATGTCGATGGCGATGTGCTCGAAGGCGGTATCGAACGGTCCGCTGCGCAGCAACTCCACGCAGTGCCTGACGCCATCACGCATCCGGACGAGGTCCGAGCGGTCGCTCAGCAGGTCCTGGTCCATCACCGGATGCACGTCGGGGTCCGCGGAGGCCAGGCGCAGCACGCCGCGCGAGAACTGCTGGTTCGCCCACAGACAGAGCAGGCCAGGACCGCCCGAGGTGTGGCCGCCACCTGCGCCGCCCCAGGTTCCGCCGGCGCCTTTCGCGACGAGATGGGAGTAGCCGGGGTCCGGCAGGGCGAGCGTCTGGTTGATCGAGGCGATCATCATGTCGTTCTCACCCGCTCCCGCCAGTCCGGAGGAGTAGCGCAGACAGCAGTTGGTCTGCCGGGCATCGATGTCGGGCTGCTTTCCGGGCCGGGCGTACAGCCAGAACAGCGCCAGAGGATGTTCCTGCATCCCCTCACCGACCGGGAGCGCCGCCACCGGGCCGTTCGGCCCGATGCCGGACCGCAGCAGGATCGCCGGGGAGTGCACAGCTCCGGCGCAGAGGACGACGTGCTGGGCACGGACTTCCGTCCAGTCGTTCCCCCGGCGCAGTCGTACCCCCCCGGCCCGGCCGCCCTCGATGAGCACCGTGTCCACCGTCGCGCCGCCGAACACCCGCAGATTGGGGCGCTGTCGGGCCGGCTCGAGGTAAGCGTCGTTGGTCGTGACGCGCGCACCGTCGCGGGAGCTGATGGCGTACGGCGAGACACCGGTCCCCGTCGGCCCGTTGTGGTCGTCGCACCAGGCGTGGCCCCGTCCCAGGGCGGCCTCGGCGAGCGCGTGGTCGGCGGGGCCCCAGTCCTCGCGGCCGAGCCGCTGCACCGGTATGGGGCCGTGATCGCCGTGGTGAGGGCGGTCGCCGTAGTCCGCGTCGCTCTCCATGCGTCGCAGGTACGGCGCCATGTCCGTGTACGACCAGCCGGGACAGCCGTACGCCGCCCACCGGTCGTAGTCGTCCGGCATGGCCCGGAAGGCGATCATGCCGTTGACCGACGACGAACCGCCGAGGCCCCGTCCACGCACATGCGCCCGTGGCGCCTGCGCGCGGCTGCGCCGTGACGTAAGACCTGGCCACTGGAACTCCGCGCAGGCCGTCTCGTCCAGCGCCCGCCAGCCGTTCATACTGCGCAGCTGCGGTGGGGCGTCGGCGGACCGCCAGTCGCGCCCGGCCTCCAGCAGCACGACCTCGCTGGCCGGATCCTCGCTCAGACGGGCCGCCAGCACGCTCCCGGCGCTACCGCCGCCGACGACCACCCAGTCGGCTTCCACTGTTGGCGTCATGGTGCCCCCACCTTCATCCATACGCCCTTCCCACGGCCGACTCCTCCAGCGAGGCAGTGCCGAGAGCCCGCCCGTGGCCGGGGATGCCGCGTCTTCTGAAACGTGGACGGCCATCCCGAGGAGTCCGGGAGCCGCTGAACCAACTTCAGTTCTGCGGGGAGCGTACTGCCCCGAACGGAACAGCGGCAAGGCTCGGGACGGGCATTGACATGACGCGGGTGACCACCGCGTGACCCGCGCGAAAAACCAGTCGACAGAACGTTCACGCAGGTCAGCGCCCCGCAGGGGCCAGCGGCATGTTCGAGCCCCACAGGCATGCGGTCAGCCCGCTAACCTGTATACAGAAGTGTGTGCGGAGGATCGGCAAGGAGTTTCATGGCCCGGGCGACTGGTAAGAGCGAAGCAGTCTACGAGCAACTCAAGGGCGATATCGAGGCGCTGCGGCTGCGACCGGGGGCCAAGCTGAGCGAAATCCAGCTGGGCGAGGAGCTGGGCGCCTCGCGTACGCCGGTACGGGAGGCCATCCGGCGACTGGCCCAGGAGGGGCTGGTCGACTTCGTGCCGGGTGAGGTGGCCCGGGTGGCCACCATCTCACTGGGCGGCGTGCGCGCGCTGTTCGAGTTCCGGATGCTGCTGGAACCCCGGGCCGTCGCGGCGGTCACGGCGGCAGGGGCGTCCGACGAGCGCGTGCTGATTCCGTTCCTCGAGCTGAGGGAGCGGCTGGAGGAGTTCGACGCCTCGTTCCGCGCGCTGGACACCGCCGCGCAAGTTCGGTCGTATCAGGAGTTCTACGAGCTGACCGAGGGCTTTGATCAGGCGGTCATCGCGGCGTGCCGCAATCCGTATCTCGCTCGCACCATCCGTGATCTGCGCAGCCAGACCGTGCGCCTGCGGAACATCTCGCACAGCGGTCCGCGGCGCATGCTGACGTCGCTGGAGGAGCACCGCGCGATGCTGAAGGCGATCACGCAGGGAGACGCCCGAGCGGCGAAGGCGGCCTGCCGGCACCACTTGGCGCAGACCTTGCAGGCGCTCATCGACAGCCTGACGAGCGAGGATCTGGCCTTCGGGTCCGACGTGCAGGTCTGACGTGCAGCTCTGACGTGCAGCTCTGACGTGCAGCTCTGACGTCCGTCTGGACATCGCGGGAGACCATCCGCGCTCACCATGCCTGTGGTTTCCGCAGGGCATGTGCTGTATACAGGAGTGAATACACGAGCTGATACGAGGGCCGTTCTTATGCCGTACACCGTCGGCGCCGCCGATCTGCTGGGGTTCGCCGCCGCCTCCTCCGAAGCCCACGGCGTTCCGCCCGCGGACGCTCATCTGCTCGCGGACACTCTGGTGACGGCGGAACTGTGGGGGCATCCGTCCCACGGGATGCTGCGCATGTCGTGGTACCTCGGCCGTATCGCGAGTGGCGCGACGGCGGCGGTCGCCACCCCGGACGTCGTGAGCGACAACGGCGCCGTCCTCGTCGTGGACGGCCGCGACGGTCTCGGCCAGGTGCTCGCCGACCGCGCCGTGGCCTGGGGTGTGGAGCGCGCCGGCCGGCACGGGATCAGTGCGGTCGCGGTGCGCGGCTCGGGCCACTTCGGGACGGCCGCGTACTTCACCCGCAAGGCCGCCGAGCAGGGCTGTGTGGCGTTGCTGGCCACCAACGCCAGCCCGGCGATGGCACCGTGGGGCGGACGGGAGAAGCGGGTCGGCACCAACCCCTGGTCGATCGCCGCACCGGGTGGCCGCTACGGCACGGTCGTGATGGACATCGCCAACACCGCCGTGGCGCGCGGGAAGATCTACCACGCCAAGGAGCGCGGGGAGCCGATACCCGAGGGCTGGGCGGCCGACGCGGACGGCGTGCCGACCACCGATCCGCGCCAGGCCATCGAGGGCCTGATCCTGCCGATGGCCGGCCACAAGGGCTATGCCATCTCCTTCATGTTCGACGTGCTGGCGGGTGTCCTGACCGGCAGTGCCTTCGGCGCTTCGGTCGTCGGCCCCTACCAGCCGACCGGCCGCAGCGGCGTCGGTCATCTGCTGATCTGCGTCGACATTCGGTCGATGGCCGATCCCGCCGAGTTCGAGCGGCGGATGGAGACGCTGATCGAGGAGACCAAGGCAGCCCCCACCGCCCCGGGCACCGCCGAGATCTTCGTCCCGGGCGAGCCGGAGATCCGGACTGCCGAGCGCCTCCGGACCGAGGGCATCACGGTTGCCGATGACACCTGGGCCTCTCTGGCGAGCATCGCCGAGGCCACCGGTGTCCCCTGCCCACCCCCACCGCCACCTCCGAGGAGATTCGCTCATGATCGCGCTGACCGTTTCGCTCCAGGTCGTCCCTGGCTGCCGTGACGACTTCCTCGCGGCCATCGAGGCGAACGCCGGGCGTTCCTTCACCGATGAGCCCGGCTGCCGCTATTTCGACGTCGTATGCGATCTGGCGGACGACCACCACTTCGTGTTCCACGAGATCTACGACGACGAGGCCGCCGTCGAGGCCCATCGCGCCGCCCCGCACTTCAAGGTCTGGCGTGAGGCCGCCAGGAAATACGTCGTCCCGGGCAGCCAGGTCAACACGCTCTCCCGCCGCCTCTTCCACCACTCCTGACCGCACGCCCTCCCCGAGAACGGAAAGCCCATCGCCATGTGCACCAAGCCCGCGGCACCCAACCTGCTCATCCACCCCGACGAGGTCGAACGCTTCGACCGCGGCGGAGGCGTCGCCACCATCCCCTACGTCGGCAAGTGGAACTCCGAAACGGCCGTCATCACCACCGGCCAGACCGTCTTCCAGCCCGGTACGGGACTGCCCCTGCACAGCCACAACGTCGAGGAGTCGGTGCTGATCCTCGAAGGCGAGGCGACCGCGGAGATCGACGGCGAGTTCTTCGATCTGGAGGCCGGCCAGGCGACCTGGGTCCCGGCCGGTGTCCCGCACCGGTTCCTCAACCGCGGCGCGGGCGTCATGCGCATCTACTGGGTCTACGGCGGCCGGGACGTCACCCGCACCATCACCGCCACCGGCGAGACCTTCGCGCACCTTTCCGAACACGACAAGGGAGGGGCACCCACCGCATGAGCGACACCATCACGACCGTCAACCCGGCAACGGGAGAGGCGATAGCCACGTACGAAGGCTGGGACGCGGAGCGCATCGAGGCCGCCGTGGCCCGGGCGCATGCCGCACACCACGCCTGGGCCCTCGTCCCGGTGGCCGAGCGGGCAGCCCGCGCAGGCCGCCTCGCCCGCACCCTGCGTGCGCGCAAGGACCACCTGGCCTCCCTGGCCGTCACGGAGATGGGCAAGCCGACGGGGGAAGCGGAGGGAGAGGTCGAGAAGTCTGCGGTGACGGCCGAGTACTACGCCCGGCAGGGGCCCGGCATCCTCGCCGACGAGCGCGTCGAGGTCGACGGAGCGCAAGCCTGGGTGGCGTACGAACCGGCCGGGCTGGTGCTGGCGGTCATGCCGTGGAACTTCCCCGTCTGGCAGGTCATGCGCTTCGCCATCCCCTCGCTGGTGGCGGGCAACGGCATCCTGCTCAAGCACGCGTCCAACGTCACCGGCAGCGCGCTGGCCCTCCAGGACCTCTTCGTCGAAGCCGGTTTCCCCGAGCACCTGGTGACCACACTCGTGATCGGCGACGGCGCCGTGCCCGACGTCACCGCGGGGCTCATCGAGGACGAACGCGTCGCCGCCGTCACCCTGACCGGAAGCAACCGGGCGGGCGCGGCCGTCGGATCCGCGGCCGGGCGCGCGGCCAAGAAGTCCGTTCTGGAGCTGGGCGGTTCGGACGCCTTCGTGGTCCTGGACGACGCCGATGTCGAGACAGCCGCGGTGGCCGCGGTGCGGGCCCGCTTCGCCAACTCCGGCCAGAGCTGCGTGTGCGCCAAGCGATTCATCGTCAGCGCCTCCGTGGCGGACGCCTTCACCGCCGCCTTCGTGGCCGGTGCCGAAGCGCTACGCGTCGGTGACCCGCGCGACCGGGACACCCAGGTCGGCCCGCTCGCCCGGGACGACCTGCGGGCGGCGATCCAGCGGCAGGTCGAGGAATCCCTCGCGGCCGGGGCCCGTCTGCTCACCGGGGGCAAGGCCCTGCCCGGCGACGGCTACTTCTACCAGCCGACCGTCCTGGCCGACACCGGACCAGGGATGGCGGCCTTCGACGAGGAAACCTTCGGGCCGCTCGCCGCCATCGCCGTCGCCCGGGACGACGAGGACGCCGTCCGACTCGCGAACGCCACGGCGTACGGGCTCGGCCTGAGCGTCTGGACGGCCGACCCCGCCCGCGGCGTCGCCCTCGCCCGCCGCATCACCAGCGGGGCGGCCTTCGTCAACGCGATCGTCGCCTCCGATCCGCGCGTGCCCTTCGGCGGCACCAAACGCAGCGGCTACGGCCGCGAACTGGCTGCCGCCGGCATCCGCGAGTTCACCAACACCCGCACCTACTGGGTGACTGCCTGACGGGTTGACGCCCCTGCCGGGCACCGCCCGATGACCTGTCTGCCACCACACCGGCAGACAGGTCCCGCCCAGCAGCACGGCTTCACCGCCGTCAAGCACCAGCGCGGGGTCGGCGCCGGCTACTTCGACCTGGTCTCCACCGGCCGTCAACCCGACCTCCCATGGCAAGACAAGCTCGCGGTCCGCTACGAGGCGAACCGTCCTCGCCGCGGCCATCAACGAGTGGCTATGACTGCTCCGCGGCCCCGGCCGCACCTCACCGGGCGACGGTGAACCGCAGTTCCGGTCGCTCCCAGGCCACCTTCGGCGGCAGAGGCGCAACCGTTCCCACCCGCTCGGCTCCCAAATGGCGGTAGAACCTCTCGGCCGGGGGATGGGAAACGACACGCACGTCGGTCAACCCGACCTCCCGGGCCCGGCCAACCATGTGCTCCACCAAGAGACGGCCGATGCCCATCCCCTGAGCGTCATCCGCCACGAAGATCAGGTCGAGCTCCGGGGGATCCAGCACCAAAGCGTAGAAGCCCAGCAACCGCCCAGCCGGGTCGACGGCCGTGAAGACCTGGTGCCGAGCGATGTAATCGGCGGTGACCCGGTAGCCGGAAGACGGCCCTCGGTAAGCGCCGGACCCCTGAACCAGCGCGGTCAGGGGCTCCGCATCCTGCTCAACGGCACGCACGATCATCGTCGACTGCATCTACGCAGTATAGGAGCGAAGGCGCCCCCGGGTATTACCGATCCACTTCCGAAACACCCCCTAGGTGTGCTGTCCCAGGCCCCGTCGGATCGCGATCTCCACGGGTGAGTACGCGCCGTCGGCCCGCTCCAGTTCGTACGGCGCGGCAGGCATCAGCGGCGGCTGGGCCATGAAGCGCGGCCGCACCCCATGGTGCGGTTGCGCCGCGTGCACCAGGAACGGATGGCACAGGAAGACGTCGCCCGGGGACCCGGTGGCGAGGGCGAGTGGCCGGTGGTCGGACGCCGCCACCAGATCGGGCGCAAGGGCCAGCCCGCTCGCCCCGTCCTCCCCGTACTTCTCCAGCACCTTCGGCACGTCGAGGTGTGAGCCGACCCGGATCCGGGTCGGGGCGTCCTCCTCACCGACCTCGCTGAACAGGAACAGCATCAGCAGCGCCCGGCCCCGGGAACGCAGATTCGTGAAGTACCAGCTCTCGCCCTCCGGCAGATAACTCCCCTCGATGTGCCAGCCCGCGTCGTCCGGCTCCTCCTCGTGCGGGAAGCGCAGCGGGAACGTACCCAGCGAGTAGCGCGGCTCCCAGCGTCCCGCGCCGACGAGCAAGTCGTACGCGCGGTGCAGGGACGGGGAGTTGGGCGCGGCGGCGAACGGCCCCTGCGCCATGCCGGCCACCCAGTGCACGGGCTGCGTCCACGTCGCCGGATCGTCCGGGGCGACGCCCGTCTCCCGCCACAGCAGCCGCGCGCAGTCCGCTGCCACGCGCGGCGCGACGGCACCCTCCAGCTTCACGAAGCCGTCGCGGAGGAAGCGGGATACCAAGGTCGTGTCATCCATGCCCCCATCGTGCGGCGACACCGGCCCCGATCACCCGACATTCCCCGCACCGGCTTTGTCGGGTGGTCACCGAGCCCTTTCCCGCCCCCTCCGAGACCGGAAGCAACCGCCCTGCGGTCACGCGACCACACACTTGGCCCGCGCTCACCTGCTCACCCTGGACGCGCGCTGCCGCGCGCACACCGCCCGAGGCCTGCGCCAGTTCACCGGCACGTTGTCCGTCTTGCTCGTCCTGGCCCTCACCGCGGGCATCGTCGCCGGAAACCAGTACCAATCCAGCGAGCAACAGCGGCGCCACGCGGCAAGCGCGCAACAGGCCAGCCTGTCCCGGCAACTCGCGGGCCAATCGGCCACCCTCCTGAGCCGCCCCCTCCTCCTCCAGCACCGGCTTCACCGGCCACACCGGCCCCGTGACGGCGGTCGTCGTCGGACCCAGGACAGTACGCGAAATGCCCACGTCATCCACCAGGCGAGGTCCGAGCGCGCCGAGGAGGAAGCGCTGCATCATCGAGGACGTCATCGCACACGTCAGCAGAACGACGATTCCATTCCGCGCGATGGGGGGACGGCTTCACCGGCTACTCCCCCCCCCATCGCCCCCCATCGCCTCCCGCGCTTACGAGCCTTCCGCAGCCCACCCCTCAACCTCCTGACGAATGGCCCCTGTGGAGACGGGCCTCGAAGGAGTCAGTCGGACACGGAAATGCTGCGGTTCCCGGCCGCCCGCTACCTCTCGGCGTCCGCGAGCAGCCGCAGCGCAAGCTGCTGAAGCTCCGGGCCCGCCTTCTCCGGGCTGCCGGTGTCGAACGGCGGATCCGGGTCGTACTCCACGGCGAGCTGCATCGCCTGGGCGACCTGCTCGTCGGAGAGGCGGGCGGCGAGGTGCAGGCCCATGTCGATACCGGCGGAGACCCCCGCCGCGGTGATGATCTTCCCCGCTTCGACGAACCGCCCTGGGGTGTATTCGGCGCCCGCGTCCGCCAGGTAGGAGCGGGCGGCCCAGAAGGTGGTGGCGGGCAGACCGCGCAGCAGCCCGGCCGCGCCCAGGATCAGCGAACCCGTGCACACCGAGGTGGTCCACACCGACCGCCGGTGGATGCGGCGTATCCAGTCCAGTACGACGGTGTTCTCCATCACCGCCTTGGTGCCGCCGCCTCCCGGCACCAGCAGCACATCGGCCCGCTCCACACTGTCGAGGGAACGCTCGGCCACCAGGGTCAGTTCGCCGGTGTCGGTACGGATAGGCCCGGCCTTCTCGGCCACCGTGGTCACCGTCACCCGCGGCACCCGGCACAGCACCTCGTACGGCCCGACCGCGTCGAGCGCGGTGAACCGGTCATAGAGCAGCACTGCCACGCGCACCGAGTCCGCACCGGTTCGTCCACTTGCCGGGCCACCGGCCTCCGGCGCCACCGCCCGGGCCGTCGACGCCCCGACGGTCGTCACCATCCCCACCCCCAGTCCACTTGCCGCGGCTGCCTGGAGCACCGTGCGACGGCTACGGTTCACACCTGCCATGAAGGACTCCCTTCTCTGTGATCACCACCGGCTGGGTGCCGGCACAATCAGTAGTCGGGCCACACCACGGTCGAGTTCCCGGGATTCAGGGTTCGGTTCGATGGACGATTTCCCCGGCAGGGTCGGTAGGGAGCGGACAGGCATTCTAAGAGGGCGGTTCGTGAGGAGTTAGTCAAGGGAGCGGTCGCGCACGCCTGGACGGACCAGACCTGGACCCTGGCGCGATCCAGACGCTCATCGGCCGTCGATTCCACATTGGTGGAGCCACCAGGCACGGGTTGACCGGCCCCCTGATCTCCCGGAGCTATGCCCTGAGCCGGTTGATCTGCCGGGTGTGGTCGCAGACGGTATCGGTGCGGCGTGTGATGGGGATCTGCAGGTCGACAGCAAGGGATCTTTCCGATGCCCCGGTCTTGAGGAGCCTTGGGCTCTACCCTGGCGTGGTGTCCAAGGGCACCGGGCGGGCCGAGAGAGGAACTGTCGGGCTTGTGGCGAACTGCTCAGGCCGGTGGCCCAACCTGAGGAGCATGTTCCGGCGGGACCGTTCGTTGCGCTCGCTTCCGGGGCACGGGCTGGCTTCCGCCGCACGCCAGACCAAGGAGACACGGTGCCCCAGACGCAATCCTTCGGCCACCTGTTGCGCGCGCACCGGCGCGCGGCCGGGCTGACCATCGAGCAGCTCGCGAGCGCCTCCGGTGTCAGCGTCCGCACCATCAGCGACATGGAGCGGGCCGTGAGCCGGGGCCCCCAGAATCGGACCGTGGAGGCGCTCGCCCGGGCGCTCGCGCTGCCGGGGTCCGCCCGGGAGTCGCTGCGGGCCGCCGCCGCCCGCGGGCGCCCCCGGCCCGCCGCTCCGGCCCTCGGCGTGTGTGAACTTCCACGTGTGATAGGGGACTTCAGCGGTCGGGAACTCGAACTGGGGGCGCTACAGGAGTACGCTGCCCGGGCCGCGGCCGGCACGGCGGTGGTGACGACCGTGACGGGCACCGCCGGGATCGGCAAGACGACGCTGGCGATCCACGCCGCGGGACGTCTCGCTCCCCTCTTCGACGACGGCCGGTTCTTCGTGGACATGCGCGGGATGGAGCGCACCCCGCTGGACAGCGGAGCCGCGCTGTCACGGCTGCTGAGGGCGCTAGGCGTGCCGGAACGCCGCATTGCGTCGGACGAGGACGAACGCGCCGGTCACTTACGGGCCCTGCTGCGCGAACGGCGCTGTCTCTTGGTGCTGGACAATGCCGCCGACGAGGCGCAGGTCCGGCCGCTACTCCCGGGCGACGGGCCGACCCTGACCCTGATCACCGGTCGCCGTCCGCTGGCCGGACTTGACGGGGTCCACCGCCTGCCGCTCACGCACCCGTCGCCCGACGACGCCGTACGGCTGCTGCACACCATCGTGGGCGACGCTCTCGCGAAGTCCGATCCCGAGGCGCTGCGGGACGTTGCGCGGCTGTGCGGCAACCTGCCGCTGGCGCTGCGCCTGGCCGGCAACCGGCTGCTGAGCCGGCCGGAGTGGACGACCAGGCAGCTCGCCCGCCGGCTGGAGGACGAGGAACGGCGCCTGGACGCCCTGGCGGCCGGTGACGTCCACGTGGGCACCGCCTTCTCCCTTTCGTACGAGCAGCTTTCCCCCGTCGCCCGGCGGACCTTCCGTCTGCTGGCGCTGGCGCCCGCAACTGAGTTCGGCCCTGCGCTGGCGGCAGTGCTCGCCGGGCTGCGCCCGGAAGAGGCCGAGGATGCCCTGGAGGAGTTGGTCGAACTCGGCCTGCTGGCATCGCCGTTCGTCGACCGTTACCGCTTCCACGACCTCGTAGGGTTGTTCGCGCACGCGCGCCTGACGGCGGAGGAACCGGAGGAGGCCCGGACGGCGGCCCGGCAACGGATGCACCACTGGCTACTGGAGACGGCTACGACGGCGGGACGCTGGTTCGAACCCGGTGACGAGCAGTCACCGGCCGGGCAGAGCGTGCCGGTGGCGCTCGGCACGGCCGCGGAGGCGGCCAGCTGGCTACAGCTTGAGCACCTGGCATGGCTGGCGGCCCTCCACGCGGCGGCCCGGGATGGCGAGCACGTGCGTGTGGTCGAGGTAGCCGAGTCGATGCACTGGTTCTCCGACCGCTGGGTGCATTGGGGGCACTGGCACGAGGTGTTCGGTCTCTCCTCCCGCGCCGCCGCCGCTCTCGGCGACGCCCGGCTGGAGGCCGTGCATCTCAACTACCTCGCCTGGGCGCTCACCGACTGCGAGGGGCGCCACGCGGACAGCCTGCGGACAGCGCTGCGCGCGCACGACCTGGCGGAGTCGGCCGGGGCACCCGGCCAGCAAGGGTGGGCACTGGTGTACGCGGCCAGCGCGGCGCTGGCCTCGCAGGACTGGCAAAACTGTGCCGAGTACGCCGAGCGGGCCGCCGCGTACTTCCGGGCCGCCGGAGACGACGACGGCTACCCGCAGGCCATGGCGGTGTGGGGGGACAGTCTGCTGTGCCTCGGCCGGCCGCAGGAGGCACTGGAACAGCACCGCGCGCTGCTGACGGTGCTCCGTGACCCGCAGTTCGGCGGCTCCCCGTACGTACGGGAGGCCAGTACCGCGCTTACCCTGGGCAGGATCGGCACCGCCCGCGCAGCCCTCGGGCAGTGGTCGGAGGCAGTCGACCACTTCCGGCAGGCACTGCCGGTGCTGCGACGTTTCGAACTGTCCTCCTTCGCCACGCTCTATCTGGCGCGGCTGGGCTGGGCCCTGCGGCGTCTCGGGGATGCCCGGGAGGCCGGGCGCGCATTCCTGGAAGCAGCGGACCTGCACGAGTCGATGGCTGAGACCCAGGAGGCGGACGCGCTGCGCCGGGAAGCCGCCGCCTGCCAAACGGAGGGATGGTCGCCGGACGGGTCGCGGCCGCACCGGCCAGCGGACTGAGCGGCGCGGTACGTCCCGCCGGACCGATTCCGCCGCGCGCCGGTCTGGCGTTCGGGCGCGTGCCCGTACGGCTGCCCGTCCCGCGGCGCCCGGCGGCCTGCCGCAGTGCCGCCGTCCTCCCCCGATGCGTGCGGAAGAGCGTGCACACGGCCCCCAGCAGGCAGTTCCGCCGGTCGCGCGGGCGGCAGTTCTGCCTGTCGTTCTGCCTGGTGGTACGCGGCCGGTACTGATTCGATAGCGAGGCGCCCAGTGCGCGGCTCTTCGGCCGGACTCGGTAAGGAGAAATGCATGTCAGGTCTTTACACGGGGCCAGATACGGGTCACTTACGACCTGGGGTGGGAAGGGGGCGAGCGGACAGCGGGCGCCGGGGGTTCAAGCGCCTGCTTGGCTCGGTCCTGGCGGTAGTGATCGGCGCGACATTGTTGGTGATCGCCGAACCGGCCCCGACCCCCGGGTACGCCGTCAACCTCCCCTTCTCGTCGACACCATTCATCACCTGGAATATGCAGGGGGAGAATGCTGGCGACGGGAGCGGCGGAAAGTGGCAAACCACAGTCAGAAGATACATGCAGCAGGTTCAGATCATGATGCTGCAGGAGGTTGGCGCCAGCCCACCGTCTACTCCTCGGGAAGATTTTCCGGACCCTGACGTCCAGGTCATCGGAGGTCACAGTGTCACGCACACCTATTGGGCGCCGGAAAGCAGCACCAGGCAGCCGAATCCCTATCACGTTTACTTTGTGCAGACCGATGACAATGGCGGTCGCGGCACGGGCGGCCGGGTCAACACCGCCATAGTGACCCATGACGAACCGGATGATGTCGCGGTGGTCGTGAACCCGCGTGCTAGAGGTCGTACAGCACTGGGCGTGCGGTTCGGTGCCCACTGGTACTTCAGCTTCCACGGTTTGTCCCGCTGTGGTACGGACTCTCCGCACATGGTCCGGGAGATCGCCAATCAGGTCACAGCTTGGGGGCGGGCCGCTGGGGTCGTCTACAACTGGATGGTGGCTGGTGACTTCAACCGCACCCCGGGCAATCTGGCACACGCTTCCGGCGACCCAGAGGTGGAGGGGTACTTTTATCACACTCGGCGGGCCACTCACCAGAGCGGGGGCGAGTTGGATTACGCAATATCTTCTGACGAAATCATCGATCACCGGGCGTATCGACTCCATGGTGCCGGCTCGGATCACTTTCCCGTGCAGATCGGTGGACTGCAGGCCCGGGGCGAGGTGGAGCAGCCACTGCTCGGCGGCAACATCGTGGTGGATCCCGCGGGTGATTCGATCGCTGTCGGCGAGAACAGCAGCCACAAAAGCGGTTACCGGCTTCCGCTTTGGAATGATCTGACACCGTCGGCGCTCGAAAACGGCGAGCTAGGGTCGATCAACATCGACGGAAAGATATGGAAGAGAGATTTTGTGGGCGACCAGCGGTCGGGCAGCGTCGCCGACCCTGACCATGACGGAGTTTCCGGTGAACTGATTGACGAGATCAGGAACCGGGTGGACTGTACGGTGCCCTCGTACCGGCCCAACGTTGTGACGCTGCACGCCGGGACGAACGACATGAACCAGCAGGAGGAACTGGCAACCGCGCCGGACCGGCTCGGCAAGCTGATCGATCAGATTCTCGAGGACGCACCGGAGGCGGTCATCCTCGTCGCCACCCTCATTCCCTCCACCAAGGACGGCATGCAGCCCAGGATCGACGCATACAACGCGCGGGTCCCTGGCGTGGTGAAGGATCGGCAGGATCAAGGCAAGCATGTCTTGCTGGCGGACATGAGCATGGTGACCACCGCTGACGTCGACGGCTCGCACCCCAATGACAACGGCTACCGGAAAATGGCAGACGTCTTCTACAACGAGATCTGGAGAGCGGCCACCCGTGGCTGGATCAAGGAACCCGTCCCGGGCAACGGACAGGAGTGCCCGGTAGGGAGCAAAGCCGGTCCGGGCTGGCGGGCCCTTGGAACGATCGCGCCCGGCATGGAGTCTCCGGAGGGCAAGACCGACCTGGTCGAGCTCAATGGGGACAACCGGGCCGACTACGTACGTCTGTCCGACAGTCGGGAAACGGCGCGGGCTGCCCTCAACATGCCCGGAGAACCGGGCCAGCCGAACTGGGTCGAGGTGAACTACGCCACCGCAGCCGATATCCCCCCGCTCCAGCGAACGGACCGGTTCGCCGACGTCGACGGCGACGGCCGAGACGACCGCGTGTTCCTGCTGGACGAGTCGGGAGAGTTAACGAGCGGGCCGGTCCACCATGTCCGCTGGTCCAGGAACGAGGGCGTCGTTGACGGGGTCATCAGGTGGGCGCACCAGCGGTATTACGGCCTGGACTACGGTGGGATCCCCAGCGATTCCATCCGCTTCGCTGACATCGATGGTGACGGTCATGACGATCTTCTGCGAGTGGGTGAAAGCGGCGCGATCCATGCATACCGCTGGAGCGGTCCCAATGGGGAACGGGAAGAGTACTTGAACTGGGCCCCTGGCGTCTCCGGCGGATCCCGGCACTATCTACGTCTCGCCGACGTCAACGGTGACCGCAAGGCGGACTACCTCATGGTGCAAAGCGATGGGTCGGTCGACGCCTACATCAACAACTGGGACCGCAACAACCCCGCGGCCCCCGGCCGCTTCACGAAGAAGGAGAACTTCGTCAACGCGACGGGTTACCCAGCTGACAAGTCCACGTTCCGCGACATCAGTGGCGACGGGAAGACCGACTACGTCGTGATATACGACGGGGGAGCCATCCGCTGTTGGCTGAACCTGGGAGGCAACGTCTAACATGAGTGGGCAAATAACCACGGACTGTGACACTGGATCCCTCCCTACCCCATAGCAGGGCTGAAATCAGCACCACATACAGAATGAAACGGTGAAAGTCCTGGCCGACTAGACTAGTCGACAGAACCGCCTCGGCCAGGACCTTCACCGTCCCATCCCGATCGAAGCCCTCCCGCTGACAAAGGCGCTGTACGGGGCGGTGGGTGAGCAGGCAGGCGGCGAGGCGAGGCCGGAGGAAGGCTTCGTAGATGTCATCGCGTCACTCCCCACGGATCCGCAGGCGGCGAAAGCCGTGCAACCAGGCGGTGGGACCGGCCGCGCGGCGAGGTGCCTTCCGTGGCAGGTCCTGTTCCGCACGCCCCTCCCGATGTGCAGGCGATGCTGAGGCGTGGTCCTCATCGACCCGCTGGCGGCGGTGGACCACCGCCAGGGCACCGGCCCCGGCCGGCTGCCACAGCGCTCGCGGTGGCGAAGGACAGCGCAGGACGGTACCGACGGGCCACAAGCGCAGCCCTCGCCGTTCGGCCCGGCGCCTGGACATGTCAGCTTGCCTCAGCCATCTCCGTGGTGCGGTGGGCGGCGTCGTAGGCGTCCAGCACCGCACGGGCGGGCAGCCCGCGATCGGCGACCTGGTGACCGTTGGCGCGGGCCCACGTGCGGATGGCCGCGAGCTCCTCCTTGGTCCGCCGCTTGGCGATCGGGGCCGGCGCGGCCGGGCCCGGGGCGGCGGGCTTGCCGTTCCTCACCTGCCGCAGTACCTGCCTGGCGCGGGCGAGCTCGCTCTCCAGCTTGCCGACCTTAGAGGGCGGTTCATGAGTTGATGTCCGTTCCCGGTGAGGGTGGGGCATGGATCGCTGGTCGTGAGGCCCACAGCGGTCCGGTCGCCTCGTTGAACACGGCGAGGATGCGGGGATAGTCCGGGTGCTCTGGCAGGTCCGGCGGGCCGGCCGGGAGCCGGTCGGTAAGGCCGGTGACGGTCTTCCGGGTGATCGCCAGATGATCGAGGCGGGTCTCAACCTCCCGCAGCCGGTCCTGCAGTTCACCGATCTGCGTGCGGAGGTCGTCGGCCAGGGCCCGGGCGGCGTTCTCCTGGATGTCGAGCGCGTCGAGCAGGGGGCTGGATGTTCACGCGGTCACCGCTTGCGGTTCGCGCCAGGTGGTGGCGTTCGCGCCGGTGAGGCGGCGGACCATGACGTGGGTCATCGCCCAGTAGACGCGGGAGATCGAGGAGGCCAGCCGGTGCTCGTAATCGCGGACCAGGCGCCGTTGCAGCCTCAGGATCCCGTAGGTCTGCTCGACCCTCCACCGCTTCGGCTGCGGCACGAACCCCGTCTCCTGCGGGTTCCGCGCGACGACCTCGACATCGATGCCCAGACCGGCGCCATGCGCGGCGAACTGGTTCTTGAAGCCCTGGTCGACCAGCACCTTCTCGACGGTGCCACCGGCGTTCTCGAACACCTGGTCCAGCAGAGCGATGCCCGCGGCGTTGTCATGCGTGCTCGCGGCGAGGACGACGACTGCGATGACCAGCCCGAGCACGTCCACGGCCAGCCCCCGCTTGCGGCACGGCACCCGCTTCGCCGGATCCTTGCCCGTCGTGGAGGCGGGGGACCCCGGCGGCCGCGTGGACGCTCTGCGTGTCCAGCACCACCAGAGTCGGATCCTCTAATCGGCGGGACCTCTCCCTCACCTGGCATCGCAGGAGTTCATGAATGACCTGGTCGGTCCCGTCGTCCCGCCACGCGGCGAAGTAGTAGTACGTCGCGCTCTTCTGCGGCAGGTCATGGGGGAAATAAGTCCACTGGCAGCCGGTCCGGCCCTGGTAAAGGATCGCGTTCACGATCTCCCGCATCGAGTACGCGCCGCGGTGATCACCGGCTCGATCAACGACCACTGCTCGTCCGACAAGTCACTCGGGTACGGCTTGCGTTCACTCACCCGATCACATCAACAGATCAGCGACTGCGAACCGGCAGATTCCGCCCGCACCCACACCATCAGGTGACAGCAGAACCACTCAAAAAATCACGAACCGCCCTCTGAGATAGTCGTGACGGAACCGGCGGGAGTTCCGGAACGACGGAAGAGAAAACCTCACAGCAGACCCGGAAGCGCGTGTGTCCGTCACGACCGGCGGGTCATGCCACCATTACCAGGCCGCGCGGATATATGTCCCGCCTTCTCGTCTCTCCCGGCGTACTGGAGCGGCGATGACCTTTTCTCCTGCCGACCGGAATCGGCCGCCTCTCCTCAACATCTCCGGACGCCTTCGGTCTGCCGGGCCAGTCCTCGGATTCGTCGTCCTGCTGGGTGTCCTGTTCGCGCTGTCCTACGTGGCGGGCGGGCTTGCCGGGCCGGTGGCCCCCGAAATGCGCCCAGCCGGCGGCGGACCCGCCGCGGCCACCAGCATCCAGCGGTCCTCCCCCACCGGTATGCGTTCGGGCCGTTCCGAGCCGGAACCGTACTGTGTCGCTCTTTCACCCCCCATCGTCATTTTTGGGCGCCGAATGGCCGCTCGAACGCGGTGTCTCGACTGCGGCGCCGTCACCGGGCGAGGTAGGAGCGCGCTCCCGCCCAGCCCCTCGTCATACAGGGGTGTGTGTCCCCCACACCACAGCCGCCTCGGCGCCTGCCGGGCCCCGGTGGTCGAAGGCGATCAGCGGGTCGCCCGCCAGCGGGTGGTCGACCACTGCCGCCCGCACGCCGAACACCTCGGCCATCAGCTCGGCCATGAGGACGTCACGCGGCCGGCCGGAGGCGACCACGGCACCGCCGTGCAGCACGTGCAGCCGGTCGCAGACGGACGCGGCCGCGTTCAGGTCGTGCAGCGACACCAGTGTCGTGCGGCGCTGGGCACGCAGCAGGGTGAGCAGCTCGACCTGGTGGCGGATGTCGAGGTGGTTGGTCGGCTCGTCCAGCACCAAAACGTCCGGGTCCTGAGCGAACACCCCTGCCAGCAGCATACGTTGACGCTCGCCACCGGACAGGGCCGTGAACCTGCGGCCGGCGTCGCACACAGGGCCTCGTTCAGCGCAGAGCGATGCCCGTGCCCGCGGGACGCAGCGCCTCCTCGAGGAGGCCCGCACCAGGGCCCGCCAGCCAGCGGTCGAAGCGCAGCAGGAAGGGGAACTCCGCGCGCAACGCGTCGAGGTTCGCGTTGCCCACCAGCCTGCCGTTGTCGACGAGTGCTGCCGATTTGCCGAGGACCTCATCCTGCGCCAGCAGCGTCGCGGGCAGGCGGCTGTAGCTGATCGGCCGACCAGCGGCCTGGGTCAGGTGCTCGGCCAGCGCCTTGCCGGTGAGAGCGTCACCGGCGATCTCCACGGTGCGGCCGGCGTAGCGATCGGGTGAGCCGAAGACCGCGGCGACGATCCGGCCGATATCGCGTACCGCGATGAACTGCATGGCTTGGTCGGGTCGCATCAGGAAGGACAAGTGTCCCCGGTCGAGGCCCATTCCGGGGAGCATCAGGATCTCCATGAACGTGGCCGGCCGAATGATGGTGCTGGCGATGTCCAGATTCCGGACATGGGCCTCGACACGGCTCTTGGTGTCGAGGTGGCCGATGCCCGTCGGTGTCGGCCCCGCAGCGACCGTCGAGCTGTAGACGAGGTGGGCGACGCCGCAGCGCTCGGCGATCTCGGCCACCGTCGTGCCGAAGCGGACCTCGTCCTCGTCGGTCACGTCGGCGCCGGCCTGGCCTGAGCTCGGCTGGACGCTGAAGACGCCATGGGCGTCTAAGAACGCCGCGCGGAGCGACTCCGGATCGCCGAGGTCACCGCGAACGGTCTCGACGCCGGTGGCGGAGAGGGACCGGGCCCGGTGGCCGGACGGATCGCGCACGACCGCGCGAACCGCCCAGCCGTCGGCCCGCAGCGCCGCGGCGACCGATCCTCCCTGCTGTCCCGTGGCGCCCAGGATGACGACGGTTTTGTTGATGTTGGTCATGCCGATCGCAACTACCCGGCCGTCAGGCCTATTCCTCCTCGACCTCGGCGGCCTCCGGGGCGCGGAAGGGGCGCGGGACGGCGGAGATGCGGCTGTACGCGACGGTGTCGAAGGCCGCGCGCCGGGCGCCCGGTGGCAATGAGTTGCGCCAACAGGACTCGTTTGCGGCGGAGTTCAATCCTGCGCGCCCAAATGTCTGGCGCTTGAGCCTTTGGTGATCCGGTTGACATGGCCTTCCGCGACGGTCGCCTACACCTGCCACCGCGCCATTTTCCGGTGCCCAACCCCTTGACGTGCAGCCGACGACGGTTGTGCAATCGATTCCGCCATCGATTGCACAAGGAGTGTGTGTCATGAAACCCATGGATCTGCGCGGCCTCGTCCCCGCCCCCGTCACCGCATTCACTGCCGACGGCGAGGTCGACCACGCGGCCAACGCCGATCTCGCGCGCTGGCTGGTCTCCGTGCAGGGCGTGAAGGGGCTGGTGTGCCTGGGTCATGCTGGCGAAGGTACGTACCTGACGCCCGAGGAGCAGGTCGCGCTCATCCGCACCCTTGTCGAGGCGGTCGAGGGCCGGGTGCCGATCATCGCGGGGATCACCACCGAGGGCACGAAGACCGCGGCCCTCGAGGCGAAGCGGGCGGCGGACGCCGGGGCGACCGGCGCGCTGGTCTACCCCTCGCACGGCTGGCTGCGCTTCGGGTTCCAGAAGGGTGCGCCGCAGGAGCGCTACCGAGCCATCCACGAGGAGTCCGGCCTGGAGAACATCCTCTTCCAGTACCCGGACGCCACCAAGGCCAGTTACGACCTCGAGACCCAGCTGGAGATCGCCGCCCAGCCGGGCACCGTCGCCACCAAGAACGGCGTGCGCAACATGCGCCGCTGGGACACGGAGATCCCGGTCCTGCGCGAGCACTTCCCCGACCTGCAGATCCTCACCTGCCACGACGAGTACCTGCTGCACACCATGTTCGACGTCGACGGCGCCCTGGTCGGCTACGGCGGCCTCGCCCCCGAGCCGCTGGTCGACCTCATCGCCGCAGGCAAGGCCAAGGACTATGCGAAGGCCCGGGAGGTCCACGACCGGTTGCTGCCGGTGACCAAGGCCGTCTACCACCGCGGCTCCCACATGGAGGGCACCGTCGCGCTCAAGATCGGCCTGAAGGCCCGCGGGGTCCTGAGGGACGCCACCGTCCGCCAGCCACTCCAGCCGCTCGGCGAGCGGGCCGCCGCCGAGATCGAGTTCGCCCTGAAGCAGGCCCAGCTCATCTGATCGGCGCTCCGCCCCTGCCCGGCTGAGCCCGCTCCCCACCGCTCGACCGCAGGACCCTATGTGGTCTCCGCCCGGCCGGAGTCTCTCCGCCGGGCCTGGCAGGATCGGCAGCAGCAGCTGCCGATCCTGTGTCCCATCCGCCGGCCCGCACCGCTCTCCACGGCCGGCACCCCCGCAACGGCGAGGAACGACAGACATGACAACCTTTGTCGCCGACGGAGGAGCAGCGAAGGCCGCGAACGCCGCGCTGGTGGCCCGCCTCGAACGACTTCCCGTCACACGCCGCCTGACCCTGATCCGAGTCATCGTCGGCAGCGCCACCTTCTTCGACGCCTACACCGTCCTGGCCATCGCGTTCGCCATGCCGCAACTGGTGGACGAGTGGAACCTCAGTTCCTCCCAGGTCGGCCTGATCCTCTCGGCCGGATACCTGGGCCAACTCGTCGGCGCACTCGTCTTCGGAGCACTGGCGGAGAAGATCGGTCGCCTGCACACCCTGCTCATCACCATCGTGCTGTTCGTCTCGATGGACATCGCGTGCCTCTTCGCCTGGAGCGGCACGTCCATGATGATCTTCCGATTCGTGCAGGGCGTCGGCACCGGAGGCGAGGTACCGGTGGCCAGCGCCTACATCAACGAGTTCATCGGGGCCCGCAAGCGCGGCCGTTTCTTCCTCATGTACGAGGTCATCTTCCCCGCCGGCCTGATGTTCGCCGGGATCGCCGCCTACTTCCTGGTCCCGGTCTTCGGCTGGAGGGCCCTGTTCATCGTCGGCCTCATCCCGTCCGTCCTGGCCATCCCGCTGCGCTGGCTCATGCCCGAGTCCCCCCGCTGGCTCGCCGCCAGGGGCCGCCACGAGGAAGCCGACACCGTCGTACGGAAACTGGAGACCGACGCCACCAAGCAGGGCCTGCCGCTGCCCGAGCCGGTCGTCCGCCCGGTGGACACATTGCCCGCGGCCCGCTCGGACTGGCGCGAGCTCTTCAAAGGCATCTACCTCAAGCGGACCCTCATGATCTGGGTCCTGTGGGTGTGTGTCTACATGATCAACAACGGCCTGGTGACCTGGCTGCCCACCCTCTACAAGCAGGTCTTCCACCTCCCTCTGGAGACCAGCCTCGCCTACGGCTGGATCACCTCGGGCGTGGGCGTCGTCGCCTCCGTCATCTGCGCGCTGCTGATCGACAAGGTCGGCCGCAAACGCTGGTACGCCGTCGCCTTCTTCGTCGCCACCGTGCCGCTCCTCGTCCTCACGGCACTGGGCGCCACCACCGCGACCCAGGTCGTCGTCCTCGCCCCCATCGCGTACGCGATCCTGCAGACCGTCTCCTTCTCCCTGTACCTCTACTCCGCCGAGCTGTACCCCACCCGGCTGCGCGCGATCGGCACCGGCTTCGGCAGTGCGTGGCTGCGGGCGGGCTCGTCCATCGGCCCGCTGATGGTGGGCTGGGTCGTCGCGGACCTCGGCATCCGTTACGTGTTCACTGCCTTCGCCGCCGTGGCACTCGTCGGCGGCCTGGTCACCACGGTCTTCGCCATCGAAACCAAGGGCAGAGTTCTGGAGGAACTGTCACCCTGAGAAATCGTCACACCGCCCTGTGCCGCCCACGGCGTCGTCCGCGGGCGGCACAGAAGCGTCCGGTGAAAGCCGCGCACACCCCGTTGTGCAATCGTTTTCTCTTCGGGTTGCACAGTAGGTAGGCTTGTCGTGTCGACCAGCCGGAAGAGGGGACACCAGGACGATGGACAGGCCCGAGGCCGGGGACTCCGCGCCTGCGACCACCGGGGGCAAACCGCCGACCATCGCCGACGTGGCACGGACCGCGGGCGTCAGCCCCTCCACGGTGTCACGCGCCCTCAACCGCGAGCACCGCTTCTACCGCAGCCCGTCCGCCGCTCGGATCCGTGACGTCGCCGACACCATCGGCTACGCGCCCAACCCTGTGGCGTCCAACCTCCGCCGTCAGCAGACCAACACCATCGGCGTGCTGGTACCCCGGCTCACCGACACCGTGATGGCCATGCTCTACGAGGAGATCGCCACCGCCGCTCTCAAACGCGGCTACCACACCCTCGTCGCCACCACCCACGACGACCCCACCCGCGAACACGAGAGCGGCGACGTCCTGCTCCAGCGCCGCGTCGACGGTCTGATCCTCACCACCGCCCGTACCGACGGCGGCTTCTGCAAGGACCTGGCGGACAAGGGTGTTGCGCACGTCCTGGCACTGCGGGCCCACGGCGGCAGCCCGGCCGCGGTCGGCGACGACCACCTGGGCGGCTATCTCGCCACCCGACACCTCACCGACCTGGGCCACCGACACATCGCCCTGGTCGCCGGCCCCGCCTACGCCTCGAGCGCACTGGGCCGCCGCGCCGGCTACGAGGACGCGCTACGGGAAGCCGGGCTCCCTGTCGACGAACAGGTGATCCTGCCCTCCAGCTTCAGCATGGAAAGCGGTGAGGACGCGGGCCGCCACCTGCTCGACCTCGTCCCGAGGCCGACAGCGGTCTTCGCGGTCAACGACAACACGGCCATCGGCGTCCTCTCCGCGGTCCAGCGCGCGGGCCTGCGCATCCCCGACGACCTATCGGTGGTGGGCTACAACGACATCCCCCTGGCCGCCCGGCTGCCCGTACCGCTGACGACGGTCCGCGTTCCTTTCGACGCCATCGCCACGACAGCCGTCGACCAGCTCATCGACCTCATCACCGGAGTACCCACCGAATCCCGAACCTTTGCCCCCACCCTCATCCCCCGCCGCACCACCGTGCGCGCAGCCTGACCACTCGCAACGACGGAAGGAGCCAGCCAGCAGACACCCGGCTCGATTCGGCCGAAGTCGGCCGCCAGGCGGCGCGCCTGCCACGTCGTACGCGGAGCGAGCACCCAGCGCACGAGCGGGAAACGAATCCGCCCGGCACCGGCGGGCACAAGAGCCTTGCACGGGTCCGGCAGCACTCAGGCAGCACACCGGGCCGAGAGGACAGCAACGCGAGCAGCGACGGGCCGCTACTGCACCTGAGAGAGCAGCAGGTCCTCCAGGCTGACTTGTCGTTCGGGTTTTGGCCAAAGCCGTCTTGGCGGTCACCAAGACGGCTTTGGGACGTCATCTTCCTTGAGCGTACCGACGGCGCCGACGCGAGGGTTGAGAAATCGGGCTCTGACGCTTGTTCCGGGCAGCCTGGGCGGGGCCCTGTCAGCTGTTGACGTTGGCGCAGATCGCGTAGGCGTCGTATGAGCCCAGGCCCATCCCTTCGTTTACGACGAAGACGATCCAAGCTTCGAACTCCGCCCCTTGAGGGAAAGACCGGATGGTTTTGATCGCGCCGGTGCTACCGAAGAAACCTCCTCCGATGACCTTCTTGCCCTCTGGGCATTCCACGATCGTCTGTGCGGCATCACCGGGCTCAACAAGATTATTGAAGCTTCCGACTACTTCCCACCCGGTGAAGCCTTGGTTGCCGTCCGACCCTCCTGTGTTCACGTTGTTCTCAATGTTGATCACGATGCCCTCAGCACAGTGGCTGCTGTCCATGCCTTTCTTATCCACGACGGGACAGGACTCCGTCGTGGATGTCACGGGATAGGGTGGAGCATCCGTAGCGTGGGCGCCTCCGGCGGTGAGGAGAACTGCGACTGCGGCCGTCGCCAGGGGGGTGGAGAATCGTAGTGCTTTCACTTGGGATCTCTTTCGTTGGTGTCCTCGTCTTGTCGGATCAAGATCCGATAGTCCAAGGAGAAGGCGCGGCCTACGGGTCGTCATTCGCAACTGGTCCAGTTGGCCGTATGCACCGTCACCAATTGCTCAGGGGGCCTTCGGCCCCTACAAGAGCCATGCCAGCCCTGACATGTGGCATCGAGGTTAAAAACAGCCGTGCTGTTTCGCGCGTGAGGAGCAGCCTGGCCTTGGCGTAGGTGACCTCTTCGTGGGGGCATGCGGCCACCTGTGTGGCCAGGTCGGTGTATGCAGCTCGTCGACGTCGACGGTGCGCCAGAGGCCCGGTGCGAAGGCTCTGGGTGGGGACCTCGAACGTGTTCCACCAGGGGCCGAAGTACCGCTGGGACCAGTCGGTGACGAAGGGGGTGTTGCTCAGGACGGTCACGCTCGCGTCCGGGGCATGCAGCCGGGTTGCGGTGGGCGTACTCACGTCGTCTCCAGTCGGGTCGGTGTGGGTCTGGATAGCCGTAACGCCTGGTAGGTGGTACGGAGCTTGGTGGTTGCCGCGGACAGCTGCGCGTCCTCGTCCGCGTCGAGGTCGGGCAGGCACGCTACGGGTTGGCCTGCGGCGAACCGCAGCGGAATTCCGCACCAGTCGTCGCCGTGGCGGGCGGTCAGTTCCTCGGTGCCGTCGGCCAGGGCGAGGGCCTTGCGCAGGGCGGACAGGACGGCTCCGGCGGGTGCGGCCCACGCCCTTGCTGATCCGTCCGGGGCGGGTGCGCAGTGCGCTGCGTACCTCCGCAAGCCGATGCCGGTACACCCGAGGGCAGCCGGAGGTCTCGGCGAAGAGCCGGGTCATCAGGTCGACGGGGTGGTGACCACGAGCACGGTTCCCGCGTAGCCGCGCAGGAAGGGCGTGAGCGTACGGATGACGGGAGCGTTGGCCGCCGCGGTCATGCCGGAGGGCACCAGCGCCACGGCGACCGTCTGCCCGACCGCTCCGGCGCCGACCACGCCGACGGTGTCCACCGGTGCCGGCGTCACGCGGCGACCGCCTGTGCGTGGCCGAGGGCGCTGTCCCACACGGCCCCGGTGTCGCTTGCAGCTGCCAGGTCGGTGCTGATCCGCTCGGCCATCCGGCACACCTCGACCGCGCGCTCGGCCAGGGCCGTGCCCTGGGCCGGCAGCGGCAGTTCGGCGGGCGCCGACAGATAGGTGGTGAGGATGTTGACGCTGTCCATCGGCCACAGCGCCAGCAGCTCCCTGAGCCAGGTACGGCGGGGGCCTTGACGGCAGTCCGCCCATCCGTACCGCTGCGAAGGCGTCGATGCCGTGCACCAGGTGCTTTCCCGTCTCCGGACCCGGCCGGGCTGCGGCCAGGTCCAGCACGGTCCGACTGATCAGCTTCGCGGCGTCGACCGCCGTCCCGGTGAGGAGAAGGCCGGGGTCGATGAACACCGGCGCCTGGTCGGGCCCGTCGGGGAAGAGGACGTGTTCGGGCTTGAGGTCGCCGTACGCCAGCACGCGCCGGGGAGACTACGGCAGCACCCGGGCCCGCAGCCGATGCAGTTGGACGACGACCTGCCGCAGCACGCCGACGGCTTCCTCCCGGTCACCGGGCGCGCACCGGTCCGCCCCGAGCCTGTGCACGTAGCTGGGGCGAGACTTCGTGTACCCCACGGGCTGGATGGCCATGTACGAAAACCAACAGGGCCTGGGCCAGGAGTACTACCTGCGAGCGCTCGAACTCGCGGGCGCCGCCGAGGACCACGTCACCTACTGCCGCACCCTGCGCGGCATGAGCCTGCAAGCCTCCCACCTTGGGCACGGGCCGAAGGCCCTCGAACTGGCCGACGCGGCGGCTGGGGCCGCGCCCGCCGCAGGCCCGCGCCTGGTCGCGTTCCTGCGCGGCCAACAGGCCGCTGCCGCCGCGATGACCGGCACAGACCGGCACACCGCCCTGACCGGGTTGCGTGAAACGGAGACGGCGCTCTCACGCGCCGACGACCGGCGGGACGCCGTCGGCGGCTACGACCAGGCCGCTTACTTCTTCCACGAGGCGCATGTGCGCTGGCACCTGGGCGACCAGGCCGGCTCGATCACGTCTCTGCGTCGTTCGAACCGGGCGCGGGACCCCCTGGAGCGGCAAGGCCGCCTGCACTGCCTCGGTGTCATCGCCGAACGACAGCTCCGCATGCGGCACATCGAGGCAGCCTGCCAGACCTGGAACACCTTCCTCGACGAGCACGTGACTCTCTCCTCAGCCCGGGGCGACGAGCACCTGAAGACGATGCCCAAGGCGCTCCCCGCCTACCGCAGCGTCGCCGGAGTCAGCGACTTGGAGGAACGCGCCCGGCACATCGCCGCTCTCAAGGCAGCCTGATCTGCACGACGCAGCTGGCCCGCACTCCCACCCGGAGTGCGGGCCAGCTGCGTTGCGGTCGATTCCCCCGACGTCCAGCACCGCAGTCGCGGACAGGGAGCGTCACGAAATCCGGCCGTCGACGTTCCCCCCACGGTGACGATACGAATGCGGCAAGGCTGCCCATGCCGCCCGGCGCTGTGCAGCCGAGTACGCCCGCATCACCCCTATCGATGACAACGGCGCCACGCGGGATGCCCGGGCCCCAACTCCAGCCACGACGTCCATCAGACCCGCCTCATCCGGAACGCGGCGAGGACCTGTTCAGTGCGCGGAAACTCCTCCTCGGGAGCAAAGGCCGGCAGATGAGCGGACGAGTGACGCCCGCCGACTGGACAGCCCTCCCCAGCAGGGCCTGCCCGGCGGCCGATGGTGACAGCTATCCGCCCGCCCGGCCCCGCGTCACGCGGAGCAGTTCCCGGGGGCTTCCCGGGGTCGCGAGCGCCAACCGACCGCTTCTCGGCCTTGGCCACAGCGCCTTGGCGCGGCACGGGCGTCGATGACCAAGTGGGCCACAGCAGGAACGGACATCATGCAACCGTGGTTCGATAATTTCATCCGTATGAGTGAACCGGGTGTCGGTGGAAGTTTTACCTCCCCGTACTCCGCGCAGACGTCCTCGGAGTAGGTGAACGACGAGAGTTAGGGAGTAGTTATGGGTTTGTATGAGGGTGAGCCGAACCTGATTGTGAACCGCCTCAATGGGAGCCGTCTCACGGTACAAGGAGGCAGGTGTTTCGACGGAGCACTCATATGCAGCGTTCGCTACGCGACTTATGACAACTACCCGCAGCGGTGGACGACGCGGAAAATCGGAGAGGAAGATGAGTGGACGGTTGGTCACGTTGAGATAACTCAAGGTGGCAAAACCTTCCGTCTGGACGTGGGCAGCGATGAGCCGAAAATCTCTCCCGCCAGCCAGCCCCTCCTCAAAGAGCCCGACGACTCGGATCGACAGAAGTGGTGCTTTCGCTCCGACTGGTCAGGAGGAGGCACCCATTTGGTGAATATCGCCCCGTATTTGAACCGTGCGGCCGGGCTGGGACTCAGGGATGACTTCGGACTGGAGTGGACTGAGGCCGCACTGGTCAGGAACTTTTCGACCACTGAACAACTGTGGTATTTCACGGCCACTTACAGGGATTCCATTCCCAACTGACCTCTACTGGTAGGCGACATCCGGAACCCCCGGCTCACGGGACCGCGGTGACGCCTCGGCGTCTCCGTACGCCCCCGGCGAGCCGGGGGCGTACGGAGACGAGCAGAACGACCGTGGAACGCGGCGGCCTGGCACACGGGCCTCGCCGCCGTGTACCACCGACAGCTGGCGCGGCGAACCCGGCACCCCGTCTACCTCGACATTTGCCGATGGGCCGGAACCACCAGCTGCCGACCCTCGCCCCGACCCGCAGAACCTGAGCGGCAACGACATCGGGGACGGCTGGAGCGAGCAAGCACGCTTCCGGATGATCGCCTCGCTGATACCTGGGGCCCGCGCAGTACTGCGCCGGATCATCGACCTGCGCGGCACCTCCTCGTTCGACGAAGTGCAGCAGCATTTCGCCGACCATCCGACAACGCCGATCGCGAAGGCGAAGATCGGTGGGACCCTGACCAGCGTCCAGGCGGTACAGCGCCGCATCGACCCGGCCGGCTCCTCCCGCCTGCTCCACCGTGACGAACGGGCGCGGCTCCGCCACATCGACCCGGCGCTGGTAGAGGGGCTCAGGCGAGCCTTCGCGATCGCCGATGCTCGCTACACCTGCCGGGGTCGCTCCACGTCAAGTGCATGGTCAGCGGAACCAGGCCAGCACCGGGATACGGATCTCTCTCAGTGTGACCGGCCGCATCCCGTTCAGCAGATCATCAAGCGAGACACCCGGCTCCTCGGTTATCCAGAAGCGATCAAGTAACCGCAGGAAGCGGTCGTGGTGCTGGGCCAGCTCCGACAAGGCGAGGGCGCGCGCTAGCTCACGGCGGGATCTGCGCTTCCCGGGGGCACTGGGGATGCGACCGCTCGGGTCGGGCCCCCATCGAACGCTGCCTCGCCGGCTGGCTCGGCCCGGACCAGGTCGCGGTGAGTATCCGCGGCTGACCGCCGCCGGTCCCCCGGCGGAGGTCGCCGCCCGGCTCGCGGCGGGCTGCGGGCGCGACCGCATAGACCTGGCCCGCGCCGTACGGGCCTGGGAGCACGGCGGGGCCACCGCCCTCACGGTGCTGGAGGCCCTGGCCCGCGCCCGCGCACAGCTCGCCACCACCTGGGAGGAAGGCGAGCGGGCGCCCCGGCTACGCGCCACGGGCAACCGCTGGACGGCGGTGGGCACCGACGCCCAGGTGCGCTACGGACGCGACGGGCGCTGGTGGCCGTACCGCAAAGACCGGGGCCAGTGGTGGCCGGGCCGACCGGCGGGCCACGACCCGGCGGCGGTGCTGGCGGTGCTCGCCTCCTGCTGACCGGGGCGCCGCCCGGGCGCCGTGGTGGTGGCCCCACCCGGTCGGGGGGACACACCAGAATCAACAGTTATGTGAGGTACACCCCGATTGCGGGTAAAAGACCCTCGTGACCACCAAACCGTGGCGCCCGGTCACACTCGCGTCGGCCGTACTCGTCCCTCTGGCGGGGGCACTCCTCACGGCCGGGGGTACCGCTCACGCTGAAACCAGCGTGAGCAAGATCGCCCACACGCTGCGGCGCAGCCTCGGCCGGCACCACGGTGACCTCCCGGCGGTCCTGGACGGGTTCGTGGCCGATGTGGCGGCGCGGACCGGCGGCGGGGGCGACCACGGAGTCGAGGGCGACCGTGGCTCCAGCGGCCCGTCAGTGGGTGGCGCGGTGGTGTTCCTGGCCGTCCCGGCCGCGCTCGGCGGAGGCGGCCTGTACCTGACGCGGCGCGGCCACAAGCACCGCCGGAAGCGGGAGCGGGCTGGCTTTGAGCAGGTACGCGGCGCGGTCGAAGAGGACATCAGCGCCTACGGCGAGAAGCGCAGCCAGACGGGCTCCGACCCGTCCGACCCGGCGTCCGCGCCGGACCTGGTGGACTACTGCGGTCGCGCCCTGGACGCGTACGAGACGGCCAAAGCGAGATCCGCCGCGGCCCGGCGTCCGGGAGAGGGCGGCAGCCGGTGGACGATCCAGGCATGCGCCGCGGACGCCATGCGCATCGACGACGGACGAGAACCGGACGCCCGCGCCGTCTCCGTCGGCGGCGAACGGCGCCGCTATTGGGACGCCGGTCCGACCCACGGCCCTTGGGCGGGTGGGTACTTCGGCGAGTACGGGTCGATGCTGCTGCCCGGGTTGCTGCTCGAAACATTCCTGGGCGAGTCCATGACCCCCGGCTACTACGACGCCGTTCACTACGGAGGCGGCTACGCAACGGGGGCGACTTCGGAGGCGGCTTCGGTGACGGAGGCCATGCGGGCCTTGCGAGGTCGAACCGCGGACGACGGCGAGACGGGCGTGGACCGCAACCTTTCATTTGACACATAGGTTCTCAAGGCAAGGAGGAGAGCGACATGCTGCTCATAGGGCTCATCATCCTGGCCGCGGCGGCTGTCATCGGCGTGGTAGGCGTGCTGGGCAACCTCGGCGGTGGGCACGCGCTCACCGAAGGCTTCTCTGTGTTCGGTTTCAACGGCGCCGGCTACACCGGAACGGTGTTCCTCTCCGGGATCGTGATCGGGGCCGCCGCCCTGCTCGGGCTGAGCCTGATGATGGCCGCCGTGCGCCGCAGGCACGCCGCGCGCCAAGGGCTCACTCGGCCCCGCCGGGAGGCCGCGCCGGTCGCCCGGGATCGCGATGAGGTGGCTGGCAGACGCGAGCCCGCGGACGACGAGTCCGCCCGCGGCACCCGGCGCCGTGGCCGACCGCATCTGTTCGGGCACCGTACCGCCCATCGATAGGAAGGCAGTGACTCATGAATGTCGGGAAGAAGATGGCCCACACGGCCGAAGCGGTCCGAGGCAGCGCCAAAAAGGCGCTCGGCCGGGTCACCGGTAGCCGCCGCATGCAGGCGGAAGGACGCGGCGGCAAGATGAAGGGCAACGCCAAGCAGTCCGGTTCGAAGATCAAGGACGCCTTCCGGCACTGATCCGCGGTAGACGATCACAGGACGCGGCTGGGGGTGGCAACCTCTCGGGGGCCGTGGCGACGTTGAGGCGTCAACTCGTCAGGTACGTCTCCACCGGAATAAGAGTCACCCCCATGTCGAGAACGCCACGGCGCTCCCGGTCGCGCCGCATCGGCCCGCTCATCCGCGGAGCATCCGCGCCGGCCACCGGCGCCGCGCTGGTCGCAGCACCGGCCACGGGATGGTTCGGCGACGGCGGCCGGGCCCGCGCGGTCAGGCGCTGGTGCCGTACGTGCATAGTGTGGCACTGGGCACCGCACATCGATCCTGGCCAGCATGCCATCGCCTTCCACCTTTGCGGCTGGTACCCGTGGGCGCAAGGTCCCGGAACGCGGACACGGCTCCTGCCCTACGGGCTGCTTCCGTTGGCCTGCCTGATCGCCCTGCTGCGCGGCAAGCCGTGGATCGCCCTGCCGGCCGCAGCAGCGATGATCTACTCCGTTCGATGGAGGCGCCGCGCCCGCGCCCGCGCCCGCACTCGCACTCGCAGCAAGACACGCGTTTGTTGGATAGGCAGCCCCATCACCAAGGCGGCATGACGAGGCAACCGGTGAACCTTCCCGGCCAGATCGCTAGGCCAATTGGGTGGTTTCCTGCGCCCGGTGTGGTGAATCGTCGCCGACGGTAGCTGTACTGGTCCTACCGACTGTGGGGTGCCCATCTCCCTGTCGGGGCCAGGACGTAGATCGTTTTTACGTTCTCTGCTCCGTTCCCTTGGGCACCCCGACAGCGAGTGGCAGCCCCGCGCCACCCTGACTCGAAGGGGCTGCGCCATGCCAGTCGCCATCACTCCCCCCTCGCCTGTGGCCTGTAGCACGTTCACGGTCCAGGTCACCTCCACCCCGGCCGGGGTCAGCGCCGGAGACACCGCCACCTTCACCTACGACGGCCAGACCCAGTCCGCGACCGTCGCCGCTGACGGGACCACCCCTCCGGTCACCTTCACGGCCGTGGGGTCCGGCGCCCAGACCATCACCGTGGTGTACACGAGCGGCGCCACCATCACCGGCGCCGAGGTCGTTCCGGTCACGGTCACCCCCGCACCCCCCTGGGACGATCTCGACCACCCTGACCACCACGGGCACGACCACGCAGGCCAGCACAACCCTCACCTGCGGCGGTGACAGCGCCTCACTCAACGGCACGATCCAGTACACCCTGTCCGGCGGAGGAACGGTATCGACGCCCGTGACCAACGGCGTCGTGACCCCGGTCGATCTCGGGGTGCTGCTGACCTCGGGTCAGTCGGTGACGGCCACCTTCGTACCGGCTGCCGGGACCTGCCCCGCGTGCGCCTTCGTCCCGGTCACCACGAGCCTGTGCACGGTGGTGCTTCTGCCTCCGGCCGGTGCGGTCACCGCGGGTCAGCCCACCACTCTCCAGGCCCTGGTGCTGTGCAACGGCGCGCCCGTCAGCGGCGCTACGGTCACCTTCACCACTCCGAGTGGCACGCTCGGCACCGCCACCACCAACGCCTCCGGCCTGGCCTCGGCCACGGTCACCTTCCCCACCGCCGGAGCCACCACAGCCACCGCCACCGTCACCGCCACCCCCGCAGGCACCGCCTGCAACTGCACCGGAACAGCATCCGTTCCGCTCCCCATCGTGGTGCTGCCCGGGACGACACCTCCGGGGGCGCTCCAGGCCCTCCCCGCCTGCTGGCGGATCAACCTGTCCAACCCGACCCTCTTCCCGACCACCCTGAAGGCCACGGTGACGCCTGCGACCGCAGGCATCCCTGTGCAGTTCCTCGTGGGCGGCGTGCCCGTGGGGACGGCGACGACCGACGCGACCGGCACCGCCACCCTCACGGTGAACCTCACTCCACTGCAGATCATCAACACCACCTACCAGGCGACTGCCGTCGTCGGCGGCACCACGGTCACCTCGACGGCCACCCTGCGGATGTGCAACCCGCCGGTGTGAGCGTCGCCCGCCGGTGAACGCGCACGTCCAAAGGGCTGTCCCCCGTAGTACGCGTACGGGGGACAGCCCGACGTTCGGGCGCCCAGCGGACGCCATCGGCCACCCCGGGCCGGCGCCCCGCAGCGCTGCACCAGGCCCCACGCGCTGCCCAACCGGCCACACCCCGCTCCGCTACGGATCCGCGTAACGCCGACCCGGCGTAAATATCTTGAAGGGTGGACATGCTCCCGGAGGGGTTTGTGGAGTTGCCGCGAAGGCTGAGGGGGGAGGAGGCGACCTCCGCATGGGCGGCGCCTTGTACCTGGAGCCGCAGTTGGGGCCGCGACTGGGATCGCTGCTGGAGTCGTCCGGCCTCGTGCACAGCCTTACCGATGCGCTGGGTTCACCGCTGGGCGTGGTGCTTCCCGACCAGATCACCGAGAACGTGGACCGGTTCCGGGCGGTGTTACGCAAGCACCATCTGGCGGGCCAGACCTTCTTCGCGCACAAGGCGAACCGTTCCAGTGCCCTGCTGCGGCGCCTGGCCGCTACCGGCGCGGGGGTGGACGTCGCCTCGCTCGGCGAGCTACAGCACGCCCTGAGTTGCGGGGCCGCCCCGGCCCTGATCATGGCGACCGGGCCGAAGGAGCCGGAGTTCCTGTGGCTGGCCGCCCGGACCGGAGTCACCGTGAGCCTCGACTCGCCAGCCGAGCTCGACCAGCTCGCGGCGCTGGTGCGCACGCAGGGGCTGCCGCGAGTCCGGGTGCTGCTGCGGCTGTCGGGTTTCGAGTCGTCCGGCGTCAAGGTACTGACCCGACGCAGCCGTTTCGGTTCGCCCGTACGAGAGTTGGACGCCGCGCTGAAGACGGTAGAGCGGTACGGCGACGCGGTGGAGCTGACAGGCGTCGCCTACCATCTCGACACCACGTCCCTGGCCGAAAAGGCGGTCGCCCTCGAAGGCTGCCTGATGGCTCTGGAGGAGTGCCGCGCCCGGGGCCTGGCCCCGCGGGCCGTGGACATCGGCGGCGGATTCGGCGTCAACTACCTCGCCAACCGCACTCAGTGGGAGCAGTACACGACCGAGCTCGCGAACGCCGTCCTGGGCTGCCGCCCGCCCCTGACGTGGGGCGGGCACGGCTACGGGCTGCGCGAGGAGGGCGGTACGCTGCGCGGCACGCTGGGACTGTACCCGGCGTACCGTCCGGTGGCCGGGGAGCGGTATCTGGATGATCTGCTGTCCCGTCCGGCCATGGCCTTCGGTGGCCGGAAGCTGGCCACGCTGCTCCTGGAGCACCTCTACGACCTCTATGCCGAGCCCGGCCGCGCGCTGCTCGACCAGTGCGGGCTCACCCTGGCGAAGGTCATCGAGACCCGGGACGTCGGCGCCGGTCCGCTGTGGGTGCGGCTCGCGGCCACGGCGGGTGACATCGGGCTGGAGGAGCACGGCGTCCTCATGGATCCCGTCCTCCTTCGGCGCGGACCTGGCACAGCCGACAGCTCGGGCCCCGTGGCGGTCCATCTCTTCGGAAGCCTGTGCCTGGAGTCCGACCTGATCACGCGGAGGATCGTGTTCCTGCCGCACCGCCCCGCACCCGGCGATCTGATGGCGTTCGTGAACACCGCGGCGTATTGCATGGACTTCCACGCCACACACGCGCAACGGCAGCCCGTCGCCCGCAAGGTCGCCGCCTGGCAGGACGGTGACGGCGAGTGGCGCTGGTGCCTGGACGAGCAGTACTGGCCGATCACACCTCCTGGGGGATCGCAGTGAGGTACGACAGCATCACAGAGGCCATCGGGAACACCCCGCTGGTCCGCATCGACCCGGCTGTGCACGGGCTGCGCCACATCGACCTGTACGCCAAGCTGGAGCTGCTCAACCCGTTCGGCTCGGTCAAGGACCGGGCCGCGTGGAACATGGCACGGCCGCATCTGGCCGCCGCCGTCGAGGCCGGCAGCCAGGTGGTGGAGCTCTCCAGCGGCAACACGGCCAAGGCACTGGCCGTCATCGCAGGGCTGCACGGGCTGTCCTTCAAGAGCGTCACCAACCGGATGCGAATACCGGAGATCAAGGACCTGCTGCTCCTGCTGGGCGCGGAGATCGAGGAGCTGCCGGGGCAGAGCGAATGCCTGGATCCGACCGCGACGGACGATCCGCTCACCCTCTTCCACCGCACGCTCGCCGATTCCGGCGGCGTCCATCTCCACACCGACCAGTACTTCAACGCCCGCAACACCGAGGCCCACATCACCGGCACCGGCCCGGAGATCGTCAAAGATCTGGACGGCAACGCCCCGGACTGGTTCGTCGCCTGCGTGGGCACCGCGGGCTCTTCCACCGGCGTCGCCCATGTGCTGCGCGAGCATGACCCACGGGTGAAGGTCGTCGGGCTCGTCGCGGCCAAGTCCGACTTCATCCCTGGCATCCGCACTCTGGACGAGGTGCATGAGGTCGGCCTGTTCGACCCCGGCACCTACGACACCATCGAGTCCGTCGGCGCGGACGAGGCCATTGACGGGATGCTCGTCCTCAACCGCCGCTGCGGCATCATGGCGGGGCCCACCGGCGGCGCGGCGTACATGGGTGCCGTGCGCCACTTGCGTGCGTACGACGACGAGCCGACCGAGGAGAACGGCCGCAGGACCGCCGTGTTCATCGTCTGCGACCGGGTGGAGAGCTATCTGAGCTACGTCCGGCAGCGACGCCCTGAGCTGCTGGGCCGGCCGCGCCGAACGCACTCCCTCGCCGATCTGTCCGACGCCGAGGTGCGCGCCGCCCCGGCCATCTCGGTCCCGGATGCCCGGGCATGGCTCGACCGGGAGGGGCCGCTGGTGGTCGATCTGCGCAGCCCGTACGCGTACGCCGCGCTGCACATCGACGGCTCGGTGAACATCGTCGATGAGTTGTTCGAGGAGCTGGTGCACGGCGGGCTGCCCTTCAGCCGCAGTCGGCCGGTGCTGCTGGCGTGTCCGGTGGGTGAGCAGTCCGCGCGATACGCCGCGCTGCTGACCCGGATGGGCCACCCAGATGTGCGCAGCCTCGCCGGCGGCATCATCGCCTGGCGCGACGCCGACGCACCGCTCGTACGGGACTGACATGACCGCCATACCGAAGGAGCTGGCCGACTCGCAGGGGTGGCAGAGCGGTCTGCGCGCCCAGTTCCCGATTGTCACCGGCAATCCGGAGCTGGTCTATCTGGACAGCGCGGCCACCTCGCAGAAGCCGCAGGCGGTGCTCGACGCCGCCTGGACGTACCTCACCACCAGCAACGCCAACGCCGGGCGCGCCACCTACCCCTGGGCCAACCGGACCACGGCGCTGGTCGAGCGCGCCCGGGACCGGGTCAAGGAATTCCTGCACGACCCGGCTCCCGAGCGGTCGTCCACGCACTTCACCAGCGGGACCACCGAAGGGCTGAGCAGCATCGCCCGCGACTGGCTTCCGGCGTACCTCGCCGACGGGGACGAGGTCGTCGTGCCCGAAGCGGACCATCAGGCGAACATCACTCCCTGGCTGGAGGCGCAACGGCTGCTGGCCCGCCAAGGCGTGGGCGTCCGGGTCGTCCCGATGCCGTACCAGGCGGGTTCCGGCGACTACGACCACCGCGTCCTGGCCGAACTGGCCGGGCCCCGGACCCGGTTCGTCGCGGTCACTCACGTCCACCATGTCTACGGCGCGGACATGAACGTCCATCGCATCCGCCAGGCAGTGGGCCCGGAGGCGGTCATCTGTTTGGACGCCGCCCAGAGCGTGGGACATCTGCCGGTATCCGTCGCCGACCTGGACGTGGACTTCGTCGCGTTCTCCGGGCACAAGGCGCTGGCCCTGCCGGGGTCGGGGGCGGTGTGGGCGCGTCAGGCGCGTGGTCCTGCGTTCCGGCCCGGCGGCTGGAGCGGCACCCCGAACACCGTCGGCATCGCCTCGCTGATGGCCGCGCTCGACTGGCTGGACGCGGCGGGCCTCGGCAGGATCGAGCGCTGGACGGTCGCCCTGGCGGCCCGGCTCACCGATGGGCTGCGGCACCTGAATGCCTACGAGGTCCTGGGCTGTCAGACCAGCCTCGCCGCGGACTCGGCCGTACAGCGGCGCCAGGGCATCGTCGCCTTCCGGCATCGCGAGATCGCCTCCGGCGACCTGGGGTTCATCCTCTTCAGCCACGGCTTCATGGTCCGCTCGGACAGCCACTGCCAGGGCAGCGCGGGCGAGAAGACCGGCTCCGTGCGAGTGAGTCCGCATGTCCACAACACCCCCGAGGAGATCGACAGGTTGCTCGACGTGCTCCACGCCCTTCAGTGAAACGAGTGAAAACGCGAGCCAGATGTGAATGGAAACCGTTTCCACCTGTAGGTTCGGGCTGTCGGCAGACAGGTACGGAAACGGCAGAGGTGGTACGACCCGATGGGGCTGAGCAGGGCCGCGGCCGAGCGATGGGTACGACGCTGGGATCGCCAGCAGCAACGTTATGCCGTCGACCGCGACGAGCGGTTCACCGTGATCGCCGACGTCGTACAGCAGGTTACGGCGGGCCAAGCGCGTCCGCTGGTCGTCGACCTCGGCTCCGGCCCCGGTTCGCTCACCGCACGGCTGGCCGGGCGGCTGCCGGAGGCGGAAATCGTCGCGGTGGACATGGACCCGCTGCTGCTGGAGCTCGCCCGTACCCGCCACGCCGACGCGGCCCGCTACGTTGAGACGGTCATCGGCGAGCCGGGATGGACCGACGCACTGGGCCTGGACCGCCCGCTGGATGCCGCCGTCTCCACGACGGCGCTGCACTACCTCGCCGAGGGCTCCCTGCGGCGGACATATCAGCATCTCGCGGCCCTGCTGCGCCCCGGCGGCGTCCTCGTCAATGCCGACCACTTCCCACCGGACGACACCCAGCCGACGCGGATCGCCGCCCATGTCGGACACCGGCGGTCCGAGCGGCTGCGCGCGTTCACCCATGAGGACTGGGAGTCCTGGTGGGCGGCCACCGCGAAGGATCCGGAGCTGTCCGGCCTGCTCGCCGAGCGCCGCAGAGGGCAACCGGCCGCGCCCCCCGGAGGCGGAAGCGGCGGCCACAACGGCCTACCGCTGTCCCTCCACGTCAAGCTACTGCGACAGGCAGGTTTCACACAGACCGGCCCTGTCTGGCAGTTCGGCAACAGCCACGTCCTCGTGGCCGTCCGATAGCCCACGACGCATCACGGGCCGCATCTGCCTCAGCCGAGGTATGGCGCCAGCGGCGCCCCGGACGCACCATGTGGAGGGGAACGCGCATCATGTGGAGGGGGGAGAAAGAAGGTATTTCATGACCACCAGCACCCACACTCCCCACACGGACCACGACCACCAGCATGGAAGCGGCTGCGGCCACGTCGCCGTACCCCACGCCGACCACATCGACTATGTGCACGACGGCCACCTGCACCGGACGCACGAGGACCACGTAGACGAGTGCGAGCCCACCGGGCACGACATCCACGAAGGCCACGACCACCGGCACCATGCCGACTGCGGACACGTCGCCATACCGCACGGCGACCATGTGGACTACGTCCACGACGGACACCGCCACGCCCAGCACGAGGACCACTGGGACGACCACTGATCGCTACCGCCGCGTGCCGGTCAGAGCCGTGACGGCGTCGTCACGTTGTCCCCTTCCTTCTCCGATGTCACCGTGCGGCCCCGCTGGGGCCGCACGGTGAGGCGTCACGGGGTAGACGACGCCAGTCCGGCCGACCGCCTGGGTGGCTTCGGCGGCGCAGGCCCGACCAGCCGCCGCTGCTGACCTCCGGAACACTCCCCGATCGGCCGGTGTGCGCATGCACTCGCCCCGACCAGATCGATGACCTCGGCGACGCGCTCCGGGCCGCCCGGCGCCGGGCGCGCCCCACACACATCTCCCCTCCGGTGATGGCGACTTGACATGGCGGTCGCGCACCAGGAAGCCTTCAAGCTCGCACATGACATTCATATTCACCTGGAGGTGATGCGCCGCCATGCGCACCGCGTTCGTCGGCAAGGGCGGGAGTGGTAAGACCACGCTCTCCGCCCTCTTCGCCCAGCACCTGGCCCGCTCAAGTGCCCCCGTCGTCGCCATCGACGCCGACATCAACCAGCATCTGGGGGCGGCCCTGGGACTGGACGAGGACGAGCTGCGCGAGGTCATCCCGCTCAGCACTCGCCTCGGCGAGATCAAGGAGTATCTGCGCGGCGACAACGCCCGTATCGCCTCCGCCGACGCCATGGTCAAGACCACTCCCCCGGGGCGCGGCTCCCGGCTGCTGCGGCCGGTCGAACCCAACCCGGTACACGACCGCCACGTCCGGGACATCGCGGGAGTCCGGCTGATGACCACCGGTGTGTTCGCCGAGGAGGACCTCGGTGTCGCGTGCTACCACTCCAAGCTCGGCGCCGTCGAGCTCTACCTGAATCACCTCGTGGACAGCCCCGACGAGTACGTCGTGGTCGACATGACCGCCGGCGCCGACTCCTTCGCCTCCGGGCTGTTCACCCGGTTCGACATCACCTTCCTGGTGGCCGAACCCACCCGCAAGGGTGTGTCCGTCTACCGCCAGTACAAGGACCACGCCGCCGAGTTCGGCGTGCCACTCGCCGTGGTCGGCAACAAGGTGACCAGCGAGGACGACCGGCTCTTCCTCAAAGAGCACGTCGGCGACGACCTGCTGGTCTGCTTCGGCCACTCCGACTGGGTCCGCGCCCGCGAACAGGGCCGTCACACCGGAGACCTGGAACCCGAGCACCGCCTGGCGCTGGAGGAACTGCGCACCGCCGTGGACTTCCGCACCAAGGACTGGGAGAAGTTCCAGAGGCAGGCGATCGAGTTCCATCTGCGCAACGCCCGGGCCTGGGCCGATCAGGCCACCGGACAGGACCTGAGCGCCCAGGTCGACCCCGGCTTCCAGCACGGACCGGCAGCCTTGTCCGAGCCGCTCACCGCCGTCACCACGGTATCGAACTGAACACCGCGCCCGGCCATCCGCAAGTCGACTGATTGGACACCGCACCGCCATGTCACTGAACGTCGCACCGGAGCTCCTCGCCCAGGCCGAACAGGGCGAGATCCAGGAACGGGACTTCGTCGCCACCGTCCGTGCGTCGCTGCCGTACGCCTATGACCTCATCGCCGGTCTGGCGGACGAGCTCCGCGAGGGCGACGCCGATTTCACCGACAACCAGACCCCGCCTCCATCGGAGGCCGAACGCGGGCAGCTGCTGCGAGCGCTGGCCAGCGATGCCATCCGCGGCAGCCTGGAACGTCACTTCGGCATCACTCTGGCCTTCATGAACTGCCACCGGGTGGCGGCGTTCCGGCCCGGCACCGAAGACGGACGCAGCTACGCGAAGTTCGTCTCCACGCGTTCCCAGATCCTCAACCAGTCCCCCGAATTCCGCGACTGCTGAAATTCCACCCCGAGCCCATCGACACGCGTCAGCCCCAGGCCACCAGCCTGGGGCTGACGCGTGCGGCTGCGCCTTCAGCTACGGCCCCCCGTGGCCACCACGTCGTTGTAGGGGTCCTTCGGCTCGGGAACGCGCTGGACGGCGGTGGCGTCCAGCGCCGGGGCGGCGCCGTCCGTACCGACCTCGCCGGTGGGGTGCCAGGTGCCGGTGACGGTCACCCACGCGTCGGCGGGCGGCGCCGCGGCCGCGTGTACCCGCACTTTGCGCACCGTGGCGTCGGCGGCGCAGCAGCTGATGGCCAGGCGGCTGACGTACCAGGTGCCGTGGCGGCCGGGGGTGACGAATCCGGTGAGGCGGACGGTGCGGCCCTTCAGGGTGCCGCTGGTGTCCCAGACGGCACGGGAGGTGAAGTCGTTCAGCGACATCTCGACGGCCTGACCGGCGGGCAGGGCGGGGAAGAGGCTGCTGCCGGGCGCGGAGGGCTTCGGGGCGGTGGGGGCCTTGGCGTCGTCGCGGGCGGCGGTGTACGAGCCGAGGGCGGGCGGCGCCAGGAACAGAATGGTCAGGGCCGGTACGTACAGCAGCCAGGCGACCCGCGGGCCGCCCGCATGTCCGTGACCGTGGCCATGATCGGAGTCTTGATCGTGGTGCGCACGGGGGCGGTTGAAGGGGAAGCCGTCGCGCGCGGCGCTGACCGCGCCGAGCACGATGAGCAGCACACCGGATGCGATGAGAGCAGGCTGAAGCCCTGGGCGGACGTAGCGCAGATACAGATCGCTCAGCAGGGAGATGTGCAGCAGACCGACGCCGAGGAACAGGAGCAGCAGCACCTGGATGTTGCGCTTCACAGCAGCCACCACCCCACCGCGGCGCTGCTCACCATCGCCGTGACCCAGGTGGCCGACGAGAAGCGCAGCGCGAAGGCGCGCCCGAAGGTGCCCGACTGTAGGGCGATCAGCTTCAGGTCGACCATCGGGCCGACCACCATGAAGGCGAGCCGGGCGGTGGGCGAGAAGCCGGTGAGCGAGGCGGCGACGAACGCGTCGGCCTCGGAGCAGACCGCGAGGAGCACCGCGAGCAGCCCCAGCAGGGCCACCGACAGCCACGGGGAGTCGGAGAAGAGCCGCAGTACGGAGTGCGGCACCGCGACGTTGAAAGTGGCCGCGGCCGCCGCGCCGACCACGAGGAAGCCCCCGGCGTGCAGGAAGTCATGCTGGAGGGAGACCCGGAACTCCTCCGCACGGCCGGCGCCGGGGGTGTGCCCGGTGGGCCCCTTCGGCAGGCGCAGCCACTCCTCGCGGCCCACCCGCAGCCACAGCCAGCCCATGGCAACGGAGGTGAGCAGCGAGGCGACGAGGCGGGCGGCGACCATCTCGGGGTTGCCGGGGAAGGCCACATAGGTCGCGATCAGCACGATCGGGTTGATCGCCGGGGCCGACAGCAGAAACGCCAGTGCCGCCGCCGGGGTCACCCCGCGCCGCATCAGGCTGCCCGCCACCGGCACCGAGGCGCACTCGCAGCCCGGCAGCACTGCCCCGGCCGCGCCCGCCACCGGCACCGCGAGCGCCGGGTTGCGCGGAAGCACCCGGGTGAAGACCCGCGCCGGGACGAACGCGCTGATGCCGGCCGACACCAGGGTGCCCAGCAGCAGAAACGGCACGCCCTGGATGACGATCGCGGTGAAAACCGTCCGCCACGCCGCCACCGCACGGTGGTCGAGCGCGGCGGTGATATCCGGCCCCCATACAAGGGCGGCACCGCCGAGCACCACCACCGGAGCGCCCGCGATCAGCGCGTGCGAGGCGACGCGGACCGCCGTGCCCATCCCATCGGCTCGGTCGGCTCCATCGTGGCGCGGCGGCGACGCCCGGTCGCCGTCGCCGCGTTCGCGAAGCGTCGGCGCTATGTCGACATCGCTGTCCTTCACGTCTCCCCCACAAGGTCCTACGCCACGGCGGCGTGCGGAGCTCACCTTAGCGGCGACGATCGGCGCCGCCCGCGACCGGCCGTGCACCCTGGTCGTCCCCCGGGGGCTGCTGCTGCGGCAACCCTCGCAAGCCCCCCTGCGCGCGGCAGTCGTCGCCCGACTCCTCGACCAGGCCGTCCACCACATCGAACACCGCGATACGCGCTGACCCCCGGCCGGGCGCGGCGGCTATCGGGAGCCGTACGGAAGCAGGGCCATCTCGCGGGCGTTCTTGATGGCACGGGCGATCTGCCGTTGCTGCTGTCGCGTCACATGGGTCACCCGGCGGCTGCGGATCTTGCCGCGGTCGGAGATGAACTTCCGCAGCAGATCGGTGTTCTTGTAGTCGACATAGGTGATGCCGGCGGCGTCGAGCGGATTGACGCGTGGGCGCTTGGCGCCCCGCCGGTCGGAGGTGGCGCGGCGGGCCATGGGCGAGTCCTTTCGGTGCGGGGTGATACGCGGTCAGGCGACCGGGGCGAGCAGTTCATCGAACGCGCGCGGCAGCTCTTTCCAGCCGTCCGGGCCCGCCGCGTACTCGGCGTCGGTGAGGAGGCACGAGTCGAGCAGGGCGAGGAGACCGTCGCGGTCGAGTTCGGGTGAGGTGAAGGTGAGGTGCTGGCAGCAGTCGCCGTGTTCCGGGTGCCAGTCCAGCGAGGCGGCGACACGACGCTCGGCCGGCACCATCTCCCAGGCGGCGTCGGGCAGCGCGGCCAGCCACGGCCCGGCCGACTCCACGCACAGCGCACCGCCCGCGGCGTCCCAGGACAGCAGGACATCGGGCCGGTCGGCCAGCCAGAAACGGCCTCGGCTGCGGGCGGCGGCACAGCTCAGATCTTCCAGCGCATCGTAGAGCCGCCCGGGGTGGAAGGGGCGTTCGCGGCGCCAGACGAGGGTGGACACGCCGTGCTCGTCGCTCTCCTGGGGCAGCAGCGCGCAGGCGGGGTGCTGACGGGCGGCCGCCGCCTCCACATCGAATCCGGCCAACAGGCCGGGCCCCAGGGCATCTTCACCGAGACGTACCTGCCGTGCGCCTGGGGTGAGCTGGGCGAGCAGGGCGTGGTCCCCGTCGTCGGGGAGCTCGTCGACCGATGTGCCCTCGACGACGGCGATCACGGTCGGGTATTCGAGTTGCCGGGCGAAGGTGTCGGCGATGGTGCGCTGGTCCGTCGGGGCGGCGGCAAGGCCGACATCCACCAGGTCGTCGCCGTTCGCCAGGTACGGCAACACCAGCGCCGGGTCGACCGCGGTGGCCACCCCGGTCAGCGCCAGGGGCGCGCCCTCGGCGGCGATGACGGCGGCCATCGCCTGGGGCTCGACCGAGTCCCACAGCTCGACCACGGCCAGCCGGTGGCCGCCGCCCGCGGCCAGCCGCAGCAGCTCCGGGACCATGTCCTCACGGAGTGCGCAGCACGCGCAGTCGTTCACCAGGGGCGCGTCGCCGCTGTCGAGCAGGCCGGTGGCGTCCCGTACGGTGCGGTGCACGGCACGGTCGGTCGCGGCCGACAGGTCGTGGTGCAGTGCGACGGCGCCGGGCACCGTGCGCAGGATCTCCTCGACGGCGGCCCGGCGGGCATCGGCGTGCAGTCCGCCCACGATCGCGACGGGCAGCCGTGTCTCGTCCCCGTTCACCGGCCCCTCCGTCCGCGTCCGTAGCGCTGCTCGAAGCGCTCCACGCGGCCCGCGGTGTCCATGATCCGCTGGGTGCCGGTGTAGAAGGGGTGGCTCGCCGAAGAGGTCTCGACGTCGATGACCGGGTAGGTGTTGCCGTCCTCCCACTCGACGGTGTTGTCGCTGGTGGCCGTGGAGCGGGTGAGGAAGGCGAAGTCGGCGGAGCGGTCGCGGAAGACGACCGACCGGTAGGCGGGGTGGATGCCGGGCTTCATGGCGGTCAGCGCTCCTCTCGGAAGTCGACGTGGCGGCCCACGACCGGGTCGTACTTGCGCAGGACCATCCGGTCGGGGTCGTTCCGCCGGTTCTTGCGGGTCACGTAGGTGTAGCCGGTACCCGCGGTGGACCTCAGCTTGATGATCGGGCGTAGCTCATTGCGTGCCATGAGCCACAGCATACATAAACTTGGTTTTCATTTTCATCAAGCTGCTGGCTACCTACGCCCTCTCTTCAGAGGCAGATGGCAATGATTATCGTGTGCTAGGTTCAAGGACAGGTAAATTCTCAGCTCGCCGCCCTCGGGAAGACTCCTGTGAACCTGCCCAAGACCCTGCCCATTGCCGCGATATCCGTGGCTTCCTCGCTTCTGCTCACCGGGTGTTTCTCCTCCAGCGCACCATCCACCTCCGAGGGCAAGCGCATCCGCGTCGCGATGATGCAGCCGCCGCGGTCCGCCCTGTCCCCGCTCAGCGACGACGCCTTCAAGCTGTCGCGCTGGAGCACCGCCGAGACCCTGGTCACCCTCGACAAGGACGGCGACGCGCGGCCGGCCCTCGCCACGAAGTGGCGGCGGACCGGCGACAAGACGTGGACGTTCACCATCCGCCAGGGCGTGGAATTCCACGACGGGTCAGCGCTCACCTCCCAGGCCGTCGTACGGTCCCTGAACGCCGCCACCCAGGCCGCACCCAAGCCGCGCATCCTGGACGGGGTCGACATGAAGGTGAAGGCGAGCGGCGGCAGCACCGTCACCGTCACCACCGCCGACGCGGACCCGCTCGTCCCACAGCGACTGTCCTCCCCACAACTGTCGATCCTCGCCGCCAAGGCGTACCGGGGGAAGACCGTCAGCCCGGTCGGCGCCGGCACCGGCGCCTTCGTCCTGAAGAAGGTGAACGGCACCACCTCGGCCACCCTCGACCGCAACGCTGACTACTGGGGTGGCAAGGCCAAGGCCGCAGGCATCGACGTCACCTTCGTGCCCGACGGAGCCGCGCGCGCCGCCGCCCTGCGTAGCGGCGATGCCGACATCGTCGAGGCCGTACCCGTCTCCCAGGCGGCGCTGCTGGACGAGGGCCAGATCAGCGAGGTCCCCATGCCCCGGACCAACACCCTCTATCTCAACACCGAGCACGGCCCCTTCGCCGACCCGGCGCTGCGTGCCGCCGCGCGTCGGGCCATTGACGCCAAGGCGCTGGTCAAGGGCGTCTACGAGGGCCGCGCCGATGTCGCGCGGGGGCTGCTGGGTCCGGCGCTGCCCTGGGCGGCCAAGGGGCGGGACGGCCGTACGAAGACGGCCAAGGCCGGTGACCCGGGTGGCCGGTCCATCACCATCGGAACCTTCACCGATCGCGCCGAGCTGCCCGAGGTCGCCACCGTGCTCCAGCAGCAGCTGCGGGACGCGGGCTTCAAGGTGAAGCTGGAGGTGCGCGAGTACGCCAACATCGAATCCGACGCGCTCAAGGGGAAGTTCGACGCCTTCATCCTCTCCCGGGCGACCGTGCTGGACTCCGGTGACCCGGCCGCATACCTGCACAGCGATTTCGCCGGCGACGGCTCCTTCAACATCTCCCAGCTCAACGATAAAAGCGTCGACACCACCGTACGAAAGGCCGAGGCCACCGCGGCCGGCGATGCCCGGCGGGCGGCGATCCTGAAGGCCGAGACCGCGATTCTCAACACCGACGCCGCGATCCCCATGCTGCACGAACGGGTCATCCAGGGAGACGCGACCGACGTCGTGGGCTCCGCCAAGGACCCGCGCGAGCGTGAACTCGTCACCAACGAGACGTACGTCAAGTGAGCGCCGCCCTACGGGCCGGCCTGACCCGGGCGGGTGCCCTGGCCGCCGTCACCGCCTCGGTCGGACTGCTGCCGTGGCTCTCCGGCCGGGACCCGGCCCTCACCGTGCTGCGCGCCCGATCCGCCGAACAGGAGCCGACGCGCGAGGCGCTGGCGGCCGTACGGCGGGATCTCGGACTGGACGCCGGGCCCCTGGCGCTGCTCGGCGACTGGACGGCCGGGCTGGTGCGCGGGGACCTCGGGACGTCCTGGGTCTCCGGAGCCGACGTCCTGCCGTCGGTACTCGCTTGCCTCGGCGTCTCCCTCTCGCTGATGGGCGCGTCGCTGATGGTGGCACTGCTGGTCGCCGCCGCCGTGTGTGCTCCGGCGCTGGTGCGGGGCGCGCGGGGCACGGTGCGCGGGGGCGGTGGCGCGGTGGCCGCGATGTTGGCCGCCGTGCCCGAATTCCTGCTGGCGACGGTGTTGTTGATCGTGCTCGGGGTGTGGTGTGGCTGGCTGCCGACCTCCGGGTGGCAGGGCCCCGTGAACATGGTGCTGCCCGCCCTCGCCATGGGTATCCCGGCGGGAGGCATCGTCGGCAGGCTCGTCGACGACGCGCTGCCCGCCGCCTTCGGTGAGCGGTGGGCAGGACTGTGGCGGGCCTCGGGGGTTGCAGGAGGCCGGATCGCCTGCGCGGCACTGCGGCGGGCCATGCCCGCGCTGGTGCCGCAGCTCGGCCTGGTGGCGGTCGGCCTCACGGGGGGCGCCGTCGCCGTCGAGACCGTCTTCGCCGTGCCGGGCCTCGGGCGCACTGCGCTCGGCGCCGCCAAGTCCCAGGACCTGCCGCTGTTGCAGGGCACCGTGCTCGCCCTGCTCGCGCTCGGGCTGGCTTCCGGCGCAGTGGCACATCTCGTACGCGGCCGACTGCTCGGGCCGGGACTGAAGGACGCGGCGCTGGCCCTGCCCGCGCCCGTCGTCGCCGAGCCGACACGGCTGCGCAGGGCGATACCGGTGCTGCTGGCAGCGCTCCTGACGGCCGCCATCGGCTGGGGGCTGCTCGGCGACCCGTACCGGCTGGACACCGCCGGCCGCCTGGCCGCGCCGTCCTTCGCCCATCCACTCGGCACCGACGCCCTCGGCCGCGACGTGCTGTCCCGGCTGGGGCACGGAGCTGCCGCGACCGTCGGGGTGGCCGTCGCCGTGTGCGTGGTCTCGTATCTGTTCGCGCTGGCCTTCGGTTTCCTGCCGAACGTCTCAACCGGCGCCGCCGACATCGCCAACGCCCTGCCCCCGGTCGTCGTCGGCATCCTCGTCGCCGCCGTCCTCGGCCCCGGCACGGCGGGAGCATCGCTTGCCGTCGCCCTCGTCTCCTGGCCCCCGCTGGCCGCGCATGCGGCGGCGCTGGTGGTGGAGACGCGCGCAGCGGCCTATCTGACGGCGCAACGGGCCATCGGCGCACGGCCGTTGTGGATTCTCACCCGGCACATACTTCCCGCAGTCGCCGGTCCTGTCGCCCGCCACGCGGTACTGCGGCTCCCCGGAATCGCGCTGGCCCTGGCCTCGCTCGGCTTCCTGGGGTTCGGCGCCCAACCCCCCGCTCCCGAATGGGGCCTCATGCTCGACGAATCACGGCTGTACGTCGAGCGAGCCCCATGGGCCGCCCTCGCGCCCGCACTCGCCCTCGCCCTGCTGGCCGGGCTGGCGGTCTCCCTGTCGACCGCGGGCCTGCGCCCGCGCCGCAACACCGGCCCGTGAGGTTTCCGCCCGCGCCGCATGCCTATCCGATCCGCACCCGCCGCACCCTCCGCACCGAAGGTGACCGCCCATGCCCGAACCACTCCTCGCAGTGCGCGACCTTCACGTGACCTTGAGAGACGGGGGCCACGCCATACCCGCTGTCCGGGGGTTGTCGTTCGAAGTGCACCAAGGCGAAGTCGTTGCGCTTGTCGGGGAGTCGGGAGCCGGGAAGTCCCTGACCGCGCGGGCGGTCCTCGGGATGCCACCGCACGGGGCTGGCGTCACCGGCAGCGTACGGCTGCGCGGGCACGAGCTGATGGGAGCGTCGTACGCGGGCGTGCGGGGCCGCCGGATGGCGTTCGTGCCGCAGGACGCGCTGACCGTGCTCAGCCCGGTCCACACGATCGGCGACCAGATCACCGCGGCCGTGCGGTCCGTCGCGAAGACCTCCCGCCAGGAGGCCCGGACTCGCGCCGTGGCAGCCCTGGACCGCGTAGGCATCGCGGACGCCGCGCGGCGAGCGCGGGCATATCCGCACGAGTTCTCCGGCGGTATGCGACAGCGAGCGGTGATCGCCATGGCGATGGTGAACGAGCCGGAGCTGGTCATCGCCGACGAGCCGACGACCGCACTGGACCCGGCGATCGAGGCCCAGGTGCTGGAGGCCCTGGCGGCGGCCCGCGAAGCGACCGGCGCGGCACTGGTGCTGATCACACATGACCTGCGGATCGTCGCGCGGCACGCAGACCGGGTCGTGGTCATGTACGCGGGCCGCGCCGTGGAATCGGGCCCGGTGGAGCCGGTGTTCCGCGCACCCCGGGCCCCGTACACCGCGGGCCTGATCGCCTCACTGCCACCCGCCGAGGTGGACGTGGCGGACCGGTGGCTGCCGTCGATCGCCGGGGCCCCTCCGTCGCCGACGGACCTTCCACGTGGCTGCGCCTTCGCACCGCGCTGCCCGCTGGCCCGGCAGGACTGCGCGGACCAGGAGCCCGCACTGGCCGCCGCCGGGGAACCGGGACAGCTGGCCGCCTGCCACCGCTCGACGGACCTTCCCGTGCCGGCGACCGGACTCTTCTCACGGAAGGCGACAGCATGAGCGCCCCACTGCTGAAGGTGACGGACCTTGTCGTCCGCTACGGCCGCCACACCGCCGTTGACCAGGTCTCCTTCGAGATCCACGCGGGGGAAACACTCGCACTGATCGGCCCATCGGGATGCGGAAAGTCCTCCACCGCCCTGGCCACGCTCGCCCTGCGCCGCCCGGACAGCGGGAGCGTACGCTTCGAGGGGCAGGAGCTCACCGGCCTGCGGGAGCGCGAGCTGCGCCCGCTGCGGCCCCGGTTCCAGCCGGTCTTCCAGGACCCCTACGGCTCGCTCAGCCCCCGATTGCGGGTCCGTGACGCGATCGCCGAACCACTGCGCGTACAACGGAGGCCACCGGCACCCGGCCGGATCGAGGAGCTGATGGAGACGGTCGGCCTCGACGTCTCGCTGGGCGACCGCCTGCCACACGAACTGTCCGGCGGGCAGTGCCAGCGCGTCGGAATCGCGCGGGCGCTGGCCGGTGAGCCCCGGTTGCTGGTGCTGGACGAGCCGGTGTCGGCGCTCGACCCGTCGGTGCGCGCGGGCGTGCTGAACCTGCTCACCGCCCTCCAGGATGGCCGGGGACTGGCGTACCTGTTCATCTGCCACGACCTCGCGCTCGTACGCCACTTCGCACACCGCGTCGCCGTGATGCGGCAGGGTCGGATCGTCGAGACCCGCCCTGCCCGCGAGCTGAGCCTCACCGCACTCGACAACGGCCCTGCGTAGCCTTCACCCGTGAGTTGGCACAGCGGTCCTTCGCGGTCACCCTCCTTCCTGACCGCAACTCCAGCCGGTGCCATCGGACCGGCCAAGCCGCGGGCGTCCGCGACTACATCCTGAACACCGCGGGCGCGGCCCCTGTGATCAGCTTGCTGCGGCGAGCTTGGCGAAGACCTCGATGGCGCGGTCGAGTTCAGCCTCGGTGTTGTAGTAGTGGGGCGAGAGCCGCACCAGCGGGTGGACTCCCCGATCCTCGGTGTCGAACTGGGTTTGCATCGGGTCGGTGGTGCTGACGTTGATGCTGTGCGCGGCGAGCGCGGCGGCGACGTCAGCGGTGGGCACGGCGTCGATCTTGGCCGTTACGATGGCGCACCGCTGCCTGCCGAGGTCGTATGTGGTGACGCCGGGCAGGGCGCTCAGGTGGTCGCGCAGATAGGTGCCCAGTTCGGTCGCGCGTCGGCCGATGTGGTCCATGCCGATCTCCAGGGCCTGCTGGACGGCGGCGCTCAGGCCGAGCACGTTGGAGAAGCTGGCTTCCCAGGTCTCGAAGCGCCGGGCGCCGTCGTGCCAGGTAAAGCCGCGCTTTCCGTCCCAGGTGGAGGCGGCGACCTCGTTGACGGGCGGCTCCAGATAGTCCAGCGCTTCAGGGCGCACCCACAGGAACCCGGTCCCGCGCGGACCGCGCAGGAACTTGCGGCCGGTGGCGGTGAGCATGTCGCAGCCGACCTCTGTGACGTCGACGGGGAACTGGCCGACGGACTGGGTGGCGTCGAGGAGGAAGGGCACGCCTGCGGCGCGGGTGATGCGGCCGATCTCGGCCACCGGGTTGACCAGGCCACCGCTGGTGGGGACGTGGCTGATGCCGACGAGCTTGGTCCGGTCGTCGATCAGGTCGGCCAGGGCGGTGGTGTCGAGCTGTCCGGACGCGTCGTTGGGGACGACGACGATCTCTGCGCCGGTGCGCTGGGCGATGTGCAGGTAAGCGAGGACGTTACTGCCGTACTCGGAGCGGCCGGTCAGGATGCGGTCGCCCGGCTTGAACGTCATGGAGTAGAACGCGGCGTTCCAGGCGTGGGTGGAGTTGTCGAACAGCGCGATCTCGTCGGGCCGGCCGCCGATGAGCTGGGCGATGTGCGTGTGGGTGGCCTCGATCCGGTCTCGCTCCTGGTCTGCGGCTTCGTAGCCGCCGACGGCGGCCTCCAGCTCCAGATGGGCGGTGATGGCTTCGAGGGTCTGCCGCGACAGCAGACCGGCGCCCGCGTTGTTGAGGTGAATCCGGTTCGAGCTGCCCGGGGTCTGTCGGCGGAGCGCTTCGATGTGCATGCCTTGTGTCCCATCCGAAAGTGTGCGGCGTTGCCTGGTGCTTTCACGCTCCCAAACCACCATCCTTTAGTAAAGTGAATGTTTCTGGATGTGATAGGTCAAAGAATTTGATGGATCGGGTGGTGGGCATGTACAACTTGCGCCGTCTGGAGGTGCTGCGGGAGCTGAAGCACCGAGGCACCCTGGCTGCGGTCGCGGCGGCCATGTCGTACAGCCCCTCGGCCGTCTCGCAACAGCTGACCCTGCTGGAATCCGAGGTCGGCGCACCGCTGCTGGAGCGGGACGGCCGCAAGGTGCGGCTGACGCCCCAGGCCGAGATCCTGGTCGCCCACACCGAGACGGTGCTGCACCAGCTCGACCGGGCCCAGACGGAGATCGCCGCCTCGCTCAAGGAGCTCACCGGCACCCTGCGGGTGGCTGCCTTCCAGACCGCCATGCTCACCCTCGTTCCCACCGCCCTGACCTGGCTGCGCGAGACGCACCCGGGCATACGGGTCGAGGTCACCCAGGACGAACCGGACACCGCGCTGTCCGCCCTGCTCGCACGCGATACCGACCTCGTCATCGACGAGACCTTCCCCGGCCATCCCCGCCCGCCCCAGGCCACTGAACTGAGCCACCACGTACTGGGCGAAGAGCCGATGCGGCTGGCGGTCCGCGACCCCACTGTGCGGTCACTGTCGGAATTGGCTCAGCACTCCTGGGCGATGGAGCCCGTCGGCACCCCGGCCAGACAGTGGACCGTCTCTCTGTGCCACGCGGCCGGCTTCGAGCCCGATGTCGCCTTCGAGTCCGCCGACATGCTGGTACACGCCCGGCTGGCAGCCCAGGGCCACGCCGTGGCGTTCCTGCCCGATCTCCTGTGGTTCGACCGTGCCCCCGACGTCACCCTCCTCGAACCCGCACCCACCCACCGGCGTACGATCCTCGCCACGGTCCGTGCTTCCGCGAACGACCATCCACTGGTCCGCGCTGTCATGTCGAGCCTGCGCCATGCGGTGCAGGAAGTGGAAACAGCGGCAGGCCGGCATCTGGGGAACGACAGCCGGTAGTACGGCCACCGCGGTGGGCCGAGGGTGGTGCGGGCACCCGCCGCCAGGCAACGCCACCGCCCGAAAATCAGTGGAGCCGCACTCCCGTGTGCCATTACCGTGCTCCCGCCCACAGTCACCCTGCCAAGGACACGCCGTTGTACACCAAGTGAGACTCCCCAAGCGCTGATCCGTCGCGCGTCGCACATGTGCGCCGTGCTCCTTTTCGCTGCGGTCTTCTCACTGGAACCGGTGGAACTCTGTGTCCAAAAACTGGGCGGTCGTGCCCACCTGCCTGCCGATCGTTCTCCGCCGTTGCAACACGTGCGCGTCCGAGCACTTCCGGGCGAACGGTCAATTCCGCGTCACTGCGAACCACAAGCTCCTCAACGCCTGGCTCCTCGCGCTGTGCACCGGGTGCGGGGACACCACCAAACTCACTGTCCTGGAGCGGATGAACGCGCGTTCCGTACAACCCGAGCTCCTGCACCTGCTGTACGACAACGACCCCGGTCCGGTAGCCGAACTGCTCCAGGACCCGGTCGTACGGCGCCGCGACGTGGGCGGCTCGGGTCGAACCGAGCGGCCGGCCTGGCAGTCGCCGTACGGTCCGCCGCCGCACCGGACACACCGCGGCCGGTGGGCGCCTGTGCCGGTGTTGGCCAGGTCTCGGCCCGCTGTGCGGCGTGGATACCTGTGCGGCCGGCGCGACTGATCGCCGAAGGCTTCGGCTTTCGCGAGCCGAGGTCGAGAGACTGCTGGCCGAGGGGAACCTCGTGCCGGCACCTACACGGCGTCCGCCCTGCGACGCTCGCTGGGCGGACGCCGTGCGTTCTGGAGCTGGCTTCACTGCTCCTGAACCGCACATCCCGGCAAGATGTGACGATCAGTAGGGGCGGCGGTGTGGATCTCGGCTGTGAGGCCACCGGGGAGGGGATCGGACTCCGATTGCTGCCAGTCGGTTTCCAGGATCGAACAGATTGCCAGGTCGTGCCAAGTGCCGTCTGTCCAGCAGTAGTCGCGCAGCGTTCCCTCGTACGTCAGCCCGGACTTCTCCGCGGCCCGCTGTGCGGCCACGTTGGAGGGCATGAAACCTGCCCAGATCCGGTGCAGGCCGAGCCGACCAAAGGCGAACGCGCCCACGAGACGGCCGACTTCGACACTCAGGCCCCTGTGGGTCATGTCGGACCGGAAAGCACAGCCGAACTCTGCACTGCGGTGTCCTACCCGGACGATCGCACCCTCGGACGGCGGCGCGAGGAAAAGTTTGACGGTGGCGAGGAGTCCGCCCGTGCTGATCTGGCTGACGGCCAGCCTGTACTGCGTACGCGGGCGCTGTCGCGCGCTCTCGGCTGCCTGTTCCACCAGATCCGCTGCCTCACTCCGCTGGAAGGACTTCATCCCGAACTGGAGTGTGGTGCTGGGGTCGCCGAAGATATCCAGCACACCGTCAACGTCGTCGGATGTGAACTCCCTTAGCCGGAGGTCATTCCTCTCCAGCAGCACCGGCTGTCCATGTGTGTAGCTTATTTCCTGCGGAGGCGCGCTCATCAACGGTCACTTTCCGGGGGGGGTGGGCGGGAGCGTTACGTATCTGCTGATCCTGCTGTGCCGCGTCGGCTTCCGCCGGGCGTTCCTCATCCGCCAGGAAGTCGACTCGCGTGACCCAGAGTGGCTTCCGTGAACGCAGCCCCGGCACATAGGACAGCGCGGGCAGCAGCAGCCCGCACACCAGGCCCCGCCCGCGCGGGACGCGGACGCTGCGCACCCCGGCCACCTTCGGGAGCCCCCGCAGCTTCTCCTCCTCCGCCGAGGTCATGCCCCAGGGCATGGGGGGCGGCTGGTAACCGGCCGGATAACGCCATTGGCGTCGTACCGTACGGCCGGTGACCCACTGAGGCGGTGTGTCGAACACGAGCGCCGCACCGGGGAAGTGGTCCGCACACGCCGCGATCAGAGCGTGTGCCTCGGCAGGCGACAGGTACATCAGCACGCCCTGAGCCGTGATCAGCAGCCCCCGCGCATCGTCCACCTCGGCCAACCATGACCCATCCGTCACCGAACAGGCCAGGGTACGGCGGCGGTCCGTGTCCGGAAGCAACCGCTTCCGGACAGCGGCCACGTCGGGAAGGTCAACGCTCAGCCAGCGGACGCTGCCGTTGTCCACCCGCCAGAATTGCGTTTCCAGCCCCTCGCCCAGCGAGACCACGGTCCCCTCGGGGTGGTCGGCGAGAAAGCGGCGCACCTCAGTGTCGAAACAGCGGGCACGCAACCCCGTTCCCTGGGCCTGGCCCCAATTGCCGGAGCCGAAGCGGCTTTCGAAGGGGAAGGAGATCGAGTCAGCCAGCTCCACCGCTTTCGGGTCGTTCAGCGCGGTGTTCGGGTCACGGGCATCGAGCGCGCGGTGATACAGCGTCCATAAAGTCGTCTCAGCGACGCCGGCCAGCTTTACATCGTGTTCTTGCGTGTCCACCAATCGACCGTAACAGCGTCCGCTCCGTCAGCTCAGATGGCCTCACCCCATGTCCGCATCGGTGATGCGGACATGGGGCGCTCATCAGGTCGGCTTCCAGTCGTGGCTGGCGCGCGACGGACTTGTTCTGATGGACTTCGACCTCGAAGCGGCGGGGATCGCCTGGCAGCTGTTGTGGCTGCACTGGCATGGCGGCGAGCGGGAGCGTCGGCATGTGCCGGACTGCTGCGTGCGGCGGGCGGACGGCTCGGGGGTATGGCCTTCCCCGCGCCGCGCCTCACCCTCCCGTACAGCATTCGGCACTTCATCCACGACTCCATGAGGGAACCGCCACCGATGACCCGCATCTTCACTGCCGCAGCCGCCCCGGGCGCGCTTCCGCTCGTCGGTCATGGCTGGGCGCTGCTGCGGCGCCCGCTGGACTTCACCGCCTCTCTCGCCCGTCATGGTGATCTGGTGACGATCCGGCTGGGCCCGCTGCGCGCGTACGTCCCGTGCCATCCGGAGCTGTTGTGGCAGGTCCTGACGGATGAGCGTACGTTCGACAAGGGCGGCTGGATGTATGACAAGGCGCGCGCGCTGGCGGGCAACGGCCTGCCATTGTGTCCCCACCGGGATCACCTTCGGCAGCGCCGGCTGATGCAGCCGGGTTTCCATCGCAGCAGGCTGGAGCAGTACAGCGAGGTCATGGTGGACGAGATCAACGCCATGACAGCCTCTTGGCGGGACGGCCAGGTCATCGACGCCTTCCCCGCACTGTTTGACATGGCACTGCGTACGGTCAGCCGCACGCTGTTCCGTACCAGCGTCGACCCTGGCTCGGTGGAGGAGTTCCGGCGCAGTATGGCGGCCGCGATGGGGAGTTTCCTGCCACGGTTGCTGTTGCCACAGTGCCTTGAAAAGCTCCGGCTGCCCCTGGTCCGTCGGCTCCGGCAAGTGATGCAGGATCTCTTGCACGCCCGCGACCGCCTCATGGCCGAGAGCGCTCATGATCGGGGCGAGGACGGCGGCATCCTCTCCGCCATGATCGCCGCCCGGCAGGAGGAGGGCTACGGCCGGCTGTCCGACGCGGACATCGATGAGCAGGTCCTCCCCTTGCTCATCGCCGGCTCGGACACCGTCGCGGCATCGCTCGCCTGGGCCTTGCACCTCCTGGCCCAGCACCCCGACGCCGAGCGCCGGGTCCACGAGGAGGTGGACGGGGTACTCGACGGCGGGCCGGCGCAGTGGAGCGATGTGGCCCGACTTCCCTATACCTCCCGCGTACTGACCGAGGCGCTCCGCCTCTATCCTCCCGCTTGGCTGCTCACGCGGGTGACCACCACCCCCACCCGGCTGGGCGGACACGAATTGCGCCCCGGAAGCACGGTCATCTTCAGCAGTGCCGCGGTGCACTGGGATTCCCGCTTCTACGCAGATCCTGACGTGTTCGACCCCGACCGGTGGCTGCCGCACCACGTCGGCCGTCTTCCCCGCGGGGCGTACCTGCCCTTCGGCGCGGGATCACGCAAATGCATAGGAGATCGCTACGGCATAGTCGAGGCCACCCTCGCCCTCGCGACCATCACCCACCGGTGGCAGCTGCGCAGCGCCCCGGGGTCCGATGCGCGTCCGGCTCCGCACAGCGCCATCCTGCATCCGCGCCGCCTCCTCCTGCGGGTACGGCCGCGGCAAGGTGCCGCATGAAGCGGAGTACCGTCCGCTGAGCGTTGCGGGAGGGACGGGCTCCGCCCGGACCGTCCTGGTGGATTACCCCTGCTGTCGGGTTCGGCCGCGCGGGCCGGGAAGGACGAGTGCGCCTTTGACGACGGTGAAGAACCGCTCCAGGCCCGGCACCATCGTGTGCACCGTACTGATGCCTTCCCGGAGCACGGCTACGCGGCGGCGGTACGGAGTGAAACCGTGCTCGGCAAGGCGGGCCAGGACCTCGTCCAACCGGGCCTGCGGGTTCACGGGCGACGAGCGTTCACGGAACGCCGTGCTGCGGGCGTGTGCCAGCGCGTCCGTGAAATCGAAGCGGGCGCAACGGTGCAGGGCCGGGTAGCGTGCGAGCGCCTCCAGCCGCGTGGGGTGGTCCATGCCGTGCCGACGGACGTGGACGGCTTCAAGTAGTTCGTTGAGTGCCCCGGTGACTGCTTCGTGTGAGCTGAGCGAGGCAGCTTGCCCCCGGAGGCAGGGGCGGCCGTCGAGCGGAAGAACGTAGGCAACGACCGTGGGGATCTCCAGATCGCTGGTGGCGTCGATCAGGTGAACGGTGGCGTCGGCCTCGTTTCGCACATGGGCGTGAAGAGCGGCCAGATCATCGGGCAAGCTCTGCGGGTCCACAACGGCGGGGGGTTGCCCGGACAGGAAGGTGCGGATGGTCAGCAGCGAACACGCATCTCGCTCGACGGTTTCCAGCAGGGCGTGGAGGGTGGCTTGAGCGAGGGTGGGTGCGAGCCCGTAACCGGAGTTGACGGAGTAGCGCGACAACGCGCGGTAGTCCGTCGTGTCGCCGACGCTTTCGCGCAGGCCCCGCCCGTCGGGCCCGGCATACCAGGGAGCACCCAGGAAGACCGGGATGCTCTGCTCGTGGCCATCCAGCAGCGACTCGTAGGTATAGCAGGCGAGTTGATCGCCGCGGAGTTGCGTCAGTAGCGGACTGCTGGCCTCCTGCCTCATCGTGCTGCTGCCCAGCAGCTCGGCCGATACCAGATGCACAGCACTGCGCCGCAGGCTCACCGGGCCGGTGACGTGGCGTTCCAGCGCCTCGCTCAGCGCGCGGATTCGCGCCTGTGCCGGGGTCGGCCCTTTGCCGATGCCGGACGCTCCGGGGGCGATCGTGCCGGACGCGTCGACAAGCTCGCACGACCACACCTCCACGGGGCCCTCATGGGCCATCCGCTGCCAGCACGGACGCAGTCCCAGGTGCCGGGCGGCCTGTTCCACGGCGGACGGAACCTGTCCGCTACTGGGGAAGGCCGGTAGGGAGGGCCCGGTCGTGAGCCGATTTACCGACTGCTGACAACCGTGCTGGCCTCCCCTACCGGCCGCCACCTCAGGTGTCCTCAGCCTCGGCACCTGCCGTCTTGTCCAACTCGCCGACGAGCACCGCTTCCGATTCCGTCAGTGCCGTGTCCGTCGGCTGCTGCACGATCCCCATGTCGTCGATGGCAGATCCCATGACGTGTACCTCCCTCTTACGACTGCCAGCTGAACGCGGTTGTGGATCAACCGCGTTGTCAGGCTACGGACGGCTGACTCATGGTGTCCACCACCCCGGCTTCCTTGATTGGAGGTTCCGCATCTGTGGCGTGACGATGTTGGAGCCGCCTCGGTTCCGGAAGCCGTGACACGCTCGGCGAGTACCCGTGGGCTCGGGACGCGGCCGGGAGCGGCCCCGAGCCGACGGGCATGCGGCGAGATCGCCTATGGGCTGGGTACGTCACCCTCTGACGTGCGCCGGTCCCCGATGCGTCACCGCCGCCCGGTGAGCAGAGGGATCTGCGCGGCCGAGGTTCCCAAGCCGGTGGGGATGTCGAGGCGGCGCTGCGGGCTGGTGAGGAGATCGCGGCGCAGGTCCTCCTCCTTGTAGCGGTGGCAGCCCTCGTGCCAGGTGAGGATGCCCGACAGCCAGTTCTCGAGCTCGCGCACGTAGCCGTCCAGTATGCGACGGGCGTCCGGGCCCAGCTGGAAATCCTCGTAGAGGACGGGGAGTTCATGCTCCGCGACATGCTGGAACTGACGCATCCGCGAGGTCATCAGATCGTGGATGATCGCGAGGGCGGTCGGGTAGTCGCAGTCGAAGAAGTTCTGGACGACCAGGATGCCGTTGTGCACCTCGCCCTCGTACTCGATCTCCTTCTGGTAGGAGAAGACGTCGTTGAGGAGGCAGGCGTAGTCGGCGGCGGCGTTCTCCAGGGAGCGCATGGGACCGCTGCTGTAGATCTCAGGCGGGATCTGCTGTCCGTGGGCCAGCCGGCACAGGCTCATGGTGAGATCCGAGCCGAAGGTCATCCGGCGCATCTCGATGTAGTCGACGGGGTCGGGGATGCGGTTCTGCGCCTGGTTGGCCAGTTCCCACAGCCAGCTGGACGTCATGTCCTCGATGGCCGTACGGAAGGTGCGGCGGCCCTGCGGCGTCATCGGGCCGGCCGTACGGGCCCAGAGGTCGGCCAGGCCACGCTCCAGCGCGTTGGCGGGGGCGGGCGGCGGGGAGCCGTCCACCGGCATGAAGGCCGAGAGCCGGCTGTTGGCCGCCTTCGCTCCTGCCAGGTCCCGGCTGCGGCCGAAGACGACGGGGAAATAGTCGTCCCCGTACGTTCCCCAGGTCAGCCAGCCAGAGGTCAGGTCGAGTTGGTCGGGTGAGGCATCGGGGTGGATGCCGGCCGCACACAAGGGGAAGTCGAAGCCGGCGAGCTTGTTTTCGTTCCAGATGTGCGAGCCGGGTATGCCGGGCTGGGCTTCGAGCATGCCCATCCGGCGACCCCACTCGACCACGTTCCGGCGCGCGCCGTCCAGGTGCGGGCTGAGCCGGGTGGTGAACGGCATGAAGAAGTCCGGCAGCTGCGAGGGCCCCACTCGTTGGTGGGGGACGTGGGTGAAGCTCCGGAGCCGGCCGGCCTCGGCTCGACCGGTGGTCATCAGCCCGATATTCGCCGCCGAGGTGCCCAGTCCGCTCGGGAGGAACGCGAAGCCCCCGAGCCCTGACGGACCCGCGTTCTCCTCGGTCGCGTTCCCGTTCATGTAGCGGCTGGAACGCATGTGCCACTCGTGGCCGCCCGATTGCCAGTCCTGTAGCCCCTTGACGTAGGCGAGGACGTCGGCGCACTCGTCCGGGCGCAGGCCGGTCTCGGCGAAGAGCGGGGTGAGCTCGGTGAAGACGGTGTTCTCGAACTGCTGGAGGCGGGAGGTGAGCAGGTCGTTGACGGCGTCGGCGGCCTCCTGCGTACCGCAGCCGAGGAAGGTCTCGAAGACCAGCACGCCGTTGCTGTTCTCGCCCTCCTCCTCGACCTCGCGCTGGTACGAGAAGAGGTCGTTCCGCAGGTGCACGGCGTCGGAGAAGCTGTCCCGCAGCACCTTCATCGGCCGTGACGCGGCGATCGGCGCGGGCACTTCGGCCCCGATCGCGTACTCGATCAGACCTGCCGACCAAGGGGCGCCGCCGACCTTGCGGCGCATCTCGATGTACTCGACGGGATTGGCGATGCGGTGAGCGTTGATGTTGGACAGCTCCCACAACGACTCGTTGAGGAGGTTCTCGGTGCTCTCGGCGAACCGGGTCCGCCAGTCCGCCGACATGCTCGGCACGGTACGGGCCCACAGGTCGGCCAGCCCGGCCTCGACCGGGTTCGTCGGCTCGGGCATGTCCGCCGCCGGGTCGGCCGGCATGAAGAGCGGCAGGCGGTCGAGGTACGCCTTGCCCCCCTCCCGGTCCTGCGCGTACTTGAAGACCTCGAGGAAGTGGTCGTCGAAGAAGAAGACCCACACATACCAGTCGGTCACCAGGGAAAGGGCCGGGCCTGACGCGTCGGGGTGGGTGTAGGCACACAGCAGTGCATAGTCGTGCGCGTCGAGGTCGCGCTCCTCCCAGATTCCCGAGCCTTCGAGCATGCCCATGTCGCGAGCCCACCGCTTCGAGTGCTGCCGTGCCTCCTCCAGATGAGGGTTCAGGCGCGCGGGGTGCGGCATGTAGAAGTCCGGCAGTTCAAACGGCTGTGTCACTGGTGCCCGGCCCTTTCCTGGCAGCGATTGCGTCCGGCTTAGTTGTCGTAGTGGCCGATTTCGACGTCTTCGAGGACGCCGAGCGCGTCCGGGACGAGTACCGCCGCGGAGAAGTAGGCGCTTACCAGGTAGGAGATGATGGCCTTTTCGTTGATGCCCATGAAACGGACGTTGAGGCTGGGCTCGATCTCGTCAGGGATGCCGGCCTGGTGGAGACCGACGACGCCCTGGTCTTCTTCACCCGTTCGCATCGCGAGGATGGAGCTGGTCCCGGTGGGGCTGACCGGGATCTTGTTGCAGGGCAGGATCGGGATGCCGCGCCAGGCGGGCACCTGGTGGCCCTCCAGCTCCACGCCCTGCGGGTAGAGCCCACGCTTGTTGCACTCCCGGCCGAAGGCCGCGATCGCCTTCGGATGGGCCAGCAGGAACTGGGTCTTCCGCCGCCGCGAGATCAGCTCGTCGAGGTCGTTGGGGGTGGGCGGGCCACTGTGCGTACGGATGCGCTGCTTGAAGTCGGCGTTGTGGAGGAGCCCGAACTCGCGGCTGTTGACGAGCTCGTGCTCCTGCCGCTCGCGCAGCGCCTCGACGGTGAGGCGGAGCTGCTGCTCGACCTGGTTCATGGGCTCGTTGTAGAGATCGGCAACGCGGCTGTGCACACGGAGTACGGTCTGGGCGACGCTCAGTTCGTATTCGCGGGGGCTGAGTTCGTAGTCGACGAAGGTACCGGGCAGCGCCGGCTCCCCGGCATGGCCGGAGACCAGGTCGATGGCCGCCTCGCCCTGCTTGTTCCGCGACAGGTGGGGAGCGGACCGGAGCGCCTCCAGGTGCGTGCGCAGGCCTTCCGCCCGGCCCTGGACTTCCTCGAACGCCTCCCGCGTCAGGCTCAGAACGGTGCAGGCAGTGACCGCCCGCAGCGTGAACTCCCACTCGTCGTTCGAGCCGGTCAGCAACCCCTCGCCGACGTAGTCCCCGTCCGCGATCACACCGAGCACCGTCGGATCACCGTACTTACCGGTACCCAGCTTGTTGCCCTTGCCGTGCGCGATCAGAACGATTTCATCAGCCGGACGACCGGCCTCCACGATTGTTTCCCCGGCGGCTACCTCTCGCTGTGTGAAGCGCTCCGCCAGCGCACCCAGTACCTCCTCGTCCTCGAAGGCCCGCAGTGGCGGCAGTTCACGCAGTTCAGCCGGGATGACTCGCACGTCCGCACCCGTGGCCACGAACTCGACCCGGCCGTCGCCGAGGGTGTGGGTGAGCCGGCGGTTCACCCGGTACGTACCTGCGGAGACCTGCACCCACGGAAGCAGCCGCAGCAGCCACCGCGAGGAGATCCCCTGCATCTGCGGAACGGTCTTGGTCGTACTCGCCAGATTCCGCGCGGCCGCCGTAGACAAGCTCAGCTGCGGGTTCTGGGCGTCCTGGTTGGAAGGAGTCGGGTCGAACGGCATGGACATGAGGGCGCCATCCATCTTTCAGAGCGGGAGCAGAGCGACAGCAACAGCCTGGTAGGGCCGTTTCGGGATCAAGATCATTTGATCATCCGTCCCCCGACGCTAACAAGCCCTGTTTATTAATCAACGGGGAGTGTCAATGGGAGAGTTGATGGGCCTTCGTGCGCCCTGTGCCGCAGCGTTCACTTTGGCTCCATTGCGCACGTCCACGCGACAGATATCCGATGAGTCTGCCGGGTCCTGGATGCCGCCGGGGGTACCCGGCCCGCCCGCAGATCCCGCCAGGCCGCCTACGACCAGCAGCGACGCATTTCTGAACGGCACAAGGGCGCTCGCACCTCACGGAGCATCCGAGCACTATACCCCAGTAGGGTATGGTGCTCTGTGAGTCTCTACCGAGGAAAGCGTGTTATCGACGGCGGAGAAGGTGACAGCGCCCATGCCACACGAAGTCCGGGAAAGTCCCGTACCCCGCGCCATACGTCTTGCCCGACGCGCAGCATCTGACCCTCTGGTCCGCATGGTGGCGGTGGCGCTCCTCCAGGCAGTTGCCGCAAGGCTGGAGGGCCAGGGCCGCGCAGCCCCCGGGCGCGCCGACTGCTGTGACACCCCGGTCGGCAGATGAGCCCTGACGCCGGGGCGCGGTGTCTCAGGCCCCGAGCGATGAGCGAGGTGGCCCATCACACGACGGGTGCCCTCCGGCTTCTGTTGTCGGAGGGCACCCGTCACCACGTGGCACGCCGCAGATAAGGCTGAGGAGCGGACCTCAAGACTGGGCGGAAAAGCGCCGCAGCCGGAGTGAGTTGCCGACCACGGAGACCGACGAGAAGGCCATCGCGGCGCCCGCGATCATCGGGTTCAGCAGGCCCGCCGCGGCCAGCGGCAGCGCGGTCACGTTGTAGAGGAAGGCCCAGAAGAGATTCGAGTGGATGGTTCCCAGAGTCTTGCGTGACAGACGGATGGCATCCGCCGCCGTCCGCAGATCCCCTCGAACGAGGGTGAGGTCGCTCGCCTCGATGGCCGCGTCCGTCCCTGTCCCCATCGCCAGACCGAGGTCGGCCTGGGCGAGTGCGGCCGCGTCGTTGATGCCGTCGCCCACCATGGCGACACTGTGGCCCTCCTCCTGTAGACGCTTGACCACATCCGCCTTGTCCTCGGGCATGACCTCGGCGATCACCTTGTCGATCCCGACCTCCGCCGCGACGGTGGCGGCAACCGCCTTGTTGTCACCGGTGAGCAGGATCGGGGTGAGGCCGAGGGCGCGCAGCCGGTTGATGGCCTCAGGACTGGTCTCCTTGATCGCGTCTGCGACCTCCAGTACGGCCCGTGCCTCGCCGTCCCAGGCCACCACGATCGCGGTCCGCCCGGCGGCCTCCGCCTCCGCTTTGGCCCGTTCCATGTGGGCCGGCAGGCGGATCTCCCACTCGTCCAGCAGCTTTTGGCGACCCACGAGCACCGCATGGCCCTCGACGACCCCTTGAATGCCCAGACCGGCCACATTGGCGAAGTCCTCGGGGGCCGGGAGCGCGCCGACCTTCCGTATGGCGCCCTCGGCGACGGCGCGGGCGATCGGGTGCTCGGAGGCGTTCTCCAAAGCGCCCGCCAGGCGCAGGACTTCGGCCTCGTCCTCCTCGGTCCGCACCGCGACCAGGGTCATCTGGCCGGTGGTGACGGTGCCGGTCTTGTCCAGTACGACGGTGTCGACCTTGCGGGCGGTTTCCAGCACCTCGGGTCCCTTGATGAGGATGCCCACCTGGGCGCCGCGGCCGGTGCCCACCATGATGGCTGTCGGGGTGGCAAGGCCCAGGGCGCACGGGCAGGCAATGATCAGCACGGCGACAGCGGCCGTGAACGCCGCCGTCAGACCGGCCCCGTTGCCCAGCCAGAAGCCGAACGTACCCATCGCGAGGGCGATCACGATGGGGACAAAGACGGCCGAGATCCGGTCGGCGAGCCGCTGCGCGGCGGCCTTTCCGTTCTGCGCGTCCTCCACCAGCTTCGCCATCCGGGCGAGCTGGGTGTCGGCACCGACCCGGGTAGCCTCGACAACGAGCCGTCCACTGGTGTTCAGGGTGGCACCGGCGACGCTGTCCCCGACGACGACCTCCACCGGCATGGACTCCCCGGTGAGCATCGAGGCATCGACGGCCGACGAACCCTCGACCACCGTACCGTCGGTGGCGATCTTCTCCCCGGGACGCACCAGGAAGCGGTCACCGGTGTGCAGGTCGGCGATGGGGATCGTGAACTCTCCCCCGTCCCGCAGGACTGTGACCTCCTTCGCCCCGAGTTCGAGCAGGGTCCTGAGCGCCGCACCCGCCATCCGCTTGGATCGCGCCTCGAAGTAGCGTCCTGCCAGGATGAAGGCGGTGACGCCGGCGGCGGCCTCCAGATAGATGTTGCCCGCGCCGTCGCTGCGGGCGATCGTCAGCTCGAAGGGGTGCGTCATGCCGGGGGTGCCCGCGGTACCGAAGAACAGCGCCCACAGCGACCACAGGAAGGCGGCCGAAGTTCCCACCGAGATCAGGGTGTCCATCGTCGCCGCACCGTGCCGGGCGTTCATCCAGGCCGCGCGGTGGAAGGGCCAGGCCGCGTAGGTGACCACAGGTGCGGCCAGCGTCAGCGAGAGCCACTGCCAGTACTCGAACTGCAACGCGGGAACCATGGCCATCGCGATCACCGGCACCGCAAGGACCACGGTGGTCACCAGCCGCTGACGCAGGGGGCGCAGTTCGCCGGCCTCCTCCTCCGCCCTCGCTTCCTCGGCGGCGGGCTCGCTGCGCCGCGGGGCCGGCTGTTCGGCGGTGTAGCCGGTCGCCTCCACCGTGGCGATCAGGTCCTTGACGGTCACGCTCTCGCCGCGGTAGCTGACCTTCGCCTTCTCGGTCGCGTAGTTGACGGTCGCCTCAACCCCGTCCATGCGGTTGAGCCGCTTCTCGATCCGCGCTGCGCACGAGGCGCAGGTCATGCCACCGATGGCGAGTTCGACCTCGCCGGTTTCGGTGAGATTCGTCATCAATGCTCCTCAAGAGGGAAAGCCGGGCCCGCACGGGGGTTTGCGGGCCCAGCAGCATGGAGGGGGCTCAGAGGGCGCGGCCGGTGAGCTCGTAGCCCGCCTCGTCGACGGCCTTCGCGAACGCGGCGTCGTCAGGCTCCCCGCTGGTGGTCACGGCGACGCGGCCGGCATCGACATCGACCTCGACGCCCAGCACGCCGTTGATCTCGCTGACGGCCTTGGTGACAGCAGACTTGCAGTGGCCACAGGTCATGCCCGTCACCGTGTAGACCGTCGAGACGCCGTCGGCCGCTGTGGCCGTCGCGCTCTGCGTGGCACCGGTCGAGCAGCTTCCGTCGGGCGTGCAGCAGTCGGACATGCTTCCTCCTGGGAATCACAGACGTAACGAAGTCAATACCCCTTGGGGGTATCTGCATCCGACTGTATACCCCCACCCCCTACCGCTGGCAAGTGAGTCGACCACGCTTGTGCATACCCTACTGGGGTATAAGCTCGGTCCGTGGCAGACGCCGGACGCCCAAGGAGAACCGATGAACACCCCCCTGAAAATCACTGCCTTCGCTGTCGCGCTCGCCGCCACCTTCGGAGCCGCCTACGGGGTGGGCGACGTGGTCGTTCCGATCGGCACCTCGGCCGACCCAGCAGCCCATGCCGAACATGAGGGCAGCAACGCCCCGAACAACAAGGAAGGCGAGCACGGCGAACACGCCGAGAACGGCCAGAGCACGCCACCGGGCGGTCTCCAGATCGCGGAGAACGGCTACAGCCTGAACCTGGAGACCCCGCGCATCCCCGCAGCGAAGAAGTCCGAACTCCGCTTTTCCATCCGTGACAGCGCAGGCCGGAAGGTCACCGCCTTCAAACGCGAACACGGCAAGGAACTCCACCTGATTCTTGCCTCCCGGGACCTGGGCACCTTCCGGCACCTGCACCCCACCCGGTCATCGGACGGCACCTGGAGCACCAAAGCCGGCCTCCCCACAGCCGGCACTTACCGGCTGTTCGCTGACTTCACCCCCGCCGGCAAGGGCACAAAAGGCCTGACCCTGGGCACGGACCTCGCTGTCTCCGGTTCCTATCGCCCGGCCCCGCTGCCCGCACCCGCGAAGGTCGCCAAAGTCGACGGCTACACCGTCACCCTCGACGGCCAACTGCGTCCGGGGGCCGCGAGCGAGCTCAAGCTGAAGGTCGCCAAGAACGGACGCTCCGTCACCGACCTCGACCCCTACCTCGGCGCCTACGGCCACCTGGTGGCCCTGCGCTCCGGAGACCTCGCCTACCTGCACGTGCATCCCAACGGCACCCCCGGCGACGGCAAGACCAAGCCGGGCCCCACCATCTCCTTCACCGCCACCGCGCCCAGCGCGGGCACCTACCGGCTCTTCCTCGACTTCCAGCACCAGGGAAAGGTGCACACGGCAAGCTTCACCGTCGACGCCGACCGCAGCGTGCAGGAACCGGCCGAGAGCCAGAATCCCGAAGACTCCGAAGGCGACCACCAGCACTGATCCGCACGCCCCGGACGCCAGCGTGGAGCCCCAGGCAGATCCGCCCGGGGCTCCACGCAAGGGGGTTGTACAGGGACTAGCTCCGCACCAACCGCGCGATGGCGTCGGACGCCTCCTTCAGCTTCTTGTCCCTCTCGTCGCCGCCCTCGGCGACGGCACTGCTCACACAGGTGGCCATGTGCTCGTCCAACATCTGGAGAGCGAACGACTGCAGGGCGCGCGTCGTCGCCGACACCTGCGTGAGAATGTCGATGCAGTAAGTGTCCGTCTCCACCAGCCGCTGCAAGCCACGGACTTGGCCCTCGATACGGCGAAGCCGCATCATCACCTCGTCCTTGTGCGTCTTCTGATTCTGGCCAGCCATGGCTCCTGGTCCTTCCTTCCCGGCCGGTGCCACAGCGCAGCGCGACCTCCCCCTAAAAGATACCCTCCGGTCGTATGGGAGCGTGTCGCCGGAACAATACAAATCTGTCGTAGGTAAGTTACAGGGACCCGAAGGCACGTCCCTTACGAGGCCGCTTCCCATCGGGCGAGCTCCTCGAACTCACCGGCCAGGTAACAACGGCGCGCCATCCAGCGCTGCACCTTCCCGCTCGAGGTCTTGTGGATCGCCCGGGGCGGAATCAGCACCACCGCATACGGGGGAACGCTGCACCCCATCGAAACCGTCCGGCGGATGTCATCGATGATGTCCTGATGAGGTCTGTCGCTGCCGGGATCCACCTCGTAGACCAAAACGAGACGTTCTGTCGATTTCTCGGCGTCTTCGATCGAGAACGCTGCACCGCAGTTGCGGCGGATTCCCGGAACCGAGTTCTCACAGACCAGCTCGATGTCGGCAGGATGGTAGTTCCGGCCGTTGATCACGATCAGGTCCTTCATGCGGCCCGTCACGAACAGTTCGCCGTCCCGCAAGAAGCCGAGGTCGCCGGTGCGCAGGAACGGGCCTTCCCCGGCCGCGGTCTTCTCCCCGAACGTCGCACCGGACTCGGTGGGCCTGCGCCAGTAGCCCTCCGCGACACTGGGCGAGGCGACCCAGATCTCACCCACCTTGCCGCTGTCCAAAGGCTCACGGGAGTCGGGATCGACGATCAGCAGCCGAGTGTCGGGACCAGGCCGCCCGCAACTCACCAGTTGCCTCGACGGCTCGGACGCAACTGCCGGCCGGGCGTGTCCGTCAACGTCGAGGGGCTCACTCGCGACCTGCACCGAGCGCCAGCCGCCCAACGGCGCACCGCCGGTCACGAACAGTGTCGCCTCGGCGAGCCCGTAGCACGGATAGAACGACTCTGCTCGGAAACCACACGCACCGAATCGCTCGGCGAAGCGCGCCATGGTCCGTGCCCTCACCGGCTCGGCTCCGGTGAAGGTGACCTCGATGCTGGACAGGTCCAGCCCTTCGACATCCTCGTCCGTCGCACGCCGCAGACACAGCTCGTACGCGAAGTTCGGTCCGCCGGTGATCGTCGCTCGTTGCCGCGAGACCATGCGCAGCCAGGACAGCGGTCGGCGAAGGAACGTCACCGGTGAGGTCAGGGTGGCGGGGATACCGAAGAACAGCGGGGTGAGGATGCCGCCGATCAGCCCCATGTCGTGATACGGAGGCAGCCACAGGGCGCCCGAACTGTCCGCGTGGATACCGAAACCACGACCGATGTCACGGCAGTTGTCCATCAGCTGGGCGTGAGTCAGCACAACGCCACGCGGCAGCGATGTCGAACCCGAGGTGTACTGGAGCAGCGCCGGCAGTCCCCGGGGAGCTGTCGGCTCGATCCCCGTGCCCCCGCTGTCGAGCTCATCCGTCGCCAACACCCGGGGTGCGCGCCCCAACGTGGTCTCGAGCCACTGCTCGATGAACGGCTTGATGTCCGTCGTGGTGAGAACGACGGCGGAGCCGGTGTCCTCGATGATTGCCGCGAGCCGCGGCAGCGTGCGTGAAAGACGCGTCGGATCCGGCGGGAAGGCCGGGACCGCGGGAACACCCGCGTAGAAGCACCCGAACAGGCCGGTCAGATAGTCCAGGCCGGGCGCGAACAGCAGGAGCGCCGGATCATCCCGGCCTTCGGCGTTCTCGAGGAGTCCGGCCGCCACTGTCCGCGCGCGCGTATCGAGTTCGGCATAGGTGACTTCTTCGACCGACTCGTCATCGGCGACGAACCGGAAACCGACCACATCAGGTGACCGTATTGCCTGCTCGTGCAGAGCGTGTGCGAACGTCCTGGTTGCACGCACACCGCTCAAGCCTGTACTTGTCATGGATGTTCCCCTGCGGTTCTCGGGTTCGGGCAGAAGGGTCAGGAGGTCGTCCGGGCGTGCGAGCAGAGGGACGGCTGAGCCGGCGTCTGCGCGTCGAGCGGCATCTCGATACGGCGGTCGATGCGGTCTTCGGCCCATGTCCGGGTGTCGACGAGCCACCAGCGCTCGACCTCGACCAGGTAGAGGCGGTGCGGAGCCGGCGACTGCAGCAGCGCCGCCGGAAGCTGCCACTCGGCACGCTGCCGCGGGTCCGGGAACACGGTCTCGTAAAAACGCGCGTAGTACTCGTCGAGCCGGTCGGGGGAGATCTCGGTGCAGCGGCCGGTGAACTGGGCGCCGTCGACCGAGGAGATTGCCGCGCCTGCACCGGCACTGTCGGTGGTGAACAGGGAGCCACTCACCTGCGGCCGGGCACGGATATGACGGCTGTGCCGGGAACTGGTGGCCGACCCGAAGACGAAACGCAGGGGGTCGGCGAACCAGACGTACTCCAGGGTGGTGACCCAGGGGTCGCCACCCTCACCGACGGAGGCCAGGTTCAGATACCGGGCGGTGTCCAGCAGTTGCTTCGTCCTGACGGCCAGACTGTCGACGGTCACATGCGGACCTTTCTCTGTCGTGACGTGCGGTGACGGAAGTGGGCGCCGCTACGTGTGCCGCAGGTGGACGGGCAGCGCGACGATGTCGTTGCCGATGAAGGTCTGCCCGGGCTGGACGTGCTCGGGTGCGACGGCCAGGGTGAGGTTCGGGAAGTGGTCGAACAGTGCGGGCAGGGCCACCCTGGCCTCGAGCCGCGCGAGGTGCGAGCCGGGGCAGAAGTGGGCGCCGAGCCCGAAGGCGAGATGGTCCTTGTTCTCGCGGTTGACGTCGAAAGTCCCGGGATCCTCGTGCACACCCGGGTCTCGGCCGTGGGCCCCGTAGCAGATCAGGATCGCGTCGCCGGCGCGGATCACCACCCCTTCACCGAGGTCGATGTCCTCCGTCGCCCAGCGCATCGGCAGATGCATGACCGGACAGTGGACGCGCAGGGATTCCTCGATCGCGTCGTCCCACCGTCCGGGGTCGGCCCGCAGAAGGTCGAGTTGGGCAGGCCGCGCGAGGAGCTCGCGGACCGTGTGGTCGATGAGGTTGATGGTGGTCTGACTTCCCCCGCCGATCATCAGCAGCAGCGTGGAGATCAGCTCGTGGCTGCTCAAGGGCGCTTCGCCGGTCTCACGTGCCGCGATCAGGAAACTGGTCAGGTCGTCGCCCGGCATGCGTTGTTTGGTCTCGATCAGAAGGCGCATCGCCGCTTCGAGGTCCTCGTAGACGGCGACGGACTCCTCCTCGGACACATCGGTCATGGCGACGATGCGGAAGGCGCGGAGTACTTCGGGCCGCTGGTCCTCGGGCACACCGAAGAGGTCGCATATCACCCGGGTGGGAACCCGGTAGGAGAATTCCTTGTGCAGGTCCACGGTTTCGTCACCGGACCGCTGCTTGAGGTCGTGGAGGAGTTCGGCGACGATCGCCTCGACCTGGGGACGGAGCTTCTCCACGCGGCGCGGGGTGAACGCCGGCGTGATCAGCTTCCGCAGCCGCGCGTGTGCGCTGCCGTCGGTGGTGGCCATGGACTCCACGTCGACCCATGGCGAGAGCCAGGGAACGGACCCGGGCACATAGCTGGGGACGGTCTCCTTCAGGTTCCGGGACACGCCTGGGTGTGTCAGCAGGCGCCTGACGACATCACCCCGTGACACCGACCAGGCCCCGACGCCCTCGGGCAGCTGCACGGGAACAGCGGGACCCGATTCCCGCAGGCGCGTCACCTGTTCGTACATGCACTTTCCACCGACGCTCTCGATCGTCTCGACGGTGTCCGCGCTGAAGTCGATCATCATGTGCCTCCCACGAGTTGTGAAGGCGGCGGCTGTGCAGCTGCATGGCTGTCCCAGCCGCCGCCTCCGGCCCACTGATCTGTTGTCGTACGTCCTTACTTCGAGCCGCCTCCGGCGGACGCGGCCGACTCGGCCGGGTCCGCCTCACCACCGTGCGACCCCGGCGCGGCAGCACCGGTCGGGGGCACATGGCGGAGTGTGAGGGCGGCGATGATCGCTCCGGCCGCGGCGATCACGGCCGCGGTGGCCGACCCGATGCTGAGCCCGCTGGCAAAGGCGTCCTTCGTCACGCGCAGCAGTGGTTCGGCGAGGTGGTCGGGCAGGTTCTGCGCGGCGGCGACGGCGCCGGAGAGGTTCTCCTCCGCAGCCGCCTTGTCCTTGGCGGGCAGGCCCTCGGGCAGCTTGTCGGCGAGCCCGCTGCTGTAGGCGGCAGTGCCGATGCTGCCGACGATGGCGACGCCCAGGGAGATGCCCAGGTCGTTGACGGTGGAGGCGAGTCCGCCGGCGGCGCCTGCCTTCTCCGGCGGGACCGAGCTGACCACCAGGTCGGTGGTGAGGGCCATGGACGGGGACACCGCCGGGTAGAGAACGACGAAGCCCGCGATGAGCATCGGCAGACCGGTCGCGCTGTCGACCTGGGTGAACAGCAGATAGCCGATCACCTGCACGGCCAGGCCGGTGGCGATGACGTAACCCGGGCGCACCCTTCGGGCGATGACCGGCGACAGGGTGGCGACGGCGATCAGCACGAGGGCCGCGGGAAGGATCGCGAACCCGGTCTTGAGGGGCGACAGGTCCTTCACCTGCTGAAGGAACTGCGTGAACATCAGGTACACGCCGCCGAGGCCGGTGGCCGCCAGGATGAACACGCCGAGCGCCCCGCCGACGGTCCGGTTGGTGAACAGGCGCACGTCCAGCAGGGGTGCCGGGGAACGGAGTTGACGAAGGATGAACCAGACTCCCAGGGTCAGTCCGATCACGACGCCCGCGGTCGAGAGCATCGGCGAGTCACTGGTGGCGAACGACTTGATCCCGTAGATGAACGGCAGCAGGGTCGCCAGCAACAGCACCGCGCTGAACAGGTCGAGCTTGCTGCCCTGGGCGCCCTGGTGACGCGGCAGCAGCAACGGCCCACCGATCACCACGACGGCCATCACCGGAACCGCGACCAGGAACGTCGCCCGCCAGGAGAAAGCCTCCAGAAGCAGTCCGGACAGCAGGGGGCCCAGCGCGACACCGGCGGAGATCGCGGCCGCCCAGGTGCCGATCGCAACACCGCGCTGCTTGGGGTCATGGAACATCGAGAAGATCAGGCCGAGCGTTGCCGGCATCTGCATGGCCGCCGCGATGCCGAGCACCGCACGCCAGACGATCATCATCACCGGCGAGTCCGCCATCGCGGCCAGCGCGGAGAAGATGCCGAAGAGGGCGGCTCCGATCACCAGGAGGTTCCTGTGCCCGAAGCGGTCGGCCACGGTCCCCATCAGGACGAGCAGGCTTGCCATGAGGAAGCCGTAGATGTCCAGGATCCACAGCGTCTCGGTGCTGCTGGGTTTCAAGTCGGCGGCGAGATACGGGCTGGCCAGGAACAAGATGGTCAGCATCATGAACAGGAGCAGAGCGGGCAGGACCAACAGGCCCAGCGCCGCCCACTCCTTACTCCCGGCGCGTTGCGGGGGGTTTCCGGCCGAGGACATCGGCACTCCTCTCCTCATTGACGCCGGCGACACGCCGGCGCTCGAGGCGTCGATCCATTGGGGGTTATACCCCTACGGGGTAGGCGTAGCGAACATACGGATGGGGGGTATACCTGTCAAGCGAACCGCCCCCTCTGCCACGCGCCCCTGAACTCAGCCGAGTTCCAGCCCCTGGGCGAGGCAGTTCCAGAACTCGCCCTCCAAGGCGCACACCATCCGGGCGCACCGAACGGCGGCAGCCGGATCGTCCCCGCCGGCCAGTCCCGTCTCGAGCGTGACCGCCGCCTGGTCCAGAACGGGCTGCGGCGTATCCGCGAAGTACCGGAAGTGACCGAGCGCCTCCTCCGCGAACCCGTACCGGGCGACCAGCGCGTCGGCCACACGCGTGTAGGTCTCGCCGGACTCCTGCGCATTCACCAGCAGCGCCAGCGCGACGTCGCTGGAGGCACCGCACAGCGCGGACTGCGACAGGAACGCCGGATACGCCTGCGCCAGCGGCCACGGTTCGTGGCCACGCAGCTCCTCGGCGCCCATCCCGAGCGCGGCCGCGAAATCCATGAGGAGCTCCAGCGCCTGTCCTCCGCTCTGCGCCAGGGTCAGGTACAGATCCCCGGCGGGAGGAGAGGGAAAGCGGGAAGCCAGCAAAGCGAAGCTGCGCCGGTCGCTGGCCACGAGGTAATACAGCTCCCCGGCAAGCCGGCCGAGCCGCTCCTTGGGGACATGGCCGCCCTCCAGCAGATCGACGAACCGGTTGGGCCCCCTGTGCGGCGCTGTCTGCTCCCGTGCCGAGTGGAGGACATCAGTGGTGGTGTTCACAGGGCTTCCCCTTCTGGTGCGCGGGCGGCCTCCCGGGTACGGGACGTCGGCGGGACGGCTCGCCGCAGGTTCGGTCCTTTCGCGGGTCCGTGCCTCGTCTCGGCGATCCACGACCCGTCGGTGGAAGGGTCGACCACTCCCTCCTCGAGCCAGGCGCAGTGACCGCGCATCACACGCCCGGCCACGTCGCGGTCTTTGTCGTCGGTGTTGTCGTCGAGCCGGTCGAGAAGTTCCTCGATGCGCAGCCGGGCCTGGTGGCAGAAAGCATCGGCAAGCGCGGTCGTGGTGTCACCGGCACCGTCGAGCGCGGTCGCGTAGACGCAACTTGTGCTCATCGCGTACAGCTCGGCGCCGATGTCGACGACCCGGCCGAGGAACCTCTGACGCTCACGTTCGGTGTGCGGCTCGTCCGCAACGAGAGCCAGCTGATGCGCCAGGCGTCCGGAGATCCGCTCGACGAACGCGAGGTGCGTGCTCAAAGCGCCGTCCACGGAGTCGGCAGAGGGGCGTTGGCTGCCGGAAGGCTCGGCTGTACGGGTGTCTGACGCGCGGTGCAACGCGAGGAGGTCCTGGGCCAGGAAATCACGGAGCGCCTCGCTGGATCCGTCGAAGATGCGGCCCACCCGGACATCACGCAGCAACTGCTCGACCGGGATTCCCTTCTCGCCACGTGCGATCGCCGAATCGGCCCTCTCGTACCCTCGGCCGCCCCGTATCTGGACGAGCTCGTCCGCGACCATGCAGACCTTCTCCGTGGCGAACAGCTTGGCGAGTTCCGCGTCAAGCCGGGTGTCGCTGTCACCCTGCTCCGCCAGGCGGCCGGTGACCTCGACCATCGCCTCGAGGGCGAACGCGGTGGCGGCGATGAACGCCAGCTTGCCGGCCACCGCGTCCAGCTCGCCGATGGGCCGGTCCCACTGGACGCGGGCCGTGCTCCACCGGCGTGCCACCGACAGGCTCCACTTCGCCGCGGCCGCGGACACGGCCGGCAGTGAGAGACGGCCGGTGTCCTGAGCGGCGAGAGCGACCTCCAAGCCCGCGCCGACCTCGCCGATCCGGTTGCCCGCGGGGACGGCGACGCGGTGCAGGCGGATGCAGCCGTTCTCCAGCCCCCGCAGGCCGAGGAAGGAGTTCCGGTGCTCGACCGTCACCCCCGGCGAGTCGGCCTCGACGATGAACGTGGTCATCCCCCCGGCATCCCGGTCCGAAGGGGCGACGACAGCCACGATGACCAAGAGGTCGGCGATGACCCCGTTGGTGACCCATGTCTTCACGCCGTCCAGGAGGTAGCTGTCCGAGGCCGGGTCGTAGACGGCGGTGGTGTGCATGCGGAACGGGTCGTTGCCGATGTCGGCCTCGGTGAGAGCGAACGCCGAGATCTCCCTGACGCACCGGGGGAGGAACTCCCGCCTTTGCGCATCGGTCCCGAACAGGATGAGGGGCTGGGCAAGACCGATGGCCTGGTGAGCCGCGAGCAGCTCGCTCAGTGCCGGGTGTGTCGTGCTGGTGAGCATCAGAGCACGGTGATAACAACGGGAGGACAGCCCCTGCCCACCGTACTGCCGGGGAATCTTGATGCTCAGCGCCCCGAGATCCTTGAGCTTTTCGATGATGTGGTCGGGGATCCGGTCCGTGCTCTCGATCTCCGCACTGTCCACGTCCTTCTCGCAGAAGGCACGGAGCCGGGACAGGAACCGCTCCTCCACGGGGTCCAGACGGCGCGGGTCGCCCCCGGGCAGGGCGAGAAGATCAGTCCTCACCCTGCCCAGGAACAACTCGCCGGCGAACCCTGGCTGCCTCGGACGCGAGGACTCCGGCTGATCCACCTGGCGGTCCGCCACAGGTTCCGTCGTCATGCGACGGACGTGGGGACGGCCCGAATGATCGACAAGGGTCCGGCGTCCCCGTCGCCGACCGACCGCACCGTGAAGCCGGTCTCCTCGAGCATCGCGCGGAACTCGCTCTCGGTCCGCTCGCGGCCCCCGGTCGTCACCATCATGTTGACGTCGGTGAGGAACATGACCGGTGCGCTGGTGTCGGCGGTCTCGGGAAGCACGGTGCCGACGATCAGCAGCGTGGCGGACTGGGGCATATGGGCGCGACAGGTCCGCAGGATGGCGCGGGACTCCTCGTCGCCCCAGTCCTGGAACACGCTCTTGATGATGTAGATGTCGCCGTCGCCCGGGACGGACTGGAAGAAGTCGCCGGCCAGGGCCTCGCACCGGTCCGTGAGGCCGGCCTTGCTCAGCGTCGCGGGCGCCTCCGCCACACCGCTGGCGCTGTCGAAGACGATGCCCCGCAGCCCGGGACGGTCGCGCAGGATCGCGGTGAGGAGGGTGCCGTCGCCGCCACCGAGGTCCACCACCGTCCCGGCTTCCGGAAAGTCGTACCCCGAGGCGATCTGCTCGGCCGAGTGCCTGGACTCCTCGCTCATCGCCTCGTTGAACAGCATGCTCGTCTCGGGGTGCTGGGCCAAGTAGTCATAGACCCCGGTCCCGTACGTGTGGTCGAAAGCGCGCTCGCCACGGGAAATGGTGTGATGCAGGCCCTGCCACGAGGTGAAGAAGAGAGGGTCGCAGAACATCCGGGCGAAGTTCTTCAGCGAGTCCGGGGAATCGGCCCGCAGCTGGGAGCCGAGGTCAGTGAGCGCGAAACATCCCGGCTCCGGCTCCGCCGCGATCCCGCCGGCGACCAGCAGCCGCAGCAGCCGCCGCAGTGACGGCTCGTGGGTCTCCGTCTCGGCGGCAAGTTCGCCGCAGTGACGGGACCCCGAACCGATGAGGTCGGCGAGGCCGAGTTCCGCGGCGACTCCGATCGAGTGCGCGATCATGTAACCGCCGATCCGCTCGATCAGAGCCGCGCGCAGGTTCAACTTGTCGGTCGAGGGCGCGCTGTGAGGAGTTGTGCTGCTCATCGGTCGTACTCCTTGTCGTCGGTACCACTCGTGATGCGTCGAAGAGGGGTGTCAAAGACTCGAGCCGGTGAGCCGGTGCCTGACCCAAACGTTGGGTTCGACGTACACCGCGTAGTTGTGCTCGAGACTCACGGTCAATGGCGTCAGCGCTCCGGGCACTTCCACCGGACCGCTGGTGTCCAGAGGCAGGCCGGTCCACTCGCGCCACTGGGCGAGGCTTCCGGAGATGGTCATGGACGCCGGACATACCTTCAGCACCTCGCCGCCCGCCCTGACGTGGACGCGCAGCCAGGGGTCCGCAGGCAGGCCATCGGGCCGGAGAGATGTGAGGTACTCGTCCATCGGCAGTTCGGGGTGTTCGTGCTTGCGGCTGGGACGGACGGGGCTCACGACATCGCGGAACCCTTTCCCGCGCGCGTGGTCGGTGACGGCCCGCAGAACACTCGCGGACAGGTTCCGCGACTGGTGGCCGCGGAGGACGGCGACCTCCAGCGCGCACAGCGTGGTGAATTCCCGGTCGGCGTACGTGTCGGACAGGCACTGCCGAAGTGCCTCGTCCCACCCGGTGTCGGGCAGGTGACCGGGGTCGCCGTCCCAGGCGAGAGCCACCCCGGCGGCGCGGGCGATGACCTGCTCCCGCTCATCGACCACGACGAGCTGGTGCTCCGCATGCCGGTCGAAGGCCCACTCGACGAGCAGGCCATCGGGGCGGATGTAGGCCGGCCACGACGACTCCATCGAGATCATGGCCTCTTCCAGGTCAGGCCTCTCCGCGAGGCTGACCACATGCAGATCCGTACTGGTGATGGGCACAGCATGTCTCCCAGAGGCAGGCACGGGTGGGGTGAAATCACTCGGCAAGGCGGCCGGCGGGCAATTTCCGCGTGGCGAGCGGCCGGTTCTCATCGAGGGTGGCCAGCAGATCGAGATACCGGGACCTGGGCAGGGGGCGGGCGCCGACGAGCCGGGCATGGTCACCGTCGCGCTGGACGTCGATCGCGAGCCCGCCCGCCTCGGCGAAGCGGCGCGTCAGGTCGGCCACCGCCGTCTTGCCCGCCCCGCTGCGCAGCGTGAACTGGGAGTCGGCGCTGAACACCGCCCCGACCCTGATGCCGAAGGTCCCGCCGATCAGCTCGTCGCCGTCCCAGACCTCGACGCTGTGGGCGTGGCCTTGCCTGTGCAGGAGGCACAGGCCCCGCAGCAGCTCGTCGGTCAACCAGCGCTGTACGCGGCCGACCCGGCACTGACGGACCACCTCTTCGAAGCAGACGTCTGCCGTCGTGGTCCAGTCCGTCCTGTTGCGCAGTTGCTGGCGCAGGCTGCGCTGGATCCGGGCCTGGTCCACAAGAATCACGGGCCGCGGGTCCGGGGACCACCATGAGATCGAGAAGGGGTCCGCGCAGCCGGGCACGATTTTCACACGCCCGGCTTCGACCTCGGCCTCGTAGGTGAGCTCATTGACGATTGCCGCTTCGGCCGTGTCCACCGGAAAGGGGTACAGGCCCCGCCGATAGGCGGCAAGAAGGTTCTGGGGCGCGAGGTCTCCGCCGAAGGCGATGGGCTGTTCAGCGGGTCCCGCGCCGACATCCACCGAATCCCACATCGACTCGGTCCGAGCCTGTGTCCGGATCATGTTCACCTCACAGGAAATCGATGGAGGTCAGGTATTCGATGTAGCGGTCGAGCATCGCGCTGTCCACGGGCGGAATATCGATTCCACTGCCGCGCAATGCGGCCTTCACGTTTTCTTGCGAGAAGGTGGGAAACGTTGTTTCGAGGTACATCTCGGCGACGCTCATGGTGCCGCTGGAGCACCGGTCGATGAAGAGCGGTGCAAAGGGTGTCATGGGGTGGTCCGGCTGTTCCACGGCAGTCGTGACGATGCGTTCCAGCCACTGTTCCCAGGGGACTTCGCGGATCGTGTGGCCGTGGGCGCGAAGCCTCTCGGCAAGGAGCGAGATATTCACTTTGCCGGGATTGGTCAGGTGGTAGACCTCCCCGGCGGGCAGCCGACTCGAGGCGATGTGCAGCAGCGCTGCCGCATAGCAGTCCACTGGCGTGTAGTCCAGGGGGAGTTCGGCGATCGGCGAGGTCCCGGTGTCGACGACGAACCGCTTCATCGCACACATCTCAGTTGCGGTGTTCCAGGCACCGGTCGTCTGGTCGCCAGAAATGTCGGCGGCGCGGTAGATGGCGACCGGCAGGCCTTCTTCGGCGGCGTTCTGAAGAAGCGCTTCGGCGACCCATTTGCTTTCCACATAGCCGACGGAAAGATGGTCGGCGTGGGCGAGTGGCGTCTCTTCGGTGACGTGCCGGACTCCGGCGGTCCCGAAACCGGAGACCACCGCCATGGTGGAGACGTAGTGGACGGGGATGTTCCGGTAGCGGCCGGCCATCCGGATGATCTCGCGGGTGCCCTCGACGTTCGTCGCGCGCATATGGGAGTACGGGTAGATGAAGTTGACCAGCCCGCCAGGGTGATGGATGACGTCGATGACCTGGGCGAAGTGGTCGAATTCCTCGTCCGGCAGGCCGAACTGAGGCTCGCCCAGGTCGCCAGGAACAGCCGATATCCGCCCCTCGGCCCAGTAGGGCTCCAGACCGTCCTTCATGTAGTGCAGCGCGTTGTCCTTGATGCGTTCCCTCGCCTGGTCGGCATCCGCGGCGCGTACCAGGCAGTGCACGGTGGCGCTGGTGGTCGCCAGGAGTTCACGCAGCAGATAGATCCCGAGGAACCCCGTCGCGCCGGTGAGGAATACGTGGGACGGGTCCGCCCATGAGGGGGAATCCGCCGGCTGCCGCTGGATCGGCACCCCGACAGCCGTGTCGGCCTCGAGGTCGACGTGCGACGCGCTGTCGGTGTCGAGCGTGCCGGCCCGGGCCGACTCCACTGCTGACGCGAAGCTGCGCAGGGTCGCGTCGTCGAGGAGGAGCCGGATGAGAGGGCGGACCTGTGTGATCAGGACGCCGAGTGACGCCCGTACCTTGGCGAGCAGTTCGGCCGCCAGAATCGAATTCCCGCCGAGGTTGAAGAAGTTGTCGTCAGGCGCGACCGAGTCCACGTCGAGCACCTGGCGCCACAGGCCCGCGACGGCGCGCTCGACCATGCTGGCGGCCGGAACATCGATGTCGGCCCTGGGCGCGACGGTGAGTTCCTGCGACAGGTCGGGCAGCGCGGCGAGGTCGATTTTGCCGTGCCTCGTCATCGGCATCGTGTCCAGCTGGATGAACTTCGCCGGGATCATGAACGTGGGCAGTCGGCCGGCAGCGAAGGCGCGCAGCTCGGCCGGCTCGAGCCGGTGCGGAGTGCCGCTCGCGGTGAAGTAGGCGGCAACCTGCAACTCACCCTTGGCACTGAAGGCCGTCACCGCGACGTCGTCGATCAGATGGTGCGCCGACAGGGTTGCCTCGATCTCGGCCGGCTCCACGCGGAATCCGTGGATCTTGATCTGCCGGTCGGCCCGTCCGACGACCTCGAGGTTGCCCTCCGCCGTCCAGCGACCGAGGTCGCCGGTGCGGTACACGCGCGTGGTTTCGTCCGCTGATCCGGGCAGGACGAGGAAACGGGCCTTGGCCGGGGACTGCTCGGCGAGGTAGCCCTGGGCGACGCCGGGCCCGCCGATGTATATCTCTCCGCGCTGCTGGGGCGGGACCGGCTTCATGTCCTGGTCCAGCACGTGAACGGCGGTCTGCGGCAGTGGTCGTCCGATCGGGGCCGGTCCCTGGGGAGGAAGCGACTCCGGGGTGATCTCCATGGTGCACGACGTGATCGTCGTTTCGGTCAACCCGTAGGCGTTGACGAGCCGGGAGTTCGGCATGAGGCGCAGCGCGGCGTCGCAGTCGGCGGCATGCACCGCGCTGCCACCGACGATCGTGAGCCGGACCGGCAACTCGGTCGGGCTTTGCGCCAGTTCGGCAAGGAACGACCGCCAGTAGGGCGGGGTCAGGTCCATGACCGTTACGCCGAGCGAGGCGAGCCTGTGGGCCAGCTCGCTCGGCGCCCAGTTGTACTCGGGCAGGACGAGCGTCGCCCCGTGGACCAGTGGGACCAGGATCTGTTCGATGGAGGTGTCGAAAGAGAGCGCGGCAAACTGAAGGACACGATCATCCGGGCCGATGCCATAGCGCTCGTTCACGCTCTGGCAGAGGTAGCCGAGCGAAGCGTGGCTCACCTGCACGCCCTTCGGCGTGCCGGAGGAGCCTGAGGTGTAGACGATGTAGGCGGTGTCCGAGGCATCAACGGTGATGCCGGGAGGGCCGGTGGGCGACCCGGCGACGGTGGCTGCGACCGCGCTGAGAGTCGGCACCGAGAGGCCGGCGAAGCGGTCTTCGTACTCGGGGCGGGTGACGACGGCGGCACAGCTGGTCTCCTTGACGTATGTGGCGAGCCGGTCGTCCGGAACTCCGGGCTCCACCGGCAGGTACGTCGCCCCTGCTTTGAGAGTCGCAAGGAGCGACACGATCAGGTCGATCGAACGCTCAAGGTGGGTCATGACCACGGACCCGCGTTTGACCCCGAGATCCTGGAATCGGTGAGCGAGCAGGTTCGCACGCTGGTCGAGTTCGGCGTAGCTGATCCGATGGCCGTCGTGTTCCACTGCTGTCGCATTCCGTCGTACCGCCGCCACGGCGGCGAAACGATTGTGCGCGAATAGCTTCCCGGTCAAGTCCATGAGTCCTCTGCTCCATTGCGGGTGTGGAGAACGCTGAAGGGGTCGTCAACGTGTTTTCGGACGTGGTGACTGCACGCCGGAGATTGCGCGAGCTCCGGAGTGTGAAAGGAGGAACGAAGGTATTCGGCTAGGCGCGTCCAGCCACTAGGGGAATGCCGGACCGCGCCTGCTCATCGTCTGGGAATTCCCGCTACGAGCTCGACTGCTTGCTCAGGGGACCGACCGGCGAAGCGATCGTCGCGTTCACACGGTGGATTGAGGCGCCGGTTTCTGCAAGTTCTCGGCATGACTGGTTCATGCGTGATCGATTCCCCCATGTTGTGCCTACCGACGTCGCTGCGTCGGTGAACGGCGAAGGCTTCCTGCGCGGTCGCGCTTCACCGGTGTGGATGGCCCCGGTTGCTCCACTTGGCAATCAGTCAGGGCCCTCGCTGTGCACTGTTGCGGTTGGTGTGGCCACCGCATCGAACGCCGTTGAGGAAACCCCATGGGGGTAGCCCGTGTCAATGGGGACAGTTGAGCGCGGCACGGCGGCGGAACTCGCTGTGGAGAAATGGTGTATGGACCGGTAACTGCCCCCGCCCGGATGGACGCCGGCATCCGCGGAGCACACCTCGCCCCTGGCACGCATTGCCGTTTTCGGCGCCTGAGCTGGCATATCAAGGTAAGGGGAGCCGGGCTCCGTATACGAAATCCCCTCAGACCGCGCCGCTTGAAGATGAACGGGAGGGAAGCGCGGTCGAACTGGTGATCAGAGACGCACACGCCGCATTCACATGCACGACACCTACAGCGCTTGCTTCCCGTAGGGGGTAGGGGTATAGGTTCCTGCATCAACGGGGAGCTTGGGTTTCTCCGGCTGCTGTCACGTGGGCCGGTCTGTCGCCAACGTGACACGAATCAACCACCACCCAGGCAGAGAAAGGTCCAGGCGATGATCGTCAAGGTCAGAGGCGTTCTGCTCCGATTCACCAACTACGAGAACGACATCGAGGTCGGCGGCGCCACGGTGCGCGATGGCCTGACAGCTCTCACCGAGCGCTACCCCAACCTCGCCGAGGTGCTCCTGGACCGCGAGGGAAGCATCCGCTCGACGCACCTCATCGCTCTCAACGGCGAACGGCTCTCCCGAAGCGAGCTGGACCGGAAGGCCACCGAGGACGACCGGGTGGACATCGTCACCGCGGTGTCCGGGGGGTAGGCCCCGATGCCGCGCACTTCCACCTACGAAGTCGTGCTCGACGCGGGCATGTTCGCTCCCACCCAGCTTCAGGTCACCACCGTCGGCAGACTCGGATTCCAGGCCGGCACCCACTGGGTGCGCGATCACGTGTGCAGTCACCGCAGGCTTGTGTCGGAGCACCGGGTCGGACTCGTCCTGTGGGCATGGCAACTGGAGTACGAGAAGCCGCTGCGGTTCCGCGACGCCGACGCTGTCACCGTCGACGTCGCTGCCCGGGTACGTGGACCGCACGCCTCCCAGCTGGAGTTCGAGACGACGCTCTCCGGCCCCGCGGGAGTGGCGGTGCGCACGCGCGCCGCGTCGGTCCCGCTGCACCTCAGCGGCGACTCGGCGCTCTCCGGCACACCGGCCCCACTCCCCCGCTCACTCGTCACCGCCTTCCACGACGACGAAGTCGAGCGCACCCCGTACCGGTCCCCTGTGCGCGCCCTGAGGGCAGAGTTCGAACGGGACGGTGAACTCCTGGCGTCGAGTACCGGAGATCTGCCGAGCTTCCGCATCCACCGCCACCACTGCGAGGTGGCCGATCAGTGGTACTGGGCCGAGTCCCTCGGCTTCGCCGGCGGAGCACGGGAAGAGTTCGTCCGGCGGCACGGCACGAACATCCCGGAACTGCGCGACGCCTTGTCCGACGGGATCCGCCAGATCGACGCGACGTGGCTGCGGACCGGCCAGCTGTGGGATCTGCTCCAGGTCCGCACCACCGTCTACCGCCACGGCGAGGGCATCGCATTCGTCCATGCGCTGGAGTCCGTCGACGAGGACGACAGTCCATACGCGATCATCGTGGAGCGCACATGACCATCGGGGAAGACCCGTCGCCGTCCCACCTGTCCACGTTCGACGTGGCGGCAGAGTTCGAGCAGGCACTGGGCTGCCCATTCGATCCGGGCACCGGCATGTCGCTGGCCGGCGGAGTGCGCGCGGACGAGCTCGAAGCAGAGCCCACCGCGGCCTATGAGGCGGCCTGGGCAGCGGGCCTGCACCAACACATCGTGCCCGGCTCCGAAGGGGGCCGGCTCACCTCGTTCGAGTCCATGCTGGGCGTGGTGCGGGCGGCGTCACGCCGGGACTTGGCCGTCACGATCGGATTCGGATCGACCCTGCTCGCCGCGATGCCGATATGGCTGTGGGGCGACGAAGAACAGCGGAGCAGGGTCGCCGAGCTCATACTGCAAGGCGCCTGGGGCACGGCCGCCATCAGCGAGAAGGCGGCCGGCAGTGATCTGCTGGCCACCGGCACCCGGGCCACCGCGATCACCGACGGGTACGTGCTGGATGGGGAGAAGTGGCTGGTCGGCAACGGTCAGCGGTCCTCATTCGCCACCGTGCTCGCGGCGTCGGAGCCGTCCTTCGGGTTGTTCCTGGTCGACTTCGCCGCAGTCGATGACGACGCGGTGAAGCGACTGCCGAAGGTACCCACCCATGGGCTACGCGGGCATGACCTGAGCGGATTCATCCTCGATGACTGCCGGGTCGGCGCCGATGCCGTCCTCGGCAGACAGGGCCGCGGCGTCGAAATGGTCACCGGAATGCTCCAGTTCACCCGGACGATGGTCGGTGGGACCAGCCTGGGCGCCGCTGACACCGCGCTGCGGATCGCGCTGCGCCACGCACGGTCGCGCGTGCTGTACGGAAGTCCGTCGCTCGAGATCGCGCCGGTCCGCTCGCTGCTGGCGCGTGCCTTCGCCGACGTACTGGTCGCGGAGTGCACCGAGTTGGCCGCTGCCCGCGCGCTCGACGTGGCACGGCAGCGGATGCCGCTGTGGTCCGCGGTGGCCAAGTATGTGGTTCCGGCCTTCTGCGTGGATGCCGTGAACGACTGCGGTGAGGTCCTGAGCGCACGCGCCTACCTGCGCGAGGGCGTCGCGCACGGGGCCTTCCAGAAGCTGGCGCGCGACATCGCCATCACCCCGGTGTTCGAGGGCACGCAGCTGGTCCAGCTGGACACCATTCGTGCCCAACTGGCCAACGGGGTGCGGCGGCTCGGCACCCGCGAGGCAGGTCCCGAGCTGTCTCCGGCACTGCTGTTCGGCTTCGGCGAGCAGCCCATGTCACCGCCCTCGCCACGCGACCATCGCCCGTCGATCACCTACGGCGGCGTCGATGAGGTGACCGACCTCCTTGATGACGCGGCCGGGGCGCTGGACGACGACCCGGAACTCGCTGCGCTCGCGCGCCTGCTGCGCGCCGCCCGCGACCAGACGCGAGAGACGTTCCGCAGGATCGGCGCGCAACGGACGGCCGAGGCGTATGACGCGGCGCGTCGGCACTGCCTGGTTCACGCGGGTGCCTGTTGTCTGCACACCTGGATCCAACGCCGGCACGCCCTCGGTGGCCTGGCCACCGACCGAGCCTGGCTCTCGGTAGCGCTGCGCCGCGTCTTGGCCCGGCTCGGCTCGCCCGCCGAGCCCGACTGGGAAGCGGAAGACCAGCTGGTGCGACGACTCGCAGATCTCGACGACGACGACCAGGCGTTCTCTCTCGTCCCGCTGCGCCTCGCGGCGCAGCACCGAGAGCCGACGCCGGCCTGAACCCAGGAGGACGCCATCACCACCGCAAACGCCATCACCGAGCCCGTCGGCAGCTGGCTTTCATCGCTGATCGCGGAACTGCTCGGCACGAATCAGCAGGAGATCCCCTTCGACCGGCCGCTCGGCGAACTCGGCATGGACTCGCTGACCGCGGCTCAGCTCTCCGCGGACCTGGAGGAGCGCTTCGGCGCCCTCATCTCACTCGAGCGTTTCCTCGGCGAGGAGACACTCGGGGAATTGGTCCACCAGCTGGAAAGCGACGCCGCCGCGACCAGTGCCGCGCAGGAGGCCGGAGCGTGACGTCACAAACACAGCAGGCCAACATGGCGCACGCCTTTGACCAGGGCCACCGCACGCTGGAGGCGGAGGTCGAGCAGATCCGGAGTGAGGCCCGGCGCCGCTTCGGAGGCTTCGTACTGGAGACAGTCAACCCGGGCGCGTACTTCCGCGAACGTGACTGGCGTCTGGTCGACAAGCACCTCCTTGCGCGGGCGGCCGAGATCGGGCTGCTCCAGTTCTCCCTGCCGGCCCACGTCGGTGGCGCGGGGCGGGACAAGTTCGAGTGGGGCGTCGTGGTCGAGGAACTCGCCCGGCTCTCACTCGACCCCGGCTTCTCCGTGCTCGTCGACACCACCGTCGAGATCGCCGAGGTGCTCCTGTCCAGCGACGGACAGGAGCTCATCGAGCGCTATGTCCCGGACCTCGTCGCAGGCCGGCTCTTCGTCGCGCTGGGCGCCTACGAGAGCAAAGACCCCTACGACTACGAGTCCACCGCGCGGCTCGAGGGGGAGGAGTGGGTGCTGAACGGCACCAAACATTTCGTCACCGGCGGTCTGGCGGCCGACCTGTTCGTCATGTTCGTTCGCGACGAGGCTTCCAACGACGTACTCGCGTTCGTGGTCGAGAAGGACGACCCCGGCGTCGCGGTCATACCCCTGGAAACGATGGGGCTGCGCACCATGGGCCTGGCCCAGGTGGTTCTGCACGATGTACGCGTGCCCGGGTGGCGGCAGGTGTGGCATGCCGACGCGCTGAGCAGGTTCAACACGTACGCGCGCGGCCGCCGGATCATGACCGCGTGTGGCATCACCGGCGCGTTGCAAGGCGTGGTCGAAAACTGTATCGAGGCGCTGTCCTCACGTAGGCGCAGCGGGCGCCGCGTACTTGACTACCCGAACGTCGAGCGCTCCATCGGCGAGATGCGCATGCTGCTCGAGGCATCCCGAGCAACCGTCCACCGTGCGCTGGACGGCACCCGCTCACCGGACCGGGACGCGTTCTTCGACGAGTTCGCCACCGTCGCCAAGCACCACGCTGCCGAGAGCGCGGTGCGCATCGGCCAGCTGGTGATGAACCTCCAGGGCGGTGAGGGCTACATCAGCACGTTCCCGTGGGAGCGCTTCATGCGCAACGTGCTGGGGATGATCGGCGGTCAGGGCTCCCAGGAACTGCTGCTCATGCAGTTGGGGCAGCGCACCATCGTCGGTCTGGAGGGCAAGCGCGTACGCGAGGATGCCGCCGAACTCTCCGTCGCCAAGCTGGCGGACTCCTGGTGGGCCCTGCACGCGGCCGAAGCCGTCGTCGAGGATCCCGCCGGAGAGTTCGCCGAAGCCGCGTGGTCGGTGGTGTCGGCAGCCGAGCTCGAGTCGACGGGAATGGATCCGGACCGGCACAGCGAGCTGGTCGCGTTTCTCGACCGGGCTCACGCCATGGCGGAAGCCGTCCGGTCCGGACAGGCACCCGACGCCATGCCCCGGGGGCCGGAGGGACTGTTCCACGGACGCCTCGAGGGCGTGGCCTGGGTCGCGTGGAGCTGGCTCGCGTGCGCCATTGCTCAGGAAACAGGTCTGCTCGCGCGTCTGCTGCGACCGTGCACGGTGAAGGAAGCGGCCGCGGACCTGCCCGAGGACTTCACGCGCGACCTCCTCAAAGTCTTGGCCGGTGCCTCACTCGTCCAGACGGACACCCATGGTCGCTACACCATTGACCAGCGCTTGGAACAGGTACTCATTGGCGGCCCCCGCACCTCGGCGTTCGCCACGCGGCTGCGTCGCGCGCTGGCCCGCGCCGCGCAACTGCGTACGGGGAAGCCGGCCGCGGGGCGGGAGCTGATGGCCGGATGCGGTGACGACTCCCCGGCGCTCGGCGATGTCCTGGTCAACTCCTCGCTCGGAAGACTGGAAGGACTGGCGGATCTGCTGGTCACTCCCGGCGCACGGGTGGGATGCGCTGCCGGTGACGGCGGCAGGTCCGCGGTTGCGCTGGCGCGGAACATCCCCTTCGCGTCGATACTCGCGTTGGAGCCGCGGCAGCCGGCCCCGAACGCGACCGGCGACGTCTTGGTGGAGACCCGGGCCTGCGACCTCGATGGTTTCGAGGAACACGACAGGCTCGCCCTCGCGTGGCTGCCGACCGCCGGGCTGCCGACCGCCGGTCTGCGGCGGGCCATCACCGCGTGCGCGGCGGCATTGGTACCCGGCGGCTGGATCGTCCTGCCGAACCCCCTTCCGCCGAAGCACCCGATCGGTGCGGCGGCAGCACGCCTCGAACTCGAACTCGCCGGTTGGACAGGGCCGGCAGAGGGGGACGTCGAGGCCTTGCTGAAGGAGGCGGGGCTGGGGCTCGTCAGAACGGTGTGGGAGGACGCCGTACTCGGCATCCGCCTCACCGCGGCGCGGCGCCCGTAACCATATCGGCCCTGGTCGGTGCTTGAACACGTGCGCACGGCGGCCCGGATCCCGCATCCCGGGCCGCCCTCGCAGAAGCACTCACCGAACCGAGCAGGGCCTCCCCTTCCGGTCACCCTTTCCGAATCACCCATGAATCCAGCAATGGAGGGGCCTCGCATGTCCGCAGAACGAGCGCCATCGCCCACGAGGTGGTGGACACTCGGGATCGTCGCGCTCGGCACATTCATGCTGATGCTCGACCTCAGCGTGGTGGCTGTCGCACTTCCTGACATCCACGAGTCACTGCGCAGCAGCTTCGCCGACCTCCAGTGGGTCTTCGACGCGTACGCCCTCACACTGGCGATCTTCCTGGTGGCCGCGGGCTCACTCGCCGATCGCCACGGTCGGAAGAAGGTCTTCCAAGTGGGCTTCGCGGTCTTCACCATCGCCTCATTGGCCTGCGGCCTCGCCGGCGACGCCACCGCCCTGAGTGCGTTCCGAGCCATCCAAGGCGTCGGCGCCGCCATCATGTTCGCCGTAGGACCCGCCATGCTGAGCCACGAGTTCCACGGTAAGGAGCGCGCCACCGCCTTCACCGTCTTCGGCGCCGCCGTCGGCCTCGCCGTCGCCACCGGACCCCTCATCGGCGGCTCCCTGACCAGCTCCCTGTCCTGGCGCTGGATCTTCTACTTCAACGTTCCCATCGGGGTCATCGCCCTCCTCATCGGCATATTCCGTGTCCGTGAGTCGATGAACCGCCGCGCTCACCCCACCGACTGGCCGGGCCTGGTCACGTTCAGCATCGCCCTCGGCGCCTTGGTCTTCGCCACCATCCGCGCCCCCGAAGAAGGCTGGACCAGTGCTTTCACCCTCACTCTCTACGCCGCGAGCATCGGTTTCCTCGGGCTGTTCCTGGCCATCGAACGCCGCATGGGCGAACGCGCCATGTTCGACCTCGCGTTCTTCCGCAATCCCACCTTCGTCGGCATCTCCCTCGTTGCCATGATCGGTAACGCCGGAGCCCTGCCCTCGATCTTCTTCGAAACCAGTTACCTACAGAACATGCTCGGTATGGACGCTTGGGAAGCCGGCCTGCGCTTCCTGCCCCTGACCATCGCCATGTTCGTCACCGGCGCCATCAGCGGCAGCCTCATCGGCAAGGTGCCCTTCCGTATCCTCCTCGGCACCGCCCCTGCCGTCATGGCCACAGGCCTCCTCTTCCTCAACATGACCAAAGCCGACTCCGCCTGGACCGTCCTCGTCCCCGCGTTCGTCATCGCCGGATTCGGCATGGGCATCTTCAATCCCGCCCGCGCCGCCGTCGCCGTCGAGGTCGCCGAACCCGCCAAATCCGGCGTCGCCTCAGGCATCAACGAAACCTTCCAGCAAGTCGGCATCGCCGTCGGCATCGCAGGTGTCGGCGCCTTCTTCCAAAACCGCGTCGCCGACAGCTTCACCAACTCCGAAGTCGGCGGACAACTCGGCCACGACAAAGCCGACGAGGCTGCCCAAGCCATCAGCTCCGGCTCTCTCGAAGCGGTGGCCCAAGAAGGCGGCGGCGCCATGCGCGACCAGATGCTGAGCGCCGGACAGGACGCCTACATGGCCGCCTTCCACAGCGCCATGAACGTCTGCGCCGCCCTCGGCTTCATCGCCGCCCTCATCGGCTTCCTCGTGATCCGGACCAAGGATCTCCATCGCAGCGCAATGCCCGACATTCGCCCCACCACCGACCGCGTGACCGCGGTGTAGGTCAGGCGGACTTGTCGGACGAGCTGGTCCGGGCGGTGGTCCTTGGCGAGTCGCAGCTCGGCAACATGGACGGTTTGGTGTGCAGCGACGAAATGGAAGTCACCCACTGGACTCGCTGCACTGAGGTCGTCGACCCGCTCACCCTGTCCGCCACTCCCGAGGAGGTCCGGTGAAGGGCACGGCCGCACAGGTCCGCACGCACGAACGCAGCGTGCGACTTTTGATGGTGAACCAGTTCACCATCAGTGGCGGCTTCTCCATGCTCTGGCAGATCCCTCCAGGGCACACCGGTGCGCCACTTGAACACGATGCCCTCAAGGACCTGGCGGTGATCGCGCCACCTGCCCCGGGCGCGGCCCATCGGCGGCAACAACGGCTCGACCACCGCCCAAGCAGCGTCCTCGTGAAGCCGGCCTCACGGGGCTGGTAGCCATCCCGAGCGTGGTCAGCTCTGCTTTTCCATGCTGATGGCCTGGCGGAGTTCCTCGCTCGCCGCTCCCGGTTCTTGTCGCTGGATCTCCAGCAGAGCGGCGGCTATGGCATCGAGCTTGCGCTGGATGGCGTGCTCTGCACGCCGTTCGGAGTTCTTCAGCAGTGCCAGAAGCAGCAGCGACACAGCGGACATCGCCTCGCCCACCATCAGCAGCCACGGCGTGGGCAGCTTCAGTATGTGCGCGGTGATCGCGCCGGCGACCAGAACGAGGCACACACCGAAGAAGGCGGGAGAGCTGGTGAAGTTTGAAGCGTGTTCCGCCAGGCGCGTGAACCAGCCCGGCCGGTCGCCGTCACGGTGCGCGGGGTGCTGAGGCGCCATGAGGTCTCCAGCCGTCCTCACGAGGCCACCCGGTCGGCAGGGGCCCCCAGAGACCCGTCGAACACATCGACGAGCCGCCCACGCCACAGGGCGTGCAGCCCGTCACCCGTATCCGACTCCGCCTGCTCCAGGGCAGACCGGACGGTGTGCTCCAGGTGTGCCATACGGTCAGCAGAGTCCGCCGATCCGGTGGCCGTCGACACTACGTTCTCCCAATGGTCGGTACTACGTTCTGATGTGGCCGTGCCTACCCCGCCTTCCGCAGAGCATGCACCTGCTTGGAGAGGGACCCGGATACGGCACGAAAGAGCACCGCTGGGACACCAGGAGCAGATCCGCGAGAGGTAGGAGTACACGAAGTTCAAGTTCGACCAGCGGTTCGCGCTGGCCCGCTGGATGTACCGTGTGGGGAGAATCGCCCGCATGACCCGGCACCACCCTGAAAGACGCGGAAAACCCATCTGTGCAGGTCAGCCACGGGTACTGCCACATCACCGCAGGTCCACGCCCTCGATGGACAACTTCATGACAAAGTCATTGGGGTGACTGCAATGAGAGATAGTCACGGCCTGTGGATCGGGGTGTCACGCGGCTTGAGCGTCACCTCCTGATTCACGGGTTGTTCGACGCGTATCGTCCGGACATGGACACCATTGCTTCACCCCGCGTCCTCGTCATCGGGCTTGATCCGTATCGGGTGCCCGGGCTGTGGGATCCCGAGCCGGTAGCCAAGGCGATCGAGGCGGGACTGACCAAGTTCGCCGAACATGGCGTGGGCGTCGAGACCTGCCTGATCAGCCTGGATGGAAGTGACGACGTGGAAGCGGTCGTCGGGAATGCGCTGCGAGCCCATCCGTGGGAGTGCGTCACCGTCGGCGGTGGCCTACGGCACTCAGACGATCAAGTTGAACTCCTCGAGCAAGTAATCAACCTGGTTCGGCGGCACGCACCCGGTGCGGCCATCGCGTTCAACAGCACCCCAGCCACTACCTACGAGGCCGCTGCCCGTTGGATCGAGTGACGACAGTCACGGGGTTGGACTGTCACATGTTGACCATGTGTCCCGCGAGGCCGTGTACGGCCTCCTTCACCGCCTCGCTGAGCGTGGGGTGGGCATGGATGTTGCGGGCCACCTCGTGGACCGTCCAGTGATCGCAGCAGAAAACGGTGTAGGAGACCGAGAGTCGCCGGGTGGCCCGACGAGGCTGTCCACGCGGCGAGGTGCCGGTCGTCGAGTTCGGTATCAGCCCGGGATCTTCTTCCGGCGTTCCTTCAGCGCCTGGACGGCGCCGAGGCCCATGTCGTCGTTCTCGGAAACGATCCCGTCGATCTTGTCGCCGAAGCTGGACATCCAGATCTTTACCTTGTCGACGGCCTGGTCCCGCTCCCAGTTGGCGATGTCCTTGGCGAGGACCTTGATGCCCGGGTACTTCTTCAGCACGTTCTGGATGCCGTTGGTGCGGTCCAGCTCGGGGGACGAGCCGAGGGGCCCTGCAGGATCACGATGTTGCCCTTGCCGCCGAGCTCGTCCGCCATCATCTCCATCTCCTGCTGCCCGGCCTTGACATCGTCAGGAAGCACGGTGGCCGCCAGATCGGAGGAGTTCTTCAGCGTCGTGTTCGCCGCCAGCACCGGGATCTTCTTCGCCTTGGCCTGGGTGATCTGCGGACTGAGCGAGTTGGCCTCGACCGGCACGATGATGATGGCGTCCACCTTGGCACTGATCAGCTGGTCGACCTGATCCGCCTGGGTGCTGACGTAGGCCGTGTACCGCATCACCAGGGCGAGCACGATGATGCCGACGATCATCACCACGAGTTGATCGGTGCCCCGTCGCCGATGACGTACGCCATGCCCGAGGCCGCCGTCAGCATGCCCAGGGTGGCCACGAACGGCGGCACCCTGAGCCAGGCCACGAGTCCACCGTTGATGGATCCGGCGGTCAGGCCGACGGCCAGACCGGTCAGCAGGGCGGGCCAGAGCCGCTCGGGATGGTTCGCGACAACCGACGCCGCGGACATGGCGCTCACGGCGATCACGCTGCCCACGGACAGGTCGATGCCACCGGTGAGGATGACCACGGTCTGGGCCGGCCTGGGCGTCGGTCTTGGAATGCTGGAGAGTGGTCACGATGTGCCGTCCTGGCTGAGCGGAGCGCCGGCGGAAGGGGTGGTGCGGTCGAGACCGGCCGCGAGTCGGAAGATGCGGCGCTGGGCATCAGGAGATGAGAGCGTGGCTCGGTCCAAGGTGCGCGCGATGACGCCGCCGCGGATGACGCGCACGCGGTGCGCGAGCCCGAGGACTTCGGCCATGTCCGAGGAGGCCATGACGATGGTCACGCCGGCGGCCCCGAGGTTGCCGACGATGCGGTAGATCTCGGTGCGGGCGCCGATGTCCACACCCCGGGTCGGCCCGTCCAGCAGCAGGTCCTTGACGTGTCCGGTGAGCCACCAGGCGAGCACGACCTTCTGCTGGTTGCCGCCTGAAAGAGTCCCGACGTGCTGGCCGAGTCCTCGGCTCTGCAGCCGTACGGAGGCCATCACCTCGCCCACATCGTCGGCGCGTCGGCGGTTGCGCAGCCACCCGCCGACGCTGAATGGGGGGAGCCGGGGCAGCGTGCCGTTGTCGAGCACGCTCATCCCGGGGAGGCCGTGCGTGCGTCGGTGCCACGGTCGGCGATCACAGCGGTGCCCTCGCGCACACAGGCGGGGCCGGCTCGCCTGTCCTGGGCTGTGGACATGGCCTAACGCCTCCCTCTCCCGTCGTGTGCCGGCAGAGCCGCGCGGGCGAAGGCCCGGGTCAGGTCGTCCGGGCCGGACGGGGACCGGCCGCTGAGAAGCTCCGCGATCTGCCGCAGGAGGGGCAGCGCCGACCAGTCGGACAGGGGTCCGGCGTGCCCGTGGACGAGTTGGTCGACGGGTTCGCGGGCGAGCAGGGCGGCGGGGACGCCTTCGACGGTCTGACCCGCCGCTCGCATCGCCCCGCGCTGACCCGCGTGGCAGGCCTGTGGGAGGCCCTGTCATTACCCCGAACACCGCTCCCCCGCACAGCCCGGCCTGCCACCGGGGCCGGAAACGCGCGAGGCTCGATTTCTGTCAGCACCCCGGCTTCTCCAGTGCAGGAGATCGTCCCTTGCCCATGTCCGCCCCTACTTCACCGCTCCAGGTCGGTGCGGTCGGTCTGCCGGCACAGCACAGGCCCAGTGCGCGTCCGGCGCTGGCCGCTGTACTGCTCGGCTTCTTCACGATCTTGGTGGACGCCATGATCGTGAATGTAACCCCGCCCTCGATCGGAAGCGGCTTCGACAGTGGGATGACCGGGCTGCAGTGGGTGGTCGACGGCTATACCCTCGCCTTCGCCGCGTTCTTGCTGTCCGCCGGCGCGATCAGCGACCGTATCGGGGCCCGCCAGGCGTTCGCCGGCGGCCTGGGCCTGTTCTTCGTGGCGTCCGCAGTGTGCGCGATGGCGCCGAATCCGGGCATTCTGGTCGCGGCGCGACTGGTGCAGGGAGCCGGGGCCGCGATGGTCGTTCCGTCCTCCCTCGCCCTGCTGCGGGAGACCTTCCCCGACCCGGTGGCCCGAGCGAGGGCGATCGCCCTGTGGGGCGTGAGCGGATCGGTCGCCGCGGCAGGAGGTGCCCTTCGACTGGACCGGCCAGGTGGCCGCCGTCGCCGCCATGGGCGGGCTGACGTACGCGGTCATCGAGGCCGGTGCCGACGGGTTCGGCGCCGCGCGGGTCCTGGCCGCCTTCGCGCTGTCCGTCGTGGCGGCCGTCGTCTTCGGCGTGGCGCAGGCCCGTGGGCGGCATCCGATGACGCCGCTGCCCCTGCTGCGCTCCCGGACGATGTCGCTCTCGGTCGCCATCGGGTTCGCGCTGAACGTCGGCTTCTACGGCATGATCTTGCTGCTGGGTCTGTACCTTCAGCAGGTGCACGGGCTGAGCGCGCTCGCCACCGGTGCGGGATTCCTGCCGATGACCGTACTCACCTCCTTCATGAGCCCCGTCGCCGCCCGCCTGGCCACCCGGTTCGGTGCGCGGATACCCGTGATCAGCGGCCAGCTCCTGATGGCCGCGGGTCTGCCGGCGATGGTGGCGGTGCCCACCGGCGCGCAGGTGTGGCTGTCGGTGCTGCTGATGGTGCCCATCGGCGCCGGTGGCGCGATGGCCGTGACCGCGCTGATGGCGCTGCTGCTGGAGAACGTGCCCGCACAGCGGGCCGGCGTCGCCGGCGGCGTGCTGAACGCCGCACGCCAACTCGGCGGCGCCCTGGCCGTCGCCGCCTTCGGCGCACTGGTCGCCGACCGGGCCGAGTTCGCTCCGGCCTGCACACCAGTCTGCTGATCACCGCGGCAACCGTCGCGGTGAGCGTCGTGGCCACCGCGCTTTTGCGTACTCAAGCACGTCATCGGGTTCCGGCCACCGCCACCGACGCGGGCCCGCGCCTGCTCGAACGCTGACCGGTCACCTGTCCCACCCCGTCCCACACAGAAGGAAGATCCCATGCAAACCGTCACCCTCAACAACGGCGTCAAGATGCCGATCCTCGGTTTCGGCGTCTACCAGATCCCGCCGGAGGAGACCGAGCAGGCCGTCACCGACGCCCTCGCAGCCGGCTACCGGCTGCTCGACACCGCCGCCGCATACCAGAACGAGGAGGCCGTCGGCCGCGCGATCAAGAACAGCGGCGTCCCGCGGGAGGAGCTGTTCGTCACCACCAAGCTGTGGGTCCAGGACGCGCCCGCGCAGGAGAACACCAAGCGCGCCTTCGAGACTTCGCTGAAGAAGCTCGGCCTGGACCACCTCGACCTCTACCTGATGCACCAGCCCTACGGCGACGTGTACGGCCAGTGGCGCGCCATGGAGGACCTCCAGCGCGAGGGCCGCGTCAAGGCGATCGGCGTGTCCAACTTCTACCCCGACCGGCTCCTCGACCTCGTCATCAACAACGAGGTCAAGCCCGCGGTCAACCAGATCGAGACCCACCCGTTCTTCCAGCGCACCGCCGACCAGGAGCTCATGCGCGAGCACGGGGTCCAGATCCAGTCGTGGGGCGGGTTCGCCGAAGGCAAGAACGACATCTTCACCCACCCGGTCCTGAGCGGGATCGGTGAGAAGCACGGCAAGTCCGTGGCGCAGGTCGTGCTCCGCTGGCTGACCCAGCGCGGCGTCGTCGCGATCCCCAAGTCGGTGCGCCCCGAGCGCATGGCGGAGAACATCGACGTCTTCGACTTCGAGCTCACCGACGACCAGATGGTGTCCATCGCCACCCTGGAAACCGGTGGCTCGCTGTTCTTCGACCACCGCGCCCCGGAGATGGTCAGCTGGCTCAGCGCGCGGCGTCTGGACGGTTGACCTGGCAGACGGGGGGCAACACCGCTCCAGAACTCTCGCGTGCGGGTGCCTGCACCCGCCCGGACCGAGGCACCCGCGCGAGAGGATCTCCGCCTCGCCGTCCTCACGCGGCACCCACCTCACGGACCAGGCCCTCATCATGTCCCAGAAGCAGAACATCACCGACGTGCTCCTGGTCGGCGCGACCGGCGGCATCGGACGGATCGCCGTGCGCGCCGCACAGCGACACGGCCTGCGGCGTGCGCAACATGCTGCGGCCCTCGACGGCGCCCGGCCGCGGGTGGCACTGATGACCTCCATCTACGCCACGCGCAGCGACATCCCCGGCGCCACCCCGTGGCAGCGGCGCTCCGAACACCTCCTGCGGGCCAGTGGCCTGCCGTACACGATTGTCCGGCCCGGCTGGTTCGACCACGCCGGCCCCACCCAGCGACGCCTCGTCCTGGGACAGGGCGGTACGGCCGACGGCGGGATCGCCCGCGACCAGATCGCCGACGTACGCCCCCTTCGCGGGACCGGCTGATGACGGGGAGCGGATTCGGCGCCGGGAAAGGCGAACCCGCCGCGCTGGGGCGACGCGCCCTCCTTCATGGCGCACTTCTGGGAGGAGCCACCATCATGACCGGTGTTCAGATCGCCGGCTGTTCCACGTCCCCGACACGTGGGACGCGCCGGAGTCCGCTGAGCGACCTGCCTCGACGGCCTCACCCGGGAAGCGGGTCCTGCTGGCCTACTTCTCCCGGCCGGGCGAGAACTACTTTTACGGCGGGCGCACCAATCTCCAGATCGGAAACACCGAAGCACTCGCCCGAATGATCAGCGAGAGCATCGAGTGCGACGTGCACCGCATAGAAGCCGTCGACCCCTACCCCGACGACTATGACGCGACGGTCGCGCGCAACGTCCGCGAACAAAATGCCGATGCGCGGCCGGCCATCGCCAGCCCCCTGCCCTCGATCGACGGTTACGACGCGGTGCTGCTGGGCAGCCCTATCTGGAACGTCAGAGCACCCATGATCATGTCGACCTTCGCCGAGAGGTACGACTTCCGCGGCAAGACGGTCCATCCGGTCACGACGTATGCGATGAGCGGGCTGGGCACCACCGAGCGCGACTACGCGGCGTCCTGCCCGGGCGCGACCATCGGGGAAGGGCTCGCGGTACGCGGCGAGGAAGTCCGGGAAGCCGATACCGAAGTCCGATCATGGCTGCGGCGCATCGGCGTTCTCCGGGGCTGACCCCGTTTCTCAAACGGGTCAGTCTGACAGCGCCGTGCCCTGGGAAACAGGTCGGAGAGGGGCCCTGTCACACCCTGGCTGTTCGTTCCCCGGCACAACACGACCTGTCACACAGCCAGTTGGCCCGCCAGGCTGAGCGAAAGCCGAAATGCCGTGAGAGGCAAGGGCGACACTCCGTCGTGGGCCCACACCGATCAGCAAGTCCCCCATCTTTCCTCGTGTCGAGAGAGCGAATATGTCTGCCGAAACTTCCGAGTCAGCCGCGTCTCCCCCCACCCAGCCCCCGTCGGCACCGTCGCGTCGTACCTTCGTCGCGACGACCTCCGTGGCCGGCGGCGTGATCGCGGCGGGCGGGCTGGTCGCAGGTACGTCGCTGCTCGGCGCCGAGGTGTCCGCTGCCGCCGAGACGGTGCCCAGCAGCCGCGTCAGTCTGACCGTCAACGGCCGGCGGCACAGCGTCACGGTGGACAACCGGACCTCGCTGCTGGACCTGCTGCGCGAGCACCTCGGCCTGACCGGCTCGAAGAAGGGCTGCAACGCCGGTGCCTGCGGGGCCTGCACGGTCCTGGTCGACGGGCGGCGGGTCAACTCCTGCCTCACCCTGGCGGTCCGCCTGGAGGGCGCCGACGTCACCACCGTCGAGGGTCTGGCCAAGGGCGACGAACTCCATCCGCTGGGTACAGAGCCCGCAGGACGAACTCGCCGCCAACTTCGGCATTCCGGCGGAGTCCATCCGCGTCATCTCGCCGTTCGTCGGCGGGGCGTTCGGAAACTCCGCACGGGCCTGGCCGCACATCACCATCGCGGCCCTCGCCGCACGCGAGACGGGCCGCCCGGTCAAGCTCGTCCTCACGCGCGAGCAGCTGTACTACGGAGTGGGCTACCGGCCGTCGTACGATTACAAGGTGCGCCTGGGCAGCGACCGCCGCGGGCGCTTGGCCGCGATGGTCCACGATCTGCGCGCCGAGACGTCGCGGTACGAGACGTTCGCGGAGCGCGGCGTCCTCTCCCCGGGGCAGATGCTCTACACCACCCCCAACGTCGCCCAGATGCACCGGACCGTGCCGCTGGACGTGAACACCCCCACCCCGATGCGCGGCCCTGGCTACTCCACCGCCGCCTTCCCCATCGAAAGCGCGATGGACGAACTCGCCCACAAGCTCGGCATCGACCCGATCGAGCTGCGGCAACGCAACGAACCCGACAATGACCAGTCCAGCGGGCGGCCGTTCTCCACCCGGCGCCTGCGCGAGTGCTACACCACCGGCGCCCGCGAGTTCGGCTGGAACCGCCGCAACCCCACGCCCCGCTCCACCCGCGACGGCGACTGGCTCGTCGGCACCGGCATGGCCACCGCGCTCTACGACACCCTGCGGGCCCCGGCCCAGGTCAGCGTGCGGCTGGACGCGGACGGCACCGCCCTGGTCGAGTCCGCGACCAGCGACATGGGCCCAGGCACCTACACGTCCATGACCCAGGTCGCCGCCGACGCCCTCGGCCTCGCGGTCCGCCACGTGACCTTCCGGCTCGGCGACACGAACATGCCCACGGCCCCGCTCCACGGCGGCTCGCTGACCATGGCCAGCGTTGGATCCACCGTCCGGGACGGCTGCGACAAACTACGACAGCAGGCGATCGAACTCGCCGTCGAGGACGAGGACTCACCGCTGTACGGCGTCAGCGCCGAGGACGTGGTGGTGCGCGGCGGCCGACTGCACGTGAGGGACAACCCAGCACGCGGGGAGACGTACCGCCAGCTCCTCACCCGCAACAACCGCACGCACCTCGAAGCCCTCGGCTCCTGGACCCCGGGGCAGTCCCGGTCCTCGATGTACGCCTACGGGGCAGTCTTCGCCGAGGTCGGTGTGGACGCCCGCCTGGGCCTGGTGCGTGTGCGGCGCATGCTCGGCGTCTTCGACGCGGGCCGGATCATCAGCCCCAAGCTGGCCGACAGTCAGGCCATCGGCGCCATGGTCGGCGGTATCGGTATGGCCCTGCTGGAACACACGGTCACCGACCACCGCGACGGACGCATCGTCAACGCCAACCTGGCCGACTACCTGGTCCCCGTCAACGCCGACGTCCCCGACCTGAAGGCGATCTACGTCGACGGCGAGGACACCGAGGCCGACCCCCTCGGTGTCAAGGGCCTCGGCGAGGTCGTCCTGGTCGGGGTGGCACCCGCCATCGCCAACGCCGTCTTCCACGCCACGGGCCGACGGGTGCGCGACCTGCCCATCACCGCCGAGTCCCTGCTCTGAGCCACGCTCCGGGCAGCGGTGCACACGCACCGCTGCCCAACCCTGGAGCCGCTGTCCTATGGGACCACAGCTCCAACAACCATCTGTTCCCCAACGTTGCCCGAGTCGTCGTTCAGCAGCGCGAACTGGACTTCGCCCGGAATCCGGTCACCTGGCACCGGCGGCTCTTCGACGTCGCCCCCGGTATGCGCCCCGCGTGGCAACGCGCCGAGCAAAGGCTGTCACCCGTCGACGGCGATACCGAACTGGCTCCTGGCATCACCCTCGTCGCTCTGCCCGGCCACACACCGGATGCGAGGTGATTCCGAGCCACGACTCACGCGTCGTGGCTCGGAAGATCTTCAAATGAGTCATGCGCAGCTCGGGCCTACCGCCCGCACCACAGCGCACCTCCCAGCAGACCTGGCGTGCCTTCCTCCTGCTGGACGTGGCGCTCGCGGTCGCGCTGGGCGGGTGCCGGGCCGACCAGCGGGCTGACGGCAGTCAGGATGGCGAAGCCTGATCCGGCGTGCTCTCCGAAGGCTCGCCCCTTTATGCCGCCTGCTTCGTGGAAGGCTCGTGCGCGGTCATGTCGAGGAGGACCACCGCGTCGTAGTCGGCCGTGCCTGGCTCGGAGTAGTACGTGATCAGGCGGTGGCCAGGCCCGGGCGTGCGACGCAACCCGCAGCCGACCGTGAGAACAGCCTCGGCGGGGGTCAGCCGCTCCCGGCAGGCACGCAGGAAACGCCCCAGCTCGGTGCGGCCCCCGGCGGTCTGCTGCTCACGTCAACACCATCACCGACTACCTGGAAGAGAGCGGTACCGACCTGCTCCTGATCGAGTCCGGACATGAAACTGGACGGTCACATGTTGACCATGTGTCCCGCGAGGCCGTGTACGGCCTCCTTCACCGCCTCGCTGAGCGTGGGGTGGGCGTGGATGTTGCGGGCCACCTCGTGGACCGTCAGGTCCCACTGCTGGGCGAGGGTCAGTTCCGGCAGCAGCTCGGTGACCTCGGGGCCGATGAGGTGGCCGCCGAGCAGTTCGCCGTGGCGGCCGTCGCTGATGAGCTTCACGAAGCCGCCGGGGTCGCCGAGTCCGTGGGCCTTGCCGTTGGCGGTGAAGGGGAAGGTGGCCACCTTGACGTCGAAGCCGCGTTCGCGCGCCTGGGCCTCGGTCCAGCCGAAGCTGGCGATCTGCGGCTGGCAGAAGGTGGCCCGCGGAATCATCACGTAGTCGAGTTCCATGGTCTCCGCGTCGGCGATGGTCTCCGCCGCGACGATGCCCATCGCCTCGGCGGCGTGGGCGAGCATCAGCTTGGCGGTCACGTCGCCGACCGCGAAGATGTGCGGCACGCTGGTGCGGCACCGGCCGTCGACGTCGATGGCGCCCCGGTCGGTCAGCCGGACCCCGGCGCGGTCCAGCCCGTATCCCTGCACCCGCGGCCGGAAGCCGAGCGCCTGGAGGACCCGCCCGGCCTGGAGGGTCTGGCGCTGGCCGCCGGTGGTCACCATGACCTTGACGGCGGGGCCCGTGTCGTTGATCGCCTCGACCCGGGTGGAGGTGAGGATGTTGATGCCGAGCCTGCGGTAGCGGCGGGTCAGCTCGGCGGAGACGTCCTCGTCCTCCAGGGGGACGATCCGGTCCAGGAACTCCACGAGCGTCACCTGCACCCCGTAGCTGTGCATGATGTACGCGAATTCGACGCCGATGGCGCCCGCGCCCGCGATGAGGACGCTGCCGGGCAGGTCCGGCGCGAGGATCTGCTCCTCGTAGGTGACCACCCGCTCGCTGAGCGAGGTGCCGGGCAGCAGATTGGCACCGGCCCCGGTCGCGATGATGCAGTGGTCGAAGGTGAGGGCCTCCACGCGGCCGTCGGCGAGCGTGACCCGCAGCGTGTGGGGGTCGGTGAAGGTGCCCCGCCCGTCGTACTGCGTGATCTGGTTCTTCTTCATCAGGTAGTGGATGCCTTTGACCCGGCCGTCCGCGACCTTCCGGCTGCGTTGGTACGCCACCCGGTAGTCGAGGCTCAGCTCGCCGTTCACCCGGATGCCGAAGGTCCCCGCCTCATGGGTGAGCAGATGGGCCAGCTCGGCGTTGCGCAGCAGGGCCTTGGACGGGATGCATCCCACGTTCAGGCAGACGCCGCCCCAGAACCGCTCCTCGACGACGGCCGTGCGCAGGCCCAGCTGCGCGGCGCGGATCGCCGCCACATAGCCGCCCGACCCCGCCCCCAGGACCACGACGTCAAAATGTGCGCTCATGCGTCGCACCTTAGACATTAGAGTCGGGGTATGGCTTCAGACGAGGGGTCCGTTCGGGTCGACAGCTGGATCTGGTCGGTGCGGCTCACCAAGACGCGTTCGCTCGCCGCCTCGGCCTGCCGGGCCGGGCACGTCCGTGTCAACGGGGAGCGCGTCAAGCCCGCCCAGGTGGTGCGGCCGGGTGACGAGGTGCGGCTGCGCCACGCGGGGCGGGACCGGGTCGTGGTGGTGTCGCGGATCGTACGCAAGCGGGTCGGGGCGCCCGTGGCCGCGGAGTGCTACGTGGACAACAGCCCGCCTCCGCCGCCGCGGGAGCAGACCGTGCCCATCGGGCTGCGCGACCGTGGCGCGGGCCGCCCCACCAAGCGCGACCGGCGCGAGATGGAGCGGCTGCGCGGGCTGTGACACCGCCGTGGCGCCGGGGGCTGCCCGCGCCGGTCACTCCACGCCGATCCGTACCGGGCCGCCGTGCGCATCGGCCCGGGCGATCCAGTCGGCGGACAGATGGAGCGGGCGGCCCGGGGCCACGGTGCGCGGGACGCGCTGCCGGTGCAGCGTACGGCCGTCCTGGCGGACCACGAGCACCGGCCGGGTGAGGAACGCGGCGGTGCGCAGGATGAAGCGGCCGAACGGCGGGGGCGGGCCGTCCGGGGCGATCCGGCCCGGCGCCACCCAGCGCAGGGGCGCGTCCGTGCGGACCGGCAGCGGGGCCTGCGGCCACGGCTCACCGGCCAGATGGCGCAGCACGGGACCGGCGGCGAACCGGCCGTCCAGCGCGGCCGTGGCGGCCGTCTCGACGGGGTGCAGCAGATTGCCCACGGCGAAGACCCCGGGTTCGCGGGTACGGAATCCGGCGTCGGTCTCCGGCCCCCGGGTGCCGGGGTCGAGGGGGATTCCGGCGCTGCGGGCCAGTTCGTGGTCGGGGATCCAGTCGCCGGTGAACACCACGGTGTCGCAGCCGATGGTCGCGGTCCGGCCGTCCCGGTGCCCGACGCGGACACCCGTCAGCCGGCCGCGGCCGGTCAGCCCGGTCACGGTGGTGTCGGTGAGCAGCGGCACCTCGTGGCGCAGCCGGGCGCCGAGGGCGCGCGCCGGGTGGGTCTGGTGGCGGGGCAGTCCGGTGACCATGGCGGCGACCTCGACCCCGGCGCCGTGGAGGGTGTCGACGGCGGAGTAGCCGACGCGTTCGGCGCCCACGACGACCGCCCGGCGGCCGATGCTCTGGTGGTGCACGTGGACGGCCTGCTGGAGCTGCCCGGTGGTGTAAACGCCCGCGGGCCGGGTGCCGGGCACCAGCCGGGCGCTGCGGGGGCGTTCGCGGGCGCCGGTGGCGAGGACGACGGCCCCGGCCGTGATGCGCTCCAGCCCGGTCGGCGCGGTGACGTCCACGGTGCGCGGTCCGGCCCATCCGGTGGCGGTGACGCCGGTGCGCAGGCTGACCCCGGCGCGCAGCGCGGCGGCGATGTGGCGGCGGGCGTAGTCGGGGCCGCTGAGCACCCGGTGCAGATCGCGCAGCCCGAATCCGGTGTGGTGGCAGTGGCGGGGGATGCCACCGGCGTGCTGCTCGCGGTCGATGACCTGGACGGTGTCCACTCCGGCCTCGGCCAGCCGGGTGGCGGCGGCGAGTCCGGCGGGTCCGGCGCCGATGACCAGGACGTCCACCGTGCGCGGCGTGCGGTCGGCGGCGGTCATCGGCGGGCCTCCGCCCGTGCGGCGGCGGGGGTGGCGCGGGCCTCGTCGAACTGGGCGCGTACGGCGGCTCCGCAGTAGAAGCCCTGGCAGCGGCCGCTTTGCGCGCGGGTGCGGCGCCGCAGTCCGTCGAGCGACCCCGGGGGGACGGTGGCCCGCAGGGCGTCGCGGATCTCGCCGCGGGTGACCCGCTCGCAGTGGCAGACGACGGTGCCGTAGGCGGGGTCGGCGGCGATGAGGTCGGCGCGCTGGTAGGGGCGCGGGAACGCCTCGCCGATGTTCGGCATCCGCGGGGGTTCGAGTTCTCGCGCGGGGCCCGGGTCGAGGCCGCAGTCGGAGAGCAGGTCCCGGACGTGGGCGGCGATGGCCATCGAGGCGGTCAGCCCGGTGGAGCGGATGCCGCCCACGGCCACGTAGCGCTGTTCGGGGTGGGCGCGGATCTGGAAGTCGGCGTGTTCGGTGGCGGCCCGCAGCCCCGCGTAGACCGCGGTGACCTCCTCGTCCAGCAGCTCCGGCATGATGCGGGCGCCCCTGTCGCGGAGCAGGGACAGCCCGGCGGCCGAGGAGCCGGTGGCGTGCTTGTCGTCGAGGTCCTCGGCGGTGGGGCCGAGCATGACGTTGCCGAAGACGGTCGGCGCCACCAGCACGCCCTTGCCGCGTGCCGTGGGCACCGGCAGCAGGATGTGGCCGACCAGGCCGCGGGCGAACTTGTCGAACACGATGAGCTGGCCGCGCCGCGGGGTGACGCTGAATTGGGTGTGGCCGAGCCGCCGGTCGATCTCGTCCGAGTGCAGTCCGGCGGCGTTGACCAGGTAGCGGGCGCGCAACGGGCCGCGGTTGGTGGCGATTACATGGTCGCCGTCTGTGGTGTCCGCGCTGCCTGTGCCGACCGTGGTGATGGCTCCGGCGGTGCAGTTGAGGTGCAGGTCGGCTCCGGCGCGCACCGCCTGGGTGGCGTAGGCGAGGGTGGTCGTCCACGGGCAGATGATGCTCTCGCCGGGGACTTCGAGGGCGCCGAGGGCGCCGGGTCCCAGATGCGGTTCGCGCGCGTACACCTCGTCCGCGTCGAGGATCCGGGTGTCGTGGCAGTCGTTGCGTACGGCCTTCTCCGCGAGGGCGGGCAGCGCGGCGAGCTGTTCGGAGTCCCAGGCGACGAGCAGGGCGCCGAGCGGTTCCACCGGGATGCCCGTCTCGGCGGCGAAGGTGTTCAGCCGCCGGTAGCCCTCGCGCACCAGCCGGGCCTCCAGGGTGCCGGGGGTGGCGTCGAAACCGGTGTGCAGGATCGCGGTGTTGGCCTTGGAGGTGCCGTCGCCGACGTCGTCGGAGGCCTCCACGAGGGCGATGCGCAGCCGGTGCGCGGCGAGTTCGCGGGCGATGGCGGTGCCGACCACCCCGGCGCCGATGATGGCCGCGTCGTAGACCTCGCCGGGAAGGCCACCCGTGGTCGTTACGGTCATGCTGGGTTCCTTGGCTCCTGGTGGGGTTGCTCAGTGGCGGGTCAGCAGTGCGGCCACCGCCGACCGGAATCCTGCCCGGCGCTCGGCGGCCTCGTCCGCGCTGATCCGCGGTATGTACACGGCGGCCGGTTTCCACTCCGGGACGGCCTGCTCGACCGTCAGCCCGGGGTCGAGGCCGAGCCGGGCGACGGCGCCCACACCGAGGGCGGTGACGTCGGGCAGGGCGGACACTTCGACGGGCAGCTGCAACAGGTCGGCCTGGGCCTGCATGAGCAGCGCGGAGCGGGTGAGGCCCCCGTCGGCGCGGAGGGTGGTGAGCGGTGCGCCCAGGTCGGCGGCGGCCGCGTCGGCGATCTCGGCCACCTGTGCGGCGATGCCCTCGCACAGGGCGCGCACCAGATGGCCCGGAGTGCTGTCGAGGCCGAGGCCGGTCACCGAGCCGCGGAGGTCGCCGCGCCACCAGGGTGCGGCGAGTCCCGCGAGCGCCGGTACGAACGTCACTCCCCCGGTGTCCGGGACGGTGCCGCCCACGGGGTCGAGGTCCTGGGCGCCGCCGATCACACCCAGGCCGGTGAGCCAGCGCACGGCGGAGGCGGCGGTGTACACCTGCCCGTCGAGGCAGTAGCTGGTGTTTCCGCCGAGCCGCCAGGCCACGCAGCTCACCAGGCCGCTGGTGCCGCGGCGGGGCCGCGGCCCGGTCTGGGCGAGCAGGAACGCGCCGGTGCCGTAGGTGCACTTGGCGGCGCCGGACTCGGTGACGCTCTGGGCCAGCAGGGCGGCCTGCTGGTCGACCAGGAGTCCGGTGAGCGGGATCTCGCCGCCGAAGGCGGTGGTGGTACCGGCCATGGTGTCCGCGTCGACGACCCTGGGCATCTGTTCGGCCGTCAGGCCGTAGACGTCCAGGGCTTCCGGGGACCAGACGACGCGGTCGAGGTCGAGCAGCCCGGTGCGCCCGGCGGTGGCCGCGTCGGTGACGAACGCTCCGGTGAGCTGGTGGATCAGCCAGACGTCGCTGGTGGTGACGACGCCCTCGCGGGTCTGGTGGCGGCGCAGCCAGGCCATCTTGGGCGCCGCGAAGTACGGGTCGAGGGGCAGTCCGGTGAGTTCGCGCAGGGTGTCGGCGTGTTCCGCGAGGTCCGCGCACACCGTCTCCGCCCGCCGGTCCTGCCACACCAGGGCATCGGTCAGCGGGGCGCCGGTCGCGGGGTCCCACACCAGCACCGTCTCGCCCTGGTTGGCGAGGCCGACCGCCACAACCGGCTCACCGGCCCGTGTGAGGGCCTGGCGTCCGGCGTCGACGACCGAGGCGAGGAGTTCGGCGGGATCGACCTCGACCAGTCCGCCGGCGAGATGGCGCGGGTGGACGGCCACCTCGGCGGAGCCGAGCACACCGCGCTCCGGGCAGAGGACCAGCGCCTTGGTGCCCGAGGTGCCTTGGTCGACGGCGAGCACCGCTCCGGTCGCGGGGCCGGCGGATGTGCGGTGGGGACGCTCGTCAGGCAGCATGTCCGGTTCTTCGGTGGGGGTCGTTCCGCGTGGGGGCGGTTCTTCGGCGATGCGGTCTTCTGCGGTGCGGTCTTCGGCGGGGCGGCGTTCGGTGGTGGTTCGGTCGTGGCGGGAGATCTTGGCTGAAAGGGTGGTGCAGCGACGAGGCCGCGTCAAGACCGCATGTCCGGAGTTCGCTTGCCGGACACCGCCCGCGGGTCCCGCGCCGGATGCGGACCCTGACCCCCTTGAGTCATGGCGGGATGGCTATAGGATCCCGGGCATCCACTCGTCAGGCCCTGGAATCCGTCGCGCCCGGTCCATCACGCTCCGTCCGAAAGTCATCCGATGCCCGAGGAAGTGTTCCGCCCCGTCTACCACCCGGCGGGCTACGACAGCGGACTGCGCATCGCGCTTCAGGACGTGCGCACGGGCCGTTGGATATCCATGCGCGACCTGCTGGCCGAGACCCCGACGTGGGCCCAGTGGACGCAGCGCACCCAGGTGCTGGCCGCGGTGGCGGCCGGGTCCAACGTGGTGGAGGCGTGGCGGGCCGAGGAGCCGCACAGCGTCGCGGCGCTGGTGATGCACACCCGGGTGGTGGTGGAGCGGACGATGCGCGCCCATCGCGAGGGGCACCAGCGCACCCACGAGCTGTGGCGGGAGGCGTGGGAGTCCTGCCAGCTGGCCGCGCACAACTCCCCGGCGGACCCGGTCCCCTGGGTGTGTCTGCTGGCGCTCGCCCAGCTCGACAAGGAGCAGCGGCTGCCGGAGCACCGGGCGGACCCGCCGGGGCCGTTGCTCTTCCCCGGCCCGTGGGGGCTGCTGGCGGAGGCCGACCGGCGCGATCCGTACAACCGCGAGGCGTACCACCGGATGCTCCAGTTCGTGTACGCGCGGCGGGCGGGCGGTTCGCTGGCCGAGGCGGTCAACTTCGTGCAGTGGGTGGTCTCGGGGGCACCCGAGGGCTCCCCGCTGCACGTGCTGCCGCTGTACGTCCACGTGGAGCGGTACCGCGAGGAACGGGGCTACGAGAAGGCCCTGGACCTGCACTGGGCCACCGAGGACGCGGCGCGGGACGCCGAGAGGGCGCTGCGCCTGTGGTTCGACCACGCGGACCGGGAAACCAGCTCGCTGCTGGACCTCAACCATCTGGCGCACGCCCTGTGGGGTGCGCTGCAATTCACCGAAGCGGCCCGGGTCTTCGAGGCGCTGGGTCCGTATTTCACCCCGCTCCCCTGGGCCTATCGCACGTCCGACGCGAATGACCGCACACAGGCCGAGGAGATGTTCCTGCGCGCCCGGGTCCGCTGTCTCGCGGGCGCCCGCGGAAACAGACCCGGCTACGGCGGCTGAGCCGTCCCCTCACCCCCCGCATTGCCCGCCTCTTTTCCCCACCTCTGCTGACCGTCCCCGTTTTCCCTTCCGGAGGTACGTTCATGTCCACGCCCTGGTCGCGCTCGGTTTCCACACCGCAGCGGGACGAAGAACAGAGACTGCGCGAGCTGGGATATCAGCCGGTGCTGGCCCGCCGCATGGGCAGCTTCGGCAATTTCGCCATCAGTTTCTCCGTCATCTCCATCCTGTCCGGCTGCATGACCCTGTACGGGTTCGGGCTGGACACCGGCGGCCCCTCGGTCATGCTGTGGGGCTGGGCCGGTGTGGGGCTGTTCGTGTTGTGCGTGGGCCTGGCGCTCGCAGAGGTCACCAGCGCGTATCCGACCTCGGGCGCCCTTTATTACATGGCCGACCGGCTCGGCGGGCGCGCCTGGGGCTGGTACACCGGCTGGCTCAATCTGCTGGGGCTGCTGGGCGCGATCGCCGGTATCGACTACGGCGCGGCCCAGTTCACCGGAGCTCTCCTCAACTTGCAGTGGGGAATCGAACCCACCCCGCGCTCGACCATGGTGATTTTCGTCTGCATTCTGTTGCTGCATGCCACACTGAACCTCTTCGGAGTGCGGTTGGTCAGTCTGCTCAACTCGGTCAGCGTGTGGTGGCACTTGGCGGGAGTCGCGATCATCGTCGGGGCGCTGGCGATCATTCCGTCCCACCATCAGTCGCCGGAATTCGTGTTCACCGAGTTCGTCAACAACACCGGCTGGTCGAATCCCCTCTATGTAACCGCCATCGGCCTGTTGCTCGCCCAGTACACCTTTTCCGGTTACGACGCCTCGGCGCATCTGTCCGAGGAGACGTCCAACGCCTCCGTGTCCGCCGCCCGCGGCATCGTGCGCGCCATCTGGGTGTCCTGGGTGGCCGGTTTCGTGCTGCTGGCGGGGCTGACGTTCGCCATCCAGGACTACGCCGGGACGCAGGAGAGCGCCACCGGGGTGCCGCCCGCACAGATCCTCATCGACGCGCTCGGTACCGGCGGCGCCACCGCCATGCTGCTCATCGTCATCACCGCCCAGTTGTTCTGCGGCAACGCGGAGGTGGCGGCGGCCAGCCGGATGGTGTTCGCGTTCAGCCGGGACGGCGCGCTGCCGGGCTCCCGGCTGTGGCAGCGGGTCAGCTCCCGCACCCAGACCCCGGTGCTCGCGGTGTGGCTGTCGGTGGGGGTGGCATGTCTGCTGGCGCTGCCGTCCCTGTACTCGGAGACCGCGTACGGCGCGGTGACGGCCATCAACGTCATCGGCATCACGCCCGCCTATGCGATCCCGGTCTTCCTGCGGCTGCGCGCCGGGGACCGGTTCGAAAAGGGGCCGTGGCATCTGGGCCGCTGGAGCAAGCCGATCGGCTGGGTGGCGGTGGTGTGGGTGGCGCTGGTGACGGTGCTGTTCTGCCTGCCGCAGTCCAGCCCGGTGACGGTCGATTCGATGAACTACGCGTCGATCGCGCTGGCCGCAGTGCTGATCCTGGCCACCGTCTGGTGGTTCGTCGCCCGCCGTTCGTACAACACGCCCTCCGCCTACGGGTCCGCCCGGGAGGAGGCGGAGATCGCCGAGGGCATCGTCTGAGCCGAGGGCTCTTCGGAACCGCAATGCGGCGGGGCCGGGTGTGCAGATACGTTTCTGCGCACCCGGCCCCGCCGTCGTGCGCGGCCATCAATCCCCGCGCAGCAGCGACGCGACGGGGGGCCGCTCGCGCTTCGCGCCGTACGCGAGGAAGTACGCCGGGGCCCGCTTGAGCCACGGCGCCCTCGTCAGCACCTCCGCCAGCCGCAGCGGCTTCCTGCCGTCGCCGAACGGTGACCGCCCCTCGAGCAGCGGCGCGATGACCCGCGCGTGGGCGATGCGCTGGAGCGCCTGGGTGCCCGCGGCGGTGGGCCAGCGGCGGCGCTGGACGGCGCGGACGGCGTGCAGGCCCACCGTGCCGTCGCGCAGCGGTCCGGCCAGATGCCGGGCGGCGGCGACGGCGTCCTCGACGGCGAGGTTGATGCCGATGCCGAAGACGGGCGACATGGCGTGCGCCGCGTCGCCGATGCACAGGAGCCCGGGGCGGTGCCAGCGGCGCAGCCGGTCCAGCCGTACGTCCAGCAGCTTCACCTCGTCCCAGGAGCGCAGCTCCGGCTCGCGGTCGCCCATCCACGGGGTGGCCTCCGCGAACGCGGCCAGAAACCGGTCCAGACCGCCCGCGCGGCGGGTGGCGTCGGCGCCCTTGGGGATCAGCACGGCGCACTGCCAGTAGTCGCCGCGGTCGATCATGGCGGTCACGAAGCGGTCGCCGACGTTGCCCACCAGACCCCTCGGATCGCCCTCGTGCCGCGGCAGCCGGAACCACCAGGCGTCCATCGGGCAGGTGAACTCCCGCAGCCCCAGCTCGGGCAGCTGCCGGGCCAGCGAGCCGCGGCCGTCGCAGGCCACGGTGAGGGTGGCCCGCAGCTCACCAGAGTCGCCGTCGGCGGTGCGGTAGCGCACCCCGGTGATCCGGCCGCGCTCCTCGATGAAGGAGGTGGCCTCGGTGTTCATCCGGAGCCGGAACGACGGCTCCTTCCCGGCCTCGTCCGCCAGCAGGTTCAGCAGATCCCACTGCGGCACCATCGCGACGTAGTTGTACGGGCCCGGCAGCGCGCTCAGATCGCCGACGGTGAACAGCTCGCCGTCCGCGCCGATCGGCAGCTGGACGGAGTGGACATGACGCTGCGGCAGGGCGGCGAACCGCTCGGCCAGGCCCAGGTCCTCCAGCAGTGCCAGGGTGCTGGGATGCACGGTGTCGCCGCGGAAGTCGCGCAGGAAGTCCCCGTGTTTCTCCAGGACGGTGACGTCCACGCCCGCCCGGGCCAGCAGCAGCCCGAGGACCATCCCGGCGGGACCGCCGCCCACCACGCAACATGTGGTCCGCTCCATCGATGTGCTCCCTTCGGGGTGCTTCCGGGGCCGCTCCGTATCGTTTCCCTCCGGACGCCCGGCACCGGGCGCAGCAGTCGGGTGAACGTCACGGCTCCGCGATCGCCGGATGGCGATCGGCTTGAGTCTTCCCGGACTTCCGTCCGTATCCCCCGCTGAACGGCGTGGGGCACAAGGAGGTCTGTATGGCAGCCGAAACCGATCCTGACCGGATGGGCGGGCGTCACGTGATCGAGCCGACCGCGATCTTCCGTGCGGGGCCGGATCCGGAGTCCGGCGAGGACGTGGACGGGCCGGTGGAGGAATGGATGGAGGACCTGCATCTGTTCCGGCCCCCGGGGGGAACGGGTGACGTGGGCGGAGCGGGCGAAGCGCTCCCTCCGGAGGCGCGCCGGTTCGCCGAGGACGAAACCCAGGAGATCGACGCCCGGGTCTCGGCGTCCGACTCCTGGGGGGTCGTGAACCCGCCGCCCGAGCCCGCTGCCCCGCCGCCCGAGCCCGTACGGCGCCACCCCCGCACCGCCGTGCTGATCGTCGCGGGGGTCGGGCTGGGCGTCGCCCTCGCGCTCGTCCTGCTCCTCCCCGGCGGCGCGGCCATCAACGTCGCCTCGCCGGGCGGCGGCCCCACGGCCTCGGACGCCGGCCGCTCGCCGACCGCGTCCGCCGCCCCCACCACGGCGGTCCCGGCGCCGCCGGGGAGCCAAGCCGGTGTGCTGAGCCAGGGGGACAGCGGTCCGCAGGTCTCCGAACTCCAGACGCGTCTGCTGAAGATTCCCGACGTCTATCGGGGCGGACAGGTCAACGGCCGGTACGACCAGACCCTCACCGAGGCCGTGGCCCGCTTCCAGCTGTGGTACGGAATCCGCGGCGACGAGGACGGGGTGTACGGCGACGCCACGCGGCGCGACCTGGAGTCCCGTACCGGCACCATCACCTGACGGCTGTCGCCTCTATCGGCTCGCGCCGAAGACCTGGGTCCAGTACGTACCGGCGCGGCTGCCCGTGGCGTAGCCGACACCTATGTGCGTGAAGTCGGGCTTGAGGATGTTGGCACGGTGGCCGGGGCTGTTCATCCAGCCGCGGACCACCTCCGCCGGGCCGCGCTGTCCGCACGCGATGTTTTCGCCGATCCCGGGGTGGGTGGCCCCGGCGGTGGCGGCCCGGTCCCAGGGCTGACGGCCCTCGGGGCTGGTGTGGTCGTAGAAGTCGCGGGCGACCATGTCGTCGCTGTGCGCCTGCGCCGCTGCCGTCAGCCGCGGGTCGGGGGCCAGCGGCGCCAGCCGGGCGGCGGCGCGCTCGGCGTTGGTGAGCGCGATCACCTCGGACGCGAGGCGGCGCAGCCCGTCCGGGGTGAAGGGCCGCGCCCACACCGCCGTCCAGAACACGTCTCCGGCGCCGGATGCCCGGCCGATGCCCACATGGGTGACCGCCGGGTCCCGGAACGGGCCGCCGCGCTCCCCACCGGACAGGCAGTAGTCCACGAACCCGTCCGGGGTGCGCGGCCCGGAGACCAGGTGCTCGGCGACCGTGAGCGGGGCGTAACCACTGGCCGCGATCCGGTGGAAGAGCGACGTCCCGTCGGGGCTCTCCGCGCCGAGCGCGCCGTGGGCGGCCATGGCCGCCGCATGGGCCTCGGCGGCCCGCGTCAGCCGCGGGTCGAGGGTCACGGGTGGTACGCCGTGCCGGGACCGGGCGGCGTTGACGAGCCCGAGGAATCCGTCGTCACCGGGCGTCGGGGGCTGGGGCGCGGGTGGGTGGTCCGCGGTGCCGTCGTCCGCGACGTCCACGCCGAAGTCGCGCGCCACCCCGGCCAGCCCGTCCGCGTACCCCTGGCCGAGCGCCCGCACCTTCCACCGGGTGCCGCGCCGGTAGATCTCGGCGAGCAGCAGCACCGTCTCCGGCCCGGGGCGCGGCGGGGCGAAACGTGCCAGCGGAGCGCCGCCGCCGTTCCCGGTGACGCTCATGACGGGCGCGGGCAGCCGCCCCAGCGGGGTGCCGGGGTCGGCGGGGCTGACGACGACGGTGACCCGGCTGGCGCCGGGACGCAGCTGCCCGGGCCGCACGGTGACGGTGTCTCCGTCGACCCGGGTGCCGGGGGCGGTGGGCTGGTTGAAGAAGACGAAGTCGGCGTCGCCCGCGACCTGCCCGTCATCGCCGGTGATCAGTGCGGACAGGTCGAAGGGGCCTGGGACGCGGATGGTCAGCGTGCCGTCCGGCAGCGGTTGGTTGCCGCCGGGCACCAACTCGGCCATGGGTCCCCTCCTCGTGCCGTACCCATCAGGCCAACGGCTCGCCCCCGGCGGCGGTTCCCGGGCTGTCCCGGTGTTCTGGGCGGGGGCCTTTCCCTACCCGCCCCTTCCCGCAACCGGGGCTCCGCCCCGGACCCCGGTCCTCAAACGCCGGACGGGCTGAAGCGCGCTCAGCGGCCCATCAGCCGCAGCAGCCGGGCCTGCCGGGTCTCCCCGTCCGGGGGCGGGGTCCCTGGGGCGGCGAAGAAGCGGTGGGTGGTGTCGGCGGAGACGGGCGACTCCGCCAAGCCGGCGTAGATGTCGGCGAGGTGCTCCTCGACCCAGGCGACGAGCCCCGGATCGAGTTCCTCGGGAGCATCGAGGGCCCGGGCCAGGTCCCAGGCGTGAATGGTCGAATCCGTGGTCCGGACGGCGAGGGCCTGTTCACCGGTCACCGGGCCGAGGGGGTAGTCCAGGATCTGCTGGAGGGCGCCGGGCCTCCGGAACGCCGCGGCACAGTCCCGCACCGAGCGGGTGTACGCGCCCACCGGATCGTCGCCCAGGGCGTCCTCGTCCCGGAGCCGGAGGAAGTCGGCGGCCGAGCCGCCGTCCAGCAGAGCGATGTAGTTGAGGTTGCCCCGGGTCATGTGGTTGACGAGGTGCCGGACGTCCCATTCCGCGCAGGGGGTGGGTGCCGTCCACTGGTCCGGCCGTACCGTGCGCAGCCTGCGGGTGAACTCGGAACCGGAGAGCAGATAGCGGTCGATGATGCCGACGAAGGGGTGAGACATGGCCCCAGCGTGCCGGGGACCGGAGGCGGTGTGCTGGCGGGAATCGGCCGCCTGGCTCGTGCCGGGGACCGGCCCTCCCGCCCGGACCCGAGCCCCGGCCCCGGGGACCCGGGCGGGCTGGTGTACAGCCCGCCCGGCGGCGATGGAGGACACGTCAGGCCGGGGTGGCGATGTACTTGTACTCGAGGAACTCGTCGATGCCGACGCGCCCGCCCTCGCGGCCGAGGCCGGACTGTTTGACGCCGCCGAAGGGGGCGGCCGGGTTGGAGACCAGGCCGGTGTTGAGGCCGACCATGCCGACCTCCAGCCGTTCGCTCACCCGCAGCGAGCGGTTGAGGTCGCGGGTGAAGACGTACCCCACCAGGCCCCATTCGGTGCTGTTGGCGGTGGCGACGACTTCGTCCTCGTCCTCGAAGGTGAGGATGGCGGCGACCGGGCCGAAGATCTCGGTCTCCATCAGCCGGCTGGCGGGCGAGACGCCGGTGAGCACGGTCGGCGGGTAGAAACAGCCGGGGCCTTCGGGGGTGCTGCCCCCGACCAGGACCTCGGCGCCGCGTGCGACGGCGTCGGCGACCAGTTCCTCGACCTTGGTGCGGCCCGCCCGGTCGATCAGCGGGCCGACGTCGACGCCGGGGCGGCTGCCGGGGCCGACCTCGAGGGCGCCCATGCGCCGGGCGAGGCGGTCGGCGAAGTCGGCGGCGACGGAGGAGTGGACGAAGAAGCGGTTGGCGGCGGTGCAGGCCTCGCCCATGTTGCGCATCTTGGCGGTCATGGCGCCCTCGACCGCGACGTCGAGGTCCGCGTCGTCGAAGACGATGAAGGGGGCGTTGCCGCCGAGCTCCATGGAGGTGCGGACCACGGCGGGCGCGCACTGGCCGAGCAGGACGCGGCCGACCTGGGTGGAGCCGGTGAAGGACAGCTTGCGGATGTGGCCGCCGGTCAGCAGCGGTTCGACGACCTCACCGGCCCGGGAGGTGGTGAAGACGTTGAGCACCCCGGCGGGCAGCCCGGCCTCCTCCAGGATGCCCGCGAGGGCGAGCGAGGACAGCGGTGTCTGCGGGGCGGGCTTGAGCACCATGGTGCACCCGGCGGCGATCGCCGGGCCGATCTTGCGGGTGCCCATGGCCAGCGGGAAGTTCCACGGGGTGACGAGGAGACAGGGGCCGACGGGGCGGCGCATGAGCAGCATGCGGTTCTTGCCGTCGGGCAGGGTGGCGTACCCGCCGTCGATGCGGACGGCCTCTTCGGAGAACCAGCGGAAGAACTCGGCGGCGTACGCGGCCTCGCCGCGCGCCTCGGCCAGCGGCTTGCCCATCTCGGCCGTCATCAGGGCGGCGAGCGAGTCGGCGCGCTCGATGATGAGTTCGTAGGCGCGGCGCAGGATCTCGCTGCGGGCGCGGGGCGCGGTGGCGGCCCACTTCTCCTGGGCGTCCAGGGCGGCGTCGAGCGCGCGCTGTCCGTCGGCGGGGCTCGCGTCGGCGACGTCGCACAGCACCTCGCCGGTGGCCGGGTCGTCGACCGGCATGGTCAGGCCGCCGGCCGCGTCGGACCAGGTCCCGGCGATGTACAGCTTCTTGGGCACCGTCGCGAGGACGTCGCCCGCTGCGGGGAACGAAGGGGTGGGCAGGGCAGACATGGCGGCATTCTCCTTCTGTGGCCGCCGCCCGCGTAGGTGGCGGGCGGCGGCCGGGGTTCCCGTGGGTGATGGGCGGCGCGCGGCCGCTGATGGGCGGCGCGCGGCCGCGTCAGTCCGTGCCGGACGTACCAGCGCTCACGGCGGCGGACCAGGCGCGCAGTCCCTCGTCGATCGCCGCTTCGTCGACGACCAGCGCGGGGATCATCCGGACCACATGGTTCCAGGCGCCGCACAGGAGCAGCAACAGTCCCTCCTCCACGGCGGCGCGCTGCACGCGGCCCGCGGTCGCCGGGTCGGGTTCGCCGTCCTCGGTGACGAACTCGCTGGCCAGCATGAGGCCGAGGCCGCGTACGTCGCCGATGGCGGGGGTCTTCGCGGCGACGTCCTCCAGGCCGGAGCGGAGCCGGGCGCCCATGGCGTCGGCGTTGGCGACGAGGTTCTCCTCGCGTACGACGTCGAGGGTGGCCGCGGCCGCGGCGCAGGCGACGGCGTTGGCTCCGTAGGTGCCGCCCTGGGAACCGGGCCATGCCTTGGCCATCAGTTCCTCGGAGGCGGCGATGCCGGACAGCGGGAAGCCGCTGGCCAGGCCCTTGGCGGTGATCAGGATGTCGGGGCGGACCCCGAAGTGGTCATGGCCCCAGAACCGTCCGGTGCGGCCGACGCCGGTCTGGACCTCGTCCAGGATGAGCAGGAAGCCGTGGCGGTCGGCCCGCTCGCGCAGCCCCTGGAGGAAGCCCTCGGTGGCGGGTACGTAGCCGCCCTCGCCCAGCACCGGCTCGACGATGATCGCCGCGGTGTCGTCGGGCGAGGAGATGGTCTGGAGGACGTAGTCCAGTTCCTTCAGCGCGAACCGGGTCGCGGTCTCCTCGTCCCAGCCGTACCGGTAGGCGGTGGGGAACGGGGTCACCACGGCGCCGCTCATCAGGGGCGAGAAGCCGGAGCGGAAGCGGGTCCCGGAGGTGGTCATGGACGCGGCGGCGACGGTGCGGCCGTGGAAGCCGCCGTGGCAGACCAGGATGTTCGGGCGTCCGGTGGCCTGGCGGGCGAGGCGCAGCGCGGACTCGACGGCCTCGGAACCCGAGTTGTTGAAGAACAGACTGTCGAGGCCCTCGGGCAGCACCTCGCCGAGCTTGGCGGTCAGCCGCTGGAGCGGCTTGTGCATGACGGTCGTGTACTGACCGTGGATGAGGGTGCCGACCTGCTCCTGGGCGGCGGCGACGACCTTCGGGTGGCAGTGCCCGGTGCTGGTGACGCCGATGCCCGCGGTGAAGTCCAGATAGCGCCGTCCGTCCTCGCCGTGGAGGTAGGCCCCCTCTCCGCGGACGGCGACCACCGGAGTGGCTTGGCGGAGCTGCGGCGACAGATTGGTCATGATCTCTCCCAACACCCACGGAACGGCGGTGGACCGGACTGCTTCGGGACTCTACGAGCGTGCGGGAGCGGACCGGGGAAAGACAATGATCATTGTGTCGCGGGCAGGTGATCGGGATGGACGTTGTGTCAACCGGGACCTGGTGGACACTTTGTCAAGGAGACCCGTGATCGATGGTTGCGCCCGGTCGGCCGGCTTGTCAGAGTGGCCTGCATGAACGGCTCCGCTCCGCTCACCCTCGGCGACGCGCTGCGGCTGCCGGTACTGGCCGCCGGGCAACCGGAGGTGGTGTCCGGCCATGATCAGCTGTCCCGTCCGGTCCGCTGGGTCCACATCACCGAACTGCTCGACCCGGCGTCCTTCCTCAAGGGCGGGGAACTGGTCCTCACCACCGGGATGCCGCTGCCGGAGGACCCCGCGCTGGTGCGCCGGTATGTGGAGGAGCTGGCGGACATCGGTGCCGCGGGCCTGGTCATCGAGCTGGTCCGGCGGTACCACGAGCCGCCGTCGGAGCTGGTGGACGCCTGCCGGGCCCGGGATTTCCCGCTCGTTCTGCTGTCCCGGAACGTGAACTTCGTGGAGGTCACCCAGATCGTCCACTCGATGATCATCGGCAACCAGATCGAGACCCTGCGCCGGGCGCAGGACGTCCATGACACCTTCACCGCGCTGACCCTGCGCGGCGCCGAGCCGGACGAGGTCGTGGGGATGGCCGCCGAGCTGAGCGGCCACCCGGTGGTGCTGGAGAACCTGGTCCACCGGGCGGTCATCTGCGGGTCGCCGGGGCATGGCGTCGAGGGGGTGCTGACCGGCTGGGAGCGGCGGTCGCGCGGTACGCCCTCGCCCGACCGCACCGAGCTGCGCGGCCCGGAGAACTGGCTGGTGACGGCCGTGGAGTACCGGGGCGAGCGCTGGGGGCGGCTGGTCATGCTGCCGGACGCCGCGGGCGCCCCGGCGGTGGGTCCCGAGCACGCGATGGTGCTGGAGCGCACGGCCACCGCCCTGACCATCGCCCGGCTGACCCAGCACACCCGGTGGGAGCGGCGCGCCCAGCGCACGCTGCTGCTGGATCTGGTCGAGCAGCGCTGCCGCTCGGCCGGGGAGGCACGGGCCCGGGCCGAGGCGCTGGGCATGCGGGTCATGGGGCGGCGGCTGATCGTCGCGCTCGTGACCCTGGCCCGGGGGCTGGGCGGCGAGGAGGCCGGGGAGCTGGAGGACCGGCTGACCGAGGAGATGGCCGCGGCCGGTGCCGCGGTGCTGATCGGCGCGGTGCCCGGCGATCATCTGGGGGTGCTGCTGGCGTTCCATCCGGCCACGCCCTGGCGGCCGTTGGTGGAGCGGCTGAGCCGTTCCGTACGGGAGTCGCATCCGGACGCGGTCGTCAGCGTGGGCTGCGAGGTGTCGGACCTGTCGCAGACCGCGCGCTCGTTCCAGCAGGCGGCGCGGGTCGCGGACGCCGCCGTCCCCGGCACGCCGGACAAGCCGTTCCATGAGCTGAGCGATATCGGGCTGCGGCAGTTGCTGTACGCACTGCGCGACGACATGCGGGTGCAGGAGTACGTGGAACGGCAGCTCGGCCGGCTGGTGCAGCACGATGAGCGGCATGGCACCGATCTGGTGACGACCCTGCACGCCTATCTGGACGCGGCGGGCAACAAGACGGTGGCCGCCAAGCGCGCCAGCCTGTCACGGCAGGCGTTCTACCAGCGGCTGCACGCGATCGAGCGGGTGCTCGGCTGCGATCTGGAGTCGGGCGAACAGCGCACCCAACTGCATGTGGCGCTCACCGCGTTCAGCGTGCTGCGGCTCGCCCATGGCTCCGGCTCCCCGTGACGTGGCGGCGGGCCGCACGCCGCCGCGTCACGGGGAGCCGGTGGCTCACTTCACGAAGTCGTCGACGACCTTCGGCGGCCAGGAGCCCACGTTGAGAACGCCCACGGAATAGGCGCGGGAGACCAGGGCCGCCCGGTTGGGAACCCGCAGCTTACGGAGCAGACGCGTCACGTGGTATTCGACGCCCTGCCTGCTGAGATAGAGCCGGGAGGCCAGCGGAATGGTGGAGTGTCCGGCCGCGATGCCTTCCAGAATGCGCGCCTCGATTTCGCTGAGGATCTTCTTGCGGCTGGTCACCATGTCCAGCTCCTGGCCGCCGGCCACGGGCCGCAGCACCACCAGCAGCGAGGCGACGTGCGAGGTGCCCTCGCGCACGGCGACGGCGGTGAGCGCGCTGGTGAAGGCGGTGCCCTGGGCTCCGACGACGACCACCTGGGAGGCGAACCGGTCGCGGGTGCCGTCGGCCAGCCGGGAGAGCTGATGGTGCAGCGCCTGCCGGGCGCTGGGGTGTGCCAGGTCGCAGAAGTCGCGGCCGAAGACGCTCATGGAGGAGTCGTCGTCGAACTGCCGGAAGAACTCCTGGTTCGCCTGCTGGACCGTCAGGGACGGGTCGAGACAGACGACACACGCCCCCGGCTGGTCGAACTGGCGCAGAAGATCCGCGTACTCGATCTGGTCACATTCGAGCTCGTTGGGGGTTGGCCGAGCCGAATCTGCTAGAGCGGAAACTGCCAAGGGACTGCCATCCCTTCCTGTTCATCAATGACCGAATACGAATGACCGGGGATGAATGCCGCGGCTATTCAATTCGAATGCTTTTTACGGAATGGAGACTAGGGAGATCCCCACGCATGAGTCAACGTCAGCAGGGTGGCGTCGCCCAATCCTGTGGTACCGCACCTCGGAGGTTCGGTCCGCACCGCAGGGTTTCGGTGGTCGGTACGGTGGGTTCGCCGACCTGGGGAACTTGCCCGGATCGCACCCTCCCCCGGCCGGTACGGGGCCATGCCGGGAAGCCCGGGCAGACGCCGGTTGGACACGCGTTGAATTAGCGCCGTTAACGCAGGATTTCCGAATCCAGGCGGGGCAGGACCTCCATCAGCTGGCGGCGGCCGGAGATGTCCAGCTTGCGGTAGGCGTGGGTGAGGTGCTTCTCGACCGCGCGGGAGGTGACGCCGAGCCGGTCGGCGATCTCCTGGTTGGTGAGGCCGCCACCGGCCAGGGAGACCACGGTGCGTTCGGTACGGGTCAGCGCGGCCTCGGGCCGCGGTGCGGGCGCACCGTGCCCCTGCTCGGCCTGCTCGACCAGCCAGGGCGCGCCGCAGGCCGCGGCGAGGGCTCCGGCCTCCCGCAGCATGGCCACCGACTCCGGACCGTTGTCCAGCCGCCGGGCCAGCAGGGTGAGCGAGCGGGCGAGTTCGAGTTCGTTGGCCGAGGCGCGCAGCACGTCGGCCGATTCGCGCAGCAGATTGGTGCCCCGGGCGCCGTCGCACAGCCGGCCCTTGAGCCGCAGGGCGCGGCCCAGCGCGACGGGGGCGCCCCAGGCCTCGGCCCGGGCGTGTTCCTCCTCGGCGAGCGCCAGCGCCGCGCGGGAGTCTCCGATGCGGTGCTGGAGTGCGGCCGCCCAGGGCCGCCACCGGAAGAGGACGGGATTGCGCCAGCCCGCCGCCTCCAGCTGTCGGCCGCAGGCGAGCAGGGTGTCCAGCGCGCTGGTCCAGCGGCCGTACCGGGCGTCCTGGGACGCCTTGAGGAGTTGGAGCGAGGCGGTGAGCGCGAGGCTGGCGGACCGGCGCCGCCCGGCCTCGTCCAGCAGTCCTTCGACCAGTTCGCTGTCCTCCAGCTCCAGGGCGACGCCGGTGAGGGCGACGGTGGCGAGGATCCCGGCCTCCGACCAGTGCGCCCCGGCCAGCCGCATCGCGCGCTCGGCGGGCTCCCGGGCCCGGGCCACCCGGCCACGCGCGAGCAGCATCAGCGCCTGCTCGGCGTGGACGAGCGCGTCGACGGCCGTGACGTCCTGCCGCGCGGAGTGCCGCTCGGGTTCCGGCCAGGAGTTGATGCCCCGTACCGAATCGGCGGCGACCATCGCGACGGCGACCAGCGGCAGCGGTGAGTGGACCCGGTCCGCGGTGGCCGGTTCGCGCTCCAGGACGCGGCCCGCGAGCCGGGCGACCTCGGCGGCCGGCCGCCGGGTCGTGAGCATCGCGGCATCGAGCAGCACGACGGCCAGCTCGCGTTCGGCGGTCGAGCCGAGCGGCGGTTCCTCGCCCAGCGCGGACAGCCGCTCCACGGCCGCGGCCAGCTCCGCCGGGTCCTCGTACCCGGCGTACCACAGCCGCGCCTCCAGCCGCAGGGCCACGTCACGCGCCGAGCCGTCGAGGGCGGCCGCGGGCCCCAGGTCCTCGGCGACCTGGTGGAACAGGTCGAGGACCGCGGGCGGCGCCACCCCCACGACGGTCGGGGAGATCCGCAGGGCGGCGGCGGCCCGCTGCCGCGGCGTGGTCAGCAGGGGTATCGCCTGGGAAATGTGGCGCTCGCACGCGGCCGGGTCCCATCCGCGCTCCGCCGTGGCCAGGTCGATCAGCAGCCGCCCGCGGGTCTCGCCGGACAGCGCGGCGTCCAGCAGCGCGCGCCGCAGATAGCGGGTGGCGATGTCCGGCGCGCCCCGGCGCAACGCGGTGTCGGCCGCGGCCCGCAGCACCTCGACCGCCCAGGGGTGCTGTGAGGCAGTGACGGCCATCAGCTGGGCGGCGACCAGTTCGGCGGAGGAGCCGTTGCGGTAGAGGAGGGCCGCGGCGGCGTCGTGCAGCCGGTCGCGCTCGGCGACGGTCATCGAGGACTCGACGGCGTCCTGCACCACACGGTGGAGGAAGCGCGGCTCCTTCTCGGCCGCCAGCAGGCCGAGTTGTCCGAGGACGCGCAGCGCGGCGGCGAAGCCGATCGGGTCCAGGCCCGCCAGCCGGGCCATCAGGTCGGGTTCGCCCTGGTCGCCGAGGACGGCGATCGCCGCGGCCAGGTCCCGTACCGGCTGCGGCTGGGTGCGCATGCAACCGGCCAGCCACTCGCGCAGCTGGGCGGGGCGCTGCCGGCGGGCCGTCTCGACGTGCCCGGCGGTGGGGCTGTGGCCGGCTGCGGCGAGCGTCACCAGGACCGACCTCAGGAAGAGGGGGTTGCCCGCGGAGATCTCGTGGCAGGCGCGGGCGAAGTCCTCGTCGCCCGGCTCGCCGAACTGGTCGAGGACCATCGCCTTGGCGGCCGCGAGGGACAGCGGCGCCGGGCGCAGCACCCGCTGTGCGGAGTCGGTGATCTCGCGCAGCGTCAGCCGCCGGGCCCCCGGATCGCCGTCGCGCAGGGCGCAGACGAGGACGGCGCGCAGCCCGTGCAGCCGCTTGACCAGGTAGGCGAGCCAGCGCAGCGAGGGGGCGTCCACCCACTGGAGGTCGTCCACCAGGATCAGCAGCGGGTGGTCGGCGCCGACGTCGGCCAGCAGGGAGCGCAGTCCGTTCAGCACCGTCTCGGACGGGCTGACGGAGCCGGACTCGCCCAGCGGCAGGGTGTCGTCGGCGAGGACCATGCGGGCGAAGTCGCCGTGGTCCCGCAGCCATCGTTCGCTCTGCTCGGGCGGGGCTCCGGTCAGCAGGCTGTCGAAGAGCTGACGGACCACGCCGAAGGCGAAGTCCTGCTCCATCGGTGCGGCGTTGGCGCGCAGGACGCGGACGTCCTCCCCGGCCAGCTGGGGCAACCGCTGGAGCAGCGCGGTCCGGCCGATGCCGAGCGGGCCGGTGAGCAGCAGCAGCGACGAGGTGCCCGCGGCGGCGGCCTTCAGGGCGTCCCTGACCTGTGCCGCCTCGGTGTCCCGCTCATGCAACATCCGTGCCGTATCCCTCCGTTGCCCGCACCAGTGCGTGGAGTTCCGCGCGCCCGCCGATGCGCAGCTTGCGGTACGCGCCGCTGAGCCGCAGTTCCACCGTGCGCCGGGTCACCGACAGCATCTCGGCGATCTCCCGGTTGCCGTGGCCGAGTCCGGCGAGGGTGGCGGTGCGCCGCTCGGGTTCGGTCAGCGTCGCCCAGGCGGGGTGCGGTCCGGGTCCGGGCGCGGCGGACTGGCCCAGCCGTTCGGCGAGCGTACGCACCCGCCCGGCCAGTCGGCTGGAGGGCCTGTGGGTGGTGGTGAACGTGAACAGCTCGGCCACCAGGGGGGCGGCGGCCTGCCGGTTCCCCGCGTCCAGTTCGGTGGTGGCCAGGTCGATCAGCGCCCCGGCGTAGGCGAGTCGGGCCGCGGTGGGGCGCAGGCTGTGCACGGCCTCGCGGAGCCGGTGGGCGCGGGCCTCGCGGGCCACCCGCCCGGCGCCCAGCAGGGCCACGCCGAGGGTGCCGGCCGCGCCCCACCGCCGGGCCAGCGCGATCTCCTCCCGGCTCAGCCGCTGTGCCTCCTCGTGGTCGCCGAGCGCGTGGCACACCCCGGCGGCCATCGAACGCCAGGGCATCAGGGCGGGGTTGGCCCGGTCGTGGCGCAGCAGCCGCCTGCCGCAGGCGCGGAACAGCTCCAGCGCCTCCGGCAGCCGGCCGTCCCGGGAGGCCACCATCGCCCTGGCGAACAGCAGATGGCCGAAGGACACGCTGTCCCGTGCGCCGACCGGAGCGGGCGCGTCGGCCAGCTCCCTGGCCTCGTCGACGCGACCGCCGTCCAGGGCGACGGTGATCCGCAGCCCCGTCAGATAGGAGACGTGGTACGGATGCCAGTGGGTGTGGGGCAGTGCGCGCCCGGCGGCGGCGACGTCCCGTTCGGCCGCGTCGAGCCGCCCCTGCCGCAGGTTCAGTTCGCCCCGGACGGCCAGCACGAGTGCGGCGGCGGCCCGGGCGTTGCGCCGCCGTAAGTCGACGTGCAGGGCGTCCAGCCGCGCCTCGGCCTCGTCCAGGTCGTCGGTCAGGAGCAGGATCCGCCCGGCCGTGATCCGGGGCAGGATCAGTACGTCGCTGCCGGGCTCGCCGGTGAACGCGAGCCGGGCCAGCGCCCTGGCGGTGGGCAGGTCCTCACCGTGCAGGGCGAGTTGCCTGGCGCGGGCGGCGGCCTGTGCCGGGTCGGTGGGGCGGGCGGGCAGCGGGGGGATCTCGGGCAGCAGCAGGTCGGCGTCGTCGGGGCGGCCGCGCTCGGTGAGCCGGAACAGCCCGGCCAGGGCCTCCCGTTCGGCGCCGTGGGCGGTGGGCAGCGCGTGTGCCACGGCGGACCGCAGGCTCTCCACACCGCCGCGGGTGAGTCCCAGGTCGGCGGCGCGCACCCGGGCTCGGGCGGGTGCGTCGCCGCCGCTCCGGACGATCTCCGCCAGCCGCCGGTCGCTCGCCTCGGGGGCGGTCAGCACCTCGATGGCGCCCAGCTCCAGGCCCAGCTGGGCGCGCTCGGCCGGGTCCAGCGGCTCCTCCAGGGCTCGGGAGAGGCAGGCGATCGCGCGGTCGGGGCGGCCGGCGCGGAGCATGGCGGCGCAGGTACGGCGCAGCACGTGGATCGCCCAGGGTTCGCCGAGCGGGCGGGCGTCGAGCAGCAGCCGGGCGATGTCCTCGTCGGGCAAGGCCGCCCGGTGGGCGAGTTCGGCGGCCCGGGCGTGCAGTTCGGCCCGTTCGGCGGCGGTCATCTCCTCCAGGATCCACTTCCGCGCCTCCGGGCAGCACAGCCGCATCCCGGTGTCGGAGGCGGTGGCGAGGCCGCTGGCCTCCAGCGCCGCGCCGAGGCCCGGTTCGCTCGCCGCGCGGGGTCCGGCGAGTGCGTACAGCTGAGGCAGGTCGAGGAGTTCACCGCAGACGGCCAGGGCGCGCACCACGGCGACGGCGGTGTCGGACAGTCCGCTGAGGGCGCGGGCGACGTACTCGCCGCAGATGGCCTCGATGAGCGCACGCAGCTCCGGGACCCGTTCGGCGACCGGCACCCATCCGAGGGCGGTGAACTGGCGCAGCGCCTCGTGCAGCACCATGGGGTTGCCCGCGCTGATCTCGCACGCGGCGGCGTTGAACGGTTCCTGCCCGGACGTTCCGCACACGGTCGTCACCAGGGTGGCGACGTCCCGCAGCGTGAACGCGGACAGCGCGAGCTGCCGGGAGGGCACCGGTCCGGGGAAGGGGTCACCGCCGCACCAGCCCCAGTGGCTGACGCCGCTGCTGCTGGCCAGCAGCGACACCGGCATCCCGGGCAGCCGCCGCACCAGGGCCCCGAACCAGCGCCGGGAGTCCGGGTCCAGCCATTCCACCTCGTCGACGACCACCAGGGTCGGCCGGTCGCGGGCGCTGCGCAGCAGTTCGGCCAGGCCGGGCAGGCGGTCGTCCCGTTCCGGTTCGGCCAGCGCGCCCAGCGAGCTGTCGGTCAGCCCGTCCATGGTGGTCAGGAGCTGTTCCACCACGCCGTAGCGCAGTCTGCTCTCGCCCAGGGTGGCCTGGGCGCGCAGGACGCGCAGCCCCCGCTCCTCGGCGAGTTCGGCCGTCCAGCGCAGCAGCGGGCCCTGGCCGAAGCCGGGCCGTCCGGAGACGGTGACGACAGCCGGACGACCTGCCTCCAGGTCGGTGACGACCGAGGCCAGCACCGCCTGCTCTCGTTCGCGGCCGGGGAACGGGAGCCCGTTGAGCTGCATGGAGTGACTATATGCCGATCACATATCGGGGGTGCGGAGAAGCGCCGGGACGTCGCACTCAGCCACGGCCGCGTGCCGCGGACACCCAGGCCGGAGCCTGGGGGTGCGGAACACTCTGCGTGCGCAGCACCGAGGCCAGTTCGGCCCGCTGGGTCAGCCCCAGTTTCCGGTAGACGCTGGTCAGATGCGTCTCGACGGTGCGTACGGTGACGAAGAGCGACTGGGCGATCTCCCGGTTGCCCGCCCCGGCCGCGGCCAGGGTGGCGACCTTGCGCTCGGTGCCGGTGAGCAGGTCCACCGGGGAGCCGGTGATCTCGCGCATCCGGCCGCCCGCGGCGACCAGCCGTCGCCGGGCGCCCTTGGCGAGCGCCAGCGCGCCGCAGCTCTGGGCGAGGTCGGCGGAGGCGCGCAGGTGTTCGCGGGCGCCGCGGGAGTCCCCGGCGTCCAGCAGGGCGGTACCGAGCATGAATTCGGCCCGGGCGTGCTCGGCGCGGGCGGGTGAGGCCGACAGGTGCGCGACGGCCTCGGTGAGCAGGCCGATGCCGGTCTCTCCGCGGGTGGTCATGCCGCGGGCGAGCGCGCCGAGTCCGAGGGCGCGCGGGGTGCCCCACCGGCGGGCGAGTTCGGTGCCGTGGTCGACGACCTCCCGGGCCTCGTCGGCGCGTTTCTCGGCGGCGTACACCCATGCCGCCTCGGCCCACCAGGGGATGAAGCACGGGTTGGCGAATCCGGTCTCCTCCAGGGACGAGCCGCAGTCGAGCAGCAGCCGCAGCGCGGTCCGGCCGTCGCCGAGCGCCCAGCGGGCCCGGGCGCGGGCCATCAGGTACCAGTGGTACTCCATGACGAACCCGTCCAGGTTCGGCCGGGTGACCTGGCCCAGCAGCTCCTCGGCGCGTTCGGGCTCGCCCCGGTCGATCAGGACGGTCGCCAGCGCGATCTGAGGCATCGTCATATGGCCGCCCCACCGCTCATGGCTGGTGATCTCGACGGCGGTCTGGGCGTCGGCCAGGGCGTCCGGCATCGCCCCGAGGCCGTGCAGCATCAGGGCCCGGGTGGAGAGGGTGAGGACGTACGACCACACCGCGGCGTTCTCCTGGCCGTACCGCAGCGAGCGGTCCAGCGCCTCCATCGCGTCCTCGACCTCGTCGGCCAGGCCCAGGGTGAACGCGGAGAAGAGCAGCGACCAGTTGCCGAGCGCCACTCCCGAAGGGTGCAGGGCGCGGCGGGCCTGCCGCACCGTACGCTCCGCTGAGGTGCCCTCCATCGCGCTGAGCACGGTCATCATGGCCAGCAGCTGCCGCTGCGCGGGAGTGTCCCCGGCCGGTTCGGCGAGGTGCGCGAACCGCTCCCGGACGGTGGTGAGCGTCGCCTTCTCGTCGCATCCGCTGATCAGCAGCGCGGACCGGACGAGGGTGACCAGTTCGCGGTCGCGGGGTTCGGAGTCGGGCCCCAACTCGGCCTCCAGCGCGTCCAGCACGCCGCCGAGCGTCCGTACGGCGGCCGGGGACTGCTGCACCGTCAGGCAGGTCATGGCGAGTTGGACGGCGATCGGCGCCTTGGCCCGCAGGTCGGCGGTGAGGTCGAGGGCGTCCTTCAGGAGCCCGATCGCCTCCACCGGGTGGGTCTCCGCGAGCGCCCCGGCCAGCTGGACATGGGCGGACACGCTGTCGGGCTCGGCCTCCAGGACCCGGCGCAGATAGCGGGCGGCGGCCTCGGGCGCGCCACGGTTCGTGGCCTGGGCGGCCGCCTCCCGCAGCACCCAGCGCATCCACGGCTGGGGGGTGCCGGGCACCAGCAGCACCTGGTTGGCGACCTCTTCGGCGGGCCGGCCGACGTCGCTGAGCAGCTGGGCGGCCCGGGCCCGGAGACCGGCCAGCGCGTCGGCCCCGGCGGCGTCGAGCACGGCCGAGCGCACCACGTCATGGGCGAGGTCGGGGCGGTCGGGCGCCACCATCTCGGCGCCGCGCAGCAGCGTCACGGCCTCCTCGACGCGGGCTGCGGGCACCGCGGCGAGGGCGCCGATGTGCTCCGGGTCCTCCTCGCCGAGCACGGCGATCGCGGTGGCCACGTCCCGGACCCAGCCGGGCTGGCGCTCGAACAGCGCGTGCACCGACTGGGCGACCACGTACTGGCCGACCTCGGCGATCTCGCGGATCCCGGTGTCGTCCGGCCGCGCCCCCTTGGCCCGCAGCTCGTGCAGCAGCCGGGTGACGGTGAGGGGGTTGCCGCCGCAGACGGCGGCCACGCGCTCGACGAAGGACGGCGCGACGGGGAGCGGGAAGATCTGCCGGGCCAGCTCGGCCACGTCGGCGTCGGTCAGCGGGCCGAGCCGGATCGCCGAGGAGCGGGGCTGGGCGGCGATGTCGGCCAGCGCGGCGGGCGCGACGGGCTCCGCCTCGGTGCGCTGGGCGAGCACCACGAGCAGCGGCAGGTGGTCGGCGCGGCGCAGCAGGAAGTCGATCCAGCGCAGCGAGCGTTCGTCGCACCAGTGCGCGTCGTCGAGGACGAGCACGAGCGGGCCCTGCGTCATGAGGTTCACCGCGAGCCAGTAGAGCCCGTGGAGCACGGGGTAGGCGGTCGCGGGCGAGGGCGGCTCCTCGTCACCGGGGCGGGGGGCGAGCGCGGGCAGGGCGCGGCGGGCGCTGCCCTGGAGCAGTGGGGAGTCGTGTGCGTCGTCGGCGGTCAGCCCGAGCGGACCGAAGAGGGCGCGTACGCCGCCGTAACCGGAACCGGCCACGACCTGGCCGCAGGTGCCGTGCAGAACGGTCATCTTCCGGCAGGTGTCGCCGTCGAGGAAGGCGCGCAGCAGGCTGGTCTTGCCGATTCCGGCGGGTCCGGAGAGCACCACCAGGCCGGACCGCCCGGCGCAGGCGGCCTCCGCGTGACTGGTCAGCACGGTCAGCTCACTGGTGCGGCCGACCAGCAGGCTGGGTAAACCGGAATCGTTGGCCCGGTCCAGCACAGCGGCCCCCTCGCACCCCCGATGGTGTCAAATTCGCACAAGTAAATTACTCGACGCGATCATCAGGCTACACGAACAGCATCCTGGCGATCAACGCCGATCGCGAAGACCCACGGAGACGCGCAGAGTCCTCCACAGACGCGCATGGACGCGCAGTGGCCCGGAGGCGGAAGGTGTGGTGAGGGCGTTCACCGTTCCGTCCCCGGGCCGTTCCGTATCACTGTGTGGGTACGAGGCGTGGAGTTCTCTATCGCTTCTCCCTTCGTCGTACTTCATCCCGCCTGGTCGGGGCAGGCACGGGGCGCCGGGATGACGCGCCCGTCAGGGAGCAGTTCACCCGTGTCCGCGAAGATCACCACTCCGTTGCAGAGCAGGCTCCACCCCTGCTCGGGGTGGGTGGCCACCAGACGCGCCGAATCGTGGTCGGGGGCGTCGGCGGGAGGACACGGGGGCTGATGGAGGCACATGGCGAACCTTCGATCTTCCGCCGGATCTCGGCGGAGCACTTGCACAGACACCAGGATGCGACGGCGGACCGGACCGCGAGGAGGGGAGATCTCCCCGGATGGCTACCTGATCCGCCCCTGGCACCCCGCCCCGGCCCCCACCGGTCACCCCGGGCGACCACCGCTCGCCGTCGGTGACGCCGCGAGAGAGGCGACGACGGAGCCGAGGGAGCTACGAGGGGCGTCGCCGGGCTGTGGGGGCCGCCCCTCGGGCATAGCCTGGACAGTGACCGTTCGGGCCGAGCGGGGACTCCCGCCCGCCCGAGGCCGGTGCGAGGCATCAATGGGTGCGGTGGCGACGAGCACCCCGACCGGGCGGCAGACAGGCAGGCTGCCGGCCGAGGTGACGACTTTCGTGGGGCGTCGGCACGAGGCGGCCGAGGCCCGGCGGATGCTGTCCGCCTCCCGGCTGGTGACCCTCACCGGGGTGGGCGGGGTCGGCAAGACCCGGCTGGCGCTGCGGGTCGCCGAGGACGCGCGCCGGGCGTTCGCCGACGGGGTCTGGCTGGTCGAACTGGCCGCACTGGAGACCCCGGATCTGCTCGCCCAGAGCGTGGCCGAGGCCCTGGAGGTCCGGGACCAGTCCGCCCGGCCGCCACTGGACGTCCTCGTGGACCATCTGCGCGAGAAGCAGGCGCTGCTCGTCCTGGACAACTGCGAGCACCTCATCCAGGGCTGTGCGCTGCTCGCCGACCGGCTGCTGCGGGCCGCTCCCCGGCTGCGCATCCTGGCCACCAGCCGGCAGGCGCTGGGCACCGCCGGTGAGCAGACCCTCGCCGTTCCGGCGCTGGCCCTGCCCGATGCCACCGGGCCGCGGCTGTCCACCGCGGCGCTGGCCCAGTGCGACGGGGTGCGGCTGTTCGTCGAGCGGGCCGGGTCGATCCTGCCGGGCTTCGCCGTCACCGACGCCAACCGGGACGCCGTGGAGCGGGTGTGCCGACGGCTGGACGGCATTCCGCTCGGGATCGAGCTGGCGGCCGTACGGCTCCGCGCCCTGTCCGTCCAGCAGCTGCTGGACCGCCTCGACGACCGCTTCCGGCTGCTGACCACCGGCTCCCGGTCGGTGCTCCCCCGGCACCAGACGCTGCGGGCGCTGATCGACTGGAGCCATGACCTGTGCACCGAGCGGGAGCGGCTGCTGTGGGCCCGGGTCTCGGTGTTCTCAGGAACCCTGGACCTGGAGGCGGCCGAGGCGGTCTGCTCGGGCGACGGCATCGCCCGCGAGGACGTCCTGGACCTGGTGACCGAGCTGGTGGACAAGTCGGTGCTGCTCCGGGAGGAGCACGGCACCACGGTGCGCTACCGGATGCTGGACACGCTGCGCCAGTACGGCCGGGAACGGCTCGCCGCCGCCGGGGAGGAGCCCGACCGGCTGCGGCGGCACCGCGACTACTACCGGCAGCTGGCGGCCGACGCGCGCGCCGCGCTGTTCGGCCCGGCCCAGGTGCAGTGGTTCACCCGGCTCCAGCTGGAGCACGCCAATCTGCGCAGCGCCCTGGAGTCCAGCTTCGCGGAGCCGGAGGAGACCGCCTGCGGCCTGGGGATCGCGGCCGACCTCCTCTACCACTGGATCACCAGCTACTACCTCGGCGAGGGGCGGCGCTGGCTGGACCAGGGGCTCGCCTCCTGCCCGGAGCCCACCGAGGTGCGGGCGCGCGCGCTGTGGACCAACAGCTGGCTGGCCATCATCCAGTCCGACACCAAGGCGGCCGCGGCCATGCTGGAGGAGAGCCGGGCCCTCGGCGAACGGCTCGGCCTGGCCCCGGTCCTGGCGTACGCGGCGCTCTACTCCGGCATGGTCGCCATGTACCGGGGTGACGCCCCGTCCGCGATCGCGCTCTACGAGGAGGCGGTGGCCCGCCACCGGGCCACCGGCGACCCGGTCGGGCTCGCGCTGGCCCTCATCCGGCTCTCCCTGGCCCACTCCTTCATCGGCGACTCGCCGCGCGCCGTCGCGCTGGGCGAGGAGTCCCTCGAAGTGTGCGACGCCTACGGCGAGGGCTGGCACCGGGCGTACACGATGATGGCGCTCGGCGTGGAGGTGTGGCGCCAGGGCGACACCGCCCGCGCGACCGCCCTGGAGAGGGACAGCCTGACCTTCAACCGCTCGCTCGACGATCCGCTGGGGGTGGGGGTCAACCTGGAGGTGCTGGCCTGGATCGCCGCCACCGACCGGGACTACCGGCGGTCGGCCCGGCTGCTGGGCATCGCACGGACCGTCTGGCAGTCGATCGGCGCCTCGCTGTCGGGCTACGGACACCTGGTCCACTACCACGACGAGTGCGAGGCGGACGTGGCCCGGGCGCTGGGCAGACCGGCGTACAACGCGGCCGTCAAACAGGGTGCCCGGCTCCCCTACGACCAGGCGCTGGTCTACGCGCTGGAGGACCAACTGCCCAGCGGGGAGGCGGCGGCACCCGAGCGGCCGTCGCCGCTGACACCCCGGGAGACCGAGATCGCCCAGCTCGTCGCGCAGGGGCTCAGCAACAAGGAGATCGCCGCCGCGCTGGTGATAGCACAGCGCACCGCCGAGGGCCATATTGAGCACATTTTGAGCAAACTTGGTTTCAGCTCGCGTGCTCAGGTAGCTGTGTGGGTAGCGCACCAGGACCGGGCCGCCCTCACCGACGGCGAGCGTCCGCCGGACGACCCCGCCTGACGCTCCGACCGCCACCGCCGCTCCGAAAGAGCGGGCGACAGCATGAGCGAGAGGCGGAATTTTATTCGATCAGGGCACACCTGTCCCTTGGTTTCGCGCACACCCCACGAAAATCCTCAGGTCCCCCACGTTTTTGGGATCATGCGTCAGGCTCGAGGGACGAGCCGCAACGGTCGTGATTGCACGACCCCTTGCGACCGAGGAGGTCCCGCCGTGACTGTTGCCGCAGTCGGCAATTCCGGTGATGCCATGGAACTCTTCCGTGGCACCGCCCACAGCCCGTCTTTCTTCGCGCTCAACCGCGCCGGGATCACGGGTGGCGGACAGGAGCTTGTGGACTTCTGCATCCCCTGCAATCCGTACTTCCCCACCCCCGCCATGTTCGCCGTGATGGCGGTCAGGCTGCGGGAGATCCTCACGTACTACCCGAGTTCCGCGGACACCATCACCGCCGAACTGGCCGATGTGCTGGGCCTACAGCCGCAGACCATGGCGATGGGCAACGGTTCGACCGAGCTGATCACCTGGATCGACCATCTGCTGGTGAAGGAAAGCCTCGCGGTGCCGATTCCCACCTTCGGCCGGTGGACGGACCAGCCGATGGAGACCGGCAAGCGGGTCGACATGTTCCAGCTCCCGGAGATGAGCGGATTCGCGCTCGACCCGCAGGCGTTCGTCCAATTCGTCCGGTCCCGGGGCTCGCGGGTCGCCGTCATCTGCAATCCCAACAACCCCGACGGCGGGCTGCTGTCGCGCCAGGCCGTCATCGGCCTCATGGACGCGCTGTCCGATCTGGACCTGGTGGTGATCGACGAGTCCTTCCTGGAGTTCGCCGACGCCGAGGCGTATCCGAGCGTCGTGGACGAGGCGATCCTGCGGCCCAACGTCATCGTCCTGCGCAGCCTCGGCAAGAGCTTCGGACTGCACGGCGTCCGCTTCGGCTACCTCGTCGCCAATCCGGCGCTGGCCGTGCAGATCCGCTCCCGGCTGCCGAAGTGGAACCTGAACTCCTTCGCCGAGGTCATCGTCTTCATGCTCAAGCGGTACCGGCAGGAGTACGTGCAGAGCCTGCGCATGCTCAGCCGCGACCGGCAGGAGATGACCACCCAGCTGGCCGGGCTCCCCGGGATGACGGTCTTCCCCTCCCAGGGCAACTTCGTCTTCGTCAAGCTGCCGGGCGGCACGGACGGCGCCTGGGTGCGGGACCAACTCCTCACCCAGCACGGCGTCCTGGTCCGCGAATGCGGCAACAAGCTGGGCAGCAGCAGCCAGTTCATGCGACTGGTGGTGCGCTCCCAGCCGGATGTGCAGCGGCTGCTGACCGGGCTGAGCACCGTGCTCTACGGCACCTCCTACTACGCCCCCCAGGTCTCCTACGACCAGCAGCGCGGCTGGGACCTCCAGGCGCCGCTCTACTCCGGCCCGGCCCAGCAGCTGGACTACCAGTACCAGCAGATGCCGCAGCTGCCCGCGGCCCCCGTCGCCCCCGAACCCCAGCCGCCGACCCAGCAGACCCCGCAGCAGATGCAGCAGATCCTGCAAATGCAGCAGATGCAGCAGGCTCCGCAGCAGCAGCTGTACTCGGCGGACGCCCTGCCCGCGCCGCAGGGCATCGCCCCGGACGGGTACGGGCAGCAGTCCGACCCGTACGGGCAGTCGGTGTCGTCCGGGCAGTCGCCGTCCGCGTCGCAGCCGCCCGCCGAGCTGGCGCCCGCGTACGTCGCCACTCCCCCGGTCCAGACGCCCCTGTACCAGGCGCCGATGCAGCAGCAGATACCCCAGCAGATGCCCCAGCAGCCGATGCAACAGATGCAGCCGATGCAGCCGATGGAGCAGATGGCCCAGCAGATGGCTCAGGCTCAGCAGCAGATGCAGCAGGCGGCGATGCAGCAGCCCCAGATGGGGCAGATGCAGCAGGCCCAGGCGCCGCAGCCCCAGGCGGCGCAGGGCCAGGCGCCCTACCTCCAGATGGCCCAGAACCCGCAGGTCCAGACCCCGCAGGCGCAGAGCGCGCAGATGCAGATGGCGCAGGCCGAGACCGGCCAGATCCCGGTCGTCCAGCCGCAGGCCCAGGCGCAGGGCGCGATGGCCGGGTACATCCAGGGGCCCTCGCCCGCGGAGCAGACGGCGCTCGACCAGATCCCGCTCTTCCGGCCCGAGCAGAACGCCGTGCCGGAGCCGGCCCCGGCGGAGCAGACCCAGGTCATCGACTACGACCCCGCCGAGCTGAGGGCCTCGACCCCGGCCCGGCCCACCCGGCCCGCCGATGCCGACAAGGACCCGGACGGCTCCGGGCCGGCGCTGATGCGCTACCCGCGCCCGGCCGCGTACCTCCAGACGGACGACGGCACGTCATGACCCGGAACGCCGGTCCTCGCGCGGCCAGGCCGGGGACACCCCGGCCACCGCGCAGACGGCGATGTGCAGCACCAGCGGGTGGGTGTAGGGCACTCCGTCGTCCGGTGAGTGCACCACCCGCGGTCCCTCGGCCGCCCGGCCGGTCCGCCGCCCGGGCGGCGGGCCGGTCGGCACGGCGCCGACCGCGTAGACGGCCGCCGAGGGCCAGTTGACGCCGACGTCCGACCGGGACGGCACGATCCACCACCAGCGGCCGCCGGCGGCCAGGACGCAGCCCACCCGGGGCAGCCGTTCCATGACCGCGGGCCCGTACCGCTCGGCCACCCCCACCGCGTCGTAGCTCGATAGCGGCGGCCTCAGTAACGGGATCATGAAGCAACTATCCCGACGGCCGCGCACACATGGCAAGTAACACTCTGAATTGTGCAGAGTTGCTTGTGCAGTGTGTCCGGGCCTCACTGGACATGGCAGACTTCGGGCATCAGTCACGGGGGCAGGGGAGGTAGCAAGGTGAGCGAACCGCGGTCGGCCCCGACCGTGGGCCAGGTCGTCCTCGGGAAGCGTCTCCAGGAGCTGCGCGAGAAGGCGGGGTTCAAGCGCGAACAGGCCGCGCAGGTGCTACGAGTCGCCCCGGCCACCGTCCGTCGCATGGAGACCGCCGAGGTCGCCCTCAAGGTGCCCTATGTGCGGATGCTGCTGGACTCCTACGGCGTCATCGGCTCGGAGCTGGAAGCGTTCATCTCCCTCACCGAGGAGGCCAACCGACCCGGCTGGTGGCAGCGGTTCCACGACATCCTGCCGGACTGGTTCAGCGTGCACGTCAGCCTGGAGGGCGCGGCCGAGATGATCCGGGCGTACGAGCCGCACTTCGTCCCCGGTCTGCTCCAGACCGAGGACTACGCCCGCGCCGTCATGCAGACCGGCGCCATCGGCAAGGCCGGGCCCGAGGAGGCCGAGCGGCATGTGGCGCTGCGCATGGAGCGCCAGTCGCTGCTGAACCGCCCGGAGGCGCCCCGGCTGTGGGTCGTGATGGACGAGACCGTGCTGCGCAGACCCGTCGGCGAGCCTTCGGTGATGCGCAGACAGGTGGACCGGCTGCTGGAGAGCACCGAGATGCCGCATGTGACGTTGCAGATCTCGGAGTTCGCCACCGGTCACCATCCGGGCACCTACGGGCCCTTCGTCCTCTTCCGCTTCGCTGTTCCCGAACTGCCGGACATGGTCTACGTCGAGTACCTCACCGGCGCCGTCTACCTCGATGAACGCATCGAGGTGGCCTCCCACCTGGAGGCCATGGACCGCATGGCGGCCCAGGCGGCAACCGCACGACGCACAAAGGAAATCCTCCGCGATTTCCGCAAGGAGCTCTGATCTGCATGGATCGCATCTACAACGGCATGCGCGCCACCGACCTCGGCACCGAAGGCTGGCGCAAGCCGTGGAGCGGTGGCAACGGCGGCAACTGCGTCGAGGTCATGAAGCTGGACGACGGCCGGGTCGCGATCCGTCAGTCCAAGGACCCGGACGGTCCGGCGCTCATCTACACCCGCAGCGAGATCACCGCGTTCATCCAGGGCGCCAAGGAGGGCAAGGCCGACTTCCTGGTCTCCTGACCCGTTCGCAACGCCGCCGCCCGCCGCCGTGAGTGACCGTCACGGCGGCGGGCGGCGGCGTTGTGCGGCCCGCGTTACGAGGCGTCGGACGCCAGGGCGGTCAGCAGCCCGACGGCGAGCGCGGTGCGCGCCGGGACGGCGTCGAGCAGGGTGTGTTCATGGCGGGCGTGGGCGCCGGAGCCGAGGGCGCCGAGGCCGTCGAGGACCGGCCGCCCGAGCGCGGAGACGAAGTTGCCGTCGCTCGCCCCGCCGACCGCGGTCTCCTCCAGCTCCCAGCCCAGTTCGGCCGCGATGGCGTGGGCCTGCTTGAACAGCTGCCGGGACGGCTCGTTCGGAACCATCGGCGGCCGGTTCCATCCGCCGCTGACGGCCAGCCGCACCCGCGGGTCGGCGGGGGCGAGGGCGCCGAACGCGGCGTCGATGCGCGCCATCTCGGCCGGTTCGGCGATCCGGATGTCGATGCCGCAGCGCGCCTGCGCGGCGACCACGTTGCGGCCGGTGCCGCCGCTGATCAGTCCCACGTTCACGGTGGTGCCCCGCTCCGGGGCGCCGAGGGCGGTGATGTGCGGGATGGCCTCGGCCAGGGCGTGGATCGCGCTGGCTCCGGCCAGCGGGTCGAGCCCGGCGTGCGACTCGACGCCGTGCGCGGTCACGTCGAACAGCCCCACGCCCTTGCGCGAGGTCTTGAGCGCCCCGTTCTGCGCCGCCTCGAACACCAGGGTGGCGAGGACGCCGTCGCTCAGCCGCTCGATGTGCGGCCGGGAGGACAGGCTGCCGATCTCCTCGTCCCCGTTGAGCAGCAGCCGGACGGTCGGATGCGGCAGCTTCAGCTCGCGCAGCAGCCGCAGCGCCCATACGGCCTGCACCAGGCCGGTCTTCATGTCGAAGACGCCCGGTCCGCTCGCCTTGCCGTCGGTCACCTCGAAGGGCCACTCGGCGAGGGTCCCGGCCGGCCAGACCGTGTCGTAGTGGCACAGCAGCAGCGCGGTGCCGGGCGCGGTGCCGCGGTAGGTGACGGCCAGCACGTCGCCGTGCGGGCCGCAGTCGTGGCGCTCCGTCTCGTCCGGCTCGCCGAGCCGCGCCACCAGCCAGCCGCGGATCGCGGCGAGCCCGGCGTCCAGCAGGTGCTTGTCGTCGCTCGGCGTCTCCAGTTCCACCAGCGTCCGCAGGTCGTCGGTCATCTCGGGCAGTGCCCGCTCCGTCGCGGCGGCGATGTCGGAGAGCGTCATCAAGGGGTCCTTCCGGGAGGGGTTCGGTGGCTCAGCGGACGGGAGCGCCGGGGCCGAGCGGAATGCCCAGCGCCCACCAGGCGTAGAAGAGCAGGGTCCAGGTCACCAGCATGGCCAGGGACAGCGGCAGGGTCAGCGAGGCGAGGGTGCCGATGCCCGCGGAGCGCCGGTAGCGCTGGAGGAAGCCGAGCGCCATCACGAAGTAGGCGCTCATCGGGGTGATGGCGTTGGTGCAGGAGTCTGCGATGCGGTAGATCGCCTGGGTGGCCTCCGGCGGGACGTCCAGCAGCATCAGCATGGGGACGAACACCGGGGAGACCAGCGCCCACATGGCCGATCCGCTGGTCATCGCCAGGTTGATGACCGTGCACACCACCACGATGCCCAGGAACGCGACCGGCCCCGTCACCCCGAGGTCCTTGAGCAGATCCGCACCCCGGATGGCGAGCACCTGGCCCACGCCCGTCCACTTGAAGTAGGCGAGGAACTGGGAGATGGCGAAGAACAGCACCAGGATCGGCGCCATCTCCCGCATGCCCTGTGCCATGAAGTCGGGGATGTCGCGGCTGCCGCGTACGGTGCCCGCCGCGCGCCCGTACACCGTGCCGAGCAGCGCGAAGAGCACTCCGAGCACCACGGCGATCCCGGAGAGCACGGGCGACTCGACGATGCTGCCGCCCTCGCCGCGCAGCGGCGACCCGGCGGGAATCATGGCCACCACGATCGCCGCGAGGAACAGCAGGAAGACCAGCCCGCTGCGGCGCAGTCCGCGCCGCTCCTCGGGGCGCAGGTCGAGCGCGACCGGGTCGGCGTCGTCCTCCGTGGTGGTCTCGCCGCTGTCGGGCGGCAGCGCCGCCACCTGCCTGGCCGACACCTTTTCGGTGACGAGGGTGATGACGGCGGCCAGGACCACGGAGGAGGCGATCGAGAAGAAGTAGTTGGCCAGCGGGGTGACGGTGTACCCGGGGTCGACCGTGTGCGCGGCCGCCGTGGTCAGTCCGGAGAGCACGGCGTCCATCGGTGTGATCAGCGGGCTCGCGTCGTACCCGGCGGACACGCCCACGAAGGCCACCACGATCCCGAGGACCGGGCTGCGTCCGACCGCGCGGAAGGCCAGGCCGCCGAGGGGGACGAGCACCACGTAGGCGGCGTCGGAGGCGATGTGGGCGACCATCGAGGTGAAGGCCAGCGCGAACGTCATCCAGCGCGCCGGGACGCGGGAGACACCGGCCCGCAGCATCGCCGTGAGCATCCCCGACTTGTCGGCGACGGCGACCCCGAGCATCACCACGAGGATGGTGCCGAGCGGCGGGAAGGTGGCGTAGTTGGTGATCGCGTCGGTGATCATCGAGCGCACGCCGTCGACCGAGATCAGGCTGCGGACGACCACGGTCTTGCCGTCGGCCGGATTGTCCGCGGACACGTCCGCGGAGGCCAGTCCCCAGCTCACCACGGCGAGCAGTGCGCTCAGGATGGCGAACAGCCAGAAGGGGTGGGGCAGCTTGTTGCCCCACCGTTCGATGGCGCCGAGCACCCGGAGCAGACGGGACAGCGCCGCGGAGCCCTCCGCGGGCGCCCCGGGCGGCGTGCCGGGTGGTGTGTTGTCGGGCGTGGTGGTGGTGTCGTTCGAGCTCACCGGCCGCACTTCCTTCGTCGGATGACGCAAGCGTGGTCGTCCATTAGAGAGGCGGTGGCGGAATGAGGCAAGTAAAAGCTTTGTAACGCAAGAATGATTCACTGATAGAGCACCAATCGCACGATAGATTCGTTCCATGCCGGAGACTTCCCCGCTGGACGATGCCGACCTCGACCTGGTGGCCGCCCTCCAGGTGGCCCCGAGGGCCCCGCTCAGCGCGCTCGCCGATGTGCTCGGCAGCTCGGCCAGCACGGTCGGCCGCCGGCTGACCCGGCTCGCGGACGAGCGGCTGCTGCGGGTGATCGGGCAGGTGGAATGGCCGATGCTGGCCGAGGGCACTCCCATGCACATCTGGGTGGCCACCGTCCCGGGGCAGGCGCGGAAGGTGGCCGGTCGGCTCGCCGAACTGCCCGAGGTCCCGTTCGTGGCGACGACCACGGGACGCGCCGACGTCTACTGCTCCCTGCACGCCACGCGCCGCGCCGGGGCTCGGGAGCTGCTGATGAGCCGCATCCCGTCCGTTCCAGGGGTCCTGTCGGCCCGCACCGAACTGGTACTGCGGGCCTCGACCAAGTCCGACTCCTGGCGGCTGCGGAGGCTCGGCGACGACCAGCTGCGGGCGCTGCGGGAGGTGGCCGAACCCCTGGACGAACCCGCCGAATCTGCCACCGTGGCCGACTTCAGCACCGAGGAGCTGGGCGCGGTCGAACTGCTGCGCCACGACGGCCGGGCCAGCGCCGCCGAAGTGGCCCGCGCACTCGGCATCAGCCGCTCGACCGCTTACCGGCTCACCCAGTCGCTGCTGCGGCGGGGACTGGTCCGGCCCCGGGTGGAGATCGAGCCCGCGCTGCTGGGGTACGCGCTGGAGGTGGTGGTCGAACTGCACGCGGCCCCCGGAGCCATCCAGCAGGTGGCCGACGCCCTCGCCCGGCACCCCTCCGCGCGCTACGTGTCGATCGTCGCGGGCACCTCGTCGGTGATCCACCACGGGGTGTTCCGGAACGAGGAGGGGCTGGCCGCCTTCCTCACGCACGACCTGGCCGCCTTCCCCGGGATCACCGCCTGCGAGGTGTCGGTGATGCTCGACGTGCTGCGCCGCTACTGGATCGGCCGCGAGGACGGACGGCTCGTCACCGCGGGCTGACGCCCCGGGAGCGGGGCAGGGGCCGGGGGCCGAGGGGGCCGACCGGCGTCCGAGGGCACGGCCCGGAGCGCCGTGCGCCCCCGGTCGTTCGTCCAGCGGCGCGGCGCACCGCCGGGTACGCCAGAAGGCCGACGGCGCACGGCCGGTGACGCCCGGCACGCACCGTAGGCGCGCTGCACATCCTGGGGTACGGACCGCCGTCGCGAGGATTCCTCGATGCGACGGGCGGTGCCGTACGGAAATGACGGCATCGGCGTCACGGAGGCTCCCGGCGATCCGGGGTCAGGAGGTGATTATTCGGAACCGCTCCTGCGAGCGATCTACCGTGATGAAGTCGATGTGAGGCAATGATATGCGCGTCGGCACGCTCCCCGCTATACAGGGGCCGCGTGATTCTCCGCCAGTTCCCGGCCGCCGCGGGGCAGCCCCCATTTTCGGAGAACTGGCGCGGTACGCGGGCGGTCCGGGAGGCGATGGGCGGCGGGAGATTGGGCAAACGGCACGTCAAGTCCGCCTGTCAGCCTTCGAGTTGTCCGGGGTGACCCATGCCCTTGGCGCCGGGCCAATGCCGGGTGAGGGGCGCGGGAGTTGTGGCCGGGGTTCTTCGGTCGCCGCGCACCGTATCCCGGGCCGATGGGCAGCGGTGGTGCCGGGCCGGAACGGGCCGCGGGGTTCGCCGGGGGCGACGACGCCCGGCCGACGGCCAGGCGGGCACCGAAGCCGACGTCGAGGCCGACGTCGGAAAGGGCCCCCTCCCCCGCGGCCGTTCCCCGGCTCCCGCGGCGGCGGCCGAGTACCCGGACAAGGGCAACGGCCGGACCTCATCCTCCCCGACATCACCGCCTACCGGCGCTCGTCCTCGCCGCCGCCGGGGCGTGCCCGCCGTCGAGCCGGCGCCGAGCTTCGTGACCTGGGACGGCTACAAGGAAGAGGTCTTCGACCCGAAGGCCGGGCCTATTACCGGCAGCGACCCGCCGTTCTCCGCCCGTATTGCCGCCTCGCCTCTCACCGGCCCTTCCTCTATTCCCCTTCTCCCGCTCGCCCTCTTCGGCTTCCCCGCTTCCCTGCTTCGCGGCTTCCCGGCATCCCGCCTTTCGCCGGGCCGGTGCGGGTCCGGACCGGTACGTGCTGTTCCCCGTCCGGTCCCGCCGCCCGGCCAAGATCGGTCTCTTGGCAGTGCGGCGGACGCAATAGCGCTCCGCAAGATCCGCCCACCCCGGCCCACCGCCGCACTCCGCCGCATTGGGCCGCCCATGGACCGGTCCGGACCGAACCGCCGTGCCCCGGCCCGGAATTCGGCCGCCCCGCGAAGATGATCGGCCACTCGTCCAACGGGAAACCAATCCTCGGGAAAAGCGGCACCCCCGGTGCCGGCCGAAGAATCTTTTTCCGCCGTCGCGGGCCCCGCGCGGCACGCGACGGAGGATGATCCACGGCTCGGCGCCCCGGCCGTCACGTCAGCCCCGGGCCTGTCCGTGCGCCCCCTCGTCCCTCCACGCGCCTTCCCTCGCACAGCTGAGGGAGCGTCACCCGATCAGGGGGCGGGTTCCGGGAGCGCGCGGCGCCCCGTGACCACCCCTGCGCCTTGTGACCGGCCGCCCCCGGCTGCGGTACTCGTACAGCCCGCCGGGACTTCCGGGGGCGACGTCGAGAGCCGTTGTGGAGAGGAACCAGCCTCATGGCCGTACGAGGAAGTCACCGCCGCCCCGCATCGCCCAGCCGGGTCTCCCCGCTGTGCGCGGTCCTGACCGCGGGCAGCGTCGGCATCGTCCTGCCGTTCCTCAACACCGGCGCCGCCCAGGCGGCCCCGGTCGACACCTGGGACAAGGTCGCCGCGTGCGAGAGCGGCGGCAACTGGCGCATCAACACGGGCAACGGCTACTACGGCGGGCTCCAGTTCTCGCAGCACACCTGGGCCGCGTACGGCGGCACCCGGTACGCCCCGCGGGCCGACCTCGCCACCAAGGGCCAGCAGATCGCCGTGGCCGAGGCGGTGCTCCGCGGCCAGGGCCCGGGCGCCTGGCCGGTCTGCTCGGTCCGCGGCCGGCTGTCCCGGTCCGGTCCGCCCGCCGCCGAGGCGGCGAACCGCGGTGCCGCACGCAGCGCCAAGCCGCCCACCAAGCAGCACCGCCCGAAGCGCACGGTCAAGCCATCCGGTAAACACAGTCCCGGGCGGGCGGCCGGGTCCGGGTCGTACGCGGTGCGCAGCGGCGACACGTTGTCACGCATCGCGACCCGCAGCTCCGTCAGCGGCGGCTGGAAGGCGCTGTACCACGCCAACCGCAGGACCATCGGCGCCAACCCGCACCTGATCCACCCGGGACAGCGGCTCGCCCTGCCCTCGGGCAAGGCCCGTCCGGCCAAGCGGCAGGCCCACCGGACCGCCGCCAAGCGCACGGCCGCCGCCCCCCGCAACGCCGCCCGGCAGTCCGCGTCCCATCGCCTCGCGGCGCCGGTCAACGGCCCGATCACCGCGGCGTACGGGGTGCGCGGCCCGCGGTGGGCCAGCGGCCACCACACCGGCGTGGACTACGCGGTGCCCATCGGGACCTCGGTGCACGCGGTCGCCCCGGGCACCGTGGTGGCCGCGGGCTGGGCCGGTGCCTTCGGCTACCAGGTGGTCATCCGCCACGCCGACGGGCTGTACACCCAGTACGCGCACCTGTCGGCGCTGACGGTACGCAGCGGGCAGACCGTCGACGCGGGGCGCCGGATCGCCCGGTCGGGCAACACCGGCAACACCACCGGTCCGCATCTGCACTTCGAGGTGCGCACCACCCCGCGCTACGGATCGGACGTCGACCCCCTGGACCATCTGCGCCCGTACGGCATCGGCGCCTGACACCCGCCGACCGCCCCCGGCACGCGCGCGGCTCCGGCCGAGCGCCACTGAAGACCATTTCCGGGGGGTGGGGGAAAGGGAGGCCGCCCGAGGCACGGCTCGGGCGGCCTCCCGCTGTCTCGTTCCGGCCGTCAGTACCAGATGGCGATGGGGAGCCCGGTGTCCGATGCCTCCGGCGGAGCGGGCAGGCTCACGGCCGTACCGAACGCGATGCGGTGCGCGCTCCAGGCCGCCGCCGCGGCGTCCAGCACGTCGTCGGACGGTACCCGCCCGGCCGGGCCGAGGTCGTCGGGCAGGACGATGCCCCGGTCTTCGAGCAGTCGGCGCCGTACGGCCTGGCCGTTCCAGCCCTTCTTGCTCCAGGCGACCGGCGCACCGTCGCGCATGGCCGCGAAGGAGACCTCGGGATGGACCTCGTGGAGCCGGTGGTCACCGCTGTCCCGGAGGGCGTTGGCCTCGCGCAGCTTCGCGGCCAGCCCCCACGACTGACGGGAGAGCCCGGCGCCGGTCAGCCGACGGCAGCAGGCGTTCGCCGCGTCGTAGTCGGGCTGCTCCCAGACCTGCCGCGGCGGCACCGGGAAGACCCGCGACCGGTGCCCTCCCAGCAGCTCGGCGGCCGACGCCTCCGCACGGCGTCTCCCGGACTCCAGCAGCCCCAGCGGCATGTCGACCGCGACCACGGCCGCGTCCCCCACCCGGGCCAGCAGATCGCTCAGCCCGCCGGCCGTCTCCGCACCGGCGAACGCCCCACCGCGCAGCGTCACCGCCACCCAGCCGGAGGGGCAGGCGTCCACCCCCACGACATCGACGCGGGAGCCCATCAGCCCGTCGCCGCCGCCCGGTAGGGGCGGAAGAACGCGCGCAGTTCCTCGGCGTACAGCTCGGGCTCCTCGAACGGCGCGAAGTGGCCGCCGCGCGGGGGCTCGGTCACGCGCACCGCGTTCGTCATGCGGTCGAGCCACGCCCGCGCCGGGCGGACGACGTCGCCGCGGAAGAGCGAGAACCCGGACGGCACTTCGACCCGGCGGGCGTGCTGCTCACGCGGGATGGCGGCGTTCGCGTGGTACGCGCGCATCGAGGAGCCGATCGTTCCGGTGAGCCAGTAGAGCGTGACGTTCGTCAGGATCTCGTCCTTGGTGAAGCTCCGCTCGATGTCGCCGTCGCAGTCGCTCCACGACCGCAGCTTCTCGACGATCCACGCGGCGAGCCCCGCGGGCGAGTCGGTGAGCCCGAAGGCGGCGGTCTGGGGCTTCGTACGGTGCATGGCGCCGTAGCCGCCCTCGGCCGCGAGCCAGGCCGTCACCTCGTCGAACCAGGCGCGCTCCTCGGGCGTGAGGTCCGCCGGGTCCCCGGTGAACACGGGCACGCCCGCGTCCGTGCGGTGGACGGCCACGACCCGGTCGGGATGGTCGAGCGCGAGGTAGCGGCTCACATGGCTGCCCATGTCCCCGCCCGCGGCGCCGAACCGCTCGTAGCCGAGGACGCCCATCAGCTCGGCCCACAGACCGGCGACGGCGACGGTGTCGAGCGGCGGGCCGCTGGGGCGGTCGGAGTACCCGTAGCCCGGCATGTCCGGCACGACGACGTCGAACGCGTCGGCGGGGTCGGCGCCGTGGGCGCCGGGGTCGGTGAGGAGCGGGATGACCTTCGAGTATCGCCAGAACGAGTCCGGCCAGCCGTGGGCGAGGACCAGCGGCATCGCGGGCCCGGCCGGCGTTGCGGCCGCCCGCGCGTGCACGAAGTGGATGCCGAGGCCGCCGACCCCGACGCGGAAGCGGGGAAGCCGGGCGAGCGCCGCCTCCTGCGCGGACCAGTCGAACTCGTCCGCCCAGTAGGCGACGAGTTCGCGGAGGTAGGCCACGTCGGTCCCGAGCGACCACCCGGCGTCCTCGGGCGCGTCCGGCCAGCGCGTGTTCCGCAGCCGCGCGCGCAGGTCGTCGATCGCCGCGGGGTCGGTCCGCTGGAGGAATGGCTCGGGACGGGGCGGGATGTCAGACATGGCGATCACCGTACACGCGGCACCGCGCGGTACGAGCGTGTCCGCAGGCTCGTACTCGCGCTCCACATCCACGTCGAGGAGAGCCGCAACGAACAGCTCTCGCAGGCGCTGAGGGAGCTGCGGGCGACGCTCGAACTGCCCCGCCCCCGCCGCGGGCGTGGCCCGCGGGTCAGTGGGCGGTGAGGCCGCCGTCGACCACGAGCTCGGAGCCGGTCACGAACGAGGACTCGTCGCAGGCGAGGAACAGCACGGCCGAGGCGACCTCGTCGGCGCGGCCCGCGCGGCGCATGGGGGTGCGCACGATGTCCGGCTGGTCGTCGCCCTCCTCGTCCAGGATGTCCTGGATCATCGGGGTGGCGATGACACCGGGGTGGACGGAGTTGACCCGCACCCCCCGGCGGGCGTATTCGACGGCGGCGGTCTTGCTCAGCAGCCGTACCGCCCCCTTGGACGCGGTGTAGGCGGCGGCCGCTCCGCCGCCCACGATCCCGAGGACCGACGAGGTGTTGATCACCGACGCGTTGCCGGTGGCGCGGAGCAGCGGCATGGCGGCCTTCATCCCGAGCCAGCTGCCCTTCTGGTTGACGTCGATGACGCGGTCCCACGCGTCTTCGTCGGTGTCCTCGATGCCCGGCCAGTCCACGATGCCCGCCAGGTTGACGAGCACGTCCAGCCTGCCGAACCGCTCGCGCACGGTGGTGATCACCGCGTCCCATTCCGGGGCGGAGGAGACGTCCAGCGCGGCGGTGACCACCTCCGCCCCGGTCTCCTCGATGCGCTGCGCCAGTGCGCCGAGGGGTTCGCGGTCCACGTCGGCGAGGATCAAGCGCGCGCCTTCGCGGGCGAACAGTTCGGCGGTCGCCGTGCCGATTCCGCCCGTCGCGCCGGTGATCAGTGCGACCTTGCCGTCAAGTCGTCGTCCGCTCATGGTGGGTGCCCTTCGTTTCGTTCGCTGTTCGCCACCGAGTCTGGGCGCCCCGCCGGAGCCGCAACCAGGACGTTCGCTGCCTGGGTGTGGCACACCCAGGCAGCATCTCCACGAGCCCCCTAGCCTGGGCGCATGTCCGACAACACCCTTGGAGACTTCCTGCGCATGCGACGCGCCGGTCTGCGGCCCGAAGACGTCGGTATGGCCGGCTACGGCCTGCGCAGAGTGGCCGGGCTGCGGCGTGAGGAGGTCGCCGTGCTGGCCGGAGTGAACGCCGACTACTACGCCCGGCTCGAACAAGGCCGGGAACGCCATCCCTCGGCCCAGGTCCTCGACGCCCTCGGCCGTGCCCTGCACCTCGACACCGATGCCCGCGCCCACCTCCACCGGCTGGCCGGGACGGTGCCGAACGACCGCCCGGCCGCGCAGCGGGACGTGGTCAGCCCGGACTTGCGCCAGCTGATGGACGGCTACCCCCACACCCCGGCCTTCGTCCTGGGCGGCACCCTGGACATCCTGGCCACCAACGCGCTGGCCGACGCCTTGTACTCGCCCTTCGACCCCGCCGACAACCTCGCCCGCATGACCTTCCTCGCCCCCGCGGGACGGGACTTCTACGCCCACTGGGACCGGACCGCCCAGGCCACCGTGGCCAATCTGCGCCGGGCGACCGGCCTCGACCCCGGCAACGCCCGGCTGCGGGCACTCATCGACACCCTGACCGAGCAGAGCGCCACGTTCTCCACCCTGTGGCAGGCCCACACCGTGCGCGGCAAGACCCGGGACGCCAAACAGCTCAACCACCCGGACGTCGGCCCGCTCACCCTCACTTACCAGGCGTTCGATGTCCGGGACGCGCCCGGCCAGCAACTCGTCATCTACCACGCCGAACCCGGCAGCCCCAGCGCCGAGGCGCTCGCCCTGCTCGGCACCATCGGCGCCACCCGGCGCCGGGCGGCACACGGCCCGCCCGCCCGCTGAAAATTCGGTGGCCGGGCGCCTCCCCGAAGAGCGGCCCTACCCGGCGGCCGACGACCTCGTCTCCCACCTTCGGGTCGCATAGCCCGCGCATCCGGCGGCAGGCGGGGTGTGAACCCCGTCGCGACGGGAACCCATGCGCCGTACCCGGCCATGCGGGTGCCCGAGCGGCGGGAAGGACAGGCGATGGGCGTGCGTACCTGGGTCCAGGAATGGCCCGTCTACCGGCAGCTGACCGGAACCGACCCGCTGGGCCGCGGAGCCGCCGCCTCCTCGGCCGCCACCCGTGAGCTGCGCCCCCGCACCGCCACCGCGGACCGGGTGGTGAAGTCGGTCTGCCCCTACTGCGCGGTGGGCTGCGCCCAGAACGTGTACGTCAAGGACGGCCGCGTGGTGCAGATCGAGGGCGACCCCGACTCGCCCATCAGCCGTGGCCGGCTGTGCCCCAAGGGGTCGGCGACCCTCCAGCTGACCACCGGCGAGTCCCGCCGCCACCAGGTGCTCTACCGCCGCCCCCACGGCACCGCGTGGGAGCCGCTGGACCTGGACACCGCGCTGGACATGGTCACCGAACGGGTGATCCGCACCCGCCGCGAAACCTGGCAGTGGGAGCAGGACGGCATCCGCGTGAACCGCACCCTGGGGCTGGCCAGCCTCGGCGGCGCCACGCTGGACAACGAGGAGAACTACCTCATCAAGAAGCTGTTCACGGCCCTCGGTGTGGTCCAGGTGGAGAACCAGGCCCGGGTCTGCCACAGCTCCACCGTCGCCGGTCTCGGCACCTCCTTCGGCCGCGGCGGCGCCACCACCTTCATGCAGGACCTCCAGAACTCCGACTGCATCGTCATCGAGGGGTCCAACTTCGCCGAGGCCCACCCCGTCGGCTTCCAGTGGGTGATGGAGGCCAAGGCCCGGGGCGCCAAGGTCATCCATGTCGACCCGCGCTTCACCCGCACCAGCGCACTGGCCGATCTGTACGTACCCATCCGGGCGGGCTCCGACATCGCCTTCCTCGGCGGGATCATCAACCACGTCCTGTCGAACGAGCTGGATTTCCGCGAGTACGTCCTGGAGTACACCAACGCCGCGACCATCGTCGGCGAGGACTTCCGCGACACCGAGGACCTCGCCGGGATCTTCTCCGGCCTCAACGAGGAGACCGGCCACTACGACATCGACAGCTGGAGCTACGAGGGCTGCCAGGTCCAGTCCCCGCAGGGCGACCCCGACCAGCTGTACGACGAGCGCACCCAGGGCGGCCGCACCGTGGCCACCGCGGGCCGCGCCGAGGTCCACGGCTCCGGCGGCGCACCCGTCTCGGGCGACATCCGCACCGACCGAACCCTTCGGCATCCGCGCTGCGTCTACCAGATCCTCAAGCGCCACTTCGCCCGCTACACGCCGGAGCTGGTCGAGGAGACCTGCGGCATTCCGCGCGAGACCTTCGAGGAGGTGTGCCGGGCGCTGGTGGAGAACTCCGGCCGGGACCGCACCTCCGAGTTCGTGTACGCGGTGGGCTGGACCCAGCACACCGTGGGCGCGCAGTACATCCGTACCGCCTGCATCCTCCAGCTGCTGCTGGGCAACATCGGCCGCCCCGGCGGCGGCATCCAGGCGCTGCGCGGCCACGCCTCCATCCAGGGCTCCAGCGACATCCCCACCCTCTACAACGTGCTGCCCGGCTACATCCCCATGCCCCATGCGCACCAGGACGAGGACCTGGACACCTTCATCGAGGCGGTGAGGACGGACAAGGGCTACTGGGGCAACATGCGCGCGTACGTCGTCAGCCTGCTCAAGGCGTACTTCGGCGACGCGGCGCGCGCGGACAACGACTACTGCTTCGACCATCTGCCCCGGCTGACCGGCTCCCACAGCACCTACGACACGGTGCTGGCGCAGCTCGACGGGGTGTGCAAGGGCTACTTCCTGATGGGCGAGAACCCCGCCGTGGGGTCGGCCAACGCCAAGATGCAGCGCCTGGGGATGGCCGAGCTGGACTGGCTGGTGGTGCGCGACTTCTCGCTCATCGAGTCCGCCACCTGGTGGCAGGACGGGCCGGAGATCGAGACCGGGGAGCTGCGCACCGAGGACATCGCCACCGAGGTGTTCTTCTTCCCCGCCGCCGCCCACACCGAGAAGGCGGGCTCCTTCACCAACACCAACCGGACGCTCCAGTGGCACTGGCCCGCCACCGAGCCGGAGGGCGACGCGCGCAGCGATCTGTGGTTCACGTACCACCTGGGCCGGCGGATCCGGGAGCGTCTGGCGGGGTCCACCGATCCCATGGACCGGGCGATCCTCGACCTGGCCTGGGACTACCCGACCGATGGTCCGCTGGCCGAGCCGATCGCCGCATCCGTGCTCGCCGAGATCAACGGCCGTGGCGCGGACGGCGCTCCGCTCAGCGCGTACACCCAGCTCAAGGACGACGGATCCACCTCCTGCGGCTGCTGGATCTACTGCGGTGTGTACGCCGACGGCGTCAACCAGGCCGCCCGCCGGAAGCCGCACACCGAGCAGGACTGGATCGCCGCCGAATGGGCCTGGTCCTGGCCCGCCAACCGCCGCATCCTCTACAACCGGGCCTCGGCCGACCCCTCCGGCGTGCCGTGGAGCGAGCGCAAGGCGCTGGTGTGGTGGGACGAGCGCCGGGGACGCTGGACCGGCCATGACATCCCGGACTTCATTCCCGACCGGGCGCCGTCGTACCGGCCGCCGGAGGGCGCGAAGGGGCCGGACGCGCTCAGCGGGGTGGACCCGTTCATCATGCAGGCCGACGGCAAGGGCTGGCTGTACGCACCGGCCGGGCTGGTGGACGGGCCGATGCCGGTGCACTACGAGCCGCAGGACTCGCCCGTGCGCAATCCGCTCCACCCGGAGCAGCAGCGCAGCCCGGTCCGGCAGGTGGTCTCCCGGGAGCACAACCGGTTCCATCCCAGCGGCGGCGCCCCGGGCAGCGAGATCTTCCCGTACGTCATCACCACGTACCGGCTGACCGAACACTTCACGGCGGGCGGCATGACCCGCTGGACGCCGTATCTCGCCGAGCTCCAGCCGGAGTTGTTCTGCGAGGTCTCCCCTCAGCTGGCCGCCGAGCTGGGCCTGGAACACTCCGGCTGGGCGACGCTGGTGAGCGCGCGCGGGGTGATCGAGGCCAGGGTGCTGGTCACCGAGCGGATGTCCCCGCTGACGGTCGGGGGCCGCACGGTGCACCAGATCGGGCTGCCGTACCACTGGGGTCCCAACGGTTACGCGCGCGGCGACGCGGCCAACGAGCTGTCCGCCATCGCGCTCGACCCGAACGTCCACATCCAGGAGGTGAAGGCGCTGACCGCCGACATCCGCCCGGGCCGCCGCCCCCGCGGCCCGGAGCTGAACGCCCTGCTGAACACCTACCGGCGGCGCGCCGGTATCACGGAGCTGACCGGGATGGAGGTCCGGGGATGACCGACCCGCAGGCGCCGAAAGTCTCGCTCATCGGCCGCAATCTGCTGGCCGGTAGCGAGCCGGATCCGGCCGGGGACTCCGGCCACGAGGGGCATCCGCCGCGGATGGGCTTCTTCACCGACACCTCGGTGTGCATCGGCTGCAAGGCGTGCGAGGTGGCGTGCAAGGAGTGGAACGCCGTCCCGGAGGACGGGTTGGAGTTCACCGGCATGAGTTACGACAACTCACAAGGGCTGGACGGATCCACCTGGCGCCATGTGGCCTTCATCGAGCAGAACGGGCAGAACGGCGGGAACGGGGACAGCGGTCTGCGCTGGCTGATGTCCTCGGACGTGTGCAAGCACTGCACGCACGCCGCATGTCTGGACGTGTGCCCCACCGGCTCGCTGTTCCGCACCGAGTTCGGCACGGTCGTGGTCCAGGAGGACATCTGCAACGGCTGTGGGTACTGCGTACCCGCGTGCCCGTACGGGGTCATCGGCCAACGCCCGGAGGACGGCCGGGTGTTCAAGTGCACCCTGTGCTACGACCGGCTCGGCGCGGGCCAGGAACCGGCCTGCGCCAAGGCGTGCCCCACCGAGTCCATCCAGTTCGGCCCGCTGGACGAGCTGCGCGAGCGCGCCGCCGCGCGGGTGGAGGACCTGCACCGGGCGGGCGTGTCCGGCGCCCGGCTGTACGGCCACGACCCCGAGGACGGGGTGGGCGGGGACGGCGCGTTCTTCCTGCTGCTGGACGAGCCGGAGGTGTACGGGCTGCCGCCGGACCCGGTCGTCACCACGCGCGATCTGCCGTCGATGTGGCGGCACGCCGGGGCCGCGGCGCTGACCCTGCTCGGCGGAGTGGCCGCCGTGTTCGCGGCGCACGGGCGGAACGGAGGGAAGCGCTGATGGGCGACGGCAAGAGAAGCAAGGGGCGCAAGGAGCGCAAGGGGTTCAAGGGGCGCCGGGGCGAGCAACTCATGGTGCCGGAGGCCGAGTTCACCTCGTACTACGGCAAGCCGATCCTCAACCCGCCCACCTGGCAGGCCCGGGACATCGCCGGGTACTTCTTCCTCGGCGGCCTGGCGGGCGCCGGTTCGGTTCTCGCGGCGGGCGCCGGGCTGACCGGCCGCCCCCGCATGGCCCGGGCGCTGAAGATCTCGTCGCTGGTGTCCACCGCGGGGTCCGCCGCCGCCCTGGTCCATGACCTCGGGCGCCCCGAGCGCTTCGCCAACATGCTGCGGGTGTTCAAGCCGACGTCGCCGATGAGCGTCGGTTCCTGGCTGCTGGCCGCGTACGGCCCGGCGGCGGGGGCCGCGGCGGTCCTGGACGTCGGCGGCAGGCTGCCGCGCACCGGCCGGGCGGCCACGGCGGTGGCCGCCGCGCTGGGCCCGGCGGTCGCGTCGTACACGGCGGTGCTGGCGGCCGACACCGCGGTCCCCGGCTGGCACGAGGGCTATCGCGAACTGCCGTTCCTCTTCGTCGGCTCGGCCGCGGCGGCGGCCGGTGGCATGGCGCTGATCGCCGCGCCGGTGGCGGAGAACGCCCCGGCGCGCAGTGCCGCGCTGTTCGGTACGGCGCTGGAGGCCGCGGCCGCGCGGGCGCTGGAACGGCGACTCGGGATCGTCGCCGAGACGTACCGCGAGGGGACGGCGGGGCGGCTCATGCGCGCCGCCGAGGCGCTCGGCGCGGCGGGCGCGCTGGGCGGGGCGCTGCTGGCCCGCCGCAGCCGTACCGCCGCGGTCCTCAGCGGCACGGCCCTGCTGGCGGCGTCGGCGTGCACCCGGTTCGGTGTGTTCCACGCCGGAATGCGGTCGGCCGAGGATCCGAAGTACACCGTGGTCCCGCAGCGCGAGCGGCTGGCGGCACGGGAGCCACAGCAGACACAGGGTTGATCCGGTCGAGGACGTCCGGGGCGTTGACGCGCCCTGCCCTCCCCCATATCTTTCGTTCGAAGTTCTGAGCGACGTACGGGATTTCGAACGACACGATTCGGAACGGGAGACGCATGCCCCGCACACGCTGGAGACTCGGCCTCACCATCGGCGCCCTGCTCGCCGGTACCGTCACCGCCGTCCCCACGGCCGCCACCGGCGCTCCCGCGCACGCGGCGGCCGACGCCACCGACTACACGCTCTCCGTCGACCCGTCCGCCAAGGGCCCGGCGATCGACGACACGATGTACGGGGTGTTCTACGAGGACATCAACCGCGCGGCCGACGGCGGTCTGTACGCCGAGCTGGTCCAGAACCGGTCCTTCGAGTACGACCCCGCCGACCACTCCTCGTACACCCCCCTGACCGCGTGGACCGAGGCCGCGACCGGCGGCGGCACCGGCGACGCCAAGGTCGTGGACGACGACGGGCGGCTCAACGAGCGCAACCGGCGCTATCTGCGGCTGACGCTCGACGGCACCGGCGGATCGGCGGCCCGGTACGGGGTGACCAACTCCGGCTACACCACCGGGATGGCCATCGAGGCGGGCGAGGCGTACGACTTCTCGGTGTGGGCGCGCACCGACCAGGCGTCCGGAACACCGCTGACCATCGGCCTCGGCGACGGCTCCGGCGGCGACACGCTCGCGCGTCCGCTGCGCGCCACCGTGCGCGGCGACCGCTGGACCAAGTACACCGGCACCCTCACCGCCACCACCTCCAGCACCGCCGGACGGCTCACGGTCGCCGCGGGCGGCAGCGGCACCCTCCGGCTCGACATGGTCTCGCTCTTCCCCCGCGACACCTACAAGCACCGCCCGAACGGCATGCGCAAGGACCTGGCTCAGAAGATCGCCGCCCTGAAGCCGGGCTTCCTGCGCTTCCCCGGCGGCTGCCTGGTGAACACCGGCAGCCATGAGGCGTACGAGGCGCCCAACTGGCCGCGCAAGCGGTCCTACCAGTGGAAGGACACCGTCGGCCCGGTCGAGCAGCGTGCCGTCAACGCCAACTTCTGGGGCTACAACCAGTCCTACGGCATCGGCTACTACGAGTACTTCCAGTTCGCCGAGGACATCGGCGCGATGGCGCTGCCGGTGGTGCCCGCGCTGGTCACCGGCTGCGGCCAGAACAAGGCCACCGACGACCCGGCGCTGCTGAAGCGCCACATCCAGGACACCCTGGACCTCATCGAGTTCGCCAACGGACCGGTGACCTCGGCCTGGGGCAAGAAGCGGGCCCAGATGGGCCACCCGAAGCCGTTCGGCCTGACCCATCTGGAAGTGGGCAACGAGGAGAACCTGCCGGACGAGTTCTTCGCGCGGTTCACCGAGTTCCGCAAGGCCATCGAGGCCAAGTACCCCGACATCACGGTGATCAGCAACTCCGGTCCCGACGACAGCGGGCAGACCTTCGACCGCGCCTGGGCGCTGAACCGGGCCGCGGGCGTGGACATGGTCGACGAGCACTACTACAACAGCCCGCAGTGGTTCCTGGAGAACAACCAGCGCTACGACACCTACGACCGCTCCGGCCCGAAGGTGTTCCTGGGCGAGTACGCCTCGCAGGACAACAAGTGGTACAACGCGCTCACCGAGGCCGCGTTCATGACGGGCCTGGAGCGCAACGCCGATGTCGTCAAGCTGGCCTCGTACGCCCCGCTGCTCGCCCACGAGAACGCGACGCAGTGGCGGCCCGACATGATCTGGTTCAACAACTCCGCCTCCTGGGGCTCGACCAGCTACGAGACGCAGAAGCTGTTCATGAACAACGTGGGGGACCGGGTGGTGCCGAGCAAGGCGTCCGCCACCCCTGCCCCCAGCGAGCCGATCAGCGGCGCCGTCGGCCTGTCGACCTGGGCCACGAGCGCGGCGTACGACGACGTCAAGGTGACCGCCGCGGACGGTTCGACGCTGCTGAGCGACGACTTCTCTGGCGATGACGGGCAGTGGACCAAGGCCGCGGGCAAGGGATCGTGGTCGGTTCAGGACGGTGCGTACGTGCAGTCCGACGCCGCCGCCGAGAACACCATGGTCACCGCGGGCGACTCGGCGTGGCGCGACTACGACCTGAAGGTGAAGGCGACGAAGAAGTCCGGCAAGGAGGGCTTCCTGATCGCGTTCGGGGTCAAGGACACCGGCAACTACTACTGGTGGAACCTCGGCGGCTGGGGCAACACCCGCTCCGCCGTGGAGAAGTCGGTGGGCGGCGCCAAGCAGACGATGGCCGAGGACGCCACGAAGATCGAGACGGGGCGTACCTACGACGCCCGCGTCGAGGTGCGCGGCCGTCAGGTGACGCTGTACCTGGACGACAAGAAGTGGGGCAGCTTCACCGACGACAAGGTGGCCGAGCCGTTCCGCCAGGTGGTGACGCGGGACAAGGCCACCGGTGAGCTGATCGTCAAGGTCGTCAACGCACAGAGCACGGCCGCCCGCACCCGGATCGACCTGGGTGGCCGGAAGGTGGCGCGGACGGCGCGGCTGACCACGCTCCAGGGCGCGCCGGAGGCGGTCAACACCGCTTCCGACCAGCCGATCAAGCCGGTCCGGTCGAGGCTCGACGGGGTGGCGAACACCTTCACGTACACCTTCCCGGCGGACTCGGTCACCTTCATGCGGATCAAGACCAAGGGCTGATACGGGGCAGGTCGCGGGGCGGGTCCACACCGGGCCCGCCCCGCTGCCGTGTCAGTCCTCGCGGGCGGCGGCGCGCCGGGTGCCCTCGCGGCGCGGCCGGAGCGGGGCGTCCTGGTCGCTGAACAGCTCCGGGTGCTTGGCCCGGATCTTCTCCACATCGCTGAAGACCAGCCGAAGGTGCGAGCGCAGCGCCCCGTCGGCCCGGTCCAGATCGCCTTCCTCCAGCAGGTCGACCACGTCGCGGTGCTGGCCGATCAGCAGCGACATCTGCTGGGTCATGGGCAGCGAGAGCCGCCGGGCCCGGTCCAGCTGGGCCTTGGCCTGGCTGACCACGGGCCATGCCGAGCCGTGTCCGCTCACCGCCATCAGCCGCTGGTGGAACTGCTCGTCCAGCTGGAAGAAGCCCGCCATGTCGGACTGCGCGTCGGCTTCCTCCTGCGCGGTGAGCAGCACCCGCAGCTCCGCCACGTCGCGCACGGTGGCCTTGCCGACGGCGTCGCGCAGCGCCGCGCACTCCAGCGCCTCCCGGATGAACTGGGCGGAGGCCACATCGCGCTCGCGGATGCGCGAGATGAACGTGCCCATCTGCGGATAGATGTCCACCAGGCCCTCGTCGGCGAGGAGGATCAGGCTCTCCCGGACGGGGGTGCGGCTGACGCCCAGCTCGGCCGCCAGGTCGTTCTCCGATACGGCCGAGCCCGGGGCCAGCTCCAGGCCGACGATGCGCGAGCGCAGCACTTCGTGGACGAGCTGCCGGGTGTTGCGCCCCCGTGAGCGTGCCGCGTGCAGTCCTTCCGCCGATGCCATCTGACCCCTTCCGAACCCTTGACCCGCCTCGCTGACGTACTTGTATGGTAGCCGACCAACAGCCCGGGCTCCACCCCGGAGCCGGCGCAGTGAGGAGCAGACGCGCATGGCCACGATCACGGAGGCGGCGGTCATCGTCACCTCTCCCGGTCGCAACTTCGTGACCCTGAAGGTGACCACGTCCGACGGCGTGACCGGTCTCGGCGACGCCACGCTGAACGGACGCGAGCTGGCGGTCGCCTCCTATCTGGAGGATCACCTCGTACCGCTGCTGATCGGCCGCGACCCCGCCCGCATCGAGGACATGTGGCAGTACCTCTACAAGGGGGCGTACTGGCGCCGCGGCCCGGTGACCATGACCGCGATCGCGGCGGTCGACACCGCGCTGTGGGACATCAAGGGCAAGGTCGCCGGGATGCCGGTGTACGACCTGCTGGGCGGCAAGGCCCGCGACGGGGCCATGGTCTACGGTCACGCCAGCGGCGGCGACATCCCCGAGCTGCTCGACGACGTCGCCCACTTCCAGGAGATGGGCTACCGCGCGATCCGCGCCCAGGCCGCCGTCCCCGGTTCCCCCGGGACCTACGGCATCCGCCACGGCACGGTCGCCACGGTCTACGAGCCCGCCACCGGCGCCCTCCCCGAGGAGCAGCCGTGGTCGACCGAGGCGTACCTGGACTTCGCGCCGCGCTATCTGGAAGCGGTCCGCGAGCGGTTCGGCTTCGACTTCCACCTGCTGCACGACGTGCACCACCGGCTCAGCCCCACCGAGGCGGGGCGGCTCGGGCGCAGCCTGGAAGACCTGCGGCTGTTCTGGATGGAGGACCCCACCCCCGCCGAACTCCAGGACTCCTTCCGGCAGATCCGCCAGTCCACCACCACCCCGATCGCGGTCGGCGAGGTCTTCAACTCCATCTGGGACTGCCAGCAGCTCATCACCGAGCGGCTCATCGACTACATCCGCGCCTCGGTCGTGCACGCGGGCGGCATCACCCACCTGCGGCGGATCTTCAACCTCGCCGAGCTGTACCAGGTGCGCACCGGGTCGCACGGCGCCACCGATCTGTCGCCGGTGAGCATGTCCGCCGCCGTCCATCTGGACGTCACCGTGCCCAACTTCGGCATCCAGGAGTACATGGCGCACGACCCGCTCACCCATGAGGTGTTCCGGCCGACGTACGAGCTGCGCGACGGCGCGCTGCACCCCTCCGAGGCGCCCGGCCTCGGCATCGAGCTGGACGAGGAGGCGGCCGCCCGCTTCCCGTACGACCCGAAGTACCTGCCGGTGAGCCGCCGTACCGACGGGTCGGTGCACGACTGGTGAGCACCGCACAACGGCTGTCCCTGGCCACCCTGCCCGCCGTACCGGCGGCCTCGCGCCCGCCGGTCGATCCGCGCGCACTGCGCCCGCGGATCGTGCACCTGGGGATCGGCGCCTTCCACCGCGCCCACCAGGCCCTCGCCACGCAGACCGCCGAGGCGGCGCACGGCGGCGCATGGGGCATCGCCGGGGTCACCCAGCGCAGCCGGGCGGTGGTGGACGCGCTGCGCCCGCAGGACGGGCTGTACTCGTTCACCGAACGGCGGCCCGAGGGCCCGGCCACCCGGGTGGTCGGCGCGGTGACCGAGGTGCTGCACGCCGCCGACGACGCCGCTCGGCTGAGGGAGCTGCTGGCCTCGGCGGACGTGACCGTGGTGACGCTCACCGTGACCGAGAAGGGCTACCGGCGCGACCCGTCCGGCGGCGGTCTGGCGTTGGAGGACCCCCTGATCCGCGCCGACCTCGCGGGCGCTCCCGCCCCCGCGACCGTCGTCGGGCAGCTCGCCGCGGGGCTGCGCGCCCGGCTGCGGGCGGGCGGTGCGCCGCTGTCGGTGGTGTCCTGCGACAACATGGCGGCCAACGGCGCGGTCCTGCGGCGTCTGGTACGGGGCTTCGTGGCGGCGAGCGCATGGGACGAGCGCGATCGCCTCCTCGACTGGCTGACCGGATCGGTGGCCTTCCCCGCCACCGTCGTCGACCGCATCGTGCCCGCCACCACCGACGCCGACCGCGAGGCGGCGGCCCGTGCGCTCGGCGTGACGGACGAGGGCGCGGTGACCGGCGAACCGTTCACCCAGTGGGTGCTCCAGGACATCTTCGCCACCGACCGCCCGCGCTGGGAGGAGGCGGGCGCCCGGTTCGTCGCCGATGTGGCCCCGTACCAGTCCGCCAAGCTCCGGCTGCTCAACGGCGCGCACTCGCTCATCGCCTACCGCGGCCTCGCGGAGGGCTGCGAGACCGTGGCCGACGTCCTCGCCACGCCCTGGGGCGAGGCTGCCGTGCGCGCCTACTGCGCGGAGGCGGCGCAGAGCCTGCCGCCCGCCGAGGGCCTGGACCTGGCCGGGTACATCGACAGCCTCGTCGTCCGCTTCGCCAACCCCGCCATGCACCACCGGATCCGGCAGATCGCCATGGACGGATCGCTGAAGATCCCCGAACGGTGGCTGGCCCCGCTGCGCGAGCTGCGCGCCGCCGGGCGGGACACCCCGGAACTGGTGTCGGCCCTCGCCGCGTGGGCCCGCGTCACCCGCGACCACCCCCTGGACGACCCCGAGGCCGAAGCGCTGTGCCGGGCCTGGGACGCCCGGCCCGCGCGCGACGCCCTGCGCCGCCTGCTCGGCCTGCTGGGCGCCGACGACCTCGCGGACGACACCTCCCTGGTCACCTCCGTGGCAGCGGAGCTGCCCTCCGGCGCCCGGACGCGCTGACCACACGCACCACCCCTTCGAAGGAGAGCCGCCTTGAAGACCCCCAGAGTCGCCCCCGCCACCGACACACCACCCCAGGACGAGGCCGCCTCCGCGCCACCCCGCCCGCGCGGCCTGCGGCACAACACCCGCTGGCTGATGGTCTTCCTCTGCTTCCTCGGCATGACCGTCAACTACGTCGACCGCGCCACCATCTCCATCTCCCTGCCCTACATGACCGACGACCTGCACATCGGTCCGGAGTGGCAGGGCGTGATCCTCAGCATGTTCTTCGTGACCTACGCGCTGGGCCAGCTGCCCTCCGGGGCGCTGATCGACCGGTACGGCGAGAAGAAGATGTTCGCGATCGGCGGGCTGATCTGGTCGCTGGTCACCGTCGCCACCGGCTTCGTCCGGGGCATCGGCAGCCTGCTGGTCGCGCGGCTGGCGCTCGGCGCGGGCGAGGCACCGGCGTACCCCTCGTGCGCCAAGTCCGTCTCCCGCTGGTTCCCGGTCCGCGAACGGGCGCTGGCCAACAGCGTCTGGGACAACGGCGCGCGGGCCGGCACCGCGGTCGCCGCCCCGGTGGTGACCGCGCTGATCGCGTGGCAGGGCTGGCGGATGGCGTTCTGGGTCACCGGCGGGGTCGCCCTGCTGTGGGTCGCGCTGTGGCTGAAGGCGTACCGCGAGCCCTCGGCGGCCGGCGGGATCAGCGCCGAGGAGCGCGCCTACGTCGCGGCGGGCGGTGCCCGGCTGGAGGAGGCCCCCGCCGAGGACGCCGGGAACACGGCGCCGGAAGGGCCCACGGTGCGGTGGCGTGACCTGTTCCGGTACCGCACGGTCTGGGGCATGATGATCGGCTTCTTCTGCCTCAACTACGTCATCTACTTCTTCATCACCTGGTTCCCCAGCTACCTCGTCGACGCCCGCGGCTTCGACCTGCTGAAGCTCGGCTTCTACGGCGCCCTGCCCGGCCTCGTCGCCATCGGCGGCAGCCTGCTCGGCGGCTGGACCAGTGACACCCTGCTGCGCCGCGGCTGGTCGGTGACCCGGGCCCGCAAGACCTGTCTGGTGTGCGGGATGCTCTTCTCCTCGGTCATCGCCTTCGCCGTGCTCGTCCCGAGCGCCATGTGGGCCCTGACGCTGCTGTCCGTCAGCTACGCGAGCCTGGCCTTCTCCGCCGCCTCGGTGGCCAGCCTGCCCGCCGACGTGGCACCCACCCCGCGCCACGTGGCCTCGCTCGGCGGCATCCAGAACTTCGCGTCCAACCTGGCCGGTGTGCTCGGCTCGACCACCACCGGACTGCTGCTGGGCTTCTTCAACCACTCGTTCGTCGCACCGCTGGTGCTGTCCGGCGCGCTGTGCGTGGTCGGCGCCCTCACCTACGGCCTGGTCATCAAGCGCGTCGAACCCCTGCGGATCTCCGCCGCCTGAGCCCCCTTCACCTCCGTACGTACCAGGAGAACCACCCCGATGAACGACGCCACCGCCGCCGTCCTGCACGGCCCGAAGGACGTGCGCATCGAGCGGCGCCCGATACCCGAACCGGCCCCGGGAGAGGTCCTGGTGGAGATCGGCGCCGTGGGACTGTGCGGCTCCGACCTGCACTACTACGCCCACGGCGAGAACGGACCCAACGCACTCCGCTCCCCCACCGCGCTGGGCCACGAGGCCGCCGGAACGGTCGTGGCGGGCGACGGCACCCACCCCGTCGGCACCCGGGTCGCGATCGAGCCCGCCATCCCCTGCGGACGCTGCCGCGCCTGCCGCGGCGGGCGCTACAACCAGTGCCCCGACGGCCACTGCTTCGGCTCCCCGCCCACCGACGGTGCGCTCACGGGCCATCTGGCGGTGCCGTCGGAGTTCGCCCATCCGCTCCCCGCCGACTTCCCGCTCACCGCCGGAGCCCTGATCGAACCGCTCGCGGTCGCCCTGCACGCGGTACGCCGCGGAGGCGTCGCGGCCGGGGACCGGGTCCTGATCACCGGCGCCGGGCCGATCGGCCTGCTCGTCCTCCAGGCGGTCCGCGCGGTGGGCGCGGGCGAGACCGTGGTGACCGACGTCAACCCCGGCCGGCTCGCCCACGCCCGCCGCCTGGGAGCGGACGACGTACGGGACACCGCGCACGAACCCCTACCGCGGGAGCAGGCGTTCGACGTCGCCCTCGATTGCTCCGGCGTCGAGACCGCCCTCGTCGGCGCCGTCCGGGCGCTGCGCCCGGGTGGTACGGCCGTCGCCGTCGGCAATCCGGTGCGGCCGGTCACGGCGCTGCCGCTGGCCTGGATGCAGCGGCAGGAGCTGACGCTGGTCACCGCCTTCCGCTACGCCGGGGACTTCCCGGCCGCGGTCGCCCTGGCCGCGGCCGGACGGGTCGACCTGGAGTCCCTGGTGACGGCCAGGTTCCCGCTGGAACGGACGGCCGACGCGCTGCACACGGCGCTCACCGACGACCGGCAGCTGAAGGTCGTCATCGAGCCCTGAGCGCGGACGTCACAATGGACCCATGTCCCGACGCACCCGCCGTACCACCCCTGTGACCTGCCCCTGCGGACTGCCCGCGCCGTACGCCGACTGCTGCGGCCGCCTCCACCGGGGGGAGGCCCAAGCGGCCACGGCCGAGCAGCTGATGCGCTCCCGCTACAGCGCCTTCGCGGTGCGGGACGAGGCGTATCTGCTCCGCAGCTGGCACTCGACGACACGGCCGCCCCGGCTCGAACTCGACCCGGGGCCGCGGTGGGTGCGGCTGGAGATCCTCGGTACGACGGACGGCAGTGCGTTCCACTCGGCGGGCACGGTGGAATTCCGGGCACATTACGTAGACAGCGTAGACAGCGCGGCCGGCGGGCGCGCGGGCGAGCAGCACGAGAACAGCCGCTTCACGCGCGAAGGGGGCGCGTGGGTGTACGTGGACGGCGTGTCCCTGCCCTGACCCGCGCCCATCGGGCCCCTCGGCGGCGGCCAAGCGGCGTGTGTTCTCCATGATGTCGTCCACGCCTTCTGGCGCGCCGTCACCTCCATGGCGATGCTTGGGGCGCTGTGCGTGGGAACCACGCGCGTCCCATGGCCCCATGGAGTTGCCATGTCCCCTGTCGCGTTCACCAGACCCGTGGCGGCACTGGCCGCCGCCTGTGCCCTCGTCGTGGGTGCGGTCGGCCAGTCCGCCGCCGACACCACCCCCGCGCCCGAACCGCTCCCCCGCTCCTCGTCGGAGATGCTGCGGCCGATCGCCCCACCGCCCGCCGTCAACCCCCCGCCCGGCGCGCGGTCCATCGTCGACGGCGACGGCATCCGGACCGCCCGCTCGGAGCGCCCGGTGTCCCCGGGGGTGAAGCTGACCTCGTACGACCGGCTGGAGTCGGACAAGTGGCTGCGGGCCGACGCCCTTTCGGTGGACCTCACCAGTTCCGCGAAGGTCGACTATCTGCGCCCGGACAAGGTCGCCCGGCGCGACACCGTCTCCCGGCTCGCGGGGGCGCACGACGCCGGGCCGGGCCGCCGCACGGTCGCCGCGATCAACGGTGACTTCTTCGACATCAACCAGACCGGCGCCCCCGAGGGCACCGGCATCGGCGACGGCCGGATCGTCAACTCCGCCGCCTCCGGCTCGGGCAGGGCGGTCGGCATCGGTCCGGCCGCCGCGGGACGCGTCCTCCAGCTGTACTTCGACGGCACGCTGACCCTCCCGGACGGCCCGCGTCCGCTCGCGGCGCTCAACGCCGCCAACGTCCCGGGAGGCGGCATCGGCGCGTACAACGCCCAGTGGGGCGAGGCGGACCGGGCGCAGACCGTGGACGGGGCGCGGCGCACCGCCGAGGTCACGGTCGTGGACGGCAAGGTCACCACGGCGGCCGGAGCGCCCGGCAAGGGGGCGATCCCGGAGGGCGCCACGGTGCTGGTCGGCCGCGACACCGGGGCGGATGCCCTCGCCCGGCTGACGGTCGGCGACCCGGTGTCGTGGGAGTACCGGCCCCGCACCGACAGCGGCGACGCCCCGCGCACGGCGGTCAGCGGCCGTGAACTCCTCGTCGTGGACGGCGAACCCGTCGGCCACGAGGGCGAGGGCAACAACACCGCGGCGCCGCGCACGGCCGTCGGCTTCTCCCGCGACGGCCGGACGATGCAGATCCTCACCGTGGACGGGCGGCAGGCGGACAGCGGCGGAGTCACCCTCACCGAACTGGGCCGGATGATGAAGGACGCGGGCTCCTACAGCGCGCTCAACCTCGACGGCGGCGGCTCGTCCACGCTCCTCGCCCGCGAACCCGGCAGCGACACGGGCCGGGTGGAGAACAGCCCCTCCGACGGCAGCGAGCGCCCCGTGCCCAACGGGCTCGCCTTCACCGCCCCCGACGGCAGCGGCCGGTTACGGGGCTTCTGGGTGGAGACGGCGACCGAGGCGACCGAGGCGCCCACCGTCGATCCGGTCCGGGGCGGCCACCCGGAGCGGGTGTTCCCGGGGCTGACCCGCCGCCTCACCGCCGCGGGCTACGACGAGACGTACGGCCCGGCCGAGGGCTCGCCGCGGTGGCTGTCGTCCGACCCCGGGGTCGGACGGGTCGGCGCCGACGGGACGTTCACCGCGCGCCGCGGCGGCGACACCACGGTCGTCGCGCGGCGCGGCGCCGCCCGCGGCTCGATCGGGCTGAGCGTGCTGGACGAGCTGGACCGGATCGAGCCCACCACCCGGCTGATCGGGCTCGCCGACGCCGGGGCCACCGGCCGCTTCGGGGTCGTCGGCCTGGATGCGCACGGCACCAGCGCGCCCATCGAGCCGTCCGACGTCCGGCTGACATACGACCACGCGCTGTTCGACATCGCCCCGGACCCGGCGACGGGGAACTTCACCGTCACGTCCCGCGGCGACCGGACCGCGGGCCGGATCACGGTCGAGGTCGGCGACGCCGTCACCGTACTCGCCGTCACGGCCGGACTGACCGACCAGCCGGAGGCGTCCTTCGACGACGCCGGGCAGTGGACGTTCAGCCAGGCCCGCGCCTCCGGTTCGGCGAAGGCCACGCCCGACGGGCACCGCGGCACCGGGCTGGAGCTGACCTACGACTTCAGCCAGTCCACCGCCACCCGCGCCGCCTATGTCACCCCGCCGGAGCCGATCGCGGTGGACGGCCAGCCGCAGTCGTTCGGCCTGTGGATCAAGGGCGACGGCAAGGGGGCGTGGCCGACCCTCCACCTCAAGGACGCGGCGGGCTCGAACCAGTTGCTGCGCGGCCCGTACATCACCTGGACCGGTTGGCGACATGTCGACTTCGCGGTTCCGGCCGGGGTCGCGTATCCGCTGAAGGTGAGCCGCTTCTACCTCGCCGAGACGGGCGCCACCCGCCAGTACACGGGCGGCGTGACCCTGGACGACCTCACCGCACGGGTCCCGCCCGATGTCGAGCTGCCGAAGGAGGACGTACGCCCCGATCCGCTCATCGCCACGGCCGCGCGCACCGGGGACCGGGACTGGCGGTTCGCGGTGATGTCGGACGCCCAGTTCGTGGCCCGCGCCCCGGACAGCCCGATCGTGGCCCAGGCCCGCCGCACCCTGCGGGAGATCAAGGCGGCGAAGCCCGACTTCCTGGTCATCAACGGCGACTTGGTGGACGAGGGTTCCCCCGCCGATCTCGCCTTCGCCCGCCGCGTCCTCACCGAGGAGCTGGGCGACGACCTGCCCTGGACTTACGTGCCGGGCAACCACGAGGTGATGGGCGGCTCGATCGACACCTTCACGGCCGAATTCGGGCCCGCGCACCGCACGTTCGACCACCGGGGCACCCGGTTCCTCACGCTCGACACCTCGAGCCTGAGGCTCCGGGGCGGCGGCTTCGAGCAGATCAAGGCGTTGCGCACACAGCTGGACGCCGCCGCCGGGGATCCGGCCATCGGCTCGGTGATGGTGATCGAACACGTCCCGCCGCGCGACCCCACCCCGCAGCAGGGCAGCCGGCTGAGCGACCGCAAGGAGGCCGCGCTGCTGGAGAACTGGCTGGCCGACTTCCGCCGTACGACGGGCAAGGGCGCGGCGTTCATCGGCAGCCACGTGGGCACCTTCCACGCCTCGCGGGTGGACGGCGTCCCGTATCTGATCAACGGCAACGCGGGCAAGAACCCGGCCACCCCGCCCGGCCAGGGCGGCTTCACCGGCTGGTCGATGGTGGGCGTCGACCACGTCTCGCCGCGGCAGCGGGCGGCGGCGCGCCACGCGCCGTGGACCGGCGGGCCCGACTGGGTGTCGGTGCAGACCCGCGCCCACGTGGACGGGCTGACGGTCACCGCCCCGGCCGAGCTGCGCGCCGGGCAGGACGCGGACGTCACGGCGGCGGTGCTCCAGGGCGAGGGGGCCGGTGCCCGCACGGTGCCGGTCGGCGGGCCGCTCAGCGCGGACTGGACCGGCTCGCGACACGTCTACGTCGGCGCGGTGTCCCGCGCCCGGCACCCGGCCCGCTACGTCGCCGCGTTCGACCCGGCGACCGGGAAGCTCACCGCGCTGCGCCCGGGTACGGCGACCCTGGCGGTGACCGTGAACGGTGCGACGGCGCAGGCGCGCTTCTCGGTCACGGCCGCGGCCCGGGCCGGGGCTCCCGCGGCGTGAACGGGCCGGTGGGGGCGGGACGCCCGCCCGGGGCCCCGCCCCCACCGGCCTCACTCAGGTGTCCCAGACCCGGCGGACCTGTTCGAAGCGGGTCGGCAACGGAGGGCGGCGCGCGGCGTACCGCGCGTTCGTACGGTGGACGAAGCGGCGCCACGAGAGCACCAGCCCCTGCCGGGTGATGGGCAGCCCGGCGGCGACGGTCACGCCGTTGTCATGGGTGTGGTGCACGGTGAGCAGCAGTGCGTCCGGGATGGAGCCCTCCAGTTCGGCGCACAGCTCCTTGCGCACCAGCAGCCAGCGGCGCAGGACCAGGATCGTGCCGGCGTCCAGACCGTGGCGGCGCGGGATCCGGTGCTTGCCGTGTTCGATGGTCACCCACCCCGCGTCCAGGTCGAGCGACCCCATGGTGCAGCGCAGCAGACCGCCGTAGCGGGCGCCGCTGGCCCGGGCCAGCCCCACGATCACCGCGAGCCGTACCGTCTCCGGCTTCGCGCCGTTCTCCAGGGCCTGCACGGACAGCAGCCGCCAGATCCACTCCGCCTCCGCGGCCGACACCACCGGACGCGGATACCGGTCCTCGGCAGCTTCCGTCGTCACACCGTCACCTCCCGCTTGGCACATTATTTATGCTGCCGGAGGGTTCACAACCCCAGATCGCTCAGGCCGGGGTGATCGTCCGGGCGGCGGCCGAGCGGCCAGTGGAACTTGCGGTCCGCCTCCGTGATGGGCAGATCGTTGATGGACGCGTGGCGCTGCGTCATCAGACCGTGGGCGTCGAACTGCCAGTTCTCGTTGCCGAAGGAGCGGAACCAGTTTCCGGACGCGTCGTGGCATTCGTAGGCGAAGCGCACCGCGATGCGATTGCGCTCGTACGCCCACAGCTCCTTGATGAGCCGGTATTCCAGCTCCTTCGCCCACTTCCGGGTCAGGAAGTCGACGATTCCCGGGCGGCCGTGCGGGAATTCCGTGCGATTGCGCCAGCGGGAGTCGACGGAGTAGGCGAGGGCGACCTTTTCGGGGTCGCGGGAATTCCAGGCGTCCTCCGCCTGACGGACCTTCTGGAGTGCGGTCTCCCGGGTGAACGGCGGAAGCGGCGGTCGCTCGGTCACATTCTCTCCCTCGATGAGCTTCGCGGGTGATCCATGGATGACGGTTCACACGGTACGGTCGGCGCGTGCGTCTCGTGCTGATGTCGGACACCCACCTCCCGCGACGGGCCAAGGAGCTGCCGCGGGAGCTGCTGGACCATGTGGCGCGCGCCGATGTGGTCCTGCACGCGGGCGACTGGGTCGACACCGCCACCCTCGATCTGCTGGAGGCGCGCTCGCGGCGGCTGATCGGCGTGTACGGCAACAACGACGGGCCCGAGCTGCGGTCGCGGCTGCCGGAGGTGGCGTACGCGGAGCTGGGCGGGCTGCGGTTCGGGGTGGTGCACGAGACGGGCGCGGCGCAGGGGCGTGAGCGGCGCTGCGCACAGCGGTTCCCGGAGCTGGATGTGCTGGTGTTCGGCCACAGCCACATCCCGTGGGACTCCACATCGGCCGACGGACGGCTCCGGCTGCTCAACCCCGGCTCCCCCACCGACCGGCGGCGGCAGCCGTACTGTACGTTCATGACGGCCGTGATCGAGGCCGGTCGGCTGGGCGCCGTGGAGCTGCACCGGCTGCCGCCCCGCCGCTGAAGGCATCGTTTCCTCGCGGCGTTTCCCCCGGGTGTGACCCGTCCGCCCGTTCCTCTCGCCTCGCGTCGAGTTCTCTTCTTCCCTCTTCAGCCCCTGTCCCGTCCCCCTCCGTGGTGCTGATGAGGAGTGACTGATGACGGTACGGAGCGCTGCTTCCGTACGGCGCGCGGCGCTGGCCGCCGTGTCGCTGGGAATGTTCTGCGTCCAGCTGGACGCCTTCGCGCTGAATCCGGCGCTGCCCCGGATCGGCCGCGATCTCGGGGCCGGCGGCGGGCTGCCGTGGGTGGTCAGCGGCTATCTGCTGGCGGCGGCCTCGCTGATGCTGGGCGCCGGGCGGCTGGGCGAGGTGCTGGGGCGGCGGGCGGTGCTCACGGCGGGCCTCGCCGTGTTCGGGGGCGCGTCGCTGGTGTGTGCGCTCAGCCCCTCGCTGCCGGTGCTGGTGGGCGCCCGGGTCGTCCAGGGAGCGGGCGCCGCGCTGGCCATGCCGGTGGGGCTGGCCCTGCTGACGCGCCTCTATCCGCCCGCGCTGCGCGGGCGGGCCCTGGGGTGGGCGATCGGCGTCGGGGGCGTCGCGACGGCGTGCGGGCCGTTCGTCGGCGGGGTGCTGACCGAGGCCGTGTCGTGGCGTGCGGTGTTCTGGCTCAATGTGCCGGTCGCCGCGCTCGCGGCGGGGTGTGCGGCGCGGGCGGCGGAATCCCGGGACGGGGACGCGCCGCGCCCGGTCGGCGGGAAGGGCCTGGCCGCGGCGACCGCGGCGGTGGCCGCGCTCGCGGTGTGCACCGACCGCGGGCCGGTGTGGGGCTGGGCGTCGGGGCGTACGGCCGCCGCCCTGGTCCTGACCGTCGCCCTGTTCGTGGTCTTCCTGCGGTGCGAACGGGCGGCGCCGAACCCGCTGGTGAGCCCGGTGCTACTGGGCAACCGGGCCTACGTGGCGCTCACCGCCGCCGGTGCGGTGGCCAATGCCGCGACCGTGGTCTTCCTCTTCGTGGTGCCGATGTCGCTCCAGGGCTCGTGGCGGCTGTCGGCGGCGGCCGCCGGAGCGGCCTTCCTCGCCCCTGCCGCGGCCATGTCCGTGGCCGGACCGCTGGCCGGGCGGATCGCCCCGGCGCGGGCGGCCGGGGCGATGGCGGGGTGCCTGGGCCTGGGCGGGGCGGGCCTGTGCGCGGCGCCGATGGCGACGTCGCTGCCGGGCTACGTCCTGGCGGCAACGGGCTGCGGGGCGGCGCTCGGGGTGGCGGGGGCGCTGACCCTCATCGCCACCCAGGCGGCCGCGGGCCCCGAGCGGGCGGGCGAGGCGTCCGGCGTGACCAAGACGGTCATCACGACCGCGGGCGGCCTCGGCGTGGCCCTGAGCGCTCCGGCCCCCGGGACGTCCCTGACCGCGGCCGGTGTGGCCTGCCTGGCCACCGCGCTGCCACTCGCCGCCGGGGCGTGGCGGGGTCTGTGCCCCTCCGCCGAGCGCACGGATTGAACCCGCGGCCTGGTTGCGACAAAGTGAACATAAGGCACATATCCCTTATCCGGCTCGGTGGCCGCGGACCGAGGTGGCCGCACACCGAACCCCGACCCGACGAGGGCGCCATGTCGTATTACGGCGATGAGAACACTCCCCCGATGGGCACGCCCGCCCATGCCTCCCCCAGGAACGCGTCGGGCGTGCTGCGCGCCCATGACGCCGGCCTGCTGGTGGTGCGACTCGGCGTCGGGCTGATCGTCGCCGCGCACGGGGCACAGCATCTGTTCGGCTGGTGGGGCGGGCCCGGGATCTCCCGGACCGCCATGGACTTCGCCCGCCTCGGCTATCCGGCGCCCCGGTTGATGGCCGTCTGCGCGGGGCTCACCGAGACCCTGGGCGGGCTGGGGCTCGCCGTGGGGCTGCTCACGCCGCTGGCCGGGGCCGCCGTGGCGGGCACCATGGCCAACGCGGTCGCCGCCACCTGGAAGCTCGGTCTCTTCGGCGGTTTTGAGTTTCCGCTGCTCATCGGCGTGTGCGCGGCCGGGCTCGCGCTGAGCGGGTCGGGCCGTATCGCGATCGATGCGCTGATTCCCGGGCTGCGGTCGCAGCGGATCGGCTACGGTGTGGCAGCGCTCGTCCTCGCGGCGATCCTGGCGACGGTCACGATCCTGCTGCGCTCATGACGCGGCGCCCCGATCCGTACCGGCTCACGGTGAACGGGGCGCGGCGGTTTTCCGTATGGCTCTGTATGCGCCCTGGCAGGCGGGGCGCGGACCGATGAACCCAACGGAGGACCAGCTCATGAGTGAACGGTTCACTCCTCCCATCCAAGCCCTCCCGGACGGGGATGCCGAAGTCCGTCTGGTGCTCCATCTGCCGTGGGACGTGGTCTCCGCGCTGGGTCAGGAGGCCGGGCGGCTGGCCGCCCAGATGCACCGGCCGGTGAGCCTGGACGAGGCGGTCAGCCACCGGCTGCGCACCCAGGCCATGAGCGCCGCCCACGCCAAGCCGCCCCAGCTGGAGCGGAACCAGCCCGCGCCCACGCCGTCCCCCTCGGCGCAGTCCACGACCCGCTCCCCCGGTGAACAGGCCCGGCAGGCGATCGACAAGATCAACGGGTCCGCCGCTTCCGCCAACGGCAGCCACAACGGGACCGCACCCAGCGGCACCGGCCAGGGCGGCTCCCACAGCGCCACCGAGGCCTCCGGCCCGCCGCCCGGCGCCACCGCCGCGGACACGCCGCCCTCCGACCGCGGAATCCTGGAACGCCCCGCCCGGGCCACCGGCCCGGTGAACGGGACCGCGCACGGCCCGGGGTCGCTGAACGGCAACGCCACCGAGATGCCGAGATGAGCACCACGGCGTAGTCGCCGTACGTGTGAGGGTGCCGTCCGGCGCGGACGGCACCCTCACACGTACGGCAACCGCCCTCGCGAGAGCCCGGCGCTCAGACGACCTTGACGACGTCGAGTGACCGGTTCAGGAACTGGATGAGCTGCTGCACCCGGATCTCGTCCGCCGTGTCCACCTCGATGGTGATCCTCCGCTGCCCGTCGACGGGCGCGGCGACGTCCATGGTGAGCACGTCGAACTGGCGATGGGCCAGGATCGAGGCGATCCGGGCGACCGCCAGGGGCATGGCGACGACATCGAGTCGCAGCAGTTGTGTGGTGGCTGGCATGAGGAACACGGTTTCAAGGGCCCGATCCGTGCACAACAGAAGTGTGCACAACGACGCGCGACACGCTCCTGTCGAGAAGTCCACCTGCGTCGAGAGTGATCGTTGAGGGAAGCGCTGCTTACACTTGCGGCATGTCGGCACCCGTACACCTCGACTCGGTCGATCTTCAGATCCTGGAGTTGTTGCGAGCCGACGGGCGGCGCACCGTTCGTGACATCGCGCGCCTGGTGCAGCTTTCCCCGGCGCCGGTCCGGCGGCGCATCGCACGCCTGGAGGAGTCGGGGGTCATCACCGGCTACACGATCACGACGGATCAGGCCAAGCTCGGTCAGGGGCTTCAGGCGGTCACCGAGCTGCGTTTCACGGGTGACACGGATATCCACGACATCGTGGAGTTCGCGTCGACGCTGCCGGAGGTCGACGAGGTGCTGACGCTCACCGGCGATGTGGACGCACTCGTCCGGTTGCACGTCGACAGCGTCGACGACCTTCAGAAGGTGGTCAACCGGCTGCGCCGCAAGGGTGTCGGTGTGCTCCAGACGAAGACGCTGATCGTCATCGACTCCTGGCAGCGCGGAACGCCCGTGCCCTGAGCTGGTCAGGACACGGGCGTTCAGGGGACGGCAGGGGGCGTTCTCAGTCCTCTTCGTCGTCCATGAGCGCCAGCAGCGGCTCGCGCTCTTCCTCGGGGACGTACCCGGCGTAGTACTCGTAGAGCTTGCGCCGCGAGATGCGTGCCGCCGCCGGGCCGTCCCCCAGCCGGATCGCCTCCAGCACCTCCTGGTGGTGCTGGAGGGACTCCCGCATCAGCGCCGTGCTGTTGTGCGCATGGGCGACCTTGTCCGAGATCAGCGAGAGGACGGCGCCCCGGACCACCTGGTTGCACACCTCGATGAGGGAGTTGCGGCTGGCCACCGCCACCGCCTCGTGGAACGCGACGTCCGCCTTGCTGAACTCCTCGTACCCGGTCTCGATCGCGTCCGACATGACGGCGAGCGTCCGTTCCATGGCGGACAGCTCCTCCTCGGACCGCAGCCGGGCCGCCAGCAGGCTCGCCGACCCGTCGAGGATCATGCGGAACGAGATCAACTCGGCCATCGACACGTTGTCGAACTGGACGAGCCGGGTCATCTCCTTGGTCAGGCGGGCCGACGAGAACGGCAGGATCTCCGGGCCGTTCGGGTCCCCCGGGCGCGAGCGGACGAGGCCGTTGCTCTCCAGCACGCGCAGGGCCTCCCGCACGGTGGGCCGGCTCGCCCCGAACTGCGTCACCAACTCCCGCTCGCTCGGCAGCCGTTGACCGGGCTTCAGGTCACCTCGCGCGATCGCCTGCTCGATCTGTTCGACGATGCGCTGGTAGAGCCGTACCGGCGAGACCTGCCGGAACTGTGCCCCGTCGCTCAAGGCTTCTCCCCTTCGGGCGTGGTCGATGTCGTCTTCCTCTCCCCCGTGGGCGCGCCGTGGGCGTGGTCCGGCCAGGCCGGGACCGCCTCGGCAGGCCGGTTCCGTTCGTACCATGCCGCCGCCCTTAGGACGCCGAGATCGTCGAAACGGCGGCCCGCGATCTGCACCCCGATGGGCCGGCCGTCCGCCGTCAGGCCGCAGTTGACGGTCGCGGCGGGCTGGCCCGACATGTTGTACGGCGCGGTGAAGCCGATGTGGGCCATGGTCTTCGCGTCCTCCGAGAACGGCATCGGCCGCTCGGCGGAGAACGCCGCCACCGGGGCCACCGGCGAGAGCACCAGGTCGTACGGCAGCGTCGCCGCCACGGTCTGCGCCTGGATGCGCATGATCTGCTGGTAGCACTGGAGCACCCTGGTGCCCGGCACGTCCGCCCCGCCCTGACACCACCGGATGATGTGGGGGTGGACGCGCAGCCGGGCCTCGGGCGGCAGGGCGCGGAAGTCGTTCCAGGACCGCACCCGCCAGAACAGGTCCAGGTCGTCCAGGAGCTCTTGGGTCAGATACGGCTCCACCGGCTCCACGACGGCTCCGGCCGCCTCGAAGACCTCGGCGGCGCGGTTCACCGCGGCGAGGATCTCGGCGTCGCACGACTCCCCGCAGCCCGCGTTGAGGTGCACTCCCACCCGCAGTCCGCGGACCTCGCCGTCCAGCGCCGACCAGTCGATGTCCTGCGGCGGCAGGCTCGTCCAGTCCCGGGGATCCGGTTGACTCAGGACGCGCATGAAGAGGGCCAAGTCCGCCACGGTGCGCGTCATGGGACCTGCGGCGCGCCCCAGGTACGGGGCGTCCAGCGGGATCCTCCCGTAGCTGGGCTTGAGCGTGGCGAGGCCCAGCCAGGTGCCCGGCAGCCGGATCGATCCCCCGATGTCGGTGCCCACGTGGAGCGGGCCGTACCCCCCGGCGGCCGCGGCCCCGGCACCGGAGCTGGAGCCGCCCGTGGTCCAGTCGGGGTTCCAGGGGCTGCGCGAAATGCCGTGCCTGCTGGAGACGCCCGAGGAGAGCATGCCCCAGTCCGGCATCACGGTCGACCCGAGTATCACCCCGCCGGATTCGAGGACCCGCGCGGTGATGGGCGCGTCCGCCTCCGGGATGACCGGCTCGGTGCCCGCGTTGCCGGAGGGCATGGGGACGCCTCGGCGGGCGACGTTCTCCTTCAGGGTCACGGGCACGCCGTCGATGAGCCCGAGCGGCTCCCCCGCCGCCCATCGGGCCTCGCTGGCCTGGGCCGCCTTGCGGGACTCGTCCGGATCTCGCACCCAGAACGCGTTGAGCACACCTTCCCGCGCCTCGATCACCGACTGGACGGCGTCGTGGACCTGGACCGGCGACAGCGTGCGGTCGGCGAATCCGGCAATCATCTCCACGGCCGGCAGGGCGGCCAGGGCCTGTTCGGTGAGCACCCGCACTCTCCTTCTCCCCCAGCTACCGCTGGGTGGTGCCCCCGGGCGATCCCCGGGGCGTTCGAGCCCTTGACAGGAACAGCTTCAGTCGTCACGGTACCTGGCAAGTGAGCTTACTGGTCAGGCCAGTCATAGCGGAAGGTGGCGTCCATGACGCGGGACACCAAAGTCGTACGGCTCGCGGTCATTCCCGGCGACGGAATCGGCCCGGAGGTCGTCGCGGCGACCGTGCCCGCGCTCCGGGCCGCGCTGGAGGCCGATGGCCACCGGCTCGACGTGACCTCGTTCGACTGGGGCGGCGAGCGATACCTCCGGCAGGGCGCGGCGATGCCGCCCGATGCGGCCGACCTCGTCAAGAAGACGGACGCCGTGTTGTTCGGCGCCGTCGGCCGTCCCGACGTACCGGAGCACGAGCTGGTCTGGGGCCTGATCATCGGCCTGCGGCAGCAGCTCGACCTCGCCGTGAACCTCCGCCCGGTGCGCGCCTTCCCCGGCGTTCCCACCAAGGTGCGCGACACCGACGGCGTGGACCTGGTGATCGTGCGCGAGAACACCGAGGGCGAGTACGTCGGCGCGGGCGGGGTGGCGCACGCCGGGAGCGGACACGATCTCGGGATCGAGGTCGCCGTGCACTCCCGCCGCGTCATCGAGCGGGCGGCGCACCAGGCCTTCGCCCTGGCGGGCCGCCGGTCGGGGCGGCTGTGCCTGGTGACCAAGTCCAACGCGATGCGTTACGGCTATCCGCTGTGGGACCGGGTGGTGCGCGAGGTCGGCGAGCAGTACCCACAGGTCCAGCTGGAAACGGTGCTGGTCGACGCGATGGCCGCCCGTATGATCCAGGCTCCGCGCTCCCTCGATGTGCTGCTCACGAGCAACCTGTTCGGCGACATCCTGTCCGATCTCGCCGCGGTGCTCGCGGGTGGTATGGGCATGGCGCCCAGCGCCAACGTCCTGCCGGACGCGGAGGTGCCGGGCATCTACGAACCCGTCCACGGCTCGGCGCCGGACATCGCCGGGAAGGGCGTGGCGAATCCGGTGGCCTGCCTGCTCTCCGGCGCGATGCTGCTCGACGACCTCGGACACACCGGCGCGGCCCGCCGCGTCCGCGACGCGGTGGCGGACGCCTTGCGAGATACCAGGCACCACACGGCCGACCTCGGCGGCAACGCCACCACGGCGGACGTCGCATCAGCCGTTCTGCACGCGATCGAAAACCAGGGGTAGGACGCATGAAACATCACAAGCGGCTGGCGCGGCACCCCGGCACGGTGGCGGCCACGCTCGCGTGCCTGCCGCTGGCAGCCTGCTCGGCCGGGTCCACCGCGGTCGGGAAGAACACCGGCAACAGCCTCCAGGTCGGCCTCACCGCCGAGCCCGCCAACTTCGACTTCACCAAGACCGAAGGTGCCGCCATTCCGCAGGCACTGCTCGACAACGTCTACGAGACGCTGGTGAAGCTGGACCAGTCCGGGAAGATCCGGCCCGATCTGGCCACGTCGTGGAGCCTGTCCAAGGACCGCAAGACGTACACGTTCCACCTGGTGAAGGACGCCACGTTCAGCAATGGCGCACGGTTCACGGCCGAGGACGCCAAGTTCTCCATCGAACGCGTCGCGTCCGCCTGGACGGTGGCGCAGAAGGCCCAGATGAAGGTCGTGGACTCGGTGCGGGCGGTGTCGCCCACCGAACTCGAGGTCACCCTGAAACAGCCGAGCAACGACTGGCTGTACCGGATGACCACCCGCGTCGGCGCGATGTTCAGCCGGACCGGCGTGCGCAAGCTGGCCACCGAGCCGGTGGGCACCGGCCCGTACGTGGTGAAGAGGTGGAACCGCGGCGACTCGATCACCCTGGCCCGTCGCAACGGCTACTGGGGGCGCGAACCCCACTTCGCGTCGGTCACCCTCAAGTACTTCAAGGACCCGACGGCCATGAACAACGCGCTGCTCACGGGCACCATCAACGTGATCGGCCAGATGCAGTCCCCGGAGTCCCTGTACCGGTTCCAGAACAACTCGAAGTACAAGGTCATCGAGGGCACGACCAACGGCGAGGTGGTCCTCTCCCTCAACAACGGCTCGGGCCCCATGAAGAACCCGAAGGCCCGCCAAGCGGTCCGCTACGCCATCGACCACAAGGCCCTGATGGACACCTGCTGGGCAGGCCGCGGCAAGCTCATCGGCAGCATGGTCCCCCCGACCGACCCGTGGTACCAGAACCTGACGGACCTGTATCCGTACGACCGCGACAAGGCCAAGAAGCTCCTGAAGGAGTCCGGCGAAGCGAACCGCACGCTGCGGCTGCGCATACCGACGCTGCCCTACGCCACCGCGTGCGGCACCGTGGTCAAGAGCCAGCTCGAACAGGCCGGGTTCAAGGTCAAGCTGGACCAGCTGGAGTTCCCCGCCGCCTGGCTGACCACCGTGTTCAAGAACTCCGACTACGACATGTCCATCATCGGCCATGTGGAGCCCCGCGACATGCAGACGGTGTTCGGGGACAAGAGCTACTACACCCACTACGACAACCCTCGATTCCGCGCGTTGCTCAAGAAGGCGGACCAGGGCAGCCGGGAACAGCAGATCACCTCCATGCGGGCGGCGGCCCGGCTGCTGTCCAAGGATGCCGCGGCCGACTGGCTGTTCCTGCTGCCCAACCTGATGGTGGCGGACAAGGACATCACCGGCCTGCCCGTGAACGCCGTCTCCGAGTCACTGGATCTCACCGGCCTGGGCCGGTCATGAAAGGCGGCCTCTACCGATGATCGTCCGTCTGGTTCAGCGGATCACGATCCTCCTGGCCAGCCTTGCCGTGAGCTCCGTGCTGGTGTTCGCGTTCATGGCGGTGCTGCCAGGGGATCCGGCCCGCGTCGCCCTCGGCGTCAGCGCGTCCGACTCGGCCGTGGCGCAACTGCGCCAGGAGTTCGGGCTCGACCGGCCGCTGGTGACCCAATACCTCAGCTGGGTCCACGGGCTGCTGACCTTCGACCCGGGGAACTCCTACATCTCCCACGCGCCGATCGGCCCGCAGCTCGCCGACCGCCTCCAGGTCACCCTGTGGCTCGTCGGCACCGGGATGGTGGTCGCCTGTCTCCTGGCCATCCCCATGGGCACCCTCATGGCCGTGCGGCACCGCAAGCCGTCCGGGCTCGTGCTCTCGGCCCTGTCCCAAGTCGGCGTGGCCGTCCCGGCCTTCCTCGCGGGCATCCTCCTGATCACCGTGTTCGCGGTGGGGCTCGGGTGGCTGCCGGCGAACGGCTGGACACCCCCGGTGCAGGATCCGGTCCTGTTCCTCAAACAGCTGGTGATGCCCGCGCTGGCCCTCGGACTGGTGCAGGCTGCGGTGCTCACCCGCTATGTGCGCAGCGCCGTGCTCGACGTCCTCCGGGAGGACTATCTGCGCACCGCTCGCGCCAAGGGACTCCGCCCGACGCAGGCACTGCTGAGGCACGGCCTGCGGAACGCGTCGGTGCCCGTAGTCACCGTGTTGGCGTTGCAGCTCGCCACGCTGCTGGTGGGCTCCGTCGTCATCGAACGGGTCTTCGTCATCCCCGGGCTCGGCAGCCTGCTGCTGGACAGCGTCGCCAACCGGGACCTCATCGTGGTGCAGGACGTGGTCATGATCATCGCAATGGCGGTGCTGCTCGTGAACTTCCTGGTGGACATGGTCTATCTGCTGATCGACCCGCGGCTCAGGGGAGGCACGTCATGAGTGCTCCGGACATCGAAGCCACCGTCGCGCCCGCGGCGCCCGCCGCCACTCGCCGTCGGCGCCGCCCGGTCACGGGCAGCCTCCTGGTGGGCGGGCTCATCGTCTCGGTCGTGATCGGCATGGCGCTGCTGTCCTTCGTGTGGACCCCGCACGATCCGACCCTCGTCGACCCCTCGGTGCGGCTTCAGGAGCCGTCGTGGGACTACTGGTTCGGCACGGACAAGTTCGGCCGCGACGTGTTCAGCCAGATCCTGATGGGCTCGCGCACCACACTGTTCGTCGGCTTCGTGGCGGTGGGGGTCGCCGCCCTGGTCGGAGTGCCCCTCGGCATCGTCGCCGGAATGGCGCCCCGCTGGTTCGGCGAGTTGTTGATGCGCGGCAACGACCTGCTCCTCGCCTTCCCGGCGCTCCTGCTGGCGATCATGTTCGCCGCCGTGTACGGGGCCGGCACGCTGGTCGCGATGATCGCCATCGGCATCGCGTCCATCCCCCATTTCGCCCGGCTGATCCGCGGCGGCACGCTCCAGGTCATGCAGACCGAGTACGTGATCGCCGCGCGGGCGGCGGGCCGCGGGCCGTTCGCGATCGCCGTGCGGCACGTCCTGCCCAACGTCAGCAGTCTCGTCATCGTGCAGGCGTCGGTCGGTTTCGCCATCGCCGTACTCGCCGAAGCCGCGCTGTCCTTCCTGGGCTTCGGCACCCCGCCCCCCACACCGTCCTGGGGCCGGATGTTGCAGGAGAGCCAGGAGCTGCTGTCGATCGCTCCCCGGCTGGCGGTGTTCCCCGGCGTCGCGATCGCGGTGGCGGTGCTCGGATTCAACCTGCTCGGCGATGGCCTGCGCGACCGTTTCGACCCCAAGCTGGAGGACCACCGATGACCCCGGCACCTGACACGGCGCCCGCCACGGGACCGGCCTCCGGGCAGGGCTCCGCCGATGATGTCCTGTCCGTGCGGAACCTCGATGTCACGGTGGGCGGCCGCACGCTCGTCGAGGACGTCGACTTCACCATCCGGGCCGGCGAGCGGGTCGGCCTGATCGGTGAGTCGGGGTCGGGCAAGTCGCTGACCGCGCTGAGCGTCATGGGCCTGCTCCCCGAGGGGCTCCGGGCCACGGGTTCGGTGCGGCTCGCCGGAGTCGGCCACGACCTGGTGGGGGCCGACGAGGCGCGGATGTCCCGGGTGCGGGGCAAGGAGATCGCCATGGTCTTCCAGGAGCCCATGACCGCCCTGAACCCCACCATGAAGGTCGGGCGGCAGATCGCCGAGGTGCTGCTGATCCACCGGACCAGGCCCGACCGGGCATCCGCCCGCGCCGCCGCCGTGGAACTGCTCGCCCAGGTGGGGCTTCCCGATCCCGCGTCCGCCGCGGACGCCTACCCGCACCAGTTCTCCGGCGGCCAGCGGCAGCGGGTGGTGCTGGCCATCGCCCTCGCGAACGACCCCGCGCTCCTGGTCTGCGACGAACCCACCACCGCGCTCGACGTCACCGTGCAGGCGCGGGTGCTCGACCTGATCGTGAGCGGCGTCCAGGACCGCAGGTCGGCCATGCTCTTCATCACCCATGACCTCGCCGTGGTGGCCACCGCCTGCGAGCGGGTCATGGTGATGTACGGCGGGCGGCTGGTCGAGTCCGGCCCGGTCCGGGAGGTCTTCACGCGCCCCCGGCACCGCTACACCCAGGGCCTGATCGGCGCGTCCGACCTGACCGCGGTCGACGACCGCGGCCGGCTGGTCACGATCGGCGGGTCGGTCCCGCCGGCCGGGCAGTTCCCCGCCGGATGCGTCTTCCGGAACAGATGCACCCAGGCGACCGAAGTGTGCGCCACCAGACCGGATTGGGTCTCCACCGGCCCGGACTCCGGCTACGCCTGCTTCCACCCGGTACCCGAGAGCGGCGCACCCGGGACCGGCACACCCGCGAACCAGGAGGCCGGCCGTGGCTGAGCAGCCGACCAGCGTCCCTCTCGCACCCGGGCAGACGACCGGCCCCGCGCACGCCATCGACGTCCGCGACGTCACCCGCGACTACCGGCGGCCGCGCACCTCGCTGCGCCACCCCAGCCCCCCGGTGCACGCCCTGCGCGGCGTCAGCTTCGCCGTCCCCCAGGGACAGCGGTTCGGCATCGTGGGCGAGTCGGGGTGCGGCAAGTCGACCCTGCTGCGGATTCTGGCCGGGCTCGACCGCCCCACCAGCGGCAGCGTCGCGATCGACGGCCGGGACATCACCGGGCTCCGGGAGAGACGGCTGAAGTTCGTCCGCGAGCGGCTCCAGCTCGTGTTCCAGGACCCGATGAGTTCACTGGACCCGCGCATGCGGGTGGGCGACATCGTGGCCGAGCCGCTCGTCGCCCAGGGGCACGGGAACCGCCGGGAGCGGGTGGCCGAGCTGCTGGAGGCCGTCGGCCTGCGCGCCGACGCGGCGGACCGCTATCCGCACCAGTTCTCCGGCGGCCAGCGGCAGCGCATCTCGATCGCGCGCGCCCTCGCCCCCCGTCCGAAGATCATCGTGGCCGATGAGCCGGTGAGCGCCCTGGACGTGTCCGTACGGGCCCAGGTGCTCAACCTGATCGCCGACCTCGTCGACGAGTTGTCCCTGACGCTGGTCTTCGTCTCCCACGACCTGTCCGTGGTCCGCCATGTGTGCGACCGGGTCGCGGTCATGCACGCCGGGCAGATCGTGGAGACCGGGGACACGGAGCAGGTGTACGAGGACCCGCAGCATTCCTACACACGCAGGCTGATCGCCGCCGTCCCGACCCTGGGCAAGGCACTGTCCGGGGTGTCGGCGGCCGACCTCAACCGGGAGTACCGACCGTGACCACCCACGTCCAACCCGCCGACGGCGAACCCCCCGTGGTGCTGGAGTTCCCCGAGGGTCTTCCCATCGGCGACCGCTGGGTCGAGGCACCCGCCACCGAGGACGTCCGCTTCCCCTACGACGGGACGCTCGTCGCCCGGGCCCCCGTCGGGGACACCGACCTCGCACGCGCCGCGGTCGACGCGGCCGTCGCCCTGCGCGAGCAGGTCGGACGGCTCCCCTCGCACACCCGCAGGGCCGCGCTGCTCGCGACCCACGAGGCAATCGCCTCCCGGCGCGCGGACTTCGAGCGGCTCCTGGTCCTGGAGACCGGCAAGCCGCTGGTCGACTGCCGTGTCGAGGTGGACCGCACCCTGCTGACCCTGCTGACGGCGGCCGAGGAAGTGGCCCGGCTGCACGGGGAGACGGTGCCGCTGGACCTGCTGCCGTCGGGTGAGGGACTGCTCGGCTTCTGGACCCGCAAGCCGATCGGCGTGGTGGTGGGCATCTCGGGCTTCAACTACCCGCTGCTGCTCGCCGCGCACAAGATCGCGCCCTCGCTGGCCGCCGGATGCCCGGTCATCGCCAAGCCCGCCCCGCAGACGCCGCTGGCCACCCTGTGGCTCGTACACCTCCTCCGCGAGGCCCTGCGCTCCGGCGGCGCGCCGCGAGCCGCGGTGCAGCTGGTGACCGGAGGGCCGGAGGTGGGCGTCGCGCTGACCACCGACCGCCGGATCGGGGCGGTGTCCTTCACCGGTTCCGCCGCCGTGGGCCACCGGATCGCCCGCGACGCGGCACCCACCAAGGTGCTGCTCGAACTCGGCTCCAACGCCGCCCTGGTGGTGGCCGCCGACGCCGACCTCGACGCCGCCGCCGACGCGGTGGTGCGCGGCGGCTACTACGCGTCGGGCCAGGCGTGCATCAGTGTGCAGCGGGTCATCGTCGTGGACGCGGTGCGCAAGGAGTTCGTGGACCGCCTGACGGAGCGGGTGGCCCAGGTGACCGTGGGCGATCCCCGCGATCCGCAGACGCGCGTCTCGGCGCTCATCGACAAGCGGTCGACCGAGCGGGTGTGCGCGTGGCGGGACGAGGCGGTGGCGGCCGGGGCGTCCCTGGTGGCCGGAGGCAGGGTCACCGACGGGGTGATCGAGCCCACCGTGCTGCTCGACGTGGACGGCGCCCTCCCCGTCTGGGACGAGGAGGTCTTCGGCCCGGTGGTCGCGGTGCGCTCCGTACCCGATCTGGACACGGCGTTCGACCTGGTCAACGACTCACGCTACGGACTGCACGCGAGCGTCTACACCAGCTCCCTGGACACGGCGTTCACCGCTCTCGACCGCCTGGAGGTGGGCGGAGTGGTCGTCAACGAGGTTCCCGGCTTCCGTTCCGACGTCATGCCGTACGGCGGGGTGAAGGACTCCGGGGCCGGAAGGGAAGGCCCGAGGTTCGCCATCGAAGAGCTCACCGTGACCCGGATGGCAGTGATCCGTCCGACGACAACGAAGCCGTGAGGACCATGGAAACGAAGGACCACACCCATGCGGTGGAGGCGTACTCCCGCCTGTTCAGGCTCGATGGCCGCAAGGCCGTCGTGGTGGGCGCGGGCAGCGGAATCGGCCGCGAGAGCGCCCTGGCCCTCGCCGCGCACGGCGCCACGGTCGTGTGCGCCGACCGCGATCTGACGGCGGCCACGGAGTCGGCGTCGATGGGACCGGGCCTCGTCCCGTACGCCCTCGACGTGCTCGACGGCGAGGCGGTCGCCCGCGCCGCCGACGAGCTGGGCCCCGTCGACGTGCTCGTCTTCACCGCCGCGACCAATGTGCGCAAGCCCCTGCTCGACTACACCGCGGAGGAATTCGAGCGGGTGGTGGCGCTCAATCTGCGCGCATCGTTCGACCTGGTGCGGGCGTTCGGCCGGGGCATGGCCGAACGCGGCGGGGGAAGCATCATCGGCTTCAGCTCGATCCGCGCGGTGGCCGTCGAGCCGGGGCAGGGGGTGTACGCGGCCACCAAGGCCGGACTCGTCCAGATGCTGCGGACGGCGGCGGCCGAACTGGGCCCGTCGGGCGTGCGCGTGAACACCGTCGCCCCGGGCGTCGTGGACACGCCGCTGACCGCGCAGATCAGGTCCGTGCCGGAGTGGTCGGAGGCCTACGCGTCCAAGAGCGCCCTGGGCCGCTGGTCCCGGCCGGACGAACTGGCCGGCGCCGTCGTCTACCTCGCGTCGGACGCGTCGTCCTTCGTCACGGGGAGCCAGCTCTTCGTGGACGGGGGCTGGACGGCGATCGACGGGCGCTTCACGCCGCCCAGCTGACGGGCGCCGGGCATGCTTCAGGCCCCTCTTCCAGGTGGTTCACCCGGAAGAGGGGCCTTCAAGGTTCCGTATCCGTCGATGCGCGTATCAGTCGATGCGCTCGAAGGGCTCCGTGCCCTCTTCGTCCGGCGCGACCGTGAAGACGACCTTCTCGAGCGTCCCGGTGAACGCGAACTCGCCCTCATAGCTGGGCGAGGAGGGCGACAGGGTGTCCCGGCCGATGTCTAGGCCCTGCCATCCCAGGAAGTGCGGGAGGACACGGGGAATGTCCTCGCTTCCGACCGGCCGTCCCGACACGGAGAGGTGTCCGACGCCCCGCATGTCGCCGGTCTTGACGAACTCGAAGGTCAACTCCGCCGGGCCGGTGGGGAGTTCTTCCTCCGAGGTCACCGTGTACCGGGTGCCGAGGAAGTTGTACTCGTAGACCAGCCGGTTGTCCTTGACGTACAGCACGTATCCGCTGCTGATGCTGCCCAGGGACACCAGGACGCCCTCGTCCGACGCGGTGGCCCGGTCGACCTGTGCGGTGATGCGGTGCGCGCGGTTCATCACCGGTGGCACCGCGGCAATGGGCAGATGGGCCATGCCGGGGTAGTACGTGAAGGTGGTGCGCATGCGCGGCGAGCCGGGGCGCGGAATCTTCGCCCGGTAGGCGAACCCCTGGTCGTCCAGCGGCAGCACGTCGTACTTCCCCGCCTCCACCCAGAAGCGGGCGATCATCTTCTGTAGTTGCTCGGGCCGCTCCCGCGCCAGGTCGTTGCACTCCGAGAAGTCGGTGTCGTGGTGGTACAGCTCCCACTGGTCCTCGTCGAAGGACGTGCCGCGCTGGTGGAAGGCGACGGCCTTCCAGCCGTCGTGCCAGATCGCGCGGTGCCCGAACATCTCGAAGTACTGGGCTTCCTTGCGCGTGGGCGCGGTCGGCGAGCCGAAGGTGTAGGCCATGCTGACGCCGTGGATCGGCAGTTGCGGGATGCCGTTGTAGACCTCGGGGGCCTGCACACCGAGCGTTTCGAAGAGGGTCGGGACGATGTCGTTGACGTGGTGGAACTGCTGCCTGACCTCGCCGGTGCGCGGCAGCCCCCGGGGCCACTGCACGATGAGCGGGCAGCGGACACCGCCTTCGTGGGTGTTCTGCTTGTAGCGCTTGAACGGCGTGTTCCCCGCCTGCGCCCAGCCCCACGGGTAGTTGGCGTGGGCGCGCGTGGTGCCGATGTCATCGATCCGCGCGACCATCTCCGCCAGGTCCTCGGGGATGCCGTTCTGGAACGCGGTGGGGTTGAGCGAACCCTTCTGTCCGCCCTCCTGGCTGGCCCCGTTGTCCGAGAGCAGGATGGTGATGGTGTTCTCCATCTGGCCTATCTGCTCCAGGAACTCCATCAGCCGCCCGATGTGGTGGTCGGTGTGGTCGAGCATCGCCGCGTAGGCCTCCTGGAGGCGTACGGCCAGCTTCCTCTCGTCGTCCGACAACTCGTCGAAGGGCACGACCCCGGGGTTGCGCGGCGCCAGTTCGGTGCCGGGCGGCAGGATGCCGCGTTCGATCTGGCGGGCGTGCCGGGTGGCACGCTCGGCGTCCCAGCCGTGGTCGAACCGGCCCCGGTATTTGTCCAGGTACTCCTGGGGAGCCTGGTGCGGGGCGTGGGCCGCGCCGAACGCCAGATACAGGAAGAAGGGCTTGTCCGGAGTGACCGACGTCTGGTCGCGGACGAATTCGATCGACCGGTCGACCAGGTCCTCGCTGAGGTGGTAGCCCTCTTCCGGGGTCTTCGGCGGATCCACGGCGTGGTTGTCGTAGAACAGCTCCGGATAGAAGCTGTCCGTCTCGGCTTCCAGGAATCCGTAGTAGCGCTCGAACCCGCGCGACAGCGGCCACTGCGTGTACGGACCGGACGGGGTGGTCTGCTCCATCGGCGCCAGATGCCACTTGCCCACGGCCATGGTGTTGAAGCCGCTGTCGCGCAGCACCTCGGGCAGGGTCGCGGCGGCCGTGGTGATCCGTCCGCGGCCGCTGGGGAAGCCGGTGTCGAAGTTGGACAGCATGCGCATGCCGACGGAGTGGTGGTTCCGGCCGGTCAGCAGCGAGGCACGGGTCGGCGAACACAGCGTGGTGGTGTGGAAGTTCGCGTAGCGGAGGCCGCCGGTGGCGAGGGCGTCCATGGCCGGGGTGTCGATGTCCGAGCCGAAGCAGCCGAGGTCGGAGAAGCCGACGTCGTCGAGGACGATGACCACGACATTGGGCGTGTCCTCGGGCAGCTTCTGCTCGTCGGGCCACCACGGGGTCGACTCCTCGTAGGTGGTGCCGATCTTGCCTTGGAAGGTCCCGCTCGCGGACGGCGTATGCGGGGAGGCGTTGGTCATCCAGAACGCTCCTTTGCGCGGCCGGCAGACCCCTGGAGGTTCCGGACAAAGGCTCCAGTTAACTGGCCTTACCAGTAATCTGGGCGTCAGTTTCGCCCGCTCCCGTTGCCTGTGTCAACCACCCCCGCCCCCGGTCCGGGGCCCGGGCGGGCGGTCGGCGGATGGGGTTCGTCAGGGGGAGCCGGGCAGGTCCGCGGCGCAGCGGAACCCCATGTGACCGGTGCTGCTGTCGGGGGTGTTGGCCGTGCGCGCGGCGACGCGATAGCGGTTGCAGTACGACGCGTGGCACAGATAGGAGCCGCCGCGGATCACCTTCGCCTCCCCGGTGGGAGGACCGGCCGGATCGTGGCGGGTCTCCGGGCGGTCGGCCGCGTGCCATGTGGTGCTCCACCAGTCGGAACACCATTCCCACACGTTGCCCGACGTGTTGTACAGGCCGTAGTTGTTGGCGCGGTAGGACTTGACCGGCGCGGTCCCCAGATATCCGTCCTCGCCCGTGTTGACCTGCGGGAACTTCCCCTGCCAGATGTTGCAGCGGTGCTGCCCGCGGGGCAGCAGCTCATTCCCCCAGGGGAAGCGGGAGCGTTCCAGACCGCCACGCGCCGCCATCTCCCACTCCGCCTCCGTGGGCAGGCGCTTGCCCGCCCATGCCGCGTAGGCGGAGGCGTCGCGCCAGGAGACGTGGACGACGGGGTGGTTCGACAGCTCGGTCCATGACGCCCCCGGGCCGTACGGCGCCCGCCAGCACGCCCCCTCGACCGCGAGCCACCAGGGCGCCTGCGCCACCGTTCCGTCGCGCACCATGCGCCGGGCGCCGGGGTGGACGAGTGCGTAGAACACGAAGGACCAGCCGTAGCGCTCGGCGTCGGTCCGGTAGCCGCTGCCGCGCACGAACGCCGCGAACTGCCGGTTGGTGACGGCGGTGGCGTCGATACGGAACGGCGACATCCGCACCTCCCGGACCGGGCCTTCACCATCCTCGGGGAACGCGTCGGCGTCGTCGCCTCCCATCAGATACGTCCCCCCGGGGATGCGCAGCATGGCGCGCAGCCCCTGCGCCCGGTCCCGCTCCGGGGCCTGGACCGTCGGCGCGGTGGACGGCTCGGGGTTCTCCTGGTCGCTGCCCCCTGAGCTGGGGGCGCAACATGCGCCTGACATCGTTCCTCCGACCGCGGCTGCTGTTCCGTGGGCTCGAGAGTACGTCCCGCCAGGGCCGGAGGCGCCGGGGGTGTCCGGCCCGGGACCGCGAGGCGATCGCCCGGCGGTTCAGTGTGCCCAGGCGGGTGTCCAGGTCCCGGCGGCGGAGCGGTCGAACCGGCCGGAGTCGAAGTGGCGGCGGAGGGCGTCGAGCGCCGGGTGCGGGTTGTCGCGGTGCCACAGCAGGGAGTGCGGGTAGACCGGTGTCGGGTCGCGCAGGGGGATGCGGCGCAGGTCGTGCTCGGCGGGCCAGACGAGGCGTGTCTGTTCGCCGACGAAGGTGGCCAGGGACCGGGAGTCGGCGACGGTGTCGAGCAGGGGCTCGGTCCCGAAGTCGGGGCCGGTGATCTCGATGGTCAGCCCGAACGCGGTGGCGAGGTCGTCGTAGTAGGCCGTCGACTCGGTGCCGGGGACGAGGCCGGGCATCCAGATCCGGTATCCGGCGAGTTCGGCGGGCATGACCGCGCGGGCGGTGGCGAGTTCATGGGCCGGTCCGGTGAGCAATTGGACGGGCTCGTCGAAGGCGCGGGTGGCGCCGATGTCGTCGGGGAGCTTCCGGCCGGGCATGGTGACGGCGCGGAAGGACGCGTCGATGGTGCCGGAGCGGAGGGCGTCGATGGCCGTGTCGACGTCGACGAGGGTCACGACGTCCAGCTCGGCCTCGGGGTGCGCGCGGTGGAAGTCGCGCAGCGTGGCGGCCGGGGCGAGCCGTCGGCCGATCACATCGACACGCAGCGCACGGCGGCCGGGGCACACGGAGGCAACAGCCCGCGCTTCGGCCTGGAGGAGTTCGCGGGCGTGGGGCAGGAACGCCTGTCCGTCGATGGTGAGCTTCGCTCCCCTCGCGGTGCGGGTGAACAGCCGCACCGCGAGGGCCTTCTCCAGCGTGGCGATGCGTTTGGAGACGGCCTGCTGGGTGACCGCCAGGTCGGTGGCGGCGTCCTGGAACCGCCCCGCCTCCGCGGCGGCCACGAAGGTGCGCACGGCGTCGAGATCCACGCCGGGCAGGATATCCGCACAACCGCCGGTTGTGTCGTGCGGCGGATCGGTTGTTTGATCCGGCCCTCACTCCTCGCTTGGATACCGACGGTCAGCGTGTGGTGGGTGCGGGTCGGCGGCGAGGGGGCATGGAGCATGGCGGGCAGACGGGCGCTGGGGCGTCGGTTCGGGTGGCTGTGGGCGGCGTATGCGGTCAGCGCGTACGGTACGGGGTTCGGCTTCGGCGCATTTCCCCTGATCGCGGTCCTGGTGCTGCATTCAGGACCGGCGGAGGTGGCGGCGCTGGCCGCCGCGGGGCGCGCCGTGGGGGCCCTGGTCGCGGTGCCGCTCGGGCCGTGGGTGGAGTTCCGCCGCAAGCGGCCGGTCATGGTGGCGATGGACCTGGTCCGGTTCGCGGCGATGATGAGCGTCCCCGCCGCGTTCGCGCTCGGCCGGCTCACCTTCGCACAACTCCTCGTCGTGTCCGTCGCCGTCGCCGCGGCCAACATCGCCTTCAACGCCGCCAGTGGCGCGTATCTGAAAACGCTCCTGCCGCCGGAGGACCTGCTCGTCGCGAACAGCCGGTTCGAGTCCACGACATGGACCGCGACGGTGGTCGGGCCGCCCCTCGGCGGGGCCGCGATCGGGATGTTCGGCCCGGTGACGACCATCGTGGCCGATGCGGTCAGCTATCTGCTCTCGGCGCTGGGCATCCGCGCCATCGGCGGGACGGAACCGCGCCCCTCGCGCACCGGCCCACGGCGGCTGCGCGCGGGCGATCTGCTCGAAGGGTGGCGCCACATCCTCACCCACCCGGGGCTGCGCCCGCTGTTCTTCAACGCGATCGTGGTCAACGGTCTGATCATGGCCTCCGAGCCGCTGCTGGCCGTACTCCTGCTGGGCGACCTCGGATTCGCCCCCTGGCAGTACGGCCTGGCGTTCGCGGCCCCTTGCGTCGGCGGGCTGATCGGCGCCCGCCTGGCGCGCCCGCTCGCCGCCCGGTTCGGGCAGCACAGGATGCTCCTCACCGCCGGGGCGCTGCGTGCGTGCTGGCCCGTGGGACTGGCGTTCGTCGGTCCTGGTATCCCCGGGATCGTGCTGGTCATCGCCGTTCAGCTCGGCCTGGTGACGTGCTGCGGCCTGTTCGCTCCCCTGCTGGCCACCTACCGGCTCGACCACACCGGCCCCGACCGGGTCGCCCGCACCCTGACCGCGTGGTCGGTCAGCAGCAGCGCCGCCATCGCGGCCATGACCGCCCTGTGGGGGCTGCTGGCCGCCGCCACCAGCCCCCGGACCGCGGTCGCGGCCGCCGGAATCCTCCTCCTGGCGACCCCGCTGCTGCTCCCGCGCCGGGAGAACACGCCCCGGCCCCGGCTCACCGGTGCCGCGGAAGCCATCGATCGCGTCTGAGGCCGGAAAGCTCAGCCGGTTCGTGGGCTCAAGGGCCCGGCTCCGTACCCGTCACCCGGGCGACCAGGTCGGCCCAGCCCGCTTCCAGCCGCTCCAGGGGCATCCCGCGCTGCCGGGTCAGGTGGTGGACCAGGGCAGGGTCGAGATATCCCATCAGCACCTGGGCCAGGAGATCACAGTCGGCGTTGGGTGTGATCTGCCGCAGCAGGACCGTGACGTGCGTGGTGAGCGCCTGGGCCGACGGGTGGGCGAACCGGCGAGCGGGCTCCGGCTCGGCCGCCAGTTGCAGGTCCAGCTGCTCCGCCGAGCGGTGCAGCACCGCCACGCCGAACGCCCGCAGCCGCTCCTCGGGCGGCGCTCCGGGACCCAGCGGCGGCGGCCCGCCGAGGAAGTCGGCCTGAAGCGTCTTCGCGGAATGATCCAGCAGCGCCATCAGGAGTCCGGTGCGGTCGCCGAAGCGGCGGAAGACGGTCCCCTTGCCCACCCGGGCGGCGGCGGCCACCGCCTCCATCGTCACCCCGGCGGCACCGTGCTCGGCGATCAGCCGGGCGGCGGCCTCCAGCAGCCGGGCCCGGTTGCGCGCCGCGTCGGCCCGCAGGCACGGCTCGTCCCCGGCGGTGCTGAGCTGGAGCAACTCGGGCTCGCCGAGCGGCTGTTGTGGCGTCGGCAAAGGTGGCAGGGCGCTGGACATGAAAACAGCGTAAAGCACGGGACAAGAAAACTGGACCGTGGTCCGGTTAGCTGCTACAACATTAAACGGACCTCGGTCCGGATGACAGTGGCACATTTCAGCACCGTGGAGTTCGTATGTCCGTTCGTATTCTTGCGCTCGTCGGCAGCCTTCGCGCCGGTTCGCACAACCGCCAGCTCGCCGAGGCGGCCGTCACGTTCGCCCCCGAGGGCGCGGACGTGGAGATCTTCGAGGGCCTGGCCGAGATCCCGTTCTACAACGAGGACATCGACGTCAAGGACGAGGTCCCGGCCGCCGCCGCCAAGCTGCGCGAGGCCGCGCAGTCCGCGGACGCCTTCCTGCTCGTCTCGCCCGAGTACAACGGCACCATCCCGGCCGTCCTGAAGAACGCCATCGACTGGCTGTCCCGCCCGTTCGGCGCCGGTGCCTTCGGCGGCAAGCCGGTCGCCGTCGTCGGCACCGCCTTCGGCCAGTACGGCGGTGTGTGGGCGCAGGACGAGACCCGCAAGGCCGCGGGCATCGCCGGTGGCAAGGTGCTGGAGGACATCAAGCTCTCCATCCCCGGTTCGGTGACCCGCTTCGCGGAGACCCACCCGGCCGATGACGCCGAAGTCGCCACGCAGCTGACCGAGGTGGTCGCGCGCCTGCACGGCCATGCGGAGGCCGCCGCCTGACCGAGCCCGTGCAGACATGGGTCACTCGTCACCCGGGCACGGCTCTATGTCCCGAGACACCCCCAGACGCGGGGCGGCGCGCTGGGCGGGGGTGTAGGGGCCTTGCAGGGCTGAGCACACGGTCCGGTGCCATTGGCCCGGGGAAAGGCGGAGGGTCAGGTCGTCGTCGGGGCTGAGCAGGCGCAGCGTACCGCCGGCGAGGCGCCAGGCGGCCGGGCTTTCCGCCGCAGGCCCTTCGAGGCGGCCGAGCAGCTCACCGCCGGGAGAGACCAGACCGATGTGCCCCACGAAGCTGACGACGAGGGTTCCGTCACCCGCCACGCCCAGGAGTCCCCCGGCCTCCTCCAGACGACGGGTCCGGGGCTCCCTGTGCTCGTCGTCCACCCGCCACCACGCCACCCTGCGGTCCTCTTCGAGCGCGGCAAGCCGGTCGCCGTCGGGGGTGAAGGCCAGCCAGTCCGTCCCGTTGTAGCGGAGCGGGGCGCCTTCGAGCCGTGCGACGCGGGTGCCGCGCCGCGCGTCCCACACCTCGGCCCGGCCGCGCTCCCGCCATGGGTCCATGACCACCGCCACGTGGTCGCGGCGGCCCGGCCTCGGGGTGAGCTGGCCTGTTTCGGGAATGGCGCCCGATTCCGGCGGGGTCCGCTCCAGGTGGACGGGGCCGCCGCTCTGGACTCCGGTGCGCGGGTCGAGCCGGACCAGGCTGCCGCCCCGGCAGAGGAGTACCAGTTCACCTCCGGCCGTCTGCACGATGTCCTGCGGCGCGTTCCAGACCGGGCTGCCTGCCCGGCCGCAGTCCCACGTGACCCTCCCGCGCGGGCGCAGGGTGTCGGCGTCGTACAGGAGCGCGGTGGTGGACTTCTCGGACCAGACCAGCAGCGCGTCCGCGCCCTTGCGAGCGACCCAGAGCAGGCGGAGGGCGAGGTCCTTCTGCTTGCGGACGCGCTCGGAAAGGAGCGTGTCGCGCCGCTGGACGCCGGGACCCAGCACCTCGAGCCGCCCCCGGTACAGGCGTGCGGTGCGCGGGCCGTCGGGTTCCGCGGCGAGGGCGGCATCGGTGGTCCCCAGCGTGTCGTCGTTACGCGCCTGAAGCGGCGGGGGCGCCGGTGCGGCCCGCACCCGAAGCAGGGAGTTGCCCTCGGCGGTGAGCAGCGTGCGCGGGCCCGGGCCGCTTCCGGCGACCGCGACACCCATGGATTGCGCCTTGCCCGGCACCGTGGCGGTCCAGTAACGGTGGTCGCCGCGTGCGTCGAGGATCGTGACGCGCCGGAAATCGCCCCGCTGGGCCGACGTCGTGCCGTTCTCGTGGACGAGGTGGGTTCCCGTCTCGTCCACGCCCCTGATGCTCCCCGCGAGCGTGCCGCTCGGCTGATGCGCTCCGGGAACCACGGAGTACCAGCGGGCGGCGCCGTCCCGCGGCATCACCCAGACACCGCGCCCCCGGTCGGCCTGCTGCTCTCCCATGGCGTCCGCCTGCCGGTAGACCCGGCGGACGCGTTCGCCGGTTTCGGTGGCATGAACATCGAGAGAGCGCTCGTAGCGTGACTGCCGCCCGCCGCTCACCCGTCGGCCGGCGGTCACGGCGAGCCGGTCCCCGTTCCCGAGCAGCCAGGCGGATCTGGGCTCCTGGGGCTCCTGCCGGTCCACGGACCGTTGGGACACGGGCAGTTTCCGGCCGGTTGCCGCGTCCCACAGACGCACCAGCGCCCGTCGTCCGGCGTCCTCGGGGCGCGGCTCCTCGAAGCGGAAGAAGTGCAGCAGGCGCTTGCCGTCCTCGGAGAAGTCCACCGATGTCTCGTAGGCGTCCCCGCGGTCGGCCAACGGACCGGACACGGTGTGCGGCCGGGGGACGGTATCGGTCAGGTTCCAGAGCAGGACGCTCCCGTCCGCCGTCGCCATCGCGTAGCGCCGGCCGTCGTCGCTGACCGCGTCCTGAAGGCCGCCCAATCCGAGGTCGGCGGGTACGCCGCGCAGCCGTGTCGCGCGTGGTCCTCCCTCGCGGGCACCGGTGACGGCCGTGACGTCCAAGGCGGCCCTGCCGTCCGGCTGGGAGATCACCACGAGAGTCCGGCCGTCCGGTGTCGCCTTCATCGACCGTGCCGAGCCCCGCCACAGCCCGCTGTGCGAGGACACGACGTCGTGCGCACGGACGTACTGGCCGAACAGCGCCTGCTGCGCCTCCGGCGTGTGCCGCGCCTGCCAGGCGCCCGCGGCGTAGCGGAACGCGCTGTCCGGTGAGCGCTCCGCCGTGTCGCCGGACAGTTCGCTCAGCTCTGTGGCAGCGGCCGTGCGCAGCTCGCGCAGGTCCCGTTGACGGGCCCGGTAGGTGTCCACCGCGAGTGCCGTTGCCACCAGCGCCAGTGCGGTGACGAGTCCGGTGAGGCCCCAGAGGCGTCGCAGCCCCCGCCACTGCCGCCGTCGCCCCGCCTCCAAGTAGGCCCGTTCGAGGTCGGTGAGGTCTTCGGGGCGGACACTCAGCCACTCCAAGCCCTGGGCCAGGCGCACCCCGTGCGGCAGCAGTCCCGCGGGCCGACCGCGCTCCTCCCATTCGGCGGCGTCCCCCGCGGTGCGGTCCTGCCACTCGCGGAACTCGGCGCCGTCGCGCAGCCAGCCCGCCACGCGCGGCCACTCCCGGAGCAGCGCCTCGTGGACCACGTGCACGGTGCCGCCGGAGCCCTCGTCGGCGGCGCGTTGCGCGACATCCCATACGAGGAGGCGACGCCCGGCCAGCGTGCGCGCCAACTCCGCCTGTTCAGCGGGCAATTGATGGGTCGGCAGGGCGCGGCGGGTGAACCCTCCCCGGCCGTCGGGCCGGGCGAGCTGCTGGAAGAGGCGACGGGCGGCGTCCTCGGCCGTGCCACTGCGCGCGAGGCACTGGTCGAGGGTGGTGTCGGCGTACGCGGCCAGGGCACCCCCGACGCCGCCGATCTCCTCGTATGCGGCGTGCGTCAGGGTGTTGGCCTCGCGGCGGCGCCACAGCTGGGTGAGTGTGAACTGGAGCAGCGGCAGGCAGCCCGGCTCGCCGACGGCGTCGTTCACCAGACGCCGGATCAGGCCGTCCTCGAGGCGGAGCCCGGGCACGGTCCTGACCGGTTCCTCGACGGCGCGGGTGAGCGCCTCCTCGGTCATCGGGGCGAGGAACGTCACCGCACGGCCCAGCGATGCCGAGGTGTCGGCCGCGGTGAGCGCCTCCAGGGTGGCGGGCCGCGCGGTCAGCACGACGCGCAGTCCGCCGCCCTGTGCCGGGTCGGGGGCCTGCGCCAGTGCCGACAGCAGGTGGAAGGCCCGCAGCGCTCCGTGCGGCGAGTCGGCGGCGTACTCCTCGAACTGGTCGAGAAGGAGCACGGCGCCCCTCGGCCCGAGTTCGTCGCACAGTCGGCCCCGCAGGGCGATCCGCTCCGCCTCGGACCCGGCGCACGCCTCGCGCACCGCGGCAAGGCGCTCCTGGCGGGCGGCTGTGTCGGGCACCGCACCGTGCCACACAGCGGTGACGGCCTCGGCGACCCAGGCGTCGGCGTGCTCGGGCGTGGCGCCGGATACGTCGGCGGGCTGGGGCACCCGCAGTGCCGACGGCGTGCGACGACGCCGCAGGTCCGCCAGCAACCCGGCTCTGAGCAGGGACGACTTACCGCTGCCCGAGGGGCCGACCAGGACGGTGAGGGGCTGGGAGTCCAGCGCCGCCACCAGCTCGCGCACCTCGTTCTCCCGGCCGTGGAAGTACCGGGCGTCGCCCTCCTCGAACCTGTCCAGACCGCGGAACGGACAGGGCAGGGACACATCCGATCCGAGGAGCCGGTCCACCGGGATCAGATATGCGGTGCCGCTGATGCCGTACCGCCCGCGGGTGACCAGCATCCCGACCACGGCGCCGCCCGTCACGTCCCAGACCGCGGCCCCGCTGAACCCCCGCCCGATGGGCACTCCGTGCGCCGCCAGGTCGAGCTGGAGCCTGTCGGCACGCTGCCGACCGCGCAGAACGCCGGTGGCGTTCACCCCGCGTGGCGCGTCCTCGGGGAAACCGAAGGCGCGGATCTCGCCGCCCCACTCATCGCCTGTGCCGTCCACGAACGGCAGCGGTTCCGTACCGTCCACCGCCTCGGCCAGGCGCAGGACCGCGACGTCGTCCTCCGGCCTCCAGGATTCCACCTCGGCGACGACCGGGGCTCCCGCGTCGGCCCCGGTGAGCAGCGGAAAGTCCACGGAAACCGGTCCCTCGGGACGGCCCCCTCCCGACTCCTGCACCACGTGGGCACAGGTGCACACCAGCCGGTCGGCCACGAGGAAGCCCGCACCGGCGACCACCCCGTCCGAGCCGAACACCCGGGCGGCGCCCCGCTCGTACCGGGCCTGACGCGGCAGAGAACTAGGGCGCATCGGTTCGGTCACGCTCGCCGGGCCCCCATTCGACTCCCACGGTGAAGTGCGCCTCGCCGGCGGTTTTGGCGAGGACCACACCGGCCTCGGCGGTCACCTTCATGCCGAACTCCAGCGTGATCCGGTCCGGGCGGGACGACATCGTGCGCAGCGAGTCGACGACATCCTGGACGGCCGGGCGCACCCGGTCCACCGCGTTGCGCAAGGTGTCGGCGGCGTCCCCGACGGCGTCTGCCATCCGTGGCCTGCCGATGGGTTCGTACGGGGCGCCGGATGCCGGGCGGGATGGGGTGGGCGTGGTCGTCTCCACCCGCAGGAGTGAGCCGTCGTCGAGTTCGATCGTGGTGATGGCTGTCATGGCGCTGGGACCCGTCCTGTGGTGCTGAAAAAGCGGTCCTACCAGACCGTATCCGCCGACGGGCGCGACGTCACCGAAATGAACGAGCCAAACGGGGACCAGAGTTACTGGTCAAAGGTGATGCCGCACAGCCTGCGGATCTCATCCATCGCCCGCAGCGTGACGATCGAATCCTCCAGGGGCCGCAACGGGGTCTCCCGCAGGCCCGCGGCGATGCACCGGGCCACCTCGGCGGCCTCGAAGTGCAGGGCGTCGTGGGCGCTTTGCGGTTCGGTGTACGTCATCCGCCTGCCGCTGCCCGACGGAGTGAGGACGAGGTCGCCGGGCTGGTAGAAGGGGCCGGGCAGGCTGAGGGTGGCCCGGGTGCCGGCGATGGTGGCGGTGGTGGGGGTGTCGCTGAACAACGTGGTGTGCAGGACGGCCTGGCTGCCGTGCGGGCCGCGGAGGATCGCCGACGTCTGGCCGTTCACGCCTGCGGGGTGGGGCTGCCCCGAGGCCAGCGCCTCCGCCGGTGGGCCCAGGACCCAGGTGGCCAGGGAGACGGGGTAGGTGCCGAGGTCCAGCAACGGGCCGCCCGCCAGTTCGGGGCGCAGGATGCGGTGTTCGGGGGTGAAGTGCTCGCCGAGGTCCGCCAACACGGTGTGAATCTCGCCGAGGGCACCGGAGTCGAGGATCTGGCGGATGACGTCGAACTTGGGCAGGAAGAACGTCCACAGCGCCTCGGCGCAGAACCGCCCTTGCCCGGTGGCGAGTTCGGCGATTTCGGCTGCCTGGGCGGCGTCCAGGCCGATCGGCTTCTCCACCAGGATGTGCTTGCCGCCCTCCAGTGCGATCCGGGCGCAGGCGAGATGGGCGGTGTGCTCGGTGGCGATGTACACGACGTCGACGTCGGGCGCGGCGGCGAGGTCCTCGTACGAGCCGTAGGACCCGGGAATGCCGTGGCGGCCCGCGAAGTCCTCGGCGCGGGCGGCGTCGCGGGAGGCCACGGCCGTGAACCGCTGTCGGGTGTGCCTCCGGACGGAGCGGACGAAACGCTCCGCGATCCAGCCGGTGCCCATGACGCCCCAGCGCAGGGCGGGGGCGTCCATCGGGTCCGGGGTGCGGGCGGCGGGCAGGGTGGTGGGAGCGGCGGGCATGGGTCAGACCTCCGGGACCTGCACGGGGATGGTCCTGCCACCGTCCTCCATGGACGCGATGACGGCCCCGGCCACCGCGGATGCCACCAGCCCGTCATGGGCCGTGGCCATAGGCGACGCGGCTCCCGTGCGCACCGTGTCGGTCCATGCCTGGAGTTCGAGCCGGTAGGCGTCGGCGAACCGGGGGCGCCAGTCGGCGGGGTAGCCGCGGGACCGGGTCCGGGCCGAGTCCGCCACGATCCGGGCCGGATGGGTGAGGGCAACGGTGCCGTGTTCGCCCACCACCTCGCAGCGGATGTCGTAGCCGTAGCGGGCGTTGAGGAAGACCTCGACGGTGGTGAGGGCGCCGTCGGCCGTGTGCAGCAGGATCAGCTGGGGGTCCCGGAAGCCGGACACCGCCGCCGTGGAGCGCGGCGCATGCCAGCTGACCTCGGTGACGGGCGAGCCGAGCAGCCACGGCACGGTGTCGAATTCATGGATGGCGGACCCGGTGATGCTCAGCTCATCGGTGCAGCCGGGCGCGGAGGACACGCCCCGGCTGACGCAGCGCACGAGCAGCGGGCTGCCGCACTCCCCGGCGGAGACGGCGGCCTTGAGTTCCGTGTGGGCGGGGTCGAAGCGGCGCATGAACCCGAGGGAGATCAGTCCCCCTCCGGCCCGCCGCTCCTCCCGGACGACCCGCACGCACTCCTCGAGCGTGGGGGCGAGTGGCTTCTCGCACAGCACCGGCTTCCCGGCCCGTACCGCGGCGAGGGACAGGTCGGCGTGGGTGGTGTCGTGCGAGGCGATGACGACGGCGTCGACCTCCGGGTCGTCGATCACCGCGTAGGCATCGTCCGTGGCCCGGGCGCCGGGCACGGCGCCGGCGACGGAGGCCGCACGCTCCTTGTCGATGTCCGCGACCCGCGTGACCTCGGCGCCGGAGACGTGGCCATGGAGCGTGGCGACGTGGTCGGCGCCCATGTTGCCCGCGCCGATCACGCCGATGCGTACGCCGCTCATGCCAGGTTCACCCACGCTCCGCTGTCGACGGACTGCGTCATGGCGTCCAGTACGGCCGCGCTGTGCACGGCGTCGTCCAGGGTGGCCCCGTGCGGTGTGCCCTCGGTGATCGAGCGCAGGAAGCGGTACGCCTCGATCACCTTGAGGTCGTCGTAGCCCATGCTGGTCGCCGCGCCCGGCTGGAAGGCGCCGTACTCACCGGCGCCCGGGCCGACGTGCACCGTGCTGACCGGCTGGTCCTGGTAGGTCGTGCCGCGGCTCACGCCCAGCTCGTTCATCCGGCGGAAGTCCCAGAACACCGCGCCCTTGGTGCCGTGCACCTCGAAGCCGTAGTTGTTCTGCTCGCCGACCGAGACCCGGCAGGCCTCCAGCACACCGCGGGCGCCGGAGGCGAAGCGCAGCAGGCAGTTGACGTAGTCCTCGTTCTCGACCGGGCCGCGTTCGCCACCGGTGGCCAGGGTGTGACCGGCGGTGGCACCGGTCGGACGGGCCCGCTCGGGGACGAAGACCGCGGTGTCGGCGGTCAGGGCGGCGATGTCGCCCAGCAGGAAGCGGGCCAGGTCCGCGCCGTGCGAGGCCAGGTCGCCCAGCACTCCGCTGCCCCCGCGCGCCCGCTCGTACCGCCAGGTCAGCGCGCCGTCCGGGTGGGCCGCGTAGTCGCTGAAGAGACGGACGCGGGCGTGGGTGACCGTGCCCAGTTCACCGGAGGCGATGAGCTCGCGGGCCGCCTCGACGGCGGGAGCGTTGCGGTAGTTGAAGCCGACCGCTCCCTGCACACCGGCCGCGGCGACGGCGTCGGCCACCGCGCGGGCGTCGTCGGTGGTCAGGCCGACCGGCTTCTCGATCCAGATGTGCTTCCCGGCCTCGGCCATCGCGACACCGATCTCGCGGTGGAGGAAGTTCGGCGCGGTGATGCTGACGGCCTGCACCCGCGGGTCCTGCGCGACCTCGCGCCAGTCGCGGGTGGCCGAGGCGAACCCGAACTGCGCCGCGGCCTCCTCGGCCCGGCCGGGCACCGCCTCCGCCACCGAGATCAGCTGCGGGCGTGCGCCCAGGTGCGGGAAGTGGTGCGGGACACGGGCGTACGCCTGGGTGTGCACCCGGCCCATCCACCCGAATCCCACGACGGCAACGCCGAGCGTGCTGGCCATGACTGCCCTTCATTGGACCGTTCCATTCTTGCTCCACCTCACCCTGAATCCCGTCCTCCCTCGTGTCAATGCCTTTGACACCCCCCACCGGCCTGTGGAACGGTCCATCCATGAGACCCCCGACGATCCGTGACGTGGCCGAACGGGTCGGCGTGTCGAAATCGCTGGTCTCCCTGGTGCTGCGCGGCTCCGATCAGGTGAGCCCCGAGAAGCGGCAGGCCGTGCTGGCCGCCGTCGAGGATCTCGGCTACCGGCCCAACGCCGCCGCCCGCAGTCTGAGCGAGCGCCGCACCCGCTCGGTCGGCGTGCTGCTGAACGACATGCGCAACCCCTGGTTCGTGGAGCTGCTGGACGGCATGAACTCCCGTCTCCACGACAGCGGCCTGCACATGCTGCTCGCCGACGGCCACCTCAACCGACGGCTCGGCGAGGACCTCACCCGCACCTTCACCGAACTGCGGGTCGACGGACTGATAGCCGTGGGCACCCTGCCCCCCTCGAACGTGCTGCGCGCCGCGGCCACCCACATCCCCACCGTGGTGGCGGGCGCCCGCGAACCGGTGCTCCCCCGCGTCGACGTCGTCGCCAACGACGACGAGCACGGCGCGCGCCTGGCCACCGAGCACCTCATCGGACTCGGCCACCGCCGCATCGCCCACATCGCGGGCCAGGGCGTCGTCGGCGAGCTGCGACGGCGCAGCTTCGAGACGGTCATGCGCGAGCAGGGCCTGGCCGACACGGCGCTCGTCGAGCAGGGTGACCTGACCGAAGAGGGCGGCTACCGGGCCATGGTCCGACTGCTCAGCTCCCCGCCGCGGCCGAGTGCGGTTTTCGCCTTCAACGACATCGCCTGCGTCGGCGCCCTGTCGGCAGCCGAGGAGTCCGGCCTCCAGGTCCCGCGGGACCTCTCCCTCGTCGGGTACGACAACACCTACCTGTCACGCCTGCGGCACCTGTGGCTGACCACGGTGGACAACGCCAGCCATGACGTCGGCCGCCGCGCCGCGCAGCACCTCCTGGACCGGATCGCGGATCCGGCGCGTCCGGCGGAGACCGTCCTCTCGCCGCCGACCCTCGAAGTACGGGGCACCACGGCGCCACCCGCGCCCGACGCGGGCGTCTGAGCCGCCTGGGGGGAATCAGCCGACGCGCCGTCGGGACTTGCGCTGAGTCGGCCGGCAGCTTCCACGATCTCATCCTTCATGCGAAGCCCGGAGAGAAAGCGGTGGATCGATACCGGAGCCGGTTGACGCGCTCGCGCGCAGTCTCCGGCCGTTCGTGCTCGTCGGATGACGGCGCGCTCGTGCACGACGTGCATGATGAGTCACCCACCGCCGCAAGATGCGGGCCTGCGATCGTCATGTCTCCTCCGCTTCCAGAGGCCACGTGGCCCCCATGAACGCCTGCTTCACCTCATCGAGGTCGCCAGGCGGCGAGCGTCCAGGGCGGCTGCCACGTCTTCGAGGTCGGGCGTCATTACGCCGCCGGGGCCTCGATCTGGTCGTGCAGCCGGGCGCAGGTCCGGTTGATCAGCCGGGAGACGTGCATCTGGGAGATGCCGAGCTGTTCGGCGATGCGGCCCTGCGTCTCCTCGCGGAAGAAGCGCAGGTAGAGGATGTGCCGCTCGCGTTCGGGCAGGGCACGCAGCCTCGGCTTGAGGGCCTCGCGCTGGATGACCCGGTCGTAGGAGGGCTCCGGTGCGCCGAGGGTGTCGGCCAGGGAGTAGCCGTCCTCGGCGCCCGGCAGTTCGGCGTCCAGGGACAGCGCCGAGAAGCTCTCCATCGCCTCCATCCCCAGCAGGACGTCCTCCTCGCTCATCCCGGTGTGCTCGGCGATGTCCGACACACTCGGGGAACGGTCGTCCGGGGTGCGCGTGAGCTCCTGGGCGGCGGCGCGCACACGGTTGCGCAACTCCTGGACCCGGCGCGGCACGTGCACGCCCCACATGTGGTCCCGGAAGTGGCGCTTGATCTCCCCCACGATGGTCGGCACGGCATAGCTCGCGAACGCGCTGCCGCGGTCCGGCTCATACCGCTTCACGGCCTTGACCAGGCCGAGCATCGCGACCTGCCGCAGATCGTCCGCGGACTCACCGCGGTTGCGGAACTGCCGGGCCAGCCGCTCCGCCATCGGCATCCAGGCCCGTACGACTTCCTGCCGCAGCGCCTCCTTCTCGGGACCCTCGGGCAGAGTGGCAATGCGCCGGAACTCGACGGCGGTGTCGGGAGCGTCATCGTGCGAGTGCTTGCTCCGTGTGCGTACGACAGTCATGCGCCGATCTCCCTGTGAACGTGGGCGGTAGCACCTGGGAGAAATCCGCCTGCCGGGGGCGCTGAACAGAGCACACCCCGAGCAGCCGAGCTGCTCCCGTGGGCGTGCCTCTGTTCCGAAGCACACCATGCGCCTGCCCGGCTCCAGCACCCGCAAACAACCTCATCGTGTGGCCCACGGGTTGACCGGGGGTCCGATCACACGCTGACGCGGTGGCTGCTCGCTGTCTGGCGGCACTCAGTTCGGCGCTCGGGGCGCCACCCGGCGACGAGCGCGCCGGCCAGCAGGAGTTCGGCGATGTCGCCGCCGTAGTACATGATTTCCGCCGCCCCCTGGACTTCGGCGGCAGGGGCCGGGATGTCGACCCAGAACCCGCCGTACATCAGCTGCGACAGCCCTGCGTGGAGGGCGATGGCGCAGCCGAGCCACACCAGGCGCACCGGTACGCCGGGTCGCCTGGCGGCAGGGTCGGGGCCCGCGATGACGTGGGCGAAGAGGCAGCCGGACAGCAGGAAGTGGGCGTGCATCAGCCAGTGCCCGGGGGGCCAGTTCGTGGCGGCGCGGTAGAGCGGGGTGAAGTAGAGCACCAGCAGGCTGCCGGAGGCCAGCAGCAGCGCGGTGGCCGGGTGTGTCAGGAGCCGGGCGGGGCGGCTGTGCAGGGCCGTGGCCAGCCGTCGGCCATGGGCGGCGGGCAGGTTCCGCAGGAGAAGGGTGACGGGGGCGCCGAGGACGAGGGCGAGCGGGGCGTACATGCCGATGAGAAGGTGCTGGGCCATGTGGCCCCGGAAGTCGGTGTGCGCGAAAGGAGCCAAGGGCGGCAGCAGCGCCACGGCCAGCAGGAGGGCCCCGGTCGCGAAGGAGGCCGACCGCCACCGGCTCCAGCCCCGCGCAGGGTTGCGGAGCCTGGCCCGATGGGCCAGCCGAAGAGAGCCGCAGACACACAGGAGTACGAGGGTGGCGGGCAGCGCGGCCTCCAGGACGCCGCCGCCCGCACCGTGGCCGGGGTGCGGGTGGCCGCCGCCCATCAGGCAGGCCGTCCGGGTTGCCGGACGTCCGGGGCTTCGGGGTCGAAGGGGCGCCCGCCCCGCTGAAGGCCGTAGCCACCGACGAGCAGCAGGGCTCCCAGCACGAGGAAGCCGATGTCCCACCACATTTGGTGCGGCCCGCCGTGCACATGGTGGATTCCGAGCAGCTGGTGGTCCAGCACGCCTTCGACGAGGTTGAACAGGCCCCACCCGGCCAGGATCCATCCCCACAGCACACGGGAGGACCACACGCGGCGGCGGTGGCGGGTGACGCGGGAGTAGAGGATCGCCAGGCCCGTCAGGACGGCGAGCCAGCACACGGTGTGGAAGATGCCATCCCAGACCGTGTTCATCTCCAGACCGGAGACGGAGTGCGGGCTGTAGTACTTCACCCCGATGCGGTCGTGGTTCGTGCTGGTGAGCATGTGGTGCCACTGGAGCAGTTGGTGCAGCAGGATGCCGTCGACGAACCCTCCGAGCCCGACCCCCAGGATGATTCCCGGAAGTTGAAGACCGCGGGCCGTCTCCCTCTCCGGTAAGGCCCCGTCAGCAGTCGTCGCCATCAGCTGTCTCCATCCCTCCAGGGGTGAGCGGATCATCCGTCACCGTGCGTTTCCCGTCGCGGTCGCCGGTGTCACGCCGGGGGCGGAAGTTCCCCCTTCCGTGTGCGCGCGGAATCGCGAGGGGCCCGCTCCCCGGCCTGGAAGCCATCGCGATCGACCTCGGGACTACCCGGGATCCGCGTCGGCCGCCACCTGGCGAAGGGTCCGCCGGGTGCGTACGGACCGGGCCCTCGCCGGATCGGGGGTGCTGTGCCGGGAGCCTCGGGTGTCGTCCTTCTTCACCAGCAGCCACGTTTCCCGGTCCGTGCCCCGGCGGATGCGGGTGAGCGCGTACCCGCCATGGAGTTTGTGGCCCTTCAGCCGGAACGAGACATGACCGCGTTCCAGGGCCTCGGCGAACGGGATCTCCTTGCCCCGGCGATCCGTCGACGTACTGCGGTACGTCCCCTCGTCCCACAGGATGACGGTGCCCGCCCCGTACTCCCCTTCGGCGATGGTGCCCTCGAAGTCCGCGTATTCGAGCGGATGGTCTTCGGTGGGCATGGCGAGCCGTTTGTCGTGCGGATTGCCGGAGGGCCCCTTGGGGACGGCCCACGACTTGAGGACGCCGTCCACCTCGAGGCGGAAGTCGAAGTGCGTGGTGGTCGCGTCATGGATCTGAACGACGAAGGAGGGCTTCCGGCCCGGAAGCCTGTCGCGGCTCGCGCCGCCCTTCGGCTCCGCCGACCTCCCGAAGTTCCGCTTGCGCCGATACTCCCCAAGGGCGTCGGTCGTCGTCATGGTTCCCTCCTTCGGACGCACGGCCATCCCCACCGGGGTCAGGTCCGGCCGACCAGCGGCCGGCCCGGAATGCCGGGGCCCTATCGGGCCATCGCGGCCCGAGTACCCGCCACGCCGAGCGTATGCGCATCTGGCCAGTTCGATCCGGTGGCGGCGGGGCCCATTGCGGTGCGGTCAGGCGGTGTTTCCTGCCGGCGTGCCGCTGGTCTTGTGTGCACAGTCGGTGGCGTGGTGGAGCATGCCGCAGGAGTGCTCGGCTTCCTCCGTCAGCCGGGTGGCTTCCGCCAGGAGGATGCCGTAGGGGCGGGAGGGGTCGTTCAAGGCGAGTGAGGAGCTCTGGGCGCGGTCGACCAGCCGCTCACGCTTGTCCTGGACCGTCGTGGCGGCCGCACACAGCTCTTCTGCCTGGCGCGGCAGCCGACCCTCGTCGATCTCGCCGAAGGGGCGGGTGAAGTGGGCAAACGCTTCGAGCAGGTCGGCATAGTCGCGCAGGAAACGGTTGCACTCGTTGCCCTCTTCGTTTTGTGGCCACTGGTGGAGGGTGCGGGTGAGGGAGGCGAGCTGGTGGGTGACGCGTTCCAGCGCGTCGATGACGTCCCGGTACGCGGAGAAGTCCTTGTACCGGCTGTTGCGGGGCAGCAGCCGGCGGGGGTTGTAATGGCGGCTCTCGACCGCGGTGTGCAGCGCCGCGCGAGCCTGGCTGACCAGCCAGGCGATCTCGGCGGCGCGCTGCCGCCACTGCCGGGCCCGCTCTTCGTCGAAGCCGTGCTCGCGCAACGCGGGGTGGATGTCCGCCAGGAGGGCGGACAGGTCCCTCGCAAGGGTGTGGATGCCGGACTCGGCGCTGCGGTAGCGCATCGGCGGCCACAGAAGGAGGTTGACCGCCACGCCGATCGTGCAGCCGATCGCGACCAGGAGGATGATCTGGCCGAGCTGCTCGGCACTCTGGCTCATACCGGCAGACGCCGAATAGGTGGAGAAGGCGAAGAACGCCGCGGTCGCCACCTCGGTCCCCTGGGCTCCCAGATGCCGCCACCGGCCGATTGCCAGAGCCATCAGTGCCACGAGTACGAACGTGATCAGGCCGGGTCCTGCCAGGACGCCCAGACCGGCCTGTACGAAGACCCCGGCGCAGACCGCGGCCAGGTAGCGCAGTGCCTGAAGCATCGACTGGTAGACGGTCACCTGCATGATCAGCACAGCCGAGAACGGCGCGAATGCGGGGGTCTGCGCGGCCACCAGGTCATGTGCCACGTACCACGAAGCGCCCGCCGCCAGGGTGCTCTTGCCGATCATCTCCAGGGCCCGCAGCCTACGTCCCACCACGGACCTGGCCCGCCCCAGCCACTGCCACGCCCACCCGCCGTGCGGCACCGTCGTCCCCTCTCGCGTTGTCCTCCGCCGTGCTCGCCGACCGGTGAACGCCGAGACGCGCGCTGGCAGCAACGAGCGCAGGGAGCAGAGCAGATGAGACCGATGAGCACCACGCCAGCGCCCGGGCGCCGGGCGTCCGTGTGGCGATCAGCGGCCGAGCGCCTTGGCCAGCTGGTGCTTGGTCATGTTCGAGCGGCCCGCGATGCCACGCTGCTTGGCCTCGTTGTACAACTGGTCGCGGGTCGGGCCCTTGGCGCCGCGGTGGGAACGCTCGCCGCCTCGCTGCGGCGCGGACTTCCGGTCCTGCGTCGACGTCTTACTGGCGGACTTCGCCTCTCCCGAGCGAGCGCGTTCCTTATTGACGGTACGGGAGGCGATTTCCTTGGCACGGGCTGTTGACGTACCGCGTTTCTCCGCGCCTTCCTTGATGTGTTCGTACTGCCGTTCCCACTTACGGCTGGCTCCTGTAGGCATTTGTTCGACCTTTCTTTCGGTATCACGCTGATGGTCCGGGCGGTCCGAGTGCCCCTCGATTCCCGCTTATAACCAGCATGCTGCGAGGGCCGCCGGCCGTCCTCCCATGCGGTCCATTCGCGCGTCACTGCTGGGGGTAAATGACACGCGGAGGGGTACTGGGCCGCCGGACATCGTGCCAATACCGAGGGAGAGCCGGTGAGCGTGAAGAACATCTTTGTGATCGGCATGGACGAGGCCAATCTGCCCAGTCTGCGCGAGGTGCCCGATGCGCAGGAGTACCGGTTTCACCCGCTACTCACCGTTGAGGAGTTGCAGGTCGGTGAGGTGTCCGTGGCCGATCTCATGGAGAAGGCGGAGAAGGTTCTGGACGCCTTCGACGGCCGTATCGACGCGATCGTGGGCTACTGGGACTTTCCGGTGAGCACCCTCGTGCCGCTCTTGAGCGAGCGCTACGGCACGCACAGCACGAGCCTGGAATCGGTCGTCAAGTGCGAGCACAAGTACTGGAGTCGGCTGGAGCAGCAGAAGGTCATCGACGAGCATCCCCGTTTCGGCCGGGTCGATCTGGAGGCGCGGGATCCGCGGCCGCCCGAGGGCGTGCGTTTCCCCATGTGGCTCAAGCCCGCCTTGGCGTATTCGTCGGAGCTGGCCTTCGGTGTGAAGGATCAGGAGGAGTTCCGCGCGGCGGTGGCCGAGATTCGCGAGGGCATCAGCCGGGTCGGCCGACCGTTCAACTACATCCTGGACCGGCTGGAGCTCCCGCCGGAGATGGCCGGTGTGGGCGGCGAGGTGTGCTTGGCGGAGGAAGCGCTGTCCGGTATCCAGGTGGCGGTGGAGGGCTACGTCCGAGGCGGTGAGGTCACCGTCTACGGGGCGCTGGACTCCATCGCCTACCCCGACAGCCCGTGCTTCCTGCGCCACCAGTACCCCTCCACACTGCCGGAGCCGGTGGTACAGCGGCTGCACGATGTCTCGAAGCGGGTGATGCGGCAGATCGGCATGGACTCGGCGACGTTCAGCATCGAGTACTTCTACGACCCGCAGACGGACGAGATCAATCTGCTGGAGATCAACCCCCGGCATTCCCAGTCGCACGCCGAGCTGTTCGAGTACGTCGACGGGGTGCCCAATCACCACTGCATGCTCAGCCTCGCGCTGGGCAAGGACCCGAGCCTGCCGAAGCGCGAGGGCCCCTCCAGGATGGCCGCCAAGTGGTATCACCGGTGGTTCGCCGACGGAGTGGCGCGCCACGTGCCCACCGGGGAGGACATCGAGCGCATCGAGCGCGAGATCCCCGAGGTGCGGATCGAGGTGGTGCCGGAGGAGGGCCAGCGGCTCTCGGAGATGGACCAGCAGGACAGCTACAGCTTCGAGCTGGCCCACATCTTCACCGGCGGGGACAGCGAGGACGAGCTGCGGGAGAAGTACGACCGGTGTGTCGCGGCCCTGAACCTCACCTTCGAGGAGACCACACCGGGCGGCCGGGACGAGAAGAACACCTGACCCCGGTAGCGCGATCGACCCGTGTGCCGACCGCGACACCGGGCACCCGTCCGGCGTGCCGCAGCGAAAGGAGTAGCCGGCCGCATGCGTTTCCTGAGCAACCTGCCCTGCGAGACCAAGGAAGAAGACCACGTCACCATCCCCATGGCCGACGGCACCCGCCTGTCGGCACGCATCTGGCGTCCCACGTCCTCGGACGGGGAGCCGGTGCCCGCGGTGCTGGAGTACATCCCCTATCGCAAGCGCGATCTGACGTCGGTGCGCGACTCCATCCACCACCCGTACATCGCCGGTCACGGGTACGCCTGTGTCCGCGTCGACCTGCGCGGCACCGGAGAGTCGGAGGGCGTGCTGCGGGACGAGTACCTGGAGCAGGAGCAGGCCGATGCCGAGGAGATCCTGGCCTGGCTCTCGGAACAGCCCTGGTGTGACGGCACGACCGGCATGATGGGGATCTCCTGGGGCGCGTTCGCCGCCCTCCAGGTCGCCGCCCGGCAGCCGCCGAGCCTGCGGGCCATCGTCATCGCCTCCTTCACCGACGACCGGTACGCCGACGACATGCACTACATGGGCGGTGCGCTGCTGTCGGACAACCTGGCCGAGGCGGGCACCATGTTCGCGTACGCGACCTGCCCGCCCGACCCGGTCGTGGTCGGCGAGCGCTGGCGCGAGATGTGGCACGAGCGGCTGGAGCAGACCCGTCCCTGGGTGCTGGAATGGCTGCGCCACCAGCGCCGCGACGACTACTGGCGCCACGCGTCGGTGTGCGAGGACTACGAGGCCGTACGCTGCCCGGTGCTGGCCTCGAGCGGCTGGGCGGACGGCTACTCCAACGCCGTCACACGGCTGCTGGGCCACCTGGACGTACCGCGCAAGGGGCTGATCGGTCCGTGGTCGCACAAGTTCCCGCACCTGGGCGAGCCCGGCCCGGCCATCGGCTACCTCCAGGAAGTCGTGCGCTGGTGGGACCACTGGCTCAAGGGCGCCGACAACGGTGCCATGGACGGCCCCATGCTGCGCGCGTGGATGCAGGACAGTGTGCCGCCGTCCACGTCGTACGAGGAGCGGCCGGGCCGCTGGGTCGGCGAACCCGACTGGCCCTCCCCGCACGTCGAACCGGCCGCTCACCCGCTCACCCGGCACCGCATCGGCGCCCCCGGTGAGCCTTCGTCGGACGAGGCGGGGCGAGGCGAGGCGCTGACGGTGCAATCGCCCTTGTCCGTCGGGCAGTTCGCCGGAAAGTGGGCTTCGTACAACGCCCCGCCGGACCTGCCGTACGACCAGCGCGAGGAGGACGGGGGCTCGCTGGTGTTCGACACCGACGTCCTCACCGAGCCCGTGGAGATCCTCGGCTCGCCCTCCGTCGAACTGGAGCTGTCGGTGAGCGAACCGGTGGCCATGGTGGCCGCCCGGCTGTCCGACGTGTCCCCCGACGGGCGCGCCACCCGTGTCACCTACGGCCTGCTCAACCTCACCCACCGCGACGGCATCGGCGCCCCCGAACCGCTGGAGCCCGGGCGCCGCTACCGGGCCACGGTGCAGCTCAACGGCGTGGCGCAGGCGTTCCCGCCCGGGCACCGCATCCGGCTGTCGCTGTCCACGTCCTACTGGCCCCTCGCCTGGCCACCGCCGCGGCCGGTCCTGCTGACCGTGTACGAGGGCTCCAGCACCCTCACCCTGCCGCTGCGCGGAACCCATGAGCCCGACGAAGCCCCCCAGCACCCGTTCGGCGAGCCGGAGGGCGCCCCGCCCGTCGCCACCACGCAGCTGCACCCACCGGAGATGCGGTGGGACGTCACACGCGATCTGGTCGGCTACCGGTCCGCGCTGGAGATCGCCAAAGACGCCGGTACGGTGCGCTACGAGGACACCGGGCTCGATGTCCACCGCCGCGCCTACGAGCGCTACTCGGCCGTCGCGGACGACTTCACCTCGGTCAGTGGCGAGTCGGCCTGGACCATGCGCTTCCGGCGCGACGACTGGGACGTCCGCGTCGTCACCCACACCGTGCTGCGCTCCAGCGAAACGGAACTCTTCGTGGACGCCACGCTGGACGGCTACGAAAACGACCGGCGGGTGTTCTCCCGCACCTGGAACGAGACACTCCCCCGCGATCACCTGTAAGCGACCCCGTGGAGGAGAGAATGCCCCCGGGGCGCCCGGTTTCCTTTACCTCTCGGGAGGACATCACATGAGCCACCAGAACCAGGATCATCCAGGAAAGCGGTACCCTCAGCCGGAATTCCCCCAACAGGACCAGCCGCATCCTGGCGCCACGGACGATATGGAGCCGCAGCCCGACCACGGCGAAAGCAGCTACCAGGGCCATGGACTGCTGGAGAACCGTCATTCCGTGATCACCGGCGGGGATTCCGGGATCGGCCGGGCGGTGGCGCTGGCGTTCGCCCGGGAGGGCGCGGACGTCCTTTTCAGCTATCTGCCCGAGGAAGAAGAGGACGCCCAGGAGACGGTGCGTCTGGTCGAAGAGGCCGGGCGGCGGGCGGTTCCGGTGGCGTGCGATATCCGCGACGAAGCCGATTGCAGGGCCCTGGTGGACCGCACGGTCGACGCCTTCGGCTCGATCGACGTCCTCGTCAACAACGCCGCCTTCCAGATGGCGCAGTCGCAGGGGCTGGAAGACATCACCACCGAGCAGTTCGACCGCGTGATGCGCACGAATCTGTACGCCATGTTCTGGCTCTGCAAGATGTCCCTGCCGCACATCCCGGAAGGCGGCAGCATCATCAACACCACATCGGTCCAGGCGTACAAGCCCAGCCCTCACCTGCTGGACTACGCCACGACCAAGGGCGCCATCGTCACGTTCACCCAGGGCCTCGCCGGGAATCTGGCGGAACGCGGCATCCGCGTGAACGCCGTCGCCCCCGGCCCCGTGTGGACACCTCTGATTCCCGCCACCTTGCCCGACACCTCGAAGTTCGGCGAGCAGAGCCCCCTGGGGCGCCCGGCCCAGCCCGCCGAGATGGCGCCCGCGTACGTCTTCCTGGCATCACAGCAGGCCGGCTACGTCACCGCCGAAATCCTCAATGCCACGGGCGGCACGCCCTTGCCCTAGATTCACCCCTGTCACTCCGTCCACTCCGCCCACGGAGCCGGACCCGTGCTTGCCCACGTGGCGAGTTCCTGCCCGTCGATACACAGGATTCCGCACTGCGCGGCGTACTCGACGGCGGGCTCGGTGAACTCGCTGGTCGTGACCACCGCGGCGATCTGAGCGTCGTGGACGGCGAAGCACGTTCCTCCGAAGCGCTGAACGTCCTCGGAGCCGACCTTGTGACTCGGGTCGTACCGCTTGCACTGGATGACCAGGCGCTGCCCGTCGGGGGCGGTGGCGATAACGTCCGCGCCCAGGTCACCCGCGCCGCCGGCCACGCGGATGACCTGGCAACCGTCCCGTTCGCACAGGTCCGCCACCGCCTGCTCGAACTCACCGGGAGCCATCGCCTCGAAGTCGGCCTCCCCGAGAGAATCCTCCTCGGAGGGAGCGGGGGCGACACGGCGGCGGCGGATCATGAGGACGGCGAAAAACGCCAGCAGCCCCATGGCCACGGCGGCGACAGGATGGTCCTCGGCCGCGCCGCCACTGGCTCTTACCGCGACCCCCACCGCGAAGAGAACGATGGCGATCAGCCCGAAGCAGACCGATAGATTCCGCAGGCTGAAGGCGTACTGACGCCCGCTGCGCGGCCGACGGCCGGGAGTGGCCATGGGTGGCAGTCCCCCTCACGTGGTGACATCAAGATCGTCACTGCCGACTGCCCTGGTACGCCGCCTCCACACCCCGTGCGGATCAGCGCTGTCGCAGGCCGCTGTATCCGCCGCGCATGGCGCGTCGGCTGAGGGGAACCCGATAGCCGGGGCCCCACACCATTTCGGCATTCTGACGAGGAGATATCTGCCATGCCTTCCGCCCTGCACCACCTGGACCGGGGACTGCGCCTCATCGGGATGTCCCGGAGGAAGCGCCCGACGGGCACCCCGTCCCGTCTCGGCCGAGGTCCCCACGGAGTGACCGCCATAGCGGTCGTTCGGCAGGTCGTGCGCACAGTTCGCGCACGGTCCGGCTCGACCCGACGGAAGTAGCAACCGGGTCGTGCCGTTGGTCCGGGAAACAGCGTGCACGGCGCACTGAACCGTGACTCCGCATCGACCGGTGCGCGTGGGGTAGCCGTGCGGACGTGCTGAGACTCGTAATGGTGACTGGTCCCGCGCTGGCGGTGGCGCTCGGCGCGGCTCTCGCGTGGCGCGTATCGGCGTGGTGGTGGCTTCTGGTCGTGGTGGCCGCGGCCATGACGACCGTGGCGGTACGGGACGTGGCGCAGCGCGAGCACTCCGTCCTGCGCAACTATCCGCTGCTCGGACACCTGCGGTACCTGCTGGAGGCGATACGTCCGGAGCTCCAGCAGTACTTCATCGAGCGGAACTACGACGGCCGCCCGTACGACCGTGATGTGCGCAGCATCGTGTACGAGCGGGCGAAGGGCGTGGACGCCGAGGAGCCGTTCGGAACGGAGCGGGACGTGGGCGCCGCGGGGTACGAATTCCTGGTGCCGTCGCTGGTGCCCAAGGCCACGCCGGACCAGCCGCCCACCGTCCGGGTCGGCGGGCCGGACTGTGCCAAGCCCTACGACATGGCGCTGTTGAACATCTCCGCCATGAGCTTCGGTTCACTGTCCACCAACGCGATCCTCGCTCTCAATCGCGGTGCGGCCCAGGGCGGCTTCGCGCAGGACACGGGTGAGGGTGGTCTTTCGGAATACCATCTGCGCCACGGCGGCGATCTGATCTGGGAGATCGGCACCGGGTATTTCGGGTGCCGGACGGACGACGGCGACTTCGAGGCGGCCACGTTCGCCGAGAAGGCGGCCCATGACCAGGTGAAGTGTGTCTCCCTCAAGCTGTCGCAGGGCGCGAAGCCGGGCATGGGCGGGGTGCTGCCGGGCAGCAAGGTCAACGCGGAGATCGCGAAGGTGCGCGGCGTGCCCCAGGGGCGGACCGTGGTGTCGCCTCCGTACCACCGGGTGTTCTCCACGCCCCGCGAGCTGGTGTTGTTCATCGGCCGGATGCGGGAGCTGTCGGGCGGCAAGCCCACCGGCTTCAAGCTGTGCCTCACGTCCCGTCGGCAGTTCCTGTCCGTCTGCACGGCGATGCTGAGCGAGGGCGTCACCCCGGACTTCATCGTGGTGGACGGGGCGGAAGGGGGCACCGGCGCGGCTCCGCTGGAATTCGCCGACCATGTGGGAACGCCGCTGACCGAGGGCCTGATCACGGTGCACAACGCGCTGGTCGGCACGGGGCTGCGGGACCGGATCAGGATCGGCGCCAGCGGCAAGGTCGCCACCGGGAGCGACATGGTCAAGCGGATGGTGCAGGGGGCCGATTACACCAACGCGGCGCGGGCGATGATGTTCGCCACCGGGTGCATCCAGGCCCAGCGCTGCCACACCAACACCTGCCCCGTCGGGGTGGCCACGCAGGACCCCCGGCGGGCGCGCGCCCTGGATGTGGGTGACAAGTCGGCGCGTGTGGAGAGGTTCCAGCGGGCCACGGTCCACGGCGCTCTCCAGATCATGGCGTCCATGGGCGTCCATGACCCCGCCGAGCTGCGTCCGCACATGCTGCGGACGCGGGTCGACCCCTTCACCGTCCGCTCCCACGCGGAGCTGTACGAATGGCTGGGCCCCGGGCAACTGCTCGCCGATCCCCCGGCGACGTGGGCCGAGGACTGGGCCGCCGCCGACCCCGGCCGTTTCACGGTCTGATCCGCGGCCGTCTCAAGGCGGGCCGGGGATGGGGTGATGGCATCTCTCACTCACCCGATTGCGGCTCCGTCGTGGACCAGCCGGTCAGGGCGCCGCGCAGTGCGGCCACCAGGCGTGTGGCTGCCTCCTCCTCGGTTCGTCCGCTCTTGATGAGGTCGAGGATGTCGCGTGGGTCGAACAACGCGTTCCACAGGTACAGGGCTTCGTCCCCGAGGTCTCCGAGGCCGAGTTCCTCGGTGGTCTGCCGCAGTGGTTCGGCGAGCGCCTCGGCCTGCGGGGCGAGGTAGCCGGTCCCTTCGCGTAGCCGCTCGAGGTAGCCGCGGTGCGAACGCATCTGCGCCATCGCGCCGCCGTGTTCGAGGACGAGGGAAACCCAGCAGCGCGATACCGCCTCGAGCCTCGCCATACCCCGCGTGGTCTGCTGTGCGCTGAAGTCACGCAGTTCGGAGCCCACTTCGGCGCGGAAGGTGTGCAGGATCTCCTCGACGGAGGAGAAGTGCCGGTAGGCCGTCGCGGTGGACACCTCGGCGTGCTTGGCGATCTCGGCCAGACTGACCGGCGTCGGCGAGTTCTCGAACAGTCGTGCGGCAGCCTTGATGAGGTACCTGCGGTTGCGTTCGGTGTCACTGCGCATGGGTCGAGCCCCCGTTAGCTGCGAGACGGCGTTCACCGAAGTGCCGCGAGGCCACGCGCCAGCCGGTGGACGCCCTCGGTGATGGCTTGCGGGCCGGCGGCGTACGACAGCCGAAGGTGCCCCTCGCCCCGGGCTCCGAACTCGCTTCCGGGCCGGACGGCGACGCCGTGCGTGCGCAGCGCCGCGACGACCTCCACGGAGGGCACGTCGAGGTCGTAGCGCGGGAATTGGTAGAAGGCTCCTTCCGGTGCGCTGAGGGTGAGGCCGGGGATCGCGGCCAGTTCCGTGCGCATGGTCTCGCCGCGCCGCTCGTACGCGGCGCGCATGCGGGCGATGTCTTCGTCGCAGCGCTGTACCGCGGCGAGGGCGGCGTCCTGGATGAAGGTGTTCACGGAGCCGTTGAAGGTGTTGTGGATGCGGGCGGACGCCTGGATGAGCGGCGCCGGTCCCCAGAGGTAGCCGACGCGCCAGCCGGTCATCGCGTAACTCTTGGAGAAGGTCTGGCAGTAGACGGTGCGGTCGCGCAGGCCGTCGATCGAGATCGTCGAGGTGAAGGGCCTGCCGGTGTAGTCGAGGTCGGAGTACGCCTCGTCGGAGATGACGATCGTGGAGGTGCCGTCGAGCAACTGGGCGAGCGCGTCGAGTTCGTCGCGGCTGTGCACGATGCCGGTCGGGTTGCTGGGGTTGCAGAAGACGAAGAGCTTGGCGTCCGTGAGGGCGTCGGCAAGCCGGTCGAGGTCCCAGTGCAGGTCCGGCGCGAGGGGGACGGGTACGACCGTGCCTCCGGCCATGCTGACCAGGTCCGCGTAGAGGGAGTAGGTGGGGTCGGGGATGACCACCTTGTCGCCGGGGTCGACGATGCCGAGGATCGAGGCGGCGAGCCCGGCCGTTCCGCCCTGGGTGATCAGGATGTCGGAGGCGGAGACCGGTGCCCCGGCGATACCGGTGAGCTTTTCGGCGAGCGCTTCGCGCAAGGCGGGTTCGCCGAGCAGCGGTGAGTAGTGGGTGCGTCCGGCGCGCAGCGAGGCGTGGGCCGCCTCGGTCACCGAGTGGGGTGTGTCGAAGTCGGGTTCGCCCATGGCGAGGGAGACGAGGTCGCCCCGCGACTGCGGTTGCTGCGTCCGGCGGGAGGCGGCGGCGATCCGGGCGACGGCCTCCGCGGTGGCGAACAGGGGCGGCTGCGTGGTGATGGTGGGCGGCATGCGCTCCTCCTGGTGGCGGGTCGGTCAGGCCTGCGGTGCGGCGTCGGCGGGTGCGCCCGCCCAACGGCTGATCTCGAGGTCGGCGGAGGTGTCGCGCTGGCGCGTGGGGGCGACGACGATCTCCTGGAGGACGACGCGCTGGGGAAGGGTGACGGCGAGGCGGATGGCCTCGGCCACGTCCTCGGGCTGCACCATGCCGGCGCGTTCGTCCGGCGCCGGGGGCCGGGCACGGTTGTCGAGGATGGGGGTGTCCGCCTCCCCGGGCAGCACGGTGATCGCCCGCAGCCCCTGGTTGCGGAAGGTGTTGTGCAGGAACGTCATGAAGTTGCGAACCCCGGCCTTGGCCGCGCCGTAGGCGGCGCCGCCGAGCAGGTTGGGGTTGACGGCGGCGAGCGAGGAAACGGTGACGATGGTCCCGGTGCCGCGGCCGAGCATGTCGGGCAGCACGGCCTGCGTGAGCTGGAAGACCGCCGTGAGGTTCACGTCGAGGACCTGGCGCCACTCGTCGTGCGGGAGCCATTGCGGGTTGAGCACCGACGAGGCGCTGCCCGCGTTGTTGACGAGGACGTCGACCGGCCCGAGTTCGGAGCGGACACGGTCGAGGACTCGTGTGACGTCGTCCGCGCGGGTGACGTCCGCGGCGATGGCGAGGGCGGTCCCGCCCTCGGCGCGGATCGTGGCCGCGACGTCGTCGAGTGCCTCCTGCCTGCGACCGAGGAGCACTACGGCGGTGCCGTCCCGGGCCAGCAGCCGTGCGGTCTCGCGTCCCATCCCGCTGCCCGCTCCCGTGATGAGCGCGGTCCTGCCGGCCGACGTCGTCACCGTTCGTCCTCCATGACTGACTCCATGACTGATATGAGATGAACTTTTTAAATGAGAATACATTCTCATGTAGTCCGGGACAAGGGTGCCGTGAAGCCGAGAGCACCGAACGCCTCCGTGGCCGCGTGTTCCAGTGCGCGCACCTCCGCCTCGCGCCGCGCGAACCGGCGCAGCGAACTCTCGCGGTCGGTCCAGCGGAACCGCAGCTCCCGCCCCGGAGCGGCCTGCCCGAGCAAGGGCAGGGACGCCCGCGAGGCGACACCGACGATCGGGTAGCCCGCGGTCAGGCTCCGGTAGCGGCCGAGCACGATCAGCTCGTCCGCGTGCGGGATCTGTAGGGCGCCGACGGGCACCCCGTGCGACACGATCTCGGTGTCGGTGTCCGGGTGGAGCACCGGCCCGTCGAGCCGCAGCCCGACGTGGTCGGAGCGGTTGGTGACGACGTAGGTCGCCTCTTCGATCACCTCACGGATGCCGGCGATCGCCTGGATCCCATGGCTCGGGACGACATCGATGTCCCAGGGCCCGTCGTCGAAGCGCGGGACCGGAACCGGAAGCCGGAACAACGGCGCTTCGAACAGCCGACGGCTGAACCCCCGGAATTCCGTGTCCAGGAGGACACACGAGCCCCGGACGACGAGCTGCCCGAACCCCATTCGGGCGTCCGGGGCGGCGCTGCCCAGCAGAGTCTCCGCGGTCAGCGCGCCGTTCACGGCCAGATAGGTACGGGCCCCTCGGCTCACGTCCCCGTGGACTCGTACCTCGTGGCCCGCCGGTACCACCAGCGGAGACCAGCTCTCGACGGGCCCGCCGCCCACGGTGACGTGGGCAGGGGCGCCGGTCACGGCGAGCAGGACGTCGGCGTCGGGTACGAGCGCCAGTTCGCCGCCGAGGTTCTCGATCAGGGTCGCACCGCGGGGGTTGCCCACGAGGAGGTTCGCGACGGCCGCCGAGTGCTGGTCGGCCGCGCCGCCTGTGGGGACACCGCGCCGCTCCGTGTCGCGACGGCCGAGGTCCTGGAACGTCGTGATCCAGCCGGTGCTGGTGATCTCGAGCGCCACGGCCTTCATACGGACTCCCCCACCGGCAACAGGAAGCCGGTCCCCAGGACGGCGGCCTCGTCCCGTGTGACGGGGACGAAGCGCACGATGTCGCCGGTGCCGAACGAGACGGGGTCCGGTCGGGAGATGTCGACGATGGTGCGCGGGGTGCGCCCGACCACGCGCCAGCCCGTCGGGCCGGGGAACGGCTGGATGATCGCGTTGGTACCGGCGATCATGATCGCCCCGGGGGCGACGTCGGTCCGGGGCTCGGCTCGCCGGCGCACCGGCCTGGGCACCTTGAGTCCGTCCATCATCGGGGCCATCGCCGCGCCGAGGAGGGAGATCGTGAAGCTGGACTCCGCGATCGCCTCGACGACCTCGGCGGGGGCCAGGCCCATGTCGTCGGCGACGGACGCCAGATCGGGGCCGGTCTCGTCATCGAAGACGACGGGAATGGCGAACTGCCGGACCGCCCGCAGGTGGTCCGGACCGTCCGACGGTGCCGGGGCCCACGCCGCCAGCAGTCGGGCCGCGTACTCCACGTGCTGGAGCGCGGTCTGCAACGGGTCGAACTCGATGAGCAGGGATTCGAGACCTGAGACGACGTCCAGCACGCCGTGGGGGCGGTGGGCCAGGAACCGGTCGCGGAAGGCGACGATCCCGGACTTGCGGATGGCCTGGTCGGCATGGGGGATGGTTACCATCACCGCCGAGTCCCCGAAGGGCTCGACGGTGATGGCACCGTACTGTGCTGTGGTCATCGCCTGGTGGGCTCGCCCTCAGCGGGCGAGCGCGACCTCCGCCTTCTCCGCCAGGACGTCCCGCAGACCGGCGACGCGGATGTCCGCCGCGCCGAGCGCCTTCCGCAGCGCGGTGCCGTTCTCGAGGACGGAAGGGTGGTCACCGTGCAGGAGCAGGACGTCGGCGTCGTGTCCGAGCGGAACCACGTTGCCATTGACCGAGCGTATGGTGCCCTCCTGCACGACCTGGACCGAGCGCCGGCCGATGAGCTCGGGGTCGTAGATCAAGCCGCCTTCGTGGGAGCGGGAGACGGGCATGCCGTCGTCGCCGTATCCCCGGTCGGCCAGGAACACGTAGCCGACCTCGAGTCCGCGCTTGCGCGATTCCTCGGCGAGCAGACCGCGCTGACAGATGACGACGTAGTCGGTGTTGTACGCGGCGATCGCGTCCGTGATGGCCCGCGCGTGCTTGGCGTCGGTCTGCGCGATCGAGCCCATCCGGCCGTGCGGGGCCACATGGCTGATCGTGCCACCGTGCGCCCTCGCGAAGGCGTCGAGTGCGCCGAGCTGGTAGAGGACGTCGGTGCGGATCTCTTCCTCGGTCGCCTCGATGAGCCGGCGGCCGAAGCCGACGAGGTCGGGGTATCCGGGGTGGGCGCCGAGCTCGATGCCGCGCTCGACGCAGTCGGCGACGGTCCGGTCCATGATGCGCGGGTCGCCGGCGTGGAAGCCGCAGGCGATGTTCGACGAGGTCACGAGGCCGAGCAGAGCGCCGTCGTCGCCGATCGTGTAGTTGCCGAAGCTCTCACCGAGGTCGGCGACAACGGCTACGGAGTTGATTCCCATGGTGTCTCCCGGGTGTTTCAGCTGGATGCGAGGGGCTGGCCCTTGGTCTCTCGCAGGAAGGCGACGGTGACCAGGGTGATCAGGGCGGTGATGATGGAGGCGAAAGCCGGGATCAGGTTGGAGCCGGTCGACTCGATCAGCTCGGTCATCAGGAGCGGGGCACTGCCCCCGAAGATGATCGTGGAGATGCTGAATCCGATGCTGTAGGCGGAGTAGCGCACGGTGGTCGGGAACATCTCGGCGAGGACGGTGTGGACCACGGCGGCGTGGCCCGAGAAGGCGATCGCGAGAACGATGGTGCCGATGCAGGCCAGGCCGAACTCTCCCGTGGTGATGAGCCGGAACATCGGGTACGAGACGAGGGCCATCGCGAGGGCGGAGAAGGCGAGGACGGGTTTGCGGCCGATCCGGTCCGAGAGGCGTGCCATGAGCGGGATACAGATCGCGATGGCGACGAGGCTGAACGCCGTGACCGTGAGCGCCCGCAGCATCGAGAAGTTGTGTGCGCCGAGCGAGGTCTTCAAGTAGGTGGGCATGTAGACGAACAGCAGGTAGTAGCCGGGGCCGTTGAGCGCGGGGAGGAAGATCGTGAGTGCGATCGCCTTCAGATGGCGCGGGGAGGTCAGAGCGGCCCTCAGCGGGTTGCGCACGACGGTGTTCTGCTCGCGCAGCACTTTGAAGTGCGGGGTCTCCTCCAGTCGGCTGCGGATGTAGAAGCCGACGTAACCGAGCGGGACGGCGAGGAGGAACGGCACCCGCCAGGCCCAGGAGGTCATGGTGTCCTCGCCGAGCGCCGTGATGAGGATGGCGGAGAAGACGCTGCCGAACATCAGGGCGACGAACGAGCCGACGGCGATGAAGCTCATCATGTAGTTGCGGCGTGCGTCCGGGGCGTACTCGCCGACGAAGGACATGGCGCCGGCCACTTCCCCGCCCGCCGAGAAGCCCTGGAGCACCCGGAGGAGGACCAGAAGGACAGGTGCGGCGACACCGATGACGGCGGAGGACGGGATGAGACCGATGGCCGCGGTCGCGGCGGAGATCAGCACCAGGAGGGCGGCCAGGAGGCTCTTCCGCCCGATCTTGTCCCCGAGGTATCCGCAGATGACGCTGCCGAACGGGCGGGCGATGAAGCTGACCAGGAAGCCCACGTTGGTGAGAAAGAGATTTCCGGCGTCGGCCTCCCCCATGATGTTGATCGCGAGATAGGTGACGAGCAGGCCATAAATGCCGTAGTCGTACCACTCGACGAAGGAGCCGATCGCGCCGGCGACGGTGGCCTTGCGGACGACCTTGTCGTTGGCGGAGGCGACATCGACCGCGGTCGCGCCGGACTGTTCCGACGCTGCCCCGTGACGATCCGATGTTCTGTCAAGCCGGTCTGACGTTGTCATTCGCGTTCACTTTCGGTGTCGCGGACTCCGGAACGGCGTCCTGAGAATCATGGGCTGAACGTGATCACCGTCGGCAGTCGCCGTTGTGTGGCTTCGGTGCTGTTCAGGAATCCGCCCGTACAGGGCCTGGGGGCTCGATGCCGGAGGGAACGTCACGGTGCAGGGCCGCAGAGCAGCGCCGACATCAAAGTTGCGACTTGAATCGCGAATGAGAATAGATTCGCATTCTGAGAGCGGTCAAGGGTTCGCATTGCCCCGGCGTTCACCTTGCGCTTCGATCGCGCTTCCCTACCGGATCGCCAGGGTTCCCCCGCCACCACCCGGCCGGCCTTGACTGCCGGAGGGGCCCCTCACGAGCCCCATCCGGCCACATCACCCCTTGTCCTGCGACACGGATGGATGCACACTGTCTCTCGCAAAACGCGAAAGCTTTCGCATTTTCTAGGTGGGACGGGATGGATCCCATGGCCCCCACCACCCGAAGGAGCCCGCGATGACTCAGGACAACGTGCGCGTGAACACCGCGTGGGAACGCGTCGACGGGCATGTGCTCGATCAGTTCCGCACGCACTCCGTGGCCAACCTCGGCGACGCCCTCGACCGGCTCAACATCGTCGACGGGGGCATCACCCCCATCTGGAACGGGGCCAAGGCCGTTGGCACAGCGCTCCCGGTCCTCACCGTCGCGGGCGACAACAAGGCTGTGATCGCAGCGCTCGAGCACATCCGCCCCGGTGACATCCTCGTCATCAACGCCTTCGGCTACGACGGCCGCGCCATCATCGGCGACAACCTCGCCCAGCGGTTCGCCGCGTACGGTGCCGCGGGCGCGATCATCGACGGATACGTCCGCGACGCCGCAATCATCGAAGAGCTCGGCATCCCGATCTTCGCCCGCGGGCTCACTCCCGCCGGTCCGTTCAAGAACGGACCGGGCACGATCGGCGAACCGGTCGCCATCGGCGGCGTCGTGGTGAACCCCGGCGACATCATCGCTGCCGACGGGGACGGCGTCATCGTCATTCCGCCACACCGCGCCGACGAAGCGCTCACGTCGGTCCGTGAGATCGTCGCCCGCGAAGCGGCGCTGGACGCCGAGGTCGAAGCCCTGCGGAGCAGGATCGCCTGATACCGGCATGCGAGGCCGTGATGCGTAACGCCCGTCCCCTTACTGACCGGCGGGGGCCGGAAGGAGGCCGTCGGCGACCAGCCCGGCGAGGACGGCCTCGCCCAGGGCGTGGACGGCGGACTGTGGCCGGACCATGACCGTGAACTCCTTGATCCGGCCGTCGTCATCGAAGTGGAGCAGATCCATGCCGTGGATCTCCTTACCGCCTGCGACGGCCCGGAAGAGCAGGACCGCCGAGGAGGAGACACTGCCGTCGGCGCTCGTCTCCGCGGTGCCGTCGTGGTGGCCGACGTAGCGGAAGTTCTCGAAGGTACGCAGCAGGACCCCGAAGAGGCCCAGCACCATGGGCTTGCCTTCGAAGGGGATGAATTTCACCGGGCTGTAGAAGCGGATGTCGTCCGTGAACAGGTCCTCCAGGGCTGCCAGGTCGCGGTTGTCGACGGCGGCGCGGAACCGTGCGGCTGCGGTCATGACTCCCACCTCATACTCATGAATATGACTAATCAGATTCATGAGTATGATGAGGCCGTTCGCAGGAACAACGCAAGGAGGAGGGCCGATGGCGTTGCGGCACGCGGTTCTCGCGGCGCTACTCGACGAGGAGTTGAGCGGGTACCAGCTGGTCAAGGCGTTTGATCTCGGTGTGGCGAACTTCTGGCACGCGCAGCCGCAGCAGGTGTACGCGGAGCTGACGCGACTGGAGAGGGACGGGCTGATCACGGGCCGGGAAGTGGTCCAGGACACCCGGCCCAACAAGCGCCTGTTCCAGGTCACCGACGCCGGCCTGGCCGAACTGGACCACTTCACGGCCACCGCCGCCAAACCGTCCTTCATGCGGGACGACTTGGTCGTCAAGGTCCAGGCCGCCGATCACGTCGACACCCGGACGCTGATCGCGCGGCTGACCGAGCGCGCGGCGCTCGCCCAGGACAAGATCGACCTGTTCGGCAAGCTCCTGCGCGGCATGCGGGGCGACCGCACCGAAGAGGAGTTCCTGCGCCACGGCGAGCGCATCGGCCCCTACCTCACCTGCCTGCGCGGCCTGGCCTTCGAGCAAGGCAACCTCGACTGGTGCGAGCGCACGGTCGCCGTCCTCCGGGAAAGAGAAGGTGCCGATGCCCCACGCTGATGACCCGCACTACCTGCGCTACGTCGCCCTGGGCGACAGCCAGACCGAAGGCGTCGGCGACGGCGACGACACCGTGGGGCTGCGCGGGTTCGCCGACCGGCTCGCCGAACACCTCGCCCAGCACAACAAGGGCGTGACGTACGCCAATCTGGGCGTACGAGGACGCCTGGCCCGCCACGTCCGCGCCGAGCAGCTCGCCCCCGCCCTCGCGCTCCGGCCCGACCTGGCCACCGTCGTCGCCGGGGTCAATGATCTGCTGCGGCCGCAGTTCGACGCCGACGAGGTCGCGGGCCACCTGGAGGCGATGTTCACCGCGCTCACCGCTCAGGGAGCCCACGTCGCCACCCTCACCTTCCCCGACCCCGCGCGCATCACGCCGCTCGCGCGGCCACTCAGCTCCCGCGTCACCGCCCTCAACACAACGATCCGCCGCGCGGCCCGTCGTCACGGGGTCACCGTCGCCGAGACCGGCCACCACCCCGTGGTCACCGACCCCCGCCTGTGGAGCCCCGACCGGCTCCACGCCAGCCCCCTCGGCCACCAGCGGATCGCCGCCGCCCTGGCCCACGCCCTCGCGCTCCCGGGCAGCAACGACGACTGGACACACCCCCTGCCCCCTCCCGCCACCCCCTCACCCACCGGCTGGAGTGCCACCGCGGCGGAACTGCGCTGGGCCGCCGCCTTCCTCGGCCCTTGGCTCGGCCGACGCCTACGCGGCCGCTCGACCGGCGACGGCCGCACCGCCAAACGCCCGCGCCTCCTCCCCGTACGGGTGGGCGCGGACCGTACGTAAGGGCCGCGACCGCGACGCGCGACGTCAGACGGGCGGATCGGTGCGAAACAGGCTGTACATCACCCCATCCCGCCACGCGCCGTCTCTCCAGGCGCAACCGCGCCAACCTGATGAGCGCGAGGGGCGAGGGCTGGCAGGTGCTCACCGCCGCCGCCTTGGTGCTGATGGCGGCCCCGATGGCCGTCTTCTTCGCCGCCCAGCGCTTCTTCGTCCGCGGGCTCCTCGCCAGGGCGGTCAAGTAGAGCCCGAGCCGGTCGCTCCAGAGTCTGCCCTGTGCGCACGTTCAGGTATTCGCCCGCACAGGACCCTGGGCGAGCCGCCCCATGCTCCGCACGCCGATTTTCTTCCGCTGGGCAGAAACCCGGCTTCCGTGTGTCCGTAGCGCAATCTACTCTGCGGTCGCGCTGCGCTTCCGGCAGCGCGCACCCGCGCCGCACCCTGGAGGTCCATCGATGCGTCCCATCCGCCGTTCGTCCAGAAGGACTTCGCCGTTACGGTCCCGGTCCCGGCCCCGTGCCGTGGGCGTGCTGATCGCGCTGGCGGCCACCCTCGCCTCCGCGCTGTTGACCGCCTCCGTCACACCGACCGCAGCCGCCGATCGGCAGTCCCAGAGCAAGCCCGTGACCGGCTCGTCCACCGGCAACGCTTCCGTCCTCGCACGGATCCCGAATCCGACTACCGCTTCACTCGAGGCCACGAACGGGCCACTGGCCACTGCCACCTACACCGTTCCCAACCCGAGCGGGTACGGGTCCGGCACGATCACCTACCCGACGGCCGACGGCTCGTACCCGGGCGTCGTGCTGATGCCGGGCTATCAAGGCACCCAGCAGAACCTTCAGTGGCTCGCGCCCCGCCTCGCTTCCTGGGGCTTCGTCGTCATCAACGTCGGCACCCACACGCTGAGCGACGACCCCGCCTCGCGCGGCCGCCAGATCAGCGCCGCCGGCACCCAGTTGCTCTCGCTCAGTTCCGCCTCCGGCAACCCGATCCACGGGAAGGTGAACGGCACGCTCGGTGCGGCCGGTCACTCGATGGGCGGCGGCGGTGTGATGGTGGCCCTCCGGGACGACTCCCGCTTCAAGGCGGGCGTGCCCCTGGCCCCGTACAACCCGAACCAGAACTTCTCCGGAGTCACCGACCCCACCTTCTTCATGACCTGTCAGAGCGACCCCGTCGCCCACGGCAACACCTACGCCCTGCCCTGGTACAACTCCATGTCCCAGGCCGAGAAGCTCTACATCGAGGTTCCCGGCGACCATCTCTGCCCCATGACCGGCTACGGCAACAAGGCCAAGCAGGGCAAGTGGATCGTGTCGTTCTTCAGCCGCTGGTTGTACGGCGACACCCGCTTCAGCCCGTTCCTGTGCGGTGCAGCGCGGGAAGCGGACAAGAACAGCCCCTCCCTGGTCACGCGCTGGCAGGACACCTGTCCGTTCTGAGCGGTCCTCACAGGGCTCCTGGGCCCGCCGGAGACGGACACAGCGGCCACGACCTCGCCCGTCGCGTCCCGCACGGGAGCCGCGGCCGACGCCGCGCCCCAGGACCGGGCCACCGGCCGTGCACCGCGAAGCCTGCCCGCTCCACCTCGGCGAGCACGCGACGCGGCCGGACGCCCGGGCGTGGTGGGCCAGATAGGGCGCGGCCGGGTATCTGCGGCCTCCGGCGCCGGGCGCGGTACCGGGGGCCGCGGGCGGCACGAGTCCCGTGGGTCCGGGTCTTTGCAACCCGTGCACGCGCCACCGTCACCAACACGCCCGGCCGGCTGTGGGAAGGACTCGACCGGTCTAGGCGGCGGGGGTGAGTTCGGCGCGGCCGAACAGCAGCGCGTAGCCGGAGGGGAGCTGGCGCAGGATGCGGGTGAGCAGGTCGGGGCCCGCAAGGGCGGCGACGGCGGCGAAGACGGCTCCGGTGTCCCAGCGGGTGGTGGCCAGGGAGGCGCCGGCTCGGGCCGCGAGGTCCTTGACGAAGGCCCAGCCGGTCAGGGGCTGGGTGTCGGGGATCTGGGCGGTGAGGATGCGTGCGGCCTCGAAGGGGAGGCGGGCGGCGAGTTCGACGCGTTCGTCGCCCGTCAGCTTGCGTCCGAGTCCCGCGAGGACCAGGTGGATGGCTTCCTCGGCCCGCTCCTGGGTGGGGTAAGCGCCCTCGTAGCGGACCTTCTCCAGCATCTGCTCGTACGTCATCGCGGGCAGCTGCTGGAGCGGTGTGCGCGGGTCGGAGATCACTGCGGTGGTTGCCTTTCTGTCGTCGGGATGGTGGTGCCGGTGTGCGGGCACCGGGTGTGCTGTCTGTCAGGTGTGCTGGGGGCGGCCGAAGAGGAGGTCGTAGCCCGCGGGGAGCTGGAGCAGGATCTGCCCCAGAAGGTCGTCGCCGGCGGCGTCGGCGGCGGTGCTGAGGACGGCGCTGACGTCCCAGGCCGCGGTCTGCTCGGTGGCCCCCTCGATCCAGGCCGCCGTCGCGCGTACGAACCGCTGCGGAGGCAGCGGCTCGGCGCTCTGTAGCGGGTTGAGGAGGATCAGTGCGAATTCTTCCGGCAGGCATGCCGCGAGCTGGGCGCGCACCTCGCCGACCAGGTGTGCGCCCAGGAGGGCGAGCACCACACGGGCCGCGCGCTCGGCTTCCTGCCAGCTGTCGTACGTGCCGCGTTCCTTGACCTGGTCGAGGAACGCTTCACCTCGCAGAGCCACGTCGGCCACCCCCTTCTTCGGTCCATGGGGGCGGAGGACGGGAGAGGGGGAGATCAGCGACCCGTCCTCCGCCGCTGTCCGGCCGTCATCGGCCCCGGCTCAGCCGGAGATCTCCTTACGGCTGCCGATGGTGATCTTGCGGGGCTTCGCACGCTCGGCGATCGGAATCCGCAGGGTGAGCACCCCGGCGTCGTAGTCGGCCTCGATGTGCTCGGTGTCCAGCGTGTCGGCCAGCACGATCTGGCGGGAGAAGGCGCCCAGCGGCCGCTCCGACAGGTCCATCTGCACGTCGTCGGACTTCGCCACGGGCCGGCGCTCGGCCTTGACGGTCAGCATGTTGCGCTCGACGTCGATGTCGATCGCGTCCGGGCTGACGCCGGGGAGATCGAAGGCCACCACGTACCGGTCGCCCTCGCGGTAGGCGTCCATCGGCATCGGGGACGGCCGCGACCAGGTACCCGGCCCCATCAGCTGCTGCGTCAGCCGGTCCAGCTCACGGAAGGGGTCAGTGCGCATCAACATCGTGAAAACACCTCCAGCAGGTTCGGGCAGTTGCTGCCAATGCGCCTCACTGAAACCGTTGTAACATGTCATCCAATGGATGACAAACATGGTGTCATCCAGACGATGACAAGCCCGAGGGAGGTGCCCGTGACAGCAGCCGACCAGCCGACCCCGTCCAGCGCCGACGCCCGAAGCCCGGCCTCGTTCCTCGCCGCCGCGGCGGCCCTGCACGCCATTGACGACGCCCTGCGCGCCGCCCGGCAAGAAACCTCAGACGCCCCCGACGCCGAGCCCGGCCCCGGTCCGGAGCAAGCCCTGACCTCCCTGCTGCTGCTGCGGCAGGTCCGCGAGCAGCTCGCCGGATGGGAAACCGGCCTGATCGAAACGGCACGAGACGCGGGAGCCAGCTGGGCCGACCTCGCCCATCCCCTCGGCGTCGCCAGCCGCCAGGCCGCCGAACGCCGCTACCTGCGCAACCGCCCCGGCCCCGCCGGCACCACCGGCGAACAACGCGTCCAGGCCACCCGCGAACGCCGCGCCGCCGACCGCACCCAGGCCACCTGGGCCCGGCGCAACGCCGCCGACCTGCGCCGCATCGCCGGCCAGATCACCGCCCTCACCGACCTCCCCACCGCCGCCCGTCACCCGCTCGACCAACTCCACGCGGCCCTCGCCCACGACGACCCCGCCGACCTCATCCACCCCCTCAACGCCACCCGCCCCCACCTGACCACCACCCACCCCGACCTCGCCGCCCGACTCGACGCCCTCACAGGTCCCGCCACGGCCCCGCCCCCACCCGACTGACCGACAGCCCACCCGTAGAGCCTGCTCAGTTCGGCCGGACCACGATTGCAGCGTGCGCCGCCGACCTCGCGGGGTTGCGCGGTGACCTGGTTCGCCACGGCCCCGCCGATGTGGCAGATCCGAGGGAAGTTGCCAAGAGCTGGAATACAACGGTTTGACGTCAGTGGGCTGGGCTAGAAGAGTCAGTGATTGAGGTGCTTCGGAAAGCAGGCACACCTGGCGGGAGCCGTGCGCGTACGCGCTCTGGGCCCCAGATGTGCCGTGCTGGCTCCCGCGCTGCTGAACGGCGACGAGCAGGGAGCAGAGAGAGATGACACCGATGAGCGCCGCACGCGCCCGCCACCGTCACGACGATGCCCCCGACACCGCGGCCGACTTCGAGCGGCTGGCTGCGGCGTCCGATGGGCCCGAGCGGGAGGTCCTGGTCGAGGAGCTGGTCGCGGCGTGGCTGCCGATGGCCCACCGTCTCGCCAGCCGCTACCGCAACCGCGGAGAGAACCTCGATGACCTGAAACAGGTCGCAGCGATGGGCCTGGTCAAGGCCGTCGAGCGCTACGACCCGCAGCGCGGAGACGCGTTCGAGTCGTTTGCCGTCCCCACGATCGTGGGGGAACTGAGGCGGTACTTCCGCGACTGCAGCTGGGATGTGCACGTTCCCCGGCGGGTTCAGGAACTGCGTAACAAGGTCCGCGCCACCCTCCAGCAGCTGGCCACCACCGAAGGCGCCGACCGCTCCCCGACCGTGGCGCAGATCGCCGAGGCCGCGGGCATGAACGAGGAGGACGTACTGACCGGCATGGAAGCCATGGACAGCTTCCGTTCCCTGTCCCTGGATGCCGAGTTGACCGGCTCGGACGACGGCTACTCGCTGGCCGACACGCTCGGCCAGTCCGAGGCCCGCTACGAGACGGTCATCGCCCGGGAAGCGGTCAAGCCCTGCCTGCACCGGCTGCCGGAGCGGGAGCAGCACATCCTGTACCTGCGGTTCTTCCACGACATGACCCAAGCCGACATCGGCGAGGAGCTGGGCATCTCCCAGATGCACGTCTCCCGCCTCATCTCCCGCAGCTGCCGCACCATTCGTGAACAGGTCGAAGCCGAGCCGCAGCGCACGCCGATGCTGGCCGCCGCCTGACACTCCGGGCCGCCGCGCCCACCGGCCCAGCACGTACCCCGCCCCCTGATGTGAAAGAGGAGCCCACCATGCTCATGGCCCACCCCGCGATTCTCGCCGACCTCGTCCAGCAGTACGAAACCCTCCACGCCCTGCACGCCGAGAACGGCGGCCCGGAGGCACAGCAGCGACTCGACGACGTCGCCTACACGCTGTGCACCGCCACCGGCACCCGCGACATCGACGCCGCCCTGATCGCCGCCCGGCACCAGCTCCCCGGCGCCCGCACCGAAGACGACTCCCTCCTCGTCCCTGACGCCTGAGAAACCCCTGTGGGCCCGGCCGCCCGGCCGGGCCCATCACGTGCATCTCGCAGTGCCGGCACCGCACCTTCTGTTCGTTGCCGGTCATCCGCCCGGCCGTCGGGCGGCGTGCGCACGGCGATGCGCTGTGGGTCGACCGTCGCGGTCCGCAGGCTGGTGCCGACCGCGGTCTCCACTCGAAGCCCAGGACGGTGACCAGGGCGGGGACGGCGAGAAGGCCGCCGCCCGCACCGGGTAGTCCCAGCGCGCCCAAGCGCTCACCTTGTGGATAGCCCACAATCCGGCACACATCCCGGACGGCGAGAAGTGACACACTCGGGCCGCATTCTTTGGACACACATCCCGGCGTCGAGCACATCGTGTAACTATGACCGGGCGAAACCCGGCTGACCGAGAGGGAGCTTCACCGCCCCCTCGTCGTTGCTGCTCGCACAAGTTTTCGATGCGCGTGACAGGAGTGGAACACCGTATGCCCAGCCCGTCCTCCACCCAGCCCACCGCCCAGATCGGCGTCACCGGGCTCGCCGTCATGGGCAGCAACCTCGCCCGTAACTTCGCCCGGCACGGGCACACCGTTGCCGTCCACAACCGCTCGTCCGCCAAGACCAAGGCGCTGATCGAGGAGCACGGCCACGAGGGGAGCTTCGTCCCGGCCGAGACCGCGGCGGAGTTCGTCGCCGCCCTCCAGCGGCCGCGGCGGCTCGTCATCATGGTGAAGGCCGGTGCGCCCACCGACGCGGTCATCGAGGAGTTCGCACCGCTCCTCGAAGAGGGCGACGTGATCATCGACGGGGGCAACGCGCACTTCGAGGACACCCGGCGCCGGGAGAAGTCCCTGCGTGAGCGGGGGCTGCACTTCGTGGGCACCGGCATCTCCGGTGGCGAGGAGGGCGCCCTCAACGGGCCCAGCATCATGCCCGGTGGATCGTCGGAATCCTACAAGTCCCTCGGTCCCCTCCTGGAGAGCATCTCCGCCAAGGTGGACGGCACCCCGTGCTGCACCCACATCGGCCCGGACGGCGCCGGACACTTCGTGAAGATGGTCCATAACGGCATCGAGTACGCGGACATGCAGCTCATCGCGGAGTCGTACGACCTGCTGCGGCGCGCGCTGGGGCTCACGCCGGGCGAGATCGCGGAGGTGTTCCGCACCTGGAACGGCGGTCGGCTGGAGTCGTACCTGATCGAGATCACCGCCGAGGTGCTGGCGCACACCGACGCCGCGACCGACAAGCCGTTCGTGGACGTGGTGCTGGACCAGGCCGAGCAGAAGGGCACCGGCCGCTGGACCGTCCAGACCGCGCTGGACCTGGGCGTTCCGGTGAGCGGCATCGCCGAGGCGGTGTTCGCCCGCTCGCTGTCCGGCCACGCCGACGTGCGGGAAGCCTCGCAGGGGCTGCCCGGGCCCGCGGCCAAGCAGCTCACGGGCGAGGCGGCGGAGCGGTTCGCCGATGAGGTCGAGCAGGCGCTGTACGCGTCGAAGATCGTGGCGTACGCGCAGGGCATCCACCAGATCGAGGCGGGCAGCCAGGAGTACGGCTGGGACATCGACCCGGGTGCGGTGGCCCGGATCTGGCGAGGCGGTTGCATCATCCGGGCCCGCTTCCTGAACCGGATCACCGAGGCGTACGGCAAGGAGAACAAGCCGGTCACGCTGCTGGCCGACGACTACTTCGCGCAGGCGCTGGGCGAGGCGCAGGACGCGTGGCGGCGAGTGGTGTCCACCTCCGTCGAGCTGGGTGTACCGGCGCCCGGTTTCTCGGCGGCGCTGGCGTACTACGACGCGCTGCGCTCGGAGCGGCTGCCCGCGGCGCTGGTGCAGGGGCAGCGGGACTTCTTCGGCGCGCACACCTACCGGCGCACCGACCGGGACGGCTCGTTCCACACCTTCTGGGGCCAGGACCGCAGCGAGCGCGAGGCCTAAAAGGCCGGGGCCCGTGCGCGCGCCTGCCCATGGAGGCGCGCGCACGGGCGGCCGTCAGGCCGTGTAGCGCCGGAAGTCGGGCACCGCGACGGCCAGTCCGAGCATCGCTACGGCGACCAGCAGCCCGCCCGCGGTGACCGCCGCGCGGGGCCCGATGAGGGAGCCCGCCGTGCCGTGCAGCAGATCGGCGATGCGCGGGCCGCCCGCCACCACCACGGTGAACACGCCCTGCATCCGGCCGCGCATGTCGTCGGTGGCCGCGGACTGGAGGATCGCGCCGCGGAACACCATGGACACCATGTCGGCCACGCCCGCGATGGCGAGGAACGCGGCCGCCCACCACAGGCTGGAGCTGAGGCCGACGCCGCTGATGGCCACGCCCCAGGCCACCACGGCGACGATGACCATGAGGCCGTGGCGGCGGGCCCGGGAGAAGGTGCCCGACAGCAGCCCGCCCGCCACCGCGCCGAGCGGGATCGCGGCGAAGAGCAGGCCGAGCGCGAAGCCCTCGCCCCAGGGCGCGTAGGTGTGCGAGGCGAGTTGGGGGAAGAGCGCCCGGGGCATGCCGAAGACCATGGCGATGATGTCCGCGAGGAAGGACAGCAGCAGCACGCGGTGGGCGGTGATGTAGCGGCAGCCGTCCACCACGTCCCGCCATCCGGCCCGTGGCCTGCCACCACCGCTGTCCTTGAGGGGCGGCATCGCGGGCAGCCGCCAGACGGCCCACAGGGTGACGCAGAGCGCGATGGCGTCGGCCAGGTAGAGGACGGGCAGACCGAGGACGGGTATCAGCGCGCCCGCCAGCAGCGGGCCGACGATCATGCCGGTCTGGGCGACGGTGGACTGGAGGGCGCCCGCGGCGGGCAGCTCATCGGCGGGGACGAGCCGGGCGATGGAGGCGTTGCGGGCAGGAGAGTTCATCCCGAAGAACCCCTGCTGGGCGGCGAGCAGCACGATCAGCAGCGGCACCGAGTCGAGACCGGCGAAGGACTGCGCCCAGAACAGCAGCGAGGTGACGGCGATTCCCGCGTTGGTGACCAGCATCAGGGTGCGCCGGTCCATGCGGTCGGCCACCACACCGCCCCACAGCGCGAACACCACGAGCGGCAGGAGTCCCGCGAAGCTCGCGTAGCCGACCCAGGCCGAGGAGCCGGTGATGTCGTAGATCTGCTTGGGTACGGCGACGGCGGTCAGCTGACTGCCGACGGCGGTGACCGTGGTGGACGTCCACAGTCGGCGGAAGGGGCGGTGGCGCAGCGGCCGGGTGTCCATGACCCAGCGGCGCCAGCCGGTCTTCGGCGGGACGTCCGGGTCGGTTGCCCGGTCGGCGGTGGCGGGGGTGTCGTCGGGAAGCGGTTCTCTGGCGTCGTCGGTGCCTCGCGTGGTCTCCACGGCGGTTTTTGATTCCCTCACTCCATCCACTTCGGTCGCGGACCATTGTGACGGTCCGCGGCCGGGGCCGTGGCCCCGTCTCAGCCCTCGGCCGCCGGGCGGACCGGGTGGGGCCGGTGGATGCGGCCGGTGAGTGAGGTCAGCCGGGTGCCGCTGCCGTCCCAGCGGTCGGCGATGATCTCCGCGGCGATGCTGACCGCCGTCTCCTCGGGGGTCCGGGCACCGAGGTCCAGGCCGATCGGGGACGCGAGCCGGGCCAGCAGGCCCTCGTCGATCCCGGTGTCGCGCAGTCGGCGCAGCCGGTCCTCGTGGGTGCGTCGGGAGCCCATGGCGCCGACGTACGCCAACGGCAGCCGCAGCGCCTCCTCCAGCAGCGGTACGTCGAACTTGGGGTCGTGGGTGAGGACGCAGACCACGGTCCGCTCGTCCACCCGGCCCGCCTCGGCCTCGGTGCGCAGATAGCGGTGCGGCCAGTCGGCCACCACCTCGTGGGCCTCGGGGAAGCGGCGCTTCGTGGCGAAGACGGGCCGCGCGTCGCAGACGGTGACGTGGTAGCCGAGGTAGGTGCCGATACGGGCCATGGCCGCCGCGAAGTCCACGGCGCCGAAGACCAGCATCCGGGGCGGTGCGGCATGCACCGACACGAACAGGGTCAGCTCCTCGTCGGTGCGGGTGCCGTCGTAGCCGTAGCGCAGGGTGCCGGTGCGCCCGCCGGCCAGCAGTCCGCGCGCGTCCTCGGCGACCGCCGCGTCCAGCCGGTCCGAGCCCAGCGAGCCGGTGGCGGTGTCCGGCCGGACCACCAGCCGTCGGCCGAGCCGCCCGGCCGGGTCGGGGCCGTCGACCGCCACGCAGATGACCTCGGCCACCGGCTCGCCCTCGCGCACCGCCGCGGCCACGTCGTCGTATTCGGGGAAGGCGGCGGGGTCGATGCGCTCCACGAAGACGTCGATGACTCCCCCGCAGGTCAGACCGACCGCGAAGGCGTCGTCATCGCTGACGCCATAGCGCTCCAGGACCGGGGTGCCGCTTTCGGTGACCTCCTGGGCCAGTTCGTAGACCGCGCCCTCAACACACCCTCCGGAGACGCTGCCGACGGCGGAGCCGTCCGGTCCGACCAGCATGCTCGTCCCCGGTGGCAGCGGTGAGGAGTGCCAGGTGGCGACCACCGTGGCCCGGGCGAAGGGCTCACCGGCGCGCCACCATCGGTGCATCTCCGCTTCGACGTCTCGCATGGAACTCCATTCCCCTCGCCACGAACTTCGTCATGGCCCCGCCACGACCTCGCCACGAATGTAAGAGGTTGATACATTCAATGTATGAGCCTCTCACATCGCTCTCCGAGTAGCGACATCAGCTTGCGGATCAACGGCACGAACCACGCATTGACCATCGACAACCGGACGACACTGCTCGATGTGCTGCGTGAGCGGGTTGGTCTCACGGGCACCAAGAAGGGCTGTGACCACGGGCAATGCGGCGCCTGCACGGTGCTGATGGACGGCGAGCGGGTGAACAGCTGCCTGATGTTCGCGGTGGCGGCCGAGGGACGGGAGGTCGTCTCGATCGAGGGGGTCGCGGATCTGGCGGAAGGTCAGGGGCTGCACCCGGTGCAGCAGGCGTTCCTCGACCATGACGGTCTCCAGTGCGGCTACTGCACCCCGGGGCAGATCTGCTCGGCGATCGGGGCGCTGGGCGAGGCGCGGCGCGGCTGGCCGAGCCATGTCACCGAGGACACCGCCGCCGGTGTGCCGGACGTGGCGGGGCTGGACGAGGCGGAGGTGCGCGAGCGCATGAGCGGCAACCTGTGCCGCTGCGGCGCGTACGGCGGGATCGTGGACGCCGTCATGGAGGCGGCCGGTGCCGAGGGCGTCGAGGGCGCCCGGTCCGCGAGCGCTGCCGGAGGCGTGCGGTGAAGGAGTTCGCCTACGCCCGTGCGGGCGATGCCGCCGAGGCGGCCGCGCTGATGGCCGAGCGGCCCGACGCCACCTATCTGGGCGGCGGGACCAATCTCGTGGACCTGATGAAGCTCGGAGTGGCGGGCCCGGGGCTGCTCATCGACGTGTCCCGGCTGCCGTACGACCGGATCGAGCACCGCGACGACGGTTCGGTGCTGATCGGCGCCACCGTGCGCAACGGCGATCTGGCGGGCGACCCGGGCGTACGGGAGCGCTTCCCGCTGCTGGCGCAGGCGCTGCTGGCGGGCGCGTCCGGTCAGCTGCGCACGGTGGCCACGGTGGGCGGCAATCTGCTCCAGCGCACCCGCTGCGTGTACTTCCAGGACGTGTCCAAGCCGTGCAACAAGCGCGAGCCGGGGTCGGGTTGTCCGGCCATCGGGGGCGCGCACCGCGATCTGGCCGTGCTGGGCACCTCCGACCACTGTGTGGCGTCCCATCCGTCCGACATGGCGGTGGCGCTCGTCGCGCTGGACGCGGTGGCACACATTCGGTCGGTGGACGGCGCGACGCGCACCGTCCCGGTGGCGGAGCTGTACCGGCTCCCCGGCGACACTCCGCACCGGGAGACCGTGCTCGGCCACGGCGACCTCGTCACCGCCGTCGAGCTGCCCCCGCCGCCGGGCGGCGCGGCCATGCGGTACCGCAAGGTGCGCGACCGCTGGTCGTATGCGTTCGCGCTGGTGAGCGTGGCGGCGTCGGTGGCGGTGGCGGACGACGGCACGCTCGCGGACGTGCGGATCGCGCTCGGCGGTGTGGCGCCTCGCCCGTGGCGCGCCCGGATCGCCGAGGAGCGGCTGCGCGGCGGGGCGACGGACGAGGAGACGCTGCGCGAGGCGACCCGGGCCGAATTGGCGCAGGCGCGCCCGCTGCCGGACAACGCGTTCAAGGTCGACCTGGCCACCGATCTCATCGTCGCGGTCATCCGCGATCTCGTCGCGAGGAAGGACCGCGCATGACCACCGCGACCACCACCCGGCAGACCGTCGGCGCGCCCATGACCCGGGTCGACGGCCTCGACAAGGTCACCGGCGCGGCGCGCTACGCCTATGAGTTCCCGACGCCGGACGTCGGCTATGTGTGGCCGGTGCAGGCCACCATCGCCCGCGGCCGGGTGACGGAGGTCGACGGCGCCCCGGCGCTGGCCCGGCCCGGTGTGCTGGCGGTGCTGGACTCCGGCAACGCCCCGCGGCTGAACACGGAGGCACCGGCGAGCCCGGATCTGTTCGTGCTCCAGTCCCCCGAGGTGGCGTACCACGGCCAGATCGTGGCCGCGGTGGTGGCCACGTCGCTGGAGGCGGCGCGCGAGGGCGCGGCGGCGGTGCGGGTGAGCTACGAGCAGGAGCCGCACGATGTGGTGCTGCGCTTCGACGACGAGCGGGCCCACATCGCCGAGAAGGTGACCGACGGCAGCCCCGGGTTCGTCGAACGCGGCGACACCGAGGGCGCGCTGGCGGCCGCGCCGGTGCGGACCGAGGCCATGTACACCACCCCGGTCGAGCACCCCAGCCCGATGGAGCCGCATGCCACCATCGCCGCCTGGGACGAGGACCGGCTGACGCTGCACAACGCCGACCAGGGCCCGTTCATGTCCTCCCAGCTGCTGGCGGCGGTGTTCGGGCTCGAAGAGGGCGCGGTGGAGGTGGTCGCGGAGCACATCGGCGGGGGCTTCGGCTCCAAGGGCATTCCGCGCTCCCCCACCGTGCTGGCGGCGCTCGCCGCGAAGCACCTCGGCCGGCCGGTGAAGATCGCGCTGACCCGGCAGCAGATGTTCCAGCTGATCCCCTACCGGGCGCCCACCATCCAGCGGATCCGGCTCGGCGCCGAGCGCGACGGGCGGCTGACCGCGATCGACCACGAGGTGGTGCAGCAGCGCTCCGCGATGGTGGAGTTCGCGGACCAGACGGGGGGTTCGACGCGGCTGATGTACGCGGCGCCCCATGTCCGTACGACGGTGAAGACGGCGCCGCTCGATGTGCTGACCCCGGCGTGGTTCCGCGCGCCCGGCCACACGCCGGGCATGTTCGCGCTGGAGTCGGCCATGGACGAGCTGGCCACCGAGCTGGAGATCGACCCCGTCGAGCTGCGGATCCGCAATGACACCGGTGTCGACCCCGACAGCGGCAAGCCGTTCAGCAGCCGCGGTCTGGTGGCGTGTCTGCGGGAGGGCGCCGCGCGCTTCGACTGGGCGCTGCGCGATCCGAAGCCCGGCATCCGGCGTGAGGGGCGCTGGCTGGTGGGCACCGGCGTCGCGTCCGCGCACCACCCGGACTATGTGTTCCCCTCGTCGGCGACGGCGCGTGCCGAGGCCGACGGGACGTTCACGGTGCGGGTCGGCGCCGTCGACATCGGGACCGGCGGGCGCACCGCGCTGACCCAGCTGGCGGCGGATGCCCTCGGCGTCCCGGTCGGGCGGCTGCGGCTGGAGATCGGGCGGGCCTCGCTCGGCCCGGCGCCGTTCGCGGGCGGCTCGCTGGGCACGGCGTCCTGGGGCTGGGCGGTGGACAAGGCGTGCCACGCGCTGCTGGCGGAGCTGGACACGTACGGCGGCGTCGTCCCGGACGGGGGCCTGGAGGTGCGGGCCGACACCACCGAGGACGTGGAGCTGCGGGCGTCGCTCTCCCGCCACTCGTTCGGCGCCCACTTCGCGCAGGTCCGGGTGGACACCGACACCGGCGAGATCCGCGTCGACCGGATGCTGGGCGTGTTCGCCGCGGGGCGGATCGTCAATCCGAAGACGGCCCGTTCGCAGTTCCTGGGCGCCATGACGATGGGTCTGTCGATGGCGCTGCTGGAGATCGGCGAGGTCGACCCGGTCTTCGGCGACTTCGCCAACCACGACTTCGCGGGCTACCACGTCGCGGCCAACGCCGACGTCCCGAAGCTGGAGGCGGTCTGGCTGGACGAGCAGGACGACACCCCCAATCCGGTGCGCGGCAAGGGCATCGGCGAGCTGGGCATCGTGGGCGCGGCGGCGGCGATCACCAACGCGTTCCACCATGCGACCGGACAGCGGGTGCGCGATCTGCCGATCCGAGTCGAACGCTCGCGTGAGGCCCTGCGGGCGGCGCGCGCCGAGGCCCAAAAGCGCGGGCCGGGGGCGGCGGAGCAGGGAAAACCGGTCGGGTAGGGTCGCCCGGATGGCACCCAGATGCAAGGGGCGCGCCACGTACCACCACGGCGATCTCGCCGCCGCGCTGGTGCGGGTGACGCTGGAGATCGTGGACGAGGTCGGGGTGCGCGGTTTCTCCGTCGCGGAGGCCGCGCGCCGCACCCGCGTCAGCCCCGGCGCGCCCTATCGCCACTTCGCCGACCGCGACGCGCTGTTGGCGGCCGCCGCGCTGGAGGTCTCGCGGCGGCTGCGGGCCATCTATCTGGAGGCGGTGGCCACGGTCGAGTCGCCGCAGGAGCGGCTGGCCACCATGGCGGGCAGCGTGGTGCGGGCGGCCGCCCGCTTCCGGGGCGGGTACGAACTCCTCTACGCCCCCGGTGTGCGCACCGCCCACCCCGAGGTGGTGACCAGCAAGCGGGAGTTCGTGGACCTGCTGCTACCGAGCGCCTTCGAGGTGGCGCCGGAGGAACACGGGGCGGCGGCGGTGGCGCTGCTGGAGGCGTTGCAGGCGCTGGCCCGTGGATACGCCACCCTGCTGCTCGACGGCGTGTTCGGTGATCCGGACGAGGTGGTGGAGGATGTCGCCGCCCGGGCGACGCGCTCGGCGCGGGCCCTGGTGGCGGGGTATTCCGCCACGTCGACGGACGGCTGATTTCCTCCGAAATTCCCTGCACGGGACGGAAATTCAAGGCATCCCGCTTTATGGTCGACCATATCGGCTGCGGTGACGGCGGCAACCGCACGACGGACCCATGGAATTTCCAAAATCTCTTCCATATGTTTGATCTACGCGCGTACCTTCGGTGCGGACTGCTCTCCCCACGGAGCACCAATTCCGGAGGAACAGATGTCCTTAAAGGCCGGAAAGGGCGCACACAGGGCCCCCTCGCGCTGGCGTTCGCCGTATGCCATCGGCGGTTTGGGGGCCGCGGTCGGCGCCACCGTCCTCGCCACGCTCGTACCCGCGATGGCGACGACGACCGACGCTGACACCGACTCCGCCCCCAGCCCCGCCCAGTCCGCGTCCGTCCCGCACCCCGAGCGGGACTGGATGGGCTCGACCCTCTCCGCGCACGAGAAGGCCGCTCCGAAGGCGGCTCCGGCGGCCACTCCCGACGCCGCGACGGTGGAGGGCGTCGACGTCAGCAACCATCAGGGCTCGGTCAACTGGACATCCCTCTGGAACAAGAACGTCCGGTTCGCCTACGTCAAGGCCACCGAGAGCACGACGTACAAGAACCCCGCCTTCTCCTCGCAATACAACGGCGCCTTCAAGAAAGGCATGATCCGCGGCGCCTACCACTTCGCCCTGCCGAACAAGTCGAGCGGCAGCAAGCAGGCGGACTTCTTCGTGCGCAACGGCGGCGACTGGTCGGACGACGGCAAGACGCTGCCGCCCGTGCTGGACATGGAGTACAACCCGTACGGCGGGACCTGCTATGGCAAGACGAAGGCTCAGATGGTCAGCTGGATCAAGGACTTCAGCAACCGGGTGAAGTCCCTCACCAGCCGCGATCCGGTGATCTACACGACCACCAGCTGGTGGAAGTCCTGCACCGGCAACAGCGGCGCCTTCGCTTCGAAGAACCCGCTGTGGGTGGCGCGCTATGCCGCCTCGCCGGGGGCGCTGCCCGCGGGGTGGAAGACGCACACCATCTGGCAGTACACCTCCACGGGCCCGGTGGTGGGGGACCACAACCGCTTCAACGGAAGCCTGACCGCGCTGAAGGCGCTGGCCAAGGGGTGACCGCCCCGCCCCGCTCCGGGGCGGGGCGGGGCGGGGCGGCGAGCGGTCAGCCGTCGAGTGCGCCGGTCAGGCCACCGACCACACCGTCCAGCGTGTCGCCGAGGCCATCCACCACGTCGCCGACCACACCGGTCCCCCGGCCACCGCCGTTCCCCGGCTGCGGCGTCTCACTGGGCTGCCCGCTCGGGGTGCCGGGAATGGTCGGGTCGCCGTCGGGTGCCCGGGAGGGCGACGACGGGTCGGTCGGGGTCTGGTCGGAACGCTGGGTCGGCGACGTGGCCACATCGGTGTGCGCGGGCGTGGAAGGGGCCGCGCTCGGCGTGTGCGACGGGGTGGGCTCCGCGGTGGGCTCCGTACCGCCGCCGCCCGTACCGCCGCTGCCCGTACCGCCCGTGTCGCCCGCGTGGTCCGTCCCGTCCGGGATGGGCCGGGGCTTCGCGGACTCGGAGGGCGAAAGATGGCTGCCCGACGGCTTGTCATCGACCGTGGGATCGATGTCCGGTTTCTGCTCCGGAGACGCGTGGACATCGGAGCGTGCCTGGGTGGACTTGTCGCCCCCGACCGAGGAGTGAAGGCCGAAGGCTATGGTCCCGGCCACCCCGAGGGCGGCGGCTGCCTTGAGGGATGTGGCCCGGGCCTGCTGGGCAGGGGTGGGGCGGCTGTGTCGGCCCATATCGCTGATGTCTCCCCGTTATCACGTCAAGAACAAGCCAGATCATAGTCACGTGTCCCCCGTGTGCGAAGAGCCGCACACCGGGGACAACCCATGACACACCGGCACTGAACGTGGCACGTCGCTAGCGCGCCACTTCCGGATAGAAGTCCCGCGACTGCCCCTTGGCGTCCTTCAGCCGGCCCAGCAGGCTCGCCGGGTACTCGATGACCCAGTAGCTCACCAGCGCCGCGGCCACCGCCACCACCAGCACGATCAGCACGGCGAGCGGGAAGCCCTCCTGGCCCGCGGGCGGCAGCAGTCCGGCCTCGTAGAGGCCGAGCATGATGGGCTCGTGCCAGACGAAGAGGCTGTAGCTGGCCAGTCCGACCGCGGTGAGCCACCGGGCCGACAGCCACGCTTCCCACCGCCCCGGTTTCCGCACATGGAGGGTGGCGAACAGCAGCACGGTCCACAGCACGGCGGAGAGCGGATGGTAGAAGGTGGTGGCGAAGTCCTCGGGGTCCGCGCTGAGCAGCGACAGCACGTACAGGGCCACGAGCGGCGCCACGCGGAGCGGGATCGTCGCCTTCGGGCCGAGCCGTCCGCGGTCGCCGAGGGCGACGGTCAGCACCGCGAGACCCATGCCCGCCGCGAACCCGCCGAAGCGGGCCTGCGGCCCGAAGTACACCGGCCATTCGGTGTACGGCACCTCGAACCCGTAGTGCGCGACGGCGATCCAGACCATCGGCCCGATGTACAGCAGCGCGCATCCGGCGGCGCACACCGCCACCCGCGCGGCCCTGCTCCGCAGCCGCCGGCAGGCACGGGCGGCCAGCGGGCCGAGTGCGACGAGCGCCAGATAGAACATGATCTCCAGCGACAACGACCAGGTCGGGCCGATGGTGTAGAAGATCTGCTCCTTGTCGAACACCTGGGTGAAGGTGAGATGCCGGAGCAGGTCCGGCCATTCTCCGGGCAACGACGGATTGCGGGTCGCCCAGATGAACAGGATGGCGAGGAAGTACAGCGGCACGATGCGGATCGCGCGCCGGAAGAGGAACACCCGGGCGGGTTTGGTCGATCCGCCGTCGATCGCGGCGCGCGCGTACGACAGGGTCAGCAGATACGCGGAGAGGACGAAGAAGAAGTCGATGACCTCGAGCGAGACGAGCGCGTTCGCGTAGGGGTTGGCCACCGGGGCGTGGGAACCGTCCTGGTCGTACGTGAAGTACTGCTGCCATACGTGGAAGACGACCGTGGCCATCGCGGCCAGTCCGCGGTAGCCCTGGATCTCGCCGTTGCGGCGGCGGGAGGTCGCGGACCGCACCGGTTTCACGACGGTGGGCGCGGCGGGGTGGTGGGTGTTGTTGTTGACCGTGGACAGGGTGCTCATGCGCGGGGCACCGCCTTGCCGCCGCCGGACCGCGGGGTGACCCGCCACTGCTGGTCCCGCAGCACCTCCTTGAGGAGCGCCTGGCGGGCCACGATGTTCTTGAAGTGGCTGTAGAAGAAGGTCGCCACGAAGAGATACCGCCAGAACCACGCCCTGCGGCGGCGCAGTTCGGGTATCGCCAGCCGCCACGCGAACAGCGCCTGCACCACTCCGGCGGAGAGCGTGAACAACGTGGCCAGCAGGCCGAGCGGCACCGCCCAGTCGAGTTCGCCGGGGCCACCCGCGCGCCAGGCCGCGTACAGCAGGACGGGCAGGATCTGGAGGGTCAGCCACGGCTGCACCTCACGCCAGCCGAGGAGGACGAACAGCCCCGCCTTCTGACGGAAGGTGAAGGCCGGGGAACGCATCGCGCGCCACAGGTACTTGAGCGACACCTGGAGCCAGCCCTGGGCCCAGCGCGACCGCTGGTTCCACAGGGCCTTGACGGTGGTGGGCGCCAGCTCACGGGAGACGAGGGTGCGGTCGGTGGCGATCTTGGCGCCCTCGTGGAGGGCGCGCATGGTGGCGTCGATGTCCTCGGTGAGCATCGAGCCGTGCATCCGGGTGCGGGCGAGCAGGTCGGTGCGCCAGAAGCCGTTGGAGCCGCCGAAGACGCCGAACGTGTAGAGCCGGGTGCGGCCCGGGTGGCTGACGGCGTAGATGGCCTCGAACTCCACGCCCACCAGCTTGGCGACCCAGGAGCTCTCACCGTTGCGGATCACGCAGTGGCCCTGGACGACGTCGTACCCGTGGGACAGCCAGTGCCAGGCGTTCTTGAAGGCGTCGGGGGCCGGGTGGTGGTCGGCGTCGAAGATGCCCACCATGTCGCCGCGCACCCGGGTGACGGCGGCGTTGATGTTCTGCGCCTTGGAGGTGGATCCCGCCACCGGCAACAGCACCAGGCGCGGATCGCGGCGGGCCATCTCCCGGAGGGTGTCCTCGACGGGCATCGGGTGCGGGGTGTTGTAGGCGAGCACGATTTCGAGCTCGTTGGGGTAGTCCAGCCGCAGGAACGATTCGACGGTGTCGACGATGGTCGCTGCCTCATTGGGGAGATAGGCGGCGATGACGGCGCTGGCCGGTGGATACGGCTGCGCGGGCCGCTCGGGGCGGGACGCGGCGTCGAGCGAGAAGAGGCATTCCAGCACGATGAGCACCGCGGAGACGATGAGGCCGCCGACCACCACCCAGTAGGCCGCCGACCCGACGTCCCAGCCCAGTTCGTACATCTGCTGGTAGAACACGAAGGGAATGGCCACGCCGAGCACGAGGACGAATAAGGGCGAGAGAGCCGAGAGCAGGGCCTGCACCGCCACGGTGACACGGCGTCGTCCGCGGGGCGCGCCACGCATCCAGGCCGCGTACTTGACCGGGCGCAGATCCCGGTGGCGGATGGACTCGGCCACCGCGTCCCGGGCCTGGTCCACGGCCTGGTCGCGGTCGGGGCAGTCGGTGAGCGGGGTCCAGCCGATGGCCGGGGTCAGCCGCACGTTCTCGTCGGCGACGACGAAGCGGGTGCCGGCCACGGTGTTGGCGAACTTCTGGAGGGTGCTGCGCGCGGTGTCCTCGTCGACGCCGGGCATCAGCATCAGCAGCCGCCCGTCGTCGTCCCAGCCGAGCCGGTCGCACACCCCGCCCAGCTTCTCCGCCACGCCGGCCAGCCGCTCGGCGACCTCGCGGCGCACCCGGGGCCCCAACCGGGCCTCCAGCGCGGCCATCTCGGCGACACCGACCATGGCCACGACGCCGCCGCTGCGGCTGTCGTCGGCGCGCTTGAGTTCCCGGTCGAGTTCGCCCAGGAAGTGCGGCTGGGAGTACAGGCCGGTACGCGGGTCCAGCAGCAGGTTCTCGACCGGTACCGGGACCCGGCGCAGCTTGGCCTCGATGCGGGCGGCCAGTTCGACGGGGTCGGAGGTGTCCGGTACGCAGTCGTCGGCGCCGCCGCGCAGCATGTCGGCGACGCCGGTGGGTCCGGGGTCCGTGGTGACCATGAGCAGGGGCAGCGCCCGGCCCGCGGGGGCGGCACGGACCTCGCGGATCACCTCCAGTCCGTCGTCGCTGCCGTCGAGGGCGACGATGGCGTCGGGCGGGGTCTGCCGGAGCTGTCGGTCCACGTCGCCGGGCCGGGCGTGGCTCACCTCGTGGCCCGCGGACACCAGGGTCCGGGTCAGCCGGTCGATGCCCGGGCCGGGCGCGCCGACCGCCAGCACATGTCCGCTCGGGCCGTCGGCGACGGCCTGGGGCGTCCCGGACGCGCCTGCTTCGGCCGATCCTCCGGACGTTCTTTCGGACGATGCTTCGGATGATTCGAGTGACCGCGGATGGTGCGAAATCAGCACCTGAGGAGTTCCTTCCTTGCCAAGTCGTGCGTCACCGAACGGGACATATGCGGGCACGCGGAATTCCGTCCGCGCGGGGCATATGCCGAGCGTGGCCGTTTGTCTGCCCGATGATGGGGCCGTTCAGCGGCGAATCGCCGTTGGTGAGGCTTCGCGTGAGGGTTTTTCGGCGTTGCTACGCGGAGGCCGTGGCCGGTCCGCTGCCGCAAGGTCTCCGGCGCTGCCCGGGACAGGCGCGTACCGCTCTTGCCGGGCCGCGGGACACGCGAACGTGTTCCAGCGAAGTGTGCATGGGTCCCATCCTTGTTCGGATCGTGGGGGGAGGACCGAACGTCACCAGTGCGACCAACCGGCCTTTTGTACGGGCCAGTCGGAAGCCCCAGTCTCTTCGATGACAACAGAACGGCACAACACCATCAGGTAACACTCTCATTAATCGATCACTGCGCTCTGGTGGCTTCCGCGGCGTTCGGCCTTGTCGGCGCTCCGTCGGTGCCCCGTCGGTGTCCTGTCGGTGCCGCATAGGCGGTGCGTCGGTACGGCGTCGGTGGCATCGCTCACTCTGACGAGAAGAAGCGATTCGGGGGACGGAAAGGGAGTACACGATGCGGAATATGAGAGTCCTGATTTCCGGTGCCAGCGTCGGCGGACCGGCTCTGGCGTACTGGCTGGACCGCTACGGATGCGAGGTCACCGTGGTGGAGCGGTACGCCCGGCTGCGGCCCGGCGGGCAGGCCATCGATGTCCGGGGCACGGCGCTGGAGGTGTGTGAGCGCATGGGGGTCCTGGAGGAGATCCGCGCTCACAGCACCGGTCTGCGCGGTATGTCGACGGTCGACGGCGACGGAAAGGAACTGTCCAGCACCACCGAATGGACCGCGAGCGGCGGCCGGCTCGACACCCCCGACGTCGAGATTCTCCGCGACGATCTGGCGACGATTCTCGTGGGCGCGGGAGGAAAGGGCATCGAATATCTCTTCGACGACTCGATCGCCGCGCTCGCCCAGGGCCCCGGCGAAGTGGCCGTCACCTTCCGCAGCGGGCTGTCGCGCACCTTCGATCTCGTGGTGGCCGCCGACGGAGTGCACTCCAGCACCCGTCGGCTCGTCTTCGGCCCCGAGGAGAACTTCCTCCGCCCGCTGGGCAGTTACCTGGCAGTGTGGACCGTGCCGAATTATCTCGGCCTCGACCGCTGGCAGGTGGCCTACCTGATGGAGGACGCCGACGCGTGGGGCGGAATGGTGATGAGCGTCCGCGACAACACCGAGGCGCGGGTCTATGTCGGCTTCGACTCGGACGAACCGCCCGCGCGGGTGCTCGGCGACCGGACCCCCTCGGAGCACAAGCAGCTGGTGGCCGAGCGGTACGCGAACGCGCGCTGGGAGATGCCACGGCTGCTGGAGTACATGTGGGGCGCCCCCGACTTCCATTTCGACGCGGTCGCCCAGATCCATATGGACTCCTGGTCCCGTGGCCGGGTGGCGCTGCTCGGCGACGCGGGCTACTGCGGTTCGCCCGCCTCCGGCCAGGGCACCTCCCTGGCCCTGGTCGGGGCGTACGTCCTGGCGGGCGAGCTGAAGGCCGCGGGCGGTGACCACACCACGGCCTTCGCCGCCTACGAGCGCGAACTGCGCGACTTCGTGACCGCCAACCAGGCGCTGGCCCTGGTCAACAGGGAGCGGATGGACGCCGAGGTCAGCGGGGACGACCAGGACATGTACACCGATGACTTCTACAAGGTGGTCAACTCGCTGACGCTCAAGGACCACTGACCGGACCCTGTCCTAGGACACCACGTCCTTCCGGCCGAAGCCGCGGAAGGCGAGGGCGAAGAGCACCAGCGCGTACGCCACCGACACCGCCGTGCCCTTCAGCATTCCACCCCACTCCAGATGGGGCTGGAGTGCGTCGGCCCAGGCGAACTGCCAGTGCGCGGGCAGGAACTCGCGCCAGGAGCCCAGCGCCGTGACGGCGTCCAGCACATTGCCCACGATGGTCAGCCCGACCGCGCCGCCCACCGCACCCAGCGGTGCGTCGGTGACGGTCGACAGCCAGAACGCGAGGGCGGCGGTGATGAGTTGGGACAGGAAGATGTACGTGACCACCAGGGCGAGCCGGGTGAGGGCGTCGCCCGTGCCCAGCTCGCCGCCGGTGGGCAGGCGCAGCGGCCCCCAGCCGTACGCCACCGTCCCCACCAGCAGCGCGACGAGCGGCAGCAGCACCATCGCGGCCGCGCTGAACGCCAGCGCCACGGCCAGCTTTCCGGCCAGCAGCCGCGCCCGGGGCACGGGCGCGGCCAGCAGATAGCGCAGCGAGGACCAGTTGGCCTCCGAGGCGACGGTGTCACCGCAGAACAGCGCGACGGGCACGACCAGCAGGAAGGCCGCCGAGACGAAGAGCGCGGTGGCCGCGAGGTTGGCGCCCGAGGAGGTGGCGGTCTCCATCAGGGTGACCCGGTCGTCCCGCCCCTCGGGCGTACCCCCGATCGCGAACGCGGCGACGAGGACGAACGGCAGCGCGGCCAGCACCACGCCCATCACCAGGGTGCGGCGGCGGCGCAGCTGCCGTACCGCCTCGACCCGCAGGGGCAGGGTGTGGCGCGCCCGGTAGCCGGGCGCCGCCTCCGTCACGGAGCTCATGGAGCTCACGGGACTGCTCATGCGGATCCTCCTTCGATCAGCGTCAGGAACGCGTCCTCCAGGCGCCGGTTGGGCCCGAAGCTGGTCACCGGGATCTCCAGCCGCACCAGCTCGGCCAGCAGCCGCGCCGGGGCGGCGCCGTCGACCAGGACGAGCAGCCCGGCGTCGGTGCGCACCGCGGAGGTGATGCCGGGCAGCGCGCTCACCTTGTCGACCAGGGCGTCGCTCAGCTCGCCCTCGTGGCCGACCAGCAGGCTCTCCCCGGTGCCGGTGATCTCCCCGACCGGGCCTGCCTGCACCAGCCGCCCGCGGTCCATGACCACCAGATGGGTGCAGGACTGTTCGACCTCGGACAGGAGATGGCTGGAGACGATCACCGTGCGTCCGGCGGCCGCGTACCGGATCATCACCTCGCGCATCTCGCGGATCTGGGGCGGGTCGAGGCCGTTGGTCGGCTCGTCCAGGATGAGCAGATCGGGCAGGCCCAGCATGGCCTGGGCGATGGCGAGCCGCTGCCGCATGCCCTGGGAGTACGTGCGCACCGCGCGCTCCAGCGCCTCGCCGAGACCGGCGATCTCCAGCGCCTCGTCGAGGTGCGCGTCCTCGGCGGGCCGTCCTGTGGCGCGCCAGTACAGCTCCAGGTTGGCGCGTCCGGTCAGATGCGGCAGGAATCCCGCTCCCTCGACGAAGGCGCCCACCCGGGACAGGACGGGCGCGCCGGGCCTGATGGCCTGGCCGAAGACGCGGATCTCCCCGCCGTCCGGGCTGATGAGGCCCATCAGCATGCGCAGCGTGGTGGTCTTTCCGGCGCCGTTCGGCCCGAGCAGTCCGAGCACCTGCCCCTTCTCGACGCGGAAGGAGAGGTCGCGCACGGCGTACCGGTCGGCGGACTTGGCGTAGCGCTTGCTGAGGTCGGTGATCTGGAGCGGTACGTCGGTCAGCGCGGGGTCCGGCGGTGGCGCGGATGTCGGCCGCCTGCCGGTCAGCAGCAGGGCGAGCGCCACCGCGGCGCCGCCGAGTGGCAGCCCCCACACCCACCACGGCAGCGAGGCGGGCTCGGTGTGCACCCCGGGCGCGGTCGGCACGCTCAGGCCGTCGCCCGCGAGCGCGACGCGGTACGTGGCGGGCTGGGCCGGGGAGGCGTAGCCGAGGTCGGTGGAGGCGAGCACGAGCCGCAGCGAGTGGCCCGCGATGACCTCGTGGTCGACGGCGGGCAGCCGGAGCGTGACGGTCTTCCCCTTCTTCGCGTCGGTGACGCGAACGGGGGTGACGAGCTGGGAGGGCAGCGTCTGCTGCCCGTCCGGCCCGACGTCGTACACCTTGGCGAACAGCACGGCGTCGTCGGTGTCCGCCCGCACGCGGACCTTCACCGCGGGCGTCCCGGTGATCCGCAGGGGCTGCTTCAGCGGTGCGGAGTCGAATCGGGCGAACTGGCCGGGGACGTCGAGGGAGAGGCCGATCCCGAACGAGGACGCCTGGGACAGCGCGGCGATGCCCGGCACCGTGGAGACCGACGGCGGTCCGCCGCCGGGCGGGTTCGCGAACGACTGCTCGCGGCCGCGCAGCGCCACGTTCCGGCGGCCGTCCTCCAGGCCCGGGTAGCGGTCGCCGGTGGCGCCGCGCAACTGGACGGCGCCGTTGGTGGAGTCGACGCCACCGGAGCGGGTGACCCGGAAGGCGGGCCCGGTGTCGGTGCCCCGGTCGCCCTTGAGGTAGCGGTCGAACCAGTCCCGGGTGCGGTCCTGGACGCGCCCGGTCTCGCGGTCGCCGCCGTCGTGTCCCCCGTCGGTCCAGTCGACGTCGACCGGGGCGCCGTTGGCCTTGATCGCCGTTGCCATCGCATCGGCCTGGCCGAGCGGGAAGAGGGAGTCGGACTGGCCCTGGAAGATCAGCGTCGGGACCTTGATCCGGTCGGCCACGGCGGACGGGCTGCGGGCCTCCAGCATGCGCCGGGCGGCGTCGTCCGGCTTCCCGGCGACCGCGACGCGTTCGTACATCGCGCACAGCTGCTTCTCGAACCGTCCACAGCCCTGGTTCCGCCCGTCCGCGGCGGGCGGGGCGCTCGGGGCGGCCTGGCCGCCCTGGCCTTCCTGACCACCGCCCTGGCCGCCTCCTCCGCCGCCCTGCGGGCCGGACTCGTCCTGGGAGCCCTGGGAGTCCTGGCCCTGCTGACCCCCGGAGAGATCGGCCGAGCCCGTGGTGAAGAAGAGCCCGGCCCACAGCCTCTTGAAGACGCCGTCCGGGAACAGCGCGTCGGCCAGGTTCCAGTAGGTGATCTCGGGCGCGATGGCGTCGACCCGCCGGTCGTACCCCGCGGCGAGCAGCGACACCGCCCCGCCGTACGAGGCACCGGCGACGCCCACGCGGGGATCGCCCCGGGCGTCGAGCCGCACCTCGGGCCGCTTCGCCAGCCAGTCGACCAGCCGCCGGGCGTCGGCCACCTCATGGTCCGGGTCGTTGAGCCCGATCTTGCCGGTCGATCTGCCGAAGCCACGCGCCGACCAGGTCAGCACTGCGTAACCGTCCCGGGCCAGCTCCTCGGCCTGCTCCCGGACGTCCTCCTTGCTGCCCCCGAAACCGTGGGCGAGCAGCACCGCGGGGCGGCGGCCCTGGCCCGCGGTGAAGTACGAGGTGTCCAGACGCGTCCCGGGCATGTCCAGCACCCGGTCCGCACGATGCACGGCCGGCCGGTCGTCGGCGGCTACGACGGTGGCCCAGGTGCCCGTGCCCGCGAGGACGGCGACAGCGGCCACCGTCGCGAGCAGCCGCCGACCGCGCAGGGTCTTTCGGAGATCCATGACAGAACCCTAGGCATGAGATGACGACACTGGCGCTGACATCAGACGGATTCCGTCCTGCTTCTCAAGGAGTATCCGGCAACGCGCCGTACACCCGACGCGGTACGCCGCGGATCACTCCGTTCCGCCCTCGCGGAGGTGCGGCACGCGTCACAATGACGCCCATGGGGGACTATCTGGACGAAAACCTTCGCCGTTTGATCCGCGAGGCAATGGCCGATCCCGACCGCAACCGCCCGTTCTCCGGCGACAGCCGGGAGTCGGTGCTGTCCCTGGAGACCCTGCGCAACATGGCCGGGATCGTCGACCGCGCCCGGGGCCGTCTGACACCCGCGCAGGTGAGCCCGGCCGAGGTGGACATCGAGGCGGTCTATCTGGCGGCCTGCTTCCATCTGGCGCGAGGCCCCCACGCCCCCGAGGCCGAGGCTGCGGAGGACCGCCTCGCCGCGGGCTTCCTCTTCTCGGTCGTGCACGCGCTGCGGCCCGCCGCCCTCCCCCGGGCGCTCAGGGAGGGACTGGCCGGCACGACCGCGCACGTGGCACCGGTCTGGAAGATCCTGCACGCGATCTCCGTCGTGCTGTTCTCCGCCAGCGCGTCCGCCCGGGACGAGGCCGGGCTGTGGCGGGCCGCCGAGATGTTCCGTCACACGCGGGAGACGGCGCCCGAGAAGGATGCGCCCGGGATCCTCTTCAACGAGGGTTCTGTGCTGGACACACTCTTCGATCTCACCGGGGATCAGACACTGATCACCGCGGCGGTCGCGCTGATGCGGCAGGCCGTGGCGGCGTTCCCCGACGACGAGGAGCCGCCCGCCGCGGCGCTGAACGCGCTGGCCGCGGCGCAGGCCAAAGTGGCACCACCCGCCTCCGCGGCCGACGAGGCAACGCCGGGCGGGCGCATGGCCCGGTACAACCTCACGGGGGCGGCGGGCGATCTGGACACCTCCATCGCGGACGTACGAGCGGAGCTGGACGCCACGCCCACCGGCGATCCGGCTCGCGAGAGCCACCGGATCAGTCTGGGCAACCTGTTGCGCATGCGCTTCGAGGCCACCGGCCACCTCGGCGACCTGACCGAGGCGATCGGCCTCCTACGGGACACCCTGCGGACCGTGACCGACGACGCGCTGCGGTCTCCGGCGTACTCCCTGCTCGGCCTCGCCCTCCTCGACCAGTACGTCAACACCGGCAAACCGGCCGACCTCGACGCCGCGACCGCGGCAACCCGGAGCGCGATGGCGGGCAGCACTCCCCTGTCACCCCACCACGGCCAGCTGCTCACCAATCTGGCCGCCGTACTGCACACACGCTTCCAGGCGCACGGCGAACTGGCGGAACTGGCCGAGGCCATCCGCCACTTGGAGCATGCGGTGGCCGCCACCCCGCCCCATCAGCACGACCACCCCGTGATGCGGATCAAGCTGGCCGTCGCCCTCGGGGCGCGCGGGCAGCACACCGGGCAGGTCGCCGAGGTCGACCGTGGTGTCGAGCTGCTGCGGTCGGTGCTCGCCGCGACTCCGGCCACCAGCCCGCACTGGCAGGCGGCGAGCATGGAGCTGGGCGCGCTCCTGACGGCACGTTCGGGCATGACCCACGCCCCGGGAGATCTCCTCGCCGCCACGCGGCAGTTCCGCGCCACCGCGCTCGCGCCCGGCGAGGACATTCGCATCCGGCTGAGGGCGGCCTGCCTCTGGGGGCGGAACGGCGCGTACTTCGGTGATCTGCCCGAGGCCACACGGGCGTTCGGGGTCGCGCTGGACGATCTGCTCCCCAAGCTCACCGGCCGGGCGCTGGACCGGCGGTCGAGGGAGGTGCGGCTGCGCGAGCTGCCGTCGCTGGCCTGTAGCGCCGCCGCCGTCGAGATCAGCGCGGACCGCCCCGAAGAGGCGCTGGTACGGCTCGAACAGGGCCGTGGCGTGTTATTGGCCCAGGCGCTGCGGCTGCGCGGCCGCCACCCCGAACTGGACGCGGCGGCGCCCGAGCTGGCCGGGCGGTTCGAGCGAGTGTGCGCCGAGCTGATCGAGGAGCGCGGCACCGCCCCGCAACGCGCCGCCCTGAACGCGGAGTTCGCGTCCCTCCTGACCCAGATCCGGCGGCTCGAGGGCTTCGAGCGGTTCCACCGGCCGCTCGACTGGGAGCGGCTGCGCACGGTGGCCGCGCAGGGTCCGGTCGTGGTGCTCAACATCGCGGAGCTGCGCTGTGACGCCCTGCTGCTGCGCGCCGACGCCGACGGCAGGACCGGCGTCGACGTGCTTCCGCTCGCCGGGGTCACCCGGGCTGAGGTCAGCCGCCGCTCCGAGGGCTTCCACGCCGCGGTCACGGCGCTGTCCTCCGCCGCGGGTCTGGCCGACGCGGACACTCACCAGCGGACCATGGACGACACACTGGAGTGGCTGTGGGTGCACATCGCGGGCCCCGTGCTCACCCGGCTCGGGCTGGACCGGCCGGTGGGGCCCGGGGCCGAGCGCGGGGAGTGGCCACGGCTGTGGTGGTGTCCCACCGGGCCGCTGGCCCTGCTGCCGCTGCACGCGGCGCGGTGCCCCGCGGACGGAAGCCATGTGCAGGACCGGGTGGTGTCGTCGTACACCCCGACGCTGGGCGCCCTGCTGCACGCCCGGGACCGGGCGGCGCCGTCCGGCAAGCCGCTCGCGCTGGCCGCCGTGGGAGTGCCCGCGCCCCCGCCCGGTGCGGACGGCGCCGCGCTTCCGCCGCTGCCCGCGGTCGACGACGAGCTGGCGGCGGTGGCCGAGCTGCCGGGCGGGCAGTCCCGGCTGCTCGGCGCGGACGCCACCCCCGAGGCCGTACTCGCCGCGCTGCGCACTCATCCGTACGCGCATCTGGCGTGCCACGGCTCGTACGACCCCGAGGATCCGTCGGCGGGCGGGCTGCTGCTGCACGGCGGTGAGCTGACCGTGCACGATCTGACCACCCAGCGGCTGGACGAGGCGGAGTTCGCCTATCTGTCCGCCTGCCACACCGCCGCGCCCGGCACCACCCTGGTCGACGAGGTGATCACGCTCGCCTCGGCGTTCCAGCTGTGCGGCTACCGCCATGTGATCGGCAGCCTGTGGACGCTGAAGGACGCGATCACCCCCGCCCTCGCCCGGGACACGTACGGGGCGCTGGGCGCGGCGCGGTCGACGGCAGGCTCGGCGCACGCGCTGCACCGGGCGGTCCAGCGGCTGCGTGCTGAACGGCGCTACGCGGGGCCGCTGTTCTGGGCGTCAATGATTCACATCGGCCCGTAGCGGGGTGCGCCCGACTGACAGAAAAAGCGCACAAATGCGGTCAGGAATAATCCTTGCCCATCACATCCGTAAATTCTTCCGGGTCGACAGTGAATCCGCGGATGACGCTGTGGATTCCCCACTCCCCCGCTTCGTCCCGGGTGAACTCCGCGACCGTGGCTGCTGTGGCTCCGGAGACGCCGGTGAAATCGCCTTCCATCAGCTCGGTATATCCCTCGACGATCCGGACGCTGGTGTTCCGGACATCGCCGAAGGTCTTCCGCCCGGCGTTCTGCTGGATGGCCACACCCACGACGACCCGGGAGTACTCCTCCGACAGCCGCTCGAACTCCAAGGTCATCGCCTCGTCGGTGCCCAGCCCCTGGCCGGTGCGGCTGTCCCGGTTGAGGTAAATGGTGCCGTCGGGCGACCGGCTGTCGAAGTGCACCAGATACGCGGGTTCACCGTACGGATCGGTCGCACGGTAGGTCCCGGCGACGATGTCGAGATCATTGGCCGGTTCCCCGCTGGGGCTGGGGTCCCACTTGAGCGCCACCTCGATTTTCCCGAGCCCCTTGTTCAGACCACTCATCCAGACTTCCCTTTCGCCTTACCCGTGTTGAATACGCGTCCGGTCAATCCTATCGTGCGCAAGGCCAGTTGAGGCTTTGGCCAGGGGCGGAGCGCCCGGCGCTCCGGATGATCGGCGATCTTCTCGGCCCGCCCGCATTCCCCCCGGTGTCCACCCCGCGATGAGGGCTCTCTACTATGGGCCTCCGTACTAACGGAGGTAAGCGTCTGACGGCGGAAGGAAGCGTCCATGCGGCGGCTGGGGGATCTCGAGGCGGAGATCATGGACCGTCTGTGGACGTGGCGGCGCCCGGCGACGGTGCGGGAGATCGTCGACGACATCAACACACAGCGGCCGGTCGCTTACACCACGGTGATGACCGTGGCCACCATCCTCTACAACAAGGGCTGGCTCCAGCGCGGCAAAGAGGGCCGGGCCTGGCTGTACTCGCCGGTACGCAGCCGTGAGGAGTACTCCGCCGCGCTGATGGAGGACGCGCTGGGCACCAGCCAGGACCGCCCCGCGGCCCTCGCCCACTTCGTCGAGCAGATGGGCCCCGAGGAGGTCAGCGCCCTGCGCAAGGCGCTGCGGGCGGCCGGGCGGCGGAACCAGGAGTGATCCCGGCGCTCGCCCTGGCCTGCTACGCGGCCGCGGTCGGCACCCTGGCCCCGCGGGCCCTGCTGCGCAGCGCCTGGCCCCACCGCTCCCCCGCACTCGCCGTGGCCGCCTGGCAGGGCCTGGCCGTGTCGTTCACGGTCGCGCTGGCGCTGGCCGCGTACCACCTCGCCGTCCCGACCGGACACCTCGACGCGGGAGTGTCCGGCTTAGTGCACTTCTGCGGGCTGACCTGGCACGCCCGCGCCCCGGTGCCCGGCCCCCTCGACGTCCCGGCCGCCGTCCTGCCGCTGCTCGTGGCGCTGCTCACGCTCGCCCGCTTCGGCCTCGAGGTGCTGCGGGCGCGGCGGGCCCGCTCCCGCCACCTGGGCGTGCTGGACCTGGTCGGCCGCCGCTCCGCGGGGCTGCGCGCCACCGTTCTCGACCATGAGCTGCCCGCCGTGTACTGCCTGCCGGGACGCTGCCCGCGCGTGGTCGTCAGCACCGGCGCGCTGCGCGTGCTGTCCGGCGCCCAGCTCGACGCCGTGCTGGACCACGAGCGCGCGCACATCTCGGGCCGCCACCATCTGACGCTGGCCGCGGCCGAGGCGTTCGCCAGGGCCTTCCGGTGGCTGCCGCTGGCCCGCGCCGCCCGCGAGCAGACGGCGATGCTCCTGGAGATGGCGGCGGACGACCGTGCGCTGCGCCGCCACCCGCGCGAGACCCTCGCCAGGGCGCTGTACGAGATGGCGGCGAGCCGCACCCCCCGCGGGGCGTTCGCGGCCGGTGGCCCCGGCGCCCTGGTCCGGCTGCACCGCATGCTGGGCCCACACCACCGCCCGCATCCCGCCTTCCGGCTCGCGGTGGCCACGGGCGCCGTGGCCCTCCCGCTGCTGCCCGTGGTGGTGGGCTGCGCCCCGGGGATGATGTAGCCACCCCCGGGGCGCCGCGACTCAGAGCCGTCAGAGCCGGTCGAGGATCTTCCGCAGCGTGGTCACCTCGGCCGACTGGTTCTTGATCACGTCACCGGCGAGCTTCTTGGCGGTGGCGTTGCGGCCCTTCTTCTGCTCGTCCTCGGCCATGGTGATCGCGCCCTTGTGGTGGTCGATCATCATCTGCGCGAAGGCGCGGTCGAAGGCAGCACCCTTGGCGGCCTCCAGCCGGTCCATGTCCTTCTGGGACATCATGCCGTCCATGCCACCCGATCCGTGATCCATGCCACCCGATCCGTGGTCCATGCCACCTGATCCGTGATCCATGCCGGGCATGCTGTCCGACGAGGGCGAGACCGGCTTGCCCCAGGACTTCAGCCAGGACTTCATGGTCCTGATCTCGGGGTCCTGGGCCTTTTCGATCTTCCCGGCCAGGGAGGTGATTTGCTTGTCCCCGGCCCGGCCGTCGGCCAGCTTCGCCATCTCCAGCGCCTGCTGGTGGTGCGGGATCATCATCTGCGCGAACGAGACGTCCGCGTCATTGAAACCACCCGGCGCCGGGGTGGCGGTGGCCTTCGCGGAGGCGGAGGAGTCCTTGCTCCCGTGGTCCATGCCCTTCATGTCGTCGTTGCCACCGCAGGCGGTGAGCAGCAGCCCACCCGTGGCGACGATGCCCACCAGCGCCAGGCGGCGGGCACGCGGGCGGCGCGGTGCGTGCTGGAAGTTGGTCATGCCGATGTACCTCATGTCGTGTGTGTTGTCGGTGTTCCGTGTGCTGTGTTCTGCGGGGTGGCGCGGGTACGGCCTATATCCGCAGGACCGACAACGCGGTGAGGTCGGGCGTCGACGAGGGAGGGGCGGGCCGCGGTACCGCGGCCATCGGTGCGGAGCGGGGCGGGGGCGGGCCACGGCGCCGTACGAGGGCGGCCCGCAGCACGGTCGTGAGCACCCATGCGCCGAGCACCGCCACGCACAGCGAGGCCATGTCCATCCCGGTCATGGGCGCGGACGGGGTGTGGTGCGCGGCGACGGCGGGGACGGCCCGGGAGTCGTCGGCCCGGGGCCCGTCGTCGTGAGAGGCCATGGAGGGCGCGTCATCCCGCATGGCCTCGTGCATCCCACCGGAGGCGTGTGCCGAGGTGCTCATGCCCGATCCCGAGCCGCCGTTGGGGTGGCCCATGGAGTGCATCATCAGCACCCCGAGCACGAGCAGGACGACGAACAGGAGGCGTCGCAGGACACCGCCCGCTCGTACGCGTCCGCTCGCGTGCATGCCGTGCCCTCCGACGATGACGATGATGGGTAGCCCGTCGCATTCACCTTACTGCTAAGGCAATTAGTACACGACGGGGACCCCCGTCAGCCGCCGGGGGCGGAGGCCGGGCGGGTCAGCCCTCCCGCCAGTCCAGCTTGATCAGCATGTTCTTCGCCTCTTCGGCCACCTCGGTGTCGGCGACCACGTCATAGCGTGCGGCCACGATCTGGCTCCGGGAGGAGAAATCGCGGCGTCCACCGGTCAGGGCGTGTCCGACGAAGCCCGCGATGGCGCCGAAGGCCGCGCCGTAGAGGATGCCGCTCAGGATCAGCACCAGCACGCTGTGGGGCCCCTGGGCGAACACCGACAGCAGCAGCCCGATCAGCAGACCGAACCAGGCGCCGGTGCCCAGCCCGGCGAGCGCGGCGCGACCGCGGGTGAGGCGCCCGAGCACGGTCTCGACCATGCGCAGGTCGGAGCCGATGATCGCGGTGTGCTCGACGGCAAACTTGTTGTCGGACAGGAAGTCGACCGCGCGCTGGGCGGCGGCGTAGTTCGCGTACGAGCCGACGACCGGACGGTCGACGACCGCCGACGGCAGTTGCTGGGGCATCGCAGAACTCCCTCCGCGGCGCATTGATAGCGCCATCGAGGGTGAAACGCTTGAAAATGCGGACATATTCTTACTAGAGACACTGACCCCGAGGGTTGGACCAGTCCGTCCGGGCCTCGCAGAGCGCAGGTGATCGCGTGGGTGTAGACGATCGGCACCCGGCACAGGACCACGCCCCGGCGCAGCAGCATGCCCCGGAGGCGGAGCGGGCCCGGCTGCGTCTGCTCGAAGCCGCGAGCGCAGGTCTCGGCGACGCGGAGCTGCTGCGGCTGGCGCTCGACCATCTGGTGTCCGGGCTTCAGGGCCTGGGCGGCATGGCGCATCTGCGCAGGCCCGACGGGCTGGGGCTGCGGCTGGTGGCCACCAGCGGCATCAGCGGTCCGCTGCTCAGGGCGTGGCAGAGCATCGAGTGGGGCGAGTCGGTCGCTCCGATGACCGCCTTCCACGGCGGCGCCGCCCTCTGGGCCGCCACCCCGGCCGAGGGCGGCCCCCTCGCCCGGAGCATCCCGCCCGGCGTGTGCATGGCGGCCATCCCGGTGCCGATGAACGGCAGGCCGCCGCTCGCGGTGCTGTCGGTGCTGACGTCCACACCGCGGGCGGGTGACGCGGCCCAGCGCGATCTGGCCCGTACGGTCACCGGATGGCTGGCCCGGCGGCTGCGGCTGCTGTCGACGGCCACCGCGGACGCCGACCGCGACCGGGTCCGGCAGCCGGAGGAGCAGCGGTCCGGCCCCTGGGTGCAGCGGGCGCTGCACACGGCGCGGATCGGCGCCTGGGAGTGGGATCTCCGCGGCGCCACCCTGACCTGCGACGACCAGGCGCAGACACTGCTGGGGTTCGAGCCCGGCAGCTTCGACGGCCAGGTCAACACCTGGCTGGGCGCCATCCACCCCGAGGACATGCCCTGGGTGCAGGCGGTCTCCACCGCGGAGGCGCTGCGCGGCCGCAGCGAGTACAGCGTCGAGTACCGGGTGCGGCAGCCCGACGGGGCGTACCGCTGGGTGCAGGCGCGCGGGACCGTGGCCGCCCGGACGGACGGTGTTCCGGCCCGGGTGGTCGGCACGCTGTGGGACATCACCGAGACCCGCCGCTCCCGGGACGCCTTCAGCCGCGCCCTGCGGTACATGGGCGACGGGTTCCTGGTGGTCGACGAGGACGGGCGGATCACATTCGGCAACATCGAGGCCGAGCGTTTCCTCGGGGCCTCCGGGGAACTGCGGGGCCAGGTGCTGTGGGACCTTCCGCGGGCGCGGGCGATCGGTGTGGAGCCGCGGTTCCGGCGGGCGGCGGCGGCGCGGGCGCCCATCGACTTCCATGCCCGCTGGCCGCGCAGCAACCGCTGGTACCACGTCCGGCTGGTCCCGGTGCCCGACGGGATGACGGTGCACATCACGGATGTCACCGACCGCCGGGCGCTGGACGCCGAGCGCTCGGCCGCAGCACACGCCGCCACCGAGCGCGCCACCCGGATCGCCGAGCTGACCAGTGCCTTCGCCGAGGCGCTGACGACGCAGGACGTGGTCAAGGCGGTCGCGGACCGGGTGCTGCCGCCGTTCGGGGCGACCGGGCTGATCTGCCAGCTCATCGAGGACAAGCGACTGCGGGTGGTGGGTGCCACCGGCTACTCGGACGCGTTTCTGAGCTTCCTCGACAACATCCCCGTGCCGCCGGAGACCCCTTTCCACACGCCCGTCGTCCAGATCCTCGGCTCCCGCACCCCGCTGTTCATCTCCTCGCCCGAGGACTACGCGAAGCGTTTCCCGGAGGTGGTCGGCTATCTGCCGCTGAGCGAGAAGAAGGCGTGGGCGTTCCTCCCGCTGGTGGCCTCGGACCACCGGGCCGGCTACTGCGTCGTCTCGTTCGACCGGCCGCGCCACTTCAGCGACGAGGAACGCACGCTGCTCACCGCGATCAGCGGGCTGGTCGCCCAGGCGCTGGAGCGGGCCCGGCTGTACGACGCCGAGCACACCCGCGCCCAGGAGCTCCAGCGCGGGCTGCTTCCCCGTACCCTGCCCGCGCTGCCCGCCGTCACGGCCGCCGCGCGCTATCTGCCGGCCGGGGAGGGCATGGAGGTGGGCGGCGACTGGTACGACCTGATCCCGCTGTCCGGGGAGCGGGTGGCGCTGGTCATCGGCGACGTGATGGGCCACGGGCTGTCCGAGGCGGCCACCATGGGGCGGCTGCGCACCGCCGTGCACACGCTGGCCGATCTGGAGCTGCCGCCGGATGAGCTGCTGACCCACCTCAACGATCTGGTGGGCGCGCTCGGCGACGACTTCTACGCCACGTGTCTGTACGCCATCTACGATCCGACCACCAGCGTGTGCGCCTTCGCGTGCGCGGGGCATCCGCCGCCCGCCATCATCCACCCCGACGGCACGGTGCACTCCCCCGGCTTCTCCCCCGACCCGCCGCTCGGCGCCGCGACCCCGCCGTTCGAGACGATCGAGGTGCAGCTGCCGGAGGACAGCATCCTGGTGCTGTGCACGGACGGGCTGATCGAGTCCGCGACCCGTGACATCGACCGCGGCATGGCGTACCTCTCCCGCATCCTGGCCGACGCGCTGGCCAGGACGCCGGATCTGCTTCCGCGTCCGAGCGCCACCGGTGACGGCGGTTCGGCGGTGGACGAGGGCGACGGACGTGTCCTCGGCCAGCTCGACCGGCTGTGCGACACCCTCGTCGCCACCCTGCTGCCCGAGCAGTCGCGCACCCAGGACGATGCGGCGCTGCTGGTGGCGCGGACGCATTCGATGACCGCGGACAACATCGCGTCCTGGCGGCTGCCCGATGCGCCGATCGCCGCCGGGGAGGCCCGCCACCACGTCCGGGACCAGCTCGGCGCCTGGCAGTTGGACGAGCTGGCCATGACCACCGAGCTGCTGGTCAGCGAGCTGGTCGGCAATGTGGTCCGGCATGCCAAGGGCCCCATCAGGCTGCGCCTGCTGCGCAGCCGCAGCCTGATCTGCGAGGTGTCGGACGGCAGCCCCACCACGCCGCGGATCCGCCGGGCCTCGGACACCGACGAGGGCGGGCGGGGCCTCCAGCTGGTGTCCGCGCTCTCCCACCGCTGGGGCACCCGCTTCACCCCGACGGGCAAGTGCATCTGGGCGGAGCAGCCGCTGCCGACGGGCTGATCGCTCAGGCGCCCGGGCGGCCGGACACCTCACCGGCCAGCGCCTCGATGTCGGCGGCGGTCGCCCGGTCCGGGTCGCCCACGGTCATCCGGGAGGTTCCGGCGGGCAGCCCGCGGGCGGTCTGGGCGTGCTTGATCCGGCCGATGCTGGGGCCGAGGAGACCGACCGTGCGGTCCACCAGGTCCTGGAGCGCGGCGATCCGGGCCGGGTCGGTGGTGTCGTCGCGCAGCGCCGCGGCCAGGTCGAGGAAGGGCTCGGGGAAGGCGGCCGAGCAGCCGGAGACCACTCCGGCGCCACCGGCGGCCAGGACGTCGGCGAGCCGCTGGTCGTTGCCCGAGTAGACCTCGAACCCCTCGGGGAGTTCGGCGCGGTACGCGGCCACCTCGGTGGAGGGGGTTCCGCTCAGCTTGACGCCTGCCAGCCCGCACGAGGCGGCCAGCTTGCCGAATTCCACCGGGTCGACCGTCAGGCCGCTGCGCTCGGGGAAGAGGTACGCGTACAGCTGGGCGTCGGGGGCGGCGAGCCGGATGCGGCTGAAGTACGCCTCCAGCTCGTCCGCGTTCGCGGGCAGGTAGTACGGGGTGAGCGCGGCGATGCGGCGGGCACCGGCCGCCACGGCGGCCCGGGTGAGCCGGACGGCGGTGTGCGCGTCGGCGGCGCCGATGTGCGCGATCACGCCGTCGGTACCCGCCTCCTGCAAGGCGGTCTCGATCAGCAGCAGCCGTTCGCCCTCGCTCAGCGCGGGGAACTCTCCGGTGGTTCCGGCCACGAGCAGCTGTCCGGTGGTGCGGGCGGCAAAGCCGTACTGGGCGCGGGCCGCGTCCAGGTCGAGATCGCCACTCGGGGTGAACGGCGTGGTGAGCGCGGTGACGACGGTGCGCTGACGGTCCATGTGCGTGACTCCTCACTCGGCAAACCGTTATCCGTTTTCGGTTAACCGTTGACAGCGATCGTAACCGTGGCGAAAACTCATGCCACCCCCCAGGGCCCCACAACATCACTCCAGGAGCCGCATGTGATGTCCGAACATCTCGTGACCCTGTACCACCTGAACGATCTCGGCGCCGACGAGCTACGTCGGCTGCTGCCCGGCCATCCCGATCTGCGCATCACCGAGATCGGGCCGGACGAGGACCCGCACGACCACCGGGACGCGCTCGCCGATGCGACGATCGTCCTCGCCCCGCTGGAGAAGGAGCGCCGCATCACCGCGGAGCTGCTCGACGGGATGCGGCGCTGCCGCCTCGTGCAGTCGGTGGCCGTCGGCTTCGACGGCGTCGACCACCTCGCCGCCGCCGAGCGCTCCATACCGGTCGCGAACCTGCCCGGCTTCAACACCGACGCCGTGGCCGACTGGACGGTCGGCGCGCTGCTCTCCCTCCTGCGCCGCTACGCGGCGGGTCACGCGAAGATCGAAAGCGGTGGCTGGGGGCCCGAGGGGCTGCGCGGGCGCGATCTGTCCGCGCTCACCGTCGGCATCGCCGGGTTCGGCAGCATCGGCCGCGCCGTCGCGCGCCGCCTCGACGGTTTCGGAAGCGACGTCCTGGTGCACGACCCGGTGCCCTCCGAGCCCGACCGTACGTATGTGAGCCTGGACGACCTCGCCTCCCGCTCCAACGTGCTCACCCTGCACATGCCGCTGAACGAGGCCACCCGTGGTGTCGTCGGCGATGCCCTGCTGTCCCGGATGCCCCGGGGGAGTTATGTCCTCAACGCCGGACGTGGCGGTGTCCTGGACGAGGACGCGCTGGTCAAGGCCCTGGACTCGGGACAGCTGGCGGGCGCCGCGCTCGATGTGTTCGCCGAGGAGCCGCTGCCCGCGGACTCCCCGCTGCGCGGCCGCTCCGATGTGCTGCTCACCCCGCACACCGCCGGGGTGACGGTCGAGGCGTACCACGCCATCCGGGCGCGGCTCGTCGAGAGCGTGGACCGGGTGCTGTCGGGCGAGGCCCCGCGGAACGTGGTCAACGGCGTCAGCGGCGTCCGGCCACCTGCGGGGGTGTGAGTGCGATGGCTCTCGGCAAGACATCCGCACAGGCCCCGGTCACCGCTCCGAAGAGACAAGGCGGACGCGTAGGCAAGGTCCGCTTCGTCGTCCTCGGGCTGCTGTTCGCGGGCATCACGATCAACTACATCGACCGCGCCACACTCAGCGTCGCGCTGCCGCACATCACCGATGACCTCGGTCTGTCCGACGGCGTCGGCGGACTGCTGCTGTCGGCGTTCTTCTGGACGTACGCCTTCGGCCAGATGCCCGGCGGCTGGCTCGCCGACAAGGTCGGCCCGCGCATCATGCTCGCGGTCGCGAGCCTGTGGTGGGGGCTGGCCACCGCGGCCATGGGCATGGCCCGTGGCGTGGCGTCGCTGGTGGGGCTGCGGGCTCTGCTCGGCCTCGGCGAGGCACCCAGCTTCCCCTCCAGCGCCAAGGTGGTCTCCCGCTGGTTCCCGGCCTCCGAGCGCAGCTTCGCCTCGGCGACCTTCAACAACGGCAACGCGGTCGGCGGTGCCCTGTCCATCCCGCTGGTCACCCTGGTGGTCACCGGCCTCGGCTGGCGCTGGGCGTTCGCCATCGCGGGCGGTCTCGGTGTGCTGTGGGCGCTGGGCTGGTGGCTCTACTACCGCGACCCGAAGGAGCACCGGAGCCTCGGCGCCGCGGAGCGGGAGCACATCGAGTCGGGGCAGGAGAAGGAGACGGCCGAGGACGCCGCGGCGAGCGCCCGGATCGGCTGGCGGGACCTGTTCCGCTTCCGGATGATCTGGGCGATGATGCTCGGCTTCTTCTGCGTCAACTTCGTCGCGTACTTCTTCATCACCTGGTTCCCGACCTATCTGGTGGACGAATACCACCTCGACGCGCTGTCCTTCGGGTTCCTCGGCATGATTCCCGGCATCGCGTCCATGCTGGGCGGCTGGAGCGGCGGGCTGTTCTCCGACTGGCTGGTGCGGCGCGGCACCGAGCGCACGAAGGCGCGGAAAATCCCGCTGGTCGGCGGGCTGCTGGGCACCTCGGTGATCGCACTCGCGGTCATCTCGCCGGGTGTCGGCACGGCGCTGACCGCGCTGTCCGTCTCCTACTTCTGCTCCACCTTCGCGGCGGCGAGCGTCTGGGCGCTGCCCGCCGACGTGGCCCCGACGGCCGCACACGTCGGCTCGATCGCCGGGATCCAGAACACGGCGGCCAACATCGCGGGCATCCTCTCCCCGCTGCTGCTCGGCGTACTCAAGGGCATCACCCACTCGTTCATGCTGCCCCTGACGCTGGCGGGGTGTATGGCCCTGCTCGGCGCCGCCACCTACGCGTTCCTGCTGCCGAAGGTCGAGCGCCTGAAGATGGCGGGGTGACAAGGGAGTCGGGGTGAGGGGGACGGGGTCCCCGCCGCGCCCCGGTGAAGAGGGCGCGGCGGGGACCGGACCGGTCAGCGGTCGTTCTCCTGAAGGAGCGAGCGCACCATGCGGCACGTGGCGTTGGACGGCGGGTGCACGCCGATCCGGACCGCGGTGGAGCGTATCTTGCGGTTGCGCGCCTGCTCGGGGCGGTACACACCGGAGTTGAGCAGGGCGATGGCCAGGCGCATGGCCTTCAGCCGGCGGTTGTGGGTCTCGTACCACTCACGCGGACGCCCGGCGGGCATGCGCTTCTTCGGCAGGGTCGTAAAGCTCGGCAGGTCCGGAAGAGGGGTAGCGGCAGTGGCCATCGGCATCCTCCTGGGACGGTCGGTCACGCTCTCTTTCAATGCCTCCATTCTACGGTGGGGCACTGACAAAGCAGCCTGGTCAGGCACCAGATGACCGAGATTCGAGGGGCGTTGCGGGAGGGGTCTCGCGGTACGGTTGCGCCATGGAGATCTGGATCAATCCGGCGTGCTCGAAGTGCCGCAGCGCGCTCAGTCTGCTCGACGCGGAGGGCGCCGGGTACACCGTCCGCCGCTACCTGGAGGACGTACCGAGCCAGGACGAGATCCGCGGCGTACTGGCCCGGCTCGGGCTCGAACCGTGGGACATCACCCGGACGCAGGAGGCCGCGGCGAAGGAGCTGGGGCTGAAGGACTGGCCGCGCGACGAGGGCGCGCGCGACCGCTGGATCGCGGCGCTCGCCGAACACCCCAAGCTGATCCAGCGGCCGATCATCACCGCCGACGACGGTTCCGCGGTGGTGGGGCGTACGGAGGAGGCGGTGCGGGAGGCACTGTCGCGCTCCACGGACTGACGCCCGTACGCGGGCGTCGGGCCCCGGTTCCCGTGCCGCGCACGGGAACCGGGGCCCATGGCCGTGGGGTCCGCCGCGTCAGCGGCCCCGGCCGGTGGTCGGCTCCGGACGCAGCAGGAAGCGCTGCGTCTTGCCGCTGGAGGTCTTCGGCAGCGCATCCACGAAGTGGATCTGCCGCGGGTACGCGTGCTTGGCGAACCGGTCCCGGACGACCTGCTGTAGCTCGGCGGCGAGCGCCTCGCCCGGCTGGGCCCCGGGGCTCAGGACGACGAAGGCCTCGATGATCTCGCCGTACTCGTCGTCGGGGATGCCCACCGCGGCGGCCTCCGCCACGGCCTGATGCTCCTGGAGCACGCTTTCCACCTCGAAGGGGCCGATGCGGTAGCCCGCCATCAGGATGACGTCGTCGCCGCGCCCGGAGAAGAACAGATCGCCCTCCTCGTCCTGCGCCGCGGTGTCACCGGTGTAGAACCACCGCCCGTCGGGGCTGAACTTCTCGGCCGTGCGCTCCGGCGCGCCCAGGTATCCCTTGAACCACATCAACGGGCTGTCCGCGATGTCGATCGCCACCCGGCCGGGAACACCCGTCGCCGCCTCGGCGGAGTTGGTGTCCTCGCGCAGGATCTTCACACTCCAGCCGGGCAGCGGGCGTCCCATGGAGCCGGTCTTGAGGTCGGTGCGCAGCTCCGAATGCCAGGCGTGGGCGATGACCATGCCGGTCTCGGTCAGGCCGTAGTGGTCGCGTACGGGGACGCCGAGCGCCTCCTGCGCCCAGTCGACGACGTCCGGGGGCAGCGGTTCACCGGCCGCGGAGCAGCAGCGCAGCCGCAGGTCGCCGGGGGCGGCACCGGAAGCGCGCAGCTTGCGGTAGACGGTGGGCCCGGCGGTGAAGTTGGTGACGCCGAAGCGGGACAGCACGTCCCAGGTGCCCTCGGCGGAGAACAGGCTGTTCAGCAGCAGGCTGCGGCGGCCGAGGGCGAGCGGCGCGATGATGGCGTAGTACAGGCCGTACGCCCACCCCGGGTCGGCCGCGTTCCAGAACACGTCGGTGGGCTGGTGGTCCAGGCCGAACTCCTGGTACATCACGAAGCCCGCGACGGCGTTCAGCGGGATCGGCACGGCCTTCGGGGAGCCCGCGGTACCGGAGGTGAACAGCTCCACGATGGTGGCGTCGCCGCCCACCGCCACCGGCTCGGGCTGCGGGGCGTGCGACTCCAGCAGCTCGGAGAAGGCGAGGTCGGTGCCGGTGACCGGGCCGGTCGTGATGATCTGCCAGGGCCGCTCACCGGGGAAACCGGCCTCCGGGTCCAGCTTCGGGCGCTGGTCGGCGTCCGTGACCACCGCCTTGGTGCCGTTGCCGATGGTGCGCAGCGCGATGGCCGGCGGGGCGAACGCGGTGAACAGCGGCACCTGGACGGCCCCGAGCCGCCAGATGGCGAGGGACGCGATGAGCAGTTCGGCGGACTTGCCCATCAGGGTGGCCACCCGGTCACCGGCCCCGACGCCCAGGGCGGCCAGGGCACTTGCCATGCGCGACGAGCGGTCGCGGAGCTCAGCGAACGTCATGTCATGGCTGGTCAGGTCCTTGCTCACCAAGGTGAACGCCACGGCGTCGGACGGATGCCGGTCGCACAGCAGATACGCGGTGCACGCCGCTGGCTCACCGAAGGTCTTGAGCAGGTCAGCCATGCGCTGTTCTGGGCTGGTCAAGAGGGCTCCTTGGGCTGGTTTCCACACGTCGCGCCATACGGGAGGTCGGCGGCAGCCTTCCCGTTGGCCTGTACACGCTATCGCGCTTTTCGTGGTGCCCCGCAGCCGTGTGCGGTGGGATTCCGGCTCGTCAACGGCTCGTCAGCGCGGTGACACACTCCCGGTTTCCGTCGCGGAGGCCACAACGGCACTCTGGCGTCACCTCGACCCCCGGCTTACCGTGGCAGCCGTAGTCCTCCCGTTCGCACGGCTGGTCATGTCTGAGCACAACTTCCGGACAAGAGGTGAGCCTTGTTCCTCCGCCGAAGACGAGTCCGCCGATTAACGGTCGTCGCCACGCTCCTCGCCGCCCTGGCCGCCGTCGCAGCCGGGCCCGCAGGGGCCACGCCCGATCGTGCGCCGAGCGCCCGGCCGCCGCTCGTCGACCCGATCGACCCCCAGCGCTGGCGCAACCCCGACGACATGACGTGGGCCGACTACCGCGCGGTCCCCGGCACCCGCTGGGCCGACCCGGACGTCAAACCCACCCAGCGCACCTTCAGGGGCGCACTGGTGCTCCTCGACTATCCGGACGAGGAGTTCACGGTCAGCCAACCGGCGGGTTCGACCCTGTTCGGCAACCCGCAGCCGTCCGCTTCCGGCATACCGCGCGACCGTCTGCCCCGGTTCTACGAGGACTTCCTCAACAAGCCCGGCGCGCTCAACAACGGTCACACCATCAACGAGTACTGGATGGAGGACTCCGGTGGCCGCATCGGCGTCGACCTGACGGCCTTCGGTGTGTACCGCATGCCCGCGAAGTCCTACCAGTACGGGGTGGAGGACTCGATGAACCCCGGCGCCTGCCCGGCCGGGGACACCTGCGACATGGACATCCGGGCCGACGGGAAGGCGGCCTGGACCGCCGACGTGGGCGACGGGGAGACCAAGAAGTTCGACTTCGTCTTCTATCTCACGGCCGGGCAGGACGAGTCGTCCACCTGGCAGGAGTTCGGCCAGATGAAGTTCGCCGACCGGCAGGACGTACCGGCCATGTGGGGCCCGCCCGTTTCCACCGGGAGCAACGCGGCGGCGACCCGCTACGTACCGTGGACGTCGTGGCAGGCCGCGGCCCGTATCTGGCCCAACGCCACGGACGGCTCGTCCCTCCAGACCGAGAGCTCCGGCATGGCCGTGTACGCCCATGAACTCAGCCACATCCTGGGCATAGGCGACAACTACAACAACCCCTACGGCACTCCCCTCAGCCGCTCCTACACCGGCATCTGGGGCATGCTCTCCCGCGGCTCGTTCAACGGCCCCGGCGGCCCGCACACCCGGTGGCAGATTCCCGCCACCGCCGGCGGTTCGATGGGCGCCCAGCATGTGCTGCGCGACAAGCTGAAGCTGGGCATCGTGGACGAGAAGAACGTCCTGCGCCTGGACCGGGACGCCCTGGCGGACTCCGGAATGGCCGTCGCCCGCGTCACGGCACGTTCCGCGCCCCCGGGCGAGAAGGGGCTCGCGGGCGTCAACATCACCCTGGGCAGCGATCTCTCGCCGTCTTGCGACCGGAAGACCGACCCCCTGTGCGACGGCGGCGGCTACGACAACTACACCGTCGAGGTCGTGGACCGCATGGGCATGGACTCGTTCACCCCGGACAACGGAGTACTGATCAGCAAGACGAAGAACAAGGACCAGGCCCCGTTCGCCTGGGTGATCGACGCCCATCCCGAGGACATCGACATGGTGGACTTCCAGCGCCCCGACGGCACCACGCAGAAGATCACCATGGGCGACTACCGGCAGCTCAGCGATGCGCTCTTCCACGCCGGGGCCGACTCCGGCAGCCAGTACGAGTACATCGACAAGGCCAACCGGCTGCACTTCTACGTCCTCGACCTGAAGCGCGACCGGTCCGGTGTGCTCTCGTACACCATCGCCGTCAAGTCCCTGGACGGCTCCGGGCCGCAGCGGCGTGGCGTCGACCTGGACCGCGGCGTGGCGAAGGGCCACCCCTCGAAGGGCCGCGCCACGTGCACCTTCGACCTCACCAACACCGGCCGCGCCGGGAGCTCCGGCGCCCATCTGGACTCCGATGTCTACCGGCTGTCGGCCACGGCCACCGGCCGGGGCTGGTCCGCGTGGCTGCCCAACCAGCTCGCCACCGCCACGGCAGGCGCCTCGGTCGATGTGGGCGTGGCCGTGACCGCGAAGAGCGGGGCCGACCGGCACGGCAAGGTCGTCCTCACCGCCCGCTCCGAGAGCGACCCGCGCAAGACGGCCAAGGCCACGTGCGCGCTGCGCACACGGTGAGTACGGCCACATGAGGGCGGCCCGCCGGGAAACCGGCGGGCCGCTCCCCGTAGGTCTCACATATTCCTCAGTCGGAGGGCAGCGGCACCCGGAGGGTGTCCGGCTCACAGCCGTGCGTCCCCGCGATGATCCGCGCCGCGCCCATGGTGAGCGGCACCAGGCTCTGCTGGTCCACCTTGTCGGGGGTGTCCCTCGGGTCGAAGATGTACATCGGCGTGGTGATCAGCTGCACCAGCGGCACACCCGTGTAGTAGAAGTACGCGCCATCGGTGGCCGGGTTCGGCGCGAAGGCGGTCGGCGACAGGATCCACGAGCGGCGCAGATCCTCGGCCGCGATCGAATCGGCCACCAGCCGCTCCAGCGCGGGCGCCTGGGTGGTGAACCACCAGCGCACCTCCGGATCGTCGGTGGGCACGACCTCGCCGTCGACCACGATGGCCTGGCGCGCGGCGTGTTCCAGATGCATTTCGAGCACGACCTGCGGAAACAGCTCCGGGTGCGCCGAGATGAACGCCTGGGTGCCCGCGGCCCCGGCCATGTGGCCCGACGTCAGCAGGAACAGCATGTTGTGCGGGCGCAGCTCCTGCGGCACCGACGCCCAGAACCTGGCCTGCGCCAGGACGAGCGCCACCCCCGACGCGTCCTCCACCGCCGAGGCCCACGGTCCGTCATGGTGTGACCCGATGATCACCCAGTGGTCCGAGGCACCGGGCAGGGTGCCCACCACATTGTGGGTGGTCTCCTCGGTGATGGTGGCATCGGAGATGATCCGCCCCTCGCACGCGCCGGAAGCCATCAGCTCACGGACCCGCTCGCCGTCGCTCCCGCTCAGCCAGATCCCGGGGATCGAGCGCAGCTCGGCGTCATAGGGCCAGTAGAAGTCGCTGGTCTCCCAGGGCACACCGGTGAGCAGCCCGACGTACGCGGTCGCCCCGTCCTTGATGGCGATGTCGAAGTCCAGCACATGCGGAAGGTCGAACGGCACGGTCTGGACGAGGTCGGGGAAGACGCCCTCGGGGTCGTATGCATCGGTGGCCCGGGCCTGCACCTCCGTCTGCGGCAGCTGGGTGAAGCCGATTTCCTGGACGGCGATGCCACCGCCCACCTCCCCGTCCTCCATACGCACCAGCCGCCCCTCGGTGCCCTCGGTGGGGGTGGTGTACGGCAGGGCGAGTCCGGTGAAGCGGGTGACCTCGCCGGGGCGGCCGACGGGCCAGATCTCGAAGGCGGCGGACCGCGGCCGCCAGATCGGCGTGGCCAGCGGTTCCAGCCGGACGTCCTCGAGCCCCGTTTCGCGGAACTGCTCGGCGGCCCACTCCTCGGTCCAGCTGTCGGCGGAATAGCCCGCCCGGCGAATGCCTTGGCTGACGATCAGTTCGATCCAGCCCATCATCTCCTTCGAGGTGGGTGCCCGATCGACGTACTTCTCCAGCGCCGGCCAGCCGCTCATCGCCATCCTCCTTCGTCCCGACGTCCGCTTCATGCTCGGCGGCCGGTCTAAAGCTGGGCTAATGGGGCGCGGCGACCGGGCCGCCGCCACGTACCGCGGGCAAGCCACGCGTTAGAGCACCTTTAGGGACGGCACAAATGATGGTCGCCGTATCCGCTCCGGGGCTTGCCGGGTGACTCAGCCGCAGGTCAGCGCCCGATCAGCCCCCTTACCGATGGGAGTTGCGTATGCGTACCCGGAAGGCAGTGCACACGGGCCTTGTCGCCGTGGGTCTCGTGGCGTTCGCAGTCACTCCGGTGAACGCCGAACCGGAGACGCGGGGCAAGCCGTCGCGCGCCACTCCCGCGAACCCGCTGCCCGCACCGCCCCAGATACGCGCGCTGGATTTCCTCCTCGGGACCTACAAGTGCGACTACACACCCCCGCCGGGCAGTAAGGCGACGGTGATGTACCTGACCACGAAGCGAGCCATGGGCGGGCATTACTACTACACCGACGCGACCATGGAACCCGGCCATGTGGTCGGCCGGTCGACATTCGGCTGGGATCCCGTGGGCAGAAAGTTCATCGTCCAGTACCACGACAACTGGGGATCCTCCGCGAACTACTCCTCGCCCGGCTGGAAAAACGGCCACCTGGTGTTCAAGGGGCCGCTCAGCCAGGTGGTCACGCCCAGCGCCACCGGAGAGACCGAGGGCGTGAAGATGGACGTGGTGGACGACTATCAGGTGCTCGGTCCAGGACATTTCAAGGACGCCACAAGTTTCACCTTCCCCGACGGAAGTACCTTGCGCGGCAGTTACGACTGCCGTCGCCCATAGCGGTTTTGCCGAGGTCAGCGGGTGGAAGTGGGTGCACCGACAAATGGCGAGCAATGAAGAGAAGCTTCTCGACTATCTGAAGCGTGTGACGGCGGATCTGCGTCAGACACAACGCCGCCTGAAGGATGTCGAGTCGGCCGGGCACGAACCGGTCGCCATCGTGGGAATGGCGTGCCGGTTCCCCGGCGGAGTGCGCTCCCCGGAGGAGCTGTGGGAGCTGGTCGCCGCCGAGCGCGACGCCATCACGGAACTGCCCACGGACCGCAACTGGGACCTGGACGGCCTCTTCCACCCCGACCCGGAGCACCCGGGAACCAGCTACTGCCGCGAGGGCGGTTTCCTCGACGACCCCGCGGGATTCGACGCCGCGTTCTTCGGCATCAGCCCGCGCGAGGCCCTGGGCATGGCACCGCAGCAGCGGCTCGCCCTGGAGGCGTCGTGGGAGGCCATCGAGCACGCGGGCATCGATCCGGAATCGCTGCGGTCCAGCCCGACCGGCACCTTCATCGGCTGCGACCACCTCGACTACTGCACGGACGCCTCCCAGGTGCCCGAGGGCTCCGCCGGGTACTTCACCATCGGCAGCTCCGCGAGCGTGGTGTCCGGCCGGGTCGCCTACACCCTGGGCCTGGAGGGGGCCGCGGTCACGGTGGACACCGCGTGCTCCTCGGCGCTGGTCGCCATGCACCTCGCCTGCCAGGCGATCCGGCAGGGCGAATGCGATCTGGCGCTCGCCGGCGGAGTCGCCGTGATGTCCTCGACGGCTCCCTTCATCGGTTTCAGCGATCTGCGGGGGCTCGCCCCGGACGGCAGGTCCAAGGCGTTCTCGGCGAGCAGCGACGGCATGACCCTGTCCGAGGGCGTCGGCGTCCTGCTGCTGGAGCGGCTGTCGGACGCCCGGCGCAACGGCCACCGGGTGCTGGCGGTGATCCGGGGTACGGCGGTCAACCAGGACGGTGCCAGCAACGGTCTGACGGCGCCGAACGGGCCGTCGCAACAGCGGGTGATCCGTCAGGCCCTCGCCAACGCCCGCCTGACACCGTCCGAAGTGGACGCCGTCGAGGCGCACGGCACCGGGACGACGCTCGGCGACCCGATCGAGGCCCAGGCGCTGCTCGCCACGTACGGACAGGAGCGCCCGGAGGGCCGTCCGCTGTGGCTCGGCTCCATCAAGTCCAACATCGGGCACGCCCAGATGGCGGCGGGTGCCGCGGGTGTGATCAAGATGGTGATGGCGATGCGGCACGGGCTCCTGCCCGCCTCGCTGCACATCGACGAGCCGACCCCGCACGTGGACTGGAGCGCGGGGCAGCTGCGACTGCTGACCGAGGCGGCCGAGTGGCCGCGGGGTGAGCATCCACGCCGGGCGGGCGTGTCCTCGTTCGGCATCTCGGGTACGAACGCGCATCTGATCCTGGAGCAGGCACCGGACGCGCCGGAAGCCACCCCACCGGTCGCCGAGGCGGGCGGAGTCGGCGGGGTGGTGCCGTGGGTGGTGTCGGCACGGAGTACGGAGGCGCTGCGCGGCCAGGCGACGGCCCTGCTCGACCGGGTGACGACGGACGACGACACCTCTCCGGTCGAGGTGGGCTGGTCACTGCTCACGTCCCGCTCGCTCTTCGACCACCGCGCCGTCGTCATCGGCGAAAACCGGGAGGAACTGGCGGCGGGCTTGCAGGGCCTGGCCACCGGTGCGCCGCACCCGGCCGTAGTACATCCCGGAGCCGCTGCAAGCGTCTCGGGCCAGACGGTGTTCTTGTTCAGCGGTCAGGGCAGCCAACGTCCCGGCATGGGCGCGGAACTGTACGACCGCTTCCCCGTCTTCGCCGAAGCCTTCGACGAGGTCTGCACCCTCCTCGACCCCCACTTGGAGCAGCCGCTCCGGGATGTCGTCTTCAACCAGGATCCTGAGCAGGCGCGACTGCTGGACCACACCACCTACGCCCAAGCCGGACTCTTCGCCCTCCACATCGCCCTCGCACGGCTCCTGGCCTCCACCGGCATCACCCCGGACGCCGTCATCGGCCACTCCATCGGGGAGGTCGCCGCCGCCCATATCGCAGGCGTCTTCGACCTCCCCGACGCCTGCCGACTCGTCGCCGCCCGCGCCACCCTCATGGGCGGACTCCCCGAAGGCGGCGGCATGGCCACCATCGCCGCCACACCCGACGAACTCACCGAAGACCTCGCCGAACACGACGGCCACGTGACCATCGCCGCCCTGAACACACCCGGCAACACCGTCATCTCAGGCCCCGACGCCCTTGTCACACAGATCAGCACGGCCTGGGCCGAACGCGGCCGTAAAACGCGGCTGCTCACCGTCAGCCACGCCTTCCACTCCCCGCTGATGGACCCCATCCTCGAACCCTTCACCCAGGCCATCAGCGACCTGACCTACCACCCACCCACCATCCCCCTCATCAGCAACCTCACCGGACAACCCGCCGATGAGGAGATCGCCACTCCTGCGTACTGGGCCCAGCACATCCGTCAGCCCGTCCACTTCCACCCCGCCATCACCCACACCGCACCCGACACCGGTACGTACCTCGAACTCGGCCCGGACCCCGTCCTGACCACGGCCGTCCAACACACCCTCCATCACACTGAGCACCCCACCACCCCTCTCCTCACGGCCACCCTCACCCGCAAGCAACCCGAAGTCCGGGCGTTCGCCACCGCCTTGGCACGGCTCCAGACCGCCGGGGTCGACGTCGACTGGGCTCCTTGGTTCCCCACCGACCCGGCGCCGCGGCTTGTCACGTTGCCGACGTATGCCTTCCAGCACCAGCGGTTCTGGCTCGCCCCACCCGATGCCCGTACCAGCGGCGCCAGTGCGGGGGCGGACCCGGCCGAGGCACAGCTGTGGCACGCCATCGAAGAGCTGGACGTCGACGCCCTCACCAGCACGCTCCAGCTGGAGAAGAACAGCCCCGGCATCGACGCGCTCCTGCCCGCGCTCCCCGTCCTGTCGGCTTGGCGGCGGCAGCACCGCGAGCGGGCGGTCATCGACTCCTGGCGCTACCGGACCACCTGGCAGCAACTGCCCGACGCCACCGCCGCGTCCCTGGACGGCACCTGGCTCGTGGTCGTGCCCGTCGGCCAGGAGGACCACTCCGCGGTCCGGACCGTCGTCCAGGCGCTTCAGTCCCACGGTGCCGCCGCATCCGTCCACACGCTCCCTGCCGAGGGCCTGCGGCGCGATGCCCTCTCCGAGCAGCTGACCCAGTGGGCCGAGGATGAGCCGATCTCGGGTGTGCTCAGCCTGCTCGCCCTCGACACCGCGGCACACACCGAACACTCCGCCGTCCCCGTCGGACTCATCGGCACCGTCACACTGCTCCAGGCGCTCGGCGACACCGATATCACCGCTCCCCTGTGGTGCCTCACACAGGGCGCGGTCGCCACCAGCCGTACGGATCCGCTCCCCCACCCGGACCAGGCCCAGGTCTGGGGGCTGGGCCGGGTTGCCGCCCTCGAGCACCCGCAACGGTGGGGTGGGCTCATCGATATGCCCGCCACCGTGACCCACCACACCGCCGGTCGACTCGCCGCCCTGCTGGTCCCCGGACAGCCCGAGGACCAGGCCGCGATCCGCACCACCGGCACCTACGCCCGCCGCCTCGGCCACGCCGCTCCCGCATCGTCCGCGAACCCCGCTCCCTGGCGGCCGACCGGTACGACGCTCATCACCGGCGGCACCGGCGGGCTCGGCGCCCACATCGCACGCTGGCTGGCCCGCGAGGGCGCACCTCATCTCCATCTCATCAGCCGCTCCGGCCCCGACGCGCCGGGGGCTGACCAGCTCAGCGAAGAACTCGTCGCTCTGGGTGCCTCGGTCACCATCTCCGCGTGCGACGTCTCGAACCGCGCCGCGCTGCAACACCTCATCGACTACATTCCCGCCGAACACCCCCTGACCACCGTCATCCACACCGCCGGAACCATGGACCTCGGCCCGATCGCCGAGCTGGAGCCGGAACGGTTGCAGTACGTGCTGCACTCGAAGGCGCTGGCCGCCACGCATCTGCATGAGATCACCCGGGACCTGGGGCTCGACGCCTTCGTGCTCTTCTCGTCGAACGCCGCGACCTGGGGCAGCGGGCAGCAGGCCGCCTACGCCGCGGCGAACGCGTACCTCGACGCCCTCGCCGAACACCGCCGGGTCCATGGACTCCCCGCCACCAGCATCGCCTGGGGCCCGTGGAGCGAGGCGGGCATGGCCGCCGACGAGAACACGCTCGCTCATCTCAAGCGGCGCGGGCTCTCCCCGCTGACCACCGATCTGGCCATCAAGTCCCTGCACCACGCCCTGACGCACGACGACACCACCGTCACGGTGGCCGATGTCGACTGGGAGAGGTTCTCCAGCGCCTTCACCGCGCAGCGCCCGAGTCCATTCCTCACCCCCCTGATGGCGCGTACCGCGGAGGACACCACCGCCCCCGCCGCGCCTTCCGCCGCGGTGACTCCGCTGCGGCAGCAGCTCGCCGCCGCCACGTCGGACCAACAGCAGCAGCTCCTGGTGCGCCACATCCAGTCCCTCGCCGCCACCGTCCTCGGCCATGCGGGTCTCGACGCGGTTCCGCCCACGCAACCCTTCCAGGAACTTGGCTTCGACTCGCTCACCGCCGTCGAGCTGCGCAATCAGCTCGTCGCCACCACCGGTCTGGACCTCGCCCCCGCCCTCGTCTTCGACCATCCCACGCCGAGCGCGCTCGCCACGTATGTGCGCGCCGAACTCACCGGTCAGAAGGCCACTGCCGCCACTTATACGTCCTCCGTAGCCGCTGATGACGAGCCCATCGCGATCATCGGCATGGCCTGCCGCTACCCCGGCGGAGTGCGCTCCCCGGAGGAGCTGTGGAAGCTGGTCGCCGAGGGCCGGGACGCCGTCGCGGCGATGCCCACCGACCGGCACTGGGACCTGGACACGCTCTTCGATCCCGATCCGGAGCGCCTGGGCACCAGCTATGCGCGGGAGGGCGGCTTCCTGTACGACGCGGCCGCGTTCGACGCCGCGTTCTTCGGCATCAGCCCGCGCGAAGCGCTCGCCATGGACCCCCAACAGCGGCTGCTCCTCGAAACCGCATGGGAGACCTTCGAAAGCGCCGGACTCGACCGTGACACGCTCAGCGGCAGCAACACCGGTGTCTTCGCGGGTGGCACCTATCAGGGGTACGGCGCGGTCGGAAGCTCGTCGGCCCAGGAGGTCGAGGGCTATCTCCTCGCGGGCGGCACCCCGAGCGTGATGTCGGGGCGGGTGGCGTACACCTTCGGTCTGGAGGGACCGGCGGTGACGGTGGACACGGCGTGCTCGTCGTCGCTGGTGGCCATGCATCTGGCCGCCCAGGCGCTACGGCAGGGCGAATGCACCATCGCCCTGGCCGGCGGGGTCACCGTGATGGCCACGCCGACCACCTTCATCGAGTTCTCCCGTCAGCGCGGTCTGGCGGCCGACGGGCGCTGCAAGCCCTTCGCCTCGGCGGCCGATGGCACGGGCTGGGGCGAAGGAGCCGGACTTCTGCTGCTGGAGCGGCTGTCGGACGCCCGGCGCAACGGCCACCGGGTACTGGCGCTCGTACGGGGCTCGGCAGTCAACCAGGACGGCACCAGCAACGGCCTGACGGCGCCGAACGGGCCCTCCCAGCAACGAGTCATCGGCCAGGCACTCGCCAACGCCCGTCTCTCGCCCGCCGAGGTCGATGTGGTGGAGGGACATGGCACCGGTACGACGCTGGGCGACCCGATCGAGGCGCAGGCGCTGCTGGCCACGTACGGACAGGACCGGCCGGACGGGCGACCGCTGTGGCTCGGCTCCATCAAGTCCAACATCGGCCACACCCAGGCCGCCGCCGGTGTGGCCGGTGTGATCAAGATGGTCATGGCGATGCGGCACGGGCTCCTGCCCGCCTCGCTGCACATCGACGAGCCGAGTCCGAACGTGGACTGGACAGCTGGTGAGGTACGCCTGCTCACCGAGCCCGTCCGGTGGCCACAGGCCGAACGGCCGCGCCGCGCGGCTGTGTCGTCCTTCGGAATCAGCGGCACCAACGCCCACGTGATCGTGGAGCAGGCCCCGGACGCGCCGGAGGCCACCCCACCGGTCACCGAGGCGGGCGGAATCCTGCCATGGGTGGTGTCGGCACGGAGTACGGAGGCGCTGCGCGGTCAGGCGGCGGCCCTGCTCGACCGGGTGACGTCGGACGACGACACTTCGCCGATGGAGGTGGGCTGGTCGCTGCTGAAGACGCGCTCACTCTTCGACCACCGCGCCGTCATCGTTGGCGACAACCGGGAGGAGCTGGCGGAGGGGTTGCAGGCCCTGGCCACCGGTGCGCCGCACCCGGCGGTGGTGTGTCCCGGAGGCGCTGCGAGCGTCTCGGGCCAGACGGTGTTCTTGTTCAGCGGTCAGGGCAGCCAACGTCCCGGCATGGGCGCGGCGTTGTATGACCGGTTCCCCGTCTTCGCCGAAGCCTTCGACGAGGTCTGCACCCTCCTCGACCCCCACTTGGAGCAGCCGCTCCGGGATGTCGTCTTCAACCAGGATCCTGAGCAGGCGCGACTGCTGGATCACACCACCTACGCCCAAGCCGGACTCTTCGCCCTCCACATCGCCCTCGCACGGCTCCTGGCCTCCACCGGCATCCACCCGGACGCCGTGATCGGCCACTCCATCGGGGAGGTCGCCGCCGCCCATATCGCAGGCGTCTTCGACCTCCCCGACGCCTGCCGACTCGTCGCCGCCCGCGCCACCCTCATGGGTGGACTCCCCGAAGGCGGCGGCATGGCCACCATCGCCGCCACACCCGACGAACTCGCCGAAGACCTCGCCGAACACGACGGCCACGTTGGCATCGCCGCCCTGAACACACCCGGCAACACCGTCATCTCCGGACCCGCCGACCGCGTGGCCTCAATCGACGCCGCCTGGGCCGCCAAGGGGCGCAAGACCAAGGCCCTGGCCGTCAGCCATGCCTTCCACTCCCCGCTGATGGACCCCATCCTGGAGCCGTTCACCCAGGCCATCGCGGATCTGACGTATCACCGGCCCACCCTTCCACTGCTGAGCAACCTCACCGGGGAACCCGCCGACGAGCGCATCGCCACCCCCGAATACTGGGCCCAACACATCCGCCAACCCGTCCACTTCCACCCCGCCATCACCCACATCACCCCCGAAACAGGCGTCTTCCTGGAGCTGGGCCCGAACCCGGTCCTGGCCACCGCAACACAGCACACACTCAGCCACACCACCACAAACACCGACCGGCCCAACCCCCTGGTGACGGCCACCCTCACCCGCAAACAACCCGAAACCCACGCCTTCGCCACCGCCCTCGCACGACTCCACACCGCCGGGACCACCGTCGACTGGACGCCCTGGTACCCCGCTGTCCCGACGCCTCGCACCGTCGAACTCCCCACCTACGCCTTCCAACGCCAGCACTTCTGGCTCGCCTCCTCCGAGAGGGCCACGGCCGTCACAGAGACCGCGCAAGCCGACCGGGCGTTCTGGGAAGCCGTCGAGCGCGAGGATCTGGAATCTCTCGCCGCAACCCTCGACTCCCCTGCCGACCAACAGCCCATGCTGAGCGCCGTGCTGCCGACGCTGTCGGCCTGGCGGCGGCAGCATCGCGAGCAAGCGGTCATCGACTCGTGGCGGTATCGGACCACCTGGAAGCAGCTTCCCGCGCCCGTCGCGCCCGCCGCCCTCTCGGGTACCTGGCTGGTGCTCATCCCGTCCGACCGGGCCGACCACCCCGCCGTGGCGACCGTCGTACACGCGCTCACCACGCACGGCGCCACTCCCCTCCCCCACGCTCTCGACGTCCGAGATGTTCATCGCGGCGAATTGGTGGAAGAACTCACCCGGCTCGCCGTCGACGACGAGCCGACCGGGATCGTGAGCCTGCTCGCGCTCGTCCAGGAGCCGCATCCCGCCTACGCCGCGGTTCCCGCCGGGCTCGTCGCCACCACCGCCCTCGTCCAGGCCCTCGGTGACGCCGAGGTCGGCGCGCCCCTGTGGTGCCTCACCCAGGGTGCCGTCGCCATCCATCCCGCCGATCCGCTCCCCAGCCCTCGCCAGGCGCAGACCTGGGGCCTCGGCCGAGCGGCCGCGCTGGAACACTCACGTCGCTGGGGTGGCCTGATCGACCTTCCGACCGTCATCGATCACCACACCGCCGACCGTCTCGCCGCGCTTCTCGCGCCCGGGCAGCCCGAGGACCAGGCCGCGATCCGCACCACCGGCACGTACGCACGCCGTCTCGGCCGCGCTCCCCTGCCGCCCGCGAACCGCCTTCCGTGGCAGCCGACCGGTACGACGCTCATCACCGGCGGCACCGGCGGACTCGGCGCCCACCTCGCACGCTGGCTCGCCCGCAACGGCGCACCCCACCTCCACCTCACCAGCCGCACCGGACCCGACGCCCCCGGCGCCACCGAACTCACCCAAGAACTCACCGACCTCGGCACCACCGTCACCATCACCGCCTGCGACGTCTCCGACCGCACCGCCCTCCACCACCTCATCCACACCATCCCCACCACCCACCCCCTCACCACCGTCATCCACGCCGCCGGTGCTTCCGACACCGAGCTGATCGCCGATCTCCCGCCGGAGCGCCTCCAGCATGTGCTGGAGTCCAAGGCCCTCGGTGCCGCGCATCTGCACGAACTCACGAGGGAACTCGACCTCAGCGCGTTCGTCCTCTTCTCCTCCGGTGCGGCCTCCTGGGGCGGCAGTCGACAGGCCGCCTACGCCGCCGCCAACACCTACCTCGACGCCCTCGCCGAACACCGCCGTAGCCAGGGACTCCCCGCCACCAGCATCGCCTGGGGCCCCTGGAGCGATGCGGGCATGGCCGCCGACGAGACGGCGCTCTCCTTCTACGGGCGGCGGGGGCTGTCGCCGCTCAGCCCCGATCTCGCGGTTGCGGCGCTCCACCACGCGGTCAACCACCGCGACACGACCGTCACCATCGCGGACATCGACTGGGAGAAGTTCCCCGCCACTTTTACGGCACAACGGCCGAGTCCGTTGCTCTCCGACCTCATCGGGCCCGCCGTCCACCCGGCGGACGGTCGCCACGCTCCGTCCGCCGTCACACCGCTGCGCCAGCAGCTCGATTCCAGCAACCCCGCCGAGCAGCATCAGCTGCTCCTCCACCAGATCCGGTCCCTGGCGGCCGCGATCCTGGGCCACTCCGGGCCCGATGCCATTCCCCCCACCCAGCCATTCCAGGAGCTGGGGTTCGACTCCCTCACCGCCGTCGAACTCCGTAACCAGCTCGCCACCCTCACGGGCATCGACCTCCCACCCTCCCTCATCTTCGACCACCCCACACCGCACGCCCTCGCGACCCATCTGTGTGCCGACATCACAGGGCAGCAGACGGCTGTCGCCGCCCACGTGCCCACCGCGGCCGCGCTCGCCGAGCCCATCGCGATCGTCGGAATGGCCTGCCGCTATCCCGGTGGCGCGCGGAATCCGAAGGATCTGTGGGACCTGGTCGTCGCACACCACGACGCCATCACGGAGATGCCCACCGACCGGCACTGGGACCTCAACGCGCTCTTCCACCCCGACCCTGACCACTCGGGTACGAGTTATGTCCGCGAGGGTGGCTTTGTCCATGACGCGCCCGCGTTCGACGCGACGTTCTTCGGCATCAGCCCGCGCGAAGCGCTCGCCATGGACCCCCAACAGCGCCTGCTCCTCGAAACCGCGTGGGAGACCTTCGAAAACGCGGGACTCGACCGAGACGCACTGAGCGGCAGCAACACCGGCGTCTTCGCCGGAGTGACCTCCCAGGACTATCTGTCGCTCACCGGCGATACGGCAAGCGATGTCGAAGGTTACGTCGCCACGGGGAACATCGGCAGCGTGGTGTCCGGCCGGGTGGCCTACTCGTTCGGCCTGGAAGGGCCCGCGGTCACGGTCGACACGGCCTGTTCGTCGTCGCTGGTGGCCATGCATCTGGCCGCCCAGGCGCTACGGCAGGGCGAATGCACCCTCGCCCTGGCCGGCGGGGTCACCGTGATGGCCACCCCGGGCGCGTTCGTCGAGTTCTCCCGCCAGCGCGGTCTGGCCCCCGATGCCCGGTGCAAGCCGTTCGCCGCGGCCGCCGACGGCATGGTGTGGGGCGAGGGCGTGGGCCTCGTCCTGCTGGAGCGGCTGTCGGACGCGCGTCGCAACGGCCACCGGGTACTGGCGCTCGTACGGGGCTCGGCGGTCAACCAGGACGGCACGAGCAACGGGCTGACGGCGCCGAACGGGCCCTCCCAGCAGCGAGTCATCCGGCAGGCTCTCGCCAACGCCCGCCTGACGCCCTCCGAGGTGGATGCCGTCGAGGCGCACGGCACCGGGACGACGCTCGGCGACCCGATCGAGGCCCAGGCGCTGCTGGCCACGTACGGACAAGACCGGCCGCACGATCGGCCACTGTGGCTCGGCTCCATCAAGTCCAACATCGGCCACACCCAGGCCGCCGCGGGCGTCGCCGGTGTGATCAAGATGGTGATGGCGATGCGACACGGGCTCCTGCCCGCCTCGCTGCACATCGACGAGCCGACGCCCAACGTGAACTGGTCCGAGGGTGACGTACGGCTGCTCACCGAGCCCGTCCCATGGCCAGAGGGTGAACAGCCGCGCCGGGTGGGCGTGTCGTCGTTCGGCATCAGCGGCACCAACGCCCATCTGATCCTGGAGCAAGCTCCCCATTCGGTGACGCCGGTTCCCACCGTCGGCGGTGTCGTGCCGTGGCTGGTGTCCGCACATAGCGCAGAGGCCCTGCGGGGGCAGGCGTCGGTCCTGGCCGAGCACGTCTGCGCCGAGGACGACGCGACGCCGGTGGAGGTGGGCTGGTCACTGCTCACGTCCCGCTCGCTCTTCGACCACCGCGCCGTCATCGTTGGCGAAAACCGGGATGAGATGGCGGAGGGGTTGCAGGCCCTGGCCACCGGTGCGCCGCACCCGGCCGTGGTACATCCCGGAGCCGCTGCGAGCGTCTCGGGCCAGACGGTGTTCTTGTTCAGCGGTCAGGGCAGCCAACGTCCCGGCATGGGCGCGGCGTTGTATGACCGGTTCCCCGTCTTCGCCGAAGCCTTCGACGAGGTCTGCACCCTCCTCGACCCCCACTTGGACCAGCCGCTCCGCCACGTCGTCTTCAGCCGGGAGCCGGAGCAGGCGGAGCTGCTGGATCACACCACCTACGCCCAAGCCGGGCTCTTCGCCCTCCACATCGCCCTCGCACGGCTCCTGGCCTCCACCGGCATCACCCCGGACGCCGTCATCGGCCACTCCATCGGGGAGGTCGCCGCCGCCCATATCGCAGGCGTCTTCGACCTCCCCGACGCCTGCCGACTCGTCGCCGCCCGCGCCACCCTCATGGGCGGACTCCCCGAAGGCGGCGGCATGGCCACCATCGCCGCCACACCCGACGAACTCACCGAAGACCTCGCCGAACACGACGGCCACGTGACCATCGCCGCCCTGAACACACCCGGCAACACCGTCATCTCAGGCCCCGACGCCCTTGTCACACAGATCAGCACGGCCTGGGCCGAACGCGGCCGTAAAACGCGGCTGCTCACCGTCAGCCACGCCTTCCACTCCCCCCTGATGGACCCCATCCTGGAGCCCTTCACCCAGGCCATCACGGACCTGACGTACCACCAGCCCACCGTTCCGCTACTGAGCAACCTCACCGGCGAAGCCGCCGACGAGCGCATCACCACCCCCGAATACTGGGCCCAACACATCCGCCAACCCGTCCACTTCCACCCCGCCATCACCCACATCGCCCCCGAGACAGGCGTCTTCCTGGAGCTGGGCCCGGACCCGGTCCTGGCCACCGCAACACAGCACACACTCAGCCACACCACCACAGACACCGACCGACCCAACCCCGTCGTGGCAGCCACCCTCAGCCACAAACAACCCGAAACCCACGCCTTCGCCAACGCCCTCGCACGACTCCACACCGCCGGGACCACCGTCGACTGGGCACCCTGGTACCCCGCCAGCCCAGCCCCACGCACCGTCGAACTCCCCACCTACGCCTTCCAACACCAGCGATTCTGGCTCGCCCCGCCCACTCGCCGTCCCGACGGCCGCGACGCGCAGCGTGACCCGGCCGAGGCACAGCTGTGGGGTGCCATCGAAGCGCAGGATGTGGACGCCCTCACCAGCACGCTGCGCCTGGAGAAGAACAGCCCCGACATCGATGCCCTGCTCCCCGCCCTCCCTCTTCTCTCGGCCTGGCGGCGACGGCACCGGGAGCACTCCACCATCGACTCGTGGCGCTATCGGATCGCATGGGACCACCTGCCCGAGGCGGTCGCCACCCCTGCCCTCAACGGCACCTGGCTGCTGCTCGTCCCATCCGGCCTGGCCGAGCACCCGGTCGTCCAGGCCGCCGCGCAGGCGCTCGATGCCCACGGTGCGGCGCGCGAGACACTCACCGTCGACACTGCCACCGCCCATCGCGGGGCCCTCGTCCAGCAGCTCGCGGGTGCCGTCGGCGTACGTACCGCACCGGTCGGTGTGCTGAGCCTCCTCGCCCTCGAGGAGAGCCACCACCCGTACCACCAAGCCGTTCCCGCGGGGCTGGCCGCGACCATGGCCCTCGTCCAGGCCCTCGATGAACTCGGGTGGCCCGCAGCCCTGTGGTGCCTCACCCAGGGCGCCGTGGCGGCCGTCCCCTCTGATGCGCTCCCTCATCCGCACCAGGCACAGATCTGGGGGTTCGGCCGGGTTGCCGCACTGGAACACCCCCAGCTCTGGGGTGGCCTGATCGATCTGCCCGACACCATCGATGCCCGCACTCCCGGCCGCATCGCCGGGTTGCTCACGGCCGGGCAGCCCGAGGACCAGGTGGCGATCCGTTCGGCCGTCCTGGGCCGCCGTCTTGAGCACGCGCCCGCCACCGACGCCCTGGCAGTCCCCTGGCAGCCAACCGGCACCACGCTCATCACCGGCGGCACCGGCGGACTCGGCGCCCACCTCGCACGCTGGCTCGCCCGCAACGGCGCACCCCACCTCCACCTCACCAGCCGCACCGGACCCGACGCCCCCGGCGCCACCGAACTCACCCAAGAACTCACCGACCTCGGCACCACCGTCACCGTCACCGCCTGCGACGTCTCCGACCGCACCGCCCTCCACCACCTCATCCACACCATCCCCGCCGACCGCCCCCTCACCACCGTCATCCACGCCGCGGGCATCGCGGAGAACGCATCGCTCGCGGAGATCGACCTCACCCACATCAACGAGGTCCTTCAGCCCAAGGCGCTCGCCGCCACCCATCTCCATGAGCTGACCAAGGACCACGACCTCAGCGCCTTTGTCCTCTTCTCCTCCGGTGCGGCCTCCTGGGGCGGCAGTCGACAGGCCGCCTACGCCGCCGCCAACACCTACCTCGACGCCCTCGCCGAACACCGCCGCCTCCAAGGGCTCCCCGCCACCAGCATCGCCTGGGCGCCCTGGGGCGATGCGGGCATGGCCGCCGACGAGGCCGTCATCGACTACTACAACCGGCGCGGGATGAATCCGCTCGCCCCGGATCTCGCCGTCGCCTCCCTTCAGCACGCCCTCGACCACGACGACATCACCGTCACCGTCGCGGATATCGACTGGGAAAAGTTCCCCGTGAGCTTTACGGCGCAACGGCCGAGTCCGCTCCTCACCCGCCTCATGCCCGCCCCGTCGTCCGGCGCCGACACCCCGGATTCGACCGCGGCCATCAGCTCGCTCCAGCAACAACTGGCCGGCAGCACACCCGCCCAGCAGCATCAGCTCCTCCTCCACCACCTGCAAACGCACGCGGCCGCAATCCTCGGCTATCCCAGCACGGACGCCATTCCCCCCGCCCAGCCATTCCAGGAGCTGGGGTTCGATTCCCTCACCGCCGTCGAATTCGGTAACCGGCTCACCGCCACCACCGGTATCGATCTGCCGCCCACTCTCATCTTCGATCACCCCACGACCAACCAGCTGGCGGACTACCTGCGCGAGCGACTTGTCGACACGGATGTGACCTCCGAGGGGCGGCTGCTGTCGGACCTCGACACATGGGATTCGGTGTCGGAGCCGTCCGCCGTGGACGAGGCGGCCCGTCGCCGCATCACCGGCCGACTGCGGCTGCTGCTGGCCAAGTGGAGCGATACGGAACACGAAACGGACCGTTCCACGGCTCATAGCGAGCTTGAGACAGCAACAGCGGAAGACATTTTCGACCTCATTTCCGATGAGTTCGGAAAGTCGTGAGCCCCATGCCCTCCACCCGCCGCGCCGCGCCAAGGAGCTTGCGCTAGATGTCCAACGAAGAGAAGCTTCTCGATCACCTCAAGTGGGTCACGGCCGAATTGCGCCAGACCCGCCAGCGTCTGCGCGAGGTCGATTCCGCCGAGCCGGAGCCGGTCGCCATCGTGGGAATGGCGTGCCGCTATCCGGGCGGGGTGCGCTCGCCCGAGGAACTCTGGCAGCTGGTGGCGCGGGGCGGTGACGCCGTCTCCGCGTTTCCGACCGACCGCGGCTGGGGACTCGACGAACTCTTCGATCCGGACCCCGAGCAATACGGCACGTCCTATGTGGACCAGGGCGGATTCTGTTACGACGCGACCGCATTCGACGCGGCCTTCTTCGACATCAGCCCGCGTGAGGCGCTGGCCATGGACCCCCAGCAGCGGCTGCTCCTGGAAACGGCGTGGGAGGCGTTCGAACGGGCGGGGTTCCGTCGCGACACCTTGAGCGGCAGCAACACCGGTGTGTTCGCCGGGATCGGTTCGCACGACTATCTGTCGGTCATCGGGAACATCACCAGCGAGGTGGAGGGCTACGTCGGGGCCGGAAACCTCGGCAGTGTGCTGTCGGGCCGGGTGGCGTACTCACTGGGTCTGGAGGGGCCCGCGGTCACGGTGGACACGGCGTGTTCGTCGTCGCTGGTGGCCATTCATCTGGCCTGTCAGGCGCTGCGCCAGGGCGAATGCGATCTGGCGCTGGCGGGTGGCGTTGCGGTGATGGCCACCCCGGGGGCGTTCATCGAGTTCTCCCGGCAGCGCGGTATGGCCCCCGACGGCCGGTGCAAGCCCTTCGCCGCCGCGGCCGACGGCACCGGATGGGGCGAGGGCGCCGGGCTCGTCGTCCTGGAGCGCCTCGGTGAGGCGCGGCGCCGCCACCACCGGGTGCTGGCGGTGATCCGTGGTTCGGCCGTCAACCAGGACGGCGCGAGCAACGGGCTGACCGCGCCGAACGGGCCCTCGCAGCAGCGGGTGATCCGGCAGGCGCTCGCCAACGCCCACCTGTCCACCGCCGAGGTGGACGCGGTGGAGGGACATGGCACGGGGACGACGCTGGGCGACCCGATCGAGGCGCAGGCGCTGCTGGCCACGTACGGGCAGGGGAGGGCGGAGGACCGGCCGTTGTGGCTGGGCTCCATCAAGTCGAACCTGGGACACACCCAGGCCGCCGCGGGTGCGGCCAGTGTCATCAAGATGGTGATGGCGATGCGGCACGAGCTGCTGCCCGCCTCGCTGCACATCGACGAACCGACCCCGCACGCGGACTGGGCCTCGGGGGGCGTACGGCTGCTGACCGAGCCCGTCCGGTGGTCCCGGGAAGAACGCCCGCGCAGGGCCGGAGTGTCCGCGTTCGGCATCTCGGGGACGAACGCCCATCTGATCCTGGAGCAGGCCCCCGAGGAGGCGGAAGACACCGCGGCGCGACCGGCCCCCGGTGGCATCGGTGTGGTGCCGTGGGTGGTGTCGGCGCGGAGCGTTCAGGCGTTACGGGGGCAGGCGCGGGCGCTGGCCGAGCGGGTGGCCGCCGACGCGGACGTATCGCCCGCCGAGGTGGGCTGGTCGCTCATCAGCACGCGGTCGGTGTTCGACCACCGCGCGGTGGTCGTGGGCGAGAGCCGCGACGAGCTGACGGCGGGGCTCACGGCGCTGGCCGCCGGGGACTCGCACCCGGCCGTGGTCGAGCCGGTGGGGGCGATGTCCGCCCAGGCCACCGCTGCCTCGGGGGTGGGCCCGGTGCTGGTGTTTCCCGGGCAGGGTTCGCAGTGGGCCGGAATGGGCGCCGCGCTGCTGGACGACTCCCCCGTATTCGCCGCCCGCGTCGCCGAGTGCGAACACGCCCTGACCCCCTACGTGGACTGGTCCCTCACCGACGTCCTGCGCGGCCACCCCGACGCCGCCGACCTCGGCCGCGTCGACGTCGTACAGCCCGTCCTGTGGGCCGTCATGGTGTCACTGGCCGCCGTGTGGGACGACTACGGCGTCACCCCGGCCGCCGTCGTCGGGCACAGCCAAGGCGAGATCGCAGCCGCCGTGGTGGCCGGTGCGCTGTCGCTGGACGAAGGCGCCCGAATCGTCGCGCTCCGCAGCCAGGCACTGCGCAAACTCGCGGGCGGCGGCGCCATGGCGTCCCTCGGCATGAGCCAGGAGCAGGCCGAACGCTTCCTGACCGGCTGGGGCGAGCACGCCGAGCGGGTCGGCGTGGCCGCCGTCAACGGGCCCGGATCCGTCGTCGTGTCCGGTCCCCCCGACCAGGTCACTCACGCGGTCACGGCATGCCAGGAGGCCGGTGGCCGGGCCCGGCTCATCGACGTCGACTACGCCTCCCACGGCCCCCAGATCGACGAAATCGCCGACGAACTGACCACCCTCCTGGCAGGTATCGAACCGGCCCAGGCAGAGGCGGCGTTCTACTCCACCGTCACCGGCGGCCGGATCGATACGAGCGGTCTGGACACCGCGTACTGGGTGACGAACCTGCGCGAGCGGGTGCGCTTCGCCGATGCCGTGCGGGCCCTGCTGGACGACGGCCACCGCGTGTTCATCGAGGCCAGCACCCACCCCGTACTCACCGTCGGCATGCAGGAGACGTTCGAGGAAGCGGGCGTCCAGGCCGCCACCGTCCCCACCCTGCGCCGCGACCATGGTGGCCACGCCCAGCTGATCCGCGCGATCGCCCAGGCCTTCACGGCGGGGATCGAGGTGGACTGGTCCCGCCGGTTCCCCACCGATCCGGCGCCCCGCGTCATCGACCTGCCGACGTACGCCTTCCAACGCGAGCGCTACTGGCTCGACCGCCGTGGCGGGCCGAGTGGCGATCCCGCCGAACTGGGGCTGATGTCCGCCGGGCATCCGCTGCTCGGCGCCGCCGTGGAGGTGGCCGAGGGTGGCACGCATCTGCTGACGGGGCGGCTGTCCCCGCAGACCCACCCCTGGCTGAACGACCACCGGGTGCTGGACACCGTGCTGCTGCCCGGGACCGCCTTCGCCGAACTCGCCCTGCACGCCGCCGCCCGGACCGGCTGTGACCAGGTGTCCGAGCTGACGCTGGCCGCGCCCCTGGTCGTGCCGGACGGCGAGGCGGTGGATGTCCAGGTCGTCGTCGGCGCCCCCGGCCCCGGCGGTGAGCGCTCCCTCACCATCCACTCCCGTCCCGCCGCCGAGAGCGGTGACACGGCGTGGACGCGGCACGCCACCGGTGCGCTCGCTCCCTCAACCGCGGTCACGCCCCTCGCGCTCGACGGCGCGTGGCCGCCGCCGGGCGCCACACCGCTGCCCGTACGGGACTTCTACGCCCGGCTCGCCGACCACGGCTACGCCTACGGCCCGTCGTTCCAGGGGCTCACCGCCGCATGGCGGCTGGACGACCACCTGTACGCCGAAGTGGCGCTGCCCGAGGGCGAACGCGCCTCCGCCACCGGGTACGGCATCCACCCGGCACTGCTCGACGCCGCCCTCCACACCCGCGCCCTCGACGTCGCCCCCGATTCCGAGGAGGCGCAGCGGGTCCTGCTCCCCTTCGCCTGGACCGGTCTGCGGCTGTGTGCCACCGGTGCCGACGCCCTGCGGGTGCGCATCACCCCCACCGCGGCGGACCGGCTGGCTCTCCAGGTCTGCGATCCGGTCGGCGCACCGGTGGTGACCGTGGACGATCTGATCCTGCGGCCCGTGCCGGAAGACGCCCGGCTGGGCCGGGCCCGGTCCGCGAGCCGCAACGCGCTGTTCCAACTCAGCTGGGCGCCGATGCCCCTGCCCGAGGGCGGGACCGAGGGTGGCCCGGCGCTCCGTACGGCCGTCCTCGGGGCCGCCGCGGAACCGCTGGTCGCCGCCCTGCCCGACGCCGCTCGTCATCCCGGGCTCGATGCCGTCCGGGCGGCCGTGGCGGATGGCGCGCCGGCGCCCGACGTCGTGTTCGCCATCGTCACCACTCCCCCGGACGCCGATCCGGTCGAGCACACGCATCGCATCGGCACGGACGTGCTCTCGCTGCTCCAGGACTTCCTCGTCGCACCCGAGTTCACCGGCTCCCGGCTGGCCGTCGTCACACGGCGCGCGGTGGCTACCCACGGCCATGACGACATCCATGACCTGCCCGCCTCCGCCGCCTGGGGTCTGGTGCGCAGCGCCCAGTCGGAGAACCCCGGCCGGGTGCTGCTGCTCGACCTGGATGAGCATGATCTTTCGCCGCGGGCGGTGGCGGGCGCGGTCGACTCGGGCGAGCCGCAGATCGCGCTCCGCGCCGGGCAGGCGTACGTGGCGCGGCTCGCCCATGACGACGCCGCCAGGCGGCTCACCCCGCCCGATGGCCCGGCGGCGTGGCGGCTGGGCCTCACCGGACACGGCAGTCTGGATCATCTCGCCCTGGTCGACTGCCCGGACAACACACGCCCGCTGGGCCCCGGCGAGGTGCGGGTGGCGCTGCACGCGGGCGGGGTGAACTTCCATGACGTCGTGGTGGCGCTGGGCATGGTGGAGGACCCCCGGCCGCTCGGTGGCGACGGCGCGGGCGTGGTGGTCGAAGTGGGCCCGGACACCGGCCGGTTCGCCGTGGGTGACCGGGTGATGGGCCTGTTCAACGGCACCGGGCCGCTGGTCGTCACCGACAGCCGGCTCATCACGCAGATGCCGGACGGCTGGTCGTACGCGCAGGCGGCGACCATCCCGTCGGCCTTCCTCACCGCGTACTACGGGCTGGCCGATCTCGCGGGACTGCGCTCCGGGGAGAAGCTGTTGCTGCACGCGGCCACGGGCGGGGTCGGGCTGGCGGCCGTGCAGCTGGCCCGGCACTGGGGAGCCGAGGTGTACGCCACCGCGAGCCCCGGCAAGTGGCATGCGCTGCGGGCCCGTGGTTTCGACGACCGCCACATCGCCTCCTCCCGCGCGCTCGACTTCGAGGACCGTGTCCGCGAGGTCGCCGGGTCCGTCGACGTGGTGCTCAATGCGCTGGCGGGTGACTTCGTGGACGCCTCGCTGCGCCTGCTGGCGCCCGGCGGTCGCTTCATCGACATGGCCAGGACCGACATCCGTGACCCCGCCCAGGTCGGCGCCGAGCACGCCGGGGTCGTCTACCGTGCGTTCGACCTCGTCGGCGGTGCCGGTCCGGACCGTATCCAGCAGATGCTGGCCGAGCTGTCGGCGCTGTTCGAGGACGGAACACTGGATCCCCTGCCCACCACGGTGTGGGACATCCGCCGGGCTCCCGAGGCGTTCCGCCACTTCAGCCAGGCACGCCACATCGGCAAGATCGTCCTGACGATTCCCCAGCCCCTCGACCCGGAGGGCACCGTCCTGATCACCGGTGGCACCGGCACCCTGGGGGCCGCCACCGCCCGCCATCTGGTGGCCCGCCACGGCGTACGGAGGCTGCTGCTGGTCAGCCGCCGGGGGCTGGACGCGCCGGGGGCTCCCGAACTGGCGGCGGAGCTGGGTGAACTGGGCGCGCAGGTCACCGTGGCCGGGTGTGACACCGCGGACCGGGCGGCCCTCGCCAAGCTGCTGGAGTCCCTTCCCGAGCGCCATCGACTCACCGCGGTGGTCCATGCCGCCGGGTTGCTGCGCGATGCCACGATCGAGGCGCTGACACCCGCCCAGGTCGATGACGTCCTGCGGGCGAAGGCGGACGCGGCGTGGAATCTGCACGAGCTGACCCGGAACCTGGGGCTTTCGGCGTTCGTGCTGTTCTCCGCCGCCGCCGGGCTGCTCGGCGCCGCGGGGCAGGGCAACTATGCGGCCGCCAACGCCTTCCTGGACGCCCTGGCCCAGCACCGCCATGCTCAGGGCCTGCCCGCGACCTCCCTGGCCTGGGGCTATTGGGAGCAGGCGACCGGGATGACCGGGGACATGACCGACGCCGACCGGGCCCGGCTGGCGCGGGCGGGCATCGTGGGGCTGGAGACCGAGCAGGGGCTCGCGCTGCTCGACATCGCCCTCGCCAGTGGCCTGCCCACGCTGGCGCCCATCCGTCTGGATCTGGCCGCCCTGCGCCGCCAGGCCCGGGACACCGAACCACCGGCCCTCTTCCGCACCCTCGTGCGCGGCGGCACGTCGCCGGCCGCCGCCAAAGCGGCCGGGGTGTCCGCCGCGGACCCGGCGCAGTCGCTCGCGGCGCTCTCCGAGGAGGACCGCCAGCAGGCGCTCCTCAGGCTGGTGCGCGGCCATACGGCGACCGTGCTGGGCCACGACGCGGCGGAGTCCATCCACCCCTCGCAGAACTTCCGGGAACTCGGCTTCGACTCCCTGACCGCGGTCGAGCTGCGGAACCGGCTCAGTGCCGCCACCGGGCTGCGGCTGCCCGCCACTCTGGTGTTCGACCACCCCACGCCCTCCGCGGTCGTCCGGCTCCTGGCCGAGCTGCTGACCCCGGCCGGGGCCGCCCGAACCGGCTCCCTTCTCGCCGATCTGGACGCCATCGGCGCGGCCCTGGGCACGGTGGCCGACGACCCGACGCAGCGGACGCGGATCGCCGGGCGGCTGCGGGAGCTGCTGCGCAGGGTGGACGGGCCGCTGGAGGGCGACGCCGGGGAGGAGCCCGCCGAGGACGATCTGGAGTCGGCCACCGACGAGGAGCTGTTCCACGTGCTCGACGGCGAACTGAACGCCCCCTTCGACGACAGTCTCCGCTGACCTTCCCGCCTTCCGACGAATGCCTTCCGACGAATGCCTTCCGATGAATCCAGACGGCCGTGACGATCGGGTTGATGTGACATGACGGACGACGAGAAGCTCCGCAGCTACCTGAAGCGGGCGACCGCCGATCTGCGCCTGGCCAAACGGCAGTTGCGCGAGGCCGATGAGCGCGCCCGGGAGCCCATCGCCATCATCGGGATGGCCTGCCACTTCCCCGGTGACGTGGCCTCTCCGGAGGACCTGTGGCGGGTGGTGAGCGAGGGGGCGGACGTCATCTCGTCCTTTCCCGAGGACCGCGGCTGGGACCTGGACGGCCTCTACGACCCGGACCCCGAGCGCGCCGGGACGAGCAGCGCCCGGGAGGGTGGCTTCCTCCGCGATGTGGCCGATTTCGACGCCGACTTCTTCGGGATCAGCCCGCGCGAGGCCGCGGCGATGGACCCGCAGCAGCGACTGCTGCTGGAGACGGCGTGGGAGGCGTTCGAGCGCGCCGGTCTCGGCAGGGACGCGCTGAGCGGGAGCGACACCGGGGTGTTCGCGGGGGTGGACTCGTACCACTATCTGTCGCTCATCGGGCAGACGACCAGCGACGCGGCGGGCTATGTCGCCACCGGGAACCTCGGCAGCGTGGTGTCGGGCCGGGTGTCGTACTCCTTCGGGCTGGAGGGGCCCGCGGTGACGGTGGACACGGCGTGTTCGTCATCGCTGGTGGCGACGCACATGGCGGCGCAGGCGCTGCGGCAGGGCGAATGCACCCTCGCCCTGGCGGGCGGGGTGACGGTGATGGCGACACCGGGTGGCTTCACCGAGTTCTCCCGTCAGCGTGCGCTCTCGCCGGACGGGCGGTGCAAGGCGTTCGCGGCGGCCGCGGACGGCACCGGCTTCTCCGAGGGTGTCGGGCTGGTGCTGCTGGAGCGGCTGTCGGACGCGCGGCGCAACGGTCACCGGGTGCTGGCGGTGATCCGTGGCTCGGCGGTCAACCAGGACGGGGCGAGCAATGGCCTGACCGCGCCGAACGGGCCCTCGCAGCAGCGGGTGATCCGGCAGGCGCTCGCCAACGCCCGGCTGGCGCCCCGCGAGGTGGACGCGGTCGAGGCACACGGCACCGGTACGACGCTGGGCGACCCGATCGAGGCGCAGGCGCTGCTGGCCACGTACGGGCAGGACCGGCCGGACGGGCGGCCGCTGTGGCTCGGCTCCATCAAGTCGAACCTCGGACACACCCAGGCCGCCGCCGGGGTGGCCAGTGTCATCAAGATGGTGATGGCGATGCGGCACGAGCTGCTGCCCGCCTCGCTGCACATCGACGAACCGACCCCGCATGTGGACTGGACCGCCGGTGATGTGCGGCTGCTGACCGAACAGGTCGTCTGGGCGGCGGACGACCGTCCGCGCCGCGCGGGTGTGTCCTCCTTCGGAATCAGCGGCACCAACGCCCATCTGATCCTGGAGGAGGCGCCGAAGGAAGCGGAGCGGCCCGTCGCGCGGTCGGACACCGATGACGTCGGCGTCGTGCCGTGGGTGGTGTCGGGACACAGCGCCGCGGCGTTGCGGGGTCAGGCGCGGGCGCTGGCCGAGCGGGTGGCCGCCGACGCGGACGTATCGCCCGCCGAGGTGGGCTGGTCGCTCATCCGTACCCGGTCGGTGTTCGACCACCGCGCGGTGGTCGTGGGCGAGGACCGCGACGAGCTGACGGCGGGGCTCATGGCGCTGGCCGCCGGGGACACGCATCCCGGGGTGGTCGAGCCCGGCGGCCCGGCGGCCGCGGGTGGCCTCGGCGCGGGTGGCACGGGCCCGGTGCTGGTGTTCCCGGGGCAGGGTTCGCAGTGGGCCGGAATGGGCGCCGCGCTGCTGGACAGCTCACCGGTGTTCGCCGCCCGCGTCGCCGAGTGCGAACACGCCCTGACCCCCTACGTGGACTGGTCCCTCACCGACGTCCTGCGCGGCCACCCCGACGCCGCCGACCTCGGCCGCGTCGACGTCGTACAGCCAGTGCTGTGGGCCGTCATGGTGTCACTGGCCGCGGTGTGGGGCGAGTACGGCGTGGTCCCGGCCGCCGTGGTCGGACACAGTCAGGGAGAGATTGCCGCGGCCGTGGTGGCCGGTGCGCTGTCGCTGGACGAAGGCGCCCGAATCGTCGCGCTCCGCAGCCAGGCACTGCGCAAACTCGCGGGCGGCGGCGCGATGGCGTCCCTCGGCATGGGCCAGGACCAGGCCGAGCGCTTCCTGTCCGGTCTGGGCGAGCGCGCCGAGGGCGTGGGCGTGGCCGCCGTCAACGGGCCCGGATCCGTGGTGGTGTCCGGGCCACCCGAGCGCGTGGCGGATGCGGTGACGGCATGCCAGGACGCGGGCGGCCGAGCCCGGCTCATCGACGTCGACTACGCCTCCCACGGCCCCCAGGTCGACGAGATCGCCGACGAACTGACCGATGTCCTCGCCGGGGTCAAACCGGCGCGCTCCGGGGTGGCGTTCTACTCTGCCGTCACCGGTGGCCGGTTGGACACCGCCGAGCTGGACACCGCGTACTGGGTGACGAACCTGCGCGAGCAGGTGCGCTTCGCCGATGCCGTACGGGCCCTGCTGGACGACGGCCACCGCGTGTTCATCGAGGCCAGCACCCACCCCGTACTCACCGTCGGCATGCAGGAAACGTTCGAGGAAGCGGGCGTCGGGGCCGTCACGGTGCCCACGCTGCGCCGCGACCACGGCGGGACGGCGCAGCTGGCGCGGTCGGTGGCCCAGGCGTTCACCGCGGGCGTCGATGTCGACTGGTCCCGTTGGTTCCCGGCCGATCCGGCGCCCCGCGTCATCGACCTGCCGACGTACGCCTTCCAGCGCGAGCGCTACTGGATCGACGGCGCATCCGGGCCCGGTGGCGATCCGGCCGGTCTCGGGCTGGTGTCCGCGGGCCATCCGCTGTTGGGTGCGGCGGTGGAGTTGGCCGACGGCACCACGCGTCTGCTGACGGGTCGGCTGTCGGCGCGGACCCACCCGTGGCTCGGTGAGCACGTGGTGGCGGGCGCGGTGCTGGCACCGGGTGCGGTGCTGGTGGAATGGGCACTGCGGGCGGCCGACGAGGTGGGCTGCGGCGGTGTGGAGGAGCTGGCGCTACAGCGGCCGCTGGTGCTGCCCCCGTCCGGTGGGTTGCGGGTGCAGGTGGTGGTGGGGGCCGCGGCGGAGGACGGGCGGCGTGACGTGGCGGTGTACACGTGCCCCGAGGACACCGGGGGTCTCGGCGTGGACGGGGAGTGGGTGTGCCACGCCAGGGGTGTGCTGGCCCCGCCCGCCGACACCCCCGGGCAGGCGGAGGGGCTGGGTGGCGCCTGGCCTCCGGTGGGTGCGGAGCCGCTGGACGTCGAGGGGTTCTACGAGCAGGTGAGGGCGGCCGGTTACGGGTACGGACCGGCGTTCCAGGGCCTGACCGCCGCCTGGCGGCACGGCGCGGACGTCCTCGCCGAGGTGATCCTGCCCGATGCCGCCGGCGACCGTAGCGGGTTCGGGATCCACCCGGCCCTCCTGGACGCGGCGCTGCATCCGTCGCTGCTCATGGACCGGCCAGAGGGGCAGGAGGACGACGACCGGGTGCGGCTGCCGTTCGCGTGGAACGGCGTGTCCTTGTGGGCCTCCGAGGCGACCAGTGTGCGGGTGCGGCTGGCCCGCGACGAGGAGCGGCAGGCGCTGCGGATGACGGTGGCCGACGCGGTGGGTGCACCGGTGCTGACGGTGGACTCGCTGGTCACTCGCCCGGCCGGTGCGGACGGGTTGCGGGCGGCCGCGGCCGGGCGCGGGGTGGACGGGCTGTTCACTCTGGGCTGGTCCCCGCTGCCGGAGTCTGCCACCGCGCCACCGGCGCGGTCGGTGGTGGGTGACGGCGGATGGGTGGTGCTGGGCGAGGATCCGCTGGGCCTGGCGGTCTCGGTGGCGGAGGGCGGCGAGAAGGACGGCACGGACGAGGGCGTCGTGTGCTTCCCGGATCTGGAGGCGCTGGTCGCGGCGATCGACGCCGGTGCGCCCGCTCCTTCGGTCGTGCTGACGTCCTGCCATGCGTCCGGGGACGTCGCCGATGCCCGCGAGGGGTTGCGGGCGGTGGACGGGCTGCTGGGGCTGGTGCAGGGGTGGCTGGGGCGGGCCGCGCTGGCCGACGCCCGGCTGGTGGTGGTCACGCGCGGCGCGGTGGCCACGGCCGGTTCCGGTGAGAGCACCGTGGATCCGGTCGGGGCCGGGGCGTGGGGACTGATCCGCAGCGCCCAGTCGGAGAACCCCGAACGGTTCGTTCTGCTCGACCTCGATCCAGGGCTCGACCTCGATCCCGGTGCCGATAGCGGCATCGCCGCGGAGGCGGTCGTCCGCGCGGTGGATGTGCATGAACCGCAGGTGGCGGTGCGTACGGGACGCGTCCTGGTGCCCCGGCTGGGGCGGGCCGGAGCCGGTGGCGCGGCCCCGGCGGACACCGCCGGAACACCCGGTGCCGGTGCGGTCCTCGACCCGGACGGCACCGTGCTGATCACCGGCGGGACGGGCACGCTGGGCCGCCTGGTGGCCGAACACCTGGTGCGCACCTGGGGTGTCAAGCATCTGCTGCTCGTCAGCCGACGCGGCCCGGACGCCACCGGCGCCCCCGAACTGGTCGAGCGCCTGGGCGAGTTGGGCGCACAGGTACGGATCTCCGCCACGGATGTCACCGATCCGGCGGAGGTGGCGGACCTGGTCGCCGGGGTCGACCCGGCGCACCCGCTGACCGGTGTCGTCCACGCCGCCGGGGTGCTGGACGACGCCGTTCTCACCTCCCAGACGCCGGAGCTGCTGGCCCGGGTCTGGGACCCGAAGGCCACGGCCGCGGCACATCTGCACACGGCGACGGCGGAGCTGCCGCTGGCCCTGTTCGTGATGTTCTCCTCGACGGCGGCCACCCTGGGTTCGTCGGGGCAGTCCAACTACGCCGCGTCGAATGCGTTCTGCGATGCCCTGGCCGCCCACCGTCGCGCCCTGGGCCTGCCGGGAGTGTCGGTGGCCTGGGGCCTGTGGGCCGACGCCAGTGGCATGACCGGGCACCTGGACGAGGCGGACCGGGCCCGGATGGCGCGTTCGGGCATCGGGGCGATGTCCGGTGAGCGGGCGCTGGGGCTGCTGGACGCCGCCGTCCGGCACGGCGCGCCGCATCTCGTCGCCATCGACCTGGACGTACGGGCGCTGGCCGGGCAGCCCGCGCTCACCCTGCCCGCCCCGCTGCGGGCGCTCACCGGTGGCGGTCCGGCGCGGCGCACCGCCGCCACCGGCCGCGCGCACACCGACTGGGCCGACCACCTTGCCGTGCTTCCCCGGGAGGAGCAGCACCGGGTGCTGCTCAATCTGGTGCTCACGCACGCCGCGGCCGCGCTCGGCCACTCCGACCCCGGCCGGATTCCGGCCGAACGCGGCTTTCTGGACCTGGGCTTCGACTCGCTGACCGCGATCGAGCTGCGGAACAGGCTGACCGCCGTCACCGGGCTGCGGCTGGCCACCACGCTCATCTTCGACCAGCCCAACCCGGCCGCCCTCGCCGCGCATCTGCACACCGAGTTGGCGCCCGGGGACGTGGATCCGCTCACCCCCGCGCTGGGCGAGCTGGAGCGGATGGAGGGCACGCTGCTCGCCGTCGCCCGGGACGAGACGGCCTGGGACGCGCTGCGCACACGTCTGCGGAGCACGCTGTCGAAGCTGGACGCCCTGCACGGCGGCCCGGCCCCGGCGGAGGGCGCCGCGGAGAGCGCCGCGGTGAGCGGCCGCATCCAGGACGCCAGCACCGACGAGATCTTCCAGTTCATCGACCAGGACCTTGGCCGCGGTGACAGCAGTTGCGCGGAGAGCGACGGAGAGCACATGGGAGCACACGTTGATTGACGAACGAAGCCGGAAGAAGCTCATCCTCGAGCACAGCCGTCGGCTGAATGCCGCAGACGTGGACGGGCTGCTGGAGCTGTACGCGGACGACGTCACCTTCGAGGACCCGGTCGGCTCGGGTCAGCGGAGCGGGCGGGACGCGCTGCGGACACATTTCGAGGAGCTGGCCGCGGCGGGGATCGCCGAGGTCCCCGGCGAGCCGGTGGCGGGCCAGGACGGTGTGCATGTGCTGGTGCCCGTCACCGCCACCATGGGCTACCTCCCGAAGGGGCCGGGGTTCGCCGACCGCGGCTGGCTGACGGCGCCCGCCACTCCCGAGGACGCCCGCATCACCTGGGACTACGTGCTGATGATGCGCGCGGGGGCAGGTGGCCTCATTCAGGAGTTCCAGAAGTTCTGGGGGAGGTCCGACATTGGCATCCCGACGTGACGACCCGCGACCCGAGGACCCGCGACCGCGGAAGCGCACAGGAGGCGTTCATGGCCGATGAGGCGACCCTCAAGAAGATGGCGGTGGAGTACGCCCGGCGCATGAATGCCGGTGATGTGGAGGACGTACTCGCGCTGTTCTCGGATGACATCGTCTTCGAGGACCCGGTCGGGGCGCCGCCGCTGATCGGCAAGGAGGCGCTCCGCGAACACATCGCGTGGTCCATCGAATGCCGGGTGCACGAGACCCCGGGCCGCCCGGTCACCTCGATGGACGGCCGGCGGGCGGCGGTGCCGACCACGGTCACGGTCTACGCGCCGACGAAACTGACCTTCAGCATCATCGGTGTCATTGAGCTCGGTGATGACGGTCTGGTCCATCACGCCCAGGCGTTCTGGGGCATCACGGACACCAAAGTGGGTGATGGCCCCGAACTCACCGGCGTCGCACACTTCATGGCCGTCACCCAGAACCTCGCTCGGATGGTCCAGGCCAAGGGCAGCCCCAGTCCGATGTAAGTGGTGAAGGGACGAGAGCAGAACCATGACCGAACCGAAGCGCGGAATTGTCCTCGGCGGCGGCTGGGCGGGGATGTTGGCCGCCCATGTGCTCGCCCGCCATCTGGAGAGCGTGACCGTCGTGGAGCGCGATGTGCTGCCGGACGGGCCCCGCCACCGCAAGGGCTCGCCCCAGGCGCGCCACGTCCATGTGCTGTGGTCGAGTGGCGCCCGTATCGTCGACGCGCTGCTGCCGGGCACGATCGACCGGTTGCTCGGCGCGGGCGCCCGCCGGGTCGGGTTCCACGAGGACCTGGTGACGCTGACCTCGCACGGCTGGCAGCATCGCTTTCCGCCGCGGCAGTACGCCATCATGTGCACCCGGCCGTTCCTGGACTGGATCGTCCGCGACCAGATCCTGGCGGCCGGGCGGGTCTCCGTACGGTCCCGCGCCGAGATCCTCGACCTGGCCGGGGACGGCAAGCGGGTCGCCGGGGTGCGGGTGCGGGACATGGACACCGGGGCCCTCGAAACCCTGGAAGCGGATCTCGTGGTCGACGCCTCGGGGCGCGGCTCCCGGCTGCGGCACTGGCTGTCGTCGCTGGAACTGCCGCCGGTCGAGGAGGACATCGTCGACGCGGGCATCGCGTACGCCACCCGGGTGTTCCGGGCGCCGCCGGGCGCCACCGCCGGATTCCCCGCCGTCAACGTGGCCGCCGACCACCGGGTGCGCGAGCCCGGCCGCTTCGGGGTGGTCTATCCGCAGGAGGACGGCACCTGGATGGTGACCCTGTCCTGCACCCGTGGCGCCGGGCTGCCCACGCACGACGACGACTTCCTGCCGTACGCGCAGACGCTGCGCCATCCGCTCGTCGCCGACCTCATCACCCTGGCCGAGCCGCTGACGTCGGTGGCGGTGTCCCGTGTCGGCGCCAACCGCCGGCTGTATCCGGAACGGCTGGACACCTGGCCGGAGGGGCTGCTCGTCCTCGGGGACGCGCTGGCCGCGTTCAACCCGATCTACGGCCACGGGATGAGCGCCGCCGCGCGCAGTGCCGCCGCGCTCGACGCGGAGCTGGGGCGCTCCGGGTACGACCCGGTGCGGACCCGGCGGATGCAGCAGGCGGTCAGCGCCGTGGTGGACGACCCGTGGATCATGGCCGCGTCCAAGGACGTCGAGTACGTCAACTGCCGTACGGATGTGACGGATCCGCGGCTGACCGGTGGGGTGGTGGCGCGGCAGCGCTTCTCCGACCTCATCTCCGACCGGGCGATCCGCGCCTCCGCGGTGTGCGACGTGGTGACCGATGTGATCAGCCTGACCGCCCCGCAGTCAGAGCTGGCATCCAGCCGCTTCCTGTCGCTGATGCAGCAGGACCGGCCGCTGCCGGAACTCACCGCGCCGCCGCTGCGCCCCGAAGAACTCGCCCTGGTGGATCTGAATCCGCGCAGCACGGTGGCCGGGCGACTGTCATGACGAACGAGGAAAAACTCGTCGACTACCTCAAGTGGACCACGGCCGAGCTGCACGACGCCCGGCAGCAGCTGCGGGACCTGCGGTCGGAGCGGGGGGATCCGATCGCGCTCGTCGGCATGGCCTGCCGCTTTCCCGGCGGCGTCCGCACACCGGAGCAGCTGTGGGATCTGGTGGCCGGTGAACGGGACGCCATCTCCGGCCTTCCCACCGACCGCGGATGGGATCTGGAGCGGCTCCACCATCCCGGCCCGGGCCACCACGGCACCTCGTACCTCCGCGCGGGCGGCTTCCTCTACGACGCGGGCGCGTTCGACGCGGAGTTCTTCGACATCGGCCGCCGTGAGGCCGCGGCCATCGAACCGCAGCAGCGGATGCTGCTGGAGCTGGCCTGGGAGGCGACGGAGAGCGCGGGCATCGATCCGCAGACGCTGCGCGGCAGCTCCACCGGCGTGTACACGGGCGTGATGTACCACGACTACGCCGCACGGCTGAGCGAGATCCCGGAAGACCTGCTGGCACACGTGGGGAACGGCAGCGCCGGAAGCGTGGCGTCGGGCCGGATCGCCTTCACCCTGGGGTTGCGGGGCGCGGCCGTCACCCTGGACACGGCGTGTTCGTCGTCGCTGGTGGCGATGCATCTGGCCGCGCGGTCCCTGCGTCAGCGGGAGTGTGACCTGGCGTTGGCGGGCGGGGCGGCCCTGATGTACTCGCCGAGCGTGTTCCAGGTGGCCTCCGGTCAGCAGCAGCTCGCTCCCGACGCGCGGTGCAAGTCCTTCGCGGACGCGGCCGACGGCATGGTGTACGGGGAGGGCGCCGGTCTGGTGCTGCTGGAGCGGCTGTCCGACGCGCGGCGCCACGGCCACCAGGTGCTGGCGGTGCTCCGCGGTTCGGCGATCAACCAGGACGGCGCCAGTACGGGGATGGCGGCGCCGAACGGCCCGGCCCAGCAGCAGTTGATCCGGGACGCGCTGGCGAACGCCGGGCTGGCGGCGGCTGATGTGGACGCGGTGGAGGCGCACGGCACCGGTACCGCGTTCGGCGATTCCATCGAGGTGCAGGCGCTGCTGGCCACCTACGGTCAGGAGCGGCCGTCCGACCGGCCCCTGCTGCTGGGGTCGGTGAAGTCGAACATCGGGCACACCCAGGCCGCCGCCGGGCTGGCCGGTGTCGTCAAGATGGTGATGGCCCTGCGGCACGGGGTGCTGCCGCGCTCCCTGCACATCGACCGGCCCACCCGGCTGGTGGACTGGCGCAGGGGCGCGGTGCGGCTGCTGACGGAGCGTACGGCGTGGCCGGTGCGCGACGAATGCCCGCGGCGCGCCGGGGTGTCCTCCTTCAGCGCGAGCGGCACCAATGCCCATCTGATTCTGGAGCAGGCGCCCTCACCCGTTTCCGACGGTGGCGATGTGCCGCACGCCGGAGTGGTGCCCTGGGTGCTGTCCGCGCGTGGCGCGGCGGCGTTACGGGGCCAGGCGCGGGCTCTGGCCGCCCATGCGGGCCGGGATGCAGGTGTGTCACCGCGCGATGTGGGGTGGTCGCTGGTCACGACGCGGTCGGTGTTCGACCACCGGGCCGTCGTGGTCGGCGAGGGGCCGGACGAGCTGCGGGCGGGGCTGGAGGCGCTGGCGGCCGGTGAGCCGCATCCGGCCGTGGTCGGGCCGGGTTCGGTCCGTAGCGGCGGGGCGGCGGCCGCGCCGTGCGGGACGGTGTTCCTGTTCGGCGGCTTCGACGCCGTGGAAGGCTTCGCCGGCGGGGCGGGCCGCGAACTGTACGACCGCTTCCCGAGGTTCGCCGCCGCCTTCGACGAGGTGTGCGCGCTGCTGGGGGTGGCGGGGGAACGTCCGCCGCCGGACTCGGAAACCGGGCTGTTCGCGCTGCACATCGCGCTGGTCCGGCTGCTGGACGCGGCCGGGGTACGGCCCGATGCGGTGGCCGGTGCGGCAGGCGGTCCTTTCGCGGGTGAGATCGCCGCCGCGCATGTCGCCGGTGTCCTCGGCCTCTCCGACGCCTGCCGCCTCGTCTCGGCCGGACCCGGTGAACTCCCCCGGGCCATCGGCACGGTGTCCCTCCGCCGCCCGGCGGTCCCGGTCCTGGACGGCCTCACCGGACTGCCCGTGGACGAGCGGATCACCACGCCCGGCTACTGGTGTGACCGCGACACGGCCGAGCCGCGCCGCGAAGCGCCGAACCTCGGCGAGGCCGGTGTGGTCTGGCACCTGGGGTCCTGGTGTGGCCAGGCGGACGGGGCGGCGCAGCTGGTGCTGTCGCCGTTCGGTGGCGGGGCCGAGCGGTCCGAGGTGCGCGAGCTGACGTACGCGCTGGCGCGGCTGCACACCACGGACGCTGCGGTCGACTGGCGCGCCCTCTTCGACGGCGCCGCACCACCGCGTACCGTCCCGCTGCCCACCTACGCCTTCCAACGGCAGCGGTTCTGGCTGGACGACCAGAAGACGGATGCGGCGCCGGTGACCGAGACATGGGTGGACACCGAGTTCTGGGACGCCGTGGAGCACGCGGACGTGGCGGCTCTCACCCGGACCCTCGACGTCCCCGCGGAGCGGCACGGCCTGCTGCGGGAGATCCTGCCCTCGCTGGCCGCCTGGCGGCGGCAGCGGCAGTGGCGCCACCGGATCGCCTGGCAGGCCATGACCGAGGTGGTGGCACCGAGGCTGTCCGGCACCTGGCTGGTCGCGTCGGCAGGCGGCCCGCCCGCCGACGCCGTTGTCGCCGCGCTGCGCGAACACGGCGCCGACGTCGTCGAACTCGGTCCGGAGGGGCCGTCGACCCGCGCCCTCGCCGAACGGATATCCGACGCCGCCACCGGGCGGTTCGTCGCCGGTGTGCTCTCGCTGTCGGCCGTGGAGCTGTCGACCCTGGACGAGACCCGGCCTCCGGCCGACGACGGCCGGAGCCCGGCGCTCGCCACGACCATCTCGCTGGTCGAGGCGGTGGAGCGGGCCGGGATCGAGGCCCCGGTGTGGGTGGCCACCCGCGGCGCGGTCGGTGTCGGTCGCGGGGATCCGGTGCTCCGCCCGGAGCAGGCCCAGCTCTGGGGCCTGGGCCGAGCCCTCGCGGTGGAACACCCGCGGTGCTGGGGCGGGTCGGTCGATCTGCCGGACCGGTTCGACGCGCGGGCCGGGCGGCGGCTGGCGGGTGTCCTGGCGGGCCTCCACGGCGAGGGCGAAGTGGCCGTACGCGCCGACTGCTGCTTCACGCCCCGCCTGGTGCGGGACGTACCCGGGCACGCCACCGCGGGGGGCCACCCGGCACACGGCACCGTGCCGGGTGGCTGGACGGCGCACGGCACGGTGCTGATCACAGGAGCGGCCACCGCCCTGGGCGCGCACACCGCCCGGTGGGTGGCGGGGGCGGGCGCGGACCGGCTGCTCCTCCTCGACACCACGGCCCCGGACGACGATCTGCTCGCCGAACTGGCCGCCTCGGGCCCACAGGTGTCCGTCGCCACCGTCGACCCGGCCGATCCGGACGCGCTCGCCGCCGCCGTGGCCGGTCTTCCGGCCGACGCGCCGCTGACGGCGGTACTGCATCTCGCGGTGCCGCCGCTCCATGAGGCCGGCCCACTGGACACCGCGCACATCGAGCGCACATGGCATGCGGCGGTGGCGGGGGCGCGGAACCTGTGCGCCCTCAGCCTGAAGAGCGACCTGTCGGCCTTTGTGCTCAGCTCCTCGGCCGTGGGTGTGCTGCCCGGCCCGGGGCTGGGCAACCAGGCTCCGGCCCATGCCTACCTGCATGCGCTCGCGCAGGATTGCCGGGCGCGGGGCGTCCCGGCGACCTCGGTGTGCTGGGGCGCCGTCGACGGCGTCGACACGGCCACCGGCGCCGTCGAGCGGCCACGGAGCCCGGGAACGTCCGCACTCTCCCCGCGATCGGCGGCCGCCCTGCTGCGGCAGGCGGTCGTGGAGGACGCGGTGTCCGTGGTCATCGCGGACATCGACGAAGCACACACCAGGCGGGAGAAACGATGAACGCATTCACCGCGGTCAATGGCAACACCCCCGGCGATTCCTCCGACCCCCAACCGAACGGATCCGCGATGCACACGGAACAGAGCGAGGCCCATCTCGACGGTGCGGCCCTGCACCAGGCGCTGGCCATCGCCACGGCGGAAGAGCGCGAGGATATCCTGCGGGAGACCGTACGGACGCAACTCGCCGACATCCTCTCCCCCACCCCGATCGACGACGACAGCAATTTCCTCGAAAACGGGCTCACCTCGCTGACCGCGCTCGAACTCACCCGCAAGCTGATGACGCTCACCGACGTGGAAATTCCCCTCGTCGCCATTCTCGAATATCCCACCCCCGCCCGGCTCGGCCACTATCTCGCCGAGGCGTACGCGGCGGTCAACAGCGGGGACGGCGCCACGGCATAGCGCGCCGCGATACGCCGACGCCGGGCGGGAGGGGATGAGCCCCCTCCCGCCCGGCGTCGGCGTTTCTCTCTCATCTCTCGCATTCTTAAGCGCCGCTAATGCGGGGGCACTTGGCCGCCGCAAATATCGAAGCGCTCGCGGATATCGGGCTAAAATTCCTCTATGGATCTTTCCGTGCCCGTAACCGACGATGTGAAATTGCATTTCCGACACCGGCCTGGAACCGCATCCCCCGTCTTCCTCCTGGTCCATGGCATGGCCTCGAACGCCCGGATGTGGGACGAGGTCGCCGACCACCTGGCCGCCGCGGGCCATTCGGTGTACGCGGCCGATCTGCGCGGCCACGGCGAGTCCGACACCCCGGAGAAGGGGTACGACACACCGACCGCCGTCGCGGACCTGGTGGCGGCCTGCGCCGCCCTCGGGCTGTCCGAGGTGGTGGTGGCCGGGCACTCCTACGGCGGCAACGTATCGGTGCGGCTGACCGCCGAGCATCCCGAACTGGTGGCGGGGCTGGCCCTGGTCGACGGCGGCTGGCTCGAACCCGCCAAGGCCTTCCCCTCGTGGGAGGCGTTCGCGGGCGCGCTGCGTCCGCCCGCGCTGGACGGCGCCACCGTGCAGAGCGTGAGCGACTACTTCCGGGACATCCACCCCGACTGGTCGCCGGCGGCGATCGAAGCGGCCGTGGCCACCATGCGGGAGAATCCGGACGGTTCGCTGTCCCGGCGTATGACCCTCGAACAGCACACGTCGATGCTGCGCAGCATCTGGGACGAGCCGCCGAGCCCCTGGTACCCGGCCATCTCGGTGCCCACCCTGCTGATGCCCGCCATCCCCAGGGGCGCGGACCCGCAGTGGGCGGACCGCATCCGCTCCCGCATCGAGGCCACCACGGCCACGCTGCGCGGTGCGGCCATGCGCGAATACCTGGACTCGGAGCACGATCTGCACGCCCAGCACCCGCGGCGGGTGGCGGAGGATCTGCTCGACCTGGCCCGTACCGTCCGGCAGGTCCGTGCCCTTCGATGACCGGCGGCACACGGCGAACCCCCCGTACGGCATCCCGTACGGGGGGTTCTTGGCGAAACCGGTTCCTTTGCGAACGGGTCCGGGCCCGGCCGCTCAGGTCCCCAGCTCGCGGTCGATGAGGGCGAACACCTCGTCTGCGGTGGCGGCGGCGAGATCCTGCTCGTCCGCCGGTTCCCCCTCCTCGTCCTCGGTGGCGGTGTACTTCCACAGGAGGCCCTGGAGACGGTTCACCAGTCCGGTGCGCCGCGGGTCTTCGGCCGCCATTCCGGCCAGCGCCGCCTCCAGCGCGTCGAGGTGTCCGAGCCCCGGGTGGGCGGTGGCGGACTCCTCCGGAGCGAGCTGGGCCAGCAGACAGCCCGCCAGTGTTTCCGGTGTCGGATAGTCGAAGACCACCGTCGTCGGCAGGCTCAGCCCGGTGGCCGTTCGCAGCCGGTTCCTGAGCTCGACCGCCGCGATCGAGTCGAAGCCCAGCTCCTTGAACGGCCTGCCCGGGTCGACCGCCTCCGGCGCCGGATAGTGCAGTACGGCGGCCACATGGCCGCGTACCAGGGCGAGCAGCCGTCCGGTCCGTTCGGCCTCGTCCAGCGCGGCCAGCTCCTCGCGCAGCGCCGCGGCGCCGTCCGGATCGTTCTCCCCTGCGGCGGGCTCCTGTGCGGCCTCGATGGCGTGGCGGGCTTCCGGCACCGTGTCGAACAGCCTGCTCGTCCGGGCGAGGGTGAACAGCGGCGCGAAGCGTTCCCAGGCGACATCGGCGATCGTCAGCTGCGGATCATCGTGGTCGAGCACCTGCCGCAGCGCGTTCAGCGCCCACCGTGGATCCAGGGGCGACAGTCCCTGCCGCCGGGAACGCTCGGTGTGCGGGGCCAGTGGCTGGGGCGTATCGCCGCCGTCCGACAGGTCCCAGAGCCCCCAGGCGATCGAGACCGTGGCCCGGCCCTCGGCCCGTCGGCGTTGCGCGAGCGCGTCAAGGTGGGCGGTTGCGGCGGCGTACGAGCCGTGGTCCTTGCTGCCCCATGCCGTCGCGACGGTGGAGCAGTAGATGACGGTGTCCTCGGGCCCGAGACCGCACGCCGCCTCAACGTCCGCTTCGGTGCAGGCGAGTTGAGCGGAGATCTCATCGGCCAGCCGCTCGGGGGTCAGCTCCGTCAGCGGTGCCAGCGCACCGGAGGTCGCGGTGTGGACGACCGTCCCGATCCGTCCGCCCTCCGACACCAGCCGTTCGACGGTACGGAGGACACCCGCCCGGTCGCCGGGCGCGCAGTCCACGATCATCAGCTCGGCACCGAGCGCGTCCAGCTCGGCCTTCAGCGCGGCGTTTTCGTCTCCGTCCTGATGGCCCAGCAGTATGACGCGCTTCGCACCATTGTCGGCCGCCCATCGGGCGATGTGGGCCGCGGGGCCGGTGGTGTCGCCGGTGATGAGCACGGCGCCGTGCGGCGTCCAGGTCCGCGGGGGCGCAACGCCGCCGACCGGGGCGGGGGCCAGCCGTCGCCCGTACGCCCCCGAGGCGCGCAGCGCCACCTGGTCCTCGCCGGACGCCCCGGTGAGCACGGCACGCAGCCGGTCCGGGTCCACCGCGTCGGGACTGGGCGGGAGGTCGAGCAATCCGCCCCACAGGGTGGGGTGTTCGAGCGCGGCGACCCGGCCGAGCCCCCAGAGCTGGGCCTGTGACGGCACGGCCACCGGATCGGTGTCGCCGACGGACACCGCCCCGCGGGTGGCGCACCACAGGGGCGCCGTGACGCCTCCGTCCACCAGCGCCTGGAGCAGGGTGAGCGTGCCGGTCAGGCCGGTGGCCACGCCATGGGGCCGGGGCTGTGCGGACGTGTCGAGCGCCAGCAGGGACAGGACACCGGCCGGTGGCGTCGCATCGGCGTACCGCTCGTGCAGCAGCTTCGTGAGCCGCGCCCGGTCGGTGTCCTCGGCGACGGTCAGCTCGTCCACCTGTCCGCCGCCCGCGCCGAGCGCCCGGACGCAGGCGCTCACCCAGTCGTGCGCGCCGTCGGCCGGGCGGACGACGAGCCAGGTGTGCGCGCCGTCCTCCGGACTGTTGTCGGTGAGGGGCTGCCACTGGATCCGGTAGCGCCAGGAGTCCACGGCGGATCGCTCACGCCGCTCGCGCCGCCACGCGGAGAGCACCGGCAGCACCGTGCCCCATGAGGACAGCGCGCCATGGCCGTCGGGGAGCCGCAGCGTGTCGGAGAGCGCCCGCAGATCCTCACCGTCGACCGCGGCCCAGAACCGCTCCTCGTCCTCGTCCGCCCTCGGTGCCACGCCGGACGGCACCGAGTCGGGCAGCCAGTACCGCTCCCGCTGGAAGGCGTACGTGGGCAGGTCGACGGCGCGCGGGGCCGCCGGTCCTGTCGGATGGAAGGTGGTCCAGTCCACGCCGACCCCGGCGGTGAACGCCTGGGCGAGGGACTGGATCAGCTGCGCCGTGCCACCGTGGTCACGGCGCAGCGTGGGCACCGTGACGGCCTCGACGCCCGTGTACTCGAACGTCTCCTGCATGCCGACGGTCAGCACGGGGTGGGTACTGCTCTCGATGAACGCCCGGTGGCCATCGGTCAGCAGCGCCTCGACGGCGTCGGCGAACCGTACGGGCTCCCGCAGGTTCGTCACCCAGTAGCCGCTGTCCAGGGTGGTGGTGTCGATCCGTCCGCCGGTGACCGTGGAGTAGAACGCCACCTTCGACGCGCTCGGCCGGATTCCGGCCAGAACCTCGGTCAGTTCCCCGGTGATCTCGTCGATCTGCGGGCCGTGCGAGGCGTAGTCCACGTCGATCAGGCGCGCCCGCCCGCCCATTTCCCGGCAGGCGGCCACCGCGTCGGCCACCTGTGCCGGAGGCCCCGAAATCACGGTGGAGGAAGGGCCGTTGACGGCCGCCACCCCGACCTCGGCGGCCCGGTCGCCGAGCCCGGCCAGCAGCTTGCCCGCCTGCTCCCGGCCCAGCCCGAGGGACGCCATCGCCCCGCCGCCCGCCAGCCTGCGCAGCGCCCGGCTGCGCAGCGCCACGACCTTGGCGCCGTCCTCCAGGGACAGCGCCCCCGCCACCACGGCCGCCGCGATCTCGCCCTGGCTGTGGCCGACGACCGCGGCGGGCGTGACCCCGTGTCCGGCCCAGACCGCCGCCAGGGAGACCATCACGGCCCAGAGCACGGGCTGCACCACATCCACCCGGCTCGTCTCGGCCGCGCCCTCCGCGCCGCGCAGGACGTCGGTGAGCGACCAGTCCACGTACGGCGACAGCGCCCGCTCACACTCCGCCACGCGCGCCGCGAACACCGGTGAGGCGTCGAGCAGCCCGGCCCCCATGCCCGCCCACTGCGAGCCCTGTCCCGGAAACACCAGCACCGGCCCCGGCTCGCCCGCCGCGGCGGCGACACCGGGGTGGACGACGCCCGGGTGCGCTTCCCCGGCGGCCAGTGCCTCGACGGCCGCCAGCAGCGCGCCCCGGTCCTCGCCGAGGACCACGGCGCGGTGGTCGAACAGCGACCGTGTGGTGACGAGCGACCAGCCCACATCGGCCACGGGTAGCAGCGGGTCCTCCGCCACCCGTGCCGCCAGCGCCGCCGCCTGTCCCCGCAGGGCGCGTTGGCTGCGGGCGGAGAGCACCCACGCGATGACGTCGGCGGTCGCGCCCGGTGCGTTCTCTGCGTTCTCCGCAGTGGCCTCGGCGGCCTCGGACGGCTCTGCGTTCTCAGGTGGCTCTGCGCTCTCGGGCGGCTCGGGCGCCTGCTCCAGGATCAGATGGGCATTGGTGCCGCTGATGCCGAAGGAGGACACTCCCGCGCGGCGCGGACGGTCGCCCGTCGGCCATGCCACGGGTGCGGTCAGCAGCCGTACGCCCCCGCCCTCCCAGTCCACGTGCGGCGTTGGCTCGTCGATGTGCAGCGTGACCGGCAGCGTCTCCTTCCGGAGAGCCATCACCATCTTGATCACTCCGGCCACGCCCGCCGCGGCCTGGGCGTGACCGATGTTCGACTTGAGGGAGCCCAGCCACAGGGGCCGGTCGTCCGGCCGGTCCCGGCCGTACGTGGCCAACAGCGCGTGCGCCTCGATCGGGTCACCGAGGGAGGTCCCCGTGCCGTGTGCCTCCACCGCGTCCACCTGGTCGGCGGCGAGCCGGGCGTTGGTCAGCGCGTGCCGGATCACCCGCTCCTGCGACACGTCATTGGGCGCGGTCAGGCCGTTGCTGGCGCCGTCCTGGTTGACGGCCGAACCCCGGATCACCGCCAGGACCCGGTGACCGTGGCGGCGTGCGTCCGACAGCCGCTCCAGCAGTACCAGCCCGACGCCCTCGGAGAAGCCGGTGCCGTCGGCGGCCGCGGCGAAGGACTTGCAGCGCCCGTCCGGAGCCAGCCCGCGCTGCCGGGAGAATTCGGCGAACGCGGTCGGGGTCGTGAGCGCGGTGACCCCGCCCGCGAGCGCCAGTTCGCATTCCCCCTGGCGCAGCGCCTGGCAGGCCAGGTGCATCGCCACCAGGGACGACGAACACGCGGTGTCCACCGTCACGGCCGGACCTTCGAGCCCGAAGGTGTACGCCACCCGGCCGGACACCACGCTGGTGAGGCTGCCGGTGGTGGCGTACCCCTCGAAGCCCTCGGGGACCCGGGGCATCCGGGACAGGTAGTCCTGGCTGGACACCCCGGCGTACACACCGGTCGGGCTGCCCTTCAGCGACGCGGGGTCGATGCCCGCCCGTTCCAGCAGTTCCCAGGACACTTCCAGCAGCAGCCGCTGCTGCGGATCCATCGCCAGCGCCTCGCGCGGGCTGATGCCGAAGAACTCGGCATCGAAGCGGTCGGCCTCGCGCAGGAATCCACCGTGCCGGACATAGCTGGTGCCGGGGTGGTCGGGATCCGGGTGGTACAGGCCCTCCAGGTCCCAGCCGCGGTCGGTGGGGAACTCCTCGATTCCGTCCCCGCCCGAGGACACCAGCTCCCATAACTCCTCGGGCGAGCCCACCCCGCCGGGGTAGCGGCAGGCCATGCTCACCACGGCCACCGGTTCCTGGGACCGCTCCTCCAGGTCCCGTACGCGCTGACGGGCCTGCCCCAGATCCACCGTGACCCGCTTCAGGTATTGGCGGAGCTTCTCTTCCGTACCCGACATCAGTCCTCACTCACGCTACTCGTGGTCAAGAAGGCAGTTCCCGGTCGATGAACGCGAACAGTTCGTCGTCCGACGCGGCTTCCACGGCCTCGTCGTCCGCGGTGTGGCCGACGGCCGCCTCGGGGGCGCCGTCGCCGAGCCGCCACAGCAGCGCCTCCAGCCGCTTCGCCAGCCTGCCGCGGGCCTGGTCGTCGGGGACGAACCGGGCCATCGCCCCCTCCAGCTTCTCCAGCTCGCCGAAGACGGGGCCGGAGGTGTCCGCGCCCGCGGGGCACAGCTGTTCGCGCAGGTCGTCGGCGATGGCCGAGGACGTCGGATGCCGGAAGATGAACGTGGCGGGCAGACGCAGCCCGGTGGCCGCGGCGAGCCGGTTGCGCAGCTCGACGGCGGTCAGCGAATCGAACCCCAGATCCTTGAACGGGGTGTCGCTGTCCACCGCCCCGGCGCCGGTGTGTCCCAGCACCGCGGCCGCCTGGGTGCGTACCAGGTTGAGCAGTTCGCGGTGTTGTTCCTCCGGCGTCAGTGCCGTCAGCCGACCGACCAGTCCCGCGGCGGGCGCGCCGGTGGCGGCGGTTCGCCGTGCGGTGGCCCCGCGGGCGTCGGCGGTGAGGGCGCGCAGCAGGGCCGGAAGAGCGTCGGCGGGCTGTGCGGACAGGGCGCGCACATCGAGGTCGACAGCCGCAGGCTGAGGATCGCCGTGCCAGCAGGCGGCGTCCAGCAGGCGCAGCGCCTGGTCACTGGACATCGCGGCGATGCCGGACCGGGCCATCCGGGCCAGGTCCGCCTCGGCCAGATGGCCGGTCATCCCGCTGGCCTCGGCCCACAGCCCCCACGCCACCGAAACGCCGGGCAGGCCGAGGTTCTGGCGGTGGGCCGCGAGGGCGTCGCAGAAGGCGTTGGCGGCCGCGTAGTTGGCCTGCCCGGGGCTGCCCATGACCCCGGCGGCCGAGGAGAACATCACGAACACCGCCAGCGGAAGGTGTGCGGTGGCGGCGTGGAGGTTGGCCGCGGCAGTGGCCTTGGCTCCCCACACCCGCGCCAGCCGCTCCGGCGATTGCGAGGTGACGACGGCGTCGTCCAGGGCGCCCGCGGCGTGGATGACGCCGGTCAGTGGATGCGCCGGGTCGATGCCCGCGACGAGTTCGGCCACGTCGGTCGCGTCGGCGACGTCGGCTGCGGCGATCCGTACCTCGGCGTCCAACTCGCCCAGGCGGATGGCCAGTTCCTTGGCGCCGGGGGCGTCGGGACCGCTGCGGCTGACCAGCAGCAGATGCCGGATGCCCCAGGTACGGACGAGGTGTTCGGCCACCTGCCCGCCCAGGGTGCCCGTACCTCCCGTGATCAGCACCGTGCCCTCAGGATCCACCGGGGCCGGAACGTCCAGCACCAGCTTGCCGGTGTGCTTGGCCTGGCTCAGATACCGCAGCGCCTCCCGCGCCCGGCACAACGGCCACGCCCGCACTGGGGGCGGCGCCAGATCGCCCGACGCGAACAGCTCACTCAGCTCGTCCAGCATCCGCCCAATACGGTCCGGTCCGGCACCCGTGATCAGGTCGTACGCCTCGTACCGCACCCCGGGATACTCGGCCGCGATCTGCTCCGGATCACGGATGTCCGTCTTCCCCATCTCCAGCAACCGGCCACCATCGGCCAGCAACCGCAGGGAGGCGTCGGCGAAGGGCCCGGCCAGGCTGTTCAGTACGACGTCCACGCCACGGCCACCGGTGGCCTCCCGTACGACCTGCTCGAAGTCCAGATCGCGTGACGAGGCCCGGTGTCCCTGGTCGATTCCCATGGCTTCCAGGGTCGTGTGCTTGCCGGGGGAAGCCGTGGCATAGACCTCCGCACCCACGTGGCGGGCGATCTGCACCGCCGCCATTCCCACGCCGCCGGTGGCGGCATGGATCAGCACCGACTGGCCCGGCCGGAGTCCGGCGAGGTCGGTGAGCCCGTACCAGGCGGTGAGGAACGCCACCGGTACGGCGGCGGCCTGCTGGAAGCTCCAGCCGTCCGGTACGGGGGCCACCAGCCGTGCGTCCGTGACCGTCAGGGGGCCGAAGGACTGGTCGAAGACGCCCATGACCCGGTCCCCCACCGCGACATCGGTCACTCCGGGGCCGATGTCCACCACCACACCGGCGCCTTCGCCGCCCAGCCCGGTCTGCCCCGGAACCATGCCCAGGCTCACCACGACATCCCGGAAGTTGATACCGGCCGCGCGGACGGCGACCCGCACCTGCCCCGTTCCCAGCGGCTCCAGCACCTCCGGGCAGGGCACCGGCAGCACGTTGTCCAGGGTGGCCGTACCGACGGTGTCCAACCGCCATGCCGCGGGCTGCTCCACCGGGCCCACGAGCCCCGCGCCACCGGCACCGGCCCGGACCAGGCGGGGCACCAGAACCCGCCCGGCGCGGATGGCGAGCTGCGGTTCGTCCCTTTCCACGGCGTGCGTCACGGCAATCCGTACGGTGTCGGCGTTGGCCTCGCCGTCGAGGTCGAGCAGGAGGAACCGGCCGGGGTTCTCCGACTGGGCGCTGCGTACGAGCCCCCACACGGCGGCGGCCGCCACCTGCACACCGTCCGCGGCAGGGCCGTCAGCGGTGACCGCGCCGTGCGTCACCACCACCAACCGGGCATCGGCCAGCTGCGGTTCGGCCAGCCAGCCCTGGAGCAGGGCCAGCGTCCGTTCCGTGATGGCCAGGCCCTCCGCTGCCGTATCGTCGCCGACGCCTGGGGACCGTACGTCGGCGAGGACGACCGACGGGGCCGGCTCGCCGCGATCGAGTGCCTCGGTCAATGCCGTGAGGTCCGCGAGGTGGTTCGCGCGTTGATTCGCGCCCGGTCCGGCAAGGTGCGGGGAATCGGTGCCCAGCACCGCCCAGGGGCCGTCGCCGCCGGCCGGTTCCGTGGTGTCCACGGCGAGGGGCAGGGAGGTCCAGTCGAGGGTGAACAGGCTGTCCGTACGACGGGGGTCCACCGAGCGCAACTGGTCCGTGCTCGCCGGGCGCATCGCCACCGAGTCCACGGTCAATACGGGCGCACCAACCGCATCCGCCACGGTCACGCGCAGCGCTCGCTCGCCGTCCGCGCTCTGCTCGTACGGGGACAACCGGACCCGAACCGTGGTCGCCTCGGCTGCCCACAGCGTGACGCCGTTCCACGCGAACGGCAGCCACACCTGGCCAGGGGCGGTCTCGGTGTCCGTGCCGGTGGTGAGCTGGTCGATCAGGAGGGCCGGGTGCAGGGCAGCATCGAGGAGCGCCGGGTGGATGCCGAAGCCACCGTGTTCGCCCGCGGCTTCCGGCAGCGCCGCCTCGGCCAGCACGTCCGCGCCGTCCCGCCACACCGCCCGCAGCCCCTGGAAGGCCGGGCCGTACGCATATCCCGCCGCCGCGACGCGTTCGTAGAACCCCTCGGTCTCCAGCGGCTCCGCGCCCGGCGGGGGCCATGCGCCCATCAGTGCGGCCGCGTCGTCGTCGGCGCGGTCGGCGGGCGGGCTCAGTACGCCCTCCGCATGGCACCTCCACGCGGTGCCGGGGTCGGCATCGCCGTCGGGCCGCGAGTACACCTGCACATCGCGGCGTCCGTCGTCCCCGGGCGCGCCGACGACCACCTGAAGCCGCACCCCACCGGACGGGGGCAGCACCAGCGGGATCTGGAGCGCCAGTTCCTCCACCCCACCGGCGCCGACCTCGTCGGCGGCCCGCAGCGCCCACTCCGCCAGGGCCGCGCCCGGCACCAGCACCGCGTCCGCCACCACGTGCTCACCCAGCCACGCATGGCTGCGCGCCGAGAGGCGGCCCGTCAGCACATGGCCGTTGCCATCGGCAAGCTCCACGGCGGCGGCCAGCACGGCATGCCGCGCGGAGACCAGTCCGAGGTCGGCGGGGTCACCCCCACGACCGCTGTGGCCGTCGAGCCAATACCGCTCACGCTGGAAGGCGTAGGTGGGCAGCTCCACGATCCGGGGTCGAGGCGAGGCGGGATACAGGGTCGTCCAGTCGACGTCGACTCCGGCGACGAACGCCTGGGCGAGCGCCCGGAGCAGCTGGGCCCGGTCGCCGTGGTCGCGGCGCAGCGTGGGGACCGTGACGGCCTCCACGCCCGTGCACTCGAAGGTCTCCTGCATGCCGATGGTCAGCACGGGGTGGGTGCTGGTTTCGATGAACACCCGGTGGCCGTCGGCCAGCGCCGCCTCGAGGGCGTCGGCGAAGCGGACCTGATCCCGCAGATTGGTCACCCAGTACGCGGTGTCCAGCTGTGCCGTATCGGCTTGGCCGCCGGTCACCGTGGAGTAGAAGGTGATGCCTGTGCCGGAGGTGTCGTTCGGGTGGATTCCGTCCAGTTCGCAGAACAGCTCGTCGCGGATCTCGTCGATCTGGGGGCCGTGCGAGGCGTAGTCCACATCGATGAGCCGTGCGCGCTCGCCGTTCTCCTGGCATGCCGCCACCACGGCGGCCACCTGCTGTGGGGGACCTGAAATGACCGTGGAGGAGGGGCCGTTGACCGCCGCTACACCCACCGCCGCGGCCTGGTCACCCAGCCGGGCCAGCAGTTCTCCGGCCTGCTCCTGGCCCACGCCCAGCGACGCCATCGCACCGCCACCGGCCAGCTTGCGCAACGCCCGGCTGCGCAGCGCCACGACCTTCGCGCCGTCCTCCAGCGACAGCGCCCCGGACACGACTGCCGCCGCGATCTCCCCCTGGCTGTGGCCCACGACCGCCGCAGGGTTCACCCCGTGCCCGGCCCACACCGCCGCCAGGGACACCATCACCGCCCACAACACCGGCTGCACCACATCCACCCGGCCCAGATCCCCCGCGCCCTCGGTGCCGCGCAGAACATCGGTGAGTGACCAGTCCACGTACGGCGACAGCGCCCGCTCGCATTTCGCCACCCGCGCCGCGAACACCGGCGACGCATCGAGCAGCGCGGCTCCCATCCCGGCCCACTGGGATCCCTGCCCCGGGAACACCAGCACGGGACCCGCGTCGCTCACCGGTGCCGCAGCACTCGCGTGCACCAGATCCGGGTGGGACTCCCCTGCCGCCAGGGCCTCGACCGCCGCCACCAACTCCGTACGGTCCTCACCCGCCACCACCGCACGATGCTCGAACACCGACCGCGTGCTGATCAGCGACCAGCCCACATCCACCGGCATCAGCTCAGGATCCTCGACCAGACGCGCCACCAGTGCCGCGGCCTGCCCGCGCAGCGCCTCCGCGCTCCGCGCGGACAGCACCCAGGGCACTGCGCCACCGTGTTCGGGCACCGGCTCCGCCTCGGGGGCGTCCGGGGCCTGCTCCAGGATCACATGTGCGTTCGTACCGGAGGCGCCGAAGGAGGACACTCCAGCCCGGCGGGGACGTTCGCTGTGCGGCCACTCCACGGGCTCGGTCAGCAGCCGAACCGCACCACCAGCCCAATCGACATGCGGTGTCGGCTCATCGACGTGCAGTGAAGCGGGAAGTACGCCGTGCCGCATGGCCTGCACCATCTTGATCACACCCGCCACACCGGCGGCCGCCTGCGTATGCCCGATATTCGACTTCACCGAACCCAGCCACAGCGGCCGATCCTCCGGCCGCTCCTGGCCATACGTCGCCAGCAGCGCCTGCGCCTCGATCGGATCACCCAAAGTGGTCCCCGTGCCGTGCGCCTCCACCGCGTCCACCTCGGACGCCGACAGCCCCGCACCAGCCAGCGCCTGACGGATCACCCGCTGCTGCGACGGACCATTCGGCGCCGTCAAACCATTCGACGCACCATCCTGATTCACCGCCGAACCCCGAATCACCGCCAACACCCGATGACCATTGCGCCGCGCATCCGACAACCGCTCCAGGAGCAACAAGCCCACGCCCTCGCCCCACCCCGTACCGTCCGCGGCAGCGGCAAAGGGCTTGCATCGCCCGTCAGGGGCCAGACCGCGCTGACGCGAAAACCCGGTGAACACATCCGGCGTCGCCATCACCGTCACACCACCCGCCAGAGCAAGCGTGCACTCACCCTGCCGCAGCGCCTGCGCCGCCAGATGCATCGCCACCAGCGACGACGAACACGCCGTATCCACCGTCACCGCCGGGCCCTCCAACCCCAGCGTGTAGGCCACCCGACCCGAGACCACGCTGCCCGATCCCGCGAGCATCGCGTAGCCTTCCAGCTTGCTATCGGCGCCACTGCTGAGCCCGGCGGCGTAGTCGTGGTACATCACCCCGGCATAGACCCCGGTCGGGCTGCCCTTCAGCGACACCGGGTCGATACCGGCCCGCTCCACCACCTCCCACGCCGCCTCCAGCAGCAGACGCTGCTGCGGATCCGTCGCCAGCGCCTCCCGCGGATTGATACCGAAAAACCCCGCGTCGAACGCGTCGGCATCGTGGAGGAAGCCGCCCTCGTTCGCGTAGCTGGTGCCCGGGTGATCGGGATCCGGATGGAAGAGGCCGTCCAGATCCCAGCCCCGGCCGGTCGGAAACTCCCCGATCACGTCCTGGCCCGAGGCGACCAGCTCCCACAGCTTCTCGGGGGATGTCGCGCCACCGGGGAACCGGCAGGTCATCCCCACGATCGCGATCGGCTCACCGGAGTCGGCCACCGTCATCGCCGGGCCGCGCGCCACCACGGTCTCGCCCACCAACCGGGTGCACAGGTAGGTGGCCAGAGCGTGGGGTGTCGGATAGTCGAACACCATCGTCGCGGGCAACCGCAACCCCGTCGCCGCCGACAGCCGATTACGCAACTCCACCGCCGTCAACGAATCAAAACCCAACTCCTTGAACGCAGCCCCCGACCGCACCTCACCCAACGAACCAAACCCCAACACCACCGCCACACAACCCCGCACCACCTCCAACACCACATCCAACCGACCCCCCTCATCCAAACCCACCAACCGCCCAGCCAACCCAGCAACATGCTCATCCCCCACAGCCACCCGACGCCGAACACGCCCCACCACCAACCCACGCAACACCGCAGGCACACCACCACCCACAGCCCCCGCCACATCAAGCTCCACAGCAACCACCAACGGATGCGGAACTCGGAACGCGGCATCCAGCAGGGCAAGTCCGCGCTCGGACGACAACGGCCTCATTCCGCGCAGCCGAGTCAGATCCGTCTGAGCCATGTGGCCGGTCATGGCGCTGGACTGCTCCCACAGCCCCCAGGCCACCGAGAGTCCGGGCAGCCCGAGACCACGGCGGCGGGCGACCAGCGCGTCCACGTACGCGTTCGCCGCCGCGTATCCGGCCTGACCGGCGTTGCCCACCACGCCGGCGGCCGAGGAGAACGTCACGAACATGGTCAGTGGCAGATCCGCCGTCGCCGCGTGCAGATGGGCCGCCGCAGTGGCCTTCGCCTGCCACACCCGTGCCACTTGTTGCGAGGTCAGCGAGGTGATCACCGCGTCGTCCAGCACGCCCGCTGCATGGATGACACCGGTCAGCGGGTGTGCCGGTGCGATCCCGGCCACCAACTCGGCCACCGCGGCCGCGTCCGTGACATCCAGCGGGACGATCCGCGCCTGTGCGCCCGCGTCGCTCAGCCGGTCGGCGAGTTCTGGCGCGCCCGGGGCGTCGGGGCCCCGGCGGCTCGCCAGCACCAGGTGCTTGACCTGCCAGGTGCGTACGAGGTGCTCGGCGACCAGGCCGCCCAGCAGGCCCGTACCACCGACGATCAGCACGGTCCCGTCCGGGTCGAGAGCGCCGGACATGTCCTCCGGGCCCTCGGCGGTGGACTCGTCACGGCTTGCGCGGCAGGCCGCGGTCAGTCGAGGCACCAGCAACTGCCCGGCCCGCATGACCACCTGCGGCTCATCAGCCCGTACGGCACGGGCCACAGCGTCGGCCACACTGCGATGGGCGACCTCGGTGTGGAGATCCGGGTCGGTGTCGAGGAGGACGAACCGGTCCGGGTTCTCCGCCTGCGCACTCCGCAGCAGGCCCCATACGGCGGCACCGGCCGGATCCGGGACCACGTCCTCGGCATGCGCGACCGCGCCCCGCGTCACCACCGCCAACCGGGCGTCTGCCAGACGCGGTTCGGCCAGCCAGCCCTGTACCCATTGCAGTGCGTGCTCGACAGCGGTGAGACCGTCGGTCGCACCCGCCGCGAGGTCGTCGTCGGCAGGCTCGAACACGGCGGGGAGATACGCCAAGGCCAGCGTCGGAGCAGGCGTACCGCCGTCCATCGCGGCGGCCAGCGCCGTCAGATCCGGGTGGCACACCGCACCACCGGAGTCGTCGTTCCGGCCCAACACCACCCAGCCGTCGTCCTGCGTCGTGACCGGCGCAGCGGGCAGGGGCGTCCAGTCGAGCGTGAACAGCCCACCGGTGTCGCGCCCGCCCACGGACCGAAGCTGCTCGGCGTCGGCCGGACGCATGGTGAGGGAGTCAACCGTGAGCACGGAAGCACCCCCGACGTCGGCCACGACCAGCCGTAGCCCGCGCTCACCCGCCGCGCTCTCCTGGTGGCGGGTGAGCCGCACACGGACCGTGGCGGCGTCGGTAGCGTGCAGGGATACGCCATTCCAGACGAACGGCAACCACAACTGCTCGTCCTCCGGGTCGGTGTCGGCCGCGAACCGGTCGGCCAGCAGGAGGGGGTGCAGGGCTGCGTCGAGGAGCGCCGGGTGGATACCGAAGCCGTCATGGTCTCCGGCGGCCTCGGGCAGCGCCACCTCGGCCAGCAGATCCTGCCCATCGCGCCACGCTGCCCGAAGCCCCTGGAACGACGGGCCGTACACGTACCCCGCTGCCGCGGCCTGCTCGTAGAACCCCTCGACGTCCAGCGGCTTCGCGTTCGCCGGAGGCCATGCGCCGGGCAGCTCCTCCGCCCCGCCAACGGCGGACGGCGGGCTCAGCACGCCTTCCGCGTGGCACACCCATCCCGGGTCGCCGCCCGGCTCGGCGACGCGGTCGGGGCGGGAGTACACCCGTACGCCGCGCCTACCGTCCTCGGCCGCCTCGCCCACCACCACCTGTACGCGCAGGCTCCCCGACTCGGGCAAAATCAACGGCACTTGTAGCGCCAGCTCCTCGACGCCACCGCAGCCCGCCTCATCGGCCGCCCGCAACGCCCACTCCACCAGCGCGGCACCGGGCATCAACACCGCGCCCGCGACGGCGTGCTCAGCCTGCCAGCCGCTGCTTCCCGCCGAGACCCGGCCGGTCAGCAGCAACCCGCCGTCGGGCAGCCCGACGGCGGCGGGCAGCAAGGCGTGCTCCACACGCTGCAACCCGGCTGCGGCCACATCGCCCACCCGACCGCCCGCGGCGGCGGCCCAGAAGCGCCTCCGCTGAAACGCATACGTCGGCAGATCCACCGTACGTGGCGTCGGCTCGGCCGGGAACAGGGTCGTCCAGTCCACGGGGATGCCCGCGACGAACGCTTGGGCGACAGACCGCACCAGCTGGTCCTGACCGCCGTGGTCGCGGCGCAGCGTCGGCACGGTCGTCGCGTCGACGCCCGCCCGCTCGAAGGTTTCCTGCATACCGACGGTGAGCACGGGATGGGTGCTGGCCTCGATGAACACCCGGTGCCCATCGGCCAACAGCGCCTCGATCGCGTCGGCGAAGCGCACCTGATCCCGCAGATTGGTCACCCAGTACGCCGTGTCCAGACTGCTGGTGGCGATCCGGCCGCCGGTCACCGTGGAGTAGAACGCTGTCCCGGAGGTGTCGACCGGGGTCACCCCGTCCAGTACGCGCATCAGCTCGTCGCGGATCTCATCGACCTGGGGGCCATGCGAGGCGTAGTCCACATCGATGAGCCGCGCGCGATCACCGTTCTCCCGGCATGCGGCCACCACCGCGGCCACCTGCTCCGGCGGACCCGACACCACCGTGGACGTCGGCCCGTTGACCGCCGCCACACCCACTCCGGCAGCCTGATCGCCCAGCCCCGACAGCAGCCGACCAGCCTCCTCCTGCCCCACGCCCAGCGATGCCATCGCACCGCCACCGGCCAGCTGACGCAACGCCCGGCTGCGCAGCGCCACGACCTTCGCGCCGTCCTCCAGCGACAGCGCCCCGGACACGACCGCCGCCGCAATCTCACCCTGGCTATGCCCCACCACCGCTGCGGGCTTCACGCCGTGCCCCGCCCACACCGCCGCCAAAGACACCATCACCGCCCACAACACCGGCTGCACCACATCCACCCGGCCCAAATCCGCCGCGTCCCCCTTACCACGCAGAACATCCCGGAGCGACCAATCCACATACGGCGCCAACGCGCGCTCACACTCCACCACCCGCGCCGCAAACACCGGCGACGCATCGAGCAACGCGGCCCCCATCCCCACCCACTGCGAACCCTGCCCCGGAAACACCAACACCGGACCCACACCACCGCTCAGCGGCGAAGCACCCGCATCCACCACACCCGGATGCGACTCCCCAGCCGCCAGCGCCTCCACCCCGGGCAGCAACTCCGCCCGGCCCTCACCCACCACCACCGCACGATGCTCGAACACCGACCGCGTCCTGACCAGCGACCAGCCCACGTCCACCGGCATCAGCGCAGGGTCCTCGGCCAGACGCGCCGCCAACGCGCCCGCTTGGCCCCGCAAAGCCTCCTCACTCCGTCCTGAAACCACCCACGGCACGACACCGCCACGCTCGGGCACCGGCTCGTCCTCGGGCGCGTCCGGGGCCTGCTCCACGATCACGTGCGCATTGGTTCCGCTGATTCCGAAGGACGACACTCCTGCCCGTCGCGGCCGGTCGCCGCGAGGCCACTCCACGGGCTTGGTCAGCAGCCGTACGCCGCCTCCGTCCCACTCCACATGAGGGGTCGGCTCATCGACGTGCAGAGTGGCGGGCAGCATCTCGTGCCGTAGTGCCATCACCATCTTGATCACACCGGCCACGCCCGCCGCGCCCTGCGTATGGCCGATGTTGGACTTCAAGGACCCCAGCCACAGGGGGCGGTCCTCGGGCCGGTCCTTCCCATACGTGGCGATGAGCGCGTCCGCCTCGATGGGGTCGCCCAGAGTGGTGCCGGTGCCATGGGCCTCGACGGCGTCCACCTCGGACGGGGCCAGCCGGGCGCCGGTCAGCGCCTGGCGGATGACGCGCTGCTGCGACGGTCCGTTCGGCGCCGTGAACCCGTTGCTCGCGCCGTCCTGGTTGATGGCCGATCCGCGGATCACGGCCAGCACCTGGTGGCCGTTGCGCCGCGCCTCCGACAGCCGCTCCAGCAGTACCAGGCCGACGCCTTCGCCCCACCCCGTGCCGTCGGCGGTGGCGGCGAACGCCTTGCACCGGCCGTCCGGGGACAGACCGCGCTGCCGCGAGAAGCCGGTGAACACCTCGGGGGTGGACATCACCGTGACCCCACCGGCCAAGGCGAGCGTGCATTCGCCCTGCCGCAGTGCCTGCACCGCAAGGTGGATGGCCACCAGCGACGACGAGCACGCCGTCTCCACCGTGACGGCCGGGCCTTCCAGTCCGAAGGTGTAGGACACCCGGCCCGACAGCAGGCTCGGGGCATTGCCCGCGTATCCCTCGGATGCCGCCTCGGGCACGTCGCCCGACCCGGCTGCGCCGCCGGTGGTGGCCGTCCCGGCGTAAACCCCCGTGGGGGAGCCCTTCAGCGAAACGGGATCGATACCGGCCCGCTCGAACGCCTCCCAGGCGGTTTCGAGCAGCATCCGCTGCTGCGGGCTGGTGGCCAGCGCCTCGCGCGGGCTGATGCCGAAGAACAGGGGGTCGAATTGGTCGGCGCCGTCGAGGAATCCGCCCCGGCGGGTATAGGTGGTTCCGGGGTGGTCCGGGTCCGGGTGATACAGGCCCTCCAGGTCCCAGCCACGGTCGGTGGGGAAGTCGCCGATCGCGTCGACTCCTTCGGACACCAGCCGCCACAGCGCCTCGGGCGTGTCCACTCCGCCCGGGAAGCGGCAGGCGACGCTCACCACGGCCACCGGCTCCTGGGAACGCTCCTCCACCTCACGTAAGCGCAGCCGTGTGTCGTGCAGGTCTGCGGACACGCGCTTGAGGTACTCGACCAGCTTCTCTTCGTTTACGTTCACGTTCACCATGAGGTTTCACCCGGCCTTAAGCGATCGTCGCGCCCGGCACATTCAGGACACACCCAGCTCGTTGTCGATGAAGTCGAGAACCTGGGCCGCGGACGCGGACTCCAGCCGCTCCGTGGCGGTCTTCCGCTCCGCGGCGGTCTCCCGTCCCGCCAGGTTCCGCGTCGCCTTCCACGCGGCCAGCAGACTTTCCAGCCGGGCGGTGACCGCCCCGGCCTCGCCGTCCGCCACGTCGAGGCGCGCCAACGTGGCTTCCAGCTTGGCCAGTTCGCCGAGGGCCGGGTCGACACCGGTCCGGCCCGGTGAGCCGTCCTCTTCGGGGGCGAGGCGCTCCAGCAGGTAGTCGGCCACGATGGCCGCCTCAGGGTAGTCGAAGACGAGGGCGGCGGGCAGCCGCAGGCCGGTGGCGGCGGAGAGCCTGTTGCGCAGCTCCACCGCCGTCAGCGAGTCGAAGCCCAGATCCTTGAAACTGGTGTCCGCCTGGACCGCTTCCGCATCCGCGTGGCCCAGCACGGTGGTCGCGTGGCCACGGACCAGGTCGAGCAGCACCCGACGCCGCTCATCGGCGGACATGCCCGCCAGCCGACCGGCCCAGTCGACGGGCTGCGCACCGGCGGCCGCCGCCGTACGCCGTTCCGTCGTACGCCCGGCACCGGTGCTCGCCGCGACCAGGGCGCGCAGTGCGGCGGGCAGGGTGTCCGGGGGCTGGGCGGCGAGGACGCGCGTGTTCACATCGGCCGCGATCAGCTGGTGGCCGCCGTGCTGGAGCGCGGCGTCGAGCAGTGCGAGGGCGTGGTCGCTCGCCATCGCGGCGATGCCGGAGCGGGCCATCCGTGCCAGATCCGCTTCGGTGAGGTTTCCGGTCATCTCACTGGATTCGGCCCACAGCCCCCATGCCACGGACACGCCCGGCATGCCGAGGGCTCGCCGATGGGCGGCCAGCGCATCGCAAAAGGCGTTGGCCGCCGCGTAGTTGGCCTGGCCGGGGCTGCCCATGACCCCGGCCGCGGAGGAGAACATCACGAACATGCCGAGCCGCAGGTCCGCGGTCGCCGCGTGCAGATGGGCCGCCGCCGTGGCCTTGGCCGCCCAGACCCGCGCCACCCGCTCCGGGGTCTGCGAGGTGACGACCGCGTCGTCCAGCACACCGGCCGCGTGGATCACTCCGGTCAGTGGGTGCTCCGGGTCGACGCCCGCCACCAGGGCGGCCACCGCGGCGGCATCGGTGACGTCCGCCGCCTCGATCCGTACCCGCGCGCCCAGTTCGTCCAGCCGGGCGGTGAGTTCCTTCGCGCCCGGGGCGTCGGGGCCACTGCGGCTGACCAGCAACAGATGCCTGACCTGCCCCGTGCGCACCAGATGCTCGGCGACCAGGGCGCCCAGGGTGCCGGTCCCGCCGGTGATCAGTACGGTGCCGTCGGGGTCCACCGGGGCGGGGATGTCCAACACGAGCTTGCCGGTGTGCTTGGCCTGGCTGAGGTGGCGCAGCGCCTCCCGCGCCCGGTCCAACGGCCAGGCCCGGAGCGGTGGCGGTTCCAGGACCCCGGCCGTGAAGAGCGCACCCAGCTCGGCCAGCATCCGGCCGATGCGGTCCGGTCCGGCGTCCCCGATCAGGTCGTAGACCTGGTAGCGCACGCCCGGGTGGTCGGCCGCGATCCGCTCCGGATCGCGGATGTCGGTCTTGCCCATTTCCAGGAGCCGGCCGCCCTCGCATAGCAGCCGCAGCGATGCGTCGACGAAGGGTCCGGCGAGGCTGTTCAGTACGACGTCCACGCCACGGCCGCCGGTGGCCTTCCGTACGACGTGCTCGAAGTCCAGGTCGCGCGAGGAGGCCCGGTGTGCCGCGTCGATGCCCATGGCGTCCAGCACCGCGTGCTTGCCGGGGCTCGCCGTGGCGTACACCTCGGCGCCCAGATGGCGGGCGATCTGCACCGCCGCCATGCCCACACCACCGGCGGCCGCGTGGATCAGCACCGACTCGTCCGCTCGGAGTCCGCCCAGCTCCACCAGCCCGTACCACGCGGTGAGGAACACCACCGGCACCGCGGCCGCCTGCTGGAAACTCCACCCGGCGGGGATCGGCGCCACCATACGCGCGTCCGTCACCGCCAGCGGGCCGAACGCACGGTCGAAGACACCCATGACCCGGTCGCCCACCGCCACCCGGGTCACCCCGGGGCCGACCGCGACCACCACACCGGCGCCCTCGCCGCCCAGCCCGGTCTGGCCCGGGACCATCCCGAGGCTGATCAGGGCGTCGCGGAAGTTGATGCCCGCCGCGTGCACCGCGACCCGCACCTGGCCGGCGCCCAGGGGCTCCAGCACCTCGGGGCAGGGCACCGGCTTCACATTGTCCAGCGTCGCCGCGCCCGTCAGTTCGAGCCGCCACGCGGGCTGCCCGACCGGCCCCACCACTCCCCCGCTGCTCGCCCCACCGGCGCGCATCAGCCGTGGCACCAGGATCCGCCCGGCGCGCAGCGCCACCTGCGGCTCGTCCATCGCCATGGCCCGCAGTACGCCGTCCACCATGCCATGGCCGGGGACCGCGCCGACCGGTTCACCGGCAGGGTCGAGGTCGAGCAGAAGGAAACGGCCCGGGTTCTCCGCCTGCGCACTGCGCACCAGCCCGCACACCGCGGCACCGGCCGCGTTCACGCCACTGTCGATGTCCCCCTCGGATGCGTCGAGCGCGACGGCGCCGCGGGTGACGACCACGAACCGCGCATCGGCCAGCCGCGGCTCGGCCAACCAGCCCTGCAACAGCTCCAATGCGCTGCCCGTCAGGGCCAGTCCGGCATCCGCCACATCGCGGTCCGGGGAAGGCGCGGACAGGCAGGCGAAGGCCACCGAGGGAACGGGCGCGCCGCCGTCGAGCGCCGCGATCAGCGACTCCAGATGCGGATGGCAGACCGCGCCCTCCCCGATCGGGGACGGTTCCTCCTGGCCCACCACCACCCAGTGCCCGGCAGCTGGCGATTCCTCTGGCTCGTCGGTGCCGTGGGCTTCCGGTGATGTCGGCAACGGGGTCCAGTCCAGGGTGAACAGCCCGTCCGCCTCGGGCCCCGTGGCAGCCCGCAGTTGATCCGGGTCGGCCGACCGCATCACCAGCGCATCGACCGTCAGCACCGGAACACCCACCGCATCGGCCACGACCACCCGCAGGCCCCGCTCGCCCTCCGCGCCGTCCGGCTGCCGCGACCGGGGAGAGAGCCGGACCCGGACCGTCGTCGCGCCGTCGGCCAACAAGGACACGCCCCGCCAGGCGAACGGCAGCCACACCCGTGTGTCGTCCCGTTCCGGCTCTGACGGGTCGAGGAGCAGCGCCGGGTGCAGGGCGGCGTCCAGCAGCGCGGGATGGATGCCAAAACCGTCGCGGTCACCGGCGGGTTCGGGCAGCGCCACCTCGGCGAGGACGTCCGTACCGTCCCGCCACACGGCCTGTACGCCCTGGAAGGACGGGCCGTACGCGTATCCGGCCGCCGCCGCGCGCTCGTAGAAGCCGGTCACGTCCACCGGCTCCGCCTCCGCGGGAGGCCACGCCCCGGACAGCTCCTCTCCCCCGCCATCGGCGGACGGCGGGCTCAGCACACCCTCCGCATGGCACACCCACCCCGGATCGGTGCCCGGTTCGGCATCGCGGTCGGGGCGGGAGTAGATCCGCACATCGCGCCGCCGGTCCTCGGTGGCCGGGCCCGCCACCACCTGTACGCGCAGCCCGCCGGACGCGGGCAGCACCAGCGGGACCTGGAGCGCCAGTTCCTCCACCCCACCGCAGCCCGCCTCGTCGGCCGCTCGCAGCGCCCACTCCACCAGCGCCGCACCGGGCACCAGCACCGCGCCCGCCATCACGTGTTCGGCCAGCCAGTTCTTGGCGCCGACGGCCGAGACCCGGCCGGTGAGCACCACCCCGCCGTCGGCCAGCCCCACCGCCGCGGGCAGCAACGCGTGCTCCACACGCTGCAACCCGGCGGCGGCGACATCCCCGACGCCACCCGCCGCGGACAGCCAGTACCGCTCGCGCTGGAAGGCGTACGTCGGCAGCTCCACCGTCCGCGGCGCGGGGTCGGCCGGGAACCAGCTGGTCCAGTCGACGTCGATACCGGACGTGTGGAGTTGGGCGAGGGCGTGGCCGAAGGCGCGGACATCGGGTTGCTTACGGCTCAGCGTGGCCGCCACCAGGGAGCTGGGCCGTTCGGTGCCCGCGGTGACGTGGCCGAGTGTGTGCTGTGTCGCGGTGGCCAGGACCGGGTCCGGGCCCAGCTCCAGAAAGACACCCGCCTCGGGGGCGATGTGGGTGATGGCGGGGTGGAAGTGGACCGGTTGGCGGATGTGTTGGGCCCAGTATTCGGGGGTGGCGATGCGCTCGTCGGCGGGTTCCCCGGTGAGGTTGCTCAGCAGCGGAAGGGCGGGCCGGTGATACGTCAGATCCGCGATGGCCTGGGTGAACGGCTCCAGGATGGGGTCCATCAGCGGGGAGTGGAAGGCATGGCTGACGGCCAGGGCCTTGGTCTTGCGCCCCTTGGCGGCCCACGCGGCACTGATCCCGGCTACCCGTTCGGCGGGTCCGGAGATGACCGTGTTGCCGGGCGTGTTCAGGGCCGCGATGCCAACGTGGCCGTCGTGTTCGGCAAGGTCTTCGGCGAGTTCGTCGGATGTGGCGGCGATGGTGGCCATGCCACCGCCTTCGGGAAGTCCGCCCATCAGCGTGGCGCGGGCGGCGACGAGTCGGCAGGCGTCGGGGAGGTCGAAGACGCCTGCGATATGGGCGGCGGCGACCTCCCCGATCGAGTGGCCGATCACCACGTCGGGGCGCAGCCCCAGCGAGTCCAGCAGCCGGGCCAGGGCGATGTGCAGGGCAAACAGCCCTGCCTGGGCGTAGGTCGTGTGGTCCAACAGCCCCGGCCGCTCGGCCACGCCGGTGAACGCCACCTGGCGCAGTGGGTGTTCAAGGTGCGGGTCGAGCAGGCCGCAGACCTCGTCGAACGCCGCGGCGAACACGGGAAAGCGGTCGTACAGCCCCGCGCCCATCCCCACGCGCTGGCTGCCCTGTCCGCTGAACAGCCACACCGTCTTCCCGGACGGGGCCGTGCCCGCGGGCGGGCCCACCACCCCCGGATGCGGCTCACCGGCCGCCAGGGCCTCCACCGCCGCCACCATGTCCGCCCGGTCGCCGCCCAGCACCACCGCTCGGTGCTCGAACAGCGACCGGGACGCCAACAGCGACCATCCCACCTCAACGGTTGACGCCTGCGAGTCCGGCGCGAGGCACCCGGCCAGTGCCGCGGCCTGCCCGCGCAGCGCCTCCGCGCTCCGCGCGGACAGCACCCAGGGCACCACACCACCGTGTTCGGGCACCGGCTCCGCCTCGGGGGCATCCGGAGCCTGCTCCAGGATGAGGTGAGCGTTGGTGCCCGAGGCGCCGAAGGAGGACACTCCGGCCCGGCGGGGACGCTCGCTGTTCGGCCACTCCACGGGCTCGGTCAGCAGCCGTACCGCACCACTGCCCCAGTCGACATGCGGTGTCGGCTCATCAATGTGCAACGAGGCGGGTAGTACGCCGTGCCGCATGGCCTGCACCATCTTGATCACACCCGCCACACCGGCGGCCGCCTGCGTGTGCCCGATATTCGACTTGATGGAGCCGAGTAGCAACGGCCGATCTTCCGGCCGCTCCTGACCGTACGTCGCCAACAGCGCCTGCGCCTCGATCGGATCACCCAAGGTCGTCCCCGTACCGTGCGCCTCCACCGCGTCCACCTCGGACGCCGACAACCCCGCACCAGCCAGCGCCTGACGGATCACCCTCTGCTGCGACGGACCATTCGGCGCCGTCAGGCCATTCGACGCACCATCCTGATTCACCGCCGAACCCCGAATCACCGCCAACACCTGATGGCCATTGCGCCGCGCGTCCGACAACCGCTCCAGGAGCAGCAGGCCGACGCCCTCACTCCAGCCGGTGCCGTCGGCCGCCGCGGCGAAGGGCTTGCATCGCCCGTCGGGGGCCAGGCCGCGCTGACGCGAGAATCCGGTGAACACATCCGGCGTCGCCATCACCGTCACACCACCCGCGAGGGCAAGCGTGCACTCACCCTGCCGCAGCGCCTGCGCCGCCAGATGCATCGCCACCAGCGACGACGAACACGCCGTATCCACCGTCACCGCCGGGCCCTCCAACCCCAGCGTGTACGCCACCCGGCCGGACACCACGCTGCCGGAGCTGGCAAGCATGGCGTAGCCCTCCAGCCGTGCGTCGCCGCCGCTGAGCCCGGCGGCGTAGTCGTGGTACATCACCCCGGCGTAAACGCCGGTCGGGCTGCCCTTCAGCGACACCGGGTCGATACCGGCCCGCTCCACCACCTCCCACGCCGCCTCCAGCAGCAGACGCTGCTGCGGATCCGTCGCCAGCGCCTCCCGCGGATTGATACCGAAAAACCCCGCGTCGAACGCGTCGGCGTCGTACAGGAACCCGCCTTTGCGGGCGTAGGACGTGCCGGGGTGGTCGGGGTCCGGGTGGAAGAGGCCGTCCAGGTCCCAGCCTCGCCCGGTCGGAAACTCCCCGATCGCCTCATGGCCCGAGGCGACCAGGTCCCACAGGCCCTCCGGGGAGGTGGCCCCGCCGGGGAAACGGCAGGTCATCGCGACGATCGCGATCGGCTCATCGGTGGCCGTCGATGTCACGGCCCGCACGTGGGGGGCGGCCGTCTCGCCGCTCAGGCGGGTGCACAGGTAGCTGGCCAGAGCGTGAGGCGTCGGATAGTCGAACACCATCGTCGCGGGCAACCGCAACCCCGTCGCCGCCGACAGCCGATTACGCAACTCCACCGCCGTCAACGAATCAAAACCCAACTCCTTGAACGCAGCCCCCGACCGCACCTCACCCAACGAACCAAACCCCAACACCACCGCCACACAACTTCGCACCACCTCCAACACCACATCCAACCGACCCCCCTCATCCAAACCCACCAACCGCCCAGCCAACCCGGCAACATGCTCGTCCCCCGCAGCCACCCGACGCCGAACACGCCCCACCAACCCACGCAACACCGCAGGCACATCACCACCCACAACCCCCGCCACATCAAGCTCAACAGCAACCACCAACGGATGCGGGAGCCGGAACGCGGCATCCAGCAAGGCGAGCGCCTTGGGGGTGGACATCGCGTCGATGCCCGAGCGGGACATCCGGGCCCGGTCCACCTCGGCGAGCTGTCCGGTCAGGCCGCTGGCCTCGGCCCACAGCCCCCACGCCACCGACAGCGCCGGAAGGCCGATGACCCGGCGGTGGGCGGCCAGGGCATCGCAGAAGGCGTTCGCCGCCGCGTAGTTCGCCTGTCCCGGGCTGCCCAGCACCCCGGCGGCCGAAGAGAACGTCACGAACACGCCCAGCGGCAGATCCACCGTCGCCGCGTGCAGCTGGGCCGCGGCCGTGGCCTTGGCCTCCCATACCCGCGCCAGACGCTCCGGAGTCTGCGAGGTGACCACCGCGTCGTCCAGCACACCCGCGGCATGGATGACACCGGTCAGCGGATGCTCCGCGTCGACCCCCGCCACCAGCTCGGCCACCGCGGCCGCATCCGTGACGTCCACGGCGACGATCCGCACCCGCGCACCGAGGTCTTCCAGCCGGTCGGCCAGGTCTCGTGCCCCGGGGGCGTTCGGCCCGCGGCGGCTCGCCAACAGAAGGTGGCCGACCTGCCACGTACGGACGAGGTGTTCGGCGACCAGTCCGCCCAGGGTTCCGGTGCCGCCCGTGATGAGCACCGTGCCGTCCGGGTCGAGCACGCCCGGGACGGCCGACGGCTGGTCGCTGGCGGCCCGCTTCAGCCGGGGCACCAGCGCCTGGCCGTCCCGTACGGCCAGCTGGGGTTCGTCCCGTTCCACCGCACACGCGACCGCGTCTCGCACGCGGTCCGCGAGGACATCGGCTCCGGGCGCGAGGTCGAGCAGCAGGAAACGTCCCGGGTTCTCGGCCTGCGCACTGCGCACCAGCCCCCATACGGCGGCACCGGCCACGTCCGGGACGTCGTCGTCAGCGGGCGCAACCGCGCCCCGCGTCACCACCACCAACCGGGCATCGGCCAGACGCGGTTCGGCCAACCAGCCCTGCAACAGCCCCAACGTCCGTTCCGCCAGCGCCAGCCCCTCGGCCGCCGCAACGGCACCGGCACCCGCACCTGAGTGCGGAAGGCAGGCGAGGGCGACGGACGGGACCGGCCCTTCGGCATCGAGCGCCGCGACCAACGACTCCAGGTCCTCGTCCGCGTTACCGAGGTCCAGAACCACCCACTCGTCGTCATCCGTCGTGACCGGCACGGCAGGCAACGGCGTCCAGTCCAGCGAGAACAGCCCGTCCACGCCACGCGTGCCCGCCGCCCGCAGCTGATCGATCCGTGCCGGGCGCGTCACCAGGGAGTCCACCGTCAGGACCGGCTCCCCGGCGGCGTCGGCCACCACCATCCGCAGGCCCCGCTCGCCGTCCACGCCGTGCTCCCGCGGGGAGATCCGCACTCGCACGGTGGTGGCGCCGGTGGCCCAGAGAGACACGCCGTTCCAGGCGAACGGCAGCCACACCTGGTCGTCGCCCTGCTCCCGCTCGGACGAGGCGGTCAGCAGCGCCGGGTGCAGCGCGGCATCGAGCAGCGCCGGGTGGATGCCGAACCCTTCCTCGTCCCCCGCTGCCTCGGGCAGCGTCACCTCGGCGACGACATCCGAGCCGTCCCGCCACATCGCGCGCAGGCCCCGGAAGGACGGCCCGTACGCATATCCCGCCGCTGCGACATGCTCGTAGAACCCGTCCAGCTCCACCGGCTGCGCGCCCTCCGGGGGCCACACACCCTGCAAGCCCTCGGCCGTCGGTCCGGTGTCCTCACGTGGCGGGCTCAGTACGCCCTCCGCATGGCACACCCACCCCGCTACGGAGTCGACGTCCCCGGGACGGGAGTACACCTGAACCTCCCGCCGCCCGTCCTCGGCCGCCTCGCCCACCACGACCTGTACGCGCAAGCCACCCGACTCGGGCAGCGCCAGGGGCACCTGAAGCGCCAGCTCCTCCACCCCACCGCAGCCGACCTCGTCGGCCGCCCGCAACACCCACTCCACCAGCGCCGCGCCCGGCGCCAGTACGGTCCCCGCCACCACATGGTCGCCGAGCCAGCTCTCGCCACCCCCGGTCGTGATCCTGCCGGTGAGCAGGTGCGTACTGCCATCGGCAAGCTCGACCGCGGCGCCCAGCAACGGATGTCCGGCGGACACCAGGCCGAGGCCGCTGGGGTCGCCGGTCCCGCCCGATCCGGCCATCCAGAAGCGTTGGTGCTGGAACGCGTAGGTGGGCAGGTCCACGGTGCACGGTGTCGGATCGGACGGGAACAGGGCCGTCCAGTCCACGGGGACGCCCGCGACGAACGCCTGAGCGAGGGAGCGCACCAGCTGCTCCCGGCCACCGTGGTCGCGGCGCAGCGTCGGTACGGTCACCGCGTCGACGCCCGCCCGCTCGAAGGTCTCCTCCATGCCGACGGTGAGCACGGGGTGAGTGCTGGCCTCGATGAACACCCGGTGCCCATCGGCCAACAGCGCCCCCACCGCTTCCGCGAAGCGCACCGGCTCCCGCAGGTTCGTCACCCAGTACGCGGCGTCCAGACCGGCCGTATCGGCTCGGCCGCCGGTCACCGTCGAGTAGAAGGCCACGTCGTCCGAGGGCGCGGCGACGGGGGCTACTCCGTCCAGTACGCGCATCAGCTCGTCGCGGATCTCATCCACCTGGGGGCCGTGCGAGGCGTAGTCCACGTCGATGCGCCGTGCGCGATCGCCGTTCTCCTGGCATGCCGCGACCACCGCGGCCACCTGTTGCGGGGGACCCGAAATGACCGTGGAAGACGGTCCGTTGACCGCAGCCACACCCACCGCCGCGGCCTGGTCACCAAGCCGGGCCAGCAGCTGTCCGGCCTGCTCCTGGCCCACGCCCAGCGACGCCATCGCACCGCCACCAGCCAGCTGACGCAACGCCCGGCTGCGCAGCGCCACCACCTTCGCGCCGTCCTCCAGCGACAGCGCCCCGGACACGACCGCCGCCGCAATCTCACCCTGGCTATGCCCCACCACCGCTGCGGGCTTCACGCCGTGCCCCGCCCACACCGCCGCCAAAGACACCATCACCGCCCACAACACCGGCTGCACCACATCCACCCGGCCCAAATCCGCCGCGTCCCCCTTACCACGCAGAACATCCCGGAGCGACCAATCCACATACGGCGCCAACGCCCGCTCACACTCCACCACCCGCGCCGCAAACACCGGCGACGCATCGAGCAACGCGGCCCCCATCCCCACCCACTGCGAACCCTGCCCCGGAAACACCAACACCGGACCCACACCACCGCTCAGCGGCGAAGCACCCGCATCCACCACACCCGGATGCGACTCCCCAGCCGCCAGCGCCTCCACCCCGGACAGCAACTCCGCCCGGCCCTCACCCACCACCACCGCACGATGCTCGAACACCGCCCGCGTCGTCACCAACGACCAGCCGACCTCGGCAATCCCCACCTCCGCATCGGCCACTCGCGCCGCCAACGCCGCCGCCTGATCCCGTAACGCCTCCGCGCTCCGCGCCGACACCACCCACGGCACCACACCCTCAACGGGCCGCGGTTCAGCGTGCTCGGGCACGTCCGGGGCCTGTTCCACGATCACATGCGCGTTGGTGCCGGAAATGCCGAACGCCGACACACCGGCCCGCCGCGGACGTTCGCCGCGCGGCCACGCCACCGGCTCGGTCAGCAGCCGTACCGCGCCGCCGCTCCAGTCCGCGTGCGGGGTCGGCTCATCGACGTACAGGGTGACGGGCAGCATCTCGTGGCGCAGCGCCATCACCATCTTGATCACACCGGCCACGCCCGCGGCACCCTGCGCATGTCCGATGTTGGACTTCAGCGAGCCCAGCCACAGCGGCTGGTCGGCGGGCCGGTCCTGGCCGTACGCGGCGATCAGCGCATCCGCTTCGATGGGGTCGCCGAGCGTGGTGCCGGTGCCATGCGCCTCGACGGCGTCGACCTCGGCGGAGGACAGCTGGGCGTTGATGAGGGCCTGGCGGATCACTCGCTGCTGTGAGGGGCCGTTCGGCGCGGTCAGGCCGTTCGACGCGCCGTCCTGGTTGATCGCCGAACCGCGGAGCACCGCGAGTACCTGGTGTCCGTTGCGCCGTGCGTCCGAGAGCCGCTCCAGGAGCAGCAGGCCGACGCCCTCGGAGAATCCCGTACCGTCGGCGGCCGCCGCGAAGGGCTTGCAGCGGCCGTCGGGGGACAGTCCGCGCTGGCGGGAGAATTCCACGAAGGTGTGCGGGGTGGTCATCACCGTGACGCCACCGGCCATGGCCAGGGTGCATTCGCCCTGCCGGAGCGCCTGGCAGGCCAGGTGCATGGCGACCAGGGACGAGGAGCACGCCGTGTCCACGGTGACCGCGGGTCCTTCGAGGCCGAGGGTGAACGCGACCCGGCCCGAGACGACGCTGAGCGTGTTGCCGGTGAGCAGATAGCCTTCGGCGCTCCTTTCGATGTGGGGCGTGCCGAAGCCGAGGATTCCGGCACCCGCGTAGACGCCGGTCGGGGTGCCCTTCAGCGACGTGGGGTCGATCCCGGCGCGTTCGAGCAGTTCCCAGGAGACTTCGAGGAGCTGGCGTTGCTGCGGTTCGGCGGCCAGTGCCTCGCGCGGGCTGATGCCGAAGAAGGTGGCGTCGAATCCGTCCGCGCCCCGGAGGAAACCGCCCCGGCGGACGTAGCTGGTGCCGGGGTGGTCCGGGTCCGGGTGGTACAGGCCGTCCAGGTCCCAGCCGCGGTCCTTCGGGAAGTCCCCGATGGCGTCCCGGCCGGAGGCGACGAGGTGCCACAGGTCCTCGGGGGAGGCGATTCCGCCCGGGAAGCGGCAGGCCATGCTGACGATGGCCACCGGCTCCTGCGCCCGCTCCTCCACCTCGCGCAAGCGCTGTCGGGTCTGCCCCAGATCGGCCGTCACCCGCTTGAGATACTGACGGAGCTTCTCTTCCGTACCCGTACCCGTACCCGAACCCGAACCCGTACCCGGCATCTGTTCTCGCTCCTCCATCAGGGCAGTTCACGGTCAATGAGCGCGAACATCTCGTCGTCCGAAGCGGATTCGAGGGTGCTGAAGTCCGTCGTGTCGGACGCGTCGGTCGATCCGCCGTTCAGCTTCGCCAGCAGTCCGCTCAGCCGCTTGGCGATCCTGAGCCGTCCCTCTTCGTCCGTGACGAGGGCGTCCAGGGTGTGGTCCAGCCTGGCCAGCTCGCCCAGAACGGGGTCCACGCCGTCCCGGCCCGCGGTGGTGGCGTCGTCGGGTGCGAGCCGTTCCAGCAGGTATTCGGCGAGCACCGCGGCCTCGGGGTAGTCGAAGACCATCGCGGCGGGCAGCCGCAGTCCGGTGGCGGCGGCGAGCCGGTTGCGCAGTTCCACGGCGGTCAGCGAGTCGAAGCCCAGCTCCTTGAAGCTGGCCTCGGCCTGCACCGCGTCCACATCGGTGTGGCCCAGCACGGTGGCCGCGTGGCCGCGGACCAGGCCCAGCACCAGCCGGTGGCGCTCGGCCGCCGACAGCCCGGCCAGCCTGGCGGCCCAGTCGACGGGCTGTTCCGCACCGGCGGCCGCCGCCGTACGCCGTCCGGCGCCGCCACCGCCACTGGTGGTGGCGAGTGCCCGCAGGGTGGCGGGCAGGCGCTCGGCGGGCAGGGCGGCCAGGGTGCGGGGGTTCACGTCGGCCGCCACCAGCAGGTGGCCGCCGTGCTGGACGGCGGCGTCGAGCAGGGCCAGGCCCTGCCGGGTGCCGAGGGCGCCCACGCCCGTACGGGCCATCCGGGCGAGGTCGGCCTCGGCCAGGTGGCCGGTCATCCCGCTGGCGTCGGCCCACAGCCCCCAGGCCACCGACACGCCCGGCAGTCCTTCGGCCCGGCGGCGGGCCGCCAAGGCGTCGCAAAAGGCGTTCGCGGCGGCGTAGTTGGCCTGCCCGGGGCTGCCCAGCACCCCGGCCGCGGAGGAGAACATCACGAACATGCCGAGCCGCAGGTCCGCGGTCGCCGCGTGCAGATGGGCCGCCGCCGTGGCCTTGGCCGCCCACACCCGGGCCACCCGCTCCGGGGTCTGCGAGGTGAGCACCGCGTCGTCCAGGACACCCGTGGCGTGGATGACGCCGGTCAGCGGATGTTCCGCATCGATTCCCGCCACCAGCTCCGCCACCGCGGCCGCGTCCGTGACGTCCGCGGCGACCACGCGCACCTGTGCGCCCAGGTCGCCGAGGCGGGCGGTCAGTTCCGCGGCGCCCGGTGCGTCCGGGCCCCGCCTGCCGGCCAGCACCAGGTGGCGGATCTGCCAGGTGCGTACGAGGTGTTCGGCGACGATCCCGCCCAGCGTGCCGGTGCCGCCCGTGATGAGCACCGTGCCGTCCGGGTTCACGGCGGCGGGTACGTCCAGGACCAGCTTGCCGGTGTGGCGGGCCTGGCTGAGCTGCCGCAGCGCTTCCCGCGCCCGGCTCAGCGGCCATGTCCGTACGGGTGCGGGCCGCATCACCCCGGCGGTGAACAGCTCGCGGAGCGTGCGCAGCATCTCGCCGATGCGGTCCGGTCCGGCGTCGGGCACCAGGTCGAACGCCCGGTAGCGCACACCGGGGTGGGTGGCGGCGATGTGCTCCGGGTCGCGGATGTCGGTCTTGCCCATCTCCGACAGCCGCCCGCCGTCGGCGAGCAGCCGCAGCGAGGCGTCGACGAAGGGTCCCGCGAGGCTGTTCAGCACCACATCCACGCCCCGGCCGCCGGTGGCGTCCCGTAGCTCGGTCTCGAAATCGAGGGTGCGTGACGAGGCCCGGCGTGCCGGGTCGATACCCATCTCCTCCAGCACCGCATGCTTGCCGGGGCTGGCCGTGGCGTACACCTCGGCGCCCAGGTGGCGGGCGATCTGGACGGCGGCCATGCCGACGCCGCCGGTCGCAGCGTGAATGAGCACCGACTCCCCGGGCCGCAGTCCGGCCAGGTCCACCAGCCCGTACCAGGCGGTGAGGAACACCACCGGTACGGCGGCGGCCTGCTGGAAGGTCCAGCCGTCCGGGATCGGCACCACCATCCGCGCGTCCGCCACCGCCAGCGGGCCGAACGCGCCCTCGAACAGGCCCATCACACGGTCGCCCACAGCGAGTCCGGCCACGCCGGCACCGATGTCCACGACCACGCCCGCGCCTTCGCTGCCCCGGAACACCCCGCCGCCCGGGTACATCCCGACGGCGATCAGGGCATCGCGGAAGTTGACTCCTGCCGCGTGGACCGCGATACGGACCTCACCGGGGCCCAGTGGTTCCAGCACCTCGGGGCAGGGCACCGGGGTCACGTTCTCGATGGTCGCGGCGCCCTCCACCGCGAGTCGCCAGGCCGGTTGCGCCACCGGCGCCACCAGGCCACCGCTTCCGGCGGCCCCTGCGCGCATCAGCCGCGGCGCCCACACCCGGCCCGCGCGCACCGCCACCTGCGGTTCTTCCATCGCCATCGCGCACAGCACACCGTCCAGGACACCGTTCAGCACACCGGTGCCCGTTGCGTCCGCCGGGCCACGGGGGTCGAGGTCGAGCAGGATGAACCGGTCGGGGTTCTCCGCCTGCGCGCTGCCCAGCAGCCCCCACACCGCCGCACCGGCCGCGTCCACGGCATCGGTTCCGGGGCCGTCCGCGTCGGGTGCGCCCGCCGAGACGGCGCCCTGGGTCACCACCACCAACCGGGCGTCGGCCAGCCGGGGTTCGGCCAGCCACGCCTGTAGCAGGCCCATCGTGCGCTGGACGGCGGCCATGCCCTCGGCCGAAGTGGCCGCGGTTGCGGGCGGGACACCGGTCAGCACCACCGAGGGGACGGGTTCGCCGCTGTCGGCGCCCGCGAGCAGCGACGCCAGATCCGGGTGGCGCACGGCGCCCGCGGTGTCCCATTCCGCCGGGCCCAGCACCACCCAGTCGCCGCCGTCGGCCACCCGCTCCGGTGCCCCCGGCAGCGGGATCCAGTCCAGCGTGAACAGCCCGTCCGCGCCGCGTCGGCCCGGGGTGCGCAGCTGGTCCGCACGGGCGGGGCGCAGCACCAGCGAGTCGACCGTGAGGACGGGGTCGCCCACGGCGTCGGCCACGGTCACCCGCAGCGCCCGCTCTCCATCCGCGTCCCGTCCCCCGTCCGCGTCCCCTTCGCCCTCCGCGTTCCGTTCGTCCGGCGACAACCGCACGCGTACCGTGGTCGCCCCGGCGGCCCACAGGGACACTCCGTTCCAGGTGAACGGCAGCCACATCCGGCCCTCGTCGTCCTGCCCGGGCGGCTGCCCGGTGAGCAGGGCGGCCGGGTGGAGTACGGCGTCCAGCAGCGCGGGATGGATGCCGAATCCGCCGCACTCACCGGCGGTTTCGGGCAGCGTCACCTCGGCCAGCACGTCGGGGCCGTCCCGCCAGAGTTTGCGTACGCCCTGGAAGGCGGGCCCGTAGGCATATCCGTCGGCGGCGGCCCGCGCGTAGAAGTCGTCCGCGTCCACCGGCTCCGCGCCCGGCGGCGGCCATGTTCCGGACGGCTCCGGGGCCGGGCGGTCGTGGGGCGGCGGGGCGAGGACACCGTCGGCGTGGCACAGCCACGTTCCATCGGTGTCGGTGTCCGGGCGGGAGTAGACGCGCACGTCGCGGCGGCCGTCCTCGTCGGCCGCGCCCACCGCCACCTGAACACGCAGCCCGCCGGATTCGGGAAGGATCAGCGGGGTTTGCATCGTCAGTTCGTCCACGACGGCGCACCCGGCCTCGTCGGCGGCCCGCAGCGCCCATTCGACCAGTGCGGCGCCCGGCACCAGGGGCGCCCCGGCCACCACGTGCTCGGCCAGCCAGCCGTGGCCGCCACCGGTTCCGATGCGGCCGGTGAGCAGATGGGTGCCGCCGTCGGCGAGTTCGACGGCGGCGCCCAGCAGGGGGTGGTCCGCCGAGGTCAGTCCGAGGTCGGCGGGGTCGCCGCCGCGTCCGTCCGCTCCGTCCAGCCAGTAGCGGTCGCGCTGGAAGGCGTACGTCGGCAACGGGACGGTACGGGGCGTGGGGTCGGCCGGGAACAGGGTGGTCCAGTCCGTCTCGACCCCGGCGGTGAACGCCTGCGCCACCGAACGCACCAGCTGGGCCAGATCGCCGTGATCGCGCCGCAGGGTGGGCACCGCGATGGCCTCGCCACCCGCTTCCTCGAAGGTTTCCTGCATGCCGACGGTCAGGACGGGATGGGTGCTGACCTCGATGAACACGCGGTGACCGTCGGCCAGGGCGGCCCGTACGGCGTCGGCGAACCGCACCTGTTCGCGCAGGTTGCGCACCCAGTACGCGGTGTCGAGTCCGGCGGGGTCGGTGGGGCCCGCGGTCACGGTGGAGTAGAAGACCACGCCCGTCCCGGGCTGCTGGACGGGGCGAACGCCGTCCAGCAGCCGGGTGAGTTCGTCGGTGATCTCGTCGACCTGGGGGCTGTGGGAGGCGTAGTCCACCTCGATCATCCGGGCCCGCCCACCGCTCTCACGGCAGGCGGCCACGGCCGCGGCCACCTGCTCGGGCGGTCCGGACACCACCGTCGACACGGGTCCGTTGACGGCTGCCACCACCACCTCGGCCGCGCGCTCGCCCAGGTCGGCGAGCAGCTGATCGGCCCGTTCCCGGCCCACGCCGAGGGAGGCCATCGCCCCGCCGCCCGCGAGGCGCTTCAGGGCCCGGCTGCGCAAGGCCACGATGCGGGCACCGTCGTCCAGCGAGAGCGCCCCGGCCACGCAGGCGGCGGCGATCTCGCCCTGGCTGTGGCCCACGACGGCGGCGGGTTTCACTCCGTGACCGGCCCACACGGCGGCCAGGGACACCATGACCGCCCACAGCACCGGCTGCACCACATCGACGCGGCTCAGATCGGCGACACCTTCGGTGCCGCGCAGCACATCGGTGAGCGACCAGTCGACGTAGGGCGCCAGGACCCGTTCGCAGGCGGCCACCCGCTCCGCGAACACCGGGGAGGCGTCGAGCAGCTCGGCCCCCATCCCCTGCCACTGCGATCCCTGTCCCGGGAACACCAGCACCGGACCGGCCGCGCGCGGTTCCGGGGCGGTGCCGGACTGCACGACGCCCGGGTGTGTTTCGTCGGCCGCGAGCGCCTCCACCGCGGCCAGCAGCTCCGCGCGGCTCTCGCCGACGACCACGGCCCGGTGGTCGAAGAGGGTACGGGTCCTGATCAGCGACCAGCCCACCTCGGCGGGCGTGGCCCCGGGAGCGGTGGCGAGGTGGGCGGCCAGCGCCCGGGCCTGCTCGCGCAGCGCCGTCGCGCCCCGTGCGGACAGCACCCAGGGCACCACGCCCCGGTGGGCGGCGGGCTCCGCCGTGTCGGGCGGTTCCGGCGTGTCGAGCGGTACCGGCATGTCGGGCGGTTCCGGCGCCTGTTCGAGGATCACATGGGCGTTGGTGCCGCTGATGCCGAAGGAGGACACGGCCGCCCGGCGGGGCCGCTCGTCGTGCGGCCATTCCACCGCCTCCGTCAGCAGCCGTACGCCGTCCTCCCACTCCACGTGCGGGCTCGGCGCGTCGAGGTGCAGGGAGGCGGGGAGCAGTCCGTGCCGCATCGCCATCACCATCTTGATGACGCCCGCGGCTCCGGCGGCGGCCTGGGTGTGGCCGATGTTCGACTTGATGGAACCGAGCCACAGCGGCCGCCCGTCGGCCCGCTCCCGTCCGTAGGTGGCGAGCAGCGCCTGCGCCTCGATCGGGTCGCCGAGCGTGGTTCCGGTGCCGTGGGCCTCCACCGCGTCGATGTCGGCCGGGGTGAGGCGGGCGGTGGCGAGCGCCTGCCGGATCACCCGCTGCTGCGAGGGGCCGTTGGGGGCGGTCAGGCCGTTGGAGGCACCGTCCTGGTTGACGGCCGAGCCCCGGAGCAGGGCGAGCACTTGGTGGCCGTTGCGCCGGGCGTCCGACAGGCGTTCCAGGACGAGCAGTCCGATGCCCTCGCCCCAGCCCGTGCCGTCGGCCGCCGCCGCGAACGGCTTGCAGCGGCCGTCAGTGGCCAGTCCGCGCTGCCGCGAGAACTCGACGAAGGTGTTCGGCGTGGCCATCACGGTCACGCCGCCCGCCAGGGCCAGGGTGCATTCGCCCTGGCGCAGCGCCTGGGCTGCCAGGTGCATGGCCACCAGCGACGACGAACACGCCGTGTCCACCGTCACCGCGGGTCCCTCCAGGCCGAAGGTGAACGCGACCCGCCCGGAGGCGATGCTCGGCGTGCTGCCGGTCATCAGGCGGCCCTCGACGCCCTCCGGGGTACGGCCCAGGAAGCGGCTGCCGTAGTCGTCGTACATGACGCCGGTGATCACGGCGGTCTGGCTACCGCGCAGGGTCACCGGGTCGATGCCCGCGTTCTCGAACGCCTGCCAGGTGGTCTCCAGCAGCAGCCGCTGCTGCGGGTCGGTGGCCAGCGCCTCGCGCGGACTGATGCCGAAGAACGAGGCATCGAAGCGCGCCGCGTCGTACAGGAATCCGCCCTCGCGGGCGTAGCTGGTGCCGGGGTGGTCCGGGTCGGGGTCGAAGAGCCCCGCCAGGTCCCAGCCACGGTCCCCCGGGAACTCGCCGATCGCGTCCACGCCCTCGGACACCAGCCGCCACAGCTCCTCGGGCGAGCCGACACCGCCCGGATAACGGCAGGCCATGCCGACGATGGCGATGGGATCGCCGTCGGTGGCCACCGTGGCGGCCACGGGCACGGGCGGTGTGGCGTCGCGGGTCCCGATCAGCTTCTCGCGCAGGAAGCCGACCAGCGCGTCGGGGGTCGGATAGTCGAAGATGACGGTGGCCGGGACCCGGGTCCCGGTGGCCGCGTTGAGCCGGTTGCGCAGATCGAGGGCGGTCAGCGAGTCGAAGCCGAGTTCCTGGAAGGCCCGGCCCAGCTCGATGGCCTCCGGTGCCGGATGGGCGAGCACGGTGGCCACCTGGGCGCGGACCAGCTCGCCAAGGGCCCGGTCCTGTTCGGTGGCGGGCAGACCGGCCAGCCGCTCGGCCCAGGACACCGCCCCGGTGTCCTGGGCGGGCCGCCGGGCGGGGCTGGGCACCAGGGCCCGCAGTACGGGCGGCAGTGGCCCCGTGGCGGCCCGGGCGCGCAGCGCCGTCGGATCGAAGCGGGCCGGTACGAGGACGGGGTAGGGGGTGGTCAGCGCGGTGTCGAGCAGCACCGGCAGGTGGTCGTCCGCGATGGGGGCGACACCGGAGCGCGCCATCCTGGCCAGGTCGGCGTCGTCGAGGTCGTGCGTCATGCCACCGGCCGAGGCCAGCAGCCCCCAGGCCAGCGTGTGGGTCGCCAGGCCCTCGGCTCGGCGGTGTTCGGCGAGGGCGTTGAGGAACATGTTGGCGGCCGCGTAGTTGGCCTGGCCGCCGTTGCCCATGACGGAGGCGGCGGAGGAGAACATCACGAACGCCGCCGGAGCCATCTCACGGGTCAGCCGGTGCAGATGCCATGCCGCGTCGAGCTTCGGGCCGAGTACGGCGTCGAACCGCTCGGGGGTCAGCGAGGTGACCACGCCGTCGTCCAGCACCCCGGCGGCGTGGACGACGGCCGTCAGCGGATGGGCGGCGGGGATCGTGGCCAGCAGGGCGGCCACCGCGTCCGGATCGGCGACGTCACAGGCGGCGACCCGCACCTCCGCGCCCAGGTCGGCCAGTTCGGCGGTGAACGCGTCGATGTCGTGTGCGGCCGGGCCGCGCCGGGAGGCCAGCAGCAGATGCCGGCTGCCGTGTGCGGTGGCCAGATGCCGGGCGACCAGTCGGCCGAGCGCTCCGGTGCCGCCGGTGATCAGGACGGTTCCGTCCGGGTCGAGGGCGGGAAGCGGCGCCTCGTCGTCGGGGCGGACCCGCACCAGGCGGGGGACGCGTACGGCACCGGCCCGTACCGCCAGCTCGGTTTCACCGGCCGCCACGGCGGCCGGGAGGGCGGTGCGCAGGGCATGGCGGGAGGCCGTGTCGTCGTCCAGGTCCAGCAGCAGGATGCGCTCGGGGTGTTCGGCCTGCGCGGCGCGGACCAGGCCCCACAGGGGTGCGGTGGTCAGGTCCGCGGGCGGGTCCTCGGGGGTCGCGGCGATCGCGCCACGGGTGGCGATCACCAGCCGGGCCGTACCGAACCGTTCGTCGGTCAGCCACGTGCGCAGGGCGTTCAGCATGTGATGGGCGACCGCGCGCACCTGCGCGGGGGTCTCGTCGGGGTCGGACGTCGCGCTGTCGCGGCCGGGGTACGGCACGATGACGAGGCTCGGTACCGGGAGTCCTGCGCCGATGGCGGCCTGGAGCGCGGCCAGGTCCGGGTGGGCGGAGATGGGTTCGGGGCCGTCGTCGCCCAGGGCCAGGGGGTCGGGGCCGACGATGGCCCAGCTCTCGGCCGTGGCCGGTTGGCCGGCGGGCAGTGGCTGGGGTTGGGGCTGGGGCTGCCAGTCGAGCCGGTACAGGGAGTCGTTGGTGTGAGTGGAGCGCCAGCGGTCGGCGGGGATCTCACGCAGCCCGAGGGTTTCGATGGTGGCGGCCACGGCGCCGTGGTCGTCGGTCAGGGTGAGCGTGACGGCGTCCGGTCCGGTCGGGGTGATGCGGACCCGCAGCCGGGTGGCGCCGGTGGCGAAGAGCCGTACCCCGCTGAAGGAGAACGGCAGTCGGACGGTGCCCGGGGTGCCGTCGGCGCTCGCATGGTCGGCGTTGAACAGCTCCTCCACCGGGTGCAGGGCGCTGTCGAGAAGAGCGGGGTGCAGGCCGAAGCCCTCGGCGTCGCCCCGCTGCTCAGTGGCCAGCCGCACCTCGGCCAGCATGTCCTCGCCGTGCCGCCACGCGGCGTGCAGTCCGCGGAAGGTGGGCCCGTACGCGTACCCCTGCTCGGTGAGGCGCCGGTACAGGTCGGCCACGTCGACCGGCACGGCGTCGGCCGGTGGCCACGGTGCCGGGGGCTCCGCCGGGGCGGGCGCCACCGAGGCCGCGAGGAGCCCGACGGCGTGGCGGCGCCAGGTGTCCATGGTTCCCGGGGCTTCGTCGTCCTGGTCCGCGGGTCGGGAGGAGAGGGTGAGCGCCCGTCGGCCCGCGTCGTCGGGGGCGGCAACCGCCAGCTGGATGCGCACCGCGCCGGAGGCGGGCAGGAGCAGCGGGGTCTCCAGGGTGAGGTCGTCGACCACGTCGCAGCCCGCCCGCGCACCGGCGAGCAGGGCCAGCTCCAGGAGGGCCGTCCCGGGCAGCGGGACGCTGCCTGCGATGGTGTGGTCCGCCAGCCAGGGGTGGGTGTTCAGCGACAGCCGCCCGGTGAGCAGGAGTTCGCCGTCGGGTGTTTCCACGACGGCCTGGAGGAGGGGGTGGCCGGTGGCGCCGAGCCCGGCGGCGCGTACGTCGGCGGTGCCGTTCGGGACCGGCCGCCAGTAGCGCTCGCGCTGGAAGCGGTAGGTGGGCAGGTCGACCTGGCCCGCGCCGTCCGGGAGTGCGGCGGAGAAGTCGGCGGTGCCGCCGTCGATGTGCATCCGGGCCAGGGCGGACAGCAGGGTGCGGGGCTCGTCGCGGCCGTGGCGCAGGGCGGTGGCGAACACCGGCGCCGTCTCCGGTGCCGTCGCGTCGGCTGTCGTCCTGTCGGCTGTTGCGCCGTCGGCCGTCGTGCCGCCCGCTGTCGCGGCGTCTGCCGTCGTCCCGTCTGCGGCGAGGGCGTCCTCGGCCATGGTGGTGAGGACGGCGTCCGGGCCGAGTTCGAGGTAGCGCACCACGCCCTCGGCGCGCAGGGTCCGCAACCCGTCGTGGAACCGTACGGGCTCGCGGACGTGGCGTACCCAGTACTCCGGGTCGCGCAGCTGGTCGGGATCGGCCACCTCACCCGTGACGTTGGAGATCACCGGGATGCGCGGCGCGTGGTAGGTGAGGGTGCGGGCGACCTCGCGGAAATCGTCCAGCATGGGCTGGAGGAGCGGCGAGTGGAAGGCATGGCTGACGCGCAGCCGCTTGGTGCGGTGGCCGCGCTCCTTGAGGGTGCGTACGACCTCGTCGACGGCGTCCTCGGCACCGGACACCACGAGGGCGGTGGGGCCGTTGACGGCGGCCAGGGCGAGACGGTCCGCGTGCTCGCTGAGCAGGGGAAGAACCTGTTCCTCGGTGGCCTCGACGGCGGCCATGGCGCCACCGGCCGGGAGCGCCTGCATGAGGCGTCCCCGGGCGGCGACGAGGGTGCAGGCGTCCGGCAGCGACAGCACACCCGCCACATGAGCAGCGACGATTTCGCCGACGGAGTGTCCGGTCAGATATCCGGGGGTGATCCCGAAGGACTCCACCAGCCGGAAGAGGGCGGTCTCCAGGGCGAACAGGGCCGCCTGGGTCACTCCGGTGCGGTGCAGGGAGCGGGCCTCGTCGGTGTCCTCGGCGGCGAAGAGGATGTCGCGCAGCGAGCGCCCCAGCAGCGGGTCCAGATGGGTGCACGCCTCGTCGAGGGCCGTGGCGAACACCTCGAAGCCCCGGTACAACTCCGCGCCCATACCGGGCTGTTGGCTGCCCTGACCGGTGAACATGAACGCGGTGGCACCGGGTCGGGCCGCCCCGGCCCGGGTCAGCCCGGGGTGGGTCCGGCCCTCCGCCAGCGCGCGTACGGCCGTCAGCAGCTGGTCGCGGTCGTCGCCGAGGATCACGGCGCGCTGTTCGAAGGCGGTGCGGGTCCTGGCGAGCGACCAGCCCACGTCGGCCAGGGGCAGCCGCGGCTGGGCGTCGGCATGGGCGGCCAGGGCCGCGGCCTGGTCGCGCAGCGCCTGGCCGGTACGGGCGGACAGCACCCAGGGCAGCGCGCGGCCGCCGGGCTGTGTGCTCTCGGTGGCCGGGCGCGCGGGCGGGTGGTCGTCCGGCGCGGATTCGAAGGGGCCCGGTGCTGATTCGAGGAGGAGGTGGGCGTTGGTTCCGGAGATGCCGAACGAGGACACCGCTGCCCGTCGCGGGCGTTCCCCGCGTGGCCAGGCGACGGGTTCGGTGAGCAGGCGTACGGCGCCTGCGTCCCAGTTCACGTGTGGGGTGGGCCGGTTGACGTTCAGGGTGGCGGGCAGCGTCTCGTACCGCATCGCCATGACCATCTTGATGACGCCCGCCACTCCCGCGGCGCCCTGGGTGTGACCGATGTTCGACTTGACCGACCCCAGCCACAGGGGCGTTCCGTCGGGCCGGTCCTGGCCGTAGGTGGTCAGCAGCGCATGCGCCTCGATGGGGTCGCCCAGCCGGGTGCCGGTGCCGTGTGCCTCGACCACGTCCACCTCGGCCGGTGACAGCCGTGCGTTCGCCAACGCCTGGGTGATGACGCGCTGTTGGGAGGGGCCGTTGGGCGCGGTCAGGCCGTTCGAGGCACCGTCCTGGTTGATGGCCGAGCCCCTGATGACCGCCAGCACCCGGTGGCCGTGGCGACGGGCGTCGGACAGCCGTTCCAGCAGCACCAGGCCGACGCCCTCGGCGAAGGCGGTGCCGTCGGCGTCCGCGGAGAACGCCTTGCACCGGCCGTCGGGCGCGAGCCCCCGCTGCCGGGAGAACTCGGTGAACACGTTCGGAATCGCCATCACCGTCACACCACCGGCCAGGGCCAGACCGCATTCGCCCTGCCGCAGTGCCTGACAGGCCAGATGCATGGCCACCAGCGAGGACGAACACGCCGTGTCCACCGTCACCGCGGGCCCTTCGAGTCCGAGCGTGTACGCCACCCGGCCCGACAGCACACTGGGGGCGTTGCCCGTCACCAGATAGCCCTCGGCGCTCCTGTCGATGTGCGGCGTGCCGAAACCGGGGAGGGCGGTCCCGGCGTAGACGCCCGTCGAGCTGCCCTTGAGCGAGACGGGGTCGATCCCGGCGCGCTCCAGCAGCTCCCAGGCCACTTCCAGCAACAGCCGCTGCTGGGGGTCGACGGCCACGGCCTCGCGGGGGCTGATGCCGAAGAACTCGGGGTCGAACCGGTCGGCGTCGTAGAGGAACCCGCCCTCACGGGCGTGGCTGGTGCCGGGATGGTCCGGGTCCGGGTGGAACAGGCTCCCCAGGTCCCAGCCGCGATCGGTGGGGAACTCCCCCATCGCGTGCTCGCCCGAGGCGACGAGCCGCCACAGGTCCTCGGGCGTACGCACACCCCCCGGATACCGGCAGGCCATGCTCACCACGGCCACCGGCTCCTGGGAGCGGTCCTCCATGGCGCGGAGCCGCTGACGTGTCTCGTGGAGGTCGCCGGCCACTCGCCTCAGATAGTCGACCAGCTTCTCTTCGTTAGCATGCGGCACAGAGGGTCACCCGGCCTTCCGCGAAAGGGCGCGCCACGTCGGTCATGACAGGCCAAGCTCGTTGTCGATGAAATCCAGCACCTGATCGGCGGTCGCGACCTGGAGCCGTTCCACGGCGCCGCCGTCGTCGCCCGAGGGGCACATCGCTTTCCAGCGCGAGAGCAACGTCTCCAGCCGGGTCGTGACCGCCCCGGAATCCAGCTCCTCGACGGCCACGGCGGACAGGCTGTTCTCCAGCCTGACCAGCTCGTTGAAGACCGGATGGAGGACGTCCCGGCCCGGGGCCCCGGCGTCGTCCGGGGCGAGTTGGCTGCGCAGGTGTTCGGCGAGCGCGGCCGCTTCGGGATGGTCGAAGACGAGCGCCGCGGGCAGCCGCAGACCGGTGGCCGCGGCCAGCCGGTTGCGCAGTTCGACCCCGGTCAGCGAATCGAAGCCGAGATCCTTGAACGACGCGTCCGGGTGCACGGTGGTGGGGTCGGCGTGGCCCAGCACGGTGGCGGCGTGGCTGCGCACCAGGTTGAGCAGCAGCCGGTGCTGCTCGGCGGACGGCAGTCCGCGGAGCCGGGCGGCCCAGTCGGTCAGCCGACCACCGGCCGCCGCGGTCGGCCGACCTCGGCCGCTGCCGCCGGTGGCCGCGAGCGCCCGGAGCGGGGTGGGCAGGGTGGCGGCGTCCTGGGCGGCCAGGGCCCGGGCGTCCAGCTTGAGCGCCAGCAGATGGGGGTGGCCGTGGCGGTAGGCCGCGTCCAGCAGGGACAGCCCCTCTTCGGTGGTGTTGGCCGTGATCCCCAGGCGGCCGATCCTGGCCAGGTTGGCGGTGTCCAGCCGGGCGGTGAGGCCGCTGGTGGCCGCCCACAGCCCCCAGGCCACCGACAGCCCCGGCAGACCTGCGGCCTGGCGGTGGGACGCGAGGGCGTCGCAGAAGGCGTTGGCAGCGGCGTAGTTGGCCTGGCTGGGAGTGCCCAGATCGGAGGCGAAGGAGGAGAACATGACGAAGGTGCCGAGTCGCAGATGTGCCGTCGCCGTGTGCAGATTGGCCGCGGCGGTGGCCTTGGCCGCCCACACCCGCGCCAGCCGCTCCGGGGACTGCGCGGTAAGCATCGCGTCGTCCAGGGCGCCCGCGGCGTGGATGACGCCGGTCATCGGATGCGCCGGGTCGACGCCAGCGACGAGTTCGGCCACGGCGGTCGCGTCGGCCACGTCGGCTGCGGCGATCCGTACCTCGGCGTCCAACTCGCCCAGGCGGATGGCCAGTTCCTTGACCCCGGGGGCGTCGGGGCCGCTGCGGCTCACCAGCAGCAGATGCCGGACGCCCCAGGTACGGACGAGGTGTTCGGCCACCTGACCACCCAGGGTCCCCGTACCTCCCGTGATCAGCACCGTGCCCTCAGGATCCACCGGCGCCGGAACATCCAGCACCAGCTTGCCGGTGTGCTTCGCCTGGCTCAGATACCGCAGCGCCTCCCGCGCCCGGCACAACGGCCACGCCCGCACCGGAGGCGGCACCAGGCCACCCGACGCGAACAACCCATGCAGCTCGCGCAACATCCGGCCGATGCGCTCCGGCCCGGCATCGCTGATCAGGTCGTACGCCTCGTACCGCACCCCGGGATACTCGGCCGCGAGCTGCTCCGGATCACGGATGTCCGTCTTCCCCATCTCCAACAACCGGCCACCATCGGCCAGCAGCCCCAGGGAGGCGTCCACGAAGGGCCCGGCCAGGCTGTTCAGTACGACATCCACGCCACGGCCACCCGTGGCCTCCCGTACGACCTGCTCGAACTCCAGATCGCGCGACGAGGCCCGGTGCCCCTGGTCGATTCCCATGGCTTCCAGGGTCGAGTGCTTGCCAGGGGAAGCCGTGGCATAGACCTCCGCACCCACGTGGCGGGCGATCTGCACCGCCGCCGTACCCACACCGCCCGTCGCGGCATGGATCAGCACCGACTCCCCCGCCCGCAGCCCGCCCAGCTCGACCAGCCCGTACCAGGCGGTGAGGAACACCACCGGCGCCGCGGCCGCCTGCTGGAAGGTCCAGCCGGAGGGAATGGGGACGACCGTCCGCGCGTCCGCCACCGCCAGCGGGCCGAACGCGCCCTCGAACAGACCCATCACCCGGTCGCCCACGGCGAGGCCCGTCACCTCCGGCCCGGTCTCCAGGACCACACCGGCGCCCTCACTGCCCGCGAACACGGCGTCGCCCGGATACATCCCCAGCACGATCAGCGCGTCACGGAAGTTGACGCCTGCCGCATGCACCGCGACGCGTACCTGCCCGGCGCGCAGGGGCTCCAGCACCTCCGGGCACGGCACGGGCTGCACACTGTCCACGGTCGCGGCGCCGACGACCCCGAGCCGCCACGCCGGCTGTCCCGCCGGGGGCACCAGACCGCCGTCACCGGCGCTTCCCACGGCCCGCACCAACCGGGGCACCAGCACCTGCCCGGCGCGCAGCGCCACCTGCGACTCGTCCGTCTCCACGGCTCGCCGTACGGCGTTCAGCACACTGCCGTGATCGGCCACGGGTGCGTTCGGTTCGAGGTCGAGCAGCAGGAACCGGCCCGGGTTCTCCGCCTGCGCGCTGCGCACCAGACCCCACAGGGCGGCCCCGGGCACGTCTACGCTGCCGCTTTCATCGGCGGGTACGGCTCCGCGCGTCACCACCGCCAACCGGGACTCGGCCAGCCGTGGTTCGGCCAGCCAGCCCTGGAGCAGCTTCAGGGCCCGCTCCGCCGACGCCAGCCCATCGGCCGCCATGGCACCGACGTCGGTCGGCGCTTCGCCGGCGGGCTGATACGCCAGGACGACCGAAGGCGCCGGTGTGCCACCGTCGAGCGCGGCGATCAACGAGTCGAGATCCGGGGTGGTCTCGCTGCCCAGAGCCGCCCAACGCGTGGCATCAGCGCTGCCGTCGGGTGTGTGGGGCAACGGAGTCCAGTCCATGGCGAACAGGCCATCCGTGCCAGGTACTTGGGCGATCCTCAGCTGCTCTTCGTTCGCGCGGCGCAGCACCACCGCGTCGGCGCTCAGCACCGGGGCGCCCACCGCATCGGCCACCGTCACCCGCACGGTCCGCTCGCTCTCGTCGCCGCACTCCCCAGGGGACAGCCGGACCCGTACGCTGGTCGCCCCTTGGGCCCGAAGCGACACCCCGTTCCAGGTGAACGGCAGCCACACCTCATCCGTCGTGTTCTGGCCGGTCAGCAGGACGGGGTGCAGCGCCGCATCGAGCAGCGCCGGGTGGATACCGAACCCGGTGTGCTCGCCCGCGGCCTCCGGCAACACCACCTCGGCCAGCAGATCCGCCCCGTCGCGCCACACCGCGCGCAGCCCCTGGAAGGTCGGGCCGTACGCATATCCCGAGGCCGCCACCTGTGCGTAGAAGTCCTCCAGCGCCACGGGCTCCGCCTCCGCCGGAGGCCATACGCCGCCCAGCCCTTCCGCCGCGCCCTCGCCCTCCGGGGCCGGGCCCAGCACGCCCTCCGCGTGGCACACCCACCCGGCCGTGGAGTCGGCGTCCCCCTCGGGACGGGAGTACAGGTGCACCTCGCGCCGCCCGTCGGCCCCGGGCGGCCCGACCACGATCTGGAGGCGAAGTCCGCCCGATTCCGGCAACACCAGCGGGACCTGGAGCGCCAGTTCCTCCACCCCACCGGCGCCGACCTCGTCGGCGGCCCGCAGTGCCCACTCCACCAGGGCCGCACCGGGCACCAGCACCGCGCCCGCCACCACATGCTCGCCCAACCACGCGTGGGTGCGCGCCGAAAGCCGACCCGTCAGCAGCCGACCGCCGCCGTCCGCCAGCTCCACGGCGGCGCTCAGCAGCGGATGCCCGGCGGGTACGAGACCGAGGTCGGTGGGGTCGGCGCCGCGGTCGGTGAGGCCGTCCAGCCAGTACCGCTGGTGCTGGAAGGCGTACGTCGGCAGATCCACCGTTCGCGGGGTGGGGTCGGCCGGGAACAGGGTCGTCCAGTCCACGGGGACGCCCGCGTTGAACGCCTGGGCGAGAGAGCGCACCAGCTGGTCCCGACCACCGTGATCGCGGCGCAGCGTCGGCACGGTCGTCGCGTCGACGCCCGCCTGCTCAAAGGTTTCCTGCATGCCCACGGTCAGCACGGGATGGGTGCTGGCCTCGATGAACACCCGGTGCCCATCGAGCAGCAGCGCCTCGATCGCGTCGGCGAAGCGTACGCACTCCCGCAGATTGGTCACCCAGTACGCGGTGTCCAGTCCGGTGGTGTCGATGCGGCCACCGTGCACCGTGGAGTAGAAGGCGGTTTCCGTACCGGAGGTGTCGATCGGGCGGATGCCCTCCAGCAGATGCACCAGCTCTTCGTGGATTTCGTCGACCTGGGGGCCGTGCGAGGCGTAGTCCACGTCGATCAGACGTGCCCGGTCGCCGTCCTCCTGGCATGCGGCCACCACCGCGGCCACCTGCTCCGGCGGACCCGACACCACGGTGGACGACGGCCCGTTGACCGCCGCCACACCCACCGCCGCGGCCTGGTCGCCAAGCCGAGCCAGCAGCCGATCGGCCTCCTCCTGCCCCACACCCAGCGACGCCATCGCACCGCCACCAGCCAGCTTGCGCAACGCCCGGCTCCGCAGCGCCACCACCTTCGCGCCGTCCTCCAACGACAACGCACCCGCCACCACAGCCGCCGCAATCTCCCCCTGACTGTGGCCCACCACCGCCGCGGGGCGCACCCCATGCTCCGCCCACACCGCCGCCAAAGACACCATCACCGCCCACAACACCGGCTGCACCACATCCACCCGGCCCAGATCGCCCGCGTCTCCGGTGCCGCGCAGAACATCCGTCAGCGACCAGTCCACATACGGCGCCAACGCCCGCTCACACTCCGCCACCCGCGCCGCAAACACCGGCGACGCATCCAACAACCCCGCCCCCATGCCCACCCACTGCGAACCCTGCCCCGGAAACACCAACACCGGACCCGCACCACCGCTCAGCGGCGCAGCACCACCGGAACACACCACACCCGGATGCGACTCCCCAGCCGCCAACGCCTCGACCGCCGCCACCAACTCCGCACGGTCCTCACCCACCACCACCGCACGATGCTCGAACACCGACCGCGTCGTCACCAACGACCAGCCCACGTCGGCAATCCCCACCTCCGCATCGGCCACACGTGCCGCCAACGCCGCCGCCTGGCCTCGTAGCGCCTCCGCACTCCGCGCCGACACCACCCACGGCACCACACCCTCAAAGGACCGCGACTCGGCCTGCTCGGGCAGCTCCGGGGCCTGTTCGAGGATCACATGCGCGTTGGTGCCGGAGACCCCGAAGGAAGACACGGCTGCCCGGCGGGGCCGGTCCAGTTCGGGCCAGGCGGTCGGTTCGGTGAGCAGCCGTACTCCGCTGCCTTCCCACTCCACATGCGGGGTCGGCTCGTCCAGGTGCAGATTGGCGGGCAGGACCGCATGGCCCAGGGCCGTCACCATCTTGATGACACCCGCCACGCCGGCGGCCGCGTGCGTGTGCCCGATCTGGGACTTCAACGACCCGAGCAGCAGCGGCCGGTCGGCGGGGCGGTCCTGGCCGTACGTGGCGATCAGCGCTTCGGCCTCGATCGGGTCGCCCAGCTTCGTACCGGTGCCGTGGGCCTCCACCGCGTCCACATCGCCCGGCGACAGCTGGGCGCTTGCCAGCGCCTGGCCGATGACCCGTTCCTGGGCGACGTCGTTAGGCGCGGTCAGACCGTTCGAGGCGCCGTCCTGGTTGATGGCCGACCCCCGGAGCACCGCCAGTACCCGATGGCCGTTGCGCCGCGCGTCCGACAGCCGCTCCAGCACCACCAGGCCGACGCCCTCGGAGAAGCCGGTGCCGTCCGCGGTGGCCGCGAAGGACTTGCAGCGGCCGTCAGGCGACAGCGCCCGCTGCCGGGAGAACTCGGTGAACATGACGGGTGTGGCGAGGGAGGTGACGCCGCCGCCCAGCGCCAGCGTGCATTCGCCCTGGCGCAGCGCCTGGCAGGCGAGGTGGATGGCCACGAGGGAGGCGGAGCACGCGGTGTCCACGGTCACCGCCGGTCCCTCCAGACCGAACGTGTAGGCCACCCGGCCCGAGATCACGCTGGTGAGCATGCCCGTGACGGCGTACCCCTCGTAGCCCTCGGGAATCCGCGGGGCCCGGGCCAGATAGTCCTGGCTGGACACTCCCGCGTAGACGCCGGTGCGGGTGCCTTTCAGGGTGGCCGGGTCGATTCCGGCCCGCTCCAGGGCCTCCCAGGCGATTTCCAGCACCAGCCGCTGCTGCGGGTCCATCGCCATCGCCTCCCTCGGGCTGATCCCGAAGAACGCGGCGTCGAATTTGTCGGCCTCGACGAATCCGCCTTGGCGGACGCAACTGGTGCCGTAATGCTCGGGATCGGGGTGGTAGAGGCTTTCCAGATCCCATCCGCGGTCCGTGGGGAAATCCCCGATCGCGTCCACACCCGCGCCGAGCAGGTCCCACAATTCCTCCGGGGAATTGACCCCGCCCGGGAAGCGGCAGGCCATGCCCACCACGGCCACCGGTTCCTGAACGCGCTCCTCCGCCGCACGCAAACGCTGCCGCGTATCGTGCAGATCAGCGGAGACCCGCTTGAGATACTCGACCAGCTTCTCTTCGTTCGCCACTGGGGGTCACCTGGCCTTCAGCGATCGTCGCGCCCGGTACATTCAGGACACACCAAGCTCGTTGTCAATAAAGTCAAGAACCTGATCCGCGGACGCGGACTCCAGCCTTTCCGCGATATTCATCGCATCCGTCGACTTCTGCGTCGGGACCTTGCCTTCGGGGGAAAGCCGCTGCACCAAGTGGCGTGCGATGCCCTCCGGGGTCGGATATCTGAAGATGAGGGCCGCGGGCAGACGCAACCCCGTGGCCGCCGCGAGGCGGTCGCGCAGTTCGACGGCGGTCAGGGACTCGAAGCCCAGCTCCTTGAAGCTGGCCTCGGCCTGCACCGCGTCGGGGTCGGTGTGTCCCAGCACGGTGGCGGCGTGCTGGCGGACCAGGTGGAGCACCGCCCGTTGCCGTTCGGCCGCCGACAGTCCCCTCAGCCGTGCGGTCCAGTCCGCCGAGCGCGCACCGGCCGTGGCGGCCGCGGAGCGCCGCCGCCCGTTGGCACGTGCCCCGTTACCACGTACGCCGTTGCCACGTGCGCCGTTGTCCCGTACGCCGTTGCCGGACACCGGCGCGGTGCGTTCGGCCGCGCCATCGCTGTCCGAGGGCCGCAGCTGCTCGGGGGCGGCCGGGCGCATCACGAGCGCGTCGATGGTGAGCACCGGTGCGCCCGCGGCATCGGACACGGCCACCCGCATCGCGCGCTCGCCGTCCGCGCCCTGCCGGTGCGGGGACAGCCGGACGCGTACGGTGGCCGCATCCGCCGCCCAGAGCGCCACACCGCTCATGGTGAACGGCAACCACAGCCGCTCGTCGGCCGGTGCCTGGTCGGTCACCAGAGCCGGTTGCAGGGCCGCGTCCAGCAGGGCCGGGTGGATGCCGTATCCGCACGGTTCTCCGGCCGGCTCCGGCAGCTCCACCTCGGCCAGTACGTCGGCGCCGTCACGCCACATCGCGCGCACGCCCTGGAAGGCCGGGCCGTACGCGTAGCCGGAGGCGGCGATCCGTTCGTACAGCCCGTCCGTCGCCACCGGTCGTGCCCCGGCGGGTGGCCATGCCCCGGGCTCGGCCGTCTGCTCGTCCGGTGCGGACGGGCGCAGGAAGCCCGTGGCGTGGCACGTCCACGCAGCGGGTGTGCCGCCGCCGTCCGGGCGGGCGTACACGCGTACGTCGCGCCGTCCGTCGTCGGCGGGGGCGCCCACCGCCACCTGTACGCACAGGCCACCCGTGGCGGGCAGCGCCAAAGGCGCCCGGAACGCCAGCTCTTCGACCTCACCGCAACCGGCTTCGTCGCCCGCCCGCAGCACCCATTCCACCAGTGCGGCGCCCGGCACCAGCGCCGCGCCGCCCACCACGTGCTCGGTCAGCCAGGGGTGTGCCTGCGGGGAGATGCGCCCGGTCAGCATCAGGCCGCTGCCGTCGGCGAGTTCCACGGCGGCGCCCAGCTGGGGGTGGTCGGCGGAGGTGAGGCCGAGGTCGGCGGGATCGCCGCCGCGCGAGGTGGTGGTGTCCAGCCAGTACCGTTCGCGCTGGAACGCGTAGGTGGGCAGGTCGACGGTGCGGGGCGACGGGTCGGCCGGGAACAGGGCGGCCCAGTCGACGTCGACCCCGGCGGTGAACGCCTGCCCCAGCGAGCGCATGAGCTGCGCCCGGCCCCCGTGGTCACGCCGCAGTGTCGGTACGGCGACGGCATCCGCATCCGCCTCCTCGAAACACTCCCGCATCCCCATGGTCAGCACCGGATGGGTGCTGGCCTCGATGAACACGCGGTGGCCATCGGCCAGGAGCGCGTCGACCGCGTCGGCGAACCGCACCTGCTCCCGCAGGTTGCGCACCCAGTAGCCGGTGTCGAGGTCGGATGGCTGGGCACGGCCGCCGGTCACCGTCGAGTAGAACGCCACACCGGTGTCGGCGGAGGTGGCCGGACGGATGCCGTCCAGCAGGTGGGTCAGCTCCTGCGTGATCTCGTCGACCTGGGGGCTGTGGGAGGCGTAGTCCACCTCGATCAACCGGGCGCGCTCCTCCCTCTCCTGGCATGCCGCCACCACGGCGGCCACCTGCCCGGGCGGTCCGGACACCACCGTGGATCCGGGCCCGTTGACCACCGCCACCACGACCGCGGACGCCCGGTCGCCCAGCTCGGTCAGCAGGCCCGCCGCCGCCTCCCGGCCCAGTCCCAGCGAGGCCATGGCGCCGCCGCCGGCCAGTCGGCACAGCGCCCGGCTGCGCAGGGCCACCACCTTCGCACCGTCCTCCAACGACAGCGCCCCCGCCACCACCGCCGCCGCGATCTCGCCCTGGCTGTGGCCCACGACGGCGGCCGGGCGCACTCCGTACCGCGCCCACACCTCGGCCAGCGAGACCATCACGGCCCACAGCACGGGCTGCACCACATCGACCCGGCGCAGATCGGCCGCATCCTCGGTGCCGCGCAGCACATCCGTCAGCGACCAGTCCACGTACGGGGCCAGTGCCCGTTCGCATGCGGCCACCCGTGCCGCGAACGCGGGGGACGTATCGAGGAGTTCGGCGCCCATGCCGTGCCACTGCGATCCCTGCCCCGGGAACACCAGCACCGGCCCCGGGCCGCCCGCCGCCGCGGCTCCGGGAGGCGCCGCCCCGGGGCCCACGAGCCCCGGGTGGCCGTCACCGGCGGCCAGCGCCCGGGCCGCCGCCGTCAGTGTGTCGCGGTCCTCGCCGACCAGCACCGCCCGGTGGGCGAACACCGACCGCGTGGTGACCAGCGACCAGCCCACCTCCGCGGCGGACGCGTCGGACGTGTCGGGATCGGTGTCCAGTGCGGCGGTCAGCGCACGGGCCTGTCCGCGCAGGGCCTCCGCGCTACGTGCCGACAGCACCCAGGGCGTGGGCCCGTCCCCGGGCGGGGCGCCGGTCACGGTGTCCGGGGCGGGGGGCTGCTCCAGGATCAGATGGGCGTTGGTTCCGCTGATGCCGAAGGAGGAGACGCCCGCGCGTCGGGGATGTTCGCCGTTCGGCCATGCGACCGGTTCGGTGAGCAGGCGCACGTTGCCGCTGTTCCAGTCGACGTGCGGACTGGGCTCGTCGATGTGCAGGGTGGCGGGCAGCTGGCCGTGCCGCATCGCCATCACCATCTTGATGACGCCCGCCACCCCGGCGGCCGCCTGGGTGTGGCCGATGTTCGACTTCATGGATCCCAGCCACAGGGGCCGGTTCGTGGGCCGCTGCTGTCCGTACGTGGCGAGCAGGGCCTGCGCTTCGATCGGATCGCCCAGCGTGGTGCCCGTACCGTGTGCTTCCACCGCGTCCACCTCGGACGGGGTCAGCCGGGCGGCGGCCAGGGCCTGGCGGATCACCCGCTGCTGCGACGGCCCGTTGGGCGCCGTCAGCCCGTTGGACGCACCGTCCTGGTTCACCGCGGAGCCGCGGATCAGTGCCAGCACCGGGTGGCCGTCGCGCCGCGCGTCCGACAGCCGCTCCAGCAGCACCAGTCCGGCGCCCTCGCCCCAGCCGGTGCCGTCGGCTGCCGCCGCGAACGGCTTGCAGCGGCCGTCGGGGGCCAGGCCGCGCTGACGGGAGAAGCCGGTGAACATGCCCGGGGCGGCCATCACGGCCACTCCGCCCGCCAAGGCCATCCGGCACTCCCCCTGCCGTAGCGCCTGGGCGGCCAGATGCAGGGCGACCAGCGACGACGAGCACGCGGTGTCCACCGTCACCGCGGGCCCCTCCAGGCCGAAGGTGAAGGCGATCCGTCCGGACACCACGCTGGGCGTGCTGCCGGTCAGCACATGGCCGTCGAGCCCCTTCGGGGCCTCGTGCAGCCGTGGACCGTACTCCTGGGGCGTCACCCCGACGAACACACCGGTCGAGCTGCCCTGGAGCGCGGAGGGGCGGATGCCCGCGCGCTCGAACGCCTCCCACGCGGTCTCCAGCAGCAGCCGCTGCTGCGGATCCGTGGCCAGCGCCTCGCGCGGGCTGATGCCGAAGAACGAGGCATCGAAGCGCGCCGCGTCGTACAGGAATCCGCCTTCGCGGGCATAGCTGGTCCCGGGGCGGTCCGGGTCCGGGTCGAAGAGCCCCGCCAGGTCCCAGCCACGGTCCCCCGGGAACGCGCCGATCGCATCCACGCCCTCGGCCAGCAGCCGCCACAGTGCTTCCGGTGTGTCGGCACCACCGGGGTAGCGGCAGCTCATGGCCACCACCGCGATGGGATCGTCGTCGGTGCGGGGTGTGGTGGCCGGTGGCGGGGTCAGAGGGGTCGGCGCGTTCGGGGTTCGGCCGAGGCGGGTGCGCAGATGGGCGACGACGGCCAGCGGCGTGGGGTGGTCGAAGGTGAGCGTGGCGAGCAGAGGCAGGCCGGTGGCCTCGCTCAGCCGGTCGCTCAGCTCGGTGGCCGCGAGGGAGTCGAAGCCCAGGTCCTTGAAGCTGAGGGCCGGGTCGATGGCGTCCGGGCCGGGGTGTCCGAGGACGACGGCCGCGGCGTCGCGCACCGTCTCCAGCAGGGCACGGTCGCGCTCCGCGCCCGTCAGCTCCGCCAGCCACCCGGTCGGCGGCGACTCGGCGGCCGCGCTGTCCGTGGCCGGGGGCGTGGGCTGTGCCCCGGGCCAGTAGCGCTCCCGCTGGAAGGCGTACGTCGGCAGGCTGACCGTCCGGGAGCGGTGTCCGCCGAAGACCTGCTCCCAGTCGAGGGGGGTGCCGCGTACGTGTGCCTCGGCCATGGCGGTGGCGAAGGTGCGTACCTCCGGCCGGTCGCGCCGCAGAGCGGCCACGGCGAGGGGGCGCGGCTGGTCGTGGCCGCCCTCGGGACCGTCCTCGGGGCCGTCTCCGGGTCCCGGGCGCTCAGCGAGGCATTCGCGGGCCATGGCGGTCAGCTGGGCGTCCGGGCCGAGTTCGAGGAACGTGGTGACGCCCGCCGCGCGGAGGGTGTGCATGCCGGAGGCGAAGCGCACCGCGTCGCGGGCGTGGCGGGCCCAGTGGTCCGGGGAGGCGAGCTGTTCGGCGGTGGCGACGCGGCCGGTCACATTGGAGACGACGGGAACGGCCGGTACGGCGACGTCCACGTCGCCTGCCACCGCGCGCAGTTCGTCGAGCATCCCGTCCATGTGCGGGGAGTGGAAGGCGTGGCTGACCTTCAGCAGACGCGCCTTGCGGCCGCGCTCCCGCCAGACGGCGGTGATGTCGTGGACGGTGTCCCGGTCCCCGGAGACCACGACGGACGAGGGTCCGTTGACGGCGGCGATGCCGATCCGGTCCTCCCGCCCGGCCAGCAGTTCGGTGGCCTCGTCCACGGTGGCCTGCCACGCGGCCATGGCTCCGTCCGCCGCGACCGCCTGCATGAGCCGGCCGCGGGCGGCCACCAGGGCGCAGGCGCCGGGGAGGGAGAGCGCTCCGGCCACGTGTGCCGCGGCGATCTCGCCGACCGAGTGCCCCGTCACGTAGTCGGGCTTCACCCCCCAGGAGGCCACCAGCCGATGGAGGGCGACTTCGATGGCGAACAGCGCGGGCTGGGTGTACGACGTCCGGTCCAGCGGCGCCGCCTGCGGCGTGCCGGGCTCGGCGAACATGACGTCGCGCAGGGGCAGTTCGAGGTGCGGGACCAGGGTGTCGCAGACCTCGTCCAGGGCGTCGGCGAAGACGGGGTGCGCGGCGTACAGTTCGCGGCCCATGCCGGGGCGCTGGCTGCCCTGGCCGCTGAAGAGCAGCGCAAGCCCGCCTCCGGCCGCCCGGCCCCGCACGAGTCCGGCAGTCTGGGTGCCCTGCGCGAGCGCGTCGAGTCCGCGCGGCAGCTCATCGGGGTGGTGGCCGTCGCCGAGGAGTACGGCGCGGTGGGGGAAGGCAGTCCGGGTGGTGGCCAGCGCGTGGCCGATGTCCGCGGGGTCGGCGCCGGGGTGGGCGGCGAGGTGGTCGCGCAGCCGCGCGGCCTGGGCGCGCAGCGCGGCGGGGGTCCGGGCGGAGAGCGGCCACAGGACGACGGGAGGCGCCGGGAGTGGGGTGGCCGCCGCGGGGGCGGGTGGCTCGGCGAGCACCAGATGGCAGTTGGTGCCGCCCATGCCGAAGGAGCTGACTCCGGCGAGCAGCGGACGGTCCGGGCGTGGCCACGCGGTGAGTTCGTCCTGGACGCGCAGGCCGAGACCGGCCAGCGGAATGCGCGGGTTCGGGGTCGTGTAGTGGAGGCTGGGCGGGAGTTGCCGGTGGGTGATGCTGAGGACGCATTTCAGCAGTCCGACGATGCCGGCGGCACCCTCCAGGTGGCCGACGTTGGTCTTGGCGGAGCCGACCGGCAGGGGGTTGTCCTCCGTACGGGCGCTGCCGAGGGCGCCGCCGAGCGCCGTGGCCTCGACGGGGTCGCCGACGGGCGTACCGGTGCCGTGCAGTTCGACGTATTGGACGTCGCCGGGTGAGGTTCCGGCGCGCTGGTGGGCGAGGCGCACCACGGCTTCCTGCGCCGCCGGGTCGGGGGTCGTCAGGCCGTCGGTGGCGCCGTCGTTGTTGAGGGCGCTGCCGCGGATCACGCAGTACACCGGGTCGCCGTCGCGCACCGCCGCGGCAAGGGGCTTGAGCAGGACGGCGCCGCCGCCCTCGCCGCGTACGAAGCCGTTGGCGCGGGCGTCGAAGGTGTGGCAGCGGCCGTCCGGGGAGAGTCCGCCGAACTGGGCCGCGGCGGCCTCCATGCTCTCCTCGGTGAGGATGAGATTGACCCCACCGGCCAGGGCCAGGGTGCACTCGTGGCGGCGCAGGCTCTCGCAGGCGGTGTGGACGGCCACCAGCGACGAGGACTGCGCGGTGTCGACGGTGAGGCTCGGGCCGCGCAGCCCGTAGCCGTGGGAGATCCGGTTGGCGATGATGCTGCGGTGCACACCGGTCATGGCGTGCCGGGTGCTCGCCAGGGGCCGCTGGCGGCGCAGCACGACCGCGTACTCGTCCCAGATCGCGCCGACGAACACACCGGTGGCGGTGTCCTTCAGCGTCTCGGGGCGGATTCCGGCGTCCTCGAACGCCTCCCAGCTGAGTTCGAGCATCAGCCGCTGCTGGGGGTCCATGGCCACCGCCTCGCGCGGCGGGATGCCGAAGAACGCGGCGTCGAACGTGTCGACCCGGTCCAGGAATCCACCGGACCAGCCGGTGGCCGAATCGACCGAACGAGCCGGAGTTTCCGGCTCTAGCGGCTCGGCCGGGGAGCCGGGGTGACAGCGGTCGGCAGGCATCGCGGTGATGGCGTGGCGGCCCTGCCGCAGCAACTGCCAGAAGGCAGCCGGGCTGGGTGCGTGGGGCAGTCGGCAGGCCATTCCCACGACGGCGATGGGCTCCGCGGGCTGAGGTGGCCGGGTGGGCGGGGCGCTAGCCATCACACCACGTACGGCGCTCGAAGTAGGCAGGGATGTCGTTGGTCATGGGAGGCACTCCCGCTCCGGATTGATGATCGGTGCGAGCACGTGGCCCATCGTGGGGCGCGGTTCTAAAGGCAGACCAAAAGCCCGCGGCCGGTGACTTTAGAGACGCGTTACCGGAACCCCGGACCATCGCTGAACAGGTGGACCATGTGGCCACTTGACGGCCGATCGGAGCGCCGAGCACACAGGAGGAGTGCCATGACATCCCCATCACCCGCGCCGCCAGGCGGCCAGGTGTCGGACTACTACAGTTCGCTCGGACCGCTGCTACAGATGGCGTGGGACGACAACTTCCACTTCGGCTACTGGGACGGCCCCTCCGACACCAGCTCGGTGCGGGAGGCGACGGACCGCTTCACCGATCTGCTCATCGAACGGCTGCGGGTGGGGCCGGGAGACCGGGTCCTCGACGTGGGCTGCGGCATCGGCAAGCCCGCGCTGCGGGTGGCGTCGACGACCGGGGCCGGTGTTCTGGGGATCACCATCAGCGAGCTCCAGGTCAAGCAGGCGACGGAAGCGGCGCTCGCCGAGCAGATGTCCGGCCAGGTGTCGTTCCAATACGCCGATGCCATGGCCATGCCTTTCGGGGAAGCGTCGTTCGACGCCGTACTCGCATTCGAATCCATCAACCACATGCACCGGCCCACGGCGCTGCGCGAGATGGCGCGGGTGCTGGCGCCCGGCGGCCGGCTGGTACTGACGGACGTGACCGCGCCGAGCGAGAGCGAGGGCGGCTATCAGCCGGAGAACGATCCCGACGTGGTCACCTCGCTGACCCGGCTCCAGGACTGGCCCGGCCTGATCAGCGACGCCGGGCTGCTGCTGGACGAGCTGACGGACGTCACCGAGCACACCAAGGACACCGCCAACCGAATGATCGACGGCATTCTGAAGTGCCGCCGCGAGTTCGAGGAGCGGCACGGGGTCAGCGTGCAGGAGGTGCTCGACGCCGCCAAGTCGGCGCTGCCCACGGTACCCAGTGCCGGTTGCGCCATCGTGGTGGCCCACAAGCTTTGACCAAGGATTTCGGGGCCGGTTTCCACGGGGCGACCGGCCCCATAAGTCCTGCAATTACCCACTTCTCATCAACGGGCCCGAGAGGAAGCGGGTTTCGGCATGTCGTGCTTGAACCCGCCGACTCGATCAGCGTATTCTCATTCGCTGACCGCGCTACTCGAGGCCGACGATATCCGGACCCTGATCTTCCACACGGTATCGAAATGCGCGCCATTCCGCGAGGGGGCGCCTCAAGGGCGCATGTATCCGGACTCTAGGTGAGGCGGGTAGTCATAGGACTCGCTTAGGACGAAGGGCACCTGCCAGGGGTAGTGAACTGCGGATTCGCGGTTTCTGAATCACCGGCAGGTCCGTGATAAAGAGGGGTGAGTAATGGCAGTCGCGAACGACGTGAGTAAGCGGAACCGGCAGCACTGTCCGTCCCCGTGCGGCGATAAACAGCCGGTCCACTTCCCACAGGCGGGCGGCTCGGCGGTACGTACGCGACGCAGGCCCGCACATTCGTTCGCCTCCAGTAGACAGGCACCACCCCCGGGCGGACACGAAAACACCAAGAATCTCGCGGGGATTTCCGGCAACGGCGCCGACTGTCCCATGACCGCACGCATCGGCGACTCGGACGGGGCAAGCAGTGCGATATGAGATCATGGGGCCCCTCCGCGTAGTCGAGGAAGGGCGCAAATTATCCATCAGGGCGCGGAAGATCGAAGTCCTGTTGACCGTCCTCCTGGTCCGCGCGGATCAGGTGGTCCCGATCGACCAACTCATCACGGAGATCTGGGGGGAGGGCCCGCCGCGCCGGGCGATCGCGGGTCTTCATGTGTATGTGTCCCAGATTCGCAAGTTCCTGCGCCGGCCCCACCAGAACGAAAGCCCGGTCCTCACCCGTCCCCCGGGATACGTGCTGCGCCTGGGATCGGATGATCTCGACTTCCACTGTTTCGAACGACTGGTGGGCGAGGGGCGCGATCATCTCAGGGAGCGGCGCTACAAGCAGGCCACGGCCAGCTTCGAGAGCGCGCTGGACCTCTGGCGCGACCCGCTGCTGGACGATGTGTGCCACGGGCCGATTCTCGAGGGTTTTCAGACCTGGCTGAAGGAAGCCCGCCTGGAATGTGTCGAGATGCTCACGGATTCGCGTCTCATGCTCGGTCGTCATCGCGAGCTGGTAAGTGATCTGTACCAGCTGACCACCGAGCATCCGCTGCGGGAGGCGCTGCACCGCCAGCTGATGCTGGCGCTCTACCGCTGCGGCCGCCGGGCGGATGCCCTGCATGTGTATCAGGCGGCGCGGAAGACGCTCAACGAGGAACTCGGACTCGAACCGTGCCGGGCCCTTCAGGACATGCAGCGGGCCATCCTCACCTCGGATGACCGGCTCGAACTCCACGTTCCCGCGTAAAGAGGTGAACAGGTGACGGAACAGAGCACGTATCTTCCCGACGGCACCCCGATCGAGGTCATCCTCGAGGGGGGACCGGACGATCTCCCCCGGGCGCATCGGACCGGTCGGTCGTCCCTCGCCACCCGGAAGCTCAAAATCCAGCACCGCAACGGATACGAGCATTTCGAGCTCGTTGACGGCGATCTCGTCCCGGCGGTCTTTCGCTGGATCATGCGCACCAAAATCGCCGAGTAGCCGCCGGAGCTCGGAAAACCTCCGCCGAGGGGCGCCGGACCGCTTGTCCATCGGTCCGGCGCCCCTCGGCGGGACAGGCCCCCTGCGATCAGCGCACCTCATGCGCTCAGCAGGACTCATGCGATCAGGAGGACCGTGTGCTCACTTCACGATGGCGAGGTGCCGCGGTCGTCGCGGTCGCGATATCCATGTCCCTCGCCGCCATCGCCACCGGGCCCGCCGCGGCCCGCCCCTCCGCCGGGCCCTCGATCACGGTGACCCATGGCCGTACCCAGCCGGTGTTCTCCTACCGGGACGCCGTACGGGAACACCTCATGGTCCAGACCCGCGCCGACAGCGACGGTGACGGTGCCGAGGACCGCGTGGCCGTGGACATCATCCGGCCCCGGGAGACCGAACGGGGCCTCAAGGTCCCGGTCATCATGCTGGCCAGCCCGTACAACGACACGGTCGGCCGGGGCTTCGAGGCGGAGAAGAAGACCTACGCCGCCGATGGTTCTCCCGCCAAGTTCCCCCTGTTCTACGACAATTACTTCGTTCCCCGCGGCTACGCCGTCGTCGACGTCGACATGACCGGCACCGGTAGATCCGACGGCTGTCCGACCATCGGTGGCAAGGCCGATGTCGCCGCCGCCACCTCGGCGATCGACTGGCTGAACGGCCGGGCCACCGCCTACCGGACCGACGGCAGCGAGGTGAAGGCCACCTGGTCCAGCGGCAAGACCGGAATGATCGGGCACTCCTACGAGGGGACGCTGGCGAACGCCGTGGCGGGCACCGGGGTGGAGGGGCTGGAGACGATCGTCCCGATCTCCGGGATCAGCTCCTGGTACGAGTTCGCCCGGACGAACGGCGCCAAGCACTGGAACGGGTTCGGCCCCTGGCTGGCCGGTTCGCTGGACTCCGACCCGCCCGAGAAGTGCCAGGCGGTGCGCGACCGGCTGGCAGCGGGCGAGGACGACGCCACCGGCAACTACAACGCCCACTGGAAGGAGCGCGACTACCTCGCACCCCCGGCTCCCCAGGTGAGCAAGGTGCGGGCGAGCGTCTTCGCCGTCCACGACCTCAGCGACTACAACGTGCGGATCGACCAGTTCGCCGACTGGTGGGAGCCGCTGGCCGAGCGCGGCGTACCGCGCAAGCTGTGGCTCGGGCGCTACGGCCACACCGACCCGTTCGACTGGCCCGGGCGGCGCGCGCTCTGGGTCGACACCGTGCACCGGTGGTTCGACCACTGGCTGTACGGCATCCGGAACGGCATCATGGACGAGCCCCGGGTCGACCTACAGTCCGGTCCCACCACCTGGACCACCCAGGCCGACTGGCCCGCCCGCACCAGCCCGTCGCCCCTGCACCCGAAGTCCGACGGCTCGCTGGCGCTCCGTCCCGCCACCGGCACCGACACCGGGTCCTTCACCGATCTCAAGCTGAGCGAGGCGGACCTCACCGCCGACCCCGCCACCGCCCGGCCCGGGCGGCTGGCGTATCTCACCCCGCCGCTGCGCACCGGCGCGCGGATCTCGGGCACCCCCACCGTGGACCTCAGGGTCAGCCTCGACAAGCCGACGTCGAACCTCACCGCGCTGCTGGTCGACTACGGCGAGGACGAACGGATCGACTGGTCGCGCAACGATCCGCTGAACGGCATCCATGACGGGCTGCGCGGGCTCGCCGAGGAGTCCTGCCACGGTGAGGGCACCGCCGCGGACGACGCGTGCTACCGGAAGACGGCCAATGTGACGGTGCGCGGCCCCTCCGAGGTGATCGCCCGGGGCTGGATGGACGCGCAGAACCGGCACTCGCTGACCACTCCCGAACCGCTGAACCCGGGCACGTCCTACCGCATCGCCTGGAAGACACTGCCGAACGACTACGAGGTCAAGCCCGGCCACCGGATCGGCCTCGTCCTCGCGGGCACGGACGCCGACTTCCTCTACTTCGAGGACCCCACCGGGGCGAAGGTGACCGTCGATCTGGCTGCCAGCCGGGTCACCGTGCCGGTGGCCGCACGGCGTGGATGAGATGAGCGCCCGCGTCGCCCGTGGCGCCGGTGTCCCCGTTGGCACCCGCGTCCCCCGTGGCGCCGGCCTCCGCTGACGGATCCGCCGCGCCGCGTCCGTACCGGGCGGCCAGCTCGCCGTAGCGGATGTCCTCGGCGACGGTCAGCCCCAGGTCGCCCGCCAGTGAGGCGATCTCCTCGGGCGTGAAGTGGCTGAGGAAGGGCTCGCCCGCCTGGGCGGCCCAGGCGGCGCGGGCCTCGTGGACGGCGCGCTGCTCCGGTGGCAGCGCGCCGGGCGGCTCTCCGTAGTCGAACACCACGCCGGAGCCGCCGGGCAGGGCCGCGATGAAGCCGAGGGTGTCCAGCACCGCCGCCCGGGTCAGATACGGGACGACGCCGAGCCATCCGAAGAACGCCGGGCGGCCCGGGTCGAAGCCCGCCGCCGCCAGGCCATCGGCGAGCCCCTGGCGCTCGAAATCGACCGGGGCGAAGGTCAGCGAGGGCGGTATGGCGATCCCGGCGGCGGCCAGCCGGTCGCGCTTCCATTCCTGGGTGGCGGGGTGGTCCACCTCGAACACCCGTAATCCGGCGGCCCGTTGGGGAGCGCGGCACCCGTAGGTGTCCAGCCCGGCTCCCAGCATCACCACCTGCCGTACGCCACGTCCGACCGCGGCCGCCACCGCGTCCTCGGCGAAGCGGGCGCGGGCGGCCACGCCCAGCCGGACGGCCTCCCGCTCGGGGGCGAACGCCGCCGCGAGGACCGGATTGTCGGCGTCCGGGCCGAGGATGCGCAGGGCCAGCGGATCGCTGAACACTCTGCCGCCCTCCAGCCGCTGGTGTGCCGCGCGGAAGGCGGCTGCGGCGCGGGCGGTGATGCTGGGTTCGCCGGCCTGCATGGAGCGTCCCTCCCCAGGGTTCCGCCGCGGGCGCACGGGACGGCGCGCCGCTGTGCGTGGCCCCATCGTGCCACCACGGACACCACCGCGGACACCTCCGGAACGAGAGGGCCCATCGGGTGCTTCCGGTCTGCCGTTCCGGTGAAGCTCGGCACCACTCCGCTGGGTGATCTTCTGTCGTGCACATAAATACGACAAACCACCCATTTGCCCCTCATGAGTGCGGAGTGAATCGTGTTCCCTCACCGACGCCACCGAACGGCGATATTCGCGGCCGCCCTGCTCGCCACCGCCACGGCGTGCGGCAGTGGCGGCGACCCCGCCACCGGCCACGCCGAGCAGAAGCCCTCCGAGACGGCGCGCGTGGCACGCGCCGAGCCCCAGAAGAAGTTCACGCTGGTGGCCACCGGCGACCTCCTCGCCCATGCCTCCGTCATCCGCCAGGCGCGCGCCGACTCGGGCGGTGAGGGATACGACTTCCACCGCATGCTGATCGGTGCCGCGCCCGTGGTCGCCCAGGCCGATCTGGCGATCTGCCACATGGAGACGGTGTACGGCGCGAACGGCGGGCCCTTCACCGGATACCCCACGTTCAAGACCCCGCCGCAGATCGCCGGCGCGATCAAAAGACTCGGCTACGACTCCTGCTCCACGGCCTCCAATCACACGCTGGACGCCGGGACGGAGGGCGTGACCCGCACCCTCGACGCCCTGGACAAGGCCGGTGTCCGGCACGCCGGATCGGCCCGGTCCGCCCGCGAGAGCACCACCCCGGCCATCATGGAGGCCGGCGGCGCGAAGGTGGCCCAGCTCGCCTACGCGTACGGCACCAACGGCATCCCGGTGCCCGAGGGGAAGCCCTGGATCGTCAACCTCATCGACGCCGAGCGCATCATCGAGGACGCCCGGGCCGCCCGCCGTGCCGGAGCCGATGTGGTCGTGGTGTCCACGCACTGGGGCACCGAATGGCAGGAGGCGCCGGACAAGCTCCAGCTGTCCCTCGCCAAGAAGCTCACCGCGTCCCGGAGCCACGGACGCCGCGACATCGACCTCATCATCGGCACCCACGCCCATGTCCCCCAGGCGTACGAGAAGGTCAACGGCACCTGGGTGGTCTACGGCATGGGTGACCAGGTCGCGGGCGTGATGCCGGACGAGCGCGGGCAGATGGGCTCGGCGGCCCGCTTCACGTTCACACCGCCCGCCGCGCAGGGCAGGCCGTGGCAGGTGGCGAAGGCGGAGTTCATCCCGCACGCCGTGGACAACGACCCGATCAGCGTGGTCAACCTCCCCCGGGCGCTGGAGAAGAGCCCCGGCAACAGCCACTACACCCACGCCCTGTCCACCATCCGGGAAGCGGTCCTCAGCCGGGGCGCGCAGAAGGACGGCCTGACCATGGGGCGCTGACGGTCCGGCCGCCGGGTCAGGTGGCCGCGGGCTCCTGCTCGATGTGGAACGCCAACGTGTCGTCCTCCACGTCGACTTCGACCGGGCTGTGCGGCCGCAGCTCACCGCCGAGCAGCATCCGGGAGAGCGGGTTGTCGACCTCACGCTGGATCGTACGGCGCAGCGGGCGGGCGCCGTACTCCGGCTGGTGGCCGTGGCGGGCCAGCCAGTCGACGGCGGCGGGGGTGAAGTCGACGGGGATGTCCTGGGCGCGCATCCGGCGGCGGGTCTCCTCCAGCAGCACATCGGTGATCTGGCGCAGCTGTTCGTCGGCGAGCCGACGGAAGATCACGATCTCGTCGATGCGGTTGAGGAACTCGGGCCGGAAGTGTTCGCGCAGCGGACGCAGCACCCGCTCGCGGCGGGACGCCTCGTCGGCCTCGGCGTCGCCGCCGCCGAAGCCGAGGACGGCGCCGCGCCCGGTGATGGCCTCGGAGCCGAGGTTGCTGGTCATGACGATGACGGTGTTCTTGAAGTCGACGGTGCGGCCCTGGGCGTCGGTCAGTCTGCCGTCGTCGAGCACCTGGAGCAGGATGTTGAACACGTCCGCGTGGCCCTTTTCCACCTCGTCCATGAGCAGCAGCGCGTACGGCTGCCTGCGCACCGCCTCGGTCAGCTGTCCGGCCTCCTCGTGGCCGACGTATCCGGGTGGCGCGCCGACAAGGCGGCTGACGGTGTGCTTCTCCTGGTATTCGCTCATGTCGAGCCGGATCATCCGGTCCTCGCTGCCGAAGAGCGCCTCGGCCAGGGCGCGGGCGAGTTCGGTCTTGCCGACGCCGGTGGGGCCGAGGAAGAGGAAACTGCCGCTGGGGCGGTGGGGGTCGGCGAGTCCGGCCCGGGAGCGCAGCACGGCGTCGGAGACGGCGGCGACGGCCTCCTCCTGGCCGATGACCCGCTTGTGGAGGTGTTCTTCCAGGCCGAGCAGCCGTTCGCGCTCCTCCTGGGTGAGGCTGCTGACGGGGATGCCGGTCTGCCGGGAGACGATGTCGGCGATGTCCTCGACGGTGACCTCGGAGACCCGGGAGCCGTGGAACTGGGTGCCGGATCCCTCGGTGATACGGGCGCCGAGTTCGGCGATGCGGTCGCGCAGGGCGGTGGCGCGCTCGTACTGCTCGGAGGCGACGGCCTGGTCCTTGTCGCGGGTCAGCTGTTCGACCTCGCGCTCCAGGGCGCGCAGGTCGGTGCCGCGGGCGCTGGAGCGCAGCCGTACCCGGGCGCCTGCCTGGTCCATCAGGTCGATGGCCTTGTCCGGGAGGAAGCGGTCGGCGAGGTAGCGGTCGGCGAGTTCAACGGCCGCGAACAGCGCCTCGTCGGTGTAGCGGACCTGGTGGTGTGCCTCGTGGCGGTCGCGGAGCCCGTGCAGGATGGAGACGGCGGCCGAGGGGGTGGGTTCGGGGACCATGATGGGCTGGAAGCGGCGGGCGAGCGCCGCGTCCTTCTCGATGTACTGGCGGTACTCCTGGAGCGTGCTGGCGCCCATGACGTGCAGCTCACCGCGGGCGAGGGCGGGCTTGAGCAGGTTGCTGGCGTCCATCGTGCCGCCCTCGGAGCCGCCGCCCGCGCCGACGACGGTGTGCAGTTCGTCGATGAAGACGATGAGTTCGTCGGAGTGGGCGCGGATCTCGTCGATGATGGCGGTGAGGCGCTGTTCGAAGTCGCCGCGGTAGCGGGTCCCGGCCACGACGCCCGCGAAGTCGAGCTGGATGACGCGGCGGCCGAGCAGGATGTCCGGCACGTCGGCGTCGGCGATGCGCTGCGCCAGCCCCTCGACGACGGCGGTCTTGCCGACGCCCGCCTCGCCGATCAGGACGGGGTTGTTCTTGCCGCGCCGGGCCAGCACCTCGATGCTCTGCTCGATCTCCTCGTCGCGGCCGATCACCGGGTCGACGCGGCCCTCCCGGGCCAGGTCGGTCAGATCGCGGCCGTACCGGTCCAGGGTCGGGGTGCCGCGGCGGTCCGCCACGGGCCGCTGGTCGGCGCCGGGGACCGGGGCCGCACGGCCGGCCGGGGGCGCGCTGCGGGGTTCGAAGTGTGCGGCGTGGAGGATCTGCCCGGCGGTGGAGTCCCGGTTGGCGGCGAGGGCGATCAGTACGTGTTCGGGGCCGATGTACGAGGAGCCGCGGGCCCGGGCGATCTCGTGGGCGTCGAGCAGCGCCCGCTTGACGGCGGGCGTGACGGCGACCGAGCCGCGCGGCGGGCCGTCTCCCGCCTGCTGGTCGATTTCGGCGGCGAGCCGGTCGGGGTCGGCCCCGGCGCGGGAGACCATGGTGCGGGTGGGTTCGGCGGTGAGCGCCGCCCGCAGCAGGTGTTCGGTGTCGAGGTCGGTGCTGCCGTGTTCGGCCGCGTACGACGCGGCGGAGGAGACGAGGTTGCGTGCGGTCTCGCTCATGAGCCGGCCGAAGTCGACATGGCGGTCGGACCGCTGCCCGCCGGGCCCGGTTCCGAGGAAGCGCGCGAGGAAATCGCCGAGTGGGTCTGGCCCGAAGTCGTCAGGGCCGTCGTTCCCGCTGCCCATATCACCACTTTAGCGGTGGTTCGCGCAGCGGTCAGCTTTCCGGGTGACGGCGTTCGAGGACGACCAGGGCGGCGTCGTCGCCCTGGTGGCCGCCGATGTGGGCGAGCAGGTCGCGGCGCAGGTGGTCGACGAACCCCCGGGGGCCCTCGCCGTCCCAGGTGTGGAGCCGCTCGGTGAGCGGGTAGAACGTGCCGTCGGCGTCGCGCGCCTCGATCACACCGTCGGTGTACAGGAGCAGCAGATCGCCCGGTTCGAACGGGTAGTCCTCGACCCGGTAGCGCCCGGCCGCCAGGTGGCCGAGGCCCAGCGGGAGTGCGGGGGCGCGCCCTTCGAGGGCCTTGATGGTGGCGTCGCGCAGCAGGAAGGGCGGCGGGTGTCCGCAGTTGACCATCCGTACCACCGGCTGGTCGTCGGGGATCTCCAGCACCGCGGCCGTGACGAACGACTCCCCCGCCCCGGGCGCCCGGTCGGCGGGTTCGGTGCGCTCCGCGGACAGGGCGGCGTCCAGGTGCGCCACGAGTTCGGGCAGCGGTACGGGCCAGTGGGCGATGGCGCGGAAGGCGCCGAGCACCAGTGAGGCGTCCGCGACGGCGGTGAGGCCGCTGCCGCGCACATCGCCGATGATCAGGCGGGTGCCGTACGAGGTGCGGGCCGCCGCGTACAGGTCGCCGCCTATCTCCGCGCCCGGCTCGGCGGCGAGGTAGACGGAGGCGATCCGCAGCGGGCCGACGCGGTCGGGCAGGGGGCGCAGCAGGACCTTCTGCGCCACGTCGGCCACCGCCCGGACCCGGGCCAGCTCGCGGGCGTGCCGGTCGAGCACGGTGCGGAACAGCACGATGAGGGCGGAGACCAGGATCAGGGTGAAGAGTTCGGCCATCCGGTTGGGCGCGGTCAGCCGGTCCTGCCCGGCGTTGATGCCGATCTGGGCGCCCACGGCCACCAGGCCGATACTGCCGGTGAGCAGCGGTCCGGCGAAGGACGCGGTCATGGCGGGGGCGGCGATCAGCAGCGGGCTGAGGCGGACGCTCGCGGGGCCGAACACATCGCCGAGCACGATCAGGACGATGAGTGCCAGGGGGATCGCGACCAGGGCCCGCCTCCCCTGCTGCCCTGGCCGGCCGAGCTCCGGGGGACCCTGCCGAATATCCACATCTACTACTTACGCCTCTCCCGGCCTCCCGCGCCACCCCCGTTTCGTCACAGGACCCCGGGTCAGCGGATGCCGAACCGGCGGCGCGCGATGGCCACGGCGGCCAGGCTGAGGGCGGCGAGGGCGGTCAAATACCAGGTGACGGCGAGCTTGTCGCCGGTGACGTCGACGAGCCAGACGATCACGACGGGGGTGGTGCCGCCGAAGAGCATCACCCCGAGGTTGTAGCTGATCGACATCCCGGTGGCGCGGCTGGAGCGCGGGAACAGGTCGGACAGCAGCGCGGGCAGCGCCCCGAAGTAGCCGGCCTTCAACAGGCCGACCAGGAACATCACGGTGAGCATCACCCCGAATCCGGGGTGTGCCACCAGGAAGGCGAACACGGGGCGGATCAGCAGCAGGATCAGCACGGCGGAGGTGGCCATGACGCGGATCCGGCCGGTCTTGTCGGAGAGGTGGCCGACCAGGGGTGTCACGACGGTGAGGACGGCGCCGGTGACCATGGTCGCGGCGAATCCGGTGGAGGCGGGCAGGTCGAGTTCCTTGACGGCGAAGACCGGCATGTAGGTGATCAGGTACGTGATCGCGGTGGAGACGGCGAGGGCGGCGATGGCGAGCAGGACACGCCCCTTGTGGTGGCGCAGCACCTCCGCCACCGGCCCGTGCCCGGTGGCGGTGTCCTCGTCGTGGGCGAAGGCCGGGGTCTCGTCCACGTAGCGCCGGATGACGTAGCCGACCGGCCCGATCAGCAGGCCGAAGAAGAACGGCACCCGCCAGCCCCAGGACTCCAGCTGCCCGGGGTTGAGCGTGCTGGAGAGCAGGGTGCCGAAGGAGGCCGCGAGCAGGGTGCTGATGCCCTGGCTGGCGAACTGCCAGCTGGCCATGAAGCCGCGCATCCGGGGCGCGTGCTCGACGAGGAACGCGGTGGCGCTGCCGAATTCGCCGCCCGCCGAGAAGCCCTGGATGAGCCGTGCCAGCAGGATGCCGAGCGGTGCGGTCAGGCCGATGGCGGCGTACGTGGGCATGACCGCGATGAGCAGGGTGCCGAGCATCATCAGCTTGATCGACAGCATCAGGGCGGCCTTGCGGCCGACCCGGTCCGCGTACCGGCCGAGGACGACGGCGCCGAGCGGGCGCACCAGGTACGAGATGCCGAAGGTGCCGAACGCCATCAGCAGCGAGACGGTGTCGTCCGTGGACGGGAAGAACAGCTTGGCGATGGTGGCGGCGAAGAATCCGTAGATCGCGACGTCGAACCATTCGAGGGCGTTGCCGACCGATGCGGCGATGATGACGCGATGCGGCTTGACCGGGGTGTCGGGAGCGGCGGGGCGGGCCGCCTCGGAGGCTGTGGTGGTGCCGGGGTTCGTCGCGTCCAAGGCGGGCTCCAGGGGTGTGCGCGGGGCCGGGGAGGGGTGTGGCGGCGGTGTCGGGCCCGGGGGGATCGGGCCCGGCCGATATCGGGTCCGGGGGTGTCAGGTCCGGGCGGTGTCCCCGAGGTCCCAGAACAGACCGGCCATGATCTGGAGCGCCTCGCGGGCGAGCGGCGCGAGCAGATGCTCGTCGGGCGCGTGCTGGGCGCAGGCGGGGTAGGAGTGCGGCACCCATACGGTGCACAGGCCCAGCTCGTCGGCGAAGGCGTCGTTCGGGATGGTGCCGCCGAGGTTGGGCAGGATGGCGGGCCGGGCGCCGGTGGTGCGCTCCACCGAGCCCGCGGCCCAGCGCACCCAGGGGTGGTCGGGGTCCGTGCGGGTGGCGGGCATGGCGCGGCCCACCTCGACGTCGACCATGGGGTAGCCGTGCTGGTCGAGGTGGTCGCGCAGGACCTTGCCGAGGTCCGTCACGTCGGTGCCGACCACGAACCGCAGCTGGCAGTGGGCGACGGCGGTCCCGGGGATGGCGCCCACGGGGGCGTCCGGGTTTCCGGCGCCGAGGGCGAGCACCTCGAAGGTGTTCCAGCCGACGAGCCGCTCGGCCGGGGTCAGCCCGGGCTCGCCCCAGCCCTCGTCGATGGCCGGGTCCTCGGCGCCGCCGCCGACCGGGATGTCGGCCAGCGCCCGCCGGACGGGGTCCGGGATGGCGGGCGGCAGCAGCGCGGGGACCAGGATGCGGCCGCGGCCGTCCACGATGGTGACCAGCGCGCCCGCGAGGACGGTGGCGGGGTTGCGCAGCAGCCCGCCCCAGTTGCCGGAGTGGTGGGCGCCCTCGCGCAGGTTCACCCGCAGGGTGAGCTGGGCGGCGCCGCGTGAGCCGAGGAACAGGGTCGGACGCTCCGCATGGACGCGGGGGCCGTCGGAGGCGATCAGCAGATCGGCGGCGAGGTCGTCCCGCAGGTCGGCGCACAGGGCGCGCAGTCCCGGGGAGCCGCACTCCTCGCCGGTTTCGATGAGCACCTTGAGGTTGAAGCCCAGCCGTCCGCCGCGGGCGCGCAGGACGTGCTCCAGCGCCGCCAGGTTGACGGTGTGCTGTCCCTTGTTGTCGGCGGAGCCACGGCCGTACCAGCGCTCGTCCTCGACCACCAGGCGCCAGGGGTGGAGGCCGGTGCGCCACCGGTCCTCCTGGGCGGGGACGACGTCGGCGTGTCCGTAGGTGAGGACGGTCGGCAGCCCCTCGCCCTCGTGGCGTTCGGCCACCAGGAAGGGGCCGTATCCGGGGACCGGGTTGTCCACGATGCGGGCGGTGGCGCCCAATCGTTCGACGGCCGGGACGATTTCCTCTTCGAGATACGTACGCAAAGGGCGGAGCGACGCCGGATCGCCGCTCTCGGTGGGGAGGGCGACGCGCCGTGACACATCCTCGAGAAACGCGCCTGAGTCGAAGTAGTCGCAGGCGTGCTGGATTGCTGCGGAACGCGTCACCGAGGACCTTCCTTATGGCGGGGTTCACCTGGCGGGAAAATGAATTCCGGCAGGACACGCATATGACGGCGGGACAATGCCGGTACAACACCGGTATGACGTCGACAGGCTAGTGAGGCGCCTTCGGGGCGCACAATTACCGGTCCGAGAAGGCAGCATTGCCCGCGCGGCAAGGCGGCCCCTGGCCTCGCCGGTGCGCGGGTCGGCGGGTAGGGTCACCCGGCATGCATCTGTCCGGGACCTCGCTGCGCTACTTCCTGGAGGTCGCGCACACCGGTTCCATCAGCCAGGCGTCGGCGCGGCTGCATGTGGCGGCCTCCGCCATCAGCCGGCGGATCGCCCGGCTGGAACACGACATCGGGGTCCCGCTGTTCGAGCGGCAGCCCCGGGGCATGGTGCTCAGCGAGGCCGGTGAGTTGCTCGCCGCGTACGCCCGGCGCAGTCGGCTGGAGTCCGAGCAGATCGTCGCCGACCTGCGCGGTCTCGGCGGCCCGTACCGCAGCACCATCCGGCTGGCCGGTTCGGAGGGCTTCGGCCGGGACGTCCTGCCGGAGGCGGTCGTCACGTTCCGCGAGAGCCATCCCGGTGTGCGGTTCCGGCTCCGGGTCACCTCCCCGTCGGGGGCCACCCAGGAAGTCCGGGACGGGGCCGCGGATCTCGCCCTCACCTATTCGCTGGGACCCGAAGAGGGCATCAGGGTGGAATACGCGCAAACGCATCCGATCCACGCCCTGATGCCGGTCGGTCACCCGCTGGCGGAGCGGGACGAGATTTCGCTCGCCGACCTGCTGCCCTATCCCCTGGCCCTCATGGAACAGGGCACGACGGTGCGGCAGCTCTTCGATATCTGCGTCGCCGCGGAGGGCCTGGAATTCGAGCCCGCCTTCATCAGCAATTACTCCGGGGCGCTGGATGGATTCGTCCGCAGATGCGGCGGTGTCACGCTGGCCGGATATCTGACCTACCGGGGCAGACTGGACGCCGACGGACTGGCCGCGGTGCCCCTGGTCAACCCCGAGCTGTCACGGCGCAGCGTCCAGATCCAGTCCATGGCCCGCCGCACCCTGCCCGCCGCCGTCTCCGCCTTCCTCGACCATCTGATCCTGCGCCTGGAAACGGCGTGATGTCACACTCCGGGCCGCCGCGACGTCTCCTCTCGCGGGCCCGTTGTCCCCGGGGTCCGGAAGCGGACACGAGAGGATCGGGCCATGGCAGAGCTGGCGGAGTTCGAGCAGCAGCGCGACCGGCTGTGGGCCGTCGCGTATCGCATCACCGGGTCGGTCGCCGACGCCGATGACGCCGTGCAGGAGACCTGGCTGCGCTGGCAGGCGCTGCCCGGGGACGAGGTGGCCGACCCGCGCGCGTATCTGACCACGGTGGTCAGCCGGATCTGCTACGACCTGCTCGGCTCCGCCCGGGTCCGCCGCGAGGCGTACATCGGGCCGTGGCTGCCGGAGCCGGTGGTGGCGGGCGACGGGCCGGAGGAGCGGGTGACGCTGGACGAGTCCGTGGGGCTGGCCCTGCTCACGGTGCTGGAGCGGCTCACCCCGGCAGAGCGCACCGCGTTCATCCTGCACGATGTGTTCTCGGTGCCGTTCCCCGAGATCGCCGAGGTCGTGGGCCGGTCCCCCGAGGCGGTGCGCCAGCTGGCCTCGCGCGCCCGCAAGCGGGTGCGGGCCGAGGCCCCGCGCCGCTCCGTGGACCGCGGCGAGCACCGGCGCGCGGTGGACGCCTTCCTGGACGCGGTGATGGGCGGCGATCTGGACGGGCTGATGGAGGTCCTCGACCCGGAGGTGGTGTGGCGCTCGGACGGCGGCGGGAAGGTCGTGGCGTCCCGGGTGCCGATCCTCGGGAACGACCAGGTGGCCCGGTTCGCCCAGCGCCTCGGCCGCGGCTTCGACGAGCTGACGATGTCCGTCCTGCGGCGGGACGTCAACGGCGCCCCCGGCCTGGTCTTCGTGGACCCGGCGGGCGAACGGACCGTGGTCTTCGCGTTCACCGTGCACCACGGGCGGATCACCGCCATCGACGTCGTCGTCAACCCCGACAAGCTCCGCCACCTCGACCTCCCGAACCTGTGACCGGCGTCACCGTCACACCCCGGCGGGCTGTGGCGTCTCTTGGGTGAACGCCACGTGAGGAGGCCATCGACATGGAGAAGCAACAGGTTCTGGTGCTGGGCGCGGGCTACGGCGGGCTGCTGGCCGCCCTGCGCCTCGCCCCGTACGCCCACGTCACCCTCGTCGACCCGAGCGACCGCTTCACCGAGCGGGTCCGGCTGCACGAACGGGCCGCCGGGCGGCCCGAGGTGACGCACCCGCTGACGGCTCTGCTGCGGGGCACCGGCATCACCCGCATCGCCGCCCTCGCCACCCGCATCGACCCTCATGCCCGCCGGGTGGACACCGACGACGGCCGCCGGCTTCCGTACGACCGCCTGGTGTACGCGCTCGGCAGCCGCACCGCCGATGTCGGCGAACGCGCCTTCACCACGGAAACGGCGGCTGAGCTGCACAAGCGGCTGCTGGACGGGCCCGGCGAGCTCGCCGTCGTCGGCGGCGGGCTCACCGGTATCGAGCTGGCCGCCGAACTCGCCGAGAGCCACCGCGACTGGCGGGTACGGCTGCTCACCACGGGCGAGGTCGGCGGCGGACTCTCCCCCGGGGGCCGCGCCCATGTCCGTACGGTCCTCGCCGCGCTGGGGGTGCGGATCGAGGAGGGCCACCGGGTGGCGGACCCCGCGGACATCGACGCCGACACGGTCGTATGGGCCGCTTCGATGACGGCGAACACCGAGCTCGCCGAGGAGGCGGGGCTCGCCCTCGACCCCGCCGGGCGCATCCTGGTGGACGCCGACCTGCGCTCCGTGTCCCGCCCGGGGATCTACGCCGTCGGGGACGCCGCCGCGGTCACCTCACCGCTCGCCGGACCGCTGCGGATGGCCTGCGCCACCGCCCTGCCGACCGCCTCGCACGCCGCCTCCGCGATCATCGCCGAGGCGCGGGGACGGCAGCCGAAGCCGCTGGCCTTCCGCTATCTGCTCCAGTGCGTCAGCCTGGGCCGCCGGGACGGGCTGGTCCAGTTCGTGCGCGCGGACGATGCCCCGCGGGATCTGGTCCTGCGGGGCGCCACCGCCGCCCGCGTCAAGGAGCAGGTGGTGCGCTCGACCCTCCGCGTCCTGCGGCTCGCCGCCCGCCGTCCGGACGCCGTCGGCCACCTCCCGGGGTTCGGCTGACGGGTCAGAACGGGTAGTGGGCGTGCTGGGTGGCCAGGGTGATCCAGCGGGTGTCGGAGAACGCCTCGATGCCCCAGCGGCCGCCGAAGCGCCCGTATCCCGACTGCTTGATGCCGCCGAACGGGGCCTGTGGTTCGTCCGCCACCGACTGGTCGTTGACGTGCACGATCCCGGTGCGGATGCGGCGGGCGACCCGCAGCCCGTGCGTGCCGTTCTCGGTGATGATGCCGCAGGTCAGCCCGTGGTCGGTGGCATTGGCCAGGGCGATGGCCTCGTCGTCGGCGGTGAAGGTGGCGACCACGCACACCGGGCCGAACGCCTCGGCGTGGTAGAGGTCCATGTCCTCGGTGACCCCGCTCAGCACCGTGGCCGGGTGGACCGAGCCCTCGGGGGCGCCGCCGCCGGTGAGCACGGTCGCGCCCTTGGCCACCGCGTCCCGTACGAGCGCCGCCACCCGCTGCGCCGCCTCGGGGCGGACCAGCGGGCCGACCACGGTCGACGGATCGGCGGGGTCGCCGCAGGGCAGGGCGGCGACCTTGGCGGTGAACTTCTCGGTGAACTCCTCGGCGAGGCTTTCGTGGACGAGGATGCGGTCGCCCGACATGCAGATCTGGCCGGAGTTCATGAACACGCTGAAGGCGGCGGCGTCCACCGCGTAGTCCACGTCGGCGTCGTCCAGCACGATGACGGCGTTCTTGCCGCCCAACTCCAGGACGGCGGGCTTGAGATGGCGCGCGGCGTGGGCGCCGACGACGCGGCCGACGCCGGTGGATCCGGTGAAGTTCACCATCCGCACCCGCTCGTCGGCGATCAGCGCCTCGGCCACCTCGGCGGCGTCCTCGGGTGCGTTGGTGACGACGTTGAGCACACCGTCGGGCAGCCCGGCGTCGCGCAGGACGTCGGCGACGAAGAGCCCGCAGGCGAGCGGCGCGTCCTCGCTCGGCTTCATCACCACGGTGTTGCCCGCCGCGAGCGGGGCCGCGACCGAGCGGACACCGAGGATGACCGGCGCGTTCCACGGGGCGAAGGCGGCGACGACGCCCATGGGTTCCCGCACGGCGAGCCCCAGCGCCCCGGACTCCTGGGCGCTGAGCACCTCGCCGCGCGGAGCGGTGATGGCGGCGGCGGCCTCGCGCAGGATGTTCGCGGCCAGCGCCACGTTGAAGTGGGCCCAGGGCGCGGTGCCGCCCGCCTCGTGCCGCATGATTTCCGCGGCCTGCGCGGCGCGGGACTCCAGCAGGTCCGCCGCGGTGAGGAAGATCTTCCGGCGGTCGAACGGCGCCACCGCGGCCCACTCCGGGAAGGCGGCGTCGGCCGCGGCCACCGCGCGCGCCACGTCCTCGGGCCCGCCCGCCGCCACGGTGGCGTACACCTCGCCGGTGTAGGGGTTGAGGTCGTCGGCGGTGCGGCCCGAGGCGGCCGGAGTGTCCTTGCCGCCGATCAGCAGGTCACGGGTGATGGTCATTCCGGTGTCCTTCGTGGTCGCGTGCCGAACAGCCTGTGCGCGCAGTGAACTTGGGTTCAAGAGCGGTGAACTTGGGTTCAAGATACGTGTGCGCGCCAGTCTCCGCCGACGTTTCGAGATGTGTCAATCGAGGGCGGCCGGCCGCCGCGCCCGCCGTCCCGGCCACCGCACTCCCCCGGCCGAGGTGACCGCGACCACCCCCAGCAGGGCGAGCGCGGCGGCGGGGGTGAGCACGGCCCAGGGCGCGCGTTCGGCGTAGGGGTGGTTCTCGGCGAGGAGCCTGCCCCACTCGGGGGACGGCGGCTGGGCGCCGAGGCCCAGGAAACCGAGGGAGGCCAGGGCCAGCGCCACGGCGGGCAGCCGCAGCAGCGCGTGGCGCGTGACGGGCGGCAGCACGGCGGGCAGCAGATGGCGGCGGAGCAGGTGGCGGCGGCCCGCGCCGAGGGCGCGCGTCGCGGCGAGGTGGGTGGCGGCGCGCTCCTGGTTCAGCAGGGCGGCGGTGTGCGCGGCCAGCGGCGCCCAGGCGACGGCGGCGACGGCGAGCGCGGGCGTGTACGGACCGGCCCCGGCCGTGCCCGCGACCAGCAGCCCGGCGAGCACGGGCGGTACGGCGTTGGCGGTCTCGACGAGCCCCCCGGCCAGCCGGGGCACCATGCCGAGCAGCAGCCCCACGGCCAGGGCGCAGGCGCTCACCGCGAGGGCGAGGGCGAGGGTGGTGAGCGCGCCGTGTCCCACCCGGGCCAGCAGATCGCGGCCGAGCGCGTCCGTACCGAACGGGTGCTGCCAGGACGGGCCGTCGAGGCGGGCGGTGGTGTCCAGGGCCATCGGGTCCCGGAGCGCGCCGAGGGCGATGACGGCCAGCAGGACGGCCCCGTACAGCAGGGGCAGCGCGCGGGCGGGCGGCCCGGACGGCCGGTGGAGGGTGGGCAGTTCGCCGTCGCGCAGGGCGGGGCCGAGCAGCAGCCGGGCCGCGAGCCGGGCGAGGCCACCGGCGGCGGTGGCGAACACGATGAGTACGAGCGTTCCGGTCTGGAGGACCGGCAGGTCCTGGGCGAGGGCCGCCTGGAGGGTGAGCCGTCCGAGGCCGGGGATGTCGAAGACCTGCTCGACGGCGACCGCGCCGCCGGTGAAGCCGACCACGAACAGGCCCAGGTTGGGCAGCACTCCGGGGACAGCCCGGCGCAGCGCCTGCCGGGCGATGCGCCGGGCGGGGATGCCGCGCGCGGCGGCGGCCCGGACCCAGGGTTCCGCGAAGGCACCGGGCAGGACGTCGTCCAGGATGCGGCCGAGCGCGGCGCCGACGGGCAGGCCGAGCGCGAGCGCGGGCAGCGGCAGCCAGGGCCATCCGTACCAGCCGACGGCGGGCAGCCAGCCGAGCCGCACCCCGATGACGGCGGCCAGGACGGTGGCGATGAGGAACTCCGGCAGCGCGGCGAGGAGTGCGCCGCCGCTTCCCGCCCCGCGTGGCAGCGGTCGGCGCCGCGCGCCGAGCCACAGGGTGCGTGCGCACACCGCACCGGCGGTGGCCACCGCGACCGTCAGTGCCCCGGCCATCAGCAGCAGTGAGAAGCCGAGGGCCTGGGCGACCATGGGGGCCACGGCCGTACCGGAGAGCCAGGACGTCCCCGCGTCGCCGTGGGCCAGCCCGCCGAGCCACTGGCCGAGGAGGTGCAACGGCCCGGCGTCCAGGTCGAGTTCGCGGCGGATGGCGTCCAGCGCCTCGGAGGTGGGATCGCGGTCGGCCGCGCGCGCCTTGAGCACGGTGCGGGCGGGGTCGGTGCGGGACAGCCAGGGCAGCAGGCCGATGCCGCACAGCAGCAGGAGGGCGAGCGCGGCGCGCCACAGCGCGCTCAGCGCGGTGGCGCGTCCGTCGGTGGGGGTGGCCGCGGTGCGGCGTATGCCGGTCAACGGTGTGTACCGGGGCCGATGAGGGTGCGCTCGTACGGGTCCAGCTCCACTCCCCGGACCGAGGTGCGGACGCCGTGGATGATGCGCTGGTGCACCAGGGGTACGACGGCGTCGGTGCGGAGGATCGCGGTCTGGGCGTCGAGCGAGGCGCTGTGCCGCTCGTCGGTGTCGGCGCGGGAGTCGGCCTCGGCGACGGCCCGGTCCACGGCCTTGTCGCACAGCCCGGCCAGGTTGTAGCTGCCGTGGCAGGTGAAGTCGCTGGCGAGGTAGGACACGGGATCGCCGGTGTCGAGCATGGTGTTGCGCGCGGCGACGACGGCGTCGAACTTGCCCGCGAGCGCGTCGGCCTCCAGCCGGGAGTACTCCCGGACCTCCAGCTTCACCGTGAATCCGGCCTTCTCCAGCTGCTGTTGCACCACTTGGGCGGCCTCGGGCAGCTCGGGCCGGTTGTCGTAGGTGCCGAGGGTGAGCGTGGTGTTCTTGACGCGGGCGGGCGCGGGGCGCCCGGTGGGCGCGGGCTGTTTGCCGGTGGCCCAGGAGAGGGCGGGGCCGAACACGCCCTGGCCGGGGTCGGCGTGGCCCTCGTACACGTCCCGCGCGAACACGCCGGGCTGGGTGGCCCCGCGGGCGGTGGCACGGACCTTCGGGTCGGCGAAGGGGCCGGACCGGGTGTTGAGGAACAGGCCGGTGGTACGGGCGGTGGGCACTTCCCGGAGGGTGGGCTTGTCGAGGGTGGCCGCCTGGGAGACCGGGACGGCCTCGGCGATGTCCGCCTCGCCGGTGCGCAGGGCGTTGGTGCGGGCGGTGCCGTCGGCGATGAAGCGGACGTCGAGGCCGGAGGCGTGGGCGAGGCCACCCCAGTACTCGCCGAAGCGGTTCAGGGTGGCCCGGGTGGCTCCGGCGGACCGGCCGAGTACGAAGGGTCCGGTGGCGGTGCCGGTCGGGTCGGGGGCGCCCTTCTCGCCGTACGCCTTCGGGGACAGGATGGCGAGGCTCGGGCTGGAGAGCGTCAGCGGCAGCGCGGGGTACTCGGCCGCGGTGGTGAGCCGGACCCGCCGCTCCCCCGCGGGCCTGGCGGTGAGCTTGACCCCGGAGAGCGCGGCGGGCACCGGGTCGGCGTGCGCCGCTCGGTTCAGGGCGCCCGCGACGGCCTTCGGGGTGACGGCGGTGCCGTCCTGGAACCGGGCCTCGCGCAGGGTGAACAGCCAGCCGCGGCGGCCCTCCCGGGCCCAGGACTCGGCGAGCGCGGGCGACGCGGAGCCGTTGCCGTCCAGGCGGGTCAGCCCCTCGGTGACGCCGAGCCGGCTGAGCAGGGTGGCGTCGGCGCCGTACGGGGAGAAGCGCTCGGCGGGCGGGAAGGCCATCGCGACCCGCAACCGCCCGCCGCCGCCCACGCCGGAGCCGCCCGCCGCGTCGTACGCCGTGCCGTTCGGGGAGGCGAAGCAGCCGGTGAGCAGCGGGACGAGCAGCAGGGCGGCGGCCGTCCGACGACGGGCAGGGGGCATGGGACACGTTCTCCAGGTGCTGCGCGGAGCGGGAACAGACGGAGGGGAAACAGCGAGACTACGTGAAAATCATTTCCATCACGCCGACGAGGTCAGACCATCGGGACCTCGAAGTGCAGGACCCGGCTGTCCCCCGGCTCCTCCCGCTCGTCGCACACGGCCTTCCCCAGCGACCGCCAGAACGGCTCGGCACCGGGCACGCCCGGGTCGGTGTGCAGATAGACGGCGCGGTAACCCCCGTCGGCCGCGGCGAAGTCGAGCAGCGCGCGCACCAGTCGGCGGGCCAGCCCCTGGCGGCGGTACTCCGGCCGTACGTACACCCGGCGCAGCTGGGCGGTCTCCCCCGACGGGTACCGCTCCGCCAGCCACGCGGGGTTGGGCGGATGGGCCGGCCCCCGGGAGTCGAGGGCCGCGGTCCCGGCGACCGTCCCGTCCCGCTCGTCCACCGCGACCAGGAGGGTGTGCCGCGGCGACCGCAGATAGGCGGCGCCGGGATCGATGATGTCGGCGTGCCAGCGCGGCACGTATCCCGTCCCGAAGTCGCGGTAGACGGTGTCGAGCATCACGCCGCGGGCGGCGTCGAGGTCGTCGGCTGTCGCGGTCCTGATGCTGAATTCATGCACCTGCGTAGCGTACGCAATAAGCCCCCGGCGTCATCAACCGGCCGCCCCTCCACGGTCGGCGACCGGCTCGTCGGCGAGGTAGGGCGGAGCGGGCTCGTACTGGATGTAGCGGCGTACGGCGCGGGCGTGGTCGACGCCGTGCAGACGGCCGACGAGCCACAGCGCCATGTCGATCCCCGCCGAGACGCCCTGACTGGTGACCAGGGAGCCGTCCACGACGTACCGCGCGTCGCGCACGACCGTGATGTCGCCGCGCGCCTCCAACGTGTCCTCGAAGAGATGGTGGGTGGCGACCCTGCGCCCGCGCGCCGGACCCGCCTCGTGCAGGAGCAGCGCCCCGGTGCAGACGCTGGTGGTCCAGGTGGCGGCGGCGGAGGTGCGGCGGATCCAGTCGGTGACCGCCGGGTTGGACACCTCGCGGCGGGTGCCCCTGCCGCCCGGCACCAGCAGGACGTCCAGCGGCGGGTGGTCCTCCAGTGTGTGGTCCGGCAGCACCCGCATGCCTTTGTTGCAGCGGACGGCGCCGGGCTGCTCGGCGATGAGCACGGCGGTGTCGGCGTGGTCGCGCAGCATCGAGGAGACGGTGAACACCTCCCAGGGGCCGGTGAAGTCGAGTTCCTCGGCGCCCTCGAAGACCAGCAGCCCGTACGTCGTCATATCTGCTCCTTGGTGGATCGGAATCGGTCCCGGTAGTCGGACGGCGCGACGCCGACGTGCCGGTGGAACGCGCGGCGCAGGGTCTCGGCGGTGCCGAAGCCGTACCGCCGGGCGATGGTCTCCACGGGGTCGTCGCCCCCGGCGAGCGCGCGCTGCGCCGCCTCCACGCGCACCCGCTCCACATAGGCCGCGGGCGGCGTGCCGAGTTCGGCGGTGAACCTGCGCTGGAGGTGGCGGGGGCTCAACCCGGCGCATGCTGCCAGCTCGGCGATGCCGTGCCGGGCGCCGGGGTCGGCGTGGATCGCGGACACCACGGCGCGGAGGGAGTCGGTGGCGGGCTGCGCCGACCACAGCCCCACGCTGAACTGGGACTGGCCGCCGGGTCGGCGCAGGAACAGCACCAGCTCGCGGGCGACGGCATGCGCCACCTCCCGCCCCAGATCCGCCTCCACCAGGGCGAGCGCGAGATCCATCCCGGCCGTCACCCCGGCCGAGGTCCACACCCGGCCGTCCCGGATGAAGATGGGATCGCAGTCGACCCGCACGCCGGGGTGTTCCCGGGCGAGCTGCTCCGCGCGCGCCCAGTGGGTGGTCACCCGGAGCCCGTCGACGAGCCCGGCGGCGGCCAGCAGGAACACCCCGCTGCACACCGAGGCGACCCGGCGGGCACCGGCCGCGGCGTCGGCGATCCACCCGGTCAGCTCCGGATCGTGGCGCGCCCGGTCGACCCCGGTGCCGCCCGCCACCACGAGGGTGTCGATGCCACCGGGGTCGAGGTCGGCCACGCCGTGCGCGGCGTGCACCGGCAGTCCGCTGGACGAGGCCACGGGCCCCGGGCGGGGTGCCACGATCTGGCGGCGGTAGCCGCCCGCGAGCTTGTCGGCGTACTGGAACACCTCATGCGGGCCGGTGAGATCGAGGGACTGGAACCCGTCGAAGATCACGAAGACGATGCGTCGCTCGTTCACCCCTTCAGGCTGCGATCCCGCCCGTCATGGCGTCAACGACACATACCCCACACATCGCGCCATGCGGTGCGCAGGGACCACAGGAACCCGGTGCGGCGCGGCGCCGGGGCGGGCGCGGCCGCACGGGGCGACCGGGCGGCACCGGGCGGCGCGCCGGTACGCGGGTGGACACCTCGGCGGTCTCGGTGCGGCGGGGCGGCGGCGTCGGACTGGGCGGGGACGGTGGACCGGCGTGCGGCTTCGGCACGTACCAGTGCACCCATGGCGGCGTAGACGTCGATGGGCATGCGGGGGCTCCTGCGGGGGTCGGACGAGGCGATGGGCTGATCCGGGGCAGGCCGTGGCGCACCCGCGCTCCGCCCGTGCGGCGGCACATACGGGAGATGCGGGGGATGCGGGAGGGTACGGGATGCGGAACGACCCGGGGCCCGCTCAGCAGCGCAGGACGACGTCCCGGGCGGGGAGCCGACGGGGCGCGGCCTCGTCGGCGGAGCCGGCCACGGCGGTGCCCGCCGTACGGTCGGCGGCGCGAGCGCGGTCGACGGCGACGGCGAGGTGCGGGGGCGCCGTGGGAAGGGAGCGGTGGGAGCGGACCGAGGTGGCGCAGGCGCTCCCGGGATGACCGGCCGGGTGGCGGCCCAGCTCATGGGCGGCGCGGGCGGCCGGACGCGGGTCGTTCCGCTCGTCCTCCTCCGGCGACGCGGACGGCGACGCGGAGGGCGACGCGGAAGGGGACAGGACGCCGGGTCCGCAGTGGTTCGCGGAAGGCGGCGGCGGATGGACGACGCCGAGGGAGAGCAGTCCGTGCAGCAGGGTGATAGCCAGCAGCGCGACCATCAGGACGGTGCACGGCCGACCGGGGCCGGCGCGGCGGTTCGTCTCGCGGCCGTGCACCATGCGGCCTCCCTCGCTGGTCTCCTTCCAGAGAACCGCGAAGAGCGGAAGCCAGCACTCCGATAGCCCGAAAGAGTCGGGTATTTCACCCGTGTCGGTTACCTCCTCGAACGTACATACCGGCACATTTCGAGGAGGCGCATGCCGAGGAGGCGTCAGTCCGAGGCCGCCCCGCCGGACTCCGGCACCGCGTCGAGCAGCGCGGTCGGCGCGGCCTGCCGCCAGGAGTCGACGAGGATGTCCCGCAGCTCATCGAGGTCCTCCAGGGCGGCAAGCCGCACCCGCACCCAGGCGAAGCCCGCCTCGTGGTCGGCGATCCAGAACTTCTCCGGCTCGGCGAGCGCGAGTTCGTCCCGCTCTACCTTGGGACATCGCACGGCCATCGAGGTCTCGTCCTCGGGGAGCGTGGCGAACATCTTCCCGGCGACCCGGAAAGTGGGCATGGACCAGGCGATCTTCTCGGTGGTCTGCGGCAGCGACAGCGCGATCCGGCGGACATCGTCAGGCGTGATCATGGCATGACCGTAGAGCACACCACTGACAACGCCACCGGGAACGCCGGGCGGCTATCCCCCGTACACGTACGGCGTGGTGGTGGTCAGCGGGACGAAGCCGAGCCGCTCCAGGATCGGGCGGCTCTGGTCGGACGCGTCGACCTGGAGATAGCGGTAGCCGCGCTCGGCGGCGATCCGGGCGCGGAAGGCGATCAGGGCCCGGTACAGGCCGCGGCCGCGCCACTCCGCCACGGTGCCGCCGCCCCACAGCCCGGCGAAGTCCGTATCCGGGGGCAGTTCCATACGCGCGGCGCTCACCGCCCGGTCACCGGCCATCGCGACGACCGGGACGACCGTGTCCGGCGCCTCGCGCAACCGGCTGAGCAGCCGGTGCCTGAGGTGGCCGCTGTCGGTGCCGAACGCCCGCGCGTGGACGTCCACCATCAGCTCCACCCCCGCGGCGTCGGTGACCCGGAGCAGCCGGAGGCCCTCGGGGAGATCGACGGCGGTGGGCAGATCCCGCACCGGCGCGACCATCACCGCCTCCTCGGGCTCGGCGGCGAAACCGGCCGCCGCGAGCCGCGCGCCGAGGTCGCCGGGCCGGTCATGGGCGTACAGCTTCCACTCGAAGGCGCGCCCCCGGGCGGTGAAGTGCCGTATCTGCGCCGCGATGGCCGCGTCCGCCGTGGACGCGTCCAGGTCCGACCAGCGGACGCCGTTCCAGTCGTCGGCGGTGCCGGTCTGGCGTACCACCCCGTCCACGCGCTCGACCCGGGTCCCGGGGCCGTCGGCCTGCGCGCCCTGTCTCAGCTGCCGGTCGAACAGCTCGCGTACTGCGTCAAGGTCCATCCGGTCACCCCAGCACCGGGGGTCGGCACCCGCAACTGGTTTACCGGCGGGGTCACTTGACGGTCCGGGGCCGTCCGTACCATCAGGACAGCAGGCCGCCGAGCCGCTCCACGACGGCCGGGGCTTCCCGGCGCAGCGCCGGCGAGGTCCCGGCCCGCCAGGACGGCGAGTTCACCTGGATCGGCGGCCACCCCGCATCGGCGTCCGGGCGGCGCACCCAGCAGTACGCCACCCCCGCCGAGGTCGACGCCCTCCCCTCACCTCCGGAGGGCGAGGGCTGGTTGTACGCATGGGCCTGGCAGGACGAACCGGCGGGCCGGGTGCGCGCCCGCGCCTTCCCGCGCCGCGGCGACGGGATCGTGGAGGACGAGGCCACCGGCGCCGCCGCCCTGGTGCTCTCCGGTGAGCTGGGCCGCGCCCTCAACATCACCCAGGGCGAGGGCTCCCAGATCCTCACCAGCCCCCAGCCGGACGGCTCCATCGAGGTCGGCGGCCGGGTCGCCCTCGCCGAGGTCCGCTCGCTGTCGGCCTGACTCGCTCTGGCCCGAGCGGTGACGCGCCACCGCGGCGGCGGGGCCGGAACGGCCGTCCAGCGCCCGCTTCAGCGCACGGTGCGCAGCGCGTCGCCGAGGAGGGCCACGCCTTCGGCGATCTCGGTGGACGTGCGCGCCGCGTAGCCCAGCACCAGCCCGGGCCGGTGCGGGCGGCGGCTGTGCCAGGACAGCGGCTGTGCCTTCACCCCGCGGACGAGCGCGGCGGCGGCGAGGTCGGTGTCGGCGAACCCGGCGTCGAAGGTGACCATCAGATGCAGTCCCGCCGCGGCGCCGTGCACCACCGCGCCGGGCAGCCGGGCGCCGATCGCGTCGATCATCGCGTCCCGGCGGCGGCGGTGGCGGGTGCGCAGCAGACGCAGCTGACGTTCCATCGCCCCCGACTCCAACAGGTGCGCGAGCACCAGTTGGGGCAGTGCGGCGTTGCCGAGGTCGGCGTAGCGCTTGGCCTCGACGATGGCGTCGCGGTACGGGGGCGGCGGGATCATCCAGCCGGTACGCAGGGCGGGGGCCAGCAGCTTGGACACGCTTCCGACGTACGCGACCCGTTCCGGCAGCATCGAGCGCAGGGCCGGGACCGGGGGCCGGTCGTAGCGGTGCTCGGCGTCGTAGTCGTCCTCGACGATGAGCCCGCCCGCGTCGGCCCAGCGCGTCAGCTCACGGCGCCGGTGGCCGCCGAGCACCACGCCGGTGGGGAACTGGTGGGCCGGGGTGACCAGGACGGCGGGCGCCCCCAGGGCGCGCAGCGCGTCGACCCGGATCCCGTCCTCGTCGACCGGGACCGGCGGAGTGTCCAGCCGTGTGTGGCGCAGATGCTGCCGGACCCCGAGCGAACCGGGGTCCTCCACGGCGATCTGGCGGATGCCGTCGTCGCCGAGCACCCGGCCGAGCAGCGCGAGGGCCTGGGTGGTGCCCGCGACGACCACGATCTCGTCGGGCTCGGCCCTGATGCCGCGGTTGCGGGCCAGCCAGTGGGCGATGGCGAGCCGTAGCGCCGGGGTGCCGCGCGGGTCGCCGTAGCCGAAGTCGGACGCGGTGAGGGCGGCGAGGACGGTGCGTTCGGCGCGCAGCCACGCGGCGCGCGGGAACGCGGTGAGGTCGGGGACGCCGGGCGACAGATCGATCCGGGCCGGGGCCGCGCGCAGCACGTCGAACACGTCCGCGCCGGGCTCGGTGGCGAACGGGCCGCCCGGTGCCGTGGCGGGGGCGGGGGCGGGCTTCCGTACGGGCGCCCGTGCCGTGACGGGAGCGGCGACCACGACGGTGCCGCCGCGGCCGCGCCCGGCGACGTGCCCGTCCTCGGTGAGCCGCCGGTACGCCTCGGTCACCACGCCCCGGGACACGTGCAGTTCGGCGGCGAGCACCCGGGTGGCCGGAAGCCTGCTCCCGACCGGCAGCCGTCCGTCCGCTATCGCGCGCCGGAGCCGCTGGGCCAGCCAGTCGGCGAGCCCACCGGGCGGCGCGTCGCCGAGGTCCAGCTGGAGGAAGTCGGCGCCGGGCGCTTTGGACCTGTCGATGGCGCCTTCATTGGACCTGTCCATCGGACCATTGTGACGCCAGGATCGACGCGTGCCACGTGCTGGCGGGAACCATGAGTGAGGGGCGCGGGATGACAGCGATCGGCGATGTTGAGAGTGATGTCGAGGGCGATGTCCGGAGTGATGTCCGGGGCTATGTCCACGGCTATTCGGATCAGGAGGCCCGGCGGCTGGGCGATCAGGCCGATGTCCTGGCGGAGTTGCTGCACACCGGCACGGCGTATCCGCCGGGGAGCCGGGTGCTGGAGGTGGGGTGCGGAGTCGGCGCCCAGACGGTGCACCTGGCCGCGAACAGCCCGGGAGCGCGGCTGGTGGCGGTCGATGTCTCCGAGGCATCGCTCGCGCAGGCCCGCGCGCGGGTGGCGGCCCAGGTGCCCGGGGCCGACGTCGCGTGGCATCGGGCCGATCTGTTCGATCTGCCGTTCCCCGATGCCGCCTTCGACCATCTCTTCGTGTGTTTCGTGCTGGAACACCTGCCGGACCCGCGGAAGGCGCTGACCGCGCTGCGGCGGGTGCTGCGGCCGGGCGGCACCGTCACGGTCATCGAGGGGGACCATGGCTCGGCGTTCTTCCACCCGCACAGCGCGTACGCCCAGGCGGCGATCGGCGGACTGAACCGGCTCCAGTCCGAGGCGGGCGGAAACGGCCTGATCGGACGGGAGTTGCAGCCGTTGCTGACCCATGCCGGATTCCACGACGTCACGGTCCGGCCGCGGACCGTCTACGCCGACGGGACCCGGCCGGGCCTGGCCGAGAGTTTCACCCGCAACACCTTCATCGCCATGGTGGCCTCCGTCCGGGAGGACGCGCTGGCCGCGGGCGTGTCCACGGCCGCCGACTGGGACCGGGGCATCACCGATCTGCACCGGACCGCGGCCGCGGACGGCACCTTCCACTACACGTTCTTCAAGGCCGTCGCCGTCAACCCGTCGCCGTCTCCGCATAGTTGATGGCGATGCGCGCGCCGAGCCGGGCGTTGTTCTTGACCAGCGCGATATTGGTGCGCAGGCTCTCGCCCTTCGTCAGCTCCACGATGCGGCCCAGCAGATAGGGCGTGGCGTCCTTGCCGCCGATGCCCGCCTCCGCCATTTCGGCGAGGGCCTGCTCGATGATGCCGTCGATCCGCTCGGCGGGGATCTCGTCCGCCTCCGGGACCGGGTTGGCGATGCTCAGCCCGGCCGGGAGGCCCAGGTCCCACTGGGCGCGCATCACGGCGGCGATCTCCTCCGGGGAGTCGGCCCGCAGCGGGGAGGCGAAGCCGCTCACCCGGGAGTAGAACGCGGGGAAGTCGTCGGTGCCGTGGGTGAGCACCGGCACGCCCAGGGTTTCCAGGGTCTCCAGGGTGAGACCGATGTCGAGGATGCTCTTCACCCCGGCGCTGATGACCGCCACCGCGGTGGTGGACAGCTCGGTGAGGTCCGCGCTGATGTCGAAGGACTGCTGCGCCCCGCGGTGCACCCCGCCGATGCCGCCGGTGACGAAGACCCTGATCCCGGCGAGCGAGGCGAGCCGCATCGTGCTCGCCACGGTGGTCGCGCCGTGGCCGCCGCGCGCCATGACATGGGCCAGGTCGCGCACGCTGACCTTGCCGACGTCAGGGTCGGTGGCGAGCAGTTCCAGATCGGCGCGGTCCAGTCCGATGCGCGGGGTGCCGTGGAGGACGGCGATGGTGGCCGGGACCGCGCCCTCGGCGCGGATGATGGCCTCGACCTCGGTGGCCATCTCGACGTTCTGCGGATACGGCATGCCGTGGCTGATGATCGTGGACTCCAGCGCGACCACGGGCCGACCGTCGCGCAGGGCCTCCCGGACCTCCTGGTTGAGGGTCAGCCGGGGATGGGGGGTGGTCATGTCGTCCTCCGCGGTGGGGCGTGTCGCGCGTCCTCGACGAGGCGCGGGGTGAGCGCGTCCTCGACGAGGCGCGGGGTCAGATCGGGCCGTACGGTGGCGGTGGTCGCCACCGTCAGCGCGGCGGCGGCGTGGCCGTAGCGGGCGGCGGCCACGGGGTCCTCGCCGGTGAGCAGGGCGTGGACGAACGCGCCGAGCATCGCGTCACCGGCGCCGGTCACGTCCTGGACCTCGGCCGGTGGAGCGTCCAGGAAGGTGACGCCCTCCTCGGCGCCGCTCAGCAGGGAGCCGCGCTCGCCGAGCCGCACCCATGCGTACTGGACGCCGCGCTCGTGCAGCACGGCCACGGCCTCGGTGACCTGGCGATCGTCGCCGTTGTCCCGGAGGGTGTCGCGGCCGGTGAGCGCGCCCAGCTCGGCCACGTTCGGGGTGACGGCGAAGACCGGGCGCCCGGCGGCGAGCAGCGGGGCGAGCAGCGCCGCCTTGGGCACGCTCACGGGGTCGATCACGGTCTGCACTCCGGCGGCGCTCGCGATGTCCAGCGCGTAGGCCAGCGCCGGGGAGGAGAGGTTGCCGTCGAGCACCAGCATGCTCGCGTTGCCGATGAGTTCGCGCGCGGGCTGGAGGTGTTCGGGGCCGAGCCCGTCCGTGGCGGCCATGTCGGCGACGGCCACGGCCAGTTCGCCGTCGGCGTCCAGCACCGCCGTATAGGTGCCGGTGGGGTGCGCACCGCGGTGGACGTGGTCGATCCGCACCCCGGTGGCCTGGATCTCGCTCAGCAGCCGCTCCCCCGCCGGGTCCTGGCCGACGGCGGCGATGAGGTGCGTCGGGGTGCCCAGCCGGGCCAGGTTCTCCGCCACGTTGCGGGCCACCCCGCCGGGGCTGGTGTGGGCGTGGCCCGGATTGCTGGTGCGGTACGCGAGCGGCGCCAGGCTGCGCACCTTGACGTCGACGTTGGCGCCGCCGATGACCACCACCGCGTGCTCCTGGCGGAGGATGTAGCCCCGCCCGAGGATGGCGCCCTTCTTGCCCAGGTTGGACAGATGGACATTGACCGCCGCCCGGGTGGTGCCGAGGGCGTCGGCGATCGCCTGGGCCCCGGCCAGCGGGTCCCGTCGCAGCAGCGCGAGAACTTCCCGCTCCCGCCTGGTCAGCATCATGCTCAGGACGATAAAGGAAATTTAGCCGAATAAACAGACCTTGACGTCTCCCCCGAAAGTGCCGGACCGGGCCCCGAGGAAGAGGGAGCCGCATTTCACTCATCACCGTGGTGTGCGGACCGATCCCGGCTGCGAGCGTTGCGCCTGCCCCTGCCGATTCCCTCAGCGCGGAAAGGTGACCGTGAATTCGAAGTCCGTATCCCGTCCGGGTACCCGCAGACAGAAGGCGGCCGTGATCGGTGCCGTCGCATGGATCGTCAACGCCGTGCAGTTCCTGGCCGTCCAGCTGATCGTCGAATCCCACTGGCGTACGCCCTACAGCTGGCGCGGCAACAACATCAGCGACCTCGGCAATGTGCACTGCGGCATGTGGGACGACTCACGCCCCCGGTACGTGTGTTCACCCCTGCACGGCCTCATGAACGCGTCCTTCGCCGCGCAGGGCGTGCTGCTGCTCGCCGGGACCCTGCTGACCGTTGTCCACTGGGGGCGAGGACGCGCGTCGTGGAGCGCCCGAATCCTGTTCGCCGTCAGCTCCGGCGCGTGGATCCTGGTGGGACTGGTCCCCGCCGACGTCCATGAGGACCTGCACGTGCTGGGTGCGCTCCTCATCATGGGCGTGGGCAACATCGGGCTCCTCCTCGCCGGATGCACGCCTCGCGGTTCCCTGTTCGGGAGGCTGCGCGCCGCGGCCTTCGGCATCGGCGCCCTCGCGGTGGCCGCGGCAGGGATGTTCTTCACCCGGCACGATCCCGGTCTCGGGCTGGGGGGCCTGGAACGGGTCGCGGCCTTCGCGCCGCAGCTGTGGACGCTCGTCATGGCCCTCGCCGTCCTCCGCGCGCATGCCTCCCGGCGGCGTCGCCGGACCAACCGGGTGGGGCAGGAAATGACGGGAGAACGCGTGATGACATCCTGAGGGTCCACGGCTTGCCGGACCCGCTCGGCGGCAGCCCGGGTGATGTGTCTGGTTATGAGGAAGAAGGCCGATGAGACTCTGCTTTCTGGTGGAGGAGCGCTATCGCCATGACGGAATGCCGCAAGAGGTGATCCGTCAGCTCAGCGCCTGGGGCCATCAGGTGGACGTCCTGCGGCCCGGCCGCTCGCTGCTGCGGATATCCGATGCGATACGGGCCGGAAGCCATGACGCCTGGGTACTCAAGACCGTGTCCGGCGGGCCCGGTCTGACGCTGCTGGAGGCCGCGGCCGCGGTGGGGCTCACCACCGTCAACGACGCGCGGTCCATCCGGGGGGTGCGGGACAAGGCGCTGGCGGCGGCGATCGGCCGCAGCCGTGGCCTGCCGGTGCCGACCACCTACGCGGCGGCCCGCCCCGAAGCGCTGGCGGAGCTACCGGACTCGGAGTTCCCGCTGGTGGTCAAGCCCGCGGACGGCAGCTCGGGGCGGGCCGTGCGGCTGGTGGAGTCGCCCGGCCGGCTGGCGGCACTCGGCCCCGAACTGGCCCGCGAGGGCATGCTGATCGCCCAGCCCTATGTGCCGAATTCGGGCATCGACCTCAAGGTGTACTGCGTTGGCGGCGAGTTGTACGCGACCGAGCGCGGCTCACCGATCGGCCCGGACCGGGGCGTACGGGGGCGGCGGGTCACGCTGTCCCCCGAAGTGGCCGCGATCGCCGCCGAGGTCGGCGCCGTGTACGGACTCGACCTGTACGGGGTGGACATCCTGCTCGGGCCGGACGGCCCGGTGGTCGTCGACGTGAACGACTTCCCCAGCTTCAAGGAGGTTCCGGACGCGGCCGCCCGGGTGGGGCGCGCGGTGCTGGAGCTTGCCCGGCGGGGCGCCACCGGCCCCGGAAACGACAACGGAACCGGAACCGGGACCGGCACCGGCACCGGCACCGGCGCTGTGCTCGGCGCCCTGCCCGGACCGGTGCGGGTGCCGGTGCAGATGCCCGCGACGGTGGGAGGCGCCGGATGAGGGTCGGTCTCATCACCGCCGACCCGGACCATCAGCTCCTCGCCGACACGGCGGCCCTGCTGACGCCGCGCCATGAGCTGGTCGCGGTCGATCCGGAGGCCACGGACGTCCCCGGCGAGCTGTCCGACGTCTACCTGCTGAAGGCACGTACGCCGCGGGCGCTGGCGCTGGCCCGGTCCCTGGAAGCGCGCGGCGCGGCCGTGGTGAACTCCGCCGCGGCCACGGAACTCTGCCAGGACCGGAGGGCGATGGCGGCGCTTGCACGGCGGGCGGGCCTGCCGTTCGCGGCAACCCGCACGGTGTCCGCGCTCGGACGGCTCGACCCGGCGCGGCTCGGGTACCCCGTGGTCGTCAAGAGCCGCCACAGCCGCCGCCACGACCTGGTGGCCCGGGTCGACGGCCCCGTACGCCTGGCGGAGCTTGCCGCCGCATGGCCCGACGAGCCCGTGGTGGTCCAGGACTTCACGCCCAACGACGGCTGGGACCACAAACTGTGGGTCGTCGCGGACACGGTGTTCGCCGCGCTGCGCACCTCCGAGCTGTCCGTCGGCAAAGGCGGCCGCCTGACGCTGCCGCTGCCCCTGGACGATCTACCGCCCGGATGGCTGGATCTGGTGCGTCGGGTCGGCTCGGTGTTCGCGCTGGAGGTGTACGGGGTGGACGTGCTGCGCGGACCGGACGGCCCGGTGATCGTGGACATCAACGCGTTCCCGGGGGCCCGGGGGCAGGCGGGCGCCCCGGAGGCACTGGCGGCCCTGACGGTGCGCGCCGCCGGCCGCAGACCCGCCGTACGGGTGCCGCTCTAGGACTCCTAGGGGCACCACCTCAACAACGCGTCCGAAAAATAGGGGTTGTAGCCGTTCGGGCCGACCCGGCAGGCTTGTATCCGTGTGCGTGCGCGCGAGCGCGCGCTGTCGAACAAGCGGCAAGAATCAGCGGCACGAAAGGACGTCAGGTGACCGCAAACCCCACCGGCACCAGTCTGTGGATCAGGCAGTTCCATCCCGCGCCGGACGCGACGACGCGGCTCGTCTGCCTGCCGCACGCCGGCGGATCGGCCTCCTACTACTTCCCCGTGTCGAAGGCACTCGCCCCGGCGGTGGACGTACTCGCCATCCAGTACCCGGGCCGCCAGGACCGCCGCACCGAGGAGTGCATCAGCACCATCGGAGAGCTGGCCGACGCGCTGGTGCCCGAGCTGCTGCCGTACACGGACAAGCCGCTCGCGCTCTTCGGGCACAGCATGGGCGCGACGCTCGGCTTCGAGGTGGCGCTGCGCCTGGAGCAGAAGGGCGTGGTGCCGGTGGCGCTGTTCGCCTCCGGGCGGCGCGCGCCGTCCACGCAGCGCGACGAGTCGGTCCATCTGCGCGACGACGACGGTCTCATCGCCGAGATGCAGGCGCTCAGCGGCACCGATTCGCAGGTCCTCGGGGACGAAGAGCTGCTGCGGATGGTGCTGCCCGCGATCCGCAGCGACTACAAGGCCGCGGAGACCTACCGCTACACGCCGGGCCCCAAGCTCGCCACCCCCATCCACGTGCACGTGGGCGACAGCGACCCCAAGGCGACGGTCGACGAGGCCCGCAAGTGGGGCGAGCACACCAGCGGCGGGTTCGAGCTGCACACCTACACCGGTGGCCACTTCTACCTGAACAACGAGGCGCCTCGGGTCATCGCGTCCATCTCGCAGACGCTGTCCGCGCTGCGGCCCTGAACCGCACCGCGCCACAAGGCCCTTCCGGTCCGTCCGCCGGTCACCCCGGCGGGCGGCCGCCGCCCAGCACGTTGCGGGTGTAGTCCTCGGCGGCGGCTTGCAGGCCCACGTCGCCCTGGCACCGTTCGGCCAGCAGCCAGCGGTGTTCCAGCACCTCGTAGTAGATCTGCGCGGTGTCGGCTGAGCCGCGCAGCTCCAGGGGTACGGCCCGCACCGTCGGCCGGAACTTATCGCGCACCCAGCGGTGGGCCAGCACCTCCGGGCGGGCGCCGAGGGGATCGCCGGGGGCGTAGTCGTCCTGGGTGGCCATCCACGCCTCCAGGTCGTTCAGCAGGCTGCGGGCCTGGTTCTCCTCCGCGTCGAGACCGGTCAGCCTGAGCAATTGGCGCTGGTGGTGGCCCGCGTCCACGACCTTGGGCAGGAAGGTGACCGTGTCCCCGTCCGGTGAGCGCTCGATCTGCATCTCGGCCACGTCGAAGCCCAGGTCGTTCAGGCGCCGCACCCGCCGGTCGATGTAGCGGCGCTTGGCCACCGGATAGACGGACTGCCGGGTCAGCTCGTGCCACAGCGCGGTGTACCGCTCCTCGATGGCCTGGCCGAACAGCACCGGGTCGACCGAGGGGTGCAGGGAGCCGCTGGCCTCCAGGTCCATCAGCTCCCCGGCGATGTTCACCCGGGCCACCTCCACGTCGTACTCCCGCTGCCCGCTGGTGAGCTTCGGCTGGATCTGCCCGGTCTCGGCGTCCACCAGATACGCGGCGTACGCGCCCGCGTCGCGCCGGAAGAGGGTGTTCGACAGTGAGCAGTCACCCCAGGCGAAACCGGCCAGGTGTAGCCGCACCAGCAGCACGGCGAGCGCGTCGAGCAGCCGCTTGATGGTGCTGGGCCGCATGGTCGTCTCGAACATCGACCGGTACGGCAGCGACCCCTCCAGATGACGGGTGACCAGCACCGGCTCCAGCGGTTCGCCGTCCCCGTCGGTCCGCCCCGTGACCACCGCGAGCGCGTCCACGGCCGGTATGGCGAGCCGGTCCAGGTCGCGCAGCAGCCCGTATTCGCGCACCGCCGCCCACTCCCCGACCTCCTTGACGGCGACCACCTCGCCACCCGCCTGCGCGAACCGCACGACGTGGCGGGAGATGCCGCGCGGCAGGGCGACCAGATGCTCGTCCGGCCACTCCTCCAGCGGTGTGTGCCACGGCAGATCGAGGAGGGACGCCGGATGCTCGGGCGAGGTCGCGGTGATCTGGAGCTCCATGACTCACCAGTGTGCGGCACAGGTGTGCGCCATCTCGACACTCGTGCCGTACCGGCGTCTCGGGCAGACCGTGAACCCGTCATTCATGCTCCCCGCGCTGATCAAGCACACCCTGAGCGTCATGTCCGTTTTCCGCCAGCACATCGCCACGGGATGGCGCACAGTAGGGGTGTGATGAGCGACGACAGCATGTACGAGGCGGTGTGCAGCCGTGATGCGCGCTTCGACGGGGAATTCTTCTTCGCCGTCGCCACCACCGGGATCTACTGCCGCCCGAGCTGCCCGGCGACCACGCCCCACCGCAAGAACGTGCGCTTCTTCCCGACCGCGGCCGCGGCGCAGGGCGGGGGTTTCCGGGCCTGCCGGCGCTGCCGTCCCGATGCGGTGCCCGGCTCCGCCGAGTGGAACGCGCGGGCGGATGCCGTCGGGCGTGCGATGCGGATGATCGGGGACGGGGTGGTCGACCGCGAGGGGGTGGCCGGGCTGGCGGCGCGGCTGGGGTACAGCGCCCGGCAGGTGCAGCGGCAGCTGGGTGCGGAGCTGGGCGCCGGGCCCGTCGCGCTGGCCCGCGCCCAACGGGCCCACACCGCGCGGATACTGCTCCAGACGACCGACCTTCAGGCCGCCGAGATCGCGTTCGCGGCGGGGTTCGCCAGTGTGCGGCAGTTCAACGACACCATCCGGGAGATCTACGCCGCCACCCCGACCGAGCTGCGCGCCGCCCGCCCGGGCCGGGCCTCCCGGTTCGGGCCGGTGGGGCGGCGGGCGCAGGCGTCCGCCTCGGCCGGGGTGCCGCTGCGGCTCGCCTACCGCGGTCCGTACGCCACCGCGGAGGTGTTCGGTTATCTCGCCCGCCGTGCCCTCACCGGCGTGGAGGAGGTCGTGGGCGACCCGGGCGAGCGCACCTATCGCCGTAGCCTGCGGCTGCCGCACGGCAGCGGTGTCGTGGAGGTCGACGAGCGCCCCGGTGACGGGTGGCTGGAGTGCCGGCTGCACCTGACCGAGCTGCGCGATCTGACCACCGCCACCCAGCGGATCCGCCGCCTGTTCGACCTGGACGCCGATCCGTACGCGGTCGCCGAACGGCTGGGCGCCGACCCCACGCTGGCACCCCTGGTGGCGGCGCGGCCCGGGCTGCGTTCGCCGGGCGCGGCCGACGCGCATGAGCTGGCCGTCCGCGCCGTGCTCGGCCAGCAGGTGTCGGTCGCCGCGGGGCAGCGGCTGGGCAACGCGCTGGTCGCCGCGTACGGAACGCTCCTCGCGGAGCCCAGCGGCGGGCTCACCCACCTCTTCCCGGACGCCGACGGCCTCGCCGACAGCCCGCTCACGGACCTCGGCATGCCGGAGAGCAGGCGCGCGACCCTGCGCACCCTGGCCGCCGCGCTCGCCACCGGGGCGGTGCGCCTGGACACCGGCGCCGACCGAGACCGGACCGAGAAGGAGCTGCTGGCGCTGCGCGGCATCGGCCCGTGGACGGCCGGTTACATCCGGATGCGGGCGCTGGGCGACCCGGACGTCCTGCTGGAAGGGGATGTCGCGGTGCGAGCCGGGGCGAGCCGGGCCGGGGCGTTCCTGGAGGACTCCGAGGGCTGGCGGCCGTGGCGCTCGTACGCCATGCACCACTTCTGGAACGTCCCGAAGCCCGCCCGGGCCGCCCTGGCCTGACCCTCAGTCCGAGGCCGCGTACTGGGCCGCTCCGTAGCCGAAGGACCAGTCGACGGACGTGTTCTCGGTCAGGGTGATGAATACGTTGCGCGGCTCGGTCCCTGCGTACTCGTGGGCGAGTTCGGCGATCCGCCGGTACAGCGCCTGCTTCTGGTCGGGGGTGCGGCCGGAGCGCATGGTGATCGCGATGTACACGATGCCGTCGTCGCGGGGCACGCCGAGGTAGTCGTCGTAAGCCAGTGTGCTGCTGGTGCCGTCGTGACTGGTCAGGACCTGGAACCGGTCGTCGGGCGGGAAGCCGATCGTCTCGGTCAGGGCGTCGTGCACGGCGCGGCCGAGCGCGTCGAGCCTCTCGCTGTCGGCCCTCAGCGCGTCGATGCGGACGAATGGCATGGCGGCGGTTCTCCTTCGGTCGGACCCGGCAGGTGACTGTACATACTAGTAGGTACAGTCAGCGGCGCCGAGGCTCGACGGCCTTGCGGGCACGGAACTCGGACACGTAGCCCGCACCGACGATCAGCGCCGCACAGGACAACAGGAGGAAGAGGGTCGTCCAGTTCATCCACACGTAGTCGGGCTCGCTGGGGTAGGTGGTGCCGTCGTCGCGGACGCAGTCGAAACGCAGCGGCAGATAGGAAGACCGGTGGTGGGAGAGGTGCCGGACCGTGTCCGCCGCGAAGCCGTCACGGCATGCCGGAGCCGGACTTGAGTTCGCGCCGTTGTTGGTCTCGTGCTCCGACGACAGCACAGCGAAGAGCCCGAGGGAGTAGATGGCTGCCGCCGCGAAGGCGGCCAGCCCCGCGGCACGCCGCATCAGATGCTCCGGCCAGGGCTCGGGCCGGCCCGGAAACGCCATCGCGACGACCCCGAGCAGAGCGATCAGCGCCCCGAGGGCACAGGTTGCGGAGATGCCGAGACCCACGATCACGCCTGCGCCACCTGCCGTCTCTGGAGTGGGGAGGCACCCATCCGGCAACCCCACCAGGTCCGGGCCCGACCGGCTGTGGTGGAAGCCACGCCTCCCGTAACAGCGGTGTCACAGGGCCCGTGCAGGGCTAGTTCGAGGCCAGTCGGCGGGCCCTGCGCAGCCCGGCGGTGACGTCCGCGAGGGTCGCGCAGTCCGTCACCGCCGCCCCCGCGGGCAGGACCAGGTCCGTCGGGGGACGGCGGGTGGCGACGGCGTCGGCGAGGTCGGACAGCCCCGCGCGCAGCCGGGCGGTGAGTTCGGCGTCGGGGTACGGCGCGCCCTGGTCGAGCCGTACGCCGCACGCGGTGGCGGCGTCCACGATCTCCTCCAGCGCGGAGACCACCGGCGCCCAGGCCGCCAAGTCCCGTCCGAACGGCGGGTGTTCGGCGCTGGCCACCTCCACCGCGCGGCGCGCGTCGGCCAGCGCGCGATAGGCCTCGCGACGCAGTCGCAGCCGCTCGGCGTAGGGCGCCTCGGCGGTCAGCACCCGGTCCAGGTGGTCGCGGGTGGCGCGGACGGCGAGGGAGAGGCGGACGGACACCTGGGCGCGCGGGCCGCCGAGGCCGGGCAGGGCGCCCGCGGCGAGCACGACCACGCAGGCGAGCAGGGTGTCCGTGAGCCGGGTGTAGCCGGGGTCGGTGTCGCCGCCGAGGTAGACGAGGGACAGCAGCAGTGGGGTGAGCACCGCCGTCTGGAACGCGAAGTGGCGTACGGAGACGGGGATGAGCGCCGCGCACACCGCCGCCACCGCGACCGGCCACAGCCCGAGCACTCCGGTCATCGGGCCGAGCAGCGTGGCGAGCACGCCGAAGACGGCCACGCCCAGCGCCGTACCGAAGGCGCGGGAGAGGGCGCGCGAGACCAGCGGGCCCATGTCGGGCTTGACCAGGAAGGTGGCGGTGGCCGGGAGCCAGTACCAGTGGTCGCTGGGCAGCAAGCGCGCCAGCACGGTGGCCACGCCGACGCACAGGGCGACCCGGGCCGCGTACTCCCGTCCGGCCGGGCCGAGCATCCGGCGCAGCCGCTGCCGGGGGCCGGGGCCGACGGCGCCGACCGGGGGCGCGGGTTCGCCGTCGAAGACGCGGGCGGCGAGCAGGACCGCCCGGTGTACGGCGATGCTGCCCGCCGTGCTGGGTTCGGGGGCGGGGAGGCGGCCCGGGGGCAGTCCGGTGCGTACCGAGCGGGCGAGTTGGGCGGGGGTGCGGGCGACCCGGGCGGGCAGGGGTTCGTTCTCCCACAGCAGGGTCAGCACCGCTTCGCTCAGCCCTCCGGCCACCGCCAGCCGGTCGCGCAGCCGCCGTTCCTCCTCGTCGGGGCGCTGCCAGGGGATGCGGTGGGCGTAGAGGGCTTCGTACGCGGTGTCGTACGCGGAGGTCAGCCGGCGCCGCGCGGCCTGGGCGCCCTCGGTGCCGACGACCGTCATCAGCTCGCCGAGCGCGTCGTACACGGCGGCCACCGCGCCGCGTTCGTCGGGCCCGGGGGCGGCCGCCGGGCGGAACCGGTGGACCATGGGCAGCAGGGAGGCCATCACGATGACCCAGGTGGCGCCGACGAGCAGCATCGCCGCCCGCACCGGCGGGGGTTCGGGCAGTGGCATTCCGGCCCCCACCACGCCGAGCACCATCAGCTGCACTCCGGCCGCCGAGCACACCGGTCCGACGGCGCTGAGGGCGCCGGAGAGGAGACCGACGGTAGCCAGCGCGAGGGCGATCCACGGGCCGAGCCCGAGCGCGCCGAGCCAGGCTCCCGTGAAGAGGCCGAAGGCTCCCGCGAGCGCCGGGAGCCCGATGCGCACGGTGCGGGTGCGGCGGGTGGCGGGGCGATCGTTGATGTGCGCGAACATCGCGCCGAGCCCCGCGGTCACCCCGGCGGGCGTGTTGCCGGTGGCCACTCCCGCCGCCACCACCGGGCCCACGCCGAGCGCTCCGCGCAGCACCGCGGGCCACGGCACGGGGCCGCGCAGGGCCCGCACCCCGCGCAGGGGGTGCGTCAGCCAGTCGGGCAGGGCGGGAAACGCGCGCAAAGATCCTCCGTGTTCCGAGTGACGCGGGGTGGGTGCGGTCCGCGTGGCATCGCATCGATCTCTTCGACGGTACGTGAGCGAAGCGGAGCTTTCGTAACCTGCGCGTTTCCGCCATGTGAGCCGGGGGTGGTTGACAACCGACGAGGCCGGGGCGTGTGGCCGCGCGTCGGGCGGCGAAGGCCGCGATCATGGTGCCGATGCTCGTCGTTGACCTGCCACTTTTGAATTTTGACCGGGTTTATTCGCGACACCGATCCGTTCGTGCACATGCCAGGCTCATATGTGACCCTCATTGGCCATCTTTGAACTCAGCGTGTTGTGCTGTGCACGCAAGGCCAACTAGCCTCCGTGTCGCCGCTTGCAGAACGATCGTTTACCAATCGGCTCACGTGGTGAGCGCGTTCCCCCCTGCTCCGGTAGCCCCGCATCGCCCGACCCGACACCCCAAGCGTGGAGAACTCCGTGCACGTGACGTTAGATCAGGACAGATGCGTGGCCTCGGGCCAATGCGTGCTCGCCGCCCCGGAGGTGTTCGACCAGCGCGACGACGACGGTGTGGCCGTCCTCCTCGACGACCTCCCGGCGAGCGGACTGCACGGCGAGGTGCGCCGGGCCGCCGCCGTCTGCCCCGGTCTGGCGATCGCCCTGGCCGAGTCGTGAGCAGCCCGGGGAACGTGGTCATCGTGGGCGCCTCGGTGGCGGGGCTCACCACCGCCGTCACCCTGCGCTCGCTGGGTTACGGCGGGCGGCTCACCCTGATCGGTGACGAGCCGCACACCCCCTACAACCGGCCGCCGCTGTCCAAGCAGATCCTGGCGGGCACCTGGGAACACGACCGGATCAAGCTGCGCACGGACGAGGAACTGGACGCGCTCGACGCGGAGCTGCTCTTCGGCAGGTCCGCCACCGGGCTCGACACCGTCGCCGAGCGGGTACTGCTGGACGGCGGCGGCAGCGTCCCGTACGACACCCTGGTCATCGCCACCGGGGTCACCCCGCGCAGCCTGCCCGACGCCCACCACCTGGCCGGGGTGCATCTGCTGCGCACCCTCGACGACGCGCTCGCCCTGCGCGACGACCTCCAGCGCAGGCCCACGGTGGCGGTGGTCGGCGCGGGGTTCCTGGGCGCCGAGGCCGCCGCGGCGGCCCGCCGGATGGGGCTGGACGTCACCATGATCGATCCGCGTCCGGTGCCGATGCGCCGCCAGTTCGGCGACCGCATCGCGGGGCTCGTCGGGCAGCTGCACCGGGACAACGGCGTGTCCATGCGCTGCGGCACCGGGGTGACCCGGTTTCTCTCGGCCGGCGGCCATGTCACCGGGCTCGAACTGACCGACGGCGCGGTGCTCCACGCCGATCTCGTCGTGGTCGCCATCGGCGCGGAACCGTCGGTCGGCTGGCTGACCGGGTCCGGGCTGTGCCTGAGCAACGGCGTGGAGTGCGACGCCGCCTGCCGGGCGGTACCGGGCATCTACGCGGCCGGCGACGTCGCCTCCTGGTACAACGAGCACTTCGGCGCCCGCATGCGCCTGGAGCACCGGCTGAACGCGACCGAGCAGGCCCAGGCGGTCGCCCGTAACCTGCTCGGCGACGACGTTCCGTTCGCCCCCGTACCGTACTTCTGGACCGACCAGTACGACGCCCACATCCAGGCGTACGGCATCTTTCCCTCCGACGCCGAACTCGCCGTGCTCCACGGCGAGCTGGACAACCGCCACTTCGTGGTCGCCTACGGCCACCGGGGGCGGGTGGTGGGGGTGCTGGGCTGGAACAGCCCGCGTGAGGTGCTCAAACTGCGTCAGCTGGTGGCCGACAAGGCGCCCTGGTCGTCGATCGAGGGCAGCGCGCCCCCGGTGGGAGCGCTCGCCGGAGCGGCGGGCCCGCGCGGGTGACGCGGCCCGGGCTGGTGACCGGCCCGGGTGGGTGACGCGGCCGACACCTCCCGGTCGGCCGCCGGTGACCGCGACGTCACGTTTCGGCCATACGTCGCGGCAAGTGTGGGGCGGGTGCTGGTCCGTCGTGTTCTCGTCCAAGGTGTCGCCATCGCTCCGCACCACTGCCGGCTTCTCGGGTTCGCGGGCTCGGTCGCCCTCGCCGCGGGTGGCGCGACGGCCGGAGCGCTGCCCGTGGGGGATGCCCTCACCCCGGACTCCGGAAGAGCCGCGCTCGGCTTGGTCAGCACCTACTTCGGACTGGTGTTGCTGGTGGCGGCCTGGTGGTGGCTGGGGCGCGAGGTGCGCGGTCCGCGACCGCCCGGGGTCCGCAGCCTGCTGGTGACGCTCGCCACCTGGGCGGCCCCGCTGCTGCCCACTCCCCCGCTGTTCAGCCGGGACGTGTACAGCTACCTCGCGCAAGGGGCGATGGTGCACGCGAACATCGACGTCTACACCCATGGCCCGGTACGGCTCGGCGAGCCGATCGCGGCCGAAGTGGCGCCGGTGTGGCAGCACACGCCCACCCCGTACGGCCCGGTCTCGCTGGCCTTCGAGAGCGCGATCGCGCACGCCTCGCGCGCCGAACTCCCCCTGGGCGTCTTCGGGTTGCGGCTGATGGCGCTGCTCGGGGTGGCGCTGATGGTGCTCGCCCTGCCTGTACTGGCCCGCCGCTGCGGCACCGACCCGGGCGCCGCGCTGTGGCTGGGCGGGCTCAACCCGCTGTTGCTGCTGCACCTGGTGGGCGGGGCGCACAACGACGCGGTGATGCTGGGGCTGCTCGGCGCCGGGCTGGTGGCCGCGACCGGCCGGTGGCCCGCCTGCGGCGCCGTCCTGGTCACGCTCGCCGCGCTGGTCAAGGCGCCCGCCGCGCTGGGGCTGCTGGCGGTGGCCTCGCTGTGGGCGCGCCGGATACCGGGCCGCAGACGACGTATCGGCGTCTTCGTCGCCACGGCCGCGCTCGCGCTCGTCACCACGGGCGTGGCCACGGCCGTCACCGGCACCGGCTACGGCTGGATCGGGGCGCTGTCCACCCCCGCGTCCGCCGGCAACTGGGCGCTGACCAGCGCACTCGGCCGGGCCACCGGCGCCCTGCTGCACGCGCTCGGCAGCGGGCTGGCGCCGCTGGCCACCCCGGTGTGGCACGCGCTGGGGCTGCTCGCGACCGCGGTCGCGGTGGTGGTCGTCTGGCTGCGGCCACCACGCCGCGGGCCGCTGTACGCGCTGGGGCTGAGCCTGACGGCGGTGGCCGTGCTCGGCCCGGCGATCCGGCCGTGGTACCTGCTGTGGGGGCTGTTCCTGATCGCCGCGGCCGCGCCGGGCGGCGCGGTGCGCCGTGCGGTGGCCGGGGTGAGCGGGGTGCTCGCGCTGGCCGTCCTGCCCAGCGGCTTCGCCCCCGATTCCCGGCAGCTCACCTTCGCGGTGTGCGGTGGCGCGCTGGCGCTGTGCGTGCTGTGGTGCGCGCGGTGGGCGCCGGGGTTCGCCGCCGGGCAGGCGCTGGCCCCGGCGAAGGGCGCGCACTGGCCGGAGGGTTCGGCATGACGGGGCCCACCACGACCCGCGGACGGCTGCTGCTGGTGGCCGGGCTCACCACGGCCGCGGCACTCTTCCTGGCCTACGTCCCGCTGCACCGGGACTGGTTCGACCTGGGCGTCTACTACGGGGCCGTCGGCCAGTGGCTGCGCGACGGCCACATCTACGACTTCACCACGCCCGGGGCGGACGGGGCGGACTACGGCTTCACCTATCCGCCGTTCGCCGCCCTGTGCATGCTGCCGATGACGCTGCTGAGCTGGCCGGAGGCGGTCGGCGTCAGCATGCTGCTCAACGTGGCCGCCTCGGCGGTCGTCCTGACCTGGCTGATCGGGCCGCTCGTGCGGCGGCAGGGCTGGAACATGTGGTTCACCCTCACCGTGGCGGCCGCGCTGTTCTCGCTGCTGGAGCCGGTCCGGGACACCTTCAGCTTCGGGCAGGTCAATCTGCTGCTGCTGGTCCTGGTCCTGCTGGACGCCCGGCTGCTGGCCACCGGGCACGGCCGCTTCGCCGGGTACGGAACCGGGCTGGCCGCCGCCATCAAGCTCACCCCGGCGATCTTCATCGTCTATCTCGCGGTCACCCGGCGGTGGCGGGCCGCCGCCGTCGCCACGGCCACCGCGGTGGGCGCCACGCTGCTGGCCGCGTGCGCGGCCCCCGGCGCCTCCCGGGTGTACTGGACCGAGGCGCTGTGGGACACCGACCGCATCGGGGTGCTGTCGTACGTATCGAACCAGTCGTGGGAGGGCGTACTGGCGCGGCTGGTGGCCCCGGTCGAGCCCAGCGGGGCCGTCTGGGCGGCCGGGGTGCTGGCCCTGCTGGCGGTGTGGGCGTACCGGGTGCGGCAGGCGGCCGCCGTGGGCGACGAACCGGCGGGCTACGCCCTCACCGGGATCGCCGCCTGCCTGGTCAGCCCGATCACCTGGGTGCACCACCTGGTGTGGCTGATCCCGGCGCTCATCGTGCTCGCCGAGTCGGGACTGCGGCCGGATACGCCACCGCAGCGGCGCCGGACGCTGCTGAGGAGCGCCGCGGTGATCTACGTGATCCTGTGCAGCAGCCTGGTGTGGCTGTGGCGGTTCGACGCCACCGGCGTGACCGGCTTCCTCGGCAGCAACGCGTACGTGTGGATCTGCCTCGGGCTGCTGCTGGCGCTGCCCCTGCGCGAGGCGGCACCCGGCACGGCCCTGGCGCCCGCCCCGGCACCGCGGTCGGCCCCGACCGGGCGCCCGGCGACGGGATAGAAAAACGATGCGGCCCACAGCACCCGTGCGGCAGACAGCACCCGTCCGGCCCACCGCGTCCCGCCCCCTGTACCGGAGGCTTCCGCTGCGCCAGATCCTGTGCCTGGTGCCGCTGGTCGCGGTCGCCGTCTGGGTGGGCCGGCACCGGTCGCTGATCGGTTCCGGTGCCCGTCAGATGCTCACTGCCGACCCGTGGTGGCTGCTGACGGCGGTCGCGACGACGGGTCTCGGCTGGGTCGCGGTGTCGTTCGCCCGGCAGGGCACGGTGCTGGAACGGCTTCCGGCCGGGCGGCTGTTCGCCACCCAGTTCGCCGCGGGCGCCGCCAACCATCTGCTGCCGTCGGGGATCGGGGCGAGCGCGGTCAACATCCGCTTCATGACGGGCTGCGGGCTGACCCCCGCCCGCTCCTCGGCCGCGCTCGCCCTGTACTTCCTGGCGGAGGCCGTCACCCGGATCGCGCTGCTGCTCGTGCTGCTCACCGCCTTCCCGGAGGCGCTGAGCGTCGGCCCGCTGCTGCCGGAGCGGACCGCCGGACTGGTGGTGTGGGCGGCGGTGGCGGGGGCGGCCGTTCTGGTGGCGGGGCTGCTGCTGATCCGCCGGGTGCGCCGGGTGATCCGTGACTTCCTGCGTACCGCGCTGGCCGACGCGCGCTCCCTGCATCTGCGGCCGTCCCGTGCGCTGGCCCTGTGGGGCGGTTCGCTGGCGTTCCCGCTGCTCCAGGCAGCCGGTCTGGTGGCGGTGGCCCTCGCGCTGGAGCTGGAGGTGTGGCCGCCGCATGTGATGCTCGCCTATCTGGCCGCCTCGGCGGTGGCCGCCGTGGTCCCCTCCCCCGGTGGCATCGGCTCGGTCGACGCGGCGCTGGTGATCGCGCTGATGGCGGCGGGTGCCCCGGTCGGGGCCGCCACCTCCACGGTGCTCGCCTACCGCTTCATCACGCTGTGGCTTCCGCTGGTCCCGGGCGCGCTGGTGCTGGGCGCCCTGGTGCGTTCCAAGGTCCTCTGATCGCTCAGGCGGCCCGGGTCTCCGTGCGGTGTGCGGTGAGCACATCGTCGGGGCCGAGGGCGATACGGGTGCCGAGGTCGGAGCCGGTACGGCCGAGGACGCGGGCGAGCCATACGGCGTCCTCGTGCGGGGCGCGGCACAGCCGCATCCGCCGGGCCCGGAGGACCACCATCCGCAAGCCCAGGAGCGCACCGGTGCCCGGCCGCAGCGTGGCGAAGTAGAGCAGCCGCAGATCGTCCCGGAACCCCTCGTAGCCGCCGATGCCCTCGTAGTCGTCGATGAGGTCGCCGCAGCCGTAGAGGACCAGTTTGTCGCGGTAGATCTCCAGGGGGCGGGGGTGGTGGGAGGAGTGGCCGTGCACGAGGTCCACGCCGCCGTCGATCAGGGCGTGGGCGAAGCGGATCTGGTCCTCGGGGATGTCGTACCCCCAGTTGCTGCCCCAGTGGATCGAGACCACCGCGAGGTCGCCGGGCTGCTTGAGCTGCCGTACCCGGTGGGCGAGCGCGGCGGCGTCACCGGGCGCGTGCTCGGACACCAGGTCGACGCCGGACCGGTCGCCGCTCGCCGCCCAGCCGGGCGGGATGCCGCTGGAGGCGGTCCCGCAGGCGAAGACCAGGACGCGCCGGTGGTCACCGGCCGGGACGGCCGCGGGGCGGCGTGCCTCCTTCATGTCCCGGCCCGCGCCCGCCACCCGGATCCCGGCGGTGGCCAGGGTGTCGAGGGTGTCGTCGAGGCCGGGCCGTCCGCCGTCCAGTACGTGGTTGTTCGCCAGGACGCAGACATCGGGCCGGGCCACGGCCAGCCCGGGGAGGTTGGCGGGGCTCATCCGGTAGTGGATCTCCTTGCCGGGCGCGAACGCGCCGCCGCGGGTGATGCTGGTCTCCAGGTTCACCACCCGGACGTCCGGAGCCGCCCGGTCCAGTTCCGGCAGCGCCTCTCCCCACGGCCAGGAGAAGCCGACCGGCCGCGGGATCGGGCCGCTCGTCTCCTCCACCAGCTCGACATAGGCCCGGGAGTCGCGGATGTACGGCTCCCGCAGCGCCGGATCGCCGGGGTGGGGCAGGATCTGGTCGACACCGCGGCCGAGCATCACATCGCCGCAGAGGAACAGCGTCACAGCCTCGCCGCGCATACCTCCACGTTAATGCGTTGCCGGTCGTGCCTGCCGCGGCGAAGGTTCAACTAGGCTTTTCCGCCGTTTCTTCCGGGCGCCGTTGTGCACGTCGACCGGGCGGAAGACACTGCCCCGGTTCCCCGCTCCACTTCGGACGCCACAGGAGACCGGATTCTCATGACATCCATGGACCGTCGAAGATTCATGCAACTGGCCGGTGCCACCACCGCCATGTCCCTGCTGTCCACGAGCATCGCGCGCGCCGCGGAGATACCGGCCAACCGCCGCACGGGCAGCCTGCGGGACGTGGAGCACATCGTGGTCCTTATGCAGGAGAACCGCTCCTTCGACCACTACTTCGGCACCCTGCGCGGGGTGCGGGGATTCGGCGATCCGCGGCCGGTGAGCCTTCCCAACGGCAAGACGGTGTGGCACCAGTCCGACGGCACGAGGGACATCCTGCCGTTCCGGCCCGACGCCGACGACCTGGGCCTCCAGTTCCTCCAGGACCTGCCGCACGGCTGGGGCGACACCCACACCGCGGTCAACGGCGGCGCGTACGACAAGTGGGTGCCCGCCAAGTCAGCCACGACGATGGCGTACCTGACCCGCGAGGACATCCCGTTCCACTACGCGCTGGCCGACGCGTTCACCCTCTGCGACGCCTACCACTGCTCGTTCATGGGCTCCACCGACCCCAACCGCTACTACATGTGGACCGGTTACACCGGCAACGACGGGGCGGGCGGCGGCCCGGTGCTCGACAACGCGGAGGCCGGATACGGCTGGACGACGTACCCCGAGCGGCTGGAGAAGGCCGGGGTGTCCTGGAAGATCTACCAGGACATCGGCGACGGCCTGGACGCCAAGGGCAGTTGGGGCTGGATCGAGGACGCCTTCCGCGGCAACTACGGTGACAACTCGCTGCTGTACTTCAACCAGTACCGCAACGCCTCGCCCGGCAACCCGCTCTACGACAAGGCCCGCACCGGTACCGACGCCCGGAAGGGCGACGGCTACTTCGACCAGCTGACGGCGGACGTCAAGGCCGGGACGCTGCCCCAGGTGTCCTGGATCGCGGCGCCCGAGGCGTTCACCGAGCACCCCAACTGGCCCGCTAACTACGGCGCCTGGTACCTGGCCCAGGTGCTGGACGCGCTGACCTCGAACCCCGAGGTGTGGAGCCGGACGGCGCTGCTCATCACCTACGACGAGAACGACGGCTTCTTCGACCACATCGTGCCGCCGTACGCCCCCTCCCCCGGGCGCGGCGCGTCGACCGTGACCACGGCCGGTGAGCTGTTCCCCGGCTCCTCGTCACAGGTCGCCGGGGCGTACGGGCTGGGGCAGCGGGTCCCGATGCTCGTGGTGTCACCGTGGAGCAAGGGCGGCTATGTGTGCTCGCAGACCCTCGACCACACCTCGATCCTGCGCTTCATCGAGCGGCGGTTCGGCGTCGAGGAGCCCAACATCTCGCCGTGGCGGCGCGCGGTGTGCGGCGATCTGACGGCCGCGTTCGACTTCGGGCGCACCGACCCGAGCGTACCGGCCATGCCGGACACCAGCGGCTACCTCCCGAAGGACCACAACCGGCACCCCGACTACGTGCCCACGGTCCCCGCCGAGCCCGCCCTGCCCCGGCAGGAGCCCGGCCGCCGCCCCACCCGCCCGTTGCCGTACGACCTGTCCGCCGACGCCACCGCGGGCGACGGCAGCCTGCGCATCGACTTCGCCTGCCACGGCCGGGCGGGCGCCCACTTCCACGTCACCTCCCGCAGCCATCCGGGCGGCCCGTGGGGGTACACCGTCGAGGCGGGCAAGCGGCTGTCCGGCGAGTGGAGCGCGGCGGCACCGGGCAACGACCGCTACGACGTCGAGGTGCACGGTCCGGACGGTTTCGTACGGCGCTTCGCGGGATCGCTCACCGGTGAGGGCCCGCAGGTGAGCGCACGTCACGACGGCAGGACGGGGCAGCTGAGGCTGACCCTGAGCAACCCGGGCCGCACCACGGTGCGGCTCACCGTCGGGGACGGCCACCGCGACGGCCAGGCGGACACCTACCGGCTGCGCCCGGGCGCGCGGGTGACGCACACCGCGGATCTGCGCCGCAGCCACCAGTGGTACGACCTGACGGTGGTGTCCGACCACGACCGGGCCTTTGTGCGCCGGCTCGCGGGCCATGTCGAGACGGGCCGCGCGGGGCTGAGCGACCCCGCGCTCGCCACCGGCTGAAGGGTCCCGCGCCTCGGGTTCACGGATGTGTGCCCGAGGCGCGGGCATCGGGGCCTCCGGTGCCCGAGGCGCGGGCCCGGAACCCCGCCGGGGTCTCGCCCGCCCGGCGGCGGAAGAACTTGGTGAAGACGGTGGCGTCCGGGAAGCCGAGCCGCTCCCCGATGGCGGTGGCGGACAGATCGGTGTGCACCAGCAGCCGCTTCGCCTCCAGCAGCACCCGGTCGTCGATGAACCGCTTGGCGCCGCACCCGGCGGCGGCACGGGTGGCCCGGGTCAGGGTGCGGACGCTGTAGCCGAGCTGCGCGGCATAGTCCTCCACCCGGTGCGTATGGGCGAAGTCGCGCTCCACCGCGCGCCGGAACCGCCGGAACGCCTCGCTGCCCGCGTCGCCGCCACCGTCCGCGCCCGGCAGATGGGCCAGCCGCAGCACGAGCACGGCCACCAGATGGCGCACCGCCTCGATATGCGCCTCCAGGGGTCCGGCCATCGCCCGGTACTCGCTCTCCAGCAGGTCCAGGACGCCGCGTACGGCGTGGGCGGCGGGGCCCTCGGGCACCAGCGGGAGCTGCCGGGTGTGCCGGTCGAGCCGGGCGGCCGTGGCGGTGGCGGCGTCCAGATAGCCGGGCGGGAAGAGCACGACGGCGCCCTCGGCCGCGGTGAGACCGGTGCGGAACTGGTGGATCTGCCCGGGCCGCACCCACATCCAGCTGCCCTCGGTCAGCTCGTGCTCGGTGAAGTCCACCGAGCAGCGGAGCACCCCGGAACGCACGGTGATCAGCTGGTGGAAGGTGAGCCGCATCGGCGCGGAGACATCGAGGTGATGGCTGCGGGCACGGGCCAGCAAGCCGGGAAAGTCCAGCACCGCCGCTCCCGGCGGTGCACCCACGGAGGGCCGGAACGGGACCTCGGTGACCTCAGTGTGTCCGTTTCTGTCCATAGCGCGTCCTCGCTGTACGGCTGGGGTGGCCTGCTCCGAATCTAGCGTGGAGTGCGGACGCGATGGCTCAGCGACGGCCGCTGACCGAAAGAGTCATCCGCCTGTTTCCCGCCACCGGACGAATCGAGGGAGCGTGCCGCCGTGCGATTGATCGTGGGCATGACAGGGGCGACGGGTGCCGTGTTCGGCATCCGGCTGCTGGAAGCGCTGGCCGAACTGCCCGACGTGGAAACCCACCTGGTACTCAGCCGCTGGGCCCGGACCACGATCGAGCTGGAAACCGGCCGGTCCGCCCGCGAGGTGGCCGCGCTCGCCGACGAAACACACGCCCCGGAGAACCAGGGCGCCACGATCTCCTCCGGCTCCTTCCGGACCGACGGCATGATCATCGCGCCCTGCTCGATGAAGACACTCGCCGGGATCCGCGCGGGCTACGCCGAAGGGCTGGTCGCCCGGGCCGCCGATGTGGTCCTCAAGGAACGGCGCAGGCTGGTCCTGCTGCCGCGCGAGACCCCGCTCAGCGACATCCACCTGGAGAACATGCTCGCGCTGTCCCGGATGGGCGTGCGGATGGTGCCGCCCATGCCCGCCTTCTACAACCACCCGCGGTCGGTGGACGACATCGTCGACCACATCACGGCCCGGCTGCTCGACCAGTTCGACCTGCCCGCGCCCGCCGCCAAGCGCTGGGCGGGCATGCGCGCCGCGCGCCCCGCTTCGTAAGAACGCGCGCCCCGCTTCGTAAGAAAGGAGTTCCCATGGCCTATGACGACCTCCGCGGCTTCCTCGAAGCCCTCGAAAAGGAGGGCCAGCTGCTGCGCGTCCCCGACGAGGTGATGCCGGAGCCGGACATCGCCGCCGCCGCCAACGCCGCCCCGCGGCTGGGCGACCACGCCCCCGCGCTGTACTTCGACAACGTCAAGGGCTTCACCGACGCGCGCATCGCGCTCAATGTGCACGGCTCCTGGGCCAATCACGCGCTCGCCCTCGGCCTGCCCAAAGAGACCGGCACCAAGGAGCAGGTCGAGGAGTTCATCCGCCGCTGGGACACCTTCCCGGTCGCCCCGGAGTGGCGCGAGGACCCGCCGTGGGCCGAGAACACCCTGGAGGGCGAGGACGCCGACATCTTCCGGGTGCTGCCGCTGATCCGGCTCAACGACGGGGACGGCGGCTTCTACATCGACAAGGCCGCCGTCGTCTCCAAGGACCCCGCCGACCCCGAGCACAGCGGCAAGCAGAACGTCGGCATCTACCGCATCGAGGTCAAGGGCAGGCGGCGGCTCGCGATCCAGCCGGTGCCGATGCACGACATCGCGCAGCATCTGCACACCGCCGAGGAGCGGGGCGAGGACCTGCCGGTGGCCATCACGCTCGGCAACGAACCGGTGATCTCCATCGTCGCCTCCACCCCGATGGAGTACGACCAGAACGAGTACGAGCTGGCCGGTGCCCTGCGCGGCGCGCCCGCCCCGGTCGCGAAGGCCCCGCTCACCGGGCTGCCCGTGCCGTGGGGCAGCGAGGTGGTGATCGAAGGTGTCATCGAGGGCCGCAAGCGGGAGATCGAGGGCCCGTTCGGCGAGTTCACCGGACACTACTCCGGCGGCCGCACCATGCCGGTCATCCGCATCGACCGGATCTCGTACCGGACGCACCCCGTCTTCGAACACCTCTACCTCGGCATGCCGTGGACCGAGGTGGACTACCTGATCGCCGCCAACACGTGTGTGCCGCTGTACAAGCAGCTCACCCGGGACTTCCCGGAGGTGCGGGCGGTCAACGCGATGTACACCCACGGCCTGGTCGTCATCGTCTCCACCAAGAAGCGGTACGGCGGTTTCGCCAAGGCCGTCGGCATGCGGGTGCTGACCACCCCGCACGGGCTCGGCTACGCCGCCACCGTGATCGTGGTGGACGAGGACGTCGACCCGTTCAACCTGCCGCAGGTGATGTGGGCGCTGTCCACCAAGATGAACCCGGACAGCGATCTGGTCCAGGTCCCCGGCCTCCCGGTGCTCGAACTCGCCCCGCAGGCCCGCACACCCGGCATCACGGACAAGCTCGTCATCGACGCCACCACCCCCGTCTCCCCCGACCACCGCGGCAACTACGGCACCCAGGTGCGCGATCTGCCGGAGGCGGCCGAGTGGCTGACCCGGCTCCAGAAGCTCGCCGCCGCCCGCTGAACACCCTTGACGACACGGAAGGACCGAGATGTCCGACACCACTTCTCTGTGCCCGCGCTGCGCCCACGGGACGATCGAGCACATCTTCAGCTCGCCCGTCCCCGGTGTCTGGGAGGTGTTGCAGTGCGGACGGTGCCTCTACATGTGGCGCACCAGCGAACCCGCCCGCCGCACCCGGCGCGACGCCTACCCCGAGGAGTTCATGATGACGCCCGAGGACATCGGCGCCGCGCCGGAGGTACCGGCCGTGCCGCCGCTGCTCACGTCCGGAGCCTGAACGGCTACCAGGTGACCGGGAGTTCGTGGACGCCGTAGATCACCGCGTCGTACTTGAAGGGGACCTGGTCCAGATCCGTCGCCAGGCGCAGCGTGGGGATGCGGCGCAGCAGGGTCGGGTAGACCACCTGGAGTTCCATGCGGGCCAGCGGCTGGCCGAGGCAGTGGTGGGTGCCCGATCCGAAGGCCTGGTGGCTGCGGGCGTCGCGGTCGATGTCGAACCGGTCCGGGTCGGGGAAGACGGACGGGTCCCGGTTGGCCAGTTCGCCGAGCAGGATCACGCCCTCACCGGCCCGGATGGTGCGCCCGGCGATCTCGATGTCCTCCAGGACCGTCCGGCGGCGTCCGAGGTGGACGACGCTGAGGTAGCGCAGGAGTTCCTCGACCGCGGAGGCGATCACCTTGGGATCGTCGGTGTCGCGGACCCGGGCGAGCTGATCGGGGTGTTCGAGCAGCAGCAGCGTCCCCAGGGTGATCATGTTGGCGGTGGTCTCGTGCCCGCCGAGGAGCAGCAGCACGCCCATCGCAACCGCTTCGCGGCGGGTCAGCTCACCGGCGTGGATCTGCTTGCCGAGGCTGGAGAGCAGATCGTCACCGGGCTCGGTGAGCTTGGCGTCCAGGAGCTGGTCCAGGTATCCGTTCAGGTTGCCGTGGGCGGCCTGCCGCTCCTGGGGCGTGACCACGGCGGAGACCAGGACCTTGCTGTTGGTCTGGAAGAACTCGTGGTCCTCGTAGGGGACGCCGAGCAGTTCGGAGATCACCAGGGACGGGACCGGCAGGGCGAGGGCCTGGACCAGGTCGGCGGGTTTCGGCCCGGCCAGCATGCGCGTGATGAAGTCGTCCACCATCCCCTGCACGACCGGGCGCATCGCCTCGACCCGCTTGATGGTGAACGCGCCGCTGACCATGCGGCGCAGCCGGGCGTGCTCCGGATCGTCCATCCCGACGAAGCTCAGGTCGGTGGCGCCGTGTTCGCCGCCCGAGTGGTCGACGGGGCTGGGGAAGCCGGGGTGGGAGAAGTCCGCGCTCAGCCGGGGGTCGGAGAGCAGCGCCTTCTGCTCGGCGTGGCTGGTCACCACCCACGGGGTGGTGTCGCCCCAGGACCGGACCCGGGTCAGCGGGCCCCACTGGGCCAGGCCGCGCAGCTCCGGGGACGGGTCGAAGGGGCAGGCGGCGGCTCTCGGGTGGGGGAACTGGGGGATCTCGGCCGACGCGTCGTCGGCCACGGGTGCGGTGGTCATGGTCTTCCTCCGGTGGGCGTTCGGGGGTGGCCGGTCACGCGCCGACGGCGATCGCGGCCGCGGGCGGTTGGGCGAGCAGGGCCTGGCGGTGCAGTCGGGTCTGCTTGGGCATGTTCCAGCCGAGGACGCCGGTGATCCGGCCGTGGCGGCGGTACTGGGCGACGAACCGGCGGTCCTCCACCGCGCCCTCCACGACGGCCACTTCGGCGTCGGGGGCCGGCCGCCCGTGCACATGGATCTTGGCGTCGAACTGGTCCGTCCAGAAGTACGGGACCGGGGTGTAGGGCTTCTCCTCGCCGAGGATGTTCCCGGCGACGGCGGCCGCCTGCTCCACGGCGTTGGTCCGGTTCTCCAGCCGCAGCAGGGCGCCGATGCCCGTGTGGTGCCAGCGCGCCACGTCGCCCACGGTGTAGATCCCGTCCGCGGCCCGGCAGTACGCGTCGCACACCACCCCGTTGTCCAGGGTCAGGCCGCTGCCGATGAGCCAGCCGGTCTCGGGGGCGGCGCCGACCGCGATCACGGCCACGTCGGCAGGCAGCACCTCGCCATCGGCCAGACGTACGCCACTGACCCTGCCCTCATGTGCCGTCAGGCCACAGACTGCGGTGCCGAGCCGCAGGGCCACGCCCTGTTCGGCGTGGACAGCGGCGAGCAACTCCGCGACGCGGGGCCCGAACTGGGCGGCCATCGGGGCGGGTTGGGGCCCGGCGAGGGAGACGTCCACGCCCATGGTGCGCGCGGTGGCGGCGATCTCGGCGCCGAGCACCCCGTCGCCGACGACCACGGCCCGGGTCGCGGTCAGCAGGTCCGCCCGCAGCGCCGCCGCGTCGTCCAGCGAGCGCAAGACGTGAACCCCGGCCAGACCGTCCTGCCCGGGCAGCGTCCGGGGGCGCACCCCGGTGGCGATGACCACGGCGTCCGCCGTCAGGACGCGCCCGGACGCGGTACGGACGGTGCGCGCCGCGGCATCCAGGGAGACGGCCGGATCGCCGAGGAGGAACGCGGCGTCCAGCGCGTCCAGGGCATCCTGGGGCCGCAGCCGGGCCCGCTCGGGTTCCCAGGCTCCGGCGAGCACCTGCTTGGACAGCGGCGGCCGGTCGTAGGGCGCGTGCGGTTCGGCGCCCAGCACGGTGATCTTTCCCCGGTAGCCCTTGCGCCGCAGGGACTCGGCGGTGCCGAGCCCGGCGGCGGAGGCACCGGCGATCAGCACGCTCGACGGCGGGTTCACGCGGTCCCGCTCAGGTGTATCGCGGCGGTCGGGCAGACGCCCGCGGCCTCGCGGACCGCCGCGTGCTGCTCCTCGGCGGGCTCGGCGTCGAGCAGGAGCACGATGCCGTCCTCGTCGCGCTGGTCGAACACCTCGGGCGCGATCAGCACGCACTGGCCGGCGGCGCAGCACTTCGCCTCATCAACGGTGATCTTCATGTGCGGTTCTCCTCGGAGGTGGAACGGCGGGGTGTGACGGGCGCGAGAAGCAGCCCGGTGATGGCGTCGGTCAGCGCGTCGGCGGTGTCCTCCCAGGACGGCTGTCGCGCACCGGTCCCATCGGCGAGGGCGCGCTCGCGTTCGGCGCAGGTATGGGTGATCAACTGGCGGGCCATGTCGCCGCGTTGGGCCCGCGTCTCGGCGGACAGGAAGCCGAGGCAGCCGCCCAGTCCCTGGAGGATCTCCCACAGGGGCTCCCGGGTGAGGGCCTCTTCGGTGACGATCGCGCGCAGGACGGGGTCGGTCATCACCTGGACGGCGAACCGGGCGTGCCAGGAGGGGACGCCCAGGGTGGCCAGGTGCTCGGGGGCGGGCCGCACCAGACAGGCGACCCAGTCCCGGACCTCGCGGCTGCCGCGGGCCTCGTCCAGCATCCGCTGCCGGATGGCGTCGATGGCCGCGGAGTGCTTGCCCATGATGGCGCGCACCAGATCCGCGCGGGTGCCGAAGTGGTAGCCGACGGCGGCGACGTTGCCCTGTCCGGCGGCCTCGCTGATCTGCCGGTTGGACACCGCGACCAGCCCGCGTTCGGCGTAGAGCCGCTCCGCCGCGGCCATGATCGCCTCACGGGTCTCGGCGGCGCGATCGGTGTGCGCCGTTCTGCTCCGGACACCGGACACGGTGGCCTCCTCACTCGATGGTGCTGAGCTGTGGAGGCCACGTTAAAACACATGAATTAAATAAAGCAACTGATTGAAGAAACTGATCTCCCCAGCGGGAATCAGCGCCCGGGCGCGGGCGGGCGACAGCGCAGGGCGGTCACCGGGCCGGACAGCCGGGTGGGCCCCGCGGCGTGCGGAAGGAGCACGGTCTCCCCCTCCGCCACCTCAAGCGGCGGTCCGGAGGCGCAGGTCAGCGTCCCGGCGCCGGTGAGGCAGACCAGCACCGAGAAGCCCGCGTCCAGCGTGGCCGCCGGTTCGCCCCGGCACAGCTCGGCGCGGAAGTAGGGGTCGGCGTCCGCCGGGAGCACGCTCCCGGTGCCGACCGCCGCGCCCGGTCCGCGCAGCCGGTCCAGCGCGGCGGCGGACAGGCCCCGGCGGTCGACTCCGCCGAGGGCCAGGTCGAAGCCGAGGCCGAGATGGCCCTCGGCGGCGCCGTCGATCGCGAACCCCTCCCACTCCAGCAGCACGGAGAAGTCGGTCGGCTCCTGGAGTTCCACCAGCAGCACCCCGGCGCCGATCGCATGCGGCATCCCCGCCGGGCACAGCAGCGCGTCACCGGGGGCGACCGGCACCCGGTGGACGGCGTCCAGCATCGCGCCCGCGTCACCGGAAGCGACCCACCCCGCCAGCTCGCGGGCGGTGACGTCGCGGGCGAAGCCGAGCCGGACCTCGGCGCCGGGTGCGGCGTCGAGGACGTACCACGCCTCGGTCTTGCCGTGCGCGCTGCCCAGGTGGGCACGGGCGAACGCGCGGTCGGGGTGGGTGTGCAGCGGCAGCCGCTGACCGGCGTCCAGCAGCTTGACCAGCAGCCCGGTGTCGGCCCCGTACGCCGCCGTGTGCTCCGGCCCCAGCCAGGCGCCAGGGTCGGCGGCCACCGCGTCGGCCAGCCGGGGGCCGCCGGGCAGCGTGGTCAGCCCGGCCGGGGACCGGGCGAAGCGGGAGGTGGTCGAGGCGACCCAGTCCTCGGGGCGGTAGCCGTCGCCGGTCGGCGCGGTGCGCCGGAAGCGGGCGATGGCGCCGGAGTCGCGGTAGAAGGAGCGCGGCTGATTCGGCGTCAGCGGGACGGGCGCGGCGGCGGGCGCGGCGATCATGCGGGGCTTCTCCCGGTCGGATACGACCGTACGGACGGGTCGGGGCCGGAGGCGTCGGGGCCGGAGGCGTCGGGGCCGGAGGGGTCGGAGCCGGAGGGGTCGGGGCCGGAGGGGTCGGAGCCGGAGGGGTCGGGGCCGGAGGCGGGGAGCGGCGGCGGGTCAGGGGCGCCCGCCGCTCCCCGCCGGGGTTCCACGACGGGGTGTCAGGCGGCGGGGTGCCAGTCGTGGAACCAGCCCTCGGGCAGGCGGTCCAGCGCCTGGTCGAGGGAGCGTCCCGGGAGGAACGGGCGGCCGTGCTCGCGGATGACCGCGTTCAGCTCGTCCAGCCGCCCCCGGGCCTGTTCGATGCCCTGGGCGCGCTCGGCCGGGTCATGGGTGGAGACGGCGTCGCGCCAGATGGACCGGCCCGCCAGATAGCCGCACGCCCCGGCCTGCGCGGAGATCCGCACCTGGGTACGGAAGTCCTCGTAGCCGACGCCCGCGGACAGGATCACCCACGGGACGTGCACCGAGGAGTCCAGCTCCTTGCACGCCGCGGCGGCCGCCTCGCGGCCCTGCTCGGTGTCGACGTAGCCGGGGAACTCGACCTTGAGCATGTCGACCCCGAGCCGGTCCGCCTCCACGGCCGACTCGATGATGCCCGCGACCCGGCGCTCCTTCCACTCCGCCGAGGACGGGTCCTCGCCGGGCAGCGGGTACCAGATGGGCTCGACGACCAGCGGAAGGCTCAGCTCCGCGCACTCGTCCACCAGGTCGCGCACCACCTGGCGCTGGTGTTCGACGGTGGCCGGGTCGCCGTCCGGGCGGTACCACCACAGCAGCTTGGCCACATCGGTGCCGGCCAGCTTGATCTGCCGGGTGGACCAGCCCTCGCGGTGCCGGGTGCGGCGCGGCCCCTCGGGGATGCTGTAGTCCTCGTCCTCGATGCTGGCCATCAGGCCGACGTCCCGCGGCACGGCGCCGCTCGCGGTGAGGTGGCCGATGCCGTAGTGGGCGTCGAGGAGCACGGCGGTCACGCTGGGCGCGACCGCGCGGATGACGGCGTCCTTCGCCCGGACCACGTCCGCGAAGCCCACCGTGGAGGGGTCCGGGGCGAGCAGTTCGGCGAAGTCCGAGAGGTGGTCGAGGGCGCAGATCAGGAAGAATCCGTCCTCGCTGGTCACACGGGTCAGTCCGCGCAGCTTGCCCGGGTCGGTGGTCAGGTCAGGCGTGGTCATCGGGGTCCTTTCGGATACGGGTCGGGGCACAGCCGGAGTGGAGCGAGCGGGCGAGCAGCAGCCCGCCCACGAACGTGTCACCGAGGCCGATGGTGGCCGCGGGGTGGCTGAGGTGGGGCGCGGGGACACAGTCCGCGCGCAGCCCCTCCCCCAGCGGCCCGTCGGCCGGGCGGTCCTCGGTGTAGTCGGCCGCCGGTGGCGGCTCCAGGTCGGCGGCGGGGGCGCCGCGCGCGGCCCGCGCGGCGGCGAGCAGGCTGCCCGTCATCAGCGCGTTCCGCTGTTCGGTGGGATCGCCGCGGTGGACGGCGAGCACCCAGCCGTCCGCGTGCACACACACCCGGTCCAGGTGGTACGCGGTGGCGAAATGGGCCGCGGCCGTGACGGGCGAGGTGCGGGCCGAAGGACCGGCGAGCGCGGCGAGTTCGGACAGGCTCATGCCGACGGAGTCGGCGAGCGGGGCGTACTCGTCGCATCCCGCGCGCAGGGCGTGGACGCTGGCGAACTCGGCGAGTTCGAGGTGGAGCAGCGGCAGTCCGCCGTCCCGCCAGGTGTGGACGACCTCGGTGAGCCAGGCCCGGTCGGCGGGCCCGGTGCCGTCCTCGGGCAGCCCGTTCATGCCGGACAGCAGCCCCGCCGCGGCGGTGCGGGCCAGTTCGCCGGAGCGGGCGGCGAACCACTCGTCGCGCTCGATCCCGTCGTCCATGAACCGCAGGATGATCCGCGAGGAGCGGGGCAGTCCGTCGGGCAGGCCGGGCGCGGGGGTGCCCGCGGCGAACTCCAGGATGCTGTGCGGCTGTTTGGCCGCCCCCGGTCCGCCCGGCCGGGTCACGGGTGCGTCGGCGCCGGTCAGCCGCCCGGCCGGGGCGGTGCCTTCGACCGTGCACAGCGTCACGTCGGGGTGGAGCACCGCGAGTTGCTCCGCACTGCGGTCGGCCAGCGGGACGACGCTGGGCGCGCCGAGAACGGCGAGCGCCCAGGCGGCCTGCGGTCCGGTGCCGCCGAGCTGCACCCGGTCGGGCGCGCCGAGCAGCGTGCCCACCCAGCCGGTGCCGCCGGGCCACGGTACGGCGATCTCGCCGCCGTGGCCGTGCCGGATGCGGCCGACGACCTCGGCGGCGACCTCACCGGCGGGCCCGGCCGCGGTGGTCCAAGCGGCGAGGGCGGAGATCCGGTCGGGGTCCATCCGGTAGACGTGGTCGACGCAGGCGCTGAAGCCGGCGAGTACGGGTGCGGCCTGCCGGGCCCCGGCGCGGACCCGGTCGGCCAGCGCGCGGTACCGCTCGGCCCACAGCTCGTCGCGGGCGACGACGCGCGGGATGGAGAGGCCGGTGCGGGAGGTCACTCCTTCACCGCCCCGGAGGTGATGCCGGCGACGATGCGGCGCTGGAAGAGCATGACGATCAGCACCAGCGGCAGGGTGACCACGACGGACGCGGCGGCCATGTCGCCCCAGGGGACGAAGTACTGGGACTGGAAGCCCGCGATGCCGACCGGCACGGTCTGGTGCTCGGGCGAGGAGGTGAAGGCCAGCGCGAGCATGAACTCGTTCCAGTTGGTGATGAAGCCGAGCATTCCGGCGGCCGCGATCCCGGGCAGCGCGAGTGGCAGGATCACGCTGCGCAGGGTGCGCAGCAGCCCCGCGCCGTCGATGGCCGCGGCCTCGTCCAGCTGGGTGGGCAGCGACCGGAAGTGCGCGTACAGGACGAAGATCATCAGCGGCAGGGCGAGCCCCACGTACGAACCGGAGAGACCCGTATAGGTGTCGAGCAGCCCCAGGGAGTTGAGCACCAGATAGAGCGGGACGACGATCGAGATCTGCGGGAACATCGACAGGCCGAGGACGACGGCGAGCACCACGCCCTTGCCGGGCACCGGCAGCCGGGCGAGCGCATAGGTGGCCAGCGCCGCCAGCAGCAGTCCGATCGCGGTCGCGGTGACCGTGACGATGACGCTGTTGACCAGGTACTTGCTGAACTCGTAGTCGGTGAAGACGGCCCGGTAGTGCTCCAGCGTGCCCGGGATGGGCAGCCAGTGCGGGGTCACCGAGGACAGATCGCGGTCCCGCTGGAACGAGGTGCTGAGCTGCCACAGGAACGGGGCGACGGACCAGAGCACGACGGCGGTGACGGCGGCCCGGAACAGCACCCGGCGGGTCAGGGCCCGGCGGCGGGCCCGGATGGCGGCGGGCGCGGCGGGGACCGGCGCGGGGATGGCGGTCATGGCTCAGCCCTCCAGGGCGCGGTAGCGCCGGCTCAGGTAGTAGGCGAAGCCCGCGGCGATGAGCACCTCGGTGATGAACGCGGCGGTGGCTATCATCGAGCCGTAGCCCAGCTCGAGGCCCGAGAACAGGGTCTTGTAGCCGAAGGTGGACAGCGTCTCGGTGGAGTCCGCCGGTCCGCCGCCGGTGAGGACGTACGGCAGGTCGAAGACGCGGAAGGCGTCGAGGACCCGGATCAGGGCGGCGATCAGCAAGGCGGGCGCGATCACCGGCAGGGTGACGGAACGGAAGGTGCACCAGGGCGAGGCGCCGTCGATCTTCGCGGACTCGCCCAGTTCCCTCGGCACGGTCTGGAGCGCGGCGAGCACCAGCAGCGCCATGAACGGGGTGGTCTTCCAGATGTCGGCGAGCCCGATGGTGGCCAGGGCGGTGTGCGGATCGCCGAGGAAGTTGATGTAGCCGTCGGTCAGGTGGAGGCGGGTCAGCAGGTAGTTGGCGACACCGGACTGGCCGTCGAAGATCCAGCCGAACATACGCGAGGTGACGACGGTGGGGATGGCCCACGGGATGAGCACGGCGGCGCGGGCCCAGCCGCGGCCGCGGAAGGACTGGTGCAGCACGAGGGCGAAGCCGATGCCGAGCGCGGTCTCCACCAGGGTGGTGCCGAAGGCGAAGGCCACCGTGCGCCACCAGGCGTTCCAGAACAGGTCGTCGCCGAGCAGCCGGGACAGGTTGGCGGTGCCGGTGAAGTGCGATCCGGTGGAGAAACCCGCGTCGTGGAGGGACAGCCACAGGGTGCGCAGCACCGGGTAGAGGGAGACGGCGAGGACGGCGGCGAGCGCGGGCGCCAGCAGGACGATGCCCGTCAGGCGCGGGCCCGCGGACGAGGACTCGCGCAGCGGGAGGCGGCGGCGCGGGTCCTCCTGACCCGGCGTGAGCTGCGGCTGCTCCAGGGAGGGGGCGCGGTGCTTGCCGCGCAGCGGGGTGTGGCCGGGCGTTCTGTGGAAGAAGGCGAGGTGGCCCATCAGACGATCGCCTCCAGGTCGCGCCGGGCGGAGCGGAGGGTGCCGCGCACATCGCCGTAGACCAGGGCGCGGGAGACCGCGGACTGGAGGGCGAGGCTGACCCGGGAGTAGTGGGGAGTGACCGGGCGGGGCACTCCGTTGCCGAACGCCTCCTTCAGCTTGACCATCGCGGGCTGGCCCTTGGCCAGCTTCTTCTCGTCGTAGACCGAGACGCGGGAGGGGGCGTTGCCGAAGTCGAGCGCGAAGGCGAGCTGTGCTTCGGTGCCGGCGAGCCAGTGCAGGAAGTCCATGGCACCTTCCTTGTTGCGGGATCCCTCCGCGACGCCGAGCTGGTAGCCGCCGAGGCAGGAGGAGGACGTGCCGCCGGGGAAACTGGGCAGCGGGGCGACGTCGACCTTGCCGACGACCTTGGACTGGTCCGGGTTCTGGGACACGCCGTAGACATAGCTCCAGTGCCGCATCATCCCGACCCGGCCCGCGGTGAACGGGCGGCGGCTGGGCTCCTCGTCCCACGAGAACACCTCGGACGGGCTGACCTTGTAGCGGTACACCAGGTCGCGCATGAACTGGACGGCCTCGACGCACGCGGGGCTGTCCACGCGGACCGCGCCCGAGGGGTCGATGATGCGGCCGCGGTTGGAGGCGATGAACTCGACCAGGTCGCAGAGGAGGATCTCGGCCTGCTTGGCCTGCCACAGATAGCCCATGGGCACCCGGCGGTGCTGCATCTCGGCCGCGGTGTCGGCCAGTTCGTGCCAGTCGGTCGGCGGCTTGCGGCCGAGTGCGCGCATCAGGTCGGTGCGGTAGTAGAGGCCGCCCGCGTCGACGTACCAGGGCAGGGCGACGAGACGGCCCCGATAGGTGCACGCCTCGACCACACCGGGGAAGAAGGAGCGCCGCAGGCTTGCGGAGACGTCCCGGTCCAGGGGGTGCACCCAGCCCGCGGCGGCCAGCTCGGCGATCCACACCACGTCCTGGGCGAAGACGTCGACCGTGCCGTCCTTGCGGGCCAGCAGCTGGGTGAGCTGCTGATGGCATTCGGTGCTGGAACTGGGCGGCGGCAGATTGCGGACGGTCACCCGGTAGCGGCTCTGGGCGGTGTTGTAGCGGTCGGCGAACGACTGCATACCGGCCGCGCCTCCGGTGAACGCCGCGCAGGCGAAGGTGAGTTCGGTCCGCCGGCCGCCACCGCCGCCCACCCGCCGGGCCGGTTCGTCACCCCCGCAGGCGCTGAGCAGCGGCGTGGCGGCGAGCGCGCCGAGGGCTGCGGCGCCGGTGGAGAGTGCCCGGCGGCGGGTCCACGGTGGCTCGGGTGGGGTGGGTGGGTGTGGCTCCACGGCGACTCCCTTGACGCGGCACAGAAGCTATGCAGGAGGGGTACGCAGAAAGACGTACAAAGAAGCGCTGGTTTATGCGGCTCTTTGCTGCAAGCTACGGCGGCCACCCCCACCGGTCAAGGGTTGTGCTGCGGGTTCTTGCGGTATGGTGCGAGAATCTGCTGTGTTGCGCAGCGTCGAGAAGGGGGCCACACGATGACGTCAGCAGAGGGGACCCGGGCCGCGAACCTGCCCGCGCGCCGCCGGGCCGACCTCACCGCCTTCATCCAGCAGCGCGGCCAGGCCACCATCGGGGAGCTGGCGAAGGAGTTCGCCGTCTCGGTGGACACCGTACGGCGTGACCTGGACCATCTGGCCGCGCGCGGCCTGGTGGCACGCACCCACGGCGGGGCGGTGCCGGGCGGCGAGCTGGCCACGGCCGACAGCCCGGTGGCGGACCGGATGAACGAGCGCCGGGAGGCCAAGGAGGCCATCGGGACCGCCGCCGCCCGTCTGGTGCGGGACAACGAGACGCTGCTCGTCAACGGCGGCACCACGGTGCTCTCGGCGGTGGCCGCGCTCGGCGGCCACCGGGGGCTGACGATCGTCACCAACAATCTGCGGGTGCCGGGGATGGTCCCGGTGCAGGCCCTGCGCGATCTGTTCGTCCTCGGCGGCGGCTGCCGGACCACCGCACTGGTGACCATCGGCCCGATCCGCTTCCCGGACACCGCCGGGGTGAGCGCGGACACCGCCCTCATCGCGGTGGGCGGGGTCAGCGCCTCGGGGCTTTCGGTGTCCAACATCCCGGAGGCCCAGATGATCCAGGAGATGATGGACTCCGCGTCCCGGGTCGTGGTGCTGGCGGACTCGGCCAAGTTCGAGCGCCGGGCGCTGGCCCGGATCTGCCCGCTCAGCCGCATCGACGTGCTGGTCAGCGAGCGGCCGCCCAGTGGTGAGCTGGCCCTCGCCCTCGACCGGGCCGAGGTCACCCTCGCCGGTCCGTACCTCCCCGAGGACGGCTGACCCCGCCGGGCGCACGGCTCCGGCGGGGTGCCCGGGGGTCTTCCACGGTCCTACGTGAGGCGGTCCTTGGCCTTGTAGTACGCCCCGGCGAAGGGCAGGAACCAGGCCGTCCCGTTGTAGAAGGGCACCGGGATCTTCGGGAAGCCGATGCCGCGCAGCGGATTGGCCTCCGGGTGGCCGTCCATCACCTCGGCCATGGCGCGGCCCATGTACGTGGCCATCTGGACACCGTGGCCGCAGTAGCCCATGGAGTAGTACACGCCCCCGGCCTGGCCCGCGTGCGGGATGCGGTCGTAGGAGAACCCGACGCTCCCGCCCCACACGTAGTCGATGCGCACATGGCTCAACTGCGGGAATATCTCGGCCATTTCGCGCTTCAGCACCGCTCCGCTGCGGCGGTCCGAGGCCGGGTCGGAGGGGGCGAAGCGGGCCCGGCCGCCGAAGGCGAGGCGGTGGTCGGGGGTGAGCCGGATGTAGTGGCCGATGTTCTTGGAGTCGACCACGAGACGGGCCTTCGGGATGACCTCCCGGGCCAGCTCCTCCCCCAGGGGCTCGGTGACGATGACGAAGCTGCCGACGGACACCAGCCGCTTGCGGAACCACGGAAGCGACCGGTCGGTGTACGCGTCGGTGGCGGCCATCACCTGCTTCGCGCGGACCGTGCCGTGCAACGTCTCCACCAGGAAGGTGCCGTCCCGGTCGCGGGTCACGGCGGTGGCGGCGTTGCGCTCGTGGATCCGCGCCCCGGCCCGCTCGGCGGCGTCCGCGAGGCCGTGGACGTACTTGCCGACGTGCAGCCCGGCGCTGAGCGGGTCCAGCAGCGCGCCGTGGTAATAATCCGAGCCGAGTTCGGCGCGCAGCTCGTCCCGGCTCAGCAGCACCGTCTCATGCCCGAAGTTCTCGGCCAGATCGCGCTGCTGGGCCTTCTTCTGCTCGAAGTGCCCGGGCTTGTACGCCACGCCGAGCCGGCCGCACCGGGTGAAGTCGCAGTCGATGCCCTCCTTCTCCGTCAGCTCCTCGACCACGTCGACCGCCTCGCGGAAGGCGTCGTACAGCTCGCGGGCGCGCGGCTGCCCGTAGCGCTTGCGCGCCTCGCCGGTGGAGATGGTGATGCCCTGGGTGCACATGCTGCCGTTGCGCCCCGAGGCACCGGAGCCGATCTTGTCCTTCTCCACGAGCAGGACGTCGGCGCCCTTGCGGGCGGTGTGCAGGGCGGTGGACAGCCCGGTGAGACCGCCGCCGATCACCGCCACGTCGACCGCGTCGGGCAATTCCTTGCCCGAGCGGTCCGGGAACGGCGGGGCGGTGTCGAGCCAGTACGGGATCTGCTTCATGCGCTGCTCCTCACACGCCCAGCAGGGCGGGCAGGCCGGACAGGTCGGGCAGCTCGTCGTAGGGCTGGTAGGCGGTGCTGCCCCGGCGGCCGAACCGGTTGATCCACACCCGGCGGGCCAGCCCCAGGTCACGGGTGGGGATGAGGTCGTACTCCCAGCCCTGAGCGGTGTGGATGACCTGGGACGGGTCGACGCCGATGGTCTTGTACGCGTACTCGAAGGTCTCCCGGGACGGCTTGTACGCCCCGGCCTGCTGGGCCGTGATCACATGGTCGAAGTCCACGCCGATGCGCTCGATGTTCCGCGCGATCAGATCGTCGTTGGTGTTGGAGATGATGGCGATCTCATAGCGGGACTTCAGGGCCCGCAGCGCGTCCGGCACCTCGGGGAAGGGCCCGAAGCCGGACACGGCCGCCACCAGGGCGTCACCGTCGGAGGTGCGGAACTCCAGTCCGTGCAGCCGCATCGCCTTCTCCAGGCTGGAGTGCAGCACCTCGTCGTACGGACGGTAGGTCTCCAGGACGGCCTGGAAGCGCATCACCCGGAAGTTGTCGATGAACGTGTCCACGTCCAGCCCGTCCAGATCGAGCCGGTCCCCCAGCGTCTTCAGGGTCGCCGGGACGAGTTCGAAATCGACGAGGGTGCCATAGGCGTCGAAGGTCACTACCTGGCGCATGTTCTCCACCTCACTGGTTGTCATGTGGGTCAGACCACCCGTTCGCCGGGGGCCACGATGGCGTCGAGGGCGGCCAGATCGGCCGCGTCGGGTGTCCATTCGGCCGCCGCCGCGTTGGCGGTGGCCTGCTCCGGGGTCATCGCTCCGCAGATCACGGAGCCGACCCCGGGGAGTGCGGCGAGCCCGCCGACCGCCACCCGCAGCAGCGGCTGGCCGCGCTCGGCGCCGTAAGTCCTCAGCGCCTCGACCCGGTCGAGGGCCGCGTCGGTCAGCCACCCCTCCCGCCAGGACAGCCTGCTGCCCGGCGGCGGTGGTTCGCCACGCCGGTACTTGCCGCTGAGCAGGCCGTTGGCCAGCGGATAGTACGGCAGCAGTGCGGTGCCCAGCCGGGTGGCGGCGGGGGTCAGCGCGGTTTCGGCGGTGCGGTCCAGCAGGTGGTAGCGGACCTGGGTGGAGACGAACCCGGCCACCAGCTGCGGCCCCGTCATGTTGGAGCAGCCGTAGTGGCGCACCACGCCCTCGGCCACCAGCTCCTCCAGCGCGGCGGCGGTCTCGGCGACCGGGGTGACGCCGTCCGGCTCGTGGTACTGGTACAGGTCGATGTAGTCGGTGCCGAGCCGCCGCAGCGACCTCTCCACGGCGTGCCGGAGGTACGCCCGGGAGCCGCGCGGGCCGAAGCGGTCGTACTCCGGCCCCATGGCCATGCCGAACTTGGTGGCCAGCACCACGGTGTCGCGACGGCCCTTGAGGGCCGCGCCGAGCAGCCGTTCGCTGTCGCCCGCCCGGCCGCCCCCGCCGTATCCGCCGTAGGTGTCGGCGGTGTCGAAGAGGGTGATGCCCGCGTCCAGCGCGGCATGGACGACGGCCCGGGTGGCGTCCTCGTCCAGCCGTGAGCCGAAGTTGTTGCCGCCGAGGCCCACCACCGAGACGCGTGGCCCGGTGTCCCCGAGCCGCCGGTAGCGCATCAGCCCTCCCCCGCGCCGGACACCGCGCCGAAGCCGATGCACACGTTCTTCAGCTGGGTGTAGCTGTCCAGCGCGGCCAGGCCCTTCTCGCGTCCCCAGCCGCTGTGTTTGTAGCCGCCGAAGGGCAGTTCCACTCCGGTGCCCACGCCCACCGCGTTGATGTTGACCTGCCCGGCCCGGATTCCGTCGGCGAGACGCAGCGCCGTGTTCATGTCGCGGGTCCACACGTAGGAGGACAGGCCGTACGGGGTGTCGTTGGCGAGGGCGAGGGCGTCGGCCACGTCGTCGAATTCGATGACGGTGATGACCGGGCCGAAGATCTCCTCCCGGGCGGTGCGGGTGTCGTTGGTGAGCCCGGTGAGCACGGTCGGCTCGATGAAGTACCCGTCGGCGAGCGCCGGATCGGCCGGGCGGCCGCCACCGGTACGGACCACGGCACCCTCCTCGCGGGCCAGCCGCAGATAGCCCTCGACCCGGTCGCGCTGCCGGGCCGAGACCAGCGGGCCCAGGTCCGGATCGGCCGGGCCCGGCCCCAGCCGCAGCGACGCGGCGTGGGCGACGAGCCGGGCGGTGAACTCCTCGGCGAAACCGTCGCCGCGCTGGAGCAGCAGCCGGGTGCCGGCCGAACAGGTCTGCCCGGCGTTGCCGAACACCGAGCCCGCCACCGCGCCCAGCGCCAGGTCCACGTCCGCGTCGGCGAACACCACGCTCGGGGACTTGCCGCCCAGCTCCACCACCGAGGGCACCACGTTGGCGGCCGCGCTCCGGGCGACCGAGATGCCGGTGGCCACCGAGCCGGTGAAGGTGATCTGGTCGATGCCGGGGTGTCCGGCGAGGGCCGCGCCCGCCTCGCCGTCCCCCGGCACCACGTTGAGCACGCCGGGCGGCAGCCCGCACTCCAGGGCGATGCGGCCGATCCGGAGCGGCGTCAGGGGCGCCTCCGGGGACGGCTTGAGCACGACCGTGCAGCCCGCGGCGAGGGCGGGGGCGCTGCCCCGGGCGGTGTTCTGGAGCGGGTAGTTGAACGGGATGATCTGCCCGGACACCCCGATCGGCTCCCGCACGGTGTAGTCGAGGAGCCCCGGGCCGAGCGGCACGGTCGTACCGCCCAGCTTGTCGGCGACGCCCGCGTAGAACTCGAAGTAGCGGGCGGCGGCCTCCACATCGGCCCGCGCCTGGCTCAGCGGCTTGCCCACGTCCAGCGACTCCAGCCGGGCCAGGCCCTCGGCCCGGACCCGGATCTCGGAGGCGATACGGAACAGCAGCCGACCGCGGTCGGCGGGCCGCAGCCGTGCCCAGTCGGCGGCTTCCAGGGCGCCCCGGGCAGCGGCCACCGCCCGGTCCACCTCGGCCGGGCCCACCGTGGCCACCTCGGCGATCAGGGTGCCGTGGGCCGGGTCGAGGACGCTGAAGGTGGCGCCGTCCGCGGCGAGGACGGACTTGCCGTCGATGAGCAGTTCGGTGACGGGCTCATCGGTGGCGGAACCCGTCTCGGACTCCGCCGTCATGGCCGGATCTCCCCCTCGACACCGCCGAAGATGACCACCTCGTCGCCGGGACGTACGGTACGGAGTCGGCGCACCCACAGCACGATGCCGTCCCAGGGGGCGCGCACCTCCTCCAGCACGGTGCCGTAGTGGTCGGTGATGGTGCCGATCAGATCGCCCTCCTTGCACTGTTCGCCGGGCCCGGCGTGGCCGAGGAAGAAGCCGCCGTCCGCCGAGCGGGCGAACGTGCCGCTCACCGCCGTGTAGCCGGTGCGCAGTTCTGCCTCGCCCTCGACCATGCCCAGTTGGCGCATGATGTTGCGGACCGAGCCGAGGTGGAGGTCCACGATCTCCTCGCGGTACGTACCGCCGCCCGCCTCGATGGTGATGGCGGGCTTGCCCGCCTGGAGGGTGGACAGCCGGGCCGTACCGCCCCAGGAGCCGCCCTTCCAGATCAGCTCGTGTCCGGCGGCGAGGCCGATGGGGGTGGCCAGCTCCTCGTAGCCGCCCTGGACGATGGTCAGCGGGGCGATCTCCCCGAAGGTGCCGCCGGTGTGCAGGTCCACCAGGGCGTCGATGGCGGGGATGACCTGGTCGACGAAGGTGGCGGCGAGCCGCAGCGAGTACGAGCCGTCCGCGTCGCCGGGGAAGATGCGGTTGAGGTTGGCGTGGTCGAGGCCGCTGGTGCGGGCTCCGGCCTCGAACGCGGGGGTGTTCACGCAGGGGATGCCGACGAGGGTGCCGCGCAGCGTCTCGGGGTCGGTGGTGGCGACGACGCGGCGGACGGCCTCCATGCCCTCGTACTCGTCGCCGTGGACGCCGCCGTCCACGCACAGCACCGGGCCGGGGGCGGCGCCGTTGACGACGAGCAGCGGAATGCCGAGCTGGACGCCGTAGGAGTGGGCGCCGACCGGGATCAGACCCTGGGCGCGGTCGCCGGGGGCGCAGGTGACGGGGCCGATGGTGTAGGGGGTGACGGCGGTGGTCGTCATGGGCGGAAAACCTCGTATCCGTGAGTGCGGGTCAGGCGGTGGGGAGGTGGGTGGCGGCCTCGTCCAGGGTGGCGCCGACGATGTCGACGATCCGGTCCAGCAGTGCGCGGTCGCTGATGAGCGGCGGGGCGATCTGCACCAGCGGGGCGGCGCGGTCGTAGACGCGGGCGAGCAGTCCGGCCTCGCGCAGCCGACGCGGGATGAGGTCGCGCACGAGGGCGGCGCGCAGGGGTTCGCCGAAGGCGCCGCGCTCGCCGTCCCCGGCGAGTTCGACGGCGTAGAAATAACCCTCGCCGCGGACATCGGCCACGATCGGCAGCGCGCTCAGCTCGGCCAGCCGCTTGGCGAGGTGCTCCTGGCCGTCGCGGACACCGGCCAGGATGCCGTCGCGTTCGATGATGTCGATGCTGCGCAGGGCGATGGCCGCGCACAGCGGATGGCCGCCGAAGGTGTAGCCGTGGTTGAGAACCTCGCCGGGGCGGTTGAGGACGTCGGCGACCCCGGTGCTGATCATGGTGGCGCCCATCGGGGCGTAGCCCGCGGTCAGCCCCTTGGCGAGGGTGATGAGGTCGGGGCGGGCGCCGTAGCGGTCGCCGCCGAACCATTCGCCGAGCCGTCCGAAGGCGGTGATCACCTCGTCGGCGGCGAGCAGGAAGCCGTACCGGTCGGCGAGGCGTCTGAGCCCCTGCCAGTACCCGGCGGGCGGGGGGACGCAGCCGCCGCGGTTCTGCACGGGCTCGGCGATGAGCAGGGCGACGGTCTCCGGGCCCTCGTCCAGGAGCGCCGCTTCGGCGTCGGCGAGGAGGAGTTCGGTGAAGGCGGCGTCGTCGAGCGGTTCGGGCAGTCGGCTGCGGTTGGTGTCGGCGATGAACCGGGTGGTGACGGCCGGGGGGCCGTACGGCTGGGTGAGGCCGGGGTCGTCGGTGAAGGACAGGGCGCCGAGCGTCAGTCCGTGGTAGGCGCCGCGGCGGGCGATGGCCTTGGTGCGGCCCGGTTCGCCGCGCAGCGCGTGGTATTTGCGGGCGATCTTCCAGGCGGTTTCGACGGCCTCGGCGCCGCCGCCGCTGAAGAAGGTGTAGTCGATGCCGTCGGGGGCGAGCGCGGCGAGCCGGTCGGCGAGGGCGAGCGCGGTGGGGTGCGCGGAGCTGGACCACAGCGGGCTGTAGCACAGCTCGCCGAGCTGGTGGCGGGCCGCTTCGGCGAACTCGTCGGCGTAGCCGTAGCCGAGCTGGGCGCAGTACAGGCCGGACAGCCCGTCGATGTAGCGGCGGCCGTCGGCATCGTGGACGTACGGGCCCTCGCCACGGGTGACGACGAACAGATCGCGGCCCGGGGCGCCGATGGATCCGTTGGCGGTCATGTTGAGCAGCAGATGCCGCTCCGCGGTGGCGGGACCGGTGAGGGTGAGGGCTTCGGTGCTGGTCATACGGCGTCGCCTCCGGGGGCGAGTCCGGCGGTGTTCTCCACCGACAGCAGCGCGTGCTGACGCCCCGAGCCGATCCAGCGCACCAGGCCCACCAGGACGAGCGCGAGCACCGCGATGGCGATGAGCACGGCACTGACCGCGGTCACGCTCGGGTCGACGTCGTAGGAGAGGGCGTTGAAGACCTGCACGGGCAGGGTCACGGTGCCGGCGGAGGACAGGAACTGGGAGATGAAGAACTCGTCGAAGCTGGTGATGAAGGAGAAGATGGCGGCCGCGACGATGCCGGGCGCGGCCAGCGGGAAGGTGATCCGGCGGGCCACGGTGAGCCGGCCCGCGCCCATGCTGGCGGCGGCGTCCTCCAGCCGTTCGTCGATGCCGCGCAGGGTGGCCACCAGGATCATCACCGCGATGGGCGAGGCCAGGACGGTGTGGCCGAGCGCGATGGCGAGGGGGCTGCCGAGCATCGCGGCGGGTTCGAAGAGCAGGAACAGTCCGAGTGCGGTGACGACCTGCGGGATCAGCAGCGGACCGAGGACGAGGGCGTACACCGCGGAGCGCAGCGGCAGTTCGCTGCGGGTGAGCGCGGTGGCCGCGGTGATGCCGAGGATCACCGAGAACACGGTGGTGATGGAGGCCACCAGCACGCTGAGCGACAGCGCGGCGGGCCATTTGCTTCCGTCGGCGAACAGCGCCCGGTACCAGCCGAGGGTCCAGGTGCTGGGCGGGAACGAGCCGAAGGCGTCGCCGCCGAAGGAGGTGACGACGATGACGATGATCGGCAGGGCCAGGAAGAGCAGGATGAGGGTGGCGGCGGCGGTGAGCGCGATCCGTCCGGTCCAGGTGCCGCGCAGTCCGGTCATGACACACTCCTCTTCCGCGCGCCCGCGCCGATGGACCGGGCGGTCTTGAGCAGCAGCAGCCCGGCGAAGGTGATGAGCAGCAGGACGACGCCCTGGGCGGCCGCCCCGTTCCACTGGTCCTGCTTCATCACCTGGTCGTTGATGAGGGAGGCCACCATGGTCTGCTTGGTGCCGCCCATCAGCGCGGGGGTGATGTAGTAGCCGAGGCACAGGATGAAGCAGAGCAGTCCGGCGCTGGCCAGGCCCGGGGCGACGAGCGGCAGATAGATGCGGGTGAAGATGCGCACCCGCCCGGCGCCCATGCTGGCCGCGGCGGCGAGCAGCCGCCGGTCGACGCCGCGCATCACTCCGTACAGCAGCAGGACGGTGTACGGGAGCATCACGGCGGTGGTGCCGATGACCACGCCGGTTTCGTTGTAGAGCATCCGGAACGGGGCGCCGGGCACCTTGAGGCCGGTGAGGGACTGGTTGGCCAGGCCGTGGTCGCCGAGCAGGATGATCCAGCCGTAGGTGCGCACCAGGGCGCTGATGAAGTGCGGGACGACGACGATCAGCATGACGAGCCCGGCCCAGATCGGCCGCAGCCGGGAGAGCGCGTTGGCGAGGACGAAGCCGACGGCGAGGCTCAGCAGGGACGTTTCTGCGGAGATCCGCAGGGTGGTGAGGAGGACGGAGAGATTGGCGCCGCTGAGGGCCTCGGCGTACCAGTGCAGGGTGAGCGCGCCGTCGGCGCTCTTCAGGCTGAGCAGCAGGGTGCCGAGGATGGGGAAGACGAAGAGGACGAGCAGGTAGAGGACGATCGGCGAGGCGTTGAGCAGGCCGATGCGGGCCCTGCGGGTGCCCACCAGCCGGTGGCGCAGCCCGCGGGGGCGGCTCGGCTTGGGGTCGCTGTGGGGGCGTACGGGCGTGGCGGGGCGTACCAGGGATCCGGCCATGGCTCAGCCGTCCGTATCTGCCGGGAAGAGGTTGATGTCCTCGGCGTCGGCGGTCAGTCCGACCCGCTCGCCGGTGACGGGGGCGCGTCCGGCGGGCACTTCGAGGCGCAGCAGCGGGGTGTCCTCGGCGATCCGTACTCCGGTGCGGACCAGGGTGCCCACATAGGTGACGGTTTCCACGGTGCCCGTGCAGAAGCCCTGTTCGGGGGCGCAGATACGGAGTCGTCCGGGCTGTACGGCGGCCTGGACCGGCTGGCCGGGGCGGAGGGAGTGGGGGCGCGCGGTGAGCAGTCCGCCGTGGTCGAGGCGGACCAGGGTGGCGTCGTCGTCGCCCTTCATCACCCGGCCGGGCAGGAAGTTGGCGGCGCCGAGGAAGTCGGCGACGAACGGGGTCCGGGGCCGCTCGAAGAGTTCGCGCGGGGTGTCGAACTGGTCGATGCCGCCGTCCCGCATCACCGCGATGCGGTCGGAGAGGACGAGCGCCTCTTCCTGATCGTGTGTCACATAGATGACGGTGAGGCCGAGTTCGCGCTGGATGGCCTTGATCTCGACCTGGAGCTGGTCGCGGAGTTTCTTGTCGAGCGCGCCGAGCGGTTCGTCCATGAGGATCACCGGCGGGCGGTAGATCAGCGCCCGGCACAGGGCGACGCGCTGCTGCTGTCCGCCGGACAGCTCGCGCGGGCGGCGCCCGGCGAAGCCGGCCATCCCGGCCATCTCCAGGGCCTCGTGCACCCGGGTGCGGATCTCGGCCTTGGGTACGCCGCGCAGTTGCAGCGGGAAGGCGAGGTTCTCGCCGACGGTCATGTGCGGGAAGAGCAGATACTGCTGGAAGACGAAGCCGAAGCCGCGCTTCTGCGGGGCGAGCCGGGTGACGTCGCGTCCGCCGACGGTCACGGTGCCGGAGTCGGGTTCGACGAATCCGGCGACCATCATCAGGGTGGTGGTCTTGCCGGAGCCGGAAGGTCCGAGGAAGGTGACGAACTCCCCCGCCGCTATCTCCATCGAGGCGGAATCCACGGCCACGGCGCCGCCGTAGGTCTTGTGGAGCCCCACGATCGACAGGGCCTTGCCGGTGGGCGACGTCTGCGGGGACGCGGTCGTCATGGCGGGTGCGGGGTCGGCGATGTGGAGGTCAGGCACGGGACCACTCCAGCCAGCGCTTGGCGACGGCGTCTTCGTGTTGGATCCACCAGGCGACGTCCAGGTCGAAGCCGGATTCCAGGTGGGAGGGCGAGCTGGGGAGGTTGGCCTTGACGTCGGCCGAGAGCTGGTCGTAGGCGGACGGCACGACCGGACCCATCGGGTAGATCTTGGCGAAGGCGGCCTGGACGTCGGGCCGCAGCGAGAAGTCGATGAGCCGGTAGGCGGCGTCGGTCTTGTCGGTGCCCTGGGGGATGCCCCAGCCGTTGGACTGCCTGCGGGCGCCGTTCCACTGGTACGCCATCGGGCTGCCGCCCTTGATCAGCGCGTCCAGCCGGCCCTGCCAGACGCTGGTCATCACGACTTCCTTGCGGCCGAGCAGCACTCCGGGGAGGGCGCCGGTGTCCCAGTACTTCTTCACCGACCCCTTGATCCGGTCCATCGACTTGAACGCGCGGTCCACGTCGAGCGGGTAGAGCTTGTCCATGGGCACGCCGTCGGCGAGCAGGGCGAATTCCAGCTCGGGCAGGTCGGCGTCCTGGGTCTGGAGGGATCGGCTGCCGGGGAACTTCTCCGTGTCCCAGAAGTCCGCCCAGGACGCGGGCTTGCGGCCGCCGAAGGCATCGGTGCGACAGGCCATGACGCTGGCCCAGTAGTTCTTGCCGACCGAGTATTCGGTGACGAGCTTGCTCGCGATCCGGGCCTTCTTGAAGTTCTTCAGCCGGTCGTGGTCGAGCTTCTGGAGGGCGCCCTTACCGCCGAGTTTCATGAAGTCGGCCATCGAGTCGTCGATGACGTCGAACTGCGGCCTGCCCTGCTTGATCTGGGCGAGCATCTGGGCGTACTGGATGTTGACGACCCGGATGGAGATGCCGGTCTCCTTGGTGAAGGCGTCGTACAGCGCCTTCTGGTTGGCGTCCCCGTAGGTGCCACCGCTGTTGCGGACGGTGAGGGTCTTCTTCCCGCCGCTGTCGGCGCGGCTGGTGCCGGTGCCGCAGGCGGCCAGTGACGTCAGGGCGGTGGCGGTGGCGAGGCCACCGGCCCCGCGCAGCAGCGCTCTGCGTCCGATCAGGGGGTCTGTCATCACTGCACCTCCGGGTTGTGCGGGTCGGGCGGGTCGAGCGGGGTGGCGGTGTACGGGGTGGCGATGGCGGCGAGTTCGGCGCCGGTGGCGACGGTGAGTCCGTGCATCCCGTAGAAGAGGCGGCCGGTGGCGGGCGCGGTGACCTTGTGCTCCCGGCCGTCGGCGGGGTCGACCAGTCGGCCGAGGCTCTGGCCTTCGGCCACGTCGCCTCCGCGGTCGGTCTCCGGGTACCACAGCCCGGTGGCCGGGGCGGTCACGGACGCGGCCCACACCCACTCCCGGACGGCGGGACGCGGTGTGGTGTCGTCCGGCAGCGGGTCGAGGGTGCCGAGGTGGCGCAGCAGCCGGAACACTCCGTCGAGCAGGGTTTGTACGGTGGCGGGGTCGCGGTCGCCGAGCTGGCCGGTCTCGATGAGGATGGCGGGCACGCCCCGGCGGATGGCGGCGGCGTGGCTGTTGCCGCCGGTGGCGTCGGTGCCGAGGATGACGTCCGGGTAGCCGACGGCGTGGGCCATGCCGCGGGCCGTGGCGTCCAGCGCGGCGTCGCCGGTGAGACGGTAGCCCACGAAGTCGGACAGGGTCTCGTCGATGCCGCCGCTGTGCAGGTCGGCGTAGGCGTCCGCGCCGGGCAGCAGATGGGCGAAGAGCCAGGCGGCCAGCCGCTCGGTGGGCCCGCCGTCCGGGTCGCCGGGGAAGACCCGGTTGATGTTGACGCCGTCCAGCGGGGAGGCGCCCAGGCGGCCCTGGTAGACGGCGGGAGGGTTGGCGACGGGGCAGAGCACGACCTGTCCGCACACCTCCTCGGGGGTCAGCAGACCGGCCAGCCGCGCGGCGGCGTCGACCCCGGCGAACTCGCCGCCGTGCACCCCGCCGGTGAGCACGACGCGGGGGCCGGGGCGGGCGCCGTTGACGAGCGTGACCGGGAGGTCGGCGGTGACCGGGCCGAGGTCCACGGGGACGGTGCCCCGGACCTTGCGGCCGGTGTCGGCGGTCAGCGGGCCGACGGTCAGTGTCATCTCGTACCTTCCGTGAGGGGTTCGGGCCGTGTGAAGTGCGGGTTCAGGCCGCGGTGCGGCCGCGGGTGGACAGGAAGTCGATGGGCTGGAGCGTGTCGCCGTCCAGCGCGAGGTCGGCCGCGATGTCGCCCATGGCGGGCGAGAGCTTGAAGCCGTGCCCGGAGAATCCGGCCAGCAGCACGATGTCCTCGCATCCGGGCAACGGGCCGACCAGCGGGCGGCTGCTCTCGGTGTAGCCCTCCATGAAGACCGAGAGCCGCACCGGGTCGGGGTGCAGATCGGGCATGTAGCGGCGGGTCAGCTCGGTGAAGACCGCGAGTTCCTCGGGCTCCACGGTGCGGTCCAGCCGCTCCGGGTCGGGCACCGCGCGGTGCAGGGCACGGGACAGGCCGAGCTTGACCGAGATGCCGTCGGGTGAGGGCAGCCCGTAGCAGTGGGTGGGCGCGGTGCGGATGAAGGCGGGCGCCTCGGCGCCGTGCCAGTCGTGGGTGGTGGGCACGAACCAGGCGTTGATCAGCCGCCGGATGTCCACCTCCCACTCCAGGTCCGGGAGGAGTTCGTTGACCCAGGGGCCGACGGTGACCACGACGGAGTCGTACGTCTCGGTGCCCTGGTCGGTGCGCACGGCCACGCCGCCCCCTGCGGGGGTCACCTCCCGCACCGGTGTGTAGCGGTGCAGCCGGGCGCCCAGCCGCTCGGCGCGGGCGGCCGCGGTGTGCACGCTCAGCTCCGGGCGCAGAAACCCCGCGTTGCGGTCCAGTACGGCGGCGTCGCCGTCCTCGATGCGGAACTGGGGGAAGCGCTTGGCGAGCGCGTCCGCGTCCAAGACCTCGTGGTCGAGGCCGTGTTCGGCGATGGACTCCAGGACCGTGCTCATCTGCTGGTGGCCGGTGCGGCCCATGAGCAGACATCCGGTGAGGCGGCGCAGCTCGCGGCCGGTCTCCCGCTGGAGCTCCTTCCACAGCGCGTCGGCGTGGCGCAGCAGCGGTACGTAGCGGGAGTCCTCGAAGTGGGCGCTGCGGAAGATCCGGGTCTCGCCGCCCGCCGCGCTCCGGTCGTGGCCGGGGGCGTACCGGTCGTAGCCGGTCACCTCCGCGCCCCGGGAGGCCAGCCGCCACATGGCCTGACTGCCCATGGTCCCGGTGCCGATGACCGCTACGCGCTTCCTCGTGGCCACGGATGCCTCCTGGGGTGGAGTGAAGAGGTGTCCCGGACGGCTGTTCCACAATGTGGCATGCCGTGCTAGATTGCAGCATCAATGTCGCAGCGCCCCAGAGGCCGGTCAAGGGATCGCACAGCGAAAAGTCCAGAACTTAATGGCGGAAACCTGATGGAAATGAAGAGCGTGATCCGCAGCCTTCGCATCCTCGAAGCGGTCGCCCAGCACCAGCCGGTGACCGTCGGCGAGCTGACGAAGATCTTCGGACTGCCCAAGTCGACGGTGCAGCGCACCCTGGTGACGCTCAACGAGGCGGGCTGGCTGCGCGCCAGCCGGGGCGACACCACGCGCTGGGAGGTCGGCGCCCGGGTGCTCGCGGTCCGCCCGGCCGCCCACCAGGGGTCGAGCCTGTTCGCGGCGGCGCGCGAGCCGATGTGCCGGCTGCGCGACGCGGTCGACGAGACCATCCATCTGTCCGTCCCGGACGGACTGCGCTGCATGGTCATGGTGGACCGGGTCGACTGCACCCAGGCGGTGCGCACCTATCACCAGGTCGGCGACACCTCGCCGATGCACGCCACGGCCACCGGCCACGCGGTCCTCGCCCTCCTCCCCGCCGACGAGGTCGACGAGGTCATCGCGGACGGACTGGACCGCTACGGCGACGCCACCATCACCGATCCGCAGGAGCTGCGCGAGGAACTCGAGCGGGTCCGGCGGGACGGCTACGCCGTCAATCGCAACCAGTACCTGCCCGACGTCTGCGCCATCGCCGCGCCGATCGTCGCGGGGAACGGAACCCCGGTGGCGACCGTCGCCATCTCCATGCCCGACTCCCGCTACGACCCGCACGAGGTGGACCGGTGGGGGCGGCTGGTGGCCGACACCGCGGCGGAGATCAGCGCCCGTCGCTTCGAGTGAATATCACCGATGCCTGTGATGTCAGCAGATATCCGGGGCATGCTCGGCGAGCGAATACCTCTTTGTCAATAAGTCGATTCTGCGAGAGAGACATCGGATCTGTCGAGCGGAATTACCGTAAGCCTGCCCGAGAATCCGCCTCCTTCCGTTGACCTCATCCGATGTTTCTCCTAGGTTTCGGTCGACCCTGAACACTGGAGGCGGTAGATGAGATCCACGCTCAGGCGCATATCCATGGCCGCCGTCGCGGCCATGGCCGTCCTCACCGCGGCACTGCCGGGCACCGCGACGGCGCAGGGAGGGCAGGAGCAGCAGGGGCGTACGTACCACGTCGCCACCTCGGGCTCCGACCGGGACAGCGGCAGCGCGCGCCATCCCCTGCGCACCATCGGACGCTGCACCGATCTGGTCCGGCCCGGGGACACCTGTCTGATCCACCGCGGGACCTACCGCGAGCGGGTCGCCCCGCCCTCGGGCCGCGCGGGCGCCCCGGTCACCCTCGCGGCGTACGGGGACGGGCCGGTCACCGTCGACGGGACGCGGACCGTGTCCGGCTGGAAGGACGCGGGCGGTGGTCTGGTCGCCGCCGATGTCGACCTTCCGCTCGCCCGCGACGAGAACGCGCTGTTCCTCGACGGCGGCCGCGCCATGGAGGGCCGCTGGCCCGACTCCGGCCCCGATCCGCTCAATCCGTCCTGGGCGGTCGCCGAGCGCACCTCCACCGACCAGCACATCGACGACCCCGACCTGCCGAACGGTGACCTCACCGGCGCCACCGTCCACCTGTGGGCCGGGTCCAACCCGTGGAGCCAGCAGACCGGCACCGTGACCGCCACCTCGGACGGCGCCCTCGATTTCAAGGGCGGCAATTACCGCTGCACCCCACTGTGCATGGGCGACCAGAACTACCGCAACTATTACCTGGTGGGTGCGAAAGCCACCCTCGACCAGCCCGGTGAGTGGTATTACGACACGGGCGAGAAGCGGCTCTATCTGGTCCCGCCCAAGGGCGGAATGGCGGGCCACACGGTGACCGCGAAATACGAGAAGTGGGGCCTGGACCTCTCGAACAGCTCCCATGTCACCGTCCGCGGGCTCGGCGTGTGGGGCACCTCGCTGCGCACCGGCGAGAAGAGCACCGGTGTGCTGGTGGAGGGGCTGCGGGCCCGCTACATCTCCGAGTTCTCCACCCTGCCCATGCCACGGGACGACGAGCTGGCCATCCCGCCGGGCGAGGGCCACATCGTCGCCTCCCGGGTGCTCGACTCCGGCGTCCAGATCCTCGGCACCGGCAACACGCTGCGGGACAGCGACATCGGCCACTCCGCGGGGACCGGTGTGCTGCTGCGCGGCAGTGGCAACACCATCACCAACAACTACATCCACGACGTGGGGTGGATGGGCAGCTACACCCCCGGCATCGAGATCAACGGCAGCGGGCAGACCGTCACCCACAACACCGTCCGGCGCACCGGACGGGCGAGCATCGACACCGCCTGGCAGCTCAACGGGGTGCCCTTCAAGGACAACCGCATCGCCTACAACGACCTCTCCGAGGCGATGCGCACCTCCCGCGACGGCAGCCCCTTCTACGTCTGCTGCAACCTGGACGCGACCGGTACGAGCGTCGACCACAACACCGTCCATGACGCGGACGGCCAGGTCGGCTACTACATCGACAACTCCTCGAGCCGGTTCCTGCTGCACCACAACGTGGCGTACAACACCGGCACCCGCGGCACCTTCTTCAACGGCCACAGCGGGGTCAGCCTCGGCAACCGCGACCACAACTCGACGTACGGGGCGGGGGTTTCCACCGCCGTGCGGCTGAGCGGTGCGACGGACGCCACCGGTACGTACGTCAGCAACGACGTGGCGCTCGCCCCGATGGAGATCTCCGGACCGGGCGACCCGGCCCCCGTGGTGCGCAACAACCTGCTGCCACCCACCGATCCCCGCTACACCGACGCCCGTAACGGCGAACTGTGGCCACGGGCCGGGTCCCCCGCCATCGACGCGGGCGAGACGGTCGACGGCGTGACCACCGGGGTGCGGGGCGACGGACCCGACCAGGGCGCGTACGAGTACGGGGCGCCGATCTGGTCGACCGGGTGCAACCTGGCCGGGTGCGAGTCGCGGGTGCGCAACGACGGGTGGAAGGCCACGTTCTCCGGGGGCGGTGACGCCTCGGCCGCCGTCGACGGGGTGCAGACCACCCAGTGGAAGGCGGACACCCACCAGGCCGCCGGTCAGTCGCTGACCCTCGACCTGGGCGCGGCGAAGACCTTCTCCCGGCTGGCGGTCGACGCCGGGCTGGACGCCACGGGCCACCCTTACGGCTTCACGGTGTCCGTCAGCCGTGACGGCCGGGACTGGGGCGCCCCCGTCGCCCGCGTCGCAGGCCGCTCCTTCACCCAGGACGCGGTCTTCGGGCAGCGCACGGCGCGGTACGTGCGGATCGAGCTGACCGCGGCCGGTGACGTCCCGTGGGCGGTGAACGAGGTCCGGCTGTACGCGGACGGGCCGGACGCGGCCGGTACGTTGCAGGCCGAGCGAGCCCCGGTGGTGCGCGGTGGCGAGCGCGGCGACGCGGCGACCGGCGTGCTGGGCTCCGGCGGCCTGGTCGGCTTCCGCCAGGTGTCGTTCGGGGCGGACGCCCCCGACCGGCTGACGGTGCGGATGGCGTCGGCGGGCTGCGGCGGCGGCTGTGCGCTGCAACTGCGGCTGGACGACCCCGAGGGCCGCGTGGTGGCGACGCTGCCGGTGCGGGACACGGGCGGCACGGACCAGTGGCAGGAGCGGTCGGTGCGGCTCGCGCGCGCGGTGACGGGCACGCATGACGTGTACCTCGTCGCGACGGGTGCGCGGAAGGTGGCCGCGGTGGACTGGCTGACGCTGCGCGACTGAGGCCCGGGGCCCACCGCGCTCATCGCGACCGGGGCGCCTCGACCGTCAACGGCGGCCGGGGCGCCCCGACCGTCAACGGCGGCCGAGGCGCTCCAGCCGCTCGTTCACCCCGGGGCACAGTTCCCGGGCCGTGTCCAGGAAGGCCGCCAGGACGGGAGAGCGGTCCTGGGCGCGGAAGGACATCACCAGATCCGGCAGTTCCACGCGCGGACTCACCTCGCACACCCAGGTGCCCGGCCGCGCCGCCACCCGCAGACAGGCCGGGCCGAGCCCCACCCCGACCCCGCACGAGGCCAGTCCGATGATGGTGTGCACATCGCGGGCGTCGGTGACCCCGCCGCCCGGCACGGCCGCCGCCCCGGCCCCGTCGCCCAGCAGCGCGTCGAGCCAGCCGGCGACCACCGGTTCCTCGTCCTCGGGCGCCACGATCAGATGCTGCCCCCTGAGCTGCTCGACGCCCACCTTCGGCTGCCCGGCCAGCGGATGCGCGGCCCCGACGACCGCGACCAGATGGTCCCGGCCGACCGAGACCGACACCAGGTCCTCGGCACCGGCGCCCCGGGGCGCGCCACGCCCGATGCTGATGTCCAGCTCCCCGTCGAGCAGGGCGGTCGCCGACTGGCAGGTCGACATCTCATGCAGCCCCAGGCGCACGTCGGGCCGTTCGCGGATGAACCGGCCGAGCAGCGACGGCAGCAGTTCCAGCAGCGACGAGCCGATGAAGCCGAGCCGCAGCCTGCCGGTCTCGCCCCGGGCGGCCCGGCCCGTGTCGGACACGGCGGCCGACATCTCGGCCAGGGCCCGGCGCGCCCTGGCGAGAAACGCCTCGCCCGCGGCCGTCGGGAACACCCCGCGCGCCGTGCGGTCGAACAGCCGGGCGCCCAACTCCCGCTCCAGCGCGGCGATCTGCTGGGACAGCGGGGGCTGGGCGATCCCGAGGGAGGCGGCCGCACGCCCGAAGTGGCGGTGGTCGGCCAGGGCCAGGGCGTACCGCAGATGTCGTGCTTCCACGGGGCAATGATATCGAGGCGATATCGACAGGCCGGTCATGAGATATGGCCGTGGATGACGCCCTGGCGCCGCGGTGGACTGTCGCCCTGAGCGATAGGCCACTCCTGGCCAGAGAGGGTGTTCAGCGATGATTTTCGACCATCACGGAGACTCCGTCCGCACCAACCGCGCCACCGTCAACGGAACGAGCCTGCACTATCGGATGGGCGGGTCCGGTCCGGCGGTGGTGCTGCTGCACGGTGTGCCCAAGACCGGCTACCACTGGCGCCACCTCGTCCCGAAGCTGACGCCGCAGCGCACCGTCGTCGTCCCCGACATGCGGGGTCTCGGCGACTCCGCCCGCCCCGCGGGCGGCTACGACTCCGCGACGATGGCCGACGACATCGCCGCACTCATGGCACACCTCGGGCACGAGTCCTACAGCGTGCTGGGCGAGGACTGGGGAGCGGTGATCGGCTATCAGCTGGCCGCCCGGCACCGCGATCACGTCAACGCCCTGGTGTTCGCCGAGGCGCTGTTCCCCGGATTCGGCTTCGAGGAGCACACCGCGCTCACCGAGGAGAACGTCTCCCGCGGAATGCACCTGTGGCATCTGGGCTTCTACTTCCAGCCGGACGTGCCCGAGATGCTGATCACCGGACACGAACGCGAACTGATCACCTACATGATCAAGTACGAGCGCAGCCACCCCGACACCGCCACTCCCGACGCGATCGAGGAATACGTGCGCTGCTACTCCATGCCCGGCGGCATCCGCGCGATGCTCTCCATCTACCGCGCCATGCTCGTGGACGCCGAACAGAACCGGCAGGCGGCGCGGAAGAAGCTGGACATCCCGGTGCTGGCGCTCGGCGGCTCGGCGTTCATCGGCGACCGGAACGAGGCCCAGATGCGGCTCATGGCCCACGACGTCACCGGTCATGTCTTCGACGCCGGGCACGACCTCGCCGAGGAGGTGCCGGACGAGGTGGCCGCCGTGGTGCTGCCCTTCCTGGCGGGGCGGGGCTGACCGGGGCTGACGCCACCCGCGCGCCCGGCGCGCCGAACGGCTCGTTTCCGCCGGTGTCCGGGAGCGGTCGGCGATGGCACAGTGATCGCATGGACTTCGCCACCGCTTTCCACCGGGAGATCATGGCGTTCGAGGCCGCCGCCCGCCGGGCTGCCGACGGGGGTACGGCGCCGCTCGTACCGTCGTGTCCGGGCTGGTCGATGGCCGATCTGGTGCTGCATCTGGGTGGTGTGCACCGCTTCGTCGCCCGGATCGTGGAGGAGGGGCTGACCGAGCCGCCGGATGTCACGGACGTGGCGCTCTTCGCCCTCCCCGAGGACCGCGCGAACTGGCCCACGCCGGAGGGCGGACCGCACACCGGACCGGTGCCGCCGGGCCTCGTCGACTGGTTCGCCGACGGGGCCCGGGCGCTGGAGGCGCACATCCGGAACGGCGATCCGGGGCAGTGGGTGTGGACCTGGTCGCGGGAGCAGACCGCCGGGTTCTGGTGGCGGATGCAGACCATCGAGGCGGCGCTGCACCGCTGGGACGCCGAGAGCGCGCTCGGGACGCCCGGGCCCGTCGAGACCGCCCTCGCGGCGGACGCCGTCGCCCAGACGTTCGAGGTCATGGCCCCGGCCCGGCGCGTCTGGAAGGAGGCGCCCCCGGGCGCGGGCGAGCGGTTCCGGCTGCGGCAGACGGACGGCCCGGGCGTGTGGACGGTGTCCTTCGAGGGCGATGAGGTACGGCTCTCCCTGCTCGACGGGGACGCCGCCGGGCCGTGCGACCTCGAACTGACCGGAACCGCCTCGGACCTGATGCTCTTCCTCTGGCAGCGGATCCCGGCCGACCGGCTGGACGGGGTGCGGGGCGACCCGGCGATGGCCGACCGCTACTTCACCCTCGTCCCGCCGGTGTGACCACGCGGGTGTCCCCCACCCCCGGTTACCCCCGGTCGTACTCCTGGGAGATGACCTCGACGCGTCGCGTGCTCTGGTCGACGCGCACGGTGTCGAGCCCCATGGCGTCGAGCTGGCTGATCGCGTCCGCCTCCGCCACCGGATCCAGCACCCGCAGGGCGATGGCCAGGTCCGCGTCGTCGGCGTCGCCGGACGCGGGCAGCTGCGCGAGCAGCGACTTCATCAGCCGGTCCGCGCTGCCCTCGGGCGCCTCCGCGCCGACGGCCATGTGCACCATCAGCTGCTCCACACCGGTCTCGTGCCACCGGGCGTGCCCGATCCACACCGCGTGGACACCGGGGAAGTCCAGCAGCCGGTCGCGCAGGGCGTCGCGAAGGGCCACCGCGCGCGGATGCGTGGACCACCTGAGGGTGAGCGTGCGGTCCTCGGGGAGCCGCTGGCCGCGCTGCTGGAGGATCTGGTGCAGCAGCTCCATGGGAACCCCGGCATAGCCCCCGGGGGAGAACACCGACAGGGTCGCCACCTTGGTCTGCTGCTCGATGTCCAGCAGCCGCGCCGCATCGCAGTGCACCGCCCCGGCGGCCTGCGGAAGCCGCTCCCGGCAGCACTCTTCGCTGGTGTATCCGGGCAGGCTCGGGCCGCTGCCCTCCATGCCGACGAACATCACCGAGCCGTTCGCGTCCACGGGCACATACACCCCGAAGTCCACGATGGCGTTGAGCAGTTGTTCCCCTTCGGTCCGGGCGGCCTGTCGGTCGAGTATGTCGGCGAGTGCCTGGTTCCCTGTTGATGTCACACACCGAGCATAAAAGGTGTGCGGATGTCACCATGAACGGACGGGACGACGACCGAGGGAGCCACGCATGAAGAGCGCGGATCTGCTGGCCGACGCCTTCGGCCGGGTGCGGGACGCCGTGCACGAGGCGGTCGGGGGGCTCACCACGGACGACTTGGCCGTGCGCCTGGACAGCGGCGCGAATTCCCTCGCCTGGCTGGTGTGGCATCTGACCCGCGTCCAGGACGACCACATCGCCGACGCAGCCGGTACCGAACAGACCTGGACCACCGACGGCTGGTACGAGCGGTTCGGGCTGCCGTTCTCCCCGGAGGCCACCGGCTACGGCCACCGCAGCAGGGACGTGGCCAAGGTCCGGGCGCCGGGCGATGTGCTGGTCGGGTACCACGACGCCGTGTACGAGCGGACGGTGGATTACGTGCGCGGGCTGCGCAACGCCGATCTGGACCGCGTCGTGGACGAGGCGTGGACCCCGCCGGTGACCCTCGGGGTGCGGCTGATCAGCGTCATCGAGGACGACATGCAGCACGTGGGACAGGCGGCGTTCATCCGCGGCACGCTCGGCAGGCGCTGAGCGGTCCGGCGGACCACGTGGCCCGGTTTCGCCGCCGTTGACATGCAGGTGTTTGCCTGCATAACGTGAGGCGTGAGTTCGGAGATGGACAAGGTCTTCAAGGCACTGGCCGACCAGACCCGGCGGTATCTGCTGGACCGCCTGCACGAGCGGGGCGGTCAGACACTCGGAGAACTGTGCGAGCGCCTGGCGATGACGCGGCAGTCGGCGACCCAGCACCTGGCCGTCCTGGAGGACGCCAACCTGGTCAGCGTCGTGCGCCGGGGGCGGGAAAAACTGCATTACCTCAACCCCGTTCCCCTCCATGAGGTGCAGGAACGGTGGATCGACAAGTTCGAGCGCCCCCGCCTGAGAGCGCTCGGCGCGGTGAAACGGCAAGCGGAGGACGCCATGGCCGAGAGGCCGACGTACAGCTACGTCATCTACATCGAAAGCACCCCGGAGAAGGTCTGGCACGCGCTGACCGACGCGGACCTCACGGCCGCGTACTGGGGCCACAGCAATGTGTCCGACTGGCAGCCCGGCTCGGCGTGGGAGCACCGGCGCACGGACGGCAGCGGCATCGCCGATGTCGTCGGCACCGTCGTGGAGAGCGTGCCGCCCGAGCGCCTGGTGACCACCTGGGCGGCCCCCGGCGCGGAGCCCGCCGGAGGCCCGTCCCGGGTCACCTTCGAGATCGAGCCGCACGAGGAGATCGTCCGGCTCACCGTGACCCATGAGAACCTGGCCGACGAGGCCGAGCGCGAGGAGGCGGCCGGTGGCTGGGCGGCGGTGCTGTCCAACCTCAAGTCCCTGCTGGAGACCGGAAGCCCGCTGCCGCGGGAGCCCTGGCTGGTGGGGCGCTGAGCGATGCACGCCCCGGGGCGGCCGTCACCCGGCGGCCACCCCGGGGGCGCGCTGCCGGATCGGGGTGCACACCCCGACCGCCACGATGAGCAGGAACAGGGCGGCGGACCCGAGCAGCGGGCCGCGCACCCCGAACCGTGCCACCAGCGCGGTGAGTCCGGCGGCGCCCAGCGGGGCGAGCGAGTTGTGCAGCGTCCAGAAGGCGGAGGTGACCCGGCCGAGCAGGTGGTCGGGGGTCACCGCCTGGCGCAGCGACATCGAGGAGATGCCCGCGAGCGCCATGCCGAACTGGTAGCACAGCACCGTCACCGCCGTCCCCAGCACGGTGGTGGACCGGGACAGCAGCCCCAGGGCAAGCCCGCACAGCGTGTACGAGCCCAGCCAGCACACTCCGAACCCCCAGGCCCGCCGCAGCACCGGGATGAGCACGGCGGCCAGGACCGTCCCGGCGCCCGCCACGCCCATCACGACGCCGACGGTCCGGTCGCCCGCGTCCAGCCCCTCCCGTATCTGGTAGATGAAGACGTCGGTCATGCCCAGGCTGAGCAGCGAGACGCCGGTGAGCAGCACGGTGAGCCAGCGCAGCACCGGTGACCGCCACAGGAAGACGAACCCGGCCAGGAACTCCCGCTTCGCTGCTCGCCACCCGGCGGCCGCGGCGGGCGGCGTGGCCTCGTCCACCGCCGCCTCCCGGAGCCTGATCAGCGAGAGCGCGAGGGCGGAGGCGGCGAAGCTCGCCGCGTTCACCGCGATCGCCGCCGTCGGCCCGAGCAGCCCGGACAGCCCGCCCGCCAGCATCGGCCCGACGATGAAGGCGATCGCGTTCGTCGTGGTCAGCCGCCCGTTGGCCTCGATGATCCGCTCGGCGTCCACCAGATTGGGTACGGCGGCGACGTAGGTGACCTTGAAGACCATGTCGAAGACCGCGGCGACCGCCATCACCACGTACAGCAGCCAGACCTGCGGCCCGGCCATGGCCCAGCTGACCGGGACGAGGGCGACGAGCACCACCCGGACCACATCGCACACGATCATCAGCTGTCGCCGGGGCAGCCGGTCGACCAGGATGCCCGCGAACAGCCCGGTGACGATCGAGGCGGTGCCCGCGACCGCCGTCAGCAGCCCCATCTGGGCGACCGACCCGGTGGCGTCCAGCACCAGCAGCGGCAGCGCCACCAGGGCGAAGGCGTTGCCCAGTTCGGACAGGGTCTGCCCGCACCAGAAGACGGTGAAGTCCCGGTTGGCCCATAACGGAACGGGTTTGGTCGTCACGCCCTCCATCACGCCCCCGGGCGTCGCCGCTTGGCGGTGCGGGGCGTCAGCGCGGCCCCGCTCTCCTGCACCGTGACGCCGAGGGACTGGGCGAACTGCGGTGCCAGTTCGAGGAGTTGGCTGCCGGTGATGGCGGCCCCGCGCAGCGCGTCGATGCCTTCGGTGATGCCCAGCCGGGTGGCGTCGCGCAGATCGACCCGGGTCATGCGCGCGTTGCCGCATCGCACCCCGTCCAGCGTCGATCCCGGGAACGCGACGTCCGTCAGCTTCGCGCCGCCGAGGTCGGTGTCGCGCAGCAGGCAATCCGCGAAGGTGACCTCGCGCAGCTCGGCGGTGCGCAGATTGACCGATTCGAACTTGCAGCGGTGGAAGGTCACGCGGTGCATCGCCGTGCCGAACATCTCCAGCCCGGCGAGTACACAGCCGATCAGCTCGCCGTCCAGCCAGTCGCCGTCGGCCAGGTCGGAGCCGACCCAGCGCACCCCGTCCAGCCAGACGTCGTTGAAGCGGGCCCCGCGGTAGCGGCCTCCGGTGAAGGTCACGGCGGAGAACGCGGATTCGAGGAAGCGGGCCTGTCCGGCTTCGGCCCCCTCGAACTCCCCGCCGTCGAAGTGGACGGTGTCGTAGTCCCCGTCCACGGCCAAGTGACCGTCGAACGGGCGCAGATGGCTCGCATACGGCAGGTCGGCGAGCTGACGCGGGGATGACATGGCGAAACCTCATTTCCGGCGCACCACCGGCCCGGGCGCGCGGTGTGCGAGATCGATGGTGCCATTCAACTTCTGCGTTCCGGACCGTTGACATGTGGTGTGAGCCACTCCTACGTTCAGGCAAGCCGGTTCGGGTCTCCGGCAACCCTTCGATATTTCGAACGCGTGGATCTCCCGAGAGGTATGCGTCAGTGGTGTCGAACCGGTTCGACCAGCAGCCCCCGCCCGTCAACATCGGCGAGATCGCCCGTCTCGCCGGGGTGTCGCGCAGCACGGTCAGTTACGCGCTCAGCGGCAAGCGGCCGATCTCCGACCGCACCCGGCAGCGCATCCAGCAGGTCATCGAGGACCGGGGCTTCCAGCCGAACGCCAGCGCCCGCGCGCTGGCCCACGGCCGCACCCGCACCCTCGGGCTGGTCTTTCCGACCGTCAGCCGCCGCTACACCGACATGCAGTTGGACTTCATCAACAGCGTGGTCGACGCCGCGGCCGCGCACGACCACGACATCCTGCTCTCGCGCAGCGACGGCGACGGCGACGACTCCTTCCGGCGGCTGGTCGGCGAACGGCGGGTCGACGGCGCGCTGCTGATGGAGATCCGGGCGCCGGACCCGCGGGTGGAGCCGCTGGTCCGCTCGGGCTTCCCCTTCGTGTCCATGGGGCACACCGAGGACACGGCCACGCTGTCCTGGGTCGATCTGGACTTCGCGGAGCTGACCGCCGCGTGCGTGCGCCATCTCGGGCGGCTCGGCCATCGCCACCTCGCGCTGGTGGGGCGGCCCCGGGAGCTGTACGACGCCGGGTACGTGCCCGCGCTCCGGGGGCGGACCGGCTTCCTGCGGGCCACCTCGGAACTCGGGCTCACCGGCGAGGTCCACCACTGCGGTGACGACGCCGCCTCGGGCCAGTCCGTGGTGGCGCGGCTCCTCGACCGGGACCCGCGCACCACCGCGGTCGTGACGCTCAACGAAGCGGCGCTGGTGGGCCTGTACCGGGGGCTCGGCCTCGCTGGGCGTTCCGTACCCGGCGACTTCTCGGTGACCGGCGTGGCGGCGGCCCGCTGGGCGGAGGCCGTCACGCCGATGATGACGGGCGCCGACGTGCCCTCCGACCTGATGGGCCGACTCGCCGTGGAACTGCTGCTGGAGCGGCTGGACGCCCCGGCCGCGGCGCCCCGGCAGCATCTGCTCACCCCTCCGCTCACCCCGCGTGCCAGCACGGGACCGGCACCGGATCGCAACTGACCGACTCACCCCTCGGAGACGCACATGGCCAACCGAGCCAACAGGCCCCCGGCTACCGCCGGGAGAAGTCCCCTCGGCCGCCGCTCCTTCCTGCGGATATCGGGCTCCGGGCTGCTCGCCGCGGGGCTGGCCGGCCCCCTCACCGCCTGTGGCGGCGGGGGCGGCGGGTCTTCGTCCAAGAACCTCGTCTGGTGGGACTACCTCGTCGAGGACGCCCGTCAGCCGGGCATCAAGGCCCTGATCGCCGACATCGAGAAGAGCGTCCCCGGGCTGAAGATCACCCGCCGGACCTTCCCCTACGCCGAGCTGGAGCCCGCGATCATCAAGGGGGCCGCCTCCGGCGACCTGCCGGACCTGGCGATCATCGACAACACTTCGATGAACTCCCTCGCCCCGCAGGGGCTGCTCACCGACCTCACCGACCGGGTGAAGGAGTGGGGGCAGGCCGACGCGTACTACAAGGGCCCGTGGAGCAGCGGGGTCGTCGACGGCAAGACCTACTCCGTCCCCAACAACGCCAACTGCCTGGCCCTCTACTACAACACCGAGCTGCTGGAGAGCGCGGGCGTCAAGCCGCCGAAGACCTGGGACGAGCTGTCGGCTGCGGCCCGCAAGCTGACCCGGGGCAGCACCTTCGGGCTGGCGATGAGCGCGATCAAGACCGAGGAGGGGGTCTTCCAGCTCCTGCCCTTCCTGTGGTCGGCGGGCGGCGACCTGGACACCTTCGCCACCGGCGGCGCCACCGCGCTCTCCTATCTGGGGGAGCTGGTGAAGGCGGGCGCCCTGTCCAAGCAGTGCGTGGGCTGGACCCAGCAGGACGTCAACAACCAATTCACCTCCGGCCGCGCGGCCATGCAGATCAACGGGCCGTGGCAACTGCCCGGCCTCAAGCAGCAGTCCAAGGTGAAGTGGGGCGTGGTGCCCATCCCGGTGGACAAGGAGCCCGCGAGCTGCCTCGGCGGGGAGAACTGGGTGATCCTCAAGACCAGCGGCAAGGCCGACCAGGCGTGGCGGGCCATCGAGTACAGCCAGCGGAAGAAGCCACTGGCCGCCTATCTGGGGTCGGTGGGGCTGCTGCCCGCGCGCAGCGACATGGCGGACAGCGGCGACTGGGCCACCGACCCCACCCTGAAGGTGTTCGTGCGGGAGTTCGGCAACGCCCGGCCGCGGTCGTACGGCGAGCACTATCCGCAGATGTCCAAGGCGATGGCCGAGGCGTTGCAGGCCACCCTGACCGGCAGCTCCTCCCCCGGGGCTGCCGCGAAGAACGCGGCGGACGCCATCACTCCCCTGCTGTCGAAGTAGCGGGGATCGCGATGACGACCCACAGCACGCACAGCACAGACGTAAAGGTCCGGGAGCCGGTGGTGTTCACCGGCGGCCCGGCGGCGAGCGGCGGGCGGCGCCGTGGCGGCTCCCTCGCCACGCGCCGCACCCGGGCCGGATACGGCATGTCGGCGCCCGCGCTGCTCTTCCTCGGCGCGACCATGCTCTTCCCGCTCGTCTACAACCTCTGGACCTCGGTCCACCAGGTCGAGATCGGTGATCTGGTCACCGGCGACTGGGCGTTCAACGGGGCAGACAACTACGACGCGGTGGTCTCCGAGGGCGCCTTCTGGCACGCCGCCCGGATCTCCCTGCTGTTCACGGCCGGTTCGCTGGTCTTCCAGTTCACCATCGGCTTCGCGCTGGCGCTGCTGTTCGTACGGCAGTTCCCGCTGGCCGGGCTGTTCCGGGGGCTGATGCTGGTGGCGTGGCTGCTGCCGCCCATCGTCAGCGGCACCCTGTTCCGCTGGATGCTGGACGCCGACTCGGGCGCGTACAACGAACTGCTGCACACCGTCGGGCTGGACGCGCTGGCGCACAACTGGCTGACCGATCCGCACACCGCGCTGCCCGGTGTCATCGCCGCCAACGTGTGGGTGGGCGTGCCCTTCAACATGCTGCTGCTCCTCGTCGGGCTCCAGTCCATCGACCCCACCCTCTACGAGGCGGCGGCCATCGACGGCGCCGGTCCCTGGCAGCGGCTGCGCCATGTGACGCTGCCGCTGATGCGGCCGGTGGCGGCGGCGGTGCTGCTGCTCGGCCTGGTGTACACCTTCAAGGTCTTCGACCTGGTCTTCGTGCTGACCGGCGGCGGCCCCGTCGACTCCACGACCGTCCTCCCCCTCTACGTCTACCAGTCGGCGTTCAAGCTCTTCCAGCTCGGCCGGGGCGCGGCGGCGGGCACCCTGCTGCTGCTCGTACCGCTGGTGGTGGCCGTGCTGTACGTACGCAGGCTGCGCAAGGAAGGAGCCGCCGCATGACCCGGCCCCGCCGTCCCTGGCTGCTCACCCTGGTCGCGGGCGTCATCACCGCCTTCTTCCTGCTGCCGCTGTACTGGATGATCGCCACCTCGCTGAAGCGTCCCGACGAGGTGCTCAGTTCGCCGCCGCAGTGGTTTCCCACCCCGCTGAGCGGCGAGAGCTACGCACGGGCGCTGGACAAGCCGATGCTCGGGCAGGCGCTGCTCAACAGCGTCGCCATCTCGCTGGGCGTGGTGGCGCTGACCCTGGTGCTCGCCGTGCCGCTCACCTACGCCGTGGCGCGCATCCGGATGCGCGGCTCGGCGGCGATGGTGCTGTCCCTGCTGGTGGCGCAGCTGCTGCCGAGCATCGTGCTGGCCGCCCCGCTGTTCATCGTGCTCCGGGACGCCGGGCTGAACAACACCCTGCTGGGCCTGGTGATCGCGGACACCACCCTCACCCTGCCCTTCGCGGTGATCATTCTGCGGCCGCTGGTGCGCGCCATGCCCGCCGAGATCGAGGAGGCGGCACTGGTGGACGGCTGCGGACTCCCGGGGGTGCTGTGGCGGATCGTGCTGCCGGTGATGCGGCCGGGGCTGATCGCGGTCGGCGCCTTCTCCTTCCTGCTCGGCTGGGGCGAGTTCGTGTTCGGCATCACGGTGAACAGCGACCCCGAGGTCCAGCCGGTGACGGTGCTGCTCAACACGTTCGTCGGCCAGACCGGCACCGCGTGGGGGCCGCTGATGGCGGCCGCCACGATCGTCAGCGTGCCGGTGGTGTGCGTCTTCGCGATGCTCCAGCGGTTCATCGTCGGCGGGCTCACGGCCGGAAGCGTCAAATCCTGACGGGCCTTTCACCGCCGGTGGAGGCTCCATGACCAGCGGTACGTCCCCGCCCCCAGCCGGTAGCCGGGCAGGGTGTCCGGACCGCAGGACGCCGTGCCCAGACCGCGGTGCGCGGCGTCGAGGTGCACCACGCACCGCGGTCGGGGCACCAGTTCGTCGTGGTGGGTGGCGGCGGCCAGCTCGGCCGCACGGTGGCGGGTGACCGACACCTGCCGCGGCGCGTCCAGCCGTACCGCCAGCCCGCCGCCCGCGTCCGCCGACAGCAGCGAGAAGCGGCGCACCCCGTGCCGTCCCCCGCTCTCCTGTGGCCGGAGGTACGGGGTGAACAGCCGGTCCACCCGGACGCTGTGGTGTCCGACCGGCCCGCCCGCGCACCGGTCCGGGTACGTCTCCCAGGGGCCCTGGCCGTACCACTCCATGTGGTCGAGACCGCACACCGTTTCGAAGACCGTGCCCACGCGCGCGGCGTCGGTCAGCCCCTCGGGGAGGTCGGCCGTCTCCTCCACCAGCAGGCCGCCGTCGGGCAGCGGGGTGAAGACCTGGAGGTGTTCGACGGTGCCCGCGGCGGTGGGATACGCGCTGCGCACCAGGGTCCGGGCGCCGTCGCGGCCGACCGAGCGGGGTTGCCGTTCCAGCCGGTCGAGGCCCAGGGTGCGCCAGTGGTCGGCGGCGCCGCCCAGCAGATCGTTGTCGGTGGGCGCGCGCCACAGGCTGAGCACGGGCGGGGAGGTCAGCAGCGGATGGCGCAACAGCCCCTCGGCATCGACCGGGACGGCCGGGCCGGACGCGGCCACGGCGTTGAGCGCGGGCCGCTCGCGGAGCCGGATCTGCGGGGTGCACACCTCGGTGCCGCGCGGCGCCCAGGGCTCGTCGCCCCGGGTGGTGACCCGCAGCGTGAGCCATGCCTCGCCGCCGTCCGCGGGCAGCCGGTCCACCAGCTCGGGTGGCAGGGCGAGGCGCACCGACGCCCCGGGCGGGAGCGCGGAGGGCAGTGCCGCCGGGGCGGTGCGGGCGCCCGCGTCCTCCAGGGACAGCAGCCACTCGGCGGTCAGCCAGGACAGGTCGCGGAAGTGCTGCGCGTTGGTGAGGCGCACCGAGCCGTCCGGGGCGCGCGACAGCCGCAGGGGCGCGGCGAGTTCGCGGTGTTCGTACAGGGCGGGTTTCGGGGTGCGGTCGGGGAAGACCAGCCCGTCCGCGCAGAACGCGCCGTCGTTCGGGGTGTCGCCGAAGTCGCCGCCGTACGCCCAGCGGTAGCCCTCGGCGGCCACCCCGTGGGCGTACGCGCCCTCGCCGCCGCGGCCCGCCGGGCGGCCCGCGGTCCGCCCGGTGGTGCGCTGGAGCAGGCCGTGGTCCCAGAACTCCCAGATGAACCCGCCCTGGAGGCCCGGGGTGGCCTCGATGGCGGCCCAGTGGTCGGCGAGGGTGCCGTTGCTGTTGCCCATGGCGTGCGAGTACTCGCACAGGATGAGCGGTTTGGTCTGCTCGCCGGAGGTGGCGTGCGCGGTGATCTCGTCCAGCGAGGCGTACATCGGGCAGAGGATGTCGCTCGCGACATCCGTCGAGGCCCAGCCGGTCTTGGCCGCTCCCTCGTACTGGAGCGGGCGGGTCGGGTCGTAGCGGCGCAGCCACCCGGCGGCCGCGTCGTGGTTGGCGCCGTAGTCGCTCTCGTTGCCCAGCGACCAGATGATGACGCTCGGGTGGTTCTTGTCCCGGAGCACCATGCGCGCGACCCGGTCGGTGAAGGCGGCCAGGTAGCGCGGATCGTCGGCGATCTCATGGGCGTGGTCATGGCTTTCGATGTCCGCCTCGTCCACCAGGTAGAGACCGAGTTCATCGGCGAGGTCGAGGAGCGCGGGATCGTTGGGGTAGTGCGAGGTGCGGACGGCGTTGAAGCCGTAGCGCTTGATGGTCTCCAGGTCGGCGCGCATCTCCGCGGGTGTGACCGTACGCCCGGTGAGCGGGTGGAAATCGTGCCGGTTGACGCCCCGGATGAACACCCGCTCGCCGTTGACCAGCAGGCCCCGACCCACGATCGCGACGGTGCGGAACCCCACGCGGTGGTGCGAGGTGTCGGCGGTCGACCCGTCGGGGCGGTGCAGCCGTACGGTGAGCCCGTACAGCTCGGGCGTCTCGGCGGACCAGGTGCGGACCCCGGGCACGGCCGCCCGCAGCCGTGCCTCGCCGAGGAAGTCCGACACCCGCCCCTCCTCGGCGCGGCGGGCCGCGTACTCCCCGTCCACGGCCAGCTCCCCGACCCCGTCGAGGTGTGCCGAGACCCGCCATCCGGCGGGCAGCGCGCCGTCCGCCGAGCGCACCTGGACGTCGACCCGCAGCCGCCCGTCCGCCGGGGCGGTGACCCTCACATCGGCCAGGTGCAGCGGATCGGTGGCGTACACGAGGACCGGCCGGGTGATGCCGCCGTGCCACCACTGGTCCTGGTCCTCGATGTGCGAGGCGTCGGACCACTTCACCACCGTCAGCCGCAGGGTGTCGGTCGCCCCGGGGCGTACCGCGTGGCTGATGTCGAACTCGCTCGCGAGGTGGGAGTCCTTGCCGATGCCCACCGGGCGGCCGCCCACCTCGGCGAGCAGCACGCTCTCCGCGGCGCCCACTTGGAGGACGATGCGGCGGCCCGCCCATGCGGCCGGGATGTGGAACTCCCGCTCGTGCACTCCGGTGGGGTTGTCGGCGGGCGGGTGCGGTGGGTACTCCGGCCACGGCATCCGCCAGTTGGTGTACCGCGGGATGTCGCCGGTGTCCTGCGTCGTCCAGGGGCCGGGGACCTCCAGCCTCGTCCAGGTGTCGCGGGGCGGAGCGGTGGGGGTGGGCAGCAGCTGGAAGCGCCACGGGCCGTCCAGGGAGAGGCTGCCCGGCCTGCGGTCGACCGCGTGCATCGGCAGTCGGCGCCAGGAGGTCAGCTCGGGGGACTCCCACGGCCGCAGCTCTCCCCACGGGGAGGGGCGTACGGACATCAGCGGATCGCGCCCTTGCCGAGGTCCGCCATGATCTGCCGGGCGCCGATGAAGAACACCACGAGCAGGGGGAGCAGCGCGAGCAGGGCCCCGGCCATCACCATGCCGTAGTCGGTGGTGCCGTGGACGCTGTTGAGCTGGGACAGCGCGACCTGGAGCGTCACGTGGTCGGGGTTGATCAGCGCGATCAGCGGCCAGGCGTAGTCGTTCCACTGGCCCATGAAGGTGAAGATGCCGAGGAAGGCGAGGCCCGGCCGGACCACGGGCAGCGCCACGTGCCAGTACTGCCGCAGGAAGCCGCAGCCGTCGAGCCGGGAGGAGTCCATCAGCTCGTCGTGGATGGCGCCCTTCATGTACTGGCGCATCCAGAAGATGCCGAACGCGTTGGCCGCGGCCGGGACGACCAGGGCGGTGAGGGAGCCGATCCAGCCCAGCTTCGCCATGATGACGAACTGCGGGATGGCCTGGAGCTGGGCGGGCACCATGAAGATGCCCATCATCAGGACGAACAGCAGCCTGCGGCCGGGGAATTCGTACTTGGCGAAGACGAAGGCCGCGAGCGAGTCGAAGAAGAGCACCAGGAAGGTCACGGAGACCGCGACGATCAGGGTGTTGGCCATCGAGCCGAAGAAGGCGATGTTCTGGAAGAGGTGGTGGACGTTCTCCAGGAAGTGCGAGCCGGGCAGCAGCTTCGGCGGGAAGGAGAAGATCTCGGTCGACGTGCGGGTCGACATGACGATGGTCCAGTAGAAGGGGAAGAGCGAGACCAGCACTCCGGCGATGAGCGAGAGGTGGAGGGTCAGCCCTCGGGCGCGTGTGCCCTTCATGCCTTTCACGACGGTCTCCTACGCGTTGTCCTTGCGCTGCACCAGGCGCCAGTTGATGATCGAGAAGAGCGCGACGACGAGGAAGATGGCCCAGGCGATCGCGGCGCCGTAGCCGAAGTCGTTGTTGTCGAAGCTCTGCTGGAAGAAGTAGAGGACCATCGTCTGGCCGGAGTTGCCGGGGCCGCCCGCGAAGGTCGAGGTGTTGTTGGTGTTGGAGAGCAGCACCTGGGGTTCGGTGAAGCTCTGTAGCCCGGTCACGGTCGAGACGATGAGGGCGAAGAGGATGATCGGCCGCATCATCGGCACGGTGATGCGGAAGAAGGTCTGCACCGGTCCCGCGCCGTCCACGCGGGCGGCCTCGTACAGCTCGCCTGGGATGGTCTGGAGCCCGGCGAGGAAGATCAGCGCGTTGTAGCCGGTCCACTGCCAGGTCATCAGCACGGCGATGGCGACCTTGATGCCCCACGCGGAGTTCAGCCAGGCCACCTGGTCCAGTCCGAGGCCCTGCAACACGGCGTTGGCCAGGCCGAAGTTGGTGGAGAACACCGAGGAGAAGATGATCGCGACGGCGACGACGGAGGTGACGTTCGGCAGGAAGTAGGCGACGCGGTAGAACTGCTTGAAGCGGACCGCCGAGTTGAGCATCACCGCGGTGACCAGCGCGATGAAGAGCATCGGCAGGGTGGCCATGGCCCAGATGGTCAGGGTGTTGGTGAGGGAGTGCCAGAACTGGGCGTCGCCGAGCAGATAGCGGTACTGCGACAGCCCGGCGTACTCCATCGGCCCCAGACCGTCCCAGCGGTGGAACGAGAGATAGAGGGAGTAGCCCACCGGGATGAGGCCGAAGCCGAGGAAGAGCAGGTAGAACGGGGAGAGCGCGAGGTAGAGCCGCCAGTATCCGAGGATGGAGCGGGGCTTGTGGCGCGCGTGGGCGGCCTTCGTGCCGCTCCGGGCGGCGGGCGGGGCACCGAGGCCGGGCACGGCGGTCATATCAGCACCCCCATGTGCTCCGCTATGCGTCGGCACTTGCTCATGGCGTCCTTCCATGCCCGGTCGGGGTTCTTGTCGAGCGCGTTCACCGCGCGCAGTTGGTCGGAGAGGACCTGGTCCAGGGTGTAGTCATAGGGGCTGTGGTAGGCGACCGGGACCTTCTCGGCCGCCGGGCCGAAGACGTCGATGGTGACTTGGCCGCCGAAGAACGGGTCCGGCGCGCGCATCGCCTTCTGCCGGTACGAGGCGGGGGTGGACGGGAAGAGGGTGGCGTCCGTGAAACCGCGGGCCTGGTTGGCGGGGTTCACCAGCCACGTGATGATCTGATAGGCCTGCTCGGGTTCCCGGCAGTACTTGGTGATGGCGAGGAAGGAGCCGCCGTTGTTGGCGGCGCCACCGGGCATGGCGGCCACCCGCCACTTGCCGCTGGTCTTCGGCACGGTCAGCTTGAGATCCCCGGCCGCCCAGGAGGCCCCGAGCTGGCTGGGCAACAGGCCCTTCTCGATCGCCGCGTTGGAGTCCGGCGTACCGGACTGGTACTTCGAGCACAGCCCGCGCCGGTACGCCTCGATCGCGGTGGCCCAGGCGCGGCGCACATGCTCGTGGTCGCCGATGAAGTGCCCCTCCTCGTCGACGTACCGCTTGGTGCTCTGCGCGAGCATGTACTGGTAGACCGTGAGCGCGTCGATGAGCAGATAGGCGCCCCGGACCTTCCGCTTCAGCCGCTCGCCCGCCGCGAGGTAGGCGTCCCAGGTGTTCATCTCCCTGGCGACGTCGGCGGGGTCCGTGGGCAGTCCGGCCCGATCGAACACGGCGGGCATGTAGTAGTGGGCGACCGGGCCGGTGTCGATGGGGAAGCCGACCATGCGGCCGTCGGGGGTGCAGCCCTCGGCCCACTTCCAGGGCAGGTACCGGTCCTTGAGCTTCTCCGCGCCGAGGGTGCGCAGATCGACGAACTGTCCGGCGTTCGGGAGGTACGAGGCCATGTCCTCGCCCTTGAGGCCGGTGATGTCGGGGACGTACGAGCGGCCGGCCATCGTGGTCAGCAGCTTGGACTTGAAGTAGCCGCCGATCTGGGCCGGCTTCAGCGAGACGCCCGTGAAGCGCCTCCTGGCATCGGCGACGACCTTGTCGCTGAGCCCGCCGGTCCAGTACCAGAGGGTCATGTCGCGGCCCGTGGAACCGCTCGGTACCGAGCAGCCCGCCGTGGTGCCACCGAGCGTCGCGGCCGCCGTGGTGGCCAGCCCAGCGCGCAGCAGCCCTCTCCGGGAGAGGTGCACCGCTCCCACCGCCCTTCAAATGTGTGCAAGGTATGGCACGGAATCGTGCGCTCCTCAATCAGAAAGAGCAATAGTTGAGCAGAAGCAAGCATAGAAATGATTGAGAATGACGAGTACTGTGCACGGCGTGCTGGCTGAGCGACGACATCAGATGATCTTGCGAGCGCTGCGTTCCGGTGGACCGGCCGCCGTGGCGGACCTCTCCGCCCAGCTGAACGTGAGCGCCGCGACCATCCGCCGCGATCTGCTGAAGCTGGAGGAGGAGGGGCTGCTCACCCGGGTGCACGGCGGCGCGGTCGTGGAGGGCGGCGACCAGCCCTTCGCCGAGGTCGCCGAGGTGCGGGTGGCGGACAAGGACGCCATAGCGGTCCGGGCCGCCGAGCTGGTCGAGGACGGGCAGACCGTGCTGCTGGACATCGGCACCACCGCCTATCGCCTCGCCCGGCAGCTGCACGGCCGCAGACTGACCGTGATCACCAGCAATCTGGTGGTCTACGAGGAGCTGGCCGAGGACACCGCCATCGAGCTGGTGCTGCTCGGCGGGGTGCTCCGGCGCGAGTACCGCTCGCTGGTCGGCTTCCTCACCGAGGACAACCTGCGCCAGCTGCACGCCGACTGGCTCTTCCTGGGCACCAGCGGCGTCCGCCCCGGCGGTCAGGTCATGGACACCACGGTCGTCGAGGTCCCGGTCAAGCGGGCCATGATCGCGGCCTGTGACCGGGTGGTGCTCCTCGCCGACGCGGCCAAGTTCCCGGGCACCGGGATGGCCAAGGTGTGCGACCCCGGCGACCTCGACGCCGTGGTGACCAATGCCCCCTCGACCCTGCCGGCCTGCGCCGCGTTCGAGGAGGCCGGAGTGGAAGTGGTGCGGATATGAAACTCACGATCCTCGGCGGCGGCGGATTCCGGGTGCCGCTGGTGTACGGGGCGCTGCTCGGCGATCACGCGGAGGGCCGCGTCACCGAGGTCACCCTGCACGACTTGGACCCCGCCCGGCTCGCGGCCGTCGCCCGGGTGCTCGGCGAGCAGGCCGACGGCATACCCGACGCCCCCGCCCTGACCGTCACCACCGATCTGGACGAGGCGCTGCGCGGCGCCGCGTTCGTCTTCTCCGCGATCCGCGTCGGCGGCCTGGAGGGCCGGGCGACCGATGAGCGGATCGCCCTGGACGAGGGCGTTCTCGGTCAGGAGACGGTCGGCGCCGGGGGCATCGCGTACGGGCTGCGCACCGTGCCCGTCGCCACGGAGATCGCGCGGCGCATCGCCCGGCTCGCGCCCGACGCCTGGGTCATCAACTTCACCAACCCGGCCGGGCTCGTCACCGAGGCCATGTCCCGCCACCTCGGCGACCGGGTCATGGGCATCTGCGACACCCCAGTGGGGCTGGGCCGGCGCGTCGCCCGCGTCCTCGGCGCCGATCCGGACCGGGTGTGGATCGACTACGTCGGGCTCAACCACCTCGGCTGGCTGCGGGCCCTGCGGATCGACGGGCGCGACGAGCTGCCGCGGCTGCTGGCCGACGACACCGCCCTCGGCTCGTTCGAGGAGGGCAGGCTGTTCGGCGGCGAGTGGCTGCGCGCGCTCGGCGCGATCCCCAACGAATACCTGCACTACTACTACTTCAACCGCGAGGCGGTGCGCGCCTGCCAGGAGGCCAAGCAGACCCGCGGGGCGTTCCTCCGCGACCAGCAGGCGGTGTTCTACGAGGCGATGCGCGACCCCGCCGCCCCGCCGCTGGCCACCTGGGACCACACCCGCGCCGAGCGCGAGGCCACCTACATGTCCGAGAACCGGGAGGCGGCGGGCGCCGGTGAGCGCGACACCCACGACCGGGAGTCCGGCGGCTACGAGCAGGTGGCGCTCGCCCTGATGCGCGCCATCGCCCGCGACGAGCGCGCCACGCTGATCCTCAACGTGCGCAACGGCGCCACCCTGGGCGTCCTGGACACGGACGCGGTCATCGAGGTGCCCTGCCTGGTCGACGGATGCGGTGCCCGCCCCGTGTCCGTCGCTCCCCTCCCCCACCACGCCACCGGCCTGGTGTGTGCCGTCAAGGCCGTCGAACGCGAGGTCATGGCCGCCGCCGAGAGCGGTTCGCGCGCCACCGCGGCCAAGGCGTTCGCGCTCCATCCGCTCGTGGACTCGGTGACCGTCGCCCGCCGTCTCGTCGACGGCTACGCGAGCGGGCACCCCGGCCTCGCGTATCTGAACCGGAAGTAGGAACCGCGTCATGCACGATGAACGCCGCCGTATCGAGGAGCGCGTCGAGCGCGTCCTGAAGCAGCGCATCCAGCCGGCCGTCCACGCCGCGACCGTGCCCCTCACCCTCGAGGCGTGGCAGGTGCCCGACGAGCCGGTGCCGTTCGCGGAGGCCGCGGCCGCCCCGTACGAGCCGTTCGCCATCGGCACTCCGTGGGGGCCGCCGTGGGGCACCACCTGGTTCCGGGCCCGGGGCGAGGTGCCGGACGCGTGGGCGGGGCGGCGGGTCGAGGCCGTCTTCGACCTGGGCTTCGTCGGCGACTGGCCGGGCAACCAGGCCGAGGCGCTGGTCCACACCCTGGACGGCAGCCCGCTGAAGGCCGTCAATCCGCAGAACCAGTACGTGGCCGTGGCCCGTCCGGCCGAGGGCGGCGAGCAGATCGCGTACCTCATCGAGGCGGCCTCCAACCCCGACATCCTGGCGGACGACTTCGCCGCCCCGACCCCGCTGGGCGACAAGCTCACCGCGGGCCGCGCCCCGCTGTACACCTTCGCCCGCGCCGACCTCGCGGTGCTGGACGAGAACGTCTGGCACCTCGCCCTGGACCTCGCGGTGCTCCGCGAACTGATGCTGGAGCTGGACGAACACCAGCCGCGCCGCCACGAGATCGCGCACGCCATCGACCGCGCGCTGGGACGGCTCGACCTGGAGGACGTGTCCGGCACCGCCGCCGCCGTGCGCGACGCGCTGCGCGGTGTCCTGGAACGCCCCGCGCACGCCTCCGCCCACACCGTGTCGGCCGTCGGCCACGCCCACATCGACTCCGCGTGGCTGTGGCCGATCCGCGAGACCAAGCGCAAGACCTCGCGCACCTTCTCCAATGTCACGGCGCTGGCCGCCGAGTACCCCGAGTTCATCTTCGCCTGCTCGCAGGCGCAGCAGTACGCATGGGTGAAGGAGGGATATCCGCAGGTCTGGGAGCGGATCCAGGAGGCGGTACGGGCCGGGCAGTGGGCGCCGGTCGGCGGCATGTGGGTCGAGGCGGACGGCAACCTGCCCGGCGGCGAGGCCATGGCCCGCCAGCTGGTGCACGGCAAGCGCTTCTTCCTGGACGAGTTCGGCATCGAGACCAAGGGCGTGTGGCTGCCGGACTCCTTCGGCTACAACGCGTGCTTCCCGCAGCTGGCGCGGCTCGCCGGAAACGAGTGGTTCCTGACCCAGAAGCTCTCCTGGAACCAGACCAACAAGCTCCCCCACCACACCTTCTGGTGGGAGGGGCTCGACGGCTCCCGGATCTTCACCCACTTCCCGCCGGTGGACACCTACAACGCGGAGTTCTCCGGCCAGGAGATGGCGCACGCGGTCCGCAACTACGCCGACAAGGGGCGCGGTACGCGCTCGCTGGCGCCGTTCGGGCACGGCGACGGGGGCGGCGGCCCCACCCGCGAGATGCTGGAGCGGGCGCGTCGGCTGGCCGATCTGGAGGGCTCGGCGAAGGTCGTCATCGAGCACCCGGACGACTTCTTCGCCGCCGCGCGCGCCGAGTACCCGGACGCTCCCGTGTGGTCCGGGGAGCTGTATCTGGAGCTGCACCGCGCCACGTACACCTCCCAGGCACGCACCAAGCAGGGAAACCGGCGCAGCGAGCATCTGCTGCGCGAGGCCGAGCTGTGGGCGACGGCGGCCGCGCTGCGGGCGCCCGGTTACGCGTATCCGTACGAGCGGCTCGACCGGCTGTGGAAGACGGTGCTGCTGCACCAGTTCCACGACATCCTGCCGGGCTCGTCCATCGCCTGGGTGCACCGGGAGGCGGAGGCGGAGTACGCGAGGGTGGCGGCGGAGCTGACGGAGATCACCTCCTCGGCCCTGAAGGCGCTGGGCGCTCTGGGTGCTCCGGATGCTCCGGGTGCTCCGGGTGCGGAGCCGGGTGGCGGAGACGCCCGCCCGCATGTGTACAACGCCAGTCCGCGTCCCCGCGCCGAGGTCATCGCCGTGCCCGCGGGCACGGCCGACGGGCAGCCGCTCTCCGACGGCCGCGTCGCCGTCCACACCGAGGTCCCCGCGTCCGGCAGCGCTCCGCTCGCCACGGGCTCGGACCCGGGGTATGTCGTTGTCGGCGACCGGGTGCTCGACAACGGCCTCATCCGCCTCGAACTGGCCGAGAACGGCACGCTCGCCTCCTTGCGCGACCTCACCGCCGACCGCGAGGTCTTCGCCCCGGGCGCCCCCGGCAATCTGCTCCGGCTGCACACCGACCTCCCCAACTGCTGGGACGCCTGGGACGTCGACAAGCACTACCAGCAGCGCTACACCGACCTCCTCGACGCCGAGTCGGTCACCGTCGCCGAGAAGGGCCCGCTGCTCGGTGCGCTGCGCGTCGAGCGCGCCTTCGGCAAGGGCTCGCGGATCGTCCAGACGCTCACGGTCCGGGCGGGCAGCCGCCGTATCGACATCGCCACCGACATCGACTGGCACGAATCCGAGAAGCTCCTCAAGGCGGCCTTCCCCTTCGACATCCACGCCGACCGCTCCACCGCGGAGATCCAGTTCGGCCACGTCCACCGCCCGACGCACACCAACACCAGCTGGGAGGCAGCCCGGTTCGAGGTGTACGGCCACCGGTGGGTGCACGTGGGCGAGCCCGGTTACGGGGTCGCGGTGCTGGGCGACGCCACGTACGGGCACGATGTGTCCCGTACGACGCGCGAGGGCGGCGGCACGACGACCACGGTGCGGCTCAGCCTGGTGCGCGCCCCGCGCATCCCCGACCCGGAGGCGGACCAGGGCAGGCACCGCTTCACGTACGCCCTGCTCCCCGGCGCCACCGTGCAGGACGCGATCGCCGAGGGGTACGCGCTCAACCTCCCCCTGCGGGTGGCCGACGCCCGCACCGCCCCCGCCCCGCTGATCACCACGGACGGCCCGGCCGCCGCCATCGAGGCGGTCAAACCGGCCGACGACCGCTCCGGCGATGTCGTGGTGCGGCTCTACGAATCGCTCGGCGGCCGCACCGTCACCACCCTCCGCCCGGACTTCGCGCACACCGGGGCCACGGTCGTGGACCTCCTGGAGCGACCGGCCGAAGACGCCCAGCCGGTCACCGTGCACGAGGACGGCGGCGTCACCGTGTCCTTGCGCCCCTTCCAGATCCTCACCCTCCGGTTCACCAGGAGCTGAGCGGCGTGGCCATGCAACCCTGGTTCCCCGACGCCAAGTTCGGGATCTTCATCCACTGGGGCATCTACGCCGTCGACGGTGTGCAGGAGTCGTGGTCGTTCTTCGAGGGCGACGTCCCGCACGACCAGTACATGGCGCAGCTCGACGGGTTCACCGCCTCGGCTTACGACCCCGCCGCGTGGGCACGGCTGTTCACCCGCGCCGGGGCCCGCTACGCGGTGCTCACCAGCCGCCACCACGACGGCGTCGCCCTGTGGGACACCGCCCAGGGCGAGCTGAACGTCGCGGCGCACACCCCGGCGGGCCGCGACCTGGTCGCCCCGTACGTGGCCGCGCTGCGCGCGGAGGGGCTGAAGGTCGGGCTGTACTACGCGCACAACGACTGGAACCACCCCGACTACGCCACCACCCGCTACAGAGGCAGGCCACCGGAGCAGGAGAACAATCCGTACGCCGAGGTCCCCGAGGAAGAAGCGGACCTGGCGGCCTGGGCGCGCTATCTCGCCTACCGCGACGCCCAGGTGCACGAGCTGACCACCCGCTTCCGCCCCGATCTGCTCTGGTTCGACGGGGAGTGGGAGCGCACCGAGGAACAGTGGCGGATCCGGGAGCTGGCCGCACAGATCCGCGCGGAGGTGCCGGACTGTGTGCTGAACGCGCGCATGCTCAGCGAGGGCGACTACGCGACGCCGGAGCAGGGTGTGCCGATCGAGCCGCCGTCCGGGCCCTGGGAGCTGTGTCTGACCCTCAACGACTCCTGGGGTTTCCGGCACCATGACCAGAACTACAAGTCGACCGGGCAGCTGATCCGCTACTTCACCGAGACCATCGGCGCGGGTGGCAATCTGCTGCTGTCGGTGGGCCCGAAGGAGGACGGCACGATCCCGGCCGAGCAGATCGAGCGGCTGGAGGGCATGGGCGACTGGATCGGCCGCCACGCGGAGGCCGTGTACGGCACGGTGGCGGGCCTGCCCGCCGGACACCACTACGGTCCCAGCACCCTCGCGGCCGACCGCCGCACCCTCTATCTGACGGTCTTCGACATCCCTCGCGGGCCCATCGGCGTACGGGGCCTGCGCACCCCGGTCCGCGGGGTCCGGGTCCTCGGCACCGGCGCCCGGCTGGGCCACCGGGTCATCGGCGGCCTCCACGAGGTGCCGGGTGTGCTGTGGATCGACCCGCCCTCGGCCACCGATCTGGACGGCCACGCGACCGTGCTCGCCGTGGAACTCGACGGCGAGCTGGAGCTGTACCGGGGCTCCGGGCGCAGCTGAGAACCCCCGGGTGGAGTCGGCGGGTGGAGTCAGCGGGTGGAGTCAGCGCCGCACCTGGATCAGCGCATGGGTGCCACTGGTGCGCCAGTGGCGCTCCTCCGCGTCCAGCGCGGCCTCGGTGTCCGCGTCGAGGCCGGTGATGACGTCCGACTTCAGGGTGCGCAGCGCGGCCACCGGCCCGGGGAAGTACGCGGTGCGGTCGGCGAAGGGCGTGGTCGGGGACCACAGCCGGTCGCCGACGAGGCGACGGTAGTTCAGGTCACCCTTCAGCACGGTGAGGGTGGCGTCCGCGAACTCCCGCCGCAGATCGTCCGGCATCTCGGCGTACGGCAGCGGCGCGCAGAAGAAGTCGTGCGCCCGGACGGTGAGCCGCCCCTCCGCCATCGCCGCCCACAGCCGCGTCCCGGCCTCGCCCGCGGCGCCCTCGGCGCGCGCCAGGTGGCGCAGACAGTCGACGACGTCGGAGGTGGTGGCGTCGGACACGTAGTACGGATACGGCTTCACCTGAAGGACGACCCGCTCGGCGCGCCGGTGGCGGAGCAGATGGTCGATGAGGACGAGGTCGGGGAGGAGTTCGCGGCCCGCGTTGTCGGCGACCAGGCACAGCGTGGCCGGTGCCCCGGCGGGCAGCAGCCGCCACAGGACGTCCGCGTCGTCGGCCACCAGCGGTGCCCCGGCCGACGACGCGGCGCCGCCGGAGGAGATGCGGAAGCCGAGGTCCGCGCGGTTGCCCCAGAGCGAGCCGTGCAGCAGCGCGTCCGCGGCCTCGTCGGCGGGCCGGTCCAGGAGGTGGTCGAGCGCGGTCAGTTCCCGGGCTGCCTCGGGGGTGTCCAACTCGGCCTGTTTGAAGGGCCGGAACGGGTCGATGCCCTGCCAGGGGCCGGGGGCGAAGTAGCCGACGGCCCCCAGGAGGCGGCGGTAGAAGTAGCTTTCGATCCAGAGGAAGGGCACCTCGAACCACGAGCGGCCGAAGTACTCCTGCCCCCAGGACTGCCATCGGTCGTGGTCGTGCGCCCCCGGGTCGAGCGGGGTGACGACGCCCTCGGCGTGGTCGTGGCGCAGGGCGTCGAGCGCGCGGTGCTGTTCGGGCTCGTACGGGAAGGCGTCCCGTACCTTCTCGATGAGCGCCGGATGCCGCTCGGTCAGCACACTCCGGGCGAACGATCCGGGCTCATCGCAGAGGATCACGGGCGCGTCGGCGGGTTCGGACATGGCAGCCAGCGTTTCACACCGCGGCCGGGGACGTGCGGGTTCACCAGTGCGCGGGGCGCGCGAGGGCGGACGGCAGCCGGGTGGCGGCGTCGCCCCGGGCGGCGTTCAGCTGGGCCTGGGTGAGGAAGAGGGCACCGGTCAGATCGGCGCCGCCGAGCAAGGCGTCGCGGAGGTCGGCCCCGATCAGATCGGCGCCGCTCAGGTCGGCGCCGGTGAGGTCGGCCGCGATGAGGCACGCCCCGCGGAGGCTGGCGCCGCGCAGATCGGCGCCCCGGAGGCGGGCCCCGATGAGATCGGCTCCCCGGTGGTTCTTCTTCTTGCCCCGGCCCCTGGGCCGGATCCCGGCCCGCGCCAGTTCGCTCGTGCGCAGCAACAGCGCGTTGACGCCGTCCCGGTGGGCGGCCACGTCCAGCGCGAGGAGTTCTTCGGCGCTGCCCCGGGTCAGCCCCTCGGTGGTACGGAGCGCCTCGCGCAGCTCGTCGTGGACGGGGCGGGCCGCGGGGAGGGTGAGGGCCTCGGTGAGGTACCAGAGGAGTTCATGGAGCTGCCGCATCACGGGGAAGACGGCGAACATGCCGGCCGCGGTCCGTGGATGCGTCCGCCAGTCGCGGCCCTCGAAGGTGGCTTGGGAGACCTGCTGTCCGGCGCCGAAGCAGTCGAAGACGGTGCAGCCCGCGAAGCCCTTCTCGCGCAGCCGGGAGTGGATGCCGCAGCGGAAGTCGGCGTCCAGGTTGTGACAGGGCCGCCCGGCGGGCTTGTCGACGGCGAAGTCGGCCGAGGCCGCGAAGGGCAGGGCGACGCAGCACAGCCCGAAACAGCTGCCACAGTCGGCCCGCAGATCGGGACGGGCCTCGGATATGGGGGCCTCGGATCCGGCTGACATCGTTGTGTTCTCCCCGGGGGACGCGCACCGCCCTGGTCCCGGCGGTGCTCCTGCGAGGTCCCATGGTCCCAGGGCGGCCGCGGGACCGTCATCCCGGGATGATCAAGTCGATGCCGTACCCGGCGACCGCCAGGCAGGCGGCGAAGCACACCGCCGCGACGGCCACGGCCCACTTCTCCCGGCCCCGCCTCGGCAGGGTCCGTCCCCGGTACGGCTCACCCGCGGCGCGGGCCCAGGCGGCGATGCCCAGCGAGAACATCACGACCACCACGACGGTGATCCCCAGGCTGACTCCGACGACCCCTCCGAGGGTGCCCCACTCGATGTCCATCGCGTCCGCCTCCTCCGCCCGCTCCGCCCACTCCGCCCACGGTCCGGGGCCGGGGTCACGCCACCGGGCGCACGGTGCGCTCCGGGCGCTCGGCGACGGGCAGCTCGTTGACGTTGCCCGAGTTCACCGGGCGGCGCCGGGACAGCGCGTAGAGGCCCGCGGCCGCCGCCACGGCGATGCTCGCCACCAGGGCCACGCCCGCGTCGCCCCGGTCGGCGACCCAGGCCGCGACGCCTCCGACGGCCGCCGCCGCGGGCAGGGTGAGCAGCCAGGACACCGCGATGCGCCCGGCGATCCCCCAGCGCACCTGGGCCAGCTTGCGGCCGAGCCCGGCGCCCAGGATGCTGCCCGTGCAGACCTGCGTGGTGGACAGCGCGAAGCCCATGTGGGACGAGGCCAGGATGACCGCGGTGGCGCTGGTCTCGGCCGCGAACCCCTGCGGGGCCTGGATGTCGGTCAGCCCGCGGCCCATGGTCCGGATGATCCGCCACCCCCCGGCGTACGTCCCCAGGGCGATCACCAGCCCCGCGCTCAGCACCACCCACCACGGCGGCCCGGTGCCGTGGCCGAGCACCCCGGCGGAGATGAGGGAGAGGGTGATGACGCCCATCGTCTTCTGCGCGTCATTGGTGCCGTGGGCCAGCGCCACGAGGGAGGCCGAGCCGACCTGGCCCGCGCGGAACCCCTTGCGGACCGCCCCGCCCGCCACGCGGCGGGTGATCACGTATGCCAGATACGTGGCGAACGTGGCCACCACGCAGGCCACCAGCGGGGAGGCGACCGCCGGAATCACGATCTTCTCGAAGATCTCGGCGAACCGCACCGCGGATCCCCCGGCCCCCACCCACACCGCCCCGATCAGCCCGCCGAACAGGGCGTGCGACGAGCTGGAGGGCAGCCCGACGAGCCAGGTGACCAGATTCCACAGGATCGCCCCGACCAGCCCCGCGAAGATCATCGGCAAGGAGACCCGGCCGTCGTCCACGATGCCGTTGGAGATCGTCTTGGCCACTTCGGTGGACAGGAACGCACCGGCCAGGTTCAGCACTCCGGCGACGGTGACGGCGACCCGCGGGGACAGCGCCCCGGTGGCGATGGAGGTGGCCATGGAGTTGGCCGTGTCGTGGAAGCCGTTGGTGAAGTCGAAGGCCAGCGCCGTGATGATCACTACGACGAGCAGGAAGGATACGGACCCCATCCGGACCTCCCGCGCCGGGGTTCCGCGCGCCGCCGCACCGAACCGTCCGCAGAATTCGCTACCGTCCGTGGAATTCGCTGCCTTTCCCACGCTAAGCGCGAGTTCACCGGCCCGCCAGCGCACGTCCGCGCAAGCCCGCCCGGGCCGGGAGCACCGCCGCCGCCACCCCCAGCAGCAGACATCCGCCGGCCGCGGCCGCCACCCACGGCCAGGCCACCTCCAGCGCGACCGGGACACCGAGGGCGGTGCCCAGCCCGTGGACCATGCCGAGCAGCACGGGCGTGGCCACCGCCACCCCCAGGGCGGCGCCGAGGGCCACGACGCAGACCGTCTCGCCCGCGACGGCCAGCAGCACCTGTCGGCGGGTCGCGCCGGACAGGCGCAGGGTGTGCAGGTCGCGAGCCCGGTCCACGGTGGCGGCGAGCAGCGTGGCGGCGACGGCGATCGCGGTGTACCCCGAGGTCATGGCGGTCAGGATCAGGGTGAAGATCCGGACCAGCCGGTCGTCCTCGGCGTCGGCCGCGGCCGCGTACTCCGCCACCGGCACCTCGTGCGCGCCCAGTACGGGCGCGGGCCGGGCCGGTGGGCCGCCGGTGCGGTAGACGACGTCGGCCAGCGCCGACGGGTCGTGGGCGCGCACCAGTTCACGCGGGAGGAAGAGCTGGTACGGCAGGGAGTCGTCCGCCACCGCGAGAACGGGCAGCCGTACCGTACGGCCGTCCTCGAAGGTCAGCGCGGCGGTCCGCCCCGGGCGCCAGCCGTGGGCCGCGGCCACGGCCCGGGTGACGACGACCGTCCGGGCCCGCGGCGCGGGCGCGCCGTAGACGCGGCCGAAGCCGGGCGACACCCCGGCCGCCGACAGCGCCGAGGCACCCTGGCCGCCGTAGACCGTGGTCGACAGCAGCGCCGTTCCCCGGACCCCGGCGGCCGCCGCGTCCGACAGGCCCGGTGTGCCGCGCGGTACGACCGCCGCCTCGGCCCGCACCGCCGCGGCCCGCCCGGCGGCATCGGCGGCCGCGGTGGTCTGCACGGCGCTGGTGATCAGCGTGGCGAAGGCGACGGTGGCCAGCACGGGGGCGACGGTGGCGGAGGTACGGCGGACGGCGGTGACCATGTTCGCGCGGACCAGCAGGGCGACGGCCCCCGGGCGGCGGGCCAGCGGCCGGGTCAGCACCCCGGCCACCGGGCCGACCAGCGCCGGGATGAGCAGGGTGAGGCCGGTGGTCAGCCCCATCGCGGCGCCCAGACACAGCAGCACCATGGCGTCGGGCCCCGCGAAGGCGGTGCCGACCGCGCACGCCAGGCCCAGCGCCGCGGCCACCGTCCCGGTGACCCACCGGCGCCGGGTCATCGCGCGGCTGTCCACCTCCGCCTCGCGCATCGCCTCCAGTGGTGCGATCCCCGCCGCCCGCCGCGACGCCGACCAGACCCCGGCCAGCGCCACCAGCAGGCCCAGCACGAAGGCCGCGGCGAGGACCCAGGGCCGCATCCGGACCTCGAACCCGGCCGGCTGGAACCCCGCGTCGACGAACACCCCGGCCAGTGCGGGGGCGAGCAGAGCGCCCAGCGGCGCGCCCGCCGCGCCGCCGATGACACCCACCGTGAGCGCCTCCCCGTACAGCAGGCGCCGCAACTGCCGCGGGGTGGCGCCGATGGTGCGCAACAGGCCGAGGTCGCGCCGGCGCTGGGCGACGGTGAACGCGAAGCCCGAGGACACGACGAGGACGGTGACGAACGCGGAGAGCGCGGTCATGGCGGTGAGGACCTGGGCGCCGATCCAGCGGGTCATCTCGTCCTGCGGAGGGGCCAGTTCGTCGCGGGCGGCGCCGCGCAGCACCTCACCGGCGCCGCCGACGACCCCGCGCGCGGCGGCCGCGACCGCACCGGCGTCGGTGCCGGGCTCGAGGACCAGTCCGATGGCCCTGACCCCGCCCGCGAGTTCGGCGGCCCGGTGGCCGGTGGTCCAGTAGCCGGGGCCCTCCATCGTCCCGGACACGGTGAAGCGCCGCGGTCCGTGCGCGGTGAGCACCGTGATCCGGTCGCCGGGCGAGTGCCCGAGGGCGCGGTCCACGACGATGTCGTCGTCGGCCACCGGTGGGCCGCCCGCGCTGAGCCCGTACGAGGCGAGCGCCGCACTCGGCCAGCTGTGGCCCTGCCGCTCCCCCGCCCGCTGCCGGGTGCCCGCCGCCTGCGCGTAGAAGGACCGGTCGGCGACCGCCGCCGCGACGCCGGGGAGATCCACCAGGGCGCGCCGCAGCCGCTCGGCCCGCTCCGGGGACCACGGCGGGTTCTGCGCGAACACCCCGCCGGTTCGGGCCCCTTCGGGGCTGCGTACCAGCACCGGCGCCCCCGCCAGCCGCTCGGGCACCCCGGGGCCGCCGGACAGCAGGATCAGCGCGCTCAGTGTGATCACTGCGACGCCCATCGCCGTGGTCACGAAGGCGCCCAGGAAGGAGGCCCAGCGCTCACGCACCGTCGCCATCGGGATCATCACCACACCTCCAGGGCCGCGGTCCGTGCCGCGATCGCCTCCGCGCCGGCCGCACCCGGCAGTTCGCCTGCGAGCCGCCCGTCCGCGAGCAGCACCACCCGGTCCGCATAGGCGGCCGCCACCGGATCGTGGGTGACCATCACCACCGTCTGGCCCTGGGTGTCGACCAGTTCGCGCAGCATCCGCAGCACCGTCCGGGAGGCCCGGGTGTCGAGCGCCCCGGTCGGCTCGTCGGCGAAGAGGACGGCGGGCCGCGTGATCAGCGCCCGGGCGATGGCGACCCGCTGCCGCTGTCCGCCCGACAGTTCGCCCGGCCGGTGCCCGGCCCGGTCCGCGAGGCCGACCCGGGCCAGCGCCGCGGCCACCTCGTCCGCGGCGGGGCGGCGCCCGGCCAGACGCAGCGGCAGTTCGGCGTTCTGCGCCGCGGTCAGCGCCGGGACGAGGTTGAAGGACTGGAAGACGAAGCCGACCCGGTCCCGGCGCAGCAGCGTCAACGCGTTCTCGTCGAGCCCGCCCAGCTCCGTGCCGTCGATCAGCACCTCCCCGGACGTGGGCCGTTCGATGCCCGCCCCGCAGTGCAGCAGGGTGGACTTGCCGGAGCCGGAGGGGCCCATGACGGCGGTCATGGTGCCCCTCGCGAAGCCGATCGTCACCGCGTCGAGGGCGGTGACGGCGTGTTCGCCGGTGCCATGGCGCCTGGTCACCGAGCGCAGTTCGACCGGGACGGTGGCCCGGACGGTGGGTGTCGTGGTCATGGATCCAGCCAACCCGGCCCGGGGACGCGGCACATGGGCGCCAGGGCGAGTACGCATACTCCACCTGGCACTACCGCCGGCAGGCCAACGGCCCCGCTACCGTCGGACCCCGTGATCCCCCGTACCGTTCCCACGGTCCTCACCCGCGGCCCGCGCGGGCCGCTGCGCACCGGCCGCCCCTGGCGGGCGGTGGGTTATCTGCTGTCCGGCGGGCTGTTCGCGGCCATCGTCTACGTCGGGCTGGGCGGACTTCTCGCGGCGCCCATCGGGCTGGTGGCCCGGGTGGTCTGCGGACTGCTGATCGTGGCCTTCGCGGTCGCGCTCGCGGGTCCGTTCGAACACCGCCGGCTCACCCTCGTCGTACCCGGTCTGCCGCGCCCACCGGACACGTGGCGGACGGTCGGCTACGGCGCGGTCTCCGTGCTGGCGGTCGGCTGGGCCGACCTCGCCGTCGTCCTGGTCTCCCTGGGCATCCCCGGTGCGCTGCTCCTCACCCCCTTCCAGCCGGCCGCCGCGCCCTGGCAGACGGTCGCGGGCCCGGTCGCGGGCGCCCTGCTGCTGCCCGTGGCCGCCTGGCCCATCGGCGCGTGGGCCACGGCGCGCGCCACCGTCGCCCAAGCCGTGCTGGCTCCCCGGGACCACGAACTGCGCGAGGTGGTGCGCTCCCGGGCCCGGCTGGTCGACGCCTTCGAGACCGAACGCCGCCGCATCGAGCGCGATCTGCACGACGGGGCTCAAGTGCGGCTGGTGGCACTCACCATGAAACTGGGCCTGGCCACGCTCGCCCTGCCGCCCGGCAGCGAGGCGGCGAAGGAGGTCGGGGAGGCTCACGACCTGGCCAAGGAGGCGCTGGCCGAGTTGCGGGAGCTGATCCGCGGGGTCCATCCGCAGGTCCTCACCGAACGCGGACTGCCCGCCGCCGTACGGGACATCGCGGGCCGCTCCCCCATCCCCGTCGACCTGGACGTCGACCTTCCGGGGCGGCTGCCGCCCGCCGTGGAATCCACCGCGTATTTCGTGGCCGCCGAGGGCTTGAGCAACATGGCCAAGCACAGCGGTGCCGGCCGTGGCCGGATCGCCGCCCGGGTCCACGATGGTGTGCTGCGCGTCGACATCGAGGACGACGGGGTCGGCGGCGCCGCCCCCGGCCCCGGTACGGGACTCGTCGGGCTCGCCGACCGTATCGCCGCTGCGGACGGCAGAATGCTGCTGTCCAGCCCACCCGGCGGGCCCACCCTCCTGAGAGCGGAGATCCCGTGCCGTCCGTGCAACAGCCCCTCCGTATCGTGATCGCCGAGGACGCCGTCCTGCTGCGCGAGGGCCTGGTCCATCTGCTGGGCCGTTTCGGCCACCGGGTCCCGGCCGCCGTCGGCGACGGCCCGGGACTGCTGGCGGCCGCCCGGGAGCACCGGCCGGACCTGGTCATCGCCGACGTGCGGATGCCGCCCGGCTTCACGGACGAGGGGCTGCGGGCGGCCCGCCAACTCCAGGCCGGGCAACCGGACCTGGCGGTCCTCGTGCTCAGCCAGTACGTCGAGCAGACCTTCGCCGAGGAGCTGCTGGAGGACCGCCGCGCCGGCGCGGGCATGGGCTATCTCCTCAAGGAACGCATCGGTGACGTCGAGGAGTTCGCCGAAGCCGTCGCCCGGGTCGCGGCGGGCGCCACCGTCGTCGACCCCGAGGTCGTGCGCCAGCTCCTCGCCCGCCGCCGCGATCCGCTGGCCCGGCTGACCCCGCGGGAGCGCGAGGTGCTGGCCCTGATGGCGGAGGGCCGCTCCAACGCGGCGATCGCCCGCCGTCTCGTCGTCACCGAGGCGGCCGTCGCCAAGCACATCGCGGGCATCCTGCTGAAGCTCGACCTGCCGCCCGACGCCCCCGACGACCACCGGCGGGTCCTGGCGGTGCTCGCCTATCTGCGCGCCTGAAGGACCACTAGTGGCGGGTCAGGGACGGGCGGGTGTTCAGCGTCTCCACCTCGCTTCCGGTGGCGCGCCGATAGGTGTCGGTGATCCGGGCCAGCTCCCGCGGGCCGCGCCCGCCGTCCCGGTGCATGGCCCGGTTCGCCCGGACGACGGCCGCCGTCGCGTCGCGGCGCGCGGCCTCGTAGCGGGCCGGTCCGCTCCGCAGCCCGTCCGGCGCGGACAGCTCGTACGCCAGGACCCGGGCGTCGACGATGGCCTGGGACGCGCCGTTGGCACCCACCGGATACATCGGGTGGGCGGCGTCGCCGAGCAGGGTGACGCGGCCCCTCCCCCACGACGGCAGCGGGTCCCGGTCGACCATCGGGTACTCCAGGATCTCCCCGCTGTCGGCCAGCAGGGCGGGCACATCGAGCCAGCCGAGCGCCCAGTCCCGGTAGTACGGCAGCACATCGGCCACCCGCCCGGCGCGGTTCCAGCCCGCGTCCCCGGTGAGCGGGCCCGGCTCCGCCACCCGCACCAGACACACCCAGTTGATGCGGTCGCGGCCGATCGGGTACGCGATCAGCTCGGCGTCCCCGTCGCTCACGATGGCCGCCGAGCGGCCGGTGAGGAACGGCGCGGCCCTGGCCGTACCGCGCCACATCCGGATGCCCGACCACAGCAACGGCCCGTCGTCCGGGTGGAGTTCGGCGCGTACCGCCGAGTGCAGCCCGTCGGCGCCGATGAGCGCCTCGGCGTCCTGCTCCTCGACCGTGCCGGTGGCGCGGTCGAGCACCCGCACCCGGACGCCGTCCGCGTCCTCGGGGCCGTGCGCGAAGCCCGTCACGCGGGCTCCGGTGCGGACCGCGCCGGGGCCCAGCCGTTCCCGGACCGCCGCGAGGAGCAGCAGTTGCAGCTCCCCGCGGTGGATCGAGTACTGCGGCCAGCGGTAGCCCTGCGCCATGCCGCGCGGCTCGCTGAAGATCCGGCGGCCGTACCGGTCGGCGTAGACGTTCTCGGCGGTGGCCACACCGAGGTCGGCGAGGCCGTCGCCGAGGCCGAGTTCGGTCAGCTCGCGTACGGCGTGCGGCAGCAGGTTGATGCCGACGCCGAGCGGGCGGATCTCCCGGGCGCTCTCGACGACGGTGGCCTCGATGCCCGCGGCGTGCAGGCCGAGTGCGGCGGTCAGCCCGCCGATGCCCGCACCGGCGATGAAGACGCTCATGATGCGGAGCGGACCTCGGGACGGTCGATGACGCGCAGCCAGGTGCCGTCCGGCTCCCGGCGGACCACCTGCACCCGGCCGCCGGTGTTGTCGGAGGACGGGGTCGAGGTGAGGGCGAGGTCGCCGTAGCAGACGGTGGGCAGCGGCTCCTCCTGCCGGAAGGGCTCCGTCGTGTGGTCGAGCAGGGCCTGGCACACGGCGCGGATGGCCTCCCGGCCGACGGTCGCGGATCCCGGCGGGTACGCGAGCACCGCGTCGGGTGCGTACAGCTCGGCCATGCCCTCGGCGTCGCCCGCGTTGGCGCGCTCGACGAACAGCCGGGTCAGGTCCTCGGGGGTGGTGGCGCGTTCGCGCGTCGTCCCTGTCATGTCGGGCCCTCCTGTGTCCTTCCGTGTCCTGCTCTGCCGTGTCCTGCTCTTTTGTGTCCTGCCTCCACTCTCCGGCCGCCGGGGTCAGAAGTCCAAGAGATGGTCAGTCTGGTTGCTAGAATGAATGCTTATGGAACTGCGACAGCTCGCCTACTTCGTGGCGGTGGCCGAGGAGCGGAACTTCACCCGGGCCGCGGAGCGGGAGCACGTGGCCCAGCCCGGGGTGAGCGCCCAGATCCGGCGGCTGGAGCGGGAGCTGGGCCAGGAGCTGCTGGACCGCTCGGGCCGCTCGGTGCGGCTGACCGAGGCGGGCGAGGCCGTCCTGCCGTACGCGCGGGCGGCGCTCGCCGCGGTGGAGGGCGCGCGGCAGGCCGTGGACGAGCTGACCGGGTTGCTCCGGGGGCAGGTGGCCGTGGGGACGGTGACCTCGCACACCGCCGATCTGCCGGACCTGCTGGCGGAGTTCCACGACGCCCATCCGGCGGTGGAGATCACCTTGTCGGAGGCCACCTCGGACCAGCTCCTGGAGGGGTTGCGGACGGGGCGGCTCGACGCCGCGATCGTCAGCGTCGGCCGGGAGACGCCGCCCGGGGTCGAGATGCAGGTGCTCACCGACCAGCCGATCGTCGCGGCGGTCGGCCACGGCCACGAGCTGGCCGTCCACTCCTCCGTCTCCCTGGACACCCTGCGCGGGCGGGCCCTGATCAGCCTTCCGCCCGGTACGGGGCTGCGCACCCGGCTCGACGAGGCGTGCGCGGCCGCCGGGTTCGCGCCGCACATCGCCTTCGAGGCGAGCGATCCGGAAGTGCTGGCCCAGCTCGCCGAACGGGGACTGGGCGCGGCGATCCTGCCCGGTTCGTTCGCCGAGGCGCGGGCGGACCGGCTGCGGACGGTCCGGATCACCCGGCCGGCGATGCGCGGACGGCTGGTGTTCGCCTGGCGCGCGGGCGGGCCCAGCGGACCGGCCGGCCGCGCCCTGGTCGCCCGCGCCTGCCCCGCCCTGATCGAGCGCACCCGCCGCACCCTGGGCGCTCTGGCCACGTCCCCGTAGGGAGTGTCCTGCCGGTCACACCACGGGGGCGGCGTCCGGCCGGTGGACGATGCCGGTCAGCGGGGATGCGGTGCGCCAGCCCAGCGAGGTGTACAGCGCCCGGCCGTCGGTCGAGGCGCCGAGCACCGTGGTGGACGCGCCCGCCTCGGCGGCCGCGTTCGCCAACGTCCGCATGACCAGGCCGCCCAGACCCTTGCGGCGCTGGTCGGCCGCGGTCTCGACCTGGTCCACGACGGCGGTGTCGGCGCCCGGCGGGATCGCGATCTGCCCGCGGGCGGCGAAGCTCCCCCGGCTGTCGACGACGAGCGCGCGGACGAGACCGCCCCGGGCCCAGGTACGCAGCCGGAAGCCGTCGGGCACTGGCGCGGGGACCGGCTTCAGCGGGGCCGTCATCAGGAACCCGGGGTCGTCCAGGGTCCACCCCGGGAGCAGCCAGGGCCGCACGGTCTCCGGTGGCAGCAGCACCTTGAGCTGGGTGCCCGGCGCCGGGAACGCCGCCATCAGCTTGACGGTCAACGCCTCGTCGGCCTCGGGCAGTACATGCCGGGTGACGTGCTTGGGCAGCGCGACGTCGAAGCTGAATCCCCACTCCTCCTCGACCGGCGGCGACGCCTGACGGGAGACGATCCAGCCGTCGACCCAGGCACGCACCAGCTCCCGGTCCACCTTTTCCGCGCCCATGGATCCCCCCCACTGCGTAATAGGCTCTATGGCAGGACACACCTTACCCTTTCAAGGGCGTCTCCCGGCGTGAGACGGTCATTGACAGAGGTGAACGGCGGATCCCAGAATGGCGCCATGATCAGGAACCGGTTCGACACGACGGGACACCTTCGCGCCCCGGATCGGACCGGCTGTGAGCGCTCGGGCCTCTAGCGCCCCTCCCGGCCCTCGCGACAACCGCCCCGTGCCGCCCGGCCCCTGACCGGCCCGCCTCCTGACGCTCCGAACTGACGTTTCGGACGCCTCCGGACGCCGCTGACCACACCGAGCGCACGTCCGCGATGATCCGCACCGCATCCCGCCTGGTCTCCCCGTGCGCGGCGCGAGGGCATTTCTGCCATCCGTTCCAGCGGCTCGTCCGCCGCCGCGTCACGCATTGAGGAGAACGCCATGACCGTCATCGACACCCCGCCGAACCCGCCGGTGCTGCGCGACGCCCGCGTGCCCGCGGGCGGCCTGTACGAGGGGGCGCGTACGCTGCGCCGGTTGCCCGAGGGGTGGCAGGAGCGCCCGTACGAGCGCTTCGAGCTGGCGCCCCTGGGGCGCACCATCGGGGCCGAGATCCGCGGGGCGGACCTCTCGCGGCCGCTGGAGCCGGGGCTGCGCGAGGAGCTGAACCGCGCCCTGCTGGAGTGGAAGGTGCTCTTCTTCCGCGGCGCCCACCTCACTTCCGCGCAGCAGGGCGACTTCGCCCGGAACTGGGGAGAGCTGGAGACCAACCCCCTGCTCGCCAGCGGATCGAGCCAGGACGTGGTCCGCTTCGACAAGAGTGAGGGCGCGACCCCCACCTTCGAGAACGTGTGGCACGCCGATGTCACGTTCCGGGAGCGGCCCGCGCTCGGCGCCGTGCTCCAGCTGCGCGAGGTCCCGCCCGTCGGCGGGGACACCATGTGGGCGGACATGGCCGCCGCGTACGACAACCTGCCCCAGGAGGTGCGGGACCGCATCGACGGCGCCACGGCCGTGCACGACTTCATCCCCGGCTTCTCCCGCTTCTACGGTCCCGAGCGGCTCGCCCCGTTCCAGGACGTGTTCCCGCCCGTCGAGCACCCGGTGGTGCGCGTCCACCCGGAGACCGGGCGGCGGTTGCTCTTCGTGAACACCTCCTTCACCACCCGGATCACCGGCATGGACCGGGAGGAGAGCGACCGGCTGCTGAGCTATCTGTGCCGTCAGGCGCAGGTCCCGGAGTACCAGGTGCGCTTCCGGTGGCAGCCGGGCGATGTGGCGTTCTGGGACAACCGCGCCACCCAGCACTACGCGGTGAACGACTACGCGCCGCACCCGCGGGTGGCCGAGCGGGTGGCCATCGAGGGGGACCGCCCGTTCTGACGCGGTCGGTCCGGACCGTTCGCGGCGGCGGGGCTCCCGGCCCGTGTGCCCCGTCGCCCGGGTCTGATGCCCCGCTGCTCGGGACCGATCAGGATGCGGGGATATCGGCGCGGCCATGGCCAAAGCTGAGGTATACCGTTACCGGGGCAATGGGTTGACGGTCCTTGCGGACCACGAGACAGAGGCCGGGCTGTGGCAGGGGGCCTCGGAGGTTACGGGTGCGATACCGGGTCCTTGGTGCGCTCGAGCTGTGGGACGGTGACCAATGGACGTCCCTCGGCCCGGCGAAGTGGCGGATGCTGCTCGCGGTGCTGCTCTGCCACGCCAACCGGACCGTCCCGGCCGAACGGCTCCTGGACGAGCTGTGGGGCGAGGGCCAGGCGCCGCAGAGCGCGGCCAAGTTGCTCCAGACGTATGTCTCCCGTCTCCGGCAGAGCCTGGGTGACGCGTCCGGCGGAGCCCTGATCACCGACAAGCAGGGCTACAAGGCGCACGGCTACCGGCTGGTGGTGGAGGCGGCCGACTTCGACGCGCACCGGTTCGAGCAGCTGGTCGAGGAGGGGCGGCGGGGGCTGGAGCGGGAGGCCGAGTCCCCCGAGGACGCCGCCGAGCGGCTGCGCGAGGCGCTGGTGATGTGGCGCGGCACGCCGTTCGCGGACGTGCCCCCGACCCCGTCCGTGGAGGCGGAGACCACCCGGCTCGGCGAACTCCGGCTCCAGGCCGTGGACGCCCGTATCGACGCCGATCTGCGGTGCGGTCGGCACGCCGACGTCCTGGGCGAGCTGGAGGCGCTGACCGCCGAGCATCCGTACCGCGAGGGGCTGCGCGGCCGCCTGATGCTGGCCCTCTACCGCTCCGGGCGGCAGGCCGACGCCCTGGCCGCCTACCGCGATCTGCACCGGCTGCTGGCCGAGGATCTCGGGGTCGAGCCGATTCCGCCGCTCCAGCGGCTCCAGCAGCGGATCCTCACCGCGGACGCCTCCCTGCTGGAGCCACCGGCCCCGCGCAAGGAGGAGGAGCGGCCCACCGCCCCGGCCGCGCGCCCGGCCGCCCGGGGCCCTCGCCAACTGCCGCCCGCCAGCCAGGCGTTCACCGGACGCCATGGCGAAGTGGCGGTGATCCAGGCGCTCCTTGACCAAGTCGACCAGGGCGACCAGGGCGATGAGAGGGATGCAACGGGCGAGCGGGGCGACGACGGCGGGTCCGGGCGCCCCGTGGTGATCGCGGCCATCGACGGCACCGGAGGCGTCGGCAAGTCCACCCTGGCCATCCACGCCGCGCACCAGCTCGCCGAGCGGTTCCCGGACGGCCAGCTCTACGTCGATCTGCACGGCACCACCGCCGGGCTCTCGGCCCTCGAACCGGCCGAAGTGCTCGGGCGGTTCCTGCGCGCCCTCGGCGTGGACGGGTCGAGCGTGCCGGGCGACACCGACGAGGCGTCGGCCCAGTTCCGCTCGCTGGTGGCGGGCCGTCGGCTGCTGGTCATCCTCGACAACGCCGCCTCCGTGGACCAGGTCCGTCCGCTGCTGCCCGCCGGGCCCGACTGCGCCGCGCTGGTGACCAGCCGCGAGATGCTGACCACCCTGGAGGGCGCCACCCATCTGCATCTGGACGTCCTCCCCCACGACCAGGCCGTGGCGCTGCTGGAGCGGATCGTCGGGGTGGAGCGGGTGCGGGCCGAGCGCGCGGAGGCCGAGGAGATCACCCGGCTGTGCGGCCGTCTGCCGCTGGCGCTGCGGATCGCGGGCGCCCGGCTGGCCGCCCGCCCGGCCTGGCCGCTGCGCACCCTGGTGTCCAAGCTGACCGACGCCCGCGGCCGGCTGGACGAACTGCGCTTCGGCGACCTGGCCGTGCGTACCAGCTTCGAGGTGAGCTACGACGCGTTCCGGCTCGGCGGGCGCTCCGACGACGCGGACGCGGTACGCGCCTTCCGGCTGCTCAGCACGGTGCCCGGGCAGGACGTGAGCCTGCCGGTGGCGGCCGCGCTGCTGGACCATCCGGCCGACCGCACCGAGAACGCGCTGGAGCGGCTGGTCGACGCGCAGCTGCTGGAGAGCCCGGACTCGGACCGGTACCACATGCACGATCTGCTCCGGCTGTTCGCCTCGGAGCGGGCCGAGCAGGAGGAGCCCGAGTCCGCGCCCGCGGCGGCGCTGGAGCGGGCGATGTCGGCTTACGTGGCCACCACCCAGCGGGCGGTCACCCTGCTCGACCCGCAGCGGCCCTGGCCCCGGCATCCGGTCGAGGGCCCCGTGGTCCCGCTGCGGGACCACGCGGAGGCGGAGGTGTGGCTGAAGGCCGAGGCGGGCAATCTGCTGGCCGCCGTCGCCCACGCCGTCACCCAGTCCGACGCGCTCGCCCGGCTCGGGATCCGGCTGGCCCAGGCCCTCCAGTGGTTCCTGTATCCGCGGGCGCACGCCCAGGATCTCCAGACGGTCAACGAGCTGGCGATCGGGGCCGCCCGGCGGCTGGGCGACCTGGAGAGCCAGGCGTGGGCGCTGGACCATCTCGCGGGCGCGCACTGGCTCCAGCACAGTTACGAGGAGATGCGGGCCACCCTGGAGTCGGCGCTGGAGATCTGGCGCGCCATCGGCCATCAGCGGGGCGAGCAGCGGTCGCTGTGCAACCTGGCGGACGCGCTGTCCGAACTGGGGCTGTTCGAGGAGGCCATCGGGGTGCAGCGGCGTCAGCTCGCCCTGGCCCGGGACACCGGGGACCTGGCGGCCGAGGTGATCGGCCTGGGCAACCTGGGCCGCGCCCACCGCGGTCTGGGCCGCTCCGAGGAGGCGCTGACGTGCTTCAAGGAGAGCCTGGAGCACGCCCGGCGGACCGGCGACGTCCACCATCAGGGCTTCGCGATGTACGAGATCGGCATCACGTACATGGAGCAGGGGAAGTTCCCCGAGGGCCGGGCGCACCTGGACGAGGCGCTGCCGGTGTGGCAGCGGCCGGGTACGTACGAGAGCTGGCGCGGCCACACCTGGAGCGGGCTGTTCCCCGCCTGTATGACGCTCCAGATCGGCCCCGGCCCGCACTGAGGCGGCGCCGGGGGCGCATACCCGGGCCCGGTTGTTGCGTCCGGGGCCCGGTGGTGACGTCCGGGGCCCGGTGGTTACGGCTTGCGGGCCACCCCGCCGTACGCCCACACCCGGCTCGGGTCGTGTTCGGCGCCGATACCCGGGCGCCAGGCGGCCAGTTGCACCAGGCCCGGGTCGAGCAGATCGAGGCCGTGGAAGAAGCCCATGATTCCGGCGTGGTCGCGCGGGGCCGCGGTCACCGGGCTGAGGCTGAGCGGCGCCCAGTCCCGGTCCTCGGGGGTCTCGTCGGTGAAGTCGCCGGTGACATGGGAGAGGACCAGACAGCTGCCGGGCGCGGCCCACTCCATGAGCCGGGCGACGACGCCGTACGGATCGTCCTTGTCGTCGAGGTAGTCGAGGATGAAGGTGAGCACGATCCCCACCGGCTGCCCGGGGTCGAGCAGCCGGCGCACCTCGTCATGGGCCAGGATCTTGTCGGGCTCGCGCAGATCGCCACTGATCATCGTGGTCCCGGGGACCGCCAGCCGGGCCTGTCCGTGGCTGGCCACGATGGGATCGTTGTCGGCGTAGACCACCCGGGCCCGGGGGTTCACCGCCTGGGCGATCTCGTGCACGTTCGGGGCCGTGGGCAGTCCCGAGCCGATGTCCAGGAACTGGCTGATGCCCTCGTCGGCCAGCTCCGCCATCGCCCGCTGGAGGAACCGGCGGTTGGCCAGGGCGGTGTCACGGATCTCCGGCGCGATCCGCAGGAAGCGCTGGGCCTGCTCGTAGTCGGCGAGGTAGTTGTCCTTGCCGCCGACGAGATAGTTGTAGACCCGCGCCGGGTTCGCCTGATGGCCGGGATGGCGACCGTGGTCGACCGGCTGCCACTCCACCGTGGTGAGCCCGATGCCGGGCCCGCTGCTGTTCATCCGAGATTCCCCTGCCCTTGGTCCTGCCTCGCCCTGCCGCTCGCCGGATCCGTCACCGCGGATGCGGTGCCGGGCCAGGGCGCCAGGTGACCGTGTCACTGGGCCCCGGTTCCGCCCAGGCGACCGGGGCCCGTGACCAGAGGTGGAACGGCAGGTCGACGTCCGCGGACACCCGGCTGAGCTGCCCCCAGGAATACGCGTGGGAGTGGACGACCGCGGCCTGGAGCGCCGCTTCGAGGCAGGCGCGCGCGGTCCGTTCCGCCCGGCAGGTGCCGCTCGGACCGGAGCCCTCCACCCCGCCGGAGACCTGATAGGTGCTCCAGGCGTAGAGGGGTTCGTCCTCGGTGTGCGGTTGCGGTTGCTGCTGCTGCTGATCGACGTTCACGGGCCCTCTCCAGACGCATCTCCACCGGCGGGGCTTGGCGATGCGTCCAGCATCGGAGAGGGCGGATTACCGGCGGTATAGCGGCGGTAAAGCGGTATGCCACGGCGCTATACCGGCCGGCACGTGCGGGACCTACGGGGAGTTGCGGGGCGTACGGGAAGGGGTCACTCGGCCGCGAGCCAGGTCAGCACCTCGCGGTTGATCCGCTCGGGCTGTTCCAGGTGCAGGAAGTGGCCCGCGCCGTCGACCAGTTCCACCTTGGAGCCCGCCGGGAGGTGGTCCTTGGCGCTGTGGACCACGTCGGCGCCGATGCAGCCGTCGTCGGTGCCGTGCAGGAAGAGGATCGGCCGCTCGCCGGTGGAGGTGATCGCCTCCTGCTCCGCCGCGTACGCCGGAACCTGGCGGGTCGGGTCGAACAGGGCCTTGTAGTAGCCGATCGCGGCGGCGAGGTGGGCCGGGTCCTTCAGGCTCTCCTTGACGTGCGCGATGTCCTGCGCGGAGTCGTGGTAGCCGGGCGACCAGTCGCGCCACAGTCCGTCGATGAGCGCCATGTCATGGGCCGCGGCGCCCGCTTCGGCCAGCGGGGTCTGGAACAGGAAGATGTAGAACGAGCGCTTGAACTGGCCGTAGTCGTAGTTGAAGAAGTCGGCCAGCACGCCGCCCAGCGGGGGCACCGACATCGTCACGGCACGCCGCCAGCGCTCGGGGGCGTGGGCGGTGGCGCCGTAGGCGGCGATGGCGCCCCAGTCGTGGCCGATGAGCACGGCGTCGCCGTCGGCGCCGAAGGCCTCGTGCAGGGCGTTGGCGTCGGAGGCTATCGCCCCCGCCTGGTAGGCGCCGTCGGCGGGTATGCCGGTGGGTGCGTAGCCCCGCATGAAGGGGGCGACGGCGTGGTAGCCCGCGTCCGCGAGGGCGGGCAGCAGATGGCGCCAGGAGTGTGCGGTGTCGGGGAAGCCATGCAGGCAGAGCGCCAGCGGGGCGTCCGCCGGGCCCGCTTCGAGATAGCCGAACTCGATTCCATTTGCGGTGATGCTCTTGACCTGTGTCACGCTCAGCGATGCTAATTCACCGTCAGGAACACGTCCACGCACCGAATCGGGGGATTCCCTCACCGACCGATGATCCGGCTGCGCGGTGGCCGCGAGGGTGGCAGACTGCGCGCTGTCACGCGCACCAGCCCGGCCGAGGGAGGCCCCCATGACCAGCCCGACCAGCTCCGTCGCGGACCACCACGAGGCCATGGTGCACCGCGGGTTCCTCTACCGGGACGAGGGGGAAGTGGTCGACGTCTGCGTGCCCTTCCTGCGCGAGGGCCTCGAGGCCGACGACGCGGTGGCCGTGGTGGCGGCCAAGTCGAACATCGCGGCGCTGCGGGACGCCCTCGGGCAGGACGCCCCGGCGGTGCAGTTCGAGGACGCGCTCAGCTGGTACCAGCACCCGGTGAAGACCATCGCCGCGTACGACTCCTTCGTGAAGGCCGAGTCGCCGCGCCGGGTCCGGGTGATAGCCGAGCCGGTGTGGCAGGGCCGCACTCCGCTGGAGGTGGTGGAGTGGGCGCGCTACGAGTCGATCGTGAACGCCGCGTTCGCCCACTCCGGCGCCCGCGCCATCTGCTGTTACGACCGCCGCGTGCTGCACCCCGAGATCATCACGTACGCGCGCCGGACCCACCCCGAGATCATCGACGGTCAGGGGCCGGAGCAGAGCCTGGAGTACACCGCCCCCGGCCCGTTCAGCGCCACCTGCGACCGCCGGGCGCTGACGCCCGCTCCGGCGACGGCCGAGCGGCTGCCGGTCGAGGGGGCCGATCTGGACGCCGTGCGCGTCTTCATCGCCGAGCGGGCAGGGCGGCTCGGAATGGGCCAGGAGCCCTTCCGCAACATGGTCGCCGCCGTCGCCGAGGTGGCGAACACCGCCATCCGCCATGGCAGCGCCCCGGCGGAGCTGCTGGTGTGGACCCAGGACGGCGATCTGGTCTGCGAGATCGCCGGGCCCGGCCACTGGTACCCGGACGCCCTGTGGGGCTTCACCCCGCCGGAGGGGTCGGATGCCGGGTTCGGGCTGTGGGGCGTCCGGATGCTGTGCGACGTCGTCCAGATGCAGGCGGACGCGGACGGCACGCTGATCAGGCTGCGCAGCGGGCTGTAATCGGCGGGGCCGCCCAGGCTTCACGCTTGTTCCCCCGGTTCACCCCGGCGAGGCCGGGAGCCGGGGCACCCCGTGGTCGTACAGCGGGCCCACCTCCAGCCCCGCGGTGCGGCACGCGGTCACCAGGTGCGGCAGCGCGGCCAGGGTGACGCGCCAGCAGCCGGGGGACGACGCCCGGTCGGAGTCGTGCAGCAGGACCGTGGCGCCGCCCCGGAGGCCGCCGCGGAGGGTGGCGAGCACCGAGGCCGGGGTGGCGTTCGGGGACCAGTCGCGCCCCCAGGCGGACCACAGGACCGGCCGCAGCCCGGCGCGTACGGCCGCGAGCCAGCGGCCGCCGGTCAGGACGCCGTACGGGGGCCGGTACCACAGCGGTACGGCACCGGTGGCCAGCCGCACCGCCCGGGCGGCGTACGCGACCTCGGAGACGTCCCGCACCGGCCTGGGCAGCCAGGGGCGGGTGTGCGTCCAGCCGTGGACGGCGAGTTCATGGCCGCGGAAGGCGATCTCGCGGGTCGTGCGGGGGTAGCGCATCACGCTCTCGCCCAGGACGAAGAACGTGGCGGTCACCGCCAGCTCGTCCAGGGCGTCCAGGAAGCGCGGGGTGGAGTGGGGGTCGGGGCCGTCGTCGAAGGTGAGGGCGATGTGGTCGGACCGGCCCTGTCCGGCCAGGGCGGGGAAGAAGAAGCGGCGGGGCCCCGGCAGCCAGGTGCCGGCCGGGACCAGGTGCGCGGCCGCGGCCAGCACCGCCGCGTTCCGGGCCAGCACACCGGTCCGGCGTCCGAGGCTCATGGCGGGCTCCCGCCGCCCGGGACCCGTCGTGCCGCGGGCGGTGCCGCCGCGCCGGTGGCGTCCGCGTCCCAGCCCTCGGCCATGGCGGGCGACCGGGCGAGGCCGACGATCCCGGCCGCCATCAGGGCGATGCCGACCGCCTCGGGCAGCAGGCGCAGCCCCAGTTCGACGCGTTCGCCGAACAGCACCCAGCCCAGCGCGATGCTCACGAGCGCGTCCCCGAGGGTCAGCGCGGGCTGGGAGGCGGCCAGGGTGCCCGCGCGCAGGGTGCTCTGGAGCAGCAGGAAGCTGAACAGCCCCACGAGGCACACCGCGTACAGCGGCCAGCCGGTGAACACCGCGGCCACTCCCCCGCCGAAGCGCCCGGTGAACTCCTTGATGAGGGCCGCCGTGCACGCGAAGCCGACGGCGGTCGCGCAGCCGAGCGTCGCGGCCCGCGCCGCGCCCCGCAGCGCCCGCGCCACCAGCACCAGGGCCCCCATGACGAGCACCAGCACCACACCGGCGGGCAGCCAGAGCCCGTCCCGGGCCGTGGCGCGGCCGTGCGAGGGATCGGCCGCGACGAGGAAGAGCGCGAGCCCGGCGGCGAGCATCACGAACGCAAGCCAGGTCCGGCCGCCGGGCCGCCGGTGGAACACCAGACTCCCCACCACCAGGGTGAACAGCAGCTCGCTGACCAGCAGCGGCTGCACGACGGAGAGCCGCCCGACCGCCAGCGCCCCCACCTGGGCCACCGCCGAGACCACCATCGCCGCGCCCCCGGCCAGCCAGTACGGGCGCCGCAGCAGCCGCAGCAGATGTCGCAGCGCCTGTACCACCCCGCCGCGACCGGCCTCCGGTAGCTCCCGCTCCTGGTCCATCGCGGCACGCCGCTGGAGCACGGACGCGGCGCCGTTGCCCAGGGCGGACAGCAGCGCGAGGAGGACGGTCAGGGCGCCCATGTCACCCCCACCCTCACCCGAAGCGGGCGGCCAGCCGGTGGTACAGCCCCGGGGCCGCGCCGCGCACCAGCGCGGGCAGCCGCAGCCAGGCCGGTACGTAGACCTCGTCCCGGCCGCGGGCGACGGCGTCCCACACGGCGTCGGCGACCCGCTCGGGCGGCATCGGGCGCGGCACCCGGCGGGTGTACGGGACGCCGCGGCGGGCGAAGAACGGGGTGTCCACCACGCCGGGGACCACATGGGTGACGCGTACGCCGCCGCGGCGCAGCTCGTGGCGCAGGGCGTCGGCGAAGATGCCGAGCGCCGCCTTGGCCGCGGAGTACACCGCCTCGCCCCGCACTCCGACGCTCCCCGCGAACGATCCGATGAGCACGATGTGGCCGCGCCGCTCGGCCAGCATGTGCGGCAGGACCAGCCGTACCAGCCGCATGGTGGCGAGCAGGTCGACGCCCACGACACGGTCGATGGCGGCGGGCGGCATCGCGCTGAACGGTCCCGCCCAGCCGATGCCCGCCCCCGCGACGAGCAGATCCACCCGCCCGGCGGTACGGAAGGCATCCTCGACCAGGCCACGGCCGCCCTCGGGAGTGGCCAGATCGGCCGGCAGGGCGATGGCCGAGGTGCGCGCGGCCACCTGGTCGAGACGTTCCCGGTGGCGGCCGCTGACCAACAGCCGCCATCCGTCGCCCGCCGCGAACCGGCGCGCGACGGCGGCGCCGATACCCGAGGACGCGCCGGTCACCAGCGCCACCCCGGTTTCGGTGGGGGCGGCCCCGGTGGCGGCGGGACCGGCCGTCGCGTGCGCGGCGCCGGCTTGAGGCTGTGCGTCCGGCAGAGGGCGGGCCATGGCACCTTCCTGTCTCGCTGCCGACCGGCGGCGTCTGTGCGCCACCGGCCGCCGAGCGCGCGGTTTGACGGCACGCGGAGCGGATACCTCCAGTGAGCCATGAGCGGCCGCGCCTCGCACCATCGGAGGTGAGCATGCGCCAGCCGTCACAGCGTTTTCTCGTGGTGAGCGCCAGCATGGGGGCCGGTCATGACGCGGTGGCCGGGGAGCTGGTGCGCAGACTGGAGCGCGCGGGGTGCCGGGCGGACCGGGTGGATGTGCTGGAGCTGCTGCCCGCCGGGATCGGCCCGGGGCTGCGCGCCTTCTACCGGACGGCGGTCCGCCGGGCCCCGGTGGTCTACGCGGGCATCTACCGGGCGTTCTTCCGGTCCGGCCCCGCCCCGGGGCCACGGCCCGGCACCGCCCCGCTGGCGGCGCTCGCCGAGGATCGGCTGCTGGCGCTGGCCGAGCGGCTGCGGCCGACCGCGGTGGTGCCCGTCTTCCACCTCGCCGCGCAGCTCACCGGCCGTTTGCGGGCGCGCGGGGCGCTGACGGTGCCGAGCGCGGTGGTGGTCACCGATTTCGCGGTGCACCGCCAGTGGCTGCACCCGGGCAACGATCTGCACCTGTGTGTCACCGAGGAGGCCGCCGAAGAGGTGCGGCAGGCCCTCGGGCGGCCCGCCGTGGCCACCGGCCCGCTGGTGGCGGAGCGCTTCCTCGGCCCGGCGCCCGGGGCGGCGGACTGGCGGCGCCGCTTCGACCGGCGCGCCCCCGGCCGACCGCCGGTGGTCCTGTCCGCCGGGGCCTGGGGCGCCGGTACGCGGCTGGCGGCCACCGCACGGCTGCTGTCCGCCGCGGGCTATCTGCCGGTGGCGCTGTGCGGCCGGGACGAACGGCTGCGCCACCGGCTGTCCCGGTGGCCGCAGGTGGCGGCCCTCGGCTGGGAACCGGATCTGCCCGGACTGCTGGCCGCCACACGGGCGCTGGTGGACAACGCGGCCGGACAGACCGCACTGGAGGCACTGGCCACCGGAGTCCCGGTGGTGGGCTACCGCCCCATCCCGGGCCATGGCCGCGAGGGGGTCCGCCGGATGGCCGCCCTCGGCCTGACGGACCACGCGGCGGACTCATCGGAGCTGCTGCGCCTGCTCGACGCGCTCACCGCGCCCTCGGCGCTGCGGGAACGCCGTATCGCCGCGGGCCGACGGCTGTTCGCCACCGGCCCCGCCGATGTCGCCGCCCGGCTGGCCGAGATGGTGGCCGACGGCGGTGCGGGCGTCATGACGCCCTTCTCGTAACGGAGTGGGTGGACCGCAGCTTCGGCGCGTGCACAGCCGCCGACACATCCGGGTCCACCCTCCCCAAACGCCACTTCCGTCCCCGCTACCGCTGAGGTGGCGGCGCTTGGACGGGAGAGCGGCGGTCAGCTGGTGGCCGCGGCCTCGTACAGGCCACGCCCGGAGCGCTTGGCCCGGTCCGTCGTCCGCAACCGCTCCAGCGTGTTGCGCACCGAGTTCACGTTGGTGCGCGTCTCGTCGCGGCCCAGGGCCTCGTTGACCTCGGACGCGCGCATCGGACGGCCCGCCTTCTTCAGGGCGCCGAGCACCGACTCGGCGAGCCCGGTGGAGCGCTCGGAGGAGGTGCCCGCCGCCTTGGCCGTCTTCTCGGTGGCCTTGGCGGTGGCCTTCTCGCTCGTCTGGGCGCTCTTCTCGGTGGTCTTGGCCGCCTTGGTGGTGGCCTTCGTGGTGGCCTTGGCGGTGGTCTTGGTGGTGTCCTTGGCCGCCGCCTTCTTGGCGGGCTTCTTCGCGGCGGTCTTCTTGCCCGCGGCCTTGGTGGCGGTCTTCGTGGCCCGGCCGCCGGTGGTGGACTTGGCCTTGCTGCGCTGCCGGCCGATGGCGGCCTTGCGCGTGGCGGCGGGCGTCCGGGTCGCCGGGGCGGCCTCGGCGGCCAGCTTCGGCTCGGCCTCCGTGGCGGTGTTCCCGGCGGCCTTCGCCTCCGCGACGTCACCGTTTCCGGCCTGCGGGAGGGTGGCTCCCGAGAGGGCCTGAAGGCTGCTCAGAGCGGTGCTGACCACCTCCAGCCGCTGGGTGACGGCGTCCAAATCACCCTTGAGGGCCTCCTGTTGCTTCTCCAGTTGCGGAAGCTCTGCCTTCAGTGCCTCGATCGTCGAGCCCACACTGTTGTCGGCACTCAGCGCGTTCACCATCACTTCGTCCCCTTTCTGGGCGTCTGCGCCCATCGTTGCTGCGATTATGCCTGCTGTTAGGTGTGTGCGGTGCCCTGTGTGCCACCACGCAAAACAACTCGGACCGCCTTGACGGCTACGGAGCAGCCAACTTTCCGTGAAGTCAGGTGGCACGAACCCCCTTGTCAGACCGGCCGTGTCATCCGCAGGAGTGGTGGCGCGCGTCGTGATGACGACGTATCAGGCGCGAAAAACACCGCGCGCGCCCCATGCCACCTGGATACCGTGCACACCATGAACGAACCGAAGTCCGGCACCCTGAAGGTGCCCGGCGCGACGCTGCATTACGAGGTGCGCGGCACCGGCCCGGTGCTGCTGCTGATCCCGGGCGGGGCCGGTGACGCCGCCGCCTACGACCACGCGGCGCCGGCCCTCGCCGACCGGTACACGGTGGTGTCCTACGATCCGCGCGGCCTGTCGCGCAGTCCGCTCGACGGCCCGCCCGGCGACCAGCGGGTCGAGGTGCACAGCGAGGACGCGTTCCTGCTGCTCGACGCGGTGGCACCGGACGGCGAACCGGCATACGTGTTCGGCTGTAGCGCGGGCGCCATCGTCGCGGTGGACCTGCTGGCGCGTCACCCGGAGCGGGTGCGGCTGGCCATCGCGCACGAACCGCCCCTGGTGGAACTGCTGCCCGACGCCGAGAAACAGCGGGCGTTCTTCGCCGAGGTGCGCGCGGCGTACCGCCGCGAGGGGATCGGGGCGGCGGTGGCGGTGATGTCCGCGGGCACCGGCCCGGCGGAGGGTACCGCGGAGAAGGACGCCGAGGAGAAGGCTGGCGGGGCCGAGCCCCCGCCGCGTCCGGCCGAGGTGATCGACCGGATGATGGCCAACTTCCCGTTCTTCCTGGAGCACGTCCTGTGCCCGTTCACCGGCCATGTCCCGGATCTGGAGGCGCTGGCGGCCGTATCGGAGCGACTGGTCCCGGCGGGCGGCCGGGACTCGCACGGGCTGCTGCTGCACCGCCCGGCGGTGGCGCTCGCCGAGCGGATGGGCACCGAGGTCGTGGACTTCCCCGGCGGTCACACGGGGCTCAGTGAGCACCCGGCGGAGTTCACCGAGGTGTTGAGGGGGATTCTGCCGCGTCGATGAGGGCAGTGAGCCGGCCGGGGGTCATGCTGCCCGGTGCGCGGCGTTCCCGGGCGCAGGCGCCCGCGATCCGTCCCAGCGTCTCGTTGACCGGTGTCGGGATGCCGTGTTCGCGTCCGAGCAGCACGATCTCCCCGTTGAGATAGTCCGTCTCGATCGTGCCGGTCCCCCGGGTCAGGCTCTGCCACGAGGAGCCGCCGCCGCGCTCCACGCCGTCGGGCGGCCGTATCTCCACCTTTCCGGAGCGGAGTGCGGCCTGTTCGGCGGCGTCGGCGTGGGCGATGCCCGCGGCGTCGAGGACCGCGACCCCCTCCGCCTTCGCCCGTGCGCCGAGGGCCTGGGCCTCGTCTCCGGTGAGCGGCCCGCAGATCGCCTCGACGGCGTTGACGAGGTTGTTGATGAGCTTGGCGTACTTCCAGCGCATCACGTCCGGTACGACCGGCGCGAGGAACACGGACTCCTCCAAGTCGGCGGCCACCCGCCGGATGGTGTCGTCCGCGCCCGACGGATAGCGGCCCAGGCTGAGGATCCCGGTGTACGGGGCGCACGGCGCGGCGACCGCCCCCGGCTCCAGGTGGGTCGAGGGCAGCCAGACGCAGACGCCGTACACCCGGCGGAAGCGCCGCAGCGCCAACCGCTCGTTCTCCACGCCGTTCTGGGCGCAGAGCAGCGGCAGCCGCTCCCCCGCGGTGCCGCCGCCGGTGACCGGGCGCGGCGCCCACGCGTCCAGCGCCGCCGCGCCGTCCTGGGTCTTCACGGCGAGGACGAGCACGTCGTCGGGGCCGAGTTCGACGTCCTCGGGTCCCGTGACGGCGGACACCGGGACCTCATGGGCGGACTCGGGTGCCGTGAAGCGCAGTCCGCGGTCGCGCAGCGCCTCGTAGTGCGCGCCGCGCGCCACCAGGATGACGTCATGGCCGGCGAGATGGAGCCGGGCGCCGATCGTGCCGCCGACCGCGCCCGCTCCGATGATGATGTATCGCACCAGGACCCTTTCCCCGTGGGTGGTAGAAACAACGTACCTGCACGGACCTGTTGGAAGAGCCCGAGGTGGAACCATGAAACTGCGCTGTGCCGTGCTCGACGACTACCAGGACGTGGCCCTGTCCTCGGCCGACTGGTCGGGGGTCCGCGACGCGGTGGACGTGGTGTCCCACCGGCACCACTTCCCCGACCGGGACGCGCTGGTCGAGGCGATCGGGGACTGCGAGATCGTGGTCATCATGCGGGAGCGCACCCCGTTCCCCGCCGAGCTGTTCGCCCGGCTGCCCCGGCTGAGGCTGCTCATCACCACCGGGATGCGCAACGCGTCCGTCGATCTGGAGGCGGCCGCCCGGCACGGGGTCACCGTGTGCGGCACGGCCAGCTCCTCCGAGCCGCCCGTCGAGCTGACCTGGGCGCTGATCCTCGGCCTGGCCCGCCACCTGGTGCCGGAGAGCACGGCGCTGCGGGACGGCGGGCCGTGGCAGAGCACGGTCGGCATGGATCTCCACGGCCGTCGGCTCGGCCTGCTGGGTCTTGGCAAGATCGGCACCAAGGTGGCGCGGGTCGGCCAGGCGTTCGGCATGGACGTGGCCGCCTGGAGCCGGCATCTGACGGCCGAGCGGGCGGCGGCGGAGGGCGTCGGATTCGTCTCCTCCAAGGAGGAGTTGCTGGAGACCAGCGATGTGGTCTCGGTGCATCTGGTGCTCAGCGACCGTACCCGGGGGCTGCTCGGCGCGCCGGAGCTGCGGCGGATGCGCCCCACGGCGTACCTGGTGAACACCTCCCGCGCGGCCATCGTGGATCAGGCGGCGCTCGCGGACGCCCTGCGGGGCGGCTGGATCGCGGGCGCGGGGGTCGATGTGTTCGAGGAGGAGCCGCTGGGTCCGGAGCACCCGTTCCGTACGCTGCCGAATCTGCTCGGCACCCCGCACCTGGGCTATGTGACCCGGCGCAACTACGAGGGCTACTACCGCGACGCGGTGGAGGACATCCGCGCCTATCTCGCGGGCGAGCCGGTCCGTGTCCTCACCGCCGGGTAGGGGTCACCGCTCAGTGGGGGTCGCCGCTCAGGGTGTCCAGGGCCATGACGGCGACATGGAGCCGGGACCGCTGGGCGCCGGACTCCAGGCTGCCGCCGACCAGTCGCTCGATGGTGTGCAGGCGCTGGTAGAAGGCCTGCCGTGACAGTCCGGCCTGTTTGGCGGCGACCGACTTGTTGCCCGCGGCGTCGAGGTACTGGCGCAGGATGGCCAGCAGGTCGCCGCCGTGCCGTTCGTCGTGCTGCATCAGCCGGCCGAGTTGCCGTTCCACGTAGTTCTGGACGCGGACGTCGTCGCGCAGCGTGTACAGCAGTTCCGGCAGCCCGAGGTCGGCGGGCAGGTGGAACGGGCGCGGCGGGGTGGCGGGGCCGATGGCGTCCGCGACCTCCTCGGCCTGCCGGAACGACCGCGCCACCTGGTCGAGCGCGGTCACGCCGGGGCCGACCGCGAGGACGGCTTCCTCGCCGAGCGTCTCCTCGGTGACCCGGCCGATGCGCTCCACGACGGCCTGCCACGCGGCGGCGAGCGGCAGGGTGAGCAGGACGCCAGTGCGGTCCGGGGAGAGCCTGCCGACCAGGGCGTGGATCCCGGCGCCGCGCAGGTCGTCGCCGACCCGGCTGTCCAGGTCGGCGCGGTCGGCGGCGTCGGGCCGGTGGCCGATGGCCACGGCGATGAAGAGCTGGCCGACGGTCGGCAGGCCGAGGGCCTCGACCCGGATGCGGGACTCGGTGCGGCTCAGGTGGCTTCCGTGCCGCAGCTCCAGCAGGGCCGACGCGCGGGCCTCCCGGTCCCACTGGGTGTGGCCGGTCATCCGGGCCAGGGTGAGGGCGGTCGCGGCGCGCCGGAGGATCAGGGTGTGTTCGGGCCCGGAGGCCGGGCCGGTCTGGTCGGGCAGCGCGACGAGGCGTCCCCAGCGCTGCCCGTCGTGTTCGACGGGGGCCACCAGCCAGCCCTCCGGCCCGCTGGGCGCCGCGTGGTCGGGGGTCGGGGTGGCGCGGGAGCGGCGCTGCCACGCCTCCAGGATCGGACCGCCGGGGCGGCCCGCCGTACAGACGATCATGGCGTGGTGCACCAGGTTCTCCAGTACCACCGACCGTCCCATCAGGTCGGCCGCGACCTGCACCAGCTCCTCCGGCCGGGCGCCGCGCAGCGTCAGGTCGGTGAAGAGTTCGTGGACCTGGTGGGAGCGGCGCAGCAGTTCGCCCTGTGCGTCCAGGATCAGCGCGTGGACGGTCTGGGTGACCTCGATGAAGCGGATGCCGTGGGAGAGCACGATCAGCGGGAGGTCCCGGGCCCGGCAGGCGGCCACCAGGTCCGGGGGCACCTGCTGGTACCGGCGGCCCAGCTCCACGACCAGCCCGGCCGCGCCGACGTCGGCGAGCTGGTCGGCGTAGCCGCGCAGCCGGGTGGGGTCGTTGGGCTGGGGCATGCCGGTGGTGAGCACCAGCTCGCCTCCCTCCAGGAACGACGCCGGGTCCAGCAGTTCGGTGACGTGGACCCACCGGACGGGGCGGTTCAGCCGGTCCTCGCCGGCCATGACCCGGGGCAGTCCCGCGGCGATCACGGGCAGCCGCAGAACGTCGGCGACGGTGAGCAATGCCATCCGGCCCGCTCCCTCCCTGCACTGTGTCCGCCGTGGCGGGCGGATCTCCGGAAAGTCCCGGCGGCCCCGGGGAGGCGGGGCGCCGGGACTCCAGGATCTCAGGGTCGGCGCGCGATGAGGTCGGCGACGGTGGCGATGGGCGAGGTACGGGTGCGCCCGCCCGCCTCGTGCCGGTCGGCCAGCCGGTAGGCGACGTACAGTCCGCGCACCCCGAGCCAGCGGAACGGCTCCGGCTCCCATGTGCCCGGGCGGTGTCCGGTCCACGGCAGCCGGGTCAGCCGGGTGTCCCGCTTCAGCACCAGGTCGGTGAGGGTGCGGGCGGCCAGGTTGGTGGAGGTGACCCCGTGGCCGACGTAGCCGCCGGCCCAGCCGACGCCGGTGGCCCGGTCGAGGCCGACGGTGGCCGACCAGTCGCGGGGCACGGCGAGGACCCCGCACCAGGCGTGGTCGACGCGGACGCCGGTGGTCTGGGGCAGCATGCGCTGGAGGGTCTGGGTGAGCTGGTCGATCGTACGGTCGCTGACCCGGCCCGAGTCGTCGGTGCGGGAGCCGAAGCGGTACGGCACACCGCGTCCGCCGATCGCGATCCGGTCGTCCGGGGTGCGCTGGGCGTACATGTGTCCGTGTGCGGTGTCGCCGAGGGTTTCCCGGCCCTCCCAGCCGATTTCCTTCCAGATCTCCTCGGGGAGCGGCTCGGTGACGATCATCGAGCTGTTCATCGGGAGCCAGGCCCGCCGCAGCCCCTTGAGGGAGGAGGTGAAGCCCTCGGTCGCGCGGAGCACCACGGGGGCGCGGACCGTGCCGTGTGCGGTGAGCGCGCGGCCCGGTTCGATGGCGGTGACGGGCGACTTCTCGTAGATCGTGACGCCGAGCCGCTCCACCGTCTCGGCGAGGCCCCGGACCAGGGCGGCGGGCTGGAGCCGGGCGCAGTGCGGGGTGTACGCGCCGGCGGTGACGCCGTCGATGGCGATGTGCCGCGCGGACTCCGCGGGGGTGAGCAGGACGGACTCCGGCACGCCCCACTCGTGGTCCTGCTCGATCTTGTGCCGCAGCCGGGTGGCCTGGGCGGGGGTGCGGGCGACCCGCAGGGTGCCGCCCTTGACGATGTCGGCGTCGATGCCCTCGCGCGCGGCGACGGCGATGACCTCGTCCACGGCCTCGTTCATGGCCTGCTGCCAGTCGAGGACGGCGTCGCGGCCGCACGTGCGGGCCAGCCGGTCGCGGGCGCCGGGGATCAGTCCGGAGGCCCAGCCGCCGTTGCGGCCGGAGGCTCCGAAGCCCGCGAATTCGGCTTCCAGGACCGTGACCCGCAGGGACGGGTCGGCCTTCTTGAGGTAGTAGGCGGTCCACAGCCCGGTCATTCCGGCGCCCACGACGCACACATCGGCGTCGCGGTCGCCGGGCAGCGCCGGGCGTGGGGCGGGCAGTTCGGCGAACCAGTGGGCGACGCGCCCGTTGACCGGTGCCGTGGTGGCGGACATGGGGTCCTCTCGCGGTGTGGGGGACGGCCGGGAGCCGGGTCAGACGCCGAGCAGACCGGGCAGCTCGGACAGGTCCTTGATCTCCTCGTACGGCTGGTACGCGGCCGAACCGGGGAAGCCGTACCGGTTGACCCAGATCCGCCGCATGCCCTCGTACCGCTTGGTCGGCATGATGTCGTACTCCCAGCCCTGGGCGGTGTGGATGATGTCCTCCGGGCCGCGGCCGGTGGCCTTCATCAGGTACTCGAAGGCCTGCGGCAGCGGCTTGAACGCCCCCGCCTGCTCGGCGGTGAGGACGTAGTCCCACTCCACGCCCAGCTCGTCGACGGCATAGGAGATCAGGTCGTCCTCGCTGTTGCTGAGGATGGCGATGTCGTACTCGCCCTTGAGGCGGCGCAGCGCGTCGGGGACCTCGCGGAACGGCTTGAACCGCTTGATGGCCTCGATGAGCGCCTCGCCGTCCTCGTCGCGGTACGGCAGGCCGTGCAGCAGCATCACGTTGCGCAGGGTGCGGCGGACGGTCTCGCGGTAGGGGCGGTACTCGTCCACGACGCCCTGGAAGCGCATCACGTAGGCGTCGTGGTGGAACTGCTTGGGGTCGACGCCGTACTCGGCGAGACGGTCCTTGACGATCTCGTGGGTGGCGCCCTGGGTGTCGAAGTTGATGAGGGTGCGGTAGCAGTCGAACGAGACGAGCTTGCGCATGGAGCGGTCCTTTCGGTCGGAGGGGCGGAGCGGGACGGAAACGGCGCGGTCAGGCGCGGCTGGCTTCCGCCAGGCCCAGGTCCTTGGTTTCGGGGGCGAGGACGATGGAGACCACGAGGCCGATGACGGTGATGCCCACGCCCATCGCGAGGGTGCCGCGCACGCCGAAGTCGGCGGTGAGCATGGGCAGCAGGAAGGTGCTGGAGGCGGAGCCGACCCGGCTCATGGCGGTGGCCACACCGACGCCGGTGGCGCGCAGGTCGGTGGGGAACAGCTCGCTCGGATACACGAACTGGAGCCCGCTGCCCGCGGCCTCGAAGAACTGGAACCCGGCGAAGAGGGCGACCACCAGGAACGCGTAGTGCAGCGGCAGCACGATCAGGGCGATGAGGCAGACGTTGATACAGGCGAAGCTGCCGACGAGCAGGGGCCGCCGGCCGATCCGGTTGACCACGAGCAGCCCGACCGCCGTGCCCGCCACCGCGATCGTGGTGATGAGCGCGCTGGCGCCGAAGGTGCCGGTCACCCCGAACGACTCCAGCATCTGCGGCTGGAAGGACCGTACGGCGAAGGCGGGCGCCACCTGACAGATCCAGAACACCGAACAGAACAGGGCGGGGATCGCGTAGCCGCGGCGGAAGATCTCCGCCAGGTTGCCCAGGCCCGAGCCGCCGCGCTTCGCTCCGCTCTCGGCGACGAGTTCTTCCGTGCTGACCTCCTGGTGGAGGTGGCGGCGTACGACCTCCTTGGCCTCCTCCACCCGGCCGCGGGAGGCGAGCCAGCGGGGCGACTCGGGCACTCCGGCCCGGAAGAAGATGAAGATCACGGCGGGCACCGCGCCGGAGGCCAGCATCCAGCGCCAGGCGTCGTCGCCGGTGCCCAGCAGCAGCCAGCCGGCCCAGTAGCTGACGCCGTAGCCGACCCACCAGGCGAGGACCAGGCCGGACAGGGCGGGGCCGCGAATCTTGCGCGGCACCAGCTCGGTGGTCAGGGCGGACGCGATCGGGTAGTCGGCGCCGATCGCGATGCCGATCAGCAGCCTCAGCACCAGCAGCTGCCACGCCTCGGTGACGAAGAACTGGAGGGCCGAGAAGACCACGAAGGTGATCAGGTTGAGCACATACATCAGATGGCGGCCGACGCGGTCCGTGATCGGACCGAAGACCGCGCCTCCGATGAAGACGCCGACGAGGACGGAGGCGGCGATCAGCCCCTCCCACATGGTGTTCAGGCTGAGGGCCGGGGTGATCAGGCTGAGGGCGACGCCCATGATGCCCAGCAGATAGCCGTCGCAGAACGGGCCGCCCATGGCGACGGCGACCATCCTGCGGTGAAAGCCGGTGACGGGGGCTTCGTCGAGGCTGTGGACTCTGGCGGTGGATTCCGGTGCGGGGTGTGACGGTCGGGACAAGGACATGCTTGAGACTCCTGGGGACGAGGAGGAGGCGCTGAGGCGCTGGGCGACGCGACACATCGGTGCGGCATCGGGCGTCAAGCATTCGTGCGGGGCGCGGCGGGGACCGCGGGGTGTGCTGCCGGGAACGGGCAGGTGACGGGATGACGGATGGCCATCACCATGGTTCAGCGGTCCGGTAGCGTCAACGGCCATCCTGTTCCATCGCCGGGCCCGTGGTGGACACTGTGTACGCCACTTCCGCACCGGGAGTGCGCAGGACTTTGGTCCCGGGCCGGTGGCGTCGGCGGGGACACAGCGTCCACAACGGACCGCCGGAGCGGACACTGTGCCCGTTGCCCCGGTGCGCGGGTGCGGTCAGGGTGTGGGCATCCGTTGCGCACCCTTCCTGACCTCGGGAGAACCGTCATGACACTCCGGTGTGAGCCTCCGGGCGGCGTGAGCGAGCCGTCGGGAGGCGGCCGTGGGTGACCGGCTCGTCGTCCTGTACAACGACCACCTGCCGTACAACCGCGAGCGGATCGAGTCCCTGGCGCGGACCGTGTACGCGACCGAGGAGGAACTGCCCGCGCTGCTCCCCGGTGCGGACACCCTGCTCGCGTGGTGGCCGCTGAGCCCGGCCGTGGCCGCCTCGTGGCCCGACGACCCCGCGAAGGCGCCCCGCTGGGTGCATGTGGCCGCCGCGGGGGTGGACCCGTATCTGTTCCCCGCGCTGACCGGCGACCCGGATGTGGTGCTCACCAACTCGCGCGGTGTGTACGACCAGCCCATCGCCGAATACGTCCTCGGGCTGGTCCTGTCCCTCGCCAAGGACTTCCCCGGCATGTGGGACCACCAGCGGGGCCGTCAGTGGCGGCCGCGCGACAGCGAGCGGGTCGGCGGCCGGACCGTGCTGGTCTGGGGCACCGGATCCATCGGCCGGGCCGTGGCCCGGCTGCTGCGCGCGGTCGGCATGCGGGTGAGCGGCGCGGGCCGCACCCCGCGCGCCGAGGACCCCGACTTCGGCACCGTGCACGGCCCGGCGACCCTGCGCACCGGGCTGGGCGAGGCCGACTACGTGGTGCTGGCCGCCCCGCTCACCCCGGCCACCCGCGGCATGGTGGACGCCTCGGTGCTGGCGGCCATGAAGCCCGGCGCCCGGCTGGTCAACGTGGGGCGCGGCCAGCTGGTGGACGAACCGGCCCTGGTCGACGCCCTGTCCGGCGGCAGGCTGGCCGGTGCCGCGCTGGACGTGTTCGCCCAGGAGCCGCTGCCCGCCGCCTCCCCGCTGTGGGAACTTCCGGGCGTCATCGTGTCCCCGCACACCGCGGGTGAAGTGGCCCACTGGCGCCACGATTTGGCCGAGCTGTTCCTGGACAACCTGCTCCGCCGGGCCGCGGGCCGTCCGTTGCGCAATGTGGTCGACAAGGAGCTGGGTTACGTCAGGTAAGTGGTGGCCACCGCTCCGTTTCACCTTCGCTCCGACCGGAAAGCCGCAGGGGGCGGGGGAAAACCCATCGGCCCGCAGACGGAGGGGAACGTGGCGCACACCACACCAGGTCAGGGCACAGGCGCCGAGCGGATCCGGGAGAACACCGGAGGGCAGGGCGCCCCGCCGACCCGGCGGGGCTTGCTCTCGGTGACGGCGGCGGCCGGTCTCGGTCTGCTCGCCGGATGCGGCGAGCAGAACACCGACTGGGCCAAGCCGTCCAGGAGCCCCACGCCCTCCAAGGGCCGCAGGACCTCCGCCGCGGGCTCCGACAACAAGGCCGGCCGCTCCCCGTCGCCGCGGCCGACGAAGCGACGACCCGAACTCCCCCGCGGCGGCCGCGACCTGTCCCGGTACCGCCTGGTGGGGTACTGCGGACTGCCCGGCGCCGCCGCACTCGGCCGGCTCGGTACCGGTGACCTGAACCAGCGGGTCAAGGAGATCGAGAAGACCGCGCGCGACTACGCCGCCGACCGGGAGCCACTGCCGGTCCTCGAACTGCTCGCGACCGTCACCAACAGCTCCGCGGGATCGGACGGCACCTATCGCACCCGTGTCCCGGACGACACGATCCGCCGTTTCCACGACGCGGCCCGGCGCCATGACGCGCTGCTGCTGCTCAACATCCAGCCGGGCCGGGCGTCGGCGCTGGACGAGGTCAAGGCGCTCCGCAAGTGGCTCGTCAAGCCCGATGTGGGCATAGCGCTGGACCCCGAGTGGGACATGGGCCCGGGAGAGGTGCCGGGCGACACCTACGGCCACACCAGCGGACAGGAGCTGACCGACGTGGCCCGCTATCTGTCCGGGATCGTGGAGGCACACGATCTGCCGGAGAAGCCGCTCGTCTTCCACCAGGTGGCGGTGTCCGTGGTCCGCGACCAGTCCGCGCTGCGCCAGCAGCCGGGCGTCGTCATGATCAAGAGCGCGGACGGCATCGGCTCGCCGGGCATGAAGCGGGACACCTGGCGGCAGCTGGTCAAGGACCAGCCGGAGGGCCTGCGCACCGGCTTCAAGCTCTTCTACGAGGAGGACGCCGAGACCGGTCGGCTGATGACCCCGAAGGAGGTGCTGGCCCTGCGGCCGCGCCCGGAGTACGTCATGTTCGAGTGACAGGCATGAGGCCGCCCCCGGTACCACGGGACCGGGGACGGCCTCATGACGCCTGACGGCGACACCGGTCAGGTGCGTGGCGCGGTGGCCACGGTGACCGGCTCGTGTTCGGCGCGCTCGCCCGCACCGGGCCGGGTGAAGCGCATCAGGACGCAGGCGCCCGCGTACAGCACCGCCACCACGAGCAGCAGGGCCTGGTAGCCGGTGACCAGCGCGAGGTATTCGAGGGTGCCGCCGACCAGCGAGCCGAGCAGGTTGGCGCCGAAGGCCGCGGTGGGGTCGGAGGCCACGGCCAGCCGGTCGGAGAAGATGAGGTTGGCGCAGAAGATGGGGGCGAAGGCCAGCGCGATCGCGGCGGCGAGACGCCCCGCGAAGGGCAGTCCGAGTACCAGATGGGCCGGGATGAGCCAGGAGACGGCCAGGGTCGCGAACAGCAGGAGCTGAAGCGCCAGCTGGTTGAGCTTGCGGATCCGCCGCCGTACCTCGACCGCGGACAGGACGGCCAGCAGCACACCGGCGAAGACCATGGCGTTGACCAGCCAGGTGGTGCCGAAGTACAGCGCGAAGCCGATCACGTTCTTGGTTTCGAGCAGCATGAACGCGGCGCCGAGCAGGAACATGTCCGCGTACCGGACGGTCCGCCGGAGCCGTACGCCGGTCAGCCGCACCGACGCCAGGGTCACCAGCAGGATCGCGCCCAGCACCCCGAGGTAGAAGGTGGGGATGGTGCGGTGCAGCAGGTACGGGAACGGGTGGTCGTCGCTCGCGGCCTTCGGCACCGGCCCGGACGCCTTCCACGTGGCATCGCAGGACTGGGCGGCGGGGGTGGTGCCCGCGACGAGGATCGCGGCCCTCTTGTTGCCGTAGTGGGTGATGCAGGGCGCGTGCCCGAAGACGGAGGTGAGGGTGCCGGCGAAGCGGTCGATGAGCCAGTTCTGCCGGTAGTAGTTGTACATGGCGAAGGCGCCGCCGGGGGCCAGGTGGCGATGGGCCGCCTCGAACGCCTGCCGGGTGAACAGGTAGCTCTCCAGACGCAGGTTGCTGGCCCCGGACACCAGGGTCAGGGAGTCCGGCAGCGCGAGCACGATCAGGTCGTAGCGGGCGTCGGTCTGCTCCAGGAAGGCCCGCCCGTCGTTGATGTGGACGTGCACCCGGGGGTCGTCGTACGGCCGGGCCGGGTGCAGGGACGCGCCGACCTCCTGAAGCCTCGGATCGATCTCCACGGCGTCCACCCGCCGGGCCCCGTGGGCGAGGGCGAGGGCGACGTCGTTGCCGTTGCCCGCGCCGATGACCAGCACCCGGCGGTGGGAGTTGCGCGGCGTCTCGCGGTAGGGCTGGTCGTACGGTGAACCGGGCTTCGTCAGCGCCTTCAGCGGGGCGATGGACTGGTGCGGAACACCATTGGCGGCGATGTTGTAGTCGCGGGACGCCGAGGCCGACTTCTTGACCTCGATCTTGTAGTACGGCGACCAGGAGATGCCGGTGGCCGCCGACTCCAGCGCCAGCACCGCCACCATCACGGCCAGCGGAATCGCGGACCGGATGATGTTGCGCCGCCCGACCAGCACCAGCATCGCCAGCGCCGCGAGCACACCCCACACCACCGACGGCGCACGCAGCCAGGACAGCAGCGCGAAGGACACCGAGCCGGTGAGGGAGCCGAGCAGGTCGAAGCGGTACGCCTCCAGTGACGGCAGCCGCCGGAACTGGTCGGCCGTCATCTTGCCGATCGCCATCATGATGAGCGCGGTCAGCCCGAACAGCACGGGCAGGGTGACCCACTGGGGCATGCCGGTGGTCTTCACGGCGGTGAAGTAGATGACCTCGCCGCTGCTCTGCCGCACCTGGACGGGAAACTCCCGGACCAGGACGACGAGGACGGCCAGCGGGATGGGCGCCCAGCGGGTGAGCCACTGCCCGCGGCCGGCGGGAAGGAGGAATCCGAGGCCGATTCCGAGGAACGAGCCCAGGAGGATGAAGTTCGAGAAATAGCTCAGATGGACGATATTGGCGCCGGTCCACCGGATCAGCGCCAGCTCGACGAAGAGCATGGTGGCGCTGGCCAGCAGCAGCCTCGCGCGCACGTTTTGCGGTCCAGGGCTGTGCTCCATGTCGGCCCACGCTGTCATCCGAGGCGGGGCAGGTCGAGCACCAGCAGGGCGGTCCGACCGCCCCCGGAGCACATCTCACCTGATGAGCCCAATCGCGCGCGCACGGCGGCCGCAGCGCTGTTGCGGGCCGGGTGTCCGGAGCGAAAATGGTGGTGCTTGTCTCTGTTGTGCGTGTCTCCGGAGAGAAGGTGCACACCATGCCCAGGGGATCGAGCCCGAAGCGGGAGAGACAGTACGAACACATCAAGGACAGTGCGAAGGAGCGCGGCGCGAGCGAGCGCCGGGCCAAGGAGATGGCCGCCCGGACGGTGAACAAGGAGCGCGCCCGCTCCGGGGAGGCCCGGAAGGCGAGCCGTATCTCCACCGAGGACATGTCGCCCTCGCGGCGCGGCGGCAAGCGGTCGCACAGCGGGGCGCAGGGCCCCACGCGGGACCAGCTCTACGCCGAGGCCAAGCGCCGGAACATCGAGGGCCGGTCCCAGATGAACAAGTCCCAGCTGAAGAAGGCCCTGGGGAAGTAGCCCCGGGAACACCGGCCCGGGAACACCGATCCGTCAGTGTTCCCGGGCCGTGGGGCGCACCGGGCTCTCGGAGGCCAGCTCCTTGATCGCCCGCCCGCCGCTCCCGTACCCCCTTGGGCGGGCGCTAGAAGGCGCCGCTGTACGCGTTGAGCGCGGGCTGGCCGCCGAGGTGTGCGTACAGCACCGTGGAGTCCTTGGGTATGTCGCCGTTGCGTACGAGGTCGATGAGCCCGGCCATGGACTTGCCCTCGTAGACCGGGTCGAGGATCACGCCCTCCAGGCCGCCGGTGAGCCGGATGGCGTCGAGGGTGGAGGCCACCGGGACGCCGTAGGCGTCCCCCGCCCAGCCCTCCAGCAGGGTGATCTCCTCGTCGCGCAGCTCGCGGCCGAGGCCGATCAGCTCGGCGGTGTTCCGCGCGATCTTCGCCACCTGGGCGTGGGTCTCGGCCGGTTTCGCGGAGCCGTCGATGCCCAGCACCCGGCGGGGGCGGTCCTGGCCCGCGAAGCCCGCGATCATCCCGGCCTGGGTGGAGCCCGTGACGCTGCACACCACGATGGTGTCGAAGAAGACGCCCAGCTCGCGCTCCTGCCGCTCGACCTCGTACGCCCAGTTGGCGAAGCCCAGCCCGCCCAGCGGATGGTCGGAGGCACCGGCCGGGATGGGGTACGGCGTGCCGCCCGCGGCGCGCACCTGGTCCAGGGCGCGGGTCCAGCTGTCCTTGAAGCCGATGCCGAATCCGGCGTCGACCAGCTGGACGTCGGCCCCCATGATGCGGGACAGCAGGATGTTGCCGACCTTGTCGTTGACCGCGTCGGGCCAGTCCACCCAGCTCTCCTGCACCAGGACGGCCTTCAGCCCCAGCCGGGCCGCCACGGCGGCGACCTGGCGGGTGTGGTTGGACTGCACCCCGCCGATGCTCACCAGCGTGTCGGCGCCCTGCCGCAGCGCGTCGGGAACCAGGTATTCGAGCTTCCGGGTCTTGTTGCCTCCGTAGGCCAGCCCGCTGTTGCAGTCCTCGCGCTTGGCCCAGATGCGGGGTCCGCCCAGGTGGTCGCTGAGCCGGTCGAGGGGGTGAACGGGGCTGGGGCCGAAGAGCAGGGGGTGGCGGGCGAAGTCGTCGAGGGGCATGACGGGCTCCTTGGGGCCGGTGGGGCTGGTGCGCCGTGGCGTGTTCGCCGTGGTCAGTGTGCAGCCCTACCCCGTCGCACGACCGGCCTATGCGTGTAGGCCGTTTGGGGTCGGTCGGCGCGCCCGGTCCACGGATCGCGGCGGACCATCGAAGCCAGTGTCCCTGTCCGTCCCACTCCTCCAGGGAAGCCGCAACCATGCCGCTGTACTTCGCCGACTCGTCCGAATCACTGGTTCCGGACGCGCACGCCGGTTTCGCCACCGCCCACGCCGCCCTCGTGGAGCACCATCCCGGCCACGGGTACTTCCGCTCCCGTGTCACCTCGCCCGCCCGCCGGGTCGGGCTGGTCTCGGGCGGAGGATCCGGCCATGAACCGCTGCACGCCGGATTCGTCGGCGCAGGGATGCTGGACGCCGCCTGCCCCGGCCGGATCTTCGCCTCGCCGCACAATCGGCAGATCTTCGAGGCCAGCCGCGCCGTCGCCGGGGACGACGGCGTGCTCCATCTGGTCAAGAACTACACCGGCGACCGCATCAACTTCGGCATCGCCGCCGAACGCCTCCACCACGAGGGCATCCGCTGCGAGCGGGTGCTGATCGACGACGACCTCGCCACCGACTCCGACGAGATCGCCGTCGGCCGCCGCGGCACCGGCGCCACCCTGATCGTGGAGAAGATCCTCGGCGCCGCCGCCGACGAGGGACGCGGCCTGGACGAGCTGGTGGCGCTCGGCGTCGATATGACCCGCCGCTCCCGCAGCCTCGCCGTCGCCTCCGCCGCGCACACCACCCCCGCCTCCGGGACCCCGGCGTTCGACCTGCCCGAGGACGTGCTGGAGTTCGGCGTCGGCATCCATGGTGAGCGCGCCGACAAGACGGTGCCGCACGCGCCGCTCAGCAAGCTGGTCGAGACCATGACGGACCGGCTGCTGGCCGCCCTCCCCCATGGCCCGCGCCCCCGGGTGCTCGCGCTGGTCAACGGTCTGGGGTCGGTCACCTCGCTGGAGCTGTACGGAATCCACCACATCCTCGCCAAGGCCCTCGACGCCCGGGACACCGTCCTCGACCGGTCCCTGACCGGCACCTTCGTCAGCGCCCTCGACATGCGTGGCTTCTCGCTGACCCTGCTCGCCACCGACGACGAGGCCCTGCGGCTGTGGGACGCCCCCGCATGCACCCCGGCCTGGCCCCTGTGACCCCGCCCGCCGGTCACCCCTTTGAGCCCAAAGGAGCCTCCGCAGCCATGTCCGTGAACCACGCCCCGCGCTCCCTCACCCGCGCCACCGTCACCGCCTGGCTGATGCGCTTCGGCGCCACCGTACGGTCCGTCGAGCCCGAGCTGACCGCCCTCGACCAGCAGGCGGGCGACGGTGACTTCGGCGCCAACCTCGCCACCGGGATGGACGGGGTGCGCCGCGCCCTGGAGAGCCTGTCCGCCACCCCGGCGGTCGGCGAGGACACCGCGGCGACGCCGCTCGCCGCGGCCGCCGGGGTCTTCCTCGACGAGGTCGGCGGCACCAGCGGCCCGCTGTTCGGCCTGCTCTTCCAGGAGCTGGCCGACGCGGTCGCCGCGGCCGCCCCCACCCCGCCCGGCACCGGCGAACTGGCCGCCGGGATCGCCGCCGGGACGGCCGCGATCCAGCGGGTCGGCGAGGCCGAGGTCGGCGACAAGACCATGATCGACGCCCTCCTCCCGGCCGCGAAGGCGCTCGCGGACTGCCCGCCGACCGCCGACCCGTCCCGCTCGCTGCGGCTCGCGGCGGTGGCCGCCCACCGCGGCGCCCGGGCCACCGCCTATCTGCGCGCCCGGCGCGGACGGGCCAGCTACACCGGGGACCACGCGGTCGGCGTCCCCGACCCGGGTGCCCTGGCGGTGGCGTTGCTGTTCGCCTCCGCCGATGGTGAACTGACCACCGTTAGCAGACTTCCGGAACATCGGGGCGCCGAATACTGAGGCTTTAGGGATCTTCATGGAATTCGGGTGGTTCCGCGAATGTGAGGTGTCATTCGCCACTACCGTGAATGGTCATGAAGCGGGGCCACGTCGGGCAGGCGAACAGGAAACCTCGCTGGCTCGATCGAAGGTGACCGGGAGAAGCAGTGCACCAGGACACCCCCACCCGTGCGACACCCCCGCACATCCCCGCGGAACGACCGGCACGGGGTGAGGGCGCGGCCCAAGGCAAGGCCCGCGACGCTTACTTCGACAACGCGAAGTACCTCACCATCGTGTTGGTGGCCTGTGGCCACGCATGGGAACCACTGACGTACGGCAGCCGGGCCTCCATGGCGGTCTACCTCCTGGTGTACGCGTTCCACATGCCCGCCTTCGCGCTGATATCGGGCTACTTCTCGCGCACCTTCGACATGGCGCCCAAGCGGCTCCAGCGGCTGGTCACCGGGGTGGTCGTGCCGTACGTCGTCTTCGAGATCGCGTACACCCTCTTCTCCCGCTGGGCGCAGGACAACCCGGACGAGCCGTTCAGCCTGCTCGACCCGTGGTACGTGATGTGGTTCCTGGTCGCGCTGTTCATCTGGCGCATCACCACCCCGCTGTGGCTGGCGCTGCGCCATCCGGTGCCGGTCGCGCTGGCCGTGGCCGCGCTCGGCTCGCTCTCGCCGGAGACCGGCGGCGATCTCTCGCTCCAGCGGACCCTGGCGTTCCTGCCGTTCTTCGTGCTCGGCCTCACCCTCCGCCAGGAGCACTTCGCCCGGCTGCGCACCTGGCGGGCGCGGTGGATCGCGCTGCCGGTCGGACTCGTGGCGCTGGTCACCGCGTACGCGGTGGCGCCGTGGTTCAACTCGGAGTGGTTCTACCACCGCAAGAGCGTCGCGGCCCTGGACGGCGTACCGGAGTGGGCCGGGCTGCTCTCCACGCCCGTCCTCTTCGTGGGGGCGCTGGTGCTCACGGCCTGTTTCCTGGCCTGGGTGCCGGGGCGGCGCACCTGGTTCACGGTGCTCGGCGCGGGGACGATGTACGGCTATCTGCTGCACGGCTTCATCATCAAGGCGTCCCGCTTCGGCCAGTGGTACGACTACCCGTGGCTGCACACCCCGCTCGGCGAGCTGGCGGTGACCGCCGCGGCCGTCGCCATGATCACGGTGCTGTGCACGGCTCCGGTGCGGCGGGTCCTCCGCGGGGTGGTGGAGCCGCGCATGGAGTGGGCGTTCCGGCTCGCCGGGAACAAGAAGTAACCGGGAACAAGAAGTAACGAACCCTAGCGGCTCTCCAGCCGCAGGTGGAGTTCACGCTCCTGGTCACCGGCCGCCCGGCCCTCGTCCCGTACGGCGAAGGCGGTGGCCAGGACGTCGCGCAGCTGTTCCACCTGGCGGGGGCCGCCCTGTAGATCGGCGGTGAGGGGCGCTCCCAGGGCGGCGGGGGCGGGCTCCTGACGCGCACCGGACACCTCGAACGTCGCACTCCACACCGTGGGGTGTCCCTCGGCCTCCTCCCGCGGCGGGGCGTCGGAGGCCGGGCCGGAGGGGTAGCAGGCGTGCAGCACGCCGAACACGGTGTCGGCGTCCTCCTTGGAGTGTCCGCTGAGGGCCACCACGACCTGCGCGGCGGACCGTTCCAGACTGGCCATCGTGAACACCGTCCTCGTCGTCCTCATCACGGGGTCATCGGGGGCATCGGAATCATCGGTTTACCGGCCCGGGTACCCGGCCGTGCCGGGTCAATCGTCATCCGGAGGGCTCATCCGGCACCGGCTGCTCGGGGTGCACACCTCCGCTGTGCGGCTTTCCGCGTCGACGGGTGCCGGGTTCGTCCAGGTCGGGGACGTCCTCCGGGCGGTGGGGCGGAGCGGTCTGCGGTGTGCCGCCGTTGATGTCCAGGGGGTCCGGGCCGCCCTGCGCCTGCTGGTCGGGCAGGTCCCTGGGGATGGCGGGGCCGTTCTCCCCGGGGGCTTCCGGCAGCTTGTCCTCACTCACGATGCGCTCCTCTCTCGTAGGCGGGTCCCGTGGGCGGAAAGGGACACAGAACGGCCGGTACCCCGCACACGGACACCAATGCAGACGTTGTCGCTCCTCGTCCCAGGTGTGAGGCCCGTCACCGCACGGCCGTGAAATTGGTGTGAACACAACCGGCGGCCCATGCGTATCCACTGCCGTAGCGAACCCGTCCCCTGCGTACGACCCCGTGCGCCCCACAGGAGGTCACAAGTTGAGCCGGAGTCACAAGCGCGCCCCCAAGACAAAGATCATCATTGGGGCTGCCGCGGCTGCCGCCGTCGTGGGTGCCGCCATTGTGCTGCCCAACGCCAATGCCTCGCAGGACAAGAAGTCCGAGGCCATCGACGCCAAGCCCAAGGCGTTCAACTCCGATTCCGCCTCGGACGCGATCGCGCAGCTGGCGTCGAGCCTGGGCGAGGCGTTCGGCGGTGCCTGGTATGACAAGGAACAGCAGCAGGTCATCGTCAACGTCATCGGCGACAACAACAACGTCGAGGTCGCCGCGGTCAAGAGCGCCGGGGCCGTCCCCAAGGCCGCCAAGAACAGCATGAAGTCGCTGAAGGCCGCCGAGGCGACGCTCAAGAAGAAGGCCACCATGGCGGGCACCGCCTGGGCCATCAACCCCAAGACCAACAAGCTCCAGGTCACGGCGGACAGCACCGTCAAGGGCGCGAAGTGGGACACCCTCGAGTCCACGGTGAAGTCGCTGGGCGCGGACATGGCCGACGTCAAGCGTTCCGCGGGCACGTTCAAGACCTTCGCCGAGGGCGGTGACGCCATCTTCGGCGGCGGTTCGCGCTGCTCCCTCGGCTTCAACGTCACCACCGAGAGCGGCGACCCCGGCTTCCTGACCGCCGGCCACTGCGGTGTCGCGGCCGAGCAGTGGTCCGAGACCCAGGACGGCGCCCCGGTCGCCACGATCCAGGACGCCACCTTCCCGGGCACCGGCGACTTCGCGCTCGCCACGTACGACGACGCCGCCACCGAGGCCCCGAGCACGGTCAACACCGGCGACGGCAACAAGGTGAACATCACCGAGGCGGCCGAGGCGTCGGTGGGCCAGGAGGTGCAGCGCATGGGCAGCACCACCGGGCTGAACGGCGGCTCGGTGACCGGTCTGAACGCGACCGTCAACTACGCGGAGGGCTCGGTCAGCGGGCTCATCCAGACCGACGTCTGCGCCGAGCCCGGCGACAGCGGCGGCGCCCTCTTCACCGAGGGCGGCCAGGCCATCGGCCTGACCTCCGGCGGCAGTGGCGACTGCACCTCGGGCGGTGAGACGTTCTTCCAGCCGGTGACCACCGCGCTGGAGGCGGTCGGCGCCACGATCGGCGACGGCGGAGCCGGTGGCGGCGCGGCCCAGTAAGGCCACACCGTCGAGCGGTTGACCCTCACGCTCCGGGTGTCCCGCGCCGTTACCGCGGGACACCCGGGCGGGGCCTTTTCAGGCCCCCGCCCAGTGTCGCAGGTCAGCGCTTCAGGCCCGTGCGCACCCGCTCCAGGGTGATCGGCAGGTCGCGCACCCGTACCCCCGTCGCATGATGGACGGCGTTGGCGATGGCCGCCGCCGCCCCGACGATGCCCAGCTCCCCGACCCCCTTGGCGCCGATCGGGCTGAGCTGGTCGTCCTCCTCCTCGATCCAGTGCGCCTCGACATCGCGCACGTCGGCGTGTGCCGCCACGTGGTAGCTGGCCAGGTCGTGGTTGGCGAAGTCGCCGAAGTTGGGGTCGAGTTCGAGGTTTTCGTACAGCGCCGTCGACAGCCCCATGCACATGCCGCCGCGCAGCTGCGAGCGGGCCGTACGGGCGTTGATGATGCGCCCGGCGGCGAACATCCCCAGCATCCGGTCGACCCGTACCTCCCCGGTGTCCGCGTCCACCCGCACCTCCGCGAACTGGGCGCCGAAGGCGTGGCGCGCGAGGTTCTTCCGCGCCCGGACGTCCTCGGTGGTGTCCGCGTGTGCCTCCAGTCCGCCGGGCGGCACCTGGCCCGCCACCTCGTCGAGCCGCTTGGCCAGCGCCCGGCACCCCTTGCTCACCGCCCACCCCCAGGAGCTGGTGCCCATGGAGCCACCGGCGAAGGGGGCCGAGCCGTAGACGCTGCGGCCGATCTCCAGGGTGACCCGGTCCAGCGCCACGCCGAGTTCGTCCGCGGCCACCTGGGTCAGTGCGGTACGGGCGCCGGTGCCGATGTCGACGGCGGCGATCCGTACCGTGAAGCTCCCGTCGGGCTCCGCGCGGGCGGTCGCGGAGGCGGGCCAGGTGGTGGCGGGGTAGTCGGCCGCCGCCACGCCGGTGCCCACCATCCACCGCCCCTCGCGGCGGCGTCCGGGCCGGGGGTCGCGCCCCGCCCAGCCGAACCGGGCCGCGCCCTCGCGCAGGCACGCGACAAGATTGCGGCTGCTGAACGCGTTCCCCGACTCGGGGTCCGCGGACGGTTCGTTGACCACCCTCAGCTCGATGGGGTCCATGTCCAGCGCGTACGCCAGCTCGTCCATCGCGCTCTCCAGCGCGAACATCCCCGGTGCCTCGCCGGGCGCCCGCATCCACGACGGCGTGGGCACGTCGAGCTGCGCCAGGCGGTGGATGGTGCGGCGGTGGGGCGCCGCGTACATGATGCGGGTGGCGGCGACCGTCTGCTCGCAGTACGGGGTGAGCCGGGAGCTCTGCTGGAGCGCGTTGTGCGAGATCGCGGTGAGCCGGCCGTCGCGTTCGGCCCCCAGCCGGACACGCTGCACGGTGGGGGTCCGGTACGAGACCATGGTGAACATCTGCTGCCGGGTCACCGCCACCTTCACCGGACGGCCGACGGCGCGCGCGGCCAGCGCGGCGAGCACCGTGGGCGGCCGGGGCACCGCCTTGGAGCCGAAGCCGCCGCCCACATGGTCCGCCACGATCCGCACCGCGCCCTCGGGGAGCCCGAACAGGGCGGCGAGCGTGTTCGCCGTCATCCAGGGCCCCTGGTCGCCGTTGTAGAGGGTCAGCGTGTCGCCGTCCCACACGGCGATGGTGGCGTGCGGCTCCATCGCGCTGGTGTGCTCGGGCGGTGTGGTGTACGTGGCGTCGATGGTGACCGGCGCCGTGGCCAGGGCGGTGTCCACGTCGCCGGTCTCCGTCCGGCCCGGGTAGCCGGCGTTGACCGTGTCGGGGACGAAGATGTGCGGATCGCCGTCGTGCAGTCCGACCTCGTACGCCTCCTCCTCGTAGGTGACGCGCAGCGCGGCCGCGGCCTGACACGCCGTCTCGTAGGTGTCCGCGACCACGGCCGCCACGATCTGTCCGCGGTAGGCGACTTCGGCGGACTGGAGGACGGACAGCTCCGGGTCGTCGGTCGGGTGCAGCCGCGGCACGCTGCCGCTGCCGCTGTCCAGGACGGCGACGACCCCGGGGAGGGCGAGGGCGGCACCGGCGTCGACGGAACGCACCCGGCCGCGGGCGATGGTGGATTGCACGGCCACCCCGTACAGGGCGTCCGGTACGGGGTACTCGTACGCGTAGAGCGCGGTACCGGTGACCTTGTCGTGCCCCTCGATCCGGGTCACCTCGGCGCCCACGGTGCGTTCCAGTGTGGTCATCGCCCCTCCCCTGCCACGAGGTCGCGCACGGTGGCCGTGATGAGGTCCACGGCAAGGCCGATCTTGAAGGCGTTGTGCGGCAGCGGGCGCGCCGAGGCGAATTCGGCCAGGGCCGCGGTCCGCAGCGTGTCCTCGGTCGGCTGCTGACCGGTCAGCAGCTGCTCGGCCTTGTGCGCGCGCCACGGCTTGGGCGCCACTCCGCCGAGCGCGAGCCGGATCTCCCGCAGCGTTCCCCCGCCGTCGGTGGCGGCCACGGCGGCGAGGGACACCACGGCGAACGCGTAGGACCAGCGGTCGCGCACCTTGCGGTAGTGCATGGCACCGGGCGGGGGCGGGGGCAGTTCGACGCCGGTGATGAGGTCGCCGGGCTGGAGCACCGTCTCCCGGTGCGGGGTGTCGCCGGGCAGCAGGTAGAAGTCGGCGAGCGGCACGGTGCGGGGGCTGCCGTCGACGCGCCGCAGATGGACGACGGCGTCGAGCGCGGCCAGGGCCACCGCCATGTCGGAGGGGTTGGTGGCCACGCAGGAGTCGGAGGTGCCGATGACGGCGAGGTCGCGGTGGCTGCCCTGGATGGCCGAGCAACCCGTGCCCGGGGACCGCTTGTTGCAGGGCTTGGTGACGTCCTGGAAGTACACGCAGCGGGTGCGCTGGAGCAGATTGCCGCCGGTGGTCGCGCGGTTCCGGAGCTGCCCGGAGGCCCCGGCCAGCAGCGCCTGCGCGAGGGCCGGGAAGCGCTCGCGGATGCCGCGGTCGCCGGAGAGTTCGCTGCCCGGCACCAGTGCCCCGATGAGCACCCCGCCGTCCGCGCGGTGCTCGACGCGGTCGTACGGCAGTCCGGTGATGTCGACGACCATGGCGGGCTCGATGACGCCGAGCTTCATCAGGTCGACCAGATTGGTTCCCCCGGCCAGGTACACCGCCTCGGTGGAGTCCGCGACGAGGGAGGCGGCGGCCTCGGGCCGGGTGGCGCGCTCAAAGGCGAAGGGCTTCATCGCACACCGCCCCGGGCCGGCACGCCCGGCACGCCCTGGCCCTTCGCCCCGGCGGCCTCCCGGATGGCGTCCACGATGCCCCGGTACGCGGCGCAGCGGCACAGGTTGCCGCTCATCCGCTCCCGGATCTCGTCGTCGTCGAGGGCGTCGGGCGCACGGACACCGGCGGCCACGTCCGCGGTGGCGTGGCTGGGCCAGCCGCGGGCCGCCTCGGTGAGCGCGCCGATGGCGGAGCAGATCTGGCCCGGGGTGCAGTAGCCGCACTGGAAGCCGTCGTGTTCCAGGAACGCCCACTGGAGCGGGTGCAGATCGCCGGTGGCGGCGAGGTCCGCGACGCCCTCGATGGTGGTGATGTCGTGCCCGGCCGCGGTCACGGCGAACACCAGGCAGCTGTTCACCCGTTCGCCGTCGATCAGGACGGTGCAGGCGCCGCACTGGCCGTGGTCGCAGCCCTTCTTGGTGCCGGTCAGCGCGAGGTGTTCGCGCAGGGCGTCCAGCAGGGTGACCCGGTTGTCGAGGGTGAGGGGCCGGTCGGCGCCGTTGACACGCAGCGTGAGATCGGTGTGAAACCTCTGAGCTGTCACAACCCTCACCATGGCACCGGGTTCAGGGCCCCGCATCTTCAGGCCCCCGCATCTTCAGACCCCCGCATCTTCAGTACGCGCCTTCAGGGCGCGCCCTGCGGCGGGGGCAGCCGCAGATGGGCGAGGTCGTCGGGGACCGGGCTGCGGGGCCGGTAGAACGGCGGGGCCTGGTCGGCGGCGGGCGAGTCGGCGAGCCGGAAGCGGTCGCGCAGCCGGTGGTAGAACTCGGTGGGCCGCAGCCGTACCAGCCGCAGCCGGGCCGGGGCCCGGTACGCCGCCACCCAGTCGCCCGGCTCCAGCACCCCTCGCAGCTGCCCGTCGATGGAGACGGCCACCCGCCCGGAGCGCGGCAGCACCCGGATCGCAACGGCCTCGTCCACCGCGGCCACCACGGTGCGGTCGAAGGCGATGTGCGGGGCGACGGGGGTGAAGACCACCGCGTCCATGTGCGGGGAGACGACCGGGCCGCCCGCGGCGAAGCTGTAGGCAGTGGAGCCGGTGGGGGTGGCCACGATGATGGCGTCGGCCGAGTACGAGGCGAGCAACTGCCCGGCCACGTAGACCGCCAGCCCGGCCTGGCGGTCGCGGGCCAGCTTCTCGAACACGACGTCGTTGAGGGCGGTGACGTCCAGCGCGACGCCCCAGCCGACCTCTTCGGGGCTGCCGGGCCGGATCTTCGGCGCGGGCAGCACCGGCCCGCGTCCGTACCGCAGCAGCGCGTCCATCCCGGCGGGCATGTCCAGCGGCCGCGACGCCCGCAGCGTGAGCATCATGCGCTCCTCGACGGTGGTACGGCCCGCCTGCACGGCGTCCAGGGCGGCCCGCAGGTCGTCGGGGGTGATCTCGGTGAGGAAGCCGACCCGGCCCACGTTCACCCCCAGTGCCGCGGCGCCGTCCTGGGCTGCGATCCGGGCCCCGCGCAGGAACGTGCCGTCACCGCCGAAGGTGACGATCAGATCGGGATGCCCGGCCGCCGCGGACTCCTCCTGCGCGCTGCGCCGCGGATGGCCCTCGCGCCATACGTCGATCTCGGTGCAGGCGATGCCCCGCGCGGCGGCCCAGGCATGCGCGGCGCGGGCCGCCGCGACGGCGGCGGGGCGGGCCTGGTGGACGACCAGACCGAGCCGGTTGACAGGCATCCTCCTCCCCACCGTAGAGCGCCCCGCGGCCGCCCGCAGGCGGGCGGACGGCGCGGCTGATCTAGGGGGTGTCTTGTCGATCAGGCCGGATCAGCGAGCGGCGTCTGGTGCGGTAGCTCGCACGTCGCGTGAGGAGAGCGCAGCGGCGCTGCGTGCGACGAGCGCGGCGCCGCGAGATGCCGTGCCAGGCGTCGGGAGCCCGGCATGATCGGCGAGACACCCCCTAGGGTGGCGGGGACGACGGAGCTGCGGGGGAGCCGACGAGTCTCATCGAGTCAGGGATGGTGCAGCAGATGACGAGCCCGAACCGTACCGCGCTGGTCGAGGAGCTGATGGGGCGCTTTCCGCAGGTGCCGCCGGAGGCGGTGATCAAGGAGGACCTGCTGCGCGGCGGCATGGCCTTCGACGACTCCGCGCTCAGCGGCGGCGACGACGGGGACGTCAAGCCGAAGTCGTACTTCATCTTCTCCTTCGACCACCGCACCCTTCCCGAGCTGGGCGCGGCCGCGCTCAACCGGCCGCCGGAGGAGATCGTGCTCACCGGCGGGCCGTACGGGCTGCGGCGCACCGTGGTGTCGGTGCGCGTCAACCCGGACTCGCCGTATGTGGTCCGGGCCGGGGAGGACGGGGCGCTGGGGCTGTATCTGGACGGGACCCGGATCGCGGACGTGGGGCTGCCGCCGATGCCGGACTACTACCGGCACACGCTGGCGAACGGCAAGTCGGTGATGGAGGTCGCCCCGACCATCCAGTGGGGCTATCTGGTCTATCTGACGGTGTTCCGGGTGTGCCAGTACTTCGGCGCCAAGGAGGAGTGCCAGTACTGCGACATCAACCACAACTGGCGCCAGCACAAGGCGGCGGGCCGCCCGTACACCGGGGTCAAGCCGGTCGAGGAGGTGCTGGAGGCGCTGGAGATCATCGACCGTCATGACACCGCCGGCGCCTCGAAGGCGTACACCCTCACCGGCGGCTCGATCACCTCGCAGGTCGGCGGCCGTGACGAGGCCGACTTCTACGGCCACTACGCGAAGGCCATCGAGGAGCGCTTCCCGGGCCGCTGGATCGGCAAGGTGGTGGCGCAGGCGCTGCCGCGCGACGACGTCCAGCGGTTCCACGACTACGGCATCAGCATCTACCACCCCAACTTCGAGGTGTGGGACCGGCGGCTGTTCGAGCTGTACTGCCCGGGCAAGGAGCGCTACGTCGGCCGGGACGAGTGGCACCGGCGGATCCTGGACTCGACCGAGGTGTTCGGCGCGCGCAATGTGATCCCCAACTTCGTGGCGGGCGTGGAGATGGCCGAGCCGTTCGGCTTCACCAGCGTGGACGAGGCCATCAACTCGACCACCGAGGGGCTGCGGTTCTTCATGTCCAACGGCGTCGTCCCCCGCTTCACCACCTGGTGCCCGGAGCCGACCACACCGCTGGGCAAGGCCAATCCGCAGGGCGCGCCGCTGGAGTACCACATCCGGCTGCTGGAGACCTACCGGGCGACGCTGGAGGAGTACGGCCTGACCTCGCCCCCGGGCTACGGCCCGGCCGGACCCGGGCGGGCCGTGTTCTCGGTCAGCTCGTTCATGGACAGCCTGTCGGCCGACGAGCCCGTGGCCGCGGCGTCGGAGTGACCCACCCCGACCGCGCGGCGGTCATCCCCACCGCGCGGCTGGAGCTACGGCCCCTGCGGATCGAGCACGCCGCGGAGATGGCCGGGGTGCTGTCCGACCCCGGCCTGCACACCTTCACCGGTGGCGCCCCGCTGGACGCCACGGCCCTGCACGCCCGTTACGCACGCCTGGTCGCGGGCTCGCCCGACCCGGAGGTGACCTGGTGCAACTGGGTGCTCCACGCCCGCGCCGAGCGGTGCCTGGTGGGCACGGTCCAGGCCACGGTCGGCGGCCCCGCGACCGGCCGCACCGCCGAGGTCGCCTGGGTGGTGGGCACGCCGTGGCAGGGCCGGGGGTACGCCACGGAGGCGACCCGGGCTCTGGTGGCGTGGCTCACGACCCGTTCCGTCACCCAGGTCATCGCGCACATCCACCCCGGCCACCGGGCCTCGGCGGCCGTTGCCCGCGCCGCCGGGCTCGCGCCCACCGGCCACCGGCAGGACGGCGAGGTCCGGTGGCGGGCGGTGATGCCGTACAGCGGGCCGTGAGGGGCCCGCACGGCGTGGTGCTCAGCCGGCTGTTCAGCCGACGTGGATGTGGGGGCGGCGGTCGCGGTCGGGTTCGGCCTCGCGGAGGACCTCGCGGGTGACGGGGGCCACCTCGCCCTGGCCGAAGAGGAAGAAGCGGAGGAAGTGGGCCAGGGGGTTGCCCTCGGTCCACTCGAAGTGGATGTGCGGCCGCTGACCGGCCTCGTCGCGCACCGCCAGCAGCATGGCGGCGAGCGCGTTGGCGACGGTGGCGCTCTCCATGGTGAGCACCCGGTAGCGGCCGTGCATCACCTTTCCGCACACCCGCAGCTCGCTCTCGAACTCGGACGGGTCGGCGACGGTGACCTCGACGAAGATGATGTCGTCCTCGGGCGGGATGTCGTTGTCGGCCCGGATCTGGTGCTGCTTGTCGCGGTATTCGGCCAGGTCACAGGCCTGCGGCTTGTTGGCGATGAAGCGGATCTTGCGGTGGGCGGTGTCGCGGATGAAGCGCTGGGCCATGTCGTCGAAGGTGACGCTGGTCACCCGCAGCTCGAAGGCGCGGGCCACCCGGGACAGCAGGGACACGGCCATGATGCCGCCGATGAAGCAGGCGCCGATCTTGACGCCGTCGGGCCGCTCGATGACGTTGGCGCCCGTGGTGTAGAGGAAGACGACCGCGATGGCCCCGAAGCCGATGGTCCAGCCGCGCTGCCGGGCGCGCCGCGCGGCGATGGTGACGGCGATGGCGGCGGAGGTGATGAGGACGAGGACACCGGTGGCGTACGCCCCGCCCTGGGCGTCCACATCGGCCTTGAACAGCCAGGTCACCAGGAACGCCACCAGGGTGAAGACGAGCACCATCGGGCGCACCGCGCGCGCCCAGTGGGGTGCCATGCCGTAGCGCGGGAGGTAGCGGGGCATGAGGTTGAGCAGTCCGGCCATGGCGGAGGCGCCCGCGAACCACAGGATGGCGATGGTGGCGGCGTCGTAGACGCTGCCGAAGGCGGAGCCCAGGTACGCGTGGGCGAGGTAGGCCAGGGCGCGCCCGTTGGCCGCGCCGCCCGGCTGGAACGCGTGCTGCGGGATCAGCAGGGTCGTGATCAGGCTGGAGGTGATCAGGAACACGCTCATGATCACCGCGGCGGTGGTGAGCAGCTTCCGGGCGCCCTGGATACGGCCGGTGGGGCGCTCCTCGGTGTCGCCGGGCCTGCCCTCGATGTGCGGCATGACGGCGACACCGGTCTCGAATCCGGACAGCCCGAGCGCCAGCTTGGGGAAGATCACCAGGGATACGGCGACCATGACCAGGGGGTTGCCGCGCTGGGCGGTGAGCGCGGCCGTCCAGTCGGTGATCACCTGTGGTGCGGTGAAGACGTGCCACAGCCCCACCGCCACCACGACGGCGTTGAGCAGCAGATAGGCGCCGACGAGGACGACGGCCAGCCCGATGGCCTCGGTGAAGCCCTTGAGGAAGACCGCGCCGAGGAGCCCGATGAGGACGAGGGTGATGGCCACCTCATGGCCGTGCAGCAGGTCGGTGAAGTGCGGGTTCTCCACCAGGTGGGCGGTGGCGTCGGCGGCCGAGAGGGTGATGGTGATCAGGAAGTCGGTCGCGGCGAAGCCGAGCAGGGTGAGGACGAAGAGCTTGCCCTTCCAGAAGGTCAGCAGCCGCTCCAGCATCGCGACCGAGCCCTGCCCGTGCGGGCTCTCCTTGGCCACTCGCCGGTAGACCGGAAGCGCGCCCACGAGGGTCACCACCACCAGCACGACCGTGGCCAGCGGGGAGAGCAGCCCGGCGGCCAGGGCGGCGATTCCGGGCTGATAGCCGAGGGTGGAGAAGTAGTCGAGGCCGGTCAGGCACATGACCCGCCACCACGGGCGGCCGTGGTGTGCGCTCTCCGGTTCGGCGTGCGGCCCGGGCTGCCGCTTGGCGATGTCGGTCAGGCCCTCCAGCAGCCATGCGCGCAGCCGGTGCCGCGGTCCGCCCTGCGGGGCGGAACGGCGGTGAGGAGAGCCGGTCACGATGTGTGCTCCTGTCGGTGCGGCTCGGTGCGGCGAAGAGTTTCAGCCATCGTGAGACTGCCTGGCCAGCGTATGCGCAGCGGCCCGCGCGCACCGGTCGGCGGCACCCGGCCGGAGTCCGGGGCTCATTCTCAGCGGACTCTCATTTTCGGCACCTACGGTCCGCCCCATGGACACCACCAAGACGGACCAACCGACCGACCGCACAGCGCAGCCCGCAGAAGCCGAAGAAGCAACGGCGGAGGGTGTCCCGAACGCTGTTTCCGACAAGGAATCGCACACCGAGGCTCCCGCCAAGGAGTCCGCCACGGAGCCCGTGACGGACCGCCTCGACGAGCCCGCGACCGCTCCGGCCGCCGCCCCGGCGGCCTCCTCCGGGGTGTTCTCCGGCGCGGCCGCGGTGGCCGCCGCGGGCCTGGGGCTCGCATCGCTCACCGGCACCTGGCTGGGCACCATGCTCCAGGAGCGTGAGCAGCTGACCGGGCAGATCAAGGCCCAGTCCGGAGCCGCCGCCAACCAGATCGAGGCGGTCTACGGCACGCCGTGGCACACCACGGCCTTCTTCAACGGTCTGTTCGGCCTCGCGGCCGTGGTGATCGCCGCCGTGGTGCTGCTGCGGCAGCGCACCGCCGTGTCGGCCTCGGGCGCCACCTGGGTCTCGGCCGTGGCCTGGGGCGCGGTGGCGCTCGGCGTCATCGGCCTGCTGATCGCGGCCGTGATGGGGCTGGACGTGTTCACCCCGATGCCCAAGGTCCCGGCCAGCCCCGGTGGCGCGCCCACCGGCTGATCCGCGTCGACCGACCGACGACAACCCGGCACGCCCCGCGGGAGTGATTCTCCCCGGGGCGTGCCGCGTTCCGGGCGGACGTGAGGGCAGGCGTGAGGCCGGGCGTAAGGGCGGGCGTGACGCTTAAGACCGCCGCATCGGGACACCAGAGGGGACACGGAGGAGTCGACGTACGGAGTCCCACGATCGGAGTCCCGCGATGAGCGAATCCGCGGCACGCGCCCCCGGTCCTCGGCCCGGCGAGGACACCAGAACCGCGGTCACCGTGCTCGTCGCGCTCGGCGCCAACCTCGTCATCGCCCTCGCCAAGGCGATCGGCGGGGTCTTCACGGGCTCCCCCGCGCTGCTCTCCGAGGCCGCCCACTCGGTGGCCGACAGCCTCAACGAGGTGTTCCTGCTCGCCTCCCTCAAACGCAGCAAACGCGCCCCGGACGCCCAGCACCCCTTCGGCTACGGCAAGGAGCGCTACTTCTGGGCGCTGCTGGCAGCCGTCGGCATCTTCGTCATGGGCGGCTGCTTCTCCTTCTTCCAGGGCGCCGAGGCGCTGCACGGGGGCAGCTCCGAGGACCACACCGGCTATCTGGTCGGCCTCGCGGTCCTGGGGGTGGCTCTCGTCGCGGAGGGCTCCTCGCTGGTCCGCGCCCTGGTCCAGGTCCGGGGCAGGGCCCGGAAGGCGGGCCACGGCATGCTCGCCGAGGTCCGCGCCGGGGACGACCCCACGCTGCGCACCGTGCTGGCCGAGGACTCCACCGCCTGCCTCGGCGTGGTGTTCGCCGTCCTCGGCATGTGGCTCCACATGCTCACCGGCGACGGGGTGTACGAGGCGGTGGCGTCGTTCCTGATCGGGGCGCTGCTCGTCTACGTGGCGTACCGGCTGGCCAAGGAGTCGCGGGGGCGGCTGATCGGTGAGGCGATCGATCCGGCGCAGCGGAGGGAGATACGGCGCTTCCTCGACGAGCAGCCGGAGATCGACACGGTGACCACGCTGCTGACGATGCGTCTGGGCACCGAGTCCACGCTGGTCGCGGCCCGGATCGACCTCGTCGCCGGGCTCGACAGCGAAGAGGTCGAGGAGGTCCTGATGCGGGTCAAGGCCAAGATGACGGAGGTCTGGCCGCACGCCGACCAGATCTTCCTGGACGTCACGGACGCGTCCGCCAAGGACCGCGCCCGCGCCCGCCAGGACCTGCGGGCGCTCGACCGGGCGGTGGCCGCCGCCGCGGGCACCGACGCCGGGGGCGGCAGCACGTGAGATTGGAGGTGCCCTTGATGGGTACTCGGGATCGGACCGGCCCGGAAGAGAGCTAATTGATGTTCGGAGGCAATACTCATGGGCTTGGGCGGTTGCATCCTCATGGTCGCGATCGGAGGCATCCTCACCTTCGCGACGGACTGGAACAGCAGTGGATTCAATGTGCAATTGGTGGGCCTGATCCTCATGGCTGTCGGCTTCATCGGCATGGCCGCGTACGTCAGTGTCTACAAGCGCCGGCGGGTGGTCCCGCCGACCGCCGCGACGCCTGTGGTCGAGGACCCCGACCCGCACCACCACCGGCACCACTACGAGATCTGAGGCCAGGTCCAGATCTGAGGCCGGAACACCCCCCGCCACACGAGGTGGCCCCCGCCACGGGTGGGGGCCACCTTCCCTTCCCGGCCCGGGAAGGCGACGATGACCACGCACCACTGGGACGCCGGTATGCACCACACCGCCCTCATCGTCATCGACATGATCAACACGTATGACCACGACGACGCCGAGTTCTCCGTCCACGAGGCGCTGCCCGCGGTGCGGCGGCTGGTGACCAGGGCCCGGGAAGCGGGGATCGAGGTCATCTACGTCAATGACAACTTCGGCCGTTGGCGCTCCCATCACGATGAACTCCTGGACACCGCGCTGCGGTCGCCGCACGCCGATCTGGTGGAGCCCATCAGGCCCGACGACGACTCCCTCTTCGTCGTCAAGGCCCGGCACTCGATCTTCTACCAGACACCGCTGGAGTATCTGCTGGGGCAGCACGGCATCGGCGGATGACGTGCGGCTGAAGCAGGACTCTTGACATCGACCTGTTCGAAACTGTCAGAATCTGTTCCCCCAAGGGGAGTTGAAGCCTTTCAACGGTCCCAAGAAGCAACATAATCGAAGAGAAGGGGATCGCCATGGCGGTCACTCGTAGATCGTTGCTGATCGCCGGCAGCGCCGCGCCCATGGCGGGGACGCTCGCCACCGGCATCCCCGCACAGGCGGCCGCACCGGCTGCCGCCGCGTCCCGGGCCACCGGCGGGCGGAGCATCCCGCTCGACGACGGCTGGCGGTTCAAGCTCGTCACCCCGGACGGGAACGCCGAGCCGGACGAGGACTTCGAGGACGCGCCGAAGCCCGGCTACGACGACGCGGCGTGGCGTACGGTCGCGGTGCCGCACGACTGGAGCATCGAGCTGACCCCGACCACCGAGCACGGCACCACGGGCGGGACCGGCTTCCTCCCCGGTGGCATCGGCTGGTACCGCAAGTCCTTCACGCTGCCGTCCGCGCTCGCGGGCAAGCGGATCTCCGTCGAGTTCGACGGGGTGTACATGGACGCGTACGTGTACTGCAACGGCAAGCTCATCGGCAACCACCCCTACGGCTACACCGCGTTCGCCCTCGACCTCACCGACGTGGCCCACACCGACGGCACCACCCCCAACGTCCTCGCCGTCAAGGTCCGCAACCAACTGCCCAGCAGCCGCTGGTACTCCGGCAGCGGCATCTACCGCCACGCCCGGCTCGTCATCACCGACCCCGTCCACGTGGCCCGCTGGGGCACCTACGTCACCACACCCACCCTGAGCAAAGACCACGCCACCGTGCGGGCCCGCACCAGCGTCGTCAACTCAACCGGCGACGACCAGTCCGTCACCATCGTCTCCACCCTCAAGGACCCCGACGGCCGTACGGTCGCCCACGCCCGCTCCACCGTCACCGCCGGCGCGGACACCACCCGCGACGCCACCCAGGAGATGACGGTCCAGAAGCCACGGCTGTGGTCCTTCGACACGCCCCGGCTGTACACCCTGGAGACCGAGCTGCGGGTCGGGGACAAGACCGCCGACCGCTACCGCACCCCCTTCGGCATCCGCCACTTCACGATCGACCCCGACCAGGGGCTGACGCTCAACGGCGAGTACACCAAGCTCCGGGGCGTCGACCTCCACCATGACCTCGGAGCGCTCGGTGCCGCGTTCAACGCCGATGCCGCGCTGCGTCAAATGACCATCATGAAGAGCATGGGCGTCAACGCCCTGCGCACCTCGCACAATCCGCCCGCCCCGGAGCTGATCGAGATCTGCGAGCGGCTCGGCATCGTCATGCTGGTGGAGGCGTTCGACTGCTGGCGCACCGGCAAGAACCCGTACGACTACGGGCGCTTCTTCGACGAGCACAGCGAGGCGGACATCACCGAGATGGTGCGGGCCGCCCGTAACTCCCCCGCGGTCATCATGTGGTCCATCGGCAACGAGATCCCGGACTCCACCAGCACCGCCGGGCTCGGCATGGCGGAACGGCTCATCGACGCCGTCAAGAAGGCCGATGACACCCGGCTGGTGGTGATCGGCTCCGACAAGTACCGCTCCCTCCCCTCCCCCGGATCCGCCGCCGATCTGATGCTGGCCAAGCTGGATGGGCTGGGCCTCAACTACAACACCGCCGCCTCGGTGGACGCCCTGCACGCCCGCTACCCGCATCTGTTCCTCTTCGAGTCCGAGTCCTCCTCCGAAACGTCCTCCCGCGGGGCCTACCAGGAGCCCGAACGCCTCAACACCGGGGAGAACCACACCCCCGGCAAGCGCGAGCCCTCCTCTTACGACAACAACCTCGCCTCGTGGACGATGAGCGGCGAATACGGGCTGAAGAAGGACCGCGACCGGAAGTTCTTCACCGGGCAGTTCCTGTGGTCGGGCATCGATTACATCGGCGAGCCCACCCCGTACGACGTGTTCCCGGTGAAGGCGTCCTTCTTCGGCGCGGTGGACACGGCCGGATTCCCCAAGGACATGTACCACCTGTTCAAGAGCCAGTGGACCGACGAGCCGATGGTCCATCTGCTGCCCATGGACTGGACCGGCCACCGGCCGGGCGAGACCGTCGAGGTCTGGGCCTACGCCAACGTGGACACCGTCGAACTCTTCCTCAACGGCGACTCGCTCGGCACACGCCGCTTCGACACCAAGAAGACCACCGACGGCCGCACCTACCTGGAAACCACCGAGGCCACCGGCGACGACAAAACCGTCACCACCGGCCCCTACCCCGGCAGCTACACCAGCCCCAACGGCAGCGCGGGCAAACTCCACCTCACCTGGAACGTCCCCTTTGCCCCCGGCGAGCTGAAAGCCGTAGCCCGCCGCAACGGCCGCATCGTCGCCACCGACGTGCTCCGCACCGCCGGACGCCCCCACACCATCCGCCTCACCCCCGACCGTAAAACCCTCGACGCCGACGGCCGGTCACTGTGCTTCATCACCGCCGAAATCATCGACGCCCACGGCGTGCTGGTCCCCGACGCCGACCACCTGATCTCCTTTGACGTCTCCGGAGGCTCCCTCGCGGGCGTCGACAACGGCCGCCAGGAAAGCGCCGAGCGCTACCAGGCCAGCACCCGCACCGCCTACCACGGCAAAGCCCTGGCCATCATCCGCACCGGAACCAAGCCCGGCCCCCTCACCATCACCGCCCGCTCGGCTGGCCTGCGCAAAGCCACCACCACCGTCCGCGCCACCGGCGGCACCACCAACCGGGTCACCCCCACCCCACCCTTCACACCCGACCCCGGCCCGGCCGCGCCCACCTACCCGCTGGCCGACGCCAGCTACTCCGGATCGCCCCAGACACTGCCCGCGGCCATGCTGGACGGCGACCCGGCCACCGGCTGGTCCAACGCCTTCACCAAGCCCGCCACCGCACTGCTGCCCGCCTTCAACGGGGCCAGGAAGACCGACTGGGTCTCGGTCACCTGGGCCCGGAAACGCCGAGTGCGCCGCATCGAGGTGTCCTTCACCCTCGACGCGACGCACACCCTGCCCGCCACGATCACGGTCTCCGCCTGGGACGGACGCCGCTTCACCCCGGTCCGCGGGGCGGACGTCACCTGGGCCGACGCGTCCGGCAAGCCGACCGTCGTCACCTTCGACCCGGTGCGGACCTCCCGCCTCCGTCTGGACCTGGTCAGCCGGTACCCCGGGGAGGCCAAGGGCGCCCAGCGGATCGTCCTGCTGGACGTCCCCGAGGCGTGACCCGGCTCCCCGGGGGTCCGGCTCACCAGCCCGGGGAGTAGTAGCTGTTGTACCGGCGACGGCGCGGGCGCAGGCTGATGGCGAAGCCGACGACGCCACCGGCGATGATCCACAGGCCGGGGCCGAACGCCCGCGCCCGCTCCATGATGCCGTCGAGCGATGTCGCGTCGTCCTGAGGGGCCTGCGCGCCCGAGGCGATGGCGGAGTTGTCGGCCGAGCCGCCCGCGTCACCGATCCTGGTGCCCGGGATGGTCACGCCGAGCGCCGTCATCGCCTTGGTCACGGGCTGGAAGAAGGTCACCCCGCCCTTGGTGCAGTCGCCGCTGCCGCCCGAGGTCACGCCGAGCGCCGTGTTCCCGACGAAGAGCGGACCGCCGCTGTCCCCGGGCTCGGCGCACACGGTGGTCTGGATCAGCCCGCTGACGCTGCCCTCGGGGTAGTTCACGGTCGCGTTCAGCCCCGTCACCTTGCCGGAGCGCAGTCCGGACGTGGCACCACTGCGGAAGACCTCCTGGCCCACGGTCGGGTCGGCGGCGTTCGTGATCTTCACCTGCTGGCTGCTGCCCACGTCCAGGACGCTGTTCCGGGACAGTTTGGTGTTGTCGTAGCGCACCAGGGAGAAGTCGTTGCCGGGGAAGTTGGTCTGCACGGTGGTGCCGATGCTCGTCTTGCCCGCGGTGTCCTGGAACCAGGGTGTTCCGGGCGGGCCGCAGTGCCCGGCCGTCAGGATGAAGCCGGTCTGGCCGTTGGTGACGTTGAAACCGGCCGAGCAGCGGCTGCCGTTGGTGAAGATCGGGGCGGCGCCGTTGGTCTTGGTGGTGAACGTCCCCGTGGTGCGCTGCATGCTCACCTCGTCGCCCATCGGCTCGGCCATGTCCTTCATCTTCGACCAGTCCGAGGTGGAGACGGAGCTGTCGCCCAGCACCATCACCTTGTTGGACTTCGGGTCGACCATCCAGGCGGTGCCGGCCACCCGGGGCGCCGAGCGCAGCGTCTCGATGGCGGATTGCAGCTGCTCCATGCTGAACCGCACCCGCTTGACCCGCGCCCCGGCCCGGCTGACCGCGTCGGCCGCCTCCGCGTCGGTCACCGCGACCACCGGCTTCCCGTCCGCGGCCGTCCAGTTCCCGGCCGTACGGGACGCCCCCAGCTCGTTCACCAGACGGCTCCCGAGGTCCGTTCTCGCGCCGCCTTGGGCGTTCTTCCCGTCCAGTACCTGCGAGGAGCCACCGCTCTCCGCCCCGTGCGCCGATCCGCCCGGTGAGGACTGGGCGACCAGCAGTCCGCCACAGACCATGGCACCGACGGCCGCGTACCGTACTGCATGGCGCACGCCTCGCCGCGTGTGCTTCACCACCACGTCTCCTTACGTCGATCCAGCGCGTCGCCGACAACCAGAGCCAGGGCTCGGCCGGCAAGGGCCCTCCCTCTTCATACGGGCGGGATCGGCGTCGCGCTCACCGCGGAGCGCGGCTGTTGTGACGCGGTGGGGAATCGGCGTTCGGCGCGGCTAGGGGGTGTCTTGTCGATCAGGCCGGATCAGCGAGCGGCGTCTGGTGCGGTAGCTCGCACGTCGCGTGAGGAGAGCGCAGCGGCGCTGCGTGCGACGAGCGCGGCGCCGCGAGGTGCCGTGCCAGGCGTCGGGAGCCCGGCATGATCGGCAAGACACCCCCTACTTTGGGGCCGTCAGGGGCAGTCCGCAGCGCAGGTTCCACCGGCCGGACCGGCCGCTCAGCTCGGTCGCCGTGAGCGGGGCGACGTCCAGCCGCCAGAAGGTCCGCGGGGGCAGGTCGAGGGCGTGGACCAGGGCCGCGCGGATCACGGCCGGGTCGGCGACGGCCAGCACCCGTGCCTCCTGCCCGGCCCTCGACTCCAGCCAGGCGCCGGTCCGTTCGATCAGCTCCCGCAGCGACTCACCGCCGTGCGGCGCCGCCGCCGGATCGGCCAGCCAGGCGGCGACGTCGTCGGGCGCCTCCCGCCCCACCTCGTCCAGCGACCGGCCGCGCCAGCGGCCCACGTCGAGGTCGCGCAGCTCGGGCGCCACCGCCGCGTCCAGGCCGAGGGCCTCCGCGGTGCCGCGGCAGCGCGCGGACGGTGAGGTGAACGTCACATCGTGGTGCGGCAGGGCGCCCGCGGCGTCCCGGGCCCGCCGCGCGGCGGCCGCGTCCGGCGGGGCGTCATCGAAACGCACCTGCCGCAGGGCCGCGTTGACCGCGGGCGCCAGCAGGGTGATACGCACCGCCTTGTCCCCCTATTCCATGGCATCCGCCCCCGTGGGGGCCCCGATTCCGGCGACCGCGCCGTAGCGGGGGCCGGGTGTCGCGCGCTACGGTCTCATGGAAAACGACGGCGTGACGGAAGTCCGGTGAGAACCCGGCACGGTCGCGCCACTGTGTGTCCGGCGGATACGTCCCGTGAAAGCGGGCCGCCCGGCGGACGAGTCAGACCCGGCGCCGTCGTACGAGTACCAACAAACGGGACGCGTGTTCCCAGGAGGTCGCCATGGCTCAGTCCGCCGTTCCCGCACCCAGCTCGCAGCCGGTGCCGGAGATCACCCCCATCTCGCTGAAGGCGATCGCCCCGTGGGCGCTGTTCTTCGGCGTCCTCATGCTGATCCTCCTGTACTTCGTCGGCGCCGAGCAGGGCGCCACCGCGGTCGTCTCCGGTGAGAACGTGCACGAGTGGGTGCACGACGGGCGCCATCTGCTCGGCTTCCCCTGCCACTGACACTGACTGCACTCACCGCCTCGGCTTCAGCTGCACATCAGGGGAATCGACACACCATGAACTCCATATCCGTCCGGGCGCTGCTCGTCCGGGGCATGCTCGCGGGTCTCGCCGCCGGGCTGCTCGCGCTCGTCGTGGCGTATCTGCTGGGCGAGCCGCGCGTGGACGCGGCCATCGGGTACGAGGAAGCGCACAGCCATGAACACGGCGGCGTCGAACTCGTCAGCCGCACCATGCAGTCCACCGCCGGTCTGGCCACCGGGGTGCTGATCTACGGCGTCGCCCTCGGTGGCATCGCCGCCCTCGTCATCGCTTACGCCCTCGGGCGCGTCGGCCGGTTCGGCCCGCGGGCCACTGCCGCGCTGGTGTCGCTCGGCGCGCTGGTGTCCGTCTATGTGGTGCCGTTCCTGAAGTACCCGGCCAACCCTCCGGCCGTGGGCGATCCGTCGACCCTCGACCAGCGCACCACGCTGTACTTCCTGATGGTGGTGCTCAGCGTGCTGCTGACGGTCGCCGCGGTGATCCTCGGCAAGCGGCTGGCGCCGCGGCTGGGCAACTGGAACGCCACCGTGGCCGCTTCGGTCGCCTTCCTCGCGGCGGTCGGGCCGGCGTACGCGTTCCTGCCCTCGTTCAACGAGGTGCCCCACGGCTTCCCGGCCACCCTGCTGTGGCAGTTCCGGCTGTCGGCGCTGGCCGTCCAGGCGACCCTGTGGGGATCCTTCGGGCTGTTCTTCGGGTATCTGGCCGAGCGGCTGCTCGCCCCGCGCCCGGCCGTGGCGCCGAGCGCCCCGGCGAAGGCGGGCGTCGCCCACTGACCGTCCCGCCCGCCCGATCCGCACCTGTCGCCAGAGGAAACACCACCCGTGCCGATAGCACGTCCTGCCCGATGCGCCACCCTGTGGCTGACCGGCGCCCTGACCGGCGCCCTGTTGCTGACCGGATGCGGCGGCGGCCCGGTAGCGTCCTCCGGATCCTCCGAGGACGCCCCCGGGTATCCGCGCACCGTGAGCAACTGCGGCCAGAAGGTCCGCATCACCGCACCGCCCCGGCAGGCGGTGTCGCTCAACCAGGGGTCGACGGAGATCCTGCTCTCACTGGGGCTCGCCGACCGGATGTCGGCCACCGCCACCTGGACCGACCCCGTCCTGCCCGGGCTGCGCAAGGCGAACGCCACCGTGCCCCGGCTCGCCGACAACGCGCCCTCCTTCGAGAAGGTGCTCGACCAGGAGCCGGACTTCGTGTCCGCGTCCTTCGAATCCACGCTGGGCAAGGGCGGGGTGGCCACCCGTGAGCAGTTCGAGAAGCTCGGCGTGCCCACGTACGTCTCCCCCGCCGACTGCACGAAGGACAACAGCGGGGACGGCGACGGCAGCCGCACCACCCCGCTGACCATGGACGACGTCTACGGCGAGATCCGCGACCTGGCCCAGGTCTTCGGCGTGGAGAAGCGCGGCGACGCGCTCGTCGGCAAGCTCAAGTCCCGGGTCACGAAGGCCACCAAGGGCGTCGACGCGTCCGGCGCCTCGGTGCTCTACTGGTTCGCCAACTCCGAATCCCCCTACATGGCGGGCTGTTGCGGCGCCCCCGGCGCCATCACCCACGCGGTGGGCGCGAAGAACGTCTTCGACGACGCCCATGAGGAATGGCCGCAGATCAACTGGGAGACGGTGGCCGAACGCAACCCGGACGTCCTGGTGATCGGCGATCTCACCCGGAAGCAGGAGTCGGCCGAGACCGCCGCGAAGAAGATCGCGTTCCTGGAGTCCAACCCGGTCACCCGGTCGATGGACGCCGTGCGCCACAAGCGGTACGTCCTGCTCAGCGGGCAGGCCATGAATCCGTCGATCCGTACGGTCGACGGCATCGAGAAGGTGGCCGCCGCGCTGCGCCGCTTCGGTCTCGACCGATGACCGATGCGACTGATGCGGCTGAGGTGACCGATGCAAGCGATGTGACCGGTACGGCCTCGGTCCGCGGACGACGGCTGCGGTACCCGGCGCTGTGGGCGGTCGCGGTGGTGGCGCTGCCGCTGTCGATCGCCTTCGCCATCACGATCGGCCCGGCCGACATCCGGGTCGGCGATGTGTGGGCCTCGGTCGCCTCCCACCTGGGCTGGGGCAGTACCGGGCTGACACCGATCCGCGACGGCATCGTGTGGGATCTGCGGCTGCCGCGGACCCTGCTCGCCGCCGTGTGCGGGGCCGGGCTCGCGGTGTGCGGGGCGGTGATGCAGTCGCTGCTGCGCAACCCGCTCGCCGACCCGTTCGTCCTGGGTGTCTCCTCCGGCGCGTCCACCGGCGCGGTCGCGGTGGTGGTGCTGGGAGCCGGTGGCGGGGCGGTGTCCGTCTCGGCCGGCGCCTTCGCGGGGGCTGTGGTGTCGTTCGCGCTGGTGCTGGTCCTCAGCCAGGTGCTGGGCGCCACGACGGACCGGGTGGTGCTGTCCGGGGTGGCCGCGATGCAGCTGTTCTCGGCGCTGACCTCGTTCGTCGTGATGACGGCGGCGGACGCGGAGCAGACCCGCGGCGTGCTGTTCTGGCTGCTCGGCTCGCTCGCGAACGTCGGCTGGGCCGAGGTGTGGGCCGGGCTCGCGGTGCTGGCCGTGACGCTGCTGGTGTGCGGGTTGCACGCCCACGCCCTGGACGCGTTCGCGTTCGGGCAGGACGCGGCGGCCACCCTGGGCGTACGGGTGGCCCGCACCCGGATCGTCCTGCTGACCGTCACCGCGCTGCTGACCGCGACGCTGGTCAGCTCGGCGGGGGCGATCGGCTTCGTCGGGCTGGTGCTCCCGCACGCCGCCCGCGCGCTGGTGGGCTCCGGGCACGCCCGGCTGCTGCCGGTGACGGCGCTGACCGGGGCGGTGTTCCTGGTGTGGGTCGACACGCTGGCCCGTACCGTGCTCGACCCGCAGGAGGTGCCGGTGGGCGTGGTCACCTCGCTGATCGGCGTACCGGCCTTCGTCCTGGTCCTCTACCGCACCCGGAAGGCGGGCGCGGCATGACCGACAGGGACACGGGGGTCGGGCTGCGCGCTGAGCGCGTGGCGCGCGCCGCGGGCGGGCGGCTGATCGTGGACGGGGTGAGCCTCGCCCCGGAGCCGGGGTCGTGCGTCGGGCTGCTCGGGCCGAACGGCTCGGGGAAGTCGACGCTGCTGCGGCTGCTGGCCGGGGTGCTGGCCCCCGCCTCGGGCGTGGTCACGCTCGACGGCCGCCCGCTGGCGGAGCTGCACCGCAGGGCGGTCGCCCGCCGGATCGCGGTGGTCGAGCAGGATGCCGCCACCCAGTCCGAGCTGACCGTGCGCGAGGTGGTGGGCCTGGGCCGCATCCCGCACCGCCGCCCCTGGTCGGGAACCTCGGCGGCGGACGAGGAGGCGGTACGCCACGCCCTGGAGCGGACCGGGCTCGCGGACCGGGCCGGGCAGTCGTGGCACACCCTCTCCGGCGGTGAGCGCCAGCGCGCCCAGATCGCCCGCGCCCTCGCGCAGGCGCCCCGGGAGCTGCTGCTGGACGAGCCGACCAACCACCTCGACATCCAGCACCAGCTCGATCTGCTGGCACTCGTCGCGGACCTGCCGGTCACCACCGTGATCGCGCTGCACGATCTGAACCTGGCGGCGATGTACTGCGACGCGCTGCTGGTGCTGCGGGAGGGACGGGTGGCCGCGGCGGGCGCGCCGGGGGACGTCCTCACCGAGGAGCTGATCGCCGACGTCTACGGGGTGCGCACGGCCGTCACCCCGGACGGCCCCGACGGGCGCCCGCACATCCGCTTCCTCACCAGGTGACCGGAAGCCGCAGAATCACCCGCCAAGCGCACCTGCGGATGCAGCCCCTCCGTACCACCGGGAGAGTCGGAGGTGTCCGACATACCTGACAAGCTGGTTGGGGTGCTGCGGTATGCGTATCACCGGACTTGGACATGCGGGGCTCTTCATCGAAACCGAGGCGGGATCGGTCCTGTGCGACCCCTGGGTGAACCCCGCCTTCTTCGGCTCGTGGTTTCCGTTCCCGGACAACACGGACCTGGACTGGGCGCACTACGGACGGTCCGCCGACTATCTGTACGTCTCCCATCTGCACCGCGACCACTTCGACGCGCAGAATCTGCGCCGCAACGTGCGCAAGGACATCACGGTACTGCTGCCCGCCTTCGCCACCGATGAGCTGGAGCGCGAGCTGCGGGCGCTCGGATTCACCCGGTTCCTGCGCACCGAGAGCGGAAAGCCGGTCGAGCGGGACGGTCTGCGCATCATGATCACCGCCCTCACCGGCCCCGGCGACGGCCCCATCGGCGACTCGGCGCTCTCCCTGGACGACGGCAGGACCGTGCTGCTCAACCAGAACGACGCGCATCCGCTGGACATCCCGGCGATCCGTGCGTTCGGCGAGGTCGACGCGTACTTCGTGCAGTTCTCCGGGGCGATCTGGTACCCGATGGTCTACCAGCTGCCGGACTCAGCGAAGCGGGAGTTCGCCTCCCGCAAGCGGCAGGGCCAGTTCGACCGCGCCCTGCGCTACATCGACGCGGTCGAAGCGGCGCACGTCTTCCCCAACGCGGGACCGCCGTGCTTCCTCGACGACGCGCTCTTCGAGTTCAACGGCACCGGTCGCGACGGCGAGTCCATCTTCACCGACCAGCGGGAGTTCCTGGCCCAGCTCGCACAGGCGCGGCCGGGCGTCTCGGCGCATCTGCTGCTGCCGGGCACGGTCGCGGAGCCGGAGGACACCGCGTGCAAGCTCACCCACCGCCACACCGACAAGGAGATCGACCACATCTTCGGCGACAAGCGCGCCTATCTGCGCGACTTCGCCCGCCGCCAGCGCCCTGCCCTCGCCGCCGAACGCGCCTCGCGCACCCCCGCGCTGCCGCGACACCGGCTGCTGAGCGAGCTGAAGCGGTGGTGGGAACCGCTGTTGGCGCGCGCGGACCACATCTGCGCGGGCGTCGGCGGCCCCGCCCGGCTGGATGTGGGCGAGATCCCGATCGTGATCGACTTCCCGGCGCGGGAGGTGCGGGAGTGGAACGGCGAGCGCTGCCGCTACACGCTGTCCACCACGGGCGACCTGGTGGCCACCAACATCGCCAAGCGCGAGGTCGACTGGTCCAACAGCCTGCTGCTGTCGATGCGGTTCACCGCGAGCCGCATCGGGCCGTACAACGAGTTCCTGTACGTGTTCCTCAAGTGCCTGTCCATGGAGCGCATCGAGTACGTCGAGAACTACTACGCCTCCGGCGAGGACGACGGCCAGGACATCGAACTCGACGGCTGGCGGATCCAGCGCCGCTGCCCCCATCTCCGCGCCGACCTGGGCCGGTTCGGGAAGATCGAGGGCGATGTGCTCACGTGCACGCTGCACGGCTGGCGCTACGACCTGACCACGGGGCGCTGCCTGACGGCCGACGGCCACGAGCTGCGCGCCACGCGGTGTGAGAATCCATGAGACGGGCGGGGCTCCGGCGCGTATGGGTTCATGAACCCAGCGAAGGAGTCACACATGGCGCGCAGAAGAGCCCTCGGCGGTCCGAAGAAGCTGATGCTGCTGGTCGGCGCGGTGGCGCTGGCCGGTACCGGGGCCGGAGTGATGGCGACCAGCAGTAACGCGGGCACCACCAGCTCCCCGAACACGGTCAAGGCGGAGTCCACCGCATGCGACGGGCTGGCTCAGGCACTGGCCAACAACGAGAAGTTCATCGCTGACCAGCGAGCGAATCCGGATGCCCAGTCGGACGCCCGGATAGCGAACCGGGAGGCGGTCATCGAGGAGATCAAGCGGAAGCAGCAGGCGTCCGGTTGCGCGGTGGACTCCGCGGACACCGCGTCCCCCGCCGCGGCCTCCCCGGAGGGCGGAGGGGCGGCCGAGGACACGGCGGCGGCCGAGGACACGGCGGCCTCCGGGGACGCCGCCGGCGGCGAAGTCGTCTGCGCGGGCTCGACGGTCACCCTGTCCGGCGAGGACGGGGCACCGGCCGCGTCCAGCAACCAGTTCCCGGCCGGCACCAAGCTCAAGGTGACCAACCTGGACAACGACAAGTCCACGACCGTCTCCGTCACCTCGACCTCGGGCAGCTGCGCCCTGCTCAACAACGCCGCCTTCGAACAGGTCCGGGAGCCCGGCAAGAACCTGATCCGCAACGCTCGCATCGAGCGCGTGGGCTGAGCGGACGACGCACCGGGGGCCGGGAAACGAAGCCACCGGCCCCCGGCGACCGGTCAAACCGCCTGGTCGGTGGCCTTGCCCCGGCGGGCGGCCACGGCCGCGAGCGCCTGCCAGGCCGCCTCCGGGTGGCGGGTCTCCTCCGGGTCGCCGTTGAACGGATCGAGCACCACGGACTCCGCGCCCAGTCGGCGCAGTTCCTCGATGTCGTCCATGACCTGGTCGATCGTGCCCTCACCGGCCGGGCGTTCGGGGCCGGTGACCGGCTCGTCGGTGAGCTTCAGCACCACCCGCGGGGCGAGCCCGGGCACCGGTCGGCCCAGCTCCTCCGCGATGCCCTTCATCCGGTCCAGCGCCTCCCGCAGCCAGTCGAGGGTGAACCAGATGGGATGCCACGCCTGGCCGTGCCGTACCGCCCGGCGCAGCGCGGCGTCGCTCATGCCGCCCACCCAGACCGGTATGTCTCCGCTGCGGTAGTCCGCGTCGTCCTCCCACGCCGTGCGGATCGCCTGGAGGTGTTCGTCGGCCAGCTTCCCGCGCCGCCCGAACTCCACGCCGAGCGCCTCGTACTCCTGCTTCGCCCATCCCACGCCGACGCCGAGGACCAGGCGTCCCCCGCTGAGCTGGTTGAGGTTGGCGGCCATGCGGGCGATGAGGAGCGGATGGCGGTACGGGACGACCAGCACGGTGGTGCCCAACCGCACCCGGTCGGTGATCCCGGCCAGCCAGGACAGCGTGGTGAAGGGCTCGTAGAACGGGGCGGGGTACTGCTCCGCCACATCGGGGGTGACCGCGACGTGGTCCGAGACCATCAGCAGGTCGTACCCCAGCCCCTCAACGGTCCGTGCCCACTGGCGCAGCACATCCGGCCGGGTGCCCGGGCCGAAGTTCGGGACGTTGACTCCTATTTCCATGGGATCACCCTAGGCAGTGATCATGATGCCGAGGTACACCGGCCCGTTCCCTGCCGCGCATGCCGACCGCGCCGCTACTCTCGCTCCATGGACGCCACTTGGGACCCTTCCGCGCCAGGAGTGATGACACTGCCGTCGGGACGGCTCATCCGCGGCCGGGGACTGCGCCATCCCCTTCCGGAAGGGCCCGCGCCCGCCTTCGCGCTGTATCTGCTGGGCCATGAGCCGCCCTCGGTCGAGTGGGAGGCCCGCTGGCTGCGCTGGCCCGACTTCCGGCTGCCGTCCGATCGCACGGAGGCCGCCGCCGCGCTGCGCGAGGCGTGGGAGCGGGCCGCGGGCGAACGGGTCGAGGTCGCCTGCGGCGGTGGCCGGGGCCGCACGGGCACGGCACTGGCCTGCGTCGCGGTGCTGGACGGCGTACCGCCCGGGGACGCGGTGCGGTACGTACGCGAGCACTACGCGGCGCGCGCCGTGGAAACGCCCTGGCAGCGCCGCTATGTCTCGCGGTTCGGACAGCCCGCGGCCAGTGGCTGACCGCGCGCCGAAATTTCGTTGAGCACCGAAATGAGCGCGGCATAGTGTCGGTGTCATGATCAAAGCGCCGGACACCGGTTACCAAAAAGAATGGCCCGCCCTGGCGGCGGCAGCCGTCACCGTCGTGCTGTGGGCCTCGGCCTTCGTCTCCATCCGCAGTGCGGGCTCGGCCTATTCACCCGGCGCCCTGGCGCTCGGGCGGCTGCTCGCCGGGACGGTGGCGCTGGGCGCGATCAGCCTGATACGGCGGGTGGGATGGCCACCCCGCGCCGCCTGGCCGGGAATCGCCTGCTCGGGTTTTCTGTGGTTCGGCGTCTACATGGTGGCGCTCAACTGGGGTGAGCAGCAGGTCGACGCGGGCACGGCCGCGATGGTCGTCAACATCGGCCCGATCCTCATCGCGCTGCTGAGCAGCAGGCTGCTGGGCGAGGGGCTGCCGCGTCCGCTGCTGTGGGGGATGGCGGTGTCCTTCGGCGGCGCGGTGGTCGTGGGGCTCTCGATGTCCGGCTCGGGCCGCTCCTCCGTGCTCGGTGTGCTGCTGTGCGTGGTGGCCGCGGTGACGTACGCGAGCGGTGTCGTCTCCCAGAAGCCGGCGCTGCGGCACGGCGGAGCGCTCCAGGTGACCACGTTCGGCTGTCTGATCGGGACGGTGACCTGCCTGCCCTTCGCCGGGACGCTGGTGTCGGAGGCCGCGCACGCCCCGCTGTCCGCGACGCTCAACATGGTCTACCTGGGTCTGTTCCCGACCGCGCTCGCCTTCACCACCTGGGCCTTCGCCCTGGCCCGCACCACCGCGGGCCGGATGGGAGCCACCACCTACGTGGTACCGGCCCTGGTGGTGCTGATGTCCTGGCTGGCGCTGGACGAGGTGCCGGGCGCGCTGACGCTCGTGGGCGGCGCCCTGTGCCTGGCCGGGGTCGCGGTCTCCCGCCGCCGTCCGCGCCCGGCGCACTCGACGGTCGTGGCCACCGGCAGCCGGACGGCCAGGGAAACGTCCCCGGCAGATTAGCCGCATACCGGCATCAATCACCCGCTCAGGGGTGTCCTGCCGATCACACGGACACCCCTTAACAGCTTTGGGCGCGGCACCGACGTGATTCAGCCGTTGTGACCGGGACTGCTTGGCACACTTTTTCGACCGATTTCGATCGCCCCTAGCCCGATATCGTCCAAGTGTGACCGGTATCGCAGGGAAGAATCCGTCCTGCCACGGATGAGTGCGATGCGCGAGGGTACCCATCCACTCATGGACACAAACGAGCAAACCTTGCTCACGCCCGATCTGCCGCCCGTGGTCGACGTACCGGATCTGACGTTCCCCAGCGGACGTCGCACCGAGAAGTCCCCGGGCCCGGCGGAGCGGAACGGCGAAAAGGAATCCCCCGCACCCTCCTCCACCCCCCAGCAGCGGCCTCTCGCGGCGTAAAGCCCGGCAACTCGGGCACTGAGCAGGCATGCGTCTCGCAGTGCTCGACATAGGTTCACGTGCTGTTCACCTGAAGATTGCCGACCTCGTTCCGGGCGGACCGCCCGAGCCGGTGGCCACGCTCAAGCAGTCGGTCCATCTGGCCGAGGCGACCGATCGCCAAGGCGTGATCAGCCAGGACGCCATCCGACGCCTGGTCGGTGCCGTGACCGAGAGCGAAGCCGTCGCGGCCGCCCACCAGGTCGACGACCTGGTGCCCCTGGCGACCTCCGCGGTGCGCGACGCCGCCAACCGGGAGGCCGTCCTCGCCGCGATCAAGGACGCCACCGGCATCCGCGTGCGCTTCTTCAGCGGCGAGGAAGAGGCGCGCCTGACCTTCCTGGCCGCGCGCAGCTGGCACGGCTGGTCGGCCGGGCAGATGCTGCTGCTCGACATCGGCGGCGGCTCGATGGAGCTGGCCTGCGGCAGCCGTACGGAGCCCGCGGTCGCGCTCTCGCTGCCCCTCGGGGCCGGCCGGCTCACCCGCCACCACCTGCCCGACGAGGCGCCGGTGCACAAGCGGGACGTGGCGCGGCTGCGCCAGTACGTGCGTTCCGTCCTCTCGGAGGCCACGGCCGAGCTGCGCGACCAGCCGGTCCCCGTGTCCGCGGTCGCCACGTCGAAGACCTTCACCCAGCTGGCACGGCTCGCCGGTGCCCCCAAGCCGACGGCCGGGGCGCCCGGCCGCAGCACCCTCGCCCGCTCCGATCTGCGGAAGTGGATTCCCCGGCTGGCGGCCAGGTCCGATGCCGAGCGCGCCCGGCTGCCCGGCATCTCCGCGTCCCGGGCCCATCAGTCGCTCGCCGGGGCGATCGTGGCGGAGGCCGCCATGGAGCTGCTGGACGTGCGGCGGGTCACCATCTGCCCCTGGGCGCTGCGCGAGGGGGTCCTGCTGGACCGGCTGGCCGCGCTCGGCGCGCCGCCGCTTCCGGCCGTGGCCCTGCCGAGGGCCCGTCACCACGCCCTCCACCGGCTGCACACGGTCTCCTGATCGCCGTCCTGCCGCCCGCCTGATCCCCCCGGGATGATCGGGCGGGCCCGGCGCGTTATGCGGTGCGGTAAGCGTTGTCGACGACGATGGGGACGATGACATGCCTCTTCAGGGCGAGTACGAACCGAGCCCGACCCAGTGGGTGCGCAATCAGGTCGAGCTGATCGAGAGTTCCGGTGGCACCAAGGGCACGACGCTGCGGGGCATGCCCGTCATCCTGCTGACCACGCGCGGGGCGAAGAGCGGGAAGATCCGCAAGACTCCGCTGATGCGGGTGGAGCACGAGGGCAGGTACGCGGCGGTGGCCTCGCTCGGCGGCGCCCCCAAGCACCCCGTCTGGTACTTCAACGTGCTGGCCGACCCCCGCGTCGAGCTGCGCGACGGGACGGAACTGCGGGACATGAACGCGCGCGAGGTCACCGGCGAGGAGAAGGCGCAGTGGTGGCGGCGCGCGGTCGAGGCGTACCCGGACTACGCCGACTACCAGGAGAAGACCACGCGCGAGATCCCCGTCTTCGTCCTGGAGCCCGCGGCCGCGCCGCACTGACCCCCTAAACGCGGTGAGCGGGCGGCCCGGCCGCCGGGCCGTCCGCTCACCGTGCGATGGCCTCCACTCGGAGCTCACACAACCTTCACGGAACCGGACCCCGCGGGATCATGGTGATATGTGTCCTCGCGACAAGGGATACCGAGGGTTAGGCTCGGGTGGCACACCTGCACCACGGCACGAAGGAAGTACCTCAGCATGACCACCGCGAACAAGGGCGACCTGTCCCCGATCTACGACAGTCTCATAGCGGAACAGGGCGACGTTCCCGCCGAGGCGCGGGAAGCGGCCGAAGAGATCCAGCGGGAGGCCGCCGAGGCCCTCGACTGGAGCCGGATCCGTCCCGCCCAGGGCTCCCACCCCAACCAGCAGGGCGAGTGACGCGGGGTCCGTACCGCTCACCCTCAGCGGGTTCTCCGGATACGACAGCGACAACAAGCGCGGCCCGGGGCTCCGGCCGTCGGGCCACGCACACCGCGCGAAGGCACCGGACCACCACGCGCAGCGACCTCCCTTTTCGATAAGATCCGGGCGACGCACCGGACTTGATGGCGTCGAACACTTATCGCATGAGGGGAATCAGGTGACTACAGGGGTAGAGACATTCGAGTTTCAGGTCGAGGCGCGCCAGCTCTTGCAGCTGATGATCCATTCGATCTACTCGAACAAGGATGTCTTTCTGCGGGAGCTCATCTCCAACTCCTCCGACGCCCTGGACAAGCTGCGGCTGGAAACCCTCCGGGACGGGGATCTGGAGGCGGACACCTCGGATCTCCATATCGCGTTGGAGGTCGACAAGGAGCAGCGCACGCTGACCGTGCGCGACAACGGCATCGGGATGTCGCACGATGACGTGGTGCAGCTCATCGGGACGATCGCGAACTCCGGCACCGCGAAATTCCTCAAGGAGCTGAAGGAGTCGCAGGACGCGGCGGCCTCACAGGACCTCATCGGGCAGTTCGGGGTCGGTTTCTACTCCAGCTTCATGGTCGCCGACGAGGTGACGCTGCTGACACGGCGCGCGGGCGAGAGCCAGGGCACCCGCTGGGTGTCCAGCGGCGAGGGCACCTACACCATCGAGCAGGTCGAGGACGCGCCCCAGGGCACCGCGGTCACGCTGCGGCTCAAGCCCGAGGACGCCGAGGACCATCTCTTCGACTACAGCTCCCCGTGGAAGATCCGGGAAATCGTCAAGCGGTACTCGGACTTCATCACCTGGCCGATCCGGATGGCCGGGGAAAGCGCCAACAGCTCTTCGGATGACGACAGCACTCCGGAAGACGGCGGCACACCCGAACTCGAGACCATCAACTCGATGAAGGCGTTGTGGGCCCGCCCCCGGGGCGAGGTCACCGACGAGGAATACAACGAGTTCTACAAGCACATCAGCCACGACTGGACCGACCCGCTCGAGACCATCCGCATGCAGGCGGAGGGCACGTTCGAATACCAGTCGCTGCTGTTCATTCCGTCCCGCGCACCGCAGGACCTGTATATGCAGGACCGCAAGCGGGGTGTGCAGCTCTACGTCAAGCGCGTCTTCATCATGGACGACTGCGAAGCGCTCATGCCGGAGTACCTGCGCTTCGTCAAGGGTGTCGTGGACGCCGCGGACCTTTCGCTGAACGTCTCGCGCGAGGCCCTTCAGCAGGACCGTCAGATCCAGCTGATGCGCCGTCGGCTGGTCAAGAAGGTGCTGTCGACGGTCAAGGACATGATGTCCGACAACTCCGAGCGGTACGCGACGTTCTGGAAGGAGTTCGGCCGCGTCCTCAAGGAAGGGCTGCTGGGCGACTTCGAGAACCGGGACGCGATCCTGGAGGTCTCCTCGTTCGGCTCGACGCACGACGCGGAGCAGCCGACCACGCTCCGGCAGTACGTGGAGCGCATGAAGGAGGGGCAGGAGCACATCTACTACATGACGGGCGAGTCGCGCTCGATCGTGGAGAACTCGCCCCACATGGAGGCCTTCCAGGCCAAGGGGTACGAGGTGCTGGTCCTCACCGACCCCATCGACGAGCTGTGGGTCGACGCCGTCCCCGAGTTCGAGGGCAAGCAGCTGCGGTCGGTCGCCAAGGGGCAGGTCGACCTCGACGACGAGGACGAGTCGAGCGAGGACGGGCCCGAGCGCGAGCAGCAGAAGAAGGACTTCGCCGATCTGCTGTCCTGGATGACGACGACGCTGAGCGAGCAGGTCAAGGAGGTGCGGCTGTCCTCCCGCCTCACCACCTCCCCGGCCTGCATCGTCGGCGACACCCACGATGTCACCCCGGCCCTGGAGAACATCTACCGCGCGATGGGGCAGAACGTGCCCCAGATCAAGCGCATCCTGGAGCTGAACCCCACGCATCCGCTGGTCAGCGGGTTGCGCACGGCCCATGGTGAGCGCGCGGAGGACCCGGGCCTCGCGGAGACGGCCGAACTCCTCTATGGGATGGCCCTGCTCGCCGAGGGCGGGGAGCTGAGCGACCCGTCGCGCTTCATCAAGCTGATGGCGGGCCGCCTGGAGCAGACGCTGTGATCCGCGCCCCCGGGCGGGCCCGTGCCATGGCCCGCCCGGGGGCTTTTGCCGAACCGGCAACTTCCCTCCCCCTCCCCCGGGCCGCCACCGCATGATCGTGTCGTTGTTGGCCGCGCGGCGTTGTGGACCGCGCGGCCCCGGCGACTCAGGGAGGATCCATGCACCACCAGCTGGTCGACGTTCCGGATGCCCGTATCCATGTGGTGGAGGAGGGCTCCGGCCCGCTGGTCCTCCTGATCCACGGCTTCCCCGAGACCTGGCACTCCTGGCGCCATCAGCTCCCCGCGCTCGCCGCGGCCGGATACCGCGCGGTGGCCATCGACGTCCGCGGCTACGGCCGCTCCTCCAAGCCCCGCGACGTGGCGGCGTACCGCATGCTCGCCCATGTCGCCGACAACGTCGGCGTGGTCCGCGCCCTCGGTGAGGAGACCGCGGTGGTCGTGGGCCACGACTGGGGCTCCCCCATCGCCGCGAACTCCGCGCTGCTCCGGCCCGATGTCTTCACCGCCGTGGGCCTGCTCGGCGTGCCGTACGCGCCCCGGGGCGGCCCGCGGCCCAGCGAGGTCTTCGCGCGGATCGGCGGGGACGAGGAGTTCTACGTCGGCTATTTCCAGCGGCCCGGCCGGGCCGAGGCGGAGATCGAGCCCGATGTGCGCGGCTGGCTCGCGGGGTTCTACGCCGCGCTCTCGGGCGACGCGGCGCCCTCCCCCGACGGCGGCAGCCCGTTCTTCGTCCCCCGCGGCGGGCGGATGCGCGACCGCTTCCCGGACGGCCCGCTGCCGTCCTGGCTCACCGAGGCAGATCTCGACGCGTGCGCCGCGGAGTTCGAGCGGACCGGGCTGACCGGGGCGCTGAACCGCTACCGCAACGCCGACCGCGACTGGGAGGATCTCGCGGCGTGGGACGGGGCGCCGCTCACCCAGCCCTCGCTGTTCCTGGCCGGGGAGCGCGACGCCTCGCTCGGCTGGCTGGCCGACGCCGTCGCGGCGTATCCCACCACCCTCCCCGGCCTGGTGTCCTCGCACCTCCTCGACGGCTGTGGCCACTGGGTGCAGCAGGAGCGTCCCGAGGAGGTCAACCGGCTGCTGATCGCATGGCTGCGGGCGCTCGGCTGAAGCGCCTCCCCCAAGGGCGTTTCAGCCGAGGTGTTCAGCCGCCGCGGCGCGGATCAGCTGGCGCAGCGCGTCGTAGTAGACGCCGTGATCGGTCATGGCTGACAGCACCACGTCCCGCTGCGCCGTCAGCACCGGGAACTCCTCCGGGTCCAGCGCGGCGAGCGACGTGCGCGCCGAGGCCAGGGCCCGCTTCTCGTCGCGGTGGTCGACGAAGGCGACGGCGCCGAGGGTGAGCAGATACAGCCTGCGGTAGACGTGGATGGCCGCCGCCGGTGTCATCCCGGCGGCGATGCTCTGGGCCAGCTGTGGCTCCACCAGGCGGCTCAGCAGTTCCGGGCCGAACCAGGAGCGGCCCGCGCGCAGCGCCGCCAGCCCCGGGTGCCGGGTGAGCGCCTCGTACAGCGCGGTGAAGCGGGTCTCGGTGGCGGCGGCCCAGTCGGTGTCCTGCGGTACGCGGGGCAGCAGCGTGGCCAGGTGGTCGGCGCAGACGTTCAGCAGGCCGTCGAAGTCGCCGCAGCGGCGGAAGACCGTGGCGTGCGAGACGTCGAGCCGCTGCGCCACCGCCCGGAAGCTCAGGGCCTCGGGGCCCTCCTCGTCGATGACCGACAGTGCCGCCACCGCGATGGTGTCCAGGGCGGGCGGTTCGGCCGCGGTCCGCTTCTTCCGCACGGGCACTTCCTTCTCACGGGCCAGGGCGTAACAGTGGTTGTTACAGTGTATCGCGTGGTTATTCATCAAGACGTACAGGCCGCGGCGCAGCGCTCCGCGGGGCATATCCGGCCCGTCGTACTCGCCCCGGTGGACGAGGGAGCCTTCGGCGGGGCCGAGGGATGGCTGGCGCTGGAATTCCTCCAGCACACCGGCTCCTTCAAGGCGCGCGGGGCGTTCAACTTCATCGGCAGCCATGTCGAGGCGGGCACCGTTCCGGACGCGGGTGTCGTCATCGCCTCCGGCGGCAACGCCGGGCTGGCCTGCGCCTGGGCGGCGGCCCGGCACTCCGTGACCGCCACGGTGTTCGTGCCCGAGACGGCGCCCGCGGTCAAGGTCGGCAGGCTGCGGGCGCTCGGGGCGGACGTGCGCCAGGTCGGCCGGGAGTACGCCGACGCGCTGGACGCCTCGCGCAAGCACGCCGCCGAGACCGGTGCGCTGGAGTCGCACGCCTACGACCATCCGCTGATCGCGGCCGGTGCCGGCACCGTGATGGAGGAGATCCTGCGGTGCCGCCCGGACCTGGACACGGTGGTGGTGTCGGTCGGGGGCGGCGGGCTGTTCACCGGGGTCGCGGTCTCCGCGCTGGAGCACGGCGTCCGGGTGGTGGCCGTGGAGCCGCACGGATCGCGCGCGCTGAACGCGGCACTGGAGGCCGGGGCGGTGGTCGACGTGCCCGTGGATTCGGTGGCGGCGGACTCGCTGGGGGCGCGGCGTGCGGCGCCGATGGCGCTGGAGTGGGCGCGCAAGGACGGGGTGCGGTCGGTGCTCGTGTCCGACCGGGAGATCGTCTCGGCGCGGCAGGCCCTGTGGGACGACCGCCGGATCGCGGTGGAGCACGCGGCGGCGACGGCGCTCGCGGCGGTGCGGTCGGGGGCGTACGAGACCCGGCCGGGCGAGAAGGTGGCGGTGCTGCTGTGCGGGGCCAACACCGACCCGGGAGACCTGACGCGTCCGTAGGGGGTTGTCCGCAAAGTCCCGCCGGGCCCGCGACGCCCGCCCGGCCCGCCCCTCCCCCGGGCGCGGGAAGGGGCGGGTGGGACCGGCGGCCGTCACTCCCCCGCGTACGCCTTCTGAAGTGCGGCGATGTCGAGCTTGACCATCGGCATCATGGCGTCCATGGCGCGCTTCGCCTTCGCCGGGTCGGAGTCGGCGATCATCTCCGTGAGAACCTCGGGGACGACCTGCCAGGACACCCCGAACTTGTCCTTGAGCCAACCGCACTGGATCTCCTGGCCACCGCCCTCCAGGAGCCGGTTCCAGTAGTAGTCGACCTCCTCCTGGTCCGCGCAGTGGATCTGGAACGAGATGGCCTCGTTGAACGTGAACTCCGGCCCGCCGTTGAGCCCGACGAACTTCTGGCCGTTGATCTCGAAGTCCACGGTCAGCACCGAGCCGGGGGTGCCGGGACCGGCCTCGGTGTAGCGGACGGTCCGGCCGAGCTTGCCGTCCTTGAAGATCGATACGTAGTGCTGCGCCGCCTCTTCGGCCTGGCCGTCGAACCACAGGCACGTGGTGAATCCGTCACTGGCCATCGGTGCCTCCTACGGGTGGGAGTGTTTACCTTTACCGACCGGCGCCGCGCGGCAAACTCATCGCTCCTCGGCACACGTATGCCCGGTGAGATATCCGTGCAGCTGCCCGGCGCCTTCGAGCATGGCCGTGGTGCGCCGGGTCAGCCCCTCCCGGCGCTCGGCGATGACCTCGCGCAGCGCGGCGCTGCTGCCCGTGCGGCGCAGTCCCTCCAGGACGGGCCGGATCCGGTCCAGCGGGTAGCGGTCCTGCCGCAGCATGTGGATCATCCGGGCGTCCCGGACGTCGGCCGGGCCGAAGGTGCGGTACCTGGTGCCGCGCTCCCGCTTCGGGACCAGCAGACCGGCCGACTCCCACACCCTGAGCGCGGAGGTGCGGACGCCGAGGTACGCGGCCACCTCGCCGATGCGCAAGGCCCCCCGCGGCACGTCCAGGGCCTCGGGGGCCTGCCCGGCGACCGCTTCGAGGGCCTCGCCCGCGGCCCGCAGGGACAGCCGCTGTTCGTGGAGGGCCGCGTGGGCGGCGTCCACGAGGCTGAGCGCCAGCGGTACGTCCCCGGCGTGCACGGCCTGCATGACCGCCCGGGCCGTGTGCTGCCCGTACCCCGGGACGAGCGCGTCGTACGTGACCAGCGCCCGGCGGTGGCGGGTGTCGAGCCTGCGGTAGCCGGCCGGTGTGCGGGACGCCGGGGGCAGGATGCCCGCGTCGACGTAGTTGCGGATCTGCTGGGTCGAGATTCCGGCCGAGCGTGCCAGGTCGATGGGGCGCAGCGGTGTCTCGGGGCTGCTCGTGGGGCGGCTCATGGGGAGACCCTATCTGGATGGTGTTCACGGCGAGTTGAGGGTTTTCCGCCCCTACTTCCCGCCGAGCTGGGCCGCGATGGCGAAAAGTCTCTACGCGATACTTCAATGAAACACTTGAAGGCATGGATGTCAGTGACAGGGACGACGTACGACACCACCATGCCGCGGACGGCCACGATGTGATTCAGGTCCGCGGGGCCAGGGAGAACAATCTGCGGGAGGTTTCTCTCGACATACCCAAGCGGCGGCTCACGGTCTTCACCGGGGTCTCCGGATCCGGCAAGTCCTCGCTCGTGTTCGACACGGTCGCCGCGGAGTCACAGCGGCTGATCAACGAGACCTACACGGCGTTCGTCCAGAACTTCATGCCGACGCTCGGCCGCCCGGATGTCGACGCGCTGCGCAACCTCAGCGCGGCGATCATCGTCGACCAGGAGCGGATGGGCGCCAACTCCCGTTCCACGGTGGGCACCGCCACCGACGCCCACACCATGCTGCGGATCCTGTTCAGCCGGATCGGCACCCCGTATGTGGGTCCGCCGCTCGCCTTCAGCTTCAACACGGCCGAGGGCATGTGCCCTCGGTGTGAGGGACTGGGCCGGGTGCCGGAGATCGACGTCGGCCAACTGGTCGACCCGGAGCGGTCGTTGAACGAGGGGGCGATCAACGTCCCCGGATTCGGGGTGGACACGTGGTACTGGCAGCTCTTTGCGCACTCCGGCCTTTTCGACCCCGATGCCCGGCTGAGGGACTACACCCCCCAGCAGTGGGAGGACTTCCTGCACAAGCCCGCGACCAAGATCAAGGTGGGCAAGAACAACCTGACCTACGAGGGGCTGGTCACCAAGGTCCGGCGGCTGTACCTGGCCAAGGACCGGGAGGCGATGCAGCCCCAGGTGCGCGCGTTCGCGGACCGGGCGGTCGCGCTCGCCCGCTGCCCCGACTGTGACGGCTCCCGGCTGAACGAGGCCGCCCGGTCCTGCACGGTCGACGGCCGCACCCTCGCGGAGTGCTCGGCGATGCAGATCAGCGACCTGGCCGCGTTCGTCCGGGGCATCCGGGACGACACGGTCGGGCCGGTCCTGGAAACCCTCCGCGACACGCTGGATTCGCTGGTGGAGATCGGTCTCGGGTATCTGAGCCTGGACCGGGAGTCCGGCACGCTCTCCGGTGGCGAGGCGCAGCGCGTGCGGATGGTCCGCCACCTGGGTTCGAGTCTGTCGGATGTGACGTACGTCTTCGACGAGCCCACGGTGGGCTTGCATCCGCATGACATCCGGCGCATGAACACCCTGCTGCTCCAGCTGCGCGACAAGGGCAACACGGTGCTGGTGGTGGAACACAAGCCGGAGACGATCGGGATCGCGGACCATGTGGTGGACCTGGGCCCCGGCGCCGGGGCGGCGGGCGGGCGGATCGCCTACGCGGGCGATCTGGCCGGGCTGCGGGCCTCCGGCACCCTGACCGGCGACTATCTCGGCCACCGGGTGAGCCTGCGCGACAAGGTGCGTGAGCCCCGCGGCCACCTGCCGATCACCGGCGCCCGGCTGCACAATCTGCGGGACGTCAGTGTGGACATCCCCCTCGGGGTGCTCACCGTCGTCACCGGGGTCGCCGGGTCCGGCAAGAGTTCCCTGATCCATGGTTCGCTCGGCGGACGGGACGGGGTGATCGTCGCCGATCAGTCGGCGATCCGTGGCTCGCGCCGCAGCAACCCGGCCACCTATACGGGGCTGCTGGACCCGATCCGGTCCGCCTTCGCGAAGGCCAACGGGGTGAAGCCGGGGCTGTTCAGCGCCAACTCGGAGGGCGCGTGCCCCCGTTGCAAGGGCATCGGGCTGACCTACACCGATCTCGCGATGATGGCCGAGGTGGCGTCGGTGTGCGAGGAGTGCGAGGGCAGGCGGTTCAAGGCGGAGGTGCTGGCGTACCGGCTGCGCGGGCGCAGCATCGGCGAGGTGCTCGCCATGCCGGTGGCCGAGGCCCGGGAGTTCTTCACCACCGGACAGCCACGGGTGATCCTCGACCGGCTGATGGCGGTGGGCCTCGGCTATCTGGGGCTCGGCCAGCCGCTCACCACCCTCTCGGGCGGTGAGCGGCAGCGGCTCAAGCTCGCCATCCACATGGCGAAGAACGGCACCACGTACGTGCTGGACGAGCCGACGACCGGGCTGCATCTGGCCGATGTGGACCAGCTGCTCGCGCTGCTCGACCGGCTGGTGGACGACGGCAACACGGTCGTCGTCATCGAGCACCACCAGGCGGTGATGGCTCACGCGGACTGGATCGTCGACATGGGCCCGGGGGCGGGCCACGACGGCGGCCGGGTGGTGTTCACCGGGACGCCCGCCGACCTCGTGGCCTCCGGTACGTCGCTGACGGCCACGCATCTGCGGGAGTACGTCGGCGGGTAGCGCGTGTCACCGGGGCGGTGGCGGGGGTGCGGGGGCGCCCGCGGGCGGGGCGATCTTCGGGTACGACGCGGCCCGGCCCGGGGCGTCCGGCCCCGCCGCCTCCGCGGCACCCGCTTCCGTGGCTGCCGCGTCGTCCCTGGGCGTCAGGGCGTCGCGGGCGGCGCCGGGGTCCCAGCCCGTGTCGACCACGCGCTTCTGCACCAGGACGGCGGCGCCCAGGACGGCCAGGCCGATGAGCAGGATGAGGGCGACGCCCACCCCGCCACCGGCCTTGCCCGCGTTGCCGACGAGCGCGCCGAACCAGCCGAAGTCGGCGTCGCCGAAGGTGGTGTTCTGCTTCCCGAACGCGCCGAGCACCTTGAGCAGCAGGGCGGGCAGGAAGGTGATGAGCACACCGTTGAGGAACGCGCCCACGGCGGCGCCGCGCCGGCCGCCGGTGGCGTTGCCGTAGACGCCCGCCGCGCCACCGGTGAAGAAGTGCGGCACCAGGCCCGGCAGGACCAGGGCGAGACCGAACGCCGGGTTGAACACCCAGGTGAGCAGGGCGAGGCTGACCAGGCCGCCGGTGAAGCTGGAGAGGAAGCCGATGAGCACGGCGTTCTGCGCGTAGGGGAAGACGATCGGCGCGTCCAGCGCGGGCAGCGCGCCCGGCACGACCTTGCTCGCGATGCCCTGGAAGGCGGGGACGAGTTCGCCGAGGATCGTCCGCACGCCGAAGAGGATGACCGCGACGGCGATGCCGAACTGGAGGCCCTGCATCACCGACTGCATCACATAGTTGCCGGTGTCGGTGGCCGCGGTGGTGGCCCCGGTGCCGGTGGCGAACGCCTTGAAGGCGGTCCGCTCGCCCGCCTTGAGGAGGAAGAGCACCGCCATCACCACATAGATGACCAGCATGGACAGGGCCGTGGCCACCATGGAGTCGCGCAGGAAGCGCAGCCCTTCGGGGAGCTTCATCTCCTCGGTGCTGCGGCTGCGCTTGCCGACCACCTTCCCGGCCGCGCCCGCCACCACGTAACCTGCCGTGCCGAAGTGGCCGATGGCGACGGTGTCGTTCCCCGTGACCCGCTTGGTCCAGGGGTGGGCGAACGCAGGCATGGCCACCAGCATGATGCCGAGCAGCACACCGCCGACCGCCACCACGACGACGGTGGACTGACCGGCGCCCGCCAGCACCACGGTCAGCAGCGTGGCCATGAACAGCATGTGGTGTCCGGTCAGGAACACATAGCGCAGCGGGGTGAACCGGGCCAGCAGCAGGCTGACCACGAAGCCCAGGATCATCAGCCAGGCGACGCGCGACCCGAACTGCGCCTGGGCGATGCCGACGATGGCCTCGTTCGTCGGGATGACGCCGTGCGCTCCCGTGACGCCCTGGATCATCGTGCCCAGCGGGGCGAGGGAGTTGGTGACCAACCCCGCGCCCGCTCCGATGAGCAGAAAGCCGAGGGTCGCCTTGATGGCACCGCCGATGATCTGCCCGGCGGTCTTCTTCATCGCGATGAGTCCGATGGCGGTGATGATGCCGATCAGATACGCGGGTTCGCTCAGGATCTCGTTCACGAGAAACTTCGCGGGAGTTACCAGCCAGCCCATGATGTACTTCTGTTCCCGTCGTCAGACGTCGTACGTGTCCCGGAGTACCGCGTCGATCTCGGCGGTGCTCGTGAAGTCCTGAACCACCTTCACCGGCCGTCCCACATCGCCCAGGGTCCTGGCGATCTCACGGGAGGTGAGCAGGGCGACGGCCTCGGACGCCTTGCCCTTCGCGGAGATGGTGTCGGTGGCTTCCACGGTGACGTACGCCGACCACCCCCAGCGGTCGAGGACCTGCTCCAGGGTGTTCTTGAGGAAGAGGCTCGTGCCCACGCCGTTGCCGCACACGGTGAGGATCTTGTGCAGGGAGGGCCCGGCGGCCCGCGGCTTCGCGGCGGCGGGGCCCGGCTGTTCGCCGTCGCCGCTCAGCACGGCGCGCAGCGCCTCGGGGGTGGGCGCCGCGGCGAGGGCCGCCGCGGCGCCCGGGTCGCCGAGCAGACGGGCCAGGCTCGCCATCGCGGAGGTGTGCGCGCCGGAGTCCCGGGCGGCGAGGGCCACGACCAGGGTGACCGGGTCGTTGGTCTCGTGGCCGAACGCGACGGGCTCGGCCAGGCGCACCCAGGACATGCCGGTCGCGCGGACGGCGGGAGAGGGCCGGGCGTGGGCGAACGCCACACCGGGGGCGACGACGATGTACGGCCCGTTCTCCTCGACGCCCGCGATCATCTCGGCGGTGTACTCGGCGGTGGTGAAGCCCGCGTCCACCATGAGTCCGCCGGCGACCGCGATCGCCTCACGCCAGTCCGCCGCCCTCGCGTCGAGCCGTACGCACCCGACCGGTAGCAGATCTATCAGTTCGTCCATGGCGCGAAATCTTCGCATCCTCGCCCTGCGCCCCAGGTGGCGAGGGGTCCTCGGAGTGGGGTCGCCCTCCGAGGCGGGAGCCCGCCCAGCCCAGCAGGAAGCCCACCGGGATGGTGATCAGGCCCGGGTTGCGCAGCGGGAACCAGTGGAAGTCGCGGTCGGGGAAGACGGCGAGGGCGCCGCCCGAGACGGCCGGGGAGAAGACGATCGTGAGGAGGGTGAGGCCGAGGCCGCCGTACATCGCCCAGCGCATTCCGGTCACCGTGAATCCGCGCCACATCGTCCCGTACAGCAGCACCGGCAGCAGCGCGGAGGCGGCGGCCGTGAAGGTGAAGGAGATCAGGATCTGGCGGTTCCAGTGCTGGGTCACCATGGCGAGGCTGACGGCCACCACGCCGACGCACACGATCGCCGCGCGGGCCGCGCCGAGTTCACGGGCCGGGGTGAGCCGTTCCGGGAGCACGACCTTGGCCAGCACATCGTGGGCGAGGGAGGCCGCGGCGGCGAGGGTGAGCCCCGCGACGGCCGCGAGCGTGGTGACGACGACCGCGCAGGCGACGAGGGTGAACAGCAGGCTGCGGTGGGCCGCCTCGGCCTCCGGGTCGAGCGCGCGGGTGAGCAGCAGCAGGGAGTTGGTGCCGGTGGGGTCGGCGGCGCGCAGCGCCGGGGCGCCGACGATGGCCGTGGCGCCCGCGCCGACGATCACGATCAGCCCGCCCAGCGCGGCGACCGCGCCGACGGCCCAGGTCGTGGCGGCGCGGGCGGCCCGCGCGCCGCGGATCGGGTGGAGCCGCATGGTGATGTGCGGCAGACAGGCCGCGCCCACGGCCAGGGTGAGCTGGATGCTGATGACCTCCAGCTTGCCGGTGGCCGATTCGCCGAATTGGCGGCCGGACTCCCAGAAGGCGTCCCCGTAGCCGCTCTTGTCGGCCGCCGCGCCGAACAGGCTCGCCGGGTTCCAGTCGAAGCGCTTGATGACCAGCACGGCGAGCAGGATGAACGCGCCGAGCAGGATGACGGTCTTGAGGATCTGGATGAAGCCGGTGCCCTTCATCCCGCCGAGGGCGGCGTAGCAGACCATGAGGGAGCCGATGAAGATGGTGCAGCCGGTGACCGACGCGCTGCCGGGGATGCCGATCAGCAGGGACATCATGTCGCCCGCGCCGTTGAGCTGGACGGTGAGCAGCGGCATGGTGACCACCAGCACCAGGACGGCGGTGCCGATCCGGGCCGGGCGCTCGCTCAGCCGCTCGGACAGCACGTCGCCCAGGGTGTAGCGGCCGCGTCCGCACAGGGGTTTGGCCATCACCAGCATGAACAGCAGGATCGAGACCACGGTGGACATGGTGATGAGGACACCGTCGAATCCGGCGATGGCGATGGTGCCGGTGGTGCTGAGGACGGTGGCGGCCGAGATGTAGTCGCCCGCGATGGCCAGGCCGTTCTGCATCGGGCCGAGCGCACCGGTGCCGATGTAGAACTCGGAGGGGTCGTCGCTGTCGGTGGCGGCGAGGATGCAGAGCAGGAACGATACGGCGACGAAGCAGGCGAACAGCACGAACGCCAGGGTTCTCGGCTCGAAGTCGCTCATCGATCTCTCTCCGACGTGTCCTCGGCGGGGGCGCGCCGCTCGGCTCTGACGAGGACGGTGACCAGGACCGCCGCGTCGGCGCCCACCAGCAGGGCGCCCACCGTGAACCCGCCCCCCGCTCCGAGGTCGATCCCTCCGCCGGCGGTGCAGTTGACCACTACGGCGGCCAAGTGGCAGGCCAGCGCGGCGCACGCGGCCCGCGCCGTCCACGGCCACGGCCGCCGCCACGGCGACGAGCGCCGCGTCCGGCGCTCCCCGCGGTGGTCCGGACGGGAGTCGGGGCTCGGGCCGGGGCGCGGGCCCATCGCCTCCGGCGGCCGCGGTGGCATGACCTCGGCGGTGCGCACCGGGCGCGGATGTGTGGTCTGCGCCCATGCGTGTTCGGACATGTCGTGCTCCTCGTGGCGGATCCGTCCAGTACGGGTGGGACGGGACCGCCACGACAGCAGCTCACCGGGACCGCCGTACAGCCCGTCGGGGGACCGCGTGGCAGAGGCACATGATCCACTGGCGGCCGTTGTGCACGCCCACACTCTTCCTGGCCGTCAAGGTCCGTCACCGGCTTCCGGCGCCGCAAAGGTCCATACCGGATCCTTCACGGCCCCGGTCAGGGTGACAGCAGCCCGTGCGCCGCGAGGGCGAGCGACAACTCGACGACGTCGCGCGGGCGGTGCAGCGTACGCCCGGTCAGCTGCTCGTAGCGGCGCAGCCGGTTGAGCACCGTGTTGCGGTGGCAGAACAGCGCCCGCCCCGCCTCGCGCGCCGATCCGTCGGCGTCCAGCCAGGCCGTCAGGGTCGTCAGCAGGACGTCCCGGTCGGCGGGTTCGAGCGCCAGGACGGGACCGAGCATGCGGTCGGCGAGCGCGGTGGCCAGGTCCGGGGAGGACACCACCAGGGCCTCCGGGTAGTGCTCCTCCAGCAGCGCCGCCTCGCCGGTGGCGGGGCATGAGCGCAGCGCCGTATCGGCGAGCAGCCGGGCAGCGTTCACCGAGGCCAGTCCGGTGACGGCGGGGCTGACCCCGGCCCGGGCGCCGGGCGGGACGGTGAGGGCCCGGGCCACCTCCCGGGGGTGGACGTCCCCGAGGAGGACGATCGCGTGGGCGGTGGACTCCCCCGTGTGCCACACCGTACGGCCGCCGCCGTGGATCTCCGGCGGGCGCGGCGCGCCGGGGCCGGAGCCCGTGTGATCCAGCGCGACGACCGCGTAACGGCCCTGCTCGGGCAGGCCCAGCACCTCCTCCGCCTCGGGGAAGTCGCTCACCCGGGCGGTGCCGTCCAGCAGCGCCTCGATGATGATCCGGAACCGGTTCTCGCGGTGCCAGGCGAGCTGCCGTCCGACCTCGTGGTACGCCTCGGAGACGAGCGTGCAGTGCTCGTCGACGAAGTTCCAGATGTCGGCCGCCACGTGCACCAGCCCCCGGGCGCCGACCGGGTCCTCGCGCGAGGCCGTCTCGACCAGTTCGTCCCAGACGACGGTGCACCCGATGCGGAAGCCGTGCAGCAGCGCGTCCAGCGGGAGGCCCTGGGCCGCGCGGTCGGCGCCGATCCGCCAGGAGACGGAGCGGGCGGGCTCCCGGGTCTCCTTGGGGTACAGCAGGGAGCGGACGTTGTTGGACAGCGAGTCGTTGACATCCCGCCACAGCTCCTGCGGATCGATGGAGGCCGAGTTGTAGACGGGTTCTCGCTCCCGCATCAGGGCGACCACCTCATCGGTCAGCCGGGGCAGTTCGTCGATGAGGACGCGGGCAGTCCGGTGCAGCAGCGCGATGGCCTCGGGGTCGGCCCGCGAGCGTATGGGCGGGCGGGCGGCGGGCATTCGGGGCAGCGCCCGGGCCCTGTCGGCAGACAGTCGGCTGGCGGAGCGCGCGGCGGCGGGGCCGACGGCGCGGGAGCCGGTGACTGGGTGCATGACGTTCCTCCACCTCTGACGTGCGATGTGCCGCTCAACGCGGCATCATGAGGCCCGGTCCGCTCGGGGGCCAGACCTCTCCCGCCATTGCATCATCGGCATACCGCCTGGTCGGCGTCTTCGGACAATTCCCTTCGACTCCCCACACCTCCCGTCGCCGTCGTACACCTCCGTCGCCCTCCGCCGTTTGCCCTTCCCGACGCCGCCGGTTCGCCGGAGCCGGTCCACGGGACGCGGGGCGCCCAGCGATACGGTGGGGCCGCCCCCACGACGACGCGAGAGAAGGGTGCGGCAATGGCTTCCGCGCACGGCACCTCCCTGGACGTCCCCACCCCCGACGGGGTCGCCGACGCCTACCTGGCTCACCCCGACGACGGGAATCCGCATCCCGGCGTCCTGCTGTACCCGGACGCCTTCGGGCCGCGCGCCTCGGTCGAGGAGGCGGCGAAGCGCCTCGCCGGACACGGCTACACCGTGCTGGTGCCCAACGTCCTCTACCGCGCCGGGCGGGCGCCCGTGGTGGATCTGCCGGAGTTCATCGACCCCTCGCAGCGCTCGGACCTCTTCGACCAGCTCGGCCCGCTGATGAAGGCTCACACGCCCGAGCTGGCGACGCGGGACGCCGGTGCGTACCTGGCCTGGCTGGCCGCCTCTCCCCTGGTCACGAACGGCCCCGTGGGCAGCGTCGGTTACTGCATGGGCGGCGTGCTGGCGGTGCGCACCGCGGCGGCCCATCCCGAGCGGGTCGCCGCGGCGGCCAGCTTCCACGGCGGCCATCTGGTCACGGACGCCCCGGACAGCCCGCACCGGCTCGTCGACCGGGTGTCGGCGGAGCTGTACTTCGGCCACGCCGACCAGGATCCGTCGATTCCGGCGGATCAGATCGCCGTCCTGGAGCAGGCGCTGGACGCGGCCGGGGTGCGCTACCGCAGCGAGGTGTACGAGGGCGCCCACCACGGGTTCACCCAGGTCGACACCGCCATGTACGACGCCTCGGCGGAAGACCGGCACTGGCGGGAGCTGCTGGCGCTCTTCGAGCGCACGCTGGGGAAGTGACACGTCCACCGGCGGCCGGTTGAACACCGGTTGAACACACCGGTCCTCCCCCTCGTACTCCCCGGCATGACCGTGCATCGCATCGCCGCCTCGGCCGCCTTCGCCGGAACCGTCTCGCTGCTGCTCACCGCGGTGGGCACCGGACCCGCCCTGGCCCACGGGGCGCCGGTGGATCCGATCAGCCGGACGGTGGCGTGCTCGCCGGAGGGCGGGCGGGAGGCGCGGTCGGCGGCCTGCGAGGCGGCGAAGGCGGCCGGGGGCGCGGCGTTCGATGAGTGGGACAACCTGCGCATCGCCGATGTGAACGGCAAGGACCGGCAGCGGATCCCGGACGGAAAGCTGTGCAGCGCGGGCATCGACGGTTACCGGGGACAACCTGCGCATCGCCGATGTGAACGGCAAGGACCGGCAGCGGATCCCGGACGGAAAGCTGTGCAGCGCGGGCATCGACGGTTACCGGGGGCTGGATCTGCCGCGTGCGGACTGGCCCTCGACGCGTCTCGCCCCCGGGGCCGAGCTCACGCTCGACTACAGCTCGTCGATTCCGCACACCGGGACCTTCGAGCTGTATCTCACCAAGCCGGGCTACGATCCGACCCGGCCGCTGAAGTGGTCCGATCTCGACGCGAAGCCGTTCGCGAAGGTCAAGGACCCGGAGCTGACCGACGGTGCGTACCACCTCAAGGCGAAGCTGCCGTCGGACCGCACCGGCCGTCAGCTCCTGTACACGATCTGGCGCAACTCCAGTACGCCGGACACGTATTACTCGTGCTCGGACATCGTGCTGTCCGCCGGGGCGAAGGACAGCGACGCGCGGGCGCCCGCCGACAACACCGGCAACACCGGCAACACAGACGACGCAGCGGACACCGACAACACAGCCGACGCGGCCGGCCGTGCCGATGAGACCGAGGGCGGTGGCACCACGATGCCGCTGGTCGCGGGCGGTTCGGCCGCCGCGGTCCTGACGGCCGCCGGGGTGTTCGTGACACGGCGTCGCCGCCGCTGAGGGACAGCGGCGGCGACCCGTGGGGTGGTGGTGCGTCAGGTGATGCGGTGAGCGGGGCCGTGCGGATTACCAGCCCTTGGTCACCCGGTGCTCCTTGAGGGACGCGCAGTTCGACCCGTAGGTGAAGGTCGACTGGTTGTCGATGCCCCCGGCCCAGTCGACGCACTTCCCGCGCCCGTAGTCGTAGATCGGGCCGGCGTAGGACGTGTACAGGCCCTCGTCCAGCTGCGAGTCTTCCGAGCCGTTCACGTAGAGGTACGCGAACATGTTCTTCGCCGCCCCGGTCGAGTTGCGGACGGTGACGACACAGTTCTTGCCCTTGGCCGAGTTGTACGTCAGGAAGACGGTGCCCTGGGTGCCGATCGGCGCCGAGTTCACCACCTTGTAACCGCTGCCGCAGGCCCCGTTGTACGCGGCCCTGGCCGCCGCCGAGGCGGACGGCGCCAGGACCACGGAGCCCGCGACGGCGGACGCCAGGACCGCGGTCGCGGCAACATAGCGCGAAATCTTCATATTTCCCCCTTGTAACCCTAGGACGCTTTTTGCGTCGTCTAGGTGACATGTGGAGGCCCAGGATGGTTGTACGGGAATCTGCGGGGATCAACAGGGATCAACACGGATCTTCCGTCGCTCGGCGAACGCCCCGCTCCCGGTGGCTTTTGAGTACGCGTACTCATGTCGCGGCCGATCACCCCGATGATGCTGACCCCATGCCCAGTTCACCGGCCGTGCCCGTGCGTCCCCCTCGGGTGGGGATCACCTCCGTCGGCTCCTGGCTGCCACGGCGGCGGCTCACGTCCGAGGAGCTGCGCGGCGAGGTGGCACGCGGCTGCGGACTCCCGCTGCCGCACGGGGTGTTCGAACGGGCGACGGGGATCGGCTCGCGGCGGATCGCGGCGGACGGGGAGTACGCCTCGACGCTCGCGATCGGCGCCGCCCGGCGGGCCCTGGACGCCGCCGGGCTCGACCCGCTCGACATCGACCTGTTGCTCTTCGCCTCCGCGACCCGCGACATGACCGAACCCGCCACCGCGCACGTGGTGCAGGCCGAACTCGGTTCCCGGGCCCACGCGCTGGATGTCACCAACGCCTGCAACAGCTTCGTCAACGGCATCGACATGGCACGGGCGATGATCCTCGCCGGGCGCGCCGGCCGGGCGCTGGTGGTCACCGGCGAGACCCCGAGCCGCGCCATGCGCCGCGCCCCCGGGAGCCGCGCGGCGTTCCGCGACGCCTTCGCGGGATACACCTTCGGCGACGCGGGCGCGGCGGTGGTGGTCGAGCCGGTGGACCGCGGCGGCATCCTCGACGTCGACACCCGGACCCACTCCGAACACTGGGCCGCCGGTGGCATCTTCGGCGGTGGATCCCGGCATCCGCGCGACGAGGAGCAGACGTACTTCCGCGGTGACGGCACACGACTGCGCACCGTCTTCGAGAAGGTGGGGGTGTCGGTGCTGGACGGCATGCGGCACCGGACCGGTCTGGAGTGGCGGGACTTCGCGCGGGTGCTCGTCCACCAGGTGACGGTGCCGTATCTGGAGCGGTTCATCGAGACGACCGGTGTGCCACGGGACAAACTCGTCGTCACGGTGGGCGAGTTGGGCAATGTGGCCAGCGCGTCGCTCGGGGTGCAGCTGGACCGGGTACACGGGCGGCTGACGCCGGGCGACCGGGTGCTGTTCGTCGGCCTCGGGGGCGGCGTCAGCATCATGACCCTCGTGTGGGAGGCGTCATGAGCCGGATGTGGGTCGTGGTTCCGGCCCATCAGGAGGCCACCCGGATCGGCGCCACGCTCGACGCGCTCGCCGCACAGCACGACCGCGACTTCACCCTGCTGGTCGTCGACAACGCCTCCACCGACGCCACCCCGGACATCGTCCGCCGCTTCGCCCGGCGCGCCGCCTTCCCCGTCCTGCTGCTGACGGAGCCGGAGAAGGGCGTGGGCTGCGCCGTGGACACCGGGTTCCGGTACGCGATCGAACACGGCGCCGAGATCGTCGCCCGTACCGACGCCGACTGTCTGCCCCGGCCCGGCTGGACGGCCGCCGCGCGGGCCGCGCTGGGCGCCACCGACCGGGGCATGGCCTGCGGACTGCTCACCGCGCGCCGCGACGAGCACGGGCCGCTGGGCCGGGCCGCCTTCCGCCTTCTGGTGTTCCTCGCGGCCCTCTTCGGACGGCTGCGGCCCGCGCACCGCAGGGGGCACGGGTATCTCGCGCCGTACCGGATGCACGCGGGCAACAACATGGCCATCACCGCCGCTCTGTACCTCGCCGCCGGTGGCATGCCACGGCGCCCCTCCCCCACCGACCGGGCGTTCCTCAACCGGGTGCGCCGCCACACCACCGCCATCGCCCGCTGCGAAGGGATGATCGTGGAGAACTCCACGCGACGGCTGCGCGCCTACGGTGTCGTCGGAACCGCCCGCTGGTACCTCGGCAAGGGCAGCGGGCGCCACGGGGAGGATCCGCGCTGATGCTGGACCGTCTCGCGCACACGCTGCGGGCCCATCCGCACCGCCCGGCCGTCCTGGGCTGCACCCGCGCGGGCGCACCCCGGGTGCACGCCACCCGCGGGGACGTGGCCGACCTCGCCGAGGCCTACGCGGCCGGGCTGCGGGCCCGTGGCCTGGCCGCCGGGGACACCGTCGGCGTCGCGATACGGCCCGGGCCGCGCGCGCTCGCAGTGATGCTCGCCGCACACCGGCTGGGGCTGCGGGCCGCCGTGCTGGACCCGTCCGTGGGCCCCGATGTGCTCAGCGCCCGGCTGGCGCTGGCCCGGCCCGCCCTCGTCCTCGCCGATGCCGCGGCGCAGGCCGTGGCGGGGTGGGCCCGCCCACTGGCCCGGCGGGCTCGGCTCGCGCTGCCCGACCTCGCCACGCTCGGGCCGGTGGCCACGCTGGGGCGGCGGCTGCCGGGGTGCGCCCCGGCGCTGGACCTGTCCGCGTCGCGGGTGGCGCTGCCCGAGGCGGGCGACGACGCCGCGGCGGACGCGGTCATCGTGTTCACCTCCGGTACGACGTCCCGGCCGCGCGCCGTGGTGCACTCCCGGGCCGGGCTCGCCGCCGGGATGCGGTCGGTGGCCGAACTGGTCCGGCCCCGGCCGGACGCGCCCGTGCTCGGCGGCACGTTCTTCGTGCTGCTGCCCTCGCTGGCGCGGGGCGCCCCGGTCGCGCTGCCCGCCCGTACGCCGCGCGTCCTCGCCCGGCAGCTCGCCCGGCTCGCCCCGCAGGCCACCTATCTGACGCCACCGCAGCTGCGCGCCGCGCTCGCCGCCTCGGCCCCCTTCACCGGCCGGGTCTGGACCGGCTCGGCACCGGCGGGCGCCGAGCTGCTGGCCCGGGTCAAGCGGGCGGGAGCGGACGAGGCGTGGGGGGTGTACGCGCTCACCGAACTGTTCCCGGCCGCCGCCGTCGAAGCGGCCGAGAAGGCGGCCTTCGGCGGGACCGGCGATCTGGCCGGGGCACCGCTGCCGGGGGTCCGGGCCCGGGTGGACGGCATGGCCCCGGGGAAGGGCGAACTGCTGCTGGCCGGGCCCGCGGCCCGCCACCGCTACCTGGGCGAGGACCCCGACCCCTGGGTGCGGACCGGCGACCGGGCCCGGTGGGAGGGCGGCCGGATCGTGCTGGAGGGGCGGCTGAAGAACATGGTGCTGCGCGGTGCCGAGAACATCTACCCGGGGCTGTACGAGCCGTCGCTGCACGTCGCGGGGGTCGAACTGGCCCTCCTCGTCGGCGTCCCGGCCGGAGACGGGGACGAACGGCTCGTCGCGCTCGTCCAGCCGGGCCCCGGTGCCGACCCGCGCCGGGTGCGTGCCCTGCTGGCCGGGCCGCTGGAGCGGATGGGCTCCGCCCGCCCCGACGCGGTGCTCCTCACCGACATCCCGCTCACCGGGCGGTCCCGCAAACCGGACCGCGCGGAGGCGGCCCGGCGGGCGGCGGCCCAGCTGGACGGCCGTTCCGCGCACGCTTCCGTACGCCGCCTCCGGCCCGGCCGCCGGGCGGACACCCCGTCATGACGCCGCCGAACCGGGCGTACCGGCGGGCCCGCCGCCGGGACCGCCGCGTCTACCGGGCGGCGCACCCGGTGCTCCTCGCCCTGCTCGCCGCCACCCGCGCCCGCCCGGCCGTGCGCCTCGGCTCCACGGTCCTGGTGCACGACGCCGACGCCTGCCGCCAGGTGCTCACCCGTGTCCCGCTGGACCGTACGGCCGAGGGCTCGACCGGCGGCGCGGCGCGGGCCGCGCTGTCCGGGCCGGGGGCACGGGGGTTGCTGTTCGACCAGGAGGGCGGCGGCCACCGGGAGACCCGGCGGGGGCTCGCCGACGGCCTCGGCGCGGCCGGGGTGGACCGGCTGCGACCGGTGTGGCGGGCCGTTCTCGACCGGCGGCTGGGCCCGCTCGCCGAGCCCGGCGGCACGGTGGACCTGGTGGAGGTGGCGCACGAGGTGGCGGGGGCCACGGTATGCGCGCTGCTGGACGTCGACGCCGATCCGCGGGCGGTGGCGTCGGCCGCGGCAGGCGCCGCCGCGGCGGCCGTACGGGACCATCTGCCGGGTCCGCGCCGCTCCGGTGACGGCGCGACGGGGGCGGCGCGGCGCCTTCAGGCCCTGCTGGTCGCCGAGGGGCGGGACGACGGTGCGCTGCGCGCGATGCTGGCCACCGCCGCCGTCGCCACCACCGTCGCGGCCCTCCCCCGCGCGGTGGCCTGGTGCGCCGACGCCGGGCTGTGGCAGGACGCCGCGGCCGACGCGCTGCGCCCGGCGCTGGTGACCGAACTCCTGCGCGTGGTGGCCCCGTCGCCCGTACTGCCGCGAGTCGCCGCCGCCGATGCCACCGTGGCGGGGGTCACGATCCGGCGCGGCGACCGGATCGTGCTGGTCGCACGCCACGCCGTACGGGCCCACCGCACGGGGCCGGACGCGCGCTGCCCGGTCGAACCGGCCGTCTCCCGGCTCGTCTTCGGCGCGGGCCCGCACGCCTGCCCGGGCGCGCCACTGGCCCGGGCCCAGCTCCAGGACACGCTCGCCGCGCTGGCCCCGTACCGTCCCGCCGTCGTCCGCGCCCGGGCGGACCGCCACGCCGCGCTCCCCGGCTGGCGGGCGCTGACCGTCCGCGCGCGGGAGAGCCCATGACCGGCCGTCTCACCGGAGCGCGGGTCGCCGTCACCGGGGCGAGCGGCTTCTGCGGTGGGTACATCGCGCGGGCGGCCGCCGCCGCGGGCGCCGAGGTGCTGTGCGTGGGGCGGCGCGGCGGGCCGGTGGGGCGGCATGTGCGGTGGGACGCCGCGCGGGACGTGCCCGATCTCACCGGGGCCGACCTGGTGGTGCACTGCGCCGCGGCCGTCGGGGACCCGGTGGCGGGGTCGGCGGCCGAGGCGGAGATGCGCGCCGTCAACGTCGGGGGCGCGGCCCGGCTGTTGCGGGCGGCGGGCGGGCGGCCGGTGGTGTGGGTGAGCAGCGCCAGTGTGTACGACCCGCGGCCCGGCCGGGGGCTCGTGCGCGAGGACCATCCCGTCTCCGGCCAGCTGAACGCGTACGGCCGGACGAAGGCGGCGGGCGAATGGCTGGCGCTGGAGGCCGGTGCGGTGGTGCTGCGGCCGCGGGCCGTGTACGGGGCGGGCGACCCGTATCTGGTGCCCCGGCTGCTGGACCGGATCCGCGGCGGGCTCCTGCTGCTGCCGGGGCCCGATGTGACGCTCAGCCTCACCGCCGTCGAGAACCTCGCTGACGCCTGTGTGTCCGCCGCCGCGGGCTGGCCGCCGGGCGCGTACAACATCGCCGACGCCGCGCCGTACCGCCGCGACCGGGCGATCCGTGAGGTGCTGCGCGCCCACGGCCGACGTGCGCGCATCGGCCATCTGCCGCGCCCCCTCGCCCTGGCGGCGGCCCGGGCGCTGGAGGCCGCCGCGCGCCACCGGACGGCGGCCCGGCCGGTGCTGACCCGCTACGCGGTGGACCAGCTCGCGCACACCGTCGTCCTCGACACCACCCGGGCCCGGGAGCGGGGGTGGGTCCCCCGGTGGTCCCTCGGCGACTACGTACGAAGCGTCAGGCCGGTGTGCTGGCGCGGATGACCAGACGGGTGGGGAGTTCCGGCGGCGCCGCCCCGGCCACCGGGGCGGGCGGGGCGGTGGACGCGCCGTGGTCGGAGCGGTGCTCGAGGTGGTGGTCGGTGTGATCGAGGAGCAGCCGCGCCGCCGATTCGCCCTTCTCCACGGTGGGCTGATGGACCGTGGTGAGGGGGACGACGGCGGTGGCGGCCGCGGGAATGTCGTCGTATCCGATGACGGCCAGGTCACCGGGCACGGCGAGGCCGTGGTCCCGGACGGCCGCGCACGCGCCGAGCGCGAGGGTGTCGGAGACGGCGAGCAGCGCGGTGGGGCGCGGGCCCGGCGCGGTGAGCAGGGGGTGCACGGCCGTGCGGATCGCCGCAAAGTCGTTCCTGCCGCATTCGATGACGGTCAGGTCCGTGAACGGCAGCCCCGCCTCGGCCCACGCGTCGCGGTAGCCCAGCAGCCGGCGGCGCAGGATCGCGCTGGTGGTGGCGAGCGCCTGGGGCCAGGTGGCCGGGCCCAGCCGGGGCTGAACGGCGAGCTTGTCCACCAGGATCACGGCCCGCCGGTGGCCGAGGCCGATCAGATGGCGGGCGGCGCGCCGGGCGCCGCCGAAGTCGTCGACGGTGACGAAGCCCGCCCAGGCGTCGCCGAAGCGGTCCCGCCCGGTGTCATGGCCGGGCGAGTCCACGGCCAGCACCGGCAGTTCGCGCTTGACCAGGATGTCAAGACCGGGGTGGTCCTCCTCCACGCTGTACAGGAGGGCCGCGTCGATCACCGCCTTCTCCAGCGCCGCGAGCGGCGCGTCGGCCACCTGCTGGACGGGGGCGGTGGCGTGCCGGGCGAGCGGCCCGACGGCGGGCGGCAGGGCGAGCAGCGTCATGGTGGTGCGGCGCCGCTGGAACTCACGGGCCACGCCCTCCAGGAAGGCGGTGGCCGCCGGGTCGGCGAAGGCCGTCTCCAGCGGGAGGGGCAGCACCACCCCGACGGTGCCGGTGCGGCCGCGCCGGAGCGAGGCGGCGGCCGGGTCAGGGCCCGCGTAACCGACCTCCTCGGCGGCCTGGAGCACGCGTTCGCGCATCGTGGCGGAGAAACGGCCGGTGTCGTTGAGGACGTTGGAGACGCTCATCACCGAGACCCCCGCCGTGCGGGCCACATCCTTCAGCGTCGCCATCCGCTCTCCCCGGTTTGCTCCGGCTTCTCGTGATCGCTTGCCGCTCACCCCCATCTTATGCCACTGTGCTTTATCGATACATCAACGGTGATGTGCCGCACGAGAGGGCCTGTCCGTGAGCAGTCAGAGGCATCGCATGCTCGCCGGGGAACCGTACGCCGCCCCCGCCGCCGACGCACCGCGCCCGGCCGCGACCCCCGGCTGCCCGGCCCTGAGCCATGGGACCCCCGGCCGTACGCGCCTCAGCCGTACGCCCCTCGGCGGCCCGGCCTTCCACCGTAAGGCCCCCGCCCCGCGCGGCATCTGAGAACGCACAACACGGCCCGGGGGCCTCACGAGCGCCGTCCGCACCGCCCTTCACCGGCGAACGCGCCGACCCGCGACAACCTGCCGCATGGCGCCGGACCACCCCTGCCCGGCCGACTCCCGAGCCAGCAATCACATCAGCAAGCCAGCACGAACCAGCACTGGGATGGACGCATGACAGCCCCGGATGAGCGCCGGATGACCTCGATACCGGCGAGTGGCGAGGCAACGGGCCTCGCCACGGCCACCACGGCGCCCCGCCCCTCCACGCACCGCACGGAGGGCTCACCGCACGCCTGGTGGCGCGACGCGGTGATCTACCAGATCTACCTGCGCAGCTTCCTCGACAGCACCGGGGACGGCATCGGCGACCTCGCCGGGGCCCGGCTGGGGCTGCCGTACCTCAAGAAGCTGGGCGTGGACGGGATCTGGCTCAGCCCGTTCTACCCGTCGCCGCAGCACGACCACGGGTACGACGTCGCCGACTACCTCGACGTCGACCCGATCTTCGGCGACCTGGAGGAGTTCGACCGGCTGGTGCACGACGCCCACCGGCTGGGGCTGAAGGTCCTCATGGACATCGTCCCCAACCACTGCTCCAGCGAACACGCCTGGTTCAAGGCGGCCCTTGCCGAGGGACCCGGCGGACCGGCCCGGGCCCGCTTCCACTTCGCCGACGGCCGGGGCGCGGACGGCGAACTGCCGCCCAACAACTGGCACGCCATGTTCGGCGGCCCCGCCTGGAGCCGGGTCACCGAGCCCGACGGCACCCCCGGCCAGTGGTACCTGCACCTGTTCACCCCCGAACAGCCCGACCTCAACTGGCGCGAGCCGTCGGTCGGCGAGCACTTCCACGAGGTGCTGCGGTTCTGGCTCGACCGGGGTGTCGACGGGTTCCGCATCGATGTGGCGGCGGGTCTGTTCAAGCACCCCGAGCTGCCCGACTCCGACGACCCCACCATCGACGAACGCACCCGCGACTCCGTCAACCCCTTGGCCTGGAACCAGCCGGAGATCCACGAGGAGTGGCGCCGCTGGCGCGCCATCTGCGACGAGTACGCGGCCCGCGACGGGAACGACCGGCTGCTGGTCGGCGAGGTCTCCGTGCCGACGCCGCTGGAGCAGGCCAAGTACGTGCGTTCCGACGAACTCCACCAGGCCTTCTTCTTCCACCTGCTGACCGCGCCCTGGAACCCGGACGTCTTCCGCAAGGTGATCAGCGAGGCGATGCGGGACATCGCCGACACCGGCTCCACCGTCACCTGGGTCCTCAACAACCACGACCAGGTCCGCACCGTGACCCGGTACGCGGGCGAGCCGGCCACCGGCGAGGTGTCGTGCCTCGGCCCGGCCCGGGCCCGCGCCGCCGCCCTGCTGATGCTGGCCCTGCCCGGCGCCGCGTACGTCTACCAGGGCGAGGAGCTGGGCCTGCCCGAGGTGGTCGACCTGCCGGACGAGGTGCTGACCGACCCCATCTTCCACCGCACCGGCAGCCGTCAGCACATCCGCGACGGCTGCCGGGTGCCGCTGCCGTGGTCGGGGCATGCCTCGCCGTTCGGCTTCACCACCGGCGAGGCGGTGGCCCAGCCGTGGCTGCCGCAGCCCGAGTGGTTCGCCGACCACGCCACCGACCGGGCGCTGGCCAACACCGACTCGTTCTGGCATCTGTACCGGGAGGGGCTGCATCTGCGGCGCAGCCTCCCGCAGATGGGCGAGGGGCCGCTGGTGTGGATGGAGTCGCCGCCCGAGGTGCTGGCGTTCATCCGCGGCGACGGGCTGGTGTGCGCGATCAACTTCAGCGACCACCCGGTCCCGGCCCCGGTCACCGGTGCGCCCATTCTGGCCAGCACCTCCTGCCCGCCCGGGACGCTGCCGGGCAGCGCCGCGGCCTGGTGGATCACCGATCTGACCGGCTGACGCGCGGCGCGGTCCGGGCGGCCGCCCGTCAGAAGGGGGCGGCCACCCGTCGGATGAGGGTGCCCGTCGGAGAGGGCAGCCGTCAGGCGAGGGCGGCCGCCATCCGCCGTACCGCCTCGGCGATCACCTCCGGCGAGGTACCCAGGTTGAGCCGGACATGGCCCGCCCCGCCCGTACCGAAGGGCAGTCCGGAGTTGAGGGCCACCCGGCCGCGGTCGAGGAAGACGGCGGCGGGGTCGTCCCCCAGGCCCAGGGCGCGGCAGTCGAGCCAGGCGAGGAAGGTCGCCGGACCCGGCCGGTAGCCGACCCCGGGCAGCTCCCGGGCCAGCAGCCCGGCGAGCAGCGCGCGGTTGTCGTCGAGCCCGCCCAGCAGGGCGTCCAGCCAGTCCCCGCCGTCGCGCAGCGCGGCGGTGTGGGCGATGACGCCGATGTGGCTGGGGCCGTGGCCGACCTCTTCGGGGAGGCGCGCCAGGTCGTCGGCGGCCGCGGGACCGGCGATGGCCAGCGCGGCCTTGAGCCCCGCGAGGTTCCACCCCTTGGAGGCCGACATCAGCGACAGCCCGCTCTCCGCGCCGGGCACGCCGAGATACGGGGTGAAGACGGTCCCGGGGGCGACCAGGGGAGCGTGGATCTCGTCGGCCACGACCCGTACGCCATGGCGGTCGGCGAGCGCGGCGACGGCGGCCAGTTCGTCGGCAGTGTGCACGGTTCCGGTCGGATTGTGCGGGCTGCACAGCAGATAGGCGGCCCGCCGGCCGCCCGCGACGGCACGCCGGAAGGCGTCCTCCAGCGCGTCGAGGTCGAGCCGCAGGTCCGCGCCGAGCGGTGCCTCCACGACGCGGCGGTCCATGTGCTCCACGAACGGGTAGAAGGGCGGATAGACCGGACAGTTGACCACCACCGCGTCCCCCGGGCCGCTGACCAGCTTGAGCATCTCGACGACGCCCAGCATCACATCGGGCACGATCGCGGTGCGTTCCACGGCGAGCCCGTCCCAGCCCCAGCGCTCCCGGGCGAAGCCCGCCAGCGCCTCGGCGTACGCCGTACCGGCCGGATAGCCGGTGTCGCCGAGGGCGATCGCGTCCGTGACCGCCCGCACCACCGGCTCGGCGAGGGGTACGTCCATCTCGGCCACCCACAGCGGCAGCACGTCGTCCGGGTAGGTGCGCCACTTCATGCTGGTCCGGAGCCGCAGTTGGTCGAGGGTGAGCCGGTTCAGCGGGTTGGGGTCGTCGTCGGCCGGGCGGTGCGGAGTGAGATCCATGTCATCCATGGTCCCCACACCGGTCGTGTTGTCCATGTGTTGCATGTGTTCCGAGCTGTGACGATGGGCCAATCGCGGCTTCACGGTCATGGCCGGGCGGTCATCAGGAGGTTGACGGGATGCGGCAAGATGGCAGGTCACGTCGAGGCCATGTGTATGCGCCGCGACGATATCGGCACATCCTCCCCACGAACAGGTGACCAGGTGAGCAGCAGACAGGACTTCGGTCCGGCGACGACGCGGGCCGCCGCCCCGAGGGCGGCGGGCACCACTTCGGGAGGTGAGCGGTGAACCGGGCACTGACGCTGCACGACGTCATCGTCGTGGGCGCCGCGCTGCTCGCCGCCGCGGCGGCCGGACTGCTGGCGCGGATGGCGCTGCGCTGGCTGGGCGAGCGGGCGCGCCGGACCCGGTGGAGCGGGGACGACATCATCGTCGCCACCCTGCGCACCCTGGCCCCTTGGGCGGCCATGTCCATCGGCGTGTCCTCCGCGGCCGCGGCGCTGCCGCTGACCCGTACCGTCGGTCACACCGTCAACCAGCTGGTGATCGCGGCGCTGATCCTGGCCACCACGGTCACGGCGGCGCGCGTCGTCGCCGGCCTGGTGCAGACGCTGGCGCTGTCCCGGTCCGGGGTCGCGGGCACGGCCACCATCTTCGTCAACATCACGCGTATCGCGGTGCTGATGATGGGCGTGCTGATCCTGCTCCAGACGCTCGGCATCTCGATCGCGCCGCTGCTCACCGCGCTGGGCGTGGGCGGTCTGGCGGTCGCGCTGGCCCTTCAGGACACCCTGGCCAACCTGTTCGCGGGCGTGCACATCCTGGCGTCCAAGACGGTGCAGCCCGGTCACTACATCCGGCTCAGCAGCGGGGAGGAGGGGTACGTCGTGGACATCAACTGGCGTAACACCACGATCCGCCAGCTGTCCGACAACCTCGTCATCATCCCCAATGCCAAGCTGGCCGGCACCATCACCACCAACTACCACCAGCCGGGGCAGGAGATGTCGGTGATGGTGCAGGTGCGGGTCGGCTACCGGAGTGATCTCGAACATGTCGAGCGGGTGACGACCGAGGTGGGCGCGAAGGTGATGGCCGATGTCTCGGGCGGCGTGGTCGATTTCGAGCCGAGTATCCGCTTTCACACCTTCGGCGAGTCCGGCATCGACTTCTCGGTCTTCCTGGGGGCCCTGGAGTTCAGCGACCAGTACCTGATCAAGCACGAGTTCATGAAGCGGCTGCACCGGCGCTACCAGGCCGAGGGCATCGAGATCCCGCTGCCGATGCGTACCGTCGTCCTCCACCAGCCGGGTCAGGTGCCGCTGCCCGCCCAGCGCACCGGCGAGGCGGACCTGACCCCGGGCCCGGGGGTGGCCACGGGCCCGGGGAGCACCACCTAGCCGCAGTGCTCGGCCTTCTCCTGGTCCGTCATGGGACGGGTGTGCTGGGTCTTGGTGCTGGGCGCGTCCGGCTTGGGGCCGGTCGCGTCGAACGGCACGTACCAGATGTAGTGGCCGTAGAACTTGTCCTCGAAGTGCAGTTCGTACGTGCCCTTCACGCGCTGCATCTGGGGCGCGCGGGTGACCCAGCCCACCTCACCGGGGCGGACGTCCACGTTGGTGGTGTCGGTCTCGGTGTGGGAGCTCTCCCAGGTGTGCCCGTACGACGTCTCGACGCTCACCTTGAAGACCTCCGAGAAGCCGTACTCGGCGCTGAGCGAGACACCGAGGCTGTTGGTCTCCCCGGTCGTGTCGGCCCAGGCGATGCTGGAGCGCTGGAGGTCCTGGGTGCAGTTGTAGGCGCTGTCGCCGACCTGGTGCGACTCCCCCACGGTGTCCGTGGGCGCGCCCTCGGGGTGGAAGACGCAGGAGTCGGTGCCGTTGTCACACTTGTCGAGCAGTTCGCGGTTGGTGGGGGTCTCCTCGGCCTGCGCGGGGGCGGCGAGGACCATGCCGCCCACGGTGGCCAGCGCCGCCAGTAAGACGGCGCTACGGGTCCGGGACGTGCGGATACGACTCATGTCGGGTGCTTTCTGTGGGGGGAATGCCACGGTCCGTGCGGACCGCGGCGGAAGGGGATCAGCTGAAGCCGATCGACTGGGTGCGGTCGTTCATCGCCTGACCCACGTCGTCGGTGTTCTCGTCGAACGGACCGTCACGGTCGCCGCCGAGGTTCGGCTCCGGGTAGAGCCAGATGGCGCAGTTGCCCCACGGCTGTACCGAGGAGATGCGGTTCTTCCAGTCGTCACCGAGGTCGAACTGCCAGTTGACCCAGCCGTCCTTCTCGCACAGCTCGGGTCCGGTGATGGTGAGCGAGGCGCCGGTGAAGCCCTTTTCGTCGAAGAACGTCCCCTGGATGACGTCCCCCTGCGCGCCCACGTCGGCCTCCGCCGCCTCGGTCCGGAAGGACTTCGAGGCGGCGGCCGCCCGCGGGGTGGCGGGGGCGTCGGTGATCCGGCCGCCGGTGGCGTTCCCGACCGCCTCGGTGAACGTACCGAAGCAGCTCTGCTGCCCGGTGCGCGCGTCGACCACGCAGTGGCGCGCGGCGGAGGACGCGTCGGGTGCGGCGGCCGAGGCGGTCTGCGCCCACGGGCTGCACAGCAGCCCCGTGACGGCGGCGACAGTTGCCCCGGCGAGCCGGCTGGGTGTCGTCCGTAATGCCATACGGACACCTCCTTGATGTGATGGGCCCTTCTCGGCCCGTACCCGGCGCGCCTGCTCGCTTTGGTCCGTACCAAAACTGCGAAATTCCCTAGTACTTCTGGTGCACGCCCTGAGCCCGCGGCTCACCCCCGCGGCTCACCCCCGCGGCGGCCGCAGCGAGCTGGCGCGCACGACGAGGGTGGGTGAGAGCGTGATGCGGCGCGGGCGCCGCTCCACGGGGGTGCGGAGCGACTCCAGCAGCAGCCGCGCCGAGCGCTCCCCCAGCGGATGGGCGGGCTGGGCGACGACCGAGATGGGCGGCGTCATGTACGGCGCCCAGGGGGCGTCGTCGAAGGAGACGAAGCCGACGTCGGAGCCGACGCGCAAGCCCCGTTCGGCGAGCGCGGCCAGCGTGCCGAGCGCCATCGGGGCGTTGGCGACGAAGAACGCGTCGGGCGGGTCGGCCCGGGCCAGCAGCTCACGGGCGGCGAGCATCGCACCGTCCTGCCGGAAGTCGGCGTGCGCGACGATCTCCGGCATGCCGTCGTGCTCCCGGATGGCCGCGCGGTAGCCGCGCAGCCGGGCCCGGGCGGTGTCGGCGGACGCCGGGCCGGTGATACAGGCCGGGCGCGACCAGCCCTGCTCGATGAGATGGCGCGTGGCGGCCCGGGCGCCCGCGAAGGAGGGCACCACGATGGCGTCGGTCTTCTCGCGCAGCGGGCGGTCGATCACCACGACCGGGATCCGGCTCTGCCGCAGCCGTGAGATGTCGGTGTCCCTGCCCTGCGGGGACAGCACGACCCCGGCCACCCGGGCCTGCTCGGCCACGGCGAGGTGGCGACGCTCCTTCTCGGGATCCTCGTCGGTGTTGCAGAGCAGGACCGTATAGCCCTCCGCCTCGGCGGCGTCCGTGACGCCGCGCGCGACCGCGGTGAAGAACGGGTTGCCGATGTCGGGGATGAGCAGCGCGATGACCTTGGTGGTGCGGGTGCGCAGGCTCCTGGCGATCCCGTTCGGCCGGTACCCCACCGCGTCGGCGGCCCGCATCACCCGCTCGACGATCTCCGGCGCGATGGTCGGATTGCCGTTGAGCGCCCGGGATACGGAGGCCGGGGAAACCCCCGCCGCCTCGGCAACGGTTTTGATCGTCGGCGTTGGTGTCACCTCACCCACGGTAGCCACCTCCCGCCGCGGCATCACCACCGGAGCCGGAACCTCACCGGGCCCCTGCCCTGGCTCCGCGCCCCGACCCTTGCCCGAGAAATCGATTTCTGAGAGCCTGCGGGCACCCGCGGCGGCCGTCACGGGTGCCCGTCGACAACGCAGGGAATGGGGTGGCGCCATGCCGTACACCGTGCCGGTCAGCACACCGAGGCCGACCGTGGAGCCCGCTACGGTCTGGCTGGTGGCCAGCGGCGATCTGCGCCCCTCCGCCAATGCCGCGGGGTGGCCGGTCCAGGAGGCGATGGAAGCCGCGCTGGGCGATGCCTTCGGGAAGCTCGGCTGGACGGTGCGCCGGGCACACGAGGTGGATCCGGCCAAGGGCCATGGCTTCATCGACAGCCAGCGCATGGGGCTGACCGTCTTCCGCTCGATCCCCTCCGACGCGCCCCTGGTGGTCGCCGAGGCCGTGTGGCAGTACAGCCACCATGTGCTGGCCGGGCTGCGCACCCACCGTGGCCCCATCCTGACCGTGGCCAACTTCGACGGCACCTGGCCGGGCCTGGTGGGGCTGCTCGGGGTGAACGCGGGCCTGACCAAGATGGGCAAGGAGTACTCCACGCTGTGGAGCGTGGACTTCACCGACGACTGGTTCCTGGAGGGGCTGCGGAGCTGGGTGGACACCGGCACCGTTCCCCAGGACACCTCGCACGTACGGCCGTTGCCGCCGCTCCCGGCCACGCCCGAACGCGAGCTGGGACATGCCGTCGCCGACCAGCTGATGGCGGACAAGGCCATCATCGGGGTCTTCGACGAGGGCTGCATGGGCATGTACAACGCCATCATCGACGACGAACTCCTCAACCCCCTCGGCATCTACAAGGAGCGCCTGTCGCAGAGCGCGCTGTTCGCCGAGATGTCCACGGTGCCGGAGGCGGAGACCACCGCGGTGCGCACGTGGCTCACCGAGCGCGGCATGCGCTTCGAGACCGGTACGGACGAGGCCACCGAGCTGACCGACGAACAGCTGCGCCAGCAGTTCGCGATGTACATCGCCGCGCTGCGGATCAGCGACGACTTCGGGCTGGACGCGGTCGGCATCCAGTACCAGCAGGGCCTGAAGGACCTGGTGGCCGCCTCCGACCTCGCCGAGGGGCTGCTGAACAACGCCGAGCGGCCCCCCGTGCGCAGCCGCGACGGCTCCCGGGTGCTGTGGGAGGACCGGCCCCTCCCCCACTTCAACGAGGTGGACGAGGGCGTGGCGGTGGACGCGCTGCTCAGCAACCGCATCTGGACGGCGATGGGCCTCGACCCGGCCACCACCCTGCACGACGTCCGCTGGGGCGAGGAGTACGACGGCCGGTTCGTCTGGGTCTTCGAGATCTCCGGCTCCATCCCGGCGTCCCACCTCGCCGGGGGCTACGCCGAGGCCGTCTCCCTGCGGCAGAACCCGGTGTACTTCCCGGCCGGTGGCGGCACCCTGTCCGGGGTGTCCCGGCCCGGCGAGATCGTCTGGTCCCGGCTGTACATCGCGGACGGGGCGCTGCATCTGGACATCGGCCGGGGCCGGGCGGTGGAGCTGCCCGAGGAGGAGACGCGGCGGCGCCGCCAGGCCACCAACCCGGAGTGGCCGGTCATGCACGCGGTCCTCGACGGGGTGAGCCGCGACCAGTTCATGGCCCGCCACAAGGCCAACCACATCCAGGTGGTGTACGCGCCCGACGCCGCCACGGCCGACCGCGCGCTGGCCGTCAAGGCGGCGGCCTTCGAACGGCTGGGGGTGTCCGTGCACCTGTGCGGCGACGTGGCGATCGAGGCCGGGTGATGGCGTCGCCGAACGCGATGACGTCGCACAGCGCCCCGCGGCGCGCCGTGGTGGGCGTGGACATCGGGACCTCCAGCTCCAAGGGCGTGCTGGTGTCGCCGGACGGCACGGTCCTCGCCCAGTCCGTCGTACGGCACTCCGTCGACCGGCCGCACCCGGGCTGGGTGGAGATGGACCCGGAGGTGTGGTGGCGGGAGTTCACCACCCTGGTGAGGGATCTGCTCGGGTCCGCCGAGGTGACCGTGGAGGCGGTCGGCGTCAGCGGGATGGGGCCGTGTGTCGCGGTCACGGACGACGCCGGTGTGCCGCTGCGCCCGGCCCTGCTGTACGGGATCGACACCCGCGCCACCGAGCAGATCGGCGAGCTGGAGGCCGCGCTGGGCCGCGAGGAGATCCTGCGCCGCTGCGGTTCGGTGCTCTCCACCCAGGCCGTCGGCCCCAAGCTCGCCTGGCTCGCACGGCACGAGCCCGGCGTCTTCGCCCGCGCCCGGCGGCTGTTCATGCCCAGCTCCTGGCTGGTGCACCGGCTCACCGGGGAGTACGTACTGGACCACCACTCGGCCAGCCAGTGCACCCCGCTCTACGACACCGGCGCCCTCGACTGGTACCGCCCCTGGTCGGACGGGCTGGCGGGGCGGATCGAACTGCCCCGGCTCGCCTGGTCCGGGGACGTGGCGGGCCGGGTGTCGCCGCGGGCGGCGGAGGCGACGGGGCTGACGGCGGGCACCCCGGTGACGGTCGGCACCATCGACGCCTGGGCGGAGGCGGTCAGCGGCGACGCGCACAACGCCGGCGATCTGATGCTGATGTACGGCTCGACCATGTTCCTGATCAACACGGTTGAGGAGCGCGTCACCTTCCCCGCCCTGTGGGGCACCGTCGGGGCGCTCCCCGGCACCCGCAACCTGGCCGGTGGCATGGCGTCCTCGGGCGCCATCACCGACTGGCTGCGCTCGCTGTTCGGGGACCCGTCCGTGCCCGAACTGCTGGCCGAGGCGGAGATCTCGGGCCCGGGGGCGCGCGGGCTGCTGATGCTGCCGTACTTCGACGGGGAGCGCACTCCCGTCGCCGACCCCGCGGCCCGCGGTGTCCTCGCGGGCCTCACCCTCGCGCACACCCGCGGCGATCTCTACCGCGCCGCGCTGGAGGCCACCGGGTTCGGCGTCCGCCACAACGTGGAGGCGATCCGCGCCGCCGGTGGCCGCATCGACCGGGTGGTGGCCGTGGGCGGTGGCGCCCAGGGGCATCTGTGGACGCAGATCGTCTCCGACATCACCGGGCTGACCCAGGACGTCCCCACGCACACCATCGGCGCGAGCCTCGGTTCGGCGTTCCTCGCCGCGTCGGCCGTCGGGGATGCCTCCATCGCGCGGTGGAATCCGCCCGCCGTCCAGGTGCGCCCCGACCCGGCCACCACGGCGCGCTACGACGAGCTGTACGCGCGCTACCGCGAGCTGTACCCGGCGACCGCGGACATCGTCCACGGCCTCGCCACCGGCTGACTCACCCCACCCGGTCGGCCAGCACGGCGTCGGTGGGGGCGCGCCACGCATGGGCCGCGATCCGCCGGTAGGTCTCCTCGGCCTCGTGCACCGTGCTCACCGGGGCGGCTCCCCGGTCGGGCGGCTCCGGCCGCCTCGGCGGCCTTGGGGGGCGGGGTCGGGGTCGGGGGCGTTCTCCTCGGCCCAGATGCCGCGGACGTGGCCGAGGTGGCGGCGCATCAGGGCCTCGGCGCCGTCCGCGTCGCCCGCCTCGATGAGGTCGAGGAGTTCGGCGTGTTCGTGGGAGGAGTCGAACAGGGCGCTGCCTTCGGTCAGCGTGCGCAGTCCGTAGAGCCGGGAACTGGTGCGCAGCGAGCGCACGGTCTCCACCAGCCTGCTGTTCCCGGCCTGTTCCAGCAGGGTGAGGTGGAATTCCATGTCGATGGTGACGTGGGCGATGAAGTCGCGGCGGTTCGCGGCCTCCTCGATGCCCGCCGCCAGCGGCCGCAGCCGCGCGATGACCTCGGGGGCGACGCCCGCCTCGGTGATCTGCCGGATCACCGGGATCTCGATGAGCGCGCGCAGGTGGGTGATGTCGTCCAGTTCGGCCGCGGAGAGGTGGGTGACCCGGAAGCCCTTGTTGCGGGCGATCTCGACCAGCCCCTCCTTGGAGAGGTCGAGCATGGCCTCGCGCACCGGGGTCGCGGACACTCCGAAGTGTTCGGCCAGGCTCGGGGCGGAGTACACGACGCCGGGCTTCAGTTCGCCCGAGATCACCGCGCCGCGGAGGGTTTCGGCGATCTCCTCGCGGAGGCTGCGGCGGCCGCGGAGCGAGGGCAGGCGCGCGGTGGCCCCGTCGTCCACGGTCATGCGGTCGGTCTCCTTCATCTGTCGCCCTCGCCGGATTCACCGGACAGGCCGGCCTCATGGGCCTCATGGACGGTACCGGCGATCACGAGATCTTCCCACGCCATTCCCACGCTCTTGAACAGCCGGGGGCGCCCGGAGGCCGCCGCCGGGCCGCCCGGAGTGGTGCGTATCAGGTCGGCGAGGGGCAGCAGTTGGGCGGGGTCGAGCAGGCCGCGGTCGATGACCTGGATGAGGTCGCCCGCCTCCCGGGTGGCGGCGGCGCGGGACTCGACCACCACGGTGGCGTGGCGGACGGTGTGGTCGTCGACCTCCCTGGCACCGGGTTCGTGCGATCCCACGGCCAGCACGGTGGCGTGCGGGGGCAGCAGGGTTCCGTCGAACAGCGGGGTGCGGGCCGTGGTGCAGCAGGCGATCAGATCGGCGTCCGCGACCGCGTCCGGCTCCCCGGCCACAACGCGGACCCCGGCGGTTTCCGGGAAGCCCTCGACCAGTTGGCGTGCCCGCTCCGGGGTACGGCCGACGACGGTGACCTCGGTGAGGGGGCGGATCGCGCGCAGCGCGGCCAGATGGCTGTGGGCCTGCGGGCCGCCGCCGAAGAGCACCAGCCGGGACGCGTCGGGCGGGGCGAGCAGGTCGGCGGCCGCGGCGGACACCGCTGCGGTGCGGAGGTTGGTGAGCGCGACCCCGTCCAGCAGGGCGAGCGGGGTGAGGGTTTCGGCGTCCAGCAGCAGATACTGCCCCTGGATGCGGGGAAGTCCGCGCGCCGGGTTGTCCGGTGCGACGGTGGCCATCTTGACGCCCGCGTAGGCGCGTCCTCGGGGGCTACGGCCCTCGGCGGGCATCAGCAGCAGCTGGCCGTGGTCCACCGGCACCACGGCGCGGGGCGGGTCGGCCTCGGGGTCGAGCCCGTCCCGTAGCGCCTGCTGGAGGGCCCGGATCGCGGCGCGCATGGGCAGGGCGGCGGCGACCGAGGCCGCGTCGATGATCTTCATGGTCGGCTCTTCACAGCTCGAAGCCTTCGGGGAACGGGTCGTCGGGGTCGCGCAGATACTGGGCGGTGCCGGTGATCCAGGCGCGCCCGGTGACGGTGGGCACCACCGCGGGCAGTCCGGCGACCGTGGTCTCCTCGACCAGTCGGCCGGTGAAGTGGGTGCCGATGAACGATTCGTTGCGGAAGTCGGTGTGCAGCGGCAGCAGTCCGCGGGTGTGCAGCTGGGCCATGCGAGCGCTGGTGCCGGTGCCGCAGGGCGAGCGGTCGAACATGCCCGGGTGGATGGCCATGGCGTGCCGGGAGTGCCGGGCGTCCGATCCGGGGGCGGCCAGATACACGTGGTGGCAGCCGCTGATCTCGGGGTTGTCGGGGTGGACCGGGCGGGCCTGCTCGTTGATGGCGGCCATGATGGCGAGTCCGGCGTCCATGATGCGGTTCTTGTGGGCCCTGTCGAAGGGGATCCCGAGGTGGTCCAGGTCGACGATGGCGTAGAAGTTTCCGCCGAAGGCCATGTCGTAGCCGATGTCGCCGAAGGCCGCGGTCTTCACGGTGCGGTCCAGGGCGAGCGCGAACGAGGGCACGTTGCGCAGTGTCACCCCGCGGGCCGCGCCCCGCTCGACGGCCACGTCCACCACGACCAGCCCGGCGGGGGTGTCCAGCCGGATGGTGGTGACGGGCTCCTCGACCGCCACCATGCCGGTTTCGACCAGGACGGTGGCGACGCCGATGGTGCCGTGTCCGCACATCGGCAGGCAGCCGGAGGTCTCGATGAAGAGCACGCCCCAGTCGGCGTCGGGGCGGGTCGGCGGCTGGAGGATGGCCCCGCTCATCGCCGAGTGGCCGCGTGGCTCGTTCATGAGGAACCGGCGGATGTGGTCGAGGTGTGCCATGAAGTACCGTCGCCGGTCGAACATGGTGGCGCCGGGAATCACCCCGGCGCCGCCGGTGATGACGCGGGTCGGCATCCCTTCGGTGTGCGAGTCGACGGCGTGGAAGACCCGGTCGCTGCGCATGGGTTCAGACGAGCCCTTCCGCGAGGGCCTTCTCGGTGGCCTTGCGCACCGTGTCGGCGTGTTCGGCGGTGAGCGGTACGCGCGGGTGGCGGCAGGGTCCGCCGTAGCGCCCGGCGATGTCCATGCTGAACTTGATCGCCTGGACGAACTCGGTCCTGGCGTCCCAGCGCAGCAGCGGGTGCAGGGTGCGGTAGAGCGGCAGCGCGGTGGTGAGATCGCCCGCGGTGGCGGCCCGCCACAGCTCGGCGCAGGCGCGCGGGAAGGCGTTGGGGTAGCCGGCGATCCAGCCGGGCGACCCGGCCACGGCCAGTTCCAGCGCCACGTCGTCGCTGCCGCACAACACGTCGAGCCCCGGGGCCAGTTCATGGATCCGGTAGCCGCGGCGGACATCGCCGGTGAACTCCTTCACCGCCCCGATCAGCCCCTCGTGGTACAGCTCCGCCAGCAGCTCGGGCACCAGGTCGACCTTGGTGTCGATGGGGTTGTTGTACGCCACGACGGGCAGCCCGGCCCTGGCCACTTCCCGGTAGTGGGCCAGCACCGCGCGTTCGTCGGCACGGTAGGCGTTGGGCGGCAGCAGCATCACGGCCGGGGCGCCCGCCTCGGCCGCCTGCTCGGCCCAGCGCCGGGCCTCGTCGGCGCCGTAGGCCGCCACGCCGGGCATCACGGTGAAGCCCTCGGGGGCGGCCTCGACGGCGGTGGTGACCACGCGGGCCCGTTCCTCGGCGGTCAGGGTCTGGTACTCGCCGAGGGAGCCGTTGGGGACGACACCGTGACAGCCGTTCGCCGCGAGCCAGGTGAGGTGTTCGGCGTACCCGTCGAAGTCGACCGCGAGCCTGCCGGCCGGGTCCTCGCGCAGCGGCAACGCCGTCGCGACGAGCACCCCGTGCCATGGCTTGGCCTGTGCGTTCATGCGCCCTCCTCGTCGTGGTGTGGCATGGATTCCGTACCCGGGTTCCTCAGCAGTCCGAGCGGTACCGGCTGGGCGACGGGTCGGCTCGCCAGACCGCGCAGGTCGTCCTCGGTGACGTCGCGTCCGGCGTGGGCGGCGGTCAGGGCGGCGGTGGCATAGCCGCACACCCGGCCCTGGCACAGGCCCATTCCGGGGCGCGCACACAGCTTCACCGCCCGGGGATCGGTGGCCCCCAGCTCCTCCGCCACCTGGCGGATGGCACCGGCGGTCACCTCCTCGCAGCGGCACACGACGGTGTCCTCGGTCAGCCACTCCCGCCACCCGGGCCGCACCGGATACGCCGCGTGCAGCGCTGCGGCGAAGCCGCGCCGGGCGGCCCGGAGCCGCAGCAGCCGGGCGATCCTGCGCGGGTCGGGGCGGGTGCCGGTGGTGGCGTACGCCGCGTGCAGCCCCGCCAGCTCCCCCTCGGTACAGGCGAGTTGGGCTCCGCCGACCCCGCATGCCTCGCCCGCCACATAGACGCCGGGCACGGTGGAGCGCTGCCGGGTGTCCACGCGGGCGGTCAGGCTGCCGTCGGCGTCCCGGTGCATCGCGCAGCCGAGCTGGAGCGGAATCTCGGTCTGCGGGGTGAAGCCGTACCCCACGGCCACCGTGTCGCACTCCAGCCGCCGCCGGGTGCCGGGCACGATCCGCCACCGGTCGTCCAGCCGCGCCACCACCGCCCCGGTGACGGTGTCCGTCCCCTCGGCCCGGACCACCGTGGTACGGGTTCGGTACGGGATCCGGTGGCGCCGCAGCGTCCGCAGGTAGTGGGCGGCCTCGCCGAGTTTGGCGGCGGCGCGCAGGGTGGTGAGCGGGTGGCGGGCGAAGGCGGTGGGCCGTCCGGCCTCGAAGACGCCCAGGACCGTGGCCCCCGCCCCAGCGAGGCCCGCGGCCACCGGCAGCAGGAAGGGCCCGGTCCCGGCGACGACGACGCGCCGGCCCGCGACGACGCCGTGCCCCTTGAGCAGGGCCTGCACACCACCGGCGGTGTAGACGCCGGGCAGGGTCCAGCCGGGGAAGGGCAATTGGCGGTCGTAGGCGCCGGTGGCCACGACGACGGTACGGCTGAGGACTACGCCGGACGCGCCGTCGCCGTCGCTCAGGGCGTGGGTGGCGAAGCCGTCATCAGTGCGCTCCACGTGCCAGATGGCGTGGCCGGGCAGGTGGTCGAGCCGGGCGCGATGGGTGTCCGCGGCCGTGCGCAGCCGCTGGAAGAGGGGCCAGTCGTGGTGCGCGGCGCCGTCGTCGGCGGGGCGGTGGCGCCAGTACTGGCCACCGGCGCGGGGCGCCGCGTCCAGCAGCGCGACCCGGGCGCCGTGGGCCGCCGCGGCGGTGGCCGCGGACAGCCCGGCGGGCCCGGCCCCGAGTACCGCGACGTCGTACGGGACGTCGTACGGGACGTCGTACGGGACGTTCGCCGGTTCAGCAGGCGAGATGGGCACGGCCCGCTCCCTCCTGGGTCTCCACCACGTCCCCCGGCGCGGCCTCGACCAGGCACGCGCGGCGGTTCGGGCGCCCGTTGACGATCACCAGGCAGTCGAAGCACACCCCGATGCCGCAGAACATCCCGCGCGGGCGGCCGCCTTCGCGGGTGCGGCGCCAGGAGCGCTGCCCGTCGGCGATGAGCGCGGCCGCGATGCTCTGGCCGGGCTCGGCCGCGATGGTCCGGCCGTCGAAGCGGAAGGTGAACGGGGTCCGGTTCATGCGGCGGCCTCCGCGAATCGCTCCGGTCGAAACGGTGTGAGGGACAGATCCCGTGCCCGGTCGGTGAGCAGTTGGGCGATCAGATGGCCGGTGGCGGGGGCCAGGCCGATCCCGGCGCCCTCGTGGCCGCAGGTGTGGACGAGGCCCGGGGCACGGGGGTCGGGCCCGATCACCGGCAGGTGGTCGGGGCAGTAAGGGCGGAAGCCCAGATAGCTGCGGAGCAGCGCCACGTCGGAGAGGAACGGGAAGAGAGCGATGGCCTGGTCCGCGAGCTTCCGCAGCACGGGCAGCGCCACCGTGCGGTCGAATCCCACGCGCTCCCGGCTGGCGCCGATCAGGACGGTGCCCGCCCGGGTGCCCTCGACCACCACCGAGGTCTCCAGACCGGCGTCGTCGCTGGCGACGTTGGCCACGTACTCGGCGGTGTACACCTTGTGCCGTACGACGCGCGTCAGCGGCTCGGTGACCAGGATGAACCCCTTGCGGGGTAACACCGGCACCGGTGCCCCGGCGAGGTCGGCGAGCTGCCCGGCCCAGGTACCCGCGGCGTTGACGACCCATCGGGCGTGCAGGGCGGGCAGGGTGGCCGAGTCGGTGCGCACCCCGGTGACGGCGCCGCGCCGGTCCCGGAGGAAGCCGGTCACGCTCACCCCGGTGTGGACGGTCGCGCCCCGGGCGCGGGCGTGCCGCAGCAGATGTGCGGCCGCCAGCACGGGCTGGACCTGCGCGTCCTGCGGGTAGTGGGCACCGCCGGCCACCTCGTGGGTCAGGTTGGGCTCCAGCTCGGCCAGTTCGTCCGGGCGGACGTCCACCGCCTCGACCCCGGCCGTGCGCTGCCGCTCGGTGAGCTGCCGCAGCCCCGCCGCGGTGGCGTCCGAACCGGCCACCACCACACCGCCCTTGGCGTGGTACTCCACGGCGGCGGCCCCGAGGTCGTCCCGGATTTCCCGCCACAGCCGGGAGGACAGCAGCGCCAGGTCCAGTTCGGGCCCGGTCTCCTTGTCGGACACCAGGATGTTGCCCTCGCACGCGCCGGTGGTTCCGCCGCCGATCGCGCCACGCTCCACAACAGTCACGCGCAACCCCGCTGACGTGCAGTAATACGCGCAGGCCGCGCCGATGATGCCCGCCCCGATGACGAGCACATCCGGGGGGCGGGGAATGCCGGGTCGGGAACTCGTACCGGTCATGGCCGGTAGCATGTCATATGGCACTATCCCTGGCCAGGGTGCGGCGACGGCACATGGCTAGAATTCGCCGCCACGGCACCTAGCGAGGGAGGAGTGCACGTGGCTACGGGGGGATGGCAGCCGCCGAACAATCCTGGTCAAGGGGGCGGACCGTGGGGTCCGTCGCCCACACCCGATCCATACGGGCCGCCGCCGCAGAGCCCGTACTACGGCCCGCCGCCGCCGAACCCCTACGGACCGCCACCGCCCGCCCCGTACGGTGTGCCTCCGCAGCCGCCCGGCCCGTATCCGCCGGCCCCGGTGCGCCGCCGTCGGTGGTGGCTGCTCTCGCCGCTCATCCCGCTGGTCCGTTCGGCGAACCGCGTGGCGAAGCGGCTGTTCGACCAGGAGGGCGGCGGGCGGGTCCGGGACCATCTCGTCGACCGGGTCCAGCTCACCCGCTCCGTTCTCGGTATCGTCGCGAGCCTGGCGCTGATCTACATGTACGGGGCGGACGGCGGCTGGAGCGGTGCGGCGACGGACGGTGCCGCCAATCTCTTCGCGACCCCGCTCCTGCTCCTGCTCACCGGCCCGCTGGTCGTGTTCGGCTTCATCCTCTACGCGCCCCCGCACCGGCGCCCGGAGCTGCGCTCCCGGCTGCGCGGCCCGCTCAAGACGGTGGGCTGGTATGTGCTGATCCTGGTGGCCTTCGGCGTCTTCATCTATGTGGTGGGCCAGACGACGCTGCTGCACGGGCTGCACGGCGTGATGCTGTTCGCGGTCGGCCTGCCGCTGATGGTGGGTCTGCCGTGGGCGCTGGTGTTCCTCTTCCTGTCCTCCGCGTACGTCGCGCGCAGCGCCTTCAACACCGCCTATGTGCACGCCGCGCTGCCACCCGTGCTCACCACGGTGCTGGTGTGGTTGATCGCGGGCTTCAACCTGCTGTCGGACGGGCTGCCCAACGGGCCGCTGCCCGCCCAGCTGGCCGCCGCCTTCGGCGGCCCGCTGTCGGTGACCGCGCTGTCGCTGTGGGAGCTGCGGCGGCTGCGTACGCACCACGGCGTGACCATGCGCGGCTGAGCCTTGCGACCGACCCGCCGTCAGGGCATGACGTGTCAGGAGGGTTCCGGCGGCCAGACCCCCGGGGACAGCACGCCGAGCACATAGGCCCGGGCCACCAGCTCCGCGCGGTTGCCGACGCCCCAGCGCCGGGAGAGCCGGGTGAGGTGGTAGTTGACCCCGTCCCCGGTGAGTCCGGTCTGCCGGGCCATCTGGGCGGTGGTGTGGCCGCCCGCGGCGAGCGCCAGGATCCGGGCCTCGATGGGGGCGGCCCGCTCCGTCTCGTCGGGGGCCGGGTCCGCCGTGCCATCGCCCCGCGACCTAGGTTCCTCGCCGAGCACCCGCAGCAGCACCAGCAGCCACATCGGGCTGTCGGTGTCGCTCACGGTGTCCGCGGTCAGTTCGCCGTACCGCCGCGCCCCGTCCGGCGACTGCCACCGCACCTCGATCGGATAGCGGGAGCGGCGTCCGAGCCGGACCGCCTCGACGATGCGGTGCACCTGGGCGGCCGCGTTGGGGTGGAACAGCTCCAGGACGTTGCGCCCCGCCAGTTGCCCGGGGGCGGTGCCCCACTCGGCCGCCATCGCCGGGTTGGCCATCAGGATCTCGCCGTCCGTGCGGCACACCGCGCACGGCACCGGGACCCGGTCGAAGAGCAGCAGCGAGCGGTTGCGCCAGACGACCCAGTCCTCACCGCCGAGGATCTTCCTCGCCTCTTCCGGCACCTCGGGCTCGTCCATGCCGGACCTCGCTCTCGTACGTCACACCTCTTGGCACCGCACTCCTGTTGACACCGCGAACGGCGCGTGCGCAAGTCGATCGCACCATTCGGCACTACAAAATCATGTAGTGCGCCCGGCGAGCGGCCCGGGTCGGCGGGGCGAGGCTGGAGACATCCCCTCGCATGGAAGGCATCGCATCGTCATGACCGAAACCCCCCTCCTTCCGGCCGGGACCGCCGAGGGCGGCAGCTCCGACGGTGTCCCGCTCGTCGACATCTCCGCGCAGACGAACAACACTCCGATCCAGCAGGCCATGGAGCTGACGCGACGCCATGGCCCGGTGCTGCGGCGGCGGCTGCACGGCACCGACGTGCTGTTCGTCAGCGACCCCGACCTGGTGGCGGAACTCTGTGACGACCAGCGGTTCGCCAAGTTCGTCAACCAGTCGCTGGAGAACGTCCGGGAGTTCACCCACGACGGGCTGTTCACCGCGTACAACGACGAGCCGAACTGGGCGAAGGCGCACGACATCCTGATGCCCGCCTTCGCGCTCGGCTCGATGCGCACGTACCACCCGGTGATGCTCCAGGTGGCGCGGCGGGTGATCGACGCCTGGGACGCCCGCGCGGCGAGCGGCGAGCCGGTCGCGGTGACGGACGACATGACGCGGATGACGCTGGACACCATCGGGCTGGCCGGGTTCGGCTACGACTTCGGCTCGTTCGACCGCGCGGAACCGCATCCGTTCGTCAGCGCCATGGTGCGCTGCCTGGAGTGGAGCATGCGCAAGGTGGCGCGCCGCCCGGATGTGGACTACAGCGAGCAGGACGAGGCGTTCCGCGCCGATACGGCGTATCTCACGTCCGTCGTCGACGAGGTGATCCAGGCCCGGGTCGCCGCGGGCGAGTCGGGCACCGACGATCTGCTGGGGCTGATGCTCGGCGCCACGCATCCGTCCGACGGCACCCCGCTGGACCACGCCAACATCCGGAACCAGGTGATCACCTTCCTGATCGCGGGTCACGAGACCACCTCGGGCGCGCTGTCCTTCGCCCTGCACTACCTCGCCAAGAACCCGGGCGAACTGCGCCGGGTGCAGCGGGAGGCGGACGCGCTGTTCGGCGCCGACGCGGACCCGGAGCCGACGTTCGAGCAGGTGGGGCTGTTGCGCTACACCCGCCAGGTGCTGAACGAGGCGCTGCGGCTGTGGCCGACCGCGGCCGCCTTCTCCCGGCAGGCGCGCGAGGACACGATGCTCGGCGGGCGCGTTCCGATGCGGGCCGGGCAGCCCGCCATCGTGCTCACGCCGATGCTGCACCGCGCCGCGGTGTGGGGCGACAACCCGGAGCTGTTCGACCCGTCGCGCTTCGACCCGGAGGCCGAGGCGGCGCGTCCGGTGCACGCTTACAAGCCGTTCGGCACCGGTGAACGGGCCTGTATCGGGCGGCAGTTCGCGCTGCACGAGGCGACCATGCTGCTCGCGATGCTGGTGCACCGCTACCGGCTGATCGACCACGCGGACTACCGGCTCCACGTCAAGGAGTCGCTCACCCTCAAGCCCGAAGGGCTCACCCTGCGGCTGATCCCCCGCACCCCGGAGGAGCGGGCGGTGGCGGCGGCCGCCGCGGTGGCGACAAGCGCGCCCGCACGGGACGCCTCGCTGCCGAGCCGGGTGCGCCAGGACACCGGTGCGCTGCTGCTGTACGGCACCAACTTCGGCACCTGCCGCTCCTTCGCCGAGGATCTGGCCGCCGACGCGGACGGCCTGGACTGCGCCACCGAGGTCGCCCCGCTCGACGCCTACGCGGGCGGGCTGCCCACCGACCGCCCGGTGGTCATCACCGCCGCCTCCTACAACGGGCAGCCCACCGATGACGCCGCCGCCTTCCTGGCCTGGCTGGAGACGGCCGAGCCGGGCGCGGCGGACGGCGTCGCGTACGCGGTGCTCGGCGTCGGCGACCGCAACTGGGCCGCCACCTACCAGCGCGTGCCGACCCTGATCGACGAGCGGCTGGCCGCCCTCGGCGCCACCCGGCTCATCGACCGGGCCGCGGCCGACGCCTCGGGCGATCTCAGCGGCACGGTGCGGGACTTCACCGAGCGGCTGCGCACCGCGCTGCTGGAGCGCCACGGCGACCCGGCCACCGTGGGCGCTGCCCCGGCCGCCGACGCCGCGGACGACGGCCCGGCGTACACCGTCACCGAGGTCACCGGCGGGCCGCTGGACGGTCTGGCGCGGCAGCACGGCATGGTGGCGATGGAGGTCACCGAGACCGGCAGCCTCAGCGATCCGTCGTATCCGCGCGTCAAGCGGTTCGTGCGGCTGGCCCTGCCCGAGGGGGTCGCGTACCGCACCGCCGACCACCTCACCGTGCTCCCGGCGAACGACCCGGAGCTGGTGACGCGGGCCACCAAGCTGCTGCACGCCGACCCGGAGACCGTGCTCAGCATCGTGTCCGCCCGCCCGGCCCGCCGCGGCGGTCTGGCGGTGGACCGGCCGGTCACCGTACGGGAGTTGCTGACGCACCACGTGGAGCTGAATCACCGTCCGAACGCCGAGCAGCTGGCCCTGCTCGCCGAGCTGAACCCCTGCCCGCCGGAGAAGGCGGCGCTCGCCGCGCAGACCCCCGGTGAACGCACCCTGCTGGACCTGATCGAGGCCAACCCGGCGCTGCGCGAGACGCTGACCTGGCCGGTGCTGCTGGAGCTGCTGCCGCCGCTGCGGCCGCGCCACTACTCGATCTCGTCCTCCCCCGCCGTCTCACCGCGCCACGTCGATCTGATGGTGTCGCTGCTGCGCGACGAGACGAGCGGTTTCCAGGGCACCGGCTCCGGCCATCTGAACGCGGTGCGGCCCGGGGACACCGTGCTCGCCCGGGTGCAGCCCTGCCGGGACGCGTTCCGCATCGGCCACGCGCCGGACCGGCCGGTCATCATGGTGTCCGCCGGTACCGGGCTCGCCCCCTTCCGCGGCACCGTCGCCGACCGGCGGGCGCTCGTGGAGTCCGGCACACCGCTCGCCCCGGCGCTGTGCTACTTCGGGTGCGACGCGCCCGACGCCGACTATCTGCACAGCGAGGAGCTGCGCGCCGCCGAGGCCGTCGGCGCGGTGTCCATGCGCCCGGCGTTCAGCCAGGCCCCGGTGGACGGCCACCGCTTCGTCCAGCACCGCATCGCCGCCGACGCCGCGGAGATCTGGCGGCTGCTGGCGGAGGGCGCCGAGGTGTACGTGTGCGGAGACGGCGCCCGGATGGCCCCCGGGGTGCGGGAGGCCTTCCGGTCGGTGTACGCGGCCCACACCCCCGGCGCCGACGAGGCGGCGGCACAGCGGTGGCTGGACGCCCTGATGGCCGAGGGCCGCTACGTGGAGGACGTCTACGCCGGGTGACCGCGACCCGGCTCAGTCACCGGTGGGGCGGGCGCGCACATGCATGCGCTCGCCCTGGGCGCCGAAGAGGCTGAGGAACTCGACGGGCTGTGCGCTCGCGCTGGCGAAGCCGTGGGGCGTACGGGTGTCGAACTCGGCGGCCTCGCCCGAGGTGAGGATCAGATCGTGCTCGCCGAGGGCGAGGTGCAGCCTGCCGGAGAGGATGTACAGCCACTCGTACCCCTCGTGCACCGCCTGCGAAGGCCGGACGTCGGCACCCGTCTTCCGGCCGGGCAGGATCTGCTTGTAGGCGTGCAGCCCGCCGAGGTAGCGGGTCAGCGGCACGAACGTCTGCCCGTGCCGGGTGAAGGGGCGCGGATGGATGCGGGGGTCGCCGGTGGGCGGCGCGCCGACCAACTCGTCCAGCTGGACGCCGTAGGTCTTGGCCAGGGGCAGCAGCAGTTCCAGGGTGGGCTTGCGCTGCCCCGACTCCAGCCGCGAGAGGGTGGAGAGCGAGATCCCGGTGGTCTCGCTCAGCTGGGCCAGGGTGGCTCCGCGCTCCCGCCGCAACGCCCGCAGCCGCGGGCCGACGGCGTTCAGCACCTCGGGAATGTCGTCGTCTGCCATCCCCCCATTTGCCGGTGCGGCAAGTAGTTTTGTCAAATTTTCGTGATCACCGCTGATCACCAGGTGACGGGCAGCTCATGGGCCCCGTAGATGACCATGTCGCTGCGCATCCGCACCTCCTCCGGCGCCACCGCGAGCGCGAGGTCCGGGAACCGGCCGAGCAGTCCGCGGTAGCCCGCCGCCAGCTCGATCCGGGCCAGGTTCGCGCCGAGGCACTGGTGGATGCCGTACCCGAACGCGAGGTGGCTGCTGCGGGGGCGGCCGACGTCGAGCGTGTGGGGCTCGTCCACCAGTGCGGGGTCCCGGTTCGCGGCCGGGACCGAGACCGCCACGCTCTGGCCGGCCGTGACGGTGACGCCGCCGATCTCGACGTCCTCCAGCGCGATCCGGACCGGGAAGGCGTTGACGATGCTCAGGTAGCGCAGCAGCTCCTCGACGGCGCCGGGCACCAGCGCGTCGTCCTCGCGCAGCCGCCGCATCTGCTCCGGGTTCTGGAGCAGGACGAAGGTGCCGAGGCTGAGCATGTTGGTGGTGGTCTCGTGGCCGGCGATCAGCAGCAGCGCCGCCATGTTGTTGATCTCGACGTCGGACAACTCACCAACGGAGGTGAGGTAGGAGATCAGATCGTCCTGGGGGGCGCGCCGCTTGGCGGCGGTCAGCTCGCCGATGAAGTCGGTGATCGTCCGCATCCCCCGGTCGAACTGGCCGCCCGACTGGTCCTGGACCAGGACCTGCGCGCTGGCCCGCTGGAAGGTCTCGCGCTCCGCGTAGGGCACGCCGAGCATTTCGCAGATCACCAGCGAGGGGACCGGCAGCGCGAAGTGCTCCACCAGGTCGGCCGGTTTCCCCGCGGCCTGGAGGGCGTCCAGGCAGTCGGTGACGATGCCGTCGATGCGGGGTTCGAGGGCGCGCATGCGCCGTACGGTGAAGTAGCGGGTGAGTAACCCGCGATAGTGGCCGTGTTCGGGGGCGTCCATGCTCAGGAACGACCCCGGCCCGTTGCCGCGGTTCTCCCGGACGGTCTGCGAGACGGGCCGCACCGTGTCGTCGCCGCGCCACCGCTCGGCGCTGAAGCGCGGATCCCGCAGCACCTCCCGGGCCTCGTGGTATCCGGTGACCAGCCATCCCGTACTGCCGCCGACGAACCGGAGCGGGCTGATGGCGGGGCCGGTGATCAGTGCGGGCGCGGGGTCGACGTAGTTGGCGCGCTGTCTGGGGTACGGCGGGGCCTGGTGGGGCGCGGACGACGGGGCACTCACGATGGTCCTCCTCGGCAGCAGCCTGCGGACTCTTCCGGGGAACGCCGTGCGGTCCCCCGGGCACCATGCCCGAGGTGCGAACTGGATCACAAGGGTGCCGTCCGGCGTGCTGGGCAGCAGTAGTGTCGCGAGCAGGCTGTGTTCGTACCGGGCAGTAGGACGGGCATGAGGAAGGGAAAGCACATGTTCCGTAAGGTGCTGGTCGCCAACCGTGGGGAGATCGCCATTCGGGCGTTCCGCGCCGGCTATGAGCTGGGGGCGAGAACCGTCGCGGTGTTCCCGCACGAGGACCGCAACTCGCTGCACCGGCTGAAGGCCGATGAGGCGTACGAGATCGGCGAGCCGGGCCATCCGGTGCGGGCCTATCTGTCCGTCGAGGAGATCGTCGCCGCGGCGCGGCAGGCCGGGGCCGACGCGGTGTACCCGGGATACGGCTTCCTGTCCGAGAACCCCGACCTCGCGCGGGCGTGCGAGGAGGCGGGGATCACCTTCGTCGGCCCGAGCGCGGAGACGCTGGAGCTGACCGGAAACAAGGCGCGGGCGGTGGCCGCGGCCCGGGCGGCGGGGGTGCCGGTGCTCGGCTCCTCGGAGCCCTCCTCTGACGTGGACGAGCTGGTACTGGCGGCGGAGGAGCTGGGCTTCCCGGTGTTCGTCAAGGCGGTCGCGGGCGGTGGCGGGCGCGGGATGCGGCGGGTCGAGGAGCCCCGGCTGCTGCGCGAGTCGATCGAGGCTGCGGCCCGCGAGGCCGAGTCGGCGTTCGGCGACCCGACGGTCTTCCTGGAGAAGGCGGTCGTCGAGCCCCGCCACATCGAGGTGCAGATCCTCGCCGACGCCGAGGGTAATGTCATGCACCTGTTCGAACGGGACTGTTCGGTGCAGCGCCGCCACCAGAAGGTCATCGAGATGGCGCCCGCGCCCCACCTCGACCCGGAGCTGCGCGAGCGGATCTGCGGGGACGCGGTGAAGTTCGCCCGGCAGATCGGCTACCGCAACGCGGGCACGGTGGAATTCCTGCTGGACCGCGAAGGCAACCACGTCTTCATCGAGATGAACCCGCGGATCCAGGTCGAGCACACGGTGACCGAGGAGATCACCGATGTCGACCTCGTCCAGTCTCAGATGCGGATCGCGAGCGGGGAGACCCTGCCCGACCTCGGTCTGTCGCAGGACACCGTCTATCTGCGCGGCGCCGCGCTCCAGTGCCGGATCACCACCGAGGACCCGGCCAACGGCTTCCGCCCGGACATCGGCATGATCAGCGCCTACCGCTCGCCGGGCGGCTCGGGCATCCGGCTCGACGGCGGCACCACCCACGCCGGCGCCGAGATCAGCGCGCACTTCGACTCGATGCTGGTGAAGCTGACCTGCCGGGGACGCGACTTCGACCATGCCATCGGGCGGGCCCGGCGCGCGGTGGCCGAGTTCCGTATCCGCGGGGTGTCCACCAACGTTCCGTTCCTCCAGGCCGTGCTGGACGATCCGGACTTCCGGTCCGGGCACGTCACCACGTCGTTCATCGAGGAGCGGCCGCATCTGCTGACCGCACGGCACTCCGCCGACCGCGGCACCAAGCTGCTCACCTACCTCGCCGACATCACGGTCAACAAGCCCCACGGCCCCCGGCCCCAACTGATCGACGCGGCCGGGAAGCTGCCGCGGGTGCCGGACGGGGCACCGCCCGCCGGGTCCAAGCAGACCCTCACCGAGCTGGGCCCGGAGGGTTTCGCCCGGTGGCTGCGCGAGTCGCCGCGGATCGGGGTCACCGACACCACGTTCCGGGACGCACACCAGTCGCTGCTGGCCACCCGCGTGCGCACCAAGGACCTCCTCGCCGTGGCCCCGGCGGTGGCGCACACCGTGCCGCAGCTGCTGTCGCTGGAGTGCTGGGGCGGCGCCACCTACGACGTGGCGCTGCGGTTCCTCGCCGAGGACCCCTGGGAGCGGCTGGCGGCGCTGCGCGAGGCCGTGCCCAACATCTGCCTCCAGATGCTGCTGCGCGGCCGCAACACCGTCGGGTACACCCCGTACCCGACGGAGGTGACGGACGCCTTCGTCCACGAGGCCACCGCCACCGGCATCGACATCTTCCGGATCTTCGACGCGCTCAACGACGTCGGGCAGATGCGACCCGCCATCGAGGCGGTGCGGAACACCGGCACCGCGGTCGCCGAGGTGGCGCTGTGCTACACCAGCGATCTGTCCGATCCGTCGGAGAAGCTGTACACCCTGGACTACTATCTGCGGCTCGCCGAGCAGATCGTGGACGCGGGCGCGCATGTGCTGGCCATCAAGGACATGGCGGGGCTGCTGCGCGCCCCGGCCGCCGCGAAGCTGGTGTCCGCGCTGCGCCGGGAGTTCGACCTGCCGGTGCACATCCACACCCATGACACCGCGGGCGGACAGCTCGCCACCTATCTGGCCGCGATCCAGGCCGGTGCGGACGCGGTGGACGGAGCGGTGGCGTCCATGGCGGGCACCACCTCACAGCCCTCGCTGTCGGCGATCGTGGCCGCCACCGACCACTCCGAGCGGCCCACCGGACTCGACCTGGAGGCGATCGGCGGGCTGGAGCCGTACTGGGAGAGCGTGCGCAAGATCTACGCACCCTTCGAGGCGGGCCTCGCCTCGCCGACCGGGCGGGTGTACCACCACGAGATCCCCGGCGGCCAGCTGTCCAACCTGCGCACCCAGGCCATCGCGCTCGGCCTCGGCGACCGCTTCGAGGACATCGAGGCGATGTACGCCGCCGCCGACCGCATGCTCGGCCACCTGGTGAAGGTCACCCCGTCCTCGAAGGTCGTCGGCGACCTCGCGCTGCACCTGGTGGGCGCCGGGGTGTCGCCGGAGGACTTCAAGGCCGAGCCCAACAAGTTCGACATCCCGGACTCGGTGATCGGCTTCCTGCGCGGCGAGCTGGGCAGCCCGCCCGGCGGCTGGCCGGAGCCCTTCCGCACCAAGGCGCTGGAGGGCCGCGCGGAGGCCAAGCCCACGACGGAGGAGCTGTCCGCCGAGGACCGGCAGCACCTCGCCGACGACCGCCGCCGGACCCTGAACCGGCTGCTGTTCCCCGGCCCGACGAAGGAGTTCGAGACCCACCGGCAGGCGTTCGGCGACACCAGCGTGCTGGACAGCAAGGACTTCTTCTACGGGATCCGCCCCGGGAAGGAGTACACGGTGGACCTGGAGCCCGGGGTGCGGCTGCTCATCGAGCTGGAGGCCATCGGCGAGGCCGACGAGCGCGGCATGCGGACGGTGATGTCCACCCTGAACGGCCAGCTGCGCCCGATCCAGGTCCGGGACACCTCGGCGGCCTCCGACATCCCGGCCACCGAGAAGGCCGACAAGAGCAACCCGGGCCATGTGGCCGCGCCGTTCGCCGGGGTGGTGACTCTGACCGTCGCCGAGGGCGACCAGGTCGAGGCGGGTGCCACCGTGGCCACCATCGAGGCGATGAAGATGGAGGCCACCATCGCCGCGCCGAAGGCCGGCCGGGTCTCCCGGGTGGCCATCAACACCATCCAGCAGGTGGAGGGCGGTGACCTGCTGGTCGACCTCGGCTGAGGCACAGCCTCACGGCCCGGTCCGGTGGAAGATTCAGACCACCGGACCGGGGCCTTGCCAATCCTTCGGCAACCGTTGACAAGGTTGCGCAACGGTGAACACCATGCACTATGTCGTTCACCCGCAACCTCTCCTCACACCGGTAGCGGGCCGCCATGGCCCCCACCCTCACCGACGTCGCCAAGAGCGCCAATGTGGCGCTGTCCACGGCCTCCCGCGCGTTCAGCAATCCGGACCGGCTGGGACCGCAGACCTTGCGCAAGATCCTGGCCGTTGCCCAAGAGCTGGGATACGAACCACCGGTGACCGCCCGTGCCGCCGAGGCTCCCGCCGACACGGAGACCGCCACGATCGCCGTCGTCGTCCCCGACATCGCCAACCCCGTGTTCGGGGCCTTCGTGAAGGCCGCCCAGGGCGAGGGCTGGCGCCGTCGGCAGACCGTGGTGCTCGCCGACACCGATCTGAGCCCGGACCGGGAGCGCGAGGTGATCGCACACATGACCGGGCAGGCGGACGGGCTGATCGTGTGCTCGCCCCGCCTGGAGGCGGACGAGGTCCTGGACCTGTGCGGACGCACGCCCGCCGTGCTGGTCAACCGGGAGACGGCCGGCGCCGACTGCGTGATCGCCGACGCCGCCCACGGGATGCGCCAGGCCGTGGAATACCTGGCCGCGCTCGGCCATCGGCGGATCGCCTACGTCCAGGGCATGCAGCGGTCCTGGTCCAACGCGCACCGGGTCGCGCTGATCCGCGCCGAGACCGAACGCACCGGACTGGAGCTGGAGTTGCTGGGCTGGCAGTCGGAGACGGTGGCGGGCGGCACGGCCGCCGCGGCGAGCGTGATGGCCTCGGGGGCGTCCGCCGTCATCGCGCACAACGATCTGATGGCCCTGGGCGTGATCTCCGGCGCCCGGGCGCTGGGGCTGAGCGTTCCCGAGCGGCTGAGCGTCATCGGCGTCGACGACATCCCCTTCGCCGAAGTGGCGCAGCCCTCCCTGACCAGCATCGCGGTGCCGATGGCCCGGGCCGGGGCGCTCAGCCACGAGCTGCTGGGGCAGGTCCTCGGCGGCGAGCGGCAGATGCCCCGCACCCTGCGGCTGCCCACCCAGCTCATCGTGCGCGGGTCCACCGGCCCGGCGTACTCCGCTCCGGTAGGGGCCGCGGTGGCGGCGGGGAAGGACACGCCATGACCGCGGAGCCCCTGACCGTGGTGGTCGCCGACCCCAATCTGCGTCCGCTGCGTGCCGAGTTCGAGGCCGCCCTTCCGGCGGGTACGGTCGTCAGCTGGCCCGAGCCCCGGGACACCGAGGCGGTCGAGGCCGCGGTGCCGCACGCGGACGTGCTGGTGGCGGGGCAGTGCACCGCCCGGACGGCCGCCCTCGCCACCCGGCTGCGACTGGTCCACACGGCCGGTGCGGGGACGGACAAGATCGACCTGACCGCGCTGCCGCCCGGGACCCGGGTGGCCAACACCTACCACCACGAGGACGCGATCGCCGAATACGCCGTATCGGCCGCGATCCTGCTGCGGCGCGGCTTTCTGCGCCAGCACGACGCGCTGCGCCGCGCGGTGTGGGACTCCCCCGCACACGATCCGCGCTCCCCCTGGATGGACTCGCTGTCCGCGGCCACCATCGGCTTCGTCGGCTTCGGTCACATCGGCGCCCGCTGCTGGCAGGGGTTCCGGGCGTTCGGCGCGCGCGGGGTGGCGGTCACCCGGCGGGGCGAGGTGGACGCGGCGGCCGAGGGGCTGACCTGGTCCGGGACCATCGACGACCTCGGCGCGCTGCTGGACACCTCCGACGTGGTCGTGGTGTCGGCGCCGCTCACACCGGAGACCACCGGGCTCATCGGCGAGGCCGAGCTGTCCCGGATGCGCCCGTCCGCGGTGCTGGTCCACGTCGGACGCGGCCCCGTCGTGGACGAGGACGCGCTGTACGAGGCGCTGACCAGCCACACCATCGGGGCCGCGGCGCTCGACGTCTGGTACCGGTACCCGACGAGCGGACACACCGGCGCCCCCAGCAGGCATCCCTTCGAGACGCTGGACAACGTACTGATGACACCGCACTCCTCCGGCCTCACCCGGCAGACCTTCATCCGCCGCGCCGCCGACATCACCGCCAACATCGGCCGGCTGGCAGGCGGCGAGCCGCTGCACAACGTGGTGGCGGTGGCCCGATGAGCACCACGCCCACGAGCGACACCATCGCCGCCGCCGAGGTCCTGGTGACCAGCCCCGGCCGCAACTTCGTCACGCTCAAGATCACCACCACCGAGGGCCTCGTCGGCTGGGGCGACGCCACGCTCAACGGCCGTGAGCTGGCCGTCGCCTCGTATCTGCGGGACCATGTGGCGCCGCTGCTCATCGGCCGCGACCCGGCACGCATCGAGGACACCTGGCAGTACCTCTACCGCGGGGTCTACTGGCGGCGCGGCCCGGTGACGATGACGTCCATCGGCGCGGTGGACATGGCGCTGTGGGACATCAAGGGCAAGACCACCGGCCAGCCCGTCTACCAGCTGCTGGGCGGCGCGGTCCGCGACCGGATCCTCACGTACACCCATGCCACCGGCTGGGACCTCCCGCAGCTGCTGGAGTCGGTCGACGCCCGGCGCGAGGAGGGGTTCCGCGCGGTGCGGGCGCAGAGTGGTGTCCCCGGCCTGGACACGGTGTACGGGGTGAGCCGGAGCGGCCGGGGATACGAACCGGCCGGGCGCGGCGCCGCCCCGGTGGAGGAGGTGTGGGACACCGACGCCTACCTCCGGCACGCGCCGAAGGTGCTCACCGCCGTACGGGACCATGTCGGTCCCGAACTGAAGCTGCTGCACGATGCGCACCACCGGCTCGCCCCCGGTCAGGCGGCGCGGCTCGGCCGCGCGCTGGAGGATGTGGACCTGTTCTGGCTGGAGGACGTCACCCCCGCGGAGAACCAGCAGGTGCTGCGGCACGTACGGCAGCACACCACCGTGCCGCTGGCGATCGGCGAGGTGTTCAACACGGTCTGGGAATGCCAGTCGCTGATCACCGAGCAGCTGATCGACTTCGTACGGACCTGTGTGAGCCACGCGGGCGGGATCAGCCATCTGCGGCGGATCGCGGCCCTCGCCGAGATCTGGCAGATACGGCTCGGCCCGCACGGCCCCTCGGACGTGTCCCCGGTGGCGCTGGCCGCGTCGCTGCACGTGGGCCTGGCCACGCCGAACTTCGCCATCCAGGAGTACATGGGCTACGAGCCGCTCGTGCACGAGGTGTTCGGGCACGCCTGGTCCTACGCCGACGGACATCTGCACCCCGGCGACCGGCCCGGCCTCGGAGTCGAGGTGGACGAAACGCTCGCCGCCCGCTTTCCGTACGAACCCGCCTACCTGCCGGTCGCGCGACGGCGCGACGGCTCGATGACGGATTGGTGAGGATCTCCCCCATGACCACGCCCCCCACCACGCTGGCCACCCCGGCGCGCCTGCCGCGCCTGGACCGCAGCACCGTCGCCGCGTCCGTGCTCACCCCGCGGCGGCCGCCCACCGAGACCGGCATCGTGCATCTGGGGCTCGGCAACTTCCACCGCGCCCACCAGGCCGTCCACACCGCGGCCGCGCTGGACCACACCGACGGCCCGTGGGGCATCCTCGGGGTCGCCGGACGCTCCGCCACCGTGGCCCGGGCGCTGCGCGAGCAGCAACTGCGCTACGCGGTGGTGGAGATCTCCCCCTCCGGCACCCGGGTCACCGTGCCCGCGGTGCACACCGGGGCGCTGGTGGCCGCGGAACAGCCGGACGAGGTCCAGGACGCGCTGGCGGCGCCCGGCACGGCCATCGTCACCCTGACGGTCACCGAACACGGCTACACCTTTTCCCCGCGCACCCACGGCCTCGACCTCGACTCCCCCGCGGTGCGGGCCGATCTGCGCGGTGACGGCCCGCCCCGGACCACCATCGGGCGGATCGTGCGCGGGCTCCAGCGCCGCGTACGCACCCACGCCCGGCCGCTGACGGTGCTCAGCTGCGACAACCTGGTGGGCAACGGGGCCCAGACCCGGCGGCTGGTGCACGAGTTCACCGAGGCGCTCCCGGCCGCGGAGCGCGAGGAGCTGCTGCCGTGGCTGGCGCGTTCGGTGACGTTCCCCAGCTCCATGGTCGACCGGATCGTGCCCGCCACCACCGATGTGTACCGTGACGCGGTCGCCGACCGCCTCGGGGTGCGCGACGCCGTCCCCGTACCGGCCGAACCGTTCTCCATGTGGGTCATGGAGGATCGTTTCGCCGCAGGCCGTCCGCGCTGGGAACACGGCGGGGCGCTGTTCACGGACGATGTGGAACCGTACGAGCTGCTGAAGCTGCGGCTGCTCAACGGCACCCATTCGCTCATCGCCTATCTCGGCGCGCTGGACGGGCGGGAGACCATCCCGGACGCCATCGCCCGGCCGTTCATCGCCGAGGCCGCGCGCAGTGTGCTCCACGACGACTATCTGCCGAGCCTCACCGTGCCCGCCGACATCCAACTGGAGGAATACATAGGGCAGTTGTTCGACCGCTGGGCCAACACCGCGCTGGGCCACCGCACCCGGCAGGTCGGCTCGGACGGCTCGGTCAAGCTCCGCCAGCGGGTGCCGGAACCCGCCCTGCTCCATCTGCGGGCCGGGCGGATGCCCCACCACCTGGCGCTGACCGTGGCCGCGTATCTGTGCTGTGTGGTACCGCCGTCCGGCTTCTCCCCCGGGCCCCATGCGGCCGCGATGGCCGATCCGGCGCGCGAGCCACTGGCCGACCTCGCCCGGTCCGCGCCCGCCGGGCCCCGTACCGCGTTCGTCGAGGCCGTGCTGGAGAGCGGGCTGCTCGGCGACGGCCTGACGGACCATCCGGCCTTCACCGCCCGGATCGCCGACCTCATCGACATCATCGTCCGGCACGGCCCCGCCGCGGCGGCGGCCGACGCCTGCGGCTCCCGGTAAGGCCCCGTCCAGAGCCCGGCCGAAGGCCCCGTCCCCCTTCGTCCCTCCGTCCCCGCCACTCCCCCTGCTTCGCCCTGCCCGATTCCGCTCCGGAACCGATCCGTTCAAGGAGGCATGGATCATGGAGAGCAACACCGCCACTCCCCCACCACCCGCCACCACCCCGACCGGTGAGCCGCCCGCCGACCCACAGGCGGTACGCCGCGCGGCCTGGGCCGGTCTGGTCGGCACCGCGCTCGAACAGTACGACTTCGTCATCTACGGCACCGCCTCGGCGCTGATCTTCAGCGATCTGTTCTTCCCCAATGTCTCGGCGTCCGTGGGCATCCTCGCCAGCTTCAGCACCTATGCGGTCGGCTTCGCCGCCCGGCCGCTGGGCGGGCTCTTCTTCTCCCGTTTCGGGGACCGCCTCGGCCGCAAGTGGGTGCTGATCGCGACCCTGTTCCTGATGGGCGGCTCCACCCTCGCCATCGGTCTGCTCCCGACGTACGGGGCGGTGGGCATCCTCGCCCCGATCCTGCTGCTGATCTGCCGCATGGCCCAGGGGTTCGGCGCGGGCGCCGAGCAGGCCGGAGGCGCCACCTTGCTCACCGAGACGGCCGCCCCAGGGCGGCGCGGCAGGTTGTCGTCCCTGGTCATGACGGGGGCGGCGCTCGGCACCGCGCTGGGCGCGGTGGCCTGGATGCTCGCCCAGCAACTACCCGATGACGCGCTGATGTCCTGGGGCTGGCGGCTGGTGTTCGCCAGCAGTCTCCTGGTGACCGTGGCCGCCATGATCATGCGCCGCAAGCTGCACGAGAGCCCGGTGTTCCAGGAGCTGAAGGCCCAGCACGAGCGGCCCGCCTCACCGGTCAAGGAGGTCTTCAAGCACGGCCGCAAGCCCCTGCTGCTGGTGATCCTCATGAACTTCGGGGTCAGCACGCAGTCGTACACCTACCAGGTGTTCATGGCCTCCTACCTGGTGTCCAGCGTGGGCGTCGAGAAGAGCTTCGTGCCCGAGGTGCTGCTGCTCGGCTCCCTCTGCGGCGGCGTGGCGGCCATCGCGTTCGGCGCCCTCTCGGACCGTCTGGGACGGCGCCCGGTGTGTTCGCTGATCCTCACCGGCATGGTGCTGCTGCCCGCCCCGACGTTCATCGCGCTGAACTCCGGCTCGAAGGTGGCCATCGCGGTGGCGATGGCGGTCGGCTTCATCCTGGCCTGCCAGGGCCTGGTCGGCGTGCACATGAGCTACTTCCCCGAGCTGTTCGGAAACCGCTACCGCTACGCCGGGGTCGCCCTGGGCCGGGAGTTCTCCTCGGTGATCGGCGGCGGTGTCGCGCCGCTCATCTGTAGCGCACTGCTCACCGCGTTCACCGGCTCCTGGATACCGGTCGCGGTCTACATGACGGTGGTCGCGGCGGTGAGTCTCATCACCACCCGGCTGACCCCGGAAACCCTGGACCGCGATCTGAACACCGCGGCCGACGCCACGGTCCCGCGCCAACCCGTGTGACCGGTACTTTCCCCATGACGGGCGGGTCGTCGGCGTCCTCCGGCGGCCCGCTCGGGGCGCATTTCCCCGCTTCTCCTCCGCTAGTCACCATCCTCTCAGATTGATTCAACTTTTGGCCACTCTGGCCCCACCTTGGCACCCTTGCCACGGTGTTCGGCCATGGATTCGAAGGAGACCGAACACGGATCCACCGCAAGGAGTGAAAACGCCTCATGAGTACCGTTGCCGCCTACGCCGCACCTGCCCCCAAGGCCCCGCTGGAGCGCACCACGATCGAGCGCCGCGCGGTCAGCGAGTTCGACGTGGCGATCGACATCATGTACTCGGGCATCTGCCACTCGGACATCCACCAGGTCCGGGAGGGCTGGAGCGAGGTGCCGTTCCCGCTGGTGCCGGGTCATGAGATCGCCGGTGTCGTCACCGAGGTCGGATCGGGTGTCACCAAGTACGCCGTCGGCGACCGGGTGGGCGTCGGCTGTTTCGTGGACTCCTGCCGCCGTTGCGAGAACTGCCGCAAGGGCCTGGAGCAGTACTGCACCGAGGGCCACACCGCCACGTACGCCTCCACCGACAAGTACGGCGAGACCACCTACGGCGGCTACGCCACCGGCATCGTCGTCGACGAGAACTACGTCGTGCGCATCCCGGACGCGCTGCCGCTGGACGTGGCCGCCCCGCTGCTGTGCGCGGGCATCACCACGTACTCCCCGCTGCGCCACTGGAAGGCCGGGCCGGGCAGCAAGGTCGCCGTCGTGGGCATGGGCGGCCTCGGCCACGTGGCCGTCAAGCTCGCGCACGCGATGGGCGCGGAGGTCACCGTGCTCAGCCAGTCGCTGCGCAAGAAGGACGACGGGCTGCGGCTCGGTGCCGACCGCTACTACGCGACCAGCGACCCGCAGACCTTCGAGGAGCTGGACGGCACCTTCGACATCATCCTGTCGACGGTGTCCGCGCCGCTGGACTTCGGCGCGTACCTGAAGCTGCTGAAGACGGACGGCGCGCTGGTGAACGTGGGCCTCCCGGAGGAGCCCATCTCGCTCAACCTCTTCTCGGTGGTCATGGGCCGCCGGACCCTCGCCGGTTCGTTCATCGGCGGCATCGCCGAGACGCAGGAGATGCTCGACTTCTGTGCGGAGCACGGGGTGGGCGCCGAGATCGAGACCATCCGCGCCGAGGAGATCAACACGGCGTTCGAGCGGGTGCTCTCCAGCGACGTCCGCTACCGCTTCGTCATCGACGCCGCCACGATCTGACGCAAGCTCAGTTCTGCGCCCACGGAGCGCATTCACGTCCTCGGCGGCCGTTCCCCTTCCGGGAGCGGCCGCCGAGGTCATTGCCAAGACATGGGATGAATAACCCTGTCGCGAGCCTTGACGACCCCAATGGTCCAGTCCATCGTATGAACGCGCCACGCCCGCGCATACGCGTGGGATCGACCATTTCCCGCTCCTCCGACCTCCTCCACAGGGGCCCACCATGGCAGAAGACTCTGCTCCACGCGGTTTCAGTCGTCGGACGTTACTCGGTTCCATGACCGCCACGGCCGTCGGCGTACCCCTCCTCGGGCAGCTGACGTCGGGCGCCTCCCCGGCCGCAGCGGCCGCCCTGGCGCCGCAACTGGTCTGGAACCCCAGCCCGTCCGGCGTCGGACTCAAGGCATTCGAGGGCATCGAGGCCGACCGCGGCAATCAGCATCCCGACCGGGACTACGTCGTGATCGAAGGCGGCGACCACTACCGCTTCAACATCTGGAAGGACGACCGCGACACCACCGGGGGCGGCGACCGCCAGCGCACCGAGTCCAAGGGCATGGTGCAGGGCGGTACGAAGCTGAAGATGCGGGACGGGGAGACCTGGACCCTCTCGTACGAGATGTACATGCCGTCCTCGCTGCACGGCACCAGCCGTTTCACGCACATCTTCCAGACCAAGACCCCGGTCGACAACGGCGGCCCGTACATCACCCTGGACCTCGGCCGCAGCGGCAGCAAGGAGACGTTGCGGGCCCGGGCGTACGCCAATTCCGGCTCGCCGGACATCGCCTCGACCGACCTCTCGCCCCTGCGCAACAAGTGGATCACCGTCGAGTGGAAGCTGACCGTCGGGTCCAGCGGAAAGGCCACGTTCACGGCACGTAACGGCACCGGATCCGGCGCCCCGGTCGCGGTGCAGGGCAGCATGTCGAACGTGAAGATGCCGGACCAGGGCGACTACCAGCGGCCCAAGTGGGGGATCTACCGGTCGGTCGAGAGCGCGTCCTCCGACATTCTCGACACCTATCTGCTCTTCCGGAACTACAAGGCGTACCGCGGCACCTGAGCGGCGTCCAAGCGGCTACCCGCGCCACATCCGAGCAGAAAACGAAAACACTCCGCCACGGGATGTGTGAGTGCCATACAACCGGGTATTCGAGCCAGCCGTGGCCAGGACGCCCGCTCCCGGGCACGGCCACTCGCATATCCCGATCTTGGACGGAATCATGACTGCTCTTCCCGATGACAACGCCGTTACCGCCACTCAGCACGCCCTCGGCGAGCTGGCTGCCGACCGTGCGGACGAGTCCGCGCTGAACACTCTCGCGGGAAGTGAGGTACTGCTTCCCGCCGCCGAGAGCGCCGAGAACACCGACCCGCAGGCGGTGACCCTGCCGGTGTTCCAGCAGGAGGACGGCGCCCAGCTGGTGCCGGTCTTCACCACTCCGGAGCGCATGCACCAGGCGCTGCCGCAGATCGAGCGTTACCACCAGGTGCCGCTGGGCGCGCTGGCTCAGGGCTGGCCCTCCGAGGAGCTTTCCCTGACCATCGACGCGGGTGCCCCGGAAGCGGTCACGCTGACGGCCACCGGGGTGAAGACCCTGCTCAGCCGCGCCGGCTGAGCGTTTCCCCCCATGCTCACCCAGGGCGCGGGTGTATGTGCGGACCGTAGTCGCGCACATACACCCGCTTCTTTTCGGGCACCCGCGTGAGCATGGACACACTGACCCGGATCGAACGAGCCATAGAGCGCTTCGAGGACGCACTGCTCGCCAAGGTGTTCCCCACCGAGCCGGTGGAACTGCTCGGCGCCCTGCGAGAGGAATGCGACAGTCAGGCGGTGGTGTGCAGTTCGAGCCGGGTGGTCGTGCCCAACGCCTATGACGTCGAGCTGTCCGACGAGGTGTACGAGGAGCTGTCCCGGCACGGCAAGCAGGCGGGCCAGACGCTCACGGACAGCCTGATGCGGCACGCGGAGGAGCAGGGGTACGAGTGGGCGGGCCCGCTCACCGTCCACGTCACCAAGTCGAGCGAGGTGCCCAACGGGCGCTACCGGGTGGCCGCCACCCCGCTGACCCACATCCGCGCGGACGCCTTCGCCGACGGCGCGGCCTAGCCCTCGCCCCTGGTCCTCGTCGCGAGCCCTCGCCCCTGGTCCTCGCCCCTCTAGCCCTCGCCGCTAGTCCTCCAGCAGCCCGCGCAGCACCCGGCCGAAGACCAGACGCCCGGCCCAGGCCGTCGGCGCGTCCAGTACCCGTGGCAGCCGCGCCACCCGCGCCTCCTCCCGCCACACCGCCCGCGACTGCTCCCCGCTGGCCCATACCTCGATCTCGGCCCAGCCCAGCACCACGGAGCCGCGCTTCTCCAGTCGGCACAGCCCCGGCCGTCCGCCGCCCGGCGGTTCCCAGCGGACCACCTCCATGGGGTCCTCGAACCCGGCCCGGCCCACCCCGGTGCGTGCCACGACCACCGACCCCACCCGCGTCGGCCCCTCGGACCGCAGGCCCACGCTGCTCAACGGCACGTATCTGCCGTGCCGCTGCCACTGGGTCAGCCGCCGCCATGTCTCGTCGACGGGGTGGGGCGAGGGACGCTCGATCAGGAAGAGGGCCACGGCGGGATCGTAGCGACCGCACAGGTCACGGGGCGTCCACCCAAGAGCGGGTAAAAAACGGCAAGATGTTTGAGCGACGGAAGTGAACGGTCCGTATTCACTGGTGTCGGCCGGCGCCTGACATCAGCGCGACGCGACAACTGCTCCGTACAACGACAAGCGGTCCCCGCCAGGAGGCTCCATGCGATCACGGTACTTTGTGACAGGCACCTCACTGCTCATCGGCTCGGTAGTGGTCACCCTCGCCGTGATCGTCTCCCCCGTGATGACCGGGTTGACGCAGGAATCCGCCACGAATCTCAGCAAGATGTCGGACAACCAGTTCGGGCCGCTCAGCGGGGCGGACAAGGACTTCGTGGTCAAGGTGCGGCTGGCGGGGCTGTGGGAGTACCCGGCCGGGAAGATCGGGATCCAGAAGGGGACGACGGAGCAGGTCAAGACCGCCGGTAAGCACCTGCTCGACGGTCATCAGCTGCTGGACGCCATCAGCCGGGACGTCGCGCCCAAACTCGGCATCACCCTGCCCAACAAGCCCACGCCACAACAGCAGGGCTTCATCGACACGATGAACGCGAAGACGGGCAAGGACTTCGACACGTACTACGCGAACATCCTGCGCGTCACCCACGGCCAGATCTTCAGCTCCATCGCCAAGATCCGGCAGACCACCAAGAACTCGCTGGTGCGCAGGCTCGCGGTCCAGGCCAACAACACCGTGCTCGACCACATCACCCAGATGGAGAAGACGGGGATGGTCAACTTCGACTCCGCCGTCTCGCAGATCACCACCACCCCGACCGAGGGCCCGGAGTTCACCACGCCGCCCAAGCCCGCCCCGGGCGAGCCCACGTTCATCGTCGGCACGTCCAAGCCCACGCCCCCGCCCAACAGCGTCAGTACGGCGGACAACGGCGGCGAGCAGAGCCTCGACCCGAACGTGGTGAACGGTGCCGGGGTGGGAGCGGCGAGCGGGGCCGGCGGGGTCACCACGCCGCCCGCCGTGTCCTCACCGCCCGCCGTCCCGTAACGCGTCTCCGGTGACGCTGCTCCGTGGCGCCGCTCAGGGACGCGGCCCGACCACCGTCGCACCCCCGTCGACGATGGTGATGGCCAGGGCCGGGCAGGAGTCCGCCACGTCCAGCACCCGTTCCTCCTCCGGAACCTCCCCGCTCAGCGGACGCGCCCGCTCGTCGTCAAGGACGAACAGATCGGGCGCGATCCCGGCGCACATGCCGGACGCCATGCACCGGCCGCCGTCGACCTCGGCCTTCCAGGTCATCGGGGTCACCACCCCACCGGCATGACCCGCGGCCCCCGAACCAGCATCTGGTCCTTCCACACCACGTCCCCGGCCAGGTGCAGGTTCGGGAAGCGGCCGATGAGCGCGCCGAGGGCCTCCTGCAACTCCAGGCGGGCCAGCGGCGCGCCCAGGCAGTGGTGCACCCCGTGGCCGAAGCCCAGGTGCTGGGTGGCGGGGCGGGCGACGTTCAGCCTGCCCGGCTCGTCGAAGCGCAGCGCGTCGCGGTTGGCCGAGCCGACGGCCACCAGGACGGGCTCCCCGGACCGCACCAGGGTGCCGCCCACCTCGATGTCCTCGGTGGCGTAGCGGGCCTGGGAGGCGCCGACGCCGAGCGGAACGAACCGCATCAGCTCCTCGACGGAGCCCTTGATCAGCTCGGGCTCCTCACGTAACCGGCGCAGCTCGTCGGGGTGGTCGAGCAGCACCATCACGAAGTTGGGGATCTGGGTGGCCGTGGTCTCGTGCCCGGCGACGAGGATGCCGACGCACAGGTCGACGAGTTCCAGCTCGGAGAGCCGGTCGCCCTGGTCCCGCGCCTCGATCAGGGAGGTCATGATGTCGTCGCGCGGGGTTTCCCGGTGTTCCTGCACCAACCGGGCCATGTACGCGCGCAGTTCCTCGCGGTTGCGCTCCCACTCCGCCGCGGTCAGGGAGCTGGTGGACAGGGCGGCGTCGCTCCACACCCGGAACTTCGGCCGGTCCTCCTCCGGCACCCCGAGCAACCGGCAGATGACGGCGACCGGGATGGGCAGGGCGTAGCGATCGACCAGGTCGGCGGGCGGCCCGGCGGCCTCCAGCTCGTCCAGCAGCGATTGCGTCAACTCCCTGACGTACGGCCGGAGTTTCTCCACCTGGTGGACGGTGAACGCCTTGGCCACGAGGGTGCGCAGCCGGGTGTGGTCGGGCGGGTCCATGCTCAGGATGCCGCCGTCCATCTGCCCCTCGCCCTGCCGCGGCGTATCCCGGTTCAGGGCCTCCGCGCGGCTGAAACGCCGGTCGCCGAGGACCAGCCGGGCGTCGGCGTACCGCGTGGCCAGCCAGGCGGGTTCGCCGTACCGCAGGCGCACCCGGAGCAGTCCGGGACGGTGGCGCGCTTCCTCATAGGCCGCGGAAAGATCCAGGCCCTCGGGGTCGTTGAAGGGATAGGCGATGGGTGTCGTCTCCGCTGTGGTCATCGTGACCTCCCTGGCGTAAGCACGTGCTTACGAAGCTAGGCCGGTCCCCTTGATACGGTCAACGGCGCCTCTCGGCCGGTGTTCTGACGCTCCGACGGAGCGGCGGGCGGCAAGCGGTGGGGCGGTCGGCCGACGACAGGAGTGGATGATGGGTGGAACCACACCGGAAGCACCTCGGCGGGACGCGCAGGGCACACGGCGGATGCTGCTGGAGGCGGCGTCGGCGCTGTTCGCCGAGCGGGGATACGAACGGGCCACCGTACGCGACATCGCTGAGCGCGCCGGGGTGAACCAGGCGCTGCTGTTCCGCTACTTCGGTTCGAAGAAGGCCCTGTTCGGGGAGGTGGTGGCGCACGATGGCCAGGAACAGCTGCACACCACCCCGCCGAGAGAGCTGTTCGAGACCGCGCTGCGCGGCATGCTCGGACACGGCGACCGGACCCGCGAGGACCGTGCGCTGGCCACCTTGCTGCGCTCGGTGGGCAGCGGCGACGAAATCGGTACCGCGGTGCGCGACATGGGCGACGACTACGCCCGGGTGCTGGCCTCCCTGAGCAGTGCCGAGGACCGCGGACTCCGTGCCGACCTGGCGCTTTCGTGGATGCTGGGCATCGGGCTGATGCGGGTGGTCGTGGGCAAGGAATCGCTCGCCGAGGCCGATCCGGACGAGGTGTGCGCCCTGGTCACCGGTGCGCTCGCCACGTTGCTGGAGGATCTGCCGGTCACGCGCTTCGGCGATCCGCACACCACGCACTCCGCCGACTTGGCACGGTAGGACCATGACGAGCATTGATCCGGACACCCCGGAGACGAACGACCGGCCGCGCCGGGTTCCCGCGGCCCAGGCCATGCGTGGCGCGGCCCAGCAGCTCGGCGAGTTGCTGGGCACCGCGCCGGAGTCCGTCTCCGCGTTGCAGCCGACACAGGACGGATGGCTGGCCGATGTGGAGGTGGTGGAGCTGGTACGGGTGCCGGACACCATGACCATCCTGGCCTCGTACCGGGTGACCCTCGACACGCAGGGCATGCTCCTGGGCTACGAAAGGCTGCGCCGTTACGCACGCGGCCAGCTCGACCGCGGCCGCTGACCACCCTTTTCCCGCTGATCCCGTCCTCCCGCGCCCCGCGCCCCGCGCCGCCGAGTCCCGGTGGCGCGGGGCGCTCGTCGTTGTGCGGCACACGTGTTTCCCGCGGATCAAGAGTGAACACGGGTGCGGTCCCGCTCGTACAAGCACACGGGCAGACCGAGCGAGCGAGAGGACGACCACACGTGACCGTCATGACGCAGACCGGCGGAGTACCAGCCACCACCTCGACCGGTTCAGGAACCGGCAGCCTCTTCGACATCCTCGAACTCATTCTGGACCGCGGCCTCGTCATCGATGTCTTCATCCGGGTGTCCCTCGTGGGCATCGAGATCCTGAAGATCGACATACGGATCGTGATCGCCAGCGTGGACACGTATCTGCGCTTCGCGGAGGCGTGCAACCGCCTCGACCTGGAATCCGGCCGCAAGGCCCCGGACAAGCTGAGCGACATCGTCGGCAACATCGTCGAGGGCGGCGCCCGGGGCAAGACCGAGGGCGCGCTGAGCGGCGCCATCGATGCCATCGGCAATGTGTTCGGCGGCGACGATGACGAGGACAAGTGACCATGCATCTCTACCTCTACGCGATCACCCGCTCCGACCATCCGCTGCGGCTGGACGGGCTGCGCGCGGTGGGCGGCGTGTCCGGCGTGCCGCGCGCGGTGACCAGCGGCCCGCTGACGGGCGTGGTGAGCCCGGCGCCGGAGACCCTGCGCCCCAAGCGCCGCGACCTGGCCGCCCATCAGGAGGTGCAGGGGCGGCTGATGGCGGACGGGGCGGTGCTGCCGATGCGGTTCGGGCTGCTCGCCCCCGACGAGGTCGCGGTGAAGTCGGCGCTGGACGCCAAGCGCGCCGAGTACGTGCGCGGGCTCGATGAGCTGGATGCCACCGCGGAGTTCAACCTGAAGGCGGCGCGCTCCCAGGACGACCTGCTGCGGGAGGTGCTGACCGAGTCCGACGACGCGCGGCGCCTCAACGAGCGCACCCGCGACGGCCGGGGTTCGTACGAGGACCGGGTGGCGCTCGGCGAACTGGTCGCCCGTCAGGTGGGGGTACGGCAGCAGAGACTCGCCGAGCAGGTCGTCGGACGGCTGGCCGGGATGGCCCGCCACAAGGTGGTGTCCTCCCCGGCCGGTGACGACTTCCTCAACGCCTCGTTCCTGGTGGAGCGGGGGCGCGCCGAGGAGTTCTCCCGGGCCGCGCGGCAGTTGGCGCAGGGCTACGGGGACGGCTACGACTTCCGGCTGCGCGGGCCGTTGCCCCCGTACAGCTTCGTGGCCTGAGGACGGGGGCGCCGTGGGACTGCTGACCGGGCTCCTCACCTTTCCGCTCGCGCCGGTGCGCACGACCGTCTGGGTCGCCGAGCAGGTGCTCGTGGCGGCCGAGCGCGAGTACTACGACCCGGCGCCGGTCCGGCGCGCCCTCACCGAACTGGAACAGGACCTGCTGGCCGGGCGGATCGACGAGGACGAGTACGACCGCCGCGAGAACGAGTTGCTGGACCGGCTGGACGAGCTGGAACGGCACGAGCAGAGACGAGCCCCGTGACGATGACAGAACCGGTAGCGGGCAGGCTGGGTTCGCCGCGCCTGCCCGCCTCGTACGACCAGCGGGACGCCCCGTCCCTCGCCGACATCCTGGAACGGGTGCTGGACAAGGGCGTGGTGATCGCGGGCGACATCCGGATCAACCTGCTCGACATCGAACTGCTCACCATCAAGCTCCGGCTGCTCGTCGCCTCCGTCGACAAGGCGAAGGAGATGGGCATCGACTGGTGGGAGCACGATCCGTCGCTGTCCTCGCGCGCACGGCCCCGAGCCGTGGAAAGCGGCGAGAACGGCGGGGGCGACGGGGCGGAACGGTCCCTCAGCGAGGAGAACGCACGGCTGCGCGCCGAGATCGCGGCGCTGCGGGCACAGCCCCCGGACAGGGGCGACAGGGGCGACAGGACTGACAGGGGCGATATGAGCGACAGGAGCGTGAACGGGTGACCGATATCGCACAGCACATGGTGTACGCCTACGCGGTGCTGCGCCCCACCCCCGAGGCGGCGCGGGCGGTCGCCGCGCTGCGCGGGGTGGCCGACGAGCAGGTGGGGCTCGTGGAGACCGGTGACCTTGCCGCGGCCGTGGGACCGGTTCCGGCCCGGGAGTTCGGGGAAGCGGCGCTCAAGGCGCGCCTGGAGGAGCTGCCCCGGCTCGAATCGCTGGCCCGGGGCCACCACGGGGTGGTGGCGGCGCTGGCCCCGCTGGGCGCCGTGCTGCCGCTGCGGCTGGCCACCGTGTACCGGGACGAGGACCGGGTGCGGCAGGTGCTCCAGGAGCGCCGGGACGAGTTCCTGCCGCTGCTGGAGCGGCTCACCGGGCGCGTCGAATGGGGCGTCAAGGTCTATACGGCCGCCGGTGGCGAGACGGCCGCGGCGGCGCCGGAGGACGACGCGGGGGGCTCCGGGCTCAGCCCCGGCCGGGCATATCTCGCCGCGCGCCGCAGACGGCGGCGCGGCGCCGAGGACGCCTGGCAGGCCGCGGTGCGGACGGCCGCGCGCATCGCCGACGAGGCCGGGGAGATCGCCGTGGAGCGGGTCGCCCACCGGCCGCAGCGCGGCGAGCTGGCCAGGGCGGGAGGCGGGGATGCCGGGGAGAACATCGCCAACGACGCGTATCTGGTGCCCGCCGACCGCGCCGAGGACTTCCGCGCCCGCGTCCTGGCCGCAGCCGAAGGCCAGGAGGGGGTGCGGGTCGAGGTGACCGGCCCGTGGGCGCCGTACTCCTTCGCCCTCCCGCCCGAGCCGGCCGCCCACCGGGAGTCCGCGTGAGCACCGCGCTGGACGAGGAGGACACCCGGGCGCTCGCGGGCCGCGAGGTCGCGTTGATCGACATCCTCGACCGGCTGCTCCGGGGCGGGGTCGTGCTGGCCGGGGACCTCGTGCTGTCCATCGCGGACGTCGATCTCGTACGGATCGACCTGCGCGCGGTCATCGCCCCCGTCGACGCCGAGCACCCGGCTCCCCCGCTGCCCTGACGGACGCCACTGCCCCGACCGGAAGGAACCCCGCCGCATGTCAGCCACTCCCGACCGCCCCACCCCCGCCCAGCGCCTGCGCACCGACCCGGACTCGGTGGAACGCGATCTGGCCAAGCTCGTGCTGACCGTGGTCGAGCTGCTGCGTCAGCTGATGGAGCGCCAGGCGCTGCACCGTGTCGACAAGGGCGATCTGACGGAGGAGCAGGAGGAGCGGATCGGGATGACGCTGATGATCCTCCAGCAGCGCATGGAGGAGATGTGCGACCGGCACGGTCTGCGCATGGAGGACCTCAACCTCGACCTCGGCCCGCTGGGGACCCTGCTGTCCCCGGCGGGCCAGGCGTAGGGAGCGTCGGCGGGCGACGCCTCATCCGCACCGCCTGCACCTCAAGGTGCTCTCGACCACCCTACGAGCCCGCACCGGCATCTTTTTCCCTGGAATCCAGTCACTCCATCACGGTGTGCCACTTTACCGTTTCTTGGGTTTCGGTAAATGTGCCCACGCCTCCACATAACCTGAACCGGAATCGGTGGAAGGTTACCGGATCGAAGGGAACACCATGCGGTACGGTCATGCCTTGCGAGAAGATATCGACTCTCCTCGCACCACACCACTCATCGGCATCTATGACATGTACTCGGCGTCGATCGCGGCCCGCCACTACAACGGCTTTTTCGTCTCCGGTTTCGGATTCGCCGCATCGTACTACGGGCTGCCGGACATCGGATTCATCGCATGGCCGGACATGGTGAACTTCGTGGAGCGGCTGCGGCTGGCGTTCCCCGGGCATCATCTGCTCGTGGACATCGACGACGGCTATGTGGACCCCGAGGTCGCCTGCCATGTGGTGCAGCGGCTGGAGCGCGGCGGCGCGTCCGGGGTGATCCTGGAGGACCAGAAGCGGCCGCGCCGGTGCGGACACGCGGACGGGAAGCTGGTGCTGCCGCTCGAGGAGTACCTGGAGAAGCTCAACCTGGTGCTGAGCAGCAGGAAGGACTTGCTCGTGGTGGCGCGCACGGACGCCACCGAGGAGGCGGAGATCATGCGGCGGGCCGCCGCGCTGGCGGAGACCGACGCGGACGTGGTGCTCGTCGACGGGGTGCGCAGCGTGGAGTGGATCCGCCGGATCCGTAAGGTCGTCGGCGACAAGCCGCTGCTGTTCAATCAGATCGCGGGCGGGAAATCGCCCCGGCTTTCGCTTTCCGAGCTGACGGATCTCGGCGTCGATATCGCGATCTACAGCACCCCGTGTCTTTTCGCCGCGCACGGGGCGATCGACGGTGCGCTGGTCGACCTGAAAATGGCGGACGGCCGCCTGCCGGACACCCGGGAGACCGGCTGCATCGGCGTGAAGGGGGCCACGGGACTGCTGGAGGGGAACATCAGCAGGCATCACGCCGATCACCATCCGGCCGCGGTATGACCCGCGGATTCCGTTCCGTATCGCCGACGCCTTTCCGGTCCGGCACCGGCCGTCATCGAAAGCCGAAAAAGAAAGCGGCTTTACCCGGGCATCCACCGGGGGAATCGTCCTCGCGGCCACCGCGGGCGTGCTCTGCGGCGGCCAGGCCGCCTGGGCCGCCGTACCTGCCGCCCCGCCGCACCTGCCGCACCTGCCGCATCGGGTCCGTGCCCGTGCGCACCTGACGAGGAGCCGGAGGAGTCCGCGCCGGTCACCGGGCCGCACGTCGGCCTGGCGGTCATCGACAACTCCTTCGCGGATTCCTGGCTGGAGATCGACCGCACCCTCGACACCCTGCTCCTCAGCGCGGGCACGGCAGGCAGCGATCACGAAAGCGAAAGCGGTGATTGACGTGAAGTCCCCGTCCTGGCCATGGCCGTGGTCATGGCCGGGCCGGTTGAGGAAGGCGGTCGACCCTTACGTCGCCGCCCTCCTCGGCACGGTCGCGCTCGCGGCGCTGCTGCCCGCCTCCGGACGGGCGGCCGGGGCGGTCGAGGGCGCCGCGGACATCGCCATCGGGCTGCTCTTCTTCCTGTACGGCGCCCGGCTGTCCACCCGGGAGGCGGTGCACGGCCTGCGGCAGTGGAAGCTTCACCTCCTGGTGGGGGCGAGCACCTTCGTCCTGTTCCCGCTGCTGGGGCTGGCCGTGGGCGGCCTGGCCCCGTTCCTGCTCACCGACCGGCTCTCCACCGGCGTTCTCTTCCTCTGCGTCGTCCCCTCGACCGTCCAGTCCTCCATCACCCTCACCTCCACGGCCCGGGGGAACGTCCCGGCCGCCATCTGCGCCGGTACGTACTCCAGCCTGGCCGGGATGGCCGTCACACCGCTGCTGGCGGCCTGGCTGATCGGTTCCAGGGTCGGCTTCTCGGCCGACGGTCTGCTGAGCATCGCCACCCAGCTGCTGCTGCCCTTCGCTGCCGGGCAGTGTCTGCGCCGCTGGATCGGGGAGTTCACCGTCCGTCACCGGCGGACGCTCGGCCTGCTGGACCGCGGGGCGATCCTGCTCGTCGTCTACACGGCGTTCAGCCGGGGGATGACGGAGGGCATCTGGCAGCAGATCACTCCGGTGCGGCTGCTCGCCCTGCTGGGCGTGGCCGCGACGCTGCTGGCGGTGGCCCTCGTCACGACGTCGTACGCCGCGCGGCGCCTCGGGTTCGGCCGGGAGGACCGGGTCGCCATCGTCTTCTGCGGCTCCAACAAGAGCCTCGCCACCGGGCTGCCCATGGCCGCGGTGCTGTTCGGGGACTCGGCGGGTCCGGTGATCCTTCCGCTGATGCTCTACCACCAGCTCCAATTGATGGTGTGTACAGTCATCTCGACCCGATGGGCCCGCCCCTCCTCCGGGTCAACGCCCCTGACCAGCGCACATACCGCGACCCCCCTAAAGGTCCGCCTTTCAACCTCTTGGTATCGTGGTTTTTAGCGGTGTCACCCACCGCGAAGCACGACCAGTGAGGAAGCAGTACCCATGAAGAGCGATCTCACCGAAGCGGAGGCGTCCGACCCTGCCTCTTCCGCAGGCGCGGCGACCCGGTGGAACCCGACCGATCACACCTGGGAGACCACCTCGCGGGGGCGCGCCATCCTCAGCGACCCCCGCCTCAACCGGGGCACCGCGTTCACCGAGCCCGAGCGGGACGCCCTCGGGCTGACCGGCCTGATCCCGGCCCAGGTCATGACCCTGGAGCAGCAGGCCACCCGCGCCTACGCCCAGTACCGGGCCAAGGCCACCGACCTGGACAAGAACGTGTACCTGCGGTCCCTCCAGGACCGCAACGAGGTGCTGTTCTACTACCTGCTCGGCGAGCACCTCAGCGAGATGCTGCCGATCGTGTACACCCCCACCGTCGGCACCGCGATCCAGCGCTACAGCCACGAGTACCGCCGCTCCCGCGGTGTCTACCTCTCGGTGGACGCCCCGCAGGACATCGAGCGTTCGCTGCGCGCCAGCGGCCTGGGCCCGGAGGACGTGGACCTGCTCGTCGCCACCGACGGCGAGGCCATCCTCGGCATCGGCGACTGGGGCGTGGGCGGCATGGACATCTGCATCGGCAAGCTCGCCGTGTACACCGCCGCCGCCGGAATCGACCCCGCGCGTGCCCTGCCGGTCGTGCTGGACGCGGGCACCAACCGCCAGGAACTCCTCGACGACCCGCTCTACCTGGGCAACCGTCATCCGCGGGTGGACCGCGAGACGTACGACGCCTTCATCGCCGAGTACATCGCCGCCGTCGGCCGCGTCTTCCCCGACGCGCTGCTGCACTGGGAGGACTTCGGGTCCGGCAACGCCCGGCGCATCATCGACACCTACGGCGACCGGGCGCTCACCTTCAACGACGACATCCAGGGCACCGGCGCGGTCAACCTGGCCGCCGTGCTGTCCGGCGCCCGCGTCACCGGTACGCCGCTGCGCGACCACCGCATCGTCATCTTCGGCGCGGGCTCGGCCGGGCTCGGCATCGCCGACCAGCTGCGCGACGCCCTCATCGCCGACGGGCTCGACCCGCAGGAGGCGTCCGACCGGTTCTGGTGCGTCGACCGGTACGGCCTGATCACCGATGACGCCGAGGGGCTCGACCACCACCGGCGGCGGTACGCCCGGCGGGCGGCCGACGTCGCCGACTGGCACCGGGACGAGCAGGTCGGCGGCATCGCGCTCGCCGAGGTGGTCCGCCGCGCCCGGCCGACCATCCTCATCGGCACCTCGGGCCAGGGCGGCGCCTTCACCGAGGAGATCGTGCGGGAGATGGCCGCCCACACCGAGCGGCCCGTCATCCTCCCGATGTCCAACCCGACCCCGCTGGCCGAGGCCAAGCCCGAGGACCTGGTCCGGTGGACCGGCGGACGGGCCCTGATCGCCACCGGAAGTCCCTTCCCGCCCGTGCCCCATGACGGGGTCACCCATGTCATCGGGCAGGCCAACAACGCCCTGGTGTTCCCCGGTCTCGGCCTCGGCGCGATCGTCGCGCGCGCCACCCGGATCACCGACGGCATGCTGCTCGCCGCCGCCGAGCAGATCGCCGAGATGATCGACTCCGGCACCCCCGGCGCCCCGATCCTCCCGCTGGTCGACCAGTTGCGCGAGACCTCCGCCGCGGTCGCCGCGGCCGTCGCCCGCGCCGCCGCGCACGACGGGGTGGCCCGTACGCCCATCGCGGACGACCAGCTCGACCGCACGGTCCGCGAGGCCATGTGGAGCCCGGTCTACCGCCCGATCCAGCCGGTCTGACGACGCGTACTCACCGGCTGAATTGGGGACTGGACCATGTCTTTTTCACACATCTTCACCATCGTCGTGCCCGTGTTCCTCGTCATCGCCCTGGGCTACGGGGCCGGGCGGGGCACGTCGTTCGACGGTCAGCGCGCGGACGCGCTCCGGGTGCTCACCATGGAGTTCGCCCTCCCGGCGTCCCTCTTCCTGGGCATCGCGAACACCCCGCGCCACATCCTGCTGAGCCAGGGCCCCCTGGTGGGGATGCTGGCCCTCGGGCTGCTCGGCCTGTTCGGGCTGATCCTGCTGGGCCTGCGCCTCTTCGGGCGGCTGCCGCTGCCGCAGGCGTCCATCCTGGCGCTCGCCTCCGTCCAGCCGCAGTACGCCTTCATGGGCGTCACGATCCTGGGCAATCTGTTCGGCGGGGCCAAGGCCGCGATCCCGATCGCCATCGCGGGCATCCTCGTCAACGTCATCCTCGACCCCCTCGTGCTGATCCTGCTCAACCTCGGCCGCCCGCACGCCGCGGAAGCCACCGCGGCGGCGTCCGCGCCCTCCCGCGTCCTGGTGTCCACGGGCGGCGGGCCGGCCGCGGCCGAGGAGGAGCGGGACGGCGGCACCGGGGCCGCGGCAGCCAGGCCCGTACCCACCTGGGTGAAGGTCCTCCGGCCGCTGCGCAAGCCGTTCGCCTGGGCCCCGCTGCTCGGGCTGGTCATCGCGCTGGCCGGGGTGCGTCCGCCCGAGATGATCGAGAGCTCGCTGTCGCTGGTGGGCCAGGCCGCCTCGGGTGTGGCACTGCTGTCGGTGGGCGTCACCCTCGCCCGCGTCGGCATGCCCCAGCTGAGCCCGGGGGCCATCGCCATCGCGCTGACCAGCGTGGTCGTGCTGCCGCTCAGCACGTACGCCATCGGCCTGGTGCTGACCGGTCACGAGGTCGCCGCGGAGACGGCCCTGATCCTGGCGTTCCCCGTCTCCCCGGTGCCGATGATGCTCGCGTCACAGCACGTCAAGAGCGAGGAGCACCGCATCGCCTCCTCGGTGATCATCAGCATCGTGCTGTCGTTCGCCTCGCTGCCGCTGATCATCAACCTGACCAGCTAGGGCCTGTTGTGAAAGTGCTGGTCACAGCCACTCGTTGATGGCTGCGACCAGCACTGTCGCTTCGTAGCGGACGGCGAGTTTGTCGTACCGAGTGGCAACGGCCCGGTGCCGCTTGAGCCGGTTGATCCCGCACTCGACCGCGTGCCGTTGCTTGTAGTCGTCCTTGTCGAACTTCGGCGGCCGCCCGCCACGCGATCCACGCTTGAGGCGGTTGCGGACTCGGTCCGCCGGAACCGCAATGGTGGCTTTGATCCCGCGTCTGCGCAGGTAGGAGCGATTGCCGCGGGAATCGTACGCCTTGTCGGCCCGCACCCGGTCCGGGCGCTTGCGCGGCCTGCCGAGCCCCAGCCTCGGAACCCGGATGGCTTCCAGGACCGCTTCGAACTGCGGGGAGTCGCCCCGCTGCCCGGCCGTGATCACGAGGGACAAGGGCTTCTGCCCCTGCTCGACTGCAAGGTGGATTTTGCTGGTCAGTCCGCCGCGGGAGCGTCCGAGGCCGTGGTCGGCCGGCTCGACGAAGATCCCGCCGGGCGGTTCCTTCTGGAGGTCCCCTTTTTCGCCGCTCCCGCGGCGTGCTGATGAGCCCGGCAGACGGTGGAGTCGACGTTGACCTCCCAGGTGATCAGGCCCTTCGCGTCCGCCTCGGCCTGGAGCTGGGTGAGGATCCTTGCCCAGGTGCCGTCCCGCTGCCAGCGCCGGAACAGGTCATAGACCCGGTCCCACGGCCCATAACGTTCGGGCACGTCCCGCCAGGGAGCACCGGTCCGGGTCCGCCACCGTATGCCGTCTATCAGCTGCCTCCGCGTCCACACCTGCGGCCGCCCCGGCTTGATGCCCGTCGGCAGCAGAGGCTCAAGCCGGGCCCACTGGCCGTTCGTCAGATCCCCACGTCCCACAGGAAGTGATCATCAACGAACAAGATCCACTTTCGCAACAGACCCTAGTGGGCGCGGCCCCCGGCCCGCCGGTGCGCACTCAGGTCGCGTACCGGCGGGCCGGGACACACGGGCCGGGACACAACGGCCGCCGTGCTACAAAGAGGGACATGTCACCAGCGCAGGGATGGCTCCGTTGAGCGCGATCAGCATCGGCCAGGCCGTGGTCCTCGGCGTCGTCGAGGGGGTGACCGAGTTCCTGCCCGTCTCCTCCACCGGCCACCTCAAGATCACCGAGGGGCTGATGGACATCCCGGTGGACGACAAGGCCGTCGTCGCCTTCACCGCGGTCATCCAGGTCGGCGCCATCGCCGCGGTGCTGCTCTACTTCTTCAAGGACATCGTCCGCTTCGCCCGCGCCTGGGGCCGCGGCATCGTCAACCGGGAGCTGCGCGAGCGGCACGACTACAAGTTCGCCTGGTGGGTCATCTACGCCACCCTCCCCGTGGTGGCCGTCGGCCTCGCCGCCAAGCCCCTGATCGAGGGGCCGCTGGCGTCCCTGTGGGTGGTGGCCGGGTCGCTGATCGTGGGCAGCGGGCTGATGTGGGCGGCCGACCGGACGGGCCGTCACAAGCGCGGCGAGGACGACACGTCCCTCAAGGACGCGATGCTGGTCGGCGGCTCGCAGATCCTCGCGCTGCTCTTCCCCGGCTTCTCCCGCTCCGGGGCGACGATGTCCACCGGGCTGATCCTGGATCTGGACCGGCTGGCCGCCACCCGGCTGTCGTTCTTCCTCGGCCTGCCCGCCCTCACGGGTGCGGGTGTGTACGAGCTGAAGGACGCGCTCGGCGGTGGTGTGGCGGCGGCGCCGCTGGCCGTGGGCACGGTCGTGTCGTTCGTCGTGGCGTACGCGTCGATCGCCTGGCTGCTCAAGTTCGTCGCCAAGCACTCCTTCAACGCCTTCGTGATCTACCGCATCGCCGTGGGCGTCCTGCTGTTCGGCCTGCTGGGTACGCACGTGCTCAGCGCCTGAGTGTGCGCGAGGCCCCGGGCGGTCGCCCGGGGCCGTTCGCATGCGACAGGGGTTGGGCTACTTCAGGCCGATGGTCGCGCCGGGGCCCAGCGGCAGGTCGAATCCGTAGAAGATCCCCAGGATCGCCAGCCACACCGCCATGAACGGCACGACGAAGATGGCGAGCCGGGAGATGAGGGTGCCGAGCCGGGCTTCCGGTTCGTACTGGCGGACCATCGCGAGGATGAGGAAGAGGTACGGGTTCATCGGCGTGATGACCCCGGTGGCGGAGTCGCCGATGCGGAACGCGGCCTGACTGAGCGCCGGGCTCATGCCCATCAGCATGAACGCCGGCAGGAAGACGGGGGCGACCAGGGACCACAGGGCGGACCCGGAGAGGATGAAGAGGTTGAGGAGCGAGGCCAGCAGGACGAACGCGATGATCGCCCAGAAGCCCGTCACCCCCAGGGCCTTGAACAGCGCGGCGGCCTTCACCGCCAGCAGCACCCCCACATTGGACCAGGTGAACAGCGCGATGACCTGGGCGGCGAAGAACATCATGACGAGGTAGCCGGACATGTTCTTCATCGAGTCGGTCATGGCCGTGACCACGTCCTCCGCACCGCTGAGCTTCCTGACCGTGAACCCGTAGGTGATCCCGGCGAGCAGGAACGCGAAGAAGAGCACCGGGACGATGCCGTCCAGCACGGGCGAGGGCACGAAGGCCCCGCCCTTGCCGCGCAGCGGGGCCCCGGGCGGCAGCCAGAGCGCGAGGACCACGGCCAGGTACCCGGTGACGACGAGACAGGTGGCCACCAGGCCGCGGCGCTGGACCGGGGTGAGGGTCAGGTCCTCCTGCCCGGACTCACCGTCGGCCGGCTCGTAGGTGCCCTCGTACGGGCCGAGGCGCGGCTCCAGGACGCGGCTAATGAGGAATCCGCCGAGCAGCGCGAGCACGATGCTGCTGGAGGCGGTGAAGAAGTAGTTGATGAGCAGGTGGATGTGGAGCCCGTCGGCGGCGGGCAGCACCGCGGCCGCCTGCTGGGTGATCCCGACGTACAGGGCGTCGAGGGAGCCGATGGTGAACCCGGCCGCGTAGCCCGCGGTGACGCAGGCGAAGCCGCCGATGAGACCCGCCACGGGGTGGCGTCCGGCGCTCCTGAAGACCATGGCGGCCAGCGGCGGGAGCACGATGGCTCCGACGTCGCTCATCATGTGCGCCTGGCTGGCGATGAGCGCCACCGCGTACGGGAGGGCGGCGCGCGGCATGCGGGCCAGGGTGGCCCGCATCACCGTCTCCAGCAGGCCGGTCTTCTCCGCGAGCCCGACCACCATGATCAGAACCACGACGGCGCCGATGGGCGGGAACGTGGCGAAGTTGGGGATCAGGTTCTCCAGCAGCCAGCGCAGCCCGGTGCCGGTGAGCAGTCCCTCGATGTTCTTGGTGTCGTCGGTGCCGGGGACCTTCACCGAGACGCCCGTGGCGGCGAGCGCGGTGGAGACGACGGCCAGCAGCGCGAAGAGCCCGGCGAACAGGACGACGGGGTTGGGCAGGGCGTTCCCCGCCCGCTCGATGAGGGAGAGCACCCGGTCGAGCCCGCGGGGCTTGCCGTTATCCGGGGACTTGCCGTTCTGGGCGGGGATTCCGGTCAGCGATGCCATCAGGGGCGCGCTCCTTTCGAGGCTGCTGGGAGCAGGAGGTCCTTCTTGACCGCGCCGTCCTGGACGACGCACAGGATGTTGGCGGGGTCGCCGAGGAGACCGATGTCGGTGAGCGGGTCGCCGTCGCACAGGATCAGGTCGGCGGTGCGGTCGGCGGTCAGGGTGCCGAGCCGGTCGTCCACGCCGAGGAGTTCGGCGGCGGTGCGGGTGCCGGCGACGATGGCGGCCATGGGGTCCATGCCGAGGTCCACCAGGTAGCTCAGCTCCATCAGGTTCTGGCCGTGCGGGCAGACGGCGGCGTCCGTGCCGAGCGCGATGCGGGCGCCCTGCTCGATGGCGCGGGCGATGTTCTCCTTGGTGATGCCGGACCAGCGGGTCTTCTTCTCGTAGTGGAAGGGCGCCATGGTGTCCTTGTCGATGCCCGCGTACACGGTGGAGAGGGTCGGTACGACGAAGGTGCCGCGCTCCCCCGCCATCTCCAGGGCCTGGTCGTTCAGGCCGTAGCCGTGCTCGATGCTGGTGACGCCGCCGCGGATGGCGTTGAGGATGCCCTCGGTGCCCTGGGCGTGGGCGGCGACCGGCTTGCCACCGTGGCGACGGCACTCGTCCACCACGGCCCGGATCTCCTCCTCCAGCAGCCCCTCGTCCTCCGGCTGGTCGTAGGGGCTGCCCATGCCGCCGGTGGCGCAGATCTTGACCAGGTCGGCGCCCGCGCGGAGCACCTTGCGCACGGCGAGGCGGGATTCGTCCACGGTGTCGGCGATCTCGGACATCGCGCCGCCGCTGAGGTCGGTGCCGTCGGGGAGGCGGACGTCGGCGTGGCCGCCGGTGTGGCTGATGATCCGTACGGCGGTGTGCAGCCGGGGACCGGTGATCCGTCCGCTCTCCACCGCGATGCGGTAGCCCGCGGAGAGCCCGCCCAGGTCGCGGGCGCTGGTGATGCCCGCGTCCAGGGTCTGCCGCATGCGCGTGGCGGTGTCGAACGTGACCAGCACCGGGTCGAGTTCGCCGCGGCGGCCGGGCGGGGAGGCGTGGGCGTACGCGAAGTGGGTGTGGCAGTCGAAGAAGCCGGGGAGGACGGTGCGGCCACCGGCGTCGATGACGCGGGTCCCGGCCGTGTCGCCGCCGGACGCGGGAGGCCCAGGGGGTGCAGTCGCAGCGGGTCCCGCGTAGGTGAGGGTGCCCTCGGCGTCGCTGATCACGACGGCGTCGGTCACGGGGGACGCCCCGGTGCCGTCGATGAGGGTCGCGTTCTCGATGCGCAACGCGGTCCGGACGGTTTCGGGGGCCAGCTGATCCTTCATGGACCGGATTCACTCCTCGCGTGCGGTAAACAGGTAGGCAGCAGTGTTGGGCCGACGTGTTTTCCGCGTGCTACGGTGCAGCATTCCATCGAGAATCGGCCACGACGCGCAGGAATCAGCCGCCCATGGACACGCAGTTTTCCGCCGCGCAACCACAGGGCGAACTGGATGAACTGGACCGGGCCATGGTGCACGCCCTCCAGATCCACCCCAGGGCCCCGTGGACGCTGGTCGGCGACGTCCTCGGGGTGAACCCGGTGACGGCCGCGCGGCGCTGGCACCGGCTTGAGGACGCGGGCCTGGCCTGGGTGACCGCCTATCCGCGGCTGTCCGACGCGCGCCTCGTGGTGACCGCCGTGGTGGAGATCGACACCGAGCCCGGGGTCGGCGAGGAGGTGGCCGAGGCCCTGGCCGCCGACCCGGCGGTGGCGAACGTCAAGCTCACGGCGGGCAGCCGGGACCTGGTGGCCACCGTGCAGACCACGGGCCTCGACGAGCTGGCGCACCTCTCCACGGTGCTGTTCCGGGGGCGGCCGGGGGTGCGGGCGACCCGCACCCATGTGGCGACGGCCATGCCGACCGAGGGCAGCCGGTGGCGGCTGCGCAGCCTGGACGCGGCGCAGTGCGCCCGGCTGGAGGCGGCGGCCTGCCCCGCGCCCGAAGCGACCCGCGGCACCCCGGGCCGGGACGCGCTGGACGCGCGGCTGCTGGAATTGCTGAACACCGACGGCCGGATGTCCATACGGGACCTGGCGGCGGGCGCCGACGCGGGTACCACCACGGTGCGGCGCAGGCTCGGGGTCCTGCTGGCCTCCCGGGTCAGCGTGCGCTGCGATCTGGCCCGGCCGCTGTCCGGCTGGCCGTTGTCCGCGGTGTACTTCGCGTCCGTACCGGCGCGGTATCTGCGGGAGAGCACCCGGGTGCTGGCCGGGATGCGGGAGGTGCGGTCGTGCTCGATCACGGCCGGTCCGCACAACGTGGTGATCGACGTCTGGTTGCGCGCGATGAGCGATGTGCACGGCTTCGAGGCGCATGTGGCGCGGCAGGTGCCCCATCTGACCATCGACGACCGCTCGGTGGTGCTGCGCACGGTGAAGCACATGGGACGGCTGCTGGACCGGGACGGGCGCTGTGTGGGCGTCGTCCCGCTGCGCCAGCCGCAGGGAGCGCACGGCGTGGCGAGCGACGAGAGCTGAGCGTCGGGATTCGGTCAGCTCAGCGGGCGGGAAGCGCCCGGCGCCTATCCATCTGTCATATGCCTACGTAGGACAATCGCATGATGCGTCTCCCCCGCGGTAACCCAGAAGAGCCTGTTCTCGCTACGTCCGTCCCGGTGCGGCGATGATCCGGCGCGGTCGCGGCACCGGCGGTGCGGCGACCGCATAGGCCGCGGGCTCTTGCGTACGGACGACCGCACCGCGGCGCGAACGGGCTGGTCCGGATGGGTGCGCCCGGCGGCGCGCACCGCACCGGCCGCTCCCCCGCCGCGTTGCCGCCGGGGTCCATGGGGCCACGGAGGTACCAAAGGGCCGCGGAGCGTACTACACGGCGTACGCGGTTTCGGCCCATCGACAGATTTCACCCCCATCCGCTGAACCGTGCGTAACCTCTCCGTCACTGGCGAGCCCTCGGGTGCGCCACGGGCAACGCAGGAGGGGAGACCGCATGCCCGGAATCGACGAATGCCTGCTCGACGCCATGACGGTGAACGGCGCGCGCGGCGCCGCCGTGATCGAGTGGACCAGCGGGCTCGCGCTCGGCATGGTCGGCGAGACACGCGACGGCGACCCCGAGGCCACCGCGGCGGAGACGGCCGAATTGGCGCGCATGGCCGCCGAGCAGTCCGCGTTCGCGGCGCTCGAACCGCGCGGTGACGGCCACTGCGACGGCTCGGCCCCCGGGGAAGGCGACGGCTCGGCCCCCGGGGAGGCTCCGGTGGAGGACGTCATCGTCACCACCCGCACCTGCTACCACTTGCTGCGCTTCGTCGACACCGCCTTCGACAGCGGTGTCTTCTTCTACCTGTGGCTCGACCGCCGCGAGGGGAACCTGGCACTCGCCCGGATGCGGCTGCGCGATCTGTCGCAGCGGCTGGCCCTCTGATGAGACCCGGCCCCGCGCCCCGCCTCACCGAGCTGGCCGCCGAGCGGGCCAGCGGCGCGCTGCTGTGCGACGCGGGCACCGTCTATCTCGCGGACGGGCAGGTCGTGCACGCGGAGAGCCCGCTGTCCCCGGGCCTGGACGTGCTGCTCACCACCGGCGGACGGCTCACCGCCGACAGCTGGCGGGAGGCGTTCGACCGCACCGCCACCGCCGGGCTGGTCGGCCGGTTCCTCGTGGACAGCGGGCGGCTGACCGGCGCGGAGCTGGAGATCTGCCACCTGGGCGCGCTGTTCGACGCGGCCTGGTTCGCGCTCGGGCCGGGCAGCGGACCGCGCGGCTTCCAGCGGGGCGCGGCGCACTGGCTCGGCCCGGTGCGCCCGGTGGGCGCGGTCGCCGTCGAGCGGGAGATCCGGCGGCGCGGCAAGCTGCTCGACAGCGTGTGGCCGTATCCGCGGGTGGACACCGAACCCGTGGTGCTGCGCCGCCCGGACGGACACCTCCCGCCGGTCACCCGCCGCCAGCGCGCGGTGCTGGCGCACGCCGACGGGATGCGCACCCCCGCCGGGATCGCCCGGGCGCTGGGCCGCCCCGCCTTCCACACGCTGCTCGACGTGCGGCGGCTGGCGGCCGCCGGTTACGTCGAGACGCCCCGATCACCCCGCACCCCCCTGCCGTCGGCCCCGGTACCCGGCCCGGCCGCGGCCGACTTCGCCGAACCCGACGCCCCCCTGCTGCGTCGGCTCCGTGACGCCTTGGAGGCACACCTGTGATTCCCCCGACCGCCCCCGCCGCCTCGGGCGTCCCGTCGTGAGACGCGCCCTGCGGCAGCGCACGGACCCGCGGCAGCGCATGGATCCGCGGCGGCGCCCGCCCGACCCGCGACAGCGTGCGGAGAGGAGAGAGCTGTTGGCCGCCGAACCCGAAGTCCTGGACGAGTTGCGCCGATTGCGGGCCCGCGTCGTTCATGTGACCGGCGCCCTGGTCGCCACCAGCGACGGTCTCGTACTGGCCCACGACACGGCCACCATCGAGCCCGAGGGCGTCGCCGCGCTGACCGCCGCCGCCCTCGGGGTGACGCAGTCGCTGGCCGACGCCACGGGCCGGGGCGCCTTCCGCGAACTGCTGGTCCGCGGCGAGGAGGGCTATGTCGCCACGTACGCCGCGGGCCCCGCGGCCGTCCTGACCGTGCTGGCCGGGGGGCGCACCAACGTGGGCCGTCTCCATATGGAAGCCCGCCGGTCGGGCGCCCGCGTCGCCGAGCTGGTGGGCGACGCGCTCGGCAAGGCCGAGCAGAGCTGAAGCCGCACACCACCCGGGCACACCACCCGGACACACCATCCATCGAAAGGAACTGCCAGATCATGGCGAACACCCAGACCGCGCTCAAAGAGGCGATGACGTCCATCGAGGGCACCCTCGGCGTCGCGCTGGTCGACTACTCCAGCGGCATGGCCCTGGGCACCCTGGGCGGGGGCAAGGAACTCGACCTGACGGTGGCGGCCGCGGGCAACACCGATGTGGTCCGCGCCAAGGTGCGCACCATGGAACAGCTCGGCATCAAGGACTCCATCGAGGACATACTGATCACCCTCGGCAGCCAGTACCACCTGATCCGGCTGCTGAAGGGCCGGAACAGCCAGGGGCTGTTCCTCTATCTGGCGCTGGACAAGAACCGGGCCAACCTGGCGATGGCCCGCCACCAGTTGCGCCGGATCGAGAACGACTTGGAGGTCTGATCCTCCGCAGCGGTCGCGGGGCGACAGGCAGGCGGCGGCAGCCCCGTCGCCCCGCACCGAGATCCAGGGACGGACGGCTTGCCCGAGTACCGGGACTACGCGTTCCACTGGCGGGTGCTGGTGCCCAGGCCCGTCCCCTGGCCGCTGCTCGCCATTCCCGGTTACGGGGTGGCCGTGGGCGCCGTCTCCGCGGTGGCCTAGGTCCTCATCGCCTGACAACCGCCGCGCTCAGCGCCCCTCGTGGCGCGCCTTGCGCCGGGCCTCCTCCTCGTTGAACAGCTCGGCCAATTTGCGGGTGTGCGCGTCGAGTTCGAGTTCGTCGTCCTCGTCGTCTTCCTCGTCGTCGATGAGCAGGCCCTGTTCGCGGAGCTGCTGGTCGTGCAGCTTCACCGGCGGCTGCGGATCCCAGTCGGAGGGCCGGGGCCCCTCGGGCCCGTCCGGCCCGATCCGCACCAGGCGCTCGACGCGCGCGATCCTGAACAGCCGCCCCTGCACCTCCAGTTCATCGCCCCGCTCGGCGTCCAGACGGTCCGCCGCGGCCATGTACGGGACGCGCTCCGCGGGTTCGAGACCGAGCTTCCACGGGATGAGGACGCGCATCTCCAGTGCCAGGGTGTCCCGGGCGCCCTGGGGCGTGGTCGACGTCCCCGTACAGTCGGACCGCCACTCCCCGGCGGCCCTCTCGACCGTCATGAACGTCGGCGGCAGCAGCACGCCTCCCGGGTGGGTGTCCGCCGCCCGCAGGCAGTCGTCGCGCACCTCCTGGGGGACGCTGCCCCGCTTGGGCAGCATCGACAGCAGTTCGAGCTTCAGGATGCCGTCGGACACACCGGTGGCGGTCACCGGATCGATGACGAACCCCGAGGTGGGGTCGGGCGCCCTGTGGGCCTCCCCCGGGGGCGCCGGATCGAGGTCGGTGATCCGCGGCGGCTCGGGCCCCTGGGGGCCGGAGCGGAGGAAGCGCTCGGCCCGGACCACCCGGAACCGGCTGCCCTGGACCGTCATCTCGTCGATGACCTCCCAGTCCATCCGCTCCGCGGCGGCCATGCACTCCTCGAGGCCCGCCCGGTCACCGGCGGCCTCCGCCTCCTGTGCCATCTTGCGGAACTGACAGCCCATGCCCTCACGGGCGTCCTGCGGCGCCAGCCCCGAGAACGGCGACACCAGCTCCCAGCCGCCGTGTTCACGCTCCCGCACCACCCCGAACACCGGCCCGCCGGCCGAGAGGATTTCCGGATACACCTCCCGCGACCGCCATGCCTCCACATCCGCCACCGCCGCCACCGGCGCCTCCGGCGCGGCCACCCGGACCGTCCGATAGGCGGGGACGTTCTCGCCCTCTTCCGTCATGGGGCCAGCATGAGCACATACAAGCCGCTTGCGCGATAGATCGGCTGAAAGTCCATCCGTCCGTGGGATGGGCCCTTGAGCCGCCCTCAACAACAAGGTCACGCACGCTTATTGACCCGCCGTCCGGTGCCAACCTAGCCTCCATCTCCATACATAGACCAAGTACACATATGTGGAGCCGGGGGTCGCATGCCTCTTGTCATCGTCGGGATCAGCGTTCTGAGCCTGCTGTTCCTCATGACGAAGCTGAAGCTCAACGGCTTCATCGCGCTGCTCCTGGTGGCGGTCGGCGTCGCGCTGGTGCAGGGGGTGTCGCTGGAGAAGATCCCGGACGTCCTCGCGGGCGGCATCGGGGACCAGATCGGCGACACGATGATCGTCATCGGGCTGGGGGCCATGGTCGGCCGGGTCATGGGCGACTGCGGCGCCGCCCAGCGGATCGCGGGCAAGCTGGTCGACACCTTCGGGCTGCGCTGGGTGCAGGTGGCCATGGTGGTGACCGCGATGCTGATCGGCGTGACGATGTTCTACGAGGTGGCCTTCGTCATCATCGTGCCCATCGCGTTCACCATCGTCCGCGTCACCCGGGCGAACCTGCTGTGGGTCGGGCTGCCGATGTCCATCGCCCTGTCGACCATGCACAGCTTCCTGCCGCCGCACCCCGGACCCACCGCGGTGGCCGCGTCGTTCGACGCGTCGGTCGGACTGACCCTGTTCTACGGACTCTTCTTCGCCGTGCCGTTCGGTGCGCTGATCGCCCTGGTGTGGCCGCGGCTTCCGTTCGTCCGGCGGATGAACCCCGAGATCCCCCAGGGCCTGGTCACCGAGCGCACCTTCGGCGAGGAGGAGATGCCCGGGATGGGCTGGTCGCTGTCGGTGGCGCTCTTCCCGGTGGTCCTGATCGCCGGGGCGGCGGTGTACGACATGGCCGTGCCCGACTCCGACGCGGCCCTGCCCTTCGTCACCTTCATCGGCTCGGCGCCGATCGCCCTGCTGCTCACCCTGCTGCTGGCCCTGTGGGCGTTCGGCCCGCGGATCGGGCGGGGGCTCGCGGAGGTCAGCAAGTCGTGCAACTCGGCGGCCCAGGCGATGGCGATGATCCTGCTGGTGATCGGGGCGGGCGGCGCCTTCAAGGGCGTCCTGGTGGAGGGCGGGATATCCGACTACATCAAGAACCTCACGGACGACTGGCCGGTGTCCCCGATCTTCCTGGCGTGGTTCATCGCGGTCATCCTCCGGGTGGCGCTCGGCTCGGCCACGGTCGCCGTCGTCACGGCCGCCGGGGTGGTGCAGCCGCTGATCGCCGGCAGCGGGGTCCACCCCGAACTCATGGTGCTCGCGGTGTCCTGCGGCTCCATCGCCTTCTCGCACGTCAACGACCCGGGGTTCTGGATGTTCAAGGAGTACTTCAACCTCTCCGTCATCGACGCCATCAAGGCGCGCACCACGTACACCACGGTGCTCGCGGTACTCGGCCTCGGCGGTGTGCTGGCGGTCGAGGCGAGCCTGGACGCCCTCGGCCTGTAGCGGCTCCTCGTAGCGGCTCCCGCAGGCACCGCAGGCCACATCGGGTCAGCCCGGTTTGTACCGATTACGCTCGAATGTAAATGTCTGTGTGAACGCCTGGTGGAAGGGAGCGCATCCGTGCCCGTCACCTCATCCGGGCCGTCCCCGGTCTCCTTGCCCCGCCACCGAAGCTGCCCGTTCGACCCGCCCGGTGCGTACGGGGCGCTCCGGGAGCGGCGGAAGGCCGCCCGGCTGGCCTTTCCGGACGGAAAGGCGGGCTGGCTGCTCACCGGCTACGAGGACGTGCGCGAGCTGCTCGCGGACGACCGGTTCAGCGCGGACCGGATCCGGGCGTCGTCGCCTGTCCGGGCGTTTCCGGTCCGGGAGGACGATCCGCGCCGTCTTGGCTCGTTCATCGGCATGGACCCTCCCGAGCACACCCGGTACCGGCGGCTGCTCTCCCGGTGGTTCACGGTGCGGCGGACACGGGAGCTGCTGCCGCGCATCGAGGGGATCGTCGCGGATCATCTGGACGCGATGGAGCGCGCCGGACCGCCCGCCGATCTGGTGCGGGCGTTCGCCCAGCCCATCCCGTCCCTGGTGATCTGCGAGCTGCTGGGGGTGCCGTACGCCGACCGGGCCGACTTCCAGGCGTGGTCGGCCACCCTGTTCCGGATCGACGAGGACGAGGAGACGATCTTCGCGGCCCGGGACGCGGTGTGGGACTACATGCGGGATCTGGTGGCGGCCAAGCGGCGCCGCCCGGACGAGGCGCTGCTGTCGCGGCTGGTCCAGGACACGAAGGGCGCGGACGAGACGGACGCGGCGGCGTTCTCCGACGCGGAGCTGACCGGCGTGGGGCTGCTGCTGCTCATCGCCGGGCATGAGACGACGGCGAACATGCTGGCCCTGGGCACCTTCGCCCTGCTGTGCCACCCCGAGCAGGCCCGGCTGGTGCGCGAGCGGCCCGAGCGGGCCGACGACGCGGTCGAGGAGCTGCTGCGCTATCTGACCATCGTCCAGTTCGGCACGGTCCGGGTCGCCCGGGAGGACGTGGAGATCGCCGGGGTGCGGGTGCGGGCCGGGGAGACCGTGGTCGCTTCGATCGCCGCGGCCAACCGGGACCCCGCCCGGTTCCCGGCCCCCGACGACCTGGACATCACCCGCGACGCCACCGAGCACATCGCCTTCGGCCACGGCATCCACCAGTGCCTGGGCCAGCATCTGGCCCGGATGGAGATGCGGACCGGCTACCCGGCGCTGCTCCGGCGGTTTCCCACCCTGCGGCTGGCGGTGCCGCGCGAGGAGGTGCCGCTGCGCGACGACATGCTCGTCTACGGAGTCCACCGGCTCCCCGTCACCTGGGAAGAGTGAGCGTGATGCGCGTCGAGGTGGACCGCGACCGGTGCCGGGGCGCCGGTCTGTGCACCCTGCGCGCACCGGAACTGTTCGACCAGGCCGAGGACGACGGCATGGTGATCGTCCTGGACGACCGCCCTCCGCCCGCGCTGCACGAGAAGGCCCGGCTGGCCGCGCGGCTCTGCCCGAACGGCGTCATCCGCCTCGTGTGCGACGGGCCGGACGAGGGCTAGGCGTCGGGAGCCCGGCATGATCGGCAAGACACCCCCCACCGTGCGCTATCAGGCGCCCAGGAGCGTGGTGGCCGATGCCCGGGACGCACTCCGGGGTGTGCCCGCGCCCCCGGCCTGGCTGCGCTGGCTGCCGGTCCTGTACGTGGCGGCGATCCTGGCGATCGAGCCGGTGACGCCCGTGCAGTGGCTGGTGAGCTTCCTGCTCATCGCCCTGCCGGTGGTGGCCGCGTTCACGCTCGGCCCGGCCCTGGTCGGCGCCCTCGGCACCGCGCTGGCCGCGCACCGCAACGGTGAGCGGGCCATCATCGGCGACGTCCGGGGAAAGGGGCTCCAGGCGGTCCGTACCGTCGCCGATGTGCTCGGCGGCTTCCGCCGGGCCGCGTACGAACCCGGGGACCTGGGGCAGGTCTGTGCCCGGCTGGAGAGCCGGATGGCGCGGGAGGCCGCGGAGATCCCGGACGACGAGCTGTTCGTGACCGCTGCGCTAATCGAGTACGACCCGCTCGCGCACCGGGTGACGGTGATCAACCACGGGCGCATCGAGCCCGTCCTGATCTCGCGGGGCGAGGTGACGACGCTGAGCGGGCCGCCGAACGACGATGTCGCCGCCCTCGCCATCTCCCCGCACGGGCGCCAGTGAACCGGGCCATGGCCGCGCACCGGTCAGCCGACGGGCATCTCCGCCCAGCGGGTGACGACTCCCCCGTGGCCCGGGTGGGTGCCGTGGCGGGCCGAGAGCGCGGTGACGATGCCGAGCCCGCGCCCGTGTTCATCGGGTTCGGTCTCCTCCGCCGAGCCCGGGCCCCGGGGCGTCGGTCCGCCGTCGGTGACCGCGATGTGCAGGGTGCCGCATCCCTTGGTCTCGCTCCAGCGCAGCCGCAGAACGGCCGGGGGCAGGGCGTGCAGAACCGCGTTGGTGATCAGTTCCGAGACCACCAGCAGCGCGTCCTCCAGGGTGTCGGCGGCCAGCCCCCAGTCGGCCAGCAGCGCATGCGCCCGCCGCCGCACGGTGGCGACGGCCTCGTGGAGATGCGGCACCGGAAAGTGATGATCGACGTAGGTGCCGCCGGTCCACGGGATGGTCAGCTGGTCCGCCATATCTCCTCCTTCCGGATGGTCCGCCGGTCGTGTTCCTCATGTCCTGATACGGACGCTATGGGCGACGACCGACGGGGTCAACGAATCCTGGTCGGCATTACCGAACGTTCCCGTGCGGGGGTGAACACATGCCCGAAGAGCTACGATCACGACATGGCCGGCCCGGTGCAGTCCATCGAGCGTGCGGCGGCAATTCTGCGGCTGCTCGCCCAGGGCTCCGGTCGGCTCGGACTGGGCGAGGTGGCCGCCTCACTGGGCCTGGCGAAGGGCACCACCCACGGCATTCTGCGCACCCTCCAGAGCGTCGACTTCGTCGAACAGGACCGGGCCACCGGGAAGTACCAGCTCGGCGCGGCGCTGCTGCACCTGGGGACCAGCTACCTCGACATCAACGAGCTGCGGTCCCGCTCCCTCAACTGGGCCGACGCCCTCGCCGCCCGCAGCGGGGAGGCCGTCCGCATCGGGGTGCCGCTGGAGGGCAAGGTGCTCATCGTCCACCATGTCTTCCGACCCGACGACACCTTCCAGACCCTGGACGTCGGCTCGCTGCTGCCGCTGCACGCCAGCGCCCTGGGCAAGGTCCTGCTGGCGTTCGGGGCGACGCCGGTGGAACCGGTCATGGAGGCGGAGCCGGAGACCTACACGCGGCACACGCTGGCCTCCCCGCAGGCGCTGAACCAGGCGCTGGGCGAGATCCGGGAGGCCGGATGGGCGTCCGCGGTCCAGGAAACCGTCATGGGTGAGGCGGACATCGCGGCACCGATACGCGGCCAGGGCGGCCTGGTCGTGGGCGCCGTCGGGGTGTCCGGCACCGTGGAACGCATCTGCGACGGCAAGGGCCGCCCCCAGCCGTCACTGGTCGGACTGACCCGGGACGCCGCACGGGCCATCTCCCGGGACCTCGGCGCGGCCCGCTGGTGACCCCATGTCCCGCCCGTACCCGCTGACCTGCTCGTACCCGCCCGAAGGCAGGCAAAGGCCATGGTTGAACGCTATGTGATGTCCATCGACCAGGGCACCATGTCCACCCGGTGCATCCTCTTCGACCACCAGGGGCGGCTGGCGTCCGTCGCCCAGCGGGAACACCGGCAGCACTACGCCAAGCCCGGCTGGGTGGAGCACGACCCCGCCGAGATCTGGTCCAATCTGCGGCGCGTGGTGCCCCGGGCGCTGCGCGACGCGGGCGCGGGCCCCGAGCAGATCGCGGCGATCGGCATCGCCAATCAGCGCGAGACCACGGTGGTGTGGGACCGCCGTACGGGCCATCCCGTGGGCAACGCGATCATCTGGCAGGACACCCGCACCGACGCGCTCGTCCAGGAGCTGCGGCGCAGCACCGGTGACGACTTCTTCCTCGACCGCTGCGGGCTCTCCCCCGCCACCTACTTCTCCGCGCCCCGCATCCGCTGGCTGTTCGACCACGTCGAGGGGTTGCGGGAGCGCGCGGAGCGCGGCGAGGTGCTGTTCGGCACGATGGAGAGCTGGCTGATCTGGAACCTCACCGGCGGGCCGTCCGGGGGGCTGCACATCACCGACGTCACCAACGCCAGCCGCACCATGCTCATGAACATCCGCACCCTCACCTGGGACGACGAGCTGCTGACGTACTTCGGGGTGCCGCGGGCGATGCTGCCCGACATCCGCCCCTCCGCCGAGGGCTACGGCGTGGCGCGGGCGGTGCTGCCGGGCGTGCGGATCGGCGCCGCCCTCGGCGACCAGCAGGCGGCGCTGTTCGGGCAGACGTGCTTCGCGCCCGGCGAGGCCAAGTGCACCTATGGCACCGGCAGCTTCCTGCTGCTCAACACCGGCACCAGCCTCGTCCGTTCCCGGCACGGGCTGCTCACCACCGTGGGCTACAAGGTCGGCGACGAGCCGCCCGTCTACGCCCTGGAGGGGCCGATCGCCGTCACCGGCTCGCTGGTGCAGTGGTTCCGCGACCGGCTGGGCCTCATCCACAGCGCGCCCGAGATCGAGACCCTGGCCCGCAGCGTCGAGGACAACGGCGGCTGCTACATCGTGCCCGCCTTCTCGGGCCTGTTCGCCCCGCACTGGCGCAGCGACGCGCGCGGCGTCATCGTCGGGCTCACCTCGTACATCACCAAGGGCCATCTCGCCCGCGCGGTGCTGGAGGCCACCGGCTGGCAGACCCGCGAGGTCGTCGACGCCATGAACGCCGACTCGCCCGAGCCGCTGAAGGCGCTGAAGGTCGACGGCGGGATGACGGCCAACAATCTGCTGATGCAGTTCCTGGCCGATGTGCTCGACGTGCCGGTGGTGCGGCCCATGGTCTCGGAGACGGTGTCGCTGGGTGCCGCGTACGCCGCGGGGCTGGCCGTCGGCTACTGGCCGGACCTGGAGGGGCTGCGCCGCAACTGGCACCGGGCCGGGCAGTGGTTGCCCTCGATGGATCCGGGGCGGCGGCAGGCGGAGTACGAGAACTGGCAGCGGGCGGTGGAGCTGTCGTTCGGCTGGATCAGATGAGGGTGCTCGAGGGCTGCTCGGTGACTGCTCAGGGGCGGCGCGCCCAGGCGGAGATCATGGGGGCGGTGGCCAGGTCGAGGCGTCCGGTGGCGACGTGTCCCAGGTGCTGGTCGATCTCCTCGTCGGTGGCCAGGCCCGCGGCCACCAGCCGGGCGCGGATCTGCCGCACGGTGGCGGCCTCCAGGACCGTGCAGGCCGGGGAGGCCACGGGGAAGTACGCGTCGGCGCACACGTCGTCCAGCCCGGCCTCGCGCAGCAGCCGGGGCAGGGTGCGCCCGTACGAGAGGTCCGCGCCGCGCTGCGCCATCAGCTCGCGGAAACCGGACCGCAGCCGGTTGGCGAGGCGCTGTTCGGGACCGGACTCGTCCGGGCACAGCAGCGGCTGGAGCCCCGGATCGGCGTCCTCCAGCAGCAGCCAGCCGCCGGGCCGCAGCGCCTGGACCATCCGGCGCAGGGCCTCCGCCCGGTCGGGGACGTGCACCAGGACGAGGCGGGCGTGCACCAGGTCGAAGGGGCCGGGCGGCGGCGGGTCGACGGCCACGTCGTGACGCAGCACCTCGATCACCCCGTCGGGACCGGTGGCCGTGGTGCGCGTCCAGGACACGTCGATGTCGGTGGCGATCACCTGCCCGGTGGGCCCGACCCGTTCCGCCAGCCCCTCGGGGACGGACGGGCCGCCGGCGCCGACCTCCCAGCAGCGCATGCCCGGGCCGATGCCGAGCCGGTCGACGTGGCGGAAGGTGCTCGGGTCGAACAGCTCGGCCAGGGCACCGAACCGGATGCCCGCCTCGGTCTGCCGGTTGTCCAGCAGATAGCCCTGATCCTCGTCGAGACTGCCCGCCCCGCCGTCTGCGCTGTCCATGCCACCGATCATGGCAGACGCCTCGTCACCTGCTGTACAGCACCCGGGTGGCCGTGGTGAAACGGGCGAGGGCGTCCGGCAGCGGGGCGATGCCGATACCGGGCGTCGTGGGCACGGGCAGATGGCCGTCCTCCAGGACGAACGGCTCGGTGATGTCCTCGGCGAAGTACCGCTTGGAGGCGGAGGTGTCGCCGGGCAGGGTGAATCCGGGGAGGGCGGCGAGGGCCAGGTTGGGGGCGCGGCCGATGCCGGTCTCCAGCATGCCGCCGCACCACACCGGGACGCCGTGGGCGGTGGCGATGTCATGGATGCGGCGGGCCTCCGTATAGCCGCCGACCCGGGCGGGTTTGACGTTGATGACCCGGCAGGCGTCCATGGCGATCGCGGAGGCGGCGTCGCTCGCGGTGTGGATGGACTCGTCCAGACAGACCGGGGTGGTGAGCCGCCGCTGGAGCCGGGCGTGGGCGTGGAGGTTGTTCTCCGCCAGCGGCTCCTCGATGAGGAGCAGGTCGAAGGCATCCAGTTTCCGCAGGTGGGGCGCGTCGGCGAGGGTGTACGCGGTGTTGGCGTCGACCTGGAGGGGCAGTGCGTCGCCGAACCGTTCGCGTACGGCGCGCACGGGCTCCACGTCCCAGCCCGGCTCGATCTTGAGCTTGATGCGGACGTACCCCTCGTCCAGGTACTTCCCGACGTCGTCGAGAAGCTCGGGGAGGGAGTCCTTGATGCCGACGGAGACGCCCGCGGGCACCCGGTCGCGGACCGAGCCGAGGAAGGTGGCGATCGGCATGCCGTAGGCGCGGAGTTCGGCGTCCAGCAGGGCCGTCTCCAGGGCGGCCTTGGCGAGTTCGTGCCCCTTGACGGCGGCCATGGCGGGGGCGAGGGCCGCCGTCGTCGGCTCGGGGAGGGCGGCGACGCGGGGCAGCAGGAAGTCCCGGATCACGCTCTCGGCACCGGCGACGAATTCGGAGCAGTACAGCGGCTCCGGGTCGGCGGCGAACTCGGACCAGCCCTCGGCCTCGTCCGTGACGACGCGCAGCAGGAAGGTGTCCTTGCTGGTCATCGTTCCGAAGGAGGTGCGGAAGGGGGTGACGAGCGGAAGGGCGACATGGAGCAGTTCGACGCGTTGGAGCCTCATGAGCGCGGTTCCTCACGGGGGTTCGGGGTGAGCAGGTACCAGCCGTCGCGGGACATCGACGTCGCGCGCAGCCCCTCGGCGTACGCGTCGGTGAACACCTCCCGTACGGCGTGCCGCCAGCGCAGCGCCCGGGCGGGGTCGGCGGCGCGCAGCGCGACGATGTCCTCGGGGATCCGGCACCACAGCCGCCGGTCGTCGCGTACGGCGAGCGGGCCGCCGTCCGGGGCGCGGCGGATCTCCGCGGCGGCCGCCCGGGCCGTCTCGTCTGCGGTCTCGTCGGCGGCACCGGCGCTGTGCGGCGCCTCGGCGTCGAGGGTCCAGGCGGCGGTGAGGCGGTCGCTCTCGTCGCCGTCGTTCACCCCGTCGTTCATCGGCCCGTACAGGTCGACCAGGTACTCGGCCCCGACGGCGCCCAGCTTGACCAGGTTGAACCGGGCGTTGCGGCCCACCAGCGGGTCGAACGTCCAGCGCATGGTGCGGGCGCCGCGCTCCAGCGCCCAGACCCGCTGGGCCTGCTTCAGCGCGAAGCCGACCCCGCGGTCGGATGCGGTGGCCGCCGCCACGAACGAGTACGCGCATCCGTCGGCGGGCGGCCCGAAGACCGCGACCGCCGCCCCCGCGAGCCGCTCGCCGCGCGGCCCGGCGCCGTACGCGGCGTGCACCGCGCCGCCCGCGTGCACGAGGCTGTGCAGCACCTCGCTGGGATAGGGCGGATTGGTGTGCGGCAGCTGCCACACGTCGGCGAGGAAGTCGGCCACCGCCCGGATACCGGCCACATCGTCCACGGTGCGGACGCCGACCCCGGCGGTGTGGGCGGCGGCGGACGCGAGCGCACCGGCGTCCCTCGTCACTGCTGGTGTCATGGCACCGAGTCTCCCGGGCCACACCCCGGCCCCTCTTGTCCAGGCGCACAAAGACGTCCTAGGGTCCTGTGACGATCGGCCAATGGCCACAGGAAGGCCCGGACACCGCACCCATGGACGCCCGCACGCTCGGGGACCTCCTCGCCGTTCTCGGCGAACCCACCCTGCGCCCCCTCACCGCCACCCCGGCCGGTCTCACCGCGCCCGTCACCGAGGTGCTCCTGTACGACGCCCACGCGCCGCTGCCGTCCCGGGCGCCCGGCGCGCTGCTGCTGGCCGTCGGGGTGCGGGCGGAGGCCGCCGGGCCACTGGTGCGGGAGGCGGCCGCCGCCGGTATGGCCGGGGTCGTGGTGCGCGGCGCGGCCGGGCCGGTCGCCGAGGCGGAGGAGTGCGGTACGGCCCTGCTCACCGTGGACGAGGACGCCGCCTGGCACCACGTCCATCTGCTGCTCGCCCAGGCCATCGGGGCGCGGCCGTCCCCGGCGGGCGACGGGGCCGCGCTCGGGGATCTGTTCTCGCTGGCGGGCGCGGTGGCCGCGGCGGTGGGCGGGGCGACCGTCATCGAGGATCCGCGGCAGAGCGTCCTCGCGTACTCCACCGTGCCCGGGCAGCCGGTCGACGAGGCCAGGCGGCAGGGCATCCTCGGCCGTCAGGTGCCGGACAGCCCGGAGAACACCGAGCAATACCGGGTGCTGTTCGCCGCCCCGAGCCCGGTCCGGCTCGCCGCCCTCGGCGAGGGCGAGCTGCCGCGGCTGGCCGTCGCCGTCCGGGCGGGCGGCGAGACCCTCGGCTCCCTGTGGGTCGTGGACGACGGGACGCTCGCCCCCGACGCCGAGACCCAGCTCGCCCAGGGCGCCTCCACCGCCGCGCTGCTTCTGCTGCGGGCGCGGGCGGCGGCCGAGCTGTCCCGGCATCTGACCGGTGATCTGCTGCGACGGCTGCTGGACGGCACCGCGGAACCCGCCACCGCCGCCCAGCGCCTGGGCCTCACCTCGGGCACCCCGCTGCGGGTGGCCGCGTTCGCACTGGATCCGACGGCGTCCGCGCCGGATGGCGAACAGGCCGCGCTGCGGCTGCTGGACCTCGTACGGCTCCAGTGCGAGGCCCGCTACGGGCGGCAGGCGTGCGTCCTGGTCGACGGGGTGGTGTACGCGCTGCTGCCGGTGACCGGGGAGCGGGGCGGGCCCGCCGGGGAGCGGCAGTGGCGGCTCGCGGAGGACATCGTGCGGCGCGCCGGGCAGGCGCTGCGGGTGCCGGTGCGGGCCGGGCTCGGCGAGGTGGTGCCGGACCCGGCGGAGATACCCGGCTCGCGGGAGGACGCCGATCTGGTGCTGCGGGTGCTCGGGCCGGACGAGCCGGTCGCGGCCGTGTACGAGGTGCGGGCCCGGGCCGTCCTGTTCCGGCTCGCCGGGCTCCTCGGCGAGCGGCGCGAGCTGGCCGCGGGGGCGTGGCGGGACGTCCTCGCGTACGACGCCGACCACGGTACGGACTACGCCCGCACCCTGGTGTGCTGGCTGGACGCGGGCTGCGACATGGCACGGGCGGCGAAGTGGCTCGCCGTGCACCCCAACACCTGCCGCTACCGGCTCCGCCAGGTGCGGTCCCAGCTGGGCATCGACCTGGACGACCCGGACGAGCGGCTGGTGCTGTGGCTTCAGCTGCGTACGCTCGCGGGCCTGCGCGGGGCCGAGGCGACGTAGGGTCGGCCAAAGCGACGTAGGGTCGGCCGGAGCGACGTAGGGTCAGCGGCCGCCGAGCCAGTCCGCGAGCCGCGTCTCGCACGCGCGCAGCTGGGCGAGGGGGACGTACTCGCCCGGGGTGTGGGCCAGGGACGGGTCGCCCGGGCCGTAGTTGAGGGCCGGGGTGCCGAGCGCGGTGAAGCGGGCGACATCGGTCCAGCCCAGCTTGGGGCGGGGCACCGCGCCCAGCGCGGCGACGAACGAGGCGGCGGCGGGGCGGTCGAGGCCGGGGAGGGCGCCGGGGGTGACCTCGGTGATCTCCACCTCGTACTCGGGGAAGAGGTCCCGTACGTACGCTTCGGCCCGCTCGGGCGAACGGCTGGGCGCGAAGCGCAGATTGACCGTGATCACGCAGCTGTCGGGGACGACGTTCTCGGCCACCCCCGCGCGCACGGCGACGGCGCTGAGCCCCTCGCGGTACTCCAGGCCGTCGATGACGACGCGCTCGGCGGTGTGGTCGTCCAGGCGCTTCAGGACGGCGGCGGCGCGGTGGGCGGCGTTGACGCCCTGCCAGGCGCGGGCGGTGTGCGCGCGGGCGCCGCGCACGGTGATGTCGGCCATCAGCATGCCCTGGCAGCCCGCCTCGACCCCGGCGTCGGAGGGTTCCATGAGGATCGCGAGGTCGGCGTGGAGGAGTTCGGGGTGCTCGGTGGCGATCTGGGCGAGGCCGTTGCGGTCGCCGGAGACCTCTTCGCAGGCGTAGAAGACGTAACTCACGTCATGGACCGGGGCGGTGAGCGTGGCCGCGAGCCGCAGCGCCACCGCGACGCCGCCCTTCATGTCGCAGGCGCCGAGCCCGTGGAGCCGCTCCGGGTCGAGGCGGGCGGGCAGGTTTCCGGCGGCCGGGACGGTGTCCAGATGGCCCGCGACGATCACGCGCCGGTCGCGGCCCAGCCCGGTGCGGGCCACCACGGAGTCGCCGATCCGCTCGACCGTCAGGTGCGGCATGGCGCGCAGCGCGGTCTCGACGGCGTCGGCGAGCGCGGCTTCCTCGCCGCTCTCGGACGGGATGTCGACCAGGGCGCGGGTGAGCGCGACGACATCGGCGGCCACATCGAGGGCGGTTTCGGGGGTGGTCGCGGGGGTGGCCCCGGAGGTGGTCGCGGGGGTGGTCATTTCGCGGTCTCCTGAACGGTCTTCTCGGGGGTGGGGGTCCGGCCCAGCGCGGAGTGGCGGACGCCGTAGAGCCCGTAGACCGCGAGCCCCGCCGCCATCCAGGCGCCGAACGCGATCCAGGTGTCGGCGCCGAGCCCGTACATGACGTACACACAGGCGGCCACTCCGAGCAGCGGCGTCACCGGCGCGAAGGGCACCCGGAAGCCGCGGGGCGCCTCCGGGCTGCGCCGCCGCAGGATCAGCACCGCCAGGTTGACCAGGGCGAACGCAAAGAGGGTGCCGATGCTGGTGGCATCCGCGAGGGCGCCGAGCGGAATGAGCGCGGCGAGGACCGTGACGAAGGCGGTGACGATGACGGTGCCCGCGCGCGGCACCCCGGTCCGCGGATGGACGGTGGAGAAGAGCGGGGGCACGAGGCCGTCGCGGGACATCGCGAAGAGGATGCGGATCTGCCCGTACTGCACGGTCAGCACGACGCTGGTGGTGGCGATGACCGCGCCGATGGACAGCAGCACGGGCCACAGGTCGCCGCCGCCGACCGAGCGCACCAGCACCTGGCTCAGCGTGGCCTCGGTGCCCGCGAACCGCTGCCAGGGCATCGCTCCGACCGCCGCCAGCGCGACCGCGCAGTACAGGGCGGTGACCAGGGCGAGCGAGAGGATGATGGCGCGCGGCAGATCGCGCTGCGGGTTCTTCGCCTCCTCCCCGGCCGTGGACGCGGCGTCGAAGCCGATGTACGAGAAGAACAGCGAGGCGGCGCCCGCGGTCATCCCGGCGGTGCCGAGCGGGAACAGCGGGCGGAAGTTCCCGGCGTGGAAGGCGGTGAAGGCGACCGCGCAGAACATCACCAGCACGACGACCTTCACGGTCACCATGACGGCGTTGGCGACCGCGCTCTCCCGTGCCCCGCGCAGCAGCACCACCATCGCGAGGACGACGATCACGGCGGCGGGCACGTTGAGCACCCCGCCGTCGCCGGGCGGGGCGGCGAGCGTATCGGGCAGCGTCCAGCCGATCGTGAGCTGGAGCAGTTCGTTGACGTACTGGCCCCAGCCGACCGCGACCGCGGCCACCGACACGCCGTACTCCAGGATCAGACACCAGCCGCAGACCCAGGCCACCAGCTCGCCGAGGGTGGCGTAGGCGTAGCTGTACGAGGATCCGGCGCCCGGGATCATGCCCGCCAGCTCGGCGTACGACAGCGCCGAGAACAGCGCGGTGACCCCGGCGAGCACGAAGGAGACCACCACCGCCGGACCGGCCTCGGGCACCGCCTCGCCCAGCACCACGAAGATCCCGGTGCCGAGGGTGGCGCCCACGCTGAGCAGCGTGAGCTGGCTCAGCCCCATGGTGCGCCGCAGCGGGCCGCCGCTCGCGTCGGCGACCAGCCCCGCCACGCTCCGGCGTCTCGTCAGCTTGTTCTCACCGTGCACCGACCCGCTCCTTCCGCTGCCGCATGGCCCCTGATGATCCGGCAGCGGGGCGGCGCGGGGATGCGCGCATCGGCCAAGATGCCCCGGGCCGGTTTGCACGATCGGCCAAGCACGACCCGCGGTACGCGGTGGCCGGAGATGATCCGCCCTGGCCGGGGCCGCTGTGAGTCCGGACACAGGATCACCGGCCCCTCCGAAGCGCTGTGGCGAACCGCGGACGGCACCGCGAAAACAGGCCCCCACCAGGCATGTTGTACGAGGGACGAGGGCAGACGGGGCGGCGGGCCGCCGGGGCGCGCGGCCACCGCCCGGGGCCGCACGCGTCCCGTGCGGCCGGGGACTCCTGTTAACGCTGGGTAAACTGCCTGCTCGGCGTTATGCGGCGTCGGTTCGGTTGGGGGGCGGAACAGGCCCGTCCGGCCATCGGCGGCCGCGAATTCGGGTCGGCCGCTGGAGAGCCGCGCCGAGTGTTCGCCCTCGCGGCAGTCATCTGCCGCGAGCGGGTGTTCGGGACCCGGCTCAGTGTGGAGCCGGAATGGCGGAGGCCGATGGTCCGGTGGTCCGGACGGTGTCGCCGAACTCTCGGTCCACCGACTCCGGAGAGGCCGGATGACTGTCGTAGACGACCCCCAGACACTGATCGCCCCGCTGCCCGCACCCGCCGCGGAGCCCGTGGCGCCGCCCGCCCTCTTCCCGGGGCGCGGCACCCATGCCGAGCGCACCCTCATGGACGTCCTCGGCGAGACGGCCCGCCGCCACCCGAACGCCCCCGCCGTCGACGACGGCCGGTCCGCGCTGAGCTACCGGGCGCTGCTGGCCGAGGTGGAGCGGGTGCGGCGGCGGCTGGCCGGGGCGGGCGTCGGCGTCGGCGACCGGGTCGGCATCCGCGTCCCGTCCGGGACCGCCGACCTGTACGTCGGGATCCTCGCCGTGCTGGCCGCCGGCGCGGCCTATGTGCCGGTGGACGCGGAGGACCCGGACGAGCGGGCCGAACTGGTCTTCTCCGAGGCCGGGGTGAGCGTCGTACTCGGCACCGGGCTGGAGATGACACTGCGCGCCGAGCCGCACGGCGCCCCCGGCCGCCCGGGGCCGGGCGACGACGCGTGGATCATCTTCACCTCCGGGTCGACCGGCAAGCCCAAGGGCGTCGCCGTCACCCATCGCAGCGCGGCCGCGTTCGTGGACGCCGAGGCCGGGCTGTTCCTGGCCGACGAGCCGATGGGCCCGGGCGACCGGGTGCTGGCCGGTCTCTCGGTGGCCTTCGACGCGTCCTGCGAGGAGATGTGGCTCGCGTGGCGCAGCGGGGCCTGTCTGGTGCCCGCGCCCCGGTCGCTGGTGCGCACCGGTGTCGACCTCGGGCCCTGGCTGGTCGAGCAGGAGATCACCGTGGTCTCCACGGTGCCCACGCTGGCGGCGCTGTGGCCGGTGGAGGCGCTGGACGACGTACGGCTGCTGATCTTCGGCGGCGAGGCGTGCCCGCCGGAGCTGGCCGAGCGGATGGCGGTCGAGGACCGTGAGGTGTGGAACACCTACGGTCCGACCGAGGCCACCGTCGTGGCGTGCGCCGCGCAGCTGACGGGCGAGGGCCCGGTGCGGATCGGGCTGCCGCTCGACGGCTGGGAGCTGGCGGTCGTGGACTCCCGGGGCGAGGTCGTGCCCCTGGGCGAGGTCGGCGAGCTGGTGATCGGCGGGGTCGGTCTCGCCCGCTATCTCGACCCGGCGAAGGACGCAGAGAAGTACGCCCCGCTGCCGTCGCTGGGCTGGGAGCGGGCGTACCGCAGCGGTGACCTGGTGCGCGCCGAGGAGGAGGGGCTGCTGTTCGTCGGCCGGGCCGACGAACAGGTCAAGCTGGGCGGCCGCCGCATCGAGCTGGGCGAGGTGGACGCCGCGCTCCAGGCGCTGCCGGGCGTGGCGGGCGCCGCGGCCGCGGTGCGCACGACGAAGGCGGGCCACCAGCTGCTGGTGGGGTACGTCGTGCCCGAAGAAGGGGGCGAGGAGGGCGGCTTCGACCAGGCGGACGCGCTGGACCGGCTGCGGGCGGTGCTGCCCGCCGCGCTGGTGCCGCTGCTCGCGGTCGTGGGCACGCTGCCCACCCGTACCTCCGGCAAGGTGGACCGGGCCGCGCTGCCCTGGCCGCTGCCGGGGGTCGGCACGGCCGGATCGGCGGACGGGCTGACCGAAACCGAGAGCTGGCTTGCCGAGCTGTGGGGCGAGGTGCTGGGCACCCCGGCGAGCGGTCCGGATGCCTCCTTCTTCGCGGCGGGCGGCGGCAGCCTCGCCGCCGCCCAGCTCGTCTCGCGGATCCGGGACCGCTACCCCAGCGGGTCGGTCAGCGACATCTACCAGAACCCGCGGCTGGACGCGCTCGCCCGGACGCTGGACGCGAGGGACGGCGAGGCGACGGCCCCGCGCACCGTACGGCCCGTACCCCGGCGCACCGGCCTCGCGCAGACGCTGCTGATGCTGCCGCTGCTGACGGTCGCGGGGCTGCGCTGGGGCGTGGCCGCGGCCGCCGTCCTCAATGCGCTGCACCTCGTCGGTTCCGCGCCCTGGGCGCCCACCGTGTCCTGGTGGTGGATCGCGCTCGGCTGGCTGCTGTGCGTATCGCCGCCGGGCCGGATCGCGATCGCGGCGGGCGGTGCGCGGCTGCTGCTGCGGGGTCTGAAGCCGGGGACGTACCCGCGGGGCGGCGGCGTCCATCTGCGGCTGTGGACGGCCGAGCGGCTGGCCGAACTGAGCGGTGCCACCGGGCTGTCGGGCAGCTGGCTCACCCACTACGCCAGGGCGCTGGGCGTGCGGGTCGGCTCGGACGTCGATCTGCACGCCCTGCCGCCGGTGACCGGGATGCTCAAGCTCGGCAAGGGCAGCGCGGTCGAGCCCGAGGTCGATCTGTCCGGCCACTGGCTGGACGGCGACCGGCTGCGGATCGGCCGCATCCGGATCGGCGCGGGCGCCACGGTCGGCGCGCGCAGCACGCTCTTCCCCGGCGCCCGGATCGGCAAGCGCGCCGAGATCGCCCCGGGGTCCGGGGTGACGGGTGCGGTGCCCGCGGGGCGCCGCTGGGCGGGCGTACCGGCCGCCAAGTCCGGCAAGGCGGCGCAGCACCGGCCCGAGGACCGGCCGCCGCGCACCCGCCGCTGGGCGGTGGTGTACGGGCTCACCTCGCTGGGGCTGTCCCTGCTGCCCGCGCTGGCGCTGCTGCCCGCGCTCGCCGTCCTCGCGCTGTTCGTCCGGGGCACCCGCGACGCGGGGACGGCGCTGCTCCACGCGCTGGCCGCCGTGCCGCTGGCGACCGTGGCGGGGATGGTCTGCTACGCGCTGCTCATCCTGGCCGGGGTGCGGACGCTCGGCACCGGCCTGCGCGCGGGCCACCACCCGGTGCACGGGCGGATCGCCTGGCAGGCGTGGGCCACCGAGCGGCTGATGGACGTGGCGCGGGTGCATCTGTTCCCGCTGTACGCCAGCCTGTTCACCCCGGTGTGGCTGCGGGCGCTCGGGATGAAGGTCGGCCGCGGGGTCGAGGCGTCCACCGTGCTGGCGCTGCCGTCGATGACGAGCGTCGGCGACGGCGCGTTCCTCGCCGACGACACCATGGTCGCGTCGTACGAACTGGGTGGCGGGCGGCTGCGGATCGCCGAGTCACGGGTCGGCAAGATGGCGTTCCTCGGCAACTCCGGTATGGCCGCGGGCGGCAGCTCGGTCCCCAAGCGCGGTCTGGTCGGTGTGCTGTCCGCCGCGCCCAAGGGCGCCAAGGCGGGCAGCTCGTGGCTGGGGATGCCGCCGATGCGGCTGCCGCGGGCGGCCGAGGAGGGCGACCAGAGCCGTACGTACCGCCCGGCGCGGCGGCTGAAGTGGGCGCGCGGCGCCGTCGAACTGTGCCGGATCGTGCCGGTGATGGGCGGTGCGGCGCTCGCGGTGCTGGTGCTGGCCGCGTTCGCGGCGGTCGCCGCGCGGTGGGGGTTCCCGGCGGCCCTCGCGGGCGGCGGGGTGCTGCTGGGTGCGGGCGGTGTGGTGGCGTGCGCCGTGGCGGTGGTGGCCAAGTGGCTGCTGGTGGGCCGGTTCAGGGCGGCCGAACGGCCGCTGTGGAGCTCGTTCGTGTGGCGTACCGAGCTGGCGGACACGTTCGTGGAGGTGCTGGCCGTACCGTGGCTGGCCGGGGCCGTGTCCGGGACGCCGCTGATGAACTGGTGGCTGCGGGGGCTCGGCGCGCGCATCGGGCGCGGGGCCTGGTGCGAGACGTACTGGCTGCCGGAGGCCGATCTGGTACGGATCGGCGCCGGGGCGAGCGTGAACCGGGGGTGCGTGGTGCAGACCCATCTGTTCCACGACCGGATCATGCGCATGGACGAGGTGGTGCTGGAGGAGGGCGCCACCCTGGGCCCGCACGGCATCGTGCTGCCGGGCGCCACGGTCGGCGCGTGTGCCACGGTCGGTCCGGCGTCGCTGGTGATGCGCGGCGAGACCCTGCCCGCGGGCACCCGCTGGCTCGGCAACCCGATCGCGGCGTGGCAGCCGGAGAAGGAGCGGGACATGCGGAAGACGGAGGACACGGCGAAGTGAGCAGGGGCAGGGGCAAGGGCGGCCGGGCGCAGGCCGCGCCCGGCGGCTCGGTCGGGGCGGACCGGTCCGGGGACTCGTATCTGCCCGGGCACGGCAACGGCGGCTACCGGGTGACCCATTACGACCTGGAGCTGACGTGCCGTCCGAGCACGGGGCGGATCTCGGGCCGGGCCCGGATCTCGGCGGTCGCCGAGCCGGACGCGGTCGCCGAGCCGGGCGCGGCGGGCTCGGCGGGCGAGCCGCTGTCCGGGTTCAGCCTGGACCTCGGCGCGTTCCGGGTGGACGCGGTGCTGGTCGACGGTGCCCGCGCGGCCCGCTACACCCACCGGGCCGACAAGCTGCGCATCCGCCCGGCGCGCCCGCTGCCCGCCGGGGCGCCGTTCACGGTCGAGGTGCGGTACGTCGGGGTGCCGCGGCCGGTGAAGACCCGGCACTGGGGCGACCTGGGCTGGGAGCAGCTGGAGGACGGGGCGCTGGTGGCGGGCCAGCCGATCGGCGCGCCGTCCTGGTTCCCGTGCAACGACCACCCGGCCGAGAAGGCGTCGTACCGGGTCGCGGTGACCGCGCCGTCGCCGTACACGGTGGTCGCCGCGGGCACGCTGGAGTCGCGTACCTCCGGCGGCTCCACCACGACCTGGGTGTACGAACATCCGGCGCCGATGTCCACGTATCTCGCCACCGTCCAGATCGGCCTGTACGACCGGGTCGAGCTGACCGACGCCGCGGTGAGCGCGGTGCCCCAGCGGGCGGCCGTGCCGCCGCGGCTGCGTGACCGCTTCGACCACGACTTCGCCCGCCAGCCCCGGATGATGGCCGCCTTCGAGGACCTCTTCGGCCCGTATCCGTTCGACGAGTACGCGGTGGTGGTGACGGACGACGAGCTGGAGGTGCCGGTCGAGGCGCAGACGCTGTCCGTCTTCGGCTCGAACCATGTCGACGGACGGCGCGGCTGTGAGCGGCTGGTGGCCCATGAGCTGGCCCACCAGTGGTTCGGCAACAGCCTGAGCCTCGCCGACTGGCGGCACATCTGGCTGAACGAGGGGTTCGCCAAGTACGCCGAGTGGCTGTGGTCGGAGGTTTCCGGCGGTGCCCCGGCCGCCGTCCACGCCGCTCGGTTCAGGGCGGCGCTGGCGGATCAGCCGCAGGATCTGCTGGTCGCGGACCCGGGCATGCCGCGGATGTTCGACGACCGGGTCTACCAGCGGGGCGCCCTGACGCTGCACGCGCTGCGTACGGTCCTCGGGGACGACGCCTTCTTCGCGGTGCTGCGGGAGTGGACGGCCACCCACCGCCACGCCACCGTCACCACCGAGGAGTTCACGGCCCTGGCGCAGCGCCACACGGCACAGCCCCTGGACGCGCTGTTCACCGCCTGGCTCCACACCCCCCGGCTGCCGGAACTTCCCGGCGGCATCGGGCCGGTGTGAGCCGCCCGTTTCGCGTACGGACTCCGTTCGTTTCAACTCGCGGCTCCCGCAGGCCACTTCATTCCCACCGGACGGCCTGATACTGGTCTCAACGCCGGACCCTTGGAGGAGCCATGCCCGCACCTCTGTTCAGCCGCCGTCACGGGATGCGCGCCGCGGCCGCCGCGGCCCTCGCGCTCCCGCTCGCCACCCAGCCGGAGGCCCGCGCCGATACCACCGGGGACGGCTCGGCCGTCCCCGTGGACGGCTCACAGCTGCACGCCATGACCTTCAACCTGCGCTACGCCAGCGACATCGCGCCCAACTCCTGGCCGCAGCGGCGCCCCGTCATGCGTGAGCTGCTGCGCCGGGCCGAACCCCATCTGCTGGGCACCCAGGAGGGGCTGTACGGCCAGCTGCGCGACATCGCCGCCGATCTCGGCCCGCACTACGACTGGCTCGGCACCGGGCGGGCGGGGGGCAGCCGCGACGAGTTCATGGCCGTCTTCTACGACACCAGACGGCTGGAGCCGCTGGAGTACGACCACTTCTGGCTGTCCGACACCCCGTCTGTGATCGGCTCCAACACCTGGGGCGGCGCCGTGGTGCGCATGGTCACCTGGGTGCGCTTCCAGGACCGGGCCACCGACCGGCAGTTCTACGCCCTCAACACCCATCTCGACCACATCAGCCAGTACGCCCGGGAGCGCGCCGCCGGGCTGATCAACGCCCGGCTCGCCGGGCTGAACCCGGCCCTCCCCCGCATCGTCACCGGCGACTTCAACGTGGCCGCCCACGGCAATCCGGTCTACGACACCCTGCTGAAGGGCGGCTCGCTGGCCGACGCGTGGGACGCCGCCGACCGGCGCAGCAAGCTGTACGCGACCTTCCACGGCTACAAGCCGCTGGTCCCCGACGGCGACCGCATCGACTGGATCCTCACCTCGCCGGGCGTCCGGACCCGCTACGCCGCGGTCGACACCTACTCCCGGGACGGCCAGTTCCCCAGCGACCACCTGCCGGTGCACGCCGTGCTGGAGCTGTAGGCGCTGGTGCTGTAGGCCACGCCCCCTTGGGCGAGCCCGCCGCCGGACCCGCGACGGGCTCGCCCAGGAGCCGTCAGGCGCCCTCCCGCAAGAACAGTTCCACGACCGGCACCGCGACATCGGGCCGGACCACCGGCAGCGACAGGGTCAGGGTCCCCGGGGGCTGACCGCCGAGCGTGGTGTTCTGGGCCGTGGCCGACGGGTCGATCTCGCGGTAGTGGATCTCGGACGCGTCGTGCAGGAACTGCGCGTACTCGACCTTGCCCGCCAGGCCGGGGAGGTGGACATGGGTGAAGGGCCAGGAGAAGAGGTGGAGGTAGAGGCGTTTCCCGCGCTGGGTGTAGCGGGCGTCGACCGGGGCGCGGTGGGCGGAGGGCCCGGCGCCGTAGATCGAGCGTGCGTGGCGGGACATCCACTCCCCGATGCCCTCCAGCGTGGTGACGGCGACCGGGTCCAGCTCGCCGCGCCCGGTGGGGCCGACGTTCAGCAGCATGTTGCCGTTCTTCGAGACGCCGTCGATGAGCATCCGGAGCAGGAGTTCGACGCTCTTGACGTTGAGGTTGTCGCGGTCGTAGCCCCAGCTGCCGTTGAGGGTCTGGCACGCCTCCCACACCACCGGCTCGCCGTCGACCTCCATGGGCTTGTCGGGCTGGTACTGCTCCGGCGTGACGAGGTCGCCGGGGATTTCGAGCCGGTCGTTGACGATGATCTCGGGCTGGAGGCGGCGGGTGAGGGCGAGGAGTTCCTCGGAGCCCCACTCGTCGGCACCCTTGGCGTTGAACACCTCGCTGTGCCGGCCCCGCTTGTACGAGAAGTCGTAGAACAGGTAGTCGATCTGGCCGTAGTGGGTCAGCAGCTCCTCCACCTGGCCGTGCAGGTACGCGCGGTAGCGGGCGATGTCGCGGCCCTCGTTGAGCCGCTCGATCTCCTCCGGCGGGTCGTCGCGGCGCGGGTGGAGGCCGTCGATGACGAAGTCGGGGTGGTGCCAGTCGATGAGCGAGTGGTAGAAGCCGACGCGGAGTCCCTCGGCGCGTACGGCCTCGACGAACTCGGCGACGAGGTCCTTGCCGATCGGCGTCTTCGTCGAGGTGTAGTCCGTCAGCTTCGAGTCCCACAGGCAGAAGCCGTCGTGGTGCTTGGTGGTGAGCACCATGTACTTCATTCCGGCCTGCTTGGCGGCCCGGGCCCAGGCGCGGGGGTCGTAGAGGTCCGGTTCGAAGTGGCGGAAGTAGCGGTCGTAGTCCTCGTCCGTGATCCGCTCGCGGTTCTTCACCCACTCGTGGCGGGCGGGAAGTGCGTAGAGCCCCCAGTGGATGAACATGCCGAATCGGTCGTGGGTGAACCAGGGAGGGATGGACATCGAAGCGGATTCCTTTCCGAAAACTGGGGATCAACGGCCGCCGAGGCCGCTGGTGACGATGCCGCGGACGAGGTGCTTCTGAAGGAGTATCAGGAGGATCACGGTCGGCAGCATGGAAATCACCGATGCCGCCATGACGAGGCTCCACTGGGTCCCCTGCTGGCCGAAGAACGCCTGGAGACCGAGGGGGATGGTCGCGCGGGCGTTCACGTCATTGACGACGACCAGGGGCCACAGGAAGGAGTTCCAGTAGCTGATGAACGTGAAGACGGCCAGCACGGCGAGGGTCGGGCGGGCCAGCGGCAGCATCACGGCGATGAAGGTCCGCACCGTGCCCGCCCCGTCGGCGCGGGCGGCGTCGTCGAGCTCCTGCGGCACGGTCAGGAAGAACTGCCGGAGCAGGAAGGCGCCCAGCGCGGTGAACGCCCACGGGATGATGAGCGCCTGGAAGGTGTCCACCCATCCGAAGTTCTGCATCATCACGTACATCGGGATGATGAGAACGTCCTGCGGGATCATCAGCGTCGCCAGGAAGAGGATGAAGACGACGTTCCTGCCGCGCCAGCGAAGGCGGGAGAAGGCGTATCCGCTGAACGCCGCGACCATGACGTTGATGGCGGTGCCGACGGCGGCGACGAACACACCGTTCAGGATGAACCGCTGGAACGGCAGATAGCTGAAGACGTCCGCGTAGTTCTGCCAGCGGAACTCCGAGCCCCAGAGCGTCGGCGGCGTGGTGAAGGTGTCCGCCTCGGGCTTGAGGCTGGTGGCCACCATGTAGATGAGCGGCGACATGAACGCCAGCGCGATCAGGCACAGGATCGCGTAGCCGATGGCCTGCCGTGTCCGCGAAGCGGCCTTCATCGGCCGCGTGTCGCTACTCATAGTGCACCCAACGCTTCTGGCCGAGGAACTGGACCGCCGTGATGCCGAGAATGATCACAAAGAGCACCCAGGCGCCCGCCGAGGCGAGCCCGAGCTGCTGGGTCTGGAAGCCGGTGTTGTAGATGTACTGCACGAGCGTCTCGGTCTCCGTCCCCGGGCCGCCCTTGGTCAGCAGGAACGGCTGGGTGAACACCTGGAACGAGGTGATGAGCGTCATCATCGTCGCGAAGAAGATCGACGGGGAAATGGCCGGGAATTTGATGCGCCAGAAGACCTGCCACGCGCTCGCGCCGTCGATCTGCGCGGCCTCGAGCTGGTTCTCCGGCACCGCGTCGAGTGCGGCGGAGAAGATCAGCATGTTGTAGCCGAAACCCGCCCAGACGCTCATCGCGACCACCGCGAACATGGCCCAGGTGCCGTCCGCGAGGAAATTGGGCGCGTTCAATCCGATCGTCGACTGCATCGTCGCGTCGATGAAGCCATCGGGCTGGTAGAGCATCCGCCACACGACGACGTTCGCCACGAGCGGCGTGATCGTCGGAATGAAGAACAGCACCCGGAACACGTGCCGGTGCCGGATCCGCGGCGTCAGCCAGGCCGCGAGCCCGAGCGAGACCACGAGGTTCAGCGGCACATAGAGGACCACGTACTCGACGGTGTTCCGCGCCACGATCCAGAACGTCTGGTCCGAGAAGAGCTTGCGGTAGTTGTCGAGGCCGGTCCAGGAGTGCTCGCCGAGCATCGGCCAGTTCATGAAGCTCACGATGAGGGAGGCGACGATCGGGATCACCGTGAAGATCGCCAGCCCGAGCGAGTGGGGAGTGGCGAACACGGCGCCCCACCACGAGCGCCGCCCGATCTGCCGCCCTCCCGACCGCTCCCCGGGCGCCCGTCCCGCCTTCTTGTGTTTCGGTCCCTCCCGTGCCGCGACCACCACGTCGGCGGCACCCGTACCAGTCACCGGCGGCACCGCCGACGCCGCCCCGGGAGGAACAACGGACATCGACGCGGGCGGTGGCTGGGACACCGATTCCGTCATTTCCTGACCTCTCTCGCTCCCTGTGGCCGGGAGGTGCCGACGGTTCCCGATGCGGCGGGGACCCGCACCGGACGGCACCTCCCGGTCGACCGGCTCACTTCTGGAGCTGTCCCGCGATCGACTTCATCGTCTGCGCACCCGACTGCTGACCGTTCACGGCCTGGATCCCGTACTGGAAGAAGAGCTGCTGGAGCTGGTCGCTCTGCTTGTTCCCGGGCAGCGGGGTCGACGCCTTCTGCGCCGCCTTCAGGACGGTCTCGACGCCCGCGATGTTCGCGTTGTCATACCACGCCTGCTGCGCCGCCGTGCGGCCGGGGAACGCACGTCCCTGTTCCGCCAGCCCCTTCAGCACCTTCTGACTGGTCATCGTCTTGACCGCCTGGAAGGCCTGGTCGGGGTACTTGCACTGCTTGGAGACACCGAAGCCGGAGCCCGCCGAGTAGGTGGACGGGGTGGCACCTGCCGTGCCGACGGGGATGGTCGTGATCCCGATGTCGAACTTGGCCTTGCCCTTCCGGTCGAGGAGCGACCAGGGGCCGTCGGGGTACATGGCGACCTTCTTGGCCACGAAGTCGTTGGACGCGGTCGAGGTGTCCGAACTCGCCTGAGTGGCCCAGCCCTTCTTCACGAGCGATCCGAGCCAGTCGAAGCCCTTGGCGAACTTCGGGTCCGACGGGTCGAGCGTGCCGTCTTCCTTGATGACGCGGCCCCCGTTGTAGCCGAGGATCATCGACTCGATGTTCATGTCCCCGATCGCCGAGCCGAGCATCTTCTTCCCCGCGGCCTTGAACTTCGCCGCGGCGGCCTCGAACTCCTTCACGGTCCAGCCCGGCTCGGGCGCCTTCGCACCCACCTGCTTGAAGAGGTCCTTGTTGTAGAACAGCAGCATGGGGCCGGTGTCGTAGGGCAAGGCGTAGATCTTCCCGTCGACCTTCAGGGCGTCGAGCGCGGTGGTGTCGAACTGCGACAGGTCGACACCCTGTTTCTTCGCGAGGGAGTCGAGCGGCAGGAGGACGTCCGTGTAGTTCGCCGCGCGCAGGCTCTGCATGCTGACGATGCACGGGGCGCTGCCCGTGCTCAGCTGGGTGCGGAGCTTGGTGAAGTAGTCCTCGAACGGAGCGCCCTGGATGGTGACCTTCGCGCCACCGGCCGTCTTCACCGAGTCCGCGACCTTCTGCCAGGCCGCCTTGTCGGCCGAGCCGGATATCCACATCGACCAGGTGAGCTTGTCCTTCGACTGGCCCGATGTGCCACCGCCGGAGGAGCATCCCGACAAGGTGAGACCCAGTGCGGCGGCGGCCGCGGTGGCACTCACGAGGACTCGTCTTTTCATAGCAGTGCCCACTTCAATTTGTCGTGCTCACATGGACGTACTCCGGCAGCACGGAATGCGCACGTGCGGATGCTGGAGAGAAGCCGCCGATCGCGGCGGCGGGCGGGGCGTGACGGGATGAGATGGGGAACGTCAGATGCCGGGTAAGGCGTTGATCCGACCCACGGCGACTCCTTCGGCCGGTCCCTGTTACCAGGACGCATCGGCATCAGAACATCCGATGTATTGGGGTGTCAAGGCGTCGTACGGCCCTATTTCCCCAACAATCGTCCCCCCGGCTCGCAGCCATAGTTGGGATGTCTTTTCGCGCCCATCGCGGGCGCTCCGGCGGGCCGGGGGCCGGGTGCCGCGCCCCTTCCGGGCGGCCCGGGCGAGAGCCATCCCAGGCGTGAGCGGAACATCCGATGTGTTGTCGTAGGGGTCAGCCCAGCAGCCGCCGCTCGGTGGCGACGGCGACCGCGCCCGCCCGGGTGTCCACGCCCAGCTTGCCGTAGATCCGCCCCAGGTGGGTCTTCACCGTGGCCTCGCTGATGAACAGGGCGCGGGCGATCTCCCGGTTTCCCAGCCCGCGGGCGAGCTGCTGAAGGATGTCCCGCTCCCGCTCGGAGAGGGTGGGTCGGGGCGTGCGCATCTGGGCCATCAGCCGGTCGGCGACCGGCGCCGACAGCGCGGTGCGCCCGGCCGCCGCGTTCCGTATCGCCGCGAACAGCTCCTCCGGCCGCTCGGCTTTGAGCAGATAGCCGGTGGCGCCCGCCTCGATGGCCCGGGCGATGTCCGCGTCGGTGTCGAACATGGTGAGCACCAGCACCCGCGGGGCCGGTTCCTCCGGTGCCGCCCCGGTGCCGGAGGCCAGGCGGCGGGTGGCTTCCACGCCGTCCATGCCGTCCCCGAGCTGGAGATCCATGAGCACCACATCGGGCCGTAGGCGCGCGGCCATGGCGAGCGCTTCCTCGCCGCTGCCCGCCTCGCCGACCACCTCGATGCCCGCGGTGCTGGCCAGCAGCGCGAGCAGACCGGCGCGCACCACGGCGTGGTCGTCGCACAGCAGCAGCCGGATGGGCGGGGTGGCGTCGGTCGCGGTCATGGTGCGTCGGTCCTCCGTGGGCAGGTGGCGTGGGCGCGTAGCGGTGAAGGTCAGGTGGCGGGGGTGGCGAGGGGGACGGCCGCCGATACGACGGTGCCCTCCCCCCGGGTGGATTCGACGGTGAGCGTGCCCCCCAGCTGGCGTGCCCGCACCCGCATGGCGGGCAGCCCGTGGCCCCGCTCCGGGCCGGTGTCCGGGGTCCGGGGGCGCTCGGGGTCGAAGCCGCGGCCGTTGTCGGCGATGTCCAGCGAGATCTGGTCGTCCAGCCACGTCAAGGTCAGTGCGGCCCGGGTCGCCCAGGCGTGTTCCCGTACGTTGGCCAGGGCGCCCTGCGCGATGCGCAGCAGCGCGGCCTCGACCCGTTCCGGCACCGGGCCCGGCACACCGTCGAGCCGGAAGCCGACGGTCAGCCCGTCGCCGCACTCCCGGTCGGCGAGTGCGCGCAGCGCCTCGGCGAGGGTGCGTTCGGCGAGGTCGGCGGGGGCCAGATCATGGACGAACCGGCGGGCCTCGGCGAGGCTGCGGGACGCGATCCCGGCCGCGTCCCGCATATGGCGGCGGGCCGCGTCGGGGTCCGTCCCCCAGGTGCGGTCGGCGGCCTGGAGCAGCATCTGCTGGCTGGACAGGCCCTGTGCGAGGGTGTCGTGGATCTCGCTCGCCAGCCGCTGCCGTTCCGCGAGGACGCCCGCCCGCCGCTCGGTGGCGGCCAGATCGCGGCGGGTGCGGACCAGGTCTTCGATCAGGACGCGCTGCCGGGCCGCCTGGCGCTGGAGGTGGACCAGGACGGCGGTCGCGACGGCGCTGATGGCCAGCGGGGCGACCACCACATTCGGGTTGAGCCCTTCGTGGGACAGCCGCAGCTCGGTGGCGACGACCAGCACGGTGAGCACGGCCGCCAGCGGCACGGCGGTGCGCACGGGCAGCGTCTGTAGTCCGGTGAACAGCAGCGGCATGGCACACCAGGTGGCGCTCGGGGCGAGGACGAGCAGACCGGCCCAGACCACCGACACCGCCCCCAACCAGGCCAGATGCCGTGCGCTCGGCCGGGCGCCGGGGCGTGGCGCGGGGGCCAGGAGCCGCCCGAGCACATACAGCAGCCCGAAGGCGGCGAACAGGGTGACGGCATATCCGGTGTGCGTCCCTTCGTGATCGCGCGTCAGGAAGCGGATCAGTGAGGAGCCGAGCAGCAGGAGGAACGCCCCGTCCATGACCGACCGGAGCCACCGGGCGTCCGGATCGGCCCACTCGCCCTCCCCCGCCCGGCCTCTCCGCATCGCCGTCCCCCTCACTGCCTCGTCCGTTCCAGCCAGTCCTATTACGGGGCGCCGCGCTCCGCATCATCCGATCGGCTGACCCTGCCGTCACCCGAACCGCCTCCGGCCGTTAGCCGGTCCGGCGAAGCAGATGGCGGTCACCCGCACTGATGCTGAGTCAAGGGCCCGCGACAGACATTCCGCGCCCCCAGCGAAAGGATCATTCATGCCTGCCAAGAACGTCACCGTCAACCGCGCCAGTCTCGGTCACCGCGTCTCCTACGCGCTCCGTCACCCCGAGCGCGTACCGCGCCATCTGGCGCGGGCCACCCGGGACGCCTGGCTGCGCTACCGCTGGCCGGACCACGTCTCGTACTACCGCGCCGTGATGCGTTCCGACACCCGTGCCAACCCGGACGCGGCGGTCGGCGGCCGTACCCGGGAGCGGTGGCTGGCGCTGGGCGCGATGCAGTTCGACTATCTGCTGAAGCACGGGCTGCGCCCCGAGCACCGCATGCTGGAGATCGGCTGCGGCAATCTGCGCGCGGGCTGGCGCTTCATCCGGCACCTCGACCCCGGCCACTACTACGGCATCGACATCTCCCCCGACATCCTGATCGCCGCGCAGGACACCCTGGTCCACACGGAGCTACAGGACCGCCTTCCCACCCTCACCCCCGTCCGCGACCTCACCCTGCGCTTCCTGCCCGAGGCGCACTTCGACGTCGTCCACGCGCACAGCGTGTTCTCCCACTCCCCGCTGCCGGTCATCGACGAGTGCCTGGCCAACGTCGGCCGGGTCCTGGCGCCGGGCGGCTGGTTCGACTTCACCTTCGACCGCACAGAGGGCAAGGAGCACCAAGTCCTCAGGGAGGACTTCTACTACCGCACCGAAACCCTCATCGACCTCGCCCGGAAACACGGTCTGGCGGCCCGCTTCATGGAGGACTGGGAGGAACTCCCGCACGGACAGTCCAAGATCCGTGTCACCCACGGCGGCTGAGGAGTCCGCGGGCCGTCCGTCACAGGCCGACGTGGAGGTGGGCGGCCCACATCAGAGGGAGCCGGGGATACGCCTGCCGCATGCGGTGGGCGGCCCGGTGGACGACCTGGGCGATGTCACGGTCGTGCTGGGGGCGGTGCAGCAGGTCGGTGTAGATGGCCCGGGCCATTTTGGGGGCCGCCCGGTCTTTGATCGTCCAGAGGGTGCCGATGACATGCGGAAATCCGGCGAGCTGGAACGCGGCCGAGATGTGCACGGCCTCATCGGTCATGTGGCGACCCGGCCGTGAAGTGCCACATGCGGAGAGGTAGGCGAGCTCGGCGAAGGGCAGTCGGAGGGCGGAGAGGTGGCGGACGTCGAACGGCTTGTCCTGGTGGTCATGGAGAAGCAGAAGGCTGCTGGAGGGGTCGTCGAAGCGACTCTGGGCATGGCAGGCGAAATGGGCCCAGGTGGCTTCCCGGAGTGCGGCGTCGACCTGGTCACGGGTGGCTTCGGGCCCGGTCAGGCTGGTGGCGTCGGGAAGCAGCCCGGCGAGCAGACCCGCCTCGTCGCGGGCGCCGGGCAGGTCGGCGGCGCCCGGGGTGCGGGGCATCGACACGACGAGCGGGCGGTGCCGTGCGGCGCGCTCGCCGGTGCGGCGGCGGCCGCGGAGGTGGGTGAGGGCACGGAGGGTGGGGGTGTACGGGGAGATGACCCGGTCGAGGACGGACCTGCCCTCGGTGTCATGGTGGCCCGCGGCGTGCAGCGGCAAGTAGCTGAGCGGGCCGACCGGCGCCCACCACAGCCGTGGCCAGGTGCCATGACGTCCGGGCGACCGGGTGAATTCCAGAGTCGTCAACACCGGTTCGGCGATCGTGTCCCACAGTCGGCCCAGGATCGTTTCGAGGACCTCATTCGCGACACTCTGGCCCACGTCCAGCGCGCCCACGAAGACGTCCACCCACTCGACGACATCCTGGAGCGTGAGATCCGGCAGGGGGATGTGCCGCACCCCCGCCGGGGTGAGGGCCAGCGCGTCGCACCGCAACTGGCTGACATTGACGAGGACGACCGGGCCGTCCCTCACTTCCGACATGAGCTGCGGGAGCGTCGGAGGCAGCAGGAACGAGGCGAAGTCGGGCAGCGCCCGGATCCTCTCGACCACCGCCTCCAGGTCGCGTGCGTGCTCGTGCCGCTGCTCGCTCGGCTCCCGGTCCTCGGTTTCGAGCGCGGCGCTGAGCCACTGGAAGCGGTCGGCGAGTTCGGGGGCCCGTTCCCGGAGGGCGGTCAGGGCGGTGCGGGCGGAGAGGGCGCGGTCGAGCAGGACGCCCCGCCCCTGTTCCAGCAGGGTCACCGCACGCTCCGGGTCTCCTGCCTCCAGGGCACAGGCGGCGGCGCTCGCGGCCAGCCCGCTGTAGCGGGTGAGCCAGTGCTCGGCATCGCTGCGGTCCAGGAACTGGGTGACGAGCAGGGGCAGCAGCTCGACCGCCGTGGCGTATCCGCTCAGCGCCTGCTCGGTACGCCCCGCCGACATCGCCAGCCGCCCGGCATTGAAGCCCGCGTCGACGCGTACCGTCGCCGCCGCGCTCGGCACGGTGGCCGCCGCCAGGTAGGCGTCGATGGCTTCGGTGAGCGTGCCGGGGTCACCCGACACCTTGTGCACGGCGGCCAGGGCCTGCCCCAGCATGAACAGCTTCTTGGCCCGCTCGGGCTCCGGTGAGGTGAGCGCCAGCGCCCGCCGCGCCACCGCCACGGCCTCCTCGGCCGACGCCGGGTCGCCGGTGCGCTCGTAGCGCACCAGGAGCGGGCCGACGAGGTCCGTCAGCAGATGGGGGGCGAGGTCCGCGGCCCTGCGCGCGATGTCGATGGCCTCGTCCAGGATCGCCAGGTCGTCGTTCTCGTGCTCGGCGAATACGGCCAGCGCGCTGCCGAAATTGACGAGGAGCCCTCGCCTGTGGGGGTCGGCGGCCACGCTCTCCCTGCCGAAGGCGACCGCCTCCTCGAGGAGGCTCCGGTCCCGCGTCCTCTCGTACTTCAGGCGCAGCGTCACGACGAGTCCGGACAGCAGGCCGGGGTCCCGGTCGCCGCCGGTCGCCAGTCCGTGGCGGCAGAGGGTGATCGCCTCGTCCAGGGTTTCCAGGTCGCCCGTGTGCTCGTACCAGACGCGCAGCCCGTTGACCAGATGCACGACCCGTCGCCCCCGGTCCGGGTGGTCGGCCGGGGTCTCGGTCATCGCCCGGCGTCCCACGGCGATGACCTCGTGCAGGGCCTCCCGGGTGCCGTACTGGTCGTAGCTCAGCAGAAGCGCGTAGCTGAGCATGTGCAGATGCTGCACCCTCCGCGGATGGCCTTCGGGGGTGCGATGAAGGGCCTCACGGAAGACCTCCACGGCCTCGTCGAGCGCGGACAGTTCGTCCGTGGCCTCGAACCACCCCTGGAGTGCGCCGCCGAGGACCCCGAGGCGATGGGGCCGACTGGGGTCCTCGGCCGGGGTGGCGCTCACCGCCCGTCGGCCCGCTTCGACGGCCTCGGCGAGCAGGGCCGTGTTCTTGGTGCGGTCATACGACGTCTTGAGCGAGGACGCCAGATTCGACAGGTAGAGCGGACGGGCGGGGTGGTCCTCCCCGGTCAGGGCGACGGCCCGGCGGGCCGTCCGGAGGGCCTCGGCCTCTGCCGCGTCATCCCCGGTCCGGTCGGCCCATTCGTGCAGCGCGCCACCGAGGTTGGACAGATACAGCACCAACTGGGGATCGTCCTCTGCTGCCACGTCCACCGCGCCACGGCCAGTGGCGATGGCCTCTTCGAGGAACGTGAGGTCACCGATGCGCCGGTAGGCATCCAGCAGGGCGATGGCGAGGTTGCTCAGTGTCATGGGCGAGCTCGGGTCGGCATCGACCGCCCGGCGTCCCCTGTCGATCGCCTCGTGGAGGGCGCTCACCTCCCCGGTTCGCAGATACCAGGTGCGGAACACATCGCCGAGCTGGGACTGTACGGCCGCCCACCGGGCGTGGCCGGGAGGCAGCGCGTCCGCTGCGCGCCGGGCCGCCTCCACCGAATCCCGCAGCGGGTGCGGATCCTCGACGGTGGTGAGCACGGCGGACAACAGCACGCACAGCAGGACCACCGTGTCCGCGGCGCCGGGGTGGTGGGGAGGCGTCCGGGAGACCTCGTCGCGCAGGTCGCTCAGCACCTGTGCGATCCGCCCCGGTTCCAGACGCGCCAGGAAGTGGCGGAGTTCGGTGTCGCTGAGCGCGGCCCAGTCGTCGGGCTCCGGTGCGAAGGCGTCGTCGGGCTCCGGCGCGAAGACGGACCGCATGGCCTCCGGCACGCCCAGCGGGTCCGCCTCGTACACCGGGCGCAGCAGCGTCTCCGCCAGCCGCAGCTCCGACTCGTCTCCCAGCAGGCCGTACCGGTGCCAGTGCAACCAGCCCACGGCGCGCCGCACTTCGAGGTCGCGCTCGGGGTCGTCGCTCGCGGCCATCAGTTCGGCGGCCTCGCGCGGGGCGTCGGCGTCCAGGACGTCCCGCGGGTCCGCGGTGGCGGCGAAGCGGTCCAGCCGGGCTCGCAGCGCCGTCAGCAGCTCAGATCTCACGCTCCGATGATGACCGACCGGGCATGCGGCCACCGCGGTCACGGCGGTCAGCCGCGGCAACCTACGACCGCGGATCGATCAGCTGCACGATCGGCCTCCCGGCTGCCGGACGCAGGGAAAATACTCACCGTCATCCCTTTTCGCCCCGATGTGCTTAAGTTGGGGCCATGGGAGTGTCGGAGAGGGGCCGGGGCACGGCGGAGTTGCGCGAGGACGCCGTGGCGGCCCTCGCGGGGGTCGCCGGGCTCGTACTGCCGCGCGCGGACTGGGCGCATGTGGAGCGCGCGCTGGGGGCGATGGAGACGGCCGTGCGGGCCGGGGACGAGCGGGCTCTGGGCGCGGTCACGGGGCAGTTGGAGCTGGTGGGGCCGTCGCGGGTGCGGTTGCGCGCGGGCGAGGAGGGCGACGGGCGCGAGCCCGCGTCGCCCGAAGTCCTGGACCGGCTCAACCGCTTGGTGCACGCCCTGCGGAGCGGCGCCGATGACGACGACCTCGACCTCACGGAGGGCGCGTCGGCCGGTGGTGACCCTCACTGACCAGTCGCTCGTCGTCCACCTCTTCGTGGCCACGACCGGGCCGCGCCGGAGCGCGTCGTACCGGCGGCTGCGGGAGGTGTGGGCGGCGTGCGGGCTGCATCTCGGCATGACGCACTCCGTCGCCGCGACCGGGCTGCCGGACACGCTGCCCGAGGAGCTGGGCGAGCTGCCGACGGCGGGGGCGATGGCGGCGCGGCGCGACCGTGCGGGGCTGGCGCAGGCGGTCCTGCGGCGCCACCACGATCTGCTGTGTCTGTCGGTGGCGCTGTCGCCCGCCTCCGGTGAACAAGGGTCCTGGGACGCCTGGGACCGGCGGTGGACGCGGATCGCCGGGGCGGACGGGGACTCGGCGCGGGAGTGGGTGGTCGGCGAGGCGCGGCTGTTCGTGGCCTATCGCGAGGTGGCCGGTGCCGCGCCGGTGGGCACGCGGGAGCTGACGGAGGCGATACGGGCCGATCTGCCCCTGCCGCTCGGGCCGGGCGTCCCGGTGGCCCGCCCCGCGGTCACCCTGTGGGAGGCCACGGGCGACTCGGCCACCGGTGACTCCGCCACGCGTGTGTCGCGGCGCTTCGTCGCGGTGGCGGACGACGGTGGCGACGGCCCCCGGGACACCGAACTCTGGCTGTGGAGCCAGGGCGGTGGCGCGCCGCCGCCGTTCGCCCGCTATCTGGCGGACGCGGCCAAGCTGCGGTACGAGATGCGGGTGCACGCCGCGCACGACAGCGATCTCGCGTCCCCGGCGGGGGCGGTCGTGGACGGTGCCCTCGCGGCCCTGGACGGCCAATCCCCGGACGACGACACCGCCGACGACGGGCAGGCGCACGACCGCGGCGCGGAACTCGCGCGGTGGCGCACCAGACTGCTGGCGCTCACCGCGGGCTCCGCGGGGCTCACCCAGTGGATCACCAGGCTCAGGGAGATGCGCACCACCGTGCGCATCGCCGAGTCCAATATGCGCGCCCAGCGGGATGCCGCGGGCGTCCCCGAGGGCGGCCCCGGCCCGTTCGCCGAAGACCTCGCGCTGGCCGCGTGGTTCGTCCAGCGGCTGTCCGACGGCCTGGTCTATCTGGAGGCGGACCGGGAACGGGCACGGGACGCACTGACGGCCCTGACGGTCGAGGCGGAACACGCCCTCCAGCGGCGCCGGGAGGTGACGCAGCGCCAGGAGGCCGCCGCGCAGCAGCGGCAGAGCAAGGTCAATCTGCTCCAGAGCGCGTTCCTCGGGGCGGTCCTCATGGTGCTCGCCGCGATCCAGAGCTTCGCGTACGAGGTCCCGTTCCTGCCGCCGCCCGCCGTGCCCGCCCTCATCGCCCTGCTCGGTGCGCTCGCCCTGCTCCTGGCCACGCTGGTGCTGTGGCTGGCCACCCCGCCGGAGAGCCGGGCACCGGCCCGGCTCGGCTCGCTGCTGGCCGGACTGGTGGGCGCCACGGCCGGGTGGCTGGCCAGCACGGTGGCCGTGCACGCGGCCACCGGCCGGGCCGCGCCGACCGTGCTGACCTGGGCGGTGGCGCTTCCGGCGTTCGGCTGCGGCTGGCTGGCCATGCGGCGGCGGCTGCGCGCGGACGACGCGCCCGGGTAGGGCTCAGCCGGACACGGCCGCGGCTGCGCGCCGCCGCCGGATCAGGTTGACGCCGAGGACGCCGGCCAGCGCGCCGCCGAGGGCGTAGGCGGTCAGCACGGCCAGGTTGGCGGCGATGCCGTGGCCGGAGAAGTACATGACGTGGCGCACGGCATGGGTGGCGGCGCCGTTGGGGAGGGCGGGGCTGAGCGCCCGCCAGAACGGGGGCAGCAGCTCGGGGCCGTAGGCGCCACCGGCGCTGGGGTTGCCGAGGACCACGAACAGCAGCACCGTGACACCGATTCCCAGGACCCCGAACAGCACCTGGAAGGCGATCGTCATGGCGGCGGCGCCGAAGACGACCAGGGCTCCGATCGCCGACAGGGCGAGGAAGTGTCCGTTCAATGCGCCGAGCAGCGGGCCCACGATCGCCGCGCCGCCCAGCCCGGACAGCACCGCGTACGGCACGGCCGCCAGCAGTCGCCGCCCGGCGCCGCGCGCGGTGGCCGGGCGGGCGCCGAGGGACACGCCCAGCAGCGCGGCGAACAGATAGCCGCCCACCGTCCAGCCCACCACCAGGTAGAAGCTGCTCAAGCCCCGGGCGTCACCCGCCTGCGCGGGAAAGGCGTCGACGACGGACGCGGTGCGGTCCTGGGTCTTCTCGGCCTTCTCGATCACCGTCTCCAGGGCGCTCGCCGTGGAGGCGCCACCGGCACCGGCGGTCAGGAGGGTGTCGGTGCGGGATCCGGGCTTCACGATCAGTACGCCGCTGATCTCCCCCGTACGCAGCCGCTCGCGCGCCGTGGCCTCATCGGCGGCGGTGGCCTTCAGCGGGTGGCCGGGGATCCCGTTGAGCTTCTCCACCGCGTCCGGGGCCATCCGCTGTGGCGCCGCGACCGCGATGGGGATGCGGTGCGGCTGGGGGTGGTGGAAGGCCCCGACGTACGACAGGACGAATCCCAGTTGCAGCAGCAGCGCGCCGACGAGCATCGCCGCGATGCGCGGCGGGACCGCGCCGCGCAGCCGGGCCCACAGCCCGCCCTCCTCCTTCGGCTGGTCCGGGGCGTCCGGCTCGACGCTCCGCGCCGGGGTCTCCACGTGGTCCGTGTCCACCTGACTCACTGATCCGCACTTCCTCAATCACCGACGGGTTCGATACATGACTGTATCGGATACACGAGTGTATCGAACTAGGATGTGACGCATGACGGAAGCCAGTAACAGCGCACTCGACCGCCGGGCGCTGCGCAGCGGACGACGCGCGGACGGCACACCCACGCGCCTCACCCGGCGCCGGGCCGAGACCCGGGAACGTCTGCTGGCGGCGGCGCTCACGGTCTTCGCGGAGCGCGGCTTCGGCCGCGTGGGAATCGAGGAGATCTGCGAGGCCGCCGGGTACACGCGCGGCGCCTTCTACTCCAACTTCGACAGCCTCGACGAGCTGTTCTTCGCCCTCTACGAGCGGCAGGCCGCGCTCGTGACGGCCCAGGTGCAGGACGCGCTGGACGGCGCCACTCCCGACGAGGAGCTGGCCGACCTGCTGGACCGGGTGGTGGGCGCGCTGCTCATCGACCGCACCTGGGTCCTCGTACGCACCGACTTCATGCTGTACGCGGCGCGCAACCCGGACACGGCGGCGGCGCTGATCCGGCACCGCGAGGCGTTGCGCGACACGCTCCAGCCGATCGTGACGGCCTACGTCGACCCCGACACCATGCCGCCCGGGCTGCGCGACCCCGAGTCCCTGACGGCGGCGGTCCTCACGATCCACGACGCGGCGGCGGGCCGGCTGCTGCTCGACCCGGACCTCACCGCCCTGCGGAGCTGGCTGCGCGACATGCTCACCGCGCTCCTCACGCCCCGGCGCTGAGCCCCCGGCACCGGGGGCGGGAGGCGAGACGCGCGTGGCGGGTGGCGAGACGCGCTCGCCACCCGCCACGCCGGTGTTCAGCCCCGCGGACCGCCCGCGGCCGCCGCGCGGCGGCGGCCCGCGCGGGTGATCAGCACCGCGCCGATGACCATCAGCAGCCCCACGCCCGCCGCGCCGAGGCCGATCGTCACCAGGTCCGTCTCCAGGGGCGGATGCTGGGTCTTCGGCGTCCCGTCCGGGGTGGCCAGATGCACCTTGCCCGTGTACTTCACCGGGAGCGTCCCGTCAGCGGGCGGCTTCGAGGAGGCCCGGACGGCGGCCGCGGCGTCGATCGGCCCGTACCCGACCAGCGCGTTGCGCCCGTCCGCCGGATGGTGCGCCGTCTTCGTCAGCAGGGTGCGGACCTGGGCCGGGGTCAGCTTGTCGTTGTGCGACAACATCAGGGCCACCACGCCCGAGGTGAGCGCCGCCGCGGGCGAGGTGCCGTTGACCGGCTCGTAGCCGCCCGTGTTCTTCGCGCTCATGATGGCCACGCCGGGCGCGGCCACCGAGTTGTACGTCCGTACCGTGGAGAACTCGGCGCGGCTGCCGTCCTGCTGGGTGGCGGCCACCGCGATGACGCCCGGGTAGCCCGCCGGGTACGAGGCGTCGTTGAACATGTCGCCCTCGTTGCCCGCCGAGGCGATGACCGGAATGCCCTTCTGGGCCGCCCGGGCCAGGGCGTCGACCTCGTCCTCGTCGACGCTGTCGCCGAACATCTCGCCACCGAGCGACATGGAGATCACATCGGCGCCGTGGTCGACCGCGTAGTCGATGCCCTGACTGGTCGGGCTGGCTCCCTGGCGTATGTCCCCGGGGCCGTGGTCCTCCTTGTCGTCGATCACCCGGACCGACAGGATGCTCGCCTTCGGGGCCACCTTGAGGACGTCCGAGGCCATCGCGGTGCCGTGGCCGCCCCAGCGCGGATCGCCGGGCTGGAGACCGTCCTTGAGGAAGTCGGGGCCGGTGGTCACCTTGCCGTTCAGCGCCACGTGGTTGGTCATGACGCCGCTGTCCAGGACCGCGACCTTGATGCCCTCGCCCTGGGAGGTGCGCTGCGCCGACGCCAGGCCGAGCGCCTTCGCCTCCCAGCTGGTGGGCGTGGGGTTGGCGGCGGCCGCGGGCGGCGCGCCCGCCACGCCGAGCACCGAGCTGAGGACGACCGCGGTCACGGCCGTGCCGAGGCGCGCGCCGGTGTGTCGCCGGACGCTCATGAGGTCCCCTCCGTCAGCAGGTCGAGGTAGTGGACGTTCAGGGCGTCGACGAGGCCGTCGGCGGCGCCCCGCCACGGGGCGCGGTCCTGCTTGGCGTCGATGCTGTACTTGCCCCACTCGCCCGGCAGCTCGCCCGCCTTGCGGCCGTCGACGGAACCCGCGGAGGCCATGAGCGCGTACGGGAGGTACAGGTCGGTGACCGACTGCCCCGCCGAGCCGTTGGCCCGCGCGTCGCTCCACTTGGCCGCGATGGTGCCGGGGACGGCGTACGCCTTCACTCCCGGTCCCGGGTTGTCCTTCTCCTTCTCGGCGTCGAAGAACGTGCTCATCTCCGTCTTCACGGAGTCGCTCTTCGGCAGGACGATCAGCGCCACGGTCGCGACGGTGTTGCCCGTCGGGTCCACGTAGGTGGCGCGCAGGACGGCCTTGCAGCCGAGCTTCTCCGCCTGGGTCGCGGTGGCTCCGCTCAGCCCGTCGTCACAACCGGTCTTCTCGGATATCCCGATGCGGTGCCACTGGGCGCGCTTGCGGTCGGGCGTCCGGGCCTGGCCGGTGCCCTGCCTGGGCGCGACGAAGTCCGGGAAGAGCTTGTCCGCGGGCTCGTTGCGCCACATCGACGCGCCGTACTCGGTGCGGTTGGGGATGTTCTGGCTGTGGTTCGAGTAGGCGTGCGCGGTCAGCGCGCCACCGCCCAGCATCGCGAGGGCGCCGGTGATGCCGAGGAAGGCGGCGAGGCAGCTGCGCCCGGTGCTCTTCTGCGCCCGCGCGGGCGGCGGCGGTTGCGGGGCGGACCCGGCGCCGTACGGAGCGCCTTGGTGTCCCTGACCGCCGTACGGCTGCCCCTGCCCGGCGTACGGCGGCGTCCCCTGCCCGCCGTACGGAGCGCCCTGGGACCCCTGGCCGCCGTACGCCGGTGTCCCCTGCCAGCCCTGCGGGGCACCGGGCGGCGGGGACGGTGGCATGGGCGGTGGGGGCGGCATGGGCACCTGGCCCTGCTGGGGTGGGTATCCGTAGGGCCCGGCGCTGCCAGGGCCTTCAGGCGGTCTCGGGTACGACATGGCACCCCTCCTCGGTGTCGGCGGCCGATGAGCGGGCGCAGAACGGCAGAGGAGACCAACCTCCTACGGCACACGCCCCCGCACGTGCAGAGGTGACCCTACAGATCATGGCTGGCCACGGAGCAACCGGCCCCGGGACCTCCCCCAGGTCCGAGCCCTACGTCCGGCGGTACACGGTGAGGGAGTGGCCGACCTCGTCGACCGGGCGGCTGTGCTCGATCAGGGCCGCCAGCCGCCCCCGCGCCCAGGCGACCGAGGAGTCCGAGACGACGAGCAGCCCGTGCACCCGGCCCGGGGGCACCCGTCGCGGGTCGGGGGCGTGGATGCCGTACGCGGACGGCACACCGCTGCCCTTGTAGACCAGCCACACCCGCTCGTGCCGGTAGCGCTCCCGGAGCCGGTCGGCCAGCCGCCCCAGGTCCTGGCCCCAGTCGACGTTCGAGTCGCGCAGGTGCAGATGGGTCCTGGCCGGACCGCCGAACGCCTCATTGGCGTACGGCAGGTAGTACGGGTAGGCGCGCAGCGAGCTGACCGCCACGCACACCACCAGTGCGGCCGTCACGCCGCGGGCCCCGCGCCACCGGAGCGTGACCACCCCGGCCGCGGCGACCGCCAGGAACATGGGCAGGAAGAGCGCGTACCGCACACCGAGGTCGCGGGCTCCGTTCATGGCCACGGCCAGCAGCACGGCCGCGGGCACCAGGACGTACGGCGCCGCGGGCCGCATCCGGGGCACCGCCACCATCGCGACGGCGCCGGCCGCCCACAGCGCGAGCATGCCGAGTGGCGTCTTCACCAGCAGCGCGGCGGGCAGGTAGTACCAGAGCGAGCCGTGGTACCGGCGGCCGAACAGGAAGCCGCGCCACGGCTGGTCCTCGAACCCGAACTGGATGCGCATCCCGTCGCGGAACGGCTCGGGGACCGGCAGCAGGTCGACCGCGAGCCCGCGCAGCCCGTGGACGGCGGGCACCTGGCCGGGCGTGGTCCAGCGCAACCGCGGGTCGACGGCGAGATACGCGGCCCACACCACGGCCAGCGCGACCAGCGCCATGCCCACCGCGCCCGCCGCGCCCAGCGCCAGGGTGCGCGCCGTCCCGCGCGGACCGGTGCCGGGTGTCCGGCGGGCGTACGCGTACGACAGCACTGCCAGGAGCATCAGCACCGGAACGGCGGGCAGCGCGCTCATCTTGGTGGCCACCGCCGCGCCGAGCGCCGCCCCGGCGAGCGGCAGACGGGCCAGGGGCCGGCGGCGCGCCCGCCACAGCAGCCACACCGAGGTCAGCAGGAAACCGGCCATCGGTACGTCGAGCGTGGCGAGCGAACCGTGTGCGATGACATCGGGCGAGAACGCGTACAGGGCGAGCGCCGCCGCTCCGCCCACGGGACCGGCCAGCTCCGTTGCGAACGCGAAGACGACCAGCCCGAACAGCAGCGTCAGCACGATCACCGGCAGCCGTGCCCACAGCATCACCTGCCAGGGGTCGTTGCCCGACTCGTACAGCAGACGCCGCCCCAGCGCCCCCTGGTCCCCGGCGAAGCCGGGGGCGAGGCGGGTGTGGGCGAACAGCAGTCCGGTGGCGATGAGGAGCTTGCCCAGCGGCGGGTGTTCGGGGTTGAACCGCAGGCTGTGTTCCTGGAGGTACGTCTTCGCCGTCCCCACGTACACCGGCTCGTCGATGGTCGGCGTCTGCTCCACGGCCGCGGTCACCATCGCGACGGCCATCTGCGCGAGCAGCACGGCCACGACGACAGCGACGGCCACGGCCATCCGGCGACGCGGCCGCCGCGGCTCACCGGGCCGCGGCCCACCGCGTCGCAACCCCCCGGCCCGCGCCACCGGACCCACGGCCACCCGGGTCACCCTGTCGAGGACACCTGCCACGTGCATGGAACCCGACCATAATGGTGCGCTTCCGCGAACGTGCTCAGGAACGCGAACTCGGCGCGAACCGCAAAAAGCGAGGTGTGGGCGCGGGCGTGCGGGTCAGCGGGCCGTGCCGAAGTCCTGCGTCCAGTAGTTGTCGGACCCGGAGAGACCGACGCCGATCTCCTTGAAGTCGCAGTTCAGGATGTTGGCCTTGTGACCGGAGCTGTTCATCCAGCCCTCCATCACGCTCTTGGCCGAGCCGTAGCCGTAGGCGACGTTCTCACCGTAGGTGCTCCACGTGTAGCCCGCCGCCTCGATCCGGTCGCCCGGCTGCGACCCGTCGGACCCGGTGTGCGACATGTTGCTGTGCTCGGCCATGTCCTTGCTGTGGGCCTCGGCGGCCTCGGTGAGCTTCGCGTTCACCTTCACGGGCGAGCAACCCACCTTGGCGCGCTCGTCGTTGACGAGTTCCACGACCTGGGCCTCGGCACTGGACGCCGCGGCCGACGGGGAGGCGGCGGCCTTGGTGGCGGGCGCGGTGGTGGCCGGGGCCTTGGACTTCGCCGCCGCCGGAGCGGTGTCGGACAGGGTCGTGGCGGGGGCGGAGGTCGTGCGGGTTCTCGGCGCGGCGGAGGCCGACCGCGAGGCCCGCTCCGTTTCCTTCGCCCGTTTCGTCGGCGCCGTCTTCTCCGCGTCCCGGTGGTGGCTCTTCTTCTCGTGCCACCGCTGCCCCTGCTCCTGCTCCGCGGTCGCGCGGGCCTCGACCCCACGGGCCTGGTTGCCCTTGTCGTCCGGCCCGTCCAGACACGCCATCGCGACGGACGGCACACCCACGGCGGCCGCAGCGACGGCAGCGACGGCTATCTTCCGGTGGTGCGTCTTCGTGGTCCGGTGCTTGCTCATGCGTGACCCTCACTCGGTAGTCGCGGCACGCCCTCCCCCGTGTACGGCCGACTCTGGGCGGAGCGAAGCCAGAACTGCCGAGGCGCTGTGTGGGCCGTCATTCTTAGGGCCGCGCCGAAAGCAATGCAACAAATGTTCGCTACTACCGAGGGTCGTAGTGCGGGGCGTCGCTTGCGAAGGAACACCGGGGTGTGCTGAGGAGGTCCAGTGAAGGAGATGTGACGGTGTCCCGCCGTCAGAATGCCTGGTGGGCTTGTGACCGAGCGGGACACCGGACCCGCGGCGAACCCGGATACGACATGTCGGCAAGGGCCGAAAAGTCTCCGATTTCGCCGAGCGGGTATCTACTATTGCGCCCCGTTCGTTCCGGGGGCCGGTGTGACTGTTGTCATGGGTTCGCCACGATCGGTTCGAGGGGAGCCGTCAGTTCGAGGAGATCCGGGCGGCCACGCAGGGGTCCTCGTTGCGGTAGCCGAGGCGGGTGTAGAGCCGCTCGGCGGGAGTGTTGTCGGCGAGCTGCCACAGGGTGCAGAAACCGTGGCGGCGCACCGCGTACCGGGTCAGCCACGCCGTCAGCGCCGCGCCCAGCCCCTGGCCGCGCTGGGCGGCGTCCGTCGCCACGGACGCCATCAGCGGCGCCCCGCTGTCCCGCAGGCTGCTCATGGCGCCGCAGGCCACCAGTCGGCCGTCGTCGCCGCGGATTCCGCACCACAGGCTCACGTCCGCGGAGCCGGGGCCGGTCGAGTAGGCGGGGCTGTGTTCGCCGAGGAAGTCGAGCAGCTCGCCGTGGTGGCTTTCGTCCAGGACGACCACGCGCTCCTCGCCCCGCTGCACGGGTGGTTCCTCCAGCGTCCAGCGGAACACCCACTCGACGACGTCGTTCACCGGCAGATGGCGGGCGACCAGGGCCTCGGTGCCACGCGGCCCGGTGAACTCCCGCACCTTCTCCGGACGGCGCTGCGCGGCGCGCAGCACCAGCCCGGCGGCGGGCTCCGGGCCGCCGACGGTCCACACATGGCCGCGGACGTCGTCGAGCCACGCCGCGGCGCCGTCGCCCGACCAGCTGAACCGGCCGGCCGGGCGCGGCCGAGCGGCGCCGAAACGCAGCAGCGCGGAACCGGGTCGCAACTCCAGGCCCTGGTCGAACAGGTCCGTGGTCCGGGGAGGAAGAGTCGTTGCCAGCATCGCTCTCAGGAAGGACGTAGTGGAGGGACGGCGACAGCCCGGACACGCGCGGGCGCGACCGGAGACTGTCCTGCTGAGGTATGGGGAGCCCGTCGGCGGCTGCGCGCGCGGGCGCGCCCGGCCGAGCGGGCGGTCCACTGTCGCATACGGCCCCGGGCCCGGGGCAAATCGGCGACGGGCCCCATCAGGCGTTCGTCCGACCGCCGCGGACGTGTCCCCCGCCGTTCAGCACGCCGACGCCGAGGGTCACCCCGCCGCCGTGTCTCCACGCCTCCGCACCGCGGCCCGGCTCACCGCTCCGGCGAAGCGGCCGCGTCCTGCGGCTCGGACAGCGCTGCCAGCCCGGCCAGCCCTTCCGGCAGCGTCCCGGTGTGCACCACGCCCAGCCGCTGGGTCGCCCGGGTCAGCGCCACGTACAGGTCGCTCGTCCCGAACTCCGCCGGCTCGGCCACGATCACCGTGTCGAACTCCAGCCCCTTGGCCTGCCGCGGGTCCAGCAGCACCACCGGGCTGGTCAGGTCCGGGGACCGGCCCGCGGACGCGTCCGGAAGCGCGGCCGCGAGGGCGTCGTGGTGGCCGCGCTGGGCGATCACCGCGAGGCGGCCCTCCGTCCCCGACTCCCGCGCCACGGCGTCGGCCACCGCGCCCGGCAGGTCGTCGGTGTGCCGCGCCCAGGGGCGTACGCCGGTGGCGCGGACCGAACGCGGCGGTTCGAAGGCGGGGTCCGCGGTCCGGGCCACCTCCGCCGCGACCGCCATGATCTCGGCCGGGGTGCGGTAGTTGACGCCGAGCCGGGTGTGTTCCCAGCGGTCCTCGACGTACGGGGCGAGGATCGACGCCCAGGAGCCGCAGCCGCCCGGCTCCGCGGTCTGCGCGGGGTCGCCGACGAGCGTCATGGAACGGGTCGGGGAGCGGCGCATCAGCAGCCGCCACGCCATCGGGGACAGCTCCTGGGCCTCGTCCACGATGATGTGGCCGAAGGCCCAGGTGCGGTCGGCGGCGGCGCGTTCGGCGGCGCTGCGGTGGTCGGCCTCCTCGTTCCGGTCCGCCAGGCGTTCGGCGTCGATGAGGTCGTGGGCGGCCAGCACCTCCGAGTCGTCGTCCTCACGGTCCTCGAACTCCTGGGTGCGGGAGCCGTAGGAGAGGTCGAGCACGCCCTGCGCGTACTCGATGCGCTCCAGCCGTGCCCCCTCGGCGGCGGCGCGGGCCGCCGAGTCGTCCTCGCCGAGCAGTTCGGCGGCCTCGTCCAGCAGCGGCACGTCCGCCGGGGTCCACGCACCGCCGCTGCGGCGGATCGCGGCGGCGTCGGCGTCGGCGACGTGGACGGGGTCGGTGAGGAAGTCCGCGACCAGCTGCTCCGGGGTGAGTTCGGGCCACAGCTCGTCGATGGCGGCGTGCACCTCGGAGCTGGCCGCGATCGCCTTGCCGAGCTGGGCGATGTCGTCGGGGCCGAGGAGGTTCGGGCCGCCGTACGGGTCCGCGCCGATCCGGTCGGTCAGCTGGGCGGTCAGCCCGTCGATGACACTGAACGCGAAGTGCGGGCGGGCCAGGTTGTGCGGCAGCCGGGTCTCGCGTGCGCGCCACCGCGCGTCGCTCGCGATGTCCGCGTCCAGGACCAGGTCACCGTCGTCGTGGTCGATCACGATCGCCGGGTCGGGCAGCGCCTGCCGGTCCCGTACGAAGCGGGCCAGGGCGTCCGCCATGGTGGCGCGGCCCTTGGCCTCGGCGGCCTCCGGGGTGTCGGTGCCGGTGGCCGTGACCCCGGGGTACAGCTCGCCGAGCGTGGCGAGCAGCACACCGGTCTCGCCGAGCGCGGGCAGCACCTCGCCGATGTAGCCGAGGAACGCCGGGTTGGGCCCCAGGACCAGCACCGCGCGGCGGGCCAGCAGCTCGCGCTGCGCGTACAGCAGATGGGCGGCGCGGTGGAGCGCGACCACGGTCTTCCCGGTGCCGGGACCGCCCTCGACGACGAGGACGCCGTGGTGCGGGGCGCGGATGATCCGGTCCTGCTCGGCCTGGATGGTCTGCACGATGTCGTGCATCCGGCCGGTGCGGGCCGAGTCGAGCGCGGCGAGCAGCACGGCGTCCGCGTCGCTGTTCTCGTGCCCGGTCCGTACGGTGTCGGACAGGTCCAGGATCTCGTCGTGCAGGGCCGTGACCTGCCCGCGCTCGGTGGTGATGTGGCGCCGGCGGCGCAGCCCCATCGGGGTGTGCCCCGTCGCCAGGTAGAACGGTCGCGCCACATCGGCCCGCCAGTCGATGACCAGCGGGGTGCGTTCCGCGTCGTCGCGCCGGATGCCGATGCGCCCGATGTGGTGGTCGCGGCCGTCACGGAACTTGAGCCGCCCGAAGCACAGCCCCCGCTCCCCCGCGTCGAACGCGGCGAGCAGCCCGGACCGCTCGGCCACGAGCACATCGCGCTCCAGCCGCGCCTGGAAGTTCCGCCCCTCCATCGACAGGGCGTCACTCACCGCCTCCTCGGCCCCGGCCCGCAGCTCGGCGAGACGCGCATGGAGCAGGTCGATGAATTCCTGTTCCTGGCGCCATTCCGCGTTTGACAATTCAACTCCCGCTGGATATGATGACTTCATCGAGTTTCAATGTGCCTGGAGTGCGTACAGGCACACAAATCCCCAATATACGCAGCGGAACTCCCCGGACTCAAGGCAGCCGGGGTTTTTTCTTTTCCCCTTCCTCGCGTTAATGCGCTACGGCGCACATTCCCGGTTCAGCTCCCGGTTCAGCCGGATCAGAGTGACGCCGTAGACGACGATCCACACCACCCACAGCAGCCACCCGGCGAGCCCGAGCAGCCCGAAGGCCTCGCTCCGGCCGAAGAACCACGTGGTGAGGGTGGCCGACGCGAAGAGCAGCGCGGCCGACACCAGCCCGAGGCGGCCGTGCCAGCGCCGTATGAGCCCGGCGCGCAGCCCGCCGACGGACAGCCCGACGAGGGCGAGCGCCAGGAAGGTCGCGTTGAGGGCGAACAGGGCATCGTGCAGCGCCCAGAGCCCGGCGGTCGCGCCCCTGTGGTCCCTGACCGTGGACGCGAGCGCCAGGCGGATCGCGATGACACCCGCGAACGCGGCGTTCTGGAGGACCAGACCGGCCAGGCCGATCAGGGACCACGCCTCTCCCCTGCGCCGTTCGGACCCCCACAGCACGGACACCACCCCCGCGCCGAACATCGTGGCCAGCACCCAGGCGGCGGGGGTCAGGGCCGATCCGATGCCGACGACGTGGCTCTCGGCGCCGAAGAACGCGACGACCTCGCCCAGCCCCGCACCGGCGGCCGGCAGCCCGGCGGGCACCTGGATCGCATTGCTCAGGGTGATCATCGCGGCGAAACCGAGGGCGGCGAAACCGCAGATCCGGGGGAAGCCCAGGGCGGTTGCCTCATTGACTTTACGCAACATATATTCACTATAGACAGCGACAAGCGAATGGCAACACCGAAGGGGAGACCGTGAGTTCGGAGCCGGGCCGACGCCCCTACGAGTCGATCCGCCGTACGGCGCAGGCGCAGCAGACCCGGGCGGAGATCGCCCGTGCCGCGCGCACCTGCTTCGTCGCCCAGGGCTGGTCCGGGACGACCGTGCGCGAGGTGGCCCGCGAGGCGGGCGTCTCGGTGCCGACGGTGTACGCGGCGTACGGGAACAAGACGGGCCTGATGCGGGCGGTGGCGGACGCGGCCGACCTCTCCGCCGACGCGTCGCGCATGCTCACCGAGTTGGAGGCCCCGGGGACGGAGCCCGCCCGGCAGCTCGCCGCGATGGCCGGATACGACCGGCGGCTGTTCGAGCGCGCGGGCGACGTGATCACGCTGATGCGGGAAGCGGCGCGCACCGAGCCCGAGTTGGCCACGGCGTACCGCGACGGCCGGAGCCGGGGTGACGAGACCCGGGTGCGGGTGTTCTCGTCCTGGCCGGCCGGCACGCTGCGCAGCGGCCTGGACATCGCGGCCGCGGTCGATGTCTACGCCGCCCTGTGCACTATCGACGTCTACACCACGCTCACCGTCGAACGCGGCTGGCTGCCCGACGCCGTCGAGCGGTGGTGGGGCGAGGCCCTGGCCCGCGAACTGCTGGCGCCCCGCCCCTGACACCCGGACACCACGCCGCCCCGGTGGGCAACTGGGTCGCCGCCGGGCGCCCCCGCCCGGCCACGCCGCCGCGCCCCTTGCTCCACCACGCCGCGCAGGGCGCCTGCCAGGGCCTTGCGCACAGCGCGCCGCCCGGCGATCTCCGCACCGGCCACCGGGACGCGGCGGCCGGGCAACTGGGGACATTCCAGAGGAACGCCGGAAACCCACCTCCCGGATTACGCTGCTCGCGCGGGAGAGCACCCGACCGAGGCACCCGCTCGGAGCCGAAGCGAGAGCGAGGATCGAGATGTTGTCCGCGATGCCCGCCACGGAACCGCACGACCCCATGGCGCACGGACCGGTCGCGTTCGGCGGCGAGGGAGCGCGGCGATGAGCGGCGGCCACCTGGAGGTGTGCGTCGTCGGCGCCGGGCCCCGGGGGCTGTGCGTGGTGGAGCGGCTGTGCGCCAACGAGCGCGCGACACGGTCGTACGAGACCATCACCGTGCACGTCGTCGACCCGGCGGCGCCCGGCGCGGGCGCGGTGTGGCGCCCCGGCCAGTCCCGCCATCTGCTCACCAACACCGTGGCGTCCCAGATCACCGTGTACACCGACGACAGCGTGCGCATCGAGGGCCCGATCGAGCCCGGCCCGAGCCTGTACGAGTGGGCGCGGAGCCTCGCCCGGTTCGGCGAGCCGGGCGAGTACGACACGCCCACGCTCGCCGAGGCCCGGGCGCTCGGCCCCGACTCGTACCCCACCCGCGCCTTCTACGGCCGCTATCTGCTGGACAGCTTCCAGCGGGTGGCCGCGCGCGCCCCGGAACACATCACCCTCAGGGTGCACCGCTCGCGCGCGGTGGCGATGGCCGACACCAGCGGGGTGCCGGGCGGGCCGCAGGGCATCCGGCTGGCGGACGGCACCAGGATCCACCAGCTGGACGCCGTGGTCCTGGCCCTGGGCCACCTCCCCGCCCACCTCACCCCGCGCGAGGAGCGCACCGCCAGCCTGGCCCGCATCCACCACCTCAGCTATCTCACCCCGGCCAACCCGGCCGATGTGGACACCGGTTTCATCGGGGCCGGGGAGCCGGTGCTGCTGCGCGGGCTCGGCCTCACCTTCTTCGACCACATGGCGCTGTTCACCAGCGGCCGCGGCGGGGTGTTCGACCGCGTCGGGGACCGCCTGGTGTACCGGCCCTCGGGGCGCGAGCCGAAGATGTTCGCCAGCTCGCGCCGCGGGGTGCCGTACCACGCGCGCGGGGAGAACCAGAAGGGCGCCTCCGGCCGCCACGTTCCGCGGCTGCTCACCCCCGAGACCATCACCGGGCTGCGCCGCCGCGCCGCGGCGGGCCAGCGGGTGCGGTTCCGCGCCGATGTGTGGCCGCTGATCGCGGCGGAGGTGGAGAGCGTCTACTACGCCGCGCTGCTGGCCTCCCGCGGCGCCGACCCCGGGCCGTTCACCGACCGCTTCCTGACCGCGTCGCACCAGGAGCGGGCCGCGCTCCTGGACGCGTACGGCATCGCCCCCGGTGACCGCTGGGACTGGGAGCGACTCCAACAACCCTGCGCCGGGCGCGAGTTCGCCGACCGGGCGGAGTACCGGGCCTGGCTGCTGGACCACCTGGCCCGGGACGTGGCGGAGGCGAAGGCGGGCAACGTCGACGGCCCGCTCAAGGCGGCGCTGGACGTGCTGAGGGACCTGCGGAACGAAGTGCGCCTGGTCGTCGACCACGGGGGCCTGGACGGCGGATCCCATCTGGACGAGCTGGACGGCTGGTACACCCCGCTCAACGCGTTCCTGTCCATCGGCCCGCCGGCCTCCCGCATCGAGGAGATGATCGCGCTCATCGAGGCCGGGATCCTGGAGGTCACCGGCCCCGGCACCCAGGTGTGCATCGACACCGAACGGCCCGCCTTCGTCGCGCAGTCCGCCCTGGTGCCCGGGGAGCAGGTGCGGTCGCGGCATCTGATCGAGGCCAGGCTGCCGGTGCCCGACGTACGCCGCGCCGCCGATCCGCTGCTGCGCCATCTGCTGCTCACCGAGCAGTGCCGCCCGTACCGGATCGAGGGGGAACGCGGCATCAGTTACGAGACGGGCGGGCTCGCCGTCACCGAGCGGCCGTGCCATGTCGTCGACGCGCAGGGGCGGGCCCATCCGCGCCGGTTCGCCTACGGCGTCCCGACCGAGTCCGTGCACTGGGTGACCGCCGCCGGGATACGCCCCGGCGTGGACTCGGTGAGCCTCGGCGACGCCGACGCGATCGCCCGCACCATCCTGTCCCTGTCCCCCGCCCCGCGGACGCCCGCGCGGCTCACCGCGGGCGGGGGCACCCACCTCACGGGAGTGATCGTGTGAGCGACCCCCTGACCGACGCGGGCCTGCTCTCGCCGGTGCGCGCGGGCACCCCCGCCGAGGCGGCGGTGTGCGACACGGCCTGGCTCCAGGCCATGCTCGACGCCGAAGCCGCGCTGGCCCGCGCCCAGGCCCGGCTGGGCACCCTGCCGGTGTCCGCGGCCGACACCATCACCCGCGCGGCCCGCGCCGAACGGCTCGACCTGCGCGCGATCGCCGTCGGAGCGCGCGAGACCGCCAATCCGGTGGTGGGCCTCGTACGGGCGCTCACCGACGTGGTGGCGGCGGAGGACGCGGCCGCCGCCGAATACGTCCACCGCGGGTCCACCAGCCAGGACGTGTTCGACACCGGCGCCATGCTGGTCGCCCGCACCGCGCTCCGGCTGATCCGGGCCGACCTGGACACCGCCGCCCGCGCCCTGGCCCGGCTCGCGGCCGAACACCGCGACACCGCGATGGCGGGCCGCACCCTGGCGCTGCACGCGGTCCCCACCACCTTCGGGCTCAAGGCGGCGGGCTGGCGCGAGTTGCTGCGGGAGGCGGGCCACCGGATCGGCACCGTCGCGGACACCGGCCTGCCGGTGTCCCTCGGCGGAGCCGCGGGGACCCTGGCGGGCTACCTGGAGTACGCCGGACCCGTCGAGCCCGGCGCCTACCTCGACGATCTGGTGGCCGCGTTCGCCACCGAAACCGGCCTCGCCCGCCCGGCGCTGCCGTGGCACACCCTGCGCACCCCGATCGCCGACCTCGCCTCGGCCCTGTCGTTCACCGCCGGAGCCCTCGGCAAGATCGCCGTCGATGTGCAGTCGCTGGCCCGCACCGAGGTGGGCGAGGTCGAAGAGCCCACCGCCCCCGGCCGCGGCAGCTCCTCGGCCATGCCCCACAAACGCAACCCGGTCCTGGCCACCCTCCTCCGCAGCGCCGCCCTCCAGGTGCCCCCACTGGCCACGGGCCTGACCCAGTGCCTGCTCTCCGAGGACGAACGCTCGGCGGGCGGCTGGCACGCCGAGTGGCAACTGCTGCGCGAATGCCTCCGCCTCACCGGCGGCGCCGCCCACACCGCGGTCGAACTGACCGAGGGCCTCCGCATCCGGCCCGCGCGGATGACCGAGAACCTGGAGCTGACCGGCTCCCGCATCGTCTCCGAACGCATCGCCGCCGTCCTCGCCCCCCGCCTGGGCAAGGCGGCGGCCCGACGACTGCTCGACACGGCCACGGCCGAGGCCGAACGAACCGGCCGGCCACTCGCCAAGGTCCTCACCGACCTGCCCGAGGTGGCTCTCGACGCCACGGAACTGACGGCCCTGTGCGACCCGACCCACTACACCGGCGCCGCGGGCCCCCTGGTCGACCGCGCGCTACGGCCCCGCGCGTGACGGTGTTCAGGGCGTGATCCGGTCCGAGACCAGGACGTAGTCGTAGTACAGGGGGTCCCCCTCCTCGTCCATGGGATATTCGTAGCTGCTGGTGTTGGCAAGGATGATGTTGAGGTCCGGCAGTCCGTCGAAGCCGAGATCGTTCTCTTCCACCGGATGGCCCCGCTGCTCAAGCTGCTGCTGCAACTCCTCATGCGGTGTGCGGAAGACATCCAGCCCCTCAAGCAAGACGCGGACGTCCGCATTCTCATTGCGGAAGCGCGACACCTCGATGGAGTTCAGAAACTCGTCCTGGCGGAAGATGAGCACGAAGGTGAACCGGAATTCCTCGTGAGAGACGACGAACTTGCCGGGCGGTCGCTCATCCGGGCTATTCGCGACCGTACCCCACTCCCGGGCTGCCGCCATCGCCTCGTCAAAGTGCATGCCGATCCGAAACGACGCGACACCGACATGCGGCAAAAGTTCGACATCCATCCTTAATCCTTCGTTGTCGGGTCACTGCAACAGGGCGGCTTCATCGATCGTCCAGCCGCGCTTTGCGAGCATGTCCTGTAGAGGTTTGTTGTCCTTCAGGCTGGCCACCATATCTTCGATGTGCTGATCGTACTTGCCGGGGAACTTGTGCTTGATGTCATCGATGTCCATCTTCATGGCCTCGGTAATCTTCCCCTGGTTGACCAGTTCCCGCTGCCACATCTGCCAAGCCTGTGCTTGCGGGTCGTAATCGGTACTGCGTAGTTGTTTGTGGTCCCCCAACTCCATGCGGATGGCCGGGCCGTAATTGACCTTCTGTTTCTTATGGTGCTTGCCTGCCCGGTAGAAGCCCGGATCGGTGATGTCCTTCCAAGCCGCCTTGGACGGGATGTGATTGCGCTCCATGTCGATGGGCGAGAGGCGGTTCCCGTTGCTGTCCACCAGATTGGACGGCTGGAGCCCGTAGTACCAGCCACCGTCATCCGTACACCCCTTGGCGATCAGTCCCTCGGGGTCCATCCGCGTATGCGGGTTGGTGACGTACGCCACCGGATTCGGTGACGGACCCAGGCCGAGGGGGTCGGGTGAGGTGTAGCGCGCCGTCTCGGGGTCGTAGTGGCGGAAGTAGTTGTAGTGGAGGCCGGTTTCCGGGTCGTCGTACTGGCCCGGGAACCGCAGCGGGGTGTACGCGGCGGCGCCGCGGCTCCAGGACGTGGCGCCCCACAAGGTGGACCGCCCGCGCCAGGCGATCTCACCGGACTCGTCGATCAGCTCCGTAGGCGCGCCGATGAGGTCGGTGACGATGGCGAAGAAGCGGCTGTCCACCTCCGACTGCGCGGACTCGGGGTCCAGTCGGCGTTCGAGCTGGGCAAGCGGCTGGTAGCCCTCGTAGTCCCAGGTGAGGGTGAGGCCGGTGGCCGGGTCCGTCTGTTCGGCCAGAGTGCTGCCGTCCCAGCTGAAGTGGAGGGATTCGAGCACGGTGCGGCCGTCGTCCGCCATTCGGTGCTTTCCGGTGCGGCGGCCGAGCGGGTCGTACGTATACCGCCATATCGCGCCGTCCGGGGTGGTGCAGGAGACCAGCCGGTCCTCGGCGTCCCACTCATAACGCCAGGTGTCGGGCTTCCTCGACAGCCGTGTCTTCTGCCGCAGGACGACCCTCCCCGCGGCGTCGTACTCGTACCGCACCTTGCCCGCCGTGAGCACCCGGGTTCCCTCGTAGGTGCGCTCGCCGCGGCTCTCGGCGCGGCGGGCCCTGTCGGGCCACTCGGCCCGGGTCTGGTTCCCCGCGGCGTCGTACGCGTAGCTCTCGGACCAGTTCTCGGCGGTGACACTCAGCGGGCGTCCCACCGGGTCGAGGTCGAAGCGCGTGCTGCGGCCGGTCAGTTCGTCGGTCCTGGAGGTGAGGAAACCGTCGGTTCGGTAGCCGTAGGTGCGTGAGCGCAGCGTACGCGTGCCGCTGGACACCGACTGGGAGGTCAGGCGGCCGATCTCGTCCCAGCCCGATGCGAGAGTGATGGGCGCGTCGGCGGGCCCGAAGGTGCGCAGGAGTTCATGGCCCAGCACATCGTGGGTGAAGTCCAGGGTGTGGCCGGCTGTGGAGACGCGGACCCGGTTGCCTCCGGCGTCGTAGGCGAAGTCCGTGACCGCCCCGGTGGGGGTGGTGCGCGAGATGAGTTGGCCCGCGGTGTCGTAGCCGTATCGCATGGTGCGGCCGTCGACGGTTTCCGACACGAGCCGGCCCATCGCATCCCGTTCGAGGGCGACGGCCGAGGTGGGCGATACGGCCTGGGTCAGCCGGTCTCCGGCGTCGTACGTGTAGTGGGTGACGACACCGTCCGCGTCTTTCGCCAGCACGTTGCCCAGGGGGTCGAACGTCATGGAGATGTGCTGGCCGAGCGGGGTGACGCGGGTGGTGAGCCGCCCCATCGCGTCATACGCGTAGGTGGAGGTGCGGCCGTCGAAGTCGGTCTCCGAGATCAGCAGGCCGGACGGTCCGTAGGTGTACGTCCAGGACATCCCTTGCGGATTGCGCACCTCGGTGAGGCGCAGTTCGGTGTCGTAGGTGAACTCGTACCGCGCCCCGTCGGCGCCGGTGCGGGCCGCCAGCCGGTCGAACCGCGTGTACTCGAAGCGGGCGACCGCGCCGAGGGCGTTGGTGTACGACAGGCAGTTGCCCTCGTCGTCCCAAGTCCACGAGTCGGTCGCGCCGTCCGGTGTCACACGGCGCGACAGCCATCCTTCCGGTGTCCATTCCAGCCGGGTGACCGCTCCCGTGGGGTCGATGCTCTCGACCGGCCGGCCGAACGCGTCACGCTTGACCGCGTAGGTGCCACCGAGAGCGTCGGTGACGGACAGGGTGACACCGGCCTGGTCGTTGGTGCGCCGTTCCGTGTCACCGGTGGGGTAAGTCACGGTGGCCAGCGCGCCCGTCATGTCGTGCGTGAAGCGGGTGGAGGTGCCGTCGGGCGCGATGATGGCGGTCCGGTTGCCGCGCTCGTCGAAGGTCTGCCGCCAGGTCGTGCCGTCGGGGCCGGTGAGCGCCTCCGGCAGGTGGTGTGCGTTGTAGGAGGCCGTCGACTGCCGTCCGTCGGGGAACTGGACCGCGGTGAGATTGCCGTTGTCGTCCCAGGTGAAGTGGGCGGTGTTGCCGAGCTGGTCGGTGCGGGAGAGCAGATTGTCCCAGCGGTCCCATGCGAAGTGGACGGTGTGGCCCAGCGGATCGGTCTCGGCTATGACCTGGCCGAGACCGTTGAATCGGGTCACCGTGACCGCGCCCGTGGAGTCGGTGAACCGGGTGATGCGGTTGGCCGGGTCGTAGGAGAAGCGGGAGGAGAGCGCGCCGTCCGGGCCGATGGTCTCCACAACGCGGCCCGCCGCGTCGTACACGTACCTGTACGTGAAGTCGTTGCGGTCGGTCCAGGAGGTCACGCGTTGCGCGTCGTCGTACGTGAACCGCAGGGGCGCGCCGGAGGAGTTGGTGATCGCGTCGAGGTTGCGGCGATCGTCGTAGCCGAAGGACGTGAACCGGACGGGCCCCTCCGGGGTGTGCAGGGCCAGTGCGGTGACCCGGCCCAGCTCCGCGTCGGTGGTCACCAGGACGCGGTATCCGGCCTCGTGGAGGACCGTGGTGGGCAGGCCGTCCTGGTCGCGGCTGATCTGAATGGCGTTGCCGTTGCGGTCCTCGATCTCACGGAGCCAGTACAGCTCGCTCGAATGGTAGGCGTTGCCGGTGAAGCGCCGGACCAGGCCGGAACGCGGGTCACTCACGGCATAGGTGACGTCGCCCAGCTCCGTCCGGCCGACGTAGATGAGCGGTAAACGGTCGCCTTCGAGCGGCCATACCTGTTCCTCCTCGTCGCGGGGCAGGCTCGGGTAGAGGAGCAGCGAGCCGTCCTCGCGGGCCCACACGGCGCCCTCGGGGATCACCTCCAGCCGCTCGTCGAGCGTCGAGGCCCAGCTCACGCCGAAGCAATGGCCGTAGCGATAGCCGGATATGTGCGTGCGGCAGAGGATGAGGGGCAGTACGCCGGGGAGGGAGAGGTCCGTCTGGGACATCACCATCTCCCCGCTGGCCATGTCGACCGGGTCGGTCGCACAGCGCCGCTTGTTCAGCGGGATGCCCTTGCCGCGAGGATCGTCCTTGACGTCGCGCATCGAGTTCGGCTTGAGGTGGGAGGCGCCGCCCTTGCTGCCGTTGGGGGCTTTCCAGCCATCGTTGTTGCGGTCTTTCCTGCGGAAGGTCGCGCCGATGTCGATGTCGTTGTGCTTGTTGTCGGTGGAGATCTGCTTGACAGCCTTGGGCAGTTTGGTGGTGACGTGGTCGTCCATGGTCTTGAGCGCCTTCTCCAGGGCGCCCACGGCCTTGTCCGCGACCGGGTCAATGGCCTCCGCGATGCTGTCCCGCCCACGGGTGCGGCTGTGATGTGACTTCGCCTTGCCCAGCTTTCCGGCGGTCTTGGTACGGAAGTTGACGCTCAGGCCGCTGAGCTGAGTGGAGGCGTGGTCATGCTCGCTGTGGTCGATGCGCAGGCCCTTGGACTTGCCGCCACCGCCACCACCGCGGCCGTCCGCGGAGGCCAGGTGCATGCCCTCCTTCGCGCCCTGCACACCGTCCTTGAACCCCTCCTTGCCCGCCTGCTGCGCCTGGCCCAGATCCACCCCGTCCTGCAACCCCATGGCAGTGGCGCCGACTTGGACGACGAGGTCGGCGGCCAGGTTCTCCAGGGCGGCGACGGCCGGTTCGGTCAGGGCCGCGACGATGTAACCGACCGCCTCCTCGGCGCACTCCTTGATCAGCCGCCGGACCGCCTCCTGCGTCGCCCGTATCGCCCCCGCGCCCAGTAGCGCCGACAGCCCACCGGTCACCGGGATCAGCGACAGTGCGATACCGGCCTCACTGGCCAGATAGCCGAGCTGGACCAGCGCGGCGCCCTTCATCCCCTCGACCGCGGTGGCCGCGGTGTCCATTGCCCCGGCGATGGTGCGCGCGGCGGAGGCGATGTCCCTGATGTGGGTGCCCTTGACCTTGCCCCAGTGCAGGTTGAGGGCGTCCATCGCCTCGCCGTACCCCGACGACAGCAGCCGCTCCACATGCCCGTTGGCGAGCTGCCCGTCGTCCTCCAAGTCGTCGGCGAACTCCCGCAAGGAGTCCGCCATATCGCGATAAGCATCCTCATCGATGTTCGGCCACGAGACGCCGATCACATCCAGCAGCGTGTCGGCCCAATCCGGCACCGTGACGGCCACGTTCCCCATCCCCCCTGCCAACGCACATGCGTTCAGCGATTGCGTGTGCGCCTCAAGCTTCGCATGCGATCGGTTTTGACCATCGCAGGCACGCCGGGGTCTAGGACTGACCGGAAGCCTCGAGGACGTCGCGGAGTTGGGCGCGGGCCGTGACGCCGAGTTTGGGGAAGCTGCGGTAGAGGTGGGAGCCCACGGTTCGGGGGGAGAGGAAGAGGCGTTCGCCGATCTCGCGGTTGCTCAGGCCCTTCGCGGCGAGGCGGATGATGTGCTGCTGCTGGGGCGTGAGGGAAGTGAGGGCGTCGGGGGTGGTGGGGGCCGGGTCGACGCCGGCGGCGCGGAGTTCGGCCTGGGCGCGGTCGGTCCAGGGGTGGGCGCCGAGGCGGCGGAACGTCTCCAGCGCGGTGTGCAGGAGGGGGCGGGCGTCGGTGATGCGGTGGGCACGGCGCAGCCATTCGGCGTGGTCCAGGAGGATCTGGGCGCGTTCGAAGGGCCATTGACGGCCCGCCGGGTCGGCGAGGGCCGAGGTGAAGTGCGGTTCCGCCCGGGACGGGTCGAGCAGGGCGTGGGCGCGGTGGATCAGGGCGCGCATCCGGGGTGAGGGGTCGTCGGCGAGCCGCTTTTCGGTGCGTTCCACGATGGCGGCGGCCTCCGCGTGGTGGCCCGTGCGTACGGCCGCGGCGGCGAGTTCGGCGACTCCGGCGTGGGAGCAGGCGTAGTGGACGGGGTCGCCGTCGGGGGTGAACAGCAGCCGGAACTGTTCGTACGCGGTCGTCTGGTCGCCCTCGGCGACGGCGGCCATGCCCAGGGCCCAGCGGGCGCGGACGGCGACCGCGCGGCTGCGGTGCGGGTCGACCAGGGACAGGGCCGCCGACGCGGCGGTGCGGGCCTCGGCGGTCCGTCCGGTCAGGGCCAGCGGGGCGGCTTCGAGGGACCGTACGGCGGCTTCGAGGTGGGGCATCCCGGCGACGGAGGAGGCGGTGTTCGCGGCGGCGATCCGGGCCTGTGCCCAGAGTCCGTGGTCCAGGTACGCCCATCCCGCGGTGCAGCCCAGACCGGTGGGCAGGGTGCCGCGCAGGCGCCAGCGGTCGAGGGCGTCGTCGAAGATCCGTACCGCGAGGGCCGTCTCGTCGAGCAGCCACGCCATCGCGCCGAGCGAGTTGAGCAGGGCGGGGTCGCCGTCGGCCCGCTCCACCAACGCCGGGAGCGCCGCCACCCGTTCGGAGCGGGCTTCGGTGGGGTCGGTCACGGTGAGCGTCCAGGGGTCGCCCTGCGCCCGTTCGCGGATGGCGAGCCGGTGGTCCTCGTCGCCGGAGTAGAAACCGGCCACGGACGCCAGGCCGACGGCCGTCCGGCGCAGCCGGGGGTCCGCCGCCGCCCGCGTCAGCAAGGTCAGCGCGGTGTCGTGCTCGGCGCTCAGGGTGAGCACCTGCCCGACCCGCAGCGACGCCTCGGCCACCAGCGCCGGGTCGTCGGTGAGCGCGCGGGCCCGCGCGGCGAGTTCGCGGACCCAGTGCGGCTGACCGGTGGCGACGGCCTCGCGGGCGGCCGCCACCAGGCGGCGGGCGCGGTCGTGGGGTGCGGGGCTCAGCTCGGCGGCGCGTTCCAGCGCGGTGACGGCGGCGGTGTACCCGCCGCGGGTCCGGGCCCGGCCCGCGGACTCCTCCAGTGCGGCGGCGATCGCCTCGTCCGGGCCCTCCGCGGCGGCGGCCAGGTGCCAGGCGCGGCGGTCGGGTTCCCCGGTGAGCGACGCGGCGAGGTCGCGGTGCGCTCGGCGCCGGTCGGCGAGCGGTACGGAGTGGTAGATCGCGGACCGGATCAGCGGATGCCGGAAGCGGGCCCGCCGGGCGTCGCCGCCGCCGGTGATGCGGAGCAGTCCGGCGGCCTCGGCCGGGGCCAGCGCCTCGATCCGGCCCGCCACGGCCCGTTCGTCGGCGGCGACCAGGAGCAGGGCGCGGCGGGTGGCGTCGGGCAGGGCGTCGAGGTCGGCGGCGTAGAGCCGCATCAGGCGGTCGGTGGGTGGCAGGAGGTCTTCGGCGGTGGAGTCGGTGGGGTGCGTGAGCCCTGTGGGGTCCGGGGAGTGCGTGAGCCCTGCGGGGGCCGTGCCGTTCGTCCCGCACGCGCGGGCCAGTTCGACCAGGGCCAGCGGATTTCCGGCGGCCTGGTCGAGGACGCGCATCCGGCGGCCGCCGGTGGGCGGATACGGCTGCCGGTCCAGCAGTTGAACCGCGGCGGCGGCGTCCAGCGGGCCCAGCGCGAGCGTGGGAAATCCGGAGAACGCCGCCGGGGCCGCCGCGCCCGTCGTGTCCCGGGTCCCCGCGAGGACGGCGAGGGGTTCGCCGTCGATGCGCCGGGCGGCGAAGGCCAGCGCCTCCAGCGAACCGGTGTCGATCCAGTGCAGATCGTCCACCAGCACGAGCAGGGGCGACCGCTGGGCGAGATCGGACAGCAGGGCGAGCAGCGCGACGCCGAGCAGCAGCCGGTCGGGCGGCCCGGTGGCGTCGTCGTCCTCCGCGCCGATCGCGCCGAGCAGGGCCGACCGCTGGCGGGCGGGCAGCCGGGCGGCGTCGTCGAGGATCGGCCGCAGCAGCTGGTGCAGCCCGGCGAACGGCAGGTTCGCCTCGCTCTCGCTGCCCGTCATCCGCAGCACCCGGCCCTGGTGCCGGTCCGCCGCCAGCGCAAGCAGGGTGCTCTTGCCCGCGCCCGGTTCTCCCGTCACGATCAGCACGCCGCTGGTCACACCGAGCACGGCCGCGCTCTCGCGCTCCCTCCCGACGATGGTCATCACCCGACTGTATCCGCCGGTGCAGTCATGTGACGGATACCGCCGGGCCCGGGCCCGCGAGCAGGCTGGACGCATGGACACCATGACACTTGGCAACGTCGACATCAGCCGCGTGGTCGAGCTGCCCCCGACGGGCCTCCCCCGCGACATCATCTTTCCCGATGTGCCCATGGAGCACTGGCGCGCGCACGAGAGCTGGCTGGCCCCCGACTTCGTGGACCTGGCCGCCGACGAGGTGCGCACGATGATCCAGACCTGGGTGCTGCGCAGCGAGGGCCGGACCATCCTCATCGACACCGGCATCGGCAACGGCCGCGAGCGGCCGCACATGCCGTTCTTCCATCACCTGGACACCGACTACCTCGGCGAGCTGGCCGCGGCGGGGGTGCGGCCGGAGGACGTCGACACGGTGATCTGCACGCATGTACACGGCGACCACGTCGGCTGGAACACCACGCTGGTCGACGGCGAGTGGCGGCCGACCTTCCCCAACGCGCAGTACGTGATCTCACGCGCCGACTTCGACTACTGGAACCCGGAGAACGGCCACCGGACCCGCTCGGGCCCGAAGATGGCGAACGTCTTCGAGGACAGCGTGGCCCCGGTCCACCGGGCGGGGCAGACCGTGCTGTGGGAGGGCGACCACTACGACATCGACGCCCACCTGCGCCTCGAACCCGCCCCCGGCCACACGCCCGGCTCCACCGTCGTACGGCTGCGCTCGGGCACGGACCGGGCGCTGTTCGCGGGCGACCTGCTGCACAGCCCGCTCCAGTTCGCCGAGCCGCATGACAGCCCCTGCTTCGACGAGGACGAGGGCCGGGCCCGGATCGCCCGGCGCCGCGTGCTGGAGTCGGCCGCGGACGAAGGCGCCCTGCTGTTCCCCGCGCACTTCCCCGGTGCGGGCGCGGCCGAAGTGCGGCGCGACGGCGACCGGTTCGCGGTGAAGGAGTGGGCGGCATGGCGGTGAGGGTCTTCCGTAACATCCCGTACGCAGCCGCCCCGACCGGTGCCGCGCGGTTCGCGGCGCCGACACCGGCAGAGGCACCGGCGGAGGCGCCGACACCGGTGGACGGCGTGCGCGATGTCGCCGTGCCGGGGCCGACCGCGCCCGCCCCGGCACGGCGGTTCCCGCTGGACCTGAGCCCGGTGATGGGTCCGGGCTGGGTGCGCGGCGACGACTATCTGACGGTCAACGTCTGGGCCCCGGAGGAACCGGAGGAAGGGGGCGGCGGAAACGCCCCCGTGATGGTCTTCGTGCACGGCGGCGGCTTCCTGTCCGGCACCGGCCAGGCACCGCTGTTCGACGGGACGTCCTTCGCCCGCGACGGCGTCGTCCTGGTCACGCTCAACTACCGGCTCGGTGCGCCCGGCTGGCTCGATCTGCCGGACGCACCGCGCAACCGCGGCCTGCTGGACGTGGTCGCCGCGCTGCGGTGGGTGCGCGAGCACATCGCGGAGTTCGGCGGGGACCCGGACCGGGTCACGGTGTTCGGGCAGTCGGCGGGCGCGATGATCGTCAGCGCGCTGCTGGTGACGCCCGAGGCGGCCGGGCTGTTCCGGCGCGCCATCAGCCAGAGCGGCGGACTGCACACCGTGACCGGCGCGCAGGCGGCGGAGACGACCCGGGCGCTGGCCGACCGGCTGGGCGTTCCGGCGACGGTGGCGGGGTTCGCCGGGATCCCCGACGAACAGCTGGTGGCCGCGGTGGACGAACTGCCCGATCCCGGGGCACGGGTGACCCCGTTCGGGGTGGTGCTGGACGACGTGCCCGAGGCGCACCCGGTTGACCTGATGGTGGGCACGAACACCCAGGAATCGCGGCTCTACCAGCGGCCGGAGCTCAATGTGGCCATCGACGCGATGTTCCGGGGCGGCAGTCAGCGGCTGGTGTCCCTGCACGGCAAGGCATTTACGTACGACTTCGACTGGCGGGACGGCCCGTTCGGCGCCTGCCACACCGCGGAACTCCCGTTCGTGTTCGACAACACCGGCCTGCCCGCCCTCCGTACGCCGGACGGGCTGCTCGGGCCGGACCTACCGCCGTCGCTCGCCGTGGAGATGCACGGCGCGTGGGTGCGCTTCGCCACCACCGGGGATCCCGGCTGGTCGGGGACGCACCGATTCGGTTAGCCCGGGGCACCGGTTCGATTGGCCGACGCACCGGTTCGGTTGACCGACGCACCGGTTCGGTTGGCCGGGACATGGCCGCCGTGGCTCAGTAGCCGCGGCGGACGTTGTCCACGGCCGCCTCGTCGCGGCGCCGGTCCCGCCGCTGCCGTTCGGCCGCCAGCTCGGCGAGCGCGTCGTCGAGGGTGGTGAGCACGCGCGCCACCGCGTCGTCGGACACCTTCGGGGGCTCCCCGGCCCCCTCGCCGCCCTGATCGCGGATGCCGATGGCCTCCGTCAGGGCGGCCAGGACGGGTTCGTCCGACCGCTGCCGGTTCGCCGCCCGGTGGCGGGCTTCGGTGTCGACCAGGGCCAGTTCGCGGGTCCAGAACACCTTCCAGCGGCGGTTGCGCTGCCGGACGAGCTGCCCGTCCGCCTCCAGCGCGGACAGATAGGCGGCGGACAGCCCGCGGCCCCGACGCCACAGCCAGTCGCCGACGGACTCGTACGGCTCCTCGCGGACGAGCGACGAGGTGGCCTGGCGCAGCAGCGGGTCGGCGGGCGCGCCCGTGGGGCCCGGCACGATGCGCTCGCCGTCCAGCCCGACTTCCTCGGCGCCCAGGAGGTCGATCAGCTCGGCTCCGGCGAGCGCGAGCGACAGATCGCCCCGCTCCACCAGGCGGCTGGGCTCCGCGTCCATGGTGACGATCATCAGGTCCCGCGGTGTGGTCATGAAAGGGCTCCCTGTCACGGTGACCGTTACGACCAGTGTCCTCCGCGTGTCGTACGGATGCATCCTTCCAGGTCGGGACTTGGCTTTCCGTGTCCGAGTGATCGAGACTGTGGTCATGCACATGGACGGGGCGGGCCAGGAGTACGTCGTCAAGACCGACCCGGGGACGGTGGCCCGGATGCGGGCCTCGTTGCTGCGCACCATGCCGTGGTCCGCGTGGGGCACGGCCATCATCTCCGTGTTGCTCGGCGCCGCCATAGCCGCGATGGTCTTCGCCCTGGATCTCGGGGGCACCGAGCTGTGGTTCCTGCTCTTTGCGTGGCCGGTGCCGGTCTACCTGTATGACTCCAAGCGCCAGTTCACCGTGATACGGCGGCTCAAGCAGACCTGGGCGGTCAAGGAGATCTCCCCGGTCGCGATGCGGGTGACCGACGAGGGTCTGTGGTGTGCCATCGACGCTGCGCCCGAGGACGTTTTCCTCCCCTGGGCCGCGGTCACGAACGTCCAGGTGAAGGTCCGTGGCCGCATCAGCGCGCTGCTGGTGGCGCTCGCCCCCGGCGCCACCACCGCCCCCGGGGTCAGCGGGCTGGACCAGCCCGAGGTCCGGCGCCGGACACGGCGGAACTGGAAGGGCGTATCCCGACTCCGCGTGCCCGTCTTCTCCCCGCGCCAGCCGGTCAGCGAGAGCGAGATCGACCAGGCGCTCGGCCACTTCTCGGGCGGACGCGTGCGCGTGCGCTGACACCATCCGGCTCTCCCCCGTCTTCGCGGGGTGCGGACTCCATGGTGGATGGGGTGCGGTGAGCGGGAGCCTGCTCACCATGAGCTTACGTACCGTACGCACCGCCGTCGTCGGCTCGCTCGCCGCCGCGGTCGCGTTCGCCGGGCAACTCGCCGCCCCGCAGGCCGCATCCGCCGACCCCCTGCGCCCGTTCACCACCCAGCGTCCGCACTGGACGGCATGCGACCACCAAGAGCTGGACCGGGCCGGGGCCCGCTGTGCCACGATCCGGGTGCCACTGGACTACCGGAAACCGGGCGGGCGCACCCTGACCCTCGGTTTCTCCCGTATCAAGGCCACCGACACGGCGCACCGCATCGGTCTGCTGATGCACAACTCCGGTGGCCCCGGAGGCACTTCGCTCGACATGCCGCTGCTCGACGCGCCCGCCATGGGCAAGGAGCTGGCCGCCCGGTACGACCTGATCGGCATGGATCCGCGCGGAGTCGGCCGCAGCAGCCCGCTGCACTGCGGTACCTCCGGGCACTGGCTGCGCTCCGCCGGGTACGACGCCGCGGGGTTCCGGGCGCAGGCCCGGTACGAGGCCGGCCTGGTGCGCAGCTGTCAGCGGACGTACGGCAAGGACGTGTCGTATCTGCGCCACTTCACGACCCGGAACACCGCCCGCGACATGGATGTGCTGCGCGCGGTGCTGGGTGAGCCGAGGACGTCGTACTTCGGCGTCTCGTACGGCACCTACCTGGGAGCGGTGTACGCGAAGATGTTCCCGGGCCGCACCGACCGGCTGCTGCTGGACAGCGCGATGGACCCGGCGCGCTACATCGTGGGGGCGTTGCACGACGCGACCGCGGCCAACGAGGAGTTCCTGGACGCCTGGGCGGCGTGGGCGGCCCGCCGGAACGGCACCTACGGTCTGGGGGCCACCACCGCGGAGGTCCGCGCGACCGTCGAGCGGATCGCCCGGCAGGCCGCCCGCACGCCCCTGGAGGTGGGCCGCTACACGGCCGACGGCCAGCAGGTGCCGCAGCTGCTGAGCATGCTGCTGGTCGACGACCGGAAGTTCGCCGAGGCGGCGCAGAACATCCGGCTGCTGTCCGACGCGGCCGCCGGGCGCGCCGTGGAGCCGACCGAGGCGCTGGCCGCGGCGCTCGGCCCGCCGGACGACGAGACGGAGGCGCAGAACTCGCTCCAGCTGGCCCTGTTGTGCGGAGACACTGCGGTGCCGCGCGAGCTCTCCTGGTACCGGCGCAACGTCGAGCGCAGCCGGGCCGAAGCGCCGGTGTACGGCCCGCTGTTCAACAGCGTCAGCCCGTGCGCGTTCTGGCCGAACGCGCCGGTCGAGCCGCCGGTGCGGAGCGGCAACGCCGCGCCCGGTCTGATCGTCCAGGCCACCGGCGATACGCGGACCAGCTACGCCAACGGGCAGGGGCTGCACCGGCGGATGCCGCACTCCCGTCTGATCACCCTGGAGGCACGGGTGCACGGGGTGTACGGCACGTATCCGAACCGCTGTGTGGACGAGCAGGTCAACGACTATCTGCGGACCGGGAAGCTGCCCGCGCGGGACACCGTCTGCCGGAAGGATCCGGCGGGTGACTGACCTGGTGTCCGATCGCGCCGTCAACGACCGCTCCCTTGCGCCCAGTTATCCGGACCCGCGAGTAACCGGCCGCGCCGGGCGGCCTACGATCCTTGCAAAGAGGCGCCGCGATCGCCACGGATCGCGCCCGGAAACGGAGGAGAACGCCATGACCGCGCAAGGGGTAGCACCCCAGACCGGGAGTGGGCCGGAGCCCCCCAACACCCCGCTCAACCAGGGACGACCACACAGCGCCCGGATGTACGACTACTTCCTGGGCGGCAAGGACAACTACGTCGCCGACCGCCAGGCCGCCGCCAAGGTGCTCACGCTGTGGCCGGGCGTGATGGTCGCGGCGCGCACCAACCGCGCGTTCATGCAGCGCGCGGTCCGGTTCCTCGCCGCCGAGCGGGGAATCCGCCAGTTCCTCGACATCGGCACCGGCATTCCCACCCGGCCCAACCTGCACGAGGTCGCCCAGGGGGTGGCCCCGGAGAGCCGGATCGTCTACGCCGACAACGACCCGATCGTGCTGGCCCACGCGCAGACGCTGCTCAGCAGCCATCCCGAGGGGCGCACGGCGTACGTCGACGCGAATGTCGCCGAGCCCGACGCGATCCTCTCCTCCCCCGGCGTCACCGAGGTGCTGGACCTGTCCCGGCCCGTGGCCCTGAGCCTGTGCGCGCTGCTGCACTTCGTGCCCGACGACTGGGAGCCGCACGAAATCGTGCGGAAGCTGGTCGAACCGCTCGCGCCCGGTTCGTATCTCATCCTCAGCCACATCACCCCGGACTTCGATCCCGAGGCCACCCAGCGGACCGTGCAGATCTACCACAGCGGGGGCATCCAGGGGAAAATCCGCACCCGGGACGAGGTGGAGCGGTTCTTCACCGGCCTGGAGCTGGTCGAGCCCGGCCTGGTGGTGCCGCACCGCTGGCGCACCGACCTGGCCACCGGGGGCCCGGGGGTGGAGACCGGCGACGTGACCGACGAAGAGGTGTCCTTCTGGGCGGGCGTCGCCCGTAAGCCCTAGGTGATGGTCGGGCGGACGGTTCCGCGTTCCTGTCTCGTTGCCCCTCTCTTGAGGGGATTTACGCCAAGTCACTGTGCGTGCCTTCCCGGTTCGCTACTGTGACGGCATGAGCGCCAGGAACGTGGACCCCGCCGACGAGTGGCCGCTGCCTCCGCCCTGGATGTGGGGGTGCGGCAAGTGCACCGAGCTGTACCGGGCGATGAAGCAGGCCCCCAAGCTGGTGGACGCCGCGCTGGAGGAGCTGGGGCCGGGGGTGGACTGCGACCCCCATGACTCCATCGTGTCGACCCAGATCCGGCTGGCCCGGCACATCGCCACCCGTCATGTCTCGGAGCTGCCCGAGGCCGACGAGGAGTGCGAGCGGTGCGTGTCGGACGCCTCCGGGAACCTTCCGGCCGTGCTCGCCCTGGAGCACCGCGCCCGGCATCTCTTCGCCCCGCCCAGCATCGTCGACATGCTGTAGTCGACCTGTAGTCGACGCATCCCCGGCCCCGGCCCGCCCTGCGGCTTCCCTGAGCTGTGACATTCTGGTGGGTGGGTGCCCTGCCACTCCTGGGCGGCGCGGTCCGGCCTCGCCGGATGCGGCACCCCTGCCCCCGCCGCCCGTGTTCCGGGACTTCCACCTGCCCGTACCTGCGGCACGGAGGGGAGGCAGACGGGAACATGCCCCATGGTGCCGGTCCGATGTCCCCGGCGCCGGAACCCACCGGGAGGGAGCGGGTTCTGGCGTTCGCCGGGGTCTCGCTGGCGGCCGTCTATGTGCTGGGCGAGGGGAGCGACGGCCTGCGGCTGGTCGAGACGGCGAGGGCGTCCGGGACCACCGCGGCTCCGCATGCGCTGCCGGAACACTATGCGCTGTCCGACCGCTCCCCCGCCGCCGACGCCCTGTGCACCGGCCGCCCCGTGTGGCTGGACTCCGAGGGCGTGGCCGCGTACCAGCAGGACGGGTCGGCGGGGCGGTGGCCGGGTGCCTCGCTGGGCGCGCTGCCGCTCGGGGGCGAGGGCAGCCGGGTGGGCTGTCTGCTCATCGTGGGCAGCGCCGCGGACGGCTTCGAGGCGGAGCAGCGGGGCTTTCTGCTGCGCTACGCCGACGCCATCGCCACCCGGCTCCGGTCGGCCGGTGCGTCCCGCCCGGCGAACGGCGCCGGAGCGTCCAGGCTGCTGGGTCCCGCGCTGCGGAGTCTGCGCGTCGGGTCGTTCGTGCTGCTGCCCGGCACCGGCCGGATCGAGGCGGACGCGACCCTGCTCGACCTGGTCGGTATCGCCCCGGACGACTTCGACGGCAGGGTGGACACGCTGCTCGCGTGCACCGTGCCGGAGGATGTGCCCGCGCTGCTGTCGGTCGTCGAGCCCACCGCGCAGGTGGCCGGGGACCGCGAGCTGGAGTTCCGGATCCGCCGTTCGACCGGCGAGGTGCGCTGGCTCCGGCTGAGCTGCCGGGTGGGGACCGATGCGGCGGGCCGCCCGGAACGCGTCGTGGGCGTGGTCACCAGTGCCGCCGCGCTGCGCTCCCGCGCCGACGACGTGTCCAGGGTGCAGTGGCTGACGACGGCGCTGGACGACGCCATGACGGTCCGGGACGTGAGCCGGGTGGTGATCGCCGCCCTGGGCGAGCCGCTGGGAGCGGACCGGGTGGCACTCGCCGAGCTACAGGCGGACCAGCTGGTGGTGGTGGGGCTCGATCCGTCGCGGGCCGACGCATGGCCGGAGCTGTGGCGTTCGGAGTGGCACTCCGAGTGGCCCGACGTGTCCATCCACGCCCTGCCGAGCCTGCGGGCCGCCCTGCTCGAGGGCCGACCGCGGCTGTGGCCCGCGGGGGCGGAGCTGGAGCCGGGGCTCGCGGGCATCGGCCCCGGGGGGCTGGCCGTGCTGCCGCTCCCGGCCCATGGGCAGGTGGCGGGGGTGTGCCTGATCGGCTGGGACGCTCCGCATCCGTTCGGCCCCGAGGAGCGGTCTCTGCTCACGGCGACCGCGGGGCTGGTCGGCCAGACCCTGATGCGGGCGCACGCCTACGACGCCGAGCAGGAGCTGGCCACGATGCTCCAGCGCTCCCTGCTGCCGCGCAGCCTGCCGCCGCTGCCCGGCGGGGTGGCGGTGGCCCGCTACCTGCCCGCGATGCGGGGACTCCAGGTGGGTGGCGACTGGTACGACGTGATCGCGCTCTCCGAGAGCCGGGTGGCGCTGGTCATCGGCGATGTGCAGGGGCACAGCGCCGCCGCCGCGACGATCATGGGGCAGATGCGGACGGCGGTCCGTGCGTACGCCGTGGAGGGGCATCCGCCGGATGTGGTGGTGTCCCACGCCAACCGGCTGCTCGTGGGCATGGAGACGGATCTGTTCGCCACCTGCACCTATGTCGAGCTGGACATGGAGGAGGGCAACGCCTGGTTCGTCCGGGCCGGGCATCTGGCGCCGCTGGTGCGCCGCCCGGACGGCACCACCGAGGAGGTGGTGGTCGAGGGCGGGCTGCCGCTGGGAATCGTCGCGGACGCGGAGTTCCCCATGACGGCGGAGCCGCTGGCCCCGGGCACGGTCGTCGCGCTGCTCACGGACGGCCTGGTCGAGTCCTCGACGCTGCACCTGGACGAGGGCATGCGCCGGATGCGGGTCGCGCTGGCCGCCGCCCCCGCGGATCTCAGCCGGATGGCGGACGCGCTGCTCGGGGTGGCCGACCGGCGGGACGACGACGTGGCGCTGCTGCTCCTGCGGTACGACGGCATGCGGGTCCGGCCCATCCGGGCGGGCTGGCTGGTGTGGCGGCTGCCGGACGCGGTGATGCACGCCCGCCGCTTCACCGCGCGCACGCTGCGCTCGTGGGGCCTGGCGGACCAGGGCGATGTGACGCTGCTGGTCGTCTCGGAACTGGTCACCAACGCGCTGATGCACACGCACGGCACGGTCCGCCTCGACCTCACGTACGCCGTGGACCGGCTGCGCGTCGCGGTGACCGACTCCTCCCCCAGGGCGCCCGCCAAGCCGGTGGTCACGGACTGGGAGGCGACCGGTGGCCGGGGTCTGCTGCTGGTCGAGGCGATGTCGGCGTCCTGGGGCTCCGTACCGGTCGGCGGCGGCAAGCAGGTGTGGAGCGAGATCGTCGTACCCGGCCGTGAGCCCGGTCCCGACGACACCGAGCCCGGGCCCCGCGTCCGGCAAGGGGGTGCGTGACATGAGGATGTCCCGTACGCGCAGCGCCGTCGCCGCCGTGGCCGCGGGGCTGCTGGCCGTGTCCCTGGCGAGTTGCGGAGAGAACGGCGGGGCGCAGCGCGGAAACGGCTTCACGATCGGCCTGCTGCTGCCGAGCCAGCAGGTCACCCGGTACGAGAAGTCCGACCGGCCGATGATCGAGAAGCGCGTGAAGGAGCTGTGCCCGGGCTGCACCGTGGACCACGCCAACGCCGGGGACGACGTGGCGAGCCAGCAGCGGCAGATGAACTCCATGATCACCCGAGGGGTGGGGGCGCTGATCCTCGACGCCGTCGACGTCAAGGCGCTGCGTTCCTCGGTGCAGGCGGCACACAAGGCGGGCATCCCGGTCATCGCCTACGACCGGCTCGCCGAGGGCCCGATCTCGGGCTTTGCCTCGTTCAACGGCGGAGAGGTCGGCAGGCTCCAGGCCAGGGCACTCCTGGACGCCATGCGGGCCAAGGGGGACGGCCGCCAGATCGTCATGATGAACGGCGATCCGAGCAGCCCCAACGCCACCTGGTTCAGGAAGGGCGCGATGTCCGTCCTGAAGGACAAGGTGCGGATCGGCAAGTCGTACGACGTGGTCGAGTACCGGCCGGACAACGCGTACGACAACATGCGAGCCGCCATCACGGCGCTGGGCCCGCACCGGATCGGCGGAGTCCTGGCGGTCAACGACAGCGTCGCCTCCGGTGCCATCTCGGCGCTGAAGTCCGCGCGGGTCAGGCCGGTGCCGCCGGTCACCGGCCAGGATGCCGACATCGACGCCGTGCAGCGCATCGTCAGCGGCGACCAGTACATGACCGTCTACAAGCCCTTCAAGGCCGAGGCGCATGCCGTCGCCGCCATGGCGGTGGCCCTGGGGCGGGGCCAGAGCCTGCGCTCCATCGCCCGGACGACGGTCGACAACGCCACCACCGAGAACATCCCGGCCTCCCTGCTCACCCCGGTCGCCGTGACGGCCGCCGACATCAGGAAGACCCTGGTCAAGGACGGTGTGTACACGATCGAGGAGATCTGCACGCCCAAGCTCCGGACCGCCTGTGACAGGGCCGGTCTCACCCGCTGACGGAGGTGATTTTCCGTGGCCGCCCCTCCCCTGCTGGCGCTGCGCGGCATCTCCAAGCGCTTCGGCGGCGTCCAGGCGCTGGTCGATGTCGATCTCCAGATCCGGGCCGGTGAGGTGGTCGCCCTGGTGGGCGACAACGGCGCCGGCAAGTCCACCCTGGTCAAGGTGATCGCCGGGGTGGGCCCCGCCGATCAGGGCGTCATCGAGTGGGAGGGCCACACCGTCCAGATCAAACGGCCGCATGACGCGCAGGCCCTGGGCATCGCGGCCGTCTACCAGGACCTCGCGATGTGCGAGAGCCTCGACGTCGTCGGCAATCTCTTCCTCGGCCGCGAGGTGCACCACGCCGGGATCCTCGACGAGGTGGAGATGGAGCGGCGCGCCCGCGAGCTGATGCACACCCTGTCCATCCGCATCCCCGATGTGCGGGCGCCCGTGGCCATCCTGTCCGGCGGCCAGCGGCAGGCCGTCGCGATCTCCCGCTCGCTGCTGCGCGCGCCGAAGGTCCTGCTGCTCGACGAGCCCACCGCCGCCCTGGGCGTCGAGCAGACCAGCCAGCTCCTGGACCTCATCGAGGAGCTGCGCGACCGCGGTCTCGGAGTGCTCCTCATCAGCCACAACATGGGGGACATCAAGGCCGTGGCGGACCGGGTGGCGGTGCTGCGGCTGGGCCGTAACAACGGGCTCTTCGAGGTGCCCACCACCACCCAGGAGCGCATCATCTCCTCCATCACCGGCGCCGCCGACAACGCCGTGGCCCACCGCACGACGGGTGAGGAGGGGGCATGGCCGTAGGACAGAACATCCGGGGGTACGCCGACGCGGTGCGGCACCGGCTGCGCGGCGGCGAGGCGGCCCGGCGCGGACTGGGGGTCGGTGAGCGCGGTCCGCTCCTGGTGATCCTCGGTCTGGTCGTGATCTGGCTGGTCTTCCAGGGCCTGAACGCCAACTTCCTCTCGCCGCGCAATCTGTCCGACCTCAGCGTGGACATCGCCGCCACCGGTCTGGTCGCGGTGGGCATCGTGTTCGTGCTGCTGATCGGCGAGATCGACCTGTCGGTGGGCTCGGTCAGCGGGCTGGCGGGCGCCGCGTTCGCCGTGCTGAACGTGTTCCTCGGCATGCCGGAGTGGCTCGCCATCATCGTGGCGGTGGTCGCGGGGACGGCCGTGGGCGCCGTGCACGGGTTCTTCTTCGCCCGGGTCGGGGTGCCCGCGTTCGTGGTGACGCTCGCGGGGCTGCTGGCCTGGAACGGGCTGACCCTCTACCTGCTGGGCGCGAGTGGCACGATCAACATCGATGAGGGCGGTCTGGTCGCCGCGCTGACCAGCCTCTACTTCAGTGGCGGCGTCATCGCGTACGGTCTGGCCGCGATCGGCACGGCCGGGTACTTCCTGGCCGCGCGGCGGTCACGGCGGCGGCGCCGGGACGCCGGGGTGCCGTACCGGCCGCTGACCGAGATCGGGGTGCGCACGGGTGTCCTGGCGGTGCTCGCGTTCGCCACCGCCCATGTGCTCATCCGGTTCCAGGGCGTGCCGCTCGCCCTGCTGATCTTCTTGGCCGTCGTCGTCGGCTCGGATCTGCTGCTGCGCCGCACCCGGTCGGGGCGGAAGGTGTTCGCGGTGGGCGGCGGTGTCGAGGCGGCCCGCCGGGCCGGGGTGGACGTGGTGCGGGTGCGGATCGCGATGTTCATGGTGTCGGGGACGCTGGCGGCGGTCGGCGGTCTGTTCGTGGCCTCGGGGCTGACCTCGGCGAGTCCCACGACGGCCCGCGCGGCGGGCTCCGGCATGCTGCTGATCAACGCGGTGGCCGCGGCGGTCATCGGCGGCACCAGCATGTTCGGGGGGCGCGGCTCGGCGTGGTCGGCGCTGCTCGGTGCGCTGGTCATCCAGTCGATCGCCTCGGGCATGGCGCTGCTGGGCATCCAGGACGCCATCCAGTTCATGGTCACCGGCGGGGTGCTGCTGGCCGCCGTGGCCGCGGACTCGCTCACCCGGCGAGCCGCGCGGGCGCGCGGCCCCACCTGACGGTCGTCACGGTCCGGGCGTGACGCTATGCTGCACTAGAGCTTCCCATTCCCGGGCAAGCCGGACATCTCGCCGGGTGTTCTGGAAGGATCCGATGCGCTCACCATGACCATCGGAGTGCGATGAAACGTCTTCTCCTCACCCGCGCGGCCACGGCGGCCGCGCTCGCCGCGGCTCTGGTCGTCTCCGGCTGCCAGGGCACCGGCGTGCGGTCTTCCGGTGAGGGGAAGGAGAGCATCCGCGTGCTCGCCACCAAAAATCCCCAGATGGAGACCCTGAAGCAGTACACGAAGAAGTACTTCACCTCGCGGACCGGCATCGCCGTCGACTACACCCTGCTTCCGGAGAACGAGGCGCGGGAGCGGATGAACAGGGAGTTCGCCCGGCAGTCGGGCCGGTACGACGTGGCGAGCGTGAGCGCGTACGAGGTGCCGATCTACTCCAGGAACCACTGGCTCGCCCCGCTGGATTCCTATGCGAAGGCGGACCGGGCCTTCGACCAGAAGGACATCTTTCCCGGCCTGATCACGGCCGTGACCGGCAGCGACGGCAAGATTTACGCCGAGCCCTTCTACGGCGAGGGATCCTTCCTGATGTACCGCAAGGACCTCTTCCGCAAGACCGGGCTGACCATGCCGCGCGATCCGACCTGGAAGCAGGTCGCCTCGCTGGCGGCCAAGATCGACGGCATCGACGGCGCGAGCGGCATCTGCCTGCGCGGCCTGCCCGGCTGGGGCCAGAACCTCGCCCCCATCAACACCGTGGTCAACACCTTCGGCGGTGCCTGGTACGACATGCAGTGGAACGCCAAGCTCACCTCGCCGGAGTTCACCAGGGCGATTCAGTTCTATGTCGACCTGGTGCGCAAGTACGGCGAGCCCAACGCCGCCCGCAGCGGCGTCCTCGAAATCCTCGCCGACTTCAGCCAGGGCAAGTGCGCCATGATGTACGACGCCAGCTCGCTCGCCACGTCGATCGAGGCCGACGGCTCCACGGTCAAGGGCAAGGTCGGCTACGTCCCCGCCCCGCACGAAAAGACCCGCAGGGCGGGCTGGCTGTGGACGTGGGCCTGGGGCATCGAGAACGGCTCCAAGAAGAAGGACGCCGCCTGGAAGTTCATCTCCTGGGCCTCCTCCAAGCAGTACCAGGCGCAGATCGGCGACACGCTCGGCTGGAACGAGGCCCCGGCGGGCAGCCGGCAGTCGCTCTACGCCAACCCCAACTACCAGCGCGCGGCGGCCGCCTGGTACCGGGAGGAGTACGCGGCGGTGAAGCACTCCGCCAACCCCAAGAACCCGGGCGTCGGCCCGCGCCCCTACCAGGGCATCTCGTTCGTCGGCATCCCGCAGTTCGCCGACCTCGGCACCAAGGTGTCCGCACAGATCAGCGCGGCCATCGCCGGAAAGCAGTCGGTGCGCACGGCGCTCCAGGTCTCCCAGAAGCTCGCCCAGGACGCGGTGGCGGACTACCGCACCGGAGGCCGGGGACCTACTCGGTGACCGACCAGCACGGCATGACACCGGCGATGTGGCAGGCCATGAAGTACAGCGGAATCGGCGGCGTATACGGGGAGTCGCCCTCGGGACGGTGGATGAGGCGGGGGTTGCGGGACGTCCTGGCGGTGCGCGGACCGCTCGGCGACCCCACGAACGCCCCGACCGCATAGCTGGTGACGGCGGGCCACACCAGCCCGATGTGCGATCCGGCGGGCACGATCCACCACCAGTGCTCATCGCAGGCGAAGACACAGCCGATGCGGGGCAGCCGGTCCATGACCCGCTTCCCGTGGTCCGCGGACATCCCGACCGCGTCGTAGCCCAGCCCGGCGGACAGCCCCGCGGGGAGCGTCAGCCGTCCACGGCGCGCGCCACGCGGCGACCCCGGCGGGCCGCTCGCAGGATGCGGGGATTTCTTCCGCGGCATGTGAGCCGAAGGCAGGGGGAGGGTGGGGGGAACCACGATCGGTCGCCTTTCGTCTGCCTGCGCACTGTGGGCAGCGCCGGTCCTGCACTGCCCGGTGCCTACCGACGTACACACGCGAACGTTCCGCCGTCGCCGGGCCGCGAATCGGTCCGGCCCTTCCGACGTTTCCCCCGGCACCGCGGGCCAACTTCCGCGGAGTCACACAGTCGGTGACGGCATGTCCACTGTGTCATCTGCTATGAACGAGTTGCAAGAGGTAACTTGAAATTTGCAAGTCGTTGGATGCAGGTGCGGCGGCAGCGCATGATCGTGACAGACTGCAACCGTGGAACGCGGTGTGAGGAGGCAGGGAGTGGCGGCGGAATCCGCATGGGGCGGCGCTCCCTCCGTCCTCCGCATGATCCTCGGCAAGCAGCTGGAGGAGCTGCGGACCCGGACCGGGCTCAGCTACGACGAGGCGGGCGCGGCGATCGGCGTCAGCCACTCGACGATCCGCAGGATGGAAGCCGCGAAGGTGGCCCGGCTACGGCTCGCGGACGTCGAGAAGCTGCTCCAGACGTACGGCGTGACGGACCAGCACGAGATCGACACCTTTCTGAAGTCGGTCCGCGAGGCCAACAAGCGCGGCTGGTGGCACGTCTACCGCGATGTGATGCCGGACTGGTTCGCCGCGTACCTGAGCCTGGAACAGGCGGCGCTCCAGATCCGCGCGTACGAGCCGCAGTTCGTCCACGGCCTGCTCCAGACCGAGGACTACGCCCGCGCCCTGCTGAGCGCGGGCAATCCGCATGTCCCCGCCGAGGCCACCGAGCGCCGGATCGCCCTGCGCATGCGGCGCCAGGAGCTGCTGTCCCGCGAGTCCCCGCCCCGGCTGTGGGTCGTGATGGACGAGACCGTGCTGCGGTGGCCGGTCGGGGGCGCGGCCGTGATGCGCGCCCAGATCGACCACCTCATCGCGGTGAACGCGCTGCCGCACGTGACGCTCCAGATCATGCCGTTCGGCAACGGCCCGCATCCGGCGATGACGGCAGGCGCGTTCCATGTCTTCCGGTTCCGGGCCTCCGAGTTGCCTGACATCGTCTACCTGGGCGGGCTGGTCGGAGCGGTCTATCTGGACAAGACGGACGACGTGGTGGTGTACCGCGAGGCGCTGGACCGGGTGAGCGCCCAGTCGGCGCCCGCCCAGAAGACCGAGGCCCTGCTCGGCGAGATCCGCAAGGAGCTGTGACGTGGGCCTGGACAGTTGACCGACGATCTGATGGGAGGGGCGGGCGTTGCGCGACAACGGATGGCCGGCCGAACGGATTGACACCGAGAGCGCACATTCTGCGCGGATCTACGACTACATCATCGGTGGCAAGGACTACTACCCCGCCGACAAGGAGGCGGGCGACGCCATGGCCCGGGAGTGGCCCGCGCTGCCGATCCACATGCGGGCCAACCGGGACTTCATGAACCGGGCCGTGCGCTATCTGGCGGAGGAGGCGGGCATTCGGCAGTTCCTCGACATCGGAACCGGCATCCCCACCTCCCCCAACCTGCATGAGATCGCCCAGGCGGTCGCCCCGGACTCCCGGGTCGTGTACGTGGACAACGACCCCATCGTCCTCACCCTGTCCCAGGGCCTGCTGTCCAGCACGCCCGAGGGGAAGACCACGTACGTCGAGGCGGACATGCGCGACCCCGCCGCCATCCTGGACGCGCCGGAGCTGCGCGACACCCTCGACCTCGGCAAACCGGTCGCCCTGACGGTGATCGCGATCGTCCACTTCGTGCTCGACGAGGACGACGCGTACGGCATCGTCAACCGCCTGCTGGAGCCGCTGCCCTCGGGCAGCTATCTGGCGATGTCGGTCGGCACCGCCGACTTCGCGCCGGAGGAAGTGGGCCGCGTGGCCCGCGAGTACGCGGCGCGGGACATGCCCATGCGGCTGCGCACCGAGGCCGAGGCCGCGCAGTTCTTCGACGGGCTCGACCTGGTGGCGCCCGGTGTCGCCCAGGTGCACAAGTGGCATCCGGACGCCCGGAGCGGCGAGGGCATCAAGGACGAGGACATCGCCATGTACGGGGCAGTGGCCCGCAAGCCGTAGGGGGCGTCTTGCCGGGCTCGGACGGCTCAGCCCTCGGCGTCGTGGACGAGCAGCGCGATCTGGACGCGGTTGTTGAGGTCGAGCCGGGTCAGGATCCGCGACACATGGGCCTTCACCGTCGGCAGCGCGAGGTGCAGTTCGCGTGCGATCTCCGCGTTGGACCGGCCGCGTCCGACCGCCCGGGCCACGTCCCGCTCGCGCTCGCCCAGGAGCGCCAGCCGGGCCCGGGCGGTGGCCGCCCGGTCCTCCTGCCCGCCGTCACCCGTCACCTGCTCGATGAGGCGGCGGGTGACGGCGGGCGAGAGCACCGGATCGCCGGCGGCCACGGTCCGGATGGCGGTGACGATGTCCTGCGGCGGGGTGTCCTTGAGGAGGAATCCGGCCGCTCCGGCGCGCAGCGCCCGCAGCACATGGGCGTCGGTGTGGAAGGTGGTCAGCACCAGGACCTCCGGGGCGCCGGGCCGGGCCCGCAGGGTCCGGGTGGCGGTCAGCCCGTCGACGCCCGGCATCCGGATGTCCATCAGCACCAGGTCGGGCTCGTGACGGTCGACCAGTGCGGGCACTTCGGCCCCGTCGGCGGCCTCCGCCACGATCTCGATGTCCGGGGCGCCGCCCAGCATCAGGCGCAGCCCGGCCCGTACGATCGCGTCGTCGTCGACGAGCAGGACGCGGATCACTACCACGCCCCCCTTCCTCTTGCTCACCTTGACCGGTGGTGCCTCACCCCTGACCGGCGGCGGCCACGGTGTCCGCCGCGGGCCAGGGTAGCCAGGCGCGCACCCGGAAGCCGCCCTCGGCGGGTCCGGCCGTCAGCTCGCCGCCCGCCAGCCGGGCCCGTTCCGCCAGCCCGACCAGTCCCTGTCCGCCACCCGCGCCGCTGTGCGCGTCCGGGGCGGGTCCGGGTGGCGGGGTGTTGTGGACCTCGACCGTCAGCCGGTCCTCCGGGGTCCCGGCCACCCGTACCGTAACGGTCGCGCCGGGCGCGTGTTTGCGCGCGTTGGTCAGGCACTCCTGCACGATGCGGTACGCGGTGCGTCCCACCACCGGTGGTGGCGCCGGACCCTCCGGCGGCCCGGTCAGCTCGATCCGGCCGCCCGCCGCGCGCCCCTCGGCCACCAGCCGCTCCAGGTCGGCCAGTTGGGGCTGGGGCCGCTCGCCCTCGGGACCGGCGCGCAGCACCCCGATCACCTCGCGCAGATCGCTCAGGGCCAGATGGGCGCTCTCCCGGATCACCGCGGCGGCCCGTGCGATCTCGGTGCGGGGCGCGCTCGTATGGAACTCCAGCGCCCCGGCGTGCACGCTCAGCAGCGTCAGCCGGTGGCCGAGCGCGTCGTGCATCTCCCGGGCGTTTTCCTCCCGCGCCTCCCGCCGGGCCTGTTCGGCGCGCAACTCCGCGTCGGCCTCCGCCAGTTCGGCGCGTTCCCGCAGCGAGGCGATCAGCTGCCGCCGGGACCGCCGGAACAGCCCCCAGCCGATGGTCCCGGCGATGAGCGCGAAGTACGTCACGGCGGAGCCCGCGCGGTCCTCGGGCAGCTCCGGCAGCTGCGACAGAAAGACGGGGAGCGGCGCGAAGGCCAGCGCCGCGACCCAGGCCGTGGCGCGCCAGGGCCGGGTGGCGGCCACCGTGTACACCGCCACCATCGCGGGGCCGGTCATGTAGTGCGACAGATGGCTGCCAGCCAGCAGCAGCGCCACCGCCAGCCACACGGGCCACCTCCGCCGCAGCAGCACGGACGCACAGCCCAGCCCACCGGCCACCTGTTCGGCGGCCCGCAACGCGGGGCTCATGTCCTCCGGGACCGGTATGGACGGCGAGCTGACGACGGCGAAGCAGGCGGCGAAGAGGAACAGCCCCAGGTCGGCGGCCCAGTCCCGGCGGGTGCGGTGGATGCGGCGCATATCCCGGCAATGTACGCGGCCCCGACCCCCTTGACAGGCCTGACGGGCCTCCCTGCGACGGCCGCATACTTAAGTACGACACCGCGGCGGCGCACGGCAGACTTCGGTCACCGCCCGGCCGACCTCGGCCCGATCCCGCGCCACCGGGCGCGCTCCTACGGTCGGGCCATGACCTCCAGTTCCTCGAAGCCGCCGCTGGCGGCCGTATCCGATCTGCTCTGCTTCGTCCTCGTCGCCGGCGGTGGCAGCGGCCTGCTGCACGAATGGCTCGGCTGGACGATCCGCATCCTGGGGTTCGTACGGTTCCTCGCCCCCGACGGCTACGAGATCTACGCGTACATCGTGATGGTCGTCCTCGGGCTCATCGTGGGCGCGGCCGGTGACGCGGTCTTCCGGCGCGGCAAGGGCTGACTAGTGCATTTGGCGCCGCACCAACTCGTGCAGTTTTCCGCCCTGTTGGGCCATCAGCTCGGCCGGGGCGCCCTGTTCGACGACCCGGCCCTCCTCCATGACGAGCACGCGGTCGGCGTCCATGACGGTCGACAGCCGGTGGGCGATCACCAGTCGGCTGGCGTTGAGGCGGCGGGTGCTGTCGATGACGATGCGCTGGGTCTCGTTGTCGAGGGCGCTGGTGGCCTCGTCGAAGAAGAGGATGCGCGGGCGGCGGATGAGCGCCTGGGCGATCATCAGGCGCTGCCGCTGACCGCCCGAGATGGCGCCGCTGCCGGAGATCATCGTGTGGAGTCCCATGGGCATCTGGCGGATGTCCTCGGCCAGGCCCGCGAGTTCGGCGGCCGCCATGGCCTCCTCGGGGGTGAACGGCTCGGCGCCGCGGATGCAGTCGAGCACGGTGCCGCCCAGCGGCTGCGCGTTCTGGAGCACCACCCCGCACTGGCGGCGCACGGCGGCCTGGTCGAGGGCGGTCAGGTCCTGGCCGTCGTAGAGCACACTGCCGGACACCGGCCGCTCGAAGCCGATGAGGAGCCGCAGCAGGGTGGACTTGCCGCAGCCGCTGGGGCCGACGACGGCCACGAACTCGCCCGGCCGGATCTCCAGGGACACGTCGTCGAGGACCAGCGGCCCGTCGGCGCCGTACCGGAAGGTGAGGTTCCTGGCCTGGAGGGCGCCGGAGAGGGGGCCGGGCTGGGCACTGCCGCCGCGCACCTCGGGCGGCTCGTCCAGGATCGGCTTGACCTCCTCGAACATGGGCAGCACGGCGACCACCGAGACCAGCGCGTTGGTGAGCTGGGTGACGGAGGTCAGCAGCATGGTGACGGAGGTGTTGAACGTCAGGAAGCCGCCCGCCGACATGCTGCCCCGCGCCGGGCCGGCCAGCAGCAGGAACACGACGAGCGAGCACAGCGGAAGGTAGACGGCGTCGAGGACCTGGGTGAGGTTCTTGATGCGCCCGGTGCGCTGGTGCAGGTCGCGGGAGCGGGCGAAGCCGCGGGCCCAGGCCGCGTACGCGTAGTTCTCGGCCGCGGCGACCCGCAGCTTGGGCAGCCCGCGCAGGGTCTGGAACGCCTGGTTGTTGAGCTTGTTCTCGGTCTCCACCAGCCGTCGCTGCCAGCGCACCTGCCACAGGCCCATGGCGAAGAAGATGCCGCAGACGACCAGCAGCATGCCCATCACGGCGAGCGCGAGCGGCACGCTGAAGAACAGCAGCAGGGCGACGTTCATCGCCCCGACGGTGCCCGCCTGGAGCACCACCGGGGCGGTGCCGGACAGGATTCGGCGCATGGTGCTGATGCCCATGGCCGCGCTGGCGAGTTCGCCGGTGGAGCGCTCGGCGAAGAACGTGGTGGGCAGCCGCAGCAGCCGGTCCCAGACGGCGGGCTGGAGCGTGCTCTCCAGCCGTCCCTCCAGCCGCAGCAGGGTCAGGTTCTGGAGCAACAGGAAGGACGCGGCGACGACACTGGAGACGATCAGCGCCAGGGCGATCTGGACGATGGGGCTCTTCTCGGCGCGGGGTACGAACTCGCCGAGCACCTGCCCGGTGGCGATCGGCACCAGCGCGCCCAGCGCCACCGTCACCAGTCCGGCGGCGAACAGGCTGCGCAGGTCCGGCGCGGCGCCGCGGGCCGTGAAGCGCAGCAGCCGCCACATCGTCATCGGCCGCTCGGGCAGCGGGCGGTAGAACATCACCGCCCGCGGCTCGAACTCCTCCGCGGTGCCGCGGCCGATCCGTATCCGCAGGCCGGAGGCCGGGTTGACGGCCTCGTACCGGCCGCGCCGCCACAGCAGCGCCACCGGCGCCCCGGACAGGGCGCGGTAGCCCACCAGCGGTCCGGCGTCCTCGCGCCACCAGCGGCCCTCCAGCCGGACGGCGCGGGTGCGGATGCGCGCGTGGGCCGCGATGCGCTCCACGGGGTCCGTACGGTCGTCGGGGGCGGGGCCCTTGGGCGGTTCGGCGAGGGTGATCCCGGCGGCGTCCGCCACCGCCCGGCAGACCGCGTGCACGGCGTCGTCGGCGGTGTCGTCCGCGGCCCCGGGCGAGCGCCGCGGGCCTCCGATGGACGCGATGAGCGCCTCGTCGGCGCGCGAGCGTACGGCCTCACCGGCCCGGATACCGGCGGCCGTCCGGTCGGCGTGGGCCCGTTCCAGGGTGTCGATCCAGCGGTCCACGGCGGTGCCGAGCCGGTACTGCTGGTTGACCATCCGCTGCCACAGCGCGCCGTCGATCAGCAGGTCTCCGGCGGCCTGGGCGCTGTACTCGGCGCCGTAGCACACGCTGCCGGGCGGCACCGGGAGCCACAGCAGGTCCTCGTCGGCCGCCTCCTCTCCGGGCGGCGCTCCCCCGTCCAGCGGGGCCTGGAACAGCACGCCGAGGCTGCGGCTGATGCCGAGCGCCACGGCGTGTTCCAGCGGCGTCGGCGCCGGGTCCTGGAACGCGGTGCCGTCGGCGTAGGTGTCGTTGGCGTCGTAGGACGTGTCGTACGGGGTGCCGTACGCGTCGTACCGCTCCGGCCGGTACAGCTCGCGCAGCGGGATGCGGCGCAGCGCGCAGTCCTGCGAGGGCCGCCCGTGCAGGGTGTGGCGCGGGCCCTCGACGGGCCCGGGGAGCGCGGCGCCCGTCTCCAGGCGGCCGAGGAAGTGCCACTGCCCCTCCTCGGCGGCGTCGACCGCGAACAGGTCCAGGGCGCCCGCGACGACGAGCCAGAGCACCTGCGGGCCCTCCAGCGGGAGGCTGCGCAGCCCGGCGCCGTCGACCGGGGTGCCGAGGGCGCCCAGCGCCCGCACCACCGCGTCGCCGCCGTCGGCGTCCACGGCCGCGGGCGGGTGTACGGACGCCATGTCAGTGCTCCTTCATCAGCTCGGCGTACGGGCCTCCGGCGACCGCGAGGTCCTCGTGCCGTCCGCGTTCCACGACCGTGCCGCGGTCCAGGACGAGGATCTCGTCGCTGTCCCGGACGGTGCTGAGCCGGTGGGCGATCACCACGCACGCGCAGCCGCGACGGCGCAGGCTGTCCATGACGGTCTGTTCGGTCTGCGCGTCCAGGGCGCTGGTCACCTCGTCCAGGACCAGCACGCTGGGGCGGCGGACCAGGGCCCGGGCGATCTCCAGCCGCTGCCGCTGTCCGCCCGAGAAGTTGCGGCCGTCCTGCTCGACCCGGCAGTGGATCCCACCGGGGCGGCGGGCGATGACGTCGTCGTAGAGGGCGGCGTCCCGCAGGGCGGCCACCACCGCGTCGTCCGGGATCGACGGGTCCCACAGCGCCACGTTGTCCCGCACCGTCCCCTCGAACAGGAAGACGTCCTGGTCGACGAAGGACACCGAGGCGGCGAGCCGGCCGCGGGGGATGTCCTCCAGCCGCTGCCCGTCGATGCGGATGGCCCCCTCCCACGGGCTGTAGAGGCCGGAGACCAGCCGGGACACGGTGGACTTGCCGCTGCCGGAGCCGCCGACCAGCGCCACCTGGCGGCCGGGGCCGACGGACAGCGAGAAGCCGCGCAGCAGCGGTTCGTCCAGCGGGTTGTAGCCGAAGGTGATGTCCTCCAGGGTCACATGGCCGGTGAGGCGGCGGGCGCCGTCGGCGTCCGGCTGCCCCTCGTCGCGGGTGTGGAGGGTGTCCGCGGGGAAGCGCTCCACGTCCCCCAGCCGGGCCACGTCCGCGGAGAAGTCCTGGATGCGCCCGGCCACCCCGTTCAGCCGGGTGATGGGCGCGGTGAAGCGGGTGACCAGCGCCTGGAAGGCCACCAGCAGCCCGACCGACAGATGGCCCTCGACGGCCCGCAGCCCGCCGATCCACAGGATCAGCGCGCTGTTGAGGGTGGCGAGGGTGGGCGCCACGACGCCCAGGACCGCGCTCGGCACACCGAGGCGCTGCTGTTCCTCCAGCGTGATGGCGTGCTGACCGGCCCAGCGGCGGAAGTAGCCGCTCTCGCCCCCGGTGGCCTTCATGGTCTCGATGAGCTGGAGCCCGGTGTACGCGGTGGTGGTCAGCCGCGCGGTGTCGGCGCGCAGCTTCTGGGTTCTGGTGGCGCGCAGCCGTATCACGATGCGCATCGCGACCACGTTGAGCAGCGCGAGCCCGACGCCCACCAGGGTGAGCTGGGGGTCGTAGGTCCACAGCAGCAGGGCGTACAGCACCACCACGATCCCGTCGACCGCCGCCGCGGCCAGGTCGCGGGCGAGGGTTTCGGCGACGGTGTCGTTGGACCGCAGGCGCTGCACCAGGTCGGCGGGGCTGCGCTGGGCGAAGAACGTGACGGGCAGCCGCAGCAGATGGCGCAGGAACCGGGCGCTGCCGAGGGTGGAGGAGATGATGCGTCCGCGCAGCAGATTCGCCTGCTGGACACCGGTCAGCACCGCGGTCAGCACCACCGCCACGGCCATGGACGCGAACAGCGGTGGCAGCATCGAGGTCTGGCCGCCGACGATGAAGGTGTCGATGAAGGTGCGGCTGAGCGCGGGCACCGCGGCGCCCACCGCCACCAGCAGCAGGCTGGCCAGCAGCGAGGCCAGCAGGGTGCCGCCGGTGCCGCGCAGCCGCGCGGGCAGGGCGTTCAGGATGCCGGGCTTCCTTCCGCCGCGGCGGAAGGAGTCGTCGGGCTCGAAGACCAGGCAGATCCCGGTGAAGCTCGATCCGAACTCCTCGGCGGAGACGAAACGGCGCCCCTTGTCGGGATCGTTGATGTGGACGCCGCGCTTGCCGAACCGCCGTCCCATGCCGTCGTAGACGACGTAGTGGTTGAACTCCCAGAACAGGATCGCCGGGGCCTGGACCTCGGCCAGCGCCTCCGGCTCCATCTGCATGCCCTTGGCGCGCAGGCCGTAACTGCGGGCGGCCTTCAGCACGTTGCTGGCGCGCGATCCGTCGCGGGAGACGCCGCAGGCGATCCGCAGCTCCTCCAGCGGTACGTGGCGTCCGTAGTGGGCCAGCACCATGGCGAGCGACGCGGCACCGCACTCCAGCGCCTCCATCTGGAGCACGGTGGGGGTGCGTACGGTCCGACGCCCCGGCTTCTTCGGCCCGTTCCCGCGCCGCGGTGCGCGCCGCCGTCCGCGGGCCGGTTCGGGGCGGCGGCGTCCGCTGGTCCCGGCGGGTGCGGGGCGGGGCGGTCCGCCGCTCCCGTTCGTCGCGTCAGCCATGTTCGGCGGATTCGTCGGGTTCGTCGCGGTCACGGGAGCAGCCAATCGACGGGGTGACGGTCGGCCAGGTGGATGGTGCCGGAGGCCAGGGTCATGGAGCCGAGGGCGAACGGCGGGCCCTTCGGCGAGGACCAGCGGTAGCCGGAGCGGGTGGCGGAGGAACGGTCGAGGCGTACCGCCACCGCGACCGGCGGGCCCTGCTTCGAGAACTCCTCGCCGAGCTGCGCGCTGCCGAGGAAGGAGCCGATCTGCTGGCGCGACTGGGCCGTCCGGCCGACCGCCTGGACATGGCCGCGCAGCACGCCGTACGTCCCGGAGGGCGCCGACTGCACATCGAGGTCGACCGTGGCGCCCGCGGGCACCGATGCCGCCCGGTCCGCCGGTACGTACAGGGTCGCGGTCAGCGGGTCGCGGGAGGTGCGGACGCGCTCCACGGAGGCGACGTCCGCGCCGGTGTCGAGGACGGAGCCGATCGAGACGGACAGGGTGGTGAGCCGGCCGGCGGCGAGGGCGCGCACGACCGTGGCTCCTCCGCCGGGGTTACGGACCTTCACCAGCGGTGCGCCCGCCCGCACCGTACTGCCCTCCTCGGCGAGCACGGCGGTGACCTGTCCCCTGACCGGGCTCTGGAGGACGTAGCTGCCCTGGCCGTGGGTGAGGATGCCGGAGGCGCCCAGGGTGTCCCCCACGGTGCCGGTCACGGCCCAGACGGCGGCCGCGGCCATGGCGACGACGGTGACCGTCAGCGCGAGCCAGCCCTGGGGCCGGGCGTAGCGGACCGGCAGGTCGATGTCGTCTGCCGACTGGAGCTTGGAAAGGGCCTGCTGGCGGAACTGCACGGGAGTCTTTCCTCAACCGGCCGGAGGGGGCGCGAGGGAACGGGTCGGGTGCGCGGCCCGGGCGGCCCGTACGACGGGCGCCGGGGACCGCGCATGCCCCGGACCAGGCAGGCCCGGGGCATGGGGTGCAAACGGGGTCGTCTCAGAGACCCGCGACCGTGCCGACGATGCCGGAGGTGTTCAGGCCGGTCGCACCGTCGACGGTGCCGGTGACGGTGCCGACGGCGCCGGTGACCGGGCCGGTGACGGGACCGGTCACGGAGTGCACGGTGCCCAGGGCGTTGCCCACAGCGCCGAGACCACCGGCCACGTTGTCCAGCTCAGCGTCGGAGATCTCCTGGGTCGCGACCTTGGGTGCGTTGTTCATTACTGCGTCTCCCTTGGATACGTATCTCGAAATGAGCTTGTAACGGCCGGTGGTTGCCGAAAAGCATCCGGCTCCCACGTCGGCCGACCGCGGCACGTTCCCGCGCTTCCCGAAAGAGGGCTCCCCGGGAACGTCTCGGCGCGGAAGGATGTAACCACGTGAGCTGGCCGTCTTCGAATCGCGGCGCATCCGGAACTACGCATTCCGCCAACTTTCCGATCACATGGCGTGCACACATGCCCACGTGACCGGCACCGCTTCCACACACGAGCGTCACCACTCGCGCGGCGCCGCCCTCCACCTCCGCGCGGAAAACCGCGCATTCCCGGGCGCGGCCGCCGCACACCGTGATCGCGGGGCGCCGCCGGCGTGCGGTACACGCGACTTCTGTGGAATGGATGTGCCGATCGCTTGAAGACCTGCCGACCTCCGGTCGCATTCCGCGGCCGTCGGCAACTCGTCGATCCGTCACGTGTGACGGGCGGCCCCGGGGGTACCCGCTCGCCACCTTTATGCCTACGCGCATGCCGAACGTGGAGTCGCCGACCGAGGAGCCGCCGTGAAGATTGGCGTATCGACCTTCGTGACCGACCAGGGCATCGGACCCGCCGCCTTGGGGCGCGCCCTCGACGAGCGGGGGTTCGACTCACTCTTCATCGCCGAGCACAGCCACATCCCGGTGGAACGCCGCTCGCCCTACCCGGGCGGGGGCGAGCTGCCGGAGATCTACTACCGCACCCTCGACCCCTTCGTCACGCTGAGCACCATCGCCGGGGTGACCACACGGCTGCTGCTGGGAACCGGGGTCGCCCTGGTGGCACAGCGGGACCCGATCATCACGGCGCAGGAGGTGGCCTCCCTCGACGTGGTCTCCGGCGGGCGGGCCGTCTTCGGGGTGGGCGTCGGATGGAACCGCGAGGAGATGGAGAACCACGGGACCGACCCGTCCACGCGTGGCCGTCTGGTGAACGAGCGGCTGGAGGCGATCCGTGAGCTGTGGACGAAGGAGAAGGCGGAGTACCACGGCGAGTTCGTGAACTTCGACCCCGTCTACCAGTGGCCCAAGCCCGTACAGCGTCCGCATCCGCCGATCTACGTGGGCGGCGGCGAGGCCGCGTTCCCCCGGATCGCCGCGCACGGCGACGGCTGGCTGGCCAACAGCGTGCCGCCCGACGCGCTGGCCCCGCAGATCGAGCGGCTGCGGCAGGTGGCGGGCCGGGACGTGCCGGTGACGGTGTACGCGGTGCCCGACACCGCCGAGGCGCTGGAGGGGTATCGGCGGCTCGGCGTGGACCGGGTGCTGCTGTACCTGCCGACGAAGCCCGAGGGCGAGACGCTCGCCCACCTCGACACGATGGCCGCACTCGCCGGACGGTTCCGTAGCTAGAGGGCGTCTTGCCGCTGCTGCCGGGCCGCCTCGGTGTCCCGTTCCAGGGGCGCCCGGTCCACGGCGGTCGTCAGCTGGTCCAGGGGCCGTACGAGCAGCTCCGCCCCGCTCTGGACCACCGCTTCCGCGGTGCTGTCGGCTTCCCAGTCGACGAGGGCCTCCTTGGCCCGGTCCCAGCGCGGCCTGCGCCGTTCCCGCACATGGCGGGCCGCCCGCTCGGTGTCCGCCGCCAGCGCGTCGGCGAACCGGGCGGCCCCGGGCACCGGCCGTGCGCCGCGCTGCGGCAGATGGGTTTCCAGCAACATCGCCGCCTGCCCGAACGCCTCCAGCGCCGCCTGCGCCTCCTCCGCCTGCGCACGGGTCAGCCCCCGGTGGCGCACGGGCTCCCGCTTGGCCCGGTCGAGGGCCTCGTTCCACGCGGCGTGCGCCGTACGGTCGGCGAGCAGGGTGCGCCGTACGTCCGTGGCGGGCAGCTCGCCGGGGACGGCGTAGCCGCGGACCACCGCCGCCGCGTACCGGCCGCTCGCGGCGAGCCAGTCCGCGAGCCGGTCCGGCATCCGCGGGGTCTCCCAGGCCGGGAACGCCACGTACGCGAGCATCGCGAGCACCCCGCCCAGCAGGGTGAGCAGGACCCGGTCCGGCACCGTCTGGTGCCACCCCTCGCCGCCCATCCCGAGCAGGAGGACGGCGTACGCGGCCGAGGTGCACTGCGAGGCCGCGTATCCGGTGCGCATCAGCAGATACGTCAGGGCGGCGGCGATCACGGCCAGCCCGCCGGACAGATACGCGTCCGGGTGCGTCAGCTGCACCGCGCCGGTGGCCAGCGCGACGCCCACCAGCGTGCCCGCGAAGCGGGCCACGGCCCGGGAGTAGGTGCGGTGGAAGTCCGGCCGCATCACCATCACGGAGGTGACCGGGGCCCAGTAGCCATGGCCCAGGGGAAGCGCGCTGCCGAGCACATAGCCGAGACAGGCCACCGCGGCGAGCCGCAGGGCGTGCCGGAAGACGGGCGAGTCGCCGCGCAGCTCGCGGCGCATCGCGCGCAGCACGATCGGCACCAGCTGGAACACCGTCGGCCGCAGCAGCGGCGGTGCCTCGTCCGCGCCGGACGTGGGGCCCAGCCCCCTGCCGCTGCTGTCGGCGATCTCCAGCACCTCGGTGAGCAGGTGCGACAGCTGGACGGCGGCTTGGCGCGCGGGCCCCTCCAGGGTCTCGTCCCCGCCGCCCTCGTCGGTCTCGTCCGCGCCGCCCTCGTCGTCGATCCGCAGGGTCTCCCTGGTCGCGGACGGCACCTCGGCGGGGGCACCGCGGCGGATCGACCGGGCGGCGGCGTCCAGGACGTCGGCGGCCGCGTCGAGCAGCTCCCGCGCCCGGTCCCGGCCCGGCCCCTCGGCGGGCGCGCCGACCCGGGGGTCGGCGAGGGCCGCGAGGGCGGGACGGACGCGTTCGGCCAGCCCCCGCGGGCCGTGCAGGGCGGCAGGGCGGCGGCGTGCCTGCGAGGGCGTGACGGCCGCGGCGCTCCGGGCCGTGATCATCGGCTCCGGGTCGAACGGCGCCACCGGATCCTCCCGCAGCCGCCGCGCGTAGTCCGCCACCGCGGCCAGGGCGTCGGCCAGCGCGTCCCGGTGCCTCCCCCATCGGCGGATCGGGAACAGCCAGATCAGCGCCGCCTGCGCCACCCCGCCGAACGCGATGACCGCCGCGTGTTCCAGCGCCTCGATGACACCGGTGGGCAGCGTGATGGTGAGCAGCATGATGGCGACCGTCGTCGTCGCCACGATCCCGGCGGTCGGCCCCGCCGCCCAGGCCATCCCGGCGAGGAACGCCCAGACGGCGAGCAGCAGCAGGAAGAGCGCCAGATGGGACATCGCGAGATAGCCCACGAAGGTGCTGAGCCCGAGCCCGGCCCCCGCGACCAGCGCGATCACCTTGCGCGGCCGCCAGCTGCGCTGGAACGTCGACGTACCGGCCGAGAAGGCGCCGAACGCGGCGGACGCGGCGTACGACGGGGAGGCGGTCCACAGCGAGAGCCCGATCACGATCGCCACTCCGGCCGCCGCGCGCAGCGCGGCCAGCGGTTCGAGCCGGGCACGCTCGATCGTCAGCCCGGAACGCACGGTGTCCATCAGCGACCGCGGCCACGTCACACAGCCGAGCCTAGGCGGAAGTGGCGGGGGCGCACGTCAGCCGGGTCTCACCCCCGCCACCAGCGGCGCAGCACCTTCTCGGCGGGTTTGCCGTGCGGGGTGTAGGCGAGCTTTCGCGCGGTCTCGCCGGTGTCCGGCCAGTCGTCCCACATCCACCAGCACACCCCGGCCCACCAGGACCGGCCGTCGAAGGCGGTCAGCAGGGCCTGGTACGCGGCGGACTGTTCGTCGGCCGCGGCGTGCTCGCTGACGGTCCAGGAGTACGGGGCGGCCGTGCTGCCGCGCTGGCTGGCGTATCCGGCCTCGGTGAACAGGATCTTCCGGTCCTGCCGGGCGGCGAACGCGGCGAGTTCGGCCACGATCGGCTCCCAGCCCTTCGCCAGCCGCTCCGGGTCGGTGGTGGCGGTGTCCGTCAGCGGCCAGTAGGCGTCGATGGCCGCGCTCCGGGACGCGGGGATCCGCCCGGACCGCGAACTGATCCGGTCGGTGGCGTTCCAGACCGAACCCGCCCGGCGCGCCGCCCACGCCCTCCTCGACCTGTGGGATCCCCCGACGGCCTTCGTCACCGGCAACGACCTCCAGGGGCTCGGCGTCATCGAGGCGTGTGCCGAACGCGGGCTGCGCGTCCCCGGAGACGTCTCGGTCGTCGGGTTCGACGACATCGACGCCGCCGGGTCCGCCGCGCCCGCGCTGACCACGGTGCGTCAGCCCTTCGAGGACATGGCGGCCGAGACCATCCGGGTGCTCGGCGCGGTCACCGGTGAGCCGGACCGGGCCCCGATCCGGCTCGACATGCCGGTCGACCTCGTCATCAGGAAGTCCACGGGCCCGGCCCGCCGGGGCTGACACTTTCGCAGACCGCGGCCCGCTACCGCGCCGGGGTGCCGCCGGGTCCGGATCCGGACTTCACCACCGACGGCACCTTGGCGGTGGCGTCGAGAGTGTAGGGGTAGTACGTCTTGGGGTCGAAGGCGGTGCCGCCGCTCTCGTTGCGGCCGCTGGTGCCCACGAACGTGTTGCCCCGCTGGACGAGCGAGGCGGTGGCGTCCTTGATGACGGGGTTCTTCATCCCCTCGAAGTAGCTGTTCTCCAGCACCATCTTGGTGTTGCCGCGCGCGTAGTTGCCGTAGGAGGAGGCGATGTCCGTCCCCGGGGCGTCCTGGAGGTAGTTGTTGTACAGGTGCGCGTGCGCGACGTTGTCCGTGGACGGGTTGCGCTGCTCCGTCTCCCGGAACCAGTTGTGGTGGATGGTGATGTCGGCCGTGGTGTTCTCCGTCCAGCCGATGCCGAACGTCTTGTTGTGCGTTTGCAGCCGGTTCCAGGAGACCGTGAGGTACGTCGTGTCCTTGCGGCTGTCGATCAGGCCGTCGGCCATGTGCTTCAGGTCGTTGTGATCGATCCACACATGGTGGGCGCCGTCCATCTGGATGGCGTCGAAGTCGTGCTCCTTGTCGTTCCACGTGCCCATGTACGAGTCGCGGATCGTCAGGTTGCGGATGATGACGTTGTGCACGCCCTGCCCGAGGAAGAAGCCGCCGCCGACGATCTCGCCCGCGGTCCCCTGGCCCACGATCGTCTTGTCCGAGGCGACCTTGATCTCCTTGCCCTTGGGATCCATGGTGATCGCCCCGGCCACCACGATGACGTACGGCTCGGCGGCCGTCGCGTACTTCTCCAGGTCGGCCAGGGTGCGCACCGTCACGGTCTTGCCGTCACGGCCCCCGTACGTGCCGTTCTGACCGAGCGCGTTGACCGACGCGAACCCGTCGGCGACGCCATCGGCCCAGGCTGCGGCCACCGGACTCGTATTCGCCGGGCCCGTGTCCGCCGGGGAGCCGGATCCCTGGGGGGCGAGACCGACCGTCAGGGCCACTGCCAGCGGCACCGCCCACACCACCGCACCCGATCCGCGACCGCCGTTTCCTCGTATGCGCCGCCACTGGGCCGCCATGACCACACCATCCTCAGCTCGGGGGAATCGTCCATGCGACAGTCGCCGCCGAGCGGGCAATGGTTGCCGGGTTCACCCCTGGGCGCGGCGGGGCATGCCCATCGCGGGCAGCGGCGCCGGGTGCAGCGGCGTCGTGCGCCAGCGCGCGGTGAAGGTCCGGTCGGCCCTCGAACAGGTCACGTCGAGGTGGTGCGGGGTCTCCAGGAACGCGATGTCGGCCACGAAGGTGTCCGGGTCGGTCCAGCCGCCGTTCGCCGCCGTCGGGACCCGCTCGTCCGTACCCTCCTGAACGGTCCACCCCGGGGTGTCGAGCCGCACATCGAGCCGGGAGGCGCCCTCCGCCAGGGAGACGGTCCACACACCGTCGCCATCGGCGGCGACGGTCACCTCCGCCAGCGCGGGCTGGTCCGCGCAGGTGCCACCGGCCGGGGTGAAGGTCGTGGCTGCCCCGGCGTCGACCGCCGTGAACTTCTCGTACGTCGGCGGCAGTTGGAGGCCGCCGAGCCGCCGCCGCAGGGCCGCGTCGTCGTCTTGGCGGCCGTCGACGGGCGCGGGGCCGAACGCCGGGAGGAGATGCCGCCATACGAGGTCCAGCACCGCCTGCATGTTCTCGGTGTCCGCGGTCATGGCGACCACCGCGTCGTGGTCGGGCAGCACCAGGCAGAACTGGCCGTACGCCCCGTCGCCCCGGTAGCCGTGGCGGGACCGCCAGAACTGGAACCCGTACCCCTGCTGCCAGTCGGACAGCGCGCCCTCGGCAGTGCCGTCGGCGTTGCTGATGTGCGCACGGGTCGCCTCGGCCGCCCAGGATGCGGGCAGCAGTTGGCGGCCCTCCCAGACCCCGTCGCCCAGGTACAGCAGGCCCAGCCGGGCGAGGGCGTCCGTGGTGGCGAACATGCCGCTGAAGCCGAGGTCGCGGCCGGGCGGACGCTGGAGCCAGGCCGTCTCGTCGATCCCCAGCGGGTCGAACAGCCGTGGCCGCAGATAGTCGGTGAGCGACTGCCCGGTCACGCGCTGGACGATCGCGGCGAGGCTGTACGTGGCGGGCTGGTTGTAGGCGAAGACGGTACCGGGGTCACGGTCGGGCGGGAGCAGCAGGAAACCGCGGACGGGCTCGGCCGGGTCGCGGGCGAACGCCTGGGCCCGGGTCTCGGTCAGATGCCCGCTGGCCATGGCCGCGACGTGCCGGACGAGCATGGCCCGGCTGCGCGGGTCGGTGATGTCGCCGTCGAACTCGGGGAAGTAGGAGAGCACCGTGTCGTCGAGGCTCATCAGCCCCTCGGCCACCGCGAATCCGGCCGCCGTCGCCGTGAAGCTCTTGCTGATCGAGTAGAGCAGATGCGGCCGGTCCGGGGTGTACGGCGCCCACCAGCCGGAGGCGACCACATGCCCATGGCGCACGATCATCAGGCTGTGCGGCTCGATGCCGGGCGCCGCCTCCAGCGCGTCGAGGAACGCGCCGACACCGCGCGCGTCCACTCCCTTCGCGGCGGGTGTGCTCTCGGGAAGGGGTCGCGCACTCCGAGCACTCATCGCGTCTCCATCCTCCGTATGCGGTGGGTCGTGCACGGCCGGTGGTGCTGCGATCATCGGCGAAGGAGCAGCGCCGCGCCAGGGGTTTTCCGGCTGCGTGTGCGGCGGCGCCCGTCCAGATTTGGGGGGGCTCAGACCGCCGGGGCCGCGGGCGGCGTGTCCGTGGCGGCCGTCCTGAGGTGCGCGGCGCCCGAGCGCACCGCCCACACGAACACGCCGAACGCGAGGGCGCCCACCGCGACCGTGTCGTACGGCGCCGGAAGATGGCCGGAACCGCCGAAGGTGCCGAGCCACGACAGCAGCGTCAGCGCGGCGAGGTGGAAGACCAGCCAGGCGCCGTGCCGCAGTTCGCCGAGGGCGGGGAGTCCGGCGGTGCCGCGCCGCTGGAGCAGGAAGAGCGGGACGCCGACCAGGACGAGGGGCAGGGCCAGCCGCAGGTCGTCCCAGCCGGACCAGAACACGAACTCGGTGGCCACGACGAAGCTGAGCGGTGCGATCCAGCGCACCCCCGGCACCTGCCCCTCCGCCCGGGGCACTCCCCGCTCCCGGTCGTGTGCCCGGAACACCGCGACGGCCACCGCCGAGGCCGCGTAGATGAGCAGATACATGTCGCCCATGACGCTCACGATGTCCTGCCAGCCACCGAACGGCAGCATGAAGACGACGATGACCGCGAGGTTGAGCAGCAGCGCGCGGTGCGCCATGCCGGACGCGGGGTCGATGCGCATGAAGAAGCGGGGCAGCAGCCCGTTCTTGGCCAGGGCGTAGGTGTGCCGGGCGTTGATCGCCACGCCCACGTAGGCGGAGCCGCCCGGGGAGATCACGGCGTCCGCGTACAGCAGCGTGGCCAGCCAGTGCAGATTGAGGATGAGGGCGAGCTGGCCGAACGGCGACTCGAAGTTGACGCCCTGCCAGCCGTCGCCCAGCGCGGAGTCCGGCACCGTGTACAGGAACGCCAGCTGGAGCCCGAGGTAGACCAGCACGGCGAGGCCGATGCCGGTGAGCACCGCGGCCGGTACGGAACGGCGCGGATTGCGGGCCTCGCCGGAGAAGTCCAGCGGCGCCTGGAACCCGTTGACGGAGTACACGATGCCGCCGCCGGCGAGGGCGGTGAGGCAGGCCGCGTAGCCGTACGGTGCGAAACCACCGTGTTCGGTGAGGCGCCCGGAGTGGGTGCCCGACAGGAACAGCGCGACGACGGTGACCACGGGGACGACGACCTTGAACACCGACACCAGGTTGTTGAGCCGGGCGAATATCCGCACGGCGAACCAGTTGAGCGCGGTGAGCACGACGCTCAGTGCGACGGCCACGCCGAGGCCCGGGAGGGTGAGGCGGCCGCCGTCGTAGAGCCCCGGCAGATAGTGCGCGGCGTACTGCATGATCGCGCTGATTTCCGCGGCCGTACCGCCGACGGACAGCACGACGGACCAGCCGACCATCGTGCCGACCAGCCGCCCGCTCGCGTACAGCGGCCACCGCACGGTGCCTCCGCCCTCCGGGCGGGTGGCGCCCAGCTCCACCATGACCAGGGCGATCAGGGCGCACAGCACGCCCGCCGCGATCCAGGACAGCAGCGCGGCGGGTCCGGCGGTCTGGGCGGCGTACAGGGCCGCGAACAGCCAGCCGGAGCCGAGGATGTTGGAGAACCCGATCGCGGTCAGGGCCCAGAAGCCGAGGTCCTTGCGGAGTCTGCGTTCCTCGGCGAGCACCGCCGTGGCGGCGATGGACTCCGCTGGCTGGTTCTGCGGCACGTGGCACGTCTCCTCGGGTGGTGCGGGAACTCAACGGAGCCCAGGGTGCCACGCCTGCCGCGGGGCGCGGTCGCCGGATGCCGTGTGACGTGCGGATACGGGCGAAGCCACCCGCCTCAGCGGACGGTGTGGAGCCGTGTCCTGAGCGGGGCGTAGACGAGGAGCGCCGCGAGGAAGGCGGCGTAGTAGGCGAGGTCGGCGCCGTGCAGCGCGGCGGCCACCGGGCCCGTGTACAGGCTGGTGTCCATGAACGGCACCGCCGCGGCGAAGGCGGCGCCGAACGCCAGCAGGGCGGGCCACCACGGCTGCGGGCGGGCGCTCTCGGCGGCCGGGTCCACCGGCGCGCCGCCCCGGGCCCGGGCGCGGACCCGAACCAGTCGACGGCCACGACCGCGACGAAGCCGGGGATCCAGTAGCCGACGAACAACAGCACGTTCGGGAAGCGGGCGGTGGTGTCGGCGGCGTGCATCCACAGCACCAGCGGGAAGCCGAGCACGGCGGCGAGCGCCACGGCCAGCAGCCCGAACGCGCCGAGCGCCCCGCCGCCCAGCGCCTCATCGACGCCGCGGGCGGTCTGGTCGGTGAAGACGGAGGCTCCCCACAGCCCGAGCGCCTGGACGGCCACGAAGGACACGGTGACGCCGAGCAGCGTGCACCAGAACATGCGGGGCCGGGAGGTGGCGCGGGGCAGATAGCGGCTGAAGTCGCTGGCGTACGGCGCCCACGACAGCGCCAGGCTCAGCGCGATGGTGCTGGTCAGGACGGAGGCGCCGATGCGGTCGGCGCCGTGGGCGGACCCGGTGGCGGCGGGGTGGACGCCATCGAGCAGCTTGACGGCCAGGGCGGCGAACGCGGCGGCGAGGACGAACGTCATCAGCTTCTGCATCCGGTGGATGGCCTCGTAGCCCAGCACCCCGAGCGCCCCCTGGGCGGCCATCATGAGCAGCACACCCAGCCAGAACGGCAGCCCGCACAGCCGGGCCAGCGCATCACCGCCGAACAGGCCGATGAGGGCGTCCCAGGCGACGGACGACAGCCACTGGAGGACGCCGGGCACGGCGACGGCCCGGCCGAACGCCAGCCGCGCCAGGGGCAGCTGCCCGGCGCCGGTCAGGCTGCCCCAGGTGCCCAGGTACGCGGTGGGCACGGCATCGATGAGGGTGCCCAGGACGACGGCGGCCAGCGCGGTGGCGAAGTCCAGGCCGAGGGCGATGCCGACGGTGCCGGTGAACACGCCGGTCGTGGTCAGGTTCGGGGCGAACCACACGGTGAACAGGCGCCCCGGCCCGCCATAGCGGTGGCTTTCCGGAACCGGCGCGATCCCGCGCGCCTCGACGCGCAGATCGCCGGGCGCGGTGGGCATCCGGCCGTCGAAGACGGACTCCGCGCCGGTGGTGGCCGGGTCGGTGGCAGCATGCGGCCATGGCATCGATGACATCCCTCCGCCAGTGCTAACTGGTTCAGGTTCGACGGGTGTGATCTCAGCCCCCTGGCGGGGCACCCCGTGTCCGGTGGAGCGGCCTAACCCCTCGCCACGTGGCCCCGGTCCCGGGGGCGGGTCCGGGCCCGGGCCGGGAGCGCGTCCAGGAACAGCGCCCCGGCCAGCAGCGCGGCGCTCCCCCGGGGCGCGATGCCCTGGGCGCGCAGCTCGGCGTCGAGGGCGGCGAGGGCGGCGGCGCCCCGGTCCGTCGCGGCGCCGCCCGCCTCCAGCACACCGCGCGCCCCGTCCTGCACCCGCCGGAGGGCGGGCGGCCCCGCCTGGTACAGCGGCCCGGTGTCCTGGAGTGTGCTCATCACGGTGAGCAGCGCGTCGAGCCGGGCCTGCGTCTCGGTGGCGCCCGCGGCCCGCGCCGCGGACAGGGCGTCCAGGGCGCGGCGTACGTGCGGGAAGGCGGCCCGCGCCTCGCCGCGCGCCCCCGCCGCCCCGTAGGTGGCGGACACCTGCGAGCCCGCCGACGGCCTGCGCGGGGCGCCACGGTCGACGTGGGCCGCGAGCTGCCGGGCGGTGGCGGTCAGTTCATCGGGTGCGGCGCCGGGTTCCAGGGCGGCGGCCGCCACCAGCAGCCCCAGCACCCACAGCGCCCCGTGGTGCAGACGGCCGGTGACCGGGCCGCCACCGGCCCGCGCCATGGTCCACTCGGCGCAGCGGCCGATGGCGCCCAGCTCCTCGCGGAGCGCACGCGTCGGCTCGCCGGGGCGCCGGGCGGCGGCCGCCATGGCCGCGAAGCCGGGCGCCAGCGACTTGGCCGACCAGCGCAGTGCGAGCAGGTCGGTGCCGGTGGCGCGGGCCTGGAGGTCGCGGGTGTCCGCGAGGCCCGGTTTGGGGGTCAGCTCCGCCTGGGAGATCAGGGCTCGTACGGCGGTCTGCGCCAGTGCGTCGTCCGTGGAGCGCGTCGTGGGCATGCCCGGAGGGTAATCGGCGAACCTTTCCCGGGCCTGGGTCGTTCCTGTGACCCCGCTGTGGGCGTCATGTCAGTGCGATTCGCGGGCGTCACGTCGGTGCGATTCGCGGGCGTCATGTCAGTGCGATTCGCGGGCGACGAACGATCCGCGGGTGCCGCTGAGGAAGTCCAGTCCGGCGCCGCGGTCGGCCTGTTCGACGTGGTCGCGGTAGATCTGCTCCCATCCGCCGGTGGCCGGTGGGGCGGCGGCGGTCACCGGTTGCCGTGCGGCGAGTTCCTCGTCGGGGACGTCCAGCCTCAGCAGCCGCCGCTCGACGTCCAGTTCTATCCAGTCGCCGGTCCGCACCAGCCCCAGCGGACCGCCCGCCGCCGACTCGGGCGCGATGTGCAGGACGACGGTGCCGAAGGCGGTTCCGCTCATCCGCGCGTCGCTGATCCGCACCATGTCCCGCACTCCGGCCCGGAGCACCGCGGGCGGCAGGGGCATGTTCCCCACCTCGGGCATGCCGGGGTAGCCGCGCGGTCCGCAGCCGCGCAGGACCAGCACATCGGACGCGTCGACGTCCAGGTCCGGGTCGTCGATCCGGGTACGGAAGTCCTCGATACCGTCGAACACCACGGCGCGGCCCCGGTGGCGCAGTAGCTCCGGTGTCGCGGCGGCGGGCTTGATGACGGCTCCGTCGGGACAGAGGTTGCCGCGGAGCACGGCGAGCCCGGCCTGGTGGGCGATCGCCTCGTCCGCGGTGCGGATGACGGTGGTGTCGGTACTGGACAGGCCGGACAGCTGCTCGGTGAGGGGGCGGCCGGAGACGGTGAGGGCCGGTTCCAGGTGGTCCCTGATCTCCCCGAGGACGGCGTCCAGGCCACCGGCGCGGTGGAAGTCCTCCATGAGGTGGGACCCGGCGGGCTGCACATCGGCGAGCAGGGGGATGCCGCGGCCCGCGCGGTCGATGTCGTCCAGGCCGAAGTCCGCCCCGACCCGGCGGGCGAGGGCCAGCAGATGGACGACCGCGTTGGTGGAGCCGCCGATGGCGGCCACCGCGCGCACCGCGTTCCGCAGCGCCTCCGCTGTCAGGACGGCGCTGGGCCGCAGGTCCTCGCGCACCATGTCGACGATGCGGTTGCCCGCGGCGTGGGACAGCTCCAGCAGCCGGCTGTCGGGGGCGGGGAGCCCCGCGTTGCCGGGCAGGGTCATGCCCAGCGCCTCGGCGGCACAGGCCATGGTGGACGCCGTGCCCATGGTGTTGCAGTGTCCCCGGCTGCGGATCATCGCCGACTCGGCCCGGCGCAGCTCGGAGCGGTCCATCCGGCCCGCCCGCACCTCCTCGCTCAGCTCCCACACTCCGGTGCCACAGCCCAGCGGGCGCCCCTTCCACGAGCCGTTCAGCATGGGGCCGCCGGTGACCATCAGGGTGGGCAGGTCGACCGACGCGGCCCCCAGCAGCAGGGACGGTACGGTCTTGTCGCAGCCGCCGAGCAGGATCACGCCGTCGACGGGGTTGGCCCGGATGAGTTCCTCGGTCACCATCGCGGCGAGGTCGCGGAAGAACATCGCGGTCGGGCGCAGCAGGGTCTCCCCCAGCGACGGCACCGGAAGCTCCAGCGGCACCCCGCCGGACTCCCACACGCCCCGTTTCACATGGTCGGCGATTTCGCGGAAGTGGCTGTTGCAGGGGGTGAGTTCGGACCAGGTGTTGCAGATGACGATCTGCGGTCGTCCGTCGAAGGCGTGGTCGGGGAGGCCGCGCCGCATCCAGGCCCGGTGGATGAACGCGTCGCGGGAGTCACCCTCGTACCACTGCCGCGACCGGTGCGTGCCACTCATACGAACCTTCCGATCTCTTCGACGATCCGTGCGGGGGAACGCTGCCCACCCCGGGTGGGTTTCAGGCCCGGCGCCGGGCGTTACGGATGTGCTCGCGGACGGTGCCTTCGGTGACCACGAGCCGCGACGCCGGACCAGGTCGAACCCGCCTCGTTCGGTATGCGGCTGCCCGTTCAGTTCTCTGTCGCCGGGCGTGTGACTCGGGTCTGTGATCGCGTTCTGGTCAGTCCGTTCTCCACGGCCCTGAGCAGGGTGAGGGCGGCGTCGAGGTGTTCGGTGTCGTGATGGGCGGCTCCGGAGACGGTCGCGGCCCATTCCTGCCGGACGAGGGCGGTGTTGTTGCGTCCGCGCTCGGTGGAGTGGACCGTCACCCCTCGCCCGTCACCCGAGTGGGCGCGTCGCTCGATGAAGCCCTTCTGTTCGAGCCCGCGCAGGACGGTGGACAGATTGGTGCGCTGTAGACCGGTCGCGTCCGCGATCCGGCTGGGCGGCGCGGCGGGGTCGCGCTTGAGGTAGCGCATCACCATGCCCTCCGACTGCGACAGGTGCACAGCCCGCTCGTCCGTGTAGCGGCGGAACTGGATCTCCCTGCTGATGATCAGCACGAGGTCGGCCAGTTCGGCCCACCGTTGCTCGTGGTCCGGCCCTGCTGTCGGGTCCGTCTGGTGCGCATGGTCCTCCGTCACGGCTCCAGCGTACGGGGTTGCCGCCGATTGGTTATGAGGGCATACTCATTATGAGTTCATAGTTATGCACTCATAACATCCGTTCCATCTGGAGTCGTCATGACGACAACCACCTCCTCCTCACGGGCCAGGGCGACCGCGCTCTCGCCCCACGCCACGGCCCGCGCCGGCGGGCTGCACCCGGCCGGAGTGTTCATCCTGCTGGCGGGCGCATTCCTGTCGATCATGGACTTCTTCATCACCAACGTGGCCCTGCCCAGCATCGACGCCTCCCTGCACGCCTCCGCGTCCTCGCTGGAACTGGTGATCGCCGGGTACGGCGTCGCGTACGCGACCCTGCTCGTCCTCGGCGGCCGGCTGGGCGACCGCTACGGCCGCCGCCGCGTCTTCCTCGGCGCCCTCGTGGGCTTCGTGCTCGCGTCGCTGACCTGCGGTGTCGCCCCGGGCGTGGGTGTGCTGATAGGCGCCCGCATCATCCAGGGCGCTACCGCCGCGCTGCTGATCCCCCAGGTGCTGGCGACGTTCCACCAGGTCCTCGAAGGGGAACGCAAGTCCCGTGCCGTGGCCCTGTACGGGGCCACCTCAGGCATCGCCGCCGTGGTCGGTCAGTTGGTGGGCGGCTTGCTGGTCAGCGCCGACATCGCCGGTACCTCCTGGCGCCCGATCTTCCTGGTCAACGTACCCATCGGCGTGATCGTGCTGATCGTCGCGGCCCACATCGTGCCCGCCACCCGCTCGCCCCACCCCGTCGGCATCGACCTGCCCGGCACCGTCCTGTTCGCCGCCACCCTGACCACCCTGCTGGTTCCACTGACCGAGGGCCACTCCCTGGGCTGGCCGTGGTGGACCTGGCTGCTGCTCGCCGCCGCGGTCGTGCTCGGTGCCACCACCTACGTCGTGGAGAAGCGCGCCGAGCAGCGCGGCGAGGTCCCGCTGCTGCCGCCGTCGCTGCTGCGCCTGCCGTCGATGTCCCGCGGCCTGGTCATGGTGTTCGCCTTCAGCATCGGCTTCGGCGCGTTCATGTTCGTCTTCGCCCTCACCATCCAGAACGGCCTGCATGCCGACGCCCTGCACGGCGGTCTGGCGATCCTTCCGATGGCCCTGCTGTTCTTCGCCGGCTCGCTGTTCGCGCCGCGGTTCATCGGCCGATTCGGCAGGGCGGCCCTGTCCGCCGGCGCCGTCGTCCAACTCGCCGGACTCGTCTCCCTGGTGGCGGTCCTGCTCGTGAAGTGGCCGCACGTCAGCCTGTGGGCCATGGCCGTACCGCTCGCCCTGGCAGGCGCCGGGCAGTCGATGCTGTTCGCCGGCCTGTTCCGCAGCGTGCTCGCCGACGTCCCCGCCCACCTCGGCGGCATCGGCAGCGGCGCGCTGATCACCCTGCAACAGAGCGGACTCGCCCTCGGCGTGGCCACGCTCGGCACCCTCTACATCAGCCTCGCACCGCACGGCGTCTCGCACGCCTTCGCCGGAGTCGAGTACGTGCACATGGGCATCGTCGCCCTCCTCGCGGTCGGCGCCGCCGCCCTGCCGCGCTTCACCGCCTCCGCACCGGCCGCCACGCCGGTCGTCGAGGCCTGAATCCGCCCCTTACGAAAGGGAGCAGTGATGAGTCTTCTCGACTTGTCGCGATGGCAGTTCGCCATCACCGTGATGTTCCACATGACCTTCCCGGCGATCACCGTCGGCCTCTCGATCTTCCTGTCGGTCGTCTACGGCCTGTACTGGCGCACCGGCAGGGCGGTCTACCTTCAGATGTTCCGGTTCTGGCGGCGCATCTTCGCCGTGGGCTTCGCCATCGGCGTGGTCGCCGGAGCCGTCATCACCTTCCAGATGGGCCTCAACTGGGGCGTGTACGGAGCGAAGACCGGCCCCATCATCGGGCCGATCATCGGCATGGAGGTCGTGACGGCCTTCTTCGTCGAGGCCGGCTTCATCGGTGTCCTGCTCTACGGGGACGGCCGGGTCCGCAAGGGCACCATGTTCCTGTCCACCGTCATGGTGTCGATCGGCACCGTCCTGTCGTCCACGTGGATCATCGCGGCCAACTCGTGGATGCAGACGCCTGCCGGATTCAAGCTCGCCCACGGTCGGTTCGAGCCGACGGACTGGGTGCGGGTCATCTTCAACCCGTCGTTCCTCTGGCGCTGGCCGCACATGCTGGCCGCCGTGCTGATCTCGGCGAGTTTCTTCGTCGCCGGGATCTCGGCCTGGTACCTGGTCAAGGGGCGTGCGATGGGCTTTGCCCATCGCACGATGTCGATCGCGCTGGGTATCGCCGCGCTGCTGATGCCCGTGCAGCTCTACCTCGGCGACAGTGTGGCCGGGCACGAACTGCCGTATCAGCTCCCGAAGTTGGAGGCGATCGAGGGCAACTGGGACAACGGTGACACCGGGTTCGTCCTGTTCTCCGTACCGGACCAGCAAGCCGCGCGGAACATCGCCGAACTCGACATTCCCTGTCTCGGCAGCTACATCGCGAAGGACCTCAGCTGCAAGACGGCCATGCCCGGCCTGAAGCTCACCCCGGCAGCCGACCGGCCCGACATGGCCGCGACGTTCTGGGGCTTCCGCGTCATGTTCCTGGCGGCCGTGCTGATGTTCGGGACCGCGTTCGCCGCCACGGTCCTGCGCATGCGCAACCGTCTGTGGACCGCGCGCCGCTTCCACCGGTTCGTCCTCTGGACGACACCGGTGGGGATCCTGGCCATCCTCGGGGGCTGGGTCACCGCGGAAGCGGGGCGGCAACCGTGGATCGTGTTCGGGCAGCTCCGCACCGCGGCCGCGGTGTCCCACCTGGCCCCCGGGGAAGTCCTGTTCTCGGTGATCGGCTTCTCCGTGCTCTACCTGATCATGTTGGTGGCCTACGTCGCCTACATCGTCCGCACCCTGCGTATCGGCCCGGAACGGGACGACCCCCGACGCGAAGCTCCACCCCAGGCCGGTCCCGTTCCGTTTGCCGGGCCGTCCGCATCGCCGGCCCCGAGGGCGGTGGCGGCGCGATGACCATCACCCTCTGGTCGGTGACCGTCCTGTTCTGCCTGCTGATGTACGTCGTGCTCGACGGGTACGACCTCGGCGTCGGAGTGGCCACCCTCTTCGAACGCGACCCCGCGCACCGGCGGCACCTGCTGGAGTCCGTCGCGATGGGCTGGGACGGCAACGAGACCTGGCTCATCCTGCTCGGCGTCGCGCTCTGGGCCGGCTTCCCCCTGGCCTTCGGCACGATCCTGCCGCACGCCTACCTGCCGGTCACCGTGGCGCTCTTCTCCCTGATCGTGCGCGGCGTGAGTGTCGAGATGGCGTCCCAGGCGCCGCCGGCTCCCCGCTGGACGACCGCCTTCGGTGTGGCGTCGCTGCTCGCCTCGTTCGCGCAGGGCTTCGCCCTGGGGACCCTGACCTCAGCGGTACATCTGCGGAGTGAGGTCTACACCGGCTCGCCCTTCGGGGCCTTCAGCTGGTTCTGCGTGCTGTCGGGGGTCACTGTCACGGCCGCGTACACGGCTCTCGGCTACGCGTACACCAAGCACAAGTCGTCCGGGCCGCTGCGGGAGTCGGCGGCCCGACGGGGTGCGGTCGCCACGGCGCTCGGGGCAGTGCTGCTGGGCCTCGTCCTCGTCGCCGTCGATACCACCGCGGCACCGCTGAACCTGGACAGCCCGGGGCGCGCCTTCGCGTTCGCCGTCCTGCTGCTGTTCGCCGCCGCGGGAGCGGCCGCCTCGCTCGTCACGTTCCCCTGGAAGCGGCAGTCGGGGGCGGCGGACAGCCTGCCCCTCGGCGGACTCGTCGTCGCGACCGTGTCCGTGTTCCTCGCCCTCGCGGTGGCCCGATACCCGGTGCTCATACCCCCGGACCTCACCGTCGACAGCACGGCCGGGCCGCACTCCACGATGGTCTTCATCCTCATCGGTATCGGCCTGAACATGCCCCTGGTGCTGGCCTACAACGTGTTCGCCCACCGGGCCTTCGCCGGAAAGCTCGACACCGCAGGAGCGCACTCATGACCATCCGGAGCTCACTTCCCACACCGGTCCGTATCGCGCTGCGCCTGCTCGCCGCGGTCGTCTGGACCGTGCTGGGCCTGCTCGCCTACTGCGTGTGCCAGGGGATGTTCGGTGGCTACCGGCAGATCGACTCGCACCTGCTGACCACCCTCGGAATGATCGCCATCTCTCTGACTGGTGGCCTCGCGTGGATCGTCGACGAGCGGCGCCCTCATGACGGCGCATGAGATGAACGAGACGAGCGAGCCGGGCGCCACGGGTCAGCAGAAGGACGACGACGCTCGGCTCACCGCGTGCGCCGCGCCGGGGCGGCTCTGGTTCGGCCTGTCGAGCGCCCTGGAGACGCTGGAGACACTGTTCACGATCGGCCGCTGGGGCGCCCTGGCATGGGCGGCCCAGGCAGTGATGGACCGGGCCGCGGCGCACGAGGCGTGGGGCCTGGTGGCTTTCACCGTCACGAGCGTGCTGGCGCTGGGCGCCGGCTGGACGGCGGGCGTGCTCGCCGAGCGGGGCGCCCGTGCCGTCGCGACCGGCCTGCGGCACCAGTTGACGGGTGCTCTGCTGCCGGCCTCCGGGCGGATCAGCGAGACCGGACCGGCCGAGGCCGCGTGGGCGATGGTCGATCTGGCCGACGACGTCGCCGACTTCCACGCACAGGCCGCACCTCTGAGCCGGTCGGCACCGCTGTCCATGGCCGCCGTCCTGGCGGTCACGGCCGCCGTGCACTGGCCGGCCGCGATCGTACTCGTCCTGACCACCGTGCTGCTGCCCCTGAACATGCGCCTGGCGGGACTGTTCGCGCAAGCCGGCGCGGACCGGCAGTCGGCCGCGACCCGGCACCTGAACGCCGTGGTGCTCGACAGCTACCGCGGCATACGGACGCTGCGCGAGCTCGGTGCGGTCGGCCGGCGCGGACGAACCCTGACCGCGGCCGCCGAGCGGCTGAACAGGGTGACGATGAGCGTGCTGCGCCGGGCCTTCCTGTCCGGGATGATCATGGACGTCGTCATCACGTTCTCCATCGCGGTGAACGCCACGTACATCGGTCTGTCGCTGCTCGGATACGTACGGGCGCCCGACGCACCACGGCTCGACCTGTTCACCGGTCTGCTGGTGCTGCTCGTGTGTCCGATGTACTTCGCCCCCCTGCGTGCCAGGGCTGCCGCCTTCCATCACAGGGAACGCGCCATGGTCGCGGCCGGCACCGTCCGGGACATCGTCGAGGACACCCCCGCCGAGGGGCCCAGGCTGTCCGGTCCGCAGCCGACCGGGCCGGTCGGTGTGTCGCTGACAGGGGTCCGGTTCCGCCACGACGGCGCCGACCACGACACCATCGGCGCCGACGCCGAGTTCGCACCGGGTACGTGGACCGCCGTCACCGGAGCCTCCGGTTCCGGAAAGAGCACGCTGCTGTCGTTGATCGCCGGTCTGCGGCTGCCATCGGCCGGCGCGGTCTGGTGGCAGACTTCCTCCGTCCGGCAGGCGCCGGCCCTCGGCGGCTGCGCCTGGGTCGGACAGCAGACCGTACTGCTCGACGCCACCGTCCGCGACAACATCCGCCTCGGACGCCCGGACGCCACCGAGCGGCAGGTCCGGCAGGCCCTCGACGCCGCCGGGCTGAGCACCGTGATCGCGGGACTCCCCGAAGGGCTGAACACCCGCCTGGGTGAGGGTGGTTGGGGTGTGTCGACCGGTGAAGCCCGTCGGATCGCCGTCGCCCGCGCCTTTCTGCGCGGAGCCCTCCTCTGGCTGCTCGACGAGCCGACCGCCCACCTCGACGCGGACAGCGAACGCGAGGTCCTCGAGGCCCTGCGGAGGGCCACCGACGGCTGCACCGTCGTCATCGCCACCCACTCGTTCCCCCTGGCAGCCGCGGCCGACACCGTGCTCACGATCGACGACGGCGTTCTGCACGCGGCGAGGCCGGTGAACGCATGCTGAGCAGTAGCCGCCGCCGATACGTCCATGTACGACAGGGGAGTTCTCTTGCGGCCGCCGGACTGGTCCTTGCGGTCGTCGCCGAACTCTCCTCTGCCGGACTGCTCGGTCTGTCAGGCTGGTTCATCAGCACCTGTGCGGTCGCCGGGGCGGCCACCTTCAGCTCCTTCTCCTACATCGCCCCCAGCGGCGGAGTGCGTGCCTTCGCCATGGCCCGCGTCGCCGGCAACTACGGCAAGCGCCTGGTGCTGCACGCCGCCGCCCTGCGCCGGATCGCCGCCGCTCGGGCCGGTCTCTTCGACCGTGCCGCGGCCACCGACCGGGCACAGTTGGACGGCCTGTGGTCGGGTGACCTGCTCGACCGCAGCATGGCCGATGCCGACAGCGCCGGAATGGCACTGATCGAGTGCACAACCCCCGTCGCCGTCACTGCCGTGCTGACCGCCGGTGCCGTCCTCGCCGTGGCGGCGTCCACGTCTGTCGTGCCGGCAGCCGTGCTCGCGGCCGGGGTCGTCGTCATGGCGGTGAGCACCCACCGTACGTCCGGTACCGCCCGCGAGGCCGAGCAGCGCACCCGCAAGGCCCTGCGCACCGAACTCGTCACCGCCGTCGACGCATGGACGGAGATGGCATCCCTCGGCGCCGCCGAGCAGCTCGCGGCGCGTACGACGGCGAGGTTCACCCGACTCGACACCGCGCGGGGAACGGCCGGTCGGCGCAGGCGCCGGACCAAGCTGGCCGGCGGCCTGATCGGCACGGCCACGCTGACCGCCACGGCCGCCACGGCCGCCACCGGCAGCGCACGGGACACCCCCACGTTCGTGTTCGTCGTCCTGTTGGCTCTCGGCGTGCTGGCCCAGGCCGAACAACTGGCGGCCGCCGCCGAAGCCGGAGCCGCCGCGAAGGCCGCACACCACAGGCTCATGACAACCGTGCCGCTCACCGCAAGCACTCCCACCGCAGCGGAGATGCGGTCCTGGTCCACCGAGCAGGGCATCGGCTTCGCCGGTTATCCCCTTCCGCCGATGGCACTCCGGCCGGGGCGCGTCCTCGGTGCCACCGTCGCCCGCGGCACGATGCTCGTCGTCACCGGCCGCTCCGGCAGCGGCAAGAGCACCCTGCTCCGCACCCTCGCCTCGTCGCTGCGGCAAGCGGCCGAAGGCCGCGAGGGCCGCCCTACCGTCGTGGCCGTCGCTGCCGACGACCACCTCTTCACCGGCACCCTCGGATCCAACTGGCGCCTCGCCGACCCCGCCCTGACCGACGACGAGATCGACGAACGCCTCGCCGAACTGCGGTTGAACGACAGCGGGCTGACCGCCACGACCTCCGTCGGCCCCGGCGGGAGGCAACTCTCCGGCGGGGAGCTCCGCCGGGTCTACCTGGGCCGGGCCCTGGCCCGCCACCCGCACGTCCTGATCGTCGACGAACCGACCACGGGCCTGGACGACCGAACCGCCCGACACGTCCTCGGCATCCTCCAGAACCTGCCCGACACCACCGTCGTCGTCGCCCTGCACGCCGTACCGGCGTATCTCGAGCCCTCCGGACACGTGTCGCGGCTGCCCCTCGACCACCCGGGACCGTAAAGCCAGAACGGGGCATGGTTATGGACCCATAATGATTATGGAGATATAGTTATGGGATTATATTTTCTCGAATCGAGGTCCGGCATGAACCGAGCAACGGAACCCACCGGAACGTCGACACGACGTCAACTGCTGCGAGCCGCAGCCATAGGAGGGACGGCCGCCGCCACGGCGTCGCTGCTCCCCGCACCCACCGCCTGGGCCGACACCCGGGCCCGCGGCGGCTCCCAGTACGTCGCGGGGGTCGACGTCCTGCCCGACGCCTCCCACGCCACCAGCGCCCTCGTCGCGCACATCCGCGGCTACTTCCAGGCGAAGAGCGACCGCAACCTCGCATGGCAGTCGTCCTACTTCTCGCGTCGGCAGACCACCTACATCGACGCGATCCTCGGGTGGCACTGGTACACCTGGCAGGACCTGCACGACGGACTCGCGACGTTCTATCCCAAGTGGCCGAAGGACAGTAAGTCGTATCCCACCCGGATACTCGGGGACACGACGAGCGCGATTCTCTTCTTCACCGACACGCCCGGCATGTTCGGCCCCGGCCAGGTGCGCAACGCGGGCGCGGTCAACTTCGACCGCCACGGAAAGATCGAGCGCTGGGTCGACTACTGGGACTCCAGGCAGTTCGGTGTGTCCGATTGGCGGAAGGAGCAGGAGCCGCCGAACCAGTGGCCGACCGACTTCCGGGAGTCCACGGTCGGAGAGACCGCCTCACCGCTGATGCGTCGAGTCGTCACCGGCCTCGCGGACTCCCTGCGCAAGGGTGACATCGCGGCAGCGATGGATCTCTTCTCGTCCGACGCCGTCTTCGAGGACGTGCCGGCGCACATCCAGATCACCAGCAAGGCGAGCATCCACGCATACCTGGCGAAGGCCGCCTCGGTACTGCCGTACGTCGGCGCGGGCACCGGCGTACGGCACGTGCTCGGCAACGATGTCGGAGGGGGATACGAATGGACCGCGGTCAACGGCCCGGTTCCCCGCGGCATCACCGGTATCGAACTCGACCCGTGGGGCAGGATCGAGCGCCTCACCGCCGTGTGGAACGGCGCCTACGCCGACGACGCCCTGCTGACTCTGCTGGCGCGGAAGGCGATCGAGCGATGACGGTCACGGCCGTCGGGCGATCGATCCCCTCGCCGCCCGCGAACGCGTGATGACGCTTGGGTGCGCGACCGGTTCATGGCACCTGGATGTGCCCGCGCTGCTGCCGGTCCTGCCGCTTGGAGGTCGAACCCGTACCGTGCGGCCGACGGCCCGGTGGCGCCGTCAGTCCGGGTCGTCCTGGCAGATCCCGTTCTCCCAGGCCCAGGCCGCGATTTCGACACGGTTGCGGGCGGCGAGCTTGCGCTGCACGTTGCCGAGGTGGGTCTTGACCGTGGAGAGGGTGACGTAGAGGTCGGCGGCCACTTCCTCGTTGGTGCGGCCCCGGGCCACCCGGCGCACGACGTCCAGTTCCCGCTGGGTCAGCGGCTCGATCAGCGCGTCCGGGCGCCCGCCCCCCGCGGTACGGTCCGGCCGGGCCTCGGAGGGGGCGGGGGCGTGGCGGTGGGGGGCCATCTGCGCGAGGAGGCGGACGGTCACCGAGGGGGAGATCAGCGAGTTGCCCGCCGCGGCGGCCCGCACCGCTTCGGTGAGCAGCCCGGGGGCGCCGTCCTTGAGGAGAAAGCCGCACGCGCCGTTGCGCAGCGCGCGGTAGACGTATTCGTCGAGGTCGAAGGTGGTGGCGATGAGGACGTTCAGCGGGTCGGGAACGTCGGGTCCGGCGAGCAGCCGGGTGGCCTCCAGGCCGTCCAGCCGGGGCATGCGGATGTCCAGGAGGCAGACGTCGGGGCGCAGTTCGCGGGCCTGATCGACCGCCTCGGTGCCGTCCGCCGCTTGGGCCACGACCCGCATGTCCGGCTGGGAGTCGATGATCATGCGGAACGCGGCACGGACCATCTCCTGGTCATCGGCGAGGAGCACCCGGATCGTCATACCCGACATGATCGCAGGCGCCCGGCCGTCGTCCCGAGAAGCCTTACGAAGCGTCCAGCGGCAGGACGGCCAGGACGTGCCAGCCGCCGCCGTCCCGCGGCCCGGTGGTGAGACGGCCCCCTGCCCGCTCGATCCGTTCGGTCAGCCCGACCAGGCCGTAGCCGCCTCCGTTCCACCCGCCGCCCGCCTCCGCGCGGGCGGCCGGTGCGCCGCCGCGGCCGTCGTCGGCCACCGACACCTCCACCTGCTCCGGGTCGCCGGGGCACAGCGTGACCCGCACCTCGACCCGCCCGGCTCCCGCGGCGTGTTTGCGGACGTTGGTCAGGGACTCCTGCACCACCCGGTGGACCGCGGTGGTGATCTCGGGCGGCAGCGGGCGGTCGGTGAGCCGCGGGTCGAGGGTCAGTTCGGCGGAGGGTCCCGCCGCGGAGAAGTCCCGGGTGAGGGCCCGCAGTCCGGCCAGGCCGCCGGTGGGGCTGGTGGCGGCGGGTGCGGAGGGGTCCCGCAGGCTGGAGACCATGGCGCGCATCGACCCGAGCGCCTGCGATCCGGCCCGTTCGATGTGGGCGAGCATCTGGTCCAGGTCCTCCGGGGACTGGGTGTGACCGGCCGCGGCGGTGAAGCGCGCGGCCTTGGTCTGGGCAACGATCGCGGTGACGTGGTGCGCCACGAAGTCGTGCAACTCCCGTGCGTGTTCCAGGCGTTGGGTCTGGAGGAGAGCTTCGCGCTCCCGGGCCCGCAGCGCGTCGTACAGGCGCAGGCACAGCCCGAGCACCACCATGAACGGCACACAGGCCACGATCACGCCGACCACGCTGCCGAGGTTTTCGCCCCGTTCGGCGATCCGCAGCGGAAGGAGGACGGCGGCGAAGACCGGGGCCGCGGGGAGCACGGTGGCCATCAGCGGGGCACAGCGCCGCACGGCGCGGGTGATGAGCCACAGCAGGACGCTCAGCTCCACCAGTCCCGGGGTGTTCTCGGGACGCCGGGGCAGCCCCGTTTCCACCAGGGTCAGCGCGCAGGAGACGGCCGTCGCGAGCAGGGTGTACCGGATGAAGAGGCGGTGCGGCACCGCGAGGGCGGCCAGGCACAGCGTCCCGGACACCGTCGTCGCCAAGGCCACCGGCGGATAGGGGGCGTTCAGCCCCTCCAGGGCCACGAGGACGACGGACACGGCGCCGACCACGCACAGCTGGATGTGACGGAGGCGGGAGCGGGCCCGGAACTCGGTGATCATGGCCATTTACGGTACGGCCGTGCCGCGCGCGCCACATCGGCCTTTCGGCCGAGGGAGGGCCGCGGCCCGTTTCGGTCATCCAGTGGATCCGCCGGACCGTGCCGCGCCGGAAGGATCGAAGCCGCTCGCACCGCTCAACCGATCCGCTCGACCGATCCGCTCAACCGATCCGCTCAACCGATCCCGAAGGCCGCCGATGCTCCGCACCGCTCTGCGCACCCTCCGCTCCCACCGGCTCCGCTTCGCGATGCCCGCCCTCGCCGTCCTGCTCGGCGTGGCGTTCGTGACCGGCTCGCTGCTCTACGGCGACTCGGTGAAGGCGGCCGTCGCCCGGGCACAGACCAACTCCCAGCCCGATGTGTCGGTGAAGGTCGAACCGGACTCCCCCGACGAAGCCTCCCGGCTCGACGGCGCCCTGCTGCGACGGCTGCGGCAGCTGCCCTCGGTGGCCGCGGCCCGCGGTGTGGTGGAGGGCCGCGCCTTCGTCGCGGGCTCCAACGGCACCCTCGTGGGTGACCTGTCCCGGGCCGCGGGCGTCAACTACGTCCCCGGCGACCGTGGCGAGGACGTCCGCTATCCGCTCACCGCGGGCCGTGGCCCCCGCAACCCCGCCGAGATCGCCATGGACCGGCGGACCGCCGAGCGGGCCGGGTACCGGGTGGGCGACCGGGCACGCGTCGTGGTGGGCGGTACGGCCCGAAGCGCCCGGCTGGTCGGGGTCTTCACCGCCCACGACAGCCGGTGGGAAGCGGGCGGCACCCTCACCGCCTTCGACCCCGCCACCGCCGAGCGCCACTTCGCCCCCGTCCCGGGCAGCTACTCCGCGATCACCCTGACCGCGGCGGACGGCACGTCGGACGCACAACTCGCCGATGCGGTACGCAAGGTGCTGCCATCCGGTGTCGAGGCGGCCACTCGGGCGGAGCTGGAGTCCTTGGCCACGGACGCCTCCGGGGACGGCGACAAGCTCACGACGCTGCTGCTGAGCTTCGCCGGTGTCGCCCTGTTCGTCTCCGCCTTCCTGGTCGCCAACACCTTCACCATGCTCAGCGCCGCCCGCGCCCGGGAACACGCGCTGCTGCGGGCCGTCGGCGCGAGCCGGGGCCATGTGATGCGCAGGGTGCTGACGGAAGCCGCCCTGGTCGGAACGGCCGCCTCGATCGCCGGATACGCGCTGGGCACCGGCGTCGCGACGCTGCTGGGCGACCTGTTCGGCGTCACCGGAGGCCCGGCGGCCCCGCTGCGGCTGCTGTCCGTCACGCCCCTGGTCGCGGCGTTCGCGGTCGGCATCGGCGTCACCGTCCTGTCGGCCTGGCTTCCGGCCCGCCGCGCGGCGGCCGTACCGCCGGTGGCGGCGCTGCGCACGGTCGAGCCCTCCACGGCCGCCCCGCTGCGCCGCCGCACCCTCCTCGGCGTGGCCGTCACGGTGTGCGGGGCGCTGCTGCTGGGTGCCGCCCTCGGCCAGACGGACGTCCTGTTCGGCGCGGTACCCGTCCTGCTCATCGGCCTGATCGTCCTCACCCCGCTGCTCGCCCTGGGCGTCACCGCGCTGCTGCGCCGCCCGCTGACCCGGCTGGCGGGCGTCCGCGGCAAGCTCGCCGTGGAGAACGCCCGCCGCAACCCCCGGCGCACGGCGGCCACCGCGACCACCCTCATGGTCGGCCTCGCGATGGTCACCGCGGTCACGGTGGCCGTGGCCTCGGTGAATCGCCTGGAGGAACAGGAGGTCGACCGCTCCATGACCTCGGACCTGCGCGTCACGGCCGTCGACTTCGCGGAGGTCGGCGACGACACCGCCGCGCGGGTGGCACGGCTCGCGGACGCGGTGGCCGTCACCGCCCTCGTGCAGACCTACTTCGACCTGTCCGGCGACGACACCGTCCCGGTCACCGCCGTCAACCCCGCCACGGTGGAACGGCTGGCGCCGATCACCGTCCGGGAGGGCTCGCTGGACCGCCTCGACCACGGCATCGCCATCACCGAGGAGCTGGCCGCCGACCGCGGCTGGCGGCTCGGCTCCCGCGTCAGCGGCGCCTTCACCGGCACCGGCGAGCGCACCAGCCTGCCCGTCGTCGCGGTCTACGACGGCCCGGAGAACCTGACGCCCGCCCTCGTGTCCGACCGGTCCCTGCCGCGACCGGCCGGCGGCGAGCGCCGGTTCTCCGTCGAATCGGTCCTGGTCAAGGCCGCCCCCGGCCGTACGGCAGCACTCCAGCGGGAGATCCGGCGCGCCCTGGACAACCCCGCGCTGCTGGTCCAGGACCGCGCCGACGCGCGGGTGGCGGCCACCGCGCGGACCGGCCCGTTCCTGAACATCATGTACGCCATGCTCAGCGTCACCGTGCTGATCGGTGCCCTCGGAGTGGTGAACACCATGGGCATGGCCGTCTTCGAACGTGTCCGGGAGATCGGCATGCTCCGCGCCATCGGGCTGGACCGCCGGGGTGTGGCCTCCGTCCTGCGCATCGAATCGGTGACCATCTCCCTCTTCGGCTCCGCGCTCGGCGTCGCCGTCGGCGGCGTCATCGGCGCGGTGGCCGTCCTCGGCCAGGAGGGTGTCCCCCTGGTCATCCCGTGGGACAGGACGGCCGTCTTCTTCGTCGCGGCCGCCGTGATCGGTGTGCTCGCCTCCCTGTGGCCGGGGCGCCGGGCCGCGCGCGTGCCGATGCTGAAGGCGATCGGCACGGACGCCTCGTAGCGGCCGCGCGGGGCGGTGGCTCACGGACGTATCCTGAAACCGAGGTACCGCGACCGGTGAGCGCGGGAGGTTGCGATGACCGTCGCCGAGAGCCTCCGCCCCTGCAAGGCGGACACGCCCCGCTATCTGCCCATCGCGGAGCACGGCCTGATCGGCGATCTGCGGACGGCCGCGCTCGTGGGCACGAACGGCACGATCGACTGGTACTGCCCCACCCGCTTCGACGCGCCCAGCGTGTTCGCGTCGATCCTGGACGCCGACCGCGGCGGTGCGTTCGAGCTGGCCCCGGAAGCGCCCGCCCGGACCAAGCAGTTCTACTTCCCCGACACCAACATCCTCATCACCCGCTTCTTCGCGGACGACGGTGTCGCCGAGGTCCAGGACTTCATGCCGGTCGAGGACGACTCCCGCGAGGCCGACCGGCACCGGCTGATCCGCCGGGTGCTGTGCGTCCGCGGGTCGCTGCCGTTCACCGCGCGGGTGGCGCCGCGCTTCGACTACGGGCGGCAGACGCACACCATGAGTGTCCGGCAGGGCGGCCTCACGGTGTTCGACTCCCCCGATCTGTCGCTCGCGCTGACGTCCAGCGTCACGGTGGAGACCGACGGCCTCGACGCGGTGTCCTCGTTCAAGCTGGTCGAGGGCGAGGCGGCCGTCTTCGCGCTCGACCGGATCGGAGGCGAGGTGCGGCCGCGGCCGTGTCCGCTGGCCGAGGCGGAGCAGCTGTTCAACGCCACGGTGCGGTACTGGCGCCGCTGGCTCTCGCAGTCCCGCTACCGCGGACGGTGGCGGGAGATGGTGCACCGCTCGGCGCTCACCCTCAAGCTCCTCACCTACGCGCCGACCGGCGCCATCGTGGCGGCCCCGACGGCCAGTCTGCCGGAGCAGATCGGCGGGGAACGCAACTGGGACTACCGGTACGTCTGGATCCGCGACGCCGCGTTCTGCATCTACGCGCTGCTGCGGCTCGGTTTCACCGACGAGGCCGAGGCGTTCGTGCGCTTCCTGTCCGAGGACATCCGGCTGCGGGACGGCCCCGGCGGGCCGCTACAGATCATGTACGGCATCGACGGCCGCAGCGAACTCACCGAGCAGGAACTCTCCCATCTGGAGGGCCACTTGGGCTCGGCCCCGGTCCGGTCCGGCAACGGGGCCGTCGACCAGCTGCAACTGGACATCTACGGTGCGCTGGTGGACTCGCTCTATCTCTACGACAAGTGGGGAAAGCCACTGGCGAGCGACCACTGGGAGACCGTCTGCGAACTGGTCGACTGGGTCTGCGAGCACTGGGACCAGCCGGACATGAGCGTCTGGGAGACCCGCGCCGGACCCCAGTGCTTCCTGTACTCACGGCTGATGTGCTGGGTCGCGATCGAGCGGGCGATGCGCATCGCCGCTCACCGCGGGCTGCCCGCGAACATGCCCCGCTGGTCGCGCACCCGCGACCAGATCTACCGCCGGATCATGCGGCGCGGCTGGTCCCCGCGGCGGCACGCGTTCGTGCAGCACGAGGGCGACGATGTGCTCGACGCCTCCGTGCTGATGATGCCGCTGGCCAAGTTCATCTCCCCCGCCGACCCCAAGTGGCTGTCCACCCTGGACGCGCTGGGCGAGGAGCTGGTGTCCGACTCGCTGGTCTACCGCTATGACCCCCAGGCCAGCCCGGACGGGCTGCGCGGCGAAGAGGGCACCTTCTCGATCTGCTCGTTCTGGTACGTCGAGGCGCTGTCCCGGGCCGGACGGCTGGACGAGGCGCGGCTCGCGTTCGAGAAGATGCTGACGTACGCCAACCACTGCGGGCTGTACGCGGAGGAGATCGGCCGCACCGGTGAGCAGATCGGCAACTTCCCGCAGGCGTTCACCCATCTCGCGCTCATCAGCGCCGCGTTCAACCTCGACCGTGCCCTGGGCTGACCTGGGGCGGTCATGCGAGTGGCGATTGCTCAGGCGTTGGGGTCGAAGGGGATGCCCGACGGTTTGGCCTTCTGGAGGTGGGCGGCGAAGGTGCCGTCCTTGAGGCCGAAGTTGGCGCTGCCGAAGTTGGCCTGGCTCAGCTTGTCGCGCAGGCCCGCGGGGTAGCCGTTCCAGCCGACCAGGGTGGGGAACTGCCAGGTGCCGTAGTGGTTCTCGGGCGGTTCGTCATTGGTGTTCGCGGGGCGGAACGCGTGCGTGCTCAGCCCGTCCTTGTGGTAGACGATCTTCGGGTGGTTTCCGTCCCACCGGATCTGGTCGCGGCCGTAGGTGGTGAATCCGCCGTGGGCGGAGGTGGAGACGTACTGGGCCTGGTTGTTCTGCACCCACACCACGACGTGCTCCCAGTCGTGGCGGTGTCCGCCGACCGACGCCTGGTCCTTCTCGAAGTAGAGGCCGTACATGACCGCGCACCAGCCGTTGTTGCACGTGGAGCGCGCGTATCCGTTGGTGTTGTCGAGGTCCGGGGCGTCGCGGCACTGCCCGTTGGGCGCGCCGGACGGGTTGAGGCCACCGTTCAGCGTGCCGTCGGGGCCGATGGCGGGGGTGGGGTAGCAGCCGTCGGTGTCGTAGTCGTAAGCGGGCTGGAACGTCTGCTCCAGCGCCTCCGCGTTGCCGGGCAGGGCCTTCGGCGGGTCCGCGAGAGCGCTTCCGGGTAAGGCGACGACCAGGGCGATGGCGCTGCCGAGGACGAACGAGACCTTGCGGATGCGCGAGCTTGCTGGCACTGCGTCCTCCTGGTTGACCTCGTGACGCACGAGCGGAATGTCAACCAGGAGACTACGTCAACTGCCATCCACAGAAGGGCCGTTCAGGATCGCTGGGGCGGTATGGGCTGCTCCGTCCAGATGCACTTGCCGTCGGCGGTGTAGCGCGTCCCCCAGCGCTGGGAGATCGCGGCGACCAGTTGCAGGCCGCGTCCTCCCTCGTCCATTTCGGCGGCCCGGCGGATCCGGGGTGTCGTGGCGCTGCCGTCGGAGACCTCGCAGATGAGGGTCCGGCCGCGGAGCAGGCGCAGGTGGACGGGCCCTCTCGCATGCCGGACGACGTTGCCGACCAGCTCACTGGCGAGGAGTTCGGTGGTCATGACCAGCTCGTCGAGATGCCACTCCTCCAGTTGGCCGCGGACGTGGTCGCGCGCGAGGGAGGCTGCCACCGGCTCGGCGGGGAGCCGCCAGGCGGCGATGTTCCCGGGGGCGGTGCGGTGCAGCCGGGCGACGAGCACGGCGGTGTCGTCCGCGGTCAGTTGCTGGGCGGGCACCATGGCGTCGAGGAGGGTGTCGCAGAGGCGGTCGAGCCGCTTGCGGTCCGCGCGGTGGTCCTCGTCCGGGCCGCAGGCCGGGGGCGGATGGCCGGGGCCTGCGAGGCGCCGTCCGAGGTCGGTGGTGAAGACCCGGGAGCACTCGGCGATGCCCACGTCGATGTCGCGGGAGGCGGACTCGACCAGGCCATCGGTGTACAGCACCAGCAGCCCGTGGCCGGGCAGCCGCAGTTCGGCCGTGTTGAACGGGGGTTCGGCGGCGCCCAGGGGCGGATCGGCCTCGATGTCCAGGCACTCCACGGTTCCGTCGGGTCTCACCAGGAGCGGCGGTGGGTGGCCGGCGCGCGCCATGGAGCAGACCCCGGAGACCGGGTCGTAGACGGCGTACAGGCAGGTGGCGTAGGAGTCGTCGCCGAGGGCGCTGACGATGTCGTTGAGGTGGGCGAGGACCTCCTCGGGCGGCAGCTCCAGATGGGCCAGCGTGTGCACGGCGGTGCGCAGGCGTCCCATGGTCGCGGCCTCGGCCAGCCCGTGGCCCATCACATCGCCGATGACGAGCGCCACCCGCTCCGCGGACAGCGGGATGATGTCGTACCAGTCGCCGCCGACCTCCGTGCCGGTGCTGGCGGGCAGGTACCGTACGGCCGCGGTGACGGCGGACGGCGTGGGCAGGTCCTGGGGCAGCAGTCCGCGCTGGAGCGCCTGGGCGCGGGCGTGCTCGGCGTCGTACAGCCGGGCCCGGGCCAGGGCGTGGGCGACCATGCCGCTGAGGGCGGTCAGCAGGGTGCGGTCGTCGGCGGTGAAGTGGCGGGGCTCGGCGAAGGAGACGACGCACACGCCGTTGGGCTCGCCGGAGGCGATCAGGGGCAGGACGGCCCAGGCGTTCTTCTCCGCGAGGACCGGGTAGTCGGCGAGGGCCGGGGCCAGCTCGACGTACTCGGTGGCCGAGGCGATGAAGCGCGGGTGGCGCGAGGCGATCACGTCGTGGAGCAGCGGGTGGCCGTCGGCCGCCGCGATCCCGTCGACCTCCCGCAGGAACGCCCGCGGATATCCGACGGCCCCGACCACATGCAGCCGCTCGCCCTCCAGCACCTGGACCAGCAGGCCCGAGGCTCCGAACGGGGCCAGCATGTGGGCGGCGGCCACGTCGACGACGTCATGGGTGGTGACCGCCTCGGCGAGCGCGCTCGTCAGCCCGCGGATCCGCACCGCCTGCTCGGCGGCGGACCGGTCGGCCGCCTCACGCCGCGCCGCCCGGTTGCGGGTGTCGGTGACATCGGTGAGGTAGGCGGTCAGCCCGTCGGGCACGGGGACCAGCCGGATGTGGTACCAGCGGCCGTCGGTGGGCCACTGGATGTCGAACCCGGTCGGTGTGCCGTCGAGCGCCGCGTGCCGGCAGCGGGCCTCCAGCTCGGGGACCAGGCCCGCGGGCCCGTCCCAGAGGGGTCTGCCCAGCACGTCCACGGACGGCCCGACGAGGCGCTCGGCCTCGACGTTGAGGAAGGTGATCCGCCACTCCCGGTTCACCGCCCAGAACGCGTCGCTCATGAAGCGCAGCGCCTGCCCCACGGACTCCCGCGCGATGCGGCTCTCGGTGGTGTCCCACACCCGGCCGATCATGCGGACGGGTTCGCCGTGCCCGTCGAGCGCCAGGTGGGCGCGGCTCTGGACCCAGCCGGTGGTGCCGTCCGGGCGGCACACCCGGTACTCGGCCTCGTACACACCGTGCCCGTGCAGCGCCTCCTGGGTGGCGGCCATGACCCGCGGCACGTCCTCGGGGTGGATCAGGGCGACCCAGCTCTCGATGCGGCGTTCGTAGTCCTCCGGGATGCCCAGCAGCCTGAGCCCGGCCGCGTCCCAGACCATCTCGCCGGTACGGATGTCCCACTCCCAGGAACCGACCTTGGTCGCCACCAGGGCCTGGCGGAGCCCGGAGACGGCCGACTGCTCCTGCCACCACGGATGGCCCCGGCCCGCGGCGGGCGAGGGACCGGACAGCCGCCCGGAGGCCCAGCGGGCCATCTCCAGCAGGAAGCCGCGCTGCTCCGTCGTGGGCGCGCCGGGCCCGGTGAACACGGACAGCGCGCCGACGGGGGTGTCCTCGGCGAAGAGGGGGACGGCGGCCACCATGGTGGCCTCGGGCAGCCTCCCGTGCGTGTGCGCACGGGCACGCTCCGCGTCCGGGTGGCGCCCCTCCGGAACGCGCCCGTCGGCGGCGGGCATCCAGACGAACGCGCCGTCCTGCACGGCCCGGGCGGGGGCGAGCGCCGGATCGTCCTCCCGGATCTCCTCCCACTCCGGGAGGGCGGACCGGGGCAGCCCTCCGGCGAGCACCAGACGGAGTTCATGGCTGCCCGCGGGGCCGCATGACCAGTGCACCGCTCCGGCGATGCCGCCCAGCTCGGACACCGCCTGTGCCAGCGCGTACTCCATCACCTCGCGGTCCGTGAGCTGGACACCGACCGCCGAGAGCAAGGGAAGCCGCTCGTCGCACCAGGTACGTACGCGACCAGCCGGATCCATTGACATATCGGCATATACCCTAAGGTGTGCCCGCGGCGTAATCGAGAGCCATAAGGCGCTCTGTCGAATTTTTAGCGTGCGGTCGGCCATGCCGAACGTCCCGGCCATCGGTTCACAGAGCGGACCGGCCGCCTGGTGCCGCGCGTGGACGGCCGCCACAGTGTTCGCCATCGGCGCGCGCCTCCCGCTCCCTTCCGTCCGATGGAACAGGCAGGTCACACATGACGGACTCCTTGCTGCGCGGCTATGTACCCAGCCCCTTCGGGCAGCTGCACTACGTCGAATCGGGCACGGGCGAGCCGGTGCTGATGCTCCATCAGACGCCGCGTTCCTGGACCGAGTACCTGGGCGTGCTGCCGCTGGTCGGGGCCGTGCACCGGGGAATCGCCATGGACACCCTGGGGTTCGGCGCCTCCGCGAAACCCGAGGAGCCCCATACGATCGAGCGCTTCGCCGACGCCGCCGGGGCCCTCGTCGAGGCGCTGGGCCTGGAGCGTTTCCACCTGGTGGGGCACCACACGGGCGGTGTCATCGCGGTGGAGCTGGCCGCCCGCTACCAGGACCGCGTGTCCAGCCTGCTGCTCTCCGCCACGCCCTTCGTGGACGACGAGAAGCGGCGCACCGCCGACCGGCGCAAGCCGGTCGACCACGTCGACCCCCGGCCCGACGGTTCCCATCTGCTGGAGCTGTGGAACCGGCGGCGCGGCTTCTACCGGGAAGGTGAGGAGGCCGCGCTGCACCGCTATGTGATCGACGCGGTGACGGTGCTGGACCGGGTGGAGGAGGGCCATGTGGCGGTCCGCCGCTATGCGATGGAGCCGCGGCTGCCGCACATCACCGCGCGGACGCTCGCGGTGTGCGCGGACGGGGACCACTACTCGCTGCCCGGCCTGGAGAAGTTCGCCGCGGCGCTCGGCTGCGACACCCGGGTCGTTCCCGGCGGCCACGTGCCCGCGCCGGAGCAGTTGCCCGAGGAGTACGCCAAGGTCATCACGGAGTGGGTGACGGGCGGCTGACCCCGGACCGGGCCGCCGCCCCGCGGTCCCAGGTGTGCCCGGTGACCCCGCGCTCGCGGAGCACGGCTTTGCGGATCTTGCCGGTCGCGGTGAGCGGCAGTTCGGGGACGATGTCGACGTACCGGGGCACGGCGAACGGCGGAAGCTCGTCCTCGCAGTGGCGTACCAGGTCCGGCGGGTCCAGCACCAGGCCCGGCCGGACCGTCACCGCCACCATGACCTCGTCCTCGGCCAGCTCGGATGCCACCGGGAAGGCCGCGGCCCCGGCCACCGCGGGGTGGGAGCGGACCGCCGACTCCACCTCCGCCGAGGAGATGTTCTCGCCGCGGCGGCGGATGACGTCCTTGATCCGGTCCACGAAGCGGAACCACCCGTCGGGTTCCCGGACCACCCGGTCGCCGGTGCGGCGCCAGGAGCCGGGCGGCGGGGGCCCGTCGTCCCCCAGGTAGCCGGTGGAGAAGGCGAACGGCCGGTGGCTGCGGACGACGAGTTCACCCGGCGTGCCGTCCGCGACGGGGGCGAGGCGTTCGTCCACCACGCGCGCGGAGAAGCCGTCGCGCACGGTGCCGATGTAGCCGGGCCGGTGGTGGGTGGGTGTCGACCCGATGACGAGATTGGTCTCCGTGGAGCCGAACCCGTCCACCAGGGTGACGCCGAAACGGTTCAGGAACGGCTGGTACGCCGGGCCCGGGGTGGCCGGGGACAGGCCGCGCCAGGCCCGGTGCGCGCGGTCGTCGGGGCCGGGCGGGCGCGCCAGCAGCATGGGCACCATCGCGCCGAGCAGATACACGGCGGTGGCACCGGCCTCGGCCACCTCGCCCCAGTACGCACCGGCGGAGAACCGCCGCCCGAGGGTGCACGCGGCGCCCACGGTCATGGCGTGCGCCAGGGTGTTGAGGGCGTTGGTGTGGAACAGCGGCAGACAGGTGTGGAGCATGTCGTCGGAGGTGAGGCGCAGCGAGTCCGCGACGTTGCGGCCCCACCAGACGGACTGGGCGTGGGGGCAGCGCACACCGCGCGCGGCCCCGGTGGTGCCCGAGGTGAACAGGATGGCGGCGGTGTCCGCAGGTCCCACCGGTGCGGGCGGGAGCGCCCCGGTCCCGCCCGGGGCCGGGGCGCCGTCGCCGCCGATGGTCCACACCGGGCCCCGGTAACCGGCCGCCGTGACGCGCCCGGTGAACTCCTCCTCGGCGAACAGGAAGGACGGCTCGGCCTGGCGCAGGACGTGCCGCAGGCCCTCGCCACGCAGGCCGGTGTTGAGCGGCACCAGCACCGCGCCGAGCCAGGCACAGCCGAGGATGAGATCGATGAACTCGACGCGGTTGCCGGACATGACGGCGATCCGGTCGCCTGGGCGGCAGCCGCGCGCGGCGAGCGCTCCCGCCATCGTGGCCGCCGCCTCACGGGACTGCCGGTAGCTGCGCGTCACCCCGTCCACGCGGAGGAACACCCGGTCGCCGTGTGTCTCGGCGGCAGCGTCGAGGAGGGCGGGGAGCGTCATCGCCGCGCCCGGTGTGTTCACCGCAGGACCCCCGCGTCGCGCAGCCGCCGGATGCGTTCCGGTGTCAGTCCGGCCACCTCGCGGAGCACCGTGTCGGTGTCGGCGCCGAGCACCGGCGCGGGCGTGCGGAGGGAGCCTGGGGTGCGGGTGAGGCGGATCGGCAGGCCCTCGTGGAGGAAGCCGCCCGCGACCGGGTGTTCGGCGTGGACGTAGAAGCCGCGGGCCCGCAACTGCGGGTCGTGCTCCACGAGTTCCCGCCCGTCCTGCACGGCTCCGGCCGGTACGCCCCGTTCCTGGAGCAGTTCGGCCGCGGCGTCGGCGGGCATGCCGCGCGCCCATCCGCCGAGCGCGGCGTCCACCAGGTCGGCGGCCCGGCGGCGGCCCTCGGCGGTGCGGGTGCGTTCGTCGGTGGCCAGCTCCGGGCGCCCGATCACCTCGCACACGGCCGCCCACTCGGCGTCGCCACGGACGCTGACGGCGAGCCACCGGTCGGCGCCCAGACACCGGTAGACGCCCTGCGGGCTCCACCGCGGGTGGGCGTTGCCCATCGGCCGGGCCACGTCCGCCCCCGGGCGCGACGCGGCGAGGAGGCTGGTCCCCATGTGCGCGGCGATCGCCTCCAGCTGGGACAGGTCGATGTGCTGTCCGCGCCCGGTCTCGTCGCGGTGTTCCAGCGCGGCCACGGTGGCGAGCGCGGCCTGGAGGCCCGCGACGATGTCGCCGTGGCCGTAGATCACGCCGACCACGTCGTCCGGTCCCCAGCCGGTGAGGCCGGTCAGCCCGCTGCTCGCGGACACGGTGTCCGCGTACGACACCCAGCCGTTGCGCGGCCCGGTGTGGCCCATCCCGGACATGCTCACGTACACGATGCGCGGGTTGATCTCGCGGAGCGCCTCGTAGCCGAGGCCCAGTTTCTTCATGACCGTGGAGCTGAAGTTCTCGACCAGGACGTCGCAGGACGCGATGAGTTCGCGGAGCACCGCGATGCCGTCCTCGGTCCGGGTGTCGAGGGCGATGCTCTGCTTGTTGCGGTTGACCTCGTTGAAGTAGCCGTTGGTGTTCGGGTCGGTGTGGGGCCCCCGGGAGAGGTGCATGAAGGGGGCGAACCGGGTGGGGTCGGGGCGGCCCGCGGACTCGACCTTGATGACCTCGGCACCGTGGTCGGCCAGCACCTTGGTGCAGTACGGACCGGCCAGCACCCAGGTCAGGTCCAGGACCCGGACCCCGTCCAGCGCAGGGCGCACCGGCTCCTCGGCGGCGGCCACCGGGCGGGCCGGGCGGCGCTCGTCGAGCAGGCCCTGATCGGCGCCGGGGGCGGGCACGTCGAGTTTCCCGGGCCGGTGGCCCTCGGGGAACGCGAAGGGGAAGCCGAGGTCGGTCCGCTCCCCCTGCGGTGTCCGCAGCCGGGTGAAGAAGTCGCGCGCGGCGAGCTGCGGATTGTCCGGCAGCTCGTGCGGCAGGTCGACGGCCGCCCAGGGCAGCTTCCTGGCCTGGGCCCGCTCCGCGAAGTCGGCCTTGGGCCAGCGGCTCAGGAAGTCCTGGACCACCGAGAACACATGCTCCTGGTGCTTCTTGCGCTCCACGGGGTCCTGCCACCGGGACTCGGCGAGATCGGCCTCCGCGCCCTCCTCGCGCAGCCACTCCAGCAGCGCGTCCCACATGCGCGGGCTGCCCCCGAGCCCGCCGCCGAGATAGCCGTCGGCGGCCCGGAACAGCCCGTGCGGCACCAGCGGATGCACCCGTCCCGGGCGGCCCGGGACCCGGTCCTCGTGGACGTAGGCGAGGGTGCCCGCCTCCAGGGCGGCCGCGACACACGCCTGCGCGGAGACATCGACGAGCTGGCCAGGGCCGCGCCGCCGGGCCCGCAGCCCGAGCAGGGCGGCGATGGCCGCGCCCACGCCCGCGAGGTGTTCCGCCTGCCCCTCGGGCATCCGCAGCGGCGGTCCGTCCGGGTCGCCCACCTGCGCGAGCATCCCGCCCAGCGCCGCCACCACGAGGTCGCTGCCCTGCCAGCCGCTGCGCGGCCCGGTCAGGCCGAAGGGGGTGACGCGTACGTGCACCAGGTGGCCGAGGCCGTCGGCGCTCGCCTCCGCGCCGCCGGGGGTTCCGTCGAGCAGGATGTCGGCGCCCTCCAGCAGGCGGCGCATCCCCGCAGCGCCCTCGGGCGCGGCGGGGTCGAGGGTCACGACACGCTTCCCGGCGTGCCAGTGGGCGAACGCGTCGCCGCCCTCCTCACGCCGGGTGGCGTCGCCTTCGGGCGGTTCGACCAGCACCACCTCGTAGCCCAGTCCGACCAGCAGCCGGCCCGCGAACCGGGCGAACGGGCTGGTGAGTTCGACGACCCGCAGGGCAGGCTCGGTCACGTTTCCTCCGCGCTGTGTCAGCCGTGTTCGGTGCTGTCAGATGTGCTGCTGGTTCAGGAAGCCGGAGACGACGGTGTAGTAGTCGTGGGGGCGTTCTTCCTGGAGGTGGTGCGAGACGTCGTTCATCACGTGCAGATTGCCCTTGGGGATCATGCGGGCCAGCATCAGCGGATAGTCCGGGGTGAGGAAGGCGTCGTACATGCCCCACATGAAGAGGGTCGGCGCCTGGATGCGGCCGAGCGCGCCGGTGAGGTCCTGCCAGTCGCCGCGCGGGTTGTCGGAGGCCCCGGCGAGCGCGGTCTCCTCCGGGTCCAGGCTCTGTTCGTAGCGCATCGTCACCGTGGCGTCGGGGATGGCCTCCGGGTCGTACCACTCCAGGCGGGCCATCAGCTCGCGCATCTTCTGCCACGACGGGCCGGTCCCCCCGTAGTACACGTCGCGGGCGTTGCGCCCACGGCGGCCGCCTTCCGGCAGCGGGGCGAGCGGGCCGTGGAAGACGGGCATGCTGCCGGTGATGACGAGGGACCGGACCCGCTCGGGGTACACGGCGGCCAGGTTGAGCGCGATGGTGCCGCCCCAGGAGTTGCACACGAAGTCGGCGCGCTCCAGGCCGAGGGTGTCCATCAGCGCCACGGTCTTGGCGGCGTGGTAGTCCCACATGGGGCCCTTGATGACCGGCTTCGCGGACTTGCCGTACTGGAGGATGTCCACCAGGAAGCACCGGCGGTCCGCGGCGAAGAGCCGCGACACCTGGCCGAAGTCCGACCAGCCGGTGCACCCGGGGCCGCCCCCGTGGAGGAAGACGGTGGGGCTGCCCTGCCCCGTCTCGATGTAGTGGTACGTGTCGCCGTCCGCTTCCGCGTAGGCGCCCGCCGGGGGCGCCTGGATGTCCATGAGGTCCATGCACCGATGGTGTGATGGCCGGGGCGGTCCGCCCAAGCGATCCGGTCCGCTGAGCGGGCCGCCGGGACGGCCCGTCCGTACGCGGGTCAGGACAGGTCGAGCGCCACCTTGCCCACCGCGGCTCCGGTGCGCAGTCGCTCCACCGCCTCGGCCAGCCGGTCGGGTGTGTAGCGCTCGATCGGCAGGGTCAGCTCCCCGGACATCAGGTCGCCGAGCATCGCGTCGGTGTCGGCGGCGACCTCCTTGCCCCGCGACATCAGGTTGACGGGCAGCAACGCCACATCGGCCAGCAGCCAGTCCGCGATGTCGATGGCCAGCTCCCGTCCGGCGGTGTAGCCGACCAGCACGGCCCGGCCGCGCGGGCGGACCAGCCCGAGGGCGTCACGCAGCACCGGGCCGCCGACGGTGTCGATGAGCGCGTCGACCGGCCCGCCCACGGCCTCGGGCGACAGGTCCGAGGCCAGGACCGCCTTGCCGGGGGCCGGGACGTGGGCGAGCTTGGCCGGGCGGCCGACCACGCCGATGACCTCCGCCCCGGCCCGCGCGGCGACCTGCACGGTGAGGGCGCCGACCGCGCCCGCCGCGCCGGTCACCAGCACCCGCTCCCCCGGCTGTATCCCGGCGACCGAGTGCACCGCGGCCCACGCCGAGCCCGCCGGGGAGAAGTAGCTGCACGCCAGGGCGGGGTCGGTGCCCTCGGGGAAGGGGGACACGGCCGCGTCGGGCGCCACGGCGTGGTCGGCCCAGCTGCCGTCCCGGCGCATCCCCAGGCCCTTGCCGTTGATCTTGACCAGGGCACCCTCGGGGTGGGTGTCGGAGGCCAGGACGACGCCGCACCCCGTGGTGCCGGGCACGGTGGGCAGATCGGGCAGGATGCCGAACGCCCCGTCCACGATGTTCAGGTCCAGGTGGCCCACCTGCGCGGCCTGCACCCGTACGAGGGTCTGACCCGGCTGCCGCTCCGGCACGGGCCGCTCCGCCAGCCGGGGCAGGGTGCCGAAGCGCTCCAGGACGAGGGTGCGGGACATCTGGCTGCTCACAGTTTCACTCCATAACGACTCAGGGCACGGGAGGCGACGACGCGGAGTACGCGGTCGTAGACGAACCCGAGGATGCCCAGGGTGATGATCCCGACGAAGACCCAGTCGATGCGGCCGTAGTTGCGGGAGGTCCAGATCAACGATCCCAGGCCGACCTGGGAGGCGACGATCTCCGCGGACACGATGGTCAGAAAGCTGTTGCCCATCGCCAGCCGCGCCCCGGTGACGATGTGGGGCACGGTGGAGGGCAGCACGACGCATCGCAGGATCTGGCGGCGGCTCGCGCCCAGGCTCGCCGCGGCGCGCAGTTTCGACTCGTTCACGGCCATGACGCCGGCGCTGGTGTTCAGGGTGACGATGAAGACCGACGTGTAGAAGATGAGGACGACCTTCGACGATTCGCCGATGCCCAGCCACACCACCGCCAGGGTCACGAACGCGACCGGAGGGATGAAGCGGAAGAACTCGATGTAGGGGTCGAGCAGATGCCGCACCAGCGGGATCTGCCCGATCAGCAGGCCGACCGGTACGCCCACGGCGAGGCCGAGGCCCCAGCCGATCAGGATGCGGCGGCCGGAGGCGATGACCGAGTTGACCAGGGTGCCGTCGGCGGCCAGCTCCCTGGCCGCCGACAGGGTCTCGCCCGGGGAGGCGACCAGGGCTGAGCCGTACGTCACCGCCAGCAGCTGCCAGACGGCGACCCCGGCGAGGACCGACACCGTGTACAGCCCGGCCGTGCGCAGCCGTCCGGCGGCGGCGCGACCGTGGCGCGCCCCGGGTGTCTCCCGGGGCGCGGGGTGGCGGAGGTCTCGGCCGTCACGGTGGTCATCGCGTCTCCTCAGTCATCGTGTCTCCTCGAGGTCGAGTCCCTGGTCGCGCAGGGCCTTGCGCACTTCCTCGCCGATGTCCTCCCGCAGGGCGCGGCGGAGTTCGACGGCGGCCGGGTCCGTCTCGTCCCGGGGCCGGGGCAGGTCGACCGGGTAGACGGCCTTGACCGAGGCGGCCGGGCCCGCGGTCATCACGGCAATCCGGTCGGCCAGCAGGATCGCCTCGTCGATGTCGTGGGTGACGAAGACGACGGTGCATCCCGAGGCCTTCCAGATGCGGCCCATCTCGTCCTGCATGACCTGGCGGGTCTGGGCGTCGAGCGCGCCGAACGGCTCGTCCATCAGCACCACGCGCGGCTCGCCCGCCAGCACCCGGGCGATCTGCACCCGCTGGCGCATGCCGCCGGAGAGCTGGCCGGGAAACCGGTCGGCGCAGTGGCGCAGCCCCACCAGACCGAGATAGGAGTCGGCCAGTTCGGCGCGGGCCGCCCGGGACCGTCCGCGCATCCGCGGGCCGAAGGCCACGTTCTGGCGCACGGTCATCCAGTCGAACAGGGCCTCGCTGCCCTGGAAGACCATGCCGAGGTCGGGGTCGGGGCCGGTGATCGGGGTGGCGTCGACGGTGAGGCCGCCCGCGGCCACCGGCACGAACCCGGCCATGGCGGACAGCAGGGTGGACTTGCCGCAGCCGCTCGGTCCGAGCAGGCAGAGGAACTCACCGGCGGCGATGTCGAGCGAGATGTCCCGTACGGCCTCGAAGGAGCCGAACCGGATGCCCACCCCGGTGGCGGACAGGGCCGCACCGCGGGTTCCGCCACCGCCGGGGGCCGAGCCGTCCGGGGGCCGGGGGGTTGCGATGGTCTTCGTCATCGTGGTCCCTTCGCCGAGTGCGCGCACGGTAGACCGCGGCGGCGCGCCCGCGCATGGAGGGGGTTCCGCTGAGCGGGACGCCGCGGTCCGTTGCCCTTTCGGGGATGTCGCGCCAGGTGGCCGTGCGGCGCCCGCGACACCGGGCGTTCTGCTGAGCGGGACGAGTCCGTAGGCAGACCCGGCGCGGCCGCGCATTCTCGGTGCCATGGTTCGTACGGCAGCGGGAGGACACGCACGATGACGGTCGAGGGCTCGCCCGATACCCAGCACACCGGCCGGGGCCGCGGCAGAACAGCGGGGGAACCCGGCCGCCAGGACTGGGCCTCCTGGCCCCATTACGATGCGGCGGGCTCGGGCTTCCGCGGGTACTGGTACCCGGTCACCTGGTCCAGCCACATCACCGGCAAGCCGCTCCCCTTCACCCTCTGCGGCGAGAAGATCACGCTGATCCGGGACGGCGGCACGGCGTACGCCCTGCACAATCGCTGTCCGCACCGCGGGGTGCCGCTGTCGGAGGGTGACCAGCAGTTTCCGGGCACCGTGAGCTGCCCGTACCACGGGTGGACGTTCGATCTGCCCACCGGCAAGCTGTCCGCGGTCATCACCGACGGGCCCGGCTGCCGGCTGACCGGCAAGGTCGGGGTGCGGACGTACCCGGTGGAAGAGCGCCTCGGCATGGTGTGGGTGTACATCCCGATCGCCGACGAGGAGCCGCACCCGATCGATACGCAGCTGCCCGAGGAACTCGTCGGCAACGGGTTCGTCATGGGGGGCCGGATCGAGCCGCGCGGTGGCAACTGGCGCTTCGCCTGCGAGAACGGCTTCGACGAGGGCCACGCGAAGTATCTGCACCGGACCGCGCTGTGGCGCCTGTTCAAGCCCATGCCCACCTGGAACATCACCCGGATCGTGCCCAAGGGGCGCTGGATCTTCCGGGTGCAGGACGAGGTCCACTGGGAGGCCCACTACCCCGGCGTCGGCCGCTGGACCAACAAGCGCTGGTGGAAGATGCAGCCGCCCGAGGAGACCTTCAACATCGGGAACACCGGCAAGGCCGACACGATCAACCCGACGATCGAGGCGCAGGAGTTCCCCGGCTTCGCGTCCCTGTCGATGCCGGGTGTCCTGCGCATCGCCTACCCGAAGTTCATCCACTACGAGTTCTACGTCCCGGTGGACGAGGACAACCACCGCTACGTCGGCGTGATGGTCAACTTCACCGAGGGCTGGAAGACGCTCGGCTTCTACGCCAAGTACCTGGGCGCCGTCCGCTGGCTGTTCCACGGCCAGTTCTCCGGCCAGGACGCCTGGATGGTCGACGTCACCGACGCGCCCCCGGAGAAGCTCTACCGCCCCGATGTCTCACTGACCTCCTGGCGGAACCTCAGCGAGGAGGAGTACGGCAAGAAGCTGGCCGCGGTCGGCGCCGACGCCCCCGAAACACCCCACTCCACCCGCGACAAGAAGGCATGACCATGGGCCGTACCCTGCTCACCCTGCTGGCCGGGGCCGCGATCGCCGTGAGCCTCCCCCTGGCCAGGAAGCGCATCGCGCGCACCACCATGACCCAGGTCCACAGGATCAACCAGTGACCGGCGGCGGACCGGCGGGCCTGACCGGACTGGACGAGCGACGCGGCGCCTGGGTCACCGACGCCTGGCGCCACATCACCCCCGGCCGGCTGCGCGAGCTGATCATCGGGCTCGTCGACGTCCCGAGCCCGACGGGCGACGAGGGACCGCTCGCCGCACACATCGCCGACACCCTCGGCGCCGCCGGATGCGACGCCCGGGTGCAGCCGGTCGACGACCGGCAGGCCAACGCCTGGGCCCGGCTCACCGGCGACGGCACCGGCCCCGACCTCATGCTCTACGCGCCCATCGACACCCTCACGGTGGGCGAGGAGAGCGAGGACGTCCCCTGGATCGGCCCCGAGCTGCGCCCCGACATGCGGCCGCGCGCCACCGTCCACGGCGATCTGGTGACCGGGCTCGGGGCGTCCAACCCGAAGGGCCACGCCGCGTGCGTGATGATGGCCGCCGAGGCCATCCGCCGGTCCGGTGTCCCGCTCACCGGCGATCTCGTCGCGGCGTTCGGCGCGGGCGGCATGCCCACCAACGCCCGGCCCGGTGGCGTCCGGTACAACACGGGCCAGGGCGTGGGCTGTTCGTTCCTGCTGGAGCAGGGGGTGTGGACCGACTACGCGGTGATCGCCAAGCCCGGCTGGACGGTGTCCTGGGACGAGGTCGGGCTCGTGTGGTTCGAGGTCACCGTGCCCGGCCTGCACACCTATGTGGGGTCGCGCCACCGCCTGCCGTACGACAACGCCATCGCGAACGCGGGCACGGTCGCGCTGCGCCTGGAGGAGTGGTTCGAGAAGTACGCCCTCCGCCACACCGGCGGCACCGTCGCGCCGCAGGGCGTGGTGGCCTCGGTGCGCGGCGGATGGCCGCGCATGGCGGCCACGACCCCGGCGGCCTGCACGCTCAGGGTGGATCTGCGGATCGGCCCGGACACGACCCCGGTGCGGGCCAAGCGGGAGTTCCTGGCCACGGTCGACGCGATCCGGGAGGACACCGGGATCGATGTCACCGCCGAGATGATCCTCGCCATCCCCGGGACCCGGACCGATCCGGACAGCTGGGTGTGCCGCAGCGCGATCGCGGGCTGGGAGGCGCTGGAGGACCGTCCGCACGAGGTGATCCGTGGCAACAGCGGCGCCACCGACGCCAACATCCTGCGCGGCCGGGGCGTGCCCACGGTGCGCGTCGGGATGCCGAAGGTCACCGACGCCCCCTTCGAGATCGACTTCGCAGCGGGGATGAACACCGTCGACGTGCGGGCCATGGAGCGGCTGACCCGCCACCTGGTCCGTACCGCCGTCGACACCGTCACCCGCACCCGCGACGAGGTGGAAGGAGAACCGTCATGACCGACATCGTCCTCGGTGTGGGCGCGTCACACAGCACGCTCATGAACACCCACTGGGAGGAGACCTTCCACAAGGACCGCGCCGAGCGGTTCCGCGACGCGCTGCGTCAGGCGCGCGACGAGATCGCGGCGGCCCGGCCCGACACCGTGATCCTGGTGGGCTCCAACCACTTCCGCGGCTTCTGGCTGGACCTCATCCCCAGCTTCACCATCGGCGTGGGCGAGTGCGTGGCCAGCGGTGAGTCCGGCACCCCCGAGGGCCCGCAGCCGGTGGACGTGCCGCTCGCCCGGCACATCGCGAACACCCTGGTGGAGGGCGGCCGGTTCGACTTGGCGTACTCGGCCAAGCTCCAGATCGACCACGGCCAGTCGCACGCCATCCAGTATCTGCTCGACGGGCTGGACGTGGAGATCGTGCCGCTCGTGGTGAACGTGTTCGCCCATCCGCTGCCCACGCTCGACCGCTGCGAGCAGCTGGGCCGCGCCATCCGGGACGCGGTGCTGGGGTTCCCCGAGGGCCGCCGGGTGGCGGTGATCGGCTCCGGCGGTCTGTCGCACCGCCTGCCGTGGCCGGACTGGCGCGATCCGCACGGCGACGACGAGGAGTTCATGGTGGGCGCGTGGCTGAACGGCCGCGACCACTGGAAGGACTACGACGTCAGGCGCCGCGAAATCATCCGGGCCGCGGAGTCCGCCATCAACGAGGACTTCGACGAGGAGTTCCTGAGCCTGGTCGAAAACGGCCGGACCCACGAAGTGGCCCGGTACACCACCGAAGAACTGGAGAAAGTGGCGGGCAACGGCGCCCAGGAGGTGCGCACCTGGCTGCTCATGGCGGCCCTGCTCGGCCACGCCCCCGGACGGCGGCTGGCATACGAATCCCTGCCGGAATGGCTCACCGGCATGGGTGTCGCCGTCCTCGATCCCACGCACCACCACACCAGCGAAAGGCAGCCATGAGCATCTGGACGGAACTGTCGGGCATCGACTACCGGCACGCGTACGTGCAAACCGGCGACATCACCACCCGGGCCCTCCAGGCGGGTCCCGAGGACGGCGAACACGTGGTGTTCCTGCACGGCACGACGGGCCACCTGGAGGCGTTCGTACGGAACATCCCGGCGCACGTCGAGCGGGGATACCGCTGCCACGCCATCGACATGCTCGGCCACGGCTACACCGGCAAGCCGGACCACCCCGCGGAGATCCCCGCCTACGTCGACCACCTGATCGCCTACCTCGACGCGGTGGGGGCGCAGCGCGCGCACCTGGTCGGCGAGTCGCTGGGCGGCTGGGTGGGGTCCTGGCTGGCGAGCGAGTACCCGGACCGGGTGGCCTCGCTCCAGCTGCTGTGCATGGGCGGGACCAAGGTCAACCCGGAGGTGATGGAGCGGCTGAAGACCTCGACGCGCAACGCCGTCCTGAACGACGACATCTCCGACACCCGGAAGCGGCTCGAGCTGCTGTGGGCGAACTGGGACGAGGAGCTGGGCGAGGAGCTGACCCAGGTCCGCTACGAGATCTACCACCACCCCGACTTCCAGGCCAACGTGGACAACCTGCTGGCGCTCCAGGAGGTCGAGCGGCGCGAACGCAATCTGCTGCGGCCGGACCGGATGGCGCGGATCAAGGCGCCGACCCTGGTGGTGTGGGGCAACAAGAACCCGTTCGGGGCCGTGCCGGAGGCCGAGGCCATCACCGCCGCCATCCCCGGGGCCCGGCTGGAGCTCTTCAACGAGTGCGGGCACTGGCCGCAGCACGAGAAGGCGGAGCTCTACAACCCGCTCAGCCTGGACTTCCTCGACGAAGCGTCGCGATGAGGGGGTGCCCGGCATGACCGTCGTCCCGCTCGACCACGCGGCAGCGCCGCCGTCTCCCGACTCGATGAACTCCGTCCTGGGCAAGGTGCGCCCGATCCTGGAGGCGTTCACCGCCGACGACGACACCCTCTCCCTCGCCGACCTGGTGCGCCGTACGGGCGTGGCGAAGGCCACCGTGCACCGGCTCGCGCAGGAGCTGGTCGTCTGGGGGCTCCTGGAGCGGGCGGGCTGCGACTACCGGCTGGGGCTGCGCCTGTTCGAGATCGGCCAGCGGGTGCACCGGCAGCGGATCCTGCGCGAGGTGGCGCAGCCGTACATGGAGGATCTGCTGCTGGCCACCCGGGAGACCATCCACTTCGCGATCCACGACGGCCTCGACGTCGTGTATCTGGAGAAGATCCTCCCGCATCGCGGGCTGAGCGAGGAGTCGCGGGTGGCGGGGCGGCTTCCGCTGTACTGCACCGCCACCGGCAAGGCGATCCTGGCCTTTTCGCCGAAGTCCCTGGCCGGGGAGGTGATCGGCAACGGGCTGAAGCCCTTCACCCGCTACACGATCACCTCGCCCGCGCGGCTGCTGTGCCAGTTGGAGCGGGTCCGGGAGCAGGGCATCGCGACGGAGGCGGAGGAGATCCGGCTGGGCTATCTGAGCATGGCCGTGCCAGTGTTCGCCCGCGGGGGTTCGCTGGCGGGTGCGCTGTCCATCACCGCGCCCACGTACCGCTTCGACGCCAACACGCACATGGGTGCGCTGCGCACCGCGGGTCTGGGGATCAGCCGGGCGCTGCGAGCCGCCCTGTGACGGCGCTGGAGGAGGTGGTGGCGCGGGCCCGGACGCTGATCGGCCGGTGGGAGCCCGAGGACTGCGGTGTGCTGACGGTCAAGGAGTTCTGCCGGTACGCGGCGGCCGTGGGCGATGACGCGTACGTGGCCCGGGCCCGCGCCCGGGAGGCGACCGGGGAGCCCGTCGAGGCTCCCCCGCTGTTCCTCGCGGCGATGATGAGCTGGGAGGACGGTCCGGCCGAGGACGCGCTGCGCCCGGACGGCCTGGCCGCCCGGGAGTCCCCGTGTACCCAGGGCCTGCTGGTGCGCCAGGTGCACGGCGGCCAGTCGGTGCGGCTCGGCCGGATCCCCGTGGCGGGCGCCCGGATCACCGCGTCCCGGGCGGTGACCTCGGCGGACCGTAAGGGGGGCCGCTCGGGGGCGTTCGTCCTGCTGGGCGTGACCACCCGGTTCACCTCGGAGGACGGAAGGGAGCTGATGGCCGTGGACGAGACGATCGTCGTGCTGGACGGAGAAACCGCTCCGAGGGAGGCCGCCGCGTGAACACCCCCGCCGCCGGGCAGGTCTGCCCGCCACGCCGCTACGCCCACAGCAGGGTGCAGCTGTTCCGGTTCAGCGCCGTGTCATGGAACGCGCACCGCATCCACTACGACGGGGAGTTCGCCGCCTCGGAGGGGTTTCCCGATGTGGTCGTGCAGTCCACCCTGCACGGCGAGACACTCGTCCGGTACGCCCTCGACTGGTCGGGGCCGGACGCGCGGCTGGAGGGGGTGAGCTGGCGCAACCGGGCGACCGCCGTGGCCGGTGAACCGCTCACCTGGACCGCGACGGTCGCCGCGGTCGAGCCCGCCGCCGGGGGACAGCGCGTCTCGCTGGACGTGTCCGTCTTCAAGGACGACGGCACCGCGTGTGTCACCGGGACGGTCGAGCTGACCCGCCCCGGTGGTCCAATCTAACCGGCGTACCGCTCGTACCAGCCCTTCATCAGGGCGCGGTCGAGATCGGGCGACTTCTTGATGAGCTTCTGCCCGGTGAGAAAGCCGGTGATCCTGGCGGACTGCGTGACGTCGGCGCCGGTCAGTCCGCGGACGCGGAAGGTGATCTCCGGGAGCACCTTCCGCGTCTGCGCCGTGGGCAGCTTCACCTGCTGGTGGGTGGCCTCCGCGGCGGCGGCGGGATCGCGGGTCACCATCCGGTCCGCCTCGGCGAGGACCTTGAAGACCTTGGCCGCGACCTCCTGGTTGTTCTTCAGCCAGCGGTCTTCCGCCAGCAGCCACTGCACATAGGTCACCCCGAAGTCGCCGCTGTGGCCCGCGACGTGGCCGCCCGACTCAGCGCCCTTGGCGGCCCACGGCTCGTAGAGCACATAGGCGTCGATGGAGCCGCGCTGGAGCAGTCCGGGCATCTCGGGCGGCGAACTCTGGTGGATCTTCACTGACGCGGGATCGATGCCGTGGCGGCGCAGATAGGCGTGGGTCGCGTACAGGCCGAGGCCCTGGATGGACGCCATCGTCTTGATCTGCCGCGGGGACGTGATGCCATCGCGCATGACGACCTTGAGATAGCGGCCGGAGGACTGGAAGACACCCAGCGCCCGCAGGCCCGGATCGCCCGCCATCAGCGACAGCGCGGTGGAGTCGGCGTTGGCCGCCAGCTGTGCGGTGCCCGCCGTGACCGCCTGGCCCGCCGTGGGGCCGCCCTCGGTCCGCATCAGCTCGACGTTCACGCCTGCCTTGGCGAACATCCCCCGCTCCTTCGCCAGGTAGAAGGGCGCGTACGAGGCGTCCACGCCGAGGGCGACGCGCACCGTGGGCCCGCCCTTCACCTCCCCGGCGTCGGAGTCCACCGTCCCCGCCATGCAGGCGGGGACGAGGAGGAGCGCCGTACAGGCGACCAGCAGCCGCCCCGCTCTGCTGTTGTCCGGGTTCATGGGTCATGACCTCCCGCGCGGGATTTCCCTGTGGTCGCGCCACGTTCCCAGGGGCAGGCACCTCAGCCGTAGCGAGGTGTCCCGCCAGACGGAACGGTTTCATTGGGCCCGGCCACGGCGGTCCCTACGCTCCCGGCCCATGAGCGTTCTTACCGATGTTCCGGCCACCACGTCCGCATCGGACGTGGTGGACACCGACATCCTCATCATCGGCGCCGGTCCGTCGGGACTCTACGGCGCGTATTACGCGGGGTTCCGCGGGCTGCGCGTGGCGGTCATGGACGTCCTCCCCCAGTGCGGCGGCCAGATCAGCGCGATGTACCCCGAGAAGCCCATCTTCGACATCGCAGGTTTCCCCTCGGTGCGCGGCCGCGATCTGGTGGACGGCCTGGTGGCCCAGGCGGAGCCGTACGGCCCGGTCTATCTCCTCGGTCAGCGGGCGGTCGAGCTGTCCCACGACGAGGACGGACACCCCGTGGTGCGCAGCGACACGGGGACCGCGGTCCGGGCCGGAGCCGTCGTGATCACCGGCGGGGTGGGGACGTTCACGCCCCGGCCGCTGCCGGCGGGCGAGGACTACCTCGGACGCGGGCAGGTGTACTTCGTACCGGATCCGGCCGTGCACACCGGTCACGACATCGTGATCGTCGGCGGCGGGGACAGCGCCTTCGACTGGGCGGCGACCCTCGCTCCCCTGGCCCGGTCCGTCAAGCTGGTGCACCGCCGGGACCGGTTCCGGGCCCATGGCGCGACCGTGGAGAAGGTGCGTTCCCTCGGCATCGAGATCATCACCGACACCGAGGTGACCGGGCTGCACGGTGCGGAGAACCTCGAAGAGGTGACGATCCGCCATCGCCTCACCAAGGACACCCGGATCCTCCCGGCGCAGACCGTCGTGGCCGCACTCGGCTTCACCGCGGATCTGGGCCCGCTCCAGAACTGGGGGCTGGAGCTTCAGGCCCGGCGGATCGCCGTGGACACCCGGATGGCCACCAGCCTGCCGCGGGTGTTCGCCGCCGGGGACATCACCGACTACCCCGGCAAGGTGCGGCTGATCGCCGTTGGCTTCGGCGAGGTCGCCACCGCCGTGAACAACGCGGCCACCGTGATCGATCCGGAGGCAATGCTGTTCCCCGGGCATTCCACAGAGAAGGAGAACTGACATGGCCTACGTCATCGGCCCGGCCTGCGTCGACATCATGGACCGCTCCTGCATGGAGGAATGCCCGGTCGACTGCATCTACGAGGGGATGCGGAAGCTCTACATCAACCCGGTGGAGTGCATCGACTGCGGCGCCTGCGAAACCGCCTGCCCCGAACAGGCGATCGCGGTGGACCGGCTGGCGGGGCCCGAGTACCGCGAGGACAACCGCCGCTTCTTCACCGAGCCGCTGCCCGGCCGTACGGAGCCGCTGGGCACCCCGGGCGGAGCCACCGGCCTCGGCCCCGTCGGCGTCGACACCCCGCTCGTCGCGGGAGCCGCCTCATGACCGGCCAGGGACTTCCCCCGGAGGTGTCCAAGGCGGCCGACACCCTGCTGGAGGCCACGCGCACCGGTGTGGTGTGCCCGCCGGTGCGCACGTTCCTCGCCGACGGCGACATCGGGGCCGCGTACGCGGTGCAGCGGGTGAACGTCGGGCGCGGCGTGGCCGCCGGGCGGCGGATCGCGGGCCGTAAGATCGGCCTGACCTCGCCCGCCGTGCAGACCCAACTGGGCGTGGACCAGCCGGACTTCGGGACGCTGTTCGCCGACATGGCGGTCCCGGAGGGCGGTGTGGTGGCGGCCGGGCGGCTGCTCCAGCCCAAGGTGGAGGCGGAGGTGGCGCTCGTCCTCGGCGCCGATCTGCCGCACCGCGACTGCACCGTGGCCGACGTGCTGCGCGCGACCGAGTTCGCGCTGCCCGCGCTGGAGATCGTGGACAGCCGTATCGCCGAGTGGAACATCGGCATCGTGGACACCGTCGCCGACAACGCGTCCTGCGGGCTGTACGTGCTCGGTGGCACCCCCGTGCCGCTGACCGGGCTCGATGTGCGCGGGGTGCGGATGACGATGACCCGCGACGGCCGGACGGTCTCGGAGGGCACCGGCGCTGACTGCCTCGGCAGCCCGCTGAACGCCGCGGCCTGGCTCGCCTCGACCGTCGCCGCCCAGGGCGATCCGCTGCGCGCCGGGGAGACCCTGCTGACCGGGGCGCTGGGCCCGATGGTGGCCGCGGGCCCAGGAGATCGCTTCGAGGCACAGATCAGTCAACTGGGCCGGGTCACGGTCGAGTTCGCGACGGAGGGAGACAGGGCATGAGCACCCGTACCAAGGTCGCCGTCATCGGCTCCGGCAACATCGGCACCGATCTCATGATCAAGGTGCTGCGGCTGTCCGGCAGCCTGGAGATGGCGGCGATGGCGGGCATCGACCCGGACTCCGACGGCCTCGCGCGCGCCCGCCGCCTGAAGGTGGCCACGACGCACGAGGGCGTGGACGGGCTGGTCGCGCTGGACGAGTTCGCCGATGTGCGGATCGTCTTCGACGCCACCTCGGCGGGTGCCCACCGCCGCCACGACGAGGTGCTGCGCGCCCTCGGCCGTACGGTGGTCGACCTCACCCCGGCCGCCATCGGCCCGTACGTGGTGCCGCCGGTGAACCTCGACGCCCATCTGGACAGCTCCAACGTCAACATGGTGACCTGCGGCGGACAGGCCACCATCCCGGTCGTCGCCGCCGTCTCGGCCGTCACCCCCGTGCACTACGGGGAGATCGTCGCCTCCATCGCCTCCCGCTCGGCCGGTCCGGGCACCCGGGCCAACATCGACGAGTTCACCGAGACCACCGCCTCCGCCATCGAGCAGGTCGGCGGGGCGGGCCGGGGCAAGGCCATCATCGTCCTCAACCCGGCCGAACCGCCGCTGATCATGCGGGACACCGTGCACTGTCTGGTCTCGGAGTGCGACGACGCGGCGGTCACCGCCTCGATCGAGGCGATGGTGGAGCGCGTCCAGACCTATGTCCCGGGCTACCGCCTCAAGCAGAAGGTGCAGTTCGACCGGATCGCCGACGACGATCCGCTGCGCACCCTCGTACCCGTGGGCGCGCGCCGCGGCGCGGCCAAGGTGTCGGTGTTCCTGGAGGTCGAGGGCGCCGCCCACTACCTCCCGGCCTACGCGGGCAACCTCGACATCATGACCTCGGCCGCGCTGCGCACCGCGGAGCGCCTGGCCGCACACCGGACCATGGAGGCAGCCAAGTGACCACGCCAGAGGCCTCCCTGTACATCCAGGACGTCACCCTGCGGGACGGCATGCACGCCCTCCGGCACCGCTACACCACAGGCCAGGCCCGCTCCATCGCCGCCGCCCTCGACGCCGCCCGCGTCGGCGCCGTCGAGATCGCCCACGGCGACGGCCTGTCCGGCTCCAGCGTCAACTACGGCGTCGGCGCGCACACCGACTGGGAGTGGATCGAGGCGGTCACCGACGCCGTCCGGCACGCCGTCCCCACCACCCTGCTGCTGCCCGGCATCGGCACCGTGCGCGACCTGATGCGGGCCCATGCGACGGGCATCCGCTCGGTGCGCATCGCGACCCACTGCACCGAGGCCGACATCTCCGCCCAGCACATCTCCGCCGCCCGCGAGCTGGGCATGGACGTCGCGGGCTTCCTCATGATGTCCCACATGGCCGAGCCTGCCGAACTCGCCCGGCAGGCCAAGCTGATGGAGTCCTACGGCGCCCACTGCGTGTACGTCACCGACTCCGGCGGACGGCTGACCATGGACGGGGTGCGCGATCGCTTCCGCGCCTACCGCGACGTCCTCTCACCCGACACGGAACTGGGCATCCACGCCCACCACAATCTGGGGCTCGGGGTGGCCAACAGCGTGGTCGCCGTGGAGAACGGCGTCACCCGCGTCGACGCCTCGCTGGCCGGGCAGGGCGCGGGCGCCGGAAACTGCCCGCTGGAGGCCTTCATCGCGGTGGCCGATCTGCTGGGGTGGTCCCACGGCTGCGATCTGTTCCCGCTGATGGACGCCGCCGACGACCTGGTACGGCCGCTCCAGGACCGGCCGGTGCGGGTGGACCGGGAGACCCTGAGCCTCGGCTACGCGGGCGTGTACTCCAGCTTTCTGCGCCACGCCGAGACGGCGGCGGCCCGCTACGGCCTGGACACCCGCAGCATCCTCGTCGAGGTCGGCCGACGCGGCATGGTCGGCGGCCAGGAGGACATGATCACGGACGTGGCGCTGGACCTGGCCGAGGGGCGGGCATGAGCGCCGTGACGACCCGGCCGTGGATCGGGATCCGGGTACCGCCGTGCGACCGGGCGGACCGGGTGGCGCGGACCGTGCGACGGGCCGAGGAGCTGGGCTTCGACCAGGTGTGGTTTCCCGACTCGCAGCTGCTGTGGCGGGACGTGTTCACCACGCTGACCGCCGCCGCGCTGGCCACCGAGCGCATCGGCCTGGGGACCGCGGTCACCAATGTGGCGACCCGGCATCCGGCCGTCGTGGCGTCGGCCGCGCGCAGCGTGGCCGAGCTGGCACCCGGGCGGTTCACCCTCGGCCTCGGCGTGGGCAACAGCTCGGTCGGCCCGGTCAATCTGCGGCAGACCACCTCGGCGGCGATGCGCGAAGGCGTGGGCATGCTGCGGACGCTGCTGGACGGGCGGGAGTGGGACTTCGGCGGCGGTGTCCACTCCCGGCTGCGCGATCCAGGGCCGCGGATCCCGATCCACCTCGCGGCGAGCGGGCCGAAGAACCTGCGGCTGGCGGGTGAGATCGCCGACGGCGCCATCCTGCTCAGCGGGGTGTCCCCGAGGACCCTGGCCGGGGCCGCCGCCCGGGTGCGCGAAGGCGCCGAGGCCGTGGGCCGGACGGCCTCGGCGGTACCGCTGACGGTGTCCGCGTTCTGCGCGGTGACCGACGACATCGAGGCCGAGGCGCGGCTGATCAAACCGATCTGCGCGTCGATCACGCAGAACGGCGGGGCGCCCTTCCTCGCCCTCGCGGGGATAGAGGTGGACGTCCCCGCCACGGTGGAGGGGGTCTACCCGGATCTGGTGCACGCCGAGGACTGGGACGCGGCCGTCACGGTGTGTTCGGCATGGGTCAGCGACGAGGCGGCCGTGCGGTTCGCCCAGGAATTCTGTCTGTTCGGCACCGCCGCGCAGATCGCCGAACGGCTCACCGCCCTGCACGACGCCGGGGTGTCCGGGGTCTTCCTCCAGCACGTGGGTTCCTACGATCCGCCCACCGAGCTGATCGAGGCGGTCGGATCCGAGGTACTGCCGGCTCTCGGCGGCCTTTCCGGGTATTGACAAAAGGGCCGCCGCGGGTCTCATCGCGCTCTCTTTCGGCCTCCCTGAAAAGCGCCTATCGTTCTCTTCCTCGGCTTTGGTGGCCGTGAGGAGGTCAAGCGCAGTGACTGGGTACGTGTATGCCGAAAAGGACAAAGATCCGCGGCAGCTCGGCGGGACGCCCAAGTCGGTTCTCGGCAAGGTCGGCCTCATTCTGTCCGCTTTCCGGGACAACGACTTCGCTCTCAGTCTCGCGGAGTTGACGGCCCGTACCGGGGTCGCCAAGGCCACCGTCCACCGGCTGTGCCAGGAACTCGTCGCCGGAAATCTCCTGGAGCGGGAGGGCGCCAAGTACCGGCTCGGGCTCCAGCTCTACGAGATCGGCCTGCGCGCACCCCGCCAGCGCACCCTGCGCGAGGCCGCCAGGCCCGTCATCGAGAACCTGGCGCAGAAGCTCGACAACGCGGTGAACCTGGCCGTGCCCAGCGGCTCGGAACTGCTGTGCATCGAGAACGCCGGACGGCACCGCAACCGGGCCCGGTCCACCGCGGGCGGGCGGCGCCTGCGGCTGCACTGTAGCGCCGCGGGGAAGCTCACCCTCGCGATGCTCCCCGAGCAGTACCCGCTGTCCAGGGTGATCCCGCTGATGGACCGCCCCACGCCCCGCACCCTCACCCCCGCCCGGCTGCCCGCCGAGCTGGCCCGGATCAGGGAGCAGGACTATGCCGTGGAGGTCGAGGAGGCCCGTACCGGCTACCTCGCCGTCGCGGTGCCGGTGCGCGGCCTGGCCCACGCGTACCTGGCCGCCCTCGCGGTCATCGCACCCACGGCGGGCAGCAGCATCCCCCGGATGCACTCCGCGCTGACCGAGGCGTCCCGCGCCATCACCTCACGCCTCGCCATTTTCGAGGCGCACCGCGCCCCGCTCTGACACCGTCAGCCCCCGCCCTGACACCGCCAGTCCCCCGCTCTGAGCCCGTCAGCGCCCGGCCGCGGGCGCGCCCGCGGCGTCCTCGACCAGCATCCGGGCGATGCCCTCGGGGCTGAAGACGTCCCGGGTGGCGAGGGCGATGCCGCCGTGGACCCCTGAGCTGTTGCCGAGTTGGGCCGTGGTGATGGTCAGCTTGCGGGTGGCCAGCGGCAGGGCGCGCTGGTAGACGGCGGCGCGGACTCCGGAGAGGAGGTCGTCGCGGAGTTCGCTGAGCGGGCCGCCGAGCACCAGCGTGCGCGGGTTGAACATGTAGACCAGCATGGCGGCTATTTCGCCGATCTCGGTGGCGGCCTGCCGCAGCGCGCGCACCGCGGGCGGGTCGTTGTCGGCGACGCGTTCGGCCAGGACGTGCACTCCGTGCAGCGGGTCGTCCTCGGTCGACTCGGGGATGCCGAGGCCGCGCAGGATGCTGCGGTGGGAGGCGATCGCCCCGACGCAGCCGACGTTGCCGCAGGAGCACAGGGCGTCGCCACCGCCGACGGCGGGGATGTGGCCGATGTCCCCGGCAGCCCCGTCCGCGCCCCGGTACACCTCGCCGTCCGTGGTGATGACACCGGCCCCGATACCGGTCGCGATCTTGATGCACAGCAGCGGGGTGTCCATCCCGTCCTGACCGGCCTCGCCGAGCGCCATCAGGTTGGAGTCGTTGTCCACGACGGCGGGCGCCCGGAAGGTCCTGGTCAGCCACTCGGCGACCGGATAGCCGTCCCAGCCGGGCATTCCGGTCGGCTGCACCGGGCAGCCGCGCTGGAAGTCCACCGGCCCGGGCAGCCCCATCACCACTTCGCGGACCCGGTCCGGGTCGCGCTCGTGTGCCGCGAGCAGGCTCGTCAGACGCCCGGTCACCGTCTCCAGCACCGCGTCCGGTCCCGCGTCGACCCGGATGTCCACGGTCTCCTGCGCGATCACGCGCCCGGTGAGGTCCGCTATCGCCACCCGGGATTCCAGCGTGTCGACGTCCGCCACGGCGATGGTTCCCGCCCGCGGACTGAGCGTCAGCACCCTCGGCGGCCGACCGCGCACCGATTCGCTCGACCCCAGCTCCTGGAGGATGCCCCGCCCGACGAGATGGTCGACCTGCTGTCCGACCGTCGACCGGGCCAGGCCGCTGCGCCGCGCGATCTCCGCACGGCTGGTCGCCTCGCCCGACACCACGAGATCCAGCACGCTGCGCAACGCGGAAGGCACCGCGGGCAGCAGGGCCGTATCGGTAGCGCGCCGCTCACTTTTATGCACTGTCACGTACCTAATCGCTCCCTCATGCACCCAATGGCGTTCCGGCCGCGCTCCGGCCTGCTCGACAGGCTGAACATTGGGCCAGCTTTAGTCAAGAGAAAAAACTAAAAGCGGCGTCTTGCCATGGCCAGGCGAACTAACAGACGGTGTGGGCGGCAGAGCTCGCATGACCCCCCGTCGCATTCCGGAAAGGAATCACGTTCATGGCCAAGCAGACGCATCGGATCGGCATCCTGGGCAGCGGCAACATCTTCGGCCGGTACGTCACCGGCCTGGCCCGCCACCCGGAGCTGGAGATCGTGCGCGTGGCCGACATCGATGTTGCCCGGGCCAAGCAGGCCGCCGCCGACCACTCCATACCGGCCTGGGGCGATGACACGGAGCTGTACGCCGACGAGTCGGTCGACATCGTCGTCAACCTGACCCCGCCGGTGCACCACGCGCGCACCACCATCGCCGCCCTCGAGGCCGGCAAGCATGTGTACGTGGAGAAGCCCCTGGCCGCGACGGTCGAGGAGGGCCGGGCCGTGCTCGAAGCGGCCGCCCGGAGCGGGCGCGTCCTCGGCTCGGCGCCGGACACGTTCCTCGGCAGCGCGAGCCAGACGGCGCGCAAGGCCATCGACGACGGGCTCATCGGAACGCCGGTCGGCGCCTCGGCGTTCATCAGCCACAGCAAGGCGGAGACGTGGCATCCGGACCCGCGCTTCCTCTTCCAGGAGGGCGGGGGCCCGGTGATGGACATGGGGCCGTACTACTTCGCCATCCTCGTCAACCTGCTGGGCCCCATCCGGACCGTCACCGGATCGAGCCGGATCGGGGCGGAGCGGCGGACGGTGACCGCGCCCGGCCGGGCCGTCGACTCGATCGACGTCACGGTCCCGACCCACGCCGCGGCCGTGCTCACCTTCGCCTCCGGGGCCATCGGAACGATGCAGATGAGCTTCGACATCTGGGACACCGACCTGCCGTACATGGAGATCTACGGCACCGGCGGCACGCTGTCCCTGGCGAACCCGAACCACTTCGACGGCGAGGTGCGGCTCAAGCGGCACGGCGACGCCGAGTGGTCCGTACTGGAGCCGGTGGTCGGCCTGTTCGGCGCCGTCGGCACCAAGGAGCAGGCCCGTCGCGGTCTCGGGGTGCGCGACCTCGCGGACGCGGTCGAGGGCTCCCCGCACCGCGCGACCGGCTCGTTCGCCTTCCACGTGCTGGAGGCGATGTGCGCCGTGGAGGAAGCCTCCACGCAGACGCGTGTCGTGGCGCTGGACAGCACCTGCGACCGCCCCGAGCCGCGCTTCTCCGTCTGACCCGCCCCCGCACTCCCGACCACCCACCACGTGAGGAAGAAGACCCGCATGACGATCCGCGCGAAGAAGATCGCGATCAACCCCCTTCAGTTCGTGCAGACCGAGGACGGCTGGATCGACCCCACCCTGGCGCCGCCGCTCCCCGAGCGGCTGAAGATCATCAGCGATGCGGGGCTCCGCGCGGTGCACGCCGACGTGCCCGCGGACATGACGGCCGCCGAGTACGGCAAACTGCTCGCCGACCACGGTCTCGCGCCCGCACCGGGCTACATATCCGGCCCGCTGCCGGAGGACGAAGCGAGCCTGCGGGCGCATCTGGACAAGACGGCCCGGATCAGCGAGCAGCAGGCCGAACTCGGCCTGTCCACGGTCTTCGTGGCCACCGGCATGTCCAAGGAGGCACCCAGGGTCAAGCGGCCGGCGGTGGGCGCGGAGTCCGACCGCGGACGGCTGGAGCGGGTGCGGGACGTGTTCGCGAAGATGGGCGAGACCACCCGGGCGAACGGGGTGGCCGCGGCCTTCCACCCGCACGTGGGGACCTGGGCGGAGACCGAGGAGGAGACCCGCTTCATCCTCGACACCGTGCCCGCGGACACCCTCTCCTTCGGCCCGGACATCGGCCACCTGGGCTGGGCCGGCGCCGACGTGCCCGGCCTCCTCCGCGACTACGGGGACCGGGTGGCCGCGATGCACATCAAGGACTACCACGCCGATGTGGCCGCCCGGGGCAAGGCGGAGGACCTGGACTACCGCACGACGGTCCTCGCGGGCCTGTGGGCCGAACCGGGGCACGCCTCGGTGGACATCCCGGGGCTCCTCGCGGAGCTGCCCGCCGACTTCGACGGCTGGCTGATCATCGAGGTCGACCGGGGTGCGCAGGACACCGCCGAGGAAAGCATCCGGCTGTGCGGCCAGTGGGCCCGGCAGACGCACTGAACGACGCGCGACGGCACAAGGTGAGGAGGTGCGCGATGCGACGAGTGGGGCTGGCAGGGACCGCTCTCGCCCTCGTGTCCGCGACGGCGTGCAGTGGCGGCGCCGTCTCCGGCATGGGGGACGGCGACGGGACACTGACCCTCGCGGTGGGGGTCACCGCCACCCCCTGGGATCTGGCCTCGGCCGGTCTGGGGGACTACATCAACTACTACGAGCCGGTCTTCGACTCGTTGGTCCGCCTGGACAAGAACGCGGAGGCGACGCCCAACCTGGCCACGTCGTGGCGGTACGACACCTCGCGGACCGTGCTGACGATGAAGCTCAGGAAGGGGGTGAAGTTCACCGACGGCACCGCCCTGGACGCGGCCGCGGTGAAGGCCAACCTGCTGCACACCAAGGCGGGCACGAACGAGGCCGCGGGCAAGCTGAGGGCCATCAGCACCGTCGACGTCGTGAACCCCTCCACGGTGGCCATCCGTTTGTCGGCGCCCGATCCCTCGCTCATCACCAGCCTGGGCGATCCGTCCGGCATGGTGGCCAGCCCGAAGGCGCTGGACGGCAAGAAGGGCCCGGTCGGCTCGGGGCCGTATGTGCTGAACAAGTCCGGCACGACCAACGGCAGCGTCTACACCTTCACCCGCAACCGCGACTACTGGAACACCAAGGCGTTCCCCTTCAACAAGATCGTCATCAGGACGATCAGTGACCCGACCGCCCGCCTCAACGCGCTGCTGGGCGAGCAGGTGGACTGGGCGCGGATCGATCCCCGGAGCGCGAGCCAGGTCAAGGGCCGTGGTCTCCAGGTGAGTTCGCACGTGGACGCCGTCGAGGGCCTGTACATCTGGGACCGCGCCGGGAAGATCGTGCCGGCCCTGGGCAAGGTGAAGGTCCGGCAGGCCCTGAACTACGCCTTCGACCGCGAGGCGATCGCCACGAAGATCAACATGGGATACGCCTCCGCGACCTCCCAGATGGCCATCCCGGAGAGCAGCGCCTATGAGAAGTCGCTCCAGAGCACGTACCCCTACGACCCCGAGAAGGCCAGGAAGCTGCTCGCCGAGGCGGGATATCCGCACGGTTTCACGGTGACGATGCCCGACGTGTCGTCGGTGGCGGCGGCCCAGCAGGCGGTGATGACCCAGGCGCTGGAGGACATCGGCGTCAAGGTGAAGACCAAGAAGGTGCCGTCCACCGAGCTGTTCACCGCGCTCCAGCGGGGCAAGTACGCGATGTCGTGGTTCAAGCTCGCCTCGTACCGGCCCTGGGACTATATCTCCACCCAGCTCACCGCGGACGCCGCCTGGAACCCGGCCAAGGACTTCGACCCGAAGCTCGCCAAGCTCATCACCACCGCCCGGAAGGCCACCGGCGCCCGCCAGAACGACCTGTTCAAGCAGATCAACCGGTATGTGCAGACGAACGCGTTCAACGCCCCCTGGGACGTTCTCGACTCCGTCCACGGCGTCTCGAACAGCATCAAGGTGACACCGCAGCCGTTCGAGTCGGCCATCCCGATCTACCAGATGACCCCGGCAGCCTGACGGCAGAACCACAGAAAGACAGGATTGCGATGCTGACTTTCCTCATACGCCGCGTGGCGGCCGGGCTGGTGCTCCTCTACGTCCTTGCGACGGCGGCGTTCGCGATGATGAGCCTCACCGGCACGGACGCCGTGCGCAACATCTCCGGGAACACGGCCACCCAGGCACAAGTGGCGGCCAAAACCCATGAGCTGGGCCTCGACCGCCCCTGGATCAGCCAGTACGGAAGCTGGCTGGGCCACGCCGTCCGCGGTGACTTCGGCGTCTCCTGGTTCAGCGGCGACCCGGTGGCCACCAGCCTGGCTCTGAAGGTGCCGGTGACCCTGTCGGTCGTGGTGGCGGGGCTGATCCTCGCGACGGTCCTCAGCATCGTCCTCGGGGTCGCCGCCGCCGTCCGCCGCGGCTGGCTCGACCGGGTGGTCCAGGTGCTGGCGATCCTCGGCTACGCGGTCCCCAGCTTCCTGGCGGCGCTGGCGCTCTCCGTGATCGTCGCGGTCAAGCTGCGCTGGCTGCCCGCCACGGGATACGTGCCGTTCGCGGCGTCGCCCTCGGGATGGTTCCAGTCGATCACCCTGCCCGCCGTCTCGCTGTCCATCGGTGTGATCGCGGCGACGGCCCAGCAGGTCCGGGGCTCGGTGATCGACGTGCTGCGCCAGGACTTCGTCAGGACCCTGCGCAGCCGCGGGATCAGCGAGCGCCGGGTGCTGTTCCGGCATGTGCTGCGCAACGCGGCGCCGCCCGCGCTGACGGTGCTGTCCCTCCAGTTCATCGGCCTGGTCGGGGGCGCCGTCATCACCGAGAAGGTGTTCGGGCTGCCCGGGGTCGGTTCGGCGGCGGTCACGGCGTCGACCAACGGAGACACTCCGCTGGTCATGGGCGTCGTGGTGTATCTGGTGTTCATCGTGGTGGCGGTCAACCTGCTGGTGGACGTCGCCTACGGCTGGCTCAACCCGAAGGTGCGCGTACGATGACCAATCCCCCCGGCGAGACCACGCTCGCCACCCCGAACGCGCCCGGTGCGGACGGCGCACTCCCCCGCCGCGGCGGTGTGGGGCGCCGCCTGCTGCGCAACCCGGTGGCGGTGGCCTGCCTGACGGTCCTGGCGCTGCTGGTCCTGGCCAGTGTGTTCGCCCCGCTGCTCACCTCCCACAGCCCCACCCGTCCTTCGCTGCTCGACACGTTCGCCTCGCCGAGCGCCGCCCATCCGTTCGGCGCCGACAGCGTCGGCCGGGACGTCCTGGCGCGGCTGCTGTACGGCGGGCGGGTGAGCCTGCTGGGCGCGTTCCTCGCGGTCGCGGTGGCGCTGCTGATCGGCGTCCCGACCGGCCTGGTCAGCGGCTACTACCGGGGCTGGGTCGACGCCGCGTTCAGCTGGGTGGCCAGCCTCGTGATGGCCGCGCCCGCGATCATGGTGTTGCTGGTGGCCATCGCGGCGATCGGCCCCGACGCCAACGCGGCCATGACCGTGCTCGGTGTCATCCTCGCGCCGGGCGTCTTCCGCCTCGTGCGCGCCTCGGTGACCTCGGTGCGCGAGGAACTCTACGTCGACGCGGCCCGGGTCTCGGGCCTGAACGACCTGCGGATCGTCCGCCGCCACATCCTGCCGGTGGTGCAGGCGCCCACGATCATCCAGGCGGCGCAGATGTTCGGGGTCGCCGTCGTCATCCAGGCGGGCATCGAGTTCCTCGGTCTGGGCTCGGCGAGCGAGGCCAGCTGGGGTGCGATGCTCAACGAGGCGTTCGCCAACCTGTACATCGAGCCCACGCTGCTGGTGGCGCCCGGAGTCGCCATCGTCGTCACGGTCGCCTCGGTCGGGCTGCTCGCCAACGCGCTGCGGGACACCCTGCTGGAGGGCGGCCAGGCGGCTCCCGCCCGCCGCCCCCGGCGTACGAAGGCGCCCGATTCCCCGCCTGCCGACTCCCCGGCTCGCGACGACGACGGCGACGCGCTGCTCACCGTACGGAACCTGAGGGTGTCGTACCCCACCCGCGACGGCGAGGCCACGGTCGTGGACGGGGTGTCGCTCAGCGTCCGCCACGGCGAAGTCGTCGGGCTGGTGGGCGAGTCGGGGTCGGGGAAGAGCCAGACCGCCTTCTCCGTCCTGGGCCTGCTGCCTCCCGAGGCGCGTCGCGAGGCCGACGGTCTCTCCTTCGACGGAAAGGATCTGCGGCGCCCGGGCGGCAAGGCCATGAGCGGCCTGCGGGGCCGGCGGATCGCGTACGTACCGCAGGAACCGATGTCCAACCTGGACCCTTCGTTCCGCATCGGCAGCCAGCTCGCCGACCCCATGCGGCTGCACTTGAAGATCTCGCCCGGTGAGGCGCGGAAGCGGGCCCTGGCCCTGCTGGAGCGCGTCGGCATCGACCGGCCGGAGCGCGTGTACGACGCGTACCCGCACCAGATCTCCGGTGGCATGGCGCAGCGGGTGCTGATCGCCGGTGCGGTCTCGTGCGACCCCGATCTGCTGATCGCCGACGAGCCGACCACCGCGCTGGACGTCACCGTCCAGGCGGAGGTGCTCGACCTGCTGCGGGAGCTCCAGCGGGAGCGCCGGATGGGCATGGTCCTGGTGACCCACAACTTCGGCGTCGTCGCCGACATCTGCGACCACGTCGTGGTCATGCGGTCCGGGAAGGTGGTCGAGTCGGCCCCCGTCGGGCAGCTCTTCGCCAACCCGCACCACGCGTACACCCGGATGCTGCTGGCGTCGACGCTGGAAGACGCCCCGCCCCGTACCCCGCTCGACGACGGCCCCTCGGCCCGCACCACCGTGCAGGAGAAGGCATGACGACGAATCCGACACCTCAGCCGGACACCCCGGCGCACGGCAGCGTCCTGGAAGTGGACCGGGTGGTGGTGGAGTACGCCGCCAAGGGGTGGCGCACCCCGCCGTTCCGGGCGCTGCACGGGGTCTCGCTGGACATCAGGGCGGGCGAGACCGTGGGGCTGGTCGGCGAGTCCGGCTCCGGGAAGACCACGCTCGGGCGCGCGGTGCTCGGCCTGGCCCCCGTCACGGAGGGCCGGATCGCCTACGCGGGCCGGGACATCTCGCGGCTGGGCGCGCGGGAGCGGCGGGCACTCAGCGACGAGATCCAGGTGGTCTTCCAGGACCCCTACACCTCGCTGAACCCGGCGATGACCGTGGGCGACATCCTCACCGAGCCGCTGCTCGTGGCCGGTGTGTCACGCGGGGCGGCGGGCGAGCGCATCCGCGAACTGCTCGACCAGGTCAGTCTGCCCGCGGACGCCGCGCACCGGCTTCCCCGGGAGTTCTCCGGCGGGCAGCGCCAGCGCATCGCCATCGCTCGGGCCCTGTGCCGCGACCCCAGGCTCATCGTGTGCGACGAGCCGGTCAGCGCGCTGGACCTGTCCACGCAGGCCCGGGTGCTGGACCTGTTCATCGAGATCCAGGAGCGCACCGGCGTCGCGTATCTGTTCATCACCCACGACCTGTCCGTGGTGCGCCGCATCAGCCACCGGGTGGCCGTCATGTACCGCGGGGAGATCGTGGAGTCCGGTGACACCCGGGCGGTGACGACCCGGCCACAGCACCGCTACACGCAACGGCTCATGCTCGCGGCCCTCGTCCCCGACCCGGACCGGCAGCGGGACCGCCGTGAACAGCGCCGCGGTTTCGCGGCGTCGGGGTCGTAGGACGTGTCCGCGAAAACCACCGACGCGGGGAGACACACCGTGCCCGACGCCTATGGCTTCACCCGGTACGGCGGACCGGAGACGCAAGCCTTCCTCGATCTGCCGAAACCCGTGCCCGGCCCCGGTGAGCTGCTGGTCGCGGTGTACGCGGCGGGTGTCAACCCGGTGGACTGGAAGGTCCGTGCCGGGATGCACCGCGGTTTCCTCCACCTCGACCTGCCCGCCGTTCTCGGCCGGGAGGTGGCGGGGGCGGTCGAGGAGGTGGGCGAGGGCGTCACCGGCTTCTCCGTCGGCGACCCGGTGTTCGGCAGCAGCGCGGCGGGCTGCGGCGGCTACGCACCGTTCGCCGTCCTGACGGCGGACCGGACGGCGCCGAAGCCCGCCGGGGTCTCCTTCACCGACGCGGCGGCGCTGCCCATCGCGGCGGGAACCGGGTACGACGCGGTGGGCGTGCTAGGGGGTGTCCGCACAGTCGCGTCGGATCAGCCCGCGGCGTCTGGTGCGTGCGATCGCAAGGCGGAGGGTCGCCCTCGTAGTGGGCCTACTCGGGTGATCCCGACAACGCAGCGAGCGTGCGTGCCAGGCGTCGCGGGCCCGACGGGACTGTGCGGACACCCCCTAGGTGTGCTGTCCGGGGACGTTGGTGACGGGCGACTCGCCGTGAGTGGTGCTTGAACGAGGCGAGGGCCTTCTGGTTTCGGTGTGGATTGCGACATCTACCACCGGCACGCAGGAGGCCCTCGTTGATCCACCGTAACGCCCCGCTGACTCCGACCGGCAGGCTGCGTCTGGCCCGCTGTGTCGTCGAGGACGGCTGGCCGCTGCGCCAGGCCGCCGAACGGTTTCAGGTCAGCCATACCACCGCAGCCCGCTGGGCCGGACGCTACCGCCGCCACGGGGCAGCGGGTCTGCAGGACCGTTCCAGCCGCCCCCATCACTCACCCCGCCGGACGCCCGCCTGTGTGGAGGAGCGGGTGCTGCGGATGCGCCGTGAACACCGGATCGGCCCGCTGCGGCTGGCCGCCCGTTCTGGCGTCGCCGCCTCCACCGCTCACCGCATCCTTCAACGCCACGGCCTGCCGCCGCTGGCCGCGCTGGACCGGGCCACCGGCGAACCCGTCCGCCGCTACGAACGCTCCCGCCCCGGCGAGCTGGTCCACATCGACGTCAAGAAGCTCGGCCGCATCCCCGACGGCGGCGGTCACAAAGTCCTGGGCCGCGTGGCCGGCCGCAAGAACAAGAGCGGGACCGGTTATGCCTTCCTGCACACCGCGCTGGATGACCACTCCCGCCTGGCCTACACCGAGAACCTGTCCGACGAGAAGGCGGCCACCTGCGCGGCCTTCCTACGACGAGCTGCCGCCTGGTTCGCCGCACGCGGCGTGACCGTCGAGCGGGTGCTGACCGACAACGCCTGGGCCTACAGTAAGAACACCTGGCGGCAGACCTGCCGTGACCTGGGCATCAGCCCCCGCTGGACCCGCCCCTGGCGCCCGCAGACGAACGGGAAGGTCGAACGCTTCCACCGCACCCTGCTCGATGAATGGGCCTACCAGCGGCCCTACACATCAGAAGCCGAACGGCAGGCCGCGTTTCCCGACTGGCTGGACTGGTACAACTTCCACCGACCCCACACCGGAATCAGCGGCCACACCCCAGCCAGCCGCATCACCAACCTCTCCGGACAACACACCTAGGTCCGGCGCCCGGCGGGACCCTGCTGATCCTGGGCGTCGGGGGCGGCGTGGGTGTCGCGGCGGCGCAGATCGCGGGCGAGGCCGGGGTGTCGGTCGTCGGCACCGCGGCCGCGGCCAAGCGGGAGTTCGTCACCTCACTGGGCGCCACCGCGGTCCCCTACGACAGCGGCCACGTCGCCGAGGAGCTGAAGGCGGCCCTGCCTCAGGGCCCCGACGCGATTCTGGACCTGGTGGGCGGGGACGCGCTCGATGGTGTCGCGGCGCTCATCCGGCTCGGCTGCCGGATCCTCACGGTGGCCGACCCCGGGACGGCGGCCCGGTTCGGCGCCCGGCCGCTGACCCGTAACAGCACGCCGCGGACACTCGCCGAGCTGGCGCGCCGCGTGGCGGCGGGCCGACTGGACCCGCGGGTGCACCGGGTCTTCCCCTTCGAAGAGGCCGAAGCCGCCCTGCACGAGGTGGAGTCCGGCCACGCCTGGGGCAAGGTCGTGCTGGAGATGCGCCGCGCCTGACGCCCTCTCAGGCACCCGCCCGGTGTACGCCGGTCAGGGCGATCAGGACGGTGGCGAGCAGCGCGGTGACGGCGAACACGGTGAAGCCCCAGCCCTCCGCGTCGCCGTCGACGAGCCGACCGCCGAGCCATGGGCCGAAGACGGCGCCGAAGCGGCCCATGCCGGAGGTCCAGCCGACGGCGGTGGCCCGGTTCCCGGTGGTGGAGCGACCGGACACCGTCGCGTACACCATGGTCTGGGCACTGAAGAGCCACAGACCGGTCAGGAACACGACGGCATAGGTGAGCGCCAGCGGCATGTGGATGCCCATCAGAAAGATGCCGAGGGCGGTGCAGCCGAACCAGACGGCCGCGACGCGGGCGCCAACCGGGCCGCCCCGAAGACACCCAGGGTGGGGGCCGCGGCGCACAGGGCCGAGGCGAGCGAGAACACCACGGTGCAGCCGATGATCACCGATCTGCGCCCGGCCCGGTCGGTGAGCGTGCCCGCGGACAGGGCACCCAGCAGCATGCCGAACGTGGCGTAGCTGCCGAGGTCACCGGCCCGGTCGGGGGTGAGCCCGAGATCCGGGTCGTCGACCATGCCGGGCAGCGCGGCGCCGTAGATGAACAGATCGAGGCCGTCGAAGAGGACGACCATCCAGCACAGGCCGACGACCACGGCGGCCAGTCGTATGCCGCGGGTTCCGGCGGGGGCGGTTGTCGGGGACATCGGGGGTTTCCTCTCCTCCTGGAGGCCCCTCAAAAGAGCTGGAGGGAGGGTCAGTCGACGGGCGGTGTGCCGTGGGTGTGGAGGACGTGGTCTTCAGACCCCAGGCCTGGCCCTTGGCCCGCTCGGCCTGGGTCCAGGTGATCAGCGGCCAGTCGGGCGCCAGGACGAGGCGGGTGAGCGGGTTGCACAGCTCGATGCGGTTGCCGCCCGGCTCGTAGACGTAGAGGAAGAACGTCTGCTGGATGGCGTGCTTGTGCGGGCCGGTCTCGATGTGGACGCCGTTGTCCAGGCACAGATCGGCGGCGCGCAGGATGTCCTCGCGGGTGTCGGTGGCGAACGCGATGTGGTGCAGACGGGCGTGGGAGCCGGACCAGTCCTCGGTGTAGACGATGTCGTACGACTTGTTGGTGAAGGTCAGCCACTGGGCGGCGAGCCGTCCGGTGTCGAGGACGATCTGCTCGGTGGGGCGGGCGCCTAGACAATCGCGGGTGAAGACGGCGTCGGGCTCGACATCGGCGGCGACGAAGTTGACGTGGTCGAGGCGGCGGACGCCCACGCCGTGGGCGGGTTTGGCCTGGGGCTGGTTCTTCAGGCCGGGCTTCAGCTCGGGCGGTGCCCCGTACCACTCGCTCTCCCAGTACAGGGCGAGTTCATGGCCGTCGGGGTCGCGGGTGACGTAGAGCGGGCCGATGCCCGGTTCGTCCTCGGCCCAGTGGCCGCCGTGACCGGCGTTCTCCAGCGCCTCGACCCGGCGCCGGAGGGCGTCCTCGCCGGACACGCGCAGCGCGGTGCGGCGGATGCCGGAGGTCCGGTGTGCGGTGAGGGTCAGGCTGTGGTGTTCGTAGTCGTCCCAGGTCCGCAGGTGGACCGAGTCACCGGAGCGGCCGTTCTCGGTCAGGCCGAGGAGGGTGGTGAAGAACCACAGGCTGCGGTCCGGGTCGGGGGTGAGCAGTTCGACATGCCCGAGGTGGGCGATGTCGCCGAGTGGCGGGGCCATCGGCAACTCCGCGAGGGTGGGGGGTGCGGTTCAGACGGGGCGGGGGAAGACCGTGCCGTCGAAGAGCTTCCGTGCGGTACGGACGACGGCCGTACGGCGGGCCACGGGCGACGTGCCACCGCCGTTGTCGACGTCGGTGCCGGTGCCGGTGCCGGTGCCGGTGTCGGTGTCGGTGTCGGTAGCGGTGCCGGTGTCGACGTCGGTGTCGGTGTCGATGTCCAGGAATCCGGTGGGGTGTTCGATGCGCAGCCGCTCCCCCGCCGCCGGGAGCCGGGCGATGTCCTGGCCGACGTTTCCGGGGACGCGCAGGCCCGCGGCGACGCTCGCGGCGCCCAGCACACCGATGGCCGTATGGCAGCGGACGGGGACGAAGGTGCGGGTCATGACGGTGCCGTCGTGTGTGGGCGGGGCCAGCAGGCTGAGCTTGGGCACGGTCGTGCCGCCGATGTCGCCCAGGCCCATCAGCCGCCCCGCCGCCCGCCGGATCTCCTGGAGACGGGCGGCGAGGTGGGCGGCGGCCTCCAGCTCCTCCGGGGCTTCGCGGCCGGTGACCTGGAGGGCGGACGCGGCGATCAGCACGGTCGGCATGCCGTTGTCCACGCAGGTGACGGGCGTGCCGGCGACGATGTCGCGGGCGCGGCCGGTGGGCAGCAGCGGTCTGTCGGCCCGCTGGAACTCGATCACCACCGGCGCGGCCGTTCCCGGCACCCCGGAGAGCTCCGTCGAGCCCTCGTACACCACCCGACGGTCCGGGGTGGCGAAGGTCGCGAGGGCGCGGTCACCGCTGTTGACCATCCGGATGCGCACCGACGTCCGGCCGTCCCCGGGTGCGGTCAGGCCACGTTCGACGGCGAACGGGCCCACCCCGGCCAGGAGGTTGCCGCAGTTCTGCCGGTCGGACACCTCGGCCGTGTCCACACCGATCTGGAGGAACAGATAGTCGACATCGGTGTCCGGGCTGCCGGAGGCGGAGACGACGGCGACCTTGCTGGTGAGCGGATGCGCTCCGCCCAGGCCGTCGATCTGCCGTGGATCGGGGCTGCCCATGACCCGCAGCAGCAGGTCGTCGCGTTCCGCGGGGTCGCCGGGCAGGTCCTCGGCCAGGAAGTAGGCGCCCTTGGAGGTGCCGCCGCGCATCAGCATGCAGCGCACCCCGGCGTCGTCGGCGAGGACGGCATCGCCGGGGCGGACACACTGCCCGCCCAGCACGACCGGCACATTGACGGAACCCGCCGTGGCCTTGACGGTGCCCTGGGCGCCCTGAAATCCCCTCGGTGGACGGGTCGATGGCCCACCTCGAGCGCGCCCTGCACGCGACGCGTCATTCGCGCAATGCGTCGATCACGCCCGCGAGGTGGGTGCGGACGGCCGCCTCGGCCGCCTGCGGGTCCCGGGCCCTGATCGCTTCGATCATGGCCAGATGCTCGCTCAGGGACTGCTGGGGACGCCCCGGCCGCAGAGCCAGCTGGAAACGGTGGCGCACCAGCTGCGCGTTGAGCCGCTCCAGCAGTTCCACGGCCACCTGCTGACCGGAGATCTCTCTGATCCGGCCGTGCAGCTCGTGGTTGAGCCGGGAGTACGTCATCGGTTCGCCGTCGGCGACCGCCTTGGACATCGCCGTGCCCAGGTCGGCCAGTTCGGTCAGCTGCTCCTCACTGGCCTCGACGGCCGCCTTGGCCGCGCACAGCCCTTCGAGGACCATGCGGCATTCGGTGATGGCCACCGCCTCCTCGACGGACACCACCCGCACCCGCGATCCGCGGTTGCGGATCCGTTCCACCAGCCCTTCCGAGGCCAGGTCGATCAGGGCCGCGCGGATGCTGGCCCGGGTCACCCCGAACTGCTCGGCGAGTTCGTTCTCCACCAGCCGCTGCGCCGGTGCCATCTCGCCGGCCAGAATCGCCTGCCTCAGCTGGGTCAGCGCATGCTGCTTGGCCTGTTCTCCGGTGCCTGGACGGGCTTCCTTCGGCATCGTGCTCTCCCTGAGTGAGTGCGTGTCGAAGGTAAATCTAGGCCAACAAGATTGTCAACAATTTAGTTGGCTACATTGCCGACAGAAAGCCCCGACTATGCTGATCAGGCGCCGGCAGCAGAGAGAGCAGGCCACTTCGGTGGCGGGAAGGGGAGGGGCATGTCCAAGCCCGTGCGTGCGGCCATCGGGGACCGATGGATCACGTGCATGTTCTGCCAGGGCGGTCTCTTCCGGAACCGCCGGGTGAAGCTGAACAGCACCGGGATGGAACTCATGAACCTCGCCTGGGCCAATGAGTCCGCGACCGGGCTGGTCTGCTGGGACTGCGGCTATGTCCATCTCTTCGCGAACGAGGACATCGAGCTGTACAAGGTGAAGAAGGGCGAGGTGTGACCCCTCAGACCTGATGGATGGCCAGCTTGAACTCGGCGAGCACCAGCCTCACCGAAGAGCCGCTGTTGTGCGAGACCATCAGCGCCAGCGGCGTCTGCGGATGCACGAAGATTTCGTGGTGCTTGGTGAAGCACTGCATGCCGCGGCTCGGCGGCCGGTGGTCGGTGGCGGTCGAGTCCGGGCCCGTCGACAGCCCGAGCGGATCCCGTACGAAGCGGTCCCGTAATTCGCTGTAGCCCCCGGCCTCCCACTGGATCATCGCCGTCAGCGCACCCCATCCGCCGACCGACGGCCAGATCAGGCCCGCGCGGTCATCGGTGCGCCAGTTCTTGATCCTGTAGCCGTCGGGCTGGGCCACCTGATGCATGCCCAGCGCGTCGTAGGACTCGGCGGTGCCGAAGGGGAACCGCACCACGCGATACCCGCCGGGCGGGATCACCTGCGGCTCGGCGACGATCAACGAACAGATCTGCACGGCCACGACGCCTCCAGCGGGTCGGCCGGGGCGAGCCCCGGGGGTGTGCGGGGTGGTCCTGGAGATGGGGCCAGTCTGCGTCGGCGGCTGCCGAGTGTCCATGAACCCCGCCGGGCACGCCTCTTCCGGCTCAAGAAACCCGAGGTGTATCAGGTCTTTACAACGATGTAAGCGGGTGATGGCATACCCCTGCCCGCTGAACCGCCCGCCAGCGCCCCGGAGTTGACCATGTCTCGCGCCGACACACCGCCGCCCGATATACCGAACGATGTTCCACGACCCGAATACCCGCGCCCCGGTTTCGTCCGCGAGGACTGGCTGAACCTCAACGGCACCTGGCAGTTCGCCTTCGATCCCGGCGACAGCGGCCTCGAACGCGGCCTGGTCCACCAGGAGTTGGACGGGCGGATCCTGGTCCCGTTCTGTCCGGAGTCCGCGTTGTCGGGGACCGGGGACACCGACTTCCACCCCGCCGTCTGGTACCGGCGTACGGTGCGGGTCCCCGCGTCCTGGGCCGGGCGGCGGGTGCTGCTGCACTTCGGGGCGGTCGACCACGACGCCACGGTGTGGGCCGACGGGCGCGAAGTGGCCCGGCACAGCGGCGGGTTCACCTCCTTCACCGCCGACCTCGGCGATGTGGCGGGCGCGGCCGGGGGCGAGGCCGAGGTGGTGATCGTCGTACGGGCCCGGGACGCCCGGCACGGTCCGCAGGCGCGCGGCAAGCAGGCCACCGAGTACGCCAACAGCGACTGCCACTACACCCGCACCACCGGCATCTGGCAGACGGTGTGGATGGAGCCGGTGCCCGAGGTCCATCTGCGCAGGCCCCGCATCACCCCCGACCTCGGCTCCGGGGCGTTCCACCTCGAACTGCCGCTCAGCGCCAACCGCCCCGGCCACCGCATCAGGGCCCGGGTGAGCGACGCGGACGGTGCCGCGGTGGCGGAGGCGACGGTGCGCGCCGACCTCGATCTGGCGCCCCGTCCGGTGCTCGCGCTGCCCGAGGAGGGCCTGCGGCCGTGGGCTCCCGAGGATCCGCATCTGTACCGGATACGGATCGAGCTGCTGGATGCCGACGGCAAGGTCGTGGACAGCGCCGCGTGCACCGCCGGGCTGCGGTCGGTGGCCATCGACGGCAAGCGGCTGCTGCTCAACGGCCGCCCCGTCTTCCAGCGGCTCGTCCTCGACCAGGGCTGGTACCCGGACGGGCTGATGACCGCGCCGGACGACGCCGCCCTCGTCCGCGACATCGAACTGTCGCTGGCGGCGGGCTTCAACGGGGCCCGGTTGCACCAGAAGGTGTTCGAGGAGCGGTTTCTGCACCACGCGGACCGGCTGGGCTATCTGGTGTGGGGCGAGTTCGGCGACTGGGGGGCGAGTCAGGGGCGTACCAGCCGGGACAACCAGCAGCCGACCGCCGGTTTCGTCGCACAGTGGCTGGAGGCCGTGGAGCGGGACTACTCCCATCCGTCGATCGTCGGCTGGTGCCCGCTCAACGAGACGCACCAGGAACTCCACGACCGGCACACCGTCCTGGACGATGTCACCCGGGCCATGTTCCTGGCCACCAAGGCCGCCGACACCTCCCGCCCGGTGCTGGACGCCTCCGGCTACTCCCATCGCGTGGCCGAGACCGACGTCTACGACGCGCACAGCTACGAGCAGGACCCGGAGGCGTTCCGGCGGCAGATGGCGGGGCTGGACAAGGACGAACCGTTCATCAACCCCGACCGCGCGGGGAACCCCGGCAGGCGGGACACCGACGCGGTGTGGTCGCTGCCGTACCGCGGCCAGCCGTACTTCTGTAGCGAGTTCGGCGGCATCTGGTGGAATCCGGAGGAGGCCGCGGCCGCCGCCGGGGACGACCGCGAGGTGTCCTGGGGCTATGGGCGGCGACCGAGGAGCGAGGAGGAGTTCCACGAGCGCTTCGCCGGGCTGACCGCGGCGCTGCTGGACGACCCCCACATGTTCGGCTACTGCTACACCCAGCTCACCGATGTCTTCCAGGAACAGAACGGCGTCTACCGCTTCGACCGCGGCCGCAAGCTGGACGTGGCGCGGGTGCGCGCCGCCCAGCTGCGCCCCGCCGCCTTCGAGCGCCCGTCCGGCGAGGAGGGACGATGACCGGTCTCACCAGGCGCGGCCTGCTGAGAGGGGCGGTGTACGGCGCGGGAGCGGCCGCCACCGCGTCCGCGCTCAGCGGCTGCGGTTCGATCGCCGGGAGCGTGACGAGCGCGGACGAGATCCGTTACTGGAACCTGTTCACCGGACCCGACGGCGCGCTGATGAAGTCCCTGACGCGGGGCGTGGAGAAGCGGGTACCGGGTCTCAAGGTCAGGACGACGGTGCTGGAGTGGGGCCCGCCGTACTACACCAAGCTCGCGATGGCCTCGGCAGGCGGCCGCTCACCGGATGTGGCCATCATGCACCTCACCCGGCTGGCGGGCTACGCCCCCGGCGGTCTGCTCGACCCGTGGGACATGGACCTGCTGGCCGAGTTCGGGCTGAAGCAGGACGACCTCAACGCCACGCTCGTCAAGCGGAGCCTGTACCAGGGCACTCCGTACGCCATCCCGCTGGACACCCACCCCTTCGTGGTCTTCTTCGACCGGGACGTCCTGGGCAAGGCGGGTCTGCTCAACGGAGAAGGGCAGCTGGTGCCCTTCGAATCGCCGCGGCACGCCCTGGAGCTGATGGACAAGCTCCGCCGGTCCGGCGGCAAGCTCGGGCCGGTCTTCGGCCACTCCAACGACCCGGCGATGAGCTGGCGGATGTTCTGGTCGCTGTTCAGCCAGACCGGCGCCACCTTCGACCTCACGGGCGAGCGGGCCGAGATCGACGAGGACACCGCCGTGGAGGTGGTGCGTTTCATGGCCGACCTGGCACGCGACAGCCGCACCATGGACGTCCAGACGGCGATCGCCACCTTCGCGGGCGGCCGCTCACCGATGATCTTCTCGGGCGAGTGGGACATGGCCACCTACCAGTCGGCCCTGAAGGACAGGCTGGGCGGCGCCCCCATCCCCACCTTCTACGACCGTCCGGCGGGCGCGGCCGACAGCCATGCGCTGGTGCTGCCGCACCAGGACGACCCGGATCCCGAACGGCGGCGGCGCACCCACCAGTTCGTCGCCGGGCTGGTCAGGTCCGGGCTCCAGTGGGCGGCGGCCGGTCACATCCCGGCGTACACACCGGCGGTCTCGTCCGCGGCGTACGCCCGCTTGCGTCCGCAGTCCGAGTACGCGGGCGCCGCGAAGCAGCTCGCGCTCGACCCGCCCGTGTGGTTCGCGGGCTCCGGCTCGGACTTCCAGACGCGGATGTCCCAGGCGCTCGATCCCGCGATCGGCGGCTCGTCCCCGGCGAAGGCGGTGCGCACGATGGTGTCCCAGATCAACACCCTGCTGGCCCAGCCGAATCCGGCCTGATGGCGACGGAATGGCAACGGAAAGGAGCATCGTCATGACGCCACGGCCTCCGGGCTCCACCGGATGGCTCTTCGCCACCCCCTTCCTGGTGTTCTTCGGGCTCTTCCTCGTCGTGCCGCTCGGCATCGGCCTGTGGATGAGCTTCACCGACGCGAGCCTGACCGGGGCCGGCGGCAGCACCTTCGTCGGGCTGGACAACTTCACCGAGGCGCTCGGCGACGGCCAGGTGTGGCAGACCCTCGGCAACACGGTCTGGTTCACCGTCCTGTCCACCGTCCCCCTGGTGGCTCTGGCGCTCGTGATGGCCCTGCTGGTGTACACGGGGATGCCGGGGCAGTGGCTGTGGCGGCTGTCCTTCTTCGCCTCGCATCTGCTGCCGGTCGCGGTGGTCTACCAGATCTGGAACATGCTGTACCAGCCGGACCGGGGCATGCTCAACGGCCTGCTGGACCTGGTCGGGATCGACGGCATCGGCTGGCTGACGGACGAGAAGTACGCGATGTGGTCCCTCGCGCTGGTGACCCTGTGGTGGACGGTGGGTTTCAACTTCCTGCTCTACCTGGCCGCGCTCCAGGCCATCCCCGACCACCTCTACGAGGCGGCCGCGCTCGACGGCGCCGGGGCATGGCGCCGGCTGTGGTCGGTCACGCTGCCCCAGCTGCGCCGGACCACCGCGATGATCTCGGTGTTGCAGGTGATGGCGTCGCTGAAGGTGTTCGACCAGATCTACCTGCTGACCAGGGGCGGCCCCGACGGGTCCACCCGGCCGATCCTGGAGTACATCTACGACACCGGCTTCACCAACTACCGGCTGGGCTACGCCTCGGCGGTCTCGTACGTGTTCTTCGGAGTCATCATCATCCTCTCGCTCGCCCAGTTGAAGATCTTCTCGCGCAGGGAGGACTGATCCCGCCATGGCCCCCGAGACACTCCCACCCCGTACGCAGGACAAGCCGCGCTCGACCATGCCCCGGGAGGTGGCCCGGCGGCGCCGCCACGGCGGCGGCCGGGCCTGGCATCCCACGCTCGGGACGGGCCCCCTCCCCCGCGTCCTGACGCTGCTGGCGCTGGCGCTGATGGCGGTGGCCTGGCTGGTGCCGTTCGGCTGGGGCGTGGACACGTCGTTCAAGTCGGAGGTCGACGCGAGCGCGTCGGGTGTCGACTGGCTCCCCGACGCGGGCTTCACCCTCGACGCCTACCGGACCATCTTCGGTCAGGGCAACCTTCCGGTGTGGGCGGTGAACAGCGTCCTGATCGCCGTGTGCGTCACGGCGCTCACCGTATCCGTCTCGGCGATGGCCGCGTACGCGTTCTCGCGCACCCTCTTCCGCGGCCGCCGGGTGCTGTTCGCCGTCATCGTCGCCTCGATCATGGTGCCGCCGCAGATCCTGATCGTGCCGCTGTTCCGGCAGATGCTCGCCATGAACCTCGTCGACACCTATGCGGCGGTGATCCTGCCGCAGGTGGTGGCGCCCGCGATGGTGTTCATCCTGAAGAAGTTCTTCGACGGCATTCCACGCGAGCTGGAGGAGGCGGCCCGGATCGACGGCGCGGGCAGCTTCCGGGTGTTCTGGAACGTGGTGCTGCCGCTGTCGCGGCCGATCCTGGCGGCGGTCGCCATCTTCGTCTTCATCAACACGTGGAACAACTTCCTCTGGCCGTTCATCAGCACCAGCGATCCGCAGCTGATGACGCTGCCGGTGGGGCTGTCGACCGTGAAGGACTCCACCGGGCTGCGGAACGCCCAGGAGTCGGCCGCCTCGGTCCTCGGCTCCCTCCCGCTGCTGATCGTCTTCATGCTCTTCCAGCGCCGCATCGTGAAGTCGGTGGCCACCACCGGTCTGGGAGGTCAGTGACCGGCCCCGTCCTCGGTGGACTCGCGGGTGCACAGCGTGTGCCCGACGACGACCTCCCGGGGCGGCCGGCCCGGCGCGTCGATCCGCTCCAGCAGCAAGCTGACGGCGTGGCGGGCGATCGCGCCCTTGTCCGGTGCGACGGTGCTCAGGCTGGGCGTGCTGTAGCGGGTGGCCTCGATGTCGTCGAAGCCCATCACGGCCACGTCCTCCGGGACCCGTAGCCCGCGCTCGTACAGGGTGCGCAGCGCGCCGAGCGCCAGCGCGTCGTTGAAGCAGAACACGGCGTCGGGTGGTTCGGCCCCGTCCAGCAGCGCGTCCATCGCCCGGGCGCCCTCCCGCAGGTGGTAGCGGGGGGTTTCGCGCTCCAGCCGGGGGTCCAGCGGCAGCCCGGCCGCCTCCAGCGCCTGGCGGTAGCCGGTCCTGCGCAGCAGCGGCGTACCGATGTACGGCTCGGGCTGCGGGCCGACCGCGGCGATGCGGCGACGGCCGCCGCGGATCAGATGGGTCACCGCCTCCCGGGCGGCGGCCACGTTGTCGATGACGACGTGGTCGGTGAGTCCGCCGCTGGGGCGTTCGCCGATGAGCACGAGCGGCACCGCGCCGAGATGGCCCGCGAGCGCGCTGCCGTGCAGGGCGAGCGGGCTGACCACCACGCCGTCCACGATGTGGTCGCCGAGACCGTTGATGACGGACGCCTCCCGGTCCCGGTCGCCGAGGGTCTGCTCGATGAGCAGGGTGCGGCCGTGTTCCTCGGCCGTGGTGAGGAAGTGGCGCCCGAGTTCGGCGAAGTACGGGACGTCCAGCTCCGGCAGAACCAGCGCGATCATGCCGGTGCTGCCGCGGCGCAGATTGCGGGCGGCCCGGTTGGGCCGGTAGCCGAGCTGCCGGATGGCCCGCTGGACCCGCTCGCGGGTCGCGGGCGCCACATGCGCGAAGCCGTTGATGACGTTGGACACGGTCTTCGGGGAGACCCCGGCGAGCGTCGCCACATCCTTGACGGTGGCGCTCCGGGCCGCGCCCGCACGCGTCTCGCCCGGTGACGCCTCACTCTTCCCGGTCTGCTGGTTCGCGGCGGTCACCGGGCGATCCTAGGCGCTGCCGGTGGCGGACGGTACCGACGGGCCATGTGCTTACTTGAGGGCGCCCAGGGTGACGCCGGTGCGCCAGTAGCGGCGCATCGCGGTCATCATGACGGCCAGCGGCACGATCGACAGCAGGGCGCCGGTCAGGACGAGGCTGGTCAGGTCGATGCCGGACTCCAGCCGTTTGCCGGTCCAGTTGTACAGGCCCAGGTTGAGGGTCCAGTTCTCCTCGCCGCGCAGCACGGTCAGCGGCAGGAAGAAGGCGTTCCAGGTGTTGACGAAGGCGAGCAGGAACACGGTGGCGCCACCGGTGGCCATCATCCGCAGCACGATGCCGAAGAAGATCCGCAGCTCCCCGGCGCCGTCCAGGCGGGCCGCCTCCAGGAGTTCGAAGGGGACCGTGGACTCGGTGTAGACCTTGGCCAGGTACACGCTGAAGGGGTTGATCAGACACGGGATGAGCATGGCCCAGGGGGTGTCGACCAGCCCGATGGACGAGAACAGCAGGTACAGCGGGAGGGTGAGCAGGGCGATCGGGATCAGGAACGAGCCCACGACGCACGCGAACACCACACCGCGCCCGGGGAAGTCGAAGCGGGCCAGGCCGTATCCGGTGGCGAGCGCGATGAGGGTGCCGCCCAGCGAACCCACCCCGGCGTACAGGAACGAGTTGGCGGTCCAGCGCAGGAAGATGCCGTGGTCGTAGGTGACCAGCTGGTGGAGGTTGTCCCACAGGTGCATGCCGGAGAACCACAGGCCGTTCGTCTGGTACAGCCCGCTCCGGTCCTTGGTGGCGGCGACGATCAGCCACCACACCGGGAAGAGGCTGTACGCACCGGCCAGGATCAGGCCGAGCAGCAGGAAACGCTGGCCGCCCCGCCCGCGCGCGGCCGGGTCCGGGCGGGCGAGCCGCCGTACGGTGCGCTCCTCGGACCGTTCGGTGGCGGATTCCGTCATCACCATCAGTCGGTCTCCTTCGAGGTCAGCCGGTAGAAGAGGAAGGAGGCCACGCCGAGGACGAGGGCGAGCAGCACCGACAGGGCCGCGGCGTAGTGGTAGTTGCCCGCGTTGAACGCCTGGTTGTAGACGATCATGATCGGGGTGAAGCTGTCGCTGACCGTCTGGGGTGTGACGTTCCGGAACAGCGCGGGCTCGTTGAAGATCTGGAGCATCTGGATGATGGAGAGCATGCCGGTCAGCACCAGCGCTCCGCGCACCTGCGGGATCTTGATGCTCAGCGCGATGCGCGTCTCGGAGGCGCCGTCCAGCCGGGCGGCCTCGAACAGCTCGCGGGGCACCGCCTGGAGCGCCGCGTAGATGATCACCATGTTGTAGCCGATGCCGTGCCAGGTCAGCAGGTTGCCGATGGACGGCCAGACCATCGAGGGCGCGAAGAAGTTCCAGGAGCTCCCGAAGAGCCCGCCGAGCGAGGTCAGCGGGCCGACATCGGGGCTGTAGAGGTTGATCCACACGATGGCGGCCACCACCCCGGGGATCATGTACGGGATCAGCAGCAGCATCCGGAACCGGGCGGCCGCCCGCGCGGTGAGCGCGTCCAGGCACAGGGCGAGCAGCAGGCTGATGGCGAGCATGACCGGGATCTGGACACAGGCGAACAGGACCACCCGCAGGACGGAGCTGATGAACGCGGGATCGGTCAGGCCGTGCCGGTAGTTGTCCAGTCCGGCGAACGTCACCGTGGCGCCCCCGAGTCCGAGGCCGGACCGCTGCTCCCGGAACAGGGACTGGTGGACCGCGTAGCCGACCGGGATGAGGTAGAGGAAGACGAAGCCGAGCTGGAAGGGCAGCGTGAAGGCGGCCCCCTTCCAGCGCTGGGAGCGGATCATGCGGGCCCTCAGTTCTTGACGCTGATGCCACGGGACTTCAGGTCTGCCACCGTCCACTTCTGCATATGGGCCAGCAGATCGGTGACCTTCTGCTGCTTGTTGAGCACCTTGGCCCAGCCGGTCTGGAGTTCGGTGAACATCGCGGTCCAGTTCGGGCCGAAGGTCCAGTCGGTGGTGACGGTGCCCAGGCTGTCGGTGACCACCTTCTTGCCCGGTCGGTAGTTCTTCCCGAGCAGCTTGGCGGAGAGCGACTTCTCGGCGTACGACGCGCTGTCCGCGAGCGCGGGCATGACGCCGTTGCCGGTCTCCGGGCTGGCCATGGTGGACACGGCACCGGTGTCGGTGGACATCCACAGCGCCGCGGCGGCGGCCTGCTTCGGGTGCTCGCACTGCTCGGTCACCAGGGTGAGCCCGCCGCTCTGGTTGGTCCCGGCCGGGGTCTTGGCGGGCTCGCCGGTGAACGCGGGCCAGGGTGACAGCGCCCACAGGCCGTTGGACTTGGTGAAGTTCTGGACCATGCCGGCCATCTGCCAGGTGGAGATCTGCCGGGTGGCGGTGCGGCCGTTGTCGTAGTTGCGCTGGACCGCCGCGTAGTCGGCGAAGGAGAGCGAGGAGTACAGACCGTTGTCGATGATCTGCTGGATCACCCTCGCCGCCTTGAGGGTGCCGGTGTCCTGGAAGTTCACCCGCCAGGCGTTGCCGTCGATGGCGTACCAGTGCGCCCCTGCCTGCATCGCGAGGACTTCGAGCGTGCTCGGGTCCTCGCCCGCGTAGTTGGTGATGTGGATGCCGTGCTTCTTCAGCACCTTGCCGGCGGCGATGAAGTCGTCCCAGGTCGCGGGCGGTTTCAGGCCGTACTTCCGGAAGATGTCGGTGCGGAGGATGGTGAACGCGGGTGCGGAGCCGGTGGGAACGCCGTAGACCTTGCCCTGCACTCCGGCACCCGCCCACGCACCGGCGTTGAACCTGTCCTTCGCCGATCCGACGTACGGGGTGATGTCGGCGAGCACACCCTGGGAGACCAGGGTGGTCACGTATTCGGCGGTGTTCTGCACCAGGCAGGGGGCGTTGCCCGCCTTGACGGCGTTGGTCAGCTGCTTCTGCATCGTCAGCTGGTCGGTGACCTTGGTGTACTTGAGCTTGATGTCACGGTGGCTCGCGTTGAACGCCTTGACGACGGCTTCCTGGCCGTTGGCCCAGCCCCAGAAGGGAAGGGTGACCGGGCCGGAGTCCCCGGAGGCCCCAGGGTCCCCGGAGCCGGATCCGCCGCAGGCGGAGACCAGACCTGTCAGCGCGAGCCCCGCGACGGCGGCGCGGGCGAACCTTCTCCGGGGCAGGGTGAAGTCCATCTGACCGTGATCCTTTGGATGTTGGCGTTCTCGGAACGCGAGGACGGCGGCTCGGTGGTGGCCAGTAATGGCAGGCGGAGGCCGAAGGCGGGAAAGCGGTAGTAACCGGTTGCTGTGGACGGTAGGCCGGTTGGTCCGCGCTCGACAAGGGGCTGGGCGCGATGAGTTGCGGAAAACGTTTACGACGGTGGTGCGTCGCGGTGGTCAGGAACGGCGGGCCGGCGGCTGGACGGAGTTCCGTACGACGACGTGGGTGCCCAGCACCAGATGGGCACCGTCGCCGCCCGCACGGCGGCCCGCGCCGCCCTCGCGCCGGTCGGCCACCGCGCGCAGCGCGGCCCGGCCCATCTCCTCGTACGGCACATGAACGGTCGTCAGCTGCGGGGTGAGCTGGGAGGCCAGCGGGATGTCGTCGTAGCCGACGATCGAGATGTCCTCGGGGACCCTGAGCCCGGCGCCGCGCAGGGCCTGCATGGCGCCCGCGGCGACCACGTCGGTCCCGGCCAGCACCGCCGTGAAGTCCAGCTCGCGGCGCAGGCTCTCCTCGACCGCGTCGTACCCGTGGCCGTAGTCGTACGGGCCGTGGAGCACCATGCCCGGGTCGAACGGGACGCCGTACGCCTCGAAGGCCCGCCGGGCGCCCCGCAACCGGCCCTGGGCCGTGGTGAGTTCGGAGTGGCCCGGCAGGACGAGGACCCGGCGGTGCCCGGCGGACAGCAGGTGGCTGGCCATGGCGTAGGCGCCGCCCTCGTTGTCGTAGTCGACCGTGGTGGCCGCCACGTCGCCCTCCAGTGGCGGCCTGCCGACCAGGACGAGATGTGATCCGGCCGCGTCGAGGGAGCGGGCGAACCGGGCCATCCTCAGCTGGTATTCGTCGACGTCGTACGCGCCGCCGAGCAGGACCACCGCGGCGACGCCCTGCTGGCGCATGAGGTTCACCAGCGCGAGTTCCCGCTCCGGGTCGTCGCCGGTGGTGCCCACCAGCGAGAGCCAGCCGCGCAGCGAGGCCGCGCCCTCGACTCCCTTGGCCACGTGGGCGAAGGCGGCGCCGGTGATGTTGTTGATGAGGATGGCGACGGTGGGCGTGCCGCCACCGGCCAGCGAGCGGGCGTGGGCGTTGGTGACGTAGTCCAGGTCCCGTACGACCTTCATCACCCGGCGGCGCAGCTCGTCCGACACCGGATAGTTGCCGGACAGGACGCGCGAGACGCTGGCGACGGAGACGCCCGCGCGCTCCGCCACGTCGCGAATGGTGGCCCGTCCGGCGCCACCCGACGCCTTGCGCTCGCTCACCGTTGCGGCTCCTTCACCGTAGCGACGCCCCCATCGGACGGGCCGGGCCCCGCCCTGCGCCGGTGCGGAAACCGTATCCCATCGTTACTCCGCGGGGGCGGGCCACCGGGGCGGGCCTCAGGCGACGCGGGCCAGATCCGCATGCCGCACCTCGTGGGCCAACGGCAGCCCCGCCGCCAGGCGTTCCAGCTCCTCGGCGACGACGCGGCCGAGGCGGGCCAGCTCGTTGCCGAGCGAACCCGCGATGTGCGGGGTGAGGAACACGTTGGGCAGCGTGTACAGCGGGGATCCGGCGGGCAGCGGTTCGGGGTCGGTGACGTCCAGGACCGCGCTCAGGCGGCCCGCGACCAGCTCGTCGGTGAGGGCCCGGGTGTCGACCAGCGCGCCCCGGGAGGTGTTGATCAGCACGCCGCCGTCCCTGATGAGGGCGAGTCTCGCGCGGTCCAGCATCCGGTGGGTCTCGGGGATGTCGGGGGCGTGCAGGCTCACGATGTCGCTGCGGCGCAGCAGCTCCTCCAGCGGCAGTGGCTCGGCGCCGAGCGCGGCGGCTTCGGCGGCGTCCACGTAGGGGTCGTACAGCGAGACGGAGAAGTCGAACGGCCGCAGCAGTTCCAGGAGTCGGCGGCCCACCCGGGAGGCGCCGATGACGCCCACCCGGCGGCCCAGGTTGCCGATGGCCGCGGTCTCGGCGGGGGTCGGGTGGGCGTGGGTGTCCCGGAAGCGTTCACGGTGTGCGAGGGCGTCCTTGCCCGCGAGCAGGATCATGGCGAGGGTGTACTCCGCGACCGGCAGCGCGTTGTCGGTGACCGCGCTGGACACGGTGATTCCGCCGTCCCACAGGGCGTCGCCGATCAGTGAGCGCACGGAGCCCGCGGCGTGCAGGACGGTGCGCAGCTTCGGCGCCGCGGCGAGGGCGTCGGCGTCGAGGCGGGGGCAGCCCCAGCCGGTGATCAGCACCTCGGCCCGGGCCAGCGCGGGGGCGGCTGCGGGGTCGGTGAGGTCCCGTACGACGAGCGCGGTGTCGATCTCGGCCACCTGCCGGAGCCGGTCCATGAGCGGCGGCGGGAAGAGCAGCGGGAGGTGCACCGGGTCCATGGCGAACACGGCTCTCGGCGGCTGGGCACTGGTCATGACTCTCCTGAGGCGCCGGGGAAACGGTTTCAGAAAGCGTCTTCTAACGTAGATCTGACGGGGAGGCGGGTCAATCGGCAGGCCGTACGCCGCCGAGGCGACCGATCCTTTCGAAAGTGCACCCGGACCCTTGACTCCGTTTCCGGGCAGGGCAGAAGCTCTGGCCACTTGGCCGCAGTAACCGGTTTCCGTTTTCCACTGCGCAGGGAGTCAGCCATGAATCCACCCTTGTCCCGTCGCGCCACCCTTCAGGCGGCAGGGGCCACCGTGTTCGCCGCGGGCCTGACCGGCACCACCGCCACGGCCGCCACCGCCGCCCGGGCCGGTGAGACCGGTGGCGCGGCACGGCTCGTCACCTATCCGGTGCCGGCGGGAGCCCCGGTGAAGACCGACAGCTTCACCGTCAAGGTCCGCCCCCCCGGCGGCAGATGGTGCAGGCTCGGCACCTATCTGGCCACCCTGAACCTGGTCGACACCACCACCGGCAGCGGTCGGCAGCAGAATTCGACGCTCGCGTACTTCGACTTCTCGGGCGGCGTCGAGGTCGAGGTGACCTGCCTCAAGGGCGGTGTCGAGACGGTGCGCGTCCGGCCCGACTCGTACGGCATCACTCCCGAGGTGCGCGGAAACACCGCCCGGTTCCGGCTCACCGAGCCGCGCAACCTCATCGTGCAGGCCGACGACCAGATCTTCGACTGTCTGCACCTGCTCGCCCGCCCCCTGGAGACGGACCGCCCGGCCGCGGACGATCCGGACGTCATCCACTTCGGCCCCGGCGTGCACACCACCCCCGGAGGCACCCTGACCGTGCCCTCCGGCAAGACCGTCCATCTGGACGGCGGTGCCGTACTGAAGGCCCGAGTGATCTTCAAGGACGTCGAGAACGCGGGGCTCACCGGACGCGGTGTCATCCACGCGGCGCCCGGCGGCGGCGCCACCGTCGAGGGGTCGAAGAACATCACCATCGGCGCCGTGACGATGCTCAACCCGGGCGGATACGCCGTCACCATCGGCGAGTCCGAGCACATCACCCTCACCGGAATGGCCGCCTTCAGCTCCAAGGGCAACGGCGACGGCATCGACGTCTTCTCCAGCTCCGACGTCACGATCGACGGTGTCTTCATGCGCAACGCCGACGACTGCGTGGCCATCTACGCCCACCGCTGGGACTACTACGGGGACACCCGGAACATCACCGTCAAGAACTCCACCCTGTGGGCCGACGTGGCGCATCCCATCAACGTGGGCACACACGGCAACAGCGACGCGCCCGAGGTGCTGGAGAACCTGACCTTCAGCAACCTCGACATCTGTGACCACCGCGAACCCCAGACCGGCTACCAGGGCTGTATCGCCCTCAACCCCGGCGACAGCAACCTCATCAGGAACGTGCGCATCGACGGCGTCCGCGTCGAGGACTTCCGGCAGGGCCAGCTCATCCATATGCGGGTCATGTACAACACGAAGTACAACACCTCGGTGGGCCGCGGCATCGAGGACGTGTACGTCAAGGACCTCAGCTACGGCGGCACCCACGGCAGCCCGTGTCTGCTGCTCGGTTACGACGCCGAGCACGCCATCAAGAACGTGACCTTCGAAAACCTGGTGGTGGGCGGCACGGTCATCGCCGACAGCATGCGGAAGCCGACCTGGTACGTGGCCGCGGACTTCGTCCCCATGCACGTCAACGAGCATGTGACGAACCTCAGGTTCCTCACCACCGCCGAGGCCGCCGCGTCATGACGGCCCCCGCACCGAACCGCCGGGGCTTCCTCGGCGGCGCCGCGGCCCTGCTGCTCGCGCCGGGCGCGACCGGCCTCGCCGCACCCGGGGGGGCGCGGGCCGCGGAGAACCGCGGCGGGAGCCGGACCTTCACCCACCCCGGGCTGCTGCACGGCGCCGCCGACCTGGCGCGGATGAAGGCCGCGGTCGCCGCCGGGGAACCCCCGGTCCACGACGGGTATCTGGCGCTCGCCGCAAGTCCCCGCTCGTCGTCCGCGTACACCGTGCGCAACACCGGCCAGATCACCTCCTGGGGCCGCGGTCCGGCCCGGTTCATGAACGAGGCCGTCGCCGACTCCGCCGCCGCCTACCAGAACGCGCTCATGTGGTGTGTCACCGGCGACCGAGCCCACGCCGACAAGGCCCGCGACATCCTGGACGCCTGGTCGGCGTCGCTCACCGCCATCACCGGAGCGGACGGCCCCCTCGGCGCCGGGCTCCAGGCCTTCCTGTTCCTCAACGCGGCCGAGCTGCTGCGGCACACCGGCTACGACGGCTGGGGCACGGCGGCCGTCGCGCGCTGCGAAGAGTCCTTTCTGCGCGTCTGGTATCCGGCGGTGTCCGGCTACATGCTCTACGCCAACGGCAACTGGGACCTCACGGCGGTCCAGACCGTCCTGTCCATCGGGGTGTTCTGCGAGGAGCCGACGCTCTTCGAGGACGCGCTGCGGTACGCGGCGGCCGGCGCGGGCAACGGCAGCGTCCCGCACCGCGTCGTCACCGCCGCCGGCCAGGGTCAGGAGAGCGGCCGTGACCAGGGCCATGAGCAGCTCGCGGTGGGCCTGCTCGGCGACGCCGCCCAGGTGGCCTGGAACCAGGGCGTCGACCTGTGGGGCTGCGACGGCAACCGGATCCTGGCGAACGTCGAGTACGCCGCCCGCTACAACCTCGGCGACGACGTGCCCTTCTCCCCCGACCTGGACCGCACCGGCAAGTACCTCAAGACAGCGGTGTCGGCCACGGCGCGCGGCACCCTGCCACCGGTCTACGAGAGGGCGTACGCGCACTACGCGGGCGTACGCGGCCTTAGCCCCCCGCACACGAAGCGCGCCGTCTTCCGCGGTCCCGGCGGCGCCCGCGCCGTCGAGGGCGGCAACGACGACCTGCCGGGCTGGGGCACGCTCACCTACGCCGGGGCGAAGGCCACCCCCGCCGCGCCGACGGCGCCCGCCGGGCTCACCGCCACCGGCGCCCGCCACGCCGTCACCCTGGCGTGGCTGCCGTCCGCGTGGGCGACCGGCTACACGGTCCGGCGCGCCACCGGCCCCGACGGGCCGTACGAGCGGATCGCCTCCGGGGTCGCCACACCGGCGTACACGGACCGGGCCGTGCGGACGGGGCGGACCTACTACTACACGGTCGACGCCACCAACTCCCGGGGCACGAGCGGCAGTTCCGGCTGGGTGGCGGCGACGGCCGGGCTGCCCGGGCCCTGGTCGGCCCGGGACGTGGGCACACCGCGCATTCCGGGCTCCGCCACCTTCGACGGCGAGCGCTTCGTCCTGGAGGCGGGCGGCACCGCGGACAGCTGCCGTCTGGTGCATCTGCCGCTGCACGGCGACGGCACGGTCACCGCGCGGATCGTGTGGCCGCTCAGCTCGCAGTACTCCACGATCGGCGTCACGGTCCGCGGCTCCCTCGACGCGGACGCCCCGTACGCCTCGATGCTGATCCAGGGGCTGCCGCTGCACACCTGGAGCGGTGTGTGGACCGTACGCCGCTCGGCCGGGGCTCCCGTCTCGGCCACCGGCAGCACCCCCGTACCACCGTCCCAGCGGCAGGCCATCACCACCGCCGCGGCGTTCCCGATCTCCGACCTCGGCACCCTGCCCACGTCGGCCACGCCCCTGGAGGCCCCCTGCGTCGAGGGCGCGGGCGACGGCTACCGGCTGCGAGCCCCGTACTGGGTGCGGGTGACCCGCCGGGGCGGCCGCTGCACCGGTGCCATCTCCCCGGACGGCGAGCGGTGGACCGAGGTGGGCTCGACCGAGGTCCGGCTCGGGCGCACCGCGTACGCGGGCCTCGCCCTGGCCTCCTGCCTGGGCGTCGACGAGGCGTACGCCGAGACCGGCACCGGCGCCTTCGACAACGTCACCGTGACCTCCCCGGCCGGGCCGCTGTGGACCGTGCCCCGCCCGGTGCGCACCGCCACCGGCCTGCGGGCGAGGGCCGCGGCCGACGCCGTCGAGCTGGCCTGGACCGACCCGGACCCCGCGGCCCGGTACACGGTGCTGCGGGCCGTACGCGCCCACGGCCCGTACGAGACCGTCGCCACCGGCGTCGGCCCGGTGGGCTTCGGCACCCGCGTCCGGTACGCGGACGCCACCGGGACACCCGGGGTGACGTACCACTACGCCGTGGCGAAGACGAACCGCGGCGGGCGCGGGCCGCTGTCACCGACCGCGAGCGCGCGCATGCCGACCCCTTCGGTGCCCCAACTCACCTCGGCCGACATCGTGTTCGCGAACCGTGGTGTCCCGTTCCGCCATCTCCTCCGCGCCACGCACGAACCGGTACGGTTCACCGCGACCGGCCTGCCCCGGGCCTTGCACATCGACGAACACACCGGGCTGATCTCCGGACGGCCCTCGGCGAGCGGCACCTTCACACTCACCACCGGCGCGGGCAACGCGTCCGGCACCGCCACCGGCACCCTCACCCTCGACGTCGGCACACCGCCGCCCGCGCCCTGGTCGTACGGCGACCTCGGCGATCCGGTCCTCGACGAGCGTGCCTTCGGCACGTACGGCGTGGTGGCCGTCCGCACCCCCGGGAGCACCGCGTACGACGCGGGGACGTTCACCGTGCGCGGCGCCGGGACCGATCTCACCGTCAACGGGCAGGGGATGACGGGACAGTTCGTGCGCCGGTACGTCAACGGGGACTGCGAGATCACCGCCCGGCTCGTCTCGCGGACCGGTGCCACAGCAGCCGACCGTGTCGGGCTGCTCATGGCCAAGTCCCTGTCGCCGTTCGACCAGGCGGCCGGGGCGATCGTCACCGGCGGGAGCACCGCGCAGCTCATGCTGCGCCCGGTGGTGGCGGGCCCGTCCGTCTTCACCGGAGACGGCCGCCTCACCGGAGACGGCCGCCTCACCCTGCCCTGTCTGCTGCGGCTGAAGCGCACCGGGACCGCCTTCGCCGCGGCCGCGTCCACCGACGACGGCGCCACCTGGGTCCCCCTCGCCGAGGGCACCGTCCCCGGCTTCGGTGACGCCCCGTACCACGTGGGCCTCGTGGTCTGCTCCCGTGACCCGCTGGCCCGCACCACCACGCGGTTCGACCGCGTGCGCCTCACTACCCCCCAGAGCGGAGACCCCCAGCGATGAGCCGCGACCACTCCCCCACTCCCCCGCCCGCACACCGGCCGACCCGCCGCACCCTGCTGCGGTCCGCGGGCGGCCTCACCGCCGCCCTCGCCGTCGGCGCCGGAGCGACCGCCGCCACCGGCGGCAGCGCGGGCGCCGCGCCCGCCACCTTCACCCACCCGGGCGCGCTGCACGCCTACGGCGAACTCAACCGCGCCAAGGTGCGGGTCGCCGCGGGCGCCGAGCCGTGGCTGTCCGGATGGAACCGCCTGACCGCCAACCGCCACTCCGCGAGCACCTGGGCCCCCAATCCGCAGAAGACCATCATCCGCGGCGGGACCGGCGAGAACTACGGCATCCTCTACAACGACATCCACGCCGCCTACCAGAACGCCCTGCGCTGGAAGATCGCGGGCACCACCGCCCACGGCGACACCGCCGTCACGATCCTCAACGCCTGGTCGGCCACCCTCACCACCCTCACCGGCAACGCGGACCGCTTCCTGGCCGCCGGGCTCTACGGCTACCAGTTCGCCAACGCGGCCGAACTCATGCGCGGCTACAGCGGATTCGACCTCGGCCGCTTCCAGACGATGATGCGGAACGTCTTCTACCCGCTCAACAACCAGTTCCTCAACCAGCACAACGACGCCTGCATCACCAACTACTGGGCCAACTGGGACCTGTGCACCATGAACTCGATCCTCGCCATCGGGATCCTGTGCGACGACGCCGCGAAGTACGACCAAGCGGTGAACTACTTCAAGAGCGGCGCGGGCAACGGCTCCCTCCGCCACGCCGTCCCGTTTGTGTACGACAACGTCGACGGCTACGCCCTCGGCCAGTGGCAGGAGTCCGGCCGGGACCAGGGCCACACCATGATGGGCATGGGCCAGATGGGCGCCTTCTGCGAAATGGCCTGGTCCCAGGGCGACGACCTGTACGGCTACGACGGCAACCGCTTCATGAAGGCCGCCCAGTACGTCGCCAAGTACAACCTCGGCCACGAGGTGCCCTTCACCACCTACACCTGGGGCACCGGCCAGAACTGCGCCCAGCGGTCGCACACCGTGATCTCCGCCGCGAGCCGTGGCCAGGTCCGGCCCGTCTGGGACCTCCTGTACTACCACTACGGCCGCAGGCGCGGTCTGGACGTGCCGTACATCAAGGCCATCGCCGAGAGCGTCCGGCCCGAGGGCGGCGGCGGTGACTACGGCTCGACCAGCGGCGGTTTCGACCAGACCGGCTTCGGCACCCTGCTGTACGCCAAGTAGCCGCACGGCCTGTACGCCACGTGACCACGCGGCGACCCGGCCCGGCCCGGCGACCCGCGTGGCCGGGCCGGTTCACCTCCTGGCTACCCTGAATTCCCGAGCTGGGCCCTCCTCACTGCTGACGGCGCCTGAGCCACCGACGACAGCGAACAGGAGAACGGCCCGACATGAACGCCCGTGTCCGCATTCCCTCACGCAGCACCCTGCGCCACTGGGGGCGCCGCGCGGCCCTCGGCCTGGGGCTGGTGGTCTCGGGGCTGGTGGCGCTCGTCACACTCGGCACGCTCGTCCCGGCCGTTCCCGTACTCGGCTACTACGCGACCACCTGGGTCGGGCCGCGGCCGCTGTGGTACGTGGTCTTCGGCCTGCTCATCGCCGCGGGCGCGGTGGTGGCGTGGAAGCGCGGGAAGCGCAGGACGGCGGTGTGGACCACCGCCACCTCGGCCATCACCGCCATCGGCGCGGCCACCGTGCTGACCACGCAGCTGCTCTACGCCCACTCCCAGAACGTGCCGGTGTCCGCCGCCGACGTCCTGGCCGTCGACCAGCCCACGGCGCCGCCGGACCATGTGATCGGCTTCGACCGCGTCGAGGGCCGCACGCTCAGGGCCGGGCTGTGGACGCCGCGCGCGGAAGATCAGCAGGGCGACAAGCCCATGGTGGTGTGGATCCACGGCGGCGGGTTCGCCACCGGCAGCCGGTCCCAGCGGGCGGGCGACTACCGCTGGCTCGCGAACCACGGCTACCCCGTCCTGTCCATCGACTACCGGCTCACGCCGCCACCGCGCTGGAAGGACGCCTCCGACGACGTCGTCTGCGCCATGTCCCGGCTCGCCAGGCTGGCCCGCCCGTACGGCGTCGACACCTCCCACACCGTGCTGGTGGGCGGCTCCGCGGGCGGGAGCCTCGCGCTGAACGTCGCGTACGGGCTGAAAACCGGCCGCATCGCCAGCAGCTGCACCGCACGGCTGCCCGCCCCGCCGGTCGCCGTCGCCGGGTTCTACCCCGCCGCGGACCTCAAGGGCACGTGGCAGGACAACGGCCTCCTGGGCTACGGACGCGAGATCACCGAGGGCTACACCGGCGGCACCCCCGCCCAGTACCCCGAGCGCTACGCCTACGCCTCCGCCGTCAACCGCGTCCGCCCCGGGCTGATGCCGTCCCTCCTGGTCACCGGCGCCTCCGACCACCTCATCCGGGAGTCCCGGGTCCGCGGGCTCGCCGACCGGCTGCGGCAGGCCAAGGACGACGTCCGGTTCAACGCCATCCCCTACAGCGACCACGCCTTCGACGACACGTACCACAGCATCGCCGGCGCGGTCGGCCGCAACCTCCTCCTGCGCTTCCTGAACGGCACCGCCTAGTCAGTCGGCGTCGACCCGCGCGGCCACGTCCACGAGCGTGGCGTGGCCGGGCGCCTCGCGGGCGTACGTGTCGGAGAGGGCGCGGGCGAATCGGGCGCGTAGCTGCCGGGGGAGTACCGCGTTCACAGGAGGCTCAGCCGGGGGTCGTGGCGAGCGGGGAGTCGACGCGGGCGCCGAAGGCCCCGGTCGTCCAGGTCACGAACTCCCCCGCCGCCTCGCGGATGGCGTCGACGGCCGCGGGCACCAGCGGGTTGGGGTCGGTGGACCGGTGCACGGCGAGGACCTTGCGGCGCGGGCCGCGGGTCCGCATGCGGCGCATCGTGATCGCCCGGTCGATGCCGAGGGAGAGCGCGGGGACCAGCGCGACACCGAGGTTCTCCCGCACGATGCCGCGGATGACGTCGTAGTCGTTGCTGGTGAAGCGGACTTCGGGGCGGAAGCCGGACTGGGCGCAGAGCCGCAGGAGGTTGTGGTGGGCGGCGGTGCCCTCGTCGTTGGTGACCCAGATGGCGCCGGAGAGTTCGCGCAGGTCCACGTGGTGCGCGTCGGCGGTGTGCTGTTCCGGGCCGCAGAGGATGAGCAGTTCCTCGTCGAGGATCGGGCGGAGCGTCAGTTCACCGGGCCAGGTCTCGGGGACGAGATCGTACTCGTAGACGAGGCCGAGGTCCGCCCGGCCCTCGCACACGGCCAGGGCCACGTCCGTGGGGTCGCCGTCGTTCTGAAGGGTGATCTCGGCGTCGGGCAGCCGGGCGACCAGCCTGCGCAGCGCCTTGGGCAGGAGCTGGGCGCTCACGGTCGGGAACGCGGCCACCCTGAGCCGTCCCCGGTTGCCGTCGGCGTACGCGCGGATGTCCTCCTCGGCCTCCTCCAGCCGGGACAGCAGGGCGGTGGCGTGGCGGCCCATCTGGAGGGCGGCCGTGGTGGGCCACAGGTTGCGCGGGCCGCGTTCGAAGAGCCGCACGCCCAGCGCCCGTTCCAGCGCGGCGATCTGCTGGGACACCGCGGAGGTGGTGTAGCCGAGCTCCTTGGCGGCCCCGCTGAGCGAGCCGGTGGACAGCACCGCCTGGAGGGTCTGGAGATGCACCATGTTCAGCATGATCATGTCCCGGGTGCCGTCGGCTCCGCGCAGCCGCCGTGCAGCCATCGGATGAGGGTGAGCGCGTCCCAGACGGGGCGGCCGGTGGCGGCCTTGATGGCGGCGGAGTAGGGCGGGAGGTTGGTGCATTCGAGGACGAACGCGCCGATGTCGGGGTGCTCGCCGAGCACGGCCTGTGCCGCGGCCACCACCTCGGCCTCCGCGCGCGGCACGTCGAGGGTCTCGTCGTCGCCGGTGAGCACGTGGAAGAGGTGCTCGGTGTGTTCCAGACCGGCGAGGTGGACGCGGTCGCGCAGCGCGGGCCCGACGCCGACCGCCTGGAGATGGGCGTCGGTGAGCGTGCTCGCGTTGACCGTGAGCACACAGCACCTCTGGTCGTGGCGCAGCGTCTGGAGCACCAGGGGGACCTGGAGGAGGCTGGAGGTGGCCACCGGGACCCGCAGGGCGTCGGCGAGTTCCGGCTGATGAACGGCGAGGAAACCGCAGCAGGTGGTCACGGCGGCCGCCCCGGCGTCCTGGAGGCCGGTGGCGGCGGCCGTGAGCGCGGGCAGCAGGCCCTCGGCCGAGCGCTCCACCACCTGGCGGGTGCCGGCCCCCGGCGCGACCGCCATGGCGACGGGGAAGTCGAAGCTGGCGGGGTTGCCCACGTCACCGGCCGGGCGGGGAATCCGGTTGTCCAGCATGACGATCCCGATGTCCGCCATCGTCTCTACTCCTTCGTCAGCGCGGTGCGGTGGGTCTCCTCGAGCGCTATCACGCAGATCAGCGAGATGACCGCCGCCCCGATCACATACCAGGAGACTGCCATGCCCGATCCGGTGGCGGACACCAGCGCGGCGGCGACCAGTGCCGCCGGTGCCCCGGCGACCACGCTGGACATCTGGTACGCCACGGAGGCTCCGGTGTAGCGGTAGCGGGTGGGGTACTGCTCGGCGTACAGGACGCTGTTGAGCGCCCCGGTGGGACCGTAGCCGCACACCAGCGCCAGGATGATCGCCAGCGCGATGAGATACGGGTTGCGCGTGTCCAGCAGCCAGAAGAAGGGGATCGCGAACAGGGCGATGAACAGGGTGCCCGCGAAGTACACCGGGCGGCGTCCGATCCGGTCCGACAGCGCGGCGTACAGCGGCATCGCCGGGAGCAGCAGCGCGGCGCCGATGAGCACCCCGCTCAGCGCCCAGGACTGCGGCAGTCCCAGATCGCCTTCGACGTAGGACAGCGAGTACACGGTGAAGAGGTAGTAGCCGATCGTGGACGCGGCCTGCACGAAGATCAGCAGAAGGGTCTGCTTCTTGGCGTGGCGCAGGACCTCCGCGAGGGGCAGCTTCGGCCGCCTCCGCGCGTCCTTGAGCGCCTGGAACTCGGGTTCGGGCAGCCGTTTCCGCAGGTAGAGGCCGAAGGCCACGAGCAGTCCGCTGAAGAGGAACGGGATCCGCCAGCCCCAGCTGAGGAACTGCTCCTCCGGCAGCAGCGAGAACAGCGCCACCATGCCCGCCGAGGCCAGCTGCCCCGCCGGTACGCCGAGCTGGCATGCCGACGCGTACAGCCCGCGGCGTTCTGTGGGGGCGCTTTCGACGATGAGCAGCGCCGCGCCACCCCATTCGCCGCCGAGTCCGATGCCCTGGAGCATGCGCAGGAACACCAGCAGGATCGGGGCGAGGACACCGACCTGTCCGACGGTGGGCAGCAGCCCGATCGCGAAGGTGCCGATACCCATGATCAGCAGGGTGGCCACCAGCGCCTGCCTGCGGCTGAGCCGGTCGCCGAAGTGGCCGAAGACGACGCCGCCGAGGGGCCGGAAGAAGAACGCGACACCGAACGTGGCCAGGGAGGTCAGGGTGCCCGCGGTGGAGCCGAGGTCGGAGAAGAACACCTTGGGGAACACCACGGCGGCGGCGCTGCCGTAGAGGAAGTAGTCGTACCACTCGATGGCGGTGCCGGTGAAGCTCGCCCGGGCGGCCCGCATGGCGGTCGGATGGTCGACCGTGGGCGCGGCGGAATCAGGGGGCGTGGGGAGTACTGCGTGAGCCTCCATGAGCGGATCCTTCCGGGAACCTGCACGTGCTGTGAAGAGGGCGGACGATGGAAGGGGGATACGGCGGGGGCACGTACACGGGACGGCCGACGGCGGGGTCAGTACACGGGACGGCCGGTGGACCGTCCGGTCAGCACGGCCTCCCAGGGCGCGACGGGCGGCGGCGCGTCCTTGTGCTCGGGTACGGGGACGTGGACGACCGACGGCCCCTGGCGGCCGACGGACTCCTTGACCAGCACGTCCAGCTGGTCGAGCGTGGTGGCCCTGGCGCCCGGGAGGCCCATGCCGGTGGCCAGCGGGACCGGGTCGATCGGCCCGGGGTCCACCCCGAAGTAGCGCCGTTCGAGGAACAGGTGCTGGAGCATTTTGATCCAGCCCATCGAGGTGTTGTCCAGCACGACGTAGGTGATGGGGAGCGCGAGGCGGGCCGCGGTCTCCCAGTCGCCGACGCCCATGGCCAGGCTGCCCTCGGTGGTGACGCACAGGACGCGCTCGCCCGGGTGGGCGACGGCCACGCCGATCGCCGCGGGGATGGCGTAGCCCATCGGCCCGTGGCCACGGGGGATCACCACCCGCCACCCCTCCCCCGCGCTCTCCCAGTACGCCGAGAGGTTCGGCGTCGGGGTGCCGGGGTCGGCCACCACCCAGGCCCGCGGGCCGAACACCCGGTGCAGGGCCCGGATCACCTCGCGGGGCTGGAGCCGTCCCTCGCCCGGGTCCGGCAGTTCGTCGGCGGCGGTGCGCGCCCAGGCGTCCCGTACGGCGGCGATGTCCGCCTCCCGTGCCGCCCGGGCCGCGGCGGGGGCGGCCGGGAGCCGGTCGCGCAGCTGGTCCAGCACGGTCGCCGCGTCACCGACGAGGGGCACGCTGCCGGGGAAGTTGCGGCCCGCGCGGGAGGCGTCCGTGTCGATCTGCGCCACCCGGACACCGGGGTCGCGGGGCGGGGAGGTGTAGCCGTTGGTGTCGGTGGAATTGGCCCGGCTGCCCACGATGAGAACGGCGTCGGCACCGGCCAGGTAGTCGTTGGCGTAGCCGCGGCAGCCGTTGCCGCCCGCGACGCCGAGGGAGAGCGGATGGTCCTCCGGGACCGCGCCCTTGCCGTGGATCGTGGTGGCCACCGGGAGCGCGCCGTGCTCGGCGAGCGCGAGCAGTTCCCGCCAGGCGCCCGAGGCGTGGACACCGCCGCCCGCGAAGACCACGGGCCGCTCCGCGCGCGCCAGGTCCGCGGCGACACCCGCGACGGCGAACTCGGAGGCGCCGGGGCGGGCCGCCGGGAGGACCGGGTCGCCCTCGGGAACGGCGGCCGCCGCGTGTTCCTCCAGGACGTCCTCGGGGAAGATCAGCGCGACCGGCCCGGGGCGGCCGCCGGTGGCGGTGGCGACGGCCTCCGCGACCAGCGCGGGGATGTCCGCGGCGCGCTCCGCGGTACGGCACCACGTGGTGACGGCGCCGAAGAGGGCTTCCTGGTCGATCTCGGTGATGGCGCCGGAGCCACGGCTGCGCCGGTGGATGTCACTGGTGATCGCCAGGACCGGCACGCTGGAGGCGTACGCCTCGCCCAGGCCACCGGCCAGGTAGACGGCGCCGCCGCCGCTGGACGCCTCGCACACGCCGATCCGCCGGTGGGTCCTGGCGTAGCCGTCGGCCATGTAGCCCGCGTGCCGTTCGTCCCGGGCGAGTATGTGGCGCAGGGCGCCGGTGTGCCGCGCGAACACGTCGTACAGGATGACGCCGGTGTCGCCGGGGACGCCGAAGACGGTGTCGACGCCGTGCCGGACGAGCGTCGCGACGAGCAGTTCGGCCCCGGTCGGATTCGTATCGCAAGCCATGGCGGGCTCCGTTCGGAAGACGGATCGGAAGACAGCTCGGAAAGCGGCTCGGAAAGCGGCTCGGAAGACGGCTCAGAAGACGGCGGTTTCGAGTTCGAGAGCCCGATCCGTGAACCGGGACAGCCGCAGCGCGGAGAGGTCCAGGGGCGGAGCGCCCGTCAGCCACCACTCTGCGAGCGCCGCGCCGACCGCCGGGGACTGCATGAAGCCGTGGCCGGAGAAGCCCGCCGCGACCCACAGCCCGGGCACCTGGTCGACCGGGCCGACGATCGCGTGGTCGTCGGCGGTCATCTCCCGCAGCCCGGCCCAGCCCCGGGTGACCTCCAGCCCTTCCAGCGGGGGGAAGCGGTGGGACAGCGCACCGGCCAGGGACTCGACCCGCGACCAGTCCACCGTCGCCTGTTCGCTGCTGGGTGCGTCGCGGTCGTTGCCGCCGACGATCGCCGTCCCGGCCGCCTCGGGGTGCACATACGCGCCACTGGCCATGTCGACGGCGAGCGGCAGCCCGCCGTGCAGGGCGGGCAGCGGGCCGGTGGCGAACGCCTGCCGGGGGTGCGGCCGTACGGGGATGTCCACCCCGCACAGCCGCCCCACCCCGCGGACCTGCGGCCCCGCGGCGAGCACGACCAGCTCGGCGTCGAGCGTGCCGTCCGCGGTCCGGACGCCGCGTACCGCGCCGTCGGCGTCCGTGACGATCCCGCGGAACTCGGTGTGCGGCCGGACCTCCGCCCCACGGGCGCGCGCTCCGCGCAGATATCCGGCGACGGCGTCGGCCGGGGAACCGGACCCGTCGTCGGCGGAGTAGGTGGCGCCCAGCAGGTCGTCGGTCCGGATCCCGGGAAAGAGGTCTGCCGCCTGCTGCGGGTCGAGCATCGTCACGTCGACGCCGAGGGACCGCTGGAGTTCCGCGTTCTTCTCGAAGGTACGGAGGGTGGCGGGGTCCGATATGAGGAAGAGGTAACCGTGCTGCCGGAAATGCATCGGCGCGCCGGTCATTTCCTCGAAGTCGCGCCAGAACGGGAGCGAGCGGCGCACCAGCTCGATATTCACACGCGTCGAGAACTGCTGCCGGATACCTCCGGTCCCGTACGCCGTCGTACCTTCTCCCGGTCGTCCCCGTTCCACCACGGTGATATCGCGGTATCCGCGTTCGCTCAGGTGGAAGGCGATGGAGGTACCGATCACGCCGCCGCCGACAATGATGACGCGGCCGCCGTTCAGCGTTTCCCGGCGCAGTTGGAACCTCCTGAAGGGCGTGCGGGTCACGGTGTTGCGTCAGTTGTAGACCCGGCTCCCACGGCGGACAAGAGGCACGAGATGCAGTGATACTTCACGCGCCGTAAAGCGTTCGTTCACCTCTCACCCGGAGAGGAATTCAGAAAGCACGTGAGTACGCCTCGGGAAAGGGAGTCGGCATCACCTCACGGCGCGGCGTCGCCCCGCTCCGTGGCCCGCGTGAGCACCTCCGGCAGATCGCCCAGCTGGTCCAGCCCCCGCACCGCCTGGGCCATGCGGTGGTTCCCGGCCAGGCGCTCCCGGTGCCGGTGCAGAAAGGACCAGTAGCCGGTGGTGTACGGGCAGGCCCGGTCACCGGTCCGGTCGCCCGGGCGGTAGGCGCAGGGGCCGCACAGGTCGCTCATCCTGTTGATGTACGCCCCGCCGGAGGTGTACGGCTTGGTCGTCATGAGCCCGCCATCGGCGTACTGCGACATGCCGACGACGTTCGGCAGCATCACCCAGTCGTAGCCGTCGACGAAGCAGCGGTGGAACCAGTCGGTGACCGCCACCGGGTCCCAGCCGTCCTGGAGCGCGCGGCTGCCGAGCACCATCAGCCGGGGGATGTGGTGGGTCCACCCGGTGTCCCGGACCTGGGCCAGCACCGTGGCCAGGCAGCGCGCGGTCACCGCGTCGGCGTCCAGCTCCAGGAACCAGCCGGGCAGCGGGGCGGTGTGGCGCAGGGCGTTGCGGCCGCGGTAGTCCTCGCCGAAGTGCCAGTACAGATGCCAGACGTACTCCCGCCATCCGGCGATCTGCCGTACGAACCCCTCGGCACCGGCCAGCGGCGCGGCACCGTCGCGCCACGCGCTCTCCGCCCGGTCCACGCACTCGGCCGGGTGCAGCAGCCCGAGGTTGAGCGGTGCCGACAGGCGGCTGTGGCACATGACCGGGTCCGCCGCGAGCATCGCGTCCTCGTACGGCCCGAAGCAGGGCAGCCGGTGGGTCACGAAGTGGCGCAGCGACGCGAGCGCCTCGCGCCGGGTGGCGGGGAAGTGCCGCGGACCGTCGCGGCCGACGAAGGAGACCGTGCCGTCGCGTTCCCAGCGGTCCAGGTCGTGCCGTACCCGGTCGTCGATCTCGTCCTCGTCGGGGCGCCAGGGTCCGCGGGTGTCGAGGGTCCGTGCCCCGCGCGGCGGCGGTTCGCGGTTCTGGTCGTCGAAGTTCCACCGGCCGCCCGCGGGCTCGTCGCCCTCCATCAGCAGTTCGTGCTCGCGGCGCACCCAGCGGTAGAAGTCCTCCATCCGCAGCCGTCCGCGGGCGTGCTCCCCGGCCCACGTGGCGAAGTCCGCCATCGTCACCAGGAAGCCCTTCGCGGGCAGCACGTCGACCTGGCCGAGCGAGCCGACCAGTTCCAGCGCCCGGCGGGAGGTCGGGTGGCAGACCGTCACCCGGTCCCGTCCGGCGGCCTCGGCCAGCCCCTCGCGGTAGGTCCGGGCCCGGACGTACCGCACCCTGTCGCCGAGTTCGGCGGCCCGGTGGCGCATCGCCGACAGCAGCAGATGCGCCTTGGCCCGGTGGAAGCGGCGGCGGCTCAGCACCGACCTCGCCTCGATCATGATCAGTGGGGCCTGGGCGTCGGGGCCGTGGTGGCGGTGGTCGGCGAAGTGCGGGCCGAGCTGATCGCCGAAGAGCCAGTGCTGACGTGTCGTCCGTGTCGTCATGGTTCGAACGCCTTCCCGCGAACACCGATATGTCAGGCTATGCGCCGCGGTCATCCACCCGTCCGCGACGCGCCACGCACCGCCTTCCGGCCCCCGCCCGACCGCCCAGCGACCGGCGGACAGACAGTACTGACATCGGATTTAAGGCTTTTGATCACTTGGGGCGTTCCCGCCCGTGTTCCGCCGGAAGCCCCGACAATGTGCGCATGGCCGAACACTGGAAGCGAAAGCTGGACCGGCTCCACGCGGATCTGGTGCGGCGCGACGACCCCGCCGCATGGGTGACCGAAGCCGACGCCGTGGACGCGTCCTCCCGCTATCCGCATCTCGCCCTCCGCGGGCCCGTCTTCGGCCTGGCCGTTCAGGACCCCGCCGCCGGGGAGCACTGGCGTCTGGTGAAGCCGGTGACCAGCGGCACGCCCCAGGAGGCCCGGGACGATCTGAACTCGCTCCTGTGGTTCAAGGCCAAGGACGACACCGACGCCCCCGTCACCCGCCGCGCACTGCTCGCCGCGGTGGCCCGGCTCGAGAAGAAGCCGCTGAACGAGGTGTCCGTGCTCGGCGTGCGCTACCGGGTGGTGCGCGGGGACGAGTTCGCCCGCACCGGCGAGCACAACCTGGAGCCGCCGCGGCCCACCGACCCGGAACCGTCCCTCATCTCCTGGGACGGACGGCACGAGGCCCGGTCGCCCGACACGGGCTTCGTCCTGGACCCCGAGCAGGACGAGGCCGGGCTGATGGCGGGCGCCATGAAGCTGGCGCTGAGCACCTTCGCCTACACCGGCCCCCGGTTCCCCGCCATCGTGCGCAAGCACTCCGAGCGGGCCGTCACCACCCATCCCGACATCGTCCTGCTGCCCGTCGGCTTCGGCGTGGCCGAGCGCGCCGGGCAGCGGTGGCGGCCGCAGAGCGCCCTGATGCCCACGCCGCACGACGCGCGGCGGCTGCTCTACCAGGGGATGGCCGAGATGTGGCCGCTGCTGTACGAGTTCGGCGAGCGCAAGAGGGCGGTGTACGCACAGGCCGCCGAGGAATTCAGGCGCGCCCGCCGGGCCGACGAGGCCCGCGTGGACGGCCGCCTGTTCCGGATCTGCCGCATCGAGCGGATGGTGCGCAGCGGCCGCGACGGGCCGGAGCCGCCGCGCCCCTCGGACCTCGACGACTACGGCCCCATGAAGATGCACCCGACCATGGACGAGCACGGCACCCTCCACGACAACGGCTGAACGCCGTGGCGTCTTCAGTCCTCGGCCGCCGTCTGATCCGCGCGGCCACCGGCCCCGAGGAGCCCGGTCGCCTCGAAGCGGGTCCGCTCGGCCAGCCGGGGCAGCTCGCGCGTGGAGAACCAGGTGACCAGCGGCGGCAGCAGGGGGCGGACCGGCTGGGCGAGGCGCAACCACGGCGGTGCGTAGACGGTGGCGGCGCGTCGTTCGACGGCGGTCACCATGCGCGCGGCCACCGTGGCGGCGGGGTGGACGCGTCGGGCCGGTGGCGGCATATGGGCGCGCAGTTCCCTCAGCACCCCGTACCGGTCCACGTCGCGGATCATGTCGGTGGCGGTCCAGCTCAGATAGCCGATGCCGACACCGACCCCCTGGTGGGCGAGTTCGGCGCGCAGGGACTGGGCGAAGGATTCGGCGCCCGCCTTCGAGGCGCAGTACGCGCTCATCATGGGCGCGGAGCCGAAGGCGGCCGTCGAGGCGATCTGGAGGAAGTAGCCGCGGGTGGCGAGCAGTCCGGGCAGGAAGGCCCGCGCGGTGTTCGCGCTGCCGATGAGGTTCACCTCGATGACACGCCGCCAGGTGGCCGGGGGCGAATCCCCGAAGGGCCCGCCCTCGGCCACGCCCGCGTTGGCGACGACGACCGACGGCCACCCGACGCGGTCGTGGATCAGCCCGGCCACCCGGGTCATCGCCGCGTCGTCGGCCACGTCGACCGCGTAGCAGTGGGTTTCCGCGGCGAGCGAGTCGGCCACCTGCGCGAGGGTTTCCTCTTCCCGGCCGAGGAGGACGACCCGTGCGCCGCGCCCCGCCAGTTCCCGGACCATGGCCGCGCCCAGTCCGCGGGCGGCACCGGTCACGACGGCGAGGCGTCCGGTCAGGGGGCTGGGGTTCCGCACGGTGGCACTCCCTGGTCGTAGGGCGGGTGATGCGACCGTACGGGCCCGGCACGGGACCCGGCGCGATCACCGCCGCGCCACCGGGCGGCGGCACCTGTTCGGCGGCTCAGGGGGTGTCGTGCCCCCGCCGGTGGCCGGTCATGGCCACCGGCGGGGGCGCCTCCTGCGTCTGGACCGGGTCAGGCCGCCGCGGGGCGGGGTTCGGGCACCGCCGGTGCCAGCCGGCCCGTGCGGTGCAGTCCGAAGAGCGCCGCCGCGCAGGCCAGGCCGAGCGCGAGCAGCACGATCCACGGGACGGCGGGCATGCCCGCTTCGCGTGCGGCGTCCAGCGCCGCTCCGGTGAGCAGGTTCCCGAGGGTGATGCCCACCCCGCAGATGGTGTTGTACAGCCCGTAGTGGGTGGCCACGAGCCGCTCCCCCGAGAGCCGGACGATGGTGTCCATCTCGAACGGGTACGCGATCATCGTGCCCAGCGCCAGCAGGAACGCGGCGAGCGCGGGCGGCACGGCCGCGAGGAGCCATCTGCCGGGTCCGCCATCCGGCACGGGCAGCGCGGTCGCCACCAGCAGCGGCAGGAACGCCACCCCCATGAGGGCCAGCCCCCAGCCCAGGGCCCGGCCGGGCGCCATGCGGGCCTTGCACCACGCGGTCACCCGGGTCTGGCCGACGATGGTGCTCAGCCCGGAGACGGCGAAGAGCAGCGCCACCGCCGCGGTGCCGAACTCCCCTTCGCCGCCGAGCCGTCGTACCTCCAGCGGCAGGGCCAGATAGACCTGGAACGACAGCACATACGAGCCGATCATGGCGACGGAGAACAGCAGGAACGGACGGTTGGCCATGATCCCGCGCCACTGGGTCAGCACCCGCTCACGGCCCTCCCGCCCGGGCTCCGGGCCGTCATCGGCGCGGCGGGCCGGCAGCGACCGGATCTGTACGACGCTCAGCACGGCGAAGATCCCGGCCGAGACCAGGCAGGTGACCTGGAAGTCGACGCCCGTCAGCACCATGCCCACCAGCGGGCCGAGCAGGATTCCGGCCTGGTAGAAGATGTTGAACAGGGCGAACGCCTCCACCCGGCGCTCCCCCGCGTCCGCGGCCAGATAGGCCCTGACCGCCGGGTTGAACAGGGCCCCGGCGAGGCCGGTGGCCGCGGAGGCGGCCAGCAGCGCGGGCAGCGACTCCACGAGCCCGAGCGTCGCGAAACCGGCGGTGCGCAGCACACACCCCGCCACGATCAGCGGCTTGTACCCGAACCGGTCGGCCAGGGCGCCGCCGACCAGGAACATGCCCTGCTGGCTGAAGTTCCGTACGCCCAGCACGAGTCCGACCAGCCATCCGGCGAGCCCGAGGGTCCCGGACAGATGCGCGGCCAGATAGGGCATGAGCATGTAGAAGCCGAGGTTGATGGTGAACTGGTTCACCATCAGCAGCTGGACGCTGCGCTCGTACGACCGCACCTGGGTGAACGTGGCCTTCATCGGGCGGCCTCCGGTGCGGCCGGGGCGGCGGGCCGCGACGGACCGGCCGGGTCGCCCGCGGCGAGCGGGTCGACCACTGAGGTGCAGCGGGTCCAGCGGGCCACTTCCCGCTCGCCGGGGTGTCCCATCGTGTCCGGTTCGGGTGCGGGCGGCTGGTCAAGCAGGCCGTTGGCGGCGCAGTAGTCGTCGTTGTACACGGTGTCCAGATACCGCTGCGGGCCGTCCGGGAACACCGCGACGATGCGGGCGTCCGAGGGGTGGGTACGGGCCAGCCACCCGGCGACCAGCGCCACCGCGCCCACGCTCCAGCCGCCGGTGGCGTAGTGCGACGAGGCCAGTTGGCGGCAGGTCCACACCGCCTCGTGCGGGGCGACCCAGTGCACCTCGCTGAAGTTCTCGTAGGCGACGTTGCGGGGGTAGATGCTCGACCCCAGGCCGCGCATCAGCCGGGTGCGGGCGGGCTGCCCGAAGATGGTCGAGCCGATGGTGTCCACTCCGACCACGGTGATCTCGGGGTAGAGCTGGCGCAGCACGCGGGAGACGCCCGCGGAGTGGCCGCCGGTGCCCACGCTGCACACCAGGATGTCGATGTGGCCGAACCGGGAGGCCAGTTCGAGGGCGAGCGGGGTGTAGGCGGCGGTGTTGTCGGGGTTGTTGTACTGGTCGGGGCACCAGGAACCGGCGTTGCGGGCGAGGAGTTCGGTCACCCGGTCGCGGCGGGCCTGCTGCCACCCGCCCTCCGGATGGGGCTCGGTGACCATGTCGACCCAGGCGCCGTAGGCGGTCAGCAGCCGGGTCATCGACGGCTCCAGACCGGGGTCGGTGACGAGGGTGACGGGATGGCCGTACACCAGACCGGCCAGGGCGAGGCCGAGCCCCAGCGTGCCGCTGGTCGACTCGACGATCGCGCAGCCGGGACGCAGGTCTCCGCGGGCGCGTGCCCGTTCGACCATGTGCAGACCGGGCCGGTCCTTGATGCCGCCGGGGTTGAAGCCCTCCAGCTTGGCCCAGAAGCCGCGGCCGGCCGGGGCCAGGGGCTCGGACACCCGCAGGACAGGCGTGTTGCCCACCAGCCCGGACAGTCCGGGGACGGTGGGGGTGGCGTCGTTGAGGGTCAGAGATCGCATCTGTCCGCTTTCGGTGGTTGATGGCTCGTCGGATGCTCATCTCGGGCACGGTGCGGCGAAATGGCCTGCACCGATCCGCGTCCGGTCGCCGAGGGCGGCAACCGGGGCGCGGGCCACGACGACCGCTCCTATATGCGCCACCGACTGGTCGAGCAGAGGGTGGATCTGACCGTCGGCGCTCGTGGGAAGAGCGCGTGCGGGTGGTCCGGGGCCACCACGAGGACCACGGTCCGGCAGACATCGGCGGTGGTGGCGGTGGCGGGAAGGGCACGTGCCGACGGCTGCGCGGCCCGGCCGAACGTTTCACGGGGCGTCGGCGCACAGTGCTCGGGCCCCTCCGGGCCGTCGGCGGACGGCTGCCCGGCGGTCTCGGCGATCTCGGCGGCCGGGGACTGCCGGGAGTCGTGCGCGACGCGCGGGCCCTGGGCGTGTTCCGCGCCGACGCTGTGGCCGAGGCAGGTGGGTCCGGTCAGCAGCAGTGCACCCAGGACGAACGCCAGGAGTCGGCGGGGCCACAACGGGCGGCGGGCGGCCCGGGGATGAGGGCATGAGGCAGGGATCAGCACGGTTTCTCCGCACGGCGGCCGCCCTCCCGCCGCGTGGCGCGGGAGGTGGCGGACTGGAATCGGCAAGGAAACGACGGCGCCATCACGGCGCGGGACTCATCGCGCCGAACACCGATGACGGATGACCGCGGTCACCGGAAAAGGTGCGGGGGCGTCGACGAGGTCCGATACCGGCCCGTACTAGATGCGCAGAACCGCGGTCCGCTGGAGATCGGACGGCGTGGAACCCGCCGCCGTGGCCGCGACCGGGCGCGAGGACGGCGTGTGCCCGGCCGCACCGCGCGTGCCCTCGGCCGGGAGGGCCGGGCACGGGGCCGCCACCTCGGGCCCCTGCTCGGGCTGCGCGAGGACGCATTCGTGCGCCGAATGGGACGCCTCGTCGTCGTGATGATGCCCCGCGGCCCCGGACTCCTCGGCCCCGGACTCCTCGGCCCCGGACTCCGTGCCCTTGGTCTCCGCGGTCTCTTCCGGGGTCTCGCCCTGCGCGGCGGACGCCATGGGCGACGCCACAGGAGACGCCACAGGAGAGGACGCGCAGCCGGCCAGATGGCCGGTTACGGCTTCGGCGCTCACCGCGTGCAGGGAGACGAAGCCGATCAGGAGCGCGGCCAGGCACAGCAGACGCAGCGGGCTCGCCACCACGCGAGCCCACCGGATGCCGAAACGCGACCGGGCCGTGACCATGCGGTGATCCTAAGCGTTGCGTACGGCTACGCTGCGGTACCGCCCAGGACCAGGTCGTTAACAAGCCAGACACACACCGCGCGCGACACGCACCTCTCCGGGTCACGACCGGAATCCCGCCCACGGACTACCCGGTGACCAGGTATTGCGCTCGGCCGCGGATCGGCCGGAACATGATCCTCCGCGCATCGACGGCGGGCAGAAGACCCCGCATGATCTTGGCCCTGCCGAGGTGGCCGGAAAGGGATGTTATAAATGCCGACATGAGCAATTTTGCTCGTATGGTCCGGGGCCGAATACGGACGCCGTCACGGGCGCCGAGCCTCGCCGGACAGGCCTTCATCCTTCAGGTCCTCCTCACCCTCGTCCTCGTCTCCCTGGCGGTGGCGGCGCTTGTGCTGGAAGCCCGGAGCAACGCCACCGGAGAGGCGCGCCAGCGGTCGCTGGCCGTCGCCAGAACGTTCGCGGAGGGGCCCGGGGTCGCCCGGGCCATGGCCGGTGACCACCCGACGGCGCTGCTCCAGCCCCGCGCCGAAGAGGTGCGCAGGCGCACCGGCGTCGACAGCGTCGTGGTCTTCGACCGGCGCGGGATGCGCCTCACCCACCCCGAGACGGCGTTGATCGGCAAGCGGATCGTCGGCCCCGCCTCGGTGGTGCGGGACGAACTCGCCGGAAAGACGGTCGCCCGGACCTTCCGGGCGAGCCAGGGCCCCTCCGTGATCTCGGCGGTCCCCATCACCACGGCCGACGGCGCCCTGGCCGGCGGAGTCTCGGTCGGGGTCCGGATCGACAGCGTCAACGCCGAGGTGCACCGCCAGCTGCCGCTGCTGCTCGGGGCGGGCGGCGGAGCCCTCGCCCTGGCGACGGCCGGGACGGCGCTGACCAGCAGGCGGCTGCGGCGGCAGACGCACGGCCTGGGGCCCGCCGAGATGACGCGCATGTACGCCCACCACGACGCGGTGCTGCACTCGGTCCGGGAAGGCGTGCTGATCATGGACGCCGACGGGCGGCTGCTGCTGGTCAACGACGAGGCCCGGCGGCTGCTCCAGCTGACCCCCGACAGCGACGGAAGCCACGCCACCGCACTCGGCCTCGAACCGCGGCTGACCCGGCTGCTGGCCGCGGGGCAGCCCGTCACCGACGAGGTGCACGCCGCCGGGAACCGGCTGCTGGCCGTCAACATCCGGCCCACCGACCGGGCGGGCGGCCCCGCCGGGAGCGTGGCGACGCTGCGGGACACCACCGAGCTGCGCGCGCTGTCCGGCCGCGCCGAGGCCGCGAGCGAGCGGCTGCGGCTGCTGTACGACGCCGGGGTACGGATCGGCTCCACCCTGGAGCTGACCGGCACCGCGGAGGAGCTGGTGGGGGTGGGCGTCCCCCGGTTCGCCGACATCGCCACCGTCGAACTGCTGGAGCCGGTGCTGCGGGGCGAGGAACCGGCGGTGCCGCACGGCGTACTCCACCGCACGGCGGTCGGCGGCGTACCGCCCGAGCACCCGCTCTTCCGCTCGGGCGAGAGGGCCGTCCCTCCACCGTCGTCGCCGCAGCGCGAGGCGCTGGAGAGCGGGCAGGCCGTCCTGCGCGCCGATCTGAGCGATGCCGCCGAGTGGCCCGCCGGGTACGAGGCCGAGGCCCGGCGCCTGCGCGACCAGGGGATCCACTCGCTGCTCGCGGTTCCGCTGCAATTCCGCGGCGTCCCGCTGGGCGTGGCCACCTTCTGCCGGACCCGGCCGCGCGCGCCGTTCGACGACGAGGATCTGGTGATCGCCGGGGAGCTGGCCGCGCGCACCGCGGTGTGCGTCGACAACGCGCGCCGCTACACCCGCGAGCACACCATGGTCACCACGCTCCAGCGCAATCTGCTGCCCGGCGCGCTGCCCGACCAGGACGCCGTGGACGTGGCGTCCCACTATCTGCCCGCGCGGGCCGGGGTGGGCGGGGACTGGTTCGATGTGCTCCCGCTCCCCGGAGCCCGGGTCGCCCTCGTCGTCGGAGACGTGGCCGGGCAGGGTCTGCACGCGGCGGCCACGATGGGCCGACTGCGCACCGCGGTGCAGAACTTCTCGGCCCTGGACCTGCCCCCGGACGAGGTGCTCGCCCTCCTGGACGAGCTGGTCGCCCGGCTCGACCTGGAGCGCGAGACGGACTCCGACAGCGCGCGCATCACCGGCGCCACCTGCCTGTACGCGATCTACGACCCGGTCTCCGGCCGGTGCAGCGTGGCCCGGGCCGGCCACCCGGGCCCCGTAGTGGCCTGCCCCGACGGCACCGTGCACACCCCCGAGGTACCGGCCTCACCGCCGCTGGGCCTGGGCAGAGAGCCCTTCGAGGCGGCCGACCTGCCGGTGCCCGAGGGCACCCGCCTGGTCCTGTACACCAACGGACTGGTCGCCGGCCACGACCGGGACCACGACACCGGCCTGGACCTCCTGCGCCGCACCCTCGCCGCCGCCCCGGACCGCGGCCCCGCCGACACCTGCCAGGAGCTGTTCGCAACCGTCCTCCCGGCCCGTCCGAGCGATGACGCCGCCCTGCTGGTGGCCCGCACCCGCCGGCTCGCCCCGGAGAACGTGGCCCAGTGGGAGGTGCCCGCCGACCCGGCGGCGGTCGCCCCGCTCCGCGCCGCCTGCGCCCAGCGGATCCGGGACTGGGGGCTGGACGACGCCGCCTTCGCCGCCGAGCTGGTCATCAGCGAGCTGGTCACCAACGCCCTGCGGTACGGCGCCCCGCCCGTACGGATACGGCTGCTCCGCGGCCGCAGCCTGATCTGCGAGGTGTCCGACGGCAGCAGCACCTCGCCCCATCTGCGGCGGGCCGATCTGACCGACGAGGGCGGGCGGGGCCTGTTCCTGGTCTCCCAGCTCGCCCGGCGCTGGGGCACCCGCTACACCGCGCACGGAAAGGTCATCTGGGCCGAGCAGCCGCTGCCCGGCCCCCCGGGCTGATCACCGGCGGCGGCCGCGCACGCAGAACGGCCGTGAGCCGGGAACGGCCGTGAGCCCGGAACCGCCGCGCACCCGGAACGGCCACGCACCCGGAACGGCCGCGCACCCGGAACCGCCGCGCACCCGGATCGGAGTGAGAAGCCGCGCCCGAATCGGCGTACTGAAGGGCGAGGGGAAGCCACCCTCGACGCTCTTCCACGCCGGAGGTACCTCACCCGTGACCCTCACCAAAGCGCCCCCGGCCCGGGACGGCCGCCGGGACGGCGCGGACGATCCCCGGGCCCGGCGGTTCAACTCCTCCCTCGTGCTGACCCTGCTGCTGGTCCTGGTGGTGGCGCTCCAGGGGCCGGTCCGCGGGGCGTTGTCCGCGCCGGTGATGCAGAGCTGGATGACCGTGTTCGTGGCCGTGGTCGTGCAGGCCCTGCCGTTCCTCGTCCTCGGTGTGCTGCTGTCGGCCGTCATCGCGGTGTTCGTGCCACCGTCGTTCTTCGCCCGCGCGCTGCCCGGGCGCCCCGCCCTCGCGGTGCCGGTCGCCGGGGTGGCCGGGGCGGTGCTGCCCGGCTGCGAATGCGCCTCCGTGCCGGTGGCCGGGGCGCTCGTACGACGGGGTGTCACCCCCGCGGCGGCGCTGGCGTTCCTGCTGTCCGCCCCCGCCATCAACCCGATCGTGCTGACCGCCACGGCCGTGGCGTTTCCCGGCGAACCGCGCATGGTTCTCGCCCGGTTCGCGGCGAGCCTGCTCGTGGCGTGCGTGATGGGCTGGCTGTGGCAGCGGCTGGGCCGCACCGACTGGATGCGGCCACCGGCCCACCCGTCGCTCGACGGCCTGGGCAAGGGGGCGGCGTTCTGGGGGTCCATACGGCACGACGTGATGCACGCCGGTGGCTTCCTGGTCGTGGGCGCGATGACCGCGGCCACCCTCAAGGCCGTGGTGCCCGCGAGCTGGCTGCACACGGCGGCGGGCAACCCCGTGGTGGCGATCCTCGCCCTGGGGCTCCTCGCGGTGGTGCTGTCGATCTGTTCCGAGGCCGACGCGTTCGTGGCCGCGTCGCTGTCGCAGTTCTCGCTCACCGCCCGGCTGGCGTTCCTCGTCGTGGGGCCGATGATCGACCTGAAGCTGTTCGCCATGCAGGCCGGTACGTTCGGCCGCGGGTTCGCGCTGCGGTTCGCCCCCGCCACCTTCGCCGTGGCCATCCTTGCGTCGGCGCTGGTCGGGGCGGTGCTGCTGTGAACCGACAGGCCCAGGCAGCGGTGCTGTTCCTCCTCGGCGTGGCCGTGCTGCACGCCGGGTTCACCGACCTCTATCTGCGTTACGTCAAGGCCGGGTTGCGCCCGCTGCTGCTCGCGGCCGGTGTCGTCCTGATCGGCACCGCCGTCGCCACCGTCTGGTACGAACTGCGGCACCAGCGCGACGGCCACGAGCACGGCCACGGCCACGGCCACCGCGAACCACGTGTCTCCTGGCTGCTGGTGCTGCCCCTGTTCGCCCTCATCCTGGTCGCCCCGCCCGCGCTGGGCTCCTACAGCGCCATGCACGCGGGCACGGCGCTGCAACGGCCGCCCTGGGGCTTCCCCACCCTCCCCGCCGGCGACCCGCTCTCCCTCAACGTGGCCGACTACGCGGGCCGCGCGGTCTACGACCACGGCCGTTCCCTCCGCGACCGGAACGTCAGGATCACCGGCTTTGTCGCCCTCGACCGCCGTGGCGCGCCCTATCTCGTGCGCATGGCCCTCAACTGCTGCGCCGCCGACGCACAGCCCGTCAAGGTCGGCCTGTCCGGGCGGACTCCCCCGGTCCTGCGGCCCGACACCTGGCTCGAAGTCACCGGCACCTACACCGGCAAGCGCACCAGGGACCCGGTGGGCGGGGGCGTCATCCCGTACATCGACGTCAGCCGCGCCACACCGGTCCCGGCCCCGCGCGACCCGTACGACGAGAGCTGGAACGGCTGAACCGCGCCACGCCCCGGGCGCGGTCGGGCCGGTACGGGTACCCGCACGGGGACGGGCGCGGTGGCGTCAGCGTATCGCCGCGGGGAAGCCCCGGATGAGGTCGGCGGCCTTCTCCGCGGCCATGATGACGGGGGCGTTGGTGTTCCCCCTGGGCACCGTCGGGAACACCGAGGCGTCGACGACCCGCAGCCCCGCCACGTCGAACACCCGCAGCTCGGGGTCGACCACGGAGCCGATGGCGCAGGTCGACGTCGGGTGGTAGAGCGTCTGCCCGGCCCGCTGCGCGAAGGCGAGCAGATCCGCGTCGGAGTCCGAGTCCGGCACGTCGAACGGGCCGGTGGTGACCCGGGTCAACGCGTCCTGTGCCGCGATCCGCAGGGCGATGCGGACGCCCTGGACCATGCAGTACTGGTCCTCGGCCGTCATGAGGTAGTTGTGCATGATCCTGGGTTCGGCGTCCGGGCTCGCGGAGCCCAGCGTCACCCGGCCGCGACTGGTCGGGGCGAGCACACACGGGCCCAGCGCGAAACCGTGCTCGGTGGCGGGGGCGAGCCCGTCCTGATGGAACAGCACCGGCGCCATGTGGAACTGCACATCCGGGGCGTCCAGTCCGTCCCGGCTGCGGAAGAAGCCACCGGCCTCGCCGATGTTGCACGTCAGCGGGCCGCGCCCCTCGTTCGCCAGCAGCGCTTCGTTCTCCGGGGTCGCCGCGGTCATCAGCGATTCGACATCGGTGCGGAAGTTCAGCAGAGCCATGTAGTGGTCCTGGAGGCCCTCCCCCACCGGGAGGTCGCGCACCACGTCGATGCCGAAGGACGACAGCGTGGTGGCGGGCCCGATCCCGGACAGCATCAGCAGCTTCGGGGACTCGTAGGCGCCCGCGGACAGGATCACCTCGCGCTCGGCGCGGATCACCTCGACCGTGCCGCCGCGTTCCACCACCACTCCCCCGGCCCGGCCGCCCTCGATCAGCACGCGGTGGGCCCGGGCCGACGAGAGCACGGTGAGGTTCGGCCGCCCCAGCACGGGGTGCAGATAGGCGACGGCCGCACTACAGCGCATGCCATTGCGCTGGGTCACCTGGTGCCGCCCGACGCCGAACTGGGTCGGGCCGTTGAAGTCCTCGTTGCGCGGGTGTCCGGCCTGCACTGCGGCCTCGATGTACGCGCTGGCGAGCGGGTGACAGGACCTGCTGTCGCTGACGGCGAGCGGCCCGCCCACCGAGTGGAACACGTTCTCGCCGCGCTCGTTGTCCTCCGCGCGCCGGAAGTACGGCAGCACCTCGCCGTACGACCAGCCGGTGGCCCCGGCTGCGGCCCAGCCGTCGTAGTCGGCGCGGTTGCCGCGCATATAGATCATCGCGTTGATGGAACTGGAGCCGCCCAGCACCTTGCCGCGGGGCAGATAGGTCCGGCGGCCACCGAGCCCCGGTTCGGGGCCCGAATGGAGATCCCAGTCGACCTCGCTCTTGAACAACTGGGGGAAGGCGGCGGGCACATGGATCTCCTGCGCCGTGTCGGGCCCTCCCGCCTCGATCAGCGCCACCCGGACCTCCGGGTCCTCCGACAACCGGGCCGCCAGCACACACCCCGCGGATCCGCCGCCGACGATGACGTAGTCGTGAGTGTTCATCCGATTTCCTTTGACCGAGACTGCGCGGACCGTGCGCGCCCCATTGTCCCGGTGCGCATCATGTGAAGCTCAGCCAGGTTGATCTGACGCGAGATCAGGACGTCCGGGCGTCTTGCCCATAAACTCCCCCGCTGCCACACTCCTGCCGGTAAGCGCTTACTGGAGCGAGTACACGTACTCATCCCCGTTCGAGATGTCGAGATGCGGAGACAACAGTGAGCCAGCACAGTCGCAGGCACGTGATACGGACCGGCCTCGGCGCGGCGGCCGCGTCGGCGGTACTGGGCGCGGCCGGTGGCACCGCCCGCGCCGAGGCGGCCACCGAAGGCCCGGAGGGAACGGGCGCGCAGGCCGCCCGGGCGCGGGGGCGGCTGCCCTGGGTGGCCGACCTGGGAGACGGCCGCTATCAGAACCCGGTGCTCAACGCGGACTGGTCCGACCCCGACGCGATCCGGGTGGGCGACCACTTCTACCTGGTCGCCTCCACCTTCAACCGCATTCCCGGACTGCCCGTCCTGCGCTCCACCGACCTGGTCAACTGGACCGTCATCGGGCACGCCCTGACCGAACTGCTGCCCAGGGACCACTTCAGCGAACCGCGGCACGGCCAAGGGGTGTGGGCCCCGGCCCTGCGCCACCACGACGGCAAGTTCTGGATCTTCTATCCGGACCCGGACTTCGGGATCTTCGTGGTGACCGCCACCGATCCGCGCGGCCCGTGGAGCGCACCGCACCCGCTCAAGCCGGGCAAGGGCTTCATCGATCCGTGTCCGCTGTGGGACGACGACGGCCAGGCGTATCTGATCCACGCCTGGGCGAAGAGCCGCAGCGGCATCAACAACCGGCTGACGCTGCACCGGATGAGCCCCGACGGCACCGCCCTGCTCGACGAGGGCCGCATCGTCGTCAACGGCGACGAGCTGCCCGGCTACACCACGCTGGAGGGGCCGAAGCTCTACAAGCGGGACGGCTGGTACTGGATCTTCGCTCCGGCCGGAGGCGTCACCAACGGCTGGCAGTCGGCGTTCCGCTCCCGCTCCATCCAGGGCCCGTACGAGGACCGCATCGTGCTCGCCCAGGGCGGCAGCCCCGTCAACGGGCCGCACCAGGGGGCGTGGGTGAGCACACCGGGCGGTGAGGACTGGTTCCTGCACTTCCAGGATCGCGGGGCCTACGGGCGGGTGGTGCACCTCCAGCCGATGCGGTGGCGCCCCGACGGCTGGCCGGTGATGGGCGACGACGACGGCAGTGGCCGGGGCACCCCGGTGCTGGTGCACACCAAGCCACGCGTCCACGGCCGGACGAGGGTGACGGCGCCCGCCACCGGCGACGAGTTCACCGGGCCGGAGCTGGGGAAGCAGTGGAGCTGGCAGGCGAACGCCGACCCGGCCTGGTGGTCGTTCCGCCACTTCCCCCGCCGGCTCGCGCTGGCCTGTTGGCCCGGCCCGGCCGGTCATGACCTCCGGCTGCTGCCGAACGTACTGGGCCAGCGGCTGCCCGCCGAGTCCTTCACGGCGACGACCTCGATGACCCTGTCCACCACAACCGCGGAAGCCCGCGCCGGGCTGGTCATGCTGGGCGCGACGTACTGCTGGGCGGGCCTGCGCCACGACGGCGACCGGATCGTCCTGGTGTGCCGCACCGCGGACGAGGACGCCGCCGAGGTGGACGCCGCCCCGCCGGTGCCGCTGGGGAGGGGGCGCGCCGCGGTGCGGCTGCGGGTGACCGTGGGCCCGGGCGCGGTGTGCCGGTTCGCGGCCGACGCGGACGGCCGGGGGTTCACTCCACTCGGCGCCCCGTTCACGGCGACCGCGGGCACATGGATCGGGGCGACCGTGGGACTCTTCGCCACCGGACCGGCGGCCGTCGGCCGGCGCAGCGCGGCGGAGTTCGACTGGTTCCGGGTGGGCCCGGCGCTCTGACCGCTACGGCCCGGCCGACCATTGCCGTCCGGGCGACCACCACCGTCGGGGCATATCGGGCAGCGGCGGCGACTGCCCGATCCCGGCCAATTTCGGCCACCTCGCGTTAACCCGAGCGCGGCGCGGCCGCCCTCGACGGACGGGCCGCTTGGCACACTTTTTCTAGAGAAACAGGAGGCCGGGCCAGGGAAGCGACAGAGAAATCAATCAATTGGCCGTAAGGGGAGGCCGAGACGGCTGAGACCTGCGAGGCTGTCTGGATGCAAACCCTTTACAGAAGTCTGCTGAATGTGCTTCCCCGGCTCGGCGTGCAGGTGCTCGACCTCGGCTCAGGCACCGCGGTGCTCTCCCGGCGCGGCAAGCGGAAGCGCGTCGTGGTGGGCAAGGAGGCCGATCTGGTGACACGCGGCAGCGGCCGCTATGCCGTGACACGGGTGCGGCCGGACACCTGGGTGGTGGCCCGTGGCCGTGGCGACCCCTCCGACGCGTGGACGAACGTGCGCCTCGGCGACACCGGTGCCCATCTGCTCTACGACGCGGGCTCCGATGAACGGTCGCTCCAGCTGGCGGCCGCCACGTATCTGTGCGGCCACCATGTGGCCGGGCTGCTGGAGAAATACGAGGTGAACTGCGTCTTCGACGTGGGGGCCAACGCCGGTCAGTACGGCAGGCGCCTCCGCGGGCTCGGCTATACGGGCAGAATCGTTTCCTTCGAGCCCACCGAGGAAGCCTTCGCGAAGCTGGAGAAGGCCGCCAAGGACGATCCCGAGTGGTGGGTGTTCCCCTTCGCCCTCGGGCGCGAGGAGGCCACCCAGTCCATGCACGTGGGCTGGGCCACCATGAACTCCCTGCTCGGCGCCAGCGACTACGGCAAGGAGCGCTACCGGCGGTTCGCGAAGGACCGTACGGAGGAGATCGAGATCCGCAGGCTGGACAGCGTGATGGACAAGGCGCTGGCCGGTCTCACCGACCCCCGCCCCTATCTGAAGATGGACACCCAGGGCTACGACCTGGAGGTGTTCGCGGGCGCCGGGGACCGGATCGGGGAGTTCGTCGGGTTGCAGTCGGAGGTCGCGGTGCTGCGGCTCTACGAGGGGAGCCCCGCGATGAGCGAGGCCATCGCCGCGTACGAGGACAGTGGCTTCGGGATCACGGGCATGTACCCGGTGACACGTGAGGACACCACGGGACGCGTGGTGGAGTTCGACTGCGTGATGATGCGCGCGGACGCCGCCCCCAAGTGAAGCCAACCCCCGCACGGGGCCGGTGTGTCCGGCCCCGCGCGGGCAACCTCGGCCACCCACACGGCGCGCCACATAGGGTGACGGTGTCTGACGCCAGGAGCGGGTGTCAGTACAGACACCTACTATCCGGGCTGACTGGCAATCAAGTGTGACTACCGTTCCGTCTGAAGGGGCGCCCCAGCGTGACCACGATCTTTACCGTGTCCGTCGACTCCGTCGAAGGCGCAACCCTCCGTGGGAGGGTGCACATCGTCAACCCCGACGTCCCCTATGTGCCGGAGGAGACCGTCTTCCCCCTGTCTCTCCTGGCCGACGCCTGGTGGAAGCTGGACAACGGTTATCTGCACAACGAAGACGGAGAGCGGTACCCCTTCACCGAGGAGCAGGGCAAGGACATCACCGCAGGCATGCGACGGAAAGATGAGTTCCCGAATCTGATGGAACTCATCATCGGTAGGGAGATAAGGGTTACCAAAGACGGGTACCTGCTCGCGGACGACGGCAAGACCGTCCTCGAACCCAGGCGCAAAGCGGAAGACGTGTACAAGCTGAGCGGGGGCAGCCGCCCCGGCTATTCCGTGTTCACTTGCGGCAACGCCGAGGAGCTCTCACAACGCGCCGCCGACATCGTGACCTCCTACGACATCACCCCGTATCGGAACGTCCCGCTGATGAGTGAGGTCGCAGCGCTGAAGGACCCGAACGAGCCCTGGGACCCGGAGGGGCCGGATGGCCCCGCCGATCTGGACGACTACGACGTGTGGGATCTGTTTAAGTACCACTCCCTTGCCGAACTTCCGTACGCGGAGATTGTGGTGACGGTCAGCGACGCGGGCTACCTGGAGCACATGGTCGCCGGCATGCGCTGGGATACGACCATGACCGGGCATGTGTGCTGAGAATTCGTCACACGAGCCTCAAGAGTGTCCGTGCTGGTCTTCAGCTGTGGCTACACGGCGACTGAGCGGCCGGTGAGCGGTCAGCTGGACAGGCCCAGTTTGCGGCGGAGGCCCGCCGCCTTGGATTCGGTGTCGCGGGCGGCACGGTCGCGCAGGGCCAGCACGTAGTTCTCGCGCGTCCGCATGATGTGCGCCTTCAGGATCTCCTCCAATTCCGCCATGCGGCCTTCAGCGAAGATCTCGACGATCCGCCGGTGTTCCTCGAAGGAACGCGCCGGTTCCGTGGTGGCGAGGAAGGTGAGGTGGACGCGGAGGGCCGACACGCGGGCCAGGCTCATCTGGTAGGCGTCGCTGAGGTAGCGGTTGCCGCAGTGGGCGAAGAACGCCTCGTGGAAGGCGGTGTCGGCGATGCCGTACGCCTTGGTGTTGTTGCCCGCCAGCGCGTCGGTCATGGCCTCGACGGCGCGGCGCATCGCGGCGAGGGCGGCGTCCGGGTTGCGTTCGAGGGCCAGTTGGGCCGCGCGGATCTCCAGGGTGGTGCGGTATTCGCACAGCTCGAAGATCTCGTCCTCGGTGGGCTGGAAGACGTACGTCCCGGACTTGGGCACGATCTCGACCAGGCCCTGGAGTTGCAGCATGCGCAGGGCCTCGCGGACCGGGGTGCGGCTCACCCCGAGGGCGGAGGCGAGACCGTCCTCGGAGAGCGCCTCGCCGAGGTCGAACTCGCCGTCCACGATGGCCGCGCGGAGGCGGCGTGCCACCTCGGAGGCCAGCGACGAGGACCGTCCGCCGCCCGTCGTGCGTGCCCTGCCTCTCCCAGCGATCGGTCCCACTCCGTCCACGGTGTCCATCGATGTCCGTCGGTATCCGTCGGTGTCCCGAACGCTACCGTAGCTGCCGGATCGCCGGATCCGGCCCGGCCTGGGCGAGGGCGAGGCGGGCGGTGCGGTGGGCGGCCATGCGGACGGGGGCGTTGGGGGCGCCGTAGCCGGTGTACCGGCCGATGCGCTGGACGAGTTCGAAGAAGACCGCGCCGCCCAGGATCTCCGTGTAGCAGTGGAGGAACGCGCCGTCGGCGTCGCGGTCGTAGAAGATGCCCAGCTCGCGGAGGTCGGCGAGGAGCGCCGGGTCGGGGCCGAGCCGGGCGTCGAGGTCGTCGTAGTAGTTGTCCGGGACGGCCAGCAGGGGGGCTCCGCGGTCGCGTACGGCACGGGCGGTCGCCACGATGTCGTCGGTGGCGAAGGCGATGTGCTGGGGGCTGGCGACCGGCGGCGCCCAGTCGCCCCGGCGCAGCAGGGTGACCGACAGCGCGATGCGGACCCGTTCGGCGGGGTCGGTGAAGGCCCGGCTGCGGACCAGGCCGAAGGGGGCGGCGTATTCGGCCGTGGGCTGCGGGGTGAGGCCGAGGACGGCGCGGTAGAAGAGCGTGGCCTCGTCGTAGTGGTCGAACGGCTGGGTGAGCGCGATGTGGTCGACGCGGGTGATGCCCGCGCCGGGCCGGTCCGGCGCTTCGGCGACGGGCGTGAAGTCGGCCAGCCAGTCGTCCCCGGTGCCGCAGAAGAAGACCTCGGTGCCGTCCGGGGCCGCGACGGCGGCGAGGTCGGCTTCGGCCGGGCCCCGGGTGCGCGGCAGGACCGGTGCGAGCAGCGCTTCGGCGCGCGCGGCCGAGGCGCCCGGGTCGGCGGTGTGCAGGCCCAGGGCGCTGATCGCGCCGCCGGGGCGGGTGACGCCGGTGTTGAGGAGGAGCCGGGCTTCGCCCTGGGTCCACAGCTGGACGGGTTTGGTGCGGTGGTGGCCGGTGTGGGTGAAGCCGAGCCCGGCGAGCGCCCGCGCGATCAGCGGCCCGGACTCCGCGTCGACGGCGACCTCGGCGAACGCGACGCCGGTGGGCGCGGACCCCTTCGGCACGGCCGGTACGGCGGGCGCGGCGCCCGCCGACCCCCCGTCCGCGCGGCGGGCGGTGGCGTCCCGCAGCGCCAGCAGCGAGCGGTGGGCGTCGATGGCCGTGCGGCCCGGGTCGGCCTGGCGGAAGACGTCGTTGAAGACTTCCAGCGACAGGGGCCCGCGGTAGCCCGCGGCCAGGACGTGGGTGAGGAACGCGGACAGGTCCCAGGCGCCCTGGCCGGGGAAGAGCCGGTGGTGGCGGCTCCACTGGAGGACGTCCATGTCGAGGTGGGGCGCGTCGGCGAGCTGGAGGAAGAACAGCTTCTCGCCGGGGATGTCCCGGATGCCCGCCGGGTCCGAGCCGCGGGAGAGGATGTGGAAGCTGTCCAGGCACAGCCCGAGCGCCGGGTGGCCGGCGCGGGCGACCACGTCCCAGGACGCCTCGTAGGTGTTGACGTGGGCGCCCCAGGCGAGGGCCTCGTAGGCGATGCGTATGCCGTGGTCCGCGGCGCGCTCGGCCGCGGTGTGCAGCTGCCCGGCGAGCAGGTCGGGGTCGGGGACCGCGTCCGGGGAGACCGAGGAGCACACCAGCAGGGTGTCGGTGCCCAGCTGCCGCATCACCTCCAGCTTCCGCTCCAGGCGGCCGAGGTTGGCGGCGAAGCGGTCCGGCGAGGTGGAGTCGAGGTCGCGGAAGGGCTGGTACAGGTCGATGGACAGGCCGAGGTCGGCGCAGCGGTCCCGGATCGCGGCGGGGGCGAGCGGGGAGGCGACGAGGTCGGGTTCGAAGATCTCCACCCCGGCGAAACCGGCGTCCGCAGCGGCGGTGAGCTTGTCGTCCAGGGTTCCCGACAGGCAGACCGTGGCCACCGCTGTCGTGGGCGTCATCAATGTCCTCCTGTCAACGGGCGATGCTGTGCGGGGCGGCGATGACGCGGTGGTCGACGTCGTGGTTGACCAGGTACGTGGGCAGCCGTCCCTGGGCGACTTCTACCACGTTGCGGGCCGTCTTCGTACGGATCTCGATCTCGGAGTCCTCCGAGTACCAGGCGGTGTGCGGGGTGAGGACCACGTTCTCGCACCGCGCCAGCGGGCTGTCGGGGCCGATGGGTTCGTGCGCGAAGACATCGAGCGCGGCGCCGGCGATGCGTCCCGATCGCAGCGCCTCGATGAGCGCGGTCTCGTCCACCACCGGGCCGCGGGCGGTGTTGACCAGGCAGGCGGTCGGCTTCACCAGGGCGAACTGCCCGGGCCCGATCATCCCTTCGGTCTCCGCCGTCAGCGGGGCGTGCACGGACACCACATCGGCTGCGCGGCAGAGGGTGTCGAGGTCCACGAGCCGGACGCCGAGCGCCGCCGCCCGGGTGGCGTCGGCAAACGGGTCGTGGGCGAGCAGGGTCATCCCGAAGCCGCCCATCTTCTCGGCGAGCCGCTGCGGGATGCGGCCGAATCCGACGAGCCCGAGCGTGCGTCCGCGCAGCCGCCACAGCGGTTTCGCGACCGTGTAGTCCCAGGTGCCCCGGCGGATGGCGGCGTCGTAGCGGTGCAGCCCCCGGGCGAGGGTGAGGATCTGCGCGGCGGCGTGGTCGGACACCTCCTCCCGGGAGCCGTCCGGCACGTTGGCGACGGCGATGCCCTCGGCGGTCGCCGCCGGGACGTCGATGGTGTTGAGCCCGATGCCGTAGCGGGAGATCACCTGGCAGCGGTTCAGGTGGCGGATGACCTCGGCGGTGACGGGGGCGTACTGGTTGATCACGGCGTCGGCGTCGGCGCAGATCTCGATCAGCTCGTCCTCGGTGCGGGCCTGGGCGGGTACGACGGTGAGCCCGGCCGCTTCCAGGACCTGCCGCTCGGGCTCCAGGTCGGCGAATTCGTAGTCGGTGACGACCACGGTGAACATGATGGCGCTCAGCTCCCGAAGCGGTGGTCGAGGTCCTGGTGGAAGCCGAGGTCGACGAGGTCGCAGAACTCGGCGTAGGTGTGCTGGGCCGGGCCGCCCGCGGGGGTTCCGGCGGTGCGCAGGTGGTCCAGGGCGTCGGCGACCGCGCGGGTGGCGGTGAACAGCGCCGTGACCGCGTAGAAGACGATTCGGAACCCCATGTCGGCCAGGTCGGTGGCGGTGAGCCGGGTGGTCTCGTTCCCGTCCACGATGGAGACGACCTTGGGCCCTTCGACGGCCTTGGCGACGGCCTCCACCTCCTCGACGCGTTTGATGCCGTCGACGAAGACCAGGTCGGCGCCCGCGTCCCGGTAGCGGTTGGCGCGGCGTACCGCCTCCTCGATCCCGGCGGCGGGCAGGGCGTCGGTGCGTCCGATGACGAGCAGGTCGTCGCCGCCCCGGGCCTCGACGGCGCAGGCGATCCGGGCGGCGCTCTCGTCCTCGTCCATCAGCCGGATGCCGCTCATCTGGCCGCACCGCTTGGGCGCCACCTGGTCCTCCAGGTGGATGGCCGCCACCTGGGCCTGGATGTATTCGCGCACGGTGCGGTGGATGTTGGAGGGGCCGCCGTAGCCGGTGTCGGCGTCCGCGATGACCGGGATGGTCACGGCGCGGGTCATGTTGCGGGCGTGTTCGGTCATCTCGGTCTGGGTGAGCAGTCCGATGTCGGGGGTGCCGAGACGGCTGGCCGTGGCCCCGAAGCCGGTCATGTAGACGGCTGGGAAACCGGCGGCCTGGACGATGCCGTGGCCGTGGGCGTGGCCGTCCAGGACAGCGACCGGTGACGTCGGTGTCACGGTCGGAGCCGGGCTGCCGCGCGGGGCTGCGCCACAGGAGAATCAGCACGACCGAGACGGCCAGGGACACGACGGGGATGAGCAGGCCCGCGGTGACGGTGTCGCCGTCGGTCTCCTTGCCGACGATGTACGGGCCGAAGAACCCGCCGAGGTTGCCGATGGAGTTGATGGCGGCGATGCCGACCGCGGCGTGGGTCTTGGACAGGCTGTCGGTGGTGAGCGCCCAGAACGGCGGCAGCCAGGCGAAGGCGCCGATCCCGGTCACCGCGAGCGCGACGACCGCGAGTCCGGGCTGGTGGCGCAGGGCGATCACCGCGGCGAGGCCGACGGCCCCCATGGCGAGCGGTACGGCGACCAGGTATTTGCGCTCGCGGGTGCGCTTGGACAGCCGGGCGGTGACCAGCAGCGCGAGCGCGGCGCAGATGTAGGGGATGGCGGCGGTGAAGCCGATGTTGGTGGCCGAGTAGGCGGGGTTGATCTGCTTGATGATCAGCGGCAGGAAGAGGTTGAACCCGTAGGTGCCGATGGCGAGCGCGAGATGGGTGGCGGCCAGGTGCAGCACGCGGCGGTTGCGCAGGGCGGCCAGCTGCGCCCGTATGCCCTCGTCGTGGCCGGTGCCCTGCTCGGCCTCCAGGGAGCGGCGCAGCCAGTCGCGGTCAGTGGGGGCGAGCCAACGCGCGGTCGCCGGGGAGTCCGGGAGGAAGGCGTACGTCACGACGGCCATCAGGACCGCGGGGACGCCGGTCAGGATGAACAGCCAGCGCCAGCCCGCCATGCCGAACCAGCCGGTGTGGTCCAGGATCAGGCCGCCGAGGAGCCCGCCGCAGATGAAGGAGATGGGCTGGGCCAGCACCAGCCAGCCGAGCGCGACGGCCCGGTCGCCGGAGCGGAACCACAGGGTGAGGTAGACGATGATGCCGGGGAAGAAACCGGCCTCCGCGACGCCGAGCAGGAAGCGCATCACGTACAGCATCTGCACATTGGTGGTGAACCCGGTGAGTACGGTGATGATCCCCCAGGTCGCCATGATGCGGGCGAGCCAGGCGCGGGCGCCGAAGCGGCGCAGCAGCAGGTTGCTCGGCACTTCGAAGAAGAAGTACGCGACGAAGAAGATCGAGGCGGCGAGGCCGTACGCGGCGGCCTTGATGCCCAGTTCGGTGCCCATGCCCAGCTGGGCGAAGCCGATGTTGGTGCGGTCGACGTACGCGATGACGTAGCCGACGGCGATGAGCGGAAGGATGCGCCAGGAGATGCGCGAGACGGCTGCCCGCTGCCCGGCCTCGTCCAGAGTCGTGGCGGGGGTGCCGCTGGGTGCGTGTGTCATGTGCTTCCTCGATCGTGCGGGGAGGAGGGCGGCTCAGCTCATGATCAGTCCGCCGTCGATGTTGACGGCCTGTCCGGTCATGTAGTCGGAATCCGAGGAGCAGAGATAGAGGGCGAGGCCCGCGACGTCGTCCGGCGTCTGGGGGCGGCCCATGGGGACGACGGCGGTGCGCCGCTTCCACGCCTCGCCCGTGGTCCACCCCTCGGTGGCGGACCACTCCTGGTCGATCTGGCGCCACATGTCGGTCCCGACCAGTCCGGGGCAGATGGCGTTGACGGTGATGTCGGGAGCCAGCGCGTAGGCCGCGGTCTGGGTGAGGCTGATGACGGACGCCTTGCTGGCGCGGTAGTGGGGGGTGAGGGGTGCCATCGCGCCGGCGCCGTACCGTCCGGCGATCGACGACATCGTGATGATCTTCCCGCGCGGACGGGCGCGGTCGGCGGCGGCGTCGGCTGCGCTCAGGGGTTCCTGCGTGCGCATCCGGGCGGCGGCGGCCTGCATGGTCAGGAACGTGCCCTTGACGTTGACGGCGAATGTGGCGTCCCAGTCCTCCTCGGTGATGTCCAGGAAGGGCTTGACCTGCACGATGCCCGCGTTGCAGACCATGACGTCGAGCCGCCCGAGGCCGTCGGCGGTGCGCCGTACCATCTCGGTGCAGTCGGCGGCACGGGTCACATCGCCCACGACGGCGAGCGCCGGGCGGCCGAGGGCGGCCACTTCGGCCGTCACGGCCTCGGCGCGGGAGGCGTCGCGGTCGATGACGGCCAGGTGCGCGCCCGCCGCGGCGAGCCGCAGGGCGATGGACCGTCCGATGCCGCGCCCGGCACCGGTGACCGCGACGCAGAGACCGCTGAGGTCTGCCACTCTCGTGCCTTTCGTCGAAGCGCCCGGCCATGTCGGATGGGCAGGCCGGGCCGCTGAGACTGGGACACTAGAGTTCGGTAATCTGGGATACAAGATGTATGCACGAGATTGCTCGCGCGATGTGTCGCACCGTGGTGCGGGTCGGGCCGCGGGGCGGTGTCACCCTCCGCCGAAGTCTCCCCCGCCGAAATCCCCGCCGAAGTCGCCCGAGTCGAAGTCGCCGCCCGAGTGGTCGCCGCCGGAGTAGTCACCGGCCGGACCGGCGCCGTAGTAGTCCCCGTACGCGTAGGGCGAGCCGAGCGAGGTGCCGAGCAGGGTGCCCACCAGCAGGCCCGGCAGCAGCGCGCCGCCGAAGTAGCCGGACGCCCAGGGGGCGTAAGTCGGTCCGGCCTCCCAGTACGGGCGCCGCCCCGCGGGGGTGTCGACCTCCCGGCCCATCGGCTCCTCGCCGTCGTCCAGCCGGGCGGCGTCCGCCGCGCAGACCGGAACGGTCCGCTCGGAGGTGCTGCCCGCCGGGGTCCACCGCCGGTCCTCGACCGAGGGGCCGTGCCGTGGGTCGAAGAAGCACGGAGGACGGCGCTCCGGCAGCGGCTTGCCGTTCAGCCGGGCCTCCAGGGTGGCGAGCGAGAACCTGCCGTCCTCCAGCGCCTCGCTCACGTCCCGCACGTCCCTGGGGGACTGCGCCTTCTCCATCACCGTCTTCGCGTGCTCGTAGGAGTCCAGGGCCCGGGTGTAGTCCTCGCGCATCGCGTCGTCGGCCTTCGCAGAGGCCGGGTCGAAGCCGATCCGGGTCAGCTCCTCGCCGAAGGCGGTGATGTCCTCGTCCACCACCGGGCGGAGTTCCTCCAGCCGGGCCCGGTTTTCCTGCTGCCGCCGCCTGGTGACGCGCCTGCTCACCAGGAAGGTGCCGCCGACGCCGACGATGACCAGCACGCCGAGCGTGACCAGCAGGCCCAGCGCGCCGGTGCTGCCGTTGGGCGTGGCGGCGTTGTCCCACGTGGCGGGCGCGTCGCCCTTGGCCTGCTCCACGGCTTGGTCCACGAAGTCGGTGAGCATGGCCCCGGAGTCGCCGGGGTGGGACCGCTGCGCGGCGCCGGTCAGGTTCTCCACGGCGTCGCGGGACAGGACGGAGCGGTCGGCGCCCGCGTCGAAGCGGTCGCCGAGCGCGACCGCGTACACACCGGTGACGCCGACCTTCGTCCGCAGATCCTGGAGCAGGGTCGACCGGTCGTGCTGCTCGGCGGCGGGGAGCGCGACGGCGAAGACCGGCTTGCCCGACTTCTCGATCTTCTGCGACAGGGCGTCGGCCTCGCTCCGCGGCAGGATGTCCCGGGCGCGGGGATCGACGTAGACCGGCCCGTTGCGCAGGGACGCCGCGGCGGTGTCGAGGGAGTCGGCGGCCCGTGCGCCGGGGGCCGCGGCGACGGCGGCGAGCAGCAGCGCTGCCACCACCAGCGGAAGCACCAGCGCCATCCGGAAGACGCGTCGTACGGTCTTCATACCTACGACGCTAGCCCATATTGCGTATTTTGCGAGCCTTGGGGGTTTTCTCATGCGGCATGGATGCCGGTACGTATGCCGAAACGGATGCGACGACAGGGCGGGGGTCCGGGCGTGCTGATCGAGGAGCTGCGGCGGGAGCTGCCGGACGGGCGGCTCGTCGAGGACCCGCACATCGCGGCCGGGTTCACCCACGACGAGGCGGAGTGGGCGCCGTACGGCACGCCGTGCGCCGTCGTACGGCCGCACACGGCGCGGGAGGTGCGGTCCGTGGTGCGCGCCTGCCTGCGGCACGGCGTCCCGCTCGTCACCCGGGGTGCCGGAACCGGCCTGTCCGGCGGCGCCAACGCCGTCGAGGGCTGTGTCGTGCTCTCCACCGAGCACATGAACACCCTCCACGAGATCGACCCCGTGGAGCGGCTCGCGGTCGTCGGCCCCGGCGTGGTCAACGACGATCTGCGGGCCGCGTGCGCCGAACACGGGCTGTGGTATCCGCCGGACCCGGCCAGCGCGCCCTGGTCCACCATCGGCGGCAACGTGGCCACCAACGCGGGCGGGCTGTGCTGCGTGAAGTACGGCGTCACCCGCGACTACGTCCTCGGCCTGGAGGCCGTGACCGGCACCGGTGAGCTGGTGCGGCTCGGCCGCAGGACGGCGAAGGGCGTGGCCGGGTACGACCTGGCGGGGCTGATGGTCGGCTCCGAGGGCACCCTCGGGGTGATCACCGAGGTCACGGTGCGGCTGCGCCCGCAGCGGGAGGCGGAGCGCACGGTCGCCGGGTACTTCTCGTCGGTCGTGGCCGCGGGCCGCGCCGTCACCGCGGTCGGGGCCGCGGGGCTCACCCCGTCCGCGCTGGAGCTGATCGACCGGCACTGCCTGGCCGCGGTCGACCGGTGGAAGAACATGGGGCTGTCCGTCGACGCGGACGTGGTGCTCCTCGGGCGTACGGACGCGCCGGGCCCGGCCGGGGCACAGGAGGCGGAACGCATGCTCGCCTGCTTCGAGGAGGCGGGGGCGACCTGGGCCGCGCAGTCCACGGACCAGGAGGAGGCGGACGCGCTCTTCGCGGCGCGACGGCTCGCCTACCCGGCACTGGAGCGGCTGGGCCCGGTGCTCACCGAGGACGTGTGCGTGCCCAGGGCGGCCGTACCGGAGATGCTGGCGCGGATCGAGCGCGCGGCCACCCGGCACGACACGCTCATCGCCAACATCGCCCACGCCGGTGACGGCAACCTCCATCCGCTGCTGATCACCCAGCCCGGCGACACCACGGCCCGGGAGCGCGCCCAGGCCGCGTTCCGCGACATCATCGCCGACGCCATCGACCTGGGCGGAACGGTCACCGGCGAGCACGGCGTCGGACTGCTGAAGCGGGACGGCCTGGAGCAGGAACTCGCACCCGCCGTGCTGGAGATGCACCGCGCGGTGAAGGCGGCCCTCGACCCGCACGGGATCCTGAACCCCGGCAAGGTCATCGGCCGGAGCTGAGCGGGGCCCGCGGGGCGTCCCAGTCGGTGAGACCGTTCCGGTGACGCCTTGAGTCGGGTGTCGGGGGCCGACCATACTGTCGGCCATGTCGAATGCTGCCGGCCCGCTCGTGGAACGCCTCCACGTCGATCTGTGCCGCCAGTCCAGCGCCTGCTGTCGCCCCTGACCCCGGCTCCCCCGCGGACACCCACGCCTCCGGCTCCGTGCCCGGGCTTCTGACGTTCCGTCACCTCACGTCCGCCCGTGGGGCGTTCACACCACAGCCGCTGCCCTCCCCCATCGCACCCCGCCGCTGAGGCCGGTGTGCGCGCCGTCGTGCGCTCACGCCTGCCCCGGCGCCCCGGCATGCAACGAAACGGTTTCCCCATGCCCGATACGTCCCGACGGCCACTTCGTACCGTGGTGCTGTCCAGCCTCCTGGGCACCACGGTGGAGTGGTACGACTTCTTCCTCTACAGCACCGCCGCGGGCCTCGTCTTCGGCGATCTGTTCTTCCCCACCGGCAACGACACCGTCGGCACCATCCTCTCCTTCGCCACCTTCGCGGTCGGCTTCCTGGCCCGGCCCATCGGGGGCCTGCTCTTCGGACACATCGGCGACCGCATCGGCCGCAGACGCACCCTCGCCGTCACCATGAGCGTGATGGGCGGCTCCACCACACTCATCGGATTGCTGCCCACCTATCAGCAGATCGGCATCTGGGCGCCCGTCCTCCTGCTCATCCTGCGCGTGGCGCAGGGCGTGGCGCTCGGCGGCGAGTGGGCCGGTGCCGTGCTGCTGTCCGTGGAGCACGGCCCGCGCGGCCGCGAGGGCCGCTACGGCAGCTACCCGCAGATCGGGCTGGCCCTCGGACTCGCGCTGGGGACCGGTGTGTTCGCGCTGCTCAGCAATGTGCTCAGCGACGACGCCTTCCTGAGCTACGGATGGCGGGTGGCCTTCCTGGTGAGTCTGCTGCTGGTCGTCCTGGGGATCACCGTACGGCTCAAGGTGGACGAGACTCCCGCGTTCCGGCAGATCGAACAGCGACAGTCGGCGTCCCGGGTCCCGCTGGCCCGGCTGCTGCGGGCCCCGGAGACCCGGCGGCACACCGTGCTGGGCATGCTGGCCCGGTGGGGCGAGGGCGCCGCGTTCAACACCTGGGGTGTGTTCGCGATTTCCTACGCCACCTCGACGCTGGACCTGCCGCGCACCCCGGTCCTGCTCGCCGTCACCTTCGCCGCGCTGCTGATGGCCGTCCTGATCCCGCTGTCCGGCTCCCTGGTGGACCGGCAGGGCGCGCGCCGGATGTACATGGTCGGCATGACGCTGTTCGGGCTGAGCGTGTTCCCCGCCTTCTGGCTGTTCCACTCCACCGGCATCTGGGGGTTCGCCGCGGCGATCGCGCTGACCCTGGGCGTGGTCCACGCCTCCTTCTACGGAGCCCAGGGCACCCTGTTCGCCTCCCTGTTCCCGGCGGAGGTCCGGTACACCGGCATGTCCGTGGTCTACCAGCTGTCCGGTGTCTACGCCTCCGGCATCACTCCGCTGCTCATGACCACCTTCCTCGCGCTCGGCCACGGCGCCCCGTGGATCGCCTGCGGATATCTGGCGGCCACCGCGGTCGTCAGCGTCTGGGCGGCCTCCCGCATCCGGCCGTCCGACGTGTACTTCGCGTCCGGGACCGCCGACCGGCCCGCACGCCCCACGGCCACGCGGTCGGCGGTGGCCGTGAAGTAGCACCTCTCGGCGTCCCGTCGCGTCCCGTCGTCAGCGGTAGCCCCCTCGCCCCCAGCCGCGGTCGTGTCCGGCCCGGCCCGGGGCCCAAGGGGCTTGCCCGTACCGCTCGTACTGCCCGGGCCACCCCTGCCGTCCGTACTGGCCCTGCTGGCCCTGCCATCCGGGTCGGCCCTGCTGGCCGTTCCAGGAGCCCGCCTGCCGCGGGGGCGGACCCGCCGGGGGCTTGGGGCGGTGCGGCGCCTTGGGCGAGGGATGCGACCGTTTCGGCGGCGCGGACCGCTGCGGAGCCGAGTGCTCGGGCGCGTTCGCCGGAGGCGCGGTGCGGGCGGGCTTCGGGCGGACGACGGACACCTGGCGGGGCGCCGTCTCCCGGTCCGGGCGGGCCGTCTCGGTCCGGTACCGGTTGTCGTCCGCCGCGCCGCCCGCCAGCCAGCGCTGTGCCGTCGCCGAGTCCTCACGTGTTTTCAGGACCAGCGCGGCCCCCTTCTCCGTGGAGTCCGGAGTCAGGGCCAGCTCCTGGTGCCGGCGCGGCACCAGGGTGCCCTGGAGGGTGAAGTCGTACCGCACGTTCGCGGCGCCTCGCTGTGAGGTGGCCTCACAGGAGCCCAGCCGGATGGAGAAGCTCAGGCGGGAGTTGAGGCAGAGTTCGGGGTCGGCACCGCTGCGCAGCAGGCCGTCGGCCTCGTACGACCACTGCTGGGTGTCCGCGGAGGTGCAGGGTGTGGCCGCGGTTTCGGCGCCCGCCGCGGGCTTGTCGCCGACGATGTCGAGGCACAGCCCGCTCGCCGCGTTGCGCAGCCGTCCGCGCAGGGTGTCGGCCGGGCGGCCGTCGGCGCCGATCCACGAGGGATCCGAACCGGGGGCCGTCGTGTCACCCGCGCCCGGCGTCGTGGAGGGGGTGTCCCGCTCGTACGCCGCGTCCTCGCCGCCGCCGGACGGCAGGACGGAGGCCACCGCCACCGACACCAGGACACAGCCGCTGGCCGCCGCCACGAAGAGGAACCGGCCACCGGTGAGCCGCGGGCGCCTTCTGCGCGCCTCCGGACGCGCCGCCGGACGCGCCTTCCACCAGGGGTGTTTCCGCGCCGAGTGGCGAGGGCCGCCGACACGTGGCGGGGTGCGGGGCATGGGAGGGGGATCCACGGCCGTGGCCGGTTCGGGGATGCGGCGGCCCGGCCGGGAGTCGAGATACTCCCGCGCGCCCCACCCCAGGACCGCTTCGGCGAGCAGGACGGCGGGCCGTCCGGTGGAGTGGTCCAACTGGTCGGCGGCCTGACGGCAGTGCTCACACCTGGCCAGATGCTGCCGCAGATCGGGGTCGAGCCAGGTGTCGCCACGGCGGAGCGAGACGTCCAGCAGTCGGCTGTACTGCCGGCACTCCTCCTCGGGGGCCGTGTCGCGATGGGCCTCCAGGCAGGCCTGACGCCAGCGCAGCCGGGCCCGTTCCAGCTCGCCGGAGGCATCGTCGTACAGCCCCAACAGCCCTGCCGGGACGGCGAGTTGATCGGCCTCGACCTCCGTGTGCCACAGCAGGCAGCGGGCCGCCTCGGGGAGCCGCTGGAACGCGCGGAACACCAGACGCCTGTTCTCCGGCGGACGGAGCCGTCCGTCCTCGCGTCCCCGTACCCCGAGGTCGGCCCGCAGGCCGGGATGGAGCAGCGCGCCCCGCGGGCCCGTGTTCCACTCCTGCGCTATGCCCCGCACGGTGGCCAGCACCCGTGGCCGCCACGCGGTGGCCGGTGCGGTCCGCCGCAGCGCCTCCCCGAACAGCCTGGTGAAGGCGGCGGACGTGAGGATCCCCGCCGGGTGGGTGCCCGTGGTGCACAGGCTCGCGTACGAGAAGGCCGCCTCCCAGTGACGGCCCAGCAGCTCCCCGACGGGGTGATGCTCGGACAGTTTCCCCGAGCCCTTCTTGAGTTCGGCCGTGAGCTGTTCATCCGTCACACCGAACAGGGGGGCGGGGGTTAAGAAGTCCGTCAGGGCAGCATCGTTCACGTCTTTTCCCTTTCACAGGGCAGCGAGAAAAGTCCGTACCAATTAGGGGTGTCGGCCCTGCCGGCGGCGCACAGAAACACCTGGCCCACGTGGCGACACCTGCACCTTTGCATACGGAACCGATGCGGAACAAGGGACTTCACATTTTTGGAGTTCGGGCACTACCAAGGGCCACTGAGGCGGCGACTGACGTTACGAAATGCAAAGTGGCTAACGAATTCACCCATTGCGCCGGGCTACCAGACGGTAGGCATTGGACACCTTCCCCAACCCGGCCAGTGGCTTGAGCAGCAGCCGGTCCAGTGTGGTGGCCACGACGAGGGCGGGTATGGCCGCCACCAGGCCCGCGCAGCGCAGCAGCCACCGCGCGCGACCGGGCGGCTGGGCCAGCCAGGGGGCGTCGTCGGGCGGCAGGACCGCGTTGGCCCCCAGCCACACCGCGCCCAGCAGGTCGACGGTGTCGGACGACTCGCGGTGCTGTTCGAGGACCACGGTGAAGCCGAGCGCCTCCAGCTCCTTCCGCAGGCCCGCCACCGGGAGGAAGTACAGGTGCTGGGGCTGGAGCCAGGGCAGCCAGAAGCGGCCGAAGAGGCGGGCGAACCAGCACTCCGGATCGGGCACTTCGATGAGCAGATGGCCGCCGGGACCGAGGGCGCGGTGGGCCGCGCGGAGTTCCGCGCGGGGATCCGTACTGTGCTCCAGGTAGTGGAACATGCTCACCACGTCGTAGCGCCCGGCCAGCCGCTCCCCGGCCAGCTCCGGGAAGCTGCCCCGGATGCCGTGGTCGATCCGCCCCTCCCGCTCGGCCAGTTCGACGCCCTCGGTGAAGTCCAGCCCGTCGAAGACGGTGGTGGGGAAGACGGTGCGGGCCACTTCGGGGAAGTGGCCGTGGCCGGTGCCGACGTCGAGCCACTTCGCCGGGGCGTCGGCGGAGGGCTTCAGGGCCTCCGCGCGTCCGCGGTACATCTTCTGCCGCCCGGAGAACACGTTGCCCATGCCCTCCTCCCCCAGGCCGTCGTAGAAGTCGCGGTAGTAGAACTCCAGCCCGTCGCCGTTCAGCCGGGGGTTCTGGAACACCAGACGGCAGTCCCGGCACGTGTCCAGCCGGAAGCGGCCCGGCTTGTTCTGGAACCGGTCCCTGGTGCGCAGCCGCCGCTTCAGCCGGGTCGAGCCGCACCACGGGCAGTCCGTGCGGCGCGGCTCGAAGAACCGCTCGGTGCCCTGGTCCAGGTCGGCCTGGTAGCGCGGCCGGAGGGCGGCCACGGCCTCGGCGCGGGACGGCCGCGGGGCTTCCGGGCCGAGTCTGTCGGAGGTGGCCTTGTCCTGGCTCATCGTTCCCCCTCGGGGGTCGTGGTGGACGGGGTGGTGGCCGCGGTGGCGGCCAGTCGTTCCAGGTGGGCGGCGGCCGCGCGGGCGCCGCCCGCGGCGCGGAAGGACGCGCCGACGCGCTCGGCCGCGGCGCGGTGGCCCGGTTCGTCCAGCACCGCGTCGACGGCCTCGCCGAGCGCCGCCGCCCGCGCCCTGCCGAACCTGACCCGGACGCCCGCGCCCGCGGCCACCACCTGGGCGGCCACCACGGGCTGGTCGTCCCGGATCGGGGCCACCACGAGCGGGACACCGTGCCACAGGGCCTCGCACACGGTGTTGTGGCCCGCGTGGCACACGACCGCGGCCACCCGCTCCAGCAGGCGCAACTGGGGGATCCGCGGGACCGTCAGCAGGTTCTTGTCCCCGTCGGCGGCCGGTTCGAGGGTGCCTGCCGGGTCGACGATGACCGTCTGGAAGCGGTCGGCCCGGGCGCGTACGGCCTCCCGGGAGGCGGCGAGGAAACGCGCCCCGGCGTCGGTGTTCGCGGTGCCGAGGGTGATCAGGACGGTGGGGCGGGCGGGGTCCAGCCACTCCCACGGGAAGTCCGGTTCGGCCGGGCGCCCGGCGATGGACGGGCCCACGTACCGGATGTGGTCGGCCGCCCGGACGGGCCGCCCGGCCAGTTCCTCGGTGGTGAACGCCAGCACCAGATCGGGCGAGAACCGGGGGTCGGCCGTGCCGCGCGGATCGCCGATCCGGCCGCGCAACCCGGCGAGCAGGCCGTCCAGCCAGGCGTCGATCTTGGGCATGCCGTCCAGCGCGCCGGTGAACTCCGCCGAGGTGGTGGCGGAGGTGGCCCACCGCACGCCCAGCCGCTCGGCCACCAGCGCGCCCGCCACGGTCTGCTGGTCGGCCACCACCACATCCGGGCGGAACTCCTCGATGGCCCGCGCCACATCGGGCGCCATGGCCTCGGCGAGCGGCACCAGGAAGTCCTCCCACAGGAACTTCAGCGCGCCCGGGCCGCGCACCTCGGGCGGGCGCTCCGCCCCGCCCTCACCGATCACCGGCCCGGCGCAGCGGTGGACCGTGGCGCCGGGTCCGACCAGCCGCTGCACGACCTCCGGCAGCCCGGCCCAGGCCACCTGGTGGCCGCGGGCCGTCAGTTCGGCCGCCACGCCGACGGTGGGGTTGACGTGGCCGACGAGCGGCGGCACGACGAAGAGGAAACGGCGGGCGGACGAAGTGGGAGACGCTGCGGTCATGAGGCATCGGTTCCCTTGAACCCGGCCGCCACCGGGACGGCGGTGCCCTGTTCACGGATCCAGGACAGCAGCAGCGCGCGTATCCGCGCGGGCGCCTCGGCCAGCACCGAGTGCCCCTCCCCCGGCAGCATGACCGTCCGGGTGCCGGGCGGCAGCGCCCTGAGCCATCCGTCCTCACCGGCGAGTTCGGAGTCGGCGCCGTACACGGCCAGCGTCGGGCAGCGCAGGGCGCGGACCCGCTCCTCGCTCACCGTCCGGCTCGCCGCCACGTCCTCGGCGATCGTGGTCGTACGCACCAGCCGGGCCGCCGACTTGGCCAGCCGCGCGGTGTGCGCGCCCCGGTGGGCGGTGACCCAGGCCAGCGACTCGGCCTCGTGCGCGACGAGTTCGACCACGATGCGCCGCATGATCCCGCTGATGTCCGTCAGCCAGCCCGGGGTGGCGGGTTTCGCCTCGATCGTCGCGAGGCCCGCCACCCGTTCCGGGCGGCGCAGGGCATACCCGTACGCCACCGTGCCGCCGAAGCAGTTGCCCACCAGGTGGACCGGTGTGGTGATCTCCAGCTGGTCCAGCAGCCGTTCCAGATCGCTGACGAACGTCTCCAGCCGGTAGCCGGATCCGGGGCGCTCGCTGCGGCCGTGGCCGCGCTGGTCGTACATCACCACGTCCAGCCCGGCGGCGGCGAGGTCCGGGGCCACGGTGAAGTACCAGCTGGCCAGGGAGTCGGTGAGCAGGCCGTGGACGAGCACGACGGTCGCGGTGGGCGGGCGGCCGTCCGGCGGGGACAGCCGCTGTACGTGCAGGCGGAGGCCGTCCGGTCCGTCGCCGGTGCCGGGCGGGCCACCGAGGTGGATCATCGCCATGGTCAGCTCCCCTCGGCCGCTCTGGCCTCGGCCACTCCGGCATCGGCCGCTCTGGCTCCGGCCGCTCTGACCTCGGCCGCTCCGATGCACCGCACGATGTACTCCACGAGCTGCCCGACGGTGAGGCCGATGATCTCGTCCAGCTCCAGATCGGCCACGAACTCGGCGAAGTTGACCTCCTGCCCGTAGCGGTCCTGAAGGGTGCCCGCCAGGGTCACCAGGTCGATGCTCTCCAGCTCCAGGTCATCGGTGAAGCGGGTGTCCATGGCGACCTCGATGTCGTCGAGGCCGTCCTCGTCGAGCATGGTCCGGAGCATTCCGGCGACGTCCGCGAGCACGGCCGGTGCGTCGGGTACGGGTGCCGGGGCTGTGGGTTCGACGGTGGGTTCGACGGTGGTCACTGATCGGTCTCCTCGTCCTGATCCCGGTGGCCCGGACCGGTCGTCCAGGCCACGGCGTACTCCCTGCCCGGCAACCCGGACGGGTTGGCGGTCGTCGTGCAGTGCACCCGGTAGCGGCGCGGCGGTTGTCCGGGGGCGGTGGCCACCTCGACGGTGAGGTGCGTGTGTTCCGCGCCGACCACCGCGGTGTCCCGGCCGGTGCCGTCCGCCTTCGCCACCGCCTCCTTGGCGGCGCGGAAGGCGGCGGCCCACCAGGTGGCGGAGGCGCCGCCCGCGGCGGTGACGGTGGCGAGAAGCGCGCGCTCCGCCGGGCCGAACGCCACGTCGCGCTCGGCGACCTCCTCGATGCCGAGGCCGGGACCGCGTTGCTCGCTCGGGTGGCGCGGCGCCACCAGGGCGACCCCGGCCTCGGCCCGGTGCGCCAGCGTCAGATCCAGCGGGGGCAGGGTCCGGCCGTGGACGCCGACCGCGTACGGGCGGCCGTGCTCGTCCTCGCACACCCGGATCTCGGCCGGGAAGACCGGCCCCTCCCCCTGCTCCCACAGCCACCGCCGCACCGCGTCCTTGGCCGCGATCCGGCCCAGCAGCCACTGTCGGCGGCCGAGCGGTGGCTGCCGCGCGTACTCGGCGCGTTCGGCGCTGCCCAGGTGATTGCGCATGATCAGATCGCGCGAGGCCAGGTCCGGCCAGCGCTCGTACACCAGTGACCAGCCGCCCGGCTGGGGCCGCGACAACGTGTTGCGCTGCGGGAAGCGCTCCACCGGGCGGGTCTGCGGATCGTTGTCGAACCGGCGGTCGTGCCAGCCGTGCACCTCCGCCCACACCTCACCGCCGATCAGCAGCTGAACATCGGCCTCCAGCGCCGCATCGGTCAGCGCGACGATCCTGACCAGGCACTCCACCTCGGTGCCGGGCCGCGGAGGCGGACCGTAGAAGCGCATCAGGCGCATCCCGACCGGGAAGACGACGGAGCGCTCGGTGCGGGTCGCCATGATCCAGTACCCGAGCAGCTGACCGACGTTGTCCAGGAGCGCGCCGGGCGCGGCCGGAGTGGTGATCGTGCCGCGCACCTGCGTCTCACCGATCGCGGTGATCCGGGTGAGGCCCTGGAACGCCGGACCGTGGAACATCCAGCGCTCGTCGTAGATCTGCGCCGCGGTGTGCTCGGGTATCCGCTCGGTGGCGGGGTCGATACGCCAGGGCACCGGGCGTTCGGCGGCATCCGGGTAGCGGGGCGCGAGCTGGACGGTGCCACGGGCGCTGCGGCCGAACGTGACGGTGTGGTGGGCGGGGTCGGTTGCGGACGGTGTCACGGTGACAGGAACGGTGCTGGGCGGCGTCGCGGTCACCCACTGGTCGAAGCGCGCGCCATGCACGGCCACGGCCACGTGCGGGCCGTCGGCCGTGTGCTCCGCCGCGTCGATGAGGTGCTGCACGATCGTGGTGGCCGGAACCACGGGCCACCGATCGGCCTCATCGGGCCAGCCGGACCGCTGCGGGAAGAAGCAGTGGTCACGGAGGTAGGGCATGGCCTCGGTGGACACGCGCACGTCGTAGGTCCGCGCCCGGGGCACCACCGGCCGGGCGAGCCCCGCCGCCACCAACTCGGCCGCCGCGTCGGCCGTCTCCCGGAGAAGCGCGTCGAGTTCGGCGGCCCAGGGGGCAGGGTGGTGCGGGCCCGCCGCCGGACGCGTACTCACCGCGGCCGCCGTCGCCGGAAGTGGCGACGCGGCCTGGCCCGCGCCCGCCACCGCCACATGCGGCGGCGCAGCGTGGGCGGTGCCCGCCGCCACGTGGTCCGTGCCCGTCGTCGCCGCGTGTGGCGGCTCGGCGTACTGCGAACCCGCCGCCGGGTGCAACGCCGTGGCCTGCCCCGTGCCCGACGGAGACAGCGACGCGGGATGGTGCGGGCCCGCCGTCGGGGCGAGGCGCTCCGGGGAGCGGGGGGCCGGGGGGCGGAGCACCCCGGTTTCGGGAAGGGGCGGGGTGGGGGAAAGCCCAGCCGCCAGCACTCCCCGCAACTCCGCCAAGCGCGGCCCGCCCAGCGAAACGAGCGCGCCGTCGAGGTTCAGGCGCACCGGAGCCGACGGCCGCACCGTGCCGGGGCGCGGGAGCGCGGGGTCCACGGGCGCGCCCTCCGTCCACAGCGCGGTGGCGACGCGGCGCAGCTGGGCGACGCCGTCGCGGTGGGGCGAGTTGGCGGCCACCACGACGTGGTCGCGCCCCTGGAGCGTGTCGCCGATGAGCGAGGCCAGCTGGCCGGTGCCCATCTGTACGAACGCGCGGAAGCCCGCGTCGTGCAGGGCCTGGGTCAGCAGCCGGAACCGCACCGGTTCCAGGAGGTGCCGCACGAACAACTGCCGCACCTCCGCCTCGGTTTCCGGATACGGCGCGGCGGTGGTTCCGGACCAGACGGGGACGCGGGGCGGCAGGAGCAACTCGAAGCGCTCCGCCAGGGTCCGGATGGGGTCGAGGAAGGGGGCCAGCATGGGCGTGTGGAAGCCGGATTGGAAGGGCAGGACCTGCGCGATCACGCCCGTCGCGCGCATCGCCCGGACGAACTCCTCGACGTCGGCCCGCGGCCCGCACACCATCGACTGGCTGGGCGCGTTGTCGTGCGAGAGCACGATCCGGCTCTCCGGCCGCTCCGCGAGTGCGGCGAGGACGCGTTCCGCGCCCGTGCCGAGGACGGCGAAGGTCACACCGGGGACGCGCAGCGCGTCGGGGTCGAAGGAGTCGAGGAAGGCGTCGACGGCCTCGCCCGCGTAGAGTTCGCCCGCGGCCATCGCGGACCACTCGCCGACGCTGTGTCCGGCCACCGCGTCCGGCACGATTCCCATGCGTCCGAGCGCCGCGTTCAGCAGGCGTCCCACGCCGAAGACGCCCATGCCGTGGCGGCCGATGTCGCCCGCGCGGGCCGCCTCGCCGTACCGCTCGCGCGGGCGGTCGCCGGTGTGCCGGGACAGCCCGAAGTACTCGGCGATCCCGTCCGTGCGGGGCTCGAACTCGGCCTCCAGGCCGGGGAAGACGAAGGCGAGTTTCCCGGCGGCCGCGAGCAGCGGCTCCGGGGTGAACCAGACGTCGTTGCGGCCGCGCCACGGGCGGCCCTTGGCGACCACGCGCCGGGCGAGGGCGAGCCGCTTGGCGGTGGGCTCGACGATGCCCAGCCGGGTGGGGGCGCCCCGTCCGGACGAGGAAGCGGCCGCGGTGGCCCGTACGGTCGCATCGTCCGCGTCGAGCAGTTCGGCCAGCCGCTCCGGCGTGTCCACGGCGAGGGCCAGCACCCGTTCGGGTTCGGTCACGACGGTGGCCGGGCGCCGTTTCACCGGCGCGGTCGACTCCTGCTCCAGCACCACGTGCGCGTTGATCCCGCCGAACCCGAAGGCGTTGACCGCCGCGCGCCGCACGGGGGCCTCCCAGGGCGTGGCCGCGTCGAGGGTGCGGAAGCGGGTGGCCTCCAGGCCCGGGTGCGGGTCGTCGCAGTGAAGGGTGGGCAGCAGCCACCCGTGGTGGACGGCGAGGGCGGCCTTGACCAGCCCCGCGACACCGGCGGCGGGCATGGTGTGGCCGATCATCGACTTCACGGAGCCGATGACGGCAGGCTCGCCACGATAAGAACCACCGGGCCCGAACGCCTCGGCCAGTGTGGTGAGTTCGGCCGCGTCCCCGGCGGGTGTGGCCGTGCCGTGCGCCTCCAGCAGGCCGATCGAGTCCGGTTCGCGCGGGTCGAGGCCAGCGGCGCGCCATGCCTGCCGTACGGCGCGGGCCTGGCCGCCCGGGTCCGGGTTGACCAGCCCGGTGGCGCGGCCGTCCGAGGCCACGCCGGTGCCGCGGATGACGGCGTAGACGCGGTCGCCGTCGCGCCGCGCGTCGGCGAGCCGCTTGAGGACGACCACACCGGTGCCCTCGCCGATCAGCAGGCCGTCGGCGGCGCGGTCGAAGGGCCGGATGCGCTGGCTCGGCGACAGGGCGCGAAGCTGCGCGAAGACGCTCCACAGGGTGATGTCGTGGCAGTGGTGCACACCGCCCGCGAGCATCACGTCGCACCGCCCGGAGGCCAGCTCCCCCACCGCCTGGTCGACGGCGACGAGCGACGAGGCGCACGCGGCGTCCACGGTGTAGGCGGGCCCGCGCAGATCGAGCCGGTTGGCGATACGGGAGGCGGCGAGGTTGGGCACCAGGCCGATGGCCGCCTCGGGGCGGTCCGGGCCGAGCTGTTCGGTGAAGGCGTCCCGGATCCGGTTCAGGTGGTCGGGGCCGAGGCCGGGCAGCAGCTCGCCGAGGGTGCGTACGAGCTGGTGCGCGGTGCGGACGCGCTGGTCGAGCCGGACCAGCCCGGGGGTGAGGTAGCCGCCCCGGCCCAGGACGACGCCCACCCGCTCCCGGTCGGGCAGCCGGCCGTCGCCGCCCGCGTCGGCGAGGGCGGCCGCCGCGACGCCGAGGGCGATCAGCTGGTCGGGTTCGGTGCCGGACACCGAGTTCGGCATGATGCCGAACCGGGCGGCCTCCACCTGAGCGTACGTGTCGACGAAGCCGCCCCGGCGGCAGTACACCCGGTCGGGGGCGGCCGGGGTGCCGGGGCCCTGGGGATCGTAGAACCCCGTGTCCCATCGCCCGGCCGGGACCTCGGTGATGGCGTCCACGCCGCCGGTCAGGTTGCGCCAGTAGGTGTCCAGGTCCGGGGAGCCGGGCAGCAGGACCGACATGCCGACGATGGCCACCGGTGGCATCTGGTGACGGTCGGTCATGGTCACCAGCCCGAGGCGGTGTAGACGACGGCCTGGTCCGGCTCCTCGCCCCAGGCCAGCTCGCGCAGCAGCGCCAGCGCGCCCTCTTCGGGGTCGATGAGCGAGATGCCGCGCCGGGCGTACTCCCGGCCGAGTTCCGGTGTGACCATCCCGCCGTGGGTGCCGGTCGGGGCCCACGGCCCCCAGTGCACGGTCAGCGCCCGGCGGCCGGTGCGGGCCCGCCACTGCGCGCCGAGGGTTTCCAGCGCGTCGTTGGCCGCGGCGTAGTCCACCTGGCCGCGGTTGCCGAGGGCGGCGGAGATGCTGCCGAACAGCACCGTGAACGCCGGGGGTTCGGGCAGTTCCGCGAGGGCGTCCAGCAGGGTCCGCGCGCCGTCCACCTTGGTGCCGAAGACCCGCCCGAAGGACTCGGCGGACTTCTCCGCGATCAGCCGGTCCTCGATGACACCGGCGGCGTACACGGCACCGTCCAGCCGCCCGTGGTCGGCGTGGATCTGCTTCACGGCCTGGAGCACGGCCGCGGCGTCCCGGACGTCCACCGCGCGGTAGCGCACCCGGCTGCCCAGGGCGCTCAACTCCGCGAGCGTCGCCGCGACTTCGCGCCGGGCGAGGATCCGGGCGGCCTCCCGCTCGATCTCGGCCGGTGTCGCGCCGCCCCGGGCGGCGAGCGCCGCGCGCAGCGCCGTCTCGTCGTGCGCCGCGGCGGTGTCCGGGTCCTCCGGGCCGGTGGGTTCCGGCGTACGGCCGAGCAGTTCGATCCGGCAGCGGGCGGCGGACGCGAGGGCGAGGGCGCACCGGGCGGTGATGCCGCGCGCCCCGCCGACCAGGACCACCACGGAGTCGCGGTCCAGGCCGAGCGCGGCGGCCTCCGCCGCGCCGTCTCCGGCGGGCCCGGCGCCCGAGGCCGCGAGCGGCCCGAGCGGGGCGTGCGTCAGGTCCAGCCGGTGGCGCCGCCCGTCGGCGGTGCGCAGGACGACGGGTGCACGGTCGGTGGCGGACAGCTCGTCGAGCAGTGCGCCGGCCACGTCGTCGCCGGACGCGGGCGCGTCGGCGGCCAGCTCCACCAGGGTGGCGGCCGTGTCCGGGTACTCCCTGGCCACCGTACGGAACACCCCGCGCAACCCCGCCGGGCGCGGGTCGAGCGGGTCGGCCGCGCGCACGGCCAGCAGCCAGTGCGGTCCGCGCCGCAGCGCGGCCTGGAGCACGGCGAACGCCTCGGGCAGCAGGGGCGCGCCGGACCCGGCCAGCGGGTCGAGCAGCAGCACGCCGTCCACCGGGCCGTCCGCCTCTGCGAGCAGATGGCCCGCGGCGAGGGTCATGGCCTCGGCGCCCTGCCCGGCCAGCCGGGCGGCGACCGCGGCGGCCACCCCGTCCGTGTCCCCGCCGAGCAGGGCGAAGCGCTTGCCGGTGAGGTCGGGCGACGCGTCCTCCCTCTCATCCAGGGGTACGGGCACAAGCCGCATCCGCCGGGGCGCCACGCCCGGCGCGGCGGCGATGTCGTTCGGGACGGTGGCCGGGGCGTCGGCGGTGGCGGGCGCGGCCGTGGAGGGTGCGAGACGCGCGGTGAGCCACTCGGTGACGGCCGCGGTCGTACGGGCCTTGGCCAGCTCCTCCAGCTCCTCGTCGCCCAGCGCGGCGGTTCCGGCGCCCGCGACACCGAGGCGGCGGGCCAGCTCACCGGCGATCTCGGCGCGCTTGATGGAGTCGATGCTGAGGTCGGCTTCGAGGTCGAGATCGGGTTCGATCATGTCGACGGGGTAGCCGGTGCGTTCGCTGATGATCTCGGAGACCGCGCGCAGGACATCGGGCCCGGTGGCGGGAGCGGCCGGTTCTTCCGCAGCGGGTTGAATGGTGGCCGGTGCGACGGTGGCGGATGCGGTGGCGGCCGCCGCGGGCAGCGCGGTGGCGGGGGTGGCCACGGGCAGGGGTGCGGTGGCGACCGGGGGCGGCGCCATGGGCCGCTCCCCCGCCGCCCCCGCCGCCCCGCCGAAGTAGGTGAGCAGGACGTCGCGCTGGGCGGCGATCATCTCCCGGCTCGTTCTCAGGTATTCGGCGATCAGGGCATCCCGGTCCCCGTATCCGTCGTCGCCCTTGCGGTCCGTCTGGCTCACCGTCGCCTCCACGACACGTCGGGCCGGTGCCAGCGCACCGGGGAGAAGGTCACCGTCCGCGGTGCGGACCAGTTGTCCGTCGACCGTCCATCCGGGCCGCTTCGGCGGTGCGGTGGAAGCCGCGTCCACGGCGTCACGGCCGCGGAACAGCCAGCCCGTACGCACCGGAACCCCGGCGACGGCCAGCTGGGCGAGGGCTTCGAGGAACCCGCGCGGCCCCTCGAAGCCGCCTCCCCGCCCCTCGGTACGGGCCCGTCGCGCGTCGCAGGCGACGGTACGGTGCGGTCGGTCGCCCAGGATCTCCGCCACCAGCCGGGTCAGCACGGTGCCCGGCCCGGCCTCGACGAAGATCCGCGCGCCCGCCGCGTACATGGCCTCGATCTGGTCCCGGAAGCGGACCGGGGCGCCGATCTGGGCGGCGAGTTCGGCGCGGATGGCGTCCGGTTCCGCGCCGTGCGGGGCGGCGGTGCGGTTGGCCCAGACCGGGAACTCCGGTTCCCGCACCGGGTGTTCGGCCAGCACCTCGGCGAAGCGTGGCCCGGCCCCGGCGACGAGCGGGCTGTGGAACGCACACGCCACGGACAGGCGCCGGACCGTGTGCCCGGCCTCCCGCAGCAGCTTGACCGCCTCCGCCACGTCCCGCTCGGGACCGGAGATCGCGGTCTGCTGCGGCGCGTTGTGGTTGGCGGCCACCACCTGCTCGGCGAGCCCGGCTTCCCTCAGCAGCCGCTCGACGGTGTCGGCCGGAGCGGTCACGGCGGCCATGGTGCCCGGCTCGTGTCCGGCGGCCTCGGCGGCGTCGAGGATGGCGGCCGCCCGCTCGGCGCTGAGCCGGGGCAGGCTGCGCGGGTCGAGGGCGCCCGCGGCGCACAGCGCGACCAGTTCGCCGTAGCTGTGCCCGGCCGCCATGTCGGGCCGTACTCCGGCCGAGGTGAGCAGGGCGTGGGCGGCGAGCCCGACGATGCCCAGGGCGGGCTGGGCCACCCGGGTGTCGGTGAGGGCGGCGTGTTGGGCCGCCTTTCCGGCCTCGTCGAAGGCGGCCGGGGGGTAGAGCACACCGGCGTAGCCGGAGCCGTGGAGCAGATGCCGCCGCAGCTCGGGGAAGGCCACGAACGCGTCCGCGAACATCCCGGGCCGCTGGCTGCCCTGCCCGGGGAAGAGGAAGGCCACCTTGCCCACGGGCTCGTCGGGCGCGGTGTCCGGGGCGAGGTCGGGCGCGGTGTCCGGGGTGGAGCCCGGCGTGGTGTCCGGGGCGAGGTCCGGCGTGGGGTCCGTGGTGGGGTCCTGCCCGGTGTCCGGGGACGTGTCGGCCACGTACAGGCCCTCGTCCCGCCCGCCCGGTCTCGGCGGTCCGGAGACGGCCACGTCGCCCGCCAGCACCCGCCGTAACCGCTCGGCCAGGTCGTCCAGGTCCGTGGCCACCACCGCCACCCGCACCGGTGCGTGGCCGGAGTCGGCCCGCCGGGAGGCGGTCAGCGCGAGGTCGCGCAGCCGCCATGGCCGCCCCGCCGTGTCGTTGGCCTCGGTCTGCCGCAGCGTCTCCTCGACCGCGCGCAGCGCCGCCGCCCGGTCGGCCCCGCGGAAGAGGAAGAGTTCGCAGGGCCAGGCGTCGAGCGTGTGCGCGGGTGGCGGCGTGCCGTTGCCGTGTGCCGCCAGCACCACATGGAAGTTGGTGCCGCCGAAGCCGAACGCGCTGACCCCGGCCACCCGGTCCGCGGGCGCCGTGGCCCACGGCCGCGCCTCGGTGTGGAAGGCGAAGGGGCCGTGCTCCGCGTCCCACGCCGGGTTCGGCCGCGTCAGGTGCAGGGTCGGCGGCTTGACGCCCGTGTACAGCGCCAGCGCGGTCTTGACGAGCCCGGCCAGCCCGGCGGCGCATTTGGTGTGCCCGATCTGGGACTTGACGGAGCCGAGCGCGCAACCGCCGGTGGCCGCCCCCGCCTCGGCGAACACTTCGCTGAGGACGGTGAGTTCGGTACGGTCGCCCACCGCCGTACCGGTGCCGTGCGCCTCGACCAGGCCGACACTCGCCGGGGAGACCCCGGCGCTCGCGTACGCGCGCTCCAGCGCGGCCCGCTGGCCCTCGGGGCGCGGGGCGGTCAGCCCGAGCGAGCGGCCGTCGCTGGACGAGCCGACGCCCTTGATGACGCCGTAGATCCGGTCGCCGTCGCGTTCGGCGTCGGCCAGCCGCTTGAGGACGACGCACGCGACGCCCTCGCCGAGCGCGATGCCGTCGGCCGTCGCGTCGAACGCCCGGGACCGGCCGGTCGGGGACAGGGCGTGCACGGAGGAGAAGAGCACGTAGTCGTTGATGCCGTTGTGCAGGTCGGCGCCGCCGCACAGGACGAGGTCGCTGGTGCCCGCGGTCAGCTCCTTGCAGGCGACGTCGACGGCGGCGAGCGAGGACGCGCACGCCGCGTCCACGGTGTAGTTGGCGCCGCCCAGGTCGAGCCGGTTGGCGATCCGCCCGGAGATGACGTTGGCGAGCATGCCGGGGAAGGAGTCCTCGGTGAGTTCGGGTAATTGCGCGGCCAGGTCCTCGGGCACCTCGCGGAAGTACGAGGGCAGGACGGCGCGCAGGGTCTGCGCGTTGGACAGGTCGCTCCCCGCCTCGGCGCCGAAGACCACGGACGTGCGGGCGCGGTCGAACGCCCGGCCGCCGTCGCCGGGGGCGCCGTACCCGGCGTCGTCCAGCGCCCGGCGGGCGGCCTCCAGGGCCAGCAGTTGGACCGGTTCGATGCTGCCGAGGGAGGCCGGGGGGATGCCGTAACGCAGCGGGTCGAAGGGGATACGGGGCAGGAAGCCGCCCCACCGGGAGGCGGAGGCGCCGTCCTCGTCGCCCGTGTAGTGGACGCCGGGGTCCCAGCGCTCGGCGGGCACCTCGGTGATGGCGTCGACGCCGCCCACCACATTGGCCCAGAACGAGGCGAGGTCGGGCGCCTGCGGGAACATGCAGGCCATGCCGACCACGGCCACGTCCAGCGGTGCGGGCGCCGGAGCCGTCGCGGGGGCCGCGGCCACGCCCAGCGGCGCGCACAGCGCCCAGGCCCGCGCGGCGAGGAAGTCCGCCGCGGCCGGGCCCACCGCGTGGTGCAGCGCGGCGATGGTGGTGGTGGCCGAGCGCAGCACCGCGACCTGTCCGGCCATGAACATGCCGTCGGAGAACTGGCGTTGCTCGTCGGCCTCGGTCAACCGGCCGTCGGGACCGCGCTCCAGGCCCTTGCTGGCGATGCGCAGCCGCCCCACGTTCAGCCGCTCCAGGCGCTCCCACAGCTCCCGGTCGGGCACGCCCTCGTCGCGCAGCCGCTCCTTGAGTGCGCGATAGCTCTCGGTGAAGGGGCTCGGCACACAGCGCGTGGCGTGGCCGGGGGCGGTCTCCAGCAGCGCGGTGTGCTCGGCGGCCAGCACCTGGCGCTGGAAGAGGGGTTGCACGGCGCCGTGTGCGACGGCCTCCTCGGTGAACAGGTACGCGGTGCCCATCAGCGGCCCCGCGGCGACGCCGCGCCGGGTCAGCGGGGCGGCGAGCGCGGCCACCATCGCGGCGGACCGTTCGTCGTGCACTCCACCGGCGAAGTAGACCTCGATGCCCGCGCCCTCGGCCCGGTGCGCGGGGTCGTCGAGGAAGTCCTCGATGACGGCGATCTGGGCCTCCCACAGCGGGAAGCTCGCGCGCGGACCCACATGGCCGCCGCACTCGGAGCCCTCGAAGACGAACCGCCGCGCCCCGCCCTCCAGGAACTGGCGCAGCAGTCCGGGCGAGGGCACGTGCAGATAGGTGGTGATGCCGTCCTGCTCCAGCGCCGCGGCCTGGGACGGCCGTCCGCCCGCGATGATGGCGTGGCTCGGGCGGATCTCCCGTACGGCCTCCAGCTGGGCGCTTCTGATCTCCTCCGGGGCGAAGCCGAGGACGCCCACCCCCCACGGGCGCCCGGTCAGCGCGGCCGCGGCCTCCTCCAGCAGGGTGCGCGCCTGCTCGCGTCCGGCCAGGGCGAGCGCGATGAACGGCAGCGCGCCGTCCGCCGCGACGGCGGAGGCGAACCCCGCCTGGTCGCTGACCCGCGTCATCGGGCCCTGCGCGACGGGCAGTTGAAAGGCGGGCGCCTGCGTGGCATCGCGCTCGTGCGCGGCATCCCGTACGACGCTCCGGATGGCGTCGGTGATGCCCCGGACGGCGCGGCCGACGTCCCGCCGGCGGGCGGCGAAGCGCGCGGCGAGGAACCCGTCCTGACCCACCGTCAGGGGTGCCCCGGGGTGCGGGGAGCGCGCCCGCGGGCGCAGCGCACGGTGTCCGTCGACGACGGTGGTCTCCGATCCGTCCATCGGCCGGAGCAGCGCGGCACGGTCCTCGGGGAGCCCCGATTCGGCGAGCAGGGCCAGCTGGGTGTCCAGGACGACCCCGGCCGCGCCCCCGATGACCGCCGCGGCGGCGGTGCGCGGGCCGATACCGCCGCAGGCCCACACCGGTACGGACACGCCGGGCTCGGCCAGGAGCCGCTGGAGCAGGACGAAGGTGCTCAGTTCGCCGACCGGTCCGCCGCATTCGCTGCCGCGGGCGATCAGCCCGTGTGCCCCGGCCCGGACCGCTTCGAGGGCCTGGTCGAGGTCGGTGACCTCGACCAGCACGCGATGACGGGCGGCGACGGCGTCCAGCGGCCAGGGCGCGCCGGTGCCGAGTATCACGGTGTGCGGCCCGGGCCCGCCGCCGTCCCCCGGGGGCCCGGTGTCCGGTGGTGCCGCGTACCGCAGATCCGCGGGCGTCAGGGGGCAGCCCGCCGCCACGCGCACCCCGTACCGCCCGTCGGACACCCAGTCGTTGACGCGTTCCCACGCGTCCAGTGCCGTGCGGCGCGTCGTTCCCAGGTCGAGGACGCCGAGGCCGCCGGCGCGGCTGACCGCCGCGGCGAGTCGGGGGTCCGGTTCCCCGAACGGAGTGATGCCTATAACCAGATCGCCAGGATACGCAACGGATGACATGTTTTCTCCGGATAAATCGCTCTAGCCGCGAAAGGGAGATAATTCTGACATGCACGTCTAACGTACGGCTTGCGCCTTTTACACAAAACGACGCGGAGGCGAAATTAGCGATCCGGTTACTGAGCCGTCAACAAGTTGCGAGCGCCGCACCTGCCAGGACGGGCTGGATCTCGCCATAGGTGGGGAGATCGATCGCGGCGCCGCCCCTCTCTTCCTTTGTTAAATATTGATGTACCTTTCGTGAGCTGGGACGGAAGAGAGCGTGCCACCAGCGTCCCTTGTGCCCCTCGAATACACCATTTACCCAGCGGGAGTCCCGCTGGGTAAACCGCTCGAGCGCGCCGATCGAACCCAATCGGCGGAGCACATTCCGGATTCTGAATTACGTGCACACGCGGCGCATCGCCGGAAAGTGCGGCCGGAATCAACCCGCGGACGCAACCGCTCAGCTTCCCGGCCGGGCCCAGACCGCGTCATCCGCCGAGAGGCGGTGGGCAACGACGGCGGTGACGGCGAGCAGCGTCAGGGCCGGACCCAGGGTGGCGGCGAGACCCCAGCGCAGAAACAGCCAGGCGCCGGTGAGGGCCCCGAGGAACATCGCGAGGACGGACAGCACGCGGCGGGCCGCGCCGCTGGTGCCCGCGGTGGCGGTGGAGTCGGCGGCGAGGCCGGTCAGGGTCAGGGTGAGCACGGTGGTCGTCAGGTCGGGGACGCCCAGGCGTCGTACGACCGCGTTCTGAAGCCCCATGCCCAGGCCGAGCAGCACGATCAGGGCGTAACGGACGCCCGTGGCGGCCTGGCCCCCGGGGGCGAGCGCCGATACGGCGGTGGCGGCCGCGACCAGGGCCGCCTGGGTGCCGGTGGTGACGGCGAGCAGCCGCCCGCGGTGTGCGGGCGGCCGGGCACCGACGCGGCCCCCGGCGAGCGCGCCGGTGAGGAAGGAGCCGAGGGACACGAGGGCGGCCGGGGCGGACAGCCCCGGGGCGCCCGCGAGGGCGAAGCCGAGGAAGACCACATTGCCGGTCATGTTGGCGACGAAGACATGGCCGAGCCCCAGATAGCTCACCGCGTCGACCAGCCCCGTCACCACGGTCAGCGTCAGCAGGAGCGGCGGCAGCGGGCCGTGGCGGTCCGTCACGCGCGGCCCCAGGGTCCGGGCGGCGTCCCTCAGCAGTCTGCGCATCCGCAACGTCCGTTCCTAGGGGGTGTGTCCACCGGTGGCGGCGCCGTGGCCGCCACCGGTGTGCGAGGGGCGCTCAGCCGGCGGCGTGTTCGCCGAGCATGGACTGGGCGTACAGCACGCCGAGGCCGTAGGCACCCGCGTGCTCCTTCACCACCTCCGTGACCGGGCCGTACGTCTCCGTACGGGCCCAGTCGCGCTGGAGCTCCAGCAGGACCTGCACCCAGGTGACGGGGACGGCACCGGCCTGCACCATGCGCTGGACGGCGTGCTCGTGTGCCTGCGGGGTGACGCCGCCGGACGCGTCGGTGACCACGTACACCTCGTAGCCCTGGGCGATGGCGGACAGCACGGGAAGGACGAGGCACACCTCGGTCCACAGCCCGGAGATGACGAGCTTCTTGCGACCGGTCGCCTTGACGGCCTCGACGAACGCCACGTCCTCCCAGGCGTTCATCGAGGTGCGGTCGATGACCTTCTGGTCGGGGAAGACGTCCGCGAGCGGCGGGAGCAGCGGGCCCGAGAAGGTCTCGGCGGCGACGGTGCTCAGCACGACCGGCACGTCGAACACCTTGGCCGCCTTCGCCAGGCCCACGGTGGAGTTGATGATCGTGGTGCGGTCGTGGCTGCCGGTGCCGAAGAACATCTGCGGCTGATGGTCGATGAACAGCATCACCGCGTTGTCCGGGGTGAGCAGGGCGGGGCTGGGGGTGGCGGTGACCTCGGCGATGTCGACCATGGTGGGGCCCTTTCTCTCTGTACGTGTGGGTGTGGGGTGTGTTCGCACGGTGTTCCGCGCGGTGCGCGATGGTGGCGGACCCCGGGTGGTGCCTCGTCCGCTCACAGCACGAAGCAGCTGTCGAACGCCGGGGCGTGGTCCTCGGGGAGTGCGCCGCGCCGGACGCGCCACTGCCGGTGCTGCTCCGACTCGGCGACCGCCTGGCCGAGCAACTCCGCCTGGCGGGCCCCGGAGCCGCCCGGTGTGCCGGTGGCCTGATAGCCGCCGACGTGTGCCACCGGGCTCCACTCCGGGCTGACGGCCGGGATGTCCTCGTCCAGGCCCTCGTACTCGGCGGCGGCGTACACGATGCGGCCGCCGACGATGGTCAGCACCGACTCGATGTGCGGGATGTCCTGCTCGGGCACGGTGAAGTAGTCGTCGGACAGGATCGCCAGGTCGCCGTAGTAGCCCGGCCGCAGACTGCCCTTGACGCCGTCCTCGCCGGTCAGTTGGGCCCCGGCCCGGGTGTACATCGCGAGCGCGGTCTCCCGGCCGACCCGGTTCTGCGGGGGCCGCAGGGCCAGGTCGCCGACCGAACGGCCGGAGACCAGCCAGTGCAGGGCGACCCAGGGGTTGTACGAGGACACCCGGGTGGCATCGGTTCCGGCGCCCACGGTCAGCCCCCGGCCGAGCATGGCCGCGAGGGGCGGCGCCTCGGCCGCGGCGCCCGCGCCGTACCGCCGCAGAAACGCCTCGCCCTGGAACGACAGCCGGTTCTGCACGGACAGCGCCCCGCCGAGCGCCGCGATGCGGTCGAGGCTGTCCGGGGAGACGGTTTCCGCGTGGTCGAACAGCCATCGGTTCCCGGCCGGGAACAGGCCCTCCGCGGCGAGCTTTTCGAAGACCGCGAGGTCGCGCCGGATGGTCTCGTCGTAGGTGGCGTGCAGCCGGAAGCCCCAGCCGTTCTCCATGAGCAGGCGCACGGCCTTCTCGAAGGCGGCCTCGTAGTCGCCGGTGAGCTGCGGGCGGGGCTGGGCGAAGTTCTCGAAGTCGGCCGCCGCCCAGGTCAGGTTCTCCCCCGCGCCGTTGAGCCGCAGCCACGCGTCCCCGTCCCCGGGGCGCACCATCTCGATCCAGCGGGTCAGGTCCTCGATCTCCTGGCCCGCGGTCTGCGGGAACAGGTGGTAGGCGATGCGCAGGGACAGCAGGCCGTCCTCCGCCAGCTCGGTCACCGTGCCGTAGTCGCCGGGGAAGTTCTGGAAGCCTCCGGCGGCGTCGATCGCCGAGGTCAGCCCGAATCTGTTCAGCTCGCGCAGGAAGTGGCGGGTGGAGGTCTTCTTGTCCGCGCCGTGCAGCGTCGGCGCCTTGGCGAGGGTCGAGTAGAGGATCAGGGCGCCGGGCGCGGCCAGCAGCAGGCCCGTCGGCTCCCCGTCCCGGCCCCGCACGATCTGCCCGCCCCGGGGGTCGGGGGTGTCCTTGGTGAACCCGGCGGCCTTGACGGCCGCCCGGTTCAGCAGGGCCGACTGATAGAGGTGCAGGATGAACACCGGGGTGTCCGGGGCCGCGGCGTTGAGTTCGGCGACGGTCGGCGGTCTCCGTTCGGCGAACTGCTCGGCGGACCACCCTCCCACCACCCGCACCCACTGCCCCTTCGGGGTGCGCGCCGCCTGGTCGCGCAGCATGGCCAGGCCCTGGCGCAGTGAGGGGACGCCGTCCCAGCGCAGTTCCAGGACGTAGTTGAGCCCGCCGCGGATCACATGCAGATGGGTGTCGTTGAGCCCGGGGACGACCCGGCGGCCCAGCGCGTCGACCACGCGGGTCCTCGCGCCCAGGTACGGGGCGATGTCGGCGTCGTCCCCGACCGCCCGCACCACGCCGTCGCGGATGGCCACCGCACCGGCCTGCGGGCGTGCCGCGTCCTGGGTGTACACCTTCGCATTACGGACGATCACGTCCGCGGCCTCGTCGTCGGTGGCGACGGGAACGAGCCCGCCGACCGGCATCGTGGACACCTCGGCACCCTCCGGGGAGCAGTGTGGTTACGGTGGCCGCGCCTCGCTGCCACCTGGTGTCCGGAACGCTAGGGCGGGCCGGTCCCCGCGCGTTGTCCGCCAGCGCACCGGGTGTTTCCCCTGCGCGCACCGTGGTGTTCGCAGACGTCAGGCGAGACCGCGTTCGCGGTTGCGGTCGCGCATCCGGGCGCGGACCCCTTCGGCCTCGTCGGTCCTGCCCAGGTCGGTGAAGAGCGTGATGGCCTGCTGCCAGGAGTCCCGGGCGGTCGCGTGCTCCCCCGTCGCATGGTGGGTGTCACCGAGGCGGGTCAGCGTGTCGGCTTCCTGGTACGGCACGCCGAGTTCGCGGTACACGGTGAGGGCGTTGTGGAACCCGATGACCGCCTGCTTGTACTGGCCGAGGTGGTGGTGTGCGTGGCCGATGCTGTCCCAGGTGGCGGCCTCGCCGTAGCGGTCGCCGGTTTCCCGCATCATGACGAGGGCCTGCTCGCAGTGGGTGAGGGCCTGGTCGTACCGCCCCAGCTGGGACAGATACCAGCCCACCGCGTTGAGGACCCGGGCCTCGGCGGCGCGCCGGCCCGCCGCCCGGAAGAGCTCCAGTGCCCGCTGGTTGTGGGCGAGGGCCGCGGTGAGGTCGCCCTGCTGGTCGGAGGTCCAGCCGAGGCTGCGGTGGGTGTTGGCGAGCCGGACGGTGTCGCCCAGCCGGTCGAACGCCTCGGCGGCCCGGTCGAGGCGGGTCCGCGCCTCGGCGTAGTGGCCGAGCCTGCCGTCGACGCGGGCGAGGGAGCGTGTCGCGAACGCCTGCCACTCCGGGTCGGCCAGCCGGTGTGCCGCGTCCAGCGCGGCGCGCTGGGCGGTGTGCCAGTCGTGCCAGTGGCCGCGCCGGTCGAAGAATGCCTCCAGGGCCCAGGCCAGGTGGCAGAGGTGGGCGTCGAAACCGGATGCGGCGGCCCGTTCCATCGCGGGGAGCAGCCCGGTGTACTCGGCGGTGAGCCAGTCCAGGGCCTGTTGGTCATCGGTGAGGGTTTCGGGTGTGACACCGGGCAGCGCCGGGTCCGGCGGTATGAGGTCGGTGTCCGGGGAGAGCAGCAGTGCGGCCGGGTGCGCGGTGTGGACGTAGTGGTCGAGCATCCGGTGCAGTGCGGAGCGGCGGGTGGCGTCGGTTTCGTGGTCCTCGACGAGTTCGGTGGCGTACGCGCGCACCAGGTCGTGGAAGGTGTAGCGGCCCCAGCTGTGTTCGGTGAGGAGGTGGGCCCGGGTGAGTTCGGCCAGCAGGGTGCGGGTGCGGCGCAGGGGAAGGCCGGTGAGGCTCGCCGCCGCGGCGGCGGTGAGGTCCGGCCCCGGGTGCAGGGCCAGCAGCCGGAAGGCCCGGGCCGACTCGGGGGTCAGGGCGTCGTAGGACCAGGAGAAGGCGGCGCGGGCGTCGACGGCGCTCCCGGTGTCGGCGAAGGCGTCGAGGCTGCCGTGGGTGCGGCGGAGTTCGGTGGCGACGGCGGCCAGCGGGAAGCCGGGGTGGAGGGCGGCGCGGGCGGCGACGATGGCGAGCGCCAGCGGGAGCCGGCCGCACAGCTCGATGATGTCCGCCACGGCCCGGGGCTCGGCGGCCGCCCGCTCGGCGCCGATCCGCCGCACCAGCGAGGCGCGGGCATCGTCGACGGGCGGCAGGTGCAGGGGCACCGGCACGGCCCCGTCCGAGGCGACCAGGCCGGGCAGCTGGCTGCGGCTGGTGACGAGGGCCAGGCAGCCGGGGCTGCCGGGGAGCAGCGGACGGACCTGGTCGTGGTCCCGGGCGTTGTCCAGCAGGACGAGGACGCGCCGGTCGGCGAGCAGGCTGCGGTACAGCGCGGCCTGGGCGTCCAGTCCGGTGGGCAGGTGCTGCGGGGGCACGCCCAGGGCGTGCAGCATTCCGGCGATGGCCTCCGTGGGCTGGGTGGGTGGCCCGCCGGGGTCGAAGCCGCGCAGGTTGAGGTACAGCTGCCCGTCGGGGAACCGGTCGGCGATACGGTGCGCCCAGTGCACCGCCAGGGTGCTCTTCCCGACCCCCGCCATGCCGCTGATCACGACGACGGTGGCGGCACGGGTGGGCTGCCCGGTGTCGGTGGGCTGCCCGGCACCGGTCGGCTGCACGTGGCCGCCGGTCTGCCCTGTGCCGCCGGTCTGCCCGGGGCCGGGAAGCAGGCCCAGTAGCTGGGTGAGTTCCGCGTGACGGCCCGCGAACACCGCCAGTTCGGTGGGCAGTTGGGCGGGGCGCACCCACGGGGGCTGCCGCTCCGTGGGGGCTCCGCCGGGCGTGGTTTCCGGGGCGGCGGGGCCGGTCACCTGCCGGTGGGCCGCGCGGAGTTCCGGCCCCGGCGGGACATCCAGGTCCTCGGCCAGCCGGGTGTGGATGGCGCCGTAGACGGCCAGGGCCTGTGCCCGGTGGCCCGAGGCGGCCAGGGCCAGGACGAGCCGCGCGTGCAGCGGCTCGTTCAGCGGATCGAGGGCGACGGCCTTCCGGAGCGGTCCGACCACACGCTCCGCCCGTGCGCAGCGCAGCGCCACGTCGGCGGTCTCGGCCACGGTGTCCAGGTACGCGCGGTCCACGCCGCCGAACACCGGATGGCTGCGCACCTGCTCCGGGACGCCCGTGGCGACCGGTCCCCGCCAGAGGGAGAGGGCGTCCGTGAACAGCTCCAGCGCCGCGTCCAGTTGGCCGCCGTCGGCGGCCTGTCGTGCCCGGTGCGCGAGGTCGCGGTGGCGCAGCAGATCCACCGAGTCCGGCGCCACCAGCAGCCGGTAGCCGCCCGCTTCGCGGAGCAGCAGACTGCCCGGCGCCCGGGGCGGCAGCTCCGGCTCCAGCAGCCGCCGCAGCAGGCCGACATACCGGTGGACCACGTTCACGGCGGTGGCGGGAGGCCGCTCCGCCCACAGGACGTCGACGATCTCGCTCAGCCGCAGGTGTTCCCCGGCCCGTATCAGGAGCAGGCCCAGCAACGCCCGCTGCTGGGGAACCCCCAGGTCCAGCTCGGTCGTGGACCGCCAGGCGCGCATCGGCCCCAGGATCTCGAACCGCAGGAACTCACTTGCCGGGGGCACCGGTCCCCGACGGTCCCCCGTTTTCACTCTTCTTTCACCGCACGAACCTACGCTCTCCACACCCGACCGCGAACGGTACCCGAGGAGGACTGTGTGGTGTACAAGAATGCGCCAGGGGGTGGGAATTGAGCGGCAGCCCGCCTGCCGAGCGCAGGTTATCCACCCGGCACGCCCTGCATTGCCCGGTGACGCTTCCGCCGGACGACAAACCGGCACACTGGAGCAGCGCCGTATCGCGCACCCTTCTCTCCGTCGACATGCGCTTGGAAAGGCCGGATCAATGGTCGGCCCGCATCACGGCGGAAGGGCTCGGCCCCGTGCAGATAGCCTCAATTGAGTCTGATCCGCTCACGATTTCCCGCGATCCGGGACACGTTCTCGCGGACGGCCGTGACTGTCTGATGGCCCGGCTCCAGGAGGACGGAACCTCCACGGTCCATCAGGACGGCCGGACGGAATCGCTTCTTCCAGGAGCCATGGCCTTCTACGACGCCTCGCGCCCCTTCACCCTGGTCATGCCGGAGGCGTATCGGGCGAAGGTCCTCGTGGTGCCGCGCCGGGCGCTGGGACTCTCCGAAGCAGAACTGCCCCGCCTCATCGCGCGGCCCATCCAGGCCGATACGGCACTGTCGGCCATGCTGCTGCCCATCATTTCCCGGCTCGCGGACGGCGCCGGTCCCCACCCGTGGCCCATCCGGCGGCAGATCGCCCGCACCCTGCTGGATCTGCTGGCCACCCTCGCGACGGGCACCCTCGACACGCTCGGCACGCACGACATGGAGGACCAACGCGCCGGTGCGGACCGCGCGCACCTGGCGCGCGTTCACGCCTTCATCAACAAACACCTGGCGGATTCGGGGCTTTCACCGGAAACGATCGCGCGGCATCACGGAATCTCCGTGCGCTATCTCCACAAGCTCTTCCAGGAACACGGCACCACGGTCGGCCGGTGGATCCGACAGCGACGGCTGGAGGAATGCCGGAAAGAGCTGGCGCGCGGCGGCCGGTCGAGCCGTACGGTCGCCGCCGTGGCCCAGCACTGGGGATTCATCAGCCCGGCCCATTTCAGCCGGGTCTTCCGGGCCGCCTACGGAATGTCCCCCCGCGAATGGCAGGCGCTGTGGCGGGAGCCGGTGGGCGCGGCCCATGAGCGAGCCCACGACCGGGCCCGCGACCGCGCGAGTGGACGCCCCGCTGAACGCGCGGATGAACGGCGCGCCCACGCCGCGGCCCTCGTGGGCCCGGCCGGTGCGCTGATGGACGACAAGCCGTGCGCCCCTGGTCAAGGCAGGGCGCGGCGCCGCGCCTAGCGTCCTGCCGACGGATCTCCGTGGCGGGCAACCGCACGACCCGCACTTCCCCTTCGCCGCCGGGACCACTCTGTCTGGTTTCCACCGGCGTACGACACGACACCACAGTTCAGGAGTGACGCATGTCCGACGGCAGCAGGCCCGTTCAGCCGGTACTGGAACCGGCGGCAGCCGCCTTCGCGGAGGCGACCGCCAACCCGCCGTACCTGTTCGACCTCGCCCCGGCCGAGGGCCGCAAGGCCGTCGACGAGGTGCAGTCCGGCGAGATCGGCAAGCCGGATGTCGACGAGGAGTGGATCACCGTCACCGGCGGTCCCGCCGGCGGCGTCCGGGCCCGTATCGTCAAACCGGCCGGCGCCACCGGGACGCTGCCGGTGATCCTCTACATCCACGGCGCGGGCTGGGTGTTCGGCAACGCCCACACCCACGACCGCCTGGTGCGCGAACTCGCCGTCGGCGCGGACGCCGCCGTGGTGTTCCCCGAGTACGACCTCTCCCCCGAGGCCCGCTACCCGGTCGCCATCGAGCAGAACTACGCCGTCGCCCAGTGGATCGTCCGGGACGGCGCGGGCACGGGTCTGGACGGGACCCGGCTGGCCGTGGCCGGGGACTCGGTCGGCGGCAACATGTCCGCCGCCCTGACCCTGATGGCCAAGGAGCGCGGCGATGTGTCCCTGCTCCAGCAAGTGCTGTTCTACCCGGTCACGGACGCGGGCTTCGACACCGGTTCGTACCACCAGTTCGCGACGGGCTACTTCCTGCGCCGCGACGGCATGCGCTGGTTCTGGGACCAGTACACCACAGACGAGGGCGAACGCGCCGAGATCACCGCCTCCCCGCTGCGGGCCACCACCGAGCAGCTCACCGGGCTGCCCGCCGCCCTCGTCATCACGGCGGAAGCCGATGTCCTGCGCGACGAGGGCGAGGCGTACGCGAACAAGCTGCGCGCGGCCGGTGTCCCCGTCACCGCGGTGCGCTTCCAGGGCATCATCCACGACTTCGTCATGCTCAACGCGCTGCGCGACACCCACGCCGCGCAGGCGGCCATCACGCTCGCCGCGGACACGCTGCGCACCGCGCTGCACGGCTGACCGATCGCCTCCCACTTCACCATGAAGACCATCAAACCGGCCCCGTAGCGCCGATGGCCCGTTCGATGGCGTGGCCGAGGGAGAAGAGCCGCTCCAGCCGGTCCGGGTGTCCGATGAGCTGGAGTCCCAGGGGCATGCCCCGGCCTTCCCGGTGGCCCGGCACGGTCAGGGCGGGCAGGCCCAGGAGTTGCCACGGGCGGCTCAGGACCGGCGAGCCGGTGGCCGTCAGCCCCTCGGGGGCGGGGCCGGGGGCGGCGGGGCCGAGTACGGCGTCCACGTCGCCGAGCAGCGCCAGCGTCTCGGTGCGCCCGCGCTCCGCGACGGACAGCGCGTGGCGGTAGTCCGCGGCCGTGGTGTCGCGCCCCCGCGCGAGGAGTTCGTTCAGGGGCGCGCTCAGCCGCTCCGGCTGCGTGCCTTCGGTGGCCAGGGCGCGGGCGGCCTCGTAGGCCATGACCGTGGCGTGTGCCCCGGCGAGCCGGGGTGTCCGCGCCGCCCAGTCGACGTCCACGAGCACCGCGCCGTCCGCCACCGCCCGGTCGGCCGTGCGCTTCAGGGCCGCTCGCATGGTGTCCGCCACCTCGGCCAGTTCGGTGCCCGGCCACACCGCGAGCCTCGGGCGCGCGGGGGGTTCCGGCGGGCCGGGAAGCCGGTCCGCGCCGGTCAGGGCCAGATACGCGAGGCGCAGATCGGCGACGGTCGGGGTGAGCAGCCCGACCGCGTCGAGGCTGTGGGACAGGCCCGCGAACCCCGTCGTGTCGAGCGGCCCGCCGACCGGTGCCACGAAGCCCGCGACACCGCAGTACGCGGCGGGCCGGGTCAGCGAACCGGCGGTCTGGCTGCCGAGCGCGAAGGGCACCACGCCCGCCGCCACGGCGGCTGCGGACCCGCTGGAGGAGCCGCCGGGCGTATGCGCGAGGTGGTGGGGATTCCGGGTGGGGCCGGGAGCGAAGTAGGCGAATTCGGTGGTGACCGTCTTGCCCAGGGGAATCGCGCCGAGTTCCCGGAGCCGGGCGACCAGCGGGGCGTCGGAGGCGGCCACCCGGCCCTGTCGCAGGGGTGAGCCGCATTCGGTCGGCAGGCCGCGGACGTCGATGATGTCCTTGACGCCGAACGGGATTCCGCGCAGGAGTCCGCCCGCCTGTCCGCCCGACAGCGCCGTGTCGAGCCGCCGGGCGGCGCCCAGTGCCCCGTCCCGGTCCACCCGTACCCACGCCCGGATGTCGGGCTCCGCGGCGTCGAGGCGTTCCAGCGCGCCGCCCACCGCCTCGCCCGCACTCAGCCCGCCCTCGGCCGCCTGCGCGACCAGGGCGGACAGAGCCGTCGTTTGGTGCCGTGGTTCCGGCATCGGTGTTCTTCCCTCCCAGCGGGTTACAGCTCCAGTACGAGGCGGGCGGTCCGGGCCCGGGACACACAGGTGGCGATCTGGTCGCCGGCCTCCTTCTCCTTCCGGGTCAGGCAGTTGTCGCGGTGGTCCGGTACGCCGTCGAGCACCGGGAGCACACAGGTGCCGCAGATGCCCTCGCGGCAGGACGTGTCGACCTCGATGCCGCCCTCCGCCAGCACGTCGACGATGCTCCGCCCGGGCGGAACGGTGAACACCTCGCCGGTGTCCAGTTCCACGTCGAAGGCGTCCCCGGCCTCGGCCGCCGGTTCCAGGGGCTGGAAGTGTTCGACGTGGACCTGCTCCTCGGGCAGCGAGCGGGTCGCCACCTCCACGACCCGCTGCATGAACTCCTTGGGGCCGCACGTGTAGACATGGGTCGCGGGGTCGGCGTCCGCCAGCGCGTGCGCCAGCAGCCCGGGCTGTGCGTCCCGGCCGAGCCCGAAGTGGAATTCCACGTCGGCGGCGAACTCGGCACTCTCCAGGAGCGGGACGAACGCCGCCCCCTCCCGGCTGGAGGCGAAGTAGTGCAGCCGGAACGGCGCGCCCGTGCGGCGGAGTTGGTACGCCATGCTGAGCAGCGGTGTGATCCCGATACCGGCCGCGACCAGCACATGGCGGGCCGCCCCGGGCTCGATGTGGAAGAGGTTCCGGGGTTCGCTGACGACGAGTTCGTCACCGGCCACGACCTGGTCGTGGAGCGCCGAGGACCCGCCCCGGGAGCATTCCTCCCGCTTGACGGCGATCACATAGGTGCCGCCGTCGTCGGGCGGCCCGCACAGCGAGTACTGCCGGGTGATGCCGCTCGGGCCCAGGACGTCCACGTGCGCCCCCGCCTCGTACGGGGCGAACGGGCGGCCGTCGCTGCGCCGCAGCCGGAAACACTTCACCGCGCCGGTCTCGGCCGTGATCTCGCTGACCGTGGCCCTGATCATCGTGTGCCTCACCTACAGCAGGAAGCCGGACGCGTTGACGGCGTCCTCGGAATTGACCAGCCGGATGACCTTCTCCTGGATCAGCGGCTCGGGCCCGTCCAGCCGGACCCGGTGGGTGACGTCGGCGCCGAGCACGAAGGTCTGCTCCCGCCGGTGGCCGACCAGCACCTGTGCGGAGCTGAGCGTCAGGGTCGCGTCGTCGTGGTGCTGGACCACGAACCGGGACAGGGTGCGCACGGTGCGCGCGGCGGCGGCGACCGAGATCGAGTGGCCGGACGTCAGCCGCTCGATCCGCATCCGGCGCATGCGGTCGTCGTCGTAGACCATGTTGAGGGTGGACTCGAAGTCCTCGGTCTCCGGGTCGATGGGGATCACATACCGGCCGCCGGGGGCCCAGAGCCGGTCCCACTCGTGGTACTGCTTGCGGTCCAGCAGCTGGGCCTCGCGCCAGATGAGTTCGATGGCCGCGGCGGTCCGGGGGTCGGCGAGGTGCGGCAACTCCGGTGCCACCTGGGCTCCCGATGCCACCGGGGCTTCCGGGGTTGCGGGGGTCTCAACGGACATCGGTCATCATCGCCTTCCACATCGCGTAGGCCTCGCGCATACCGGTCTCGTCGGTGGCGTGCGCGACGCGTCCCTTGCTGTCGTCCTGCTCCCGGGACAGCCCGCGGTTCACCATGATCGGCACGCCGGGACCGGCCGCCGCGCCGCGCTGGACGCGGTCCCAGGCCTCGGAGTCATCGGGGCTGCCGAACCCGAACGGCCCCTGGAAGTGCTCGTGGATCCGCAGCCGTTCACGGTTGACGATCTCCGGGCCGCCGTCCAGGCCCAGCGCCATGTGCCGGATCTCCGTCTCGGTGGCGGAGAGGGGCCGCAGCACCCGGAAGAACGCCATCGACATGGCCACGTTGGGGAACAGGTTGAGGTTGAACCCGGCGCCGTGCATGGAGCGCACGATGCGCCGTACCTGCGCCGGTTCGTACGTCCGGGACAGCTCTTCGACGATGTGTCCGAAGCGCTCCTGCAACTGCTCGGTGCCGTCGTCCTCGTCGAGGTCGACGTGTTCCGGCACCATGACCATGACGCTGTGGCCATTGCCGAGGGAGTGGGTGACGGCCTTCTCGTCGGTCATGAACGACAGCATCTCGGCGGTCTCGGAGTCCACGGAGGACATCCAGGAGCGGTGCACGATCGGGAAGTGGTAGCCGTCGGTGGTGTTCTCCAGCTGGATCTTCCAGTTGCCGTTGAACCGGAACTTGTGCTCGCCCTGCACCTTGATCGGGAAGCCCGCGCCCTGCTTCATGAACAGGTCCATCCAGTGCCTGGCCGGGCCCAGGAAGTCGGCGAGGGGTTCGACGTCCGGGTTGAAGCTGGCGAAGATCATCCCCGCGTAGCTGTCGACCTTCAGCCGGTGCAGCGGGAAGTCCTTCTTCTCCAGGACGTCCTCGTAGCCGTCCGGGTACGGGATGCCGCGCAGCTTTCCGTCGAGCGCGTACGACCACGCGTGGTACGGGCAGGTGAACCCGTTGGCGTTGCCCCGGGGCGCCTCGCACAGGCTGGCGCCGCGGTGGCGGCAGCGGTTCAGCAGGACGTTGATGCCACCGCGCCGGTCGCGGGTCACGATCACCGGCTGACGGCCGACCATCGACGTCCTGAAGTCACCGGCGTTCGGGATCTCGCTCTCGTGCGCCACCCACACCCAGGTGCGGTTGAAGATGCGGTCCATCTCCAGCTCGAACAGCTCCGGGTCGGTGTACAGGGAGATGTCCACGCGGTCTTCCTGGACCAGGGTGGCGATATCGGAGCCGGAGGGGCTTCCTGTGGGGGCGGGTTCGGTTGATGCGGTCATTCCGCCTCTTCCTGTGAGTCGGTGCGGTCCGGCTGTTCGTCCCACTCGGCGTGAGCGGTCCAGTAGTCGCTGCCGTCGGCCCGGATGCCGTGGCGCCACGGGGTGGTTCTGCGCAGCCCGGGTTCGACGGCCGCGCAGGCGGCGTCCGCGCCCTCGGGGCCTTCCTCGGCGGCCGCCCAGTGGACCCAGTTCAGCTCCCTGCCGTCCGGGTCGTGCAGGAACAGGTCCACATGGGGCCAGCCGTAGGGGCGGATGTCGCGGTAGCAGGTGAGGAGCATTGTCCGGCCGCCGTCGGGTGCCGTCATCGCGCCGCCTCGTCCATCGGGAGGCCGGACGCGGGGAGGGCGGACGCAGGGAGGGCGGACGCAGGGAGGGCGGACGTGAAGACGCGCTCGGTGCGGAAGTGGCGGATGCGGGCGGTGTCCCCCTCGATACGGAAGTCCACCTCCAGCCTGGCCACGACGAGTTCGGCGGCTCCGGACGCGTACCGGGACAGCTGCTGCATCAGCCACCTCCCCCGGACCGCGTCGCCCTCCGTGTGCGTCGTACCGGGGTGGAGCAGGTGCACGTTCGCCTGGAAGTGCGGGTTCGGCGGCAGATGGGCCGACACCATCTCCGCGATGGCCCGTGCGCCGGTCGTACGGCCGAACGTCGCGGCGTAGAGCGGGCCCACGCCCTCCCACACGGCGTCGGGGGCGAACAGGTCCTCCAGGCTGCCGGTCACGTCCGGCGGCCGGGGTACGTCGCACAGCTCCAGGTAGCGGATCAGCACCCGGTGCGCCCGCTCCTCGGGGGCTACGGCACGGGTCGAGGGCATGCGGTAACGGCCTCCTCGTCTCGGTCGGAGTGGTGGCGGGTGGTCTCGGGGGCCAACGCCACCGCGATGACGGTGACCACGCCCATGCCGATCAGGAACAGGGCGATCGGCCAGGACGCGCCCGCCCAGGCGAACAGCGCGGTGGCGATGATGGGCGAGAAGCCACCGGCGACCATCGATGCCAGCTCATGGCCGAAGGCGACCCCGCTGTAGCGCACCCGGCTGTCGAAGAGTTCGTGGAAGAACGACGGCTGGGTGCCGATCATCGTCCCGTGGCAGATCACGAGCGCCACGAAGGCCGCCACGAACACCAGGACCGGGTTGCGCGAGTCGAACATCAAGAAGAACGGGTACGCCCAGACGATCATCGCGATCGCACCGCCCAGGTAGACCGGGCGGCGCCCGACGCGGTCGGACAGCGCTCCCCACATCGGCATCGCGAACGATTCGACCAGCATCCCCACCACGACCGCGGTCAGCACCAGGTCGCCGTCCAGCCCGATCGCGGCCGCGTAGGAGAGGCTGAAGGTGAGGAAGACGTACAGCGCGCCGTTCTCGGCGATGCGCGCGCCGAAGGCGATCAGCACCGCCTTGGGGTGGGTGCGCAGGACGTCGAGGATGGGCAGTCTGGCCTTCTTCCCGGCAGGCGCCGCCTGCCGGGCCGCGGGGGTTTCCATGACCCGCATCCGGATCAGCAGGCCGACGGCGGTGAGCACGATTCCGGCCAGGAACGGGATGCGCCACCCCCAGGCGAGGAACGCGTCCTTGCTGGTCACGGCCTGGATCAAGGTGAAGACCGAGGCGGACAGCACGAACCCGAGCCCCACGCCCGTCTGGCTCCAGGCCGAGTAGAAGCCTCGGCGGTGGTCCGGTGCGTGTTCGCTGACGATCAGCACACCGCCGCCCCACTCGCCGCCGACGGCGATTCCCTGCACGATCCGCAGGCCCACCAGCAGCACCGGGGCCCACACCCCGATGGTGGCGTAGCCCGGCAGCATGCCGATCAGGAAGGTCGAAACCCCCATGATCATCAGGGTGATGACCAGCATCGACTTGCGGCCGAGCCGGTCACCGAAGTGTCCGAAGACGATGCCGCCGAGCGGCCTGGCGAGGAATCCCGCCGCGTTGGTGCCGAAGGCGGCGATCGTGCCCACCAGCGGGTCGAAGGTGGGGAAGAACAGGGTGTTGAACACCAGCGCGGCGGCCGTGCCGTAGAGAAAGAAGTCGTACCACTCCAGGGCGCTGCCGACCAGACTTGCGATCGCCGCCGTGCGCACCTGGCGCGGGGCACCCTTCGTTTCTGCCATGTGTTGGTCCTCCATCGGCCGCCTCTCCGATCACCAGCCGCGGCCCGGCTGTTCACGCATTGTTTGCGGAGGCGTGGAGGGAGGAAATGCCATTGGCCCGGTCACCGGACCGAAAAGTTCGCGTACGCGGCCGCTTTGCCGGAATCAGCCCTTCACCGGCGCGACATCCCGGGTCAGCGCGCGGCCCGCCGCCGTGACGACGGGAGCCAGCCTGCGCACGTCCAGACGCTCGACCGGGCCCACCACGGTCAGGGTCGCCACGGCGACACCGTCGACGAACACGGGCGCGGAGACCGCCGCGTAGCCCACGACCAGTTCCTGGCGGTCGACGGCATAGCCCTGTTGGCGCACCTGCTCCAGCTCGGCCTCCAGCCGGGCCGGATCGGTGATCGTCCACGGGGTGCGGCGGCGCAGCGGGGAGGCCATGACGTCCTCGCGTATCGCCGCGGCGCCGAAGGCCAGCAGCGCCTTGCCCGACGCCCCGCAGTGGAACGGCACCCGGCCCTCGACCTCGGTGACGGCGACACCGCCGCCGCGCTGGCTGAAGTACTTCTCGACGAAGACCACGTGACGGTCGCCGGGAAAGGCGAGCACCACGGTCTCCCGCGTGGTCAGCGCCAGGTCTTCGAGGTAGGGGGCCGCGATCAGCCGCATGGCTCTGGTCCGGGGCGCGCGCTGGCCCAGCTCGAAGAGGAGGGAGCCCAGCTCGTAGCGGCGGCCGTGCCGGTTCAGCAGGCCGACGCCGACCATCTCGGTGGCCACCCGGTGGACGGTGGTCTTCGCCAGCTCGGTCCGCCGCGCCAGCTCCGACAGACCGAGCACCGGCGCCCCGGTCTCGAAGGCCCCCAGGATCAGCCGCACCTTCCGCAGCAGGGAGTCGCCCTCCAGCTCGGTACGCATCCGCCGCCACCTTCCTCGCGATCGCTCCAGCCGGGGTCCGCTAGCGGGTGCATGGTCCCTGCACGAGCATCGGGCAAAGCGCTGGTCGGCTCAAGAGGCCACGTGTTCACCGCACACCGGCGGGCCGGAATTGCACACTGATCCGCGGTCCGGTGGTCCGCGAGGTCTTGGGGATCGCGTGTTCCCAGGTCCGCTGGCAGGAGCCGCCCATCACGAGGAGATCGCCGTGTCCGAGCGGGCGCCGCACGGTGGTCCCGCCGCCGCGGGGGCGGAGCAGCAGATCGCGTGGCGCGCCCACGGACAGGATGGCGACCATGGTGTCCTCCCGGTTGCCGCGGCCGGTCCGGTCGCCGTGCCAGGCCACGCTGTCGCGGCCGTCGCGGTAGTAGCACAGCCCGGCCGTGGCGAACGGTTCCCCCAGCTCGGCCGCGTAGTGCGCGGAGAGCGCGTCCCGGGCCTCGGAGAGGACGGGGTGGGGCAGGGTGTCGTCGGCGCCGTAGAAGGCGAGCAGCCGCGGGACCTGCACCGTACGGTCGTACATCCGCCGCCGCTCGGCCTTCCAGGGGACCTCGGTGGCGAGCCGGGCGAACAGGGTGTCCGCCCCGCTCAGCCACCCGGTCAGCACATCGATCCAGGCCCCGTCCCGCAGCTCGGTCCTGCGCACCCCGCGCAGCGGGCCGAGGCCGATGGCATCGGTCTGGTCGAAGAGCGAGCCCTGGAGATACGCGCCCATGGCGGCAGTCTACCCAGGTAATCGAGCGTGTGTACGATCACGCGGCTATGAGGTCCACCGGATGTTCGGGTTCAGGTGGCCGGTCCAGTTGAAGACGGCCATGTTGTCCCAGCCGTCCCCGCTGTTGTTGATGTCGGCCGGATCCCAGCCGTTGCCGGGGACCGCGTACCAGGTGGGCTCCCAGTAGAAGACACCGATCGCACCGGCGTTGCGGGCGGTGTTCTGTACGTCGGTGAAGTTCGCGGCCTGGCCGGTCCAGGTGAGCGGATAGCCCGAGCAGCCGGAGGTGACCGAGTTTCCGGTGCTGTCGGCATTCGCCGTGGTGAAGGGGTACGCGGTCTCGGCGATGACGACGTCCTTGCCGTACCGGGACCTCATGTCGGCGACGACGTCGTACAGGGTGGACAGCGTGCCGTGCCACATGCAGTAGTACGACAGCCCGGTCAGGTCCCAGCTGACGCCCTTCGCCTTGATCCCGTCGTAGAACCAGCGCGCGTGCGCGTCGCTGTCCGCGTTCGCGGTGTGGATGATCACCTGGGTGCCGCTGTTGCACGTCTTGGTGGCGTTGTAGCCCGCCTTGAGCAGCAGGCTGAGGTTGGTGAAGTCGTTGTTGACCACCTTGCCGTCGTTCCACAGCATGCCGACGTTGATCTCGTTGCCGATCTGGACGCTGTCCGGGGCGGTGCCCTGGGCCTTGAGGCTGTTGCAGACGTCGTAGGTGTAGTTGTAGACGTCGGTCTGGAGCTGGCCGATGCCGTGGCTCGCCCAGGCCGCGGGCTTGTACTGCTTGCCCGGGTCGGCCCAGGTGTCCGAGTAGTGGAAGTCGACCAGCAGCTTCAGGCCCTTGGCCTTGACCGTCTTGGCGTAGGCCAGCACCTTGGCCTTGTTGTTGTAGCCGCTGGCGGGGTTGTTCCAGACCCGCAGGCGGACGTAGTTCACTCCGGCGCCCTTGAGGATGTCGAGCGGGTCCGCGGCGTTGCCGTTCGCGTCGTAATACTTGGCGCCCAGGTCGAGGGCGCGCTGTGCGGTCGACACATCGGCGCCGCGCATGCTGAGCGCGTTCGCGGCGGACGCCTTGGCGTCCACGGTGAGCAGGGCCGCCGCCAGGGCGAGCACGGTGGCGAGCAGGGCGCCCCTGAGCGTGCGTCCGCATGCGTGCACGGTCATCGTGTCCTCCTCCGGTCCGGTACCGCGTCCGGGCCGGGCGCATGGCCGACCGGGGCCGCGATACGGGCGGCGGCCGCGGTGCCGGGGGCGGTGCACGGCTTGCCGTTCAGGGTGAAGTCCCGCGGTGCGGGGTTGCTGCCGGTGTAGGAGCCGTTGAAGCCGATGGTGGTGGAACCGCCGGTGGCCAGGGTGGCGTTCCAGCCGGCGTCCCCGACGGTGACCGCGGCGGCGTTCTGGCGCCAGGTGCCGTTCCAGCCCTGCGTGACCTTCTGGTTGCCGGTGAAGGAGAAGCCGAGCTGCCAGCCGTTCACGGTGGGACCCTTGTTGGTGATCGTGACGGTGGCCGTGAAGCCGCTGCCCCAGTCGTTGCCCACCGCGTAGCCGACCGTGCAGGCGGACGCCGGGGCCCCCGCGGTGGTCACCCGCACCGGGGCCGACGCTGGGGAGCTGCGGCCCGCGGTGTCCTTGGCCACGACGCGGAAGGTGTACGCGGTGGCCGGGGACAGCCCGGTGACGGTGGCGCTCGTGGCGGGGGCGTCGATAGTGGCCACCGGGGAGCCCGTGGTGTCACCGGAGTACACCTGGTAGCTCGCCACCGGGGACGACCCGGCGGTGGACGCGCCCCAGGTGAGGGTGGCCCGGTCGGAACCGACGGCGGTGGCGGCCGGGGTGCCGGGCGCGGTGGGCGGCTTCGCCTCGGAGGATCCGGCGGGCAGGACGTACTCGGTGATGGAGTAGGCCGGGAAGGTGGCGGTGAAACCGCCGTCGGTCAGCGGCTGGTCGGCCAGGTGCTTGATCGCGGTGACATCGTCCTGGCCGTACCGGTAGACCTGCGCCGAGCCGCCCGGCGCGCTGCTGCCGGTCACGGACACCGGGGCGGTCAGATCACCGGTGGTCTTGTTGACGACGATCACGGTCAGCGCCTTGTCGCTGCTGCGCTCGGCCGCGTAGACCGCGAGCTTGTCCTGGTCGGCGCTGGCGGCGCGGACCGCGGTGTCGCCGAAGGAGCCGCCGTTGCCGTCGTAGTTGCGGAACATGCGGAAGGCGAAGGCGCCGGGCTCGGTGGACGTGGGCGGATCCCACAGGGTGGCGAGGTCCAGCCCCTCCCGGCCGAAGATGCCCAGCACATCGGCCTGGGCGAGGGCCCCGTTGATGTGGTCGAGCGCGCCCCAGTTGTACTCGGTGATGGCGAGCTTGGTGCCCGGGTAGTTCTCGTCGACCAGGGAGCGCATGCGCGGGATGAACTGGACGGGCTGGTTGATCCAGCTCTCGTCCACATAACTCGGGTCCCACAGCTGCCGCGTGGAGCGCAGCCGCAGCTCCTGGGTGGCCGCATCCACGCTGCCGCCGAACACCCCGGTCTGCTGCGGGTAGATGTGCTCGTCGAAGTAGTCCAGGATGCGGCGGCCGTGGCTCTGCTCGTACGCCTTCATCTGCTGGAGGTACCAGGGCGCGAACAGCTGCCCGCCGTGGGCCGCCCGGTCGGGCGGGTTGGACCAGCAGTCGCCGCCCTTCTCGCTGCACGTCTTCTGGTCGAGACCGGAGTAGATCAGGGAGTTGAAGCCCCAGCCGACCGGGCCGAGGGTCTTCGCCCCGGGGTCGGCGTCCTTGATGGCGGCGGCGGTGGCGTACGTGCTGTCGCGCATCTCGTCGTAGCCCGTGCCCTCCGGGTGGACGTCCCGGTGGGTGCTCCACCACAGGTCGGGCTCGTTGTCGAGGTTGTAGAAGCGGACCCCGCCGTCGTCCGCGGTGCCGTAGGTGCGGTTCAGGTACTCGACCCAGCCCTTGGTGAACTCCGGGCCCGCGGGGACGCTGGTCTCCTTCGGGTCGTTGCCGGTGACGTTGGTGCCGTCGGTCTTCACGCCGTTGCCGCAGTCCGGGCGCCACTGGGCGTCATTCGCCTTCTGGGGCCCGTACTTGGCGATGCTGAAGCCGCAGGCGGCGTTGCGCGCCGCGGTCGTCCAGCCGCTCATGGGCACGGTCAGCACGGTGTCGGTGCCGGTGCGGCGGTCCTGCTCGACGAACTTGTTGGCCTGCGAGCCGTCCGGGAGCTGGGTGGTGCCGTTCTCGTAGTACAGGTTCTCGAAGTACCAGTCGTGGCCCGCGTTGTACGCGTCGAGCTTGTAGTTGTAGCGGCTGGTGGCGTTGCCGCCCCACCGCCGGACCGGCAGGCGCAGCTCCTCGGCCAGCGCCTCGTCGGCGAAGTTGATCCCGTAGATGTGCGGGTCGATGGCCTTGCGGCCGGTGGTGGTGTCGACGCTGAGGGCGGGGCCTTCCGCGGCGGCGGAGGAGGCGGCGGGCCGCGCTCCCCCGTCGGGTAAGGCGCTCGCCTGGTGGGGACCGGCCAGTCCGGCGGCGGCCACCAGCAGCACCACGGCCGCCGACGCGGCTCTCGGAGTCATGCGCGTGGTCTCCTTCTCAACGGCCGTGCTGACGACGGGGACAGGAGTGATGGGAGCGCTCCCACCTTGCGCATGGTCAGTGAGCCCCGCGGGAGTGTCAACCGTCTCGACCGAACCGGCCCGCACCGGTCGCCGTCTCCGCACGTCGTACGTCGCGTACGGCACGTACGTCATACGCGTGGATCCAGCCGAAGTCCTCGGGCACGGTGGCCAGCTTGCGGTCGCGCCGCTCGGCGGCGGGCCCGTCGGGCAGGTGCAGCAGGTCCGAGGTCACCCACGAGCTGCGCTGCACCTGCCGGGTGCGGACGCGGCGCAGCCGCTCGTAACGGCTCAGCGCGGAGCCGTAGTCCCCCGGCCCGCCCGCCTCGGCCAGGCAGTCCGCCAGGGTGGCGGCGTCCTCGATGGTCTGGTTGGCGCCCTGCCCGTGGTGGGGCAGCATGGCGTGCGCGGCGTCCCCGAGCAGTACGGCGCGGCCGCGGGTCCAGCTGCGCAGCGGGTCCTGGCCGAACAGGGCCCAACGGTCGCTCTGCGGTGCCCCGGTGACCATGTCGGCCATCGCCGGATGCCATCCGTCGAACGCGGCGGCGAGTTCCCCCGGGGCGGCCTCGGCGCGCCAGGAACCGGCGGTCCAGCGGGCGGGGCCGCGGACCACCGCAAGGAAGTTGATCGTGCCCTGCCGGTCGATCGGGTAGTGCAGGACGTGTGCGCCCGGCCCCATCCAGAACTGGATGGCCCCCGGGTCGGGCAGCGACGGCACCCGTTCGGCGGGGACCAGGCCCCGGAAGCCGCTGGTGCCCGAGTACACGGCGGGTTCACCGGCGTGCACCCAGCGGCGCACCGCGGAGTGGACGCCGTCAGCGCCGACGACGAGGTCGAAGCGGCCCTCGCCGGGCCCTTCGTCCAGCTCCAGGCGCATGCCGTCGCGCTCCTCGGCCAGGCCGCGCACCCGCGCTCCGAGGTGCAGCCCTTCCTGGCCCCACGCGGTGCTCAGGATGGTCTGGAACACCGCCCGGCGCACACCGCGGTAGGCGCCGCCGTACCGCTCGCGGTACACGCTGCCGACCGGGTGCGCGGCCACCCGGTGTCCGTCGCGCCAGTGGCGGTAGACCAGTTCGGTGGGGACCGCGGAGTTGTCCGCGAGGGCGGCGCCGAGGCCGAGTTCGTCCAGCAGTCGCGTGGCGTTGGCGGACAGCGCCACCGCCGCGCCGGTCTCCTTCAGCTCCTCCGCCTGTTCGAAGATCTCTGCGTCGATGCCGCGCTGCCGCAGGAAGAGCCCGAGGGTCAGCCCTCCGATCCCCGCTCCCACGATCGCCACGCGCGGTTCAGCCGTCGTCATGGTGCCCGCCTCCGCTTCCTCCGATTGTTGTACCGAACGGTACGTCAATACGGAGTGGAATATAGGCGTACCGCTCGGTACAGTCAAGGTGTGCCCCGTCCCGTCAACACCGAGAAGCGCGCCGAGCTGCTGGAGAAGGTGATCCACTACCTCCAGCACCACGGCCTCGCGCAGATGTCACTGAGCCCGCTGGCCGAGGCGATCGGCACCACCAAGCGCATGCTGCTGTACTACTTCGGCAGCCGCGAGAACCTGCTGGCCCAGGCCCTGGCCGCCAGCCGCCCCGACGCCGGGGCGATGTTCGACGGCGTCGGCGACTGCGCCGGGATGCGGCGGGCCGCCCGCGAGCTGTGGCGGGCGATCACCGTCGGGGAGCAGTCCGGGCCGGTCCGGATGCTGCTGCAACTCCTCAGCCTGGCCACGACCGAGCCCGAGGAGTACGGGGAACTGGCCGCCGACGCGGTCGAGATCATGATCGACCCGATCGCCGCCGCCTACGTCCGGCTGGGCCACCCGCCCCAGCAGGCGCGGGTCAGGGCCACGCTGCTGGTCTCGGGGCTGCGCGGACTGTGCCAGGACCGCCTGGTCACCCAGGACACCGCGCGGACCGACGCCGCCGCGCACCAGCTCATCGACGACGCCACCGCCGCGCAGTCCTGACTCAGGGTCACGCCCGGGCGTCGTCGGCCGCCAGATCGGACGGGTGCTGGGCCAGGGGCGTGACGTCGATCGTCAAATAGGGGAAGAGGGGCAGGTTCCACAGGACGCGGTGGAGTTCCTCGTTGTCCTCGACGTCGAAGACGCTGAAGTTGGCGTACTGGCCGACGCATCGCCAGATGTGGACCCAGGTGCCCGCCTTCTGGAGGTCCTGGCAGTACGCCTTCTCACGCGCCACCAGATCCGCGCGCACCTCGGGGTCGAGGTCGCGCGGGATGTCGACGTCCATCCGTACCGCGAACAGCACCGGCGCATCACCCCTTGTCGAGGACGAAGTCATAGGTGACCTCGCGGCCGCCGCCGTCCGCCGCGGGGCCGGGGTCGAGGATGAGTTCGGGCTTCACGGCCTGCGCGATGTCGTCCGCGACATGGCTGCCGCCCTTGAAGTACAGCTGGGTGGTGACGAGTTGGTGGCCGGGCGCCGACACCTTCAGATGGAGGTGTGCGGGACGCCAGGCGTGCCAGCCCGCGGCGGCGATGAGCTGCCCGCAGGAGCCGTCGGTGGGGATCTGGTAGGGCGCGGGCTCGATGGTGCGGATCCTGAAGTGTCCCTGGGCGTCGGCGACGACGGTGCCGCGCAGATTCCACTCGGGCAGGCCCGGGGCGAACTGCGAGTAGTAGCCGTCGTTGTCGGCGTGCCACATCTCGATCACGGCGCCCGGCAGCGGGGTGCCGTCCACGCAGGTGACCTGGCCCTGGAAGAGCAGCGGGGTGCCCTCCTCGCCGTCGCGCATGGGCAGGGTCGCGTCGGCGGGCAGGCTGGGGGCGCCGGGGACGTAGTACGGGCCCTCGATGGTGCCCTTGCTGCCCTCGCGGTTCTCGCCCGCGACCTCCTCCACGACGTGTTCGACCCAGACGTCCAGGAACAGCGGCCACTCGCCGTCCTCGCCGACCTGGATCAGCCACGCCTTGAGCGCGTCGTACTCGGCGTAGCTCAGCTTGTGGCGGCGGATGATGTCGTGGGTGGCGGCGAGGAGTTCGGAGACCAGGGTGTCCACGCGTGCGGTGTCGGCCCCGGCGGCGCCGGTGTGCTGCTTGGTGCGGAACCGCTCGGTGGCGGCGGCCCCGGACGCGGCCGCGGTGGCCTGCTCGGCGGGCAGGTCGGTGCTGATGTCGGTCATGATGGCGTTCCTTCGTACGTAGGTCGTGTCGGTGATCGTGCCCGTGGCCGTGTCAGCGGTCCTGGCGGTAGCGGGCCAGCTTGCCGGGGTCGACGTCGATGCCGAGCCCGGCGCCCTCGCGGATGCGCAGGGTGCCGTCCTCGATGGTCAGCGGCTCGGCGAGGAGGTCGTCTTCCATGTCGAGGAAGTTCGACAGTTCGCCCGCGTGCCGGGAGGCCGCCCGGTGGGCGGCCCCGAAGGCGACCGCGCACAGGGTGCCGATCTGGCCGTCGATCTGGTTGCCCATGACCACCTCGACGCCCAGCCCCTCGCACTGGTGCAGCACGCGCTGGGAGGCGGTGAACCCGGTGCGGGCGGTCTTGATGCTGATGGCGGTGGCGGATCCGCCGAGGAGTTCCCGGGTGACCTCGGCGGCCCGGGTGGCGCTCTCATCGGCGATGAAGGGGACGGGGCTCTGGGCGACCAGCCAGCGCCGTCCCAGCACATCGTCGGCGGGGCAGAGTTCCTCGGCGAAGGTCAGGCCGAGGTCGGCCATCTCCCGCAGGGCGCGCGCCGACTCGGACGCGCTCCAGCCGCGGTTGCCGTCGATGTACAGCCCGGCGTCCGGGCCGAGGGCCTCGCGCAGCGCCCGGCAGGCGTCGACGTCGGCGCGGTAGGGCTGCCGTCCGACCTTCACCTTGAACGTGGTGATGCCGTACGTGTCCCGGACCCGCAGCGCCTCGGCCACCATCTCGCCCGTGGGCGCGAACCCGACCATGTGGCTCACCCGCATCCGGTCGGTGAAGCCCCCGAGCAGGCCGGACACCGGCATGCCCGCGGCCTGGCCGAGGATGTCCCACAGCGCCATGTCGACGGCGGCCTTGGCGGCGGGGTTGCCCACGGTGCGGTCGAGCTTGTCGTGGACCGCCTCGCGCTCCAGCGGCGTCAGGCCCAGGATCTGCGGCGCGAAGATCTTGTCGATCACCGCCACGATCGACTCCTGGGTCTCCCCGTAGGTGTACGGCCGGGGCGGCGCCTCGGCGGTCCCCATCAGGCCCTCGTCCGTGTGCACGCGCACGAGGACGTGGTCGGCGGCGTGGACCTCGCCGCTCGCGAACCGCAGGGGCTTCTTGTAGGGAATGGCGAAGGGGATGGCCTCAACCTTGACGATCTTCAAGCCACTCTCCTTCGAGGAAGACATCGTTCTGCTCCAGCGCCTTCAGGAGGTTGCGCAGCAGCGGTGAGTCGTCGTCCTCGCGCCAGGCGAGGTCCAGGCGGACGCACAGCGCGTCCTCGATCTCCTTGCACACCACTCCCTCTCGCGGTGCGGAGCGGATCGAGTCCGGCAGCACGGCGACGCCGAGCCCCGCGGCCACCAGCGCCAGGGCGGCCGAGGTCTCGGTGACCTCGTACGCGCGGTGCGGGTAGAAGCCGGAGGCGAGACAGCTGCGGACCACCGCGTCGCCCACGACGGAGCCGAGCGCGGCCGCGTACATGATGAAGTTCTCGTGGCGCAGCTGCTCCACCCGGACGGTGTCCGCCTCGCCGAGCCAGTGCCCCTCGGGGACGGCGGCCACCAGGGGCTCCGTGGCGATGGGGCGGTGGACGATGCCCTCCTGCCGCACCGGCGGACGCAGCACGCCGACGTCGAGACGCCGTTCGGTCAGCCCCGCTTCCTGGGCGGGCGTGAGCATGTCCGTGTGCACCTCCAGGATCACCTGCGGCAGCTCGCGCTTCACCAGCCGGGCCAGCACGGGCAGTTGACGGTACGAGGCGGAGCCCGTCAGGCCGATCCGGAGCACGCCCTCCACACCGGAGGCGAACCGCCCGACCCGGGCCACCGCCTCGTCGACGGCCGTGAGGATCCGTTCCACATCGGTACGGAACACCTCACCGGCCCCGGTCAGGGCGACCTGCCGGGTGGTCCGGGCGAACAGTTCCACTCCCAGCTCCGCCTCCAGCCGCCGGATCGCCTGGGACAGCGGGGGCTGGGCCATGTGCAGCCGCTCCGCCGCCCTCCCGAAATGGCGTGTCTCGGCGACGGCCGCGAAGTACCGGAGCTGCCTGAGTTCCATCGGAAACTCCCCTCGAACGCGCCTCAGCGTAGGCAACGTGTCCCATACACCACAAATACCTGGTCACCGCGTATTGAGACGCGGGAGATATCAATAGGGGAAGAGGTCCACCGCTACGGGGAGCCGGTCAGCCCGCGCCCCAGACGTCGGGCCGGGACCCGTCGATGTCGGTGAATCCGTACTCCCCGGCGAGCCGGGCGGAGCTGACGGACTGCTGGTTCCACCTGGCCCGGCCGGGGTCGGCGGCCAGCGCGGCGACGGCACGGCCGACGTAGCGCGGCGACTCGGAGGAGGCGAAGGACTGGGGAGCGGTCGGACGGCCCTCGCCCCGGTCCGGGAGCAGCGCGTCACGCCAGTTCTCCTCACGGACCCCATAGGCGTCGAGCATCATTTCCGAGCGCAGCCAGCCGGGCGTGAGGGCGACGGCCGTCGCCCCGTGGGGCGCCAGCTCATGGCCCTGGGAGAAGGCCAGCCGGTTGACCGCGGTCTTGACCAGGTCGTAGAAGACCGAGATCCGGTAGCGCCCGGCGTTGTACGCGGCGGTGCCGTCGGTCATCTCGACGAGGAGTCCGCCCGGCTTACCGATCAGGAGCGGCAGCAGATGGTGCGAGGTGATCAGGTGGGTGTCGAGTCCGAGCCGGAGGATGCGCAGACCGGCGTCGAGGTCATGCTCCCAGACGGGGGTGTTCCAGTCCGCGGGCCCGCCCTTGAGCCGTTCGGCGCCCCAGATGTCGTTGACCAGTACGTCGATGCCGCCGTGGTCGTGGCGGATGCGCCGCGCCAGGCGCCGGACCTGCTCGGAGTCGAGGTGGTCGGTCTGCACGGCGATTCCGGTGCCGCCGAGCCGGGTGACGAGTTCGGCCGTCTCCTCGATCGTCTCGGGCCGGTCGTAGTCCGACCCGCCCGAGCCCGTGACGCTGCTGCGTCCGGTACAGATGACGGTGGCACCGGCCTCGCCCAGCGCGGTGGCGATGCCGCGGCCCGCGCCACGCGTGGCCCCCGCGACGACGGCGACCCGCCCGCGCAGCGCCTCGTGGTCCGGTGACCAGCTCACCCGGCGAGTGTCGCACGCCGGAGGACGCTCACGGCACCCTCACAGAACCTCACGGCACCTCACGGCACCCGGTCAGCTCGTCGGCAGCAGCACGACTCCGTCCTGGTCGGTGTGGAGGATGTCGCCGGGGGTGACGGCGAGGGCCACGCTGTCGCGGCCACCGGCGGTGGCTGCGGCTATCACCTTTGCATCAAATCACAGCTTGATACAATCCGCCACGTTGGCCACCTCCAGGGACGGGGAACGGATATGACACGGCCTTCCGGCGAGTGGCCGGACCGCGCCACATCTGCTTCCACCCGACGCTCCCGTACGCGTACACGATCGACGAACTGCGGTCGACGGTGACCACCTACCGGTGGGACGCCGCCCGGGGCGCACTGGAAGGCGTGCAGACGCCACGTTCGACGTGGACGCGGACAGCGGGGCGCTCCGGCCGTCCGGCGGGGCGCTGTCCACGGGATCGCCCGTGTGCATCGTGTTCTCGCGGCCGCCGTGCGATCCGTCCGGGACTCCCGTCGCGGAACTCCTAGGATGAAGTGTCCTCGTCCACCACACGAAGAGCGCAGGGGCTGATGTCGCGGCCGAATCTGACCACCTCCATCGCCACCCGCCTGGTGGACCTGATCCGCCACAGCGATCTCGCGGAAGGAGCCCACGTCACGGAGCAGTGGGCGGCGGACGCACTGGAGGTCTCGCGCACCCCCGTCCGCAAGGCCATGGTCTTCCTCGCCGAGGTCGGCATCCTCACCCGGGTCCCGAACCGCGGCTTCTTCCTCGCCCGCGGCGCGGCCACCCTGACCCGGCCCGATCTGTCCGAGGACACGGACGTCGAGCAGGACGCGTACTTCCAGATCGCCGACGACTATGTCGGCGGCCGCTTCACCGGTTCGTTCACCGCCGCCGACATCAGCCGCCGCTACCGTCTGACACCGCGCCAGGCCGACCGGGTGCTGGCGCGGATGGACGGAGAGGACCTGGTGCGCCGCCGGGCCGGTGGCCGCGGCTGGGAGTTCCAGCACGTGCTCACCACCGTCGAGGCGCACGACCAGAGTTACCGCTTTCGGATGATCATCGAGCCCGCGGCACTGTTGGAGCCCGGCTTCGCCGTGGACACCGAGGCGTTCGCACGACACCGGCGGCAGCAGGAGGCGCTGCTGCGCGGTGACATCCTGCTGCTGCCCCGGGCCGAACTGTTCCAGGTCAACGCCTCGTTCCACGAGATGCTGGTGGGCTGCTCGGGGAATCAGTTCCTGCTGGATGCCGTACGGCGCCAGAACCGGCTGCGCCGTCTGATCGAGTACCGCCACCAGGTCGACCGCTCCCGGCTGACCCACCAGGCCCGCGAGCATCTGCGCCTGCTGGACCTGGTGGAGAGCGGCGACATCGAGCAGGCGTCGGCCTTCCTCCAGGGCCACCTGGACAAGGTCCGGTCCCTCAAGACCGGGCTCGGCCCGGAGGCGTAGGGCGGCCCGGAGGCGTAGGGGGTCTCGATGTCGCGCCGGGCGCCCCTCAGGCGCGCAGCGTGGGCCGGTGGCGGGGCCTGCGAGGTGCCGGTGCACCCGAACCGGATCATGCTGCACGACACCACCTGTCTGCCGGCGCTGGCCGACTTCGCGGCCATGCGGGACAGCCTCGCGGAGCTGGGCGGCCGACCGGAGCTGCTCCAGCCCGCCATCCCGGTCGACCTCACCGTGGACCACTCCGTCATCGTCGAGGAGTACGGCCACCCCGACGCCGCCGAGCGCAATCTGCTGATCGACTTCCGCCGCAACCGGGAACGGTACGAGTTCGTCAAGTGGGCCGAGCGCAGCGTGCGCAACTTCCGGGTGGTCCCGCCCGGCACCGGCATCATCCACCAGGTCAACATGGAGGCCCTGGCCCGGGTCGTCTGGCGGCAGGACGCCGACGACGACGGCCCGCCGTGGCTGTACCCCGACGTGCTCGTCGCGACCGACAGCCACACCCCGATGATCAACGCCCTGGGCGTCGTCGGCTGGGGTGTCGGCGGTCTGGAGGGCCAGGCGGCCATGCTGGGCGAGCCGGTCACCATCCCGTACCCGACGGTGGTGGGCGTCCGGCTGACCGGTCGGCTGCGGCCCGGCGTCGGCGCCACCGACCTCGCCCTCACCCTGACCGAGCGCCTGCGCGCCCGCGGTGTGGTGGACGCGTTCGTGGAATTCTGCGGCTCCGGTGTCACGACGCTGGGCTGGGCGGAACGCACCGCGGTCGCCAACATGGCCCCCGAGTACGGAGCCACCTGCGTGTTCTTTCCGTACGACGACGAAACAGCCGCGTATCTGCGGCTCAGCGGGCGGGACGAGTCCCACGTCCGGCTGGTCGACGCCTACCTGGCCGCCCAGGGCCTCAAGCGCACCGAGGACCGGCCCGAACCCCGCTACGACGACGTCATCGACCTCGACCTCGGCACGGTGGAGCCCAGCATGGCCGGGCCGGACCTCCCCCACCAGCGGCTGTCGCTGTCACAGGTGCCCGCGTCGTACCGCACGGCGGCGACGGCCACGGCGGCGGAGACCGGGGACGTCTTCGGCGAACCGCTGCCCGAGGGCCCGGTGGCCATCGCATCGATCACCAGCTGCACCAACACCGCCAACCCGGCGCTCATGGTGCAGGCGGGCCTGCTCGCCGAGCGGGCCGCCGAGGCCGGGCTGACGGCAAAGCCGTGGGTGAAGACGTCCCTCTCCCCCGGTTCGCGGGTCGTCGAGGAGTATCTGCGGGCGGCCGGGCTGCTGCCCGCCCTGGAGAAGACCGGCTTCCACATCGTCGGCTTCGGCTGCATGACCTGCATCGGCAATTCCGGACCGTTGCACCCGGCGATGGAACACCTCGCCGAGCAGGACGCGATCGAGCCCGTCGCCGTCCTGTCCGGCAACCGCAATTTCGCGGGCCGGGTCAACCCCCGCACGCCCCTGTCCTATCTGGCCTCCCCGCCGCTGGTCGTCGCCTACGCCCTGGCGGGCTCGATCCTGCACGACTTCGACCGCGACCCGCTGGGCACCACCCCCGACGGCCGTCCCGTCCGCCTCGACGACCTCTGGCCCACCGACGAGGAGGTGAGCGCCCGCATCGCCGAACACGTCCGCCCCGAGCTGTTCCGCGCGAACGCCGCCCGCCTCCACCACGGCACCGACGCCTGGCGCGGCGTCGAGGCGCCGGGCAGCACCCGCTTCCCCTGGAGCCCGGAGTCGACCTACGTCCGCCGCCCGCCGCATCTGACCGGTCTGGCGGCCACCGCCCCGGACCGCATCACCCTGGGCCGGGCGAAGGTGCTGCTGCACCTCGGCGACGACGTCACCACCGACCACATCTCCCCCGCGGGCCGGATCCCCGCCGACAGCGCGGCGGGCCACTGGCTGGCCGAACGCCGGGTCGCCCGCCGCGACCTCAACCAGTACTCCACCCGCCGCAGCAACCACGAGGTCATGCTGCGCGGCGCCTTCACCAACCCGGCGGTGACCAACCTGCTGCCCGGCGTCCGGTCCGGTGCGGGCGCCCACACGTACACCGCCGACCGCACCCGCGTCCTGCCGGTGTACGAGGCCGCGCCCACCTATCGCGACGCGGGCTACGACCTGGTCGTCGTCGCGGGCCGCAACTACGGCGCCGGTTCCAGCCGCGACTGGGCGGCCAAGGCCCAGGCCCTGCTGGGGGTGCGCGCGGTCGTCGCCGAGTCGTACGAGCGCATCCACCGCAGCAACCTCATCGGCATGGGCGTCCTGCCGATGGAGTTCGCCGAGGGCGACAGCGCCTCGGCCCACGCGTTCACCGGAGAAGAGGACCTCTCCTTCGAGGGGCTCGGCGAGCTGCGCGTCGGGACCAACCGGGTGATCATGCATCTCCACGGAGGTGACGACCGCCACACCACGGCGGAACTGCGGCTGCGCATCCACTCCCGGCAGGAACTCGCCTACCTGCGCCACGGCGGCATCCTGCCGTACGTGGTCCGCCGTTCCCTTCAGGGACCATGATGGCCCTGCGGGGACGTGGCGAGAGAGACGGTGGAGATGGACTGGGAGAGCTTCGCGGAGCAGATGGCCGGGATGGCGCGGGACCTGCTGGCGCAGGACTCGGTGGACGGGACGCTGGAGCGGATCACCGAATGTGCCGTGGAGATCGTCGAGGGGTGCGACGCGGCCGGAATCCTGGTCCTCCACGGTCAGAAGGTGGAGACCCTGGCCCCGACCGAGGGGCTGGTGGTCCGCTCCGATCAGTTGCAGGAACAGACCGGTGAAGGCCCGTGTTTCGACGCCGCGCTCCGCAGCGAGGCCGTCCACCGGATCAAGGACTTCGCCGCGCCGCAGGAGAGGTGGCCCGAGTTCGGGCGCCGGGCCCGTGACCTGGGCATCGGGAGCATGATGGGGTTCCTGCTCTACACGCGGGAAGAGGAACTCGGTTCGCTGAATCTCTATTCGCGGAGTACGGGCGTCTTCACCAAGGGCAGTGAGACGGCGGGCTGGCTGCTGGCCTCGCACGCCGCGGTCGCGTTCTCCAGCGCCCGCACCGCCGACCAGCTCCAGCAGGCGCTCTCCACCCGGCACACCATCGGCGAGGCCATGGGCATCCTCATGGAGCGCCTCAAGATCGGCGAGGACGACGCCTTCAGCGTGCTGCGGCGGGTGTCCCAGGAGCGCAACATCAAGCTGCGGGACATCGCCCGGCAAGTGTGTGAGAGCGGCGGCATCGACGACTGACCGCCGGACCGGCCGCTGAGGGGGCGGCTCCACCGGCCCGCATTCTGGACCGGAAGAGCCTGGCCATCCCGTTCCCCCGGGGGACTCGCGGACAGCGTGGGCGGCGAGTACCCGCCGCCCGGTCCCGTATGCATGCGCGCCCGGCCCGGTGAGTGACCGGTCAGCGGGCGAGCGCCGGTCAGCGGCCGGGCGCCGGTCAGCCCCGGGCGCCGGTCAGCGGGCCAGGGCCGGGATGATGCCGCCCGCGAGGACCGCCTCGCACTGCCGCGGGGAGAGCCGGTGGCGCAGCAGGTACTCCTCGTCCCGGGTGGTGTTGCGTACGCGGAGCGTCGGGTCGTCCGGCCGGGCGAGGGCCTCGTGCAGACCGGGCAGGCGCAGCCGGTCGTCGGTCTCGATGCGCTCGTAGTCGCCGGGGTCGTCGAATTCGAGGGCGAGGACGCCGAAGTTGGCGAGGTTCTGCCAGTGGATGCGGGCGTACGACTTGGCGATGACCGCCCGGAGTCCGAGGTAGCGCGGGGTGATGGCGGCGTGTTCGCGGGACGAGCCCTGGCCGTAGTTCTCCCCGGCGACGATGAGGTGTCCGGTGTCGTCCCGGACCGACGCGGCGCGCCGGGGGTAGTCGGGGTCCAGCCGGGTCAGGGTGAACTCGGCCAGCTTCGGGATGTTGGACCGGTACGGCAGGGCCTTCGCCCCGGCCGGGGAGATCTCGTCGGTCGAGACGTCGTCACCGGCCTTGAGGAGGACCGGGCCTTCGAGGGTGTCCGGCAGCGGATCGAGATCGGGCAGCGCGGAGATGTTGGGGCCGCGCCGCAGCTGGACGCGGCGGGCCTCGTCCGGCGGCAGCGGCGGCTCCAGCATGGCGTCGTTGACCGACGCCGGTGCGGGGGCGTCCGGCGTGGGCGGGACCGTCGACAGGCGGTCGGCCCAGTCGCGCGGATCCGTGATGACGCCGGTCAGCGCGGAGGCCGTGGCGGTCTCCGGTGAACACAGCCACACCGCGTCGTCCTCGGTTCCGGAGCGGCCGGGGAAGTTGCGCGGGAACGTGCGCAGCGAATTGCGCCCCGCCGCGGGGGCCTGGCCCATGCCGATGCAGCCCAGACAGCCCGACTGGTGGATGCGGCCACCGGCGGCGATCAGGTCGAACGTGGCACCGGAACGCGTCAGGTCCTGGAGGATCTCGCGGGACGTCGGGTTGATGTCGAAGCTCACCTCGGGCGCCGTCTGCCGCCCCGCCACCATGGCCGCCGGTACGGCGAAGTCGCGGAACCCGGGGTTGGCGGAGGAGCCGATGACCGCCTGCCCGATGGGCTCCCCGGCGGCCTCCCGGACCGGCACGACGTTTCCCGGGGAGGTGGGCCGTGCGATCAGCGGCTCCAGGGACGACAGGTCGATCTCCTCGTCGAGGTCGTAACGGACGTCCTCGTCCGCGACGATCTCCACGAAGTCCTCGCCCCGCCCCACCCCCGCCAGGAAGTCGCGCACCGCGCCGTCGGAGGGGAAGACGGTGGTGGTGGCGCCGAGTTCCGCCCCCATGTTCGCGATGACGTGCCGGTCCATGGCGGTGAGGGAGGCCAGGCCGGGCCCGTGGTACTCCAGTACGCGGTGGACGCCGCCCTGCACCCCGTGACGGCGCAGCATCTCCAGGATCACGTCCTTGGCGCTGACCCACGGCGGGAGTTCCCCGGTCAGCCGGATGCCCCAGATCTTCGGCATGGTGAGGTGGAGCGGCCGTCCGGCCATGGCGAGGGCCACTTCCAGGCCGCCGGTGCCGATCGCCAGCATGCCCAGGGAGCCGCCCGCGCAGGTGTGCGAGTCGGATCCGGCGAGTGTTCTGCCGGGGGCGCCGAAGTGCTGCATGTGTGTCGGGTGGGAGACACCGTTGCCGGGTTTGGAGAACCACAGGCCGAAGCGGCGGGCGGCCGAGCGCAGGAAGAGATGGTCCTCGGCGTTGCGCTCGTCGGCCTGGAGGATGTTGTGGTCGACGTACTGCACGCTGACCTGCGTACGGACCCGGTCCAGCGCCAGCGCCTCCAGCTCCTGCATCACCAGGGTGCCGGTGGCGTCCTGGGTGAGCGTCTGGTCCACGCGCAGCGCGATCTCCTCCCCCGGCCGCATGCGACCGGACACGAGGTGGTCGCCGATCAGCCGCTGCGTCACGGTGCCGTGTGCGTGGCCATGGGGCAGACCCATAGCGGTACCGCCTTCCCGGTGCGGCGCGGCCGGACGGTCCGGGCGCCACCATGCGGGTTCCCGTTCCGCGGCCGCCATGCGGGGCCCGACCCGGCACAGTCACCCGGACGGGCGTCCCGGGCCCGGGCCCGGCGTCAGCCGCCGTCCGCGTCCGCGGCGGCCGGGGCGGTGCGGACAGCCCAGCGCTGTTCGACCTTGGCGATCCGCCAGTAGGCCAGCGCCGCGGCCCACACCACGACGAACAGGCCGACGATGATGAACCCGACGTTGTCCAGGTTCAGCCCGGAGATCCAGCCGGTGACGGCGTCCCGCAGGGCGAGCTTGTCGTGGAGCACGCCGACCAGCTCGATGGTGCCGATGAGGAAGGCCACCGCGATCGACAGGCCGGTGATGGCCAGGTTGTAGAACACCTTGCGGACGGGGTTGGAGAACGCCCACTGGTAGGCGAAGTTCATGAAGGTGCCGTCGAGGGTGTCGAACAGGCTCATCCCGGCGGCGAACAGCAGCGGCAGGCACAGGATGGCGTACCAGGGCAGTCCCGCGGCGGCGCCGCTCCCGGCCATCACCATCAGCGTGACCTCGGTGGCGGTGTCGAAGCCGAGCCCGAAGAGGAAGCCGAGCGGGTACATCTGGCCGGGCCGGGTGATGGACTTCGTGAAGCGGCCCAGGACGCGGTTCATGAAGCCGCGCGAATCCAGGTGCGCCTCCAGCTCCGACTCGTCGAACTGCCCGGCGCGCATCGCCCGGAACACCCGCAGGATGCCCAGCAGGGCGACCAGGTTGAGCGCGGCGATGAGGTAGAGGAAGGTGCCGGACACGGTGGTGCCGATGACCCCGAGGACCTGGTGGGCGCCGGAGTTCTCGTTCACCAGGGTGCCCGCCAGCTGCGTACCCCCGGCGACCAGCGCGGCCAGCAGGACCACGACGCTGGAGTGGCCGAGCGCGAACCAGAAGCCCACCGACACCGGCCGTTTGCCGTCGGCCATCAGCTTGCGGGTGGTGTTGTCGATGGCGGCGATGTGGTCGGCGTCGAAGGCGTGCCGCATGCCCAGGGTGTACGCGGTGATCCCGAGGCCGACGCCGAACGTCTTGGCGCCGACCTCGTAGTGCTGCGGCGTGACCACCAGGAAGAGCAGACCGAAGGCGACGGCGTGCAGGGCGACGATCACCGCCAGCAGCCCGGCGGTCCGGACGGTGTCCTCGCGCCGCCATGCGAATGCGGTGGGCAGGGTCATGCGGTCACGCTCCAGCACCTCGTGGATCACTTCGTGAGATGCCGCGGCCGGTCTCCTGGCTGACGGGTCGACGCGACCGCCCCTGCCTTCCCGGCCGCGCAGGGCGGCCAGTGGCTCCGCGGCCCGGTCCTGCGGCCGCGGAACGGGACGAGAACTCCCCGATCACAGTGGCGAGGGCCGCTCCGGTTTCACACCGGCTTCCCGAACACCACGGCGCCGCAACTGTAGGCGGCGCCCCGCAAAACCGGCAAGTGGCGCACTTTCAGCAGCGGTCGCGCGTGAGGTTCAACAGCGGTCACGCGCGCGAGGTTCAGCAGCGGTCACGCGCGTGAGGTGAGGATGCTGAGCGCGTTGGCCGCGACGATGGCGCCGATGCTCGCCCACTCGGTCCACCCCAGGCCCTGGCCGAGCAGGATCCATCCGACGACGGCGGCGAGGACCGGGTTGACGCTCATGAAGAGCCCGAAGGTCTGGGCGGGCACGCGGCGCAGCGTGAACAGGTCGGCGAGATAGGGCACGGCGGAGGAGAGGACACCGGCGGCGATGGCGTATCCGGCGGCCCCCGCGGTCGGCGGGTGCTGGACGGCGATGGCGATCCCGACGGGCAGGAACAGCACGGCGGAGACCGCGGCGGCGGCCGCCGACCCCTGCGCCCCGGGGACGCGGCGGCCGACGGTGCGGTTGAGCAGGATGTACGACGCCCAGCAGGCGGCCGCCAGCAGCCCGAGGCCGAGCCCCAGGTAGTCGGTGGAGGGCTGTGGACGCATCAGGGTGACCACGCCCGCCAGCGCGACCAGCGCGCAGCACGCGTCCGTGCGGCGGTGCGAGGCGGACAGGGCGATGGTGAGCGGCCCGAGGAACTCCAGGGTCACCGCGAGCCCGAGGCCGATGCGGTCGATGGCGCTGTACAGGGACAGGTTCATGGCGCCGAAGACCAGGGCCAGCAGCAGCACCGGCCACCACTGCTGCTTGGTGAAGGACCGCAAGCGGGGGCGGCCGACGGCCAGCAGGACGATGGCGGCGACGTACTGGCGTACCGCGACGACACCGGAGGCTCCGAGCACCGGAAAGGCGAGGGAGCCAATCGCCGCGCCGGTCTGGTTGGACAGGCCGCTGCCGGCCATGGTGAGCACACCGGCCAGCGGGTGCCCGGCCGGTTTCCGGCCCGATGTGCCCGGGGCGTCCGGCAGGTCCGGACCGGTGCGGTGTGACGTGGCGGTCGTCTGGGCGGGGGCAGGAGCGGGGGCGTGGGCTGCGTCCATACCCCGATCGTGCGGTCGCGCGACCGTTGCGCAAAATGCGTTGACCGTCGTACCTATACGCTTGGGTTATGGATGTGGAGCTGCGGCAGTTGCGCTGTCTCGTCGCGATCGTGGACGAGGGCACCTTCACCGATGCCGCGATCGCGCTCGGGGTCTCCCAGGCGGCCGTGTCCCGCACGCTGGCCTCGCTCGAACGCGGCCTCGGGGTGCGCCTGTTGCGGCGCACCTCCCGGACCGTGACCCCGACCGGGACCGGGCTGCGGGTGGTGGCGCAGGCCCGGCGGGTGCTCGGAGAGGTGGACGACCTGGTGCGGGAGGCCACCTCGGGTCACACACGGCTGCGGATCGGCTACGCGTGGTCGGCGCTGGGCAGTCACACCCCCGCCTTCCAGCGCCGCTGGGCCGCCGCCCATCCGGAGACCGATCTGCACCTCGTCCGCGTCAACGCCACCACGGCCGGTCTGGCGGAAGGGGCCTGCGACCTGGCCGTGCTGCGCAGGCCGCTGGAGGACCACCGCTTCGACTCCGCCATCGTGGGGCTCGAGCGGCGGCTGTGCGCGATGGCCGCGGACGACCCCCTGGCCCGGCGCCGCTCCATCAGGCTCGCCGACATCAGCGACCGCACGCTGCTGGTCGACCGGCGGACCGGCACCACCACGCCCGAGCTGTGGCCGCCCGGCTCCCGCCCGGACACCGAGGAGACCCACGACGTCGACGACTGGCTCAACCTGATCTCCACGGGCCGCTGCGTGGGGATGACGGCGGAGTCGACCGCGCACCAGTATCCGCGGCCCGGCATCGTGTACCGGCCGGTGCGCGACGCCGAGCCGATCGCGGTGCGGCTGGGCTGGTGGCGCGACGATCCGCACCCCGCGGGGCAGGCGGTGATCGAGCTGATCACCGCGCTGTACCGCACGGGGTGACCCGCGGTCTGCGCCCGCGGTCTGCGCCAGGCCACCGGCCTGGTACCGGCCTAGTACGGCCTAGTAGAAGTGTCGCCGTCCGGCGACCGCGTGACCGGCCGCGCCCATGGCCCACAGGACCGCCCCGATGACGAGAAGGACGATGCCGATCGTCCACAGAACGGCGATACCGGTCAGCAGACCGATGATGAGGAGAATGACCCCGAGGACAATCATGGCGTCCTCCGATCTCTCGGGAGTGCTCCACCTCCACTATCTGCCTCTTCCGCCTGCCACGCCAACACGTCGCCCCCCGCCGGGGGCGTCCGTGCGCGGCTCGGGCATCGTGGCCCCAGACGTGTTCACCAGGAACCGCGAGGAGCCATCGATGACGACAGCCGAGTCCAGCGAGTCGGCAACCGGGTCCGCCGAGCCCGTGGTGCGCGCCGCCGCCGGTGCGGTGCGCGGCCGCCGGGAGGGCGGTCTGGCCGTGTTCCGCGGCATCCCGTTCGCCGAGCCGCCGGTGGGCGACGCGCGGTTTCAGGCGCCGCGCCCCGTGCGCCCCTGGGAGGGGACGCGGGACGCGTACGCCTTCGGGCCGCCGCCCCCGCAGGAGTCGGGGTTCATGGGCCGCGCCGGGGTCCTGGAGGCACCGACGGGCGACGACTGGCTGACGGTCAACGTGTGGACGCCCGAGCCGGCCCCGGCCGCCCGCCGCCCCGTGATGGTGTGGATCTACGGCGGCGCCTACAAGCTCGGCCACTCCGGCAGCCCCGGCTACGACGCCCGGCACATCGCCCGTGACGGCGACGTCGTCGTGGTCACCCTCAACTACCGGGTCGGCATCGAGGGCTTCGCCCACATCGACGGGGCGCCCGCCAACCGCGGTCTGCTCGACCAGGTCGCGGCCCTGGAATGGGTGCGGGAGAACATCGAGGCGTTCGGTGGCGACCCCGGCCGGGTCACCGTGTTCGGGGAGTCGGCCGGAGCCGGATCGGTCGCCTCGCTGCTGGCCATGCCGAGCGCGGCGGGGCTGTTCCGGCGCGCCATCGCGCAGAGCGTGCCGGGCACGTACTTCTCCGGCGAGCTGGCCCGGGACATCGCGGGCGCGCTCGCCGCCGAGGCGGGCCTGCGGCCGACGGCCGCCGATCTGTCCACGGTGGATCCACGCCGACTGCCCTCCGCGGGCGAGGCGCTGGGCCCCAAGATGCGCCAGTACGAGGAGCGCTGGGGACAGGTCGTGCACACCCTGACCCCCTTCGCGCCCGTCGTGGACGGCGAGGTGCTGCCGACCACCCCGTGGCAGGCGCTGGCGGCGGGCTCGGCCCGCGACGTGGAGCTGATCGCCGGGCACAACCGGGACGAGTACCGGCTGTTCCTCGCCCTCGGCGGGCAGCTCGGACTGGCGGGCGAGGAGGAAGCGGCGGCTGCACTGCGCGCGTTCGGGCCGGGCCCGGACGGCGAACGGGCCTACCGCGCCGCCTTCCCGGACGCCTCCCCCGCCGAACTCCACGAACGGGTCCAGTCCGACTGGCTGTTCCACATGCCCTCGCTGCGGCTGGCCGAGGCCCAGGTGGCCGGGGGCGGCCGGGCGCACGTGTACGAGCTGACCTGGCCCGCCCCGGCGGGCGGCGGCGTCATGGGCGCCTGCCACGGCCTGGACATACCGCTGCTGTTCGGCACCTTCGACGCCGACCTCGGCCTGCTGCTGTTCGACGGCTCCGGGCCCCCGCCCGAGGCCGAGGCGCTGTCGTCCCGCTTCCGCACGGCCTGGACCGCGTTCGCCACGACGGGCGACCCGGGCTGGCCCGCGTACGACCCCGACCGCCGCCTGACCCAGGTCTTCGACGCGGCGCCCGAGATCACCGCCTACCCGGAGGAGGCCTCCCGGCTCCTCTGGCAGGACCACACCTTCCCGGCCCTGCCACTGCTCAGCTGAGGTCTTCGGCGCGCCGGACGTTGGCGACCATCGTGCGCAGCACCTTCAGCGCGGCCACGTACTCCTCGTCGCCGACGCCCTCGTGGACGACGGCGCGCAGTTCGGTGACCAGTGCGCGCAGCGTTACGCGGGCGGCTTCGCCCGCGTCGGTGAGGTGCAGGCGGTCGTCGGCAGCGGCGCGGAGCCAGCCGCGGTGCAGTAGCTGGTCGACGACGCGCGGGATCTCGTACGGGCCGTCCGCGAGGGGCGTCAGCCGGTCGGCCACCTCCTCGCGGCTCGGCGCGGCTGGCCAGGAGTGCACGCAGTTGAGCACCCAGTACTGCGGCTGGGTGACGTCGATCCTGGCCATCGCGTCGCGCAGGTGCCGGGTGACGGTGGTGTGGGCCAGGCCGGTCCAATAGCCGACCGGCTGGCTCGCCAGCATGTCGTCTGTGGCAGCGGGGTCGGCCGGAGCCTGGTCGGTGAGACCGTTGATCAACGCATTCATGATCGCGACGCTACCGTCGGCGTCGGGCGGGAACACGGCCCGCGTCCCCACCCCGTCCCCCGGCGGCGGGGGATACGGCCCTACGCTGGTGGCCGTGCACATCTGCTTTGTCTGTAGCGGGAACATCTGCCGGTCACCGTCCGCCGCGCTGGTCTTCGCCGAGCATCTGCGCCGCGCGGGGCTCGACGGCGCGGTGCGGGTCACCAGTGCCGGTATCGGCCCCTGGCACGTCGGCGAGGCCGTCGACGAACGCGCCGGTGAGGTGCTGGTCCGGCGCGGCTATCCGGTCCAGCACGTCGCGGCCCAGATCGGCGCCGAGCATCTGAACGCCGACCTGTTCCTGGCGATGGACGGCGGCCACGAGCGGGCGCTGCGCCGCCTGGTCGACGATCCGTCGCGGGTCCGGATGCTGCGGTCCTTCGACCCGCACGCGACGGGCGACCTGGACGTGCCCGATCCGTACTACGGAGGCCCGGAGGGATTCGACACGGTGCTGGACATGATCGAAGCCGCGACGCCCGGCCTGCTCGCGTGGGCGCGCGAGCGCGTGGACGCATGACGGCCGGTCCGGACCCGGCCGGAACCGGCGAAGGCCCGGGCGCGGCGGCGGCCCGCCTCACCGGGCGCCCGGTGACCGGCGAGCGCGCGATGTCCGGGGCGCTCGCCGAAGTCACCCTCGACGGCGGGCAGGTGGTGATGGTCAAGCGCGGTGACGACCCCGGCGCGGTGGAGGCGGAGGCGGCGGGGCTGCGCTGGCTGGCCGACACCGGCACGGTCCGCGTCCCGGCGGTGCACGGCCACGATCCGCGCTGGCTGGTGACCGACCGGGTCCCGTCCGGCCGGTCGAGCGCCCCCGCGGCGGCGCGGTTCGGCCGCGATCTGGCGGCCCTGCACGCGTCCGGTGCGCCCGCGTTCGGCGCCCCGCCGCCGGGCGGTCCGAAGGACGCGTACATCGGGCTCGCCCCGATGCGCAACGCCACCGGCGACGACTGGCCGAGCTGGTACGCCGAGCACCGGGTGCTGCCCTATCTGCGCCGCGCCGTGGACGACGGCACGGTGCGCGCCGCCGAGGCAGCCACGATCGAGCGGGTCTGCGAGCGGCTGCCCGGCCTGGCGGGCCCTGCCGAGCCGCCCGCCCGGCTGCACGGCGACCTGTGGAACGGCAACGTGCTGTGGGGCGCCGACGGGCAGGCGTGGCTGATCGACCCGGCCGCGCACGGCGGACACCGGGAAACCGATCTGGCGATGCTGCACCTGTTCGGCTGTCCGCATCTGGACCGGGTGCTGGAGGGCTACCAGGAGGCGTCGCCGCTCGCCGACGGCTGGGCGGACCGCATCGGGCTGCACCAGCTCTTCCCGCTGCTGGTGCACGCGGTGCTGTTCGGACGCGGCTACGCCGAGCAGGCGCTCGCCGCGGCCCGGACCGCCCTGGCGGGGTAGTCCCGGCCCACCCGCGTCAGGGGTGGACCAGGCCACCGTCACGACGTTCGCGGCCGTCAGAGGAAGCTGACGTTCTGGGCGAGGGCCAACTGGCTGGAGTAGTTGATGGTGTTGGTGGCCGGGCGCATGTAGGCGCGCCAGGAGTCGGAGCCGGACTCGCGGCCGCCGCCGGTTTCCTTCTCGCCGCCGAAGGCGCCGCCGATCTCGGCGCCGGAGGTGCCGATGTTGACGTTGGCGATGCCGCAGTCGGAGCCCTCGGCGGAGAGGAAGAGTTCGGCTTCCTGCTGGTCGCGGGTGAAGATGCTGGACGACAGGCCCTGCGGGACGTCGTTGTGCAGGGCGATGGCCTCCTCGAGGGTGTCGTACGTCAGCACGTACAGGATCGGGGCGAAGGTCTCCTCCCGTACGACGTCGCTCTGCTCGTCCACGCGGACGATGACGGGTTCGGCGTAGGCGGCCCGCGGGAGTGCCTCGGCCAGGCGGCGGTTGCCGCCCGCCAGGACCTTGCCGCCCTCGGCCTGGACGCGGGTGAGGGCGCTCTGCATGGTGTCGAGGGCCGCGGTGGAGATGAGCGGGCCGACGAGGGTGTCCTCGTCGAAGGGGTTGCCGATGGGGAGCTTGTGGTAGGCGGCGGTGAGCCGGGCGATGAGGGTGTCGGCGATGTCGCGGTGGACGATGAGGCGGCGCAGCGTCGTACAGCGCTGCCCGGCGGTGCCGGCCGCGGCGAACACGATGCCCTGGACGGCGAGGTCGAGGTCGGCGGAGGGCGCGACGACGGCGGCGTTGTTGCCGCCGAGTTCGAGCAGGCTGCGGCCGAAGCGGGCGGCGACGCGGGGGCCGACCTCGCGGCCCATGCGGGTGGAGCCGGTGGCGCTGACGAGGGCGACGCGGGGGTCGTCCACGAGCTTCTCGCCGACGGCACGGTCGCCGAGCAGCAGCCGGTGGACGTCGCGGGGCGCGCCGACGTCCTCGGCGGCCCGGGCGAGGAGCCGGTCGCAGGCCAGGGAGATCAGCGGGGTGAGGTCGGAGGGCTTCCAGATCACGGTGTCGCCGCAGGCCAGGGCGACGGCGGTGTTCCAGGACCAGACGGCGGCGGGGAAGTTGAACGCGGAGATGACGCCGACCACGCCGAGCGGGTGCCAGGTTTCGGCGAGCCGGTGGCCGGGTCGTTCGGAGGCGATGGTGCGTCCGTAGAGCTGACGGGAGAGGCCGACGGCGAAGTCACAGATGTCGATCATTTCCTGGACCTCGCCCAGCGCCTCGGAGCGGATCTTGCCCGCCTCGATGGTGATGAGGTCGGCCAGGTCGCTCTTGTGGTCGCGCAGCAACTCGCCCAGGCGGCGTACGAGTTCACCGCGCCGGGGGGCGGGGGTGGTGCGCCAGGTGAGGAAGGCCGCGCGGGAGGCGGCGATGGCGTTCTCGGCGTCGGCCGGGGTGGCGGCGGCCAGCTCGAAGAGGTGGTCGCCGGTGATCGGGGTGCGCGCGGTGAGGCCGCTGCCCTCCGGGACGGTCGCGCCGACGCGCTCCAGGGCGGTGCGGGCCCGGCCGCGCAGGTCCTCGGTGGTGGGAAGGGCGGTGCTGGTCATGGGTGCTCCCTCGGTTGGTCTGGGGGTGGGATGCGCCTGGTCTGGGGGTGGGGTGCGCCGGGGTTTCAGCCGAGCGCGCCGTCGAGTTCCAGCGCTCGGGCGGCCCGGGCGATGGAGTCGTTCTGCTGCTGCTCGTAGAGGGCGAAGGGGTCGAGGACGTCGCGGCCGATGGCGCCGGACAGCCAGGCGCTGTCGTAGGCGGTGCCCGCGTGGTCGTTGTTGCGTGCGCCTTCGCCGGTGAGGTTGGACTGGAAGATGCCGGCCGCGGAGCGGGGCAGGAAGTCCTCGTAGACGATGGGTTCGGCGCGCAGCCAGCCCTGGGCCACCAGCTCGCCGACGTCGGCGGGCGGGCGGCTGCCGTCCCGCGGCCGGTCGGGCACCGCGTGGTAGGTGAAGTAGGCCAGCTTCCGGTCGGCGAGCTGCCGTTCGGTGGCGGGGAGGTGTTCCGCCCACAGCGCGCGGGCGATGTCACCGCGGTCCGCGTCGGGGCGGGCGGCGGCCTCCCGGTCGATCTGTGTCAGCAGCCGGTCGTAGAGGGCGCGGCCCTCGCGGGTGAGGGCGATGCCGCGCGCCTCGACCTCGCCGAACCGCACCCGCAGGGAACCGCTGGCCACGTCGCCTTCGGCGGTGCGCATGGCCCGGGGTTCGGCGAGGGCGCGGAAGGACGTCTGGCGCAGCAGCACATCGGGGCCGTCCCAGCGCGGGGGGCCCTGGATGGTGTCGATCATCTCGATGCCGCGGTCGGTCATGCGCCGGTACAGCTCGTCGATGTCCAGGACGCGGGGGGTGAGGTGGTTGATGTGGGTGCTGCGGACGCCGCCGATGTCGGCGGCGACGGCGGAGACCCGCTCCAGCGTCGCGTACCAGCCCTGGTCGATCGGCTCGGTGGACAGCTCGAAGGCGCGCACGGCCAGCTGGAGGAAGCGTTCGGCCTCCGCTTCGGGCAGTTCGCCCTCGGCTTCGGCCCGGTCGGCGAGGGCGAGCAGCTCCGGGGGGAACAGCTCGCGTCCGGCGAGGAAGGTTTCCAGGCGGGCGCGCAGGTCGTCGTCGAAGAACCGCGGGTCGGCGGGGGTGAGCATGGAGGTGAAGACGCGGAACGGATTGCGCGCCAGCTCCTCGCCGTCGGTGGGGCGGAAGGCGGTGGAGATGACGGGCACCGCGCTGGCGGCGGCCTCGCGCAGGTCGTAGAAGCCGGTCGGACGCATGCCGAGGGCGCCGAAGACGCGCGCGACCTGGCTCATCTCCTGCGGGGTGCCGACCCGGATCGCGCCGTGGCGCTCGGCGGTGACCCGGCTGATGGAGCCCAGCCGCTCGGCGTCGGCACCCCGGGCGCGCAGCACGTCGTCGTTGACCTCGCGGGAGACGTCCACGAGGGTGGTGTAGGCGGGGACCTCCCGCCCGTACATGTCAGAGAGCCGGGCGGCGAACGCGGCGCGCAGCTGCCACTGGCGATGTGTCCGGCTGGTCATCGAGAGTGCTGCCTTTCGGTTGGCGGTTCACACCGGTCGGCGGTTCACACCACATGGGCTTCGGGACGTGTTTCCGCCCCGGTCATGAAGCGGTCGGCGCTGAACGGTGTGACGTCGACGAACGGTGTGCGGTCCAGGTACAGGTCACGGACGATCTCGCCGACCGCCGGGGCCTGGAGGAAGCCATGCCCGGAAAACCCGGTCGCGTAAAGGAAGTTCTGGAGTTCGCCGGAACGGCCGATCAGGGCGTTGTGGTCCGGTGTGATCTCGTAGAGCCCGGCCCAGCCGTCGACCGTCTCCATGTCGGCCAGGGCCGGGGCCTGACGCCGTGCGGCGGCGCGGAACAGCTCCAGCCACTCCGGGGTCCAGGCGGTGTCGTAGCCGTCTTCCTGGCCGGGGTCGGCGAGGCCGAACAGCAGCCCGTCGTCGCTGTTGTGGAAGTAGGCCGTGGACGCGAAGTCGATGGTGAAGGGGATGCGCGGGGCGGGCGGGGTGAGCGGGGCGGTGAAGGCCACCTGACGGCGCACCGGACGCACCGGGAGGTTGACGCCCAGCATGTTCCCGATCTGCGCCGACCAGGCGCCCGCGGTACAGATGACGGTGGCGCAGGAGATCGGCCCGTGGTCGGTGTGCACGGTGGTGATCCGGTCGCCCGCGGTGTCGATGGCGGTGACGGCGGTGTGCGTGGCTACGCGCACGCCCGCCCGGGACGCGGCGCGCGCGTAGCCCTCGATGACCAGCCCGGGGCGGGCGTGGCCGTCGGTGGGCGAGTAGACGGCGGCCACGAGCCCTTCGGTGCTGACGTAGGGGCACAGCCGTCGTGCCTCCTGCGGGCCGATCATGCGGCTGGGCACGTCGAGGGCGTTCTGGGTCCTGACGCAGGCCTCGAAGTCCGTGGCCTGCTGCTCGCTGGTGAGCAGGAAGAGGTAGCCGACGCTGTCGAGCCGGATGTCGGCGCCGGGACGGTGCGGGAAGTCCTGGTAGGCGCGCAGGCTCCGGCTGCCCAGCTGGATGTTGAGCGGGTCGGAGAACTGGGCGCGGACGCCGCCGATGGGCTTGCCGGAGCTGCCGCAGCCCAGGTCGCCGCGTTCGACGACGACGATGTTCGCCACTCCGGCCTCGGCCAGGTGGAACGCGGCGCTGGTGCCCATGACCCCGCCGCCGATGATCACGACGTCGGCGGCGGGCGGAACGGTGCGGAAGGAGCGCGAAGAGGACGAGGAGGGCGAAGAGGACGAGGAGGACAAGTGGCCGGTCCCTTCCCGAGGCGGGCGCCGCGGCCGGAGGGATCTCCGGCCCGGCGCGCCGCGGCTGTCGCAGTGCAGGACGATGCCGATCAGCTATCTGCCGGTCATGGTGCAGCACCCCGACCGTTGACGTCTATGAACAGTTATTGCTCGTGATCTATTAGGGTTCCTATATGGACTGGACGAGTGCCCAGCTGCGTTCCCTCGTCGAACTGACCCGGCGCGGCACCATCACCGCGGTGGCGGAGTCCCTGGGATACACCCCCGGCGGGGTCTCGCAGCAGATCGCGGCGCTGGAGAAGGCCACCGGCATGGAGCTGCTGCGGCGGACCGGGCGCAGGGTGGAGCTGACCGACGCGGGGATGACGCTGGCCCGGCACGCCGAGCGGATCCTGTCCACGGAGGCCGAGGCCGTCGAGGCGCTGGAGCGCACCCGCAACGACGCGTCGGGCACGCTGCTGGTCGGTCTGTTCGCCACGGCCGCCGCCGAGATCCTGCCCCGGCCCTGCACACGGCGCGCGAGGAGCATCCGGGGCTGACGGTCCACAGCCGTGACATGGACGTGGACGAGGTGTACGACGCGGTGGCCTCCGGGGCCGTGGATCTCGCGCTCGGCCTCGACTATCCGGACGTACCGATCCCGCGCGATCCGGCGCTACGGGTGATGCAGCTGCACCGGGAGCGCTTCTCGCTCGCGGTGCCGACCGGTTCGATGGGCCGCCGGGAGAGCGTCACCATGGCGCAGACCCGCGGTCTGGGGTGGATTCTGCCGTCCGCCGAGAGCTACTACGGGCGGGCCGTGCGCACCGCGTTCCGCCGGGCGGGCGTCGAACCCGAGGTGCTGCACGAGGTGACGGACACCGCGGCGACGCTGGCGCTGGTGGAGGCGGGGGTGGGGGTGAGCACGGTGACGGATCTGATGCTCAGGCTGCGGCCCTCCCGCTTCGATGTGGTGCGGCTGCGCGAGACGGTCGAGCGGCACATCGTCGTGGTGTTCCGCTGTGCCGCGGAGCGGCGGCCCACCGTGGTGGCGCTCGTCGACGTCCTGCGCGCCGTGGCGCAGACGGGGCTGGGCCGGCGAGCATAAGCGTTCCTTGTTCCCCGGTATCAATTCTGTCGCCCTGCTGACCCTTGTGGGGCGGGGCCACCGGCCACATCGTGAGGTGGACCACGGATCCATCGATCTACGGAGAAGGACAGACAGACGTGGCTGACGCACTCTCCCTCGTCGACGACTGGGGTCCCGAGAAGATCGTCGTCGTCTCCCACCGGCGCACCGGCATGAAGGGCGTGCTGGTCATCGACAACACGGCCCGGGGCATCGGCAAGGGCGGAACCCGTATGAGCCCCACGGTGACGGTCGGGGAAGTCGCCCGTCTGGCCCGCGTCATGACGTGGAAGTGGGCCGGGGTCGACCTCTTCTACGGGGGCGCCAAGGCGGGCATCGCCGCCGATCCCGCGTCCCGCGACAAGGAGGCGATCCTGCGCGCGTTCGCCCGCGCGCTGTCCAACGAGGTGCCCCGCGAATACGTCATGGGGCTGGACATGGGGCTGACCGAGAGCGACGCCGCCATCATCCAGGACGAGCTGGGGGACCGCGGCGCGGCCGTCGGCACCCCGGAACACCTGGGCGGCGTCGCCTACGACAAGCTCGGGGTCACCGGCTACGGCATCGCCGAGGCCACGGACGCCGCCGCGCAGCGCCGCGGGCTGTCCCTGTCCGGCTGCCGGGTGGCCATCCAGGGGTTCGGCGCGGTGGGCGCCGCCGCGGCGGCACGGTTCGCCGAACTGGGCGCCACCGTGGTGGCCGTGTCCACGGCCCGCGGTGCGCTGCACGACCCCAGCGGGCTGGACGTACGCTCCCTGCTGGCCGCCCGCGACGAGCACGGGGACGACTTCGTCGTCCGGCACGCCGAGGGCGATGTGCTCGCCTCCGGCCAGGAACTCACCGTCGACTGCGACATTCTGGTGCCCGCCGCCCTCCAGGACGTCATCGACGACCGGACGGCCCACCTGATCAAGGCCGGACTGGTGGTCGAGGGCGCCAATCTGCCCACCTCGCCGACGGCCCAGGAGATCCTCGCCGGGCGCGGCATCACCGTGCTGCCCGACTTCGTGGCCAACGCCGGCGGTGTCGTCGCCGCCGCGTTCGCCATGGACGCCCGCTACTCCGGGTTCCGGCCCGAGACCCGCACCATCTTCGAGACGATCTCCGGTCGGCTGCGCGCGAACGCCGTCACCGTCCTGGACGAGGCCGAGCGCCGTGGCACGACGCCGCACGCGGCCGGGCGCGGACTGGCAGAGGAGCGCGTCCGCGCCGCCATGCGCAGCAAGGGACGCCTTCCCGTCTGAGGGTTGCGGGGGCCGCGGTGGTCAGGTCGCGGTGGCGTCCGCCGCGGCCCGCCCCGTCCGACGGCCCGAGAAGAGGCAGCCGCCCAGGAACGTGCCTTCCAGGGAGCGGTATCCATGGACTCCGCCGCCGCCGAATCCCGCGGCCTCCCCCGCCGCGTACAACCCGGGGACCGGTTCGCCGGTGGCGTCCAGGACACGGCCGGACAGGTCGGTCTGGAGGCCGCCGAGCGTCTTGCGGGTGAGGATGTTGAGGCGTACGGCGATCAGCGGTCCGGCGCCGGAGTCCATGATCTTGTGCGCCGAGGCGGTCCGGCTCAGGGTGTCCCCGGGGTAGGCGAGTGCGTTGCGGATGCCCATGACCTGGACGTCCTTGGTGTACGGGTTGTCGATCTCCCGGTCCCGCGCGTCGATCTGCCGCTTGAGGTCGGCCAGGTCGATGAGGTTGTCCCCGGTCAGCTTGTTCATCCCGCGGACCAGTTCGGGCAGCGTCGTCGCGACGACGAAGTCGACGCCGTTCTTCTTGAACTTCTCGATCGGCTCGGGGGTCTGCCAGATGCGCGAGAGGAGTTGGAGGATGTCCTTGTTGGTGAGGTCCGGGTTCTGCTCGGAGCCGGAGAGCGCGAACTCCTTCGCGATGATCTTCTGTGTGGTGACGAACCAGGAGTAGTCGTGGCCGGAGTCGGTGATCGCCTTCAGGGTGCTGAGGGTGTCGTATCCGGGGAGGTCGGGGGCGGAGAAGCGCTTACCCTTGGCGTCGAACCACATCGAGGACGGCCCCGGCAGGATCCGGATGCCGTGGTCGGCCCAGATCGGGTCGTAGTTCTTCAGCCCCTCGGTGTAGTGCCACATCCGGTCGGGGTTGACGATGCGTCCGCCCGCCTTCTCGGTGATGGCGAGCATGCGGCCGTCCACGTACGCCGGGACGCCGGTGATCATGCGCTTGGGCGGAGTGCCCAGGCGGGACGGCCAGTTCTGCCGTACGAGATCGTGGTTGGCGCCGATGCCGCCGGAGGTGACGATCACCACCGGGGCGCGCAGCTCGAAGTCTCCGACCACGGTGCGGGAGCTGGCCTTGCCGCGCTGGGCGTTGCTCGGCTCCAGGACCGCGCCGCGGACACCGGTCACGGTGCCGCCGGTCGTGACGATCTCGTCGACGCGGTGCCGGTGCTTGAACGCCACCCGGCCGTCCGCCACGGCGGCCCGTACCTTCTTCTCGAACGGCTCGACCACGGCCGGTCCGGTGCCCCAGGTGACGTGGAAGCGGGGCACCGAGTTGCCGTGCCCGTCCGCGAGACCGCCGCCGCGCTCGGCCCAGCCGACGATCGGGAACCAGCGCACCCCGAGCCCGTGGAGCCAGGAGCGCTTCTCCCCGCCCGCGAAGTCGACGTACGCCTCGGCCCACTTGTGGGCCCAGTAGTCCTGGCCGCGCGGATCGCCCACGCCGCGGTCGAATCCGGCCGTGCCCAGCCAGTCCTGCCAGGCCAGTTCGTGGGAGTCCTTGATGCCCATCAGGCGCTGCTCTTCGGAGTCGACGAAGAACAGCCCGCCGAAGGACCAGAACGCCTGCCCGCCCACGTTGCTCTCCGGCTCCTGGTCCAGGAGCAGCACCTTGCGTCCCGCCGCCGCCAGTTCCGCCGTCGCGACCAGTCCGGCGAGCCCGTGGCCGACCACGATCGCGTCCGCGTCCGCGCCCGCGGACGAGGCCCCGGCCGCGAAGGCGGGGGCCGTCTGGTCGACGGCCGCTGCCGCGAGCACGCCTCCGGCCACCGTCAGGGCGCGGCGTCGGGTCATCGACGTCGGGGATGCGGGGTTCTCCATGGGCTGCCCTCCCGGTGCGGTGCGGACCGTGCGCGGTGCGTGCGGGCAGCACGGACGGACGCGGAGGCTGTCACCGCGACGGCCGCGCTGTTACCGTCGGTAGCGCACAGGAAATCAGGTCGGCACAGCGGCGCGGTAGTAGCTGGGCGTCAACGCGGTCACCGCTTCGTTGTGGCCCGGCGACAGCGCCGCCGGAACGGAAAAGGGGCTCATGGCCGTCGTCCACGAGCGCGAGCCGGTCACCGAGATCCTGCGGGCCATGGCCGACGACGCGGACGTGTGCGGCGAACTCGTGCGCGCGGCGCGCACCCACTCCCCCGAGGTGGCCCGGCTGACCGAGGCGGAGACCCGCTCCCACGTCCTGGCGATGATCCGCGCGGCCGGGGCGTGGTTCAGCACCTTCGACCGGGTCGAGGAACAGGACTTCACCACCGCCCTGTTACTGGGCGCCGACCGGGCCGGTCAGGGCGTGCCGGTGACCGCCGTGCTGCGCGGTGTGCAGGCCGCGCTCACCCGGGCCGTGGAGATCAGCGTCGACCGCTGCCGGACGTCCGGGGTGCCCGACAGCGCGCTGCTCCCCGTGATCCTGCGGCTGAAGGAGTACGGCGACGCCATCGAGCGCCATGTCATCAACGGGTACCACGCGGCGGAGCGGGGACCGGCGCACGAGACGAGCGGGCTGCGCGGCAGGCTGCTGCGACAGGTGCTGATCGACGGAGTCATCCCCCGCGCCGAGGAGTTGACCGGGGCCGGAATCCGGGCCGAGGACGGCCACGGCCCGCACCACTGCCTCGTCGCCGAGGCCACCGGGCCCGGGCACGCCCAGCGCCTGATGCGCCGCCTCTCCGCGCTGCGCGGGGTGTCCGGGCTGGTCGAGGGGCGCGTGGTGGGTCTGTGTCCCCGGCTGCCGCAGGGCGGTGACCTGGGGGTTCCCGCCCTGGTCGTGGCCTCTCCGGCCGCGCCCCTGGACCAGTTGCGCCCGCTGTACCGGCTCTGCGTCCGCGCCGTGGACCTCGGCGCGGCGGCGGGGCGGCACGGCTGGTACGAACTCACCGACTTCGCCGCGGAGATCGCCGTGGCGGACCAGCCGCTGCTGGGCTCGTACCTGAGCGGGCGGCTCCTGGGCGACCTCGACACCTCGGACACGTTTCACCGGCAACTGGCGCTCACCGCGCTGACGTTCCTCGACAACGGGCGCCGCCTGGACCAGACCGCGGCGACCCTGTTCACCCACCCCAACACCATCCGCTACCGGCTCGGCCGGTTCCAGCAGATCACCGGCACGTCGCTGACCGACACCCGCCCCGACGGCCGCGGCGGACCGCTGGACACCCTGCACTGGTGGTGGGCCCTGACCACCTGGCTGGGCCGGGGATGACGGCATCCCCACACGATCCACCACAGCCGGACGAGTTCGTGGAGATATTTTGAAGAAGTGAAATGACAGGTGACGGCAGGTACCTCGAAGTTAAAGCATTGGTGCCGGAATTCGGCACGAAGCCCCGTACGCAAAGAGCGTTTCGTCCACTGATTCACCGTCATTCGGCACTCCACGCCCGCCGTTGACATGTGAAGACCCCGTGCCGGAGCCGCGACCACGGGAGCGGTCTTCGCGAGGGGAATTACAGACCGGACGGTAGGGTGACGTTCGCAGTCCCGGGTCGGTTCCAGAACAGGACTTGCAGCGAAACTCACCCTTGCAGTAACTAGATGCCCCATGAAACTTTTTACTCGCAACTTCTCGCCCCGCTCCACAGCGACCCAGGACGCCCCCGCCGACCCCGATCGCGCCGCCGAGGCGGCTCCCGGGCTGTCGGCCCTCACCGGGGAATGGATTATCGACGCGGCGCACAGCAGGATCGGTTTCTCCGTCCGGCACGCCATGGTGACCACGGTGCGCGGCGCGTTCACCGAATACGAAAGCCGCCTCTACTTCGACGGTCAGGACCCGGCCCGCTCCCGGGCCGAGATCGTGCTGTCCAGCGCCAGCGTCGACACCGGTGTCGAGCAGCGGGACGCCCACCTGATGAGCCGCGACTTCCTGGACGCCCGGGCCTACCCGCGCATCAGCTTCCGGAGCCGCGAGGTGGAGCTCGCGGGCCAGGACGTGTACCGCATGACCGGCGACCTCACCATGAGAGACGCCACCCGCCCGGTGGTCCTGGAGCTGACCTACATCGGCCACGTCACCGATCCCTTCGGCGACGAGCGCGTCGGCTTCGACGGCACCACCACCATCAACCGCTCCGACTGGGGCCTGACCTACAGCGCCAAACTGGCCCAGGGCGGCGCCATGGTGAGCGAGAAGGTCCGCCTCCAGTTCGACATCGCGGCCATCCGCAACCCCTCCGCGGGCTGACCCCGCGCCGTACGCCCCCATGACAACCGCCGCCTCCCGGCGCCCCCAGGGGGTGTCTCGCCGATCATGCCGGGCCCTCTACACTTCCGTCGCGTCAAGTCTTCAGCAAGCGCTTACGACGAGAATCGCGAGGGCAGCATGACGGCGCGTACCTCCCCCGGCCGATCCGCGGAACCCACCCTGGACCGCAGGGGTTTCCTCCGGCGTTCCGCCTCGGTCCCGGCGGGGCTGATCACCGTCCCGACCGCGTTAGCCCTCCTGCCCGGCCCCCTGGCCCGGGCGGCGGAGAGGACGGCCGAGCGGACCCTCCCGGCCTTCGTCGACGACTACCGGACCAACACCACGGCCAACCTCACCCCCGAGACCAACGCGGCCCTCCGCATCCTCAGCGGTGTGCAGCGGCTCTGGCACACCGGCACGGCCTGGAACAACGGCACCCCGCTCGCGGCCGGTGTGCTGCGCGCCAACATGCGCTACTCGATCGCCCTGACCACGCGGCGCACCGACGCCCAGGCGCGGGAATCCTTCATCTACGACCGCCAGGACCAGAGTTACGCGGCCACCGGCGGCCTCGGCCCGCTCACCGAGGTCTACCGCACCGGCGCCAAGGCCGTCACCAGCATCACCAGCGCCCCGGACACCACCCCGGCCACCACGGTCGGCGACGCCGTGCCGCCCGGTGCGCCCGCCGGTTCCGCCATCGGGGCCGGGGCCACCGACTCGGACCTGGGCGACGTCGTCCGGCTCGTGCGGACGCTGCGCGGCCCGTACGCGTCGGGCAACCCCGCCAAGTACGGCTACCAGTACCCGCGTCCCTGGCGGATGACGGAGCACAGCGAGGTCGTCGCCACCGGCGCCACGGACGCCTTCGGCTTCCCCGTCTACGCCTCCGAGGTGGCCGTCACCCCCCAGTTGCTGCGTCAGCGCGGCACGACACCGGCCGAGGACGGGGGTTTCCCGAGCGGTCACACCAACGCGCTGTACCTGGCCGGTCTTGCGCTGGCGTACGCCATACCCGAGCGGTTCCAGGAACTGCTGACCCATGCCTCCGCGGCCTCCCACACCCGGATCGTGTCCGGCATGCACTCCGCCCTCGATGTCATCGGCGGCCGCATCCTGGCCACCGCGCTGGCCGCCGCGGCGCTGTACGACCCGGCCAACACCGGGCTCAAGGCCGCCGCGCGGCGGCAGGCCGCCGACTACCTCCGCTCCCGGACCGGCACCACGGCCGACACGCTGTGGGACTACGCACACTCGGCGGGCGCGGACACCGACCCGTACGCCGATCGCGCCGCCAACGCCCGCGCGTTCACCTCACGTCTGACCTACATCCTGCCCAGGGGCGGCGGACACCGCGAGATGACCGTGCCCAAGGGCGCCGAAGTGCTCATCGAGACCCGGCTGCCCTATCTCACCGCGCACCAGCGCCGGGAGGTGCTGCGCACCACCGCCGTCCCCTCCGGATACGCCCTGCTGGAGGGGCCCGAGCAGTGGGGACGGCTCAACCTCTTCGCGGCGGCGGACGGTTACGGGGCCTTCGACCGCGACGTGCGCGTGGAGATGGACGCGGACGACGGCGGGTTCAGCGCGGCCGACACCTGGCGCAACGACATCACCGGCGACGGCGGCCTCGTCAAACGGGGCACCGGCACCCTGACCCTCACCGGCCGCAACCGCTACGGCGGCGGCACCCGCGTCGAGGAGGGAACCCTGGCCGCGGCGTCGCCGGAAGCCCTGGGCGCCGGAGACGTCCGGGTCCACGGCGGCACCCTGCGGCTCGCGTCCCCCGGCGGGGTACGGGCGCGGCGGGGCCTCGTCGTGGCCTCCGGCGCCACGCTGGAGGTGGTGCCAGACCCCGGTGAACGGGAGGTGGTTGCAGCCACCGGCGACGGCCGTACGCCCGCGCTGACGGTGGCCCGGTCCGCCGTGCTCGGCGACGGCAGTGTCCTGGACATCCGGCTGGACGGCCGCCACGCCCCCGCCCGGCACACCCGCATCAGGGTGCTGCACGCCCGCGGCGGGCTGCACGGCCGGTTCGCCGCCATCAGGGTCCGGTGGCAAGGGCACACGTACACCGCCGTGCCGTCGTACTCCCGGGACACGCTCACCGTACGGCTGACGTGAACCGTCAGGGGTGGCCGCAGCGCTCCGGCTGCGGCCACGGCACGAACGCCCCGTCCTCGCCCTCCACCAGGAGCCGCTTGCCGTGGGCCAGCACACCGCGCGGCTGGAGCCCGGTCAGGCTCGCGGTGGTGTACGCGGCGCTCAGGCTGCCCAGATCGTGCACCAGACCGATCTTGAACAGCGAGCGGGTCTCCGCGATGGCCTCGTGGTCCCCCGCGCGCATCACCACGCGCAGCTCGGGCGCGACGGCCAGCGCCGCCACCGACACGGCGATGTTGTCCAGGTCGTCCGACGCCACCGCGGCCATCGCCTGCGCCCGCCCGAGGCGGAGCTTGCGCAGCACGAACTTGTCCGTGGCGTCGGCGACGACGACGGGCACCCCGAGCGCCCTGGCCAGCCGGAGGTTCGGGGCCGCCGGGTTCCGCTCGACCGCGATCACACCGATGCCCAGGTCCTGGAGCTGGGTGCACAGCCGCAGCCCCACCTGTCCGAGCCCGACGACGACCACATGGCCGCCCCGGGGCAGGGCGCGGGGGCCCACGATGCCGACCGCCCGCGGGGCGAGCAGCCGGTCGACCACACCGGCCGTGAAGACGGCGGTGAAGACGATGGTGATGAGCATCGCGAGGCCGGAGAACATCAGATACGCCTGCGAGCCGTGGGCGAGCGCCGGGCCGACGGCCGATACGGTGCGCGCCGCCTCGAAGAACGCCTCGACGGGGGTGCGGTGGTGCAGGGCCACCAGCCAGACCCAGTCCGTCAGCAGCACGGCGAGCAGCCCGGCGAAGCCCATCAGCATGATCCGCGAACTGCCGTCGTGCGGCCGCAGCTGCCCCCGGAACTTCCCCAGCCACGCCCGGTACCGCAGGGAACGCGGCGGCCGGTACGGCTGGAGGCGCACCGTGTCCCCGTCCCAGCGGGCGCCCGCGTGGCCCGAGGGCGTCGTGGTGAGCGCGAGCAGATCGGGCTGGAGGCAGCCCGCCAGGAGGACCGGCGCGGCCACATCGGCCGGGGAGGTGACCCGGCAGTTCGGGACCACGCGCACCAGCTGGTCGGCCACGGTCCGGTCGAAGATCGTCACCACGAGGGTGACCTTGGGGTGGATGTGTTCCACGGCGAGCGCGTAGCGCAGGGACTCGGCGTCGTCCTCGAGCAGGATCGCGACGCCCGCCACCTCCCGGTCCAGCGCCTGGCGGAGGTCCTCGTCGGTGGGCTGGGCGAAGTGGCGCACCCGGTGTCCGGCCGCCCGCAGGGAGCCGCAGACCTTGCGCGCCACCTCGCTGCCGATCACGACGAAGTACCGCTCACCGAGCGTGTCGGGGGTGTGCACCTCCCGCATCCGGCTCCTCCTCGACGCGCTCGACCGTGGCGTATGCCCGCACACGGTAGGCGTGCGGGCATCGCGCCACCATGAACAGATGCCACACGGTCATGGCCGCCGATCAGACATATGCTCAACGTCGTCGAGGTAGGAGGACACCCAGGCCAGGGGCGCGTTCCAGTTGATGGTGATCTCGTTGGTGGAGAACGCCATGATGTCGTCGGCGTAGCACATCGCCGGGGCGCAGCCCTTCAGCTTCTTGGCCGAGACCGGGTCCTCCAGCCCGGAGTTCGGGCCACCGGCCAGCGAACCGCGGGCCGGGCCCGGCAGCTTGGCGTCGATCTGGTGCGCCCAGAAGCGGTGGTGCTGACGGTGCGAGTCCCGTTCGCCGTAGCCCGTGACATAGGACTGGTTGAGCGGATTGCCGCCCAGCAGATAGTCCATGCCGCGCTGCACCGCGTCGCGGTAGCGGGTCTTGCCGGTCAGGTCGTGTGCGGTGGCGAGCACGACCATGTTGTTCAGCACCTGGCTGTTGGAGCCCCACTCGTACTTTCCGCCCTTCGGCGCGTACGGAACGCCATAGGCCGACTTCGCGGAGTCCGAGGCGTAGCGGTCGGCGGCCTTCGTCACCGTCGCGCGCACGGCGGCGCGCTGCTTGTCGGTGAGCTTGCCGTCCACGGTGGCCAGGTCGAGGGCGCCGAGGCCCGCGGTCGCCGACCAGGACAGTGCGCCGCCGCGCGGGAAGAGCGCGTCGACGTCGCCGTGCAGCGGTGAGCGGAGGAACGCCGTGCGGTAGGTGTCCTCACCGGTGGTGAGGAACAGCTCGGCGGCGGCCCAGTAGAACTCGTCGCCGACGTGGCGGTCGCCGTATGCGCCGCCCCCGACGGAGTCCTTGTCACTGGCGAACATCTTCGGATGCTTCTTGGCCGCGGCCCACGCAGTGCGGGCCGTCTCCAGGCACCGGGCGGCGTAGTCCGGGTCGTAGGGCTGGAAGAGGCGGGCGCACTGCGCGGCGGCGGCCGCCAGGTTGAGGGTGGCCGCGGTGGACGGCGGACGCAGCACCCGCGGCTGCTTGTCCTGGTCCGGCCGCGTCGGGAACCCGGTCCACCGCTTGTCGTGCATCTTGTGGAACGCCATTCCGGCGTACGGCTTGCCCTGGGGCACCTGCATGCGCATCAGGAAGTCCATCTCCCAGCGCGCCTCGTCGAGGATGTCCGGGACGCCGTTGCCGCGCTCGGGCACCCGCAGCTTGCCGTCACTCAGCGCGTCGCCGTCGGCACCCCGGGTGGTGCCGGTGCGCTCGTGGGCGGACATCAGCTGGGCGACGGAGATGCCACCATTGACGACATATTTGCCCTGGTCACCGGCGTCGTACCAGCCACCGGAGACATTCCGCCGGTAGTCGGACCCGTGCCACCGGAACGGGACGTCGGTGTCGCCACGGTGCGCGGCGGTCTTGTCATGGCCCGCTGGGCGGGCGTACCGGGCCCCGACGAGGTCCTTGTCGATCTTGATGCCGCTGCGGTTGTGGTAGAAGTACGCCAGCGAGTCGTTGCGCAGCGCGCCGTAGAGGTGGTCACCGATGGTGAACGGCTCGCTCTTCTGCCCGCCGATGGTGATGGTGTAGCCCTCGCCCGCGTCGGTGACCTTGCTGAAGTCGAAGGTGTGGACGCGCTGCCGGGAGCTGGGGTCGACGCCCGCGGGGGTGGTGACGCCGCCGGCCCGCTTGGTGCCGTCGGCGGTCTTGAGCGTCCACGTCAAGGGCCGGGTGGCGCCGGTCACGACGGTGCCCTTCTTGGGGCCGTGGGTCGGGTAGCCGACCTGGTTGATCCGCACCGGCGAGCCGGTGTGGGCCTTGGGGCCGGGCTTCTCGGCACCCTGGGCGGTCCGGCCGTCCGCGGCCCCGGCGGCGGGTGCGGCCAGGGCGCCCAGCGCCAGACCGGCGGCGACGGCCGCGCCCAGCACGCGGGGGCATCGTTCGACGTGTATAGCCATGCCTCAGAGCGTAGGAAGCCGTCCTGACCTGCGGCTTCGTACGCTTAGTCGAAATCTGGCTACGCATATCGACGGAGTTCCGCCTACCTCAATTGAGGTAGGCGGAACTCTGCGGAGGTCAGGCGGAGGTCAGACGGAGGTCAGCTCACCTCGGAGACCTTCCAGCGCTGGTTCGCACCGGACGTCGGGGTCCAGATGGTGACGGCGGCGCCGTCGTGGGTGGCCTGTCCGCCCACCTCCAGCAGCCGGCCGGTGGCCGCGTTGACCAGGGTCCAGGTGCCGTCACCGGTGGTCGACATGATCCACTGGGTGGCCTTGTCGCGCTTCCCGTGGTCCGGCTCCAGCACCGGTGCGCCGTCCCGGACGGCCAGCCGCTTGCCCTCCACGGGGTTGGTGAACACGTACCGCTGCCGGTTGCCGGTGTCGCCGCTGATCTGGCGCAGCTGCCACTGCCGGTCGCGGGCGGAAGTGTCCGCACCCTTGATGACGAGCTTGCTGCCGTCGTCCGCGACGGTGAGCGCCTTGCCGCTCTGGACACCGGTCAGCTGGTACGTGTGGCCCTTGCGCAGCTCGGCGGCGTCCTTGGCCACCCCGGACACGCCCTTCACCAGGAAGGTCGTCACGGACTGGGCGGGCGCGGTGAAGGTGGCCTTCTTGCCGGTCACCTCGATGGCGTCCTGCCGCTCCAGCTTGCCCTCGGCGCTGGTCACCACGGGGGTGACGGTCGCGTGGCGGCTGACCTTGCCGAACTTGGACAGGTCGAGGGTGACATCACGCTCACCGGCGCCGCTGTTGACGTGGACGACGGTGGCCGCGTTGCCCTTCTTGGAGACGGCCGCGGCGCTGGAGGTGTCATCGGTCTTGATGAGCCGGTCGCCGGGCTTGATGTAGTGGGTGAAGTTGCGGGCCGTGTCGAACTTGGTGTTCGTACGGATGGGGCAGCTCTCGAGCGTGTCCTTGGAGGTACAGCTGAACGGGATCTGGATGCTGCCCCAGTTCCCGCCCTTGGCCGACTCCCCGCCGGGTTTCATGTTGTCGTAGTCCTCGACGGGCTGCCAGAACACCCAGGCACGGGGCTCCAGTTCGCGCAGGTCGTCCACCATCTGCCGGGCGAGCCCGAGGCCGGGCCGCATATCGGTGAAGCTCTGGCCGTCGCCCCAGTCGCCCTCGACCTCGCTCATCCACAGCGGCTTGTCCGCCGCCTTGGCCAGGTCGCGCGCGCTGGTGCGGCCGCCGGTGCCATAGGTGTGGACGTTCATCTGGCCGACGAGGTCGCGGATCGCTTGCGGGTAGGTGTTCCAGTTCTGCGTGAAGATGGAGGGGTTGGTCTCGTCCATCGCGGAGATCTTCGCGCCGGTCCGCGCCTTCTTCAGGGCGGGAGCCAGCGCGCCGATCACCTTCTGCTGGAGTTCCGGGCCGATGTGCGCGCCCTCCTGCCGTCCGCCGACCGGCTCGCCGTCGGCTCCCAGGCGGGTGCTCCAGTAGTTGGTGTTGGGTTCGTTGAACGGGTCGACGGTGTCGACCTTGATGCCGTGTGCCTTCTCCAGCCGCTTGGTGGCGCCCGCCATATAGGCGGCGAAGTCGTCGACGGATTCCGGCTTGAGCTGTTCGTCGGTGGCGTTGAAGCCGCCGGAGACATAGCCGCTCTCGGTCATGAACCAGGGCGGCGAGTTGCTGAACGTCTCCCAGTGGTCGATGTCGCCTCTGATGCGGTCGACCCACCAGCGCTGGGTGGCGTCGGCGTCCGGGTTCCAGTCGGCCTTGTCGCCCGCGCTCCACCAGTCGGTGTCCTCGCGCGTGGTGCCCTCCGGGGCCTTCCACCAGCCCTCGACCGCTCCCCCGGCGCGGAGGTAGTCCTTGACGTCCGGGGCGTTGCCACCGCCGATGTTGTAACGGGCGATGTTGAGAGCGAGGCCGCTGTCCCCGAAGAGCAGCCGGGCCAGCTTCTCGCGGATCTCCTTGGGATAGTCGCCGGTGGCGTTGGCGAACCAGACCAGGCTGGTGCCCCAGCCCTCGAATCTGTCCGCCCGGTACGAGGGGTCGGGTGAGACGGTGACGGCGTCGGCCGTGGCCGCCGCCGGGGCCTGCGCGGTCACCGGCGGGGCGGTGATGAGGGCGGCCCCGGTGGCCAGGGCGGTGACTCCGATGGTTCCCAGGAGGCGTCGTGTGCGGGTACGGCGTGCCAACGTGTGCTCCCAACTCGTGTGCGGACGCTTCGGTGGACCGGCCGCCGTGGCCGCGAGGGCGACGACGGAGTTTCAGGAGGCGGTGACAGACGTGGCGGATCCCGCCGTCAGGCCGTGGGCTGGCGCAGCACGGCGACGCCCCTGGGGGCCAGGGCGAACACCCCGTCGCCCGCGGCACCGCCGATCAGGGGTTCCCCGGCGAGTCCGGTCAGCGGCACCGTCGTATCGGTGCGGTTGACCAGGAACAGATAGCGGTTGCCGCCGTCGCGGCGCACGGCCAGCTCGACGCTGCCCCGGGCGCCGTCCGGCAGTTCGCTGGTGACGCCGGCGGGGGCGAGCAGCGCGGGCAGCAGTCCGGTGAGCCCGTCCGTGCCCAGCCGGGTGGAGACGTACGCGGCCGATCCCCCGCCCACCGCGCGGCGGGTGATGGCGGGGCGGCCCGGGTACGTCCCGTCGCGGTAGTGGGCCAGCACCTCCACCTCGGGGGCGGTGACGGTGATCCGGTCGGTCCACAGGGTGCCGGTGGCCGTGCCGTTGGGCCCGGCCCCGCCCCCAAATACGCCGCCGGTCTCGATCTCGACCGTCTCGCCGTCGAGCAGCGGGCCGAACTCCTCGATGCGGATGCCGAGCAGCTCGCTCAGGGCCCCCGGGTAGCCGCCGAGCCAGACGTGGTCGTTCTCGTCCACGACACCGGAGAAGTAGGTGGCGATCAGGTGGCCGCCCTGCTCGGCGTACCGGGTGAGGTCCTTGGCCAGCGCCGCGGGGACCATGTGCAGCACCGGCGCGATCAGCACCTCGTACCGGCCGAGGTCGGCAGTTGCGGTGATGACGTCGGCGCGTATGCCGAGGGCGAGGAGTGCGGAGTACCAGTCCAGCGCTTCCTGGCGGTAGTCGAGGCGCGAGGTCGGGTGGGAGTCCTGTTCGCTCGCCCACCACGACTCCCAGTCGAAGACGATCCCGACCCGGGCCGGTTCGCGTTCGGTCCCCGCGACCGGGGCCAGGGTCCGCAGGGTCCGGCCGAGTGCGGCCACCGAGCGGAACACCTCGCTGTCGGGCCCGGCGTGCGGCACCATCGCCGAGTGGTACTTCTCGGCGCCGGCCGCCGACTGCCGCCACTGGAAGAAGCACACGGCGTCGGCGCCGTGGGCCACGTGCAGCAGCGCGTCACGGGCCAGCTCGCCCGGCCGCTTGGCCACGTTGACCGGCTGCCAGTTCACGGCGCTGGTGGAGTGCTCCATGAGGAACCAGGGGCGTCCGCCGGTGATGCCGCTGACGAGGTTCGCGGAGAAGGACAGCTCGTCGCGGTCCTGCGGGCCGGGCCTGACGTAGTGGTCGTTGGAGACGAAGTCGATCTCACCGGCCCAGTCGGCGTAGTTCATGCCCTTGGTTTCGCCCATCACCATGAAGTTCGTGGTGACCGGAATCCCCGGGGTGAGCTCGCGCAGGACGTCCCGCTCGGCGCGCAGATGCTCCTTCAGCGCGTCGGAGGAGAAGCGCTTGAAGTCCAGCTGCTGGGTGGGGTTCGGATGGGAGGCGGCCAGCCGGGGCGGCAGGATCTGGTCCCAGGCGCCGTACCGCTGGGACCAGAACGCCGTGCCCCAGGCGTGGTTGAGGGCGTCGAGGGTGGTGTAGCGGGCGCGCAGCCAGTCGCGGAAGGCGCTGGCGGCGTCGTCGGAGTAGTCGTAGATGTTGTGGCAGCCCAGCTCGTTGGAGACGTGCCAGGCCACCAGGGCGGGATGACCGGCGTACCGCTCGGCCAGCTCCCGCACCAGGCGCAGCGCGTGGGTGCGGAAGACGGGCGAGGTGGGTCGCCAGTGCTGCCGCGCCCCCGGCCACACCGTCTCACCGGAGGCGGTCACCGGGAGGATCTCCGGGTGCGCCGTGGTGAGCCAGGGCGGCGGGGACGCGGTGGCGGTGGCCAGGTCGACCCCGATGCCACCGGTGTGCAGCAGGTCCATGACCTCGTCGAGCCAGCCGAAGTCCCACTCGTCCTCGGCCGGCTGGATGCGGGCCCAGGAGAAGATCCCCACGGAGACGATGGTGACACCGGCCTCGCGCATCAGCCGGATGTCGTCCTCCCACACCTCGCGCGGCCACTGCTCGGGGTTGTAGTCCGCGCCGTAGCCGATGCGGGGGGTGAGGTCACCGTCCGGCCCCTGCGGAGGCTGGGTCTGGAGGGTGGAGATCATGGTGGTCCTTCCGGTGGACCGCACGGGGCGGCGCGGGCGGGGCTGGTTACTTCTGGACGGTGAAGCCCTGCTCTTCTCCGTACTTGACGGAGGCGTTCTGCCAGGCCTTCAGTCCGTCGGCCAGCTTGGTGCGGGAGACGTAGGCCTTGCCGACGGTGTCGTTGAAGACGGAGTTGGCGTAGACCTGGTAGGGCAGGTACGACCAGCCGCTGCCGACGTTCGCGGCCGACTCGGCGAAGATCTTGTTGGCCTTCTGGCCACCGAAGTACGGGAACGCGGTGTTCTGGAACGCGTCGGATTCGAGGTCCGCGGTGGTCGCCGGGAAGGCGCCCTCCTTGATCCGGGTCTGCACGCCCTTCCCGGCGTTGGCGTACTCGGTGAAGGCGTAGGCGAGTTCCTTGTGCTTGCCCAGGGTGGGCAGGGCCAGGGAGCTGCCGCCGTTCTCCGCGGTGGTCTTGTCCCCCGCCTTCCACTGCGGCATCGGTGCCACGCGCCAGTCGCCGGAGGCCTCCTTCACACCGGAGGCGAAGTTGGCGGGCATCCAGGCACCGGCGGTCAGGGTGGCGATGGTGCCGTCGCCGAGGCCCTTGTACCAGTCGTCGGTCCAGCCGGTGATGGGCGCGACCAGCTTGTCGTCGAGCAGCTTCTGCCAGGTGTCGGTGTACCTCTTGGCGCCCGCGTCGGAGAAGTCGATCTTCACCTTGGTGCCGTCGACCTTGTACGGGCGGGAACCGGCCTGCCACAGCATGCTGGTGGCGGTACCGCCCTCTCCCGTGTCAGCGGTGATGTACGCCTTGGGGTTGGCCTTGTGCAGGTCGCGCGCGGTCTTGACGTACTCGTCCCAGGTGGTCGGCACCTTGAGCTTGTACTTGTCGAAGACCTTCTTGTTGTAGAACATCGCCATGGGGCCGGAGTCCATGGGCAGGGCGTAGACGTCCTCGCCGGACTTCACGGAGTTCCACGGGCCCGGGGAGTACTTGTCGGCGAGCTTGTCGGCACCGTACGGGGCCAGCTTGTCGAGGGCCTTGGTCAGGGCGTACTCGCCCAGCGCGTAGTACTCGATCTGCGCGACGTCGGGGACGCCCTTCTTCGCGGCGATGGCGTTCTGGAGGGCCTTGTACTGGTCCTTGTTGGTGCCCGCGTTGACCAAGTTGACCTTGACCGCGGGGTGTTCCTTCTCGAAGTCGTCGGCGACCTTCTTCAGCGTGGGCTCCCAAGCCCACACCGTCAGGGTGCCGCCCTTCTCCAGGGCCTTGTCGATGTCCTTGGCGGACACCGGCTTCTGGTCGGCGGCACCGTCGTCGGAGCCGCCGCAGGCGGTTGCCCCCAGGGTGAGGGCGGAGACCAGGGCTATGCCGCGCAGCAGGCGGCGGGCGTTCATGCGCATGGGCGTGCTTTCCACTTCTTCGTGGTGCGGGGCTTCTTCGTGGTGCGGGGCTTCTTCGTGGGGCGGGGCGGTGGAGCTGTTCCTTGACGGGCGGGCTATTCCTTGACGCTTCCGGCGGCGAGCCCGGACTGCCAGTACTTCTGGAGCAGGAGGAACGCGGCGATCAGCGGCACGATGGTGATCAGGGAGCCGGTGATGACGAGGTTGAACACGGCCTCGCCTCCGGCGGTCGCGGCCTGCTCGTTCCAGCTGTGGAGGCCCAGGGTCAGCGGATACCAGTCCGGGTCCTTCAGCATGATCAGCGGCAGGAAGTAGTTGTTCCAGGTGGCGACCATCGTGAACAGCAGGACGGTCACGATGCCGGGTGCGAGCAGCGGCAGGACGACCTGGAAGAAGGTGCGCACCTCGCTCGCCCCGTCGATGCGGGCCGCCTCCAGCAGTTCGTCGGGTACGGCCTCCGTGGCGAAGACCCACATCAGGTACAGGCCGAACGGCGAGATGAGGGACGGGATGATCACCGCCCAGGGGGTGTTGGTGAGCCCCATCTTGCTGAACATCAGGAAGGTGGGCACGGCCAGCGCCGTGCCGGGCACCGCGACGGCGCCGATGACGACGGCGAAGACGGCGCGCTTGCCCGGGAAGGTGAACTTGGCCAGGGCGTAGCCGCCCAGGACCGCAAGCAGGGTGGCGCCGCCGGCCCCGGCCACCACGTACAGCAGGGTGTTCAGCAGCCAGCGGGTGAAGACGCCGTCCTGGTAGGTGAGCGTCTCCCGGATGTTGTCCCACAGGGCGAAGTCGCCGCTGAACCACAGCCCGAACGACCGGGCCAGCCCCTCCTGGGTCTTGGTGGCGCTGATGACCAGCCAGGCCAGCGGCACCAGCGAGTACAGCAGGACCAGTCCGGTGAGGAGGGTCAGCAGCACGCTGCGGCGCGGGCGGCGCCCCGCGGTGCGCTTCCGCGGCGCGCGCAGCCGGGGCGGGGAGCCCGGGGAGTCGGCCGTGGCGGATGCGGGCGGGGAGACGGTGGTGGCGGGGCTGCTCATCGCTTCACGCTCCCTTGCGCATGCCGCGCAGCTGGACGACATAGGCGATGACCATGGTGATCAGCCCCATGATGATGGCGACCGTCGCGGAGTAGTTGTGCTGCTGGCCCGAGAAGGACAGCGAGTAGGTGTAGAAGTTCGGGGTGTAGTCGGTGGTGATGGAGTTGGGCGCCAGCTTCTGGAGGATGTTCGGCTCGTTGAACAGCTGGAAGGTGCCGATGATCGAGAAGATGGTGGCGATGACCAGGGCGCCGCGGATCGCGGGGAGCTTGATGGCGGTGATGACGCGGATCTGACCGGCGCCGTCGATCTCCGCGGCCTCGTACAGGGAGTGCGGGATGACGCGGAGCGCGGAGTAGAAGATCAGCATGTTGTAGCCGACGAACTCCCAGGTGACGATGTTGCCGATGGACGTCAGCACCAGATCGGGTGACAGCGGGTTCGGCAGGGACACCCCGAGGGCGTCGTTGATGTCGCTCACCAGGCCGAAGCGGGTGCCGTACATGAACCCCCACATCAGGGTGGCGACGACGGCGGGCACCGCGTACGGCAGGAAGATCGAGATCCGGAAGAAGTCCCGGCCGTACAGCCGCCCGCTGTCCAGGGCGAGGGCGACGAGCAGGGCGATGCCCAGCATGATCGGCACCTGCACGAGCAGGAACAGCGACACCCGGGTCAGGGACTCCCAGAACCGGTCGTCCTCCAGGGCCTGTTGGTAGTTGTCCAGACCGACGAACGTGGTGCCGCCGATGAGCTGGTCGCGGAAGAGGCTGAGGTAGATCGAATAGGCGATCGGGGCCAGGAAGACGAAGGCGAAGACCACCACGAAGGGGCCGATGAACCCCCACCCCGTCCAGGAGCGGCGGTCCCGCTTCGCCGGAGGCCGGGCCGGGCGCCGTTTCACGGCGGCGGGGGGTTGCAGCGTCGTCATGTCGTTCCTCGCTCGTCCATCACGGAACCGGCGTCGGGCGCCGTCGCGATGTTTGCGTAAACATCCCGACGATCAAGGAAGCGCGGAGGTGTTATGTTTACGTAAACATCTGATGGCGGAATGTCTACACTGCCCCAATGACGGTGGTCAAGAGCCGTCTGGCAAAACCAGGACGCACGCAGCGAGGGAGACAGTGGAAGCAGCGGACAACCCCTCGGCGGAGAGCCCTCCGGCGGGCGCCCCCTCGGCGGACGGCGCCCCGGCGGGCGACGGCAGCACCCGGACGCGGGCCGCCCGGCGCGCGCAGCGCGCGTCCATGGCGGACGTGGCCCGTCTCGCCGGTGTCTCCGCGCAGACCGTGTCCCGGGTCTCCAACGGCTACCCCGGCGTCACCGAGGACACGCGGCGGGAGGTGCTGGCCGCCATGAAGCAGCTCGGCTACCGGCCCAACAGCGCGGCCCGGGCGCTCAAACGAGGCGAGTTCCGCACCATCGGCGTCATCACCTTCACCCTCTCCACCACGGGCAATGTGCGCACGCTGGAAGCGATCGCCACCTCCGCGGCCCACGAGGGCTACGCGGTCACCCTGCTCCCCGTCGCCGTCCCGACCCAGGACGAGGTGCGCGGCGCCTTCTCCCGGCTGGGCGAACTCGCCGTCGACGCCGTCATCGTCATCATGGAGGTCCACCTCCTCGACGCGGCGGCGCTCTCCCTGCCGCCCCACGTCCAGGTCGTCGTGGCCGACTCGGACGCCGGGGACCGCTATACGGTGGTCGACACCGACCAGGCGGGCGGCACCCGCGACGCGGTGGACCATCTGCTCGGGCTCGGCCACCGGACCGTATGGCATCTCGCCGGTCCCGAGGGCTCCTTCGCGGCACAGCGCCGCGCCGACGCCTGGCATGCGGCGCTCACCGAGGCCGGGCGCGTTCCGCCACCGCTCGTACGGGGCGACTGGTCGGCCGAGTCCGGCTACCGCGCCGGGCTCGCGCTCGCGGCCGAGGAGGACTGCACGGCGGTGTTCGCCGCCAACGACCAGATGGCGCTCGGCCTGCTGCGGGCCCTGCACGAAAAGGGCCGGAAGGTGCCGGACGACGTCAGCGTCATCGGCTTCGACGACATCCCCGAGGCCGGGGAGTTCCTGCCGCCGCTGACCACCGTGCACCAGGACTTCGCCGAGGTCGGACGCCGCTGCGTGGAGGGCGTCCTGCGCCAGATGCAGCAGAGCACCCCGGGCCGCGGCACCACGCTCGTCCCCACTCGGCTCGTCCTGCGCCGCAGCACCGCGCCACCGCCCCCGGGGTAACGACGAACGAGGCCGGTACGGGGAGATGTGCTCCCCGGACCGGCCTCGTGACGCGAGCTTCTCAGACCTTGCTGCCGATTCCGGTCAGCGCCCGTACTTCCATCTCCGCCTGCTTCTCGGGGTCCGCGGGGTCCTTGCTGAGGACCGTGCCGAGGAATCCGCAGAGGAAGGAGAGCGGGATCGACACGATGCCGGGGTTGGTGAGCGGGAACCAGTGGAAGTCGACGTCCTTGAAGATGGACGTCGAGGTACCCGAGATCGCGGGCGAGAAGAGGATGAGGATGAGCCCCGACCCCAGGCCGCCGTAGATGCTCCACAGCGTCCCCGTCGTGTTGAACCGCTTCCAGTACAGGGTGTAGAGGATGGTCGACAGGTTGGCGGACGCTGCGAGCGCCAGGGCCAGCGACACCAGGAAGGCCACGTTCTGGCCGTTGGTGACGATGCCTCCGATGATGGCCAGGAAGCCGACCACGATGGCCGTCAGACGGGCGACCCGGATCTCGGACCGCGCGTCGGCCTTCCCCTCCCGCATCACATTGGCGTACACGTCGTGCGCGAACGACGCCGACGCGGTCAGGGTCAGACCGGCCACCACCGCGAGGATCGTCGCGAAGGCCACCGCGGCGACGACGCCCAGGAGCACCGCACCGCCGATCTTGAACGCGAGCAGCGGTGCCGCCGAGTTCTCGCCTCCGGGGGCCTCCAGGATCGCGTCCGGGCCGACCAGCGCGGCGGCGCCGTAGCCGACGACCAGGATCCCCAGGTAGAACAGGAACATCGACCAGGAGCACCACACCACCGACCGGCGCGCCTCCTTGGCGTTCGGCACGGTGTAGAAGCGCATCAGCACGTGCGGCAGGCTGGAGATGCCGAGGACCAGCGCCAGGGACAGCGAGACGAAGTCGAGCTTGTCCATCGCGCCGTCGCCGTACCAGCCGCCCGGTTCGAGCAGGCTCTGCCCCAGCGGGCTGCGCGCCGCCGCCTGGTCGAGGAGCGCGGAGAAGCTGAATCCGAACTTGCCCACGATGAAGACGCTGATGAAGGTCACGCAGATCAGGAGCAGAGCCGCCTTGATGATCTGCACCCAGGTGGTGCCCTTCATGCCGCCCACCAGGACGTAGAAGACCATCACGAGGCCGACGCCGGTGATGACGAGGGCCTGCCCGCCCTTGCTGTGCACATTGAGCAGGAGGGCGATCAGCCCGCCCGCGCCGGCCATCTGGGCGAGCATGTAGAAGAACGTGATCACCAGGGTGGCGTTGGCCGCCGCCGCGCGCACCGGGCGCTGCTTCATCCGGTAGGCCATCACGTCGCCCACGGTGAACCGGCCGGTGTTGCGCAGCCGTTCGCCGACGAGCAGGAGGGCGACCAGCCAGGCGACGAGCCATCCCACCGAGTAGAGGAAGCCGTCGTAGCCGTGGACGGCGATCGCCCCGGAGATCCCGAGGAAGGACGCCGCGGAGAGGAAGTCGCCGGAGAGGGCGATGCCGTTCTGGACGCCGCTGAAGGCGCTGCCCGCGGCGTAGTAGTCGGCCGCCGTCTGGTTCCTGGTGGTGGCCTTGTAGACGATGAACAGCGTAATCAGGACGAAAACGACGAATACGCTGACGTTGATGAGCGGGCTGCCGGTCGTCTCAGCCGCGATCTGCACTGTCATTCCTTGTCGGCCCCTGCCAACTCGCGCACCTTGTCCACCTGCGGGTCGATTTTCCTGTCGGCGAAGCCCCGGTACAGCAGGACGATCGTGATCGTCGACACGAACTGCAACAGGCCGAAGACGGTTCCCATATTGACCGAGCCGAACACCTTACGGCTCATGAATCCATGACCATACGCCGAGAACAGCGCAAACGTCATGTACCAGCAAAAGAAGAGCGCGCTCATGGGGAAGACAAACCGGCGCAGCCTCTTGCGAAGCCGGTCGAATTCCGGGCTCTGCTGAATCGCGGCGAAGTCGGGCTCATCGTTTTCCGTGCCGCGGTCGGCGAACCCCGGTCCCGTGGCCCGCTCGGATGAAATAGGCGCGGGCGGCCGCACCGCTTTCGTCATGTCCTCTCCCGGGAGTTTCGGGCAGGAGAATTCGTACGGATCTGCCTGCAATGGATGGTGGGGAGGAGGAGCAACCCGCAGCCCCATGGCGGGGTCAGTGTAGTAAGGCGCCGGATGCCGTCAACGACCGGGGATACCCGGCGGACCGGCTCGACCGGGCTTGCGCCGGAACCGCCCGGTCCCAGGTGACTGCATGCCACATATGCGGCTACGAGATCCTTGTGAGTACCTGTCAGAACTTCTCAGGATGTGCACTTTTACCGTTCCTTCCTCCTTTCGGTCCGTCTGACCTGGTGTCACGTGATGACGGCAACCCCGAGCCACCGGAGTTGCGGATATTTCGTGAACGGGGGATGCATGCAATGTGTCGATGTTGGTGGATCGCCCCATCTATGCGAACGTGTGGGAGGCTGCTCCACTACGGGACCCGTGATGAAGTCCCGTCGTTGTTCCCGCTGATCAGGGTGCTCTACACTCGCCACCGCCCGAGACGTCTTCGACGTCTCCAGAAAAATGAGCCTGCGGCAATGGGTTCCCGAGGACGGAGGTAGGTAATCGGTGGGTTTTCTCGACCGCTCTCGCATTATCGCAGGGCCGGGGTGGAATCGATGGCTGATTCCTCCGGCGGCGCTTGCGATTCACTTCTCCATCGGTCAGGCATACGCCTGGAGCGTCTTCAAGACGCCTCTGGAGAAAGCCCTTGACATCTCGGGGACCGCCAGCGCACTCCCCTTCCAGATCGCCATTCTCGTCCTCGGTCTCTCCGCCGCCTTCGGTGGCACGCTCGTCGAGCGCAAGGGTCCGCGGTGGGCGATGTTCGTGTCGCTCGTGGCCTTCTCCTCGGGCTTCCTCATCGCCTCGCTCGGCGTTGCCGCCAGCCAGTACTGGCTGGTCATCTTCGGATACGGCGTCGTCGGCGGAATCGGCCTCGGCATCGGATACATCTCGCCGGTGTCCACGCTGATGAAGTGGTTCCCGGACCGCCCGGGCATGGCCACCGGCACCGCGATCATGGGCTTCGGCGGCGGCGCGCTGATCGCCTCCCCCTGGTCGTCGCAGATGCTCTCCTCCTTCGGCAGCGACACCAGCGGCATCGCCCGGACCTTCCTGGTGCACGGCCTGGCCTACGCCGCCTTCATGACCCTGGGCGTACTGCTCATCCGGGTGCCGGCCGACGGCTGGCGTCCGGCCGGCTGGGTCCCCCGCGAGGACGCCGGGAAGCAGCTCGTCACGACCGCGAACGTGTCGGCGAAGAACGCGGTGAAGACCCCGCAGTTCTGGCTGCTGTGGGTCGTGTTGTGCATGAACGTCACCGCCGGCATCGGGATCCTCCAGAAGGCCGCCCCGATGATCCAGGACTTCTTCCAGGACACCGACGCCCCGGTCAGCGCGACCGCCGCCGCCGGGTTCGTCGCCCTGCTGTCCCTGGCCAACATGACCGGTCGCTTCGTCTGGTCGTCGGTCTCCGACGTGATCGGCAGGAAGAACATCTACCGCCTCTACCTGGGCGCGGGTGCTCTGCTCTACCTGACCATCCTGCTCGGGAAGAACAGCAGCACCGCGCTGTTCGTGGTCGCGGCCATGGTGATCCTGTCGTTCTACGGCGGCGGGTTCGCGACCGTACCGGCCTATCTGAAGGACCTGTTCGGCACCTACCAGGTCGGCGCGATCCACGGTCGGCTGCTGACCGCGTGGTCGGTCGCCGGAGTCGCCGGGCCGATCATCGTGGACGCCGTCGCGGACGCCGGGAAGAAGTCCGGGAACACGGGGCCGGGCCTCTACGCCATCTCCTTCTACCTCATGATCGCGCTGCTGGTCGTCGGCTTCATCGCGAACGAGCTGGTGCGGCCGGTGAACCCGAAGTTCCACGAGCCGGAGCCGGTGGCGTCGGGTGAGCAGGCCGCTGACGCGCAGGGCGAAGTCCAGGGCGAGCAGGGCAAGGCCCGGGACGAGCAGGACGAAGCCCGGGACGAGCAGGACGACGAGGGCGGAACCGACGATGTACCGGCTGAGAAGGCCGTCCCGGCCGAGAAGGGCAAGGGGTAACTGATGGCTCACCAAGACGAACCTTCGCAGAGCGCGGCCGTGAAGTCGTCGCCCGTCCTGCTGGCCGTGGTGTGGCTGTGGGTGGCCATTCCCTTCGCGTACGGCCTCTATGAGCTCGCCATGACGAGCCGAAAGCTGTTCGAGTAGAGAGAAAGCGCATCGTGATACATCGCTGTGGCCAAGCCGCTCCGGGCGCGGAGCGCGCCTCGTGACCCCGGGGAGGCATGCGGCCGAAGTTGTGCGCGGCCCGGGGCTGTGGGCCACCATCGTGCAATGGCGAAACTGGCGGCTGCCGGTCAAGCTCGGCGCCGTGCTGGTGGTGCCCGCGCTGCTGGCCGTCGCCCTGGGCGTCGTCCAGATCCAACGGGAAGTCGAACGCGCCAACTCGTACGCGGACATGCAGCGGCTGGTCAAGCTGCGCTCCGGGCTGATGCCGCTGCTCGGGAGCCTCCAGGAGGAGCGCACCATGGCCGCCGAACAGCTGCGGGGCGGAGGGGGCGCCGACGCGGCCACGATGCGGCGCCAGGTCCGGTCCACCGACCGCGCCCGGACGGCCCTCACCGGCAGCACGAAGCGGGCGCCCCAGCTCGACGGCGCCGCGGGGAACCGCTATCAGGACGCGGTCAAGGCCATGGGCGGGCTGACCGACCTGCGCGAGCAGGTGGCGTCGGGCAGCATCAGCTCCTGGGCCGCGGTGAACCAGTACCGCACCGCCATCAACAGCCTGCTCGACCTGGACCAGGCCCTGGGCAGCCGGTTCGGCGAACCCAAGCTGTCCGGACCGGCGTCCGCGCTGTACGACCTGGAGGCGGTCCAGGAGGAGGTCCATCTCCAGCATGTGACGCTCCTCGAGGCGATGAAGTCCGGGCAGTCCGGACAGTCCACGGACATGAACCTCGTCCGGGCGCTGGAGGAGTCCGACATCCGCCTCCAGGACAAGCTCGGCGACTTCCGGGCCGTGGCCACCCCCGCCGAGCAGAGCATGTACGAGCGGACGGTCACCGGAAAGCTGGTGAAGCGGCGCGCCGACCTCGTACGCAGCGCGCTGTCCGGGTCGCAGGGGAACGGCGCCCAGCAGGGCATCACTCCGCCGCAGGTCCCGACGTCCGAGTGGAACCGCAGCTCGGAAACCACCGTGAAGCTCCTCGGTAAGGTCGAGAAGAACCTCGCCCAGCAGCTGCGCGTGAACTCCGCCCAGTTGCAGGACCAGACCAGCAACCGGGCCGGTGCGTACTCCGTGGCCCTGCTCGCGGTGCTGCTGCTCGCGGGCTCCATCGGCTTCGCGATCGGCCGGTATCTGCTGCGGTCGCTGACCGTCCTCCGTTCCACCGCGCTCGACGTGGCCGAACACCGGCTCCCGGCCGCCGTCTCCAGCATCCGCGAGGGCGAGAAGGCGGACACCGCGGTCAGCGCCGTGCCCGTGCACACCACGGAGGAGTTCGGGCAGCTCGCCCGGGCCTTCGACGCGGTGCACGGTCAGGCCGTGCGCCTGGCCTCGGAACAGGCCGCGCTGCGCGGCGACCTGAGGGACACCCTGGTCAACCTCTCCCGGCGCAGCCAGACCCTGGTGGACCGGCTGCTGCGCCTGATGGAGCAGCTCGAACGGCACGAAGAGGACCCGGACCAGCTGGGCCACCTCTTCCAGATGGACCACCTGGCGACCCGGATGCGCCGCAACAACGAGAACCTGATGGTGCTCTGCGGCAGCACGCTGGTCCGCACCCACGGTCATCGCGTGCCGCTGGAAGACGTGCTGCGCGCCGCGGTCTCCGAGATCGAGCACTACCAGCGTGCGGAGGTGCAGCCCTCCGCCTCCGTGGAGGTGACCGGCTACGTGGCCGGTGACCTCGCCCGGATCATCGCCGAACTGCTCGACAACGCCACCGCCTTCTCCCCGCCGGAGACCCAGGTGGTCGTCAGCACCACACCGCGCCGCGACGGCTCCGCGCTGATCGAGGTGCGCGACCAGGGCATCGGCATGAGCGGCGCCGACCTGGCCAAGGCGCACCGGCGGCTGGAGGCGACCACCTCCGAGGAGGCCTCGTCCTCCCGTCAGATGGGCCTGTTCGTCGTCGGCCGCCTGGCCAACCGGCACGGCATCTCCGTGAACCTCAGCTCGGATTGGGGTGCGGGCCTGCTCGCCGGTGTGCTCGTCCCGGCCAACCTGGTACCGGGGAACCGGCCCGACGAAGCTCCCCGGGGGAACCTGCCCCGGCGCTCCGGGCCGTCGCCGACCGCTGCCAAGGCCTTCGAACCGGCGCGGCCGCGGCAGGAGTCGGGCCCCGCCACGGCGGCCCCCGCGGTGCGCGAGTCCCCCAACGGGGCCCGCCCGGCAGTCGCCGCCGACGCCGGTACGCGGTCCCCGGGTTGGGGCGGCCCCGAGCGCGCCGAGCGTCCCGACACCCCCGGGACGGGTCCGGGCTCCGAGCTGCCGCGGCGGCTGCCGCGCCGGGCACCTGCCGGGACCGACGGCCCTGGCGGAAACCGGAACGGCAACGGGACCGGCGCCAACGGGACCGGCCGCCCCGGCCCGGTCGGCAAGGACGCACCGGAGGAGTCCCGCAACGGACCGCCGCCCCTGCCGTCCAGGCCGTCCGCGCACGACAGGGCACCGGCGGACGGACCGGCCGCCCAGGACGCCCAGGACGCACAGAAGGCCCGTCAGTCCGGGCCCGGCCTGGTGCCGCCGCAGCGGTCCGGTCCGGAGGAGCAGCGCGCTCCCCGCTCGCGGTGGTTCGAGCCGCCCGCCTCGGATGCGGACGACGCGGCGCCGGCGTCGGCGGCTCCGCGTCCTCCGTCGGCGGGCACCCGACCCCCGTCGGCGAGCCCCCGACCCCAGGGGTCCTCGCGCCTCTTCACCCCTCCCGGACAGCAGACGGAGCCCCTGCCGGGCCCGGGTCCTGCCCGCACCGGGGAGAGCGCGACGGACCAGGCGGCCGACCGCCGCCCGGGCGGCTCCGCCGAGCCCTCGGACACCCAGGAGGGGGCCGACCGCACCCAGTCCGGACTGCCGAAGCGGACGCCGCGTTCGCCGCGGCCCGGTGGACGTGCCGAGCCGCGAACCGGCCCCGGCAAGGCGAAGCCGAGCCAGGACGCGGGCAGCACGCACAGCTTCCTCAGCAACTACCAGTCAGGCATCCGTCGGGCCCGTCCCGACGAGCGATAAGATCCCATCGACGAACGGGCAGGAATCAAGCCATGACCTCACCCCACCCGCGGGAGGTGAGCCAGTTCGGATGGCTGGTCACCAACTTCACCGAACGTGTTCCCAATGTGGCCCACGCCGTGGTGGTATCAGCCGACGGGATTCTGCTCACCGCCTCCAACCGGCTGGCGGACGACTACGCCGAACACCTGGCCACCGTCGCCGCAGGTGCCATCAGCCTGATCCAGGGCGCCGCGCGGTGTCTGGATACCGGCGAGGTGAAGAGCACCGTGATCCAGATGGAGTACGGACATATGCTGCTGATGTCGATCAAGGACGGCTCGTGCCTGGTGACGCTGGCCGCGCCGGACTGCGAGATCGGCCAGGTGGCCTATGAGATGGCCGTGCTCGTGGACCAGGTCGGCGAGATGCTGACCCCCGAACTGCGCGCGGAGCTCCAGGGATTCAAGCAGACGGCAGCCCACTAGCCCGGACGAGGAGATCATGAGCACCGGTGAAGGCCCTTCCGGGCACACTCGGAGAGACCAGGGAGCGGAGGACGAACAGACCTTCGCCGACGTGCTCAACGCGTTCAGTTTCGGCAAGGCACGGCGGCCGCGGAAGAGGTCCGGCTCCGCGCCGGAGCCCGCGGCCCGCCACCAGCCGGAGGAGGCGCCGCCCCCCGCTCCCCCGGAGCCGTACGCGTACCCGCCGCAGGACGAGCAGCACGCCGCGTGGGAGGGCGGACACGAGCAGCAGCAACAGGGCTCGCCCTCCTTCGTACGCGCCTATACGTGGACGGGTGGCCGCACCAGATCCCAGCATCACTTCGAGCTGGAGACCCTGGTGACGACCACCGATCTGGGGCACCAGTCCGCCGCCTTCACGCACGCCGACCACGTTCCCGTGATCGCGCTGTGCCAGGAGCCGACGTCGGTGGCGGAGGTGTCGGCCCGGCTCTCGGTGCCGCTGGGGGTGGCCAGGGTGCTGCTCGGCGACATGGCGGACCGCGGACTGATCGTCGTCCACGAGACCGGGACCGAGGAGGGCGAGGCCCCCAGCGTCGCGCTGATGGAGCGGGTGCTGACCGGACTCCGGCGGCTCTAGCCGCGCTGCCGCGGACCGTCCTGGTGCGCCAGGTCGTAGGGGCGCGGGTAGGCGGTGGGCCGGTAGTCGGTGTACCGGGGCTCGGCGGCCGGATCCTCCGTCTCCGCCGCGGAGTTGAGCGTGTCCGGCGAGGTGTCCCAGCGGCCGGTGGACAGACGCCGCTCCAGCGCGTGTACGGCGGCGAGCGTCTCGCCGGTGCCGAAGGTGCAGTGGCCCGGCCCGTCGACGTACGCCTGGCGCAGCAGCCCCGCGGATCCGCCGGCGGTGGCGGCCCGGCGGTAGGCGCTCTCGGCCTGCACGGGGATCAGCCCGTCGCCGGTGGTGTGGATGTTCAGCTGCGGGTCGGTCAGCCTGCCGGTGAAGGCGCTGGTGTGCCGCATCCAGGCCACGGCCCGCGGGTCGGCGCTGGTGCGGGGAGCGCGATTGAGTGCCGTGAGGTCGTCGCGCAGCGTCAGCCCCGCCTCCTTGTACAGCTCGGTCACCTCCTTGTACACCGAGGAGTGGCGCAGCATCGCCGCATAGTCGACGCCCGTGTTCCAGGACGGGTTACCGCCCGCGCGGGACTCGGCCTCCTGCCGCCAGGAGAACGCGGCGGTCTGGAGCAGTCCGGCGACCGCCGCGTACTGGTTCTTCTGCTGTCCGGCCCAGTCGGCCGGGCCGGGCTTCGGCTGTGACGGGTCGTTGTGGCCGGGGATGTTGTGCAGGGCGGCGGCGAGCGCGATGCGGGCCCGGCCCTGCGGCGTCTGCTGGGCCGCGGTCAGCTTCCCGGTGAGGGCGCTCGCGGCGCTCTTGGCGTCCGCCTGGTCGGCGAAGCCGGTGAGGCGGATGCCGGAGTCCGGCGCGAGGAGGGTCTTCAGCGCGAAGACGGGGTCGAGGGTGCTGTTCCAGTTGGCGATACCGCCCTGGACGAGGCCGCACATCGACAGCGAACCGTCGATCCGGTCGGGGTGCCGTTCGGCGATCGTGGTGGTGACGAACCCGCCGTACGACTGGCCCCAGGCGAGGGTCTGCCGGGCCGCGCCGAACCGCTGCGTGAACAGGTCCAGCGTGGCCAGCTGGTCGGGCACCGCGTCCGCCACGGCCCAGCCGGTCGTGGCGTACGAGGAGCCGATGAGTGCGTAACCCTGGTCCAGAAGCCGGGCGCGGGCCGCCGAACTCGGCGCGTTCTGGGCGGGGTTGGGGCTGCCCTGCGGGTTGTAGCCGTGGCTGAACAGCAGCACGGTGCCGTTCCATCGCGCGGGCATGTCCATCATGTACGCGGCCCCGGACGCCAGGTGGCCTTCCAGGTGTTCGCCCTCGGCGCTCGCGGCCTGCGCGGGCAGGGCGGTGGCGGCGAGCACGGCGGTCGCGGCGAGGGCGAGGGCGCGGGGCTTCACTGGCGGACTCCTTCGGCAGCGGGAACATCGGCGGAAGTGGTGGCAGTGGTGGGGTTGTCGAGGGTGTCGGCGTGGGTCTCGCGCAGCCGCCACACGGTGAGCGCGGTGATGGCCGCGCCGCCGCACAGCAGCAGCGAGAGCGGGGTGCTGCTGCCGCCGTAGGCCGCCAGCAGACTGCTCGCGATCATCGGTGAGAAACCGGCCCCGACCAGGGTCGCGAGCTGGTAGCCGAGGGAGGCGCCGGTGTAGCGGACCCGGGTGCCGAACATCTCGCTGAGCAGGGCCCCGAGCGGTCCGTACATGGTGGACTGCGCCACGCCGTGACCCAGCGCCAGGGCCAGGATCAGCAGCCCGGGCGATCCGGAGTCGACCAGCGCCAGGACGGGGAAGGCCAGCGCGGCGGACGCGACGGCCCCGGCGAGCACGACCGGGCGGCGGCCCACCCGGTCGGACAGCGCGGAGGCGGCGGGCAGCGCGAAGAGTGCCACGGCGGAGGCGACCGTCACGGCGGTGAGCACCTGCGGCCGGGTGTACCCGTGGCGGACGGCGTAGGAGATCATGAAGCTGGTCAGCAGCGCCTGTGCCGTGAACGCGCCGATGCCGACGCACCCGGCGAGCAGCAGCGGACGGGGGCGGCGCAGCACCTCGGCGAGCGGGGGCCTGTCCTGCGCCCGCGTGTCCTCCGGCCGCGTCCGGGCCTCGGTGAACAGCGGGCTCTCCGCCACGCGCAGCCGTACGAACAGCCCGACGGCGAGCAGCGCCACGCTCAGCAGGAACGGCACCCGCCAGCCCCAGGTGCGGAACTCGTCGTCCGGCAGGGTCGAGACGATCGTGACCACGCCCGCGGAGAGCATCGAGCCGAGCGGGGCGCCGAGCTGGGTGAAGCTCGACCACAGGCCGCGGCGGCGCCGGGCGCCTCCGGTGCGTTCGGCGTGCTCGACGACCATGAGCATGGCGCCGCCCCACTCACCGCCGATCGCGAGGCCCTGCACGACGCGCAGGGCGACCAGCAGCACCGGCGCCCAGACGCCGATCGCGTCGTAGGTCGGGAGCAGCCCGATGAGGAAGCTACAGGTGCCCATCAGGACCATCGTGAGCAGCAGCATCGACTTGCGGCCGAGCCGGTCGCCGAAGTGTCCGAAGACGATGCCGCCGAGCGGCCGCGCCAGGTATCCGGCGGCGAAGGTGCCGAACGCGGCGATGGTGCCGACCGCGGGGTCGGCCTCGGGGAAGAACAGCTCGCCGAAGACGAGCGCGGCGACCGTGCCGTACACGAGGAAGTCGTAGAACTCGACCGCGGTGCCGAGCAGGCCGGACAGTGCGACGCGGCGCAGTTGCCGGGAATCCGGGGGCGGCGGGGGAACGGGGACGGGGGCTGGCTGCACGGGGAGCTCCCTGGTGCCGTCGGGGGTGGCATCGAGGCGGTGCCGGTATTCCCGCGAAGGTAGGCAGATTCCCGACCGCGGTCAATGTTCTGCACAACATTTGTCCGCGACGCACAGCCTCGCGGACACACAACGTCCCGAACGGACAGCCTCGCGGCCCCTCACAGCAGTGAGCAGCGCCCCGCGGGGGCTTCGAGGAGTGTGGGGCGCCTAGGGGGTGTCTTGTCGATCAGGCCGGCATGATCGGCAAGACACCCCCTAGCGCACCGGCACCAGGTCGAGCAGGCGTTCCGCCGCCACCCGCGCGCCCGGCGTGAGGCGCTCGTGGACCGCGCGGAACGTCTTCTCGGCCTGCTCGGCGGGCCAGTCGTCGGGCAGGTGCTTGACCGGGAGCCGCGGGTCCTGCCGGATGATCCGCAGCCACTCGGTGGACAGCCGCAACCGCGCCACCAGCGCTTCCTCGGCCCCGGCTGACGCGTGCTCCTGGGGCTGCCAGCGGCGTACGAACTCCTCGTACCGCCCGGCCAGCGCGGGCAGCTCCCAGGTCTCCTCGATCATCGCGCCGATGTCCATGCCCGCGTCGGCGTGGGCACGGAACACCTTCACGTGCGCGGCCAGGCCCAGCTCGTTGAGGATCGGGCCCACCTCCACCTCGCCCTGCGCGATCCACAGCCCGCTGAACAGCGGCCCGAAGCCGCTCCAGGTGAGCTGCGAGCGGAGGTCGTGGCGCTGGCGCTGCCAGGACTCGGGCAGGGAGAAGCCGAGCAGGGTCCAGGTGCCGTCCCAGTTCCGGTTGACGGCGCCGGTCTGCCAGATGCGGCCCTCGCCGTCCCGCAGCACCGCCTCCGAGCGCTCGGTGAGCCCGAAGTACATGCGTCGCCCCTCGCGCTGCCGCCGCAGCAGGCCGCGCCCGACCATGCGGGTGAGCGTCGAGCGGGTCGCGTGTTCGCCGACACCGGCGCGGCCGAAGAGGTCGATGACGCTCCCCGAGTACACGCACACGTCCCGGCCCAGCACCCAGTCCCCCAGGAAGGTGAGCATCAGCGACTGGGGCCGGGGGGCGGCATCAGCAGTGGTCACGCAGCCCACGGTACGCGCACTCCCCCGGATCATGGTGCGGGTGGCTCCCGGCAGGAACCGGGGCCACCCCCTGTTGTCCCCAGGAGCCGGGGCACTACAGTCTGATCACCGTGTCAACTCCCTTTAATCTCAACCCAATCGGCGAACCCTGGCCCTCCGTCCGGACGCCCTGGCCCGACCGCAGCGCCCCGCTGTACGGCCCGGCCTTCGCGCAGGACCCGAGCGCCTACTACGACAGCCTCCGCAGGGCCTTCGGCCCCATCGCGCCGGTGGCGCTGGAGGAGACCGGTGCCTTCCGCGGCTATCTGGTCCTCGACCACGCGCACCAGCTGGAGATCCTCCAGAACCAGGACCGGGTGTGGACGCGCGACTCCCGCTGGTACCGCGACCTGTCCGACGGCGTCCTCCCCCTCGACCACCCCCTCATCCCGCAGTTCGCCTACCGGCGCAGCCGGCTGTACGCGGAGGGCGGAGAACACGCGCGGCTGTCCGGCCCCGGCAACAAAGCCCTGGCCGAGCTGGACCTGCTCGGCACCCGCGACCTCATCGCGGATCTCGCGGACCAGCTCATCGCCGGGTTCTTCACCGGCGGGGAGCCGCGGGAGACGTGCGAGGTGGACCTGCTCGGCCAGTACGCCCTCCAGCTGCCCCTGCTGGTCATGATGCGGCTGATGGGCATGGACGAACACAGCGCGCTGGCCACCGGCAACGCCCTCCACGAGATGCTCAGCGGCGGCCCCGGCGCCCAGCGCGCCGCCGAGGAGCTGGACGGCCGGATGCGCGCCCTGGTGGCCCAGAAGCGCGACGACCCCGGGCCCGATCTGGTGTCGTGGATGCACCACCACAACCAGGAGGCGGGCCTGGACCTCGACGAGCTGAGCGAGGACGTCTGGCTCCAGATCGTCGCGGGACGCGGCGCCAGTACGACGTGGATCTGCAACACCGTGCTGGAGCTGCTGACCAACCCGGCGCTGCACAAGGAACTCGCCTCCGCGATCTGTAGCATGGACGAGGCCATGAACCACGTCATGTGGATCAACGCCCCCATCCAGAACCTCATCGGCCGCTGGGCGACCCGGGCCACCACCCTCGGCGGATACCACCTGAACGTCGGCGACATGGCGATCATCAGTCTCGGCGCCTCCGGCGCCGACCCCGCCATGCGGTCCGCGGGCACCTCCGTCTCCCGGACCAACAAGGCCCACCTCGCCTGGGGTGCGGGCGAACACGGTTGCCCCGCGCGCGACTTGGGAAGCCTCATCGTGCGTACCGGCCTCGAATGCCTGTGGGAGCGGCTTCCCGGCATGCAGCTCGCCGTACCGCAGGAGCGGCTGGTCTGGGACCTGCCGTACATCGCCCGGTCCCCGTCCTCCCTTCCCGTGACGATCCCCAGCCCGCCGACGGACGTGTTGGCCGATGTGAGAAACGGACAGCAGCAGCAATGGACGCGACAGCACACGTTCGTATCGAGCCCGCCCCGGCCGACCTCCACGGAGGCGAGGGAGCAGCCCTCAGAGCGGCAGGGCCGGTTGCCACTGTGGCGCTCCCTGGTGGCGTGGTGGCCAAGGCGGTGACCACGCGGGAGGCGGGGCTGCGGGTGCTGAGCGACCCGCGGTTCGCCAAGGACATCCAGCACTGGGAGGCGTACCGGCACGGACGGATCCCCGCGGACTGGCCGCTGCTGTTCATCGTGGAGGGCAAGGGACTGCTCACCACCGACGGCGACACCCACCGCCGTCTGCGGCGGCCCGTCCAGCGCGCCATCTCACCGCGCCGGGTGGAGGCCCTGCGCCCCCGGGTCGAGGACGTCACCCGCCGCCTGCTGTCCGGCCTGGCCACCGCCCCGGCCGGGCAGGAGACCGACCTGCTGCGGCACTTCGCCCTCCCGCTGCCGCTGGACGTCATCTGCCTGCTGCTCGGTGTGCCCGACGGTGGGACGCTCCGCGACGAACTGCACGAGCTGTCGATGGCGGCGATGAACTCCGAGGCGAGCGTCGAGGAGATCACGGGCACCGTGGGGCGGCACTTCCCCGCCACCCTGATGTCGCTGATCGAGCGGAAGCGCGCCCGGGGCGACCGGGACGACCTCACCATGGATCTGGTGGCCGCGCTGGACGCCGGGGAACTCAGCGAGGCCGAGGTCATCGGCAACCTGGTGGTCACCGTCATCGGCGGGCACGAGACCACGGTCAATCTCATCTGCCACGCCGTCAGGGGCCTGCTGACGCACCCCGAGACGCTGGCCGCCGCGCGCGCCCGGCAGGAGGCGGGCGACGATCCGTGGCCCGATGTCGTGGAGGAGGCCCTGCGCTGGGAGTCCCCCGCCCGCCATGTGATGTTCCGCTACGCCACGGAGGACGTCGAGGTCGACGGCGACGTCATCCGCGCGGGGGAAGCGGTGTTCGTCCCGCTCGCGGCCATCCAGCGCTGCCCCCACGCGTTTCCCGAGCCGGACCGGTTCGACCCCGGGCGCTATGCGTCCGGCCGCGCCGCCGGTCACCTCGCCTTCGGGGCCGGTGCCCACCGCTGCCCGGGCGCGCCGCTGGCGCGGCTGGAGGCGGAGATCGCCCTGCGGCGGCTGTTCGAGACGTACCCCCGGCTCGCCCTCGTGGACCGGCCCGTCTCCCGGGTCCCGGCCCTGGGCATCAACGGCTGGAAGGAGCTTCCGGTCGTTCTGCGTCCCTGAACGGAGTCCCTGCCAGGTGCGGCGATGCGGGGAACGGCCGACGGCCCCGGCCCTCGGGGGAAGGGACCGGGGCCGTCGGTACGCCCGCGCCGGTGGGCGCGGGAGTCACCGCGAGCAGATCACTCCTGCTCCATCGCCAGCACCAGCTTGCCGGTGGTGCGGCCGCTTTCGAGACGGCGGTGGGCCTCGGTGGCGTCCCGCAGCGGCAGCACCTGGCCGACGTCCACGCGCAGTTCGCCGTCGAGGACGGCGCCGACGGCCTGCCGCAGCACGGAGGACACGGCCTCGGGACGCTCACCGCTCAGCGCGCCGAGGTTGAAGCCGAGGACGCCCTTGCCGCTGAACCACAGCTCGTTCGCGCTGAACGGGACGTCGTCCGCACCCGAGGCGTTGCCCATGGCGACCAGGCGCCCGCCCTGTGCCAGCGCGTCGAGGCTCGCCCGGCGGGCCGCGCCGCCAACCGGGTCGACGGCCACGTCGAAGCCCCGCCCGTCGGTGAGACCGGCCACGGCCCCGGGGAGGTCGTCGCGCAGGACGACCTTGTCGTAGCCGAAGGCGGTCGCGGCCTCGATCTTGTCCGGCGAGCCCACCGTGCCCACGACCTGGCCCGCGCCCAGCAGCCGGGCCACCTGGCCGAGCTGGCTGCCCGCGCCCCCGGCCGCGGCGTGCACCAGCACCCGCTCGCCCTTGCGCAGCCGGGCCACCTCGCCCAGGACCAGCCACGCCGTGGTGCTGTTGGAGGGGACGGCGGCCATCAGCGCCCGGTCGGCGTCGTCCGGCAGCGGGGCGACCAGGTGTGCGTCGGTCACGGCGACCGCGCCGTAGCCACCGCCCATGGTCATGGTCAGGGCCGTGACCGACTGGCCCACCCGCAGCCCGCTGACCCCGTCGCCGAGGGCGCGGATCCGCCCCGCGGCCTCGATGCCGGGTACGTACGGCAGCGGAACGTCCACCGCGCCCTGCCGGAACAGGATCTCGGCGTAGTTCACCCCGGCGTGGGTCACATCGATGGCGACCTGGCCGGGGCCGGGCACCGGCGCCTCGGCCTCGGTGTACTCCAGCACCTCGGCTCCGCCGAAACGGGGGATGGTCACAGCGCGCATGGCACGTCACTCCTCAACAGCAACAGGGGAAAACGAACAAGGGGAAATGAGAGAGGTGTTCAGGTGGCGACGGCCTCGGCGTCGCGCTCGCCCTCCGGTGCCGCGGCGACGGGCTTCGCCGCCCTCGACCGCAGCAGCAGCGCCGTGGCGGCGGCGGACACCAGGCACAGCCCGGCGAAGATCCACAGCGTGAGGTGGAGCGCCTCCGGGAAGCGCGGGCCGGACAGCCGTCCTCCGGTACGGGCCGCCAGGACGGCCCCGACGACGGCGATGCCCAGCGTCTCCGCGGTCAGCTTCGCGGTGTTGAAGGTGCCCGCGGCGGCCCCGGCGTGTTCGGAGGGGACCGCGTCGACCGCCAGCCCGTCGAGCAGCCCCTGCGCGACGGCCACGCCGATGCCCGTCACCACCAGGGCCGGGAGCAGCGAGGATCCCGTCGCCAGCCAGGCCGATCCGGCGGCCACCAGCACCAGCGAGGCCACCACCTGCACCGAGCCGGGAATCCAGCGGACCAGCGCCCCGCAGATCAGCGGGATGAACAGGACCGGGCCGGTGAGCGCCACCATGGACAGCCCGGCCTCGCCGGTGCTCATGCCCGCGACGGCGTGGAAGTAGGCGGGCAGATAGGTGAGCAGCGGGCCGAACAGCCCGACCACGGCGACCACGGCGAGGCAGAGGCCCAGGAAGCGGCCGGTGCCGAAGAGCCGGAAGTCGAGGAGCGGTTCGGCGACCCGTCGCTCGACGGCCACGAACGCCCCGGACAGCACCACCGAGGCGATGAGCGAGCCCGCCACCGCCACGCTGCCCCAGCCCAGTTCGGGGCCCTCGACCAGAGCGAAGATGAGCAGCAGCAGGGCCAGGGTGAACAGCGTGCCGCCCGCCCGGTCCAGCTGGCCGCGCGCGGTGGCGGGCCGGGAGGCCGGGAGGGAGCGGTAGAAGGCGACGCAGCCCAGGCCGATGACGCCGGGCAGGGCGAACGCGGACCGCCAGCCCCAGCTGTCCACCAGCAGGCCGGCCAGCGTCGGCCCGAAGGCCAGGCCGATGCCGATCGTGGTGCCGAACAGGCCGAACACCTTGGACCGGGCCTGGCCCGTGAACGCCTCGGCGAGCACGGCGCTGGCGCCCGTGGTGGTCGCGGCCGCGCCGATCCCGGAGATCAGCCGCGCCACGTCCAGCACCACGATGTCCTGGGCGACGGCGCTGATCAGCGCGCACACCGCGAAGAGGGCCACGCCGGACACGAAGACCCGGCGGCGGCCGAGCCGGTCCGCGAGGGCACCGGTGATCAGCATGAATCCGGCGAAGGTGGCGCTGTACGCGTTGACCACCCACTGGGTGGCGGCCAGGCTCGCGTCGAGCTGCTCACTGATGTCGGTGAGCGCCACCGAAGCGCCGGTCAGGGTGAAGGGAACGAGAAAGACCGCCACCAGTGGCAGCAGCAGCGTCCCGGCGCGACGCATCATCACATCCAATTCGCGGTGGGGGGCGGGGCATTTACCTGACACGGGGCTCACCCCGTGTACCCACCACTGTGTCCGCTTCCGCTCATGGCCCACTCACGCCGGACTCACGCCTTCCGGTGGATACGGATCAGCCGTGTCAGACTCGCCTGCGGCGGCGGTGACCTGAGACCCGCCGCGAGTTGGGACCGCATTCTCTCCAAGCGCAAATGAGGTGCAAGGAAATCCATGCGCAGGACATCGCTGGGATCGACCGGTATATCCGTCAGCAGGTTCTGTCTCGGCACCATGATGCTGGGGTCGTGGGGTAACGCCGATCATTCCGACTGTGTGCGTCTTGTCCACACGGCGCTCGACGCCGGCGTCAACTTCATCGACACCGCGGACATGTACGCCGGGGGCGAGACGGAAGAAATCGTCGGCAAGGCGCTCAAGGGGCGCCGGGACGATGTGGTGCTGGCCACCAAGGTGCACTTTCCGATGGGCGACGACCCGAACCACGGCGGGAATTCCCGGCGGTGGATCAGGCGGGAGGTCGAGAACAGTCTGCGCCGCCTCGGCACGGATTACATCGACCTGTACCAGATACACCGGCCGGATCCGTCGACGGACATCGATGAAACGCTGTCGGTGCTGTCCGATCTGGTGCGGGAGGGGAAGGTGATGGCCATCGGGTCGTCCGACTTCTCCGCCGAGCAGATCGTGGAGGCCCGGTGGACGGCGGAGCGCCGCGGCCATGTGCCGTTCCACACAGAACAGCCCCCGTACTCCCTGTTCATGCGGGGTGTCGAGCGGTCGGTGCTGCCCACCGCGCAGCGGTACGGCATGGGGGTGATGACCTGGAGCCCGCTGGCCAGCGGCTGGCTGACCGGCCGCTTCCGCAAGGGGCGCGGTGACGGCATCGGCGAACTGGGCTCGTTCCGCAGCGACATGATTCCGTACAAGTTCGACCAGTCACTGCCGGGCAACGCGCGCAAGCTGGCCATCGTCGAGGAGCTGGTCGAGCTTGCCGCCGAGTGCGGACATCCGGTGTCCCACCTGGCGGTGGCGTTCGTGCTGACGCACCCGGCCGTCACGTCGGTCATCATCGGGCCGCGGACGGTCGAGCAGTTGACGGACCTGCTGGCCGGTGCGGAGGTGACGCTGGACGACGCGGTGCTGGACCGGCTGGACGCGCTGGTGGCGCCGGGGACCGACCTCAATCCGTCGGACGCCGACTACACGCCCCCGCACTTCGCCGACGCCTCCCTCCGGCGTCTGCCCGCGGGGCGGCGCGGGGCCTGAACGCCTGAAGATGCTTTCGGCCCGGGAAATCGGCGGTGCGCCGCCGATTTCCCGGGCCGTGTCGTCGTCTCGCGCGTTCAGCGCCGGGAGGAATCCGTGATGCCTCCGAGCAGATGGCCCAGGACTTCCTGGAGTTCATCGTTCAGCGATCCGGCGTCAGCGGAACTCCGCTGATAGCACCAGCGGTAGAGCGCCCCGAGATACAGATCGCGCAGCACGTTCCCCACGAGGTTCGACGACAGGTTCTCGGCCAGTTCACCGGTGTGGCACCCGGTTTCCACGATCTCCGAGAAGATGTCCGCCATATACGGGTCCTCCTGGATCGGACGACCCGCCTTCACCCATGCGGTGAGCATGGCCACCGTGAGGTCACGCTCTTCCTCGTTGATCCGCCCCAGAACGGACACGCACTGTTTCAGCTGCGCGACTGCACCGGCCCCATAGGACCGGGTCTCCGCGAGATGCGTCATGAGTTTCGCCCGCCGCCGTTCGCTCCAAGCGCCGATGAGATCTTCCTTGCGGGGAAAGTAGTTGAAGAAGGTTCCCCGCGCCACATCGGCACGCTCCGCGATGTCGTCGATGGAGGTCTGGTCGTAACCCTTCTCGCTGAAGAGCTCCAAAGCCGCCGTATACAGCCGTTCCTTGACCCGCTGCTTGTTGCGCTCCCGGCGACCCGCGGGCGGCGCCACTGACGCCGTTGAGTCCATATCGATCCGTCTCCGTCCCTTGATGAGTGTGATCGGCGCTGACCACCGAAGGATCAAGCTGACCACGAAGGATCAAGGGGAGCGAGACCCATGAGATGAGAAGCCCTCCTGGCCAGCCCCCAACTTTCTTATACCACAGTCTAACAATGACTTCTGGTCATCGTTCAGCACTGTCATCCCGGCGCGCCGCCCGTCAGGCTGCGGGTCAGGGCTTCCAGGCTCTCGGCTCCCAGCAGCCGCCCGGCGGTGATCTCGATGCCGTGTTCCCGGCGCAGTTGCTGCCCGAGCCGCGCGGCCATCAGCGAGTCGAGCCCCACGTCGCGCAGCGGCCTGCGGGGGTCGAGGTCGCCGAGCGACATCCCGAGGACCGCGGCGGCCGCGGCGGGCAGCGCCTTCGTGGAGTCGCGCCGGGTGTCCGGCAGCCGCGGTTCGAACCGGGGGCCCGGGTCGTGCGCGGGGCGCGGGTCGTGCGCGGGGCGCGGCTCGAAGGGGCGAGGGTCGTACACCGGGCGCGCGTCGGGCACGAGGTGCGGGGCGCGCGTGGGGCGGGAGCCAACGGGGCGGGAGACGCGCACGGGACGGGAGGCGCGCGTGGCCAGCAGACGGGACAGCCGGGGGCCCAGCGGCGCCGTCCGTGCCCGCACCTCCGCCGCGATCCGCGCCGCCCCGCGCCGGGCCGCTCGCAGCGCCGGGCCGCCGGAGGCGGGTCCCGCCTGCCGAACGGGCCCCAGGCGCCGCATCCGGATCCCGGAGAACTCCGCGAGCAGCTGCCCGTCATGGGCGATCATCCGCACATCGGCGCGCGCCGGACGCTCCCCGCGCTCGGGGGTGAACCGGCACAGCGTCCAGAAGTCGTCGGGAAGCCCGGTCAGCAGCCGTATGGACTCGATGGCGTTCGGCACATAGGGGCGGCCGTCCGCCGCCGGGGGCAGCGCGGCCAGCAGCGGCAGCAGGCCCGCTTCCCAGACCGCCGGTCCCGTCACCTTCGGCTGCCGCATCCGGGCGGCCACCACACCGCCGCCCCGCCACAGCCGCTCCACCGCGTGGAAGGGCTCCCCGACGGCGAACCCGCGCCGGGCGGCGAGTTCGCGGAACTCCTCCGCCGACCGGTGGTCGCGGCACCTGCCCAGCACCGCGTCGAGCGCCCAGGAGGCGTCGCGCGGGCCCTCCTCCCGGGCCGCGACCAGCCGCGCCGCGGCGGCCCTCCGCCACTCCGTCCCCCCGGCGGTGCGGAATTCCACCACGGCCCGCAGGCCCTCCGCCGTCTCCGCCCCGGGACCGGTGAGGGTCAGCCGGAGGTCGGCATCGGGGAGGGCGTCCAGCAGCAACGGCTCCTCTCTCAGTTCTAGTTGACGCAGCGTCAACGGCTCGTCGTGGCCCGCCTCGCGCGCCGCCTCCAGCATCGTGGCGCAGTAGACGGCCGGCGGTACGGGTGCCACGCCCCGCACCCGGATGCCGCCGCCCCAGGTGTCGGCCGCCCAGGCGGCGGGGTCGATCCGCTTGACGTACGGCGCCGCGCCGCGGGTTGCGGCCTCCGGTCGCCGCGCCTCGCGCCGGAACCGTACGGCGTCCCACGGATAGGCGGGCAGCGGCACCACCCGGTGGTCCGCGGCGTACCACGCCGTCCAGTCCACGGCCCCGCCCGCGGCGAAGATCCGCCCCGTGGCGCGCATCAGGTCGGTCCTGCCGTCGGAGTCCCGGCGCAGGGTGCCCACGGCGGCACCGTCGAGGTCCGCGTCGGCGAGCGTCTCCTCCACCGCCGTGATGAGCAGGGGGTGCGGGCCGACCTCGACGAAGACGGTCCCGGTCTGCCGGGCCGCCTCGCGCACCGCGGGGGCGAACCGCACGACGCGGCGCAGGTTCTCCGCCCAGTAGGCGGCGTCGAGTTCGGGGCCGCGCACCGGGGTGGTGTGCACGGTGGAGAGCATGCCGGTCCGCGTTTCGGCCGGGGTGACGTCCTTCAGCCGCTCGCGCAGCTCGTCGAGGAGCGGGTCCATGGCGGGCGAGTGCGAGGCCACGTCGACCCGGACCATGCGGCTCAGCGCTCCGCGCTCCTCCAGGGTCTCCGCGATCCCGGTCAGCGCCCGGTGGTCACCGGCCAGCACGGAGGCGGACGGCGCGTTCTCCGCGGCCACGCAGACGTCGTCCCCGTACGCGGCGGCGATGTCCCGCGCCTGCCGCGCCGGGAGTTCCACGGCGAGCATGGCGCCGCGCCCGGCGGCCCGTTCCATCAGGCTGCTGCGGCGGCAGATCACCGCGGCGGCGTCCCGCAGGGTCAGCGCGCCGGACACATACGCGGCGGCGGCCTCCCCCATGCTGTGGCCGAGGCACAGCTGCGGCGCCACCCCGGCCTCCCGCCAGGCGGCGGCCAGGGAGACCTGGACGGCCCACAGGGCGGGCTGGACGGTGGCGACTCCGGTGGGGAACGGCGTCGCCGCGTCCCGCAGCAACTCGATGACAGACCAGCCGAGTTCGTCCCGGATCGCCCGGTCGCACGCCTCCATCTCGGCCCGGAAGGCGGGCGACGAGTCGAGCAGGTCCCGCGCCATCCCGGCCCACTGCGAGCCCTGCCCGGCGAAGACGAACGCGGTGCGCTTGGCCTCGCCGAACCCGGCCTCGCCGGTGCCACCGTCGCGGATGGCCCGCCCCTCGGCAAGCGCGCGCAGCTTGTCCGCGAGGTCGTCGTGCGAGTCGCCGACCACCCACAGCCGGTACGGGTGGGCCGCCCGCCGGGTGGCGGCGGTGGCGCAGATGTGCTCCAGCGAGTCGGCGCGGCCGGGCCCGCCGGGGCCGAGGTGTTCGGCGTAGCGGGCCGCCATCCGGCGCAGCGCGGCGGACGAGCGGGCGCTGAGCACCAGCAGGCGCGGCGCCGGTTCCGCGGTCCGGCCCGCGGCCGGGGTGGCTGCGGGCAGTGGCGCGGCCGGTGGGACGTACTCGCCGACCACCACATGGGCGTTGGTGCCGGACAGGCCGAAGGAGCTGACGCCCGCGAGCGCCGCCGGACCCGCCTTGGGCAGCTGTCGGGCGGCGGTGACGATGTCGACGGCGGACGCCTCGCCGTTCAGCAGCGGGTGCCGCCGCTCCAGGTGGAGGGAGGCCGGGATGACGCCGTGCCGGACCATCAGCACCGTCTTGATCAGCCCGGCGATGCCCGCGGCCGCCTCCGCGTGGCCGATGTTGGTCTTGACCGAGCCGGTGAGCAGGGGACGGTCCCGGGCCCGCCCGGGGCCCGCAGCCTCGGCGAGGGCGCGCAGTTCGACCCCGTCGCCGACGGGGGTGCCGGTGCCGTGCGCTTCGACGTAGTCGAGCTGGTCGGGCCGGATTCCGGCGCTCCGGCACGCCTCGCGCACCATCGTGGCCTGCCCGTCCACGGACGGCTGCATCAGCAGCCCGCTGGCCCTGCCGTCGCAGGTGACCGCGGAGCCGAGCAGGACGGCCCACACCGGGTCGCCGTCGCGGACCGCGTCGTCCAGCCGCTTGAGGACGACGGTGCCGACGCCTTCGCTCCGTACGAAGCCGTCGGCCGTGGCGTCGCCGAACCGGCAGCGCCCCGAGGGCGAGAGCATGCCGCCCTCGGAGTAGGCGACGGCGTCCTGCGGCGACAGGATGATGTTGGCCCCGGCGGCGATGGCGAGGTCGCTCTCCCCGGTGAGCAGGCTCTGCCGCGCCGCGTGCACGGCGACCAGGGAGGACGAGCACGCGGTGTCGATCACCACGCTGGGGCCGCGCAGGTCCAGCGCGTGGGAGACGCGCCCCGCGGTGACGGCCCTGATCCGTGCCCCCACGGCGTCCCGCAGCACCGGCTCGGCGGGGGCGTCCTCGGCCTCCGCGTACTCCGCGGTGGCCTGGCCGACGAAGACGCCGGTCCGGCTTCCGGCCAGCCGCGCGGGGACGAGGCCCGCGTCCTCCAGGGCCTCCCACACCACGTGCAGCAGCAGCCGCGCCTGGGGGTCCATGCTCTCGGCCTCCACGGGGGCGATGCCGAAGAACGCGGCGTCGAAGCCGAACGCGTCGTCCAGGAAGCCGCCGTGGCGGGAAACGGTCCTGCCCGGCCTGCCGGGCGTGGGGTCGTAGGCGCGGCTGATGTCGAAGCGGTCCGCGGGGACGCCCGTCACGGCGTCGCCGCCCCCCATGAGCAGGTCCCAGAAGGCGTTCGTCCCGGCCGCTCCGGGAAACCGGCACCCCATGCCGACAACGGCGAGTTCGGTGTCGTCCATCGGTCGTCTGCGCTCCACGGCGCTCCCCCTTCATGACGTGAGAATGACGCCGCCATAGTGGCAATCACTGTGATTCAAAGTTGTATCGGAGGGCAAAAGTTTACCCAACTCGATAACTGTGCGTCCCCGAAACCCAGCAGAAAGCGACCCATCCGCCGCCGATTTGCCCCACTTCATTCGCAGTTGACGCCCCCTCACCGCCATGAGCACGCTGAGTTTGTACTTGCGCTCATAGATGTACGGAGCTATATGTTTACCCTCGAGGAGGGGGACTGACGGATGATCGCCAACGTACTCGGGCCGCTGCGCGTGACCTTGAACGGCGGCTCAGTCGTGCCGGCTGCGCCGAAGGCCAGGAAGGTGCTCGCCCTACTGGTGCTGAACCGGGGGCGGGTCGTGCAGATCGACGCGATGGAGCGCGAGGTATGGGGCGCCGCGGCGCCCAAGAGCGCGGCCACCAGCCTTCAGAACTACGTCATGCAGATCCGCAAGCACCTGGGAATGGTCCTGCCCGGCGGGCCCGGGAGCGCCCTCGCCAAACAGGTCCTCGTCACGGAGCAGACCGGATACCGGCTGGCCGTCCCCGACGACGAGTTCGACGTGCGCCGCTACCAGGACCTGGTGGCCGAGGCGGGCCGCGCGGAGGAGGCGGGCCATCTGGCCCAGGCCTCGGCGCTGCTGCGGTGCGCCCTCGACCTGTGGCGCGACGAGCCGCTGGCCGACCTGCCGACCGGGCCCGTGCTCCAGTCGCACGTGCTGCGCCTGGAGGAGGACCGGAAGTCCGTACTGCGCCGGCGCATCCTGCTCGACCTGCGGCTCCAGCGGTACGAAGTCGTCGGCGAGCTGCGCGCGTTGACGGCGCTGCACCCGTACGACGAGATGCTGCACGAGTGCCTGATGATCGCCCTGAACCGCTCCGGCAGACGCAATGACGCCCTGTCGGTCTATCAGGGGCTGCGCTCCGCCCTGGCCGAAGGGATCGGCCTGGAGCCCTCGATGCGGCTCCAGGAACTCCAGAAGTCGATCCTCGTGGCGGGCGGCTCGCTCACCCCCGCACTGCCGTCCGTGGGGCTGTGACACCGGCCCGTAGGCCCGCGCCATGACCCACCGTGCGCAGCGCCGCGGTGAGTTCCTCCAGCAGCACGTCCGCGCCCGTGGGCGAAAAGGGAAAGAAGTGGCCGCCCTCCACGAGCCGCCCGCGGTGGGCGGCGCGGGTGAAGGCGGCCCACCCGGACAGGGTGTCGCCCGGCACCAGCGGATCGTTCGTCCCGGCGAGCGCCGTGAGCGGCACCCCGAGGCATACGTCCCGCACGGCGCGCAGCGCCCGGCGGGTGAGGGCCAGGTCATGGGCCAGCACCCGGGCGCGCGGGTCGAGCGATGTGTCGTCCAGCGCGCCCGCGGGGAGCCCGTGCAGCGCGAAGATCTCGTCCAGCCCCTCGGCCGTGTGCAGCCGCTCCGGGTGCGGATACGCGCGCTCCCCCGGCAGCCCGCAGCTCACCACCACGGCGCCCGGGTGCGGTGCCGGCCCCGGCGCGTCCGCCACCGCGACGGCGAGCAGCGCGCCCATGCTGTGCCCGTAGAACACCGTGGGGACGAGCGGCAGCCCGCGCAGTGCGCCGCGTACGCCCCGGACCACGTCCGCCACGCTCCCCGCCGGGGGCTCGGCGGCCCGCTCCGCGCGCCCGGGCAGGGTGATGCCGAGGAGTTCCACGTCGTCGGGCAGCCGTGACAGCGGCGTCAGATACCGCTGTGCGTCGCCGCCCGCGTGCGGGAAGACGACGATCCGGGCGGCCGGGGCCGGGTGGGCGGGGCGCAGAGCGGACGTCCAGCCGCCGGTGGTCGGGGTCGGGAACACGGTGGTCCGCCTCCTGGTGTCGACTGACGGGCGGGGCCCGGTACGGACGGTCCGTACCGGGCCCGGGGTCGTTGCTCAGTGGCCCATGCCGATCCCTCCGCTGACCGGCAGGACCGCTCCGGTGATGTAACTCGCCTGCTCGCTCGCCAGGAAGCGGACGGCGGCCACGACCTCCTCGACCCTGCCGGGGCGGCCGAGCGGTGTCATCCGCATCAGGTCCTCCATGCGACGTTCGGACAGCGGTGCCGTCATGTCGGTCTCGATGATGCCGGGCGCCACCACGTTCACCGTGATGCCGCGGTCGCCCAGCTCCCACGCGAGGGAGCGGGCCATGCCCACCAGCCCGGCCTTGGCCGAGGCGTAGTTGGTCTGCCCCGGCGAGCCGAGGAAGCCGAGCGCCGAGGAGACGAGCACCACCCGGCCGCGCCGGGCCGGGAGCATGCTGGTGAGCGCGGCCCGTACGGTCGCGAACGCGCCCGTGAGGTTGGTGGAGAGCACCTCCTCGAACTGCTCGTCCGACATCCGCAGCGCGGGCCGGTCCCGGGTGATCCCGGCGTTGGCCACCACGACCTCCACCGGGCCGTGTGCCGCTTCCGCCTCGCGCAGCGCCTTCTCGACCTGTCCCGGCACCGTGACGTCCGCCTGGACACCGAGCACCCCGTCCGGCGGGCTGCCCGTACGGTGGCTGGCGGCGACCTTGTCGCCGTCGGCCGCGAAGGCGGCGGCGACGGCGGCGCCGATGCCCCGGTTGCCGCCGGTGACGAAGACCGAACGGTTCATCGTTTCCCCTCCCTTCCCGCGCCGCTCACGCGGGGGTGACGACGAGCGCGGCGTTGTGACCGCCGAACCCGAGCGAGGTGCTGGCGGCCGCCTCGATACGGGTGCGGCGCGGCTCTCCCGTGACGATGTCCAGGTCGATCTCCGGATCCTGGTTCTTGAGGTTCCCGGTCGGCGGCACGGTGCCGTGCTGCACGGCCAGCACGGTGTATGCGGCCTCGATCGCCCCGGCCGCGGCGAGGGCATGGCCGGTGACGCCCTTGGTGGAGGTCACGGCGGCCCCCTCGCCGAGGACCCGGCGCAGCATCCGGCCCTCGATCACATCGTTCATGGGGGTGGCCGTGCCGTGTGCGTTGACATGGCCGATGTCCCGCGCCGACACGTCGGCGTCGGCCAGCGCGTCCCGCAGCGCCCGTTCGATGCCCCGCCCCTGTGGGTCGGGCGCGGTGGCGTGGTGGGCGTCCGAGGTGGCGCCGTACCCGCGGACGACCGCCCGCACCGTGGCGCCGCGGGCGCGGGCGTCCTCGGGGCGTTCGAGGACGAGGACCCCGGCGGCCTCCGCCGCCACGAACCCGTCCCGTTCCGCGTCGAAGGGGCGGGCGGCGTGTTCGGGGGCGTCCCGGCTCCTGGACAGCGCGCCCATCTTGGTCAGGCCCGCCATCACGGTCGGGGTGAGCGCGGACTCGCTGGCCCCGGCCAGCACGATGTCGCACGCCCCCGACCGCAGCAGGTCGCGGGCGGTGCCGACGGCGGTGGCGCCGGAGGCGCAGGCGGTGGCCGTCACCAGGCCGGGGCCCGTGGCTCCGCAGTCGATCGCCACGTACCCGGCGAGCATGTTCGGCATGTACTTGGTGATCATCAGCGGGGAGACCCGGCCGGGTCCCCCGTCGCGCAGCTCCTGGTACTGCTCCTCGAAGGTGGCCGCGCCGCCGAGGGAGTTGCCGAGGACGACGCCCACCCGGGCGCCGTCCCAGCCGTCCCGGTCCCATCCGGCGTCCTCGATCGCCATGCGGGAGGCGACGATGGCCAGCTGTACGAAGCGTTCCAGCTGCCAGGAGGCGAAGCCGCCCAGCAGTTCACCGGCGTCGAAGCCGGGGACGCGCGCGGTGAAGTCGACGGGCATGCCGTCCAGGGACGCGTCCCTGGTGGCGCAGGAGCGGCCGGTGAGCAGCCGGTCCCAGTTCTCCGCGACGCCGGACCCGGCCGGTGTCACCAGCCCGAGTCCGGTGACCGCTATGCCGTCGGCCATCAGGCCACCGCGCCCTTGTCGGTGAGCAGTTCGGCCAGTTCGCGCACGGTGAGCTGGTCGGTGAGGTCGCCCTCCTCGATCACGACCTGGAACTCCTTCTCCAGGACGAGGCTCAGCTCGATCAGCACCAGGGAGTCGAACGACAGGTTCTGGAAGGTCACCTCGGGGGTGATGATCTCCTTCTTGAGCTTGAACTGTCCGGAGAGGATGCCGGTGACGCGCTCTTCGATCACATCCATGGTGAAACTCCTTCTCTGGTGAGGAAATTGCGGTAGTCGGGCGTCAGACGGGGGTGATGTCGGGCCAGCGCAGCCCCATCGCGCCCCAGGTGAGGCCGCCGCCGAAGCCACCGAGGACGACGCGCTGCCCGGGGCGCAGGGCGCCCTCGATGACACCGTCGGCAAGGGCGAGCGGAATGGAGGCGGCGACGGTGTTGCCGACCCGCCCGATGTTGGAGACGAACCGCTCCGCGGGCAGCCCCATGCGGTCCGCGACGGCCGCCAGGATGCGGGCGTTGGCCTGGTGCAGGACGACGCGGTCGATGTCGCCGGGGGCCCAGCCGAGGCGGTCGGCGGCCGTTTCGACCGAGGTGGCCATCCTGCGGACCGCCTCGGAGAACACGGCCCGGCCCTGCATGGTGAAGTAGGCCCCGGTCTCCTCCGCGGACCGGCCCGACGCCTTCTGCCGCGAGCCGCCCGCGGGGACCTCGATGAGTTCGCTGCGGCTGCCGTCGCTGCCGAGGTCGAGGCCGCCGAGGGCGCCCGGTTCCCCGGGGTCGCCGGGGCGCAGCAGGACGGCGCCCGCCCCGTCGCCGAACACCGCGCGGGTGGTGCGGTCCTCGGGGTCGAGGATGGTGGAGAAGGTGTCCGCGCCGATGACCAGCACGCTTCCCGCGGCACCGGATCCGATGACGGCGGCGGCCATGCCCAGGGCGTAGACGAAGCCGGTGCACACGGCCGCGATGTCGAAGGCGGGGACACCGGTGAGGCCGAGTCGGCTCGCCACGTCCGGGGCGGTGGCGGGGCACGGCCGGTCCGGGGTGCTGGTGGCGACCATGACCATGTCGGCCTGGTCGGTTCCGGCCGACTTCAGCGCGCGCCGCCCGGCCTCCACGGCGAGGTCCCCGGTGGACTGCCCGGGGCCGATGACATGGCGCTGCCGGATTCCGGTCCGGGTGCGGATCCACTCGTCGGAGGTATCGAGCCGGCGGGCCAGTTCGTCATTGGTGACGACGTTCTCCGGCAGCCAGGTCCCGAGCCCCGCGAGAACCGCCGCGCGGTTCACCCGGCACTCCCGGTCCGTATGACGCGAAACGCATGCGTGAATGCGCCGTTGGCACGGAAAGAGTCCGTAGCACGGAAAGAGTCCGTCAAAGAGTCCATCGATGCTTTCCCTTCTGGCCCGCCTCGCCGACTCGTGCGGCGTTTCCGGGAATTCATGCTGCATGCCGTCGCTTGAGGCGTTCTCACGTGCGGCACAGAAGGCACTCACGGTCCGCTCATTCGTGGCGTGAGAGGAACGTGAGCGGGGCGGTAGCGGATCCGGCCAGCATGGTTGCCGTGCCGAAACACTCCACGACCTCGAGGGAAAGGGGACAGGCGTGACAGTGGCCACCGAGGCGGCCGACGCACGAGTCATCGTGCCGGACCTCGACTTCTCCCGCACCGTCCCCAAGGACCTGGTGCACCGGGAGGCGTTGTCCGAGCTGTTTCTCACCGACAGCAGGAAAGTGACGGACGGGCATTTCGTGGCAGCGGCCCAAATACCCCCGTCGCACGCCTATTACACCGATCACACGGACCGCTCCCCGATTGACCCGCTGCTGTTGCTCGAATGCTGTCGGCAGGCGGAAACCCATGCCGTGCACGCGCATTTCGGAGCACCGCGCAACACCGTCTTCATTCTCCAGTCGTGGTCGATGCGGCTGCCCGGCGTGGCCACCGCCCGGATCGGCCCCGGCCCCGCGGAACTCGTCATGGACGTGACCACGCGCGACAGCCGGTGGCGGGACGGCACGCTCCTCGCGACGACGTATGTGATGCGGCTGTCCGTGGCCGGGCAGTACCTCGGCGATGTGTCGCTGCGCGCGGCCTATATGCCCGGCGGTACGTACGCGGCGATGCGCACCCGGCGGCGCGGCAGCGCGCCGCCCACCTCGGACGCCTTCCGGTACCTGCGGGCCGGAACGCCGGTGCCACCGGGGCGGGTCGGGCGCACCCGGGAAGAGAACGTGGTCCTGCTCGACGCGGTGACCGGGCCCGACAGCGTCAGCGCGCGGCTGCGCCCCGCCGGGGAGCACCCCAGCCTGTTCGACCACCCGCTGGACCACTTCCCCGGGATGGTCCTGATGGAGGCGGGCCGTCAGCTCGGCCTGCTCCACGCCGCCGAGCACGCCCGCGACGCGGACCAGCCGTGGGCGCTCACCGAGCTGGCCGCGTCCTTCCAGACGTACGCGGAGCTGGACAGCCCGCTGCTGCTCACCGCCCGCCGGTCCTCCCGCCACGAGCCGGACGCGGGTGGGGAGCTGCGGCTGAGTATCGCCTTCGAGCAGGACGAACAGCTCGTCGCCGAGGCGGACATCGCGCTCACCCGCGCCCAGCGGCCCACGCCGGAGGACGCGCCGTGAAGTTCGACCGACCGCTGTACGTGAGTGCCGCGACGACCTGGCTCCCGGCCACCGTGGAGACCCCGGACGACGCCGTACGCGCCGGGCGGCTGGCACCGGAGGACGTGGCGGCGACCGGGTACCGTCGGCTGCCGGTGTCCCGGGCCGAGGCGCCGCCGGAGATGGCGGTGCGGGCCGCACGGCGCGCGCTGGAGCTGGCCGGCGACGACCCGCGGGACGTGGGCCTGCTGGTGCACGCCTGGACGTATCACCAGGGGCACGACTTCTGGTCGCCCGCCCACTACATCGCGCATGGCGCGGGCGCCCTCGACGCGCTGCCGGTCGGTGTGCAGCAGATGTGCAACGGCGGTGCCTGCGCGCTCGAACTCGCCGCCGCGCGGCTCCAGGCCGACCCGGCGACGGGCGCCGCGCTGGTCACCACGGCCGACCGCTTCTGCGAGCCCGGGTTCGACCGCTGGCGCGGCGACTACGGCCTCTGGTACGGCGACGGCGCCACGGCCGCCGTGCTGCGCACCGCCGCGCCCGGCCGGGACCCGGGGCAGGCGCTTGAGCTGCTGTCCCTGGTCACCGCCGCGGCGCCCGCCATGGAGACGATGCACCGCGGCCGTGACGCCTTCAGCCCGGCGCCGCGCGAGCACAGCCGGGTGGTGGACATCCGCCGCACCAAGAAGGCGTTCCTGGAGGACAACGGCAAGGAACACTTCGCCAAGATCGTGCAGCAGCGGGTCCCTTCGGTGATCCGGGCGGCCCTGTACGACGCGGGCGTGTCCCCGGACGACCCGGCCCTGCGCGGTGTGCTCCTGCCGCGGCTGGGCCATGCGGCGCTGAGCGCCGCGTACACCCCGGCGGTCGCGCTGGTCACCTCGGCGCCCGCCCGGGACGTGGGGCACGACACCGGCCATCTGGGCGCGGGGGACGTCCTCGCCAACCTGGCGCTGCTGGCCGGGCCCGGCCGGTGGCGGCTCTCCCCCGGCGAGACGGCCGTGGTGCTCAGCGCCGGGGCCGGATTCACCTGGTCGTGCGCGGTCGTCAGGCGGCCCGTGGGCGGCCCGGCGAACGGCACACCGGCACAGGGCGGCGCTCCGGCACAGGGAAGCGCTCCGGCGCAGGGAAGCGCGAACAGCGACAGCAGTGACAGGAAGGAGGGGGCATGACCCCCGCACAGCACAGCACGAACGGCCCCGATCCGGTCCTGGTGGTGGGCGCGGGACCGGTCGGCATGGTCATCGCCTGCGACCTGCTGCGCCAGGACATCCCGGTGCGGATCGTCGACGCGGCGCCCAGCACCACCATTCACTCCCGGGCCGTCATCATGTGGCCGCGCAGCCTGGAGCTGCTGCGCCGGATCGGTGTCGCCGAGGAACTGGCCGAGACCGGCAAGCACATCGACGCGGTGTCGTACTACTCCGGCAGCAATCGGCTGGGCGCCATCGAGATGAGCCGGCTGCACGACACCCCGTACCCGTTCGGGCTGTGCACCCCGCAGTGGAAGACCGAGGACGTCATCCGCAAGCGGCTGGTGGAGCTGGGCGGCCAGGTCGAGTCGGAAACGGCCCTGGTGGGGCTGGACAACTCCGGCGACCGGCCGGTGGCGACGCTCCGCCGCCGGGACGGCTCGGAGGAGCAGGTGCGTGCCTCCTGGCTCATCGGCGCCGACGGCTCGCACAGCACGGTGCGCAAGGAGCTGGGCATCGAGTTCCAGGGGCAGGGCGCCGATGTGCTGTTCGCCATCGGTGACGGTCCGCTCGACGGCCCGCTGCCCCCGGACGAGATGATCTACTGCTACAACGCGGGCGGCGCCATGGGCCTCGCACCGTTCGGCGACGGCACGTTCCGCGTGGCGTGCAGCGTCCCGGCGTGGAACGACGAGGATGAGCCGCCCCGCGAGCTGTTCCAGGAGAACCTGAACCGGGTCGTGCCCTTCCCGGCGAAGCTCGGCGAGTTGAAGTGGACGACCGTCTTCCGGGCACGCCGCAGGACCGCCGCCGCGTTCCGCGCGGGCCGCTGCTTCCTCGTCGGCGACGCGGCGCACATCTTCAGCGCGGCGGGCTCGCAGGGCATGAACACCGGCATCCAGGACGCCATCAACCTCGCCTGGAAGCTGGGCGGCGTGATGCGGGGCACCGTCGACGCCCGCGTCCTCGACACGTACGACCGCGAGCGGCGGCACTCCGCCGAGCGGGTGTCCCTGGTGACCGCCAAGCAGACCTCGTGGGGGCTGGTGCAGCAGCCCGCGAAGGTCGCGCTGCGCGACGCCCTGGTGCGCGGGGCGCGGCTGACCGGCGCGTTCCAGCGGCTGGTGACCCCGCTGATGAGCCAGCTCAGCGTCAACTACGCTTCCGACCGGGAGGATGTGAAGGCCGACATCCGCTGGCGGCGCAAGCCGCTGGGCGTCGGGGAGCGCCTCCCCGTCTTCGTGTCCGACGGGTACGAGGACGGTGAGCAGGGGCCGTGGCCGACCATCGCCGACGACCGTTTCACCGTGCTGACCTGGTCGGGCGGCGCCCGTGGCGTGCAGTGGGAGGCCCGGTGCGCAGCACTGCGCGCGGCACTCGCCCCGCACCACCCGGTCCGGGACGTGTCGGCGTGGCCCGCGCTGAAGGAGTTCCTCGGCACCGGTCCGCGCGCCGTCGTGGTACGCCCCGACGGCCACATCGCCGCCATCGAGCCGCGCCTGGACCCGGCGCGCCTGCGCGTGGTCCTCGCCCGCGTCGGCGCGGCCCGCCCCGAGGCGACCCCGGCCGAGTCGACCCCGACCGGGGTGGCGCGGCCCGAGGCGTCCCCGACCGAGGCGGCCTGAGCACCACAGGCCCCAGCACCACAGGAACGAAGGAGACGGAAACACACATGGAACAGCGCAAGCTCGGCTCGGGCGGGCCCTCCATCGGCGCCATCGGCCTCGGCTGCATGGGCATGAGCTGGGGATACGCCGAGGGGCAGCGGAACGACGACACCTCGGTCCGGGTCATCGCCGAGGCCCTCGACCTCGGCGTGACCTTCCTCGACACCTCCGACGTGTACGGCGACGGGCACAACGAGCGCCTGCTCGGCAGGGCCCTGGCCGGGCGCCGCGACGAGGTGGTGCTGGCCACCAAGTGCGGTCTGGTGGTGGACGATCTGGCCACCCGCGCCATGCACCGCGACGGCCGTCCCGAGCACGTGCGGGCGGCGGTGGAGGCGAGCCTCGGCCGTCTGGACACCGACGTGATCGACCTGCTCTATCTGCACCGGGTCGACCCCGAGGTGCCGCTCGCCGACACCTGGGGCGCCATGGCCGACCTCGTCGCCGCGGGCACGGTGCGGCGGCTCGGGCTGTCGGAGGTGAGCATCGCGCAGGCCGCCGAGGCCCACCGTCAGCACCCGGTCGCCGCCATCCAGTCGGAGCTGTCGCTGTGGACCCGCGGGCCGCTCGGCCGCCCGGGCGACGAGCTGGAGGGGCTGCCCGGCGCGGAGAACCTGGTCGGCTGGTGCGCGGAGAACGACGTCACCTTCGTCCCGTTCTCCCCGCTCGGCCGGGGCTTCCTCAGCGGCGCGTACGTCAGCCCCGACCAGTTCGAGGAGAGCGACTTCCGCAGGACCAACGCGCGGTTCCAGGACGAGGCGCTGGCGGCCAACGCCCGCATCGTCGACGTCGTCCGCACCGTCGCCACCCGGCACGGCGCCACCCCGGCCCAGGTCGCGATCGCCTGGACGCTCGCCCAGGGGGAGCACGTCGTGCCGATCCCCGGCACCAAGAACTCCCGCTATCTGAAGGAGAACACCGACGCCGCCGCGATCCGCCTGAGCGAGGCGGACCTGGCGGAGCTGGACGCCGTACCGGACCCGGTGGGGTCCCGCTACTGACCCGCCACGCCTCGGTCGCGGGGGCACGGCTCCCGTGACCGAGGCCCGCGAACCCCGGCAGAAAAGGACCCCCGCGATGCCCTCGGGCCAGGCGACGACGGCGCGCAGCGCCGCGTTCTTCGACGTCGACGAGACGCTGATCACGCGCAAGAGCATGCTCTCGTTCCTCCGCGACTACTACCGGTGGCTCGGCCGCCCCGACTCGGCGGCCGACGACACGGTGTCCTCCCTGCGGGACATCGCCGCGGGCCCCGGTGGCCGGGCGGCGTCCAACCGCGCCTACTACCGGCTGTTCGCGGGCCACCGGGTGGCCGAGGTGGCCGCCGCCGGGCAGCAGTGGTTCGACGACGGCATGACCTCCGGGGGGCTGTTCCATCCCCCGGCGCTGCTGGCCCTGCGGGAACACCAGCAGCGGGGCGATCTGGTGGTGCTCGTCTCCGGTTCCTTCTCGGCCTGCCTCGATCCGATCGCCCGGTACGTCTACGCGGACATCGCGCTCGGCACGGTGCCCGAGGTCTCCGGCGGCAGCTACACCGGCGAGGTCCGCGACGTCCGCATCGGGGCGGGCAAGGCCGAGGCGGTGGCCGAGGTGCTGAGGGAACGGGAGTTGCGCCCCGAGGACTGCCACGCGTACGGGGACCACGCCTCCGACCTGGACCTGCTGCGCCAGGTGGGGCACCCCGTCGTGGTGGGCGACGATCCGGTCCTGCTGGAGCACGCCCACCGCGGCAGGTGGCGGCGGCTGCCCCCGGCGGTCACGGTGTCGGCGGGCTGACGGCCGTACCACCCGGTCGGGCCGTACCATCCGGTGCGCCGGTCCTGCGGGGGACCGGCGCACGACTGGAAAGCGCTGCGGAGGGCGTCGCGTCGAAAACTTTCGCTCGACGTGGAGGGCCACACACCGTTGACGCACCGGGTCCCCACTGGACACACTCCGGTGCAACCAGCTCAACAGAACCCACCAGACTCCCACAGGATGTGTCATGGGTCCCCGCACAGCCCGCACGCTCCTCCTGCCGCTGCTCGCCCTGCTCACGCTGGTGACGAGCATCGTCACCGCACCGCCCAGCCCCGCGCTGAGCGGAGCGCCGTCCGCGGCGCAGCAGAAAACGAAATACGCCGGGTATCTCTTCACCTACTTCACCGGTGAGGGCACCGCCGACGGCGAACAGATACGGATGGCGCTCAGCCGCGGCAACGACCCCCTGCACTGGCGGGAGTTGAACGCCGGGAAGCCCGTCCTCACCTCCGGCCTCGGTGAGAAGGGCCTGCGCGACCCCTTCGTCATCCGCTCCCCCAAGGGCGACACGTTCTATCTCATCGCCACCGATCTGCGGATGTACAAGAACAGCAGCGGCACCTGGGACCAGGTGCAGCGCACCGGCAGCAAGTCGATCATGGTGTGGGAGTCGAAGGACCTCGTCAACTGGACCGACCAGCGCCTCGTCAAGGTATCCCCGGACACCGCGGGCAACACTTGGGCGCCCGAGGCGTATTACGACGAGAAGCTCGGCGAGTACGTCGTCTTCTGGGCCTCGAAGCTCTACGCCGAGGACGACCCGGAGCACACGGGCTCGACCTACAACAAGATGCTGTACGCGACGACGAAGGACTTCCGCACCTTCAGCGAGCCCAAGGTGTGGAACGACCCCGGCTACTCGGTCATCGACTCCACCGTCATCAAGGACAAGGGCTCCTACTACCGCTTCACCAAGGACGAGCGCGACCCGTCCTCCGGCACGCCCTGCTCGAAGTTCATCACGGCCGAGAAGTCCACCTCGCTGACGGACACCTCGTACGACTTCGTCTCGGACTGCATCGGCAAGGACTCGATCGACCGCGGCGAGGGCCCGACCATCTTCAAGTCGAACACCGAGAACAAGTGGTACCTGTTCATCGACGAGTTCGGCGGCCGCGGCTACATCCCCTTCGAGACCACCGACCTCGCCTCGGGCAAGTGGACCCCGTCCCAGAACTACCAGCTGCCCGCCAGCCCCCGGCACGGCACGGTGCTGCCCGTGACCCAGGCCGAGTACGACCGGCTGCTGCGCACGTACCCCGCGTCGCAGGCCGCGCCCGCCGATGTGACGGCGAAGGGCCAGAAGGGGTACGCGATCGTCACCGAGGAGAGCCGCAAGGCCGTCCTGCCGATGGACCCGAAGGCCGATCTGCGGCGGCTGGCGCCCCGCTTCGCGCTCCCGGCCGGTGCCACCCTCAGCCCGCCCTCCGGCACCCGGCGGGACTTCCGCAAGCCCCGGACGTACACGCTGACGTCCGCCGACGGAACGACGCGTGACTGGACCGTCGAGGCCGTGCCGATGCGCAGCCCCATCCTGCCCGGGCTGAACGCCGACCCCGACATCCAGTACGCCGACGGCCGCTACTGGATCTATCCCACGACCGACGGCTTCCGCGGTTGGGGCGGCACCAAGTTCAAGGCGTACTCCTCGAAGGACCTGGTCCACTGGAAGGACCACGGTGTGATCCTGGACCTCGGTCCGGATGTCGCTTGGGCGGACAAGTACGCGTGGGCGCCCGCGATGGCCGAGCGCAACGGCAAGTACTACTTCTACTTCTGCGCCGAACAGCAGGTCGGCGTCGCGGTCGCCGACTCCCCCGCCGGGCCCTTCAAGGACGCGCTGGGCAAGCCACTCGTGCCCAAGGGCCAGCTGGAAGGCCAGATGATCGACCCGTCGGTTTTCACCGACGACGACGGCCAGTCCTATCTGTACTGGGGCAACGGCCAGGCGTACGGCGTGCCGCTGAACGACGACATGACGTCCTTCGACTCCTCGAAGATGCGGAAGTTCACCCCGGACAACTTCCGGGAGGGCTCCTTCGTGGTCAAGCGCAAGGGCACCTACTACCTGATGTGGTCCGAGGACGACACCGGCAGCGAGAACTACCACGTCGCCTACGCCACCGGCGCGTCGCCGATGGGGCCGTGGACCAAGCGGGGCACGATCCTCTCCAAGCGCCTCGACTACGGGATCAAGGGGCCGGGCCACCACTCGGTGGTGAACGTCCCCGGCACGGACGAGTGGTACATGGCCTACCACCGGTTCGCCGTCAACGGCCCCGGCACGGCGGGCGGCGACGGTACGCACCGGGAAACCACCATCGACCGCATGGAGTTCGCGGCCGACGGGACGATCAAGCCGGTGGTGCCGACGCTGGAGTCGATCGACCCGCTGCGCCGCCGCTGAGACCGGACGCCCCGCCCGCCCGGAAGACCGGACGGGCGGGGCACCGGCATCAGACCACGGGCGTCAGACCACCGGGGCGGGGTAGGTCGGGTACTCCACCCCGGACACGTGCTGGACGACGCGGATGACCTGGCAGGAGTAGCCGAACTCGTTGTCGTACCAGAGGTAGAGGATGGCGTTGTCACCCTCGACCTTTGTGGCACCGGCGTCGATGATCGAGGAGTGGCGCGAGCCGATGAAGTCGCTCGACACCGCGTCGGGGGCGCTGATGAAGTCGATCTGGCGCTTGAGCGGCGAGGTCAGCGACACATCGCGGAGGTGGTCGAGCACCTCCTCGCGGGTGGTCTCGCGCGCGAGCTGGAGGTTGAGGATCGCGATCGAGACGTTCGGCACCGGGACCCGGATCGAGCTGCCGGTGATCTTCGCCTTGAGGTCGGGCAGCGCCTTGGCGACGGCGGAGGCGGCACCGGTCTCGGTGATGACCATGTTGAGCGGCGCGGACCGGCCGCGGCGCTCGGACTTGTGGTAGTTGTCCAGCAGGTTCTGGTCGTTGGTGAACGAGTGGACGGTTTCCACGTGGCCGCGCAGCACGCCGTACTCGTCCTCCATCGCCTTCAGCGGCGGGACGATGGCGTTGGTGGTGCAGGACGCGCAGGACAGGATCTGCTCGTCCGGCTTGAGCATGTCGTGGTTGACGCCATGGACGATGTTGGGCACGTCGCCCTTGCCCGGCGCGGTCAGGACGACCTTGTCGATGCCGGGGCGCAGGTGCTTCGACAGGCCCTCGCGGTCGCGCCACTTGCCGGTGTTGTCGATGAGGATGGCGTTCTTGATGCCGTGCGCCGTGTAGTCGACCGACGTCGGGTCGTCGGCGTAGATCACCTTGATCTCGTTGCCGTTGGCGACGATCGTGCCGTTCGCCTCGTCAACGGTGATCGTGCCCTGGAACTGGCCGTGGATGGAGTCGCGGCGCAGCAGCGAGGCGCGCTTCACGAGGTCGTCGGCGGCCCGGCCGCCGCCTCCGCGGACGACGATGGCGCGCAGCCGCAGGCCGTTGCCGGACCCGGCCTTCTCGATGAGCAGCCGGGCCACGAGCCGCCCGATGCGGCCGAACCCGTAGAGGACGACGTCACGCCCCTCGCGGCGCTCGATCTTGTTGGCGCCCGTGGCACCGGCCACGGCCCCGGCGGTGAACTCCTCCACCGACAGACCGCGGTCGTCGCTCTTGTAGGTGGCGGCGAGCATGCCGATGTCGATCTGGGACGGACCGAGGTCGAGCGTGGCCAGAGCCTGGAGGAACGGCAGCGTCTCGGTGACCGACAGTTCGTCGCCGGCGATCTGCCGGGCGAAGCGGTGGGTCTTGAGGATGCTGACCACCGACTTGTTCACCAGGGAGCGGCTGTGCAGCAGGACGTTGACGTCCCGCTCACGGTGCAGCTTCCCGATGATCGGGATCATCGACTCCGCGATCTCCTCGCGGGTGTTCCAGTTGGTGAACGAGTCCTCGTTGACAGTCACAAGTTCATCTTTCGAGCTAGGCGGTGCTCATATGGTAACCCGCCTGCACCTTTGATCAGTCACGAGGTGTCGCCGGGCTCGCGGCGACACCTCGTGACGGGTCCCCTCCCAGGGGAGGTCTAGCCGTGCTCGGTCGGCATGCCCGCACACGTCCGACAGGGACAGTGCGGGCAGCCCACGGAGTGCAGGAAGCGCGGCGGACCGGCCGTGGACCCGCAGATCAAGCAGGTCAGCTCGCCGTCGTCGGCGACGACCTCCTCGTACGCCACCGGGGTCATCCGGTCGTCCGCGCCGATCCGCTTGTGCGGCGAGCCGACGGCGAGGATCACGTGGTCGGTGATCGCGCCGACCGCGTGCGGGATGCCACCTTCGATCAGGAGGGTCTGTCCGGCGTGGGTCTCGTAGATGCGGCCGCCGTAGGTCATGGTGCCGATACCGGCCACGATGGTCAGGATGTGGTGACCGGGGTGGGTGTGCGGGACGAAACCGGCGCCCGCGGGCAGCCGGATCAGGTCGGCGCCGATGGCCCCGTTGGTCACCAGTTCGCGCCCGGTGGCCGACGATGTGCCGTGCACCGGCACCGGCAGCGCGGCGTGTTCCACATGCAGCCCGGTGCCCTCGGGGCTCAGCGTCTTCTTCGCCCAGGTGGCGATCTCCAGCGCGGGCTCGGTGTCCTGGTTCCGCATGTCACTCCCTCGGTTGTGAATCCCATACGACGCCGCCCAGGTCATGGCGGCCGGATCGCAGCACGGAGAAGCCCACCGTGACGGGGTGGCCGGTGCGCGGCTGTCGCACCCAGGCCCAGCGGTCGGCACGGGCGGTCCCGTGGTCGTCCGCGAGACAGCGCCACAGGTAGTCGAGCGCCCAGGGCATGCCGTCGGCCGCCGGATCGGCGGCGAGGGGTGAGGCGGGACCGTGGGGCAGCAGCCGCAGCCCGCCGCCCTCGGACTCCCACCACGCCCCGAATTGGGGTGTATCGGGCGTAACGCCTTCGATGGCGCAGATCTCGGCGGCGAGTGCGGCATGTTCCGAGAGGGGCCACTGGGACCGCAGATACGCACGCCACCGCGCCTTCTCCGCTTCCGGCAGGGGTGTCCCGGCCCCGTGCGCGCGCACGTGTTCGCGCAGGGAGTCGAAGGCGGCGAAGACGGGCTCCTCGCCGGTGGGGACCGGCTCGTCCGCGGCGTACGGCGCGATCGCGCGCAGCGCGCGGTGCAGCTCGCCCGGGGGCTGATCCCGCTCGGGCGCGGGAGCGGCGGCGCCGAGCAGGGTGCGGGCGGTGACGGCGGCGTAGCGCAGCAGCCGTTCGTAGCGGACGGTGGAGATCCGCCGTACGGCCAGGGTGCGGCCCATCGCGGTGCGCTGCGGTTTGCCGGTGGCGGTGGCGAGGAAGCCGCCCCACCGGACGGCGGCGGGGCGTACGGCGGCCCGCTCGCACACGGTGCGCACCGCGTCGAGGGTGTCGCCGGGAGGGCCGTCGGCGACGAGACCGACCTCGTGGCCGAGCGTGGCCTCGGCCACCGGCACGGCGGCGAACCGGCCGCGCAACCCCGCGTCGTGCCAGGTGCGCTCCACGTCCAGCGGATAGTGCTTCTCGCCGCCGCGGTCGATGCGTTCCTTGGCGCGGCCCCTGAGGACGAGCAGTCCGTCGCGCAGCTCTCCGAGGTCGCCGGTGCGCAGCCAGCCGTCGGAGGTGAGGGCCTGGGCGGTGGCGGCCGGGTCGCGCCAGTAGCCGTCCATCATGTCCGGTGTCCTGATCCACACCTCGCCGGATTCGATCCGCACTTCCGTGTCGGGCAGCGGGAGTCCGACCGGCGGGAAGCGGTCCAGGTATTGCGCCGTGAAGTCCTCGCCGGTCAGCCGGGGCATGGTGAAACTGAAGTTGACCGCTTCGGTGAGCCCGTACCCCTGGCGGAGCCTGGGCCCGTAGCGCTGGTGGAAGCGCCGGGCGAGGTCGCCGGTGAGCGGGGCGGCCGCGGTGATCAGGTAGTCCAAGTCGTCCGGCCAGGCGGGTCCGGCCTCCACCAGCTCCGAGAGCAGGGCGGGGACGATCGAGCCGGTGCGGGCGCCGCCCGCCGCCAGGTCGCGCAGATAGCGTTCGGGGTCGAAGGCGGTGTGCAGGACCAGCGGGGTGCGCGTGGTGTGGGCGCCGATCAGCGACATCACGAGCGCGTTGCAGTGGTACAGCGGAAGACAGGTGCCGTGCGGGCGGTCGGGGGCGAAGCGGTGCAGCCGCGCCGTCTTGGTGGCGTTGCCGAGGACGGCGCGGCGGCTGAGCATCACGCCCTTGGGGGTGCCGGTGGACCCCGAGGTGAACATGATGAACGCCAGCTCCGCCGCCCCGGGATCGGGCTCGGCGGGCGCCCCGGGGAGGATCCGCAGCCCGATCGGGTGGGTGCGGTCGGCGGGTGTGTCGATGACGGCTGAGGCATCCACCCGCCGTACGGCGGCGGCCAGTTCCGCGTCGGAGGTGCGCGGGTGTTGTGGTACGGCGACGAGCCGCAGGTCGAAGCAGGTGAGCAAGGCACCGGCCAGCGGTTCGCCGTGCGGGAGCCGGATGACGACGCGGGCGCCGGCCGGAAGGGCGCCCAGGCCGAGCAGCTCCGCTCGGTAGCGTTGCGCCAGTTCCGCCGTGTCCAGCGGGGCGCGGTGCGCCACGGATGTCATGGGTTCTCCGTCCCTCGGGCGGTGCGGTCGTGGCGGCGCAGTTCCTGGTCGAGGATCCGGCCGAAGCCGCCGATGTGCTGGTGCTGCATGATCCGCTCGTGGTCGCTGTCCACTTCGTGGAGGGTGAGTGCACCGGTGACGAGGGGGCGCCACGCCTTCTCCAGCGACGGGCGGTTTCCGGCCGCGGCCACGTGGACGGCGTCGCCGTCGAGGACGGGTGGCCGGTAGGCACGCAGGAGCCGGGCGTTGTTCTTCGCCACCGCGACGATGCGGCCGATGTCGTCCTCGGTGAGGGTCGCGAGCGCGCTGCCCTCGGTGCGGAGCAGGGCGGTGACGGTGGCGAAGTCCAGCCCACCGGGCGGGAACCGGCGCTCGTCGTGCCCGGCGGCGGTCACCAGGATGCGGTGGATGCGCTCCTCGTCGATGGGTGCGCCGGGTGCTTCGCCGCCGTCGTCGCCGTCACCGGAGGGCGGCAGGGCGTCGACGACGCACACCAGCCCCGGTGCGACGCCCAGCTCCCGCAGCCGCACGGCCATGGCGTGGGCGACGACTCCGCCGAAGGACCAGCCCACCAGGTGGTACGGGCCGTGCGGGCGTACCGAGCGCAGCTCGTCCACGTACCGCTCGGCCATCTCCTCGATGCTGGACGGCAGTTCGCGGATGCCACCGGGGCCCTCGCCCCGCAGGGCGTAGAGCGGATGGGCGCGGTCGACGTGGTGCAGCAGCCCGGCGTACAGCCAGCCGATGCCGCTCAGCGGGTGCACACAGAACACCGGTGCCGCCTCGCCGGTGGCGCGGTACGCGATGAGGTGGCCCCGGGTGGTCGGGGTGCCGTCGTCGAGGCGGGCGGCGAGGGTGGCCGGGGTGGCGGCTTCGAACAGGTCGCGGATGGTGGGCCGCAGACCGAGTACGTCGCGGATGCGGGTGGCGAGCCGGGTGGCGCTCAGCGAGTGGCCGCCCAGGGCGAAGAAGCTGTCCGTGGCGCCGACCCGGTCCACGCCGAGCACCTCGGCGAACAACCGGCACAGCGTCTCCTCCCGCAGCGTGCCCGGCGCCCGGCTGCCGGTGCCGCTCCCCCAGTCCGGCTCGGGGAGCGCGCGCCGGTCCACCTTGCCGTTGCGGGTGAGCGGGAGGCGGTCGAGCGTGTGGAGGCGGGCCGGGAGCATATAGTCGGGCAGCCGCGCGGCCAGGTGGTCGCGTACGGAGTCGAGGTCGGCGCCGGAGGCTCCGGCGGGGCCGGGGACGATGTAGCCGACCAGCCGACGGTCGTCCGGGCCCACGTCCCACACCGCCGCGGCGGCCGCCCCGACCTGGGGGTGACTGGTCAACGCCGCCTCGATCTCGCCGAGTTCGACGCGGTGGCCGCGCAGCTTGATCTGGTCGTCGTCGCGGCCGTGGAAGCGCAGCGTGCCGTCGGCCCGCCACGAGGCCAGGTCGCCGGTGCGGTACATGAGGGCGCCGGGCGGGCCGAAGGGGTCGGCGACGAAGCGCTGCGCGGTGAGCGACGGGCGGTGCAGATAGCCGTGGGCGACGCCCGCGCCCGCCAGATACAGGTCGCCGATGGCGCCGGGCGGCACGGGCCGCAGCCGGGGGCCCAGGGCGTACGCGCGGGTGTTGGCGACGGGCCGGCCCAGGGGGACGGCGGGCTCCTGGGGGCCGGTGACGGGGTGGCAGGCGGACCAGACGGTGGTCTCGGTGGGGCCGTAGTACGAGAACAGTCGGCAGCCGAGGCCGGTGAGGGTTTCGGCGAGCGGGCCGGGGACGGCCTCGCCGCCGATGACCGCACGCATGCCGCGCAGCGCGTCCGGCCGCCGGTCGGCCAGGGTCTGCCAGCGCGAGGGGGTGGCCTGCATGACGGTGACGCGGTGCCGGGCCAGGAGGGCGAGCAGGGCATCCGGGTCGCGGAGCGTCGCGGTGTCGGCGACCACCGTGGCGGCGCCGGTGACGGGGCCGAGGAACAGTTCGGGCACCGACATGTCGAAGTTGGCGGGTGCGGCGGCCAGGACGCGGTCGCCCTCATGGACGCCGAGGCGCTCGCGCAGGGTCGCCAGGAGGTTGACCAGCGCGGGCTGCGGGACGACGACGGCCTTGGGGTGGCCGGTGGAGCCGGAGGTGTGGATCGCGTAGGCCGCGTCGTCGGGCAACCGGGCCGGGTCGGGTGAGGTGGCAAGTGCCCACGGCTCGCCACCGCTGTCCGGGGCGCGCAGGACCAGGGCGGGGCGGGCGTCGGCGAGCAGCGCGGCGATGCGGTCGGGCGGCAGGTCGGGGTCGAACGGCAGATACGCGGCACCGGTGGACATCACGGCCAGGCACGCCGTGATGAGGCCGGTGTCGCGCGGCAGGCCGACGGCGACCAGTCGGCCCGGGCCCGCGCCACGGCCCCGTAGCGTCCGGGCCAGGTCCGCGACCCGCTCGGCGAGCTGCCGGAAGTCCACCGTCTCCGTGGCCCCGATCACGGCGGGCGCGTGCGGCGTACGGCGGGCCCGGGCCGTGAACATCTCCACCACGCCCGCCCCGGCCACCTCGTGTGCCGTGTCGTTCCAGGTGGTGACGGTCCGTCGCTCCTCGTCCTCCGTGAGCAGGGGCAGGTCCGCGACGGCCCGGCCGGGGTCGGCCACGGCGGCGCGGAGCAGCCGGGCCAGCCGCTCGTTCAGGGCGTCCGCCGTGGGCCGGGTGAACAGGTCGGCGTTGTACTCCAGCACCCCGGACACGCCCGCGGGCGCGCCGGTCGCGTCGTACTCCTGCTGAAGGCTCCACAGCAGGTCCAGGCGGGCCCGGTCGCCGTGCACCGGCACCTGCCGCGCGGTGATCCCCGGCAGCTCGATGTCGGCACGTCCGGTGTCCTGGAAGGCCAGCATCACCTGGAAGACGGGGTGGTACGCGGTGGAGCGCGGCGGGTTGAGGAGCTTCACCAACTGCTCGAACGGCAGCTCCTGGTGCTCGAAGGCGTCCAGATCGGCCGTGCGCACCCGGCGCAGCAACTCGGCGAAGGAGGGGGTTCCCGACAGGTCGGTGCGCAGGACCAGGGTGTTGACGAAGCAGCCGATGGTGTCGTGCAGCGCCGCGTCGTGGCGGCCCCCGACCGCCGTGCCGATCGGGATGTCCTCGCCCGCGCCGAGCCCGGACAGCAGGGCGGCGAGCGCGGCGTGCAGCACCATGAACACGCTCACCTCGTGTTCGCGGGCGAGGGCGGTGACCCCTCGGTGCAGTTCAGCGTCCAGGGCCAGCTCGACGGTGCCGCCGCGGTGCGAGGTGGTCGGCGGGCGCGGGTGGTCGGCGGGCAGCGGCAGCACCTGCGGGATGCCGCTCAGGGCGCGCGTCCAGTACGCGGTGGCGGCGTCGGTGGGCAGCTCCCGCTGCCAGAGGGCGAAGTCCGCGTACTGCGCGGGCAGCGGCTCCCACCGGGGGGCATCACCCGCGGCCCTGGCCCGGTAGGCGGCCGAAAGGTCGCGGGTGAGCGGGGTCAGCGACCAGCCGTCGGCCGCGATGTGGTGGGGCAGAATCAGCAGGACGTGCCGGTCGGGGCCCAGCACGTACAGCGTCGCCCGCAGGGGCAGTTCCGTGGCCAGGTCGAAGGGGCGGGCGGCGTCGGCGGCGAGGCGCTCGACGAGGTCCTCCTCATCCACCTCGGCGGTCTCGAAGGGCGGTTCGACGGGGGTGATGACGCGCTGCCAGGGCTCGCCGTCGTGGACCTCCACCACGGTGCGCAGGATCTCGTGGCGCGTCAGGACGTCCATCAGCGCGGCGCGCAGCGCCTCGGTGTCCAGCGGGCCGTCGAGCGTGAAGGCGAAGGGCATGTGGTACGTCGGCCCGGCGTCCTCGAAGTGGTGGAGGAACCACAGGCGGCGCTGGGCGAACGACAGCGGGACACGGGCCGGGCGCAGCCCGGGGCGCAGTGGCGGGCGCTGCGCGGGACGTCCGGCCGGGGCCCGGCGGGGCTCGCGCTGCGCGGTGACGCGCGGGGCGAGCGCGGCCACGGTGGGCGCGTCGAACAGGGTGCGGATGGCGAGGTCGATGCCGAGGCCCGCACGGATCTTGTTGATCAGCTGGGTGGCGAGCAGCGAGTGTCCGCCGAGGTCGAAGAAGCCGTCCTCCACGCCGACTTCGGGTACGCCGAGCGTTTCGGCGAAGGCGCGGCACAGGAACCGTTCCAGCTCGGTGGCGGGCGCCCGCCCGGCGCCGGTCCGCAGCCCCTCGGTGGGGTCGGGCAGGGCGCGCCGGTCGAGCTTGCCGTTGCGGGTGAGCGGCAGCCGGGCGATCGGCACCACGAAGCCGGGCACCATGTATCCGGGCAGGTGGTCGGCGGCGTACCGGCGCAGCGCGGCCGGGTCGAGGCGGGTGTCCGCGGTCGCGGGGACGGTGTACGCCACGAGTTGGGCGCCACCGTCCGCGCCGCCGTCCTTGACGAGGACCGCGGCCTGGACGACGTCGGGGTGGCGCTCCAGGACGGCCTCGATCTCGCCCGGCTCGATCCGGAAACCGCGCACCTTCACCTGCTGGTCGGTGCGGCCCAGGTACTCCAGCGTGCCGTCCTGCCACCGGCGCGCCAGGTCTCCCGAGCGGTACATCCGGGAGCCGGGCGGGCCGAAGGGGTCGGCCACGAAACGGGTCGCGGTCAGGGCCTCCCGTCCCAGGTAGCCGCGGGTCACGCCGGGGCCGGAGAGGTAGATCTCGCCGGGGCAGCCGGGCGGCACGGGCCGCAGCGCGTGGTCGAGCAGGTGCAGCCGCAGGTCGGCGAGCGGTTCGCCGATGGCGCTGCGGGTGTCGGCCGGGTCGGTCAGTTCGGCGTACGTGGAGTGCACGGTGGTCTCGGTGATGCCGTACATGTTCACCAGCCGGGGGCGGCCGTGGGTGGCGGGGCCCTCGGGATACCAGTGGCGTATGCGGCGCGGGTCCAGCGCCTCCCCGGCGAAGACCACGACGCGCAGCGCGTGCCGGGGCGGGCCGTCGGCCTCCCGCGCCATGTCGGCTTCCGCCTGGGCGAGTTGGTAGAAGGCCGACGGCGTCTGGCAGAGGGCCGTAACCCGTTCGCGGACGAGCAGCTGCCACATCTCGCGGGGCGACCGGCTGACGGTGTGCGGTACGACGACGAGCCGCCCGCCACGGCCGAGCGCCGCCCACAGTTCCCACACGGACACGTCGAAGGCGTACGAGTGGAACAGGGCGTGCACATCGTCCGGGCCGAAGCCGAACTGCTCGTCGGTGGTGTCCAGCAGCCGTACGACGTTGTCGTGGGTGACCACGACGCCCTTGGGGGTGCCGGTCGAGCCGGAGGTGTGGATGACGTAGGCGGTGGTGTGCGGGTCGGTGCACCGGCCGAGGTCACCGGCCGGGCCGGTGGCCAGGGCGGCGGCCGTCTCCGGGTCGTCCAGCAGCAGCCGGTCCCGGCCGGGCGGCAGCAGGGCCGCGGTGTCGGCCGTCGCCACGGCCAGCGGCGGGTCGGCCTCGTCGAGCACATGGCGGACGCGCTCGGGCGGGGTGGCCGGGTCCAGCGGTACGTAGCCCGCACCGGACTTGAGCACGGCGAGGATGGCGGTCACCAGGTCGGCACCGCGTGGCAGGGCGAGGGCGACGAGTCGGCCCGGGCCCGCGCCACGGGCCACGAGCGCCCGCGCGAGGCGGTTGGCCCGCTCGTTCAACTCGCGGTAGCCGAGGGTGCGTTCGCCGTCGGTCAGCGCGGGGGCGTCGGGTCGCAGTGCCGCCTGCGCCTCGAACAGCGCGGGCAGGGTGACACGGCCCGGTGTCCGCTCGACGGCCGGGGGCCGGGGTGTCCGCTCGTGCGGCAGCAGGAGGCCGATGTCGGCGAGCCGGACGCCGGGCGCGGCGGCGATACGGCCGAGCAGCGCGCCGAGCCGGTCGAGCAGGCGCCGGGCGGCGTCCGCGTCGAGGACTCCGGTGTGGTGGTCGAGCCGCAGGCCGAGTCGCGTGCCGTCGCCGGGGATGACGATGAGCGACAGGGGGTAGTGCGTACCGTCCATCACCCGCAGCCCGGTGACCTCGATGCCGGGCGCGACGTCCCGCAGGACATCGGCGTCGATCGGGTAGTTCTCGAACACGACGAGGGTGTCGAACAGTTCGCCGTGTCCGGCCAGGCGCTGGAGCCGGGTGAGATCGGCGTACTGGTGCTCGACGACGGCGAGCTGCTGGTCGCGCAGCGCGCGCAGCGTCTCCTCGACGGTGCGGGAAGGATCGAGGCGGACCCGGACCGGGATGGTGTTGATCAGCAGGCCGACGATGTTCTCCACACCGGGCAGCTCGGGCGGGCGGCCGGAGACCGTGGCGCCGAAGACGACGTCGTCACGGCCGGTGTGGGCGCCCAGCAGCATCGCCCAGCCGAGCCGTACGAGGGTGTTGACGGTCAGCCCGTGCGCACGGGCCGCCCGCCGCAGTGCGTCCGTCACTTCGGCATCCAGCTCGGCGTCGGCCTGGCCGTGGTGGGAGGCGCTGTCCCGGCCGCGCTCGCCACCGACCAGGGTGGGCCCGTCCAGCCCGGACAGGACACCGCGCCACGCGGCCTCGTCCGCCTCGGCGTCGCGCGTGGCGAGCCAGTCCAGGTAGGCGCGGTACGGCGTGGCGGCCGGGGGCGTTCCGCCCGCGTAGAGGGTGAAGAGCTCCCGGACCGCTATCGGCCAGGACCAGCCGTCCAGCAGGATGTGATGGGCCGTCAGTACGAAGACGTGGCGCCGCCCGACGGCCCGCAGGAGAGTGGCGCGCAGCGCGGGCGGCCGGGCGAGGTCGAACCGCACACGCCGGTCCCGGTCGAGGAAGGCGGCCTCCTCCGCGGGGGACGCCACCCGCTCCTCCCGCCACGGAACGTCGATGTGGTCCGGCACCGTCTGCACGGGCCTGCCGACGGCGTCCGGCCGGAACCCGGCGGCCAGGTTCGGATGCCTGCGCACCAGGGCGCGCAGCGCCTCGCGCAGTGCCGTTGCGTCGAGTTCACCGGTCAGCTCGAAGACGAACTGGACGAGATACGGGTCGGCGCTGCCGTCTTCGCCCTGGTCGTACTGGGAGTGGAACAGCAGCCCTTGGGCGAGGGGCGCCAGCGGCAACGCCTCGCCCTCGCGGTCCGCCGCGGCCACCGCGGGTCGCCCGGCCACCGCGGCTGCCGCGGGTCGCTCGGCCGCACCGGCGGCCAGCGCCGCGAGGTGGTCGAACCAGCGCTCGGCCAGGTCCGCCATGTGCGCGTCGTCCAGCAGGCGACCGGCCCAGGACCACATGGCGGTGAGCCGGGGGCCTTCGGGGTGGTCGACGATGACGGAGTCGAGTTCGACGGTGTGCGCCAGCGGCAGTTCCGGCGACGCCCCTGACGCGAGGACGCTCCCGTCCGGGCTCCAGTCCCGCTCGCCGTCCGCCTCGAAGCGGCCGAGGTAGTTGAAGGCGATCCGGGGCGGTGCGGGTGCGGCCAGCCGGGTGGCGGTGTCCGGGTTGAGGTGGCGCAGCAGGCCGTAGCCGAGGCCATGGGCCGGTACGTCGCGCAGGGCCGCGCGGACCCGGGCCACGGCCACGTCCCACGGCGTGTCCCCGTCCCCCGCGTCGAGCAGCACCGGGTGGATGACGGTGAACCAGCCGACCGTACGCGACAGTTCGAGACCGGCGGCGAACTCCTCCCGGCCGTGGCCCTCCAGGTCGAGCCCGACGGCCGTCTCGCTCGCGCCCCGCCAGTCCGCGACGGCCCGGACGAACGCGGTCAGCAGCAGGTCGTTCAGCGAGGCGCCGAACGCGGCGGTGGCCCGCTCCGCCAGGGCCGCGGTCAGCGGGGCCGGAAGGGTGCGGGTGTGGTGGCGGCGGGTGGCCTCGGTGTCCCGCTCCGGGTCCGGCCGCGGCTCCGTCTGGAGGTGGCCGACCGCGTTGGCGACCTGGGTCCAGTACGGGAGTTCGGCCAGGACCGACGCGTCCCGGGCATGCGCCGCCAGCGCCCTGCTCCACCTCCCGAAGCCCGTGCCGACGGGCGGCGGTGCCGGGGTCCGGCCGTCAGCCGTCGCGCGCCAGCCGTCGCGCAGGTCGTCGAGCAGGATCCGCCACGACACCCCGTCGACGGCGAGGTGGTGCACGGTGAGGACGAGCGTGCCGGGCCGATCGGCCCCGGCGTCGAACCACTCCGCGTGGACGACGCGCCCCTCCTCGGGGTCCAGCCGCTCTCCGGCCCGCGCGGCGTGCTCCCGTACGGCGGCGTCCAGCGCCTGCCGGTCCAGGCCGGACGCGTCGTGCCGGACCAGTGCGATCCGGCCGTGGGGTTCGGTCCGCAGCTCCCAGGAGGAGTCCCGCGCCACCAGCCGGAGGCGCAGCATGTCGTGCCGGTCGAGCAGCCCTTGGAGGAGGGTGCGCAGCCTCGGCAGGTCCAGTGCGGCGGGGGTGCGCAGCGCCATCGACTGCGCGAACCCGGCGACGGGCCCGCCGCGCTCGCGCAGCCAGTGCATCACGGGTGTCGGCTCCACCGCCGGGTCGTCGTCGGTGTCGGTGTCGGTGTCGCGGGCGGGGACGTTCGGGCCCGTGGGCAGCGGGGGCCGGTCGGCCAGGGTCGCGGCCAGCGCGGCGACCGTGGGGTGGCGGAAGACGTCCTGGGAGGTGAGCGGGAGCCCCGCCCGCCTGGCCCGGCTGACCAGGTGGATCGCCAGGATGCTGTCTCCGCCCAGGGTGAAGAAGCCGGTGTCCGGGGGGATGTGCTGTTCGCCCAGCACCTCGCGGAACAACGCGATCAGCGTCTCCTCGGCGGGCGAGCGGGGCGGCCGGTCCGCGCCGGTGCCGTTCGTACCGTCCTCGGCGTCGCGTCGCGGGGTGGGCGGCGCGGGCAGCGCGGCGCGGTCGAGCTTGCCGTTACGGGTGAGGGGAAGCCGTTCGACGGGGACGATCGCCGACGGCACCATGAACGCCGGAAGGTGCTCGGTGGCGTGGCGCCGCAACGCGTCGGCGTCGGCGTCCCCGTCCGCCTCCGGCCGCGCGGTGACGACGTACGACACGAGCCTGCGCTCACCGGGCCGGTCCTCGCGGAGCACGGTGGCGGCCCGGGTCACGGCCGGGTGGCGGCACAACGCGGCGTCGATCTCGCCGGGTTCGACCCGGTAGCCGCGCAGTTTGACCTGGCTGTCGGCGCGGCCCGCGAAGTCCAGGGTCCGGTCCGGGTTCCAGCGGGCGAGGTCTCCGGTGCGGTACATCCGGGCGCCGGGCGGGCCGAACGGACAGGCCACGAAGCGCTCCGCGGTCCGGCGCGGCGCGCCGAGGTAGCCGCGGGCGAGCCCGGTGCCGGACAGGTAGACCTCGCCGGTGACACCGGGCGGGACGGGGCGCAGCGCGTCGTCGAGGAGGTGCACCCGGGTGCCGTCGAGCGGGCTGCCGATGGGGATCGAGGCCGTGTGTTCGGGGAGGTGGTCCACCGGGTGCCGGGTGGCGAAGACCGTGGTCTCGGTGGGTCCGTAGCCGTTGACGACGGCGGGGGCCCGGGGCGCGGAGCGGACGCGTCGTACGGCCTCGGGCGCGACCACGTCGCCGCCGGTCCACACCTGGCGGACACCGGCGAGGCAGTCGGGGTCCTCCTCGGCGAGCGCCGCGAACAGGCCCGCCGTCAGCCACAGTCCGGTGACGCGGTGGGCGGCTATGACATCGCGGAGGACGCCGAGGTCCATCCGGCCCGGCGGGGCGATGACGATCTCGCCGCCGGTGAGCAGCGGCACCCACAGTTCCAGGTTGAGCGCGTCGAAGGCGTGCGGGGAGTGCAGCAGCACCCGTGCGGCGCCGCCTTCGTCCCACCAGCGGTCGGCGGCGAGCCGTACGAGATTGGCGTGGGTGATGGCGACGCCCTTCGGGGTGCCGGTCGAGCCCGAGGTGTACATCACGCACGCAAGGTGCTCCGGCTGCACGTTCACCGGAAGGTGCCGCGGCGGGCCGGACGGCTCGTCGCCGAGGGCGCCGAGGACGTGGACTTGGTGTCCCCGGTCGCGGAACCACGTGGCGATGTCGTCGTCCTGGGTCGTGGCGTCGGTGATCAGGAACCGCGCTCCGGCTCCGTCGGCGATCGCGGCCAGGCGGCTCGGGGCGTCCGCGCGGTGCAGCGGCAGATACGCGGCGCCCGCCTTGACCACGCCCAGCACGGCGACGACGAGATCGGGCGAGCGCTCGACCAGGAGCGCCACCGGTGTCTCGGCGGTGACGCCCGCCGCGGTCAGCCGGGCCGCGAGGGCGGTGGCGCGGGCGTCGAGCTGCCGGTAGGTGAGCCGTTCGCCGGTCGCGGCCGAGCGCACGGCGAACGCCTCGGGCGTGGCGGCGACATGGGCCTCGAACCCCGCGAGCGCCGTGCGCGCCGGGCCGGTGTACCGCTGCGGCCGCCCGCTGCCCGCCGCCCCGATCCGGTCGCGCTCGGCGGCCGAGGTGACGGCGTAACGCGCCACGGGGGTCCGGCCCGGGCGGGCGGCGGCCTGGCGCAGCACGCGCAGGAAGCGGTCACTGGCGTCGCGCAGCAGCTCCGGGGAGTGGTTGGCGGGGTTGGCGTCGGCGTCGATGGTGAGCGGGCCGTCGCCGCGGTCGTAGGCCACCAGGGACAGGTCCTCCGACGGCGGCGCCTGGAGGTTGTGCACGGTGGCGGTGGCCGGGCCGAAGCGCAGACCGTAGGCGAAGCGCTGGATGTTGAGCACGGGCCCGAAGAAGCGCCGCCCGTCCTGGGGGTAGTGCAGGTCGCGGCGCAGTTGTTCGCCCCGGTAGCGCTGGTGCCGCTGGACGAGGGCGATCGCCTCGTCGGCCCGGGCCGCCAGGTCCGTGAAGGGGGCGGCGGGGTCGACGGACAGGCGCAGCGGCAGCACGTTGGCCGACATGCCGGGCACCCGACGGCTCTGCTCGCTGACCCGTCCGGTGACGGGCAGGCTCAGGACGACGTCCCGGCTGCCGGTCATCGCGTGGACGAAGACGGCGGTCGCCGCGATGACGAGCCGTGACCAGCGCTGCCCCATGTCCTGTGCGGCCGCCCGCAATTGGGCGAACTCCGCTTCCGGCAGGGTGCTGGTCAGCCGCAGCGAGGCGGCCGGGACCGGGGCCGGGCGCGGGGCCAGGCTCAGGAATTCCGGGTGGCCTTCCATGTGGCCGAGCCACCACTGCCGGTCGGCCTCCCACTGGGGTGAGGCGGGGTAGGCCCGCTCCTCGTCGAGGACGGCACGGAGCGGGCTCCAGCCGTTGTCGGGTATCGGGCCGCCGTCGAGCAGGCTGCCGTAGAGGTCCGCGACGCGGCGCGAGAAGAGCGTCATTCCGAAGCCGTCGAGGACGATGTGGTGCACCCGGGTGAACAGCAGATGCCGCTGGTCGCCGATCCGCAGGACGGCGCCGTCGAACAGCTCGCCCTCGGCCAGGTCGACGGGCCGGGACAGCTCCTTGCGCATCCAGGCGAGGGCCGTCGCGTACGGGTCGGGCTCGTGCCGCAGGTCGCGCACCGGGAAGGGGACGGAGCGCGGGCGCGCCACGTGCTGGACCGGCCGTCCGTCCGGCGTCTCGGCGAAGCGGACGTGGAGGGCTTCGGTCTCGCGCACGGCCTGCCGGACGGCGGCCACGAGGACACCGGTGTCGAGTGCGCCGGTGATGTCGGTGTACTCGCCCCAGAGGTACGGCGAGGACAGGTCGGGCCGGGACCGCTCGGCCAGCCACACGCCTGACTGCGCCTCGGAAAGGGGGAGTTCGGTGCCGGTTTCGTCCAGGGCCATGAGGTTCCCGCCCGGTCGCCGTGTGACGACCTCAACGTAGAAGTGGCTTCACAGGGCGATTTGCATCAGTCGTCGGGCTGTTCGGGCACGGGCCGCTCGGCGGTGATCCGATCTTGTCCGGTCGCCGGAAGACTAACAGGCGAGTAAAGACCTCGCAAAGGGATGGCAATGGAGAGGATCATCACTCCGGGCCGCCGCATAGCGGCGGCACACAACAGATCGCCGCAGCTCACAGCCCTGGAGTAGCAATTCGGCCAGGAAAACGGCCGATTCGGGTCCCGCGCGATCGAGCACGCCCGGGCCTTCGGCGGTCACTCCCTCCCCTGTCTGCCCATGCGCCGGTCCCTCAACACCCGCCCATGCCACCCCTTATTGAGCAACCGTCCCATCCGCAAATACTGCGCGGGGTGCATCCGCACGAAACCGCCCGCCGAAGGCCACATCGTCGGTGGCCTCGGCGGGCGGTCGGGTCGGTGGGGTCGGGCGGGGCGGACGGGGCGGACGGGTCCGTGGGGTCGGTCGGGCGGTCGGGCGGCCTGTCAGATGCGGCCGCCCGTCCACCGCGTGACGGGACCGTGGCCGCTGCGCTCCGCATGGCGGCCCACGGCGTAGGACGCCGCGCTGAGGGCGGTGACCCCGGCCGCGGCACCGGCCGCGATGAGCTTGCGGTGCTTCAGGACGGTCCAGGCGGTCGTGGCGGCAGAGGTCACCTGCCCGGCCGCCGAGGTCACACCCTTCAGCGTGCTGGTCACGGCGGTGCCGGCCGACTCGGCCGCCTTCCCCGCCGTGGCCCCCACCGAGGTCACGGCGTTGCCGACGGCACTGCCCGCACCGGCCGCGGCGCGTGCCGCGCCGGTCCCGGCGGACTCGGCGGCATCGGCGGTCGACTGGCCTGCGGACTCCGCCTTCGCCGCCGTCTTCCCCGCCGCCTTCGCGGAGGTCTCCTTGGCCTTGGCGGCTGTCGCCTTCGTGGCCTTGGTCGCGCGGTCGGTCGATTCGTTGTTCGCTCGTGCGTTAGCCATGCTGCACGAATTGCCCGATCCGGCCGATGCAAACAAGGCATGGAGATTCCGGTGAGGTCCCATGGCCGTCGCGCGACCCCGTCGACCCAATTCCATTCGTTCGAGTGAAACGGCGATCGGTTGACGCCGCCTGTGCGCGCCGTCGACCGGATAGTGAGCCGGCGGCCGGGCGCACAGCTCCGGTCACCGACCGGAAGGGGACACGGTTCATGCGCACAGAGGCCACCAAGCGGGTCGCGCTCGTTTTCTCCCTGCTCGACGCCGATGGAAACGGCGTCCTGGAAGCCGATGACTTCGAGCTGATGGCGGGCCGCGTCGTCGAGGCGGCGCCCGACGCGGACGAGGCGGCGAAGGACACGATGCGCGCGGCGTTCCGTCAGTACTGGACGACGCTGCGCAGGGAAGCGGACGCCAACGGGGACGGCGAGATCACCTTCGAGGAGTACACCGCCTGCGTGCTCTCGCCCGAGCGGTTCGACGCGACGATCGACGCGTTCGCCGAGGCGCTGGCCGCGCTCGGGGACCCGGGCGGCGACGGGACAGTCGAACGCCCCGCGTTCGTGGCGCTGATGACCGCCATCGGCTTCGAGCGCGCGAACATCGACGCCCTCTTCGACGCCTTCGGTCCCTCGGAGGCGGACCGGATCCAGGTGGCGACCTGGGTCGACGGGATCAAGGACTACTACGCCCCGGGCAAGGCCGGAATTCCCGGCGATCACCTGGTCGCGGGCACGGCGGTCTGACCACGGGGGACGGCGGCCGGGTGGGCACGGCGCACCGGGGAGGGGGACGCATGACCGACGCGACGCGAGAGAACACCGGCGTGACGCGGGAGAACACCGGCGTGGCACGAGGCGTCGGGCAGACCGCTCTCATGGTCGCCGCGGCGCGGGCGATCGAGGCCCACCGCCCCGACGCGCTCGCGCGGGACCCGTACGCGGAGCACTTCGTGCGCGCCGCGGGGCGGGCGTCCGCGAACTGGCCGGTGCGGCCCCAGCAGGTGCCGGGCGGAGACGCCGATCCCCTCTGGGGTCGGCTGGGGCGCTACTTCGGTCTGCGGACCCGGGTGCTCGACGACTTCCTCCTGGCCCGGGCGCGCGCGGGCACCCGCCAGGTGGTCCTGCTCGGGGCGGGGCTCGACTCGCGGGCGTACCGCCTCGACTGGCCGCCCGGCTGCACGGTGTTCGAGATCGACCAGGAGCCGATCCTCGCGTTCAAGCACGGGGTGCTCGACGGACTGCGTGACGCGCCCCGGGCGGAGCGCGTCACGCTCGCGGCCGATCTGCGATCCGACTGGGCCGGAGCGCTCACCGCCGCGCGCTTCGATCCGGCAAAGCCGACCGCCTGGCTGGCGGAGGGGCTCTTGCTCTATCTGCCCTCCGCCGCCGAACGGCTGCTCGTGGAAACGGTGGACGGGCTGAGCGCGGCGGGGAGCACCCTCGCGTACGAGGTGAAGCTCGGCACGGAGTCGGCGGCGGTCCGCGACAGCCCCGTCTACTCCGCGGCCCGGCTCCGGATCGGTGTCGACCTGCTCGCCCTCTTCGACGGCGAGCCGCGGCCCGACACCGCCGGAGACCTGACCGCGCGGGGCTGGTCCACGACGGTCCGCACCCCGTTCGACTTCACGAGCCGCTACGGACGCGGCCCGCGCCCGGAGCGGCACGACGCCCTGGCCGCCAACCGGTGGGTGTTCGCGCACGCTCCGGACCGGTGACGGCTCAGACCGCGGTGCGTTCCACCGGGATCCACAACTCCGCGTCCGCCTCCGCCCCGTCCTGCGACACCTGAGTGCGCAGGATCTCGGGCCCCGGCCTGCTCTGGTACGGGTTGGACGGGAACCACTGCGTGAACACGTCGCGCCACAGGTACTGGAGCGCCTGCGGGAACGATCCGGAGTTCTCGAACACGGCCCAGGTCCCCGCCGGGACGGTGAGCGTGTCCAGGTCCCCGGGACCGGCGGACCGGCTCACCACGCCGTGGTAGTAGTCGAGTTCGGTTCCCTCCGCCCGGCTCGGGTCGAGGTCGTCACTGACCCCGACGATCCCCTCCGGCTCCTGATCGGACAGTGCGGTGATGCGCCGCATCGTCTCCTTGTCGATGCCGCGGATGAATGCGGCGATCGCCGGGTTCATCCCCTCGTGGACGAGCGGAACCGTGGCCTTCTTGCCGACCACATGGAACTGCTCCCTCTCCACGACCCGGTATCGCATGGTGCTACCCCCTTCGACGATGAGGCGGAAGGACATCCGTGGCTGGGAGTTCAGCGTGGCGCCCCTGCGCCGGGCCTCGCCCGGACCCACGCCGTGGTGGGCGCGGAACGCACGCGCGAACGCCTCCCCCGACCCGTAGCCGTAGCGCACCGCGATCTCCAGCAGCGTCCGCTCCCCGGCGAGCACTTCGGCCCCGGCGACGGTGAGCCGTCTGCGCCGGATGTATTCCGACAGCGACAGCCCCGCCAGCGCGGAGAACATCCGCCGGAAGTGGTGTTCCGACGTCATCGCGATCCGTGCCAGCTCGGTCACCTCGATCCGCTGATCGAGATGCGACTCGATGTGGTCCAGGGCCTCGTTCAGCCGCTCCAGCACCTCGGTCTCCTTCCCTTACGACCCTCACGTCAGGAAGATCGCACCCTGCCGGACCCGACATCCTGCGCCCGGTCCGATCGAGTGGGCCCGACCCGGCCGCGGACGAGGGCGATCAGCGAGGGGCCGCCCCGGAAACACCACAGGGCGATGACGGGGTCGCAGATGGCGCAGCCGAGGGAGGAGTCGTGGGCGAAGGGGATGATCGGATTGCCCTTGACATGGTGCACCACGTCCCAGGCGGTGTGCATCAGCCACGCGATGCCGATGAACGTCCAGGACTCCAGCCCGCGGTAGGCGACGTAGGTGATGGCGGCGGTGGCGACGAATTCCCAGCCGCCCATGCCACCGCCGCTGAGGTAGGCCGCTCCCGCTCCCGCCACCATGATGGCGTTGAAACGGCGTCGGTGCGGTTCGCGGATCAGCGACATCAACAGGGCGTAGACGACGCCGACCAGAATGGCCGCGAAGTAGGGGATCATGACTGGATTGCCTTCTCGGGGTGCGGAGGGACGGTCCCGGCGCGGCCGAGCTGCCGCAGTGCGAGGAGGCCGCCGATACCGGGGATGACGGCGGTGGCCTTGGTGGTGTTCGTGGCCTGTCGAAGGCGCCAGGTGGCGCCGATGACGAACAGGTAGGCGCAGCCGTGGGTGGGTCCCATCAGGGAGGAGATGGGCTTCAGGTGGGCGGTGGCGAGGTTGGCCAGCATGATGACCAGCGAGATGAGTTCGGCGTGTGCCGCGATGCGCAAGGGCCGCAGGTGCACGGTCATACTCCCGTGGTGGAGCCGGGGCGGATGATCATCAGGATGGTGACCGTGGCCCACAGCAGGTTGAAGACGCCGGTGAGCATGGCGAGGCGGGCCGGGGCACGGGTGGCGATGGCGCCGGGGGCCCGGGCCGCAGTGAGGGCCCCGTCCTGGGCGGGCAGGATCAGCAGGGCCAGGATGGCGGCGGCCGCGGCGGTCAGGACGATCGAGGTGATCAGCCATGCGCTGCCGAGGACGCCGAGGCTGCTGGCGGTGGCGAATCCGAAGAGGGGTACGGCGATCCCGATGGCGGCGTAGACGCGGCAGATGCGGTGCAGCATCCGCAGGGTGGTGAGCGCCTCGTGGTCCTGCGGGTCGCCGTGGGCGCGGCGCAGGGCGGGCGGGAACATGCTCGCGGCGACGGTGACGGGGCCGATGGCGATCACGGCGGCCAGGACGTGCAGGGAGAGGAAGAGTTTCGTCATGGTGAGGGTGGCCGATCGGGGTCAGAAGCCGACGGGCGCCAGGCCCAGATCGCGCGGGAGTGGCAGCAGCCCGACGAGTTCATCTCCGTAGGGGGCGATGACATCAAGCGGGTCGAAGCCGTCGAGCAGGACTACCTGGACGTGCATGCAGGGCTCTCTTTCCGAGGCGGGAGGTCCGGTCCGTTCCGGGAACGCCACCGAAGCTAATCGGCTGCCGCCTTCCCTCCCAGTGGCAGGAGTGCCACCTTTCAACGGGATACTGCCAACGGCGAGTAGAGCACCCTTGACGTGCGCCAATGTCGAGGAATCAGCGCTCCGGACCACCCCAGCCCGTCCCGCGAGGGGGTATCTTCCGGCCATGCACACCATCGCCGTTCTCGCCCTGGACCAGGTGATCCCGTTCGACCTGTCCACGCCGATCGAGGTCTTCACCCGCACCCGCCTGCCGGACGGGCGTCCCGGCTACCAGATCCGGGTGTGCGCCGAGCGCCAGGAGATCGACACCGGCACCTTCGCCCTGCGCGCGCCCTGGGGCCTCGACGGGCTCCAAGGGGCGGACACGATCATCGTGCCCGGTACCGCCAACCCCGCGGCCCCGCTCGCCCCGGAGGTCCGCGACGCCCTGCGGGCGGCGGCCGAGGACGGCACACGGATCGCCTCCATCTGTTCGGGCACCTTCATCCTGGCCGCCACCGGCCTGCTCGACGGGCTGCGGGCCACCACCCACTGGATCGCGGCCGGTCTCCTGGCCACCGCCTACCCGGACATCGAGGTGGACCCGGACGTCCTGTACGTCGACAACGGCCAGGTCCTCACCTCCGCGGGCGCCGCCTCGGGCCTGGACCTGTGCCTGCACATGATCCGCCGCGACTACGGCTCGGCCGTCGCCGCCCACGCGGCCCGGCTGTCCGTCATGCCGCTCGAACGCGAAGGCGGGCAGGCGCAGTTCATCGTCCACGACTACGCGCCCACCCCCCAGGGCTCCGCCCTCGAACCCCTGCTCGCCTGGCTCCAGGACAACCTGGGCCGCGACCTCACCCTCGCCGACATCGCCGCCCACGCCGGGACCAGCACCCGCACCCTGATACGCCGCTTCCGCGAGCAGACCGGCACCACCCCGCTCCAGTGGCTGCACCGCGCCCGCATCCGCCAGGCCCAGCACCTCCTGGAGACCACGCCCCACTCCGTCGAACGCATCGGCGCCCAGGTCGGCTTCGGCTCCCCCACCGCCTTCCGCGACCGCTTCAAACGCACCACCGGCGTCAGCCCGCACACCTACCGCCGCACCTTCAGCTGACACCGGCGCCACACCGGGCCCAACTCGGCCCGGCCGCCACAGCTTTGTCGGTCCGTGAGCAGTGTGGCGCGGATCACAGCGCAAGGCCGTGCAGCTCGGGCAACTGCGCTTATGACCGTTGCGGCCGACAGGTACCGTTTGGCCATGGATGTTTCCGGAACGAGCGCCGCCGACGAGAACTCCGGGCCGCGGGCGACGATCAAGGCCGCCGCGCGCCAACTCCTGGTGAAGCAGGGCGCGGGAGGGCTGTCACCGGAGGCCGTCGCCCAGGGCGGCGGTCTTGCCGTCACCGAAGTGGAGGCCGTCTTCCCGCATCGGGACGACCTGCTGACCGCCCTGGTCATCGACGCCTACAACGCGTCCGGCGCCGCGATGGAGCAGGCCGATCACGCCGCCGCGGAGGCCGGAGGGTCGGCGGGGGCGCGACTCCTCGCCGTCACCCGCGCGCTGCGGCAGTGGTCGTTCGACAACCCGGCCGAGTTCACGCTGATCTACGGCTCGCCCGTTCCGGGCTACCACGCCCCGCAGGAAACGGTCCCGCCCGCCTCGCGCACTCCCGCGGTGCTGGCCGGCATCGTGCGTACGGCGCTGGAGGCCGGTGAACTCACCCCGCCCCGGCGGGCGGTGCCCGGGCCCCCGCTGCTGCTGCCGGAGGCCGTGGCACTGTTCGGCGGCGCGCCCGGGGCTCCGTTCTCGGACGTCATCGAGCGCGGCATCGTGCTGTGGAGCAGTCTGATCGGGCTCCTGGTGTTCCAGGTCTTCAGCCGCACCCACGACAGCGTCCGGGACGAGTCCGCGTTCTTCGACTACGCCGTCGCCGTGGCGGCCGAGGGGATCGGCCTCGTGGTCCCCCTGGACGGCACCGCCGACACCGCCGACTGAAACACCTGACCGACACCGTTCGCCGCGTGCGCGGCACTGGCAGGGAATCGGGCCGTGAACACCACCAAGACCCTCTGCTTCGTCATCGCGGCACTCTCGTCGTATGCCGCGCTCATCTACCGGCTGTGCCAGGTCAGACGCAGCTGGCGGGACAACGCCTACCGCGCGCTGGTCATCACGCTGCTGCTCCAGTGCGTCACCTTCACGATGGGTGTCGTCGTCATGGGGAGCGACAGCTTTCTGGGCGTCGGCAACCTCGCCATCCTTCTGATGCACCTGTCGGCGGTCGCCGTCTGCGTGACCGCACAGATCATCCTGTTGCACTGGTCGACCGCCGACGAGGAGGCGGTACGGAAGACCCGCTACTGGCTGATCACCGGCATCGCCGTCACCGCGCTGCTGATCGCGCTGTTCTTCATCGCCGACGGCCCGGGTCGTCCGGCGTCGGACTTCAACACCGGCAGCGGCCAGCCGCTGATCCTCACCTACCTCCTGGTCTTCATCACCTCCCAGGCGGTTCCGTGCGTGACCATCTTCCGGCAGTGCGGCCCCTACGCCCGGATGACCGACAAGGCGTCGCTGCGGCAGGCGCTGCGGCTGCTGTCCGTCGCCGCGGTGGTCCTCTTCCTCTACTGCACGGCCAGGACGGTCAACATCCTCACCGCCGCGGTCGGGATCGACATCGGCGCCTGGACGGTGCTCGCGTCCCTCTTCAGCGCGGCGGGCATCGCCATCCTCTCGGTCAGCCTGACCATCTCCTCGTGGGGCGGCTCGGCCGCCAAGCTGCTCAACTGGGCGCACAGTTACCGCTCGTACCGCGCCCTGTACCCGCTCTGGCGGGATCTGTACGAGTCCTCCCCGGACATCGTGCTGGACCCGCCCGGTGCCGCGGTCTCCGATGCCTCCGACCTCAACTACCGCCTCCACCGGCGGGTCATCGAAATCCGGGACGGCTGGCGGGACTTGCGCCCCTACATCGACCGCACCGCTGACGGCGCCGACGGCGGCGCTGCGGGCCCGGGTGCGAGCGAGGAGTTCCGGCAGGCGTTCACCGAAGCGGCGCAGATCCGGCAGGCCCTGCACGCGAAGCGCACCGGCGCCCTCCCCGATGACAACGAGGACGCGGGCGACTTCCACGACCGCGACACGGGCAACTTCACCGCGGAGGTCGCCTGGCTCACCAAGGTGGCGTCCGCCTACCGCAAGCTCGACGGCGCGAGGTGAGAGCTCCCGCCCGGACTGCCCCCGTGTCAGACCGGGCGGGATTTCCCCCGTTTCCCCCGTGATTCCCCCGTTCTTTCCCCCGTGGTTCCCCCGTTTTTCCTCGTCCGGCCGGGCGGGTGTCCCCGTCCGGCCGGACCTGACCCTCCCCCGTGGGCCAGGCCGATAGAACCGTCCATCAACTCGACTACCCCCGCAAGCGGAGTTAGCTGACAGCTATCGGCGAGGTCCCACGTTGACGGAGTTGGAGCAGATTGTCAACTGACCGCTAATCTGCGAAACTGACGATTAGCCGAGGGCAAAGATCCGAGGAGGTGAGGGGAGGAGATCACATGTCCGAGACCGACGATCGGCCCATGCTGGCAGTGCGCCTGGACAACCTCTTCAAGACGGTTCGTCCCAAGGGCAAGCACTGGACCAACGCCGAAGTGGCGGAGGAGCTGAAGCGGGCCAACCCCGAGCTGAAGGTCGGGGGTGTGTATCTGTCGCAGTTGCGGACGGGGAAGCGCTCCAACCCCTCACCGGACCTCCTGGCCGCCCTGGCGCGCTTCTTCGGCGTCTCGGTGGCCTACTTCTTCGACGACAAGGTCGCCGAGTCGGTGCTCAGCGAGGTCGCCGCCATCGAGGCGCTGCGGCAGGCGGGCGTCCGGGCCGTGGCGATGCGGGCGGCCGGGATGAAGAAGGAGAACCTCCAGGCCATCACGACCATCATGGATCAGTACCGGCAGATGCAGGGCCTTCCGCCCGTCACCGATGCCTCGGACTCCGAGGGTGCCGACACCTCGGACCCCGGGTGAGGGGCCTCAGGGGCGGGCGGTCGGCCGACCAGGACCGCCGCAGCCAGCTCAAGAGGCTCCGGAAGGCGGGTGCGCGGCGGATCGCCGACCTCGATCTGCCGGAGGTGGCCGATGTGGCCGAACTCTGCCGCTACCTCGGCGAGATCCGCGAACGTCCGATCACGCTGGTCCCGATGCCGATCCCCACGTCGCACCCGTGTGGCATGTGGGTCGCCGCACGCGACGAGGACCTCATCTTCTTCGACGCCAACACGACCAGCGCGCATCAGGAGCACATCATCTTGCACGAGCTGGGCCACATCATCTGCTGCCATCGCGGGGCGGGTTGGCTGGATGAGGCGAGCGCCCGCCTCCTCTTCCCCAACCTCGACCCCGACATCGTGCGTGACATGCTCCTGCGCGCCACCTACGACGACGTCCAGGAACAGGAAGCGGAGATCATCGCCTATCTGCTCTCCCAGCGGCTGGGCGGCAGCGCGGAAGCGCAGGGCACACCGCCCGCCGAGGAAGCCGGTGACGGCACCGCGTCAGGACGGGACGTCACGCTCAGCCGGATAGAACGCACGCTGATCTGACATGAGTTACTCAGCCACCGGCGGACGCCACCTCCTCGGCCAGGATCGTCACGGCCCGGCGGATGTCGTCCTCCCGGTGTTCGCTGGTGACGAAGAACCGCAGCCGGGCCAGGCCCTCCTCCACCGCGGGGTGGAAGATCGGGTCGGCGATGACGCCCCGTTCGTACAACCGGTCCGCGACGCGCAGCGTCCTCGCCGAGTCGCCGATGACACACGGCACGATCGGGGTGTCGGCACTGGAGCCCGTCGGCAGACCGGCCGCGGTGGCGAGGCCGAGGAACAGCCGCGCGTTCCGCCGCAGGGTGCGCACCCGGTGCGGTTCCGCGACGATCAGCTCGGTGGCGGCCAGCGCCGCGGCCGCGTTGGCCGGGGTCAGGCCGACGCTGTAGACGAAGCCGGGCAGCGTGTGCCGCAGCCACCGCACCATCCGGGCCGAGCCGCCGAGGTAGCCGCCGCAGCTGGCGAAGGCCTTGGAGAGAGTGCCCATCCACAGATCCACGCCGGACCGGTCGACGCCGAAGAACTCGCCGACGCCGCGGCCGCCGTCGCCCACGGTGCCGATGCTGTGCGCCTCGTCGACCATCAGCAGGGCCCCGTAGCGCCGCTTCAGCTCGATCACGGCGGGCAGGTCGACCAGGTCGCCGTCCATGCTGTACGCGCCTTCGACGGCGATCAGGACCCGCCGGAAGCGGGACCGGTTGACCCGGAGCAGGTGTTCCAGCCGTTCGGTGTCGTTGTGGGCGAACGGGCGTCTGGCCGCCCCGGACAAGGCGCAGCCCTGAAGGATGCTGTCGTGGGCGAGGGCGTCGTGGAGCACCAGGTCGCCCGGCCCGACCAGGTGTCCTATCGCCGTGACATTGGTGGCATGGCCGCTCACCAGCGCCAGGCAGTCCCCGACGCCGAGGAAGTCGGCGAGCGCCCGTTCCAGCGTCACGGTCAGCTCCCGTTCGCCGGAGAGCGGCCGGCTCGCGGAGACCGAGGTCCCGTACCGGTCCACCGCCCGGTGCACGGCCTCGCTGACCGCCGGATGGCCGGAGAGCCCCAGGTAGTTGTAGCTGCCGAAGGACAGATACTCCCGGTCGCCGATCCGGGTCGTGTCGCGGATGGTGCCCTGATGGACCCGGAAGTACGGGAAGTCCGCACCGCTGCCGGTGATCGAGTCCAGGCGCTCCTCGAACTGCCGCACCTCCGGGAACTCGTCGACGGTCGCGGTCGCCGTGCTCCACTCCGCGGGTGCCTCCCGGGGCGGGGGCGCACCGGGCGGGGGATCCTCCGTGAGGTGGGGGCCGGTCAGCGCGATGAGCTGTTCGACGGTGAGTTCGGGCGAGAAGATCTCATCGGTGCGGAAGCCCGGTATTCGCTTGCCGATGTTGGTTTCCAGCTCCTGCAACATCAGGGAGTCGAAGCCGAGATCGGCCACCAGCGCCATCCGCTCGTGCAGATCGGACAGGGGGTAGACGCCGGTCCGCGACAGCTCTTCGAGCACGATGGACGCGGCGGACGCGGTGGCGGCGGGCTGTTCCTCCCCCATGTCCTCAAGGGTGGTGTCCCCGCTGTCGCGGGCCGTCTCGTCCACCACCCAGTGGTGGCGCGGGGCGAGCGGACTCGGCGGCAGGGTGCACGGGGGTATGCGCTCCCCCTCGGGACGGAGCCCCGCGCCGGTGACCGCGCGCTCCGCGAGCCGGGCCAGCGCGGCGGCCGTGCGTGGCTCACCGGACATCGAACCGGATGGCGAACGGGACGGCGGACCGGGCCATGGCACCTCGGCCTGTGGCGGCTCACCGGGGGGCACCGTGCCGATCACCTGCCCCGGCCCGATGGTGCCGGTGCGGCCCGCGGCCACGGCGTCGGCCGCCGCGGTCAGCCGGGTGGCGGCGTCGGCGGCGTCCTCCACCACCAGGGCGAGGCGTTCCGCGAAGGGGGTCCGGCGCGCCAGGGTGTCGGCCACCTCGTCCAGCGGCGGCCCGTCCCCGGTGATGGTGTGCGCCAGTTCGCGGGCGTAACGGGCCAGCCCTTCCCGGTCGCGGGCGCTGAGCACCAGCAGATGCGGCCCCTCGTCGGGTGCCGGGCGGGCCGGTGCCGTGGTGCACTCCTCCACCACCAGATGGACACCGGTGCCGCCGAAGCCGAAGGCGCTCACCCCCGCCCGGCGCGGCTGCCCGGACTCCGGCCATCGGGTGGGCACGGTGGGGATGGTCAGCCGGGCGGCGTCGAGCCCGGAGCGGTCGGCCAGGTCGAACGCGGGCTGCGGCGGTATCACTCCCCGCTGCACGGCCAGGACGGACTTGATGAGCCCGGCGATGCCCGCGGCGTTGAGCGCGTGGCCGACCACCGCCTTCACCGCGCCGAGGAAGGCGGGGGCGCCCCGCTCCCCGCGCAGCTCGCCCAGCACACCGACCTCGACCGGATCGCCGACCGTGGTCCCGGTGCCGTGTGCTTCGAGATAGCCCACCGCGTCCGGGGGAAGGTCCGCGTCGCGGTAGGCCCGGCGCAGCGCCCGGAGCTGACCGGCCGCCTGGGGGTGCATTCCGCCCTGTACGGTCCCGTCGTTGGCCGTTCCGACGCCGCGGACCACCGCGTAGACCCGGTCGCCCGCGGCCAGCGCGTCGGCCAGGGGCCGCAGCACCAGGACCCCGGCGCCCTCCCCCAGGACGAAGCCGTCGGCCTCCGCGCCGAACGGCAGACATCTGCCGCTGCGCGAGATGGCGCCGATCCGGCACAGCCCGACCAACAGGTCGGGGGTGAGCAAGAGTTGGGCGCCACCGGCGAGTGCGATGCGGCACCGTCCCGCGCGCAGCGCGAACACCGCGTTGGCCACGGCCATGAGTCCGCCGGAACACGCCGCGTCGAGCGCGTAGCTCTCGCCGTGCAGATCGAAGACGGAGCTGACCGTGTTCGGTCCCATGTTGAGCAGCAGCCCGGCCACCGAGGTGCCCTGAAGCCCGCTGACCGCGCGGACCGTCTCCGGCCACCGGGGGTCGGTCGCCCGCGCCCCGAACTCGCCGCCGGTCAGCTGACGCATCCGGAGCTGCATGGTGCTGATCTCGCGGTAGCCGCTCTCGGTGAGCGCCGTGATCACCGAGGTCTCCTCGCGGTCGAAGCCCTCGGCCTCCCATCCCGCGTCCTGGAGCGCCTCACGGGCGAGGTCGATCAGCAGCCGGGCCTGCGGATCCATGGATTTGGCCCGCCGCGGCGGAATGCCGTAGTGCACCGCGTCGAAGTGGCCGACGTCCGGCAGCAGGGCCATGGTGTCCGTATAGGCGGCGGACGAGTCGCGTACGTTGTCGCTCAGGAAGGCGGCGCTGCGCCACCGCGAGTCCGGGACGGTGGCGAACTGCGCCTGCGGGGACGTGAGGAGCCGCCAGTACTGGTTGACGTTCCGCGCCCCCGGAAACCGGCAGGCCATCCCCACGATCGCGATGTCATCACGGCGTGCTCCGGCTAACCCCACGGGGGAGTCTGTCGCTGTCACCCGCGTCCCCCCGCACCGTCGAGTCGCCCGCGCCACCAGTCCACCGTCGCCTTGATCTGCTCGTCGACGGGGGTGGCGCGCACCGCGAACTCGGCTTCGTACGCGCTCGAATCGACCACGAACGGCCGGTCGAACTGATAGCGGATCTCCCGCAGCGCCCGGATCAGCGGGGAGAAGACCGACGCGACGCCCAGCACGGCCGGCGGCAGCGCGCGCACCGCAATCGGCCCCGTTCCCGCCTCGGCGGCCAGGCGGTCGACCATCTCCCGGGTGGACAGCGCGGGCTCGGTCGGAACGTGCCAGGCCCGTCCCCACGCCCGCTCCTCGCCCGCCACCTCGACCAGGGCCCTGGCCACGTCGGGGAGGTAGGTCCAGCTGTGCGGGGCCTCCGGATCCCCGAGCGCGGAGACCGGCTTGCCGCGCAGCAGGCGGGGCATGACCCGGGCGGCCAGGTGTCCCCCGTCGGTCACGCCGGGCCCGAAGAAGTCCGAGGCCCGCACCTCGACCGCCCTGATACGGCCCTGCTCGTGGAGGTTCCGCGCCTGCTCCCACCCCGCCGCGCGCACCCGCCCCTTGGGGCCGGTCGCCGCGAGCGGCAGCTTCTCGGTCAGGGGGCCGTCCACCGGGCCGTAGCCGTAGAGGTTGCCCAGCATGACCAGCACGGCCCCGGTCGCCTCGGCGGCCGCGCAGGCCGACGAGATCAGCGGGGGCCATTCGCTCGCCCAGCGGTGGTAGGGCGGTGCGGCACAACTGTGGATCGCGGCAGCGCCCTGCGCCGCCGCGATCAGTTCCTTGCTGTTCGTCGCGTCCAGCGCGACGTGCTCGATGCCGGGTTCCGCGCTGCGGCCCGACCTGGTGACGACCCGTACGGTATGCCCCTGTTCGGCCAGCAGCCGGGCAGTAGCCGCTCCGGCGGGCCCGTATCCCATGACGACTTGTAAGCTCACGCGCGCACATTAGCGCGTGCGTGCGGTGCTCTTGTACTGGAGAGTCAGGAGCGTGCCGACGCCCTCGGTACCTCAGCAGACGCCGTCGCCCGGCTTCGGATTCCCGAGCCCGAAGAGCGGCCGCAGCTTGAGCCCGGCCCAGGTGCCGAGGAGGGCGAAGGCGCCCCAGAGCCAGCCGTGCAGGCTGCCGGAGGCGATGCCCGCGAGGTACGCGCCGATGTTGCAGCCGCCCGCCAGCCGGGCGCCGATGCCCATCAGCACCCCGCCGAGCACCGCCGCGACGCCCGTCCGCCACGGCACGCCGCGGTGGAGCGTCCAGGTGCCGCCGAGCGCCGCGGCGGCCGCCGCGCCGACCATGATACCGATGTCGGTGAGGCTGGTCTTGTCCGCGAGCACCGGCCCGGCGAGCATCTCCTTGTTTCCGGGCTGCTGCCACCAGCTCCAGCTCTCCGGGTGGCCGCCGAGGGCACGTACCAGCTCCGCTCCCCACAGGCTGAAGGCGCTGGTGACGCCCCACGCCCCGCCGGACACCAGCAGCACTCCGGCCCCCAGCACGGCCAGCGCCACGGCGCCGACGGCCAGCGGCCACGAACCGCGCAGCACCCGGGCTGCGGCGCCGCGCGCGGAGGGTACCGGGCCGATCGGCGGCGGGGGGCGGCGGGCCTGCACACCTCGGCTGACCAGCACGATGGCGGCGAGCACGAGGATCGTCACCGCCCAGGAGCCGAACCAGCCGATGTGGTCGGCCATGACGACCGGCTCCAGGGCGGGCAGGTCCTTCCACAGGTCGAACTGCCAGGCGGCGAGGGTCGCGCCGCCGATGAAGCCGCCGAGGGTGAGCACGATCGACGTCTGCCCCGAGCCGACGGCGAAGAGCGTGCCGGACGCGCAGGCGCCACCGAGCTGCATGCCGATGGCGAAGACGAACGAGCCGATCAGCAGCCCCAGGCCCAGCGGTTCGGCCGACGGCGCGGGAACGGACCCGAACAGCCCGGTCCCCGTGCCGATGAGCAGGGCGAACAGGGTGGCCGTGGTGCCGAGCAGCAGGGTGTGGGCGCGCAGCCCGGTGCCGTTGCCGACGGCGACCAGCTGCCGCCAGGCGGAGGTGAAGCCGAAGCGGGAGTGGAAGAGGGCGATGCCCAGGCCGAGCCCGAGCAGCAGCAGGACACCGGGCTTGGCCCCGTGCGCGGACCACACGTACGCGGTCAGCGCCGCGGCGAGCAGCCCGGACACGGCCAGCGGCACCCGGCGTACCGGCGGCGCTGCGGGTGCCTCCGGCCGGGGCACGGAGGTGGGTGAGGGGGACAGCAGCGCGGCGGTCTTCGCGGCCTCGGCCTGCGGGGCGGTGGTCACGGGCGGGCTCCGGGGACGTACGGGAATTGCGAGTGCGGCGGCGACGCGAAAGCGTCTTGCGGTGGGCCGCCACCCTATTGTGCGCTGATCCTCATGAGGAGCACCGGACGCATTAGGGACATGAGGGACATGACGGGCACGAGAAAGCGGAGCACTGCCGTGGCGATCGCCACCCTGGTCGTGGGCTCCCTTTGCGCGGGCGCGCCGCAGGTGCGGGCTGCTGACGCGGGTCTCGATCTCGATACGGCCACCATTCCGGAATTACAGGCACGCATGGCGGACGGTTCGCTGACCTCGTCGGGTCTGACCACCGCCTATCTGCGGCGGATCAAGGCCATCGACCCCACGGTCCACGCGGTGTTGCGTACCGACCCGACGGCCCTGCGCCAGGCCGCCGCCAGCGATGCCCGGCACCGGCGCGGCGACGTCCGGGGTCCGCTCGACGGGATTCCCGTCCTGGTCAAGGACAATGTGAACACCCGCGGTATGCCCACGACGGCCGGGTCGCTGGCGCTGGCGGGCCGCCCACCGGACCGCGATGCCGCCCTGGTGTCCCGGCTGCGGGACGCGGGGGCGGTGATCCTCGGCAAGACCAATCTGTCGGAGTGGGCGAACTTCCGTGCGGCGAAGCCGACGTCGGGGTGGTCGGCGGTGGGCGGGCAGACCAACAACCCCTATGTCCTGGACCGGAATCCGTGCGGGTCCTCCTCCGGTTCGGGCGCCGCGCTCGCCGCGTCGCTGGCGCAGGTGGCGATCGGTACCGAGACGGACGGCTCCATCGTGTGCCCGGCCGGGATGAACGGGGTGGTCGGCCACAAGCCCAGCCTCGGCCTGGTCGGTCAGGACGGAGTGGTCCCCATCTCCGCGGAGCAGGACACCGCGGGGCCCATGGCACGCAATGTGACCGACACCGCGCTCACCCTCGCGGTGATCGGCGGTGGCGACACCGCACACCTCCCGGACGGCCGGACGCCACCGGGCAGTCTGCGCGGCAAGCGGATCGGGCTGTGGCGGCTGCCGTCGCTGGGGCCCGAGGTGGATGCCGTGATGACCCGTACCGCGGAGAAGCTGCGGAGCGCGGGAGCCGAGGTGGTCGAGGTGACGCCGCCGTATCAGGAGCGGCTGGCCGAGCTCGAATTCCCGGCGCTGCTGAGCGAGTTCCACCGGGACATCGACGCCTATCTCGCCACCCGCGAGGGGCCGCGGAACCTCGCCGAGCTGGTCGAGTTCAACCGCGCCCACCCGGAAGAGCGGACCTGCTTCGCCGGGCAGGAGCTGTTCGAGCGGGCCCTTGCCGCGCCACCCACCACCGACCCCGCATACCGGGCCATGCGGGCCGAGTTGAAGGACCTTTCCCGGCGTTCGATCGACGAGACGATGGCAGCCCACCGGCTGGACGCCATCGCCTCGCCGACGAACCCGCCCGCGTGGACGACGGACTGTGGCCGGGGCGACAACGATGTGATCCCGTCCTCGACACCCGCGGCCGTGGCGGGATACCCGTCCCTGTCGGTGCCCGCGGGGAGGGTGAACGAGCTGCCGGTGGGCGTGCTCCTGATGGCCGGTGACCGCCAGGACGGCTCGCTCCTCACGCTGGGGGCCGCGGTGGAGCGGCGGCTTCACGCCTGGCGGGCACCGCGCTACCTGCCCTCGGTCACGTCCTAGTCGGGGTCAGTTCTCGTAGGCGCGGATGGCGGCCACCTTCTCCGCCGAGGGGGAGGTTTCGTCGAAGCGCTGGGCGAGCCAGTCGTCGGTGAGCGCGCGGGCGAGTTCGAGCCCTATGACGCGCTGGCCGAAGCAGAGCACTTGGGCGTTGTTGCTGAGGACGGAGCGGCGTACGGAGTAGCTGTCGTGGGCGGTGACCGCGCGGATGCCGGGGACCTTGTTGGCGCTGATGGCCACGCCGAGGCCGGTGCCGCACACCAGGAGGGCGCGGTCGGCGGTGCCGTCGGCGACGCGGCGGGCCGCCTCGACCGCGACGTGCGGATAGGCGGTGTGCTCGTCGCTGCCCACGCCGACGTCGATGACCTCGGCGACCCGGGGGTCGTCCAGCAGGTCCTGCTTGAGGGCTTCCTTGTAGCCGTAACCGGCGTCGTCACAGCCGACGACGATCCGGAACGGAGTCGCGGTGGTCATACGGCATCGCTTCCTGTCGTCGTGGGAAGGGTGGCGACCGCGGTCAGCACCGCGGCGAGTGAGGTGGCTCCGGGGTCGGGGGTGCCCACGCTGCGGTCGGCGAGGGGGCGGGCGCGGCCGAGGCGGGGGCGCAGGGTGGCGGTGTGCTCGGCGGCCGTACGGGCTTCGGCCGCGGCGGCCGCGCACGCCTCGGTCACCGGGGCCCCGGCGCGCAGCTGTTCGGCGAAGGCGGTGGTGAACGGGGCGAGGGCGTCGACCAGGGTCTTGTCACCCACGTCGGCCCCGCCGAGCGAGGTGACGGCGGTGAGCGCCTCCGTGGCGGCGGATGCCAGCTCCTCGCGTCCGGGCGCCCGGTCCGCCGGGAGTACGGCGCCGAGGGCGCGCAGCGCAGCGCCCCACAGGGCGCCCGAGGTGCCCCCGGCCTCGGCCGCCCAGGCGTCGCCCGCGGCGGTGAGCACCGCTGCCGGGGCGAGGCGTTCGGCGTGCGCCTTCTCGGCGGCGGCCAGTGCCGCGTCGACGCCCTTGCACATGCCGCGGCCGTGGTCGCCGTCGCCCGCGACCGCGTCCAGCCGCCCCAGGGCCTCCGCGTCCCGGTGCAGCACGTCGCGGGCGGCGCGCAGGGCGTAAACGGCCACCTCCGCGGCCTCGACGGCAGCGCCGGACGCGGTGGCGGCGGACCGGTCCCGGCGGCGCGGGGCCGCGGCGGGCCGTACGGCGGTGTCGTCGGCGGTGGTGTCGGCAGTGTCGTCGGCCGGGCGTTCGGGCGGGGCGCCGCGGCGGAAGGCCGGAGTGTCGGCGGGGGCGCGCCACAGCCGTTCCAGCTCGTCGTCCAGCCAGGTCAGGGTGAGGGAGCAGCCCGCCATGTCGAGGCTGGTGACGAGTTCGCCGACCTCGGGGCGTACGGGGGTGAGCCCGGCGTCGTCCAGCAGCCGGGCCACGGCGCCCCACAGCACGTACAGCTCCTCGTACTTGGTGGCGCCGAGGCCGTTGAGGACGACGGCGACGCGCCCGCCGTCGCCCGCGTCGGCGGGCCGGTCGGCGAGCAGCCCGGTCACCAGGGCGCGGGCCAGTTCCTCCGCCGTGCCCAGGGCGTCCTCGCTCACGCCCGGCTCGCCGTGGATGCCGAGGCCGAGCCCGAGACGGCCCTCGGGGACGGTGAACAGGGGTGCTTCGCCGCCCGGCAGGGTGCAGCCGTCGAAGGCCACGCCGAGGGTGCGGGTACGGGCGTTGGTGTGCTCGGCGACGCGGATGACGTCCTCCAGCGGGGCGCCCTCCTCGGCCGCCGCCGACGCGGTCTTGAAGACGACGAAGCCGCCCGCGATGCCGCGCCGCCGTGCCGTCTGGTCGGCGGGTGCGGAGGCGATGTCGTCGGTGACGGCGAAGCAGCGGGCGGGTATGCCGTCGCCCGTGAGCTGGCGTGCCGCGAGGCCGAAGTTCATCACGTCACCGGCGTAGTTGCCGAAGAGGAAGAGGACACCGCCGCCCGCCTCCGCCGCCTCGGCGACCGAGCGGGCGCGGGCGGCCGACGGGGAGGTGAACACGTCGCCGATGACGGAGCCGTCGGCGAATCCGGGGCCGACGACACCGCAGAAGGCGGGGTAGTGGCCGGAGCCGCCGCCGGTGAGGACGGCCACCTTCCCCACGGGGGTGGGGCGGGCGCGCACCACCCCGCCGGGCACGGCCCGTACGTGCTCGGGATGGGCGGCGGCGAACCCGGTGATCATGTCGTCGGTGAACCGGGCGGGGTCGTTGAAGAGCCTGGTCATCGTGTGCTCCAGCCGTCGCGTGCGGCATCGAGGGCGAGGCGGTAGTCGGCGTAGCCCTCGGCGTAGTGGTCGATCAGCCCGCGCTCGGCGGGCACCGTACGGCGCGGGGCGCGCCAGGCGGCGTCGACGGGCGTGCCCAGGGAGTGCCAGGCGGTCTGGGCGGCGCCGCGGATGCCCACGGCGTCGTCGCAGACGTCCAGGTCGCGGCCGAGGACTCCGGCGAAGATGCGCGCCCATTCCCCGGAGCGCGCCCCGCCGCCGCACGCGGTGATGGAGCCGCAGACGCCGAGGGTCTCCATGCAGTGCCGGGCCGAATAGGCGACGGCCTCGCACAGCGCCCGCACCAGGTCGGCGCGCCCGGCCAGCGGGGAGAGTCCGTCGAAGCGGCCGCGGGCCCGCGCGTCGACGAAGGGGGCGCGCTCGCCGCTGGCGGACAGGAACGGCAGTGCGGTGACGCCGGAGGCGCCGGGCGGGGACTGGACGAGCAGGGCGTCCAGCGCCTCGATCTTCACGTCGAGCAGTTTCAGCAGCCAGTCCAGGCCCGCGGTGCCGATCATGGCGGGCATGACGCGCAGGAACCGGCCCTCGTACGGGGTGGCCAGGACCATTCCGGCCGGTTCGTCGGCGGCGGCCGGGCGCGGCTCGCTGTCGAGGAGCTGGGCGGCGAGGGTGGTGCCGATGATGAGGTTGCCCTCGCCGGGTTCGGCGACTCCCGAGCCGAAGGCGCAGGCGGGGATGTCGAACGGACCGGCGGAGACCGGCAGTCCGGCGGGCAGGCCGAGCCTCCGGGCGGCGTCGGGCAGCAGCCGGTGCAGGGTGCCGGGCGGGGCCGGGTCCGGCAGCAGCCGTCGTTGGTCGGACAGTCCGCACAGGTCGAGCGCGGTCTCGTCGTACGTACGGGTGGCGACGTCGAGGAACGGCTGCGAGGCGTCGGAGGCGTCGACGGTCACGGCGCCGGTCAGCCGCTGGACGACGGCGTCCACGCAGTACCCGGCGACGTGGGCCGCTTCGAGCCGCTCCGGCTCGTGTTCGGCGAGATGGGCCAGCAGCGGTGCGGCGGAGCCGGGGAACAGGCCGACGCCGGTGCGCTCGTGCAGGGCGCGCAGGGTGCCGTCGGCGGTCCACCGGTCGAGCCGGTCCGCGGCCCGTCCGTCCATCCAGGACAGCGCGCGGCCGACGGGGGCGCCGGTGGCGTCGCGCAGCCACAGACCGTCGCCCTGCCCGGTGAGGGCGAGGGCCTCGACCGGTTCGCCGCCCATCTCCGCGACATCGGCGAGGGCCGCCCGTACGACGGTCTCCACGGTGCCCACGACGTCGTCCAGGTCCTGCTCGACGCGCTGTCCGGGCAGGGTGTAGACGGTGCTGCGGGCCTCGTGGGCGGGGGTGGTGCGGCCGTCGCGGGAGATCAGCTGGGCCTTGGTGACCGACGTGCCGATGTCCACTCCGACGATCATGATCGGCCTCCGGTCAGCACCTCCGGGTTGGCGACGTGCCGCAGCGGGTCGCCGCGCAGGAAACGGGCGGCCTCGGCGGCAGTGATCATGGCGGCCCGGTCGGCGGTCTGCCGGGTGGCGCCCGCCAGATGCGGCGTGGTGATGACGTTGGGCGCGCGGTGCAGCGGCCAGTCGGCCGGGGGCGGTTCGACGTCGTAGACGTCGAGGGCGAGCGCCCCGAGGCGGCCGGACTCCAGCAGGCCGGGCAGCGGGGCGTAGTCGAGCAGATCGCCGCGGGCCGAGTTGACGAGGACGGCGCCCTCGGGCAGCAGGGCGAGGTTGTCGGCGTTGAGCAGATGCCGCGTCTCGGGGGTGACCCGGGCGTGCAGGCTCACCACCGAGCTGCGCCGCAACAGGTCGTCCAGGACGGTGAGTTCGACACCGTCGGCCTGCGCCCGGGCCTTGTCCGCGTACGGGTCGGACACGAGGACGTGGGCGCCGAAGGCGCGCAGCACGCGGGCGACGATCGCGCCGATGGCCCCGTAGCCGACGAGGCCGACGGTGGCGCCGTCGAGTTCAAGACCGGCGTTCTCGTAGGCGTAGTAGTCGCCGCGCCAGACGCCTTCCTTGAGGGCGGCGTCGGCGAAGGTGATGCGGCGCAGGGCGGCGAGGATCAGGCCGACGGCGAACTCGGCGGCCGCGGCGGCGTTGCGCCCCGGGGTGAAGGTGACGGGGATCCCGGCGGCGGTTGCGGCGGCCACGTCCACGTTGACGGGGCCGCCGCGGGCCACGCCGATGAACTTCAGCCGGGGCGCCTCGCGGATGACGCGGGCGGTGAAGGGGGCCATCTGGGTGAGGGCGACGCTCGCGTCACCGAGCGCCTCCAGCACCTGCTCCTCGGTGCCGCTGGCCTCCTTGACGCCGCCGTTTCCGTGGGCGTCGGCGCCGACCGGGCCGAAGGGTTCGTTCGGCCAGCGGGTGCGCAGCGTGCGGAAGGTCAGCCCGGCGGAGGGCAGGGCCTCGCCGAGGGCGGCGGAGAAGAGGTCGGGGGCGATGAAGTCGTCGCCTGCTACCAGGACCGTGGTCATGTCGGTCACTCCCCTCGGGCGTCGGGCCGGTGCTCGGGCCGGGCGTCTCGCGCCTCTCGCGCCTCTCGCGCCTCTCGCGCGTCTCGCGCGTCGAGCCTGCTGAGCAGGAAGTCGCGTACGGCGCCGTGGTCCGGGGAGCGGAAGGCGGCGGCCGCGAGGGCGTCCTCGGCGGGTGGGTACTGCGGATTGGGGATGGCCACGACGGTCATCCCGGCGGCCGCGGCGGCGCGCAGTCCGTTGCTGGAGTCCTCGACGGCGAGACAGCGCTCCGGGGCCACGCCGAGTGCGTTCGCGGCGGCGAGATAGACGTCCGGGCTCGGCTTTCCGCGCGGCACCTCGGCGCTGGAGACGGTCGCCTTGAAGTGGTGGTCGACCCCGTGGTGGACGAGGACGGCGTCGATGACCCGGCGCGGCGCGGAGGAGGCGAGCGCGACGGGCCCGCGCTCGGCGGTGGCGGTGATCATCTCGCGGGCTCCGGGCAGCAGCTCGATGCGCCCGTCGGCCAGCGCCTGGACCATGCCGTCGACGACGGTCCGTTCGGTGGTTTCCGCGGGATCGCCCGCGCCGCAGAACCGGGTGAGGTAGGCGGCCCACTCGGGGGCGCTCATCCCCTGCACGTCACGGGTCTGTTCCGGGCCCCAGGAACGGCCGTGTCCCGCGGCGTACGCGGTCCACAGCTCCTCCCACAGATGCTCGCTCTCCACCAGGACGCCGTCCATGTCGAAGACCACTGCGTCGGCCATGCGTACCCCTGATCCCCTGGCTGATGATTGCGTCGTTGCGTCACAGTGAAATTAACAGTCTCCGTGTGACTTGTCACTGGTTACATGTGAGAAATCGACACGGCAGGATGGAGCCATGACTCTCCCGTCTTCGCGCGGTGCGCGCCAACAGCGACACCAACTGATCGTCGACCACGTCCTGGCCCGGGGGGACGCCACCGTGGCCGAGCTGGCCGAGCTGACCGGCGTCAGCCTGATGACGGTCCACCGGGACATCGCCGAGCTGGCCGACCGCGGCATTCTGCGCAAGTACCACGGGGGTGTCTCCGCGCAGCCCTCGATGGTCTTCGAGTCCAGTTCGGACTTCCGGCTGCACGCGCACACCGACGAGAAGCAGGCGCTGGCCCGCGCCGCGCTGTCGTTCGTGGCCCCGGGGATGTCGGTGATGCTGGACGACTCGACCACGGCGCTGGCCCTGGCGCGGCTGTTGCCCGAGGTGGGGCCGCTGACCGTGGTGACCAACTACCGCCTGATCACGGAGGAGCTGAGGGGCGCCGAGGGCATCCGGCTGATCTGCGTGGGCGGCGAGTACTCGCGCACCCATGACTCGTGGATCGGCCTGCCGGCGATCGACATGATCAGCGGCGTCTCCGTCGATCTGACCGTGCTGTCCACCTCCGGGATGACCGCGGGCATGACGTTCCACCAGGAGCAGGAGATCGTCAGCATCAAGCGGGCGGCCCGGCAGGCCGGCGCGACGAGCGTACTGCTCATGGACCACAGCAAGGTGGGCCGCCGGGCGCTGCACCGGCTGGAGAGCGTGGACTCCTTCGACCATGTGCTGCTGACCGGCCCGGTGGACGAGGAGCTGCTGCGGGAGATGCGGGAACTGACCGATGTGCGGGTGATCGAGGCGGGATAATTAACATCCCGGCTCGTTAGTTTTACCAAGACTCTTGATATTTCTCTCGGCGCGCTTGAGTATCTGCGGTCGTACTCCGTCACACCTCAGAGACACCTCAGACACACCTCAGAGTGGAGGTAGCGATGCCGAAAGCCTTGATCCTGGGCTATGTGGGCGTGCTGTTGTTCATGATCGGCGATGGTGTCGAATCCGGCTTCATCGCCCCGTACATGGCCGACCACGGCGCCGCGACGGACGTACGGGCCGGGTACGTCATCACGGTGTACGGCATCGCCGTCATGCTGGCGTCCTGGTTCTCCGGTGCGCTCTGCCAGGTGTGGGGGCCGCGCCGGGTGATGTGGGTGGGCCTGGTGATCTGGGCCGTCTTCGACGCCGCGTATCTGCTCTTCGCGCTGGGCACCGAGAACTACCCGCTGATGCTGGTCTTCTACGGCATCCGGGGCTTCGGCTACCCGCTCTTCGCGTTCGGCTTCCTCGTATGGATCACCAATACGGCACCGAAGGCCCGGCTCGGCACCGCGGTCGGCTGGTTCTACTTCGCCTTCACGGGCGGCCTGCCCACCCTCGGCTCGCTGTGGTCGAGCCTGACCATCCCCTGGTTCGGCCGCCTCGGCACCCTGTGGTCCGCGCTCGGCCTCATCCTCCTCGGCGGCGCCATCGCCCTGGTCGGCGCGCGGCGGAGGCCCGGCGGTGACCGGATGGCGCCGCCGGAGGTCACCACCGGGCAGAGCCTGCTCAACTCCGTCTCCATCATCTGGACCCATCCGCGCGTCCTGGTGGGCTGCCTGGTCCGGGTCATCAACACGGCCCCCGAGTTCGGCATGCTGGTGTACCTGCCGCGGATCTTCTCCGACGACATCGGCTTCGGCGAGGACAAGTGGCTCCAGCTGCTGGCGATCATCTACGGCACGAACATCTTCTTCAACCTCATCTTCGGTGTGCTCTCCGACCGCATCGGCTGGCGCACGACCATCGCCGGTTTCGGCGCCCTGGGCTGCGCGATCAGTGTCACGACGCTGTACTTCGTGCCGGTGTGGCTCGGCCCGGACTACTTCTGGGTCGCGGTGCTCGCGGGCATGTTCTACGGGGCGACCCTCGCGGGATTCGTCCCCATCTCGGCGCTCATCCCGTCGATGGCCCCGGAGAACAAGGGCGGTTCGATGGCCCTGCTCAACCTGGGCGCGGGCGGCGCGGCCTTCGTCGGCCCGGCGCTCGCCAGCCTGTTCTTCCCCCTCGTCGGCGCGGGCGGGGTCACGCTCGTCTTCCTCGCCCTGTACCTGGTGGCCTTCGTGCTGACGCTGCTGCTGAAGCTGCCGGAGGAGCGGGACGGCGAGCCGGTGGCCCCCGCCGCGTCCCGGACGGACGCGGCCGCGACGTCGTCGTAGCTCTCCGCCCGGTCCGGGCGGTCGGCCCGGTCGACCCGGTCGGCCCGGTCGACCCGACCGGTCGTCCATGGCCGGAACCTGGTGCTCCCCTTCGCCCCTCCCTCAGGGTGGAAGCGAGCGAACGAGGAGAGCCTTGATGTCCGGACCGAATGGCGAGACCACGCTCCTGCGAGTCTTGCTGGACGCCGCCGAGGTGGCTCCCGACCAGGTGCTGGTGCATGTGCGGGGAGACGGTGGCGAGCGGACCGTCACCTACGCGCAGCTGCGGGACGACGCGCTGCGCGTGGCCGGGGGCTATCGCGCGGCCGGTGTCGCCCCCGGCAGCTGCGTCCCCGTGCTCGCGGACCGCGGTGACGACTTCCAGGCGATGTTCTGGGGCGCACTGGCAGCGGGACTCGTACCGGTGCCGCTGGCCCCCGACGCACGGCGGGTGCTCCCGGTGTGGGAACTGCTCGGCCGCCCGCCGGTGGCCGTGGACGAGACCACCGCGGCGCTGCTGACCGAATTCCCCTCCGGGGTACGGCCGTTGAGGCTGGAGACGCTGCGGCAGGGCCGCCCACCGGGCCTCCTGCCGGAGGCGGCCCCCGGTGACGTGGCGTTCCTCCAGTTCTCCTCGGGCAGCACCGGGGCGCCCAAGGGCGTGGAGCTGACCCACGCCTGCGTCCTGGCCAACCTGGGGCAGATCCGTACCGCCGCGGCCCTCACCTCCAAGGATGTGGTGGCGAGCTGGATGCCGTACTTCCACGACATGGGGCTCATCGGCACCCACCTGGCCCCGCTCGCCGCACGCGCCAAGCAGGTGCGGCTGGAGCCGCTGTCGTTCGCCAAACGGCCCGCCCTGTGGCTGGAGACCGCGGCCCGGCACCGGGCCACGGTCCTGTCCGCGGCCAACTTCGCCCTCGCGCTGGCCACGCGGCGGATCCCCGACGAGGTGTACGGCCGACTCGACCTGTCCGCCGTGCGGTTGATGCTGGTGGGTGCCGAGCCGATCGCTCCGGCGGTGTGGCGGCGGTTCGTGGCGAAGGCCCGGGCGTCCGGGCTCGACGCCCGGGCCCCGCAACCCGTCTACGGCCTGGCCGAGGCCACCTTGGCGGTCACCTTCCCGCCCCTCGGCGAGGTGGCGGCGCCCCGCGTACTGGACCGCGCGGCCCTCAGCCGGGGCCGCGCGGTGGACACCGCCCCGGGCCCGGACGCGGTGGAGTTGATGGACGTCGGCCAGCCGGTGCCGGGCTGCGAGATACGCATCGCGGACGATACGGGCCGCCCCCTGGGCGACCGGCGGGTCGGCCACGTCCAGGTGCGCGGCCCCCAGGTGGCGCGCGGCTACCACGAGGCCCCCGACACCACCGCCGCCGCCTTCGCCGACGGCTGGCTGCGCACCGGCGACCTGGGCTTCCTGGCCGACGGCCGGTTGTGCGTGACCGGCCGCGACAAGGACGTGGTGTTCGTGAACGGCCGCACCTTCCACGCCCCGGACCTGGAAGAGGTCGCGGCCGCCACCCCCGGCCTGCCGACCCCACTGACCGCGGTGATCGGCTCCACCGACCCGGCCGACGGCACGGAGCGGGTGGTCGTGTTCGTACGGTGGCCCAGACCGCCGAGAGAAGCGGCCCCCGTACTCGCCCAGGTGACGGCCCGGGTACGGCAAGCCCTGGCCCACGACGACGTACGCGTACTGCCCCTGCCACCGGGCGCGTTCCCCCGAACGACGAGCGGCAAGCTGCGCCGCCGCACGATGCGCGAGCGGTACGAGGCCGGGGCGTACGCGACGGTGGAGGCGCGGTGGTGCGTCGCCACGCCCGCGCCCGCCGGTGCGGTGGCCCCTCCGGCGGAGGGGTGCGCCGAGGCGAGCGGCACCGCCGGGGGTGCGGGGGTGGTCCCGTCGTGGGAGGAGGTGGCGGGGGTTGTCGCGGGGGTTTGGGCTCGGGTGTTGGGGCGGCCCGTGGGCAGCATCGGGGTGCATGACCGGTTCCTGGCCATTGGCGGTTCGTCGCTGAAGGCGATGGAGGTGCTCGCCGCGCTGGAGGACACCTTCGGTGTCTCCGTACCGCCGGGCGTGCTGCGCGACCGTGACACGGTCGCCGCGCTGACCGAGCACCTGGTGGCGGCCCAGGGCGGTGAACGGCCGGAGTCCGCTCGTCCACGCCCTGCTACAGGCAATCCGGGGGCGGCGGTTGCCGTTGTCTCCATGGCCTGCCGTTTCCCCGGGGCCGACACCCCGGACGCCTTCTGGGACCGGCTCGTGGCCGGCCACGACGCCGTCGGCCCCGTACCGGCCACCCGGTGGAGCACCCGGCCCGGGTCCACCGCCCGGTGGGGCGCGTTTCTGGCCGATCCGGCCGGCTTCGACGCCGCGTACTTCGGCATCGACGCTCAGGAGGCGACCGCGACCGATCCGCAGGCCCGGATCTTCCTGGAACTGGCCCACGAGGCCCTGGAGCGCGCCGGTTACGCGGGCGCGCGGCGGGCGGGCCGCCGCGTCGGGGTGTTCGCGGCGACCGGGGAGAGCGGCTACCGCGAGGTGCTGGCACGGGCGTTCGGCCCGGAGGGCGGGCTGCCGCCCGCCGCGTTGACCGGTAACCTTCCCAACCTCGTCGCCGCCCGGGTGGCGCAGAGCCTGGACCTGACCGGTCCGGCCCTCGCCGTCGACACCGCCTGCTCCTCGGCGCTGGTCGCGCTGCACCTGGCGCGCCGCAGTCTCCAGTCCGGCGAGTGCGATCTCGCCGTCGTCGGCGGGGTCAACCTCGCGCTGACCTCGACCGGCCACCGGCTGTTGGAGCAGGCGGGGGTGTTGTCGCCGACCGGGCGCTGCCGCGCCTTCGGCTCCGAGGCCGACGGGTTCGTCCCCGGTGAGGGCGGCGCGGCGATCGTGCTGGCCCGGCTGGACGACGCGCACCGCGCGGACGACCCGGTCCTGGCCGTGCTGCGCGGCACCGCCGTGAACAACGACGGGCGCTCGCTGAGTCTGCTGGCCCCCAACGCGCTCACCCAGCGGGAGATCATCGTCCAGGCGTACCGGGACGCGGGTGTCGACCCCGACAGCGTGTCCTACGTCGAGGCGCACGGCACCGGCACCGCCCTCGGCGACCCCGTCGAACTGCGCTCCCTGCGCCAGGCGTTCGGCCCGCGCGCCGACGGACGGCCGCGCCTGCTGGGGTCGGTGAAGAGCAACGTCGGCCATCTGCTCAACGCCGCCGCCATGCCGGGCCTGATCAAGGTGATCCTGGCCCTGGGCCACCGGGAGCTGCCCGCCTCCCTGCACCACGACGCGCCCGCGGCGGACGGTGACGCGGAGGGATTCGCGGTGGTCGGCGAACACCGCGCGTGGACGGCCCCAGGACCGCTGGTGGCGGGCATCAACGCCTTCGGGTTCGGCGGCACCAACGCACACGCGATCCTGGAGGAGGCGCCACCACGTGAGCACGACACTTCGCATGAGCGTGAGGACGACGGCCCGCATCTGCTGACCCTCTCGGCGCGCAGCGCCGACGCCCTGACGGCCGCGGCCCGCGACCTCGCGGCCCATCTGCGGGCCCACCCGGACCTCGACGAGGGCGATGTGTGCGCCACCGTCAACACCGCCCGCGACCACGGCCGCCACCGCCTGGCGGTGGTGTCACGCGGCGACCTGGCCGAACGTCTCGCGGCCCACCCCGCGACCACGGTGGCCCGCTCGCGGCCCCGACTGGTGTTCCTGCTGCCCGGCCAGGGCACCGTCCGGCCTGGGGCGGGCCGCGCCCTGTACCGCTCCGCGCCCGCGTTCCGCCACGCGCTGGACGAGGCGTCCGCGCTCATCGGCCCGGTGTGCGGGCGCACCCTGGCCCAGTGGTGCCTGGACCCGGATGCCACGCCCGCCGATCTGGCCCGTACGGAGGTCGCGCAGCCGCTGCTCGTCGCGTACGGCGTGGCGCTCGCCCGGCAGTTGCGCGCCTGGGGTGTGGGCCCGGACGCGGTGGCGGGGCACAGCGTCGGCGAGATCACCGCCGCCTGCGTGGCCGGGGCGCTCACCCTGCCCGAGGCGGTGCGGTTCGCCGCCGAGCGGGGCCGTCTGATGCGCGACCTGGCCGAACCGGGCGCCATGGCCGCCGTCCGCTGCGGAGCGGACGCCCTCGCCACGGTGCTGGACGAATCGGCGGGTGCACTGTGCGTGGCCGCGGTCAACGCCCCTGACCAGACGGTGATTTCCGGCGCCCCGGACGCCGTCGACCGGGCCGTGACACGGCTGGCCGCCGAGGGGATTCCGGCCCGCGCCCTCCCGGTGTCCCACGGTTTCCACTCCCCCGCGATGCTCCCGGTGGCCGACCCGCTCGCCGCCGCGGCCGCAGCCACTCTGGATCCCCGTTCGCCGTCGGTGCCCCTGCTGAGCTCGCTGACGGCCCGGTGGCGGCCGTCCCTGGGCCCGGCACACTGGCGCGAACACGCCCTGCGGCCGGTGCGTTTCGGCCCCGCCGTGGAGCGCCTGTTGGACGACGGGTACGACACGTTCGTGGAGCTGGGCCCCGGCGCCACCCTGCCGGGCCCGGTCCGCTCGGTCGCGGCCGGACGCGACGGCGCGGACCCGGCACCGGAGGCGTTCACGCTGGCCGCCCCGGACGCGGGCGGCGACGCCGCGCAGGCGCTGCTGACGGCCCTGGGGCGGCTGTGGACACGCGGCGTCGAGCTGGACCATACGGCTCTGGGCGCGGGGCGGGCCCGCGTCGCCGTACCGACGTATCCGTTCCAGCGCCGTCGATACTGGCCCGAGCCCGTGGAGCCCGAGCCCGTGGCGGCACCGCTTCTGCACCGACTCACCTGGGGTGATGCGCCTCCGTCAGCGGACGGTGCCCCGCACGCCGTCCGGCTGGCCGGGCCCGACTCGGAACTGGCCCGCGCGGTGGCCCGCCGCCTGGAGCGGCGCGGTATCGCGGTGCAGCGGGGCGGGGACACCGCCGCCACCGAGCCACCCGCGCCGATCACCGTGCTGCTCGCCGGACCGGCGGCGGCTGACGGTGCCGCGGTGGCGGACGTCGACTCCGCGACGCATGCCGTGCTCTCCACGCTGCGGGACCTGTTCACCCCGATGAGCCAGGACGGCGCCCGTCTGGTGGCGGTCACCGAGGATGTGCACGCCACCGGCGTCGCCACCGAACGGCTCCGTCCCGCCCAGGCGCTGCTGACCGGCCTGACACTCGCGCTCCCGGAGGAGTTCCCGGGCCTCACCGCGTACAGCGTCGACCTGTCCTCGTACGATTCCCTGGACGTCCGGCTCGACGCGCTGGAACGGGAGGTGCTCGGGCGGCACGCGCCGGGAGAAGGCGGCGCGGTGGCGTGGCGGGCGGGCCGCCGCCTGGTCCGTACGCTCGCCCCGGTGCCGACCGTGCCGCCGCCCTCGTCGCCACTGCCGCCCGACGGCACCTACCTGATCACCGGCGGTACGGGCGGGATCGGCGCCGCGCTCGCGCGTGACCTGGCCGGGCGCGGCCGACCGACCCTGGTGCTCGTGGGCCGTTCGGCCCGCCCGGCGGACCGCCTGCTGGCCGAACTCGGCGCGCTCGGCGCCACCGCGGAGTACCGCGTGGCGGATGTGTCGGCCGAGGCCGATGTCGAGGCGCTGATGGCCGATCTGCCGCCGCTGGACGGGGTGTTCCACGCGGCGGGGGTGGTGCGCCCCGGCACGCTGCGGACCAAGTCGCAGGGCGAGATGGCCGAGGTCATGGCCGCCAAGGTGCGCGGGAGCCAGCTGCTGTCCCGGGCCCTGTGGCGGCACGGCCACCGCCCGGCGGTGTGCGTGGCGTTCTCGTCGGTCGCGGCTGTGCTGCCCGGACTGGCCGGTGCGCTCGGTGACTACGCCGCGGCCAACGCCTTCCTCGACGCGTTCGCCGCCGCCGAACGGGCCGCCGGGCGGCCGTGGCAATCGCTGAACTTCGCCGCGTTCGCCGAGACGGGAATGGCCGCCGGTGAGCCGTCCCGGACCGCTGGTGAGCCGACCCGGGCCGCCACCGTCGCGGCCCGGGGCCCCGCACCGCTGGCCACGGACGCGGGGCTGGCGGCGCTGCACACGGCCTGCGGTATCGATGCCGCCCAGTTGGTCGTGGCCGAGCTGACGGTGGAGTCTGCGGCCCGTGTGTCGGCGGCTGCCACATCGCCCGTCGACGTGGCAGCCGCCGCTGGTTCGGCTCCGGCCCTCTCGGCCCCCGCCACGTCGGCCGCAGACAGGTCGGCCATTGCTGCGTCCGGGACCGACGCCGCCCACTCCCCCGTCACCGACACCCTGCGCCGCCTCCTGGCCGAGGCCCTGCACCGGGCGCCCGCCGATGTCGACGACGACGAACCGTTCCTCACCATGGGGCTGGACTCGCTCTCCGCCGTGGATCTCGTGCGGCGGCTGGAGGCGGAGTTGGGGCGGGCCCTGCCGCCCACCCTGTTCTTCGAGTACCGGACGATCCGCGAGCTGGCCGCCCAGCTGTCAACAGGTCGGGGAAACGCACACCCGCCGCACCCCACCGACGACGGCACACACGACGCGTTCGCCGCCGGTGCCCCGCTGCCCCTCACCCCCGTACAGCTGGCCTTCCACACGGGCGGCAGGCTGCACCCCGAGGTCGCCGCGTACGCGTACGTACGCCAGACCGTCAGCGGCGCCGTGGACACCGAACTGCTCGGCCGGGCACTCGCGCTCCTCGCCGAACGCCACCCGATGCTGCGCATCAGGATCGAGCCCGGCGGTACGGCGCCCACACAGCGCGTCACGCCGCCCGACCCGCACACCACACCACCCTGGTACGAGGTCCGCGACGCCGATGGCGGCCCGCCGGCCGAGCTGGAGGAGGCGCTGTGCAACCGGCCCTTCGACCTGGCCGCCGAGGCACCGGTACGTGCCGTGCTGGTGCGCGAACGCGCCGACCTGGCCCATCTCCTGCTCGTCCTGCATCACGCCGCCGCGGACGGATTCAGCGTCAACGTCCTCGGCGAGGAGCTGTGGTCGGTGTACACCGCGCTCGCGCACGGCCGCTCCCCCGAACTGCCCCCGCTCCAGGCGGGTTTCGCCGACTACGCCACCGCCGTCGACGCGGAGCGGTCCTCCCCGGAGGCCGCCGAGGACCGCAGGTACTGGCACCACCTGCTCGCCGACCGCACACACCCCCTGGACCTGCCCTGGGACGGCGATCCCGACACACCCCCCGCCGCGCCGCTCACCGCACACCAGGTGGCCACCGACCCCGACCTCACCGCCGCGCTGCGCACCTGCGCCGCCACCCACGGCGTCTCACTGTTCCATCTGCTGCTGGCCGCGTACGCGCGCTGCCTGGCGCGGTGGAGCGGGCAGCGCGCCATCGCGGTCAACGTCGCCCGCGCCCGTCGTGAGCTGCGGCTCGCCGGGCTCGACCGGCTGGTCGGCCCGCTCGCCGACACGCTGCCGCTCCTGGCCACCGTCGACCCGGACGAGCCGGTGCCCGCCCTGGCGCAGCGGCTGCGCGACATCTGGCTGGACGCCGAGCGGCACGCGCGACTCACCGGCCTCGACATCGCCCGGCTGTTGCCCGCCACGGGGTCCCGGCCGCGCACGCCCTCCCCGGCGGGGTTCAGCTTCGCCCGCTTCCCCGTCACCGCGGACCCCGACTGTCCGGTCACGGTACGCCCGGCCGCGGCGCGCACCGCGTCCGCCGCCACGCGCCTGGGGCTGCTGTGCTGGGAGAGCGACGGGGCCCTGCACTTCTCCTGGAACGTCCCGGCCCGGCTGTTCGCCCCGGCCACCGTGGAGCGCCTGGCCCGCGAACACCTCGCGGAACTCACCGCACTCACCGCACTCACCGATTCCGCCACACCCGCGCCGCCGCCCCCGGCGCCCGAGCGCGGCGGAATCGTCGCGCGCCTGTGCGCACGGTTCCGGGCGGCCGCCGACCAGGTCGCGGTGGACACCGGCGAGGCCACCCTGACCTACGCGGCGCTCGACCGCGCGTCTGCCACCCTGGCCGCCCGACTGCGCGCCCACGGCGTCGCTCCCGGCGACCTGGTCGGCCTGCTCACCGAGCCGGGCGCCGACACCGTCGTCGGCGTCGTCGGCATCCTGCGGGCCGGGGCCGGATGGGTGCCGCTGGACGCCACGCATCCCACCGCGCGCCTGGCCGACCAGTTGCACCGCACCACGGCCCGGACCGTCGTGTGCCACGCCGCCACCCGCGTCATGGCCGACGCATTCGACGAGGTGACCGCGGTCGCCCTCGACGATCCGTCGCCCTCCCCCGACCCGGCCTTCGTCCCCGCACCCGACGATCCCGACGCGATCGCCTACACCATCTTCACCTCGGGCTCCACCGGCCGCCCCAAGGCCGTACCCATCACTCACCGGGCGATGGTGAACTACCTGGACTGGGCCGTGGACACCTTCGGCTACCGGGCGGGCGACCGACTCGCCCAGACCGCGTCCGTGTGCTTCGACGCGTCCGTACGCCAGCTGCTCGCACCGCTGCTGGTCGGCGCCACCGTGCACACCCTGCCGCGGAATCTCGTCCGCGACCCCGAGGCGCTGCTGGACCGGGTCGTACGGGACCGGATCACCGTGTGGAGTTCGGTGCCGACGCTCTGGGAACGGCTGCTGACCGCCGCCGAGACCCGGGTGCGGCGCGGTGCACCCCGGCCCGATCTGTCGGCGCTGCGCTGGATCCACGTCGGCGGTGAGGTGCTGCCCGCCGCACATGTCCGCCGCTGGTACGACCTGTTCGGGCCCGGTCACCGCATCGCGAACCTGTACGGGCCCACCGAGACCACCATCAACGCCACCTGCCACCTCATCGACACCCGCCCCGGCGACGAGGTGCGCCGACTGCCGATCGGCCGCCCCATCTCCGGCACCGAGGTGGCGGTGGTGGCCGAGGACGGGCGCCGCTGCGCCCCGGGCGAGCCCGGTGAACTGCTCATCGGCGGTACGGGGCTGACGCCGGGCTACCTCGGCGACCCCGAGCGGACGGCGGCGGCGTTCACCGAGCGCGACGGCAGGCGCTGGTACCGCAGCGGCGACCGGGTGTGCGGGCGGCCCGATGGTGTACTGGAGTTCCTGGGCCGCCTGGACGACCAGGTGAAGGTCCGCGGCCACCGGGTCGAACCGGGCGAGATCGAGGCGGTGCTGCACACCCACCCCGGCGTCGCGCGGGCCGCCGTACTGCACCATCACGGCCGCCTGACCGCCTTCGTGGAACCCCTGCCGGGCGGGCCGCGGCCCGAACCGGCACGACTCCGCGCCCATCTGCGCGGCACGCTGCCGGACTACATGCTCCCGGCCCGTTTCCAGTACGTCGAGGCGCTGCCCCTCACCGGCACCGGCAAGGTGGACCGCCGCCGACTCGACGCGCCTGCCCCCGACACGGCCACCACGGCGGCGGCAGCCGAAGCCCCGCCCGCCACGCCGACCGAACACACCCTGGCCCACATCTGGTCCGAGGTGCTGGGGGTGGCGCACGTCAGCCGCGAGGACGACTTCTTCGCGCTCGGAGGCGACTCCATCCTCGTCCTGGAGGTGTTCGCCCGGCTGGAGAAGACACACGACGCGGCGCGGCGGAACACCACCCTGCCCAGGCCGACGGTCATCTACGAACACAGCACGCTCTCCGCGCTGGCCACCGCGATCGATGAGGCCACCAGCGCGCAACAGGCCCCCGCCTCCCCCGCGGGGGCGGACATCACGCCGTACCCCCTCACCCCCACCCAGCGCGGCTTCCTGGTCGCCGAGGCCATCACGCCCGGGTCCGGTTCGGCGTGGCTCGCCCGGCTGCGGCTGCGCGGGCCGCTGCGCGCCGAGGTGTTTCAGCGTGCCGTCGACGCGCTCGTGGTCCGCCACCCCATGCTGCGCACCGTCTTCCCCGCCGGTGCCCGCCCGCCGGTGCAGCAGGAACTGCCGCCCGCGCTGCGGCTCCCCGTGGACTTCGAAACGGCGGCGTCCCCCGTCCAACTCGATGAGCGGGTCACCGACGAACGCCGTCGCCGGTTCGAACCATGGGCCTGGCCACTGCTGCGCCTGCGGGTGCTGACCCTCGCCCCCGACGAGCACACGCTCGTCGTCCACGCCCACCACCTCATCGGCGACGGCTACAGCGCGGCCCTGTTCGGCCGGGAGTTGCTCACCGTCTACGACCGGCTCGCCCGCGGCGAGCAGCCCCAACTGCCGCCGCTGCGCAGCACGTTCCGCGATTACGTCACCCTGCTCCGGCAGTCGGCCCCGGACCCGGCGGCCACCGCGTGGCGCGCCCGCCACGACGCCCCGTACGAGCGGCCCGACCTGCGGCGCGGGGACACGGCCCAGGCGGAGTTCCGGTCGGCAGGCTTCACCCTCGACGCCGAGACGACGGCCGGGCTGCGCCACCTCGCCACCTCCGTCCGCGCCACGCCGTACGCCCCCGTGCTGACCGCCTACTACCGGGCCCTGGCCGATCTCACCGGCCAACGGGACCTCGTCCTCGGGCTCGCGGTCACCGGACGGGACCACGCGCTGCCCGACATCAGCCGGCTGTTCGGCCCGCTGGCCGCCGCCGTACCGCTGCGCCCAGCCGTGGCGGAAGCGGACACCGGCACCGACGCCGACACCGCGCCCGCCACGTCGTTCCGCGACGATCTGCGCCGCGTCGCCGAGGAGGCCACCGCGGCACGCACCTACGGCACCGGTGGCGGGCCGTCCGGAGGAGACGGCCACGGCCTGCCGAGGGCCACGCAGTTCCTCTTCAGCTACCTCGACTTCTCCGCCCTGGGCCCGCCCACCGACGGGTCCCTGACCCTCGACTGGGATCACCACGACACGGAACTCGTCCCGCCTCCGGTGGGCACCGATGTGTTCCTGGCCGTCCGGCCGGTCGGGGACGGTCTGCGCGTCACCGTGCGCGCTTCGGCCGCCGCCCTCGACGCAGCGGCCACGGAGGCGTTCGCCCGTGCCCTGCGGGACGAGCTGGCCGGGGCCGTGGCACCGCGCCCGCGCCCGCGCCCGCGCCGTAGCGTGCCCTCCGCTCGTACGGACGCCGCGCTCGTCGGCTATCTCCCGGCGCCCGGACACCTGGCGGCGCTCGCCGGGGTACCGGCCCCGGAGCTGCCCCGTGAACACCTGCGGGCCCTGCTGTTCCCGGACGGCGGGCCCCGCCTGCTGGAGGAGATCAGCACACCGCTGGGACGCTCGGCGTTCGTATCGCTGCCGCTGTTCGCCGACGAACTGGCCCCGGGGAACGCGCTCACCGGACACACCGCCCGCGCCGTCGCCCACGCCGCCTCCCTCGGCGCGCGCTGTGTGTCGCTGGCCGGGATGATTCCCGCGTACACCGGCTACGGATTCGAGGTGGTACGCGCCACCAGCGGGACGACGACGGTCACCACCGGCCACGCGGCCACCGCCGTGTCCGTGGTCAAGACCGTCCATGCCGCGCTCGCGGCGGCGGGACACGACCTCGCGGACCTCACCGTCGCCATGGTCGGGCTCGGCTCGATCGGCACCTCGTCCCTCCACCTGCTCCTCGGCGGCGCCCCGCGCCCACCCGCCCGCCTGGTGCTGTGCGACGTCGCGGGCAGCGCGCCCCGTCTGCGCGCGCTCGGCGCGGAGCTGCGCGGCAGCGGGCTGGCGGGGTCGGTGGAGACGGCCGAGTCCGCCCCGGATCTGCCCGATGTGGTGTACGAGGCCGATCTGATCGTCACGGCCGTCAGCGGTGGTACGGCCGTCCTCGACGTGGACCGGTTGCGCGCCGGGACCGTCGTGGTCGACGACTCGTTCCCGCACTGCTTCGACACCGCACGCGCCCTCGACCGGATGCGCGGGCGGCGCGATGTGCTGACGGTCGGGGGCGGGCTGCTCGCGGTCGGCGACGCCGAGCGGCACATCGCCGACGACCTGCCACCGGCCGCCGCCTCCGGCTATGCGGAACAGACCTGGCTGCCGGGCACGGTCGCCTCCTGTCGGCTGGAATCCCTGCTGCACACCGCCGTGCCCGGCCTGCCGCTGGTCCACGGGCTGGTCGACGCCTCCCACGCACACGCGTACCGGGAGGCGGTCGAGGCGGCCGGGGTGAGCGCGGCGCCACTTCATCTGCTCGGCCACACGGTCGGCGACGAGGGCTGACACACCGGTGCCCCGGCCGGAAACCACCCGGCCGGGGCACCGCGCTCTCCTCCCGAAGGGCCTTACGGGTCAGTGCTGTCGGCTCAGTCCCGCTGAGCGTCCTTGGGAAGCTTGCGCCACTTCACCTGGGTGTCGGCGTCGTACGCGAAGTCGAGCATCTTCTGCGCGTCCGGGTAGCGGTCCGCGGCGTCGTTGAGGATGACTCCCACGACCGTGCGGCCATCGCGCTCGGCGGCGAACACCAGACAGGGACCGGCAGGGGTGGTGGTCCCGGTCTTGACCCCGATCGCGCCCTGGTACGAGCCCAGGAGGCGGTTGGTGTTGTCCCAGGAGTAGTACCGCGTGCGGCCGTTGGCCGCCGGTGCCTCCTGCTGGGTGGACACCGACTTGACGACCTTCTGGAAGGTGGCGTTCTTCATCGCCCGCTGCGTCAGCTCGGCCACCTCACGGGGCGTCGAGTAGTTCCCGCTGCTCGCCGAGACACCGTCGAAGGAGTCGTAGTGGGTGTTGGTGAGCCCCAGGTCCTCCGCCTTGGCGTTCATCTTGGAGACGAACGACTTGGTGCGCTCGGCCACGGTGTCACCGCTGCCGAACGTGTCGGCCAGCGCCATCGCCGCGTCACAGCCCGACGGGAGCATCATCCCGTACAGCAGCTGATTGACGGTCAGCTTGTCGCCGGTTTGCAGGTCCGCCGTGCTGGCTTCCGACGTGGTGACATAGTCAAGGTAGTCCTTCTTGACGGTGACCTGCTTGTCGAGATCCACGTTCTTGGTCTCGAGTACCACGAGCGCGGCCATGATCTTCGTAGTGCTCGCTGTCGGACGCTTGGTGTCGGCGCCCTTGGCCATCAGTTCCTCGCCGGAACCGGTGTCGAGCAGATACGCGCCCTTGGCGCTGACCTCCGGTGGTTCGGGTGAGGCCTGAGCCACCGCCACCGGGACCGCGACCGCCACGGCCACCGTGGACGCGACCGCCGCCACCTTCCAGCGGCGGGTCACGGTTCCACGACGTTTATGCATTCGCCCTCCGTTTCCATAGAACATCGATTCGGCGGGCGCATCGTCTCACTGTGCGCAGCCCCAGGTCAGCCCGGGGGTGTCGGGCCGTCAGCCCCCGCTATGGGCACACTCCGAGTTGTCGCCCCCACTGCGGCACTGACCGTAGGTACCGGAGTAGCCGGAGCCCGGGGCAGGGTCGGGGTGTGCGACGCGGTACTCCGAGGACCACCACAGGAGCGTCGCCCCCAGCAGGGCCAGCGTCGCCAGGCACTGGACCGTCGCGGCGAGCGGGAGCCGCCCGCCCCGGATGAGACCGAACGCGATCAGCCCGGCGATGACGGTGACGACCCCCAGCCCGATGACCGGGCCCATGTCCACGCTCACGTCCTCGCCGTCCGCGGCGTCGCCCCATGCCGCGAGCCCCGCGGCGAAGAAGGCGGCCAAAGCCACGGCGGCGTCCAGCGCCAGCAGAAGCACCGCGAGAAGCAAATCTACGGCCCCGGGGATTCCCCGATCCGCTGAGCCCTGAGGTGGCACGGTCGATGTCATACGCGTAACCCTGCTCACATGGGAGCGCTCCCGCATGAGTACGCGTACCTAGAGCCACCGCTCAGGGACAGCGGCTCGCGAGGACGCAGAACTCGTTGCCCTCCGGGTCGGCAAGCGTGACCCAGCTTTCATCGCCCTGCTGGCCGACGTCGGCGTGGCGAGCGCCCAGGTCGAGCAGGCGGCGGACCTCTTCGGCCTGCTCCCTGTCGGTGGGGTTGACGTCGATGTGGAGCCGGTTCTTGACGGTCTTGCCCTCGGGCACGCGCGCGAAGGTCAATGCCGGTGGCACGGGGCCTCGGCGGTTCCTGCCCTCGGGCACCGCGGGGGAGCCGATCGTGACGAGTCCGTCCTCTTCGTCCTGCACCTCGTAGCCGAGGACCGAGCACCAGAACCCGGCGAGAGCGTGAGGATCGGCACAGTCGATCGCAAGCTCGGTGAACTTACTGGCCACGTCAGGACCTCCCAGTCGCGTAGCGGGGTCACGCCCCCTGACCGGAATTCTGCCTCACTCCCCACGGAACGGAAGGAACGGACGTTCGGATCGGGGCGGACCGCATACCCTACGCAGGAACGCACCGACTGCCCCACCGCCCTTGCCCGTTCATGGTTCGAGGAGAACACCGATGCCCGCCGATGGCCAGACCCCGCAGACACTCGGCTTCGCGCCCGAGCAGATCAACACGGGTCGGCCACACCCTGCCCGCATGTACGACTACTACCTCGGCGGCAAGGACCACTACTCGGTCGACGCGGAGGCGGCCGAGGAGGTGTTACGCCGCACGCCGCAGGTGCGGGACAGCACGCGGGGGAACCGGGCGTGGATGCACCGTGCGGTGCGGTACCTGGCGGAAACGGCGGGGGTGCGGCAGTTCCTCGACCTGGGCACGGGGGTGCCCACCTCACCCAATCTGCACGAGGTCGCACAGCGGGTGGATCCGACCTGCCGGGTGCTGTACATGGACAACGATCCCATCGTCCTCGCCCACGCCGGTGCCCTGCTGACCTCCGGACCGGCGGGCCGCGTGGCCTACCGGCACGGGGACCTGCACCAGCCCGCCGCGGTGCTCGGCGAGGCGCGTGCGGCAGGAGTCTTCGACTGGGACCGGCCCATCGCGCTGATCCTCTCCGCGATCATGCACTTCGTTCCGGACGAGGCGGACCCCGCGGGCCTCATCCGCACGTACTGCGACGCCCTGCCGGACGGCAGCTATCTGGCGATGTCCCACGCGACCGGCGACTACTCCCCCACCACCTCCGCCGGGGCCGCCGTCTACGCCGAGCGCAACGTCGCCGCGCCCATGGTGCTGCGGGGCTACGCCGACGTCCTCCACCTGTTCGACGGCACGCGTCCGGTGGAGCCCGGAGTCGTACGGCTGCCGGAGTGGCATCCCGAACTCGGCCCCGCACCACGGCCGGAGGACGGGCTGGGCTACGACCCGGAGCGGGTGTGGGCCTACGCCGGGGTCGCCAGGATCCAGCGCCGAGGGCTCTCGTGACGTACGCCCGCACCTCACCAGCGGACGGCGGTGAAGTCGACCGGCCGGGGCCGCAGCAGCCGGGTGCGTGTCGCCAGGGCCCGCATCCGCAGGGACATCTGATCGGCGGTCAGACGGTGGCGGTCACCGTGGCCCGGCAGGAGCCATTCGAAGCGCAGCCGCCCGGCCACCCTGTCCAGGGAGCGGGCCAGTTCCTCGATGGAGTACCAGGTCACGCTGTCCGCCACGGCCAGATCACCGGTCGTGCGTGACCAGTAGAAGCTGTCGCCGCTGAAGCAGTAGCGGCCATCGGCGAGGTAGAGCACACTGCCCCGGGTGTGCCCGGGCAGCGGATGGACCGTGACCCCCTCGGCGATCTCCCGTGGCTCGATCCCCCGGATCACCTGGTCCGCGTCCGGTGCGGCATCGAGGTCGCCCTCGTGGATCCACAACCGGGCGCCGAAGTGGTCCGCGTAGCGGCGGCCGTGTGCGGCGTGGTCGCGATGGGTGAGCAGCACATCGGTGATCGGGCCCGACTCCGCGTACCGCGTGGCGAGTTCATGGCTCCAGCGAGGGGTGTCGACCATCATGGCCGTGCCGGACGGCCGTAGGAGCAGGTAGGAGTTGGCCCCGGCGGTGTGCGGGGAGTTGTGCCCACAGATCATGACGGCGTCGTCCAGGGCCATCGGAAAGGGGTCCAGCGCCCGGTCCGGCCGTCCGGACGCCGGGCGGATCGAGCGGGTGGGGCAGGCGAACACGGCGGCGTGGAGGCGCCGGGTCTCCGCCGCGTCCTTCGGCGCCCGCAGGATCCGCGACTTTCCTTCGTGCTCGCCGATCAGTCCGGGCGCGAGCTGGCGGGCCGCATCGCAGTTCATACAACGGTCGTCCACGGACCAGCCATCCATGGCGGGACTCCTTCCGGAGCGGATTCAGGGGAGGAACGGCCCAGGCCGGGGCCGTCCCTTCAGGGGTATCCCACCCGGAGCCGGAATCGGTAGGCCCTGACGATCTTGTATTTCGGCCCCCGGGCCACTCTCACGGCCCGACCGCGCGAAGGAGTTTTGCGGTACTTCGGTGTGATATCGCCGTCAGGCGGCACCCCCGGGCCCGCGGCCGTCGGCCGTGGTCGCGGCCCGCTTGCGGGCTCGATAGGCCGCCGCCTTGACGCGGTTGCCGCACTCGTCCATCCCGCACCAGGTGCGCCGGGCGCCGCGCGAGCGGTCGAGGTAGATGCGCGTGCAGCCACCGCGCCCGCACTCCTTGAGGCAGGCGTCGGGATCGGCGAGCAGGGCGATGGCGCTCCGGGCGATGTGGGAGAGCACCGCCGGAAGGTCTCCCGATATCCGCAGCCCCGCGTCGCCGAGTTCGAGCGTGGGCACCGGCCCGGCGGCCGTGTCGTTGACGATCTCAAGGCTGCCCGGATCGAAGGGCCGGTTGAGCACGCGATCGAGAGCGAGCCGGTAGATGGCTTCTCGCAGCGACAGCGCCGATGCGAAGGTCGCGATGTCGGCGGTGACCCGGTCGGGGAGCGCGTCGCACCGGGCCACCCACCGTTCGAGGTCCGCGGGCGCCGCCAGGACGTCGACGGGCTCCTCTCGACGCGACCGCACGGTGCCTGCCAGATCGAGGGCCGGGTCGCCGCTCACAAACGCGAAATCCACGTCACCATCTTGACCGGTGACGAAGCCGGTGACAAGGTCGTCACCTGTTGAGCCGGTGACGCCGGCATGGCCACGAGACCACGACCACGGGAGAGAGCATGGCCGAGATCCGCGACATCGAGGTCGTCGTCTTCGACGTCCTCGGCACACTGGTCGACGAACCCGGCGGACTCCGGGCGGCCCTGCGCGAGGCGATGCCCGCGTCCGACGACGCGCGGGACGACGCGGCCGTCGAAGCGCTGCTCACCGTGTGGCAGCAGCACGTCGAGCGCGAGCAGCAACGCATCGCGCAGGGGCACCGCGCGTACGCCAACACCGAGACCATCGACGCCGAGGCCGCCGGACACGTGGCCGAGCATGCCGGACTCACGGATCCGGCAACCATCGCCCGCCTGGCCACGGCGGGGCAGCGCCTGCCCGCCTGGGACGACTCCGTCGCCGGGCTCGAACGGCTCGCGCGGCACTTCCCCGTGCTCGGGCTCTCCAACGCCGGCCACACCGCTCTGCCGCGGCTCAACGCACATGCCGGGCTGCGCTGGCACCAAGCCCTGTCCGCCGAAGCCGTCTCGGCCTACAAACCGGCACCGGAGGTCTACCGGCTCGCCATCGACACCGCCGGATGTCCGCCGGAGCGCGTGCTGATGGTGGCCGCCCACGCCTGGGACCTCCGCGGAGCCCGGGCGGCGGGCATGCGGACCGCCTACGTCCGGCGACCGGTCGGGGATCCGCCGACCGGCTCCGATGTCTTCGACGGGCGGTTCGACGGGCTGGACGCCCTGGTCACCGCGCTGACGGCGAGGTAGCCGGAGACCCCTCCGTCCGGGGTGGCGCGCTGGTGTCCCGTATCACCAGCTTCGGGTCCAGCACCGCCTCCCGCGGCTCCGACGTACCGTCATCCAGCCGCTCGACCGCGAACCGCACCGCATACCGGGCCATGCGCACGGCGTCCTGACGGACCGTGGTCAGCCCCACCGGCATCACATGCGACAGATGGCTGTCGTCGTAGCCGACCACCGACACCTCGCCGGGGACGTCGACGCCCGCCCGTGTCAACGTCATCAACAGGCCCATCGCACAACGGTCGTTGCCCGCGAGCACCGCCGTCGGCAGGGCGTTACCGCGGTCGCGCTCGGCCACGAGCAGGTGTCCCGCCGCGATGCCCGACTCCTCCGTATGGGCACCGGGGATCACCCGCATCGCGGCGTCGAGCCCGTGGCGGCGCATCGCGGCGCGGTAGGCGCGGCGGCGCTCCGCCGAGCCCGGCCCCCGGCCGCCGTCGATGTGCACGATGTGGCGGTGGCCGAGTTCCACCAGGTGGTCCATGGCCTGGCGGACCCCCTTGCCCTCCGAGCTGCGGACGCTGTCGACCCGGGCGCCCGGTACGCGGCGGCCGACCGAGACGGCGACCGTGCGCCGACCCAACGCGTCCAGGTCGGCCGTCGGCGCGTCCGGGCCGAGCAGGATCACCGCTTCGCAGCGGTGGCTGATCAGGGACTCGACGGCATGGGACTCGCCGCGGCCCGGAGCGGTCGCGGCGAGCAGGACGTCGTAGCCGAGCCCCTCGGCCTCGGGGTAGACGCTGGCGACGAGGTCGGCGTGGAACGCGTTGTGGACGGTGAGCATCACGCCGAGGGTGCGGCTGCGGCCACGGGCGAGGAGCCGTGCCGCGTTGTCGGGACGGTAGCCGATCTCGTCGGCGACGCGCAGCACGCGTTCACGGGTCTTCTGGCTCGCCCCCGGCTGGTTGCGGAAGACGATCGAGACCAGGGCCCGGGACACCCGTGCCTTCGCGGCCACGTCCGCCATCGTGGGGCGCTGCTTGCCCGTTCCAACCACTGGTGAACCCACTCTCCCGCGCCCCGCGCGTCATGTCGTTCCCGGTTGTTCCCGCTCACCTCGGTCGGCGCACACGAAAACTTGCGGCAACCGGCAACCGTCTATTGACATGACATTTGGACAAGGGACATCGTACTCCTACTAGAGCGCGCTAGTAGAGCGCGACAGCCCACCCTTCCCATCGCATCCGTCACCTCGGACTGGTGGACGTCACACCCCGTTCGGCAAAGGACTGACCATGGACGTCAGGGACGACGCAGCGCGCCCCGCCCCCGCCCCACCCATCGACGACGCCCCGTCGGCGGTGAACCGGCGGCTGAGGGTCATCACGATCATCGCCACCTTCGGCGGGCTCCTCTTCGGCTACGACACCGGTGTCATCAACGGCGCCCTGCCCTATATGACCGACGACCTGGGCCTGACCCCCGTCACCGAGGGCATGGTCACCAGCTCGCTGCTGCTGGGCGCGGCGCTGGGCGCGGTCACCGGAGGGAGGCTCTCGGACGCGCGGGGGCGGCGGCGCAACATCCTGCTGCTGGCCGTGGTGTTCTTCCTGGCCACGCTCGGCTGTACGCTCGCGCCGAACACCGAGGTCATGATCGTGGCACGGTTCGCGCTCGGTCTCGCGGTCGGCGGCGCCTCGGTGACCGTGCCCGTCTACCTCGCGGAGGTGTCACCCGCCGAGCGGCGTGGCGCGCTGGTCACCCGCAATGAACTCATGATCGTCAGTGGCCAGTTGCTGGCCTTCACCTTCAACGCGATCATCGCGAGGGTGGGCGGCGAGTCCGGCGGCGTCTGGCGGTGGATGCTGGTCATCGCGACCGTCCCGGCCGTGGTGCTCTGGTTCGGCATGCTGGTGATGCCGGAGAGCCCGCGCTGGCTGGCCTCCAAGGGCCGTTTCAACGAGGCCTTCGAGGTGCTCAAGCAGGTCAGGTCGCAGCCCCGGGCCGAGTCCGAGCTGAGCGAGGTGTCGGCGCTCGCCGTCAAGGACGAGCAGCAGAAACTCGGCGGCTGGCAGGACATGAAGGCCACCCCGTGGATGCGCAAGTTGATGTTCGTCGGGTTCGGCATCGCGATCGTCCAGCAGATCACCGGCGTCAACACGATCATGTACTACGGGACGCAGATCCTCACCGACGCCGGATTCACCTCGGACAGCGCGCTCACGGCGAACATCGCCAACGGTGTGATCTCGGTCCTCGCCACCTTCGTCGGCATCTGGCTGCTGGGCCGGGTCGACCGCCGCCCCATGCTGATGACCGGCCAGCTCGGCACGACCTGCGCCCTGCTGCTCATCGGGGTGTTCTCGCTCGTCCTGCCGGAAGGCACGATCCGCGCCTTCGCCGTGCTGGCCATGACGGTGACGTTCCTGGCCTTCCAGCAGGGCGCGATATCGCCGGTCACCTGGCTGATGCTCTCCGAGATCTTCCCGACGCGCATGCGCGGGTTCGGGATGGGCATCGCGGCCGTGGTGCTGTGGCTGACCAACTTCGCGATCGGCCTGGTCTTCCCGTCGCTGGTGTCCGCGATGGGGATCTCCAACACCTTCTTCCTCTTCGTGGCGGCGGGCGTTCTCTCCCTCGCGTTCGTGAAGGCTTACGTCCCCGAGACCCGGGGACGCACGCTCGAAGTCCTCGAGGCGGAACTGCGGGCCCGGTTCTCCTGACGTCGCGCACCCATCACGGCCCGGTCAGGCTCCGACGTAGGCCGCCAGGTGCTCGCCGGTGAGGGTGGAGCGGGCGGCGACGAGGTCGGCGGGGGTGCCCTCGAAGACGATCCGGCCGCCGTCGTGGCCCGCGCCGGGGCCGAGGTCGATGATCCAGTCGGCATGCGCCATCACCGCCTGGTGGTGCTCGATGACGATGACCGACTTGCCGGAGTCGACGAGCCGGTCGAGCAGGCCGAGCAGATGCTCGACATCGGCGAGGTGCAGACCGGTGGTCGGCTCGTCCAGGACGTAGACGCCGCCCTTCTCGGCCATGTGCGTGGCCAGCTTGAGCCGCTGCCGCTCACCGCCGGACAGCGTGGTGAGCGGCTGGCCCAGGCTGAGGTAGCCGAGCCCGACGTCGGCGAGGCGACCGAGTATGCGGTGTGCGGCCGGGGTACGCGCCTCACCGGCACCGAAGAACTCCTCGGCCTCGGCCACCGACATCGCCAGCACCTCGCTGATGTCGCGGCCGCCGAGGCGGTGGTCCAGCACCGACGCCTGGAACCGCTTCCCCTCGCACTCCTCGCAGGTGGTGGAGACACCGGCCATCATGGCCAGGTCGGTGAAGATGACACCGGCGCCGTTGCACTGGGGGCAGGCGCCCTCGGAGTTGGCGCTGAACAGCCCCGGCTTCACGCCGTTGACCTTGGCGAACGCCTTGCGGATCGGCTCGAGCAGCCCGGTGTACGTCGCCGGGTTGCTGCGCCGGGAGCCGCGGATCGCGCCCTGGTCGATCGCCACCACCCCCGCCTCCGCGGCCTCCCGGCTGCCCACCAGCGAGCCGTGCATGAGCGAGCTCTTGCCCGAGCCCGCAACTCCGGTGACGGCGACCAGCACGCCGAGCGGGATGTCGACGTCGACGTCGCGCAGGTTGTGCGCCGTCGCGCCGCGGATAGGCAGCGTGCCGGTGGACGTCCGCACCGCCTTCTTGAGGGCGGCCCGGTCGTCGAAGTGGCGGCCGGTGATGGTGCCACCGGTCCGCAGCCCCTCGACGGTGCCCTCGAAACAGACGCTGCCACCCTCCGTACCGGCGCCGGGGCCGAGGTCGACCACGTGGTCGGCGATCGCGATGGTCTCCGGCTTGTGCTCCACGACGAGCACCGTGTTGCCCTTGTCCCGCAGCCGCAGCAGCAGGTTGTTCATCCGCTGGATGTCATGGGGGTGCAGCCCGATGGTGGGCTCGTCGAAGACGTACGTGACGTCGGTGAGCGAGGAGCCGAGGTGGCGGATCATCTTGACGCGCTGCGCCTCGCCGCCCGACAGCGTGCCCGACGGCCGGTCGAGCGAGAGATAGCCGAGGCCGATCTCCCCGAACGATTCGAGGGTGTGGTGGAGCGCGGTGAGCAGCGGCGCCACCGACGGCTCGGTCAGTCCGCGCACCCATGCGGCCAGATCGCTGATCTGCATGGCGCAGGCGTCGGCGATGTTGATTCCGCCGATCCGTGAGGACCGGGCGCCCTCGTTGAGCCGGGTGCCGTCGCAGTCGGGGCAGGAGGTGAAGGTGACCGCCCGGTCCACGAACGCCCGGATGTGCGGCTGCATCGCCTCCCGGTCCTTGGAGAGGAACGACTTCTGGATCTTCGGGATCAGCCCCTCGTAGGTGAGGTTGACGCCGTTGACCTTCACCTTGGTCGGCTCGCCGTAGAGGAACGCCTGCATCTCCTTCTTGGTGAACCTGCTGATCGGCTTGTCCGGGTCGAGGAAGCCCGACTGGGCGTAGAGCCCCACGGTCCACACGTTGTCCGACTTCCAGCCGGGAATGGTGAACGCGCCCTCGGAGATCGACTTGGAGTCGTCGTAGAGCTGGGTGAGGTCGATGTCGGACACCGCGCCCCGGCCCTCGCAGCGCGGGCACATGCCGCCGGTGCGGGTGAAGGTCGCCTTCACGGCCTTGCTGTTGGCGCGTTCGACCGTGATCGCACCGCTCGCCCGGACCGACGGGACGTTGAAGGCGAACGCGCCGGGCGGGCCGATGTGCGGCTGCCCGAGGCGGCTGAAGAGGATGCGCAGCATCGCGTTGGCGTCGGTGGCGGTGCCGACCGTGGAGCGGGGGTCGGAACCCATCCGCTGCTGGTCGACGATGATCGCGGTCGTCAGCCCGTCGAGCACATCGACCTCGGGCCGGGCCAGCGTCGGCATGAAACCCTGGACGAAGGTGCTGTAGGTTTCGTTGATCATCCGCTGGGACTCGGCGGCGATCGTGTCGAACACCAGCGAGCTCTTGCCCGAGCCGGAGACACCGGTGAACACCGTCAGCCGGCGCTTCGGGATCTCGATGCTGACGTCCTTGAGGTTGTTCTCGCGCGCGCCGTGCACGCGGATCAGGTCGTGGCTGTCGGCGATGTGCGGCGCAGGCGACTGCGTGTCCGTCCTCGTGGTCATGCTCATCGTGTCTCCATCTGTGGAACGGGGCCGCCTGCGCGGACCCGTCGGCGTCGCCTGGCGCGACCTGACCGGCTTCGAGCAGTATGTCGCGTTCTCGCGCGTCGTTGGGGTCGGGGGAACGAGTGGCAATGACTCGCCCGGATCACGCTAGCCGCGGCTCGGCGACCGCGCTTCTCCATCTCTGATCGGTTCTCCCACCGGCCCGGCCGCCCGCCGAGGGGTTGCCTTCCGGTGCCCTCCGGGGGAACGCCGGGAAGCCGCGCGGTGACATGTTCGCCCCGGGCCCCTGACGAGGGATTTCCGGCACAACCCCCGCCCCCGGCGCCCCGTCTAAGCCGGTGATCATCCACCCGCTCCCCGAAGGGGCACTTCCGCATGGCTCAGCACAGATTCCTCGCCTCCACCGCCACCGCCACCGCCGCACTCGCCGTCGCGTTAGGCGGCGCCGCGCTCTGGGCGCCCGCCGCCCACGCGGACACGGCGGCCGCGGCGACCCAGGCCACCCTCTCCCACGAGGACGGCGTGCTGTCGTACCTGGCCGCCGCCGGGCAGACGAACAAGGTGACGGTCTCCGCGGAGAACATCGACGTCGACCCCTCCCAGTTCGGCGGCGACTTCCTCATCACCTTCCGCGACCAGTCCGGTATGGGCATCGACGCCTCGGCGGCGCAGTGGGACGCGTGCACCTACCCCTCGACGGCCGATCACACCGTCGTGCAGTGCATCATCCCCGAGCCCCTGGGCTCGGACGACTCCACCACCTTCGAGCTCTTCCTGGGCGACGGCGCCGACACCGCGACGGTCGACGGCAAGGCGGGCACGATCGCCGCGCTCCGCGGCGGCGCCGGCGACGACGTCCTCAAGGGCACCGGGCAGAACCATTTCCTGGGCGAGGACGGCGACGACCGCATCAACGGCGGCAACGGCATGGGCGTCCGGGGCGGCGAGGGCGACGACACCATCGTCGGCGCCTGCTCGTACGAGTGCCGCGGCGACGCCGGGAACGACACCCTCACGGGAACCGGCGACGCCGACAACCTGTACGGCGACGACGGAGACGACATCCTGCGCGCCGGGGCCGAGAACGACTACGTATACGGCGGCAAGGGCAACGACACGCTGTACGGCGAAGACGGCAACGACACGATGTACGGCAACAGCGGCAACGACACCCTGTACGGCGGCAAGGGCACGGACACGCTCTCCGGTGGACCCGGCACGAACAAGGTGTACCAGGACTGACGGTCGGCCGTCACCCGAGGCCGCGGCGGTCACCGCCGCGGCCTTCGCCGTGTTCATGACCCCAAGGACCATGTCCTCTGGTCCCGGTGCGTGACAGGTGTCTACAACAAAATACCCTGTTTCTCTACGGCTTTGGCATTTTCATGATCCGAGCGTCGGACACAAGGAATTCATCGCTCCGCAAAGACGTGACCGGGCTTCTTCCCGGAAACCACAGGATCCTGGCACTAAGATTTCCCTAGGAATACCTTCAGGGGGTGTTCAGCGGCGTCCCGCCGAATATCCTACCGCCCGGATAGTGACCGAATGAAGGTCGCGCACTTCCAGCATTGACGAGTCCGTTCCGTTCCCCGGCCTGCCGGAAAACGGAACCGGCTTCGTGATCAAAGATGCCGACAGGGGGAAGCTCAACAGTGTTGGTGGAACGAAGAAAATTACTGGAACAGCTCGACGATCTCCTGATGCAGTCCACGCGGGGCAGGGGGGCCATCGCCGCGGTCAGCGGTTCGACGGCGATGGGCAAGACCACGGTGCTCAACGCTCTGGCGGAACGGGCCACCGCGGCGGGCAGCACGGTGCTCGGTGTGGTGAGTTCGCCCCACGAGCGCGACGTCCCGTACAGCGCACTCGCCCAGCTCTTCCACGCGATCGACGCGCGTTCCGTCCCGCCGGTGGCCCAGGGCGACTCCCTGGCCGTCGCGCACCACACGTACCAGCTCATCGCCGACCTGGCGGCCCGGCGTCCGCTGCTGATCACCGTGGACGACATCCAGCACACCGACACGGCCAGCCTCTCCTGTCTGCGCTACGTGGCGCAGCGCCTCAACCGGCTTCCTCTTGCGCTGGTGTTCACGCGCGGAGTCTCCGTCGAGGAGCAACCGCCACGCATCCTGCACGACCTCCTCTACCGGACGAGCGTGCGCCGCTTCCACCTGGGGCCGCTCTCGCGGGCGGGCGTCAGGGAGCTGGCACCGTCCCCGCCCGCGGACCGGCTCATCGCCGAGATACACACCCTGAGCGGTGGCAATCCGCTGCTCGCCCAGGCGCTCATCGAGGAGCACAGGCTGCGTGCCGCGCCCGAATCCGCGGCGGGGACGGCCCCGTCGGAGGGTGACGGGACCACGCCGCTGCCCGAGGGAGGGGTGGCGATCGGACCCGTCTTCCAGCAGGCGGTCCTCGCGTATCTGCACCGCATCGGCCCGCGCGCGGTCCTGCTCGCCCGGTGTGTCGCGCTGCTGGACGAGGCGGCCACGCCGCTGCTGCTGAGCCGGTTGAGCGGCATCGATACGGAACTGCTGAAACGCTACCTCCGGTTGCTCACCGGCATCGGCGTGCTGAAGGGTGCGCGGCTGCGGCACGCGGGCGTTCGGCAGGCGGTCCTCGGCGAGATGCCCCACGGCGAGGCGACGGAGCTGCGGTACCGCGCCGCCCGCCTGCTGTACGACAGCGGGGCGCCGCCCCAGGCGGTCGCCGCGCATCTGCTCGGTGCCGGTCCGCTGCACGAGGACTGGGTGCTGGACGTACTGCGGGATGCCGCCTGCCAGGCCCTGAACGAGGGCGACGTGCACCGGGGCATCCGGTGTCTGGAGCTGGCCCGCGAATGCTGCGTGGACGAGGGGCAGCGGCTGGCGGTCAAGTCGCAGTACGCCTGCGGTCAGTGGCAGTTGCGCCCCGCCGACTCGGCCCCGCACTTCCTCGCGCTCAAGGGCCCCATCGTCGAGGGGAAGCTGACGGGTGACGACGCGCTGTGGGCCGCCGAGGGCATGCTGTTCCACCTCGGCTTCGACGAGGCGCTGGCGGCCGTCGACCATCTCAACGACGGCGACGAGGAGATGGCGACCGCGCTGCACGGAACGCGGATGCTCATGGCCGCCGAGGTCCCCGGTGTGCTCGACCGGCTGAGCCGTCCGCTGCCGGACACCGCCGCCCCGGCCACGTCCCACTCCGAGCTGCGCGCCAGACACGCCCTGGCCCTGGTGTTGGAGCGGGGGGCCGACGAGTACGCCATCGCCCTGGCCGAGCAGGTGTTCCAGAGCAGCCAGAACGCGGTGACCTCGCAGCTCAGCAGCCTGCCGAAGGCGCTGCTCGCCCTGTGCTACGCGGACCGGCTCGACGCCGCGGCCACGTGGCACGACCATCTGGCGGGCGACGCGGGGCGCCATGACGCCCCGGCCTGGCGGGCGCAGATCGCCTGCGTCGGCGCCCTCGTCTCGCTGCGGCGCGGACGGCTGGCCGACGCCGTGCGCCAAGCGGAGGCGGCGTACGCCCGGCTGTCCGGGCCTCGGTGGAACGTCAGCAGTGCGCTGGCGCTGGCCATACTGGTCGAGGCGCACACCGCGATGGGCGATCATCAGGCGGCGGCCGGGTATCTGGCGCCGGAGCCGCCGCCGGAGCTGTTCCTCACCCGCGCGGGGCTCCACTATCTGTACGCGCGCGGCCGCCACCACCTCGCCACCGGCAACACGTATCTGGCGCTGTCCGACTTCCAGGGGTGCGGCAGCCTGATGCGGCGCTGGAACGTCGACACGCCCGCCGTGGCGCCCTGGCGGCTGGGCGAGGCGGAGGCGTGGCTGCGGCTGGGCGACCGGGAGCGGGCGGCCCGGCTCGTCGAGAAGCAGCTCGCGAGGCCGGACACCGGGCTCGCCCGGTCGCGCGGAATGGCCCTGCACGGCCTGGCCCTGGTCCAGCCGACCGCCCAGCAACCCCCCGTTCTGCGGGACGCGTTCCGCCTGCTGGAGAGCAGTGGCGCACGGTACGAGGCGGCCGCCGTGCTGGCCGACCTGAGCCGGGCGTACCAGCAGCTGGGGGACAAACGGGCCCGTCCGACCGCGCGGCGGGCGTGGCGGCTCGCCAAGAGCTGCCAGGCGGAACCCCTGTGCCAGGAATTGCTGCCGACCTCCACGCCACGGAGCATCGGCACACCAGGGGGCGCGGGATCCCGCGAGAGTGACCGTGCGGGCCAGGACAGCTTCGGCGGGCTGAGCGAATCCGAGCGGCGCGTCGCCATGCTGGCCGCCCAGGGATACGCCAACCGTGAGATCGCCGACCGGCTGTTCATCACGGTCAGCACCGTGGAGCAGCATCTGACCCGCGTCTACCGCAAGATGGGCATCAGAAACCGCGAACAGCTGCTCCAGGGGGCGCACGCCGTCAGCTACGAGTCCGCCTGACCCCTTCCGTCATGCCTCCGCCGTGCCCCGGCGGGGGCCGTCGTCCGCCCGCCCCGTTTCCCGACGGGGCGGGCGGAGTGCTGCTGTTCCGCCACGACCGTCGTCGCCCAGTCCGTCATCGCCCAGGACACGGCCTCCTAGGGGGCTCTACGGGTAGCTAGGGGCGGGTGGCGGAGCCGACGATCGACCCTCAGGACGAACGCCAGCCCGGCGTTTTCGACAGCGCGCGATGAGGGAGGCACTCGCCACCATGACGAGTGATCTTGTTCACGGTACTGATGCCATCGCAATCACCGGCGTGTCGTGCCGCCTCCCCCAGGCGTCCGACCCCGGTGCCTTCTGGGAGTTGCTGCGCGCGGGCCGCAGTGCGATCACCGAGGTGCCACCGGACCGCTGGGACCCGGACGCGGTGCTGCCGGACGAGGGGGAACGGCATCGGGCCGGGCTGCGCCACGGCGGATTCCTCGACCGGGTGGACGCGTTCGACGCGGCGTTCTTCGGCATCTCCCCGCGCGAGGCGGTGGCGATCGACCCACAGCAGCGGCTGTTCGCCGAACTGGCCTGGGAGGCTCTGGAGGACGCGGGCATCGTCCCGGAGACGCTGCGCTCCACCGCGACGGGCGTGATGGTCGGGGCGATCGCCGCCGACTACGCGGCGCTGGCGCAGCGCGGCGGCGCGATCACCCAGCACTCGCTGCCCGGGCTGAACCGCGGTGTCATCGCCAACCGGGTGTCGTACGCGCTCGGTCTGCGCGGCCCGAGCCTGGCGGTCGACACCGCGCAGTCGTCGTCGCTGGTGGCGGTGCACCTGGCGGTGGAGAGCCTGCGCAAGGGCGAATGCACGCTGGCGCTGGCGGGCGGTGTGGCGCTCAACTTCGCGCCCGAGAGCGCGGAGGTCGCCGGGCGGTTCGGTGGGCTGTCGCCGGACGGGCGCTGCTTCACCTTCGACGCGCGGGCCAACGGCTATGTGCGCGGTGAGGGCGGCGGGGTCGTCGTACTCAAGCCGCTGGTGGACGCGGTGCGCGACGGGGACACGGTGTACGGGGTCATCCTCGGCAGCGCGCTCAACAACGACGGCGCCACGGACGGGCTCACCGTGCCCAGCGCGGAGGCGCAGGCCGCGGTGGCGCGGCAGGCGTGCGAGGACGCGGGGGTGGACCCGGCGCAGGTGCGCTATGTGGAGCTGCACGGGACGGGCACGCCGACGGGCGATCCGCTGGAGGCGGCGGGCGTGGGCGCCGCGTACGGCAGCGCACGGCCCGCGGGCTCGCCGGTCCTCGTCGGCTCGGCCAAGACCAACGTCGGGCATCTGGAGGGCGCGGCGGGCATCGTCGGGCTCATCAAGACGGCGCTGAGCATCCGGCACCGGGAGATCCCGGCGAGCCTGAACTACGAGACGCCGCACCCCCGCATCGACCCCGAGGCGCTGAACCTGCGCGTCCAGACCGCGTGCGGTCCGTGGCCGGACGCGCCGCTGCTGGCCGGGGTGAGTTCCTTCGGCGTGGGCGGGACGAACTGCCACGTCGTGCTCGGCGAGGGACCCGAGGAGGCCACGCCGGGCGCTGCGGAGAGCGACGAGCCGGCGATCCCGCTGGCGCCGTGGCTGGTGTCCGGACGTACGGAAACGGCCCTGCGCGACCAGGCCGGACGGCTGCGGGAGCGGCGAGCTGCCGAGGGCGACGGGGACGGGGACGCGTACGACATCGGCTGGTCGCTGGCCCGTACCCGCACCCACTTCGAGCACCGCGCCGTGGCCCTCGGGCTCGACCATGACGCGCAGCTGGAGGCGTTGCGGACCGGGGCCGAGCTGCCGGGGCTGGTCACGGGTGTGACGGGCGACCACGGCAAGGTGGCGCTGGTGTTCCCGGGGCAGGGCTCGCAGTGGGAGGGCATGGCGCGCGAACTGCTGCGTACGTCGGCGGTGTTCCGCGCGTCGATCGAGGCGTGCGACGTGGCGCTCGCCCCGTACGTCGACTGGTCGCTGCTGGACACGCTGACCGCCGAGTCCGGCGCGCCGTCCCTGACGCGCGCGGATGTCGTCCAGCCCGTGCTGTTCGCGGTGATGGTGTCGCTGGCCCGGGTGTGGGAGTCGCTGGGCGTGCGGCCGGACGCGGTGGTCGGGCATTCGCAGGGCGAGGTGGCCGCGGCGCACATCGCGGGAGCGCTCAGCCTGGAGGACGCCGCCCGGGTGGTGGCGCTGCGCAGCCGGACCATCATGACGCTGGCGGGCACCGGGGCCATGGCGTCGGTGCCGCTGCCGGCCGACCGGGTCGCCGCGTACATCGCCCCCTTCGGCGAGGGCCTGAGCATCGCCGCGGTCAACGGGCCCGGCACCACGGTGGTGGCCGGGGCCCCCGAGGAGGTGGCCGCGCTCCTGGCCCGCTGCGAGGCGGACGGGATCCGGGCGAAGGCCGTCCCCGCCGTGGACTTCGCGTCGCACTCGCCGCACATGGAGGCCATCCGGGAGCAGCTGCTGGAGCAGCTCGCCGAGGTGACGCCCCGTTCGTGTGACATCGCGTTCTATTCGACGGTCACCGGAAACGCCATCGACACCGCCGGGCTGGACGCCGGGTACTGGTACACCAACCTCCGTCAGCCGGTCCTCTTCGAGGCGACGCTCCGGGCCATGGCGGAGGCGGGGTTCGGCACGTATCTGGAGTCGAGCCCGCATCCCGTGCTCACCCTCGGGCTGCGGGAGACGCTGCCGGAGGCGCTGGTCGTGGGGTCGCTGCGGCGGAACGAGGCGCCGTGGCCGCCGCTGCTGACGTCGCTGGCGGAGCTTCATGTGCGCGGGCTGTCCGTGGACTGGTCCGCCGTCTTCGCGGGGCGGGCGCCGCGTCGCGTGGCGCTGCCGACGTACGCCTTCCAGCGCGAGCGCTACTGGCCGGAGGTGTCCACCGCGTTCGAGCCCGCCGCGCGGGCGGCCGTCCCCGATGCGGAGGTCGAGCGCGCACAGGCCCCCGCGGCGGACTCCGGAGCCACGACGTGGGCGGAGCGGCTCGCCGGGCTGCCCGAGGACGAGCGGAGCCGTACGGCGCTGGAGCTGGTGCGGCTGCGCACGGCCATCGTGCTCGGCCACCTGAGCACGGACACGGTGGACGTCGACCGGGCGTTCCGTGAGCTGGGCATGGACTCCACGATGGCGGTCCAGCTGCGTCAGAACCTGGTGGACGCCACTGGGCTGACGCTGCCGGAGACCGTCGTCTTCGACCACCCGAGCCCGGCACGGCTGGCGCGAAAGCTGTGCGAACTGGCCCTGGGCGAGGGCACATCGCCCGTTGCGTCCGCGCCGCGGGCGGTGGACGCCGACGACCCGATCGTGGTCGTCGGCATGGCCTGCCGCTACCCCGGTGGCGCCGGTTCGCCCGAGGAGCTGTGGCGGCTGGTCGACGGCGGTGTGGACGCCATCTCGGGGTTCCCCTCCGACCGGGGCTGGGACCTGGACGCGCTGTACGACCCCGAGCCCGGTGTGCGGGGCAAGACCTACACCCGGCACGGCGGGTTCCTGGAGGACGCCGCCGAGTTCGACGCGGAGTTCTTCGGCATCAGCCCGCGCGAGGCCACCGCGATGGACCCGCAGCAGCGGGTGTTGTTGCAGGTCACCTGGGAGGCGTTTGAGCGCGCCGGGATCGATCCGGGCACGCTGCACGGCAGCGGCACCGGGGTGTTCGTGGGCGCGATGTCACAGGAGTACGGCCCGCGGCTGCACGAGGGTGACGACGGGCTGGGCGGCTATCTGCTCACCGGCAACACCGCGAGTGTCGCCTCGGGACGGCTCGCCTACACCTTCGGGCTCGAAGGCCCGGCGGTGACGATCGACACGGCCTGCTCGTCGTCGCTGGTCGCGATGCACCAGGCGGTGCAGGCGCTGCGCGTGGGGGACTGTTCGCTGGCGGTGGCGGGCGGCGTCACGGTCATGGCGACCCCGGGCATGTTCGTGGAGTTCGGGCAGCAGCGCGGGCTGGCCGCGGACGGCCGGTGCAAGTCGTTCGCGGCCGGTGCCGACGGCACGATCTGGGCCGAGGGCGCGGGCATGCTCCTGCTCGAACGGCTCTCCGACGCCCAGGCCAACGGACACCCCGTCCTGGCCGTCATCCGCGGCTCGGCGGTCAACCAGGACGGCGCCAGCAACGGCCTCACCGCGCCCAACGGACCGTCGCAGCAGCGCGTCATCACCGCCGCGCTGGCCGCCGCCGGGCTCACCCCGGACCAGGTGGACGCGGTGGAGGGCCACGGCACCGGCACCACGCTCGGCGACCCCATCGAGGCGCAGGCCCTGCTCGCCACCTACGGCCAGAACCGCGAGGAGCCGCTGTGGCTGGGCTCGCTGAAGTCCAACATCGGCCACGCGCAGGCCGCGGCGGGTGTCGGCGGCGTCATCAAGATGATCCAGGCCATGCGCCACGCCACCCTGCCCCGAACCCTCCACGTGGATGAGCCCAGCACGCACATCGACTGGACCACCGGCAACATCCAGCTCCTCGCCGAGGCCCGGCCCTGGCCCGAGAACGGCCGCCCCCGCCGCGCCGCCGTCTCCTCGTTCGGCATCAGCGGCACCAACGCCCACCTCATCCTCGAAGCCCCGCCCACCCCCGAGGACACCGAGAACACCGAGGACCAGCAGGACGCGCCCCAGGGCACCCTGCTCCCGTGGGTGCTCTCCGCCAAGTCCGAGCAGGCGCTGCGGGACCAGGCCCGGCGGCTGCGCGGCCACCTGGCCGATCACCCCGGCCTCCCGCCCACCGCCATCGGCCGCTCCCTGGCCACCACGCGCGCCCACTTCGCCCACCGGGCCGCGGTGGTGGCCGCCGACCGCGAGGCGTTCGACCAGGCCCTGGACGCCCTCACCCGCGGCGAACCGTCGCCCGCCCTGGTGCGCGGCACCGCCCGCCCCGGCAGGACCGCCTTCCTGTTCACGGGGCAGGGCAGTCAGCGCCTCGGCATGGGCCGGGGGCTGTACGAGGCGTTCCCGGTGTTCGCGCGCGCCTTCGACGAGGTGTGCGCCGCGCTCGACCCGGCGGTGCGCGAGGTGATGTGGGGCGACGAGGAGGCGCTGCACCGCACCGAGTTCACCCAGCCCGCCATCTTCGCGGTGGAGGTGGCGCTGTTCCGGCTGCTGGAGTCCTGGGGCGTACGGCCCGACTTCGTCGCCGGTCACTCGATCGGCGAGCTGGCCGCCGCGCATGTCGCCGGGGTGTTCTCGCTGGATGACGCCGCCGCGCTGGTCACCGCGCGGGGGCGGCTGATGGGGTCGCTGCCGCCCGGGGGTGCGATGGTGGCGGTCGAGGCCACCGAGGACGAAGTGGCCCCGTATCTCACCGAGCGAGTGGACCTCGCCGCCGTCAACGGCCCCACCTCCGTGGTGCTCTCGGGCGCCGAGGACGCCGTCACCGCGGTCCTCGACCGGCTCGGTGAGCGCAGGACGAACCGCCTGACGGTGTCCCACGCGTTCCACTCGCCGCTGATGGACCCGATGCTGGAGGACTTCCGGTGGGTCGCCCGAACGGTGACGTACGCCGAGCCGCGCATCCCGGTGGTGGCTGACGGCGACGTGGCCACCGCGGAGTACTGGGTGCGGCATGTGCGCGGGACGGTCCGGTTCGCCGACGCGGTGACCCGGCTGGAGGCCGAAGGCGCCACCCACTACGTGGAGTTGGGGCCCGATCGCGTCCTCACCGCCATGGTCCGCCACAGCCTCACCGACCCCGACGGCGCCGTCCTCGTCTCCACCCTCCACCGCGACCGCGACGAGTCGCAGGCGCTGCTGGGCGCCCTCGCCCGGCTGCACACCCACGGCGTCGCCCTCGACTGGGCCCGCCTGTTCGGCGACACCCCGCTCCCGGCCGTCGACCTGCCCACGTACGCGTTCCAGCGCGAGCGCTACTGGCTGGAGACGCCGAAGCCCACCGCGGGCGCCGACGGCCTGGGGCTGACGGCGACCGGCCATCCGATCCTGACCACCGCGGCCGAACTCCCCGACTCGGGTGGCCTGCTCCTGACCGGCCGGGTGAACGCCACCACCCCCGGCTGGGCGGCCGACCACGCCGTCTTCGGCACGCCCGTCATGCCGGGCGTGGCGTTCGTGGACATGCTGCTGCACGCCGCGGCGCGGACGGGGTGTGCTCGCGTCGAGGAGCTGACCCACCACGTCTTCCTGGCCCTGCCCGAGCACGGCGCCCTCCAGCTGCGGGTCCTCGTCCGGGCTGCGGACGACGCGGGGCGGCGGGCCTTCGCCGTCCACTCACGGCCCGAGGACGCCCCGCCGGGCGCCGACTGGACCTGCCACGCCACCGGCGCGCTCGGCGCCGCCACGGAATCCATCAGCGCGTCCGACGATGCGGTCTGGCCCCCGGCCTCCGCCGAACCCCTCGACACCGACGGGTTCTACCGGCGGATCGCCGACGCCGGTTTCGGCTACGGCCCGCTCTTCCAGGGCCTCAAGGCCGCGTGGCGGGACGGTGAGGGCGACGACACTCTGTACGCCGAGGTCACCCTGCCCTCGGGCACGGCCCCGGGCCCGTACGGCGTCCACCCCGGGCTGCTCGACTCCGCCCTCCATCCGCTCGCCCTGGCCGCGGGAGACTCCGACGACGGCACGCTCCAGGTCCCGTTCTCCTGGAGCGGTGTGACCCTGCACGCGACCGGCGCACGCGCCCTGCGCGTCCGGCTCGCGCGCCTCGCGGCCGATTCGGTCGCGCTGCGGGTCATGGACTCCGCCGGGGCGCCCGTTCTGACCGTCGACTCCCTCGTCCTGCGCCCGGTCGGCGCCGAGCAGCTCGCCGCGGCCAGGCCCGACCGCGACGGGGCGCTCCACGAGGTCATCTGGCGCGCGGCCCCCACGCCAGCGGACGCCGCCGTGTCCGCCGAGGGCGCGGGGTGGGCCGTGGTCGGGGACCCGGGCGACCGGCTGGTCGCCGCGGCGCTGGCCGCGCTCGGCCCCGCGGCCGAGGCGTACCCGGACGCCGACGCCCTGCGCGCGGCGCTGCGGTCCGGTGCGGCCCGGCCGGAGACGGTCGTCGCCCGGTGTGCCGGGGCCGCCGACACCGACCCGGCCGAGGCGGCACACGGCGCGACGCGCCACGCCCTGGACCTGCTCCAGACGGTCCTGGCCGACGGCGCGCCGGACACCCGCCTGGTGGTCCTCACCGAGGGTGCCGTGTCCACCGAGGCGGACACCGGAAGCGGTGCCGATCCGGCCGCGGCCTCGGTGTGGGGCCTGATCCGCTCGGCCCGGACCGAGCACCCCGACCGGTTCACCCTCCTCGACGTCGACGGCTCGCGGGCCTCCGAAGAGACCATCGAGGCGGCCCTGTCCACCGGAGAACCCCAACTCGCCGTACGAGAAGGCGGGTTACACGTTCCCCGCCTCGCCCCGCTCTCGTCGGAGCCGCCTTCTTCCGCGACGCCCGCCACGGCATTCGACGCCCAGCGAACGGTGCTCATCACCGGCGGCACCGGCGCGCTCGGCGCCCTCCTCGCCCGCCACCTGGTCACCCGGCACGGTGTCAGGAGGCTGTTGCTGACCAGTCGAAGCGGCCCCGACGCGGCGGGCGCCCTCACCGAGGAGCTGACCGCGCTCGGCGCCGAGGTCACCGTCGCCGCCTGCGACGTAAGCGACCGCGAGGCCCTGGCCGCGCTGCTGGCGGCCCTGCCCGAGGAACATCCGCTCGGCGCGGTGGTGCACTGCGCGGGCGTCCTCGACGACGGCGTGGTCACCGAACTCGACCACGACCGGCTGGATACGGTGCTGCGCCCCAAGGCCGACGGCGCGTGGAACCTCCACCTGGCGACCCGGGACGCCGACCTGACCGCGTTCGTGCTGTTCTCCTCCGTGGCCGGCACCCTGGGCACGGCGGGGCAGGCCAACTACGCCGCCGCCAACGCGTTCCTCGACGCGCTCGCCCACCACCGCCGCGGACACGGTCTGCCCGCCACCTCCCTCGCCTGGGGGCTCTGGGCGGAGGACGGCGGCATGGGCGGCACCCTGGACCGGCGGGGCCTGGCCCGGATGAGCCGCGAGGGACTGGCTCCGATGCCCACCGCACGGGCGCTCGCGCTCTTCGACGCGGCCCTCGCGACCGGGCGCACTGCGCTCGTGCCCACCGGGCTCGATGTCACCGGCGCACGCGCGCAGCGGGCGCCGAGCCCGCTGTCCCCGCTGCTCGCCGACCTGATCCCCGTACAGGCCGCGCCCGCCGACCGGGCGAGCGACACCGGCCAGGACACCTCGCTGCGCGGGCGGCTGGCCGGGCTGCCCGAGGCCGAACAGCGCGACCTGCTGCTGGACGTCCTCCGCCTGCACATCGCCACCGTCCTGGGCCACAGCTCGCCGCCCGCCATCGACCCCGGAACGTCGTTCAAGGACCTGGGGTTCGACTCGCTCGCGGGCATCGAACTCCTCATCGTCCTGGGCGAGGCGCTGGGGCTGCATCTGCCGTCCACCATGCTGTTCGACCACCCCACACCCGCCGCCCTGATCACCCACCTCAGGGACGAACTGGTCAGCGACGCCCCGCTCCCGGTGGCCCCCGCCGAGGCGACGGACACCACGAGCGCCCCACGCGCCGCCGAAACCGGAGCCACCGGTGCCACCAGGGCCACCGCGCCCGCCGCGGACGACGAGCCGATCGCGGTCATCGGCATGGGGTGCCGTTTCCCCGGTGGCGCGAGCACACCGGAGGAGCTGTGGCGGCTGGTGGCCGAGGGCCGCGACGCGGTCGGGGCGTTCCCGGACAACCGCGGCTGGAACCTCGACGACCTGTACGACCCCGACCCCGATGTGCGCGGCAAGACCTACGCCCGCGAGGGCGGCTTCCTCTACGACGCGGCCGAGTTCGACGCCGAGTTCTTCGGCATCAGCCCCCGCGAGGCCCTCGCGCTCGACCCCCAGCAGCGGCTGCTGCTGGAGACGGCGTGGGAGACGTTCGAGGACGCGGGGCTTCGTCCCGACACCCTGGACGGCAGCGCCACCGGCGTCTTCGCCGGAGTCGTCACCCAGGAGTACGGCTCCCTCGTCCACGAGGGCAGCGAGCCGGTCGACGGCTTCCTGCTGACGGGTACGACGGCGAGCGTGGCGTCCGGGCGGGTGGCGTACACGTTCGGCTTCGAAGGCCCGGCGGTCACCGTCGACACCGCGTGCTCCTCCTCGCTGGTGGCGCTCCACATGGCCTGCCAGTCGCTGCGGAGCGACGAATGCTCCATGGCTCTCGCCGGTGGCGCCACCGTGATGGCCAACGCCGGAATGTTCCTGGAGTTCAGCCGGCAGCGCGGGCTGGCGCCCGACGGCCGGGCCAAGTCCTACTCCGCGGCCGCCGACGGCACGATCTGGGCCGAGGGCGCGGGCATGGTCCTGCTCGAACGCCTCTCCGACGCCCAGGCCAACGGACACACCATTCTGGCCGTCATCCGCGGCTCGGCGGTCAACCAGGACGGCGCCAGCAACGGCCTCACCGCCCCCAACGGACCATCCCAGCAACGCGTCATCAACGCCGCGCTGGCCAACGCCGGGCTGACTCCGGACCAGGTGGACGCGGTGGAGGGCCACGGCACGGGCACCACCCTCGGCGACCCCATCGAGGCACAGGCCCTCCTCGCCACCTACGGACAGGGACGCGAGGAGCCGCTGTGGCTCGGGTCGTTCAAGTCCAACATCGGCCACGCCCAGGCGGCGGCAGGCATCGGTGGCGTCATCAAGATGATCCAGGCCATGCGCCACGGCACCCTGCCCCAAACCCTCCACGTGGATGAGCCCAGCCCGCACATCGACTGGACGACCGGCAGCGTGCAGTTGCTCACCGAGGCCCGGCCCTGGCCCGAGAACGGCCACCCCCGCCGCGCCGCTGTCTCCGCCTTCGGTATCAGCGGCACCAACGCCCACCTCATCCTCGAACAAGCCCCCGCTCCCACACGCCTCGAACCGGCCCCGGACACCACGCCGCAGCCGACCACGGTCCCGTGGATCCTGTCCGCCAAGAGCGAGCAGGCCCTCCAGGCCCAGGCCCAGCAGTTGCGCACCCTGAGCCCCGAGCTGCGCCCGGACCGAGTCGCTCACGCACTCGCCACCACACGGTCCCTGTTCCAGCATCGGGCCGTGGTGGTGGCGGATGAGCGCGAGGCGTTCGACCGCGCGCTGGAAGCCCTCACCCGCGGCGAACCGTCCCCGGCCGTGGTCCGCGGCACGTCCCATCCGGGCAAGACCGCGTTCCTCTTCACCGGCCAGGGCGCTCAACGAGCAGGCATGGGCCGGGGGCTGTACGAGGCGTTCCCGGTGTTCGCGCGCGCCTTCGACGAGGTCTGCACCACCCTGGACCAGTACTTGGACGCCGAACAGCCCCTCAAGGACGTCATCTTCGCCGACGAACAGGGCCCGCTGAACCAGACCCGCTCCACCCAGGCCGGGCTCTTCGCCCTGGAGACCGCGCTCTACCGTCTCGTGGAATCCTTCGGCGTCACACCCGACTACGTCACCGGCCACTCCATCGGCGAACTCACCGCCGCCCACATCGCCGGAATCCTCACCCTGGACGACGCCTGCTACCTGGTCGCCGCCCGCGGCTCGCTGATGCAAGGGCTCCCCGCCGGGGGCGCCATGATCTCGGTGCGTGCCACCGAGGAGCAGCTGCGCCCGCTGCTGGAAGGCCGCGAAGACGACGTGGCCATCGCCGCCATCAACGGGCCCACCTCCCTGGTCATCTCCGGCGACGAACAAGCCACCACCGACATCGCCGCTGCCCTGGCCGAACGCGGCATCAAGACCCGACGCCTCACCGTCTCCCACGCCTTCCACTCCCCCCACATGGACCCCATGCTGGAGGAATTCGCACGCGTCGCCGGAGAACTCACCTACCACTCCCCCACCATCCCCCTCGTCTCCAACCTCACCGGCGAACTCGCCGACCCCGACGAGATCACCACCCCCGCCTACTGGGTCCGCCACGTCCGCGAAGCCGTCCGCTTCGCCGACGGCATCACCACCCTCCACACCCACGGCGTCCGCCACTACCTCGAACTCGGCCCCGACGCCACCCTCACCACCATGGCCCAGGACAGCGTGACCGACGACGCCGACGACGTCGCGTTCATCCCTGTCCTGCACCGAGAGCGGGACGAGCAGCACACGTTCCTCACCGCCCTCGCCACCGCGCACACCCACGGCGTCCACGTCGACTGGACTCCCCTGATCGGCGAGACCAGCACACCCATCGCCCTTCCCACCTACCCCTTCCAACGCCAGCGCTACTGGCTGGAAAGGTCCAGGCCCACCGCGGGTGCCGACGGTCTGGGGCTGACGGCGACGGGCCACCCGGTGCTGACCACCTTGGCCGAACTGCCCAATGGCGGCGGACACCTCTTCACCGGCCGCGTCTCCGGATCGGCCCCCGCTTGGGTGGCCGAGCACGCCATCTTCGGCGCGATGATCGTGCCCGGTGTGGCCTTCGTCGATCTCCTCCTCCACGCGGCACGCCACGTGGACTGCGACCACATCGAGGAACTCACTCACCACGTGTTCCTCGCCGTGCCGGAGCGCGGCGCCCTCCAGCTGCGCGTGCTCGTCGAACCGGCGGACGACTCCGGGCGGCGTTCCCTCGCGGTCTACTCCCGGCCGGAGGACGCCCCGGCCGAGAACGAGTGGACCTGCCATGCCACGGGAGTGCTCGCGGCCCAGGAGCGGGAAGCTCCGACCACGGCCGGCGTGCTGACGGACGATGTCTGGCCCCCGGCCGCCTCGACCCCCATGGACACGGAGGAGTTCTACCGGCGGGTCACCGATGCGGGCTTCGGCTACGGACCGCTGTTCCGGGGGATGCGCGCGGCCTGGCGGGACGGGGACACCACGTACGCGGAAGTGTCCCTCCCCACGGACGCCGATCCCGGTGCGTACGGCATCCATCCCGGTCTGCTCGACTCGGCGCTCCAGCCTGCGGCGCTCGTCGCGGGGCGCGAGGCGGCGGAGGACACCATCCGGGTGCCGTTCTCGTGGAGCGGCGTATCCCTCCACGCGACGGGGGCGAGCGCCCTGCGGATCCGTCTCATGTGGCCCGCACCGGACACGGTGTCGCTGGTCATCGCGGATCAAACGGGTGCGCCGGTGATGACGATCGACGCCCTCATCATGCGGTCGGTCGGCCCCGACCAGCTCGCCGCCGCGCGCGCCGCCGACGCCGGTGAGCTGTACGAGGTCGACTGGCTCGCCGTCCCGACGCCCGAGGAGGAGATACAGGGCACGGTCGAGGTCCCGCAGGACGCGGTGGCACTGCCCACGGCGCAGCGGGCCGACGGCACCACCGGGCCCGATGTGTTCGTCACGTGGTGTGTCTCCGAGAACTCCGAGAACGTCGAGAACTCCGACAACGGCGCCGACCCGGCACGGTCCACCCGTGCCCTGACGCATCGCGTGCTCGGCCTCGTCCAGGCAGTCGTGTCCGACGACCGGCCGGACTCTCGTCTGGTGATCCTCACCAGGGGCGCGATGTCCACCGGGGCGGGCGACGAGCCGACCGACCTGGCCGGAGCGGCGGTCTGGGGACTGGTCCGCACCGCTCAGTCGGAGCACCCGGACCGGTTCACACTGATCGACCTCGACGGTTCGGATGCCTCGCTGAGGGCCGTCCCCGCCGCCGTCGCCACGACAGAACCCCAACTCGCCGTACGCGACGGCGCGCTCCTCGCCCCTCGCCTCGCCCGTACCGCCGCGGACACCGACACCGACACCGCGCCCGACACGTCTGGCACCTCTCCGGCGCCGTTCGCCCCGGACAAGACGGTGCTCATCACCGGCGGCACCGGCGCCCTGGGCACGCTCCTCGCCCGCCACCTGGTCGGCACGTACGGCGTCAGGAGGCTGCTGCTCATCAGCCGGAGCGGCCCGCGGGCCGACAGCGGCATCGCCGCGGAACTCGCCGAACTCGGCGCCGAGGTCACGATCGCGGCCTGCGACGCCGCCGACCGGCAGTCCCTGGAAACCCTGCTCGGGAGCCTGCCGGAGGAGCATCCGCTCGGCGCGGTGGTGCACTGCGCCGGGACGCTGGACGACGGCATCGTGACGGCGCTCAGTCCTGAGCGGTTCGACGGGGTGCTCCACCCGAAGGTGGACGCCGCGTGGAATCTCCATCTGCTGACCCGGGACCTGGACCTGGACGCGTTCGTCCTGTTCTCGTCGGCGGTCGGTGTCCTCGGCTCTCCCGGGCAGGCCAACTACGCGGCCGCCAACAGCTTCCTGGACGGACTCGCCCAGCATCGCCGTGCGTGCGGGCTGCCCGCGACGTCACTCGCCTGGGGGCTGTGGGATCAGGGCGGCGGCATGGCCGGAACCCTCGATGAGCAGGACCGGGCGCGCATGAGCCGCAACGGGCTGCTGCCGATGCCCGCCGACCAGGCGCTCGCACACTTCGACGCGGCGCTGGCGGCGGCCCCGGCCGTCGTCGTCCCGGCCAAGCTCGACCTCGCGGGCCTGCGCGCCCGCGCCACGTCCGCCCCCGTGGCGCCGATCTTCCGTGGCCTGGTCCGCACGCCCCTGCGCAGCGCGGCCCAGTCGGCCGCGGCCGGAGGAAATGCGGGCGGCCTGCGGCAGTCGCTCGCGGGTCACCCCGAGCCCGAGCAGGACCGGATCGTGCTGGACTTCCTGCGCGGTCACGTGGCAACCGTCCTCGGACACGGCTCGCCCGACGCGATCGACCCCGCGCACTCGTTCAAGGACCTCGGCTTCGACTCGCTCAGCTCGGTGGAGCTGCGCAACTCGCTCAACAAGGCGTCCGGGATGCGCCTCCCCTCCACCCTGTTGTTCGACTACCCCACCCCCGCGGTGCTGGCGAGCTACATCCGTGGCGAGCTGGTGGGCAGTGGGCAGGCGGAGGCGACCGGCGCTCACGTGGCCCGGCGCACCGCCCGTACCGCACCGGCCGCGACCGACACGGCCGAGCCGATCGCGATCGTGGGCATGGGGTGCCGTTTCCCCGGTGGCGCGAGCACACCGGAGGAGCTGTGGCGGCTGGTGGCCGAGGGCCGCGACGCGGTCGGGGCGTTCCCGGACAACCGCGGCTGGGACGTCGAGAACCTCTACGACCCCGACCCCGATGTGCGCGGCAAGACCTATGTCCAGAAGGGCGGCTTCCTCTACGACGCCGACCGCTTCGACCCCGAGTTCTTCGGCATCACCCCGCGTGAAGCCCTCGCGCTCGACCCCCAGCAGCGCTTCCTGCTGGAGACCGCTTGGGAGACGTTCGAGGACGCGGGCATACGCCCGGACACCCTGCGCGGCAGCGACACCGGTGTCTTCGCGGGAGTGGCGGCCCAGGAGTACGTCTCGCTGACCCATCACGGCGGCGAACCTGTCGAGGGCTACCTGCTGACGGGTACGACGGCGAGTGTGGCGTCCGGGCGGGTGTCGTACACCTTCGGTTTCGAGGGCCCTGCGGTCACGGTCGACACCGCGTGCTCCTCCTCGCTGGTGGCGCTCCACTTGGCGTGCCAGTCCCTGCGGAGTGGCGAGTGCTCCATGGCGCTGGCCGGTGGCGCGACGATCATGGCGAATGCCGGGATGTTCCTGGAGTTCAGCCGGCAGCGCGGGCTGGCGCCCGACGGCCGGGCCAAGTCCTACTCCGCGGCCGCCGACGGCACGATCTGGGCCGAGGGCGCGGGCATGGTCCTGCTCGAACGGCTCTCCGACGCCCAGGCCAACGGACACACCGTCCTGGCCGTCGTACGTGGCTCGGCGGTCAACCAGGACGGCGCGTCCAACGGCCTCACCGCCCCCAACGGACCATCCCAGCAACGCGTCATCAACGCCGCGCTGGCCAACGCCGGGCTCAGCCCCGACCAGGTGGACGCCGTCGAAGGCCACGGCACCGGCACCACCCTCGGCGACCCCATCGAGGCACAGGCCCTCCTCGCCACCTACGGACAGAACCGCGACGAACCCCTGTGGCTCGGGTCGTTCAAGTCCAACATCGGCCACGCCCAAGCAGCCGCGGGCATCGGCGGCGTCATCAAAATGATCCAGGCCATGCGCCACGGCACCCTGCCCCAAACCCTCCACGTCGACCAGCCCAGCCCGCACATCGACTGGACCTCGGGCAACGTGCAGCTGCTCACCGAAGCCCGCGCCTGGCCCGAAACCGACCACCCCCGCCGCGCCGCCATCTCCTCCTTCGGCATCAGCGGCACCAACGCCCACCTCATCCTCGAACAAGCCCCACCACCCCCACACACCCCCAACCCGCCACCACCACCGTCCCCTGGCTCCTCTCCGCCAAGACCGAACAAGCCCTCCGCGACCAAGCCCAACGACTCCTCGACCACACCACCGAACACCCCACCCTCCACCCCACCGACATCGCCCACACCCTCGCCACCACCCGCACCACCTTCGACCATCGGGCCGTGGTGGTGGCGGATGAGCGCGAGGCGTTCGACCGCGCACTGGAAGCCCTCACCCGCGGCGAACCGTCCCCGGCCGTGGTCCACGGCACCCCGCACCCGGGCAAGACCGCGTTCCTCTTCACCGGCCAGGGCGCCCAACGAGCAGGCATGGGCCGCCAGCTCTACGACGCCCACCCCGTCTTCCGGGACGCCTTCGACGAGGTCTGCACCGCCCTGGACCAGTACCTGGAAGCCGAACAGCCCCTGAAGGACGTCATCTTCGCCGACGAACAGGGCCCGCTGAACCAAACCCGCTCCACCCAAGCCGCACTCTTCGCCCTGGAGACCGCGCTCTACCGTCTCGTGGAATCCTTCGGCGTCACACCCGACTACGTCACCGGCCACTCCATCGGCGAACTCACCGCCGCCCACATCGCCGGAATCCTCACCCTGGACGACGCCTGCCGCCTGGTCGCCGCCCGCGGCACCCTGATGCAGGCGCTTCCCAGCACCGGAGCCATGATCTCGGTGCGCGCCGCCGAAGACGACGTCAGGCCCCTGCTCGAAGGCCGCGAAGACGACGTGGCCATCGCCGCCATCAACGGGCCCACCTCCCTGGTCATCTCCGGCGACGAACAAGCCACCACCGACATCGCCGCTGCCCTGGCCGAACGCGGCATCAAGACCCGACGCCTCACCGTCTCCCACGCCTTCCACTCCCCCCACATGGACCCCATGCTGGAGGAATTCGCACGCGTCGCCGGAGAACTCACCTACCACTCCCCCACCATCCCCCTCGTCTCCAACCTCACCGGCGAACTCGCCGACCCCGACGAGATCACCACCCCCGCCTACTGGGTCCGCCACGTCCGCGAAGCCGTCCGCTTCGCCGACGGCATCACCACCCTCCACACCCACGGCGTCCGCCACTACCTCGAACTCGGCCCCGACGCCACCCTCACCACCATGGCCCAGGACGCCCTACCGGAGGGCGCCACCTTCATCCCCACCCTCCACCGCGACCGGGACGAGGACCACACCCTCCTCATCGCACTCGCCACCGCGCACACCCACGGCGTCCACGTCGACTGGACTCCCCTGATCGGCGAGACCAGCACACCCACAGCCCTTCCCACCTACCCCTTCCAACGCCAGCGCTACTGGCTGGAGTCAGCGAAGCCCACCACCAGCGCCCCGAACACCTCCACCCACCCCCTCCTCACCGCGGCGATCACCCTGCCCGACGGGGAAGGCGCCGTGTTCACCGGCGAGGTGTCGCTCAAGGCCCAGCCGTGGCTGAGCGATCACGTCGTCCACGGAACGGTGGTGCTGCCGGGCGTGGCCTTCGTGGATCTGCTGCTGCACGCGGCCGGATACGTCGGCTGCGATCAGATCGAAGAGCTGACGCACCATGCCTTCCTGGCCGTGCCGGAGCGGGGCGCTCGGCAGCTGCGGCTCACCGTGGGGGCCGCGGACGAGGCCGGGCGGCGGTCGTTCGCGCTGTTCTCGTCGGAGAGCGGGGCGGCCGAGGAGACGGCCGAGTGGACCCGCCACGCCAGTGGTTTCCTCGCGGATTCCGCGCCAGAGCCCGCGTTCGACCTCACGGCGTGGCCGCCCGCCGAGGGCGAGTCCGTCGACGTCGAGGAGTTCTACCGCGGGTTCATCGGACGCGGATACGAGTACGGGCCGCTGTTCCGGGGCTTCCGGGCGGGCTGGCGGGTCGGTGACACCCTCTACGCGGAGATCGCGCTCCCGGACGGTACGGACCCCGAGGCGTACGGCGTTCACCCGGCCCTGCTGGACTCGGCGCTGCACCCGCTGATGCTGTTCTGGTACGAGTCGGAGCGCGTACGGCTGCCCTTCTCGTGGAGCGGTGCGGCATTGCACGCCGTCGGCCCGTCCCGGTTGCGGGTGCGGCTGTCCCGTTCGGAGCGGGACGTGATGTCGCTGGCGGTGGCCGACGCCACGGGCGCTCCCGTACTCACCATCGCCGGGCTGGCCATGCGCGAGGTGGCGCCGGATCAGCTGGCCGCCGCCCGCGCCCGGCAGAGCGATGCCCTCTACGAGCCGAGCTGGCTCCCCGTGCCCGCGCCCGCGTCGCAGACCGGCGGCCCGTGGGCGGTGGTCGGCGTGACGGAGGTGGCCGCCGCGCTCCGTACCGCCGGGATCGACGCGGTGGACCACTCCACCCTCGCCACGCTCGGCGGAGAGGGCGCCAAGCCACCGCAGATCGTGGTGGCCGGCCCTGCCCGCTCCGACGGCGGCGACCTGGCGGCGGACGCACACACCGCGACCACCGAACTCCTCGCCCTGGTCCAGGACTTCGTCGCCCACGAGCCCCTCGCCGACGCGCGGTTGGTGGTGCTGACCCGAGGGGCGGTGGCCACGGAGGACGGTGAGCGGGTGCCGGATCCGGCGGCGGCCACGGTGTGGGGACTGATGCGCACCGCGGACGCGGAGTATCCCGGCCGGTTCGTGCTCGTCGACCTGGACGAGTCGGACGCCTCGTACCGCGCGCTCCCGGCGGCGCTCGCCACGGGAGAACCCCAGCTCGCCATCCGCGGCGGTGAGCTGCGCGTGCCCCGGCTGGTGCGCGCGACGCTGCCCGCAGCAGAAACAACAGGAACTCCGGAGACCGACGGCGGAGTGAACGGCAACGGGCTCGACTCCGAGGGGACCGTGCTCATCACCGGCGGCACGGGCACCCTCGGCGGCCTGCTGGCCCGGCACCTCGTGGAACGGCACGGCGTACGGCATCTGCTGCTGGCCAGCCGGCGCGGCCCGGCGGCGGACGGGGCGGCCGAGCTGGCCGCGGAGCTGAAGGCGCTGGGCGCCGACGTGTCCCTCGCGGCCTGCGACACCGCGGACGCCGAGGCGGTGTCCGGACTGCTGCGGTCGATTCCCGACGCGCACCCGCTGACCGGCGTGTTCCACACGGCCGGGGTGCTGGACGACGCCGCCGTCGCCTCGCTGACCCCGGAACGGCTCGCGCGGGTGCTGCGGCCCAAGGTCGATGCCGCCTGGCATCTGCACCGGCTGACGGAACACCTGGACCTGGCCGCGTTCGTGCTGTTCTCCTCCGCGGCGGGGGCGATCGGCAATGCGGGACAGGCCAACTACGCGGCCGCGAACACCTTCCTGGACGGGCTCGCCGCCCACCGCCGAGGGCGCGGCTTGCCGGGTCTCTCGCTGGCGTGGGGCCTGTGGGCGCAGACCAGCGAACTGACCTCGGGGCTGGATCCGGTCGGGCGGGCGCGGCTGGGCCGCGGTGGCATCGGCGCGATGCGCACGGCCCAGGCGCTCGGCCTGCTCGACCTCGCCCTGGGCTCACCGCAGGCGCTCCTGGTGCCCGCGAAACTGGACCTGGCCCGGCTGGGCGAGGGCGATGCCCCGGTGCCCCCGGTGTTGCAGGGGCTGGTCCGCTCCCGGGCCCGGCGGACTGCCGCCTCGGGTGGTGCGGCGGCCCCGGACACGCTGCGGCAGCGGATCGCCCCGCATGACGAGGCCACGCAGCTGGACATCCTCCTCACCTATATCCGCGGGCAGGTCGCCGCGGTCCTCGGCCATGGTTCTCCGGACGCCATCGACGCCGACAGCGGGTTCCTGGAGATGGGGCTCGACTCGCTCACCACCGTCGAGTTCCGCAACAACCTCAACCACGCCACCGGCCTCCGGCTGCCGCCCACCACCCTGTTCGACTACCCCACGCCGGTTCAGCTGGCCTCCATGCTGCGTGCCGAACTGGCCCCGGTCCGGGCCCCCGAGGAGGTTCCGCAAGCGCTGGTCGCCGAGTTGGACCGGCTGGAGAGCAGTCTGCGGACCGCCGTTCCCGGTGTCCGTACCGCGGTGGCCGCGCGCATGCAGGCCCTCCTGCTGAAGCTGGACGGCACGGGCCCGGAGGGCGCAGAACCGGAGCAGCCGGGGCCGGAGGGCGTGACGATCGAATCCGCGACGGACGACGAGATCTTCGACTTCATCGACAACGAGCTGGGGCTCTCATGAACGAGGACAAGCTGCGCGACTATCTCAAGCGGGTGACCGCCGACCTCCAGCGCACCCGCCAGCGGCTGGCCGAGGCGGAGTCACGGAGCCGCGAGCCGATCGCGGTCGTGGGCATGGCCTGCCGGTTCCCCGGCGGGGCCACCACGCCCGAGGGGCTGTGGGAGCTGGTGTCCGAGGGGCGTGATGCGGTGGGCCCGTTCCCGGACAACCGGGGCTGGGACCTGGACGGCCTGTACGACCCGGACCCCAATGCCACCGGGAAGACCTACGCCCGCCAGGGCGGCTTCCTCTACGACGCCGACCGCTTCGACCCCGAGTTCTTCGGCATCAGTCCCCGCGAGGCCCTCGCGCTCGACCCCCAGCAGCGGCTGCTCCTCGAAACCAGCTGGGAGTGCGTGGAGAGCGCGGGGCTGTCCCCGGGTGAGCTGCGCGGCAGCCGTACCGGGGTGTTCAGCGGGGTGTCCGGGCACGAGTACGCCTCGCTCATCCACCGCGGCCCGGAGGATGTCGAGGGCCATCTGCTGACCGGTACCACCCTCAGCGTGGCGTCCGGCCGGATCGCGTACACGCTCGGTCTGGAGGGCCCGGCGGTGACCGTGGACACCGCGTGCTCCTCCTCACTGGTCGCTCTCCACATGGCCTGCCAGTCGCTGCGGAACGACGAGTCGACCATGGCGCTGGCCGGTGGCGCCGCGGTGATGCCGACACCGGGAATGTTCGTGGAGTTCAGCCGGCAGCGCGGGCTGGCGCCCGACGGCCGGTGCAAGTCGTTCGCGGCCGCCGCCGACGGCACCACCTGGGCCGAGGGCGCGGGCACGATCCTGCTCGAACGGCTCTCCGACGCCCAGGCCAACGGACATCCCATCCTGGCCGTCATCCGCGGCTCGGCGGTCAACCAGGACGGCAAGAGCAGCCAGCTGAGCGCGCCCAACGGCCCCGCTCAGCAGCGGGTCATCCACGCCGCCCTCGCGAGCGCCGGGCTCACCCCGGACCAGGTGGACGCCGTCGAAGGCCACGGCACCGGCACCACCCTCGGCGACCCCATCGAGGCACAGGCCCTCCTCGCCACCTACGGACAGAACCGCGACGAACCCCTGTGGCTCGGGTCGTTCAAGTCCAACATCGGCCACGCCCAAGCAGCCGCGGGCATCGGCGGCGTCATCAAAATGATCCAGGCCATGCGCCACGGCACCCTGCCCCAAACCCTCCACGTCGACCAGCCCAGCCCGCACATCGACTGGACCTCGGGCAACGTGCAGCTGCTCACCGAAGCCCGCGCCTGGCCCGAAACCGACCACCCCCGCCGCGCCGCCATCTCCTCCTTCGGCATCAGCGGCACCAACGCCCACCTCATCCTCGAACAAGCCCCCACCACCCCCACACACCCCCAACCCGCCACCACCACCGTCCCCTGGCTCCTCTCCGCCAAGACCGAACAAGCCCTCCGCGACCAAGCCCAACGACTCCTCGACCACACCACCGAACACCCCACCCTCCACCCCACCGACATCGCCCACACCCTCGCCACCACCCGCACCACCTTCGACCACCACGCCGCCGTTGTCGGTGCCACGCGCGACGAACTCCTCGCCCAGCTCCACACCCTCGCCCAGGACCCCGCCCCCGCTGTTCTCCCCGCCCGGCCCCGCACCAAGAAGGTCGCCTTCCTCTTCACCGGCCAGGGCGCCCAGCACGCGGGCATGGGCCGCGGGCTCTATGACGCCTACCCCACCTTCCGCGGCGCGTTCGACACGGTCTGCGCGACCCTCGACCGCCACCTCGGCGCCGAACGCCCGCTCAAGGACGTCGTCTTCGCGGACGACCCCACCCTCCTGAACCAGACCCGCTACACCCAGCCCGGCCTGTTCGCACTCCAGACCGCGCTCACCCGGCTCCTCACCGAGGACTTCGGCATCACGCCCAGCCATCTCATCGGCCACTCCATCGGTGAGATCGCCGCCGCCCACATCGCCGGGATCCTCTCGCCGGACGACGCGTGCCGCCTGATCGCCGCCCGCGGCACCCTCATGCAGGCCCTGCCTCCCGGTGGCGCCATGATCGCCGTCGAGGCGAGCGAGGACGAGGTCACCCCGTACCTCACCGAACGCGTCGGCATCGCGGCCGTCAACGGACCCCGCTCGGTCGTCGTCTCCGGAGACGACACCGATGTCACCGCCATCGCCGAGGAGTTCTCCGGTCAGGGGCGGCGCACCCGCCGGCTCACCGTGAGCCACGCCTTCCACTCACCCCATATGGACCCCGTCCTCGACGACTTCCACCAGGTCGCCGGGACCCTGACGTACGACGCGCCGCGCATCCCCCTGGTGTCCACCCTGACCGGGGAGGTCGGCACCGCATTCGACGCCACCTACTGGACCGAGCACATCCGCAACACCACCCGCTTCCACGACGGCCTCACCGCGCTCCACGACCTCGGCGTCACCACCTACCTCGAAATCGGTCCCGACGCCGTGCTCACCGCGCTCACCCGCGAGGCGCTGCCCGAGGCCGCCGCCGTACCGCTGCTGCGCCCCCGCCACCACGAGCCGACCAGCCTGGTCACCGGCCTGGCCCAGGCCCACGCCTGCGGCGTCGCCGTGGACTGGAAGGGGTTTCTCGCAGGGCACGGCGGCCGAAGCGTGCCTCTTCCCCCGTACCCCTTCCAGCGCCGCCGCTACTGGCTCGACACCCCCGACCCCGCCGGTTCGCCCGCGGGCCTGGGCCTGGAGCCCGCCTCGCACCCGCTGCTGGCCACGGCCACCGAACTCCCCGACGGCAGCCGCCTGTTCACGGGCCGCGTGACGCTGGCCGACCACGCGTGGCTGGGCGACCACATCGTCATGGGGACCGTCATCCTCCCCGGCACCGCCTTCGTGGAGCTGGCGTTCCACGCCGCCCATACGGTGGGCACCGACGAGATAGCGGAACTCGTCCTGAACGCCCCCGTCACCTTCGGCGCCCGGGGCGCCGCGCTGCTCCAGGTCATCGTCGGGCCCGAGGATCCGTCCACGGGCCGCACCCTGACCATCAGGTCCCGCTCGGAGGAGGACCACTCCTGGACCGAGAACGCCACCGGCCATCTGAGCGCCCCCGTGCCGGTCTCCTGACCGTCCCGCGGACGCACCAACAGGGCCGGACACCATGGATGGTGTCCGGCCCTGTTGTGGTGTGGCCAGGTCAGGCGGCGCCTCCCATACGGAGCGGGGTGAACGGCACGGCCGAGGCGTGCGGGGTGGTGTCGGTGAGGTAGGCGGCCATGGCGTCGGCGGTGATGGGGGCGAGCTGGACGCCCATGCGGAAGTGGCCGGCGGCCAAGTAGACGTCGGGGACGGCGGTCGGGCCGATGAGCGGGAGTTCGTCGGGCGACGCGGGGCGCAGGCCCGCGCTGATCTCGGCGAAGCGCAGGGCGCCGACGCCGGGGATGACCTCGGCGGCGCGGGCCAGCAGGTCCCGGGTGCCGTCGGCGGTGACCGTCTCGTCGTAGCCGCGCTCCTCGTAGGTGGCGCCGATGACGAGTTCGCCGTCCAGCCGCGGCACCAGGTAGAGGGACGAGCCCTTGGAGAGGGCGCGGGACGTCACGCCCAGCAGCGGCGGATCGGAGTGCAGCCGGAGGATCTGGCCCTTGACGGGACGGATCTCCGGGATGGCGTCCTCGGGAAGGCCCCCGATGTGGTGCGTCCAGCAGCCGGCGGCCAGGACGACGCGGTCGAAGGGCACCGCGTCGCCGTTGTCGAGGGTGACGGTGTGGTGCGCGACCCGGATGGCCTGCCTGCGGATGACGGTGCCGCCGAGGGCTTCGATGGCCGTGAGCAGCGCCGCGTTGAGGGTGCGCGGGTCGACCGCGCCGTCGTCGGGTCCCAGCAGGCCGCCGAGGGCGGGGGCGAAGGCGGGCTGGAGCTTGGCGCACTCTTCGGGTGTGAGACGTTCGCTGCGGATGCCGAGCGATTCCCGGAAGGACTGCTCTTGGTCGAGGTTGCGCAGGGCGTCCTCGTCGAAGGCCGCGTCCAGGACGCCGTCGCGCCGGTAGCCCGCGGGGGCGAACTCCTCCAGCTCGGCGACGAAGGACGGGTAGAGGTCGCGGGAGGCCAGGCACAGGCGCAGCAGGTCGTTCACGCCGTCGATCTGCTCACTGCTCGGCGGAAGCATGCCCGCCGACGCGTGGGATGCCTTGGTGGCCGGGGCCGGGTCGATCACGGTGACGGTGACGCCGTGGCGCAGGGCCCGCCAGGCGGTGGCGAGGCCGATGACGCCTCCGCCGACGACAACGGTGTTCATGATTCGCTCTCCTGGAGAAGTCGCCGCAGGTGGGAGGCGAGGTCTGCGGGCGTCGGATGGTCGAAGGTGAGGGTCGCGGGCAGCCGCAGTCCGGTGGCGGCGGACAGGTGGCGGCTGAGTTCGAGGTTGCCGATGGAGTCCAGGCCGACGGTGTGGAACTCCCGGTCGGGGTCGATGTCGTCGGGGCTGTCGTAGCCGAGGACGGTGGCGGCCGCGTTACGGACGCACTCCAGCACGGCGCCGTCGTGTTCGGCCTCGGGCAGGTTCGCCAGGCGGGCCCGCAGGGTGTCGGTTGCGGTGTGCCGGGGTGTCGCGGCGGGCGCCAGGTCGGCCAGGACGGGCGGGACGTCCCCGGTGAGGGCCGACTCGTTCAGCATTACGGGCGCGAGAACGGCCTCGTCCCCGGCGAGGGCGGCGTCGAAGAGGGTCAGGCCCTGGTCGTGGCCGAGCGGGGCGAAGCCGGAGCGCTTGATGCGGGTGAGGTCGGCGGTGGACAGCTCGGAACCCATGCCGTCCTCGCTCTCCCACAGGCCCCAGGCGAGGGAGACACCGCGCAGCCCGAGGGTGCGGCGGTGGTGGGCGAGCGCGTCGAGGACGGCGTTGGCGGCGGCGTAGTTGCCCTGTCCCGCGTTGCCGGTGAGCCCGGCGACGGACGAGAACACCACGAACGCGCAGTCCGGGTCGCGGATCAGGTCGTGCAGATGGAGCGCGGCGTCGGCCTTGGGGCGCAGGACCGCGTCCAGCCTGCGCGGCGTCAGGGTGTCGACCGTGGCGTCCGACAGCACGCCCGCGGTGTGGATGACGGCGGAGGGTGCGGGGATGTCCGCGAGGGCGCTCTCGAGTGACGGGCGGTCGGCGGTGTCGCAGGCGACGATGTCGACGCGGGCGCCGAGCGCGGTGAGGTCGGCGGCCAGGGCGTCGGCGCCGGGTGCGTCCGGGCCGCGGCGGCTGAGCAGCACGAGGTGGCGGACGGTGTGGCGGGTGACCAGGTGCCGGGCGATCAGACGGCCCAGCGCACCGGTGCCGCCGGTGATGACGACGGTGCCCGTGAGGCTCGTACGGCCCGGGGGTGGCGGGCAGCGGACGAGGCGCGGCCGGAACAGGGCGCCGTGGCGCACGGCGAGTTGCGGTTCGCCGGAGGCGACAGCGGCGAGGAGGGCGCGACCCGAGTCCTCGGGGTCGTCCACGTCGACCAGGACGAAGCGGCCGGGATGCTCCGACTGGGCGCTGCGCAGCAGCCCCCACACGGCCGCTCCCGGCAGGTCGGACGGGTCCTCCTGGGGGCGGGTCGCGAGGGCGCCGCTGCTGACCAGGACGAGACGGGCGTCGGCCAGGCGTTCGTCGGCCGACCACTCCTGGACGAGCATCAGGGCGCGCTGGGCGGCCGAGCGCACCGGGGAGTCCTGGTCCGTGCAGGAGACCACGACCACGTCGGGTGCGGACGCGCCGTCGCGGAGCGCGGAGTCGAGGGCGGCCAGCGAGGGATAGGAGTCGAACGAGCGGCGGATGGACTTCAGGGCGCCGGTGACGCCGATGTGGTCGGTGCCGAGGAACGCCCAGCGCCGCTGGTCGGCGGCGGCCGGTGGCTGTTCGACGGCCTTCCACGCGACGCGCAGGAGTTGGGTGCGCTGCGCCGCGGCGTCGAGCTGGTCGACGGTGACGGGGCGTCGGACGAGGCTCTTGACCGTGACGACCGGTTCGCCGTCGCCGCAGGTGAGGTCCAGGGAGACACCGCCCTCACCGGGCCGGGTGTGTACGCCAAGGCGCCGCGCGCCCGCCTTGTGGAGGCGCACTCCGCGCAGGGCGAAGGGCAGGAAGGTGCTGTCGTCGCGGTCGAGGTCCGGTACGAGTGCGGCCTGCAAGGCGGCGTCGAACAGCGCCGGGTGCAGGTGGTAGTCGCCCTCGCCGCCGGACGCGGCGCCGTCGAGCCGGGCCTCCGCGTAGACCTCCTCGCCGTCCGACCACACGGCGCGCAGGCCCCGGAAGGCGGGCCCGTACGGGAGGCCGCGGTCGGCGAGACGGCGGTAGATGTGTGCGATGTCGACCTGCCGGGCTTCCTCGGGAAGCTCTGGCCGTTCCGGGTTGCTCATGGTCGCTTCCTCCGCGGGGCCGGGCGGGTCAGTTTTCGGGCGGGTTGGTGATGGCGGCGGCGATCTCGCCGTGGCTTTCGCCGCCCTGCTCGTCCCAGTAGCGGCAGCGGCTGCGCAGGATCACCAGGGCGTCGCGCAGATCGGTGGCGTCCCATTCGGCGATGTCGGCGATCTCGATCTCACCGCGGAAGTGGCGGCCGCGCATGGCGGTGCGGAAGGTGCTCTTGAAGTCGGTGATGAACACGTCCGCGAGCTGCCGGGTCCAGAACTGCTCCAGCGTCCACCGGGAGAAGGGTTCGACCAGCGATTCCTTCACCGACTTGGCCATCAGGTAGTAGGCCATCTGGTTGAAGCAGATGTTGAACTCGACCGAGTTGAAGTGTCCGGTGTCGTCGATGTAGCAGGACTCGGGGATCAGGAAGGTGCAGGTGGCGCCGAGCCGTCCGCCGTCGAGGGGGTCGCCCGCCACCGTGACCGCGGCCGAGGTGAGGTATTCGCACCGCTTGGCCCGGTAGGGGTTGAGCACGCGGTGCAGCAGTTCCTCGTCGGTGGGGTAGACGCGCTGGTCGATGTCGTCGAGCAACCGGGTCATGTCGGATCTCCTGATCGTTGCGCGGTGCGGAGGAGTTCGGCCAGGCTCATGTTCTGGATGGCCGCGGTGCGGTCCTCCAGATCCTGCGCGCCCTGGCCCGGCTCCGCCTCCGGGGTGGATTCCGGTGTGGATTCCGGCTCGCTCAGGCCCAGTTCGTCCAGCAGGTGGCGGGTGAGGACGAGCGCGGTCGGGTGGTCGAAGACGAGCGTCGCGGACAGGCGTTCCCCGACGGCCTCGCCGAGGGCGTTGCGGAACCGCACGGCGGCGAGGGAGTCGAAGCCCATGTCGCGGAACGACCGTTCGGCGTCGACCTCGTCGGCGTCGGCGAAGCCGAGGGTGGCGGCGGCCTGGGTGCGGACGACGTCGAGCAGCGCCTGTTCCCGGCGGGCGGCCGTCAGCCGGGCCAGCCGGTCGCGCAGGTTCTCGGCGGGTTCGGTGGGGGACGCGGCGGGGTCGACGGCGCGGCGGGCCGGGCCGCGTACCAGGTCACGCATCAGATACGGCACATCGGAGCGGCGCTGCCCGGTCAGGTCGAGCCGTACGGGCGCCAGGAACGCCCGGTCGAGCGCCCCGGCGGCGTCCAGCAGCGCCATGCCCTCGTCGGAGGCGATGGGCAGGACGCCGTCGCGGCGCATGCCCGCCAGGTCGGCGGTGTCCAGCGCGCCGGTCATGCCGCTGGCCTCCTCCCACAGCCCCCAGGCCAGCGACTGTGCGGGAAGCCCGCGGGCACGGCGGTGTGCGGCGAGGCCGTCGAGGAAGGTGTTGGCGGCGGCGTAGTTGCCCTGCCCGGCGCCTCCGGTGACGCCCGCGGCGGACGAGAACAGTACGAACGCCGAGAGGTCCTGGCCGGCGGTGAGTTCGTGGAGGTTGAGCGCCGCGTCGACCTTGGGGCGCAGGACCGTGGCCATCTTCTCCGGTGTCAGCGAGGAGATGATCCCGTCGTCGAGGACGCCCGCGGTGTGCACGACTCCGGCGAGGGTACGGCCCGCCAGCACGGCCGCCAGGGCGTCGCGGTCGGCGGCGTCGCAGGCGGCCACCTCGACGCGGGCACCGAGCGCGGTGAGGTCGGCGGCCAGAGCGTCGGCGCCGGGTGCGGCGGGGCCGCGGCGGCTGGTGAGCAGCAGGTCGGTGACGCCGTGGGCGGTGACCAGGTGGCGGGCGACCAGACCGCCCAGGGTGCCGGTGCCGCCGGTGATCAGCACGGTGCCGGGCCGGTCGCCGAAGACGGTGGCGGGGGCGCCGCGTTGGTCGGCGGCCACGCGGGCCAGGCGCGGCCGGTGGAGGGTGCCGGAGCGCAGGGCGAGCTGCGCTTCGCCGGTGGCCACCGCCGCACCGAGATCGGGCTCGGTGTCCAAGGAGTCGGAGGGGTCGGTGGGGTCCAGGTCGAGGAGGACGATGCGGCCCGGGTTCTCCGTCTGGGCGCTGCGGACCAGCCCCCAGACCGCGGCCCCGGCGAGATCGGTGACGTCCTCGCCGTCCATCGACACGGCGCCCCGGGTGACGACCACCAGCGTGGCGTCGTCGTCCCGTTCCGCCTCCAGCCAGGACCGGAGGACGCCCAGCGTCGCCGCGGTCTCGGTGTGCACGGCCTCGGCGGTCGTGCCGCCCGCGCAGCGGTGCACGACCGTCCGCGAAGGGGCGGACTCGCCCAACGCGGCGGGCGCCCAGGCGAGTTCGTACAGCGCGTCATGGGACGCGCCCAGCTGGTGGCCGGTGGCCATCGGCCGCAGGACGAGCGAGTCGACGGACGCGATGGCGCGGCCCGCGGTGTCGGTGAGGCGCAGCGCCACCTCGTCCTCGCCCAGCCGGGTCATCCGCAGCCTGAGCGCTGCGGCTCCCGAGGCGTGCAGGTCGACCCGCGTCCAGGCGAACGGGAGGGTGACCCGCCCGTCGTCGGTGGCGAGCAGGGCGGTGGCGTGCAACGCGGCGTCGAGCGCGGCCGGGTGCAGCCCGAACCGCGCGGCCTCGGCGGCAGCCTGCTCGGGCAGCGCGATGTCCGCGTACACCTCGTCGCCGGACCGCCAGGCGGCGCGCATGCCCTGGAACGTAGGCCCGTAGACCGGGCCGTCGGCGGAGGGCGGCTCGTAGAAGCCGGTGAGGTCGACGGGTTCGGCGCCCGGTGGCGGCCACGGCGCGGGGTCGGGCGCCGGTTCCGGTGCGGCGTCGGCGAGCGTGCCCTGCGCGTGGCGGGTCCAGGCGGTGTCGGCGGGGGCGTCATCGGGCCGGGAGTGGATCGACACGCTACGAAGGTCGGCGCCGACGACGACCTGGATCGCCACGCCACCGCGCGCCGGGAGGGCGAGGGGCGTCTCGATCGTCAGCTCCTCCACGCGTCCCCGGCCCACCTCGTCACCGGCGCGGACGGCCAGTTCGACGAAGCCGGAGCCGGGGAACAGGACGGTGTCGCCGACGGCGTGGTCGGCGAGCCACGGCTGGGCGGAGCGCGACAGCCGCCCGGTGAGCAGCACTCCCCCAGCCCCGGCTACCGGCACCGCCGCGCCCAGCAGCGGGTGGTCGGCGGGCAGCTGGCCGACGCCCCGCGCGTCGCCGGTGTGATCGGCTTGCGGGGGCAGCCAGTACCGCTTGCGCTGGAAGGGGTAGGTGGGCAGGTCGACGCGGCGGGCTCCGGTTCCGGCGAACTGGGTCTCCCAGTCGACGGTGGCGCCCCGTACGTACGCCTCGGCCAGCGAGGTGAGGAACTCGCGCGGGCCGCCCGCGTCGCGGCGCAGGGTGCCGACGAGGGTGGCGGCCACCCCGGCCGAATCGGCGGTCTCACCGAGCCCGGCCAGCAGGCCCGGGTGCGGGCTGGCCTCCACGAAGATCTCGAAGCCGTCGGCGAGCAGCGCCCGCGTCGTCTCCTCGAAGCGGACGGTCTGCCGCAGATTGGTGTACCAGTACGCGGCGTCCAGGCCCGCGGTGTCCAACTGCCCCGCGGTGACGGTGGAGTAGAACGGGACGTCCGAGGTGCGCGGGGTCAGGCCGGTCAGCTCGGTGAGCAGCCGGTCGCGGATCTCCTCCACGAACACCGAGTGGGACGCGTAGTCCACGCGGATACGGCGGGTCTGGACGCCCTCGGCGTCCATCCGGTCCCGCAGCTCGTCCAGGGCCTGCGGATCGCCGCACACGACGACGGAGCCGGGCCCGTTGATGACCGCGAGCTGGAGGCGGCCGTCCCAGTCGGCCAGGTGCCCGGACGTACGGTCGGCGGACAGGGCCACCGACATCATGCCGCCCCGGCCCGCCAGGTCCTGGCGGATGATGCGGCTGCGCAGGGCGACCACGCGCGCGCCGTCCTCCAGCGACAGCGCACCGGCGACGCAGGCGGCGGCGATCTCGCCCTGGGAGTGGCCGACGACGGCGGCCGGTTCGACCCCCGCGGCGCGCCACGCCTCGGCCAGCGACACCATCACCGCCCACAGCGCGGGCTGGACGACGTCGACGGCCTCCAGGGGCGGTGCGCCGGGCGCGCCGCGCAGCACGTCGAGCAGATCCCACTCGACGTACGGTTCGAGGGCCTTGGCGCATTCGCCGAGGCGGGTCGCGAAGGCCGGTGAGTGCTCCAGCAGTTCCACGCCCATGCCGGGCCACTGCGAGCCCTGCCCGGGGAAGACGAACACGGCGCGCGGGTCGCCGCGCTGCACGCCCTGGACGACGGAGGCGGGGGTCTTCCCCGCCGCCAGCGCGTCGAGCCCGGCGAGCAGTCCGTCGCGGTCGCCGTCCACGATCACGGCCCGGTGTTCCAGGGCGGCGCGGCCACGGGCGAGCGAGGCGGCGACGTCGAGTACATCACCGGTGGCGTCGTGGTCGATGTCGCCGTGGTCGCGCAGGTGGGCGGCGATCCGCGCGGCCTGGGCGCGCAGGGCCTCCGCGGACGCCCCCGACACGGTCAGCGGCACGGCCGCGGGCCGCTCGCCGCGCGGTTCGCGGGGGCCGGGCGGCGGCGCCTCCTCCAGCACCACATGGGCGTTGGTGCCGCTGACGCCGAACGAGGACACCGCGGCGCGCCGCGGGCGGCCGGCCACCTGCCACTCCCTCGCCTCGGTGAGCAGTTCGACGGCACCCTCGGTCCAGTCGATGTGCGGGGAGGGGGTGTCGGCGTGCAGGGTGCGGGGCAGCACCCCGTGCCGCATCGCCATCACCATCTTGATCACACCGGCGACCCCGGCGGCGGCCTGGGTGTGTCCCAGGTTGGACTTGACCGACCCCAGCCACAGCGGTTCGCCGTCCGCGCCCCGCTCCTGCCCGTACGTGGCCATCAGCGCCTGGGCCTCGATCGGGTCGCCGAGGGTGGTGCCGGTGCCGTGGCCCTCGACGGCGTCGATGTCGGCGGGGGTCAGGCCCGCGGAGGCCACGGCCTGCCGGATCACCCGCGCTTGCGCGGGGCCGTTGGGCGCGGACAGGCCGTTGGACGCGCCGTCCTGGTTGACGGCGGAACCGCGGACCACCGCGAGCACCGGGTGTCCGGCGCGGCGCGCGTCCGACAGGCGTTCCAGCAGCAGCAGTCCGGCGCCCTCGCCCCAGCCGGTGCCGTCGGCGGACGCGCCGTACGCCTTGCAGCGGCCGTCGGCGGCGAGTCCCCGCTGAAGGCTCATCCCGATGAACGTCTCGGGCGTGGCCATCACGGTGACGCCACCGGCCAGCGCGAGCGTGCACTCGCCCTGCCGCAGCGCCTGCATCGCCCAGTGCATCGCCACCAGGGAGGAGGAGCAGGCGGTGTCGATGGTGACCGCCGGGCCCTGGAGTCCGAGGGTGTACGCGATGCGGCCGGACGCGACGCTGCCGAGGCCGCCGCCCGCGGTGAAGCCCGCGAGGTCTTCGGGAACGGAGCCGGAAGGGGGCGCCCAGTCGTGGTACATGACCCCGGCGAACACACCGGTGGCGCTGCCCTTCAGGGACAGCGGGTCGATGCCGCCGCGCTCCAGCGTCTCCCACGCGGTTTCCAGCAGCAGGCGGTGCTGCGGGTCCATCGCCTGGGCCTCCTTCGGACTGATGCCGAAGAACGCGGGGTCGAACTCGGCGGCGTCGTAGAGGAAGCCGCCCTCGCGGGTGGAGGTGGTGCCGTGTCTGCCGGGCTCGGGGTGGTAGATCTCCTCGATGTTCCAGCCCCGGTCCTCGGGGAATTCGGCGATCGCGTCGGTGCCGTCGGCGACGAGCCGCCACAGCTCCTCGGGGGAGGTGACGCCGCCGGGATAGCGGCAGGCCATCGCCACGATCGCGATGGGCTCGTCCGCCGCGGCCCGTACGGTGGTCCGCGCCGGCGCGGTGGCGGGTGCGGCGCCGCGCACCTTGTCGAGCACGTGGTCGGCCAGGGCGCTCGGGGTCGGGTGGTCGAAGATCAGGGTGGAGGTGAGCCGGAGTCCGGTGGCCTCGCCGAGCGCGTTGCGCAGCTCGACGGCGGCCAGGGAGTCGAAGCCCAGCTCGGTGAAGGCGCGGCGGGGGTCGATGGCGGTGCCGCTGTCGTGGCCGAGGACGGCGGCGATCTGCGCGCGGACCAGGTCGAGGACGATGCGGGCCCGTTCGGCGTCGGGTTTCCCGGCCAGCCGGTCGGCCAGCGCCCCGCCGGGAGCGCCGCCGACCGTGGTGGCGGCGGCACGCCGGGCGGGGGTGCGGACCAGGCCGCGCAGCATGGGCGGGATGCCGTCGGGGCGGGCCCGGAGCGCGGGGACGTCGAGGCGCAGCGGCACCAGGGCCGGTACGCCGGAGGTGAGGGCCTGGTCGAAGAGGGCGAGGTTCTCCTCGGAGCCGAGGGCGGGAAGGCCGGACCGTGCGGCGCGGCGGAGGGTCACCTCGTCCAGCCGGGCGCCCATGCCCGCGTCGCCCGCCCAGAGGTTCCACGCCAGGGACGTGGCCGGGAGGCCATGGGCGGCCCGGTGTTCGGCGAGCGCGTCGAGGAAGGCGTTGGCGGCGGCGTAGTTGCCCTGCCCGGCGGACTCCAGGGTCCCGGCCGCGGACGAGAACAGCACGAACGCGGCCAGCGGACGGTCCCGGGTCAGCTCGTGCAGATGCCAGGCGCCGTCCGCCTTGCCGTGGAAGACGGTGCGGACCTGCTCGGGGGTGAGCGATCCGGCCAGCCCGTCGTCGATGACCCCGGCGGTGTGGACGACGGCCGTCAGCGGATGCTCGTCGGGGATCGCCTCCAGCAGTGCCGCCAGGGCGGCGCGGTCGGCCACATCGCACGCGGCCACGGTCACCTCTGCGCCCAACGCGACCAGTTCGGCGGCGAGTTCGGCCGCGCCGGGGCCGTCCGGGCCGCGCCGCCCGGTGAGCAGCAGGTGCTTCACCCCGTACCGGCGGACGAGGTGGCGGGCGACCAGGCCGCCCAGCCCTCCGGTGCCGCCGGTGATCAGCACCGTGCCGCCCAGGTCCCAGGCGACGGGGCACGGGGCGTCCGGCAGCGGCGTACGCGCCAGGCGCGGTACGAGCAACGTGCCATCGCGCAGGGCGAGTTGGGGTTCCCCGGCGGCCAGGGCGGCGCGTATCTCGCGTTCGGGTACGTCGCGGTCGGTGCCAACGAGGACGAACCGTCCGGGGTTCTCGGCCTGGGCGGAGCGCACCAGTGCCCACAGGGGCGCGAGCGTCAGATCGCCCGGCGCCTCACGGGTGACGATCGCCAGCCGGGTGTCGTCGCGCAGCGCGTCCTCGATGAGCTTCAGGGCGTACAGCGTGGCTTCCCGCGCGGCCTCGGCGGGGGCGCCGGGGAAGGTGGCGGGCACATGCGCCAAGTGGAATTCCCCGGCCGCGGCGTCCGGCTCCGGCGGGGCCTGGATCTCGGTCCATTCGACGCGCAGCAGCGCGCCGTCCCGCGTCGCGGACAGCACCCCGTTCAGCGGCACGGGCCGCTGGACGAGCGACCGGACGGTGGCCACCGGGGCGCCGGTGGTGTCGGCCAGCTCGACCGCGACCTCGTCCGCCGCCGTGCGGACAAGGTGGACACGTACGGCGGTGGCGCCGGCGGCATGCAGTTCGAGGCCGAGCCAGGCGAACGGGAGCCGCACCTGGCCGTCGTCCTCCGGCCCTTCTGCGGCGTGCAGGCTGGCGTCCAGCAGCGCCGGATGCAGCCCGAACCGGTCGGCGCCCGCTTCGTCGATGGCGACTTCGGCGAACACCTCGTCCCCGCGCCGCCACGCGGCGCGCACGCCCTGGAACGCGGGCCCGTAGCCGTACCCCTGCGCGGCCTGCCGCTCGTAGAGACCGTCGACGTCGATGGGCTCGGCGTCGGCCGGTGGCCACTGGGCGAACACGGCGCCGTCGGCGGCCGGGCCCCCGCCGTGTTCGGCCAGCACGCCGCTGGCGTGCCGGGTCCAGCTCTCCTCGCTGCGCGCGGGGCGCGAGTAGATCTCGACGGTACGGCGGCCCGCCGCGTCGGGGGCGCCGACGACGACCTGGACCTCCGCCGCCGCATCCCCGGTCAGCGACAGCGGCGTCTCCAGGGTGAGTTCCTCCACCACGCCGCAGCCCGCCTCGTCCCCGGCGCGCACGGCCAGCTCGACCAGGGCGGTGCCGGGGACGAGGACGACACCGGCGATGACGTGGTCGGCCAGCCAGGGCTGCGACCGGGTGGACAGCAGGCCCGTCAGGACCAGCCCGTCGACGCCCGCGAGGCTGACGGCGGTGTCCAGCAGCGGATGCCCGATGGTGCCCGGGCCGCTCCCGGCGTCGAGCCAGTACCGCTTGCGCTGGAACGCGTAGGTGGGCAGCGCGGTCCGGCGGGCGCCGCGGCCCGCGAAGAAGCGGTCCCAGTCGACGGCGACGCCGTGCGCATGCGCCGTACCGAGCGCGGTGACGGCCTGGCGCTCCTCGTCGTGCCCGTCGCGCAGCAGCGCGACGAACGCGGTGTCGGGGCCGCCGTCGGCGAGGCAGTCGCGCCCCATCGCCGACAGCACGGCATCGGGGCCCAGCTCCAGGTAGGTGGTGACACCGTTCGCCTCCAGCCGGTGCATGCCGTTGGCGAACCGCACGGGCTCGCGCACGTGGCGCACCCAGTAGTCGGCGTCGAACGCGGTGACGGCCTCCCCGGTCAGGGTGGACACCAGGGGGATGCTCGGCGGCGCGTACGTCAGGGTCTCGGCGACCCGGCGGAAGTCCTCCAGCATCGGGTCCATCAGCGGCGAGTGGAACGCGTGCGAGACGCGCAGCCGTCGCGTCTTGCGGCCCTGCTCGGCGAAGCGGGCGGCCACCGCCAGGACGGCGTCGGCCTCACCGGACAGCACCACCGCGGCCGGGCCGTTGACGGCGGCGAGGCCCACCCGCTCGGTCAGATACGGGACCACCTCCGCCTCTTCCGCCTGGACGGCCACCATCGCGCCGCCGCGGGGAAGTTCGTCCATCAGCGTGCCGCGCGCCCCGACCAGCAGGGCCGCGTCCGCCAGCGTCATGGCCCCGGCGGCGTGCGCGGCGGCGATCTCGCCGATGGAGTGTCCGGCGACGAGACCGGGGGTGACGCCCCACGACTCCAGCAGCCGGAACAGGGCGGTCTCGACGGCGAAGAGCGCGGCCTGCGCGTACCGGGTGTGGTGGAGGAGTTCGGCCAGCGGCGAGCCGGACTCGGCGAACAGCACCTCGCCCAGGGGTTCGTCGAGGTGGAGGTCGAGGTGGTCGGCGGCCTCCTGAAGCGCCTGCGCGAACACCGGGAAGGCCCGCACCAGTTCGCGTCCCATGCCGACGCGCTGGCTGCCCTGCCCGGTGAACAGGAACGCGGTCCGGCCCGTCGCCCGTGTCGTTCCGGTGAGCAGTCCGGGCGCGGTCGTGCCCTCGGCGAGGGCGGTCAGGGCGCGGCGCAGATGGTCGCGGTCGGTGGCGACGACGGTGGCGCGGTGGCGCAGCGCGGCACGTGTGGTGGCGGTCGAGTACGCGATGTCCAGCGGCGATGTCCCGTCCACGACCGTCAGGAGGCGGGTGGCCTGGGCGCGCAGGGCGTCCTCTCCCTGAGCGGAGAGGACGACGGGGACGGGGCGGTCGGCCGCGGGGGGCTCGGGGGTGTCCCGGGCGGGTGCCGGCGGCTCTTCGATGATGACGTGGGCGTTGGTGCCGCTCGCGCCGAACGAGGAGATCCCGGCCCGGCGCGGGGTGTCCGCGGTCTCCCACGGGACGGGCTCGGTGAGGAGCCGGACGGTGCCGTCCGACCAGTCGACGTGCGGGGTCGGCTCGTCCACGTGCAGGGTGCGGGGCAGCGTACGGTTCCGCATCGCCTGGACCATCTTGATGACCCCGGCGGCCCCCGCCGCCGCGCCGGTGTGCCCGATGTTGGACTTCACCGACCCCAGCCACAGGGGGTGGTCGGCCGAGCGTCCGCTTCCGTAGGCGGCGACCAGGGCCCGGCCCTCGATGGGGTCGCCGAGGGTGGTGCCGGTGCCGTGCGCCTCGACCGCGTCGACCTCGCCGGGTGCGAGGCCCGCGTCGGCGAGCGCCTGGCGGATGACGCGCTGCTGGGCGAGGCCGTTGGGTGCGGCGAGGCCGTTGCTCGCGCCGTCCTGGTTGATGGCGGTGCCGCGGATCACGGCCAGCACCGGGTGTCCGTCGCGCAGCGCGTCCGTGAGGCGGGCCAGGACGAACACGCCCGCGCCCTCGGCGAAGGAGGTGCCGTCCGCGGCCGCGCCGAACGCCTTGATGCGTCCGTCCGGGGCCAGCCCGCGCTGACGGCTGAACGTGGTGAACGTTCCGGGGCTGGAGATGACGGTGACGCCACCCGCCAGCGCCAGCCCGCACTCCGCGCGCTGGAGGGAGCGTACGGCCAGGTGGAGGGCGGTGAGCGAGCCCGAGCACGCGGTGTCGACGGTGAGCGTGGGCCCTTCGAGGCCGAGCGTGTAGGCCACGCGGCCGGACACGACGCTGGGCAGGCTGCCGCCCAGCACATAGCCGTCGAGTCCGTCCGGGGCCTCGTGGGTCCGGGGCCCGTACTCGTGCGGCTCCACGCCGATGAACACGCCCGACGAGGTGCCGCGCAGCCGCCCCGGGTCGATGCCCGCGCGCTCCAGCGCCTCCCAGGAGGTCTCCAGCAGCAGCCGCTGCTGGGGGTCCATGGCGAGCGCCTCTTTGGGGTTGATCTGGAAGAAGTCCGCGTCGAAGTCGGCGGCGTCCGGCAGGAATCCGCCGCGCCGCACATAGCTGGTGCCGGTGGCGGACGGGTCCGGGTCGTAGAGGCGGTCGAGGTCCCAGCCGCGGTCGGCGGGGAAGTCGGTGAGCACGTGGGTGCCGTCGGCCAGGATCCGCCACAGATCCTCGGGCGAGGTCACCCCGCCGGGGTAGCGGCAGCCGATCCCGACGATGGCGATCGGCTCGTCGGACACCCCGGGTGGGGTGGGTGCCGCGGGCTCGTGGTGGTGTTCCGGCTCGGTGGTGCCGTGCACCACGGCCACCAGGTGGCGGGCGAGGGCGGCGGGCGTCGGGTGGTCGAAGCCGATGGTGACCGGCAGTTCCACCCCCAGTTCGGCAGTGAGCCGCCGGTGCAGCTGGACCAGGCCGAGCGAGTCCAGGCCCTCCGCCAGGAACGGGCGGTCGGCCGCCACGTCGGTGGGCCCGTCCCCGTAGGCGTCGGGGTCGGCGGCCCGCAGCACGGCAGCGGCCTGCGCCAGCACCAGTTCCAGCATCGCGGCCTGTGACTGCTCGGTCATGTGCATACTCCGCAACGAAGAAGAGGCAGGGAGGCGATCAGGACGATCAGGGCGGTCAGGGGCGGTCAGGACGCCGCGAGGGCGGTCAGGGCGGCGCGGTCGACCTTGCCGTTGACGGTCAGCGGGAACTCGTCCACCACGTGCACGCCCTGCGGGATCATGTAGGCGGGCAGGGCGGCGCGGCAGAACGCGACCACCTCCTTGGCGTCCGGCGCGGGGCCGCCGGGCGCGCGGGTGACGAACGCGTGCAGCACCGGGTCGCCGTCCGCGCGCGGCAGGAGCATCGCGACCGCGCCGGTGACGCCGGTGAACTGGCCGATGCGGCGCTCCACCTCGCCCAGTTCGACGCGGTTGCCGCGGATCTGCACCTGGGAGTCGGCGCGGCCGTGGAAGTACAGCTCGCCGTCGGCCCCCATGGTGGCCAGGTCGCCGGTCTTGAACACCCGCTGCCCCGACCTGGGGTCGAGCGGGTCGGGGACGACGACGGCGCGGGTGGCCTCCGGGTCGTTCCAGTACCCGGAGAACAGCGACGGGCTGCGCAGATAGATCTCGCCGAGCACTCCGGGCTCGTCCACGGGACGGCCGTCGGGCCCGATGAGCATCATCTCCGCGCCCGCCACCGCGTAGCCGATCGACAGGCATTCGGTGCCGGGCGGCAGCGGGTTGGGCACTTCGGTGATGGACGCGGCCATGGTCTCGGTGGCGCCGTAGCCGTTGGTGAAGCGGACCTTCGGCAACAGCTCCTGGAGGGCGCGCAGCTCCTCCAGGGGGAAGTCCTCCCCGGAGAACGCGATGCGCCGCAGCACACCGTGCTCACCCAGCTCGGCCAGCAGCTCCGGCTCGTGGCGCAGCACCGGACGCCACGCCGAGGGGACGGCGTCGACCTGGGTGGTCCCGGTGTCGCGCAGGAACGACAGGAAGCGGCGGGGCCAGTTGAGCCGGTCGCGCGGTACGGGCACCAGCGCGGCGCCGTGGCTGAGGGCGAACCCGATGTCGAACAGCGCGAAGTCGAACTGGAGCGGCGCGGTGCCCGCCACGCGGTCCTCGGACGTGATCAGCTCGGCGGCCTCCGCACCGCGCAGGAACGCGATGACCCCGCGGTGGCTCATGACCACGCCCTTGGGCCGGCCCGTCGTGCCCGAGGTGAAGGTGATGTACGCGGTGTCGAGGGGCGTGACGACGCGGCGGCGGCGGACGCGCGGCGCGGGCGGCCGCTCCACGGTGAGTCCGTCCGGGCCGAACCGGGCGGTGCCGACCGTCTCGGGGATGCCGGTGCGCTGTCCGCCCGTGGACTGGAGGTACAGCGCGGGCTCGGCGCTGTCGATGATCGTCAGGAGCCGTTCGTCCGGGGTCTCGGGGCTGACCGGGGTGAACGGCAGCCCCAGCGTGGCGCAGGCGAGCAGGGTGGCGATGGCGTCCGCATCGGTGTCGGACTCCAGGATGACGCGGTCGCCGACGTCGAGGCCGAGCGCGTCGAGCGCCTCGGCGCAGCGGTCGGTGCGCTCCTGGAGTTCGCCGTAGCTGACCGTCTCCAGACCGCCGTCCGCCGCGGCCTGGATCACGGCGGGCCGGTCGGGGCCCTTCCGGGCGGCGGCCAGCAGATAGGTCCGCAGGTTGTCCACCGATGCGTGCGCCCGGGCTGGACGCGCTCCATTCGGGCTCATGCGCCACCCTTCCGATTCGGGCCTTCTCAGCAAATGCCAGGCTGTTTCTAACAGGGCGCTTTTACGGCCCACAAGAACTCTCGCCCACCCACCCCTGAACTAGGGGGCGTTAGGGGTTATGCCGGTACCGGGGGCCAACAAGACTGGCCGGAAACAATAGATCGAATCTTTGGGCTTTCAGAATGCACACGCGACGAGCGTGACAAAAGGGAGAGCGAGAATATGTCGGCGATTGTCTTTCCTGGAATCGGCCCGACGCGGTTCGCCGACTCGGCGCGGTTCCTGGCGGTCCATCCGGTGGCGCGCCGGCTCGTCGCCGAGGCGGACCGGGCCCTTGGCTATTCGCTGATCGACCGGTACCGGGAGGCCGAGGCCCGCGGCGACCAGGGCGCGTTCCCCGAACCGGCCCGGATCGCCTTCCTCGTCTCCTGTCTGGCGCTGGCCGAATGGACGGTCGCCGAGCACGAGGTGACGCCGGTGGCGTGCGCCGGGGCCAGCTTCGGCGGCACGGCGGCGGCGGTGTTCGCCGGGGCGCTGCCGTTCGCCGAGGCCGTGGCGATGACCGCGGAGCAGGGCCGCCTGGTGGACGCGTACTTCGCGCGCGAGCACCGCGACCTCGTCGCCCAGTCGTTCGCCCGCGTCCCGCCCGACCAGCTGGCCGAGATCCGCGCCGAGCTGGACGCGCGCGGCGAGTGGAACGAGGTGGCCTGCCACGTCGACCGCGACTTCCACATGCTGTCGGTGCGCGAGGAGATGGTGGACTGGCTCCAGCGGCGGCTCAAGGCGGTGGGCGGCCTGCCGCTGTACGTCATGCGGCCGCCGATGCACTCGGCCCTGTTCGGCGCGCTGCGGGAGGAGATCGAGGCGGAGGTCGCCGCGGCCGTCCCGTTCCGCGACCCCGAGATCCCCGTGGTGTCCGACCACGACGGGTCGCTGGTGCGGACGGGCGCGGGGGTGCGGACGCTGCTGCTGGACGCGGTGACCCGCACGGTGCGCTGGCCGTCCGTCGTCGACACGCTGAAGGGGCTGGGCGCCCGGCGGGTGCACGTCACCGGGCAGGACGGGCTGTGGGGCCGGGTGGACGTCATGACCGAGGCGTTCGAGGTGGTGGCGGTGCGGCCGGAGACGGCCATGCGACCGCGCCGACGCAGCGCGATCGCATAAGCGGACGGACGGCGCAGCAGCGGACGGAAGGCGGGTCAGCGCATGGCCGCCAGGGCTTTCCACAGCGTCTCGGGGGTGGCGAAGTTGTCGTCGTTGAGCGCGTCGTCGACGAAACGGACGCCGTACATGTCCTCCAGCGACGACAGCAGCGAGACCATTCCCATGGAATCGAGGCCGAAGTCACGCAGGCTCAGGTCCGCGGTGAGTTCGTCCCCCGATTCCAGCAAAGGAAGGTGTTTGCGGAGCAGTTCCCCGAAAGACTCGTCCCACATGCGCGCTCCCCTGTTTTTCCCGGCCCTTACCGAATAGTCGACTGCCGAATAGTCGGCGTCGCCGCCAACCTAAGCCCTGCGTCCCGCGGGCCGTCACCCCTATCCACCCCTTTTCTCTTCCCGGAGGAAGGAAATGATCGAGACACCGGTCCCCGGACACGGTCTGCACGAACGGTTTCTGCGCGGTCTGGCGCTGTCGCCCGGCCGCGCCGCGATCCGTGTGGACGACGAGATCCTGACGTACGAGGCGATGCACGAACTGGCGCTGCGCCGGGCGGGGGCGCTGCGCGCCCGGTCCCCGGAGGGGCCGCACACCGTCGCCGTGCTGGCGGACAAGAGTCTGACCGCGTACGTGGGAATCCTGGCGGCGCTGTACTCGGGCGCCACCATCGTGCCGCTCAATCCGCGGTTCCCCGCCGAGCGCACCCGGCGCATGCTCACCGCGGCAGGTGTCTCGACGGTCATCGCCGATCCCATCGGCCGGGCCGCGCTCGCCGAAACCGAACTGGACGACCTGCCCGTCCTGGACGACGCCGCCACCGCTCCCCCGCTGGACGCGCCGGTGGCCGTCCGGCCGTCCGACATCGCGTACGTCCTGTTCACCTCGGGATCGACGGGCCGCCCCAAGGGCGTACCGATGACCCACGGCGCCAACGACCACTACTTCACCCTGCTGGACCGGCGCTACGACTTCGGGCCCGGCGATGTGTTCTGCCAGAACGTGGGCCTCAACTTCGACTGCGCGATGTTCGAGCTGTTCTGCGCCTGGGGCCGCGGGGCACCGGTGCACGCCATTCCGCCCGCGGCCCACCGGGACTTGCCGGGGTTCCTCGCCGAGCGGCGGATGACCGTGTGGTTCTCCACCCCGAGCGGCACGTCGTTCATCCGGCGGATGGGCGGGCTGACGCCCGGGGCCATGCCCACGCTGCGGTGGAGCTTCTTCGCGGGCGAGGCGCTGCTGTGCGACGACGCCGCCGCCTGGCAGGCCGCCGCGCCGAACTCGCGGATCGAGAACCTCTACGGGCCGACCGAGCTGACCGTCACCATCACCGGCCACCGCTGGTCGCCGGACACCTCACCGAGCCGGGCGGTGAACGGCGTCGTCCCGATCGGCGCGGTGCACCCCGGCCATGACCACGTGCTGCTCGACGGGGACACCGAGTCCGCGGTCGAGGGCGAACTGTGCATCACCGGGCCGCAGATGACCCCCGGCTATCTGGACCCCGCGGACAACGAGGGCCGGTTCCTGGAGCGCGACGGCCGCCGCTGGTACCGGACGGGCGACCGGGTGCGGCGGCTGGACGACGGCGAGCTGGTGTACCTCGGCCGCCTGGACAACCAGGTGCAGATCCAGGGCTTCCGGGTCGAACTGGCCGAGGTGGACCATGTCGTACGGCGGTGTGCGGGCGTGCAGAACGCCGCCACCGTGACCCGCCCGGCGCCGGACGGCGGGCTGGAACTCGTCCTCTACTACACCGGCGACCGTGTGCACCCGGTGGCGCTGCGCCGCGAGCTGTCCGCGCATCTGCCCGAGCCCATGGTGCCCAAGGTGTTCCGGCACGTGGCGGAGTTCCCGCTGAACGCCAACCACAAGGTCGACCGGGGGCTGCTGGCCCGCGAGGCGGCCGCGATGTCGGACGGCCGCCCCTGATCCGGGCTCATCCGAGCTGGTCCGGGCTGATCCGTGCTCAGACGGCCATCCCCGACCCGAAGCGGCGGGCGTCCTCCACGACCGTCCGCAGCGCCTCGGCGAGCGACGCGCCCGTCGAGGCGTGCTCGGGGTCGATCACCCATTGCATCATCACGCCGCTGAGCAGCGCGTGGTAGAACTGCCCGACCGCGTCCCGGGTGTGCGGGGGCAACTCCTCGTCGCCCAGGAGGAGTTCGACCAGCCCCTTCTGGGCCTGCTGCTGCGCGTCGACGATGAAGCTGCGGACCTCGGGCACGTGCTCGATCTGGGAGATCGCCTCGAACTGGGCGGCCCACACCGGGCGGTGCCGCTCGAACAGCTCGATCACGCGCGTCCAGGCGCGCTCGAACCGCCCGATCGGATCGTCGGGCAGGTCCCCCACATCGGCCACGGCCCGCTTCAGCTCCTGGGCCCACTCCTCCAGCGCCTCCATGATCGCGGCGTTGAGCAGGGCTTCCTTGGTGCCGTAGTGGTAGCCGATCGAGGCCAGGTTGGTGCCGGACGCCTCGACGATGTCCCGCGCGGTGGTACGGGCGTACCCCTTCTCGTACAGGCAGCGCTTCGCCCCGACCAGCAGGTCCTCTCGGTGTCCCATGCGAAGAAGTCTAATCGCACCGCCCTGAGATCTGTCTTAGACAAGCGTCCTAGACAGTTTACTTATACAAATCTATAGTCGCGGCCATGAGTGAGCCCCTGAGCCCCCAACGAGCAAGCCGGAAGGACTGGATCGGCCTCGCCGTCCTCGTCATCCCGGTCCTTCTGATGTCGATGGACATGACCGTCCTGTACTTCGCGCTGCCGTTCCTCAGCGCGTCCCTGGAACCGAGCGCCACGCAGCAGTTATGGATCGTGGACATCTACGCGTTCATGCTCGCCGGGCTGCTCATCACCATGGGCACCCTCGGCGACCACATCGGCCGCCGGCTGCTGCTCATGCTGGGCGCCGTGGTGTTCGGCGCCTCGTCCCTGGCCGCCGCCTACGCGGGCAGCGCCGAACTCCTGATCGCCGCACGGGCCGTCCTGGGCATCGCCGGGGCCGTGCTCGCGCCGTCCACGCTCGCGCTGATCCGCAACATGTTCCACGATCCCACCGAGCGCCGTACCGCGATCGCGATCTGGACGGCGGGCCTCTCCGGCGGTGCCGCGCTGGGGCCGATCGTGTCGGGGCTCCTGCTGGAGAAGTTCTGGTGGGGCTCGGTCTTCCTGATCAACATCCCGGTCATGGCCGTGATCCTGCTGCTGGGCCCGCTGCTGCTGCCGGAGTACCGCGCGCCGCGGCCGGGCCGCTTCGACCTTCTCGGCGCCGCGCTGTCGCTGGGCACCGTGCTTCCCGTCATCTACGGCATCAAGGAACTCGCCGACGACGGCTTCGCCTGGAAGTACGCGGCCATCACGGCCGCCGGGGTCGTCGTCGGCGTGCTGTTCTTCCTCCGCCAGCGCTCGGCCGCCAATCCGCTGATCGACCTGAGCCTGTTCCGCGACCGGGGGTTCAGCGCGTCCATCGGCGTCAATCTGGTGGCCCTGTTCGCGATGGTCGGCTTCCTGCTGTTCTCCACCCAGTGGATCCAACTGGTCTACGGGCTGAGCCCGTTGAAGGCCGGATTGTGGACCCTGCCCGCCCCGCTGGCGGTGGCGGTGACGACATCGGTGGCCGCCGTGCTGGCCAAGTCGATCCGCCCCGGCTACATCATCGGTGCCGGCTTGGTCATCGCCACGGCCGGATTCGCCGTCATGACACAGCTGCGCGCCGATTCGAGCCTGGCCGTCGCGGTGATCGGTGCGACGATCATCTCGGGCGGGGTGGGCATGGCGATCCCCCTGACCGCCGACCTGATCGTCTCCGCGGCGCCACCGGAGCGCGTGGGTGCGGCCTCGGCACTGCCGGAGACCAGCAACCAGCTCGGCGGGGCGCTGGGGGTGGCGATCCTGGGCAGCATCGGTTCCGCCATCTACACCCGCGATGTGTCCGACGCGACGTCAGGACTTCCGCACGAGGCCGCCGAGGCCGCCGAGGGCTCGCTCGGTGGCGCCGCGGAGGTGGCGAAGCATCTGCCCGACCGCGCGAGCGAACCGCTCCTCCAGGTCGCCGGGGAGGCGTTCACCCGCGGCATGAACATCAGCGCCGTGGTTGCCGGGGCCGTCATGCTGGCGGGCGCGGCGGGCGCCGCATGGCTCATGCGCCACGTCGCGACTCCCGCCGCCGCTCCGGCGGCGGCCGCCCCCGCGAAGGCCGGGCCCGCGCCCGCCCCCAGCCCGGAGTGAGGGCCGCCGCTCTGCCGCGTTCACGGAAAAGGGTCCCCGCGCGATGGTCGCGCGGGGACCCTTTTCTCAGGGGCGTTCAGCTTGCGCAGGGGCCCGTTCAGCTTGCGCCGGGGCCGTTCAGCGGCCGAGGGTCACGGGCAGGGTGGTGAAGCCGGTGAGGCCCATGACGGCGCGGCGCTCGGGGGTGCCGGACAGCTCGATCTTCGGGAAGGTGTCGATCAGCTTCGGGAAGAGTTCGGCGCCCTCGATGCGCGCGAGGCTGCCGCCGAAGCAGTAGTGGGCTCCGGCACTGAAGCTCAGGTGGGGGCCGTTGTCGCGGGTCAGGTCCAGGCGGTGCGGGTCCGGGAACCGGGCCGGGTCGCGGTTGGCGGCGGCGAGCAGGGTCAGGACGAGAACCCCCTCGGGTATCTCGGCACCGCCGATGGTGACCGGTCGTGTGGTGACCCGGCTCGCCGCGGTGGTGTGGGTGGTGTGGCGCAGTAATTCCTCCACGGCCGACGGCGTGATGCTCTTGTCCGCGCGCCAGCGGTTCAGCTCGTCGGGGTGGTCGAGGAGCGCGAGCACCCCGGTGGCGACGAGGTTGGTGGTGGCCGCGAAGCCCGCGGTGAACAGGAAGAGGATGAGCGCCATCAGCTCGTCCTCGTCCAGCCGGCCGTTGGTGGCCTCCTGGACGAGCGAGGACATCAGGTCGTCGCGCGGGGCGGCGCGCCGATTCTTGATCACCTCACGGAAGTACCCGGCCAGCTCCTCGGCCGAGGCGTCGGCACGGGTCAGGTCCTCCTCGGTGTAGAGGCCGGAGAAGACGTGCGACCAGTCGTCGGCCAGCTTCCAGAGGTGTTTGCCGTCCTCGTACGGAAGGCCGAGCATGTCGCTGATGACCGCGACCGGGAAGGGCACGGCCAGCAGGTCCACGAGGTCGACCACCTCGCCGCCGTCGGACCGCTCGATGAGTCCGTCGATGAGTCCGGCCGTCAGCCGCTCCACCGCGGGCTGCATCTTCTTGATCTTGTTGGGGGTGAAGACGCGGGCGGCCAGGCCGCGGATACGGCCGTGGTCGGGCTGGTTGAGGGTGACCATCGAGTTCAGGTACATGCGCAGGGAGAGATGGTCGGCCCAGTCCTCGCGCATCTGGGTGGCGGCGCGGGCGCCGCTCTGCACGTCGGGCAGCCGCAAGAACTCGGTGACCTCCTCGTACCCGGACATCACCCACACGCCGAGCGCGGCGGCGTGGTGGACCCGATTCACCGACTGAAGCGTCTCGTAGAGGGGGAAGGGGTCGGCGGGAAAGGGCGGCGAGATCAGCGCGATCAGCGCTTCGTCGGCCTGCTGGGCCGTCGGGGTCGTTTCGGTGGTCATGTGGGGCGTTCTCCTCAGTGTGGTGCTTCGGTGTGGTGCCTCGGTGTCGTGCCTGGGTGTGGTGATGGTCCGGTCCGGCGCGTGGTTACGGCGCGGACCTCGTGTCCAGCTCGTCGTCGAGGACGTCGAACAGTTCGTCGGCCGAGAGCGAGGCGAGTTCGGTCTCTTCGCCGCCGCCCCCGTCCGGCCGGTGGGTCTCCAGCCATCCGGCCGTCAGGGCGCGCAGCCGGTCGGCCACGCGGCCGTATGCCTCCTCGTCCGGTGTCGCCGACGCCAACGCCGCCTCCAGCCGGGCCAGGTCGGCTTCCAGCGGGGATGCGGTGGGTTCCTGCTCCGCGCCCAGCTGTTCGCGCAGCTCGTCGGCGACCGCGGCGGGCGTCGGGTGGTCGAACACCAGGGTCGCGGGCAGCTTCAGACCGGTCGCCGCGCGCAGGCCGTTGCGCAGTTCCACGGCGGTGAGCGAGTCGAAGCCCAGGTCCTTGAACGCCCGGTCGGACCGGATGGCGTCGGCCCCGTCGTGCCCGAGCACCGCCGCCACCTGCGTCCGCACCAGGTCCAGCAGCAGGCCGTCGCGTTCGGCGTCGTCGGCCAGGGCCGCCAGCCTGCGCCGCAGCCCCGCGCCGCCGTCTCCGCCGCCCGCCGCGCCCGGGCCCGCGACGCGACGGCGCGAGGTGGGCACCAGGCCGCGCAGCATCCCCGGGAGCCGGTCGGCGGGACGTGTCCGCAGGGCGGCCGTGTCCAGGCGGAACGGCGCCAGCACCGGCTCCCGCGTACGCAACGCGTCGTCCAGCAGCGCCAGTCCCTCTTCCTGCGACAGGGCGGGCAGGCCCATGCGCATCATGCGCTTCCGGTCCGCCTCGGCCAGCTCGCCGAGCCCGGTGTCGGCCTCCCACAGCCCGAACGCCAGCGATGTCACCGGCAGTCCGGCCTGGTGGCGACGGAGGGCGAGCGCGTCCAGGAACACGTTCGCCGCGGCATAGTTGCCCTGCCCGGCGGCCAGCACGAGCCCGGCGAGCGAGGAGAACAGCACGAACGCCGACAGATCGCGGTCGGCCGTCAGCTCGTGCAGGTTCCAGGCCCCGTCCACCTTGGGCCGCAGGACCGTGTCCATGCGCTCCGGTGTCAGCCCTCGCACCAGCCCGTTGTCCACGACACCGGCCGCGTGCACGACCGCGTCGACCGGATGCCGGTCCAGCACGGCGGCGAGCGCTGAGCGATCGGCCACATCGCACGCCTCGATGGCAACGCGCGCACCGTAGCCGGTCAGTTCGGCGCGCAGTTCCGCCGCGCCCGGCGCGTTCTCGCCCCGGCGGCTGGTCAGGACGAGCCGCCGGACGCCGTGTGCCGTGACCAGGTGGCGGGCCACCAGGGCGCCGAGGCCACTGGTCCCGCCCGTGATCAGCACCGTGGACGCCCGGTCCCACGGGGCGTGGGCCTCGTCCACCGCGGCGGCGGGCACGCGGGCGAACTCGGGGACGAGCAGCTCGCCGCCCCGGAACGCCATCTCGGGCGCGTCGACCAGGGGTGGCACGGTGGCCGCGTCATCGAGGTCGAGGAGGAGGAACCGGCCCGGATTCTCCGCCGCGGCCGCCCGGACCAGACCCCATACGGGTGCCTGGCCCAGGTCGACGTCCTCGCCCTCGACCGGCACCGCACGACGGGTGACGACCGCGAGCTTCGCCTCGTCCTTGCCGTGGTCGGCCAGCCACTCCTGGAGGCGCGCCAGCACCTCGCCCAGGACCACGCGTACGGCCTCGGGGGTGTCCCCCGCCGCCCGCGGGACCTCGTACACCTCGACGGGTGTCTCCGGCGCGGGGTGGGCGGCCGCCTTGGTCCAGGTGAGGGCGAACAGCGACTCGCGGTGGTCGCCGCCCGCTCGCAGCTGCTCGGCCGAAACGGGCCTCGACGCCAGGTTCGCCACCGAGAGGACGGGCGCCCCGGTCTCGTCGGCGACCAGCACCTCCGTACCGCCGTCCCCGTCCCGGTGCGACAGCCGGACGCGCAGCGCCGAGGCACCGGCGCGGTGGAGCGAGACGCCGCCCCAGGAGAACGGCAGCTCCGGCGCCCCGGCACCCTCGTCCTCGATCAGCCCTACGTGCATCGCCGCGTCCAGGAGCGCGGGATGCACACCGAACCGGGCCGCCTCCGCCCCTTCCGGAAGTGCGACCTCGGCGAACACGACGTCATCGCCACGCCGCCAGGCCGCCCTGAGCCCCTGGAAGGCCGGACCGTAGTCATAGCCGCGGGCGAGCAGGGCGGCATAGGCACCGTCCACCGGTAGCGGCGTCGCGTCGGCCGGAGGCCAGACGCTCAGATCGGACGACGGTGGCGTGGCGGACGCGACGATGCCACCGGTCGCGTTGCGGGTCCACGTCTCGTCATCGAGGGACGAGTAGATTTCGAGGGTGCGCGCGCCGGAGCCGTCCGGGCCACCCACCACGACCCGCACCGCCACGCCGCCCTTCTCGGGGACGACGAGGGGCGCTTCGAGCGTCAGCTCGTCGATCGCCTCGCACCCCGTCTCGTGGGCGGCTTGCAGCGCGAGTTCGACCAGACCGGTGCCGGGCAGCAGCAGGGTGCCCAGCACATCGTGGTCGGCGAGCCAGGGGTGGGAGTCGAGGGAGAGCCGCCCGGTGAACACGGCCCCGCCGGTGTCCGGCAGCACGACCCTCGCGCCCAGGAGCGGATGGTCGACCGTTTCGGCTCCGGCGAGGGCCGTGGGCTGCTCGATCAGCCAGTAGCGTGTGCGCTGGAAGGGATACGTGGGCAACTCGACGCGCCGGGCACCGCGCCCCGCGAACACCGCGGCCCAGTCCACCGGCACACCCACCGCATACAACCGCCCCACACCCGCGAACACGCCCTCCACCTCGGGACGATCCCGGCGCAGCGTGGCCGCCATCGTGCCCTCGACGGACTGCTGCGCCATCGCCGTCAGCACACCATCCGGCCCCACCTCCAGGAACCGCGTCACACCCTCGTCCCGCAACGCACGCACGTCATCGGCGAACCGCACCGCATCCCGCACATGCCGCACCCAGTACTCCGCCGACGCCACGTCCTTCGTCAGACGGATGGCCGGGGCGTGGTACTCCACGCTCTCCGCGACCTTGCGGAACTCCTCCAGCATCGGGTCCATCAAGGGTGAGTGGAACGCGTGCGAGACGGAGAGGCGGCGCGTCTTACGGTCGCTGAACTGGGCGACGACCGCCGTCACGGCGTCCTCGGCGCCCGAAATCACCACGGAGGACGGGCCGTTGACCGCGGCGATCCCCACCGCACCGTCCAGCAGCGGCGCCACTTCGTCCTCCGTGGCCTGGATCGCCACCATGGCCCCACCGGGTGGCAGCGCCCCCATCAGCTGTCCTCGCGCCGTGATCAACCGCGCGGCGTCTTCCAGACTCAGCACTCCCCCGACATGGGCGGCGGCCAGTTCGCCGATGGAGTGACCGGCCAGGTAGTCCGGGCGGATGCCCCAGGACTCCAGCAACCGGAACAGGGCCACTTCCAGGGCGAAGATCGCCGGCTGGGTGAACTCCGTGCGCTGCAAGGCCGCTTCGTCATCACCCCACACCACCTCCTTCAACGCCAGCCCCGACGCCTCACACACCGCGTCGAACGCCGCCGCGAAGACCGGGAAGGTGTCATACAACTCCCGCCCCATGCCGAGGCGTTGACTCCCCTGCCCGGTGAACAGGAACGCCACCTTGCCGCCCCCGCCCGACGCCACATCGCTGATCGTCTCCGACCCCACCAGCACCGCACGATGCTCCAGCGCGGCACGCCCCGTCGCCGCCGAAAACGCCACATCAAGCTGGTCGTGGTCTTCCGCGAACGCACGGATCCGCTCCATCTGGGCTTGGAGTGCGTCATGCGTCTTGGCCGACACCACGATCGGCGCCACCGGAAGTTCACGGCGCTCCTCGGGGCGCTCCTCGACCGGCGGGGCTTCCTCCACGATCACATGGGCGTTCGTCCCGCTGATGCCGAAGGAGGACACTCCCGCGCGGCGCGGATGCTCGCCGCGCGGCCACTTCCTCGGCTCGGTCAGCAGCCGGACGTTGCCCGCGGACCAGTCCACCTGCGGCGTCGGCTGGTCCACGTGCAGGGTTCTCGGCAACACACCGTGCCGCATCGCCTGCACCATCTTGATGATGCCCGCCACCCCGGCCGCGGCCTGGGTGTGGCCCATGTTGGACTTGATCGACCCCAGCCACAGCGGCTCCGGGCGGTCCTGTCCGTACGTCGCCAGCAGCGCCTGCGCCTCGATCGGATCGCCCAGCGTCGTCCCCGTGCCATGTGCCTCGACCGCGTCCACATCGGCCGCCGACAGGCCCGCGTTCGCCAGCGCCTGGCGGATGACACGCTGTTGGGAGGGTCCGTTCGGGGCCGAGATGCCGTTGCTGGCGCCGTCCTGGTTGAGGGCGCTCCCCCGTACGACGGCCAGCACCGGATGCCCGTTGCGGCGGGCGTCCGACAGCCGCTCGACCAGCAGCATGCCCACGCCCTCGCCCCATCCGGTTCCGTCCGTGGAGGACGAGAAGGACTTGCAACGGCCGTCCGTCGCCAGACCGCGTTGTTCGCTGAAGTCGATGAAGGACTGCGGCGTTCCCATCACGGTCACGCCGCCGACGAGGGCGAGTGAGCATTCGCCGGAACGCAGCGCCTGCGTCGCCCAGTGCATCGCCACCAGCGACGACGAGCACGCCGTGTCCACGGTCACCGCGGGGCCTTCGAGCCCGAGGGTGTAGGCGACGCGGCCGGAGACGAGGCTGCCGCCGCCGGTCCCGCCGGAGTAGTCGTGGTACATGACCCCGGCGAACACCCCCGTCGGGGTGCCCTTCAACGTGCCCGGGTCGATCCCTGCGCGCTCCAGCGCCTCCCACGACACCTCCAGCAGCAATCGCTGCTGCGGGTCCATGTCGCGGGCCTCGCGGGGACTGATGCCGAAGAAGTCCGCGTCGAACTCGGCCGCATCGTGCAGGAACCCGCCGTCGCGCACATAGGTCTTGCCCGGTTTGCCGGGCTCGGGGTCGTAGATGTCCTCGACGCCCCAGCCACGGTCGACCGGAAACTCCGAGATCGCGTCCACGCCCTCGTCCACCAGCCGCCACAGCCCCTCGGGCGAGTCCACCCCGCCCGGATAACGGCACGCCATCCCGACGATGGCGATCGGCTCGTCGTCCGCCCGGGTCGCCACGGGCCCGACCGCCGCCTTCGCCACGGCGCCGGACAGCTCCTCCAGGAGGTGCCGGGCCAGCTCGCCGGGGGTCGGGTAGTCGAAGACGAGAGTGGCGGGCAGCCGGAGTCCGGTGGCGGCGCTCAGGAGGTTGCGCAGCTCGACCGCGGTGAGGGAGTCGAATCCCAGGTCGCGGAAGGCCCGTTCGGGGTCGACGGCCTCGGCACCGGCGAGGCGGAGGACAGTGGCGGCCTGGGAGCGGACGAGTCCGAGGAGTTCGGCGGCGCGTTCGTCGTCGGTGAGCGCGGCCAGCCGCCGCCGTAGTGCTTCGGTGGCGGACGCGGTGGTGTTTGCGACGCGGCGCGACCGGCCGCGGACGAGGCCGCGCAGGAGCGGCGGAGGCGTGTCGAAGGCCGCCGGGTCGAACCGGGCGGACACCAGCGCGGGTTCCGGCACACCGGCTGCGGCATCGAGCAGCGCGAGGCCCTCTTCCTGCGCCAGGGCACGCAGGCCCCCCTGGTCGAGGCCGTCCGCCATGCCGTCTCCGGCCCACGGGCCCCAGGCCAGCGACAGCGCGGGGAGCCCGTTCGCGTGCCGGTGGCGCGCGAGGGCGTCCAGGAACGTGTTGGCGGCCGCGTAGTTGCCCTGCCCGGGAGCGCCGAGGACACCGGCGACGGACGAGAAGAGCACGAACGCGGTCAACCCCATGTCGCGGGTGAGTTCGTGAAGATGCCACGCCGCGTCCGCCTTCGGGCGCAGCACGTGGTCGACGCGGCCGGGCGTCAGCGACGGGATCACGCCGTCGTCCAGCACGCCCGCCGTGTGCACGACCCCGCCGATGGTCCGGCCGTCGAGCAGCGTGGCCAGGGCGTCGCGGTCGGCCACGTCGCACGCCGCCACCTCGGCCTCGGCGCCCAGCGCGGTCAGCTCCTCGATCAGCTCGGCCGCGCCCGGCGCCTCCGGGCCGCGGCGGCTGGTCAGCAGCAGGCGCCGGACCCCGTTCCGGGTGACGAGGTGGCGGGCGACGGCGGTGCCGAGGGCGCCGGTGCCGCCGGTGATCAGGACGGTACGTTCCGGGTCCCATGCGGGGGTGTCCGGGCCGAGCGGCACCCTGGCCAGCCGCGGTACGCGGACCTCGCCACCCCGGACGCTCAGTTCGGGCTCGCCCACCTCCAGGAAGGAGCGGGGATCGATATCGGTGACGGTGTCGGTGTCCACGAGGACGACGCGGCCGGGGTTCTCGCTCGCGGCGGCGCCCACCAGCCCCCGGACGGCGGCGTGGCCGAGGTCGGAGCCGTCGATCGCGCCGTTGGTGACCACGACGAGGGTGGCATCGCGATCGGCCGCCGCCTGTACGGCTTCCAACGCGCCATCGACCGCCGCGCGCACCGCGGACGGCGTGTCCCCGGTCGTCGGCGGGCAGTGGTGCACGGCCACCTCGGCATCGTCGCCCACCGGCCGCCCGCCGGTCGCCGGGACCCACTCGACGCGGAAGAGGGCGTCCGCGACCCGGGCCGAGGCCGGGGCGAGCCCGTCGGCGGTGACGGGACGCAGCGTCAGCGAGCCGACCGAGGCGACGGGCCGTCCCAGGGCGTCGGCCAGCTCCAGCGACACCGTGTCGTCACCCCGGATGCGCAGGCGGACCCGGGCGGCGGTGGCGCCTTCGGTGTGCAGGGTGACGTCCGACCAGGAGAACGGCAGGACCGTCGCACCGTCGTCCGCCGCCAGGTCGAGCGCGTGCAACGCCGAGTCGAGCAGGGCCGGATGGAGGCCGAAGCGTCCGGCGTCGACACCTGCCGGGAGGGCGATGTCGGCGAACACGTCGTCGCCGCGTCGCCACGCCGTACGCAGTCCCTGGAACGCGGGCCCGTAGTCCAGCCGTTCGTAGAGCCCTTCGGCGGCGAGGGGTTCGGCGTCGCGCGGTGGCCACGCGGCGAGGTCGGCGGACGGTTCACCGGCGTCGGGTGCCAGGATCCCTTCGGCGTGCCGGATCCATTCGCGGTCGATCGGGGCGTCGTCGGCACGGGAGTACACGGCCACCGGGCGGCGGCCGGACGCGTCGGGCGCGTCGACGGCGACCTGGAGGTGGACGCCACCGTGTTCGGGCAGGATCAGGGGCGCGCCCAGGGTGAGTTCCTCGACGCGGTGGCATCCCACCTGGTCTCCGGCTCGTACGGCCAGTTCCACGTACGCGGTGCCGGGCAGCAGGACGGTGCCGAGCACGGTGTGGTCGGACAGCCAGGGGTGGGCTCCGGTGGCCAGCCGCCCGGTGAACACCACGCCGTCCGAGCCGGGCAGCCGCACCATCGCGCCGAGCAGCGGGTGATCGGGCCGGTCGAGGCCCACGGAGGTGACGTCGCCGCCCCGGCCGCTCTTGTCGAGCCAGTAGCGGGCGCGCTGGAAGGGGTAGGTGGGCAGGTCGACGCGCCGGGCGCCCCGTCCGTCGAACACCCCCGTCCAGTCGACACGCAGGCCCGCGCCGTGCAGGTGGCCGAGGGCCGTGAGGACGGCGACGGGCTCGGGGTCACGGCGGCGCAGGGCCGGGACGAGCACGGCGGTGTCGGCGGAGGTGGTGAGGCACTGCCGGGCCATGGCGGTCAGTACGCCGTCGGGCCCCAACTCCACGTATCGGGTGACGCCTTCGGCCTCCAGCCGGGACACCGCGTCCGCGAACCGGACCGTGGCACGGACGTGCCGCACCCAGTGCTCCGCGGTGGCCACCTCGCCGTCCGCCATCACCGGGATGCGTGGCTCGGCGTAGGTGACGGTCTCGGCGACGCGGCGGAATTCGTCCAGCATCGGGTCCATCAGGGGCGAGTGGAAGGCGTGCGAAACCGTCAGGCGCCTCGTCCTGCGGGCCCCGAGCCGTTCGGCAACCGCCGCGACGGCCGCCGCGACGCCGTCCTCGGTGCCGGAGAGCACCACCGAGGTGGGGCCGTTGACGGCGGCGAGGTCCACCCGCTCGGTCAGATACGGCGCCACCTCGTCCCGCGTCGCTTCCACGGCCACCATCGCGCCGCCGGGCGGCAGCGCCCCCATCAGCCGGGCTCGCGCGGTGACCAGCGCGGCGGCGTCCTCCAGCGAGAACACCCCGGCCACATGGGCGGCGGCCAGCTCGCCGATCGAGTGGCCGGCGACGAAGTCGGGCCGTACGCCCCAGGATTCCAGCAGCCGGAACAACGCCACTTCGAGGGCGAAGATGGCGGGCTGGGTGAACTCGGTGCGGTGCAGCGCCTCCTCGTCGCCCCACATCACCTCGCGCACCGCCGGGTCGAGCGCGGCGCACACCTCGTCGAAGGCGCGCGCGAAGACGGTGAACGCCGTGTGCAGCTCCCGGCCCATGCCGAGGCGCTGGCTGCCCTGCCCGGTGAACAGGAAGGCGGTCAGCCCGGTGGACCGGGCAACGCCACCGAGGGCCATGTCGTCCGCGTCGTCCGCCAGCGCGGTCAGCGCGGTCAGGATCTCTTCGCGGTCGCGGCCGACCACGACAGTGCGGCGGGCGAGTGCGGCACGGCTGGTGGCGAGGGAGAAGCCCAGGTCCACGGGGTCGAGGCCGGGTGTGTCCCGCAGGTGGTCGGCCAGGTGCCGGGCCTGGGCGCGCAGGGCCCCCGTGGTGTGGGCGGACAGGGGCAGCGGCACGGGCACGCCCGGAGCCGCGGGCCGCTCGGCGGGCAGGGGCTCGGAGACGGGGCCGGTGTCCGCCTGCTCGATGATCACGTGGGCGTTGGTGCCGCTGACTCCGAACGAGGAGATCGCGGCGCGGCGCGGACGGCCGGTGTCGGGCCAGGCGCGGGCCTCGGTGAGGAGGCGTACGTTCCCGGCGTCCCAGTCCACCTCCGGAGTCGCGGCGTCGATGTGCAGTGTCTTCGGCAGGGTGCCGTGCCGGATGGCCTCGACCATCTTGATGACGCCCGCGACGCCCGCGGCGGCCTGGGAGTGGCCGATGTTCGACTTGATGGACCCCAGCCACAGTGGCTGATCGCGCTCCCGGCCGTACGTGGCGAGCAGGGCCTGCGCCTCGATCGGGTCGCCGAGCGAAGTCCCGGTGCCGTGCCCCTCCATGGCGTCTACGTCGGCGGGCGTCAGCCCGGCCGCGGCCAGCGCCTGCTTGATCACGCGGCGCTGGGACGGGCCGTTGGGGGCGCTGAAGCCGTTGGACGCGCCGTCCTGGTTGACCGCCGAGCCGCGCACCACGGCCAGCACGGGGTGGCCGTGGCGGCGGGCGTCGGACAGCTTCTCCAGCAGCAGGACGCCCGCGCCCTCGCCCCAGCCGGTGCCGTCGGCGGAGGCGGCGAACGAGCGGCAGCGGCCGTCGGGGGAGAGCCCTCGCTGCTCGCTGAACTCGATGAACGTCTCGGGCGTGGCCATCACGCTGACGCCCCCGGCCAGCGCCAGGGTGCACTCCCCCGTACGCAGGGCCTGCGCCGCCCACTGCAACGCCACCAGCGACGAGGAGCAGGCGGTGTCGACGGTGACCGCCGGGCCCTCGAAGCCGAGGGTGTAGGCGACGCGTCCGGACACCAGGCTGCCGTCGCTGCTGGTGATGCCGTAGTCGTGGTACATGGCACCGGCGAAGACACCGGTGCGGCTGCCGCGCAGCGATGCCGGGTCCAGGCCCGCGCGTTCCACCGCCTCCCAGGTGATCTCCAGCAGCAGCCGCTGCTGGGGGTCCATGGTGAGGGCCTCGCGCGGGCTGATGCCGAAGAACTCGGGGTCGAAGTCGGCGGCGTCGTACAGGAAACCGCCGTGGCGGACGTAGCTCTTGCCGGGCTTTCCGGGCTCCGGGTCGTACAGGGTGCTCAGGTCCCAGCCACGGTCACCGGGGAACGGGCCGATGGCGTCGCGGCCCTCGGCGACCAGCGCCCACAGCCCCTCCGGGGAGGCGACACCACCGGGGAAACGGCAGGCCATGCCGATGATCGCGATGGGTTCCGTGGCGACACTCGCGGCGGTGCGCAGGCTCTCGTTGTCCCGCCGCAGCCGCTCGTTCTCGACGAGCGAGCCGCGCAGCGCCTCGACGATCTCCTCGACGTTGGCTTCCACCGTCGTCTCAGCCTCCGCTCACCGTCGTGGTCCGCGCGCCGGTCGCGCCGACCGTGTCAAGGAATGTGCCGAGCACCTCGGTGAAGCGTTCCGGTTCTTCGAGGTGCGGGGCGTGGCTGGAGTCTTCGAAGATCTCCCAGCGGGCGTTCGGAATGAGGTCCTGGTAGGGGCGCACGGTGACCGGAGTGGCCTCGTCGTGGCGGCCGGAGACGACCAGGGTGGGCACGTTGATGCGGGGCAGGTGGTCGATCACCGACCAGTCGCGGAGGCTGCCGATGACGTGGAACTCGTTGGGCCCGTTCATGGTGCGGTAGACCGTCGGGTCGGTGACGGCCTCCAGGTACGAGGCCATGAGTTCGGCGGGCCACGGGTCGAGGCGGCAGACGTGGCGGCTGTAGAAGACCAGCATCGCCTCCAGGTACTCGTCGCTGTCGGTGGTGCCCGCGGCCTCGTGGCGCCGCAGCGTGTCGTCCACGCCGGGTGGCAGCTGGGCGCGCAGGACATCCATCTCCGACAGCCACAGCGGGTAGGAGGCGGGGGCGTTGGCGACGACCAGGCCGCGCAGCCCGGCGGGGCGGGCCGAGGCGTGCCAGGCGGCGAGCATCCCGCCCCACGACTGCCCGAACAGGATGTAGTCGTCGGCGATGCCGAGCCGGTGCAGGAGGTTGTCCAGCTCGTCGCGGAAGAGCTGAGGGTTCCAGAAACCGGGGTCGGCGTCCGGCAGATGGGTGGAGCCCCCGTTCCCGATCTGGTCGTAGTGCACCACGGGCCAGCCGCGTTCGGCGAAGTCGGCCAGCCGGATCAGGTAGTCGTGCGTGGACCCGGGGCCGCCGTGGACGACGACGAGGGCCGGGCGGCCCGACCCCGGCTGTCCGGTGACGCGGTACCAGGTGCGGTACTCCCGGAAGGGGACGGTTCCTTTGGCCGTTGGCGTGGGCGCCATGTCTCAAACCACCTCGGTTCGGGTCCTGCTCAGCAGCGGGGTTCCGCGTCGCCCGTGGGCGGCGTGGACGTCCCCGGGGGAACGTGTACGTCGGTCGCGTCTCAGTCGAGCGTCGTCAGCCACTCGTCGATGGTCCGGGCGGTGGTCGGGGCGTGCTCCTGCCCGAGCGAGAAGTGGTCGCCCGGCACGGTGCGCAGCGTGTGGTCCGGGTCCCAGGGCCGGGCCCTCATCTCGGCCGGGTCGACGCCCTCGGGCGGTTCCACGAACGGCTGGGCCGCCTGGACGAACAGGGTCGGCGCGGCCAGGGTCACGGGGGCGAAGTCCCCCAGCACCTGGAAGTAGTACGGCATCGCCGACAGCCGCGCCGCGTCGTACGGTCCGTAGGCCGACTCCATCGCCAGCACCTCCCGCATGAGCTGGTCGAACCCGAACTTCATCGCCGTGTCGTCGACGCGGAAGGTGTCGATCAGGATCAGCCCGGCGGGCGGGACCTCCGCCACCTCCTCCAGGTGTCGGGCGAGGACGTGGCCGATGATGCCGCCGGAGGAGTAGCCGAGCAGGGCGAACGGTTCGCCCTCGGCCGCCTCCAGCACGGCGTCGGCCAGGACGCGCGACAGTGCCTCGGCCGAACCGGGCAGTGGCTCGTCGCGGGCGAATCCGGGCAGTGGAAGGGCCGACACGTGGCGGACGTCCCGGAATTCCGCGCCCAGCCGGGCGTGCTGGTGCACACCGCCCGCCGCCATGGGCGTGGCCAGGCAGATCAGCCGGGTACGGCGCGGCCCGTCGGCCAGCCGCACCGCCTTCGGGGCGCGGCCGAAGTCGCCGGGCGTGGCGAAGCGGGGCCGCAGCGCCGCGACCGCCGACATCAGCGCCAGCGCGCCGGAGGTGTCACCGGCGTGGACGGCCCGCCGGAACAGGTCGGTGACACTCTCGTCCGTCTCCGCCTCTTTCTCTGTCCGCGGCTGTGCCTTCGTGTGCGGCTGTGGCCCGGTGGCGGAGAGCCCGGCCAGCTCGTCGGCGAGGAGACGGGCCAGCAGGGACGGGTTCTTGCTGTCGAACACCGCCATCGCGGGCAGTTTCAGCCCGGTGGCGGCGTTCAGCGCGGTGCGCAGCTCCATCGCGGTGAGCGAGTCGAACCCGGACTCCAGGAAGTCGCGTTCGGGGTCGACCGCCTCGGGGCCGCTGTGCCCGAGCAGGGTGGCGGCCAGGCTCAGCACCAGATCGCGCAGCGCTCCCTCCCGCCGTTCGGCGGGCAGGGCCGCCAGCTCGCGCCGCAGCACCGCGGGATCGGCGGCCGCGGTACGGCGCCGCGTGGCCGGGACCAACCCGCGGAGCAGTACGGGGAGTTCGCCACCGCTCCCGCCGCGCAGCGCCCGCAGGTCCAGCCCCATCGGCACCAGCACCGGTTCGGTACGGGCGGACGCGGCGTCGAACAGCGCGAGACCGTCGACCGCCGACAGCGCGGGCATGCCCTGGCGGCGCAGTCGCCGGAGGTCGGCCTCGCTCAGGCCGCCCGCCATGCCACCGGTGTCCGCCCACAGCCCCCAGGCGAGGGACTGCGCGGGCAGCCCTTCGGCGTGGCGGTGGTGGGCGAGCGCGTCGAGGAAGGTGTTGGCGGCGGCGTAGTTGCCCTGGCCGGGCGCGCCGAGCACACCCGCCGACGACGAGAACAGCACGAAGGCGCCCAGGTCGTGGCCGCGGGTGAGGTCGTGCAGGTTGAGCGCGCCGTCCACCTTGGGACGCAGCACCTGGTCCAGGCTGTGCGGTGTCAGGTTGGCGATCAGTCCGTCGGCCAGCACCCCGGCGGTGTGCACGACGGCGCCGAGCGGACGATCGGCGAGCAGCGCCTTCAGCGCGGCCCGGTCCGCCACGTCGCAGGCCGCGATCTCGACCGTCGCGCCGAGGCCGGTCAGCTCCTGGCGCAGGTCGGCCGCGCCCTCGGCGTCCATGCCGCGTCGGCTGGTCAGCAGCAGGTCGCGGACGCCGTGCTCGGCCACCAGGTGGCGGGCGACGAGCGCGCCGAGGCCGCCCGTACCGCCGGTGATCAGCACGGTTCCGAGCCGGTCCCAGGCGGGTGGGTGTTCCGGGTCCGCGGGGGTGCGCGCCAGGCGGGGGGCGAGGAGTGCGGTGTCCTGGAGGCGCAGTTCCGGTTCGCCGGACGCGATGGCCCGGCCGATCGTCTCCGGGTCACCGCGGCCGTCCGTGTCGAGGAGCGCGAAGCGCTCCGGGTCCTCCGCGTGGGCGGCGCGGACCAGTCCGCGGGCGGCCGCGTGGGCGAGGTGGTCGCCGCGGGTGACCACCATGAGCCTGCGGTCGGCGAACCGTTCGTCCGCGAGCCAGGTCTGAAGGGTTCGGAGTGTGTCGCCGGTGACCCTTCTGACGTCGTCGGCGAGGTCACCCGTGCCGCCGGGGAGTGTCAACGCGACCGTGGCGGGCACCGGGTCGGTGAGTTCCGCCAGGTCGGCGACCACCGTCCAGTCCGTTCCGACGGTGGGGGCGGAGGCGGGTGTCCACGCCACGTGGAAGAGGGAGTCGCCGGGCCGTGCGGACGCCGGGGCGAGCTGTTCGGCCGACACCTCCCGCGCCATCAGCGACTCCACGGACGCCACGGGCCGCCCCTGGGCGTCGGCGATCCGTACCTCCGTCGCGCCCTCGCCCTTGGGCGTGAGCCGGACGCGCGCGGCCGTGGCGCCGGAGGCGTGCAACCGGACCCCCTTCCAGGCGAACGGCAAGGCCGTCGCGTCGTCCTCGCCCGTGCCGAGCAGCACCGCGTGCAGCGCGGAGTCCAGCAGGGCCGGATGCAGTACGAATCGCCCGGCGCCGGCCGCGTCGCCGAGTGCCACTTCGGCGAAGGTCTCGTCGCCGACGCGCCAGGCCGCCTTGAGCCCCTGGAATGCCGGGCCGTAGGCGAAGCCGATGTCATGGAATCGGTCGTACGCGTCGTCGGTGGCGATTCTCGCCGTCTCGGGCGGTGGCCACTCGGTCAGGCCGGAGGGCGGCGGCGCGGCGGTGTCCCCGGGCGTCAGCACACCTTCCGCGTGCAGGGTCCAGGCCGCCTCCGCGTCGTCGGTGTCCTCGGCCTGCGCGTGGAGGGTGAGGGGGCGTCGTCCCGTGGTGTCGGCCGGTTCGCCGACGGTCAGCCGGAGCCGCACACCGCCGCCCTCGGGCAGGGCCAGCGGCGCGTGCAGGGTCAGCTCTTCGAGGATGCGGCAGCCGACCTGGTCGCCCGCGCGTACGGCCATGTCGACGTACGCGGTCCCGGGCAGCAGCGTCGTGCCGAGCACCGTGTGGTCGGCCAGCCAGGGCTGGGTGTCCGTCGACAGCCGCCCCGTGAACACCACGGTCTCGGAGCCCGGAACCGCGACTTCTGCGGTCAGCAGGGGGTGGTCGAGCGTGGTGAGGCCCAGGGACACCGCGTCTCCGCCCTCCCCGGCCACCGGCGCCGACAGCCAATAGCGGCCGCGCTGGAAGGCGTAGGTGGGCAGGTCGACGCGGTGTGCTCCCCGTCCCGCGAAGAGGGCCGTCCAGTCGGGAGAGGCGCCCGTGGTGTGCAGGTGCGCGATCGCCGTCAGCAGCGTTCCGGCTTCGGGGCGATCGCGGCGCAGGGCGGCCGTCGTCGTGGCGTCCGGAACTGTCTGCCGGGCCATGGCCGTGAGGATGCCGTCCGGCCCGATCTCCAGGAACCGGGTCACGCCCTCGCTCTCCAGACGGCTCACATCATCGGCGAACCGCACCGCCTCCCGCACATGCCGCACCCAGTACTCGGCCGACGCCACGTCCTTGACCAGCCGGATCCCCGGCCGACCGTAGGTGACGGCCTCGGCCACCTTCCGGAAGTCCTCCAGCATCGGGTCCATCAACGGCGAATGGAACGCATGCGAGACGGACAGGCGGCTCGTCTTACGGTCCTTGAACCGCCCGGCCACCGCCGCCACCGCGTCCTCGGCACCGGACACCACCACCGACGACGGGCCGTTCACCGCCGCGATCCCCACCCGTTCGCCGAGGAGCGGCGCCACTTCGTCTTCGGTCGCCTGGATCGCCACCATGGCTCCGCCGGGCGGCAGCGCGCCCATCAGCCGTCCCCGGGCCGTGATCAACCGCGCGGCGTCCTCCAGACTCAGCACACCCGCCACATGGGCCGCCGCCAGCTCCCCGATCGAGTGGCCGACGAGGAAGTCCGGGCGAAGCCCCCAGGACTCCACCAACCGGTACAGCGCCACTTCCACGGCGAAGATCGCGGGCTGGGTGAACTCCGTGCGGTGCAAGGCCTCCTCGTCATCGCCCCACATCACCTCCTTCAGCGGCAGCTCCGTTGCATCGCACACCGCGTCGAACGCCGCCGCGAACACCGGGAAGGTGTCATACAACTCCCGTCCCATGCCTAGGCGTTGGCTGCCCTGCCCGGTGAACAGGAACGCCACCTTGCCCTCGCGGGCCCTGCCGGTGACGACGGAGTGCGACGAGGTTCCCCGGGCCAGCGCGGTGAGGCCCGCGAGGAGGTCCGTACGGCCCGTACGGCCGTCGGCGACGATCGCCGCCCGGTGTTCGAGGGCCGCACGGCCGGTTGCCAGCGAGAAGGCCACGTCCACGGGGGCCAGGTCCGGCCGTTCGCCCAGGTGGGAGTGGAGGCGTTCGGCCTGTGCGCGCAGCGCCTCCGGGCTCCGGGCGGACAGCGTCCACAGGACGGGCCCCGCCACGGCCGGAGCCGCCGCCTCCTCCTGGGCTTCGACGGGCGGCGCCTCCTCGATGATGACGTGGGCGTTGGTCCCGCTGATGCCGAACGAGGACACGCCCGCGCGGCGCGGACGCCCCTCGTCCGGCCACTCCCGGGCCTCGGTGAGCAGCCGGACCTCGCCCGCCGCCCAGTCCACCTGCGGTGTCGGCTCGTCCACGTGCAGCGTCCTCGGCATGACACCGTGCCGCATCGCCTGAACGACCTTGATGATGCCCGCCACACCCGCCGCGGCCTGGGTGTGGCCGATGTTCGACTTGATCGAGCCGAGCCAGAGCGGGCGGTCGTCCGGGCGGTCCTGGCCGTACGTGGCGAGCAGGGCCTGCGCCTCGATCGGGTCGCCGAGCGTCGTCCCCGTGCCGTGCCCCTCGACGAGATCGACCTGGTCGGCGGATATCCGGGCGTGGGCCAGGGCCTGCTTGATCACACGTTGCTGGGAGGGGCCGTTGGGCGCGGTCAGGCCGTTGCTGGCGCCGTCCTGGTTGAGGGCGCTCCCCCGTACCACCGCCAGGACGGGGTGGCCGTTGCGGCGCGCGTCCGACAGCCGCTCGACCAGCAGCATGCCCACGCCCTCGCCCCAGCCGGTGCCGTCGGCGGCCGCCGCGTACGACTTGCAGCGGCCGTCGGGCGCCAGCCCGCGCTGATGGCTGAACTCGATGAACGTCTCGGGCGTCGCCATCACCGTGACACCGCCCGCGAGCGCGAGTGAGCACTCCCCGGAGCGCAACGCCTGGACCGCCCAGTGCAGGGCGACCAGCGAGGACGAGCAGGCGGTGTCGACGGTGACGGCCGGGCCCTCGAGACCGAGCGCGTAGGCGACGCGGCCGGAGGCGATGGCGCCCGTACTGCTGTTGTAGGTGTAGTCGTGGTACATCATCCCGGCGAACACACCGGTCGGGCTGCCCTTCAGCGTCGTCGGATCGATCCCCGCCCGCTCCAGCACCTCCCACGACGCCTCCAGCAGCAACCGCTGCTGCGGATCCATGACCATCGCCTCGTTCGGCGCGATCCCGAAGAACTCAGGGTCGAACTCGGCCGCGTCGTACAGGAACGCCCCTTCCCGGCTGTACGTCTTGCCGGGGCGCCCGGGCTCGGGGTCGTAGATGGCCGTCTCGTCCCAGCCGCGGTCGGCGGGGAACCGTGAGACGGCGTCCGTCCCGTCGGCGACCAGCCGCCACAGCTCCTCGGGCGAGGCCGCGCCGGGGTAGCGGCAGCTCATCGCCACGATCGCGATGGGTTCGCGGGAGGCGGCCTGGAGGGCGCGGTTGCGGGCGCGCAGACTCTCGGTCTCCTTGAGCGACGCACGCAGCGCCGCCACGAGTTTGTGGTCGGTGTCGGCCATCGTGTCCTCAGGCTTCCCGCGTCGCGTCGTCGTCCAGGGCGGCCAGGGCGGTGTCCTGGAGCGCCATGCTGATGAGGGTTTCGGTGTCCATCGCGTCGATCGCGTCCTGCTGCTCCGCAGCGGGCGCGGCCGTGGCGGGGGCGGCACCGGCGAGTTCGAGCAGGGTGTCCATCAGCCCCGCGTCGTGCAGCCGGGTGAGCGGGATCGAGGCGAGCAGGCGGCGGACCGTGTCCTCGTCGGCACCCGTGTCACCGTCGGCGTGGGCGGGCGCCAGTTCCGTGGCGAGGTGTTCGGCCAGCACCCGGGCGTTGGGGTAGTCGAAGATCAGGGTGGGGGGCAGCCGCAGCCCGGTGGCGGCGTTGACGGCGTTGCGGAATTCGACCGCGCCCAGCGAGTCGAATCCGAGGTCGCCGAAGGCCCGCCCGGGTTCGATGGCCTCCGGGCCCGCGTGGCCCAGCACGGCCGCCGCATGGGTGCGGACGAGCGTGAGCAGTTCGTCGTACCGCTCGTCGGCGGGCAGTGCGGCGAGCCGCTGCCGCAGCGCGGCCGCCCTGCCCTCGTCGTGCCGCGCCGACACGGCACGCCGCGAGGAGCCGCGTACCAGGCCGCGCAGCATCGGGGGCGCCTCGGCCGCGTTCAGCGCCTTGGTGTCCAGGCTCATGGGGACCAGTACGGGGGCGGTGAGTGCGGCGGCCGTGTCGAAGAGCTTCAGCCCTTCGGCGGGCGACAGCCCCGCCAGCCCCGTACGGACGATCCGCTGCCGGTCGTGGTCCGCCAGTTCCCCGGCCATCCCGGCGTCGGTCGCCCACAGGCCCCAGGCCAGGGACTGGGCGGGCAGACCCTGGGCTCGGCGGTGTACGGCCAGGGCGTCCAGGAACGCGTTGGCCGCCGCGTAGTTGCCCTGCCCCGGCGAGCCGATCGCACCCGCCGCCGAGGAGAACAGGACGAACGCGCTCAGCTCCATCTCGCGCGTCAGCTCGTGCAGATGCAGCGCCGCGTCCACCTTCGGACCCAGCACCCGGTCCATCCGCTCCGGCGTCAGCGACGCGATCACCCCGTCGTCCAGCACACCCGCCGCATGGACGACACCCGACAGCTCCCGGCCCGACAGCAGCCCCGCCAGCGCCTCGCGGTCGGCCACGTCACACGCGGCCACCTCCACCTCGGCGCCCAGCCCGGTCAGCTCCGCCACCAGCTCGGCGGCGCCCGGTGCGTCCATCCCGCGGCGGCTGGTGAGCAGCAGCCGCCGCACGCCGTGTCCGGTCACCAGATGGCGCGCCACCAGCCCGCCCAGCGCCCCCGACGCGCCCGTGACCAGCACCGCGTCGCCGAAGATGGACGACGGTTCGGACTCCGTCACCGAGGCGGCCCGCAACCGCGGTACGTAGACCTTTCCGTCCCGGACCGCCACCTGCGGCTCCCCCGCCGCCAACGCCACAGCGATGTCCGCCTCGTCCTCCGCACCGGCCGCGTCGATCAGGACGAACCGCCCCGGATCCTCCGACTGGGCGCTGCGCACCAGCCCCCACACCGCCGCACCGGCCAGGTCGGTGGCGTCCTCACCGGCCACCGACACCGCGCCGCGGGTGACGACCGCCAGGGTGCCGGTCTCCGACTGGAGCGCCGTCAGCGCGGATTGCAGCGTGGACCGGACATCATCACCCCCGGCTCGCCACACCGTGATGTCACCGTGGTCCTGTGCGGCCGCCGCCACCGGCGCCACGGGTGTCCACTCCACCCGGAACAGCGAGTCGACGCGGGCGAGCGACGGTGTCGCCATCGGCCGCAGGGTCAGGGAGTTCACGGAGATGACGGGTCGGCCCGTGCCGTCCACGGCGTCCAGGGTGACCTGGTCCTGACCGGATGAGGTGACCCGCACGCGGAGCACATCGGCGCCGGAGGCGTGCAGCTCCACGCCCGTCCAGGCGAAGGGAAGGACGACGCGGTCGTCGGCCGACAGCAGCGGGATCGCGTGCAGCGCCGCGTCCAGCAGCGCCGGGTGCAGCCCGAACCGGTCCGCCGCGCCGGGCAGCACGACCTCGGCGAACACCTCGTCGCCGCGCCGCCAGGCGGCCTTCAGCCCCTGGAAGACCGGTCCGTACGCCACTCCGGCGTCCGCGAGCGCCTCGTACAGGCCCGTTACGTCCACGGGCTCCGCCCCGGTCGGCGGCCACTGCGCCCCCTCCTGCGCGCCGTCGCCCGTGGCCGGGGCCAGAGTTCCGGCGGCGTGGCGGGCCCAGGGCTGATGGATCTCGTCCTCGCCGCGCGAGTACACCTCGACCGGCCGGTGGCCGGAGCCGTCGTCCGGCCCGACCAGCACCTGAAGGGCCACGGCGCCGCGCTCCGCGAGGACCAGCGGCGCCTCGATCGTCAGTTCCTCGATCCGGCCGCATCCCACTTCGTCGCCCGCGCGGACGGCCAGCTCGACGAAGCCCGTACCGGGGAAGAGGAGCCCGCCGCCGACGACGTGGTCGGCGAGCCACGGCTGTGTCCCGGGCGACAGCCGCCCGGTCAGCACGGTCTGGTCCGTGCCCGCGACCCCGACCGCCGCGTCCAGCAGCGGATGGTCGGACGCCTCCGCCCCGCGCCCCGACTCCAGCCAGTACGACTGCCGCTGGAAGGGATAGGTCGGCAGATCGACGCGCCGTGCCCCGCGGCCGCCGAGAACGGCGTCCCAGTCGACGCGGACTCCGGCGGTGAACAGCCGCCCGACGGCGGTGAACAGGCTTTCCGTCTCGGGGTGGTCGCGGCGCAGCGCCGCCGCCATCGTGCCCTCGGCGGTCTGTTGGGCCATCGCCGTCAGTACGGCGTCCGGGCCGATCTCCAGGAACCGGGTGACGCCTTCGTCCCGCAGGAAGCGCACATCGTCGGCGAACCGCACGGTGTCCCGCACATGCCGCACCCAGTACTCCGCCGACGCCATGTCCTTCGTGAGCCGGATGGCCGGTTCGTGGTAGGTGACGCTCTCGGCGACCTCCCGGAAGTCTTCCAGCATCGGGTCCATCAGCGGGGAGTGGAACGCGTGCGAGACCTTCAGCCGGGCCGTCCTGCGGTCACCGAACCGCTCGGCGAGCGCGGTCACGGCATCCTCGGCGCCGGAGACGACCACGGCCGCCGGGCCGTTGACGGCCGCGAGCCCCACCTGCTCGCCGAGGAGCGGGGTGATCTCCTCTTCGGTGGCCTGGATGGCCACCATGGCGCCGCCGGGCGGCAGCGCCTGCATCAGCTGTCCGCGCGCCGTGATCAGCCGGGCCGCGTCGGCGAGGCCGAACACCCCGGCCACATGCGCCGCCGCCACCTCGCCGATGGAGTGCCCGGTCAGCACGTCCGGCGTGATGCCCCACGCCTCCATCAGCCGGAACAGCGCCACTTCGAGCGCGAAGACGGCGGGCTGGGTGAACTCGGTGCGGTTCAGGGCGACTTCGTCGCCCCACATCACCTCGCGCAACGGCATGTCGAGCGCGTCGCACACCTCGTCGAACGCCGCCGCGAACACCGGGAACGTGTCGTACAGCTCCCGGCCCATCCCCACCCGCTGGCTGCCCTGCCCGGTGAACAGGAACGCCAGCCTGCCTTCGGTGACCGAACCGATGACGGTCTCGGACGACCCGACCCGCACGGCGCGGTGCTCCAGCACGGCCCGGCCCGTCGCGGCCGAGTACGCCACGTCCAGCGCATCCTGCCCGACGGAGGTCATCCGGTCGAGCTGGGCGTCCAGCGCCGCCCGTGTACGGGCCGAGACCACCAGCGGAACTACCGGCAACTCCCGCCGCTCCACGGGCGTTTCCTCGACCGTCGGGGCTTCTTCGATGATGGCGTGGGCGTTGGTGCCGCTGATGCCGAAGGAGGACACGCCCGCGCGGCGCGGGCGGTCGCCGCGTGGCCACTCCCGCGCCTCGGTGAGCAGCCGGACCTCGCCCGCCGCCCAGTCCACCTGCGGTGTCGGCTCGTCCACGTGCAGCGTCCTCGGCAGGACGCCGTGCCGCATCGCCTGGACCATCTTGATGACGCCCGCCACACCGGCCGCCGCCTGGGTGTGGCCGATGTTCGACTTGATCGACCCCAGCCACAGCGGCTCGTCGCCGGAGCGGCCCTGACCGTACGTGGCGAGCAGCGCCTGCGCCTCGATGGGATCGCCCAGCGTGGTGGCCGTGCCGTGCGCCTCGACCGCGTCCACCTCGGCCGGCGCCAGGCCCGCGTTGGCCAGCGCCTGCCGGATCACCCGCTGCTGGGAGGGGCCGTTGGGGGCGGTCAGGCCGTTGCTGGCGCCGTCCTGGTTGGTCGCGGTGCCCCGTACGACCGCCAGGACGGGGTGGCCGTTGCGGCGGGCGTCCGACAGCCGCTCCACCAGCAGCATGCCCACGCCCTCACCCCAGCCGGAGCCGTCGGCCGCGGCGGCGAAGGACCGGCACCGGCCGTCCCGCGACAGGCCCCGCTGCTCGCTGAACTCGATGAAGTTGTCCGGCGTGGCCATCACGGTGACGCCGCCCGCGAGGGCGAGTGTGCATTCGCCCGACCGCAGCGCCTGGGCGGCCAGGTGCAGGGCGACCAGGGAGGACGAGCAGGCGGTGTCGACGGTGACGGCCGGGCCCTCGAGACCGAGGGTGTAGGCGACGCGGCCGGAGACGATGGCGCCCGTGCTGCTGTTCTGGCTGTAGTCGTGGTACATCATCCCGGCGAACACACCGGTCGGGCTGCCCTTCAGCGTCGTCGGATCGATTCCGGCGCGCTCCAGCACCTCCCAGGAGGTCTCCAGCAGCAACCGCTGCTGCGGATCCATGACCATCGCCTCGTTCGGCGCGATCCCGAAGAAGCCGGGGTCGAACTCGGCCGCGTCGTACAGGAATCCGCCCTGGTCGACGTAGGTGGTCCGCGGTCGGGTGGCCGTGGGGTCGTAGATCCGCTCCAGGTTCCAGCCGCGGTTGTCCGGGAAGGCCGAGATGGCGTCCGTCCCGCCGTCCACCAGCCGCCACAGGTCCTCCGGCGAGGCCACCCCACCGGGATAGCGGCAGGCCATGCCGATGATGGCGATCGGATCGTCGTCGGCCGGGGTCACCACCGGCCGGACGTGGCGCTCGTTCACGGTCCCCGACACCTCGTCCAGCAGATGGCGCGCGAGGACGGCGGGGGTCGGGTAGTCGAACACCAACGTGACCGGCAGCCGCAGACCCGTCGTCTGGCCCAGCGCGTTGCGCAGCTCCATCGCGGCCAGCGAGTCGACCCCCAGATCGCGGAACGCACGCTCCGGGTCGACGGCCTCCGGCCCGGCGTAGCCGAGCGTCATGGCGGCCTGGCCGCGGACCAGGGTCAGCAGCGTCTCCAGCCGCTGGTCCTCGGACAGGCCCACCAGCCGCTGGCGGAGCCCGTCCGCATCGGCCCGGTTCCGGGCGGTGCCGCGGGTGACGACGGGGACCAGCCCGCGCAGCAGCTCCGGCACCGAACCGCTCGCGCGGACCGCCGCGAGGTCCAGTTTCACGGGGACGACCGCGGCGGGTGCGTCCGCACGTGCCGCGTTCCCTCGTACGGCGTCCGCGGACACGGCCGCGTCCGCACGCACCGCCGCGTCCGCACGCACCGCGGCGTCCGCGCGCACCGCGGCGTCGAAGAGTGCCAAGCCCTCGCGGTGGGACAGCGGGAGGATGCCGCCGCGGGTCATACGGGACCGGTCGGCGTCGCCCAGGCTCCCAGCCATCCCCGAGCTGGTCTGCCACACGCCCCACGCCAGGGACAGCGCGGGCAACCCCTGGGCGCGGCGGTGTGCGGCCAGGGCGTCGAGGAACGCGTTGGCCGCCGCGTAGTTGCCCTGCCCCGGTGAGCCGATGACCCCGGCGGCCGAGGAGAACAGCACGAACGCGCTCAGCTCCATCTCGCGCGTCAGCTCGTGCAGATGGAGCGCCGCGTCCACCTTCGGACGCATCACGCGGTCCACCCGCTCGGGCGTCAGCGACCCGATCACCCCGTCGTCCAGCACACCCGCCGCGTGCACCACACCCGACAGCTCCCGGCCCGCCAGCAGCGCGGCCACGGCCTCCCGGTCGGCCACATCACACGCGGCCACCTCCACCTCGGCCCCCAGGCCGGTCAGCTCCGCCACCAGCTCGGCGGCGCCCGGGGTGTCCGCGCCCCGGCGACCGGTCAGCAGCAGCCGTCGTACGCCGTACTCGGTGACGAGATGCCGGGCCATCAGACCGCCCAGCACCCCCACCCCGCCCGTGATCAGCACCGTGTCACCGAACACCGGCGCCGGTTCGTCCTCCGTCCGCGTTGTTTCCGCGAGCCGGGCGAGCCGAGGGGCGTAGAGGGTGTTCCCGCGCACCACGATCCGGGGCTCCCCGGTCGCGCACGCCGACGCGATGGCCGCGTCGTCGGCCGCGTCGTCCGCCCCGGCGGCGGCGACAGCGTCGTCCAAGTCCACCAGGACGAACCGGCCGGGGTCCTCGGTCTGGGCGCTGCGGACCAGGCCCCAGACCGCCGCCGCGGCCAGGTCGGGGTCGTCCTCGCCGGACACCGGGACCGCGCCCCGCGTGACCACCGCCAGACGCGACGCGGCGGTCTGGAGCGCCTCCAGCGCCCGGTTCACCGCCGTACGCACATCGGACCCGGCGGCGACGCGCAGCACCTCCGTGTCGGTGGCCGTGTCCCCGCCGGTGGGGAGCGGGGCCAAGGCGACGTGGAAGAGCGATTCGGTGCGGGGTGCGGTCCGCACGGCGGTGAGCGGCCGCAGCACCAAGGAGTCGATGGTGGCGACGAGTTGACCGGTCGCGTCGCCGATCGTCAGGGCCGCGACACCGTCCTGGAGCGGGGTGATGCGCACCCGCAGCGCGCCCGCGCCGGAGGCGTGCAGTTGCACGCCCGACCAGGAGAACGGCAGCAGGGCCGCGTCACCGGCCCCCGCCGGGGACAGGCCGATCGCGTGCAGGCCCGCGTCGAGCAGGGCCGGGTGCAGACCGAAGGCATCCGGCTCGGCGTCGTCCGGCAGGGCGATCTCGGCGAACACCTCGTCACCGGACCGCCAAGCCGCTCGCAGTCCCTGGAAGGTCGGCCCGTACGCCAGGCCCAGGTCGACCAACTCCCCGTACAGGGTGGCGACATCCAGGTCCATCGGCTCGGCCCCGGGTGGCGGCCAGGCGGTCAGGTCGGCGCCGCCTGCGGAGGTGGCCGAGGTCAGCAGACCGGTGGCATGCCGGTTCCAGGGCAGGTCCAAGGCGTCCTGCTCACGCGCGTACACCGTGACCGCGTGGCGACCCGCCTCGTCCTCCGCCCCGACGACGACCTGTACGGCCACCCCGCCACGCTCGGTGAGGACCAGTGGTTCGTGGATGGTCAGTTCCTCGATCCGGCCGCAGCCGACCTCGTCGCCCGCGCGCACGGCCAGCTCCACGAACCCGGTGCCGGGGAAGAGGACCGATCCGTCGATGACATGGTCGGCCAGCCAGGGCAGGGCCCCGATCGACAGCCGTCCGGTGAGCACCACCTCGTCCGAGTCCGCGAGCATGACCATCGCTCCGAGCAGCGGGTGGCCCAGCGCGCCCAGCCCCATCGAGACCGCGTCGGCGCCTCCCACCGGATCGGTCAGCCAGTACCGGCGGTGCTGGAAGGCGTACGTCGGCAGCTCCACCTGCCGGGCCCCGGTCCCGGCGAACACCTTCTCCCAGTCGACGTCCACGCCGTGGGTGTGGGCCTGGGCCAGGACGGTCAGGAAGCGGTCCAGGCCGCCGTCGTCGCGGCGCAGCGTGCCGATCGCGGTGTGTTCCATGCTGGGTGCCAGCACCGGATGCGCACTGGCCTCGATGAACACGTCCATGCCCCGCTCGGTGAGCAGGCCGATCACCCGGTCGAACTCCACGGTCTGCCGCAGATTCCGGTACCAGTAGCCCGCGTCCAGCCCCGTGGTGTCCATGAGGTCGCCGGTCACGGTGGAGTAGAACGGGATGCGCGCGGCGCGGGGCCGGATCGGCGCCAGCACCTCCAGCAGCTCCTGCTCGATCCGCTCCACCTGCGCCGAATGCGAGGCGTAGTCCACCGGAATCCGCCGGGCCCGCACCTCCTCCGCCTCACACGCGGCGAGCAGTTCCTCCAGGGCGCCCACCTCGCCCGAGACCACCGTCGAGGCGCCTCCGTTCACCGCCGCGATGGACATCCGGTCCCCCCACCGGGAGAGCCGCCGTTCCGCCTCCTCCCGGGGCAGCGCCACCGACACCATCCCGCCCTGGCCGGACAGCGCGGGCAGCGCCTTGCTGCGCAGCGCCACCACCCGGGCCCCGTCCCGCAACGACAGCGCTCCGGCCACGCTCGCGGCGGCGATCTCCCCCTGGGAGTGGCCCACCACCGCGACGGGCTCCACGCCGTAGTGCCGCCACAGCCCCGCGAGCGACACCATCACCGCCCACAGCACGGGCTGGACCACATCGACCCGTTCCAACATGGCCTCGTCGCCCAGCGCATCGCGGAGCGACCAGTCCACGAAGGGCGCCAGTGCCTCTTCGCAGGCGGCCATCTGCTCCGCGAACACCTCGGACGACGCGATCAGCTCGACCGCCATCCCGACCCACTGCGACCCCTGTCCCGGGAACACCATCACCGGGCCGGTCGCGGAGCGGGCCGACACCACCGGGGCCTGCCCCTGCGCCACGGCGGCGAGGCCCTGCGCGATCGCCTCCCCCCGGGCGCCGACCACCGCGGCCCGGTACGCGAACGGCGCCCGCCGCGTCGCCAGCGACCACCCCACGTCGACCGGGCGCGGCTCCCCCGCCGCCACGTCCGCCAGCCGCGCCGCGTACGCGCGCACCGCGGCCTCGGACTTGCCCGAGATCACCCATGGCACCACCGGGCGCTCCGAGCCGCCCTGCGGCTCCGCCGCGACGGTGGGCTCCGCCGCGCCGGTCGACTCGGGCGCGCCGGTCGACTCAGGCGGCGCGTCCTCGACCGCCTCCTCGACGATGACGTGAGCGTTCGTCCCACTGGCGCCGAACGACGAGACGGCGGCGCGGCGCGGGCCGTCGCCCTCGGGCCAGGCGCGGGCCTCGGTCAGCAGCCTGACGTTCCCCGCCGACCAGTCCACCTGCGGCGTCGGCTCGTCCACGTGCAGCGTCTTGGGCAGGATTCCGTGCCGCATCGCCTGGACCATCTTGATCACACCCGCGACGCCCGCGGCGGCCTGCGTGTGGCCGACGTTCGACTTGACCGATCCCAGCCACAGCGGCCGGTCGTCCGGGCGCTCCTGGCCGTAGGTGGCCAGCAGCGCCTGTGCCTCGATCGGATCGCCCAGCGTCGTCCCCGTGCCGTGTGCTTCCACCGCGTCCACGTCGGCCGCGGACAGGCCCGCGTTCGTCAGCGCCTGCTGGATGACCCGGCGCTGGGACGGGCCGTTCGGCGCGGTCAGGCCGTTGCTGGCGCCGTCCTGGTTGACGGCGCTGCCGCGTACGACCGCCAGCACCCGGTGGCCGTTGCGGCGCGCCTCCGACAGCCGCTCCAGCACCAGCACGCCGACGCCTTCGCCCCACCCGGTGCCGTCGGCCGCCGCGGCGAACGCCTTGCAGCGGCCGTCCAGCGACAGGCCCCGCTGGCGGCTGAACTCCACGAAGGTGACCGGCGTCGACATGACCGTCACCCCGCCGGCCAGCGCCAGGGAACACTCCCCGCCGCGCAGCGCCTTGACCGCCATGTCGAGCGCGACCAGCGACGACGAGCAGGCGGTGTCGACCGTCACCGCCGGGCCCTCGAGTCCCAGGGTGTACGCCACCCTGCCGGACACCAGCGCGCCCGTCACACTGCTGCCCGGATAGTCGTGGTACACCAGCCCCGCGAACACGCCCGTGGCGCTGCCCTTCAGCGACGGGGGGTCGATCCCGGCCCGCTCCACCGCCTCCCACGAGGTCTCCAGCAGCAGCCGCTGCTGCGGATCCATCGCCAGCGCCTCCAGCGGGCTGATCCCGAAGAACTCCGGGTCGAAGTCGCCCGCGCCGTCGAGGAAACTGCCGTGCCTGACGTAGCTGGTGTTCTCGCCCGTCCCGTCCGGGTCGTACAGCCCGTCCAGGTTCCAGCCGCGGTCGGTGGGGAACTCGCCCACCGCGTCCCGGCCGTCGGCGACCAGCTCCCACAGCCCCTCCGGCGTGGCCGCGCCACCGGGGAAACGGCACGCCATTCCCACGATCGCGATCGGCTCCCGCTCCCGGTCCTCCACCTCGTGCAGACGGCGCCGGGTTTGCTGCAACTCACCGGTAGCAAGCCGCAGATACTCCCGCAGCCGGTCCTCGTTGGAGTCCTTCGACATCGTCATCAACCCATCCGTGAAAGTCCACAAGCAGACGCGGTGTCCGTCAGGACAGTCCCAGTTCCTTGTTCAGCGCCTCGAACAGCTCGTCGTCGGAAGCATCGGCAGCGGGCGCCGGGGCGCCGTCCGGCCCGCCATCCGCCACCACGCCGCTCCGGGCGTCCCGCGCCCGCCGCGACAGCGCCTCCAGCCGGGTCGTGACCTTGGCGTGAGCCGCGTCGTCGTCCGCCGCGAGCGCGGTCAGGGCGGTCTCCATCCGGCTCAGTTCGGCCAGCAGCGGCGCGGCGGGGTCGGCGTCGACCGGCCGGTAGTTCTCGTGCAGCAGACCGGCGACGGCAAGGGGTGTCGGGTAGTCGAAGACCAGGGTCGGAGGCAGTGACAGACCGGTCTCGGCGTTGAGCGCGTTACGCAGTTCCACGGCGCCCAGCGAGGTGAGGCCCAGCTCGTTCACCGCGCGGTCCGGCGGCACGGCCTCGACGCCGTGGTGCCCCAGGATGCGCGCAACATGGCCACGTACGAGGTCCACGAGGAGCTGTTCGCGTTCCGCCTCGCTCAGCCCGCTCAGTCGCCGCTCCAGCGACGCCCTGCCGGACGATGCCCGGCGGGCCGGGGCGCGTACCAGTCCGCCGAACAGGGCGGGAAGTGCCCCCGTCTCGGCCTGTGTGCGCATCACCGCCAGGTCGAAGCGGACCGGAAGCGTCGCGGGCGGCCGCCCGGGCACGGTCGCGGCGTCCAGCAGCGCGAGCCCCTCGTCGGGGGACAGCGGTGGCATTCCGGTGCGCCGGAGCCGCTGCAACTCGGCCTCGTCCAGCCGGTCGGCCATGCCCCCGACCTGGGTCCATGGCCCCCAGCCCAGGCACAGCGCGGGCAGCCCCCGGGCGGCGCGATACCGGGCGAGCGCGTCCAGCCAGGCGTTGGCGGCGGCGTAGTTGCCCTGTCCGGCGCCGCCGAGGGTGCCCGCGACGGACGAGAAGAGCACAAACGCGGAGAGGTCGTGGTCGCGGGTGAGGTCGTGCAGATGCCAGGCCGCGTCCACCTTCGGCCTCATGACAGCGTCCAGCCGCTCGGGCGTCAACGCCCCGAGCAGCACATCGTCCACGATCCCGGCCGAGTGCACGACGCCCGTCAGGCGCCGTCCGGCCACCAGGGCGGCCACGGCGTCCCGGTCGGCGACATCGCAGGCCGCCACTTCCACTGCGGCGCCCAACTCGGTGAGTTCCGCGATGAGTTCGGCCGCCCCCGGTGCGTCCATGCCGCGGCGGCTGGTCAGCAGCAAACTCTTGACGCCGTGCTCACCGGCCAGGTGGCGGGCGGTCAGGGCGCCGAGCCCGCTCGTGCCACCGGTGATCAGGACCGTACCGTCCGGTCCCCACGACGGGGCGCCGTCCAGCGCCGGGACGCGGGCCAGCCTCGGCACCCGGATCTCACCGTCGCGAACGGCCATCTCGGGCTCGTCGGGCAGGCGCAACGCCTCCGCGGGCAGTTCGGCGCCGGGGTCGGCCTCGGCGTCCAGGTCGACCAGGACGAACCGGCCCGGATACTCCCCCTCCGCCGCGCGCACCAGCCCCCACACCGCCGCATGCCCCAGGTCGGTGCCGTCGGTCGCGCCCCGTGTGACGACCACGAGCCTCGCGGACTCCGTCTGCTCATCGGTCAGCCACTTCTGGACGGCGGACAGCACCTGACGGGTCAGCGCACGGAATCCCTCGGGCGTGGTGTCCTCGACCGGCGGGCACGCATAGACCACGTGGGTGCCGATCTCGGAGTCCGCGGGAGGCGCCGGTGGGGCGATCCACTCCACGTGGAAGAGTGATTCACGGCCTCCGGTGTGCGCCCGCACCTCCTCCGTGGAGATCGCACGTGTCTCCGCCGACTCCACCGACAGGACCGGGCGCCCTTCCTCACCGACACGCACCGAGGCCCCGCGCCACGCGTGGGCGAGGGTCGGTTCGCCGTCGGCGCGCACGCCCGCGGCCTCTGCGGCGGCGTCGAGCACCGTGGCGTACGTCGCCTCATCGCGCGCCCAGGAGGGGCCGTCGGCCTCGGCGGCCAGGACGCCCGTGGCGTGCTTCACCCAGGCCGTCCGGCCGTCACGCCGCGCGTGCACGCTGACGGCGCCCGCCTCACCGACCAGCACGCGCAGCGTCATGACGTCCTCGGGATCGGCCATGACCAGCGGCGCATGGAGGTCGAGCTCCTCGACCCGGCCCCGGCCCGTGTGGTCGGCGGCGAACAGGGCCAGTTCCAGGAACACCTGCCCGGGCACCACCACCGCGCCGAAGGCGTCGTGGTCGGCGAGCCAGGGGTGGGAGTCGAGGGAGAGCCGCCCGGTGAACACCGCCCCGCCGTCCTCGGGAAGCTCCACCATCGAGGTCAGCAGCGGATGGTCGACGGAGTCGGCCCCGGCGAGGGCCGTGGGCTGCTCGATCAGCCAGTAGCGTGTGCGTTGAAAGGCGTACGTGGGCAACTCGACGCGCCGGGCACCGCGCCCCGCGAACACCGCGGCCCAGTCCACCGGCACACCCACCGCATACAACCGCCCCACACCCGCGAACACGCCCTCCACCTCGGGACGATCCCGGCGCAGCGTGGCCGCCATCGTGCCCTCGACGGACTGCTGCGCCATCGCCGTCAGCACACCATCCGGCCCCACCTCCAGGAACCGCGTCACACCCTCGTCCCGCAACGCACGCACGTCATCGGCGAACCGCACCGCATCCCGCACATGCCGCACCCAGTACTCCGCCGACGCCACGTCCTTCGTCAGACGGATGGCCGGCCGACCGTAGGTGACGGCCTCGGCCACCTTCCGGAAGTCCTCCAGCATCGGTTCCATCAACGGCGAATGGAACGCATGCGAGACCGACAAACGGCTCGTCTTACGGTCCTTGAACCGCCCGGCCACCGCCGCCACCGCATCCTCGGCACCGGACACCACCACCGACGACGGGCCATTGACCGCCGCGATCCCCACCGCACCGTCCAGCAGTGGCGCGACCTCATCCTCCGTGGCCTGGATCGCCACCATCGCCCCGCCCGACGGCAATTCCTGCATCAACCGCCCACGCGCCACCACCAGCCGCGCCGCATCCTCCAGGGTCAGCACACCCGCCACATGCGCCGCCGCCACCTCACCAATGGAGTGACCGGCCAGAAAGTCCGGACGAAGACCCCAGGACTCGAGGAGCCGATACAACGCCACTTCCAGCGCGAAGATCGCAGGCTGAGTGAACTCCGTGCGGTCCAGGGCCGCCTCATCACCACCCCACACCACCTCCTTCAACGCCGGCCCCGACGCCTCACACACCGCATCGAAGGCCGCCGCGAAGACCGGGAAGGTGTCATACAACTCCCGTCCCATCCCCAGGCGTTGACTCCCCTGCCCGGTGAACAGAAACGCCACCTTGCCGCCGACGCCCGCCACCACATCGCTGATCGTCTCCGACCCCACCAGCACCGCACGATGCTCCAGCGCGGCACGCCCCGTCGCCGCCGAAAAGCCCACATCAAGCTGGTCGTGGTCGTCGGCGAACGCACGGATCCGCTCGACCTGTGCCTGAAGCGCCTCGGCGGTTCCGGCCGAGACGACGATGGGGGCCACGGGCAGCTCGCGGCGTTCCTCGGGCTCGTCCTCGACCGGTGGCGCCTCTTCGACGATCACATGGGCGTTCGTCCCGCTCATGCCGAACGACGAGACGCCCGCGCGGCGCGGACGCTCGCCGCGCGGCCACTTCCTCGGCTCGGTCAGCAGCCGGACGTTGCCCTCCGACCAGTCCACCTGCGGCGTCGGCTCGTCCGCATGCAGCGTTCTCGGCAACACACCGTGCCGCATCGCCTGCACCACTTTGATGATCCCGGCCACGCCCGAAGCGGCTTGGGCGTGGCCCATGTTGGACTTGATCGACCCCAGCCACAACGGCTCCGCGCGGTCCTGGCCGTACGTCGCCAGCAGCGCCTGCGCCTCGATCGGATCGCCCAGCGTCGTCCCCGTGCCATGCGCCTCGACCGCGTCCACATCACCCGTCGACAACCCCGCGTTCGCCAGCGCCTGGCGGATCACGTGCCGCTGTGACGGGCCGTTCGGGGCCGACATGCCGTTGCTGGCGCCGTCCTGATTGAGGGCGCTCCCCCGTACGACGGCCAGCACCGGATGCCCGTTGCGGCGGGCGTCCGACAGGCGTTCCAGCAGGAGAATCCCGGCACCCTCGGAGCAGCCGACGCCATGCGCGCCCGCGCCGAAGGACTTGCAGCGGCCGTCCGTCGCCAGACCGCGTTGTTCGCTGAAGTAGATGAACATCTCGGGCGTGGACATCACCGTCACGCCGCCCGCGAGGGCGAGCGTGCACTCTCCCGAACGCAGCGACTGCATCGCCATGTGCATCGCCACCAGTGACGATGAGCACGCCGTGTCCAGGGTCACCGCGGGGCCTTCGAGCCCGAGGGTGTAGGAGACCCGGCCCGAGACGATGCTGCCTCCGTTGCTGCCCCGCGCGTAGTCGTGGTACATGACCCCGGCGAACACGCCCGTCGGGCTGCCCTTCAGCGACAGCGGATCGATCCCGGCCCGCTCCAGCACCTCCCACGACACCTCGAGGAGTAATCGCTGCTGGGGGTCGGTTTCGGTCGCCTCGCGCGGGCTGATCCCGAAGAGCTGGGCGTCGAACTCGCCCGCGTCATGGAGGAACCCGCCCTCGCGAGCGGCGGTCTTCCCCGGCTTGCCGGGCTCGGGGTCGTAGATGTCCTCGACGCCCCAGCCGCGGTCGGCCGGAAACTCCGAGATCGCGTCCACGCCCTCGTCCACCAGCCGCCACAACCCCTCGGGCGAGTCCACCCCACCCGGATAGCGGCACGCCATCCCGACGATGGCGATCGGCTCCCGGTCGCGGTGTTCGATCTCCGCGATGCGTTTGCGGGCAGCGCGCAGATCCGTGGTCGCGCGCTTGAGGTAGTCGAGAAGCTTCTCCTGGTTGCCCACCACAGCCACCCCGGGTCGAAAAGGCGCCCGACACTGCGACGCGCGCTTGCCGGGAACGCTACGCAGGGCGAAAAGCCCCCCCAACCCCTGATCGCCCCTAACCTCGTAACGCCTCTCCGCCCGCCGCTCGCGGCTACGCCGACGCCTGTTCCGGACCCCGTTCGGCTGCCGGGGGCGGCAGGTGGATCAGTCCCGCGTCCGTGGGGCGGAAGCCACAGGCGTCGACATAGAAGTCGCGCAACCCGGGCTCGAAGTCGACGTGCAGCCACTCGCAGCCCGCGGCGCGCGCATGGGCCACCGCCAAACGGACGACAGCCGTTCCGATACCGCGGTGCTGGTGCGTGCCCCGGGTCTTCGTATCGATCAAGAAGGCGTGGGCGCCGCCGTCCCACGCCACGTTCACGAAGCCGACCAGAGCTCCATCACCATCGCGGGCCCCCACCCAGCCGAGACTGTGCTCCTTGACCCTGCTCCACCAACCGGCGACGGCTCTGCCGCCGTGAGAGCGGACGAGGTCGGCCATCTCCTCGTCGGTGATGGGGTCACGCCATGCGTACGAGATCGCTCCACTCATCCTGCCAGCGTCGCCGACCGGCGCGTGTGCCGTCTCCTTTTACGTGTGCTTTGCTTTTCGGGAACCCGGTCGCCGTCGGGCGCGTTCACCTTGAACAGACCGCGAAACAACGTGACCGACGAGCAGAACCGGACAAGCAGCAACAAGAAGCCGAGGTGGCACCAATGGCAATGTGGGACCGGCTCAAGGACCAGGCCAAGAACCTCCAGCAGGCCCAGAGCGGCCGGGGAAGGGGCGGGCCCGGGCAGGGGCACGGATCCTTCGGGCAGGGGCAGCACGGCGGCCACGGGTCCGGCTCGTCCTCCGGCGGCTCCAAGGCCCAGCTGGTCGGGCTGCTCAAGTCCCAGCTCGCGTCGGTGAAGACCGAGCTGAAGAGCGGCGCCTACCGCGATGCCTCGATGGCGATGTGCGCGCTGGTGGCCGCGGCGGATGGGCACGTCGAACCGGCGGAGCGGCAGCGCGTCGAGGAGCTGATCACCACCAACGACGTCCTCCAGAACTTCCCGGCGGACCAGCTCCGCCAGCGGTTCAACAAGAACCTGGACCGGCTCATGGCCAACTTCCAGCTGGGCAAGACCGAGGTGATGCAGGAGATCGCCAAGGCGGCCAAGAAGCCGACGGAGGCCCGCGCGGTCATCCAGACCGGCATCGTCATCGCCGGGGCCGACGGTTACATCGAGCCGTCCGAGCAGCAGGTCATCCACGAGGCGTGCGCCGCCCTCGGGATCCCGGCCACCGAATTCGGAATCTGAGCCGCACGCAGGCCCCGGGCTACCCGGGGCCTGCGGCCCGCGCCCCTGCGTGGGCCGTACGTCACCGGGTGCCGGGTTGAATGAGCCGGAAGGCCGGGCGGGCGGCGGTGCGCTGCGCGGCCTGGCGCAGGCGTGCCCGGGCCGGGCGACGGGGCGGTGGCGGTGTGCGGGGAGGGCGGGGTCGCCCCGGTGGCCTCAGGTGAAGGTCACCGACACCGGCCCGAGGTCGCTGAAGCGTGCCTCGATCCGCTGGCCGGCGCTGACGAACGGGGCGCCGGTCATGGTCCCGGGCAGCACCAGGTGCCCGGGTTCCAAGGCGATGCCGAACTCGGCGAGGGTGTTGGCCAGCCAGGCGACCGCGGCCGCGGGGTGGCCCAGCACCTCGCTGCCGCTGCCCGAGGCGACCCGCTCGCCGTCGACCACCAGGTCGGCCACGACGGCGGCCAGATCGGGCGCCCCGGCCAGCGGTGTCCAGGCGCCGCAGACCAGACCGGCCGAGCTGGCGTTGTCGGCCACCGTATCGGCCAGGGTGATCTTCCAGTCGCGAATCCGGCTGTCGACGATCTCCAGGGCGGGAGCGACCGCCTCGGTAGCCGCGAGGACGTCGTCGACGGTGACGCCCGGCCCGCGCAGCGGATCGGCGAGCCGGAAGCAGATCTCCGGTTCGATGCGCGGGGCGCAGTAGCGCGCCGCGGGCACGGAACCGCCGTCGCGGTGGACCATGTCGTCCAGCAGATGGCCGAAGTCCGGCTCGTCCACGCCGAGGAGCTGCTGCATGGCGGCCGCGGTGAGCCCGACCTTGTAGCCGACGACCGTGGCACCGGCGGCCAGGCGCCGGGCGATGTTGTCCCGCTGGACGGCGTAGGCGTCAGCCACTTCCAGACCGGGCGTCAGCTCCGACAGCGGGTCGATCGGCGCCACGGCGCGCTCGGCCTCCCGCAGCAGCCGTCCGGCTTCCTCGCGCTGTGCGTCCGTCAGGGTCATCCCTTGCTCCTCCCGCGATCCGCACCGTGGCGTCGAGGATCCGCTGACGCGACTCCAGAACACTACAGCAACGTGATGGCGCCCCGGCAGGGGACGACAGCGAGGTGGCCTGCGGCGACACGGGTACGGCTGGACGACGCGAGCGGGCCGCGGCCCGTTCGCTCGTCCGCCCCGAAGACGTCAGGTACAGGTCTTTCCGTTGAGGGTGAAGGCACCCGGAGCGCTTGTCGTCCCGGTGTGGTTGGCCTGATAGCCGATGGTGACGCTCGCGCCCGGGGCGAGCGTGCCGTTGTAGGCGGCGTTGGTGGCGGTCACGGCTCCGCTCGCGGGGCTGTACGTGGCGCCCCAGCCGCCGGTGATGGCCTGGCCGGAGGGCAGGGTGAAGCCCAGCTGCCAGCCGTTCAGCGTGGTCGTGCCGGTGTTGGTGACGGCCACGGAGGCGGTCAGGCCGGTGCTCCAGGCGCTGGTGGTGGCCGACACCCGGCAGGCGCCCGGCTGGGGCTGGGGCGCGGGGCCGTTGGCGTCCAGGCCGAAGAACGTGATCACACGGGCCGCCATGCCGCTGGTGACCAGGTTGTGGCCGACGCCCTGGAGGCTGATGGCCTCGACGGGGGCCCGGTCACCGGTGGATCCGTACCGGGTGCGGGTCCAGCCGGACTGGGGGGAGTCGGTGCGGGCTGGGGTCTGACTGACTCCGTGCACGTTCGTCCACTGCTTGATCTCCTCCCCGAAGTTGGGGTAGCGCAGGATGTCGTCCTGCGTTCCGTGCCAGAGCTGCATACGCGGCCGGGGCCCGCTGTACCCCGGGTAGGCGCCGCGGACCAGGTCGCCCCACTGCTGCGGGGTGCGGGTGATGGCGCCGTTGGCGCAGTCGCTGTTCCACTCCGACCCGTTGGTGGTGGCGAAGCAGGCGAACGGCACGCCCGCGAACGCGGAGCCGGCCGCGAACACATCGGGGTAGTCCCCCAGCAGGACGTTGGTCATCATCGCGCCGGAGGAGGTGCCGGTGGCGAAGACCCTGCTGGTGTCGGCGGAATAGGTACGGGTCACCCAGTCGACCATGGACTTGATGCCCACCGGGTCGCTTCCCCCGCCGCGGCGCAGCGCCTGCGGTGAGGAGACGTCGAAGCACTTGCTGCTGCGGGTGACGGACGGGTACACGGCGATGAAGCCGTACCGGTCGGCCAGGGAGGCGAACTCGGTGCCGGAGTACATCGCGGGCCCGGATCCCGTGCAGTAGTGCACGACCACCACCACGGCCGGGTTCGGGGCGACGTTGTCCGGAACGTACAGGTACATCTGGAGGTTGCTGGGGTTGGTGCCGAAGTTCTTGATCTCGGTCAGGGTCGCGGTGGGAGCCTTGGCCGCCGCGGGAGCCTTGGCCGCCACGGGAGCGGCGGGGGCCTCGGTGGTCGCCGTGCGGGCCGAGGCCGCGGGCGCGCCCAGCAGCATGACCGCGAGTAACGAGACCAGCGCTCCGACGAGGGCGACGAGCACCGAACGCCGTGGTCCGCGCGGGGTGGTGCGGGTCGATGGGGACACGTCCTCATCCCTTCCTGATCGCGGTTGCGGATCAATCGTGACCAGGACATGCCGCCGAAGAGCGCCCCCGTGCGCGGCCTGCCCGCGCAGCATCGTGGCATGAACACGACCGTCATGGAAGCGCTCCCACGACAGGTGGCACCCCGCAGGGCAGCGGGACGATGCCCACGGCGCGGCCGTCGTCGTCGAGCAGCCGCCCCATGTGCTTGACCGTGCGCAGGACCAGCGAACGGTCGTCAATGGTCAGACGGGGAAGCCGCCGGCCAGATGCGCTTCGAAGGCGTGGACGTCGCCCAGGGCGCGCAGCCAGACGTCGATCACCAGATTGTGCGGACCCGCCATGATCGCGCACGCGCGAACCTCACGGAAGCCGGACAGCACACGGCTCGCTGACGATCCTGGGCGTGTTCTACGGGTTCGGGATGCCGCTGGGACCCGGTGCGCACATCGGCCTGAAGTAACGCCGCGACCTGACGTAACGCCACGACCCGAGGTGACTCCGCGACACGACCGGCCGACCGCACCCTCCGGGTGTGGGACATGGCGCCTCCGTCGTCGGTCGTTGCGGGGAAGCTATGCCCCCGAACAACCGACCGGCGGCCATGCATCCGGTCCGCTCAGTGAACCGGTCCGCTTGACCGGCCTTCCGCCGTTCCCGCACCCCGCAGATCAGGGCAGATCAGGAGAGAGAGCCACATGACCACACCGGCCACGATGGACGCTTACGACCAGGCGGACCTGGTACGGCGGGGCGAGACCTCCCCGCGCGAACTGGTCGAGGCCGCCATCGAGCGCATCGAGGCGACCGATCCCCGGATCAACGCGGTCACACACCGGCGGTACGAACGGGCGCTCGCGGAGGCGGACCGGGTGCGCCGGGACGCCCCGTTCGCGGGAGTGCCCACCCTGACGAAGTCGCTCAGCGACAGCGAAGGCGACCCGGCCACCTTCGGGTGCGCGTGGGTGGCCCGGCACGGCCGGGTCGCCCGGGAGGACTCCGTGATCAACCAGCGGCTCAAGGAGGCGGGTTTCATCGTCGTCGGCCAGACCTCGGCCCCGGAATTCGGCCTGCTCTCGGTCAGCGAGAGCCGACTCCACGGCGTGACCCGCAACCCGTGGCGCACCGATGTGACCCCGGGCGGTTCGTCGGGTGGCGCGTCGGCTCCGGGGCGGCTCAGGGTCGGTGTCCTCGCCCACGCACCCGACCACGCGCCTCAGGTCGTGGACGCGGTGCGGGACGCCGTACTCGACACGGCCCGGATCCCGAACGGCTCGGGCACCGGGTCGAGGAGGCGCATCCCGCCCCCATGCTGGATCCCCGGTGCCTCACGGCGTTCTTCGACGCGCTGAGCGTGACCGCGGCGCAGAGCGTCGAGGCGCTGACCAGGGAACTCGGCGAGGGGCCGGGGCCCGGCGACCTCGACCCCGTGACCCGGTTCTGGGTGCGGCGCGGCCGGGAGATCACGGGCCTGGAACTCGCCGACGCCCTGGCCTGGCAGAACGGGCTCCGGGCGGGCATGGCCCGGTGGTGGCAGGAGTTCGACCTGCTGCTGAGCCCGGTGTTCGCCACCCCGCCCCTGCCGGTGGGGTGGCCGTGGCGGGATCAGGACGGCCTCCGGAAGTCGGTGGACGTGCTCACCTTCACCGCGCCGTTCAACACCACCGGTCAGCCCGCGATCGCGGTACCGGCGGCCCTGACCGAGTCCGGCACACCCATCGGCATCCAGTTGGCCGCGGCATACGGACGGGAGGATCTGCTGGTCCGGGTGGCGGCGCAGCTGGAGGCGGAACGCCCCTGGGCGCCGCACCGCCCACCGGTCTTCGCCGCCGCATCCCGGCCCTGACGCCCCTTTCCGGCGTGCGGCTATCCGCGTACCAGCGATTCCAGGATGTCGATCCCGGTCGGGATCGCCGCCTCCGCGACGTCGAAGGTCTCGCTGTGGTGGGGGCCCGGGCTGCCCGCTCCGACCATCAGATAGGCGCCCTTGCCCTCGCGCTGCTGAACATGCCTGATGAGAAGGTTGGCGTCGTCGCTGCCCGCGAACGCCCGGGTCCGGATGACCTCGGTGACATCGTCGTGGGCGGTAGCCACCTCCACGATGCGGTCGATCATTTCGTCGTCCGGTGCGACGGTGGCGGACTGGCCCATCACCGCCACGTTCGTCCGCACCCCCTGTGCCAGGCCCGCGCCCTCCACGATCGAGCGGACCCGGTCGACCAGCTCGTCGACGATGTCGTCGTCGGTCGCCCGGACCTCGCACGTCATCTCCGCGGAGGAGGGCACGATGTTCACTCCGTCACCGGCGACGAGCGTGCCGACGTTGAGCCGGGTGTCCGCGGCGCTGAAGCGCGGGATCCCCATGATGCCCAGCGTGGCCGTGGCCGCCGCGAGCAGCGCGTTGCGTCCGGACTCCGGCGCACCGGCCGCATGGGATGCCTTGCCCTCGAAGTCGACCTTCAGCTTGCGGGTGGCCAGGCCACCGGTGAAGCTCCCCACGACCCCGCCGACGGCCATGTCCCCGGCCATGTGCACGGCGAGCATGTGGTCGATCTCGTCGGCCACCCCGGCGTCGATCATCGTCTGCGCTCCCCGGACCCCCTCTTCGGCGGGCTGGAACAGGATCCGCAGGGAGCCCGCGAAGTCGCGGTCCGCCAGCCGGTGCAGCAGGCCGACGCCGATGGTGGCGTGGGCGTCGTGGCCGCACGCGTGCATGGCGCCGTTCGTCGAGGCGAAGCCGTTCGCCACCGGGAAATGCGCGGCATCGGACGATTCGCGCATCGGCAGTGCGTCGATATCGACGCGCAGCCCCCAGCGCGGCCCGGGACGGGTGCCCACCAGGTCGACGACCAGCGCGGTGCCGTTCTCCCGGAAGTACCGGACCCTTTCCTCCGGAGCACCCGAAGCGGTGGCGCGGGCCGCCCATTCGTCCAGGGTCTCCGGGGACGGGAAGTTGACGACGGCGGAGAGATCCTGGGCGGCCTTCCCCGTGAGGACGCGTATCGGCAGCCCCTCGAGGGCTTGCTCGATCCGGGCAGCCGTGCCGATCTCCACGAACGCGGGCTCCGGGTTCCGGTGCAGTTCCCGGCGGAACGCGACGAGCTGCTCGACGTCCACGAGTGGCCTCTCTTTCCCTCGGTGCGCGGCCGCCCGATCGTGGCCGCCTGGTGCCGAGGTTAGACGCCCTGGTCGCCACGATCGACGGCCGCGTACCGCCCACCGGAAGGCAGGCGTTGTTCACGGCTGCGGAGGGGGTGACCGAACAATCGCGGGCCGCGTTGAACTGGGCCCGCGGCGCCGGTGTCCGGGCCGCGCAATCGGCATCACAGCAGCGTGATCCCAGCACGGAGAGAGGTTGTCGGATGTTCACGAGGGGGAGCGTCGCCGTGATGGCGGCCGGGCTGGTACTGGCCCTCGGCGGCTGCGGAGGCGGTACGGGCGAGAAGGCCGACGCGTCGGACAAGAGGTCGGCCGAGCCGACGCCGCCCCGGCCGCCGTCCAAGGCACTGGTGACGTGGGTCGGCGGCATGTGCGAGTCGTCACGCGCGCTCAAGAACCTGCGGACGGACAGCGCGGCGGACCTGAAGGAGATCCGGACCATGGACGAAGGTGATCTGACCGCCCAGTCCCGCGCGGTCAGCTACCTCGCCGGGACACCGTCGGACGTGGTCGACGTGGACCGTGATCTCAAGGACCTCGGCCCGTCGGGCGTGCCCGCGGCCGACCGGCTCCTCGACGCCTGGCAGAAGAAACTGAAGCGCGTCGTGCCGCAGCTCGACGAGATGTCCCCGACCGCGGCCTTCGACGACGCCGAGGGCAGCGTCGCGGACGCCGACAAGCTCATCCAGTCCCTCACCCCGCCCAAGCCCGACCTGCGCGCGCTGACGAAGAAGAACCCGCAGCTCGCGGCCGCCCACCAACGCGCCGAGCAGTGCGCTCCGGGCTGGAATCCCGCCGAGGAGACGGACTCGCCCTCGCCCGACCCCACGCCCACCGGCCCGCTGCCCAAGGCGGCGGACGGCAAGAACACCGCCGCCTGTTCGGACGGCAAGTGCGAGGTTCTGATCACCTCCGCGGCGGACATCACGGCGAACGGGCTGAGCGTGCATGTCACCGCGGGGGACGACTCCGTCACCCTCCAGACGCCGAGCACCGTCATGAACCTCGGCGGCCAGGGCGGCGTGGCCACGTTCGGCGACGCGCTGGAGGCGACCGTCGTCGCGCAGAACGAAGACGGTGCCGTACTGAGGTTCACCATCCCCTAGAGGTGGCGGACACCCTCTAGCGCTCCTCGCACACCTCCTTGTAGCCGAGTTGCGGCAGGCGCTCCTCCCAGGCGGCGCGGGTGAGGACGCCGCCGGTGCGGGCGCAGACGGAGTCCGCCGCGCGGTCGGTGTCCAGGGGCCACACCCGGGCCGTCAGGTCGTAGCCGACGGAGGCGAGGGCATCGCCCTTCGGGCTGAACACGACGGAGGTGACGGAGTCGAGATGGCCGGTGAGCTCCTGCCCGGCCATCTCGGCATGGGCAGGGTCGGCCACGTCCCACAGCCGCACCGTATGGTCGCCGCTGCCCGTCGCCAGGGTCTTTCCGTCCGGGGCGAAGGCCACGGACCTGACCGGCCCGCGGTGCCCGGTCAGCTCCTCCCCCACCGGACGTACGCGGTCCGGGTGTGCCACGTCCCACAGCCGCACCGTGCGGTCGTCGCTGCCCGTGGCCAAGGTCTTTCCGTCCGGGGCGAAGGCCACCGTGTTGACCTGCTCGTCGTGCCCGGTGAGGGCGTCCCCCGCGGGCCGTGCCCGCGCCCCGGCGCCCACGTGCCACAGGCGCGCCGTGCCGTCCTCGCTGCCGGTGGCCAGGAGGCGGCCGCCCAGGGCGAAGGCCACCGAGGTCACGGCGTCGCTGTGGCCGCGCAGCGGTGCGCCGAGCGGCCGTACGTGGTCCCGGCGCCGTACGTCCCACAGCCGCACCGTGCCGTCGTCTCCGCCGGTGGCGAGCCTGCGGCCGTCCGGGGCGAACGCGACGGCGGGGACACCGCCGTCGTGCGCGTCCAGCGGTTTGCCCAGCGGGGCGGGATGTTCAGGCGCGGACACGTCCCACAGCCGTACGGTGCCGTCCCTCGAACCGCCTGCCACCGTACGGCCGTCCGGGGAGAACGCGACGGCCAGCACCGCGTCCTCGTGGCCGAGCGTCCGCGGGATCCGGCGCGGGCGGTCCGGCCTGCGCACGTCCCACAGGCGGATCAGCCCGTCCTCGGTGCTGGCGGTGGCGAGCAGGCGGCCGTCGGGGCTGTAGGCGACGGCGGTCAGCGGGTTGGTGAAGTCGGTGAGGACGGTCGGCGGCCGGTGCCAGAGGCGGACACTGCCGTCGGCGCCGGTGCTGGCGAGGGTGTGGCCGTCGGGGCTGAAGGCCACCTCCCACACGGCCTCCGTGTGGCCGGTCAGCGGCTCCCCGAGCGCTTGCGGATAGGCGGGGTTGGCCACGTTCCACAGAAGGGGCGAGTCGTCCTCGCCCGCGGTCACCAGGGTCTCGCTGTCGGGGCTGAAGGCCACCGACAGCACGGGCGCGGTGTGTGCGGTGAGCGGTTCGCCCAGCGGCTGGACGAGGCCCGGGTCGGACGCGTCCCACAGCCGTACGGTCTCGTCGAAACCGGCCGTGGCCAGGGTGTCCCCGTCCGGGGAGAAGGCCACCGTCCAGACGGAGGAGGTGTGTTGGCGCAACGGCTTGCCGAGCGGTGCGAGCCCGTCGTCCCCGCCGATCCGCCACATCCGTACGGTCCCGTCGTAGCCGCCCGTGGCCAGGGTGTCCCCGTCCGGGGCGAACGCGACGGCGCGGACGCTGCGTGCCTCGGAGCCGTCGGCCTCGGCGGGCTCGCCGAGCGGCGCGGGGCGGGCCGGGTCGCTCAGGTCCCACAGCCGTACGGTGCCGTCGTCGCCCGCGGTGGCGAGCCGTCGGCCGTCGGGGGCGAACGCGACGGAGACGACGTTCTCCTCGTCGTGGCTCACCAGCGGTCGGCCGAGGGCGCGGGGCCGCAACCGGTCCGTCACGTCCCACAGTTGGATGCCGCCGCCCTTCCCGGTGGCCACCACCAGATCGCCGCCCCTCGGGGAGAAGGCCACCGCGCCGACCCGGCCCGTCCGCAGGCGCAGCGGTGCGCCCAGCGGTCTGTCCCGGTGCGTGTCCCACAGCCGGACCGTGCCGTCGTGGCCGCCGCTGGCGAGGGTGCGGCCGTCGGGCGCGTACGCCACGGAGCTGCCGAGACCGCGGTGTCCGGGCAGCCGGGTGGCCAGCACCCGGCCCGCGTCCGAGGCCAGCCGGGTCCGCAGGTCGGGGGTGGTGCGCATGCGGTACGCGGCGACATCGAGCCGGGCGGCCAGGCCGGAGTCGGTCTCGCGGACGCCGTCGGCCTCGGCGGTGAGGCGGCCGAACACGGCGTCGTCCCGTTCGTCCTGCGCGGTGGCGCGCGCCTGGAGCGCGACGACGGCGGTGCCGGTGGCGAGCAGCACGAGCGCGGCGAGGACGGCCACCACCGTACGGCGCAGTCGTACGGCGCGGTGCCGACGCCGGAGCGATGCGGTGAGGAACTGCCGCTCCAGCGCGGTGAGTTCATCGCCGCGGTGCCCGTCGCCGTCCTTGTGTGCGGTACTGAAGGCATCGCGGGCGGCGGACAGCCGGGAGCCCGCGTAGAGCGCGGCGTTCTCCCGGCCGAGCCCCTGCCATGTGCGGGCCGCCTCGGACAGCGAGCGGTGCACACGCAGCCGGTCGCGTTCGGCGTCGATCCAGGCGCGCAGACGGGGCCAGGCGGTGATGAGGGCTTCGTGGGCGAGGTCGACCGTGCCGTCGTCGAAGGTGATGAGCCGGGCCCGGACCAGGCGTTCCAGGACCACGCGGGTGTCTGCGGGGCTGCCGAAGTCGAGTTCCGCATGATCGGTGGGGCGCCGCGTGTCCGGCCGCGTACCGTCTCCGGGCGCGACGAGTCTGAGCAGGATACGGCGGGCCAACTCGGCCTGCGGCGCGGTGAGTTCGCCGTACACCTGCTCGGCCGTACGGACGACCGAGCCGTGCAGCCCGCCGGCGGCCTCGTACGCGGTTTCGGTCAGGGCGCGGCCGCTGCGGTGGCGCCAGGTCTCCAGCAGGGCGTGCGACATCATCGGCAGTCCGCCCGGGGCGCCCTCGACCTCGTCCAGGAGGCGTTCGGTCAGGGTGCGTTCCACGATCAGGCCGTCCGCGGCGGCCGGGCGGACGATGGCCTCCCGCAACTCCGCGCGGCTCATCGGCCCGGCGAGCAGCGTGGCGTCCTGGAGGGCGGCGGTGAGGCCGGGGTGTTCTGCGCAGCGGCCGAGGAAGTCGGCCCGCACCGCGATGACGACGCGCAGCCTGCTGTCGGGGGCGGTGGCGGCGACGAGGCTGTCGATGAAGGTGTCCCGGTCGACCGGGTCGGCGCCGAGGGTGTACAGCTCCTCGAACTGGTCGACGATCAGCCAGGTGTCGGCGTCGGTGCCGGGGACGGGCAGGATCCGGTCGGCGTGGGTGCGCAGCGGGTCCGCGCCGGGCGTGAGGATGCGTACGGCCGCGGGCGGCACCTCGTCGTCGGAGGCCGCCCGCAGCAGGGGGATCAGTCCGGCGCGCAGCAGCGAGGACTTGCCGCTGCCGGAGGGGCCGAAGACGGCGGTGAAGCGATGCTTGTGGTTCAGCTCGGCCAGCCGCTCGACGAGCCGGTCGCGGCCGAAGAACAGTTCGGCGTCGCCCGGTTCGAACCGGGTGAGTCCGCGGTACGGCGGGCGGGAGGTGTCGTCGGCGGCGGCCTCGGCGGCCAGCTCGGCCGACGCCGCTGTCCAGCGCCGTTCCCACTCGATCACGTCGCCGCCGCACGCCTTCACATAGGCGAGCGCCACCGCGCGGGTGGGCAGCTGCTTCCCGGCCGCGGCCTGCGAGAGCGTGGTCACCCCGTACCGCGTCCGCTGGGCCATCGCCCGGTACGTGGGCTTCCCCGCGGACTCGCGCAGCTCGCGCAGCTCGGCGGCGAACCGCGGCACCGTCCCGGCCTCCGGGTCCAGTTCGCCCTCGGTGCGCCCCGGCCCCGCTCGTCCCGGCCCTGGTCGTCCCGCCACGTGCCCGCCCTCCCCGCTCGCCTTGCCACCGCCGGGCCATCACCCAGCGCGTCCACCCGGGCGCCCACGGTAGGTAGTCGCGGGGGTGGCCGCAATCGAACTACCGGTGGACCGGCTGGCGGGGCAAGGGGCGTTCACCCGATCTTCACGCTTGCCCCGGCGCGTTCCTCCGGCTCGCGCCCCGGGGTTGTTCGGTGCGGGGCGTGGGCCTGCTGAACAACCCCGTACGGCGGTCGAATACCCGAGGGACGCGGCCAGGACGGCCATGGCGCGGTCCGAACCCCGCGAGGGGAGGGTTCGGACCGCCCCCGGGTCCCCGCATCCGCGCGACAGGCCGAAGGAGAGCCATGGACGGACGACAACGCGCCCGGCATCCCGCCGTGGGGTGGCGCGTGGCGGCACTCGTGGTGACGCTCACCGCGACGCTCACGGCGACCACGGTGAGCGCCGCCCCCGCTCCTGCCCCGGCGACCGCCGCCGAACGGTACGGCTGGGGCGACCCGCTGCCCGCGTGGTCGGACGAGTTCGACTACGGCTCCGAGGCCGACCCCGCCGTGCCGGACCGCGACAAGTGGAGCCTGGCGGGCGGTGGCCCCGGCAAGTGCTGGCCCGGCCACGGCGACAACGGCCGCCGCTGCGACGCCAACACCCGGGTCATCGGCGGCGTCCTGCGCATGACGGGCGAGACGGACGGCGACACCGGCTGGCTCGCCTCGCCGTACGGCCAGCGGTACGGCCGGTGGGAGGCCCGCGTACGCTCCCGCGCCACCGACCCCGACAACGGGCGGCCGTACCACCCGCTGCTGATCCTGTGGCCGGACTCGGACGAGCACCCGCGGGACGGCGAGTACGACTACCTGGAGAACGGCGCCCCGGGCGAGCAGTGCGCCGAGGCGTTCCTGCACTACCCGCACCCGGAGGGGGTGCCGGTGCAGCAGGAGTTCGCGCAGAAGTGCGGCGTGGACCTGTCGCAGTGGCACAACGTCGCCATCGAGTGGACCCCGGACCGGCTGCGCGGGTTCATCGACGGCAAGGAGTGGTTCCGCTTCGCCGGTGGCGCGAACGCGGACCGCGACTGCATCCAGTGCGCACCGTCCATGCACCAGACCATCCAGCTCGACAACTTCCACGGGGACGACATACAGAGCGCCGTCTACGAAGTGGACTGGGCCCGGGTCTACGACCTGCCGGGGAACCCGGCCGAAAGCGTGAGGTGATCCGTGACGCGCGGCCTCACCAGGCCACGGGCAGTTCGTGGACGCCGTAGACGAACGAGTCGTGTTTGAAGGGGATTTGGTCCAGGCCGGTGGCCAGGCGGAGGGTGGGGATGCGCCGGTAGAGGGTGCCGTAGACGACCTGGAGTTCCATGCGGGCCAGCGGCTGGCCCAGGCACTGGTGCACGCCGAAGCTGAAGGTGATGTGGCGGCGGGCGTCGCGGTCGAGGTCCAGCCGGTCGCCCTCGGGGAAGACGTCGGGGTCGCGGTTGCCCATCTCGTTGAGCAGCAGCAGCCCCTCGCCGGCGCGGATGGTCCGACCGGCGACCTCGATGTCCTCCAGGGCGACGCGGCGCATCCCCAGGTGTGGGATGTGCAGGTAGCGCAGCAGCTCCTCGACCGCGCCCGCTACGAACTTCGGGTCGTCGCCGTCCCGGAGGCGGGCCAGCTGGTCGGGGTGTTCGAGCAGGGCCAGGGTGCCCAGGGCGATCATGTTGGCGGTGGTCTCGTGCCCGGCGAACAGCAGGAGCACGGCCATCGAGGTCGCCTCCCGGCGCGTCAGCGCGCCGTCCTCGACCTTCGCGGCCAGGTCGGACAGCACGTCCTCGCCTGGGTTGCCGAGCTTGGCGTCCAGCAGGCTGCCGAGGTACTCGCCCAGTCGGCCTTGGGCTTCGGCGCGCTGCTCGGGCGTCGAGGTGCGGGTGATGATGGCTTTGCTGTTGGCCTGGAAGAACGCGTGGTCGTCGTAGGGGACGCCGAGCAGTTCGCAGATCACCAGGGAGGGCACCGGCAGGGCGAAGGACTCGACCAGATCCGTCGGGTTCGGCCCGGCCAGCAGGTCGTCGATCATGTCGTCGACGATCTTCTGGACCGCCGGGCGCATGGCCTCCATCCGCTTGATGGCGAACGGTCCGGTGACCATCCGGCGCAGCCGGGCGTGCTCGGGGTCGTCCATGTTGATGAAACTGAGGCCGTGGGCCTCGGCGGACGCCTCATCGCCTTCCCCATGGGCGGTGTCCCCGTCGGCGTCGGCGTGCGGCCGCTCCGGGCGCGGGAAGCCGGGCAGGGCGGGGACGACGCTGAGCCTCGGGTCCGCCAGCAGGGTCCGCTGCTCGGCGTACCGGGTCACCACCCACGGGGTGCTGCCGTCCTGGAGCCGGACCCGGGTGAGCGGCCCCTCCTCGCGCAGCGCGTGGAACGCCGGGGGCGGGTCGAAGGGGCATCCTCGCGCCCGGGGCATGGGGAATTCGGGGAGTTCGGCGTGGGCCGCGGCCGCGTCCACCGGCTGGGTCATGACGTACCTCCACTGCGGGAATCCTGGAACGCGTCGACGACTTCCTGCCGACGCAGACGGGTCTGCTTGGGCATGCGCCAGCCGAGCACTCCGCTCGTGACGCCGTTCCTGCGGTACCGCGCGACGAACCGGCCCTGTGCCATGTCCCCCTCCACGGCGGTCACTTCGGCGTCGGCCGGCAGCACGCCGTACACCTGGATCTTGACGTCGAACTGGTCGGTCCAGAAGTACGGAACCGGGGTGTACGGACGGTTCTCGCCGAGGATGGCGGCGGCCACGTGGCCCGCCTGCTCGGTGGCGTTGGTCCGGTTCTCCAGGCGCAGCAGGGCGCCCAGGCCGTCGTGGTGCCAGCGGGCCACGTCCCCGACCGCGTAGATGCCGTCGGCGGCACGGCACGAGGAGTCGCACACCACCCCGTTGTCGACCTTGAGGCCGCTGCCCGCCAGCCAGTCCGTCGCCGGGGCGGAACCGAAGGCCACCACGACCACATCGCCGGGCAGCACCTCGCCGGTGGCCAGGTGCACTCCCGTGACACGTCCGCTCTGTTCGTCCAGCCCGGTCACCGCGGCGCCGAGCCGCAGTTCGACGCCGCGGTCGGCGTGCAGTGCGGTGAGCTGCCTCGCTATGAGCGGGCCGAACTGGCTCTCCAGCGGCGCGGGCTGAGGCCCGGCCAGGGTGACCGATGCCCCCATGGTCCGTGCGGTGGCGGCGATTTCCGTGCCGAGCACCCCGTCCCCCACCACCACGACGCGCGAGGCGGCCATCAGGGCGGCCCGCAGTGCCGACGCGTCATCGACCGTGCGCAGCACATGGACCCCGGCCAGACCGTCCTGTCCGGCGAAGGTGCGGGGTCGCAGACCGGTCGCCACGACGATCGCGTCGGCCCGCAGCACACGCCCCGACGCGGTGTGGACGGTACGCGCCTCCGCGTCGAGGCTGACCGCCGCATCGCCCAGGACGAACGAGGCGTCCAGCGAGGACAGTTGGTCAGGGCGGCGCAGCAGGGCCCGGTCCGGCTCCCAGGCACCGGCGAGGACCTGCTTGGACAGCGGCGGCCGGTCGTAGGGCTGGTGCGGCTCGGCGCCCAGCAGGGTCAGGCCGCCCCGGAATCCCTTGCGCCGCAGGGCCTCCGCGGTGGAGAGCCCGGCCGCGGAGGCCCCGACCACCAGAACGCCGGAGGGAGCGCTACACCCTGCGCTCACGCGTCCTCGCTCACCTGAATCGCACCCGCGGGGCACACCTGCACGCATTCACGCACCGCGTCGTGCAGCTCCGCGGAGGGTGTCGCGTCGAGCAGGACCACGATGCCGTCCTCTTCGCGCTGGTCGAACACCTCCGGCGCGACCATCACGCAGGTGCCCGCGGCGCAGCACTTCTCGTCGTCCACCGTGACCTTCATCGCGGATACTCCTTCGTCGATTCGTTGACCCGTGACTCGTTGACTCGCTGACTCGCACAGCCGCGGACAAGTAAACCCGATGATTTAATCAAGTCAAGCGGGTGGTTTAAATGACCTTGGACAACCCCCTCGATCAAGCCACTCGCCGACCTGGTGCGGGCCCTCGCGCTGCCCCTGCCGTCCCTGGTGATCTGCGAACTGCTCGACGACGGTGTCGTCTACGGCGTCTACGAACTACCCGTGACCTGGTAGGGCTAGAGGGTGACCGGTGCCAGCCAGAGGGCGACGATGACGTCGATCAGACCGTTCGCCGTCTCCCGCCAACTGGCCCTGGACGTGGGCGCGTTGTCCGCGAGAGCGCGCTCCCGCTCCGCGGACATCTGCGTGATCAGGTGACGTGTCATGGCGGCGCGCTCGGCGTGCACCTCGGCCGGGAGGTCGGGCAGACAGCGTTCCAGCCCCTCCTGAAGCTTCTGCATGGACGGCGATCCGGCCGCGAACTCCTCGACCGTGACCGCGCGCAGGGCGGGGTCGGCCGTGACCTGGGCGATGAACCGGGCGTACCAGCTGGGGGTGCCCAGGGCCTCCAGATGCCCGGTGACCGGGCGGACCGCACAGGCCACCCAGTCCCGCAGGTCGGTGGAGTCGCCGATGTCGGCCATCATGGCCAGACGGCCGGTCTCCATCGCCTCGGCGTGCCTGCGGGCGATGGCGCGCACCAGGTCGGTCTTGGTGCCGAAGTGATAGCTGACGGCGGCGTTGTTGCCCTGCCCGGCGGCCAGGCTGATCTGGCGGTTGGCGACGGCGTGCACCCCGTGCTCGGCGAACAGCCGCTCCGCCGCGTCCAGGAGCGCTTCCCGTGTCGCGCTGACCTGCTCGTCCCGCCGCACCCTGCCGGCCATCGTCAACCACCACTTCGGGACATCACACTGGTCCGCGGGGGCCCGTCCCCCAGGCCACCGCGGATCCTCGACCGGGTCGGCGAGGTCGAACGAGGAAAGCGTACGCAATCACACGGCCGACCCGGACAATCGTAAATCAACCCATTTATTTGAGGCCGGTCAGACGGCGGCCCAGGCGTCGTCGACCGGGAGGACGGCGCCATTGACGAAGGAGGCGGCGTCGGAGGCCAGGAAGACGATGGCGGCGGCCTGCTCCTCCGCCGATCCGTACCGGCCCATGGTGGCGCCGATCAGCTGACCCACGACGGCGGGTCCGTGGGCCTCCTTCGCGGCATCCACCCGGATGCTGGTCGCGGTGGGGCCGGGGGCGATGGCGTTGGCGCGTATGCCCTGTCCCCGGTACATGACGGCCAGGCTCTTCACCAGGCCGACGATGCCGTGCTTGGAGGCGGTGTACGCGGCGCCCGCCGTGCTGCCGCGCAGGCTGGCCTCGGACGCGGTGAAGACGATCGAGCCGTATCCGGCGGCCAGCATGTGCGGCAGGACCGCACGGGTCAGCAGGAACGGCGCCGTCAGGTTGATCCGGATGACCCGCTCCCACTCGGCGTCGTCGGTCTCGCCGAGCGCGGACATGCGGTCCATGATCCCGGCGTTGTTCACCAGAACGTCCACGCCGCCGAACGCGTCGACGGCCCGCTCGACGACCGTGTCCACCACCCGCTGGTCGCTCAGGTCGCCGACGACCGCCACGGCGGCTCCCCCGGCGGCCTCGATCTCCCCCACGATCTCCTCGGCGCCCGCCCGGTCGACATCGGCCACCAGCACCTTCGCGCCTTCCTGCGCGAACTTCAGGGCCGTGGCCCTGCCGATCCCGGACGCGGCGCCGGTGACGACGACGCCTCGGCCCTCAAGACCCGTACCGCTCATGTGACGCCCCTTCTTCTCTGTGCCATGGCTGTGTCATGTCTTCAGCTGCCACACGGTGCCCTCGCCATTGGCCGCGAGGAGCAGCGAGCCGTCCGGGCCGGTGGCGAGTCCGGCGAACGGGCGGGGAGCGCCGACCATGCCGTGGGTGAACAGCGCGGGCGCGGTCCGGGGAGCGGTGCCCGGGGGCTGTCCGACCGGCAGGTCCTCGGCCTCGGTCCGCCGCTCCCCCGTGCTCAGCGAGATCGCCGTCAGCCTGCGCGGCCCGGTCTCCACCGTGAACAGCGTGTCGCCGAGGACCGCCAGCCCCTGGGGCGCCCCGAGCCCGTCCGCGACCACCGTCGTCGTCCCGTCGTCGCCGATCCGCAGGACGGCCCCGAGCCGGTCGTCGCTCACATGGCACCGTCCCTGGGCGTCGAAGGCCACGTCCACCGGGTGGCCGAGCCCTTCGGCGAGGACGGTGACGGTGTCGCCGTCGTCGATGGACACGACGCGGGCGGCGCCCGCCTCCGCGACGACGAGGGAGCCGTCCGGTGCCACGGTGATGCCGACCGGCTCGTTCAGGCCGGTCACCCGCCGCCGCGTGGTCCGCCGGTCGGGGTCGTGGGTGTGGACGTCGCCGTACTGGGACGTGAAGTGGACGAGTCCGCCCGCGTTGGTCACGCCGTGTACGAAGGGCATCAGGGTGAGCGAGGTGACGCCGCCGTCCTCGCCCGCCCCGTCGGCGGCGACCGGCTCGCCCTCGTCGGCGGGCGCCGGGCTCGCCAGCCGGTAGTGGTCGGCCACGTACACCGTGCCGCCGAGGTCGACCGTCACCCCGTAGGGGCCGTCGAGGCCGCGGGGGACGATCTCCCGGGTGCGGCCGTCGGGGTGCAGTTCGGTGATGCCGCCGCTGGCGTAGCTGGAGACGAACATGCGGTTCTCCGCGTCGAACGCCGCGTTGTCCAGGCCGACCAGGCCGCTGGCGACGAGCGTGCGGGAGCCGCTGCCGTGCAGGTCGATCCGGGTGACGATGCCCTCCGCCCCGCGCGACAGGACGTGCAGCACCCCGCCCCGGTCGAAGCGGACCGCGACCGGCTCGTGCACCTCCTCGGCGACCACCTCGGGCACACCGCCGTCCGGCGGGATCCGCCACACCTGGTTCGTCATCATGTGCGGGTAGTACAGATAGCCGTCCGGGCCGAGTTGCATGGCGTTGCCCAGGGCGAGCCCTTCGGTGAGCACCGCGGCCTCGCCGCCGTCCGGGAACAGCTCCAGCAGCCGGCCGCCGGGCCGCATCTCGTTGACGAAGAGCCGGTCCCCGACGCAGGTGATGCCGTTGACCACCTTCACCTCGTCCGAGACCAGGGTGTACGCGCCCTGCGGGCTGCGCCGCCACACCCGGCCGGGGATGAGGTCGGCGATGTACATCGAGCCGTCCGCGCCGAAGGCGAGGTCGTCCGGCGACTGCACCGGGCCGTCCATCGGTACGACCACCTCGACGTCCCCGGTGGCGGGGTCGACGGCGCTGATCTGCCCGGCGAGGAACTGGGCGACGTACAGCCGCCCGTCCGGGCCGAAGGCGACACCGTTCGAACCCCACAGCGGACTCGGGTGGTTGAGGCGCCGCGCACGCAGGCGTGAGCCGGAGACGGCCGTGTCGCCGCCGAACCGGTTGTGGCCCCGTGTGTTCACGCTTCCTCCGCCTCCACCAGTACGTCGTCCATGCCGCCGTTCGCGCGCCAGCGGCGGAGCAGGTCGTGGAAGGCCACCGGCCCGTCGGCGTACGCGTTGCGCTTCTGGGGCATGCCCTCGTTGTTGTAGTAGCCGGGGGTGCACTCCGCCTGGAAGGTGTGCAGGTCGGGTGCGTTGTCCCGGAGGGCGGCCAGCCATGCGTCCTGCGCCGCGGAGGTGGGTTCGACGTACCGGGCCCGGCGCTTACGGGCCTCGGTGACCATCTCGGCGACGTGCTGGGCCTGTTCGTCGAGGACGTGGACGAAGTTCACGGAGGACGCGTTCTGGAGCGGGCCCAGCTGGAACAGGTTGGGAAAGCCGTGGCTGGAGAAGCCGTGGAGCGTCTTGGGGCCGCCCGCCCAGGCCTCGGAGAGCGGGATGCCGCCCCGGCCGTACACCGGAAGCTGTCCGGAGAGGATCCCGGAGACCCCCACCTCGAAGCCGGTGGCGAAGATGACGCAGTCCACCTCGTACGCGGTGTCGCCGACCACGACGGCGGTCTCCGTCATCCGCTCCACGCCGTGGGTGTCGGCGGTGTCGACCAGGGTGACGTCCGGCCGGTTGAAGGTCTGGAGGTAGTGGTCGCTGAACGTGGGCCGCTTGCACATGTAGCGGTACCAGGGCTTGAGCTTCTCGGCCGTCTCGGGGTCCTCGACCACGGCTTCGACGCGGGCGCGGATCTCGTTCATCTTCTGGAAGTCGGCGATCTCGTAGAGCCGTTCCCGGTCCTCGGGCGGGACGTCCGCGTACGCGTTGGTCGGGATCAGCTTCTCCTGGAGCCGGGCGCTGCTGGTCCAGGAGTCGTTCACCAGGTCCTCGTCCGTGCGCACCCCGGTGACGACCTTCAGGAAGTTCTCCATGCGGCGCCTCTGCCAGCCCGGCTTGAGCGACTCGGCCCACGCGGGGTCGGTGGGGCGGTTGTCGCGCAGGTCGACGGAGGAGGGCGTGCGCTGGAACACGTAGAGGTGCCGGGCGTCCTCCCCGAGGTGGGGCACGACCTGGATGGCGGTGGCGCCGGTGCCGATGAGGGCGACGCGCTTGTCGGCCAGCTTGTGCAGCCCGCCGTTCGCGTCGCCGCCGGTGTAGTCGTAGTCCCAGCGGCTGGTGTGGAAGGTGTGGCCCCGGTAGGTCTCGATGCCGGGGATGCCGGGCAGTTTGGCCTGGCTCAGGGTGCCGGTGGAGGTGATGACGTAGCGGGCCCGTATGCGGTCGCCGCGGTCGGTGGCGACGATCCACTCCCTCTGGCCGTCGTCCCACCGGAGTTCGGTCACCTGGGTCTGGAAGCAGGCGTCGTCGTACAGACCGAAGTGGCGCGCGATGGCCCGCGCGTGCTGCCGGATCTCCTCCCCCGGCGCATAGCGCCACTTGGGGACGTAGCCGACCTCCTCCAGCAGCGGCAGGTAGATGTACGACTCGATGTCGCAGTGGATGCCGGGGTAGCGGTTCCAGTACCAGGTGCCGCCGAAGTCCCCGCCCTTGTCGATCACCCGGATCGGCTCCACGACGCCCGCCTGCCGCAGCCGGGCGGCGGCGAGCAGACCGCCGAAGCCACCGCCGACGATCACCACCTCCACGCGGTCGTGTAAGGGCTCTCGCGTGAACGCGGGGTCGGCGTAGGGATCGTCGGCGTAGTACCCGAACTCTCCCCCGACGCCCCGGTATTGGGCACTGCCATCGGGTCGGATGCGGCGCTCGCGCTCGGCGCGGTAACGGGCGCGCAAGACCTCCGGATCGAAATCGAGGTCCTGCGGCGGACGGGGCGGGGTGGCGGACATCGACGTCCCCCTTCCGGTAGCGGACGTCGAAAATCTATCACCCCAAAAATTTATTCGTCGGCGGCCGGAGGCGTGAGCATCCGCGCGAACGTCTCGGCGATCGCGGCGATGTCCACCGTGGGGTCGTGCATCCACTGGAGCTGAAGGCCGTCCATCACCGCCAGCACCGCCCTGGCCAGGTGGTCGGCCGGTGCGTCGGCCCGGATCTCACCGGTCCGCTGCCCCTCCTCGAAGTCCTGCGCGGCCTCGGCCGCGAGACCCCGGTAGCGCTCGGCGAAGTGGCTGTGCACGGGGCTCTCCGGGTCGGTGGCCGCCGCCGAGAGCGCGACGCCCAGCTTGGCCACCCCGGGGTGGTCGGTGATCAATCGCGTGCCCGCCACCATGCTGTCGATCACGGATTCGCCGTCTCCGGCGGCTCGGGCGAACGCCTTGCCCAGCACATCGCGCCGCTCCAGGACCGCGAGGAGCAGGTCGTCGCGCGTGGGGAAGTAGTACGTCAGCGCGGGCTGCGTCACCCCGACCCGGGCGGCGATGTCCTGGAGGGAGGCTCGCTCTCCGTGCTCGTCGATGGCCTCGTAGGCGGCCTGGAGGATCTGTTCCCGCCGTTCCGCGCTCTTGCGGTACGGACCCCGTGGCTTTCGCTGGTTCGTCACTCCGCAGACCGTACTTCACCGGCTCCCGCCTCGCCGCGAACCGTCATCACCACCTTGTTGAGCACCCACAGCCCGATGCCGATGGCCAGCAGCACCCCCGCCCTGATGTACACGTGTGCGGGCCGGTCGGCCAGCGGGCTGGCCAGCACCAGGGCCGTGATCGCGCCCAGCACCGGCAGCGGGGTCGGGGTGCGGAAGTGCCGGTGTTCGACGCGGTCACGGCGCAGCACGAGCACGGCGACGTTGACGACGACGAACACGCACAGGAGCAGGAACGCCGTGGTGTCGCCGAGCCCTGCGATCTCCCCGGTGGACACCAGACCGATGGCGAGGAGGGAGACGAACACGATCCCGACGACCGGGGTGCGGCGCCCGGCGAGAACGCGCCCCATGGCGCGCGGCAGGATGCGTTCGTTCGCCATGCCGTAGCAGAGGCGGGACGCCATCATGATGTTGATCAGGGCCGAGTTGGTGACCGCGAACAGGGCGATCAGCGCGAACAGCTTGGGCGGGAAGTCGAGCCCGCCGACCTCGACGACCTCCAGCAGGGGGCCGCTCGACCCCTCCAGCACCCGGTAGTCCACGAGCAGGGAGGACACCAGGGCGACGAGGACGTAGACGGTGCCGGTGACGGCGACACCGGTGAAGATGGCGCGCGGGAAGGTGCGCCGGGGGTCCTTGGTCTCCTCGGCCATGTTGACGGAGTCCTCGAAGCCGACGAAGGCGAAGAAGCCGAGGGCCGTCGCCCCCAGCACGCTGGTGAGCAGTGCGTAACCGCTGCCCTCCGCCCGGAACTCGCCGAGCCGCGACGGGTCACCCTCCCCGGACAGCACCGCCCAGGCGCCGGTCACGAGGATGATGAGCAGGCCGGTCAGCTCGACGAGCGTGAGCACCACGTTGGTCTTCACGGACTCCGACACACCCCGCAGGTTGAGCGCGGCCAGGGCGAGGATGAACAGGATCGCGACGAAGGTGGGCGGGAGGGCGTCCGTGAACTCGGCGAGGTAGTCGCCGCTGAAGGCTCGGGCCGCCGCACTCGCCGAGGACAGGCCCGAGCACATGACCATGAAGGCGACGATGAACGTCACGAACGGGACCCCGAACGCCTTCTGGGTGTACAGCGCGGCACCGGCCGCCTGCGGGTACTTGCCGACCAGCTCGACGTACGAGGCCGCCGTCAGGATGGCCACGACGAACCCGATGACGAACGGCAGCCACAGCGCCCCGCCGACCTTGCCCGCGACCTGACCGGTGGTGGCGTAGATCCCGGTGCCGAGGATGTCGCCGATCACGAAGAGGACCAGCAGTCCGGGGCCGATGGCCCGCTTCAGCGGGGTCTCCTCCCCGCTCCCCGGCGCATCGGTGGCATCGCTTCTGGCTGCGGGCACGACGGCTCCCCTGGGGCGTTCTGCGCTGAATAAGGTGATTCCTTCCCGGCGGGCCGGTGGATGATGCCTCGGCGTACTGCAATGAGAGGCACGTGGGGCGAAAGGGTGACGCCGCGGCACTCACCGCGGACGGGATCGATTGACTTTCGATAGATATCGATCGACAATCGATATATGCATCGTCTCTTCATCGCCGCGCTGCGGGCCGGAATCGTCGCCGCGATCCTGATGGGTCTTTTCGGGCAGATCGTCGTCATACCGACGATGGCGGCCGATGAGGTCGACAACTTCCCCCCGTACGCCCCCTTCGCCACGCCCTATGTGACGGTGGCGATCCTCGGCGTCGCGTGCGTCCAAGTCGCGCTCGTCGCCACGTGGATGCTGCTCGACATGGTCCGGCGCGGTGCGATCTTCACGCCGCGGGCCTTCCGATGGGTCGACGTGATCATCGGGTCCTCGATCGTGGCGACGCTGCTGGCGATCGGCGTCACCGCACATCTGGCCCTGGCGTCCATCCCCTCTCCCGGCGACGGCATGGACGTCATCAGCGCGTTGTTCGCCGCGACCGCGAGCGCCGGTGTGGGGGCCTCGTTCGCGATGCTCATCGTCATCATGCGCAGCCTCTTGCGCAAGGCGACCGACCTGGAGACCGAGATGGCCGAGGTCGTCTGATGGCGATCATCGTCGACCTCGACGTCCAGCTCGCCCAACGCAACATGTCCGTCGGCGAGTTCGCCGCCGCCGTCGGCATCACGCCCGCCAACATCGCCGTGCTGAAGAACGGCCGCGCGAAGGCGGTGCGGTTCACGACGCTCGACGCGATCTGCCGCACCCTCAACTGTCAGCCCGGCGACGTGCTGCGCTACGTACCCGACGACGGCCCGGGCGAGGCTCCGGACGAGGCGCCGGACGACGGCTAGCGGCGTCCGGCGCGGTGGGTTCGGGCAGCGCGCGGAACAGCAGCCAGCTCAGGGCGGGCATCAGGATCAGCGGGGTCAGGGCCGTGCGCAGGGAGGTCGCGTGGGCCACGCTGCCGATGAGCGGGGTGACCAGGCCGCCGATGCTGACGGTGAGCCCGAGGGTGATCCCGCCGGCGGTGCCGGTGCGGGTGGGCAGATAGTCCTGGCCGAGGGTGACCTGGAGGGAGAAGGGGACGTACAGGCCGACGGAGGTCAGCGCCACGAACACATGGATCGCCGGTCCGGGCACGAACACGATCCCCGCGACCGCGGCGACCGTGACGAGGTACGACCAGCGGGCGACGGTGACCCGGTCCCAGCGGTTGGCCAGATGGCCGCCCAGCACGGAGCCCACCGCGCCGCCGAGGTAGAGGACGAACAGCGCCGCCGTGCCCGCGGCCGTGCTGCCGCCCGGGCGCGCTTGCGCGTACAGCGAGATGAACGTGCTCAGGCCGGTGAAGACGATGGACCGGCAGACCACGGCCAGCGACAGCTTCACGAACGAGGCGACATCGTCGGTGCCCGTCACCACCGCCGCACCGGAGTCGCCGCGCACCGGGCCGCCCAGTGCGCGCAGGACGGGCAGGCACAGCACACTGCCGACGAGCGCCGGTACGACGAGCAGCGGCGACAGGCGCAGACCGCCGGTGGCCACGACGGCGCCGACCATGAGCGGCGCGGTGGCGAAGCCGAGGTTGCCACCGAGGGAGAACCAGGCCATCGCGCTGTGGCTGCCCTCGCTGACGCGCCGCGCGACGCGCGCGGACTCGGGATGGTAGGCGGCGACCCCGATACCGGACACGGCCACGAACGCCAGCGTCCAGGCGTACGAACCACTCACACCGCTCAGGGCGATCCCCAGCCCGCCGAGGACCGTACTCACCGGCAGCAGCCAGGGCATCGCCCAGCGGTCGGTGAGCGCGCCGAACGCCGGCTGTGCCACCGAGGACAGCAGGGACGCGGCGAGCACGATGCCCGAGACCGCGGCGTAGCTGTAGGCGCGCTCGGCCACGAAGAACGGGACGAGCGACGCGACGGCGCCTTGGTAGACGTCCACGCAGGCGTGGCCGACCGACAGCATGATGATGGATTTGTTCCTGGGCACACCGCCATCGTCATCACCGGGCACCCTGTCGGGCTTCCGATAAACTGCCAACCCATGCCGAAAGTCCGCCATGAGCCGGTGGCCCGCCATGAGCCGGTGGCCCGCCATGAACCCGTGGCGCCGACCCGCACCCAGTGGCTGGCGCCCGGAGCCGCCATCGACGCACACCGCCACGACGACCACCAGATCGTCTACGCGGGCCGCGGAGTGCTGGCCGTGACGACCGGCACCGGCACCTGGATCGCCCCGGGCACGCGCGCCATCTGGGTGCCGGCCGGCACCGTGCACGCCCACCAGGCCCACGGCGAACTGGAACTGCACCTGATCGGGCTGGACGCGAGCGACAACCCGCTCGGGCTGGACGAGCCGACCGTGCTGGCGGTCGGCCCCCTCCTCCGCGAACTGATCCTCGTCTACACGCACACCCCGCACGACGACAGCCCCGAGCGCGGGCGGCTGCGGGCCGTACTGCTCGACCAGTTGCGGGCCTCACCCCAGCAGCCGCTGCACCTGCCCACGCCCACCGCCCCTCCGCTGAAGGCGGTGTGCGAGATCCTGCGCGACGACCCGGCCGACGGCCGCACCCTGGCCGCGCTGGGCAGGGAGGTCGGCGCCAGCGACCGCACGCTCTCCCGCCACTTCAAGGCCGACCTCGGCATGACCTTCCCGCAGTGGCGCACCCAACTGCGCCTGTACCACGCGCTGATCCTGCTGGCGGAGAACCTTCCGGTGACCACCGTGGCGCACCGGTGCGGCTGGTCGTCCGCCAGCGCGTTCATCGATGTGTTCCGCCGTACGTTCGGACACACGCCGGGAACACACCAGCCGATGGCTAGGTCGTGAGGATGACGAGCTGCTGCGTCGCCCGGGTCATCGCCACGTAGCGGTCGACCGCTCCCTCGATGCCCTCGCCGAACTCCTCCGGGTCGACGAGGACGACCAGGTCGAATTCGAGCCCCTTCGACAGCTCCGGGGTCAGCGACCGGACGCGGGACGTCGCCCGGAAGGCGTCGGCTCCGATGTCACCCGTCCCGATGTCACCCGTGCTGATGACGCAGGCGGTCCCCTCGTCGTGTGCGGCGAGCCAGGTGTCGAGGATCGTGTTCAGGTCCGCGACGGAGCCGTGTTCGACGGGGACGTTGCCGCTGCGGATGGAGGTCGGCACGTTGGCGTCCGGGAGTTCGGCCCGGATGACCGGCTCGGCTTCCGCCATGATCTCTTCCGGCGTCCGGTAGTTGATGCTCAGCGAGGCCAGGTTGATCCGGTCGAGCCCGACCCGCTCCAGCCGTTCCTGCCACGACTCCGTGAACCCGTGCCTGGCCTGGGCGCGGTCCCCGACGATGGTGAAGCTCCGGGACGGGCACCGCAGCAGCAGCATCTGCCACTCCGCGTCGGTCAGTTCCTGAGCCTCGTCCACGACGATGTGCGCGAACGGACCGGCGAGCAGGTCCGGGTCGGCGCCGGGCAGTGCGCTCTCGTCGATCAGGCTGTCCTGGAGGTCCCGTCCGCGCAGCATCGTCACCGCGCCTTCCCCGTCGTCATCGGCCGCGAGCACGTTGTCGATGACGTCGGCCATGCGGCGGCGTTCGGCGTCGACGGCGGCCTGGTGCCGGAGCGTGCGCCGGGCCGTCTCCGGATCGCCGAGCCGCTGCCGCGCCGCGTCCAGCAGCGGCAGGTCGGACACCGCCCACGCCTGGGGAGCCTCCTTGCGGCGCAGCTTCCGCACCTCGTCGGGGCCGAGCCAGGGGGCGCACATCCGCAGGTAGGCGGGCACCGACCACAGGTCGCCCACGAGGTCGGCCGCGTCGATCAGCGGCCACGCGCGGTTGAGCGTCGTGACCAGCTCCTCGTCGTGCAGCAGCGACCTCCGGAAGACATCGGGCGAGATCTCCTCGCCGAGCTCGCCGAGCTTGTCCAGCAGGATCGCGGCCAGCTCCGCCCAGATCTGCTCGCGCGCCTCGTTGTGCGGAGTGCCCGGCTCCGGTGCGTCGAACGCCTCCGCCCAGTCGTCGGCACCCAGCCAGACGTCGGCCCAGTCGGTCGTGACCGTCATGCCCTCGGCGGGCGGCTCCTCGTAGAACCTGACGGCCTTCTCGATCGCCGCCACCATGTCCGCGGACGACTTCAGACGGGCCACCTCCGGGTCGGCCTCGATCGCCGCTCCGGCCCCCTCGGCGACAAGGTCCCGCAGCGTGCAGGTCTGCACGCCCTCCTCCCCGAGGCTGGGCAGGACGTCGGCGACGTAGGCCAGATAGGGCTGGTGCGGGCCGACGAACAGCACACCGCCCCGGCGGTGCGCGAGGCGCGGGTCGGAGTAGAGGAGGTAGGCGGAGCGGTGCAGGGCGACGACGGTCTTCCCCGTGCCCGGACCGCCGTCCACGACGAGGGCGCCCCGGGAGCCCGCCCGGATGATGGCGTCCTGGTCGGCCTGGATGGTGCCGAGCACGTCGCGCATCCGTGGCGACCGGTTGCTGCCCAGGCTGGCGATGAAGGCGGACTGGTCGTCCAGCGCGGCGTGCCCGGCGAACCCGTCCGAGGTGAACACCTCGTCCCAGTAGTCGCTGATCCGGCCGAGGGTCCAGCGGTATCTGCGGCGGCTCGCCAGCCCCATCGGGTTGGCGTGGGTGGCCCCGAAGAACGGCTCGGCCGCGGGGGAACGCCAGTCCAGCAGCAGCTGACGGCCCGTGCTGTCCTTGAGGCCGAGCCGTCCGACGTACACGGGCTCAGCGCCGTCCTCGCCGACCATGCGCCCGAGGCACAGGTCCAGGCCGAAGCGGCGCAGCGCGCGCAGGCGGGCGGTCAGCCGGTGGATCTCGGTGTCCCGGTCCATCGCCTGCCTGCCGACGCCACCGGGCGCCTTGCGCGCGGCTTCGAGGCTGTCGGACAGATCGGCGATCGACTGTTCGAGGCACTCCGCGATGGCCGCGAAGTGCCGCTCGTCCCCGGCGATCAGCGCCGGGTCGGCCTTGGGGGAGAGGCGGTCGGGAAGATCGAACGCGCCAGTGGGCCCGCTCACCCCATGCTCCGACAACAACACACGCACGTCGCGACTCCGTTTCGGCAGGTCCTGGCTTCGGCCGGGAATTCTGCGGCACGAGGGGGGCCTTGCCGCAAGGCCCCCGGTGCGCTATACGTTGAGAGTGGCGAGGAGTGGGTGATTGCCCGGCTGCCCGGAACGTTCCGCAGCCGTCCCCGGCGCCGTCCGATCGTTGATCCTTCCCCGCGTTCATCCTGCCCCGCATTCATCCTGCGCAGACGCCCCCGAGTACGACAGAATTGAGAAGACTGTCGTCACAAGGGGGCTTGGTGCGGATCGACGTAGCGGTGAGTGGCGGCGAGGAGGAGCTGCGATCGCTCCACGACTGGCTGGGACGGGATCCGGCCATGCGCCGCGGCGCCCGTGTGGAGCTGGTCCAAGCCCCGCCGTCGCCGGGCCAGATGGGCCTGCTCACCGATGTGTTGCAGTTGGTCACCGACAACGCCTGGAGCGCGGCCTCCTTCGCGCTGGCGCTGTCCACCTGGCGGCAGACACGGCCGCATGCCCGCCGCATCACCGTGCGCCGCGGTGACCTCACGGTCTCCCTCGACGGCGGCGGCGACGAGGAGTTGCGGCGTCTGATCGATGCGCTGGAGCCCCCGGCCGAACCCGCACCGGAGGGGGACGGGGAACGGGACCGGGAGGCCGATGCGGGGGAAGACGCCGGGGAAGGGCGGTAGCCGTGGCCGTCCTGCCCGACCCCGCCGCCACCCGCGCGGTGCTCATCGGCACCAGCCGGTATGCCCATCTGGAACAGATCCCGGCGGTGGCGAACAACCTGAGCGCGCTGGCCGCGGCCTTATGCGCCCCGCATTCATGGGGGCTGGCGCCCGAGCACTGCACGGTGATCGAGGATCCCGCCACCGCGGTCGAGGTCCTCGACGCCGTGCGGACCGCGGCCGAGGAAGCCACGGACACCCTGCTGGTGTACTTCGCCGGACACGGCCTCGTGGAGCCGCGCCGCGGCGAACTCTTCCTGGGGCTGACCGGATCGATACCGCACCGCTCCTACACCGGGCTCCCCTACGGCACGCTGCGCGACGTCGTGCTCGACGGGCGGACCGGCCGCCAAGTGATGCTGCTCGACTGCTGCTTCAGCGGACGGGTGCTCGGCTTCATGAGCGCGCCGGGCACCGAGGCGGTGATCGACCAGGTGGAAGTCGAGGGCACCTATCTGCTGGCCTCCGTCCCCGACACCAGCTTCGCCCTCGCCCCGCCGGGTGAGCCCCACACCGCCTTCACCGGTGAGCTGCTGCGGCTCCTGCGCGACGGGGCGCCGGGCGGGCCGGAGCTGCTGGACCTGGACACGGTCTACGCACAGGTGTACACGGCGCTGCGGGCGAAGGGGCGGCCCCTGCCGCAGAAGCGCGACCGCAACACGGCGGGCGGCCTGGCCCTGGCCCGCAACGTGGCCTGGGCGCCGCCCGGCTTCGGCCCGCCGCCGTACGACCACGAGCCAGGGCCGACACCCGTGCCCGAGCCCGCGACGCCGCCGCACGAACCGCCGCCCGCGCCCGCGCCATCGGCGTACGACCCCGACCCGGCCCCGGCACCCCGGCCGTTGTCCGACGTGCCGCCGAAACCCGCCTGGTCGCCGACAACCCTGTCGTCACCCGCCCCGGCCCCCTCCCGCCGCGGTGCCTCGCCGGGCCTCCGCCGGAGCGTCCGTTACGGACTGGTGGGAGCGCTCGCCGTTGCCCTGATGGCCGCGGGCATCCCCCTGGTGCTGTCCTGGATGAAGGATTCCGACGCCTCCACGGACGGCTCCGGACAGCGGAAACCGAAGTCGTCCAGCACGCCGAAGACGGGCCCCACATCCGGGTACAACGCCGCGACCAAGGGCACGGTCAACGCCTCGAAAGAGCCCGGCGGCACGCTGAAATTCGTCAGCAGCCTCGACGCGGACTCATGGGACCCGCAGCGCAGCTATTTCGGCTTCGTCTGGAACTTCTCCCGCTACTACGCCCGTCAACTGGTCACCTACGCCCCGGAACCCGGCAAGAAGGGCACCGAACTGGTCGGCGACCTCGCCGAGAAGAGGGCCGAGGTGACGGACGGCGGCAAGACGTACACCTACACCCTGCGCGACGGCCTCACCTGGGAGGACGGCACGGCAATCACCTCCAAGGACATCAAATACGGCATCGAGCGGATCTGGGCCCCGGAGGTGATGACCGGCGGCCCGGTCTATCTCCAGCAGGTGCTGGACCCCGAACACACCTACAAGGGGCCGTACAAGGACACCTCCAAGGACAAGCTGGGCCTGAAGGCCATCGAGACCCCGGACCACAAGACCATCGTCTTCAGGCTGCCCGAGCCCAACGGCGACTTCGAGCAGATGCTCGCGATGCCGACCGCGTCGCCCGTCAAGCGGGAGAAGGACACCAAAGCCTGGTATCAGAATGATCCGTTCTCTTCCGGGCCGTACAAGTTCAAGTCCTACACGCCGAAAAAGTCACTGGAGCTGGTCCGCAATACGCAGTGGAACCGGTCGTCCGACCCGATCCGCACCGCTCTCCCCAACCGGATCACGGTGCAGATCAATGACAATGAGGAGGCGAACGCGCAGGCCCTGATCTCGGGCCGGTACGACCTCGACCTGGGATATTCCGGACTCACCAGGACTGCCCTCAGCAAGGCCCGGGGCGACTCCGACTCCAGGGCCCGGCTGGACAATCCGTACACCGGAGGGCTTCTGTTCGCGGCCCTCCCTCGCTCCGTCAAACCCCTGGACAACGTCCACTGCCGCAAGGCCGTCCTCTACGCGGCGGACAGGGAGAACATGCGGACCGCGGCAGGCGGTCCGCAGAGTGGCGACATCGCGCCCCATATCCTTCCGCCGACCATCGAGGGCTCCGCCTCCTCCTACGACCCGTACGAGACCGTCAAGGAGAAGGGCAAGCCGAACGTCTCCCAGGCGGAGAAGGAATTGCAGGCGTGCGGAAAGTCGGGCGGGTTCACGACCACCATCGCGGTGCGTGACCAGCCCGTCGACGTGGAAATCGCCACGTCACTCTCGGAGTCGCTGAAGAAGGTCGGTGTCCGTACCCAGATCGAGCGGATCGACTACCGGGACTTCTTCGCGACGATAAGCTCACCCGCGACCGTGAAGAAGAAGGGCTACGGTATCGTCGTCCAGAGATGGCTCGCCGATTTCCCGACCGGCCAGGGATTTCTCCAGCCGCTCGCCGACAGCCGTTTCATCCAGAGCTCCGGCAACGTGAATGTCGCGGAGCTGGACGATCCCACGGTCGACGACCTCTTCGACGCGGCGATCGCGGAACAGGACCCGGCGAAGGCCGGGAGGGACTACGCGCGGATCAACGAGAAGATCTCCGACTCCGCCGCCTATCTGCCCATCCTGTTCCAGCGGACCGCGATCTGGCGCGGCTCCCGGCTGACCAACGTCCACACCAGCGAGCCCTGGGGAGGCGGCTACGACTACGCCTCGCTGGGCGTCTCCGGATAGGCCGCCCGCGCTCCCGGCAGCCTGGTTCCGGGTCGTTGACCTGGAGCACGAACGACAATCCGCAGTTCACCCCCGGCAGCGGTGGCGCCGCCGCCTACCGGTCGTCAAGGACCGCGCTCAACGCGCTGACGGACCGCGGGCCGTGGGGAAGCGACGGACCGGCGGACAGAACAGCCGTCCGAGGCCGCCGGAAACTCCCTATGCTGGCCGCATGATCACCCTGCCGCTCTCCGCGCTGGAAGTCGCCATGGTCCAGACCGGTACGCGGGCCGTGGACACGTTACGTGACACCACCGCCTTCGCCCAGCGTCTCGACGCCCTCGGCTACCGGCGGCTCTGGTACGCCGAACACCACCACTCCCCCGCCATCGGCGCCTTCCCGCCCGTCGTCCTGACCGCCCATGCCGCCGCGTCGACGTCGGCCATCCGTCTCGGCTCCGGGGGCGTGCTCGCCCCCAACCACGCCCCCATCATGCTGGCCGAACAGTTCGGTACCCTCGCCGCGCTGCACCCCGACCGGATCGACCTGGGCATCGGCCGCGGGCCCGGCACCTTCGACGAGTCCACCGCCCGGGCGCTGCGGCGCGGCGCCGGTCCGACGACGGACGACGAGTACCGGGTCGATGTGGCGGCGACGCTGCGGTTCCTGGTGGACGAAGTGGCGCTCGGTACGCTCCCCGAACCGTGGCTGCTGGCCTCCAGCACCGCCGGTGCCGCGCTCGCCGCGGAACTCGGCCTGCCCCTCGCCTTCGCCCACCACATCCGCCCCGACAACACCCTCGCCGCGCTGGACCGCTACCGGGCCCACTTCTCCCCCTCCGCGTGGTGTGAACACCCCCGGGTGCTGGTGTGCGTGGAAACGATCTGCGCCGAGACGCGGGAGGAGGCGGAGCGGCTGGCCGGCCCGATGAACGTCGTCAAGGCCGGGCTCCTCAAGGGCCACAGCGAGGTCCCCTTCCCCTCACCCGCCGAGGCATCCGCCCACCCCTTCACGGCGGAGGAGCGGCAGGCGCTGGCGGCGTTCCTGGCGCATCAGGCGCACGGCACGCCCGAGACCGCCGTAGGCCGCCTGGCGCAGGTGGCGGAGGCGACCGGAGCGGACGAACTGATGCTCGTCACGCCCGTCTACGCACTGGCGGCCCGCCTGCGGTCGTACGAACTCGTCATGCAGCACGCCACCGCAACGGACCACTCCGCGCCGGACTCGAAGTCCACCACGAAGTAGCTGTCGTGCCGGATGCGGAACCGCTTGAGTTCCTCGCCACCGCGCCGGCTCCCGCCTCGAAGACGTTCGCGTGCGGCGTGAGGCCCTGGGGCCTTCCCTCTTGGTGCCCGACGCGTGAGGATGGTCGGCCGGATCCCCGACCATCGTTCACCGACCGTTGGAGGAAACATGGCCCGAAGACGCGCCTTACTCGGCGCGGTCAGCCTGCTGGTGGCCGCTCTGCTCGGACTCGCCGCCTCCCCCGCGGCGACCGCCGCCGGAGCACAGGCCACCGCGAAGGGCTCGTCCGCGCAGATCCAGGGCGAACATCCGGAGCTGAACGGCTACCGCATCAAGACGGTGACCAGCGCCGCCGTCTACCTGGTCCTCGACGGCAAGCGCCGCGGGATCCCCAACGAGGCCACGTACTTCAATCTGTTCCGCAGCTGGGACGGAATTCAGAACGTGATCGACATCGACCGCATCGATGACGGCGGCAACCTCTCGGACGGAGCCATGCTGGCCAAGTCCCCCTCGTCCGCCACGGTTTACCTTGTCAGCAACGGCGTCAAGCGCGGGATCGCCAGCGCCGCGGTGTTCGACAAGTACTCCTTCGACTGGGACAAGATCGTCACCGTGAGCGCCGTCGTACTGGACGCCGTCCCCAACGGCCCCGTCATCTCTTCCTGAAGAAGCTCCGCCAGGCGGTGTGAACGGCGTGGGCCGTTCACACCGCACCACCCTTCGCCGGGAACCGGTCCTATGGGTTCCCGGCGCGGCCGGGTGGCCGATACCGCAGGAGGACGTTGCCCGATCGGAAGACGGTCACCGCCCCGGTCGTCAGGTCGACGCGGTCCCTCAGCCCGGCGTACAGGCTCCGGCCCCGGCCCAGCAGCACCGGATGCACCAGGATCCGCAGTTCGTCCACCAGCCCCTGCTCCAGCAGTGTGACGGTGAGGGCCGAACTCCCGAAGACCGCGATGTCACCGGCGGATTCGACCCGGAGCCGGGCAAGCTCGGCGTCCAGACCGCTACCGTCGATGATGCGGGTGTTCTCCCAGGGGGCGACCTGGCCGCTCCCCGTCACCACGGTCTTGGGAACGGCGTTCATGAACGCCGTGACCTCTGGCATCCGCTCGGCGGCATGGTCCGTGGTCCACACGTCGGCGAAGTGCTCATAGGTACGCCGCCCTAGCAGCAGGGCGCCCACTTCTCGGGTCTGGCGCAGGTTCCAGTCGAAGAACTCCTCGTCGTAGAGTCCCCACTGCAATTCCCCGTCGGGGCCCTCGTGGTAGCCGTCCAGGGAACAGAACAGGAACGCGAACACCTGCCGCTGCCGGTCATCAGACGCCGCCTCGCGACTCATCTCGTCTCCTTCCAGTCATCACTGCACCCGATCAGACCGGTCCCGACGACAGAACTCATCGGCCGACCATCACGGTGCGGTCGGCCGGATAGGTGCGTGCGCGGTCCGCGGGTGTCAGTGCCGACTGCGATGCTGCCGTCATGACCCCTTGGAATCTGCTCGACCTCGACAAGGCGCTGCGGGAAAGCTGGGCCGCCGACACCTGCTCACCCGATGACCTGGCCGACTGGCAGCCCGGCAACCCGGCCCGGGGGCACTGCGACATCACGTCCCTGGTCGTCACCGATGTCTTCGGCGGCGATCTCGTGGTCGGCGAGGTGCACCTTGAAGATGGGCCCCAGCGTGGCTTTCACTGGTGGAACCGGCTGCCCAGCGGCGTCGAACTCGACCTGACCCGCGAGCAGTTCCGGAACGGGCAGACCATCACGGCCGCCCGTGTCGTCCCGCGTCCGCCGGGTCCGCTGCGGCGCCGCTGGGCGGAGTACCTGCTGCTACGTGAGCGTGTCATCGAGCGCCTGGGGCCGCTCCCGGAGCCCGTCTGACCCGGGAGCGGGCGTTCGCGTGACCTTGGCGGTGAGCGCCTCGAGGGCGTGGGCGTAGCCGCGCCACCCCATTCCCGAGGCGTAGACGGTGGCGGACGCGGCGAAGATGTCCTCGCGCGTCCTGCCGTCCACGGCGGCGAACGGAGAGATGTGGACGACGGCGAAGGGCAGGCCGGTGTCGTTGAGGGCGTCCAGCAGCGAGTAGCCGTAGGGCGTGAGTCCGGCGGGGTTCACGACGATGAGGTCGAGGGCGTCCTGACGCTCATGGAGCCAGTCGATCAGTGAGCCCTCGTGGTTCGACTGGAAGTGCTGCACGGCGACACCGATACGGGCGGCGGTGTCATCGATGTCACGCTCGATGTCGGCCAGGGTGGCGTGCCCGTATTTGTCGGGGCGGCGCTTGCCGAGCCGGTTCAGGTTCGGGCCGTGGAGTACTGCGGCTCGCATCATCGGGTTCTCCGTCGTCGGGGGGGATGGTCGGGCGTGGGTCGCCGGTCGCCTACCGCGGCCGGTTCGCCGCGGTGAGCAGGCGCGCGGTCGACTGCATCGCGCGCTCGGCGACCCACGCCACGGGCAGGGTCTCCAGCGCGTCCGAAACGGGTTCGACCGTGACGGGCGGTGGCGTGTCGCCACTCGCCGCGAGAGCCGCGCGGAGGAAGTCGGCCAGCGGGAGGACGCCGTCGCCCGGGAACGCCCTCAGGTGGCGGGATTCCTCGGCCAGGCTTTTGCCCGGCCTGGGGACGAGATCGGACAGTTGGAGGCCCGCGGTGAGGGCGAGGACGTCGGGCGTGAGGTCGGCGATGTCCGCGCCCGAGCGGAAGAAGTGCACGACGTCGAGCACCAGTTTCGCCCTCGGGGAGCCTGCGGCGCGTACGAGGTCCACGGCGGTGGGCAGGTCGCGGACGGTGCCGTACGGCATGAACTCGAAGGCCACGTCGGCGGTGGTGATCTCCTCGCACAGGGTGGCGAACTCCCGTTGCGCGTCCTCCAGCGTCCCCGAGAACGCGGCCACATGGACCCGGTCCGGGTTCAGGATGCCGATCAGGTCGATGACGAGGGCGTTGAGGTGCCGGGCGATGCCGCGTTCGCCGAGGCGGATCAGTTCGAGTTCCGCGACCCGCAGCCCGTGGTCACGGAGGGCCTCGGCCATGGCTTCGGGCGGGATGCCGCGCTCCAGGCACGCCACGCACTGGGCCACCGAGATGCCGACCGCGGGGAATCCGCTGCGCCGCGCCGCGTCCAGAGAGGCTTCGAAGTCCCGTCCGCGGAAGGTCATGGCCCCCAGGGCGAGTTGGTCAGGTGTCATGGTGCGGCCGCCTTTCACCGGTGCGTCAGCTGTGCCGGGCGGGCCGCGCCGAGGTCCACGGGCCCGCCGGTCCGGGCGGATTCGTAGATCGCGAGGACGATCTCCAGGGCCTTCCTGGCCTCGCGCCCGGTGACGAGCGGTTCGCGGTGGTGGGCGACGGCGTCGATGAAGTCGTCGATCTGTAGGGCGTGGTAGGGCGTGAGTCCCTCGTGGATCGTGGCGAGGGACGGATCGGAGTCGATCTCGGTGGAGTGGACGGGCCGGTAGCTCTCCTCTCCGGCGACGGTCCAGATGTCGTTGAACGCCGGTTCGCCCTCGGGGAATTCGGTGATGCTGACGGTGGCGCCGTTGTTCCCGGTGACCAGCACCTGGGTGCCGAGGCCGGGGGCGAAGGTCGTACCGGCCTGGATGACGCCGAGGGCGCCGTTCGCGAATTCGAGGGTGGCCACGGCGGTGTCCTCGACCTCGATGTGGTCTCCGTGCTTGAGGGTCGCGATGTTTCCGCTCACCCGCACCACGGGCGATCCCACGCACCACTGCATGAGGTCGATGTAGTGGATGGCCTGGTTGATGAGGACGCCGCCGCCGTCGGCGTCCCACGTCCCGCGCCAGGGATCGGAGGTGAAGTACGCGGCGTCGCGCCCCAGGCGCAGGGCGACGCTCGCGAAGACGGGTGTGCCGATGCGGCCGTTCCGGATGGCCTCATGGGCGCGTTGCGACGCTTCCCAGAAGCGCCGCTGGAAGAGGCCCCCGAAGGTCACACCGGCGGATTCCGTGGCGTCGATCATGTTGTCCGCTTCGGCGAGCGAGATGGAGATCGGCTTCTCGCACAGCACGTCGAGGCCGTGGCGGGCCGCGGCGACGACGGTGGCCTCGTGGGAGGGGTGGGGGGTGCAGACGGTGACGGTGTCGACGCCGGAGCGCATGAGGTCGGCGGAGTTGTCGTAGGCGTGGGGGATGCCGAACCTGGTGGCGAACTCCGCGGCCCGTGCGCCGTCGATGTCGCAGCAGGCGTACAGCTCGGCGTTGTGGTTGGCGAGCAGTGCCTTCGCGTGATTCAGCGCGATCTTGCCGCATCCGATGATTCCCACGCGGAGTGTCCGGGTCATGGTTGGTCTCGGTCCTTGTCTGTCGGGTGACGGACGGCTCTATCGGGTGACGGTCGGCCGCTGGGGTTGCGGCGGGGTCGGCGCGGCCGTGGGGACGGGCTGCTTGCCGAGCTGGGACATGGGGGTCCGGTAGGTCTCCCTGCCGGTCGCACACGAGGTGGCGGCGACGGCCATGGCGAAGGCGACGAGGAGGGCGACCGGGATCCAGCCGCCGGGGCCGTCGCCGAGGATCGCGTAGGCGATGGTGGGTGCGAAGCCCGCGAAGCCGATGCCGACCTGGGTGCCGATCGCCGTTCCCGAGTAGCGCACGGGGGTGCTGAACCACTCCCCGTACATCGAGGGCCAGGTGGCGTTGAGGCAGCTGTAGAAGCACGAGGTGACGAGGAACGCGCCGAAGAAGATGTACCCGAGGTTCGCGGTGGACAGCGCGTGGAGATACAGGAACATGGTCGCCGCGAAGCCGAGCGCCCCGCCGATGAACACCGGTTTGCGGCCGATCCGGTCCGCCAGCAGCGCGGCGAGGGGCTGCATCACCAGGGCGAAGACATTGGCGAAGATGGCCACCCACAGCATGGTGGTCCGCGACAATCCGACGTCGTCCCCGGTCGCGTAGGCGAGGGCGAAGACGGAGAAGATGCTGCCGCCGACGGAGTTGAACTGGCACAGCGCCACGCGCAGCACATCCCACGGCTGCGACCTCAGGACGGCGACCCCTGGCAGGCGCGCGGTGCGGTCGTGGTCCTTCTTCTCCGTGAACTCCCGGGGCTCCTCCAGGCGCCGCCGCACCCAGTAGGCCACCACGACCACCACGGCGCTGGACCAGAACGGGATGCGCCACCCCCACGCGAACAGCTGCCGGTCGGGCAGCGTGGACACCGCCAGGAACATCAGGCTCGCGAGGATGAACCCGGCCTGGGTCCCGGTGAGGGTCCAGCTGGTGTAGAAGGCACGGCGGTTCGGTGGCGCGTGTTCCAGGGTGAGCGAATTGGCACCGGCCTGCTCGCCACCGGCGGAGAATCCCTGGGCGAGCCGGAGCAGTACCAGCAGGGCGGGGGCGAGGATGCCGATGCTGCTGTAGGACGGCAGGCACCCGATGAGGAACGTGGACGCCCCCATGAGGACGAGGGTGAACAGCATGACCTTCTTGCGCCCGACCCGGTCCCCGAAGTGGCCGAGCACCACGCCTCCGACCGGGCGCGCGACATAGCCGACGCCGAAGGTGGCGAGCGAGGCCAGCGTGCCGATGGCTCCGTGGGCGCGGGTGAAGAACACTTCGTTGAAGATCAGCGCCGCGGCGGACCCGTACACGTAGAAGTCGTAGTACTCGAGCATGCTGCCGAGGAAGCTGGCACGGGCGGCCCGGCGGGCCTTGGCCTCGTTCCACGTGGCCTCGTCGGGGGGAACGGAAGGGGTCGTCAGGGGCATGGCTGGGCCTTTCGGGGTGCGTGTGCCCCCAGTGCGGCTCCGTGGGGAGGGGGCAGTGTGCGTAAGGCGTGGCTGAGGAAGCTGGTGGCGCGGGTGATCGACCCGGTACCGGCCAGGCGGGAGCGCGGCGAGGCGCGATCGGGACCGCTTGCGTGAGCGGCCCGCACACCGACTTTGTACCACCTGGACCAAAGTCTCGTTAACCCCCTGGACCAAACCCCCCTGGATCAAAAAGCGGCACACGGACGCCGGGCCCGCCGCGCGATACGGCGCGGCGGGCCCTTGTCCTGCGGATCCCGGGTTTAGGAGGTGACGGCGAAGGCGCGGGTCACCACATCGCCGATCATGCGGCGGAAGTGCGCGCGGGCCTCGGGCCCGTCGAGCGCGTAGTCGTACAGGGCGTCGAAGGTGTACTGGTTCGTGATGTGGAACAGCGAGAAGCTGTTGACGAGGACCTGTACGTCGATGGGATCGGCGTCGGCGCGGATGCTTCCCTGCTCCTGCCCGCGGCGCAGGATGTCGGCAACGATGTCGAGCAGCGGCGCCCAGAGCTTCCGCAGTTCCCCGGAGCGGCGGATGTAGGCCCCGTGCAGCATGTTCTCGCCGACCACGAGACGGACGTACTCGCGATGCGTGTCGTGGTGGTCGAAGGTCTTCTCCGCGAGCCGCCGCAGGGCCGCGACGGGGTCGAGGTCCGCGGGCCCCACTTCGCGCAGCAGCGTCTCGGCCATCTGCCGGTACGACCGCTCCAGCACGGCCGTGTACAGACCTTCCTTGCTGGTGAAGTAGTAGTAGATCATCCGCTTGGTCGTGGCGGTCTTGGCGGCGATCTCGTTCACGCTCGCGGCCCCGAGACCGCGCTCCGCGAACTCCGCCGTGGCCACGGCGAGGATGTCCGCCTTCACCTGCTCAGGATTACGTCGACCCCGGGCCCGGTTCTGCCCGCCCGGTTCGGTGACAGCCATCCCGCTCCTCGCCATCCGTGCGCTCGGTCCGCGCGCCCATGTGACCGGGGTCGAGCCTACCCTCGGTGCCGGGCGGGGACGGCCAGCCCGCCCTCACCCGCTCCGGGTGGCCCGCCGGTTCCGGGCCCGGGTCGGCTGTCCGCCGCCAGTGCTCGGCCACCTGGCCCGCGGTGGCGAACCAGACGTCCCCGTACGCCCGGATGTGGTCCAGCAGTTCCACGAGCATCAGCGCCCGCCCCGGCTTGCCGACGGACTGCGGGCCGAGGGCCAGGACCCAGCACAGGCCGTGGTCCCGGTACGCGTCGAAGGAGTCCTTCCAGTCCTCCAGGACATCCCGGTAGGCCGCGATGCGGGATTCGCCGGGCGGGAACGCCACGGGTGCGCCGTTGTAGAGGAAGTACGGGTGGTCGGCGTACTCCCACTGCCACGGCACCTCCAGGACCGATGTGGGCCGTCCGCCGGACCACAGCAGGTGGGGGCGGTCGTCGCCGTGGGTGGACGAGGACCAGCGGAAGCCCAGCTCGTCGAGGAGCGCCGCATGCCCGTCGCCCAACACCCCGGGCGCGGCGCGCAGTCCGGTCGGCCGGACCCCGGTCACCGCCTCCAGCGAGGCGGCCGTGCGCGACCACGTGCCCCGGACGCCCCCGTCCGGTGTCCGGCCGGGGACCGGGGGTGCCGCGGCCGCGATCTCGTGCCCCGCGGCGGCTATCCGCCTGACCGCTAGGCGGTGGTGCGTGGCGGTGTGTTCGGGGACGAACCAGGTGGCGGGCAGGGCGTAGGCGTCCAGCAGGTCGAGCAGCCGCGGGACGCCGCGGCGTATCCCGTACGTCCCCAGGGACAGCGTCTTGGGCCGCTGCCGGGCGGACGGGTGGAGCCGGAGCCAGAACAGCTCGGCGTCGAGGGTGAACGTCAGCACCACCGCGCAGCGTGCGCCCTCCGGCCAGCGGGGGCGCGGTTGCCGCCGCCGGGGGCCGCCGATGCCGGGTGCGGGCGTGTCCGTCGCCATGACCGGCTTGTCCGTCGTCATGTCAGACCACGCTCCGCGATCGCCACCAGTCGGCGATCTGGGCACCGGTGGCGAACCAGACGTCCCCCTGGCGTCCCATGTGATCCAGCAGGCGGCCCAGGGCGCGCACCCGTTGGGGTTTGCCGATGACCTGGGGGTGCAGCATCAGCACGTAGCACAGCCCCCAACGGTGGTAGCCGTCGAACTCGCGGCGCCAGTTGTCGAAGGTGGCGAGGGTGCTGGCGATGCGGTCCAGTCCCTGCGGCTCGGGCGGGGACTCGTTGTAGACGAACTGCTGGTAGTCGTCCAGCTCCCAGTGCGCGGGGATCTCGATCAGGTCGGTGGGACGGCCGTCGATCTCCCAGCGGTACGGGCGGTCGTCGCCGCGCATGGAGCTGGAGTACGAGAACCCCAGCTCCGCCAGGAGCGCCGGGGTGTCGGCGGCGATGTCGCCGCTCGGGCTGCGGAACCCCACCGCACGGCCCCCGGTGGTGCGTTCCAGCAGGTCCTGGCTGCGGGCGATGATGTCACGCTGGGCCGAGCGGGGATGGTCGTAGAAGGTCTCGTGCATCCAGCCGTGGTGGCCGATCTCATGGCCGGACGCGGCGATGTCCTTCGCCACGGCGGGCCAGTGTTCCACGATCTTGCCCGGGACGAAGAAGGTGGCGGGCAAGGCACGGTCGTCCAGCAGGTCCAGCAGGCGCGGGGTGCCCCGCCAGGGCCCGTACGCACCGATGGAGAAGCCCCGCGCGTCGTCGCACCGCCCGGTGGCGCGGTCGTCCACCCACAGGGTGGGGCCGTCCACGTCGAAGCTGAGCATGACGGCGCAGCGCGCCCCGCCCGGCCAGACGGGCGGCGATTCGTCAGACATTCGCGGTTCCGATCCGTGAGGTGATCAGCCCTTGCGCTGTTTGGGCTCGGCCCGGTCGATGAGCTGCCCGCGCAACACGGTGAGCTGGTGGGAGGCTTCGACGGCGCGGGGCTCGTCCAGCGAGGCGAGGGCCAGGACGAGGGTGTCCATCACGACGATGCCCGGCAGGGACTCGGCGGTGATGCCGGTGGGGGTGTGCGGGGCGCTGATCACCACGTCGGCGTGGCGGGCGAGGGGGCCCTTGGGCACGTCGGTCACCAGCAGGACTCTCGCGCCGACGGCCCGCGCCCGCTCGGTGAGCACGGTGAACTCCCGCAGCCGGCGGCCGGGGTGGAGGATCACCACGGCGTCCCCGCGGCCGAGGTCGAGCAGTTCGTCGGCCATGGTGAAGCCGGTGGCGCCGATGAAGCGCGCCCGGCGCCCGGCCCGGCGCAGCTTCAGCACCACGTGGCGGGCGGCGAGTTCGGAGGCGCCGACGCCGTACGCGACCACTTCGCGCGCGTCGGCCAGCATCCGGACCGCCTGCTCGAACACCTCGGACTCCAGCAGGCGGCGGCACTGGTCGAGACGCTCCACGGCCTCGTCGAAGACCCGGTCCTTGATCTGCTCCAGGTCGTGGCCGACATGGGCGATGCGCTGCTTCAGCCGCTCCTCGGGGGCGGTGGCGGAGGTGAAGCCGGAGGCGAGTTCCCGCTTGAGGGCGGGCAGGCCCGCGTAGCCGAGGCGCTGGAGGGCGCGGACGACGGTGGCGTTGCTGGTGCCGCTGGCCGCGCCCAGCTCCTGGGCGCTCGCGAAGAGCAGGTTTTCCGGCGGGGCGCTCACCAGGTACTGGGCCACCTCGCGCTCCGAGGCGGACAGCTCCCCCCACATGTCGCGGACCGCGGTGTGCAGGCGCGTCACCCCGGTCGCCTCATCCGATTCGCTCATTACAGCTATTGACTTCCCTGTAGTGGTCATTACCATCTGGTCTCATCATTCCAGAAACCGGAATTTCTGAAACGAACATTACAGCCTCATGAGTCCTCGGCACACAGGAGCGCCATGACAGCCGGCACCATCCCGATCATCGAGATCTCCGGTCCGCCCGCCGAGCGTGGCCGCCAGTACGGCGAGGCGGCGCGGACGCGGCTCGGCGCGGCGCTCACCTACTACGAGGAGGCCTTCGGCGAATCGTCGGGGCTGACCTGGGACCAGGTCACCGCGCGCGCCGAGCGCTGGCTGGAGCCGGTGCGCGGCTACGCGCCCGATCTGGTCGAGGAGATGCGCGGGATCGCCGAGGGTGCGGGAGTCGGGCTGCTGGACGTCCTCGCGCTGAACGCCCGCGGCGAGATCCTCTACGACCAGACCTTCGCCCGGATGCGCGGCAGCGAGGGCACCCCGGGAGACGTGGCGGAGGCGAAGGAAGCGGCGGCCGACGGATGCACCTCCTTCGCCGTCCTGGGCGAGGCGAGCGGCGACGGCCATGTGTACTGCGGCCAGAACTGGGACTGGCGGGCGGGCACCTCGGACACCCTCCTGATGCTGCGGATCGTCCAGCCCCCGCGGCCCACCGTGATCATGCAGGTCGAGGCGGGCCAGATCGGCCGCCAGGGCGCCAACTCCGCGGGCGTCGCCCTCAACGCCAACGGCCTGGGCGGCCGGTTCGACGACGCCATCGGTCTGCCGCAGACCGTGATCCGCCGCCGGGTGCTGGACAGCGAGTCGATCAGCGCGGCGGTCGACGTGCTGTGCCGCACCCGCGGCCACATCGCCAGCAACGCCCTGCTGACCTGCCGCGAAGGCTTCGCCGTCGACCTGGAGACCACACCGGGCGCACACGGCTGGCTGTATCCGGACGACGGGCTGCTCGTCCACGGCAACCACTACCAGGCCACCGTCCCGGTCCAGCTCGCCGCCGGATACCGTCCCGGGTCCTCCGACTCCCTGATCCGGGTGCCCCGGGCCGAGGCGGGGTTGCGCCAGCTGCGCGGGGCCACCGCGCCGGACCAGTCCCGCAAGCTCATCCACCAGGCCATGTCCGACCACCTCGGCCACCCCGAGGGGCTGTGCACCCACCCCGACCCCCGGCAGCCCGAGGTCAAACAGTGGATGACGCTGCTGTCCTCCTGCGTGGACCTGACCACCGGTGATTACTACGTGACCCCCGGCACGCCCTGCGACCGCGCATACCAGCACCTGCCCTGGAACCTCTACGACGGCCCGCACGCGCCGCGCTGACTCCCCTCATCTTCCGAACCACCGGAGGGCCTGCCATGAGAACCACGCAACTCACCATCGCAGCCGGCGTCGCGGGGGCGCTGCTGTTCACCGCCGGGTGCTCCGGGGCGCCCTCCGGGGGCGGCGGCGCCACCGCCGACGTCGCCGAGATCGAACTCACCGACACCACCGCCAAGGCGTCCGGCTCCGCCGCCACCGTGAACTGGCTCGTGGAGAACGAGCCCGGCACGCTCGACATGGACAGCCAGGGCGGCAGCAGCACCCGCACCGTGCTGGCCAATGTGTGCGAGCGGCTGCTCCAGCTGCGGCCGGACCTCACCACCGCACCGCACCTCGCGAAGAAGGCCGAGTACGCGGGCGGCAAGAAGCTCGTCCTCACCCTCCGCGACGACGTCACCTTCCACGACGGCGCCCGGATGACGGCCGACGACGTGGTGTGGAGCCTCAAGCGGCACGCCCGGCCGGAGATGTCCGAGTCGGACGAGTACGAGGACGTCGACACGATCGCCAAGACCGGCCCGTCCCAGGTCACCATCACGTTCAAGAAGCCCAGCGCGCTGTTCATGAAGGCCCTGGCCGGTGACGCCGGGATCATCATGGAGCGCACGGTGGTCGAGCGGCAGGGCGACGACTTCGGCACCCCCGGCCACCCCGACGCCTGCACCGGGCCGTACCGGGTGAAGAAGTGGGACTCCGGCTCCTCCCTCACCATCGAGCGCGCCGCGAACTACTGGGACACCAAGGTCCGCCCGCTCACCCAGCAGGTCGTCTTCCGCTGGGCCTCCGGCAGCGCGCTGGTCAACGCCCTGTCCACCGGAGCCGCGGACGGCGCCTATCTGACGGCCACCGGCCCCGCCGCCGTGCTGGCCGAGAAGAAGGGCGTGCGCGCCTACTACGGGCAGTCCACCACCGCCTGGTCGCTGGTCCCCACCGACGGCGGTGCGCTGAAGGACGCCCGGCTGCGCGAGGCGCTGTCGCTGGCCATGGACCGCAAGGGGATCTCCACGTCCGGCTTCAGCGGCCTCGCCGAGCCATGGGCCACCCCGGTGGGCCCGGGTGCGTGGGGGTACCAGAAGGCCGCGTTCCGACAAGCGCAGAAGGACCTGGAGAAGTCCACCGCGTACGCGGCGTCGCCGTCCGGGGACGACATCGCGCGGGCGAAGAAGCTGGTCGAGCAGGCGGGTGAGCCCGGGGAGCCGGTCGTGGTGTCCAACGACGGCACCGACATCCAGACGGTCATCACCAACGCGGTGCGCGGCGCGGCCCAGAAGATCGGGCTGAAGGTGACCGTCAAGACCATCCCGCCGAGCCAGTACGGGGAGTTCTTCTCCGACCCGAAGGCGCGCAAGGGCTTCGATCTGATTCCGGTCGACTGGTACATCTCCAAGGCCGACCCGGTGGGCTTCTACGACAACGGCATGAGCGGCAACGCCAACAACTGGCTCGGCTACGCGGACCGCGGCTACGACGCGCTCGTCGCCAAGGCGCAGCAGACGCTCGACGACCGCGAGCGCGCGGACCTCATCATCGACGCGCAGAAGAAGTTCGCGGACAACGCGGTGTGGATCCCGCTGGTGCAGGTGCCGTCGGTGATGGTGCTCGGCGAGAAGTACACCGGTCCCCCGGCGTCCATGGTGTCGCTGTACTACCCGTGGGCCGCCGACCTCGGTACGAAGAGGGGCTGACGCCATGCTCCGCGGACTGCCGCGCCGGCTCGCCGGCCTGCTCGCCACGCTGTTCGCCGCGTCGTTCGTCATCTTCGCCGCCGCCTACGCCGCCCCGGGAGACCCCGCCGTCCTCCTCTCCGGCAGCCGTCAGGAACTCACCCCGGAGAAGCTCGCGGCGGTCCGCGCGCAATACCACCTCGACGAGCCGCTCGTCGTGCAGTACGGACGGTGGCTGTGGGACAGCGCCCAGGGTGACCTGGGCCGGTCGTTCCAGTACCGCGACCACGTCGCGGACCTGATCGGCGCGCGGCTGCCCACCACCCTGGAACTCGTCGCCTACGCCACGGTGTTCTTCGTGATCCTGGGCGTCGGCTCCGGTGTCCTGGCGGCGCTGCGCCGCGGCTGGGTGGACTCGGCCGTCGTCGGGGGCACCACGCTCGCCGCGTCGGTCCCCTCGTTCGTCGCGGCCATCGCGCTGGTGTCGCTGTTCGGGGTGCGGCTGGGCTGGTTCCCGGTGACCGGCCAGGGCGAGGGGTTCACCGGCCGGCTGCACCACTTGACGCTCCCCGCGTTCGCCCTGGCCCTCGGAGCGCTCGCGGTGATCAGCCGGGTCACCCGGCAGGCGATGGCCGAGGCGTACGCCTCCGACCACGTGGAGGCCGCCCGGGCCTCCGGGATGGCGGAGCGGCAGATCGTCGTCCGGCATGTGCTGCGCAACGCGCTCGGCCCGATCGTCACCATGTGCGGGCTGGTCATGGCGGGCATGCTCGCCGGAACGGTCGTGGTCGAGACGGCCTTCGGCCTCAGCGGGGTCGGCTCGCTGCTGGTGAGCGCGATCAGTACGCATGACTTCCCGGTGACCCAGGCGGTGCTGCTGCTGATGGTCATCGGCTATGTGGTGGTGACGACGCTGGTCGACCTGGTCCATCCCCTGATCGACCCCCGGGTCTCACGGGGTACCAAGCGGAGCACGACAAAGAGGGTGAAGACCGCATGACGACGGTGACGGCCGGGGCCCTGGTCCCGGTGACGATACGGGCCCGCCGCCCGCTCCAGGTGGTCGTCGCGGGCGGCTTCCTCGCCCTGGTCGTGGTGGCGGCGGTGTGCGCACCCCTGCTCGCACCCCACGCGCCCGACGCGGTCGACCTGTCGGCCTCGCTCGCGGGGACGACGTCACAGCACCCGCTGGGCACCGACGCCTCGGGACAGGATCTGCTGTCCCGGGTCCTGTACGGCGCACGGTCGAGCCTGCTGGCCCCGCTGGCGCTGCTCGCCCTGGCCGCGGTGCTCGGCGTCACGATGGGCACGGTGGCGGCCTGGCGGGGCGGCTGGGTGGACACCTTGCTCTCGCGCGTGACCGATGTGATGTACGCCTTCCCGGGCCTGCTGTTCGTCGTCCTGGTGATCGCGGTCTTCGGCGACGGGCTCACCACGTCGATCCTCGCCCTGGGGCTCGCGTACGCGCCCACGATCGCGCGCTACACCCGCAGTGTCGCCCTCGCCGAGCGCTCCCAGCCGTACATCGACGCCTACCGGGTCCAGGGCATGAGCGGGGCGCGGATCTGCGTACGGCACCTCGTGCCCAATCTGTCCGGTGCGCTCATCGGGTACCTCGTGGTGCTCTTCGGCGAGGGGCTGATGAGCCTGGCCGCCCTCAGCTATCTGGGCTTCGGCGCCGGATCGCCCTCGATCGACTGGGGGCTGATGGTGCAGGAAGGGCAGGACGCCGTGGTGCAGGGAGCGCTGCTGCCCGCCCTCGTACCGGGCACGGCCATCGCCGCCGTCGTGGTGGCCTTCAACATCGTCGGGGTCTGGGTCTCGGACCGCCTCGGCCACGGGAGGTAGCCGGCCATGCTGCTGGACATCGAAGATCTCACCCTCCGGCTGCCCGCCGGTGCCGCCGCCCGGCCACTGCTCAGCGGGGTGTCGCTGCGGATCGACCGGGGTGAAGTGGTCGGCCTGGTCGGCGAGTCGGGCTCCGGCAAGTCCACCACGGCACGGGCCGTGCTGCGCCTGCTCCCCGAGCACGCGCACGCCTCCGGCTCCGTGCGGGTGGACGGCGAGGACGTGCTCGCCATGGACCCCGCGCGGCTGCGCGCGCACCGGTCCCGCACCGTCTCCATGATCTTCCAGGACCCGCGTTCCGCGATGAACCCGGTGCGCCGGATCGGCGACTTCCTCACCGAACCGCTCACCCGGGTCCTGGGCCTGCCGAAGCGCGCGGCGGTGGCGAAGGCGACGGAGCTGCTCGCCGCCGTGGGCCTGCCCGACCCGGAACGCCGGATGCGGCAGCGCCCGCACGAGCTGTCCGGCGGCATGCTCCAGCGCGTCGTGATCGCCGCCGCGCTGTGCACCGAACCCGACCTCCTCCTCGCCGACGAGGCGACGAGCGCGCTGGACGCCACCACCCAGGCGGAGGTGCTGGCGCTGCTGCGCGGCATCCAGGCCGAGCGGCGGGAGTCCGGCAGCGGCCTCGGGACCCTGTTCATCACCCACGACCTGCCGCTCGCGGCCGCCTACTGCGACCGCGTGTACGTGATGTACGCGGGCCACGTGGTGGAACACCAGCCCGCCCGGGGGCTGTTCGCCGACCCGCGGCACCCCTACACCCGCGGCCTGCTGGAGTGCTCGCCCACCCTGGGCAGGGACCGCGAACCGCGCCCCATCCCCGGCCGACCGTCATCCCTGTCCGACGCCCTCACCGGCTGCCCCTTCTCCCCGCGCTGCCCGGAGGCCGAGCCGGAGTGCGACACCTGGGCCCCGGTGGCGATCCCGTTCGGCGGCGGGGCGTCCGCCGAGCAGGAGTTCGCGGCGTGCCGCCGACTGGAACTCGTCACGAGGAGCAGCACATGACCACCCCCGCACTCGTCGTCGAGGGCCTGTGCAAGAGCTACGCCCTCCCGGACGGCGGCCGGACGACGGCCGTGGACACGGTCTCGTTCACCGTCCCCGCGGGCGGCTCCCTGGGCATCGTCGGTGAGTCCGGCTCCGGCAAGACCACGGTCGCCCGCATGCTGGTGGACCTCGTACGGCCGGACGCGGGCACGATCACCGTGAACGGGCGGGAGCGGACCCCCGGCGGACGCGGCGGCGGAAGGCCGCGCGGCCCGGCCGGGCGCAGGGCGGAACGGCTGCGGCGCGCCCGCGAGATCCAGATCGTGTTCCAGGACCCGTATGTGTCCCTCGACCCGCGCCTGACGGCGCGCCAGTGTCTGCACGGGGCGCTGCGGCTGCACGGGCGGCACCAGGGCCAGGCCGCCACCACGCGGGTCGACGAACTCCTCGACCAGGTGGGCCTGGGCCGACGGGAGGCCGACGCCCGGCCGCGGGGGCTGTCCGGCGGCCAGTGCCAGCGGCTGGCCATCGCCCGTGCGCTCGCCGTGGAACCCGAGGTGCTGGTGCTGGACGAGGCGGTGGCCGCGCTGGACGTGTCCATCCAGGCGCAGATCCTCATGCTCCTCGCCGAGATCCGCCGGGAGACGGGGGTGGCGCTGGTCTTCGTCAGCCATGACCTGGCCGTCGTCGGGCACGTCACGGACGACACGCTGGTGATGCGGCGCGGCCGGGCCGTCGAGACGGGCCCGACGGCCCGGGTACTGGACGCCCCGGCGGATCCGTACACCCGGCTGCTGCTGTCGTCGGTGCCGCGCGAGGGCTGGGACCCGGCGGAGACGGTACGGATGCGCGGACAGCTCACCGAGCTGTGATGTGGTCGGCGGTGTGGTCCACGATGTGATCGAAGGTGCCGTCGATCGTGAGGCCGCCGTCGACCGGCAGCACCGCTCCGTTCACGAATCCGGCCCCGGGCGAGACCAGAAAGCCGATGGCCGCGGCGATGTCCTCCGGTTCGGCCAGTCGGCGCAGCGGGGTGCGGGCCAGCAGGGCGTCCCGGTCCAGGGTCCCGGCGTCCAGGCCCGAGCGGACCATTTCGGTGTTGACGTAGCCCGGCGCTACGGCGTTGACCCGCACCCCGTGCGGCCCCCATTCGGCGGCCAGCGTCCGCGTCATCCCCACGATGCCGCTCTTGGCGGCGGAGTAGGCGACGCGGCGCGGGAGGCCGAAGGTCGACCCGACGGACGCGATGGTCACCACGGAGCCGCGTGCGGCGCTCAGCCGGGGGAACGCGGCACGGGCCAGCAGGAAGCTGCCGGTGAGGTGGATGTCGAGATGGCGTTGCCAGGACCCGAGGTCCAGTTCGGCCGCCGGGCCCCGTACGAGGTTCCCGGCGCCCGCGACCACGGCGTCGATCCGCCCGCTCACGTCGGCCGCCCCGGCTACGGCCGCGCCGACCGCGCTCTCGTCGGACACGTCGCACCCCAGCCCGAGGTGGCCCCCGGCCACCGGATGTGCGGCGTCGAGCGCGGCCGCCACCGCCTCGGCGCCGGGGCCGTTGAGGTCGAGGACGACGACGCGCCAGCCCTGCCCGGCGAGGTGCCCGGCCGTGGCGGCGCCGATGCCTTGTGCCGCGCCGGAGATCACGGCCGTGGGTGTGGTGGACATGGTGGTATCCCCTCCGAACGGTCCCCGTACGGTCACCTCGAAACCCCGGCCAGCCGGGCGACGCGGGCCGCGACGGCGCGCGCGGAGAGCCCGTACCGCTCCAGCAGATAGTCGTTGGACCCGGTCTCGACCCAGGTGTCCTCCAGCGCGATGCGGTGCACCGGCAGCGGGCGCGGCCCGGCCGAGGTGACCTCGGCGACCATGCCGCCGAGCCCGCCGTAGGTGGAGTGCTCCTCGACGGTGACGACGAAGGGCTGATCCGCACACCCCTCGATCAGGCCGCGTTCGTCGAAGGGCTTGATGGTCGGGGCGTGCAGGACGCGCAGGTCGAGCCCGTCGGCGGCCAGCAGCTCGGCGGCCTCCAGGGTGCGGGCGGTCTGCGCGCCGGTGGAGACCAGCACCCCGTCCGGCCCGTCGCGCAGCGGGCGCAAGGGCCCCACGGCAGTGTCCCCGGCGGGCAGTCCGGGGCCCGGATCACGGGCGAGCCGCAGATACACCGGGCCGTCGTGCTCGTGCGCCCAGCGGGTGAACGCCTCGCATTCGGTGGCATCGCCCGGTGCCAGCACGGTCATGCGCGGCATCGCCCGCATCACGGCGAGGTCGGCGTGGTCGTGGTGCGACTTTCCGGCCATGCCGAAGCACACCCCGGTGTATCCCGCCGCGATCTTCACGTTGGCGTCGGTCTGGGCGACGAGCATCCGGATCGGATCCACGGCGCGGTGGGAGAAGAACACGCCGAAGGAGGAGAGCCACGGCACCAGTCCGGTGGTGGCCAGGCCCACCGCGACGCCGACCAGGTTCTGTTCGGCGATCCCCATCTGGAGGAACCGGTCGGGGTGCGCCCCGGCGAAGGCGTCGGCCTTGGTGCTGGAGGCGAGGTCGCCGTCGAGCACCACCGTGCGGGTGTCCTCCTCGCCGAGGGCGACCAGAGTGGCGCCCCATGCCTCGCGCATCGATGCCGTACGGGTCATCATCCGGCTGTCCCTTCGAGTTCGGCGAGCGCCGCGGCCAGCTGCTCCTCGTCGGGGGCACCGGTGTGCCACCGGATGGTCATCTCCGTGAACGAGACGCCACGCCCCTTGCGGGTGGTGGCGAGGATCATCGTGGGCGGGCCGGTGGCCTCGGACCGCCGGGCCTCGGCGAGCGCCGCCCGTATGTCGGCGATGTCGTTGCCGTCGATCTCCAGCACCCGCCAGCCGAGCCCGGTGAAGGTGGCCCGCAGATCGACCCCCGCCCAGGGGTCGCGGCGGTCGCCGCGGTCGTCGGCGCCGCGCGGCCACCCGTACTGCTGGAGGCCGTTGTGGTCCAGGATCGCGACCAGGCGGCCCAGCTGGTAGCGGGGCGCCACATGCGCCGCCTCCCAGGTCATGCCCTCCTGCAACTCCCCGTCGCCGAGCAGTACGTACGTCCGCGCGTCCCGGTGGGAACCGGGCCCGCCCATCCGCGCGCCGAGCGCCATGCCCACCCCGGCGGACAGGCCCTGTCCGAGCGAACCCGTGGACATCTCTATCCCGGGCAGCTTGGTCATGTCCGGATGCATCTGGAGCCGCGAACCGCCCTTGTCGAAGTCGGCCAGCTCGGCGGTGTCGAAGTAGCCGCGCATCGCGAGGGCGACGTAGAGGCCGAGGGCGCAGTGGCCCTTGGAGAGGATGAAGCGGTCCCGCTCCGGGGCGCCGGGGTGTGCGGGGTCGATCCGCAGTTCGTCGAAGTAGAGGGTGACCAGCAGGTCCGCGGCGGACAGAGAGCCGCCGACGTGCCCGGCCCCGGCCTGGTGGGCGGTGCGCAGGATGAGTTCGCGGGCGCGGGTGGCCAGGTGGCCGAGGTGTTCGTCGGTCGGACGCTGCCGGTCGGCCGGTGGCGTCGTACAGGGGACGGCGGTCATGGTCCTCGGTGTCCTTTCCGGCGTGCGGCCGCCGTTCAGAGCTTGATGATGAAGGTCTTGCTCTGGGTGTAGGCGTCCAGCGCCTCCACCCCCTTCTCCCGTCCGTAGCCGGAGCCGCGGAAACCGCCGAACGGGAACTCCACGCCCCCGCCCGCGCCGAAGGCGTTGACGTACACCTGCCCGGCCTCGATGCCGCGGGCGGTGGTCAGGGCGCGGCTGATGTCCGACGCCCAGACGGCGCCCATCAGCGCGTACGGCGTGGAGTTGGCCAGCCGTACCGCCTCCTCGGGCCGGTCGAAGCTCATCACCGCCAGCACGGGGCCGAACACCTCCTCCTGCGCGAGGCGGCTGCCCGGGTCGACACCGTCGACGAGGGTGGGGGCGAAGTACGCGCCCTCGCCGAGCCGTTGGTCGTCGGGGGCCGCGCCGCCGACCAGCACCTCGCCCGAAGTGAGGCCGTCGAGGAAACCGGCGACCCGGGCCTGCTGTTTGCGTGACACCAGGGGCCCCAGATCGGGGTCGTCGGCGCCGGGCCCGATGCGTACCGCGGAGAACGCCGCGGTCAGCCGCGCCACCAGCGCGTCGTGGGCGTCGCGGTGCACGATCAGCCGGGAGCCGGCCGAGCAGGTCTGACCGGCGTTCTGGAGAATGCCCTTGGTGACCGCCTCGGCGGCGGCGTCGAGGTCGGCGTCGGGGAAGACCACGTGCGCGGACTTGCCGCCCAGTTCGAGCGTGGCGGGCACGACCCGCTCGGCGGCGGCGTGCGCGACCTGGGCGCCGACGGCCGTCGAGCCGACGAAGCCGACCTGGCGGACGCCCCCGTGGGCGGTGAGCGCGGCGCCCGCCTCGGCGCCGATGCCGGGCACGATGTTGATCACGCCGTCCGGAAGGCCGGCCGCGGTGGCGAGTTCGGCGAGCCGCACCGCGGTGCGGGGTGTTTCGTCGGCCGGTTTGACGACCGCGCAGTTGCCGGTGGCGATGGCCGGGGCGACACCCCGGGCGAACAGCTGCATGGGGTAGTTCCAGGCGACGATGTGCCCGGTGACGCCGAAGGGTTCGCGCGTGGTGTAGGCCTGGATGCCGGGGCGCACCGGAATGGTGTCGCCGTAGTAGGTGTCGATGGCGTGGCCGTAGAACTGGAAGTAGCGGGCGCAGACGGCGGCGTCGGCGCGCGCCTGCCCGATCGGCTTGCCGGTGTCCTCGCTCTCCAGCCGGGCCAGGGTCTCGGACTCGGCGGTGATGGCGTCGGCGAGGCGGGTGAGGGCGACGGCACGGTCGGCGACCGGCGTGGCGTACCAGCCGGGCTGGGCGGCCCCGGCCGCTTCGACGGCGAGGTCGATCTCTCGTCGGCCGGAGCGGATCACGGTGCCGAGCGAACGGCCGTCCGCCGGGTCGATGTTGTCGTAGGTCTCGGCGCCGTCGATGTGCTTGCCGCCGATGTACGCAGGCGTGTGCGGGAGCGTAGGCATGTGCGGGGGCGTGTGCATTTCAGGGCCCTTCGGCTGTCGCTGGGGTGATCAGGTCGCGTCGGCCTCGGAGAACAGGTCCCGGTCGCGGGTCTCCGGGGTGCGCCAGGTGGCGGCGAGGCTGACCGCGATGCTCACGATCATCAGGGCCGCGACGGGGATCCAGCTGCCGCTCGCCCAGGTGACCAGCGCCGAGCAGACCAGCGGTCCGGCGCCGCCGACGACGGAGGCCAGCTCGCGGCCCATGGTGACCCCGGCGTAGCGGTAGCGGCTGCCGAAGATCTCCGGCAGGAACGCCGCCTGGGCGCTCACCGAGCCCTCGGCGGCGAAGACGAAGCCCAGGATGATGACCGCCGTGATCATCACGGAGCTGCCGGTGTCCAGCATCAGGAAGGCGGGGACCGGCAGGATCATCATCGCGAGGGCGGTGGTGGTGTACGCGGGGCGGCGGCCGAGCCGGTCCGACAGCCAGCCGAAGAAGAGCGCCGCGCCCATGCCGCACACGGCGCCGATCAGGAGCGCGCGGGTGAACACGGCCTTGTCGGCGCCGACGTTCGACACCAGGTAGCTGCCCATGAACACCTGGTACGTGTACGAGTTGAGGCTGACCCCGGCCACCATCGCGAACACCCGCAGCACATTGCGGCGGCTGTTGGTCCACACGTCCTTGATGGGCGAGGGACGCCGCTCCCCGGCGTGTTCCCGGGCCTGTTCCCGCACGGCCTCGGTGAAGACGCGGGGGTCCTGAAGCTTGCGCCGCAGCAGGTAGGCCAGGAGCGTGACGAGGAGGGAACTGAGGAACACCAGCCGCCAGCCGTAGCTCATCATCGCGTCGTCGGGCAGCTGCTGGACCGCCAGCCACACGACGGCGCCGAGCGCCGTGCCGCCCGAGGCGCCGACCCACACCAGCGCGGCGGTGAGGCCGCGTCTGCCGGGCCGCGCCGCCTCGGCCAGCAGCACGGTGCCACCGGCCATTTCGGCACCGGCGCCGAATCCCTGGAGGCAGCGCAGCACGACCAGCAGCAGGGGCGCGGCGAGCCCGATCGTCTCGTACGTCGGCAGCAGGCCGATCAGAAACGTGGCGATGCCCATCAGGTACAGCGTGGTGACCAGCACCCACTTGCGGCCGAGCCGGTCCCCGAAGCGGGAGAAGAACAGGCCGCCCAGCGGCCGGGCGAGAAAGCCGACGGCGTACGCCCCGAAGCTGCCGAGATAGCCCACGGCGGGGCTGACGTCAGGGAAGAACACCGCGTTGAAGACCAGCGCGGACGCGGTCCCGTAGATGACGAAGTCGTACTGTTCGAGGGCGGTTCCGGCCAGGCCGCCCCAGCGGGCGCGGCGCAGATTGGCCGCGTCCTCGGCGGCGGTCGGGGATGGGGGCACGACGCCCTTGGTGACGCCGGACGACAAGGGGGCGGACATGGCTTCTCCCTGCTTCTTCGGTGAAGCGGTGGCGCGGTGACGCGTATTGCGGTGACCGGTGCGGTCACCGGTCCGGGGACGGGGACGGGAACGGGGGCGGGGCGGCACACGACCCCGCCCGGTCGAATCGGGTCGGCAGCTCGACGGACCGCGGCGGCGCACCGGCCAGGGCCTCGAGCAGCAGATCGGCGCTGTCGCGGCCGATCCGGGCGACATCCCTGCGGATCGTCGCGAGCCGTGGCCGCAGGAAGGCCGCCATCGGGGCGTCGTCGCAGGTGACCAGGGAGAGATCCCGGGGGATCTCGTAGGGGAGTTCGGCGAGGGCCGACAGCACCCCGACCAGGATCTGATTGGATCCGGCGATCAGCGCCGTCGGGCGGTCCTCACCGGTCAGCAGCGCGTACGTGGCCTTCGCCCCGTGTTCCTTGGCGAAGTCCCCGCTGTGGACGCGGGCCGTGACCCCGGGCAGCTCCGCGACGACCCGGTGCAGGGCCTGTTCGCGCTCCCGGGAGGGACGGGTGTGGGGCGAGCCGCCGACCAGCCCGATCGACCGGTGCCCGAGGTCGGCCAGGTGCCGTACCGCGGCCGTCAGTCCCCCGGCGTGGTCGAAGCGGGCGGCGGAGGCGGTGGGCAGGTCGGGGATGTCGCGGTCGAGCAGCACGACGGGGACACCGGCCCGGGCGAGCAGGCCGACCGTCTCCGGGTTCTGCTCGTCGGTGACCGACACCAGCAGCCCTTCCACGCGGTGCTGGGCGAGCCGGCGCAGATGGTCGGCCTCCAGCTCGGGGTCGTGGAGGGAACTCATCATCAGCAGCGTGTAGCCGCGCATCCGCAGCCGGGTCTCGGCCGCGTGGGCGATCTCGGCGAGCAGCGGGTTGCGGATGTCGCTGATGACGAAGCCGATGGTCTTCGTGGCGCCGGTGCGGATGCTCTGCGCCGCGAGCCCCGGGACGAAGCCCAGTTCGTCGATGGCCTTCATGACCTTTTCGCGCATCGCCTCGCTGACGTCCGGATGCCCCGAGATGACGCGGGACACGGACGACACCGCCACTCCGGCGTGCTCGGCCACCTCGCGGATCGCCACCCGGTGCGGTCGGCTGCCGCGCATCCCGAAGCCGGGGTCGGACGCCATCTCAGGCGCCCAGCTCGACGCGGTACCTGGCGATGTAGTCCTCGTCCAGCTCCCAGCCGAGGCCGGGTTCGTCGGACAGCTGGAGCTTGCCGTCCACCAGCCGCCGTTCCGTGGCGATCAGATGCCACCAGAACGGGTCCCGGTCCGGGTGGAAGCACTCGGCGTAGGTGCCGTGCGGCTGGGCGGCCAGCAGATGCGCCGAGACCTGCGGCTCCTCGTGATGGCCCATCTGGACGTCGTACGAGGTGGCGATGGCGGCGGTGCGGCGCCAGGCCGTCGGTCCCCCGGACCAGGAGGCGTCGAAGTTGCAGACGTCGACGGCGCCCGCTTCCATCAGGTCCCGGCAGCCGCTGGCGCTGTACTCGCTCTGGCCCGCGGCGACCGGGATGCGGGTGCGCATGCGCACGTCGCGCAGGGAACGGCGGTCGTTGTGCCAGCGCACCGGCTCCTCGAACCAGCGGATGCCGAGGTCCTCGACGCGCCAGGCGAACTCCAGCGCGTCGGCGACGGTGTAGCCCTGGTTGGCGTCCACGGTGATGACGAAGTCGTCACCGGCCGCCTCCCGGGCGGCGGCGACCCGCTTGGCGTCGGTCTCGGGCGAGGCCCCGCCGACCTTGAACTTCATCCCGGCCAGGCCAAGGTCCTTGTAGAACGCGATCTCGTCCTCGATGGCGCCCAGCGGTTCTCCGTAGTACCCGCCGATCGCCACCAGGGGGATCTCCCTGCGGTAGCCGCCCCACAGCCGGTGCAGCGGCATCCGCAGCGCCTTGCCGACCGCGTCCCAGATCGCGGTGTCGACCCCGGCCAGGGCCACCAGCCCGTGGCGGCGGTCGCGCAGGATGTCGTACGTGACCGGATAGGCGAGGTCCCAGCAGCGCTCGGTGGCGAAGGCGTCCTCGCCGACGAGCCGCGGGGCGATCTCGCGCGCGATGATCGCGGCGATGTCGGCGAGGGCGCCGTCCTCGTCCCCCACGTACGCCTCCCCGACGATGCCCTCCTCGGTGCGCACCCGGGTGATCAGGGTCGCGCGGTGGGTCATCCGGTAGAAGCTGCCCTTGAACTCCCGGGCCAGCGGGGCGCGCACCGCCACGACGTCGATGCCGCTGATGGTCAGCCCGGACGCACCGGGGCCTTGCGGATCGTGGACGCTGACGGTGGCGGCGATCGTCATCCTGACTCCTGGAATCGGTTCTGGAATCGGTTCCAGAGAACGGCGCCCCCACAGCCCCTGTCAAGAGTCGTGCACCACCCGACGTCAGGAGCCCCAGATCTTCCGGTACGCCGCCCGATAGCCCGGAGGGTTCCAACTCGTCGCCCCCGCGCTGTTGGCGGCCGTGGAGATGTGGACCGGGGCGGTGTACCCGCTGGGGGCCCGGCCGGAGAAGGCCCGGTTGAACTCGTCGATCATCTGCCAGCCCTGCTGGGACAGCGGCTCGGGCACGGTGGCGGCCTGGTACTGCCGGTGGTTGATGCGCTGGAAGGCCGACGGATCGCCGTCGCCCGCCCCGATGTTGAAGGGAGGGCCGGAGCCCCGTCTGCCGCCCGCGCGGAGGGCCGGGGCCGCGTCCGCGAAGTACAGGTCGTTGATGGCGACGGAGTAGGTCCACTCGTCCTGGAAGCGGGAGAGGAGGGAGGAGACCTCCTGGGGGGTGCGGCTGCCCGCGTCGGGGATCGGAATGTTCTCGTAGGCCAGCAGCCTGACGTCCCGGCATCTGGCCAACCCCTTCCTGATCAGCTCGGACTTGTTCCTGGCGAACGGGATCGAGGCATCGGTGAAGATCACGACCCCCGCCCTGCCGTTGGATCGCGCGATCACCCAGTCCGCGCTGATCCTGGCCGTGTCCTCGACCCTGGTGGTGACGTTGGTGAACAACCTGGGCCTGGTGCTGGGCCCGGGGGACGCGACCGCGTGCCAGCCGATCAGCGGGATGCCCGCCGCGTTGGCCTGCGCGACCTGCCGCGCGGTCGACTTGGGATCGAAGCCGCCGATGACGATGCCCGACGGCTTGAGGGTGACGGCCTCGCTCAGCGCCGCCTGGATGCCCGCCGGGGTGCCTCCGCCGTCGATCACCCGGACCCTCCAGCCGATGGCCTTCGCCGCTTCCCGTACCCCCTGCGCGGCGCCCGCGACTCCGGGGTTGGTCATGGTCTGCGCGACATAGACGATGGTCTTGCCGGGCACCGCCCGGGGGCCGCGCGTCGGCCCGTTCCAGGGGACGTCGTTCCGCTCGGCGCGCTCGACGGCGGCCTTGGCGCGGGCGAGGACCGCGGGACAGCCGCGCGGCCCCGCGGTGGAGTCCCCTCCCCCGGCCGACGAGCCGCGCTCACAACCGGCGAGGACGCCCGCCGCCACCAGCACGGCGGCGATGAGGGCCGTCCTACGGCGGGGCCGCACGGGAACTCCTCCTCCGGTCCGCGGTGATGCCCGTACGCAGCCGGCGACGCGCGGAGTAACCGGCCAGGCCGACGACGACGAGCAGGGTGCCGCCGTTGAACAGCGGCGTCACCCAGAACTGGGCACCGAGCTGGCCGATGCCGGAGAGCCCGATGGCGAGGACCGCCACGGCGACGACGGTGCCCGGGGCGTTGGCGCGGCCGGGTTTGATCGCGGTGGAGCCGAGCAGGGCACCCGCGAAGGCGGGCAGCAGATAGTCGAGGCCGACGCTCGGGTTGCCGAGCTGCTGCTGCGCCGCGAGGAGCACCCCCGCCAAGCCGACGACCAGCCCCGATACGGCGAAGGCGCAGACGGAGTACCGGCGGGTGGGGATGCCGACGAGGTCGGCGGCGCGGCGGTTCGAGCCGATGACGTACAGATACCGGCCGAGCGGCAGCCGCTCCAGCAGCAGCCAGAGGGCGACGGCCAGGGCGAGCACGTAGAAGGCGGGGGCCGGCAGGCCGAGGAAGGTGGAGTCGTAGAGGTCGGTGAAGGCGCCCGGCAGGCCCTCCGGTCCGGGGACGACCCTGCCGCCGCCGGTGACCCAGCCGGTGACGGCGTAGAGCATGCTCCCGGTCCCGAGGGTGGCGATGAACGAGTCGATCTGGCCGAACTCGGTGATGACACCGTTGAACACCCCGACCACCGTGCCCCCGATGATCACCGCCAGGCAGGCCAGCGGCCACGGCCACCCTTCGTGGACGATGAGCTGCATCACCATCACATGCGCCAGGCCCAGGCCGTATCCGATGGAGAGGTCGAAGTTGCCGGTCACGATGGGGACCGTCGCGCCGAGCGCGAGGAGGGCCGGGACCGACTGGTTGGTCAGGATCGAGGAGATGTTGTCCAGGGTCGGGAAGGTGCGCGGCAGGGTCACGGAGAAGATGAGGAACAGCAGGGCGGTGAGGGCCAGCAGGCCGTACGTACCGATGAGGTGCCCGCCCGCCCGGCCCCGGCCGGACCCCGGCCTTTCGGAGAGGCGGGATCGGGGCGAGGGCGGGGGCGGGGGTGTCATCGGGGGCCTCAGGTCCCGGACGCGGGCAGCGCCGAGGCCGCCCGGGTGAGTTCCGCGACGGTGAGCGACGCGCCGCTCAGCTCGGCCGTCACGGAGCCCCGGACGAACACCAGGGCGCGGCGGCACACCCCCGCGACCTCCTCGAAGTCGGTGGAGATGAGCACCGCCGCGAGACCGGCCGCCAGCGCGTCGTCGAGCAGGCGGTAGATCGCCGCCTTGGCCCCGATGTCCACGCTCGCGGTCGGCTCCTCCAGGATCAGCACGCGCAGCCCGCCCCGGAGCCAGCGGCCGAGCACGACCTTCTGCTGATTGCCGCCGGACAGGGTGGCGATCGGAGCCTCGCTGTCGCGGGGCCGCACCGAGAACCGTTCGATGAGGGTGAGGGCCTGGGCCCGCTCCCGGCGGGGGCTGATCCAGTGCCGCGCCGGTGGACCGCCCGTACGCGGGTTGGCCAGCAGGTTCTCCCGTACGGTCAGTTCGGCGGCGCAGCCCTCCTGCACCCTGTTGCCGGTCACCAGGCCGACCCCGGAGGCGACGGCGGCGGCGACCGTGCGCGGGCGGTACGGCCGCCCGTCGAGGAGCGCCCGCCCGGCGACGATCGGCCGGGCGCCCGCGAGGGCGCGGCCCAGCCCCCGGTGCCCGGCGCCGGTGAGCCCCACCAGGCCGAGGATTTCCCCGGCCCGCAGTTCGAGGGAGACGGGTCCGGCCTGGGCCGTCCGGACGCCGTCGAGGGTCAGCACCGCCGGTCCTCCGGCGGGAGCGGCGCCGGGCCGGTAGCCGGTCGGCTCGTCACCCACGATGTCCCGCACCAGACGGGCGGCGCCGTGTGCCGCCAGCGGGCCCCGGCTGACGAGGCGGCCGTCGCGCAGCACCGCGAAGGCGTCGGCGACCTCGTACACCTCGTCCAGGCGATGGCTGACGTAGAGGATGGCGTGCCCCAGGTCGCGCAGGGTGTGCAGGACGTCGAAGAGCCGCGCGCAGTCGGCGGCGGGGAGGCTGGCGGTCGGCTCGTCGAGGACGATGAGCCGCGCCCGTGACGCGAGGGCGCGGGCGATGGCGACCAGTGAGCGTTCGGCGGGCGCGAGGTCGGCGATCCGGGCGTCGGCCGGGAGGTGTCCGGCGACGGTCCGCAGGACCTCCGCGCCGCGCGCCCGGGTCCCCCGCCAGGAGATCAGCCCGCCACGGCGTGGATAGCCGGTGGTCAGGGCGATGTTCTCGGCGACCGTCATCCACTCCACGAGGCCGAGGTCCTGATGGGTGAAGGACATGTTCCGGGAGGCGGCCTCGGTCCCGAGCGGGTGCCCGGCCACCGTCACCGTCCCGCCGTCCGCGGGGTGATATCCCGCGAGCACCTTGATGAGCGTGGACTTCCCGGCGCCGTTGGGGCCGAGCAGCGCGAGCACGCTGCCCCGGTGGATGTCGAGGTCGATACGGTCCAGCGCGAGCGTGCCGCCGAAACGCTTGCTGAGGCCCCGGATGCGGACGAGCGGTTCCGCTCCCGCGGCCGGGGAGTTCACCGAGGTGTCGACGGTGTCATCCACGGACGTCTCCGGGCCGACCTGGCGAGCATTCCCACCTCACATCCGCGACCTTAGCTGCACTGATCTTGGTATTTACTGAAATGAGTCGGTCTCGGCGCCTCCGTTACCCCAACGGGCCAACGGCTCGGCGCCCCCGGTCTCACGGGGTGCCGAGGGGGCATTCGGCCCAGATGACCTTGCCGTCCGGGGTGTGGCGGGTGCCCCAGGCCAGCGCCAGCTGGGCGACGAGGAACAGACCGCGGCCGTCCTCGTCGGTGGTGGCCGCCCGGCGCAGATGCGGGGAGGTGCTGCTGGTGTCGGAGACCTCGCAGATCAGGGTGCGGCCGTGCAGCAGCCGTACCCGGATGGGCCCGCTCGCGTGCCGCAGGGCGTTGGTGACCAGCTCGCTGAGCAGCAGCTCCGCCACGAACGCGACCTCTTCCCGGCCCCAGTCGGCCAGCTGCCGGTCGGCGGCGGCCCGGATCTCGGGGACGACGGCCGGTTCGGCGGGCAGCTCCCAGGTGGCGACCCGGTCCGCGTCGAAGGCATGGGTGCGGGCGACGAGCACGGCGATGTCGTCGCAGGGGTGGACGGGCGCCACGTCGTCCAGGACCGCCTGGCAGGTGTCCTCGGGGGTGCGCTCCGGGTGGGCCAGGACCGCGCGCAGCCGGTCGAGGGCCACGTCGATGCCACGGTGCCGGTCCTCGATCAGCCCGTCGGTGTAGAGGACCAGCTGGCTGCCCTCGGAGACCTCGATCTCGGCGGTCTCGAAGGGCAGCCCGCCCAGCCCGAGCGGGGGCCCGGCGGGCAGGTCGGGGAACGACACGGTGCCGTCGGGGCGGACCAGCGCGGGCGGCGGGTGACCGGCGCGGGCCATGGCGCAGCGCTGCGAGGTCGGGTCGTAGACGACGTACAGACACGTCGCGCCGATGATGCCGAATCCGTCGCCGGAGCCCTCGCTGCTCTCCTCCCGGTCCAGGCGCAGCACCAGGTTGTCGAGGTGGGTCAGCACCTCGTCCGGGGGGAAGTCGAGTTCGGCGAAACTGCGCGCGGCGGTGCGCAGCCGTCCCATGGTGGCGGCGGAGTGCATGCCGTGGCCGACGACGTCGCCGACGACGAGCCCGACGCGGGTGCCGGGCAGGGGGATGATGTCGTACCAGTCGCCGCCAACCCGGGACTCGGCGGGCAGATAGCGGTGGGCGACCTCGACCGCGTCCTGATCGGGCACGCCGTGCGGAAGCAGGCTGTGCTGGAGGGCCAGGACCATGTTGTGTTCGCGGGTGTAGCGCCGGGCGTTGTCCATGGACAGCGCGGCGCGGGTCGCCAGCTCCTGGGCCAGCGAACGGTCGTCGTCCCCGAACGGCGCGGGGTCGAGCGAGCGGTAGAAGCTGGCGATGCCCAGGACGGTGCCGCGGGCGACCAGGGGGACGGCGATGAGGGAACGGACGTGGGACAGCAGCCGCGTGGTGTGCTCGGGGTCCTGGATGAGCCAGCCCGCGGCGGTCTCCAGGTCCGGTTCGAGGACCGCGTGCCCGGTGTTCACACAGCGCAGCTGGGGCGTGATGGGGTGGTACGTGATCCGCTTGCCGATCGGGGAGAAGGGGCAGTCGTCGCGGATGCCGTGGATCACCGCGCGGCGCAGGTCGTGCCGGGGGTCGAGGGGTTCGTCGCCGCGCAGCACGGCGTCGGGCAGGTCGATGGTGACGAAGTCGGCCAGTCCCGGGACGGCCGTCTCGGCGAGTTCCTGGGCGGTGCGGCGCACATCCAGGGTGGTGCCGATGCTCGCGCTGGCCTCGGACAGCAGCTCCATGCGGCGCCGCGCCGCCAGGGCGTACTTCCCCACCTCCGGCTCGCCGACCAGCACCAGCCCGGCCATGCCGTCGGTGACGTGGCGCCGCTCGGCGCGGCGCGCCTCGGCGGCCGGGGCCTCGGGGGCGGACGTCGTGGCGGCTTGTGCGCCCCGGCCGGAGGGGGGCGGGAGGGTGAGGTGCGGGGGGAGGGTGAGGGGCGGCCTCGGTGAGTGGTCGGGGAACATGGCCTCGATCGCCATGCCCTCCACCCCGGCCGTGCTTGTCATCGGGCGGCTCACGAGGGTGACCCGCCGCCCGTCGGACAGGATCACGTCGACGGCGGCCCGCTGCCCGTGCGACAGCAGCTCGGCGGCCCACTCCTTGATCATCATCTGGTCGCCGCGGGGCAGCCCCTGGACGAAGGAGTCCACCCTCATGGTGTGCCCGCCGCCCCCGCCGGTGCCCGCAGCACCGGCCGCGTCCAGGTACGCACGCAGCAGCCCGCGCTCCCGCGCCGAACTCTGCGCCAGCAGCCGCCGTTCGATGGCCTGGGCCGCCCTGCGCAGCACGCCGTCCAGCACCGGATGCCCGGAGGTGCGCGGATAGGCCAGGCACAGGATGCCCTCGATGCGCCCGCTCAGCGGGTCGCGGACGGGTATCGCGCTGCACCCGTTCGTCAGGCCGCGCTCGGAGAAGTGCTCGGCGCCGTAGACCTGGATGAGCCGCCGTTCCGCCAGGGCGAGGCCGATGCCGTTGGTACCGGCGAACTGCTCGGCGAAGACGAAGCCCGGTGTCTGCTGGATCGGCGGGAGGGTTCTGGCCCACGCGTCGTCGCCGAAGCGGCGCTGGAGCACGGTCCCGTCTCCGTCGGCGAGCGCGATGTTCATCGGGCTGCCCTGGTACCTGGCCCGCAGCCGGTCGAGCACCGGAGCGGCGGCACGGACCAGCCGGTTCTCGGGATCGAACTCCCGGTACGGAAGCTCGAAGCCGCCCAGCGGCAGGCCCAGGACCCGGCAGCGCTGCCACGAATTCAGGATCAGACCTCGTACGCCTGCCTGAACCGCCTCCCCCTCGAGGAAGCGCTCACGCGAACGTGCGGGCCCGATGCCGCCTGCCACGAGCCCCGCCAGGATCGCTTCCTCACCGGACTGAATCACGCCTCTCCTAGCAATTTGCTGTGATTAGCCCCAAAAGCCCACTCTTCGACAATAACGGGTACGGGCAATGCCCTGGAGAGCAGAAAAACACGCATTCGATGCCTCACGCATGGTGACCGGGTTGTGGTCCCCCATCACAGCACCGCGACCGGAGTGACGGGTGAGCCCGTGCCGCCCGGTACGTTCAACGGTGCCACGACCAGCAGAAACGCGAAGCGACCCGCCTCGGCGGTGGCGGCGGAGAGCGCTTCGAGATCGAGGTTGTCCAGCAGCGGCACCCCCATCGCGGCCAGGGCGAGCGCATGGACCGGCGAGTGCATGCCCTCGACCGGCGAGGGCCGTACGTCGTTGTCGCCGTCCCCGCCGAGCAGGGCGATACCGCGCTCGGCAAGCAACGGGACGGCATCCACGTGCAGCCCCGCGCTCGCCGCGTCCGGATCCCAGGCGCCGCGCTCCGCTCGACGGCGAAGGCTCCCGGAGCGCAGCAGCACCGCGTCCCCCTCCCCGATCGTCACCCCCAGCGCCCGTTCGGCGGCGACGATGTCCTCGGCGTGCACCGCCTGCCCCGGCTCCAGCCAGGCGGTCCCCAGGACGGCGGGAAGGTCGAGCAGGATGCCCGTCGTGACGAGCGGCCCGAGCGCGCCGACCGCCGCGTAGTGGGCGCCCGCGGCGTCGATCACCTCATGCGCCGCCCGGCCGCCGTAGAGCTGCCCCCGGTAGGCGGCGTGGCACAGCGCGTCGAGATGGGTCATGCCCTTGCCGTGGTAGTCGGCGGCGAGGAAGTCCTTGTGCACGGAGGGCTCCGGCGCTTCCACGTCGCCGAGGTCCGTCATGTGGTGCAGCGCGGGCTTGGGGTTGTCCGGCGCGGACCGCGTGTTCCAGGGCCGCGCCAGCGGGACGACCACCCCGGACCGTACGCGGGCGATGGCGTGCCGCACCTGCTCCGGGGTCACCCGGTTCCACGCGCCGCGACCGGCCGGGGTCCAGCGCCCCCACGTCCGGACCGTCTCGAAGAGCGCGTCGAACTCCTCGCGCGAGACGGCGGGTCCATTGCTGCTGGTCATCCGTGCTCACCCCGATGGGGTTCGGAACGACTTCCGTCAAAAGTCTATAAGTCCCAGATGCGTGAGGCTGGGCGGTGCGCCCGGCGCGAGCGGAGCCGGATCCGTCCGCCCCGGGCGGGGACGATCGTCACCGCGAGGAGCCGGGCCGGCTCCAGGGGGCCGGACGGTTCCGGGACGGCGGTCGCGAGGATTTCCGTCAGGACGGTCTCGATCTCCAGCTGGGCCAGCGACACCCCGATGCAGCGCCGCAGGCCGCCGCCGAACGGAGTCAGCGCGTAGGGCACCGGGTCCGGGCCCAGATGGCGCTCGGGCCGGAAGGCGTCGGGTTCCGGCCATAACCCGGGGTCGAGGTGGGTGACCGGGAACAGCGCCGCGACGAACGCGTGCCGGGGCACCGGGTGGCCGCCCAGCTCCGTGTCGTGTGCCGCGGTGCGCATGGCGTTGTAGACGGCGGGGCGCAGCCGGGCGGACTCCTTGACGGTCGCCTTGAGCAGGCGGTCCGAGCCCGCGTCGAGGTCGGCGACCAGGTCGTCGCGGGCGGCGGGATGGTGGGCGAGCAGGTGCAGGGTCCAGGCGATCGTGGTCGCCGTGGTCTCGTAACCGGCCAGGACGAGGCCCGTCAGCTCGTCCAGCAGCTGTGCGTCGTCCAGCCCGGCGCCGTGCTCGTCGCGGGCGTCCAGCAGCATGGACAGCACGTCGTCGCGGTGGGCGCGGTCGGGCGCGGCCCGGCGCGCGGCGATCTCCTCGCGGGCCAGGTCCCGTACGGCCGCGCGGAGCCGGTGGAAGCGGCCGCCCGGCGACAGCGGCCCGAGATCGCGCCGCAGCGGCCCCGGCAGGAACAGCACGGCGAGGTTGCCCGTGTCGACGAACGCGTTCAGCGCGCGGCGGAAGGTGACGGCGCGGGCCGGGTCCGTCAGGCCGAAGACGACTCTCAGGATGACGTCGAGCGTCAGCCGCTGCGCCCACGGCCGCACGGGAACGCCGTCACCGCCCAGCAGTTCGGGCAGGCCGGTGTGCACGAGCTCCCGCACCCGCTGCCCCCAGCGGGTGATCCGCTCCCCGTGGAAGGGCGGCAGCAGGAGCTTGCGGTGGGTCAGGTGCAGGGGCGGCGGCGTGCAGATCAGCGATCCGGCGCCGACCGCGGGCGCCAGCAGGGCGGCGCCGTCACCGCCGGTGAACCGCTCGTGGTCGGTCAGCACCGCCCGGTTGGCCGCGGCGTCGGCGGCGCAGACGAGGGCACCGCGGTAGGGGTAGGTGCGGAGCGAGAAGACCGGCCCGAACCGGCGGCGCAGGGAGCGCGCGTAGCCCTGGGGGTCCCGGAGCATCCGCGCCGTCTGCACGGGCCGCGGCGACCGGGAGGCCGGTGGGAAGCGCCGGGGGTCCCAGGGCGGCTCCCGGGTGAACGCGTCGCTCATGGCTGCCAGGGCCCGGCCGGGTCGTCGTAGGCGGCGGCATAACCGTCGGTGGCGATGGGCGCCTGGAGGATGTCGTCCGGGATGGCGAACGCCTCCACGAGGGCCGGTGCGTGGGGGGCCAGTGCGGCAGCGACGCGGTCGACGGCGGGGGCGAGGTCGCGGACCGTGTCGGCGGTGAGGTGGCCGTCCGCCAGCAGCAGGCCCGCCTGGGGGGCGAGGCGTTGCAGGGCGAACAGCTGGAAGACCTGCTCCAGCAGGCCGCGCATGGCGTCGTCGGCGACGCGGTCGACAGCGGTCAGGAACGCCTCGGCGGCGCGCCGGGTGGCGTACGCGTCGACGAGGTCCAGGGCCGGGTTCACCGCCTGGTTCCAGCGGTCCAGCGGGCCGTCGCTGGACCGGCTGAGCCGGTTGCGGGCCTGCTGGAGGCAGGACAGCTCGTGCCGCACGAGCAGCTCGAGCAGGTGGGTACGGCCGGTCGGCGGTCCGGTCCGCGCGGCGGGGGCCGGGGGCGGGCTGTAGCCGCGCCCGGTCAGCATGTCGGCGGCGGCCTTCGTCCAGATGACGAGGTTGTCCCCTTCGGCGGTGATGGTGGACTCGATCGGCGTGAGCAGGTCGACGATGCGGTTGGCCGACAACAGCCCCTGGGCGCCGCAGCGTTCGCGGCACTCGATCGCGATGTCCCTGGCCTGCCAGGTGATCCAGCCCTTCGCCGCCGCGACGAGGACCTCCGCCTCGGCCGACTCGGGGTCGTCCCGCCCGGTGCAGTGGCGGGTGGCCTCGCGCAGCAGGAAGGTCGCCGCGTAGGCGTGGGCCGCCGCGCCGAGCAGCCTGGTCTGGTTGCAGCGGTAGGCGAAGAGCGGGACACCGGTCCGGCTCGCCGGGGCGAAGGTGTGCCGCCGATGGGCGTAGCGCACGGCGATGGTGAGTGCCGCCCGGGCTCCGCCCAGCGCCGCCGCGGCCAGGCAGAGCTTGCCCGTGGTGACGCGCTGGATGGACCGCAGGAACCGGCGGCGCCGACTGCCGATCGCACTGCGGAAGGCGCCCTCGGCGGTCAGGTCCGCGTGGTCACCGGCCAGCAGCGCCGTACGGTCCAGCACGACGTGGTCGAACGAGGTGATGGCATGGTCGACCGCCGAACCGGGGGTCTCCGAGAGGGGCCGTATCCGGATGCCGGGCAGCGGCCCCCGCTCGTCGCGCAGCGGCACCAGGAACAGGAACACGCCGCAGTCCTGGCCGCGGACGATCAGCCGGGCCGCGACCAGTCCGCTCTTGCCGCCCCCGGCGGGGCCGGTGTTGGGCATGAACTTCTGGGCCCCGGCCGACGGGGTGTGCAGGACGAAGGTGTCGGCCTCGGGCTGGTGGACGGCCGTGGTCTCCAGCGCGGCGGCGTTGTTTCCGTAGCCGAGTTCGGTGATCAGAACGGTGCCGTACCGCCACAGGCGGGTGAACGGTGCGAGGTCCACGGTGCGGCGGGGATCGAGGCGGAGGAGGCTGCCGAGAAACAGGTTGTAGTGAATGGTCGCCAGCGTGGTCAGCGAGCCGTCGACCATTCCCAGCCACTCGTGCAGCGACACCAGCCGGTCCGTCGCCGTGACGAACTCCTCGACGGATGCGATTCCTTCATTGACGACCCGTAAACGCTCATAAGCGAGCGCGGAACGCTCCGACAGCGACAATCCGTCGCGGTATCGGAAAATGTCCCGACGGAAATACTCCGTCCAGGGCCTGTGCAGATCGTCGAATCGCCCGTCGAAGAGCACTTCGGTCAGCAGCGACACCTGTGCCCGGCCCGCCATGACGGCAGTGCCCATCTCCGCCCCCTCCCCCCGCCCGCCGCGGACTCAGCTCACAGTGCGCCGAAGAGCAGATGGCTCGCCGAGTTGGCCGGGTCCTCGTCGCGGTAGTACTGCGAGGCGGCGGTCATCAGCTGGTCCTTCGTCAGCTGCCCGCCGTGCTCGGCCAGCCGGTCGAAGGCCGCCCCGGCCTCCGCCTCGGGGACCCCGACGGCGGAGATGACCGCGACGAAGTCCTCCCTGCCGACCAGGCCGTCGTCATCCCGGTCGGCGAGGTGGAAGCCCGCCCGGTAGAGCGGGCCGATCAGCATCTCGAAGTGGTCGCTGACCTGGTGCAGGGCCTGACGGAACTCGCCCTTGTCGATCCGCCCGTCGCCGTCGGCGTCGGCCGTCTCGCGCAGGGCCCGCCAGTACGTCATCAACGCGTCGGCGTACTCCTTGCCCTTGGCCGCCGTGCGCTCCTCATCGACGGCGGCCAGAACGCGGCCACCCATCAGTTCGAAGTCGTCTTCGGCGATCACTCCGTCGCCATTAGCGTCCAGCAAGGCGAACAGCTTTTCATACTTCTGGTCCAGTAGTGCGCCCATGCGGTCCCCACCCTCCAGTGCCGACAGTTCGCCGCGCCTCGAATATTTTCCGAAGCGCATGAAAGATTACCGAGGGCGGCCAGGAGAATTCACCCGTCATGGAATCTCTTTGGAGTGAAAAACGCGCCTCACACGTGACGTTCAGGCATCGCGTCGGCGCACGGCCTGCCATCCGGCCAGGAGTGCGGCCGCCGCCCACAGGGCCGTCACCGCGAGGCCCGTCCAGGGGCCGACGCTCCCCTCCGGGGCCTGGTGCAGCACTTGTTGTCCGGCGCGGTCCGGCAGATAGTCGGCGGCGCTCCCGGCGATGTCTCCGACCACGAAGCCCACGATCAGGATGAACGGGATGAGCAGGCTCAGCACCGCGGTGGCGCTGCGCAGCAGGAAGGTGAGTCCCGCGGCGAACAGGGCCATCAGGGCGAGGTAGATCCCCGCGCCGACACAGGCGCGCAGCGCTCCCGGTTCGCCGAGGCCGATGGCGTCCTCGCCCAGGAACGCCTGGCCCGCGAAGAAGGCGGCGAAGGCGGTGGCGAGGCCCACGGCGAGACCGGCACCGGCCACGGCCGCCGTCTTGGCCGCGTAGAACAGGCCCCGGAGCGGCACGGCCGACAGGGAGATCCGCAGGGCGCCGTTCGCGTACTCGGAGGAGACGGCGGTGGCCCCGAAGGAGATGGCGGCGATCTGCGCGAAGTTGATTCCGTAGAAGGCGCCGAAGACGGGGTCCTCGGTGCCGTCCAGCTCCGCCCGGCCGACGGTGGCGAAGACCAGCACGGTAATGGCGAGCGTGGCGGCGAAGACCGCGATGAGGGAGCCGAAGCTCGCCCGGATGGATCTGATCTTGAGCCACTCGGAGTGCAGCACCGCTGTGACGGACATGGTCGGGCCTCCTGTTCAGGTGGTCGGGAAAATCAGGGAAGTCAGGTGGTCGGGGCAGCGGCGGCGAACTCCGCCTCGTCCGCGGTGAGGGCGAGGTATGCCTGCTCCAACGAGGCGCGTTCATCGGCCAGTTCGAGGACGGGGATGCCCTCGCGCGCGGCGACGGCCCCGACCTGCTCGGCCCTCGCGCCCTCGACCACCCATCCGCCGTCCTCATCGCCCAGGACGGTGTATCCGTCGCCCAGCAGCGCGGCCCGCAGCCGGGCGGGGTCGCCCGCGCGCACCCGTACCCGCGCCTGGCTGTGCTGCTCGATGAAGTCGGACATGGAGACGTCGGCGAGGAGCCTGCCCCGGGCGAGGACGACGAGGTGGTCGGCGTAGGTGGCGGTCTCGTTCATCAGGTGGCTGGAGACCAGGATCGTGCGCCCCTCCTCGGCGAGTCGGCGCAGCAGCTGGCGGATCCAGACGATGCCTTCCGGGTCGAGGCCGTTGGCGGGCTCGTCCAGCAGGAGCACGGGCGGGTCGCCGAGGAGCGCGGTGGCGATGCCGAGACGCTGGCGCATGCCCAGCGAGAAGGTTTTGATGCGGCGGCCCGCCACGGTGGCGAGGCCGGTCTCCTCGAGCACCTCGTCCGCGCGGCGGCCCGGAAGGCGGTTGCTGACGGCGAGGCAGCGCAGATGGTCGCGGGCGGTCCGGGAGCCGTGGGCCGCCTGGGCGTCGAGCAGCGCCCCGGCCGTGCGCAGGGGTTCGCGCAGTGTCGCGTACGGGCGGCCGCCGATGGTGGCGGTGCCGGAGGTGGGGCGGTCGAGGCCGAGGATGAGGCGCATGGTGCTGGACTTGCCGGCGCCGTTGGGGCCGAGGAACCCGGTGACCCGGCCCGGTTCGACGCTCAGCGTGAGCCGGTCGACGGCCCGGGTGCTGCCGTACTCCTTGGTCAGGTCGTGCACGTCGATGGTGGTCATGGCGTCAAGCCTGGCCGGGCGGCCGGGGGCGGACATCCCCCGCCGGAGGAGACCGTCTCCCCCGCGCGGGGGAGCCGCTGCCCCGCCCGCTCTGCCACGATGGCGGGATGCCGCGCCTCCTGCTGCCGCTGACGCGTGCGGTCACCTACACCCGCTGGCTTCATCTGCTGGTGGGGTCGATCGTGCCGTTTGTCTGCGCCATGATCTATCCGGGGCTGTTCCGTCCGTCGGCGGCCGACTGGGCGCTGATCGCGGTCCTGCCGGTCCCCCTGGTCCTGGCGGCGGCCATGGTGCCCGAGACGCGCCGGGCGGAGGGGCTCCAGGCGCGGCTGATGCTGTTTCCCGGGCCGCACGCGCGCGTGCCCGGTGAGGAGGATCCGGGGGTCTCGGCCGCTCCGTCCGCTTCGTGGAGCGACCGGGCCAGGACGGGCGCCTGGCTGGTGCTGCGCCTGGAGGTGGGGCTCGCCGTCGCGCTGGTGACGGGGCAGTTGATGGCCCTGTCCCTGTCGTTGGCCGGGGCGTCCGCAGGGGAGCCCGGCGTGGGCGACGCGCCGTTGCAGGTGTCCGGCACGGGCTGGGCGTACGCCCTGCTGGTACCGGTTCCCCTGCTGGTGTTGATCGCCCTGGCCGCCGGGGCGGGCGCCCTCATGGCGGAGGCCGCCCGGCGGTTGCTCGGCCCGTCGCCCAGGGAGCGGCTGGCGGAGCTGGAGGAACGTACCGAGCGGCTGCTGGAACGCAACCGCATCGCACGGGAGTTGCACGACTCCCTCGGCCACGCCCTCACCCTGGCCGTGGTGCAGGCAGGTGCCGCCCGGACGGCCGGTGACCCGGATTTCACCGATCGGGCGCTGGAGACCATCGAGGAGTCGGGGCGGGCAGCGCTGGAGGATCTGGAACGCGTTCTGATGGTCTTGCGCGAGACGGCACGGCCGCCCGGCGCCCGGCCCGCCCTCGGCGACGCGGGCCGTCTGCTGGACTCCGCCCGGTCCTCGGGGGCGCGGATCGACGCCGAGGTGACCGGTCCGCTGGAGCGGGTGCCGGGCCCGGTGTCCCGTGAGGGCTACCGGATCCTCCAGGAGGCGCTGACCAATGTGCTGCGTCACGCGGGTCCCGTCCCCGTCCGCGTCCGCATCGCCGTGGACGAGGCGCGGCTGCGGCTGGAGGTGCGCAACCCCCTGTCCGCGGCCGCGGCGTCGGCCGTCACGGGCGGTGGCAGCGGGCTGCGCGGGATCCGTGAGCGCGCGGCGCTGCTCGGCGGGAAGGCCCGGACGGAACCGGACGGCGGCCAGTGGCTGGTCCACGTCGATCTGCCGCTGCGGTGATCAAGGCACCGCCTATGCTGGGCGGATGCTCACCGTTCTCCTGGTCGACGACGAGCCTCTGGTGAGGGCGGGCCTGCGCGCCGTGCTGGAGGCGCAACCGGACATCGAGGTGGTGGGCGAGGCGGCCGACGGTGCCGCCGTGATCCCCCTGGTGCGGCGGCTGCGGCCGGACGTCGTGGCCATGGACGTACGGATGCCGCTGATGGACGGCATCGAGGCCACCCGTACCGTCCTGCGCACGGTGCCGGACCCGCCGAAGATCATCGTGGTGACGACCTTCGAGAACGACGAGTATGTGTACGGGGCGCTGCGCGCGGGCGCCGATGGGTTCCTGCTGAAGCGGGCGCGCCCGGCGGAGATCGTGCACGCCGTGCGGCTGGTGGCCGAGGGCGACTCGCTGCTGTTCCCGGCGGCGGTCCGCCAGTTGGCCGCCTCGTACGGTGAGCACGACGGCAGCGCCGAGGGCCGGGCGGCCCTGGAGCGTGCCGCGCTGACCGAGCGGGAGGGGGACGTGCTGCGGCTGGTGGCCCGCGGGCTGTCGAACGCGGAGATCGCGGCGCGCCTGGTGGTGGGCACCGAGACCGTCAAGTCGCATGTGAGTTCCGTGCTGGCGAAGCTCGGGGCGCGGGACCGCACCCAGGCGGTCATCGCCGCCTACGAGTCCGGCTTCGTGTCGCCGGGCGGATGACCCGCCACGACGTCGCGGACGCGGCCTAGCCGCGGGCCTCGGGTGCGGTCAGGCCGCTCAGCAGGAGCCGCATGCCGCGGTGGAAGTGGGCGTCCCAGTCGTCCTCGTCGAGGAGCGGGAAGTGGCCTGCGAGGGTGGGGTATTCGTCGATGTGGGCGCGGAGGTGGGCGTCCACGGCCGAGCGGGTGGCCGCCTCGTCGGAGCGCTTGCGCCACACCGCTTCGGAGGAGGCGGAGCCGATCACATAGTGGGTGATGGTGGCCGCGGCGGATGACAGGTGCACCCCGTCGAAGCCGCCGGTGGTGAGCGCGGTGTAGGCGAACTCCGAGGACCGCAGGGCGTGCGGGCCCATGAGGGGGCGGGAGTTGGCCAGGGCCGCGGCCCATGGGTGCCGCAGCAGGACGGACCGCAACCCGGTCATGAACGCCTCGATGTCGTCCTGCCAGGAGGCGCTGTGCTCGTCGGGCAGGTCGAGTTCGGCGAAGACCGCGTCGAGGGCCAGATCGAGGACGTCGTCCTTGGTGGCCACATGCCAGTAGAGGCTGGTCGCATGGGCACCGAGCCGCTCCGCGAGGCGGCGCATGCTCAGTTTCTGCACGCCGTCGCGGTCCAGCAGCTCGACAGCGGTGGCGATGATCCGTTCGTGTGACAGATGAGGCCGTGCGCGGGAGGCCTTCTCCGCGCGGAACCATACCGCTCCCGGTGCGTTCTCCAGCGTCGTCTTTCCCTTGTTCCCGTTCGGCTTCGCGCTCACGAGGCCGCAGCCTACCTCGTTGCCGTTTCCCGCCCGCTACTCCTACAGTACTGGATGTATTCCTACACTGTTTGAGAACACAACGAGGGAGGACCATGAGCGACGAAGAAGGTCATCCGCGACGGTGGGCGATCCTGGTGGCGCTGTGTGCCGCACTCCTCGTGATCGTCATCGACAACACGGTTCTGCATGTCGCGGTGCCCGCCATCGGCGACGCCTTCGATGCCTCGACGGGCCGGCTCCAGGCGGTGATCGACGCCTATGTGGTGGTCTTCGCCGGGCTTCTCATCACCGCGGGGGTGATTTCCGACCGGTACGGCAGGCGGCGCACCGTCGTCGTGGGGCTGCTGGTGTTCGGCGTGGCGTCGGCGCTCGCCGCGGCGGCCCCCTCGGTGGAATGGCTGATCGCGATGCGGGCCCTGATGGGCGTGGGCGCGGCGCTGGTGATGCCCGCGACGCTCGCGGTGCTCGTCGCGGTGTTCCCCGCGGAGGAGCGCCCGCGGGCCTTCGCGGTGTGGAGCGCGGTGGCGTCCGTGGGCATGGCCGCCGGGCCCCTGCTCGGCGGTGCGCTGGTCGACGTGTGGAGCTGGGCCGGGGTTTTCCTGATCAACGTCCCCGTGGTGACGGTGGCCCTGGTGGGCATCGTACGGCTGGTGCCCGAGACGCGGGCCGGGGACGGCCGCGGGCTGGATCTGCTCGGCACGGTCCTGGTCACCGCGGGGATGACCGGCCTGGTATGGGCCCTGATCGAGGCCCCGGCGTACGGGTACACCTCCCCCGCGGTGCTGGGCGGGGTGCTGGTGGCGGTGGTGGCGCTCGTCGCCTTCGGCGTACGGCAGACCCGCTCCGCGGTGCCGATGGTCGATCTGCGGCTGTACCGGGACCGGCGGTTCTCCGGGGCGAGCTTCGCGGTTGCGGTGATGACGGTCGCGACGGGCAGCACGCTCTTCATCCTGAGCCAGTATCTGCAACTGGTCCTGGGCTACAGCGCGTTCGAGACCGGGCTCGCGGCCATACCGCTGGCGGCGGGGGTCGTCGCGGGCTCCACCGTGGGCGGCCGGGCACCGGCGAAGTTCGGGCCCCGGGCCTGCATCGTGGCGGGATTCGCCGTCACCGCGGCCGGATTCGCGGTGCTCGCCTCGCTGTCCGAGGGCAGCGGCTATGTGGCGGTGTCCGCCGGGCTGGCGCTGGCCGGTGTGGGATCGGGCATCGCGGGGCCCTCGGCCACCAGCACCGTGCTCGGTGCGGTTCCCCCGGAGCGGGCCGGTATGGGCTCCGCGCTCAACGACACGCACCAACAGCTGGGCATCGCGCTGGGCGTGGCCGGTCTGGGCAGTCTGCTCGCCACCGCCTACCGGGGTGCCCTTCCGGACGACCTGCCCGATCACGCGGTGTCCTCGCTCGGGGCGACGCTGTCGTACGCGAAGGACCACGCGGGCGGAAGTGCCCTGGCCGAGTCGGCCCGTTCGGCCTTCACCGACGCCCAGTCCCTCACCATGACCATCGGGGTGGCGGCCGCCCTGGCCGGCGCGGCCGTGGCGCTCTTCGCCCTGCCGGGCCGCGCCGCGCGGGCCGGGGCGCCCGAGCCGGAGTCGGAGGAAGCGGAGTCGGAGGAGGCGGGGCAGCCGGGCTGAGCAGGGGTACGGCGTCCGGGTGCGCGGCCCCCGGACGCCGCCCTGGGGGCATCCACCGCTCAGGAGTGGTCCGGCAGCGGCGGGTGCAGCAGCAGGACGGAGGGCACCTGGTCCGGGCAGGCGCACCGCAGCAACTGGTGCCCCACGCCCGCCAGGCCGGTCATCAGGCCGGGAGTCTCGCTCCTGGTCGGCGAGCCGCACACCCAGTCCCCCTCCGCGGCGGCGTCGAGCTTCTCCCCGAGCGAGCGCATCAGACGGCCGGGCCGGATCCTCCCGGTTCGCTCGGCGAGCAGGACGAGTTCGAGGTTGCCGAGGTCGCCGTGGCACATGCTGTCGCTGCCCCGGCCGGTGAGCCGGTGGGCTTCGGTATCCGCCTCGTGGCCGGTGGCGTCGGGTCGCAGCGCCACCATGGCGTCGGCGGCCAGCTCCGCCTCCCGGCCGTCCGTGCCCGGCCTGCCGATCAGGTCGAGCCGGGACATGCCGATGCCCGCGGCCCCGTGACACCACAGCGACCGGAAGGGCGAGGGCGCCTCGCCGCGGAAGTCGGGCCAGTTGCCCGCCCCGGCGTCGAACACCTCGGTGTCGTACGCCAGTCCGCCGGCCACCGCCGCGGCGCAGCCCTCGCCGGGGGCGACGGAGGCCAGCCGGGCCAGGGCGGTGACGATGCCCGCCGTGCCGTGGGCGAAACCGGTGAGCGGGCGGGCGCTGTCGATCCGGTGGTGCGGCCACGCCAGGCTCCGGCCGGTGCCGCCGGGCACGGCGCCGGTGACCAGGTGCCGGGCGGTGCGGCGGGCGAGGGCGGCCGCCCGTCCGTCGACGTCGAGCCCGGCGTCGTCCAGGGCGAGCAGCACCAGGGCGCAGCCCGCAGAGCCGCCCACCACGTCGAACGCCTTCGTGCCGCCCAGGGCCCGTTCCGCGGCGGACAGCACCGGCTCGCGCACCGCGGCCAGATGCGGGGTGCCGCCGTGCAGCCGGTCGAGGTGGGCCAGGAAGTACAGCGGCCCCATCCAGCTGCCGAACGCCCCGATGTCGTCGTGGTCGGTGCCGTTGCCCGCGGTGGCACGGCCGGTGGCGCCGGGGGCGGCGGCGCGTGCGCGGACCCGGCGTACCACCTCGTCGGCCACGTCCAGCGCGAGCGAGGCGAAGCGCTGCTGACCGCTGATCCGGCCCAGCCGGGCGAGGAAGAGACCGATGCCGGACAGCCCGGCGTAAAGGTCCTCGCCGAGCGGGGCGAGGTCCCAGACGCCGTGGGCCACCGGCTGCGGTGCGATCCAGCCGATCCGGCCGTCCCGCACGATCGCCAGCCGCCGTACCCGGTCGCCGATGTCCGTGGCGGCGGCGACGAGTTCGCCGGGGTCGGCGTGGCGGACCCGGGTACGACGGCGACGGGCGGGCGGGGTCTCCAGCAGGCTGACGTCGACACCGTCGGCGAACGACCCGGCGATGATGCGCTCCTGGAACGCGCGGTCCTCGTCGCTCATGGCCTCGATGCGCCGGCGCACCGCGCTCAGGGCCGGTTCCCCGAAGAAGCCGGGCACCCACCGCCCGTCGTCGAGCAGCAGCTTCCGCGACCCGGGCAGGGCCTCGAACAGCGGGATGTCGCCGCGGAGCACCGCGTCCATCTCGGCGCGTACGACGGCTTCGCCGGCCGGTCCCGCGTGGCGCCCGGCGCACAGCCGGGCCGTGCTGCGCTCCCGTTCCAGCGCGTCCCGCAGGAAGTCCGGGTGCATGCTCTCGGTGAGCACCTTGGCGTAGACGAAGCTCGCCCTGGGCAGGAAGCGCACCGGGGCGCGGGCGAAGCCCGCCACCGGGCCGCCGGGGGCGAGGAGTTCCGCGCGCCGGGCGCTGATCCAGTCGTAGCCGTGGCGGAATCCCGCCAGCATGTCGGCGGTGTGGTCCGCGGGGCGGGCGTACGTGCCGTCCGGCAGCCGGGGCCGGTTCTCCGCGCCGGGGGTGCGCACGTGTTCCCACACGATGTGCACCTCGTCGGTCCCGGTGTTCTTCTCGACGGGCACCGGGACGACGGAGGGCTGGTCCGCGGCTCCGTTCAGTCCGCTGTAGTCCGCGGCGCCCGCGCCCGCCGCGGCCCCGTCGAGGACCACCTTGGCGGGCAGCAGGGCGGTGGCGCGCACCGACTCGCGCAGGGCGGCGCGGGCGGGCTCCTCCGCCCCGTCCCTGTCCGCGTCGGGCTGCGTACCAGGTTGCGTACCGGGTTGCGCCTTCCGGGGGGCGGTGGGGTGCAGCAGTGCTTCGAGGTCGACGAGCACGGGGTGTTCACCGGCGGCGATGATGTTCTCCTGGTGGAAGTCGGTGCCGCGCAGCGCGTGGACCAGGGCGAGCAGGGCGCCGGTGCGCCAGTAGAAGCCGGCCACGCCGGGTGCCGTCGCGCAGGGGCGGGCCGTCACGCACTCCGCCCAGCCGTGGTCGGCGCGGGTCAGGGTGCGCGGGGTGCGCAGGGCGTACGGGCTGTCCTCGTTGAAGCGGTGCACGAGCCGGGTGAACTGCTCGTCCACCGCGAGCGAGCGCGGTTTGTAGAACACCGGTGGCGCGTCGCGGAAGTCGACCCGGCACACCGAGCGGCCACGGCGGTGGACATCGCCGTGGCCGAAGCGGAGGGCCGCCACGCCGCCCGGGCGGTCGCCGGAGAGCAGGTGGCCGCAGAGCGCGTCGAGGTCGTCGCGCAGATGCCGGGCGAAGCGGATGCGGTCCGCCACCCAGCCGTCGAGCAGTTCGGCCACGCACCGGGCCAGCACCGGGTATTCCGTCCACAGGCGGTGCTGCTCCTCGGGCGTGGAGAGCGAGTCGACGAAGAGGGCGTAGCGCTCATCGCCGGTCTGTCCGGACGCGAGGCGGCCCTGGACGCGCGCCACGTTGATCTCCAGGATCATGGTGGGCTTCAGCAGAACGGCGAGCCGGTTGACGGGCACGCTCGCCCGCAGTGCTTCGTACAGTCCGTCCAGTTCCGCGGGGAGGGGACCGAGGCCGCTCAGTTCCTCGTGCAGCCGGGCCCGGGCCTGGCGTACCAGGGGCTCGGCGACCCGCAGCAGGCCGGGCAGCGGCTCCTCACCCGCCTGGTGGGGGGTCAGATGGGCCGAGCGCACCCGTTGCGCCCAGGCCGGGGGGCCGGGCAGCCGGTCGGCGAGCGCCGCGGGGTCCTCGCCGAGCAGCCGGTGCAGCAGTGGCGCCGTCACCCCAACCGCGCGGAGCCCGTCGGTGAAGCGCTCCTCCGGGCCCCGGAAGGGGGCGAGCGCCTGCCAGCCCGCGAGTCGGGCCGCCGCCAGGGCCGGGTCCGCGGGATCCGGAGACGGGTGGGACGGGCCGAGGCGTTCCCGTACGGAGCAGGCCGCGGCCCAGAAGCCGGGGGCGAGGGAGGCGGTGTGCCCGCCGGACGGTGGGCTGGACGGCATGGGAAGTCCTTTCCTGCGACGGCCTCGACGCACGCGGTGGCCGCCCCTCGGGCGGCCACCGGTGGTGTCACGGGTCCTGCGGGCGGATCAGCCGCAGCAGTCGAAGAACGGCTGGGTGGAGAGGGTCTCGGCGGCCCCGATCGCGCTGTCGTCGGGCAGGTCGGCGGTCAGATCCACCGTGCCCGCCGGGTGTCCCGGCTCCACCGCGAGGCCCTGCCGGTAGGTGGTGTCCTTCCAAGCGGTCACCGTGCTGTTCATCGAAGTCCCCTTCCGTAAATGCGTGGATACGGCGCGGTGCCCGGCTCCGGGCCGGGCGCCGTGGAAACATCCGGACGCTAACCCGCACCGGTACGGAATCCCTACCTCCGCTCTATAAGCCCGCCCGTTCCGGCTGGTGCCCGGGCGGTAGGAGAGCAATAGCGGTTTCGCAGTGCATTCATGGGAGCGACCGGTAGCGTCCTTCCCGAATCGCGTGCTCCGCGGCACCCCACCGCTCTTCCCCTCTCCTCACATCAGCCCTCTGGAGGTTGCTTGTGCATGGCTGGACAGTTGCGTTCCCCCGCCCTTGACGTCCCGGAATACCGGGAATCCGGCGGCGTCGCAGTGGCAGGTTCCTTCACCCTCGACCTGTTCCGGGAAAAACTGACCGAGCATCCGTTTTCCGAGGCGTTCCGGGACCGCATCACCTGGGCCGCCTACGGGCAATTGACGCCCTTTCTGCTGACCGCGCCGCAGGCCGGTACGGTGATCCTCCTGGTCCGCTGGGAGGACTGGTTCCGGCACGCGGGCGGACGGGAGCACCAGGGTCTCTCCCCGCGGGCGGCGGTGCGGGAGTTCACCGAGCGGCTGGCGTCCTTCTGCGCCCGCCACACCTGCCGGGTCCTGCTGGTCGTCTGCCCCTCGCCGCCGGACGGCCGCGCCTCGGGCGGGGATCCGGAGACCGCCCTGGCCGAGGAGGAGCTGGCCCGCCGCGTCGCCCGGCTGCCCGCGGTCACCGCCGCCTGGGCGGAGGGCTGGGCCGGGCACCTGGAGACCGGCGAGGTCCACGACCCGTATCTGGACCAGCTGGCGCATCTGCCCTACACCGAGACGTTCCTGGCGCTGCTGGCCGACCGGGTAGCCGGGCTGCTGACGACCGGGAACGAGCCCGCGGTCCCGCCGGCGGCGGACGAGCCCGCCGCCGGGTGGGCCGGTCCGCCCGGGCCCGCGCCGGGCCCGGACCGCACCTTCCGGCGGCTGGTCGATCAGGCGGGGGACCTGCGGGCGGCGAACGGCGGCACCGGGATCGTTCCGTTGGCCTGGCGCCCGTGGCTGCCCGCGGACACGGGCGACGGCCGCGGGTGGGCGCGCTGCGCCCGCGCGCTGGACGCCGTCCTCGGCGATCTGGTGGCGGCTCTCCGTGCGTTCCGGCTGCACAGCGGCAGACCGCTGATGGTCACGGTGCCGCCGAGGGAGCGCGTTTCCTCACCCCTCACCAATGTCTTCGGCCACGCCGAGGATTCCCTGTGCCGGATCACCGCGGATATGGCCGATGTGACGGTCGCCTGGGCGACGTCCCGGGATTCCGGCCGCCCGGCGAACCGCGCCATGGCCCGGCAAGGATGACGAAAGGTGTCCGGAGTGGAATTGACCGAGATCGTCGCCGACGTCCTGGGCATCACGCCCGACCGGGTCGTGGATTCCGCCCGCCCGGGCGAACTGGAGAACTGGGACAGCGTGCGGCACGTGCATCTCATCATGCGCCTGGAGAAGAGTTACGGCGTTTCCTTCGACTATGCGGAACTCACCCGGATCACCTCGGTCGGTGATATTCGCTCGGCATTGCGCGAAAAGGGCGTGGCGGTCGGAGCGGTGCCCGCGGCGAGAGCGGAGAAGGGAAATGTCTGACACCATGCTGGAAACGGCCGTCCGGACCCGGCCGCTCTCCGCGGTCAGCGACGAGGACCTGCGGACCCTGCTGCTGATCCGCCACTTCGAGACCGCGCTGCTCGACCTGTTCGCCGCCGGTGAGTTGCACGGGACCGTGCACACCTGCCTGGGGCAGGAATACGTGCCCGTCGCGCTGCGCCCGCTCCTGCGGGACGACTACGTCCTCAGCAACCACCGGGGACACGGCCACTACCTGACGCGGTACGACGACCCGGCGGGGCTGCTGGCCGAGATCCTGGGGCGCGAGGGGGCCGTCTGCGACGGCGTGGGCGGCAGCCAGCACGTCCACCGGGACCGCTTCCTGTCCACCGGTGTGCAGGGGGAGAGCCTTCCCGTGGGCTGTGGCATGGCCCTGCACGCCAAGCGGCGCGGCCGGTCGGAACTGGTGGTCGTGCACATCGGGGACGGCACCTGGGGCGAGGGCGCGGTCTACGAGGCGCTGAACATGGCCGCCCTGTGGCAGCTTCCGCTGCTCGTCGTCGTCGAGAACAACGGCATCGCCCAGTCCACGCCGACATCCGCGCAGATGGCGGGCAGCGTGGCGAGCCGCAGCGCCGCCTTCGGCATCGCATACGAGCGGATCGACGGCATCGACATCAACGCGGCGCGCGAGCGGCTGGCGGAACCGGTCGGCCGGGTCCGCGCGGGCGGCGGCCCGCTGGTGGTCGAGTTCGCCACCCACCGGCTCGGCCCGCACAGCAAGGGCGACGACACCCGGCCCCCCGAAGTGGTCGAGGAGGCCCGGCGCAACGACTGGTACCGGCTGTACCCGGCCGTCGAGCCGGAGCAGTTCCGCCGCCTGGACGCCGAACAGGAGGCCCTGGTGGCGGAGTTGGTGAGCGAGGTGGTGGCGCGGCCGCCCGCGCGGTGGCAGCCGACGGAAACGGGAGGGACGGCGTGACGCGCACGGCCGGCGCACCCCGCGTGGCGGCAGCCGACGCACCCCGCGTGGCGGAGGATCTGAACGGCGCCCTGCACACCCTGTTCGCCGACGACCCGCATCTGTATCTGCTCGGCGAGGACGTGGCCGACCCGTACGGTGGCGCCTTCAAGATCGCCAAGGGGCTGACCGGGGCGTACCCGGAGCGGGTGCGGTCCACGCCGCTGAGCGAGGGCGCGATCGTGGGCATGGCGAGCGGGCTGGCGCTGTGCGGGGAGAGTGCCATCGCCGAGATCATGTTCGGCGACTTCGCCACCCTCTGCTTCGATCCCCTGGTCAACTTCGCCGCCAAGTCGGTCTCCATGTACGGCCACCGGGTGCCCCTGCGCCTGGTGGTGCGCTGCCCCGTCGGGGGCAACCGCGGCTACGGCCCGACGCACAGCCAGAGCCCGCAGAAACACTTCATCGGGGTGCCCGGCCTCTCCCTCTTCGAGATGTCGCCCCTGCACGACAACCACACGGTCCTGACGCACATGCTCTCCCTCGGCGAACCGTGCGTGTTCTTCGAGGACAAGACCCTCTATGCCCGCCGGATGGTCACCGGGCGAGCGGTGGACGACCTCTTCGAGGTCCGTTACCTGGGCGGATCCGGCCGCTGGGCCGAGGTCGGCGTGGCCGGCGAGGAGACCGCGGACTGTTTGCTCATCGCCGCGGGCGGCATGGTGCACCGTGCGCTGGGCGCCATGCGCGAACTGCTGCTGGAGGACGAGATCTGCTGCCGGCTGCTGGTGCCCTCCCGTCTCCATCCCTTCGACACCGGGCCGCCCGTGGCGGCGTTCCACGACGGCGCGCACATCGCCGTCGTGGAGGAAGGGACCGCGGGAGGCACCTGGGGCAGTGAGGTCGCCGCCCGGCTCCATGACGAACTGTGGGGCCGGCTGCGGCGCCCGGTGCAGCTGGTCTCCTCCCGCGACAGCGTCATCCCCGCGGCACCGCATCTGGAGAGGCAGGTCCTCGTGCAGCAGGACACCATCCTCGACGCCGTCAGGAGGGCCTTGCGGTGACCGCGGTGCGGATTCCCAAGTTCAACAGCAACGACGCCGCCTATCTGCTCCTGGAGTGGCTGGCCGAGGACGGCGAGGAGGTCACCGACGGCCAGGAGATCGCGCTGCTGGAGACCTCCAAGGCCGTGGTCGAACTCGCCAGCCCCGGCGACGGCGTACTGGAGCGGCGGGTGATGGCCCGCAGCGACTGCGCCGTGGGCGACTCGGTGGCCGTCCTGCACCCCGACCGGGCCGCGTACGAGCGCGGCAGCACCGCGGAGCGGACGCCGCCGGGCCGGGCCGTGGACACGCCGCCGGAGACCTGCACCGTGACGCGCGCGGCCCGGGAACTGGCCGAGGAACACGGCATCCCGCCGGAACGCCTGCACGGCCTGGGCCGCACGGTCGTACGGCGCTCGCATGTCGAAGAGCTGCTGGCGAACACATCAACCACACCGGGGCGGGCCGAAGCTCCGGAAGGGGCGCAGACGGCAGACGGCCGGACCGAGCCGCTGTCCGCCCAGCAGCGGGCCGTCGCCGCCACCGTGAGCGCGTCGCACCGTACCGTCCCCTCGGCCTTCGTCGTGGTCCGGGTGGACGTCGACGCCGCGCTGGAGCACGCCGCCGGGCTGAGCCGCACCGAACAGGCCCTCATCGGACTGCCCGAGCTGCTCGTGGCCGCGATGGCGGCGCTGCGCCCGCGCTTCCCGTACTGCTTCGCCACGCTCGTCGGCGAGGACGCGGTCCGCACCCATCCCACCGCGCACGTGGGCGTCACCATCGACACCGGCCAGGGCCTGTTCGTGGCCACCGTACGGAACGCGGAGACCCTGTCGTGCGCCGACATCGCGCACCGGCTCATGGAGTTCCGGATGCGATCCCTGCGGGGCAGCTTCCGCGCCGAACACCTCGCGGACAGCGGGGTGGCCCTCTCGCTCCACACCGACGACGACGTCGTCCTCGCCCGGCCCATCGTCTTCCCCGGCCACACCTGCAGCGTGGTGCTGCCCGGTGTGCTGGAGGAGGTCGTGCTGGACGCGGACGGCACTCCCCGCCGGCGGCGCGTCGTCAACCTGGGGCTGGCCTATGACCACCGGGTGCTGAACGGCCGTACGGCCATGGCCTTCCTCCGCGCGCTCAAGGAAACCCTGGAGCGCCCCGGCCCGCCCGCCGCTGCCGCCCCCGCGTCCCCGGAGGCACCATGACGCCCGTCCTGCCCGCCGACGCGGGCCGCAATGTGCGCGCCTGGCAGCGCCGCACCGCCCCTGACGCGCCCGGTCTGCGCATCGCGGTGCTCGCCTCGTTCACCGCCGACCCGCTGGTGCCGCACCTCGGTACCCCGCTCGACGACGCGGGGGCCGAACCGGAGGTGTTCCTGGGGCCGTTCAACCAGATCGCGCAGGAGTGTCTGCGGGACGACAGCGCCACCGCGTGCTTCACACCCGACGCGGTCGTCGTCTGCGCCCGGCCGGAGGACCGGCCCGCCACCGGTGCCGCGCGCGGTGACTCCGCGGGACCCGAGGGGCCCGAGGGGCCCGGCGGCGATCCGCGGGACCTGGAACGGCTCGCGGCCACCGCCCTCGACGCGGCCCGCCGCTGGGGCGCCCTGCTGGTGTGGGTGCTGCCCCCGCTGCCGTGCACACCCTCTCGAGGCGTGGACGACAGCGGCGATCCGCGGGGCGCCGCGGCCCGCGCCGTGGCGTCACGGGAGGCGGTGCGAGCACGTCTGGCGGACGATCCCCACGCGTGTGTGGTGGACCTGGAGGACGCGGTCCGCACGGTCGGTGTGCGGCACGCCTCCCACCCGGCGCTCTTCCGGCTCGCCCGGGTGCCGTTCACCGAGGACGTGTTCTTCCGGCTCGGTGGCGAGCTGGCGCGGGTGCTGCTGGCGCGGCACGGCCAGGGGTGTCACGGGGTGCTGGCCGACCTCGACGGGCTCGTACTGGGCCCGGCCGCGCCGCCCGGCGAGGACGTGGCCGCTCAGCTGACCGCAGAGCTGGCCGCCGCGCTGGAGGAGCTGCCCCCGCAGCGTCCGCTCGCGTACCGCACCGGCCGCCGCGCGGAGGAGGCCCGCCGGGCGCTCGCCGCGCTGGCGCCCGAGCTCGCCCGGGTGCCGGCCGAGTGGATCGCGGAGGGCCGTACGGTCGCGGAGGACGTGGCCGCCTTCGCCGCGGCGCGGGGCGTGACCGCGTCCACCGTCGCCGTGCTGACCGGGCCGCGCGCCCCGGAGACGAAGGCCGGGGAGGCGAAGGCCGGACAGCCGCCGGGCCGGATCGTCGTCTGCGAGGGCTCCGCCGACCGGGCCAGGCTCGGGCTGCTGGACGCGGGGGCGTTCGACCTGGTGCCGCCGGTGACCGCGCACCCCGGCGACGCCCCCACGGACACGAGGCCCGCCGCCACCGATGACGCGGCGGGCGCGGGGGACGACTACGCCGCCTTCCTGCGCGACCTCGGCGTCCGTGCGCACCTCACCGAACACGACGGGCAGGACATCGCGGCGGAGTCGGACGTGGCGGACCGCGCCCATGACTTCACCCTCGCCCTGCCCCACGCCCCCGAGCGGTTCACCACCGCCGCCGGCGCCGGGCGGCTGCTGCTGTCCGCGCGCGTCAGCGACCGGTACGGCGACTACGGCACCGCGGCGGTCATCGGCGTGCGGATCGCGGAGGGCGCGTGGCACGTGGAGCTGTTCTCCGTGTCCTGCGTGGTGATGGGCAAGGGTGTGGAGGACGTGCTGCTGCGCTCGCTGGTGGACCGGGCGGCCGAGCGGGGCGCCGCCGAACTCGTCTTCCACTACCGGGACACCGGCAGAAACCACCCCGCCGTCGCATTCCTCCGCGCCGCCGCGGGCCCACACCGGGCGCACGGCGGGGGCGAGGTGCGCGTGACATCGGCGGACGACATCCCCAGCCCGGCGGACGACGACCACCGGGCCGACTCGGCAGGCGACCACCACGACGGCCCAGGAGGAGCCCATGACTGACAGCGCCGTACGCACCGGGCTCGTGCCCGGCGGCCGCACCGGCCACGGGCGCCCTGCGGGGCAGCCGGCCTCCGTCGAGCAGAAGGCCCTGCTGCTGGTGGAGGAGGTCCACCCCGACACCGCGGCGTACACCGTCCCCGTCGTCCTGCGGATCCGCGGCCCGCTGGAGACCGCCGCGCTGCGGTGCGCGCTGGCCGCTCTGGTGGCGCGGCACGAGGCGCTGCGCACCACACTGCACTGGCATGACGGCGCCCTCCATCAGCGCGTCCACGACGGCCGGGACCCGGTCTTCCGGCCGGACCTGCCGGTCGAGGATCCGCCACCCGGCGGCTGGCGGGCGGCCGTGGCGAACGAGGCGCTGCGCCCGGTGGATGTGCGCGGCGGGCCGGTGATGCGGGCGCGGCTGCTGCGGCTCGCGGACGGCGACCATGTGCTCTCGCTGGTCTTCCACCACGCGGTGGTCGACGGCTGGTCCCTGCGCATCCTCCTCGACGAGCTGTCCGCGGCCTACGCGGCCCACGCGGCCGGGATGGAACCCCCGGCCCTCTCCCCCGCCGTCCCGTACCGCGCGCACAGCGCCCGGCAGGCCACCGCCGCCTGGCAACGCGAGGTCGAGGAGGCGCTGGCCCACTGGCGCGGACGGCTGGACGGCCCACCGGCCGGGTCGGGCCCGCGGACCGACCGGGAGCGGCCCGCCGTACAGGACCTGGCCGGTGCGGTGCGCGTGCGCCGCCTGGACGGTGGCCTCGCGGCGGCGGTGCGGTCGGTGTCGCTGGAGCACGGGGTGACCCCGTTCGTCACACTGCTGGCCGCCTACTGCGCGCTGGTGTCCCGCTCCGGTGGTGAGTCCGATCTGCTGGTGGGCTCCCCCTGGGCGGGGCGGCCGCGGGCGGAGGACGAGGACGTGGTCGGCTGCTTCGTCAACACCCTGGTGTACCGGGTGGATCTGTCCGGCGATCCCGCCTTCGGTGAACTGACCGAGCGGGTGCGGGAGTCGGTGTGGGACACCGTCGAGCACCAGGTGCCGTTCGACCGGCTGGTGGGCGAGGTCGTGCGGGAGCGGGACCCCGGGCTGCCGCCACTGGTGCACACGACGTTCGGCACCGAACCGCCGCACCCGGGGCTGGTGCTGGACGGCTGCTCCGTGGAGCCGGTGCCGGTGCACAACGGCTGCGCGAAGTTCGATCTGTCGTGGGTGGTGGCCGACGACGGCGACACCCTGACCGTGCGCGCCGAGTACGCGACCCGGCTGTACGACGCCGCCACCGTCGACGCGCTCATCGACCGCTACGAGGTGCTGCTCACCGCCGCCCTCGACCGCCCCGGGCTGCGGCTGAGCCGACTGCCCCTGCTGCGCCCCGCGGAGCACGAGCGGCTGCTGCGGTCGGGGCAGGGCCCCGCGCTGCCGCGGGGCGGACCGGAGCGCGCCGAGGAGGCCTTCGCCCGGCAGGCGGCCGCCGCCCCGTCGGCGGTCGCGGTGGAACAGGGCGGAACCCGGCTCACCTACCGAGAGCTGGACCAGCGCTCGGACCGGCTGGCGGCCGTCCTGCGCGGCCGCGGGGTGGCGGCGGAGCGCCTGGTGGGCCTGATGGCGGACCGCACACCGGATTTCGTCACCGCCGTGCTGGCGGTGTGGAAGGCGGGCGGAGCCTATCTGCCGCTGGACCCCGAGCACCCGGCCGACCGCATCCGGTACGTCCTGGACGACGCCCGCCCCGCTCTGCTCATCACCGACCGGGAGCAGCCGCCGGGCCACGTCCCGGACACCCTGCCGGTGCTGCGCCTGGACCGGTGGAGCGCCACGGGCCACGCCCCCTCGTCCGGTACGCCCGTGCCGGAGCCGTGCGCGTCGCCGCGGAGCCTGGCGTACGTCATCTACACCTCCGGCTCCACCGGCGCCCCGAAGGGGACGTCCCTGGAACACCGGGGGGTGGTCAACCTGGCCGCCGCGCAGCGCGGGCTGCTCGGGGAGCTGGGCGGCGCCCGGGTGCTCCAGTTCTCCCGGGTCACGTTCGACGCCTCGGTGTGGGAGATGGTCATGGCGCTCCTCAGCGGCGGCACCCTGTGCCTGCCCGAGGACACCGGCCCGCTCTCCGGCAGCGCGCTGGCGGCCGAGGTGCGCGGCAGCCGGGCGACCCACCTCACCGTGCCCCCTTCGGTGTTGTCCTCGGTCCCCGCGGGGGACGACCTGGGGGTCGAGGTGCTCGTCGCGGCCGGTGAGGAGCTGCCCGCGTCGCTCGCGGACCGCTGGTCCGGCCGCTGCCGGATGGTCAACGCCTACGGCCCCACGGAGACCACCGTGGCCGCGACGGCGGGCGTGTGTGCGCCCGGCGGCGGCCGTCCCGGCATCGGGGGCGCGATCGGCGGCACCGAGGTGTACGTCCTGGACGCGGCGATGAACGCCGTCCCCGTCGGCGCTCCCGGTGAACTCCACATCGGGGGCGCGCCACTGGCCCGGGGCTACCTCGGCAGGCCGGGGCTGACGGCCGAGCGGTTCGTACCGCACCCCTTCACCGCACAGCCGGGCGAACGGCTGTACCGCACCGGCGATCTGGTGCGGTGGCGCACCGACGGGCAGCTGGAGTTCCTGGGACGCGCCGATCGGCAGGTGAAGGTCCGGGGCGTCCGGGTCGAGCCGGGTGAGCTGGAGGAGGCGCTGCGGAGCCACCCCGACGTGGCCAATGCCGCCGTGACGGCTCGGGGCGGCACTCCGCAGGAGCGCCGGCTGGTGGCGTACGTGGAGGCCGCGAGCGCCACGCCGCCGACCTCCTCCGGGCTGGCCGGGCATCTGCGCACCCTGCTGCCGGGCTATCTGGTGCCGTCCGCCTTCGTGGTGATGGACCGCCTGCCGCTCACCTCGCACGGCAAGACCGACTACGCCGCCCTGCCCGATCCGGGCCGGGACCGGCAGCGGCCGGAGCACGGCCGCCTCGCGCCGCAGGGCGGCACCGAGACCGCGCTCGCCGCGATGTGGGCGGAGATCCTCGGCCTGGAACGGGTCGGCGCCGACGACGACTTCTTCGCCCTGGGCGGCACCTCGGTGGATCTCGTACGGCTGCGGGAGCGCATCGAGACCCGGTGGCGGACCCGCGTACCGATGACCGAGCTGTTCCGCGCCCACAACGTCCGATTGCTCGCCGCCCATCTGGACCGCGAGACCGCTCCACACCACGACACCGGTCCGGACCAGGACACCGTTCCGGACCGGACGACCGATCCGGACCGGAAGACCGCAGCCGGGGGCCGGGCGCCGCGTCCCGCTGCCGACCCCGCTCCCGACGCCGCCCGTGACCAACGGCACGCCGCCGTCAGCGCGCTGCGTGCCAGGAAGGGGAGGACACGCGATGCACGTTGATCACCCCGAACACCCGGCACCGGACACCGGGGCCGAAGGGCTGCTCGACATCGCCGTCGTCGGCATGGACTGCCGCTTCCCCGGGGCCGGAAACCCCGAGGAGTACTGGCGGCTGATCCGGGACGGCGTCGAGGCCGTCTCCCGGTTCGACGAGGCCGAGCTGAGGGCCGCGGGGGTCGCTGAGGACATCATCCGCCACCCGGAATTCGTGGGCGCGGCAGGCCTCGTCCCGGACGGGGACGCGTTCGACGCCGACTTCTTCGGCTACACCCCCGCCGAGGCGGCGATGCTCGACCCGCAGCAGCGGATCTTCCTCGAATGCGCCTGGCGCGCCCTGGAGGACGCCGGACACGACCCGGCGGGCTTCCCCGGCGACATCGGGGTGTTCGCGGGCCAGACGGTGAGCACCCATCAGCCCGCTCCGCTGGAAGCACTACTCACCAGCCCGATGGACGTGTTCCAGCAGATCTCCTCGAACGACAAGGACTTCCTGCCGACCCGGGTCTGCCACAAACTCGGCCTCACCGGGCCCGGCATCAATGTGCAGACCGCCTGTTCCACCTCGCTGGTCGCCGTGCACCTGGCCGCGCAGAGTCTGCTCGCCGCCGAATGCGACATGGCGCTGGCCGGGGGCGTGTCCTGGACGGCGCTCCGGCCGCGCGGCTACCGCTACCAGCCCGGCGGCATCATGTCGCCGGACGGCCACTGCCGCCCGTTCGACGCCGACGCGGGGGGCTTCGTACCCGCCGACGGGGCCGGTGTGGTGGTGCTGCGACGGCTGGCGGACGCCCTCGCCGACGGCGACCGGATCTACGCGGTGCTCAAGGGCAGCGCCGTCAACAACGACGGTGCGGACAAGGTCGGTTACACCGCGCCCGGACTCGTCGGTCAGCAGCGCGTCGTCGCCCAGGCCCTGGCCAACGCCGATGTGCACCCGGACACCGTGGGGTACGTCGAGGCGCACGGCACCGCCACCCGGCTGGGCGATCCCGTCGAACTCTCCGCCCTCACCCGCGCCTACCGCTCCCGGGGCGCCACCGAGACCGGCCGGTGTGCCGTGGGCTCGGTCAAGGCCAACATCGGGCACACCGATGTCGCCGCGGGCATCGCCGGGTTCCTCAAGGCCGTGCTCGTCCTGCACCACGGCCATCTGCCGCCGAGCGTCAACCTGTCCCGGGTCGGCGACGAACTGGACGTCGCCGACAGCCCGTTCCGCTTCGACCGCGAGGGCGGGCAGTGGAAGCCGGGCGACGGGCCGCGCCGGGCGGCGGTCAGCGCCTTCGGCATCGGCGGCACCAACGCCCACGCGATCCTCCAAGAGGCCCCCGCGGCGCCCCGGCTGCCGTCCGGGCGTCCCTGGCACCTGATCACCCTCTCGGCCCGGGACGAGACCGCGCTGCGCCACTCCGCCGCCGCCTGCGCCGACTCCCTGGAGGCCGAGCCGGAGGCCGACCTCGGGGACGTCTGCCACACCCTGGCCGGACGGCACCCCATGCGGCGCCGCCTCGCGACCGTGGTACCCGACCGCCGCACGGCCCTCGACCGGCTCCGGGCGGGCCGGACACCGGCCCTGCTGTACGGGGACGCGGACGCCGAGCGGCCGGACGCGACAGTGTTCCTGTTCCCGGGCGGCGGAGCGCACTACGCGGGCATGGGCCGGGGCCTCTACGAGGACGAGCCGGTCTTCCGCCGCGCCCTGGACGACGGGCTGGACCTGCTGCCCGACCCGGAGCTGCGCGCCCGGATACGCGAGGCACTGTCGGCCCGTGGCGACCGCGCAACCGGCGCCCCCGACCCGCTGGCGGACCCGGTCGTCGGGCTGCCCGCGCTCTTCCTCACCGAGACGGCCCTCGGCGAGGTCCTGCAAGCGCGCGGGGTGCGCCCCACCGTCTTCCTGGGACACAGCCTCGGGGAGTACGCCGCGGCGTACTTCGCGGGGGTCTTCGAGAAGGCCGACGCGCTGTCGGTCGTCGTGCGGCGGGGCGAGATCCTGTCCGGCATCTCCGGCGGCGCGATGCTGAGCGTCGCGGCCTCCGAGGAGGAGATACGCCGACGGCTCACGCCACAGCTGTCGCTGTCCGTGGTCAACGGGGAGCGAATGTGCGTGATTTCGGGGCCGGGCGAGGCGATCGAGGCCGCGCGCGCCGGGTTCACCGCCGACGGGATCGACTGCCGTCGCGTTCCCATCGCCACCGCGGCGCACTCGGCCCTGGTGGATCCGGCCCTGCCCGGGTTCCGCTCCTTCCTGGACGGCATCCCGCTCCGACCGCCCTCCCGGCCCCTGATCTCCAACGTCACCGGACGGCTCGCCGGAGACGAGGTCGCCGACCCGGGCTACTGGGTGGACCATCTGCGGGGCACGGTCCGCTTCGCCGACGGGCTGGCCGCCGTGACGGCCGGTCTGGGGGCCGAGCGGCCGGTCTTCGTCGAGGTGGGTCCGGGCACCACGCTCTCGACCGTGGTGCGCGCCCATCCGCGCACCGAACGGGCCACCGTCGTGCACACGCTGCCGCATCCCGACGCCCCGAGCGAGGACAGCGAGGTGCTGCTCGGCGCGCTGGGCGGACTCTGGGTGAGCGGCGCGGACGTGGACCCCGCCGCGCTCTACGCCGACGAGACCAGAACCCGGCAGCCGTCGGTGCGCTACCCGTTCACCCGGCGCACCTTCGCCCCCGCCCCCTCGGCCCGGGAGACCCCCGCGGCGCCCGGCGGCACCCCGGCCGGTGGTGCCCCGGCCGGGCCCGGGCTGTACGCGGCGAGCTGGCAGCGGACGCCGCCTCCGCCCGCGCCGCGGGCCACACCGCCGGGGCGTCCCCTCGTCCTCGCCGACGCCTCCCCGCTCGCCGGCCAGGTGCTGCGGCACCTGACCGCGCAGGGGGCGAACCCGCTGGTGGCGCGCGCGGGGGCGGCCGACTGCACGTTCCACCGGGACGGGCATGCCTACGTCCTGGACCCCGCCGACCCGGACCAGTGCGCCCGGCTGCTGACCGCCGCGCGGGAGGAGCACGGCGCGGGCGGGCCTGAGGACGGCGCCGCGCCCCTGCGCATCCTCGACCTGTGGTCGGGCAGTTCGAACGAGGAGCCGGTGCCCGCCGGTTTCCTGGCCCTGGCCCATGCGCTGGGGCGCACCACCGCACCGGCCGAGCTGACGCTCGTCACCCGCGCGGCCTTCGACGTCACCGGCGCCGAACGGCCGGTTCCGGTCGCGGCCTGCCTCGCCGGGGCCGCCCATGTGCTGCCGCTGGAGCTGGAGCACGTACGGCTGCGGGTGGCCGACATCGACCCCGGCGAGCGCGCGGAGACCGAACTGCGCGCCCTCGCCGCGACGCTGACGGCGGAGACCACCGCGGAGCGCGGCGCCGACCCCGTCGCCGCCTACCGGGGCGGCCACCGCTGGACCCGCCGCTTCATGCCGTTGGCGCGCGGCGGCGATGCCCCGGCCCTGGTGCACGGGGGCACGTATCTGATCACCGGGGGCCTCGGCGGCGCGGGCCGCCACCTCGCCGCGCATCTGGCGGAGCGCCACGCCGCCCGGCTGGTCCTGGTGGGGCGCGGTGCCGAGGACAGCGACGCCCTCGACGGCGATCCGCGGATCCTGGTGCGCCGGGCGGATGTCACCGACCGCGCCCGGATGGCGGAGGTCCTACGAGAGGCCCGCGCCCGCTTCGGCGCCCTCGACGGCGTCGTCCACGCGGCCGCCGCGCCCGGCGGCGGCATGCTCCAGTTCCTCACCCCGCAGGACCTGGCGGAGGGCCTGAGCGCCAAGGTGACCGGGGCGTACGCGCTGGTGGACGCCCTGGACGCGGCGGGTGAGCGGCCCGGTTTCCTTGCGCTGTTCTCCTCGCTGGGCTCCTTCGCCGGGTCGGTCGGGCTGGCCGCCTACTGCGCGGGCAACGCCTTCCTCGACACGTTCGCCGTGCACGCCTCACGCACCCTGGGCATCCCGGCGCTGTCCCTGGACTGGGACCGCTGGCAGGGCACCGGGATGGCGCGGGACGTGGAACGGCGGCACCGGGAACTGACCTCGCGGGATCTCGCCCCGGGCCTGGACCCCAGCCACGCCTGCGAGCTGTTCACCGAGGCCCTGGGACACCTTCCGGTCCATCAGCTGGCCGTCTCGCTCCGACCGCCCGACGAGCTGCTCGCCGGGCCGGGCTCCGCGGGCTCCGAGCCGCACGGCGCCGGCGCGCCGATCGCCTCCGGCGACGTCACGGCGGACGGAAACGGCGTCGTGGAGGGCGACGAGCGGGAGCTGGCGGTGCTGCGCATCTGGGAGGAGACGCTCGGCGTCAGCGGCATCGGCCTCCACGACAACTTCTTCGTCCTCGGCGGTCATTCGCTGATGGCCATGCGCATCGCGCAGCGCTTCAACGACCGCTTCGGCACCGCGGCAACCGCCCAGGACCTGTTCACATCCCCCACGGCCGCCGGTCTTGCGCGGCTCGCCGGGGACGACCGCACACCGACGCCGAACGGCCGTACCGCGCGCGAACCGGAGGAACCGGCATGACACAACACCTGGTGACGGGTACCGCACCGGAGGGCTCGCTCGACGACCGCGTCGACGAGACCCTGACCGAGGCTCTGAAGTCCGTGCTGGGCCGGGCGGGAGCGGACGACGACGCCCTCTTCAGCGACCTGGGCGGGGACTCGCTGCGCGCGGTCAGGGTGCTCGCCGCCTGCTGGCGGTCCCTGGGCGTCGAGCTGCCCCTGCGGTCGCTCACCCCCGCCACCCGGCTGGGCGACTTCCGCCGCACCCTGCGGGAGGCCTCGGCGGAGGCGGCACGGATCCCCCGGCAGCCCCGCGGCACCGAACTGCCGCTGTCCCCCGGCCAGGAGGGGCTGTACGCGCTCTACCGCGCCGACCCGGCGAACGCCGCGTACAACGTACCGCTGACCCTGCGGCTCGACAGCGCCCGCAGCCTCGACGGAGCTGACCGGCCCGACGGCGGCCCGGCCGAGACGCGGATCCGCACGGCGCTGGAGCAGCTGGCGCGACGCCACACCGCGCTGCGCACCGTCTTCACCGAGCGGGACGGGCGGGCGGTGGCCGCGGTGCGGGAGCGGCCCGACCCCGACTGGCACATCGAGGACCTGAGCGGTCTGCCGCCCGAGGAGCGGGAGGAGCGGGCCGAGGCGCTGGTGCGCGAGGTCTCCGTCGCCCCGCTCGACCTGGCCCGCTCCCCCGTGCGGGCCACGCTGATCCGGCTGACGGACGACAGCGTCCTGCTCGTGCTGGTCCTGCATCACCTCGTATGCGACGCCTGGTCGTTGCGCGTCCTGGTGGACGATCTGCTCGGGCTGTACGGCGGCGGGGACCCGACGGGGGACGGCACCGAATCCCCGCTGGGGGCCGTGGACGCCGCCGCCTGGGAGCGCGGACGGCTCACCGACGAGCGGCGGGAGCGGCTGGCGGACTTCTGGCGGCAGCGTCTGGACGGCGTGCCGGGGGTGCTGGAGCTGCCCGCCGACCGCCCCCGCCCGGCCGTCCGCACCTTCCGCGGCGCGCGGATTCCGGTACGGGTGCCGCGCACGGTGGTCGGGGCGCTGACGTCGTACGCCCGGGAGCGGGGCGTCACCCTCTTCACCGCGCTGGCCGCCGGCTGTGCGCTGACCCTGCGGCGGTACACGGGCCAGGACGACATCGTCCTCGGCTTCCCCGTGGCCGGGCGGGTGCGGCCCGAGCTGGACCAGGTGGTGGGCTACCTCACCAAGACGGTGCCGCTGCGGATCCGGCTGGAGGACCGTCCCGGCACCGGCACGCTGCTGACCCGGCTGCACGAGGACATCGCCGCCGCCCAGGACCACGCCGAGCTGCCGCTGGACGCGATAGCCGACGCCGCCGGGGTCCGGCGCGCTCCGGGGGTGCCGCCGCTGGTGCAGTGCGCCCTGGTGCTGTTCGCCGACGGCCGGGAGGCGGTGCCGCCGCCGGGGCTGCGGGCGCGGCTCATGGACCCGGGGACGGGCACCTCGAAGTTCGACCTCAACTGGTACCTGGAGGAGCGGGACGGGGAGCTGGCGGGGTACGTCGAGTTCTCCACCGACCTGTTCGACGCCGCCACGGCCGAGCGGCTGCACGGCCACTTCGTCGCGTCGCTGCGCGCTCTGGCCGCCGCCGACCCCCGGCAGCCCGCCACCCGGCTGCCGATGCTCACCGCCGAGGAGCAGACCGCGCTGCTCGGCGGGGCGGCCCCACGGCGGGAGGACGGCGCGGCGGACGGCGGGGCGGAGGGCGAGGCGGACTGGCTGCCGGTGCACCGCATGGTCGAGCGCGAGGCCGCGGCACGGCCGGACCACCAGGCGCTGTGGCACGCGGGCGGCGGCGTCACCTACGGGGAGCTGAACGCCCGGGCGGACGCCCTGGCCGCGGCCCTGGCCGCGCGCGGACTGGGGCCCGAGGACCTGGTGGGTGTCCACATCGGCCGTTCGCCCGAACAGATGGCAGCGCTGCTGGCCGTGTTGAAGACGGGCGCGGCCTATCTGCCGCTCGACCCCGCCTACCCCGCCGAACGGCTGGCCTACATGGCGCGCGACGCGCGGCTGTCCGCCGTCCTCACGCGGGGGGAGGCTCCGGCGTTCGCCGTGGCGGCCCAGGTCCCCGAGATCATCGACGTCGGTGCCGTTCCGGACACCGCACCCGGACCCGACGCCGGGGCCGGGGCCGGACCCGACACCGGACCCGACCAGCTCGCCTATGTCATCTACACCTCGGGCACCACCGGCCGGCCCAAGGGGGTGCAGATCACCCATCGCGCCCTGGCCAATGTCATCACCGCCTCGCGAACGGACTTCGGCATCGGCCCGGAGGACCGGGTGCTCCAGGTCGTCTCCTTCAACTTCGACGCGTCGGTGTGGGAGATCTTCATGGCGCTCGCCTGCGGCGCCACGCTGTGCCTGGGCCCACCGGACGTGGCGCGGGCGGAAGAGTCGATCGAGAGCGTCATCCGCGCCTGCGGGGCCACGCTGATGTATCTGCCGCCCGCGCTGCTCTCCCTGGTCGACCCCGCGGCGGTCCCCGGCGTACGGCTCGCCCTCACCGGCGGAGACCTCATCCCCGCCGAGCTGCGGCGCCGGTGGACCGATCGCTGCCGGTTCTTCGTGGCGTACGGCCCCACCGAGGGCACCATCGTGCAGACCTGGCAGGAGCACACCGCCGACCTCAGCGCCACGCTGCCCATCGGACGGCCCTTCGACGGCGTCAGGCTCTATGTGCTGGACGCCGAGCTGGACCCCGTACCGGTCGGCGCGGTCGGCGAGGTGTACGTCGGCGGGCTCGCCGTGTCCCGGGGCTACCGGGACCGGCCCGGCCTGACCGCGGGGGCGTATCTCCCCGATCCGTACGCGGGACGGCCCGGCGCCAGGATGTACCGCACGGGGGACCGGGTGCGGCGGCTGCCCGGCGGCGAACTCACCTTCGTGGGCCGGACGGACCACCAGATCAAGGTGCGTGGCTACCGCATCGAGCCCGCCGAGGTCGAGGCCGCGCTGCTGAAGTGTCCCGGCGTCGAGGCGGCGGCGGTCGTGGCCGAACCGGGGCCGGGGGGCCGCTCCCGGCTCGTCGCCTACGCCGTCACCCCGCCGGACCGCCCCGACCTGCTCGGCGGAGTGCGGGACGCCCTGCGCGACACCCTTCCGGACCACATGGTGCCCACCCGGATCCACCGGGTGCCGACCGTTCCGCTGACGGTCAACGGCAAGGTCGACCGCGCGGCACTGCCCGCTCTCGCCGACGTCGACGACGACGCGCTCAGCAGGCTCCTGGACCAGGTCGAGGGGCTGACACCCGAGGACGGGAGGGCCACCGCATGAGCGACGGCACGAGGGGCGGCATCGAGGACATCTATCCGCTCACCCCGCTACAGACCGGCATGCTCTACCACGCGCTGCGGGCCGAGGAACCGGGCGCCTACACCGAGCAGTTCGTGTTCGCGTGCACGGCGGAACCACCGGCCCGCCCGCCGCGAGCGGACACCCTGGGCGCCGCCTGGCAGACGGTGGTGCGGCGCCACCCCGTGCTGCGCACCGGATTCGTGTGGGAGGAGGTGGAGGCGCCCGTCCAGGTCGTCGCGTCCTCCTGCACGCTGCCGGTCGAGGAGCGGGACCTGACGGGCCTGTCCCCCGAGGAGGCGGAGGTGAGTGTCGAGGAATTCCTCGCCGCCGACCGCGCCCGCGGTTTCGACCTGGCCAGGCCGCCGCTGACGCGGCTCGCGGTGCTGCACGCCCGGGACCGGACCTTCCTGGTGTGGACGGTGCACCATCTGGTGATCGACGGCTGGTCGATGCCGAAGATCCTCGCCGAGGTCGGAGCGGTCTTCCGGGCGGGCGCCGTGGACGGGTCCGGCGGCGGCGCGGCCCTGCCGGAGGCCCGGCCCTTCCGGAGCTACGTCGACTGGCTGGACCGGCAGGACGACGAGGCGGCCGCGCGCTTCTGGAAGGACCGGCTCGGCACCCTGCCCCCGGCGGACCGGCTGGCCCTGCGCCCCGGCGACGCGCGGGAGCGCCGGGGCCGCGCCGCGGCGGGCAGCGCGGAACACGAGCTGCCCGCGGCGCTGTCGGCGGCCGTACGGGACGCCGCGCGCGCCGCCAAGGTGAGCCTCAGCACCTGGTTCCAGGGCGCATGGGCGGTGGCGCTCTCGCACACCGGGCCCGGCCCCCAGGTGTTCGGCGTCACCGTGGCGTCCCGGCCACCGGACCTGCCCGGCGCCGACGGCATCATCGGCCCGTGCATCAACACCGTGGTGCAGCGCCTGGACACGTCCGACGGCGGCACGCTGCGCGACTGGCTGCGGCACATCCAGCGCGGCCAGACGGCCGCCCTCCCCCATCAGCACCTGGGCCTCCCCGAGGTGCGGCGGGCGTGCGGCGGCGGCGCGGAGACGCCCCTGTTCGAAAGCATCGTCGCCTTCGAGAACTACCCGGACCAGGGCACCTTTCTGGACCTGGGCCCCGGCACCTCGGTGACGCTGTGGCGCTACGTCGAGGACACCACGTACCCGCTGACCTTCGTGGTGCTGCCCGGCGAACGGGCCCTCGGACTACGGCTGTTCTACGACCCCGAGCGGTTCGGCCCCGAGGAGGTCCGCACCGTACTGGGGCGGGTGGAAGCGGCCGTCACCGCGATGGCGGCCGGTCTCGACGGGCCGGTGTCCGCCGTACGGGAGGCCTCGGCGCGCCCCTCGGTGGTCCGGGGACCCGCCCGGGGCCGCACCGCCGACGGCCGGGCCTCGCTCGCCGCGATGCCGCTCCACGGCATCGTCGCGCGGCAGGCGGCCCGTACCCCGGACGCACCGGCCGTGGACGACCACGGACGGGTGTGCCGCTACGCCGAACTCGACGCCCGCGCCGCACGGCTGGCCGGCCGGCTGACCGCGCTCGGGGCGGGCCGGGACACCGTGGTGGCGCTGCTGCTGCGGCGGAGCACCCGGGCGCTGGTGGGCATCCTCGGTGTGCTGAAGGCGGGCGCGGCGTACCTCGCGCTGGACCCCGATCACCCCGACGAACGGCTGGAGTTCCTCCTCGCCGACTCGGGGGCGGCGGTCCTGGTGACGGAGGAGGGCACCCATGACCGCCTCCCCGGGGCGGGGCCGCCGCGGCTGCGCGCCGACCTCGACGAGCCCGAAGGCGCCGGGGGCGCGCCGCCGGTGGCGCCCGGTTCCGGGAGCGTTCCCGAGGATCTGTGCTACGTCACCTATACCTCCGGCTCCACGGGCCGTCCCAAAGGCGTCGCCATGCAGCACGGGGTGGTGGCCGGGATGCTCGACTGGGAGCTGGCGCACGGTTCGGTCCCCGCCCCCGCCAGGACGCTCGCGCAGGTGTCGTTCACCTTCGATGTCTCGGCGCAGGAGATCTTCACCGCCTGGGGCAGCGGCGGCTGCCTCGTCCTCGCCGACGAGGAGGACCGTACGGACTTCGAACGCCTGGTGACGCTGGCCCGGGACCGGGGGGTGGAGCGCTGGTACATGTCGCCCACGGCACTCGGCCAGGTCGCCGCCGCGGCCGACCGGACCGGCGTACGGCTCCCCCGGCTGCGCGAGATCATGACCGCCGGTGAGCCGCTGGAGGTGACCGGCCCGGTCCGCCGGCTGCTGGACGGCCCCGAGGGCCGGGTCCGGCTGGAGAATCAGTACGGCTCCTCGGAGTGCCAGGTCGTCAGCAGCCTGCGGCTGACCGGCGACCCGGGCGACCATCCCGCGCGCCCCGGCGTCGGCTCGCCCATCGACGGGGTGGATCTGTACGTCCTGGACGAGGCATGGCGTCCGGTGCCGGTCGGGGTGCCGGGGATGATCTGCGTGGGCGGGGCCGCCGTCCCCCGCGGCTATCTGGGACGGCCGGCGGCCACCGCGGAGCGGCTGCTGCCCGATCCCCTGGCGGCGCGGCCGGGCAGCCGGATGTATGTCACCGGCGATCTGGGCGTGCTGCACGCCGACGGCACCCTGGAATGCCTCGGCCGCGCCGACGACCAGGTCAAGATCCGTGGGCACCGGGTGGAACCGGGTGAGGTGCGCGCCGCGCTGCGCACCCTGCCGGGCGTACGGGACGCGGCGGTCGTCGTCCGGGAACGGGCCGGGGAACGCCGCCTCATCGGCTACGTCGTCCCCGCCGGCATCCCCTCCGACGACGCGGAGCCGCAGGACTGGGCCGAGGCGGAGGCGCGGCTGCGGTCGGCGCTGCGCGAGAAGCTGCCCGCTCCGTATCTGCCCTGGCGCATCGTCCGGCTTCCCGCGCTGCCCGTGACCACGAGCGGCAAGGTCGACCGCGGCGCCCTCCCGGACCCGGAGCCGCCTCGGCGCGCCTCCCCGGTGGCGGCCTCCGGCGAGCGGCCCGCGCTGGAGGCGATGCTGCGCCTGTGGGAGGACGTGCTGCCCACGGGCCGGGTGGAGCCGGACGCGGACTTCCTGGCGCTGGGCGGCGAATCGCTGCTGGCGATCCGGCTGACCGGCCGGATCAGGAACGTGTTCTCGGTCGGCCTGGGCGTGAGTCGGCTGATGAAGGTGCGCACCCCGCGTGCCCTGCTCGCCGAGGTGGACGCGGAACTCGGCGCGGCCGCCGCGTCCGACCGCGCCGCGCGGGCCCATCTGCGCGGGCGCCGGGCGCCCGCGCCCGCACCCGAACCGGCCGCGCACCCGCCCGGCGCCCCGCCCCCGCACCGCGCCCCGCGTACGACCGGAGACATTCCCGTACCCACAGGAGATCGGTCATGACCACCTCGGGCTTCACCGAACGGCTCACCCGGCTGTCCCCCGCCCAGCGGGAAGCGCTCCAGCGGCTGCTGGACGAGCAGCGCGCCACCACCGCCCCCGCCCCGGCGGACGGCGGGCGGCCACGGAACACCACCGAAGAAGTGCTGGTCCGGATCTGGGCCGAGTGCCTGGGGGTGCCGGAACCCTCGGTGCACGACAGCTTCTGGGCGCTGGGCGGCGACTCCATCATCGGCATGCAGATCGCGGCGCGGGCCGCTGCCGAGGGGATCGCCGTCTCCCCGCAGCAGGTGCTGGAGGCGGAGACCGTGGCGCGGCTGGCGGAGCTGGCCACGGATCAGGACGCGGCGCGGGACGCGGAGGACGAGCCGCTGGGGGACGTCCCGCTGACGCCCGTTCAGCGCTGGTTCTTCGAACAGGATCTGGGAGGCTCCCGCCACTGGGACCAGACGCTGTACCTCCCGGTCCGCCGGGACGTCGACCCGGAGCTGCTGCACCGTGCGCTGTGCGCGGTCGTGGCCCACCACGACGTGCTGCGCAGCGTCTTCCGGCACGACGCGGCCGGGGACGCGGCCGGGGGCGGGCCGGGAGACGGCTGGCGGCACGAGGTGCGCGACGCCGCCCCGGAGCCGCCGCTGACCGTGGTGCGCCTGCCGGAGGAGCCGGAGGCGGCGCGGCGGGCGCGGGAGGACGCGGCCGTCGAGGCCGCGCAGCGGGCCCTGAACCTTGCGAGCGGGCCCCTGATGTCGGCCCTGCTGCTCCGGGAGGACGGCCCGGCGGCCCGGCAGCGGCTGGTGCTCGTCGCGCACCACTTGGTGGTGGACGGCATCTCGTTGCGGCTGCTCACCGATGACCTGGAGCGCGCCTACCGTGCGCTGGAGGACGGCCGGGAACCCCGGCTGCCCGCGCGGACGACCTCGTTCCGGCGCTGGGCGCAGTTGCTGCACCGCTGGGCGGCGCATCCGGACGTCACCGGGCAGCTCCCCTATTGGCGTTCCGTCCCGGACGCCTCGGCCGCGGCCCTGCCGTTCACCGCCCCGGAGGTGCCCGGCGAAGGCCCGCGGCGCAACACGATCGGCCGCAGCGCCACCGTACGCAGGCGGCTCGGCCAGGACGTCACGGAGGCCCTGTTGCGGGAGGCGCCCGCCCGTGGCCTGTCCCCGCTGCATCTGCTCCTGGCGGCGCTGCTGCGGGCCTGGCCGGGAGCGCCGGGCGCGACGGAGCTGCAACTCGATCTGGAGGCCCACGGCAGGGAGGTGGTCGAGGGCGGGGCGAACGTGTCCCGCACGGTCGGCTGGTTCACCTCGATCTTCCCCGTCCGGCTTCCGCTGCCCGCCGCTGACGGCGGCGACCCCGCGGACGACGTGGCGGCCGTGGGCGTCCGGCTCGACGCGGTACCGCACCACGGCCTGGGGTACGGGCTGCTGCGGTACCTCTCCGGCGGGGAGGGGGCACGGCTGGCGGAGCTGCCGCAGTCCCAGCTGAGCTTCAACTACCTGGGCCGGTTCGAACGGTCCGTGGACGACGCCGTCTTCGGCTCGCCCGCCCAGGTGCCGAGCGTGCTCCAGAGCGCCGAGGCGCCGCGCCGCTACCAGCTGGAACTTGTGGTGACGGCGGTCGAGCGCGAACTCGTCGTCGAGCTGACCCACGCCCACGACCACCTGTCGGCCGAGGACGCCCGGGCGTTCACGGAGACGTACGTCCGCCACATCGGCGAGCTGACCCGGCGCGCCGTGGACACCGCGGGAGCGCGGGCCGCCGGTGTGGACGCGGACCGGCTCGATGCCATCAAGCGACGGATGGGGCTGGGATGACGGCACCGACGGAGCACACCCGGCTGCCGGAGGCGCTGGAGGGGCGGCCCGCGCTGTCCCGGATCGCCGAGCGGGTGCTGGCCCGGTGGCCGGAGCACGGTGACTTCCTCGCCGTACGGTTCGGCGGCTGCGAGGAGGAACATCTCGACTTCTGCGAGAGTGTCGCGCGGTCGGTCCTGGCCATCGCCGGTGACGAGCTGGACCGCTGTGCGGACAGCTACCGCTGGACCTGCGAACGGATGCTGGAGGAGGACTACCACTTCCAGCTGACCGGCGAGTACCGCTACCGGACCTTCCAGGAAGTCCTGGACGGCATCGGCCTGGACGCCGCCTATATGACCCGCTACACCGACGGGCTGCTGCTCTCGCAACTGTTCTGGGTCAACCAGACGCGGGCCCTGCACTGTTACGTCACGGACTTCCTGTCCGCGGTGCGGGAAGGGGACACGCTGCTGGAGGTCGGCCCGGGGCACGGTCTGCTGCTGGCGCTCGCCGCCGGGCGGGCCGGCGCCCGTGTGACCGGCTGGGACGTGAGCGAGGGCAGCATCGCCTGCACCCGCGAGGCACTGGCCCGGCTCGGGCACACCGCGCGGCTGCACCGGCAGGATCTGCGCACGGCCCCGGCCACCGAGCGCTTCGACCACGTGGTGGCCAGCGAGCTGCTGGAGCACGTGGACGAACCGGAGGCGGCGCTGCGCCGGTTGCGGGACCTTGTCCGCCCCGGCGGCCGGCTCTTCGTCAACATCCCGGTCAACAGCCCGGCGCCGGACCACATCAATCTGTGGCGGACCCCCGAGGAGGTCGCCGCCTACGTACGGGACGCGGGGCTGGAGGTGCTGGCGGAGGCGGTGTTCCCGATGACCGGGTGCACGGAGGACGAGGCGCGGGCGAACGCCTCCACCCTCTCGTGCGTCCTGATCTGCCGTCCGTGACCCACGGCCGGGCGGCCCGGTGGCCGCGGACGGCCAGGAAGCACGTCAGCGAGCGTTCGAGCACGTCAGCGAGCGGAGGAGAGACAGCCATGCACAGCGAGCGTGACGAGCGGCAGTACCGCGTCGTGGTCAACGACGAGGAGCAGTTCTCGGTCTGGCCGGGCGACCGTGACCTCCCCGCGGGATGGCACGAGGAAGGGACGCGGGGCGACCGGGAGACGTGTCTGGCACACATCGACCGGGTGTGGACCGACATGCGGCCCAGAAGCCTGCGCGAGGCGCTGGTCCGCACCCGGCAGGACGGCTGAGGAGCGGGAGATGACGGACAACAAGGTCGCCGACGTCACCGGGATCGGTTTCGGGCCCTCCAACCTGGCGCTGGCCACCGCGCTCGCCGAGCCCGCGCCGCCGGGCCCCGGCAGGCCGCTGAAGGCGGTGTTCTTCGAGCGCAAGGAGCGGTTCTCCTGGCACGCCGGGATGCTGCTGGACGGCGCCACCATGCAGATCTCCTTCCTCAAGGACCTGGTGACGCTGCGCGATCCGCGCAGCCCGTACAGCTTCCTCAACTACCTCCACCACGCCGACCGGCTGTCGGACTTCATCAACCACAAGCTGCTGTTCCCCTCGCGGGTCGAGTTCCACGACTATCTGGCATGGGTGGCGGGCTTCTTCGAGGAGCAGGTCACCTACGGCTCGGAGGTCGTGGACGTGCGCCCGGTCTCCCACGGGGACGCCGTGGAGCACATGGACGTCGTGGTCCGGCAGCGTACGGCGGCCGGGGAGCGGACCGTCGTGCAGCGCACCCGCAACCTGGTCGTCGCCACCGGCCTGGAGCCGTATCTGCCACCGGGGACGCTGCGCTCCGAACACGTCTGGCACACCTCCGAGCTGCTGCACCGGGTGGAGCAACTGCCGTCCGCGCCACGGCGGATCGTCGTGGTCGGCGCCGGGCAGAGCGCGGCCGAGGCGGCCGAGTTCCTGCACACCCGGTTCGCGTCGGCGGAGGTCTGCGCGGTGTTCTCCCGCTATGGCTACAGCCCCTCCGACGACAGCCCGTTCGCCAACCGGATCTTCGACCCGGCGGCCGTCGACGACTACTGCGCGGCCGCGCCGGAGACCAGGCGGATGCTCCTCGACTACCACCGGAACACCAACTACTCGGTGGTCGACCCGGAGCTGATCGACGAGCTGTACCGGCGGGTCTACCAGGAGAAGGTGCGGGGACGGCCCCGGCTCAACATCCTCGGTGCCTCCCGGCTGGCGTCCGTGGAGCCGGCCGGTGAGGGCGTGGACGTGACGGTGGAGTCCCTGGTCAGCCGGGAGCACACCACGATGCGGGCCGACTGCGTGGTCTACGCGACCGGTTACCGCCCCGCGGACGTACGCGGTCTGCTGGGCAGCATGGCCGGGCTGTGCAAGGCCGACGAGCTGGGCCGGGTGGAGGCCGACCGGCAGTACCGGGCCGTCACCGAGGGGGACGTGCACTGCGGGATCTACCTCCAGGGCGCGACCGAGCACAGCCACGGGATCTCCTCCAGCCTGCTGTCCAACACCGCCGTACGGGCCGGGGAGATCGCGGACGCCGTACGGGCCGACGCCGCGGCCATGAGGGGATGCGATGTTCGTACCTGAGCACTACCGGACCGAGGACCAGCGGTGGCCGGTGCGGATCGTCCAGGACAATCCGCTGGCCCTGCTGATGTCGAACCGCGACGGACAGCCGCCGTACGCCAGCCATGTGCCGGTGATCGTCCTGCCGCGGCAGCGGGAGGAGCTGGAGCGCACCGGCCGCTGGCGGGGGGCCGTGCTGCACGGGCACATGAACCGGGCCAATCCGCACTGGAAGTCCCTGACCGACGGACAACCGGCCGGGCTGGTGTTCCAGGGACCCGCGGGCTACGTCTCCCCCGCCCTCTACGACGCTACCCCCGCCGCCCCCACCTGGAACTTCACCGCGGTGCACGTCCAGGGGCGGCTGCGGCTCGTGGAGGACGAGGAGGCCACCCTCGGCGTGGTGTCCGCCACCGCCGGACAGCTGGAGGAGCGCTTCGGCGAGCAGTGGTCGATGGATTCCTCGGTCGGCTACTTCCGGCAGCTCCTCCCCGGCGTCGGCGCCTTCGAGCTGCACGTCGAGGAGTGCGACGCCATGTTCAAGCTGAGCCAGGAGAAGGAGCACGACGTCAGGCACGCCGTCATGGACTGGTGTGCGCGCAGTCCGCGCGGCAGGAGCAACGACCTGGCCACCGTGATGTGCGACTACTACCCGGCCGCGGTGTCCCGGCCGAGTTGAGACCACCTGAGCGCCGGAGGTGTTCACGATGCAGAAATACGCTGTCGACGGAAACCGCGGCACGGCCCACGGCGGTGCGACACCCGTCCACACCCTGTTCGACGTCGAGGTGGCGGAGAAGCTGGACGGCAGGCGGCTGAACCAGGTGGCGGCCGGGGTGCTGGGCGCGCTGCACGTACGGAACTTCTTCACCGAGCAGGAGTGCCGCCAGGTCGTCGCGGCCCTGGCGGAGGACCGTATGGGGCAGTACGACGCCGCCGTGGTGGGGCTGCGGATCAAGAAACTCGGCCCCGCCGTGTTCGACTTCTACAACGACGGCTCCGTGGCCGACGCCTACTGGGAACAGGCCAAGGAGGCCGAGCAGCAGCGCACCCGGCTGCTGGCCGGAAGCGACCCCTACCGGCTGGCCCTGGACCGGCTCGACGCGGCCTGGCACGGCGGGGCCACCGCGGCCACCGTGGGCGGCCGACCGCTGTTCGCGGGCATGATCCGCGAGATGGGTGAGGGCGCGGGCCTGCACTTCGACGAGGTCGAGCGCGAACTGCCCGGCGCGCTCGACGAGACCCCGCTGTGCCAGCTCGCCTTCAACTGCTACCTGTCCCTGCCCGAGTCGGGCGGGGAGGTCACCGTGTACCGGCGCCGCTGGCGGCCGGCCGACGAGGACCATCGCGACGGGTACTGGTACCAGCCGCATCTGGTGGCGGACGAGCCACGGGTGACGGTGTCCCCGTGCTGCGGAGACGCCGTGTTCTTCGACCCCCGCAACTACCACAGGGTGCATGCCAACGAAGGCGGCGGACGGCGCGTCACGCTGTCCTTCTTCATCGGCGTGTCCAGCACCGGAAACCTCCTCCTGTGGTCCTGACCCGCACCCCGCCGGAGGGAGCACGCCATGAGTGACACCGGCACCGAACCGATAGCGGCCAACCAGCTCCGCCTGTGGATCGCCCAGGAGCTGGACCCGGAATCCAACGCGTACAACGTGACCCGCTGCCTGCGGCTGCGCGGGCGGCTCGACGCCGACGCGCTGGTGCGCTCCGTGAACGCCCTGGTGGGGCGGCACGAGATCCTGCGCACCGTGTTCCTGGACACCCCGGACGAGGTGCTCCAGCGGGTGCTGCCCGACAGGCCCGCCCTGACCGGTGTCACGGCGGCGTTCCCTCGTGAGGGAGACGACCACGGGGAGAAGGACATGGCCGCGGCGGCCATGGACGAGGCGCGTGCCTTCACCCTGCGCCCCTTCGACCTGCGGCGCGAACCCCCGTTCCGGGCCCGGCTGGTGCGCCTGTCCGCGACCGACCACATGCTGTCGCTCGCCTTCCACCACATCGGCGTCGACGCCTGGTCCCTGGGTGTGTTCGAGCAGGAACTCGCCGAGGCCTACCGCGCCTTCTCCGGCCGCGGGACGTGGCAACCGGCCACCGAACCGACCCCGTTCCGGGAGTTCGCACGCCGGCAGCGGACGATCCTCGCCGATGACGCGGCCGAGCGGCATCTGGCGTACTGGCGGACGGCGCTGCCCGCCGAGCTTCCCCCGGCGGACTACCTGGCGACCAGCCCGCTGGGCGCGCGGGGCCCCGGCCCCGCCGCGGTGCACGAGACACCACTGCCCCCGGAGACCGTGACCGCTCTCGCCAGGCTGAGCACGGCCTTCCAGGTGACGCCCTTCGTGGTCCTCCAGACCGCGGTGCAGATCCTCGCCCAGCGGTTCTCGGGAAGCACCGGCGTGGTGCTCGGGGGCACCACGCTGGGCCGCAAGCTGCCGGACTTCGACACCACCCTCGGCTTCTTCGTCAACACCGTTCCCCTGCACACGCCGCTCGACGACAACCCGTCCTTCGCCGAGGCCCTGGCCCGCGGCAAGGAAACCGTGATGGGCGCGCTCTCCCATGACGATGTGCCGTTCGACAAGATCGCCGAGGCGGTGCCCGCGCGGCCCGCGGGGGAGCGCGGCGGGCTGTACCGGATCGCCGTGGAGGTGCAGGCCGCCCCGCCCGGCGGGCCGCGCGAGTGGCCGGGTCTCACCGTCACCGCGAGCGGCTTCGACGGCGACGCGGCCAAGCGCGCCCGCTGCGATCTGACCTTCAACCTGCTGTACGGGGAGGGCGGTCCGCGGCTGGTGACCGAGTACGACGCGTCCCTGTTCGACGAGACGTATGTCGCAAGCGCCACAGAGGCGCTGTTCACCCTGCTCCAGCACGGTGAACGCGAGCCCGGCACCCCGGTGGACGACCTGAAGCTGCTGTCCGCACCGCAGTGGCGGCGGCGGCTGACGGCGCGGGCCTACCCGCCGCGGAACGCCGTACGGGAGCCCACGAGCCGGATCGTGCGGGCGCTGGCGGATCTGCACGGGGAGCGCACCGCCGTGCGCACACCGGGCGAGCGGTTCACCTTCCGCGAGCTGGTGGACCGGGCGGAGGCCGTGGCGGCGGCGCTGATCGACGACGGCGCCGGTCCCGGCACCTTCGTGGGGGTGGTGGCCGACCGTTCCGTGCACGCGGTCGCGGCCCTGGCGGGCTGCTGGCTGGCCCGGTGCGCGTACGTCCCCATCGAGCCGGGCGAGGCGCGGGAGCGGCAGCGCTGGATCGCGGAGGACGCCGGGCTCACCCGGGTGCTCGGCCCGCCCGGGTACGCGCTCCCGGGCACCCAGCTCATCGACGTCCGCGCCCTGCCGCCCGCCCCGCGCCACACCGCGGACGTACGGACCACCCGGCACGACGACATCGCGTACGCCATCTACACCTCGGGCACCACCGGCAGGCCGAAGGCCACCCTGGCGACCCACGCGAACATGCTGAACGTCAAGGCGGGGCTGGCGGAGTGCTTCGAGGTTAAGGACTGGCGGCAGGAGACCGTCTCCCTCAACGGCCCGCTCGTCTTCGACGTGTCGTTGCAGCAGCTGCTGCCCATGCTGGACGGCGCCACCGTGGCCATCGTGCCCGGCCCGGTACGGCTGGACCCGGAGGCCCTGCTCTCCTACGTGGCGGAGGCGGGCATCACCCTGCTGGACGTGAGCCCCGCCCATCTGCAACTGCTCGTCGAGGCCGGGCTGCTGGAGCGCCGGGACCTGCCGCTGCGGCGGCTGATCTCCGGCGGGGAGGCGCTGCCCGCTCCGCTGTGGCGGCCGCTGGCCCGCAGCGGTCTGCGGGTGTTCAACTGCTACGGGCCCACGGAGTGCACGGTCAACTCCACCGTGCAGAAGGTCGACTCCACGGTGGAGCGGCCGCTGATCGGCACGGAGGTCCACGGCGCCACGCTGTACATCGCCGACGACAAGCGCCGGGTGGTGCCCCACGGCGCCACCGGTGAGCTGTATATCGCGGGCGAGGGCGTGGGCCCCGGCTATCTGAACCAGCCGGGGCTGACGGCGGAACGCTTCCCCACGCTGCCCTGGGGTCCGCAGGGCCGGCCCGTGCGGGTCTATCGCACCGGTGACCGGGTGCGGCTGGCGAAGGGCGGAGCGGTCGAGCATCTGGGCAGACTGGACGACCAGGTCAAGATCCGCGGCAACCGGGTCGAGCTGCGCGAGGTGACCGCCACCCTGCTCTCCCACCCGGCCGTGGAGGCCGCCGAGACGGTGGTGGACGAAGGCCACCCGGGCGGGCCCCGGCTGCACGCCTTCATGGTGGCGCCGCGCTCGCCCGTCGGCGAGGACGAACTGCGGCAGCACCTCACGGCCCAGCTGCCCGGGTACATGGTGCCCGCGCGGATCACCCGCCTGGACGCGCTCCCCACCACGGTCGCGGGCAAGGTGGACCGGAGGGCGCTGCGGGCGCTGTGTGCCCAGGCGCCCGCGGAGGACGTCACGGACGGCGCACCGCCCCAGGCGGCAACCGATGGCGGTGACGGTGGCAGGGACGGTGGCGGGGACGGTGGCGGGGACGGAATCGAGCGGCGGCTGGTCGAGCTGTGGCGGGAGGTTCTGGGCGTGCCCTCCGCGGGTCCGGACTCCCATTTCTTCTCGCTGGGCGGCCACTCTCTCCTCGCCGCCCGGCTCATCGCGCGGGTCCGCCATGAGTTCTCCGTCCCGCTCCCCCATGCCACGCTGCTGGAGCGGGCCACCCCGCGCCGCTGCGCGGAGTATCTGCGGAGCAGCCTGGATGCCGCCCCGGGCACCGCCCCGGAAGCAGGACGGGCAGCCGAGCCGGTCACCGCGGAGAGCGGTGGCCACCTCCTGGAACTGCGCGGCTCCTCGGACGGCATCCCCGTGGTCTGCTTCCATCCGCTGGGCGGGGACGCCCTCGTCTACCAGGACCTGGTGGACGCCCTGCCGGACCAGCAGGCCGTCCACGCCGTCTTCGACGGCCGCACCGACCCGCGCACCCGCACCGGCTGGGAGTCCCCGGAGGCCATGATGCGGGCGTATGCCACCGCGGTGGCCGGGGTCGCCGGGGACCGGGGCTGCCATCTGGTGGGCTGGTCGCTGGGCGGGCTGATCGCGCACGGCGTGGCCGCTCACCTCGAACGGCGTGGCACCGCGGTCCACTCCCTCTCGATCTGGGACGCGGGCTGCTCGCCGGTGCGGTACGCCCGTCCGGCCGAGCCGGACTGGTCGGCGGGGCCGCTGACCGTGCTGAACACCCTCGCTCCCCCGGGGTCCGGCGGGCTGACACCCGATCAGGCCGAGCGGCTGGGTGCCCGGTTCCGTCAACCGCCGGGGCCGGACCTCGGCCCTCGCATCCTGCGGGCCGCCGAGCGCCTGTGGCAGGTCCGCCCGGCCGCGGAGCCCCAGGCCGTCGCCGACCGTGCCGTGCTGGCCTCCCTGCACAACTGGCTGTTCACGGGGTGGAGTCCGGAGGTGATCGACGCCCCGGTGTCCGTGGTCTGGGCCGCCGACTCGCTCCGCCGCGGCCTGGTGGCCAGGACCGACTGGGGCGACTGGACGCGGGGCCCCGCGCAGGAGACCGAGATCCAGGCGACGCACTACTCCCTGATCAGAAAGCCCATCGTCGGCGAGCTCGCCGCACACCTGATGAAGACCGTCCACGCGGTCGCCCCCGGCCGCTGAGCCGAGGACCGTACCCCCACCACCTTCCCGGAGGCAGTCTGTGTTCGACGTCAGCGAAGCGTGCCGTACTTCCTTCCTCAGCCTCTCGCATCTGACCACCGCCGAGGTCGCGGAGGTGGGTGAGACGGCGTACCGGTTCGGCAACTCCCCCAAGGAGTTCGCGGACCGGCTCCAGGGGGCCCGGGTGGGCCTGCTGTTCACCGCGCCGTCCACCCGTACCAGGTCGTCGTTCTGGAACGCGGCGGTCACCCTGGGCTGTCACACGCTGCACCTGGGCTCCTCGGAGCTACAGGTGTCGACGGGAGAGAGCTGGGGGGACACCGGAGCGGTCCTCGCGCACTATGTGGACGCAGCGGTGGTCCGCACCAACGGCCCCCAGGACGAGCTGCGGCAGCTCGCGGAGCCGCTGCCCGCCACCGTCAACGCCCTGACCTACGAGGAGCATCCGACGCAGGCGGTCGCCGACCTGTGCGCGCTGCGGGACCACTTCGGCAGCGCGGAGAATCTACGGCTCGCCTATCTCGGCCTGGTCAACAACACCGCGCGGTCGCTGGCCCAGCTGGCCTGCAAGGTCCCCGGTATGCGGCTGGACGTGTACAGCCCCGAGGGGGCCGGTTTCCCGGACGAGGAGGTGGCCGAGATGAACGGCACGGCCGGGCGGGACGTGGTGAGCCAGCGCCACTCGGTGCCGGACGCGCCGCACCCCGTCGACGGCCTGTACACCACCAGGTGGCAGTCCATGGGCGTGGCGCACGAGGACCCGGACTGGCAGTCCCGCTTCGCCCCGTTCCGGGTCACCAGGAGCACCATGGAGCGGTTCAGCGGTGAGACGGAGGCGGTGTTCCTGCACGACCTCCCGGCGATCAGGGACCAGGAGGCGACGTCCGAGGTGCTGGACGCGCCCTTGTCGCTGGTACCCCGGCAGGCGTACCACAAGACGTCCGCCGCGGCGGCGGCACTTCTGCGGGTGCTCGGCGAAGGCGCCACCGGCCGCTGAGGGCCGGGTGGACGGCCGGGTGCGGAGGTCCGCACCCGGCCCCGGCGGCCCCTATCCGGCGGCCGCCGGGCCACCACCGGCGAACGCCAGCACGGCTTCCGCCGCCTCACCGGGCCGCGTCGGCCTGCGCCGGACGAGATGCGGCGCCTCCCGCAGCGCGCGGCCGAGGACGGTGAGGTACTGGGCGTCGGGCAGCGTGGCCTGGAGATGCGTCCGCAGTAGCGCGTGCATGACGTACACCCACTTCCGCGGCTCCCCCGCTCGTACGGGACACAGCAGGTTGCGGTCCGCCAGCTCGTCGAGGAGGGCGGCCGCGGTGGCCGTGGGACAGCCGATGAGCACACCGGCCGTGGTGGGCGTCAGCCGCTCCGCGTCGACGGCGGCCAGGGCCGACAGCGCGCTCCTGCTGTCCTCGGGGAGCCGGACGCACGCCTCGTCGAAGGCCTCGCCCAGGCTGTGCCCCAGCAGGCTCAGCTCACGTGCCGGATCCTGGGCACCGGTCAGCGCGGACGCACACCGCCTCAGGGACCAGTGAGGGCGGGCCGCAAGGACGTTGCCGACGGCCCGGAGAGCGGCCGGCAGCCCTCCGCACACCGCCAGCACCTCCTCGATCCATCGTCCCTGGCCCTCCAGTCGCTCCGGGGAGAGCCCGGAGGACAGCAGCGCGCCGGACTCGTCCACGTCCAGCACATCGAGCGGCACCCGGACGGCGCCGTCGACGGCGAGGCTGGACACCTGCGTGGTGATGCACACCGCGGAGCTGCCCCCCGTGGGGATGACGGCCCGCATGTCGTCCGCCTCGGTGACGTTGTCGATGAGCACCATGACGCTGCGCGAGGCGATGAGACTGCGGTACATGTCCTGGCGCAGGGGCCAGGAGTCGGGCTGCTCCTCCGCCGGTACGCCCAACCCGTGCAGCAGCCGCCCCAGGACGCCCCGGAGACCCTCCCAGCTGCGGGGGAAGGCCGACGCGTCGATGTACAGCTGACCGTCGGGGAAGCTGTCCCGCGTCAGATGCGCGGTGTGGACGGCGAGGGCACTCTTGCCCACCCCGGTCATGCCGCTGATGATGACGGCGCGCGCGGCGGTGCCCGGCTGTGTGGTGGCGCCGGACGTGAGCGCGTCGACGATGAGCCGCCGCTCCCGGCAGCGTCCGATGAAGTCGGAGATGTCCGGCGGCAGTTGGTTGGCGACGGCGCCTGCCGGCGCGCCGCGGTCCGGGCGGGCCGGGGTGGCCGGGGGCCGTGGCCGCACCGGCTGGGGATCGGCTGCCGGTGCGGGCACGACCCGGTCCTTGGACAGCAGCTCCTGGTAGAGGTGCTGGATGTCGGCGGCGGGGTCGGTGCCCAACTCGTCGGCCAGCCGCCGCTGGAGGCCGAGATAGACGTTCAACGCGTCGCTGCGCCGCCCACTGCGGTCGAGGGCGAGCATCAGATGGTGGTGCAGGCGCTCGTGGGTGGGGTGCGCGGCGACGAGATCGACCAGCTCGGGCACCAGCTCGGCGGCGTCGCGTGTTTCCAGGTCTCCCTCGATGCGTTGCTCCAGAGCGAAGATTCTCAGCTCTTCGAGCCTGCTTGCCTCACGGTCGAACGGTTCGCCCTCCAGGTGCTGGAACGCCGACTGGCCGCGCCATCTGCCAAGTCCCGTCCGCAGTACGGCCGTTGCCTCGCCGTGGCGTCCGGCCGCCCGTAACGAGATGGCCCGGCCCACTTCCTCCTCGAAGACCTTGGCGTCGATCGAACCCGGGGACGACGTCAGCGAATAGCCGGAGGGGAAGGTCTCGATGGTCTGCGCACCGAGGATGTGTCTGAGTGAGGAGATACGGCTGTGAATTTGCGCCGACACGGTCTGCGGCGGCCTGCGGGGCCAGAGCGTGTCCACGATCTGCGGAACGGACACGACACCACCGGCCCGGGCAAGCAGCAGCGCGAGCAAAACCTGCTGCTTCGGGCCGCCTATGGCGACAGGCTGCCCGAGAGCCCAAACCTGGAGCGGACCCAATACGCTGAACTGCAAAACTCTTGCTCCTCACAGGATGAGTCCAATGACTGTCATCTTGCTGGATCCCTCGTGCAGAGAAGTGATGCAGGTGGGGGGAATTAGCGGGGCCAATGGCGACTTTTCCGCTTCACACTTCCAGGTCTTCCAACCCCTTTGGATTAAACGGAGTAACGCAGGAATCCGGGGAGATTCGGACGTTACACACACGTTGACCTCGCACCTACGACGATCAGCGTACCCGTAAGACAGACGATTGTAGAGCAAACCTACAGTGTAGGTTTTTTCCAATGTCGATGGAGGATCGATGGGCGGGAGCACTGTGCACACGGGCCGCGCCGACGCATCAGGTGAAGAACCCTATGTAGGACGAGGCGAGGCTTGAGACCAGCCAGAACGCCCCGAAGGCGATACCGATGATGATCAGTATCGCCAGCACTCTGTCCGTCTTGCCGACTGATGTGAACGGAGGTCGGGGCTCCGGGGCACGTGGACTCATCCGCCCAACATACGACAACAAGTCGGTGTGTGTAGAGACTTGTTGATGTTTCCGTAACCCCTGGCCCACCTGGGACGACTATGTCAGCTCCGCACTACAGGCACGCCAACTTAGGCTCACCTTGCTTCCGGTTCGAGGATGCGGTGCCGGGACGCACGAAGGGCGCACGGCACAGCAATCGAATGCGCCAACTGCTGAGTGAGTGCCCCTTGTTCGTACCAGTCGGGCAGTGATGTCCTGAGACCGCATCAAACGTCTACGTCTGAACCAACCTCGTCGAGTGGTCGTGGGTCCGGAGGAAGTGATCTTGACACTGGAGGGCGCTGCCCCGAACCTTCCCTGCGGGCCTGAACGTGCCGGCTCTCGCCCTCCGCTACCCGACGGCTGGCCTCTGCGCAGCTTCCTGGGCAGGCTACAGGGCCGCGTCAGGGCCGACATGCTCCAGCTCGGGACCCGCCGCCGCTTCTCGCCGGAGGAGATCCTCATCCAGGAAGGCGACCGTTCCCAGTACGTGGTCCTGCTGCACTCCGGGTTCGCCAAGGTCACCGCTCAGCTGGAGAACGGCCGTGAAGCCCTTCTGGCGATCCGGGCCGGCGGCGACATCGTGGGCGAGATGGCCGCCCTCGATGATGCTCCGAGATCGGCGACGGTCACCGCATGTGGAGAGGTTTCAGCCAGTGTCGTGGAATACGAAGACCTGCGGCTCTTTCTCCACCGCCATTCCGACGTCGCGATCACGCTCTCCGGCATGGTCGTCGAGAAGCTGCGCTGGGCCAATCGCCGCCGGGTGGAGTACGGCGGGCTCCCCGTCAAGGCACGTCTTGCCCGGGTGCTGTCGGAACTCGCGCTGTCGCACGGCCACCAGGTGCGCCGGAGTCTCGTCATCGGTGTCGCGCTGAGCCAGCCGGAACTGGCCGCGCTGACCGGCTCCTCGGAAGTCACGGCCCACAAGGCGCTCAAAGAGCTGCGCCAAGAGGGGCTGCTCTCCACCGGCTATCGCCGCATCACGGTACTCGACCTGCCGGGACTTCGTCGGATCGCGGGCCTGCCCGACTCCCCGATCCGCCATCCACAGAAACCGTATTAGTACGGCTTTCGCCATGTTCTCCACGGTCTGCTTGCACAGTTGATGCCCGGCTCGCGGCAGCGGGTCCACAACCGTCACTTCACCAGACAGGCGTCGCATGGCATCACAGGACATCATCACGCGCCATCTCTGCATGGCGGCAGACGTGGAGCGGTACAGCAGGCTGGACATCCCGCAGCAGGAGCGGACGCAGGCCGAACTCGTCGGGGTGCTCGACAGGGCGGCAGCCCTGAGCAGCCTGGACAGGTTGTCGTGGAAGCGGCAACCGCAGGGGGACCAGGAGTTCGCCGTGCTGCCCGCCGGCACTCCGGAGCAGGTCGTGCTCGGTGCGTTCATCAGGAATCTCACCGTCGCCCTCGGGGAGTGCAACGCTCATCGTCCACGGAAGCAGCCGATGAGGCTTCGGCTGGCCGTCGATCTCGGGGTGGCAAGGACCGCGGCGCTCGGACACAGCGGTCCCGCACCGATAGCCGTCGCCCGTTACCTGAACGCGGAGCCGCTGAAGTCCGCGCTGAAGGGGACCCGCACCACGAACCTGGCCGTCATCGTCTCGGACCGGCTCTACCAGGACGTCGTCCAGCATCACAGCCACGGGCTGGACCCGGGCGACTACGTCAAGGTGCACGTGCAACACGACGAGTTCGCCGGATACGGATGGATCCAGATCCCCGAACACAGCAAGGCCGAGATCCGCGGCCTCGCCCTGAACGGTCGCCCGCTGACGGGCATGGCGGACGCAAAGCGGGAGGACCCCAGCATGAACACGCCCGAAGCGATCGCGGCACTGGCCGGCAGCGCCGTCGTGGGCGCCATGGCCACCGACGCCTGGGCTTTCGTACGGAACCGGTGCGCTGCGCTCCTCGGCCGCCACGCGCCCGAGGAGAGGCGCGCGGTCCTGGATCTGTTCGACGGCTTCGACCGGTCTCTCTCCACGGTGGAGGGGGAACAGCACGACAGCCTCGCGGCGATGTTCACCGACCGCGCCACCACCACGCTGGCACGCGTCGCGGCACTCTCCGACGAAGCGGCCGACGAGGTGCGCACCCTCGCCGAGGCAGCGGACTCCGCGCGTACGGAGAGCGCTGCCCGGAGCAGCATCAGCATCCGCGACGTGCGGGCCAAGGGGGACTTCATCCTCGGCGGCCGCGACACCAAGGTTTACAAGGGAGGACAGCGATGAGCCTCGACAGCGATCGGCCCGAGGGCTTCGAACAGGCGGTATACCAGGGGATCTCGGTCGACCGCTCGTCCGCGGGAAGGGATCTGGTGGTGACGCGCGGCAATGTCACCATCAAGAACATCGTTTCGGGCCTCGCCATGGTGCGTCCGCACCCCGTCGACCGTGGTCTCATCCTCCGCGAGCCACTCTTCGTCTCGCCGCCCATGGGATTCGGTGGGCCGGTACCGGAGCCGTTCCCTGTTGCCGACCCGATCGACTCCAGCGTCATCGCGCTCCTGGGCAAGGAGTCCTCGGGCCGCCGCACTACGGCACTCGACCTGCTCGATACGGCTCTGGTCGACAAGGACCGGGAAATCTTCGAGTTGTACCCGGACTGGGAGAAGCCCGACGCCGATCGCATCCCCTGCGAGCCCCACACCGGATATCTGCTCAACCTCGCCGGGGTCAAGGAACCGCTCGACAAGGAGTTCCACGACCGGCTCGCCGAATACGCCATGCGGGCCCACAGCACCGACACCCTCCTGGTCGTCATCGCCACCCCGCGCGTCTGGAACAGCACCGCCATGAACAGCCGGACCTCACCGGTCAGGATCATGGAGATGGACCGGCCCTCCGCCCTGGAGGTCGCCCGCCGACGGATCGAGGCCGACCGCGAGCGTGCCGGACGCGCCTCATGGCTCACGGACGAGTCCAGTGTGTTCGCGGGTCTGCTGCACGGAGCCGAGCCGCCTGCCGAGGCCGTACGCCTGGCCCACGTCGTCCTCCGTGCGGAGGGCCCCCGGGACAGGGAGGCGCTCGATGGTTTCAAGGGCTGGAAGCACAAGCTCACCGACTGGTTCGGCTCCACCGAACAGGAGGCGCCGGAACGACGGGCCCTCCAGATCGCCGCCTCCTTCCTCGACGGAGCCGGGGCCCGCACCGTCCTCGACGCCGCTGATGCCCTCCTGGCGGACCCGGAGATCCACTGGCCGGTGCGGCAGGGCGGCCCGCTGGGAGGCGCGGGCGGAAGCCAACGCTGCGCCGACGCCGAACTCGACTACGCGCCGGACGGCACCGTCTCCATCACCAAGCCTCACCCGGGCATAGACCGGGCGCTGCTCGGACACGTCTGGCGGGAGCGGCCGCAACTCGTGCCCGTCCTCACCCGCTGGCTCTCAGCGATCAGCCAGCCCCAGGGCATCGCCGACACCTGCCTCCCCAGGCTTGCCGGGGTCCTGACGACGCTGGCCGAGTCCGAAGGAGCCGACGTCGTTCTCGGCCTGACGCAGGACTGGCTGCGCAATGGAAATGTCCGCCACACGCAGCTCGCGGTCGACGTGCTGGACCACCTCGCGGTCAACCCCGTTCTGGGGCCGGAAGTCCGCAAGGTCCTCGCTCAATGGGCTCAGGGCATCACCTCGCCCAAACGCCAGTTGGCCGTCGCGCAGGTGTGCGGGCGGCGCCTGGTCCGTGAATACACCAGCGTCGCCCTGACCCGGCTGAAGTACATCCTGCGAACAGCCGAGGACGAGAAGGTACGCGCGGTGGCGCTGACCACGCTGAGGTCCCTGCTGGGCGACACCGATCTCGCGGCGCGGGTGCTGAAGACGCTCGTCGACTGGACCACGCCGGAGAAGAACGCCTCGGAGAAGGGGGAGTTCAGCCGCACCGCCTTCCTCGACGTGTTCGCCCTGGACGACAGCGAATCCTCCACGTCGCCGGTCTCCCTCCTCCTCACCGCGGAAGCGGAGCACGGCGAGGCCGTCCGCGCGTTGCTCCGCGAAGGCTGGCGGGCCACGTGGCAGTGTCCTGAACTACGCGAGCGAGCGGCGGACGTGCTCGGTCAGTGGTGCGACGCGGCCGAAGCCGGTGAGCTGCCCGGCGACGCCGTGGAAGAAGTCGTCGCCGTCATCTTCTCGGCCCAGGCCGACGTGATGGGCGGTGAACTCGACAGGCTCATCGCCGGCACGGCGCCGTTCCGCGCCCAGCTGCGTACGCGGCTCTTCGAGGTGGTCAGGGAGACCGCGACCCGGGCGGCGACCAGCGCTCACAGCACCGCATGAGGCCGCGTCTCTTCCGCCGACGCGACGCCGGTTCCGCCGGGCAGGAGACCCGGCCCTTCGGCAGGACCTTCTCGGCCCAGCTGCCCAGCGCGGACCACGGTCTCTATTTCGACGTGCGTTTCGCCTACGACTGGGCACCGGAGCCATCACCACAGGCTCCGCTCCTCCACGGCGACGCCGTGGCGCGGTCACTGCTGACGGACCACGCCACAAAGGCCCTGTGCACATACCCCGTCCTCATGGCCGAAACCGCGGAGACTGCCGTCAACCGCGTGCTCAGCGAGGAAGTCCGTGACGATGAGAGGCTGCGCGTGACGGGCCGATGCACGGTGGTCGTCGGGGAGGACACGCTGCTGGCCGCCCGGCGCCGGAGCGAGGCCGCCGAACGGCACCGCGTCGAGGGGGCAGCCCACGTCGCACGCCTGGAAGTGCTTCGCGACCTCCTGCTCGACGGCGGACTCGGCCTGGTGTGGTGGATCGACAGGTACGCGGACCTCCAGTTCTCCGCCGGGGACCCGAAGGCCAAAACGGAGTCGGTCATCGGTGCCTTCCAACTCGTGACCGATGCGCTGCATGCCGATGCGGCCCTCGGCCGGCACGACGAGAACGCCCTGCTGAGAGCCCGGGTCGAGGAACTGCTCGGTGCCTTTCACGACCCGAGCACGAGATCGCGCGCGATGGATCTTCTGGAGACGGTCCTGGATCTTCTCGCGCCCGCGTCTGCGGCCTCGGAACGGGCCGATCTTCCGCGGCGGAGCCGCGTTGACGTGCTCTCCGAGGGGTGAGTAACTGTTCGCCGACTGTCGTGCAGCTCAGGAGGGCTTCCGTGGGGGACGCAGAAGTGGCGGAGGCGGTACGCGGATGTGCACGCGATGCTGTCCGATCCGCGCTTCGCGCGGGACCCGGGCGGCACCGGCGAACAGCATCAGCTGTGGCGGCGGTTGCTGGGCCGGGTGCTCACCGCCAAGCAGGCGGCCGCGCTGCGGCCGCGGATCGCGGCCATCGGGCATGCCCTGGTGGACGAGATGGAGGCCGGGCCGAGGCCCGCGGACCTCATGGCGGGGTTCGCGGATCCGCTGCCGGTGCGGGTCATCGGCGTCCTGCTGGGCGTACCGGAGCGGGACTGGGACCGGTTCGCGTACTGGTCGGGCACGCTGTACGGCCCGGATCGTTACGGCGAGCGGGAGATCCTCGCCGCGCGCGAGGACCTGATGGCGTATCTGGGCGACCACGTGGCCCGGAAGCGGCGTGCGCCGGGTGACGACCTGATCAGTCAGGTCATCGGGATCACCGACGCCGCCGGCCGCCATCTGCCCGAGGCGGTCCTGGTGCAGATCGCGCGGGGGCTGATGGTCTCCGGCCACGAGACGACGTCCAGCGCGATCGGGAAGCTCGTACCGGTCCTGCTGGACGACCGGTCCCGGTGGCGGCGGTTGCTGGACGACCGGTCGCTGGTGCGGACCGCCGTCGAGGAGTTGCTGCGCTTCGACGTCAACCGGGGGCCGGGCATGCCGCGTTACCTCACGGAGGACATCGAACTGGGCGGTGAGGTGATCCCGAAGGGCAGCACCACGCTCTCGGTCATCGACGCCGCCAACCGCGACGAGCGCATGTTCCGCGACCCGGACGAACTGGACCTGGGCCGCTCCCCCAACCGGCACATCTCCTTCGGCGCCGGTGCGCACTCCTGCGTCGGCCAGGCACTGGCCCGCACCGAACTCCAGGTTGCCCTGGACATCCTGCTGGAGCGGCTGCCCGGGCTCGACCTGGCGGTTCCGCCGTCCGGGCTGGTGCGGCGCGAGGGGCAGCTCACGGGAGGCTTCGAGCGGGTTCCCGTGGTGTGGTAGCGGCGACGGAACACGTACCGCCGCTGGACTGTTCTCCCGTGCATGGTGGATGATCCAGCACGATCAGCGGGATCACGCAGGGTCCAGGGGGATCCAGGGGGAGGAAAAGTGGCCGTGGTGAGAGAACACGTGGCGAGCGAGCGATCGGACGGATTGCGTTCGCCCCGCACCCTCGCCGCCGTGTCGGCGGTGCTCACCGGAACGATGGCGCTGTACATCGCGCTCGTCGCGTTCGGCAACATCACCGACTTCGGCACCAACCAGCAGTTCGTGCGGCATGTCCTGGCGATGGACACGACGTTCAAGGACGAGGACCTGATGTGGCGGGCGATCGAGTCGACGGCGCTCCAGGACGCCGCCTACGTCGCCATCATCGTCTGGGAGACCCTCGCCGCTCTGGTCCTCCTCGCCGCGACGGCCCTGTGGGGCATGAGCCTGCGCGGTGACGGAAGGGGCATCCGCCGTGCCCGTCGGGCGGGCACCGTGGGCCTGTTGATGCTGATGCTGCTGTTCGGTGCCGGGTTCATCGCCATCGGCGGCGAGTGGTTCTCCATGTGGCAGTCGAAGAGCTGGAACGGGCTGGACGCCGCCACGCGCGTCTTCCTGCTCTCCGGGATCGTCCTGCTGCTCACGCACCTGCCCTCAGCCGAGCGGGCCGGGCGGGCCGAGCCCCGCGCCGAGGACTGACCGCAGTGCCGGGGCGGCGGAGGCGTCGCCGTCCAGGAAGCCGAGGAGCTCGCGGCGGGTCGGCCCGGTGGCGGGCCCGCGGCGGGTGACCGCGAAGGCGGCCGCGGCGTTGGCGCCCCGTACGGCGTCGAGTGGATCCAGTCCGCAGCCGAGGAGGGCCAGGAACGCGCCGGTGTGGGCGTCGCCCGCGCCGTTGCTGTCGACCGCGGTCACCTGGCGGCCGGGGACGTGCACGGCCTCGCCGCCGGGCGGTACGAGCCAGCACCCGGCCGCGTCGGCGCGGACGAGCACCCCGGTGTCCGGGCCCAGCCGGGCGGCGAGCGCGGCGGCGGTCCGCGGGGCGTCGTCCAGCCCGGTCATCAGCCGCCCCTCGCGCTGGTTGCAGCTGATCCAGTCGCAGCGTGCGAGGGCCACGCGCAGCACGTCTTCGGGAATGTCGGAGACCAGCGGCCCCGGGTCGAGGAACACCCGGGTGTCCGGGGGCAGTTGCGCGATGAGCCCGGCCAGGACCGGGCCGCCCGCCGGGTGGGCGAGCCCGTAGCCGGAGATCTGCACCAGATCGCCGGGCCGCAGCGCGGCGAGCACCGCCGCCGCGTCGGCCTCGGTCAGCCGGGCCTCCGCACCGAGGCTGGTGGCGAAGGTCCGCTCGCCGTGGTCGTCGACGAGGGCGACGCAGAAGCCGGTGTCGGTGTCCGGCAGCGGGGGCAGCAGCACCTCGATGCCTTCCCGCGCGAGGTCGGCGCGCACCCGGTCCGCGAACGGCCCCGAGCCATGGCCTCCGGCGTAGACGGCGGGCAGGCCGAGGCGGCGCGCGGCGGCGAGGACGTTGAAGCCGCCGCCGGTGACGAAGGTGGTGTCCGTGGCGACCACGTCGCCACCGCGTTCGGGCGGCGCGGGGACCCGCATCACCAGGTCGACGATCGCGTTGCCGAGCAGCACCAGCCGGCTGTCCGCGCCGCTCATGCGGGCTCCTGTGCGGTCGGCTCGGGCAGCGTGTGCGGGGGCAGGGGCGGCTCGGACGTCTCGTCGGCACGCGTCGTGGCGCCGCCCAGCCGCCGCAGCAGCGCGTAGACGCCCGCGGCGAGGGCGAGGGTCACGACCCACCCCAGGCCGTTGGTGCCGATCCAGGTGTCGGACAGCGGTCCGGCGAACCATACGTCGGTCGAGCTGGTGGCGGCCTCGGTGAAGAGCAACCCCACCACGATGGCCACCACCCACGCGGTCAGCGCGGACCAGCGGACACCGCCCCGGAACCAGTAGCGGCTGGTGCGGCCCACGTCCATCAGCGCCGCGCGGTCGTAGGACCGACGGAGCATCAGGTCGACCGCGAACACCCCGACCCAGGCGGTGATCGGCACGGCCAGGAGGGTGAGGAAGGTGATGAAGGGCCCGTAGAAGTCCTTGGCGATGAGGATGAAGTAGATGCCGCCCGCGAAGGTGACGACCACGTCCAGCCCGACGGCCACGGTGCGCCGGACCCGAATCCCCAGGGTGATCATGGTGAGCCCGGCGGAGTACACCGACAGGTGGTTGGAGAGCAGCAGCCCGCCGAAGGCCGCGATCAGATACGGGATCGACATCCACGACGGCAGCATCGCGTTGATGGCCGAGACCGGGTCGGCGGCCGAGGCCAGGTCCGGCTGCCCCGCCGCGAGCAGCGAGCCGAGCGAGATGAGCACCACCAGCGGGATGCCCGCGCCGAACGCGGAGGCGGCCACCAGCCTGCGGCCGGGGATCTGCCGGGGCAGGTAACGGGCGTAGTCCGCGCCCGCGTTGGCCCAGCCGATACCGGTGCCGGCGGCGATCATCCCGGTGCCCACGACCATCGCGCTCACCGGGCCCGCCGGGGCCTGGAAGACCTTGTCCCACGCCACGGTGGCCGCGAGGAAGGCGATGACCACGAGGTTGAGCACGCCGAAGGCGTAGGTGGCCCACTTGTTGATCCACATGATGGTGGCGTGGCCGAGGCCGCTGATCAGCAGGGTGCAGCCGATGAAGACGAGCAGGCAGACCACGGTGAGGACGGCGTTCTGACGGACGCCGAACGCCACGTTGAGCAGGGCCAGCAGGGCGAAGGCCGCCGTGGTGGTGTTGATGGTCTCCCAGCCGAGGCGGCTCAGCCAGGTGATGAGGGTGGGGCCCGCGTTGCCGCGCACCCCGAACACCGCGCGGGAGAGGGTCAGGGCGGGCGCGCCACCCCGTTTGCCCGCGATGCTCAACGCGCCCACCAGGGCGAACGAGCCGAACGAGCCGATGACGGCCACGATGACCGCCTGCCAGATGTTCAGGCCGCGGAAGCTGACGAGCGCGGCGCCGAGCGGCAGCCCCAGAATGCTGATGTTCGCCGCGAACCACGTCCAGAACATCTGCCCGGGGTGGCCGTGGCGCTCGGTGTCGGGCACCGGCTCGATGCCGCGCGTCTCCACCGCGCCGACGCGGTCGTCCTGCGAAGCGGCCATGGTCGTACCTGTCTTTCTGTGCGGGGCTGCGGGCCGTCCGCGCCGCCCCGGGGACCGGGCGTGTGGCGCGGATACGGCAGGTGGGTCACCCGGCTGCGGCGGCCCGCAGCGCGAGGAGGGAGGTGGCCAGCGGCTCCAGGTCGAGGCCGTTGACGGAACGGAGGGTGGTGAGCGCGTCGGCGGGGAGGGCCGAGGCGCCGCTGAGGGATCCGGCGATCGCGCCGGCGATGGCGCCGATGGTGTCGCAGTCGCCGCCGAGGTTCGCCGCCAGGAGGCAGGCGCGCCACGGTTCGCCGTCGGCCAGGGCGAGTACGGCGAAGGCGGCGGGCACCGACTCCTGGCTGGCGACGCTGGTGCCCACGAGGTCGCTGATGCGGTCCAGGGCCCGTTCCTCGGGCAGGCCGCAGACCAGTTCCACGGCCCACTCGATACGGGCCGCGATGGCGGCGCCGTACACCCAGTGGCCGCGCTCGGCACCGGCCGCGGCGGCGGTGATGCCCGCGGCGATGGCGTCCTCGAGACCGCCGCCGCCGACGCCACGGCTCACCGCCGCGCCCACGGCCGCGGCGGAGGCGATACCGAGGGTGGTGTCATGGGTGACCCGGCAGGCCGCCGCCACGTGGTCGACGAAGGATTCGAGCGGCTTGTCGGGGAAGGCGACGCCGACCGGAGTGATCCGCATGGCGGCGCCGTTGGTGGCCCCCGACCGGCCCGCCTCCTCGGGCGGCACGCCGCGCGAGACGGCCTCCAGGGCGGCCTTGGTGGAGGGGCCGAGCAGATCGTACGAGCCCTTGGCCTTCATGGCGCGCTCCCACTCCAGCAGCTCCCGGGCCAGCCGCAGGAGGTCGATGTGTCCGTTGCCGTCCACCAGCAGGCGGCCCACGATGACGGCCTGATCGGTGTCGTCGGTGACCGACCCGGCGGGCAGTCCCGCGCTCACCGGATTCTCCGCGGGGCCCGGTTCGAACCCGGTCACGGCGCCGAACCGGGCGACGATCGACCGCCGGGGCATGATCTGGGTTGGCATGCCGAGGGCGTCGCCCATCGCCAGGCCGTACAGGGCTCCGAGTGCGCGGTCGTGCTGGTGGTTCATCAAGACTTCCTGTGGTCGGTGCGGGAGGTCGCTGCGGGATGGTGGCGGGTGCGGGCGGCGGTTCAGCTTGGCGGTTCGCCGAAGCCCAGGTGCAGCTGGAAGCGGGCGGGATCCAGCAGGCTGGTGACGCGTTCGACGACGCGGCCGTCGGACCCGCGGCTGACCCTGCGGGTGCGCAGGAACAGGTCTCCCTCGGCGCGCCGCAGCAGGCCAGCCTCGTCGGCGTCCAGCCCGGCCACGGACGCCCACTCGTCGCCGTGGGTGGCACGGACCCCCGCCGCGGCCAGGGTCTTGGTCAGCGAGCCGTCGACCAGTCCGCGCAGCGGCACATCGGCGAGCGCCGGAAGCAACGGGACCCTGCTGCGCTCCAGCGAGACGGGGGTGCCCTCGGGCAGGATCCGCAGCCGGTCCAGCGCCAGGAACTCGGCGCCCTCGATCCCCAGCTCCCCGGCCAGCCCCGCATCGCGCACCGCCTCCAGCCGCAGCACCTCGGTGCTGACCCGGGCCCCCTGATCGGCCAGGGCCCTGGTCCAGCCCAGCCGGTTGTCCAGCAGGCCGCCGTCGAAGGTGACGAACGAGCCGACCCCCGCATGCGTGGAGATCAGCCCCCGCTTGCTCAGCTCGTCCAGCGCCTGCCGGACGGTGTTCCGGCTCACCGCGAAGCGCCTGGTCAGCGCATGCTCACCGGGCAGCCTGCTGCCCGGCTCCAGAGCGCCGCTGTGGATCTCACGCGCCAGGACGCCGGCGATGCGCTGATGCTTGAGGACCTGTTCAGTCATGTCCAGAAGCTAGCCATACCTGTTCAGTCCTGTCCAGAGTCCGGAGCGGACTCCTTCATCCAGCGCTCCAGGCCCGCGGCGTCCAGCGGCAGGTCGGCCGAGAGCACTTCGGAGCCTTCGGGAGTCACCAGGATGTCGTCCTCGATGCGTATCCCGATGCCGCGCAGCTCCGGCGGGACCGTCAGGTCGTGGGCGTGGAAGTACAGGCCGGGTTCCACGGTGAGCACCATGCCGGGGGCCATCTCGGCGCCCTGGTAGGCGTCGTACGAGGACTGGGCGCAGTCGTGCACGTCGAGGCCGAGGTGGTGGCCGATGCCGCAGACCAGCCAGCGGCGGTGGTGCTGGCCTCGGTCGGAGAGGGCCTCGTCGGCGGAGACCGGGAGGAGGCCCCAGTCGTGGAGTCCGTGGGCGATGACCTCCATGGCGGCGTGGTGGAAGTCGGTGAAGCGCTTCCCGGGGCGCACCTGGGCGAGGGCCGCGCGGTGGGCCCGCTCGACCAGGTCGTGGACCTGGGTCTGCGCGGCGGAGAAGCGGCCGGAGGCGGGGAAGGTGCGGGTGATGTCGGCGGTGTAGAGGTCGCGGGTCTCGACGCCCATGTCGAGCAGGACCACGTCGTCCGGGCGTACCGGGCCGTCGCACCGCACCCAGTGCAGGGTGGGGGCGTGGGCGCCGCTGCCGACGATGGTGGCGTAGCCGGGGCCGTTGCCGTAGGTGCGGGCGTGGCGTTCGAAGGTGCCTTGCAGCCAGCGCTCGCCGGGGCCTTCGAGGGCGGTGGGGAACTCCGCGACCACGGCGGCGAATCCGGACACGGTCCGGTCGACGGCCTCGCGGAGGCGGGCGATCTCCCAGTCGTCCTTGATCATGCGCAGTTCGGCGAGGGTGCGTTCCAGTTCGGCCGAGTGCTTGTGGTGGCCGGTGGTGAGGGGGCCGGTGGTGAGGGGATCGGCGAGTCCGGTGAGTGCGGTCTCCAGCTCTCCGGACGGGCGGACCTCCATCTGGAGCGCGTCCGCCCAGTCGCCGGGGCCGGGGGCGGCGCCGACCCACAGCTCGCCGTACGTGGCGTCGGAGAAGAAACCCGGCTCGCCGGGGTGGGCCGGGGGCGGCAGGTACAGGGTCGCGTCGTGTCCGGTGCCGGAGGGCCACAGGACGAGGACGGCGTCCTCGGCCGTACAGCCGGTGAGCCAGGAGAAGTTGCTGTCCGGGCGGAAGTCGTAGCGGGTGTCGTTGCTGCGTACGGGGGCGCCGCCACCGGCCACGACGACGGCCCGGCCGGGGAACAGCGCGCCGAGCCGGGCGCGGTGTGCGGCGGCGGCCTCGGGTGCGCCGGGAGTGGTGGGCGGGGTGCGGTCGGGGGTGGCCCAGCCCTGGCCCATGTACGCGGCGAAGCCGGGGAGTTCGGCCAGCCGGGGCAGGCGGGGGTCCGGTTCGGTGGGGATGGGCCCGGAGCGGCCGGGGGTGGTCCGGTCAGTCATGGGTGGTGCCTCCTGAGGACTGGTCGCTCGCTCGGTCGTTGCCCGGCCGCCCCGCGTCGGCCCGTGGGCGGCGGGCGCGGCGGGCGCGGTCCCAGGCGGGATTGATGCGCGGGATCGCGGCCAGCAGGGTGCGGGTGTACGGGGCCCGGGGGTCGGCGAAGACCCGTTCGCACGGGCCCGCCTCCACGATGCGTCCCTCGCTCATGACCGCCACCCGGTGGGCGATGCGGCGCACCACGGCGAGGTCGTGGGCGATGAAGAGGTATGCGAAGCCGCTCTCGCGCTGGAGCCGCCGCAGCAGGTCGAGCACCTGGGCCCGGACCGATACGTCGAGGGCGGAGACGGCCTCGTCGCAGATGACGAGCCGCGGGCCCACGGCGAGCGCCCGGGCGATGCCGATGCGCTGGGCCTGCCCGCCCGAGAACTGGGCGGGGTAGCGCCCGGAGTGGTCGGGGTCCAGCCCGACCCGCTCCATCAGCTCCTTGGTGAGGGCGCGCCTGCCGCCCTTGGGGGCGATGCCCTGGTAGTCCAGCGGCGCCATGAGGATGCGTTCCACGGTGTGCCGTGGGTTGAGGGAGGAGTACGGGTCCTGGAAGACGACCTGGACGTCCTTCCGGAACCGGGCGAGCGCGGGCCCCCTGGCCCGGGTGACGTCCTCACCCGCGAACTCCAGGCTGCCGCCCGTCGGTTCCATCAGCTTGGCGGCCATCCGGGCGGTGGTGGACTTCCCGCTGCCGGACTCTCCGACGACGGCGAGGGTCTCCCCCGCGCGGATGTCGAAGCTGACCCGGTCGACGGCGGTGAACGCGACCCTCCGGCCGAGCACTCCGCCGGGGCCGCGGCCGGTGAACGTCTTGGTCAACTCCCGTGCGTGCAGCAGTGGTTCGCCGGGGGACGCGCTCACAGCGGGACCTCCGTGTCGTCGTCGATGCGCGGCACGCTCTCCAGCAGCGCCCGCGTGTACGGATGGTGCGGGTCGGAGAAGATCCGCTCGGCCTCCCCGTACTCGACCGGGTCGCCTTCGCGCATCACCAGGATCCGCCGCGCGAGGGAGCTGACGACGGCCAGATCGTGGGTGATGAGGACCATCCCGGTGCCGGTCCGCTCCTGGAGCCCGGCGAGCAGCCGCAGGATCTGCGCCTGGACGGTGACGTCGAGCGCGGTCGTCGGCTCGTCCGCGATCAGCAGGGACGGGGAGCAGACCAGCGCCATGGCGATCATGACGCGCTGGCGCTGCCCGCCGGAGAACTGGTGCGGGTAGTGGCCCGCGCGCCGCTCGGCGTCGGCGATGCCCACCTGTGTCAGCGCCTCGACGGCCACGGCCCGGGCGGCCTTCCGCGAGCCGCCGCGGTGGGCCCGGTAGGCCTCCTCGATCTGGAGGCCCACCGTGTAATAGGGGTTGAGCGAGGACAGCGGGTCCTGGAACACCATGGAGATCCCGTCGCCCCGGATCCGGCGCAGCTCGCGGTCGGAGCGGCCGAGCAGTTCCTCGCCGTCGAGGCGGACGCTGCCGGTGGCCGTCGCGCCGCGCGGCAGCAGCCCCATGATGGCGAGGCTGGTCATGGACTTGCCGGAGCCCGACTCCCCGACGATGCCGAGGGTGTCGTCCCTGTCGACGGTGAAGGACACACCCTTGACGACGTCGACGGGGCCGCGGGTGGTGGGCAGGGTGACGGTGAGGTCTTCCACGACGAGGAGCCCCGGCCGTGCACTCATCGGATCCTCACTCTCGGGTCCAGGGCGGTGTAGACGAGGTCCACGACCACGTTGCCGACGACCACGAAGAAGGCCGCCAGCAGCGTGACCGCCATGATCACCGGCTGGTCGTTCTTCGCGATGGAGTCGGCGGCCAGCTTCCCGATGCCGCCGAGGCCGAAGACGGTCTCGGTGATGAGGGCCCCGCCGAGCAGCCCCGCGAAGTCCATCCCGAAGAGGGTGGTGACGGGGGTGAGCGCGGGCCGCAGCGCATGGCGGCGCAGGACGAGGGGCCGGCTGAGCCCCTTGGCCCTGGCGGTGCGCAGAAAGTTCTCCGACAGCGTCTCGATCACCTGAGTCCGCGTCAGCCTCGCGTACAGGCAGGCGTATCCGGCCGCGAGCACCATCCACGGCATCAGATACGCCTGGAACCACCGCGCCGGATCGTCCGAGAAGGCGACGTCCGAGGGGAACGGCAGCCATTCGAGCCTGACGACGAGCACGTACTGAAGGACCAGGGCCAGCACATAGTTGGGGACGCTGATGCCGCCGAGGGCCAGGGCCATCGCCCCGCGGTCCCACCAGCTCCCCTGCCGGACGGCGCTGAGCAGCCCGGCGGCCACCCCGACGAGCAGCCACAGCACCGCGGCGCCGACGGCCAGGGTGGCGCTGACCGGCAGCCGTGCGGTGATCATGGACCAGACCGATTCGTCGGTCTGGAAGCTGTAGCCGAGGCACGGCGCCGGGCAGTGGACGAGCGTGGCGCCCGAACCGTAGTCGCGCCCGGCGAAGATCCCGCCGAGGAACGCCCCGAACTGGCTGAGGAAGGGCTGGTCGAGGCCCAGCGCCTCGCGAATGGCGCCGATCCGCTCCTCGGTGCAGGTCTTGCCGCAGATCATCACCGCGGGATCGGGCGAGAGCTGGAAGAAGATGAGGTAGGTGAACAGGCAGACGGCGAAGAGGATGAGGACGACACCGGCGAGCCGTCCGAGGAGGTAGCGGGTCATCAGGCGGCGGCCTCCCCCTCGTCGATGGCGTGCCGCAGCCGGTCCCCCAGCACGGTCAGCGACAGCACGGTGAGGAAGAGGAAGGTGCCCGGGATCACGAAGTACATCGGGTCGACCTGGTACCAGCTCACCGAGTTCGCGATCATCTGACCCCACGACGGGGTGGGCGGGGTGATGCCGACGCCGAGGAAGGACAGACCGGCCTCGGTGCCGATGTAGCCGGGCACGGCGAGCGTGGCCATGACGGTGATCGGGCCGCGCAGATTGGGCAGGATCTCGCGGAACACCAGGTCGCGGTCGCGGGCCCCCGACGCCCTGGCCGCCTCGACGAACTCCCGGCTCGCCAGCGCCATCGTCTGGCCCCGGACGACGCGGGCGAGATACGGCCAGCCGAAGCCGCTGATGACGACCACCAGCAGCACCGCCCGGTTCCCCGTCGGCAGGGAGGACAGGATCGCGATCATGAAGATCAGCGCGGGGAACGCCATGAGGAAGTCCATGAGCCGGGAGATCGCCTGATCCACCCACCCCCGGTAGAACCCGGCGAGCATGCCGAGGACGACGCCGAGCACCCCGGTGAGCAGGGTGCAGGACAGCGCGATCAGGAGGGACACGCGGGCGCCGTGGACGATGCGGGCGAGGATGTCCCGGCCGTTCTGCGGTTCCACGCCGAAGAGGTGCTCGGAGCCGATGCCCCCGAACGAGCCCCGGGGCACGCCGCCGAGGCCGGTGTCGACGGCGGAGGAGTCGAAGGCGTACGGGCCCCAGCCGGTGAGCGCGGTGATCAGCGGTGCGCACAGCGCCATCAGGCAGAGCAGCCCGAGGAACACGGCTGCGGCCACCGCGGCGCGGTCGCGCCGCAGCGCGCCGGCGATGCGGCGGCCCGAGGTCAGCGGTGCCGCCGGGCTCGTGGCCAGGCCCTGGGCCTCGGCGTCCGGGAGCGGTGTGCCGACGACGCTCATCAGGAGCGGTCCGGGTCCGCGAGGCCGACGGAGACGAGGTCGATGCCGCCGGAGAAGCCCGCGTGGAGGTACGCGCCCGCGATGTTGCTGCCGACGACGCCGACGTACTTCTCGTACATCAGGGGCACGACGGGGGCGAGCTTCATGATCTGCTCGTCCAGCTCGCCGTAGGCGGCGTTCTGCTCGTCCACGTCCTTCATGGCGGCGATCTCGTCGATCCGGTCGTTGACCTCCTTGTCGTCCAGCTGCGCCAGGTTGGAGTTGCCCTTGGCGGTGATGTTCCGGCCGTCGAACAGCGGCGGCAGGAAGGTGGCGCCGGACGGCCAGTCCGGGCACCAGCCGGTGATCGCCGCGTCGTGCTGCTGGGAGGGGGTGCCGATGGCCTCGTAATAGGTGGCGGTGTCGATGGTGTTGAGCTTGACCTTGATCTTCAGCGGGGCCAGCGCCTGCTGGATCGCCACGCCCTGGGCCTGCATGGACGGCTGGGAGCGGATGTCGAGGGTGAGGGTGAAGCCGCCCAGGGCTCCCGCCTCGCCGAGCAGCCGCCGCGCGGCCGCGAGGTCGCCCTTGCCGCCCTCGCTGGGGTACGGGTCGTAAGCCTTCCGGCCGACGACGGTCGGCGGCTGAAGGGACGTGGCCTGCTGCGCCTTCGCCGTGCCGCCGACCGCGTCGACCTGGGTCGCCTTGTTCACGGCGTAGGCGATGGCCCGGCGCACCGCGACCCGGTCGAGGGGCTTCTTGGTGGTGTTCAGGCCCAGGTAGGTGGTGCAGCCGGTGAGTCCGGTCAGGGTGCGCCCCCGCAGCGCGGGCGTCTGGATCCGGGCGACGGTGGCGGGCTGGATGCCGGACCCGCCCGCGATGGCGCTCGCGTCGTCGCCCTGACCCGCGATCATGCGCTCGTCGATCGTGGCGCCGTCCAGGCCGAAGGTCCAGGCGAAGTGGTCGGGCAGGGCCTTGCGGACGGTGTCCGTGCCGGGGTCCCAGTGCTCGTTGCGGTCCAGCGTCAGCGAGGCGCCGCGCTTGTACGAGGCGACCTGGTACGGGCCGGAGGCGATGGGCTCACGGTCGAACTGCCCCTTGCCGCCGGTGCCCTTGGGGAAGGGGACGAACGTGGGCTGGGCCACGACGCTGCCGAAGTCCGCGTAGGGCTTCTTCAGCTGGAAGACGATCGTCCGCGCGTCCGGGGTCTTGATCGTGGGCAGGTCGCCGGAGGCGTACGGGCCCTGGTAGCCGTCCGGGGCGTCGATGAGCTGCTTGGCGTACGGGGAGCCGATGCCGATCTCGGGGTCCCAGGCCCGCGAGACGCCGAACTTCACGTCGGCGCTGGTGATGGGGTCGCCGTTCTGGAAGCGGAGCCCCTTCTTCAAGGTGAACGTCCACGTCTTGCCGCCGTCGGAGGGGGTGCCGGTGTCGGTGGCGAGGTCGGGCCGGATCGTCGTACCGCCCTTGCCGGGCGCCGCTCCCTGGGTCGTCAGGGTGCGGTAGATGAGGCGGTAGAAGTTGTTCACGCCGCCGTCGAAGCCGCGGGCCGGGTCGAGGTGGGAGAACGCCACGCTGGTCAGGACGCGCACGGTGCCGCCCTTGGCCGCCTTGCCGCCGGGTCCTGCCGCGGACGAGGCGCCCTGCGGGCCGCCGCCGGAGCAGGCGGTGAGTGCCAGGGCCAGCGATGAGGTCAGCGTGGCGATCCGGAGAGAGTGCGATCTTTTCACTGTGCCTTCTTTCGGGGCTGGGCCTGAGCTGGGCCACCGACAGGGCGCTGTGTGACATTGCACTGATGCTCGTGACGGTAAGGGGCGGGCGGGGAGTTGCCAAGATGCCCGGTACCGGGTCGAGTTGAAGCCCCCGGCGCGCGCCGGGGGCCGTGGCGGTGGGGCTGGAGAGGGCTGAAGGCGTCAGCGGCCGCAGCGCAGGGCGCGGAGCGGGATGGCGTCGCCCATCACCCGCATACCGGTGTCATTGGGGTGGAGGTGGTCGCCGCTGTCGTAGGCGGGCAGCATCCGGGAGGGCGCCGCGGGGTCCCGTACGGCCTGATCGAAGTCCACGACCGCGTCGAACTCGCCGCTGGTGCGGATGAAGGCGTTGACCTGCTGTCGGACCGTCTCGTCGACGGCCTCGTACTCCCGCCAGCCCTCGTACGGCATGACGGTCGCCCCGACCACGCAGACGCCGCGCGCATGGGACCTGGCGATGATCTGCCGGTAGCCCGCGATCAGTTCATCGGCGGTGGGGCCCGGCGTGGCCTTGATGTCGTTGATGCCCTCCAGCAGGATCGTGGTGCGCACTCCGGCCTGGGAGAGCACATCCCGGTCGAGCCGCTTCAGCGCGCTTTCGGCGGAGCCGTCGGCGAGGATCTTGTTGCCGGAGATTCCCTCGTTGGCCACGCCCTTGAGCCGGGAGCGGGGGTCGGCGAGCAGGCGGCGGGCGAGGAAGTCCGGCCAGCGGCGGTTGGTGTCCGCGGAGGAGGCGGAGCCGTCGGTGATCGAGTCGCCGAAGGCGACGACGGCGCCGGTGCCCGGGCGCGGCCGCACGACGGCCGCGTCCAGGTAGTACCAGGAGGTGATCTGCTGGGTGTACGCGGCGGCGCCCTCCTCCGCGGTGTGGTCACCGGCCGGTGCGACGTACTGGGTCGCGCGGGCCCCCTTGTGGCCGGTCGCGAGGGTGCCCGCGCTGCGTACGTAGAGGCTGATCGCGAGGTCCGACTGCTGCTGCACCCGGCCGGGCAGCGGATCGCTGTACACGACGCCGCCCGCCGGTACGGTCACCGACGAGGCGCCGCGGAAGGTCAGCCGCCCGTTGCTGCCGGGCACGACCGCCGCGCCGGACGCGCGGACGCCCGCGTAGGCGTGGCCGAAGGTCACCGGCTGGTCGCCGTAGGCGTTGGAGAGCCGGATGCGCAGGTCCCGGCCGCCGACGCTGGTGTGGATGACGAACCGGTAGGTCAGGTCCTGGGTCGCGGTTCCGGCCGGGTAGGCGCTGGAGCCCCAAGTGACGACGGAGGAGCGCGGGGCGGGAGGCATTGCGGGCGCGGCGGCGGACCGGGCGGCGGCCTGGGCGGCGGAGGACTCGGTTCCGGTGGCCAGGACGACGCCGAGGGCGGCGGCGGTCGCGGCCAGGATGCCCAGGGCGCGGACGGGTAAGCCAGGTCTCTGCATGATGGGGCGTTCCCTCTCTCAACAGTGGAGTGATCGGATGAATTGATGCGCATTCCGACCTGCCTGTCGAGAGAGGACGCAGCACTACGAAACTTTCGACGGGCGTCAGCTCATGTCATCGGATCTATTCCCCGCCCCTGAGCTCCGCCCGGACGGCGGCCGCGACGACCTCGTCCCGCTCCACGCGGCTGAACAGCCCCTCGGACAGCCAGGCGTCGGCGAGGGTGCGCACCGCCCGGACGAAGCGGCCGGAGGTCGCGAAGGGGGCCTGTCCCCAGAGCACGTCGAGGAAGGTGAGGTCGTCGCCGCGGGCGCGGTTCGGTACGCCGGAGTCGGTCGCGCCGAACACGACGACGGGTTCCGCGCGCCTGAAGTAGGCGTGGTACGGGGCGTCGTCGGCGAGGTGGAACGGTGCGAGGGTCAGGCCGTGCGTGGTGAAGTGCATCGGCCGGTCGCCGGGCGCGATCGCGTCGGCGAGATCGCCGCGGAGCGTGAAGTCCTTGTAGAAGGAGAACGCGCGGAACGCCGTTTCCCCGCTCCGGGCGACCAGCAGGACCGGCCCGTAGAACACCGACTGGACGGTGGGGTCGTCCAGCGCCCGCTCGATGCGCAGGCGGTAGGGGGCGGAGATCCGGATCCGGTCCCCGCGTCGCCAGTCCCGGCTCAGGGTGAGGTAGCTGCCGGGCGCCGCCTTGCCGCGCTGCCGGACCCCGTTGACCGTGACGGTGAAGCCTCCCGTGGCCCAGGCCGGAACCCGGAGTTTCACCTCGAGCCGCCCGCTGCCCTCGCGGAACGTCAGGGTACGGACACCCTCGGCCGGGTAGTCGCCCGTCTGCTCGATGACGAAGCCCCGCTCCGGCCACCGCAGCGTCGAGGCGAGGGCGAGGTTGACGTACAGCGCGGTGCCGTCGGCGGAGCGGAAGTACACCGAGTCCTGGTATTTGGTGTGGTTCTCCATGCCCGTGCCGCCGCAGCAGGTGCCGGTGTTGTCGTACTCGCGCCGCACCCCCGGGCCCATCCCGACGAAATAGGTGACCTCCGGGCTGGTCGTGCTCGGGGCGTCGCGGCGGGAGGCGAGGATGTGGTTGGTCAGGCCGCGCTCGTAGTAGTCCATGTACGTGGCGTCCGGCTCGCGGAAGAACAGCTGCCTGCTCAGCTTGAGCATGTTGTACGTCGCACAGGTCTCGGCGTTCTTGCCGTCCAGGGTGGCCGCGATGGCGTTCCGGGCCCGGAACATTTCCCCCTGCCCCGTGCCGCCCAGACTGTACATCCGGGGGCCCGCGACCATGCCCCAGAAGTTGCGGGCCGCGGTGGCGTACGCGGTCTCCCCCGTGTGGTCGAACAGCCGCAGATAGCCGGTGAACTGGGGGATGTGCTGGTTGGCGTGTTTGCCGTCCAGGGTGTCGCGGTCCTCGGCGCACGCGCCCAGCAGCGGGGTGTTGTCGAAGCAGCGGGCGGCGGCGAGGTGTTCCGGGCGGCCGGTGAGGGCGTACAGGTCCGCCATCACCTCGTTCATCCCGCCGTACTCGCCCGCGATGTAGATGGACCACATGCGCTCCAGCTGGGCCTTCGGCAGGTGGCCGAGCCGACTGTGCACCCAGTCGCCCATGCGCGAGGCGATCTGAAGGGCCTGCTCGTTCCCGGCCAGGGTGTGCGCGTCGAGCAGACCGCGCATGATCTTGTGGCAGGTGTAGTACGGCGCCCAGATGGTGGGATACGTGGTGTAGCTCTCCAGCAGGATGAACTGGGTCTCCGGGTACGCCGCCAGATAGCCGGGGTGGCTGGGTCTCGGCGAACCGTGCTCCGCCAGCGCCCGCTGACACTCGCCGAGCGCGCCGACCAGGTAGTCGAGCTTGGTCTTGAGCGCGGTCTCCCCCGTGTCGGCACACGTCTGGGCGATGAGGGTGAGGAAGTGGCCGCCGTAGTGGCCGCGCAGATTGCCATCAAAGGTCTCCCAGCCGCCGGGCGGCCGGGCGCCGCGGGTGTCGAGCCCGGCGTTGGCGCGGAAGACGGCCAGGATGCGGTCGGCCGGGTAGGACCGGGCGTAGTCGAGCATCAGATCGCGCTTGCGGCGGAAGACACCGTCGCCGAGGGCCACATGGCCCAGCGGGAAGGGGCGTACGGACCAACTGGCCGGGTCGGCAGGGGCGTTGGCGGCCGGGGCGGCGTGGGCCTGCGGAAGCGCGTACGCGAACGGGGCGGCGGCCGCGGCTCCGGCCGCGAGCCGCAGCGCGTGGCGGCGGGAGGGGGTCTGGGACATGCTCGGACTCCGATCGTCGGTCGAGGTGACGCGCGATGGATGTGGCGGGGCATGACGCTGTGACAGAAGCGAACCGCAAGGGTTTCAGCGTGTTCTTTTGAGGAATCCCAGGGCTTCAGGGCTTTACTGGTCAGCCCTGGGAGGAATCGTACCCTCCTGCCGGTGGCGTGGAGCGCCGCGGTGTCGCGGCCGCACGGGGATCCGGCGGGGACCCGCGCCTCAGGGATCCGTACGACGCGTACGGGGGACGAACGCGTACAGGTCCAGGATCTCCGGCCGCGGCGCGACGCCGGGGCCTCCCGCGCGAACCCACGCGACGATGTCCTCGGTCGCGTCCGGGTCGTTGACCAGCCCCAGCCAGACCGGCCGCGCACCGGCGGCACGGCCCTCGGCGGAGGGCTGCACGACAACCACGTTGGCCTGGTCGCATACGTCGAGGCAGTCGGAGATCCGCACCGGTGCCACCTCGCGCAGCCGCTCGGCCTGGGCCGTGTGATCGACGCGGGTGATCTTGGGGCTGCCACAGCAGCAGTCCCGGCACACGACCAGGCGACACGGCGCCGGGGCGGCGTTCATCGGCATGACTTTTACCTTTCCTTTGACAGCGGACGAGTCCACCGCATAGCTTCAAGCCCACCTGTAGCGCACAAGTATCCGAGGGGGAGCGGCCGTGCGGACCCTGCTTCTCACCAAGCGCCGGTACCTCGATCTTCGCAGGTCCACCACCACGGGATGTTGAGCGGTTCCCTTCCCGCACCTCCCTTCTTCCGCCGCGCTCCCTCCCCTGGACCACCATGCCCCCCGCCCGCGTGTCGCGGCGCGGCCTGCTGTCGCTGGCCGCTGCCTCCTCCGGTGCCGCCCTGCTGTCGGCGTGCTCCGACGCCGAGTCCGGCGGCACGGTCGTGCCCTTCTACACGACCGAGTCGGACCCCAAATCGCTCGCCTTCTACCGCTCCGTGATCAAAAGGTTCGAGCGCAGGCACCCCGGTGTCACCGTGAAGATGACGCTGTACTCGGACGAGAACCAGCTCCAGTACCTCCAGACGGCCATGCAGACCGGCACCGACATCGGCGTCTTCGCGCCTCCGGCCGCGAACATCCTCGACTGGGCCGTCAAGGGCTATCTGCTGCCCCTCACCGGCATGATCGAGGACATCGGCGAGGACGACTTCCTGCCCGGCACCCGCATCGTCCACCGCGGCGAGGACTACGCGATGCCGTTCCAGGCCAACGCCTCCGTCCTCTACTACCGCAAGGACCTGCTCGACACCGCGGGCATCGACCCGCCGCGCACCTACGGCCAGTTCCTCGGCGCGGTGCGCGAGCTGCACGGCAGGGACGGCATCGACGGCATCTCCTCCGGCGCGGGCAACACCCCCGGGATGACGACCCAGTTCCTCTCCCCGTACGTCTACCAGGCGGGCTGGGACTACTACGGCCCGGACGGCGAGGTCCTGTTCGGCAAGGACGAGGTGCTCGACGCCGTGAAGCGGCACGTCGCCATCATGCGGTACGCGCGCAAGGGCGCGTACAACACCAACTACCCGGACCTGATGAACACCTACATCTCCGGGAAGGCCGCCTTCGCCACCATGGCGGGCAGGCTCGGCGTCAACCTCGCCGAGCAGAACCCGCGGATCGCCGAGGTCACCGGCGTCCTGCCGGTCCCCGCGGGCCCGTTCCGCACCGGGCGGCTGGCGTACGGCGGCAAGAACCAGTACAGCGTCTTCGCGCACACCCGGCACAGACGCGCGGCCAGGGCGTTCCTCAAGGAGCTGACCACCGGCGAGAACGCGCTGAAGTTCTCCCTCACCGTCCCCGGCCACCTCGTGCCGCCGCTGAAGTCCGTGGGCGCCCGGCTCCGCGAGGAGATCGACGTCTCGGACGACCCCTACCTGAAGAAGCACGGCGACTGGGTGCGCACCATCCTCGACCTCGTGCCGCACGCGCTGAGCCCCGACATGGCCATGGGCTCGGTCGTGAACGGGCGTTACGACGGCAAGCTCTCCAACCCCTGCCCCTGGGCGGGCAAGGCGTGGGCACCGCCCCCGGCCGACGCCTCGATGGTGCAGTCGATCCTGCTGCGCGGCGACGACCCCGAGCAGGCGTGGCGCCGGGCCGTGGACCAGTTCGCCTTCGCGGCCCGCGACTGGAAGTCGGCCAACCCGGAGTGGAGGCCCGCGGCATGAAGACGCTCCGCCACGGACGCCCGCTCCGCCTCGGGCGTGCCCTCCAGTACGCGGCGCTGGCCGCCGTCGTGCTCATCGCCGATCTGCCGCTGCTGTGGATCCTGTTCACGGCCGTCAAACCGGACGAGGAGATCATCTCCTATCCCCCGACGTTCCTCCCGCACACGCTCACGCTCGACAACTTCCGCACCCTCTTCGAAATCTCGTCCTTCGGCACGTACCTCACCAACTCGCTGCTCGTGGCGGCCGTTTCGACGCTGCTGGTCGTCGGCTTGGGCACCTGTGCCGCGTACGCGCTCGTCCGGTTCCGGATACCGGGGCTGCGGTGGATCGGGGAGCTGTCGCTGTTCGCGTATCTGGTGCCGCCGATCCTGGTGCTGGTGCCGGTCTCGCAGCTGGTGGCGCGGTTCGGGCTCGCCAACAACCTCGGCGCGCTGGTCGTGATCTACACGGCCACGCTGCTGCCGTTCGCGCTGTGGACCCTGCGCTCGTACTTCCACGGGCTCACCGTCGAGCTGGAGGACGCGGCGATGGTCGACGGCTGCACCCGCTTCGGCGCGTTCGTCCGGGTGGTGCTGCCGCAGTCGGTGCCGGGGCTCATCGCGACCGCCGTGTTCGCCTTCAACGCGGCCTGGAGCGAATACCTCTTCGCCTCCACGCTCATGGCGGAGCCGGACAAGCTGACGCTGAGTCCCGGGCTCTCGCTGCTCATGGACCAGACGAGCGTCTACTCGTGGGGCGTGCTGATGGCCGCCGCGCTGATCGTGGTGGCACCCGTGCTGGTGCTGTTCGTGATCGTGCAGAAGTTCCTCGTCGGCGGCATCGGACAGGGGGCCGTGAAGTGACTGCCGTATCCCCTACGCCCCGCACGGCCGCGGGGCCACGCGAGCGGGCCCGGCGCCGGGGCCTGTCCGACCGCGCGCTCGGCACCCTCATGCTGGTGCCCGCGCTCCTGCTGCTGCTCGTCTTCGCCGTCTACCCCTTCCTCGCCTCGGTCTTCGACAGCTTCTTCCACGTCGACTTCCTCACCCGCGAACACACCTTCCTCGGCCTCGACAACTACCGACGCCTGTGGGAGGACCCGGCGGTGCGCGGCGCGTTCGGGCGCAGTGTGCTGTGGGTCGCGGGGAACATGGTGGTCCAGGCCGCCGCCGGGGTGGCCGTCGCGCTGCTCCTCAACGCCGGGCTGCGCGGCCAGACCCTGGCCCGCGGGCTCGTGCTCTTCCCGTACGTCGTGCCCGCCGTGGTCGCCGCGATGGTGTTCCGCTTCGCGTTCAACGACACCTCGGGCATGGCCGGATATCTGCTGCGGACGCTCGGACTGAGCGACACCCTGGTGAACCCCTTCGCCGACCCGGCCACCGTGATGTTCGCGCTGGTCGCCGTGAACTGCTGGAAGTACGTGCCGTTCATCGTCATCGTCGTCCTCGCCCGCCTCCAGACCCTGCCGGGCGAGCTGCGCGAGGCGGCGGCGCTGGACGGCGCCGGGCGGTTCGGCGTCTTCCGGTACGTGACGCTGCCGTGGATCGCGCCCGCGCTGATCGTCGCCATGCTGATGCGCACGATCTGGACGGCGTACGACTTCGACCTGCCCTATCTGCTCTCCGGCGGCGGCCCGATGGACACCTCGACGACCGTCCCGCTGGAGATCAGGAAGCTGGCCTTCGCCGACCAGGACCTCGGCCTCGCCTCCGCGCTCGCGGTGTGCGTGGCGATCCTCCTGGTCGCGGGCGCGCGGCTGTACTTGCGCGCGTACCGGGCGAGCGAGGACGCGACGGGCTGAGCACTCCCCAGGAACCCTCGAAGGCCAGGAACCCCCGAAAGGCACCCCCCATGTCCGAAACGGCCGACGTGATCGACGCCGTCGCCGGTACGCCCGCCGCGTTGCGGACGTACCGCGAGAAGGCGTACGTCCACACCCAGGGCGCCCATGACGCGCTGCTGACCGGCACCGACAGCCTCCCCCGGGCCGAGCGCGGCGCGCTCGCCGCCCACACCGCCGAGCTGGACGGCGCGCGGGCGCTGGCCGCGCACTACCGGGGTCTCGCCCCGGCGCCCGCCCCCACCGCACGCCTCGCGGCGCTGCTGCGCCACGCCGAACTCCTCGTCCTGGCCCCGTCCACGGCGGGCCCGGAGGACATCGCGGCGCTGACGGAGGCGGGCTGGGGCGCCCCCGATGTCGTCGCGGCCTCGCAGCTCGTCGCGTTCGTCACGTACCAGGCGCGGCTCGCGGCCGGGCTGCGGGCGCTCGGCGGGCTCCCGACGGAGGGCGGCGAGGTCCCCGCGTACGGCGTGGCGGGCGAGGGGCGCCCGTTCACGCTCGACACGCTGGAGTGGGACGCCTGGGTGGAAACGGTGGACGTCGACCGCGCCACGCCCGAGCAGATCGCCGTACTGGAGGAGTCGCTGCCGACGGCGAAGACCTCGCCGTACTACCTGGCCCTCGTCCACGATGTGACGGCGCTGCGCGAGCGGTCGCGGCTCTACAACGCCATCATGTACGCGCCGCGCGGGCTCGACCGCCGCGACCGGGAGATCGCCGCGCTCGCCGTCTCACACGTCAACGGCTGCGTGTACTGCGCGTCCGTCCACGCGCGGCGCTTCGCGCAGCTCGCCAAGGACGCAGGCCCCGCGCAGGCGCTCCTCGACGCGGGCCCCGGCGCGGACCTGGGCACGGCGCGGCGGCGCGCCGTGGCCGACTTCGCGGTACGCCTCACCCGCGAGCCGAACCAGCCGCTCGACCTCACGGGCTTGCGGACGGACGCGGGCCTGGACGATACGGAGATCCTGGACCTCGTCCACGTCGTCGCCGTGTTCGCCTGGGCCAACCGTCTGATGCTCACCCTGGGCGAGCCCCGTTCCCCTCGTTCCACCACAGAGGAGCACCCCGCATGACCGCCACGCCCGACCACCCCCTCGTCGCCGCGGCCCGCCGGCTGGCCGACGACGTCCTCGCCCCCGCCGCCGAGGCGCACGACCGGGAGGGCGTCACCCAGCAGGCCATCGACGCCGTCAAGGCGTCGGGCGTGCTGGGGGTGAACGCCCCGGCGGCGTACGGCGGCGCGGAGGCTCCGGCGGCCGTCGGCCGGGAGATCGCCGAGATCCTGGCGGGCGCCTGCTGCTCGACGTTCTTCATCCAGGCCCAGCACCACACGCCGGTGCGGACCCTGGCCACGGGCGAGGAGGCGGCGCGCGAGCGCTGGCTGCGCCCGCTGAGCGACGGCACCCTGCTCGCCGGAATCGCCTTCTCGCATCTGCGCGCCCACCCGAAGCTGCCGGTGCGGGCCACCCGGGTGGCGGGCGGCTGGCGCTTCGACGGGCGCGTGCCCTGGTACACCGGCTGGGGGCTGAACGACCTGTTCCTGCTGGGCGGCGCCACCGAGGACGGCGAGGTGGTCTTCGGCGTCACCGACGCCCACGAGCAGCCGGGCCTCACCGCCACCGGCCCGCTCCAGCTCGCCGCGCTCACCGGTTCGCACACGGTCGGACTGCTGCTCGACGGGCTGGTGGTGCCCGACGAGGCGGTGGCGGTGCGTCTGCCGCACGAGCGCTGGGCGACGGAGGACCGCCCCAAGAACACCAACACCAACCCCGCCGTCTTCGGCGTGGCCCGCGCCGCCCTCGACCTCCTCGACGCGTCGGGCGACGCCGAGGCGGAGGACACGGCGGGCGTCCTGCGCGACCGCCTGGACGCGGTACGCCGCGACGCCTACGCCCTGGTGGACGAGGTGCCGCCCGCCGAACGGCTGGACGACCGGCTCGTGGCCAAGGCCCGGGCGTACGACCTGATGCGGGCCGCCACCACGGCCGCGATCGCCGCGGGCGGCGGCCGGGCCTTCGGCCTCTCCCACCCGGCGCAGCGCCTCGCCCGGGAGGGCCTGTTCCTCGTCGTCCAGGGCCAGACCTCCGAGGTCCGCACGGCCCACCTGGCGGCCCTGCGGGCCTGACCGCGAAGAGACCTGCGGGCCTGACCGCAAAGAGGCCCTCACCGACGGGGGATGCGGTGAGGGCCTGCATTCAGTGTGGCACGGATGAAGGGCGGAAGTACCCATTCCGGCCAACAAACTTGGCATATATCTACCACTTGACTCCCAGTCACCTCAGCTGCCACAGCCGTATCAGCCGCTGTCGGCGGTCGGCGGTTCCGCGATGCCGATGTAATTCCCGGCGGCGACGGTCCGGATGCGGACCGACCATCCCCGCGCCGTGAGGTCGCCGGTGAGCGTCCTGGCCTCGTGGAACACCTTCACGATGCGGTACCGGCTGCCGTCATCGAGCCGTCGCAGCGCCGCCGGTGCGGGCTGGTCCACGAGGACCTCCTCCTCCGCGGCAGCGGCGGGACCGTCGTCGATGAAGATCGCCTTGCCGCCCGGCGCGAGCGCCGCGGCGACGGTGTTCCAGAAGCCGGGCAGCCGCGCCGGCGGGACGTGGGAGAGCCAGAAGGCGAAGAACACCGTGTCGTAGCGCCGTGGCGGCTGCCACGCGAACAGGTCGGCCTGGACGAACCGGACGGCGCACGGCGCGGACGCGGTACGCGCCCGGGCGAGGTCCAGCACCTCCGCCGCCGCGTCGACGGCCGTCACCGACCGCGCCCGCGCCGCGAGCCGCGGCGTCCACTGCCCCGTACCGCAGGCCAGCTCCAGCACGTCACCTGCGATCGGGAGGCCGTCGACGGCGGCGAGCAGCTCCCGCAGCTCCTCGCGCTCCGCGTACGGCCGGTCGTATTGGGCCGCGCCCGCCCTGTAGTAGGCCATCTGCTCCGCCAGGAGCGCGTCGTCATCCACGGGGGTTCCTCTCCTCCGGTCCTCCGGGTCGGGGACACCATCGGCCCTCCCCTTCGGGCAAGGTCAAGCGGGCCCGGGAGGACCGCCGCGGGAACCGCGCGATCCAGTTGGTGCGCCGTCAGGCGAACCCCCTGGGCTCCGGAACACCTGGCTGCCGTCCGGTGGTTCCCGCCCGGGAGCCACCGGCAGCAGCGGCCCGACCGGCCTCCGCCGAACGGATCAGAGCGCAGTTTGCCCCGGACGCCGACGGGGGACCCGGCTTACCCGATCTTCCTTTGGAGGCGGTATGGCTCTGTCCCATAGTCCGGTGGCCCGCGCATGGCGGCGTTGGCGACGGCCACGCGACCTGCACGTTCCGCGGAAACCCATGGATGTCGAGGACGCCAACCGGCGCTTTCTGATGTACGGGGTGCTGCCGCTGTGGTTCGTACCGGCCGTGGCGGACTGGGCCATGCACCGCAGGACCCGGATCGAGGAGACCTCCGGCACGCGCGAGTCGGCGCTGCACGCGCTCATGATGACCGAGGCGGGCGTCCCGGTCGCGATGGGGCTGCTCGCCCGGGTCAATCCGCTCGTGCTGTCGGTCATGGGCGGTGCGGCCGTGGTCCACGGCGCGACGGCCCTGTGGGACGTCAGCCTGGCCACCGGCAAGCGTGACGTACGCCCCGTGGAACAGCACATCCACAGCTTCCTGGAGGTGCTGCCGCTTTCGGCTCTGGCCTTCACCTCGTGTCTGCACTGGGAGCAGGTGCGCGCCACGCTGCGCGGGGGCGACACGGCGGAGGACTGGAAGCTGCTGCCCAAGGAGAACCCGCTGCCCGCCCGCTATCTGGCGGCGCTAGGAGCGGCCATCGGCGCCTTCGTCGCCCTGCCGTACGCCGAGGAGATGACACGGTGCGTCAAGGCGGCCAGGGCCCGCGGGGCGAGCTGAACCATGCCGCGACGACACCGCTCTTCGTCCGCCGCGGCAGACGGCGTGGTCGAGCCGCTGCCCCGCCCGCGCATCGTCGCCCGTGACGCGCGGGGGCCCGAACACGTGGCCCTCGACGGCGCGGGCCGGATCCTCACCGGGACCGCGGACGGGGCGATCTGGCGGCTGACCCTGTCGGAAACGGCGGGCCTCGCCCGCGGCGAAGTCATCGCCGAAACCGGTGGCAGGCCACTGGGGATGGTCCCCTCCCCCGACGGCGAACTCCTGGTGTGCGACGCCCGGCGCGGTCTGCTGCGGGTCGACCCGCGGGGCGGGACGGTGGGTGTCCTCGCCGACGAGGTGGACGGCGTCCCGCTGCGGTTCTGTAGCAACGTCGCCACGTCGGCGGACTGCACCCTCTACTTCACCGTCTCCAGCCGCCGTTACGCCCTGGAGGACTGGCTGAGCGACATCCTGGAGGACACGGGTACCGGGCGGCTGCTGCGACTGCGGCCGGGTGGCGAGCCGGAGGTGCTGCGGGACGGGCTGCGGTTCGCCAACGGAGTCGCGCTGGCCCCTGACGAGTCGTTCGTCGCCGTGGCGGAGAGCGGCGCCCGCAGGATCAGGCGCCATTGGCTGACCGGTCGGCGCACGGGGACGGACGACACCCTCGTGGCCGACCTGCCCGGCTACCCCGACAACCTCTCCCGGGGCGCCGACGGGGTGTTCTGGGTCGCCCTGGCCGGGCCGCGGGAACCCGCCGTGGACGCGCTGCACCACGCCTCCCCCGCCCTCAGAAGGGCGGCATCGACCGCCGTGAGGAGGTTCCGCCCCCATCCGCGCCCCACCGTGCGCGTGCTGGCGATCCGCCCCGACGGAAGCGTGGCCCGCCATCTGCTGCTCCGCCGCTCCCCGTACCGGATGGCCACGAGTGTGTGCGAACACGGCTCCCGCCTGGTGCTGGGCAGTCTGCTGGAGCGGGGCATCGCGGTGTGCGGGTAGGGCTCTTGGAGCCGGTGTGCGGGCGTCATCACGCCGCCGGGGCCTCGATCTGGTCGTGCAGCCGGGCGCAGGTCCGGTTGATCAGCCGGGAGACGTGCATCTGGGAGATGCCGAGCTGTTCGGCGATGCGGCCCTGGGTCTCCTCGCGGAAGAAGCGCAGGTAGAGGATGTGCCGCTCGCGTTCGGGCAGGGCGCGCAGCCTCGGCTTGAGGGCCTCGCGCTGGATGACCCGGTCGTAGGAGGGCTCCGGTGCGCCGAGGGTGTCGGCCAGGGAGTAGCCGTCCTCGGCGCCCGGCAGTTCGGCGTCCAGGGACAGCGCCGAGAAGCTCTCCATCGCCTCCATCCCCAGCAGCACGTCCTCCTCGCTCATCCCGGTGTGCTCGGCGATGTCCGACACGCTCGGGGAACGGTCGTCCGGGGTGCGCGTGAGCTCCTGGGCGGCGGCGCGCACACGGTTGCGCAACTCCTGGACCCGGCGCGGCACATGCACGCCCCACATGTGGTCCCGGAAGTGGCGCTTGATCTCCCCCACGATGGTCGGCACGGCATAGCTCGCGAACGCGCTGCCGCGGTCCGGCTCATACCGCTTGACGGCCTTGACCAGGCCGAGCATCGCGACCTGCCGCAGATCGTCCGCGGACTCACCGCGGTTGCGGAACTGCCGGGCCAGCCGCTCCGCCATCGGCATCCAGGCCCGTACGACTTCCTGCCGCAGCGCCTCCTTCTCGGGCCCCTCGGGCAGAGTGGCAATGCGCCGGAACTCGACGGCAGTGTCGGGAGCGTCATCGTGCGAGTGCTTGCCCCATGTGCGTACGGCAGTCATGCGCCTGTCTCCCTCGTCGTGTGGTCGGTAGCACCGTGGGAGAAAAGCCGACTGCCTGGGGTGCCGGACAGAGCACACCCCGGGCAGCCGAGCTGCTCCCGTGGGCGTGCCTCCAGTCCGAAGCACACCATGCGCCTGCCCGGCGCGATGGCCCCCAAACAACCTCCTCTGCTCAGGGGGTGGCCATCGGTGGCACGTCGACCAGCGCGCCCAGCAGGGCGCCTCCGGCGGTGGCGCCCAGCGAGGTCCAGCGCCGAGAGGAGCAGCACGGACGGGGTGACGGCGGCGGCCGACGCGGTCGGCGAGGCTACGGCGATGCTCGACCAGATCCGCAAGCTCCACGGGGCTGCCTCCGGTCGAGGAGTGAGAACCGGCCCGTGATTCGATGGAGTCCTGCTTCCGTCCGGGAGGTCCAGGGCAACCATGATCCGACGAGTACTCGCAGCCGTCGTGAGCCTGGCCGCACTGATCACCGTCCCCTCGGCCGCCCCCACGGTGTCGCGCCCGTTGACGGTGGCCACCGACAAGGGCGTGGTCGAGGGCGCGGCGGCGAACGGGGTCGGCCGGTTCCTCGGCATCCCGTATGCCGCGCCACCAGTCGGCGACCGACGCTGGCAGCCACCCGCGCCCGCACCCGCATGGCCCGGTGTCCGGTCGGCGGACCGGCCCGGTGCGGCCTGCGCCCAAACGGCCCCCGGCGGTGGCGCGGACACAAGCGAGGACTGCCTGCACCTCAACGTCTACGCCCCCGAACGGCGCACGGACCGTCCGCTGCCGGTGCTGTTCTGGATCCACGGCGGGGGCTTCATGAGCGGTTCGGGCGACCTCTACGACGGCTCACAGCTCGCGCGGACCAACAACATCGTGGTCGTCACGATCAACTACCGGCTGGGCGTGTTCGGCTTCCTCGACCTGCCCGGACTGAGCGAGCGGGGCGGTGGCAACTACGGCCTGCTCGACCAGCAGGCGGCGCTGCGCTGGACTCAGCGGAACATCGCCGCGTTCGGCGGGGACCCCGGCCGCGTGACGGTGTCGGGCGAGTCGGCCGGTGGCCAGTCCGTGTGCGCCCTGATGGCCTCGCCCCCGGCGCGCGGCCTGTTCGACCGCGCCATCATGCAGAGCGGCGGCTGCCCGAGTCTCACGTCCGCGCAGGCCACCGCGCGGGGCAAGAGCTACGCCACCGCCGCAGGCTGCGGTGGTTCCGCGGCGGCCGCGGCCTGTCTGCGGGCCAAGCGGCCGGACGAGCTGCTGGCCGCCGGGCGCGACTTCGGTGGCATCCTGAACGGCCCCCTGCCCGTGTCCGGGGTTCCCGAACTGCCCGTCGCGCCGGGCGTGGCGGTGCGCTCCGGCAGGTTCGCCGACGTTCCCCTCCTCATCGGCGCCAACCGGGACGAGATACGCAAGTGGGCGCTGCCGTTCGCGCACGCCACCAAGGAGCAGTACGAGCGGGTGATCGGGCAGCAATTCGGCCCCCACGCCGACGGGGTGCTCGCCCGCTACCCCTACGACGCCCGCAACCGCCCGTATGGCGCGGCGTACGCCCTGGGCGCGCTGTGGACCGACAGCAGCGTGTTCTACGGGATGGGCGGCTGCCAATACCAGCGCCTGGCGGACCAGTTCGCGTCCCGGCAGCCCCGGACGTACTTCTACGAATTCGGCGACCGCAACCCACCCTCGCACGGCCCCACCCAGCCCGGTTTCGCGGCGGGCGCGGCCCATGCCGCCGAGCTTCCCTACCTGTGGCCCAGCATGTCCCCCAAGCCGCTGACACCGGAGCAACGGAAACTGTCCCGGGCGATGATGCGCTACTGGGGCGCGTTCGTCAGGGACGGGAACCCCACGACCCACCGGCAGGTGCCGTGGCCGTCGTACCGCGACGCCAAGCTCATGTCGCTGCTGCCCGGCGACCGCAGCAGGGCCGTCAACTCCGGAGCGTACGCGGCACGACACCGGTGTTCCTTCTGGAACGGGATCGACTACGACTGGCTGACCACCGACCCGATGTACCTCGCCCAGCGGGCCGGGGTCTCCGCACGCTGAACCCCGGCCCCGGTGGGTGTCACCGGTGGTGTGTGGCGAGGGTGGCGATGTCGATGACGAAGCGGTAGCGCACGTCCGAGGCGAGGACCCGTTCGTACGCCTCGTTGATCTTCTCGACCGGGATGACCTCGACGTCGGCGCCCACGCCGTGCTCGGCGCAGAAGTCGAGCATCTCCTGCGTTTCGCGGATGCCGCCGATCAGCGATCCGGCAAGTGTCCGGCCCTGCATGAGCAGGGAGAACACGCTGAGGGACAGCGGCTCGGCGGGGGCGCCGACGTTGGCCATGACACCGTTCACGGCCAGCAGCCGGAGGTAGGCGTCGAGGTCGAGCCTGGCGCTGACCGTGTTGACGATCAGGTCGAAGGTGCCCGCCAGCTGCTCGAAGGTGGCCGGGTCGCTGGTGGCGTGGTAGTGGTCGGCGCCCAGGCGCAGACCGTCCTCCCGCTTCTTCAACGACTGCGACAGGACGGTGACCTCGGCGCCCATGGCGTGCGCGAGCTTGACGGCCATGTGGCCGAGGCCGCCCAGCCCGACGACCGCGACCCTCTTGCCGGGGCCCGCGCCGAAGCGGCGCAGCGGTGAGTAGGTGGTGATGCCCGCGCACAGCAGCGGCGCTGCCTCGTCCAGGCCGATGCCCTCGGGGATGCGCACCACGAAGTCGTCGTTCACCACGACATGGGTGGAGTAGCCGCCCTGGGTGACGGTGCCGTCCTCGTCGATCGCGCCGTAGGTGAGGGTGTGCCCGTTCAGGCAGTACTGCTCCTCGCCCCGTCGGCAGGGCTCGCAGGCCCGGCAGGAGTTGACCATGCAGCCGACCCCGACCCGGTCGCCGACGGCGTGCGCGGTGACCTCGGAGCCGACCTCGGTGACGATGCCCGCGATCTCATGGCCGGGGACGATCGGGTAGGTCTGCCCGCCCCATTCGCTGCGGGCGTGGTGGATGTCGGAGTGGCAGATGCCCGTGTATTTGATCTCGATGAGCACATCGTGCGGGCCGACGTCCCGGCGCTCGATGGTCGTGGGGGTGAGCGGTGCGGTGGCGGAGGTCGCGGCGTAGGCGTTGACGGTGAGCATGATTCTCCGTTGGTGGGGCTCAGGGGGCGAACCGCGCCAGGTTGAGGCGGGTGCGGGAGGGCTCCTGACCGGCGTGGATGGGTCAGGTGTGTCGCCGTCCTCCACTCTCCGTGGCATCGGCGCACGGTGGCAGGCCGCGCTGTGCCGGGGAGTGGTGATCGGGGGAGTGACAGAGCCCCCCAGTCGCCGCGCCCTGCGACACACCTCCCTCGGCGGCGCGATGGCCTGGGCGGGCCGCCTGTGGGTGGCCTGGTGCGCGGCCGCCGCCCTGGCGGTGCTGCTGCCGCGGGGTCCGCCACTGATCCCCAGCCTCGCGCTGGTGATGCTGGTGCCGTCTTCCGCCATTGGAGGGACCCTGAGCCCACAATCCCCCACCAAAGGGCAATATACGTAGGGAGTCGGGCATATCCGGCCATCCAGCCCAGCAAGGAGATCCCATGCGTATCCAGACGGCCCTGTCCACGCTCGCCCTCACCGCCGCGGCCCTCACCGTCGGCGCGACCGGCGCCGCCGCCGACGGACCGGACGTCAACGTCTACAACTCCAGCAACACGGCCTTCCCCGGCGTGTGCGCCAGCAACCAGTTCTCCTTCGTCACCGTCCCCGTCAATCTGGGCGCGTCCGACTCCAGCTCGTGCGGGACCCACTGATCGGCACCGATTGCGGAGTGCTCACACACATCGGGGCCGTTCCACGTGGCGCTGTGCCACGCGGAACGGCCCCTTGATTCCGGTCGGCCGAGACGGACGCCGTGAACGGCACGCTCACGACCACCCAGTCGCCTGCCGCCGCGGCCTCTGCCGCGGTCGCCGCCCCGGCGCGGGGGCCGACCGGACCGGGGGTGGGTTCCGCAGTGGCTAGGGTGGACGCGTGGAGCTCCTACACCTGCGTTACTTCGCCGCCGTCGCCCAGGAACTGAACTTCTCCACCGCGGCCCGCAAACTGCACATGGCGGCGTCCCCGCTGAGTCGGCGGATCAAGGATCTGGAGAACGAACTCGGACACCGGCTGTTCGACCGCGACACCCACCATGTGCGGCTCACCCCGGCGGGCAGCGCACTGCTGCCGATCGCGCGCGGTGTCCTGGAGCAGGTCGATTCCATCAAGTGGCGGCTGGACGAGACGACTCGACCGCGGCGGACCACCCTGCTGCTCGGCGTACCCACCGGCATCCACCCGGACCTGCGCGAACGGATCGACGCCCTCGCCGAGCGGGTCCGCGACCGGTTCGAGGTCACACGGTGGCCGGGCGCCACCGACCGTCTGGTCGACGCGGTGTGCGACGGCAGACTGGCGCTGACCCTGGCCCGGCTCCCGGTCGGCGGCGACCCGGCGCTGGAGCAGCTGCCGGTGATGTCGGAACGGCTCGGCGCGGTCGTGCCCCGGGACAAGTTCCCGGGGCGGGAGTCGGTCGCGCTCGCGGAACTGGCCGACCTCGCCTACGCGGGCTCCCCCGCGGCGGGGACCCACGCGTACTTCCGCGGACTCGACCAGCAGCTGTCCGACCTCGGCATCAAGAAACGCATCACCCTGAACAGCGCCACGTTCGACGCGGTTTCCGAAATCGTTTCGAGCGGTCTGGCGTTCTCGATTTCCATGCTGGACCTGAAAAGCCCCATGCAGAATTACCGTCTGGACAATGTGACCGTCCTCCCCTTCTCCGATTTCCATCCCCGTCTGGAGACCGGACTGCTGTGGCGTCAGGACCGCGCCCACGGCGGTGACCTGGAGGAAGTCGCTGCCGCCGCCCGGGAGATATTTGCCGAGCCGCTCCACGTATAGCTCCCGCGGAGCATCCGAAAGGCGGTATGACCACTGCGGTCACACCGCCTTTAGCAACATGATCATTCCACTCCCCGCCCCACCCTTGTTAATTTGATTTCCGGATACACACATGCGGTGAGGCAAGGAGTGAAGGCACACACGATGACGGACATCACGGACACCATCGCCGGTCCCCTGGAAGGCGTGCGCGTGATCGACCTGTCGACCGTGGTGATGGGCCCCTACGCGGCCCAGATCCTCGGGGACCTGGGCGCCGACGTGATCAAGATCGAGTCGCCCGCCGACACGGTACGGGTGGGCCACTACCGCACCACGCCGGGCATGACCGCGCTGAACCTCAACGTCAACCGCAACAAGCGCAGCGTGGCCCTCAACCTCAAGGACGAGACGGAGCGCGAGCGGGCCCTCGAACTGATCGACACCGCCGACGTCCTGATCACGAACATGCGGCCCGGCGCGCTGCACCGCCTGGGCCTGTCCTACGACGCCCTCGCCTCCCGCAATCCGCGGCTCGTCTACGCCCACGCGCAAGGGTTCCGCAGCGACTCGGACCGGGTCGGCAACGCCGCCTACGACGAGACCGTGCAGGCCGCGTCCGGCCTGGTCGACATCGCCGACCGGGCGCTGGGCGAGCCCGTCTACCTGCCCACCATCATCGGCGACAAGGTCTCCTCGCTGACCATCGCCTACAGCGTGCTCGCCGCCCTGCTGCACCGGGACAGGACCGGCCGGGGCCAGCTCGTCGAGGTCCCGATGACGGACACGCTGATCGCGTTCAACCTGGTCGAGCACCTGGCGGGACACACCTACGAGCCCGAGCTCGGCCCCACCGGCTTCCCGCTGTCGATGACCAAGGGGCACAAGGCGGTGCGCACCAAGGACGGTCTGGCCTGCGTGATCCCGTACAACCCGCAGAACTTCCGCGACTTCTTCACCGCCGCCGGGCGCCCGGACCTCGCCGAGGACCCGCGCGTGGGCGGCGAGGCGATCGACAGCGCCGACCACGAGGACCTGGCCGCGCTGATCGACGCGTGCGCCCCGGCGCTGACCACCGCGGAGTGGGCGGAGGTGTGCGCGAAGCACAGCATCCCGATGGCCCCGGTGCTGGAACTGGACCGCGCCCACGAGGACCCGTACGTCCGCGACGGCCACCTCCTCGACACCGCCGAGCACCCGACCGAGGGCACGGTCCGCACCATCGGCATCCCGATGCGCTTCTCCGCCACCCCCGGCACGATCCGCCGCCTGGCGCCGGTCGCGGGCCAGGACACCGCGGAAGTCCTCGCCGAGTTCGACGCCACCCGCTGAGGAGAACCGAGATGACCACCACCGTGCAGCCGTCGGCCGTCGGCCCGATCGCGGACGAACTGACCGCCGACTTCTACCACTACGAGTCGCTGCTGCCGGAAGAGGAGCGCACGATCCTCCTCAAGGCCCGCTCCCTCATGCGCGACAAGATCAAGCCGCTGGTGAACGAGAGCTGGGCGCGGGGCGAGTTCCCGCAGGAGCTGGTCGCCCTGTTCCGCGACAGCGGCCTCGCCGGGCTTCCCTACGAGGGCTACGGCGAGCACCGCCCCGCCGTCAGCAACCTCCTGTCCGGCATGCTGGCCCTGGAGACGGCCCGCACCGACGCCTCGGTGTCCACCTTCTTCGGCGTCCACAACGGCCTGGCGATGTACTCCATTTACTCGGGCGGCGACCAGGAGCAGCGCGACCGCTGGCTTCCGGCGATGGCCGCGATGGACAAGATCGGCGCGTTCGCCATGACCGAGCCGCTCGGCGGCTCCGATGTCGCGGGCGGCATGCGCACCACCGCCCGGCGCGAGGGCGACACCTGGGTCCTGAACGGCGCCAAGAAGTGGATCGGCAACGCGACCTTCGCCGACTACGTCGTGGTGTGGGCCCGGGACGTCGACGACAACCACGTCAAGGGCTTCGTCGTCGAGAAGGGCACACCCGGCTTCAGCCCGGCGAAGATCGAGAACAAGCTCGCCTTCCGGATCGTGGAGAACGCCGAGATCACCCTGACCGACGTCCGGGTGCCGGAGGCCGACCGCCTCCGGAACATCGGCTCCTTCCGGGACGTCGCGGAGATCCTGCGCGCCACCCGGGGCGGGGTGGCGTGGCAGGCGCTGGGCCTGATGGTCGGCGCCTACGAACTGGCGCTGGACTACGCCCGGGAGCGCCACCAGTTCGGCCGCCCGATCGGTGGCTTCCAGCTCGTCCAGGACCTGCTGGTCAAGAGCCTGGGCAACATCACCGCGTCCTGGGGCATGCTGGTGCAGCTCGCCCGGATGCAGGACGCGGGCATCTTCCGCGACGAACACTCCGCCCTCGCCAAGGCGTTCGTCACCTCCCGGATGCGGGAGGTCGTGGCCTGGAGCCGGGAGGTGTTCGGCGGCAACGGAATCCTGCTGGACCACGACATCGCCCGGTTCTTCGCCGACGCCGAGGCCATCTACTCCTTCGAGGGCACCCGTGAGATGAACACCCTGATCGTCGGCAAGTCGATCACCGGCCGGAGCGCCTTCGTGTGAGCCCGGCCCGTCCAGGGGCGCCCCGCGCCAGGCCGTTGACGGGCCGGGAGTTCCCGTCGGCGGCTGCGGCGCGGCGCGAGCATGCACGAGTTGGTCAGCGGGGTCGCTCGACCCGGCGCTCGTCCCACACCGGCTCCGGTGTCTCGCGGATGACGCCGTCCGAACCGAAGACCAGGAAACGGTCGAAGGAGCGCGCGAACCAGCGGTCATGCGTGACGGCCAGCACCGTGCCCTCGTACGCTTCCAGACCCTCCTGAAGCGCTTCCGCCGACTCGAGGTCCAGGTTGTCGGTCGGCTCGTCCAGCAACAGCGCGGTCGTTCCGGCCAATTCGAGAAGCAGGATCTGGAAACGGGCCTGCTGGCCACCCGAGAGCCGGTCGAAGAGCTGGTCGCCCTGGCGTTCCAGCTCATACCGCCGCAGGGCGCTCATCGCCCGGCCGCGGTCTCGGGCATGCTCGGTCCACAAGATCTCGACGAGCGTGCGGCCGACGAGCTCCGGACGCACATGGGTCTGCGCGAAGTGGCCGGGCACGACGCGCGCGCCGAGTTTCCACTCCCCCCGGTGAGCGACGTCCTCGCCGGCCAGAAGGCGCAGGAAGTGGGACTTGCCCGACCCGTTGGACCCCAGGACGGCCACCCGCTCGCCGTAGAAGACCTCCAGGTCGAAGGGGCGCATGAGCCCCTCCAGCTCCAGCCCCCGGCAGGTCAGCGCCCGGACCCCGGTACGTCCGCCCGCGAGGCGCATCCTGATGTCCTGCTTGCGCGGTGGCTCCGGAGGCGGGCCCGCCTCCTGGAACTTCCGCAGCCGGGTCTTCGCCGCCTGATAGCGCGACGCCATCTCATCACTGCGCGCCGCGTACCGCTGCATGTCCAGCACCAGCCGCTTCAACTGGGCATGTTTCTCGTCCCAGCGCCGACGCAGTTCCTCGAACCGTTCGAACCGCTCTTCCCGGGCCGTGTGGTACGTGCCGAAACCGCCACCGTGCACCCATGCGTCACTGCCCGCCGGGCTGGGCTCGACACTGACGATCCGCTCAGCCGCGTGGGACAGCAGTTCCCGGTCGTGGCTGATGAACAGCACGGTCTTGGTTGTCTCCCGGAGCCGCTCCTCCAGCCACTGCTTGCCCGGCACGTCCAGGTAGTTGTCCGGCTCGTCGAGCAGCAGGACGTCGTCAGGGCCCCGCAGCAACGCCTCCAGCACCAGTCGCTTCTGCTCGCCCCCGCTGAGCGTGCGCACCGCGCGCCACTGCGCCTTCTCGTACGGCACCCCGAGCGCCGCCGTGGTGCACATGTCCCAGAGCGTCTCGGCCTCGTAGCCACGCGCCTCGGCCCAGTCGCTGAGCGCCTGGGCGTACGCCATCTGGGCTGCCTCGTCGTCCCGCTCCATGACCGCGAGCTCCGCCTCGTCGACCGCTCGGGCGGCCTGCCGTACCGCGGGCTGCGCGACCGATACCAGCAGGTCCCGCACCGTCCGCTCATCCCGCACGGAACCGACGAACTGCGGCATCACCCCCAGTGAGCCACTGATGGTCACCGTGCCCTCATGTGGCTCCGTCTCTTGGGAGAGAAGCCCCAGCAGTGTGGTCTTGCCCGCCCCGTTCGGCCCCACCAGGGCGGCAATCGTGCCTTCGCCCACCCGGAACGAGACGTCGTTGAGCAGCAGTCGCCCGTCCGGCAGGAAGTAGGCCAGATGCGCGGCCTCCAGATGTCCCATGACTCGGCATCTTCTTGTCACCCCACCACGGTCGGCAAGGCATTTTCCGGAGGCGTACCGCGTTCAGCCTCCCCAGCACGACAGCGGTGACAGGAAGAACACGTACTCGGCACGTATACGGGAAAGATAGACGCGATACGTACCGGACAATCGCTCATTGACTTCCGGTCACGACCGGCACCGCATCAGCGGCTGGATGCGCGTACCGAAGTTCTCGATGCCTTCGAGGAAATCGTCGAACACCAGCATGATCCCCTTGGTGCCGGAGACCCCGGCGACCTCGTCGAGCATCGCCGCGACGGTCGCGTACGAGCCGACGAGCGTGCCCATGTTGAAGTTCACGGCACCCTCGGGCAGCGAGATGGTCCTGACGGTCGAGGAGCCGTCGGAGGTCGTGTCCGTGGCTGTTTCCCCCGCCATGTACGCCAGCGCCGCGTGGTCGGCGTTGTCGTGGTAGTCCTTCCACTTCGCCTGGGCGGCCTCGTCCGTCTCGTCCGCGATGACCATGAACAGCGAGAGCGCTCCGACGTCGCGGCCGGTCTCGCGCGCCGCCTCCACGAGTGTGGCCGTGGTGTCAGAGAGCGCGAGCGGGGTGTTGACGCCGCTTCCCAGGATGAAGTTGTACTCGGCGTGCTCGGCGGAGAACTTCATGCCGGTGGTGCTCTGCCCGGCGGCGACGATGTCGATGTGGCCGTTCGCCGGACCAGGGGACAGCACGCAGTCGTCCATGGCATAGAACTCGCCCTTGAAGTTGCTGACCCCCTCGTGCCACAGCTCCTTCATCACGGTGACGTACTCCGCGGCCCGGGCGTAGCGGTTGGCGAAGTGGTCGTCCCCGGGCCACAGGCCCATCTGGGAGTACTCGCCGGGCGCCCAGCCGGTGACGATGTTGACGCCGAACCGGCCGGGGGCGATCGAGTCGACCGTCGTGGCCATGCGCGCGGTGATCGCCGGGTGCAGGGCGAGGATCGGTGTCGAGGCGTACAGCTTGATCCGCTCCGTCACGGCGGCCAGGCCCGCCATCAGCGTGAACGACTCCAGGCAGTGGTCCCAGAACTCGGTCTCGCCGCCGAACCCCTTGAGTTTGATCATCGACAGGGCGAAGTCGAGGCCGTGTTCCTCGGCCTTCTGCACGATGGCCTTGTTCAGCTCGAAGGACGGCATGTACTGCGGAGAACTCTTCGAGATGAGCCAGCCGTTGTTGCCGATGGGGATGAAGACGCCGATGTCCATGCCGCTCCTGAACGATCCCGTTGGTGATCCGGTGTGATCCGGAACGGCAACCGTGCCACGCCATGGCGGGCGATGATCAAGTCCGCCTCGCCGACAGCGGCGTTCGTGGCACGATCATGACCGACCATGGCGCTGCTCACTTCCCGTCTCCCTGTGAGAGCCGGGGTCAGTGGTGGTGGCCTTGCCGTCCGAGGGTCTCCACGGGGGTCGCGCCGGGCCGGGTCCACTGCGGTACGGGGCGGCTGGTCGGGCCCCAGGTGGCGTTCCCGTCGGCGTCCGTGCGCCAGTACCAGCACGCCTGGCGGCCCACGGCCGGGTGTCCCTCGCGGACATCGCCGATCACGGGCCAGTCCTCGGGGTTGTCCTCCCACGCCTCGCCGCGGCCGTAGGGCGTCATGTCGAGCAGGCCGAGGGATCCGTTGACCCGCTCGTTGCCACGGCCCGTCGTGGAGTAGGTGAGGAACACGCGGTCGCCCTCGCGCAGGAAACACGCGATGTGCCCCATCTCGCCGCCGACCGGCGCCTCCACGTCCCGCACCGAGTACCAGGGCTGGGTGTAGCCCATGAATTCCACGTAGCGAGCCACCTCGTCCCACGGGCCCGTGGTCAGGATGGCGAACGAGACGCCGCGGGCGTTGAGGTAGACGGCGTCCCGCACGTGCCAGGCCGTGGTGGTGCAGCCCTCGCACTGCCCCTGGTGCGGCGCGCCGTCGTACCACATGTGCTGGTAGACGACGAGCTCGTCGCGCCCCTGGAACAGGTCGAGGAACGGGACCGGCCCGTCGGCGCCGGTGACCTCGACCGTCCCGTCGAGCTCGACCATCGGCAGCCGCCGCCGGGCCGCGGCGATCGCGTCGCCCTCACGGGTGTGCGCCTTCTCGCGGACCAGCAGATCCGCCCGCGCCGCCTGCCAGGTGGCCAGGTCGACGACGGGCGGCTTGCCGGGGAGGTTGCTGCTCGCGTTGCCGGGCGTGGTCGTCATGGTGTCCTCCGCGGTGTCTCGTGCCGGGCAGCGTACGGCGTGCTACGACGCTCATCAGTAGAGACTCGCGGCCCGGCCGGAACTCATCGCGGCAGGCGGCCCCCGAGTCCGGGCGCGGCCGCGAGGAAGGTGTCGAGCACTCCGTCGGCGACGCGGACCGGACCTTCGGGGCGGGTCTCGCCCGGGATCGTGCGGATCCGCCCGGCCCGCGCGGCCAGCGACGACGCCTCGGCGAACCAGCGCTCCGCCTGCGCGGTGTCGCCGTCGAGCCGGGCACCCAGCGCGTCCAGGGTGCGTTCGAACGCGCGGCCCCACAGCGCCAGCGCGTCCAGCCAGGGTGCGGAGTCCGCCACGAAGCCGCGGTCGGCCACGCGCGCCCTGATGGTGGCCGACGCGGTGGCCAGCAGCGCCGCGGAGGGGCGCAGGGCGTTCAGCGCCGTCCGCTGCCGTCCGGCGTCCCAGTCGGTACGGAACCGGGCGAGCCGGGCGGTCAGTTCGGGCGCCTGGGGCTGCCAGGGTTCGTCACCGAAGGTGGGCGCGAGGTGCTGGGTGTCGAAGAAGGCGAGCAGCGCGGACACGGTGGCCGCGTCCGGATGGTCCCCGGCCAGATACGCGGCGGCGGTCCGCCAGGTGCGGTCCGGGTCGTACGCGGTGTCGTTCCAGGCGAAGTCCGCCCCGCCGAACAGGGCGACCTTGCTGGCGGCGGCCTGGTTCATCGGGTTGAGGACCAGACCGGAGAGCTGCTGGTGCAGACCGGGCTCACGGGCGTCGTACGGGGCGAGCAGCAGTCGGCCCCCGGCCTGGCCGTAGTCGTTGACGGGGTAGTTGTCCCAGACGAACACCTTGCGCCCCCACACGGCGGCGGCCCGCGCGGCGTCGGCCACGGTGATGCGCGGCGGCACCACATCGGTGCCGGTCCACATGACCTCGACCCGCGGGTCGAGCCGCTCGCGCAGGGCCTTCTTGTACGCGGTGTCGGTGACGTCGCCGTACTCGGTCGGCACCGTCTGGAGCGGCGCGGTGCCCTCGCGGGCGTCCAGGAACTCCTTCTGCACCCGGTTCAGCAGATCGGCCTGCGCCTCGCCCGCGGCCCGCTGCGAGGGCTCGCCGTAGGCGGCGCGGTCGGCGGCGCAGTTCCACCGGGTGTAGCTGATGTCGTCCAGCGGCACCGAGAAGCTGCGCACCCCGAGGTCGTACAGCGCCCCCAGCTTGGCCCGGAGCGCCGTGAACTCGGCGGGATCGCTGTAGCAGAGGGAATTGCCGGGGGACAGCGCGAAGGTGAACCGTACGTGGTGGCCGATGGCCTGCCGGACCAGCTCACCGAGCTGGGCGAGCTTGTCGGCCGGGTACGGCTCGCGCCACTTCTCCCGGTGGTACGGGTCGTCCTTGGGTGCGTAGACATACGTGTTCATCTTGACGTCCCCGTAGAACGCCAGCTGGTCCATGCGCTCGGCGTGGGTCCACGGGCTTCCGTAGAACCCCTCGATCACGCCGCGCAGCGGCATCAGCGGATGGTCCACGACCGCCACCGAGGCGATCCTCTTGGCGCCGGTGACCAGCTGACGCAGCGTCTGCGCCGCGTAGTACGTCCCGTCGGCGTCCGCGCCCGCGAGCGCCACCGCGCTGCCGCGCGCGGCGAGCGCGTACCCCTCCGCGGGCAGTTCCGCGGGCACCCGGCCCCCGGCGGCCCGCAGCGCCGCCGCGACCGGCGCGTCGGCGAGCCGCCCGACGGTCACCGTCAGCCCCGGTCCGGGGCCGCCCCGCAGGCGCTGCGCCCCGGCCCGGCGTAATACGGAGGCGACGAGTTCGCGCGTGGGTCGGTCCACCCCGTCGCCGTAGACCACGCGCACGTGGGCGGGCACCCTGACGTCGGGGCCCAGCCGGGCCATCTCCTGCGGGCGCGGGACGACGGACGGCAACGGGCCGGCCGCCCCGCCCGCCCGCGCGTCCCCGGAGGCGGCGTCGGTGGCTGCGGTGGCGCCGGTGGGCAGCAGCAGCCCGAGGAAGGTGAGGAACGCGATCACAGCGGCCAGGGGGCCTGAGCTACGGCGCATGGACATCTCCTCCGTGGCGTGGCGTGGCGTACGGCGGCGGTGCACGACGGTGACACGTGGAGCGGAGTGAGCGATGGGGCGGGCGCGGTGCCTGGTGCGCGGCGTTCCGGAAACACATACCCACGGCCCGGGCCCGGCGAATCCCGGCGCGGCCGTGCGAAGTGGCGCCTGAAGCGCCTATGACTCTCTGTCCCTGGGAGGGCCTGCTGCCTCAGCCCGGGTCGCCGCCCAGCTGGCGAGGAGCTTGAGCCGGTCTTCGTCCGCGGTGCCGGGCTCGGCGGTGTAGATGGTGAGGGAGTGTGCCTCGTGGGCGGACATGGGCAGGTTCAGCGGCTGGTAGGTGAGTTCCAGGGGACCCGCGTCGGGGTGGTGGAAGCGCTTGACGCCGCCGTGGTGGATGCGCACGTTGTGGGCGGCCCACCGGGTGCGGAACTCGGCGCTGACCGTGGACAGCTCGCCGACCAGCTCGCGCAGCGCCTTGTCGTGGGGGAACCTCCCGGCCTCGGCGCGCAGCAGCGCGACGGTGATCTCGGCGGCGTCGTCCCAGTCGTCGACGAAGTCGTGTGAGCCGCGGTCGAGGAAGTAGAACCGGGCGAAGTTGGGGCGGCCGCGCTCATCCGTGGTGTGGCTGTGGAACACCGGCGCGAACAGGGCGCGGGCGAGGGCGTTGGTGGCCACCATGTCCAGGCGGCCGTTGCTGACGAACGCCGCGGACAGGGTCATGGAGTCGAGCAGCCACTGGACGCGGGGCGGGACGTCGACGGCCTTGCGGCGGCGCCGGGCCGCGGGGCTGGGCTGGGCGGCCTTGGCCAGGTCGAACAGGTAGGTGCGTTCGTCGTCGCTCAGCTGGAGGGTGCGGGCCACCGCGTCGAGGACGTCCTCGGACACGCCGCTGATGTGGCCCCTCTCCAGCCGGGTGTACCACTCGGTGCTCACCCCCGCGAGGACCGCGACCTCCTCGCGGCGCAGCCCGGGCACCCGGCGCCGGCCGCTGGTGGGCAGCCCGACCTGCTCCGGAGTGAGCTGGGCGCGCCGACGGGAGAGGAAGTCACGGATGTCGGCGCGGTTGTCGGAGCGGTTGCCGGGGCGGTGTTCCATGCCTTCCACGCTACGGCCGGGATCCCGGCGGAGGGGGGTTGAGCTTGTACCCCCCATAAACCCGGCCTCCCACGCCTGCGATAGGAGGGGTTTCGTGGGGTGCGCACCTTGAGTTCGATCCGCTGCGGAGACGATGTATGACCACGCGAGGAGGAACCCTCCACGCCCCCGCCGACGTACGGCGCGTCGGTGACCGCGAGCATCCGCCCACCCGGCTTCCGCTCGTCGTGTACGTGCTCGCCCTGGGCACGTTCCTGATGGGCACGACCGAGTTCGTGGTGGCGGGCCTGCTCCCGGAGATCGCGGGCGATGTGCGGATCAGCGTGGCGGAGGCCGGGCTGCTGATCACGGTCTTCGCGGTCGGGATGATCGTCGGCGCACCGCTGATGGCGATGCTGACGCTGCGGCTGCCCAGACGGTCGACGCTGGTCCTGGCCCTGGGCGTCTTCGCGGCCGGGCACGTCGTCGTGGCTCTCGGCACCGGCTTCGCGCTGCTGCTGGCGGCGCGGTTTCTGACGGCGCTGGCGACCGGCGCGTTCTGGGCCGTGGCCAACGTGGTGGCCGCCCGTGCCGCAGGTCCCGCCGCGGGATCCCGCGCCCTGGGCGTCGTGGGCTCCGGTGCGATGCTCGCCAACGTCGTCGGTGTGCCGCTCGGCGCATTCGCCGGGCAGCTCATGGGGTGGCGAGGACCGTTCTGGGCACTCGCCGCCCTCGCGGTGGCCGCCATGGCGCTCATCGGCCGCCATGTTCCGCGCGATGCCGACGGCCATCAGACGGTCTCGGTCCGGGCCGAGCTGTCCGCTCTGCGCTCCGGGCGCCTGTGGCTGGCGCTGGCTGCCTGCGCGACCACGACCGGCGGTGTGCTGTCGACGTACTCCTACGTCTCGCCGCTGCTGACCGACCGGGCCCAGCTGGCCGCCGGTCTGGTACCGCTGGTCCTGGGCGGCTTCGGTGTCGGCGCCCTGGCGGGCTTCCTGGTGGGAGGCCGTCTGGGAGACCACCGTCCGCACGCGACGACGATCGTGGCCGCCGCGGCGACCACGGTCCTGCTGCTGGCGATCTGCCTGCTGTCCGGTTATGCCGCGCCCACGATCGCGCTGGTCACGCTGCTGGGGCTGTTCGGGCTCGGCGCCAACCCGGTGCTGATCTCCCTGGGCGTCCGCTTCGCGGGCCGGGCCCCCACCCTGGGGTCCGCGCTGACCGTGTCGGCGTTCAACCTCGGCACCGCCGTCGGCTCCTGGGTCGCCGGTCTCGCTCTCGGTTCGCCGCTGGGAGTCACGGGTCCCGCCGCCGTGGGCACCGCCATCGCCGCGCTCACGCTGATCCCCACGATCGCGATCGCCGTCGTCCAACGACGCCGATCGGCGGCACCCACGGGCACGGTCGTCGCCCGTGCGGCCGCCGCACACCCCGATAACACCTGAACCGCTCTCTCCACATCCTTAGGAGTAACCCTCATGCGCGCTGCTGTCCTGCACGCTCCCGGCGACGTCCGGGTGGAAGACGTCGCCGACCCGAAGATCACCGCCCCGACGGATGCGATCATCCGGCTGTCGGCTGCCTGCGTCTGCGGCTCCGACCTGTGGCCCTACCGCGGCATCGACTCCGTCGACGGTCCCGTGCCCATGGGACACGAGTACGTCGGCGTCGTCGAGGAGGTGGGCAGCGAGGTCGAGAACGTCGAGCCCGGCCAGTTCGTCCTCGGCTCGTTCGTCGCCTCCTGCGGCACCTGCGAGATCTGCCGCTCCGGCTACCCCTCCTCCTGCGTCCACCGCGTGTTCATGGCCCAGGTCGGCACCCAGTCCGAACGCGCCCTGATCCCCCACGCCGACGGCACCCTCGTCCCCCTGCCGGGCACGCCCGACGCCGACCTGATCCCGAGCCTCCTGGCCGCGTCCGACGTGCTGGGCACCGGGTGGTTCGGCGCGGTCGCCGCCGAGGCCGGGCCGGGCAAGACGGTCGCGGTCGTCGGCGACGGCGCGGTCGGCCTGCTCGCGGTCCTGGCCGCCAAGCAGCTCGGCGCGGAGCGGATCATCGCGATGAGCCGCCACGAGCCGCGCCAGCGGCTCGCCCGCGAGTTCGGCGCGACCGACATCGTCACCGAACGCGGTGACGCCGGTGCGGCGAAGATCAAGGAGCTGACCGGCGGCCTGGGCGCCCACTCCGTCGTCGAAGCGGTCGGCACCCAGGAGTCCATGGAACAGGCCATCCGGAGCACCCGCCCCGGCGGGCACGTCGGCTTCGTGGGCGTCAACCACGACGTCTCCCTCAGCGGCGAGGAACTCTTCTTCTCCCAGGTCCACTTGGTCGGCGGCCCGGCCCCGGTGCGCCAGTACCTGCCCGAGCTGATCGACCTGATCTGGCAGCGGAAGATCAACCCGGGCAAGGTCTTCGACCTCACCGTCCCGCTCGACGAGGCCGCCGAGGCGTACCGGGCCATGGACGAGCGCCGCGCCATCAAGGCCCTGCTCACCGTCTGACCCTTCTTCCGTGGAATGCCCGGCCCTCCCCGCAGGGCCGGGCATCAGGGCCAACTAAGCTCACGCACCATGTCGTCGCCGCACACGCCCTCCCCCGCGCCGAACGCCACGGTCATACGCATCGGCCGCCGCAGCGCCATGACCGGGCTCCCCTGCTCCCTCGTCCTCATGGCCATCGGCGCCGTCGGCATCTTCGGTGCCGTCCTGGTCGCCACGGGGCAGCAGAAGGGAGAGTCCACCGTCAGCGGGTTCGTGGGACTCGCGTTCATGGTGGCCCTCGGTGTTCTCGGAGTCATCCTCTTCGTGCCCTTCTGGGCGAACCGCCGCAACAGGCTCCTCATCGACCACACGGGCCTCTGGCTCGAAAAGGGAGAGTTGCGGAACGTCATTCCCTGGAACAGCCTCTCCGGAGTCGCCCTCTACTGGAGCGACTTCGGGCGCAACGGGAAGATCTACTCCCTGGAGCTGTACCCCACCGGCCCCATCGACCGGGACGACCCGATCCTGTGGGGCCTGGTCCGCGACGAGGAGCCCCTGCACCCCGGCCTCCCCCGCCTGCGCCACCGCGTCACCCTCACCGCCCCCAACAAGCAGCCGGTGGTCGACGCGGTCCGGAGCCACGTCCCCCAGCTCTGGCTCGGCGAGTCCCAGCGCCCGACGGGCCACATCAGCCGCCCCGACGTCAGGGGCCACCGTCAGCGCACGCGGAACCGCACCCCCTGAACGGCGACCCGCCTCGCGTGAGGAATTCCAAGCCCCCACGGCCCCGAACTAACCAACGGCGTCTGCATGAGGTGCGGCTCTTCCCGAGAGCGCAAGCAGTGCCGCTTGGGACGGCGAGCCGGGCTCTGCCGCGTACAGCAGCATCGTCAGCTCCTGGTCCGGTGGCGGCAGTCGCATTGCCTGGAAGTGCAGCTCCAGCGGCCCGTACTCGGGGTGCTCGAGGCGCTTGACGCCATGTCCCTTCCCCTCGACCTCCTGTGACTCCCACAGTCGGGCAAACTCCGGGCTCTTTTCCCGCAGTTCGCCGACCACCTCGCACAGTCGATCGCTGTCCGGAATGCGGCCGGCCTGGGCGCGCAGCACGGCGACGACCTCGCGGCGGATCTGCGCCACCTCCGGGTGCGTAGCCGCCACGTCCGGGTGGAGGAACATCAGCCTGGCGATGTTGCGCTCCTCCGGCGACCGCTGCGCGAAACCGCACAGCAGTTGCCCGCCCAGCCGGTTACATGCCAACACGTCCATGGCACGGCCGTAGACCAGGGCCGCGACGCCGTCCATCGCGTCGAGCACCGCCTGTAGGCCGGGCCGCACGACCTGCGGTACTTCCCGGACCGGCCGCCGCGCGGCCCCACCGCGCGCTGCCCGGCGCACCACGTTCCGCAGGTATTCGTGCTCGGCCGCGGTCAACCGCAGCCCGCGGGCGAGGGCATCCAGCACCTCCGGCGAGACGTTCCCGCCGCGGCCCTGCTCGATGCGCGTGTAGTACTCCACGCTGATCCCCGCCAGCCGGGCGGCCTCCTCGCGGCGCAGCCCGCGCACCCTGCGCCGTGTCCCGACGGGCGGCAGTCCGACGTCGGCCGGGTCGAGGGTCGCCCTGCGGGCCTTCAGGAACGCGTTGATCTCCGGCTCGGCATGCATCGGACCATTCTCCGGCATGTCGGGGCCAGCCTGGCCCTGCGGGTACCAGGATCCGCCGGGTCTGGCTGGTGCGGGGGCCGGCGGGCAGGGTGGATTCCGACACCAGACACGCGAAGGGCATGGGAACAGGTATGAACCGCAGGATCCTCGGCGGCACCGGCATATCCGTCAGCGAGTACACCCTCGGCGCGATGATGCTCGGCGCGTGGGGCACCAAGGATCACGACGAGGCCGTCCGCATCGTGCACACCGCCCTCGACGCCGGCATCAACACCATCGACACCGCCGACATGTACTCCGACGGCGAGTCCGAGGTGATCGTCGGGAAGGCCCTGAAGGGCCGCCGGGACGACGTCGTCCTCGCCACCAAGTTCCACAACCCGATGGGCCCGGACGCCAACCACCGGGGCAATTCCCGGCGTTGGATCGTCCGTGCGGTCGAGGACAGCCTGCGCCGCCTGGGAACCGACTGGATTGACCTCTACCAGGTGCATCGCCCCGACCCGAACACCGACATCGACGAGACCCTGTCGGCGCTGTCCGACCTGGTGCGCTCCGGCAAGGTCCGGGCGGTCGGCTCCTCCACCTTCCCCGCCGGGGAGATCGTCGAGGCCCAGTGGGTCGCCGAGAAGCGCGGTCATGTCCGCTTCCGCAGCGAGCAGCCGCCGTACTCGATCCTGGCCCGCGCCATCGAGCGGGACGTGCTGCCCGCCGTGCAGAAGTACGGAATGGGCGCGCTCACCTGGAGTCCTCTCGCGGGCGGTTGGCTGTCGGGCAAGTACGGCGGTCCCGACGGCGCAGCACCGAGCGAGGCCACCCGCTCGAGTTTCCTGCCACAGCTGTTCGACACGAGCCTGCCTGGCAACGCCGCCAAGCTCACCGCGGTCGACGAGCTGAGGAAGGTGGCCGCCGACGCGGGGCTGACTCTGCCCGCGCTCGCCACCGGATTCGTCCTCTCGCACCCCGCGATCACCTCCGTGATCATCGGCCCCCGCACCCACGACCAGCTCACCTCGCTGCTGGACGCCGCAGGCACGGTGCTGAGCGGCGACATCCTCGACCGCATCGACGAGATCGTGCCACCCGGCACCGACCTCAACCACGACGTCACCCACTACGATCCGCCCGCGCTCACGGACAAGGCGCTGCGCCGCCGCTGACCCGGACCACGTGGCCTGTCAGTGTGCGGTCTCGGGCACGTCGACCACTTCGGAGCCTTCGCGGCGGATCCGGTCGACGCCCCAGGCGCCGAGCGGGCCGAGGGCTCGGTTGAGGGTGTGCCCGTGCTCGGTCAGGGAGTACTCCACGCGGGGCGGCACCTCGGCGTAGACCTCGCGGTGCACGAGGCCGTCCTTCTCCATCTCGCGCAGGTGCTGGGTCAGCATCTTCTCCGTCACGCCCGGAAGGCCGCGGCGGAGTTCGGAGAAGCGGCGTACGCGATGGGCGTCCAGTTCCCAGAGGATCAGCCCCTTCCACTTGCCGCTCACCACGTCGAGGGCGGCGTCGATGCCGCAGATGTAGGGACCGCTTCTCGGAGTCCTGGCCATTGCCGTGCCGCTCCTTACAAAAAGGTAAGTACCGCAGTATTTAGTGGGTACTTCCGAGAGTACTGGGGCGCTCCGATCATGGAGGGGTGAACGAACAACAGACCCCATTCTCCGGGCAGATGAGCCCCGTCACCGTCCTCGGGCTGGGCCCGATGGGCCAGGCCATGGCCCGCGCCCTGCTTGCCGCCGGTCATCCGGTCACCGTCTGGAACCGCACCGCCGGCCGGGCGGACGGCGTCGTCGCCGACGGCGCCACGCTCGCGGCCACCCCGGCCGCGGCGGTCGAAGCGAGCGAGCTGGTGATCCTCAGCCTCACCGACTACCGCGCGATGTACGACATCCTGGGCGACGCCTCCGGATCGCTCACCGGGCGGACGCTCGTCAACCTCAGCTCGGACACCCCCGACCGGACCCGCGAGGCGAGCACCTGGGCGGCGGGCCACGGCGCCACCTTCCTCACCGGCGGTGTCATGGTCCCGGCGCCGATGGTCGGCACCGAGGCGTCGTACATCTACTACAGCGGCCCCGACGAGGCGCTGGAGCGCCACCGGGCGGCGTTGGCGCTGCTCGGCGCGCCGAAGTATCTGGGCGACGATCCGGGCCTCGCCCAGATGATGTACCAGGCCCAGCTCACGCTGTTCCTCACCACCCTGTCCGGATTGATGCACGCGACCGCGATGCTGGGCAGTGTGGGGATGAAGGCCCAGGAGGCGCTGCCGGAGCTGCTCTCCCTCGCCGACTCGGTCGGCGCGATCGTGGCGGCGGGCGAGGAGACTCCCGGCGCCGCGCTGGATGCCGGGGAGCATCCGGGCGACCTCAGCACCGTCACGATGATGGGCGCGACGTCCGACCACATCGTGGAAACCAGCGCATCGATCGGCCTCGACCTCGCGCTCCCGGAAGCGGTTCAGGCGCATTACCGGCGCGCGATCGACGACGGGCACGGTGGCGACAACTGGACCCGCATCATCGACGGCATCCGCGACCCGCGCCGCCAGGCGTGATCTTCCGCAACGCCCGCTGAGCGCGGTCCCCGGCCGGTGGTCGGCGCGAGGTGCGCTTCCCGCCGTCGCACCGCCGCGGGACGCCGTGCCCGGCTCCGCCGAGTGGACCGCCCGTGCCGACGCGGTCGGCCGCGCCATGCGGCTGATCTCGGACGGCATCGTCGACCGCGAAGGCGTGGCCGGGCTGGCGGCGCGGCTGGGGTACAGCGCGCGGCGGGCGCAGCGGCAGCTGAACGCCGAGGTGGGCGCCGGGCCCATCGGCGTGGCGCGCGCCCAGCGCGCACACGGCGCGGATCCTGCTGGAGACGACGGACATGCGGGCCGCCGAGATCGCCTTCGCGGCCGGGTTCTCCAGTGTGCGGCAGTTCAACGACACCGTCCGGTAGATCTACGCCGCCACCCCGAGCCGTCTGCGGGAGCCGAAGCCGGGGCCCGCCGCGGTTCGGGGCGCCCGGCTCGGCGAACGGGGCGGCGGGGGTGCCGCTGCGGCTCGCCTTCCGGGGCCCGTACGCCGCCTCCGAGGTCTTCGAGTACCTCGGCAACCGGGCCTTCGACGGCATCGAGCAGCTCACCGGGGAGCGCGGTGCACGCGTCTACCGGCGCACCCTGCGCCTGCCGCACGCATCGGGGATCGCCGAGGTCGGCGAGTCCCCGGGGGACGGCACCGACCCGGCGCTCGCCCCACTGGTCTCCCGGCGCCCCGGGCTGCGCTCCCGGGCGCCGCGGATCCGCATGAGCTGGCCGTCCGCGCGGTGCCAGCAGGTCTCGGTGGTGGCCGGGCGCAGACTCGGCAGCGCGCTCGTGGCCGCTTACGGGCAGCCGCCGCGGACGCCCGGCGGCGGGCTGACGGACCTCTTCCCCACGGCCGAGGTGCTGGCCGACGCCGCGCTGGGCGAGCCGGGGATGCCCGAATCCCGCCGCCGCACGCTGCGCACGCTCACCGCGACCACGCCGTACGCGACGCACCACTTCTGGAGGGCCGCCGCCGGGGCCACCGCCGAAGCCGCGGCCGCCCGGCGTCGCACCCCAGCGTAATGTCCGAATACCGCCAGCATTCCGGGCCGCGACCCCTCATCGTTGACAGTGAAGCCACAGCGGACGAGCGATGAGAGCACGACGATGACCATCTACACCACGCTGGACAGCCCCCTGGGCGCACTGCTCCTGGTGGGCGAAGAGACGCCGGACGACACCCTCACCCTGACCTCGCTGTCCATGCCCGGGCAGAAGAACGCTCCGGCCGTACGGCCCGAGTGGCGCCACGCACCCGACCGGTTCACGGAGGTCGCCCGGCAGCTGAGCGCGTACTTCGACGGCGGGCTCACCGCCTTCGACATCCCGTTCACGCCCGGCGGCACGGACTTCCAGCAGCGCGTGTGGCGCGCGCTGGAGGAGATCCCGTACGGCACCTCGACCACCTACGGACAGCTCGCCGAAGGTCTGGGCGTACCCCGCGGTCAGGTCCAGGCCGTGGGCACGGCGATCGGCGCGAACCCGCTGCTGCTGGTGCGGCCCTGCCACCGGGTGATCGGCGCGGACGGGACCATGCGCGGCTATGCCGGAGGGGTCGAGCGCAAGGTGCAGCTGCTCACCCACGAGGGCGTGCTCCAGCCGACACTCATGTGACCCGCACCGGCACACCTCGACAATCACCGGAGGAACGAGGCCGATGACGGTCTACACCACGATGGACAGCCCCCTCGGCGAACTGCTTCTGGTCGGCGAGGAGTCGGCGACCGCGAAGGGCGGCACCGCACTGGCCTCCCTGTCGGTGCCGGAGCAGAAGCGCCGCCCCACCGTCCAGGGCGGCTGGACCGAGGACGCGAACGCCTTCGCCGACATCACGCGCCAGCTCCGCTCGTACTTCGACGGCAAGCTGACCCGCTTCGACATCGAGTACGTCACCGGCGGCAGCGCCTTCCAGCAGCGGGTCTGGGCGTCCTTGGAATCCATCCCCTACGGCACGACCCTCAGCTACGGCGACATCGCCGCCCGGATCGACGCCCCGCGCGCCGCGGTCCGCGCCGTCGGCACGGCGATCGGGGCCAACCCGCTGCTGGTCGTCCGCCCCTGCCACCGCGTGATCGGCGCCAATGGCGCGCTGACCGGATACGCCGGTGGCCTGGAGCGCAAACGACAGCTGCTGGACCTGGAGCACGCACACGAGTCCGCGGCACTGCAAAGGAACAGCACCTCATGACCGACACCATCAGCTCCGCGAGCCAGGGCCAGGTGGCCGACCGCGTCGCGGCGGACGACTGGGACGCGCTCACCGGCGAACTGGGCGAGTTCGGCCACGCGCTCACCGGGCCGCTCCTCACTCCCGGCGAATGCCACCGCATCGCCGGGCTGTACGACGAGGCCGAGCGCTTCCGCACGACCATCGACATGGCCCGCTACCGCTTCGGTTCCGGCCAGTACCGCTACTTCACCCACGACCTCCCGGACCTGGTGCGCGAGCTGCGCGAGGCGTTCTATCCGCGGCTGCTGCCCATCGCCCGCGACTGGGCCCGCAAACTGGACCGGCCCTCGCCCTGGCCGGACACCCTCGAAGAGTGGCTGACGATGTGCCACGAGGCGGGGCAGGCCAAGTCCGCCCAGATCCTGCTGCGTTACGGCCCGGGCGACTGGAACGCCCTGCACCGGGACGTGTTCGGCGAGATGCTCTTCCCGCTCCAGGTCGTGGTCGGCCTCGACGCCCCCGGCGAGGACTTCACAGGCGGCGAGTTCATCATGACGGAGCAGCGCCCCCGCGCCCAGTCGAGGGGATCGTCCACCACCCTGCCCAAGGGCCACGGGCTGATCTTCACCACCCGGGACCGCCCCGTGGCCTCCAAGCGCGGCTGGGCCAACGGGCCCATGCGGCACGGCGTGAGCACCGTCCGCTCCGGACACCGCCACACCCTCGGCCTCGTCTTCCACGACGCCGCGTGACTCCCGCCCCGGCCGACCCCGCCCGGCTCCCGGAGCAGCGCCCGCGTACCCTGATCGGCCCGGACGGGGTGCCGTATCGCAGCGCCGTTCCGGGCAGTCTCGGCGGACACCGGGGCATGCGGCTCTACGGGCGTCTGGACTGCCCCTCCGCGCTGCGGGCCATCGCCCGCGGCCACTATGTGAAACACCGGGTGTTCTTTGTGGACGAGGCCACCGCGATCGCCGCCGGATACCGGCCGTGCGCCGTGTGCCTGCCCCGGAAGTACGCCCTGTGGAAAGCCAACCGGGAGAACACCACCACACCATGAGCAGTCTCACGGGACCACCGGCATCCGGATCGCCCCTGATCCCCGCGGAGGAGCTGGCCGCGTACGGCGACCTGCCGTGCCCCGCCCCGCACACCGCCCCCGAACTCAACGCCCTCGTGGGCCTGTTGACCCCCGCGAAGAGCCGCATCGAGACCGTCGCCGTCGGCCACAGCCGCGACCCGGCATCCCGCGCCGCCGCCGACGCCTTCGCGGCCGCGTGGAAGGCGCGCGGCGGAAAGGTCCTCGCCAGGGTGGACTGGCCGGAGAGCGCCGCGTCCTGGCTGCGCCCCGCGCGCCGGCTGACCGCCGAGGAGCCCGACGCCTGGGTCATGGCCGCGGCCCCGCTCGGCTTCGCCCAGCTGGCCCGCCGGCTGCGCCACTCCACCGACTGGGATCCGGCCCGCACGGTCGCCTTCGCCGCGCTCAGGGACTCCCGCCTCCCCGCGCTGGCCGGGCCGGACACGCTGCACGGCCTGCGCGGTGCCACCGCCGAGGGCGGCACCTGGGCCGTACGCCACCGCTGGGTCACCTCCTACCCGCCGCCCGGGAGCACCGCATGACCGCCCTGATTCCCCGCCCCGCCATGGAGATCGCCCCCGGGGCCGTGCACCTGCCCGGCTGGCTCACCCTGGAACAGCAGCGCGAACTCGTCACCGCCTGCCGCGCCTGGGCCACCGGCCCGGTCCCCATCCGCCACACCCGCCTGCCGCGCGGTGGCGTCATGTCGGTGCAGACGGTGTGCATCGGCTGGCACTGGCAGCCCTACAAGTACACCCGCACCGCCGACGACGTGAACGGCGAGCGCGTCGCCGAATTCCCCGACTGGATGGTCCAGTTGGGCCGCCGCGCCCTGCTCGACGCCTATGGCGACACCCAGGGCGCGGCCGCGTACACCCCGGACACCGCCCTGATCAACTTCTATGACGGTCAGGCCAAGCTGGGCATGCACCAGGACAAGGACGAGCGGTCCTCGGCCCCGGTCGTGTCGCTGTCCATCGGCGACACCTGCGTCTTCCGCGTCGGCAACACCGAAACCCGCACCAAGCCCTACACCGACATCGAACTCGCCTCCGGCGACCTGTTCGTCTTCGGCGGCCCCTCCCGGTACGTCTACCACGGCGTGCCCAGGGTCCATGAGGGCACCGCCGACCCCGCCACCGGGCTCGCCTCCGGGCGCCTGAACATCACCATGCGCGTCACCGGCCTCACCGATCGGGAGGCCGGGCGATGACATGAGCCCGGGGGCGGTGCGGGGTCAGCGCGCGTTGTGGAAGATGACGCCGAGCGTGGTCCGGCGTCCCGTGGCCACGGCGTTGGTGCCGTGCCGCATGGGGTGGCGGCGGTAGCCGTGCGGTCCCCGCACGGGCCGGTGGCGGACGGGGAAGATCATGCCCTGTCCGAGCCGTGGGGTGAGGACGCTGGCGCGGGACTGGGAGCGGGGGCGCTGTTCCACGAAGACGTTCTCCCCGCCGGTGAAGTCCTGGCCGGGCTCATTGAGCATGATGGCGATCTGGAGGGGAAAGACGATGTCCCCGTAGATGTCCTGGTGCAGACAGGCGTAGTCGCCGGGGCCGTAGTCGAGGATGAGCGGGGTGGACCGGCGCTGGCCGTTGTCCGCGCATTCGGCGAGCAACTCGTCCAGCGTGCCGGGAAAGGTGCGCTCGTTCAGCAGGGGCGCCCACTGGTTGGCCATCCACGCCATCGGCGGGTACAGCTTCTCGCGCAGGGTCTGGACGAGCGGTACGGCGGCGGGGTCGGCGTAGTACTTGTAGGTGCCGCGGCCGAAGTCGTAAGCCTGCATCACCACGGTCGAGCGGAACAGCGCGGGGTCGTCGAAGGTGGCGATGAGCGTCTCGCACTGCTCGCGGGAGAGCAGCGGAGGGGTGAGGGCCACACCGTTCTCGTTCAGCTGGGCGTACAGCGCGGGCCAGTCCAGGTCCGCGAGGGCGGGGACGGCGTCGTGGGCGGTGTGCGGTGCGTCCCCGGCGCCCGCGGTATCGCCGGGCAGGTCGAGGGGCAGTTCGGTCTGGTCCATGACCGACAGTCTTCCGGCTGGGAGCGGCCGCGGAGCGCGATGGCCGAATCCCGCCAGCAATGCGGGGGCCCGGACGCTTGGCTGGGATACGAGAACGAAGTGTCGGAGTTTCCCCGGGAGTCGTCACACCATGTCTTCGAACGACAGCGCCATCGCCGTGATGCAGCGGTTCTACGAGGCCGAGCGGGCCTATGTCATGGCGGGTGGCCCGGGCCGGGCCGGATTCGAGGAGATCGCCGCGTGCCTGGACCCGGAGGTGGAGCTGCACCAGGCGCCGGGGCTGCCCTTCACGGGCGTGTGGCACGGGCCCGAGGGCATGGAGCGGTTCATCGCCGTCATGGGCGAGCTGTGGCAGTCGATGGAATTCCTCGAACAGCGGCAGTTGGTCGACCGTGACACCGTGGTGGCCACCAACCGGGTGCGCTTCGTCTCGCGGGCGACCGGCCGCGAAGTGGTCACCTCCATCGTGCAGACGGTGACCCTCCGGGACGGCCGCATCCGCGAGATCCGGCCCTACTACTGGGACCCCGCCGCGATCAGCGAGGCGTGTGGCGGACGGGTCGTGGCGCCAGATTCCGATGGATCTCCAGCGCCGCGGTCGATCGGTTGAGCGTGATGTAGTGCAGGCCCGGCGCGCCCTCGTCCAGCAGCCGCCGGGCCATGGCGGTGGCGTGGTCGACCCCGATCCTGCGTCCCTCGTCGGCGTCGCCCTGGGCGGCCTCCAGCCGCCGGGCGAGGTCGTCGGGGAAGTGGGCGTCGCTCAGTTCGGCGAAGCGGCGCACCTGGCGGAAGTCGGTCGCGGGCATGATCTCGGGGATGATCGGGATGTCGCAGCCCGCGGCCGCCGCCCGGTCGCGCAGCCGCAGATAGTCCTCGGCGTCGAAGAACATCTGTGTGATGGCGTAGTCGGCGCCCGCCCGGCACTTGGCCACGAAGTGCCGGATGTCGCTGTCCCAGTCCGGGGAGCGCGGGTGGCGCTCCGGGAAGGCCGCCACTCCGATGCTGAAGTCGCACGACTCACGGATGAGTGCCACCAGTTCGCTCGCGTAGGTCAGCCCGTCCGGTTCCGTGAGCCAGGGGCCGCGGGGGTCGCCGGGCGGGTCGCCGCGCAGGGCGAGGACGTCGAGGATTCCGGCGTCCGCGTACTGGCCGATGATGTTCCGCAGTTCGCCGATCGAGTGCCCGACCGCCGTGAGGTGGGCGACCGGCCGCAGGGTGGTCTCCGCGGCCATCCGCTTGGTCAGCCCGATCGTCCGGTCCCGCGACGAGCCGCCCGCTCCGTAGGTCACCGAGACGAAGGTCGGCGCGTACTGCTCGATCCGCCGGATCGCGTTCCACAGGGTCCGCTCGCCCGCCTCGTTCTTCGGCGGGAAGAACTCGAAGGAGTACGAGCGCTCCCCCGCGGCGAGCACCTCGGCGAGGTTCCGGCGCGGTGCGCGCGCCCGCGTCGCGGAAGCGGCCGCCGGGGGCTCGGCGAGGCCGCGTCCGGTCGGGTACGTACGGGGTGGCGCGGTCATGCCGACCCCGCCAGGTGGGGTTCGAGTTCCTGGGCGGCCTCGCCGCCGTAGCCCTTGTCGAGCCTGCTCACCAGGTCGTCCGCGGAGAGCTGGTATTCCTGGGTGCCGACCGACTCCAGGACCACCGTGGCCAGGGCGCAGCCGAGTTGGGCGGCCCGCTCGTGGCCGAGCCCCCACGCGAGACCGGCGAGGAATCCGGCGCGCAGCGCGTCGCCGCCGCCGGTGGGGTCGACCACCCCGGACGTCGGGACGGCGGGGATCTCCAGCGGCGGCCGCCCCGCCGCCGCGACGCGGACGCCCTCGGCTCCGTCCGTGGTGATCCAGGTGCCGACCCGGTCCAGGATGTCGGCGTCGCTCCAGCCGGTGTGCTCCCGGAGCATCGCCGCCTCGTACGCGTTGGTGAACAGGTAGCGGGCGCCCTCGACCAGCCTGCGCGCCTCGCCCCCGCTGGTGCGGGCGAGCTGCTGCGAGGGGTCGGCGGCGAAGGCGTACCCCTGGCTGCGGCACTCGTCGGTGTGCCGCAGCATGGCCTCGGGGTCGTTGGGGGCGATCACCACGAGGTCGAGGCCCCCGGCGCGCTGCACGGTCGGTTCGAGTGCGATCTCCTTCGCCTCGGCCATGGCACCGGCGTAGAAGGTCGCGATCTGGTTCTGGTCGGCGTCCGTCGTGCACACGAAACGCGCGGTCCTGCGCGTCTCGCTGACCCGCACCGACTCCGTGTCCACGCCGTTGGACCGCAGCCAGCAGCCGTAGGCGGCGAAGTCAACCCCGGCCGCGCCGACGAGGAGGGGGCTGAGCCCGAGCCGGCCCAGGGCGAGGGCGATGTTCGCGGCGACGCCTCCCCGCCGGATGTCCAGATCGTCGGCGAGGAACGACAACGAGACCTTGTCGAGCTGCCCGGCGATCAGTTGCTCGGCGAACCGACCGGGATAGACCATCAGATGGTCTATCGCGATCGATCCGGTGACGGCGATGCGCACGTCGGTGTCCTCCTTGGGAGCGGTCGGTGGGGTCATAAGAAGCCGCGGACTACAGTCCGGCCGCCGCGCGGAGGGCGTCGACGCGGTCGGTGCGCTCCCAGGTGAAGTCGGAGTCCTCACGGCCGAAGTGACCGTAGGCCGCCGTCTGGGCGTAGATCGGACGCAGGAGATCCAGGTCGCGGATGATCGCGGCCGGACGCAGGTCGAAGACCTCGGAGATGGCCTTCTCGATCTTCTCGGCGTCGATCGTGGCGGTGCCGAACGTCTCCACGAACAGACCGACCGGCTCGGCCTTGCCGATCGCGTACGCGACCTGGACCTCGCAGCGCTGCGCGAGGCCCGCGGCCACGACGTTCTTGGCGACCCAGCGCATCGCGTACGCCGCGGAGCGGTCGACCTTGGACGGGTCCTTGCCGGAGAAGGCGCCGCCACCGTGGCGGGACATGCCGCCGTAGGTGTCGATGATGATCTTGCGGCCGGTGAGCCCGGCGTCACCCATCGGGCCACCGATCTCGAAGCGGCCGGTCGGGTTGACCAGCAGCCGGTAGCCCTCGGTGTCCAGCTTGATGCCGCAGTCGGCCAGTTCCCGCAGGACCGGCTCGACCACGAAGACGCGGATGTCCGGCGTCAGCAGGGCGTCGAGGTCGACGTCGGGCGCGTGCTGCGAGGAGACGACGACGGTGTCCAGCCGGACCGCCTTGTGGCCGTCGTACTCGATGGTGACCTGGGTCTTGCCGTCCGGCCGCAGATACGGCATGGTCCCGTTCTTCCGGACCTCGGACAGCCGGCGGGAGAGCCGGTGCGCCAGGTTGATCGGCAGCGGCATCAGCTCGGGCGTCTCGTCGCACGCGTAGCCGAACATCAGACCCTGGTCGCCCGCGCCCTGCTTGTCCAGCTCGTCCCCCGCGTCCCCGTCGGTGGCGCCCCCGACCCGCAGCTCATAGGCGGAGTCGACGCCCTGGGCGATGTCGGGGGACTGCGAGCCGATGGACACCGAGACGCCGCAGGAGGCGCCGTCGAAGCCCTTGTCCGACGAGTCGTAGCCGATGTCGAGGATCGCGTTGCGGACGAGCGTCGCGATCGGGGCGTACGCCGTGGTGGTTACTTCACCGGCGACATGGACCAGGCCGGTGGTGATCAGGGTCTCGACGGCGACCCGGGAGGCCGGGTCCTCCTTCAGGAGCGCGTCGAGGATGGTGTCGCTGATCCGGTCAGCGATCTTGTCGGGGTGCCCCTCGGTCACGGACTCCGAGGTGAACAGGCGCAGTGCCATGGTGAGTTCCTCCGCTGAGGTGATGCTGAGGTGATGCGGACGGGTGGAGCGGGACGAGCGGGCGCCGGTCAGCGCTTGAGCGCGCGGTCCACCAACGGCCCCGCCGCGCCCGTGTAGTGGGCCGGGTCGAGCAGGTCGCGCAGGTCCTCGGCGCCCAGGTGGGCGGCCACGTCGGGGAGCGCGGCGAGCACCTCGGCGAGCTGGAGCCCGTCCCGCTCGGCCTCCGCGGCCGCCTCGGAGAGCAGATGCTTCGCCCTGGCCTTGCCGAGCCGGGGCGCCAGCACGGCCGCGACCCGCTCGGACGCCACCCGGGCACCGGTCAGATGGGCGTTGTCCCGCATCCGCTCCGGGCGGACGGCCAGGCCCTCCGCGAGTTCGACGGCGGTGTGGGCCGCCCCGCCGACCAGGCGCAGGCACTCGCGCAGCAGCAGCCACTCGGCGTGCCAGCCCCCGGCGGACCGCTCGTCCTCCGACAGCAGACTCTGCGTCAGCCCCGTGGCCACCACCGGGACCTGGAGGGCGGCGCTGCGCATCAGGGTGGAGAGCACCGGGTTGCGCTTGTGCGGCATGGCCGAGGAGCTGCCGCGCCCGGGGGCGGCCGGTTCGGTGACCTCCTGGACCTCGGTCCGGGTCATCGACTGCACATCCACGGCGACCTTGCCGAGCGCCCCCGCGGTGAAGGACAGGACGGCGCCGAGGTCGGCGAGCGGCGTACGGAGCGCATGCCACGGCAGCAGGGGCCGGGCGAGCCCGGTCTCCTCGGCGAACGCGGCGCCCAGCCGGTCGAGGTACTCGGCGGTGCCGGACTCCCCCTGCGGCGCGTCGCCCAGCGCCGCGTATTCGAGGTACCCGGCCAGGGTGCCCGCGGCGCCGCCGAGCGAGACCGGCAGGCCCCCGTCGAGCAGGCGGTCGATCCGTGCGACGGCGTCCAGCAGCACATGGCGCCAGCCGGCCGCCTTGAGCCCGAAGGTCGTGGGGACGGCGTGCAGGGCGAGGGTCCTGCCGACCATGAGCGTGTCCCGGTGGTCCGCGGCGAGCACGGCCAGCGCGGCGCACGTCCGGTCCAGGTCGGCCCGTATCCGGCGCAGGGCGCGGGAGGCCACCAGCATGGCCCCGGTGTCGAAGACGTCCTGGCTGGTGGAGCCGCGGTGGACGTATTCGGCTGCCGCGGGGGCCGTGGCCGCCACCGCCCGGGTCAGCACCTGGACGAGGCCCACGACGGGGTTCGCCGTCTCGCGGGCGACGAGGGCCAGCGCCCGCGGGTCGAACCGGTCCGCGCGGGCCTGCGCCGTGATGGCGGCCGCGGCCTCCGCCGGGACGGTGCCGAGCCGAGCCTGGGCCCGGGCCAGGGCTGCCTCGGCGTCGAGCATCGCCTGGAGCCAGGCCTCGTCCGCCACGTCCGCCTCGATGGGGGTGCCGGCCCGTACGGGTGAGAGCAGTCCGGTGTCCCGGCCGCCGTCGAACGGAGCGGTCATGCGATCGCCTCCCTCTGGCCGCCGTGCAGCCCGTCGTGGCCCTCCTGCGGCTCCCCGCCCCGCACCGACTGGAGGGGAGAGTCCGCGGCCCGGATGTTCAGCAGGGCGCGCGCGATGGCGTCCGAGTCGCCGAGCGTCACCGAGTTGACGCCGGGCCGGATCCCGGCCGCGGTCACCCAGTGCACGGCCTCGGTGGGGACCCCGTAGGCGAACCGGCGCGGATGAGGGCTGCCGTGGACGTCGACGGTCCGGTACGGCCGCTCGGTGACCGCGAGTCCGCCCGTCCGGTAGCTCGTCCCGCAGGTGCCCGGGATGTCGTACGGGCGGCACTGCCCCGTGGTGAGCAGATGGCGCAGCAAGGGGTCGGCGGTGCGGCGCAGGTCCGGCTCGGGCAGCCGGGCCTCGATGAGGACGCTCGCCCGGATCCGCCCGCCCCGCACGGTGTCCGACCCGGCGACGAAGGACGGGAGGGTCTCATCGACGGTGAGGTGGAGGCCGGGCCCGATGATCCGGACCACGCCCGCCTCGATGAGGGCGACGAGTTCCTCGATGCGCGAGGCCGGGGGCCCGATCGAGAGGAAGGCGTTGAGCGGGGTGTACCAGGCCGTCAGCTCGTCGCGGTACGAGTTGCCCTCCAGGCCGCCGTGGTCGACGGTGAGCCGGATCTCGTTGCGGAGGTCGCGCAGCACGTCCAGGGCCGCCTTGAGCGGACCGCTCACATTGCCCGCGCGGGCGGCGCGCACGTCCTCGCCGAGGTAGTCCAGCAGCCACTGCCGGAACGCGGCCGGGCTGGGGTACGTCCGGTTGCCCTGCGGCCGGGCGAGGGCGTCCCAGCTCCAGCGGTCGTCCGGCGCGAAGCCGAACGCGTCCAGCAGGCGGCGCTCCGCCTCGCCCGCCGGGGCGGCCAGATACCGCTCGGTGAACGCCTCACGGTCGGCGGCGCGGCCCCGCACTTCCAGCAGGGTGCCGTAGTAGACGCTCTCGACCTCCTTGGCGATCAGCGGCCACAGGTCGGTCCCGAAGTGCACCCGCTCGCCGTCGACCGCCCGCCGCCGCAGCCCGGCGATCGTCGCGGGGGTGAGCAGCCGCGGCACGTAACGCCCGTGGGCGCCCTTCTCGTTCTCTCCGCGGGCGTGGTACGGAATGCCCCTCCGGGACCCCGCGTAGATCTTGGGCTCCCGGCCGGAGGGCTCGTAGACGAGGCGTCCGTCCTCGGTCCGGAAGGTGCCGCCCCGGCCCGAGGTGAGCAGGGCCATGTGGTCGAAGAAGTTCAGCCCGAGGCCGCGCAGCAGCACGGTCTGTCCCGGCTCGATGCCACCGAGGTCCACATCGGCCGGGTTGGCGGGCGGGATGTAGAGCAGGCCGTGCTCGGCGGCGGCACGGGCGAGTTCCTCCTCGTGGGGTGCGGGCAGGGCGGGAACGTGCCCCTGGGCGAGGACGACCGTGTCCAGGTCGGTCAGCCGGACGCCGTTGTCGAGGGTGAGGGTCTGCGGGCCGTCGGCGAGCGGTCCGCTGTTGTCCAGGCCGATGGCCTGGGCCTGGTGGACCGTGACGGTGACGTGGCGCGGGGCGTCGGCCACCACCCGGCGGAAGACGCTCCTCAGGTAGACGCCGTAGAAGGCCCGGGTGGGGTACGCGTCGGGGCCGAGCCGACGGGCCTCGGCCAGCGTGCGTTCGTCGGCGCCGGCCCCATCAGCGTTCCGGCCGAGTTCCCTGGCCCACTCGTAGAGGCTGGGGCCCGGTTCCACCGGGCCGTCCATCTCCACGCTGTCGTCGGTGAACAGGGTGATCTGCGAGGCGACCGTGTTCATCAGCAGCTGGTCGGACTGGCTGGTGCGCCAGACCCGGCCAGCGCCCGCCGGGAAGGGGTCCACGACGTGCACGGACACCTCGCGGTGCGAGCCTGACTTGCGCTCGTTGGCGCAGATCCGCTCCAGCACCGACAGGCCGCGGGGCCCGACGCCGACGAGTCCGACCTTCAGTTGGCCCCGGCGCGCGCTGGGTCGGCTCATGCGGAGTCCCCGTCACGCGCCGTGCCCGCCGCCCGCTGCCCCGTCACCCGGGCCACGAGGTCGCCGGGGTCGGTGGGCAGGGCGTTGCCGCGCCAGGCGACGTGCTGGTCGGGGCGGATGAGCACGAGATCGCGCTCGTAGAGGTCGCGGACGACCGGATCCTCGACGTCCAGGGTGCGCAGGGGCAGCCCGGCGGCCTGGGCGGCGGCCTCCAGCTCCTTGACGGGCGGCGGCTCGGGGCCCAGCCGGAGCACGGTGTAGTAGGGGCCGAAGCGGTCGAAGAGCGAGCTGCCGGGGCCGCGCCAGTCGTCGAGCCATACGTGCGGGGCGCGTCCGCCGGGGATGGCGGTGGGCGTGTAGGTGCCCATGGAGTCGCTGGGCGGCTCCTCGTCGGTATCGATGAGCGGGGAGCCGTCGTACCGGGCGCCGAGCTGCACGCCGATGGAGTGGGTGCGCTCCCCGTAGGCGCGGACGAGCGCGCCCACCCGGGCCCGCGCCGCGGCGCCCTCCGGCGAGTCGTCCTCCATGACGCCGGGGCGCTCGATGTCGGCGAGGCCGGTGTTGAGTTCGCGGGCGGCCGCGGTGTTGCGCAGGGCGATCGGCCGCCGCTCGCTCTCGTAGGAGCGCAGCAGCCCGGGGCCGCCCCAGCCCTGGAGCGTCCCGGCCAGCTTCCAGGCGAGGTTGGCGGTGTCGTCCACCCCGGTATTCATGCCGAAGCCGCCGTTGGGGGTGAACAGGTGGGCCGAGTCACCCGCGAGGAACACCCGGCCCACGGTGAAGCGCTCGGCGACCAGGGCGACGCCCGGGGTCCACGGGCGGTGGCTGAGCACCTCGACGGGCAGCGCGGTGCCCGCCGCGCGCCGTACCAGCGAGGACAGTTCCGCGGCGTTGGTGGTGTCCGGGTCGACGGAGCTGGTGAGCAGGAAGAACTCGTCGCGGCCGTTGAGCGCGATGAGGTTCATGACCAGGTCGGGGTTGAGCGACCAGTAGCTCCAGGCCCGCCGGGCGGTGAACACGTCCGAGTGGAAGGTCGGCAGCCGCAGATGGGCGGCGGTGGCACGGCGCCCCAGGATCTCCTGTTCCAGCGATCCGGGTCCCTCGTAGTGCACGCCCAGGGTGCGGCGCACGAAGCTGCGGCCGCCGTCGCAGCCCACCGCGTACGGCGCCTGCCAGGTCTCCCGGGCCCCGCCGGTGACGCTCTCGGCCTCCAGGGTGACGCCGGTGGCGTTCTGCTTGAGGCCGGTCACCCGCCAGCCGAAGCGGAAGGTGATGTTGGGGCGGGTCATGGCGTGCTCGAAGAGGAACTTCTCGACGTACATCTGGTTGGCGCGGTGCACCGGCTCGGGCGTCTGGTCGGTGCGGGGCGTACCGGCGAGCGCCCGCATCCGCTCCCCCGGCGAGGGCAGCGTCAGCCGGGACAGTTCGAAGCCGCTGTAACGGGTGAAGTAGGCGATGTCGAGCGTGTGATCGGCGGGCGGGCCCAGCCGTCGGATCTGGCCGGAGATGCCCAGGCGCCGGTAGTGCTCCATGGTGCGGGCGTTGTGCGTGTTGCCCCGGGGCTTGTCCTCCATGGTGGGCTCGGCGTTGAACAGGACCGACTCGATGCCGTAGCGGTCGAGGAAGAGCGCGAGCATGATGCCCACCGGGCCGGCGCCCACGATGGCGACGGGAGTGCGCTGGACGTCGGTCATGTCAGCGGTCCCCCTCCGCACCCGGCGCGGCGGTGACGGGGACGGCGCGTCCCAGGGCCACATCGAGCCCTCGGCGCAGTTCCCGCACCGGGTCCGGGGACGCCGAGCTCAGCCGCATGGCGACGAACCCGTCGGGCCTGACCAGGACGGCCCCGTCCTCGCCGTGGCCGCGCAGGGCGGCCCATACGCCGTCGGGGTCGGCCACCTCGTGGTCCGGGCCCACGGCGTGGGCGGTGACGGCCGGGCCGTGGGTTCCGGAGACCTCGGCCGCGGCGCGCACCCAGCTCTCGCCCCGCGCACCGGCCAGGAGCAGGAACGCCCCGTGGTCGATGAGGTCGTGGGTCGCCGTCCGCTCCCCGCCGCGCCGCAGCCAGGCGTGCGGCATCCTGCCGCCGGGGCGGCAGGACTGGACGTACTCGAGGCCGAGCGGATCCGGCTCGGGCCGCTCGGTGCCGTCGCCGGTGACGAACCCGGCGTCGGCGTAGTCGTAGCCCATCTCCAGGCCGAGGTGGGCGGTGGTGATCCGGTTGGTCTCGAAGTACTCGGCGAGGACCGCGCGCCGGGTCCGGCCGTCGGGCGTGTCGGAGAACAGGGCGGTCATCTGGGCCCGGTTCCACTCGGGGCGGGCCCCCGGGACCACGCCGGTGCCCGCGGTGAAGGCGATCTGGTTGAACAGCGAGAACAGCGCCCGCTCGACGACGCGTTCGGCGACCGGGCGCCGCTCGGCCTCGTAGCTGTCGAGCAGCGCGGGCGCGGCGTCGCCGGAGAGCACCCGGGCCAGCTTCCAGGCCAGGTTGTGGGAGTCCTGGACGCCGGTGTTGAGGCCGAGCGCGCCGGAGGGCGGATGACGGTGGGCGGCGTCACCGACGAGGAAGACGCGGCCGGCGCGGAAGTGCTCGGCGACCGTGCCCTCCACGGGCCAGCGGCTGATGCTCTGCACCTCCATCGGGTGGTCCTGAGGGAGCTTCAGCGTCCGGCGGACCATCTTGACGACCGTCTCGTCGTCCAGCTCCGCCGCCTCCCGCGTACCGGGCGGCCGGGAGAACATCAGCGTCCACTCCTCGGAGTGGCGTCCCCAGCGCTTGGGGCCCATGGGCACGACGCCGCAGTGCTCCAGGCTGCCGTCGTCGGCGAGGCTGGAGACGCGGTTGACCACCGTGTCGTCGAACGGGATGAACTCGGAGAAGTCGGCCCGTATGTGAAGGTTGATCCACTCCAGGAAGGTGGGGGTGCCCAGCATGCGGATGCCGAGCCGCTTGCTCACCGAGCGGCCGCCGTCGGCGGCGATCAGATATCCGGCGCGGACGCGGTAGGTACGGTCCGCGGCGCGGTCCAGGATCGTCGCGGTGACGCTGCCCCCGTCGGCCCCGTCGTACTCGAATTCCACCATCTCGTGTCCGAAGCGGATCCCGCCGGGGTTGCGCTCCTCGGCGTGGCGGCGGATCAGCGGCTCCAGCCAGCGCTGGCCGAGGTTCGCGTGCGGGTACGCGGAAGCCTCGGCATAGCGCTCGGCCAGGTCGCCGCCGCCGTAGGCATCGGCGCGGTGGAGCACCTTGCGGTCGTACGGCTCGTCGCCGCCGAGGCTGGTCAGCCAGGCCATGGCGCCGCAGTTGGCGGGCGGGGAGCCCTCGGCGTAGATGTCCCGGGCCAGTCCGTGGTGGCCGAAGATCTCCATGGTGCGGGCGTTGAGGATATGCGCCTTGGGCTGGATCGACGTCGTCGCGTGGCGCTCGACGAGCAACGAGCCGACGCCGAGGTCGGAGAGGAAGACGGATGCCGTCAGGCCCGCGCCGCCGCCGCCGATGATCAGCACGGGGACGTCCAGGACCCGGGGGTCGTCGCTCGGTCGGGTTGGGGGTGAGAGGTTCATCGAGTGCCTCGTATTCGCCTTCTCGTGAGTCGTCGGCGTCGCGGGTCCCCGGCGCGGGCCTAGGTGGCGGCCGCGACCAGCAACGTGGTTTCGAGGGCCAGCGGGTGGACGGATTCCAGGCGCAGCCCGGCCGCGGTGAGGACGTCGCGGTAACCGTCCAGCGTCCGCCCGCGCCCTCCCGCGGCCATGAGGAGATGCAGGTCGTACAGGAGCGGAAGCAGCTCCGGTGCGCCTTCCTCGGGGATGACCCGCTCCACGACGAGCAGTCGGCCGTCCTCGGGCAGCGCCTTGCGGATGTTGGACAGGAGGGTCACGGACCGGTCGTCGTCCCAGTCCTGGAGCACCCTGGAGAGGAGGTACGCGTCGGCGCCCTCGGGAACCGAGGCGAAGATGTCCCCCTCGACGGCTTCGTAGCGGTCGGGGCCCACGGCGGCGTCCAGGTGGGCGCGGGCGACGGGGATCATGTGCGGCAGGTCGAGGAGCACCCCGCGCAGATGCGGGTGGGCCCGCAGGACCATCGACAGGAACTGGCCGCTGCCGCCCGCGACGTCCATCACCGTGGTGCAGCGGGAGAAGTCGAAGGCGTCCAGGACATCGGGGAAGAAGACGTTGCCCGCGTTCATGGCGCGCTGGAACTTGGCGCCCGCGCCGGGCGCGTTCGCCAGATACGCGTGGATGGAGGTGCCGAGGGCGTGTTCGAAGCCGGAGGATCCGGTGCGGACGGCGGGCACCACCGCTCCCCACGCGGTGTGGAACTCCTCGCCGTAGAGCTGGATCATGTCGCGCATCGACGCGTCGCTGTCGGCGCGGAGCACCTCGCTCACCGGCGTCAGCGCGTAGCCGTGCTCCGGCGAGCGGTCGAAGACGCCCATGGCCAGCAGCAGCCGCATCAGCCGGGTGATGCCGTCCGGGCCCGAGCCGGTGGCCGTGGCCAGGGCCGTGTCGGTGGTGTGCCCGGCGGCGATGTGGTCGGGGATCTCCAGGGCGACCGCGGCGTAGAGCGCCTGTGACTGCCAGGAGCCGGTGATGATGTCGACTACTTGGCGCGCGGCGTGTCCGTCGTGCATGACTGGCCCTTCTGATCGGGTGGGGCGGTGGTGAGGCCGCTGAGGTACGACGGCGGGCGGCGTACGGCGGCTGAGCGGCGTACACCGGCTGAGCGGCGTACGGCGGCGCCGGTCAGTTCGCCCGTGGCGCGGCCCCGTGGGCGGCGGCGTCGTGCAGCAGGGTGCGGTGGCGCTCGCGGAGCTGCCGCTTGAGCACCTTGCCGGTGACGCCCACGGGCAGTTCGTCGCGGTCGGCGGCGATGAGCAGTGCGCGCAGCAACGGCATCCGCTTGCGGCCGAGTTCGGCGTTGACGGCCTCCAGCAGGGCGTCGGAGGAGCGCTCGGGGCCGTGGCCGCCGCTGTCTCGGTCGGCGCGGCCGTAGCGGTCGTCTCGGAAGAGGACGATGCCGATGGGGGCCGCCTTCCCCGGGGCCTCCGGGTCCTCGACGCCCACCACCGCGGCGTCGAGCGCCTGCGTGGTCAGCAGCAGGACCTCTTCGAGGGGGAGGCTGTGCACGGGCCCGTCGGCTGCGTGGATCACGTCGGGCGTGCGGTCGAGGTGGAAGAAGCGGCCCTGGTCGTCGCGCCGGACGATGTCGCCGGTGAGGAAGTAGCCGCTCAGCAGGGAGTCCTGGCTGAGCTGGGGGTCGTCCCAGTAGCCGGGAGTGACGCTGGGGGTGCGGACGCCGAGCATCCCGGCCTGCCCGTCGGGCAGTTCGTTCCCCTCCTCGTCGAGGACGGCGGCCTTGCGGACCACACCGGCCGGGTGGCCGATGAGCCGTCCGTACTCGGTCGACTCGGGGACGTACACCTGCCGGAAGAGCACCATGCCCATCTCGGAGGAGCCCAGGCCGTCGTTGTACTGGGAGCCGGTTTTGCCGGGCCGGGAGCCCAGGCCCATCAGGGGCCTGATGTGCCGTTCGTGCGAGGCGTCGCCCATGCCGTTCCACGAGTGGATGTTCCGGGCGGCGCGGGGGTCGATGTCCTCGACGTCGATCTCCGCGAGGGTCAGCGGGAAGCCGAGGACGAAGGTGGGGTGGAACTGGTTGATCGCCTGGGCCACGGACCGTCCGTTCGGATCGTCCAGGATCAGGGTAGGGATGCCCAGCAGCAGCGCCATGCTGAGATAGCTGATGCCCGACGAGTGGCTGTGCGGGAGGGCGGTGAGCATGCGGTCGGTGCGCAGGGACGGAAAGCTCCACAGCCGCTCGCGCTTGCCGATGAAGAACCCGCGGTGGCTGAAGATCGGTGCCTTGGGACGGCCGGTGGTCCCGGAGGAGTGGGAGACCATCACCAGGTCGTCGGGCCCGTGCCGGTAGGGGAATCCGGGCAGCGGGGCGGGCGGCAGCGGGGCGGTCTCGTCCAGCTGCCGGATGTCCTGGAGCAGAGGGGTCCTGGCGGTGGCGATGCCCTGCTGCGACCAGGCCTCGGTGCAGCCGTCGAGCAGGTCCTTGTCACCGACGAGGACCGTCGTCTGGGTGCGCTGGAAGTAGTCGGCCGCGGTCGGCGACGCCATCTTGGGGTTGCAGTGCACGGCGGCGGCGCCGAGGCTGTTGATCGCTATGTGGTGGAGCAGTCCGGCCAGCCCGTCGCGGGTGTAGACCCCGACGTGGGTGGAGGGCCGCACCCCGTGGTCGCGGTACCAGGTGGCGTACCGGATGACGGTGATGCGCATGTCGTTCAGGGAGATGCCGGGCGGCTCGGTCTCCGCCCAGCCGGGGGCGGTGACATCCGGGTGATAGAGGAGCGGCCGGTCCCGGTCCTTGGCGATCGACCAGGCGCGCCAGAAGAAGTTGCCCGCGCCGAGCCCGCGATCGGCGTGCAGCCGCAGTCGCTGGGCCGCCGACCGTTGAGTGCCGAAGAGTAACATCACCAATCCTCTTTCACCGTGTCTGGACGGATGGTTCGCTCGGTGTGTCGCGAAGTGCCTTTCTGAGGCGCTCGCTCATGGCCGTGACGCGAATGTTCAGCGGCAGGTCCCGGCCCAGCCTCGGCGGCTCCGACTGGCGTACGGCGGCGGCGACCCGATCGTCGAACTCCCGGCCGGCGCGGATGAGATGCGCCTTGGGGAAACGCTCCCTCAGCCGTCCGACGAGCGCTGCCTCGGCGTCGCCGGTGAGCCCGTCGCCCATGCGTGCCCCGCCGGTGGCCTGGTCGCCGGTGAGCACGGAGCAGATCCCCTTCTCGGTCTTCGCGACCAGGACGGGGCCGAGGGGGCTCCCCGATACGGCGAAGCTGATGGCGATGGAGTCCGCGCCCATACGGAAGTTGGTCGGCGTCATGCCCAGAATCTGCTGGGACACGGCGTAGAAGTTGCCCTGGGAGGTGAAGCCGGACCGGTAGATGGCTTCCGTCACCGTCTCGGCCTCGGAAATCACCCGGCGCAGCCGGTCGGCCCGGCAGGTGGCCACGTACGCCTGCGGGGTCACCCCCGTCAGCCGCTTGAAGACCCGGTGGAAGTGGAAGCGGCTGAAACCGGCCGCCTCGGCGAGGGTGTCGAGGTTCGGTGTCTCGCTCGCATCGTGGATCAGCTCGCAGGTCTTGGCGATGGCGGTCACATAGGAGGCGTGTGCGCTGTTCTCGCGCGGTCTGCACCGGCGGCACGGCCGGTATCCGGCGCGTTCGGCGGCCTCCGGGTCGGTGAAGAAGACGGTGTTCGCCCGGCGCGCCGGCCGGGAGACGCAGGAGGGCCGGCTGTAGATGCCCGTCGTCCGCACCGAGTAGTAGAAGACTCCGTCTGCCTGCCGGTCTCGGCGCAGAACGGCTCTCCACCGCTCGTCGTCATCCACGTAGGACGACACTGTCCCGTCCAAGGCTGTTCCTCCGGGATGCACTGATTCCGTTGTGGTGGTCTTTCGGAGGTATGCGTGCGGGGAGGTGGTCCCGCGGCCCCGCCGGGGCGGGCCGGTGGCGCCGTGCGTGTCACCGGCCCGCCCGGGGGTGGCTACTTCTCCAGGCAGAACTCGTTGATCGGGTAGCCGACGTGGCGGTCCTCGACCGGCAGGTAGCCGAGCACCTTGTCGCCGGGCTTGAGTTCGGTGCTGTTGAGCACCGTGCCGCCCGGGCCGAGCACCCGGACGTGCCAGTCGTCCTGGAGGATCAGGTTGGCCGTGCGGCCGTCGGGGCCGACCGCGTCGATGGAGAGCAGCGGACGCGTCTCGATCTTGACCCGGCCGACGGTGACCAGGCGGGTCTTGCCGTGGATGTCCACGGCGGTGACCTTGCTGCCGGCCTTCAACTCGCTCAGGTAGTTGGTGCGCTCGTTCTGGCCGACGGTGTACGAGTGGATGGCACCGGCGTTGACCCGGAACGGGCGGGTGGGCATGTACGGCAGCGGGTGGGTCTCGCTGACGCAGAGGATCATGCCCTTGGAGTGCGAGCCGACCAGGATGCCCTCGTCCTTGCCGAAGTAGGTGGCGGTGTCCACGCAGGCCCGCTCGCCCATGCCGACGTGCGTGGTGGCCGTGACCTCCAGCTCGACCAGCTCGAGGTCGGGTATGCCGCCCTCGGCGGCGGCCTTGAGCGCGGTGACGTCACCGACCTTCGCCGGGGCCATCAGCACACCGTCGGAGCCGAGCTCCAGCACACCGAAGATGATCTCGGCTTCCTCCACGTCCTTGGCGATGGTGACGAGGCTGCCGTTGGCACGGGCGGCGGCCGCGATCACGATCTCCAGCGGGATCTTGGTGGGGTCGCGGAAGAGCAGCACGCTCCACTTGTCGACGCGGCCGGACTGGCAGGCGTCCTCCAGCGTCTCGGCGTCGATGATCTCGACGAACCGGCCGAACTCCACATCGGGGTGGGCGAGGGCCAGTTCGGCGGGCTCCCCGTGCTTGGCGGGGTCGACGATGACGACGTCCGCCGCGCCGAAGCTCTCGGGGAGCGTCTGGCCCTGCGGGAAGAGGACCTTCTTCACCGTCGGCGGCAGCTTCTCCAGGTCCGCCGGGTCGGCGGCGAGAATGCCCTCCACCCGGGCGTGAATCGCCTCCTGGACGATGGCGTCCTTCGCGGAACCGACCGAGCGGATGTCGACCCAACTGAGCTTCACAGTGCACCTGCCATTCGCGAGGTTTGGATGGGGACGGGAGAGCCCTGGGGCCCATGAACGATCTCGGCCAGTTCCTGAACCGTCGTGCGGGGAGACGCCGAGTTGAAGACGCGCCGGCCGACGGCGAGTCCGCTGCACCCGACCGCGAGCGCGGAGACCGCGAAGTCCTGGACGCTCTGCGAGGCGTCGCCACCGCCCGCGACGATGATGGGGATGGGAGAGCTTTCAACCACCTCGGCCATGCGCTCCGCGGGGGAGGCGAACACGGTCTTGACGATGTCGACGCCGAGGTCGGCGGCGATGCTGACGACGTGCGCCACCAGCGCCGGGTCTGCGGGATCGGTGACCCGCGGACCACGTGGGTAGATCATCGCCAGCAGCGGCATCCCCCAGCGGTCACAGGCCGCGGCCACCGTGCCCAAATCGGTCAACTGGTCGGCCTCGGTCTCGGAGCCGATGTTGACGTGCACGCTCACCGCGTCCGCCCCGAGGCTGATGGCCTCGTCGACGTCGCCCACGAGCACCTTGGCGTTGACGTCCGGGCCGTGTGCCGTGCTGGCGCTCAGGTGGATGAGCAGCGAGCAGTCCGCGAGCAGCTCGGGGGCGAGCACCCGGGCCCGGCCCTTGTGGACGACGATTCCGTCGGCCCCGCCGTCGACCACGTCACGGACGAGTTCCTGGAAGCCGCTCACCGTCGCGATCGGCCCGTCGGAGACGGAGTGATCGAGTGGCACGAAGAGATACCGCTCGTCGCCGTGCCCGGAAAGTCTGGCTAGTCGTAGTGATTTACCCGATGAAGACGTGCTCGGCATCAGACACTCCCTTGTGCTGCCGATGTGTGGGCGTCAGGTCCTTTTCCGGACCATCGTCAATCCGTCGCCGATCGACAGAATGACGGCCTCGACGCGCTCGTCCGCCGCCACATGGGCGTTGAAGGCGTGCATCATGGCGCCCTCTCCGTCCCGGTCGTCGACGACGGTTCCGAACCAGAAGACGTTGTCGACGAGGATGACGCCGCCGGGACGGATACGGGGCACCAATTCCTCGTAGTAGGCGATGTAGCTCTGCTTGTCCGCGTCGATGAAGGCCAGGTCCACGACCGGATCGGCCGGCAGGGAACGCAGCGTCTCCAGGGCCGGGCCGAGGCGGAGTTCGATTTTCTCGTCGACACCCGCCTCCTTCCACGCCTCCCTGCCGAGGCTGGTCCATTCCTCGCTCACATCACAGGTGAGGAGATGGCCGTCGACCGGCAGGCCCTTGGCGATGCAGAGGGCCGAGTACCCGGTGAAGGTGCCCACCTCGATCGCATTCCGTGCCTGCATGATCTGCGTGAGGAAGGTGAAGAACGAGCCCTGCGGAGTGCCGATCTGCATCCGCGACCGCTCACCGACTCCGGCGGTCCGCTGAATGAGATTCCGCTGCGGCTCATCGACCGGGACGCTGTTTTCGACCATGTACGAATACAAGCGCTCAGATACCGTCGTTGGTCTCATGCCAAGAAGTCTTGCAGAGGCGGCACTAGAGGCCGTCTAATAACTGTCTAGAAAAGTGGAGTTAAGGATTTCGCTTATCTCGGGGCATAAAAAAGGCAGCACAAACCACAGAGTGGTCTGTGCTGCCTTTCCCGGGCCTGCGAGCGGCCTATTCAGCCCGGGATACTCCAGTCCAGAGGTGCCAGGTCAGTAGTGCCAGGCCAGGACCTCGTCGGGGAGATCCTCCAGGACCGCCACTTCCGACGGCTTGCGGTTCATGTACTCGGGATTGCACCCCATGTACCCCAGCCGACGGGCGACCGGTGCGAGGATCTCGTAGAGAATGCGCTGCCGCTTCCAGGACGGCTTGACGAACCGCAGCACATCCTGGAACTCCAGGGAGGTCACGGCTCGCTGGAGCAGCTTGGGCATTCCCTCGGCGTTCGTCTTTCCGTCCTGCGCCAGGCAGAAAAGCTGACGCATGACCATCTGCTCGAAGCGCGTCCCGTTTCCGATGACCTCGCATATGGCGTAGGTCTTGTCACCCGTCGGGTTCCACCAACGGTGCTCGATTCCCGGCTGGATCAGAATGCTCTGTCCCACCTTGTCGAGCACCGTCTTACGACCGCCCTGGATGACTGCGAGCTTTCCGCGCACGAGGGTGAAGCGTTCATGACTGACCGGATGAATGTGCTCGCCCGCGGCAAAGCCGCCGGGTTCGACATACAGATCCATCACCGAGCGCTTTCCCCCGGTTTCCGAGGCCGGCGTGCGGACCACGATCCGCTCGCCGCAACGGGGGTTCTCGTAGACCTCTCCAGGGCTGACGTTCACCGGAATCTCTCCTTCGTCCACGACGCTTCTCGCAACGTGACTACAGCCTGCGCGCCAAGGCCCTGGGCACGCACTCACATTCTTGCCCTCGCATTCACCACCACCGTCCGGTCAGACGATGGCCGCAGCTCCCGCCTGAGCGACATTCAGGTCCTCGTCCCCCATTCCGCCGCTGACGCCGATGGAACCGACCGGCGTGCCGTCGGAAACGAGCGGCAGACCACCGGAGAACAGCGCCATACCGGGCTGGCTGGCCAGGCTGCTCACCAGGACCGCGTCCTGCTTGATGGCCTCCGCGAATTCATTGGTGGGCGTACGGACGACGAGCGCGGTGCTCGCCTTGTTCTGCGCGACGCTGGTGGCCACGGCCGGGGCACCGTCCATGCGCGCCAGCGCCTGGACGTGGCCGCCGGCGTCGAGGACGACGATCGCCACCCGAGCGCCCAGCTCCTCGGCCTTGCGCAGCGCCGCCGTGATGCCCTGCTGGGCGCCGGCGAGGGTGATCGTGCGGGTCTCGGTGACGGTGGCGCCGAGCTGCTCGACAGTGGTCATGGGTGTGCCTTTCGTAGGACCGGCCGGAGCCGGAGGGGACAACAGGGAAGAAAGAACGGATCGGGCGGCGCGGGAGCCGGACTCAGGCGGTCGACTCCTCGCTCCGGGCCGCAGCACCGGAGCGGAAGAAGGCGGCCACGAGAGCGGCGACCGCGAGGCTCGCCACCGCGCCCACGAGCACCGCCAGGTGCATGCCGTCGAGGGTGTCGGCGATGCTCGCCTCCACGCCCTCGGTCGCGTCGGCGCCGAAGACCGCGACGGCCGCCAGCACCGGGGTGCCGAGCGTGAGGGCGATCTGCTGGCTCATCGTGCTCAGACCGGTCGCCAGACCCTGCTCCTCATTGGGCAGGCCGGAGGTGGCGATGACCGTGTAGGAGACGAGACCCATGGCGTGGCCGAAGAAGGCGACCGCGACAGCGATGAGGACGATGTAGATCCCGGCGTCGCCCTCGTCCACGGTGAGCAGCCCCAGGAGGCCGAGTCCCTGGACCGTGAGGGCGGTGACGAGGGTGCGCTTGCTGCCGATGGCGCCGATCACCTTGGGGGCGAGGAGGCCGCCCGCGATGGCCGCGATGCTGGACCCGCCGAACGCCAGCCCCGAGGCGAGCGGCTTGTAGTCGAGCACGTCCTGGAGGTAGAGCGTCATCTGGAAGACCACCGCGCTGGGCATGCTGACGACGAGGAGCCCGGCGAAGTTGCCCCAGCGCACGGTGGGCCGCTTGAGCACGCTGACCGGCGCCAGCGGGTTGGAGCTGCGCAGCTCGATGAACCAGAAGGCGACCAGCAGCACCGCGGCGAGGATCAGGCAGCCGATGACGACGGGGTCGCCCCAGCCGCTCTGCTCGGTCGCGGAGATCCCGTAGACCAGGCTGACCAGACCGCCGGTGACCGTGACCGCTCCGGGGACGTCGAGGCGGCTGCGGGTCCGCTCGCTGCTGTCGCTCAGGACGCGCGGGGCGAACGCCAGGATGAGCACCACGACCGGCAGGTTGATCAGGAACGCCCAGCGCCAGCTCAGCAGCTCGGTCAGCACTCCGCCGAGCACCGAACCGAGCGCGAAGCCGCCGGTGAGAAGGGTGCCGTTGAGCCCCAGGGCGCGCTGGCGGAGGGGGCCTTCGGGGAAGGACGTGGTGAGCAGCGACATCGCGGCGGGTGTCGCCATGGCCGTGGCGAGACCCTGCCCGATGCGGCCGGCCAGAAGCATGCCGGGCGACTGGGCGAGGCCGCCGACCAGCGACGCGACACCGAGGATGAGCATGCCCACCAGGAAGAGGTTCCGCCGGCCGAAGAGGTCGGCGATGCGGCCGAACAGCAGCGTGAAGCCCGCGGCGGGCAGCATGAAGCCGGTGACGATCCACTGAAGGGTGCTCAGCTCGAAGCCGAGGTCGGACCCGATGGTCGGCACGGCGATGTTCAGCACGGAGAAGTCGACCGCGAGCATGAACTGGGCACCGAGCAGGAGAACCAGGATCAGCCGGTGTCGGGGCGTCATCCGGTCCTCTGCGGGTTTGTCCCGCGCCTCACTGATGGCATCGAGCTCGGTCATGGCTTTCCTCTCCTCTGATGACTCTCGCGTCCGTCGGCTCGCACCGCGCCGCTGTGGCGTCTTGAGGGCCGGACATCGGCCCACGGCGCGGCCCGTGATCGAGCCGACGGGAGGAGAAACACCGTCGAGCGCCGGGGGGTTGCATCGCCGCGGAAGCCGAGCGGCCGACGGCTTCCGCCCGCGAATTGCGGAGCAATATTCCGGGTGAGGGGCCCGTCGAGCGGCAAGTAGCGTCGCCCGCGGCCGTCGCGCGCTGCGCCGGAACCGGCTCGCAGCCTCCACGACGACGGCCAGAGAGGCCATGTGATGACAGACAGCAGAGGCGGGATGGAACGGCGACGTTTCCTTTACGGGGGCGCCTCCGTTGGAGGAGGAATGCTGCTCGGCGGCACGGCCGGTACCGCGGCGGCCGCCACGACGCGGGACGCCACGACGCGTGCCGCGGCGGCGGGGGACGCCGTCGCGATCACACCCGCCGACCGGAACTACGCGGACGTGGTCAGAGGCTGGAACCAGCGGTACATAGGCAAGCCCGAGAAGGTGCATCTGGTCACCACGACCGACCAGGTGGTGAAGGTCACCCAGCAGGCGGTGAAGGAGGGCAAGCGCCTCGCGGTGCGCAGCGGCGGGCACTGTTTCGAGGACTTCGTCTACCACCCGGACGCGAAGGTCGTGGTCGACCTGTCGGAGATGCGCCAGGTCGCCTTCGACGCCGAGCGCAAGGCGTTCATGGTCGAGTCGGGGTGCCAGTTGCTCGACGTCTACGAAGGGCTCTACCGCCGCTGGGGCGTCGTCATCCCCGCGGGCATCTGCCACCAGGTCGGAGCGGGTGGCCACGTCAGCGGCGGCGGCTGGGGGATGTTGTGCCGTCTGCTGGGCCTTGTCGTGGACCATCTGTACGCGGTCGAGGTGGTCGTCGTGGACGCTTCGGGCACCGCCCGGGCGGTCGTCGCCACCCGGGAGGAGTCGGACCCGAACCGCGACCTGTGGTGGGCGCACACCGGCGGGGGCGGCGGCAACTTCGGCATCGTCACGCGCTACTGGTTCCGCAGCCCGGACGCCAAGGGCTCCGATCCGTCGGCCCTGCTCCCCCGCCCTCCGGCCGAGGTGCTCATCAACGCCGTTTCCTGGCCGTGGAGCTCGCTCTCCCGCAAGGACTTCGACACCCTGGTGAAGAACTACGGCGCCTGGCACGTCGAGCACAGCGCTCCGGGCGACCCGTACGCCGGAATGTGCAGCTACCTGGGGCTGAACCACCGGTCGAACGGCGCCATCGGGATGATCACCCAGATGGACGCCACCGTGCCGAACGCCGAGCAGATGCTGGCGGACTTCGTGGCCGCCATCAGCAAGGGCGTGTCCGTCGGGCACGAGGCGGCCACCACCAGGACGGGTGAGCTGGCCGCCATGCCCGAGCTCGTGGAGCCGCGCCGCATGCCGTGGCTCCAGGCGACCCGCTACCTCGGCACCTCGACCCTGACGCTCAACGACCCGACGCTCAAGGGAGACTTCAAGTCCGCCTATATGCGGGCGAACTTCCCCGACTCGCATCTCGACGCGCTCTACAAGCATCTGACCAGCGACGCCATCGACAACCCCACCGCATCGGTACAGCTGAGCTCCTTCGGCGGCCAGGTCAACGCGGTCGCCCAGGACGCGACGGCCTCCTCCCACCGCAACTCGGCGTTCAAGATGTCGTGGATGCTGTACTGGACCGAGGCGGCCGACGAGGCCAAGTCGCTGGCCTGGATACGGGAGTGCTACCAGGAGGTCTACGCCGAGACCGGCGGGGTGCCGGTGCCGAACGACGTCACCGACGGCTGCTACGTCAACTACCCGGACATCGACCTCGGCGACCCGAAGTACAACACCTCGAAGGTGCCGTGGCACGACCTCTACTACAAGGAGAACTACCCGCGGCTCCAGTCCGTCAAGAAGAAGTACGACCCGCGGAACGTCTTCCGGCACAGCCAGTCGGTGGGGCTGCCCGACTGACCCGGACAAACTGACCCGTACGCACGGGCGCAGACACCGCACCGGCTGCCGATTCCGGCGGCCGGTGCGGTGCTTCGGCATACCGGTCCGGCTCCGCTCCCGGGCGCCGCGGCGCGGGCTGTGCAACCATTGCTGACGTCCCGGTGTTTCTGTAGCTGATGGACGATATGGCGGAGCAGCTGACCGAGCGCCTGGCGTCAGATCTGGATGACGGCTTCACCGAGCTGGTCCGGGTCCACGCCTCGGCGGTGCGTGCCTTTCTGTTCCGGGTCTCGGGATCGGCCGCCGAGGCGGACGACCTGGGCCAGGACACCTTCTTACGCGCCTATTCGGCGCTCCAGACCTACTCGCCGGAGCGTCGGCGCAAGCTGAAACCCCGGGCCTGGCTGATGACGATCGCGGCGAACGTCTGGCGCAATCATGTGCGTACCAGCGTCCGTCACCCGGTCTCGGCCACCCGTGCGGAGGACGCCTGCGGCAGCTGGCCGGACGAGAGTCCGGGACCGGAGGAGCGGGCGGCGACGTCCGCCGACCGTACGATTCTGGTCAAGGCGCTCACCGAGCTGCCCGAGAAGCATCGCGTCGCGGTGGTGATGCGCCATGTCATAGGGATGAGTTACAGCGACATGGCCGAGGCCCAGGGCTGCCCTGTGGGTACCGTCAAGGCACAAGTATCAAGAGGGATCGGCACACTACGTGAGATCTTGACACCCGAGGCGGCGGTGTTGGGGGAGGTGACCAGATGAACTACCGGAATGATGAGGAAGAGCGGCCCGCGGAGGGACAGTTGGAGCACGCCTTGGCCGATCTCGCGGCCCCTGCCCCGGCGGACTTCGCCCTGAGGGTACTTCAGCGCGTAGGAATTCCGCGAGAGCGCTACGACACCTACAGCCATCTTGACAGCGCGGCCGGCGGCCTCTTCGTGGCCTACAGCCCGGACGCGGTGACCGGCTCGGCCGTCGACACGATGGTGACCGACGCGGACGAGTTCGAGCGGTTGCATCACGCCCGCACCGGCCGGACCGCCATCCGCGCCTCGGCGCCCTTCCCCGGGCTGCGCCCCGCCTTGCGCACGGGCCGGGCGAAGCGGCTGCCGATCGACCTGGGAGGTCTCACCGACCTGGAGCGCGCCGTGCTCCACGCGGTGCGGTCGATCCCCTCCGGCCAGCTGCGGCCGATCACCTGGCTCGCGCGAGAGGCGTCGCTGCCCTCCGCCACCAGGCCGATCGTCGAGGCTCTGGCCAAGAATCCGGTGCCGGTGCTGATCCCCTGCCATCGCGTCACCTATGAGGGCGGAGCGCCCTGCGACGCCGCCTATGCGGGGCGCGTCGGGGATGCCCTGCGGAGCGCGGAGGGCATCGACATGCACCGGCTGGAGGAGCTGACCCTGCGCGGGGCCGTCTTCCTCGGCAGCGACACCACGCGGATCTACTGTCATCCGACCTGTGCGCACGCCCGCCGGATCACCCGGCCGCACCAGGTTCCGTTCCGTACCGCCGGGGATGCCCGGCAGGCGGGCTACCGTGCCTGCAAGAGCTGTCGTCCCGCTACGGTCTGAGCCTCGGCGCGGAAAAGGCGGAGAAGGAGGAGATCCATGCAGTCCGAAGCCCGTGCCGCGGTGACGTCCGTGGCGCTCGCCGAGGAGTCGACCCCATGTGGCCGGCTGGTCCTCGCGGCCACGAACGAGGCTTTGCTCGCCTGCGTGTACGACACCGCGGAGGCCGTGCGCCGGCGCGCGACCCGTGCGGGCGGCAGCGGGGTGGAGTTCCGCACGGAGACCGACGCCACACCCGGCCAGTTGGCCGTGCTGACCGAGGCGCGGGACCAGCTCGCCGCGTATCTGGCCGGGAAGATCCGCTCGTTCTCCGTTCCCCTGGACCTCTCGCTCGCCTCCGCGTTCACCGCGCAGACGGTGCTGGCGCTGGAGTCGTTCGTGCCCTACGGCCGCACCGCCACCTACGGCGAGCTGGCCGCCGCGCTGGACCGCCCGCGCGCCGCGCGGGCGGTGGGGATGGCGCTCGGCTCCAATCCGCTGTGCGTCGTGCTGCCCTGCCACCGCATCGTCGGAGCGAAGGGTTCACTGACCGGATACGCCGGCGGGGTCGCCGCCAAGCAATACCTGCTCGCGACGGAAGCGGCCGCCTGACCGGGAGTTTCGCGGTCACCGATCGCTTCCGCCGCGCACCGGCTCCCCTCCGGTGCGACTCCGATGCAACCTTCGGCGGCTGTCCGGTGTTTTCCCAGGGACGGCGCATGAGGTCCTCTCCGGCGCCGAGCGGTGGAGCGGGAAGGGGAACCCGTCATGGCTGCATATGTGGACCCGGAGCCCGACTGGTGGGGTGCCGATCTGCTGGGCGCACCACCGGGCAGCGCCCTCTGGGCCCAGGCCGGGCACGGCGTCACCTATCACACGTTGCGGACCCAAGTCGCCCATATGCGGCGGCTCTTCGACGCCTATGGGATCCGTTCCGGGCACACCGTCGCCCTCCAGGGTGCCCATAGCTTCAGCCAGCTATGGGCCCTGTTCGCCCTGTGGTCCTGCGGCGCCCAGGTCATGCTCATGGGGCCGCATGTGCGCGGCAAGGAGCTGGGCCGCCAGCTGGACTGGTGCCGGCCCCAGTTCCATGTCTCCTTCAACGCGCCGGGCCACGGCAAGGAGACCTTCCACGATGAGTGCGAGGTCTTCGTCCGCCGCCTCCTCAGAGGCCGCCCCGCCGCCACCGATCACTGCTTGGTCCAGTTCACCTCCGGGAGCACCGGGTTCGCCAAGGCCATCGGCCGGACACCCGAGTCGCTGCTGACCGAGCTGGAGCGGTTCAAGACCGTCGGCGGTATGCCCGAGCCCGGATCCCGGGTCCTGGTCCTCGGTCCGCTCGCGCACTCCTTCAGCCTGGTCGGCGGCGTGCTGTACGCGACGAGCACCCGGAGCACGGTCCTGCTGGCCCCCGACTCGGGCCGCCGCACCGTGCTCCGTACGGCGATCCGGTCGGGGGCCGACACCATCATCGGGTCCCCCCAGCACTTCGCCGCTCTCGCCCAGATCGACCGTCCCGTGCGGATCCCTCGGCTTCGGCTGGCGATATCCGGCGGTGAGCAGATGGCCCACCGGGTGTACACCCGCTTCGCCGAGCGTCATCGGGTGCGGATCGGGCAGGCCTACGGCACCACGGAAACCGGGATCATCGCCACGGACCCCACCGGCTGGTACGGACCCGACACCGTCGGGATGCCGGTGCCCGGTCTCCAACTGCGGCTGGCGGACGGGGAGTTGCAGGTGCGCCTCGACCGCTCTCCGTATCTGCCGCAGGCGGGGCCTCCCGGCCGCTTCCTTCCCGACGGTGAGCACACCCGGGCCGGCTGGCTGCGGACCCGTGATCTGGTGGAGCAGGATCCGGCGAGCGGAGCGCTGCGTGTCCTCGGCCGTTTCGACCCCCTGGCCGACCGGCGTGCGCTCACTCGCGGTCTCGACCAGATCCTGCTCGCCGACCGCACCCTGGTGCGGCACTTCGAGCGGGATGGTCATCCCGTGGGCTGACGGGCGCGCTCCGCGGACACTTCCGCACAAAGTCGCACTTAACGGTGTGCAACTCCCTGGGAGCATACGGTGTTCATAGTGTGTACAGCATGTTGCCGATGCATCCAGGGAGAGCTTTTCGATGGAGTCCACCTTGACCGGCAAGACCGTTGTCATCACGGGAGCCGGCAGCGGGATCGGTCGCGCCACGGCGCGCACTTTCGCTGACCACGGGGCGAATGTGCTGGCCGTGGGAAGGACACTCGAAAAGCTCAAGGCCACCGCGAAGGGGCGGCCGTCGATCACACCGGTGACCGCGGACATCAGCGAACTGGACGCCCCTCAGGCGATCATCTCGCAGGCAGTGGCGGCCTTCGGTGGCATCGACATCCTGGTCAACAGCGCCAGCGTCTTCCGGCCGACGCACCTCGGCATGATCACTCCATCGGAGTTCGACCATTTCATCGCCGTGAATCTCCGGGCCCCGCTGCTGATCACCCAGGCCGCGCTGCCCTTTCTGGAGCATGCGGAAGGGACCGTGGTGAACATCAGCGCGGCCATCGGCCAGCACGGTTGGCCGGGCTTGTGCGTATACGGCGCCACCAAGGCGGCGCTCGACTTCTTCACCCGCTCCTGGGCAAGCGAATTGGCCCGGAGCTGCGTCCGGGTGGTTTCCGTGGCTCCGGGGCCGATCGAGACGCCAATCCTGGAGAACAACGCGCTTGACGATCAAGCGGTGATGACCATCCACCAGACCCAGGAGCAGATACCGATGGGCCGACTGGGCACGGCGGAGGAGATCGCTTGGTGGATCCTGAACTTCACGGACCCACTGGCCAGTTATGCGACGGGCGTCATCTTCGCCGTGGACGGCGGATACACCGTCGTGTAAATGAGCCGGATCGAGGGACGATCAAAAAACCGGGCCCACCCGGGCACATCAGACGCCGTTGACAGGAGAGGAGTTGAGAATGCTGTATTGCAGACGGCTAATCGTATGGCCGGGCTCGATACCGAGCTCGGACACGAGCCCGACGCGCAGGCGATGGAACACTTCGAGTGCCTGAGCCCGGCGCCCGGCCTTCTCCAAGGCGCGCATGTATTGGGAGTGCAACCCTTCATGATAGGGATACTCGGCGGTAAGGGCGGCGAGGTCGGCAGTGACCTCCAAGTGGCGTCCAATCTCGATCTTCGCTTCGGCGAGCGTTTCCAAGGCCCCCAGCCGGGACTCCTCGTACTGCCGCCGCCGCGATTCCAGCATCCTTCCGACGACGACATCAGCGAACGCCGACCCTCGCCAGATCCCCAGGGCATCACCGAGATAGCTGACCCCGGCGGAAAGATCGCCGTTCACCAGCGCCTTGCGCCCCGAGTCGACAAGACCTTGATAGATCCGGTAGTCGAGTCGGGCGAACGACTCGTTGAACATGTAGCCACCGGCATGCGTCGTGAGGGCATCTTCGATGATGACCTTGATGGGGAGCCGGGTGGCCTGACTGAGAGCCTTCCGTGCCTGGAGGATGTAGGTCTGGACGACCCTGAGGGCACTGGCCGGAGGGCGATCACCCCATAATTCACGAACGAGCGAAGGCAGCGACACCACCTGATCGGGGTGAGCCACCAACATCGCCAACACGGTGCGAGGCTTGTGGGCCAACGCCAGGTTCTCCACCTCACCGTCGTCGGCGATGCGCAGCATACCGAGAACCTGCACACTCTTTCCCTTGCAATTCCCCATCCAGCTCCCCCTGTCGTTGCATATAGTGCAATGCTTTTCAGAGGCCTGCATGGGCAGGCATTCACTTCATTCCCCTTAGCAAGGGACGGTACGACCGCCAAGTGCATGTGTCAACTAACGTGGCCGATCATGACCACTGGAGCGCATTTTGAGATAAAAAACCTACGAATCGGTTTCCGGCCACACAACGGCTCTCACCAGGCCCAATGGCCGGAACGAAGCCGCTTAGAGGAGCATGGAATCCATAGATGGACTCTTGGATGCCGCGAGATGAATCGAGTCAATAGCGAAAATTCAGCCAAGACCGGTGCCGATATTACCTCCCGCAGGGTCAGCAAATTCAAAACACATAGCTTACCTCTCCGAGAAGTAGGGGAACGCTTAGTTAACCCTCGCGGCACGGCCTTCTGAGGGATCTTGCGCGCGCCGATAAATCATCCGCGCAGCGTCGTCCTCGCCTGAACTCCCGGCTCCCGGCCGGCTGCCGGGCGACCATGACAAAATCAGCGGGTGCAGATCGGGATGCTGGGTCCACTCGAGGTGCGCACCGACGACGGTGGCTCGGCCGACGTGCCGGGTGCGCGGTTGCGCGGACTGCTGGTCGCCCTCGCGCTCAAGCCGGGTCATGTAGTCCCGAAGGCGTCACTCGTCGACTGGATCTGGGGTGAGCACCCGCCCATCGATGCGACGAACGCCCTCCAGCGCCTGGTGTCCCGGCTGCGGAAGGCGCTGCCGGGCGGGGTGGTCGAGGGGCGGACGGACGGCTACCGGCTGGTGGTGGAGCCCGACGCCGTCGACGCGGTGCGGTTCGAACGCCTCGTCACCGCGGGCCGGGCCCACACCGAGGAGCGTTCCCGGCACGCACGGCTGCTGCGCGAGGCCCTCGGGCTGTGGCGCGGTGCGGCCATGCAGGACATCGGTCTGCGGGACAGCGCCGCGTTCGAGGCCGCGGTGGTCCGGCTCCAGGGGTTGCGCCTGACCGCCATGGAGGAGCGGGCGGAGGCGGAAGTCGCCCTCGGGCGCGGGGCGGAGATGGTCACGGAGCTGACCGACCTGGTGGCCGCGCACCCGCTGCGGGAACGGCTCGTCGCCGCGCTGATCCGCGCCCTGGCCGCGGCCGGTCGCGACAGCGAGGCGCTGCTGGTGTACGAGCGCGCGAGGGAGGCCCTGGCCGACGCGCTGGGCGTCGACCCCTCGCCGGAGCTGGCGGCGTTGCACGTGGCGCTGTTGCGGGGCGAGTTGGGTCAGGGCCTGCGGCAGGGGGAAGCGAGCCGCAAGACCAACCTGCGCGCCGAGCTGACCAGCTTCGTCGGCAGGGGCGCCGATGTCGCCGCCGTCCGTGGGCTCATCGACGGGCACCGGCTCACCACCGTGATCGGGCCGGGTGGCTCGGGCAAGACCCGGCTGGCCACGGAGACCGCGCGCACGCTGCTCGGCGACCTGCCGGACGGGGCGTGGCTGGTGGAGCTCGCCGCCATCGGCGCGGACGGCGACGTGGCGCAGGCGACGCTCACCGGGCTGGACCTGCGGGACCCCCTGCTGGGTGGGGCCCCGAAAGCGGAGCTGACGGACCGGCTCATCGCTGCGATCCGCGAGCGCGAGGCGCTGCTGATCCTCGACAACTGCGAGCATGTGATCGAGTCCGCGGCGGTGTTCGCCCACCGGGTCCTCGGGGAGTGCCGACGGCTGCGGATCCTGGCGACGAGCCGGGAACCGCTCGGCATCACCGGGGAGGCGCTGTGGCTGGTCGAGCCGCTGGCCCTGCCGGAGGGGAACGCGGGCCCGGACGAGATCGAGTCCTCCCCCGCCGTCCAGTTGCTGCGGGACCGGGCCGGGGCGGTGCGCCGGGACCTCGTGCTTGACGACCGTACGACGATGGCGCGCGTCTGCCGGGCGCTGGACGGGATGCCACTGGCGATCGAACTGGCCGCGGCACGGCTGCGCACGATGTCCATCGATCAGCTCGCAGGCCGCCTCGACGACCGGTTCCGCCTGCTGACCAGCGGCAGCCGCACGGCGTTGCCGCGGCACAAGACGCTGCGCGCCGTGGTCGACTGGAGCTGGGAGCTGCTCAGCGACGCCGAGCGGATGGTCCTGCGCAGGCTGTCGGTGTTCTCGGGCGGGGCGAGCCTGGAGGCGGCCGAGCGGGTCTGCGTCGGCGACGGGGTCGAGCGGGAGCAGGTGCTCGACCTGCTCACCGCGCTGACCGAGAAGTCGCTGCTGCTCGCCGAGGGCGGCAGCACCCCGCGCTACCGCCTGATCGGCATGATCCAGGAGTACGCCGGGCACCGGCTCGCGGAGGCGGGGGAAACGGACCTGGCACGCCATGCGCATCTCGCCTACTTCACCGAACTCGCCGAGACCGCGGAGCCGCATCTGCGCCGCGCCGGGCAACTGGAGTGGCTGGCCAGGGTCGAGGCCGAGCACGACAACGTCGGTGCGGCGATGCGTGGCGCGCTCGCGGCGGGCGAGGCGCAGGCGGCGATGCGGCTCGCGGTGGGCGCGGGCTGGTACTGGTGGCTGGGCGGGCGCAGGACCGAGGGCATCGAGCTGCTCACCGCGGCCGCCAGGACGCCCGGCGAGGTGGCCGACGAGGTCCGCGCCACGGTGTGCGCGCTGATCGCGGGTTTCGTGACCTCCGGGCTGAGCGACGAGCGCCGGGCCGCGGAGTGGATCCACGAGGCGCACCGGCTCAGTCGGCGCAGCAGGCGCCACCACCCGGGGTTGAGGCTCGTCCTCGTGCTGGAACACATGCTCCGGGCGCCCGACGCGTCGCTGTCCGCGTTCGAGCCGCTGCTGGACGACGATGACCCCTGGGTGCGCGCGCTGGCCCGGTGGCACCTGGGCAAGATGCGGATCGTGCTCGGCCGGGACGGGCAGGACGGCCAGGAGGCGGGCGCGTACCTGGAGAAGGCGCTCGCCGAGTTCCGGGCGCTCGGCGAGCGGTACGGGATCTCGCTCGCCCTGGGCGAGCTGGCGAATCTGCTCGCCCTGCGCGGCGAGTTCGCCGGTGCGTGCGAGCACTACGAGCAGGCGATCGCGGTCGTCACCGAAATCGGTGCCACCGAGGACGTGATCCGGATGCGGTCGTGGCAGGCGCAGCTGTACGGGCTGCTGGGCGACGAGGACGCCAGCGCGGCCGCCATGGCCGAGGCACAGCGGTGCGCGGAGCGGGTCACCTGGCCGGACGCGCTGGCCGAGCTGGCCCTGTCCAAGGCGGAACTCGCCCGGCGGGGCGGGGACACCGAGGAGGTGCACCGGCAACTGGGGATCGTGGCGGCCATGCTGGGCGACGAAGCGCAACGGGCGGACATCCGCGCGGTGACGCATGACCTGCTCGGCTACCTCGCCGACGACCTCGGCGAGGCCCGGGCGCACCGCGCGGCGGCCTGCGAGGCGGCGTCCGAGGCGGGACACGCGCCACTGATCGCGCACGTGCTCGTCGGGGTCGCGGACCTGGCGCTGCGCCGCGACGAGCACGAGCAGGCCGCGCGGCTGCTCGCGGCGAGCACGGGCGTACGCGGGCTCCGGACCCGCTCCCACCCGGACGTGGCCCGGATCGAGCGGACCGCGCGGCGCCGCCTCGGCGACGTCCGGTTCGCCGAGGCGACCCGGGAGGGGACGCAGGTCCGCTGGTCCCAGCTGGTCGAGGTCACGCTCGCTTCCTGAGCGCGGGGACCGCGGTCACGAGGTGGGGGTCGCCTCGATGACGTGGTAGCCGTGCGGGGAGGGGCCGCACCGGGCGTCATCCGACCCGCTGAAGAGCCTTCTCGCGGCGCTCGGCCATGGTCGAACCGGATTCCCGCCGCGCCATCCGGCGCAGCACGATCGGCGCGAGGACCAGACCGATCACGGCCCAGGCCGACAGCACCCCGACGGTCTCCAAGTGGCGCCAGGCGTCGCCGATCTCCACGGTGACCGCGCTGTTCGGCAGCAGCGCCGAACGCATGCCGAGGCCGAGCCAGTAGACCGGGAACACCTGGGCCAGCCCCTGCACCCACTCGGGCATGGAGGTCACCGGATAGAAGATGCCGGAGATGCCGATCATCGCCATGATCGGGAGCGTCAGCAGCCCCTGGCTGCGCGTGCTGCTGAACAGCGAGCCCAGCACCGCGCCGATGGGCAGGGTGGCCACCAGCCCGAGCACCAGCACCCAGCCCAGGGTCAGCCATGCCTCCGAACTGCCCACCCTCAGACCGGGGATGAGGAACAGTGCGGGGATGAGGAAGATCGCGAGGTCGACGACCACGCCCACGGACACCGAGATGATCTTTCCGACCAGATAGGCGGGGGTGCCGTGCGGTGTGGCCTTGGCGCGCAGCAGCGTGCCGTCCTCGCGGTCGGCCGTGAGGAGTTGGCTCATGGTGACCATGGCCATCGCGGCATTCATTCCGAGGATACCGGGCAACACCAGGGTGCCCAGTTCGAATTCACCGTCGCCGAACGAGACGTCCCGCATCAGGAACAGCACGACCAGCATCAGGACGGGCCAGAAGAAGTGGTTGAAGAGGTCCCCGCCATTGGTGAATGATTGACGCAGTTCCGTGACACCGCGGGACCAGCCCGCGCGCATGACCGTCTTGTTCATCGGACCGTGCCCCCCTCGCTGTCCGCCGAGGCCGCGCCGGCGGCGTCCTCCGGCAGTGTTTCCTGTTCGCCCGTGGACTGCCGCACCAGGGAGAGATAGGTATCCTCCAGCGTGGTCTTCCGGATTTCCAGATCGGTGATCGACTCGCCGTGCTTCCGGAACAGTTCGAAGGCGAATTTCGTGGACTCCGGAAGGGAACGGACGTAGTTCTGGCCGTCGTGGGACCAGCGCACCTCGTCCTCGCCGACGATGCGCTCGGCGAGTTCCTCGGCGGTGCCGTCCGCGATGATGCGGCCACCGCTGAGGATCATGATGCGGTTGGTGAGCTTCTGCGCCTCGTGCAGATCGTGGGTGGTCAGCACGATGGTGGTGTCCTGCTCGTCGGCGAGACGTTCGACGAGGTCATGGAACTCGCGCCGGGCGACGGGGTCGAGACCCGCCGTGGGTTCGTCGAGGAAGAGCAGTTCGGGGCGGCCGACGATGCCGACAGCCACGTCGAGTCTGCGCCGCTGGCCGCCGGAGAGCATCCTGACCTTCTTGTCCGCCTGCGCGGTCAGGCCGACGGCGGCGAGGAGTTCGTCGGGATCCCACGGCCGCCGGATCTGGGCGGTGGAGTACTCGGCGTAGTAGATGCCTAGGTGGGCGAGGAGTTCGCGCACCCGCCAGCGCCCGTGGTCGCGCCAGGACTGGAGCACCACGCCCACCCGGGCCCGCCAGTCGTCGCCGCCGTGCGCCGGATCGGTGCCCAGCACCTCGACCCGGCCGGCCGACCGCATGCGGAAGCCCTCCAGGATCTCCAGCGTGGTGGTCTTCCCCGCCCCGTTCGGCCCGAGCAGGCACACCACTTCCCCGTGGTGCACGCGGAGATTCACATCCTTCAGGACCTCGGTCGTGCCGTAGCGCATGCGCAGACCTTCGACGTCCAGCACGACCCTTTCATGGGTTATCACCGTATTTCCCTCATTCGTATGCGGGTTTCCCCGGGGCGGGCCTGCGGGGGGGCGATGCGGTTCAGGAACGGTGGATGACGATGTCACCGCTGTAGGTACGGACCTTGACGTGGACGATCTCGTCGGTCTCCCCCGGGCCGTCGACGGCCTTGAGCGCGTTACGGACGGTGCCGGTCAGGGTGGACACGTCGAGCTTCGCCGCGGTGCCCTGCCGGATGCCGATCTCGATTTCGGCACCGGCCGCCGTGACCACGACCGAGCCCCGCACGACCTCGCCCAGCCGGATGCCGCCGTGGGCGGTCTTGGCCACGACGTTGCCGTGCGCCCGCTCCACGTGGAAGTCGCCGTTCATCCCGGTCAGGCGCAGTTCGCCGGTGGCGTCACCGATCCGGGTCTCGCCGTGGTCGTTGCCGACCAGGGCGGACCCGTCGATCTCGTCGACGCGTACGCCTCCGGAGCCGTTGGCGATCCTGGCGTGGCCCACCGCGCGCGTCACGGCGATCTCACCCCGGGACGTGGACAGCCGCAGCGGACCGGCCTCGTCGATCCGGAAGGCGCCGTGCGCCGCCTCGAAGCGGCATTCGCCCAGCCGGCCCTCGCCGCGCAGTGCGACGGAGGACGAACTGCCGCGCAGATCGGAGCCCTCGGGAAGTTCGATCAGCACGTCGACCGAGCCGGTGCGGCGCGACGCGCTGGGCCAGTGCAACATCTGCGGGGGCGCCTTGACCTGGAGCTTGCCCTGCGCGAAGTCGACGCGCGCCTGCTCCGCCGCCTTGACGTCGGCGGCGTTGGAGTCGTCCGTCGGGCGGACCTCGACGACCGTGTCGGTCCGCCGGCTCGCCCTGACCGTGATGGTGCCCGTGGAGATCTCGACCCTGGCGGAGATCGGTTCGGGGGTTTCGTACGTTGCCATGTCAGCCTTCCTGGTGAGCCGCTTGCGGGAGGAACGCGCGCCGGAGGCCGTCGGTGTAGGGCGTCACGCCTATGGCGCCATAATGGCGCACCCATGGCGCCACGACAAGCCGCCCTGCATGGAGCGACGTTGGGCAAGGCCCGGCAGCACCGCGATGCGTCGACGTGACCCCGGGTGGCCCGCTCGTCCGTCCCGCTCCGGCGCCGCCCGAGAGAGGTGCGCAGCGGGATCCGGTCCGTGCGGCCCCGAAGGGTACGGACTTGCCGGTCGCCCCGCGTCGGCGCGAGGATGACGCCATGGAACTGATGCGGTACGTCGACGACCTGCGGCAGGAACTGATCACTGCCGCCGAGGCGGGTGACGCGCAGACCCGCGAGGTCGCCGAGCGTCTCGTCGCACCGCTCTCCGCCAGCGTTCGACTGGTCCTGCTCGACGCCCTGTCGGCCGCCGCGGACGAGATCACCCGCGAACTGGCGCCGGGCGCGGTCGAGGTCCGGCTGCGGGGGCTCGACCCCGGGTTCGTGGTCACCCTGCCGCCGTCCGAGGAGCCCTCGGACGAGTCCGCGCGCCCGTTCTCGCAGCCGTTCGACGGCGCACCGCCGGAAGCCCCGCCCGCGCCTGGCGCCCCGGGCGCCAAGGATGGCGCCACCGCGCGCGTCAACTTCCGGCCGCCCGAGCAGCTGAAGGCCCGGATCGAGGAGGCCGCGAGCAGGGAAGGGCTGTCGGTCAACGCCTGGCTCGTGCGGGCGGCCTCCGCGATGCTGCACCACGAGGATCCCGGCCGCCGCAGCGAACGACGGGCCCCGCACGTCGGCCAGAACTACACCGGCTGGGTGAAATAGACCTCCCCGGACCAAACCAATGAAGGGCCCGAGGGCGGGGCGCCCCCTCCGGGGACACCCCATGAGAGCCGCGTCAGACGTCAGTGACCAGGAGCCGGTACCCGACGTCGATGGCCTCGACCCCGAGGAGGTCGGCGTGCCGGATGTGCCAGCGGCCGGTCGTCACGTCGTCCGCGAGCCGGTCCAACCCGGGCGCGATGACGGCCTCGCCCGTCTGCGCGAGCAAGGAGATCCCCGCGCGTACCTGCGGGTCGAGGTAGGCAGTCGGACGCCGCCAGTACGCGGCGGCGAACCCGTCCGTGCAGTCATGGGGAACCAGCACCGGTTCCCGCCGCGCGCCCCCGAGGAGGTCGGCCAACTGCTCGGTGGGTACGGCACGGGTGTCGTCGAACGCGGCGGCGTCGGGGAGGTAGTCCCGTACGAGCCAGAACCGTTCGCGGAAGATGCGCTGGTCCCACGTCAGGATGACGATGCGGCGGCGGGCAACCCGGCGCAGCTCCCTGATTCCGGCCGCCAGGTCGGTCCAGTGGTGGACCGTCAGCACTGCCATGACCGCGTCGGCGGCGCCGTCACACAGCGGCAGCCGCTCGGCGACCGCCCGCACCGCCGGCGCGGATCCGGACGGACGCTGGGCCAGCATGACGTGGCTGGGCTCGACCGCGAGGACCGTCTCCGGCGGTTCGTACGAACCGGTGCCCGCCCCGACGTTGATCACGTCTGTGACGCCCCCGAGTGCGGCGTGGATCTGCGCGGCGATCCGCGGATCGGGTCGCCGTGTCCGGGCGTATGTCGCGCCGAGCGTGTCATAGGTCGCCATGGGGTCAGTCTGCCCAGCGGGCCGTCTATGTGACGGAGCACCGCAGTTGACGGAGCGAAGCTGGAGCGTGGGTCAGGCGGTATCGGTTCGCGTCGCGGCGACCGCCACGGTGGCGTAGTGCATCGTGAAGCTGCCTCCCGCGGCGTCGATGGCGGTGCCGACGCCTGCCAGCACCTCGTCCAGCTGGGCTCGCGGGAGCCGGGTGAAGGCGCCCTGGGTGGGGAGTTGGTCCAGCCACTCGTCCCGCGTGTAGGGCTGTTCCCAGTCGAACCGCCACTGCTCGGGGTCGGTGAACGCGCCCACCTCCCGCATCCGGTCGGCCGCCTGGGCACACAGCGCGGTGTACCCCTCCGCGGCAGGCACCGCCCATTGGCGGACGGCGATCGAGTCGGGGATCACGCGGCGGTAGACATCGGTGAAGGCTTCCGTCAGTTCGGTCGAGGGCTGGCCCGCGTTCCAGAACAGGGCCAGCAGACCACGGGGGCGTAGCACCTGTGCCGCCTTGGCGGGTCCGGCGAGCGGGTCCACCCAGTGCCAGGACTGCCCGGAGACGACGGCGTCGAAGCTCCGGTCGCCCGGGTCCCAGTCTTCGAAGGACGCCACCTCGACGTCGAGTCCGCGCCGGCGCGCCTGGTCGGCCATCCGGGCGTCGACCTCGACGCCCAGCACCCGGGAACCGGCCTCGGCGAACTGCCGGGCCACGATGCCGGTGCCGCAGCCGACGTCGAGGACGTCCGGGCCGGGGCTGGCAACGACGATCCGGTCCACCAGGGCTTGGGGGTAGCGGGGCCGGGCCCGGTCGTAGCGTTCGGCGTCCGAACCGAAGGACTCCGCCACCTGTCGGTGTCGATGGGTCGTGCGTTCGGGGCGAGGGGCTCGCTCCGGCGGTAAAGTGGGCATGCGCCCACTATGAGTGGGCACATGCCCACTCGTCAAGGGAAGAAGGAGTTGCGCGGTGCCCACGGGAGTAGCCATCCGCGATGTGCGCGACCACCTGTTCGATGCCGCCGAGCGCATCCTGCTCCGGGACGGGCCGAGCGCCCTGACCAGTCGGGCGGTCACCACGGAGGCGGGCTGCGCCAAGGGCGTCCTGCACCGGCACTTCGCCGACTTCGACGCCTTCCTCGCCGAACTCGTGCTGGACCGCATCGCCCGGATCGACGACCTGGCCGCCGCCCTGCGTGCGTCCGCCGGAACCGGCACCGTCGCGGACAACCTCACCCAGGCGCTGATGGACGTGTTCGGGGCGGTCGCGGTGGCCATCGTCAGCCTCGTGACCTCCCGGGACGACCTGCGCTCCCGGCTGCGCGAGGCCAGGCCCACCGGCGTGCCGATCCTGACCGAGGCCGCGATCGCGATCGCCTCCTACCTCACCGCCGAGCGCGAACGCGGCCGCATCACCGCGGATGCCGACGTCGACACGCTCGCCCCCACCCTGATCGGGGCCGCGCACATGCTCTTCGCCGACCGCCACGGCACCCCGCCGGAGGCCGGCGCCGTCCGCAAGGTCGTGACCGCGGTCATTGCCGGGGTCGAGCACGAAGCGCCGTGATGCGTTGACCTGTTCAGGGACGCGGGGCTCTCTCGCCGTGCACGGCGGTGTACTCGGCCGCGAGCCAAGGGCCGAGGTCGTCGATGAGCATCCCGAGCACCGCCGGGTCGGCTGAGGGCGCACGGCCCATGGACGCGGCGGCACGCATCTGCGCGGCGCGCTCGGGGTAGTAACGGCCGAACAGCTCCGCGGACTGGTCAAGATCGCTGGTCCAGCCGCCCCATCGGGGCATGACCAGGGTGAATCCGGTACGGACCGTGCGCCGGCCGACGCGACGGCCAAGGCTCCGGCGTTCGGCGTCCGTGGTGGCTTCGGCCACCTTCGCCCGCCAGCGGGGAAGCAGGCGGACGAAGTCCCCGTTGGTCTCCCGGGCGAGGAGGGTTGTGGGGCGGTAACGGGGCAGCTGTTCCGCGAGGTCGGGGCCCAGCAACGGGGTGCAGAGGCAGGCGATGAAGAATCCGGCGTCGTGACGTTCGACGCCGCTGAGCAGAAACCGCGTGCTGCTCACCAGGATCCCGGCGCCGTTGATCTGCGGGAACGCACGGTCGAGTGCGGTCTCGATCGCTGTGGCATCGGCGCGGTCGGCTTCGGTGGGCTCGTCGTGGAGGGCGAGTTGGAGGTCGAGGTCGGAGACTCCGGGGGTGGCGGTGCCACGGGGGATGCTGCCGTAGAGGTAGGCGCTGTGCAGGCGCGTGCCGCCGAACGTCCCGGTGAGGTGAGCGCGGGCGGCATCGACGACGGGGACGAACGCTTCCGGCACGCGGTCCAGCGCGCCTTCGCGTGCGATCGTCCCGTCGCGGTCCAGCCCTCGTTCATTCATGGGGCCACTGTGCCGTGTGCCGCTGTGCGCTGCCGAGCGGACACCGACTCCGTCACCGAGACCGCCGGGCGCCTCGGCTACGCCTCGCCCGCGGCCTTCACCGCTGCCCTCACCCGGGCCTTCGGCGTGCCCCCGTCGCGCTTCACCACGAGCGGATGACGCGCCGTGAGCGTCACGGCGTCGCTTCCGCCTCCACCGGCTTGGGGATGAGGAAGGACGTCACGAAGGCGGCGGCGATGAGTGCGGCTCCCGTGATGATGCCCGCGCCGTAGCCGGTGGCGGACGTCTTGTCCGCGGGCTCGGCGGCGGTCTGCGCCGCGTAGACGAGGGCGAAGCTGAGGCCCGCGCCGAGGTTGAAGGCGCCCGCGTTCAGGCCCGGCAGGAAGCCGGGGTTCTCCTTCGGGGACAGGACGATGCCGAGGCCGTTGAGGACGATGTTGCCCACGCCCGCGTAGGTGATGCCGATGAGGATCGACGCCGCCAGGAGCAGCAGGCGGGAGTCGGCTTGCAGGGTGAGGAGCATCAGGGCGAGGGTGGCGGCCGCGCCGATGAGGCCGAGGCGCAGGATGCGGCCGTAGCCGTGGGTGGCGGCGAGGCGACCGGCGAGCGGGCCCATGGCCAGGCCCGCGAGCGCGTACGGGATCAGGGTCCACCAGGCGGACTGTTCGGCGGTCATGCCGAAACCTGCCCGGGCGTCCTGGGCGAAGGCGGGGATCAGGCCGTTCATGACGGCGAACACACCGGTCATGGTGAGCACGGTCGTCAGCAGCAGGGCCCAGGTGGAGCGCTGCCTGAGGTGGCGGGTGGCCACCAGGGGGTGGCTGCTGCGGTCCTCGGTGCGCCAGAACAGGGCGAAGGCGATGGCGGTGACGACGAACAGGGCGGCGACGAGCGGCCAGTTGGCGTCGGCGAGCTTCCCGGCCTCGTTCAGGGCGATCAGGGCCGCTCCGACCGAGACGACCAGGAGGGCGACACCGGGCCAGTCCATGCGGCTTTCAGTCTCTGCGTCCTCGGTGGCCACGGACTCGGGGGTGAGGGTGGCGACCAGGACGGTGGCGAGCACGGCGACGGCGGCCATGGCCCAGAAGATGGACGAGAAGCCGTGGTGGTCGGCGAGGTATCCGCCCGCGAGGGAGTCGACACCGGCGACGCCTCCGTTGACGGCGGTGATGACGCCGAGGAGGGTGCCGTACTTCTTCGGCTCGTGGACCTCGTTGCGCAGCATGATCAGGCACAGCGGCACGGTGGGCCCGGATACGCCCTGGATGACGCGGCCCGCGAAGAGCACGGGGATGCTCCCGGCGAGCGCGGCCATCACACAGCCGACGGCCATCAGCGCCAGCATCCCGGCCAGGACCCGGCGGCGGCCGATGAGGTCGCCCAGGCGGGGCAGGAAGAGCGAGAAGAGGGCCGCCGAGGTGAAGAACGCGGTTTGGGTCAGGCCGACTTCGGCCGAGGTCGCCCCGAGGGAGTTCTCGATGCTCTTCAGGGCGGGGCTGAGCATGCTCGCGTTGAGCTGGAAGGCGAAGCAGGCCGTCAGGAGCGCGGTGACCAGGACCCAGATCCGGACGGGGCGTGTGCCGCCCGGTATGGCGGCCGGGGCGAGGGCCGGGTCGGTGGAGGAGGAGTTCATGCGCGCACGTCACCGATCCGCTCGAGGGCGTCCACGATCAGGTCCCAGAAGCGCTGGTGGTCGAGGGTGACCGCGACCTGGGTGCGGCAGTCGTCGGGGGCGGGCGCGCGGAGGTCGGTGACGGTCATGCCGAGGGTGAGGGTGCCGGTGAGTTCGATGTCCACCGGGGCCTTGCGGACGGTCATGACGGTGGGGTCGATGACGTACGCGACGGCACACGGGTCGTGCACCGGGGGGTGCTCGAAGCCCTGCTCCTTGAGGTACGTGGCGCCGAAGAAGTCCAGGAGTTCATTGACGAACGTGGCGGGGCCGGTGCCGACGCGGGCGATGCGGTCGACGACCTCCGGGGTGGCGAGGGCCTGGTGGGTGAGGTCGAGGCCGACCATGGTGACCGGCCAGCCCTCGTTGAAGACGATGTGGGCGGCCTCGGGGTCGATCTTGATGTTGAACTCGGCGACGGGGCTCCAGTTGCCCGTGTGGTAGCCGCCGCCCATCAGGACGACCTCGCGCACGCGCTGGGCGATGCGGGGCTCTTTGCGTACGGCCAGGGCGATGTTGGTCAGACCCGCGGTGGGGACGAGGGTGATCTCGCCGGGCTCGTGGGCCATCACCGTGTCGATGATGAGGTCGACGGCGTGCCGGGGGTCCAGGGCCAGGGTGGGCTCGGGCATCGCGGGGCCGTCGATGCCGCTCTCGCCGTGGATCCCGTGGGCCGTTTCGACGGTGCGCACCAGGGGGCGGGCGCAGCCCGCGGCGAAGGGGACGCCGGTGATGTTCGCGATGCGGGCGACCGAGAGGGCGTTGCGGGTGACCTTCTCCAGGGTCTGGTTGCCGACGACGGTGGTGACGGCGACCAGTTCGACGTCGGGGTTGCCGTGCGCCAGGAGCATCGCGATCGCGTCGTCGTGCCCGGGGTCGCAGTCGAGGATGATCTTTCTCATCGGGTTCTCTCTGGAATCGTGTCGCACGTCGAGATCCGCCACAGACGAACGCTCGACCGCTCGGTGGGTGACATGAGGAGGCCCTCAACCGTCGCTGTCGGTTCCACACCGTAACGCGATAGGGTCCGCCGCCTTTCACCGCATCACCTGGGACGACGCGCCCCGCTCCGTGCCGCACGAGCATGCGGCGAACGGGCGAGGCGGGCGATCACCGCCCCCAGGCCCCCGCCGCCGCGGCCCGCACCACGTAATCCTCGAAGGTCCGGGGCGCCCGTCCCAGCAGGGTGGCGAGGTCGTCCGTCGTCGCGGCGATCAGCCCGCGTTCCATCATCACGAACATCTCGGCGACGTGATGGGCGTCGTCCTCGCTCAAGCCCTCCGCGACCAGCGTCGCGGCGTACTCGGCGGGCGAGATCTGCCGATACGTGAGGGGCCGCCCCGACGCCCGGGAGATCAGGTCAACAGCCTCACCGAAGGTGAGTGCACGCGGCCCGGTCAGCTCGTAGACCCTTCCGGCGTGCCGACCGGGCTCGGTCAGCACCGCGGCCGCGGCGTCGGCGACGTCCTCCACGTCGATGAACGGCTCGGGAACCGCACCGGCCGGGAGCGCCAGTTCCCCGGCGACCAGCGGGGCGTGGAAGACGTCCTCGTCGAAGTTCTGGGCGAAGTTCGACGGCCGCAGGACGGTCCACTCCAGCGCCGAGCCGCGCACGGCATCCTCGGCCGACCGCATGTCCAGCCCGAACGTGGAGTCGCCCCAGGTGTCCGCGCCGTGCCCGGAGAGCAGGACCATCCGCCGCACCCCGGCGGCCTCGGCCCGGGCCACGAACTCGTGCACCGGACCCGGCACGCTCGGGGCCACCACGTAGACGGCGGCGACACCCCGCAGGGCCGCGTCCCAGCTGCCGGGGTCGGACCAGTCGAACCGGGTCCGGCTCGACCGGGAGGCGGCACGCACCGGCGTGCCGCGCAGCCGCAACCGGGGGGCGATCCGCCGACCCGTCTTGCCGGTTGCGCCGAGGATGAGAGTGGTGTCGTTGGCGTTGGTCATGACGCCGATTGAACACGGCTGGCTCGGACGATCCCATGGGCAAGAAGCCGGATCGCCTGCGTATTCGTCTCAACGTATGCGTCTAGACTCGCTGGAGTGGACGCGTTCAGTGATCTGATCCGGGGGGTACGAGCCCATGGCTCGTTGTTCGGCAGCTCGACCCTGACCCCGCCCTGGTCCCTGCACTTCGTGGACGGCGCGCCGCTGACCCTGTGCACCGTCCTCACCGGGGCGGGCTGGATCGTGCCGGAGGGGCGTCCGCCCGAGCCGCTTCGCGCCCGCGAGACGATCGTCGTACGCGGCCCCGCGACGTTCACCTTCGTCGACGAGGTCGACACCCCGGCCGAACCACTCGCATGCGGCGAGCACTGCGCGACGCCCGAACAGGGCGGGACCCGGCACCGGCTCGGCTGGAACGACTGCGGCGAGGACGACGCCGGTGACGGCCGCGGTGCGACGACCCTGATCGTCGGCGCCTATCCGGTGCGCGGCGAGATCAGCCGCCGGCTGCTGGACGCGCTGCCCGTCGTGCTGCGCGCGGACGCCGGGGGCACGGCCGATGCCGTGCTGGACCACGTGGCCGCCGAGGTCGCCGTCGACACGCCGGGCCAGCAGGTCGTACTCGACCGGCTGCTGGACTGGATGCTGGTCTGCACGCTGCGCGAGTGGTTCGACCGGCCCGGCGGCGAGCCCCCGGCCTGGTGGGCCGCCCAACGGGACCCGGTGGTCGGCCACGCGCTGCGCCTGCTGCACGCCGAACCGGCGGCGCCATGGACGGTCGCCGCGCTGGCCGACCGCACCGGGGTGTCGCGTTCGACGCTGGCCAAGCGGTTCGCCGACCTGGTCGGCGAACCGCCGCTGACCTACCTCACCCGCTGGCGCATGACGCTCGCGGCGGACCTCCTGGTCGAGCAGCAGACCGCAACCATCGCGGACATCGCCCGCACCGTGGGGTACGCCGACCCGTTCGGGTTCAGCGCGGCGTTCAAACGGGTACGAGGCGCCAACCCGAGCGCATACCGGCGCACCGCGAACGGCTCGAACGCCTGAATCCACCCGCGTCCGACTCCATCAGGCCCGCTCCCGCGCACGGGGCGGAGGAGCGTAAGCCCGTCAGGTGTCGAGCAGTTCCGGGGCGAAGACGTCCCGAGGGCTGTGCGGTTGGCGGCCGGTTCGGTGATCCCGCTGCGGGTGTTCGCGAACACGCACGCGTGCCGGACACAGCGCGAAGCCGAGCACGACGACACATGCCGCCGCAGGCCCCGCCAATCGTCCCGCTTACCCTGATCTGGCCGCTTCTTCGACGGCATGTTCGCTTGCGCGATGTGACAGGAGTGCACGATGGCCACCTCCACCGATGTGGAGACCCCTCCGGAGAACCCTTCCGGTGGTCGCCTGCGGTCCTGGATGCTGGAGGGCCTGGCCGATATGGCCAAGCGCCGGCCGGGGCCGCACACCCAGCCCTCCGAGGAGCACCGGGGACAGCGCTGGTGGCGGGTGATGTGCCTGACCGGCGTGGACTACTTCTCCACGCTCGGCTACCAGCCCGGTATCGCCGCCCTGGCCGCCGGGCTGCTCTCCCCCATCGCCACGCTCGTCCTGGTGGCCGTGACCCTGGCCGGGGCGCTGCCGGTGTACCGGCGGGTGGCCAAGGAGAGCCCGCACGGCGAGGGGTCGATCGCGATGCTGGAGCGGCTGCTGTCGTTCTGGCAGGGCAAGCTCTTCGTGCTGACGCTGCTGGGCTTCGCCGCGACGGACTTCCTGATCACGATCACCCTCTCGGCGGCCGACGCCTCCACCCACCTGGTGGAGAACCCGCACTTCACCAGCCTCCTGCACGGCCATGAGGTCGTCATCACCATGGGCCTGGTGGCCCTGCTGGGAGCGGTCTTCCTCAAGGGGTTCACCGAGGCCATCGGCGTGGCGGTGGCCCTGGTGGGTGCGTATCTCGCGCTCAACGCGGTCGTGGTGATCGTCGGGCTGTGGCACGTGGCCACCGCCTCCCACGTGGTCACCGACTGGTCGCAGGCGCTGACCGCCCAGCACAGCAACCCCCTGATCATGGTCGGTCTGGCGCTGGTGGTCTTCCCCAAGCTCGCCCTCGGCCTGTCCGGGTTCGAGACCGGCGTGGCGGTCATGCCCCACGTCCAGGGCGACCCCGGCGACACCGAGGAGCGGCCCACCGGCCGGATCCGGGACACGCGGAAGCTGCTCACCACCGCCGCGGTGATCATGAGCGGTTTCCTGATCTGCACCAGCTTCATCACCACCCTGCTCATACCGCAGGACGCGTTCAAGGCGGGCGGCCCGGCCAACGGACGCGCCCTGGCCTACCTCGCCCACCAGTACCTGGGCTCGGTCTTCGGCACCGTCTACGATGCCGCCACCATCGGCATCCTGTGGTTCGCGGGCGCCTCCGCCATGGCCGGACTGCTCAACCTCATGCCGCGCTATCTGCCCCGGTACGGCATGGCACCGCACTGGGCCCGCGCGGTCCGCCCCATGGTGCTCGTCTTCACCCTGATCGGCTTCCTGGTCACCTGGATCTTCGACGCCGACGTGGACGCCCAGGGCGGCGCCTACGCCACCGGGGTGCTGGTCCTGATGACCTCCGCCGCCGTCGCCGTCACCATCGCCGCCCGCCGCGCCCGGCAGCGGGGCTGGACCATCGCCTTCGGGGCCATCACCGTGGTCTTCGTCTACACCACGGCGGTCAACGTCGTGGAACGCCCCGACGGTGTGAAGATCGGGGCGTGTTTCATCGCGGGCATCATCGCGGTGTCCCTGCTGTCCCGGCTCGCCCGCGCCTTCGAGCTTCGGGTCACCGACATGGAGCTGGACGGCATGGCCGAGCGCTTCGTCCGTGACACCGCCACCCGCCGGATACGTTTCATCGCCAACGAGCCCGACAACCGCGACCCGGCCGAGTACCGCGACAAGATCCAGCAGATACGGGCCGACAACGACATCCCGGCGGAAGAGGACCTCGTCTTCGTCGAGGTCACCGTCCGCGACCCCTCCGACTTCGAATCCGCGGTACGGGTACGGGGCGAGGTGCTGCACGGCCGCTACCGCGTCCTGACCCTCGACGGCTCCAGCATCCCCAACTCGCTGGCCGCCCTGCTGCTGCACGTACGGGACGAGACCGGGTGCCGGCCGCACATCTACTTCGAGTGGACCGAGGGCAGCCCCTTCGCCCAGTTCCTGCGGTTCTTCCTGTTCGGCCAGGGAGAGGTCGCCCCCGTCACCCGCGAAGTCCTCCGCGAAGCCGAACCCGACCGCGCCCGCCGCCCCCACGTCCACGTCGGCTGAGCACGGCCCACCGCCGCCGACACGGCGTCACTTCACTATCGGACCGTCCGGCTTGGGCGGACCCTCTGGCGGCTTGGGCGGAGCAGGTGGCCGGGGAATCGGGCCGGGAGGGAACAGGGGAGGTGGCGAGGGAGCGGCTCCCAGGCACGTGGGGTCGAAGTTCTCCACGATGTACGTCCACGCCTTCTTGGCCTCGTCGAGGGTGAAGTCCGGTTCGCCGCTCCGATAGGCACTCCAGAACAGGCGGGGAATGGACCAGCCCGCGGCCGCGGACTTCTCCTCCGACGAGAACATGATCCGGTCCACGCCGTCGGTATGGCACAGGCCGACATAGTGACCGAGCTCATGGACCACCACGTACTTCCAGATGGAGTCGGGGAAGTTGTCGACGAAGGTCACTCCCGAGGTATCCGATGTGCTCTCGTCGCATTCTCTCTTGCCAAAAATGCTGGCCACTCCGTGCCGGGCGTGGTTCGTGTACCGGAATATGCCGACGACGACGGGACGACAGAGATCGAACCGTGCGGCGATGGGGTTGGCGGGGCTCAGGCTCTTGCGTTGACGGTCGATCACCTCGGCGAGGAAATCGCTCTGCGTCTCGCGGCGGTTGTCGCCGTCGTTCTGGACGATGTGCTCCGCTTTGGTCACCGGCACGGTCTTTTCGTCAAAGCTGAACTTCAGGTATAGTTCGCGCCCCTTTTCCTCCGCCGTGCTGAGCTTGGTGTCCAGGTCATCCGCGCCCATGGGAAAGACCTGGAAGTCCGGGCCGCGCTCGCCGCGGGAGATGATGTATTCGTTCACCTCGTCCTTGGTGAGCGGGACTTCGGCCTGCTCACCGCCGCCACCAGCGGCCGCATCCAGCTTCCTGAAGGTCCTGTAGCGCTTGCGGTAGAAGAACCCTTGAGGGAAGGTGATGCCGCACAGCTCACGCAGATCGATTTCGCCCGACTCATGGAGCGCCACCAGGTTGGGCACCTTCGGGTCGGTGGTCGAGGAGGCCTGTGAGTCCATGACGGTGAGGTACGCGGTGGCCTTCAGCTGCAACCGGAAAGGCCCGTGGTCGAGGTTGATGGCCCTCTTGATCTGTTCAAGGGTTCCACCCGAGTATTTCCGCGCCAGAAGTCCACGGACGTGGCGTCGTATCGATGCGTCGTTCACCGCGTCGATGGCGAACGCGACCAGTTCGCCGCCGAGGACGAGACGGCCGAACCGGATGACACCCAGCGTGACTCCGCCGACAAGACGGAGGATCCCGTCCGTGATACGGCGGGGGTTGAGGGTGGTTGCCCCGACCAAGAGGTCCCACACACTGCTGAAGACATCCTTGCCGAAATCAACGGCTACCTCGACTACCTTGCAGACAAGCCGTGTCACCAATTTGCCCACGGTGACCACGACCGTCCTGAGGACCTTCACCGTCACGGTGACGAGCCAGCAGACCCAGCCTCGCGGGTCGTACCACTCGTAATCTCTGCACCGCTTCTCGGTGCGCGACTCCCATGTCTCGATGGGCTGCGAGACCTTTTCCTCGACCCATTCCTGGGCCTGTCTACAGACGACGGCCATGACGGTTCCTCCCTCGTCTCACACACCGGCCGGCCGAGCCGGGCAAGGGATCATTCAGGGATCATGACGCATGGACGGCCGGCCTCGACCGTCCATGCGCAGCAGCAGGGAGCGCAGCCGATGGCGGCTCCAGGCCAGCCCCAGCAGCTTGCCGACGGCACCCCCCGCGACAGCGACAAGCACGCCGACCCCTGCCGACGGCCAGGACCAACCCCCGACGGCGAACTGGTACCCCAGCGCAACACCCGCCGTCACCGCGAAGGCCGCCATCCCGGCAGCACAGCCGCAGTCGTTGAACAACCGCCGGATCGTCGCGGCCGACCGTCGCCGTTCGTCGGGGTCGAGCCACGGGACGAGCACGACGACGTCATGGACGGTCGGGCGGCCCAGCCAGGAGGCAAGCGCCGCGGCGTGCTCCAGGTCCTCCGGGCACTCCAGCTTCAGGCGCACGATGTCCTACTCACGCCTCACACAGAAACAATCTGGTCATCCATAACGGACGTTATATCCGCCACCCGTTGATCGCATCTGGAGCTGGGCCCTCGTCGCCATTCTTCGGCGTCTTCGTCGTATAGCGAACGACGAGTTGAGGCGGCAGGGCGACGCTCCGCGGTTCCGTCTGCGGCAGCTCGATCCGTTCGACCGCGGCAGCCTGGCCACGGGCCTGGCGGTCTTCACCCAACGGCTCGGCAACGCCGCCGTGACCCTGACCTTCCCCTCCCTCATCGACGCCCTCGGCGGCGTCACGTTCTTCCTCTTCGCCGCGGTCAACGTCGTCACGGTCCTCTTCCTGGTCCGCTACCTGCCCGATACCCGCAACCGCAGCCTCGAGGAGATCGAAGAACACTTCCGTACGGTTCGTGGAAGCTGACCGGGCCCCGGCATCACCGCCTTCGGCGAGAACGCTCACACGCCCACAGCGCGAGCCCCAGGCAGCTGAACGCGGCACCCAGTGCACAGACGGCGCCCCAGCCGGCCACCGCGTAGAGGGAGGTCGCGGCGAGGGCGCCGGTGGCGCTGCCGATCGAGTAGAAGACCATGTATCCGCCGATCAGCCGACTGCCCGCGTCCGGGTGCAGTGCGTAGATCAGGGTCTGGTTGGTGACGTGGACCGCCTGTACGGCGAGGTCGAGAAGGATCACCCCGACGGCCAGGGCCCAGAGCGAGCTGCGGGTGAAGGCCAGAGGCAGCCACGAGGCGGCGAGCAGGGCCAGGGCGATGCCGGTGGTCCGCCGGGAGAGTCCGCGGTCGTTCAGGCGGCCCGCCACGGTGGCGGCCAGGGCACCGGCGACACCGATCAGCCCCAGCGTCCCGATCGCGCTGTGCGGCAGGAAGTACGGGGCCTCGCTGAGCGGCAGCGCGACGCTGCTCCACAGGGTGCTGAACGCGGCGAAGACCAGCAGGCCGAACAGGGCCCGGAGCCGCAGCAGTCGTTCCCGTGCGAACAGGGTGACCGTTGAGCGCAGGAGCTGTCCGTAGCGCAGGACTGTCGGCGGAGTGCCACCGTGGCGCGGCAGCACTCGGTACAGGACCAGGGCGAGCGCAGCGGAGAGCGACGCCGAGGCGAGGTAGACGGAGCGCCAGCCCGCGAGATCGGCCATGAGGCCGGACGCGGTGCGGGCGAGCAGGATTCCGATGACCACGCCGCTGGTGACCAGACCGACGACCCGTCCGCGCTCGGCGGGAGGGGCCAGTGAAGCCGCGAAGGCCACCAGCGTCTGCGTGACGACCGCGAGAAGCCCCGTCGCGGCCATGCCCGCGAGCAGGATCGCCGCCGCGGGAGCGGTGGCCACCACGACCAGCGCCACCACCAGCAGCAGCAACTGACCCACGATGAGCCGTCTGCGGTCGACCACGTCGCCCAGCGGCACGAGGAGGAAGAGCCCCAGCCCGTATCCGACGTGCGTGAGGGTGACCACGCTGCCGACCAGAGCCGGGCTCATGGCGAGGTCGTGACCCATGGTCACCAGGAGCGGCTGGGAGAAGTAGACGTTGGCCACCGCGGCCCCGCAGGCGACGGCGAACAGGATGACGACGCCACGGGACAGGACGAACGCGGAACCCTCCCCGCTTCGAGCCTCGGCCCGTCGTGTCACAGCATCACCGTTGCCGGGCATCAGCACTCCCCCACGTCCTGGTTTCATCTTGCCACCAGTGGCGGACAGTAGCCCGCTTGGTAGCATGTTGCAACCATCGTGAGAGTGGTCGTGAGAGTGAGGGACGCCATGGTGACCAGGACGCGCTTCGACGACAGCGCATGCCCTGTCGCCCGGTCGGTGGACGCGATCGGCGACTGGTGGTCCCTGCTGATCGTGCGGGACGCCTTCGACGGAAGCCGTCGCTTCGGGGAGTTCCAGCGCAGCCTCGGCGTGGCGAAGAACATCCTCGCCGCGCGACTGCGCACCCTGGTCGCCGGCGGCGTCCTCGAATCCGTCCCCGCCTCGGACGGCAGCGCCTACCGCGAGTACGTGCTGACCCCGAAGGGCGAGGCGCTCTTCCCCGTCATCGTGGCACTGCGGCAGTGGGGCGAACAGAACTTCTTCGACCCCGGCGAACCGCACTCGGAGCTGGTCGACCGCCGAGAGGGACGTCCCCTCCGCGCACTGGAAGTGCTGTCCGCGGACGGGCGACGGCTGAACCCGGACGACACCACCGTGCACAAGGTTTCCGCCCCGTGATCTGAGCGGGAGCCCCGCCTCCCTCTGTTCAGAGCCGGCCAACTCGGTGTCGTCGCCGGGCCGTACGCGCGCCCGGCTCTCCTGGCCGTGGCGGCGCATGGCATCCAGGTAGCCCGCGCGCCACTCGGCAGCACCGGGCTGTTCGCCGCCGTCGATGTGGACGATGACGTGGTGGCCCAGCGAGACCAAGTGGCGGGGCGGCACGGTTCTTTCACCTGAGCGCCAACCTCGCACACAGGCGGCCCGGCAAAAATCTTCCGGTGAATGGCGCCTATGGAAAAATTTCTCCCTCTAGAACAGCCATCGCGGGGTAAGAACGCAAACACCTTTGGGTCCTTTCGGCCTAGCCTTCCCTCCCAGAGCAAGAATGCGAGGGATCGATCGATGGAAATGACGACGCTGGCGGCCTTCTTGGCAGTGGATCTGCTGCTGGTGTTCACCCCGGGCGCCGACTGGGCGTACGCGATCTCGGCCGGGCTGCGGGACCGGTCGGTGGTTCCGGCGGTCGCCGGGCTGATAGCGGGATACGTCGGGTACACGCTGCTCGCCGTCGCGGGGCTGGTGGTGATCGTGGCGAGTTCGGCGACCGTGCTCACCACGCTGACCGTCGCCGGGGCGGGCTATCTGGTGTGGCTGGGCTGCGGCGTACTGCGGCAGCCCGCCACGCTGACGGCCTCCAATGAGGCGATGGGATCCTCCCGCTTGCAGATCATGCTCAAGGGGATCGGAATCAGCGGCCTGAACCCCAAGGCGCTGCTGCTGTACTTCTCGCTGTTTCCGCAGTTCATCAACCCCGCGGGCGGCTGGCCGGTCGCCGCGCAGACCGGCCTGCTGGGCACGCTCCACATGACGGCCTGCGCCCTGGTCTACCTCGGCGTCGGCGTCCTCGCCCGCACGGTCCTGAAGACCCGGCCCTCGGCGGCCCGGGCCGTCACCCGTGTCTCCGGTGCCATGATGATCGCCATCGGCGTGTTCCTGCTGGCGGAACGCCTGGTCGGCTGACGAGCCCCCGTTCACGGATCATGTTGCCGTCCTGAAGTCCGGACGCACCCTGACCATGTGTCAGCTGGAGGTGTTCGGCGTCCGGGACGGCGGCGAGCGGAAGCTCATCGCCACGGGCAGCAGACGCTGATCCGCCTGAACAGGCCCGAGCGGCGAGCCCACAGCCCCACCTCCGCCGTTGCCGCCATGGCTGACGTGGCGGCAGCGGCGTTCCCGGATGCCAACACGCTGCTGCTCCCCGGGCGGCAACCGGCCCTGGTCGACAGCGGGTTCGTCGGCCACGCCGAGGTGACCGCCGACTGGGCCCGCGCGCAGGCCGGGACGGCCGTCGGCCTGGTCATGAACACCCCTCCCCCAGACTTCGTCCGGGGGCCCCAGCACTCCGACCACGTCGGCGGCAACGCCCTCCTCCAGGCGCGCGGCGCCGCCGTCGCGGGCGGGGCGCCGGAGGCCGAGGCCCGTCCTGCGCGAGGGTCCGCCTACGACGCTGGTCTCCCGCAGCAGGCGGGTGCAGAACTCGTAGGAGCCGATGGGGGCGTGGTAGCGCAGCAGCGCGGTGGTGCCCTAGGGGGTTTCCGCAAAGTCCCGTCGGATCAGCCCGCGGCGTCTGGTGCGTGCGATCGCAAGGCGGAGGGTCGCCCTCGTAGTGGGCCTACTCGGGCGCCGCGGGACCGTCGCCGTACATCTGGACGCGGTCCGTGCGGACCGGCAGGTCCGTGCCGTGCGGGCGCATCCGCCGACGGCGCGCCATGACTTACCTCGCCGAGCCGGTCTCGCTCAAGGCGTGACGTCCGGCCTCCGGCGAGGTGCCCTTGGCGCTCACTCGGGAGTTCCGCCGTCCCCCGGCTCCCAGGAACGTCGCGATGACGGAGGCACAGGCGACCGCGGCGATGCCGAGCCACTGCGGCCAGGCGAGCCGCTGGTCGAGGATGAGGAGTCCGAACAGGGCACCGGCGGCGGGCTCCAGGCTCGTCAGCACGCCGAACACCCGCGGTGGGATCCGGCGCAGCGCCTCCAGGTTGAGCGAGTACGGGAGCACGCTGGATGCCACCGCCACCACGGCGGCCACCCACAGCACGTGGGGGTCCAGGAGGGCGCTCCCGGCGCGGGCGATGCCGTACGGGGTACTCAGCAGCGCCGCCCACAGCACCGCCAGCGCCAGCCCCTGGCCGCCGCTGAGGCGTCGCGCCATGCGGGAGGAGACCAGGATGTAGCCGCCCCAGCAGGACGCCGCCACCGCGGCCAGGGCCAGGCCGCCCGGGTCGAGGGGGACGCCACCTCCGCCGAGCAGGACGACACCGGCGGCCGCCAGGCATGCGGGCAGCAGGTCGACCGCTCGTCGTGATCCGGCCAGGGCGATGACGAACGGGCCGAGGAACTCGATCGTGGCCACCGCCCCCAGGGGGATGTGGTTCACCGCCTCGTAGAACGCGAGGTGGTGCCCCGCCAGCAGGGCCCCGGCGCCGATCACCGTCCCCCACGCGCCCTTCACGGAGTCCAGCGCCTGCCGCCGTGGGCGCCACATCAGACACAGGAGCACACCCGCGATCAGCAGCCGGAGGAACACCACGCCCGGCGCGCCCACCTGCGGGTATATCTGGGGTGAGAAGGCCGCGCCGAACTGGATGCCGCACACACCGCCCAGCACGAGCGCGGGAGCGGGTATGGTCCCCGCGACCCTGGTGAAGCCCCGGGTCACGCTGCTGTCAGTCATTCTCGGTCCACATCTGTATCGCCTTGCGCACGGCGGTCGCGTTCAATCGGCGATCCGCAGCAGCAACTTGCCCGTGGAGGTGCGCCCGCCCATCAGCCGGTGGGCCTCGGCCGCGTCCGGCAGCGGGAACTCCGCGGTGACCGGCAGGGTCACGGTGCCGTCGGTGGCCGTGCGGAAGGCGCGTTCGGTGAGGGAGCGCAGTGCCTCGGGTGCGGACTGTGCGAGGGCCAGGATGGAGAAGCCCGCGACGGAACGGCCCTGTGCGTACAGCTCGGGCTGACCGACGTGCCACGGCTCGGCACCGCTCGCGTTGCCGAAGGACACCAGGCGTCCGAAGACGGCCAGGGTGTCCAGGCCGCGGCGCAGGGTGTCGCCGCCGACCGGGTCGAGGACCAGGTCGACGCCCCTGCCGCCGGTGGCGCGGTGGATGTCGTCGGGGAAGGTGTCCGTGGTGAACACCTCGTCGTAGCCGTGCTCCAGAGCGTGCGGAGCCTTGGCCGTGGAGGAGACCACGCCGTACACGGCACCGGCGCCCGCCGCCCGGGCCAGTTGTCCGGCCACCGTGCCGATGCCTCCGGCGGCGCCGTGCACCAGCACGCTCTCCCCGGCGCGCAGCCGCCCCACCTCGTGGAGGAGCGCGTGCGCGGTCGGCAGCACGGTGGGGAGCGTGGCCGCGGTCCGCAGGTCCAGGCCGTCGGGGAGGGGGAAGACGGTGGCGGCCTCGGCGGCCACCGTCTCCGCGTAGGCGCCGCCGCCGACGAGGGCGGCGACGTCCTGCCCCGGGCGCAGCCCCTCGGCACCGGGGCCGACGGCCCGGATCCGCCCGGAGACCTCCAGGCCGGGGACGTAGGGCAGCGATGCCACCCGGTACCCCTCGGCGCGGGCCTTGAGGTCCGCGAAGTTCACGCCCGCGTAGGCGACATCGATGGTGACCTGGCCCGGCCCCGGCTCCGGGGGTTCGGCCTCCACGACCCGTAGCACCTCGGGGCCGCCGTATTCCTGGAACGCGACCGTACGCATACGGAACACACCCTTTCGGCAGTGGTCAATGAAAAGCGGGTGTTCAATGAAAAGCGAACACTGGGGACTGTAAGATATTCATCGAACACTGGGCAAGGTGAGGAGGGGCACATGGCGAACCCGGCCGCGGGTGGTGGTCATCGCGCCGCACCGGTGCACACGGACCCCGCCGAGGTGTCCGTCCTGACCGCGCTGTCCGCGCTCGCCGATCCGGTACGCATCCAGCTCGTCCGCGAGCTGGCGGGCTCCGCCGAATGGACGCGCGGCTGCGGCAGTTTCGATGTCCCGGTCGGCAAGGCCGCGCTCAGCCACCACTTCTCGGTCCTGCGCGGCGCCGGTCTGGTGGAGCAGCGTGACCAGGGGCCGAGGCGGGTCAACCGGCTGCGCCGCGAGGAGTTCGACGCGCGCTTCCCCGGCCTGCTCGACCTGGTCCTCCGCCCCGACACCGTTTAGCCGACGGCCGCCACGGGGTCGCGGTCCGTTCCGGCCGTTGCCTTCGGGCCGTCGTCCACGGGCTTCTCGCCGGTGGCGGGCTCGCCCTCGGGACCGGAGGGGTACGGGATGTCGCCGCTGAGGACGGCCTTGGCGCGGTCCTCGTCGAGCTGGCCCTCCCATTTGGCCACCGCCAGGGTGGCGACGCCGTTGCCGACCAGGCTGGTCAGGGCGCGGGCCTCGGACATGAAGCGGTCGATGCCGAAGATGAGCGCCAGGGCGGCGACGGGTACGTGCGGAACGGCACTGAGGGTGGCGGCCAGGGCGACGAAGCCGGAACCGGTGACACCGGCGGCGCCCTTGGAGGTGAGCAGCATGACGGCGAGCATCGACAGCTGCTGGGTGAGGCTGAGGTCGATGCCGAGGGCCTGGGCGAGGAAGACCGAGCCCATGGTCAGGTAGATCGCGGTGCCGTCGAGGTTGAAGGAGTACCCGGCGGGCAGCGTGATGCCGACCACCGGCTTGGAGGCGCCCACGTGTTGGAGCTTGCCCATCATGCGCGGCAGCACCGGCTCGGTGGACGAGGTGCCCAGGACGATCAGCAGCTCTTCCTTGATGTAGCGGAGGAAGGGCAGCAGGCGCAGGCCGTTGAGGCGCATGACCGTGCCGAGGACGACCAGGACGAAGAACAGCGCGGTGAGCCAGAAGGAGCCGACCAGCAGGAAGAGGTGGCGCAGGGTGTCCAGACCGTAGTTGCCGATGGTGAAGGCCATGGAGCCGAAGGCACCGGCCGGGGCCAGCCGCATGATCCAACGGATGAGCGTGAACAGGACCTTGGACAGCTTCTCGATGCCCTGGGCGATCCCGAGACCCGCCTCGCCGCTCGCGTGCAGGCCGAAGCCGAACAGCACCGAGATCACCAGCACCGGCAGGATCTCGTGGCCGGTCAGCGCGCTGAGCAGGGTGTCCGGAATCATGGCGAGGACGAAGGCGGCGAAACTCTCGTGGCTCGCGGTGGCCTCCGGCGGCAGGCCCTCGGTGGAGAGGGTGGAGGCGTCGACGTGCAGTCCGCTGCCGGGCTGGACGATGTTGACGACGACCAGGCCGATCACCATGGCGACGGTGGTCAGCACCTCGAAGTAGAGCAACGCCTTGAGGCTGACCCGGCCGACGGCGCGCGCGTTGCCCATGGAGGCGATGCCGTGGACGACGGTACAGAAGATGATCGGCGCGATCATCATGCGCACCAGCGCGATGAAGCCGTCGCCGAGGGGCTTCAGATCGGTTCCGAAGGACGGCCACAGCCAGCCGACGGCAGCCCCGGCGAGGACGCCGATCAGGCATTGGACGTAGAGCAGGGACAGCAGCCGGCGGATGCGGCGTGGTGGAGCGGTGACGGTACCCGGGGCGGCATCGTTGCGGCTCATGCGGGGCGTCCTTCCAGGACGGGAACGAGAAGTTCGGCTCGGGCGATGCGTCGGGCGGCGCGGTGCAGCAGCACCGTGGGGGACGCTCCGTCCGGCGCGGGGACGGCTTGGGCGGTGATGACACCTGCCGGGGTGCCCAGGCGCAGCGTGCCGTCGGCGGTCTGCCGGGCGATGCGGTGGGCGAGGGTGCCGGGGGTGGCGGCTGCGGTGGCCAGCGCGACGGCCGAGGTGAGACCGATCGCCGGGTGGGGTGCGTGCATGGAGACCATGCGTACGGCCAGGTCGTACTCGTCCGGTGCGACCAGAGTGCCCTGGGTGGTGCGATACGCGGCGGACCGGGCGACGACGCCGACCTTCGGCACGGCATGGCTGACCGGGTCGCTCTCCTCGGCCAGACCCATGGTCAGGGCGGCCTCGCGGCGCAGCGCGGCCAGCGCGGGCACCGCCGCGGCGAACTCGGCCAGGGACTCGGTGCCGTCGAGGCCGAACGCCTTGGCCTCGAACAGCGCGGCCGGGGCTCCCGCGTCGACCAGGGACACCTCGACCGGACCGGCGGGCCCGGTCAGGGTGTCCAGGGCACGGCCGGTCGGCAGGGCGCGGCCCGTGCTCGTACCCGCGGGGTCCTCGAAGCCGAGCAGGACCGGCACACCGAGCGCGGCGGTGCCCGGCACCGCGGCCGCGCCCTCGTCGGGGGCCGTGCTGCCCGGGGTGGGGATGGTGCCGGTGAGGCGGGCTCCGGTGTTGACGTTGAGCATCCGCACCGTGGTGGCGTCCGCTGTGATCGGCACCAGGCCGTTGTGGACCGCGTACAGGGCGACGGCGGTGGCGCAGTTGCCGCAGTTGCTGGTCCACTCCACGCGCTCGTCACCGATACCGACCTGCGCGAAGGCGTACTCGACGTCGATGCCCGGCGCGGCCGAGGTCCGGACGATCGCGGCCTTGGAGGTGGTGGAGGAGGCGCCGCCGACGCCGTCGATCTGGCGGGGGTCGGCGGCGTTGTAGGCGGCGAGCAACAGGGTGTCGGCGTCCACGCCGGTCGCCACCACATCGTGGTGGTCGAAGATCCAGCACTTGCTGGTTCCTCCGCGGATCATCTCGCCCTGGAGACGCAGCACAACAGACTCCTCGTGGAAACCCCGACGGCACTTCCGTGCGGGGTGTGATCCACGGTGGGCGCAGAGAGCGTGAAGTACAATCTCGGAAATCTGCACGGGTATTAAGTTGGGGTTAACGCTGGAGGTGGCGCGGTGCTCGATGTACGGCGCATCCTGCTCTTCACCGAGGTCGCCCGCCGCGGCTCGGTCACCGCCACCGCGCGTGCGCTCAACTACACGCCGTCCGCGGTGTCCCAGCAGGTCAGCCGCCTGGAGGCGGAGGCCGGGCAACCGCTGCTGGAGCGCCATGCGCGGGGCGTCACGCTCACCGACGCGGGGCGCGCGCTCGCGATGCGCGGGGAGCGGATCGAGCGGGAACTGACGGCCGCGGAGAACGAGCTCGCCGACTTCGCGGGACTCCGCGCGGGCACCCTCCGCATCGGCACCTTCCCCACCGTCGGCGCTTCCCTCCTCCCCCGGGCCGTGATCGCCTTCCGGGAAGCACACCCCGACGTACGGCTGACCGTGCGCAGCGCGCGCATCGCGGGCCTGTGGGCGATGTTGGAGAACCGGGAAGTCGAGATGTCCCTGATGTGGGACTACGACTGGAACCGCATCGACCGCGAGGACATCGTCGTCACCTCACTCGCCGACGACCCCCCGGCCCTCCTCGTCAGCAAGGACCATCCCCTCGCCGACCGCCCCATGGCCGCCCTCGCCGACTTCGCGAACGACCCCTGGATCACCCGCGCCGACCACCACCCGGTGGCCGAGGCCCTGGCCCGCAGTTGCCACACGGCCGGGTTCGAGCCGCAGATCGCCTACGAGGCCCACGACTACCAGGAGGCCCAGGCCATGGTCGCCGCCGGCATCGGCGTCGCCCTCGCCCCCACCCTGGCCCTGGAGGGCATCCGCGGCGGCGTCGGCGTCCTGCCGCTGCAACCCCCCGCCCCGGTACGCCGCATCCTCCTCGTTCGCATGGCCGACCACGCCCTCACCCCCGCCGCCCAGTCCTTCGCGGGCTTCCTGCGCGACAGCGCCACGGCCGGCCGGCGCGTCACGCCGCCCTGACGGGGAGGGCATCGCACACGACGCGGTCGGCCGCCTACGTCCTCTCCCCCACCGCACCCCACGCCCCGACGGACGCCTTCACGTAGTCGGTGAAGTCACGCGGCTGTCGGCCGAGTGCGCGCCGCACTCCGTCGGACAGGTGGCTGTCCATTCCGCGCCGGATCGGGCTCACCGCCTCCGCGTAGTCCTCCGCCTCGGCGGCCGACCATCCCTGTCCGGTGAGTTCGGCGACGAACTCACCGGGGGACAGACGTAGCGGACATCGCGGCCGGTGGCCTTGGAGATCTCCGCGACCGCGTCGGCGATGGTCAGAGCGCGCGGCCCGGAGAGTTCGTAGATCTGCCCACGGTGGCCGTCCTCGGTGAGGGCCGCGACCGCGACCGCGGCGATGTCCTCGGCATCGACGAAGGAGGCTGCGCCGTCCCCGGCCGGCAGTCTCAGCTCACCGGCGAGGATCGCGTCCAGACGCGCTCGACACCCAGCTCGACGGCGCGCTCCACGAAGGGGCGGGTGAGGAGTGCCCCGTCGATCGGCACGACGTACACCGCCTTCACGCCCTCCAGCGCGGAGTCCCAGGTAGCGCGGTCGAACCAGTCGAATGGCGGCTCGCCGGAGCGCGATGCCACCCGGACCGGTGTCCCCTGCGCTCCCAAGCGGGACACGACCCGGCTGCCGGACTTGCCCGTACCGCCAGTTACCAGAATCGGATGCTTGGTCATGAGACCAGCCAAGCCACTTCTCGTGAGACGGTCCATGGCTTGGAGACTCACGTCGATGTCTGTGCGTCTACAGTAGGCGCGTGGATGTGCTCTCCGAACTGCTGGACGGGGGTGAGGGCACGCGGTGCCCTGTTCCGACGGACCGTCATGAGCGGGCCGTGGTCCCTGCGATTCGCCAGCGGCTCACCTCTGACGCTGGCCACGATGCTGCGCGGCCGGGCATGGATCGTCCCCCCGGACGGCGAACCGGTGCCGGTCGGCCCCGGAGACATCGCGATCATCCGCGGCCGAGCGCCCTATACGGTCGCGGACGACCCGGCCACCCCACCGCAGGCCGTGATCACCAGCACCGATTACTGTCGTCGCGACGCCGACAAGGACGAGCCCGACGAGGTCCCCGACGACTCGGCCCTCCTGCTCAGCGGCGCCTACACCGGCCGGGGCGAAATCAGCGAGCGGCTGCTGCACGCGCTGCCCGAAGTACTGGTGCTTCCCGACGTCGACTGCCACCGCTCACTACGGGATCTGGTCATCGAGGAGATCGCCAGGGACGCGCCCGGACAGCAGGCGATGCGCGACCGGCTGCTGGACCTGATGCTCCTCTCCACGTTGCGTACCTGGTTCGACCAGTCCGCGGCGCATGCGCCGCCGTGGTACGGCGCGATGGACGACCCGGCGGTGAGCCACGCCCTGCGCCTGCTCCACGACGATCCGGCCCACCCATGGACCGTGGCGAACCTGGCGGCCACCTCGGGAGTGTCCCGCGCCACGTTCGCCCGCCGCTTCACCGCACAGGTCGGCGAACCACCCATGACCTACCTCGCCTCCTGGCGCGTCGACGTGGCGGCCGACCTGCTGCGCGAGACGGACGCCACGGTCGGCTCGATCGCCCGGAAGGTCGGCTACGCCAACGCCTTCGCGCTGAGCGTCGCCTTCAAACGGCTCCGCGGCATCACTCCGACCGAGCACCGCGCCGCTGCACCGGCCCCGAGGATCGGGCGATGAGACGCTGCGCCTGCGGTGCCGTATCACCCTGCCGGCCTCGGCGCAGCAGGAATATCGACAGGAGACCGATCACCGCTGCGAACAAGGTGGAGCCGATCGTGATGCCTGCGAAGCCCTGGCGGGAGGCGTGGTCGGCGTTGCCCGCGAAGCTGGCGAACAGCGAGCCGAACAGCGACACCGCGATGGCCTCGCTTCCCAGCCGGACGGTATTGATCCATCCGGCCGCCATGCCCGCCTCCTTCGCGGGCACCTGCGCCAATGCCTCACCGTCGATCAAACCGGCCTGGAGCCCGAATCCGGCGCCGACGATCACCATCGGCAACGTCATCCAGGCGAGGCCCTGCTCCGCGACCGCGCCGGTGGCCACCAGGCCCACGACCATCAGCGCGATGCTCCAGATCAGGATCGTGTCCACGGCTGTCCCTCTGGCAGCCAGACGTCCGGCGATCAGCGGGGAGATCAGTACGGGCATGGTCAGGAACATCAAGAACGCGCCGCTCGCGCCTGCTGAGGAGCCGTAGGCGCCCTGGAAGAAGACCGGCAGGTAGGCCACCGCGTTGGTGAAGGTGAAGGATGACACCGCGACCACCAACGTCATTCCGGAAAAGCGCTTGTTCCGTAGCGTGCGCAGGCTCAGCAGAGGGCTCGGCGCGGTGGATTCCCGCCACGCGAACAGCCCGTAAGCCACGAGCCCGGCAGCTGTGCACAGCAGGAAGGGGAGTGACAGCCACCCCGTCGCCGAACCGAGCGCCAAACCACCGAGCGTCAGAGTGGTCGCGACGCAGAAGAGCACGGCTCCCGCCACATCGATCCGGGCCGCGTACCGCTTCTCATGGGCGGCCGCCCGGCGGATCATCGGCATGCCGAGGCACGCGATGACCAGGCAGCCCAGTTGGAATCCGTAGACGAACCGCCAGCCGACGACCTGGGTGAACAGGCCGCACAGGGACGGGCCGAAGGCCAGGGACAGACCCGCGACCGATCCCAGGAGGGCGAAGGCACGGGTGCGGCGCTCACCCTCGAAATTCGATGACACCACCGCCGTGCCCACCGAGAAGACGGCACCCGCGCCCGCCCCCGCGACCAGCCGGGCCGCGTCCAGCACCAGGTAGTCCGTGGCGACCAGGCTCATCGCGGAGCCGACACCGAAGATCAGCAACCCGGTCATCAGGGCTCGCCATCGCCCGATGATGTCCGCGATGGAGCCCCAGATGAGAGTCGAGCAGGCGAAGGTGAGCGTGTATCCGTTGAGAGCCCACTGCTCGCCTGTTGACGAGGACCCCAGGTCATCTGCGATGTCGCCCAGGGACACGGCTGTTCCGGATATCGACAGGGGGACCGTGAAGATGGTGAGCAAGATGATGGGCATCACCAGGCGCGCACCGGACGGCGCGCCACCCGGCTGCTCGATTTCGGACGTCATCGTATGCGTCTACCTACTCCCGCACCGCAGGGGCGTTGACCGATCGGCACTCGTCGAGGAAGTCCACGATGTGGCCGAACACGTCCAGCGCCGCGTTGCGGCCGATGAACGCGTCGAGGTGGCCGTATCCCGGAACCTCCACGTAGCGGACGTCCATCTCGGGGTACCGGCGCGTGAGGACGTCGTGGCACAGCTCGTTGGAGTCGTACCAGAAGCGGTTGTCGCTGCCGGACAGAAGCATCAGGGGGGTGTCGAACTTCCCCGCGTTGTCGAGCGCGTTCTTCGGCAACGCGTCGTAGCGACCGTCGGCGTCGTTGTACCGCATCATCGTGTGGGCCAGTTCGATGCTGCGCAGATGCGGCAAAATCCACATCGGCACCGTACCGTACAGGTCGGCCAAACGGTCGTGGGTTATGTCATCGAGGTTGTCGTGCTCGAAGAGCGAACCACCCACGCCCCACGAGTCGTTGTGCAGGATCTGGCAGTTGGGGTCCTTGCACTCGGCGCCCAGCGAGACCTCCGCGAAGATCAGCGAATGCTTCGACCACAGGCCCACCTTCTTGAAGTCGGTGGGGATGTTGACCAGGCGGGACCGGAGCAGTTCCCCGCCGAAGTGCAGGCGCGCCCGCGTCTTCCAGGACATCTTCGGCGTGAGGAACACCCCCTGCGCGACGACGCCGGCCAGGCCGGGCACCAGCCCCGCCGCCATGCTCAGCGACAGGCACATCGCCCCGATGCAGTGCGCGACGACCAACAGCTCGCGGCCGTCGATCCGTTCCCTGATCAGCGACACCGCCTCGGGGATGTCGTAGAGCGCCACGTCGTCGAAGGTGTAGCGCACCCGGCCCTCGTTGTACGGAAGACGGCAGCTGCCGCGCCAGTCGAGCAGCCAGGGCTCGTAGCCCGCGTCGAGCAGGACGTCGACCAGGTTGCGGGTCTCGGGCAGCGTGAACATGTCCGCCGAGGCGGTGAGGCCGTGCAGGATCAGCACGGCCGGGCGGTCGGTGGCGCGGTCCTCGGGGGCGACCCGGCACAGGCCGAGCTCCGTGCCGTCGGAGGCGGTGAAGGGGATCTCCTCGACCCGGTCCCCGAGCGCGTGGTGGAGGGGCCTCAGCGTCATCGGGTCTGCTCCCTTTTGATCATCAGCTTCCTGATCTTGCGTTGCAGCTTGTCCTTGTCCCGGTCGATCGCGTCCCGGCGCAGGTCCAGGAGTTCGGCGGCGACGCGCAGGGAAGGCTCCGCGAGCCCCATGCCCACCTGTACGAAGAACCACGACAGCCAGGCCAGTTTGGCGAGCCGCTGCTCCTGTGACGACAACCGCGGATCGACCCGGATCCCGTCGATCTGGTCCGGGACGTAGCTCTTGCCGGGCACCTTGACCACACCGGCCAGGCGGGCCGGCTCGCCCTCGCGTCCGATGGTGACCTCGATGGTCCGGGTCTGCTTCCAGAAGTCACGGCTGGCGCGGGCCGTCTTCCAGCCCTCCAGCCACCAGCGGCCGCCGTCCCGGTCCACCAGGACCAGACGGTAGCGCAGCAGGGGGTGGTCACTGCCGTGCCGGAGCGGGACGCCCTCGTCGGGACGGACCCAGATCTCGCCCGCCTCCACCGTCAGCGGCTCCGGGTGCAGCCGCTCGCAGGTCACCTCGCCTCGGACGTCGATCTTCCGGTGCCGTACGACCTGGTACATGCTCGCGATGGACAGCGTGAGGGCCATCCGGCACTTGGTGTCGCGGTCCTCGCCGATCGGGCCCACATGGCCCTTCGTGCGCTCGCGGAACGACAGATAGGGCGGGTCGTCGCGGCTGGGCAGCCGCGCCACGCCGTCCTTCGCCATCCGCTCGAAGGCCTTCAACTGCGCCTGGGCGCCGTACCGTTCGGCCATGGGCAGGCGGTGCCGCGTCACGAACGTCTCGGTGCGTTCCGAACCGGCCTCGGGGCCGAACATCAGCGCCTCGAACAGCTTCATCGCGGTGGGGCTGCGCAAGATCCGGACCAGGAAGTCGAGTTCGGGCACCGGATCGGCCGCATGCCGCTGAAGCAGGTCGTCGCGCCAGTCCCGCCAGTTGGCCACCCGTACGTTCATGCCGGCCAGCTTCATGTCCTTGACCAGTTCCGGCAGCGTCTCCGCGCGGCCCGTCACGTTGTAGTTCTGGCCCCATGCCGTGGGATCGAACACCACCGCGGCCGCCACCTTGCTGATCCAGTCCACGGGCGCCAGGTTCATGAACTTGAACGCCGGGACGGTCCGGTACCGGGAGAACGCCCCGATCAGGCCGGTGCTGAGGTCGCGCGGGTTGTACACACCGGTCCGGGTGTGGCCGCCGATCGCGCCCGGACGCAGGAACGTCACGGTCAGGCCGTGCTCGCGGGCCCGCCGCAGCACGGCCTCGGCAGCCCACTTCGACTTGTCGTAGCCCGCGACGAGCCGGTCGATGTGGGCGACCGGGTCGTCCTCGCCCATTTTCTCGATGCCGACCTCGTTGAACACGGCGACCGACGAGATGTGGTGCAGTGGCTTGGGCCGCCCGGTCATCGCCAGCTCGGCGAGGACCAGCGGGCCGAGCACATTGGTCTGGCGCAGCGACGGGTAGCCGCGCAGGAAGTCGACCGCGGCGGCGACGTTGACGATCGCGTCGATCTCCTGGGCCAGGCTCTCCCAGCCCTCCGGCGACAGGCCGAGGCGCGGCTGCCTGAGGTCCGCCGCGAGCACCGTGACCCGCCGCCGGACCTCGCTGGACCAGGGCTGGTCGAAGCTCGCCAGGGCATCGGCGAGGCGTCGTTCGGCGGCGGCGTCATCCGCCGCGCGCACCAGGCACACCACGTGGGCGTCGCTCTGCCGCAGCAGGTCGAGCAGGAGGTGGCTGCCGAGGTAGCCGGTGGCACCGGTGAGCAGGATGCGGCGCGGCGGCACCCGGTCGGCCTGGCGGCTGAACGGCAGCCGGTCGGCGAGCGCGAGGTCGGCCAGGATCATCTCCAGGTCCTCGTCCGCCCCGCCGTCCGACGCGCGGACGACGACCGGCGCGATCGACGGCGAGCCGTTCGACGACGGTGCTGTCGGCGCGCTCGGCGACGGCGCGCCCGGCCGGGCGTCGGACACCGCGGTGGGCAGCCCCGCCGCGGCGGCCCAGCGCTGGGCGAGGCGACGGGGCCGCGCGTCCGCGAAGACGTCGTCCAGGCTCACCCGTACGTCCAGTTCGCGGGCCATGACCGAGACGAGCTCGACCGCGTCGACCGACGACAGACCGGCGTCGAACAGGTCCGTCTCCGCGTCGGGCGTGCTCCCCGGCAGGAAGCGGGCGGCCCGGGCGACGATGTCCGCGGCGACCTCCATGACACCGCGGGCTCCCGCCCCGTCGGCGGGTGCCGGTTTCGGGGCGGCGGGTTCGGCCGTCTTCCGGAAGCGCGCCAGGAGGTCGGTGGCCTGGGCGCGGCCGGGGCCGCGCCGCTCGATCACCTCCTCCTCGGGACGGCGGTTGACACTGCGGTTGCGGCTGGTGCCGCTGCCCGCCTCAGGCATTGCTGACCTCCGCTGCGTTTTCGGATCCGAGGTCCCAGGAACGGAACTCCCGGAGTTGTGCCACCGGCACCGCCACCTCGAGGCGCGGTGCCTCGACGTCGCCGCCGCCCAGGCGGGAGACCAGGCGCCGGGCAGGAATGTTGCGGGGCGTGTTGTCGGCGACGAGGCGCACCGTGCCGCATCCCTGCTCCTCGGCCCGGTCGGCCAGCCACTGGAGCAGCCGGTCCTCCACGCCCCGGCCGAGCACGCGGCAGCTCATCATCCAGGCGACCACTTCGAGTGCGTCGTCGTCCGCGGTGACGGCCAGGACGCCGATCTGCCCGTACGCGCCGAACCGGTCGCGCGCGGTCGCCGTCCACACCTCACCGTCCTCCCGCAGCCGCTCCAGTTCGGCGGCGTCCAGAGGGCGGGGCCGCAGGTTGAACTGGTTGGTGCGCCTGCTGAGTTGGATGGTGCGCTCGGCCGTCTCCTCGGACACGGGCTCGATGTCGAGTTCGAGCTGGAGGTTCTCCAGGAACTCGGCGAAGCCCAGTTGTGCACGGGCCTCGCCGCGCACCTGCTCCTGCCGGTAGAACTCGGCCCTGGCGGAGTCCTCCGCCGTCGCGGCGCGCGGCACCATCGGCCACAACCGGGCGACGAAGTCGGCGAGTTCGTTCGCGCTCGGGCAGGTGACGCACAGCACCTCGGGCAACTGGGCGCGCACCCCGGCGATTTCCACCGGGTTGTCGTCGAGGAACAGGAAGCTGTCGAGGCCGAGCCGCAGCTCCTCGGCGATCTTCACGATCCGCGTCCACTTCGGCTCCCACGCCGCGGAGATCGCGGCGAAGTGCTCCCGGTGCAGCGGGCTGTCCGAACGGTCGAGGATCCGGTGCACCGTCTCCTCGTCGTTGTTGGAGACCAGGGCGAGCAGCACTCCTGCCTCCCGCCACTGGAGCAGCCGCCGGGCGAGCAGGGCGCGCGGACCGGTCAGGTCGACGTTGTCGGGACCGATCTCACCGGCCACGCCGCTCCACAGCGTCTCGTCCCCGTCGACGACGATCACCTTGGGCGCCCGGCGGCGGACCTTCCAGACGACATCGGCGAGCCGCAGCGCCACGACCGCCTGGAACTCGTCCTGGAACGGCAGGTGGGCCATGGCGTCGGTGTGCGCGTCGAACACGTCGGCCACCGGGTAGTCGTCGTCGTTCCACGTGTCCGAGGGCAGTACGGCGATGCCCGGCCGGTCGGCGAGGCGCGCCGTCACCTGTCGCTCCCACGTGCGCAGCCGTTCATCGTCGGAGCGCTCCGGCAGGAAGGCCACGACGAGCGGGGTGCGGGTGCGGTCGGCGAGGGCGCGCAGGGCGGTCGGGTACTCGTCGGCGAGCTGGGCGAGCAGGTCGCCGCCGCCGTCCGGGTCCGCGAAGCGCGTCAGGTCGCCGGGACGCAGCAGGACGAGGCTCGCGACCGTCGGCGTCCCGGCGAGAACGCTGCCCGGGTCGTGCAGGCTCGCCAGGACCTGGTGGTAGGGGGCCTCGGCCACCTCGAAGGGCCCGCCGTCGACACCGGCGTCCTCCAGGGCGACCGACAGCATGGCCGGGAGATTGCCGAGGGCGAAGGTGGCCGCGACGGCTATCCGGCGTGCGGGTTCGGGGGCCACGGCGGACTCGGTGGCCGTCGCGGGCTCGGGAGCCACGGTGGTGGCCGTCGCGGGCTCGGGGGCCACGGTGGTGGGTCCTTCCGGTAGCGCGAGGAGGGTGTCGGGGCCGTCGGCGATCTCGGCGGCGAGGGCGAGGCAGCCGCGCGCGAGGTCCGCGCAGTGCGCCTCGTCGAGGACGTCGGCGTTGTATTCGAGGCCGACCTTCCCGAGGCCCGGCATCACGGTGACCATCAGGTCGAGGTCGGAGTAGCCGGTGCCCGCCGGGACGATCCGCAGCCCCTCCGCGGCACCGGCCTGCGGCGGCATGTAGTTGAAGTAGACCTCGACGAGGGGCGCGTCCTTGCGGTACAGCCCCTCCTCGACGAGGGCGGACATCGCGTCGAAGAACGTGACGCCGCGTTCCAGGACCCGGCTCAGCCGGCTGTCGGTGCGCCGCAGTACGTCGGCCACCGCCTCCCCCGCCTCCACCTGGGCGGCGTACGGGATGGGCAGGCCGAAGTACCCGACCGCGTCCGGAGCGGACACGTGCAGGCGGGTGTCCACGGGGACCGCGAGGACGAACCTGTTCCGCTCGCGCAGCCGGGCGAGGTGCACCGTCAGGACACCGAGCCAGAAGGCGGCGGGCGTGATGCCGAGGCGGTTCGCCCGGGCCGTCACCTTCTCGTGGAGGTCCTGCGGCAGGTCCGCCAGGTGCATGGCCGAGCGGAACGACCGCTCCACCGGCCGCGGCCCGGCCAGTTCGAGGTCGAGGCGCCGGGCCCCCACGAAGTCCTCGCGCCAGGCGGCCGACGGGCCCTGCTCGTCCGCCGGGCGCTCGGCCTGGGCCCGCAGCAGCAGGTCGATGTCGCGGTTGGTGACGGCGGCGGGTGGCTCGGCTCCGCCGAGTCCGGCACCGAGGCCGTGGGCCACCAGCATCAGCGAGGCCAGGTCGGAGACCGCGTGGTGCGCGCCGAACACGAGAACCTGCTCGCCGGACGGGTAGGCGAGCAGCTCGAACCGCCACAGCGGAGCGAGGGACAGGTCGAACGGCGGCTCCATCAGCGCGCGCAGCCGCTCGTCCACGTCCGTGCCCTCGTCCACCGGTGACCAGCGCACCAGGTCGTCGTCGAGGGAACGCCGGACCTCCAGCCGCAGCCCGTCGTCGGCGTCCGGGACGATCGCGGTGCGCAGCGCGGCGTGCCGGGCGGTCAGCGAGGCGATCACCTCGGTCAGGCGGTCCCGCGTCGTCGGGGCCGTGAGCCGCACGGCGAGGCCGATGTGGTGGGTGACGGCGGGCGTGCCGTGCTGCTCGGCGCGGAGCAGGCGTACGACGTCCCGTGTGGCGGGATGGCGTACGACCTCCGCGATGTCCTCGGCGTCCTCGGTGCCCCCGCTTGTGTCAGGGCCGTCCACGGCCCGGCCCGCGCCCGCGACGAGCTGGTCGGCGATGCTCTCGACGGTGGCGCCGTTGAACAGCGAGGCGATCGGCAGGGCCTGGCCGAAGTCCGACTCGATCAGGCTGCGCATCTGCATGGCCATCACGGAGTCGAGGCCCTGGCCGACGAGCGGCGCGACGGTGTCGATCTCCGTGGTGTCGAACCCCATGGTTCCGGCGAACCGGTACCGCAGCCGGTCCACGACCGCGTCCCGCGAGTCGAGCGCCGTGCGACCGTCCGCACCGGCCGCCCGGCCTGCGCGGGCCACGGCGACGCGGCGGCGCGGCGGGAACAGACCGGCGAGGAGCGGGGGCAGCAGGTCCGGTGCGGTGGCGCGCAGGACGGGCTCGTCGAGGGCGGCGGCGAGGAGCAGCGCATCGTCCGTGCCCCGGGTGAGCGCGGCGTCCAGGAGCCCGAGCCCCTGCTCGGTGCCGAGGGCGGCGATCCCGCCGCGCTTGATCCGCTCCAGGTCCGCCTCGCCGAGGTGCCCGGTCATGCCGGTGGCCTCCGCCCACAGGCCCCAGGCGAGGGACAGTCCGGGCAGACCGGTGCGGCGGCGCTGCTGCGCCAGCGCGTCGAGGAACGCGTTGGCGGCGGCGTAACTGCCCTGCCCCGCCCCGCCCAGCACGCCCGCGAGCGAGGAGAAGACCACGAAGGCGGACAGCTCCGTCCCGGCGGTCAGTTCGTGCAGATGCCAGGCGGCGTCGGTCTTCGGCCGCAGCACGGCGTCCAGGCCGTCCGCGTCGATCGACTCGACGACGGCGTCGTGGAGCACGCCCGCGGCATGGACGACGGCGGTCAGCGGATACGCGTCGGGCACATCGCGCAGCGCGCGCTCCAGCTGCTCGCGGTCGGCCACGTCGCAGGCCCGCACGGTGACCCGGGCCCCGGAGGCGGCGAGTTCGTCGCGCAACGCCTCGGCCCCCTCGGCCGCGGAGCCGCGCCGGGACAGGAGGAGCAGATGCCGGGCGCCGTGCCGGGCGGCGTGCCGGGCCACCTGTGCGCCGAGACCGCTCGTCCCGCCGGTGATCAGGACGGTGCCCGTGCCGAGGGCCTCGGCCGTGCCGCCGGCCACCGGTGCCGTCTCCTGGCGACGCAGGGCGGGAACGTACAACTTCCCGTCCCTGAGAGCCAGTTCGTGGCGGCCGGTACGCAGTGCGTCGTGGGCCGCGGCCTCGTCGAGGCCGTCCGGGTCGCCGTCGGCGTCCAGGAGGACGACGCGGCCGGGGTTCTCCGCACGGACGGCCCTGGCCAGCCCCCACACGGCCGCATGGGCGAGGTCGACGGCGGCGTCGGGCTCCTCGGCGCCGGTGAGCACGGCTCGGCGGGTCAGCACGACCAGGCGCGCCGAGGCGGGCCGGTCCTGGGCCAGCCACTCCTGCACGCCGCGCAGGGTGTCCCGCAGCACCGCCCGCGCCCGGGCGGCCGCGTCCCCGGCATCGTCACCGGCGGCGGCCCCGGCTTCGGGCCCGGTGTCGGCGGCCTTCAAGAGCGTCACGTCCGAGGCGGCCGCCTCGGGGTCCACAGCCGAGGCGTCCTCGTGCGCCGCGTACGGCGACCACTCGACGGACAGCAGCGACGCCGTGCTGCTGTCCGCTGTGGCGAGGTCGGCCGCCGTCACCGGGCGTACGAGGAGCGAGTCGATCCGGGCGACCGGCGTGCCGGACGGATCGGCAGCCTCCAGCGTGAAGGTGTCCGCCCCGGTGGGGGCGATGCGCACGCGCACCTCGCTCGCGCCGCGGCCGTACAGGGCGACCGTTCCGAAGGAGAAGGGCAGCGGCGTACGGCCGTCCAGGCCGTCCACCGCCGCGGCCTGGAGCGCCGCGTCGAGGAGGGCGGGGTGCAGCGCGAACCGCTGCGCCTCCTCCGCCTGCCGTCCGGGCAGGGTGACCCGCGCGAGGATCTCGTCGCCGAGCCGCCACACGTCGGAGAGGCCCTGGAACGCCGGTCCGTACTCCAGCCCCGCGGCGGCCATCGTGTCGTAGTGGGCGGCAGCGTCCAGGCGCTCCGCACCGGCGGGCGGCCACGCGGCGCCGAGCAGCGGCCCGTTGGTGTCAGCGGGGGCGGCGTCCGTGGTGAGTACGGCGCTCGCGTGCTGGGTCCACTCCGCCATGCCGTCGTGCCGGCGGGGCCGGGAGTAGATGTCCAGCGGACGGCCGGTGCCGGTCCCGGCCCCGATCTGCACCTGTATGTCGATCTCGCCCTGTTCGGGGAGAGCCAGCGGTGCGTGCAGGGTCAGGTCCCGCAGCACGTGGCAGTCGACCTCGTCGGCCGCGCGGAGGGCCATTTCCACGAAGGCGGTTCCCGGGAGCAGCACCGTGCCGAAGACGGCGTGGTCCTCCAGCCACGGGTGGGTGGCGCGGGATATCCGTCCGGTGAGCACGACGTCGTCACTGCCCGCGAGGCATACGGCCGCGCCGAGCAGCGGATGCCGCACCGCGTCCAGCCCTGCGGAGCCGACGTCGGCGGCCGTGGCGGCGGCGGGTTGCCAGTACCGGCGCCGCTGGAAGGCGTAGGTCGGCAACTCCACCAGCCGACCGCCCGCCACCCACGGCGACCAGTCCACATCGACACCCGCGACGAACACCTCGGCCAGGCTCCGCAGCAGTTGCGCCTCCCCGCCTTCGTTGCGGCGGAGCGTGCCGACCGCAGCCACTCCGGCCGTACGAAGGTGATCCGCGTACTGCGTCACGGCGCCGAGCAGGACGGGGTGGGGGCTGCTCTCGACGAAGACGCGGTGCCCGGCCTCCAGCAGCTTCTGAAGAGCGGCATCGAAACGGACCGTCTCGCGGAGGTTGGTGAACCAGTACTCCGCGTCCATGTCGGCCGTGTCGATGGCCTCGCCATACACCGTGGAGAACAGCGGTACGTGACCCGTACGCGGCTCAATCCCCCCGAGCACGTCGAGGAGTTCGGCCTTGAGGTCCTCCACCTGCGGTGAGTGCGAGGCGTAGTCCACCGCGATACGACGGGCCTGGATACCATCCGCCTCACACTCGGCGAGGAACACCTCCAGCTCCTCCGGCGCGCCGGACACCACGACCTGTTCGGGACCGTTGACGACCGCGATCTGGAGCCCGTCCGTCAGCCGCCCCGCCACCTGCTCCTCCGGAGCCAGCACCGACACCATGCCGCCCCGCCCGGACAACCGCAGGATCGCCCGACTCCGCAACGCCACCACCCGCGCCGCATCCTCCAGCGACAGACCACCGGCCACACACGCCGCCGCGATCTCACCCTGCGAATGCCCCACCACCGCCGCAGGCCGCACACCCAGCGACTGCCACAGCTCCGCCAGCGACACCATCACCGCGAACAGAACCGGCTGCACCACATCGACCCGACGCAGAACGTCCTCATCGCCGCCCCGCACCACATCCAGCAGCGACCAGCCATCAACGAACGGCTCCAACGCCGCCGCACACTCCGCCATCCGCGACGCGAACACCGGCGAGAACTCCAACAGCTCCCGCGCCATCCCCACCCACTGCGAACCCTGACCCGGGAACACCAACACCACACCACCGGAAGACACCGCACGACCCGCAACAACACCCGCCGCCACACGACCCGCAGCCAACTCCGCCAAACCAGAAGCCAGTTCGCCACCATCGCCACCCAGCACAACCGCACGGTGCTCCAGCACCGCACGCCCCCCGGCCAGCGTGAAGCCCACATCCCGCGCATCCAGGTCAGCACCATCGCCGACCCGGGCCAGCAGCCGCACCGCCTGCTCCGCCAACGCCACCTCGCTGCGGGCCGACAACACCCACGGCACAGCGCCCACATCCACCGGCGCAACCTCGCCCACCGACACCTGATCCCCGGCCGGCGCCGCCTCCAAAATCACATGCGCATTCGTCCCGCTGTAGCCGAAGGACGACACACCGGCCCGGCGGGGACGGTCCAGCTCCGGCCAGGGCCTGTCCTCCGTCAGGAGCCTGACCTGACCCTCGCTCCAGTCGACGTGGTGCGAGGGCTCGTCCACGTGCAGGGTGCGCGGCATGACGCCGTACCGCATGGCCTGCACCATCTTGATGACACCGGCGACACCCGCCGCCGCCTGCGCGTGCCCGATGTTGGACTTCACCGAACCCAGCCACAACGGCCGGTCCTCATCCCGCCCCTGGCCGTACGTCGCCAACAGCGCCTGCGCCTCGATCGGGTCACCGAGGGTCGTGCCCGTGCCGTGTCCTTCGACGACGTCGACGTCGGCGGAGGTCAGCCGCGCACTGGCCAGGGCGTCCTGGATCACCCGCTGCTGTGCGGGGCCGTTGGGTGCCGTCTGGCCGTTGGACGCGCCGTCCTGGTTGACCGCCGTACCGCGGACGAGTGCCAGGACCCGGTGGCCGTGGCGCTCGGCGTCGGAGAGGCGTTCCAGGGCCAGCATGGCCACGCCCTCGCCCCACCCGGTGCCGTCCGCGGCCGTGGCGTACGACTTGCAGCGGCCGTCGGCGGCGAGGCCGCGCTGGCGGGAGAACTCGACGAAGACACCCGGGGTGGACAGCACCGTCACACCACCGGCCAGGGCCAACGCGCACTCGCCGTCGCGCAGCGACTGCACCGCCTGGTGCAGCGCGACCAGGGACGACGAACAGGCCGTGTCGACCGTGACGGCGGGCCCCTGTAGTCCCAGTGCGTACGCGACGCGTCCGGAGACGAGGCTGCCGACGCTGCCGCCGCCCGGGTCGTAGTCGTGGTGGAAGGACCCAGCGAAGACACCGGTGCGGGTGCCCTTGAGGGTCTGCGGGTTGATGCCCGCGCTCTCCAGGGCCTGCCACGACGCCTCGAGCATCAGGCGCTGCTGCGGGTCCATTCCGTGCGCCTCGCGCGGGGTGATCCCGAAGAACGCCGGATCGAAGTCCGCCGCGTCGTGCAGGAAACCACCGGAGCGGGTGTAGGTCTTGCCGGGGATTCCCGGTTCGGGGTCGTACAGCGCGTCGACGTCCCAGCCGCGGTCGGCCGGGAACGCGCCGATCGCGTCCTCTCCCTTGGCGACGACGTCCCACAGGTGGTCCGGCGAGGACACGCCGCCGGGCAGTCGGCAGCTCATGCCGACGATCGCCACGGGTTCGCTGCGGCGGCCTTCGAGTGTCTGCAACCGGCCGCGAGTGACGTGCAGTTCCTCGGAAACCGCCTTGAGGTATTTCAGCAGCTCGTCTTCGGTGGGCATGAACTCACTCTCAACTCGGGTCGGTGGGCGATTCGTCGCCGGAGATGGAGATGCCGAGGCTGTTGGTGACGAAGTCGAGGACTTCCGCCGCGGTCGCGGATTCGAGGTCGGCCGACGCCGGTTCGTCGGCCGCCGCCACGGGCTCTCCGCCCGTCCATGGCTCGGCCAGGCCGCGGAAGACCTCGGCGAGGGCGGCTCGTTGGGTGTCGGTGAGCTCCAGCGCGGCCAGGCTGTTCCCGACCCTGGTGAGGTCGGCGAGGACCCGCTCGTAGCTCGGCTCTTCGGCGTCCCGCGCCGTTGCGGGTGCCGCGGTGAGGCGGCCGAGCAGGTGGTCGACCAGGGCGCGCGGGCTCGGATGGTCGAAGACCGCGGTCGCGCTCAGCTTCAGGCCGGTGCGATGGTTGATCTTGTTACGGAGTTCGACGGCCGTCAGCGAGTCGAAGCCCAGGTCGCGGAACGCCCCGTCGGCGGAGATGCCGCGCGGGTCACCGTGCCCGAGGACCAGGGCGACGTCCCTCAGGACCAGGTCGAGCAGGAGGGTGCTTCGCTGTTCGGCCGGAAGGCCGCGCAGCCTGCTCTCCAGGGACTCGGCCGGTGGTGCCGCCGGGGCGCTCACCGCGGCCCGTCGGCTGGAGGCTGGCGCCAGGTCCCGGAGGAGCGGCGGAACGGTGTCCGCGGCGCGCAGGGCGGCCGTGTCGACACGCACCGGAACGACGGTGGGCAGGGCGCCCACCAGTGCCCGGTCGAAGGCGGCGAGCCCCTCCTCCGTGGAGGTGGGCAGCAGCCCCGTGCGGGCGATGCGGCCGAGGTCGGCGGTGCCGAGTCCGGCCGTCATCGTGCTCGTCTGCGTCCACATGCCCCAGGCGAGGGAGACCGCGGGCCGTCCGGCCGCGTGCCGTCGGGTGGCGAACGCGTCGAGGAAGGCGTTGGCCGCGGCGTAGTTCGCCTGCCCCGGCGAGCCGAGAACACCGGCGACCGAGGAGAACACCACGAAGGCCGCCAGGTCCGCGTCGGCGGTCAGCTCGTGCAGTGCGCACACCGCGTCCGCCTTCGGCCGCAGCACGGTGGCGAGCCGCTCGGGTGTCAGGGCCTCGAGGACGCCGTCGTCGAGGACACCGGCCGTGTGCACCACGGCGGTCAGCGGATGCTCCGCGGGGATACGGGCGAGGGCCCTCGCGAGCTGCTCGCGGTCCGCGGCGTCGCAGGCGACGGACTGCACCCGTACGCCGCGCTCCACCAAGTCCTCGGGCGCCTCGCCGCCGCTGCGGCTGAGCAGCAGTACGTTGCGGACGCCGTGTTCGGAGACGAGCCGCCGCAGGACGAGCTGTCCCAGAGTGCCGCTGGCGCCGGTGACGAGGACCGTGCCGTCCGGGTCGAGCGGGCGCGGGATCGTCAGGACGGCCCTGCCGGTGGTGCCGGTGTGTGCGTCCTCGTCCAGGCGGCGGTGGGCCTCTGCCGCCGACCGTACGTCGTAGGCCGTGACCGGCAGGGCGCGCAGCGCGCCGGTGTCGAACAGGCCGGCGAGTTCGGTGAGGACCGCCCGCTGCCCGGAGGCGTCGGCGGCCGCGGACCGGCCTGCGCCGGTGGCCACGAACCGGCCGCCTTCCGCGAGGAGGAGGGCGGCCGACGCCTCGGCGCCCGCGCTCCCCTGCGGGTCCAGGACGATGTCGAGGCCCGTCGGCACCTTCTTCGCGATGTCATCGGGCTCCGGCTCGGCGAGGTGGGCCTCGTCGAGGCCCAGGCCGCGCAGGCCGTCCCGGGCGCCGAGGGGTGCGGTGGCGAACACCTCGGCGTCCAGGTACCGGGCGATCTGGACGGCCGCGAGGCCGACGTCGCCCGCGCCCGCGTGGATCAGCACCCGCTCCCCGGCCCGCAGCGCGGCCTCGTCCACCAGGGCGTGCCAGGCGGTGGAGAACGCCGTGGCCGCCGCCGCGGCCTCGGCGAAGGACAGGGTCCGTGGCATGCGGGCGACCGACCCGTGGCCGGTGACCGCCGTCCGGCCCAGGGCGCCACCGTCCGGGAAGGTGCCCCAGACACGGTCGCCCACGGCCACGCCGGTGACCGCCGTCCCCACCTCGGTCACCACGCCCGCGCCTTCGGTGCCGGGTGCCCCGGCCCCGTCGGTCAGGTCGCCGCGGCCGATCCCGGCGGCCCGCATCGACACCCGGATCTCCTCCGGGCCCAGCGGCGCGGCGGGCGCCGGGACGATGGCGAGGCCCTCGGGCTCAGCGGTCGTTACGAGACGCCAGTCGGGCACGTCCGGCACCGGCAGCACCGGCGGCGCGGAGCGGACGAGCCGGGGCACGAAGATCTGCCCGTCGCGGACGGCGACCTGGGGCTCGCCGGAGGCGACGGCCACGGCGACGGCCTCGTCCGACCGCGCGGCGGCATCGACGTCGACGAGCAGCAGCCGCCCAGGGTGTTCGGCCTGGGCCGAGCGCAGCAGGCCCCACACGGCCGCGGTGGCCGGCTCGGGCCGCTCCATCATCGCGCCCCGGGTGACCACGGCGAGCCGCTTGTCGCCGTCCGCCGACTCGTCGCCGTCCGCCGACTCGGCGAGGAAGCGCTGCGTGCGCTCGAGCGCCTCGGCCAGGCGGGTGTGAACGTCACCGGGTTCGATGTGGGCGACGGTGACCGCGGGGGCGTGCCCCTCGGCCGGTGCCGTCACGGCTACGGGGCGCCAGCGCAGGTGGAGTCCGCTGTCCCGGTCCGGTGCCGCGGCCCCGGACATCGGCCGGAGCACCAGCGCGTCCACGGTGATGACGGGCTGCCCGGCGGCGTCGACGGCGGCCAGGGACACGGCGCCGTCTCCGGCGGCGGTGAGCTTGGCCCGTACCGCGGCTGCGCCGGACACCGCCATCGTCACGCCCGTCCAGGAGAACGGCAGCAGGGGCTGCGTGCCATCCGCGCCGGAGAGGGACGGCACACCGAGCATGACGGCGTGCAGGGCGGCGTCGAGCAGCGCCGGGTGGATGCCGAACGCCCCGGGCTGTGCGGGCAGTTCGACCTCCGTGTACAGCGCGTCGGCCGTGCGCCAGGCAGTGCGCAGCCCCTGGAAGACGGGGCCGTAGCCGTAACCGCGCTCGGCCAGGTCGTCGTAGAGACCGTCGACCGGTATCGGCTCGGCGTCGGCAGGCGGCCAGGTCAACGCTTCGGCGGCGGGCGGGGATGCCGCGGACAGCGTGCCTGTCGCGTGCCGGACCAGCGGCTCGGTGCCGGAGGCCGCGGCGGGCGAGGAGTAGACGGTGACGGACCGGCGGCCCGCCTCGTCCGGGGCGCCCAGGGCGACCTGGAGGTTCACGGCGGTGCCGGCCGACAGGACCAGGGGCGTCCGGAGCGTCAGTTCCTCGACGTGGGAGCAGCCCACCTCGTGGCCCGCGTGCAGGGCCAGGTCGAGGAAGGCGGTGCCGGGCAGCAGCACGGTGCCACCCACGGCGTGGTCGGCGAGCCAGGGATGCGCGCCGGGCAGTACCCGGCCGGTGAGCACCGCCTGTCCGTCGGCCAGGTGCACGGCCGCGCCGAGCAGCGGGTGCCGGGTGGCGTTCAGTCCGGCGGCCCGGATGCCGACCGTCGACTCGGACGCGTCCTGCCAGTAGCGCTGGCCCGCGAACGGGTAGCCCGGCAGTTCGGTGCGGCGTCCGCCGGGCAGCAGCAGCTCCCACGCCACCGGAGTGCCGGCGACGAACGTCCGGGCGAGCGCCCGGGTGAGCGCGAGGGGTTCCCGCTGGCCGGACTTGAGCGCCGCCACGGCGACGTATCCGTCGTCGCCGAGGACCGCGTCGAGGGTGGCGTGCACCATCGGGGTCACCACGGCCTCGGGGCCGACTTCCAGGTAGGCGGTGACCCCCTGGTCGGCCAGGCTCCGCACGCCGTCCGCGAAGCGGACGCCCCGGCGGACGTGCTCCACCCAGTGCTGGGCGGTGCACAGGCGCTCGGCCTCGATCGGGCCGCCGGTGACGTTCGACACCACGGGGATCCGCGGTGTCCGGAAGGTGAGTCCCGCGACCACGTCGGCGAACTCGTCGAGCATCGCGTCCATGCGGTGCGAGTGGAACGCGTGCGAGACGGAGAGGCGGCGCACCCGGTGCCCCGCGGCCCGGAAGTGCTCGGCGACGGCGACCGCGGCGGCCTCGTCACCCGAGACGACCACGGACCGCGGCCCGTTGACCGCGGCGATCCCGACGGCGTCCTGGAGGGACGCCTCCGCGATGTACGCCTCGGCCTCCTGCTCGTCGACGGCGATCGCCACCATCGCCCCGCCCTCCGGCAGGGCCTGCATGAGGCGGCCGCGCGCCGCCACGAGGGCGCACGCGTCGGCCAGCGAGAGCGCGTCCGCCGCGTACGCCGCGGTGATCTCACCCAGGGAGTGGCCCATGACGTGGTCGGGGCTCACCCCCCACGCCTTGAGCAGTTCGAGGAGTGCGACCTCCAGCGCGAACAGGCCGGTCTGGGTGTACATGCTCTGCTGGAGGAGCGGGGCCAGCGGGGAGTCCTCGGGGGCGAACGCGACGTCGCGCAGCGGGTGTTCGGCGTACCCGTCGAGATGCTCGTCCACGGCCGCGCACACGGCGTCGAATGCCTGGGCGAAGACCGGGTACCGCTCGTACAGCTCCCGGCCCGTGCCGGCCCGCTGCGAGCCCTGACCGGAGAAGACCAGCGCGAGCCCGCCCGCTCCGGCGGCGGGGACGGCACCGGCCACGGCAGCGGGCACGTCCTCGCCCCGGGCGAGGTCGCCCCGGGCGAGGGCCGTCAGCGCTCCGGCCAGCTCGTCGAGACCGGCCCCCAGGACCACGGCCCGGTGCTCCATCAGTGCCCGCCCCGTGGCCAGGGTGTATCCGACGTCCCGGGGGTCGAGGCCGGGGTCGTCGGTGATCCGCGCGAGCAGCCGTGCGGCCTGCCGCTGTACCCCGGTGGAGGTCTTCGCCGACAGTGTCCAGGGGATCATCGGCGCTTCCGGCGCCGGGTCGGGGGCCGGGGCCGTGGTGTCCTCGGGCGCCGCTTCCAGAATCACGTGTGCGTTCGTCCCACCGATCCCGAAGGCCGAGACCGCCGAGCGGCGTGGCCGCTCCAGCTCCGGCCACTCCTGATGTGCCGTCAGCAGGCTGACGGCACCGGACTCCCAGTCGACGTGGTGGGAGGGGGTGGACACGTGCAGCGTGCGCGGCATGACGCCGTACCGCATGGCCTGCACCATCTTGATGACACCGGCGACACCCGCCGCGGCCTGCGCGTGCCCAATGTTGGACTTGATCGAACCCAGCCACAACGGCCGGTCCTCATCCCGCCCCTGGCCGTACGTCGCCAACAGCGCCTGCGCCTCGATCGGGTCACCCAACGACGTACCCGTACCATGCGCCTCCACCACATCGACATCCGCCGACGTCAGCCGTGCACCGGCCAGCGCATCCCGGATCACACGCTGCTGCGAGGGACCATTCGGCGCGGTCAGCCCATTGCTGGCGCCGTCCTGGTTCACCGCGGAGCCACGTACGACCGCCAGGACCTGATGCCCGTTGCGCCGCGCGTCCGAGAGCCGCTCCACCACGAGCAGCCCGACACCCTCCGACCACCCCGCCCCGTCCGCGTCGTCGGAGAACGCCTTGCACCGGCCGTCCACCGACATCGCCCGCTGCCGCGAGAACTCCACGAACGTCGTCGGCGTCGACATGACCGTCACACCACCGGCCAGCGCCAACGAGCACTCACCATTGCGCAGAGCCTGCGCCGCCAAGTGCAGCGCCACCAGCGACGACGAACACGCCGTGTCCACCGTCATCGCCGGACCCTCAAGCCCCAGTTGATACGCGATACGCCCCGACGCGACGCTCGACGCGTTGCCGAGCATGCGGAAACCGTCCATGCCCTCGATCGGCTCGTGCAGCGGAGGTCCGTACTCCATGGGCATCAGTCCGGCGAACACGCCGGTCCTGCTGCCGCGCAGCGAGGTCGGATCGATACCGGCCCGCTCCAGGGCCTCCCAGGCGGTCTCCAGCAGCAACCGCTGCTGCGGGTCCATCGCCGCGGCCTCACGCGGGCTGATCCCGAAGAACTCGGGCTCGAACACCGCGGCGTCGTGCAGGAATCCTCCCTGTCGCGAGTACGTCTTCCCTGCTCGGTCAGGATCGGGGTCGTAGAGGTCCGCGATGTCCCAGCCGCGGTCGTCCGGGAACTCGGTGATCGCGTCGACACCGTCCAGGGCCGCCTGCCACAACGCCTGCGGCGAGTCGATCCCGCCGGGCAGTCGGCAGGCCATGCCGACGATGACGATCGGATCGTCGTCCGTGGCCGTGGCGACCGCCACCGGACCGACCGGGATGGTGTCGGTGCCCCGGATCTGCTCCTCCAGGAAACCAACCAGCGCGGTCGACGTGGGGTAGTCGAAAACCAGCGTCGACGGCAGCCGCAGACCCGTCGCGGCCTGCAACCGCTGTCGCAACTCCAGGCCCGTCAGCGAGTCGAAGCCCAGATCACGGAAAGCGCGATCCGCCTCCACCGACAACGCCGAACCATGGCCGAGGACCAAGGAGACCTGTGCGCCGACCAGTTCGAGCAGCGCGGCAGTACGGTCCGCGTCGTCCAGCGCCGCCATGTCGGCGATCCACGACGAGGACTGGCCGGTGCCGACGACCGCCGCCGCACGGCGTGCCGGTGCGCGGACCAGGGACTTGAATACGGCGGGCAGGCTGCCCCCCGCCGCCTGGTTCCGCAGCGCGGGCAGGTCCAGGCGGGCCGGGAACAGGGTCGCGCGGTCGGCCGCCAGTGCGGCGTCGAAGAGGGCCAGGCCCTGTTCCGCGGACATCGGTGCGAGCCCGCCCCGGGTCAGCCGGGCCAGGTCGGCGTCGTCCAGGTGCGCGGTCATCGCGCTGTCACTGGTCCACAGCCCCCACGCCAGCGACGTGGCCGCCAGCCCCTCGGCCCGGCGCGACTGGGCCAGCGCGTCCAGGAAGGCGTTGGCCGCAGCGTAGTTGCCCTGCCCCGCCGTACCCATCACACCGGCAGCCGATGAGAACAACACAAAGGCAGCCAGATCGGCATCCCGCGTCAGCTCATCCAGCAGCCGGGCGCCATCCACCTTCGGCCGCATCACCGTGTCGAGGCGTTCGGGGGTCAGCGCGGTCAGGACGCCGTCGTCGAGGACACCGGCGGAGTGGATGACGGCGGTCAGCGGGTGATCGGCCGGTATGTCGGCCAAGGCCGCGGCGACCGCCTCGCGGTCGGCGACGTCGCAGGCCGCGAAGGCCACTGTCGCCCCGGCCTCCGTCAGTTCGGCGACCAGTTCCTCCGAGCCCTCGGCGCCCCGACGGCTCACCAGCAGCAGATGCCGTACGCCGTGCTCGGTGACGAGGTGCCGGGCCACCAACTGGCCCAGCGCCCCACCGGCACCGGTGATCAGGACCGTGCCGTCCGGCTTCCAGTCCGGCGCCGTCGCCGCCTCCGCGGCCACCGTCGCCAACCGGGGCACGAACAACCCACCATCGCCGAGGGCGACTTGAGGCTCACCAGAAGCAAGGGCCAGCGCCACGGCTTCGATCGGGTCCGCCCCTTCGGCCGTGTCGACGACCACGATGCGTCCGGGGTGCTCGGCCTGCGCGGAACGCAGCAGGCCCCACACGGCCGCGGTGGCGGGATCGGGCTCCGCCATGACCGCGCCCCGGGTGACCAGGGCAAGCCGGGCGTCGTCACGGTCCGCCGACTCGGTGTTTGCCGACTCTGCGTCCGCCGACTCGGCCAGGAAGCGCTGGACGGACTCCAGCACCTCGGCCACGCTCGTACGAACGTCCCCGCCGGGCTCGACGTGCTCGACCACGACCTCCGGCGGCACCGCGTCGGAGACATCCGGCACCGGCACCTCCGTCCACCGCACCTCATACAGCGGGTCAGCGGCCACCGCGGAGCCCAGCTGCTCCTGCGACATCGCCTGGAGACGCAGCTCGTCCACCGTCACCACCGGCAGACCGGCGCCGTCGAACGCCGCCACGCTCACGGCCCCGTCGCCACGCGGCGACAGGTGCACCCGCACGACCGACGCGCCCACCGAGTGCAGTCGCACTCCACTCCAGGAGAACGGCACCTTCATGTCACCCGACGGCAGCGGGTGCAGCGCGGCATCCAGTAGCGCCGGGTGAACGCCGAACGCATCGGGCTCGATGGGTAGTTGGACCTCGGCGAACATCTCATCCCCCGCGCGCCACAGTGCGCGCAGGCCCCGGAAGGCCGGTCCGTACCCGTATCCGAGACCGGCCAGCATCTCGTACGCGTCGGAGGCATCCACTCGCCGGCCACCGGCGGGCGGCCACGCACCCTCAAGGCGCTCCTCCGCCACCGCGGGACCGGCTGTGGCCAGCACGCCGACGGCGTGCCGGACCCACTCCACCCCCGCATCGGCATCAGCGTCCGCGTCCTGGACACGGGAGTGCACCGCGATAGACCGACGCCCCCTGTCATCCGGAGCCCCCACCGACACCTGCACCGCCACCAGAGCCTCCGCCGACAACACCAGCGGCCGCTCCAACGTCAGCTCCTCCACCACAGCGCAGCCGACCTCGTCGCCCGCGCGGAGGGCCATTTCCACGAAGGCGGTTCCCGGAAGCAGCACCGTGCCGAAGACGGCGTGGTCCTCCAGCCACGGGTGGGTGGCGCGGGATATCCGTCCGGTGAGCACGACGTCGTCACTGCCCGCGAGGCGTACGGCCGCGCCGAGCAGCGGGTGACCGGCCGGATGCAGCCCAAGGCCTGCCGCGTCCACCACCGAACGCCCCGCGGGAAGCCAGTGACGACGCCGCTGGAAGGCGTAGGTCGGCAACTCCACCAGCCGACCGCCCGCCACCCACGACGACCAGTCCACATCGACACCGGCCACGAACACCTCGGCCAGGCCCTGCAACAGTCGCGCCCGCTCGTCCTCACGACGACGCAACGTGCCCACCGCCGTCACCCCGGCCACCCCGCCGCCCTCCGCGGCCTGGGTCACCGCCCCGACCAGAACGGGGTGCGGACTGCTCTCGACGAAGATGCGGTGCCCGGCCTCAAGGAGGCTCTGAAGGGCGGCATCGAAGCGGACGGTCTGACGCAGATTGGTGAACCAGTACTCCGCGTCCATGATCGCGGTGTCGATCAGCTCGCCCGACACCGTGGAGAACAAGGGCACGTGACCGCTGCGGGGCTCAATCCCCCCGAGCACGTCGAGGAGTTCGGCCTTGAGATCCTCCACCTGCGGCGAGTGCGAGGCGTAGTCCACCGCGATACGACGGGCCTGAACCCCATCGGCCTCGCATGCGACCATCAGCGCTTCCAGCTCGTCGGGCGCGCCGGACACCACGACCTGCTCGGGACCGTTGACGACCGCGATCTGGAGCCCGTCCGTCAGCCGACCCGCCACCTGCTCCTCCGGAGCCAGCACCGACACCATGCCGCCACGCCCGGACAACCGCAGGATCGCCCGACTCCGCAACGCCACCACCCGCGCCGCATCCTCCAACGACAAACCACCAGCCACACACGCCGCCGCGATCTCACCCTGCGAATGCCCCACCACCGCCGCAGGCTTCACGCCCAGCGACTGCCACAGCTCCGCCAGCGACACCATCACCGCGAACAGAACCGGCTGCACCACATCGACCCGACCCAGAACGTCCTCATCGCCGCCCCGCACCACATCCAGCAGCGACCAGCCATCAACGAACGGCTCCAACGCCGCCGCACACTCCCCCATCCGCGACGCGAACACCGGCGAAAACTCCAACAGCTCCCGCGCCATCCCCACCCACTGCGAACCCTGACCCGGGAACACCAACACCACACCACCGGAAGACACCGCACGACCCGCAACAACACCCGCCGCCACACGACCCGCAGCCAACTCCGCCAAATCAACAGCCAGTTCGCCACCATCACCACCCAGCACAACCGCACGGTGCTCCAGCACCGCACGGCCCCCGGCCAGCGTGAAGCCCACATCCCGCGCATCCAGGTCAGCACCATCGCCGACCCGGGCCAGCAGCCGCACCGCCTGCTCCGCCAACGCCACCTCGCTGCGGGCCGACAACACCCACGGCAAGATGCCGTCACGTACCGGCTCGGCCTCCTGGACCGCCGCCCACTCCTCGACCGGCGCCGCCTCCAGGATCACGTGCGCGTTCGTCCCGCCGATGCCGAAGGACGACACACCGGACCGACGAGGGCGGTCGTTCTCCGGCCACGGCTGGTTCTCCGTCAGGAGTTGGACTTGGCCCGACGTCCAGTCGACGTGGTGCGAGGGCTCGTCCACGTGCAGGGTGCGCGGCATGACGCCGTACCGCATGGCCTGCACCATCTTGATGACACCGGCGACACCCGCCGCGGCCTGCGTGTGCCCGATGTTGGACTTGATCGAACCCAGCCACAACGGCCGTTCGGCGTTACGCCCCTGGCCGTACGTCGCCAACAGCGCCTGCGCCTCGATCGGGTCGCCCAACGACGTGCCCGTACCATGCGCCTCCACCACATCCACGTCGGCCGACGTCAGCCGTGCACCGGCCAGCGCATCCCGGATCACACGCTGCTGCGAGGGACCATTCGGCGCGGTCAGCCCATTGCTGGCGCCGTCCTGGTTCACCGCGGAGCCACGTACGACCGCCAGGACCTGATGCCCGTTGCGCCGCGCGTCCGAGAGCCGCTCCACCACGAGCAGCCCGACACCCTCCGACCACCCCGCCCCGTCCGCGTCGTCGGAGAACGCCTTGCACCGGCCGTCCACCGACATCGCCCGCTGCCGCGAGAACTCCACGAACGTCGTCGGCGTCGACATGACCGTCACACCACCGGCCAGCGCCAACGAGCACTCACCATTGCGCAGAGCCTGCGCCGCCAGATGCAGCGCCACCAGCGACGACGAACACGCCGTGTCCACCGTCATCGCCGGACCCTCAAGCCCCAGTTGATACGAGATGCGGCCCGAGGCGACACCACCGCTGGTGCCGGTGATCATCAGCCCTTCGACATCCTCGGTCGCCTCCGCGAGCCAGGACCCGTAGTCGTGGTACATCAGTCCGGTGAACACGCCGGTCCTGCTGCCGCGCAGCGAGGTCGGATCGACGCCACTCCGCTCCAGGGCCTCCCAGGCGGTCTCCAGCAGCAGCCGCTGCTGCGGGTCCATCGCCGCGGCCTCACGCGGGCTGATCCCGAAGAACTCGGCGTCGAAATCACCGACACCGTTCAGGAACCCGCCCCGGCGGGAGTAGCTCGTGCCGAGGTGGCTCGGGTCCGGGTCGTAGAGGCTCGCCAGGTCCCAGCCGCGGTCGGCCGGAAACTCGGTGATCGCGTCAAGACCGTCCAGGGCCGCCTGCCACAACGCCTGCGGCGAGTCGATCCCGCCGGGCAGTCGGCAGGCCATGCCGACGATGACGATCGGATCGTCGTCCGTGGCCGTGGCGACCGCCACCGGACCGACCGGGATGGTGTCGGTGCCCCGGATCTGCTCCTCCAGGAAACCAACCAGCGCGGTCGACGTGGGGTAGTCGAAAACCAGCGTCGACGGCAGCCGCAGACCCGTCGCGGCCTGCAATCCCTGCCGCAGTTCCAGACCCGTCAGCGAATCCAAGCCCAGATCGCGGAAGGCCCGATCCGCCTCCACCGACGACGCCGAACCATGCCCCAGCACCAAAGCGACCTGCGCACCCACCAGCTCCAACAGCGCCACTGCACGGTCCGCGTCGTCCAGCGCCGCCATGTCGGCGATCCACGACGAGGACTGGCCGGTGTCCACGACCGCCGCCGCACGGCGTGCCGGTGCGCGGACCAGGGACTTGAAGACGGCGGGCAGGCTGCCCCGCGCCGCCTGGTTCCGCAAGGCGGACAGGTCCAGGCGGGCCGGGACGATGGTCGCCCGGTCGGCCGCGAGGGCCGCGTCGAACAGCGCGAGGCCCTGGGACGTCGACATCGACCCCAGTCCACTGCGCGAAAGGCGGGCGATGTCGGCGTCGTCCAGGTGCGCGGTCATCGCGCTGTCACTGGTCCACAGCCCCCAGGCCATCGACGTGGCCGCCAGCCCCTCGGCCCGGCGCGACAGCGCCAGCGCGTCCAGGAAGGCGTTGGCCGCGGCATAGTTGCCCTGCCCCGCCGTACCCATCACACCGGCAGCGGACGAGAACAACACAAAGGCAGCCAGGTCGGCATCCCGCGTCAACTCGTCCAAGAGCCGGGCGCCATCCACCTTGGGACGCATCACCGTGTCGACACGCTCACGCGTCAACGCGGTCACCACACCGTCATCCAGGACACCCGCCGCGTGGATGACAGCGGTCAGCGGATGCTCACCGGGAATGCCCGCCAATGCCACGGACAGCGCCTCGCGGTCGGCCACGTCGCAGGCCGCGAAGGCCACCGTCGCCCCGGCCTCCGTCAGTTCGGCGACCAGTTCCTCCGAACCCTCGGCGCCCCGACGGCTCATCAACAGCAGATGCCGCACCCCGTACTCGGTGACCAGGTGCCGGGCCACCAACTGGCCCAGCGCCCCACCGGCACCGGTGATCAGGACCGTCCCTTCCGGCTTCCAGTCCGGCACCGTCGCCGCCTCGGGGGCATGCGCGACCAGTCGGGGTACGAGCAACCGACCCTCTTCCAGGGCGACTTGTGGCTCACCCGAGGCGAGTGCCGACGCGACGGCCGACTCGGCATCCGCACCGACGGGCACATCGACGGCCACGACACGTCCCGGGTGCTCGGCCTGCGCCGAACGCAACAGACCCCACACCGCCGCCGTCGCCGGATCCTGCGTACCCGTCATCCCGCCACGCGTGACCACGGCAAGCCGGGCGTCCTCACGGTCCGCCGACTCTGCGTCCGCCGACTCGGCCAGGAAGCGCTGGACGGACTCCAGCACCTCGGCCACGCTCGTACGAACGTCCCCGTCGGGCTCGACGTACTCGACCACGACCTCCGGCGGGACGCCGCCGGAGCCGTCCGGCACCGGCACCTCCGTCCACCGCACCTCATACAGCGGGTCAGCGGCCACCGCGGAGCCCAGCTGCTCCTGCGACATCCGCTGCAAGCGCAGCTCGTCCACCGTCACCACCGGCAGACCGGCGCCGTCGAACGCCGCGAGCCGCACGGCGCCATCGGCACTCCGCGACAACCGCACCCGCAGCGCCGACGCTCCTACCGAGTGCAGTCGCACCCCGTTCCAGGAGAACGGCACCCACAGGTCCCCGTTGAGCAGCGGGTGCAGCGCGGCATCCAGCAACGCCGGGTGAACGCCGAACTCGTCGGCCTCGGCTGGCAGTTGGACCTCGGCGAACAGCTCGTCGCCCGCACGCCACACCGAGCGCAGACCCCGGAACACGGGCCCGTACCCGTATCCCACGCCGGACAGCAGCTCGTACGCCTCGGCGACATCCACGGCCTCGGCACCGGCGGGCGGCCACGCACCCTCAAGGCGCTCCTCCGCCACGGGACCGGCTGCGGCCAGCACGCCCACGGCGTGCCGGACCCACTCCACCCCCGCATCGGCACCGGCGTCCGCGTCCTGGACACGGGAGTGCACCGCGATCGACCGGCACCCCGCGTCGTCCGGAGCCCCCACCGACACCTGCACCGCCACCAGAGCCTCCGCCGACAACACCAGCGGCCGCTCCAACGTCAGCTCCTCCACCACCGCGCAGCCGACCTCGTCGCCCGCGTGCAACGCCAGCTCGACGAATGCGGTGCCGGGCAGGATGACCGTGCCGTAGACCGCGTGGTCCTCCAGCCACGGGTGGGTATGCAGGGACAGCTGACCGGTGAGGACGAGGCCCTCCTGGGGCGCGAGAGGAACGGCCGCGCCGAGCAGCGGGTGACCGGCCGGACGCAGCCCGAGCCCCGCCGCGTCCAGCATCGAACGCACCGCCGGAAGCCAGTGACGGCGCCGCTGGAAGGCGTAGGTCGGCAGTTCCACCAGCCGACCGCCCGCCACCCATGGCGACCAGTCCACATCGACACCCGCCACGAACACCTCGGCCACACTCTGCAACAGCCGCGCCCGCTCATCCTCACGACGACGCAACGTGCCCACCGCCGCCACACCCGCCGCGCCCACACCCTCGGCCGCCTGTGTCACTGCCCCCAGCAGGACGGGGTGGGGGCTGCTCTCTACGAAGACGCGGTGCCCGGCCTCCAGCAGCTTCTGAAGAGCGGCATCGAAACGAACCGTCTCGCGGAGGTTGGTGAACCAGTACTCCGCGTCCATCTCCGCCGTGTCGATGACCTCGCCATACACCGTCGAGAACAGAGGAACATGACCACTGCGAGGCTCGATACCGGCCAGAACATCGAGGAGTTCGTCCCTCAGGCCCTCCACCTGCGGTGAGTGCGAGGCGTAGTCCACCGCGATACGACGGGCCTGTACCCCATCGGCCTCACACCCGGCCAGGAACACCTCCAGCTCCTCCGGCGCGCCGGACACCACGACCTGTTCGGGACCGTTGACGACCGCGATCTGGAGCCCGTCCGTCAGCCGCCCCGCCACCTGCGCCTCGGGAGCCAGCACCGACACCATGCCGCCCCGCCCGGACAACCGCAGGATCGCCCGACTCCGCAACGCCACCACCCGCGCCGCATCCTCCAGCGACAGACCACCGGCCACACACGCCGCCGCGATCTCGCCCTGCGAATGCCCGACGACCGCCGCAGGCTTCACGCCCAGCGACCGCCACAACTCCGCCAGCGACACCATCACCGCGAACAGAACCGGCTGCACCACATCAACCCGACGCAGCACCTCCTCATCCCCGCCCCGCACCACATCCAACAGCGACCAGCCATCAACAAACGGCTCCAACGCCGCCGCACACTCCGCCATCCGCGACGCGAACACCGGCGAGAACTCCAACAACTCCCGCGCCATCCCCACCCACTGCGAACCCTGACCCGGGAACACCAACACCACACCACCGGAAGACACCGCACAACCCGCAACAACACCCGCCGCCACACGACCCGCAGCCAACTCCGCTAAACCAGCAGCCAGTTCGCCACCATCACCACCCAGCACAACCGCACGGTGCTCCAGCACCGCACGCCCCCCGGCCAGCGTGAACCCCACATCCCGCACGCCCAGGTCAGCACCGTCGCCGACCCGGGCCAGCAGCCGCACCGCCTGCTCCGCCAACGCCACCTCACCACGCGCCGACAACACCCACGGCACAGCACCCACACCCACCGGCGACGCAACCTCGCCCGGCGACACCTGATCCCCGACCGGCGCCGCCTCCAAAATCACATGCGCATTCGTCCCGCTGATGCCGAAGGACGACACCGCCGAACGGCGTGGCCGCTCCAGCTCCGGCCACTCCTGCTGTGACGTCAGCACGCTGACGGCACCGGACTCCCAGTCGACATGGCGCGACGGCTCGGAGACGTGCAGCGAGCGCGGCATGACGCCGTTACGCATCGCCTGCACCATCTTGATGACACCGGCGACACCCGCTGCCGCCTGCGTGTGCCCGATGTTGGACTTGATCGAACCCAGCCACAACGGCCGGTCCTCATCCCGCCCCTGGCCGTACGTCGCCAACAGCGCCTGCGCCTCGATCGGGTCACCCAACGACGTACCCGTACCATGCGCCTCCACCACATCGACATCCGCCGACGTCAGCCGCGCACCGGCCAACGCATCCCGGATCACACGCTGCTGCGAAGGACCATTCGGCGCGGTCAGCCCATTGCTGCCACCGTCCTGGTTCACCGCGGAACCACGCACCGCCGCCAGGACCTGGTGACCGCGCTTCTCGGCGTCGGAGAGCCGCTCGACCACGAGCATGCCCACGCCTTCGGCCCAGCCCGTGCCATCGGCGTCGTCGGAGAACGGCTTGCAGCGGCCGTCGGCGGCAAGGCCACGCTGGCGGGAGAACTCGACGAACATGCCCGGCGTGGACAGCACCGTCACACCGCCCGCGAGCGCCATGGTGCACTCGCCGTTGCGCAGCGACTGCACCGCCAGATGCAGTGCCACCAGCGACGACGAGCACGCCGTGTCCACCGTCATCGCCGGGCCCTCGAGCCCCAGTTGATACGAGATACGGCCCGACGCGACGCTGGACGTATTGCCGGTGAGGCGGAAACCCTCGGTGCCGTCGACCGGGGCGTGCAGATGCGGTCCGTACTCCATGTTCATGGCGCCGACGAACACGCCGGTCCTGCTGCTGCGCAGCGAGGTCGGATCGATACCGGCCCGCTCCAGGGCCTCCCAGGCGGTCTCCAGCAGCAGCCGCTGCTGCGGATCCATCGCCGCGGCCTCACGCGGGCTGATCCCGAAGAACTCGGCGTCGAAGTCGGTGGCCCCGGCCAGGAAGCCGCCCCGGCGGGTGTAGGTGGTGCCGGGGTGGTCCGGGTCCGGGTCGTAGAGGCTCGCCAGGTCCCAGCCGCGGTCGGCCGGGAACTCGGTGATCGCGTCAAGACCGTCCAGGGTCGCCTGCCACAGCTCCTGCGGCGAGTCGATCCCGCCGGGCAGATGGCAGGCCATGCCGACGATGACGATCGGATCGTCGTCGGTGGCGGCCGTCACGGGGGCGGCGGTCCGGGTGTCGTCCACGGTGCCCAGGACGCCGAGGATCCGGTCGTGCAGATGCGCGGCGAGTGCGCTCGGCGTCGGGTAGTCGAAGAGGATGCTCGCGGGCATCCGCAGACCGGTCGCCGAGACCAGGCGGTTGCGCAGGTCAACGGAGAGGACCGAGTCCAGGCCCAGGTCGCGGAAGGTCGCGTCGGGGTCGGCGGGGGCTGCGCCGGTGGTCTCCGCCATGTGGTCGGCCAGCCAGCGGACCAGGAATCCGTCCGGCTCGGTGGTGATGCGCTCGCGCAGGGCGAGCGTGGCGGAGCTGAGGTGCTGCTCGGCCTCGGCGGCGGCCGGGCGTTCGTCGAGCCAGTAGCGCCGCCGCTGGAAGGCGTAGGTGGGCAGGCCGACGGTTCGGGCCTCGCCGACCGCCTCGGCCCAGTCGACGGAGACACCGGCGCACCAGGCTTCGGCGAGGCCGGTGAGCAGCGCCTGCGGCTCGGGGCGGTCGCGGTGCTGCAACGCCACCGCGAGGTCCGTGTCGGAGGTGGGGACGAGCGGGGTCAGCGCGCTGCCCGGGCCGAGTTCGAGGAACCGGGTCACGCCCTGCTCGCGGCAGGCGGCGATCGCGTCGTGGAATCGCACCGTGGCGCCGAGGTGCCCGATCCAGTAGTCCTCCGTCAGGGCGGCCCCGGTCCGCCCGGTGACGGTGGAGACGATCGGGATGCCGGGTTCGGAGACCGCGAGGCCCCGGATCCTGCGGGCGAACTCGTCCAGCATGGGGGCCATCAGCGGCGAGTGGGCGGCGTTCTGCACCCGCAGTCGGCTCGTGCGGTGGCCGCGGGCGCGGAACTCGTCCGCGATCCGGGTGACCGCCTCGTCGGCGCCGGAGAGCACGACGGCCCGTGGCCCGTTGATGGCGCCGATCGAGACGTCGTCGACGCCGTCGAGGGCCGCGAGCAGTTCCTCTTCCGTCGCCTCGACCGCGATCATTGCACCGCCGGGTGGCAGTTCCTCCATCAGCTCCCCGCGCGCGGCGACGAGGGCGGCGGCGTGGGCCAGGGGCAGGGCCCCGGACACATGGGCGGCGACGATCTCGCCGAAGGAGTGGCCGACGAGCAGGTCAGGTGTGACGCCCCAGGAGGTGACCAGGCGGTAGAGGGCGACCTGGAAGGCGAACAGGGCAGGCTGCATGTAACGCATGCCGTCGAGGGCCTCGGCGGCGGCATCGTCGTCGAGGCCGCCGAGCAGCACCTGGCGCAGGTCGAGACCGGGCACGAAGTGGTCGAGCACCTCGTCGAGGGCATCGGCGAAGACCGGGTACGTTTCGTACAGTTCCCGCCCCATGCCGACGCACTGGGAGCCGCCACCGGAGAAGAGGAAGGCCGTCCTGCCCGACGTGGCGATGCCGTTCACCGCTTCGTCGTGGAGGCGTGCCAGGCTCGACGTGAGCTCATCCCTGTCCGTGCCGACGACGACGGCGCGGTGTTCGAACGTGGACCGGCCGACCGCCAACGACCGGGCGATGTCGGCGACGTGCGCGTCCGGCTGCTGCTCGAGATGGGTGAGCAGGCGGGTGGCCTGCGCGTCCAGTGCGCGGCCGGTGCGGGCGGACAGCACCCAGGGCAGGGGCCGGCCGGTTGCGGGGCGGTTCACCGCGGTGTCGGGCCGACCGGTGTACGGCGCTTCGGCGAGGACGACGTGGCAGTTGGTGCCGCCGATGCCGAACGAGCTGACGCCCGCGACGAGCGGGGCATCGGGGGCGGGCCAGGCGTCGAGTTCGGTCTGCACCCGGAGGTTCAGCTCGGCCAGGGGTATCGCCGGGTTGGGGGTGTCGAAGTGCAGGCTGGGCGGCAGTTGACGGTGGCGCAGGGACAGCGCGGCCTTGAGCAGGCCCACGATGCCGGCGGCGGCCTCGAGGTGGCCGACGTTCGTCTTCACCGAGCCCACCCGCAGCGGCCCGCGGTCCCCGGTGCTGCGGCCGATGACGTCGGACACGGCGGCGGCCTCGACGGGGTCTCCGACCGGGGTGCCGGTGCCGTGGAGTTCGACGTACTGGACGGTCTCGGGGCTGACCCGGGCGTCGGCGTAGGCGCGGTGCAGTACGTCCCGCTGGCCCGCGACATCGGGGTCGGTGAGGCGGTCGCCGCCGCCGTCGTTGTTGACGGCGCTGCCCTGGATGACGCAGTAGATGGGGTCGCCGTCGGCGACGGCCCGGGCGAGCGGCTTGAGCAGGACCACTCCGCCGCCCTCACCGCGTACGAACCCGTCGGCGCTCTCGTCGAAGACGGCGCAGCGCCCCCTGGCGGACAGCGCGCCGAGACCGGCCGTGGTCCGCATGCTCTCCGGCGAGAGGATCAGGTTCACCCCGCCTGCGAAGGCGAGGTCGGAGTCCCCGCGGCGGAGGCTCTCGCAGGCCAAGTGGACGGCGACCAGGGACGACGCCTGCGCCGCGTCGACGGCGAGGCTGGGGCCCTGTAGTCCGAAGGACCAGGAGACCCGGTTGGCGACGATGGCGCGGTGCCGCCCCGTGAAGTCGTGCAACTCGCCGCGCCCTGCCCGGTCGCTCCGGGCGGCGAGGGCGGCGTAGTCGTCGGAGGAGACGCCTACGAACACTCCGGTGCGTGAGCCCCGCAGCCGCTCGTCGCGGACGCCGGCGTCCTCCATCGCCTCCCAGACCAGCTCCAGCGCGAGCCGCTGCTGCGGATCCACGGCGGCCGTCTCGTCCGGCTCCATACCGAAGAAGGCGGCGTCGAAGGTGCCGACCTCATCCAGAAAGCCACCACGCCAGGACCGGCTGCCCTCGCCGCGCTCCGCCGGCCAGGGCGAGACGGCGTCGGTTCCCTCCGACAGCAGGCGCCAGAACTCTGCCGGGCTGGACGCCGAGGGGACCCGGCAGGCAGCTCCGATCACCGCGATGGCGGTGTCGCGCGCCCCGCCGATCCCCTGGTCACCTGACATGGATGGATTCATAGGGGAAGTATTGGTTTTCGAACGGGGGCACGACTTCGGCCAGAGGATGGGGCTCGGCAGCCGGGCTTCGGTACAGGACGATCCCGTGGAACCAGGACTTTCGACCAGGCCCGGGTCCCGACATGACGACGGGGCGTGCGCACGGTTGAACCGTGCGCACGCCCCGCTCGTTCGCCCCCCCTGCGCGCGGCCTTACATGGCCGCGCCCGATGCGATCAGCTGGGCCCGGGACGCCACATGAGCCTTCGCGAGCACGTTGGAGACATGGAACTTGACCGTCTTCTCGCTCAGGCCGAGACGACGGGCGATCTCCTTGTTGGCCATTCCCTTTCGCACCAGTTGAAGCACTTCGGACTCGCGTGACGTCAGCGGTGCGTGCGTGCGCACCGCCGACAAGTGCCGAGGCAGCATGGCGCGCGTGAACCTGAGCAGCGCTCCGCTGAGGCCGGGAGAGACGTAGCCGGTGCCGTCGCTCGCCCGGCGAACCGCCTCCACCAGTTCCTCCTCGGGGTCGTCACAGTGGACGAGCGCATGCACATTGGCCTGGGTCAAGCCGATCCAGCGCGTGGTCGTGTCCACGTCTCCCACGACGACCAAGGCGGCGTCGATGCTGGTGAGTTCCTGCACATGGCCGATCTGTGACTGCCCCTCAAGCACCACGACATCCGGTACGCACGGATTCACCGCCGAAAGGAGTTCGACGATATCGCCGGCCTCACCGACCACGATGAGTGCGGGATCCTGCTCAAGCGCTCTACGAATACCACGACGCGCGTAGGGATGCGGATCGCATACGATAACTCGCGCCTGTCTTACACCGTTCAACCTGAACGCCCCCTATTAATTTATCCACTCTCCTGTTGCGCGGAATTCACACGGGAGCGAAAAACACATGCCGATGGACCATTCCTGAACCCGGTCGGCGAGATTCGCCTCAACCAGCTCGCATCACCCGGAGAAGAGAACAGCAGAAAGGAATCCGGGCGTGAATGGACAGCATGACGGCGCACTCCCCCGTGCGTTACACCGCTACTGCGTAGTCGCGCGATACTGAACGTCGATCGCGCCCACCGGACACATCTGGGCAGCCACCTCGACCAGCTCATGAAGTTCCTCGGGCGGCTCGGTGATCTGTAGCCGCACCAGGCCCTCCTCGTCGTCCTGGTCGAACACCTCCGGGACGTTCGCCACGCAATTCCCGGAACCGACGCACAGCTCCCTGTTCACCGTGATGCGCATGGTCACCACGTCACCGGCAGCTCGGCCACCCCGAACGTCACCGCCATGGGACGCTGCGGGACGTCGGCCAGGGCCCTCTCGGACCGCAGCTCGGGGAAGCGGCGGGCCAGCTCGAGGAGAGCGATCCGCAGCTCGGCGCGGGCCAGCGGCTGGCCGATGCACTGGTGCAGGCCGAAGCCGAACGCCATGTGCCGGTGCGCCTCGCGCCGCTTCGGGTCGAACTCGTCCGGGTCGCCGAAGACCGAGCTGTCCCGGTTGGACATCGCCAGCATCGCCACGACGCCCTCGCCCGCGCGGATCTTCTGACCGCCGATCTCGGCGTCCTCCAGTGCGAGGCGGGGCAGGCCGGTGCGTACGACGGTGAGGTACCGGAGCAGTTCCTCGACCATGCCCGGCGCCAGGCTCGGGTCCTCGCGCAGGGCCTCCAGGTGCTCGGGGTGTTCGAGGAGTACCAGGGCGGAGAGCCCGATCATGTTCGCGGTCGTCTCGTGGCCCGCGACGAGCAGGAGCATGGCCAGGCTGACGAGTTCGTCCTCGCGGAGCTCGCCCGGCACCACGCGCTCGGCCACAAGCCGGCTGAGGAGATCCTCACCGGGCTCGGTCCGCTTGGCCTTGACGAGGTTTCCGAGGAGGACGGTCAGGGCGCCGAGGGCCTCCTCGACCTCCGCCGGGCCGGACTTCCGGTCCATGATCACGCGGCTGTGATGCTGGAAGAAGTCATGGTCGGCGTATGGGACGCCGAGCAGGTGACAGATCGTCATCGACGGTACGGGCAGCGCGAACTCGTTCATCAGGTCCGCGGGCGCCCCGAGGGAGCGCATCCGCTCCAAGGCCTCGATGACGTCCTTCTCGATCAACGGCTCGATCCGCCGGATGTTCTTGATCATGAACTCGGCGGTCAGCATCCGCCGGAAGCGGCTGTGCGCGTCGCCGTCCATGAAGATGAACAGGCCGGAGGCGTCGTCCTGCTTCGGCGGAATCGGATTCAGCACCGGAAACCCGGGCTTGTACTGATCGGAACTGAAACCCGGGTGCCGCAGCAGCTGCCGCACGTCTTCATGCCGGGTGATGAGCCAGGCCCAGCCACCAAACGGAAGCCGGACCTTTCCGATGGGCCCCTCGAGTCGGTCCAGGTCAGATCCCTTGACAGGAGTAAATGGATCGTCATCCGGACCGATGAACGGATAGGCCGGAAGACCGGCCACATCTATCTCTGCCATGTCCCCCACGGCGTCCCCCATTAAGTCCCCCACTACTTCAACACCTCACAGCGGCATTGGAAAGAGTGGTTCACCCTAACAAGGAGAATGGCCAGGAAACGTCCATTGGTGACGCAGATCACACAAGGAGAAATAAGTCAGATCAAAGGTGTAAATCTGTTAAAGAAAGCCCTCTGCATCAGTAGCATCGGGAGGATCCACGGACTGGCTCCGGCCATGTCCGCGGACACCCTCGTGCCCTCCGGAGCTCAGGCAGCGGCCGAGAACGCGAACCGCACGGCGGACAGCTCTTCCGACAGCTCCCACAGGCGGCGGCAGGTCTCGGCGTCGGAGGCCCTCTCGGCCAGCGCCACCTGCTTCGGTGCGCCGCGCAGCTCGGCCATGCCGTCAGGGCCGATGAACTGCCCGCCCTCCACGTTCGGCGCCGTCGCCGCGTACAGCTGAGAGAGCGCGCCCTGGTCCGGGGATTGGGCGAGCGGGAGGAGAAGGCGACCGAACAGGAACTTCACCATGCCGACCGGCGAACTGGTCTGAAGGTTGGTCGAGGTGTAGCCGGGGTGGGCGAGCACGCTTCGCACCGGGCTGCCGGCCGCGGTGAGCCGCCTGTGAAGTTCCCAGCCGAAGACGGCGTTGGCCAGCTTCGACTGGTTGTAGTACCCCATGGGCGAGTACTTGCGCTCACCGGAGAGGTCGTCGAAGAAGATGGTGCCCTGCCGGTGGTTGGGCGAACTCACCGTGACCACACGGGAGTTGTCCCCGGCCTCCAGCAGGTCGAGCAGCAGACCGGTGAGCGCGAAGTGGCCGAGGTGGTTGGCCGCGAACTGCACTTCGTGACCCTGCGGGCTGAGCGTCCGGGGCGGCGCCATCAGGCCGGCGTTGTTGATGAGCACGTCCAGGTGCGCGCGATCGGAGTGCAGCCGCTCGGAGAAGGCGCGGACCGAGTCCAGGTCGGCCAGGTCGACTTGGCGCACCTCGAGCCGGGCGGCCGGATGCTCCGCGGTGATCTCCGCGACCGCCCGGCGCCCCTTGTCCTCGTCCCGTACGGCGAGGATCACCTGCGCGCCCTTGCGGGCGAGTGCCCGGGTGGTCGCCAGGCCGAGGCCGCTGTTGGCTCCGGTGACGAGGACCACGCGCTTGCTCTGGTCGGGGATCTGCTCGGCGGTCCAGCGCTGCTGATTGCTCATACGGCACAAGCTGCCCCATGTGGCATTCGGTGTCAAGACCGATCCTTGATGCCATCGATGGCATCGGCATATACGATGGAGGGGTGACTACTCGCCCTGAAGTGAGCCTGGCCCAACGCAAGCGTCAGCTCGTCTCGGACGAGCTGACCGGGGCCGCGCTGAAGCTGCTGGCCCGGAAGGGGTTCGATGCGGTCACGGTCGACGAGATCGTGATCGCCGCCGGTGTGTCCAAGCGGACCTTCTTCCGGTACTTCGCGTCCAAGGAGGACGTGGTCATCCAGTTCTTGGCCGAAATGGGCACCGGCATGCGCGCGGAGCTCGCGAGCCGCCCCGCTCAGGAGTCGCCGTCGGTGGCGCTGCGACACACCGTCTGGGTCTCCATCGACGCCTGCGCCGGCCATGCCGACCAGGCGCTGCGCGTGGTGCAGCTGATCCTGGGCACGCCCGCGCTCCGCGCCCGTTTCCTGGAGCGTCAGGCACAGTGGCGCGACGGACTCGCGGCGGAGGTCGCCGACCGGCTGGACCTGGACCCCGCGACGGACCTGTACCCCCAACTGGCCGCCGGAATTGCCCTGACCGCCTTCGACGCCGTGCTGCAACGATGGAGCGACAGCGACGGCGCCGAGGACCCCGCCGCACTGACCGACCGGGCCTTCGCCGTCCTCGCGCCGGCGCTGGACGCCATCGCGTAGGAAGAGGCGGAGGGCGCCTGCGGCCATCCCGATCCGCTCCACCGGCGACGCACCCGTGACGCCGCGAAGGCACGGCCGCGACGGGGCGGGTGCGACCCTGCGGCCACCATGCCTGTGCACATAAAGGTCCGCACTCCGCACCCGACGACGCCGGCGGTGTCCCCGGTGCGCGATCCACGCATGCGGAACGGGGCGGAGGGGTCGGACCTGCGGGGACCGACCGCGCGTGCGTCGGGCTCGGCCGTGGAACCCGGCGCGTCGGCCGTCGCGCGGGCGGTGGCCGGTAACGCGACGGTGGCGGCGGCGCTGGGTGGGTCGCCACCGGGTGCCGGGCCGGGCCCGTCCTGGTGGGCCGGGCAGATGCTGCCGGGCGGGCAAGACCAGATCGGCAACCAGGCCGTCGCGGCTCAGGCGGGTGCGCTGCCCGCAACTCAGCAATTCCCCTCGGCACAGCAAAAGCTCCCGGCACAGCAGCAGTTGACGCAAAAACCGGACGCGAAGAAGCCGGAGCCGAAGCCTGTCCGGAAGGCGAAGGCCCCGCCCGCACCTCGCCCGGACCAGAAGGACACGAAGGACACGACGGACGCCGAGGGCCGCCCCGACAAGGGTGCGAAGAAACAGGAAGCGGCGGGCCCGCGGTCACCGGGTGCGGACCCGAAGTTCCAGGCGTTGAAGAAGGACGTCGCGGCCAAGAAGCAGCGGGTGGCATCGAGCCACCCGCCGCCCGCCGCGGAGGCCGGTGCCGCGCAGGGAGCCGCGGTGCCACCGGCCGACGACCAGGAGGCCCGCGGCAAGGCGGCGCACGCGGAGGACATGGACGCCGCGCAGCCGAAGGAGTTCGACAAGCAGTCGTTCATCACCGCGGTGGAGAAGGCCATCAAGGACCGGGCCCCGAAGAACCTGGACGAGGCCGACAAGTTCGGGGAGTCGGGCAAGGCGGAGGAGGTCAAGACCGAGGTCCAGGGCAAGGTCGGTGAGGGCAAGGACGCCGCGGGCCAGGAGATCGCCGACACCACCGCCGCCACGCCGGAGCCCGCCCCGGACGCCAAGGAGGTCGTGCCGCTGTCGGCGGACGCGGTGCCGGGCAAACCGGGGGCCCCGAACCCGAACCAGGCCGCCCCGGACGCGTTGCCGAAGTCGGCCACGGACATGTCGGCCGGGCCGGACCAGGTCAACCAGCAGATGGCGTCGGCACAGGTCACCGAGCAACAGCTGTCGATGAAGAACTCGCGCGAGCCCGCGTTCGACAAGGCGGTGCGGGACAAGAAGACGATGGAGGCCCACTCGGCGGCGGCCCCGAAGGAGCTGCGTGCCGGCGAGGCCACCGAGCTGAAGAAAGTCAAGGCGACCGCCGCCACGAGCGGCGCGGCCGCGATGGGTGCCCTCCACGCCACGCGGGTCGCCACCGGCCAGCAGGTCACCACCGGCAAGCAGGGCACGAAGGGCCGCGACGAGGACAAGCGCACGAAGGTCACCGCCCTGCTACAGAAGGTGTTCGACGACGCCAAGGGCGACGTCGAGGAGATCCTGTCCGGCCTGGACAAGAAGGTCGACGCCCAGTTCACCAGCGGCGAGAAGCGGGCGAGGGACCGGTTCACCGACGAGCACACCCGGGGCATGGACGAGTACAAGTCCCGCCGCTACTCCGGGTGGCGGGGCAAGGCCCGCTGGGTCAAGGACCTGTTCGCCGACCTCCCGGAAGAGGCCAACCGGATCTACGAACGCGCACGGGACAACTACCTGACCGCGATGCGCCAGGTCATCTCCGACGTCGCCGACACGGTCGAGGGCGAGCTGCACCGAGCCAAGGACCGCATCGCCAAGGGCCGCAAGGACCTCAAGCACACCGTCGACACCCTGCCCAAGGACCTCCGCGCCATCGGCAGGGAAGCGGCCGCGGACTTCCAGGGCAAGTTCGACGAGCTGACGGACACGGTCAACGACAAGGGCACCGAACTGGTCGACACCCTGGCCACCAAGTACACCGAAGCGGTCAAGTCGGTCGACGCCGAGATCGCGGCGGAGAAGGAGAAGAACAAGGGACTGGTCTCCAAGGCCGCCGACGCCATCGGCGGGGTCATCAACACGATCAAGGAACTCGGCCGCCTGCTGATGGGCGTCCTGCGCAAGGCGGCGTCGGCGGTCGGCCTGATCCTGAAGGACCCGGTCGGCTTCCTCGGCCGGCTCATCACCGGTGTCGGCGGTGGGCTGAACCTGTTCATGAAGAATGCCGGCCGCCACCTCCAACAGGGCGTGCTGGCCTGGTTGCTGGGCTCCGGCGTCACGGCGGGCCTCATACTGCCGACGAGCTTCGACGTCCTCGGCATCCTGGTGATGATCGCCGGTCTGCTCGGGCTGTCCTGGCCGAACATCCGCGCCCGCCTGGCCCGCAAGGTCAACCCGAAGACCATGGCGGCGGCGGAAACCGGCAAGGACGCGATCCCAATCGTCGTGGAGGCCAAGAGACGCGGCGTCGCCGGTCTGTGGTCGGACCTGAAGTCGCGGGTCGGGGACCTGAAGAAGGACCTCATCAGCAAGCTGGTGTCCTACCTGCTGCCGACGATCATCATCGCGGGCGTGACGTGGATCGTGTCGCTGTTCAACCCGGCGTCGGCGTTCATCCGCGCCTGCAAGATGATCATCGACATCGTCCGGTTCATCGTCACCCAGGGCCGTCAGATCATCGAGTTCGTCAACACGGTCCTGGACGCCGTGATCGCCATCGCCCGCGGCGGCACCGGAGGCGTTCCGGCGCTGGTGGAACGCGCGTTGGCGCGGTCGATCCCGGTCCTCATCGGGGCCCTGGCCGCGATCCTCGGCATCGGAGGGATCGCGGGCAAGGTCAAGCAGATATTCCAGGCCCTTGCCCGGCCGGTGAACCGCGCCATCGACTGGGTCATCGAGAAGATCACCGGCCTGCTCAGGAAGCTGGCGGCCAAACTCAAGCCCAAGCGGAAGAAGCCCGAGCGCCCGCAAGACCGCCGCAAGCCCACGCGACCGAGAAGGCCGCGCAAACCGGCGAAACCGAAGCGACCGCGCAAGGCGAAGAAGCCGGACCGCCCGAAGAACCGCAAACGCAAGGACCGCCGCACGGACCAGGACAAGCGGCGCGCCCTGGACGCCGCCATCCGCGACGCGAACCGGCTCATCGGCGCCGAGGACGCCACGGTCAAGTCGGTGCGCAAGGGCCTCCCGAGCATCAAGCGCCGACACCGCCTGAAGTCGATACGCCTGGTGAAGAACGGGGAGCTTCACGTCATCGAGCTGTCCATCAACCCGAAGGGCAATTCCGACGAGGCGAACCTGACCTTCCCCTACGCGCTCGGCCAAGCACGGGATTCGATCGAACTCGTGGACGTCGACCACGCACACAGCACCCTGCGCGCGGTCCAGAACGTCACCGAAGAACCGCACCGGGCGGCCTTCATCGTCAATATGATCGCGATCCCCAAGGAAGTAACGAACAACCCCAAGGTCGCCGCTCGATATCTCACCGACGCCTGGGCATCGTCGAAGACGGAGAAGCCGGTGGCGGCGATCAGAACCGCCGTCATCATCGGCGTCAACGCCGCGGAAGGGCTGGATACGAACGACAAGGAGCGCGGCAAGCAGCCGGTCGTCGCCGCCATCAACGCGGTCGATCGCCCACGTGACCTGCTCATGGCCGTGTTCGGGTTCACGTGGACCCCCAGATGGATGGACACCTCCGGAAAGCGCAAGAGGGCGGTGTCGATCGACACGGTGCGCGCGAGGTTCCAGGGCCTGAACAAGGCGGACAAGGAAGCCGCTCTCGCCAAGGAGAGAGCGCAGATGCGCGGCAAGAAAGTGCCCTTTGGCCTCCTCCGGGGCAAGGTGTTCAATTCCCCCTACACCCGCGACGCAAAGGGCTATCTCAGCGAGGTCAACAAGAAGGTCTACGTTCTGCTCCAGGATCCGGACAGTACTGTCTCAGCGCCCGGCGGCCCCGGTGTGCTCGCCGCGTACGACAACATCCTCAAAGATGTCAAGGGCGACCCGATGATGATCATCGGTGGCTACGACTTCGAACGGTTCGACTGGAAGAGGGCGAAAACCGAGTCGCTCACCGTTCAGCTGACGATACTTTCGAACAGGATCGACCGTGCGATCCGGTTCGCGATCGGCAAGCGCCATCCCGACGTGCTGTATCCCTCGGAGCCCAGCACGCTGGTGAAGGTGTGGGAGGCGGAGGTACTCGATGTCTTCCACAGGTTGGACAAACAGGCCAGTAACACGACCCAAAAGGTGCTTCCCTTCGGGATCGGCCCGTCCGAGGGGCACAACTTCCGGAAGTGGCTAAAAGCGCTGTTCAGCGGCCACTTCTCGGTGATCTACGATCCGCGGGCTTCCGTCAGCACCGACCCGAAGCCGGGGAGTCCCGCGCGCCGCCTCATCCGAAGTGCACAGAACGTCATCAACGCCGTCAAGCGGAGAGGTAAACCGGCGTACGCGATTTTCCTACAGTCCCAGACGACGGCGAGCGCGCAAAACCTCGCGGAATCTCTGTTCATGAAGAATCCCAAGATCACGAAGGCAGGGAAGGGACGAATACAGACCGAGATATTCCTTCATGTCGAAAGAGTCATCATACTGATGACGGAGAACCCGGGAATGACCGCGCGGGATCCCCGGATCCGGCAGATTCTCCACGACCTGGCCAATGCGGTCAACGAGTTGAGCGGGTCGACCCTGGCCCAGCGGAACAAGGATTTTGCGAAGTCCGTGGCGTTGGCGCACGAGCTCGCACATGACATCATCTTCGCGCTGACGTCGAGGAAGCTCAGGTCAACCTGGCGCAAACTGGGCCGCGCGCTGCGACAGGCCGAGCGTCAGGGACCAAAGCAAGGCACAGAATAGGGAGTGACGGTTGGTCGATGGCGAGGAGCTCGAACGACTGCGAGCCGAGGCGGCGAGCCGCGAGTACGCCCCGATGGCCCGCCTCGCACGAGCGCTGTATGAGAACGGCCTGCCCGCGGAGCACGTCCTGCACAAATGCTACGGAGTCGGTTTTCCTCGGGAGTTCTTCATGATCGCGGACGCCGACCCGTACGGAACCGACCTGCTCGCGGCGTGGACCAACCAGCCATGGCAAATGGCCGTGCCACTCGACCGAGGTGGACCCGCCGCCCGAGCCGACACCCTCGAGCCGATGGAGCGGCGGTTCCATGACATGGATTCCGATCTGCTGCCGCTGCTGTACCTCGTCCGCCCCGGTATCGACACCGAGGACCACGGCGTGGTGCTGTGCTACCGCCTGACCGAACTGGCGGCGGGCCGACCGACGATCTTCGGCGCACGCCGGGAAACCACCAGCCTCGACGAAGTGACGCGACGTGGCGATTCTCTTCTTGCCGTGCTGCGTGCGCACCACGCGGGGTATCTGCATGAGCTAGAGGAGGAACTCGAGAACTGGGAGGGCAAGGGAGAATACGACACCGTCGACGAGGACGAGGTGGAAGAGGTCAGAGCCCTGGTGGACCGGATAGAGGCCTTCCAGCACGAAGCAGGGATCTGACCGATTCCCGCTGCGGGGACGGTCGCTGTTCAGCGTGGCGCGCCGGTCCGGGAATACTTGTGGTCCGGACGCAGCGGAGGAGAAGGCAATAGTCGAGCGACCGGGGCGGGCAGGCACACGGGAGACCGGCACCCGCCGCAGGCGACCGCGCGCCGGGAAGCGTCCTCGTCATGGATCAAGTCGCCCACCCGGGGTTCCGCTCGCCACTCATTCGTGTTCCTTCCCGTGCAGCTCTGCCCACACCCGCTTGCCCCACGGCAGCGGATCGGTGCCCCAGTCCTCAGCCAGCGCCTCCACGAGCGCCAGACCGCGCCCGCCCTCGTCCTCGGCGCTCGACTTCCGGGGCACCGGGCGCTCCTTCGACTTGTCCACGACACCGATACGCACCCGCACCGCCTCGGGCCGGGTGATCGTGATCCGGATGGAAGTGCTCCGGGCGTGCTTCACAGCGTTGGTCACCAGCTCGGAGACGATCAGGGCCGCGGCCTCGGCCAGCTCTTCCAGCCGCCAGGCTGCTAACGCCATGTGCACCAGACGCCGGGCGGTGGCCGCGCTCCCCGGTTCGCGAGGCAGGGTCGCGCTGTAGCCGGGGTACCCGGTAGGGCGGGCTACGGTGAGCGGCAGGCATTGCCGGGGCTGCTTTCGTGACTGCGCGTCCGTGGATTTCGGCACGTCAGTTGCTCTCTCAGGTCGGTCGCAGCCCCGGCCGTTCACGAGGTCGCGGGGCAGTGACCATTCATGTAAGCGACGTGCCAAAAAGGTGACAGGGGCGCAACGTCCCACTTTCACCACGCTATTCGCTAACCCCCAAGAACTCCGCCAGCGGGCGCAGCCCCGGCGGGTGGTTGGGGAGTGTCCACAGGTCACGCACAATGGCCACGGCCAATGTGTGGTGCTGCATCCACGTCGGCGCCACCCGGCGCAGGGACTCCAGGGTCTTCACCGCTCCGGCTGCGTCCCCGATGTCCGTATGGGCTCGGGCCACGTCCAACAGCAGCCACGTCCGCCAGGACGGCGGGGTGTCCTTACTCAGCCGCATCCCCTTGGCCAGTGCCAAGGCGTCCTGAGGATGCCCGTACTGGACTGCGAGCCGGACGCGTTCGATCCGGACCGACGACGGGCTAAAGACGCTGACCATGCGGTTATCGCCACCGTCGGGCAGCTTCGACACTCGGGCGGCTTCCTTCTCTGCCGCCTCCATCATCGCCGCCGCGCGCTCATAGTCGCCGCTTCGCGCGGCCGACGTGGCGGCACTCATGGTCAGCGCACCCCACACCTTCAGGCCGTCGGCCGTGTCGGTACGGCCCGCGTTCGCCATGTCCTCGGCGGCGCGGAGGGCGATGTTCAGTGCGTCTTCCAAGCGTCCTTGCCGCTGGTAAGTCCACGCTGTGGAGTTGACGATCATCGGTAGAAGCAGCGGATCGGAGGACTCCCCCGCAGCGTCTATGGCACGCTCCAGACTCGTCAGAGCAAGGTCCGTCTTGCCCATCCGCACGGCGACGTGTCCGGCGAGCTGAAGCACCTTGCCCAGGGCTGCGAATCCGGCCCTGCGGTCGTTGTCCGAGGCCGTGGCGGCGCGCGCATCGGAGAGTAAGTCCGGCAGCGCCTTCATCACCGAGTCAAACTCGGCGGCGTGGTACTGCGCCCAGCCTTCCGCGATCTGCTCGCGCAGACGGTCCAGCGAGAAGTCAGGCCCTGGCGGCTCCAGCTCCGGCCCCCAGAGCACGGGCATGATGGCGCGGCGCACGGCCACGAAGCGTGGTCCGTCGTTCTCTCCTGTGGAGGAGACCGCAGGCGGGTCGCCCAGGAGCGTAGTCAGTTCCACGCCGAGACCGTTGGCCAGTGCGTGCAGTGTGGGCAGGCGCGCCGAGTGCTTCCGCCGCTGTTCGAGCTGGCGGATCACGTCGACGGACACGTCGGAGCGCTCGGCCAGCTCTTCTTGCGTCAGGGACGCCAGACGGCGCAAGCGGCGCAGGGTCCGCCCCAGGTCTTCGTTTGCCACGCTGCCACGGTACGCGGCCATGCTGCTTCACAGCTCACTGCCGCCTCGCGTAGAGCCCTCGGAGATAGTGGCTTAGCCGGTCCTGAAGGGAGTCAAGCGCCGTCCGCGCTGCTGCCTCACTCCAGCGCGGCTCCAACCACTCCAGCACGCTTGTGGCCAGCTCCCGGTCTTCCAGGCGGGCTATGTGGGCGCGAAGGTGCAAGGCCGGTTCCGTGGCCGCCGCCCGGAACTGATCGCTCAACCGGCCTCCGGGCGGCTCGCTGTTCGCGGCCAGTCTGGCTTCGAGCGCGTGCTGTATCTCCATGACGGCTTCCCGCTGGAGCGTCACATCGGCCGCCGTCTCCCGGACCCGCTCCAATAGCCACGCCACGTGCCCGACGCCTGCCGGATCAGCCAGGCCATCACTACGGCGGGGCCCCGGCCGGGCCGATCTCTCCGAAGGTCGTGCCCCACTCCGCGACGGCCGCACGGCGCCGGTCGTCCGCCTGCCGCTCCGCCGCAGCGGCGAGCACCTGCGGGACGCTGCCGCCGTGGAAGCGGCAGACCGTCCCGCCCTTGACCGGGGAGTTTTTGCACGGGCCGCGCTTGGTGCGGGCGCTGCACGTCGGCCGGGGCGTCCACCCTTCGGCCGTCGGCGCGGGGGCAGACCCTTCGAACGTCGTCATGATCTTGCTCCTTCCGGGCCCGAACAGGACTCCCGTGATGTGGAATCAAGTGCTTTGCTGGAAGGAACCGCAGGTCATGCAGCTTCTGGTGCCGTGCGAGGGACCGATATCTCACGGATCTCCCAACACGGCGCCCGCCGAAGGGGATCGTCAGCGCGTGTAAACGGGGCGGTCAGACGGCCTCGGAGCGGTTGCCGTCATTCCAGATGTAGACGCCCGTGGTGCCCGCGCCGTACCAGCTCTCCGGCCCGACCTCGGCCGTGAGAGACGGGTACTCGCGGATGGAATCCAGAACCTCGGCCGGGTCCACGTGCCTGTACGGCTGGTTGAAGACCAGAGCGGGCCTACCGGTGGTCCGGGAAAGCCACGTGGTCGTGTGGTCGTAGAACCCCGGCTTGCTGTAGCACTCCTGCTTGGCGCAGCGGCCCTTGTCGAGCCAGTGGAGCCCGGAGGAACACCGCGTGTTGCCGCTCTTGATGTCGTGACGGTCCGCCCAGTCCAGCAGGTCCGCGCGCATCTGGACGTAGATGTTCGGGCCGTAGGGCCAGTCCACGCCGTCGGCGTCGCGGTTGAGCACGCCCAGGGCACGGTCGTCCAGGGATCTGATCAGTTCCTTCTGGTCGGTGCTCTGGCAGCGCCAGCACCACCACTTCGCTTCGCCGATCCCGGAGCCAAACAACAGCCCTTGCCGGTGGGACTGTCCGCATCCCTCGCAGTCATACATGATCTTGCTCCTTCGCTTCGCGTCAGCCGGTTCACGGGGCCCGGTTCGGTGCCGTGGGGAGCGGATCAGGCGGTTCTCCCCTCCGGGGGGAGAACCGCAGAACCACCCGGAACCACCCGGAACCACCGGGTATGACCTGGGCTTTCGACTGAACCACCCCGGAACCGCCCCATCCCGAAAGGTGGTCCTGTGATCTTAGGGTGGTTTCGCACCACCTGGTGCGGTTCAGGCGCCATCCGGCAGGAGTTGTTTGGGGGCCACGAGGCCATAGCTCCGTTGGCCGAAGCTCACGATCACCTCGTCCATCTCCAGCTCCCTGAAAGCTGCGCCCCTCTTAACAACAACGGGCTCATCGTCGGCTGGAGGGGCGACACGGGCACCGCCTGGCGGCCCCGACGACACCGAGGCGACGTATTCCGGCTCGGTACCCGGCACCACGCGCACCCGACTGAACGGCGTCAACGACGACGGCGTGGCCGTCGGCGGGGAGACCCGTCCGGACGGCACCTCGGCGGCCGTCCGCTGGGACACTCCCGACGCCCCGAAGCGGCTGGCCGATGAAGGGTTCGGCGGGCAGGCCCTGGACATCAACGCACGCGGCTGGATCACCGGCACCGTACGCGCCACAGCGGACACCATCGCCACCAACCTCCCCGCGGTGTGGGACCCGCGCGACGGCCTGCACCGGCTCGACACCATGCTGGACCTCCCCGAGGGCAGCACCGTGCAGTCGGTCGATGCCATCAACGACCACAACCAGCTGCTGCTACGGATCAGCGACACCGCCGCCCACCGCACGACAGCCCTGGTCGTCCAGCTCGTCTGAACAACAGCCGCGGCAGCCTCTTCGGCCCGACCGCTGCCTCAACCTCGCCGCTGCGACCGCCGCCTCCAGCAGGGGCCAGCCGTCGACCTCCACCGCCCGCCGTTCCCCCGGCTGCCACCCGCGGGCTGACGCCGCGTCGAGCAGGGCCCGGACGGCGCCCGGTTCGTGCAGGTTCAGGGAGCCGCCGCGGACGTATCCCACGTCCCCGGAGCCCAGGGGGAACCCGCCCGGGACGTACCGGCCCGGCCCTTCGGCGAAGACGATCCGCAGCGGGCCGCCGGTGCCGGCCGGCTGCGGGTACAGCGTGAGGGTCTCGCGGCAGTCCGCGGACCGGCCGCTCTCCAGCACGCGGTGGCTGTGGCGGAGCGTCCACAGGTACGCGCGCCCGTCGGCGACCAGGCGGCGGGGCTTCTTCGGATGGCGGGGCACGGAGCCGAGCGTACGCGACCTAGGAATGCCCTCGGGTCGCCAACGCAACGCCTGTCCCGATCCCTGCGATCACGATTGGATCCCGTGGAGTCCTCGAACTTCTGGGTACGCGCGGCAACGCCTGAGCCATGCGGGGGCGCGCACAGCGTGTCCCCCGATGGCTCAGCCCTTGACGGCGGAGCTGGCGACGCCTTGGACGAACCAGCGCTGGAAGAAGGCGAAGACGATCAGGACGGGCAGGACGAGGAGGACGCCGAAGGCGAGGATCTGGCCCCAGTCCGGGGGCTGCTGGCCCTGGAAGACGCTCATTTCCAGGGGGAGGGGGCGGACGGAGGGGTCGGAGACCATCAGGACCGGCCACAGGAAGGAGCCCCACTGGGTGAGGAAGGTGAGGATCGCGACCGAGGCGAACACCGGCTTCGACATGGGCACGATGATCGCGAAGAACGTGCGCCAGGGGCCCGCGCCGTCCAGCCGGGCCGCCTCCTCGATGCTCGGTGGGATCGAGCGGAAGAACGTGTGGAACTGGTAGATCGAGAAGGCGTTGGCGATGAACGGGACCGCCTGGATGTAGATGGTGTTGCGCTGGTCGTTGAACATGTAGAAGAGCGGCACGGCCACCGACTCGAACGGGACCAGCATCAGCAGCAGCACGAGCGTGAAGACGGCCTCCCGGCCGCGCCACTTCAGCCGTGACATGCCGTACGCGGCCATCGAGTTGACGAAGAGGCCGCCGGTCACGACCACGAACGCGACGAGCAGCGAGATGCCCATGAAGCGCCAGAAGTAGCCGGTGCTGTCGGAGCTGAGGGCGTCCAGGACGGTCGCGTAGTTGTCGAAGGACAGGTGGGTGGGGAGGAAGCCGGTCAGGCCGTTCAGCACCTCGTCCGAGGGCTTGAGGCTGCCCAGGAGCAGGTACAGGACGGGCAGCACGAAGATGAACGCCAGGACACTGAGGACGGCGTAGTCGGCGAAACGGCGCAGGGGCGCGCGGGTCGTGGCCATCGTGGGTCAGTCCTCGTTGTCGGGCCGGACGACGCGGCGCTGGATGAGGGTCAGGGCGACGACGATCAGGAAGAAGACGACCGTGATCGCGGCCGCCTGGCCGATGTTGTTCTGGTCGAAGGCGGTGGTGACGGCCTGGTACATGACCGTACGGGTGGCGTCCTCGTCGAGACCTCCGCCGTGGATGAGGACGTAGACCTGGTCGAAGACCCGGAAGGACAGCACGGAGGTCAGCATGGCGACGAAGACGAGGGTGCCGCGGATGCCGGGCAGGGTGACGTGGCGGAACTGCTGCCACCGCGTGGCCCGGTCGAGTTCGGCGGCCTCGTAGAGCTCGCCGGGGATCTGCTGGAGCCCTGCGAGCAGGATGACCATCTGGAAGCCGACGCCCTGCCACACCGACAGCACGATGATCGAGGCCATCGCGGTGGCGGTGTCGCCGAGCCAGTCGAAGGCGCCCCAGTTGCCGAAGCTCACGGCGTGCAGCGCGGAGTTGAGCAGGCCCTGGTCGCTGCGGGCGAGGATGAGCCGCCAGATCACGGCGACCAGGGTCATGGGGAAGACGACCGGCATGAAGAACAGCGATCGGAACAGACCGATGCCCTTCAGCTTGCGGTTGAGCAGGATGGCCAGGGCCAGCGCCAGGCCCGTCTGGAGCGGTACGACGACCCCGGCGAAGGTGAGGTTGTTGAGCAGGGCCCGCAGGAACGGGCCGGACAGGTCCGGGTCGGTGAACAGGCGCCGGTACTGCTCGATCCCGAAGAAGGTGGGCTCCAGCGGGGAGCCGAGGCGCACGTTGTAGAAGGAGAGGACGACGGCGTAGCCGAACGGGATGCCGACGAAGGCGATGAGTCCGGCGACGGCGGGCGCGGACATGAGCAGTCCGTGCGCCCAGTCCCGGTTCTTGCGCACCGGCCGCGAGCGTTTCACGGAGTTCACGGGCGGGCCCTGCTCCCTCCTCGGGGGCGCGGTGGGCGCGGGTTCCACGGTCTTCACGGAGTTGTCCTGTTCCCGGCCGGGACGGGCGTGCCGCCGTACGCGTCCTGCGCGTCGTGGGCGGTCCCGTCCCGGCCGAAGCGTCCTACGGGATGACGGGACTACGGGATCTTGTAACCGGCGTTGTCGGAGAAGTCCCGGTCGATGGCGCGGGCGGCCTTCTCCAGGGCGCTCTTCGGGTCGGCGCCGCCGTATATCGCGTTCAGGGCGTCGCTGAACTTGGCGGTGACCGTGGGGTATCCGGCAGTGACGGGGCGGGTCACGGCGACGCAGGACTTGGTGACGTCGCTGTCGACGCAGGGCTTGGCGAGCTGGTCGGCGAAGAGCTGGAGCGGACCGCCCCGCTGGTACAGCTCGCTCTTGGCCAGCGCGGACTTGGTGGCGGGCGGGGCGCCGTTGGCCGTCGTCATCGCGGTGACATTGGTGTCGTTCAGCAGGGTGTCGAGGAAGGTCCCGGCCGCCTTGGCGTTCTTGGAGTTCGCGCCGATGCCCCAGGCCCACGAGCCCTGGCCGGCCTTGGGGCCGTTGCCGAAGTCGGGCAGCGGCAGCACGACGAGGTCTTTGCCGAGGGCCTTGCTGTAGGCGGGGTACATCCAGTGGCCGACCCAGCTCAGCGCGACGCGGCCCTTGGCGAAGGCGTTGCCGTCGGTGTTGGGGTCGGTGTACGGCTTCCAGGACTGGAAGGTCTTCATCGCCGACACCGCGGCGGACGTGTCCAGGGCGCCCTCGGCCTTGCCGTCCTTCAGCAGGGAGCCGCCCGCCGACCAGAGGATCGGCGCGAAGCCGAAGGTGCCCCACTCGTTGGCGTAGCCGCTGTTCTCCTGGAGGTCGACGACCTTGCCGTCGGAGTCCTTGGCCTTGAGTGCCTTGAGCGCGGCCGTGAACTCGGTGGCGGTCCAGCCGTCGGACGGGCGCGTCGGGTACTTCACCCCGGCCGCGTCCAACAGCTTCTTGTTGCCGTAGACGCCGAGCCCGGAGTCGTACATGCCCAGGCCGTAGTGCTTGCCGCCGATCTCGCCCTGTGTCTTGCCGGCGTCGGTGGCGTTGGACAGCGTCTTCGCGGAGACGTAGGAGTCGATGGGGGCGAGCTTCTTGTTGTAGACGAAGTTCGCCATGGTCGGGCCGTCGAACTCCATCACGTCCGGGAGCTTGGAGGCGTCGGTGGCGGTGATGGTCTTGGTGTAGTCGTTGCCGGGGATGAGCTTCAGCTCGACCTTGATCTTGTTCTGGGAGGAGTTGAAGGACTTCACCGCTTTCCGCAGGGCCGTGTCCTCGTTCTTCTGCCCCTGGTGGGCCCAGACGCTGATGGTGCCCTTGCCGCTGCCCGCCTCCGCGGATACGTCGGCGCCACTGCCGCCGCCGCAGGCGGCCAGTGCCGCGAGGGGCAGGGCGAGGGCCATGCCCGTACAGGCGGTGCGGCGGTACCTTCTGTTGGTCGAGCTCATGGTTCATGCCTCCGTGCGGTGCGAGGGTCCGTGGTGCTCGGGTGCTTTCCGGCGTGGTGTTCTGGGACTTCGGGGCCCGGCGGCGGAACCGGGGTCACTGGGGTCCGCGCGGGCGCGGCGGGGCGGTGGTCTCGCGCAGGACGAGACGGATGGGCATCTGCACATGCCCGGGCTGCCCGGCGCCCAGCTCGTCGAGTTGCCGCAGCAGCAGCCGGGCGGCCTCGGCGCCCTGCCCGGCGACCGGCTGGGCAACGGTCGTCAGCCCGACCACGTCGGCGAGTTCGTGATCGTCGAAGCCGACGACGGACACGTCGTCCGGCACCCTCAGCCGGTGCCGCCGCAGGGCGCGCATCGCGCCCATCGCCATCTCGTCGGACTGCGCGAACACGGCGGTCGGCGGCCGGGAGGCGGCGAGCAGTTCGGTCATGGCCCGCTCGCCGCCCTCGACGGTGTAGTCGCCGTCCGCCTCCAGCGCCGGGTCGTGCTCTATCCCGGCGTCGGCGAGCACGTCCAGGTACGCCTGACGGCGCGTGATGGGCGTGGTCCAGTGCTGCGGCCCGCTCGACCCGCTGATCATGCCGATCCGGCGGTGGCCGAGGTTCACCAGATGCCGGACGGCGCTCTCCGTCCCGGCCCGGTCGTCGATGCCGACCACGGTGAAGCCGGGCCGGGCGCCGCCGACCGTCGTGGCCAGCGGCACCCCGAGCGACCGCAGCGCGGCCGACTCCTCCTCGTCGGGGATGAGCAGCGACAGCACGGCGTCCACCCGCTTGCGGACCGGCATCTTGGTGAAGAAACGCTTGCGTGTTTCCGGCGAGCCCAGGTTGTACAGCAGAACGTCGTACCCGGCGGCGCTGAACACCTGCTCGGCGGCGTCCAGCACGGTGCCGAAGAACCAGCGGCCCACGTACGGCACCACCACCCCGATGGTGAAGGTGTGCCCGCTGGCCAGGCTGGACGCCGAACGGGACGCCGTATAGCCGAGCTGTGCGGCGACGGCCGTGATCTGCGCCCGCACCTCGCCGGAGACGCCCGGCTGGCCGCGCAGCGCGCGGGACACGGTGGACGCCGAGACTCCGGCGGCGCGGGCGACATCGGTGATGCTGACGCTCACAGCGCATTGCTCCCGTCTGTTTCACATCGGTGTGATCTGGGGGTGACGTGACCGTAAGCCCGAGCCCGCTGTTGCGCAAGCGTTTGCGTTGAGTTTTACTTGGGCCGATTCTTAAGCGAGACCTTTGAAGTCCATGGTCAGCGCACGCGTTTGAGCGCTGCGAGCCGACAGGAACTGTGCATGCGATACGCCCCGCCCGGCCTCTGCGTGAACGACTTCGCCCTGCTCCGCGACGACGACGGCACCTACTCCGTGTTGCACCTTCAGGGCCCGTGGACAAGCGAGTTCGACCACCTGAGGATGGAGACCTCGTACGGCCGGGCCACCTCCACCGACCTGGTCGGCTGGCGGCCCGGGGGCACCGCCTTCGGCAATGGGCTGCCCGGACGCTTCGACCAGCAGGCGGTGTGGACCATGCACCCCGTCCGGCACGGCTCCGGCGGCGGAATGGCGATGTTCTACACGGGCGTGAGCGGACTGACGGAAGGCGGCTGGCCGCTCCAGTCCATCGGCCTCGCGTACTCCGACCGCACCGACGGCACCGGCTGGCGCCGCCACGGCACCGGGCCGGTCGTCGAGGCGGACGCCCGTTGGTACCGCACCGGTGAACGCATGGGATGGCGCGACCCGTTCGTCGTACGCGACGACGCGTCGGACGGCTGGGTCATGGTCGTCTGCGCCGCCGACGCGTCCCTGCCCGCCGAGGTCAGCGGCTGTGTCGCCTGGGCGACGTCGGACGACCTGGAGCACTGGACAGTCCACCCGCCGCTCATCTCACCCGGCGACGTGGACGAGTTGGAGTGCCCGGTCCTCGAACGTCTCGACGACGGCAGCTGGCTGCTGATCGGCTCGATCGGCGCGACCCGCGGGTTCGAGGCGTGGACCGCACCCCGGCTGCGGGGACCGTGGACCCGCCGTGGGCCGCTCGGCCCGACCGGCTCCTACGCCCCGCGCGTCATCGCCGCCCCCGACGGCTCCCGCGTCGTCCTGCACACCACCCCCCGCCGGGTCGGCCTCACCGACTCCGGCGAACGCTGCCGCGGCATGCTGGCCCAGCCCAAATCCCTTGTCATACCGGACGGATCGGCACCCCGCCTGGAGTGGTGGACCGGCCTGGACGCCTGGCTGCTGGAGGAGACGACGGAGCCGACGCTGCACGCCGTCGGTGATGTCGATGTCTCCGGACGCGTGGAGATCACCCTGCGCACCGGCGAGGACGGCCCCGCCCTGGTCGTCGGGTGCGACGGCAAGAACCTCTGGGTCACCGGCCCCGCAGGCGTACCGCTGGGCGAGACCGTCCTGACCGAACCCGCCGCAACGCTGCGGATTCTCACCGTCGGCGAGTACGTCGAGGTCTACGCCGACGGCGCCTTCGTCCTGACCACCCTGTGCTACTCGGGCCACCCCGCCCCCTGGACTGCGGTGATGGAAGGACGCACCCGCACCCTCCCCGTCCGCCCCGTCCGCCTGCCGGATCCCGACCGCGACGACGCCTCCGCCGTGTGGCCCGGTCCGGCGACGCACTGATCAAAGAAAACTTTGAGGCGGGCAATATCTATTGTGGCCGGCCCGCAGCGAGTGCGACCAGGTCAACGCTCCCCCCGGGGGCCTTCGACAGCCGCAGCGGTGCTCAGGAGAAGTCCAGCACCAACCGACCGCGGAGGCCGCCGGCCTCCAGCATGCGATGGGCCGTGGCCGCCTCGTCGGCGGGCAGCACCTCGGCGACGCGCAGCGTCAGCGTGCCGTCCTCGGCCTGGCGGCGCAGCGTGTCCAGCCCTTCGGTGTCGGTGATGCCGTCCGGCACCATCACCGGGCACACCCGGATGCCGCGCTCGGCCGGACCGGACCAGCCCCGCAGCTCGGCCAGGGCGCCGCCGTCGGCGATGGCGGGCACGGTCTCGGTGGTCTGCAACGAGCCGTCGACGAGGCCGGGAACACCGTCGGGGACCAGCGCGCGAATACGCGCGGCCACATCGGTGCCGCGCTCGACGACGTGGTCGGCGCCGAAGCCGCGCACCAGCTCGGTGTCGTACCGGGCGGCGTCCGCGATCACGGTCAGCCCGTCGGCCTTGGCCAGCTCGACCGCGTACCCGCCGACGGCACCGGCCGCACCGGTCACGGCGACGGTCCCGCCGTGCGGCACGGCCAGCGCGTCCAGAGCGAGGCGTGCTGTCATGGCGTTCATGAGCAGAGTGGACGCGGCGGGGAAGTCCGCCCCCTCGGGTGCCGGCACCACCGACGCGGCGGGCACCACGACCTGCTCGGCGTAGGCCCCGCCGTGCGCGCTGGTGAACAGCACCATGGCGACCACGCGTTGGCCCAGGGCGAGCCGCTCGTCGGTCCCGGGCCCGAGCTGGTCGATCACACCGGCGGCGTCCATGCCGGGCACGAACGGGGGCCGGCGGTCGGGCATGCGGACGGCGTGGCCGCCGGTACGCAGCATGACGTCGGTGGGACTGACGGCGGCCGCCTGTACGCGAATGCGGACCTCACCGGGACCCGCCTGCGGTTCGGGCAGATCCAGGACCTGTAGTGCTTCCGGGCCGCCGAAGTCGTAGACGCCAATAGCCTTCATGACGCCTGCAACCTGCCGCGGTGGCACGGAATTCCGCACGAAGGGATCCGCCTCGGGGACGTGGCGGTCGCCGTGTTCGCGGCGGACTGGCGACTGGTGTGGTGGAACCGTGGGTGGGCCGCCCTGCTGGGCGACCCCTCCGCCGCGCCACCGGCCGCTTCCCCCCGGGACGACCGCTTGGCCGGGCTGATCCGCGACCTGAACGGGTCCGTGATGCCGGGCGGGTCGCCAACTGGGCCGGGGTGGTCCGGCTGGCTGCCCGGGCAGGCGGGGGGGGGGGGGAACTCCAACCGCCGGAACGGCTTGCGAGGACCTGGGCACGGCCAGGTCCTCGCCGATGGTGGTGAGCGGCACCAGCCGCCCCTTGCCGCCGGATTCAGCTGCCGGGCGTGAGCTCGAGCGCGTCGAGCACTCCGTACACCCCGAGGAAGAAGGTCGCCACGCTGCTCAGGACGAGGGCGGCGGTCATCCAGGGGTTGGCGCGGAAGCGGGGCGGGACGCCGGTGTAGCGCAGGCGCCAGACCGCGACCACGACCGCGAGCAGGAAGATGCCACCGCCGATGCCACCGATCTGCACCATCAGGACCGGGGACTGGACCCACAGGAAGATGCCCATCCAGACCGGGGGCAGGCAGCAGGTGAGGATGCGGATGGTGCGGGTGCGGATGCGCATGTCGTGCCAGTCGATGACTCCGAGCAGACCGAGGGTGTTGGTCCACAAGCGGGGGACGCTGGCCGACGAGGCGACGGTGACCGAGAAGAGGACGGCGATCGCGCCGGCCAGGAACAGGTACTCGGCCCAGGGGCCGAGCGTGTCGGTGTAGATGTGCGACAGCGTGGTGATCATGTCGTTACCCTCGGGCACCAGACCCTGCGGGTGGAGCACCGAGGCGCCGATCACGTAGAAGGACAGGGTGCAGACGGTGCACACGAGCCAGGAGACGCCCACGTCGAGCCGCATGACCTTGAGCCAGCCCTCGGCGCGCCGGGCGCGCTGCTCGGTGCCGTCGTCGGGGCCGGTCCAGCGGGCGTAGCCCTTCTCCAGGCACCAGTACGTGTACGTCGTCATCTCGTCGGCGCCGACACCGGTGATGCCGAACATGGCGAGGGCGATGCCGACCGTGCCCGCAGGGATCTGGAAGCTCAGTCCGCCGGCGAGCTGCTCGGTGCCGTAGCCGAAGGCGGTGAACGGCAGGGCGAGGGCCAGGCCCAAGGTGATGATCGTCTTGAGCGTGATGCCGACGACCTCCACCCGCTCGATGACGGGGTACTTGCCGGTCTGGAGGATGAGGATGGCGGCGCCGGTGACGATGAGGGCCCAGATGGTCAGGGACGACGTGCTCAGGGCCGCCCCGTGGATCGGCAGCAGGATCGAGCAGGCCGCCGCGGTGCCGCCGATGATGCCGCCGCGCTGGAACATCTTGGCGAAGTCCATGCCGATCCAGAGCCAGTTGATCCAGCTCAGGCGGCCGATCCGGGGGCCGACGTCACGGAAGCCGTCGAGCGCGGGGCGGCCGTTGAGGATGGTCCAGCGGGCGAGCTCCATCTGCACCCACACCTTGACCGCGGTGGAGATGATCACCAGCCACAACAGCGCGAACCCCGCTTCCGCGCCGAGCGAGGTGGTGGTGATCAGTTCACCGGAGCCGACGACGGCAGCGGACAGCACGAGCCCGGGGCCGAGCTGGCGCAGTCGGCCGCGGAAGCTCTCGGGGGCCGGGCGGGCGTCTTCGGCGCGCAGCGCGTACGGGTCGGGCTGCGCGGGGGGCGGCGCCGCCGTGGCGCCGTCGGTCGTGGTGGCCATGTCAGGTCCTTTGAGGGATCTTCCGGCGTCGTCGCCGTCGTCCGGGAACGGGGAGGGGGCGGGGACGGGTTGGCGGGGACGGGGTCGTGTCGTGGCGTCTCAACGCGCCTGGTGGTGCGGCTCCTTGCCCGCCAGTACGCGGACGACGTCCTCGGCCACCATCGCGCCCATGGCCTGGTTGGCCTCGGGCGTGCAGGCGGCCATGTGGGAGGTGAGGAGCGTGCGCGGGGCCTCGCGCAGCGGGTGGTCGGCGGGCAGCGGCTCGGTGCTGAACGCGTCGAGGGCCGCGGCCCCGAGGTGCCCGGAGCCGAGCAGGTCGGCGAGCGCGTGTTCGTCGACGAGGCCGCCGCGCGCGGCGTTGACCAGGACCGCGCCCGGCTTCATCGCCGCCAGGCGGGCACGGTCGAGCAGCGGGGTGCCGGACGGATCGGGCGGGGTGTGCAGACTGACGGCGTCGGCGCGCGCCAGCAGGGCGTCGAGCGCGGCCGGTTCGGCTCCGTGCACGCGGACGTCGGCCTCGGAGACGTACGGGTCGTGGGCGAGCAGCTCCATGCCGAAGGCGCGGGCGTAGCCGGCCAGCAGGCGGCCGATGCGGCCGAAGCCGACGATGCCCAGCGTCTTGCCGTGCAGTTCGGGGCCGAACAGCTTCGGCCAGCCGCCCGCCGCCACCGCGGTGTGCGAGGCGGCGAGGGAGCGGGTCGTGGACAGCAGCAGGCCGAAGGTGTACTCCGCCACCGCCCGCGAGTTGCTGCCCGGCGCGCACACCACCGGTATCGCGCGCGCGTGGGCGGCGGCCACGTCGATGGTGTCGACGCCGACGCCGTGCTTGGCGATCACCTTGAGGCGGGGTGCGGCGTCCATCACCTCGGCGGTGATCGGGTCCATGCCGACGATCAGCGCATCCGCTTCGGCCGCGTACTCGAGGAGTTCGGCGGTGGGGAGCGCCACATCCTCGTAGGGGCGCAGGGGACCTGCTCCGGCCTCTTCCAGGATCTGCCAGGGGCGCGCCGAATGGCGGGCGAAGGTCGGCGTCGTGATGAGCGTGGTCGGCATCAGCGCGCCCCGCCGCGTGCCGCCTCCAGGTGGGACGTCGCGATCTGCTGGAGGTGCACGACGTCGGCCGCGACGGACGCGAACGTGAAGCCCTCGGCGAGGCGGCGGGCGGCGCTCGCGCCGTCGGCGTTGTGGATGCCGGCCGCGATGCCCGCCGCCTCGGCCGCCTTGCGGACACGGGTGAGGGCCTGCTCGAACTGATCCTGTACGGACGGGTCGGTGGAGGTCGCGCCGCCGATGGCCAGGCGCAGGTCGGACGGGCCGACGTAGACACCGTCCAGGCCGGGGGTCGCGCAGATCTCCTCGACGTTGGCCAGGCCGTCGGCCGTCTCGATCATCGCGAGGACCGCGGTCTGTTCGTGCGTGTCGGCCGGGTTCGGGCCGATGCGCAGCTGAGCGCGCATCGGGCCGTACGAACGGCGCCCCAGCGGCGGGTAGCGGACGGCGGCGACGGCATCGGCGGCGTCCTGGGCGTTGTCGATCAGCGGGACGATCACGGCGCTCGCCCCCGCGTCGAGCGCCTTGCCGATGTAGGTGAGGTCGTTGGCCTCCACGCGCACCATGCCGACGGCGGTGCTGCCCTTGGTGTCGGTGGCGAGGAGGTTGTTCAGCATGCCCTGGTAGCCGAAGAGGCCGTGCTGGGCGTCGAACGCCAGGTAGTCGTAGCCGACCCGGGCGAGGCGCTCGGCGGCGATCGGCGCGTCGAGCAGCGACCAGTAGCCGATGAGCTCCTCGCGATTGCGCAGCGCGGCGATGAACTGGGCGGAAGTGCGGCCGGTGGCCATGGGTGTCTCTCTCCCTTGCGAGGTGGGCGGCGAGGTCAGCTAGGTCAGCGGTTGTAGGCGGGCATCGGGCCGCGCAGCCGGGCGCCGACCTCGTCGCAGGCGGCCAGGACGTCCGCGGGCAGCGGGCCCGCGGACGCGGCGGCGATGTTGGCCTTCAGGTGCTCGACCTTGGAGCCGCCGAGCAGCAGCGCGTCAGTGGAGGGCCGCGTCAGCAGCCAGCGCAGCGCCAGGTCGGTCAGCGCCAGGCCCGCGTCGGAGGCGATGCGGGTGAGGTCGGTGACGGCGCGGAACAAATCCTCGTTCCAGTACCGCTCGCGGTACTTCGCGGCCAGCTCGGAGTCGCCGAAGCGCCCGCCCGCCGGGGCCTGCGCGAAACTGTGGCGGCCGGTGAGCAGGCCGCCGCCGAGCGGGTTGTAGACCATCGTGCGCAGTCCGGTGACCGCGGCGTACTCTGCGTACTCCACGTACTCCTCCTCGATGCGACGCGCGAGGAGATTGTGGAGCTGCTGGGCGAGGACGGGGCGCGGAGCGCCGACCTCGTCGGCCACGCGATTCAACTCGGCGATCTGCCAGGCGGCGAAGTTGGAGACGCCGAGGGCGAGGACCTTGCCCGCCCGGACGAACTCGGCGATGGTCGCCAAGGTCTCGGTGAGCGGCGTCCTGCGGTCCGGCTGGTGCAGGTAGAAGACGTCGACATGGTCGGTGCCCAGGCGCTTGAGGCTCCCGTCGAGCGCGGCGCGCAGCATCGCGCAACGGGACGGGCACGTGCGGGAGTTCAAGGCCGACGGTCACGGCGGTTCCTTCCGAGGCGGGCGGTGCGGGTGGTGCGGTTTCTTGCTCGTGCGCGATCTCATGCGTGATGTGCGCATCTGGAGGTGTCGTGCGGCTACGCGGCCTCGACCGGTCGCTGCGGTGGTTCCCGGCGGTGTACTGAGTTGCGGGTGAGCGCGGCGTAACGTGCTGTGTAGGCCCGTACGCATCGCGTCCGCATCAGCGACGCGGTCCGCGGGTGACGGCCGTCGGCGCCACGGGAACGCTCGCATGATTGCGTACATCACGCAAGAGTTCTCGCGCACTTCACGCAACTTGTGTCATGATCCTCACCGGGCCGCCCACCGCCGGGCACGCCCGAGGAGGTTCCGTTCCGTGACTCCCCCGCCCCCACGCCCATCCGTCTCGCCGCCCGTACCGCCGTACGCCGTCGCGCTCGCGGACCACCCGTCCGGCGCGGACGCCGCGGATGTGACCGAGGTCACTGCCGCGCACGACCTCGTCGCTCCGGACACCGAGACCGACGCCGACCCGGACGCGGTGAGGACCGCAGAACCCGGCACGGTTGCGCAGATCGCGCACCTCACCGTGCTCGGCGCGCACCATGTGCCGCTGGACCCGGCCGACGAGGCGGCGGCAGCCACCCGACCCTGCCACCGTCCGCTTCCCGCCCAGGAGTTGTTCGCATGCACGCCCCTCTCCCCCTCATCGCCGTCACCATGGGCGACGGCGCCGGCATCGGCCCCGAGGTCGTCGTCGCGGCCCTGCTCGACGAGGCCGTCCTGACCCGCTGCCGTCCCGTTGTCATCGGCGACGCGCAGCGGCTGCGCGAGGCCGCCCGCATCCTGGGCCTGGACTACGAGATCGCCGCCGTCGGCCACCCGCGCGACGCCGAGTTCACTCCCGGCCGCGTCAACGTGGTCGACCTCGGTCTGCTCCCCGCCGACCTGCCCTGGGGCACGCTGTCACCGGTCGCGGGCGGCGCCGCGTACACGTACATCAAACGTGCCGCCGAACTCGCCGTGGCAGGAGAGGTGCATGGCATCTGCACCGCACCGCTCAACAAGGAGGCCCTGCACGCAGCGGGCCACATCTACCCCGGCCACACCGAACTCCTCGCTCACCTGACCGGGACCGAGGAGGTCTCGATGATGCTCTCCACCGAGAAGGTGAAGGTCATACACGTCACCACGCACATCGGCCTGATCGACGCCGTCAACCGCATCGAGCCGGGCCTCGTCGAGCGCACGGTGCGCCGCGGCCACGAGGCGATGGTCCGCGCCGGCACCCCGAACCCCGTCATCGGTGTCTGCGGCATCAATCCGCACGCGGGCGAGAACGGCCTGTTCGGCTACGGCGAGGAAGACGAGAAGATCGTCCCGGCCCTGGAGACATTGCGCGCCGAGGGCATCGACGCCCGGGGTCCGCTCCCCGCCGACACCGCCTTCTTCCTCGCCTCACGCGGCGACTACGACCTGATCGTGGCGATGTACCACGACCAAGGTCATGGCCCGGTCAAGGTCCTGGGCATCGAGGCGGGCGTCAACCTCACCGTGGGCCTGCCCGTCATTCGCACCTCGGTCGACCACGGCACCGCGTTCGACATCGCCGGAACGGGCGCGGCGGAGCCCGGCAGCATGGTCGAGGCGCTGCGCCAGGCGGCCGAGATGGCCACGGTGCCCGCCGCTCCGGTGGCCTGAACCGTGAGCCGTTCAGAGCCGGGCCCGTGTCATCACACCCGTGGGGGCCAATTGATGATCTTCTTGGGCCGAGGGGGTGCGTAGGTACGCACCTTGGAGGTGGACAGGCCGAGCCGGACGAGGGACTCGGCGATCGTCACAGCCGCCGTCACCCCGTCGACGACGGGGACCCCTGTACGGTCGACGACGCGTTCAGCGAGGCCGGACATGCCGCCGCAGCCCAGACAGATCACCTCCGCCCGGTCTTCCTCCACCGCACGGGCGGCCTGCTCGACAATGGCGTCGACGGCAGCGGTCTCGTCCCGTTCCAGGTCGAGTACGGCGAGTCCGCTGGCGCGCACGGACGCGCACCGGGCGCTCAGACCGGCGGAGTGGAGGCGCTCCTCGATCAACGGGACCGTGCGGTCGAGGCTCGTGACGACGGAGTAGCAGCGGCCGAGGAACTGGGCGGTGCTCGCGGCCGCCTCGGTGATGTCGACCACCGGAACGTCGAGCAGTTCCTGTAGCCCTTCCCGGCCGTGTTCGCCGTATCCGGCCTGGATCACGGCGTCGAACGGCTCCGGGTAGGCGCGGACGGTTTCCATCACGGCGACGGCGGCGAGGTAACTCTCGTAATTGCCCTCGACCGACTCCGCCCCGAAGGCGGGCGTCAGCGGAATGATCTCGGTACCGGGCGATGCCACACCGGCCGCCTGCTCGCCGATCGAGTCGGTGATGGACGGCGTGGTGTTGACGTTCACAACGAGGATGCGCATCGTTCAGTCTTCTCCTGAGTGGTTCATTCGGCGGCGACGGCGATGGCCTCACCGTCCACGTCCCGAAGCGGCACCGTGCGGTCCGCGATGACCGCGTACAGCGCCGCGGCGAGGATGGCGCCGATGAACCAGGAGAATCCGGCCACGGCGTGGAACAAGGGTGCCAGGGCCATGGTGACGGCGATCGCGGCACTGGGGACGAAGGCCCAGACGGCCCGGGGGTTGTAGCCGCGGCGGTAGTGGTACTCGCCCCGGGCGTCGTCGGTGTAGAGGTCGGGCACGTTCACGCGGGACTTCCGCAGCAGCCAGTAGTCCGCCATGATCACGCCGAACAGGGGTCCGAGCAGGGCGCCGAGCCCGCCGAGGAAGTAGTTCACCACGACCGGGCTGTTGTAGAGGTTCCACGGCAGGATCACCAGACCGATGCCCGCGCTCACCAGACCGGCCCGGCGGAAGTTCAGCCGACGGGGGAAGAGGTCGATCAGCGCGTAGATCGGGGCCACGAAGTTGGCCAGCAGGTTCACCGCGATCGTCAGGGTGATGAGGGCGAGTGAGGCCGCGGCCAGCAGGAACTCGTTCGGGATCGTCCGGACGATGTCCGTGGGACTGGTGATGACGTGCCCGTCGAGCTTGAACTGCGCCCCGCTGAGAACCACGACGATGGCGGCGAAGAAGAGCATGTTCACCGGGATACCGATCACGTTTCCGCGGACGATGGAGCCGCGGCTCTTCGCGGACCGGGTGAAGTCGCAGAAGTTGAGCACGAACGTTCCGTAGATCACCACCCACAGCGCAGCGCCCTGAAGGATCTGCATCCACATCTCGGCGCCGATGAGCGGCTCGTCGATGGACAGCGAGATCGACCCGTCAGCGCGCACGAACATCCAGACCGCGAGGGCGCACATGGTGATCAGGGTCGTGGGCGCCGCGAAGGCCATGTACCGCCGGATCATCTGCATGCCATAGCTCACGATGAGGACCTGGAGGGTCCACAAGGCCAGGAAGGTGACCCAGCCGAGCGTCGACTGGCCGAGCAGGGAGTTCGCGTCCATGGAGCGAAGTCCGGGAAACATCGCGACGAGAAGGGCGCTCAGGACCGAAGAGGCGAGGTAGGTCTGGATACCGAACCAGGCGATGGCGACGGCGCCCCGGACGACGGCCGGTATCTTCGCCCCCTTGATACCGAACGCCATACGGCCCATGACGGGAAAGGGGACGCCCGTCTTGTGCCCCATGAAGCCGGACAGCGTCAGCAGGAGAAACAGCAGAACGGAGGCGAGCGCAAAGGCCGCCAGAATGCCCCATACGTTGAGCCCGAGCGCGAAGAGCCCGATGGCGAATGCGTAATTTCCGAGACTGTGCACGTCGTTGGCCCAGAGCGTGAAGACGTTGTAGGCGCCCCAACGGCGCCCTTCCTTCTTCGTCGGGGCGAGATCGTACGTGTACAGCCCAGAGCTGACAGCGCCCTCGGCTTCCACGCGCGATCGGTCATGCACAGCAGTCATACGGCGCTCCAGAGGGGAGTAGGTGGCGCACGCCTGGATGTTTCCACAAGACGGAAGCAGTCTTCCGTGAAGCGAAACGTAGTTTTCACCCAACTGCGCCGTCAAGGGTTCGGAAGCAGCGAGTCCGCTCAAGGGATCAACCGGCAGGGCGTGAGCCCAGTTGTCCCGGGTCCGGCGAAGCCGTGCCTTCTCAGGCACAGTGGGTGCGCCGGCCCGGGACGGTTCCTTGCGTGGCCGTCAGTCCAGCGGCTCGATCCAGAGGTTCCTGAAGCGGACCTTGTTGCCGTGGTCCTGGAGCCGGATTGCACCCGCCGCGGCAGATTCGGCGTCGCCGCCGCCGGTCGGGCCGTCCACTGCCACGTTGTCGTGGACCTTCCTGCCGTTCCACACCACGGTGATCCTGGCGTCATCGGTCTTCCGGCCCGCGGTGTCGAAACGGGCCGCACGGAAAACGATGTCGTACGTCTGCCAGCTCTCCGGTGGAGTGGCGGCGTTCAGGTCGGCGGCCTTTTTGTCGTAAATGGACGCAGCCTCGTTCGGGGCGAGTTTCTCCACGCCGAAGGAGTCCAGGATCTGGATCTCGTACCGCTCCTGGAGATAGATGCCGCTGTTCCCGCGGTCCTGCCCGGTGACGTCGTCCGGCAGCTTCGGCACCCGGAATTCGGCGTGCAGCCTGAAGTCGCCGAAGGCCTGTTTGGTGCGGATGTCGCCGCAGCACACCTCGATGGAATCCTCGGCAGTGTGCGGCCATTCGACGCTCCGGCCGTCCGAGTGCTGCCAGCCGGTGGAGACGCTGCCGCCGGAGAACAGGTCGATGCGGCTGCCGGTTCTCCGCACCTCGATCATGTCGAGGTTGACGTGGCCGGTGTCCTCGGGCCGGTAGGCGTAGGTGATGGTGTTGCGGCCCTTGCGCAGGGTGAGCCGCTCGGTCTTGGTGGACCAGCGGTTCCAGGCGCCGGTGGAGGGGAGACTGGTCTGCTGCTCCTGCCCGCCGTTGACGCTGACGCCGATCGTCTTGGTGCCGGTGAAGGGGTTGGGGCCGTTGCCGTAGCGCAGTGCCACGTCGTAGCCGCCCTTCGCGGGTGCGTCGACCTCGAAGGTGGCGGTGGCGCCGGGAGTTCCGAAGCCGTCGACGAAGCCACCGCCGGTGTAGCCGGCGTGCTCGGTGTCGATGTCCGCTCCGCCGGACAAGCGTGCCGACTCGGCGTCGTACGAGGTGACGGGCTGCTCGGGACCCGGGCGCGCGTTGAGCGTGTACCAGGCTTCGGTGGACCAGAGTTGCTCGCCCTCGGCCGAGGAGAACGGGCGCGGCGATCGCACGTGCACCACCCGGTCGGTCTTCAGGCCGGGGATGGTGAGCCGGACCCTGCGACGGTCGTCGGACAGTCGGGCGGCCGCGACGGGGAGGGACTCCTCGTCGACCTTGGGGCCCCCGTACGCCGGGGTGGGGACGTAGCGCCACTGCTCGACGGAGTAGGCGCCGCTCGTCAGCCTGGCGGCTGTCTCCTCCGACAGGGGCTTGGTGTAGGTGAGTTCGAAGCCGTCGCGGGTGGCGCGCATGGTCTTGATGTCGAAGGCGGTCTTGCCGTTCGGCGCGAGCTTCTGAAGGCCGAAGCGGAGTTTGCCTTCCTGGCCCCAGTTTCCGTCGGCGCCGAGACCACCGGCGTAGATCGCACCGTCCGGTCCGGTGGTGATTCGGGTGATGCCGGCCTCCAGGCCCTGGGTGTGCCGGAACACCGCGCCCTGGTATGCGCCGTCCACCTTCTCCAGGTCGGCCCGCTGGATTCCGCCGTAGGTGACGTCACCGAAGAGCATCTGTCCGGCGAAGGGCCCCTTCTTCACCGGCATCGGTGTGCTGGGCGAGTTGGCTATCTCGTTCTGCGGCAGCCAGAGCACCGGCTTGGTGACGGAGCGGTCGTCGAACGGACCGTCCGGGTTGGTGTAGTGGTTGAAGAACCGGTCCTGCTTGACGTGGAGCAGCTTGGAGGCGGGCAGCCAGCCGCCCTGGTTGTCGGTGACGAAGAGCTCGCCCCGCGGGCCCCGTCCGATGCCGTTCGGTGTGCGCAGGCCGCCGGCCAGGTAACTGACCTTGCCGGTCTTCTTGTTCACCCTGATGGTGGTGCCGCGGTTCGTGGCGGGCTGCGGATCGGTTGTCGCACCGCCCTGGTTGATGGCGACGGAAAGGTTCAGGTAGAAGTTTCCGCCCTCGTAGAGCAGTCCGAAGGCGAACTCGTGGAAGTTTCCTCCGTACGGCCAGTCGGCGACCTTGCGGATCTCGTCCGCGGTGTTGTCGCCCTTGGTGTCGGACAGCTCGGTGAGCTGGTGCTTCTCCGAGACGTACAGCTTTCCGTCGACGTACGTGATCCCCATCGGCTCCTTCAGGCCGCCGGCGATCTTCTTGTACGTGACCTTCTCCGGGCCGGTATCACCTGTGACGTGGTCGAGGATGTACACCTCCCCCTCCGTCTTGGTGCTGCCGCCCCACGTCGTCACGGCGAGCTTGCCGCCCGGCAGCCAGTCCATCGCGGACACCTGCGGCTCGAAGCCCTCGGGGCGCAGATCGGTGAGGGTGTAGCCGGGGTTGACCGAGGTCAGTGGGAGACCGTCGCCGGGGGTGTCGTAACTGCCCTCGCACTCCTTGCGGCCCGGGGCGGTGACGCGGACGACGTCGGCGTCGGTACTGAGCACGGAGTTCGGGACGAGGGTGAAGTCACCGGCGCCCGGCGGCTTCCACTGGAGGGTGACCTGCTGGTCGCCGCCGCGGTCGAAGTGGTCGATCCGCAGGGCGTGGTAGCCGGGGGAAAGGGTGACCTCGCCGTCCTTGGGCTCGGCGCCGTGCAGTCCGTCGTGGTCGATGACTTTCTTGTCGCCGATGAGCAGACGGGAGCCGTCGTCGCTGATCAGGCGGAAGGTGTAGGTACCGTCGGCGGGGACGTTGACGTTGCCGATGATCTGCGACACGAAGTTGTCGGTGAAACCGAAGCCCTCCGTGGAGGACCAGTCGACGGTGGGGATCAGCTTGTCGACGTTGGGGGTCTGGGCCGGCTTGAGGTCGCAGAGCTTGCTCAGCGGCGACTGGACGTCGAAGACGCGGAGGGTGACGCCGGGTTCCTGGGGAGGCAGGTCCCCGAAGGGCTTTTCGTCCGCTTCGGCTGTCGGTGTCGCGAGACCGCCGGCGAGAACGACCGCGAGGAGCAGGCCGACGGTTCTTCGTGGCCTACGGCGATGGCTACGGAGGCTCGGGTACTTGCGTGACGTCACTCTTCCTCCTGCTGGGCGCTGCGAGGCGGCGCGGCCCACGGCGGACCGCGGTCATGGAGTGGAGTTCGTCCACGTACGGGTGGTGCAGCGGCATTCCGCCGTGATGCACGCAGACGTCCGTACGAAAGCGACGCCCAGCGTACGAACGGCGCCCTGAACCGTCCATACTTTGTCCTCAACAAGTCGAAAGTTCCCGTTACTCGCCGTGCCGCGATCCCGGCCGAACGCGGGTCAGCAAGGCACCGGCCAGAGCCACCACGGAATGGCATCGACGGTTGCCGCTGGTCATGGGCGGGACGCAGACTGTGGCCCCGTCCCTGCCACGGGGCATGCCACAGCCGGACCGGAGGGTGAAGCCCGTGACCACATCGATCACCGAGATCGAGACCCATGGTGTCGAACGCATACCGGACGAGGACCGGTCGGCCCGCCCGATCGACCTCTTCCGGCTGGCTTTCGGCGGCGCCAACACCTTCGCGACGTGCGTACTCGGCGCCTTTCCCGTCCTGTTGGGGCTGTCCTTCCTGCAAGGTCTCGCGGCGACCGTCCTCGGCCTGGTCGCCGGGGCGCTGCTGCTCGCCCCCATGGCGCTGTTCGGACCGGCGAACGGCACGAACAACGCGGTCTCGTCCTCGGCACACCTGGGAGTGCACGGCCGGATCGTCGGCTCGTTCCTCTCGCTGCTCACCGCGATCGCGTTCTACTCGATCTCGGTGTGGTCCTCGGGTGACGCGCTCATCGGCGGGGCCCACCGGCTCGCCGGCGTACCGGAGTCGGAGGTTTCGTACGGCGCCGCCTACGCGGTGTTCGCGGTCCTCGTCCTCATCGTCTGCATCTACGGCTTCCGCTTCATGCTGCTGGTCAACAAGGTTGCCGTGACGGCCGCGTCGGCGCTCTTCGTGCTGGGCGCCGTCGCCTTCGGCGACGATTTCGACCCCGGCTACGCGGGCACCTTCGCCTCGACCGCCGACCCGCTGTTCTGGCCGTCGTTCATCGGCGCCGCACTGATCGTGCTGTCCAACCCGGTCTCCTTCGGCGCCTTCCTCGGTGACTGGTCCCGCTACATCCCGGCCGCGACACCGCGCCGCCGGGTGATGGGCGCCGCGTTCCTCGCCCAGCTCGCCACCCTGCTGCCGTTCGTCTTCGGCCTGGCCACCGCCTCGGTCATCGCCACCAAGGCCGGCACGTACATGGACCCGGCCGCCCCCAACTACGTCGGCGGGCTGCTGGCGATCTCGCCCGGCTGGTACTTCCTGCCACTGTGCCTGATCGCGCTGATCGGCGGCCTGTCCACCGGCACCACGGCGCTCTACGGCACCGGCCTCGACTTCTCCAGCGTCTTTCCGCGCTTCAGCCGGGTCCGGGCGACCTTCCTCATCGGGGCACTGTCGATCGCGTTCGTCTTCCTCGGCCGGTTCGCCCTGAACCTCACCCAGTCCATCACCACCTTCGCGACGCTGATCGTCACCTGCACCGCGCCCTGGATGATCGTGATGGTTCTCGGCTATGTCACCCGCCGTGGCTGGTACGACGCGGAGGCGCTACAGGTCTTCAACCGCCGCCAGCGCGGCGGCCGTTACTGGTTCACCCACGGCTGGAACTGGCGCGGGATGTCCGCCTGGCTGGTGTCCGCCGTCGTGGCGCTGCTCTTCGTGAACCTGCCGGGCCAGTTCGTCGGCCCGCTGGGCGACCTCGCGAACGGGGCCGACATCTCCCTGCCGGTCGGCCTCGCCCTCGCGGCCGTGAGCTACCTCGGCCTGCTGACCGCGTTTCCCGAGCCGCGCGCGGTGTACGGGCCGGACGGCCCCCGGCTCGTGCGGGCCTCCGCCGCCGACACCCCGCCCATCACCGATGCCCCGGGCGGCCCCGACGGCCTCTCCGCCACCGCGACCGCTCCCGAGCGCACCTGAACGGCACGGCCGCAGCGACCTCCGGCCTTCGCGCTCAGGAGACGCTCGTCGTCACGCCATACCCCGGTCCGCACGTCCGCGGCCCCCGCCGCGGACGGCAAATCTCCGCAAACCGCACTTTTCGGCCTTTTGCGCGTAAGTGTGTCATCTGCAAGCATGAGTGGCAGAGAGTCTTACGGAGAGCGGCAGACGGTACATCGCCTGTCCGCATGGCAGCGCCGACGCCTCATCCGACGCCGTCCGCCTGTCCCCGATGAACCGTGTCTCAGACACCACCGCCACAATCAGCAGGCCAGGAGGCGGATCATGGCCACGGCGGAACTCACGTCCGAACAGAAGTCGGACTATCTCGCGCAGCTGACGATGGCCGCGGCACGCTACACCAACCGAACCGAACAGCGCGAGAGAAACCAAAACGTTCTCCAGACGCAGGGGGTGCTGTACGCCGACGCTCCCGAGCGGGTCGAGAAGCGGCTGGCACGTCTCGGCGCCGACTGGGCCATGGCGCGGGCGATCGAGCGCACGCCGACGGAACCCGCCAGCAGCGAGGGAAGCACCCTTCAACTGCCCCCGGAGGCCTTTACCAGAGACGCGCTGGGGCTAGAGCGCCTCATCGGGCGCAACAACCTCGCCCCGGTCGCGTTCCTGGAGGAAGGCGTTCAGGTCTCCCGCTCGGTTGGCCGGATCACCATCAGCGGACCGGGTGGCGGACACGGTACGGGCTTCATGGTGTCCCCCTCCCTGCTGCTCACCAACAACCACGTGCTGCGCTGCGCCGAGGAGGCGAGCCGCAGCAAGGTCGCGTTCGCGTTCCAGGACGGCGTCGAAGGGGGCCCGCTCACACCGGCCGTCTTCCCACTGGAGCCGCACCGCTTCTTCGTCACCGACCGGGCGCTGGACTACAGCCTCGTCGCGGTGGCCCCGCGCGGCACGCAGGACGAGGCGCTGTCGTCGTTCGGCTGGCTGATGCTCAGGGAAACGCAGGGGAAGATCGTCATCGGGGAGTTCGTGAACATCATCCAGCACCCCAGGGGCGAGCCCAAGCAGATTGCGCTGCGCGACAACCAGCTCGTCGACGTACTGGAACGGTTCCTGCACTACGCGTCCGACACCCGTGAGGGCTCGTCAGGTTCTCCGGTCTTCAACGACCAGTGGGAGGTCGTCGCGCTGCACCACTCGGCCGTCCCGAAGACCGACGCCGAGGGCCGGCCACTGAGCGTCGACGGCACGGTGTGGCGGCCCGAGATGGGCGAGCAGCAACTGGCGTGGCGGGCCAACGAGGGTGTGCGGATCAGCCGGGTGCTGCGCGCCCTGCACGAGGCGGCCCTGACCGGTGCGGCGGCCCAGCTGCGGGACGAGATGTTCACCGCCGGGCTCGCCCCGTCCCCCGTAGAAAGCGCCCCGCCGCTTCCCTCGTCGAACGGGAAGTCCGCCCTGTCGACGGCCGATGGGTCACGAGCCCAGGCACCGGCGCACGCGACCGATGATGCCGCGCAGCTCGTCCTCCCGCTGCGGATCGCCTTCGGTTTCGATACACCGTCGTCCCCACAGGCCACCCTCCTCGCCCCGCTTCCCGCGCTCGAAGCGACACCGAAGGCCGCGTCGCAGCCGCCGTCGGCCGGGCGGACGAACGTCGTGTCAGCGGTCGAGAAGGACGTCGACGCAGCCCTGATCAACCACAGGCTCGCGCAGGAACGTGCCTACTATGACCGGACCGCCGACATCGCCGCACGCGACGCGTACTACGCGGACGTCCGCACCGGCGACGGTGACGCGCTGCGCCGGGCGCTCACCGCGCTGCTGGAGGAGACCCACACGCCCCAGCCCAGGTACAAGCCGATGCGGCTGGTCTACCCCTGGGTGGACCTTCACAAGGACGGTCGGCTGTACGGCATTTACTCGGCCAAGAGCTTCTCCGTCGAGGAGCTCGTACGGGCCGACGCGGCCGTGGCCGAGGCGCGGCTGGCCTGCGTGGAGGAACTGCTGCTGCAAGAGAGCACGGCGGGTCCGGCCGAGTTCGAGGCGGAGTTCGACGCGCTGGAGGCGTCGATGCCGTTCAACTGCGAGCACGTGGTGCCGCAGTCGTGGTTCGCCAAACGGGAGCCGATGCGGGGAGACCTGCACCATCTGTTCGCGTGCGAGGCCGGCTGCAATAGTTTCCGCGGCAACTTCCCGTACTTCGACTTCCCCGACTTCGACGAAGCGCTCCGGGACGCCTGTGGGATGCGCGAGAGCGTGGGGTTCGAGCCGACGGAGGGCAAGGGCGCGGTCGCCCGTGCCACCCTGTACTTCCTGCTCCGCTATCCGGGACAGGTCGGCGACGTCGCACGCGAGTTCCCCGAGGACCGGCTGCCCGTCCTGCTGACATGGCACGAGAACCAGGCGGTCACCGAGTACGAACTGCACCGCAACGCCGCCATCGCGGAGATCCAGGGCAACCGGAATCCGCTGATAGACCATCCCGAGTGGGCCCGCGAGATCGACTTCTCCGGCGTCTGGCCCTGAGTATCATGGCCGGGGCCGAGAAGCTGCCGATCGTCTACGTACGAGGCTTCGCGGGCGACACCGCGGGCATCGACAAGGTGGTGACGGACCCCTTCTACGGGTTCAACGAGGGCTCCACCCACATCCGTATCGGCCCGGACAACGAGCCGTGCTTCTACCAGTTCGAGAGCCCGCTGCTGCGCCTGCACCTGGACGAGAGTTACCAGATCCTCGTCGACGGCGGCCAGGAACTCTACTTGGCCTCCCACGACACGATCCCGCCGGACTCCATCTGGGTACACCGCTTCTACGACGCCTCAGCCACCACCTGGGGAAGGAAGCCCAGGGAGTTCCGGCTGGAGACCGCCGCACAGGACCTGATGAAGCTGATCGAGACGATCAGGGAGAAGTCCGGGGCGCCGCGTGTCCATCTGGTCGCCCACAGCATGGGCGGCCTGGTGTGCCGCTGCCTCATCCAGAAGATCCTCCCGGACCTCGGACGTGATCCGGCCGACTGGGTGGGCAAGCTCTTCACCTACGGCACCCCGCACGGCGGCATCACCTTCGACGCCGGTTTCGGCCTGCTGGAGCGGCTGCGTGACCTGACCGGCATCAACGGCGCCGAAATCTTCGGCCCGGAGCGGATGTACGAATACCTGACGCCGAGAGCACTGCGCGACCCGGACGGCCCGCCGGACGACTGGGACCCCCGGGCCATGACGCCCGACCAGCCGTTCGCCTTCCCCCGCGAGCGAGTGTTCTGCCTGGTCGGGACCAATCCGACCGACTACGACGTGGCGCGCGGGCTGTCGGCGGCGGTGGTCGGTCCCCGCAGCGACGGCCTGGTGCAGATTGACAACGCGTACGTCCCCGGCGCACATGTGGCATACGTGCACCGCAGCCACAGTGGACGCTACGGACTGGTCAACTCCGAGGAGGGCTACCAGAACCTGCGGCGTTTCCTGTTCGGCGACCGCAGGGTGGAGGCCGAGCTGGTCGGTCACCGGCTGTCGCGGGCGTCCGACATGACCTGGCAGGCGGAGGTCCGGCTGTCGGTGCGCGGCCTACAGATCGTCACCCACGAGCGGATGAGCGCCCATTGGTGCTCGATCCAATTGCCCACCGGTGCGGCGGACGGGGAGGGGCCGGTGCCGTTGGTGAACACGTTCCTGAGCTCCAGACTGCGGTCCGGCGAGTCCGGCACCCTGCGGTACGCCCTGCATCTGCGGATCCTGTCGCTGCGCCGGCGCGACGGCCTGCTGAGCTTCCGTGACCACCTGGAGCAGACGGCCGACTTCGACGACATCCTCGTCGTGGACGTGGGCGCCGACGCCACGGCGGCCGAACCCGCGCTCTCGGCCACCTGGAACTCCGACATCGCCGGCCCGATCAGGGACCACCGGCCCCCCGGTGCCGGTGGCCTCAGCGACGAATCCCCCGCCGGCGGCGTCTGGGTGAACCACATCGAGCTGCCCGCCACCACCGTCCCGATCCTCGGGGACGGCGCGCGCATCCGGCTCACCGTGACCCCCTGGGAGTGAGAGAGGAAGCGCGCCGTCATGGTGACTCTGCCCAACGGCTGCCCGCGGCCGCTGGGCCGCTACCGGTACCAGGGCGAAGGCAGGCTGTCCGTGGCGGCACGGCTTGCCCGGGCGGGCCCGGATGTCAGGTCAGGAACGTGAAGAGCGGGCTGTCCGGAGGGACGCGCTCGATACGGTGCGGGACCTTGCCCATGCGGTCCAGCAGCGGCTCGAGGCCATCAGGCGCACCGAGTTCGATGCCCACCAGTGCGGGGCCCGTCTCGCGGTTGTTTCGCTTCACGTACTCGAAGAGGGTGATGTCGTCCTCCGGTCCCAGCACGACGTCGAGGAACCGTCGCAGTGCGCCCGGCTCCTGCGGGAACTCGACGAGGAAGTAGTGCTTGCGCCCTTCGAAGAGCAGCGCGCGTTCGACGATCTCGGCGTATCTGCTCACGTCGTTGTTGCCGCCCGAGACGACGCACACGACCGTCGCGCCGGGCTTCAGGCCCGGATCACGGTCGAGCGCGGCGGAGGCCAGGGCGCCTGCCGGTTCGCTGATGATGCCGTCGGACTGGTAGAGGTCGAGCATCTCCGCACAGACCCGGCCTTCCGGTACAGCGAGCATGCGAGGCGGCTGCTGGGCGACGACCGCATAGGTGTGTCTGCCGACCGTGCGTACGGCCGCGCCGTCGACGAAGGGATCGATGTCCGGCAACGTCACGGGGCCTCCGGCGGCCAGGGCCGCGGCCATGCCCGCCGCGCCCTGCGGTTCGGCGCCGATCACCTGGACGGTCGGGTGCGTCTCACGGAGCCAGGCGATGGCGCCCGCGAGCAGGCCGCCCCCGCCCACGGGGACGATCACCGCGTCCGGAGCGCGGCCGAGCTGCTCGACGGCTTCCCTCACCACGGTGCCTTGCCCTGCGATGGTGCGCGGGTCGTCGAAGGCGGGTACGAGGGTGGCTCCGGAAGCATGGGTGTATTCGATCGCGGCAGCGCTGGCGTCGTCGTAGGTGTCGCCCTCGACGATCATGCGGACGTGCTCGCCGCCGAATGCCCTCACCCGGTCCCGCTTCTGCCGGGGGGTCGTCCTCGGCAGGTACACCCGGGCGGGCACGCCCAGGGAGGCACAGGCCAGTGCGACACCCTGGCCGTGATTGCCGGCGCTCGCGCAGACCACACCTCGCCGGCGTTCCTCCGCGGACAGCTGTGCGATGAGGTTGTAGGCGCCGCGTGCCTTGTACGACCGTACGGCCTGCTGGTCCTCCCGCTTGAGCCACACGTCGAATCCGTACCGCGCGGACAGCCGCTCGCTGCGGTGCAGGGGGCTCGGCCGGATCACCTCCGCACACCGTCGTGCGGCCGCGACCACGTCCGATGCGCCCACGCCGCCGGTCCCGCCGTGCTCAGTCACCTGTTCCTCCTGTCGTATCGTTGGGCGCATGGCAGCCCGAGGTAAGTCCGCCACGGTGGCGAACGAAGGGTCGAAGCAGGCTCCGCTGCTCGTCCTGGGAAAGATCTCCGAGATCCTCAACGCTTTCACACTGGCCCGGCCTTCTATGAGCCTGCGCGAGATCCAGCAGCAGACCGGACTGCCTGCCTCGACCGTGCAACGCCTGGTGACGAACCTGGTCGCGCACGGGTTTCTCGACCGCTCCGAGGACACGTTCCGGATCGGGGTGAAGATGGCCTACTGGGCGGCTGCCGCGGCAAAGGACCTCGACATCCTCCAAGTGGTCAACCCCGCTCTGAAGGACCTTCGCGACCGGGCCGGGGAGACCGCGTGCTTCTTCCGCTCCGAAGGCACCCAGCGGGTGTGCATCGCGGTCGCCGAGACACGGCACGCCCTCCGCCGGGAGATGTCGGTGGGGAAGATCGCCCCCATCACCGTGGGATCGTCGGGGCGTGTGCTGCTGGCCTGGGATCCGGATCTCGCCGAGCGCGTGCTGCGGGAGGAGCTTCCGCAGCTGACCGAGAGCACCGTGACCGACCGGGACGAACTGCGCAGGCTGGTCCAGCAGACGCGTTCCGAGGGCTATGCCATCACGGTCGGCGAACGCATCGACGGTGCGTCGGGCCTCGCGGCCCCGGTGTTCGACTCGGCCGGGGAGCTGGTCGGGGCGCTCATGGTCCACGGGCCGACACTGCGCATGCCCTATGAGCGGTGCGTCGAATGGGTCGATCTGGTGGTGGAGCATGCCGAGCAGATCACCCGAGCACTCGGCGGCCGGTACCCGGCCTGACGGCTCTGCCCGTCGAGGCGTCCCTCCCGACGATGACGGCTTCCGCCACGACGGCCTTCATTGCCACGCCTCCGGGTTCACCGCATGGGCCGGCATCTGGCCTCGCCCCATGGCGACGGCGTTGTTCGCGCAGACCTCGGCCATGGTGGCGCGGACGGAGCGGGTGGCGCTGCCGACGTGGGGCAGGAGGGTGGTGTTGGGCAGGTCGGCGAGGCCATCGGCGAGCGCGGGTTCGTCCTCGTACACATCGAGTCCGGCGCCGGCGATCTCGCCCGAGCGCAGCGCCTCGACGAGTGCCTTCTCGTCCACCACGGGCCCGCGCGACGTGTTGACGAGGCAGGCCGTCGGCTTCATGGCGCGAAGGGTCTTCTCGTCCACGAGATGGTGTGTGGCGTCGGTCAACGGGACGTGCAGCGAAAGGAAGTCGCTGGTGGACACCAGGTCGTCCCACTCGGCGAACCGCACCCTGCCGGCGAGGTGTCCGAGCCGCTCGGCGGGTACGGGGCCGCTGCGCGCGGTGTAGCGCACGGTCATTCCGAACCCGAGGGCGCGTTCAGCCGTCGCCCGGGCGATCCGTCCGAAGCCGGCGAGTCCGAGTGTGGCCCCGCTGACGTCGCTTCCGAGGAGCAGCTCGGGCTGCCAGCCCTGGTATTTCCCCGCGCGGAGGAAGCGGTCCGCCTCCACGCAGCGCCGTGCCGTGGCCAGCAGGAGAAGCATCGCGATGTCGGCGGTGGCGTCGGTGAGGACCCCGGGTGTGTTGCCCACGAGGATTCCGCGCTGTGTGGCGGTTGCCACGTCGACGTTGTCGTATCCGACCGCGTAGTTGGAGACGCCCCGGATCTTCGCGTGCTCCAGTACGTCTCTGTCGAACACGTCTGTCAGCTGGGCGACGACGATGTCGACGTTCCCCGAGGAGCATTCCCGGCGCAGTTCGTCCGCGGACAGTTGCCGGTCGGGTACGTACACCTCACCGGCCGCCTGAAGAATGTCCATTCCGGGAGCCGGGATGGGGGTTGTCACCAGGAACTTCATCGGCACGCCTGCGCATCCGGTGCCGCCACGGCCCACTCGAACGCGGTGGTGCTGGAGTGGGCCGCCTGGCCTGCCCTGGAGCGGTTCGGCTCGTCCAGTTCTGCCAGCAGCCCGTCGGCCAGTTCCACCACGGCGCCGAAGGTGTCCGGCGTCAGCCAGTCGGGACGCAGCGCGAACAGCAGGTCTTCCGTCGCGGCGTTCCCGCTGGCGCCGGGGGCGAACGGACAGCCGCCGAGGCCGCCGAGCGCGCCGTCCAGTTCGCTCGCTCCGGCGGCCACCGCGGCCAGGGAGTTGGCGACGCCCATGCCCCACGTGTCGTGTCCGTGGTAGACGATCCGCCGCGCGGGCGATCGCGTTGCCACGGTGGAGACCAGGCTGGTCACCTGAGCGGGCACGGCCTGCCCGAGGGTGTCGCACAGCACGACGTCCTCGGCGCCCTCCGTACGGGGGTCATTGGCGATCCGTAGCACCGTTTCCTCCGGGACGGCTCCGTCGAACGGGCAGGTGAACGCCGTGGCGACGCAGAGCTGAATGCGCCCGCCGGCCGAGCGGGCGTGCTCGATCGCCGCCGGCATGGCCGCGAGGCTGTCCTCGGTCGACCGGCCGATGTTGGCCTGGTTGTGGCGGTCGGATGCCGACAGGCAGTACTGGAAGTTCACCGCGCCCGCCATCGCCGCCTTCTCGACGTGCCGTGGGGTGGCCACCCAGACCCAGGACCGGGCGAGCTCGTCCGGATTCAGGTGTGCGATCACATCCAGCGTGTTGGCCATGGGCGGGACGAGGGTCGGATTGGCGAGCGAGCCGATCTCCAGGCTGGGGATACCGAGGGAGAGGAGTTCGCGGACGACGGCCACCTTGCGGTCGGTGGACAAGGGCTTGCCGGTGAGCTGGAGGCCGTCGCGCAGCGTCACATCGCGCAGAGTCACAGGTGTACTCATTGCTTCTTCTCCATCTCCATGATGATCGCGTCGGTCTCCTCGTCGTCCTTGCCGAGCAGGCCGGTGAGCACCTGTCGGGTGTGTTCGCCGAGGTCGGGGCCGAGGGATCGGACGGCCAGGGACTTCTCGCCGAGGACGGGGACGATCCCGGGGAATCCCACTTCCTGGGGCTCCTCTGCCGCTATGCGGACCGGCAGCCGCTGGATCATGCCGCGGACCGCGAATTGCTGGTCCGCGCAGATGTCCTCCGCGGTGTAGATCGGGCCCGCCGGGACGCCTGCGGCGTCGAGGGCTTTGAGCACCTCGTCACGAGGAAGCGTCGTGGTCCATGCGTTGATCGCGCCGTCGAGTTCGTCACGACGGGCCCATCGCTCCGCGTTGGTCTGTAGTCCGGGATCGTCGGCGAGATCGGGACGACCGATGGCCCGCATATAGCGCCGGAAGATCGCGTCGCCATTACCGGCGATCACCACGCTGGGCCCATCCCCGCACTCGTACGCGTTGGTGGGGGCGATGCCCTCCATCCTGCCGCCGACCCGCTGCCGTTCGAGGCCGTAGGCGAGGTAGTCGGGAACAAGGGATTCCATCATCGAGAAGACGGCCTCGTGCAAGGCGACATCCACCGTGCGCTCGGACAACGGCGCCTTCGTGGGCACCCGTTCGCGTTGAAGGAGCGAGATCACGGCGCCGAACGCCGCGTACAGGCCCGCGATCGAATCTCCGATGGACACTCCGACCCGGGAGGGCGGGCGGTCGGCTTCTCCGACCAGGTGGCGCAGACCTCCCATGGCCTCGGCCACCGCGGCGAACCCCGGGCGGTCCGACAGGGGCCCGGACTGACCGAACGCGGAGATGCGGGCCAGGACGATATCGGGGTTGGCCTCCTCGAGTGCCGCGGGGCCGAGTCCCCAGCGCTCCAGCGTGCCGGGGCGGAAGTTCTCGATCACGACATCGCATCGCCGCACCAGTTCCAGCACGGTTGTCCGGCCACGATCCGTCTTCAGGTCCAGCACCACCGACTTCTTGTTGCGGTTGATGGTGCGGAAGAGCATCGAGACATCACCGGCGTAGAGCCGCCAGTTCCTCAACTCGTCTCCCGTGCCGGGGCGTTCGATCTTGATCACCTCGGCGCCGAAGTCCGCGAGCAGCCGTCCGGCGGTGGGGCCCGCGATGTAATTGCCGAGTTCGAGCACACGCACTCCGTGCAGCGGCAACTGTGTGCTGCGATTCGTCATGGTGTCCTAACGTCAGGTGGGTGGGAGGGGGTCAGAGGATGGCGCTCAGCGCGAGGATCGGGCCCATCGCGACGACGGAGGCGACGGAGACCCCGACCGAGCAGGTCTTGAGGGCGCCGCGGGTGGTCTGGCCCATCAGGGACTGGAGCAGCCAGAAGGTGTTGCTGGTCAGGTGCACGAAGAACAACGATCCGGCTCCGGCAGCCAGGGCGATCAGTACGGGATCGAGGCCCAGCGTGGGGGCCACCGGCGCGAGCAGGCCGGCAGCGGTGATCGCGGAGATCGTCACCGAGCCGACCGCGACGTGCAGCACGGCGGCCACCAGCCACACCATCAAAAGCGGGGCCCACGTGTTGGCCTTGAAGTAATCCCCGAGGATGTGCCCCAGTCCGCAGGCAGCGATCACCGCTGCGAGACAGCCTCCGACACCGTTGAGGAGGAGGATCTGTCCGCTGTCGCGCATGCCCTTGCTCAGCGCGGCGTCCACCCGGGGCTGCCCAAGGTGGCGCCGGGCGACGAGGCAGGTGGCGACCAGGCCGAGCAGCAGGGCCACGACCGGGCTGGAGAGCAACTGCACGAAGGGGTTGTGCCACCCTGCCACCTCGGCGAGGGCTCCGGTGGCAATGAGAAGGAGGGAGACGAGGAGGGGCGAGAAGAGGAGGAGGAGTCTGGGCTGCGGCTGCGGCTGTGGCTGCGGATGTGGCTGCGGATGTGGCTGCGGCTGCGTGCGGGCCTTCACCTCCACCGCTGCTGTCATGGTTCCGCCGGCAGGGGTGTTCCGGCCGACGGGGTACGCGTCGTCGGCCGCACCGCCGTCCGCGGGCGCGCTCGGCGCCGGGCCGGGAACGTCCTCTTCATCGAGTGCCGGATTCCACCAGCCGCGCGTCAGCGCGAAGTTCATGACGGCGATGGCGATGGTCACGGTCGGGATGACGACGATGAGCCCGTACAGCAGGTACGTGCCGAGCGGCACGTCAAGGAGCGCGGCGAGCGCCAGCGCTCCGGCACCTGGGACCGTGAAGACGATGCCGCACTCCAGCCCAATGGCCAGGGCCGTGGCCATGCGAGCGGTGCCGTATCGGCCGAGCTTGGCGGCTATGCCCTTGGCCAGCGGACCGGTGATCACCAGCAGCACGTCCAGATAGATGGACTGTAGGAAGGTCGCGATCGTCAAGGCCATCGCGTGGGGGATCCGCTTCGGGCCCGCGACGCGCAACAGGGTGTCGACGAGTCGCTCGATGGCTCCGAGGTCGCGCAGGAGGGCTCCGATGAGCACTCCGAACGCGATCAGGAGTCCGATGTCGGCCATGACGTCGCCGAAGCCCTTGCTGATGGTCTTCACGGTTTTGTCGACCCCGAGGCCGGTCGCGAGACCCAGATAGCAGGCGCCCAGGACCAGGGCGACGACAGGGTTCATCCGTAGCCGCACGATCAGGAACACGATGGCGATCACGGCGATGGCTGTGTTGAGCAAGATTGCGGTATCCGACATGCCTACCGTCCGGTTTTGTGCGGAGTGGGGCGTATACGAAGCCGGCGGCTCGACCCGATGGCCCGCATTATGAGCACGAGCCCACGATGCGGGTCAATGCCCGCGCACCGGCGCGCTGGGCCGGATGACGGCACGGTCGGTCTCGTGCCGAGCGACGGCTTCCCGGCCCTGACCGGTGTCGACTTCCGTGAGGTGCAGGTCGACGCGGGGCCGGGCCTGCCGAAAGGCTGCCAGCGTGCCCAGCAGGGGTTCGCTGAGGGCCGAGGACACCTGGGCGGGAGCCTTCTGTGGAGGGAAGACCTCACCCGGCGGAGACGGCCGCGGTGCGGCGGGCAACGCCCACCACGAGCAGTGTCAGGAGAGCGAGGGCGGCGCCGGTCCAGAGCACGCTCGCGGTGGCGATGCCGTCGACGGCGAGGCCGCCCGCGAACGCACCCAGCGCGATGGACAGGTTGAACGTGGAGACGTACAGCGAGGAGGCCGCCTCGCTGGTGTCCGGTGCGGCGTCGAGGATCCAGGTCTGGAAGGTGACCGGCACCGCGCCGTAGCCCAGGCCCCACAGGATCAGGATGGCGCCCGCGGTGACGGCGGTGTTGTCGACGAGCGCGAGGAGCACCATGGCGGCGGGGAGGACCACGGAGATGCTTACGACGGTCTGCCGCAGCCGCTTGGCGATGAGCGCTCCGGCGATGAAGTTGCCGCAGATACCGGCGACGCCGAAGGTCAGCAGCAGCACGCCGATCATGTTGTCGTCGACTCCGTCGTCCTGGAGGATCGGCCTGACGAACGTGTAGGCGAGGAAGTGACCGGTGATCACGAGGAAGGTGATGGCGATCCCGGCCCGTACGCCCGCGTTGCCCTGGAAGACCTTCGGCAGGTCTGCGAACGTGATGGTCTTTTGAGCTGGCACGTTCGGCATCAGGACGAGCAGGAAGGCCAGGGACATCAGTCCGAGGATGCCCACGGCGGCGAACGCGGTGCGCCAGCCGCTGAAGTCGCCGAGGAACGTCCCCGTGGGGACGCCCAGGACCGAAGCGGTCTCCACGCCCCCGAAGACGACGGCGGTGGCCCGGGGCACGTGCTTCTCCGGCACCAGGCGCATCGCTATGCCACCGGCGATGGACCAGAAACCGCCGACGCTGATGCCGATCAGGAAACGCGCGACCAGGATGACCGCGAAGCTGGTCGCGAAGGCGGAGGCCAGGTTGGCCGCGCCCATCAGGCCGATCAGGAGCGCCAGCACGATACGGCGGTCGATGTGACCGGTGGCCACGGTGACCAGGGGCGCCGTGACGGCGGCGACCAGGCCGGGAACGGTCACCATCAGTCCCGCGGTGCCCTCGGAGACGTCCAGGGCGGAGCCGACCGGGGTGAGGAGGCCCACCGGCAACAGTTCGGAGGTCATCAGGGAGAAGATGCCCAGGGACACCGCCAGGACGGCGAGCCAGCCCTTGACGGGCGAACGGCCTGTGGCGGCGGACACCGGTGTGTCGACGGTGGTCACGGCTTCATCAGCCCTTCGTGAGGAAAACGGTCCATGGCGGGCCACGGGCGGCAGCCCCGGTGGATGGGCCACCGCCCCGTGAGGTGGAACGTCGGTTACTCCGTGCCGGGCGTCTTGCGCGTGGTGACGTTCATCCGGTTCCACGCGTTGGTGGTGAAGATGAGCGCGATGAGCTGGGCGAGCTCCTTCTCGTCGAAGTGCTCGGCCGCCCCCTCGTAGACCCGGTCCGACACGCCCTGGGGCAGGAGGGTGACGGCCTCGGTCAGCGCCAGGGCCGCCCGCTCCCGCTGCGTGAACAGGCTCGACTCCTCCCAGGCGGGGAGCTGGTAGATGCGCTCCTCCGTCTCCCCCGCCTTACGGGCGTCGGAGGTGTGGTAATCGATGCAGTACGCGCAGCGGTTGATCTGGGAGGCGCGGATCTGCACCAGCTCCAGCAGGACGGGATCGAGTCCCTCCCGGGCGGCGGAGTCGAGGGCCAGGACGGCCTTGAAGACCTTGGGGGCGATGGTCGAGAAGTTCATGCGCTGAGGCACCTGGAACGTTGTCATGCTGTGAATCTAGGAGCGGAAAAGACCCGGGGTATGGTGCATTTCCACGGCAGAAACATGGGTCAATGTTCCGGAGCCCTGGGCCGCCGAAGCCGACCCGGGCCCCGACAAGAACTACCTCCCCAAGTCCCAAAGCGCCTCGATCGCGGCCACCCGGCCAGGAAGAGCCGCGGCGCGGGCTGCGAGTGAAGGCACATCACATGGCCTGAACCTGAAGACGGCTTCAGGACTTCAGGCTGCGTTCAGGTTCGGTTCGGCAACGTAGTGGGTGTCGGAAGGGCGCGACAGGGCCCACCGGCGGAAGCGAAACCGCGAAACGAACCGGAGGAACGTCCCCCATGAAGGCCACCGCCAAGCGCACCCTCACCCCCCGCGCCGTCGTCCTCGGCACGGCCGCCGCCATCGCCCTGATCGGCGGCACGGGCGCAGCCAGCGCCTTCGCGGACGACGACGGCCCGGCCCCGAAGTCCTCGGTCCAGCTGAACCAGAGCGAGCGCCACCTGGACGACACCGCCCAGGACCGCACCCAGGTCAAGGCGGACAAGGTCAGCTACGACCAGGCCACCGCCGCGGCGCTGAAGGCCGTCCCCGGCACCGCGACCTCCGCCGAGCTCGACACCGCCGACCGCAACGGCTCCCTCATCTGGGAGGTCGACGTCTTCGGCAAGGACCACAAGAGCCACGACATCACCGTCGACGCGGGCAACGGCAAGGTCCTGGGCCAGCACACCGACCGCGACGACGACGCCGCCGAGGACGCCCGCGAGACCCAGGCCCTGATCAAGGGCGACAAGACCGGCTACGACAAGGCCACCGACCAGGCCCTGAACGCCGTCCCCGGCACCGTCACCTCCTTCGGCCTGGACGACAACGACCGCACCGGCGCCACCGTCTACGAGGTCGACGTCCTCGGCAAGGACCACAAGAGCCACGACATCACCGTCGACGCCGCCAACGGCAAGGTCCTGGGCCAGCACGTCGACCACGACGACAACGACAACCAGGACGACGGCGACGACGACTGATCAGGCAACCAGAACGCCCGCCTGAAGCCTCCCCCAGAGCCCGAAGGGGCCGCACCCGCCACTGTCCGGCGGCCGCGGCCCCTTCGTCCGTTCCGGGGGCGGGGCCCGTGGGCATCGGGAGCGGACGCTGAGTGAGCGCCGCACTCCTGGCCGTAGGACCGCCGGCCTTCCCCGCCAGGCCGAACGTCACTGGTCGCCGGAGCGGCGCGGTGCTGTCATGGGTAGGGAGGACGGCGTGGACGAGCCGGCAGGGCCGCGGAGGCCGACGCACCGCGCGTGGCCCGCCCGGGCGGTCCGACCGTGGCCGCCCCGTCGCACAGCGGAGGAGGCCGATGCCATGCTGCACCGCCGCACGGTCGGTGACGTCATGACCGAGGAGGTCATCACCTTCCGGCCCGACACACCGTTCCAGGAAGTCGCCGCCCTGCTGGACGCGAACGACATCGCCGCGGCCCCGGTCGTCGACGTCAACGGCACCCCCCTCGGCATGGTGTCCGCGTCCGACGTGCTGCGGCACGAGACCGGCATGCCCGATCCACAGGGGCAGTACGGGAACGACGAGCGCGCCTGGGGCAAGGCCCGGGCCCGGACCGCAGGCGCGCTCATGAGCAGCCCCGTCTTCACCGCCCGCGCCGACTGGACCATCCCCCGGGCCGCACGCGAACTCCGCAGGCGGCACGTCAAGCAGCTGCCGGTGGTCGGCGACGACAGGCTCCTTGGCATCGTCAGCCGCAGCGACCTGCTCGACGCCTTCATCCGCTCCGACGTCGAGATCCGCGACGAGGTCGAGCAGGACGTCCTGGGACGCATCCTCGGCCTGGACGAGGGCACCGTCGCGGTCGAGGTCCGTGACGGGGACGTCACCCTTCGGGGCCACGTCCCGGAACCGCGCCTCATCCCGGTGGTCGTGGGCCTCTGCCAGGGCGTCGACGGTGTCGTCACCGTGGACGCCCACCTCACCGCCCCGGGCTAAGTGTGCGCCCGGCGATCAACTGCTTCTCCGTCGGGCGCACGCGCGTCCTCCCACGTCTGCACCCCGGCCCGCCGTCCGGCTGACCGAGACGGTCGCGCGCAGGGCGGCGAAGTGAATTTCCGCGCACGGAACGCGGCCCATGCCGACCACCCGCCGTCGAGTGGTGGCATGCTCGGCCTCGACTCATCCGATCTCGGGAACGCCGCGTGGAGCACCGCCCCTGCGTGGAGCTGTCCCCGTGCGGTCCTGCGGGAGTTCCCGAAAGACTGACGGAGGCACCGACCGATGGGAAGTCACCTCTTCGCCGAACTGGCCCGGCGCACCCTGGACGACGCACGCCATGAAGTCGAGGTCTACGGACGGGAGATCCCCGAGTACCGGTTCGTGGAGGACGACGGGCGGCTGAGAGCCGAAGCGCTGGATTACGCGGTGTGGCTCAGACGCCGCACCCTGGAATTAGCCCCCGAGGGCACTCCCCTCACCCAGGAGGATCTCGACAACATCGCGTGGATGGGCGCATCGCGGGCCAGGACGGGGATGTCCGCCGCGTCCCGGCGGCGGGTCCTCGGTCTGCACACCAACCTCATGCTCCGGGAGATCCAGGAGGCGTCCGGCCCGGAGAACACCGATGAACTGATGCGCCTCATGGTCTGGTTCACCACGCAGGGCACACGCGGCATCGACGCCTACACCCGCGGCCATGTGGCGGAGCAGGAGCGCCGCCTGTCCTTCGTGGCCCGGGTCCGCGCGCTCACCACGGCCCTCCTCGCCGACGACTCCCTGGCCTCGGGCCTCGCCCGTGCCGTCGGCATGAGCCTGGCCGCATCGTACGAGGTGGTGGTCGTCCGTGTCCCCGGCCGTACCGCCCCGGACACCGCAGGGCGCGAGGGGATCGTCGAAGCCCTCCTGGCCCGCCACCGGGTGCCGATGGCCTGGCCCGGGGCGGAGGAGCTGGTGGCCCTGGTACCCGCCGACCAGGACCGCGCTCCTGGTACGGCCGGGCCGGCCCGCGACCGGTCCGCGCGGGACCGGGCGCTCGCCTTCGTCCGCGACGCCGGCGAGGCGGTGGCGCGGCCCTGCGCAGTCGGCACCAGTACGGGCCGCGTCCGCGCGCTGGCCGATGCGTACGCGCGCGCCCGGCGCATCAGCCTGGCGGCTCCGCTCCAGCCCGTACCCCGTCGCCTGCACACCCTGGCCGATGTCTTCGTCGAACTGGCCGTTGCCGAAGACCGCGAGATCGACACCTGGTTGTCCGGCATGGCCCGGAGCCTCGCCCGGGGACCCGAGCTGCTCGCCACCCTGGAGACGTATTACGCCCATGACATGCACCGCAGGAACACCGCCGCCGCGCTGAACATCCATCCGCGGACCCTGGACTACCGTCTCCAGCGGGTGCGGCGGCTCACCGATGTCGACCCCGGATCCGCCCGTGGCGTCCGCATCCTGAGCGCCGTGGTCGCCAGGGCCTCCTCCGGCGCCTGGACGACATGAGCCCGGTGTGTGCCGGCGGGGCGTAGGCCGCTCGGGCTCCCCCAGCGGCCTACGAGGCCCCCGGCGCCCGTCCTCAGAGCTCGCAGTTGATCTCGACTTCGGCGTCACACCGGTCGATCCCGGGACCGCCGTTGGCGATGTCGTAGCCGGGGCCGCCGATCAGGGTGTCATTGCCGGAGTGGGAGGCGTTGTCGGGGCTGTCGCCGAAGAGGTAGTCGTTGCCGGTGCCCCCCGTGATGTTGTCGTTGCCGTTCTGGCCGCTCACGCCGAAGTACGTCCCCACCGACACATTGGTCGGGTCGCTGGGGTTGAAGTTGTCCGAGCCGTCACCGAGGCAGACCACGGCGGAGGAGCTGATCAGGTCGGAGAAGACCCAGTCGTCCCCCGAGAAGGCGTTGACGACGCTGCCCGGCGTGCCCCAGATGGCGTTGGCGTTCTTGTCCCCTTCGATCGTGGCGGTGAGCGGCACACCCGTCTTGGGGTCGGTACAGGTGGTCGCCGCGGAGGCCGTCGGCGCCTTCGCCGAGGTCGCCGCCTGAGCGGTCCCACCGGCGCAGAGAGCGGCGCCGGTGAGGGCCGCGGTGGAGGCCAGCAGCGCGGTGAGTCTGATTCCGTGTCGGGTCATTCGGTGTTCCTCCTCGGAAGGGGATGCGAAGTGACGCCGCACAGCCTTCCGCCCGGCCGCCCGGCGCGTCTTCGTGAACCAGGGAGAAAACGCCTGTCCGCGACGGGCGCCGGACTGTCAATCCGCGCAAACGGCCTCCGGGCTCCAAGCCCTGTCCGGCGGATCATGTCCGGAGCCGTAACCGGCTACAAGACCGGTCGGTGACGACGTACGTGGAGCGCAGGGTCGGCTTCGAAGGGCTGATGGTGCACGAGACGTGGAACCTGCCGCAGGATGCATCCGTACACCCATTCGGCAGTCTCGGTGTGCGGCCGGAATTGCGAGATCTTACGTTGGTGACCGGACTCCACGGGCCCGCAAGGGAAGGCTCTTCGATGGACGGTCAGATCGTGCAGGTGAAGATCCACCCTGCCATTGGTGTCGCCCGGGTGGGCAACAGCATCGAAACGCCCTTCATCGGCCCGGAATCACCGGACCAGAAACCCATGGACCTTGGCTCTTACAAGGACAGTTCCGGGGCGATCCGGAGGCAGGCTGCGCGTTTCCGGGTGTACGGCTACAACGCCGCAGGGGAGGTCGTACGGGAGCTGAAGCCGGGCGACGCGGGTGTCTCCGAGATCCAGTGGACGGTGCACCTGGCCAACAAAAAGGCCGCCTGGTACCAGTTCCATCTGCCGCTCGATATCCCCGAGGGCGAGATGCTGGCGGCTGGGCAATACGCTCGGCGAAACGCCGACGTCGTGGACGCCGACCGGAAGAAGCTGGTCAACGACCCCGGAAGCCGGACCGTTCGCGGCTCGATGACCGAGACGAAGAAGTTCGATTCCGGCAAAGTCATGGGCAATGCGGTGTACCTCGGGGAGATCTCCACCCGTTCCGACGGGCGCCTGGTGGTGCTCGGCGGCAGGGGAAGCTCCGCCTCCTACAAGAACAAACCGATCACCGGAGTCGCCAACAACGACACCTGGTACGACGACGTGTCCGACGGCCCTGTGACGGCGAAGGTCCGTATCGACGGCAGGGAACTCCTTGCCACCCCGGCCTGGGTCGTGGTGGGTCCTCCGGACTACGCCCCCGGTGTGAAGTCCATCCGCACCCTCTACGACCTGCTCTTCGATGTCTTCGTCGAGGCCGGTTCACTGGCCCGCCCGCAGATCATTTCGTTCGCCGATCACATCGAGCCGATTCTGCGGCGATTCTGCGATCTACAGTGGGTCAATCGGGGTTTCGCGACGCAATTCGGCTGGAACGGCCCCAACTTCTTCCTCGCCCCGGCCATGCGGAAACGACTCGCCGATCCGTCCGACCGCAACCGGGAACTGCGTCGCCAGATGTACGTGGCCCTGCGCGATTACTGCCGCGACGGGATGTCGCCCCTGCCGTGGCCATGGCTCTACGGCGACGCCATGGCCAGCAAGCCCAAATCCGTGCGTCAGCACATCACGCTGTCCCCGTTCCAGGACTGGCTGCTTCAGCGCTGGGCTGACGGCGCGTTCCAGGCCGCCCCGCTGCGAGCGTCCCGCCCCACCGTGGATGACGCGCCTGTCGCGGAGCAGCCGGGGCTGCTGGACCGGGCGGCCCTGGAGAACTGTGCCGCCGAGGCGTTCCACCCGGGGTGCGAGGTCACCTGGCCGATCAGGCACCCGACCATGTTCGCCGAACCCTTCCGCATCCTGCACCGCAACTCGGGCACGTCGGAGCCCGACTTCGGGCCGATGCTCACTCCGCAGGAGGCGGCCATCAAGAACGGCCCACTGTACGCGCAAGGGCCTGGAGATCTCACGCGCTGGATGGCCGCCCCATGGCAGGCCGACACCGCGAGCTGCCGCTCCGGCTACGAGGCGCTGGTGCCGGACCTCGGGCCCCGCTACAGCCCGTACCTGCCGACCTTCTGGCCTGCCCACGTGCCCAACCACGTACTCAAGGTGGAGGACTTCGAGAAGGTGAACACACCACCGACCGGCGGCGAGGACAGCGCCCGGGAGGAGGCGTTCGAACGGCGAGCGACCTGGCTGCGCGGACTCAACGGCAATACGAACCAGCAGCGCAACCAGATGATCGCGGACTGGCCGAAGCTCGGGATCGTCGAGGTGCGCGACTACACCGTCGGCGACGGGAAGTTCCCCGACCGCATCCACGTGGAGTCACGCCCCGCATCACCGCTCGACCAGGCGATGGACACGGCAAACCTCGTCAACTTGCAGGTGCTCGAGGCGGGTGTGCCCGTGCTGGCCGCCGCGGCCGGCACCTGGCCCGCGGACGGGCCCGCCCCCGAAACCGTCGAGGCCGAGTACGTGGCACGGGCGGTCAGCGAGGCAGTGGAGGCGACCGGCTACCGCGAGGAGGAGATCGCCGCCGGATACCTCGAGAGACTCGACCCCTTCCACGAGGCGCTGTGAGCCCCGCGCCCGCCCCCGGCGGGGAAACCTACGACGTCGTGGTGGCGGGCGGCGGCCCGGCAGGCTGCGCCGCCGCGCTCACGCTCGCCCGGGCCGGCCGTACGGTTCTGCTGGCGGACGCCGGCACCGGGCCGCCGAAGGTCGGCGAGACGCTCGTGCCCGCCGGGCGGGTCCTGCTCGGCGACCTCGGCGTCGCCGACCGCGTTCTCAGGTCCGGGCATCTGCCCTGCTACGGCAATCTTTCGGCGTGGGGCTCGGCCGACCTGCACGCCGTGGACTTCATCAACGATCCGCACGGCCATGGCTGGCACCTCGACCGGCGGCTCTTCGACCGGCGACTGCGCGACGCCTCCCGCGCGGCGGGGGCCGAGGTCGCCGAGGGCACGGCCGTACGCGGAGCGGCGCGGCAGCCGGACCGCGGTTGGACTCTGTCCCTGCGCGGCGGCACGGGCCCTGCCGATACCGGGGCCGGTGGCGAGCGTACGGTGCGCTGCCGCTGGGTGATCGACGCCACCGGCCGCGCCGCCGCGATCGCCGTCCGGTGCGGGGCCCGACGGCAGGTCCGGGACCGGCTCACAGCCCTCCACGCGCCCCTGGAGGCGGACCCGCGGGACACCGATCGCTGTTCGCTCATCGAGTCCGACGAGGACGGCTGGTGGTACACCGCCCCGCAGCCCTCCGGCGGGCGCCTGGTCGCCTACTTCACCGACACCGACCTGCCCGCCGCCCCGTACACCGCACGCCACTTCCGCCGACGGATGCTGGCCACCCGGCACGTGTCCCGGTGGGCCCGGCGGCACGGGCCCACGCCATCCGCCGCGCCCCGCCGGGCCGCCGCACACACAGCGCACCTGAACCGGGTGTACGGAGACGGCTGGACCGCCGCCGGAGACGCGGCGGTCGCCTTCGACCCGCTCTCCTCCCAGGGCGTCCTCACCGCCCTCTACACCGGGATGAGCGCGGGCCGGGCCGTCGACGCCCGCCTGAGTCGCGTGAATTACGGCGAGGACTCAGCCCTCGCCGCCTACGCGCACAAGGTAGCTGCCACCCGGACCGCGTATCTGCGCGGCCACCGTCTCATCCACGCCCAGGAGGCCCGCTGGATCCACCGCTCTTTCTGGGCGCGGCGCCTGGCCGAGCTCCCCCACTCCTCCTTCTGACCACAGGAAAGGCGCAGCACGTCATGACCACGGAAATGGACCACGGAGCCGGCCCCGACAGCGGAGCCCTGCATGGTCTCCACCGGTTTCTGCTGATCGGCAAGAGACGCATTTTCTCCTACCACTTGGCGCTCTACAACGTGGAGGCGCATGCCTTCCAGGCCATCGTGACCCTCAGCCTCGCGGACGCCGTGCGCGACGCGTATCTCGCGGATCTGGAGAAGAACAAGGACAAGAGGGTCTTCTACAGCCTCTTCTCCCCCGAACACTTCCCGCTCGCGGACCTCAAGCAGGGCAAGACCTTCAAGGTCCAGCTGGAACGGGTCATTGTCAAACCTGACGGCTCGAGGGAATTCCAGAAGATGCTGAACGGGCAGCAGACCGACGCGGTCTGTAGGGCGGAGGACGTACGGTACTTCCGGAAGCTCGGAGGCCTGGAATACCCCACCTACCTCACCTACCTGTTGTTCGGCGAGGACGACGAGGTACACATTGCGCACGAGCTCGCGAAGAAGCCGAACTGGGACGAAGTCATCACCATCACTGAGCCGCGCAACATCGACCCCACGCTCCTGAGCAAGGTCCCGGACATCACCATCGAGTCGATCGAGGACCCACACGGTGTCGTGACGGAGAGCCCCTTGAAGAAGGGGCAGAGGTACGACGCCACGATCAACGGAGCCGGTGCGTCGATCAGTTTCAAGGCCGGTCGGCAGGGCTGGTGGAACCACACCAGCCTCAACAACTGAGTGGGCGACGACGGCTGCGGCTGACCACCTCGCCGCTGAACTGGCCAACGTCGCCCGTGAACTGCTCGACGAGCTCAATCCGCCACGTCTGGGATCATCATGAAGATCGCAGTTCTGGGGGAGATGTCGAGGACATCCCTCTGAGGTCCGGGAGGGCGCGATGCTCCAGGATCGGCGGAACCGAGATCGGTTCCGGCACCGGCGGTGGGGGTCCCTGCTGTGAGGGGTACTGACAGGGACCCCCACCCGCCGCGTCGTCTTCCTACGCTGGCCCCATGGACAATCGGGCCGAAGTCAGCGCATTCCTGAAGTCTCGCCGCGACAAGATCACGCCCGAGCAGGCGGGTGTGCCGGTGTACGGGCAGCGGCGGGTGCCCGGGCTGCGCCGGGGCGAGGTCGCGATGCTCGCCGGGGTGAGCGTCGAGTACTACACGCGCCTGGAGCGCGGCAACCTCGGCGGGGTCTCCGACAGCGTCCTGGACGCGCTCGCCCAGGCCCTGCGGCTCGACGAGACCGAGCGGGAGCATCTGTACGATCTGGCCCGTGCGGCCAACGCAAGCCCCGCCCGTGTCCGGCGCCGCCCCAAGAAGACCACCGTGCGGCCCAGCGTGCTGCGCATCGTCGAGGGCCTGCACGACCAGCCGGCCTACGTGCGCAACAACCGCATGGACATCCTCGCGGCCAACCCGCTCGCCCGCGCCCTGCACTGCCAGGCGTTCGAGCACGAGCCCGTCAACCCCTGCCGGTTCGTCTTCCTCGACCCGAGGGCGCCCCTGTTCTACCGAGACTGGGAGCGCGTGGCCCGCGACGGAGTCGGAGTGCTGCGGGTCGAGGTCGCCAAGAATCCCTACGACCGCGAGCTGCACAACCTGATCGGGGAGCTGTCCACCCGCAGCGATGCCTTCCGCACCCTGTGGGGCGCGCACGACGTGCACGTCTACACCGAGGGAACCAAGCGGTTCCGGCACCCGGTGGTGGGCGATCTGGAACTGGTCCACGAGAGTCTTGACCTGCCCGGCGACGCCGGTCTGTCCATCACCGTCTACAACGCGGATCCCGGCACGCCTGCCGCCGACGCGTTGCAGCTCCTGGCCAGCTGGGCAGCCACCCGGAACCAGGCCGGCGCTGCCGCGCGGTCCGACACGGAGCACTGACGCAGGGTCCGGCCCGTTCCGCAGGCTTCCCGGCCCAGCGGCAACCCCGTGCCTCGAACCCCTCTGAATGCCTTGGCGGCCGGGATCCCACCTGCGTCACCTCCGCGCGCCCTCTGGCCGCCTCGAGGGGGTCCCTGTCGTTACCCCTCACAAGCGTGCCTGTCTGCGGAGCGCGGCCGCTGGTTTCGTGGACTTCAGCGGAGCCCGATGAACTCCGCCCTCCCGCCCCCCGATTCAAGAAACCGCACTCGTCCCTTGGAGGCGATCATGGAACACCGTCTGCTCGGCCGCACCGGCCTGTCCGTCAGCAAGATGTGCCTGGGCGCGATGATGTTCGGCCCGTGGGGCAACCCCGACCACGACGAGTCCACCCGGACGATCAATCGTGCCCTGGACGCGGGCATCAACTTCATCGACACCGCCGACGTCTACTCCCAGGGCGAGTCCGAGGAGATCGTCGGACGGGCGATCAAGGGACGGCGTGACGACCTCGTCCTGGCCACCAAGTTCCACCAGCCGATGGGGGACGACCCCAACCAGCGGGGCAACTCCCGGCGCTGGATCATGCGCGCCGTCGAGGACTCGCTGCGCCGACTGGGAACCGACTACATCGACCTCTACCAGGTCCACCGTCCCTCACCCGACACCGACATCGAAGAGACCCTGGGCGCGCTGACGGACCTGGTACGCCAGGGCAAGGTCCGCTACATCGGATCCTCCACCTTCCCCGGCAGCCAGATCGTCGAAGCCCAGTGGGCCGCCCGGGACCGCCATCTGGAGCGGTTCGTATGCGAGCAGGCGCCGTACTCCATGCTGGTACGCGGCATCGAGGCCGACGTCCTCCCCACCGCCGCCCGGCACGGCATGGGCGTGATCACCTACAGCCCGCTCGCCGGCGGGTGGCTCTCGGGCCTCTGGCGTCAGGACGCCGACCTGCCCACCCCCTCACCGGCGCGGCAGCGCCTCGCCGACCGCTTCGACATGTCCCTACCGGTCAACCAGCGCAAGCTCGAGGCGACCGAAGCCCTCGCCCACCTGGCCGAGGACAACGGAATGACGCTGATCGAGATGGCCATCGCCTTCGCCCTCAACCACCCCGCGGTCGTCTCGGTCCTCATGGGCCCACGCACCCTGGACCACCTTCAGACGCAGCTGCCCGCGGCCGACGTGGTCCTGGACCCGGCGGTCCTGGACCGCATCGACGCCATCGTCACCCCCGGCACGGTCATCAACCCGGCCGACACCAGCTACATCAACCCCGCCCTGGAACCGGCAGCCCGCCGACGCTGATCGGCCGGGCACCCGTCATCCCGTCACCCCCGACAAGGTCAAGTGGCTCGGCGGGGTGCGGTTCGACACCTGATGCCGCGCCGCGCGCCCCCCGACGCGGTGTCGAGAGGGAGCTCCGCCGCTGCCGACTGTTCGAGGAAACGTCCTCCTTCCGCGGGAACACTCTCGCGTCGCCGAACCACCATGTGCAGGCGGTACCGCCAAAGGGCTGGCGGTACCGGCTTGGTGAGGGACGACGGGATCTCCCTACAGGCCACGACCTCGCAGGACGCGGCGCTCCAGGGGCGCAAAGACGACTAGGTCGATGCCGATGCCCACCGTCAGGATGACGAGGATGGACGCGAGGACGAGCGGCATGTCCTGGTACGCGCGTGCGTTCTCCAAGAGCTGCCCGAGACCTTCGCCCAGCTCCGGTGAGCTGGCAATGAGCTCGGCCGCCATCAGCGACCGCCAGATCCCGACCACGCGGGCCGCACCGCCCTTCCCTCTCGCCAAGGAGACCTACGCCATGCCCCTGCGACTGGGTTGCACAGCCGACGACTTCACCGGCGGCACCGATGTCGCCGCTGCCCTGCGCAGGGCCGGCCTGCGAACCGCCCTGGTCTTCGGCGTCCCCGACGCCGACACGGAGCTGCCCGCCGACTGCGACGCCGCCGTGGTCGCGCTCAAGTGCCGCTCCACGCCCGCCGACGAGGCCGTGTCCGAGTCGCTCGCCACCCAGAAGTGGCTGTGGTCGAAGGGCGCCGCGCAGTTCCACTTCACGTACTGCTCGACCTTCGCCTCCACCGCTCAGGGCAACATCGGAACGGTCACCGACGCTCTCCTCGACGCGGCCGGGGCCCGGGTGACGGTGCTCTGCCCGGCGTCCCCACCCAACGGCCGCACCGTCTACCAGGGCCACCTGTTCGTCCACGACCAGCTGCTCTCGGACTCGCCACTGCGACACCACCCGCTCAACCCGATGACGGACGCCTCGCTGCGCCACCTCCTCACCGCCCAGACCCCGCACCGGGTCGGCCTCGTCAACCACGCCACCATCAGCCGCGGCGCCGACGCGGTCCGCGACGCGCTCCTCGCCCACGAGCGCGACGGCGTACGGCACGTCGTCGCCGACGCGCTCACCGACGACGACCTCGCCGTCCTGGGCGCCGCCTGCCTCGAACTCCCCGTCGTCACCGGCGCCGCGGGCCTCGCCGAAGGACTCGGCCGCGCCTACCCGACCGGCTCCGGCGCCACCGACGTGCCCATGCCCCACACCGGCCGGGCCGCCGTCCTGGCCGGCAACTGCTCGGCCACCCGGCAACGCCGGTCCTGATCTACGCCTCCGCCTCACCGGACGAACTCGCCGCGGTACAAAGCGAGCTGGGCGTGAGCACCGCTGCGGACCTGGTCGAGCAGATCCTCGGCACCCTCGCCGCCCGCCTCGTCGACCACGGCCTACGCCATCTCATCGTCGCCGGCGGAGAGACCTCCGGCGCCGTCACCACCGCCCTGGGCATCCGCACGGTCCTGGTCGCCGACGAGGCCGACCCCGGCGTCCCCTGGACATACGCGACCACGGCCTCCGGCGACCTGGCGCTCATGCTCAAGTCCGGCAACTTCGGCGCCCCCGACCTGTTCCTGCGCGGCCTCGGGGAGGCGGTCAAGTGAGCCCTTACGACGATGAATCAGCGGCCCGCGCGGCCCTCGTCCGCACCGCCCGCTCCCTGTTCACCCGGGGCCTCACCCACGGCTCCACCGGCAACCTCTCGGTGCGCCTCACCGACGGCAGCCTGCTGCTCACACCCACCGGGTCGAGCCTCGGCACCGTCACCGAGGACACCCTCTCCCGAACCGACGTACGCGGCACCGCACTTGACGGCCCGCGCCCCACCAAGGAGGCGTTCCTGCACGCCGCGTTCTACCGGGCACGGCGGACGCCCACGCCGTCGTCCACCTGCACTCCACCCACGCGGCAGCCGTCTCCTGCCTGGCCGACGTCGACCCCGCGAACGCGCTGCCGCCGCTGACCGCGTACTACGCCATGCGCGTCGGAACCCTCCCCCTCCTCCCCTACCACGCACCCGGCGACACCGCCCTGGAGCCGCTGGCGGAAGCAACGGCGCGCACCCACCACGCCGTCCTCCTCGCCAACCATGGCCCCGTCGTCGCCGCACCCACCCTCGACCAAGCAGCCACACGGTTTCCGGCACCCACACGCTGGATCCTGGAGTAGGAGAACCCCGAGCGCACGGCCGCGCAGGTCCTGGACGACCATTCCAGGGCGGTGGTGGCCACCGGTGGGGTTTCGCGGAGGACACCGTCCGCCTGGCGGCGGCCCCGCGGCCCGCGCTGGCGGCCCGGCTCAGACCCCGGAGGAGACCTCAGCCTTCTCGTCGGACCCCGTGTCCTTTCCCTCGGCCGCCGCTAGCCTGCGGTTGCGCTGGACCGAGGAGAAGAAGGACCAGGCGATCAGGACGACGCCGACGAGTCCCGTGATGACCTCGTGGATCTCGTACCGGATGGTGACGAGCAGGATCACGGCGAGGGCGCCGATCGCGTAGTGCGCGCCGTGCTCCAGGTAGACGTAGTCGTCGAGGGTGCCCTGGCGGACCAGGTAGACCGTGAGCGAGCGGACGTACATCGCGCCGATGCCGAGGCCGAGCGACATCAGGACGATGTCGTTGGTGATCGCGAAGGCGGCGATGACGCCGTCGAACGAGAAGGACGCGTCCAGGACCTCCAGGTAGAGGAACATGAAGAACGCGGCCTTGCCGGCCATCGCGACCGCCGGGACCTTCTTGCCGCTCCTCTTGGCCTCTTCCTCGGCCTCGTGCTCGCGCTCCTCCTCTTCCTCGAGCTTGTTCTCGAAGTAGCCGGAGAGGCCGCCGACGATCAGGTAGGTGATCAAGCCCGCGACGCCGGCGATCAGGACGGTCTCCGCCTTGTCCGCATGGATGCCGCCGTACTGGTGGGCCTTGGTGGCGAAGGTCATCGCCGAGACGAGCAGCACGATGAGCGCGATGCAGACGGAGAGCATGTCGACCTTGCCGAGCTTGGCGAGCGGACGCTCCAGCCAGCCGAGCCACTTGATCTCCCGGTCCTCGAAGATGAAGTCGAGGAAGATCATCAACAGGAACATGCCACCGAAGGCGGCGATCGACGGGTGGGCGTCGGTCACCAACTGCTGGTACTTGTCCTTGTCATCGAGCGCGAGCCGTACCGCTTCGATCGGACCGATCTTGGCGCTGATGGCGACGATCACGACCGGGAAGACCAGGCGCATGCCGAAGACCGCGATCAGGACGCCGATGGTGAGGAAGATCTTCTGCCAGAAGGCATTCATCTTCTTCAGGATCCCGGCGTTGACCACGGCGTTGTCGAAGGACACCGAGATCTCGAGGATGGACAGGATCGCCACGATCCCGAAGCCGGTCCACCCCCCGTAGAACACCGCCGCGACCAAGCCGAGCGCGGTGACCGCGAACGACCAGCCGAACGTTTTCAGAAGCACTGGCTACCCCATCGTTTTATACGGGACTCCCCCGCACCGTACGGGACTTTACGAAACATTGACCCTGAAGTCTAGAGCGATGCCTCGCAGCCCTGACACATATTCCGGGCCAGCGGCGCCCAGTTGCGGTTGCAGTACTAAGGAGTGTCCGGTGGGCCGAAGGTGGTGCGGGCGCCCGCCGCCAGGCATCGCCAGAGGCCGAGCTCCCGCCCTCCTGCCTCGCCTCCCCCGGGCACGTCTTCGCCAACTACCACTGAGTCACACCTGACACGGTGCTGCGCTGGCACCACGAACTGCTGCGCCGCCGCCAGGCCAAGGCGGCGGGCACGGCGCGATCAGCCGAACAGCTGGGAACCGAGCGGGCGTTGCCGGTCGAAACCGGGGAGGATCAGGAATGTCGCGCTGGCGGTTGTGGTGGTGAAGGGCAGCAGCGCGTCGGAGGTGTCCATGTGGGCGAGGGTGGCGGTGAAGGTCCGCAGGTCGTTCTGGAAGCTGATGAAGAGCAGGCCGGGGGCGGGCTCGTCGGTGCTGTAGGAGCGGCGGAGCATGAGGCCGGCGCCGACCACGGAGGGGTTGGCCCTGCGCACGTGGGCGTCCGCGGGGACGAGATAGCGTCCGTCTGGTGTCTTGGCGCCGAGTTCCGGGCCCGAGGCGACGGGGCCGCCGGAGAGGGGGACGCCGCTGGCCCGGCGCCGCCCGAAGACCGCTTCCTGCTCGGCTACGGACAGGGCGGCGAACCGGGGCAGGTCGAGTTCCATGCGCCGCAGTACGGCAAGGGTGCCACCGGCGACCGGAGGGGGCCCGGCCAGCCACAGGTCGCGTCGTTGTTCGGCGGTCGTGTGCGGGCCCACGATGCCGTCGATGAAACCGAGCGGGTTTCGTGGCGCGGTGAGGCCGTTGCCGACGGGCACGTTCGCACCGCGGCGTGCGGACTGCCGCCAGCGTTCGCGGATGCGGTCACCGGCCCGGTCCAGGAGCGCGGCGGCGACGACCGGCAGGAGCAGCGCGTCGCTGGCGCAGATCTGCATCAGCAGGTCACCGCCGCGCGCCCGCGGGGCGATCCGCTCGCGGGAGAATCGCGGGAGGTCGGTCGCGCCGGGCAGCGAGGCACCGGCCGTGCGCACCAGCCGGGGGCCCACGCCGACGGTCACGGTGAGGTCGCCCGGCGGTAGGCCCAGCAGCCGCGGGTCGTTCCCCGCGATGAGCGTACGGATGGTCTTCCCCAGTTCGGCCAGTAACGGGCCGGGAGCCACGCTGGCGCCGAGGTCGGCCACCACGGCCAGCAGGTTGCGCTGGGCCGGCTGGGGGAGCGTGATGCCTGCCTGATGGCGGCCCGTCGCCACAACCGGCGTCGGCGTGGCCGCTGCGGTAGGGGCGTGCCGGCCCGGCCGGGCGGAGTCCGATGTGCACCCGGCGGTCAGGCCGGCGGCCACCATGGCGCCGGTGACATCGAGGAACGCGCGGCGCGACGGGTGGTGATCGGCTCGATGCATGGTGTGCAGAGTGCCACATCCGAATCGTGCACGCCGGTCAATCTCACCGATTCTGGCGTGGAATTGGGCGTTCTGCCAGACTGGGATCATGCCTCGATTAGCTCTTCGCGTGGTGGCGGCGGTACTGGCCACGCTGGCACTTGTGGTCGGCTGCGGCGGCGGCGATGGCGGATCGGGCAAAGGCCGGCGGCCGACCGGTGCCCATGTGACGATCCGAGTGCCTGCCGATGCCCCGACGATCTCGGATGCGGTGTCCTTGGCTCGGCCCGGTGATCTGGTGCTGGTCGCGCCGGGCGTGTACCACGAGTCGGTGAAGATCGACACGGCGCGCATCACGCTTCGCGGCGCGTCCCGGCACAAGGTCGTCATCGACGGGCGGTTGCGGCAGCCGAACGGCGTCGTCGTCTCGGCGCCCGGGGTGGCCGTGGAGAACCTGACCGTGGAGAACAACACGCAGAACGGGGTCCTGGTCACCGGTTCGGCGAAGGCGGCCGCCGGCCTGCCGGGGCAGAGCGGCGGCTACGACACCGGCGACGAGCCCGTCACCTTCCTGAAGTCGTTCCTGGTCTCCCACGTGACCGCGACCCGCAACGGTCTGTACGGCATCTACGCGTTCTCCGCCCAGAACGGTGTCATCGAGCACTCGTACGCGTCAGGCGGGGCCGACTCGGGGATCTATGTCGGGCAGTGCAAGCCGTGCAACGTCGTGGTGCGGGACAACGTCGCCGAACTCAACGCGGTCGGTTACGAAGGCACCAACGCCAGCGAGGACATGTACGTGGTCCGCAACCGCCTGGTCGGCAACCGGGTCGGCCTGACCACCAACTCCGACCACCAGGAGAAGCTGCTCCCGCAGAAGGGCTCCGTCATCGCGGGCAATCTGATCGCCGCCAACCAGCAGAGGGCCACCCCGCAGCAGGCCGACGGCGGGTGGGGCACCGGCATCGGCATCGACGGCGGCAGCGACAACCAGTTCGTCCGCAACCGCATCGCCGACAACCGCAACGCCGGGCTGGTGATCACCGCAACCGCCGACATCCCTTCGGTCGGCAACCAGATCGTGGACAACACGTTCACCGGCAACGGCGTCGACGTCGGCTGGACGTTCCCCACCGCCACGCGGGGACGGGGCAACTGCCTGCGCGGCAACGATCTGCGCACCACCGTGCCCGCCCGGCTCGCGACAACCGCGGCCTGCCCGCTTCCGGCCAAGTCGCCCTCGCCGGCCGGCACGTGGGCGGCGCCGACGGCACCCGGTGGCATCCCGTTCACCGAGGTCGCGGCGCCTGCTCCGCAGCCGCAGTTCCCCAACGCCACCACGTCGGGCGCCACCGTTGTCCCGCCCGTCCCGGCCCTGCCGAAGACGGAGGGCATCCGGCTGCCGCCGGCGTCCCTGCTCGCCGCGAACGCGCGGGTGCAGACGTCCTGAACAGCGGCTACCGGGTCGGGGTGGTTCCGGGTACCGGCTTGACCGGAACGTACTTGTGGGTGTCGAAATCGATGACTGCCGGCTGCGGTTGCGAACCCACGCTGACGCGGACCCGGTACATGGTGCCGTCGGAGCCGATCCAGTAGCGCACGTTGCCCGCCGTACCGGAGCGGTCAGGGGAGGACGGTCCGGTCATGACGTCCACCCAGCGCCCGTCCACCTGCTCCCGCCCCCACCAGGCGGCGCCGTTCTGCGGCAGCAGTTCGGCGTTGTCCGGCCGGTCGCCGCCGAGACCGAGCGCGATGGACAGGGAGGTGTCCAGCGCGCTGCCGGACGACAGCAGCGGACGGTCGTACCAGCCCGAACGGGGCGGCGCCGCGGGCGCGTGCGCCGGGGCGTCCGTCATCGGGCGGACGTGCACCGAGGTGGGCGTCCACTGGATCAGCCCGTCGCTGGACTTGTCGCGCCCGGTGCCGTGCACCACGCCGTAACCGACCTTGCGCCGATAGTCGACGGACCCGCTGACGGTCAGCCCGCCGGCAGTGCCCGGCACGGTGATCGTCACCGCGCGGCCCTGCGCCTGGTAGTTACGGAACCGCGTCATCGCCAGTCGGCTCGCCTCATCCGTTGTCAGTGCGCGCGGACCGCTGGGGCCGGACCCGCCGTCGGCGGCCAGGAACGCGGCCACCGCGACGGCCGCTACGCCGATGACGGCTGCCGCCCAGCGTGGCCGCAGCCATCGGCGCCGGTCAGCCGCACGGCCTGGTCGAGCTTGCTGGATTCTCACTCTCCGCACGCGACTCGACGCTGACACTCTTCTGATTCACCCTCTCGATCACCACACCGCTCGGCCGCCGTGCGGTCGCGGCGACACCCGGCAGTCCGGTGACGGACGACTCCAAGGCCGGCCCTCGTGGACCGGCCGAGACGTGATCTGCCTGACCGCGCCATACGGATCGCGGACAGGCAGATCGCTGTTGTTCGGTTCGTTCAGTGCTTCTGGGCGCGGCGCTTCCGGCTCATGAACGCGATGACCAGGCCCGCTCCCACCAGCAGACCGACGAGGGCGATCGCCTCTGACAGCCCGGACATACCGGTGTGCGCCAGCGAACCCGTGCTCCTGCCGGCCGGGGCCGGGTTGGCGGGCGGCGCGCCTGACGGCGGCGAGTCCGGGACCGGTGGTGAGGTCGGGCCCGGGGCCGGTGGTGAGGTCGGGGTCGGGGTATCGGTCGGGGCTGGGGTCGGGTGCGCGGTATCGGTCGGGGTCGGAGTCGGGTTCGCGGTATCGGTCGGAGTCGGGGTCGGCGTTGCCTTCGGGATGTACACCCCGGCGTCGATCGTGTGATCGACCCCGCCCGGCTCGTCCGGCGCCGTGACAGGCGCGGAGCCGTTGCACAACGGTCCGGTGGTCGGCAGGGTCACATTGGAGTCGTGCGCACGGTTGGCACCGGCCCGCGGGAGCGTGAACCGCAGCTCGCTCGCCGGGGGCTGCTCGGGCACCTGGCTGGTGTCCGCGGTGCACACGTCGAACTGCACCGTGTACTTCGCACCCGGCGTGAGCTCGTACTCGGCGCCGACACCACCGAAGTAGTACTCGCCGGCGGCATTGGTCCTCGTCGTGGCGACCTGTTTGCCGTTCGCGTCCCACAGGTTGATCGTCGCCCCCGGCAGCAGCACGTGCCCCGGGTCCTGGATCCCGTTGTGGTCGCCGTCGAACCACACCACGTTGCCGATCTGGATCGGCGCGTTCGCCGCCGCGTACGCGATGTCACCGAGCCCGCCGGCCTTGCCGAACCCGCCTTGTTCCCGGCTGACGAACTGGAACCCGTTGGCGGTCGGGTCGTTGCCCGGGCCCTGACCGGTCGTGATGTCGTGGTACCCGGTCCCTGAGGTCGCGACGTCGACGACCGGATCGAACTCCGTGCTGGCGACCCACTGCTGCTGCGGGATATGGGCCACCGACCCCAGCGCGGTCTCCTGGTGCGCGCCGCGGAAGAAGTCGCCCGGGAAGTATTCGACGACATCGGCGGCCTGACCGCCATTGTTGGCGGGGGTGGCGTGGTTGGGGCAGCTCCCGGTGCCTTCCCACTGGTATTCACCGGTGGGAGTGGCGCAGACCATGGTGATGTCACCACCGGACATGCCGTTCTCCGCCGTGTCGTTCCCCGGGCGGGGGTCCAGCCCTCCCCAACTGAGCACGTCCATGAACCGGTCGCGGAAACCCAGGATCATCGAGCCGTCGCGGGCGAAGGCGAGGGAGGCAAGCTCCGGCTGCGGATCGATGAAGACGTTGCCCGTCTTCCGGTCGTCCCACGTGTCCAGGCTGGTGTTCCACGGGTTCCAGTGGGTGGCCCTGTCGCCGGAACCGAAGACGCTGCCGCGTGCGCCCGTGAGCGGGTGGCTCAGCACCGTGGTGAACCGCTTGCCGTCATAGGTGGAGACGAAGGCTTTCAGGTCCGCGCGCTGCTGCGTGCTCTCCGCGCTGCACACGCCACCGACGTGCAGCGTGTTGTTGTGGACCTGGAGACCGAACGGCCGCCAGTCGTCGGAGCTCGCGCACCCCGGGTCCGGGATCGGGACCGTCGACTTGGGCGCCGCGGCGGTGTCCCCTGTCGCGTCGAAGCTCACCAGGCTGCGGGTCCGCAGGTTCACCGCGTACAGCGTGGAGCCGTCCTCCGACAGGGCCAGGCCACCGATGCTCTCCTTGCCCGGCGCGTCGGTGAACCCGGGATCCTTGATCATGTTGGCGGTGTCGTGCCGCGTCACCGCGGCGTCCGGCACCCGCGCGAACAGCTCCGGCGCACCCGATCCGTTGACCGGCACCGTGTAGATCGCGCCCCCGCCCTGCGGCCCGTACGGGGCGTACCGGCGGGCGAACGCGCTCTGGAACAGCCGGGTCCGGTGCTTGTCGTACGCCAACCCGAACGTCGTGCCCACCTGGTCCTGCGTGGCCAGCGTGGTCGGGCACGCCACATCGGTGGGACACGTGCCCCGGGCCTTCGTCCCGAACGCCACCAACGCCCGGTTGTCCGTGCCGTTGGCGCCGTTGTGGACCGGTACGAAATACCGCGAGTCCGGCAGCGCGTAGTCGGCCGGATCCCACACCCCCGTCACCACCGAGGCGTTCTTTCCGTCCGACACATCCACGAACGACGTGAAGCTGTCGAAGTGGTTTTCCGCCGTCGACGCAGGCGCCGCCCGCAGATAGTCGCTGTACGGTGCCGGGACGCTGACGTCGACGCGGTACTGGCCGCCGCTCAGCACGGTCGACTGCGCCACCACGACCTTGCCGGTGGCATCCGTGACGCCGGTGACGACGTGCCCAGCGGGGTCGGAGATCTCCACCTTCATGCCCCGCTGCGGCACGTCCATCGTCGCGTTGATCACGCCGGTGCCGAAGAAGTCGCGCAGCACCTCAACCGTCAGCGTGCCGTCGGCGGTCAAAGCGGCGGCCGGTCCAGCCGTCGCTCCCACGACGCCGCCTGCCAGCAAGAGAACGGATAACCCTATGCGCGCCAGCGGCCCCGCAAGTCTGCGGGCCGTCCGGCGTGAGTCTCTGCCGACTCGGTTCATGGCATCACGCTCCACACTTCTCTTGTGGTGAAAACGAAGCCCCCGCTTGTCGCCGCACGTCCACTTCGTGGCCCCGGACGCGGATGCCGACCGCGAACGCCACGGAAAAGAAAAAGGGCCCACCGCTGTCTTGTGGACCGCTTTGTGATGATCGTTTGAGGGCATTGCGGACGAGCCGTAAGTTCCGTGGGACAGGAAAAGCGAACGCGTGTTCAGTGCCTCGAACAAAACCACCCAGGGCCGTGTCTTTTCGCAGCTCAACCACGGTACCCTCGCCCCCACCGCTAACCTCACCGACCGCCATCGCGAGCAGCGCGCGATATCTTATCCGCTGGAGTCCCTCCGCCGCCAGCAGAACCCTTGGCATTCATCGGGATCCGCGATGACCCCCGAGCGCCCAGAGAATGGCGATCGGAAGAATGTGCGACAGCGGCGTAATGGTCGGATCCGGCCGATGAGGTGCGTCTACGCCCGGGTGACGCGTCTGGGACGCGCTCGTCACGCAGGGGTGTTGTGTAGCCGAGATTGGTCCACGGTTCGCCTGCTGCATGATTGTTGGGGCGTCAATTTTGTTATGCGGAAAGAGGATCCGAATTGTTGTGCGGAAAGGGGAGCCGAAGTCGTCGCACCGCTCGTCGACCAGGGCCTGGCCGAGCACTCCCGAGGCCCCGGTGAGCAGCAGGTTCGGGCGTTCACCCCGTGGCCGGAAGGGGGGACGCGGCAGTGGATGCGGGCGGCATTCACGGACTCCCCGCGGGTGCGGTGCAGGATGGCGGGGCGTGGTCCGGGGCGAGAACGCCTGGGATCAGGCGATGGTGAGCGGCCCATCGGCCAGGTACGCCGCCAGCGGACCGGTCATCCGCTGCCGTGCCGGCGGATGCAGGTCCAGCCCGTTGGCGCAGGTGGCGAGGTAGCCGACCTCATCAGAGGCCATGGAGTCGAGGTCGCCGAGCAGTTCGACCGCGCGCGGGACTACACGAGAGAGGGTGTCCTGCGCGCAGTACCGGACGTACAGCGAGTCGGCGAGCGCGATCGCCGTACGGCCCTCATCGGTGATGCGCTTGGCGGTGGCCTGTGCCCCGTCGAGGTTGATGCAGGATCCCCGGATGCGGGGTGAACGGGATCGGTCCGCGCAGGGCAGACCGGCGATGGGCGGCGGGCTTCCGCACGCCGTCCGGACGGCTGTGGGGTGAGGTGGTCCGGCTCCGCTCGCGTCCACGAGGGCAGCCGTCACCGATGTGCCGCGCCGGTCATGGCCGGCGTGGCACATCGTTCGGCAGGGATCACTCACGACGCGCGCGAGAACAGGCAGCCAACCGCCCGTTCGGCAGCGCCAGTTGTCGGCTGCGGGTGGCGGAGGCCATCACCGGCCCGCCGACGGAGCCGACCGGGAACACGGTGCCGGACCGGACCAGGGGAACGTCAGTCGTTCCAGGCGCCCGCCGCGGCGGCGCTCTTTGCGTACTCGGAGAAGCTCCGGGGGGCTCGGCCCAGCGCACGCTGTACGCCGTCGCCGAGTGTGGCGAGGCCGCCGGAGCGTACCTGCTCGTACAGACCGATCGACAGCTGCACCCACTCCTCGGGCACGCCCTGCGCGCGCTGCTCCTCCGCGTACGCCTCCGGGGTCAGCGGCACGTAACGGATGTCGCGGCCGGCGGCCCGGGCGATCTCCTCGACCGCCTCGCCGAAGGTCATCAACCGAGGCCCGCTGAGTTCGTAGTGGCACCCGGCGTGTCCGGCCTCGGTGAGCGCGACGACCGCCACCTCGGCGATGTCCTCGGCGTCGATGAACGCCTCCTTGCCGTCCCCGGCCGGCAGCCGTACCTCGCCGCTCAGCACGGGGTCGTACAGGAAGTCCTCGCTGAAGTTCTGGAAGAACCACCGAACCCGCAGCACGGTCCACTCCAGGCCGGAGTGCTCCAGCGCTCGTTCCGCGGCCAGGGCGGGCTCCTGGGCAGGGCCGCAGGCGTCGGAGGGCGTGGACAGCAGCACCGCGCGCCGGGCTCCGGCAGCCGCGGCCTGCCGGGCGAACGCGGCGACGGCCTCAGCGGCCTGTGGTGTGCCGAGGTCGGGGTGCACCAGGTACATCCCCGTCGTGCCGCGCAGCGCCGGAGCCCAGGTGCTCCGGTCGGTCCAGTCGAAGGACGGCGTACCGGACCGCGACGCCGCGCGGACCGCCACGCCCCGCTCCTCCAGCAACCGCACCACGCGGCGGCCCGTTTTGCCCGTAGCCCCTGTCACCAGGATCATCTCGTCGCTCATGAATGCAACTGAACCAGCCGCCATCCGCCCCAGCCATGCCACGCAAACTCAGCTCCATATCCGTTCGTCTACGCTGACCGGCATGGATCCACTCGCACTGACCAGCACGGATCCGCTGACCAGCCTGTTGAACGGGGTACGGACCAGTGGCGCGATCTTCAACCAGTCCTCCCTGACCGGCTCCTGGGCAGCGCGCTTCGAAGACCGCTCGCCCCTGGCCCTCGCAGTCCTCCTGCACGGCTCCGCCTGGATCACCCCCGAGGGCGGCGCCCCGGTCAGGATCGGCCCCGGTGACGTCGCGGTGCTGTGCGGCGGCGCACCGTACGTGATCGCGGACGACCCGGCCACCGAGCCGGACGTGGTGATCCATCCCGGGGGCCGCTGCACGACCACGCAGGGCGAGGAGACAGCCGTCGCGCGAGTTCCGGATGCCGGCACCTGGGACACGGCAGACGCGGACAGCACACTCCTCCTGAGCGGCCTGCACACCGTGGACAGCGGCGCCCCGACTCGACTGCTCGCCGCCCTGCCACTCCTGGCCGTCATCGAGGCGAACGTGGGCGCCTGCCCGGTCAGTCGGACGACTTTCGCGGAGATCACCCGTGAAGAGCCCGGGCAGCAGATCCTGTTGGACCGGACACTGGACCTGATGCTCATCACCGCCCTGCGCGCCTGGTTCACCCGCCCCGGCGCTCAGGTCCCCGCCTGGTACCGCGCCCACAGTGACCCCGTCGTCGGCCCCGCCCTGCGCCTGCTGCAAGCCGACCCCGCACACCCATGGACACTGCCGACCCTGGCTGCCAGGACAGGCGTGTCACGAGCGAACCTGGCCCGGCGCTTCACCGCCCTGGTCGGACTGCCGCCGATGACCTTCCTGCGGGAACGGCGCCTCGCTCTGGCCGCCGACCTGCTGCGCGAGCCCGACGCGACGCTCGCCACGGTGGCGGACCGCGTCGGGTTCGCCAACGCCTTCGCCCTCAGCGCCGCCTTCAAGCGGCAACACGGCATCAGCCCGAGCGAGTACCGCGCGCGAGAGACTCAAGCGGAGACTTGACTTCCGACTCGGCTGTACGAAGGCACGTCGGAGTTCGTCGAAGACCTGTTGGTCATGTGCACGTGCACGGTCTGCCGGCGCACCAGGCATCGGACATGGTGCACCGACGCTGAGCCGGTGAATGAACCGTGTGCCGTTCAGAAAAGCGTCGTCGGTGAGCTGGGGCTCTACTCGTTGTCGGCGTTCTTCGGCGAAGTCGAGCTGGACCTCGCACGCGTCGACCGTTCATTCAGCGCGCGGCTCGCTGTGCGTGACGATCTCGGCGATGACGGCTCCCCCGGCCGCCTCGGCGGCCTCCAGTGCCGGGGCGTCGACGAAGACCTTCAGCACGGCGCCCTAGGGATCAGGAGGAGAGCTCGGTCGTCGTTGACATATTCCGCTACAGCCCCTCCTGCCAGCCAGGACCACCTCCAGCCTGCGGCCGCTGTTGGTGCGGGCCCCCACGACGAAGTCACCCGAGAAAGGAGCTGCCGGGCGCGGGGCGGAGCGCCATCTCGCGGTGCCAGCCGCGCGGCAGGCCGGGCAACTCTGCACCCGGATGCGCTCACGCAGGTCGAAGCGCATCGGATGATCGCTCTGCACCGACACGGTGGCGCCGTCAGCGAACTGCCACCATTCGGACGCACGGTCTACGTCCTCAAGGGCCGCATCGTCAGGACCAGCAGTGCCGCCGAGACCGTGTTGAGGTAGCTGCGGGGCCGGACTCCCCCGGTAGCGCCAGGTCATCATCTGCCACCCGGAAGCGCGGTACGGCGCCGCGTCGCCTGGAGGTGGTGAAGAGCCGGGAGGGACCGGCGGCGCCCCACCGCACGAGCGCGAGCGTCGACGCCACCTCCTGAGCGCCCCCGGGCCGTGACATCACGCGCCCGGCGGATGGCAGAAAAGGTGGGAAGTACGTCATTGCTGCCATCCTTTCCGGCGGCCAGCATGGACGCCATGGAACAGCGCACCGTGCTCATCGTCCTCTTCGACGGCGTACTGAGCCTGGACTTCACCGGACCGCTGGAGGTCTTCGCCGGTGCGGCCGGCGCGGTCCCCGGCGCGTACGACATCAGGACCGGCAGCCTGGACGGCTCACCGGTGCGCACCTCCAGCGGGTTGTCGGTCACGCCGGACCTCGCGCTGTCTGGCGCGCCCACTCCGCACACCCTGATCGTCCCGGGCGGTGAGGGCACCCGGGCGATGGATCCGGAGGTCGTGACGTGGCTGCGGCAGAACGCCCGGGCGGCGCGGCGTCTGGTGTCGGTGTGCACCGGGGCCTACGCGCTAGCCGCGGCCGGGCTGCTGGACGGTCGCCGGGTGACGACCCATTGGGCGCTGTGGGAGGGGCTGGCCGAGCGGTTCCCCGCCGTGGAGGTGGACCCGGAGCCCATCTACATCCGCGACGGACCGGTGTCCACCTCCGCCGGGGTCACCAGTGGCATCGACCTCGCGCTCGCCCTCGTGGAGGAGGACCTCGGCCGTGATGTGGCGCTCACCGTCGCCCGCTTCCTGGTCGTCTTCCTCCGCCGCCCCGGCAGCCAGCGGCAGTTCAGCGTCCAGCTCGCGGCGCAGAGCGCACAGCGCCGTCCGCTGCGCGACATCCAGCAGTACATCGCCGAACACCCCGATGCGGACCTGTCCGTCACCGCCCTGGCCGAGCGGGCGAACCTGTCGCCCCGCCACTTCGCCCGCGCCTTCCGGGACGAGATCGGCACCTCGCCCGGCCGGTACGTGGACCAGGTGCGGCTCGAAGTGGCGCGGCGGCTGCTGGAGGACACCGGAGACGGGATCGAGGAGGTCTCCCGCGCCTGCGGCTACGGAACACCGGAGGCCATGCGCCGCGCCTTCGTCCGCGACCTGGGCACGGCCCCCGCCGAGTACCGGCGCCGGTTCCATCCCTGAGCACACGTCATCACCCCTTACCGAGAGGCACCATCGTGCAGATCGCGATCCTGCTCTACGAACACTTCACCGCCCTCGACGCCGTCGGCCCGTACGACACCCTGGCCGGACTGCCCGGCGCCCAGCCGGTGTTCGTGGCCGAACGCCGCGGCCCGGTGCGCAACGACAGCGGCAGCCTCCGCCTGGTGGCCGAGGCCACGCTGGAGGAAGTGACGCGGCCGGACGTCGTGCTGGTGCCCGGCGGCCCCTTCCCGGAGGAGCAGCAGAAGAACCCGGAGGTGCTCGCCTGGCTGCGGGCCGTGGACGCCACCACGACCTGGACCACGTCGGTGTGCACCGGTTCGCTGATCCTCGGCTCGGCCGGACTGCTCACCGGACGCCGTGCGACCACCCACTGGACCACCATGGGCCGCCTCCGGGCCCTGGGAGCGGAGGCCGTGGACGAGCGCTATGTGTTCGACGGCAAGTACGTCACCGCGGCGGGCGTCTCGGCCGGGATCGACATGGGCCTGGCACTGGCCGGGCGGATCGCGGGGGACGCCACCGCGCAAACCGTGCAGCTGATGCTCCAGTACGATCCCCAGCCGCCCTACGACTCCGGCTCACCGCACAAGGCCCCGGCCGAGCTGACTGCCCGGCTGCTCCGGCAAGGCGCTTAAAGCGTGTTACAGAAGGCCGTGATCAAGCAGTTTGAGCTGGGCTGTTGCCTGCTGAGCTGGTGGCCTGACGACAGTCGTTGACGGCAACGGGGGTGCACATCGCCGTATCGCGACACTCGTCCGCGCACCGAGCAGGCTGGCGCGAGGTGTCGTCAGACTGATCAGCACATCAGGGGTGACGAGCGCGATGAACGGGCCCGGCTCTACCACATCGACCAGACTTTGGTAGAAGGGCTCATGCGGGCTTTCGCGATCCCCGATGCCCGCCCCGACCTGCTGCGCGGTGAACCCGCCGTACCCGTCACCTGACGCATCTCCCCATCAGCCGCAGTTGTCGAGTTTCTCCTCGTCTCTCGGTGATGCGGTGCACCACGGCCTGCCCCTCTACCTCGATCTGTCGGTGATGCGGTTCCTGGAGCTCCGCCGCTCGGGCCACACCCCCGGCCCGGACGACTTCGACCAGGACTTCCCGGCCCTGATCGCCCGCCCCCTGTCCGACCTCACCCCCGACGAGCGGCACGTCCTGCGGCCGGTCGCCCTGCTGGACGCCTTCGACGTGGTGCTGGCGACCCGGGCCGCGGGCATGGCCCACGAGGCGCCGGCCACACGGCTGGTGGAGAGGCCGTTCGTCAGCGAAGACCCTTCGGCTTGTGGCCGTTCCACCTGCACGGGCTGATCCGCTCCACCATCCGCGCCGCGGATGACCAGACCGACGACCGCTGGTCACCCCGCGACCGGGCCCACGCCGCCCAGCGGGCCCTCGACGCACTCGGCGAGCAGTGGAACACCAGCCCCACCCGGAACCGGCTCCTGCTCATCGGCTGCTTGCGCCAAGGCCTGCGCCTCGCCCGCGACCACCATCTCGAGCTCGACTGGCTCGCGGACGCAGCCTGGTCCTACGTCAGCGACTCGATCGGGGAACCGCTCGCCCCACCCGCCCCACACGACCCTGGAGCCGGGTTGGAGACAGCAGCGGACGCCCTGTCGAAACCCTCAGCGCGCTCAGCCGCCGGCAGCACGAGCACCGCGACCGCACCGTCGACCGCCTCACCACGGTCGTCGACACCAACCTGCTGCCCACCGACCTGCACGAGCCCCGCCCTGGAAACCGCCCAGACCCTCGGCTGGGCCGGCCGCCACCACCGCGTGATGGGCGACGTGTGGTGGGTGCCGGGCGACATGACCTGCGCGGCCGCCGCGTATCAGGCCGCCCGCGGCGAAGCCGAGCAGCATGGTGTCGCCGGGGAGCGGGCCGCCTGCCAGGCCCAGTGCGCCTTCGTCCTGGCCTTCACCGACCCCGAGGTCGCTGACGACGAACTCGACCTCGCCGAGCAGCTACTCGCCGGACTCGACCTGCGCGCCACCAGCCTCACCACCCAGATCGCCGCCCTCCTCCGCGACGCCCTGCTCGCCACGGTCTCCCGGCTCCGCGAGCTGATCCATAGCGGCGACTACACCTACTACATCGACATCGCCCACTTCATGGGCGGCCTCGACCTTCCCCCAGAGCCCCCTCACAAGCACTCTGGCTGGACGGAGGACGGCAGACCCGCCACCGATGGCACGCTCTGCTCTGGTCACCACCCGGCGCGAACACTTGCGCTCGGCACAGTGACAGCCGACCATCTTCGGCGGGCCGCAGGATGAAGGGCCCGAATCCCAGCGACTGGGGTTCGGGCCCGAATGGGATCAGCTGAACTCCGGGTCCTGCCTGTTACCGACGGAACCGAGGACCATGCTGAACCGGGTCAGGTGCTGGTCTCGACGATGTCAGCGCACGGGTCTGTGGCGCTCGGCTCGGACCGGCAGACGCTGAGGTAGATCACACGCCCCTCTACGAGATCGCGGTCCACGGTGTAGCTGTACGGGTAGTCGACCGGCGCTCCGTATGTGGTCCAGGAGTCGCTGATGCCCTTGTAATTCCATTTCGCGTATACGCGCAGATTGTCGGGGTTGTTGTCCCAGATCTCGAAGCTGTCAGTTCCCGCTTCGTACGAGACGCCAGCCTCGTTGGGGAAGTCATCGCTGAGCTGTGTCCAGTTACTGACGGGTGCGGCCGTCGCCGGGGCTACCGCCAGGCCGAGCACCGCTGCACTACCTAAGGAAGCAGCGGCCAGCACCCTCATCATCGCTCTTTTCACTGTTCCACCTCGTTGACTCGAAGTCAGGTTGGATTCGGTCACGCTGCTGGATCCCAGCAGCGTGCCGTTCGGTTGCCGAGTTGCAAGGTTGGCTGGCGGGAGTGAGCTGGACAACGGTTTGGCTGTCCGGGACATGTCCGGGACAATCCCGGACAGCGTCCCAACAGGCCAGAAGCCCGGGCCGGTGGAAGGGCTCATGCGGGCTTTCGCGATCCCCGATGCCCGCCCCGACCTGCTGCGCGGTGAACCCGCCGCACGCGTCACCTATGGCGCAGCACTCGGACAGGCGTGCCGCCGCTGGGGGAGCAGCGGCGTCGCAACGGCGCCGACACCCCGCACCTCCGCCCGCCGACCGCTTATCCGCCACCGTCACACCCGCGCGGCTTCCCGGCGCCCCGGACCTGTTGGCGCAGGACTCGGTGGACGCGACGCTGGAGCTGGTCACCGCGCGTGCCGTGGAGATCGTCGAGGGGTGTGAGGCGGCCGGAATCCTGGTCTTCCGCGGCAAGCGGGTGGAAACCCTGGCCCCGACCGACGGGCTGGTGGTCCGCTGCGATCAGTTGCAGGAGCGGCTCGGTGAGGGCCCGGGCTTCGATGCCGCTCTCCGTAGCCAGCCGGTCTACCGAATCACCGACTTCACCGAGCCGCAGGAAGGGTGGCCCGAGTTCGCGAGCCAGGCCCGCGCACTGGGTGTCGGGAGCATGATGAGCTTCCTGCTCTACACGAGGGAAGAGGAGCTGGGCTCCCTGAATCTGTACTCGCGGCGGTCGGCCGCGTTCACCCAGGGCAGCGAGACCGTCGGCTGGCTGCTGGCCTCGCATGCCGCGGTCGCCTTCTCCAGCGCCCGCACGGCCGACCAGCTCCAGCACGCGCTCGCCGCCCGGCACACCATCGGTGAGGCCATGGGCATGCTCATGGAACGCCTCAAGATCAGCGAGGACGACGCGTTCAACACGGTGCGGCGGGTGTCCCAGGAGCGCAACATCAAGCTGCGGGACATCGCACGGCAGATCTGCGCGAGCGGCGGACTCGACGCCTGAGCGCCGAGGAGATGGCTCCACCGGCCCGCATTCTGGACCGGAGAAGCCTGGCCATCGCCTTCCCGCGCGGGACCCAGCAACGGCTTGCGGCCCGAGTACCCGCCATGTCGTCGTGGACCGTAGGCCCGGCAGAGGGGGTCGGGTCTGCAACGACTGACCGATGGCCGCGAGCGTCGGCCGGTTCGAAATCGCCGTGCGACTGCTCAGTTGGTCCAACTCGCGCCATGCACGCAAAGGTCTCGCGAGGAACGATCCACACGTGGCCTTTGCGTCGTCCGGCAGCCGGCGCCTGACGGGCTCAGTCGGGGCAGGCGCGATCCGGCAGCTCGGCGGGGACGGCACTCCGCTCCGAAGCCGTGAACCTCTGCTGGCCGACAACCCGGCAGAGTTGGTCACGCCACAGGGCGGGGTCGAGCCGGACGACGTCGAAACCCCGGCTGGGAGGGATCGCGAAGTCGTCCGGTGACTTGCTCAGCAAGACCTTCCCGTCCTGCGATGCGTTCAAAAAGGTCTGCGGCTTACCGAAGTCGTATGACGTGTCGTATGAACGGCCGCCTGCCTTGTAGATACGGGCCGAGTCGCCTTCGGCCAAGAGGAATCGCTGTCCGGCAAGGAAGCTCGCCACGAATCCACGACCTTCGCCGGATTGTGTGACCGGCCCGATCGGGCCCAGGGACCGTCTCGCCTCCCCGTCGGCCTGCACGGACCACAGTTCGACCATCGCCCCTCGGGCGTACACAGCCGCATACTTGCCGCTTGGGTCCATATGGACCGTCACGGAATCCGCCCCCACCCGGAACCCGAGTTCCTGTTCCTCCCGCTGCTCGCGCAGGTCCACCACATGCACATTGGCATCGCCTTCGACCTTGACCAGTACGTGGTCCTTCTTGGGATACGACCCCACCCAGAAGCCGGAGACAGGTGGGTCTTCCTGCGGGTCGAACGGCTTGGGGCCGCGCTTCGACAGCTTCAGATCACGCAGATCGACCGTCGACAGCCGCTGGCCCGTCTCGGGGTCCCAGCGATCCAGTCGGCCCTCCACCTGGGTCAGGAGCTCACCGCTGCTGAGGAAGTGGGCGGACGGTGCCTCCCGGTCGCCGAAGTGGTTCGCCCTGCCCAGGGGAAGGGTGATCTGTGATACCTCGCGCAGCGACGGCAAGGACCGGACGACGACCTTGTTGTACGCCACCACGTCGGCCATCAGCTTCTCGTTCCGGCCAACTGCCAGCGGCAGGTCCTCCGGTTCCTCCGCCCACACTGGACGCCCGCCGAGGTCATTCTTCGACAGCGGTCTGCTCGCGGCAAGGGACCTCATCTGCCGCAACGGGTCGACGAGCCTGATCCTTTGGTGTTCCTTCGTACCCTCTCGTCCGATCAGCCGTCGGCCGTGGTCGAGCAGCGTGGGCCCTGCGAGTTCGGGCTGCGGTCGGGTGGCCAGGGGCCGCGCGGTGACCTGAGTGCCCCGCGCGGTGACCAGGACGGGTGTTTCCGGTCCTCCGAGCAGCTGCGGGTTGGTCAGCTCGCCGTCGTCGGACTCGGCAAATCCGTCGGTCGTGGCCAGCTGCTTCCCGCTGGGTACGTCGACCAGTACGCGCCGGCTTTCGTCCTCCAGAACCATCCGGTGCCCCGCGCTGTCGACGGCCATGTCGTTGCAGCCGATCAGATTCTCGTCGGAGTAACGGCTGATCTCCCGGCCGTCCTTGACCCGTACCGCGCGGTAGACGACCTGCCGGTCGGAGTCGTCCCCGCCTTGCGTGCACATCACGGCCGTCGAGCCGTCACCCGACACCGCGGTCGAGCTGATCGTGGCTCCCAGCTTCCGGGGCTTTCCCGTACGGGCGTCCATGGCCACCACGGGGCCCATCTGGGCCAGGTTGGGGGTCTTGGCCTCCTCGTCCACCACGAGTGTGTGGTTGTCGGGACCGAACGACACGGAGAGGGCAGCCGGCGCCGAGAGCGGCAACGTCCGGTGCTTACCGGCCTCCAGATCCCACAGGTCGATCTGTCTGCCGGAGATCGTCGCGGCGCGCGTGCCGTCCTGGGAAAGGACAGCAATGCGGCGTTGGGCGAAGTCGATCCTCTTGTTGTCGTCGTGTGCGGTGCCACCGCCATGGAGGGTGTGGCCAGGCCCCAGCAGCGCCTTGGAGTCGGACCGCACCTCGTGCCAGACAAGCGAGCCCTTCTCCGTCGTGTAAGCGATTCGTCTGCCGTCCGCGCTGACCATCGGATAGCCCAGGTACCGCTCGACGGGGAACTGGACCCTGCGGACTTTCCCGTCCGCGCCCCGTACGAAGAGGGTCCCCCGGCCCAGTTCGGTGGTGATCAGAGTGATCGCGCCATCAGCGCTGGTCGCCATCGCGTCGATGGCGCCCTGCGTACCGGATACGGCCCACTGTGTATCGCGGTACCCCATGTAGCGCCGGAGAAGCTCATTGCTGGCCTCCCTCGTCGGCGCGGCCTCGTACGCCGCCATCGCCACTCGGGCCGCCAGCACCGGATCCTGCTCCGCCAGATCCGCCGAGATGCCGGCCAGCTCCCGCGAGTGTGCCTCGGCCTCCCGCTGTTCCTTGGCTCCCGACGTGACGACCAGGCTGGTGCTGAGCGTGACGAGCAACACCATCACCAAGGCTCCGGCCGCCCAGGCGGCACGCTTGGCTCTCATCACCTTCTGGCGGTGCTGCTGCCCCCTCTTCAGGAAGTTCCGCTCCCCCGCGGTCAGCTCCGCGCTCCGGCTGTCCAGCCACGGCCGTGCGGCCCGCAGCTCGTCCACGCCGGGTAACCGTTCCGTCCGCCGTTCCGACGCTTCCCAGCGTTCCATGTCCCGGCGCAGGCCCGCCCGCCAGGTCAGGAACGCCCGATCGTCCTCCACTCGCTGAGCGAGGCGGGGCCAGGCCCGGATCAGCGCTTCGTGCGCGAGTTCAACAGTCTCTCCCGCCTCCGGGCTGCTCCCCAGGACCAGCAGCCGCTGCCGGGCGAGCGCCTGGGCGATCCGCCACCGCTGCTGACCCGCCTCCTCGCGGGTGAGGACGTTGCGCAGGGTGCCCTCGCCGCCCGGGAGCACCCGCACCAGCCCGGTCAGCAGCCGCAGCGCCGTATCCGTGTCCTGGTCCGCCACGGACGCACGCCAGATGGTCTCGGCCTGCTGGCCCAGGGCGCCCTGCACGCCGCCCAGTTCCTGGTAGGTGTCGAAGCGCAGGACTCCGTGCCGCTGCTCGCGCCACAAGCGCTCCAGGACGAAGCCCAGCAGCGGCAGCGCGCCCGGCTCGGCGCCCGCGTCATCCAGCATGGCCGTGACGAGTCCCGGGTCATACTCCACACCCGCGACGGTCTCCACAGGCCGGATGATCACCGCACGCAGTTGCTCGCGGTCCATCGGGGCGAGGGCGTGGACCGTACGGCTGAGCGCCGGACCAGTTGCCGGATGGGACAGCGCGGCCTCCAGGAAGTCCGCGCGCAAGGTGACCAGGACCCGCAGCTCCTCTGGCGGGTCGGCGGGAAACAGCACCCCAGCCGCAGCCTGGGCCGCCTCCCCGCCGCCCGCGAACAGCTCCTCCCCCTGGTCCAGGACGACCAGCAGGCGACCCGCCCCCGACTCCTCCAGCACCAGCCGGATCGTCTCCGCGAGCCTGCCGGGCTCGCTCAGCAGCGGCTCCAGCTCCCGCGTCCTGAGCAGTTTTTCAGTGCCGCGCAGTTCCGGGTGCAGCAGCGCCACCAGCTCCGAGGCGAGTGTGGTCAGCAGCGACCGCCCGGCGGCCGGCCGTACGACGAGGGCTTCGAAGCCCTCGGTACGCAACCGCGGTACGACACCGGCCAACGCCAGGGAGGATTTCCCGCTGCCCGACGGCCCCACCATCGTCACGTACGGATGCGCCCGTACGAGCCGGGCGATGTCCTCGGCCTCCGCCTCCCGCCCGAAGAAGACCGCCGCGTCCTCCTCCCGGAAGGCGGCCAGCCCACGGAACGGGGTCGCCGGGCGCAGCACCTCGGCCAGCTCCGGCACCGCCTGTGCGATCATGCGCGTCGCTATCAGAAAGCTCTGCCGCCGCTCCCCGGTGACCTGAGCTCTGGTCACCATCCCCACAACGACACCCAGTTGCTCGTCCCACACCGGGCTGCCGCTGAAACCGCCCTGTACGGGAGCGGCCTCGCCGTCGGCCGCCGAGAACTGCACCCATCCCTCGGCGGTCCCGCCCAGCAGCCTCCCCCGGTGCCAGACGCCCCCCGGCGAGGTCGCCGGGAACCCGGCCACGCGTGCAGCGTGCTCCCAGACGGTGTCCGCCTCCGCCATGCGCGTTGGCCGCGCCCCCGGGATCGGAGCCGTCAGCCGCAGTACAGCGATGTCGCCCCTGCCGTCGGGGGCGGTGGGCACCCAATGCTCGACCTCGGCGCTTGCGCGTCCTCGCCCACCGCCGTCCAGCGGCAGGTCGACGGTGAGGCACACCCCGTCGGGCCGGGGCGCATCCCGCGGAAGCGACAGCGCATCGCACACGACGTGCGCACAGGTCAGCGCGAGGTCGCTGGTGATCAGAAATCCCGCCCCGCCGATGGCTCCGTCGGCTCCATCGGCGCTGTCCGGCGCGCGTACTCGCAGGATTGCTGCCCCCAGCACCGCCTCGGGGCTACGCGAATCCGGCACGACAATTCCCCCCTCTTGCTCCCCCATCCCCGCCAACTCCACAGCGGAGTATGGCAACTCCTGAGGTCTGTACGGCGGTGGAGGTCTTTCACCTCCACTCGACAATCGAGCGCCTCACGGCGCACGTGGTCGAAGTGGCAGACCCGGTCGGTGTAGAGCTTGGTCGTCAGCTGGCCGCCGCAGCCGCCGAGCAGCAACCCGCACCACAACGTGTCGTGCTCGTGCCAGTGACGGAAGGCGTCCAGCTCGATCGGCCCCAACAGCAGCATCAGCGGCTCCTCCGCGTCCGCGCTACCCAATACCGCCGTCTGGATCTGCCGCCTGTCGTCCCGCAAGGAATCCCCACCCCTTCGCCCCAACTCATGGTGCCACCACCAGCATTGGTCCCTCCAGAAGGGATTGCGTCCCGGCGGGGAGGACGACCATCGGTCAGCTGACCTCGCAGCTGGCTGCTCGGGCCCGAACGCCGGAAACACATACGAGTTGAACTCCCCGTGCCAGATCGTCCGTCCGCTGCATGCTCCACATCCCGATCGGTGACGCGTGGTGGTAGCCGTGAGCCTGAGTCGTGTCGGTCGGTTGTGCTTACGGCTGATCTGGGGTGTGGACCTCCCACACGGGGATCTGAGCGGCGCGCGCGGAGCGGATACCGGCGGCGAGGTCGGCTGCGCGGAACCATGTCAGCGCCGAGATCGATCATCTGCTGGTTCAGCCGACGACCAGCAGTCGGACAGTAAGCCACTCCGTCTGACCGACGGCCCCTGGACCGCGCAGCAGGCACGCAACCTCCTGATGGAACTGGGTCACCGAGCCTCCGAGTTCGCGTTCCTGGTGCGTGACCGGGCCGGACAGTTCACTACCTCCTTCGACGCTGTCCTGGCCAGCGCCGGCATCACGGTCGTGAAGATCCCTCCACGCAGCCCACGCACGAACGCGTGCGGATTCGTGCTCACCGTCCGGTCCGAGGTCACCGACCGCATGCTCATCCTCGGCCAGCACCATCTGCGCAGCGTCCTGGACGAATACGCCCGCCACTACAACGGGCGAAGATCTCGTCGATCAGCACGCCAAGCTCACTCATCAACGCCATCACCTTCGCTCGCTTGGCACACTTTTTTCCAGCGAGACCTCCGCGGACTGTCTCGCTGCGGCGCCACAGAGCCGGATACGGCGCTCACACTCTGGGAGTGCCCTATCTGCCGACGGACGCCAAGGGGCTTTGCCGCGCCTTGACGCAGACCCTCCACGGCGACCAGGACACCCGCGTGCGGACTGCCTGCGAAAACTGGCCCCGGAGAGAGCACCGGCAGTCCGTGCTCCCCCTGTCGCATGGGGAGCACGGTGCCGTGCTCCCACCCCGAAAGGGAGTCGAGGGCCGACAAGGGGTACTTATGCCTCTCGATGCAGAAGGCATCCGGATCGATGGGGTGACCTCAGGGGCATACGGTTGACGACGGCACGCAGGGGCTCGGTACGGCGCTGTAGGTCTAGAGACACGTCATCACTCGCCGCGCCAAAGGACACCCGTACCACGCTCACGCTCCTATATTCTGCCCTCTGTCCTCGACGTCCATGAGCAGGTTGCGGGCGAGCTGAGTGACCCATGTGCCGCGCAGGACGCGCCGGATCGTGGCGGCGGCGACCCGATGGCCAAGCCGCCGCAGCTCACCTTGAATCCTGACGTATCCCCAGGTCGGGTTCTCTCGCGCCAAACGCTGAATGAGCGCGACCGTCCCTTCCGGCAATGATGGCCGGCCAGGTCCGACCGCCGTCTGGCGCCACTTCCAGCGCACCAGACGCCGGTGCCAGGTCAGCAGCGTGCCCGGGGTGACCAGCCGATGGCGACGTAAGACGGAGGGAAGGTGCCGCGCGAGAGCGGAGAACACGGCACGATCAGCCCACGAAAACCGCGGCCGCTCGACCTGCCGGCGAAGTACAGCGACCTCATGACGAAGCACGAGGATCTCAGCATGGTTCGCGGCGGTCGATCGGCCCAGCAAGAGTAAGCAGCCCAGTAGTCGACGGAAGATCAGGTAGAGCAGTCGCAGACCCACAATCATTGATCATGCCCACACGCAAGCGATCTCAAAGCCCCAGGTCAACCACCGTACGGCAATAAAGACACCCTTCAGGCATGGAGCGGCTTGTTCCAGGGCTCTGTGCGGGCGGTGTTCGTTGTAGAGGGCCTCGTACTCGCGCAGGGCATGGAGGAGGTGGCTCTGGTTCCAGTTCAGGGTCCGGTCCCCGCGACGCCGTCGCCGCCATTGGCAGCGCCCTGGAGCGCGCCGACCGGGAACGCCCCGCCACCGGCCCTGGCAGTGCGTCAGAAAGGCAGGCGGCCTGAGACCTCAATCCTCTCCATGCCTGCCGCGGCCTCTCCCTGCACGATGCCTCCGGCCAGGGGCGCCGTGGCAGCCACAGAGCGGCGCTCACGTGATGCCATCACGTGTCACACGAACGCAATCAGCGGGTCTGCCATCACTGGCAAACCCGCTGGTCACACCGTCGGGACGACAGGATTTGAACCTGCGACCCCTTGACCCCCAGCAGCTCGACGCTCCCACACCACGTACGCGCTCCTCTCCCCCGTCCGCAGAGGCATTCCGTTCCGCGGGAACGGACCAGCGTCAGGGAACAGGCTGTAGGAGACAACCACTGTCACTCTGCCGACGGCAGGCCGGACTCATGGGCGAGGATCGCGGCTTGGACGCGGTTGGCGCAGTCCAACTTGGCCAGGATGTTCCGGACGTTCGTCTTGACCGTGCCCTCCCCCAAGTAAAGCCTTCTGCCTGCCTCGGCGCTGGACAGTCCGAGGCCGACCAGTACGAGGACCTCCCGCTCGCGTGCCGTCAGCACGTCCACCAGACGCCGCGCCCTGGCGGTGCGCCGGGCATTCGTGTCCATGATCGAACACTAAGGGGACCATGAGCCGAGCTGTGCCACCAGCCGTAGACAACGCCGTCGGTGGGTCAGTCCGCCAGCCCGTAGAAGTGCATCGGTGAGTTCGGCTCGAAGCCGATCCGCGGGTACACGGGTGCCCCGGCGGCGGTCGCGTGCAGAGTGGCGCGGGTCAGGCCGGTGGCGCGGGCGCCCTCATACAGCGCCTTGCGCGTCACCGCCTCGCCGTACCCTCGACGCTGCGCGTCCGGATCGGTGGCGACGAGCACGACGAACAGGCGGCCCTGCGCCCCGACCGTCGCGGCACAGGCGACCGGGACACCGTCCCGCAGGGCCAGGTAGGCGTACACCTCCTTCTTCCACAACGTGGAGCCGACGATGCCGTCGCGGCCTTCCTCGAGGGGAAAGCCGTAGGCGCGCGAGTTGATGTCCGCGTAGGCCCGCAGCTGTTCGTCGGTGGTCACCCGCTCGAACGTCAGGTCCAGGTGGTGCGGCTCGGGGATCGGCAGAAGGTCGCCCGCCATGCCGGTACCGGGAAAGGCATAGACCAGGCCCGCGCGCTGTGCCGCCTCTCCCAGTGCCGCGCGCGCGTCGTCCGCGAGTAAGTCCTCGAAGAGCCACAGGAAGCCCGGCTGCTTCTTGGACCGCATGATGTCCGCCGCTTGCCCTAGACGCTGGTCGAGGAGCGCCGCGTCCGCTCCGACGTCGGTCAGTGTCACCGCGTTCCAGAAGGCGAAGCGGCAGTCGGCCCAGCGGACGGCGACACCAGGAAGATCCCGTACGTCCGCCTCCTCGTCCCGGTCGAGCACCATGGCGCGCCAGACCGTGGAGAGCTGCTCCACCGATTCGACCGCGGCCGTCAGATCTGTCACCGCAAACCCCTCACATTGTCGTGTGTGCAATGCCCTTCGTCCTATACAACGCTGCCCATCGGCCGGAGGTTCGGATTCCGCCGTGGCGCATCGCGGCACCGGGGTCCGAGGTGACGGCCGAGGACGCCTTCGCGTGGCGTGGCTCGGAGCCGTTGCGAGCAGTCCCGGGCTCCCGCTCGGACCGCCCCCGCCGCGCAGTCGAACGCGCCGTCCCCTTCGGCCTGTTCGCCACCTGATCACTCAAAACTGCGAAACACGAGCGACGGCAGCGCGCGAACCACGCATCGAGCGTGCCCTGGAGGTGGCCGAGGAGGCAGCGATTGGTGCGCCGATCGCATGGGTGGAGCGAGTGTCGTCGGAATCTTGATGGCACTCGCTCAACCGCGTCCAAGCACAGTGCCTCACTCCGCTTGATCACATCCGACCTCGAGACCGCCGGTCGAACAACGGCACCTGACATCTTTGTGAAAGGTAAGTATATTCGATCGATTTCGGCCTCAGGGCTTGGAATCGCGATAGTGGCACGAGAAACCTTGATGGCTAATTCAACACTCCAGCAAATGCTGGAAATGCCATAACTCGGACACCACCCCTCTCGACATGCAACCCGAAGTAACACTCACCGCCACCCCGCAACAAGCCCTTGCCCTCGGCGCGAGAACACCCACAACCCCAACGAAACGAATCAAGACAATCGTTGCTGTTTACATCGATGTCACTTGAAGTAGTTGACGCAAGATCAATCCGTGAGCAAGGGTGGTCACTCAAGGGATTCATTCGATCACACACCGATTCATGGGGTATTGATGCGAGAAAACGAAATGCTGGTCACGTCGATGCACGGGGGCGTGGACTTAACATACGCAGCCCTAGCACTAGAGGCGGCGAAGGAGGGTGCCAGGGCCATTGATGAACACGCGGCGGAATTCCTCCAGTCGGTCACCAGCAAGGGAGCCCGCTACGACCTCGTGACTCGCGCCGACAAGGAAGCAGAGCGCGCGATCATCAGCCACCTCTCGGACCGAAGCCCGAGCGACGGGATCCTCGCCGAAGAGACCGGGTCTCGGGAGGGGACCTCTGGGCTGCGTTGGGTGATCGACCCCATCGACGGGACCACGAACTTCGTGCACGGGCGACGAGACTTCGCCGTCTCGGTCGGCCTTGAGGCACGCGACGGGATCTTTGCGGGCGCCGTGGTTCGGCCTGCTCACGGAGACTGGGCTGCCGCCGAAGGAGACCGGATCTACTCCAGCGTCGAACGCCCGATGTCGGTCTCCTCGGTCAAGGTGAACGAGGCTCTGGTTGCAGTTGGCCTGTGCCACGACGCCACCGCACGGGCGTTCACCTTGCAGCAGATCGTGCCGGTCCTGGTCTCTCATGTCCAGGACTGGCGCTGGGTGGGATCCGCCGCCTGCGACCTCTTCTCGGTGGCCGACGGTTCGCTCGACGGCTACGTCGGAATCAATCTCAACATCTGGGACATCGCGGCCGGTATCGCTCTCGTGAAGGCCGCCGGAGGCCATTGCGAAACCGTTCGGGCCGGGCAGATCGACGCCTTCCTCGCGGGCTCTCCCGAAGTCGTCACCGGGCTGAAGTACGCCCTCGCCGACCTGTGAACTCCAGGGAAACGATTCAGAAAGGGAATCCCATGGTGAAGCTGCTCAACGAGATCAGCTCCCCGAAGGATCTGCACAACCTGTCCGAGGGGGAGTTAGAACGACTCGCCTCGGAAGTACGCACCTTCCTCATCGAGCACGTCTCACAGACCGGTGGTCACCTGGGCCCCAACCTCGGCGTGGTGGAACTCACCCTGGCGCTGCACCGGGTCTTCGATTCCCCCAAGGACTCCCTCGTTTGGGACACCGGGCACCAGTCCTACGTCCACAAGATCGTCACCGGACGCCGGGACGGGTTTTCCACCCTGCGCAAGAAGGGCGGCCTGTCGGGCTACCCGTCGCGGGCCGAGTCCGCACATGACCTGGTCGAGAACTCCCACGCCTCCACGGCCCTGGCCTACGCCGATGGGTTGTCCAAGGCGTACGCGCTGCGCGGCGAGGTCGACCGGTGCGCGGTGGCAGTCATCGGAGACGGTGCCTTGACGGGGGGAATGGCGTGGGAGGCTCTGAACAACATAGCGGCGGCGGGCAACTCCAGGCCCCTGGTGATCGTTGTCAACGACAACGGCCGTTCCTACTCGCCCACGGTCGGAGGGCTGGCCCGGCACCTCTCGGCCCTGCGGACCCTGCCGGCGTACGAACGGTTCTTGGCGGCCGGTAAGGAGGTCCTCGAACGTACGCCCGTTGTCGGCAATCCGGTCTTCGAGACCCTGCACGGCGTCAAACAGGGGCTCAAGGACATCGTGGCACCACAGGCGCTCTTCGAGGATCTCGGCATCAAGTACGTCGGGCCGGTGGACGGACACGATATCGCCGAGTTGGAGAACTCCCTCCGTCTTGCCAAGGGGTTCGGAAGTCCCGTCATCGTCCACTGCATCACGGAGAAGGGACGCGGATACAGTCCTGCCGAACGAGACGAAGCCGAACGGTTCCACGCTGTGGGAAAGATCGACTCCCGCACCGGCGAAGCATCGTCGGACGGTTCCCAGACCTGGACCTCCGTCTTCTCTGCGGAAATCACCAAGATCGGCGCGGAGAACCCGAGCGTCACCGCCATCACGGCGGCCATGCAAGGGCCGGTCGGACTGAATGAGTTCGGCAAACGCCACCCTGACCGGCTCTTCGACGTCGGAATCGCAGAACAGCACGCGGTCACCTCCGCGGCCGGCATGGCGATGGCCGGCCTACATCCCGTCGTCGCCATCTACTCGACCTTCCTGAACCGGGCCTTTGACCAGCTCCTCATGGACGTCGCCCTGCACCAGTGCGGTGTGACGTTCGTACTGGACCGGGCTGGAATCACAGGCAGTGACGGTGCCAGCCACAACGGCATGTGGGACCTGTCCCTGCTCAACATGGTTCCCGGCCTGCGCGTAGCCATCCCCCGGGACGCCGACACGCTTCGCGAGGAACTCCGCGAGGCCGTTGACGTCACGGACGCGCCGACAGCATTGCGTTTCCCCAAGGGAGCGGTCGAGTCCGCCGTACCCGCGTTCGAACGCAGGCACGGCGTCGACGTGCTGTACGAGTCCAGGCAGCGCGACGTACTGATCGTCGGTGTGGGCGCTATGGCGGGCCCGTGCGTGCGGGTGGCGCACCGGCTCTCCGACGACGGAGTCAACGCCACGGTCATCGACCCGAGGTGGGTCAAGCCTGTTCCAGAGGGGCTCATCCGCCTGGCCCGCGGATACCGTCAAATCGTTACCGTGGAGGACAGCGGACGTATGGGAGGCGTGGGCGCAGCCGTGACACAGGCACTGTGTGATGCCGGTGTCGCCGCTCCGGTCCAAGTGATCGGCATTCCCCAACAGTTCCTCGACCACGGATCACGGGGTGAACTCCTCGCGGAACTGGAACTCACCGAGGATGCCCTGCACAAGGCGATCCACGACAGCGTCGATCTTGCCCTGGGCGAGATCGGAGCCTTTCACCAAGGAGCCGGAACTCCGAGCAACGCAGTACCGATTACCCACAACGCCTAAGGGCGGGTCCATCGGGGCCCGTACGCCCCCGCTGCGGAGCAGGGGCCCCGTAAGAAGCCAACCGATATGCGGTACATACGAGTTCGTACGCCGGATCGGCCGCATAGTGGCCCACGCCTGGTCCACACACGCTGATCAACAAGGTGACAGAGCCGGTTGGTGAGACAGGCTCTACGCGGAAGGGGTGCCCCTGGACCAGGGGCACCCCTTCTGACCAGCTACTTCGCCGGCCTGTGTAGAGCAGCAAAGGGCGGCGGCGAGGCCGAGAAAGGCCAGGTAGTTGCGGGGGTTACGTTCGTAGCGGGGGCTGAGTCGGCGGTACCCGGACAGCCACGACATGGTCCGCTCGATGACCCACTGGCGTCGGCCTAATCGTTCGCTGGACTCGATGCCCTCGCTTGGTGACCTCAACCATGGGCTTCAGCCCTTCGCTGTCATAGAGGTTGGCGGCCGAGATGCCGACGAGTAGGGGCAGTCCGTTCGCGTCCGACAGGATGTGCATCTTGGAACCCGGCTTGCCCCGGTCCACGGGGCTCGGGCCTGTGTGTTCGCCTGAAGGGTGCCAATATTCCGATCAGGCCGCTGAGCTGGGCGTTTCCTGTGGATAATGAGGCGGTCGGGGTGGCGTGGCGTGGTACTCGTTGAGCAGTCCGCCGAGTGCCTGCGCCTGACCGCGGCGACAGGCAGGAGGATGATGTTCGGGTCGTCGTCTGGAGCACGTAGGTCGAGGCTGCGGTGAGCTCGTCCGGAGTTGTAGTGCTCGGTGTGCCTGGTGAGGACCGTACGCAGGTGTCGTTCACCGATGATGAGGAGTCGGTCGGTGCATTCGGCGCGGGCTATGCGTATCCATCGTTTCTCCCGCAGTGGTGGGGGCGCGGCCTGGGCCGGGAAGCGGTCGCCGCCACGGTCGAGTGGGCCCGAAAGCTGCCGGGCGAATTTCCGGTGGTGGCGGTGGCGCAGAGCGCGAACACAGGCTCCCGGCGCCTGCTGGAGGCGATCGGCCTGTCCGTCGCACAGCGAGGTGGTCGAGTACGGCGAGCCGCAGACGGTTGTGACTGAGCGATGTAGTTGGCGAGTCTGAGCGCGATAGTTGGCGGCCGCTACGGGAGTGGCGCGCGCCCCCGGCAGGCCACATCCGGCGAGGATCGGCCCGAGCAGCGAGCCGCCGATGCCCTCCGGCGGTCACTCCGACCCTCAGGCGGGCCGTGACCGCACGACCATCCGACCTATCTGGGGGAAACCGACGAATTGCGGCTCCCGGAGTGACGGAATGCCTGGGACGTTCGGCGGGGTACCAAAAGCGGTCTCGAGGTGACGGAGACGTCCCGCTTCAACACCTCGACGCTGAAGGATCCCCTCCAGGAGTCGGTCCTTGGCGCGCGATGGATTTGGTGTGTGACGATCGGCAAACTGTGATCGGCCGATGAGGGCCGCGATCCCGCTGGCCACGACTGGTGGACACAGGTGCGAACCATCAGTGAGATGCAGCCGGAAATCGGCACGTGGTTCGACCGTGAAACGGTTCTGAGGTCGGCTTACTGCAAGAGGGCGAGGTGGTCGGCGACGCCCCCGCGCCATTCGACCAGGAACAGGGTCGCGTCGTCGCTGGTGATCCCGCCCCGCTCCTCCACCAGTCTCTGGGAGAGCCAACGCACCTCGGCACGTACCCCACTCGCTTCGCCCATCATGCGGTCGACGCAGCGGATGAGCTGTTCCTCGCCGAACGGCTCCTGTCCGGCAACGTGCTCCTCGATGACGCCGTCCGTGTAGAACAGCAGCCGATCGCCGCGCTGGAGCTGGTACTCGCTCATCCGGGGCTGCTCGCCGCCGAAGCCGACCGGCAGGGTGGTCGGGCCCTCCAGGGGGTGCAGCACCCGGCCGCCGCGGATCAGCAGCGGTGCCGGGTGGCCCGCGTTGACCCATTGCAGATGGCCCGTCGCGGTGTCCAGGCGCATCATCTGCGCGGTGACGAAGCGATCGGGACCGAACTGACCGGCGATCGCCCGGTCCATGAACAAGTACATCTCGGCCAGGTCGACGTCGGCGCGCCTGGCGTGGCGGTAGGCGCCAATGGCGATGGTGGCCATCGCGGCGGCCCCGAGATCGTGGCCCATCGCATCGATTACGGCCACGTGCAGGACACTTTCGTTGAGGGCGTAGTCGAAACTGTCGCCGGCGATGCGGTAGGCGGGTTCGAGGATCCCTGCCAACGCGACCTGCGGAACGGACATGGCCAGCGGGGGGAGCAGGGACCACTGGATCTCGGCGGCCACGCTCATCGGCTCGCGGCGCCGGGCCTGGAAGAACAGGTCGGTGTAAGTGTGTTTGGTGACCACCATGTCGGCGACCAGGCCGGCCAGCCTGCGCAGCAGCCGCCGGTCGTCGTCATCGACGGAGTCCAAGGTGACGGCCATCACCCCGACCTGGTCGCTGCCGTCCAGCAACGGCAGGTACATCCGGACGCCGCCGTCGTCACGCGCTACCTCGACGGTAGCCGCGGTCAGGAACGCCGTTCCGGCGTGGGAGTCGCTGATCAGCTCGGGCTCGGCGACCACCAGTCGCCGACCCGGCAGCGGAGCGAGCACCATCTGCGCGTAGTCCTGGAGGAGGATCGAGACGTCACGGCCACCGACCCTGGCAACCTCTTCCGCGATCAGCGGAGCGATCAGCTGCGGCGGCATCTCGTGGGCCCGGTCCAGCAGCACCCCCAGCAGGCGCTCGCCGAATCCCTCCGACCGGTCCACCATGCCCCTGTCCTGCTCGCGCTCGCCTTCAGCCATAGCCGCAGGGTGCCGCAGCCGCCTGGCACGGCCAGTCGATTACGCCAACGGCGGCCATGTCGCGGGCGCGGGGGAAGAGTCGAACGACTGACCAGCTCCAACGCACAACGGACAAGACGCTACGGCAGCCCCAGACACGTGCTCGTACTCCCCACTGAGGAACAAAGAGCACCTTTGGCCGATCTCAACAAGTCCCGTCAGCCCGCCAAGTACAACGCTCAGGATTCGCCAACTACGGCGCTCAGTCACATTTACCGCACGGCCTCACCTGCACAGATGCGAGAGAAATCGAACGCAAGATGCAATAGGTCCATGCGATGCCCCACTCTTCCCGAGGACCTGATCGCCGCGCAGAGTGCCTGGGATCGTACCTATCGGGCGCTCGCCGATCCCGCACAGCATGAACGGACGACTGCGCTGCGACGACGGCTGCTGGAGCTGTCGGCGCGAGTGTGGTGGCACCCCTACTGGCGCACGGCCGGGCCGGGTCACCGGGTGGCCTTGCGCATGCGAGCGCGCGAGCTGGAGTCCGGAGTCGGGTAGATGCGCAGTACGGGTGGTGATCAGCAGCCGACCGGTGCCATCCCGGTGTGCACAAGGACTTGGAAGCGAGGCGGCGTCATCGACCAGCTCCCAGAGCTGCCTGGCTGACTTGAGGCCAGCCAGTGTCCAAGGGGGGCGCGGCCAACGTTCACCTGTCGGCCGCGTCCGGGCCAGGGGCTCGCGGCGGGCGCTCGCTCTGTGTCAGACCGTCGACGACCAGGTCGTAGGAGTGCTCGACCACATCGTTGACCAGCTGCTTCGTGATGCCCCGCCCGGCCCCCAGCGAGATCCAGTGCCTCTTGTCGAGATAGCGGCCCGGGGCGATCGAGGCGTAGCCGCGCTCCAGTGCCCGCGCGTGCTCGGGCTCGCACTTGACCGTGATGATCTGTTCGTCCGGGTCGTCGGTGACGATCAGGAACACCTTGTCCGCGACCTTGTACACGTCGAGTCCGGGGGTGAAGGGGCGGCCGTGGCTGACGTCGGGGAGGGCGAGGGCCGCCTTGCGGGCGGTGTCCTGGAGGCGGTCACCGGCCGTGCTCACCGGGCCGCCCGCGTGCTGGTGCCATAGGTGTGCGGGTCGACGGGCTGCTCGGCCTTGGGCAGGTGGTCGACGACGAGCAGGTAGGAGTCGGTGACGAGTTCCCTGACGAGCTTCTTGTCGACGCTTTTCCCGCCCTCCAGAGTGATCCAGTGCTTCTTGTTCATGTGGTAGCCGGGGGTGATGTGGCTGTTGCTTTCCCGGAGAGCATGGGCCTCGTCGGGGTCCGCCTTGAGGATCACGACAGGGCGCCCGGGGACCTCGGTCATCAGCATGAACACCTTGCCTCGCACCTTGAAGACCTCCCAGTCCGGGCCGAAGGGATGCTCCAGCTGGGCTCCGGGCAGTTCCTCCGCGCACTCGGCGGCGAACGTCTGCATGGTCGATCCGTTCATGAGTGTTTCCTTCCTCTGGTGGTGGCAGGCAGGGGCGTCGACCAAGGGACGCGGACGGCACGCCCCATCCTTTTCCCTGAAGCGGGCAATCGGGCGGTACGCTGCGGACATGTGATGGTCGACAAGCGACACCCCAGGCGTTCTCCACGCGTCGGACGCAGCGGGCAGGCCGCGGTTCCGCTGTACGGTTTCCAGCCCCCGGTCGGCACTCCGTACGGCCTTGAGGTGAGCACCGTCGAGGACTTCTTCGCCGAGCACGATGACTGGCCGTGGAATCCGCCCCGTCCGGGCCGCGCCACCTTCCACTACCTGATCCTCGTCACCGAGGGTGAGCTGCTCCACGATGTCGACCACGTCACGCGGACCGTGGCCTGCGGGCAGTGGCTGTGGGTGCGTCCCGGGCACGCGCAGTGCTGGCATCCGCCGGGTGCCGTCCGTGGCTTGTTCATCCTGTTCGAGCCGGACGTGCTGACGTCCGACGCCGCCCGCCTGCTGGCCCCGCTCACCGCGCACGAGGCCCCTGCCGTACTGAGCCCGCACCCCGATGACGCGGCCTGGCTGCGGCAGACGGCGCTCCAACTCCTGGACGAGCACCGTGCACTGGGGCGCCGCCGGCTCGATGTCCACCACGCCCTGCGGCGCAGCCTGCTCGAATCACTGCTGCTGCGCCTTGCCAACTCCCCGGATGTCACCTCCACCGGCGCGTTGGCGGGCGGCACGGGCCGCAGGGACACGTACGCACGGTTCGTGGACGCCATGGAGCTGCACTTCCGGGAACTGCACCGGGCTGCGGACTATGCCGGGCTGCTCGGCTGTTCGGTTCGTACCCTCAGCCGCGCGGCCCGGGACGCCACCGGCAAGGGGGTGCGTGAGGTCATCGACGAGCGGCGGCTGCTCGAAGCCCGGCGCCTGCTGGGAGGTGCCGGTTGGGACGCCCGGGCTGTGGCCGTCCATCTCGGATTCACCGATCCCGCGAACTTCGGCCGCTTCTTCCGTGGCCACACCGGTCTCACCCCGGCCGCCTTCGCGGCCCGCGAAACCAGGACCGGTATGTGAGGCGGGCGCAGCACAAACCCACGGCCGCCAGGCGATCGCGACGAGCTTGCCCAGCGGCACCGTGACGTCGATGTCCATGAGGTTGCGCACGCGTGCCCCGTGAACCTTGATCGCGTCCGGAGCTGGGGCCGGGCCGGGGCCGGCCGTCTCCTTCGATCGCTGCTCACGGGCCCCTTTGATCCCAGGTCAGGACGCGATGGCGCCTGTCGCGGTCTGGGTGAACGCCCAGTTGGAGTGCACGATGCGCCAGTCGCCGTCGATCAGCCGGTACGCCTCGGTGGCGTTCCAGGCGCGAAGCTGCCGCTCGTTGCCGTTGTCGTCGAGCACGTAGGTGTTCAGGTTGTAGGCCAGGACGGCGAAGTCACCGCCATCACTGACATGCACGACGGGATTGAGGTACTCGTTGCGCACGATGTGCGGGTTGGAGTAGATCGCCTCGATGTGGGCGACGGCCGCGTCACGGCCGACGACCAGGTCTTTTTCGATCGGGTCGAAGTAGCTGATCTCCTCGGCGTAGTTGTCGAGGTAGCCGCGGTTGTCGCCGACGCTCCACCGCTCGTTGAAGGACTTCTCCAGTTCCAGGATGGTCTTGCTGATTTCTTCCTTGCTGACGCCCATGACAGTCTCCTTTTCGTGCATGCCGCCGGCCGGCTCCGAGGGCGGCGGCGGATGAGTGTGTGTTTCTCAGTCGTCGAGCAGCACCACGTGCTTGCCCGGCGTCGTGCCGGCCTCGACGTCGGCCTGGGCATCGCGCACCTGCTCCAGGCCGTGGTAGACCTTCGCGACCGGGGCCTTGAGCCGCCCGGCGGCGATGGCTTGCAGGTGCTGCTGGAACACCTGCGCCGGCAGGTCGGTGGCCGGCCCGCGTAGCTGGTCAGCCGCACCCCGCTGGGGATCATGAACGGGGTGAAGTCAGAGATCGTCCACTGGCCCGCCAGGGCTCCGGTGAAGCAGACGGTGCCGTGGCGGCGGACGATGCGGAAGGTGTCGGCGAGGACCGAGCAGCCCACCAGTTCCAGTACGGCGTCGACGCCGTACGGCATCAACTCGCGCACCTGGTCGGCGATGGTGCCACTGTCGACCAGAGGATGGTCGACACCCACGGCCCGCAGTTCCCCGGCCCGGTCCGGGCTGCCGGTGGTGGACAGCACGGTGGCTCCGAGGTCCTTCGCGATCGTGGCCGCGCTCAGCCCGACCGTGGAGGTGCCGCCGCGGATCAGCAGCGTCTGCCCCGCCTGCAGAGCGAGGCCCGTGGCGAGGGAGCCGTAGGCGGTCTGGAACATCTCCGGCAGCGCGCCGACCACTTCCCACGGGAGGCCGGTCTCGAACGGGATGACCTGCCCTGCGGGGACGGTCACGTACTGCGCGTACGAGCCGTCGAAGGACCGGCCCATGCCGCCCATCATGGTCGCCACCTGTTGCCCCGGGCGCAGCCCGCTGTCCTCGTCGGCCTGGTCGACCACACCGACGCCCTCGATGCCGGGGTTCCGCGGGTAGGTGGCCTCCGGGTCCGACTCGCCCTTTCGTGTGGTGACCTCGGACTCGTTGACGCCGAACGCCTTCACCTCGATGCGCACCCATCCGGGCTGCGGCTCGGGCATCGGCACCGTGGTGGCCTGAAGGGCATCCAGGCCGCCGGGCTGAGTGACGACGACCGCTCGCATCGTCGCAGGGGCGGCGCCTGCGGAGGATGCTGCACGCTTGTCCATGCCAGTTCCTTGCTTATCGTGTACGGCCCGCAGGATCGCCATTCGCCATGCTGCGGCCCGGGGGCGAGGTGGTCGCCGCAGCACCTCTCGATCTTCTGTCGACATCCGGCGAATCGCTCAGTCGGTTGCGGACATCTGGTGGTCAATGGGGGACACCGGGTGAAGCCCCGCGATCGCAGGTCTTCACTGGGCCCCTCATCCCGGCCAGGGAAGCGCTGAGCGCCCGCCCCGTCACCCGTTGGCTCGGCCGGAACCGTTGTGGAGTGGTTCGGCCAGGAGGGATGGGCCCGAGGCGTCCTGGTCAGGCCGCCGGGCGGCGAGGGTTGAGACGCGGGCCTGTCACCGGTGCTGTGCGGTGCGCAGCTCATCGGTGAACCGGGCGAGGGCCTCCTCGGCCGTGGGGACGGGCCCGAACAACTGCTCCTGGCGACGGGGGTCGGCGACGTAGCGTCCGGTCTCGAACCAGCGGAACATCGCGGCCATGTCCGCGATCAGGGGCATGAAGCGGCCGGCGACGGCTCCTGCGGCGCGGGCGACGGCGGACGGGACGACCCACACCTTGATCTTCTTTCCGGCCCGGCTGCCCATCACGTCGGCCACCTCCCGCATGCTGACCGGACGGTCCCAGCCGATGTCGATCCGCTCACCGGCCTCGGCCTCGGCGTCGACCGCGGCTGCCAGGTACGCCGCGAGATCGGAGGTGTGGACGAAGGTCAGCGGGACGGTGGCCTTGCCGATCCACACCATGCGGCCCTTGTCGACCGGGTCGCCCGCCATGCTCGCGACCTGGTCGAGGAACGCCCCCGGGCGCAGGGCGACGAATGGGACGCCGAGCTGTTCGAGCTTGTCCTCGGCGAGCTTCTTGTGCCAGAAGTGCGGGACATCGGGCGTCTGGTCGCTGGTGAGGATGCTGGTCAGGACGAACCGTCGGATGCCGGTGCGGTGGGCGGCCTCGGCGAGGTTGGCGTTGCCGATGGTGTCGATGTCGTGGGCGTTCTTGCCGCCGCGGGTGTAGCCGGCGGCGGTGGTGATGACGGCGTCGGCGCCGTTCATGGCGGTCACGAGCGAGTCGAAGTCGAGCATGTCGCCGCGGGCGATCTGAACGCCCCGGCTTTCGAGCCGGCCGGCGTCGCTGGCCGGCCTCACCAGGGCGCGGACGGTCTTGCCGCGCCTCAGGAGTTCGTCGACGACCTTGCTCCCCAGGGAGCCGGTCGCCCCGACGACGAGGACCGGGAGGGTGGTTGAGTCGGTGGCAGGCATGGGGGTCTCACTTTCCGTCAGGTCATCAGCGAGGAGCTTGGTGGGCACGGCTGAGGTGGCTGCAGACATGGGCACCTGCGTGCCGGGCGGGTCAATGGAGGCGGGCCGTGGGGGCGGATCCGCAGTGTGCCTCGCCGCCGGAACGTGCCGCGAAGGCAGCCGGGATGGGGTGGGTGATATGGCCGACCTGAAGGTGGTCGCGCCGCATGCGGGACGGTGTGCTCCCCAGGCCGCGTGCCCCTCGTCACGTGTGGTGTGGCGTAGGCGGGCATGGGGTGCACACCGGGGAGTCAGGCGGACTCTTCTTCCGGAAGCGCGCGGCTGCTGATCGCCTCGGTGATGGCGTACGCGGTCTCGACGAAGGACTCCGCCTGCTGCTCCGACAGATTCCCGGCAGAGGTCTCCTCCAGGGCCTGCCACAGGGCCGCGATGGGCTCGCGCATCGCCCGGCCCTTGTCGGTGAGGTGGACCACCATGACGCGCCGGTCATGTGCGGCCGGCTCGCGGATGACCAGGCCGGCGTCCTGCATGCGGCGTAGCGCCTTGGAGATGGTGGACTGGTCCACGCCGAGGCATTCGAGCAGCTCGGACTGGGACTGGCCGTCCCGGTCAAGAAGGTGCATCAGCAGCAGTTCCTGTCCGGGATGCAGGTCCATCTCGCGCAGCAGGGTGGCGGCGTAGGCGCGGTGGGCGCGGGCGAGTTGGAAGATCGCGTAGCTCATCGGTCCTGCGCCGGCCGTCGTGGGGATGCGGCGTTCGGGGGTGGGCATGGTTCGGTTCCTCAGCCGGTGTGGGTGGGGTAGTCGGTGTAGCCGGCCGCTCCGCCGCCGTAGAAGGTCGCCGGGTCGGGGGTGTTCAGCGGCGCGCCGACGCGAAGCCGCTCGACCAGGTCCGGGTTGGCGAGCGCGAGGGCGCCGACGGAGACGAGGTCGGCCGTGCCGTTGCCGATGTCCTTGGCGCGGGCGGGCAGGTCGGTGCCGCCCCGGTTGAGGATCAGCGTGGTCGGCCACAGCGCGCGCAGGGTGCCCAGCAGCTCCTCGTCGCCGGTGTGCATCACGTGGAGGTAGGCCAGGCCCAGGGGGCGCAAGGCGTCCAGGAACGCCGGATACAGCTCGGCGGTGTCGGACTCGGCGATGTCGTTGTAGGGGTTTGCGGGGGAGATACGGATGCCGGTGCGCTCGGCGCCGATCTCGTCGGCCACCGCGGCGGCGACCTCGACGGCGAAGCGGATGCGGCCCTCGATCGAGCCGCCGTAGCCATCGGTGCGCTGATTGGTGTTGTCGGACAGGAACTGGTGCACCAGGTAGCCGTTGGCGCCGTGGATCTCCACGCCGTCGGCGCCGGCCGCGACGGCGGCCGCTGCGGCGCGACGGAAGTCCTCGACGGTCGCCGCGACCTCCTGCGTCGACAGAGCACGGGGGGTCGGCATCTCCTGGGGCCCGGACGCGGTGAACATCGCGCCCTGCGGCCGGATCGCCGAAGGGGCGACCGGCCGGCGGCCGTGGGAGGTGTTGTCGGGGTGGGCGATGCGTCCGGTATGCATCAGCTGGATGACGATCCGGCCGTCGGCCGCGTGCACGGCGTCGGTGACCTTGCGCCACCCGGCGATCTGCTCGTCGTTGTGGATGCCGGGGGTCAGGAGGTAGCCCTGGCCGTCGGCGGAGGGCTGGGTTCCCTCGGTGATGACGAGCGCGTGCGAGGCCCGCTGGGCGTAGTACTCGGCGTTCAGCTCGGTGGGGACGCCTTCAGGAGTGGAGCGGTCACGGGTCATGGGGGCCATGACCAGGCGGTGCGGCAGAGATATGCCGCCAAGAGTCGTCGGCGTCCACAGGGAATCCAGCATGAGGGGGTCCTTCGACAGGGCGGTGACCGGCCGGTCACCGTAAAGGCAGCGGGTGGTGGTGTGTGAGGGGTGGGAGGACGTGCTCAGTCGACGGTCAGGACGAGCTTGCCCCGGACGTGCCCGGCGTCGCTGACCTGCTGGGCCGTGGCCGCCTGGTCGAGCGGGTAGGCGGTGACGGTGGTGACGAGCTTGCGGGCCGCGGCGTCCTGGGCCAGAGCGGCCAAGCAGGCGGTCGAGCGTTCCTGGGGCCCCTGGGAGAAGGTGATGCCCAGCTGCCGTGCACCGAAGTCGGCGATGGTGACGATGCGCTCGGTGCCGCCCCGCAGGGTGATGGAGTCCTCCAGGGCTCCCTTCCCGGCCAGATCGAACACCGCGTCCACGCCGTCGGGGGCCAGCGCCTGCACCCGCTCGACCAGACCCTCGCCGTACACGGTCGCGGTGGCGCCGAGCGAGGCAAGGTAGTCCTGGTTGGAGGGGCCCGCGGTGGCGATCACGCGTGCTCCGCGGGCCGTGGCGAGCTGGACCGCCAGGGTGCCCACCGCTCCGGACGCGCCGTGCATCAGCACGGTCTCCCCGGCGGCCACCCCCAGCAGGTTCAGGACCCGCTCGGCCGTCTCGCCGGCCACCGGCAGCGCGACCGCATGCTGCCAGTCGAGGCCGGCGGGCTTGGAGGCCACGGTGGTGGCCAGCGCGTACTGGGCGTACGAGCCGGTGTCCGACCAGCCCAGCACCTCATCGCCGACCTGCACGTCCCGCACGCCCTCACCCAGGGCGTCCACCACGCCTGCGAGCTCGCCACCGGGGACGGCGGGGAAGGTCGTCGGGCGGACGGCCTCCATCATCCCGGAGCGGATCTTGCCGTCCAACGCGTTCAGCCCGGCGGCCTTCACGCGGACCCGGACCTGACCGGGGCCGGGCTGCGGAACCTCGATGTCCGCCTCGTGCAGCACGTCCGGGCCGCCAAAATGGTCGAAAACGATTGCTCTCATGATGACTCCATTCCCTCTGGCCACCCAAAGCATGGCTGGCCACATAACCAACGTAACAGCAATCACATGGCTAGCCAAGTATTCGCGGCCGCGGGGGCGAAGATGGCCACCTCGGCTCGCTTCAGGGTGCGCCGATCACTTGCGTTCTTGCCGAGGATGAATCGGAGAGCTGAGCAGTCACCGGAGCTTCAAGATCAACTAATTGCCCCTCTGACTCGCATCTCAGCACCAACTGAGCTACAGGGCGGCTCCACGCTGGTTCACCGCCCGGGTCAGCTCCCGGTTGGCCGCGCGGGCCGCCTCCAGCTCTGCGTCCCTACCCTCCAGCTGGGCGGTCAGCTCGGTGTTCATCTGCTCCAGACTCGCGACCCGGCGCTGGAGTTCTTCGACGTCGACGGGGGCGCCGAGCCCCGAGTCACGCCATGCCTGCTCTCCCATCAGCTCCGACAGGCGCCGCTCCAACCGGCGGACCTGTGCCACGAGGCGGGTGTTGCGGGCCTGAGAATTGGCGAGGTCGGCTTGCAGCGATGCCAGACTGACCGGTGGGCTGGCTGAGGACGGTGGTCCGTGCGGCTCGCGTTCGGCGGCGTGGATCAGCGCGAGTAGGTCACGGTGGCGGTAGAGGAAGGTGCGGTCGACCCCGGCCTGCCGGGCGATGCCGCTGACGCTGATCGCCGTGCCGGTACGTGTGGCCTGCACGATGGCGGATTTCACGCGCTGGCGGCGGCGTTCACTGTCGGCGCGGCGGCCGTCGGCCATAGCGGTGCTCATGCGGACCTCTGACGTGGATGTCGGGCAAGGGGTGGCCGATGCGGGGCATGCCGAGCATCACGCTCCGGCTGCGGCGTACGACGGCGACGGCCTCCCCGATCTGAGCCCTGTTCCTCGGCCGTGAGGTCACCGAGATCAGCCTTGACCCGGTCAATCAGCCGGCGCACCCTGCGGATCTCCTCCTCGGAGGGCATGGCCTCGCTGCGCGCCCAGTCGTCGGCGGCAAATGCCGACAGGAGCTTCTCCCGGCTGCGCAGCAGGTCGGCCAGGTACGCCTGCAGGTCGGGCAGGTAGGAGACGTCGGTGCGGAAGTGGTCGCAGCCCACGCACCGGAACCGGATGGGGCAGCTCTGTCCGCCGGTCGCGACGTTCGAGGGTTCCTGACAGACGCCGTAGGGGACGCTGACTTCGCCGATCGCTCGCCGGACGTGCTCGGAGTCCAGCAACGACTGGGCCTTGCGCCAGACGCGAGTGCCGTTACGGTCGAACTGAAGGGCGATCACCCGGTCCACAGCGTCGCGCCCCCGCTCTTGGCTGACCCTGTAGGTGCCGGATATTACGTCCGTGCAGGTCGCGCTGTCGGTGAGCTTGGAGAAAGGTCAACGCGATCGCTTCTCTCCTCCCCTGGGCCAAGACCGGGTGTAGCCCATCCGCACCGACCGCGAGATGCTTGACTGTGCTGCTGCGACTCCTCTACCTCACCGTGTCGACCGTGTTCACGTTCGTACGGCTCGTGCCGATGAGCGATCGCGAGAAAGATCTGGAGATCCTGGCGCTGCGACACCAACTCGCCGTGCTACAGCGCACGGTAGACCGTCCGCAGCTGACCTGGCCCGACCGGGCACTCCTCGCGGCCCTGCTACACCGCTTCGGCGTCCGGTCCGGGAGTAACGGCTCGATCCGCGCCCACTGCGCGTCAGTCAACGACACACCCGGACCAACGAGCAGCTGATCCAAACGGAAACCGCCTAGGTGTGCTGTCCCGGCACGTTGGTGACAGGCGACGCGCTGTGAGTGGTGCTTGAACGAGGCGAGGGCCTCTGGTTTCGGTGTGGATTGCGACATCTACCACCGGCACGCAAGAGGCCCTCGTTGATCCACCGTAACGCCCCGCTGACCCCGACCGGCAGGCTGCGTCTGGCCCGGTGCGTCGTCGAGGACGGATGGCCACTGCGGCAAGCGGCCGAACGCTTCCAGGTCAGCCACACCACCGCAGCCCGCTGGACCCACCGCTACCGCCACCAGGGGACAGCGGGTCTGCACGACCGCTCCAGCCGTCCGCATCGCTCGCCGCGTCGCACGCCGATCGCCCTGGAGGAACAGGTCCTGCGCAGGCGCCGTGAACACCGCATTGGGCCACTGCGGCCGGCGGCCCGCACCGGCATCGCCGCCTCCACCGCTCACCGCATCCTCCAACGCCACGGCCTGCCGCCCCTGGCCACGTGTGACCGGGCCACCGGCGAACCAGTCCGCCGCTACGAACGCTCCCAACCGGGCGAACTGGTCCACATCGACGTCAAGAAGCTCGGCCGTATCCCCGACGGCGGCGGCCATAAAGCCCTCGGACGGGCTGCCGGCCGCGGCAACCAGCAACGCCGGACGGGCGGCGGTTACCTCTACCTCCACACCGCCCTGGACGACCACTCCCGCCTGGCCTACACCGAAGCCCTGACCGACGAGAAAGCCGCCACCTGCGCCGGTTTCCTGACCCGCGCCAGCGCCTGGTTCACCAACCGCGGAGTCACCATCGAGCGGGTGCTGACCGACAACGCCTGGGCCTACAGCAAGAACACCTGGCACCGCACCTGCCATGACCTGGGCATCAGCCCACGTCGGACCCGCCCCTGGCGACCGCAGACCAACGGCAAGGTCGAGCGCTTCCACCGCACCCTGCTCGATGAATGGGCCTACCAGCAGCCCTACACCTCAGAGCACGAACGCCAGGCAACATTCCCCGACTGGCTGGACTGGTACAACTACCACCGACCCCACACCGGCATCAGCGGCCACACCCCAGCCAGCCGCGTCACCAACCTGCCCGGACAACACAACTAGGGCGCGTATTCGGTTGCGATCAACAGATGGCCCGGGCGAGGTCCTTGAGCCAGATCATCGAGGCGCGAAGGTAGAGGCCGGAGAGGTAGCTCGCGTGTGTCTTGTCGTACCGGGTAGCGATACCTCGCCACGCCTTCAGCTTCCGGCCAACCGTGCGCTGGGCACGATGCGCGCCATCGCCATGCACGTGGGTGTCCGCGCGCCGTCAGGTTATCGAGACACGCCTCCTCCCAGCCACCGCCCCAGCCCCGGACCGTGCGTGAGACACACCTGAATCGGCGCTTACGAGAGCGCTCATGCCTGCGCGTATCCACCGTCGGCGAAGAACTCGGCACCGTTGACGTAGCTCGACGCGTCCGAGGCGAGGAACGTCGTCACGGCGGCGATCTCCTCGGGCTCGGCAAGCCGGCCGAGGGGAACAGCGCCTTCGGCCTGCTTGAGCATCTCGGGTGTGACCAGCTCAAGCAGACCAGAGGTGCGCGTACCGCCCGGGGATACGACGTTGACCCGGAAGCCGTGTGTGCGCGCGCTGAGAGCCCAGCCGCGGGCGAGCGTGCGGACTGCGGCCTTCGACGCTGCGTAGACCTCAAGTCCCAGGTTGGGCCGTGTCGCAGCGGTCGAACCCGTCAGGATTACCGAAGCGTTTGTGCTGAGCAGCGGCAGCGCCTGCTGGAGAGTGAAGATCGTTCCCTTGACGTTGGTGGCGAACACCGAGTCGATCAGATCTTCCGTCACCTCACCGAACGGCGCCGCGGTGCCGACGCCGGCGTTGGCGACCAGCACGTCGATGCGTCCGGCCTGGTCGCGCACGGTGCTGTAGAACGCATCGAGCTCCGAGGGCACCGAAGCATCGCAGACCACGCCGGTCACGCCAGGTCCGAGCTCGGCAACCGCGGCGTCGAGCGCGTCTTTGCGGCGACCGGTGATGAACACCGTGGCGCCCTCGTCGCGGAATGCGCGCGCGGTCGCGAACCCGATGCCGGTGCTGGCCCCGGTGACCACGGCGACCTTGTCTTCCAAGACGGCCATGCCGTGCTCCTTCAAGTTATGGACTGTTGCGTCCACAACCTTCCCCGATATGGACCGCACAGTCAAGATTGCTTCGGCATCGGGGCTTCCCGGCGCGCCCCGTAGACGGGCTGCGCAGGCTGCGGGCAGTTGTCCCGCACCCGCGACCTCTGGTCGGACAACTGCGGGGCCGCACCACCGGCAGCGCCGACCGCCGCGGCGGTATCGGCCTGCCGGGTCGCGCTTCGAGTCGCCTGACGACTGGCAGCGCGCAGGAGCCCGGCCTGCGGAGCGCGGCCCTCCGCAGGAGCCGCAGCGCACAGCTTCAGGGCGCGCCCCAGGGTTCGGAGCCGGTTGCAGGCCGTGGCGGTACAGGTCGGCCGGTGCGTTGCTGCTACTGCGCCGGAGTGGGCAGCAACCGTGCCAGGGCGGACTGGGCTATCACGGTGAGCGCTCCGATGTCCATGCCGGTGCGCCCGAGAGCGATGAGGCCGAGTTGCGCGACGAGGACCGCGCGGGCGGTCTCAGAAGGGTCGATGTCGGGGTCGAGGTCGCCTTCGCTCTGGGCGCGCTCCAGCGCCGCGGTGAGGACGGTGGCGATCGCGTCGTAGCTGCGGCGAGCCTCAGCTGCGACCTCCGGAGTGCTGGCGGCAAGCTCGGCGTTGCTGTTGGCCAGCAGGCAACCCCGACGCGCAACTGCCCCGGTCGGATCGCCGGTCAGGCCGAGTACGAACTCGCGCACCACGTCGATCCCCCGCGCCGCGGAAACCAGACGCTCGCGCAGCATCAGCAGGTTCGCGTCGTCGTAGTCGCGCAGCACCCGCAGGAACAGGCTGCGCTTATCCCCGAACGCCCCGTAGAGGCTGCCTTTGCCCAGCCCGCTCACGCGCAGCAGGTCGTCCATCGATGTCGCCGCGTAGCCCTTGTCCCAGAACTCGTCACGGATAGCGAGAACCACACGATTTTCATCGAACTCACGAGGTCGAGGCATACCCGCACAATACAAGTTCTGGACCGCATGGGCCACAATGGACTCCGGGCCGCCATGTGCCCGGCTTAGCTCGGGAAAAGTCCAGCCGAAAACCGGTGCTGAGTGCCAGGGCGCGCATCATGTCGTGATCAATCTGCGAGATTTGCCTTCGCGGCAGGCCCCAGACCTATAGACGTTCTTGGGTGACGCGAGGACAACTCACGGATTCGGAGTGGGAGTTCATCAAGCCGTACCTGCCGGTCGGTGAGTACGGCCCGTACCCCGAGCGGCTGCGGCAACAGTTCGAGGGTGTGATCTGGCGGTTCAGGACGGGCGGGCAGTGGCGGGAGATGCCGGCGCAGTTCGGCGCCTGGTCGACCACCCACAACCGCCCACAACCGCTTCCGGCAGTGGCGTAAAAAGGCCGCCACGGAGGCTGAGAAGGCCAGCGTAAAGGGGGCGATTGCGACGAACAAACCGGGCAGGGGGTCGAAGACGATACTGAGCGGGATGAACGAAGACACATCCGGCGCCGGCACAACCTTCGGCTGAAGGCCGCCCTCCTCGGACGCTCCAGGGGCGGACAGACCAGCAAAATTCACGTCGCCGGCGATCGGAGGTGCCGCCCGCTGACGTTCCTCCTGACCCCGGACCAGGCAGCGGACAGCCCGCAGTTCATCCCCGTCCTGAAGAGGGTGCGGGTGCGCGGGCCCGTCGGCCGTCCCCGCACCCGGCCTGACGCAGTCGCCGGAGACAAAGCGCACTCGTCGCATGGCAATCGCGCCCACCTGCGCAAACGCCTATCAAGGCGGTCATCCCGGAGAAAAAGGACCAAGCTGCCAACCGGCAGGAGAAAGGCAGCCGGGGCGGTAGGCCCGTCAGCCACGACGCCGATCTTTACAAGGCGCGGAACACGGTTGAGCGGCTGATCAACAAGCTGAAGGCGTGGCGAGGTATCGCTACCCGGTACGACAAGACACACGCGAGAGCAACTGCGCAAGACAGTCCGTGCTCTGTGTGCTGACCCAATCCGTGCAAGGCGCGGACTCTGTTGGTCGGTCAGCGCCAGTAGTCGTTCGCTGCGGCGATCGTCGCGAACTCCACCGCGACCACATGGGCGATGGAGATCAGCGAGTCCGCGTCCTGCGCGTACTCAGGGCGCAACTGCTCGCGCACCGCGCCGTCGGGCTGCGTGGCCTTGATGACCAGCCGGGCCATCTTGAGGGCAAGCTCGCGGCCCTCCTGCGGAGAAGCGGTGATCAGGGTTTTGCCGGGGACCAGTTCAGTGGCCATGTCATACCTCCGTGGTGTTGACGGTTCTCTGGATCATCTTGTTCTCGACGGGTCCCGCCCGTCGCTCGGCGGCGAGCGCGCGGCCGACCGCGCAGCTGACGCCAGGCACGGTGCTCAGTGCGCCAGTCGCAGGACTCACAGCTGGTCAGCGAGGTGCGCGAAGGTGTCGGCGATGAATTCGGCCTTCGCCTGGCGGTGCCCGGTTCCAGCCCACAGGTGGGTCAGCCGTGTGTCGGCGGCTGCGGTGGCGGCCTTGCGGAGTGGGCCTGTGAGGTGATGGAGAGCGGGGTAACCGGCCGGGGCGAGCGCGTCGTATCGGTCGGTGAAGTGGTTGCGCAGGGCACGCGCGGGTCGCCCGGTGAAGGCACGGGTGACGACGGTGGTGTCGAAGGCCGGGTCGACCAGGGCCGCCTTGTGCGGTGCGGACGCGCCGCTCTCGTGCGTGCGCAGCAGGACGGTGCCGACCATGGCGGCTTGCGCACCTGCACCCAGCGCGCCTGCCACGTCGGTGGCGGTGGTGATTCCGCCAGTGGCGATGAGGGGCAGGGCGACGGCGCGGCGCACTCCGACGATCAGGTCGGGCAACGAAACCTGTACGGGAGGCCGTTCGGGGGTGAGCGTGGCCGAGTGCCCGCCAGCGGCGGGTGCCTGCACGATGAGGGCGTCGACCCCGGCGTCAGCCGCTCGACGTGCCTCGTCGGCCGAGGTGACGCACTGCAGAACGGTGCTCCCGGCCCTGCGCAGGGCGCTGACGACCGCGCGGCCCGGGATGCCGAAGGTGAAGGACACCCAGGGGACGGGAGAGGAGGTGAGCAGGTCGATCTTGTCCGTCCAGTGGTCGTCGTCCTCGATCGGCTCCTCGGGCAGCGTGAGGCCGTAGCGGTCGGCCTCCGCCTGTACCTCCCGCGCGTAGCGCCGGTACGCCTCCCGGGAGGCGGGGAGCGGGTTGGGGACGAACAGGTTGACGCCGAACGCGACGCCTTCCGCGCGGGTGGTGTGGATCTGCCCGGCGAGTGCCTGTGCGGTCTTGTACCCACCGGCCAGGAAACCCAGGCCGCCCGCCCGGGCGGCGGCGGTGACCAGCGCGGGCGTGCTCGGTCCTCCGGCCATCGGCGCCGCGATGAGGGGAAGGTCTGCTCCGAGGTCGGAGAGCAGTGTGCTCATGGCAACTCCTCCTGAAAGGTATGAGGTCAGGCCGCCGAGGTCACGGGGCCGAGGTGGTGCGGGAAGCGGACGCAGACGGCGGCGGCCGCGACCGCGGAGACGACGACCAACGCGCTGCCCAGCAGGAGCGCCTGGTGGTAGCCGTGACTGAGCAGCGGGGCGGCGAGCAGCGGACCGAGGATCTGGCCGACGCTGTATCCGGCTGTCAACAGGGCCACGGCCCGCGGCACTTGAAGGTGCGCGCCGATGGCCAGGGCGATCGTGCTGACGCCCATGAAGTGGCGCCGAACAGCACGGCGGACACGAGTGCGGGCGTGGCACCGCCCAGCAGCGCGGGCAGGGCGATGCCGATGGCCTGGATGGTCAGCGAGGTGAGCAGCAGGGCCGGGCTGGACCAGCGGCCGGCCAGCCGGGTCCACAGCGCGCACGAGGGCAGTGCGGCGAGGCCGACCACGATCCAGGCCCCGGAGCCGAGACGGCCCGGGACGCCCTGCTGGATCGCGGCGACCAGGAAGGTGCCGGCGATGATGTAGCCGATGCCTTCGAAGGTGTAGCTGGTGAGCAGGGCGAGGAACCAGCGGTGGGTACGGGGCCCCTCGGTATGCGCGGCCGCATCGGAAATCCTGGGTTCCGGCTGTGGGGGCAGGGGCCAGGCGACCGCGGCGAGCAGGGCGGCCAGGGCGGTGCAGGTCCACCAGGCGGCCTGCCAGGTGGACGCGGTCTGCACGGCGACGACCAGCAGGCCGGACAGGGCGATTCCGGCACCGACTCCGCCGAAGGCCCAGCCGACCAGGTGGTGGGCGTGCTCGCGCAGGCCCGAGAGCAGGGCGCTGACGGCGATCACGAAGATCAACGCGCTGGCGGCGCCGGCCACGAGGCGCAGCAGGAACCAGGCGGTGCCGTCGTGGGTGACCGGCATGAGCGCCAGCGTCGCCACCAGCACGCCGAAGGAGCAACGCAGAACTGCGGCCGACCGTACGACGGCGGGTACGGCGATGCCGACCAGGGCGCCGGCGAGGTAGCCGATGAAGTTCGCAGTCGCCAGGTCGGCCCCGAGCGCCGAGGAGAGTCCGGCCTGGGTGTGCATGAGGGGAAGGATGGGGGTGTAGACGAACCTGCCGATCCCCTGTCCCGCGGCGAGCGCTGCCGCCGCCTGGGCGACGAGCGTCCAAGGAGACTGCGTCCGCGTAGCGGGCAGGGCTGATGACTGCACGGTCTTAGGCACCTTCCTGGGTGACGTTCAGTGGCCGTCGTTCACGCTAGGCAGCACATGTATGCCTGTGAAATGCCGGTTAAGCTGCCGCTATGCACGGCAGACATGGATGCGGCCAGGAGGCACGAGGAGGATGGATGTCGAACTGCGCCACCTGCGGGCCTTCGCGTCCGTGGCCCGCCATCGCTCGTTCTCCCGTGCCGCCGAGGAACTGCTGATCACGCAGCCCGCGCTGAGCCGTACGATCGCGCAACTGGAAGGCAATCTGAGCGTCCGACTGCTCGACCGGTCCTCACGACACGTCGAACTGACCGATACCGGCGCGGAGTTCCTTCTCCACGTCGAGCAAGTTCTCGCGACCCTCGACCAGGCCCTCGCCGTCGTGAGCCACCGTGTCACTCTGCGGCTCGGGTTCAGCTGGCTGCTGCCCGATCCCTGGACGCAGCGGACCGTCAGCCGCTTCGAGGAGAGCACGGGAGCGACAGTCTCCCTGACCCGGAGCGACGATCCCCTCCAAGCGCTGCGTCAGCGCACCCTCGACATCGCGGTGGTCCGCGGCGAGGTCGACGCGCCACGAGGAGCGCGCATCTTGCACCTGTTCGACGAGCCGCGGATCGCCGTATGCTCCGAGCACTCCGACCTGACCCATTTCGACCATCTGGACTGGACGGACGTCCAGCACTGGACCCTGGTCGTCAACACCGTCAGCGGTACGACCGGCCCCTGGTCATGGCCTGCGGACCAGCGCCCGGACCGGATCATCGAAACGGGCAACTACGACGAATGGCTGGAGACGGTGGCCGCCAACCGCGGCATCGGCATCGTTCCCGAAGTCGCGCAGCGCCGTAGCCAGCACCCCGCCGTCCGCTTCGTGCCCCTCACCAATGCGCCGCCAAGCCGGGTCAGTCTCGTCCACTTTCCCGGCGCCCAGCGGACGCTGATCCGTCGGTTCCTGGACGCCGCCGTGCCGGACGACGCCCCGGATTGATCGCACCCTCCCTTCCGGGGAGCAGAATCTATGCCTGACACACATAGCTGGGTCACCACCGGCATTTCTGCCGGTAGCGGGAAATCACTAGCGTCGATGGCATGAGCGAAATCCTGAGTACAGGTTTGTCCCGCCAGGAATCCGCGATCACCGTCCTGGGCGGCCCCACGGCCGTGATCGACCTCGGCGGGCTGCGCATCGTCACTGATCCGACCTTCGATGACGCCGGCCCGCACGGGTACCTCACCAAGACGGCAGACCCCGTCGTCGGCGAGGACGCCGTGGGGCAGGTCGACCTCGTTCTGGTGAGCCACGACACGCATCCGGACAACCTCGACGAGCGTGGCCGCGCGTTCGCGAAGGCCGCCCCGCTGGTCCTCACCGGCCCCCTGGCCGCCGGACGGCTGGGCTCGCCGGCCGTCGGCCTCGCACCGTGGACCAGCCACTCCGTGCCCCGCGCGGATGGCGGCGTCGACCTGACCGTGCTGGCGGTCCCCGCGGTCCACGGCCCCGAGGACGGCGAGCGCGACGCCGACGGGAACGTCAACTGCGAAGTCACCGGGTTCGTGCTGTCCGGGCAGGGACTTCCCACCGTGTATGTGAGTGGCGACAACGCCTCGATCCGCACGGTCGCGGAGATCTCCCGCCGCGTGCCCGACATCGGCGCGGCCGTCCTGCACGTGGGAGCGGCACGCGTCCCGGCGAAGTTCGACGGCCGCCCCCTCTCACTGGACAGCCGCGCCGCCGCTGCCGCAGCAGCTGTCCTGGGCGCGGACACCGTCGTCCCGGCCCATTACGACGCCTGGGCCCACTTCACCGAGGGACTGTCGGAGATCGAGCTGGCCTTCCACGAGGCCGGCCTGTCCTCCGTACTACAGGCCGCACCCCATGGAACGTGGGTGCAACTGAACCATTGATCCGCCCTCACCGACACACACCGGCAACAGGACGAGCAAGGAACGACACACATGCCATTCGTACGGATCGATCTCATCCGCGGACGCCGACCCGACGAGGTGAGGGCAATCGCCGACGCGACGCACCGGGCGCTCGTGGACGTGCTGGACATCCCCGAGCGGGACAGGTTCCAGGTCATCACCGAGCACGACGCGGATCACGTCATCGCCCTCGACGCCGGCCTCGGCTTCGAGCGAAGCGACAAGCTGGTGATGATCCAGATCTTCACCCAGTCCGGGCGCACCACCGAAGTCAAGCAACGCCTCTTTCGCACCATCGCCGAACAGCTTGAACCCCTCGGCATCAGCGGTGAAAACGTCTTCATCGGCATTGTCGAAAACGGCCCCCAGGACTGGTCGTTCGGCTTCGGTCGCGCCCAGTACACCGAGGGCGATCTGGCCGTGCCCGGCCGCTGACACCAATCGCCTTGTAACCGGCCGCAGGTATGCTCCTGCCCGCGGGCCCATGTGGAGGTCGACGTGGAACTCTCCGACCTGCGGATCTTCCTGGCTGTTGCGCGCACGCACGGCATCACCAAGGCCGCTCAGCAACTGCACACCGTGCAGTCGAACGTCAGCGCGCGTATCCACGCGCTGGAGAAGCAGCTGGGCGCCCCGCTGTTCCGTCGGCACGCCCGGGGCGTGGCGCTGACCAACGCGGGCGAGCAGTTGCTTCCGTATGCCGAGCGCATCAGCAGGCTCGTCGACGAGGCACAGCAAGTGATCGGCGACGAGGCCGATCCGTGCGGTCCGCTGCGGATCGGGTCCATGGAGACCACGGCGGGCCTGCGGCTCCCCACGGTGCTGGCGGCCTTCGCCGATGACTGTCCCCGCATCGACTTCTCACTGACCACCGGGCCGACCGAACAGCTGGTCCGGGACGTCCTGGAGTATCGGCTCGACGGCGCGCTGGTCAACGGCCCGGTGCGGCAGCCCGACCTGGTGGAGACCCCGGTGTTCGAGGAACGCCTCGTCCTCGTCACGGCGCGCCGCATCGCCGATCTGGACGCCATCATGCGCGACCCCAAGATTCTCGTCTTCCGTACGGGCTGTTCCTACCGCAGGCGCCTGGAGAGCATCCTCCAGGCGCGGGGCGCCGTCAGCGTTCGCTGCATGGAATTCGGAACGCTGGAGGGCATCCTCGGCTGCGTCGGGGCCGGCATGGGCCTCACCCTTCTGCCCGCCGCTGTGGTCGAGCGGCACGCCTCCCGCGAGCAGGTTCGGGTGCATGAGCTGCCGGAGGTGCAGGCACGCTCTCAGACCGTGTTTGTCCAGCGCGTCGACACACCGCCGTGGCCGGCCCTGACCCGGTTCCTCACGCATGCGCGAGCCATGGAGCAGGCACCGCCGGTCCTGCGGATGGTCGGAGGCTCCTCCGCAGCCACGGGCTAGTCGTTGCGGGTCAGCAGGTTGTTGACGCTGGGACCGAGAGATCAAGGTGTCCCGAGCAACGTCGCGACGGCTGCGCGAGCATGACGGGCTGAGACCGGGTCGCCACTGATACCGGCCGTCACGATGGCTCCTTCGGCGAGGAGGAAGACTGGTTCGACCACCGGCACGCCGGTGGCGTGGACCCACATGGCGATCTGGTCGTGGAATGCCTGCTTGTGTGACCGGACTTCGGACAGCACCGCTTCGGACGACGAGCCGAGTTCGCCGTGGGCGTTGACCCAGGCGCATCCGCGGAAACCGGGCTGTGCGAACCACTCGGCAAGCCAGTCGAATACCGCGAGTACGCGCTCGCGGGGATCCGGGACCTGTTCCACGTGGGCGGCCAGGTCTCCTCTCCACCGTTGGTCGCGACGTTTGAGCATCGCCACGACGAGACCCTCCTTTGCCGCGAAGAATCGGTAGATCCGCTTCAGCGGCAGACCTGATGCTGCGCGCACCTCATCCATTCCGACCGCTTGGATGCCTCGCTCGTAGAAGAGCCTCTCTGCCGCGTCGAGCAGCGCTTCACGGTCCAGGCTGTTCTGTTCCTCGGTGATCGGGGCCGGCATCGGGTCTCCTTGACGTTGAGAACGATCGTTCCCTATCTTAGCCTCACCGATGGAGAACGCACGTTCCCAATACGAGGAGGCCGCAGTGCCGGAAGATCGCCCGCCCCACCCCCCGTTCACCCGGGAGACCGCCCTGCAGAAGGTCCAGGCCGCCGAGGATGCATGGAACACCCGTGATCCCCAGCGGGTGGCACTGGCCTACACGGCGGACTCGACATGGCGGAACCGGGACACTTTCGTCAGCGGCCGCGAGGAAATCGTCACCTTCCTGACACGGAAGTGGGAGCGCGAACTGGACTACGCGCTACGCAAGAGCCTCTGGGCGTTCCACGAGAACCGGATCGCCGTCCGCTTCCAGTACGAGTGGCACGACACGGAAGGTCAGTGGTGGCGCAGTTACGGCAATGAACTGTGGGAGTTCGATGAGCGCGGCCTTATGCGGCGCCGCGAGGCGAGCATCAACGACATCGCCATCTCCGAAGCCGACAGACGCGTACACGGTCCTCGGCCCGTGGACGAATACGGGATCGACATCCCGCTCCAGTAGCGCCCGCCTCCCTGTCATCCCAAGCCGGTGTGCTCAGGCAGCACCATCGCCCGAGCCGCTAGTTCACCGTCCTGACGCTCGTTGGCCGTCGAAAAGTTCTCTGCTGGTGATGGCTGCCATCACCAGTAATCGTTGGATCTGAAGTCTCGGCGAACCTACGGTCGCCTTAACGCCGCACCGCCCACCGCACTGCCGGGCGGATGCCTGGACGAAGGGGACTTCGCCTTGCTGACAACGCGCCTTACCCACACCTTCGGAATCGAGCACCCCGTCGTGCTCGCCCCCATGGACCTCGTCTCCGGGGCCCGGCTCGCCACCGCGGTGACCACCGCGGGTGGGCTGGGCCTGATCGGCGGAGGCTACGGCGACGCAGAGTGGCTGAAGCGGGAGTTCGCCGCCGCGGCCGGCACCCGGGTGGGGTGCGGCTTCATCACCTGGAGCCTGGCCCGCCGCCCCGAGCTGCTCGACATCGCCCTGGAGCGCCGGCCCGCCGCGATCATGCTGTCCTTCGGTGACCCGGCCCCGTTCGCGGAACGGATCCGCGCCTCGGCCGTACCGCTGCTGTGTCAGGTCCACACGCTCGACCAGGCCCGCCAGGCCCTCGACGCCGGAGCGGACGTCATCGTCGCGCAGGGCGGGGAGGCCGGCGGGCACGGCGTCGGGACGCGGTCGACGTTCACCCTCGTACCCGATGTCGCGGACCTGATCGCCGACCGCTCCCCGGACACCCTTCTGCTGGGCGCCGGTGGGGTGGCGGACGGTCGCGGGCTCGCCGGCGCGCTCGCTCTCGGTGCGGACGGCGTCCTCGTCGGCACCCGCTTCTGGGCGACGGAGGAAGCCGTGGTCTCGGCTCGCGCCCACGCCCGAGCGGTGGCCGCCGACGGTGATGAGACCATTCGAACCAGCGTCTACGACATCGTGCGCAGGCACGACTGGCCCGTCGAGTACAACGGTCGCGTGTTGCGCAACCGGTTCATCGACCGGTGGCACGGGCGGGAGGCGGGCCTCGCCGCACAACGCGCCGAGGCCGCCGAAGAGTTCAAGGACGCCGTCTCGCGACAGGACTTCGACGTCGCGAACATGATCGTCGGCGAGGGCGTGGGCCTGGTCCACGAGATCCTTCCCGCCGGGGAGGTGGTGCGCAGGATGGCGCGGGACGCCGCAGCCCGCCTCGGCCGGTGGACTCCGCAGCCCACCGCGGACACCGGCTGAGCCGGCACTGCCCCGCGAGGGACCCGGTCAACGTCCCGCTCATGGCACCGAGTTCTTGCGCACGCCCCCGGCGAGTGGAAACGGACGCTGTTCGGCGACCAGTCCGCGAACGGCTCAACGGGTGTTCGGGTCAGGTCGTCGAAGCGGGACCGGGCGGCAGGTGCACCGTCATGATCAGGTGGCAGGTCTCGATGCCCGCGCCGCGGTAGGTGTGCGGGGTGTCGCCGTCGAAGGTCGCGGTCTGCCCGGCTTCGACGGTCTGCTCCGTGCCGTCGACTACCAGAACCATCCGGCCGGAGGTGACGGACACGGTTTCCACGACTCCGGCCTGGTGGGGGTGGCTGGGGTATTCCTCGTCCGGCTCCAGTCGCCAGCGCCAGACCTCGACGGGGGCCGGACCCGAGGTCGTCAGCATGAGCCGGGCCGGCCGGCGCCGGAGCGGCGCGGACATACGATCGTGCACGATGCCGCCTGCCGCCACGTCGCCGACAATGGCGGCAAGGAGTTGGGCACGATGGAAGCCCTGGATGCCTTGATGCGGCCAGGTGCGCGGGCCTGCCACGACTGCGACCCTGCGGCCGTTCTCGTTCCAGCGCTCGAACGCGGCGAGGGCTACGCCTAGCAGAGCCGTGGGCACGACCAGCGGAGGCCGCTGTACACGGCAGGGCTACGCAGGGTCCGCCGCCTGGCCTCGAACTAGTAGTGCTTCGTTAGCTCTGCCGATCTTGCCTGGCCGGGGCATGGTGGTTGGTATGAAGTTCGGGGAGGTGGAACGGCTCCGGGGTGAGTCGTGAACCAGCCGCCGTGGGAGTGGACGCCGGTGCTGCGGCGGATCGCCCGCCCGGCCGTGATCGAGCCGTCCCAGCCTGCCTGCGGTGGGCTGGGACCGCCTGCTTTGCCTCGTTACCGTGAGGCTGCCCAGCCTCTGCCCGCGTTCCTCGAAGCAGGCACCCCCTTCGAGGAGGTCACCTGGCGGGAAGGCAGCAAAGCCACGATGACCTCGCGTTTACCGTGGTAGAGGTGCGGCCGTCAGGCAAGGAAGCCTGTCGCACTAGAACCTAACGAAGCACTACTAGGCGTCGGCCGGGTGACGCGGTTCGCGCCACATCGTCCACAGCTCCGGCCCGTTCCCCGGCAGCCGCAACTGCTCACGCATGGTGAAGCCGAAGTGCTCGTAGAAGGGCAGGTTGGACGGCTTGGAGGACTCCAGATAGGCGGGCAGACCCGCCGCGTCGGCCTTGGCCAGCCCCGAGCGCAGCAGAGCGGCCCCGTGCCCCTGCCCCTGGGCGGCCGGATCGGCGCCGATCACTGCCAGGGACCAGTGCGGTTCCTGGGGCGCGTGCTTGGCTGCCGTCTCGACGGTGTCCCTGAAAAGGGAAGCTCGGTCACCAAGGATGTTCTGGAGCTCCTGGATGGTCTCCGCGTCGGGAACTGCCTTGGCCTGCGCCTCCGGCGGTACCCAGAAGGCGGCCCCCGCCTCGGTGCGCTCGCACACTCCGTGGTGGACGTACTGCCGAGTGAAGATTGTGGTGAAGTAGCGGCCCAGCCCTGCCTCGCGCGAGGAATCGCCGGGGAAGAACCAGCGCATCATCGGGTCGTCACCGAAGGCACGGGTCAAAGTGCGACTGATCAGCGAAGCATCGTCGATCGTGGCCATCTTCAGAGTGTCCGTTATCGGCATACGCGTCATTCTGCACCTCGGTGATCTTCGGCTACGGGGCGGGGCCCGATCTGCTTGTGCGGCACACAGAGCTGCCTGACGGCGGGGCGGGGGTTGATGCAGGGGGCGGCGAAAAGATCAGCGGCGACCGGGGTGACGGGGTAGGCACTCTCGTCAAAGGATCTTGGCTGGGGGAACATGGCGGTTGATACGTCGCCATGAACTGGCCAAGGCCGGATAAGAGTTATTCACCGTGTGCTCCGAGGGTCGACGCCAGGGCAAGCAAGCCCGTTTCAGGTTGGAACGGGGGAGTCCTCAAAGCCCGTGGGGAGCCTGCGGCCCTCGTCCGCTGAATCACCGCCGCCACACTTGCACGGCCTCCTGAGTACCTCCGGTTACTCTGACGACGAGCTAGACGAGTAAGTCCGAAGTCTCCGGGCGCATGAAGCGAGGGTCTCGTTGGTTCGTTTGTGACGACAAACCTCGAGACCCTCGCGACAGCACTGTACGTGAAGATCGATGACGCTCTGGCAGGAACGCGGCGATGGGGCCGCCCACCCAGACTGACGGACGCCGAGCTGTTGACCCTCGCGGTCATGCAGGCCCTGCTCGGCTTCGTCTCCGAAGCCCGATGGCTGCGCTTCGCACGCGCCCACCTGGCCGCCGAGTTTCCCTACCTGCCCGGACAGTCCGGCTACAACAAGCGCCTGCGAGCCGGGAACACGCTGATCAGCACATTCATCCGCACACTCGCCCGCGACAGCGACCTGTGGCACGACGACGTGTGGATCGTGGACTCCACACCGGTGGAGTGCGCCCGCTCACGGCCCACCGTGAAGCGTTCCGACCTGGCCGGCTGGGCCGGGTACGGCTACTGCCCCTCCCACTCCCGGTTCTTCTGGGGCCTGCGGCTCCACCTTGTGTGCACGCCCGGCGGCCTGCCGATCGCCTGGGCCCTGGCCAACCCCAAAATCGACGAACGCGAGGTGCTGGCCGACATGCTCACCGGCGACCAAGACCTGCTGGCCACACACCCCGGGCAGACGATCATCGGTGACAAGGGCTACGTGTCCAAGCACCTCGACGCTTTCCTGGCCGAGCACGGCCTGACCCTCCTGCGGCCCAGCTACCGCTCCCACAAGCCGCGGCCCGGCGAATACCTGCTCAAGCCCATCCGCCAGCTCATCGAGTCGGTGAACGACACCCTCAAGGGCCAGCTCGACCTCGAGCGCCACGGAGCGAGAACCCCCGCCGGCGTCCTCGCCCGTGTCGGACAACGGATCCTGGCCATGACGGCCGCGATCTGGCACAACCGCGCCACAGGCCGATCCATCACCCGATCACTGATCGCCTACGACCACTGACCAAGCCTTCGGACTTACTCGTCTAGGCCCGAGTGCCCATCGTGGGCGTGCGGAAGACGCGGATGATGGCGAGCGGGACGGTGGTCATGGACTGGGAAAGGTTCGCCGAGCAGATGGCGAGGATGGCGCGTGACCTGCTGGCGCAGGACTCGGTGGACGCGACGCTGGAGCGCATCACCGCGCGTGCCGTGGAGATCGTCGAGGGATGTGAGGCGGCCGGAATCCTGGTCTTCCGCGGCAAGCGGGTGGAAACCCTGGCCCCCACTGACGGGCTGGTGGTCCGCTCCGACCAGTTGCAGGAGCGGCTTGCCGAGGGCCCGGGCTTCGACGCCGCTCTGCGCAGCCAGCCGGTCTACCGGATTCAGGACTTCACCGAGCCCCGGGAGGGGTGGCCCGAGTTCGCGCGCCAAGCCCGCGCGCTGGGCGTCGGGAGCATGATGAGCTTCCTGCTCTACACGAGGGAAGAGGAACTCGGCTCCCTCAATCTGTACTCGCGGCGGCCGGCCGCGTTCACCAAGGGCAGCGAGACCGCGGGCTGGCTGCTGGCCTCGCACGCCGCAGTCGCCTTCTCCAGCGCCCGCACCGCCGACCAACTCCAGCACGCGCTCGCCACCCGGCACACCATCGGCGAAGCCATGGGCATCCTCATGGAGCGCCGCAAGATCAGCGAGGACGACGCGTTCAACACGCTGCGGCGGGTGTCCCAAGACCGCAACATCAAGCTGCGGAACATCGCACGGCAGATCTGCGAGAGCGGCGGACTCGACGACTGACCGCCGCGGGGACGGCTCCACCGGCCCGCATTCTGGACCGGAGAAGCCTGGCCATCGCCCTCCCCCGGGGGATGCAGCAACGGCTTGCGGCCCGAGTACCCGCCATGCCGAAGGGATGCGCACCCACCCGGCCCGCATGCATCGTCGTGGGCCGCAGGCCCGAAACCGTGCTCGGCGACGGCATGTACATCAACACCGGGTCGTTGTTCCGTCGCAGAAATGGCTGAGTGTTCTCACCGAAGTCTGGCCGGTGAGCCTCTCTCACAGAAGGTCGAGTGGGCTGGTCAGGAATGTGCCTGCCGTCAAGATCGTTCAGTCGGCATGCCACCGAACCAGGACGCCCCTGTCGTACGTCCCATCACCAACGCCGACATTCCCGCCGCGGTCGACACCCTCACCCGATCATTCGCCGACTACCCCTTCACCCGGCACGTGATCGCCGCGGACAGCCACGAAGACCGGATCCGACGCTTCCAAGAACTCTGCCTGACACGTATCGGGATGGTGTACGGCCGCGTGTGGGTTGCCGACGCGGGTCGCGCTGTCGCTGTCTGGGCCACTCCTGACCAGGACCCCTCGCCCGCTTTCGCCGAGATCGGCCCGCTGCTCGGCGACCTCACCGGTGACCGGGCGGCCGCCTACGAGTCAGCAGAGGAGACCGTCGCTCCGTATCGACCGCAGGAGCCGGCGTGGTTCCTCAACACGGTAGGAGTCACCCCCGAAGCCCAAGGGAGGGGCCTTGGCACCGCGGTGCTCACCCCCGGCATCGAGGCGGCTGCACGCGCCGGGTACCCGGCATTCCTGGAGACCTCCAGCGAGAGGAACGTGGCGTTCTATGAGCGCCTCGGCTTCAAGGTCACAGCCGAGATCCTGCTGCCCGACAGTGGCCCCCGCACATGGTGCATGCGCAGGGATCCGCGTTAGGACTCAGGGGCCCGCAACGCAAGCGCACTCGGAGCCTGGGCATCAGGTTCACCGACGTGCACAGCGATCGTCTGCGCGGTGTGAGAAGCCGTTGCCCTATCGATCACGGTGATCACTGGTTCGAGTGCAGTGACTCGGTTGGGTGATCTCCAGCCGAAGCAGGCATGAAAGCAGGGCCTCCTGCCCAGCTCGGGATTGCTGAAGTCCTTCGAGCGTCAGGAGGCCCTGTGCCGCAGTCTTGCGTTCCGTTGTCCTCGTCGTCCAACTCGGTTGCTCGGTCGTGTGATTGCCTCGCGCACGTGTACGGCAATGCGGGGGATCGTTCGGACAGACGGCCTCGGTATCCGTCGGACATGACGGACGCCGAGTGGGCCGAGGTGCGGGGCTTGCTGCCGGTGCCGGGATGGCTGGAGGGCAGGGGCGGGCAGCCGGAGGGCTACTGTCACCGGCAGATGATCGACGCCATCCGCTACCTCGTGGCCGGCGGCATCACGTGGCGGGCGATGCCTGGCGATTTCCCCGCCTGGGACCGCGTCTACGCCTTCTGGCGGCGCTGGCGGGACAACGGCCTGATCAGCGAGTTCCACGACCGGCTGCGTGACCGGGTCCGCGAGGCCGGGGGACGGGACGCGGAGCCGACGGCCGCGGTCATCGACGCGCAGTCGGTGAAAGCCGCCGCGTCGGTGCCGGCCGCCAGCCGGGGCTTCGATGGCGGCAAGAAGGTCAACGGGCGCAAGCGGCACATCGTGGTCGACACTCTCGGGCTGCTGCTGGCCGTGATGGTCACGGCAGCGTCGGTCACCGACCGGGACGCGGGCCGGGTCCTGCTGGCCCGGCTGCGGCACAGGCATTGGCGCGTGGCCAGGGTGTGGGCCGACGGCGGTTACACCGGGCCGCTGGTCGACGTCGCCCGCAGCCTCTGGCAGATCGCGCTGACGGTGGTCAAACGCAGTGACGGTGCCTCCGGGTTCACCGTGCTGCCCAAGAGATGGCTGGTCGAGCGCACGTTCGCGTGGCTGATGCGCTCCCGCCGCCTGGCCCGCGACTACGAGAGCCGCACCGACAGCGCGGAGGCGATGATCTGGTGGTCGATGAGCATGGTCGCGAGCCGCCGCCTGGCCCGGCAGCCTCACTGAACCTGCCCGGCACCGTCTCGGCCAGCCAGCCCCGCGCGGCCAGGCGCTTGACCTTCGACCGCACCCCCTCGACTTTCGCCGGGACTACCGCCAGACCGAGTGCCGCAGCGAGCTGCCGACAGTCCACCGCCTCCCCGCCCTGGTCGGCCACGATGGCCATGATCCGCCGATAGTCCGGCGCCAGTACGCCGACGTCGAGTCCTTCCCTCCACACCGGCACCACCGAGCCGGGCACCGCACCCACGACCGGCCGCTCTCGCCCATCAGACACGGTCACCGGTGCATCCCCGCGGCCGCTCGGCTCCGCCAGGACCTGCCCGACCGTCTCACGAGCGATCACGAACCGCTCCAACGCGGCCTCCGCTTCCCGCAACTCGGCCTGAAGAACCTCCACCCGCTGCTGGGCAGCACGCTCGCGTTCCTCCAGCAACCCCATCACCGACGGCACACGGCACCTCCACCGAGGAGACAACACGACACGCCATCACTGCCGCACGAGAAACGGACTATGCCTGGCCAGCACAAACGCAGCAGTCACGCTCGGAAAGACAACGGCTTCTGAGTACGTCACCTGCTGTCTGCCCGCCTGGTCTCGAGCGGTTCGGCACTCAACCTCCGACGAGAATCGCCCAGCCTTCGCTGCGACAGGTCAGCGGTGCTGGCGGGCATCACGGTCAGGCGGTGCTTTGGGCTGGCGTGCCGTTGGTCTTGTGTGCGCAGTCGGTTGTGTGGCGGAGCATGTCGCAGGAATGCTCGGCTTCCTCCGTCAGTCGGGTGGCTTCCGCCAGGAGGATGCCGTACGGGCGGGAGGGGTCGTTCAAGGCGAGTGATGAAGCCTGCGCGCGGTCGACCAGCCGCTCACGCTCGTCCTGGACCGTTTTGGCGGCTTCGCACAGCTCGTCGGCCTGGCTGGCCAGCCGGTCCTCGTCGATCTCGCTGAAGAGGCGGGTGTGAGGCGGGTGTGCTGGCGAACGCTTCGAGCAGGTCGGCGTAGTCGCGTAGGAAGCTGTTGCATTCGTTGCCTTCTTCATCCTGTGGCCACTGGTGGAGGGTGCGGGTGAGGGAGGCGAGCTGGTGTGACGCGCTCCAGCGCGTCGATGACGTATCGGTAGCCGGAGAAGTCCTTGTGCCGGTTGTTGCCATCCTCACGAAGTTCGCGGAGGACGACTTCGTGCTCCACGGCCGCGGCGGCGATCACCACGGATTACCTGCCGGCTGAACCTCCAGGAAGGCTGGTGGCGCATTTTCCGCAAGGCCACCCTGGCCGGACAGTCCTTCGCCGGGCTGCCCGAAAACGACCAGGCGACCCGCCTGGCCACAGCCCAGCTCAACCCCCAGCCCGGCCCTGGATATGGGCAGTTCCACCCCGCCCGCAGAGAACCCTCCTCCGGCAGGTCAGTCGGTGGTCTCGGTCTTTGGCGCGGTGGCGTGCGGTTGGTGGGGCGTGGGATGGGGCAGCGGGATCTTCTGCGTGAGCTTGTCGCCTTCCACGTCGAGGTCGGGCAGTAGGCGGTCCAGCCGGGCGGGCAGCCACCAGGCTTTCTCCTGCGCGAGTGCCATGGTGGCGGGGATGAGGGTCATGCGGATGACGAAGGCGTCGATCAGGATGCCGGTGGCCAGGGCGAAGCCGGCCTGTTTGATCATGGGCTGGGGGTTGAAGATGAATCCGGCGAAGACGGAGACCATGATGGTGGCCGCCGCGACGACAACGGAACTGGCACGTGCGAATCCCGTGACGGTGGCGTTGAGCGGAGTGGCGCCGTGTACGTGGGCTTCCCGCATGGAGGTGACCAGGAACATCTGGTAGTCCATGGCGAGCCCGTACAGGACGCCGGTGATGATGATGGGCAGCAGGCTCACCACAGGGGCCCTGGCATCGAGTCCGATCAGGTCCTGGAACCAGCCCCACTGGAAGACAGCCGTGGTCAGGCCGAAGGTGGCGCCGATGGTGAGCAGGAAGCCGAGGGTGGCCATCACCGGGATCATGAGGGAGCGGAAGACCAGGAGCAGGACGATCAGGGAGAGCGCGAGCACGGTTGCCACATAGATGGGCAGGACGTCGGCGAGCCGGTCGGAGACATCGATCGCGAGGGCGGTGAAGCCGGAGATACCGAGGGTGGCACCGTGGGCTTCGCCGATCTGTGCGCTCTCGTCCCGTACAGCGGTGACGAGGTCCTTGGTGGCGTCGTCGTTCGGCCCGCTGCCGGGAATGAGGCTGAGGATGGCCGTGGTGCCGGTGCTGTTCATTCCGGCCAGGGACACCGAGGTCGAGCCCTTGATGCCTTTGATGCCGGAGGTGATTGCGGCGAGAGTTGCCGGGGTGAGGGGCTGTCCCTTGGCGGTAGAGGTGACGGCGACCATGAGCGGGCCGTTGTAGCCGGGCCCGTAGACGTCGCTGACCAGCTCGTAGCTCTGCCGCTGTGCGGTTTCGGTGTTGTAGCTGGCGCCGGAGGGCAGGCCCATCTTCATGTCGGCGGCGGGCACGGCCAGGATCGCGGGGATCAGGAGCGCGGAGGCGAGGGCCGGGTACTTGTGGCGGACCAGGCGTGCTGCCCAGCGACTTGCCCGCGCGTGGTCGGCGGAAGCCTTCTGTTGCTGCATCCTGTTCCGGGTCCGGGTGGGACAGATGCGTTCCTGGACCAGCCCCAGCAGCGCCGGCAGCAAGGTGAGGGCGAGCAGGACGGCCAAGGCGATCGTGGCAGCCGCCACGATGGCCATGGTGCTGAGCAGGGTGATCCTGACGACCAGGAGCCCCATCAAGGCGATGATGACAGTGCAGCCGGCGAAGAAGACCGCGCTTCCGGCTGTGCCGACGGCGCGGCTGGTCGCTTCGTGCGAGTCCAGGCCGTCTTCCAGGATCAGCCGGCGTTCCCGGTTGACGATGAACAGTGCGTAGTCGATACCGACGGCCAGTCCAAGCATCAGAGCCAGGACCGCGGTGAGCGAGTGGATTTCAAAGACGGCGGAGAGGGTGAAGGCTCCCCCCACTCCCACCGTGACACCGACCAGGGCGATGGCCAGGGGTAGTCCGGCCGCCACGACCGACCCCAGGGTGACCAGCAGGACGATGGCCGCGACGACGACACCAACGATCTCTCCGATGCCGACGATCTCGGGGATCTCCATCATCGCCGCGGACGGCAGGACTTCGAGGCCGCCATGTGCGGCCTGACGCTCGGCGGCCTTGACGGTGCTGTCGATTGTCCCGGAGGGAAGCTCGTAAGTCTGTTCGTCGAACTGGAACTGCATCAGTGCTGTCGAGCCATCGGTGGAGACAGTGACCCCCGGCACCGGCCGGCCGTCCACCTGTAACGGGACGGGTGCCTTGCCGGAGGACGGCTGTCCGGCAGCCTGAGCCACCGCCGCCTGGCCCCGTATCAGTGGGCTTTTCTTCCCCTGGGCGGCTTGCTGAGCCATGACCTTCCGGGCGTCGATGACGTGGTCGTGGCGGTAGACGGCATCCACTGCCGCGGCCAGGGCGGCCTGGACCTTCGCGCCGTCGATCCGGGCACCGTCCGGTGCGCTGAAGGCCAGCATGCCCTGCCCGCCGGACGCCTCCGGCAGGGACTTGGCCAGTTCGTCGAGGACCTTCTGGGACGGGGTGCCGTCGATACGGACCTCGTTGCTGAGTTTGACCGGGTTGGCAAGGAGGAGGCTCACCACGGCCGTCACCACGGCCAGCCAGCCCCCGAGGACGTACCAGGGTTTGCCGTAGGCGAACCTTCCCAGCCGGTACAGCAGAACGGACACAGTTCTCTCCCTCTTCCGTGCGTCGAGACCACACCAGACGCGAAGTGATAGTGTCCTATCAAAACGATAGGACACTATCAAACGAGGGAGGATAGCCTTCATCGCAGAGCAGGGAGGAGCTGTCGATGACAACCCCGAAGGATCGCGGCGGCCGGCGCAGGGTCGACGCGCGCACCAGCGTCGAGCGCATCACCGCTGCCGGGCGGACCGTCCTCGCCGCCGGCGAGGCATCTCTGGAACAGATCGCAGCCGAGGCCGGCGTGGGCATCGCCACCCTCTACCGCCACTTCCCCAACCGGGAGGCGATCGTCCGGGCCGTCCTCGACGACATCCTCGAAACCGACCTGCTGCCCCTCATCGACCGTGCCGCCGATGCCCCCCACCCGCGTCGTTCCCTCCAGGACATCGCCACGCGCTTGCTCGACCTGATCACCGAGGAGCGGGGACTGGTCAGCTTCGCCAGCAATTTCACCGACGTGGCCGTGGACGCTCTCCAGCGCCTCAGCCATTCCCTCCACCCCTTGTTGCTGCGCGCGCAGCAACAGAAGGAGATCCGCTCCGACCTCACCGCGGAAGACATTCCGCGTTTCCTCGTCATGGCGGTCGCCGGTCTCGCCCTCCCCGGCACCGCGCCCTCTCTGCGGGCCCGCTTCATCGCCCTGCTCTTCGACTCGCTCAACCCCGCCAACGCAACCCCCCTGCCCCCGCTGCTCGCCGGGGAGGATGACCTGCGTACTGCGGTCAGCAACGTCGCACGCTCGTAATCCGCCACCGGCAGGACGGTCAGACAGGGCGTGAACTCGCTCCGAGCGGCCTGTTTTCCCGGCGGACCTCCGGGAGGCCGGGTAACTCGGCCTTCAGGACCGCGACCGCGCCACATCCGGCGGCGTGAGGGAATGCGGCTCAGGCAGACGCCGACTTCCGGATGCGCGGATGGTTCTCCAGCGCCCACCGCACGGTCTTCGGCGGACGCCCGAGCAGAGTTTCCAGCTGGTCGGTGACGCCGCGGTACCCCCCGCCGGCGACCAGCCGGGTCAGGGTCTTCAGGTGCTCCGCAATGTGCGGCAACTCGGCCAGGGCGCTGTCCACGTAGCTCTCGTTCCAGGCGTCGACCTCTTCGGGAACGTAAGTGACCTGACGTCCCAGCGCGGCCCCGTAGTCCTCCGCGAACCCATGCATGTCCTTCAGTTCCGGACCGTTGAGCTCATAGGACTTCGAGATGTGCGGCGCCGGATCGACCAGGATCTTCGCGCACAGCTCCGCCACGTCGTAACTTGCGATGGGCGCGAGCCGCTGGCGGCCGAAGGGCAGGCGCAGTTCACCGTTACTCAGCGGGCCCAGCGCCAGCCAGGTCAGGATGGGATTCTCGACGAACATGGCCGCCCGCACGTTGACGGTCGGGATACCGGACCAGTCCAGCACCTGCTCGGCGACCCAGTGGGCCCGCTGCTGTGGCGACCAGTCCGCGATGAGCCCGCCGAGCCACGAACGCCGTTCTTCGTCCGGGGCGGTCATCTTCTCGAACGTCATGAACGACTGCTCGAACTCGGAGATGTTGACGAAGACCTCGATGCCGCCCTGGGCCCTCGCCGCCGCGGCCATCAGGCTGACGGCGTCGGTGTAGTACGGCGACAGGCTCATGCTGAAGTAGATGCGTCGGCAACCCTTCAGCGCGGCGGTCACGTCGGCGATGTTCAGCAGGTCACCCACGAAGACCTCGGCCCCGGCCTGGCGGAGCGCGTGTGCACGTTCGTCGTCCCGTCGCACGAACGCACGCACCGGGTGCCCTCGTTCAAGCAGCATCTCGACCATCGTTCTGCTCACGCCACCAATTTCGCCGGCGGCACCGGTGATCAGGATGGGATTGCGCTCTGGCATCGTCGTGCCCTCTGTCTGGTTGGGGTGGGTCAGCTGGTCAGAAATTCGAGCCATCGATGCGGGCGAGGAAGTCGAGTAGCGCGGCGTTGACCTCGGCGGGACGCTCCTGCTGGGTCCAATGCCCGCATCCCGGCAGGACCACCGGGTCGTGCAGTCGTGGCGCGAGAGCGCTCAGCGTGTTGCCCGACATGCCCTGGCCACGCAAAAGATCGCTCAGCGGGCTGCCTCCTTCCGGCCCGCGCAATGCGGTGACCATGTCAGTCCGGCATGGTGGCCAGGAGGCCCAGACCGTCGGGTATGACCAACGGCCGTGGCTCTCTGCCGAGCGGGTTGTCGCCTGATGCACCGGCCAGGAGGCGACGGAAGGCAACGACGACCGCCCGCTCCTCCCCCAGCTCCTCGATCAGGGCGAGCACGTCGGCGACGAGGTGGAGCAGGGTGTACGAGCTGACGTCCGGCGGCTGCTCACTGCGGGCGTAGCCGCGCTGGTCGGGGGCGACGACCCGGTACCCGGCCGCCGCCAGCGCCCCGAACTGGTGACGTCAGGAGTACCAGCTCTCCGGCCAGCCGTGCAGCAGCAGGACCAGCGGCCCATGCCCCTGCTCGGCGATGTGCAGCCTGACGCCGTTCACGTCGACGAAGCGGTGGGTGAGCGGCCCTTCCACAAGATTTCCTTCGAATCAGTAAGTGCGCGCTACTGGGCCAACTGCGCGTACATGACCTCCAGATCAGCAGCCAGCTGCAACTTGATCCGGCGGGTGGTGTCGTCGGCCAGCACCTCGTGTGCCCCCGCCGCGATACCGTCCAGCGCGGCCACGGCGACATCATGGGGGTCGGCCTTGGGCGCGTCGACAGCCGACGTCATGTCCGTGTCCACATAAGCCACGTGGAGCCCAGTCACCGCGATGCCGCGCGGCCGCAACTCCAGGCGCAAGGAATTGGTCTGCGACCACAGAGCGGACTTGGACGCACTGTAGGGCGTGCCGTCAGCCAGCCAGGACAGGGCGGAGTGGACATTGAGGATATGACCCCCGCCGTTGCGCTCGATAATCGGCGCGAAAGCCCGGGTGACCAGCAGCGGCCCGTAGAAGTTGGTCTCCAGGTCCCGGCGCACGTCCTCCATCGCGGAGTCGAGGTACGAAGCGCCGACCGAGGCGCCGGCATTGTTGATCAGGATGGTGACGTCCTGGGCCTGCTCGGCAGCCACCGCCACGGACGCCGGGTCGGTGACCTCGAGCGCCAGCGGAACAGCATGAGGGTGCGCCACCGTGCGCGGGTCACGGGCCGTGGCGTAGACCTTGCCGGCACCGCGCGCGCAGAGCTCCTCGACCAGTTCCTTGCCGATACCGCGACCGCCTCCGGTGACGAAGACGGTGGCGCCCTTGATCGCTGTCACGGCTACCTCCAACGCGAGAAACCGATCGGTTTCCTCTACCGTAAACCGATCGGTTTCACCCTTGCAAGTGAGTCGAGCCTCGGATCCCACCAGCACCATCTGACTACGGCCCGAGGGTCGGCGGGACAGCCGGGCCGAGTTGACCGGACACAGCCTCCGCTTTACGCTCGACCTTGCGCGGAGACAGCCTCCGTTTTACTGGAGCCGCAGGATCGCATGAGGCAGGAGGGCGTATGGGCGTCAAGGGGCAGCAGGGGCGCAGGCCCCGTGCGGATGTCCAGCGCAACCGTGCGGCCCTTCTGGAAGCGGCGCAGCGCCATTTCCTGAGGTATGGCGTCAGCGCCTCCCTGGAGGCGGTGGCCAAGGAAGCGGGTGTCGGGCCCGGCACGCTGTACCGGCACTTCCCCACCCGGGAGGCGCTGCTGGCTGCCGTGTTGCAGACGCGCTCCGAGGAGCTGGTGGCCCGCCGGGCGGAGATCGCGCCGCTCGGTGACGCATCCGAGGCGCTCCGGCAGTGGCTGCGGGCCATGGAGGAGTACTTCAGCGCCTTCAGTGGGCTGCCGGAACCGCTCATGGCTGCGGCCAGGGAGCAGGAGCCGGACAACCCGCTGACCCTTCCCTGCGACTACCTGATCACCGCTACCGACGAATACGTGCGGGCCGCGCAGCTCGCGGGCCACGCGAGAGTGTCGGTGAAGGGCTACGACCTGTTCCTCGCGACCGTTTCCGTTTCCTGGATCAAGGGCACCGGCGCCACCGACGAGGAGTCGCTCGACCGTCTGCGCGCACTCATCGAAAGCGGATACCGCGAGCGGGACAACGAGGAGTAGGCCACCAGCCACTCACCGCACGGCGGCCACCGGAACATCCCTGGAGCCGTCGGGAAGTCCCGGCTGCGTTCCCCGCACAGCCATCACACCTCACCGCCTCCTCCTCGGGAGCGGCACGACTTCGAGAGGGACAAATCATGAGAATTGGCGTTATCGGCACGGGGTCGATCGGGAAGACGCTGACGCGCACGTTCAGCGCGGGCGGACACGACGTTCAGGTGGCGAACTCCCGGGGCCCGGAAACGATCGATGCCACCACGCTGGAATTCGGGGCGCACGCGGCGACCGCGGCCGATGCCGTCCAGGGCAAGGACGTGGTGATCCTGTCCATCCCCTTCGGGCGGATCCCGACGGTGGCAGGACTCTTTGCCTCCGTGCCCAGCGACACCGTGGTCATCGACACCTCCAACTACTTCCCCCACCTCAACGGTCCCATCGAGGCGGTGGAGGGCGGCCAGGTGGAGAGCCTGTGGGTTGCCGAGCAGCTGGGGCGGCCCGTGGTAAAGGCATGGAACGCCGCCCTGGCCGGCACCTTGCAGACCAAGAGCGTTCCGGCGGGTACCCCGGGCCGCATCGCGCTCCCGGTCGCCGCCGACTCCGATGCGGTACGGCGTGTGGGCATGCGCCTGGTGGACGAGAGCGGCTTCGATCCCCTCGACGCCGGGGTGCTGGCCGACTCCTGGCGCCAGCAGCCGATGACGCCCGCCTACTGCACCGAGCTGGCCCTTGAGGACCTGGGACCGGCCCTGGAGGCGGCTGACCGAGCCGAGGCCCCGCGCAACCGTGACCGCATGATGGAGCGCTTCGCCGCCTTCACATCCGCACCCACGCTGGAAGAGATCGTCGAGCTCAACCGCTCCGTCCACCGCTGACACACCCGGCGGGGCCCCGCCCTGCCACAACCAACCCCATGAGGCACAGCCGCGATCACGCGAACTGAGCACACTTGAGAGGAATCGCTTTGCCCACCACGGCTTCGCCCTTCACCGACATCGTGCGGTCCCGGCGCTCCGTTCGGAAGTTCCTGCCCGCCCCGCTGTCCCCGTCCGACATCCGCGGCGTGCTGGAAGACGCTCAAACCGCCCCGTCGAACTGCAACACCCAGCCGTGGACGGTGCATGTCGTCTCGGGCGCGGCACGGGATGCCCTGAGCAAGGAACTGCTCCAGGCCGATAAGGAGGAGCGGTTCTCCTACGACTTCACCTTCGACTACGCCGACTTCGGCGACGGCGCCTACCTCGACCGTGCGCACAACCACGCCGCGACCCTCTACCAGGCCATGGGCATACCGCGCTCGGACCGAACAGCCAGGAAGGCAGCGGCCCGGAAGAACCTGAACTTCTACGGCGCACCCCACGTCGCCCTTCTCTTCATGCCGGCATTCGGAGACGGGGTGCGGGCGGCCGGTGACATCGGCATGTACGCGCAGAACTTCCTGCTCTCGCTGACCGCCCGGGGACTCGACGGCATCCCGCAGACCATGCTCGGCTTCTACGCCGACACCATCCGCGAGTTCCTGGGCGTTCCCGAGGAGCTCAAGCTCTTGTTCGGCATCTCCTTCGGCACAGCCGACCCGGCCGCACCGGCGAACAGCTTCCGCATGGGACGAGTGCCGCTCGAGCACAGCGTCGTCCTGCACGAGACCCCCGGCGTCCTCGACGAGCAGTAGGTCCTCCACCGACAAGGGACACTGACAAGAAAGCCGGAGCCGACGCTCGGCCGGGCGACCGAGGCGTCCACACTGCAACCGCTCTGTTGTGCGGGCACAACCCCAACGCCGCCCATGAGTAGCGCAGGCGTCTCACGTCGTCTAGGCCGGTGCCTGCCTTGACCAGCTCAATCCAGAAGCAGCAGCCAGAGATTTCGGGTGGTGCGGGCAGGGTGGGGGCGGGCCGCTTGCCGCCGGTCGGGAAGACCAGGGGTCCGGATCTCCACCATGTGCCGCTTTCCCTGTGCGTTTCATCCTTGCGGGGGCTCGGGCACGGGCAGGTGTCAGCCGGCCAGCCGGTTGAGCTTGCGGATCTGCTTGTCGAAGACCCCGGCAGGAGCGATGCGGCGCAGTGTGCTCGCTCGTCCGGCCACGGGACCGGCGGTGTAGCGCAGCTTCGGCTTCGGGTCGGTCGCTGCTGCGACGATCACCTTGGCGACGATGCCGGGGTCGTCGCCGTCCTTGATCGCAGTTTCCATCATGCGGTCGAAGGCGCGCCGCTGGTCCGCGTAGACCGGCAGGGGCGTGTCGGGTCGCGGGCTGTTGGCCTCGAATCCGGTGCTGGTGTAGGCGGGTTCGACGAGAAGCGCCCGGACACCGTGCTCGCGGATCTCGTGGTCCAGGGACTCGGAGTACCCCTCGATCGCATGCTTGGACGCGGCGTAGACGGCCATGTAGGGCGAGGGGAGGAAGCCGAGTACGGAAGAGAGGTTGATGATGCGTCCGCGTCCCCGGGCACGCATGTGCGGCAGGGCTGCCTTCACCATACGCATCACGCCGAAGACGTTGACGTCGAAGACTCCCTGGGCCTGCGCGACGGAGTTCTCCTCGGCCGCACCCATCAAGCCCATACCGGCGTTGTTGACCAGGACATCGATCCGCCCGAACCGGTCGATCACCTGCTGGACCGCGGCGGTGACCGACGCGTCACTGGCCACGTCGAGGTCGAGGAAGGTCACGCCGTCAAGGGGGGCGGCGCGCGAGGTGTCGCGGCTTGTGCCGACCACGTCGAAACCCGCTTCGACCAGCGCGAGCGCGGCCGCCTTCCCGATGCCGGAGGACGCACCCGTCACGAGTGCCACCGGCCGATGTGTCGTCATCATGGACTCCCGGAACCATTGAGAAACCGATCGGTTTTTTCAACCGTAAACCGATCGGTTTCCACGCGCAAGCCCAAGGAGGGGACGATCCCGGGCCGCATCGCCGCCAGAGGCGGAAGGGCCGCGAGCAGCCCCTCCCTCCAACGCGAATGCTTACGCGCCGGGATGCGACATCGCGGCAATCGCCGAGAGGCAGGCGATCCACACCGGTACTGCTCCTCGGGCCTCCTCCCGAGCACCGGGAGGCATGAAGCCGCGGGAGCCGCTCCGGCCGCCGGGGACGGACATCCACTCGCGGAGCACATCAGTCACCGAGCCCTGCCCGAAGCGCCGACGCGTCAGCGCACGCCTGCCGCATCGAGCAGGGTGACCACAGTGGGCGCAACGAGCCCTGTGAGGTTGTCGGCCCCGATCCCCGCACGGGCACTGGCTCCGTCGAAGACCAGGCTGAGCTGCCGGGCCAGCAGGTCCGGATCGCTCGCGCCACCCTGTTCGGCCTCGCCACGGAAAAAGGCTGTCAGATTCCCCTTGATCCGGTGCGCCACCTGGCTCGCAGGGTGGCTTTGATCCTTGAGCTCGATCTGCACCGCCAGGTACCGGCAGCCTCGGAACTCGGGAGCACCCGCCTGCGATTCCACGTTCTCGAAGACCCGTAGGATCCGCTCGCGGGGTGAGCTGCCATCGTCCGCCGCGGGCAGGAGCCTCGCCACGAAGGCGGAGGCACGCTCCTCCAGGCTCGCCGCCAGTAGTTCGTCCTTGCTGTCGAACAGCTGGTACAGGGAGCGCTTCGACACCCCCGCCGCCTTGCACAGCGCCTCGACACCGATGCCGACACCGTCTCGGTAGGTGAGCGTGGCCGCCGCCTCCAGCAGCCGCTCTCGGGAACTTGACTTCACCTCGGTGGTCATACTGGGAGGGTAACTCGATTTCATTGAATTAAAAACCGATCGGTTTCCAGGGTGTGTCGGGGCGATATCCCGCGCCGCGCACAGCCGAACCTGTCCGGCGGTGACGTTCCGCTACGCCGGGACGGCGGTCTTGTCAGGCTTCGTCTCGGCGGGGATGCGGTGCAGCCCCTTGCGGTCGTACCAGCCCGTCACCCCGAAGCCGAACAGCCCGGCCACCACGAGACCGGCGGCCATCATCACCCATCCCCGGGCCAGGCCGGCCTCGGCCTGGGCGTCGTAGTAGAGGATCGAGCGGACACCGTCGGTGATCTGCCCCAGCGGCTCGAACTCCGCGAGGAAGCGGTAGAAGCCCGGCAGCGCCTCGATCGGGGTGGTGGCACCGGCCGTCGGCACCGCCATCCCGATGAAGACCAGCGTGACGACCAGCATGCCGGGCGTGCCGAACACGGCAAGGAGGGTGAGCGCACCGATCCCGGAGACCGCGATGGCGCACACCGAGTAGAGCCACAGCAGCGGCAGGTGGGAGGCGTCCATGCCCATGATGCCGACCGCGCCGACCATGACCAGGGTGCCCATCAGCAGCGACAGACCGATCATGAGCGTGCTGCTGATGGCCAGGGTCTGCACCCTGGTTGCCCGGATCAGCGGGCGGTGCAGGCGCAGTGGTCCCATGTCGTTGTGGGTGTAGCCGAGGGCGTGGTCCGCCTGGCCGCTGATGACATTGGCGGAGAGCATGCCGCAGACCACGAGGACGAGCGCGTAGTAGAACGCGGTCAGGCCCAGGCCGCTGTGCGAGTCGAGCGGATGACCGTCCTCAACCGTGACGGCGGCCGGGTCGGCCAGCAGGACGCGTGCCGCGGCGGGCAGTTTCGCCTGCTCGGCCCCGTTCTGCGCGGTCAGTTCCTTGCCCACCTGGAGCGAGGCGCTCTCGGCCGCCGCGGTCGAAGCTGTCCGGGCCAGGCTGGAGCCCAGGCTGCCGGCGGACTGGTTGGTCAGCACCGTCAGCGTCGGGCGAACCGGGCTCTTGGTGTCTGCGGTGCTGGTCAGTGCGGTGACGGAGGAGGTGAAGTTGTCGGGCACGACGAGCGCGCCGTACAGCTTGCCCTCGCCGAGTTCCTCCTTCACCTCCTTCTCGTTCATCACTCTCCAGTCGATCTTGTCCCCGCTCGTAGTGGACTTCTTGATCGACTCAGTGATCCGCGCCCCCAGGTTGACCTGCTTGCCACCGACAGCGGCCCCCGTGTCGGCGTTGACCAGACCGACAGGCAACTTCTTCATGTGATCGACCGGATCGATGTTGGCACCGACGTAGAACACGGTGAACAGCAGCGCGAGGACTCCCGTGATGACGCCATTGACGATCCACAGCGGCTTGGCCCGCAGGACGCGGAAGGGGTGAATTTCATTCATGACTTACTCCGAGGGGTTCGTCGTGGGCGCGAGCACAGAGCCCTCGTAGGCGTCGTACACCGAAGAACCCTCGGGTCAGGAGGATGAGGGGCGTTTCGCCGGGGGCTGCCAGCCGCCGGTGACTTCCTTGACGGGCTTGTGCGGAAAGCGGCGCTGGGCGTACTCCTGCGCATGTGAGCCCGGCAGGACGTACAGGGTTTCCTTCTTGTCCTGGAGCGGTCGCAGCACGGTGTCCATGAAGGTCTTGCGGTCTTCCAGGTACGGACCCAGGACGTCCTCGCCGCCGGGGCAGACGGCCAGGCAGTAGCCGGACTTGTAGCCGGGGGGAGAGGCCAGGCTCTGCCACATGGACGCGCTTTCGGAATCGCTGACCCGGGAGCGGTAGTCGGCGGCGTCCTGGCTGTCGGCCACGGTCTGCGCCCAGTCGGTGAACCCGCTCATGAACTCACGGTAGTTATGCGTGGTGCAGGCGAGGAAGTCGAAGTCTCCGTCCTTGCTGATGGCGCCGACCGGACAGGAGGCGACGCACAACTTGCAGTCGATGCAGGGGTTGTAGTCCAGCGCCTGCCCGTACTCGCTCACCTGGGCGTCCACCAGGACGGTGGCCAGCAGTATGAAGTTGCCGAACTTGGGGTGGATGACGTTGCGGTGCAGGCCCATCACGCCGAGCCCCGCGGCCACCGCGACCGTCTTGTGCGCCACCACCCAGATCCGCTCACCGGGGAAGCGGTCCATCTCCTGGGGGAAGCCGACAGACGGATTGAGCGCGCGGTAGCCGGCGTCTTGCAGCGCTTGGGTGACGCTGCGGGCGGCGTGGTTGGCCTGCTCGTCGACCTGGTGGAACTCCTGGTTGGCCACGCTGCGGGCCGGGGAGCGGCAGTTGTCGCGGTTCATCCGGACCACCATCGCGATCAGGGTGCGCGTGCCGGGCAACGCGGCCAGCGCGTGCTCGCGCTCGCCGGCGAGGTCGGGGTGGTCCAGGCTGACCGCGGCCGCGTCGTCCGCACCGGCCGCCAGGCATAGTTCGCGCAGCCAGGCCGCGTCGATCACCGTCGGCGGGCTTGCGTCCTCACCGGCCCTGCGCCGGGCGAGTACGGCCTGCACCGACGGGTGCGCGGCCAGCTTCGCCGGAAGCTCCGGATCCGGCCTTTGCCGATCGGGGTCGCGCGCGGTAGTCATCCGATCTCCTGGTGAGTCTCGTTTTCACACTCGCCCCCACGGCGAGAAACCGATCAGTTTCCATCACCGTAAACCGATCAGTTTCAGCGCGCAAGCCCAAGCCGCGGGCCGTCCTCCGACCGCGCAGCGACAGCCAGGCCGACTCCTCCGAGCACCGATGCACGACGCGGAACGCATGAGACCACCATGCGACCACCACACCGGAAAACACGGAAAAGGCCGCCCCCGCATCTCTGCGGAAACGGCCTCCGACCTGCGAAAACGCTGGTCGGGACGACAGGATTTGAACCTGCGACCCCTTGACCCCCCGCCGGGCATGCCGTGCAGCGGTCTGCCGCGATCCCCCTCCGCGTCCAGGCGCCGGGCCTCGCGCAGCGCGTCGGGATCGACCTCGATCACCGCGTGCAGGAGCGGGTCGATGCGTTCGATGCGCTCCAGATAGTGGCTCGTCGCCATGACGCTCGCGGCGCTGGCCACCGCAGCCCACCACACCGCGCCACGGACTCCGTCCGCCGGCCCGCCGGGGGCCGGAGTGTCAGACGGCCGGGTGGGGCGGGGGGCTCGGGTCGAAGGTCAGGTGCAGTGATTCCAGGCCGATGTTCGCGCGGATCAGTCTGGCTCGGTGCGGGGTGCCTTCGGCGATCGCGTAGTCGGGGATGTGGCGGTGCCATTCCTCCAGGATCAGTTGCATTTCCAGGCGGGCGAGGTGGGTACCCAGGCAGCGGTGGACGCCTACGCCGAAGCTGGTGTGGGGGTTTTCCGGGCGGTGGAAGTCGGTGGTGTGGGGGTGCGGCCAGCAGCTCTCGTCGCGGTTGGCGGTGGTCAGGTGGGCGTTGACGAGGGTGCCGGCGGGGATGGGGCAGCCGCCGATCTCGACGTCCTCGGTGGTGATGCGGGGGAGGAAGGGGGCCGGTGGGTCGAGCCGGAGCAATTCTTCCACCGCGGCCGGGACGAGGGAGGGGTCGTCCGCCAGTTCACGGCGTCGAGCGGGGTCGGTGGCCAGGCGCTCCATGGCGAGGCCCAGTGCGTCGGTGACGGTTTCCAGGCCGGCGAGGACGAGCATCAGGCACAGCCCTATCGCCTCCTCGTCGGAGAACCGGTCCTCGCCGTCCAGGGCCAGGATCTCGCTGAGCATGTCGTCGCCGGGGCGGGCGCGACGGGCCTGGATCAGCTCGGCGAGGTAGCCGGCCATGGCCATCGTCAGGTCCACCCTGGCGGCCCGTTCCTCGTCGGTGAGGACGAGTTCACCGGCGGCGTTGGCGGTGAGCTGGAGGGCGGCGTCCTTCCAGGCGATGAGCCGGTCCCGGTCGGCGAGCGGGATGTCCAGGAGGGTCAGCAGGGCCTGCGCGGGGAAGGGGACGGCGATGTCCGCGACGAAGTCGCAGCCGCCGCGGGCCTTGACCGCCTCGATGAGGTCGACGGCCTGGGCGCGCAGCGCGTCCGTGAGCGGGCGGATCCGGCGGGGGCTGAAGAGGGGTTGCAGGATGCGCCGGTAGTGGGTCTGCTCGGGTGGGTCGAAGGCCAGCGGGATGAGGGGGTATCCGGTCTCCACGGCCTCGAAGACCTTCGCGAGGGAGAACCGGTCCGGCGCCTTGAGCACCGCCTTGACGACGGCGAAGCTGGTCAGGGCGAGGCCGTCCGCCGTGGGGGCGGGCTCGCCCAGAGCGGCCAGTGCCTGCCAGGCGTCGTCCCGCCGTTCGGCCACCGGGAGGTCCCTGACGTGGTGCACGGTGTCGTGGCCGACCGTCGTCGTGGGTGCTGATTCGTTCATCGTCACTCTCGTCGTCGAAGGTGTTCGGTCTGCCGCGGTGCGGGCTCAGACCCGTATGGGCAGGCGTGCCGCGCCGCGGAGGCTGAGCAGTCCGTTCCACTCGACCTCGCCGTCCAGGGCGAGACCGGGGAACCGGCGCACCAGCTCTCCGATCGCCACCCGGCCTTCGATACGGGCCAGGGTGGCACCGAGGCAGAGGTGGATACCGCCGCCGAAGGACACGTGGCGGCGCGCGTTCTCCCGGTCCAGGCGCAGTTCCTCCGCATCGGGTCCGAAGAACTCCTCGTCCCGGTTGGCCCCGGCCAGGTTGGCGAGGATGAAGGAGCCGGGAGGGATCTCGTACCCACCGACCTGGTACGGCTCCAGCGTGACCCGCCTGCTGTTGTGCACGGGCGCGTCGTAGCGCAGCATCTCCTCGACCGCGTTGGCCTCCAACTCGGGCTTGGCGCGCAGGAGTTCCAGCTGGTCGGGGTTGCGGAGCAGGGCGAGGGTGCCGCCGGAGATGAGGTTCACGGTCGTCTCGTGACCGGCGACGTAGAGCATGGTGACCTGGGCGACCAGCTCGTCGTGGGTGAGCTTGTCCCCGTCGTCCTCGGCGGCGATGAGCGCGCTGAGCAGATCGTCGGCGAGGTGGTTCCGCTTCCACGCGACGGCGTCGCCGACCAGTTCGAACAGCTCCGCGTCGGCGGCCTCGACGGCCCTCATCACCACGGGGTCGGTGGTCGGTTCGACCGAGCGCATCAGCGTGCCGGTCAGTTCCCGCATGTGCCGGGTGTCGGTCGGGGGCATGCCGAGCATGTCCGAGATGACCGTGAACGGCAGGGGGAAGGCCAGCGTCTCGACCAGGTCGCCGCCCCCGGCCTCGGCGAAGCTGTCCAGGGCGTCGGTGACGAGGGCGCGGATGCGGGGCTCCATGGCGTTGACCGCGCGTACCGTGAACGCCTGGGTGACCAGCTTGCGCAGCCGGGTCTGGTCCGGGGGGTCCCGGTCCAGCAGGGCGAGGCCCTTCAGCCGCGGCTCGTCCGTGACGCCCGCCTTCTCGTACGCGTCGCGGAAGGGCCCCGGGGCGACATGCCGCTGTTCGACGGAGAGGCCGGAGCGCAGCAGGTCGAACACGTCCTGGTAGCGGGAGAGCATCCAGAAGCCGCCCGGGTGCTCGTGCACCGGCACTTCCCTGCGCAACTCCGCGTAGTGCGGATACGGATCGTTCATGAAGTCCGGTGTGAACGGATTGAAGATCAACGGCTCGCCTTCCGGCACCGTGCTCATGGTGTGCTCCTGTTCGGGATGTGTGGGCATGGGTCTATTGCGTGTGGAGACTGCGCAGCCGGCCGTTGACGTGCTCGGCCGCGCCCTCCATGAGGGTGTCGGCGATGGCCTCGACCGTGCGGGCCCGCCGGTGTTCCAGCGGGGTCCCGGCGACCGCCTGGTTGAACGCGCCCATCGACGGGCCGCAGTGGATGAGGTAGTCGACCCTGGACCGCTGATCGCCGGTCAGCGCGAGGCGCAGGCCACGGGCGAAGTACTCTCGGAACAGGGCCGCCAGGGCCGCCTTGGGCTCCGTGCCGGGGGCCGGAGCCGGGGAGGACGCCTCGCCACCCAGGTAGCGGTGGAACACCTGGGTCCTGGTGTCGTCGTCGATCTCGGTCAGGGAGCCGTGGCGGCGCCAGAGTTCATGGAGCCGGGACGCCCGGGCGGGGAAGAGCAGCCCGCGCTTCACATAGCGGGCCTGGACCCCGAGTTCGAACAGTTCGCCCCAGGGCGCGGCGGCCACGTCGTACTCGTGCAGCTCCTGAAGGATCTCCTTCACCTGGTCACTGGTGGCCGCCTCCACCGCGCACTGGTTGACCGAACCGGTCAGCACGAATTCGGCGCCCATCAGAAACGCCGCCGCGACCGCCTCCGGGGTGCCGATGCCACCGGCGCATCCGATGTGCACCCGGTGGCCGGGCAGGGCCGACCGGTCCCGCAGCCGCAGCGTCGCGGGGAGCAGCGACAGCAGATCGGCCGTGCCGCTCAGCCAGCCGCCTTCCGCCTCGACGCACAGGTCGTCCGCCATCGGGCGGTCCGCAGCGGCCCGGGCCTCGGCCTCGGTCACGGCGCCCGCCGCGAGCAGCCGGGCGACCAGCGGTTCGGGCGGCGGCGCCAGGAACGCGGCGGCGGCATCGGTCCTGGACACCTTGGCCAGGATCCGGCCACCCTTGAGCCGGAAACGCACCAACTGCTCGGTGATCAGCGGGAAGCCGGATGCCTCGACCAGGTCGATCCCGTGCCGCAGCAGCGCGTCGACCAGCACGGCCTCCTGCCCGGGTGCCCCGTGCCGGTACAGGAAGTTGACCCCGAAGGCACCGCCGGGCCCCAACTCGTCTACCGCACCGCGCAGTTGCCGTTCCGTCTCGTCGGCGGAAAGGCCACCGACACCGAGGAAGCCGAGCAGGCCCGCCTTCGCCGCCGAGCGCACCAGGTGGGTTCCGGAGACACCTCCGTACATCGAGCCCACCAGATAGGCGCGCCGCAGCCCGTACCGTTCGCGGAAGCTCCGGGCGCCGAGTGCGTCGGCGTGCACAGCGGGCGTAACAGGGTCGGCCACCGCCGCCGCTTGCGTGGCCGTGGGGAGGGCCGGAGACGGCTCACCGGCCGCCTTGATGCGTCGGACCAGTTTGGTGAGCACCTGTCCGGGGCCCAGCTCGACGAAGTCGAAGTCGCCCTGCCGCATCAGGGTGTGCACGGTCTCGGTCCACCGGACCGGGGAGGCGATCTGCGCCGCCAGCCGCTCCTTGACCGTGTCGTACGTGTACGGCATGGCGTCCACGTTGGCCAGCACGGGAATCGCCGGGGCGCACAGGTCGAACCCGGCGAGGAAGGCGGCGAACTCCTCGGCCGCCCCGCGCATGTAGCGGGAGTGCAGCGGCGCGCTGACGTTGAGCCGGACTGTTCTGGCGCCGGTGGCCTCCAGGGCCGCGCACGCCGCGTCGATCTGCTCGCCCGGGCCGGAGATGACGAACTGGTCCATGGCGTTGTGATTGGCCAGGTCCAGGCCGTCGAGGCCGGGTTCGGCGAGCGTACGGGTCACGGTCGGCTCGTCGGTGCCGACCACCGCCGCCATCCCCCCGCCACCGGCGGCGGCCATCAGCTCGCCGCGCCGCCGCACCAGTCGCAGCCCGGTTTCGAAGTCGAAGGCCCCGGACGCGAAGAGCGCCACGTACTCGCCCAGACTGTGCCCGATCAGAATGTCGGGCGGCACCGGGTCCTGGTCGGCGCGCCGCAGGTACGACAGCGCGCCGACCACGTACAGCGCGGGCTGGGTGAACTCGGTGTGCCTCAGGCGGCGCTCCGGATCGCTCACGCACAGCTCCCGTATGGAGTAGCCGAGCACGCGGTCCGCGATCGCGGTGTGTTCGGGAAACTCCTCGAACAGCCCCGCGCCCATCCCCCGCCGCTGCGCCCCCTGCCCCGGGAATCCGTAGACCTTCATGGCGTGTGCCTTCCTTGGTGTCTTCGGGGCGGCGTGTGCCCGGGCCGTCCCGAAGAGGTCGGTGTCCTTGGCGAACGGGCTGAGCAGCGGCAGCGAGGTGGAGCGGGTGTCCTTGGGGAGGACTGCGCGCAGGAAGTTGTGCAGCGTGCCCGAGGGGCCCAGGTCCAGGTAGAGGAAGTCGCCGCGCTCCTTGAACCACGCCATGGCGCGCTCGAACTCGATCGGCCGGCGCGCGGCGCGCTGGAAGTGCTCCGTGGTGGGCCGCTCCACCGGTGCGCCGTCCACACAGGACACCCAGGGGATGCGCGGCGGCGCGAAGGCCACTCCGTCGAAGCTCCGCCGGCTCTCCTCCACCGCCCCGTCCATCAGCCGGGAGTGGAAGGCGTATTCGACGGGCAGCCGCAGGTGCACCACGTTCCGGGCGCGCAGTCCGGCTTCGGCGCGGGTCAGCGCGACCTCCGCGCCCGCGACCACGAAGCTGCCCGGGTAGTTGCGGGCGGCGATCTCACACGCGTCGAGGCCCGGCACCGACTCCATCAGCCCGGGGGCGCCGAACACGGCGAGCATGCCACCGCGGGGGGTCATGCGCAGCGCGTCGGCCTGCCGGACGAGCACCCGCAGGCAGTCGGACGGGTCGAGGCTGCCCGCGACGACGGCCGCCGCGTACTCGCCGAGGCTGGCTCCGAGCAGCTGGTCGGGCTCGATGCCCGCAGCCCGGAGAGTGTCCGCCAGCGCGATCTCGATCATGACGATGCCCGGGTGGGTGATCCGGGTGTCGACGAAGGGGTGGTTCCGCAGCTGCTCCGGGTCGAAGATCCGGGCGAGCACCGACTCGCCCAGCTCCTCGGCGACCACGGCGTCGTAGCGCCTCAGCGCCGTACGGAACACCTCGTTCTCGTCGTACAACTCCTTGCCCATCCCGAAGTACTGCGAGCCCTGCCCGGAGAACATGAACACCACGGGCAGCGGGCCTTCCGGAGCCCGGCCGGGACGGGCGCGGTCCGCCGCCGTGCCGCTCATCGGTAGGTGTCCCAGAACAGGCCCCCGGCCGGGGCGGCGGGTGCGGCGGCGCCCCTGATGACGACCCGCCGGTTCAGCGCGGCCTCCGGCAGCGGCCGCCTGGCGGGGTGGTGGCCTACGGGCGCGGGACCGACCAGCAGGTGTGCGTTGGTGCCACCGTCGGCGAAGCAATTGAGCGCGGCGATGCCCGCCGTCCCCGGCCATGGCCGGGGCTCCCTCGGGAAGTACAGCGGCGAGGCGGCCAGGTCGAAGTGGGCCGGCGGTTCCTGCCCGGAGCGGAACGGCACCTGCTCCTGGTGCCGCAGCATCAGCACGACCTTGATGAACGCGGCGATCCCCTCGGCGGCCAGCGGGTGTCCGATGTTCGGCTTGACGGAGCCGAGCGCCACCGGCTGTGCGGAACCGGACCGGTAGACCGCCTGGATCGCCTTGAGTTCGAGCAGGTCGGTGACGGTCGAGCCGGATCCGTTGGCCTCCACCCAGCCGATGTCCCCGGGGAGGTGGCCGCTGTGCGCCAGCGCCTGGGCCATCACATCCTTCTGCGCCTGCGGATTCGGGGTGGCCGGGCCCGCGGTGCGGCCGTCGTTGTTGACCGCGATGCCCTTGAGGACGGCGATCACCCGGTCCCCGTCGGACTGCGCCCGGGCCAGCGGTTTGAGGAGGACGGCACCGACTCCCTCGCCGAGGACGAGTCCGGCCGCCCTGCGGTCGAACAGGTGGAACTCGGAGCCCGGGTTCAGCAGTCCCCGCCGGGCGAAGACCTCGTGCGCCCGCCCGTCCATCAGCAGGCTCACCCCGGCGACCACCGCCGATTCGATGTCGCCCGCCCGCAGGGCCCGTACCGCCATGTCCATCGCCACCAGGGCGGAGGAGCAGGCGGTGTCGACCACCATGCTGGGCCCGCGGAAGTCGAAGAACTGCGACACGTTCGCGGAGAGGTAGTTCTGTCCGGTGGCCATCACCGGGTTCTTCGCCTGGCCCAGCCGGATGTCGTCCGGGGCCCAGCCCGACCGGGCGCCGACGTACACACCGACCCGGCGCCCCTTCAGCTCGGCGGGCCGGTAACCGGCGTCGTGCACCGCGCTGTTGACCTCCTCGAGCAGCAGCAGCGCCTGCGGGTCCATGGCGGCGACGTCCGCCTCGGACAGCAGGAACGCCTCCGGGTCGAAGCCGAGCACATCGGGCAGCAGCCCCGCGTGGTGACCGGCCGACCCGCCGAAGCGCCCCTCGGGTACGGGCCGCAGGGCGGAGCGGCCCTCGCGCAGCAGCTCCCAGTACTCCCCCGCGGAACCGGCGCCGGGGAACCGGCAGGACAGGCCGACCACGGCGATGTCCGCACCGGCGGGTACCGGCTCGGCGGACACGGACACGGCTGATACGGGATCGGCGACGGCCTCCGTCTGTGCCACGTATGCCGCGGGCAGCGGCACATCGGACGGGGCGCCGCCGCCGAAGCAGGCGACGAGCTCGTCCCGGTGTTCCCGGGCGAGATGGGCCGCGAAGCCGTCGGCGGTCGGATGCTCCAGCAGCGCCGACGGGTCGATCGACACGTCCAGCTGCTTGGCCAGGGTCTGTACGAGCTGGGTGACCAGGATCGAGTCGATGCCGTAGTCGTGCACCGGAACATCGCCACTGAGCCGGGCGCGGTCGAACCGCAGCTCCACCGCCAGCTGGTCGAGCAGCCATGAGGCCGCGGCGTCCATCGCGGCCTGGACCGCTCCTTGGGCTGCTCCTTCGGCCGTTCCTTGGCGCGCCCCGGACGGCTCCGGTGGGGCTGCCGGGGCCTCGGTCCGTACGGGGGCGGGCGCCAGGTGGCGGCCGGTCAGCCGCTCGGGCTGCCAGTCGGCGTCCGGACGCACCACCGCGGGCATGACCACGCGGGCGCCACTGGCGAGCGCCCGGTCCAGCAGCGCGAGCCCCTGCACGTCCGGCAGCGTGGCCAGCCCGGAGGCCCGGTAGGCGGCGCTGCGCGCCTCCCCCATGCCGGTGTCCTTCCAGCTCGGCCACTGCACGCTCACCAGCGGCAGCCCGTGCGGGCGCGCCTCGGCGACCGCGTCCAGGTAGGCGTTCGCCATCGCGTAGTCGCTCTGCCCGACGGCCAGTGCGGGCACGGTGGCGGCGACTGAGGAGTAGAGCACGAACAGGGCAAGTGGCTGGTCTCGGAAGCACTCCACGAGGGTGTCCAGGCCGAAGACCTTGGGGCCGATCACCTGCTCGATGCCCGTGCGCGGCTTGCGAACGAAGGCGGGGTTGGCGGTGTCGGTGACGCCCGCGCTGTGGATCACCCCGCCGGCCGGGCCAAGCCTGCGGGTGACGTCCGCCAGTGCCGTGGCCATGGCCTGCCGGTCGTCCAGCGGGACGGACAGGACCTCCAGCTCCACCCCCTGGTCCGCAAGCTCCGCCAGGGGGCGCAGCTTGCGGCCGAGCACGCCGCCCTCGGCGATGTGCGCCGCCCAGTCCGCCCGGGGCGGCAGCTCCTCACGGCCGGTGAGGACGAGCTTGCGGACGCCGTACCGGGCGACGAAGTGGCGCGCGGTCAGCAGTCCGATGCCACGGGTGCCACCGGTCACCCAGAGCACGTGTCCGGCCGGGAACCGTACGGGCTCACCCGTACGGTCCGCCAGTTCGCGGAGCACCGTACGGTGGCGGATCCCGTCGCGGTAGGCGACCTCGGACGGCTCGTCCCCGGCGCCGAGTTCATCGGCCACCCACCGGCACAGCCGCTCGTCGTCGGCCTGCCCGAGGTCGAGGTGGCGGGAGCGCAGATGGCGGTACTCGCTCTGCAGCATCCGGTAGAGCCCGGTCCGGGCCGCGCCCGCAGGGGCCGGTGTCGTACCCCGGGAGACGAGCAAGGCGCTCAGCCCGCGCCCGCCCCCGTCCACCACCCGCTGCAACCAGCCCAGCCAGGTGTGCAGTACGGAGCGGTCGACGGGCTCCCCGGCCGGTGCGCAGCCCGCCAGGTCGACCACCGCGTCGTAGCGGTCCCAGCGGGTGTCCGTGGCGTCGAGGTCGGCTCGGAGCCGTTCGGGGGTGAGGATTTCCGCGGTCGGCAGGGTGGCGGCCAGCCGGGCGGCCGGGCCCTCGGTCCCCGGTACGGCCAGGACGGCGGTCCTGCCTGGCGGCATGGTCCGCCGCGCGGGTTCGGCGGGCGTCCACTGCCTGGTCAGCAGCAGTCCCCCGGCGGTGGGGCCGGTTTCGAGGGCCGCCAGTTCGGCGTCGGCCGCCGCCAGCCAGACCCGGCCACCGCCGAACGGATAGCCGGGCAGGGGCACCCGGCCGGGCCGTGCTTCGCCGTGCAGGGCCGCCCAGTCGACCCGCCGTCCCGCGGTCCAGGCGGCCGCGCAGGCCGTCGGATCGGTCGACGGCGTCGCGTCGTCGGCCGGTTTACGGGGGTCGACCGTTCCGGTCCAGCAGTCGGCCGGTTCACCCCCGGCCGCGAACTCCTCCAGCCGGGTGGCGAGTTGCGGGAGGTCGTCGAAGCGGACCGCCAGCCGGTGCGCCATGGCCTCGCGTCCCGACTGGAGCGTCCATGCGACCTCCTGCGGCGCCGCGCCGGAGCCCTCGGCGCGCAGGTGTGCCGCCAGGCGGCGGGCCTGTTCGGCCAGCCGATCGGGCTCCCGGGCCGAGAGGACCGCCAGGTGCGGACCGGCCGGGCGGGCCGGTGGAAGCGCGACGGCAGGGTACTCCTGGAGGATGACGTGCGCGTTGGTGCCACCCGCGCCGAAGGAGCTGACGCCCGCGGTCCTCGGCCGCGTGGTGCCGTCGGCGAGCGGACGCCGCGGCCAGGGCGCGAGGTCGCGCTGGACCTCGAACGGGGTGGCCGCGAAGTCGATGTTCGGGTTGAGCGGGTCCGCGTGCAGGGTGGGAACCAGCTCACCGTGGCGCATCTGCAACAGCACCTTGGTGACGGCCGCGATGCCGGCCGCCGACTCGGCGTGCCCGATGGCGGACTTGACCGAGCCGATCGGCAGCCGCTCCGGCATGTCGTCCCCGAAGGCCCGCATCATGCCGGTCACCTCGACCGGGTCGCCGAGCGCCGTACCTGTGCCGTGTGCCTCCACGTAGTCCAGGTCCGCCGGGCGCATCCCGGCACGGTCGAGCGCGGCCCGCACCAGATCTCCCTGCGCTCTGGGGCTGGGGACGTTGAAGCCGCGCCCCGTGCCGCCGTGGTTGACCGCGGACGCCTTGACGACCGCCAGGATCCGGTCGCCGTCGGCCAGCGCTGCGTCGAGCCGCTTGAGCAGGACCGCGCCGGAACCCTCGGCCGGGACGTATCCGGTGCCGCCCTCGCCGAAGCTGCGGCAGCGGCCGTCCTCGGCGAGGAAGCCACGCCACGCCAGTTGCAGGTACTTCGCCGGGTGGCTGGTGATGTTGACGCCACCGGCGACCGCCACATCGCAGTCACCGTCGCGGATGGCCTGACACGCCTGGTGGATGGTGACCAGCGCGGAGGAGCACATCGTGTCCACGGCGACGCTGGGCCCGGTGAAGTCGAAGAAGTACGACACTCGGTTGGCGACCGAGGCGAACGAGGAGTGCGGGGGCAGGCCCTCGCCGCGCAGCGCCTCCTGGACACCGTAGAGCTGGTACTGGCCGTACATCATGCCCACGAACACCCCGGTGCGGGAGCCCCGCAGCCCGTCCCGGGTGACGCCGGCGTCCTCCAGCAGATGCCAGACGGTCTCCAGGAACACCCGCTCCTGGGGGTCGGTGTGCTCGGCCTCGATGTGTGACATCCGGAAGAACATCGGGTCGAAGCGGTCGGCGCCCCGGATGAAGCCGCCCCACCTGCCGTACGTCTTGCCGGTCCGCGAGGTGTCGGCGTCGTGGAACAGGTCGTTGTTCCACCGCTCGGACGGGATCTCCTCGACGCAGTCCCGGCCCGCGCGCAGGTTGCGCCAGAACTCGTCCACGTCGTCTGCCTGCGGATACCGGCCCGCGACACCGATGATCGCGATGTCTTGGCCGCGGGGGGTGGTTTGCCCGGTGGTGGGCTCGGCGGGGACGGCCTTGGTGGCGACAGCTTCAACGGCGGCGGGCTCGGCAGTGGCGGGCTCGGCGTTGGCGGGCTCGGCAGTGGCGGGCTCGGCGGTGGCGGGATGCCGTGTGGCCAGCGCCTCCGGGTGTGCTTCGGCCAGGTGGTCCGCCAGTTCGCGGACCGTCACGTACTCGAACAGCAGGGTCTTCGACAGCGGGCCGACGTGCTCCTCCAGCCGCCGGGTCACGCTCAGCGTGATCAGTGAGTCCACCCCGTACTGGTCGAAGGTCTCGGTGACGGCGATCTCCGCCTCCGGCAGCTTCAGCTCCTCCGCCATGATCCGGAGCACCAGGCGCTCGGCCCGGGCCCGTACATCCGTCGTATCCGCCACCTCGGCCGCCTGGGCCCCCGGCGCGGTGGGGTTCGTCGTGTGCTTCGTCGTGTGCTTCGTCTTCTCCTCGCCGCGCAGGGCGGTCAGGATCCGGGCCGGGTCGCCCGCCGCGAGCAGCAGTCTCGGCGCGGTCCCGGCCAGGGCCCGCTCCAGCGCGTCCAGCGCCGGGCGGGTGCGCAGCGGACGCATGCCGAGCACCCGGGACGCGTGCTCCTGCCCACTGCTGTCGACGCGCATACCGCCGTCGGCCCACAGCGGCCAGGCGGCGGCGAGAGTACGGCCGTGCCGCGTGCCCCGGCGGCGCTGTTCCTCGCGCCGCTCGGCGAAGTGGTCGAGGAAGGCGTTGGCGAAGGCGTAGTCGGTCTGGCCGACGTTGCCGAACGCCGCCGCCGCGGAGGAGAACGTCACGAAGTAGTCCAGCGCGTCCTCACGGGTCGCCTCGTCCAGCAGCGCGGTCCCGTGCACCTTGGCGGCCAGCACCTCCTCCGCATCCGCCCGGGACTTGTGGCGCAGCAGGCCGTCCCTGAGCACCCCGGCGGCGTGCAGGACCCCGCTCACCGCACCGTGCTCCCGGCGTGCCCCGGCGATCAGCGCCTGGACCGCCGCGGCGTCGGAGACATCGGCCTGGACCACGCGGGCGCCGATCGCCCGGGCACGGGCCTCGGCCCCGGGGCCGGGAGCGGTCCGCGACGCGAGCACGATGCCGCCCTCCGTGACTCCCGCGGCGCGCCGTGCGGCGGCGATGTGCTCGGCCAGCAGCAGTCCCAGCGCCCCGGTCCCGCCGGTGATGACGTGGGCTCCCGATCCGGTGAAGGCGGACCCGGTGGCGGCGGGCAGGCTCACCTGTTGCCAGGAGCCGCGGGTTCGCCCGGTGGCGTCGATCCGGACCTCGGGTCCGCCCTCGGCGCCGAGTTCACCGGCCACCGCCTCGGCGAGCGAGCCGTCCGCGACGGCCAGGACACCGAAGTCGAGGGACGGGTGTTCGCTGCGCACCGAGCGGGCGAACGCGGCCATGGCCGGATGGGCGGGCGATACGGCCGGGGCGCGGTGGACGTAGAGGTAGCGCAGTGCGTCGCGCCGCTCGTGCTGCCACTCCCGGCAGAAGGCCAAGGCCACGTGGAAGCCGTGCTCGACCGCGCTGCCGGGTTCGGCGTCCTCCCCCGCCAGATGTACTACGTGGACGGGGCCGGGTCCCTGCCCTCCGGCGCGGACCGCCGCCCCGGCGTCGAATCCGGCGGTCAGCTCGATGTGCTGGACGGTCGCACCGGCGGCCGTGAGGGCGGCGCCGACAGCGGGGCCGTGGGATCCGGCATCCAGCACCAGAACGGTCCCCTGCCACGGCCGCGCGCCGAGAGGCGCGGGCTCCCGGACCGGTTCGAACGCGGCCACCGCATCGTCCGCGGCCGCCGTGCCCCGCGCGGCCACCATGTGGCCCGCGGGCACCGCGCGGAGCGTGAAGGACTCGATCGCGAGCACCACGTCGCCTGCCCGGTCCAGCAGCGCCACGTCGAAGCAGAGCGTTCCGGCGGTGGCCGGGCGCGCCGAGGGGGTGGCGTACGCGTACATCAGCTCGGGCAGTTCGCCGTACAGCCGCACCGATCCCAGGGAGAAGGGCAGATACGGCAGCGGGCGGGTCAGGTCGTCGGCGCCGGGCGCGAGTCGGCCGGCCGTCTGGAGGGCGGCGTCCAGGAGCGACGGGTGGAACACGTAGTCAGCGGCATCCGCGACGCGCGCCCCGGGCAGGCGCAAGGACGCCAGCACCTCGCGCTCGCCGACCGCGAGTTCTTCGATCACCTGGAAACTGGGACCGTAGTCCAGGCCCAGCCGGGAGAAGGCCGTGTAGCAGTCGGCACCGGCCCGGACGGCCGTGCAGCGCGCCCGCACGCCCGCCGGGTCGATCCGGGCGGGGCGGTCCCCGGCCTCGCCGAGCAGCAGCGTGCCGTGCGCGTGCACCGTGACGTCGTCACCGTCGGTGCGCACCTCGAAGGAGGTGCCGCCGTCGCCGGTCAGCCGGACCACCACCCGGTGCTCGCTGCCTGCGGGGACCCGGATGGGGCTCGCCCACACCAGGCCGTCGGCGCCGCGAACCGGTGCGCTCAGGGCGCGTTCACCGGCCAGCCGGGCCATCTCCAGGTACACCACGCCGGGCAGCACCGGCTCGCCGCCGACGACGTGGTCGCGCAGGAAGAACTCCTCTCCGGTGAGGGTCTTGGCGAAGGCCGGTCCGCCCTCGGTGGGGACATCGGCATCCAGCAGGGCCGGATGCGGCGGGGTGACGGCCCGGCCGGGTGCCACCGCCGGGGACGGCCCCGGTGCGAACCAGTGGCGAGTGGCGGCGAACGGGTAGGTGGGCAGGTGCACCCGGCGCGGGGCGGCGCCCCGGTGCAGCGCCCGCCAGTCGACGTCGGCACCGGACAGCCACGCGCGGGAGACCGTGGCCAGATCGGGTGTACCGCTGACCGCCGGGTGCGGGGCGGCGCCCCGTTCGGCCTGTCCGGTACGCACCGCCGAGGGGTGGCCGGACAGGTGCGCGACCAGCTCCGCCCTCAGCGCCGCGGTGCCGTCCGCCACCACGGCGAGCCGGTGGCCCATGGGCTCCCGTCCGGTCTGCAGGGTGTACGCCAGGTCGCCCGGCCGGACATCGTGATCCGCCAGGTGGTCGGCGAGTTGCCGTGCGGTGCGCCGCAGCGCCTCGGGGTCGCGGGCGGAGAGGACGAACAGCTGCTGCGCCGCGCCGTCCTCGGTGGTGTCCGGCATGTGGTCTTCCTCCAGCACGACGTGCGCGTTGGCCCCGCCGAAGCCGAAGGAGCTGACGCCGGCGCGCCGCGGCAGCTCGTGTCCGGCCGCGTCGCGCGGCCGCGGCCAGGGGCGGACGGTGGCGGCCACCTCGAACGGGCCGCCGTCGAGTTCCAGGTACGGGTTCTGCTCACGCAGGTGGAGGCTGGCCGGGATGGTGCCGTGCCGCATGGCCAGCACCGTCTTGAACAGCCCGGCGATGCCCGCCGCGGCCTCCAGGTGGCCGATGTTCGTCTTGACCGATCCGATGGCGCAGCCGGGCACGGCGGCGGTGCCCTGTTCCGCGCGCAGCCGGTGGAAGGCGGTGCTCAGCCCGGTGGTCTCGATCGGGTCGCCCAGCGCGGTGCCGGTGCCGTGGGTCTCGATGTAGCCGACCGTCTCCAGTGGCACACCGGCGGTGCGGTACGCCTCGGCCAGCAGATCCGCCTGGGCGTCCGGGCTGGGTGCGGTGAGCGAGGTCGTACGGCCGCCGTGGCCCGCCGCGGCCGCCCGGATGACGGCGTGCACGGCGTCGCCGTCGCGCCTGGCCCGGTCGTCCGGCTTGAGCAGCACGGCGCCGACACCCTCGCCGCGTACGTAGCCGTCGGCCCGGCTGTCGAAGGTCTTGCAGCGGCCGTCGGGGCTCAGCATCTCGCCCTGGCTCAGCACCTCGTACACCGTCGGAGTGAGGATGAGGTTGACGCCGCCCGCGATAGCCAGGTCGCAGGTGCCGTCGCGCAGCGCCGCGCAGGCCAGGTGGACGGCGGAGAGCGAACCGGAGCAGGCCGTGTCCACGGCCATGCTGGGGCCGCGCAGATCCAGCTGGTAGGAGATCCGGTTGGGGACGACGGACAGCGCCGCGCCGGTGGCGGTGTGGCCCTGTGGGGCGTGGCCGGCGGCCCGCTGTGCCTCCAGGTAGTCGGCGTTGGCGACGCCGATGAACACTCCGACGCGCTGTCCGGCGAGGTCGGACGGGCGGTAGCCGGCGTCCTCGACGGCCGACCAGACCACCTCCAGCAGCAGCCGCTGCTGGGGGTCCATCAGCTCCGCCTCGCGCGGCGAGATGCCGAAGAAGGCGGCGTCGAAGCGGTCCACGCCGGGGAGGAAACCGCCCCAGCGGGAGGACGGCTGGTCGCGCCAGTCCCAGCGCCCGGCGGGCACTTCGCCCACCAGGTCGTGCCCGTCGGCCAGATGGGACCAGAACGCGTCCAGGTTCTCCGAGCCGGGCAAGCGCCCGGCCATGCCGATGATCGCGGCATGGCCGCCGGGCCGTGGCCCGGCCGGCTGCCCGGCGGGCCGGCGCTCGGCCGCCGGTTGTTCCGCGGCGGCACCGAAGCGTGGAGTCAGCTCGGTGGGGTGGTGTTCCCACAGGTGCTCGGCCAGCGCGGACAGCGTGCCCTTGCGGTAGAAGAGGGTCGGGCGGACCTCGATGCCGTACGCCTTGCGCAGTTCGGCGCTCAGCGCGGTGAAGCGCACCGAGTTCATGCCGACCTCGCCGAGCGGGGTGTCCGGGCCGATGTCCTGCGGCCGCATGCCCGTCAACTCGCCTGCCATTCGGGCGAGTTCGGACATCAGCGCCTCGACGCGGCCCGTAAACGCTACGGAGGGCGCCGCGGGTTCGGCGGACCGCTGTGGCCGCTCGGTCGCCGGGGCGCCGAAGCGCGCCCGCAGGTCGGCCGGTGCCAGTGTGGCCAGCGCGGTGCGGTCGACCTTGCCGTTGAGCGTGTACGGGAGGGAGGCCACCCGGATCAGTGCGTCGGGGAGCATATGGGACGGCAGCCAGGCGGCGAGCCGGTCCCGGGTCGGTTCGGGGGCGCCGTCGTCGAGCACGTAACACGCCAGCAGCGTGCCGTCGCCGCCACCGTGGCCATGTGCCACCACCGCGGCTTCGCGGACGCCTTCCAGGCGCCGCAGGGCCGACTCGATCTCCTCCGGTTCGACCCGGAAGCCACGCACCTTCACCTGCGCGTCCATCCGCCCCAGGTAGGCGATCCGCCCGTCGGCAAACCTGCGGACCAGGTCGCCCGTGCGGTACATCGTGGCGTCCGGACGGGTCGCGAAGGGGTCGGGCAGGAAGCGCTCGGCGGTCAGCTCGGGGCGGCCGAGGTAGCCGTCGGCCACGCCGTCGCCGCCGATGTACAGCTCACCGGCGACACCGGTGGGCACCGGCCTGCGCGCGCTGTCGAGCACGTACAGCCCGGTGTTGGCGACCGGAGTCCCGATGGTGACGGGCTCGCCGCGTCGCAGCCTGCTCACCGCCGACCAGATGGTGGTCTCGGTGGGGCCGTAGAGGTTCCACACCTCGTGGCAGGTGGCGAGCAGCGCCTGCGCCGTGTCGTACGGCAGCGCCTCGCCACCGCAGAACACCCTGAGGTGCGGATTCCCCTGCCAGCCCGCGGCGAGCAGCATCTTCCAGGTGGCCGGGGTCGCCTGGATCACCGTGGCCGTGCCGCGCTCGACCTCCTCCCGCAGCCGCAGTCCGTCCTGGGCGACCTCGGTCGGCACGATCTCGACGGTGCCGCCGCTGATCAGCGGCAGGTACAGCTCCAGACCGGAGATGTCGAAGCAGACGGTGGTGAGGGCGAGCAGTGTGTCCCCGGCCCCGAACCCGGGTTCCCGGGCCATGGACCAGAGGAAGTTGACCAGCGCCCGGTGCGGGACGCGGACACCCTTGGGACGGCCGGTGGAGCCGGAGGTGTACAGCACGTACGCGGTGTCCAGCGGCCCCGCGGGGCCCGGCGATGGGACTGCGGGCGGCTGCCCGTCGCCGTCGGCGAACAGTCGGGGCACCGTGCCGCCGCAGGTGGCCTCGACGGCGGAGTGGGTGAGCAGCAGGTGCAGTCCGGCGTCCTCGGCCATGTAGGCGAGCCGCTGCGCGGGGTACGCCGGGTCGAGCGGTACGTACGCGCCACCGGCGGCCTGGACGGCGAGCAGGGCCACCGGCAGTCCGGGGTCACGCGGCAGCAGGACACCGACCGTACGGCCGCGTCCGACGCCCGCGGCCACCAGCCGGGCGGCCAGCGCGTCCACCCGCTCCCGCAGCCGGCGGTACGTCAGCTCCGTGCCCTGGAAACGTACCGCCACCGCGTCAGGGCGTGCCTCGGCCTGGCGCCGCACCAGCTCCCACACCAGGGTGTCGGCCGGGTACGCGGCGGTGGCGGGCGGGGCCAGCATGGCACGCTCGCCCTCGGTCAGCAGCTCCAGATCACCCACCGTGGCCCCGGGGGCGCCGACCGCGGACGCGAGCAGGGTGCCGAAGTGGTCGCCGATCCGCTCCACCGTGGCGGCGTCGAACAGGTCGGGGTTGTACTTCAGGGTGTACTTGCAGCCCTCCGGGTGGTCGATCAGATCGAGGGTCAGGTCGAACTCGCCCTCCTGGTGCACGCCCTCGACGCGGTCCCGGACGAGGCCGTCGTTGCGCATGTCGCGGGCCCAGTTGTGGAAGTAGAAGGCGACGTCGAAGAGCGTGTCACGGGCGGCGGGGTGCTCGCGCCTCAGCTCCTCGGCGAGGGTGATCAGCGGGTAGGCGCCGTGCCGCAGGGCGTCCATCACCGTCCGGTGCACCCGGCGGACCAGGGCGTGGAAGGGCTCCTGCCCGTCCACCCGCTCGGCCACGACCACCATGTTCATGAAGTAGCCGAGCACATCGTCGTAACCCTCGGCCGGACGGTTCGCCGTCGGGGTGCCGACGGCGATGTCGGCCTGGTCGCTGTAGCGGTGCAGCAGGGCGAAGAAGGCGGCCAGCATGACGCTGGACAGCGAGGTCCGCTCGGCGGTGGCGAGGGCCCGGGCCCCCTCGGTCACCGCCGCGGGCAGGCGCCCTTCCACCACCGCGCCCCGGAAACCGGGCACCGGCGGCCGCGGCCGGTCCAGGGGCAGCGGGACGGTGGTCCGACGGTCGCGCAGCCGGTCCGTCCAGTACGCGCGCAGGCGCTCTCCCTCGGGCCCGGCCAGGAGGTCGCGCTGATGGGCCGTGAAGTCGGCGAAGGTGCGGGCGGGCCGGCTGTCCGGCAGCGGACGGCCTTCGCGGACCGTGCGGTAACCGCGCTCGACGTCGTCCAGCAGCAGGGGGATGGACACCCCGTCCAGCACCAGATGGTGCACGGTCAGCAGCAACGCCTGGCGGCCGTCGCCGAGGGTGTACAGCGTGGCGCGCACCAGCGGGCCCCGGGACAGCTCGAAGGGCTGCCGCATGTCCGCCCGTATCCGGTCGCGGAGGTCCGCTTCGTCGTCCGAGGTGAGGAAGACCTGCTGGAACGGCAGCTCGGGTTCGGCGGCGATCCGTACGAAGGGCCGCCCGTCCTCGCCGGTACGGACGGTCGAGCGCAGCGCGTCGTGCCGGTCCAGGACGTCCTGGAGGACGACGCGCAGGGCGAGGACGTCGACGTCGCGGTCGAGCCAGAAGGCGAGCGGGAGGTTGTAGGCGTGGTTGCCGGGTGCGATCTGCTCGATCACCCACAGCGCGCGCTGTCCCTCCGACAGCGGGTGGGTGGTCAGTTCGGCATCGGTGCGCGGGCGCAGGACCGGTGCCGCAGCGGCGGACGCCGGGGACGGCCCGGCCACGGTGGCTGCCTCGGCGGGGACGGCAGGTGCTGCCGCTGCGGTGAGCCAGCCGGAGGTCAGGTGTGCCGTCAGCTCCCGTAGCGTCGGGCGCTCGAAGAACTCGTCCAGCGGCACGGGCACACCGAACGCGTCATCCACCGCGGCCACGATCTTCAGCCCGCTCAGCGAGTCGAAGCCGTAGTCCGCCAGCGGACGATCGGGGTCGATCCGCTCGTCCAGCTTCAGGACCCGCTCCAGCAGCTCCCGCAGCCGGTCCTCGATCCCGTCGGCCGCGTCCGGCCGCGAGCCCGTGGTGGCCGCCTCGGCGGCGGGCTCAGTGGCGGGCTTCGCCGACGGCCCGCCGGGCACGGCGGCGTCGCTCTCGGCGACCAGCAGCCGCTGGCCCCATTCGCCCTCCTCCGCGCCGAGGACCCTGACCTGCGCGTAGCCCTCCTCCTGGAGCAGCCGGGTCCAGGCGGGCGGCGTGGCCAGCGGCGAGCCCGGAATGCGCAGCTCGCTGTCCTCGAAGGCCCACCACCCCTCCATCACGCCGCCACCGACCGTGAGGTAGGGCCGGATGGCGGTCAGCTCGTTGAGCACCAGCAGGCCACCGGGCTTCAGCAGTTCCCTGACCTTGCGCAGGGTGGTCCGCAGATTCCTGGTGGCGTGCACCACGTTGGTGGCCAGGACCACATCGGCGGAACCGGGTACGAAGTCCTGCTCGGCCAGTCCGCGTTCCAGGTTGAGCAGCTGGAACCGGGCGAACGGATAGGCCGCGGCGAACCGCTCACGGCCGTGCTCCAGGAAGCGCGGTGAGATGTCGGTGAAGGTGAAGCCGACCCGGCCGGAGTGCCCGGCCAGCGCCGACAGCACCCGCTCGCTCGTCGCACCGGTCCCGGCGCCCAGCTCGACCACCTGGACCGACTCGTGGGCCGGAAGCTGGGGCAGCCGGGCGCCGAGGAAGGCGCGTACGGTGTCGGCCGCCAGCAGGTTGAAGAAGTCGGTGAGCGGATTCCCCCGGTAGAGGTCCTGCACCAGCTCCATCGAGGAGTCGGGGAACATGACCTCGGTGCCCACCAGTTCACCGCGCAGCAGCCGTGGGTAGGCCCGCAGGAACTCCCGGTTGAGGGTGACGGTGGGCGCGATGTCCGGGCACGTGTCCGCCACCCGCTCGAACTCGGCCTCCCACCGGTCCGCGCCCTCGCCCGGGTGCGCCCCGGCCACCGCGTCGGTGGTGATGACGTGGTCGCCGTCCCGGGTCAGGAACCCGGCCTCCGCCAGCAGGCCCAGCAGCGCGTCGTGCAACCGCTGGAACTTGTCCCGGATACGGAGCCCGACGCGCAGTTCCCCGCCGTGGTGGCGCTCGCCCGGGTGCTGGAAGACGCCCATGCGCTGATAGACGCCGAGCACCCCGGACACCGAGGCCGCGTCCAGCGCCGCGTACCCGGCGAGCACCCGGGCGACGGCGGGCTCGGGGCCGGCCGCCACCGGCGCGGGGGCGGATGACACACCGGACGGCCGGGGGATCCAGCAGCGCTTACGGGCGAACGGATAGCCCGGCAGCTCGATCCGGCGAGCGGCGGCGGGGGTGATACGGGACCAGTCCACCTCGGCCCCGGCCACCCAGCTCCCGGCCACCGTCATGAGGTCGCCCTGGCTCAGCGCGGCCTCCAGAGCGGTGGTCTCGTCCTCGGAGAGCGACACCCGGATACGGGCCGTGCGCCCGGTGCTGATCCGGACCTCGTCCCGGCCCGCCGCGTACGCCTCCAGCAGCCGCGCGGCCTCGGACACCGAAGTGGCCGTCAGGGCGAGCCGGAACTCGAAGGCGGTACGGCCCGATCGCAGGGTGTGGGCCACATCGGCGAGCCGCGGACCCCGGCGGGTGGCGACCTCGCCACCCGGCACGATGCCGGTCGCCGTCTCCTCGCCGTGCGGCATCAGGCCCGCCACCGCGTCCGCCACCGCTCCGATGGTCCCGGCCATCGTGGCGGCCGGGGGCAGCTCGGTGCCCAGCTCCTCGGCCAGCAGCGCGTAGTAGTGGGCGCGCTCGGCCACGCCGAAGCCGCAGTCCACCAGATCGGTCGCGAGGTCGAGGGAGTCCGGTGCCACGCCCGCCATCTCCGCGGCCAGGCGGAGGCACAGACGTCCGGCGTCCTGCGTGGCGTCCCCGGTCCCGGCCGTCTCGTACGGGGTGTGGCCGCCGCCCAGGAAGGTGGCCACGTCCGCCGCGTAGGCCCGTAGCCGCTCCTCGGTCCTGGCCGAGAGCACCAGCAGCTGTTCGGACTGCTCGTCGATCGGCTCCGGCTCGGACTCGGGCTCGGTGGCCAACGGATACTCCTCCAGAACGACACAGGCATTGGCGCCGCCCGCGCCGAAAGAGCTGACAAGGGCACGCCGTGGCGACGGCTGCGGGGCGCCGTCCGCGCCGGAGTCCTCCAGCGGGCTCCAGGGCCGCAGGGTCCGCTGCACCTCGAACGGCGTGCTCGCGAAGTCGATTTCCGGGTTGCGGCGGTCCGCGTGCAGCGACGGCGCCAGCATCCCGTGCCGGAATTGCAGCAGCACCTTGGTCAGACCCGCGATACCGGCGGCCGCCTCCAGGTGGCCGATGTTGGACTTCACCGAGCCGAGCGCCACCGCCGGCCCCTCCGCCCGGCGCGCCGGGTCCACCGGCCCGCCGAACACCTCGGTCAGTCCCGCGATTTCGATCGGGTCGCCGAGGTGGGTGCCGGTGCCGTGTGCCTCCACGTAGCCGATGGTCCGCGCCGTGACACCGGCCCGGTCCAGTGCGCCGCGGATCACCGCGGCCTGGGCGGATGCCTTGGGCACGGTGTAACCACCGGCGTCGCCACCCGCGTTGATGGCCGATCCGCGGATCACTCCGAGCACCCGGTCGCCGTCGGCCAGCGCCGCGGCCAGCGGCTTGAGCAGGACGGCGCCCACGCCCTCGCCGTCGACGAAGCCGTCCGCGTCGGCGCCGAACGCCTTGAGCCGGTCGTCGTGGGAGAGCATCCCCGCCTGGGCCAGGCTGCGCAGGTGCTGCGGGTGCAGGATGAGGTTGACGCCGCCCGCGAGGGCCGCCGCGCACTCCCTGCTCAGGATGCTGCGGCATGCCAGGTGGACGGCGGTGAGCGAGGCCGAGCACGCGGTGTCCACCGCGAGGCTCGGTCCGGTGAAGTCGAAGAAGGACGAGACGCGGTTGGCGACCGACCAGTGGCGGGAGTGGGCGTCGGTCGGTACGCCGAGCGCGCTGGCCTCTCCGCCCATCCACGCGTAGTCGTTGCTCATCACACCGGCGAACACACCGACGGGCCCCTGCGCGGCGAGCGTGGCCGCCGGATAACCGGCGTCCTCCAGGGTCGCCGCCGCGGTCTGGAGGAACAGGCGTTCCTGCGGGTCCATGGCCTCGGCGTCGGCCGGCGAGATGTGGAAGAACAACGGGTCGAACGCGTCGACGTCGTCGATGAACCCGGCCCACTTGCTGTAGGCGCCCCGCGCACCGGACGGGTCGTAGTGCGCGTCGGCGTCCCAGCGTTCGGCGGGGACCTCGCGGATGCAGTGCCTGCCCCGGGCGAGGTTGTCCCACAGCTCGCCGACCGTCCCGGCCAGCGGGTAGCGGCCGGCGACGCCGATGACCGCAATACGGTCGTCATCGGCCACCTCGGCCGTCCCCTCGGCCGTCGGTGCGGTGGTCCGGACGGCGGAGGACGGCTGTTCGGCGTCGAGCAGCCTGCCGGTGAGGAAGGCGGTGAGCGCCCTCGGGGTGCGGTGTTCGAACACCAGGGTCGCGGGAAGCCGCAGCCGGGTGCGGGCGCTCAGCCGGTTACGTACCTCCAGCGCGGTCAGTGAGGTGAAACCGAGGCGCTGGAAGTCGGCGTCGGGGTCGATGCCGGTGTCGGAGTCGTGTCCCAGCGCCGCGGCGGTCTCGCGCAGCACCAGCCGCTCGACGAAGCGTTCCCGCTCGTCCTCGGACATCGCCCGCAGACCACCGGTGCCGGGCCCGTCGTGGGTGGCGCCACCCGCGGCGAGGGGACCGGCGGTGAGCGGGGCGGGCGTGCGGCGGCGCCCTGTCGGGGCGAGGGTGCGGAGCAGCGGCGGCGTACTGCCCGTCGTGGCGTCCGGGGCCGTGGGGTCGAGCCGGGCCGGGAGCAGCTGCGCCCTGTCCATGCCGAGGGCGGCGTCGAGGAAGGCCAGGCCCTCTTCGGTGGCCAGCGGGCGGACACCGGCGCCGGTCAGGCGCGCGAGGTCGGTTTCGTCCAGCCGCCCGGTCAGCGCGCTGCGCTCGGCCCACAGGCCCCAGCCCAGGGACAGCGCGGGCAGGCCCAGGCCGCGGCGGTGGTGTGCCAGCGCGTCGAGGACGGCGTTGGCGGCGGCGTAGTTGCCCTGCCCGGCGGTGCCCAAGGTGGCGGACACCGAGGAGAACAGCACGAAGGCCGACAGGTCCAGGTCACGGGTGAGTTCGTGCAGATGCCAGGCGCCGTCGGCCTTCGCCGCCAGCACCGAGCGCAGCCGCTCCGGTGTCAACGAGCCGATCACACCGTCGTCCAGGGTTCCGGCGGCGTGCACCACGGCGCGCAGCGGCCGGTCCGGCGGAATGGCGGCGAGCAGGGCGGCGAGCGCGTCGCGGTCGCTGACGTCGCACACCACGGAGGACGCCGTGGCGCCCGTCGCGGCCAGCTCATCGGCGAGTTCCGGCGCTCCCCCACGGGCGGCCAGCACCAGGTGGCGGACGCCGTGTTCGGCCACCAGGTGGCGTGCCACGAGTCCGCCGAGGGTGCCCGACGCGCCGGTGATCAGCACCGTGCCGTCGGCCGGAAACACCGGTGCCGCCATTGCCGCGGGCGGTTCCGCGCGCACCAGTCCGGGCACGTACCGCTCGCCGCCGCGCACCAGGATCTGGGGCTCGCCGGAGGCCAGCAGGGACGGCAGCAGCCGGGGCAGACCGTCCATGTCGTCGGTGTCGACCAGCACGATCCGGTCCGGGTTCTCGGTCTGCGCCGACCGGACCAGGCCCCACACTGCCGCGGCTGCTCCATCCACCTCCGCACCGGTCGCGGCATCGGCCACCACGGCGCGCTCGGTGGCCACCACCAGGCGCGCCTCACCGGTGTCCGCGTCGGCGAGCCAGGCCCGCAGATCCCCGAGTACGCCGGAGACCACGGTGTGCACCCGCTCGGGCAGATCGCCGTCGGCGGACGGGCAGCGCAGCACCGTGACGCCCCCCATGCCGATCGCGGCGTCGGCGGTGGCGGTGTCCGGCCGCGCCGCGTGCCAGCTCAGCTCGTACAGCGCGGCAATGCCGTCGCCGTCCTGAACGTCCTGGAGCGCGTCGCCCAGCGGACGCAGTGTCAGCGAGTCGGCCGACAGGACGCCGTGGCCGGTGGCATCGGCGATACGCAGCGCCACAGCGCCGTCCGCCAGCGGGGTGATCCGCGCCCGCAGCCCGGTCATCCCCGCTGCGGTCTCCGGGGCCGGCCACCGGACGCCGCTCCAGGAGAACGGCAGCGCCGGGTCGGTGGTCGGGTCCAGGGCTGCGTGCAGGGCGGCGTCCAGCAGCGCGGGGCGGACAGGCTCGGGCAGCCGCACCTCGGCGAACAGTTCGCCGCCGTGCCGCCACAGGGCCCGCAGCCCCCGGAAGCCGGGCCCGTACTCCAGGCCCCGCGCGTCCAGGTCCTCGTACCAGGAGGCGAGGTCCACCGGCTCGGCGCCCGGAGGCGGCCAGGCGGCGAGGTCCGCCGCGTCCCCGGAAGGCGCTACCGCGTCCTCGGCGAGCGCGCCGGTGGCGTGCAGCTGCCAGTCGGCCTCGGGGGCGCGGGCGTACAGTCGCAGGGGCCGGTGGCCGCCGTCGTCGGCGGGGTCCACCAGCAGCTGGATCTCGACCTCGCCCCGCTCGGGCACCACCACGGGCGCCCGCAGGGTCAGTTCGTCCACCACCGGGCCCGCGTGCAGCGCCATCTCCAGCAGGACGGTGCCCGGCACGACGGCCCGGCCCCGTACGCGGTGGTCGGCCAGCCACGGGTGGGTACGCAGCGACAGCCGGCCGGTCACCACGGTCCGCTCGTCGTCCGCCAGCTCGACGCCGGGGCCCACCAGCGGCTTCGGTGTCCGGAGCCAGTACGGCCGGTACTCGAAGGCGTAGGTGGGCAGTTCCACGGTGCGGGCACCGGTGCCCTCGAAGGCATGCGTCCAGTCCACCGCGAGGCCGTGGGTGTGCAGCCGGGCCATGGACAGCAGGAAGCGCCGGACCACGTCCTCCTCACGGCGCAGGGTGTCCGCCACCACCACGCCGTGGCCGGAGGTGTCGTCGACCGTGTCCTGGACGGCCATGCCGAGCAGGGGGTGCGGGCTGACCTCCACGAACACCCCGAACCCGTCCGTGTACAGGGCCCGTACGGTCTCCTGGAAGCGCACCGGCTCCCGCAGGTTGCGGTACCAGTACGCGGTGTCCAGCTCGGTGCCGTCCAGTGGGCCCGCCGTCACCGTCGAGTAGAACGGCACCTGCGAGGGGCGCGGCTGAACCGTGGCCAGGACGTCCATCAGCTCGGCTTCCAGCGATTCCACCTGCGCGGAGTGCGCGGAGAAGTCCACTCCCGCGACGTTCCACCGCATCACCCCGGCCCCGGCCAGGACGGTGCCCAGCTCCCGCAGTGCGTCCGGGTCGCCGGACACGACCACGGTGGTGGGGCCGTTGACCGCCGCCACCGAGAGCCGGGTCCCGAAGGGTTCGATCCGCTCCCGTACCCAGGATTCGGACGCCACGATGGACAGCATCCCGCCGCCACCGGCGAGGGCCCGCAGCGCGCGGGCGCGCAGCGCGGACACCCGCGCGCCGTCCTCCAGGGACAGCGCGCCGGCCACGCACGCGGCGGCGATCTCGCCCTGGGAGTGGCCCACCACGGCCGACGGGACGAGCCCCACCGAACGCCACACCTCGGCCAGCGAGACCATGACCGCCCACAGCGCGGGCTGGACCACGTCCACCCGCGACAGGGCCGCCTCGTCCTCCAGGACCTCCCCCAGCGACCAGTCGACCAGACCGCTCAGCGCCCGCTCGCACTCGTCCAGCCGTGCGGCGAACGCCGGGGAGGACTCCCGCAGTTCGCGGGCCATCCCGGCCCACTGCGAGCCCTGGCCGGGGAACACCCACACCACACCGGACTCGGGGACGACGGAGCCCTCGGCCACGCGCGGCGACGGCTCGGCGGCGGCGAGGGCGGCCAGCCCGTCGGCGAGTTCGGCGCGGTCCTCGGCGACGACGACGGCGCGGTGGTGCAGCGCCGAGCGGGTCGTGACCGTGGAGTGGCCGATGTCCGCCGGTGTGGCGTCCGGGTCGGACACCACCCGCTCCAGCAGCCGCGCCGCCTGGGCGCGCAGTGCGGCCTCGGTCGCGCCCGACACCACCACCGGCACCGGGGCCGCCACCACCGGTCCGGTCTCCTCGGCGTCCGCGGCGGGCGGCTCCTCGATGATCACGTGGGCGTTGGTGCCACTGGCGCCGAACGCCGACACCCCGGCCCGGCGCGGCCGGTCTCCGAGGGGCCACGGCCGCCGCTCGGTCAGCAACTCGACCGCGCCCGACGACCAGTCCACGTGCCGCGAGGCCACGTCGGCGTGCAGGGTACGCGGCAGCACACCGTGGCGCATGGCCATCACCATCTTGATGACGCCGCCGACGCCCGCGGCCGCCTGGGCGTGGCCGATGTTCGACTTGAGGGAGCCGAGCCACAGCGGTTCGGTACGGCCCTGGCCGTACGTGGCCAGCAGCGCCTGCGCCTCGATGGGGTCGCCGAGGACCGTGCCGGTGCCGTGTGCTTCGACGGCGTCCACGTCCTCGGGGGACAGCCCGGCCGAGGCGAGCGCCTGCCGGATGACCCGTTCCTGCGACGGTCCGTTGGGGGCCGTAAGCCCGCTGGAGGCGCCGTCCTGGTTGACCGCCGAGCCGCGCAGCACGGCGAGTACGCGGTGGCCGTTGCGCCGCGCGTCCGACAGCCGCTCCAGCACCACCATGCCCACGCCCTCGGCCCAGCCCGTGCCGTCGGCCGCGTCCGAGAACGCCTTGCAGCGGCCGTCGGGCGACAGGGCGCGCTGGCGCGAGTACTCCACGAACGTCCGCGGCGTCGCCATCACCGCCACCCCGCCCGCGAGCGCCAGCGCGCACTCACCGGACCGCAGCGCCTGCGCCGCCAGGTGGAGCGACACCAGCGACGAGGAACACGCGGTGTCCACGGACACCGCGGGGCCCTCCAGGCCGAGGGTGTAGGCCACGCGGCCGGACGCCACGCTCGGCAGGCTGCCGGTGAACAGGTGGCCCTCGAAGCCCTCGGCGGCGCCTTCCGGACGCGACCCGTAGTCGCCGTACATCACCCCGGTGAAGACCCCGGTGCGGCTGCCGCGCAGCGACGCGGGGGCGATTCCGGCGCGCTCCAGCGCCTCCCAGCTCGACTGGAGCAGCAGGCGCTGCTGCGGATCGGTGGCCAGCGCCTCCTTGGGCGACATCCCGAAGAAGGCCGCGTCGAAGTCGGCCGCGTCGTGCAGGAACCCGCCGTGCCGGGTGTAGCTCGTACCGGCCCGGTCCGGGTCGGGGTCGTACAGCCCGCCGAGGTCCCAGCCGCGGTTCACCGGGAACTCGGACACCGCGTCGATGCCGTCGGCCACCAGCCGGTACAGCTCCTCGGGCGAGGACACGCCGCCGGGGAAGCGGCACGCCATGCCCACGATCGCGATCGGCTCCCGGCCCGTCGGCTCCTGGCTCGTCGACTCCAGCTCCGCCACCTTCCGGCGCGTCTGGCGCAGTTCGGCGGTGACCCGCTTCAGATAAGCGAGCAGCTTCTCGTCGCTCATGGTGTTCAGGGCCTTCCCAACTCATCGTCGATCAGGGCAAAGAGCTCGTCCGCGCCGGCCGCGGCCACCTCGGGATCCAGGGCGGGGTCCACCGCGTCGTCCTCCGGGCTCAGCGTCGCCAGCAGCTCCCACAGCCGGGTGGTGACGGCCGACCGCAGTCCGTCGCCAGCGGCGGCGGTCACGCTCGCCTCCAGCCGGTCCAGCTCGGCGAGGACGGCGGGGTCCACAGATTCGGCCGCGGGCGGCCCGTCCGTGAGCGGTTGCGGGGCGAGCCGCCCCAGCAGGTGCTGTGCCAGCGCGTGGGGGCTGGGGTGGTCGAAGGTCACCGTGGCGGTCAGCGCGAGGCCGGTCAGGGTGCCGAGCCTGGTGCGGAGTTCCAGGGCGGTCAGCGAGTCGAAGCCCAGGTCGGTGAAGCCCCGCTCGGGGAGTACGTCGCCGGGCCCGGAGCGGCCCAGCACCGTCGCCGTCTCGGCCTGCACCAGACGCCGCACGGTCAGCTCGCGGTCCCTCTCGGGCAGGGCCGACAGCCGCTCGCGCAGTGGCTTCGCGTCCTCGCGCGCCCGCCCGCCACGGGCGGCCGGGGCCGGGGCCAGCCCGCGGAGGAGCGGGGGTGGCTCGGTGTCGCGGAGTGCGGACATGTCCAGCCAGGCGGGCACCAGGTGCGGCCGGTCCGCGCCCAGCGCGAGGTCGAGCAGGGCCAGGCCGTCACTGGTGGGCAGGGGCCTCAGACCGATGCGGGCCAGGCGCTGCCGGTCGGCGTCGGCGAGCCGGCTGGTGAGCCCGGTGCCCTGTTCCCAGAGCCCCCAGCCCAGTGCCACCGCGGGCAGCCCCTGGCGGTGCCGGTGGTGGGCCAGAGCGTCGAGGAACGCGTTGGCCGCCGCGTAGTTGGCCTGTCCGGCGAGGCCGAGCGTGGCCGAGACGGAGGAGAACATGAGGAACGCCGACAGGTCGAGGCCGCGGGTCAGCTCGTGCAGATGCCACGCGGCGTCGGCCTTCGCGGACAGCACGGCGTGCAGGTGTTCCGGCGTCAGCGACAGCACCGGGCCGTCCCTGAGGGTGCCCGCCGCGTGCACCACGGTACGCAGCGGTGCCGACTCGGGTACGGAGGCGAGGACGTCGGCGAGCGCGGCCCGGTCGGCCACGTCGCAGGCGGCCACCGTGACCGCGGCACCGGCCTCGGTCAGCTCGGATACGAGATCGTCCGCGCCGTCGGCGGCCGAGCCCCGGCGGCTCACCAGCAGCAGGTGGCGCACCCCGTGGCGGGCCACCAGGTGGCGTGCCACCGCAGCGCCGAGTCCCCCGGTTCCGCCGGTGATCAGCACGGTACCATCGGGGTCCACACCCGGCCGCCCGGGCTCGGGGGCGGGGACGGAGCCACGGGCGAGCCGGGGGACGAAGGCCGCCTCCGAGCGCAGCGCGATCTGCGGTTCGCCTGTGGCCAGGGCGCGTCCCAGCTGATCGGGCGGCGGTTCGCCGGTGGCTCCGGAGTCCACCAGCACGATACGGCCGGGGTGTTCGGTCTGGGCCGAGCGCAGCAGGGCCCATACGGTGGCGGCGGCGAGGTCGACGTCCTCGTCCGGCGCCACGGCCACGGCCCGCCGGGTGGTGACCAGCAGCGGGGAGGAGCCGTCCTGGTGCTCCTGGTGCTCCTCCAGCCACATCCGTACGTCCCGCAGCACCGACTCCGCGGTCGTGTGAGCGGCCCCGGGCAGGCCGTCCGTGTCCGGCGCCGAGGGCGGCACGACGATGGTGGTGCCCGGCCGGGCCGGTGTGCCGGGCAGGGCGGTCTCGCGCCACTCGACCTGGAAGAGTTTCGGGTCGACCCGCCGGGCGTCGAGTGGCCGCAGGGTGAGGGAGTCGACCGACAGCACCTCGACCCCGCTGTCGTCGGCCACGGTCAGCGACGCCCGGTTGTCCCCGGTCGGGCTGATCCGTACGCGCACCCGGGACGCCCCCGCGCGCGTCAGTCGCACACCGGCCCAGGAGAACGGCACCACGGGTCCGGGGCCCGTCTCCAGCACCAGCGGGTGGAGTGCCGCGTCGAGCAGCGCCGGATGCATCCGGAACGGGCCCGCCTCGTCGCTGAGGGCCATCTCCGCGAGGAGGTCGTCGCCGTCGCGCCACACCTGGACCAGGTTCCGGAACGACGGCCCGTACTCCAGGCCGCGCGCGGCCAGTTCCTCGTACCAGTCGGTGAGGTCCAGCGGTGTCGCCCCGGCCGGAGGCCACTGGCCGGGCACGATGCCCGCGCCGTCGGATCCGGCGGTGCTCACCACTCCGGTGGCGTGCAACTGCCATGCCGCGTCGGTGTCGCCGAGGACACGTCCGTGGATGCGCACCGCGCGGTGTCCGGCGTCGTCGGGCTGCGCCGCGGTCAGCTGCACCTCGGCCTCGCCGCGCTCCGGGATCACCAGCGGCGTGCGCAGGGTCAGCTCTTCCACCATGTCGCCGACGCGCAGGGCCATTTCGAGCAGCGCGGTGCCCGGTACCACGATCTGGCCGAGCACCCGGTGGTCGGCCAGCCACGGCCGCCTGCGCGGCGACAGCCGTTCGGTGAGAACGGTGCCGGACCCTTCCGCGAGGTCCACCGCGTGTCCGAGCAGCGGCTGGTCCGCCGCGGGGTCCAGCCAGTAGCGCCGGTGCTGGAAGGGGTACGGCGGCAGCTCGACGCCGGACGCGCCGAGGCCGGTGAACGCCCGGGTCCAGTCCACCGCGACACCGCGCGTCCACACCTGCGCCACCGACGCGAGGAACCGGTCCGGGCCGCCCTCGTCGCGCCGCAGCGTTCCCGATACCGCCGTGGCGGCCGCGTCCCCGCGGGCCTCCAGGGTTTCCTGGACACTCATGACGAGCACCGGGTGGGAGCTGACCTCAATGAACGTGTCGTGGCCCTGCTCGGCCAGCGCCTCCACGGCGGACTGGAAGTGCACCGTCTGCCGCAGGTTCCGGTACCAGTAGCCCGCGTCCACCGGCTCCTCGCCCAGCCAGTCCCGCCCGACCGTCGAGAAGAACGGCACCGTGGGCCGGGCGGGGCGCACGTCCGCGAGCACCCGGGCCAGTTCGTCCTCGATGCGTTCCACGTGGGAGGTGTGCGAGGCGTAGTCCACCGGCACCCTGCGCGCCCGGACGCCCTCCGACTCGCAGTCCGCGAGCAGTTCGTCCAGCGCCCGCGGCTCACCGGCGATCACGGTCGCGGAGGGACCGTTCACCGCCGCCACCTCCAGGCGGCCTTCCCACCGCTTCAGCCGGGACTCCGCCTCCCCGCGCGGCAGTGCGACCGACATCATTCCGCCCAGCCCTGCCAGCCCCTTGGCGATCGCCTGCGAACGCGACGCGACGACCCGCGCGGCGTCCCGCAGCGACAGCGCGCCCGCGACGCAGGCCGCCGCGATCTCGCCCTGCGAATGGCCCAGGACGGCGGCGGGTTCGACACCGTACGACCGCCACAGCGCCGCCAGCGACACCATCACCGCCCAGGACACCGGCTGCACCACGTCGACCCGCTCCAGCGTGGGCTCCCCCGGCACCTGTCTGAGCACGCCCTCCAGGTCCCAGTCCACGAACTCGGCCAGGGCGGCCGCGCACTCGCGGACACGTCCGGCGAAAACCGGCGAGGCGTCGAGGAGTTCCACCGCCATCCCGGCCCACTGGGAGCCCTGGCCGGGGAAGACGAACACCACCCGGCCACCGGTGTCGCGGGCCGCCCCGCGCACCGGGCCCGGGGCGTCCGGGCCGAGCGCCAGCGCGTCCAGCCCGGCCACCAGGCCGTCCCGTTCGGCGGCCACGACGACGGCACGGTGGCGGAAGGGGGTACGCCTCGTCGACGACCAGCCGATGTCGGCCGGGCGCAGGTCCGGGGCGTTCTCCAGGTGGTGGCGCAGCCGCTCGGCCTGGTCCCGTAGCACGGTCTCGGTCGCGCCGGACAGGACGACCGGCACCGGGAACCGATCTTCGGTGGTGTCGGCTGCGGTGTCTTCTGCGGGCGTCGGCGGCTGCTCCAGGATCATGTGCGCGTTGGTGCCGCTCATTCCGAACGACGACACCGCGGCCCGGCGCGGCCGGTCGCCGAGGGGCCATGTCCGCCGCTCGGTCAGCAGCTCGACCGCTCCCGACGACCAGTCCACGTGCCGCGACGGCTCGTCGAGGTGCAGGCTGCGCGGCAGCACGCCGTGGCGCATGGCCATCACCATCTTGATCACACCGGTCACGCCCGCCGCCGCCTGCGTATGGCCGAGGTTCGACTTCACCGACCCCAGCCACAGCGGACGCTCCCGCTCCTGCCCGTACGTCGCCAGCAGCGCCTGCGCCTCGATGGGGTCGCCGAGAGCGGTCCCGGTGCCATGTGCCTCCACCGCGTCGACGTCCCCGCCGGACAGACCGGCGCTCGCCAGCGCGTCGCGGATGACGCGTTGCTGCGACGGGCCGTTGGGAGCGGTCAGCCCGTTGGAGGCGCCGTCCTGGTTGATCGCGGAACCGCGTACCACGGCCAGTACGCGGTGGCCGTTGCGCCGTGCGTCCGACAGCCGCTCCAGCACCACCATGCCCACGCCCTCGGCCCAGCCCGTGCCGTCGGCCGCGTCCGAGAACGCCTTGCAGCGGCCGTCGGGCGACAGCCCGCCCTGCCGGGAGAACTCCGCGAACATCCCGGGTGTGGACATCACCGTCACTCCCCCGGCCAGGGCCAGCGTGCACTCCCCCGACCGCAGCGACCGCGCCGCCAGGTGCAACGCCACCAGCGACGAGGAACACGCGGTGTCCACGGACACCGCGGGCCCCTCCAACCCGAGGGTGTAGGCCACACGGCCGGACGCCACGCTCGGCGCCCCGCCGGTGAGCGCGTGTCCGGCGAAGCTCTCGGTCGTCTCGTGCAACCGGGGCACGTAGTCCTGGTTCATGACGCCGGTGAAGACGGCCGTCCGGCTGCCACGCAGCGTGGCGGGGTCGATGTCGGACCGTTCCAGGGCCTCCCATGACACCTCCAGCAACAGCCGCTGCTGCGGGTCCATCGCCCGGGCCTCACGCGGGCTGATCCGGAAGAAGTCGGCGTCGAAGTCCATGGCGTCCGCCAGGAATCCACCGGTGCGGACGTGTCCGGTGTCCGCCGGATCCAGGCTCCAGCCGCGGTCCTCCGGGAAGGCAGAGACTGCGTCCACACCCTCCATGACCAGCTGCCACAGGTCCTCGGGAGAGGACACACCGCCCGGCAGCCGGCAGCTCATGCCCACGATCGCGATCGGGTCGTCGTCGGTGGCGGCGGAGTCGTCGGGGGTCCGCTGCCGGTCCGGCAGGCGCCCCGACAGCTCGTCGTGCAGATGGCGTACGAGCACGGCGGGGGTGGGGTGGTCGAAGATCAGCGAGGTGGGCAGCGGCAGACCGGTCGCGCGGCCCAGCCGCTCGCTCAGCTCCACCGCCGTGACCGAGTCGAAGCCCAGCTCCTTGAACGAGCGGTCGGCCTCGACGGTGCCGGGGGCGGTGTGCCCGAGGACGGCCGCCGCGTGGGAGCGCACCAGCGTCCACAGCTCCGGCTCCCCCGGGCCGGACGGTTCGGGGGTGGACTCCGCCTCCGGCGGCGCGGACGACGGCCCGGATCGCGGTACGGCCGGGGAAAGGGCCTCGCCGGAGAGCCAATAGGGCTGTCGCTGGAAGGCGTAGGTGGGAAGTTCCACGGTACGGGCCCCGGAGCCCTCGAAGAGCGGCCGCCAGTCCACCGCCGCGCCCCGCGCGTACACCTCGGCCAGGGACAGCAGCAACCGCCGGGCGCCGCCCGCGTTGCGGCGCAGCGTGCCCTGCACCACCGCCCCGGCGGCACCGTCCACGGTGTCCACCGTGGACCGCATGGCCATGGTCAGCACCGGGTGCGGGCTGACCTCCAGGAACACCCCGTGTCCGGCCTCGGCCAGCGCCCGGACGGTGTCCTCCAGCCGCACCCGCTCCCGCAGGTTCGCGTACCAGTACTCGGCGTCCAGCCGGTCGGCGCCGAGTCGGCCACCGGTGACGGTCGACCAGAACGCGACACCGGTGTCCCGGGCAGTGACCCCGTCGGCTGCCCGCAGGACGTCCTCCCGGATGTCCTCGACCTGCGGCGAGTGCGAGGCGTAGTCGATGGGAACCATCCGGGCCCGTACGCCACGGGCCTCACACTCGGCCACCATCTCCCGCACCACATCGACCGGGCCGGAGACGACGACCGCGCCGGGGCCGTTCACCGCCCCGATGGTCACCCGGCTCTGGTCCACCTCCTCGGATGGCATCGCCAGCAGGGCCATGGCTCCCCGGCCGGACAGCCGGGCCACGATGGCCCGGCTGCGTTCCACCATCAGCCGCATGGCGTCCGCCAGGGACACGATCCCCGCGGCGCAGGCAGCGGTGATCTCGCCCTGTGAGTGGCCCGCCACGGCGGACGGCGCCAGTCCCACGGAGCGCCACACCTCGGCGAGCGACACCTGCACCGCGAACAGGGCGGGCTGCATCACGTCCATCCGCCGCAACGCGGCCTCGTCGGCGAGCACTTCCCGCAAGGACCAGTCGACGAGCCCGCCCAGCAGCCGCGCGCACTCGTCCATCCGCGCGGCGAACACGGCCGACGACTCCCACAGATCCAGGGCCATCCCGGCCCACTGCGGCCCCTGTCCGGGGAACACCCACACCACGCCGGACGCGTGACCGGCCACGCCCTCCGCCACGTTCGGGGACGGCGCCCCGGACGCCACCGCCGCCAGGCCGTCCAGGAGTTCGGTGCGGTCCGACGCCACCACCACCGCGCGGTGTTCCAGCGCCGAACGGGTCGTCACTGCCGAATACCCCACGTCCGCCGGGCACAGGCCCGGGTCGGCCGCCACCCATGCGCGCAAGCGATCCGCCTGGGCCCGCATCGCCGCCTCGGTCCTGCCCGACACCGGGACCGGGAACGGGACGGCCGGGCTCACGCCGGCGGTCTCGTCTGCGTCGTCGCCGGTGGGGTCGGTGGGACCGTTGGGGCTTTCGGCGACCACCAGATGGCAGTTGGTGCCGCCCAGGCCGAACGAGCTGACACCGGCCAGCCGCGGGCCGTCGGGCCACGTCCTGGTGGCGGCGTTCACCCGGAGCTTCAGCCGCTCCATGGGGATCGACGGGTGCGGGTCGGCGTAGTGCAGGCTCGCCGGCAGGGTCCCGTGCCGGAGCGACAGCGCCACCTTGATCAGCCCGATGACGCCCGCGGCGCCGTCCAGGTGCCCGATGTTGGTCTTCACCGAGCCCACGAGCAGGGGCTGTTCGCCGGTCCGGCCCTCGCCGAACACCGCTCCGAGGGCTCCCGCCTCGACCGGGTCGCCCGCCTTGGTACCGGTGCCGTGCAGTTCCACGTACCGCACATGCGCCGGTTCCACCCCGGCCCGGGCGCAGGCGTCCCGTAACAGCTCCCGCTGTGCCGCGCCGTCGGGCACGGTGAGGGCCTGGCCACCGCCGTCGTTGTTCACGGCGCCGCCCAGCAGGACGCAGTGCACCGGGTCGCCGTCGGCGAGGGCGTCCGTCAGGCGCTTCAGGACGACCACGCCGCCGCCCTCGCCCCGGACGGTGCCGTTGGCGCGCGCGTCGAAGGTGTGGCAGCGGCCGTCCGGGGACAGTGCTCCCGCCCGGGCGAAGGCGAGCGTGCTCTCCGGGGCCAGATTCAGGTGGACGCCACCGGCCAGCACAAGACCGGTGGTTCCCGAGAGCAGGCTTTCGCACGCCAGGTGGACGGCCACCAGGGACGAGGACTGTGCCGCGTCCACGGTGAGGCTGGGCCCGCGCAGACCGAGGTGGTACGAGACCCGGTTGGCGATCACGCCGCGGCTCAGTCCGGCCAGCGAGTGGTGGGACACGGAGTCCGGACCGCGGCGATGGGCGAGCGTGGCGTAGTCGTCGCCGGTGGCGCCGAGGAAGACGGCGGCCGAGCCGCCGCGCAGGCGGTCCGGAACCACACCGGCGTGCTCCAGCGCCGTCCAGCTCAGTTCGAGGGCCAGCCGCTGCCGCGGGTCCATCGCCGCGGCTTCCCGGGGGGAGATGCCGAAGAACCCGGGGTCGAAGTCGCCGACCCGGTCCAGGAAGCCACCACGCCGCAGCCCCGCCGTGTCGAGGGCGCCGGGAGCACCGTCCAGGTCCCACCGCCCCGCGGGAACGTCCGTGATGGCGTCGACGCCGTCCCGCAGGAGCCGCCAGAAGGCGCCCAGGTCCTCGGCTCCGGGGACACGGCAGGCCATGCCGACCACGGCCACCGCGCGCTCGGTCGGATAACTCGTGGGCATGAGGTGTTCCTTCTCCGATCGCGCCGTCACTCGGACTCGTCCGTCCGTGCCCGCTCCGCCCGTGCCCGATCCACCCGTGCCCGATACGCCCGTGCGCGCAGCCACTCCAGACCGGCGCCCGGGTCGGCCACGATTACTTGCAGCAGGTGCTCGTAGGACCGGGCCATGCGGCCGGCCGTCTCCCGGGTGAAGAGATCGGTGCAGTATTCGAGGGATCCCAGCAGCCCGGACGCCGTTTCCCGCACCGTCAGGCCGAGGTCGTACTTCGCCGTGCCGGAGTGGAGGTCGACGGGTGTGATCGCGAGGTCGTCGGCGTCGGTCCGGTCCGGCTCCGGCACCGGGTTCGGGACCAGGTTGAACATCACCTGAAACAGCGGGGAGTGGGCCGGGTCGGGCTCCGGCACCTGGCTCCTGACCAGGTCGGCGAAGGGCAGGTCCTTGTGCGCGTGGGCCTCGGCGGTGACCTGCCCGGCCCGGGCCAGCACCTCGGTGAAGGACCGGTCCGGGGCCACGTCCAGGCGCATCACGAGCGTGTTGACGAAGTAACCCACGAGGTGTTCCAGCTCGGCCCGGGGCCGGTGGGTGACCGGGGATCCGATCGCGAGTTCGTCGTCGTCGCTGTGGCCGCCGACCAGCACGCCGAACGCCGACAGCAGGGTCATGTAGAGGGTGGCGCCGCGTTCCCGGCCCAGCTTCCGCAGCCCGGTGAGCACATCCGGCCCCACCTCGAAGGGGAGCGAGGCGCCCTGGTAGGACTTGACGGCGCGCCGCGGGTGGTCGGTGCGCAGCGACAGGCACGCGGGCAGCCCGTCCAGCTGCCGCCGCCAGTAGGCGCGCTGGCGGTCGAGTTCCGCGCTGTCGACCGCGCCGCGCTGCCAGCGGGCGAAGTCGGCGTACCGCAGCGGGAGTTCCGGCAGCTCGGGCCGGGTGTTGCGGGTCAGCGCGCGGTACAGGGTGAGCAGTTCGGACAGCACGATGGTCAGCGACCATCCGTCGAACACGCCCCAGGGCCGGGTGAGGACGAAGACGTGTTCACGCTCCGAGACCGGCACCAGGTGGATGCGCACCATGTACGGGTCGTCCGGTGCGAACGGGCGGGTCCGCTCGTCGCGCAGCCACCGGGTGAGCGCGTCGGCTCCGGTGATCCGCTCGGCGATGTGCACGGGGAAGCCGCTACCGTCGTTGACGCGCTGGGTGACCGTGCCGTCGTGGCGCACGTAGCTGGTGCGCAGGATCGCGTGCCGTTCGACCAGGGCGCGGGCGCTGTCCGCGAAGGCGTCCCGGTCCAGGTGGCCCGCCATGCGGTACGCGAGCTGAGCGTTGTCGTACGACGCGGGCAGGTGGCCGGGGTGGTTGAGGAACCACAGGTCGGCCTGCTGGAGGGAGAGCGGCGCGTCCGCGCCGGGCGCGGGTGCGGCGGGGACCAGCGGCGCGGTGTCCTCCGTGGCGGGCTCCTCCTCCAGCGCCGCGGCCATGTCCGCCACGGTGGCACCGGTGAGGATGAGCTGGAGCGGCAGTTCCCGGCCCGTCTCCTGGCGCACGCGCAGATTGAGCCGTACGGCCAGCAGGGAGTGCCCGCCGAGGGCGAAGAAGCCGTCCTCCAGCCCGACGCGGCCGAGCCCCAGCACGTCCTGGAGGATCCGGCACAGGGTCCGCTGGGCTTCGGTGCGTGGCGCGACGTACGCCTCCTTGGCCACGGCGTCCTCGTCGGGCGCGGGAAGCGCTCCCTTGTCGACCTTGCCGTTGACGGTGACGGGGAACTCTTCGAGGAGCACGAACACCCCGGGGACCATGTACTCCGGCAGGCTCGCGGACAGGTGTTCCTTGAGCAGGCGCGCCATCGACGGGCCCAGGTCGCCGATGCGCACCGTGTTGGCCAGATGTGTCGCACGGTAGGGGGCGCGGGCGCGGACCCGGGGCAGCCGGCCCCTGCCGAACACCAGGTCCAGCGCGTCGGGCCGGTCCTGTGACCAGGTGGGTTCGACGCGGTAGCCGAGCTGTTCCGCGTGGCGCAGCACGGCGTCGAGTTCCCGTACGGCATCGGTCGCCGCGCGGGACAGCCTGGCGCCTCCGGTCAGCGGCTCCACCTCGTGCGAGGACGGCAGCCGGGTGAGGGCGTCGCTGATCCGCACATCGTCCTCGACCTGCGGGTTGGTCAGGCCGCTGACGCCGAACCGGTCGGGGGTGCCGCCCTCCAGGAGGGCGCGCAGCCGTGCCGGGGTGGTGGCCTCCAGCCAGGGCAGGGGCTCGTCGGCGGGGCCGGCGCCCTTGGTCAGGACGACGTCGTAGCGGTAGGCGAGCATTTCGTAGTCGCCGGTGCCGCGCTTGGCCATGATGTCGACGGCGCCGAGTTCGGGGAACCGCTCGGGCAGGCCGGTGAAGTACGTCGGGCTGAAGAGCAGTTCGCTCTCCTGACGGCGGCGGTGGCGCACCTGCGCGGTGAGGGCACCGGCCGTCGTGCGGCCGCCCGCGCGGCCACGTTCGGAGGCGGTCAGATGGGCCGACAGCAGGTCCAGGTTCCTGACGTCGCCGATGAGGATGCGGCCGCCCTCCTCGACGAGGGGCAGCAGCCGGGCGATGGCCTCCTCCAGGTAGGCCCGGTTGGGGAAGTACTGGGCGACCGAGTTGATGACGACGGTGTCGTACATGGCGCGGGGCAGATGTGTCACGGACCAGGCGTCGCCCCGCTCCAGGGTGATGTGCGACCAGCCGCGGCGCGCCACGCCCCGGCGTACGTCGTCGAGGGCGGTGGCGGAGAGGTCGAGGGCGTGGACCGCGTCGCAGGCTTCGGCGTAGCGGAAGAGCAGCAGTCCGGTGCCGCAGCCGATTTCCAGCAGCCGCTTGGGGCGCAGATCCTCGATGCGCCGGACCGTGCCGTCGATCCATTCGCGCATGTCGGACTCGGCGATGGGCTCGCCGGTGTAGCTGCTCTCCCAGCCGGCCAGGTTCAGGTCGTCGGCGGTGTCCGCGTCCCCGGTGGCACCGGCGTATTCGTCGTCGAAGACCCGCTGCCACTGGTCGAGAAGCGTGGTGTTCTGTTCCCGGGCGGCGGAGTCGAGCCACTGGGCGGTGGGGCGGACGTACGCGACCAGGGTGCGGTTGTCGGCGGACTGCCGGGGGACGACGACGCCGTGGGCCACCGCCTCGTGCCGGGCGAGGGCGGATTCGATCTCGCCCAGTTCGATGCGGAAGCCGCGGATCTTGACCTGGTCGTCGTTGCGGCCCAGGTATTCCAGCGAGCCGTCCGCTGTCTGGCGTACCAGGTCGCCGGTCTTGTACATGCGGGCGTCCGGCTCTCCGCAGAACGGGTCGGTCAGGAAGCGTTCGCGGGTCAGCTCGGGGCGGTTGAGGTAGCCGCGGGCCACGCCCGCGCCGCCCACGAACAGCTCGCCGACGACGCCGGGCGGTACGGGTTTGCCGCGCCCGTCCAGGACGTACACGCGCAGGTCGGGGATGCGCTGCCCGATGGGACTCGACGTGCCCTCGGTGTCGGCGCGTTCCAGCGGCCGGTAGGTCACATGCACGGTGGTCTCCGTGATCCCGTACATGTTCACCAGCTGGGTGTCCCGGTTGACCGCACGCCCCATCCACGGCTCCAGCGCCGCCACATCCAGCGCCTCGCCACCGAACACCACCACCCGCAAACGGTGCGCCGCACCCTCCTCACCCTGCGCCGCGATCAACTGCCGGAACGCACTCGGAGTCTGGTTCAGCACCGTCACACCGGCCGAACACACCAACTCATAGAACTCCCGCGGATTCCGCGTCACCGACTGCGGCACCACCACCAAACGCCCACCATGCAGCAGCGCACCCCAGATCTCCCACACCGAGAAATCGAAAGCGAACGAATGGAACAACGTCCACACATCCCCGCTCCCGAACCCGAACCACCCCCGCGTCGCCGAGAACAACCGCGCCACATTGCGATGCTCGACCATCACCCCCTTCGGCACACCCGTCGACCCCGAGGTGTAGATGACATACGCGAGATCCGCCGGTGAGGCCGCCACTCCGGTCAGATCACCGTCCGGTTCGCTCTCCCACCGCCCGGCGTCCGCCCGGATGTCCACGACCGGGACCCCGGAGGTGTCCAGGCCCTCGGGCACCGGCCCGTCGACCAGGAGCACCCGCGGCGCGCTGTCGCCCAGCACATGGGCCAGCCGCTCCACCGGCACCGCCGGATCGACCGGCACATAGGCGCCACCTGCCTTGAGCACCGCGAGCACGCTCACCACCAGGTGCTCACTGCGCGGAAGACAGAGCGCCACGAGGGTGTCGCGGCCGACGCCGAGGCCGCGCAGATGGCGGGCGAGCCGGTTCGCGCTCGCGTTCAGCTCGGCGTACGACAGCGACCGGCCCTCGCACACCACCGCCACCGCGTCCGGCGACCCGGCGGCCACCTCTTCGAACCACCGGTGCACACACCGCTCGGGCGAGTCCGCGCCCTCGGGCTGCCGGTTCCCCTCCACCAGGAGCCGTCGGCGCTCGGCCTCGGGCAGGACGTCGACGTCGAGTACCGGGGTGCTGGTTCCGTCGTCCGCGGCGAGGGCGCCGGTGATGCCGTACAGCGCGGTCTCGACGTAGTCCGCCACGGCCTCGCATGCCACGGCGTCGTCGACCCGGATGTGCAGGGACAGTTCGGTGCCGAAGTCGTCCAGCGACACCGAGAGGGGGTAGTTGATCGCGTCGGCCTCCGCGACCCACCGGATCCCCAGGTCCTCCAGCCGGGCGGCGGTCGCGTCCCCGGGCTCGAAGTGGCGGAAGTTGACCACCGAGCTGAACAGCGGGGTGTCGTTGTCCAGGCCGCTGCAGCCCTGCGCCAGGCTGAGCGGGGTCTGCTCGCGGGCGATCAGCTCCCGCAGGCCGGTGTCCACATCCGCGACCAGGTCCCGGACGGTACGGTCCGCCAGCCGCACCCGCAGGGGCAGGGTGTTGATGAAGTTGCCGAGCATCCGCTCGACCCCGGGCACGCCCTGGAGGCGCCCCGACAGCACGGTGCCCAGCACGACGTCGTCCCGCTGCGTGGACGCGGCCACCACGCGGGCCCACGCGGCGTGGAAGAGGACGGCCGGGCTGACGCGCAGCCGCCGGGCCTGGGCGCGCACCTCGCGGGTGAGGTCGGCGGGCAGCGCGCGCCGCAGCTGCGGATAGCGGTGGCCGTCGCCGCGTACGTTCGTCAGGCCGAAGGGGGTGGTCGGCTCGGTGACATCGGCGAGGGCGGCCCGGAAATGGGCCTCCACCTCATCCGAGGCCATCCGCCGCACGGTGTGCGCGACGAAGTCGCGGTACGGCGCGGGCGGCGCCAGGTCGGCCCGGCCCGCCATGTGTGCCGCGAGTTCCTGGAGGACCAGCCGCAGGGTGGTGGCGTCCTCGATGAGGTGATGGGCGCTCAGCAGCAGATGGCGCCGGTCGGCGTGCGGGTCCTCGGCGATGAGGAGCCGTAGCAGCGGGGCCCGGTCAACGCGCATGCGCCGGGGCCGGTCCAGCAGCGCACGCGCCTGCCGTTCGGCGTCCTGGTCCGGATCGAGGCGGGTCCGCTCCACCTCCAGGCGCGCCGTGCGCCGCACGACCTGCACCGGCTCGGGCAGGTCCGCGGTGTGCACGGCGGTGCGCAGGACGTCGTGGCGGTCGATCAGCGTCTGCAGCGCCTCGGTGAAGGCGGTGCACGCCGCCTCGTCGTCGGCCGTGAGGAGCACGGAGACGAGGTACGGGTCGTTGTCCGGGTCCAGCAGGTGGTGGAAGAGAATGCCCTCCTGCGCCGGGGCGAGCGGATAGATGTCCTGGACGGCGGGGGCGCCGCCGGGGACGGTCGCCACGATCGCGTCGATCTGCGCCTGGTCCAGCGCCACCAGGGGCAGCAGCTGCGGGGTCAGGTGTTCACAGCCCTCGGGGATCGGATTGGGCGGCACCGTGTACGCCTGGTCCGCCGTGGTCCCGTCGATCTCCGCCGCCAGCCGGGCCAGCGTCGGGCTGCCGAACACGCTGCGCACCGGGACGTCGAAGCCGAGGCCCTTCAGCCGGGCCACCAGGACCGTGATGAGCAGCGAGTGGCCGCCGAGCGCGAAGAAGTTGTCGTCGGCGCCGATACGTGTCTCGTCGAAGTCCAGCAGCTCGGCCCACGCTGCCGCGAGCGCCCGTTCGGTGTCGGTGCTCGGCGCCACGTAGGCGCGCTGGTCGTAGGCGCCGGTGCCGGGTGCCGGGAGGGCCTTGCGGTCCAGCTTGCCGTTGGCGGTGAGGGGCAGGGCGTCCATGACGACGAAGGCGCTGGGGACCATGTACGCGGCGAGGGTGCGCTCGGCGTGGCGGCGCAGCTCGGGGGCCGGGTCCGCGTCGCTGTGGCCGTCCTCCCGGACCACGTATGCCACCAGTTGCTTGTTGCCCGGCTGGTCCTCCCGGGCCAGGACCACGCACGAGCGCACGGCGGGGTGTTCGCCGATCCTGCTCTCGATCTCGCCCGGTTCGATGCGGAAGCCGCGGATCTTGACCTGGTCGTCGTTGCGGCCCAGGTACTCCAGCGAGCCGTCGGGCAGTTGCCGGACCAGATCGCCCGTCCGGTACATCCTGGCCCCCGGTTCCCTGCGGAACGGGTCGCGCAGGAAACGTTCGGCGGTCAGCTCGGGACGGTTGAGGTAGCCACGGGCCACGCCCGCGCCGCCCACGAACAGTTCCCCCACCGCGCCGATGGGCACCGGCTCGCCATGGCCGTCCAGGACGTAGACGCGCAGGTCGGGGATGCGCTGCCCGATGGGACTCGACGTGCCCTCGGTGTCGGCGCGTTCCAGCGGCCGGTAGGTCACATGCACGGTGGTCTCCGTGATCCCGTACATGTTCACCAACCGGGTGTCCCGGTTGACCGCACGCCCCATCCACGGCTCCAGCGCCGCCACATCCAGCGCCTCACCACCGAACACCACCACCCGCAGCCGATGCGCCGCACCCTCCTCACCCTGCGCCGCGATCAACTGCCGGAACGCACTCGGAGTCTGGTTCAGCACCGTCACACCGGCCGAACACACCAACTCATAGAACTCCCGCGGATTCCGCGTCACCGACTGCGGCACCACCACCAAACGCCCACCATGCAGCAGCGCACCCCAGATCTCCCACACCGAGAAATCGAAAGCGAACGAATGGAACAACGTCCACACATCCCCGCTCCCGAACCCGAACCACCCCCGCGTCGCCGAGAACAACCGCACCACATTGCGATGCTCGACCATCACCCCCTTCGGCACACCCGTCGACCCCGAGGTGTAGATGACATACGCGAGATCCGCCGGGGACGCTCCCACCTGGGCGCGACTCAGATCGCCGTCCGGCAGGTCCGCCCACGATGCGGCGTCGGCCCGCAGGTCGACGACCGACGCCCCCGACGTCTCCAGCCCCTCGGCGGCCGGGCCGTCCAGCAGCAGCACCCGTGGCTCGCTGTCACTCAGCACATGGTTCTGCCGCTCGACCGGCACGGCCGGGTCGAGGGGGACGTACGCGCCGCCCGCCTTGAGTACCGCCAGCACACCGGTCACGATGTGTTCCGACCGCGGAAGGCACAGGGCCACCAGCACGCCCGGCCCGACGCCCAGACCGCGCAGGTGGCGCGCCAGGCGATTGGCCCGTGCGTTCAGCTCGCCGTACGTCAGTGACCTGGACTCGCACTCCACCGCCACCGCGTCGGGCGTCGCGGCTGCCACGTCCTGGAACCACTCGTGCAGACACCGGTCCGGGGAATCCAGGCCCGGCGGGCGCTGGTTCCACTCCACCAGGACCCGCTGCCGCTCGGTCGCCTCCAGTGCGCCCAGCCGGGAGATCCGCTCCCTGGGGTGGTCGGCGATGGCCTCCAGCACGGTGGTGTAGTGGCGTACGAAGCGCCGTACCGTGTCCCGGTCGAACAGGTCGGTGTTGTACTCGGCCGTTCCGACGAGCCCGTCCGGCGTCTCGCGGAGGTCGAGTGTGAGGTCGAACTTGGTGACGTCGATGTCGAAGTCGACCGGGGACAGCTCCAGTCCGCCGAGCCGGGTCTCCTCCTCGGTCTGCGCCTCCTGGAGCACGAACATCGTCTGGAAGACCGGCGAATGGCTCTGGCTGCGCTCCAGCCGCAGCGCGTCCACCACGGCCTCGAAGGGCACGTCCTGGTGGTCGTACGCCTCCAGCGCGGTCTTCCGCACCCGGGTCAGCAGCTCAGGGAAGGCAGGGTCGTCCGACAGGTCGGTGCGCATCGCCAGGGTGTTGGCGAAGAAGCCGATGAGCCCTTCGACCTCGCGCCGGCTGCGGTTGGCCACCACCGTGCCGACGACGATGTCGGTCCGCTGCGTGTAGCGGTGCAGCACGATGGTGCAGGCAGCGAGCAGCGTCATGTACAAGGTGGCATCGTGCCGCGCGCCAGCCTCGCGCACCCTCTCCAGCAGCTCGGGCGGGCAGCGGAAGCTCTCGCGCGCCCCGTGGTACGTCTTGACCGGCGGCCGCTCACGGTCGGTGGGCAGCGACAGCCTGGGGTCGACTCCGGAGAGCTGCTTCCTCCAGTACTCCACCTGGCGCGCCCGCACGTCGTCCACGAGCCACTGGCGCTGCCATCGCGCGTAGTCGGCGTACTGCACGGGCAGCGGTTCCAGCGGGGCCGGCCGTCCGTCGCGGAACGCCTCGTAGTACGCGGTGAGGTCGCGGAAGAGCACACCGGCCGACCAGCCGTCGGACACCCCGTGGTGCATCGTCACCAGCAGCACGTGTTCCCGCTCGGACCGGCGCAGCAGCCGGGCGCGGATCAGCGGGTCCGACGCCAGGTCGAACGGGGTGGCGGCCTCCCGTGCACAGATCCGGGACAGCTCCGCCTCGTCGGCGACGTCCTCCTCGTGGACCGTGAAGTCGCCACCGTCACCGATGTGCTGGTACGGAACGCCGTCGTGGTCCACGAAGCGGGTGCGCAGGGCTTCGTGCCGCCCCACCACGGCCTCCAGCGCCCGCACCAGCGCCGCGCGGTCGAGGTGTCCGCGCAGCCGCACGGCGATCGGGATGTTGTAGGCCGCGCTGCTTCCGTCCAGCTGGGCCAGGAACCACAGGCGCTGCTGGGTGAACGACAACGGGACGGGCTCGCCCGCCGGGCGGGGGGACGGCGCGATGATGCCGAGCGCGGACAGGTCGAGGCCCTGCTTGCCGAGCAACGCGGCCAGGGCGCGCTGCCGCTTGGCCGGGAGGGACCGGATCTTTCGGACCACTTCCTGGCGGAGGTCCTGGGGGATGGTGTTCATCGTCGTCCTGTCTGCTCAGTTCGCGATGTCCAGCGCGTCGAGCTCTTCGTCGCTCATGCGCTCGATGAGGGCGATGCTCCGCAGGATCTGCTCGGTGTCCGGCGCCGCGGTGTTCCCGGAGGGGGTACGGCGTTCCAGCTCGGCGGCCATCTCGGCGAGTCCGGGCGCGTCGAAGACGACCTTCACCGGAAGCTCCACACCGGTCCGCTGCGCGAGCAGGTTGATCAGGCGGGTGGCGAGCAGTGAATTGCCGCCGAGGGAGAGGAAGTTGCTCCTGGCTCCGAGTCGGTCGACGTCGATCATCAGCAGTTCGGACCATGCGGCGGCCATGGTCCGCTCGGCCTCGGTCAGTGTCCGGTCCCGTGGTGGTTCGGCGCGGCCGGTGACGGCGTCGGTGTCAGTGACGGCATCGGTGGCAGCTGTAGCCGCGGTTTCGGGGATGGCGAGCGCCCCGGCCGCGCGGCCGGCCCAGTGCCTGTCCCGTTCGAACTCCGTCAGCGGAAGGGGCGCCAGTCGGCGCGCCCCGCGGTGCAGGCCGTCCCACGGCACGTCGATCCCGCGCACCCACAGCTCGGCGAGGTGGTCGAGGTCGCCGTCGGCCACCAGACCGGCCAGGAACGCTTCGCCCCGCGCCCCGGACAGCACGGTCCCCAGCGGGCCCGCGTCCTCCTCGGCATTGCCCCGGTGGACGGGTACGGCCGGGGCCGCGTCGTCCGCGAGCATGTCCCCGGCCCCCGGGGGGCCCGCGGACTGCTGCGCCAGGGCCTGCCTCAGCTCGTCGAGGGAGCCCGCCACCACGGCGAACCGCTCGGCCTGCGCCTCGCGGCCCAGCTGCGAGGTGTACGCGATGTCGGCCAGGCTCGCCGGGCCGTCGCCCTCCAGGTAGGCATGGAGCCGCCGTACCGCCGTCCGCAGCCGCTCGGGAGTGGCGGCGGACACCACCACCAGTTGGGGGGCGGGGTCGTCGGGCTCCGGCGCGGCGGCACCGGTCGGTGGAGGGGCCTCGACGACCAGGCTGACGTGGCTTCCGCCCGCGGCCACCGAGTTGATGAGCGCGCGGCGGGGCGCCGGGCGGCCATCGGGACCGGCGGCGCCACGGGGTTCCCAGGGCGTCAGCCGGTCGCACAGCCGCAGCGCGGTGCCGTCGGCGTCGAGGTGGGGGTTGGGGGAACCCGCCGCCACCAGCGGGGGCAGCTCCTGGTGGCGCAGTTGCAGGATGACCTTGGTGAGCTGGGCGATCCCGGAGGCTGCCTCGGGGTGTCCGAGGTTCGACTTCACCGTGCCGAGCGCCACCGGCTCGGTCACCCCGTCGAACACCTCCCGCAGGGCCTGGAATTCGATCTCGTCGGAGATCGTGGTTCCGTTGGCCGCGGCCTCGACGTACCCGATGGAGTCCGGTCCGGCACCGGCCTGCTCCAGCGCCCGCCGCATGACCTTCACCTGGGCCCGGTGGCTGGGCCGCATGAAGCCGTTGGACCGGCCGCCGTGCAGCGAGGACGTGCCCTTGATGACGGCGTGGACCCGATCGCCGTCGCGGACCGCCGCGGCCAGCGGCTTGAGCAGCACGGCGCCGACGGCCTCGGCGGGGAGGTAGCCGTCCCCGTCGCGGAAGCTGCGGCTGCCCGGGTGGCTGCCGAGCAGCTGCAACTCGGCCAGGGCGATGTACTTGTCCGGGTGGACGGTGAGGTTGATGCCTCCGGCGACGGCCAGTTCGCTCTCGCCGCGCCGCAGGTCGGCGCAGGCGAGGTGGATGGCGGTGGCCGACGACGCGCACATGGTGTCCACGGCGAGGCTGGGCCCCTCCAGACCGAAGAAGTGCGAGACCCGGTTGGCGATCATGTTGTACGAGGCCGCCGAGGTGACCGCCGCGAGCGCGGGGTCCGACGCGTCGGCCCGGTAGAGCTGGTACGCCGCTCCGACGTAGACCCCGACGCGCCGCTCGTACCGTCGCTCGATGACGGACTGGGTCACGCCGCTCTGCTCCAGCAGATGCCACACCGTCTCCAGGAACAGCCGCTGCTGCGGGTCCATCGCGGCGGCCTCGCGCGGCGAGATGCCGAAGAGGAGGGGATCGAACCGGTCGATGCCGTCGAGGAATCCGCCCCACGGGCCGGGTTCCTCCCCGGTGCCGTCGGCCGACTCGTGGTTCCAGCGGCCGGGCGGCACCGCGGTGACGGCGTCCTTGCCATCGCGCAGGTTGGTCCACAGGGTGTCGAGGTCTTCGGCCCCCGGATAACGGCCGGTGATGCCGATGACGGCGATGTCCTCGCCGCGGTCGTGGACGTCCGCGCGCCCGCTCCGTGGCTCCGTCTCGTCCCCGGTGTCCGTCCGGTGCGGCGGGGTCGGCGAAGCCGTGACCACCTGCCGTGCGGTGGTGGTGTCCTGGACGGGCGGCGCGGGCGGCGGAGTGGGGACGCCGAGCAGAGTGCGCAGGGTCTGGGTGTGGTCGGCGACGAAGTACCGTGCCAGTTCGCGTACGGTCTCGGACTCGAAGAGCAGCGTCCGGGACAGCGGCCCGAAGTCCTCCTCCAGCCGGGAGATCACGTTGACCGCGATGACGGAGTCCATGCCGTACCGCTCCAGCGGCGTGTCGACGGCGATGCGCTCGGGGCCGAGCTTCAGTGACGACGCCAGCAGCCGCCGCAGATGACCCACCGCCCTGTCCTCCAGGGCCCGGTCCGCCTCGTCATTCGGTGCCTCGGGCGGGACGGCCGCAGCGGGCTCGGGAACGGCGGGCTCGGGGGCGTTGCCGGGCAGTCGGGACAGCAGCTCGTCACGGCGACCCACCAGGACGAGCAACCGGCCGTCGGCGAGGCCGTTGTCCCGCGGGTCCATGGCGCACCGCAGCGCCTCCAGTCCGCGCGGGGTGTCCAGCGGTGCCAGACCGGCGTCGCGCAGGCTCTCCCGCACCGCGTCGCCGTCCATGCCGCCCTCCTCCCACAGCGGCCAGTTGACGGAGACCGTCGAACCGGTGCACAGCCCGGCGCCGACGAGGCGGTTGCGGTACGCGGCGTAGGCGTCCATGAACGCGTTTCCGGCGGCGTAGTCGGCCTGTCCGGGGTTGCCGAAGGCCCCGGCGGTCGACGAGAAGCACAGGAACACCTCCAGCGGCTGGTCCCGGCTCAGCTCGTCGAGGTTGACCAGTCCGGCGACCTTGGGGGCGAGGACGCGCGCCAGCCGCTCGGGGCTCTTGCGCAGGAGGAAGCCGTCGTCGATGACCCCGGCGCTGTGCACGATGCCGGTCAGTGGCCCGTGGTTGTCCGCCACATGAGCCAGCACACGCTCGACCGACGCCCGGTCGGTCACGTCGGTCCGCTGGTAGTCGACGGTCAGCCCGGCCGTACGCAGCTCGTTCAGTGAGGCCCGTGCCTGCGCGCTCAGGGGCGACCGGCCGGTGAGCACGACGGTGGCCCGGCCTGCCGACGCGGCGATCTCCTTCGCCACGATCCGGCCGAGTCCCCCGGCGCCGCCGGTGATGAGGTAGACGCCGTCCTGCTTCCACGGCTGGGCCTGGGCCCGGGGAGCGGCGATGGGGGCCAGCGTGGCGACGAGCCGGTGGCCGTCGCGGTGGCGCACCTCCGGTTCCGGGTCGCGCACCGCTTCACCGGCCAGTCGGGTGGCGACAGTGGCCGGTGTGGGCGCGTCGAGGCATTCGACATATCCGGTGTGCAGGAGCGGGTTCTCCTGGTGAGCCGTCTTCAGCAGACCCGCCAGCCCGCCGAAGCAGGCGAGGCGGTCTCGTTCGGCGTCGGTGGCGGCGGCGCCGACGAGGGCGACCTGGAGCAGGACCGGCCGTCGCACCCTGCCGTCGAGGATCCCGTGGGCCAGCGTGAACACGCCCTCGGCGGCCTGCGCGTACTGGCGGTCGAGCGAACCGTCCGCGAGTTCCAGGAAGTGGCACGCGGCGGCGGGCAGGGCGGTCCGGAGGGCATCGCGGTCGTCGGCCGTGAGGTGGCCGATCACCAGGACGTGGTGTTCGGCGAAGGTGTCCTCGGCGGGACGGGAGTTACGCTCGACCCACTCAGGGCGCAGCAGCACCATCTCGTCCGGGCCGGTGGTGTTCTGCTTGGTGGAGCCCTGGCCCGTGGCGTCCTGCCCGGTGGCGGTCTGGCGCGGCTCCGTCGTGACCCGGGTCCCGGCAGCGAGGTCGAGGTCGAACCAGCACCGCTCCCGGGCGAAGGGATATCCGGGGAGGCTGATGCGCCGTGCGGGAGGGAGCGACGGATACAGCGTGTCCCACGCCACGGCGGCTCCCTCCGCCCACATGCCCAGCAGCCGGTCGGGCGTGCCGTGGGCGGTCCACTCCGCGAGGGCCGACCGCAAGGCGTCGCCGTCCGCCCCGGCGGTCCTCCCCCGGCCACGGGGCGCGGTGCCCCGTACCCAGGATCTCGGGTGCCCCGGGTCTGCGGCGAACGACTCCAGCCGTGCGCGGGCGGCCTCGATGGACGTGGCGGCGAAGGCCAGCCGCTCCTCCAGGGCCATGCGCCCCACCTGGAGGGTCCACGCGACATCGGGGAGGTCGTCGTCGGTCAGCTCCGCCAGCCGGGCGTGCAACCGCCGTGCCTGCTCGACGAGTTGGACCTGGCTCTGGGCGGAGAGTACGAGCAGGGCGGGACGGCGCGGCGCGTCGGACCGCGCCGGGGGCGGGGTCGGCGGCTCGTACTCGGCGATGACGACGTGGGCGTTGGAGCCGCCCGCGCCGAAGCCGGACACACCGGCGGTCCGCGGATGCGTCCGGTGTCCGCCGTCGCCCTCCAGGACCGGTCGGCGCCACGGCTCCGCCCGCTGCTGCACGCTCAGCGGTGTGCCGGTGAGGTCGATGTGCGGGTTCAGCACGCCGGAGTGCAGGCTCGGCACCAGCTCCCCGTGCCGCATCTGGAGCAGCACCTTGGTGACGCCCGCGATGCCGGCCGCGCCCTCGCAGTGGCCGATGTTCGACTTCACCGAGCCGATCGGAAGGTCCGTGGGCAGACCGCCCGGGGCGTGGAACGCCTTGGTCAGCCCGGCGATTTCGATCGGGTCGCCGAGGGACGTCCCCGTGCCGTGGGCCTCCAGGTAGCCGAGCGAGCGGGGGTCGACGCCCGCGGCGGCAAGCGCCTCGGTGATGACCTCGCCCTGCGCCGCCGGGGAGGGCACCGAGTAGCCGGAGGTCCGCCCGCCGTGGTTCAGCGCGGTCCCCTTGATCACGCCGTGGATCTGGTCCCCGTCGGCGACGGCCCGCTCCAGGGGCTTGAGCAGCACCGCCCCGACGCCCTCGCCGGGCACGTAGCCGTCGCCGCCCTCACCGAAGCTGCGGCAGCGGCCGTCGCTGGAGAGGAAACGGCGCTGGCTGAGCATCAGGAACTTGTTCGGGTGGGAGTGGAGGTTCACCCCACCCGCGAGCGCCGTGTCGCACTGGCCGCTTCTGATGGCCTCGCAGGCCAGGTGGATGGCCGTCAGCGAGGACGAGCACATGGTGTCCACGGTCATGCTGGGGCCGGTGAAGTCGTAGAAGTACGAGACCCGGTTGGCCACGGTGGAGGCGCTGCCCGACAGGGCGGCGGGCACGCCGCGGTCCTGCGCCTGTGCGCCGTAGAGCTGGTACTCCTGGTACATCACACCGACGAAGACCCCCACCCTGCCGGGCAGTTCGCCCGCGTATCCGGCGTCTTCGAGCGTGTGGTGGGCGCACTGGAGGAACAGGCGTTCCTGCGGGTCGAGAAGTTCGGCCTCGTGTAGCGAGATCTGGAAGAACAGGGGGTCGAACCGGTCGATCTCCTGGAGGAAGCCGCCCCATCTGCCCGAGGAGGAGCCGCCGACATCGGCGTGGCGCCGGTGGTCCCAGCGCTCTGCCGGGACCTCGCGGATGCAGTCCCGGCCCGAGCGGAGATTCCGCCAGAACTCGTCCAGGTCCGCCGCCTCCGGATAGCGGCCACTGACGCCGACGATGGCGATGTCCGTCGCGGCGTGCGCCGAGGGCGTGGACGGGTACGCGTCTGCCGGGGCATCCACCGAGGCGTTCGCCGGGGCGTCCGTCAGGGTGCGGGTACTCAGTCCGGCCAGGTCCGCGCACACCCGGCCGCGTTCGTCGAACACCGTGATGTCCAGCCTCGGCGAGGTGTCCTTGGGCCCGCTCCCCGGCTGGTGCCGGATCCAGGCGTACGCCGTCCCGGGGGTGGGTGCGGACGCCTCCGCACGCTGGAGGGCGAACGGCAGGGCAGGACGCGCCGACGAGCCGCTGAATCGTTCCTCTGCCAGCCGCAGTCCGATGACGGCCTGCAGCGCGCCGTCCACGATGCCCGGGTGGAGCCGATAGCCGTCCAGCGGGTCCGCCGCGACGGGCAGCCGCAGTTCCACCAGCGCCTGGGGGCGTCCCGCTCCGTCCGTACCCACGCCGAGCGTGGCCAGCGAGCGCTGTGCGGGGCCGTAGTCCATGCCCACACGGGCGTAGATCCCGTAGATGTCGGCGGAGGCCAGTGTCCGTTCGGTGCAGGCCGCACGCAGCTCGTCCAGGCTCGGCAGGCTCCGGTAGCCGGTGTCCGACAGGTCCGCACGGCCCTGGCCGCACAGGGTGAGTTCACCGTCGGCGCCCACCTGGTGGATCGTGTACTCCCAGCCGTGCCCGGGCAGGGTGCGCACGTCCACGCGCAGTTCCAGCCCTTCCGGGCCGCACACCGCGGGCCGCAGCCACACCACGTCGGTCAGCCGCACCCGGCCCTGCTCCGCCCCGTCGACGAGGACACTTGCCACCGCGGCGCGCGCCATCTCCAGCTGCGCCACCCCGGGAAGCACCCGGGCACCGCGAATTTGGTGGTCCCGCAGGAACGACTCGTCGCCCTCGAAACGCGCATGGCAGACGGCACCCTCGCCGTCCCGCTCCACGCGATGCAGCATCGGATGCGGACGCGCCCGCGTCTCCGGGTCCGGCGCCGGGCGGGTGTCCGCGGCGACCGCCGTCGTCCCGCCCCGGGCCTCGGCGAGGTACGCGGCGACGGCACGCACGGTCGGGCGTTCGGCGAACACCGCGGGCGTCAGCGCCAGCCCGTAGCGGTCGTTCAGCCGGTCGACGAGCCGGGCCAGACCGGTCAGGTCGAAACCGAACTCCTCGAACGCCGCGTCCGGGTCCACCTCCTCCGCCGGCACCCCCAGCAGCGCGGAGATCTCGTCGGTCAGCGCGGCACGGGTGACGGAGGGCGAGTCGGCCGATCCGCTTCCGTCCGGCACCCCGGCGGTCTGGCCTTCGAGCCATGCCGCCACCTCGACGACGGACGGGTACTCGAACATGAGGGTCGGTGAGAGCGACAGGGACAGCCGGTCTTCCAGATCGGGCACCAGGGACACCAGGTCCGCCGAGGCCAGGCCCAGTTCGTAGAAGCCGCTCTCGACGTCGACCTGCGCCGCCGGTACGTCCAGCCGTACCGCGATCAGTTCGCGCAGCGTGGCCGCCACGTCCGGTCCGGCAGCCACCGCGACGGCGACCGGGTCTCCGGCAGGAGGGGCGGAGACCGCGGTGTGCAGCACGGGACCCTCCCGGACGTCGAGGGCCGAGAAGTCCCGGACCCGCTTGGCCGAGAGCCTGCCGACCTCGGCGACCTTAGCCCCGGTCTCGTCGTAGAACTCCACGGCCAGACGCATGAGTTCGTCGTCCCGGTGCGTCGAGGCGGCCGGGACCCGGACGTAGCAACGGCTGCCCAAGGGGGCATCCGCCCGGAACGACTCGAAGACCAGCGGCAGGTACAGGCCCTCGTCCGCGTCTCCCTCGTACAGCATGTGGCTGCCCACGCTGCCGCCCAGCAACCCCGCCTCGAACAGGGCCGGGTGGAAGAGGAAACCGTCCGCGCCATCGCGGTGTTGGGGGCGGTGTCCGGCGGCCAGTTCCAGTTCCACGACCCAGTCATCGGGGCGGTGGTGCACCACGCCCTCGGACTTCATCAGACCCGAGTGGACCAGGTCCTGCTGCCGGAGCCACGTGTAGATGTCGTTGAGCGTGGTGGCCCGATGGTGCCCGGTCAGCGGCAGCGGCAGTCGCTTCTGGAAGGCGGGTGCGGTGTGCCGGTGTGCCGTCGCCCTCGCGTGCAGGACGTCGGCCCGGTCCTGCGGGCGCCTGCTGCGGACCTCGATCCGCCACCCTCCGGCGGGCGCGGGGCGCCCTTCGACGGTGGTCAGGACCTCTTCGCCCGGTGCGGCGACGAGCGGCGCGAGGATGGTGAGGTTGCGCAGCTCGATGTCCCGCATGGCGTGGCCGTGCCGGGCGAGGACCTGTAACACCAGGTCGACGTAGCCGACGCCGGGCAACAGGCTGCGTCCATGGACGACATGCCCCTTCAGCAGAGGGTTCTCCGCGGTCACGGTGAATGTCGCGGCGAACGTCGGCGAATCGGACACAGGTAATCCATCCCAGTGAGTCGTTGTCCAGCCCGGAGCAGGGCGAACCGGCGATGGGGTCCGGTCCCATTTCAATGGACAATTCCAACGGGAACACGTCGTCCCGGAGTTACATGTGCGTGCGTCAGCGCAAAGCAATGCGGAATGCGTTGGCGGGCTCCCGGAAACCCCGGGACCAAATAGCCCAAATGCGCCGGACGACCGTGAACACCGCAGGTGGGCAGCACAGCGGCGCCGACCTGCTCAAAGAGGTGGTAAACCCGCTACGTACAGCCGAAAGTCATGATTTCCCCGTTTTCCCCCGTTGGCGCAGAAGCTCCGCGATGAGGCTCATCGCTCCTGCCCGCCGTTCTGTACGGCAGCCGGAACGCTACCCAAGGCGTGCGACCTAAGGCAATGAACACAGCGTGATCATCCGCTCGGCCCGGAAGCGGAGCGTAACAGCGGCAGGTGAATGCGGAATCAGCGGATGAAGTCGGCAGATGCGGGATAGGATCACCGCACCCATCACCCGCGGAGCCGGCCGTCTGCCGCCTCCGGCCCATGGCATGACAGCGGTTGCGGCAGCTCAGCGTGATTGCCGGCCGGGGCTGCCAGGGATCTTTCACACGGCTTGGGAACGGGGAGCGAAACGTGCGTATCGAAGGAAACGTCGCACTGGTCACCGGTGGAGCGTCCGGCCTCGGCCTGGCGGCGGTACGTGAACTGCGTGACCGGGGAGCCCGCGTGGTCATCGTCGGGCGGTCGTCCACGGGCAAGGAAGCGGCGGAGGAGCTGGGCCCGCGGGTGACCTACTCCCCCGGCGATGTGACCAGCGAGGAGGACATCACCGCCGCCATCGAACTGGCCGAGAGCCTTGGCCCGTTGCGCATCGCGGTGAGCTGCGCGGGCATCGGCAACGCCTTCAAGACGGTGGGCAGGACCGGGCCGTTCCCGCTGGCTGCCTTCAGCAAGGTCATTCAGGTCAATCTGATCGGCACCTTCAATGTCATCCGGCTCGCCGCGGCGCGGATGCACGAGCGCGAGGGCGACGGCGAGGAGCGCGGTGTCATCGTCAACACCGCCTCGACGGCCGCCTTCGACGGCCAGATCGGGCAGGCGGCCTACGCGGCCTCCAAGGGAGGCATCGTGGGCATGACCCTGCCCATCGCCCGCGATCTCGCGGAGTCGGGAATCCGCGTGGTCACGATCGCTCCCGGCCTTTTCCGCACCCCCATGTTCGACGGTTTCCCGGAATCCACGCTCGACGCGCTCGGGCAGCAGGTGCCGCATCCGGCCAGGCTCGGTGAACCGGCGGAATTCGCCTCGCTCGTGGCGCACATCGTGGAGAACCCGATGCTCAACGGCGAGACCATTCGGCTCGACGGCGCCCTCAGGATGGCGCCGCGATAACCGGCACTTGTCGGCCAGTTCCGGCCACGACCCCCTCATGGATGACCGAATTCCGTCTGTCCTCCAGGAACGGTCTTCCGTTTTGATGATCGCCAGCTTGTGCGCTTCGTTCGGGTGCCGAATGGCCCGTGCCGCCCTCTCCGTTGACGACCATCCGAGGTGCGACAGCGCTCGCGAGCGGTTTGCCCGTGGCAGTGGCCACGGGATCCCAGTTCCGGCTTCTTCACAGTCTGGAGACCAGGAAGCCCATGTCCGATGAGACCTCTCCCGGCCGTCTTCCGTCGCTGACGAGCCTGCGCTTTCTCGGCGCCCTCCTCGTCGTCTGGTACCACGTCACCTATGTCTCGGGGATTTTCGACGGTTCCCTGCACACATCGCTCGGCACCGTCTTCCCGTTCGCCTCGGGCGCGGTGACCTTCTTCTTCGTCCTCTCCGGATTCGTGCTGACCTGGGCCCACAAGCCCGGCACCCGGGCCGTCGCGTTCTGGCGCGGCCGGGCCTGCAGGATCTTCCCCAACCATGTGCTCAGCTGGACCGCGACCCTGATGTTCTTCGCCGTCACCACCACGGAAGTACCCATGGTGTCCGCGCCCGCACACGACGCGGCAGCGGCGCTCACCAACCTCTTCCTGGTCCAGGACTGGGTGCCGGACGCGGATCTGTACTCGGGTTTCAACACACCCGCGTGGTCGCTCAGCTGCGAGGTGTTCTTCTACGCGCTCTTCCCGGCGCTCATCGTGGCCGCACGCAGGATCCCCACGGAGCGGCTGCGCCGGGTGTGGACGGCGCTGGCGGCGCTGATCTTCCTCATGCCACTGGTGGCCACCGCCATCCCCGGGCCCCAGCTGTACGACTGGATGCCGGTCAACGAGCGCAGCATGTGGTTCATCTCCGCCTTCCCGCCCGTGCGCCTGCTGGAATTCCTGCTCGGCATCGCCACCGCCCGCCTGATCCAGACCGGCACCTGGCCACGCGTCAGCCGGCTGACGGTGATCCTCGCCTTCGTGGTGTACATCGGTGTGCTGCCCGCCCTGCCTCCGCAGTACGTGATGTCCTCGGCGATGGCGCCACTCATCGCACTGGCCATCGCGAGGACGGCCCTCGCCGACATCGAGGGCCGCTCCCGGCAGCTGGCCAGGCCCGCCCTGGTATCCCTGGGCGAGACCACGTTCGCCCTCTACGTCGTGCACTTCCCGCTGCTGCTGGCGGTGCGCCACGCCATCGGTCCCGACCCGGATCTGAGTGCCGGCGCGGGCTTCGCGATCGTCTTCGCGCTGATCGCCGTCTCGGTGGCCCTGTCGCTGGTCGTGCACCGGTTCGTGGAACTCCCGCTGATGCGCCGCTGGGCACGCAGCCGTCGCACTCCCGCCCCGGGCCGACCGGCAAGCGTCTCTACGACACCTTGAAGGAGATCTTTTCCAGCACGGGTCCGGCACCGGACACCTGCCCCTCGGAAAGCGCCTCGGAGTACTGACCATCCGCCTGGAGCGCGCTCAGGGCCGCAGCGGAGAGATTGACGGTGATGGTGATGCCGCCCTCGGAACCCGGGGCCCGGTCAATGCTGATCTGGTTGCTCATGTTCCGGGACGCTACCCGAACGCCCTGCCCCCAGAGCCCTTTTGCGCTTTGATGGCAAACGGCGGGGACAACGCTCCGGCGACTGGTATCCGTGCACTATTCTCCGATGAGTTCCAGGACACGTACGCCGTAGGGGGGCCAGCCCGACCTCCGCGACCTCCTCGCCCGTCGCGAGGTCACGCAGAGTGGCGAGTTCGGCGAGCGCCGCGTACAGCCGGCGGGTCCGTTCGGGGTTGACGCGGGCGGTGCGCGCCGCCATGTGCCCCAGCGGGTACGTGGCCGGCACGCTGCGTCCGCGGCCCGTCTCGTGGACCAGGAGCGCGGGACGGCCGTGCGCGTCGGTGGCGACCACGCGGGCGCCCCGGGGGACGAAGAGGAGATACGCGCGGGAGTCCTCGTTGCCCGCCACCGGGAAGCCGGGCCTCCGGGCCCGCAAAACGGCGTCCACGAGCGGCCGCCACTTGGGCCGCTTCGCGCCCCCCGGCGGTGCGGAACCGCAGCTGCATAGGCCTGTGCTAACCGGTGCGGCCGGGCAGGTTCGGCCAGTTCGACCCGATGGGCAGCGGGTAGCCGTCGTCGACCCGGTCGGCAGCGATGTCGTACCGCATGTACTGGGCGTCGCGGAAGAAGTACGCCTTGCCGTTGTTCCAGACGATCCCGGCATCGATCCGGTCGCCCCACAGGCCCGGCCAGTGCGGGTTGATCGGCAGCGGATATCCGGGGTCCACCCGGTCGGCGGCGATGTCGTACCGCATGTACTGGCTGCCGCGGAAGAAGTACGCCTTGCCGTTGGGCCACAGAACGGCCGCGTCGATCCGGTCGCCCCACAGGCCGGGCCAGTACGGCGCGATGGGTTTCGGGTAGCCGGGGTCCACCCGGTTGGACGCGATGTCCCAGCGCATGTACTCGCTGCCGCGGAAGAAGTAGACCTTCCCGTTGGGCCACGGGATACCCGAGTCGACAGTGCCCCACAGCCCCGGCCAGTACGGGTCGATGGTCAGTGGGTAGTCGGGGTAGACGACCCGGTCCTCCGCGATGTCATAGGCCCTGTAGTAAATTCCGCGCATGAAGTAGGCGTTGCCGTTGTTGTACATGATCGCAGCGTTGATGCCGCCGTCGCTCCAGAGTCCGGGCCAGTTCTCCCCGATCGCCCGTGGATAGGCGGGGGCGACCCGGTCCGCCGCGACGTCGTAGCCGGCGTACTGCCAGCCGCGCATCAGGTACGCCTTGCCGTCGTTCCACATCGCGGCGCCCTGGATCCCGTCGCCCCACAGGCCGGGCCAGTGCGGCGCGATGGGCAGTGGGTAGCCGGGGTCGACCTTGTCGGCGGCGATGTCGTACCGCATGTACTGGGCGTCGCGGAAGAAGTACGCCTTGCCGTTGTTCCAGACGATCCCGGCATCGATCCGGTCGCCCCACAGGCCGGGCCAGTGCGGCGCGATGGGCAGTGGGTAGCCGGGGTCGACCTTGTCGGTCGCGATGTCGTACCGCATGTACTGGGCGTCGCGGAAGAAGTACGCCTTTCCATTGGGCCACACCACACCAGCGTCGACCCGGTCGCCCCAGAGGCCCGGCCAGTGCGGGTTGATGGGCAGCGGGTAGCCGGGGTCGACCCGCCGGGTGCGGGGGTCGATGCGGTAGTACCTGCCGCCCGCGAACACGTACACCTTGCCGTTGGGCCAGAATACGGGCGCGGTCAGCATGCGGAGGCTGAGCGTTTCGACGAAGGAGCTGTAATTGTCGGCGTTCTTCGCCGCCTTGTCCGGGTTGCTGATCGCGAGGGCTCGCGAAGCCGCAGGGCCGTAGACGATGTCGTCGGTGTCGACGTTCGTAGCCGCATGGCTCCACTCGTGGACGATGGTGCCGACCCGCGAATCGGTGCCCGTCGCCGGGAGCCTGTAGAAGCCCGGGCAGATGTAGACGGTGTCCGATCCGAGGTAGGTGTAAGCGTTCGAGTCGGCCCCGCAGTCCTCCGGGCTCAGATCGTAGGTGAGCCTTCTGTTCATCCAAGCGCGTGTACCGGACATGCGGTCCCGCACGGTGTTGTAGCGGGAGACGCTGTCCGCCCCGAACCACTCCCTATACAGGGTGTTGTCCGTCCGACCGCTCCAGCTCGTCAGCTCGGCAATGGCCGCGTCCAGCCAGGCGCGTGCGTTGTCGTTCGCGGCGAAGACCTCGGCGAACCCCGGGGGAAGGGGAATGTCCCGCAGCAGGGCCGACGGCCGTTCCGTATCCGGGGCAATCGTGAGCAGCCGGGCGCCGTCCTTCGGCTGCTGGCTGCGCGCCCGCTCGCCCGCCGTGGGCCGCGCGGTGCCGTCCGGGAGGAGTTCGAACCGTGTGCTGACCGGGCCGAGGGTGAAACCCTGGTGTTCCTGCCGTGGGCGTGCGGTGAGGGCCTCCGTCCCGACCACGGGGATGGCGTCGGCGAACCACACCAGCAGGGTGACGTCGTACGCGCCGGGCTCGTCCAGCGCATACGACTCCGAGATGTCGAGCTCTTCGGAGATGGTCTCGCCGACCCGGATGGTGCGGTAGGAGGCCGGATCGGGGTCCGTGCGGCTGACGAACCGCCCGTCGTAGGGAACGGCGCGGCTCGCGTGGTGTACCTCCAGGAAGTTGAAGACTTCACCTTCGAGCGGGGTGTTCCAGACGAGCAGCCTGTAGTCCCTGTCGCCCACGTTCTCCAGTTCGAAGGTGAGGGACACCGGTTCGCCCCGGCTGTACGTCGGGGCTCCGCGGATCGCCAAACGGAAGTCGTTTTCGTGCATCGGCTCACTCCTCACGGAAGGCGGGAGGGAGGGCGGGCCCTGACCGGGAGACGACCATTCAGGATCCACGGGCCCGTGCCTCCAGCGTCGCCTACTCCCGGCCGCCCCGCATCCCCGGCCCGCGAAGGGGGGCGCGGGCCGCGTCGGCCGCACACCGGAACCGAATGAAGGACGTCGAGCGAATCCCTGTCTCGAGCAACCCCGCCGGGCGGGGAGCACGTCCGTTGAGCGGGCTCTCGCCTGCCAGCCATCGGCAGCCGTCTGACGGCGGCATCTCAGCAGACCACAAAATCGTCCGCTCCCGGCCGCCTGACCGAGCACGGTGACGTCACCGCGCAGCAGCTCAACCAGACCTACACCGACGACCGCGCTGACCGTCCGGCCGCCGCTGCGGTCGACCTGTCCTCCTGCCGCAGATTGCTGGGGAACTCCGGTGAGCGCATCATCAACCGCTACGAGTACTGCCACGTGACGCCGCTGGCCTACAACGTCGTACGCGGCAACCAGGTCATCGGCCAGGTCAAGCGGTCTCCACCAGGGCGGATGAGGTTTCCGGCAAGCGCACCACCCTGCGCGACCTCGATGCACGCAGACTCCTGCGCACACGCGCCTGATCAGCAGCGATGACTTTTCGAGCCCGACAGGTGACACCGCCGCCGACGATGCGGCCGACGAGCTTGGCGACGACCAGCGGCGCGATGTAGTTGATACCGATGTTGCCCAGAAGTCGGCAGTAGCCTGCGACGGCCACCTCGGCGTCCAAGCGCTTTCCAGCCGGTGTGGGTGCCCAGGCGACCTCAATTGCCCGTGAGTGCACAGGGATTGACGTAGAAATCGCTTACCACCTACGGTCCTTCCGGAATTGCGGACATCTTTCGGTATTTCGAACGTCTGGCGTCGGTGCGCGCTACGAGAAGAAGGAGTCGAGGCAGGATGGGCACACAGCGAAGACTCGGCTGGAGGTCGCTTGCCGCGGCAACCACCATGGCACTCGCGGTCGGAGTGATCATCGCCCCCGCCGCCCACACCGCGGACGATCCCGTGGAGGTCGTGGTCAACGGGGGCGACGTTCGCGCCGACAACGTGAACGGTTTGACCTACAAGGGCCTCGGCGTGCTCAGCTGCAACAGCACGAGCAACCTGCTGATCGACTACAAGGCGGAGCATCCCGGCCGGTACTGGCAGCTCATCCGAGTGCTGTTCGGTGGAAGGACCCCCCTGATCAACCATGTCAAGATCGAGATGGGTTCGGACACGAACACGTCGACCGGTTCCGATCCGGCGACCATGCGCACAGCGGACGAACTTGCCGACGCGTCGCGTTCCCCGGGCTTCCAACTGGCAGCGGACGCCAAGACGGTCAACCCGAAGCTCAAGGTCTCGATTCTCCGCTGGGTCATGCCCCAATGGGTTCAGAACGAATGGAACAAGGGCACCGGCGCCGACGAGATGTACAAGTGGTACAAGGAGACGATCCTCGACGCCTACGAGAAATACGGGTACATGGTCGACTACGTCGACCCGGACACGAACGAGACGCGGGATCCGAACGAGGCCTTCATCAAGGGGTACAAGAACGCGATTCTGACCGACACGGACTTCGCTGATCCCCGCTACGGCATCCCGGCGGCGAAGCGGGAGAAGGCCGAGAAGGCCTACCACAACATCAAGATCATCGCCGCCGACGAGAACAACACCCTCAATATCGGGCCGTCCATGCTCAGCGATGCGGAACTCTTCGGCATCGTCGACGCGGTCGGCTACCACTACACCACCGAGGACCGGCACGACGGGCCCGCCGGCAGCGACACCAATCTGCCGTACACCAGGCTGGCGACCGGTGAGAACAAGTACGACGAGGACAAGGAAGTCTGGTACAGCGAGGGAACTGCCTCCTTCGGCTACACCGACTACCGCGTCAACAACACCGAGGGCCCGAACGGAACGAGCACCGGCATCGGCGGCGTCCAAAGCGCCCTCGATCTCGCGAACCGCTCTGTCAAGAGCTACGCCAACTCGAAGCGGACGCACTACATCTTCCAGCCGGCGATCGGCTCCTTCTACGAAGGCGCGCAGTACAGCCACAAGGAACTCGTCAGCGCGCGTGACCCGTGGTCGGGCTACCTCCACTACGACGCGGCCCTCTATGTGATGCAGCACTTCACCCAGTTCGCGAGGACCGGCTGGGAGAACGACACGAACACGGCGGGCATCTGGCGCACCGTGCCGGAGGCCAGTTACAGCGGGGTGAGCGGCACCGTCGACCTCGACGGCTCCAACGGGGCCTCCAGTTATATGACGCTCGCGGATCCCCGTAAGAAGGATTTTTCGACGATCGTCGTCAACGACAGCGACCAGCCCAAGACCTACCGGATCAAAGCCGAGAACATGCGACTCGGTCCCGACCCGACCATGGAGATCTGGGAAACCCGCGGGCCGGACGCGGGCCGGCCCTACGACGCGAACTTCAAGCGCCTCGTCGACGAGATCCGGCCCGGCGGTGACGGGTATTACACCTACACGGTCAAGCCGCGGTCGATCGTGACCTTGACGACGCTCGACAAGAGCCACGACAAGGCGACGAAGCAACGCTTGCCCGAGTCCCGGGACCGTACGGTGCTGGACACCGACGCGACCGGCAAGAAGCACAACACCCGCGACAACGTCCTGTACGCCGACGACTTCGGGTATGAGGAGGAGGGCAAGGTCCAGGTCGGCACCGGCAACGGCGCGCACAAGGCGTCCCAGCCCTACCTGAGGTCGCGCGGCAATCAGCCTCGCTACATGGTCGACCAGACCGGCGCCTGGGAGGTCGGTGAGGACGCCAGCGGCAACAACGTCCTGTACCAGTACATGGACCAGTCCATGAAGGACACCGGCGCCTGGAACCGCAATACCCCGAACACGACGGTCGGCGACTTCCGCTGGGAGAACTACCGGGCCACGGTCGACGTCTCGTTCCCGGACCCGGACGGCGGACTCGCCGCCCTGGGCGTCCGTCAGCAGAAGGGCATGGCGATCAGCGACGCCGCCTACAACGTGCGCATCGGACCGACCGGCGCCTGGACGTTCTACGAATACGGCACGGCCGTCGCGTCGGGAACGGTCGCCGCATCCGACAGCTACCGCCTCGCCATCGAGGCGAAGGGCGCGACGATCACGACCTACATCGACGGCAAAGCCGTCTCCACGTACCAGGACCCGACTCCGCAGACCGAAGGCCGCGTCAAGCTCGGAACCGACTTCCACAAGACGGCGTTCGACAACCTGAAGGTCGAGAAGATCGACGGGTACACGCCCTACGCCCGCGCACAGCTCGACAACATGGACAGCTCGGTCACATACGACGGGACGTGGAACAGGAACGCCGCCCTCGGCGACGCGATGGACTGGTACCGGTCGACGTCGACCAGCACGACCGCCGGCGCGTCGTTCACCGTCCCGTTCACCGGCACGGGCATCGATGTCATCGGCGGCAACAACGGCACCGCCGTCCTCGACGTCTACGTCGACGGAAAACTGATCGCACGGGACGCGAAGACGGCCGCGACCGACAAGCGCCTCGCGACGTACGCGCTCCGCGGTCTTCCCGACGGCGCGCACACGGCGAGGTTCGTCCTCAAGTCCGGAAAGATCGTTCTCGACGCGTTCAACGCCGTCTCCGGGGACGTGGACAGTACTGTGGACACGACACCGATCCGGGGCGCCCTGGAGAAGATCGGACGTCCGGCGCGGGCGGACTACACGGCCGACTCCTGGGCCCTGTTCGACTCCGCGTCGTCGGCGGCGAAGGCTGCCGTGGCGGGACAAAAGGGCCTTGACGCCATCGGCGTCGAGCAGATCACGGACAGGCTCGAAGAGGCTCACGACCGGCTGGTGCGCAAGGGCGGCACCGCCGCCCAGTAGGCGCCCTGGGCCCGCAGGCCCCGGGCGTTCACCGTCAATGACCAAGGGGCCGTATCGGATTCCTCCATACGGCCCCTTGCATGGGCGATCGGCGAGAGGGATGCTGCGCTTGCCGAATACTCGTCCGTGCAGGTCACGCGGCATGCATGGGGATGACGTTCGGGTCGTCGTCCGGCGCTCGTAGGTTCAGACTGCGGTGGGCACGTCCGGCGTTGTAGTGCTGGGCGTACGCGGTGAGCTATCCATCGTTCAGCGAACGCGTTTGACCGGGGGCTTTGTGGCGGAGTCGGGATGACGGCTGTGCCGTTGCCGACGAAGACGGCGTCGAATGCGGCAGTGAACTTGCTGGCCCGTTCGCGGATGAGGAACCGGAAGTGCCCGGCTCTGTCCTCCAAGTCCATGAGCAGGTTGCGGGCGAGCTGGGTGACCCATGCGCCGGTAGGGCGTGCAGTGACGCCCAGGACATGGACGCACCGGGTGGCGATCTCCATGACGAAGAAGACATAGAGGCGCTTGAGGAAGACGGTCTCCACGTGCATGAAGTCGCAGGCGAGCAGCGTGTGGGCCTGAGTGCGGAGGAAGGAGCGCCAGGTCTGCTGGGAGGCGCTGCGGTGCGGGCGGTAGACCGGAGCGGCGCAGGACGCGCCGGATCGTGGCGGCGGCGACCCGATGGCCAAGCCGCCGCAGCTCACCTTGAATCCTGACGTATCCCCAGGCTCTCGGCGGTCCCGCGGACGCACGTCGGAGATCACCGCCTGCCGGCATGACAAGCTCATCGCCAGGCTGCGGGCGGCCGCGCTCGGCGCGATCGCCGACCTGGGATTCGTCGGCCTCGACGACAGTGGTCCGGACGCCGATCCGGCGGTGATCACCGGCTACAAGGCCGCCCCGAAACCGGGCCCTGCCCGCAGTCAGAAGCTGTCCAACAAGGCGCTGGCCGCAGTACGGGCCCCAGTCGAGCACGGCTTCGCCCACCTGAAGAATTGGCGCATCCTCGGCAAGGTACGCACCGACCCGAGGTGGGCGACCGCGCTGTTGAGGGCTCTGCTGGTCCTGACGAACCGTGACGTCGCCCGCTGACCGATGATCTAGACGGAAGTCATCCGCCCGCGACCAGCCCGAGCATCCCGAAGCCCGCGCACACCAGACCCGTGACGTGCAACTTCACGATGCACACCGCTCAATGCTCTCTGTGTTCGTCAGTTGATGCGTTTTGCGATGATCGAGTTGTCCGGCCAGGCTGAGCTGGCTGTGGCGTTCCAGCGGAGGGTGAGGGTCCAGGACGTGGCTGTGGGGATGATTGAGGGGGCGCTGTGGGTTGGGGCGGGGGTGCCTATTGGGCGGCGCCAGCCGTCGAAAGTGCGGCCTCCGTCGGAGGATGTGGTTTCCCAGACGGTGCCGTCGTTTCCTCGGCAGGCGATCATTACCCGTTGCTGGTTTTCGTAGCCCGCCTGGCCGGGGGTGAGCACCGTCGTCTGGTTTCCCAGGCGTGCCGCCGATAGGCCGCTTCGGCAGACTCCACCGCCGTTCACCTCAGAGATGTTGGTGACCATGCCGCTCGCGGTTCTCGTCACGCTGTAGACGTGGTTGTCGGCTCCCGTCCAGAAACTGCGGAGTACGCGTTCGAAACGCTCCGTGCCGTAGACCGCTATCTGGCCGTCTCCGTTCAGGTCGTTGGCGTCCGAGGAGAGCAGTGCGTAAGGGGTGACCGACCAGCCGCCCACGGGGTCCGGGGCGCCGTTGGTGTTCTGCAGAAGCATGTAGCTGATGCGTCGGTTCGCGTTCGGGGCCTCTACGAAAAGGGTGCCCAGGCCCGACGGCGAGTGGCCGACCAAGGGGGCACCGATGGACTGAGAGCCGCCGGGGAGACGGCTCCAGGAGGTCCAGAAGTTGGCGGATCCGCTGTTCACCTGGGTGTACCAGATCTCGCCGTCCATGCCTCTGACGAAAACGATCGCCCGGCCCCGTGGCCATTCGAGGATGCGGGGCGGGGATGTCGTCCGGGATGACAGGTCGCCGCCCAGCGGGCGCCATGCTCCGCCGTTGTAGCGGAACCAGATGTTGTTGTCCGTTCCCCGGGTGATGTCATAAGAGGCGCCGGCGATGATGACCGACTGGGCGGCGGAGTTCGCTCTCGCGTTGTCGCCCCAGTTGCCCCAGGCCGTCTCCGCCGCCTGGGCGGGGGTGGTTGTTCCGGTCAGCAGGAAGAGGGTGGCTAATAGTGCGGTGATGGTTGCTTGCCAGGCGTGGCGGGTTGGGGTTGGGGTTGGGGTTGGGGTTGGGGTTGGGTTCATGGTCAGTGACGTTATGTGGGCCCGAGTGATCTTCCTTGTCCGTGCGTGCACGGGCACTGGTATGCGAGTGCACTCCCGCCTCAGTAGCCGATCGTGAAGCGGCGTTGGATGGCACATCCTCGGTAAGGTACGCACCGACCCGAGGTGGGCGACCGCGCTGTTGAGGGCTCTGCTGGTCCTGACGAACCGTGACGTCGCCCGCTGACCGATGATCTAGACGGAAGTCATCCGCCCGCAACCAGCCCGAGCATCCCGAAGCCCGCGCACACCAGACCCGTGACGTGCAACTTCACGATGCACACCGCTCAGTGCCACGGCCAGGGCCACAGCCAGCAGGATCTTGCCCGGACCGTGCACCGTCCGCGGCTTGCCCACGGCGCCAGTGCTGCCGATACCGCAGTGTCCAGGCCGGACTTGCACACCGTCTCGACCAGCAGCACCGCCCCGGCCTGCGAGACCACCCCACGGCCGCCGCCCGCGAGATGGACACGCGGACACGACCCTGTGCCGCTCGAAAAGTCATCGCTGCACGTCATGCCGCATGTCTGTATTCGTTGATGAGGCCGCCGAGGATCCGGGTGCGCAGGACTGTGTGGATGTGGAGGTCATACGCCGCGGCGCGTTGTTCGTGAGCGTCGGGTGGGAGCTGGCAGCGGGCCTGATGAGGGCGGTGCTCGTCGTAGTGCCGCTCGTAGGCGGCGAGGACGTGGCGCGCGTGGGCCTCATTCATGATCAGGACGTGATCGAGGACTTCGCGTCGGATGCTGCCGATGATGCGTTCACAGTGCGCGCTCGTGCGGGGAGCCTGTGGCGCACTTTTGAGAATCTCCAACTCCTCGGACTGGAAGACGGCGCCGAACGCCTCGCCCTACTTGCCGTCGCGGTCGCGCAGCAAGAAGCGCAGGTTCTCGATGCGTACGCCCAGGTCGGATATGAGTTTCCTGGCTTGCTGCACAGCCCAGTCCCGTGTCGGGCGGGCGGTGACCCCGGTGATGTGCAGCCGCCGGGTGCCGTGCTCAAGGAACCCCAATGCGTACAACCGCCTGTCGAGGGCGGTGTCGATGTGGAAGAAGCTGCCGCGATGATGCCCTCGGCTTGCGCGGTCAGGAACTCGCACCAGGTGGGGCCTGAGCGACGTGGAGCAGGGTCGACGCCGGCCGCGTTGAGGATGTCCCACACCGTCGAGGCGGCGATCCGATGCCCGAGTCGGGCCAGCTCCCCTTGGATCCGCCGGTGCCCCCACCTCGGATTCTCCCTCGCCAGCCGCACGATGAGCTTCTTGATCGCTGCCAGGGTGGGTGGGCGACCGGTGCCCCGGCGCGCGGTGTAATCCCATTTCACCGCGATGAACCCGGGTGTCAGGCAAGCAGGGTGCCGGGGGTGACGGGGAAGATCTTGAGCCAGTGGCGTCGGGGTATCACTCCGGACAGGGCTGCGAACCAGAACCGGTCAGCACGCTCATAGCGGACCGGTCCGGCCAACTGGCGGCGCAGGACCGCGTTCTCGTGCCGCAGCACCAGCAGTTCCGCGCCCTTCGCCGTCCCACAACGGAGGAGCACCGATGGAACCGTCAGCAGCTTCCGGGTCACCTTGTACAGCAAGGACACGATCACGTACGCATGATCCCAGCGGCTCCCGACCACACCGCGCTCACCTGCGGCGATGACTTTTCGAGCGGCACAGGGTTTCAGGGGCGTTCGATGAAATGGGCTGTGGGCTTGCCCCCAGTGGCAGCCGTGGGACCGACGCGGGACCACACCTTGCGCCATCGAGTGCGTAGCCCAACGAGCGGAACTCGAATCAACTGGTGCCTCACCCACGCCGTAACCAACGTGATTATCGCTTCGCGGAAGACTGGCCCCCCTCATCGATTCCGGCCGAGGCCGTCGACACCTACGTCCAGGCCCAACGGCCACAAGCGCCACCTGGTCGTGGACACACGCGGGTCGCCTCCGAAAAGACCGACGACGAGGCACGTGCCACATGTGCGCAGAGCGGCGATGGCGCACACGGCCGGCGCGGCCCGGGTGGGGTATCGTCCGCCGCGGCTCCGGTCGTTGACGGACCTGAGCCGGAAAGGACGACTCATGGGCTCGAAGACGGAACGCGCGCGCGGCAGAAAGCGTGATGCGGACGCCACGCGGGCCGCGCTGCTCGACGCTGCCCGCGGCCTGTTCGCGCGCCACGGATATGACGCGGTGACGGTTCGGGACATCGGCGAGCATGCCGGTGTCGATGCAGCCCTGATCGCGCGGTATTTCGGCAGCAAGGCTGCCTTGTACCGGGCAGCGGTGGACGAGGACAGTCGGAATGTGACCGTGTCGCCCGAGACGCTCGACCTGGGGGCCTTCACCGTGGAGGCGCTGCACCGAGCCGAACGCAGAGGCGCGCCGGGCCCTCTCGTCCAGGCTCTCCTCTCCCGGAGCGACGTCCCCGAAGTGCGTGCCGCCGCGGCAGACGAATTGCGCACCCGCCTGATATCTCCGCTCGCCAACCGACTCGCGGCTGAGGGTGCCGACGATCCGGTCGCCCGGGCCGAGGTCCTGATCTCCTGCTTGATCGGCGTCATCGCCCTGCGCACGAGCAGCCTCTTCGAGGGCCTGTCGGCAATGAGTCCTGAAGGGATCGGCGCCATCCTCGAGGCTGCCGCACAAATGCACACCGAGCCCACACAGCGTGCGCCCGGCTCCGCCGCCAAGGAAGCCTCATAGGACTCCGTTAGGTTGCCTCGATCTTGGTGTCGTGTGTGTCCTGCTGGGCAGGGTTGGTGGCAGGTGGTGCAGATGCCGGTCCAGCACCTCAAGGTGTTCTGAAGGGCGCCCGCACCGGCGTCGACGCCGTCACCCGCCACGTCGCCGAACGCAACCCCGCCACCCGCCGCCGGGGCTGAGCCAGGGACCCGCAAAAGCGCCAGTGGGTGCTGCCTGAAGGGTGTCATTATTCCGATCAGGTTGCTGAGCTGGGCGTTCTCTGTCGATGGTGAGGCAATCGGAGAGGCGCGGGGTGGTACTCGTTGAGCAGTCCACCGAGCACCTGCCGACGCCTGACCGCGGCAGCGGGCAGGGGGATGATGTGCGGGTCGTCGTCGGGTGCTCGTAGGTCCAGGCTGCGGTGGGCGCGTCCCGCGTTGTAGTGCTCGGCATACGTGGTGAGGACCGTGCGCAGGTGGCGTTCGCCGGTGATGAGGAGGCGGTCGGTGCACTCTGCGCGGGCTGTGCGTATCCATCGTTCGGCGAACGCGTTTGACCGTGGGCTTTGCGGTGGTGTTGGGATGACGGCTGTGCCGTTGCCGGCGAAGACGGCGTCGAATGCGGCGGTGAACTTGCTGTCCCGGTCACGGATGAGGAACCGGAAGCACCCGGCTTTGCCGCCGAGGTCCATGAGCAGATTGCGGGCGAGTTGGGTCCCATGCGCCGGTAGGGCGTGCGGTGACCCCCAGGACATGGACACGCCGGGTGGTGATCTCCATGACGAAGAAGACGTAGAGACGCTTCAGGAGGACGGTCTCCACGTGCATGAAGTCACAAGCCAGAAGCGTGTGAGCGCTGGGAGCGCAGGAAGGAGCGCCAGGTCTGCTGGGAGGCGCGCTGCGGTGCGGGCGGTAGACCGGAGCGGCGCAGGGCGCGACAGATGGTAGCGGCGGCGACCCGATGCCCGAGCCGTCGGAGCTCGCCCTGGATCCTGACGTACCCCCAGGTGGGGTTCTCTCGCGCCAAGCGCTGGATGAGCGCCGCAATCTCCTCTGACAGCGGTGGCCGACCGGGGCCCACAGGGGTCTGGCGCCATTTCCATCGCACCAGACGACGGTGCCAGGTCAGCAGCGTGCCCGGAGTGACTAGCCGATGACGACGCAAGGCGGGTGGCAGCTGGCGGGCGAGGGCGGAGAGCACGGCACGATCGGCCCATGAGAGCTTTGGCCGCTTGATCTGCCGGCGCAGCACGGCGACCTCATGGCGAAGCGCGAGGATCTCGGCGCTGTTCGCGGCGGTCGATCGGCCCAGCAGGAGGAGGCAGCCCAGTAGTCGGCAGAAGATCAGGTAGAGCAGTCGCAGACCCACAATCACTGATCATGTCCATACTCGGAGGATCACAAAGCCCCAGGTCGACCACTGTACGCCAATAAAGACACCCTTCAGGGAGCAGCGGCTGAACTTTCTTCGCGAGCGCCCGTCAGGCGGGGAGCGGCTCCAGTCGGCCAGCCAGTGTCATCGCCCTCCAGCACCACCCTTCACCCGCCACAGACACCCACCATCACCACCCACAAGCGCCCGCCAACAACCGTCGAAAAACACCCACCACCGCCCGGCACCATCCCTCTCCCACCCGACCGGCCCTCAGCCTCCGGCGATCGCCGAGGGCTTCGTTGTGCTGCCCCGGAGGAGACCTTCGTGCCCACCTTCGCCCCCCCGCTTCACTGCGGAACGCCCCCTCGGCCGAGGGTCAAGGCCCGCCACAGCGGCGCGCCGACGACCCAGCGCACGCCCAGCCACCGGCCGCCCTCCCACCTCCCGGTATCGATCCGGTAGCTGGGGCTGAGGGCGCCCGCTGCGGTGAGACGGAGAAGGTCGCCGTCCTCTTGGGCCATCTCAGCGGCCTTGTCGCGGGCCTTGTCCCCGTCGGGGTTGTTGGCCTTCAGCGCGACCGTGCCCAGAGGGTCTTGGACCTTCCAGGCACGCGAACCGCGCCGGTCGCTCAGGAGCTGCGTCGAGATGGGCCCGCCGAGCTGTTCGGTAAGGCGGGCGACGGCTTCGCTGGGAGGGAGGAAGCACCTACGCGGGTGCCAGCGCCGGTGTGGGGGCCGGAGTCGGGGTGCGCTGACAGGGGCGTAGCGCGACGGACCCCGGTGAGCACTGCTGCTCACCCGGGTCCGTCGTCTGTCGCTGGGACTGCACGGCCCCCGCCCTGAGCGCCAGGCGGGGGCCGTCGCCGCTCTCCGCACACCAATACGCTCCGCGGACTGATTACCGCCGTTTGCGGCTGGTGACACGGTTCTTACTGGTACCCCTACACACGTCGCTTCCGTACCCTGCCTGGTAACGCTGATGACAGCGCAGGGCTGCCACACCCCGACCACCAGCCCTTGGTGCCAGCGTGCCCCGCTTCCCTGCCCGGCTCGTCACTTCGCAAAGCCGAGTGCCGTGCGGAGTAACGTCCCGGCGCGGCCGGAGGCCCGTGCCTTAAGCCAGCAGCAGAACCATTACGCCAGGGCGTTCACCAAGCCGGCGAAGAGACCGGGCATCCGCTCCGCCACGGGTACGATCCGCCGAGCCAGCGCCGGCTGCTCTCGAGCTTTCAGCAAGCAAGCCGTCAGCAGCCGGTGCCGCTGCGTTGAGCGTCGCCAGGCTGCTTCGTAGCCGTGGGGAGTCCCCCCGCGCAGATGGTCGACCAGGGCTTCGGCCCCGGCCAGGGCGAGGGAGATCCCCTCTCCTGTCAGCGCATCGATGTATCCGGCCGCGTCACCGACGAGCAGCACACGGCCGTGAACTCGGGTACGTGCCTTCTGGCGTAGCGGCCCGGCGCCACGTACCCGGGTAGCGGCCGCCGCGGCGGGGAATCGGGCTGCCAACTCGGGGAAAGTACGCAGCTGTTCCTCAAAGGGCGCACGCTCGGAGGTCAACACCGCGATGCCGGTCAGTTCGGGACCGAGCGGTGTCACGTATGCCTCCGCACTCCGGCCCCAGTGCACTTCCACGCATCGCGACTGGGGTGCTACGGCGTAGTGGCGGCGTAGCCCGTAGCGCGGTGTGCCGACCGTTACGGTTCCCAATCCGAGTGAGCGGCGCAGCGGGGAGTGCAGGCCGTCGGCAGCGATCAGCCATCTGGCGCGCAGGCCGGAGTCGGGGTCGATGACGCCCGTGGCTCCCTGCTGTACTGCTCCCACGCGTAGGGGCAGGACGGGCACTCCGGCCTCGAGGACGGCGGCGTGGAGTGCGGCGTGCAAATTGGTGCGCCGCACTCCGAGGCCGGGGCCGTTCCGGAACATCGCCTTGGCACTGCGAGAGCCCTGGACGTAGTGGATGCCCTCGATCGGCTGACCGGGAACCGTTAAACCGAGGGCTTGCAGCGACCGGACCGCACCGGGCATAAGTCCTTCTCCGCACGCCTTGTCGACGGGTGCGCTGCGGGGTTCGGCGACCACCACGTCGAACCCCGCCCGTGCAGCGTGCAGGGCGGTGGCCAGGCCGGCGGGCCCGCCTCCGGCGATGAGGAGGTCGTGTATGCGGCTCATGCGGTCGTTGCCCGGGCGAGGGCGGTGTTTTCGCAGCGGATACGGACCGTGAGGAGCAGGGCGTTGGCCACCGTGAACGCCGTCGCCGTCAGCCACGCGGAGTGCACCAGAGGCAGCGCCATGATCTCCAACACGACGGCTACGTAGTTGGGGTGGCGCAGGAACCGGTAGGGCCCCGCGGCAACCAGACGCGACCCCGGAACGACGATGACCCGGGTGTTCCAGTACCGCCCCAGTACGGTGATGCACCACCAACGCAATGCCTGAGCCACGACGACCAACGCCACCATGGGCCAGCCCAGAGCGGGCAGGAACTGCCGGTGGGCGAGCTGGGGCTCGAGAAGGCAACCGGCGAGGAAGGCTGCGTGCAAGACGACCATGACCGGGTAGTGGCCTCGTCCGTGCTCCACGCCGGCGCGGGCCAGAGTCCAGGCCGCGTTACGCCGGGCTACGAGCAGCTCGATGATGCGTTCGCCCACGACAGCAAGGATGAGAAGTGTGTATGCGTGCATGTGGGCGCCTCACCAACGCAGCAGGACGAGTTCGGCGCAGAACCCCGGGCCCATGGCCAGGAGCAACCCCCAGGTTCCGGGCTCGGGTCGAGGGGATTCCCAGGTACTTTGCAAGATGTGCAGCACGGATGCGGACGATAGGTTTCCCACCTCCGCGAGTGATCGCCACGCGCTATCCAGGGCGTCGTCGGCCAGTCCGAGGGTCTCCGTCACGGATGACAGCACCTTGGGGCCGCCCGGGTGACACACCCACACTCCGATATCGTCGACGGTGAGGCCGTGACCGGCCAGGAAAGCACGCACGTCCCCGCCGAGGTGCTGACGGACGATGTCCGGAATACCGGCACCGATCACCACGCGGAAACCGCTGGCTCCGATGGTCCATCCCAGGAGCTCTTCGGTGTCCGGATACAGATGGCTGCGGGTGGCGACGACCGTCGGTCCGCCTCCGTCCCCACCGGCGGCACGGCGGCCGCGTGCGACGACTGCTGCCGCGCCGTCGCCGAACAGGGCCCCGGCGACGAGGTTAGCGTGGGAGTCGTCGCGATGCTGGAGCGTCAGTGAGCACAGTTCGACGGTGAGCAGAACAGCGGTGTCATCGGGGTGTCCGCGCAGGTAGTCGTGCAGTCGGGCGAGGCCGGCGGCTCCTGCCACGCAGCCCAGTCCGAACACCGGGATCCTCTTGACGTCAGGCCGCAGGCCTACGCGTCCGGCCAGGCGGGCGTCGAGGGATGGGGTGGCGATGCCAGTGATGGAAGTGCACACCAGGAGGTCGACGTCGTGCGGTTCGAGCCCCGCCTCCTTCAGCGCGTCGGTGAGGGCTTGCGCGCCCAGGTCGAGTCCGGCCTCCATCCAGGCGTCGTTGGACTGGCCGAAGTCGCCGAGGCCGGCGTATCGCTCGATCGGCAACGCCAGATGACGCGACCGCACGCCCGCGGAGGCATGCAGCCGGCGAAGCAGACCGCGGTCCGCCCCGGGGGTGAGGCACAGGTCACCGATCAGCTCGGTCAAGTCATGCTGGTCATACCGGTGGGCCGGCAGCGCGGTGCTGACGCCAACGATCGTGGAATCACTATCGGTTGCCGCGCTGCAGGTGGACTTGCGCAACATGGCGTCATTAGGGTAAATCACGGTACTTTCTGCTTCCTTGCCGCTTTGGACACAACGTCGGCCAGCCTCCCCAACGCACGGAGCGAGTACACCCCCACGTCGAACCTGATTTGATCTTGGTCTGATTACCGCCGTTTGCGGCTGGTGACACGGTTCCTACTGGCAACCCGACTAAGAGGGGCGGGACATGACGAACAACCAGACCCATACGGACGTGCCCCGCGTGGCGGTGGCGCTGGCGATTGGGGGCGAGCTGATGCTCCCTCAGAGCGGCCAGGCGCAGGCGGCCACGATGTCCAGCACGTGGCGAGGTGGGAACGCCCCCTTCACAGGTTCAGCAATGCGTACACCTGGTACGGCACGGCAGTTTCGTCCTCGATGCGCCGATCGGATGTGCCGGTGCGGGTGAATCCGGCTTTGGTCAGTACGCGTCCGGCGGCCGGGTTGGCGGGGTGGTGCATGGCCTCTATGCGGTCCAGACCGACGGTACTGAAGGCGAACGTGACGACGTGCTTGGCGGCTTCGGTGGCGTAGCCGTTGCTCCAAGTGTCTTCGCGGCGGATGTAGCTGACGGTGTCCCTGGACGCGGATCGTCGCCGCAGGACGATCAGGCCGATCAGCTCGTCGGTGAGGATGCCCCAACTCCACTGCGCTCGCGCGGTCTGCGGCCCTGGCGAAGGCCGTGCTCGCCACCCAGGGGGTGGAACGCGAATCGCGGTCGCCGACGAGGTAGGGCGGGCGCCGTCGATGAGCCATCCGAGGATGCCGGGGCCTTCTTCGGTGACCAGGATGTCGGCGAGGTTGTCGATCTCGCGGTCGTCGGAGACGGTGTTGACGAAGGGGGGCGGGTACGGCAATTGGCCACTCTGCCCTGCGGAGTGGTCAGCGTTTGATGCGGCCGCGTACGGCGAGGGCGACGAGGGCGGGTTCGAGGAGGCGGGAGGTCATCTCGATGTAGGTGCCAGCCGTGGTGAGATTCTGGCCAGACGATCGGAAGATCACGGAGTCGACGGCGACGCGGGTGGCTTTCTCCGCGCGGTTCCCGGTCAGGCGTTTGGTCCATCCGCCGTGCAGGGCGGGGCCGGGGTGGTGGTGTTGAGGCTGATCCTACTGCCGTGGAGGGTGCCGGTGGTGGCGGGGTCGGGTCGTGGGTGGGCAGGCCGAAGCCCATGAGTAACAGGACGGTCAAAGTCATGGCGGCCAGCAGCCAGCCGGCGGCGCGGGAGGCGCGCAGGCCGTAGCCGGACAGCAGCCAGTACCCCCAGAGCAGGCGCCGTTCGCCCTTGGGGGTGCCGATTGAGTCATGGCGGCGCATTTCGCACTCGCCGTAGTAGAAGTCGGCGGCCCCGGGTTCGTTCTTGCCATCCTCGAAGGCTTTACGCAGCTGCCGGTAGAGGGCAGCGACGTCCACGGGGGCGGAGGTGAGGCCGAGGTCGAGGTGGTGGGGCCCGGGACGCCACCGGCGGGGCGAGGGGGTCTGACCTGGGGGTGGTGTGGGCTGGCTGGCGCTCTGGGCGCGCCAGTGGTGTTCCTCGGCGAGGGTGCGCCGGCGACACCAGTGCACTGGCTGGATGCCGCTGTAGGTGCCGGATATTACGTCCGTGCAGGTCGCGCGTTGTCGGTGAGCTTGGAGAAAGGCCAACGCGATCGCTGGTTTCTCCCCTGGGTCAAGACCAGGTGTCGCCTCGCCCTGTCGACGATGTTCACGTTCATGCGGCTCGTGCCGATGAGCGATCGCAAGAAGGATCTGGAGATCCTGGCGCTGCGACACCAAGTCGCCGTGTTGCAGCGCACGGTAGACCGCCCGCAGCTGACCTGGCCCGACCGGGCACTCCTCGCGGCCCTGCTACACCGCCTCCCACGAGCACGGCTCCGCCGGCTCCGCCTGATCGTCTCTCCGGACACTCTCCTGCGCTGGCACCGCGAGCTGCTCCGCCGCCGCCATGCGAAGGCCTCCCGTCCCAAACGCCGTGGCCGACCACGTACCGTCCGCTCCATCCGGATCCTGGTTGTGCGCCTCGTTCGGGCGAATCCGAGCTGGGGCTACCGGCGCGTGCACGGCGAACTCTCCGCCCTCGGCATCAAGGTCGCCGCCTCCACGGTATGGAGCATTCTCAAAGAACACGGCATCCCGCCCGCACCCGAGCGGGAACACACAACCTGGGCGGCCTTCTTACGCCCGCAGGCCGACGCCATCCTCGCCGCCGACTTCTTCGAAACCAAGACCCTGACCGGGGCGACGCTGTACGTCCTCGCCGTCGTCATCGAACACGCCCGCCGACGCATCCGCATCCTCGGCGCAACTGCCCACCCGACCGCGGCATGGGTGACCCAACTCGCCCGGAACATGGTCATGGACCTCCACGACGCAAACGCCAGGGCGAAATACCTGATCCGGGACCGGGACGTCCGCTACCCAGCTGCCTTCGACGCAGTCCTGCAGGCCGAGGGCATCAACGTCATCCAGACCGGCGTCCGGATACCCCGTATGAACGCCATCACAGAACGGTGGGTGCGGTCATGCCGGGCCGAGCTCCTCGACCGCACCCTCATCTGGAACAAGACCCACCTGCTTCACGCACTACGCGAGTACGAGCAGTTCTACAACGATCACAGAGCACTCTCAAGGGCGCCGCGCCTCTCCGCCCGCTGCCCGCGTCGGTCGTCCAACCGGACAGGCTCGCCCACCTCGACGTCCGCCGACGCGACCGCCTCAGCGGCGACCTCCACGAGTACCACCACGTCGCATGACCTGCACGGACATACTTCTCGGCACCTACAAGGCGTGGATGTGACTGGCGTGGATGTGACTGGCGTGGTGGCCGTGTTGCCCCGCGGGGAGTCACCGCTCGGTGGATCCAACTTCAAAGCTTGAGCACAAATTGCACACAACTCTTCTTCAGACCGGCCCCATGTTCTAGATTGACCCCTGCTTCACAAGTTTGGACACGAGCGACAAATAATGATCTACAGGTCCGGCGCTGCGGACAGCCAGCAGGCTCGTTCCCGGCGCCAGACGTAGGGGGCTGATCAATTTTTGGAGCCCGACAGTGCCTTGGGTGTGGGGAGCGCCCGGGGATTCGACGGGTTCCCGCGCACCTCGATGGTCCGGCAGGACATGCGAGTCCGCTCCCGTCCGGGAGGGGTGTCCACGTAGCGCTGCAATATCAGGGATGTGATTCGCGGGGGGCGGGGGCCTCCCGCGGAGGAACGGCGCGGCGCGGGGGGCGGGGCCTCCCGGGGGGAGGACCGGTGCGGGGGGCGGGGGCCTCCCGGGGGGAGGAACCGTGTGGAGCGAACACGTCGAGCCCACTGGCGACCTGGGGGGGTCTGTGCAGCAGGGGGAATCAGCCAGCCCGTTTTTATCGGCGCGCGGTCCGGCGAACGGGGCAATCAGCCGGCCCGCGATCGACTGGGAGCAGCGGTACCGCCGTACCGTGATCACCAGCGATACCGTGGCCACCGCCTTCGTGGTGGCGGCGATCGGCAACTTCTTCGGGGCCCGGGACGCGGCCAACTGGCACGAGAAGTGGGGAATTCTCGCATTCGGCACCGAGCTGCTGGTGCTGGGAGCGCTTGCGGTGAGCCGGTCATGGGCTCCGGCCGTGCTCGGCCAGGGCGCCGAGGAATTCCGCCGGCTCGGACGCTCACTGTTCATGGCGACTGTCGTACTGGCGCTCGGCGGGATCGCCCTCACCTCGCGCAACATCAAGCTCTGGATCTTCGTCGCGATCCCCGCGATCGCGCTCATCACCATGACCACGCGGTATCTGCTGCGCCTCTGGCTGCACAAACAGCGGAAGGAAGGATGGTGCCTGCGACCGGTGCTCGCTGCCGGGAGCCCGGCCACCGTGCGCGACCTGATCGCCCGAACCCGCAAGTTCCCGCACCTCGGCTGGCGGGTGGAGGCGGTGTGCACGACGGACGGTCGCGGGCTCGACGGTGACCAACTGGACGGAGTGCGGGTCGTCGGCCGACTGGCGGACGTCGCCAAGCACGTCCGCCACGACGGCTACCGTGTCGTCGCGGTCACACCGGACCCGCACTGGTCACCGGACCGGCTGCAGCGGCTGGCCTGGAACCTCGAAGGCAGCGACACCGAGATGGTCGTGGCCCCCGTGCTGATGGAGGTGGCCGGCCCGCGGCTGCACGTCGACGCGGTGCTCGGGATCCCGCTGCTGCGGGTCAGCATGCCGACCTTCACCGGGGGCCGCCGGGCGGTCAAAGCGGTCGTCGACCGGATGGGCGCGGCGATCCTGCTGATGCTGTTCGCGCCGCTGATGGTGCTCGTCGGGCTGCTCGTGCTGGTGGACAGTCGGGGCGGGGTGTTCTACCGCCAGCGCAGGGTCGGCAAGGACGGCCGCGAGTTCACCATTCTCAAGTTCCGCACCATGGTCGCCGGGGCTCACGGGACACGTGCCGAGCTGGCCGACCGCAACGAGGGCGCCGGCCTGCTGTTCAAGCTCCGCCGGGATCCGCGGGTGACCCGGGTGGGAGCGGTGCTGCGCCGCTACTCGATCGACGAACTCCCGCAGCTTTTCAACGTGCTCACCGGCTCGATGTCGCTCGTCGGCCCGCGGCCCCCATTACCGGAGGAGTCCGCCGCGTACGGCCCGGACATCCGTCGGCGGCTGCTGGTCAAGCCCGGGCTCACCGGCCTGTGGCAGATCAGCGGACGCAGCGACCTGCCGTGGGAGGAGGCGGTCCGGCTGGACCTGCGGTACGTGGAGGACTGGTCCCTCGCCCTGGACACAGTGATCTTGTGGAAGACGCTGCGTGCGGTGCTCCAAGGGCAGGGGGCCTATTGATGCGCGGAGGTCGTTGTCCGGCCGACGCACGGGAGGCAGGCCGCAAGGGCCTGCCTGGGGGGAGAGACGGGGCATGAGAGTCAGCGTTTTCGGGCTCGGCTACGTGGGCTGTGTGTCGGCCGCGTGCCTGGCGAGCCTGGGTCACGAGGTCATCGGGGTGGACGTCAACCAGGTGAAGGTCGACCTGGTCAACGACGGCAAGGCCCCGGTGGTCGAGGAGAGGATCGGCGAGCTCATCGCCGAGGTCGTGCGGACCGGAGCGTTACGCGCTACCGGCGACGTCCGCGAGGCGATCATGGACAGCGAGGTGTCGCTGGTCTGCGTGGGCACGCCGTCGGAGCCCAACGGCAGTCTGTGCACCACGTACCTGGAGCGGGTCACCGAGCAGATCGGCGCCGCGCTGGCCGAGGGGCGCAAGCAGGGGAATCGGCACACCGTCGTGTTCCGCAGCACCATGCTCCCCGGCACCTGCCTGAACCTGCTGGTACCGATCCTGGAGAAGAACGTCGGCGGCACGGCCGGGGTGGGCTTCGGGGTCGCGGTCAACCCGGAGTTCCTGCGCGAGGGCACGAGCGTGCGGGACTTCTTCGACCCGCCCAAGACCGTCATCGGCGAGCTCGACCCGGCAAGCGGCGACGCGGTGACGGCGCTGTACGACGGCTTGCCCGGCGAGGTGTTCCGGGTGCCGGTCCCGACGGCCGAGGCCATCAAATACGCGGACAACGCCTTCCACGGCCTCAAGATCGGCTTCGCGAACGAGCTGGGCGCGGTGTGCCAGGCGCTCGGGGTGGACTCGCACCAGGTGATGGACGTGTTCCTGGCCGACCGCAAGCTGAACATCAGCCCCGCCTACCTGCGGCCCGGTTTCGCCTTCGGTGGCTCCTGCCTGCCCAAGGACCTGCGCAGCCTGGTTCACGCGGCGCAGCGGGCCGATGTCTCGGTGCCCATTCTCGCCCACGTGCTGCCCTCCAACTCCGAACATCTGCAACGCGCGGTGGACCTGGTCGAACGCACCGGCAAGCGCCGGATAGGCATGTTCGGGCTGTCCTTCAAACCCGGCACCGACGACCTCCGCGAGAGCCCGCTCGTCGAACTGGCGGAGCGGCTCTTCGGCAAGGGTTACGACCTGCGGATCTACGACGCCAACGTGAACCTCTCCCGGCTGATCGGCGCGAACCGCGAGTACATCGAGAACCGGCTGCCGCACCTCGCGCAGCTGCTCGCGGACTCCGTCGGCGAGGTGCTCGAGCACGCCGAGGTGTGCCTGGTCGGGACCGGGGATCCGGCCGTGCTGTCGGCGCTGCCCCAGGGTGACGGCCCGGTGCTCGTCGACCTCATCCGCCTTCCCGACGCCGAGGCGCGCCGGGCCGAACCGGGGTACATGGGCCTTGCTTGGTGACACGTCGTTTGATGACACGGCCGGCGGCGACGGGTCGGACCGGCGCGCGCTGATCCTGGTGGAGAACCTGTCGGTGCCGTTCGACCGGCGGGTGTGGCAGGAGTGCACGACGCTGCGCGACGCGGGCTGGGAGGTGCACGTCATCTGTCCCCGGGGGGAAAAGCGGGACACGGAGCCCGAGGCGGAGATCGACGGGGTGCGGATCCACCGCTACCCGTTGCGCGCGGCCACCGGAGGACCGGCCGGGTACCTGCGGGAGTACGGTTCGGCGTTGTGGCACACGGTCCGGCTGGCCCGCAAGGTCGGCCCGGTCGACGTGGTCCACGCCTGCAACCCGCCCGACCTGCTGTTCCTGCCGGCACTGTGGCTGAAGCGGCGCGGCGCGCGGTTCGTCTTCGACCAGCACGACCTGGTACCCGAGCTGTACCTCTCCCGGTTCGACCGCGGCGAAGACCTGCTCTACCGCGCCGTGTGTGCGCTGGAGCGGCGGACCTACCGAGCCGCGGACATCGTGCTCGCCACGAACGAGAGCTACCGGGACGTCGCGGTGCGCCGTGGCGGCCGACGGCCGGAGGACGTGTTCGTGGTGCGCAGCGCGCCCGCGATCGACCGGTTCCAACCGGTGCCGCCAGAGACGGAGTTGAAGCGCGGCAAGCCTTATCTGCTGTGCTACCTCGGCGTCATGGGCCCTCAGGACGGCGTCGACTATGCCCTGCGGGCCCTCGCGAAGCTGCGCGACGAGATCGGACGGACCGACTGGCATGCGGTGTTCGTCGGCGCCGGCGACGCCTTCGACGCGATGGTGGAGCTGTCCAGGCGGCTCGGGCTCTCCGAGCAGGTGCAGTTCACCGGACGCATCCCGGACGCCGACCTGGTGCGTTACCTGTCCACCGCGGACGTGTGCCTCTCCCCCGACCCGCGCAATCCGCTCAACGACGTGTCGACCATGAACAAGGTCCTGGAGTACATGGCGATGGGCCGGCCGATCGTCTCGTTCGACCTCCGGGAGGCGCGAGTCTCCGCCGGTGACGCCGCCGTCTACGCACCCGCCAACGACGAGGCCCAATTCGCGGGGCTCATCGCACTGCTCCTTGACGATCCTGAGAAGCGGGCCCGGATGGGCAAGCTCGGCCAGGAGCGGATCAGCGGGCCGCTCTCCTGGCGGAACTCGCAAGCGTCGCTGCTCGCCGCCTACGCCGCTGCCTGCCGCGACCACACTCCGGTGTCGGCGGGCGACCCGGCGCGGCCAGGGAAGAGGCCGCACCGTTGAGCGATGACACGATACGCCTGGTCACGATCGGGCAGATGATCCGTCGGCGCTGGCGGCTTCTCATCGTCCTCGCCGTGGTGGGTACGCTCGTCGGCTACGGCACCTCATTGCTCTTTCCGCCGCGGTACACGACGTCGGCATCGGTACTGCTGCCAGGGCAGTGGGAGGAACGAGAGCTGCTGACGCAGGCGGTGATCGCGACCAGTTCGGTGGTGGTCGACCGCGCGGCTGCCACGCTCGACTGGCCCGGGGTGGGCGGTAGCGAGCTGCGGGATCGAGTGAGCGCCAAGGCCGCCGACGGGAACTTCATCAAGATCTCGGGTACGGCCGACACCCCGGAGCATGCGCAGCGGCTCTCCGACGAGGTGGCCCAGCAATTCGTCACCTTCGCAGCGCGGATCGCAGGCGACGACACCGGCCCCGAAGCGGCGGCGCGGCCCGAGGCACTGCGGCAGATGGTGGTGCAGACCAACCGCCGCATCACCGACCTGGCCGAGGCGGCCGATCCGGGGCAGACCGTGGAGAGCGTGCAGGCCCGCACCGAGCTCGCGAAGCTGCGTACCGCGCTGCAGGACGCCATGAAAAAGCTGGACGAGGCCGACCCGGCGGCCAACAAGGCCGACATGGTCGTCATGGGGTCGGCGGCCCGCCCGACCGGCGAGGCAGCGCCGACGAGGATGCAGTTCATCGTCGCCGGGGCGCTGCTGTTCTTCCTGCTCGCGGTCATCGGCCATCTCGCCGCCGCACGAGTGAGTCGCCGACTGCGCACCGCACCGGAGATCGCCGCGGCGCTGGGCTCCGCGCTGCTGGGTACCGTCGACGTAGCCGGTGAACGGCCCGCGCACCGGCCGAAGGGCCGTGGTCCGTGGTCCTGGATCCGCCGACTGCTGGGCATCGACACCCGGTGGGACGTACCGGACCCGCAGCCGTCCGGCGGCGAGGCCGGCAGGCAGATCCGCTACCGGCGGGTGTGTGCTCGCGTCCGGGACCAACTGCCGGCCCCCCGGCGGCTGCTGGTTGTCGTACCGGACGGCGACGAGATCGCCCGCCGGGCCGCCGGGCAGCTCGTCGCCGAGGCCGAGAGCGACCCTTCCCCGGGCTCTTCGAGCAGGGGGTACCCCATGCTGCGGCTGGTGGGGGTTTCGGTGGACCGGCCGCTGGTGCCGGACCGCGGCACCGAGTCCGGTGCCCTGGTGGTCATCAGCGCGGGCATCTGGACCGCAGCGGAGCTCACCGGCATCGCCGAGGCGTGTGCGGACGCGGGGCATGAGGTCGTCGGCACCGTCGTCGCCGGGATGGTCCGGGCCCGTCCGAAGCGGTCTGCCAGCCCGTCTCCGGATGAGGCCACTCCGGCGCTCGCGGTTCGCGGCCACGCGACGGGAGGTTCAGTGTGACGACGAGCAAGACGTCGGAGTCGTCGGCCGCCGCTCCGCTGCTGGACCTGCGGGCGCTGGTGGTGGCGGTGCGCAGGCGCCGCCGCCTCTGGGGCTCTTTGGCGCTGCTGGGGCTGCTGGTCGGCACGGCGGTGGCGGTCCTGCTGCCACCGCCGCCGACCGCGGTGACCAAGGTGCTGGTCGCGCACAAGGAGGACCAGCCGAACGACACCGGAACGCTGATCCGCACCGACGTCGCGCTGCTGCACACCACGCGGATCGCCGGAAAGGCCCTGCAGTCCCTCAAGTCCCGGGAAAACCCGGAAGACTTCATGCGGGACTACCGGGGCACCGGCTTGACCAACAACCTGCTGCAGATCGATGTGGCAGGTGACAGCGACGCCGAAGCGGCGGCCCGGGCCAAGGCGCTGGCCGACGCGTTCGTCGCCGACCATGTGAGGCGGATGCGGGAGACCGCGAAGGCCGAGGCCAACGCCCTGCTCGACCAGCGTGACCGCATGCGGAAGGAACTCGTCGAGGTCAACAGGACGATCGGAGACGGACCGCCGGAGAGCGGCCCGAAGGCGTCGGCGGACAGGGAGTCGCTCTTCGCCCGCCGGGCCGAGCTCACTTCGCGGATCGCCGACTTCGACCAGCGGGCCGAGGAGGCGCGCATCGGCACGCCCCAGCTCATCGCCGGCACGCAGATCGTGGACACCCCGCACGCGGTGCGGCACTCCCTGCCCGAGGCCGCTGTCACGAACGCCGCGATCGGGCTCGTCCTCGGGCTCGTCCTCGGGCTCGCGGTGGCCGCGGTCGGCGCGGTGGTGGCGGACCGCCCCGTGCTGCGCCGGGACATCGCGGCGAACCTGGGCGCCTCGGTCATCACGGAGCTGCCCCGCCGATCGGGCCCGCTGTGGCAGCGCCGAGCCACCCTGGCGGCACGGAAGCGGCTCACCACGTCCCTGGCCCGCACCGTGCGCGACTCCGCGGAACCGGTGTCGCTGCTGGAACTGGGCTGTGCGCGCAGCACGAGCGTGATCGCCCTGAACGTCGCCAGGGCGCTGGCGGCGGAGGGGCCCGTGGTCATCATCGATGGTCTGCCCGGCCCGCAGCTCGCAGGCCACCGTCCGAAGCCAGGAGACCCCACTGTGGTCAGCGGCGAGCGTGCCGCGGCCGTGCCGGATCAGGGGCTCCGGCTCGGAGTCGGCTCGGTCGCGCCCGGCACGGCGTGGACCGACCTCCAGTACCTCGGCACCCAGACCGTGCTCGTCGTGCGTGCCGGGCACGGCAGCGCCGCATGGCTGCACACCGTGGCGCGGCAGCTCGCGGACCAGCGCATTCCGGTGATCGGTGTGGTGCTGATCGCCCCCGATCCGCGTGACCGGACCGACGGCACGCTGTGGGACGGGCTGCACACCGCGCTACGCGGCCGGAGCGAGCGGCCGGCCCAGCAGAACGGGACGGGCCGGTGGCGGACGGAGCGGCTGCCGATGCGGGCCGCACGGGTCCCGGACAGCGACCAGGAGGTGCGGTAGGACATGTGTGGCATCGCAGGCACTTACCAATGGCCGGACGGGAAGGTCGTGACCGACCGGCTCACCGATACCCTCGCCCACCGCGGTCCGGACGGGGCGGGCCGGTACAGCCACCCCGCCGGTGACGGCGAAGTGCACCTCGGGCACCGCCGGCTGGCCATCATCGACCTGTCCGAGACGGGCGCCCAGCCGATGGTCTCGGGCGGCCTCGTCCTGACGTACAACGGCGAGCTGTACAACGCGCCCGAGCTGCGTGCCGAGCTGGCAGCCGCTGGCGTGCGCTTCCGGGGTACCTCCGACACCGAAGTGCTGCTCGAGGCCTGGCGGCGCTGGGGCACGGACTGCCTGTCCCGGCTGCGCGGCATGTTCGCGTTCGGGATCTTCGACGAGCGCACCGGTGACCTGGTGCTCGCCCGCGACCAGCTCGGCATCAAGCCGCTGTTCCTGCTCCGGCGCGGTGCGGGCCTGGTGTTCGCCTCCGAGCTGAAGGCGCTCGCCACCGCGACGGGTGGGGCGCTGGAGGTGGACCATGCGGCGCTGGTGGCCTCGCTGCTGTACTACTGGGTGCCGGACTCACGGTGCGCGTTCCGCGAAGCGGAGAAGCTGCCGCCGGGGAGCTGGCTGAGGTGCCGGCCCGACGGCCGGGTGGAGCGCGGCCGGTTCTGGAACCTGAAGGACGTCGCCGCCGAGGGGCGGGAGCGGGCCCGGGCCGGCGAGCAGCCGGATGTCGCCGCCATCGTCGAGGAGTCGACTCGGCGCCACCTCCTCTCCGACGTACCCGTGGCGACCTTCCTCTCCGGCGGTCTTGATTCCAGCTACCTGACCGCGCTGGCGGCCCGCGACCGACCCGGGATCTCCGCCTACACGATCGGGTTCCGCGCCGAGGACGCCAAGTTCGAGGCGATGCCGGACGACCTGCGCTATGCCCGGCAGGTGGCCGAGCGGTTCGGCGTCGATCTGCACGAGATCGAGATCGCCCCGAACGTGCTCGACCTGCTGCCGCGGATGACGTACCACCTGGACGAGCCGATCGGCGATCCCGCCGCGATCAACACGTACCTGATCTGCTCGGCCGCACGGGAGGCCGGGGTCAAGGTGATGCTCTCGGGGATGGGCGCCGACGAGCTGTTCGCCGGTTACCGCAAACACCTGGCCAACCTGATCGCGCTGCGCTACCAGCGCGTCCCGCGGCCCCTGCGGCGCGGGGTGTCCCGGGCCGTGGACAGGCTGCCGGTCGCCACGTCCCGCCGGGGGTACCGGTCGGTGCGCTTCGCGAAGCGGTTCCTCTCCTTCGCCGACCTGCCGGAGGAGACCGCGTTCCGGCGCAGCTACACCATGTACGACCAGGACGAGCTGCTCGCCCTGGTCGCCCCGGACCTGGCCCAGGCGGTCGACGACGTGCTGACCGAACATGCGGATGTCTACCAGGACAACGACCTCGACGACTTCGTCAACCGCATGTGCCTGGGCGACGCCCGGATGTTCCTGCCGGGCCTGAACCTCACATACACGGACCGCTCCAGCATGGCCGCCTCGACCGAGGTGCGGGTGCCGTACGTGGACGTCGAGGTGGTCAAGGCGGCGTTCGCCGTACCCGGCGATCGCAAGATCGTCGGACGGCAGGGCAAGGCCGTCCTCAAGGAGGCGGCCACCTCGATCCTGCCCCGGGAGATCGTGTACCGGCCCAAGGGCCTGTTCAGCGCTCCGCTGCGCGCCTGGATGAGCCGGGATCTGGCACCGCTGGTGCGCGAGGTGGTCAACGACGGCGAGCTCGTCCGTTCCGGGTTCCTGCGCCGCGACGCGCTTCAGCGGCTCGTCGCCGAGGACGCCGCCGGGCAGCGGGACTTCTCCAAACATCTGTGGCATGTGCTGACCCTCGAGTACTGGTACCGCGACGCGACCTCTGGGTCCGGCCAGAGCACTCGGTTAACGGCTTAGGAATCAGGGGAGTTCGAGTGAAACAGGTTGTACAGAACTACAAGAGCGGCGAGCTGGCGGTGCTCGACGTGCCGGTGCCGGGATGCAAGCCGGGCGGTGTGCTGGTCCGCAGCGCCTACTCGCTGATATCCACCGGGACCGAGCTCATGAAGGTGTCCGAGGCCGGCATGTCGATGCTGGGCAAGGCCCGCTCCCGGCCCGACCAGGTGGCCAAGGTCATGCAGAGCGTGGCCACCAACGGGGTGCCCGCCACCTATCGCAAGGTGATGGGCAAGCTGGACTCCTACACGCCGCTGGGCTACTCGCTGTGCGGGGTGGTCGAGCAGGTCGGCACCGGCATCGACGATGTGAAGGCCGGCGACCTCGTGGCCTGCGCCGGCAACGAGCACGCGTTGCACGCCGAGCTGAACTGGGTGCCGAAGAACCTCTACGCCGCGGTGCCGGACGGCCTCGCGCCACGGCACGCGGCCTTCGGCACCGTCGGGTCGATCGCGTTGCAGGGCGTCCGCCAGGGCGAGCCGCAGCTCGGCGACGTGGCCCTGGTCATCGGCCTCGGGCTGATCGGGCAGCTGGTGGTGCAGCTCCTCGCCGCCTCGGGAGTCCGCGTCGTCGGGGTCGACCCCGACCCGGTGCGCTGCGAACTCGCCGCGCGCCTGGGTGCTGTGGCCTGCGGCGATCCGGCGTCCACGGCCGTGGAAACCGCCGTCGCCGAGCTCACCGGCGGTCACGGCGTGGATCAGGTGTACCTGGCCGCAGGCGGCGGCAGCAACGAGCCCGTCGAACTGGCCGCCCGGCTCTGCCGGGACCGCGGCCGGGTCGTCGACATCGGCAAGTGCCGCCTGGACCTGCCGTGGAACGCGTACTACGAGAAAGAGCTCGACGTCCGGTTCTCCCGCAGTTACGGCCCCGGTCGCTACGACCCGGAGTACGAGCTGGAGGGGCGGGACTACCCGATCGGCTACGTGCGCTGGACCGAGCGCCGCAACCTGGCGTGCTTCCTCGATCTCCTCGCCCGCGGCAGCGTCGACGTGGAGCCTTTGGTCTCCCACGTCGCCGACTTCGATGACGCCGTCGAGACGTACCAGAGCCTGAAGGACGGCGACCTGAAGGCCGTGGCCGTGCTGTTCCGGTACCCCGAACACGTAGAGCAGGCGGAGGAAGCGGGGGCCCCGGCGGTGGCCGTGCCCACGGTGAAGCGGCACAGCGGCGGGGCATTCACCCCGGCCCGGTATGCCAACACGTCGGCGCGCCTCGCGTTCGTCGGCGCCGGAAACTACGCGACGTCAATGCTGCTGCCGCACCTGGAACAGCGCGACGGCGTCGTGTTGTCGACCGTCGTCACCACGACGGCGCTGTCCGCGGCCAACGCGAAACGGAAGTTCGGCTTCGCCGAGGCGACCACCGACCTCGACGCCGTGCTCGGCGACAAGTCCGTCGACGCGGTGTTCGTCGTCACCCGGCACAGCTCGCACGCCGAACTGACCCGAAGAGCACTGCTGGCCGGCAAGACCGTGTTCGTGGAGAAGCCCCTGGCCCTCACCGAGGATGAGCTGGCCGGCGTACTCGCGGCGGTGAAGGAGTCCGGCAACGACCGGCTGCAGGTGGGCTTCAACCGCCGGTTCGCGCCGCTGCTTCAGGAGGCCAGGAAGCGGTTCGGCGCCCGGACCGGTCCGGCGAACCTGCGCTACCTGGTCAACGCGGGCCGCCTCGCGCACGGCAGCTGGTACCTCCGGCAAGGCACCGAGGGCTCGCGGTTCGCCGGCGAGGGCGGACACTTCATCGACACGGCGAGCTGGCTGCTCGGGGCCGACCCGGTCGCGGTGTACGCGGTCGCCACGTCCGGCAACGAGGACCTTCAGGTCGTGCTCCGCTACCCGGACGGGTCCACCGCCACCATCAGCTACGTCACCACCGGCCCGGCCGGCTTCCCCAAGGAGACGCTGGACCTGGTCGCGGACGGTCGTGCGCTGCGGCTCGACGACTTCGTCCGTGCCACGGTGTACGACGGCCGCCGCAAGCGGTGGGTCAGTTCGCGGCTGCCCAAGGCCCGGGACAAGGGCCAGAACGCCGAGCTGGCCGCGTTCATCAAGGCTGTGCGGACCGGCGGGCCGATGCCGGTGCCGCTGGAGTCGCTGGTCGCCACCACGGCGGCCACCCTCGCCGTGCAGACCAGCCTGGCGAGCGGCGCGCCGGTGACGTTGGCGAGGACGCGATGACGGTGAGCTCGGGGAGTCCGGGCTGGTACCTGCGGCGGCTGTCCCGGATGGGACCGCGGGAGGTCGGCGGCCGGGTGGGCGACGCGGTGCGCAGGCGGCGGTGGCGCTCGGCGCGGCCGCACTGCCCGAGCGTGACCGGCGCCCGGTTCAGCGCGGTACTGCCCGCCGGGACGATCGCCGCGATACCTCCGGACGCCGCGAAACGTCTGATCGCCGAGGCGGACCGGCTGATGGACGGGCACGCCGAATATTTCGGGGTGGTCCGCGACGACCTGGCCGACCCGGACTGGTGGTGCGACCCGAAGACCGGGCGCCGGGCTCCGTGGGGCTACGCCTTCGACGTGCCGTACCGGAACGAGGACGCGGTCGGGGACATCAAGCAGATCTGGGAGCTGTCCCGGCATCAGTACCTCACCGTGCTGGCCGCCGCCTACGCGATCACCGAAGACGAGCGGTACGCCGAGCGCGTGGCCGCGCACCTGCGGTCGTGGTGGGTGGCCAACCCACCGCTGCGCGGCGCGCACTGGGTCAGCGGCATCGAGCTGGGCATTCGGCTGCTGTCCTGGGTGTGGATCCGCCGGCTGCTCGACGGCTGGCCGGGCGCCGCCGGTCTTTTCGAGGACAACCCGGTGGCGCTGAACCAGATCTGGCATCACCAGCGCTGGCTGGCCGCCTTCCCCAGCCGGGGGTCCTCGGCGAACAACCACGTCATCGCCGAGGCGGCCGGGCAGTTCGCCGCGGCCTGCGCGTTCGATTGGTTCCCCTCCTCGGCGCGCCTGCGAGCCGACGCGCTGCGGTCGCTGGAGCGGCACCTGCGCGGCAACACCTTTGCCTCCGGCCTCAACCGCGAGCTGGCCACCGAGTATCACGGACTCGTCCTTGAGCTCGGCCTGGCCGCGGTGGCCGAGGCGGATGCCGCCGGCGTGCCGGTCCCCGCGTCGATCCGGCTGGTGTTGCTGCGGATGACCGACGCGCTCGCGGCCGTCGTGGACAGCCACCTTCGGCCGCCGCGCCAGGGGGACGCGGACGACGGGCACGGTCTGGTCGTGGACGGAGCGGGCACCGACCGCTGGGGCTCGCTGCTCGCCACCGGGGACGCCGTGTTCAGCCGGCTCGCCTGGTGGCCGGCGGTGACCGGCACCGATGTGCGCACCCCGCTGCTGGCCTCGCTCATCCGGCCGTACTCGAAAAACGGAACCGCACCGGCCGTGCCCCGCCCACCAAGCCGACCAGGCCATTTCGCCGACGCGGGGCTCACCATCCTGCGCGGTCCGGGAGAGATCTGGTGCCGCTGCGACGGCGGTCCGCACGGATTCCTGTCCATCGCCGCGCACGCTCACGCGGACGCGCTGTCCGTGGAGGTCCGGCACGACGGGGTCGACGTGCTCGCCGACCCGGGGACGTTCTGCTACCACGGGCAGCCCGAGTGGCGGCAGTACTTCCGGTCGACCCTCGGCCACAACACCCTGCGACTGGACGGCGATGATCAGTCCGTCTCCGGCGGCCCGTTCCTGTGGACCCGGCATGCCCGCAGCCGCGTCCTGGTCGCGGACACATCCGACGCCTCCGACGGGGGGACGGCCCGCTGGTGCGCCGAGCACGACGGTTACCGGCCCTCCGTGCACCGCCGCCGGGTGGAGCTGGCGGCCGCAGCTGAAGAGTTGAGGGTCATCGACGAGGTGCGCGGCCCGCGCCGGGCCGTGCAGCTGGCGTTCCACCTCGGCCCCGCGATCGCCGCGGTCCTGGCGGACAACCGGGCCCAGCTCACCTGGACCCGGGACGGCGAGGACCGCTCCGCGGTGCTCGAGCTGCCCGGACAGCTGAACTGGCAGGCGCGTCGCGGCGAGACCGATCCGCCGCTGGGCTGGTACTCCGCCGGCTTCGGGCGCAAGGAACCCACCACCACGCTGGTCGGCACCGGATTCGCCGGTGGCGCGGAGGGGTTCACCACCGTGCTCAGGTTCCGCGGCTAGGGAGGACGCGTGGGGATGAAGTGGCGGCACTGGGCGTTGCCGGCGGCACCGCTGGCGCTGGTCCTGCTGGCGGCGACCGGCTGTACGAGCACGCCGGACGCCGGGGCGGGGCCGACCGATGCGCCATCCGCGTCCGGGGCGCCCGCCACGTCCGTGGCCCGGGTGTGCGCCAAGCCCGCGGCCGGGCCGGCGAAGGCCCCGGCCGGCGCGGTGACGGTCGACCCCGGGGTGGTCGGTGACCTGGCCGAGAAGACCAAGAGCAACCCCCCGGGCACCACGTTCTGGCTTCGGCCGGGCAAGCACAGGCTCGAGCCGGACCGCTACGCCCAGGTCATCGCCAAGAAGGGGAACCGCTACCTCGGCGCGCCGGGCGCGGTGCTCGACGGCGGGAAGAAGAACAATTACGCGATCAGCGGCACCGCCCACGACGTCACCATCCGCTACCTGACCGTGCAGCACTTCGTCGCGCCGCCCGATGAGGGCGTGGTCAACCATGACATGGCCGACGGGTGGGTGATCGAGCACGCGAAGATCCAGTACAACTCCGGCGCCGGGCTGATGGCCGGTGCACACCAGCAAGTCCGCGCCAGCTGTCTGCGCGGCAACGGGCAGTACGGAATGAACGCGTACAAGACCGGCGACTCCATCCGCGGCCTGGTGGTCGAGGACAACGAGATCGTGGGCAACAACACCGACGACTGGGAGCGGCGGAAGCCGGGCTGCGGCTGCACCGGAGGCATCAAGTTCTGGGCCGTCAACGGCGCCGAGATACGCGGCAATTGGGTGCACGACAACCGTGGGGCCGGGTTGTGGGCGGACAACAACAACAACGACTTCCGTATCGAGGACAACCTGCTCGAGGCCAACGACGGTGCCGCGCTCATGTACGAGACCAGCTACAACGCGGTCATCCGGAACAACGCGATCCGGCGGAACAACTGGGTCGAGGGCCGCAAGTACGCCGACCGCGGCGACAACTTCCCGTACGCGACCATCTACGTGTCCGAGGCCGGCGGCGAACCACGGATCCGGGCCCGCACGGACAAGATCGAGATCCGCGGGAACGTGCTGGAGAACAACTGGAACGGCATCACTCTGTGGGAGAACGCCGACCGGTTCTGCAACAGCCCGGCCAACACCTCGACCGGTTACTGCACGTTGCTGGTGAAGGACACCAAGCGCTGTGCGAAGACGGCGATCGCCGCCGCACCGCTCTACGACGACTGCCGGTGGAAGACCCAGCGGGTGGACATGCACGACAACCGCTTCCTGCTGGACACGTCCGTCGTCAAGTGCAAGGAGGAGTGCGGCCGGATGGCGGTCCTCAGCAACTACGGCACCTATCCGAAGTGGTCTCCGTACAAGGGCAAGCGGGTGGCCGAGGCGATCACCCTCAAGCAGCACAACCGCTGGCACGACAACGTCTACCGCGGACCGTGGAGCTTCGTCGCGGAGAACACGGACCAAGAGCTCGACTCCGGGCAGTGGCAGGGCACGCCGTACCGGCAGGACGCGGGCAGCACCTTCGCCCCACGGGCCGGTGGTTGAGATGGACGGGAACCTGAAGCGCGGTGGGCTGCCGGGCGGACCGGACACTGCCGTCACGCAGCCCGGCGCCGAACCGCGCCCTGCCGGCACACCGAAGGCCGTCGGGATCGTCTGGGCCTTGCTGGGCCTCAACACGCTCGGCTCCGCCGGGGCGAAGACCATCGTCCCGCTGCCCCGCTCCCTCATCCAGATGGCCACCATGGGCGCCCTGGTCGCGGCGTTCGCGCTGGCGCTCGCGCTCAATCTCCAACTGCGCATCCGGGCTAGCGCCTTCGTGTCCCTGCTCACCTTGCTGCTGGTGCCGAGCGTGATCTCCAGCGCGAACCTGGAGGTCGGGTTCGGCGCGCTGTTCCGCTGTACCCGACTGGCTCTCTTCGTCGGCACACTGTGGCTGCTCAGTCGATGGTGGGACGGCAGCGTGACGTTCGTCCGGCACCACATCCGGATGTACTTCGCGGCGCTCGGAACGGCGGCCGCCGGCCTGGCCATCTCACCGGGCGCGGCCATGCCGGAGTACTACGGCGGGCGGTTGGTCGGCGCGTTGTGGCCGCTCACCCCGCCGCAGATCGGACAGTACGCCGCAGTGATCACCGGGCTCACCGTGCTGCTCGTACTGGGCCGCCGGACCACCAGGGGCAGCGCGGCGTTCGTGATCGTGCCGTCCCTCGTCCTGCTCGCGTTGACCCATACCCGGACGGCCACGGTCGGCCTGCTCATCGGGCTGGTGCTGGCGATCGGCTCACTCGTCCTGACCAGCGCTGCCGCCCGCCGGTTCTTCGCCTGGGCGGTGCTGGTCGCCGCGGTGGCCGCGGTGGTGTTCGCCTCCGCGCTACAGGCGTGGTTCCTGCGCGGACAGAGCAAGGAGAACCTCTCCAACCTCACCGGTCGGGCCAAGGTCTGGGACGCCCTGCTGGCAGCGCCCCGGACGACCGCGGAGCAGGCGTTCGGCGTGGGCCTGGGCGACAAGTCGTTCGGCGGGCTGCCGATCGACAACAGCTGGCTGGCCGTCTACAACGAGCAGGGTCTGATCGGCGTCACCCTCGTAGCGTTGATCATCATCGTCCTCGCCGGCGTCGCGCTGCTGCGACCACCGTCGCTGCCGAGGGCCTGCGCGATCTTCCTGATCAGCTACGTCGCGATCTCGTCGTACACCGAGGCCGGCCTCGGCGACGCCTCGCCGTATCTGCTGCATCTGGCCTTGGCCGCCTCGCTCCTCGCGGCACCTGCCACGGCAACGCCCCTCGCGACGGCCACGCCCTTCATGACGCCCGCAGTTCCTCAACGACGTATCCCGCGATGGGCCCGGAGGTGACCTTGAGCATGCACGTCCTCGTGGTGCACAACCGCTACTCCTCGGCGCAGCCGAGCGGGGAGAACAGAGTTGTCGACCAGGAAGTGGGGCTGCTGCGCGCGGCCGGCCACCGGGTCGAGGTGTTCGAGCGGCGCAGCGACGACATCGCCGGCCGGTCCCTCCCCGGCAAGGCCGCCGTGCCACTCCTCGTGCCGTGGAACCCGGCGGTCCGCGCGGAGCTCGCCGCCCGGCTGCGCACCGAGCGGCCGGACGTGGTGCACATCCACAACGTCTTCCCGCTCCTGTCACCCGCGGTCCTTGCCGCCTGCGCCGACGCCGGCATACCCGCCGTCGCCACGCTGCACAACTACACCCAGGTCTGCCCGCCCGGCACGCTGCATCGGGACGGCCGGCCGTGCTTCGAGTGCGTCGGGTCGGTGGCGTCGCTGCCCGCCGTCCGGCACGGCTGCTACCGGAACTCCCGCCTTGCGACGGTGCCACTCGCGGTCAGCCTGACGGTCAACCGGCGGCGGTGGTGGTCCGGAGTGGAGCGGTTCTTCTGCATCTCCGCGGCGCAGCGCGACGTCCTGGTGCGGTCCGGCATGCCACCCGAGCGGCTGGCGGTGAAGCACAACTTCGTACCTGACCCCGGCGCCTTCCGGGCGGGCGCCGGCGAGCAGCTGCTCTTTCTCGGTCGGCTCGCGGAGGCCAAAGGCGTGCGGCTGCTCATGGCCGCGTGGGACGACATCGCAGCGAGCGGCGGTGTGGGCGTGCCACTCGTGCTCGCCGGCGCGGGGCCACTGGAGCGAGAGGTGACCGCCTGGGCGGCGGGCCGGGACGACGTGCGCTACGTCGGGCTGCTCGACCTGGCTCAGTGCGGGCAGGCCGTCGCGCGGTCGGTCGCCGTGGTGGCTCCCTCGATGGCCATGGAGACGTTCGGCCTGGTCGTCGCGGAGGCGATGGCGGCGGGGGTCCCGGCCGTCGCCGCCGGCCACGGTGCCTTCGTCGAACTCGTCGAGGACGGGGTGACCGGGCTGCTGCACCGGCCGGGCGAGCCCGCCTCGCTCGCGTCCTGCCTGCGCCGGATCACGGCCGAGCCGGCCCGCAACCAGGAGATGGGCGAGGCGGCCCGGCGCCGTTACGAGCAGCGCTTCAGCCCGGCCGTCGGGCTGGAGCGCCTGGTGGATGAGTACCGCACCGCGATCGCGGATCGGACGGAATCAATGGGGGGCAGTAGATGACACGATGCCGACTCTGCGGCTCGGCGACGCTGGCGAGCGTCGTCGATCTCGGGGCGACGCCACCGTGCGAGAGCTTTCTCGCCGCGGACCAACTGGACCGGCCTGAGCCCGCGTACCCGCTGCACCTGCGTGTCTGCACCGACTGCTGGCTGGCGCAGATACCTCCGCTGATCACGCCGGAGGAGACGTTCAAGGAGTACGCGTACTTCTCCTCGTACTCGACCTCCTGGGTGGAGCACGCGCGCACGTTCGTCGCCGACGCCGTACAGCGGGTGGGTCTCGGCCCCGACGCCTTCGTGGTCGAGGTGGCGAGCAACGACGGGTACCTGCTGAAGCACGTGGTGGACCGGGGGATCCGCTGCCTCGGCATCGAGCCGTCGGTGAACGTCGGCGCCGCGGCGCGGGACGCGGGTGTGCCCACGCTCACCGAGTTCCTGTCCCCGGACACCGGAGCGGCCGTCCGCGTCGAGCACGGCCCGGCGGACCTGGTCGTGGCCAACAACGTGTACGCGCACATCCCCGACGTGGTCGGGTTCACCCAGGGGCTGCGCGCCCTGGTCGCCGACGACGGCTGGGTCTCCATCGAGGTGCAGCACCTGCTGACCCTGATCGAGGAGAACCAGTACGACACGATCTACCACGAGCACTTCCAGTACTACACGGTCGCGTCCGCGATCCGGGCTCTTGCGAGCGGCGGACTCACGCTCGTGGACGTCGAGTTGCTGCCCACGCACGGCGGATCCATCCGGCTGTGGGCCAGGCCGGCCGAGGTGGCCGGCGAGCCGTCCCAGCACGTGGCCGACGTACTGGCCCGGGAGAAGGCCGCCGGGCTGCAGGAGCTGTCCGGGTATACCGAGTTCTCCGCCCGGGTGGCCAAGGTGCGCCGGGATCTGCTGCGGTTCCTCATCGAGGCGGCCGAGCGCGGCGAGACGGTCGTCGGCTACGGCGCCCCGGGCAAGGGCAACACCCTGCTCAACCACTGCGGCATCCGGCCCGACCTGCTCCCGTACACGGTCGACCGCAACCCGTACAAGCACGGCAGGTTCACCCCGGGTACCCGCATCCCGATCCTGCCGCCCGAGCGGATAGCCGCCGACAAACCGGACTACGTCCTCGTCCTCCCGTGGAACCTGCGGGCCGAGCTGGTCGAGCAGCTGTCCTTCGTGCACGACTGGGGCGGCCGCCTTGTCTTTCCCATCCCGGAACTGAGCATTGTCGAGGTCGCGTCTTGAAAGAGGTCACAGCATGAAGGTCGTACTGTTCTGCGGCGGTTACGGGATGCGGATGCGCAGCGGCGCCGCCGACGACGTGCCCAAGCCGATGGCGATGGTCGGCCCCAGGCCGCTGATCTGGCACGTCATGCGCTATTACGCGCACTTCGGGCACACGGAGTTCATCCTGTGCCTCGGGTACGGGGCTCACCACATCAAGGACTTCTTCCTCAACTACGAGGAGACGACGTCCAACGACTTCGTACTGCGGGGCGGGCGGACCGAGCTGCTGTCCACCGACATCTCGGACTGGACGATCACGTTCGCGCAGACCGGCATCGAGTCGCCCATCGGGGAGCGGCTGCGCCGGGTGCGGCATCACCTGGACGGCGACGAGATGTTCCTCGCCAACTACGCCGACGTGCTCACCGACGCCCCGCTGCCGGAGATGATCGACCGGTTCGCCCGGCGCGATGCCGGTGCGTCGATGATGGTGGTGCCGCCGCAGTCCTCGTTCCACTGCGTGGAGCTGGGCGAGGACGGCCTGGTGGGAGGCATCACCGCGGTGAGCGAACTGCCGCTGTGGGAGAACGGCGGCTACTTCGTGCTCCGCCAGGAGGTCTTCGACCACATCCCCAAGGGCGGGGACCTGGTCGCCGACGGATGCGCCCAACTGGCCAAGCGGGGGCGGCTGGTGGCGCACCAGCACCGTGGCTTCTGGAAGCCGACCGACACCGTGAAGGAGCGGGCCGCGCTCGACGCCGCCTACGCCCGGGGCGACCGCCCGTGGGCCGTGTGGGAACGGGACAACGAGGCGGTGAGCGCGTGATCCGGCTCGGGGCCGGGAGCCTGGACCGGATCGTCGCGGTGGGCGCGCACTGCGACGACATCGCCATCGGCGCCGGTGGCACGCTGCTGACGCTGTGCCACGCGCGACCGGGGCTCCGTGTCGACGCGCTGGTGCTCTCCGGCGGCGGCAGCGAGCGCGAGCAGGAGGAGCGGGCCGCGCTCGCCGCCTTCTGCCCGGGCGCCGACCTGCGGCTGACCGTGCACAAGCTGCCGGACGGCCGGATGCCCGTGCACTGGGACGAGGCCAAGGCCGCGGTCGAGGAACTGCGCGGACAGACCGAGCCGGATCTGATCCTGGCCCCGCGCACCGAGGACGCCCACCAGGATCACCGCGGCCTGGCGAAGCTGATACCCACCGCGTTCCGCGACCACCTCGTGCTCGGCTACGAGATCGTCAAGTGGGACGGTGATCTCGGCCGTCCGGCGGCATACCAGCCGCTGTCACCGAAGATCGCCGAACAAAAGGTGCGGCTGCTGCAGGAGCACTACCCCTCGCAGCGGCACCGGCCCTGGTACGACCGGGAAGCCTTCCTCGGTCTCGCACGGATCCGCGGCATCGAATGCCACGAGCGATACGCCGAAGCGTTCGCCGTCACCAAACTCACGCTCAACCTGGGGGGTTGAACCTTGCGCGTACTGCTGACCGGACACCAGGGCTATCTGGGAACCGTCATGGCCCCGGTCCTTGCCGCCGGCGGGCACGAGGTCGTCGGCCTTGACGCCGGCCTGTTCGCCGACTGCGTGCTGGGCCCGACGCCCACGGACCCGTCCGGGCACCGGGTGGACCTGCGTGACATCACGGCCGAGCACATGGCGGGGGTGGACGCCGTGATCCACCTGGCCGCCCTGTCCAACGACCCGCTGGGATCGCTGGCGCCGGAGCTCACCTACGACATCAACCACCACGCGTCGGTACGCCTCGCCCGGCTGGCCCGCGACGCCGGAGTGCGGCGCTTCCTGTACGCGTCGACCTGCTCGGTCTACGGCGCCTCCGGCGGCGGCGACCTGGTCACCGAGGACGCCCCGCTGCGCCCGGTGACGCCGTACGCGGAGTCCAAGGTGCGGGTGGAGGACGACCTGCACGCGCTGGCCGACGGCGACTTCAGCCCGGTGTACATGCGCAACGCCACCGCCTTCGGCTACTCACCCCGGCTGCGCGCCGACATCGTGCTGAACAACCTGGTGGGCCACGCCCTCCTGTCCGGCGAGGTGCTGGTGCTCTCCGACGGCACCCCCTGGCGCCCGCTGGTGCACGCCGCCGACATCGCTCGGGCCTTCACGGCCGCGCTGACCGCGCCACGCGAAGCGGTGCACGACCGTGCGTTCAACATCGGCAGCGAGACCAACAACGTCACGGTCGCCGAGATCGCCGAGCAGGTCGCCGAGGCGGTGTCCGGCGCGAAGGTGGTGATCACCGGGGAGACCGGTGCCGATCCGCGGTCGTACCGGGTGGACTTCTCCCGGTTCCGCGCCGCGATACCCGACTTCGACTGCGAGTGGACCGTGAAGCAGGGCGCGCTCGAACTCGCCGACGCCTACCGGAAACACGGGCTGGCCAAGGAGGACTTCGAGCGACGCTTCACCCGCCTTGCCGTGCTGCGCGCGGCGTCCGACACCGGCACCGTCGACGACACCCTGCGGTGGCGCCGGTGACCACGGTCGGCGAAGAGATGCACACGCTGGTGGAGCGGTTGTACCCGCTGTGCCGGAGCATCACCGGCGACGGTGTGCGCGCCACCCTGGACATCGTCGGCGAGTACGTCCCGCTGCGGGTGCACGAGGTGCCGACCGGGACGCAGGTACTCGACTGGACGGTGCCGCAGGAGTGGAACATCCGGGACGCGTACATCGCCGACACCGCAGGCCACCGGGTCGTCGACTTCGCCGCGTCCAGCCTGCACGTGCTCGGCTACAGCGTTCCGGTCTCCGCGACCATGCCGCTGGCCGAGCTGCGCGCACACCTGCACACCCTGCCGGACCGCCCGAGCTGGGTGCCGTACCGCACCAGCTACTACAAGCCGGAATGGGGGTTCTGCCTGGCCCAGGAGACCCTGGACGCGATGCCGGACGGTGAGTACGAGGTCCGCATCGACTCCACACTCGCCGATGGCCACCTCACCTACGCCGAGCACGTGGTCCCCGGGCAGGTCCCCGACGAGGTGATCGTCTCCTGCCACGTCTGCCACCCGTCGCTGGCCAACGACAACCTGGCGGGCATCGCGGTGGCGACGTATCTGGCCCGGGCGCTGGCGGAGCAGACGCCGTACTACACGTACCGCTTCTTGTTCGCGCCCGGCACCATCGGGGCGATCACCTGGCTGGCCCGCAATGCCGAGCGGGTCGAGCAAGTCAAGCACGGGCTCGTGCTGGCCTGCGCGGGCGACCCGGGCCCGCTCACGTACAAACAGAGCAGGCGGGGCGACGCGGAGATCGACCGCGTGATGCGGCACGTCCTCGCCGCCTCCGAACGCCCGTACCAGGTCAACGAGTTCACTCCGTACGGCTACGACGAGCGGCAGTTCTGCTCGCCCGGGTTCAATCTTGGTGTGGGCTCGCTCACCCGGACCCCGTACGCGGGCTACCCCGAGTACCACACCTCGGCGGACAACCCGGACTTCGTCTCGCCGGAGGCGATGGCGGACACCCTCGCCGTCTGCCGCGAGGCGTTCGCCGTGCTCGAACGCAACCGGCGGTACGTCAACCTCAGCCCCTACGGCGAACCGCAGCTGGGCCGACGCGGGTTGTACGACGCCCTCGGCGGCCGCAGCGACACCAAGCAGGCCCAGATGGCCATGCTCTGGGTGCTCAACCTCTCCGACGGCGAGCACAGCCTGCTGGACGTCGCCGAGCGGTCCGGGCTGCCGTTCGACACCGTCGCCGTCGCGGCCGGCGCGCTGCACGGCGCCGGGCTGATCAAGGCATGACGCAGATGACCACCGAGAGGGAGAATCCGAGGACCACGGCGCCACCGACCGGATCCGCCAAGCGGGCCCTCGCCGGTCGGCTGTCCTGGGGACTGGCCGACCAGGCGGCCTCCAGCATGTCCAACTTCGCGGTGGGCATCTACGTGGCCCGCTCGCTGGGGGTGACCGCGTTCGGCGTGTTCAGCCTCGCCTGGGTGACCTACGGCGTGGTGCTCAACGTCTCCCGCGGCCTTGCCACCGACCCGCTCGTGGTGCGCTTCAGCGGCGTGTCGGCCGCGTCGTGGCGCGCGGCGGTGGCCCGGTCGTCGGGTACCGCGCTCGGCGTCGGTGCCGCCCTCGGCGCGGTGTCCGTGGTGGTCGGGCTCGCTCTCGGCGGCCGATTGGGGACCGCGTTCTCCTGCCTCGGCGTCGTACTGCCGGGGCTGCTGCTACAGGACGCGTGGCGGTTCGCGTTCTTCGCCGCCGGCACCGGGCGGAAGGCGTTCGTCAACGACCTCGTGTGGGGCGTCGCGCTCGTCCCGGCCATGGTGGTGGCGGCCCGCGTGGGCAGCGTGGAAGCCTTCGTGCTCGCCTGGGGCGCGTCCGCCACGGTCGCCGCGGTGTACGGCTGCTTCCAGTCCGGCATCCGGCCCCGGACGACCGGAGCGCGCGAGTGGCTTCGCGAGCACCGTGACCTCGGCTACCGGTACCTGGTCGAGAACGTCACCAACAGCGGCGCGAGCCAGCTGCGGGCGTACGGGCTCGGCGCGATCGTCGGGGTCGGCGCGGTGGGCGTGATCCGGGGCGCCGAACTCCTGCTCGGCCCGTTCATGGCTGTGCTGATGGGTCTTTCCCTGGTCACCGTCGCGGAGGCGGCACGGGTGCTGCGGCGGGCCCCGCACCGTCTGGGCACGTTCTGCCTTCTGCTGGGCGGCGGGCAGGCCGCCGCCGCGCTGTTCTGGGGCGGGGCGCTGCTGCTGGTGCCGGACCGGGTCGGCGAGCTCGTGCTCGGCGGCGTCTGGAGCTCCGCCTCGGAGCTCATCGTGCCGGTGACGCTCGGCGTCGCGGGCGCCGGTCTCGGCACCGGCGCGGCGGCCGGGCTGCGCGCGCTCGGCGCGGCCCGGCGCAGCCTGCGCAGCCAACTGATCGCCTCCGCCTGCTACGTCATCGGCGGGCTCGGCGGCGCTGCCGTGGCCGGCACAGTCGGCTCGGCCTGGGGCGTCGCCGCCGCGACCGTCTGCGGTTCGGCCGTGTGGTGGCTGCAGCTGCGCTCCGCCCTGCGCGAGCGCCACCAGATCCCCATCCCCGAAGTGAGGACGTCATGACTGTCTCTGGCCGCACTCCCCGGCTGAGCATCGGCCTGCCCGTGTACAACGGCGAGGAGTACCTCGCCGAGTCGCTCGACGCCCTGCTCGGCCAGACCTACGAGGACTTCGAGCTGGTCATCTCCGACAACGCCTCGGCCGACGGAACCCAGGACATCTGCCGCAAGTACGCCGCGCAGGACTCGCGTATCCGGTACATCCGGCTGTCCCGGAACATCGGCGCCGCACCGAACCACAACTATGTGTTCACCCAGTGCCACGGCGAACTGTTCAAGTGGGCCTCGCACGACGACCTGTACGCCCGGGACCTGCTGCGGGCTTGCGTGGAGGCGCTGGACGCACGGCCGGACGTCATCCTCGCGCACGCCGACCAGGCGGTCATCGACGGCGACGGCCAGGTGAAGGTCCCGTACGAGTACGGGCTCGCCACCGACTCGCCGCGCGCGCCCGAGCGCTTCCGCAGCATGCTGTTCGAGCCCGGCGGCGACGACTTCTACGGGGTGATGCGGGCCGACGTGCTGCGCCGGGTGAAGCCGCACGACAGCTACCACCACGCGGACCGCACGTTCGTCACCGAGATCGGCCTGCACGGCCCCTTCCACCAGGTGCCGGAGCTGCTGTACTTCCGCCGCGACCACCCCACCCGCGCCGAGCGGGCGAACCCGTCGAAGCGCTCCCGGTGCGTCAACCTCGATCCGCGCCGGGCAGGCCTGCTGCACCCGACGCCGCGGCTGCTCGCCGAGTACGTCTGGGGCTTCGTCGCGGCGATCCGGCGGGCTCCGTTGTCCGCGGCCGACCGGCGCGCGTGCTACCGCCACCTGGCCGCCTGGATGACCAGCCGGGCCCGGCCGGGCGCCGGCGAGCGGGTCGAGGACCGCGCCCCGATCGATCCGGCCAAGCTCACCGTCTCCGTCGACGACCTCGTCGCAGGGCGAGAAGGCAGGCAGGCATGACCCGTGCGAACGAGACCCCGGTGCGCGTCGGGGTGTTCGGCCTGCTCGGCTCCGGCAACCTCGGCAACGACGGGTCGCTCGAAGCCGTCCTCGGATACCTCCGGGCCGAGCACCCGAAGGCGGCCGTGGACGCGCTGTGCGGCGGACCCGAGGCCGTCACGACCCGGTACCGGATTCCCGCGACGCGGCTGCACTGGTACCGCGGGGAGTACCGCACCGCGTCACGCGCGGGCGCGATGGCGGGGAAGGGCCTCGGCAAGATCGTCGACGTCTTCCGCACCGCCGCCTGGGTGCGCCGGCACGACGTGGTGATCGTCCCCGGCATGGGTGTCCTCGAGGCCACGCTGCCGCTGCGGCCGTGGGGCTTCCCGTACTCGCTGTTCCTGCTCTGCGCGAGCGGCCGGCTGCTGGGCACCCCGGTCGCGCTCGTCGGTGTCGGCGCCGCCGAGATCCGCAACCGGCCGACCCGGGCCCTGGTGCGCTGGTCGGCGCGGCTGGCCGCGTACCGGTCGTACAGGGACGACCTGTCCCGCGACGCGATGCGGGCGATGGGCGTGGACACCGCGCGCGACGAGGTCTACCCGGACCTCGCCTTCGCCCTGCCGACGCCGGGGGAATGGGGTATCCCCTGCTCGGAGCTTGTCGGAGAGCTTGGGGAAGCGCCCTCGGGGCCGCCGGGCCCGGTCTGCGTCGGCGTCATGGACTTCCACGGCGGCAACGACGACCGCGCCCGGGCCGAGGAGATCCACCGGCGCTACCTCGACGGGACAACCCGGTTCGTCCGCGCGCTGGTCGAGGACGGCAGGCCGGTGCGGCTGCTCACCGGCGACGCATGCGACGCGCCGGTGGTCGCCGCGATCCTCGACGCGGTGGACTCGCCGCTGGTCACCGCTGCCGAAGCGGCCTCGCTTGCCGACCTGATGAAGGAGACAGCGGTTGCCGACACCGTGGTGGCGACCCGCTACCACAACCTGGTCTGCGCGCTGAAGGTCGGCACGCCGACGCTCGCACTCAGCTATGCGGCGAAGAGCGACGCGCTCATGGATCGGATGGGCCTTGGCGCGTACTGCCACCCGGCCCGCGAGGTCGACGCCGACCGGCTGCTCGAACAGTTCCGGACGCTGGAGAAGCGATCGGCGGAGCTGCGGCAAACCCTCACCGAGCGGAACCTGGCCGCCGCCCGGCAACTCCAGCACCAGTTCACCGCCTTGACCGAGGCCCTGTTCCCCGCGACCGACCACACCCACACCCACACCATGCGGGAGGCCCCATGAAGGCGACCGAAGTCCCGGAGATCGCGGGCGCGTACCTGTTCGAGCCGACCCCGTACGCCGATGAACGCGGCTTCTTCTGCCGCACCTTCGACGCCGAGGTGGTCCGCTCGGTGGGCCTCGACCCGGACGCCTTCGTCCAGGACAGCCTGTCCCGCTCGGTACGGGGCGTGCTGCGCGGCCTGCACCTGCGCTCCGGCGCCGGCGAGGCCAAGCTGGTGCGGTGCTCGTACGGGAAGATCTTCGACGTCGTCGTGGACCTGCGGACGGACTCGCCGACCTACCTGGGCCGGGCCTTCTTCGAGCTGTCCGGCGAGACGCAGGCGGCCCTGTACATCCCGGCGGGGTGCGCGCACGGCTTCCAGGCGCTGACCGAAACCGCCGACACCTCGTACCGGATCGACCGCCCGCACGATCCGACGGAGGACGTGACGATCGCCTTCGACGACCCGGAGCTCGCCATTCCCTGGCCGCTTCCCGCCACATCGATGTCCCAGCGGGACCGAGAGGCGCCGAGCCTCGCCGAAGTCCTGAAGCAGAAAGTGAGCTGAAGTCAGCGTGGACACCGAAGAGTTCCAACTGCCCCGGTCGCGGACGGCGAACGAGCGGCTGCACGCCATGATCCCCGGAGGCGCGCACACCTACGCCAAGGGCGACGACCAGTACCCCGAGAACCTGGCCCCGGTCATCAGCCACGGACGGGGTGCCCACGTATGGGACATCGACGGCAACCGCTACGTCGAATACGGCTCCGGCCTGCGGTCGGTCAGCCTCGGCCACGCCCACCCACGCGTGATCGAGGCGGTGCGGCGGGAACTCGACCGCGGCAGCAACTTCGTCCGGCCGTCCATCGTGGAGGTCGAGGCCGCGGAACGCTTCCTGGCCACGGTGCCGACCGCCGAGATGGTGAAGTTCGCGAAGAACGGCTCCGACGCCACCACCGCCGCGGTGCGCCTCGCCCGGGCCGCCACCGGGCGCCCGCGGGTGGCCATCTGCGCCGACCATCCGTTCTTCTCCGTCGACGACTGGTTCATCGGCACCACACCGATGTCCGCCGGCATTCCCACAGCCACCACCGACCTCACCGTGGCGTTCCCCTACGGGGACCTGGCTGCCACCGAGGAGCTGCTCACCCGGTACCAGGACGAGGTCGCCTGCCTGATCCTCGAACCCGCCACCCACACCGATCCCCCGCCCGGGTACCTCGCCGGCCTGCGCGAGCTGGCCGACCGGCACGGCTGCGTACTGATCTTCGATGAGATGATCACCGGCTTCCGCTGGTCCGAGGCGGGCGCCCAGGGCCTGTACGGCGTCGTCCCCGACCTCTCCACGTTCGGCAAGGCGCTGGGCAACGGATTCGCCGTCTCCGCGCTGGCCGGGCGCCGCGATCTGATGGAGCGGGGCGGACTGCGCCACTCCGGCGACCGGGTGTTCCTGCTGTCCACCACGCACGGTGCGGAAACGCACTCCCTGGCAGCCGCGATGGCCGTGCTCACCACCTACGTCGAAGAGGGCATCACCGCGCGGCTGCACGCCCTCGGCGAGCGGTTGGCCGCCGGTGTCCGCGACGCCGCGGCCGGCATGGGCGTCGGCGACCACATCCTCGTCCGGGGCCGGGCCAGCAACCTGGTCTTCGCCACCCTCGACGAGAACCTGCGGCCGTCGCAGCAGTACCGCACCCTGTTCCTGCGCCGACTCCTCGCGGGCGGGGTGCTGGCCCCGTCGTTCGTGGTGAGCAGCGCGCTCGACGACGCCGACATCGACCACACCGTCGACGTGGTGGCCCAGGCGTGTGCGGTGTACCGGAAGGCACTGGACGGCGCCGACCCCACCCCCTGGCTGGGCGGACGACCGGTGAAGCCCGTGTTCCGCCGCTCGACGTGACGTAACGTCAGCGACGCTGCTCCCGACCGGCGTCGGCCATCCGATCGATTAGCTGGTCAGCCGTCCGGTCGACCAGCCACGCGGTCGCCGGTATCACCGCCAGCGCGGTGCACCAGCCGCCGAGGACGTCGGTCGGGTAGTGCGCGCCCAGGGCGACCTGCGCCCAGCCCATGGCGGCGCCGGCGACCAGCGCCGCGGCGAACACGAGTGACGTGCCGGCCGTCCTGCCGAGGCCGAGCCGGCCGGTCGCGAGCAGCGCCACCACGAGGGCGAGCGCGGTGGCGAAGGCGGTGTGCCCGCTCGGGTAGGACAGGTTGCCGTCGCCGTGGATGGTGCGTCCCACCAGGTGCTTGAGCAGCGTCGCCGTCCCCACGGACATGCCGGCGCCGATGACGACGAGCACCGCCGCGCGAGGACGCCGAAGCAGCAGGCAGCCGGTCACGGTGGCCACGACCAGCGTCGCCGCTCCCCCGGGCTCCCCCAAGAAGTCCGTCGCCAGAGCGACGTGTCGCCACGGCGGTCCCACACCGTCCACGGCCACCGCGATCCGCGCGTCCACCATGCCGGGCTCGTTGCCGTCGGCATACAGGACCCCGAGCACGACGACCACCAGCGCGGCAAGGGCCGCAATCAGCCCGAGCCACGCGCGCAGCGATGGGGGCAGCACCGCGGGCGCCGGCCGCCCGGTCACGCGCCCACCGCGTCCGGCCGACCTGCGGTGGTGACCTTCTCGTCTGCCGTGCTCAGCGTCGGGTGTTGGGGGATTACGTCGCCGCCCTGCGTGCGCGGCGGGACCGCGACAGAACGCTGACCGTGTTGGCGGAGCCGATGACCGCGCCCCACGACGGCGGGGCGTTGTTTCCGGACGACTCCGGTGGCCGTAATGCCCGGCACGCCACGGCCTGTGTGTCCCGTCAGTACCTCGGCTCCCGCGGGCACCACCGCGCCGCAACCCCCTACGTGGGGGCGGTCGAACCCCGCAAGAACTGCCCGCTGCGGTCCGCCGACCTGGCCGGGATCGTCAGCTTGTATGGGCTGCGCGACTGGACCGAGCAAGATGACAAACCCGTCGAGCACGAATTGGGCTAGGGCGACTTCCAGGTCCGCTCCGGCCAGGCGATCCAACGCGAGCCCCCTGTCTCCGCCCCACCCTCAAGCCGCCCCGCGGACACCCGCTCCTGGTCCGTACGGCCCGGCAGGAGCCGTCAGCCTGCAGCCCCGGACTCGCCAGCCTGGCCATAACCCTGGTCAAGGGCATCAGGATCAGCCTCAATCGTCATCCTAACCAACAATCCGGTCGCGGTAACCGCCGTCGGGCAGTCACGGAGCGTGAGTCGCGCCCGGTTCCGTAGCGTCCCTGAAGCCAGATTCGCGACCACGGCATCCCATGTCACCGGTGGTGGGGGCGCGAGGTCAGGATCAGGGGGAGGAGCAGGCTGAACGGGAGCGGCGCGAGGCCGCCAAGAACCAACCCTGCGACAAGGGATGAAGCGATGACATTGCATTCCGATGTGGCCGAGTTGCTGGCGGGTGCCGGCATCGTCGACGTGGACATCGATGATGCCGTCGCGGACGAGCACGTCCGATCGTCCGCGTACCAACGCGTCGTCTCGGTAACCGCTTCCTCGCGGAGCCGCGACCGAGACCGCGAGATTGTGGCCACGATCCTGCGCGACCCCATGGAGATGGTGTCCAAGACGGCGGTGGTCGCCCTCGTGGACAGGCTCGCGATGAAGGTGACCGGTCCCGCCGAGTTCCGCCAGTGGTCGGCCGAACTACTGCCAGAGATCGACCAGCTCAAGACGGAGGCGTACCGCGAGTTCATCCGCCGCCGCATCCACGACTGGCTGTTCTACCTGTCCATCGAGGACGGTCACGTGCCGACACCGGTCGAGTTGGCGAAGGTCACGGACTGGATGCAGCGCGTCCTCGCCGAGGAGTCGACGTCGCTGGCGGTACTCGCCCTGCTCGCCGAGTCAGACAGCAGGAAGAAGACACGAAACATCGCGAAGAACCGAGCCGGAAGCCGCAAGCTGAGAACGAAATGAGTCGGTAGTGGCAATCGGCAGGCGCGCCGACTGCCTCACGGCGCGGGTGACCCTGCGGGCTCCGTAGGTGCCGCCGTGAGGCCAGCAGCCGACGTGACCGTCGCCGGTGGTCAGCCGCGTGAACTGCTGGACCGGACCTTGATCTGGAACGAGCGGCACCTGCTCTACGCGCTGCGGGAGTTCGAGCGGTTCTACAACTCTCATCGCGCCCACCAGGGCATCGCGAACGCCCGTCCGCTGCGCCCGTTACCCACGCCGATCACCGACCCCGACCAGATCGCCCGCCTCGACATACGAAGACGGGAGCGCCTGGGCGGCACCCTCAACGAGTACCGGCATGCAGCGTGACCTGGGCGGATGATATTTCCGGCAAGAGCAACGTCATGAACGGAAAGGTCACCACCGCATCCTCTGACGCGACTGCCGGACGACGACACCCGGCCCTGAAAGCGGATACGGGCCGGCCGAGCCAGTACCCGGGCGTGCGAAGTTGTCCCGTCTGGTGGAAACCGGCCTTCTCGTAGGCAGCGATCCCCACTCGGTCCGGCGCCGTCCGCCCCGTTCCTCACCGCCCGCTGCGGCTGTGGGGAACGGGGCGAGCCGGCACCGACCGCCCGACGGGCGGTGGGCCGGTGAGCCGTGACAGGTCACCAGGCGAGGGCGTCGTCCACATTGTCCTGCCAGTACGTCACCCGGGCGCCGCTGTCGACGTAGACGGAGCCGCCGGGCAGTTCGACGTTCGTGCCGTCCTCGCTGCCCTCGATGAACACCTCCAGGGAGTTGACCTCGCGGCCGTGCTCGCCCGAGCCGTCGGCCGAGGAGGTGGTGATTCCCGCGTAGGCACTCTCGCCCGGGGCGAGGACGATGACGGACTGCGGCTTGCTCTCCTCGATGACAGGGGTGGCGGCCTGCGCGTCCGCGCCGAACTTCAGGCGCGGGAAACCGACGAGCTTGCAGTCGACGCCGGCCCCGTTGGTCGCCGAGAGCAGCATGTGGTTGACGGGCCGCTGGACGTCCTGGAGGTTGAAGACCGTCTTGTTGATGTCGCAGTTGCCGATCGGCTCGGTCTTGGCGCCTTCGCTGCCCACGGTCCGGGCCGCGTTTTCCGCGCCGGCCTGCTGCTTGGTGGCGCCGCCGCCCAAGGCGTCGGCCTGAGAGCCGTGCTCCTCGCCCGAGGCGGAGTCGGCCTTGCCTTCGGCCTTGGTACCGGTGCCGCTCTCCCCACTGCACGCGGTGGTCAGGGTCAGGGCGGCGACCGCCAGCATCGAGGCGGCGACGGTCCGGACGGTAGGTGTGCGGTGGCGCGTGGTGACGTTCCTGTTGGCTCCCCCAACGGGACGATGGGTCGCGACGCGCAGGGTGCGGGCGCGAGCGGCGATGAAGGAGTTGATCGACATGATGGTCCTTCCGCGGTGGGCGATTCGGCCGTTTTCCGGCACGTTTGGCACCGGAATCCCAGGGTGTGGGGTTCGGCTGCTCATAAGGAAGGCCGATCGTTGCCCGATTACTGCTCATGACAGACCATTCACGGCGATTGCGGCGCCGGAGTGTGAGGTGGTCCGTGCAGCCAGTCGAGCAGGTCCGCAGGCGCCATGTGCGCCACACGGGCATGGTAACGGGCCAGTTCGTCCGAGGAGAGCACGTCACGGCCCGCCCCGGAGCCACCGCGGCGGAAGAAGGCCGTCGCGTCCTTGAAGATGTCGGCCGGATCAGGGGCGAGACGATGTGCCGCGTCCCGCATACTCGCGAAGGTCGCCGCCTCGATCAACTCGGGCCAGGTCCGCTCGGGCACGGTGATACCGAGCAGGTTCGCCACGCGCCGCATCTCACTGCCGAGGTGCGTAGACAGTTCGTCGTAGTGCACCAGCGTGACGTTGGACGCACCGCGTCGGTTCCATGCATCCGTCAGATGCCACATGGCACAGGGCAACGAGTCCATGTCCGCGCGCGGCGAGACGTCGGTGTCGATCCACTGGAGCAGCCACTCGTGCAGCGGCGGTGGCGCGGCGCGCTCCGGGCGACCGGTGAGCGCACGCATCCTTGCCCGATCCATGTTGCTCATTTGGTGATACATCGACACCGCCATGTCGAGTGGATGTCGTGCGACGACGATGTAGTGGGCGCGTGGGTCGAGGGGAATGCCGTCCAGTGGTGTGTGTGTCTTGACGAATCGCCGATGTCGCTGGGCGGACAGCTTCTCGAGCACGTCGTCGATGGGCACCATCGTGCAGTCCAGCCAGGGTGACAGTTCGCGCAGCGGAAGTGGGAGATCCGTCCTCTGGAAGACCAGCAGCGCGCAGATCATCTGCATCCACGCGGTACCGCTCTTGGGCCGGGTGCTGATGACGATGTCACCCGCCCGGCACGTGAAGCCCGCCCATCGCGCGCTGTCCTCGGTGGTCGATTCGTAGCGAACCGGGAACTGCGATGTCATGGGGGTCAATCGGCCTTTCCCGCGGTCTCCTCGGTACCGGTCGAAGGGGCGGTGGACAGCTGCCGCCACCAGCCGTCGAGGGTGGGCTCCTCGATCAGCTCGGAGTAGCGCACGCTGATCCCCTGCCTTCCCCACTCGTTGACCAGCCGCATGATCATGAGTGACTCCATGCCGATTTCGATCAGGTTCTCCTCGCCGGTCAAGGCCTCCGCATCGATCCCCAGCCGTGCGGCGATCATCTGACGGCACTGATCACGAGATATCACCTGTTCTCCCTTTGAGCGGGTTTGAGCGGGTTGGACGCTGTGGCAGCGATGCGGGCAGCGAGGACCTTTTTGTCGATCTTCCCGAGGCCGGTCAGCGGGAACGTGTCCACCAGTTCCAACCGGTCGGGAAGCTTGTAACCCGCGACGCCCCGGGACTTCATCAGCTCGCGCAGCTCCGCGAGCGTCGGGGGCCGCCCCGTCGGCACGACGTAGACGCAGATGCGCTCGCCGAGGAATGCGTCAGGCATGGCGACCACCGCGACCTGTTTCACCCCGGGATGGCTCGCCCTTCACCGCGTCGGCGAGGCCGGTGGCGAGATTGGTGAAGCCGGGCCCGTAGGTGGTCGTGCACACGGCCACCTCGCCGCACGTGCGGTAGTAAGCGTCCGCCATGGCGACGGCACCGCCCTCGTGGCGTGCGGCGATGTAGTCGACTCCGCCCGCCGTCAGCCCCGCCACGGGGACGATGTTGCCGTTGCCCACGACCCCGAAGGCGTGTCGCACTCCGGATGTTGCCAGCAGCAGGCCGACCGATGCAGCCAGTGTCGTCATGGATGGTTCCCGCCATAGTCTGTCGCGCGCACGGTCAGCCGAGCTCGAAGATCACTTCACCGACGGCCTTCTCGATCCGGTTCGTACGCAACAGGGTCCAGCCGCCCTCCTCGAACACGGACTGCCAGTCGTCGATCCTGGGAAGGAACGTGTCCATCAGGTCGTGCCCCAGTTCGAAGCCGAGAGTGAACACCGGAAGTTCCGTGTCCGAGGGGTAGGCCGTCCGCGTGGCGTCGCCCAGCAGGAACCGCTTCGCGGCAGGGAACGCCTCGCGCAGCTTGCGCAGCGTCGCCACACAGTTCTCACGCGGCCAGAAGTCGTGTCCCATCCTGAAGCAGGTCAGCAGCTCGACGTCCGCGAAATCCTGACGGGGCGACAGATCAAGCACATCGCCATGGAGAAAGGACGCCCGCTCGGCCATGCTGGCGCTCGACAGGTCCCTCCTCGCCACCTCAAGCGCGGACCAGGCGATGTCGATCCCGATGCCCCGCACCTCGGGGAAGCGGGAACGCGATAGCGGCGGCGTCCCGCTCGAAGTACGCTCCCACCCGGTTCTCGTTGTGGAGGGCCTCGGGCATCCGCCGGAACAGCTCGGCACTCCCCCGGCTCAGCCAGTGGAAGAAGGCCCGGTTCGCGTAGACGTCCTCGAATTCGGTGGACACGTTCACCACGGCACCATCCCGGCGCACGATATCCACGGAGGCCAGGGCACGGAACATACCGTGGACGGATCCCGGATCCAGGTCGTGCCGCTCCGCGAACTCTACGGCGTCCAAGGTGCCGGCCACACGCAGCTCGTCGAGCGCGCCAACTTCCCAGGCCGCACAGATCGCCCATGAGGCGACCGCGGAGTTGTAGATGACGGCGGCACCGCGCGGCGCGGCTTTCTCAGATGCCCCGAGCGTCACTTTGGGCTCCTTGTCGTGTCTGTTTTTCATCTGCGGCAATGTTTAGCACCAGCCTCGCCACCAACCCCCCGTGTCGGAGTGAAGTGGGCAGCGATTGGATAGGGAACCGAGCAGATTTCAACAGGCGCTCCGAGCCATGAATATCCACGCATGAGGACTGTCCTGCCGGGCGGCCCATGGGGATGTTCAGAAAAACGTTCACTCTCTGATCATTGGTTGCTCATTCCCTGCTCGGGGCGCTCACTGCCAGATAACGATCGCGTCACCGCCTCTCGGATTTTGTTACTGCAGGTAATTTTCGCCCCTTTTCTCCTATGGCCTGCCCCACACTCCGCCGAATGGATCGCCTTGCGGTCGTGATAGATGTTCACGTCCATCAGCCGCCACCCGAGGAAAGGCGCACAACCATGACCTCAACGCAGGTCGAACAACAACCCGGCAATGGGGCCGTGGCAAACGCTTCGGAAGAGGGCTACGAGCGGGGACTGGGCAGTCGTCAGGTCCAGATGATCGCCATCGGCGGCGCCATCGGCGTCGGCCTCTTCATGGGGGCCGGGGCGAACATCGCCAAGGCGGGCCCCAGCATCGTCCTGATGTACGCCCTCGCGGGCGTCGTCATCTTCTTCATCATGCGAGCGCTCGGAGAGCTGCTCCTGTACCGGCCGGTCTCGGGCTCCTTCGCGGAGTACGCCCGCGAGTTCCTCGGCCCGTTCTTCGGCTACGTCACCGGCTGGACATACTGGCTGCTGTGGGTGGTCACCGGCATGGCCGAGCTCACCGCCGCCGCCATCTACATCCACTACTGGTATCCGGAGATCCCGCAGTGGATCAGCGCCCTGGCCTTCCTGGTGGTGCTCTTCGGCGTCAACCTGATCTCGGTCAAGCTCTTCGGCGAGGTCGAGTTCTGGTTCTCGATGGTCAAGGTGACCGCGATCATCGGCATGATCGTCATCGGTCTCGGCGTGCTCACCCTAGGTTTCTCCGACGCCGGTGACACCGCGTCCGCGACCAACCTGTGGGAGCACAACGGCTTCTTCCCGAACGGTATCGGCGACAGCCTCATGACCCTCCAGGGTGTGATGTTCGCCTACCTCGCCGTGGAGCTCGTCGGCGTCACCGCGGGCGAGTCCGAAAACCCCGAGAAGACCCTGCCCAAGGCGATCAACACCCTTCCGTGGCGCATCATCATCTTCTACGTCGGTGCCCTGCTGGTCATCCTCTCGGTGGTGAAGTGGACCGAGTTCTCGGCGGGTGAGAGCCCCTTCGTGCATGCCTTCTCCACGATGGGCATCCCCCTCGCGGCGGGCATCGTCAACTTCGTCGTCCTCACCGCGGCCCTGTCCTCCTGCAACTCCGGCATGTACTCCACCGGCCGCATGCTGCGCGACCTGGCCGCCAACAGCGAGGCGCCGAAGGCCCTGGGCAAGCTCAACACCCGCAGGACCCCGGCCTTGGGCATCGCCCTGTCCGCCGCCCTCATGGGAATCGGAGTGATCCTCAACTACTTCATCCCGGAGAAGGCGTTCACCTACATCACCTCGGTCTCCACGACCGCGGGCATCTGGGCCTGGTCGATGATCCTGATCAGCCACATCCGCTACCGCCGCGCGGTGGTCGCGGGCCGCCTCCCGGGCTCGTCCTTTCCGGCCCCGGGCGGTGCGTTCTTCAGCTGGGTCGCGCTGGTCTTCCTGATCGGTGTGACCGGACTGATCGCCTACGACAAGGACGCCCGGGTCTCGCTGTACATCGGCGCCGGCTGGGCCGTAGCCATGGTGATCGGCTGGTACGTGCTCAAGAGCCGCGACCCGCGCATCGCCGACGCCGCGGCGGAACGGAAGTACGTCGCGCGGTAGCAGCCGTTGGTGCGAGCCCGCCAGGACGCCGACCGGGTCCTGGCGGGCTCTGTCCTGTGCGCCGCTCGTGCCGGAGAAAGTACGCATCCCCTTTCACGGATTACCGAGCCGTTGACTCATGGGCACTGCGGGCTCATCACTGAACTGAAGTGAACAGAAACTGGACACATGAGCGAGCAATAACTCGCCGACACTCCGGATAGAGTCGGGCATCGGATTCACGGTCCCCGGAGACGACCGGGAACGCTCTGTTCACATGACGTAATTCGGGTGAGGAAGCCGACCCATCATGCAGGTCAAAGCCAATGTGCCGAATACTCTCTGCGAGCCTCGGTTCGAGTCCGCTCACGCAACTCCCGGGGGATTGGCGCGTGTTGTGTACGAGCGGTACGGAATGGTGCTCCGGAGGTTCGCCGCGAGCATGCTCGATGGAGACTGGCATCGGGCCGAGGACATCGTTCAGGAAGCGCACCTTCCAGGCATCGGAAGCGCTGGGCATTCCACGGGGCACCGTCAAGCCCCGTACGGACCACGCCATGCGCGCGCTGAAATCCGCCTTGGCGGCTCATGGCGTGGACGCCGCCTGATCCGCCGTCATGCCTGCTTCCACGGTCTGGGATATCGCTGACGGTCACGCGTAGCCGAAGTTCTGTGTCCACACGGGTCCCCCCTCCGCCATGTGTACGCCCACGCCGATGACCCGGAAGTCCCCATTGAGGATGTTGACCCGGTGGCCGGGGCTGTTCATCCACTCAACCATCACGATCGCGGGGTGGGGTTGCCCGGCGGCGATGTTCTCCCCGGCGGGCAGCGGAAAGCCGGCCGCCAGCATGCGGTCGGCCGGGGAGCGCCCCTCGGGTGTGACGTGATCGAAGAAGTCCCGGCGCGCCATGTCCGCGCTGTGGCTCCGCGCGGACTGCCGTAGCCGCTCGTCGGTACTCAGGGGCACCAGGCCGCGCCGCGTGCGCTCACGGTTGACCAGCACGGCGACGGCGTCTTCCAGCAAACGCTCCAGCCGGGCGGCGCCAGGCGAGGAATCCGCCGTTGCCCTATCCGAGGCGCCCTGACTCCGGGAGGACGCGCCACCTGGTCCGGCCACCGCTCCCCCGCGGACCGCCGCGGCGCCCGGCGTACCCGTACCGGTCGTCCCCAGCCATGTCAGCGGTGCCGCCGATCGAGCGGCGTTCCGTGACCTCGCCGCGGACGTCTGGGAGCATCACGCCGCGGCCGTCTCCCGGGTTCTCACGCGGATGCCCGCGCTGCGCGGGCAGGAGCTGGAGGCGGCGAGGACCGATCTCATCGCCGCGCACGCCTATCTCAGGACCCAGGAAAGGGCTACTGCATCACCGCGAGTTGGCCCGGGAGATGCACGTCGGGGACGGTCGGCTGCCGCCCTACGCCGGTTGTCTGGCGTCCGCCCTGCGGCGGCTTCCTTCCTACCGTGGCGTGGCTCTGCGCGGCGCCCAGGCCGCCGGGGCCGCTGCGTCCGAGCCCAGTGCCGGCCGTCTTCTCCAAGACCCGGCACCGGTCAGCTCCCTGACCCTGCCCGCGGTGCTGCCCGGCGGGGGCCCGTGGCGTACGCGATCTGGTCCGTCACCGGGCGCAAGGTGCGGCAACTGCTGGACCGTCCGGCCGGAACGCGGGAAGCGCACGACGAAGTCGTCTTCGCGCCGGGAACCGGATTCCGGGTGCTCGGGGTGCGGACCGTGCGCGGCGCTCCGGTGGTTCTGCTGCGGGAGCTCCCCGCAACCGCGACCGCCTACGTGGACGAGGCATCGGAACTGAGCCAATTGGACCGCAAGGCCCTCGCCCGCCTCGAAGTAGCGCTCGCCGACGAGATTCCGGCCGGTGAGGCCCAGGACTGGCCCGAGCGCTGCGTCGGCCCCGTGGGGCCTGTCACCTAGCCGCCAACCGCGCGTCCGCCCCGAGACCGCCCCAGGGCAACCGGGGGACACACCACCGAACGACCTACAAGGCCAATGGAGAACGATGACAAGTCGCCAGAAACGGTCCTCCGACGGGCCGTCGCGGGATCTCTCGGCTGCCGGGCGCACGGATCCGGAGGCAACCACGGACCAGTCGTCCGTTCGCAGGGCGGTCGCCCTGCCGTCCGTGGCCGCGGACCCCGGATCCGCGCTGGCTCCTGCCGCGCGGCCGTCCGCCCCCGCGGCGGGCGGCGAGGGCGAGGAGTCCGTACGGTCGCGACCGGACACCTCGCCGGAGGGGGAAACCACCGCGACCGGGCGAACCGGTGCAACGTCGCTGGGTGCGACGACCGGTTCAGTGGCTCCACGACGGGAGGGCGAGCCCGCAGCGGACGAGTCGGCGCAGCAGCGTACGCGGGCCGCGGCGGCGGCCTCCGGGACAGCGGAGCCGGATCACGATGCCGCCGCCGTCGCCGGTGACACTCCCGGTGACGGAATCGTGCCCGATGAGGAGGGGCCTGATTCCGGCAACCCGAAGAAGCCGCTGCTCGCGGCCGCGGACATCGCGGGCGCGATTCTCGTCGCGGTACCGCTGCTGATCTGGGCTACGGCCGGCTCGGATGAGAAAAAGGACAAGGTGGCCGTGGCGGCCAAGACCGACACCGCCCTCGACGACGAGTCCCTCGAAGCTCCGTCGGCCGAATACGCTCCGGACGAGCCGTCCCCGGACCCGACGTCCGCGAAGCCCTCCGGCACACCGTCGTCCAGCGCCAAGGCCAAGCCGGGCCGCTCCGAGTCCGCCGCTCCCGGCCGGCGGCAGAAGACGCAGCCGGCGCCTCCGGCGAAGAAGGCCGCGGTGAAAGAGAAGAAGAGTTCCCCGCCCCCGACCACCCGTTCCGTCAGGACGTTCCGACTGACCAATGACGACACCGGCAAGTGTCTCAGCGCCGGCGACGGCGAGCCGAGGTCGAAGCTTGTCATCTGGGACTGCGACGGCTCCCGGAAGCAGCGATGGCAGTTGGCGAACACGGAACCGTGCGGAACAACGGGGTGTGCCTGGACATCGCGCACGGATCCACGTCCACCGAGGCGGAGCTCCAGCTGTGGCACTGCGACGGTGCCCTCGGGCAACAGTTCCGGCTGAACGCCAACGATGAGCTGGTCGCTCGCAATTCGGGCCACTGCCTGGATGTCTGGCATGGAAGGTCCAACGGCACCAAGGTCACGACATGGATCTGCAACGGGCAGACGAACCAGAGCTGGAGCCGTCAGTGACCATCGGTGCCGGACAGCCACCGCATCTCCGCCGCGTCGTCGCGGCCGACCATGGCGGCGCGCCGAGCGGCCCATGGTGAGGGGCTCCGCCACGGACCGTCTCGCCTGGGGCTGACCGCACGGTCCTGACCCTTCGAGCCGTCGCACGCACCTGGGACAGGGCCGTGAGGCAGCGACTTGCGACGACGAACCCGGTCCTCGCAGCAGTCCGGTTATGGCTCTTTCACCAAGGTGTTACCGCACAACCGGAACCGCTGAACTGCGACATGCACGCGAGCTTCCGCAGGTGCGGAGCAGCCTGCGGCAGTCCCATATAGTGCGCGCATGCACTATCTTGACGACCCTTCGGGCGGCAGCCTCGCACAACGTCTGGACGCCGCGCGGAACCGTGCTTTCGTGGGCCGGGCCGGGGAGTTGGCGCTGTTCCGGTCGGCGCTGGACGGTGAGCCGGGCTCGTTCGCGGTGCTGTACCTCCACGGGCTCGGGGGCGTGGGCAAGTCCACCCTGCTGCGACGCTTCGGTGAGGACACCCGTGCCGCCGGGCGGATGGTGGTCGAGGTCAGCGGGCGGACGATCGACCCCTCTCCGGCGGGGTTCGAGGCCGCGGCCGCGCAGGTGTTCTCCAGTGACGGTGCGGTGCTGCTGGTGGACGACTTCGAACATTGCCAGGCACTCGAGGGCTGGTTGCGGGAGCGTTTCCTGCCTCGTTTGCCGGCCCGGGCGCTGACGGTCATCGCGGGGCGCCAGGAACCGGCCTCGACCTGGGAGACCGATCCGGGGTGGGCGGACGTGGTGCGCGTGGTGCGCCTTGGTGACCTGCCGCCTGAGGACGCGGTGGCGCTGCTGGAGTCGCGTGGTGTGGCGCATGCGCCGTTGCTGGCATTCGCCAGCGGGCATCCGCTGGCGCTGTCGCTGGCCGCCGAGGTCGCCCTCCAGGACCCCGCGGCGGCGGTCGGGGAGCTTCCGACGCAGGACGTATGTGCCAGGCTGCTGGCTCATCTGGTCGGTGAGCTGCCGTCGTTGGCTCACCGGCACGCGCTGGAGGTGTGCTGCCACGCACGCACCACGACCGAGGAACTGCTGCGGGCAGCCATGCCGGAGGAAGATGCGGGAAGCCTCTTCACCTGGCTGCGCCGGCTGCCGTTTGTGGAGTCGGGGCCACAGGGCGTGTATCCGCACGATGTCATACGCCAGGCGCTCAACGCGGACCTGCGGTGGCGTGACCCCCAGGGCTTTACCGTCATGCACAGCCGTATCCGCGATCACCTGATAGAGCGTGCTGCCATGGCCGACAGCGCGCATGTGATCGCCGCGATGAGGCCCATCATGTACGTGCACGGCGCCAGCGGCCCTCTCAACGACGTCATCACCTGGCAGGGTGAAGAGGAGTTCCGAGAGGAGGAGTTCCGCGAGGAGGACCGGCCCGTCCTGCTGCGGCTGGCCGCCCAGGCGGAAGGGAGCCAATCCGCCGCCCTTGTGGACTTCTGGCTCGACCGGCAGCCCGAGGCATTCTGGGTCCACCGGCGGTCCGACACCGGGGAGCTCGTGGGGTTCATGGCCTGGCTCCACCTGTCGGACCCGAGCGAGGAGGAGCTCAGGGCCGATCCGGTCGCAGGCGCGGCGTGGACGCACAGCCGCGCCGCGGGACCCCTCCGGCCCGGTGAGCATCTGGGGATCGCGCGCTTCATGGTGTACCCGGCCGCCTACCAGCGCCCGTCGGCGGTGATGGACCTGACGCTGCTGCGGATCATGGCCGAGGTTCTCCTGCCCCGACGAGCCGCCTGGTCATTCATCGTCTTCGCCGACCCGGACTTATGGGCACCGGCGATGGCATACGGCGCGCATCACCGGATGGCGACCGACGCGGCCGTCGGAGGCCGCAGTTACGCGTTGTTCGACCACGACTGGCGGGCGGTGCCGATGGAACGCTTGCTCGCGCGCGCCAGCATTGTGGACGCATCCCACCCCACGGCCCAGTCACCGGTGCCCGCACGCGAGCTGGCCGTGCTGTCACGGCCCGATTTCGACGCCGCCCTCCGCGACGCGCTGCGATGCTGGCACCGGCCCGACACCCTGTCCAGCAACCCCCTCTCCCGCAGCAGGCTGGTCGCCGACACCGGTACGTCCCTGCGGGATGTACTCAAGGGCGCGATCGACACCTTGGACAGCGACCCCCGCAGCACGAAGGCGCACCGCGCCCTGACCATGACGTTCATCAATGGGGCACCGACCCAGGAAGCGGCCGCCCGGCGTCTGGGGCTGCCGTTCAGTACCTACCGCCGCCACCTCACCCTCGGTATCCAGCAGGTCAGCGACCTGCTCTGGCGGCAGGAACTGCACGGAGCAACCCCCCGCTGAGCGACCACGGACCGGTCACCCCGGCCACGCCCAAGGCGACCATCCGTGCGGTCACCTGCCCGTTTGCGCTTCGTGTGAGGGCGTGCGGCGGGGAGAGGAGCGAACGTGCGCGGGAAGCCGCAGCTGGAGCGTGTGCTCAGAAGGGAGCCGCGGGCTCGGAGTGTGGTCACGCTCCTGCCCGCGTCCGCGCGCCATCGGCCCGGGAAGGCGCATGCGCACGGTGTGCTGGAGGGTGTGGGGAGGCTGCGGCAGCATGCTCGCGTGCTGAGCCATCAGGGGTTGGGCCGACGGAGAGAGTCCGGCCACGTGCTTCCTCCGCCAGGTGAGCGACCGCGGAGTGCGCCAGTGGTAGTGGAGAGCGAGAACCCGCAGGACGAAGGCGCTCATGGCCACCCACGTCGCCGTGGCAACCGTCAGCGTCCCGAGTGCGTACAAGGCTGCCGCCCCGCCGGCGCCCGTCACCGCGGGCAGGGCGTACAGGTCCTTGTCCCAGCGCAGGACCGGCGGGATCTCACGGGCCAGGACGCTGCTGAAGGCGCCTCCGCCCACGGCGGTGGCGACCCCCAGCGCGGCGGCCGGGAGCAGCCCGAACCCATAGCCGAGTGCCTTCATCGTGCCGGTGACGCTGAAGAGTCCCAGAGCGGCGGCGTCGAGCACCTCACAGGCCATCTCGTGGCGCTGGACGGTCACGCTGAAAAAGACGAGAGCCGCGGCGACGAGTGGGCTGAGGGCGTAGCCGAGGTCGGTGAAGGCGATGGGCTTGACCCCGAGCACCAGGTCGCGGAAGAGCCCGCCGCCCACTCCGGTGACCTCGGCCAGGACCGCCGTTCCGAAGAAGTCGAAATCCTTGCGGACGGCGAGAAGCGCCCCGGATAACGCGAAGGCGAAGATACCGGCCAGGTCCAGCGGGTACTGGACGAGCATGGTCAGTTGGTGCATAGAGATCAGTAACTCTTCCAGCTGTCGGTGAACGCGACGGGTGTGCACTGGATGCGCGGCTGAGGAGACGCGACCGACCCGCGACGGAAGAGGCGTTTCACAACGCGGGCGGTTCGGCCAGGGAGATCTTTCACGTTGAGGTGGCGGCTTCCGCCTCAGTGGCATCGGCGATTGATGGTGCGGTGGCCCGCTGCTCATGGACAAGGCCGCACTCTGCCCAACACTGGTCATGGCTGACCATCCGCCGTCGTGGCCGGTTCCTGCCCCTCCCCCCGACAGGCCCACGAAAGTGTGGTTCAGCTCACACAGTGAGGGAAAACCCAACGGCACCGGTCTCCGTCAGCCCTGGACGTGAGACGTTCACCGGCCTCGATGACCGAGGCACAACTGGTCCGGCGCATCGCCCGCGGGGACATGGCTGCCTTCGACGAGCTGTACCGGCGTAGCGCTCCCTGGTTGACGGCGCGGCTGCGTCGCCGCTGCGCGGACGACGAGATCGTCGCGGAAGTGCTCCAGGAGACCTACCTGGCGGTATGGCGGGCGGCGGCGTCCTTCGCCGGCAGCGTGGGGCGGGAGGAGGCCGGCGGCTGGTTATGGACGATCGCCGCCAGGCGACTGGTGGACGCCTTCCGCAGCCGGGGGCGGCACGCCACGCTCCCGCTGTCCTCCGCCCCCGCTCCCGAGGCTCCCTCCGCGGAGTACGAAGCGCTCGAGGCCACCGTCGGTGGGGACCTGGGAGCCGCGTTGGAACGGCTGGCGCCCGAGCTCCACCAGGTTCTGACCGCCATGGTGCTCGATGGGCTGACCACCCGTGAGACCTCCGCGCTGCTGCGGATTCCCGAAGGCACCGTCAAGACACGTGCCCGCCGCGCCCGTTCAGAACTGCGAAAGGCTCTGTCATGACCGCTGACCGCATGCCTGCGTCCGGTTCCGATCACCCCTCGCACGGCGCCATGGTGCGCTACGTCCTCGGTACGGGCGCCCACGACCCTCACGTGCCGCGTACGGAGAAGCAGGACGCCCACGCCCCGCTCAGCACCGGGGCGTTGTGGACGGTGGAGGCCCACCTGGAGCAGTGCGGAATCTGCCAGGCCGAGGTGGCCGAGGTGGTCCGCGTCCATAGTCCGGCGACCATGGCCGTGGTGGATGGGGTGCGCGAGCGCCTGGCCGCATCGCTGCCGACGACCAGGCCCCGCCGGTGGTCCGGGCTCCGGTCCGGGCTGGCCCGGTGGGCGCCCCCGGTCCTGGGACCCTGGGTCATGGGGACCGTACTGGTCACGCTCCTCGCGTTGATCCTGTCCTCAGCCGCCTATGGTGGCTCCCTTGTGCTGCTGCTCCTGGCCCCCCTGATGCCGCTGCTGGGGGTGGCGGCGAGCTGGGGGCCGCACTCCGATCCCAGCCACGAACTGGCCGCCGCCACCCCACGGACGGGACTGTCGCTGGTACTGCGCAGGACCGTGGCCGTCCTGGCCGTCGTGATCCCCGCTCTGCTCATCGCCGGCTGGGCGTGCGGCACCGCACCTGCGCTGATCCTGTTGCCGGCGCTTGCGCTGACCAGCGGGAGTCTGGCACTGGGCAGTGTGGTGGGCATGCAGCGCGCCGCCACGGGACTGAGTGCCGCCTGGGCTGCATTCGTGACCGTTCCCGCTCTCAACGAGGGCGCACTGCCCCCCTACCTGGGCCAGTCCACCGCCCCGGGCTGGACCGCCCTGGCCATCGTGCTGAGCGCCGCCGTCGTCCTGCGCCGAGACGCCTACCTCCACCCCCGCGAGGGCCGGGCTCGCCTTCGCTGAGCCCACCGCGCGCCCCCGTTCCCACCCCCGCCCTCCGCAGCAAGGAGCCTTGACCATGGTCCGAACCATTCATCCGAACGAGACGGCCCCGATCATGTACGCCCATCACATCCGCACGCACGCGCTGACCGTGCGGGTGGGCCGCCGCACCGCCGTTGACGGGCTCGATATGAACCTGGGCACGGGCGTGCACGGCCTGCTCGGTCCCAACGGCGCCGGCAAGACCACGTTGATCCGCACGCTCGCCACCCTCCTGACCCCGCACGGCGGCGAACTGGAACTCCTGGGCACCGCCCCGCACGCGAGCCGTCGAGAGCTGCGCGATCTGCGACGTCGGCTCGGCTACCTGCCGCAGACGTTCGGTTACTACCGGCGCTTCACCGTACGCGAGTTCGTCGAGTACATGGCCTGGCTGAAGGAGGTGCCCCGAACGCGGATACCTGAACGGGTCCAGTACGCGATCGACCGCGTCGGGCTCACCGGCCGCGCGGACGACCGTATGAGCTCGCTGTCCGGTGGAATGCTGCACCGGGCCGGCATCGCCCAGGCGATCGTCAACGATCCCGACATCCTGCTGCTCGACGAGCCGACGGTGGGACTCGACCCGGCCCAGCGCATGGACTTCCGCGACCTGCTGCGCGACATCGGAGGCCAGGCCTGCGTTCTGGTCTCGACCCACCTGGTCGAGGATGTCGGCGCGGCGTGCACCAGCGTGCTGCTCGTCGACGAGGGCCGTACGGTCTTCTCCGGCCACCCGGACCACCTCCGCGGCGCGGGCACCGAAGCCGACGCCGGCGACAGCGACATCGAACGGGGGTACTCGGCCCTGCTGAACCGCCACCGCGCGGACAAGGGCCGGGCGGCGTGATGAACGGCCACACCCGTCGACACCCCACTGAACCGCTGACCGAAAGCAGGACGTGATGTTCCGTGCGATGTGCTTGGAAGTCAAGCGCTCGATCGCTGTGGCACTGTTCGTGGTTCTGCTCGGCCTGTCCGCCGCTGTGTGGCTGGGCGCCGACCAATCGTCCGCGAGTTGGTCGGCCCTGCTCTATTCGCTCAGACTCCCCACCCTGGTCGCCGCGCCGGTGACGCTGGCCGCCGGTATCTGGCACGGGGGCCGGGAGCGGCGCGCCGACGTCACCGAACTGATGGCCACGACGCCACGGCCACGCCTCGGGCGCCTCGCCCCCGCGTTCCTCGTCATCGCCGGCGTGGCCGGTCTGGCCCAGGCGACGCTGTCGGTCGGCGCGGCCACCACCATCGCGCCGTACACCACCTATGACGACGGCACGTGGCTCCTCGGCCTGACCGTGGCTCTGCTGGCGATTCTGGCCGTCGCGCTCCTGGGATTCGGCATCGGGCGCATGGCGCCGACGCCCGTAGCGGCCCCACTGGGCGCGGTGGTGCTCTTCCTCCTCCTGGCGAAGGGCGAGCCGGGGGACGCGCGGCCCCGCCCCCTGCTGGACATCGTCAAGCCGTCACCGCCGTGGACGGACGACTTCCACCGGGTGCTCACGTCCGTGTCGGTGGCACAACTCATCTGGTTCGCCGCCTTGGCGGTGACCGGCATCCTCCTGGCCGTCGCCGCCACGGCGCGGGCCCGGGCGTGGGCCATGATCCCAGCCGTAGCCGGGCTGGTGGCCGGGGCGTTGGCCGCGCCCTCGGCCGCGGTGGTCCCCGACCCGGGGGCCACCGCCATGGTGTGCGCGCCGGAAGACGACCGCGTTTGCGTCACCACAGTGCACGCCCGCACCCTGCGGGACTTCACCGGACCGGCGCGGCAGCTGCTCGCCGCCTTCGCCAAGGTGCCCGACGGTCCCAAGCGGGTACACGAAGACACCACGACCTGGATGTTCGAGGACGACAGCACACCACCGGCCGACCGCGCAGACCTCGACACGGTGCGTGTCGAGCTCAACTACCAGACCAGGGAAGGCGGCCTCGCCTGGACCCCGTCTCAGCTCCTCGGCAGCGCCGCCCGGCTGGCCACGGTGAACATCGGCTGCTACCCCGAGGACAAGGAGTGGAACCGGGCTCTGGACGCCTCCCAAGCGATGACCGCGCTCCTCGTGAAGGACCCGCTCCCGCGGCAACTGACTCCCTCGGCGCGCACGGCGTACGACACCCTGCGCGTCCTGCCGGACAAGAAGCGGTACGAGCGGATCGGGGACGCCCGGAAAGCGGGACTGACCTGCGGGGACCCGATGGGCGTTCTCAAGGAGCAGGAGACGGGACGATGATCTTCAGTCTGCGCCGTACCGTCCTCCACCTGCGCTGCCGGGCGATCCCGGCCACCGCCCTGGTCTTCCTGGCCGCCGCCGCGGTCACCTGGTCCTCATACGCGTCCGACGACCCGGGCACGACACGTATCATCGGCCAGACCGCCATCGTGCTCGGCATGGCCGCCACGGCCCGCACCCTCGCGGGCCCCGACGAGGACCTGGAGCGCAGCACCGCCGCGCCCTGGAAGCTGATCCGTACCGTCCACGTGACCGCGCTCGGCGGCACGCTGCTGGCGCTGCTCACCGCGGCCCATCGATTCGGCGCCGGCCCTGGGGGTGTCGCCGTCCCCGAGGGCATGCTCGTCCAGGCGGTGTTCGGACTCCTGGCCCTCAGCGCGCTGGGCGCGGCTGTCCTCGGGGCCGCCCGTGCCTGGTCCCTCCCGGTCGGATGGGGCCTGACGGCGCTGACCGTGGGTCCCAAGGGAACTCCGTCCGGCGAAGCACTCACCTGGATGGTCCAGGATCCAGGAACGACCATCTCCATCACGGTGGCCGCAGTGGTGACGGTGGTCGGCGTGGGCGACTACATCCGGCGGGGCAGCCACCGGTGACGGGTACGGCACCATCTGAGCCGGTGTCGACACTCGCTCAGGTGGTGCCGTGTCAGTCTGCGTCCGCGCCGCCCTCACCAACCGTCACGCGCCTGTGCAGGTCCCGTTCATGGGCGACCAGCGCCGCGAATGAGGGAAACCTCTGGTTCCGGGCTGCCCAGGTCGTCCACACGTAGGCGGCCCACTCGCCGTCCTCGGCCACGTCCGTGGGATCCAGGAGCCAGTGCTGGCCATCGCCCTCACGGGTGGCGAGCAGGCAGCGCCGGAACAGGTCGCACAGGTCCTCGGCGCCCGCGTCCTCCAGCGTGTCGAGGTCCAAGAACTCTTCCTCGTCCTCACCGACCCACACCACATCCTCGGTCGTACGCATCTCGTACACGAAGGAGCCCATGGTGCTCCAGCCGTCGGAGGTCAGCAGGAAGGAGCGGTAGCTCGGCGGCAGTCGCTCCCCGAGCCGTTCCTCCAGCGCGGCGACCTGCTGCTCGCTCGCTCCTCGCGTCCCCAGCCACTCACCGGACCACTGCTCGTCCGTGATGTCCTCGGGTTTTCCGGCCGCCACCGCGTCCACCGGCTCGGCGGCGTGCCATCCGTCCTGCTCCACCTTGGCGACCAGACCCGCTTTGACCTCGGCCCCGTACCCCGTCAGGAAAGCGCGCCACTGCGACTGGGTGATGGGCAGCTCAGTGGAACCTCCGCCCGGGATCGGTTCGGCGCTCACTTGGCCGCCTCCGGGGCGATGTCCTCGATCAGGTCTTCAACACGTCGCTTGAGCCCTTTTCGGATGGGCCGTACGTCCTCGACACCCTGGCCGACCGGGTCGTCCTGGTCGGCTGGGGCGGAGCCGCCGAGCGGACCTCGACATGGTCACACCCCAGGCGACTCAGCCACGCCGCGGCCATCTGCGAACGGCCGGCATTGTGGACACGGACGAACAGGCGCTGCGCGGAGGACGAGACGTGCTGAAGCGGTCTTGCTGTCAATGCGTCGACCGCGGACCGCTGCGGAATGGTCAAAGGAGGCCCTTGCGCAACGCGTATGCCACGACGTGCGCTCGGTTGCGCAGCCGCAGGCGGGTGGTCAGATCGTGCGACAGTTGAATACGAGAGCCCACCAGTACCGAGGCCGACCTCGTGCTCCAGGCCCCCGCTCCCGTGGTCGCCCGCATGCTCGGCTACCACGACGACACCACTGGGCCCAGCTCGCCGCCGAGAACGGAGGAACCTGGCGCCACTATGCTCCCGGCGACCACGCACGGTGAAGACAGGCCAGGCTCGCCGGGGGCCTCGGGGAAACTATCGTCGCCGCCTGCGAGAGGCCAGAAGAGGGGATCTGGATCCTCTAGGTGACGGTATTGTCTGTCCGTCCTTCACCACCAATCCCATAACAGGTCATTGGGGCGAAAGCCTGGAAATTAATGCCTTGTCGGGGGACTTTGGGCCGCGCCCTCCTGGGACCGTCCAGATGCTCGCGGGAGCCAACCCTCTGACGGCCTCTCGGACTGAACTAACACCCCACTGCCTGGGATTCGTCAAACAAGCGCGTGGTCGTTGACCTACCCGCAACTGCCCCCATCGGCCCACTGTATTGGCTTCAGATTCCGAGTTCGGCCTGCCTTCGCCCGATCAAAATCGTCGAAGCGACGCCACAAGTTTGCCCTATCTACAGGGCTGATCTCGGTTTCTGGGGCTTCAAGTGGCGGCTCACTGCCGACGTTGGAACTTTCGGCAGGGCCCAGGGTAGCGTCACCCTTGGAGGAGCAGGCGGGGCGACCAGGAGCCTCACAGTCCTGGATTGGAGAGAAACACAGATCCAGGTTCAACTTCCCAGGCCCCAACTTTTTGGCCCGCCCCACACGCTCTCCGTGTCCGTCCCTTCGTTGGCGACAGAATGTCGCCCCGTCTCGCCTGTAATCATCAGCGATTACGTGTCTTACACCATCACACTCAAGAAGCTTGAAGCCATCCAGACTGAGGATTGGACCGGACCAGACGAGACGCGTCTCGTACTATCCAGAGGTGACGGGCCGCCGCTCGCAAGTGGTGGCAGGTCAATGGGCAACGGCGACGTCTGGAACCTGACCACAGAAAGTGTGGGAATTTTGGGCCCCCTAGCTCCGCTCACCGTTCCACTTCCGCCGAACCTGCACATCAGTCTATACGACGACGAGGGATTCAACTGGTTCGGCCTCGACGATCCAGACTGGCTTGGCACTCACGTCGTTCCATACGAAGACTCGAATGGCGACAAGAGAATTCAGTTCACCTGCGATGATGCGTGCTACATTCTCACATACTCGGTGGACGAAGTGGAATTTCCTCCCGTTCCGTGACTTGGCATGGAGCAGCATCGATAGACGCGCCAGCGCCATGATGCGCGAACTCCGCGCCTTCCTCCAAGTACACGAAGAAGACTGCAGCCGATGCCGGGCGGATCCACGGCATCTGGGCGGACGGCGAGCTGGTCGGCGGAGTCCTCTTCCGGACGATGGACGTCGAGCGCGGCACCACCGAGGCGTGGTGCTGGCTGGAGCCATCGGCAGTGGGCAAGGGTCTGGTGGCCCGGGCCGCGCGTGTAATCATCGCGGCACTATGCCCCCGGTGACCACTCACGGTGACCACTCGAGTCGGCGACCGCGCTCCTACTGCGGTCGCATCAGGTACAGGTCCTCCCCCATGCGTCCAGCACCGCGCTGTGCCTGGCTCGCCGGGCCTGTGGGTGCCGGAAAATGTGTCACCCGAGGTGACCTGCGGCTTCGGATCTGCCAGAGCGCAGGAGGCTGACGGGTGCTGTGCGGCATCATGCTGGGTCGTGGCATAGGTCTGATCTATCAGCTCGCGTGTCAGCTCTTCCGATGGCTTGCGCTGCTGGCCCGGTCGAGTGCGGCGAAAGACATCGAGATCTTGATGCTCCGGCACCAGCTCGGTGTCGCGCAACGCATCCAGCCACGACCTCAATTTTCCTGTAGCGATCGGGGCTGTCATGGCAGCGCTGCTCCGGATGGTGAACAAGCAGCAGCGTGCACGGCTGGTGGCCCGGAAGTGGACCTGTCCACACCGCCGTCCGGGCCGACCACCGAAGCCGGAAGCACTGCGGCAGCTGGTCCTGCGCCTCGCGCGGGAGAACCCGGGGTGGGGACGGATCCACGGCGAACTGCTCGGCCTGGGACGCAAACTCGGCACCTCGACCGTCTGGGAGATCTTGCAGAAGGTCGGGATCGACCCCGCACTCCAGCGCACCAACCAGCCCTGGCCCGCCTTCCTCAAAGCCCAGGCCTCCGCCATCGTGGCCACCGACCTCTTCCACATCGACACCGTCCTCTTGCGGCGCTGGTTCGTACTGTTCTTCATCGACCATGACGCCCGCCGCGTGCGCATCGCGGGCGTTACCCGGCACCCGACCGGCCCCTGGATCACCCAGCAAGGCGCGGAACTACCTCGTGGACTTCGGTGACCGCGCAGAGTCGATCAGCTTCCTCATCCGGGACCGCGGCGCCTACATCACCGACAGCTTCGACGCCGTCTTCCAGACGATCGGCGTACACGTCATTCCGACACTGCCCCAGGTGCCCCGGATGAACGCCATCGCGGAACGCTGGATCGGATCATGCCGACGCGAGGCCACCGACCGCATCCTGATCACTGGAGAGCGCCACCTCCGCCTCGTCCACAGTCACCGGCCGCATCGATCCCTCGGACAACGGGCGCCAGGCCGACTCACCGAGTCCGAACCACTTATCGCCACTGGCAAAACCCGCATCTCCCGACGCGATCGACTCAGCGGCCTCATCCACGAATACTCGCAGGTCGCATAGGGTGACATAGATTCCGGCACGCACAAGCACGACCAGCAGCAGTCCGGGAGTGTCGGTGACGATGCTCCGCTTGCGGCCCACGATCTTCTTCGCCGCGTCGGCGCCCTGGCCGGCGGCGGGACGCTGGTGGAGGTCTTCACGCTCTGCGCGTCGATCACACACGCGGACGGCTCCGCATGCTTGCCCTCCTTCTGCCGTAACAGCCTGCGCAACACGCCGGTGAGCCGGGCGAACACACCGTCCTTCTGCCACTTAACGAAGTAGCCGTACACGATCTCCCACGGCAGGAAGTCGTGCGGCAAGGAGCGCCACTGCACCCTGGTGCGGTCCACGTACAAGATCCGCTTCGCGGCCAGCCGACCGCAAGCGCGCCCCGGTGGTGGCACTGTGTCCGGCGCCCGAGCCCGACTCGTAGTCACGCAGTCCGCCGCGTCCTGCCCCGTGACCAGCGAGAATCGATGAAGCACCACAGGCCCGCACCACTTCCTTCGACGCCGTCCTGACCAGCGCCGGCATCACCGTGGTAAAGACCCCTCCGCGAAGTCCACGAGCGAATGCGTAGGCGGAAAGATTTGTGCCCACCGTCCGCACCGAGGTCACCGACCGCATGCTCATCTTCGGCCAACGCCACCTACAGACCACGTTGGGCGAGTACGCCCGGCACTACAACGGCCACCGTCCCCACGGTGCAACTCCAACTACAGCCACCACGACCCGACCACCGCATCACCAACCTCACTCACGAACGGATCAAACGCCGCCCCCTCTTCGGAGGCCTCATCAACCAATACGACAGAGCGGCATAAAGCCGCAGGTCAACGCAGCGTCCCAGTTCTGGAACCCCACAGGCGCACGCGCGGCGTCGTCGAGGCGACGTCGACGGAGTGGAGCCAGGATCATCCTGGCTCCACTCCGTGGTGCGGGTGTGTCACTGGAGCTGTGCGAAGAACCTCCAGATCTCTGCTTTGGTCCAGGTGGCGACGCCGCTTTCGCCGGGGGAGCCGTCGACCGGACCGGGTATGTGGCCTCCGTCGAACGCGGCCCACTGGACCGGGTATCCGGCACGGCAGCCCGAGTAGGCGGTGGTGATGTGCGTTCGGCTGCCCGGCGCGGGCTCGCGCGGGCTCTGGGGGGTACAGCCGTTGTTGCTGACGAATTTGTCGCGCAGCGACCGCCCTTGCCCGATGTTGAGGACGGAGTCGCTGATGCCGTGGATTCCGAAGTAGGCGATGGGCTGGGTGCCGCCGTTGCACCCGCTGATCTGAGCGCCGGATATGACCGCGACGGCCCTGAAGACGTTCGCCCGGCTGCATGCGAGTGCGTAGCTCATACCGCCGCCCCAGCTGAATCCCGTGGCGAAACGCTGTGCCGGGTTGACACAGAGGCCGCCCTCGATGCGCCGGATCATGTCGTCGACGAAGGTGATGTCCTCACCGCCCGAGTTGGCCCAGCCGTTGCCGAGGCCCTGGGGGGCGACGAGGATCGCGCTGTTGTTCGACTGTTCCTGTTGGCCGTAGTAGGACCAGGCGTTCCCGCCCGTGCCGCCCGAGGCGACGTCGCCGGCGGTTCCGCCCCGCCAGTGGAACGCGAAGATCAGCCGGTAGCGGTGGCTGTTGTCGTAGTTGGCGGGAACCCTGAGGATGAAGCTGCGGCTCTTGCCGCCGCTCTGGATCGTGTGCGTACCGCTCGCCAGAGTCGGTGCGCTGCCGCATGCGCCGCCGCCACCGGACGACAGCTTGACCATCTGCCATTGCTGGTTGGCGCCGCCCCAGTCGGTGTACTGGACGACGTTGCCTCCGTCGGCGGTGGAGGCGCCCTGCACCTCCACCGCCTTGCTGCTGGTGCGGTTGATCAGCCGGACGTGGCCCGCATCGGAGTCGGCCAGGCGGAACTGCTGGTTGGCCCCGTTGTGGTCGGCCCACTGCTGGATCGCGGCACCGTCCGCGGTCGAGGCGCCGGCCACGTCGAGAACCTTGCCCGAATGCCGGGCCTTGAGGCGGTAGAAACCGTCGCCGGAGGCCACGAACTGCCACTGCTGGTTGGCTCCGTCACTGCGCGTCCACTGGCTGACCCGCGCGCCGTCGGCGGTGGACGCGCCGGAGACGTCCAGCGCCTTGCCGCTGCTGCGATTGACCAGGACGTACCAGGCATTGGTGTCCACCGTCGCCGCCTCGGCGGGCGCAGGATTCACCACGGCGAGCATGCCGATCGCGAGGGTCGCCGCCACCAGCGCGGCGACCCGGGACCACCAGCGATGTCTTCCCGGAGGGACGAGACAAGCCGCATCGTAGGCCGTCATCGATTCACCCTTTCGTTTGTGGCAGGTCCCCTCAGGTGCGGGTCCAGCGTTGGTTGCTGCCGTTCGAGCAGGAGTAGAGCTGGATCAGGGTGCCGTTGGCGGTGCTGCCTGAGACGGCGTCAAGGCAGAGGCCGGACTGGACGCCGACGATGGATCCGTCGGAGTTGAGGCGCCATTTCTGGTTGTCGCCGCCCCAGCAGCTGTAGATCTGGACTTTGGTGCCGTTGCCGGTGCCGGCGGCGTCCAGGCACTTGTTGCCGTAGACCCTGAGCTCGCCGGCGGCGGTGTACGTCCACTGCTGGTTGGTGCCGTTGTGGCAGTCCCACAGGTTGAGCTGGGTGCCGTCGGTGGTACTGGTGCCGGGCACGTCCAGGCAGCGGCCTGAACCGACGCCCTTGATCGGTCCGGAATCCGAAGGGGGCGTAGGGGAGCCGCCGTTGAGTGCGTTGAGGACGGCGGTGTAGGCGGGCTTCTTGCTGCCGTTGCCGTTGAACAGCAGCGGCGTGTGCTCCGGTCGCCAGGAGTCGGTGTCGCGCACACCCCAGACGGTGATGCCGAGGCAGCGCGGGACGGCCAGGCAGTCGTTGGTCACGTTGGCGTAGGTCGTGGCCGGGGCGCCCTGGATGTCGAGTTCAGTGATGGCCACGTCGACGCCGAGGGCGGCGAAGTTCTGCAGGGTGGTGCGGAAGTTGCTGTTGTAGGGGCTGCCGCTGTTGAAGTGCGACTGGAAGCCGACGCAGTCGATCGGCACGCCGCGCTGCTTGAAGTCTCGGACCATGGCGTACATGGCCTGGGTCTTGGCCCAGGTCCAGTTTTCGACGTTGTAGTCGTTGTAGCAGAGCTTGGCGGCCGGGTCGGCGGCGCGCGCGGTGCGGAAGGCGACCTCGATCCAGTCGTTGCCGGTGCGTTGCAGGTTGGAGTCGCGCCGAGCCCCCGAACTGCCGTCGGCGAAGGCCTCGTTCACGACGTCCCACTGGGCGATTTTGCCCTTGTAGTGGGCCATCACGCCGTTGATGTGGTTGATCATCGCCTGGCGCAGCGTGCTGCCGCTGAGGCTCTGCATCCAGCCTGGCTGCTGGGAGTGCCAGGCCAGGGTGTGGCCGCGCACCTGCTTGCCGTTCTGCACCGCCCAGTTGTAGACACGGTCACCGGCGGTGAAGTTGAACTGGCCCCGCTGCGGTTCGGTGGCGTCGATCTTCATCTCGTTCTCGGCCGTCACCGAGTTGAACTCACGGCCCGCGATCGTCGTGTACGCCGAGTCGCCCAGCCTGCCCGAGGCGATGGCGGTGCCGAAGTAGCGGCCGCTCTGCGCCGCCGCGGCGCCGAGCGTGTTCTCGGCGGCGTGTGCGGTCGGCGGCGCGACCAGTGCGGCGACCGCACCGAGGACGCCGACGACCAGCGCTAACAGCAGGCCGCGGATCTTCCGGCGGATAACGGGTCTGGGAAGGGCATACGAGCCCATGACTGTGCCTCCAAGGTAGAAATCACGGAAGGACTGAAGCGCAGGGGAATGCGTCGTCCGCTCCCACTCGGCAGACGGACGGGCGGGCCGGAACCCGGGCAGCACGGAATCACCGGACACCGCGGTCACGGGACCGGGACGATCTCAACCGGCACGGACGGCACCCGGTCGGCCGTCGGGTGACGTACGGCGGGCGGCGGCGGTGTTTCGACACAGGCATGGGGGCACTCCATCGCGGCTCAGCCGGGGGACCGCCACGCGGCGTCGCGTACCTCTCCAACTGCGCGAAGAGCCAGGATGCGCTGGTGCGAACCTCACCGGAACGAAACAGGGTGGCGCAGGTGCTCTGGTGCGCGGATCTGTCGTGCAGCTGTGCGTGGATCTGCCGTACAGCACAGGTCCCTCAGGGCCGACGTGGTTCGATATCTCGAACTACGACCGGGTTCTCAGGCAGGGATGATTGAGGCATTGACGATGGATCGCAATACTCCCCGCAGAAGAAGTTTCCGTTCCTCGCCCGAAACTTTCCGGAATCCCAGCGAACCGGACGGCGACCCCCCGGCGCCGGCGTCGACGGATGCCGTAGGACCGGGGCCGGGGCCAGGGCCGGGACGAGTGTGCGGACGCTGCTTGCTCGACACCTCTCCTCTCGCGGACGCCTTGGACTGGCGAGCTGTATCGCAGGCTCCGGAGTGTTTCCGGTCGGCGCGACAGCTTGTCAAGCCCAAAGGGGAGGCGCTGTTTGTGGACAGATCGGCGACAGGCCTTGACCAGAGGGCCCCACATTCCTAGCTTGTGGCGTCAAACCTTCCGGGAATTCTCCGAAACGTTTCGAGATCGTCCCCGCTCCCGGCACGTCCGCCCCGCGGTTCATCGGGGTCACCTCACCCCTGCCCTCAAAGGAGTGCCCTCTGATGTGGTTTCGCCACCCGTCCCCGGTCCGTCCAAGACGCTTACTCGCCGTCCTTGCGCCCTTGCTGCTCGTGGCTACCTTCCTCGGTGCCCAGCCCGCCGGCGCGGCGACCGTAGACCCCAACGCCTCGTATGTGCTGGTCAACCGCAACAGCGGCAAGGTCCTGGATGTCTACAACATGGCGACCGACGACGGCGCCCGCATCACCCAGTGGACCAGGAACGATCAGAAGCAGCAGCAGTGGCAGTTCGTCGATTCCGGGGGCGGCTACTACCGCATCAAGTCCCGCCACTCGGGCAAGGTGCTGGACGTTCACAACTGGTCCACCGCGAACGGCGGCTCGATCGTCCAGTGGGCCGACCTGAACGGCACCAACCAGCAGTGGCGGCTGGCCGACAGCTCGGACGGCTACGTGAGGTTCATCTCGCGCCACAGCAACAAGGCCCTCGAAGTACAAGGCGCCTCCACCGCCGACAACGGGAACGTCGTCCAGTACGACGACTGGGGCGGCACCAACCAGCAGTGGCAGCTCGTCAAGGTCGGCGGCGACAACCCCGGCCCGTGCGATCTTCCGTCGACATACCGCTGGACATCGACGGGCGCGCTGGCGCAGCCCAAGCCGGGGTGGGTCTCGCTCAAGGACTTCACCGTCGTCCCCTACAACGGCAGGCAACTCGTCTATGCGACGACGCACGACACGGGGACGAGTTGGGGTTCGATGAACTTCGGCCTGTTCACCAATTGGCCGGAGATGGCCTCGGCCAGCCAGAACACGATGTCGGCTTCCACCGTCGCACCCACGCTCTTCTACTTCGCGCCGAAGAACATCTGGGTGCTCGCCTACCAGTGGGGCGGGACCGCCTTCTCCTACCGGACGTCGAGCGACCCCACCAACCCGAATGGCTGGTCATCCCAGCAGGTGCTCTTCTCCGGCAGCATCCCCGACTCCGGCACAGGACCCATCGACCAGACGCTCATCGGTGACGGGACGAACATGTACCTGTTCTTCGCCGGTGACAACGGCAAGATCTACCGGGCCAGTATGCCGATCGGGAACTTCCCGGGCAGCTTCGGCGCGACCTCGACAGTGGTCATGAGCGATACGAGGAACAACCTGTTCGAAGCCCCGCAGGTCTACAAGCTACAGGGCCAGAACCGCTACCTCATGATCGTCGAGGCGATCGGCTCGCAGGGCCGCTACTTCCGCTCGTTCACGGCCACCAGTCTGAACGGCTCATGGACACCCCAGGCCGCGACCGAGAGCAATCCCTTCGCCGGCAAGGCCAACAGTGGCGCCACCTGGACCAACGACATCAGCCATGGCGAACTGATCCGCACCAGCCCCGATCAGACCATGACCGTCGATCCCTGCAATCTGCAGTTGCTCTACCAGGGGCGCAGCCCCAACTCCGGCGGCGACTACGGCCTCCTGCCCTACCGTCCGGGTCTGCTGACACTGCGGCGCTGACGGCGTGACCCGAGTCCGGCTCCGGTATGGAGCCGGCGTGGCGGGCTCGGCGGAAGGCCGAGCCCGCCCGGGTCACGCGACGACGTCAGCGCTCATACGGCGACGGAGCGCGGGGGCGGGCAACGCTCACCAGCCCGAGGGCCATCCCGTAACACGGTGCCGCCGCCAGCGGCGCTTGCCAACGGTCCAGGCGCACCGGGTCGCCTGGTGCGCTGCGGCGGACGAGCCAAGCTTCGGTGATGTGGGTGAACATCGCCTCGGCCGCACCGCTCGGGTCGTGGGCGGCGATGCGCTCGTACACGCGGCGATGGCCGCGGTTGGAGGCGACGCACACAGCGCGCTCGGGCCGGCCCATGTACCGCGCGGTGTTGACGACCTGGCTCTCCAGCGCGCGGACCACCCCACGGGCGATGCGGTTCCCCGACGCCTGCATGATGACGTCGTGGAAGGCGACCCAGCTCGCCCGCCGCGGCCGGTATGGGGAATCCGCGCCTGACGAGTGGCGGGTTTGTCCTACGCCGATCGCAAAGTTGGTTGATCTTTGAGTGCCCAGGTGGTGGGCCTGGACAAGTCCAGGGAGGACAGTGGCCTCCCCGGTCCGCACCGATGCGAGTTCTCACCCAACACGTCGTCGCGGACCAGTCAGGAGGCCACCGCTGTCGGTGTCGCACGCCCCGGGAACCGATACCGACCCAGGCGTTGTCCGTTAGAAGCCGTTGCCCTATCGATCACGGTGATCACTGGTTCGAGTGCAGTGACTCGGTTGGGTGATCTCCAGCCGAAGCAGGCATGAAAGCAGGGCCTCCTGCCCAGCTCGGGATTGCTGAAGTCCTTCGAGCGTCAGGAGGCCCTGTGCCGCAGTCTTGCGTTCCGTTGTCCTCGTCGTCCAACTCGGTTGCTCGGTCGTGTGATTGCCTCGCGCACGTGTACGGCAATGCGGGGGATCGTTCGGACAGACGGCCTCGGTATCCGTCGGACATGACGGACGCCGAGTGGGCCGAGGTGCGGGGCTTGCTGCCGGTGCCGGGATGGCTGGAGGGCAGGGGCGGGCAGCCGGAGGGCTACTGTCACCGGCAGATGATCGACGCCATCCGCTACCTCGTGGCCGGCGGCATCACGTGGCGGGCGATGCCTGGCGATTTCCCCGCCTGGGACCGCGTCTACGCCTTCTGGCGGCGCTGGCGGGACAACGGCCTGATCAGCGAGTTCCACGACCGGCTGCGTGACCGGGTCCGCGAGGCCGGGGGACGGGACGCGGAGCCGACGGCCGCGGTCATCGACGCGCAGTCGGTGAAAGCCGCCGCGTCGGTGCCGGCCGCCAGCCGGGGCTTCGATGGCGGCAAGAAGGTCAACGGGCGCAAGCGGCACATCGTGGTCGACACTCTCGGGCTGCTGCTGGCCGTGATGGTCACGGCAGCGTCGGTCACCGACCGGGACGCGGGCCGGGTCCTGCTGGCCCGGCTGCGGCACAGGCATTGGCGCGTGGCCAGGGTGTGGGCCGACGGCGGTTACACCGGGCCGCTGGTCGACGTCGCCCGCAGCCTCTGGCAGATCGCGCTGACGGTGGTCAAACGCAGTGACGGTGCCTCCGGGTTCACCGTGCTGCCCAAGAGATGGCTGGTCGAGCGCACGTTCGCGTGGCTGATGCGCTCCCGCCGCCTGGCCCGCGACTACGAGAGCCGCACCGACAGCGCGGAGGCGATGATCTGGTGGTCGATGAGCATGGTCATGAGCCGCCGCCTGGCCCGGCAGCCTCACTGAACCTGCCCGGCACCGTCTCGGCCAGCCAGCCCCGCGCGGCCAGGCGCTTGACCTTCGACCGCACCCCCTCGACTTTCGCCGGGACTACCGCCAGACCGAGTGCCGCAGCGAGCTGCCGACAGTCCACCGCCTCCCCGCCCTGGTCGGCCACGATGGCCATGATCCGCCGATAGTCCGGCGCCAGTACGCCGACGTCGAGTCCTTCCCTCCACACCGGCACCACCGAGCCGGGCACCGCACCCACGACCGGCCGCTCTCGCCCATCAGACACGGTCACCGGTGCATCCCCGCGGCCGCTCGGCTCCGCCAGGACCTGCCCGACCGTCTCACGAGCGATCACGAACCGCTCCAACGCGGCCTCCGCTTCCCGCAACTCGGCCTGAAGAACCTCCACCCGCTGCTGGGCAGCACGCTCGCGTTCCTCCAGCAACCCCATCACCGACGGCACACGGCACCTCCACCGAGGAGACAACACGACACGCCATCACTGCCGCACGAGAAACGGACTATGCCTGGCCAGCACAAACGCAGCAGTCACGCTCGGAAAGACAACGGCTTCTCAGGGTCCAGGGTGAACTGCGACGGCTTGGCCATAGGGTTGCCGCCGCCACGATCCGGCGCATTCTGCGCTGCTCCGGTCTGCCGCCCGCACCGCAGCGCGTCTCCCAGCAGACCTGGCGCTCCTTCCTCCGCGCCCAGGCCCACACGCTGCTCGCCTGCGACTTCATGCACGTGGAGACGTTTTCCTTAAACGTCTCTCTGTCTTCTTCGTCATGGAGATCGCCATCCGGCGCGTCCATGTCCTGGGTGTCACCGCGCGTCCTACAGACGTATGGGGCACCCAGCTCGCCCGCAATCTGCTCATGGATCTTGAGGAGAGGGCTGGGTGCTTCCGGTTCCTCATCCGGGACCGGGACAGCAAGTTCACCGCCGCATTCGACGCCGTCTTCGCCGGCAACGGCACAGCTGTCATCCCGACGCCGCCGCAAAGCCCACGGTCCAACGCGTTTGCCGAACGATGGATACGTACAGCCCGCGCCGAGTGCACCGACCGAATCTTCATCACCGGCGAACGGCACCTGCGCACGGTCCTCGACCAGTACGCCGAGCATTACAACGCAAGACGGGCCTACCGCGGCCTCGACCTACGAGCGCCCGACGACGACCCGAACGTCATCCCCCTGCCTGCTGTCGCGGTCAGGCGCCGACAGGTACTTGGTGGACTGCTCGACGAGTACCACACCAGGCCACCCCGACCGCCTCACTATCCACAGGAAATGCCCAGCTCAGCAGCCTGATCGGGATATTGACACCCTTCAGACTCCCCCGACCAGACGCCCCACGACCTGGACGACGTGTCCAGCGTGGTCACCGCCTGCGCGGTGGCCATCGCCGAGACCGGCACCATCGTCCTGGACGGCGACACCGACCAGGGCCGCCGCCGCATTTCCCTCGTCCCCGACCACCACATCTGCGTGGTCCGCGTCCCGGCCCAGGTGGTGGACTCGGTCCCGCAAGGCCTCGAACGCCTCGACCCGGCACGTCCGTTGACCTGGATCTCGGGCCCGTCGGCGACGAGCGACATCGAGCTGGACCGCGTGGAGGGTGTCCACGGCCCGCGCACGCTGGAAGCCGTGCTCGTAGCGGACTGAAGCCCTCCACGATCCTCCACGGATTCGAACACGCCGCCTACCCTCCGTCGCTCGCGGTGACCGCGTGTCGTACGGTGCTGGTTGGATTGACGCTGTGTCGAACGGGGAGGGCGAGCGGTGAGCGGTGGCGACGGCGGCGGCGCCAAGGGCGGCAACGTGGACCTGGCCTTCGACAAGGATTCGCAGGCCGAGATCGTCAAGGGCCTGCGGGCGGCGATTGGCGAGCTGAGGGACATCGCCTCGGCGTCGGACGCCGAGACCGGGGCGGGCTTCGAAGAGCTGTCCATGACGTCCATGGAGGCCGGACACAACGGACTGGCCAAGGACTTCGAGGACTTCTGCGAGCTGTGGGACTGGGGTGTGCGCGGCCTGATCGAGGACGCCGGCAAGCTCGCGGAGAAGGTGGGACTGGCGGCCGGCTCGCAGTGGGAGCAGGAGCAGTACGCCCAGGGGACGTTCAAGGTGGCCGCGAACTCGGTGCTGGGCAATCCGCACCTGGACGAGAAGACGGTCGTGAAGAAGGACATGGGGGAGCTGATCTCGGTCGACACCTGGACGCCGGACTACAGCAAGGAGTCCTTTGAGAAGAGCGCGTCCGACTCCGAGAAGGCCTGGGACGCCGCCCGCGAGGAGACGTCCCATAAGGCGCCCGGCCTTCAGCACTTCGTCGACCAGGCGGCCGAAGAGAGCACCAAGAGGGGCGACGGCTGATGGGGTGGGACCTGACGCCCGACTTTGTCGACGACGCGGTCGAGAAGGGCGGGGAGCTCGTCGGCGACGGCGTCGAATGGGCCGGTAACAAGACCGCCGACGGGCTGGACAAGGTCGGCTGGGAGAGCGGCGCGGATTTCGTCCGCGACAAGTCCCGTTCCACCGCCAACTACCTGGGCGCGGATGTCGCCGAGATGCAGCTCGGGGAGACCGAGGACCCCAAGAAGCTGATCTACGGCAGCGTGAGCCAGATCCGCTCCACGGTGAAGCATCTGAAGGACTTCCAGTCGGCGTTCGAGAAGGTCGGCAACGGTCTGAAGGCGCTGGACTCCTCCCACTGGAAGGGCGAGGCGGCCGACGCCTTCCGGGAGGAGGTGTCGGTCAAGCCGAAGGAGTGGTTCAAGGCGGCGGATGCGTGTAAGAAGGCCGCGGGGGCGCTGGAGGACTTCGCCGGGACGGTGGAGTGGGCGCAGGGCCAGGCGCAGGAGGCGATCGACGCGTACAAGGCGGCCAAGACCGCGTCCGAGGAGGCCCGTTCGGCGCACAACGCCAAGGTGGATGCGTACAACACGGCCGCCGAGGCGTACAACGCGAAGGTGGATGACGGCAAGGACCCGGGTACGAAGCCCACCAAGCCGGGCGAGTTCCACGATCCCGGCACCGCGAAGGCGAAGGCCGCGCAGGAGAAGCTGGACGAGGCCCGCCGCCAGCGGGACGAGGCGGTCGTCGCGGCGCGCAAGGCGGTCCAGCAGGCCAAGGACGCGGCCCCGCCGAAGCCGTCGTACGGCGAGCAGTTCGGGTCCGGCCTGGACGGGCTGGGCGCGGACGCGATGCACTTGACGGGTGGAGTCATCAAGGGCGTCGCGGGGCTGAACTCCTTCGCGCGCAGCCTGAATCCGATGGACCCGTACAACCTGACCCACCCGGCCGAGTACCTCACGGGTCTGAACAGCACGGCGGCCCAGCTCCACACGGTGGCCAGCAACCCGGGCGCGGCCCTGAAGAACATGTTCAACGAGTTCTCCAAGGACCCCTCGGAAGGTTTTGGCCGGGCCCTCCCCGAGCTGCTCGGCGCCAAGGGCCTGGGTGCCGCCCGCAAGGGTGCCACCGTCGGCAAGTATGGTCGTCGCCTGAACGAGGCTCGCGATGCGACGAAGGGCCGCGGGCCCGGCGAGAACACCACCGAGCAGAGGAACAAGGAGAACGGCAACACCGACCCGGTCGACCTGGCGACCGGGAAGATGTACCTCCCGCAGACCGATGTCTCCCTGCCGGGTGCGCTGCCGCTGGTGTTCCGCCGCCAGGTGGAGTCCGGCTACCGGGTCGGTCGCTGGTTCGGCCCGTCCTGGTCGAGCACGGCGGACCAGCGGCTGGAGATCGACGCCGAGGGCGTCATCTTCGTCAGCGAGGACGGCCTGCTGCTGGAGTACCCACATCCTGCCCCCGGTCTCCCGACCCTCCCCTCCGCGGGCCCCCGCTGGCCCCTGGAACGCGACCCGCACGGCGACTACACCGTCACCGACCCCGCCACCGGCCGGGTCCGCCACTTCAACGGCCCGCGGGACGTGGACCTCGGGGGCGACGGGGTCGCACTGCTGGAGCAGATATCCGACCGCTCCGGCCACTGGATCACCTTCGAGTACGACGCCGAGGGCACCCCGGTCGCCATCGCCCACAGCGCCGGATACGAGCTGAAGCTCAGCACTGCCGAGGGCCGGATCACCGCCCTCCACTTGGCGGGCGCGGCGGAGGACGGCGGCGATCAGGAGCTGATCCGCTACGCCTACACGGACGGCAACCTCACGCACGTGACGGGCTCCTCCGGCCTGCCCTTGCGCTTCGAATACGACGAAGAACGCCGCGTCATAGCGTGGACCGATACCAACGACCGCCGGTACGACTACGTCTACGACCACCGGGACCGCTGCATCGCCGAGGGCGGCGAGGCGGGTCACATATCCATCCGCATCTCGTACGACGAGGTCGATCAGGCGACCGGCCACCGAGTCACGAAGGTCACCACGCCCGAGGGTCACGCCACGCGGTATTTCGTCAACGATGCGGGGAAGGTGGTCGCCGAGACCAACCCCCTGGGCCACACAACCCGCACCGAGTACGACCGCTACGACCGAGTCCTCTCCCGCACCGATCCCCTGGGCCGCACCACGGCTTTCGTCTACGACGAGGCTGGCCACCTCACGCGGATCACCGCCCCCGACGGCAGCGAGTCCCGCGCCTCGTACAACGACCTCGGCCTGCCGACGTCCATCACCGGCGCCGACGGCACCACTTGGACCCAGACGTACGACGAGGCGGGGCGCCGCACCTCGACCACCGACGCGGCGGGCCACACGACCCGCTACGCCTACGACGCGTACGGCCACCTGTCGTCCGTCACCAACGCGCTGGGCGAAACGACCCACGTCCGCTGCGACAAAGCGGGCCTCCCTGTCGAGATCACCGACCCGCTGGGCGCGGTGACCCGCTACGAGCGCGACGCCTTCGGCCGCCCGGTGACAATCACCGACGCGCTCGGGTCCACCACCCGCCTCACCTGGACGGTGGAAGGCAAACTCACCCGCCGCACCAACCCCGACGGCTCCACGGAAACCTGGACGTACGACGGCGAAGGCAACTGCACCACCCACACCGACGCCATCGGCGGCACCACCCTCTTCGAGTACACCCACTTCGACCTGCTCGCTGCCCGCACCGGCCCGGACGGCGTCCGGTACGAGTTCGAGCACGACGCGTCCCTGCGTCTCACACAGGTGACCAACCCGCAGGGTCTGACCTGGTCTTACGAGTACGACCCGGCGGGCCGCCTGACCTCGGAGACGGACTTCGACGACCGCACGGTCACGTACGAACGTGACGCGGCCGCCCAGTTGATCCGTCGCACCAACCCGCTGGGCCAGAGGGTCACGTACGAGCACGACACGCTCGGCCAGGTGACCCGCAAGAGCGCCGAAGACCAGGTGACCACCTTCACCTACGACCCAGCAGGCCGCCTGACCGCGGCCACCGGCCCCGACAGCGAAGTGATCTACCAGCACGATCGCCTGGGCCGGGTCAAGTCCGAGATGGTGAACGGCCGCGTATTGGCCCATTCGTACGACCCCCTGGGCCGCCGCACCCGCCGCATCACCCCGAGCGGCGCAACGACGACGTACGCGTACGACGCGGCAGGCAACCGCACCGCCCTGACCGCCGGTGGCCACACGCTGGCCTCCGAACACGACGCCACGGGCCGCGAGACAACCCGCCGCATCGGCGACACCCTGACGGTCACCAACACCTGGGACCCGCTCGGCCGCCTGACCGAACAATCCCTGACGGGCGCATCCGACGCGTCCCCCATCCAACACCGCGCCTACACCTACCGCGCGGACGGCAATGTCACCGCCGTAAACGATCACCTGTCCGGCCGACGCTCCTTCGATTTGGACGCCGCAGGCCGCGTAACAACGGTCCGAGCCGACAGCTGGACCGAAACCTACGCCTACGACGAAGCAGGCAACCAAACCCAGGCAACCTGGCCCACCAACGGTGCACCCCAGGAGGCCACGGGCCCCCGCACCTACACCGGCACCCGCATCACCCGCGCCGGCGCCATCCGCTACGAACACGACGACGCGGGCCGCCTCACCCTCCGCCAGAAAACCCGACTCTCGAAGAAGCCCGACACCTGGCACTACACCTGGGACCCCGAAGACCGCCTCACCAGCGTCACCACCCCCGACGACACCCTCTGGCGCTACCAGTACGACCCCTTCGGCCGCCGCACCACCAAACAACGCCTCGCCGCCGACGGCGAAACCGTCCTGGAACAAACCGACTTCACCTGGGACGGCCCGACCCTAGTCGAGCAAACAACCACCACCCCAGATCTTCCCCACCCCATCACCCTCACCTGGGACCACGACGGTCTGCGCCCCATAGCCCAGACCGAACGCATCACCGAAGCCACCACCCAGCGCGAAATCGACGCCCGATTCTTCGCCATCATCACCGACCTCGTCGGCACCCCCACCGAACTCGTCGACGAATCAGGCACCATCGCGTGGCACACCCGCTCCACCCTCTGGGGCACCACCACCTGGGCCGCCAACAGCACCGCCTACACACCCCTCCGCTTCCCCGGCCAATACTTCGACCCCGAAACCGGCCTCCACTACAATTTCCACCGCTACTACGACCCCGATACCGCCCGCTACCTCACCCCCGACCCCCTCGGCCTAACCCCCGCCCCCAACCCCGCCACTTACGTCCAAAACCCGCTGGGAGCAACTGATCCTGAGGGACTCGTACCGTGCCGCCAGGCGGTAGCGGACGATTTCAATGTACGACGCAGGGCTGTGGTGAATCCCGAGCGGGTCTTCCGAGGGGATATACGACATCCCGACGAGATATTCCAGAATGGGTTTTCGCCAAAAGGTACCAACGAGGACATCGGCCAGTACGCACTCCACGACACTCCGTCCAACTGGGTAGGGACGAGCAAGAGTGCCAGCCAAGCGGGCAACTTTCCTCAATCCGCCCAAGGCCGCGGAACATGGGTGTACGAGATTCGCGGAAACGGATACGGGGTAGACATGAATCGGGCTCTGGGTGGCGCCATTCGATCCTTCATAAAAGGGACAGGATACCCATCCGAGAGGGAAGTGATTTTCAGAAATGTCGACCCGAGTAATATTGTTCGCGCAGAAAGGTGGCGCTACGGAATGCGCACAGGGGAGATTATCGAGAATCCGGGATTCGGGCAATGAATGAGGAACTGCCAATTTACGTACAGGTCGACAGTCGAGAGGTTGAATGGAGGATTACAGTCGAGGGAGATGGGCCGTGGCATCTATGCCTCGCATCCCCTCGTGGAGTCGAATCCACCGCTAGCGGGGACAACGTATTTGAAGCGTTGCGGTTCATGCGCAGCGATCTCTCCTCAAGAGGGGTGAAAATCTGCTGCAATGGTGCCCGAATCGACGTGAGACCTTCTGGGCTTTCGGCATCACACGGCGCCTGGATGATCTATCGCCTGCATATGTGGCGTCCGCCCACAGTGCGCGACTTGGTCCCAACCTTCGGATATTGCCCAGCCAAACTGACTGGGACGCCGGAAGAGCAAGATGTTTTCTGGGAACGTCACCTCAAGAACAGGAAGAATTTGCTCAATTTCATCAACCCTGTCTGGTGGATCTACTTCCTCACGGCTTCATGGGGAAAACCTAAAAGCCAACAAACTGTACCGAGACACTAAAATTCTCCCGGATGCTGACGCGCACGGCAGCTATCAATCGCCCATCGCAGGGAATAGCTTTTCGGAAGATTGTCTCGAACGGCGACTGGGGCAGGTCCCGCCCTGATGGGAGCATTTCCGTCGCGACTCATACATGACGTTGCGCTTGCCGAATACCTCGTCCGCGCCGGTCACGCGGCATGTCTGTATTCGTGGAGGATGCCTGAAGGGTGTCTTTATTGCTGTACGGTCGTTGGCCTGGGGCTTTGTGATCGTCCGCGTATGGGCATGATCAGTGATCGTGGGTCTTCGACTGCTCTACCTGATCTTCTGCCGGCTACTGGGCTGCCTCCTCTTGCTGGGCCGTTCGACCGCCGCGAACAATGCTGAGATCCTCGTGCTTCGCCATGAGGTCGCTGTGCTGCGCCGGCAAGTTGTGCGGCCGCGGCTCTCATGGGCTGATCGTGCCGTGCTCTCCGCTCTCGCGCGGCACCTGCCATCCGCCTTGCGCCGCCATCGGCTGGTCACCCCGGGGACGCTGCTGGCCTGGCACCGCCGTCTGGTGTGCTGGAAGTGGCGTCAGGCGGCGGTCGGACCCGGTCGGCCACCGCTGGCAGAGGAGATTGCGGCGCTGATCCAGCGTCTGGCTCGAGAGAATCCGACCTGGGGGTACGTCAGGATCCAAGGTGAGCTGCGACGGCTTGGCCATCGGGTTGCCGCCGCCACGATCCTGTGCCGCTCGAAAAGTCATCGCTGCAGGTGAGCTGGGTGTGGTCGGGGCCGCTGGGATCATGCGTACGTGATCGTGTCATTGCTGTACAAGGTGACCCGGAAGCTGCTGACGGTTCCATCGGTGCTCCTCCGTCGTGGGACGGCGAAGGACGCGGAACTGCTGGTGCTGCGGCACGAGAACGCGGTCCTGCGCCGCCAGTTGGCCGGACCGGTCCGCTATGAGCGTGCTGACCGGTTCTGGTTCGCAGCCCTGTCCGCGCTGATACCCCGACGCCACTGGCTCAAGGCCTTCCCCGTCACGCCCGGCACCCTGCTCGCCTGGCATCGTCGGTTCATCGCCGCGAAGTGGGACTACACCGCGCGGCGACGCACCGGACGCCCACCCACCCCGGCACCGATCAAGACACTCGTTGTGCGGTTGGCCCGGGAGAATCCGCAGTGGGGGCATAGGCGGATCCAAGGTGAACTGAGCCGACTCGGGTATCAGATCGCAGCTTCGACGGTCTGGGAGATCCTCAACGCGGCCGGTATCGACCCCGCGCCGCGTCGCTCAGGCCCCACCTGGCGCGAGTTCCTGACCGCGCAAGCCGAGGGCATCATCGGGGCAGACTTCTTCCACATCGACACCGCTTTCGGCAGGCGGTTGTACGCATTGGCGTTCCTCGAGCACGGCACCCGGCGGCTGCACATCACCGGGGTCACCGCCCGCCCAACACGGGACTGGGCAGTGCAGCAAGCCAGGAACCTCACATCCGACCTGGGCGTACGCATCGCGAACCTGCGCTTCTTGCTGCGCGACCGCGACGGCAAGTACGGCGAGGCGCTCGACGCCATCTTCCAGTCCGAGGAGATGGAGATCCTCAAAAGTGCGCCACAAGCTCCCCGCACGAACGCGCACTGTGAACGCATCATCGGCAGCATCCGACGCGAAGCCCTCGACCACGTCCTGATCATGAATGAGGCCCACGCGCGCCACGTCCTCGCCGCCTACGAGCGGCACTACAACGAGCACCGACCTCATCAGGCCCGCTGCCAGCTCCCACCCGACGCTCACGAACAACCCGCCGCGGTGTATGACCTCCACATCCACAAAGTCCTGCGCACCCGGATCCTCGGCGGCCTCATCAACGAATACAGACATGCGGCATGACGTGCAGCGATGATTTTTCGAGCGGCACAGGATGGCCCGGAGGCTGCTCTGTGGGGCCGTGTTCGTTCTCGAAGGTGTCGACGGAGAGGATGCACTTCGTGTTGTTCGCCCCAGCGGCAGGGCGCTATTGGCTTGTCGTCATGTGAAGTGCTTTGGGTGGGGCGAAGCATGCACGGTGTGGATCGCTGAAGAGGCGGAATGGGTATGTCTGAAATGCCGGACTTTGGGAAAGTGCTTTGCGTGCTGCCTACTGGCAGGTAGACATGCAGGTCAGACAGTCTGCTCCCCGCACCCGCGGGGATGGTCCCACGCTGGTCGTCCTCGCCGAGCGCCGCGCCAACTGCTCCCCGCACTCGCGGGGATGGTCCCTTGTAGGCGGCGGCCTTGACCTTCATCCGGGTCTGCTCCCCGCACCCGCGGGGATGGTCCCACGAAGTGGAATGAGGAGACCTCTGCATGACGCTGCTCCCCGCATCCGCAGGGATGGCCCCACAGGGTGTAACACTCAAGGCACGTCAGCTGTCTGCTCCCCGCGCTCGTGGGGATGGTCCCCTGAACCACGCTGGGCTGCTGCCGCTCACCCTCTGCTCCTCGCACCCGCGGGGATTCCCCGCCCTTTCGCGTTCGCGTAAATGGCGCCGCGCTGCTCCCCGCACCCGTGGGGAAGGTCCTGGCAAGGTCGTAACCGGCGCCATCGTGCAAACCTGCTCCTCGCACCCGTGGGATGACCCTCAAACCTTGGTACGACGCGCGTCCTCTCGCCCTGTTCTCTGGTGGTCCTCGGCAAGGTCCGCGGATACCTGCCTACCCGAACTCCTCGCTGCATTCGCGGCTCGCCGTTGCGTACGACTGTGGACAGGACGGTCCGCACGTTGTTTCCGCCGCTGCCGTATCCTCCCTGTGTGGCAACGGTCGATCGTGAATGGGCTTATACGCTGGCGGGCGAGCTGCTGGAGGAGAGCCTGCCGCGTAGATGGGCGCATACGCAGGGAGTTGCGGTTCGCGCTCAGATGCTGGCGCCGCTGGTCGGTAGCAGCGCCGAGATTCTGGAGTCTGCGGCCGTGCTGCACGACATCGGGTACGCGTCGGCGCTTGTCGATACCGGGTTTCATCCGCTTGATGGTGCGCGGTACCTCCGGGACGTGCACGTGCTGGACGAGCGCGTCGTCCGGCTGGTGGCGAACCACACGTACGCGTTGCTGGAGGCCGAAGAGCGCAGGCTCCAGGAGGAGTTGGCCGCCGAGTTCCCGCTTCTCGACGACCCGCTGCTCGTAGACGCACTCGTCTACTGCGATATGACCACGACGCCGGACGGTGGGCGGACCACGTTGCAGGAGCGGCTGGACGAGATTCTGGGGCGCTACGGGGAGGACAGTGTCGTGGGGCGTTTCATCCGCAGGGCGACGCCGTGCATCCACGCGAGCGTGGATCGGGTGCGGGCGGCTGCGGCCGGCGTCGACGGACGGACGGGTAGGCGATCTCGGCGATCTGGTGTGTGGTGAGGACTTTGTGCTCGTAGAGCATGCGGGCCAGCCAACGGTCCCGGTCAGTGAGATGTGCGGCGAGCCGGGCGATGTATTCGCCGGTGGCCGCGGCACGCTGGCTGAGGCGTTTGGGACGGTGGGCGCGCAGAGAGCGTTGAGAAGTGGGATTGGTGATCACGGTGAAGATGCACCTCCGGACAACGGGGCGAGCCGCACAGGCGTGACGACAGGACATGTTGAGGCGGTCGGCTTGACCTCGCGGCGAGCTGTCTTTGGCCTGTGAGGGCTTCTGATGATGGAGAAGGTGTTGCGAGGGCAATCCCGGGGCTTTGTTCGGCCGTGGATCGTGTCCGATGAACTGTCGGGCCGGGACACGTGCTGTGAGGGGTGCTCAAAATGCTGCATCCAGGCATCCAGTGGGAGTGTCTACCGCAGGAAGCATCGACTCGGGTATGACTTGCTTCTGGCGCTCCGGGACTGGAACGAGGTCGACGTGTGGCCACGGCTGCACAGGGTCCTGCTTGCCAACCTCGGCGGCACAATCCCTACCTCATCAACCAACCGGCCAGTGCATCCCAGTCAGGGCACCAGCAAGTGTCCCGGCTGCGGCAGACAAGACGATCAGCAGCCGTACCGGACGCTGACGGAGACTGATGTGCAGTGAGCCGATTCGGATCTCCAAGTAGGGCACCTGGACTTGTTGCATTCCGTGCTTAAACGGGCACGCCTCGGGCTGTCGAAGGCATGTCGAGGTGGTCACGGAGAAATCGGTCGGGCTGTGAGGCTGGTCACCACTGCTGTGCAGGGACACGGGCCGTCTCCTTGAGGTGTTCGTGTGTGTGACACCGCTGAATCTCCCTCGACCGACGTACAGAAAGGTTCAGGTGAACAAGAATGAACACCACGGACTTCAACAGGAACGGAGGATTTGGGCCGTGGGTGGCGAGATATCGGGAGATCCGGAGGCTGCGCTCGAGGAGCTGCGGAACCGGCTGAGGACCTCCATGGCTGAGCGTCGGCTGCAACAAAAGGACCTGATGGCGCGCACCGGGCTGTCGCGTACGACCATCAGTCAAGCCTTGAGCCCTGAGGCGCCTGCTCCAACTCGTTCAACTGTGATCCGCCTGGCGCAAGCTGTGAAGATCACTGGTAGAGAGATGGAGGTCCTGCTCGACCTGCTTAACATGGCCAGAGACGAAGCTCCGGCCTCCCCTAAACGGCATCGCTATCGCAACACACACGCGGCACCCATCGTTGAGTGTGATCCATACGACAAGAGAGTGCACCCTGCCGTTGACTCCTCTGATCCCCTGATACCGCGGGGCCGGGCGGCGCCTTTGACCTCTTACGTGTTGCGCGCACACGATGCGGCGCTTGCCGAGGTCGTACGCGAAGCACGTGCCGGGGCTAGTCGGCTGATGGTGCTAGTGGGCAGTTCCTCGACTGGCAAGACCCGCGCGTGCTGGGAAGCCATCCAACCCCTCGTAGAGGAGGGGTGGATGCTGTGGGATCCGTTTGCCCTTGAAGGCGCGGATGAAGTCATCAATCAATTGGGACATGTCGGACCACGCACGGTTGTATGGCTCGACGAGGCTCAGAACTACATGGGTACCGCCGAGACTGGGGAACGGGTCGCTGCCGCGCTGCATGTAGCCCTCACGGATTCGCGGCGTGCGCCGGTGTTGGTGCTGGGCACATTGTGGGAGGAAGATGCTGGAACCTACCTCTTGCCGCGTATGCCAGCTCAACGGGATGCGCGCCGTCGAGTGCGGCAACTGCTCGAAGGTCGTACGGTCACGGTGCCGCCCACTTTTAGTGCCAAAGAGGTTAAGGCGGCGGAAGACACCGGCGACAAGCGCATGCAAGAGGCTGTGACGCGCACGGCGAATGGCAGAGCTAGTAGCCTTGACGGACTGCCAATCGTCCAGTTCCTAGCGGGCGCACCAGGGTTGGTGCGCCGCTATCTGCAAGCATCTGCACCAGTTCGATCGGTGCTGGAGGTGGCGATGGACGCTTTTCGTCTAGCCCGCGAGCCCGTTTCGTACTTCGACCCACCGGCGAGAGAAGTTCCTCTGAAACTATTGGGCGCCGGTGCCTGCGACTATTTCCTCGACCACGAGTTTAATCAGCTTCCCGAGGCGTGGATAGGGAGGGCCTTGGCTGATGCAGGCCGACCGGTCCATGGTGACTTGGCCCCGCTCAGTCGTGTCAAACCCCGTCCTGGGAGAAGCATGTGGCTACATGATGAAAGTCCGATCTACCGATTGGCGGACTATCTTGAGCAGCGGACCATCACGGACCGGGCGCGAGTCTGTCCACCGGAATCGTTTTGGCAAGCCGCCTATGACCATCTCCCTCCGGCTCAACTGGCGGGACTGGGTGAGGCAGCCTACTTCCGACACCGACTTCGCTGGGCCGACCGACTGTGGCAGAAGGCGGCGACTGACGGCAGCACGCACATCTTGATCCGGCTCGCGCATCTGCGAGTCATGGTCGAGGACTTCCGTGGCGCGGAAAGCCTCCTTGAACAAGCCGCAAACGCTGGTGATCTGGAGGCCTGTGGCCTGCTCATGAGCGTTCAGGTCCCCGAACCAAGTTATATGCAAGCAGACTTGCGTTTTTTGGAGAACTTCGATTATCGCTATGATTCCGACGAGGGTCCCGCTTTCGGATTTTGGAGTCAGTTTGGCCTCGATGAAGCTGTATTGTCTCGATGGGAGCCTAGTTACCGAGCCGAAGTCGAAAACGGTGACCCTCGGGAACTGGTTCGTTTAGCCACCTTGCGAGAACTGCTTGGGGATCAATGTGGTGCCGAGGAAGTTGCACGACAAGCGGCCGATGCCGGATATTCAATCGCTATCCGCGAACTTGAGTGGATGCGAACGCCAGGTGGACATCTCGCATTGGGGGCGGGGGGCGAGGTGAAACGGCTGTGGCGCTATGGCTTGGATGCTGACGGGACTCCTTCTGCTCCGTGGTAACGGATGTCAAGGCATAATTGAGGCCGTCCACACGGTAACTGTTAATGACCAGAGATATTTCCCGCACCGACGCTGGCAAGTCGTCGAGAAGCCGACAGCTGTGATGCAGCCCTAACGGCGGAGGCCGAAATTGCTGGTCGGGTCGCACCGGCGTAGTCGTCGCCTTCGTAGCGATAGGGTGCGATCTTGATTTTTTCGCCGAAGTTCGGTGCGTTGATCATCTGGCCGTCGCCGATGTAGAGGCCGACGTGGTGAATGCCCCCCTGAGGGTTGCCGTAGAAGACGAGAGCGCCAGACATCAGCGGCTGACCTTTGCCGACCTGGGGGCCGGTCCGGAACTGCTCTTCGGCTGTGCGTGACAGGGCAACGCCTGCGGCGGCGTAGGCAGCCTTGGTCAGTCCCGAGCAGTCGAATCCCGTATCCCCATCTACTGGGCCGTTGCCTCCCCATACGTACGGGAGCCCAAGCTGGCCTTGCGCGTAGTTGATCGCTTCGTGGGCGGAGGGATTTGCCTTCGCCGTGCCGCCGAGGCTTGAGGTGCTCTGGTAGTCCTGCGCCTGAGCGAGGACTTTCGAGACGTACCACTCGGCGGGGTTGTAGGTGAGGATTGCCTGGTGAAGGTTGCGCCCGTCTCGGGCGCCGGAGTCGCAGAGGTAGGCGACTGCCGTGTAGATCGCGTCGCGTGGGTGGTAGGGCGAGGGGGCTCGTGTTCCCCGCTGCGGTATCGGGTGCTTGGCGGTTATCGCGTCGAAGGTCGGCCGAAGGAACTGCATTGGACCCTCGGCCCCCTTGTCGTTGGAGCCACTGCGTACCCCCGGCAGGGTGGATCGGCCGTGGTCGGTCTCGATCTTGCCGATGGCAGCCGGCACCGACCAGTCCAGCCCGGGACAGGTTGTCGCAGCTTGCTGATAGAGCGCGAGATAGCTGGGCGGTATGTCGGTAAGAAGCTGTTGTCTTTCCGGACTTGAGGGCTGCGTTTTCGCTGGTCAGGAGTAGGGGCGGTGATTCCGTGGGAGTCGTGACCTGTCATGTCGTCGCTCCCCGGGAGGTTGCGGATGCCGTCGGTTGTCGGACTGCTGGAACAGCACGAGCTCGCAGCTCGCTGTCGGGTCGACGGGCTGCGTGAGGAGGCCGACCGTATCCAGGCCGAGCTGGCGGTGGCCGAGCTGGAGTGGCAGGAGTGGGTGATCGCCCGCAGGCGGGTCGATGCGGTGCTGGTTCCGGACTGCGGCAGCACCGCCGACACGGAGGACGTCGCGGATCCGCGGGCTGTAGGCGGGCCGCCGACGTCCCGGGATGCGGCGAAGCCGAAATCGCAGGTGCCGGTGTGGCGTGAGGGGCTGGCCTGGGCGGTGCTGTCGGTGGACTACCAGCGCATCCTCACCGCGCTCGCGGACCGGGTCCGGCTCCATCAAGGGCCGCTGACCTGCCAGGAGTTGGCCGTGTTGTTCGGTCTGGACGCGGTGCCGGCCAAGGTGGAGGCACTGCGGTCGAAGGCGAAACGCCTGGTCGCGCGGGGCTGGCTGGCCGAGCCCGCGCCGGGACGGTTCATGCTCGCGCAGGGTGTGGCCGGGCCAGGCGTCGGGTCATGAGCAGGGTCGTCGACCAGTAGATCATCGCCTCGGCGCTGGTGGTGCGGCGTTCGTAGTCGCGGGCCAGGCGGCGAGTGCGCATCAGATGGGCGAAGAGACGCTCGACGATCCACCGCTTGGGCAGGACCACGAAGCCACGCATGTCGTCACTGCGCTTGACGATCGCGAGGACCAGCGCGAGCGTGGCCAGGCAGTACTCGACGAGGGGGCCGCTGCAGCCGCCGTCGGCCCAGACCAGGGCAAGGCGATGGTGCGCGTCGGACACCCGTTCAAGCAGGATCCGGGCGGCGGCGCGGTCGCCGGTGTCCGCGGCGGTGACCATCACCCCCAGCAGCAGGCCGAGGGTGTCGACCACGACGTGCCGCTTGCGCCCGTTGATCAGTTTGCCGCCGTCGAAGCCACGGCTGTCCGATCCGACGACGGCGTCCGCCTTGACGGACTGCGAGTCGATCACGCCGGCCGTCGGCTGCGCATCCCGCCCCTCCCTCTCGCGGATCCCCGATCGCAGTCTGTCGTGGAACTCCTTGACCAGGGCGTGGTCGCGCCAGCGGCGGAAGAATGCGTATGCCCGGTCCCATGGCGGGAAGTCGGCGGGCATCGCCCGCCACTTGATGCCGTTGTCGACGAGGTAGCGGATCGCGTCCAGTATCTGCCGGTGGCAGTACGCCTCCGGCTGCCCGCCCCGGCCGCGCAGCCAGCCGGGCACCGGCAGCAGCGGCCGGACCACGGCCCACTCCGCGTCCGTCATGTCCGAGGGATAACGCCGAACACGTTCCGGGTGATCGGCCGCGTTTCCGAACCGGTGAGCGGCACAATCACACCTCGGTGCGGCCGAGTTGAACTCCACTGGCGTGAGCACGTAGAACTGCGGCAACAGGGTCTCCTGGATCTCGGTTGGCTTCGCAACCCCGAGCTACCAAGAGGCCCTGCCTTCATGCCCGCGACCAGCTGCGATCACCCGATCGAGACTCCCGTTCGACGCCCACCCCTCAAGAGATCGGAACGACAACAGCTACTTAGAACGCTGATTCCCAGGCTGCGCCCTGCCAGGGCGAGCAGCGCGCAGGAATGGAGGCCAGGGCGCGGCCGGACAGGAGTGTCCTGACCGGCCGCAGCGCCTACTCCCAGGGCTATGAGCCAGTTGGGTGGCGCCGCTGATGGGTGGATGTATCGAGCCGGACGGACGTGCAGTCCGGTGAGCCTTCGGCGTGGAGCCAGCAGCTTACTTGTGTTGATCTCTGCCCCACGGCGGACGGAAGCGTAATGCCCTGCCCAACGTCGTCCGAGTCTGCCGTTTCGTCTGGTGATGCGTTCCGGCCGGGTGTTTGCCTTGGTCCCCCGCAGCGCCCGCCTGCCGTGCCGTTGGGAGGGGCGGGTGGTTCCTGATGCGCATCAATGTTTCGTCGGGCAGTTCGACCTGCATGAGCAGCCGCTGGCAGCCGCGCAGTTCAACGAATATGCGCCAGGCCGGGATCGTCGCTCGTGTGTGCCTTCGTCGGGGGGCCGCTGCTGCGCTGTAGGTGAGTGGATCAACACCGGTGGTTGGCTACCGCCTACAGCCGCGTGCGCCCGATCCTCGCCACGTACGGGCGAACAAACCTGTTGCTGCGTCAACTCACGTTGCCGTTTGGGGTGCCCAAGTTCCCGGCCGACCGCATCATCGACCGCCTCGGACGCACGCTCGCCCTCCAGCAGCGCAAGTGGTTCCGCAAGGGCGCCGTGCTGATCGAGGACGGCGCCCTGGCCCACCCGGGACCACACCGTCGCCGAGCGGTTGTGACGTCGATGCACGCGAGGCCCCGCGACCCTTTGCTGAGCCCTCTCGGCCAGCTGACCAGTTGATTGCCAGACCCGAGGTAACCGGAATGATCACTACCTCAAGGAATACTCAACTCCATTAGCACTTCACAGCGAACTGATCCATTTTCCTTTCTCCATTGGCATGTACGTGCTAATCTCGTCCCGCTCGGAAGAGTCGGACATGCCGGTTTGTATCCGCATCAAGTCGCCCTTTGCGGTATTGCATCAGGTAGTTCTGCTTGGGCAAAAACACCAGTTAGCACGATCAGCCTCAAGAGGTTGAGGGGCGCCCTCCCTGGCCGTTGGGCGCCCCTCACACCCCACGTATCGACCCTGTCTGGAGGCGTAGTGAGGCGTACTAAGAAGATAGCGCGCTGGAGACGCGCAGCATACGGAGCGTTCGGTTCGAAAGCGCTGCCGCTACTTACGGCCGGCGCACTACTCCTGAGCGCGGGAGCGACTCAGGCCGAAACCCTCGAGCAAGGGCCGGCGGCAACAAAAACTGAGGTGCAGGCCCCGAGTACGGGCGAGGTGCAGTCCCCGAGTACGGGCACGGATGGCAAAGAGGTCGCACCGGTACCGGTATCGCTCGACGTCAAGGGCACCGTTGCACTCACGGGCCGTGTACGTGATGACGTTCGGCTGGAGGAGGCGCGCATCGATGTCTGGGCGCGGCCGAACGAAGACGTCCAGAAGAAGCTCAAACCAGGCGACACGGTACCTCGCTTCCACTTGCCGCGGTCGGCAGTGGCGGCAGAAGGTGACGAGTTCGCTGTCATCCTCGACCGGAAAACCCTGAAGAAGCAGTTCGTTTGGGAAGGGGATATTGCTCAGCTGGAGATCGAGATTGCCGATCCGAAGACTGGCAAAATGACCTTCACTACTGCTTCGGTACGATCCATCGGGGACGACCTAAGTGGACGAAAGTGGGTAGACCCGCTGGAACACCCACTATCGGAGGCCCAGCCTCGAATCTCGGCGGTGAAACCGGTCCTTCTTGACGTCACCCTGAAGCAAGCGCCCAGCACGCTCGACGCTGACATTGACCGCTGTGGAACCCAAGAGGTGGAGAAGGAGTGGGACGCCTGGGCGGATATTGGTGAAACTTTCCCCGTCGACGACGGGGGAGGCGGCATGAAGTTTACCGAGGGATCCACCGCGAAGTTCAGCGTCGCCGTGAACCTTGATTTCCCGACTGGGAGCTGGTCCGACGAGAGCAGCTCGACCATTACGTCTGAGAAGACATACGAATGGCCGGCGTGGGGAGCAGCCGCTGGTGACGATGTCGGAAAACCGCGCAAGTATCAGGTAGAGGTTCGGTACCAACTCATAAAATGCAGCGTTCCCCCGTACAATCAGAGATCCTGGCATGTATTGTACCCGAGCGCGTACACAGGTCCAGCGAGGCATCAGATCGTAGATCGACCGGATTGGATTGGCAGCGACTTCACGAATTGCGGTCCAGTGACGGCATCGCTATGGAGTAGATCCAATGGCGAGGGGGGGCTCACAGGGGAACACCTGGAAATCCTCCAAGGGAATCACGGAGCTAGGCGGCTGGGCGGGCGGCTTTGACCTGAAGGTCGAGCGGGAATGGTCCAAAGACTCCACGATCACCTACAAAATGGGTGGAGCGGACGGCGCTAACTGGCTTTGCGGATCGGATGAAAAGCCAGGGCTTGCCAGTAAGGTCGGCCAGTTCTCAAAGATCCTGCCAAAGGATTGCTCCAGCACGAGAACGCCGGTCGCGACTGCTGTGGAGAGAGAGGCGGCTCCGGAGAAGACGTTCAACAATTACGCGAAGGACACTCCTAACGGGTGGACGGGTGGTGATTCGACCTACTCGGTGCGTTTGCCGGACGGGAGAATCCTATGGCTGTACTCGGATACCTTCCTCGGGCCCCTCAACTCGAACGGGACTCGGCCGACTAGCGCCCCGCTGGTGAACAATACGTTCGTGATCCAGAACGGTAGTTCACTCTCGACGGTCCAGGGAGGGACAACCAGTTCCCCGGCCGCGATCATGCCACCGCCGGCGACATCCACGGCGGACCACCCGCGGTGGTACTGGCTCGGCGATGGAATGATTGGGAAGGTCGAAAACGAAAATCACCTCCAAGTGATATATCACCAGTGGGAAAAGTTTGGTCCCGGCGGCTGGGATTTCGGGATGGAGAAGGTAGTTGTCGCGACCTTCGCACTGAACAACCTGAAGAGCCCGAAATCGGTGAAAGAGATACCGGTTTCGTCCAACCGGGGGAGCCGTATCCAGTGGGGTGCCGCAGTCATGCCCGCATCCATGAGCGGTGACGGATATACGTACATCTACGGCATCGACGACGCGCCGACGAACAAGGCGCTCAGGATTGCGCGCGTGAAGGGTAGCGACCTGTCGCAAGTCGATAAATGGGTGTACTATAATGCAGATCGCCAAGCGTGGATGCCGGACTGGGAGGATGGCACTAACTCCACAGTCGGGGTCGCGAACGAATTCAGCGTCACGAAATGGGACGAAGGAAACGCATTCGTCCTGATCAGCCAAGACAGCCTCGATGCCTTCAGCGGCAAGATCCGCATCTGGTCCAACTGTCAGCCATGGGCTTTTGGGCGTGTTCCGGGGCAAGATGTTCTCACTGAGATGCCTGAAGTTGGCCTATTTGGCAGCTATGGTGACAAGAACATCTTCGCGTATAATGCGCATGCTCATCCCACCCTGGCCTCTGGTGGCCGCTGGACTCTCTCCTACAACGTCAACAGCTTCGACTCAACCGTTGGGGCCCAAGGGGCGCACTACCGAGATCCGAGCATCTACAGGCCGAGGTTCGTTTCGTTCAAACTGGTTCCGTCCGGTTCGGATCTTTCGCGGCTCAAGTTCGATGTCGGAAAGGGGAGCGCCGAGGTATCGCGCGAGCGAGGCGTCGGCGAACCGCCGTGTACGACCTGTCGAGGTATTCCCCGGTAACGAGTGAGGAGCGGTTCGATGTTCCATGAGATGGCCCGCCAATGCGTGTCCCCTTTACGTCGTTGGCGGGCCATCCGCCCAATCCCCCGTAGCGCGTTGGTCGCGTGCGCGGGTGCACTCGTACTCTTCACGACAGCCGCGGATACGCCACGGTCCACCGTTGAGATCCTAAGCGCCCAGAATGCCGGCGGCTACGTCGTGATGAGCGAACCCAGCATCCACCCTTGGGCGGGGACGTTTGGCTCCTACCTGCTGTGCGTGGAAGGCGAACATACGGTCACCATCAAGCGAGTGCGCTACGAAACCCCGGTTCGTCCACTCGATGTTGATCTACTGCTGCGGGAAGTGGACACAGATGCGAGCGTGCTTGTGTCGATACAGGGGAAACCACCAGGGTTCACAGACCTGGAGAGCGGTGCGCGCCATGAGGTAGCCGGTAAACTCCAGCCGTTGCGCGCAGACCACGCTATCGAGCGGCCTTGTGGAAGTCCAAGGTATGGTCGCGGATTCACCGAACTCCTCTTTATCGTCAAGGTCGATCAGAGAGGCGGGGTGGTCGATCAGATGCGAATCGACTATGTGATCGACGGACACGCAAACGAACACACGCTAGAGCTGGAAGGGAAGATCGTTCTGTGCGGCGACGCCGTTGGGGATGTGGGCGCCCAGCCCTATTGCGACGAGACTCGACCACGCTGACATGATTGGGAAGCCGCTCGCCTGCCACCGTGCAACCTCCAAAGCTGACTCTCCTCTTGTTGTCAGTGGTGGAGGGGATCATCGGGTTCCGGGGGCCCCGGAGGCCCTCCTCTGACCGGCGCCCCGATGATGGAGAGGGGTGCGTCCCCCCGCAGATCCCTCCGAATACGGCAAAGGGGCAGTCCGCCCTCGTTGAGATGACTACGGAGCTTTTCGGACGATCGGTCAGGACAGCCCCCGCGACCTGACCCTGCTCCAGTTCAACCACTACCTGGTCCTCAAAGGGCTGACCGACACTTTCAAGGGCGGCGTCAGCACCCAGGGCCTTCAACCGCCACCTCAGCTGCCACCGGGCCTCGCACGACACCTACCGCAGCGAGTTCATCCTGCCCTCCCTCCCGCTCACCCAGGCCCTCCTGCGTGTGATGGACCAGGTCCTGGATCCCATCGGATAGGCCGCTCTGCTCCCGCAGATACACAACAGGCGGATTCGTCGGCACGGGAAGCGTTCTCGGTCGTCGGCGGAAGCGGGCCCATCCCAGGTCCGGCACCGCGGCGAGGTGTCCGTCTCACAGTGCCTCTACCCACTCGACGGGCTCACACGTGAGGTCCGCAACGGCCTCACCTTCGGGCGCCCGTACATGGCGGACGGCCGCGTCCTGTGGGGGTTCGGGGACGGTGGCAGCGCAGGGGATCGCTGCGGCGCACGCAGCGCAGGCATCCACAAGGTGCCAGGTAAGGCCATGGTCCGCCCGGATCAGCAAGAGCCGCAGCGGAACCGGAACAAGGCCTCTGGCGCCCGTGCCATACACAGGCTCCTTCCCGGCACTGGCAAGTACGCAGGTACGCCGGCAGCCGAGACTCGACGAGATGGCTCGCGAGATGCCGGCGGACCTGCACGACCCCATCAGCGCCCACGGCCACGAACGGCTGCGGGCAGGTACTGCACGTCAGTACGGGCCGCCCCGCCGAACTGCTGATCGTGACGGTCCAGGCGCGTGCGGACAGGGCCATGGACATCGGTCCCTCCAAGCCGTGAGCGGTCAGCCGCCGACCCTGCGTCCGGGCGGCTCCGGGCGCGGACACCGTAGTGCAGACCCCTGCCCTGCTGGAGCTGGTCCGTACTGACACAAATAGGGCAGCGGTCTGCACTGTCAGGGCAGGGGTCTGCACCGTCGGATGGATCCGTGACGATCACCCCGCCGCCGGAGCCCGACCCGACGGCACTCAGGCACTCTCTCGCTCGCCTGCGTGCGCACCGCGGGTGGAGTTATGACGAGCTTGCCGCGCACAGCGGTCTCTCTCGCCGGACCCTGATCGAGATCGAGCAGGGCCGCACGATCGGCACGTTGGCCACGTGGCACGCCCTCGCCCACGCCTTCTCCATCCCGCTGGGTGAGCTCCTGGATCCGCTGTGCACGGGGCACGAACCTCCGATGTCCGACGCCTGAGCGCAGCCGCCCGTCGGCCACCCGAACGTGGTGACGCTCTCGCACACGCGTCCTGGATTCGGATTCTTGTCGCCGTCTTGTCACCGCATCGGGCGGACCGGGCGGCGCGTACCTAAGAAGCCGTTGTCTTTCCGAGCGTGACGGGTGCGTTTCTGCTGGTCAGGTGTAGGTGGGGTGTTTCGGCGGCAGGGACGAGGTGTCGTGTCGTCCTCTTCGGTGGAGGTGCCGGGATGCCGTCGGTGATGGGGTTGCTGGAGGAGCGGGAACGCGCCGCTCGGGAGCGGGTGGAGGTTCTCCAGGCCGAACTGCAGGAGGCCGAGGCTGTGTGGCAGCGGTTCGTGATCGCCCGTGAGACGGTGGGCGAGGTTCTGGCGGAGCCTCGCGGCGGCGCGGATGCGCCGTCGGCCGCGGTGGCCGGCGGAGAGTCGGTGCAGGTCACGGCGGCTGTGCCCGGTTCGGTGGTGCCGCACTGGCGGGAAGGGCTCGCCCCGACGGTTCTCGCGCCGGACTACCAGCGGATCATGGATGTCCTGGCAGATGGGGCGGAACCGGCAGGGGAGCGATGGACTGCCGTCAACTCGCGGTGTCCTCGGGCTGGAGCCCGTCCCCGCGAAGGTCGAAGGGTGCGGTCGAAGGCGAAGCGCCTGACCGCGCGGGGTGGCTGGCGGAGGAAGATCCGGGACTGTTCAGCGTGCCCGTCGCACGTACGGCTCATGACCATGCTCATCGACCACCGGATCACCGCTTCCGAGGTGTCGGTGCGCGTCTCGTAGTCGCGGGCCAGGCGGCGTGAATGCATCAGCCAGGCGAACGTGCGCTCCACCAGCCACCTCTTGGGCAGCACGGTGAAACCGCTGGAGTCGTCGCTGCGTCTGACCACGGTCAACGCGACGCGCAGGACCTCGCGGGCGAAGTCGACGAGCCGCCCGGTGTAGCCGCCGTCGGCCCACACCCGCGTAACACGCCAGTGCCGCTCGTGCAGGCGGGCCAGCAGAGTCTGGCCCGCGTCCCGGTCGGTGACCGAGGCCGCGGTCACCATCACGGCCAGCAGCAGTCCGAGTGTCCACCAGGATGTGCCGCTTACGGCCGTTGACCTTCTTCCCGCCATCGAATCCCCTGGTCGCGGCAGGCACCGATGCGGCTCCCCTCACGGACTGCGCGTCGATGATGCCGACCGTCGGCTCCGGGTCCCGGCCCGCATCCTTGCGGACCCGGTCGCGCAGCCGGTCGTGGAACTCGGCAGTCAGGCCCTTGTCGCGCCAGCGCCGGAAGAAGGCATAGACGCGGTCCCACGCGGGGAAGTCCGCGGGCATCGCCCGCCAGGTGATGCCGCCCGCGACCAGGTAACGCACCGCGTCGACCATCTGCCGGTGGCAATAGCGCTCCGGCTGGCCGCCGCGGCCCTCCAGCCAGCCGGGAACCGGCATCGCCTCGCGTACGACCGCCCACTCCGCGTCGCTCATGTCGGACGGATACCTCGGATGCCTGTACGGCCGGTCCCCTGCGTTCCCGAACCGGTGAGCGAGACAATCACACTTCAGAAAAGCCGAGTTAGACCACACTGGCACGGACACGGAAGACTGCAGCACCAGGGGCCTCCTGTTGCTCGGCTGGATTCGACACCCACGAGCTGTGCGGGAGGCCCTGCCTTCATGCGCAGCCAGCCAAGAGATCACCCGACCGAGTCGACGACCTCGAACTCACGCTCACCAAGATCGATAGAGCAACGGCTTCTCAGTACATCTGTAAGAAGCCGTTGTCTTTCCGAGCGTGACTGCTGCGTTTGTGCTGGCCAGGCATAGTCCGTTTCTCGTGCGGCAGTGATGGCGTGTCGTGTTGTCTCCTCGGTGGAGGTGCCGTGTGCCGTCGGTGATGGGGTTGCTGGAGGAACGCGAGCGTGCTGCCCAGCAGCGGGTGGAGGTTCTTCAGGCCGAGTTGCGGGAAGCGGAGGCCGCGTTGGAGCGGTTCGTGATCGCTCGTGAGACGGTCGGGCAGGTCCTGGCGGAGCCGAGCGGCCGCGGGGATGCACCGGTGACCGTGTCTGATGGGCGAGAGCGGCCGGTCGTGGGTGCGGTGCCCGGCTCGGTGGTGCCGGTGTGGAGGGAAGGACTCGATGTCGGCGTACTGGCGCCGGACTATCGGCGGATCATGGCCATCGTGGCCGACCAGGGCGGGGAGGCGGTGGACTGTCGGCAGCTCGCTGCGGCACTCGGTCTGGCGGTAGTCCCGGCGAAAGTCGAGGGGGTGCGGTCGAAGGTCAAGCGCCTGGCCGCGCGGGGCTGGCTGGCCGAGACGGTGCCGGGCAGGTTCAGTGAGGCTGCCGGGCCAGGCGGCGGCTCATGACCATGCTCATCGACCACCAGATCATCGCCTCCGCGCTGTCGGTGCGGCTCTCGTAGTCGCGGGCCAGGCGGCGGGAGCGCATCAGCCACGCGAACGTGCGCTCGACCAGCCATCTCTTGGGCAGCACGGTGAACCCGGAGGCACCGTCACTGCGTTTGACCACCGTCAGCGCGATCTGCCAGAGGCTGCGGGCGACGTCGACCAGCGGCCCGGTGTAACCGCCGTCGGCCCACACCCTGGCCACGCGCCAATGCCTGTGCCGCAGCCGGGCCAGCAGGACCCGGCCCGCGTCCCGGTCGGTGACCGACGCTGCCGTGACCATCACGGCCAGCAGCAGCCCGAGAGTGTCGACCACGATGTGCCGCTTGCGCCCGTTGACCTTCTTGCCGCCATCGAAGCCCCGGCTGGCGGTCGGCACCGACGCGGCGGCTTTCACCGACTGCGCGTCGATGACCGCGGCCGTCGGCTCCGCGTCCCGTCCCCCGGCCTCGCGGACCCGGTCACGCAGCCGGTCGTGGAACTCGCTGATCAGGCCGTTGTCCCGCCAGCGCCGCCAGAAGGCGTAGACGCGGTCCCAGGCGGGGAAATCGCCAGGCATCGCCCGCCACGTGATGCCGCCGGCCACGAGGTAGCGGATGGCGTCGATCATCTGCCGGTGACAGTAGCCCTCCGGCTGCCCGCCCCTGCCCTCCAGCCATCCCGGCACCGGCAGCAAGCCCCGCACCTCGGCCCACTCGGCGTCCGTCATGTCCGACGGATACCGAGGCCGTCTGTCCGAACGATCCCCCGCATTGCCGTACACGTGCGCGAGGCAATCACACGACCGAGCAACCGAGTTGGACGACGAGGACAACGGAACGCAAGACTGCGGCACAGGGCCTCCTGACGCTCGAAGGACTTCAGCAATCCCGAGCTGGGCAGGAGGCCCTGCTTTCATGCCTGCTTCGGCTGGAGATCACCCAACCGAGTCACTGCACTCGAACCAGTGATCACCGTGATCGATAGGGCAACGGCTTCTCAGTTCCTGCCAGAGCCAGGGGCCTGCGGCAAGGCACTCGGCGACTCCGATAGCAGGATCCGCCTGCGCAGCCTGCGCTACGCGCGGGTCCTGCGACATACGAGCCCTCTGACGTTCGGCCACGCTCCAGCGCCGGTCGAGTACGAGCGACCGCATCTGGCGCACCACGTCCGAGCGGCGCCAATATTCGTACGCCGCTCCGTCAAGGGTGGCGAGGACAGTGGTCCCAGAGCGGAGGACCTTCCTGAGCCCGCTGGCAATGAGACCGCAACCGTGATCGAGATAGCGGTGGAGTTCGTCGAGCCACAGCACGCACGGCTCGGCTGCCGTCATGATGCCTTCGGCCAGCTGGGGCACCTCGGCAGGGTCTGCGGGGCGCACGAAGCAGTGGTCCGGCAACTCCTCTCGCAGGGCTTCATAAAGAGTCCGGGTCTTGCCCGCAACGGAATCTCCCAGAATTACCACCGCCCCGCCCGACTCCCCCGCTTGGCGGAGCCAGGCGCGTAGGACCGGATCGATATCGCGTGGGACATAGGCGGGAACCTCTCCGCCCTCAGCCACGGGAACTCCAGCATCGACAGGCCCGGTATCCGCCACACGGGGCCACACATGCGACTGCGATTGTGGGGCTTGGAACAGTCTTCCTATAGCCGGGTTCTCGACTGCTTTGCTGTTCAGCCAGCGCAAGCCGTGACACTCCAGCGAAAACGGATAGGTTTCACGCAGACTGTCGAACCAGTCCCACTCGCCTGGAGTGAAATCGAGCGGCACGACAAGGGTCCAGCATGTCGGCACGTTTCGTGCCGCACGGTCTAGCGATTTCCGCACCTGACGGCGCCTGGCAGGGCTCAACCGACCTGTGAAGCTCTTAATCTGAAAGACGTGGCGCTTACCATCGGGTAGCAGTCGGACGGCGTCCTCTCCACGGTCCCCACCTGAACCATCCACATGCCGCAAGCCGGAATAGACCATGCCGAGGAGGATGGCCACCCCCTCCTCGAACCTCTGTCGGTCCCCAGCAAGTGCTTCCCAGCGTGACTGTCCGCCCATACACGGAGTGTGCTGCCTTCATGTCGGCAAGGCACGGGGTTCGCTCGTCTTGGGCTTGATGCCAGCCCCAAGGTGAGTACGACAACGCTGCAAGAGCTCACCTTTGGCCAGGGCTGATCCGTCCGTGGCCAAGGCTTGCTGGCCCTTCAACACTCCCGTCTCATTTCTTACCACTACGGGACGATTACCCCGTACTGCTCAAACTGAACGGCACGGGCATGCTGCCGCTGCGTCGGGGGGCGATGACCGCCGAGTTGGTGCCGTGTCGCCAAGGTGATGGAGAGCGAAGTCGTGGACGCGGTGGAGATCTCGAGGGTGCACTACGAGTCGTGGCCGAGCATGGTCCTGGGCCCCTACAAGGGCTTCATCCGGGGCCAGGTCACCGAGGGCTCAGGAGCGTCGGCAGCGCATGGCGTTGCGCGCCCCCCCGTCGTCGAACGTGTCACCCTGTGGACGCGCCCATGGTGCACGCGGCCGCTGACTTCTTCCGGAAACCGCCCTCATTCTCGCCACGGGTGTGACCGAAACGCGGCAGGCGACATCGGGGGGCGGAAGGTATTCTCCAATTATGCTAGTTGTACTCGAATAATCTCGTTCGAGGAGGCGGAGTGCATCACCCTGACCAGAGTTCTCGTGTACATCAGCCGGACCTGCTGCGGTGGTTAGCCGGCCTCCCTTGTCTGATAGCTGCGTTGGTGGTGGCGGTGGTCTTCATCGTGTCGTGGCCGAACCTGCCGGATTCGATGGCTGTGCACTTCAACGGGGGAGGTGAGGCCAACCGCTCCGCGTCTCCAGTTGAGTTGCTGCTGATCTCGGAGCTGACGCTGCTCGCCCTCGGCACGGGGCTGTCCCGGAGCGCGGTGCGAGGGTCGCTCACTCTACGGACGCTCTACGCCACTTCCGCAGCCTCGGCTGCCAGCCTGGGATATCTGTTCACCGTGGCGGTCCTGGTGAACAACGGAGCAGCCGCGGCTGACAAGGTGCAGATGCCCTTGTGGCATCTGGCCGTCGCGGCGGGATTGGCTGTGGCTGCGGTTGCCGGAGTGGGTGCCTTGATGCCGCGAGCATGTCCCGCGGTTACGGGCCAGCCGTCGGCCTCTGGTTCCGTGGGCCTGCGGCAGGGTGAGAAGGCCGTATGGGTGCGCGGTATCGGCGCGCGATGGTTGACAGCCGTCGGAGTGCTGGGGGCTGTCGCCGCCGTGGCCGCGGGCCTCCTCGGCTGGGGCCCTGGTCTGTGGCTGTGGCCGGTGGGACTACTGGTCGCGGCGCTGGCCGGCGCCCGGGTGATCGTCGACGGGGACGGGCTGACCATTCGTCCACCGCTGCTCCGCACACCACGGATCCACATCCCGCTGGAGCGGATCGACAAGGTATGGACCGGGGAAGTTCGACCGCTGTCAGACCTCGGAGGCTGGGGCTACCGGGTCACCAAGGGCAGGCGCGGACTGGCGCTGCGTTCCGGGCAGGCAGTGTGGCTGGAGCTGACAGGAGGCAATCAGTTCGTCGTGGTCGTGGACGACGCAGCAACGGCGGCCGGGCTGCTGGGCGATCTCCTGGTCAGGAACAAGCAGCAGGACCGTTGAGATGCTCATCCGTGTCGACACCGGGTCGGCTGTCCCGCTGGCGGAGCAGGTCGCCGCCGCCGTACGCCGGGCTCTGGCCGAGGGCGCCCTATGTCCTGGCGACCGGCTGCCTGCCGCCCGCGAAGTGGCGAAGTTGCTTGAGATCAACATCCATACCGTCCTGCGCGGCTACCAACAGCTACGCGAAGAAGGACTGATCGACCTCCGGCGCGGCCGAGGAGCCATCGTCGTCGCCGCTCCGGCGCAAGCGCGGCTGCGGGAGGCCGCCGCTCAGCTCGTGGCTGCCGCGCGGGAGGCCGGCTTTTCACAGTCCAGGGTCGTCTCCTTGCTGCGGGACTGCTGGAAGGAGGGGCCATGACCGGCCGGTTCACGCTTGCGCAATTCCCCGCCCAGGGGCAGGCACAGCAGCAGAATTCCTGCCCACATAGCCAGCGCGAAGCTCCACAGGCCCATCATCACGGCGATACACAGATGGAAGCCCACCCCGGCCATCAGCAATACGTAGCGCGCCCGCTGCGATACCAGCAGCGTCGCCGCCAAGGAGATCTCGATGAACAAGGGAATCCAGGTCAGCGCCGCGACGCCGATCGGATTGGCGAGTACGGGACCGACCAGCGGCCGCAGCCATCCGGATACCCCGAAGGCTAGGCTATTGCCCCAGTACCACATGCCGGTGCCATCCGCCCATTCCGTATGCGGCAACTTCGACACGCACGCCTGGAAATACACGAAGGACATCTGCAATCGCACAACGACCAGGGCGCTTGTCCCTGCCAGCAGCAGCCAGGGCGGATGCTGCGGGGCCGAGTCTGCGGCATTCCAGTGCCACCGTCGGCGGTCGCCGAGAGCGGGAAGAGTCAACAGAAGGGTGAGCACGGCGGTCATCTGATCGCCCCCGTCACCGATCGCAATGCCAGTGAAGACGCTGAAGCTGATGTACGCGTGAGGAAGCGCGGTCAGACGCGGCCGCCAGCCGCTGATCACCACGAGCAGGACCGCCACGCAGACCCACCGCATTGAGTCCAGGTCGTCACCCGACACGAGGCAGAAAGCGCCACCGGCCTCGATGCCGCGACATGTGGGGTGGTCGCCCTGGAATGCGACCGGACGAAACAACGTCGCGGCGTTGCTGAACGCAAGCGTGAGAAGGGTACCGAGCGCCAAGAGGGTACGGGCGAAGCCGTAGACGTTCGTCCAGGGAGAGGGGAGATGTGCCGGCGTGCGGCTCAGCATGTGACATCCAGGACGGTGAGGCGGTCAGGGGTGTGGGGGGCATCCATGAGGTTGCGCCAGGCGAACGGCACGGGCTTCTGCTCCACGAGCGCGACTCGGCCGCACAAGGTCGGCTCAGGCTCGCGGTTGGCGACCTTGCCGGGTGCTTTCGCGCTGCCCAGGCACGCCGACAGGTCGCGGTCGCATTTCGTCCAACGCAGCCCTTCGGCCTCTGCGAGCAGTAACGCCATCTCGATGCCCTGGGAGCGCGAGCGGCGGTTCAAGCCGAATGCGTTGTGCGGGGCACCGTGCGGGGCCATCAACCGGTCCTCCCAGACACCGTCACGCAGAACGAAGGGCTGCAGCTCGCTGCCACGCGGCGATTTGGTGAAGAAACTCCAGCCCTGGGGCGCCACCCGATTGACGGTGGCGGCCGCGGAGTCTTGCCCAGGCAGCGTGAGGGCGTTCCCCGGCAGATGCGTCTGAATTACGTAAAGCGCAGGCAGTAGCCAGGCCACGGCGGCCAGCATCACCCAGCGCCGGGAGATTCCGACGGTGGAACGCGGGCTCTCCACCGTCAGCAGTAGTCGGTCCTGCCGGTCCTTCTGCCTCGGCATACTGCGTGTCCTTTCAACTCGCCCGGGGCCGACGGTGCGGCAGGCAGCCGGAGAGGTGCCTGCCGCATCGTGTTGAGTCCGTTAGATGGTGCGCAGTTGCTCGGTGAACGCCGCGATCTGCTCGTCGCTCGCCGGGCCGGTGGAGTCGGCAGACGCTGACCACCAAAGGTTCAGCTCGAGCACCACGTTCGCCTGGGTGGCTGCGTTGATTCCCGCAACCACATTGACGAATGCGCCAACATTCACGGTGACCAGGCAGGTGCCGCTTGCGGTGCCATCTTCGGATTCCACCTTGGCGACCTTGTCGACCTCGGCCGCACCGGCTTCGACGGCGTCCTTGACCCGGAACGGGTTGCCGCTGCGGACATCCGCGGAGAACGTGGCGAAGAACTCGGGAGATGCTTTGTCTATCGCGGCCGTGAGTTCCGTTATCGCCTTTAGTGCTTCAGGGGTGCCATTCTTCTCCAATTGGCCGGAGCGATCCCCGATGAAGGCGTCGCTCGCCAGGAGCTTCTCGCCGACCGTTCCCTGGCCGAAGTACAGGCCGGTGAACAGCATCTTGCCGTCCGCGCGGGCATCGCCCACGGCCACCGGAGCCGATGCCTTCACAGCCGATCTAGCGGGCGCGCCAGCCGCATTTGCAGCCGTGATCGCACCACCGATCAGGAGTGAGCCCGCAGCCACGGAGACTAAAATGGCTCTCTTCACGTCGCGTACCTCTCTTCTCGTGTGCCCGCCTTGCCCGACGACGTCAGCGGGATGCTCAGTAAGGGCAGTGGTTTCGGATCACCACCAGGCAGGACCGGGTGGCGGGCGCAGCACGCGAGCGCATCAGCGTTCCACGGCAGGAGCCCACCGCAGCGACCTCAGTAGTCACCTGGCGCTCACAAGCTGTCACACGAACGTCACATACACATGGACTGGAATAAGTCCCACCGCTTATCAGGGACAAAGGACGGCATATAGGAGTGAATCGGCATACCGGTAGTCAGATGCTGCCCGTTCACTCACCGCAATCAAGCTCTCAGCCGACTGAATCTTTACGGTTTATGGTGGATCTCGGATGCATGCACCTCTTAGTCGCATCTTTTCGGACAGCTCGAGCGTCGGCCTGGGATGCATAGAGAGCGCTTACCACGCATTTCCGCTAACTCGCCGCGAGCGCAGGGGGGCAGGTTGTCTCAGAAGCTGCGCATCGGAGGTTGGCCGGGCCGCCGTTGAGCGGTGGCCCCGCTACCCGCGCAACTGGTCGAGCGTGCCCACGGCACATCCAAGCTGTGGGTCAGCCTGCACTCCAACCAACGACGGCGCCCTGAACGCCAACGCCCACACCTCCATGAGCGCCACCGCGGGCATATCTCGCTCTGCGGCGATCCCTGCCCGTCCTGCCCCGCCGCGCCCCGCGCCAGATCCCCGGTGTGCAGTACGTCTGGCAGGAGGTACGGAACTCCTTCGACGAGCGGCGCACTGTCCTGGAGCAGATCGCGCGCGCGGTACGGCTGCGCGGGCTGTCCACGGACGCGGCCGAGTGGCGGGCCACCGAGGTGTGTGAGCGGATCACGCGCCTGTCGGCGACGGGTCGCGAGGACCGATCAGAACCCCGTCACCTGGCTTGCCAGAGCATGAGTCGGCCCCGCGAGTGCGTCCCCGCAAGGGCCTGACTGCCGGAATGTGCCTGGTGCAGGCGCTCGAATGTGACACCTGCTTCCGAGTGAGACGCACCCGAAGGACTCGGCGATGGCACCGACCAGATCGCCCACGCAGTCAGTGAGGTGCTGTTCACTAGCCGCGAGTTTTTCTGAACGACACAGACGCGAAACCCGCTTGGCACACTTTTTCTGCACGCGCCAGACTCAAAGCGGATCCACCGCACCTGTGGGAAAAGTAAAGGGATCACCGCTGGTCAGGCAACAGACCAGGACCGTGGTGTCGGATTGTGGTCGTAAGGAATTTTCATTCTCCTTAGCCGCGATTCACAATGAAAATACCGCAACAATTCCACGTCGCCGTAGAAGGTGATCACCATGCGCGCCCACGAGACCGTGGGGCGCGTCTACCGCCGCTGCGGCTGCCGCGACGAGCAGCGCCGCCAGCTCGGCACTCACTGCCCCCAGCTGATGTTCGATCCCGCCCACGGGACGTGGACCTTCGCCGTCGACCTTCCTGCCACCGAGCCCGGTGGGCACAACCGCACCGTGCGCCGCGGCGGCTTCCCCACCCAGGACGACGCCCGCACCGCCCTGCACCGCTACCGCGCCGGCCGCCGGATCGGGGTCAGTGCCGACCCGAACCAGACCGTCGCCGACTACCTGATCCAGTGGCTCGCGGCCAAACGACTACGACTCAAGCCCACCACATGGGTCCGCTACCGCGACTACGTCCACCACGACCTGATCCCGGCCCTCGGCCCGATCCGCCTGGACGAACTCGCCTACGAACACATCCACCACTACGTACTGACCCAGCTCGCCACCGGCCGCGGACGCCCCACCGTGTGGCACATCCTCGCCACCCTCTCCAGCGCGATCGGCGACGCCGTCCGCCAGCACCGACTCCCCACCAACGTCGTCCGGCCCACCGTGATCCCCCGCCCCGCCTCCGGGGAGCGCACCATCTGGACCCCAGCCCAGGCCATCCGCTTCCTGCACCACTGCCGCACAGCCGATCCGGACTTCACCGAACTGATCGAGTTCCTCATCTGCACCGGCCTCCGCAAAGGCGAAGCCCTCGGCCTGCACTGGAACGACGTCCACCTCCACGCACACACCCTCTACGTCCGCTGGACACTCTCGGCGATCGACAACAACAAGCTCGCCCTGACCCACCCGAAGACCCGTAAGAGCAGCGACTGGGTCGCCCTGTCACCCCGCATCCACGCTGTCCTCACCCGCCGCAAGGCCCAGCGCCGCACAGCCAGCGCCCCGGGCGCACGCCCGGGCGGCGGATTCGTCTTCCACCGCGAAGACGGACGCCCGCTACACCCGGAGTACGTCCTCAACCACTTCCACTACCTCGCCCGCCAAGCAGGCGTTCCGCGCACCAGCGTCCACGACCTCCGCCACCTCGCCGCAACGCTGGCGCTGACCCACGGCGTCGAGCTGACCATCGTGTCGAAGACCCTGCGCCACTCCACGATCTCCACCACGGCCAACATCTACGGCCACCTCACCAAACCCGCAGCCCGCCAAGCCGTCGACGCCATCGCCAAGCAGCTCGACCACGAGGAAAAGCGCTACGACCACACAACGACCACCAGGCCGCCCGCCCCACGAAGCAAGCCCCACAGTGACCAGTACACACAAGCGGCATGAAACAGCATCAGCGCCAAAAGCGTGCCTGGACTCGATCTACGACCACCCAACGACCACCAACGGAAAAGACCGCCCCCGCATCTCTGCGGAAACGGCCTCCGACCTGCAATAACACCGTCGGGACGACAGGATTTGAACCTGCGACCCCTTGACCCCCAGAAGTGCGAACGCCGAATTCCCCGGAATTACGGCGCTTTCCGCAGGCGAAATACGTGCGGTAACGCCTGAGTTGTGCCGGGTCGCGCACACCGTGTGGTCCCCAAATGGTCCCCACGATATTGCCTCCAAAAGCCAGCTTCGCTCTTACTCCCATCATGCACCTCTTGGCAATATCCGACAAGGACCCACCAGAGAGACGCCAGTAGCGGGAATACCCGGGAACCGTCCGGGAGTGCCTGCTGCGCGGCCGCAACACCCCCTCACCGACCGGGCGCCAAGCACCATCCGAAGTCCGGAGCCGATACCCACCTTTCCCCGGCGCCCCAGGGCTGCGTCGTTCTCGCGGGGTGTCCGGTTTGATCATGTGATGCCCAAAGTGGCGAGGGGGCGGGTGGTGTCGCGTGCGTGGCGGAGGCCGGCCGGCGGCGATGTTGGTGCGGTCGGTGAGCCGGAGTGCGCCGATGGCCAGGTTCCGCAGGGCGGCCATGCCCCGGGGCGCCGTGCCGGTGCGTACGCGGGAGGAGTCCTCGCCGTAGGTGACGTCTCTGACATGGTGAATCTCGTAGACGCAAGCCGACCGGAATCGTCAGGCAGGCCCGGCCGGGGTGTCGGGCAACCGCTGTTGGGCGGACGCCGACGCCGGGCCGGGGGCGTCGAGCAGGCCGGCGAGCAGTTGGAGTCGCTCGTCGTCGGGCCCGCCTTCCTCGGCGGTGTAGACGACCAGCATCGGCCCGGGAGCACCCGGCATCGGGTAGGCGTCCCAGTCCAGGTTCAGCTCCCCGACCAGCGGGTGGTTGACGCGCATCCGGCCGCGCGTCGTTTCCTCCACGTCGTGGCGGGCCCACAAGGTCGCGAACTCATCGCTGCGGACCGCGAGTTCACCGACCAGCTCCACGGCGCGCGGGTGCCCCGGATCGGCGGCGACCTGCGTACGCAGCATCGCGGTCAACTCGGCGACGGTGGCTGCCCGCTCCGGGCATGCCTGGTCGGCTTCCGGGTGCAGCAGCAGCGACAGCAGGTTCCGCTCCACCTGCGGCCGCTGGGTGAACTCGCCCAGCAGGGCACCGGCCAGCGGGCTCCAGGCCAACACGTCCAGGAAGCGGCCAATGACCACTGCGGGCGCGGGCATGGTACGCAGCAGCCGCAACGTGGTGGGCGGTACCACCTCCGGCGCGTGTCGTCGTGGGCGGCGGGCGGGCGTGCGCGCGGCGGCGGCGAGGCTGCGCAGGTGCCGGGACTCCTCGGCAGAGAAGTTGAGGGCGCGCGCGAGGGCGTCCAGGACCTGGTCGGAGGGCCGCACGTCGCGTCCCTGCTCCATGCGCTGGTAGTAGTCCGCGCTCACCCCGGCCAGCAGGGCCAGTTCCTCACGCCGCAGCCCGGCGACGCGTCGCCTCGGGCCGGGTTCCAGGCCGACGTCCTGTGGTCGCACCCGGGTTCGTCGGGTCCGCAGGAATTCGGCGAGTTCGCGTCGGGGATCGTCGGTCACGTCGAGGGGGGCATCGGTCACGGCGACAGTATGTCTCGGGCGCGGCCGGTGAGGGTGGGTCTGGCAGTCCCAGGAAGAGGCGAACGACCGTGATGTCGCGAGCAGGGTCCAGGATCGGATCCACAACAGCCGACCACGGAAGGACAGCGACATGAAGACCGCTCAGATCACGGGTTATGGCGCCGTGGATGTCCTGCGGGTCAACGACGTCGACCGGCCCTCTCCCGGTGCGGGCGAGGTACTGGTGTCGGTCGAGGCTTCCAGCGTGAACGGCCACGACGTGCTTGTCCGCGCCGGGGAGTTGAAGATCGTGTCGGGACGCCGCTTCCCGATCGGTGTGGGGCTGGATTTCGCGGGTGTCGTCGCCGCGACCGGCGCCGATGTCGAGGATTACCGGGTCGGGGAGCGGGTGTGGGGCATGGTGCATCCCCGGCAGCGGCACACCACCGGTGGGGCGGCCGAGTACGTGGTGGTCCCTGCGGACCGCATCGCGCCCGCCCCGGCGGGCATCTCGCCGGTAGACGCGGCCTCCCTGGTCGTCGCGGGCGCGACGGCGCTGATCGCGCTGCGGGACACCGTGCACGTCGTGAGCGGGGAGCGGGTCCTGGTCCGGGGCGCGGCGGGCGGAGTCGGCACAGCTGCCGTGCAACTGGCACACGCGTTGGGTTGCCACGTTACCGCGCTGGCCCGCGATCGCCACGCCCAGGTGCTCACCGACCTCGGTGCCGACGAGGTCCTCGACTATGGCTCCACCACCTCGGACCAGATCGGACCCTTCGACGTCATCGTCGACACGGTCGGCTCGGAACTGAACTGCTACCGAAGCCGGTTGACCAAGGGCGGCCGGATGGTCACCGTCGGGCTGTCGGCCAGCGCCCTGGCCGCGATCGCGGCGTCGAGCGTGTACGGTGCCCGCCGCATCCGCACCTTCAGCGCCAATCCCGCCACCGCCGTGCTGCGTGATCTGGCGGATCACGTCACTTCTGGTGCGCTGCGCCCGGTGGTCGACAGCGTGTACCCGCTCGCAGACATCGCCGCGGCGCATCAGTCATTCGAGCGCGGCGGCGTCGTGGGCAAGCACGTGGTCGCGGTGTCCGCGTAGCTCCGTCGTTCTCGTGGAGCATCCGGTTCGATGGGCGATCGGATAGCTCGTGATGCTGACGGTTGGTAGTCCGGGGAAGGAAGGCACGGCTGCCGGTGATCATGCGGTGTCGAGTCCCTGATCACCATGATGGAAGACCGTGCCTGTGCGCTCATCATCGCCCATCCCTGTCGGCCTGGGCCAACTCGCCGACGCTGCCCCGCCCTTGCCTGTCGGCCATGCCGGGCTCCTGGCCCGTCTGGCCTCCGTGCCCGATCCACGCCGGGCCCGGGGCTAGCGCCACCCGTTGGTCTTCGTCCTGGCTCTGGCTGCCTGCGCGGTCCTTGCCGGGGCCAAGTCCCTCACGGCGATCGCGGAATGGGCCGCCGACGCCCCGCCCGGATGCTCAACGGGTACCCGTATGCCGCCTGAAGAGCAGCGATGAATGTTCGAGAGCCCCACAGGCGGGACGACTCGTCGGGGACGGAACGTGCTCCTGTTCCCATCACGATCACGTGGCGACGATGCCCTCCATGCCGCCTGTGTCGGCGGAGAACCGCGGCAGCCCCTCGGTGGCCTTGGTGACCAGGGTCAGCTTGCCATTGGCCTCGACCCGGAATCCGTCGATGTTGCCGGTCGTGGCGTTCTGCACGTAGAGGAAAGCGCCGTCGGCGGAGGCTGCCATGTCGATCGTGCCACGGGAGTCGGCCGACAGCGGCACCGCTTGCTTGGCCACCACGCTGACCTTCCCTGCCGAGTCCACGGAGTACGCGGTCACCGCTGAATTGCCGGTGCTGGCACCGTAGAAGAAGCCGCCCGCTGCCTGGATCCAGCACAGCGTGTTCTGCCCGTTCGGCACCGCGGCCGTCACAGTGGTCAGCTTTCCGTCGGTGCCGACCTTGTACGTGCTGACGGTCGACTTCTCGGCCTCGGTGACGATCATCCGTCCGCCCTGGTCAAAGGTGAAGCCGAAGGGGACGTTTCCGGCCGACTTGTTGGAGACGGCCTTCTTGGCAAGGGTCCCGTCGGCTGCCACGGGGAACATCTCGATGGTGTTGGTCGACTTGAGGGTCACGGCCAGGTTCTCACCGTCGGGCGTGAACGAGACCTGGGCGGGGTTGTCGGTGAAGACCGGAACGGCGGGGCCCTTGACGCCCAGGAGACGCTTCGAGTCGGGTATGGCCTTCAGGCCCTGCGCGGTGATGGTGAAGCCCTGCACCGACGCCTCCCCGCCGCCGTTCAGTACGTACGCGGTGTCGCCGTACACCGCGACCGACAGCGGGAAGTCACCTCCCGATGAGACCGACTGGCGGTTGGAGAGCTTCTGTCCGGACACGCTGAAGGAGGTGACCGACCCGCTGCCCGCGTTCACACCGATCAGCATGTGATGGCGCGGGTCGTACACCAGGGAACCCTGCGAAGCGAGCGCGTCGGTGGGCGCCCCTGTGGCAACAGCGCCCTTTCCGCCGGTCCGGTAGCTGCCGGCGGCGGTCAGCTCCCCGGTGTCGGAACGCTTGAACGCATGAATGGTGTTGCCGGACACCTCGTTGCCCTGGACGAACACCGCGTGGTCCGCACCGGTAGCAGCGGCCTTCGCACGGGACGCGGCGGCAGGGGCCTGCTCCTCACTGGCGTTGGCCAGGCTGAACGTCGTCACGGCTGCCGCCACCGTGGTCACGGCGGCCGAGAGGCCAATCACGCGGTTCTTCGTCTTGGACCTGCCGCGCCTGCTCATTACTCGGATGCCTCCTGTGTGGACGGTGTACCTGGGAACATCCTGGGGAGCCGGGCGGGAAGGCGACGGTGGTTCGGTGAGCGCGTCATGACTTCGTAAGACCCAAGGGAGGCTTTGTAGGCCCATGTAGGGCTGCGCTTTCCGGAAATCTCATCCGCCCTGGTGGGGGCCGGTGGTTTCCCAAAATCTGGCCGCGGTCGCTCGAGTCGACGCTCTCGCACGGCTGCCGTCAGCACGTCATGATGATCGATCGTGCAGCTGCGACTGGCCCGCGGTGATGGTCACGTCATGCCCCTTTGTCGAGAAGCTCGGCTCTCGGTGAGGCGGCACATGACGCGGCACGGAGCACCCATCCGAGAGCGCTGCCGACCGTCGCGGTCGGCGGCGAACTCCCCCGAAAGGGACGGGCTGCCGATCCGGATTCATCAAACCCAGTAACGCAAAGCGGCAGGGCGGTGACAAGGAAGGAAGAGTCACCCGTTTGACTCAGGAGGTCCCGGCATGATCGGTGGACGGGGCCGCCTGACGCGAAGACCTCTTCGTCCGGGCCATGCGCTCATCGAGGTTCCAGTGCCGGTGAGGCTGGTGTACGTGTCGCTGGCCTGACACAAGAAGTTCGCCCGGAGGACGCAGCAGGCCGATGTGATGGCGGTCGGCGGCGACCAACAAGGGCTCGCCATCGGCCACCACCTGCGCCGCTGCTCGTCATGGACGGACCCACTACGTAGTCGCGGAGGCGAGGATGGGGGGATGACCGCCAGATCACGTGCCCAGTCGTTCGATGTGGCCGCTGCCCAGTACGCGGCGAGTCGCCCCTCCTATCCACCCGCGCTCTTCGACTGCATCGAAGAGTTCACGGCTGTCACCTGGCCGGTGTCCGGGTCGCTGATGTCGGAGCGGGCACCGGAATCGCCACCGCGCTCTTCGGGGAGCGGGGCGCCGATGTGATCGCTGTCGAGCCCGGCGAGGCCATGGCCGCCGCGTTCCGCCAGGCTCATCCGGACGTGCCGATCGTGAGAGGGGACGGCAACGCTCTACCGCTGGCCGAGGCTTCCCGCGACCTCATCGCCTACGCCCAGTCCTGGCAGTGGACCGATACCACCCGCTCCGTCCCGGAAGCATTGCGGGTCCTGCGTCCGGGCGGCGCGCTCGCGATCTGGTGGAACACCACGGCCTTCGACGTTCCGTGGATCCGTGAGCAGCACGAGCGCATCGCCCACCACTGCGGGGTGAAGCCGAGATCCGCGGTGCGTCCGAGCGACAGCGACGCCATTCGGCTGGCGGGCCTGACGGGGCTGCGGGTCGCGCGCCGCCAAGTCCGCTGGAGCCGCACGGTCTCCCTGGAAATGCATCTCGCCAACATCGGCAGCCGTTCGGCGTTCCTCGTCCTTGATCAGGCCGATCGCGGTGCCTTTTTCGCCGATGAGCGCGAGCGGCTGAGCCGGGCTTCCCCCGACGAGGCGGTGGAAGAGACCTACGTGGTTGATCTCCTGGTGGCGGCCCGCCCCTGAACCTTGCATGGCGGGACGGGACGGCATGAATGGCGCCCGATGAACGGCGGGCACCCTTCTCCAGCCTCCGAGTCCGATGCCGAGGCGATGGTCACCACCCTGCTGACCGCGTCCAGGCTGCTTGTCGCCGTCTCCGCCCGGTCATTGGCCGCGGTGGAGGATGCCCTGACGCTGCCGCAGTTCCGGATGCTGGTCGTCCTCGATGGCCGGGGGCCGTTGAGCTTGTCCGGCCTGGCGGGGCCGCTGCACAGACAGACGGCCTCTATGACCCTATGCAAAATTCGCACTATGAGCCGTCAGATGCCCCGGACAACATCATCGGGCTTGTATCCATGGTCGTGGCCACCGGGCGCCGCCTCAGGTACCCCTGCTTGACCTCGTTCCAGCGTGCCGCCTGCCCGGCGGTGAGCCTGCCGCGCAGCTTAGCCAGTTTGAGGAGGTTGGCCTCGGCATCTCCGGTGAGGGTCTGGGCCTCGGCCCGGTAGTGGTCGTCGATGAGCGCTTCCAGTTCGGCGTCGTTCATGGCCGGGACGATGCGCGCGGCGAGCTTGTTGGTATCGCGGTAGGAGCCTTGCAGACGGAACGGGGGCTCGGTGCGGGAGGCGTCGGCTTGTGCGGCGGATGCGATGTAGGCACGGTTGACCGCGAGCACCGTCTTCTGGATGTGCAGCAGCTTGCGCAGGACGGACAGGATCTCGTCCAGCTCGGCCGGGGTGCACGGGCGGGTGAGGCGGTCCGGCCGTGCCCCTTCGTCGCCGTCGTCCGCCCGCGCGAGGCGGACGAGCAGGTCGATGTCCCCACGGTCCCGGGAGGCGAGGGGGGCCAGCACGGGGTGTGAGGTGAGAGCGTTCTCGATGTGGCTGAGCACGAAGAGCTCCTCCTTCCCGCTCAGGACATCGCCGAGGTTCCATATGTCGGCCCGGTTGGCGAGCATGTCGGGGATGCGGAAGCGCTGCCCGGACTCGGTGTAGGGGTTGCCGGCCATGCACACCGCGAAGCGCTTGCCGCGCAGGTCGTAGGTGCGCGCTTGGCCGTCCCGCACTCCCTCCACGCGGCGCTGGGCGTCGCCGAGGGGGATGAACTTCTGGAGCAGTTCGGGAGAGGTGTGCTGGATGTCGTCGAGGTGGAGAAGGACGTTGTTGCCCATCTCCAGCGCGAAGTTGATCTTTTCGACCTCGCGGCGGGCGGCGGCGTCGGGCGCCGCGGCCGGGTCGAGGGAGTCGGTGCGGCGGCCGAGCGCGGGGCCGTCGACCTTGACGAAGAGGAGACCGAGGCGGGAGGCGACGTACTCCACGAGGGTCGTCTTGCCGTAGCCGGGTGGGGACAGCAGCAGGAGCAGTCCCTGGCTGTCGGTGCGGCGGCCGTCTCCGTCGGCGCCGAGCTGACGTGCGAGGTTGTCCCCGGCGAGAGGCAGATAGACCTCGTCGACCAGCCGGTTGCGGACGAAGGACGACAGCACCTTGGGCTGGTAGGCATCCAGGCGCAGCCGCTCGCGTTCGGCGGCGAGCAGTTCCGTGCGCTTGCGGGTGTACGAGCGGTAAGCGGGCACGCGGAGGCGCCGGAACTCCGTGGTACGCGTGAGGAATTCATCGAGCCTGAGGGGCATGGTGCCGCCTGCGACGCGCGAGTGCGTACCGAGCAGGTCGTCGACGGACGCGGCCAGTGGTGCGGCGATGTCGTGGCGCTCGATCGCGGTGCCGCAGACCTCGATGGCGGCCGCCTCCGCCAGATCACGGCGTTCGAGTCCGCTTGCTTCGGCATGGCCGCCGAGCCAGGACGCCGCCAGTTGGTAGCGGGCGGCCAGGTCGCCGGAGAGCGCGCGGAGGTCTTCGGTGAACTCCTTGGCGCCGGGTGAGCCGTCGCCGCCGAGAGCCGTGCGGAAGGTGGCGATCAGGGTGCGGGCTTCAGCGCTGGTCGCGAAACGCGGCGGCCCGTCGGCCAGCTCCTCGACGAGGTACGCGCCGATGGCCTCGTGATCCCGGGACGCCGCCGCGAGATCAGGTATCGCCTGCGGCAGGAAGCCGGCCGCGGCCGCGCCCAGTTCGGTACGGAGGTCTGCCGCTCCCGGCGCGTGTCCGAAGACGCCACGGGCCCGCGCGAAGGACTGGGCGCGGGTGGTCCACAGGGCGCGTGCGCGCTCCTCCGTCCCGTACGCCCAGAAGAGCTGGGCCGCCGCCCGCACCTCCGGAGCGAAGCGCAGCGGCCCGGCCTCGGCCCGCAGCCGGAGCAGGACGGTGAGGATGCGGGCGGCGTCGTGGTCGTGGACGCCTCGGTCGTAGCCCTCGTCGTAGCGGGACGCGGCGGCGCGGCTGACCTCGGCTAGGAGTGTGGCCTCATCCGCGCGGGACAGCGCTTCCCACGCCCCGGTGCCTCCCTCTTCGGCTGCCTCCAGCAGGGTCGCTGCCAGGTGTTCGGAGCGGTAGACCTCGGGGGACTCGGAGATCAGCGGCTGGTCCCAGAACTCCTGGTGCCGGGTCAGGGCCGGGTCGGTGACGGCCGCGAGGTAGTCGGTGCCGGTGATGGCGAAGGCGAGGGCGCCGTCGTGCGGGACGAGGGTGAGGTCGGTCCGCTGGTTCGGAGGCGGGACGGTGAAGCGGTGGCGGCCGAGCCGGATGGTGCCGGTGCCGTCGTACAGGTCCGCTCGGTCGCGCAGAGCGCGGGTCGCCTCCTGGCGTGCGGCGGTGAGCCCGCCGTCGAGTTCCCCGGCGCGTGCCGGATCTCCGGTGGCCCGCAGCTCGTCCGCTGTTGCCCGGACCTTGGAGACGAGCGGGTCGGACGCGAAGAACGTGGCCACCTCGTCGGCGTTGCCCAGCGACCGGGCCCGGCGGGTCAGGGTGGTGATCAGACGCCGGGCGGAGTCGGCCAGCCGCCGCGCACGGCGCGCGCGCTCGTCGAGCTGTGTCTGCCGACGGGCCGAGAACGCCTCGTGGATCTCCTCCCGCTGGGTGGCGATCCGTTCTTCGTGGGCGTCGACGTCACCGAAGCGGGCTTCGATGTCCTCGATGCGGGACAGCAGTCGGCCCAGCTGTTCGTCGCACTCCTCGGGGGTCGTGGCGGCGGCCAGCGCGCCCGCCACGGCCTGGCCGAGGAGCGCGAGCTCCGCGGCGAACTCGGCGCGTCCCTCGGATGCTCGGAGTTCGCGGCGCCGGGCGTCGAGGGTGGCGCGGGCCTGGTTGACCGCGCCGAGGACTTCCCCGGCGCGGGACAGGACGGAGGTGCGTACGGTGGCGTCGGCGAGGTCCAGCGTGGCGATGACGTCGGTGACTACGCGCAGTCCGTCCGCGTGCTCGTCGATACGCTCGGCGACGGGCGTGGCGTCCGCGACGGTGGCGACGACCGCGGCTTCGCCGGTGAGCGCGGCGACCGCCTGGTGCGTGGCCGCGAAGGCGTCTTCGCCGCTGAGGAACGCGGCGGCGCGCCGCCCGGCGGCGGCGAGGTCGTCGTTCAGCCCCGCCGCGAGCGCGTCCAACTGCTCAAGGTCGAGGTACCGGATGTCGCGCAGGGTCTCCAGGCGGCCCTGCTCCTGCCGCAGTTCCGTGAGCGCCCGCACCCAGCCGTCGGCTGTACCGGGCTGTTCGCCGCGTACGCGCCGCACCAGCGTCGTGATGCGTGCGGTGGCTTCGCCGAGGGTTTCGGCGGCCTTGTGCCTCAGCTCCGCGATCCGCCGGAATTCCTCGGTGACCCGGGCGGCGGTGGCCCGGATCGATTCCACCGGTTCGCCGAGTGAGCCGAGCTCGGGGTCGGCGAGCCAGTGGCAGGAGTCGGCGACTCGTTTCGCGGTGGCCCCGATCGCCTCGAACACGGCCTGGCCGGGCGCCATGTCATGCGCCATCCGCGCCAGCGACAGACAGCCGGAGATGCCGCGCACCAGCTCGGGATTGCCGATGCGGGCGAGCGGGCCGGTGCCCGGGGGCCGTTGCACGGCGTACGTCTCGGAGAGGTACGGCGTGGTCCACAGCTGGACCTGATGCGCTCGGGCCGGTTCACCGGGGGCGGTCGTGAGGGTGGCGAGTGCGCCGTCGTCGAAGAGCGCCCAGCCATGCGCCACGATCGGCGCGGCGACCTCCTGCCGGATGACGTTGTAGGGCAACAGCAGGACCCGGCCGTCCGCCTCGGCGTGGAACACGAAGAGCGTGTCCTCGCCACCCGGAGACCGGACGGCCCGCTCGTAGCCGAGTCCGGTGGTGTCGGTCTCGAAGGTCCTGACGGCACCGGTGGCGAGGTAGTAGCCGCCAGGGAAAACGATGCCCTGGCCGTCGGGGAGGAGGCGGCACGCCTGCCCGACGCCGTCGAGACGCAATACCTCCCGCGTGCGGGTGTTGAAGACGAGATGACGCCACGCGGGCTCGTTGTACGGGCGGATACGCAGCAGCAGAAGGGGTCCGGCGCAGGCGTAATCGACCTCGGCGTCGGCGAGGGACTGCAACGGTTCCTCGACGGGCTCAGCGTAGACGCCCTCCCCCGTCTCGGTGTCGTCCTCGGTCTTGACGGTCAGGGTGCCGCCAACTGTGGCGACGTACAGACCGTCCGCGACGCGGATGTGGGGGTGGCGGCCGAGGACGTGGTCGTTTCGGGTCGTGGCGATCCAGGTGACGTCGTGGGACGGCGGGAGGACGTGGTCGCGCTCGCCCTTGGCATCGAGGTACGCGGGCGTGCCGTCGGCCGCGATCCGCCAGCGCAGCACCCGGATGTCGGTGGGCCGCTCACCGGTCCGGAAGACGGCCAGCAGGTACGGACCGGTGCGGCGCAGCCTGAGCAGCCGGGTGGAGCGGTAGTAGCGGTACAGCTCGGCGAAGTCCCGCTGGAAACCGTCGTCGTCGAGCAGGCCCGCGAGGGCGTCGGGAGCGGCCGACCGGAAGCCGCCGTCCGCGCGGTGGAAGAGCGTGAAGACGTCCCCGACATCGGCGACCTCCGTCGACGGCGTGTTGTGGCCGCACAGCAGCAGCCCGCCGACCTGTACCAGATCGCACACGACGGTCGGCTGGGCGGTGCGCAGAACCCCGGTGCCGGTGAAGTCGAGGGCGCCGTCGCCGAACACCTCCACCCGGCGCTCGTCGAGCGCCCGCGCCCGGCTGCCCAGTTCGCGGGCCGCGCCCAGCAGCCGGTCCCGCAGCACCTCGTACGTCCCGTCCTGAAGCCCGGCCCCCGGGCCGCCCGCCGGTGAGGCCGCGTCCTGGCTCGTACGCCCTGCCGCTCGCGGCGCGGCCGTCGCCTGCCCATCGGTGTTCACGTCGTTCCCTCTCCTCACTGGCGTCGGCACGCGGCCCTGCGGCAGAGCCCCGAACTCCGGTGGCTACCGGACAGTCCCGTTGGCCTGAGCGGGCGCGGCGAGTTCGAGCAGCCTTGTGTCGCCGAGGCCGCTCGCCCGTACGGACTCCAGCAGCCCCTCCAATGCACCTGCCTTCGGACCGGCGTCGGTGATCAGCCGGGTGAGCGCACCGGCCAGGGTCAGGTCGCGGAGACCGCCGCTGCCCAGGCCCGCGAGCATCGCGCCGATGTCCTCGGTGAAGGTCGAGGCGTCCTTGTCGAGCCACGGGGCCGCCATGGCCTGGACGGACTCCGAGCGGTCGACGAAGGCGTCCACGCCCTTGCCGAGCGAGATCGCGTTCACCAGCCGGTCGAAGAAGACGCTCTCCCCGCCGACGATGTCGATCTTCGCGTTCTCCAGGCCGGTGGCCAGCACGGTGGCCTGGGCCTCGGCGACCTGCCGGTGCACGTCGATCCCGGCGAGCCGTACGTCCTTCTCCGCCTCCAGCCGGAGGCGGAACTCCTCGTGGCCGCGGCCGGCCGCGTCCAGCGCCGCCATCGCCGCCGCCTTCTCCGTAAGACCCTCGGCCTCGGCCTTCAGCTTCTCCCGCAGTCCCTCGGCCCCCGCAAGGGCCTTCTCCCTGGCGACCTCAGCCTCCGCGTGCCCGACCTTGGCGATGGCCTCCGCCGTGCCCTCCTGGACCTCGGCCTGGGCGAGTCCGGCGGCCGCCGCGTCCGCGCGCTTGCCCTCGGCGAGCCGGATCGCGGACTGCGCGTCCGGGCCGCCTTGATGTCCTTGACCAAGCGCTCCTGGGCCTCCGCCTCGGCGTGGATGATCAGTGCCTGGCGCTCGCGCTCGGCCTCCTCCACCGTACGGAGCTTCTTGATCTCCTCTTCCTGCGCCGCGACGGTCTTCTCCACCGCGATCCGCTCCCGCACCACGTCGGCGATCTCCCGCTTCTCCGCCTCGACCTCCTTGTCGGCGGCGATGCGCCTCAGCTGGGTCTCCCGCTCCCGCGCGATGACCTCCAGGAGCCGGTCCTTCTCGATGCGCTCGCTCTCGATGGCGATGACGCGCTCGCGGTTCTTGACCGCGACGGCGATCTCCCGTTCGCGGTTCTCGTTCTGGATGCCGAGCGCCTCTTCGGTCTTCAGATGCGCGCTGTGCGCCCGCAGCCGCTCCTCCGCCTGCACCCGCGCCGTCTCCGCCTCCTCCCTGGCCCGTACGGTCTCGATCTCGCGCGTCTGCTTGATCTCGGCGTCGGCCTGCCGCCGCTCCAGCTCCAGGACCGCCTCGCGGGCCTCGACGTTCTGCCGGGTGATCTCCTTCTCCTCCGTGCGCTGGTACTCATTGGTGCGCACATGCTCGATGGCGGTCAGCTCGGTGATCTTGCGGATGCCCTGGGCGTCCAGGATGTTGGCGGCGTCCAGCTGGCCCATCGGCGTCTGTTCGAGATAGTCGATGGCCGCGTCCTCCAGGCTGTAGCCGTTGAGGTCGGTGCCGATGACCGCGATGATCCGGTCCCGGAACTCGTCGCGCTTGGTGTAAAGGTCGGCGAAGTCCAACTGCTTGCCGACCGTCTTGAGCGCCTCGGAGAACTTGGCGTTGAACAGCTCCTGCAAGGTGCGCGGGTCACTGGCGCGCGCCGTGCCGATCGCCTGGGCGACCTTCACCACGTCCTCCCTCGTCTTGTTGACCCGCACGAAGAAGGCGATGCGGATGTCGGCGCGGATGTTGTCCTGGCAGATCAGCCCCTCACGGCCGGTGCGGCCGATCTCGATGGTCTTCACCGAGATGTCCATCACCTCCGCCTTGTGCAGCACGGGCAGCACCACGGCACCCGTGAAGGTCACATCGACCTTGCGGTACTTGGAGACGATCAGCGCCTGCCCCTGCGGCACCTTGCGGTACAGCCGCGTGACGGCCAGGAACACGACGAGTACGACGAGCAGGACGACGGCGATGACCACGCCCAGCCCTACGGTGATGGCATCCATCGGTGAGATCCCTTGGTTGTCCGGGATGTGGGAAGAGAGATGTGGGGTGTTCAGACGGCCGGGCGGTGGGGGTCGAGCGCGCTGTCGAAGGGCGCGACCCGGAAGAACTCGCCGTCGGCGTCGTAGTCGAAGATGAGCGCGTGGGAGCCCGAGACCAGTCCGGCCTCGTGGGTACGGACCTGGACGGTCGCGGTCGATCCGTCGTCGGACGTCACCTCGGCCTGGCCGAAGTCGGCACTTACGCGGGAGGTGCGGATCACGCAGACGCGGCCCACGAAATGCTCGCGCGACGGCACCCGTTCGGGAGGCAGGAAGCGGTGGGCCAGGCGCCGCTGCACCCTGATGCCGACCCAGGCCGCCCCCAGTGCGGCGGGCAGCACGGCGACGCGAAGCCAGCGGTGGTCGATCAGCGCGTCACCGGCCAGGGCCACGAACCAGGCAATGACGATTCCGGTCGAGACCATGGCGGTGACCGGTATTCCGGCGGTGCCGGCGTGGACGCCGTCTCCCCCGTCGAAGGCGTCCACGCCGATCCCTCCCAGCAGCACCACAAGCCAGTACCCGGCCACGACGAGGAGCGCGAAGCTGAACGTGGGAAACCCCAGAGCGGCCCTCAGGAACCCAGCCACAGCACCACCCCCGTCCCTCGTCTCGGTGCCACGGCATCGTGACACCGGGAGGTACGGCCGCACATTGCCGGATCCCGGCAATCTTTACGCGCTCCTGACGTCCTGTTAACGCGGGAACCGACCGGGCTCCGGGAAGCGTCTACAGCGGCTCCGACGGCCACCCCAGCAGCCGCGCCCCCATCGCCGCCGTCTCCAGCGTGAAGCGCTGTAGCGCGTCCCCGGGGTCGTAGCCGGTCAGGGTCTTGATCCGCTCCAACCGGTAGGAGAGGGTGCGTACGCTGATCTTCAGGCGCCGTGCCGCCTCGGCGTTGACATAACCGGCCGCCGCGCACGCGGTGAGCGTCTCCAGCAGCGGCCCGGCCCCGCCGCGCGACGTCGTGAGCGGGCCGAGCACCGTCCGCACCAGGTCGGACATGGCCGCCCGGTCACGCAGCAGCACCGGGAAGACCAGCAGGTCCCCGGCGTGCAGAACGGGTCCTGGCAGCTCCAGCCGCTCGGCGAGCTCCAGGGCGCCGAGCGCCTCCTCGTAGCTGAGCACCACACCGCCCGCTCCTGGGTGCTCACGGCCGATGGCCACCCAGCGCGCCCCCGGGTGGCCGGTGCCGGGCCATTCCGCGTGCTTCGCGAAGGCGTCCAGGATGACGCGCTCACTGCTCGCGGCGACGCACACCAGCCGCCCGTCCTTGGTGGTCAGAAGTACGTCGTGCTCACCGAAGCGGGCGATCAGTTCCCGCTCGACGCGGCGCACCACCGGGTGGACGTCGTCGTACGGCTCATCCCCCTCGGCGACGGCGACCGCGTGGGAACCCGCCAGCCGCAGTCCGAACCGCTCGGCACGCTCGGCCAGCCGCCCCAGATCACTACGCCCGTACAGCAGATCGTCGATGAACTCGCGCCTCGCCGCCTCCTCCTGCCGTACCGCCAGGTGCTGCGCCCGCTCGTGCCCCTCCCCCAGCGCGCTGATCGCCGCGTCCACGGCGCCGAGTAGCGCGTCGTCGGTACGGGCCACCGCGGCCGCACTCGGCGCCCGTGCGACGCCGGGCAGCGAACCCCAGAGTCTGCGGGTCTCGCCCAGGTACAGTCCGATCAGCTCCCGCAGCCCGTACCCCGCCTCCGCCGCCCGCTCCCCCAGCTCGCGCAGCGCGTCCAGCTCGGGCCGTCGCAACAGCCGGCCGGTACTGGAGACATCGGCGAGCATGTCCGCGTAGTCCCCGAGGAAATGCCCGGGTATGCCGCCTCGTTTCACCTGTCTGCTCCTTCTGGTCCAGGACCGGCATCCGCCGAGCATTCCCTCGGTTGTTCCCGCGTCGGTCATCCGGTCTCGGGGACCCCTCGCGCCACGGGGTTTCCGCCGAGGAGTTCGCCCAGGCCCTGGCGGGTGGTGGCCAGCACCACGCGGTCGTGCGGCTTCAGTACATAGCCGGGGTGCGGGTCCCACACCAGACCGGGCTCCCGGTCGGCGCCGTCGTACGGGAGCGCCGCGGCGAGGTCGCGCTGCCGGTCCGCCGGTTCTGCCGCGTCGAGCGCGATCACTCGCCAGGCGCCCGGCTTGAACGCTTCGGCGACCGTGCGGTCCTCCAACTGCGGGTGGCCCGCGACGTGCAGTGCGGCGAAGAGCAGCACTTTGCGTTCGACCGGTATGGCGCCCAGGACCTGGCGGCCCATCATGGCTCCGGCGAAGGCCGGTGCCGCGAGTGTCGAGACACTGCGGCTGCGGGTCAGGGCCTGGGGGTGGGCGGCGCGCAGGGTGCGGTAGACGGCGGTGGCGAAATGGTCGTCGTACAGGCGCAGTGCCGCCCGCAGGCCGGGTGTGACCGAGCGGGCGTACAGCGTCGCCTCCAGGTTGGTGATGTCGGAACTGGTCAGCGCGAGCAGAGCATGGGCCCGCCGGACCTTGGCTGCCTCCAGCACGCCTTCCTGGGTGACGTCACCCAGGACGGTCGGCACTCCGAGCCGCCGGGCGAGCGGGATGCCGCGCGCTTCGGGGTCCTCCTCCACACACACCACGGGGATGTCCAGCTCATGCAGTCTCGCCAGCACACGTGTGCCCACCTTGCCGAGGCCGAGCAGGACGACATGGCCGGAGAGTCCGCGCGGTGGCCGGCGCAGCGCGGACGCGGTCCGGAAGGTGCCCAGCGCTTCGAGGGCGGCCGCCACCAATACGGGCAGCAGGAGCAAGCCGGTCAGCCCGGAGAGGAGCTGGAGCACTTTGCGCCCGGGCGGCTCGTCGAGCGCCGGGTCGTCGATGGCCAGCACGTCCAGCACCGTGAGATAGGCCGCGTGCAGGGGGTCCGCTCCGGTGAACAGCCACGAGGCGAGGGCGAGCGCGAGCACGGCGGTCACCATCCCGGCGACGGACCAGCGCAGTCTGCGGGAGAACAGCGAGGCGAGGGGCACCCTGCGGCTGCCGAGCCGCCGCGGTGGAAGGGGCGGACCGGTGGCGGAGACGGCTTCCAGAACCACCGTGCCGCGCCCGGTGGCGGCGGCGACCTCCTCGTCGCCGGGCAGCAGGCGCGGACCGTCGTCCCCGCTGCTGTCCGAGCCCTCGCTGCCGCCGGGGTCGCTGGTGGTGGACGAGAGCAGCGCGAGGGTGCACAGCCCGGGGTCGGCCACCTCGTCGCGGCCGGGCGGGGTGCGCTCGGCTGCGCGCAACAGCAGCCCGTCGGCCTGCACCACTTTCCGGGTGCCCGCGACGGCGGTGGCCGCGAGCGCGGGGGCCACCGTGTCGGCGTCGGACAGCACAGACGTGGCGGCGTCCAGCTCCGCCGGGTCCATACCGGGGTCGGCGACCACCGCGGCCTGGTCGAGCAGTTCTTCCAGGTGCTGGCCCAGTTTGCGGTTGTAGAGCCGGATGACCAGCCTCAACCGGGGGTTGAGGCGGCGGGCACGTAGTGCGGCGTGGATGTTGGTCTCGTCGTCGTCATGGACCAGGGCCAGTGCCGTGGCCCGTTCCGCACCCGCCTCGGTCAGCACGTCATCGGCGAGGTCCGGCGCCTCCATGACCCGAACTTCAGTATCCGGGGCCCCGTCCGACGCACCCTGTCGGGGCAGCGGCGCACGTCCGACCGCCGCTGCCACCCGGCCGAGGAGAGCGGACGCGCGAGCGGGTCCTGTGGTCCGTATCCGTGTGGTCTCCCGTACCTGGGCCGCGGCCGGCACGACGACCGTCACCCGCGCGCGGTAGACCTCGTGCAGTTCGGCCGCCAGGCGGTGGGCCAGCGCGTCGTCGCCGCAGACGATCATGTGTGGGACGCCGGGATCAGCGGGCGTCCCTTGTGGTGAGGAAGACATGATGGTGAGGGCCCCCGTCGGTCGTTGATGTCAGCCGTCATCCAAGGGCGAAGTACCGCAGCCACAGGTATCCCGCGGCGATGGTGACCGTGACCGCGGTGACGACCAGGCCGTACTTGGTGAACTGCCAGAAGGAGATGGGCTGCTGGTTGCGTTCGGCGATGCCCAGGACGACGACGTTGGCGGAGGCGCCGATGGCGGTGGCGTTGCCGCCGAGGTCGGCGCCCAGAGCCAGGGCCCACCACAGCACGTGGACGCCGTCGCCGCCGAATCCGTGTGCCAGGTCGGCGGTGATGGGGGCCATGGTGGCGACGTACGGAATGTTGTCGACGACCCCGGACAGCACGGCCGAGCCGAACACCAGCAGCATCGTCGCGCCCAGTTCGCTGCCACCGGTGGCATCCGCCAGGGCGCGGGAGACCTCCCCGATGACGCCGGTCTCGATGAGCGCTCCGACCATGATGAACAGCCCGGCGAAGAAGGCGAGCGTCGGCCACTCGACCTCCTTCAGCGCCTCACCGGTCTCCACCTTCGAAATGGCGATGAGCAGCCCGGCGCCGAGCAGGGCGACCACGCTCGGCGCGTAGTGCAGCACCGGGTGGGCCACGAACCCGATGACGACCAGGGCGAGGACGCCCAGGCCCTGGTACAGCAGCCGGTGGTCGCGGATGGCTTCGTGTTCTTCCAGCGCCATCACGTCGGCGGCGCGGTCCTGGTCGTACACCAGCACCTTGCGGAACATCACCCGGCACATCACCACCAGCACGGCGGTGAGAACCGCGGCGATGGGTGCCAGGTGGACCAGGAAATCGTTGAAGGTCAGCCCGCCCCGGCTGGCGATGATGATGTTCGGCGGGTCACCGACGAGCGTGGCGGTGCCGCCGATGTTGGACGCCATCACCTCGGCGATCAGAAACGGCGCCGCCGGCAGCGCGAGGCGTTCGCACACCAGCAGGGTGACCGGGGCGACCAGCAGAACCGTGGTGACGTTGTCGAGCAGCGCGGACGCGGAGGCGGTGATGGCTATCAGCATGGTCATCACCCGGAAGGGCTTGCCGCGGGCGCGTTTGACCGCCCAGATCGCCAGATACTCGAACACGCCCGTCTGCCGCAGCACCCCGACGATCGCCATCATCCCGAGCAGCAGGAAGACGACGTTCCAGTCGATCCCGGAGTGCTCGTCGAAGAAGGCCGCCTTGTCGTCCGTGGCACTGATCACGAGCATGGCCGCCGCCCCCGCCAGGGCCGCGGCCGTGCGGTGGACGCGCTCGCTGATGATCGCCACGTACGCGATCACGAAGACCGCGATCGCCGCCCAGCTGTGCCAGTCGCTCATGTCACCCCAAGAAGACGTTCCAGCAGATGCGCGGCGGTGATCACACCAAGCAGCCGGGAGCCACCGCGATCTCCTCGCTCACCCCGTTCCACCACCGCGATCAGCGGGCTGTGTTCGCGTGCCATGAGCGCGGCGACCTCCAGCGCGGTGTCATCCGGGTCCGCGACCGGTGGCTTGTGGCCTTCCCTGGGCAGGCAGTCGGCCACCCGCCGTCCCGCCAGCGCCTGGCACAGCCGGTCCGCGTGCGGCTCGTCGACCACCGCCGCGAGCGTGGGGTCTTCGATCACGTAGCCGGGCACGAGCAGCTTGACCAGGGCGGACGCGGGCAGCAGGGCGTGCGGCTCACCGCCGTCGTCCATCACCAGCACACCGGGCAGCCGTTGCTCGGCCAGCAGCCGGGCCGCGTCCAGCGCATCGCTGTCCAGCCGCACCGACGGATATTCCACCGCCAGATCACGTGCGCGCATCGCCGTCCTCCTCCATCCGGGCCGCGGGCTCCGCGGCCACGGCAGTCCGCTTCCCCCTGTGCTCATCGTCATCATCGTCATCCGGTATGCCGACGAGGTCCTCGACATCGAAGACACGGGCAACGGGCACATCCGTACTGCTGTGGGCGACGATGGAGAACGCGATGCACACCGCGATCAGGGTGTATGCCTCCCGGCCCTGTGGGATGCCCGACTGGAGCACCAGCAGCCCGTAGACGACGGAGGCGAAGCCCTTCGGCCCGAACCAGGCCGCCGCCAGCTTCTCCCGCCGGTCGAATCGCGTGCCGATCAGCGAGATGAGCAGCGATGCGGGCCGGATCAGAACGATCGCCAGAACCACGGCGACATATCCGCCGACCGGCAGGTCACCGAACAGCCGAGGCGTCAGCAGCGCACCGAACACCAGCAACGCCGCGAACTTGCTCAGCTCTGCCAGCGCCTCGCCCAGCGGCTCGAACGCACGGCAGGAGTCCGGCGAGACGGAGGCGAGCACCGCACCCGCGGAGAAGGCCGCCAGGTAGGGGTTGGCGTGGGTGAGATGGCACGTCGCGTAAAGGATCACCCCGGCCGCCAGCGGCAGCAGCGGCTGGAGATTCGGCTCGGCACCGAGCACCGGGAGCCGCACCAGACCGTTCACGAGCAGCGGCAGCGCGACGCCCAGCGCCAGACCGCCGACCAGCTCCAGAGCGATCTTGGACAGGGACGCCTCCGCCGCATCCGAGGTCGGACCGGCCGTCGCGATCAGCACCAGCACGACCGGCAGCGCCAGCCCGTCGTTGATCCCGCTCTCCACGTTCAGCAGCTGCCGCAATCGCGCCGGGACCTCCTTACGGCCCACGATCGCCGACGCGAACACCGGGTCGGTCGGCGCCAGCACCGCACCGACCAGGAACGACGTCGTCCAGTCCAGCCCCACCAGGAAGTGGGTGATCAGCGCCATCCCCACGAACGCCAGCGGCATGCCAAAACCCAGCGCACGAGCGGGGTTCCGCCAGGCACCGCGCAGAGCGGGGAACGAGACGTGCATGCCGTCGGTGAACAGCACCGCGAACAGCGCCAGATCGGCCGTGATCGCGACGATCGGGCTGTCCGCCGTGATGTGGATGAGGCCAAAGGCCCCGTCGCCGACGAGCGCGCCCGCGACGAGAAAGAGGAGCGAGGTGGAGAGTACGGAGCGGGCCGCCAGGCCCGAGACCAGTACTGCGATGAGGAGTGCGACGCCGAAAACAGCGATGAGCACCATGGGTTGTTCCGCCCCCGATCGGCAAAGAGAGTGATCCCCTGTCCGCCGACCAGACTTCCCGGCACTCCGCCAGGCACCTTACAGGAATCTGACGCGATCCCTACGGGGAATTGACGGTTGTGGCCCGCCCGGCACCCCCCGATCCCCGCGATCCGATTCTCTTCCCTTGCGGGGATCCGTACTCTCCGCCTGCTGGCACTGTGCGGTCACAGCGTTTTGGGCGTCGCCTTGCGGCGCCTGCCGGCCCCGTTCCTGCGGTCAGTTGTTCAGATCTCGACGCCCGAAGAGGACGGCTCCCAGTGTGATGAGGACGGCCGTGACGATGCCGAGCACTGCGGTATCGAGCCACTGGAAGCCGTTTTTGAGGGGCTCGCCGCCGATGTAGTACTGGAAGGGGGACAGGTAGGCGAGCCACTCGGCGCCGATCTGAGTGGCGAAGGTGTAGGCGGCGTACGTGAGGACGCCGCTCACCGCGGTCGCGGCGAGGACGACGACGCGTCGGCCGAAGGCGGCCCCGAGGCCGGTGGCGAGAGCGCCGAAGACGAGCGCGAGCAGGGCCAGGTTCGCGCACTGGGCGAGCAGTTCGACCGGGGTCACGCTGGCGAGCTCGGCACTGTCGCGAATGGCGAGCAGGCCGAGCCATACGAGTACGGAGATGGTCACAGCCCCGGTGATCAGGGCGCCGAAGCGCTGGAGCACCAGACGGGTGCGGGTGACGGGGTGGGCGAGCAGGAGGTCGAGCTGTCCGGACTCCTCGTCGCCCGCGGTGGCACGGGCCCCGGTGGCAGTGCCGTAGATCATGGCGAGCAGTGGCAGGATCAGACCGAAGACGCTGGCCTGGAGGTAGCCGGCAGCGGTGGCGTCAATGTGCAGGGCATCGCGCATGGCCTGAGGAAGGTTTGCGGTGTTGTCCTTCTGCGAGGGGTAGGTGGAGGCGTACATCATCCCGACCGCTGCGGTGCCGAGCGGCCAGCCGATGAGTCCGCGACGGCTGTCGGAAAGGGACATGGTGTAGAGGGCGGTGCTCATGGTGGGGGTCCTTCTCTCGGTCGGGGCTGGAGGCTTGGCCAAGGCGGGGAGCCGAGCAGGCTGCATGGCTGTCAGGCGGGCTGGGTGGGGGTGCGTGGCTCGGCGTTGGCGCCCTCGTAATAGGTGTGGAAGAGCTCTTCGAGGGCGGGTTCGGTGGCGCGCAGTCCGGTGACGGTGTGCCTGGCGAGTGCCTTGATGAGTGCGTCGGGGCTTCCCGTGACCTGGCCGGTGAGGGTGGTGCCGGACACGTCGAGGTGCAGTTGTCCAGCGCCTTCGACTGCCGCGAAGGCGGCGGTCTCCACTGGCCGGGCGAAGGTGACCTCGATGTCGCGGACGGTTCCGGTGCGCAGATTGGTGACGGTGTCCACAGCGGCCAGGCGCCCGTCGCGGATGATGCCGACCCTGTCGGCGACCGCTTCGACCTCGCTCATGATGTGGCTGGACATGAAGACGGTTTGACCGTTTGCGGCGGCCTCGGCGACCAACTCGAGGAAGGTCTGCTGGACCAGTGGGTCGAGCCCTGAGGTGGGCTCATCGAGGATCAGCAGCTCCGGGGTGTGCATGAATGCCTGCACGATGCCGACCTTCTGCCGGTTGCCCTTGGACAGCTTCTTGATCTTCGCACTCTGGTCGAGTCCCAGCCGGTCGGCCAGATCGTCGATCCTCCCTTGCGGTACGCCGCCGCGCAGGGCGGCGAGGAAGCGCAGGTAGGCGCGAACGTTCTGCCGTCCGTCGCAGACGAATTCACCAGCCAGGTAGCCGACCCGTGCGCGCAGTCGGACTCCGTCGGCACGCGGGTCGAGCCTGAGGACGGTGGCGGTGCCGCCAGTAGGGCGGATGAGGTCGAGCAGCAGGCGGATGGTCGTGGACTTTCCGGCGCCGTTGGGCCCGAGGAAACCGAAGACCTCTCCTGCCCGGACGTCCAGGGACAGGCCGGTCAGGCCGCGGCGGGATCCATACGTCTTGGTGAGCTCCCGGAGCTCGATGGCATGTTTCATGCGCAGAAGCTAGCGAGCTTTCAGAGATCTGTAAACGTTCGGAGATATCTGAACTATAAGAGAGCTCGGTATGCTGAGAGGCATGGACGACGGCACGGACACCCGGCTGCGCGAGACCGCGGAGAGGCTGGCGCTCACCCTGGCGCAGGGCGGCATGCAGAAGACCACCGCGCGCGTGATGACCGCCCTGCTCTTCAGCCAGCAGGAGACCATGACGGCCACCGACCTCTGCGAGGAGCTACAGATCAGCTCCGGCGCCGTCTCCGGCGCGGTCAAGCAACTCATTCCCACCGGCATGATCGAGCGCGTCCCGGCCCCAGGCAGCCGCCGCGATCACTACCGCTTCCGCGAGCACGCCTGGGCCACCTTGATGAGCAGCCAGAACGCAATGCTTGCCGTGATGGGCGACGCCGCCGCCGAGGGCCTCAAGGGCGCCGGAGCGGACAGCGTCGCCGGGCGCCGTCTCCACGAGATGCAGGACTTCTACGTGTTCATGCAACGCGAGATGGCGGCACTGATCGACAATTGGCGCGAACAGTACGATGCCGGTCGCTGACAGCGACCCCGGAATCGTCTCCGGCGGGCTTGCGCAGCACACGGGTGCGGGTCCGTGCCAACCGGGTGACGAGTTCTGCAAGCGGGTCGCCACGAAGATCAAGAAAGGCCAAGGCGGAGCTGGAGGAGATCCGGCTGGCTGAGCCTCTCCGTACCTGACCGGGCCATGGAAAGACGGCCCCCGCCGCGGACGAGGCGAACGCCTGCTCAAGGGGTGGCCTCCGGTCCGGACCGACCATGGTGTGCGCGCCGGCGACGGCGCAGCCAATCGCCGGCTTCCCCCACGGCGACCAGTAGTGCAGCGGAGGCAGCTCGACCGGGCGAGGCTCGCAGACTGGTCCAAAGCATCGCCCAGCAGCCACAGCGCGAGAGTGACCGCAGGTCACCAGAGGACGACCGACTGGCGGCTTTCATGCTGCCACCTGGATGAAGTGCTGCATGAGACGGGCGGCGGTGACCGTGCCGAGTAGCGTCACGTCTCCTTGATCGCGTTCGATGACGGCGATCACGGGGCTGTGGGTGCGGGCCATCAGGGCCGCAACCTCCATGGGGCGTGCGTCGGGCCCGACGACGGGCGGCGGGTACAGGCGGCGCGGCGCCCACTCGGCCACCGTGAGCCCCGCGAGCCGTTCGGCGAGCTCGCCATCGTGCTGCTCGCCGACGACCCCGGCGAGCGCCGGGTCTTCGGCGATGTATGAGGGGATGAGCTGGCCGATGAGCTGGGAGCCGGGCGCGATGGCGTGCGGCTGGCCGTCGGTGTCGAGGACCAGCAGGGCCGGCAGCGACTGCTCGGCCAGCATCCGGGCTCCGTTGATCGCATCGTCGTCCGTGGTCACGAAGGGGAAGGGCTCGGCAAGCTCTCGTGCGCGCATGACGTCCTCCTCAGCTATCGCCCGCGGCGCTGCCGCGGTTGGTCTGCTGGTAGATGTCGGGAATGCCGTCGGCGTCCTCGTCCCGCGTTTCGGCCTCCCACAGGCGGCGGTAGATCCCGTTGCGGCGCTTGACCAGCAGGGCGGCCACGGCCGCGGCGATCAGCGAGCCGAGCAGGACGGCGGCCTTGATGTACTCGGCATCGGCCGGGTCGGGGAAGGCGAGCTCGCCGATCAGCAGGGCGACGGTGAAGCCGATCCCGGCCAGTACCGCCAGGGCGAACACGTCCGCCCAGGCCAGGTCCGGGTTGAGGCGGGCCCCGGTGAACCTCGCTGCCACGTAGGTGCCGGCGAAGATCCCCACCGACTTGCCGACGACCAGACCGATCACCACCCCCAGCGGCTCCGGGCGGGTGAACACCTCGCCCAGCGCCGCGCCCGAAATGCTCACCCCCGCGGCGAACAGGGCGAACAGGGGAACGGCCACACCGGCCGAGACCGGCCGCAGCAGATGCTCGGTCCGTTCCCCGGGCGACACCTTCTCGCCCTCGTCGCGGGTGGTGCGCAGGATCAGGCCCATCGCCACGCCGGCCACCGTGGCGTGTACGCCGCCGTTGTACGTCAGCGCCCAGATGGCCACACCCAGCGGCACGTACCACCACAAGCCGCGCACCCGGTAGCGCTGGAGCAGGTAGAAGACGACGAGCCCGGCCACTGCCCCGGCGAGCGCGACCGGGTTGAGGTCTGCGGTGAAGAAGACAGCGATGACCAGGATCGCGCCGAGGTCGTCGACGACGGCCAGGGTCAGCAGGAAGGCCCTCAGTGCGGAGGGCAGGTGGGTGGAGAGCACCGCGAGGACGGCGAGCGCGAAGGCGATGTCGGTGGCCATGGGCACCGCCCAGCCCTGCGCGCTTCCCCCGCCGAGCCCGGTGGTGGCCAGGTAGACGGCGGCGGGGACGACCATGCCACAGACGGCAGCGACCACCGGCAGGGCCGCGGTGGCGGGAGTGCGTAGCTCGCCGACCACCAGCTCGCGTTTCAACTCGATCCCGGCGACCAGGAAGAAGATCGTCAGCAGCCCGTCCGCGGTCCAGTGCTCCACCGACAGGTCCAGGCCCAGTGCGGGGATACCGAAGTGGACGTCACGTATCTGCTCGTACGCTCCGCTCCACGGGGTGTTCGCCCACACCAGCGCCACCACGGCCGCCGCCAGCAGCACCAGCCCGCCGACCGTCTCGGTCCGCAGGGCCCGGGCCACCTGAACGCGTTCCGGCCAGGGCAACAGAGCGAGGAAGACGGAACGCTCACGCGGGGCAGCAGACATCCGGGAAAACCTCCGGGGCATCGGCACATGGGCCCACGGGCCCCTTCTACGCCGACCAGACTTCCCGGCACACCCCGCGCGTCTTGGCGCGTTCTTTACACCCTATCCGCCGCAGCCCTGGACGGCCCAGTCCGCAGCGATGAGAACTCTCTGTCACGGTCCTCACGGTCAGTGTTCGCAGAAGTGGGTACTTCTGAGAGATCACGGATTCCCGTCGGACCATGTCCGGCGGGAGTCCGTGATCCGCGGCAGGTGCTTCCGGCGGCGCCTCGCAGTCAGCGATACCGCGACGCATGTCCAGCGCATCCAGTCCGGACGGTCACCGGAACGAGGCAGAACGCCCACCGGCCTCGACGCCGTCGCACGAGGGGTTGTCACTGATGTAGGCCGCCGGCCGGAAGAGTGTCGCCGGGTCGCTGAAAGCGAGCGTGGCAGCCGTACCCAAGATCAGCTCGCTACTGAGCCCTTTTCGGCCTCGAGCTCCCATCAGATGATTGGTCCCATGGTGTTCTCCTCCCCTGTCCGGCTGTGGTTGCTTCCCAATGCCGTCCTGCCCGTCGTGCTGGCGACTTGGGGCGCGGTCCGCTACCCGCACTTACCGGGGCGGATACCGAAACACATTGGGGGCGACGGAGTGGACGCCTGGACGGACAAGTCGATCGGCAGCGCGTTCGTGCTGGTCTTCCTGTATGCGGGAGTGACGGTGCTGATGGCTGGCTGCGCGGAACTGACACTGCGAGTGACACCGCGCGATGAGCTGTCCAACGCCAACGCCGCACCGTCCGCTGCCGCGCAGGTGACCTCGTGTCTGCTCAACAGGCCCGGCAGCCGGGTCTCGGCACGTCGGATCGCACGCGCCCTGCTGCTGTTCAACACCTGCATCGGCATCTCCTTCCTCGCGGGCTGCGGAATACTCTGGCGTTCGACGCCGGACCCGAACGTGCCCACGTGGCTTTTCGCGGCGATGGTTCTACCGCTCCTTGCCGGCATTGCGGTGACGATCGCTGCGGCCGTCAGCGACCGGAAGTGATGGACCGTCTACTGAGCCGTTCCAAGTGGTTGAGTGGGCGGGTAGTTGGGGTGCAGGTGGCGTCGGGGCGGTAAGAGGCTTCTGATAGACCGGTGCGGCCCAGGGGCGCTTGCCCATCAGAAGCTTCCGCGTGCTTGTCCAGCCAGTCGGCGCCGATCTGTCCGCCACGGCTCTATGCTTCCTCGCCAGCAAACTGGCGGAACACCGCCGCGAGCAGGGCGCGCGAGGGCGCCGACTCACCGCCGGACGGCAGGCGCTTCTGGTTCTGGCGTACCTGCGGTGCGGTCACCCCTACGCCCAGCTCACCGCCGGGATTCGACGTGAGCACCACCACCGCCTGCCGCTACATCACTGAGGCCGTCGACCTGCTGGCCTCTCCCGCACAGCACAAGCTGGCCGTGGACTTCGCCCGGCACAGGCTTCGCTCTGCTCAGCGCGGTCTACGACTCCCGCTCTCCGGTCCGGCTGCGCGAGCTGCCCGCGGTGCAGGTCCTGCGGTGTGTGCTGCTGCAGAACTACACCCGCACCATCACACGAGGCGGCCGGGAGGTGGTCAAGCGGCGGGAGAAGACCGACGAAGGAGGCGACAGCCGCCCGCCCGGCCACCTACGGCTGTCCTCGCCGGTATGACACCGACGCCCGCTGGTCCACCAAACGCGCATGTTCTGCAACGGGTACCAGCTCCACATCAGCCAAACCTGCACCCTGCCCCCGAAGCGCACGCACACGTCCGGCCTGATCAGGGACATCGCCACGGTCAGCTCCACAATGCCGGACAGCAAGGCTCTCCCCGGAGACTGCCTGTCGGCGCAGCCTCCCCAGCGGCCGCTACGCCAAGCCGACCTGCTTCCCGTCCGGTTGCGGCGCACACCTGGAACACGTACAGCTTCACCACCCTCTGGGCCGGCATGGCCCACAACGCAGGGACCGGGGCCCTCGCCTCCGGCCTCATCAGCCCCAGCATGTTGAGGCGCCCTGCGTTTCCGGACAGGTGCCTGACCGCTATGACAAGAGGGTGGCCAGGAAGCACGAGATGATGACGGAGGAAATCGCGGCAACTTGATAGCGCGCGGGGAACTCGTACTTCTCTCGCTTGACCCCTTCGTTGATCTCAGCGGCGTACTTGTGCATGATTTTCCTGGCCGGGAAGAGGCCGATCGTGGCTCCGGTCCATGCGAAGGAGTACAGAACCAGCATGTGCTGCGCCGACCAGTGCTGATATTGGAGTCGACCGACCAGGATCATGCCGACGCAGCATGCTACGGACATGAGAGGCCATACCGCTTTGCCCTTTCGGCCTGGTATCCACTTAGCCATGGCGAAGGAGAACAGGGATGTCGCCGCGGCGGCCATGAGTAACAGGTACACAAGGGGAAGCGAAGTGAGCATGAGATACTCCTGTCGGCATCCACAAGGGCTGGCGTTCACGTTGTGCCGCCAGCCCTTGAGGTGAATCAAAACGGGGTTGCGCTTAGCTGAGTAATCCAGTGATCGGCGATACGAGATAGTGACCGAACTGCGTGAAATCCATCTACATCTGCACTCACTCGTGCCCTCGCCATCAGCGCCACCACCGAAACCAATGGCGACAACCAAAATCCTGATGCCGAGCCCAACGGCCCCCCACGCGAGTGCAGCTGCTACGACCAGCAACGCCACCACGACCAGCCACCGCGGACCGATGACACGAATCCAGACCGCCCCTCCCTCGGGGCGCAATCCGATGGATACCGACGGCGCGGGCTGGCGCGAAGGCCCTTGATTGACACTACCCACACCAGTACGCCAACGATGACCGCCAGCGCGGACGCCACTCCCAGGTGCCACATCGGCATCCGCACCTCCTGGGCGGTCTCGGAGTCGGAATTCGCCAATGCCAGTACGGTGAACAGGTATCCCAGAAAGACGGCAAGCGTTGTCGAGCCGGTGTAGATCGAACGCAATGACATCGCCACTCGAACGGCAGCCCGAGTGGAACCGGCCCTCATGAAGAGCAGTGTCAGCTCAGCCATCGCCAGTGTCTCCCACGGAGCCGCAACCCGATCGACCTGCCCGCTCCCGGCGAAGTGCACCCCCATTGCATCGGGTAGATGTTGCCACCAGACGGCGAACGCCCCCGCCACGGCCACGGCGGCTAATAGGCACTGTGAGCCGGCCAGCCAGCGCAGGTAACCAGGGCCCTGTACAGGGGCAGTCTGCTTTGCCCTACCCATCCCAACTCCTTCGACGCCGCACAGGACGTCACAGAACATCAGGGGAAGCTGTATCAGACCACGCCCGCCGTGCGAACGGCAGTGATTGACCTCGACGCGGGCGCGCAGCCGTTCGACGACCGACTGGGTTTCGGTGAGCGGGTACAGGCACCGGCTCCCGGGCCTCATCCCCCGGGCGACCTGGGTCGCGTACGCTTTCCGCGGTCTGCAGAGAGGGAGGGCCGCAGGTGAATCGATATCTGACGCCGGTGCGTCGCGCCCTTTTCGGCCATCCGGCACGGAGCGTGGTCTTCGCCTTCGCCCTGGTGATCCTGGGCGGTACGGCGCTGTTGTCGCTGCCGGCAGCCACCGAGGGGCGAAGCTCGGCCGGCTCGGTCACCTCGCTGTTCACCTCGACGTCCGCGGTCTGTGTGACGGGCCTGGCGGTGGTGGACACCGGCACGTACTGGAGCGGCTTCGGCGAGGGAGTCATCCTGGGCCTGATCCAGGTGGGCGGCTTCGGCATCATGACGATGGCCTCGCTGCTGGCCCTTCTGGTGTCCGGCAAGCTGAGGCTGCGTATGCAGCTCACCGCTCAGGCGGAGACCAAGAGCATGGGCATCGGGGATGTGCGCCGGGTCCTGCTCGGTGTGGCCGGAACCACGTTGATCGTCGAACTGTCGGTCGGCGCGATCCTCGCCCTGCGCTTCCGCTTCGGCTACGGCATGTCCCATGGGGACGCCGCCTACATGGGCCTCTTCCACGCCGTCTCCGCCTTCAACAACGCCGGTTTCGGGCTGCACGCCGACAGCCTGACGCGCTACGCCCAGGACCCGTGGGTGACTCTGCCCATAGCGACTGCCGTCATCCTGGGCGGGCTCGGCTTTCCCGTACTGCTGGAAGTGCTGCGCCACCGCAGACGGCAGCGGCTCACGGGGCGGCGCGTATGGTCGCTGCATACGAAGTTGACGCTCGGCACCACTGCGGTCCTGCTGGTCATCGGCACTGTGCTCATCTGCCTGTTCGAATGGGAGAACCAGGGGACACTGGGGGCATTCAGCACCCCACGCAAGGTGCTGAACGGGTTCTTCACCTCCACCATGACCCGCACCGCGGGATTCAACAGCATCGACACCGGCGCCCTGCACCCATCAACACTGCTCCTGGCGTGCATGCTGATGTTCATCGGCGGCGGCAGCGCGGGGACGGCGGGCGGCATCAAGGTCACCACCTTCGCCGTACTGGGCGCCGCGATCCTGGCAGAGGTACGGGGCGAGCCCACGTCGGCTGTCATGGGACGCAGGCTCGCTCCGCACGTACTGCGCCAGGCACTGACCGTCGTACTGCTGGGCATCGGCCTGGTGATGGCCGCTACGCTCGCCCTGCTGACCGTGACGAAAGCACCCTTCGAGGCGGTCCTCTTCGAAGTCGTCTCGGCGTTCGGCACCGTGGGCCTGTCCACCGGAATCACCGCGGATCTGCCCGCCTCAGGCCAACTGGTACTGACCCTGCTGATGTTCATCGGGCGACTCGGCCCGGTCACCCTGGTCTCGGCGCTGGCCCTGCGCGAGCGGACCCGCCGCTACCAGCTACCCGAGGAGCGACCTGTCATTGGCTGACTTCCTGAACTCCCTGCGCAACCTGCGCCGCCGCAAGCGGGCGGCAGAACAGCCCACACCGCGCGGCGATCAGCGCGTGGCGGTCATCGGGCTCGGCCGGTTCGGCAGCTCCCTCGCCACCGAGCTGATGCGGCGTGGCTGGGACGTCCTGGGCATCGACGAGAACGCTCGGCTCGTTCAGAAGTACAGCGACTCACTCACCCACGCTGTGGTGGCGGACTGCACCGACCCGGAGGCACTAGCCCAGCTCGGCGTCGACGAGTTCGGCAGCGCTGTCGTCGCCATCGGGACGGATGTCGAAGCGAGCATCCTCGTCACCTCCAACCTGCTGGAGGCCGGCGTGCCCAACATCTGGGCGAAGGCCATCAGCCGCCAGCACGGCCGGATTCTGGAACGGCTCGGCGCACACCACGTCGTGCTGCCGGAGCACGAGATGGGTGAGCGCGTCGCACACCTGGTGACCGGACGGATGCTGGACTTCATCGAGTTCGACGACGACTACGCCCTGGTGAAGACGATCGCCCCGAGTGTCGTACGGGGCCTGCCGCTCGGTGAGAGCAGACTGCGCAGCACCTACGGCGTGACGGTCGTGGGCATCAAGCCCATGGGAGAGGACTTCACCTACGCGACAGCCGACACGGTCGTCGAGAAGGGCGACGTCATCATCGTCACCGGAAAGACCGCCGCCGTGGAGGCATTCGCCGAGCTGAGCTGAGGCAAGCCGCCGGGCGGGAGTCACGCTGGGCCAGGGCTGTTGTGGTTCCTGGCGTAGGCTCGAAAGATCTCATGCATGCTGCCACCCGTATGCAGGAAGCGCTGGTCGAGGACGGCGGCCAGATCTTCGAGTGCGACGGTCAGGACGGCTGCGGAGGTCTGGACGTCGGCGTGCCCAGCGGCACGGATGGACTGGCCCAGTTCAACGGCGTAGCCGATGGTGTGGGCCAGGGAGGTGTCGCCGAGCCCGTCGTGGAAGTAGTACGACTCGGCGTACTGGAGGAAGTCCACGTGCACGCGTGCGATGTCGGCGGCCAGCCCGTCGATGAGGGCGACAGCCATGGCGGTGTCCACAGATTCCTCGGTGAGGCGGGCGCGGCGCAGATGTGACAGGCGCAGCGCGAGTGCCCGCCGACGTGTGAGTGCCGGGTAGATGCCGAGGATCCACGAGACGGTGGCGGTCAGCAGAGCGAAGCCGACGAGGGCTTCCAGCGGAGCGACGATGCGCAGCCATCCGACGGTCGGGGCGATGTCGCCCAGGCCGAGAGTGGCCAAGGTGACCAGTGAGATGTACAGAGCGTCCACCGGTGTCGAGTGCTCCATCGGATCCAGGCCGGTGGCGAAGGAGAAGCCGTACGGCATGTGCGGCCAGTAGACCAGCGCCCATCCCACGGCAACTCCGCAGGCCCACATGGCCACCACCGCCACCATGCCGAGCGGCCCCGCCAGACCTGCGGCCCGCCCGGTCGGACGCCTCCGCGCTCTTCGACGACCGAGATCAGCTACCGCCGAGGAGTTCGGCCAGGCCAGGGAAGCCGACTCCGGCGCCGACAACCGGTGGACAGCCTTGCCCGAACTCGATCTCCAGCATCATCATGCCGCCGCGATGGTCATGTTCGTCTGCGACAGTGCTGGGATGACCGCCATCTATAAGAGTGCCGCTGCTCACCGCGATGTCGAGAGGTGGTGCACCAATCGGCTCGCACGGTGGCCGGTGGCCCACCGGACCATGGCACTGGCCACATGCATCGGTCGAACTCATATCGTCGCTGCGGGAGAGGGCGACGGCCCACAGCAGGCCACACCCTGTGTGGTCGTGGTGCCCGGCACCAACTTCAACGCTGCCACGAGCATTCCGCTGGCCACCGCGCTGGCGGCACACTGGCCCACCTACGTCGTGGATGTACCCGGCCAGCCGGGACTCAGCGCCGGCGACCGTCCCGGGCAGCATCGTCTGACCCAGTATGGGCGCTGGCTTCAGGAAGTATTGGACGAGGTCAGCCCGGGGCCGACCAGCGGGCGCTCCGGCGCCCAGGTCGCGGATCGAGCGGACCACCTCGCCATAGCCGTCTCGCACGGTCAGCCTCCCGGCTCCTGACCGTCCAGCTCACTCAACGGGCAGCCCGGCTGCTCAGCGGCGCGCGATGGCGGCGGTGACGCTCTTCGTGGGCAGGGTGCCGTTCAGTGCGGACTCGGTGAACCGGTCGCCGGCCGGGTCGGTGTTGAGCATCGCCTCGCACCGCCAGCGCCGCAGGCCCCCCTCGGCGTCCTCCGGCGCGGCCGCCAGGAGCTCGCGGTAGAACTCCACCCGCCTCTCGCCGTCCAGGGCGGCCGCGATGCCTTCGGCGTTACGCGTGCGGAAGGCGACGCCAACCGAACCCGGACCTCACCAACACCCTGACCAAGCTCCACACCGCCGTCGTGCACGCGGAGAAGAACGTCCGGGACGCGCTCGACAAGAGCGTCGAAAAGCTGGAGTCGGCCAGCCAGGCCGCCCACGACAAGACGACCAAGGAGGTCGTCGACGAGCTCGGCCGGATGCGCGCGAACTTCCGCGACGTCTACAACAAGCTGAACTCCAACGGAGAATCGCTCAACACTGCCCTGGACTAGCCCCGTGCCTCAGGCGCCGACGGGCCCGGCGGCGCGGGGCCACGACCGGCCCCCAGCCCAGGTCGCGGCGACGTCTACGCGAGTACCCGGGCCGGTCACGATCCGCAGCAGCCCCCGCCCGGCGCGTCCTCAGCGGCAGCCGCAGCCGGTGCCACTGTGGTGAGCTGGACGGGCTGGGGTTCGGGGGTGGCGCAGCAGCCTCCGTCGGACGCCTGGTCGGCTTCGGGTGCATCGAAGAGTCCGGCGCCGCCGCACACGCCGGTCTCCGGCAGAGTGAGTTCGACGCGGTCGGCCGCTTCCACGTCACCGGCGAGGGCCGCGGCAACCGAGCGGACCTGCTCGTAGCCGGTCATCGCCAGGAAGGTGGGGGCGCGGCCGTAGGACTTCATGCCCACCAGGTACAAGCCGCTTTCGGGGTGGGCCAGTTCGCGGTGGCCATGCGGGTAGACGGTGCCGCAGGAATGGACGTTGGGGTCGATCAGCGGGGCCAGCTCGACCGGTGCCTGGAGGCGCTCATCGAGGTTCAGGCGCACCTCGGACAGGAAGGACAACTGAGGGCGGAAGCCGGTCAGCACGATCACCTCATCCACCGCATCCAGCCGCCGCCCGTCCTCGCCCACCAGCACCAGGCGCCCGTCGCCGTCGCGCTCGATCGCCTCGGTGCGAAAGCCGGTGACCGCGTCGGCGTGCCCGTCGTCCACGGCGGTTTTCGCCGCCAGGCCCAGGGCCCCGCGGGCGGGCAGCTGGTCGACCGCCCCGCCCCCGAAGGTGGCCCCGGAGATGCCCCGGCGCAGGACCCACACCGCCTTCGTCCCCGCCCCGCCGTCGGACGTGGCCAGATCGGCCAGGTAGGCCAGGGCGGTGAAGGCGGAGGCACCCGAGCCGATCACCGCAGTCCGCTTGCCCGTGTACCGGGCCCGCACGGCGCGGTTCTTGAGGTCGGGGACGCGGTAGGTGATGTGGTCGGCCGCGGCCTTCTCGCCGAGCGCGGGCAGGCCGTTGCCGCCCGCCGGGCTGGGGGCGCTCCAGGTGCCGGAGGCGTCGATCACCGCACCGGCGAAGACGCGCTCCTCACGGCCATCGGCACGCGTGTAGTGGACGGAGAAGGGCTGGGCGTCGCGGTCGGCGTCGACGATGCGGCCACGCCCGGCGCGCGAGACGCCGGTGACAGTGGCGCCGAAGCGGACGGTGTCGCCGAGGACGTCGGCGAGCGGCTTCAGGTACTGCTCGGCCCAGTCACCACCGGAGGGGTAGGCGGTCTCCTCGGGCCTTGTCCAGCCGGTGGGGGCGAGCAGCTTCTCGGCGGCCGGGTCGGTCACCTCACCCCAGGGCGAGAACAGGCGCACGTGCGCCCATTCACGCACCGCAGCCCCTGCGGCCTGCCCGGCCTCCAAAACCAGCGGGGTGATGCCGCGGTCGATCAGGTGGGCGGCGGCGGCCAACCCGGTCGGACCGGCTCCGATCACGACAACGGGCGGTTCGGTGGTGGCGGGCGCGTTCACGATGACTCCTCGCGTGTTTCGACGTCTGTCGATGGGTTGCGCGACCAGCATGACTCTTGATTCGATGAACGTCAACATAGACGTTTATCGAATCAAGGGGGTTTGTTGATGGAGTACGTCGACGTCGCGGTGATCGGCGGCGGGCAGTCCGGGCTGGCCGCCGCGCGCGCTCTGCGGCAGCACGGCATCAGGCCGGTGGTGCTGGAGGCATCCGAGCAGGCGGCCGGGTCGTGGCCGCGGTACTACGACAGTCTCACCCTGTTCTCCCCAGCCCGGTACAGCTCGCTTCCCGGCCTGCCCTTCGGCGACGACCCGGGGCGGTATCCGCACCGGGACGAGGTGGTCGACTACCTCCTTCGCTACGCGGACCGGCTGGACGCGGAGATCCGCACCGGTCACCGCGTGCACGAAGTCCGCCGCGACGGGGACGGGTTCCGGGTGACGCTGACGGACGGATCGCAGCTGGGCACGCGCGCCGTGGTCGCGGCCACCGGGGGCTTCGGCCGCCCGAACCAGCCCGCCCTGGAAGGCCTGGAGTCGTTCACGGGCACGGTCCTGCACGTCGCGCAGTACCGCGATCCGAAGCCCTTCGCCGGTCAACGGGTTGTGGTGGTGGGCGCCGGGAACTCCGCCGTGCAGGTCGCGGCCGAACTCGCCGGCCACGCCCGGGTCAGCCTCGCCAGCCGTGCTCCGGTCAGGTGGTTCAAGCAGCGCCCCCTGGGGAGTAAGGATCTGCACTTCTGGCTCCAGGTCACCGGCCTGGACATTGCACCGCTGGGACGCTTCCAGCGCGCTCCGGCCACCATGGCGGTCATCGACGACGGCCGCTACCGGGCGGCTCTGGCCGCCGGTACGCCGGACCGGCGCCCGATGTTCGCCGCCGTCGAGGGCTCCAAGGTCATCTGGCCGGACGGCCCGGCCGAGGAGGTCGACGCGATCGTGCTGGCCACGGGCTACCGGCCCGACCTCGGATATCTCGGCCCCCTGGGGGCCCTGGACGCGCCCGGGCGCCCGCGCCATCGCGACGGGATCGCACACGCCCATCCGGGCCTCGCCTACGTCGGCCTGGAATGGCAGCGCAGCCTGTCCTCCGCTTCCCTGCGAGGGGTCGGCCGCGACGCCGGGCGCATCGCCCGGCACCTGGCCGCCCATCTGGCCCGGCCGTAGCCCGTGGCCATTGGCCCTGGGCCCTTGCTTCGATGTATGTCAACATAGGCGCATGTCGAACGCGCAGGCGATGCCGCAGCTCGGTACGGAAGACGGCCGGGCGGCGGCACCGTGCTGCCCGCCGCTGACCGAGCGCCCCTTCACCGCTGAGGAAGCCGAGACGGCCGCGCCGATGTTCAAGGCGCTCGGCGACCCGATCCGGCTGCGGCTGTTCTCCGCGGTCGCCTCGCACGAAGGCGGCGAGGCGTGCGTGTGCGACATCTCCGATGTCGGCGTCTCCCAGCCCACGGTCTCCCACCACCTGAAGAAGCTCAAAGAGGCAGGGCTGCTGACCTCACAGCGGCGCGGCACCTGGGTGTACTACCGCGTCGAGCCGTCCGTGCTCGCGGCCATGGGCAAGCTGATCGCACTGCCTGCCGCTGCCTGACGCAAACGGAATCAGCGGGGAAGCGATGACCAACGGGGCCTCGAGCACGCTGATCGTGCCGCTGGCGGCGGAGCACGCCGAGCAGGTGCTGGCGATCTACCAGGCGGGCATCGACGAGGGCAACGCCACCTTCGAGACCGCCGCCCCGAGCTGGGAGGCGTTCGACGCCGCGAAGATGCCCGAGCACCGATTCGCCGCCCTGGACGGAAACGGGACGGTGCTCGGCTGGATCGCCGCGAGCCGGGTCTCCGACCGGTGCGCATACGTCGGCGTGGTCGAGCACTCCGTCTACGTTCACCCGGCAGCCCGCGGCCGGGGCCTTGCGTCGGCGCTGCTCAAGGCGCTCATCGCCTCGACCGAGGCGGCAGGGATCTGGACCATCCAGTCCGGGATCTTCCCGGAGAACACAGCCAGCCTTGCCGTGCACAGTCGGACCGGATTCCGGGTCATCGGCACCCGGGAGCGCATCGGCCGCCACCACGGCACCTGGCGCGACGTGCTCCTCATCGAACGGCGCAGCCCGGCTATCGTCTGACCCCATCGCCGCATCCCATGCCGACGGGAACGGCGTATGCGGGCAGGGTGAGCGCGCCGGGGTGCTGTTGACCATGACCGGCAACCATTGTCTGCGAGGGGCGGCGCCGGTAAAGGGGCAGCGTGGTGTCGGTGACGACGTGGATGATGCTCGAATGAGCATCGACATCGACTGGGCTCGCGACCAGTTCGCGCGCTTCCTGGAACTGACGGAGCTGTACCGGCCATCCGATCCTCCCGGGACCAGCACCTTGCGCAGCAGCCGTGCGAATCGCGGGACGCAGGACGAGATCGTCGCCAGCGCACAGGTCGTGGAGCAGATCCTCGGCCGCGTGCTGCCGCACTGGCGAACGGAAGTCCCCGATGACCGGAACAAGCGCGTCAACCGCTGGTGCCAGCACCGTGAGGCGGTCCAGCGGGCCGATGTCGTCCTGCAGCGAGATGCGGAGATCAGGGAACACCTCGGCGATGACGCACCTCACATCAGTGCCGCCACGATGCATCCGTGGGTGTGGGACGGGGCGCGGTCGTTGTGGCAGAGCGGCCACTTCCGTGAGGCGGTCACCGCGGCGGCCAGGAAGGTCAACGCCGAGACGCAGAACAGAGTCGGGCGGCGCGAGGTGAGCGAGACCGCTCTCTTCCAGAGCGTGTTCTCCAAGGAGCCGCCCAAGCCCGGCCAGCCTCGGCTACGGCTCATGGCCGAGGACAACAGCGACACCTTCAAAAGCGTGCACCGCGGCGCCATGGCTTTCGCCGAGGGCTGTTACGCCGGTATCCGCAATCCCAACAGCCATGAGGACGGCTTGCCTGAGCTTCCTGAGCACGAGGCGCTGGAACAGCTGGCCGCCTTCAGTGTCCTGGCCCGCTGGGTGGCCGGTGCGACGCTCAGCACAGCCTGACCGGCAGCAGCGGCCAGCGCAGCAGTCCGGTGATCTGCCGGGCTGGGTGTGGGACGGAAGGGCTGGCGCGGCGGGCGGCGGCGACGGATCGCGGCACCTGTTCCGAGGGTGAGATCTGCACCATTCTCAGTCGGCCGTGACCGGCGCCCGGTCCGGGCCCGGGAGGATGCCGGGGATGAGGCGTACGTAGACGACCATGCCGATGACCTCGACGAGGGTCTGGGTGACCACGACCACTGCGGCAACGGCCAGTTCGCCGGGCAGGGCGAGGGCGAGCGGGAGGACGACCAGGGAGTTGCGGGTCGCTCCGGTGAAGACGACAGCCCGGGACGCGGGGGCGGCGAGCCGGAAGCAGCGTGCCACCAGGCGGCCGGCGAAGGCCATCACGATCAGGAAGACGGCGTAGACGGGGATGACGGCCACCACGTCGCTGAGCCTGCCGTCCAGCTTGGGGACCTGGGAGGCAACGACCGTGAGCAGCGTGGCGGCCATCAGCGGCACCATCGTGGCGGTCGCGGCGCCGGAGATCTTCTGGCCGGCCGGACGGCGTGCGGCCCACACCTGGAGGGCCCAGGCCAGGGCGAGCGGGATGACGATCAGGAAGAGGAAGGCTTCCAGGAACGGACCCGCCTCGACGATGTCGCCGAGGTCCGGGCCCATGAACAGGTAGAGGAAGCCGGGCAGGAACAGCATCTGTGCCAGGAGCAGGAGCGGGGTAACGGCCAGCAGGCGCAGGCTGTCGCCGCCGGCCAGGCCGCTGAAGACGATCACGTAGTCCACGCAGGGGCACAGCAGCACCAGCAGGACGCCGATCCGAACCGCCTGGTCGGTGGGCAGGAAGGCGAACAGGGCCGCGACGACGAGTGGGACGCGATGAAGTTCACGACCATCGCGGCAGACAGGAACCGGCCGTCGCGCAGGGATCGGAGCAGATCTGCGGCCGGGACCTGGAGGAAGGTGGCGAACAGCAGCGCGCCGAGGACGGGGTTGATGGCCTGCTCCAGGCCGGGTCCTGCGGCGGGTGCTGCCCAGCCGAGGAGGCCGCCCACGGCCATGGCGCCGAGGTAGATCGCGACCTGGTGGTCTTCCATCCGCTCGACCAGACCGTGCGGTTCCTGCGACACCGTCTTCGACTCCTCATTGCTGATGGTGCTGTTCTGCGTGGCCGTGCCCTGGTGGGCGGGGTTCATTGTGGCAAGCGGCCAGAGCCGGGGCCGGGCGGGATTCGGGTGGGCATGCCCACCTCGACGCGGCCGGGACCGGCCTGGCCGGCGCACGCCCGCCGCCTGCGCCGGTGCACCCACACGGCTGCCGAGGCGGCAGCGACCGCGACGAGGGCCAGGGCGGGTATCCAGATGGCACCGATCACGGACGCGGCGCCGATGCTGCCCAGTGCAGCGAGCAGCGGTCCCGCGCAGCACACCGCGCAGGCGGCCACCGGGAGCAGCCCGGCGCCGAGGACGGTCTTGGCGGAGGAGGACCGCGTGGTCACGAGGCGGCTCCGAAAAGGTCGGCCAGCAGGGGCCCGGCGACCTCGGGGGCACGCACGGTCAGCGCCAACGAGGCGGGGGTCAGGTGCAGGGTGAAGTCGAAGAAGGCACAGCAGTCCTGCTCGGCCGCCGCCAGCGAAGCGAGCTCGGCGGCCAGCTCAGGTGTATTGGGGAAGGTCAACCGGACCCCGTCCGGGACCTCCTGGCGACCGGCGGCCCGGCTGACCAGGGTCCGCCATTGCGCGGTCCGCTCACCCAGCTCATCGCCGCCCAGGGTGCAGACCGGTGCCTCCCGCCACGATTCCCCGCCCTGGGCAGGTGCCGGAGCCGGGGCGGACGGACGGGCAGGCGACAGCTCCACCATGACGGGGCCCGGTGCCTGGCTCTGGCTGGTGCAGCCGCAGTGGGGACCGCAGGAACCCGCCGGGGCCGGACCCGGCCAGCTGCTCGTTCACCCCGGCCAGGTGGGCGGAGAACGCCGCCAGCTCCGCCGCGCGCCGGTCCGCGTCCGCGATCCGGCCGGCGACCATCGGCAGCATCCGGGCCCACACCGCAGCGCACACCCCCTCGTCGCGCACATCGAGCAGTTCCCGGATGTCCTCCAGGGCGAGCCCCAGCATCTTGGCGGAGGAGATGAAGGCCAGGCGCTCCACCGCCTCCTCGTCATAGAGCCGGTAGCCGGACGCGGTGCGCCCGGCCGGCAGCAGCCCGGCCGTCTCGTAGAACCGCAGCGTGGACGGCCGAACGCCACAGCGTTCGGCCAGCTGGGATATCCGCAAAGTGCCCATGCCTCGAACGTAAACCTTCAAGTCGACTGGAAGGTCAAGCCCGCAGCACGCCCGCGATCTCACGGGCCGCCTCCCGTGCCGGGCGGCCCACCCCGATCAGGGTGGCCGAGGCGGGGCCGGTCCAGTCGCCGTAGCCGAGCAGGTGCAGACGGGGCTCGCCCACCGCACGGGTGCCGGCGGTCGGGATGTGGCCGTGTGGGCCCCGCAGGCCGAGCGGTGCGAGCGTGGAGAGGGCGGGGCGGAAGCCGGTGCACCAGATGATGGCATCGGCCCGCGTCCGGGTGCCGTCGGGCCACTCCACACCGTCTTCGGTGAGGTGGGTGAACATCGGCTGGGCTGTGAGGAGCCCGGCGTCACGGGCTTCACGGACCGGGGGGACGGCGACGATGTCGCCCAGTGAGGCGACCCCGCCGGTGTCGGCGTCTCCGGTGTCGAGTGCGCGGCGGCGGGCGGTGGCGGCGTCGAACAGGGCCCGGCCGTCGATGTCGTCGGCCAAGAAGCGGGGCGGGCGCCGGGTCACCCACGTCAGATCCGTGGTGGGCGCCAGGTCGGCAGCGATCTGGGCACCGGAATTCCCGCCACCCACCACGACCACCCTCTGTCCCGCGAACTCGCCAGGGTTTCGGTACTGCACGGTGTGCAGCTGACGGCCGCCGAAGACGCCCCGGTCGGGGATCGAGGGCAGGAAGGGGCGCCACCAGGTGCCTGTCGCGCTGATCACCGCTTGGGCGCTCCAGCGGCCGGAGTCGGTCTCCACTCGCAGGCGCCGCCCGTCGCGGTGGATGCCTTCAACACGTACGGGCCGCTGGACGGGCAGTTCGTAGCGCTTTTCGTAGTCGGTGAGGTAGTCCACGGCATGCTGGGCGTCCGGGTAGGTCTCCCCAGGTTGTGCCGACATGAGGCGGCCGGGGAGTGAGGAGTAGGCGGCCGGGGAGAACAGGCGCAGGGAGTCCCAGGTCTCCTGCCATGCGCCGCCCGGGGTGGCCTGGGCATCGAGGATGACGAAGCCCACGCCCTGGCGGCGCAGGTGGTAGCCGGCGGCGAGTCCTGCCTGGCCGCCGCCGACTACCACCACATCGGCATGCTGCGTCATCGCGTGGCGAACTTCTTGCGCCAGGCCAGGGAGACGTAGACCAGCGCCACCAGTACCGGCACCTCGATGAGCGGGCCGACGACGCCGGACAGGGCCTGGCCGGAGGTGACGCCGAAGGTGGCGATGGCGACGGCGATGGCGAGCTCGAAGTTGTTGCCCGCGGCGGTGAAGGCGAGGGTGGCGGTGCGGTCGTAGGCCAGGCCGATGGCCTTGCCCATGGCGAAGGTGCCAAACCACATCAGCGCGAAGTACACCAGCAGCGGCAGCGCGATCCGGGCGACGTCGCCGGGCTGGGAGGTGATCGTCTTCCCTTGCAGGGCGAAGAGGATGACGATCGTGAACAGCAGCCCGTACAGGGCCCACGGGCCGATCTTCGGCAGGAAGCCGTTCTCGTACCGCTCGCGGCCGAGCTTGTTCTCGCCGATGCGGCGGGTGAGGAACCCTGCGAGGAGCGGGATGCCGAGGAAGATGACGACGTTGAGAGCGATCTTCCAGGCGGAGATGTCCAGGTGCTGGCCATCACCCAGGTTCAGCCAGCCGGGGAGGATCTCGAGGTAGAACCAGCCCAGCAGGCCGAAGGCGAGGACCTGGAAGACCGAGTTCAGGGCCACGAGCACGGCGGCTGCTTCGCGGTCGCCGCAGGCCAGGTCGTTCCAGATGATGACCATGGCGATGCAGCGGGCGAGCCCCACGATGATCAACCCGGTGCGGTATTCGGGCAGGTCCGGCAGGAAGATCCACGCGAGGGCGAACATCACGGCCGGACCGAGGATCCAGTTGATGACCAGCGAGGAGATCATCAGCCTCTTGTCGCCGGTGACGGCGTCGAGCTTGTCGTAGCGGACCTTGGCCAGCACCGGATACATCATGATCAGCAGGCCGACGGCGATCGGCAGGGAGATACCACCGATCTCGACCTTGGACAGTGCGTCGTTCAGGCCGGGAATCGCCCGGCCAAGGCCCAGGCCGAGGCCCATGGCGACCAGGATCCATACGGCCAGGAAGCGGTCGAGGGTGGAGAGTTTGCCGACGACACCGGCGGCGGCGCCCTCCGCGGATCGGCTGGTGGTCTCTTCGGTGGTGCTCACGGGCAAGCCCTCTTGATGTCGGCGGCGGCGGTGGTCCGGGCGGTCTCGGCGAGATCGGTGAACTGCCCGGCCAGGGTGGCGATGACGTCGGCTCGCAGGCGGTAGTAGGTGAACCGTCCGCACGGCTCGGTCTCCACCACCCCGGCCTCGCGCAGCACCCGCAGATGGTTGGACAGGTTGGTCTGGCGCGCGCCGGTCTCCTCGACCAGGTGCGTGGTGCACAAGGTCTCGTGGGCGAGCAGATTCACGATCTTCATCCTGATCGGGTCGGCCAGCACCCGGATCAGATCAGTGTCGACTGACGTCAGCATGGGCTGATAATGTCACATCATTCGAAGCTGATGCCAGCCCGGCCCCTGGCCGCCACCCGGGACGGTCGGCGTCCACCCGCAGCTCCGAAAGCCCGTGGAGGGTTCACATGAGCACATCCCCATCCCCCGCCCTGCCCGACCAGCGCCTCGCGACGAGCGCGGCCCGCCTGGCCGCCCGGCACGCCGGGCACTTCTCACCGGAGACCGTGCAGCACCTGCTCACCGACTCCTACCTGCGCCTGGCCGAGACCGCGCACGTCCGCACCCATCTGGTGGTGCTCGCCGAGCGCCTGGCCGCCGAGCGGCTGGACGCACTCGCGCGCGCCCATGCCGCGCCAGGCACGGGGGTGCCCCGGGTGCTGTTCGTGTGCAGCCACAACGCGGGCCGTTCCCAGATGGCCGCGGCCCTGCTGGGGCTCCGCGCGGGCGGGCGCGTCGCCGTGTCCTCGGCGGGCACTGATCCGGCTGCCGTGGTCGAGCCGGAAGTCGCCCAGGTGCTGATCGAGGCGGGTGTCGCGCTCCAGGACGCCTATCCCAAGCCGCTGACCGATGAGGTGGTTCAGGCCGCCGACATCGTGGTCACCATGGGGTGCGGCGACGCTTGCCCGGTGGTGCCCGGCCGCCTTTACCTGGACTGGCCTGTCGCTGACCCTGAGGGTGCTCCGATCACGGTCGTCCGGACCATCCGGGACGAGATCGACGCTCACATCACCGAGCTGCTCGCCTCCCTCCCGGGCCACTGAGCTTTCCTGTCCGCATCACCTGTTGAACCGATCCGCGAAGAAGGATGAACTGATGTCCTCCACCCCTGCCGCGTCCGTGTTGTTCGTCTGCGTCCACAACGCCGGACGTTCGCAGATGGCCGCCGGATTCCTCTCCCACCTCGCGGGCGACCGCGTCGAGGTCCGCTCCGCCGGCTCGGTCCCGGCCGACCAGGTCAACCCGGCCGCGGTCGAGGCGATGACGGAAGTCGGCATCGACATCTCCGAGCAGACGCCGAAGGTGCTCACCACCGAGGCCGTCCAGGCGTCCGACTACGTCATCACCATGGGCTGCGGCGACGCCTGCCCGATCTTCCCCGGCAAGAAGTACCTCGACTGGGCCCTGGAAGACCCGGCAGGCAAGGGCGTGGAGTCCGTCCGCCCCATCCGCGACGAGATCAAGGCCCGTATCGAGGCGCTGGTCGCCGAGATCGACGCCCAGCAGGAGAAGTAACCGCCGTGACCGACACCCCTGTACGCGAGGTCATCGTCATAGGCTCCGGCCCCGCCGGATACACCGCCGCCCTCTACACCGCCCGCGCCAGCCTCAAGCCCCTGGTCTTCGAAGGCTCGGTCACCGCAGGCGGCGCCCTGATGCAGACGACCGAGGTGGAAAACTTCCCCGGCTTCCGCGACGGCGTCATGGGCCCGGACCTGATGGACAGCATGCGGGCCCAGGCGGAGCGCTTCGGTGCCGAGCTGGTCGCCGACGACGTAGCCGCCGTCTACTTCACCGGCGACATCAAGACCGTCACCGACTCCGCCGGAACCGAACACCGAGCGAAAGCCGTGATCGTCGCGACCGGCTCCCAGCACCGCAAGCTCGGCCTGCCGGGCGAAGACGAGCTCTCGGGGCGGGGCGTGTCCTACTGCGCCACCTGCGACGGCTTCTTCTTCCGCGACCACGACATCGCCGTCATCGGCGGCGGAGACACCGCCATGGAAGAAGCCACCTTCCTCTCCCGCTTCGCCAAGACCGTCACCATCGTGCACCGTCGCGACACCTTGCGCGCCTCCAAGGCCATGCAGGAGCGGGTCTTCGCCGACCCGAAGATCTCACTCCTATGGGACAGCGAAGCCGCCGCCATCCACAGCGACAACGGCAAGCTCTCCGGCCTCACCCTGCGCAACACCCAGACCAGCGCCACCTCCGAACTCCCGGCGACCGGACTATTCGTCGCCATCGGACACGACCCACGCACCGAACTGTTCAAGGGCGTACTGGACCTGGACGACGAGGGCTACATCAAGGTCGACGCACCCACCACCCGCACCAACCGCCCCGGCGTCTTCGCCGCAGGCGACGTCGTCGACCACACCTACCGCCAAGCCATCACCGCAGCCGGCACCGGCTGCGCAGCCGCCCTGGACGCCGAGCGCTACCTGGCTGCCCTCAGCAACGAAGGCGCCACGTCCGTGCAACCACAGGCGGTCCCGGTCGCCTGAACGCCGTGCGGGTAAACGGACTCTGGGCGGTGCGGCCGCGTGGAACGTGGCCGCACCGCCCTCACGCATAGAGATTTCCGTCCTGGCTCAAAGCTGGCCATCGACCGGCCTGCTCTCCTATCAGGTGCAGATGGCCGGATCCTGACAGCGCTTCTGACAGCACAGTCCTCAGCAGCGAACCAGCCCCGCTCGACGAAGAAAAGCCTCAGCGGAGGCCGGGAGACGCTGCGCCGTCAGTCACACGGTGCTACCCGGCTGACCTGCAAAGATTCCGCATCCGTTTCTGAATCGTAGGAAAGGCGTTCCGGGGTCTCACTGAGACAAGCCTCTGACCTGCGACTTCGTAATTATCCGCAAGGCCCGCCCCGTCGTGGACCCCCGCTTGCGTAAAGCCCCTGGTGGGGCGTGGCCTGGGCGGGCTCTGCGTACGCTTAGCGGAGGTGACATCGGTGGTGTCCGCGAACGGGGTGTGCTCTTCGGGCCGCTGCGACGAGGGGAAGACGTTCGACGGGAGCCGGTGGCTCGCGACGGCAAGAAGCGCAGGGTCTCGATGCGTATGCTCAGGTCGGCGGTGCATTACGCGCCTGCTGTACTGCCCAGTCCCGGGATCGGGTGGGCGGTGACCCCAGTGATGTGCAGCCACTCCGGCACGCGGTGTAATCTCGGTTCACGGCGATGACCTTGCGGTGCCAAGGAAGCAGGGTGCCGGGGGGATTGGGAAGATCTTGAGCCAGTGGCGCCGGGGTATCAGCCCGGACAGGGCGGCGAACCAGAACCGGTCGGCAGGCTCATAGCGGACCGATCCGGGCAACTGGCGACGCAGGACCGCGTTCTCGTGCCGCAGCACCAGCAGTTCCGCCTCCTTCGCCGTCCCGCGACGCAGAAGCACCGATGGAACAGTGAGCAGCTTCAGGGTCACCTTGCACAACAAGGACACGATCACGGAGGGCATGATCCCAGCGGACTGACCGCATCCCGCTCACCTGCGGCGATGACTTTTCGAGCGGCACAAGGAGGACTGGATGGCTCACTTCTCGCCCTGCCCCTCAGACGCGTCCTGCCCGCCGATCACCCGCGCATGATCGCCACCACACGGGCGATCACCGAACGTCTCGGCGCGGGTGACGGCCTGCTGTTCCGCTATCTGCCCCAGGACTCACCCGACGGACTCGACCAGCCGGAAGGCGCATTCCTGCTGTGCAGTTTCTGGCTCGTGGACAACCTCGCGGGCCAAGGCCGCGTCGACGAAGCCTCCCAACTGTTCGAGAAGCTATGCTCCTACGCCAGCCCACTCGGCCTGTACTCCGAACAGATCGACCCCAGCGACCACTCCTGCCTCGGCAACTTCCCCCAGGCACTCAGTCACGTCGGGCTCCTCTCCAGCGCCGTCGTCCTGGCCCGCGCCCAGCGCGGGGTGCGACCGGAACTCTCCACCCATGCATGGTTCCAGTGATTTCAGCAGGCAACGGCAACGAGAGCCCTTACGGCGCCGCACACCAAACTACCTCCAGGCAACCCCGTCCGTACTCACGGCAGAGTGGTGGCTGCTCGAAGCCGGGCCGGTCCAATCACGTCGCGCGACAGGACAGCCAGTGTCAGCGGTAGCGGAGCAGCAGCATGACGGCGTCGTCCTGCAAGGACCCGTCGCGTGCCTCGGTGACCCCGTCGGTGGAGAGCAGCAGTTGGTCTCCTGGCCGGAAGTCCGTGTGGTACGGCTCCGGTTCCGACGGGCCGTGCACGCCCGGGGCGAGAGGGAGCGCGTAGGCGGGCGGTTTGGGCCAAGGGTTGCAAAACCGTCGGCGCGGGCCAGCAGCGGCGCGGGATGACCGTAGTCGAGGAACGTAACCTGCCCGCCTTCATCTCGGCGAGAATGGCGGTGACGAACCTCTCGGCGACGGCGGACACGCAGGAGACTGCTGCGCGCGTTCTCCGGCCAGGCGCGGCACCGGGGTGAGCAGCACCCGCTGGGCCGCCTCGGCGATCGACCGGACACTGTCGAGCTCCGCTCCTCTCTCCTGGCGCATGAACACGGCCACGAGTCCCGCCGCCATGACGCCAACGACCGAGGCCAGGTTCGTGTAGCCGCGACGGGCCTCGAACAGGTCGTTGTACAGGCCCAGACCGACACAGAGCGGCAGCGCGATCACACTGACGCGCACGGTGCGTCGCCAACCGCCGACGAGGGGCGAAGGCCGGTCCCACCGACACCAACGGCAGGAGCCCCACCGAAGGGCCGACGGCGATGTCGACCACTGCGACCGTACCCGCCATGGCGAGGGGCAGGACGGAGAGCACCGTCAGCCGGCGGTTCTTCGCTGACACATTGGTGGATCCGCCGGGCGGAAACCGGGGGTCGGCACATCGCGCCACCTCGTGTTTGGCCAGTCCGGGATGCGCATGGCGCACAAGACCACTCCGGCGATCGGGCATCGCACCGGAGTCAGCGAAGCCCACCGGACCCCCGCACGACAGCGACCGGGCAGTGCGCGTGATGCAGGACAGCCTGACTGACCGACCCCAACAGCAGCCCGGCGAAGCCGCCGCGCCCCCGGGCACCGACCACCAATAGCTGCGCGGAACGGCTCGCCGTGATCAACGCCTCACGCGTCCGGCCGTGCACCACTTGGTGCTCCACTGCCACGCCCGGGTACCGCTCCCGGCGGCCCGCGAGCGCCTCGGACAACAACCGCTCCTCCTCCTCAGCAAGCGCTCCCGGCGGGTTCGCGTACGGCTCCGCTGCATCCTGCGGTGCGGGCAGGGGTGCGTTCCACGTGGTCCAGGCGTGCAGATGAGGGTGGAGTTCCGCACACTGGAGATCTCGGCCATGGTCGACAGGATCCGCAGGTGCATGGCCGCGGGATGGCCTTCGAGCCGTTCCGCGGCGTCTGCCAGGGTCTCGGCGGCCTCGAACTCGCCCTTGGCGTGAATGACCTCGGCCCGCCGGTCGCGCTCGGCCTCGGCCTGGCGGGCCATGGCGCGCCGCATGGCCTCGGGCAGCTCGACGTCCTTGACCTCGACGAGGGTGACCTTGACGCCCCACGGGTTGGTCACGTCGTCGATGATCCGCTGGAGCCGCTGGTTGATCTCGTCCCGATTGATCAGCAACTCGTCCAGGTCGACCTGGACGAGGATGCTGCGCAGCGTCGTCTGGGCGATCTGCGAGGTTCCCTTGATGTGGTCCTCGATGGCGACCACGGAGCGGTTGGGGTCGACGACGTTGAAGTAGGTGACCGCGTTGACCCGTACGGTGACGTTGTCCTTGGTGATGACGTCCTGAGGCGGAATGTCCATCGTGACGGTACGCAGGGAGACGCGGAACATGCGGTCCACCACGGGAATGATGAAGAACAGCCCCGGCCCCTTGGCTCCGATGATCCGCCCGAGGCGGAAGATCACCCCGCGCTCATATTCGGGCACGATCTCCACGGCGGCCATCAGCAGCAGGAGCAGCACGAATGCGCCGAGGATGATGCCGAGCAGGCTTGCGCTCATGGTCCGTCCTCCTGTCCGGTACCCGAGCCCTGTGGGGGCCCGGCGGGTTCGACGATGAGTTCCAGGCCGTCGTGGTCCACCACGCGGACGTGCTGTCCTTCGGTGACCGCGGCATCGCGGCCACGGACGGTCCACCAGGCCCCTTCGAGCAGCACCTGACCGGTGCCTCCCCCGGTGCGCCGTACGACGGCCTCACGGCCCAGCAACGCGATGACCAGAAGCCAGGCTATGCGCAAGGCCGTCGTGACCACCGCGCGACCGCGGCCGGAGTGGTCCTTCTGCTGTCCCTCAAACCGCACCAGAATCCCACCCCGGCCGCTTCACCGGCAGCGTGATCAACACCTCGTACGGACCGGTCCAGGTGTCCGTCACGCTGTCGGCCGCGGTCCCAGCACATCGACGCGGTATCCGGCGCCACCTACACCAGCGAGGGGTACACCGGGTCCCTGCAGAGCGCACTGGACAAAGCCGGTGTCTGAGGCGTCCGCCCCCGCGCGCGGACTGCGCCACGTCGAGCACGCCACGGGCACCGTGTTCTCCTTCGACCTCCGCGACCCGGTCACCCCATCCGTCCACCAGGCCCTGAAGGAGGCCGTCGCCTGGCTGCACCATGTGGACGAGGTGTTCTCGACCTACCGGCCCGACAGCGCGATCAGCCGCCTCGGCCGCGGCGAGCTGGTGCCGGAGCGGTACCGGCCCGACGTGGCCGAGGTGTTCGCGCTGTGCGAGGAGGCGGCGGGCGCCACCGACAACTGGTTCAGCCACACCCCTGACGGCCAACTCGACCCGTCCGGAATGGTCAAGGGCTGGGCGGTCGAACGGGCTTCGCGGATGCTGTACGAAGCGGGCGCGCACAACACGTGCGTCAACGGCGGCGGCGACATCCAGGCGCGCGGCGAGGCCGCCCCCGGCACGGCCTGGCGGATCGGCATCGCCCACCCCACCCGGCCCGGGGAGCTGGCCGCCGTGGTCACCGGCCGCGATCTGGCCGTCGCCACCTCGGGAACGGCCGAACGCGGCACCCACGTGCTGGACCCGCACACCGGCGAGCCCGCCACCGCCCTGGCCTCCCTCAGTCTGACCGGCCACAGCCTCACCTGTACCGACGCCTACGCCACGGCTGCCTTCGCCATGGGCACCGGGGCCCGCGCCTGGACCGAGGCGCTGGACGGGTTCGAGGCACTGGGCATCACCACGACGGGCGAGACCTGGCACACCCCTGGTTTTCCCGGGGCCTCCGTCAGCCATGGGCCGGGGTAGACGCCGAGCGGGCGTGAGGCGGGCGCTCCGGGAAGAGCCGCCTCTGTACGCGCATGATGACGTGCCCGAGGCCGGAGAGCGCGAAGGCGATCGCGAGGTCGACGGGTGGCAGCGGTTCGGTGCCCAACAGGGCGCGCAGGGGTGGCAGATAGACGCCTGCCGCCTGGAGGGCCAGGGCCGTACCCACGGCGACCAGCAGGAAAGGGTTGGTGAGACTGCCCGGGCGGGCACGGGAACCCAGTGCGATGCCGAGCTGGGTGGCGCCGAGGACCAGGAACATCATGGACTGCCAGGGACGGCCGGTATCCCGCGCCCACACCCCGGCGACCAGAGTGACGCAGGCGACGAAGGCTCCCATGGCCAGGATGCGGGGCCACAGCCCGGCGCCCAGGACGCTCTCCTCGGGCGGGCGCGGTGGGTGGCGCATGACCCCCGGTTCCACGGGTTCGGCTCCGAGCGCCACACCGGGGAGGCCGTGGGTGAGCAGGTTGATCCACAGGATCTGGGCGGGGAGCAGGGGCAGGGGCATTCCCAGAAACGGGCCGAGGAGCATGACCAGGATCTCCGCAGTGCCTCCGGCGAGGGCGTAGAGCAGGAAGCGGCGCACGTTGGCGTAGACACGGCGGCCTTCCTCGACGGCGGCGACGACGGTGGCCAGGTTGTCGTCGGCGAGCACGAGGTCGGCCGCCTGGCGGGCCACTTCGGTGCCACGCCGTCCCATGGCCACGCCGATGTCCGCCCGGCGCAGGGCGGGGCCGTCGTTGACTCCGTCGCCGGTCATGGCCACCACATGGCCCGCCGCACGCCACGCCTGGACGATGTCCAGCTTCTGGTCCGGCGTGGTCCGGGCGTAGACGTGCAAGGCGGTCAGCTCGCCTGCGGTGCCCGTGCGGATCCGGTCGCCGGTGGTGACCTCGTCCGCCCGGGCCACGATGCCCGAACGCGTCGCCACCGCCCGTGCGGTGAGGGGGTGATCGCCGGTGATGAGGACGGGGGCGATGCCGGCGTCTTCGCAGGCGGCGATGGTGGTTCGGGAGGTGTCGCGGGGCGGGTCGAGGATGCCGACGAGGCCGAGCAGCGACAGGCCCGACTCCCAGGTGTCGTGGCTCGCGGGCGGGACCCCGTCGCGGTCGGCCGAGGCGATGGCGAGGACCCGGTAGCCGCCGCGGGCCAGTTCCTCAGCCTGGACGGCGGCCCGGGAGAGCGTGTCCGGTGGGTCGACGAGGACCGGGGGTCGGAGCATGGCCTCGGGCGCGCCCTTGCAGACGACCCGCAACCCGCCGCCGTCCCCGCGGTGCACGGTCGTCATGCGCTTGCGTGCGCTGTCGAAGGGAATCTCGTCAATTCGTGGCAACTGACGTTCCAGGGCCGACCGGTCCAGTCCCAGCCTGGCCCCGGCCGTGAGCAGGGCGGCCTCGGTGGGGTCGCCCATCGGGCGCCACCATGTCTCACCGTCCGGCGGAGGTTCCAGCGCGGCGTCGTTGCACAGCATCGCGGCGCTCAGCAGCGCGGCCAGGTCGGGGGCATCGCTCGCGGTGACGGTGTGGCCGTCGCGCGCCACACGGCCCTCGGGGCCGTAGCCGATACCGCTGACAGTGGCCGCGCCCCAGGGCGTCCACAGCTTTTCGGCGGCCATCCGGCCCTCGGTCAGGGTGCCGGTCTTGTCGGTGGCGAGCACCGTGACCGAGCCCAACGTCTCCACCGCGGGAAGCCGGCGGACGATGGCGTGCCGGTCGGCCATCCGCCGTGCCCCCAGGGCCAGGGCGAGGGTGACCACGGCGGGCAGGGACTCGGGCACGGCCGCGACGGCGAGGCTGATCGCGGCCACGATCATCAGCTCGACCGGCTGTCCGCGGACCAGCCCCAAGGCGAGTACCACCGCGCACAGCGCGACGGTGACGGCCGCCAGCACCCGGCCGAACCGGGCCAGCCGTCGCTGCAGCGGGGTCAGGCCGGGCGCGGTTCCCATCAGCGCGGCGATCCGGCCGAGCGCGCTGTCCGGCCCGGTTCCGGTGACCTGCACCCGTCCCCGCCCGCGGACGACCACCGTGCCGGCCGACACCATGCCGAACGACCGGTCCGCGGCAACGGCCTTCTCCACCGGGACGGACTCGCCCGTCAGCGCCGACTCGTCGACCAGGAGCAGCGCCGCGTCGAGGACCTCACCGTCCGCAGGCACGATGTCCCCCTCGCCGAGCAGGACCAGGTCTCCCGGCACCACGTCGGCGGCCGGCACGGAACTCTCCGCGCCGTCGCGTACCACCCGGGCAGTGGGGGCGCTCAGGGCGGTCAGTGCGGCCACGGCCCGCTCCGCCCGTACCTCCTGGGCGACACCGACCACGGTGTTCACCGTGATGACAAGCAGGATGACCGCGGTATCCGGGAGGTCGTTGGTGGCGAGGGTCAGGGCGGCGGCCACGAGAAGCACCACGATCAGCGGGTCGCGCAGTTGCTGCGCCACGCGGCGCCATACGGGCGTGGGTCTTTCCTGGGCGACGGCGTTGGCGCCGTACTCCTCCAGCCGCCGCTCCGCCTCCTGCCGCGACAGCCCAGCCGTCACGCGGGGCCGTCCCCCGCGGTCAGCCGTACCGCCGTGACCTTGTACTCGGGGCAGGAGGTGACCGTGTCGGCGTGGTCGGAGGTGAGGCGGTTCACGCCGCTGGCGGGGAAGTGGAAGGCGCAGAAGACCTGGCCGGGGGCGGTTTCGACGCCGATGCGGGTGAGCAGGCGGGCGTGTCCGTGTCTGCTGGTCACCGTGGCGGGCTCGCCGTCGAACAGGCCGTACCGGGCGGCGTCGTCGGGGTGGACGTCGAGGTGGTCGGCGGGGTCGAGGGCGAGGTTACCGCCGCGCCGGGTCATGGAGCCGGAGTTGTAGTGCGCCCAGCGCCGCCCGGTGACCAGGATCAGCGGGTACTGGTCGTCGGGCTGCTCCCCCGGCGGCAGATACGGGGTGGCCGCCAGGTGCGCCCGCCCGTCGGAGGTGGCGAATCGCTCCTGGTAGAGCGTGGCCTCGCCCGGCCGTACGGGGTCGGGGCAGGGCCAGGGCACGGCGCCCTCCCGGTCCAGCCGCTGATGGGAGAGCCCGGCGAAGAGTGGGGTGAGCCGGGCGCATTCGGCCAGGGCGGCCGCCGGGTCCGGACACCCCAGGTCGGCGTCCATGGCGGAGGCTACGGCGTGGACGATCTCGAAGTCGGAACGGGCCTCGCCCGGTGGGGCCACGGCCGGGCGGACCCGCTGGAACCTGCGGTCGAAGTTGACGAAGGTGCCGTCCTTCTCCAGCCAGGAGGCGGCCGGCAGGACGACGTCCGCGTGGCGGGCGGTCTCGGACAGGAACAGCTCGTTGCACACGACCAGCGGACAGGCAGCCAGGGCCTGGGCCACCCGGTTGGCGTCGGGGTCGGTGGCGCAGACGTCCTCCCCGACGACCCACAGCGCCCGCAGCCGCCCGGCCCGTGCCGCCGCGAACATCTCGGGAATCCGCAGTCCGGGCCGGTCGGGCACGGGGACACCCCACACCTCCTCGGCCCGCGCGCGGACAGCCCGGTCGGTCACCTTCCCGTAGCCGGGCAGGACATCGGGCAGGGCGCCCATGTCGGAGGCACCTTGCACGTTGTTCTGGCCACGCAGCGGGTTGACCCCGAAACCGCGGCCGGTGCCCACGGCGCCGCGCAGGACGGCGAGGTTGGCCAGCGCCCGTACGCCGTCGGTGCCGTGGAGGTGTTCGGTGACGCCGAGGCCGTAGACGATGGCGGGCCGCTCGGCCCGCCCGTAGAGCCGGGCGGCCGCCACCAGGTCCGCGGCGGGCACGCCGGTGAGGGCGGCCACCCGGTCCGGCGGGTAGTCGGCCAGCAGCTCGGCCAGCTCCGGCAGACCGGCGGCCCGGTCCCGCAGGAAGGCGTGGTCGACGAGATCCTCGGCGAGCAGCACATGGGCGAGGCCGTGGAAGAGCGCGACGTTGGTGCCGGGCCGGGGCCGCAGATGCACATCGGCATGCGTCGCCAGCCCCACGGCCCGTGGGTCGGCGACGACGAGACGCGCCCCTTGGAGCACGCGCTGCAACAGTCGTGCGCCGACCACCGGATGCGCCTCGGCCGGGTTGGCGCCCACCACCAGCAGACAGTCGGAGCGCTCGACGTCGTCGAAGGTGTCCGTGCCACCCGGGAGCCCAAAAGTGGCCATGAGCCCGGCGGCGGACGGGGAGTGGCACAGCCGTGAGCAGTTGTCGACGCTGTTGGTGCCGATCACGACCCGCATGAACTTCTGGAGGAGGTAGTTCTCCTCGTTGGTGGCGCGGGCGGAGGAGATGGCCGCCACGGCGTCGGGGCCGCCTTCCTGGACGGCAGCGCGCAGCCCGTGGGCGATGTGGTGCAGCGCTTCGTCCCATCCGACCGGCTCAAGACGGCCGCCGCGGCGCAGCAGGGGCCGGGTGAGTCGTTCGGGCGAGGTGCGGTAGCCGCGCGCGAAGCGGCCCTTGACGCATGCGTGTCCCCGGTTGACCGGTCCGTCGCGGGCCGGCAGGACGGCCGCGATCGCGCCGTCTTCCGTGACCACGTCCAAGGTGCAGCCCACGCCGCAGTAGCCACAGGTCGTACGGGTCCTGGTCGAGGTCGCGGGGTCGTCCGGGCTTGCGCTGGTCAGTCCGGGCACGGGTCCCGGCTCGAAGATGGCGCCGGTGGGGCAGCTGTCGACGCAGCCGCCGCAGGCGACGCAGTCGGACTGGGCCCACGGCCCGCCGGTGCCGGGAGCGACGACGGTGTCGGCACCCCGGCCGACCAGGGTCAGGGCGAAGGTGCCCTGCACGTCCGCGCACATGCGCACGCACCGGCCGCACGCGATGCACAGGTCCCGGTCGAGGTGGACGTACGGATGGGAGTCGTCGCCACCGCGGTCTCCGGGGCCGGTGGCCGTTTCGGGTCCGATGCCCAGAGAGCGGCACACCCGGGCGAGTTCGGTGCGGTTGCCGGGGGCCAGGGCCCGGGGCGGCAGGGCGGAGACGATGACTTCGACCGCCTCACGGCGCAGCGCCCGCAGATCGTCGGCGGTGACTTCGACCGTGGCGCCGGGGGCCGCCGGAGTGACGCAGGACGCCACGATCCGCCCGTCGGCCCGTACCAGGCAGGTCCGGCAGGAACCGGCCGGGGCGAAGCGGTCGTCGTGGCAGAGCGCGGGCAGCTCGACCCCGGCCCCGCGCACGGCGGCGAGCAGCGAGACGCCCTCGGATACGTCGACGGCGGTGCCGTCGAGCCGGATCCCGGTCATTGGTCCCACCCCGCCAGGGGTTGTCCGTACGCCCGCGTGAGACTGCGGACGGCGGGCGGGATCCGCCGCCCGAAGGCGCACAGGCTCGCCTCGGCCAGGACGCGCGACAGCCTGCCGTACTCCGCACCGGGTGGTAAACCCTCGGCCGCCAGCTCCAGGCCGCGGCGGGAGCCGACCCGGCACGGCGAGCAAGCCCCGCAGCTCTCGGCGGCGGCGAACTCCCAGACGTGCCGCAAGACATCCTGCGGCGCCACACGCCGGTCGAAGGCGACGAGACCGGCGTGGCCGAGGGCCGCGCCCCGGGCCGCCAGACCCGCCTCGCTCAAGGGCACGTCCAGCGCGTCGGGCGCGAGGAAGCCGCCCAGGGGGCCGCCCACCTGGAGGGCGGCGAGCTCGGCACCGTCCTTCAGCCCACCGCCCAGCTCGGTGACGATCCGCCGCACCGGGGTGCCCAGCTCGACCTCGTAGACGCCCGGCCGGGCGAACCGCTCGGACAGGCACACCAGCTTGGTGCCGGACTCCTCGGGTGTCCCGCGCCGGGCGTACGCCGCGCCGCCCCGGGAGACGATCCAGGGGACGGCCGCCAGCGTCTCGACGTTGTTCACCACGGTCGGCGCGTCCCACAACCCGCGCTGCGTGGGATACGGCGGCCGGGGCCGGGCGCAGCCCCGGTCACCTTCCAGCCCGGCGATCAGGGCGGTCTCCTCACCGGCCACATACGACCCCGCGCCCCGGACCACCTCGATGTCCACCGTGGTGCCGGTCCCGTGCACCAGCGGACCGAGATGACCGGCGGCATAAGCGCTGGTGACCGCCTCCCTCATCCGGGCCAGCGCCCGCGGGTACTCCGAGCGCACCAGCACCACGCCACGGGCGGCCCCGCAGGCGAAACATGCCAGAGCCAGTCCCTCCAGTACCCGGTCCGGGTCGGCCTCCATCAACAGCCGGTCGGCGTAGGAACCGGGGTCGCCCTCGTCCCCGTTGGCCACCACCACGGTGTCCCGAGCACCGCCCGCGGCGGCCCATTTGGCGGCCACGCGAAATCCCGCGCCACCACGCCCTCGCAGCCCGGATTCCGCCACCTCCCGATGGACGTCCTCGGGCCGACGCGCGGCCACCGCATGCGGCCACACCTGCCACGGACGCTCCTCCGCCACCACGCCACCCAGCAGAACAGGGTCACCGGTCGCGTCGGCAGCGGGGATCTCGGGCGCCGCTCGTGGTGGCACCCGGCCGGTGAGCTGGTCAGCCAGATCGGGGCCGACACGTGGCGTGTCACCGTCGACGGCGGCGGGCCCCGCGTAGCAGTAGCCGAGGCAGCGAACGGCCTGCAGCGATGTCTCCCCGTCCGGTGTGACGCTCCCCGTGGTGACGCCCAGCCCGGCCTCCACCTCACCGGCATGACACCCGGCCGATGCCGCGAAGCACGCCGTCGCGGCGCACACCCGCACGTGGCGACGGCCGTGCGGGGCGGCGAGGTCCGCATAGTACGAGGCCGGGCCGAGCGCGGCTGCGGCCGGCAGGCCGAACCGAGCGCCCTCCTCGGGCGCCCAGTCCTCGGGGCCGTCCGCCGTCCGGACGCGGGTACGCGCCAGGGATTCCAGCAACCGGTCGCCCGGCCGCCCTCTCCGGGCGGCCAGGGCACGGAAGGCGTCGAAGCGCTCTGCGGAGTGGCGGGCCGGCATGGCTTCATCGTGCGACCCGTCTCCCCGGGCCGCATCCGGTGGCCGCTGTCGTGGCCGGCCGTTCCCGCCATCAGGGTGTGCTTCGCCTCCGATGGAACCGCGGCGGTGCGGGCGTGGCCACGTGGGTACCCAAGGGCGGACGAGTCGACCGTAGGAAGGCGGTGGGGATGATGGCACTCCCGCTGGTCGTGGGTGTTGACGGATCGGATTCCAGTCTCCAGGCGGTGGACTGGGCCGTGGATGAGGCGGCCCGCCACGAGCTGCCCTTGCGCCTGGTCCACGCCTCCCGATGGGAGCGGTACGAGGAGCGCCTCCCCTCGCTCAGCACCAGCCGCTCCTCCGGGGAGATCGTGGCCGAGAACATCGCCGCCTCCTGCCTGCAACGCGCGACCTTGCGCAACCCGGAGGTGAAGGTGTCCGCCGAGGCCCTGGCCGAGGACACCGTGTCGGCGCTACTGCACGAGGGCCGCGAGGCATTCGCCGTGGTCACGGGATCCCACGGCAGAAGTGAGCTGGCGGACACGCTTCTGGGCTCGGTCAGTCTGGCGGTGGCGGCACGTTCCGTCTCCCCCGTCATCGTGGTCCGCGGCGCGGAGCGCAACCGTCAAGGGGCCTTCGGACGCGTGGTCCTCGCGGTCGGCGACGTCGCGGAGGGCTCGGCCGCCATCCGATTCGCCTTCCGGGAGGCGCGGGCGCGGGACGCCGAACTGCACGCCGTACGCACATGGCGGCGCCCGGCGCACCCCCACGGGAGCCAGTCGCTGCTCATTCACGAGGCGAGCACCCTGGTCTACGAGGAGCAGGCGGCGACCATCCTCAATGAGGTGCTGGACGAGGTCGAGCGCGAAGAGGGCGACAAGACCGTGTGCCACCGCGATGTGATCGAGGGTCCTGCACACCGGGTCCTGCAGGATGTGTCGGAGCAGGCCGATCTGCTGGTCGTCGGCTCCCTGCACCGTCGCGACCGCTCCGGGCTGCAGCTCGGCCGGGTCAGCCACGCCGTGCTGCACCGCGCGGCGTGCCCGGTGGCCGTCGTGCCGCAGCGGCCGTGATCGGCACGGGTGCGCTCAGGCCCGCCACCGTCGTGCGGCACGCAGCTGTCGCAGGTAGGGGTCGTACGCGTGGCGGGGCAGGATGCGCAGCCGGACGTCCAGGGCCACGACGCCGTCGGGCCGGGCCACCACCGGGTTGAGGTCGGCCTCGGCGAGTTGAGGGAGGTCACAGGCCATCCGGGACAGCCGCTGCAGGAGCTGCTCCAGCCCTTCCAGGTCGACGGCCCCGCCACCGCGGTAGCCGAACAGCAGTGGGGCACATCGCGGTGCGGTGAGGAGGCTGTGCACATCGCGGTCGGTGAGCGGGGTGAGTTTGGCGGCGTGGTCGGCGAGGAGTTCGGTGGCGGTGCCGCCGAGGCCGAAGAGCACCAGGGGGCCGAACACCTCGTCCTGGACGACGCCCGCGAACAGCTCGATGCCCCGGCGCGCCATGGGCTGGAGGAGAACGCCGGTCATCCGGTCCCCGAAGCGGGCCCGCAGCTCCCGATAGGCGTGGCGCACCTGGTCCGGCCCTTCGAGGTCGAGGCGCAGCGCTCCCTGGTCGCTCTTGTGCACCAGACCGGGCCAATATGCCTTGACGGCCACCCGGTCGCGATCGTCCTCGGCCAGGTGCCGTGCGGCAGCCACGGCGGTGTCCTCGTCCTCGGCCCAGGCCCAGGGCAACTGGGGAATGCGGTAGCGGTCGAGCAGGGCCGCGCAGTCACGCGGGTCGAGCCAGCCACCACCGGGGTGGGCGGCGAGGAACGTCTCCACGAGGGCCGCCGCGCCGGCACGGTCGATCCCCGACAGCGGGGGGATACTGCCCGGCGGTTCGGCCCGCCATTGGGCGTAGCGGACGGCGTGGGCGAGGGCGCGCGCCGCCGACTGGGGTTCGGTGTAGGCCGGCACCGGGCTGTCGTCGGCTGTCGGGAGGAGCCGTACGGGAGCTTCCTGGTCGAGGAGCACCGCGGCCACCGGGCGGGGCCGCCGCCCCGGCATGCCGGTGAGGGCGAGCAGCGGGTCGTCCCGGGTCCCGGTGGCGAGCGCGGTCGGCACGAGCACCACCAGCACGGCGTCCACCGCCCCGCACGCCGCCAGCCGGTCCAGGCAGGAGCGCATCCGGTCGGCGGTGACCGCGGCCGTGGTGTCCACGGGGTTGGTGGTGGCGGCACCGGGCGGCAGGACCGCCCGCAGTTCACCGGCCAGGCCGGGATTCAGGGCGGGGACGGTCAGCCCCGCGTCGACGCAGGCGTCGGCGGCGAGCACACCGGCTCCCCCGGCGTTGCTCACGACCGCGACACGGCCGTCGGCGGGCAGTGGCTGAGCGTGCAACAGGGCTGTGGTGTCCACCAGTTCGGCGACGCTCTGGGTGGCGATGATGCCCGCCTGGGCGAACAGCGCGCGGCGGGTCATGGTGGGAGTGGCCGCGGCGGCGGTGTGCGAGGCGGCGGCGCGCCGTCCGGCTTCCGAGCGGCCCGCGTCCACGGTGAGGACGGGCATGGTCCGGGCGACGCGGCGGGCGGTGCGGGAAAAGGCCCGCGGGTTGCCGAAGGATTCCAGGTGGAGCACGGCGAGCCGGGTGCCGGGGTCCGACTCCCACCACTGGAGCATGTCGTTGCCGCTGACGTCGTACTTGTCGCCGAGTGAGACGAAGCTGGACACGCCGACGCCGAGGCGCCCGTACCGCTCCAGCAGCGCGATGCCGACGCCGCCGGACTGCACGGCGACTCCTACGCACCCCGGCAGGGGAGGATGTGCGGCGAACGTGGCGTTGAGGCGCACCTCGTCGAACGTGTCGGCGATCCCCAGGCAGTTGGGGCCCACCAGTCGCATCCCGTGGCGGCGGCAGCAGGTGAACAGCGCCTCCGCCTGGTCGGCGTCGAGTCCCGCCGTCAGGACGACCAGCGCCCGCACCCCCACCGCGCCGCACTCCTCCGCCACGCCCGGGACCGCGGGCGCCGGTACGGCGAGCACGGCGAGTTCGGGTACGTGGGGCAGGGCGGCCACGGACGGGAACGCCGGTGTTCCCTGGATGACGGGGGCATGGGGGTTGACCGCGTACAGCGCACCGGTGAAGCCCCCGGACCGCAGGTTTCCCAGCACGGCGCGCCCCACCGATCCGGGCCGTCGGCCCGCGCCGACGACGGCCACCGAACGCGGCCGCAGCAGGGGCCGCAGGCTGGCCACATCGGCGATCCGGCCCCGCCGGTCCACCGCCGCCAGGTAGTGCTCGTCCTGCTCCAGGTGGACGGTGCAACGGACATCGGTGCCGTCGAAGTGGCGGGAGGTGCGCAGGCCCAGATCGCCGAAGACCTTCAGGACCTCATGGTTCTCGGCGAGCGCTTCGGCGGTGAAGGCGGACACGCCCGCCTCCCGGGCCGCGTGGACGAGGTGTTCGAGCAGCAGGGTGCCGATCCCCTGACCGTGGCGGCCCTCGGCGACGGCCAGGGCGATGTCCGCGGACACCGGTTCGCCAGGGACCGTGGGCAGCGTGTCGTACTCGGCCACCCCGACCACCCGGCCCTCCGCCACCGCGACGAGCGCCTGATACCCGCGGTGCGCCGGTGCGCAGATGCGCTCCGCCGCCACCCGTGCGTAGCGCGGATTGACGGCGAAGAAACGCAGCCGCAGGGCCTCGGGGGACATCTCACGGTGCATCCGCAGGACCTCGTCCAGGTCCTGTGCCCGTGCGGGACGTAGCTCGACGGTGCTGCCGTCCGCGAGCAGCGCGTGGACCGTCTCGGGACGGTGGGTCGTCTCCGTCACTCCGCGCCCCTTCCGTCGACCGTGCGGACCGCGTGTCGTCAGTCGTGGGGCACGACGGCGACGGGACACGCGGCGTGGTGGAGGAGCGCCTGGGTGACGTGGCCGAGGCGGGGCGCGACGGGAGACCGGTGGGTGTGGCGTCCGACGACCACCAGCCCGGCCCGGGAGGCGGCTGCCAGCAAGGCATCCGCAGGGCGGCCGTGCTCGATCTGCTCGGTCACCGGGACGTCGGGGTACTTCTCCCGCCACAGCTCCACTGCTTCCGCCAGCAGCCTCCGCTCTTCGTCCCCGGCGTCCTCGTCCCCGGCGCTCGCGGCCTGGCCAGGACGCGTCCGGGGTTGCGGACCGTGGGTGAACACCGGCGGCGCCAGTGCGCGTACGGCACGCACCCCCGTTCCACGTGCCGCTGCGGTGGCGAAGGCGAATTCGATGGGTGCGGCCGACTCCGGCGGGTCCTGTACGCCCACGACCACCTCACCTCCCTCGGGCCCGGTCCGTTCTCCGCTGCCCCCGCGCACCATCACCACCGGGCTCGTCGAACATCCCAGCACCTGCAGTCCCACGGATCCGAGCAGGTAACCGGCCACGGCACCCCGCCCGTGCGACCCGAGCACCAGCATCTGGGAGGACGCACCGTGGCCGACCAGGCCCTCGACGGCCGTCCGCGGGACGAGTTCGGCGGATACCGGCACCTCCGGGTAGCGGTCCGCGAGTCGCGCCTTCGCTACGTCCAGGGCCTCCTGCGCCCAGAGTTTGCGCACCTCGGGAGCCTGGGCGGTACGCGCCGTCGGCGCCGGCAGCATCCAGGCGTGGACCAGCCACAGCGGCGCACGTCGGCACAGCGCTTCCCGCGCCGCCCACTCGGCGGCGGCCAGGCTTTCGGGCGAGCCGTCCAAGCCAACGGTGATGGGGCGTGCCATGGGGGGCTTCGTCATCGGGGCTCGGCCTCCTCGCGGATTCCGGTGCCGTCGCGGACGGGCGATCGCGGTGGCCCGCGCGTCACCACACCGGGGGCACGGGGGTGCGGCCGGTCGCCCATGCGGCCAGTGTGGCACCGATCGGGCGGCCACGCCGCCGAGCGGCATCGCCCATGGACGGCCCAGTCCGGCGCGACAGGTCCGCACCCGGTGCGGACACTGGGAGCGAAGGCCGAACCATGAGGAGAGGTCGTGGCCGGACTCCGGGACTTTCTGCTGCGGTTCCGCCCGGTCGGGTCGCCGGGCCGGGCGGCGCCCGGCGGCGTGCCCGCGGACCGTACGGCGGAGCTCACCGCGGAGTTGGATCCGCCGCTGGCCCTCCTGGAAGAAACCGAGGAGGAAGCCCGGCACATCCGCGACGGCGCGGCGCGCGAGGCAGCGGAGAGGCGGCGCGCGGCTGAGCGCCGGGCGCAGGAGATCGTGGAGAGCTCCCGGGACCGGGCTCGGGAGGTGCGGGCGACGAGCGCGGCCCGCGTCCGCCGGGACGCCGAGGCCGAGGCGGCGGAACTGCTCGCCACAGCGCAGCGGGAGGCGTCCGCGGTACGCCGCAGAGCCGAGGAACGCATGCCCCGTCTCCTGGACCGGGTGGCGGACATGGTGGCCGAGGACATCGAGACCCCGCATGCCCCTGCCAGGGGGCGGCCCGGGGACGCTGGGGGGAGGAATCCGTGATGGGTGCCGGATGGGTGGCCGGGGTGACGCGCGCCAGGGCCATGCTCTCGCGCGCCCTCGGCAGGGAGAAGACGGAGGAGGTGGCTTCGGCACCGGGCCTCGAAGCCGCCGTTCGCCATCTGAGTGCCTCGCCCTACGGTCGGGGGCTGCTCCCCGGGACATCGCTCGGTGACGCCCAGCAGGCGGTGGCGGCCGCCTTTCTGTGGCATCTGCGGGTGCTCGCCGGCTGGCAGCCGCTCAGCGGCGCGCACACCATCCGTCTACTCGCCTCCGGGTTCGAGATCGCCAACGTGGAGGACCATCTGCGCACGCTGACGGGCGTCGGCCCGCCCCGGGCGCCGTACCGGCTGGGCGCGCTGGCGACGGGCTGGCCCCGGCTGGCCCGTACCGGCTCGCCACGCGAGCTGCGGGCCGCGCTGGCCGCCTCCGGCTGGGGCGACCCCGGGGAGGCCACTCCCGCGGCGGTGGCCGTCGGGATGCGGGTGTCCGCCGCGGTGCGTACGGCGACGGCCGTACCGGAGGCCGCGCGCTGGGCGGCGGGGCGGCTCGCCCTGCTGGTCGGGCGGGAGGTGTTCGTCGCCCGCCGTTCCTTGCCTCGGCTGTCCGCGGAACGGGCCGAGCGGCTGCTCGGCGCGAAGGCCATGGCCGCCACGTCGTTCACCGACTACCGGCGTGAACTGCCGCCCACCGCCCAATGGGCCGTGGCCGGGATCGACGACGAGGCCGGTCTGTGGCGGGCGGAGGGCCGGTGGTGGGACCGGCTGGACGAAGGCGGGTGGGCGCTGCTGCGCGGCTCCCGCCCCGGCTCGGCACCGGTCGTCGGCGCGGTCGCCGTGCTCTCCGCGGACGCCTGGCGGGTGCGCGGCGCGCTGGAGGGCGCCGCGCGGGGCGGTCGACGCCTGGAGGCGTTCGATGCGCCGGCCTGAGGCAATGATCCCGGTCCGCATGCGGCGGGTGGCGATCGTCGCCCCACGGGACGCGCTGCGGGACACGCTGGTGCGCGTCGCCGAGGCCGGCTGCGTCGACATCGACCACACCGAGGGTGGTGGTCCGGGCGCTCCCGGGCAGGGCTCCGCGGCCCATCGGCTACGACGTTCGCGGGTGGAGCCGGCGCACGCCGTGCTCAGTGTCCGAACCCCCGACCTCGACGCGCTTGAGCGTGCGGGCCGCACCGATCTGCTGGCCGGTGAGGCGCAGCTCGAGGAACGCCAGGCAAGTGCGGTGCGGCGCGGAGACGTCGCGGCACTCGCCGGGTGGTGTCCCGCCGACGACGTTCCGGCGACCGCGCGGCGTCTGGCAGCGTCGGGAGGGGCGCTGGTGCCGCTGCGCGCACCGCGCGGAGTGGAGCCGCCGACGCTGCTCCGCGAAGCCGGTGCGGTACGGCGCTCGTTCGTGCCCTTGGTGCGGACGTACGGGACGGTGCCGTACCCGGATCTCGACCCCACGATGCCTGCGGGCATCGCCTACGTGGTGATGTTCGGGGTGATGTTCGGTGACGCCGGGCATGGGGCCCTGCTGCTGCTCGCGGGGATCGCGCTGCGCCTGGGCCACCCCCGCCGTGCCGCGTCCCTGCGCCCGCTGTGGCCGTTCGTCGCCGGGGCCGGACTCACCAGCTGTCTGGCGGGTGCCGCGTACGGCGAGTTCTTCGGGCCGACCGGCGTTCTCCCGGTGCTCTGGCTGAACCCGTTGCAGGATCCGCTGCGGCTGATCGTCACCGCCATCGGCTTCGGCGCGCTGCTGCTGGCCCTGGCGTACGCGGCGGGCATCGCGAACCGCTGGCGGGAAGGCGGGCCGGGAAACGCCCTGTTCGCGCTCTCCGGGATCGCCGGGGCCATGCTCTACCTGGGCCTCGCCGTCATGGGCGGTGGCGTCTGGCTGGGCCGCCCCGCCGTCCTGGCGGGCGCCGTGATCGCGGGTGCCGGTCTCCTCCTGGCCGGATCCGGGCTGTCCGCCGTGGCCGGCGGTGGCGCGGGGGGCGCCGTTCAGGTGGGGATCCGGCTCTTCGACGGGGTGCTGCGCATCGGGTCCAACGTCATCTCTTTCGCACGGCTGGCGGCCTTCGGGCTCACGCATGCCGCACTCGGCTCGATCGTGTGGCGTGGCACCACGGCACTGGCGGACCGGGGCGGTGCGGCAGTGCTCGCGGCCGCGGTGCTCTTCGTCGTCGGCAACGCGCTCGCCTTCGCTCTGGAGGCGCTGGTGGCCGGGGTGCAGGCACTGCGGCTGGAGTTCTACGAGCTGTTCTCCCGGGTGTTCGAGGACCAGGGGCGTCCGTTCCGTCCCTGGCGCCCCGTGCTGGACGGTCAGGGGAACGCGGCGAATGCGCCGCGAGGTGGGGCGGCGTACGAGGAGGCCATGTGATCGCCTGGTTCATCGCTCTCCCGGTCGTCGGCGTGGTTCTGGCGCTGGGGCGGCTGCTGCTGCGACGGTCCCGGCACAGGGCCCTGCGGTGGGTGTTCGCCGCCAACGCCCTGCTGTTCGCGGGAGCGGCGGCCCTGCTCGTGGTGGCGCTCGGCAACGGGTCCGCGCAGGCGGCGGCACCGGCCGCGGCACAGGGCTCCGGCGCCGCCTCGGCCGCCCTGATCGGCGCCGCCATCTCCGTGGCCGGGGCCTCCATCGGCGCGGCGATCGCCGTGGCCTACACCGGCGCCGCCGCGGTGGCGGCGCTCAGCGAGCGCCCGGAACTCTTCGGCCGGGCGATGGTGATCGTCGGACTGGCCGAGGGCATCGCCATCTACGGCCTGGTCGTCGCCATCATCCTGATCGGAAAGGCCTGACCATGGGACGGGTGGCGGCCCTCGGGGAGCGGACGCGCGTGGCGGGGCTCGCCCTGGCGGGCGTCACCGTGGTCGCCGCCGAGGAGCCGGACGCGGTCCGTGAAGCCTGGCGTGCTCTTGCGCCCGGGACGGAGTTGGTCATCCTCACTCCCGCCGCGGCGGACGCGCTCGGCCCGGGGCCGCTGGAAGGCGTCCGGCCGCTCACCGTGGTGATGCCGTGATGAGGAAGCCGGTGTCCGACGAGGCGGTGCCCGGGCTCGCGCCGGTACGCGCAGAGTTGCTGCGTGCGGCGCGGGCCGAAGCGCGGGAGGTCCTGGACCGGGCCGACCGGGACGCCGCGGCACTGATCGGCGAGGCGCGGGCCAGGGCGCGCGTCATCGTCGAGGAAGCCCACCGGCAGGGCGAGCGGGAGGGCGCTGCCGCCGCCCGCGGCACCAGGGCGGGCGCCCGCCGGGGCGCCCGGGATCGTGAGCTGGCAGCCCGCGAAGCGGCGTACGAGGAACTGCGCCGCCGGGCCTTCGCGCACGTCCGTCGGAGATGGGCCTCGGCAGCCCATCCGGCCGTCGTGGGCCGACTGCGAGAACGCGCCCGAGGACTGCTGGGGCCGGACGCCGAGATCACCGAAGGCCCCGGCGTGGGCGTGGTGGCCCATGCGCCGGGTCGGCGGGCCGACTGCACACTGGACGGCCTCACGTCACGCGCGCTGGACCGGCTCGGCGCCGAGGTCGAGACGCTGTGGTCGCCGTGAGCGGAGCCGATGGAGCGCTCGGGCGGCGCCCCAGCCGCGTTCTGCGAGTCGCCGGACCACTGGTCGAGATGGAATACGCGGGTGACACTGCGATGTACGACGTGGTCTCCCTCGGCGCGTCCAGGATCCCCGGCGAGGTGGTGTCGATCAGCGGCGGTGTGGTGACCGCCCAGTCCTACGAGTACACGGGCGGTCTGGCCCCCGGCGACGAAGCGCAATCCCAGGGGGCGCCCCTGTCCGCGGCGCTCGGTCCCGGCCTGCTCGGAGGCGTGTTCGACGGCCTGTTGCGGCCACTGTCCGGCAGCGGGGACTGGCTGCTGCCCGGGACCGCCCAGGAATCCGCCACGGAGCGCAGCTGGTCCTTCGTCCCGACAGTGGGCGAAGGAGAACAGGTCGCCGAGGGCGGCGTGCTGGGGGAGGTCCGCGACCGGGGGCCGGTACGGCTCCGTGTACTCGTACCGCCAGGGGTCAGCGGGGTGGTGGAGCACATCGCGCCACAGGGAAGCTACGGCCAGGACGCGGTGGTGGCCGTCGTGGGCGGCACGGAGGTCCGGCTCGCCACGTCGTGGCCGGTCCGCCGTCCGCGCCCGGTGCGGGCACGTGGCGGCGAGCCCGAGGCGCTGCACACCGGCCAGCGGGTGATCGACCTGCTGTTTCCCGTCGCCCGGGGTGGCACGGTGGCCGTCCCCGGCGGCTTCGGCACCGGGAAGACCATGCTGCTCCAGCAGATCGCCAAGTGGTGCGACGCCGATGTGATCGTGTACGTCGGCTGCGGGGAGCGAGGCAACGAGATGGCCGATGTCATCGCCGAACTGTCCGCACTGGAGGACCCGCGCACCGGTGGCCGGCTCGCCGACCGGACGGTGACCATCGCCAACACCTCCAACATGCCGCTGATGGCCCGCGAGGCCGGCATCCACACGGGGGCCACCGTCGCCGAGTACTTCCGCGACATGGGGCTGGACACGGTGCTGATCGCCGATTCCACCTCACGCTGGGCCGAGGCCCTGCGCGAATTCGCCTCCCGCACCGGCGCGCTGCCCGCCGAGGAGGGCTACCCGGCCGGGCTGGCCTCCGCGATCGCGGCCTTCTACGAACGCGCGGGAGCCGTGACGACGCTGGGCGGTGAGCGGGGTTCGGTGACCGTGATCGGGGCGGTTTCCCCACCCGGTGGCGACATGACCGAACCGGTCACGGCCCACACCGAACGGTTCGTGCGCTGTGTGTGGTCACTCGACCGCGACCTCGCCTACGCCCGCCACTACCCGGCCGTGTCCTGGGCGGGGTCCTTCTCCCGGGACGCGGCACCGCTCGCCGCCCGTCGGGCGGCCGCCGACGACCCCGCCTGGTCCAGCCGGCGCGACCGGCTCGCCGCGGTACTGGCGGAGGCCGATCGGCTGGCGGATCTGGTCGACCTGGTCGGCATCACGGCCCTGCCCGACTCGGAACGCGTCAGCGTCCTGGCCGGACGGCTGGTGCGCGAAGGAGTGCTGCAGCAGAGCGCGCTGTCCGCCAACGACGCCTACTGCGGACCGGACAAGGCCGCGGCACTGGCCGACGCCGTTCTCGCGGTCATCGACCGCTGCCGGGAACGCATCGCTTCCGGCGTCCCGGCGGCAGCCGTGGAGGCCGCGGATTTCGGACCGGTGCTGCGGGCGCGCGAGGAGGTGGGCCCGTATGACACGGCGGGAGTGGCGGCGCGCCGGGAGACCATGCTCGCCCGGCTCGGGGAGCTGCGGTGAACGGCCGGCCCCGACCCTTCCCCGGCGGGCCCGGAGGCGAGGCGCCGTGACCACGTGGAGCGAGGTCGAGTACACGGCCATACGGGAACTGCGCGGCCCGCTCGCCATCGTGCAAGGAGTCTCGGGGGTGGGGTGGGACGAGTTCGTACGGATCACCCTGGACTCAGGCGAGCGGCGATACGGCCTCGTCCTGGAGGTCGACCGCGAACTCGCCGTGGTGCAGGTGCTGGAGGACACCACCGGAATGGACCCGTCACACCTGCGGGTGTCCTTCGCCGGGAAACCGCTGCGCGTCCCCGTAGGCCCGGGCTGGCTGGGCCGGGTGTGCAACGGCCGCGGCGAGCCCATCGACGGTGGGCCACCGATGTTCGGCGAGACCAGCGCGGCGGTGAGCGGTACCCCGATCAACCCGGTCCGGCGGGAGCCACCCTCCGAGCCCATCCTCACCGGCGTCGGTGCCATCGACGTCCTGACGACACTGGTCCGCGGACAGAAGCTGCCGGTGTTCTCCGCGGCCGGGCTGCCGCATCTGGAACTGGCGGCCCAGATCGCCGCGCAGGCCACCGCCGGTGGCGAGGCGTTCAGCGTCGTCTTCGCCGGCATGGGCCTGACCCATCCGGACGCCGCTTTCGTACGGGACGCGCTGGAGGAGCGTTCGGCCGCGGGCGAACTGGTGCTGCTGCTCAACACCGCCGACGATCCCGTGATCGAACGGACCCTGACCCCGCGCGTCGCGCTCACCGTGGCCGAACACCTCGCCTTCTCCCTGGGCCGCCACGTGCTGGTGGTGATGACCGACATGACCGCCTACGCCGAGGCGCTGCGCGAAGTCTCCGCCGCCCGGGGCGAGGTCCCGGCCCGCCGCGCCTATCCCGGTTACCTCTACAGCGACCTGGCCTCGCTCTACGAGCGCTGCGGCCGGATCCGCGGCCGCGCGGGCTCGATCACGGTGCTGCCCGTCCTCACCATGCCCGCGGGCGACATCACCCATCCGGTCCCCGACCTGACCGGATACATCACCGAGGGCCAGATCGTGCTCTCCCGCCAGGTGCACGCCCGAGGGGTGTATCCGCCGGTGGACGCCCTGTCATCGCTGTCCCGCCTGATGCGCAAGGGAGCCGGGCCCGGGCGCACCCGGCCCGACCACCTGGACCTCGCGGCCCAGACCCTGGCCGCGCTCGCCCGGGCCCGGCAGGTGAGGGAGCTGTCGGACCTGGTGGGCGAGGCGGCCCTGAGCCCGACCGACCGCCGCTACCTCGACTTCGACGAGGCGTTCCTGCGCCGTTTCCTGCATCAGCGGCCCGACGAAGCGCGTCCCTTGGACCGGACGCTGGACGCCGCCTGGCAGGCGCTGCTCACCCTCCCCCGCGGTGAGCTCACCATGCTGCCCGCCGCACTGCTGGACGCGCACGGCGCGCGGGCGGAGCCGGCGGAACCGGACGGCGGCGAGCAGGCGGAACCGGATGGCGGCGGCGAGCGGAACGGGGCCGATCCATGACGACCCCGTCCGGCCCTCCGCCCTCCCGCGCCGGGCGGCTGCGCCTTCGGCACAGCCGGCACGTCGCGCTGCGCGGTGCGGAGCTCCTGGAGCGGAAACTGCGCATCCTGCGGACACGGCACGAAGCCCTGCTGCGGGCCGAGGAGGCCGGTGCGCAGGCATGGCGACAAGCAGTCCGGGACGCCGAAACATGGCTGCTGAGAGGGGTCCTCCTGGGCGGCGAACACGCCTTGGAGGCGGCGGCTGAGGGGATCGGTGCCGCGGACTTCACCTGGCGTGAGGAATCCACGGTGGGGGTGCGCCACCCCGCGCTCGCCTCGTGCCACATCCCGGACCGCTCCCCCGACGCGGCCACCCCCGGCAACACCGCCCTGGTGCACGCCGAGGCCGCCTACCGTCAGGTGCTGCTGGCCGGCGCCGAGTACGCCGTCGCCCGGCAGGCCGCCCGGGTCGTCGGGGCGGAGGTGGCACACACCCGCCAGCGGGTCCGCGCCCTGCGGCGCCATTGGATCCCCCGCCTGGAGGAGGCGCTCGCCCGGATCGACCTCGCTCTCGAGGAGCGCGAACACGAGGACGCCGTACGCCGTCGCTGGGTCGCTGGCAGGCGTGGGTGACCGGGCTGCAGCGCCCGCACGATGGCCACGGCCGGGCGCCCCACCCGACCCTCGCCGTTTGACATCCCGCCTGGGAGACCGTGTTAGCGGGCCCAGATGGTGAGCGCATGCTCGCGGTCGGCCTTCGATCCCAGGACGCAGGCGAGGAAGCAGCCGTCCCCGCGCTTCCCGATCAGGCCCCGCTCGTTGTCAGGCCCGTGCTCCAGGCGGAGGCTGTCGATGGCCTACGGTCCCCCGCCGTATGTCCCACTCCCGATTCGCCCTACGGTGATGCGCGCGTGGCCGGACCGGGGCGGTGGTTGTGGGGCGCCGCCCACTTCGGCGTGCGCGTGATGGGATCAGCTGGTGCCGAGCATCTTCCGCATCTGGGTGATCTGCGCGGTCTGGGTGGTGATGATGTCACCGGCGAGGGTTCTGGCGGGGCCATGGGCGCCCTGCTTCTTCTCGGTCTCGGCGATATCGATCGCGCCCTGGTGGTGCTTGATCATCATGGTCAGGAACATGGTGTCGAAGGCTTTGCCGGGAGCGTGCGTCATGTCGCGCATCTGCTGCTCGTCCATCATGCCGGGCATGCTGGGCGTCGCGGAGGGGCTTCGGTGGCCCATGCCGGGCATGGTCCTCCCCTCGGGGACCTTCTCACCCCAGGATTTCAGCCAGCCGGTCATGGTCTTGATCTCCGGTTTCTGCTCCTTTTCGATCTTTACCGCGAGGGCTTTCACGTCGCTGGTGTGCGCGTGTTCCTGGGCCATGTCGGCCATCTCAATGGCTTGGCGGTGGTGCACGATCATCTGCTGGGCGAAGGTGACATCGGCCTGGTTGTGCCGACCTGTGGCTGTCGCTGCCGGAGCGGATGCGGTGGAGGCCACCTCGGTTTTGTCGTTGCCGCCGCACGCGCCCAGCGCCAGCGCGGTCACGGCCGTGAGGGAGGCCAGGGTGGTACGGCGCAGGAGTGGGCGGGCTGCGGTCATGGCCGGATGTTCTCCAGGTTGGGGCGGCCCGGGGGCGGGGGGTGAGAGGCCGGGGCAGTCTGGGACAGCTCATGTTGACCTGCCGGGTCCTGCCTTGGGGCTCGAACGCGCGGGTTGGCGAATGAACTACCCGGGTGGACCAGTCATTTCGTCTGAACGGAAAGGGGGAATGCCGTTCAGTGTGCTCGCCGGTTGTTCGCGGCCGCTCCGGTGGCCATGGTCGGGGTCCGGCTGTGGGCGGGGCTGCGGTGCCGGGGTGGGCGACGGGGCCAGAAGGTGGGGGTGCGGGCGGCGTAGGCGGCCCACTGGTCGCCGGATTTCTCGGCGACTTCGCGTTCCTCGCTGCGGGCCAGGCGGACGTAGACGTACACCATGATCGGGAGCATGATCAGGGTGGGGATGGTGGGCCGCTGGAGCAGGAATCCGATCATGACGAGCAGGAGGCCGTCGTACTGCGGGTGCCTCACCCAGGCGTAGGGGCCGGTGGTGGCGAGCTTGTCGTGCTGGGCGGCGGTGTGCAGGTGTCGCCAGGCGGCGGCGATCAGCCAGAAGCCGCCGCCGATGGCGATGTAGCCGGCCAGGTGGAAGGGGCTCAGGTGCGGGTCGCCGGACCAGCCGGTCAGGTCGTTCCACAGGTGTCCGCCGGCGTGGGTGTCGTGCAGCAGCGGGAACTGGGTGCCCAGCACGACAAGCTCGCCACCAGCGGCCACAGGCCGTACGCGGCGTCAGCCATTATCGTCTCCTTGCCGTCGCCTCCTGATGGGCGGTGCGCTGTCCGTGAGCGATCAGACTCATCCGCCGCTGGTAGTCGGCGGTGTCGATCCGGCCGTGCCGCCGCAGTCCGGCGCACCACCGCTCCGTGGCTTCCAAGGCCGCGCGCCGGCCGCACAGTCGGGCCAGCGGCGGCCAGCGCCATTCGCCCAGGGTGATCAGGCGGCCCACGTCGTAAAGGACGGCCGCCAGGATCAGGACCCCGATCACGATGGCCACCACGGCGTCCACGACCGTTCTCGCCTTGCCACCCCTCGGCTACTACTGGCGCCGGGAGCCGGGGGGCTGATCGCCGCGATGCAGCCGATCGTCCTGGTCCGCGTCGTGGTGGGAGGCATCGTGCTGCTGGCCGCCGTGTACGCCTCGCATCATGAAGAACATCATCAGCGGACAGGCCAGGACGACGCCGAGCAGGATCAGGGTCTGCACCGGCAGGCCGAGTGCCAGGGCGCCGACGATGCCGATGGCGAGCGCGATGGCGTACAGGCCGTAGTTTTTCTTTCTCTGCTCTTTGTTCATGTGCCGGGCCATTCTTCAAGAGAAGGTCCGCCCGGGGAGAGGGGACGCCGTGGTCCCCTGGCTCTCAGTGCGGAGGCGGGGGCCGGGCGGCAGCGGACGTGTACTGCTGGTGCGGACGGCTCACGGAGCGGTAGGTCTCCCTGCTGCCATGGTCCACCGTGCCGCGTGGGTATGCAGGGGTCGGCCGGTACCTGCCTGGTGGGTCGGTGAGCCCATACCGGGTACGGGTGGCCACGAGGGATCCTGGGAACCAAGGGCGGAAGGATCTCTGCCATGAACGTTTTGGATCTCGTGGTCATCGCCACCTCTCTGATCCTGATCGTCGCGTTGAGCTGGTATTTTTTCGGGCCGCGACGAGCCCGCACGGCAACCGTCGAGGGTGGTGTGCAGCGTGTGGGCGTCAGGGTGCGCGGCGGCTACAGTCCGAACGTCATCCGGGTGCGCCAGGGCATGCCGGTGGAGATGGTCTTCGACCGGCAGGAGTCCGGGGAGTGCACTTCGCGGGTAGTCTTTCCCGACCTTCGGATCAGCGCGGGCCTGCCCGCCCACGCGCGTACCACCGTGCGGCTCCTGCCCGAGCAGGCCGGGTCCTTCGGCTTCGTGTGCGGGATGAACATGATCCGCGGAACGCTGCTGGTCGACCCGGCCGATCCCCCGCAAGGCGGGCGGGCTTCCCCCGACGGTGGCCGGGGCGAGGCCGCCATCGCGACCCGGCCGGCCGTCGGATCGTCGGAGGACGGGAGTGCGGCGGACGCGGAAGCGGCGGAGGCCGCCGAGCGGCGTGCGGAGATCCGTGATCTGACCCGGCGGGTCGTGGTGGGCGCCGTGCTGACGCTGCCGGTGCTGATCGCGGTCATGGCACACGAACTGTTCGGCGCGGGCTGGGTGCCGGGGTGGATGCTGGACCACTGGCTCCAGCTGGCGCTGATCACTCCGGTGATGTTCTACACCGGCCGCCCGATCCACACCACCGGCTGGCTGGCCCTGCGGCACCGCTCCGCGGACATGAACTCCTTGATCACCCTGGGCACCACGGCCGCCTACGGTTACAGCCTGCTGATCACCCTCGCCCCGTTCCTCTTCCCGTCCGAGGTCCGCGCGGTGTACTTCGAGGCGGTCGGGGTGATCCTCACCCTGATCCTGCTGGGCCGACTGCTGGAGGCCCGGGCCAAGGCAGGCACTGGCGAGGCCATCCGGGCCCTGCTCGGGCTGCGGGCCCGCACCGCCCGCGTGCTGCGCAACGGTACCCAGGTGGAGATCCCGGTCGACGAGGTCGCCGTCGGTGACGTACTGATGATCCGCCCCGGGGAGAAGGTGCCGGTCGACAGCGAGGTTCTCTCGGGCGCCTCGGCGGTGGACGAATCCATGGTCACCGGCGAACCGATGCCGGTCACCAAACACGCCGGGGACACCGTCATCGGCGCCACCGTCAACGGCACCGGGTCCCTGCGCGTACGCGCGGACAAGGTCGGCGCCGACACCATGCTGGCCCAGATCATCCGCCTCGTTCAGCAGGCCCAGGCGTCCAAAGCCCCCATCCAGCGGCTCGCCGACGCCGTGTCCGCCTACTTCGTCCCCGCCGTGATCACCATCGCGGTCGCCACCTTCGCCGTCTGGTTCACCCTCGGCCCCGCCCCGGCCCTGACCCTGGCCCTGGTCTCGGCCGTCGCCGTGCTGATCATCGCCTGCCCCTGCGCTCTGGGACTGGCCACCCCGCTGTCGGTCATGGTCGGCACCGGCAAGGGCGCCCAGGCAGGCATCCTCATCCGCTCGGCCGAAGCCCTGGAGACCGCCCACAAGCTGGACACCATCGTGCTGGACAAGACCGGCACCGTCACCGAAGGCAAGCCCGTTCTCACCGACGTGCACCCCATCGACGGCGGCTTCAAGGAGAACGAGCTGCTGGCGCTGGCGGCAGCCGCCGAGGACATGAGCGAGCATCCCCTCGCGGCCGCGATCGTGGCCGGCGCCCGGCAGCGGGATCTGGCCGTCCCGACGGCCGATGGCTTCGACTCGATCACCGGCAAAGGCGCGCGCGCCACCGCCGACGGCCACACCATCCTGGTCGGCACCGCCCGCCTGCTCGGCGACGCCCACGTCGACACCGGAGCCCTCCAACCCGTGGCAACGGACCTGTCGGCCCAGGGCAAGACCCCGGTCTTCGCCGCCGTCGACGGAGCACCCGTCGGCGTACTCGCCGTCGCCGACACCGTCAAAGACGACTCCACCGCCGCCATCGCCGCTCTGCGTCGGCTCGGCCTGGAGGTGGTCGTCATCACCGGCGACAACGCCCGCACCGCCGAAGCCGTCGCCAGCCAGGTCGGGGTACGCCGGGTGCTCGCCGAGGTACTGCCCGAGCACAAGGCCGACGAAATCCGCCGCCTGCAAGGCGAGGGCCGCACGGTCGGCATGGTCGGCGACGGCATCAACGACGCCCCCGCCCTGGCCGCGGCCGACGTCGGACTCGCCATCGGCACCGGCACCGATGTCGCCATCGAAGCCGCCGACATCACCATCATCTCGGGCTCCCTCACCGGCGTGGTCACCGCCATCCAGCTCTCCCGGGCCACCATGCGCAACATCCGGCAGAACCTGTTCTTCGCCCTGATCTACAACGCCATCGGCATCCCCATCGCCGCCGGCGCCCTCTACCCCCTGTGGGGCATCCGCCTCAGCCCTGTCATCGCCGCGGCCGCCATGGCCCTGTCCTCTCTGTCGGTGGTCACCAACGCCAACCGCCTGCGCCACTGGCACACCACCCCACTACCGGCCGCCGCACCTACCGGAGCCGGCCCCCTCGTCGGATCAACCACCCACCACGCCACCACGCGGCCCGCGGCAGCCAGGGACGACCGACAGCCGCACCACCAGCACGGCCACGAGGCAGCAACAGACGTCGACCCCGTATGCGGCATGCCCTTGGACCCCACCACCGCCGCCGAACGCCGCGACACCCCGCACGGCCTTTATGCCTTCTGCTCCGCACACTGCGCGGCCGCTTTCGACGCCGCCCCCGACCGCTACCGCACTCAGACCACGAACGGCACCCGCGAAGGAGGCCCACCACGATGACCACCACCTCCGACCACGGCGCCACCCCAGCGCCGGCACCACCCGGGTACACCAACCACAAGCCCGACCACCTGGCCCGGTTGCACAAAATCGAAGGCCAGACCCGCGGCGTCACACGCATGGTCACCGACAACCGGTACTGCATCGACGTCCTCACCCAGATCAGCGCTGTCACCCATGCTCTGCAGGAAGTCGCCCTCGGCATCATGGACGACCACGTACGGCACTGCGTCACCACCGCCGTCCAAGCAGACCCGGCCCACGGTCAGGACAAGCTCGACGAACTCACCCTCGCACTGCGCCGCACACTCCGACTGTGAGTGCTGCACAAGCCGCCGTGCATTGCCCGCTGACAGGGTGCTCTGCAGACCCCACAGGGTGTCCCACAGCCGGTCGTTGCTCACGCAGCCGCCCGGCCGCCGCGTGGGACAACGCCTTCGGCCCTTCTCCGGTCGTCCCAGCCCACGCGTCCAGCCACGCCGTCAGCTCGTCACGCACCTCGGCGAAGCAAGCTCCCGGTATTGCGCTGATCGTTGCGGCTTCGGCGTGCGCGAGCACGCCCCTACGGCGGACGCCGCAGGGGCAATCAGGGGTGTCGCGGTGAGCGTCGACACCAATAAACCGCTTCGCCCATAGTCGTGGTCGTCCGCGCCTCGTCAGACTGGCCCGGGACAGCAGGACCTGCGTATCCGGCTTCGGCGCGGGACCATGGCCATGTGAGGGGTTCGGTGAAGCGAGTTCCGAGGACCGGACCATGGACCGAGAGCAACGCCGCGGCGCGCACGGGCTCGGCATCCGCACGTATATGCGGCAATCCGCGTCCGGAAACCCCTTGCTGCGCCGCTCCGACCGTGTCCAGTTCTGGGTGTCCGTCCTGCTGACGGCCCTTCTGGCCGTCGGCCTTCCTGCCGCGTCCCTGATCGCCGGATGGGCGGCCTACGAGTCCCAGATGCACACGGCGCAGGTCCAGGCGGCACAACGCCACCAGGTCACCGCACGTCTGGCGAGCGGGCCCATGGACATGGGGACCGGCGGGCAGTTTGGTCGGGTTCGCTGGACCGACGAGGACGGCACGGAACGGACAGTTGTCACCCGCGTGGAACGCGGCACGCCTCGGGGCGCGAACGTGAAGGTCTGGGTGGACCGCCAGGGAGACCTCGTCGAAGCACCGTTGCGGCCGGCTGTCGCGCGGACCACCGGATGGATCGCGGGCAGCGTCTCGGCGGGAGCCGTGGCCCTCGTCGTCCTCAACGTCCACAGGGGCATCGCCTGTGCGATGGACCGACGCAAGCACGCCCAGTGGGCCGCCGAATGGGACCGGCTGGAACCCCGGTGGTCCCGAAGGCTTCCCTGAAGGTGCGACAGAGGGATCACACCCACACAAACATCGCCCGCCTTCGCGACCGCATCCGACGCTTCACACCACCGCGGAAGGGCCCTGCGTGTCATCGGTGCGGAAGGAAACGCGCTCGCTGACCGAGACCACCCCGTCCACGCCCTGGCACAGCCGGACGATGATCGGAATCATGCTCCGCATCTCCACCGATCCACTCAGCGTGACCTCGCCTTCCCGCACCTCGACCGTCACGGACGAGGGAGCCAGCCGGAGAGTCCGGCTCAGCACATCACGGCAGATCTCGTCGTGGATCGCGTCGTCGTGGCGCAGGAAGATCCGCAGCAGATCACCACGGCTGACGATGCCCAGCAACGTGTCGGTCTCGTCCACGACAGGAAGCCTTTTGATGTCGTGGATGGCCATCAGGCGAGCGGCCTCGGCGGCCGTCCACTCGGGACGTACGCACACAGCAGGGGCTGACATCAGCTCCTCCGCCCTCGCTCCCTCGGTCTTCGCCCGCTCCCATGCCTCCGAATGCGGGAGCAGTACCCGGCCGGACGTATCGGCCTGGCCCGACACCTTGCGCAGCAGGTCCGCCTCGGACACCACGCCCATCGGACGGCCGGAAGCATCCACGACCGGAACCGCCGTGACGTCGTTCTCCGCGAGGAGCATGACGAGTTCCTTGAACGGCATGTCGCGCGGCGCCCGGACCACCCCGCGGGTCATGAGTTCTCCGACTGTTCTGTGGTGCATCTGCCGCCTCCTTCCGGGCTCCTGGAGCCCCGTCGGCTTCCCGGCTGCCGAGCGTGGCAACTCATGGTGGCCTCCACATGGGCTTCACGGCCCATCCGGTCGGCCATTCGGCCCAGGACAGCACTCACCCGCCGTGCCATGGTGGAGAAGGACGGAGAAGGGAACCGGAAAGGCGGGACCACCGATGCGTGCTCATGTCGGTGACCAACTGATCATCGAAAGCCCGACCACCGGCGCTGCCAGGCGGGACGGTGAGATCGTCGGACTCCACCATGACGACGGAACGCCTCCCTATGACGTGCGATGGTCGGACTCGGATCGAGTCAGCCTCGTGTTCCCGGGTCCGGACGCACACATTCACCACATCGAGCACGTGTCGGAAAGACCTCGGGGCCCCGCGGCCCCCGGACATCAGTGAGTGTTCAACCGCCGGCCGACGAGGTCGTCACGGCTCTGGTGCGGGACGCCACAGCGGCCCCGTCGATGCACAATGCCCAGCCGTGGCGGTTCCAGTACTTCCGGGGCAGGCGCGTCTTCCACCTCCGGGGAGACCTCCGTGGTTCCCTGCCGCATTCCGACCCGGAGCAGCGCGCCCTGCACGTCGGGTGCGGCGCGGCCCTGATGAATCTGCGGGTCGCGGTCGCGCACGAGGGCTGGCAGGCGACCACCCGGTTGCTTCCCGTTCCGGCAGATCCGATGTTGCTGGCCTCCGTGGCACTGACCGGCCCGCTCGACGGCGGTGACGACGATCCGGCTGCCCTGTACCCCGCCGTGCGCACCCGGCACACCAGCCGTTATCCCTTCGCGGAGACGCCCCTACCCGATTCCGTGCGGACCGCCCTCGCGGACGCCGCACGCCGGGAGCACGTCTCGCTGTCCTTCGCGTCGGGATGGCACCTGCAGGCCGTCCTGGACCTGGCGCTGGAGGCTGAAGCCCGCAATCTCACCGATTCCGGCGTCGCGGCGGACCTGGCCCGCTTCACCCGCAGGGCGGACGATACCCGGCCTGCCACTGAAGGAGTTCCGGAGCACGCCTTCGGGCCCCGCCGGCGCATCGGCAAGGCTCCCATGCGGGACTTCGCGGGCGGCGAACCGGTCCCCGGCCGCCCGGCCGCCGACTTCGAGACCACCCCCCATCTGGCCCTGCTGAGCACCGGACGCGACCGGCCGGAGGACTGGCTGCGCACCGGCCAGGCGATGGAACGGGTGCTGCTCCAGGCCACGATCGAAGGACTTGCCACTTCGTTCGTCACCCAGGCCCTGGAATGGCACGACCTGCGCTGGCCGCTGCGCGACCCGATATCGGGGTCGGCCTACGTGCAGATGGTGCTGCGGCTGGGTTACGGCCGGCCTGGCACGCAGACCCCGCGTCGGCCGGTCCCTGACGTGCTGGACATCGAGCCGTAGCCCGCTTACACCGTCGCGAAGGCTGCACTTCAGGACGGACTCTCCGCCCCAGCGTGTCCAGGGGCCCTGAAGTGGCATTCGACATCCACGACGCCCTCCACAGCCCGGGCAAGGCGCGCGGCCACAGGAATCAGAGCGGTGTCGTGCAACTCTCCGCTGAGGGTGACCACGCCCTCGTTCACCCGCACGTGGACGTCATGCCCGAGCCCGGGGAAGAGACAGGACACCACCGTGCGGCGGACCTCCTCCTCGATGTCCTCGTCCGCCCGGAGGAAGACCTTCAGCAGATCGCCCCGGCTGACGATCCCCCGCAACATCCCCTCGGCGTCGACCACGGGAAGCCGCTTGACCCGCCTGACGGCCATGACCCGGGCCGCCTCGGCCAAGGTGGCGTCCGTGTGCACGGTCACCGCCGGGGTGCTCATCAGCTCCTCCGCCGTCACCGCCCTCGCCTTCGCGAGGTCGGGCAGACGCCGCATCTGCTCGAAACGATCCGGATCGCTGTCCCGGAGCTCTTCCTTGGGCAGTAGGTCCGCCTCGGAGACGACTCCGACCACACGCCCCTCGCCCTCCAGCACCGGCATGGCGCTCACCCGCCACTGGCCCAGGGTCTGCACGATTTCCTTGAACGGCGCGTCCCGCCCGACAGCGACGACCGTTCGCGTCATCACATCGCTCACGATGTGCGGAGTCTCAGGCACAGGACCCCTCCTCCTCTCGTCGGTTCCACCCGTCGTCTCAGATCGCGCGTCGCCGACACGGCGCAGCGCGGCGCCGCGGACGGGCGGTTGCCCCACCGTCATTCATGAGGAACCACGGCAACCGGACAGGCGGCGTGGTGCACGGCCGCCTGCACCACAGGGCCAAGGCGGGGGCCGAGGGTGGGTGGGTGTTTTCGCCGTCCCACCATCAGCAGATCACTGTCGGCCGCGGCCCGTACCACCGCCTGGGCGGGGCTCTCCAGCCGGATTTCGTCGATGACCCGCACCCGGGGAAACTTCTCGCGCCACGGCCGCAGCACCTCGTCGAGTTCCTGTCGCGCCTGCTCCGCGAGGTCCCGGGCCACGTCGGCCTCCGCGCCGCGGGCGGCGGTGTACGCCTGGCCAGGTTTTCTTCCGTGGACGGCGTGCAGCGGGACACCACGGGTGAAGGCGGTGACGTAGGCGAACTCGAGCAGGTTGTCCTGGGGACCGTGCAAGCTCAGGCCCACGACCACCTGCCGTCGGCGCCCCTCCGCCGCCCGGTCCCCGCGGACCAGCACCACGGCCCGCTCCGCCCGGCCGACGACCTGCAATCCGATGTCGCCCAGGAAAAAGCTCGCCACCCGGTCCAGCCCCCGGGAACCGAGTACCAGCATCCGCGACCGCGCGGCCGCGTCGAGCAGGGCCGTCTCGGCCTCTTCCGCGACCAGATCCTCCATGATGGTCAGTCGCGGATGGAGGCCGGACAGTTCCGTGTGTGCTTCGTGCACGATCCGCCGCGCCCAGTAGTTCTGCTCGTCCGCCGCGGGACTGTCGGGAGTGGGCGGTGACAGCAGGATCCACGCGTGCGTCAGACGCAACGCCAGTTCACGCCGCTCCGCCTCCTCTGCGGCCCAGCGAGCGGCGGCCAGACTCTCGGCCGAACCGTCGAGGCCCACGGTGACCACTTGTTCCATGGCGGTTGCCTCGTCTCCCAAGGAACACCTCTCCACACACGGAGTACCCCCAAGCGTTCAAACCACCACCCCGGTCGACGGGTGTGGCAACCCGTTCGGACGCGCGGCCACGCCGCTGGGACGGGAACGTCTTGTACGGGAGGAGGAACATGAACAGCCACGTACCGCGGACGGACCACGCGACGCCACCTCCCCGGCTGTCCTGGATGCTCGCCCTTGCCACGCTCGGATTCTTGGTCTCGTTCTGGGCGTGGTCCCTGCTCGCCCCGCTCGCACCGGCCCTCCGGCAGGAACTCGGCCTCACGCCCTTCCAGCAGTCCTTGGTGGTGGCCACACCCGTGCTCGTCGGTTCGCTCGGCCGGATCCCCATCGGGGCGCTCACCGACCGTGTCGGCGCCCGGGTGATGTTCCCACTCGTCACCGCCGCGACCATCCTGCCCGTGCTCTATCTCGGGCACGCGGCCGACTCTCTGGCCGAGGTGCTCGTGGGCGGGTTCCTCCTCGGGCTGGGCGGCACGACGTTCGCGATCGGCGTCCCCTTCGTCAACTCGTGGTATCCGCCAGGGCGGCGGGGGCTGGCCCTCGGGGTCTTCGGCATCGGCACAGGCGGAACGGCCATCTCCGCCTTCACCACCGTGCAGCTCACCGATGCCGTTGGCCGGAACTTCCCGTTCGACCTGGTCGCGGTCCTCCTGGCGGTGTACGCCCTCACGGCCTGCCTCTTCCTTCGCGACAACCCCGGACGTGCCGTCACGGCGGAATCGCTGTTGGCCCGCACGGCGGCCACGCTGCGTATGGCCGTCGCCTGGCAGACGGCCCTCCTCTACGCCGTGTCCTTCGGCGGCTTCGTCGCCTTCAGCGTGTATCTGCCCACGTATCTCACCACCGCCTTCGGGCTCGAACGCTCGGACGCAGCCACACGCACGGCTGGCTTCGTCCTGCTGGCCGTCGCCATGCGCCCGGTGGGCGGGTGGCTGTCCGACCGGGTGCGCCCGGTTCCGGTTCTGGTGACGGCTTACGCTATGGTGGCCGCCCTCGCGCTCGTCGCCGCGACAGAGGCCCCCTTGGTCCCTCTCGGCACGATTTCCTTCCTGGGCATGGCCGCCGCGCTGGGCGCCGGTGCCGGCGCCGTCTTCGCCCTCGTCGCCCGCTTGGTGCCCCCGGAGCGTGTCGGCTCCGTCACTGGCGTGGTCGGCGCCGCGGGCGGGCTCGGCGGTTTCTTCCCCCCGCTGGTGATGGGGGTGGTGAACAGTGTCACTCGCGACTTCACCTGGGGATACGTCCTGCTGGCCGCCACGGCGGCCGTCGCCGGAGTGTTCACCGCCACCGTCGTACGCCGCCGCACCCGATGACCCGGAAGCCGCCGGAATGGCATCCACGGCCCCGGCGAGTCGCGGGCTCGACTGCGTCAGCGGTGGGGCAACCGCAGGGCGTGGCTCTGGCCGGGTGCGAGGGTCACCGTCCGGTCGGGGAGTACCAGCCGGATCGGCTCGTGATCGGAGTCCGGAACGGCGATGCGCAGCCGGCCGCGGTCCAGGCGGAGGCTCACTCCCCAATGGCCGCGGTAGCGGAGGGAGAAGCGGAAGGCAGGCATTTCGGGCAGCGGGGCCGGGTCCAGATGGAGTGCCCCGTCGTGAGAGCGCAGTCCGGTCAGTCCGCGCTGGACCAGGTCCAGGGTGCCGGCCATGGCGCCGAGGTGGATGCCTTCAGGGGTGGTTCCGCCCTGGATGTCGGCGACATCGGATTCCAGCGCCTGGAGGCAGTACTCCCAGGCCGCCGAGCGCTTGGTCCGGGCGAGCACCCAGCCGTGCACCAGGCTGCTGAGGGTGGAGCCGTGGCTGGTGCGGTTCAGGTAGTAGTCCACGGTGCGGCGCCAGACCGTGTCGTCCACGGTGTATCCGAGTGCCCGGAAGAGCGCGGCCAGTTCCTCCGGTGCGAAGAGGTATCCGAGCATGAGGACATCGGCCTGCTTAGATGCCTGGTAGCGGTTGACCGAGTCGCCCTCGGCCTCGAGGATGCGGTCGAGGCGGCGGATGTCCCGGTACGTGGCGCGGTAGGCGCCCCAATCCAGCTCGGCCAGCTCCCCGTAGCGGTCGAACTGGCTGATGACCCCGGCGTGGAAGGGCACATACAGCCGCCGCGAGATCTCCTCCCAGCGGGCGAGTTCGGCGTCGTCCAGGGCCAGCCGCTCCAGCAGCTCCTGCCGCCGCCACACCGGCAGGCCGCGGGCGAGTTCGAGTGCCCGGCCGAGCACCCAGGCGGCGGTGACGTTGGTGTACGCGTTGTCGTCCAGCCCCGGCCGGGGGCTGTCCGGGTATGCGTCGTGGTATTCGTCCGGGCCGACCACTCCGCGGATCCGGTAGCGGCCGAGCGCGGTGTCCAGGTCAGCCAGGCTGCCCCAGAAGCGGGCGATCTGCAGGATCATCTCGGCGCCCTTGGTGTGCAGGAACTCGGTGTCCCCGCTGGCCTCGCAGTACTGCCACACGTCGTACGCCACCGCGGAGTTCACATGGTGCTGTAGCCGGGAGTGGTCCGGCAGCCAGTGGCCCGACAGGGGGTTGAGGTGCAGTCGCGGTGTCTCCTCACGGCCGTCGCTGCCGCTCTGCCAGGGGTACATCGCTCCTCGGTGTCCCGTCTCCCGGGCGGCGCGGCACGCCTGCGGCAGACGCCGGTGACGGTAGGTGAGCAGGCCTCGGGAGACTTCGGGGAAGTGCAGGTTCAGGTAAGGCAGGACGAACAGCTCGTCCCAGAAGACATGCCCCCGGTACGCCTCGCCGTGCAGACCGCGCGCCGGGACGCCCACGTCCAGGTCGGCCGTGTGTGGCGAGAGGGTCTGGAGCACGTGGAAGAGATGGAGCCGCAGGATGCGGCCGGGCTCTCCCGGCACGTCGAGTTCGGCGCGCCGCCAAAGCCGGGCCCAGGCCGCTTCGTGTGAGGCGCGCAGCTCGGGGAAGTCGCCAGCCGTCGTCGCCCGTTCCACCGCCGCCTGTAGCGGATCGCCGATCGCCAGGTCGCGGGAGGTGTGCAGTGCCACGATCTTGTCGATCACGACTGGGCGGCCGGGTTCGACGGAGATCGTCAGCGTGTGTACCGCCCGCCGCCGACCGGGCCTGAGGTGGTATGACAGCGGCTCCGCCCCCGTGACCCGGGTCTGCGCAGCCAGCGCGATACGGATGTCCGACGTTCGGGTCCGGCAACGCAGCCACGCAGTGCCGGACCCGGACGTACCGGTGCGCAGCCCGGTCAGGTGACGCTCCCCGAGACCCTCGTAGCGGCGCACGTTGGTGTTACGCACATCTCCGTCCAGGGCCGACTCGACCTCGACCCGTACCGCCCGGTCCTCCGCCGTGAGGACGGTCCGCAGCGCGGCGAGGTGGGGATCACCCATGTGGACCAGCCGGTGCTGCTCCACCCCCAGCCGGTGCCCGCCAGGGCCGCGATAGGCGACGGTCCGGGTAAGGGTCCCCGCTCGCATGTCCAGGACCTGCCGGTAGTCGAGCGGCACGCGGGTGTCCGGGGACAGCCACGCTCCGACGGTGCCGTCATCGGACAGTGTCCGGAAGCGCAGCGGCATCCAGTTCGGCAGATTGACCAGGTCCTCGTTCTCGACCTCGCGTCCCGCAACGGCGGAGCGCAACCAGTTGTAACACCCGGCCACGTACGTGCCGGGATAGTGCACCGGCCCGGCGCGGCTCTCGGGCGCCGCGCCGCGGGTCGCCGTATAGCCGTTGCCGAGGGTGCACAGCACCTCCCGCAGCCGTTCGGCGGCCGGGTCATAGCCGCGGTACTCCCAGGTCCACTCCGGCATGGGGCGCTCATCTCCTCGTCCCATGATGGGAACGCCGCCCCGACGGCGCATGCCGACCGACCAGGGCGGCGGGGTCCTTCGGCCCATGGCCGATCCGATCCCGCCGGTCCGATGCTGGACACCGGGCGGCCGGGAGACGAGGCGGTGAACGAGATGTCCGACGCGACCACCACCGACCTGTACGAGGTCACGATGGCGATGGCGTACCTGGAGGAAGGAATGACGGCCCCGGCCACGTTCAGTCTCTTCGTACGGGACATGCCGCCCGGACGCGGCTTCCTTGTCAGCGCGGGCCTGGAGTCGGCACTGGACTTCCTCTCCGCCTTCCGTGTCGGCCCCGAGGACACGCGTACATTCGCGGAGGTACTGCACCGTCCGCCCAGCGACCTGGCAGCCCTGACCGGCCTGGAGTTCACCGGCGAGGTCCGGGCGGTGCCCGAGGGCCGGGTCGTGCTGGCTGGGGAACCGCTGCTGGAGATCACCGCGCCACTCCCCCAGGCCCAGCTGGTGGAGACGTACGTGCTCAATCAGCTCAGCCACCAGACCGCGATCGCCTCGAAGGCCGCGCGCTGTGTCCTCGCGGCGTCGGGCCACCCTGTCGTGGACTTCTCCTTGCGGCGGACACACGGGCCGGAGGCAGGATTCCAGTGCGCCAGGCTGGGCGCGATGACGGGATTCGCGGGCACCAGCAACGTGGCCGCGGCGGCCGCCTGCGGTCTGCCGGCCATCGGCACGATGGCCCACTCGTTCGTGGAGGCGTTCGGCTCGGAAGAGGAGGCGTTCCGCGCTTTCGCCCGCACTCATCCCGGACCGGTGACGCTGCTGGTGGACACGTACGACACCCGGCAGGGCGTCCGCACGGCGGCGCGCGTGCTGCACGGCCTGGGACGCGGCCCCGGTTCGGCGGTTCGGCTCGACAGCGGCGACCTCGGCGCGCTGGCGAGCGAGGCCCGCACGATCCTGGACACCGCTGGGCTGCGGGAGGTGCGCATCGTCGCCAGTGGCAGCCTGGATGAGTACGCGGTGGACCGGCTGGTCCGCTCGCGGGCCCCGATCGACGTCTACGCGGTGGGAACGCGGGTCGGCGTCTCCGCCGACGCCCCCTACCTGGACTCCGCGTACAAGATGGTCCAGTACGACGGGCGGCCGGTGATGAAGCTCTCCGCGGCCAAGGTGACCGCTCCGGGGCCGAAACAGGTCTACCGCCGCCCGGGATACTCCGATCTGATCGCCCTCAGCGACGAACCGCCTCCACCCGACAGCCACCCCGTGCTGGAAACGGTGATGCACCACGGACGGCGCAGCGCCCCCCGCTCCACGCTCGCGGAGAGCCGTGAGCGCCTGAACACCGATCTGGCCGAGCTACCCCTCGCCGCCCGGCTCATCGAGCATCCGATCGCGCCGCAAGCCGTCCCCTCCACATCGCTGACCGCGCTCACCCGGCGAGTACGCGACGCATGTCGCGGTCCGGGCGCGCTCGAGTGCCCGCCGAGAACCGGACAGCGGTGACATTGGTATACGTGATGTCGCCCCGACCGGGAGGCGTCGAGACGATCCGTCGCGGCGAGCCTGCGTCCCCCGGTAGATCACAGACGCATAGGCTCATGTGGCGAGGGGCTCCTCCCGCAAAGCGGTCCAGAAGCCCAGCAGCAGCGACCGAGGGCTCTCAGGCCGACCCTCGGTCCACCACACCGAACAGCGCCGTGGGAGACGGGCATGGATTGGTTGGTCTCCTTCATCGGGGCCGCGTTGGTCATGGCCGCACTGCGAGACCTGTTCCACACGCTCTGGCACCCGACTCGCCGGGGAGGCTTGAGCCGCCTGGTCATGTCGGCATTGTGGAAAGCGTCCCAGCGTGTCCCCGCCCGCAAACGGGTCGCAGGGCTCGTCGGACCGCTCGCCATGGTCACCGTGGTCGTGATGTGGGCCTGCACCATCATCCTGGGGTGGGCCATCATCTACTGGCCCCACATGCCGGAGGCGTTCTCCTTCGGAAGCGGCCTGAAAGCTGCCCAGCACGCGGACCTGCTGGACGCCCTCTACGTCTCACTCGTCACCATCGCCACCCTCGGGCTCGGGGACATCGTGCCGACCGAGGACTGGCTGCGCATCGTAGCGCCGCTGGAAGCTCTCATCGGCTTCGCGCTGCTGACTGCCACGGTCACCTGGGTACTCGAGATCTACCCGGCACTCGCCCGCAGGAGGGTCCTGGCGATCCGCTTGGCGCTGCTGCGCCAAGCGGCCCCTTCGGCTCACCAGCTGGACTGCGCTCTCGGAGCCTCGTTGTTGGAGAGTCTGGCCACCGAAGTGGTGCGCATCCGTGTCGACTTCACCCAATACGCCGAGGCCTACTACTTCCACGACGGTGAGAACCACGCGTCGCTGGCGGCCAGTGTCGGCTACGCCACCGACCTGGCCCAGCGCGGGCAAACGGCACATGGTTCCGATGTGCGTCTGGCAGCGTCCATGCTCGCCGGGGCTCTGCAGTCCCTCGCCGCGGTCCTCGACGAGCACTTCCTCCATACAGGCGGAACATCGGCAGAGATCTTTGCCGCTTACGCGAGGGATCACGGCCTCGGCCCTCCCGAGCCCTGACCGGGTAACGTACAGCTCACCGACACCACTTTCCGCAGAACTTCGCAGGCGCGGACTTCGCGATAGTGGCCGTCATCGCAGCGGCCGCATCCCATACCTTCCACGGCACAGGGCAGGTGGGTGCCGACGGCTGGCGCGCAGGCAGGTTTCCGGAGCCCGGCCAGGAAGTGTGGCGGCGAAGCCCAGTGCCGCCGTCCGAGATGGAAGAGTCGTCCAAGCGGGCAACGGAGGTGTCGAAGTAGAGCAGCACGTTCGTGCAGTGCCAGGGCGTGAGGGCCCCGGGTTCCTCGCCGAAGGGTTCCAGTAGCGCGGCCGGATTCAAGAGATCAACGCAGGCGGGTCTGCAGTTGCGGCGAGTTCGCGCGGGCTGACGTTGAGGTCCGAGCGGATCGCGACAGCCGCGGGCGTGGTGGAGCCGTCCCGCTTCGTCAGGATGAACGCGATGACGTTGACCACCGGGTCAACGCTGCCGCCCGGGGCTTGCCGGATGACGGCGACGCCCCGCGGTTGCCGCAGTGGTCACAGGCCAAGGTGGAATTTTGGCCGATGTTGGCGAGGCCCAGGTGCTCGGTGGACGGGCTGACCGAGATGCCGCCGCCTTGGTAGTGGCTTGGAGCACGCCGATCAGCCCCTACCGAGCGGTGCCGTGCGACAAGCCCGGTTGAGAACCTGACTTGGATGCACGCCTCGATCGACCGCTGTCGAAGCTCGGGGCGAACCGCCCCGCCCCGGTCCCGGCACTTCTCCTGCCCGCCCGCCCGCTCATCCACGATCTCCGGCCCCTGATGGAAAAGTCGGCGCCGCCCGAATGGCTCGCCCCGACTCGGCGATGATTCAGGACCTTCAAAGCCACGGCGGCGTCCCCAGACGATGCACCGCCCCCGGCTTGGCCCAGGTCGGCCACCAGGGACCAGAAACCATGACAGCAAGTGAGTTCCCGCCCCCACGGGGTCGCCGCCTCGGGAGGCCATGGCAACAGTCATCTGTACGTGCCCCGTCTGCGAACTGCCAATCCGGCACCTCGTACCGCCCAGCACCAGCGGTGCTCGACAGTACATTTGGCGCTGCCGGAAAATCGAGCTACAACATCACTCCGACGGCAAAAGCCGTTCGGGATGTACGAGTGAGTTGGTGTTGGAACTTGGCGCAGGTTATCGACAAGGGCGCTGCCGCAGCTGGTAAGCGGTGGCTCGTTCGGTATCGGGAACCGGGCGGGCGTAGTGCTCGACAGAGGGAGAAGTCCTTCGACCGCAAGAGGGATGCGGTGGACTTCGCCACCAAGATGGAGAACGACAAGAGGGAGAACACCTATATCGACCCAGCTGCCGGTAAGGTCTCGCTTCGCCGGTACGTGGACGACTGGCTCACAGGATCGGTGGTGTCGGCCGGCACCTGGGAGTCCTATGAGCGCATCATGCGGCTGCACGTCGTCCCGCACCTGGGGAGGAAGACGATCTCCCAGGTCACGGCAGCCGACGTGGAAGCGCTGTACTCACGCTGGACGAGGGACGGCGCCAAGCCGAACACCGTCGAGTCACGCAGCATCGCGCTGTCGGCACTCTTCTCGCACGCCGTACGACACAAACGCATATCCAGCAGCCCCGTCAAGGAAGCGGAAAAGCTGGAGAACAAGGTCATCCCTGTCGATGAACGGAACCTTCCCAGCCTTGAGGAAATTCAAGCGATCGCCAGCTCGATGGGGCCTCGATTGGAGCCTGCGGTATGGCTCATGGCTTGCTGCGGTCTACGAATCGGCGAGTCGCTCGGCGTCTTCCCTGAAGATTTCGGGAAAGACATCTTGCGAGTGCGTCGCCAAATCGTCCGGTATCAAGGGCCGGACCGCCGCTATGTCGCTCGCTATGCGCCACTGAAACATCGCGCAGAGGGAGAGTGGCGCGACGTTCCCGTGCCGGAGAGTCTGCTCGTTTTACTGCGCGGCTCCCCATCCGCAATCATGCCGGTGGGATGACGCACCCGGGGCTTGTGCGCAATTCATGGGACCGTGCGATCAAGCGGCTCGGGCTCCCCGCGTACACGCCGCACGATCTTCGGCATAAGTGGGCGACCGTGACCTTGACGAACGGTGTGTCCATCCATGAGGTGTCCCGATGGCTCGGACACCGGTCGATCAAGGTCACAGTCGACCGTTACGGTCACCTCACCTCGGACGGGCGGGAACGCTGCCGTCAGGTGGTGGAGTCGACCTTCGGCGGCTATCTGCCGCCGGAGCGGGATGCGGGTCCGGTCACAGGATCCCCAGCTCCCGCAGAACGCGGTGCTGAGTTGGTGCTGGCTTAGCCGGGAAGTACAGGTAGCAGACGCCGCCTGAACCGCTCTTGACCTGGCCGTTCGCGTCGTAGCGCTTGGTGCGCAGCCAGATGTTCTCCCACTGCCTGCGCTTGTAGATCCGGCGGACGGCCTTGTTGTCCGGCGAGGCCGGGTCGTTCGCGATCACGTCTCCGGTGGCGGTGAAGCCGATGACGGTCATGAGGTGGCCCGCGGTGCCGTAACCCGCGCCGTCCAGCTCCGTCTTGAGGAAGGACTGCGAGGTGATCACCGGGATGCCCGCGGCGATCAGCTTCTCCACGTCGGTCAGCGAGCCGAGCCGGGTGACCACGCCCTGCATGTCGCGGTACGTGGCGGCGTAGGCGGCGTTGAACGGCCAGTTGCCGCAGCCGTCGTACTGGTAGTCGAAGGTGGCGCGGGCCGCGTGGCAGACCTGCGGGTCGGCGTAGTCGGGGTTGACCCAGGCCAGGTCCTCGGCGGTGGGCTTGCGGCCCCAGAACTCGATGATCATCTGCGAGGAGGTGGGGCTGCACCAGGCCTCGCCGCCGTTGTCGTACTCCGGGTACTGGCCCTTGTGGATCTCCTGCGAGTAGCGCGGTACGGGGAGTTCGCGCCCCTTGGGCAGACTGGGCTTGGAGGCGGGCACCTCGAAGCGGTCGGGGACGTCCGAGCCCATCGCGCCGATCCGCCACACGGTGGGGGTGCGGGTGGTGCCGGGCTTGCGGTAGAGGGTCAGCCGCAGCTGGTACGCCGTCAGCCGGAGCCCGCTCGCCGGGTCGTCGACGGCGAGGGTGTCGGTCCACACCGAACTCTTGTCGTCACTCTGGTCGTCCACCGAGGTGCGCCGGATGGAGTTCGCGCCGTCCCCGGAGGCCCAGCGGCCCATCACGTACCAGGGGGTCGCCGAGCCGTCGGAGTAGGTGCCCTTCAGCTCGGCCTGGATCCAGGTGCCCGAGGGGGTGCGGGCGTTCCACGAGACGATGGCCTCGGTCGCGGGGACGGAGAGCTTGCGCACCGGGGAGGTCCAGGTGGCGTAATCCCAGGCGGCCTTGGTGCCGGTGTGCGGGTCGGTGTAGTCGACGGTGCCGGCCGGGCGGGAGATCACGATGCCGGGGCGGGCGCCGGCCTCGGCGCGGACGCCCTTGGCGGCTCCGGCCAGCCAGTCGGCGTGGCTGGTCCAGCCGTGGTACTCGGCGGTCGCGCCCGCCTTCTTCCGCCCCGAACCGGCCGAGGTCCCTGCCGGACCGGGGAGGGCGGGCCCGGAGGCGGCGGCGGTGGAGGTCATCTGTACGGCGGCCGCGCCCGCGACGCCGAGGGCGGCGGCGAGCACGGAGCGGCGGGGCGTGAATCCGGACGTGGTCATACGGGGCTCCCCCAGTCGTCGTCCAGCGGCGGCGAATGCGCATGCGCGACAGTCGCACAACTATGGCCGCTGCGAGTGGTGTCAGGCCAGTGCTTCCCCGCTGCGCCCCCGCATCAATATTGGCGTGGACCAATGGAGTGAATACTCCACGGTAGTCGTAGAGTGGCCCCCCATGGAGACCGCCGACCGCCCCGCCGAGACGCTTCGCACGTTCGCGCGGCGACTGCGCGCCCTGCCGCCGTCGTGCGGGCCGGTCCGTCTCGTCGCGGTCGACGGACACGCCGGGTCCGGGAAGACCACCTTCGCCGGGCGGCTGGCGGAGGCGCTGGGCGGCGCGCCCGTCGTCCATACGGACGATCTCGCCACGCACGAGGAGCCGTTCGGGTGGGCCGAGCGGTTGCAGGAGCACATCCTGACTCCGCTGAGCCGTGGCGACGCCGCCCGGTACGCCCCGTATGACTGGGTCGAGCGCCGCTTCGCGGACACCCGGCGGCGCCTGGACCCCGCCCCGGTCGTCCTCCTCGAAGGCGTCGGCGCCGGGCGCCGCGCCGTACGGCCGCAACTGGCCCATCTGGTGTGGATGGAGCTGTCCGACCGGGACGCCTGGCGACGCGGAAGGCTGCGCGACGGCCCCGGACTGTCCACATTCTGGGACGGCTGGCAGCCCGCCGAGCGCGCGCATTTCGACGCCGACCCCTCGCGCCCCCATGCGGAAACCCTGATAGCGCAGCGAAAAGAGGGGTACGCGATACTCACGGGACCCGCCGCGACCACCCGAATCACCCCTGGGCGTCACTCAGCGTGAGCGGGCGGAACCGGTCCGGCCGCACCCCGCGCCCGACCTACCGGGCACGCCCCAACTCGGCTTGACCTGGGGCCCATACAGGTCTTACGTTCTCAATGTGCGACTCGTACGAGTCGTCCCACAACGCGAAGCCCCCGGTTGTTCCCCCGTGATCGGGGGCTTCGTCCTGTCTGCACCCGGTTCGGCATCGTATTCCGACTGCCGTGCGGCACCGGACCGTCACGCTCGGTCAACCACCCCTTCCGGTCGTGTACGCCCCTTACACGCCCCCGCGCACGCCTGCCAAGCCTTGTGCGATTGCGACGAACAACAGTGCGGCACCCTCGGCCGGTGCGGCCTGCGCAGGTACGATGCGAAAAGGGCAGCCGCCCCGGCGGCATCCACGGGGGCAGGGGTTGTGGGGGACGTGATGGATTTCGGCACGCAGGGTTCGCACACCCCGGCCGATCTCGCCTGGCTGCGTGCCGTGGACGCCTACACGATGGGCGCCTACGCACAGGCCGAGGAGGAGTTCCGGGCCGCGGTGCGGCACGATCCGGGCATGGCCGACGCATGGCTCGGCCTGCACGCGCTGCGCGCCGACACGGCGACCGCGCTGTTACGGATGTACCGGCACCGCGATCGCTTCGGCGAACAGCGCACCCGGCACCGACGCACCCTCAACTCCTGGTACTGGCTGGGCTGGTGGGTCCAGCCCGTGCTGGAGACCAACCGGGACCTGCTGCTGGCGCACGCCTCGCACTGGCTGGACGGCCGCCACGTCCCCGAGCTGGACCGGGCGCTGGCCGGGTGCCCGCCCGTGGAGGCCGATCCGCAGGCCCGCTTCCTGCACGCCTGCCGCGCGTATCTGGTCAAGGACTGGGAACAGCTGGTCCGGCACACCGAACCGCTGCTGGACGACCCCTTCCTCGGCATCGAGGCCGGACTCTTCGGCGGCATGGCCCGGGTCCGGCTGGAGATGTACGGGCAGGCGGAACCGCTCCTCTCCGCCGCCCTGATGCGTTGCCGCAGCGAACAGCCCCAGCGCAAGGAGCTGCGCTACTGGCTCGCCCGCGCCCATGAGGGCACCGGGCGCAGCGCCGCGGCCCTCCCCCTCTACCGCGCGGTGCACCGCATCGACCCCACCTTCATGGACACCTCGGCGCGGCTGGCCGCCATAGCGGAGTCCGACGGCCTGGACGAGACGGCCGACCTCGCGGCCGTGACGCTGTCCGGGGTGAGCAGCCAGGACGCCACCGACGGCATCGTGACCGACCCGGCCGACACCCTGTCGCCCGCCGCCGACCCGGCCGACGGCCGTGATCTGCGCACCGGCGGCGACGGCGCCGACGGCCCGCCGCTCATGACCACCCCCGTGACCGGCGGCGACAACACCCGCGACCGGGGCGGCCTGCCCGCCCAGCCCGGGCCGTCCGACCCCGCCCTGCTGGAGAGCGCGCTCCAGGAGCTGGAGCGCATGGTCGGCCTGGAGCCGGTCAAGCGGCAGGTGCGGGCACTGTCCGCGCAGCTCCACATGGCCCGGCTGCGCGCCGGGCAGGGCCTGCCGGTCCAGCCGCCGAAGCGGCACTTCGTCTTCTCCGGCCCCTCCGGCACCGGCAAGACCACCGTCGCCCGCATCCTCGGCCGGGTCTTCTACGCGCTCGGGCTGCTCGGCGGCGACCACCTGGTCGAGGCCGGGCGCGCCGATCTGGTCGGCGAATACCTCGGGCAGACCGCGGTCAAGGCCAACGAGCTGATCGACTCGGCGCTCGGCGGGGTCCTCTTCGTCGACGAGGCGTACAGCCTGTCCAACTCGGGGTACAGCAAGGGCGACGCGTACGGCGACGAGGCGCTTCAGGTGCTGCTCAAGCGCGCCGAGGACAACCGCGACCGGCTGGTGGTCATACTCGCGGGCTACCCCGAGGGCATGGACCGCCTCCTGGCCGCCAACCCCGGCCTCGGCTCCCGCTTCACCACGCGCGTCGACTTCCCCAGCTACCGTCCGCTCGAACTCACCCGCATCGGCGAGGTGCTGGCCGCGGAGAACGGCGATGTGTGGGACGAGGAGTCGCTGGAGGAGCTGCGCAGCATCAGCGGGCACGTGGTCGAGCAGGGCTGGATAGACGAGCTGGGGAACGGGCGCTTCCTGCGCACCCTGTACGAGAAGAGCTGCGCGTACCGGGATCTGCGGCTGTCGGGGTGGACGGGCACGCCGACCCGGGACGACCTGGCGACGCTGCGGCTGCCGGATCTGATGCAGGCGTACGGGGAGGTCCTGTCGGGCCGCGGTCCCATGTACCGCGACCCGGAGGACCCCCCGCTGCCCTAGGCGCCGCTAGCGGAATTTTTGCTTCCGCATGCCCATTCAGGTAAGGCTTGCCTAATCATGTGGATCTTTGCCCCGGCGCCGCCGTGCGCCCGGGGGCGTCCGCGTGCCCCGTGAGCCGAGCCTGAGGAGAAAATAGTGTCTTGCGCACCGGTCGGAGCCACCGTTGTCGCGCCACCTGACGGCGTGCGGTACGGACGACGGAGGGTCGCGGTGGTCGGTGGAGGTGCCTCCGCGACGGCGTTCCTGTGCGCCCTGGCGAAGCAGGTCTCGGCCGAACCCGTGGCGGAGACCCCGGATGTGCTGGTGTTCGAACCGGCCGGGCCGTGCGGGCCGGGTGTCGCCTATCGGGAGGACACCGAGCTCGCCCTGCTCAACCGCCCGGTTCCGGCGATGTCGGTGGACTACGCCGACCGCGGCCACTTCCGGCGCTGGGTGGGTCAGAAGGGCTTGATGCCCGCCCGCGGCGGCCAGGACGGCGGACAGTTCGTGCCGCGGGCGTGGTTCGGCCGGTACCTGGCGGAGATGTTCGACGGAGCCGTGAGCGACCTGCGCCACCTCGGCAGCTCGGTGGAGATCGTCCACGAGCGGGTGAGCGACGTCCGGCCCGCCGGCGAGCGGGTCGCCGTCCTGACCGGGCACTCCGCCCCCCGGTGGGTGGACGACGTCGTCCTCTGCCTGGGCGCCGTGCCACCGCGTGACGTCTACGGACTGTTCGGATCGCCCGGCTACATCCACCAGCCCTATCCGGTGCGCCGGCTCGCGGACGACATCGGTGACGGCGCCGAAGTGCTCGTCCTGGGTAGCGGACTCACCGCCATCGACGTGGCCCTGGAGCTGAGCCACAAGGCCGGCCCGCCCCGGGTCACTCTCGCCTCGCGCAGCGGCACGTTGCCCGATGTGCGCTGTGACCTCGGCGCGGGCGACTGCGCCCCCGGTCTCGTCGACGACGTACGGGAGGAACTGGCACGCCGGAGCAGCCTCGGTATCGCGGACCTCGCCCGGCTCCTCGACGGCGAACTGTCGCGCCGGGGCACCACGCTCCGGGATGCGCTGCGACCGTTCCTGGCCCGGACCGGAGGTGCCGAACAGCTGCGCGCCCGGCTCGGCGAGCCGGGCCCCGCCGCTGCCGTGCAGCGGTGCGTCGTCGCACTGACCCCTTGGTACTCGCGGCTGTGGAGAGCCATGGACCCCCTCAGCGGAAGGGAGTTCACCCGGCGCTACGGGCGGATCTTCACATCCCTGCGCAGCCCGATGCCCCCGGCCAATGCCCGGCGGCTGCTGGAGCTGTCCGAATCCGGGGCGCTCGCCTTCCGCGCCGGCATCGCCGGCGTGACCGCGGAAGCCGCCCGGTTCCGGGCGTCCTTCGGGGACGGCGACGTGCGGCGCTTCGACGTGGTGGTCAACGCGACGGGCCGCGGAATCGACATCACCGCCGCACGCCCCGGCTCCCTGGTGGACGCGTTGGGCAGCAGCGGAGTCGCCCGCCCGCATCCACTGGGCGGACTGGACGTCGACCCGGAAAGCAACGAGGTGCTCGATGCGTCCGGGGCCCGGATCCCGCGGCTGCACGTGGTGGGGGACCTGTCGTCGGGCGTGCACTTCCACACCAGTTCGATGGAGTACGCGGCCACCCAGGCGCAGCGGGTCGCGGAACAGGTCGCCGCCCGGCTGCACATGCGTGATGGAGTCCTGCTGTGAGGGCGGACCGGGCGAACCTGCGCGCCTGCCTGGTGCTGCTGGTGGTGCTGCCGCAGGCGACGCTGGCCGCGTTCGTTCCCATGGTGCCGCACGTCGCCGCGGACCTCGCCACCTCGCCGGCGGCCATCGACCGCAGCCTGATTGTGTACATGGCCGGATACGCCGTGTCGATGGCCGTCGCCGGCGGACTGGCGGCCCGCACGGGCCCGCGCACCGTGCAGTTGGCCGCCCTCGCCGTGCACATGGTGGCGTCGGTCGTGGTGGTCCTCGCCCCCGACGCCGCCACGCTGACCGCCGCGCGGGCGGTGCAGGCTCTCGGCGGCGGCGCGGGAACCGTACTCGCCCGCGTCTACGTCCAGGAAGCGCTGCCCGAGCACCAACGGCTGCCGGCCCTCACCCAGCTGTCCACGGCCATCGCCCTCACCCCCGCGCTGACCCCACCGGTCGTCGGGCTGCTCGTCGACCACCTGCCCTGGCGGCCGGTCCTGCTCACCCTCGGCGCACTGAGCGCGAGCACCTTCGTCCTCGCACGGCGGGCCCTGCCCCGCTCCACCGCGGAAGCCGCGGAAGCGGCCGGCCCGGGGCTGCGAGAGGTTCTCGCGCGACCCGCCTACTGGTGGTTCACCGGTGTGATCTGCCTCGCCTGGTGTGTGTACTTCACCTTCACCACCTACTCCAGCCACACCCTCCAGGTAGAACTCGGCACCAGCGCGACGGTCTTCAGCCTCTTGTACGCCCTGGTGATCGTCGGATACATCGCGGGCAGCCGGATCGCGCGGAGGACGAGCGGACGCTTCGGATTGCCGCGGATCCTGCTCGTCTCGGGGATCCTGGCCCTGATCGCGACGGCGGCGATGGCCGTGGGGGCACACGTGCTGCCGCACGAACCGCTGGCCCTTGTCGTCCCGATGGCAGTGGCCATGGTCGGCGTCGGCGCCGCCTTCCCGGTCTGCCAGGCCGGCATGCTGCGCTCGGCGGGAGTCAACGCACGGAGCGCGTCCGGCCTGTTCTTCTTCCTCCAGATGACCAGCGGTGCCCTCTACACCGGCCTGCTGTCCTGGTGGGAACCGACCCAGCCCGGGGCGCTGAGCATCGCGGTGCTGGCCCCGGCCGCCGCACTGGCCGTCCTGGTCACCGCCCTCCGCCCGGCGACGGTCGGCGAACCGGCGCAGGACCACGCCGGCCGCCGTCCCGAACCGCCCGGTGATCCGTCACCGGCCGGCCCCCGTCGGGCAAGCCGCTGAGCGACGGAAAGCCACGGCGGGACGTTTCGAGCTAGCGGGACACCATCGCGGGCTCCTCCGGGGCCCCGGCCGCGGCCGACGCCGCGGCCGGGGCCTGGACCGGGGTGGCGCCGCGCGGCTCGGCCGCGAGGCGGCCGCGGCCGCTGTCCCGGTGGGCCGGGTCGCGGACCTCGCCGACCAGCATCTCCAGCACGTCCTCCAGCGCGACCAGCCCCAGCACCTTGCCGGACGCGTCGGCCACGGCCGCCAGGTGCGAGGCCGCCCGCCGCATCGCGCTGAGCGCGTCGTCCAGCGGCAGTTCGGCGCGCAGGGTCTCGATCGGGTGCCAGACCCGCTGGGGGACCGCCCGTTCGGGGGCCTCCAGGTCCAGGACGTCCTTCACGTGCACGTAGCCCATGAAGGCGCCTCCGGCGCCGCACACCGGGAAGCGCGAGTAGCCGGTGCGTACCGTCAGCTCCTCGATCTGCCGGGGCGTGACCGAGGGGTCGACGGTGACCAGGCCCGCCGGGTCGAGGAGGACGTCGGTGACCGGGCGGCTGCCCAGCTCCAGGGCGTCGGCGAGCCGTTCGTGCTCCCCGTCGTCGAGGAGCCCGGCCTGCCGGGAGTCCTCGACCAGATGGGTCAGCTGCTCGCTCGTGAAGACGGCCTCGACCTCGTCCTTGGGCTCGACCCGGAAGAGCCGCAGCACCAGCCGGGAGCACGCGCCCAGCATCGCGGTGACCGGGCGGCACAGCCGGGCGAAGCCGACGAGGCCGGGGGCGAGCCACAGCGCGGTCTTCTCGGGCGCCGCCATGGCCAGGTTCTTCGGCACCATCTCGCCGATCACCAGGTGCAGGAAGACGACGACGGCGAGCGCGATGGCGTACCCGAGCGGATGGACGAGCCCCGCCGGCAGGTGCACGACGTGGAAGACCGGCTCCAGCAGCTTGGCGACGGTCGGCTCGGCGACCGCGCCGAGCGTCAGCGAGCAGACGGTGATGCCGAACTGCGCGGCGGCCATCATCTGCGGCAGGCTCTCCAGCCCGGTGAGCACCGTACGGGCCCGCGCGGAGCCCTCGGCCGCCCGCGGCTCGATCTGGCTGCGGCGCACGGAGACCAGGGCGAACTCGGCGCCGACGAAGAACCCGTTGGCGAGGACCAGAAGAGCGGCGAAGAGGAGTTGTACGAGGCTCATCGCTCAGTTTCCTTCTCGGCTACGGCGGCGACGGCGGCAGCTGTGGGGGCGGGGGCGGCGGACCCGGCCCCGGGCGCGGAACCGGCCCCGGCACTCGTACCCGCTCCGGTCCTGACGATCCGTACCCGCTCCGCCCGGTGGTGGCCGACCTGCCGGACGGCCAGCTTCCAGCCCGGCAGCTCGGCGGTGTCCCCGGGGGCGGGGATCCGGCCGAGCAGATCGGCGACCAGCCCGGCCACCGTCTCGTACGGCCCGTCGGGCACCTCGAGACCGATCCGGCGGAGGGTGTCGACGCGGCAGGCCCCGTCGGCGTCCCATGCGGGCCGGCCGTCCTCGGCGACGGTCTGGGCCAGGTCGGGCGTGTCGGCGGCCTCGTCGTCGTGTTCGTCGCGGACCTCGCCGACCAGCTCCTCGACGATGTCCTCCAGGGTGACGACACCGGCCGTGCCGCCGTATTCGTCGACGACCACGGCTATCGGCTGCTCGCTGCGCAGCCGCTCCAGCAGCGGCTGGACGGGCAGCGTCTCGGGGACGAGCACCGGGAGCTGGGCGATGGACCCGACGGGGGTGCGCAGCCGGTCGTCCGCGGGCACCGCGAGGGCGTCCTTGAGGTGGACCATGCCGATGACCTCGTCCAGGCGGTCGCGGTAGACCGGGAACCGGGAGAGTCCGGTGGCCCGGGTGAGGTTGAGCACGTCCACGGCGGTCGCCGTGGACTGGAGGGCGCTGACCCGCACCCGCGGGGTCATCACATGCTGTGCGGTGAGGTCGCCGAGCGAGAGGGTGCGGACGAACAGGTCGGCGGTGTCCTGCTCGATCGCCCCGGCCCGCGCCGAGTGGCGGGCCAGCGAGACCAGCTCACCGGGGGTACGGGCGGACGCCAGCTCCTCGGTGGGCTCGACGCCCAGCATCCGCACCAGCCGGTTGGCGACCGTGTTGAGCAGGGCGATGACCGGCCGGAAGAAGTGGGCGAACGCGGACTGCGGGCCCGCGACGAAGCGCGCGACCTGGAGCGGCCGGGAGACCGCCCAGTTCTTGGGCACGAGTTCGCCGATCACCATCTGGACGGCGGAGGCCACGAGCATGCCGATGACGACGGCGACGCCGGAGACGGCGCCGTGCGGCAGCCCCACCGCGGACAGCGGCGCGGTCAGCAGATGACCGAGCGCGGGCTCGGCGAGCATGCCGACCACCAGGGAGGTGATGGTGATGCCGAGCTGGGTGCCGGAGAGCTGGAAGGACAGCTCGCGCAGCGCCTCGACGACGGTACGGGCGCGCCGGTCGCCTTCTTCGGCGGCCCGCTCCGCGTCCGGCCGCTCGACCGTGACCAGGCCGAATTCGGCGGCCACGAAGAAGCCGTTGGCGAGGATGAGGACGAGTGCCGCGGAGAGCAGCAGGAGAGACAGGGTGACGCTCATGCCGCCGCCTCGGGGTCGGCGGCGGCGCAGGTACTACAGGACGATCCGTCCATCTCTGGAGGGAGTCACTCCTTGGGTCGCAGGGTGAGCCCGCCGGCTGCGCGCGGGGGGTGCGGGCAGGTCGAGGCGGGGCGGGGCATCGTTCGGCCCCGGCAACAGAGTAAACAAGGATGGGCGGTTACGGGCAGGCCCCTCGCGGGGTCAGGACGTGCCGCCGCCCGTGCCGTGGTGTTCGGCGAGGACGCGCAGGGCGCGGGCGTCGTCGATGGCCCGCGCCTTCGCGACGCCCACCTGGATGCCCATCGCGGGCAGGCTGGTGCCGTCGGCGAGGTCCAGATGGACCCAGGCGTCGCCGGGCCGCAGATTGACCCGCAGCACCTCGGCCCACTCCAGACGGCGGGTGGTGATGAGGTTGACCACGGTCACCCCGGCCTCGTCGGCCACCACCTTGGGGCGGCTGAACAGCGCGAGGCCCGCGAAGAACAGCAGCCCGGTCAGGATGAAGCTGGCCTGCTCGCCCGGGGAGAGGTTCTCCAGGAGCAGTCCGATCGCGGTGAGGACGACGACGAGGGCCGCGCCGACGGTCAGCAGGACGATCCGGGTGACGGTCGGCCGGAAGGTGACCGGGAGGGCGGGCGGCTGGGCGGCGGCGGACACGTGTGTGGGGTCTCTCGTGAGAGGGAGGGGAGGGAAGGTGGCTCAGAGGCGGCAGGCGTGGATGCCGGTGGTGAGGATCGCCCGCGCGCCCAGCTCGTACAGCTCGTCCATGATCCGCTGGGCGTCCTTGGAGGGGACCATCGAGCGGACCGCGACCCAGCCCTCGTGGTGCAGCGGGGAGACGGTGGGCGATTCGAGGCCGGGGGTGAGCGCCACGGCCCGCTCGACCTGCTCGACCCGGATGTCGTAGTCCATCATCACGTAGCGCCGGGCCACCAGGACGCCCTGCATCCGGCGGAGGAACTGGCGCACCTTGGGGTCGTCGGTGGGCGCGCCGGTGCGGCGGATCACGACCGCCTCCGACTCCAGGATCGGCTCGCCGATGATGTCCAGACCGGCGTTGCGCAGGGTGGTGCCGGTCTCCACGACATCCGCGATGATCTCGGCGACGCCGAGCTGGATGGCGGTCTCCACGGCGCCGTCGAGGTGGACGACGGCGGCGTCCACCCCGTGGTCGGCGAGGTGCTTGGTGACCAGGCCGGAGAAGGAGGTGGCGACGGTCATCCCGCCGAACTCGCTCACATCGGTGGCGGTGCCGGGCCGGGTGGCGTAGCGGAAGGTGGACCCGGCGAAGCCGAGCTGGAGGATCTCCTCGGCCTGGGAGCCGGAGTCGAGCAGCAGATCGCGGCCGGTGATGCCGATGTCCAGGCGGCCGGAGCCGACGTACACGGCGATGTCACGGGGGCGCAGGAAGAAGAACTCGACGTCGTTGTCGGCGTCGACCAGGACGAGTTCCCTGCGGTCCTTGCGCTGCTTGTAGCCCGCCTCATGGAGCATCGCCGACGCAGGCTCGGACAGTGAACCCTTGTTGGGGACGGCGATGCGCAGCATGAGGGGTGATTCCTTCGTACGAGGGGTGGGTGGTGAGCGGGGTGGTTCAGAGGTGGGCGTAGACGTCGTCGAGGGTGAGCCCCTTGGCGACCATCATCACCTGGAGGTGGTAGAGGAGCTGCGAGATCTCCTCGGCGGCCGCCGCGTCGCTCTCGTACTCGGCGGCCATCCACACCTCGGCGGCCTCCTCGACGACCTTCTTGCCGATCGCGTGCACGCCGGACTGGAGCAGCTCGGCGGTACGGGACGTGGCGGGGTCGGCCGTGGCGGCCTTCTGCTGGAGCTCGGCGAAGAGCTCCTCGAACGTCTTCTTGGACATGGTGTGCGCCATCCTACTTGGACCGGACGGCTCGACTTCGCGCAGGTCTACGCGACGGACCGCAGGGTGACGGCGGTGGCGACGGCGGCGGTGACCGCCTCGTGCCCCTTGTCCTCGCTGGAACCGGCGATTCCGGCGCGGTCCAGGGCCTGCTCCTCGGTGTCGCAGGTCAGCACGCCGAAGCCGATGGGGACGCCGGTGTCCACGCTGACCTGGGTGAGGCCCTGGGTGACGCCCTGGCACACATAGTCGAAGTGGGGCGTGCCGCCCCGGATCACGACGCCCAGCGCCACGACCGCGTCGTAGCCGCGGTCCGCGAGGGCCTTGGCGACGACCGGCAGCTCGAAGCTGCCGGGCACCCGCAGCACGGTCGGCTCGGCGATGCCCAGCTCACCGAGGGCCCGCCGGGCGCCGTCGACCAGGCCGTCCATCACCTTCTCGTGCCACTGTGCGGCGATCACGGCCACACGCAGGTCCCCGCAGTTCTCCACGGACAGTTCGGGGGCACCCTTACCGCTCACGTCACTCCTCAATGTCTTATCTACGTACGGGTGGTTCTACTGGTTGCCGCAGGCGGACACGGGCTCCGGGGCGGCCGCCCGGCGGTCGCCCTCCAGCCAGGGCAGGTCGTGCCCCATCCGGTCCCGCTTGGTCCGCAGATAGCGCAGATTGTGCTCCCCGGCCTGGACGGGCATCGGCTCCCGGCCGGTGACCCGCAGCCCGTGGCGGACCAGGGCGGTGGTCTTCTCGGGGTTGTTGGTCATCAGCCGCAGGGAGCGCACGCCCAGGTCGGCCAGGATCTCGGCGCCCGCCGCGTAGTCGCGCGCGTCGGCGGGCAGGCCCAGCTCCAGGTTGGCGTCCAGGGTGTCCCGGCCCAGCTCCTGGAGCTGGTACGCGCGCAGCTTGGACAGCAGCCCGATGCCGCGTCCCTCGTGGCCGCGCAGGTACAGCACCACGCCGCGCCCCTCGGCGGTCACCCGCTCCAGGGAGGCGTGCAGCTGGGGGCCGCAGTCGCAGCGCAGCGAGTGGAAGACGTCACCGGTCAGGCATTCGGAGTGGACCCGGACCAGCACGTCCTCGCCGTCGCCGATGTCGCCCTGGACGAGCGCGATGTGCTCGACGCCGTCGGCGGTCGCGCGGTAGCCGTACGCCTGGAAGTCGCCGAAGGCGGTGGGCAGCCGGGTGGTGGCCTCGCGCCGCACGGCGGGCTCGGCGGCCCTGCGGTACGCGATCATGTCGGCGATCGAGATGATCGCGAGGTCGTGCTTGTGGGCGAAGGAGACCAGGTCGGGCAGGCGCAGCATCACGCCGTCCTCCCCCGCGATCTCGCAGATCACGGCCGCCGGGCGCAGTCCGGCCAGCCGGGCGAGGTCGACCCCGGCCTCGGTGTGGCCGTCGCGGGCGAGCACGCCGCCGGGGCGGGCGCGCAGCGGGAAGATGTGGCCGGGGCGCACGAGGTCCCCGGGCGTGGTGTCCGGGTCGGCCAGCAGGCGCAGCGTGGTGGCGCGGTCGGCGGCGGAGATACCGGTGCTGACGCCGTGTTCGGCGGTGGCGTCGACGGAGACGGTGAAGGCGGTCCCCATGGACTCGGTGTTGTCCTCGACCATCTGCGGGAGCCGCAGCCGGTCGAGGTCGTCGGCCTCCATGGGCGCGCAGATGAGCCCGCGGCACTCGTTCATCATGAAGGCGACGATCTCCGGGGTGACCGTCTCGGCGGCGGCGACGAGGTCGCCCTCGTTCTCCCGGTCCTCGTCGTCCACGACCACGACGGGGCGGCCCGCCGCGATGTCGGCGATCGCCCGCTCGACGGAGTCCAGCGCCAGTTCGTCGGGCGGCCACGCGCCCGCGGGGGCGTCGTCCTCGGCCACCGGTCGCGGCTGCGTCGTCACGTAGGCCTCGCTCATGACACTGACACTCCTTCCATTGCGGGTGTGGTCGCGCTCGGGGACGTCCGGGTGTTGGGGCACGTCCGGGTGTTCCCGGTACGGGAGCGCAGCCACCAGTCGCGCGCGCCCCACAGGACGAGGGCGAAGTAGATGACGTAGACGAGGCCGGAGAAGGCCAGTCCGCTGCTGAAGGCGAGCGGGACGCCGACCACGTCGACCAGCATCCACGCGAACCAGAACTCGATCAGGCCGCGGGCCTGGGCGACCATCGCGGCGAGGGTGCCGACGAAGATGTAGGCGTCGGGCCAGGGGTTCCAGGACAGTTCGGGGACCGCGGTGAACAGCGCGCCGACGGCGAGCGTGCCGACCGCGAGTCCGGTGAGGAGCGCCGCGCGCTCACGGCCGGTGGCGAAGCGGACGGCGATCGCGCCGCCCTCGTCGCGGCGGCCGTGCCGCCACTGCCGCCAGCCCCAGGCGGCGACGCCGATGACCAGGAGCTGCTTGCCGACGCCGCCGCTGAGGTGGGCGGAGGCGTAGGCGGCGACCAGGATGACGCCGGAGGCGAGCTGGACGGGCCAGGTCCACAGGGAGCGGCGGCGGCCGAGGGCGAGGGCGGCCAGGCCGATGGTGTTGCCGATCGCGTCCGACCACAGGATGTGCTGGCCGAATATCTGCCCGGCTTCGGCGCCCAGCCAGTCGAGGGCACTCATTCGATCGCCTTCTTGTCCTGGTCCGTGCCCCCGTGGGCGAGCAGGCGCTCGACGTATTTGGCGAGGACGTCCACTTCGAGGTTGACCGGGTCGCCCGGCTGTTTGACGCCGAGGGTGGTGAGGGCGAGCGTCGTCGGGATGAGGCTGACGGTGAAGTAGTCGGGGCCCGCGTCCACGACGGTCAGGCTGATGCCGTCGACCGTGATGGAGCCCTTCTCGACCACATAGCGGCCGAGTTCGGACGGCAGCGAGATCTTGACGATCTCCCAGTGTTCGGACAGCTTGCGCTCGATGAGCGTTCCGGTGCCGTCCACATGGCCCTGGACCAGATGGCCGCCGAGCCGCCCGCCGAGCGCCATGGGGCGCTCCAGGTTGACGCGCGAGCCGACGGCGAGCGCGCCGAGGCTGGAGCGGTCCAGGGTCTCGGCCATCACATCGGCGCTGAACCCGCCGTCCCCGGTGTCGACGACGGTGAGACAGACGCCGTTGACGGCGATGGAGTCGCCGTGCCGCGCACCTTCGGTGACGACGGGTCCGCGCACCTGGAAGCGGGACGCGTCGCCCAGGTTCTCGACGGCGACGATCTCACCCAGTTCTTCGACAATTCCGGTGAACACGTCAGTTCTCCTCGGCGAGGGTGGTGGTGGGTGCGACAGGGACGGCGGTGATGCGCAGATCGGGGCCGAGCCGGGTGACGTCGGCCGCATCCAGGCGCAACGCCTGCGCGATCGTGGTGATTCCGGCGTCGGCGAGGGCGGCGGGGCCCGCGCCGAGCAGTACGGGGGCGAGATAGCCGACGACCTTGTCGACGGCGCCCGCGGCGAGGAACGCCCCGGCGAGGGTGGGCCCGCCCTCCAGCAGGACGGAGCGGACGCCGCGTTCGTGGAGGGCGACGAGGAGCGCGGCGATGTCGAGCCCGCGCCCCGCTTCGGCGCGGGGCAGCCGCACGGTTTCCGTCCCGGCCGGGAGGTGCCCGGTGTCGGCGTCCTCGGCCACGGCGACGAGGGTGGGCGCGGCGTCGTCCAGGATGCGGGCGTCCGGCTTCAGCGCGGTCGCGTTGGTGTCGACGGCGACCCGCAGCGGCTGGGTGACGCCCTCCCGGTCGCGTACGGCGAGGTGGGGATCGTCGGCGCGCAGGGTGCCGGAGCCGACGACCACGGCGTCCGCCTCGGCGCGCAGCCGGTGCACATCGGCGCGGGCGGCGGCGGAGGTGATCCAGCGGCTGGTGCCGTCGGCCGCCGCGCTGCGGCCGTCGAGGGTGGCGGCGTACTTCCACAGCACGAAGGGGCGGCCGCGGCGCATCGCGGTCAGCCAGGCCTCGTTGACCGCCTCCGCCTCGTCGGCCAGCGGCCCGGGCGCGACGTCGACCCCGGCCGCGGCGAGGGTCGCGGCGCCGCCGCGCGCCTGGGCGGTGGGGTCGGCGACCGCGTAGCGGACGCGGGCGATCCCGGCGTCGAGGAGCGCCTGGGCGCAGGGTCCGGTGCGGCCGGTGTGGTTGCAGGGTTCGAGGGTGACCAGCGCGGTGCCGCCGCGGGCCCGCTCCCCCGCCGCGCGCAGGGCGTGCACCTCGGCGTGCGGGCCGCCGGCGCGCTGGTGCCAGCCCTCGCCGGCCGGCTGTCCTTCGGCGTCGAGGATGACGCAGCCGACGACGGGGTTGGGGCTGGTGTGGCCGAGACCGCGGGCGGCGAGCGCGACGGCGCGGCGCATGGCGCGGTCTTCGACCGCTGCGGTTGCCGCTGCTTCGGCTGCGGGGGCCACCGGGTCCTCCTGCCTCTTCGGGCACGGACTCCGGGGCTGTCGGAACGACATGGAACGGGAACGCCGCCGCCGGGGCGCCGGGATCGCCGTGTACGGCCCGCGCAGGAAACGCGGCCGCCACGAAGACGGCGCACCGGTGATGTCGCTACCGCCGCGCACTGCCTCCCATCCGGACTTTCACCGTCGGTCCAGGAATTTCACCTGGTCAACCGGCCGCTGGCGGCGGACGGGTCGCGGACTGTAACCGCCGGTTCGGATTTTCACCGACCCCGGAGTGCGCTGACGTCACTGGTACGGGTTCAGTGTGCCACGGCAATCAGCGCAGGTGGGAGACGGGGCCGGTGTGGGCTGGCTCACCCACCCGGCCCCGGGGGCTCATCCCCGCCCGATGCCGGTCCTCATCTCCGCGCGGCGCCGGGCCTCATCCCTGCGCGATGCTGTCGAGCTGTTCGACCGCGGGGCGCAGCGCCCACAGGTCGCCGCCCGGCGGGGCCTGGAGCTTGGGCAGGGCCGCGCGGGCCCGGCGGTCGCCCGCGTCGGCCGCCGCGTGCACGATGTCGCTCGCGGCGTACGCCTTGAACTCCAGGTCGGGGTACGGCCATGGCTTCGCCCCGGTGGCGGCGGGCAGCAGGAAGTCGACGGCCTTGAAGAGGTTCGAGCCGGTGGGGCCGGTGTAGTGCCAGAGGTCGACGCCGACGTGCCGCCCGATGGCCGCCATCCGGGTGTAGGCGACGAGGTTGAACGTGGAGTAGTGGAAGCTGCGGGTGCGGGCGAGTTCCTGGGGCTGGCTGCCGTCGGCCGCGATCTGGGTGTCGATCCGCTTGGTCCGGGCCTCGCGCAGCACCCTGCGGGCGAGGTCGCGGTCGCCCACGGCGGTGGCGATGGCGGCGACCTGCATGTCGGAGAAGGTGCCGTGATTGTTGTCGGCGGCGGCCTCCTCCTTGCCGAAGTCGCTGTTCACCAGCCAGTCCAGGAACTGCTTGTTCCAGGTGCGGAAGCCCGCGTGGTCGCCCTTGGTCCAGCCCGGGGCTCCGGTATCGAGGATGGCGGCGGCGTCCAGGAGGCTGGTGAAGCCCTGGGAGAAGTCGATGATGCCGATGGAGCGGCCGTCGTACTTGCACGGGATGAACTGGGCGTGGTTCAGGCTGGGGTTCATCCGGGTCGCCGGGGTGACGAACCAGGTGCGCAGGATGTCGGCGGCGTGCTCGGCGTAGCCGCGCTTGCCGGTGTAGTACCACGCGAGGGACAGCTCGTAGGCGGATTCGAAGACCTTCCCGACCTCGGGACGGTCCGTCATCTTGTCCACATCGGGGTTGCGTTGGCCATCCTTCTGAACATAGGGGCAGCCATACGGATTGTCGTCGGTCTTGGGCTTGCTCGGCCACCAGTAGGGGGCCTGGCTGAAGTAGTCGTGCTTGTCACCGCTGGGCGGCACCTGGTCCTTGTCGGTGACGGTCCACGGCCCCTGGGTTAACCACTGGTCGGCCTGGGTGGTCAGATCGCGCAGGGTCCGCTTCAGCGCCCGGTCTCCGAGCTGGAGTTTCACCTTGGTCAGGGCCAGTCGGGGGCCGTCGAGGACCACCGTGCCCGGCACCCGGCCGGGCCATCGGCCGCGCTCGGCGCCGTGGGCGGACGGCGTCGCCAGGGCGGCCAGGAGGAGGAGCAGGGCGGCGAGGGCGACGATCGCGCGGGTGGGTCTCCCGCGCTCCGCTGGAGTCGCAACCATCGGGCACTCCAATCAGATATCTGAACCGAATTCAGAATCGAGATTGGTGGTCAGATTAGGGATGGATCATGACCACGACAAGAGATGGCGCTGAAATAGCCTTGAGCTGACCCGCGGAGCATGCGCAGAGTACGCACATGAGCAGCGACGAGCAGCGGTACGAAGCCGCCCATGAGTGACGTACGGCGCGCCCGCATGGCCGTCGCCACGGTGTTCGCGGTCCACGGCGCGGTCACCGGCAACTTCGCCACCCGTATCCCCTGGGTGCAGGAGCAGTTGGGCATCAGCGCCGGACAACTCGGGATCGCCCTCGCCTTCCCCGCCATCGGCGCCTCCTGCGCGATGCCGCTGGCCGGGGCGGTCAGCCACCGCTTCGGCGCCCGCGCCGCGCTGCGCGGACTGATCGCCCTGTGGTGTCTGTCCCTGGTCCTGCCCCCGCTCGCCCCCGGCCTGGTGTGGCTGTGCGGGGCGCTCTTCGTGTACGGGGCGACCGCCGGGATGGCCGATGTCGCCATGAACGCCCTCGGCGTGGAGATCGAGGAACGGCTCGGCCGGTCGATCATGTCCGGGCTGCACGGCATGTGGAGCGCGGGAGCGCTGCTCGGCTCGGCGGCGGGCACGGTCGCCGCCCACGCGGACACCGACGCCCGGGTGCACCTCGGGATCGCCGCCGCCGTGCTCACGCTGCTGGGCACCGTCGCCTGCCGGTGGGTCCTCGACCTGCGCAGCGCCCCCGAGGAGCATCCGCCGCCGCGCTTCGCCCTGCCGCCCCGGTCCGCGCTGGTCATCGGCGCGGTGGGGTTCTGCGCGGTCTTCGCCGAGGGCGCCAGCCTGGACTGGTCGGCGGTCTATCTGCGTGAGGTGCTGGACTCCTCCCCCGGCGTCGCCGCCGCCTGTACCACGGCGTTCTCCTGCATGATGGCCGCGGCCCGGTTCGCCGGTGACGCGGTCGTGGGCCGGATCGGTCCGGTGCGGACCGTTCGGGCGGGCGGCGTGCTGGCCACGCTCGGCGGCGTGCTCGTGGTCACGGCCACGGTCCCGGGGCAGGCGATCGCCGGATTCGGCCTCATCGGCCTGGGCATCGCCGTCGTCGTCCCCCTCGCCTTCGCCGCCGCCGGGCGCAGCGGCCCGGCCCCGAGCCAGGCGATCGCGGGCGTCGCGACGATCACGTACACCTCGGGTCTGATCGCCCCGGCGGCCATCGGCTCGATCGCCGACATGACCTCGCTGACCGCCTCGTTCGGCCTGGTCACGGCGCTGGCGCTGGGGCTGGTGGCCGGGGCCGGGGTGCTGCGCCGGGCCACCGCGCCGGCCCCGGACGCCGCCCCCGAGCCCGGCCGGGCGGACCGCGCCGCCGATACGACGGCCTCCTAGCGGCTCACGAACTCCGTAGTGGTGAACGAGGTATTGTCCCGGAAGCCGGTGCCGTCGGTGATCCACCAGTGGGTGGGCTGCTCGCCGTAGGTGCCGAACAGGGTGCCGGATCCCCAGTTCAGGATCAGTTCGTCCGTGTCGTCGCCGTCGAAGTCGGCGGCCCCCGCGGGCCGGGCGTGCCGCCACTTCGCGGGCGTCTTCTCGCCGTCCGCCTTCGCGGGCCCCTGCCGCGTGACCCGGGTGCGCTTGTCGCCGTCGATGAGGGTGGCCCCCTCGTACGTGGCGACCAGGACGCCGTCGCGGCCGTCGCCGTCCGGGTCGGCGGCCGCGAACCCGCCGGGCCCGTAGTCGGTGCTCGCCCCCTTGGGCGCCTCCGGCAGCCGGTGTGTGACGGGGGCGCCGCCGCTGCCGGGATACAGGGCCAGCGATCCGGAGACATCCGGCGGCTCGGTCTCGTTGCCGGGTTCGTCGTTGCGGGAGCCGTCGTCCCCGATGGCCACATCGCGCTGCCCGTCGCCGTCGAAGTCGCCGAACGCATGGGCGTTCCCGGCGCGCAGCTTCCTGCCCTCGGCGGACAGGCCCGAGCCGCGACGGGCCGGGTAGAGGGTGTTGCCGGACTGCTCGCCGTCGCTGATGGCGTGGACCAGCAGGGCGGTCGCGCGGGCCTTGCCGGACGGGTCGATGGCGTCCGCGGCCAGGTCCCCGTCCGTCCACGGCAGGGAGGTGTCGGTGCGCTTCGCCTCGCCGGAGCGGGTGAACGGGCCGTACAGCACCACCGCGGAGGACTGGTTCCGGGCGAGCCCCGCGAGGTCGTGGTGGCCGTCGCCGTCGAAGTCGCCGCGCACCACGGAGGTCACGCCCAGCTTCGACGCGCTCTCCGGCAGCCGCACCGGGGTCGCGCCGGTCCCCTTCCCGGGCCCGCCGGGTCCGCCCCAGGTGACGTGCGGGACGGTGCGCGCGGCGCTGATGTTCCCGTCCTCGGCCATCTCCCCCTCCACGGTCGTCACGACGTCCGAGAAGCCGTCGCCGTCCAGATCGGCGGTCACCACGTCGTCCGTGGGGACGTGGTCGGACCCGGCGCCGGGGGTGGTGTCCCGCACGGCGGGCAGGCCCAGGTCGCGGCGGCCGTGGACGGTGCGCGTCGCGGGGTCGAGACCCTTCGCCGAGCCGTAGACCACCGCGACCCGCTCGTCACGGCCGACCTTCGCCGGATCGCGCCGGGCCGGGGCGGGCAGCACGAGGTCACGGTGGCCGTCCCCGTTGAGGTCGTCCGGGTCCTTCGACCCCTTTCCATGGCCCGGTGCCCGGCTCTCGGCAGGAGCGCTGGGCTGCCCCTTGTACCCCTTGTGCCCCTTGGAGGAGGACGGCTCGCCGCCGTCCGGGCCGCATCCGGTGAGCGGCGCGAGTGCCAGGCAGAGAGCGCCGGCGGCGAGGGCGTGGGAGGTGGATCGAGATGCCATGCGCGCCACCCTCACACCCCGCGCGGCGCCAACTCCAGGGCGGCGGTTGGACTGTTGCCCAGTTGTCGATCAACCGTGCGGTGACGGGCTCGATCGAGGGCCGAGCGGCGCGTTTTCGGCCAACTAACATTGCTCCGATCCCCCCGTTCACGGAAACCGAAGTGGAGCAGTCATGGGCCTCGGCGTGCGCTGGACCCTGCACGGCGACGGGCGCACCCCCGCCCCCGGAGCCGTCGTCCGGCCGGATGAACGGCTGTCGTGGCCGAGGACGGCGGGCCTCGGCGCGCAGCATGTCGTGGCGATGTTCGGCGCCAGCTTCGTCGCCCCCGTACTGATGGGCCTCGACCCCAACCTCGCGATCATGATGTCCGGGGTCGCGACCATGCTGTTCCTGCTGGCCACCCGCGGCCGGGTGCCCAGCTATCTGGGATGCAGCCTGTCGTTCGTCGGCGTGGCCGCGGTGATCCGGGCGCAGGGCGGCGGCAGCGCCGCTGTCACCGGGGCGATCCTGGTCGTGGGCGGCGCGCTCCTGCTGAGCGGGCTTGCGGTACGGCGGTTCGGGGCGCGCATCATCCACGCGGCGATGCCGCCCGTGGTGACCGGTGCGGTGGTGATGCTGATCGGCTTCAACCTCGCGCCGGTGACCGCCTCGACGTACTGGCCCGCCGACCAGTGGACCGCGCTGCTGACCATGCTGGTCACCGGGGCGGCCGTGGTCTGTCTGCGCGGCTTCTGGTCCCGCATCGCGATCTTCCTGGGGCTGCTCTTCGGCTACGCGATCTCCTGGGTCTTCGACCGCGTCTTCGGCACGATCCACTCGATCGGCGGCAGCGGGAAGGTCACCGACCACTGGCGGCTGGACCTGTCCGGCGTCGCCAAGGCCGACTGGGTCGGACTGCCGTCCCTGCACGCGCCCGAGTTCCACTGGTCGGCGATCCTGGTCGCGCTGCCGGTCGTCATCGCGCTGATCGCCGAGAACGCCGGGCATGTGAAGGCCGTCGGCGAGATGATCGGCGACCCGCTGGACGACCAGCTCGGCACGGCGATCGCGGCGGACGGCGCCGCGACCGTGCTGTCCACCGCGGTCGGCGGCCCGGCCACCACCACGTACTCCGAGAACATCGGCGTCATGGCCGCCACCCGTGTCTACTCCACCGCCGCCTACTGGGCCGCGGCCGGATTCGCCCTCCTCTTCGGGCTGTGCCCGAAGTTCGGCGCGGTCGTGGCGGCGGTGCCGGGTGGGGTGCTGGGCGGGATCACGGTGATCCTGTACGGCATGATCGGGCTGCTCGGTGCGCAGATCTGGGTGCACAACGACGTGGACCTGCGGAACCCGCTGAACCTGGTGCCGGTGGCGGCGGGCGTGGTCATCGGCGTCGGGGGCGTGAACCTGAAGATCAGCGACAACTTCGAGCTGAGCGGGATCGCGCTCGGGACGATCGTGGTGATCGTCGGCTATCACGCGCTGCGGGCGCTGGCTCCGGAGCACCTGAAGCCGTCGCGGGAACCGCTGCTGGACGCGGGGACGAGCACGTACGACGACGACAGCCGCGCGCCGTAGGGGGATCCGGCCCCGGGGTCAGCCGCTGGGGGTCAGGTCCTGGAGGCCCACCACCCGCAGCAGTTCCAGGCGTTCGGCCGACTCCGTGCCCGGGACCGCCGTGTGGACGATCAGGCGCTGGGCGTGTTCCGCGCTCAGCAGGACCTCGCACTCCAGCTCCAGCGCCCCCACCACCGGGTGCACGAACCGCTTGACGGTCGAGCGGCGCACCGCGACCTCGTGCGTCTCCCACAGCGCCGCGAACTCCGCGCTGGCCGCGCGCAGTTCGGCGACCAGGGCCGCCGGGCCCGGGTCGTCGGGGCGGGCGGCGACCACGGCGCGGAGGTTGGCGACGTGGGTGCGGGCGTGCTCCTTCATGTCCTCGGTCGGGAAGAGCCCGGAGTCGGAGTCCTGCGGCGGCCGGAGGAAGAAGCTCCGGACGATGTTGCGGTCGCCCGGCGGGCGTGCGCAGATGTCGCCGACCAGGGCGGCCGCCATCGCGTTCTGCGCCAGCACATCGCCCCAGTCGGTGATCACCTGCGCCGGGGTGTCGTACAGCCGGTCCAGGACCCGCAGCAGTCCGGGGCGTACATGCCCGGAGGTGGTGCGGTCGCGCGGCGGTTCCTCCCCGACCAGGTGGAAGAGGTGGTCGCGTTCGTCGTCGGTGAGCCGGAGCGCACGCGCGAGCGCGGTCAGCATGTGGCGGGACGGCCGCGGGCCGCGGGCCTGTTCCAGCCGGGTGTAGTAGTCCGGGGACATGCCGGTGAGCTGGGCGACCTCCTCCCGGCGCAGCCCGGGCGTACGCCGCCGCGGGCCGGGGGTCAGCCCCACGTCGGCGGGGCCGAGGCGGGCGCGGCAGCGGCGCAGGAAGTCCGCGAGTTCCGTACGGTGCACGGCTCCATCGTCGCGCCGCGGCCGTTCCGTATCCAGGGTCTGCCGATCCCTGGATACGCAGGTCTCTCCCGTCGCTCCACCGCCCGGCGCAGGCTGACCACCAAGCGATCAAGAGCGAAGGATGGATGATCGAATGCCGTTGATTCTGGTGACGGGTGTGACAGGGCGCGTGGGGCAGCGGTTCACGAAGCGGCTGCTGGAGGGGGCCCGGTCCGGTACCGAGGTACGGGTGCTGGTCCGCGACGAGGAGCGGGGCGCGCCGTTCGCGGCGCTCGGCGCGCAGGTCGCGGTGGGTGATCTGCGCGAGGAGAAGGACCTGCGGAAGGCGATGGACGGGGCGCACGCCGTGGTCAACATCGCGGCGGCGTTCCGCGGGGTGCCGGACGAGGAGGCGTGGGCGGTCAACCGGGACGCCGCGGTCGCGCTGGGACGGGCCGCGGTCGAGGCGGGCACGAGCCGGTTCGTCCAGGTCAGCACCAACCTCACGTACGGCGCCTCGCGCGGGCGGCCGCTGGTGGAGGACGACGAGAGCGTGCCCGGCGGCCTGCTGTGGGGCGCGTACCCCGCCTCGAAGGCGGAGGCCGAGCGGGAGCTGCTGGCACTGCACCGACAGCACGGTCTCGACCTGCGGATCGGCAGTCTGGCCTTCGTGTACGGGGACGGCGATCCGCATCTGGCCGAGGCGCTCCGGCTGGGCGGGACCTGGGCCGGGAACCAGCGGGTGGCCATGGTCCACCACGCGGATGTGACGCAGGCGCTGCTGCGGCTGCTGCGCGCCCCCGGCGGTACGGCGGGCGGCTCGGTGTCCGGGCGGAAGTACAACATCGTGGACGACGCCCCGGCGACCGTCGTCGAGCTGCACCAGATCCTCGGGGCGCCGCTCCCCGAGGGCCTCACCGAGCGGACGGACGGCGACACCTGGTTCGGCTGCACCTCGAACCTGCGGCTGCGCGAGGAGCTGGGCTGGCGTCCGCTGTACCCGACGATGTGGACGGCCCGCGACGCGGGCGCGCTGTAGACGCGCGCGCTGTAACGGTCCTCACCGAACCCCGAACCGTTGCGCCGTCCGGGGGATGTGACGGCCCACCGGTACCCGGGCCCGCGTGTGCGCTGCCACGCTGTCCCCCATGACGATGCCCGCCCAGCGGCTGGACGCGCCGCGCACCGTGCAGAGCGTCGTGGCGCGCATGAGCGCGCTCGGCGCGGCGCTGCCGCCCGAGGACGGGGTGGCGGTCTTCAACCGGGTGTATCTGTCGGTCACCGAGGAGGTCGGCCGCCGCCTCGGCACCGGCTACTTCCAGGACCCGGCCGCCACCGAGGAGTTGGACGTACGGTTCGCCGCCCGCTATCTGGCGGCGGTCGACGCGGGGGTGGCCGGGCGGCGGCCACCGGCCTGCTGGCGGCCGCTGTTCGAGCTGCGCGCCCACCCTTCCGTCCGCCCGGTGCAGTTCGCGCTGGCCGGGATCAACGCCCACATCGGGCATGACCTGGCGCTCGCGCTGGTGGACACCTGCCGGTCCCGGGGCGCGGAACCGGCCGCCCTGGAGGGCGACTTCGACCGGGTCGGGGCGCTGCTCGCCGGGCTGGAGGAGCGGATCCGGGAGGAGCTGATGCCCGGCCCGGATCTGCTGGAGGCGGCCGACCCGCTGACCCATCTGGTCGGCTCGTGGAGCCTGGACAAGGCGCGGGACGCCGCATGGTCGGCGTTCCGCGCCCTGTGGGGACTGCGGGCGCTGCCGGAGCTGGTGGAGGAGTTCGCGGAGCGGATCGACAAGAGCGTGGGGCTCGTCGGGCGCTGTCTGCTCACTCCCCTGCCGTCCGGCGGCTGAGGGCGCTCAGTCCTCGGGGAGTTCGACGGGCGCGATCTCGTCGTACACGTCGCCCGGCCCCGGGTTGCCCGGGTCGGTGGCGCCACCGAAGCGGTGCATGACGCCCCACACCGCGTTCAGCGCGGTCTGTACGGCGCCCTCGGCCCAGCCCGCGGTCCAGGAGATGTCGTCCCCCGCGAGGAAGATGCCGCGCTGATCGGCAGGCAGCCGGTCCTGCATGAAGTGGGTGAACAGCCGCCGCTGGTAGCGGTAGTGGCCGGGCAGGTTGGCCTTGAACGCGCCCATGAAGTACGGCTCGTTCTCCCACGACACCGTGACCGGGCTGCCGATGATGTGCTTGCGGATGTCGACCTTCGGATAGATCTCCGACAGCGACTTCAGCATGACCTCCATCCGTTCGTTGGCGGACAGCGGCAGCCACTTGAGGCTGTCGTCGCACCAGGTGTACGAGAGGCAGATGACGGCGGGCCGGTCCGGGCCGTTGTCCAGGAGGTACGTACCGCGGGTCATCCGGTCGGTGAGCGTCATGCTCATCGTGTCCCGGCCGGTCTCCTCGTCCTTGTCGAGCCAGAACGGCCGGTCGACGGGCACGAAGAGCTTGCTGGACTCCATGTAGTGGGTGCGCTCGATCGCCGTCCAGTGGTCGATCGGGAAGAGCGAGTCATCGCAGTCGATCTTGGAGAGCAGCATCCAGGACTGCGCGGTGAAGACGACCGCCCCGTACGAGCGGATGTCACCGTTCGCGTCCGTCACCACGATCCGGTCGCCCGCGGCGCGGTGCAGCCGGGTCACGGCCGGGCGCGGCGCGCCGTCGTGCAGGGAGGACAGCGAGGTGCCCTGCGCCCAGTGGACGATCTTCTCGGGCTCGCGCTCCCACAGCCGCAGCGGAAGCTGCTGGCTGCCGCCGACGATGCCGCGGTGGTGGTCGTCGGCCTCGGTGTAGACGACGCGGAGGATCTCCAGGATGGAGTTGGGGAAGTCGGTGTCCCAGCCGCCGGTGCCGAAGCCGACCTGGCCGAAGATCTCCCGGTGGCGGAAGGACGTGAAGGCGGAGGAGTCGCAGAGGAAGCCGTAGAACGTCTGGTTGTCGAGCTTCTCCACGAGCTTCGCCCAGATCTCGCGGATGCGCGGGACGTCGCGTTCGCGGATGGCGCGGTTCATGTCGGAGAAGTCGGCACCCTCCTCCAGGCAGGCGTTCCAGGCGTCCGCGACCTCCCGGTACACCTGCGGCAGGTCGTCGATGGTGCGGGCGTAGTGCGACTCGCCCTTGAGGTCGACGACGGTGGAGGGGGTGTCGGGGGCCAGCGGGTTGGGGAACGGCTCGGTGGTGAGGCCGACCAGGTCGATGTAGTGCTGGAGCGCGGTGGAGGACGGCGGGAACCGCATCGCGCCCATCTCGGCGGTCAGCTCCTGGTCACAGCCCTCGAACCCGACGGTGCGCAGCCGTCCGCCGATCCGGTCGGCCTCGTACACGACGGGCCGCAGGCCCATCTTCATCAGCTCGTACGCGGTCACGATGCCGGACAGTCCGCCGCCGATGACCGCGACCTCGCTGCCGTGCTCGGTCGCCGGTATCTGGCCGAGGCCCGCGGGGTGGGCGAGGAAGTCGTCGTAGGCGTACGGGAAGTCCGGGCCGAACATCGTGACGGGCGGAAGGGTGTCGGCGTGCTCGGACTCGTGCTCGTCATGGACGGCGGTGGGCACCGTGGACGTCATCGGGTACGGACTCCTTGCGGATCGAGCGACGGTGAGGGGGGAAGGTGAGGGTGGCGGGGTCTCAGCCGAGGGACCCGTACAGCCCGGGGCGGCGGTCGCGCAGATACGGGTTGATCCGGCGCGAGGTGGCCAGCAGCCGGGGGTCGGCGTCGCCGAGGACGAGTTCCTCGGAGCGCCCGGCCCGTGCGCGCATGGTGCCGTCGGGCCCGGCCAGGCAGCTCAGCCCGATGAAGTCGAATTCGCCCTCGGGGCCGCTGCGGTTGACGTACGCGATGTACATCTGGCTCTCGAAGGCCCGTACCGGGACGAGGGATTCCGCGACGAACTGGAAGGGGTGCATCTGCGCGGTCGGCACCAGCAGCAGATCGGTCCCGGCCAGGGCGTGGGCCCGGACGTTCTCCGGGAACTCCACGTCGTAGCAGATCAGGATGCCGATGGTCAGCCCGCCCAGCTCGGCCTGGACGACGGGGGCGTCGCCCGGGGTGAACCAGTCGTTCTCGAAGCACCCGAAGAGGTGGGTCTTGCGGTAGTTGGCGAGCGGGGCACCGTCCGGGCCGACCAGGCGGGCGGAGTTGTGGACGGCCTGCCCGGCGCGCTCCGGGTAGCCGTAGAGGACGGCGATGCCGTGCTCGGCGGCGATCTCGGCCACGGCCCGGCCGCTGGGCCCGTCGGCGGGCTCGGCCAGCCGGTGCACACCGTCGCCGATGGCGTAGCCCGTGAGGAACATCTCGGATGTGACCAGCAGCTTGGCCCCGTCCGCGGCGGCGCGCTCGGCGGCGGCGTCGAGGGCCTTGAGGTTACGGGCGGGGTCGCCGGGGTGACCGGAGCTCTGGAGCAGGGCGGTGCGCAGCGGCGGCATGGAGACCTCTGGGGAGACGTGACGTACGCAGAAAACGGTACGTTGCGCCGAGAACGACCGACAAGGCGCGATCGTTGCGCGCTCGCCGTGGATCCGTTACGGGTTTTCGGCCCGGTACGGCGATTCGTTGCGCCGGGGCCGGAGCGACAACAGCCGCTCCGGCCCCGGGGCACTACGCGGGGGCGCGCCTACGCGGGGGCGCCCGAGGTGTAGCGCCGCAGCAGCGGCGACAGCACCAGCACCGACTTGGTGCGCTCCACGAACGGCTCGCCCGCTATCCGCTCCAGCACCCGCTCGAAGTGGCGCATGTCGGCGGCGAAGACCTGGACGACGGCGTCCGCGTCGCCGGTGACGGTCGACGCGGACGCCACCTCCGGGTAGCGCGACAGGCCCCGGCGGATGTCGTCGGGCGAGGTGTTGTGGCGGCAGTACAGCTCGACGAACCCCTCGGTCTCCCAGCCCAGCGCCGCCGGGTCCACCCGTACGGTGAAGCCGGTGATGGCGCCGTCGGCCCGCAGCCGGTCCACCCGCCGTTTGACGGCGGGGGCGGACAGGCCGACCAGTTCGCCGATGTCGGCGTAGGAGCGGCGGGCGTCTTCGGCGAGGGCGTGGACGATGCGTTCGTCGAGGTCGTTCAGTCGCACTGCGGGGGAGTCACTTCTCTGCTGTGGCCAGTCGGGATCGGCGCATGCCGTATGCGAAGTACAGCACAAGCCCGACGGCCATCCAGACACCGAAGACCACCCAGGTCACGAGTTCCAGACTGTTCATCATCCACAGGCACAGCCCGAAGCCGATGAGCGGGAAGAGCGGCGACAGCGGCACCCGGAAGGTCCGCGTCATATCGGGCCGGGTCCGGCGCAGCACGATCACGGCGATGTTGACCAGCGCGAACGCGAAGAGCGTGCCGATGCTGGTGGCGTCGGCGAGCTGGCCGAGCGGGACCGCGGCGGCGAGGATGCCGCAGAAGAGCGAGACGATGACGGTGTTGGCGCGCGGCACCCCGGTCCCGGCGTGGACCTTGGAGAAGACCGGGGGCACCAGCCCGTCGCGGGACATCGCGAAGAGGATGCGGGTCTGGCCGTAGAGCACGGTCAGCACCACGGAGGCGATCGCGACGACCGCGCCGGCCGCCAGCACCACGCCCCAGAAGCTCTGGCCGGTCACGTCCTCCATGATCCCGGCGAGCGCGGCCTCGGTGCCCGAGAACCTCTTCCACGGCAGGGCGCCCACCGCGACCGCCGCGACCAGGCAGTACAGGGCGGTGACGATGACGAGCGAGAGCATGATCGCGCGGGGCAGGTCGCGCTGCGGGTTCTTCGCCTCCTCACCGGCCGTGGAGGCGGCGTCGAAGCCGATGTACGAGAAGAAGAGGGTGGCCCCGGCGGCGCTGACGCCCGCCATGCCCAGCGGCATGAACGGCGTGTAGTTCCCGGCCCGGATGCCGGTGAAGGCGACGGCGCAGAACAGGATCAGCGCGGCGACCTTCACCCCGACCATGATCGCGTTGGCCCGGGCGCTCTCCTTGGCGCCGCCCAGCAGGAAGGCCATGGACAGCAGCACCACGAGCAGCGCGGGCAGGTTGAAGATGCCGCCGTCGCCGGGCGGGGCGGCCAGCGCGTCGGGGATGGTGATGCCGAGCGTGCCGTTCAGCAGCTCGTTGAGGTACTCGCCCCAGCCGACGGCGACGGCCGCGACGGAGACGCCGTACTCCAGGATCAGGCACCAGCCGCACACCCAGGCGACCAGCTCGCCCATGGTGGCGTACGCGTACGAGTACGAGGACCCGGAGACCGGGATGGTGCCCGCCAGCTCCGCGTACGAGAGCGCGGAGAACAGCGCGGTGAGCCCGGCTATGACGAAGGACACGATGACCGCGGGGCCCGCGTCCGGCACCGCCTCGCCGAGGACGACGAAGATGCCGGTGCCCAGCGTCGCGCCGATGCTGATCATGGTCAGCTGCCAGACGCCCATGGAGCGCCGCAGGCTCCCGCCCTCGCCCTGGCCGCCCTCGGCGACCAGCCGCTCCACCGGTTTGCGCCGCATCAGTCGGGCGCCGAGCCCGCCGGCCGGAGGCCCTGCCTCCGGTCGTTGGGCGGTGGGAGGGGCTGTGCCGTGCTCCAACACGTGGGTGGCTCCTTAATCGCTGCCATCGGCTTGGTGTCTGGTGGCGTACGACCGAACGCGGGCATAGGGATGCCCGGTGACAAATCCGCAGGTGGGAATCGCCAAGCAGTCGGCCTCCGCCACTCAGCGTCAGCGCAAGACCCTATGAGTCGTCCGGCCGTGGCCGTAATGCACCATCCTTGCGCATACCTGTCCGAACATTGCGCGCGGGGGCGCTCGCCAGGGAATCATTGCGACACCCGCGCGCGCGTCACCCCCCGGTTCACCCGAATGCCGCGATACGGCACCAATTTGGCGGTCGTTGGTGGGGACGTGACGACTGACAGGCTGCAACCCCCTGACCACGCTCCGCTCACGACCGAACCCGTGTTCCGGGCCCGGGACCACGGAACGGAGGAGGAGCGGTTCCCGCACGATTACCCCCTCGAATACTGCTCGAGGGTCTGGGAGGACTTCCTCAGGACCCTGGGCAGGATCGAAGACGACTTCCTCCAGCGCTCCGGTACGAACGGCTCCGGTTCGGCGGAGCCGGGCGTCGAGGCGGGCGTCCAGGCATGACGTACACCGAGCCGAGGCCGGGCGGCTACGGGCCCCCTCCCACCGGCCACTTCCCGCCGCCCATCCCCTCCGAGCGGTTCGACGTGGGCGTCGACTACGAGATGAATCCTTTCCCCCTGCCGGACCCGGATTCCCTCGAGGGCCGCTGGGACCTGGAAGGAGACCTGGCGCGGCTGCTCCAGAGCACCGGGGCCGTCCCCACCGTCTCCCCGCCCGCTTCCTCGTCCGTCCCCCCTTCCGTTCCCGTCGAGGACCCGGTGCACGCCACCGGTCCGATCCCCATCCGGTCCCCCTCCCCCGCCCATGTGCGCGGGCGCGGCAAGCGCCGCCGGGTCCGCTTCCGGCTGCCGACGATGCCGTGGCTCCAGATGACGAGCCTGATCTTCGCCGCGATGACCACCGTGATCGTCGCCATGCTGAGCGTGCTGGGCGGGATGATCTCGTACCCCCCGCTGCGCTATCTGGCCTCCCCCAGCACCTCGGAGTCCATGGCGGCGTGGTGGCCCCTGCTGGTCTACGGCCCCTGGCTGGTCGCCTCGCTGTCCGTGCTGCGGGCCGCGCTGCACCGCCGCGGGGCGGCGCACTCGTGGGCGGTGGTCGTGCTCTTCTCGACGATCGCGGTGTTCCTGTGCGTCGCGCACGCCCCCAAGAACGCGCCCAGCATGGCCGTCGCCGGACTCCCCCCGGTCGCCGCGCTGGTCTCGTTCCACCAACTGGTGCGCCAGATCACGCTCACCAGCCCGCCCCGGCACGCCCTGCCCCGGCGGGGCGGTGACCCGCGTGGCGTCATCCGGTAGCGCGACATGACGGTGGCCCCACTCACCCGAGCCGAGTGGGGCCACCGTCATGTGGTGCCCTGCGGGGCACCGTCTCGTCACTCCCAGCTGGCGTGCAACGGCTTGCCCTCGGCGTAGCCCGCGGCGCTCTGCACGCCGACCACGGCGCGCTCGTGGAACTCCTCCAGCGAGCCCGCGCCCGCGTAGGTGCAGGAGCTGCGCACCCCCGCGATGATCGAGTCGATCAGGTCCTCGACGCCCGGCCGGGTCGGGTCCAGGAACATCCGCGAGGTCGAGATGCCCTCCTCGAACAGCGCCTTGCGGGCGCGCTCGTAGGGCGACTCCTCGCTGGTGCGGTTGCGCACGGCGCGCGCGGACGCCATGCCGAAGCTCTCCTTGTACGGCCGCCCGTCGGCGGCGTGCTGGAGGTCGCCGGGGGACTCGTACGTACCGGCGAACCACGAGCCGACCATGACGTTGGACGCCCCGGCCGCCAGCGCCATCGCCACGTCGCGCGGATGCCGGATCCCTCCGTCCGCCCAGACGTGCTTGCCCAACTTCCGCGCCTCCGCGGCGCATTCCAGCACCGCGGAGAACTGCGGGCGGCCCACGCCGGTCATCATGCGGGTGGTGCACATGGCGCCCGGGCCGACGCCGACCTTGACGATGTCGGCGCCCGCCTCGACCAGATCGCGCACGCCCTCCGCGGCGACCACGTTGCCCGCCACGATGGGCACCCGCGGGCCGAGCGCGCGGACCGCCTTGAGCGCGCCCACCATCGACTCCTGGTGGCCGTGCGCGGTGTCCACGACCAGGGTGTCCACCCCGGCGTCGAGCAGCGCCTTGGCATGCCCCTCCACATCGCCGTTGACGCCCACGGCGGCGGCGATGCGCAGCCGTCCGTCCGCGTCCACGGCGGGCTGGTACAGCGTGGCGCGCAGCGCGCCCTTGCGGGTCAGGATTCCGGCCAGCCTGCCGTCGGCGTCGACGGCCGGGGCGAACTTGCGGTGCGCCGCGTCGAGGCGGCCGAAGGCGTCCTGCGGGTCGATGTCGGCGTCGAGCAGCAGCAGCTCCCGGGACATCACCTCGGACAGCTGCGTGAACCGGTCCACCCCGGTCAGGTCGGACTCGGTCACCACGCCCACCGGGCGGCCGTCCTGCACCACGACGCCCGCGCCGTGCGCCCGCTTGTGCAGCAGCGACAGGGCGTCGGCGACGGTGCCGGAGGGGGCGAGCACGATCGGGGTGTCGAGAACCAGGTGGCGGCTCTTGACCCAGCGGACGACGTCGGCGACGACGTCGATCGGGATGTCCTGCGGGATGACGACGAGACCGCCGCGCCGGGCGACCGTTTCGGCCATCCGGCGCCCCGCGATCGCGGTCATGTTGGCGACGACGAGCGGGATGGTGGTACCGGTGCCGTCGGGTGAGGCCAGGTCGACGCCCTGGCGGGAGCCGACCGCGGAGCGGCTCGGCACCATGAACACATCGTCGTACGTCAGGTCGTACGGCGGCTTCTGATCATTGAGGAAACGCACGTACTTCATTGTCCCATGCGGGCAATGACACAAACCGTGGTACGAACCCGGATACGGCGGGCCCGGCGCCCGAGGGCGCCGGGAGCGGGGTCCTACACGCCGTCGGGGTCCGCCCGGTCGAGGGCGGGGCGGGGGCCCGGGTCCGCCTCCAGCAGCAGGTGGTCGGCCGCCGTCGTGTCCGTCACCAGGCTGGTGACCAGCCCCGACCGCAGCACCGCGCCGATCGCCTCCGCCTTGCGGCGGCCGCCCGCGATCGCCACCACCTCGGGGATCCGGCGCAGCCGGTCGGCCTCCACCGTGATGCACCGCTCGCCCAGGTCGCGGCCGATGCGGCGACCCTCGGCGTCGAAGAGGTGGGCCGACATCTCGGCGGCGGCGCCGAGGCTCTCGTAGTGGGCCCGCTCCTCCTCGGTGAGCATGTCGTACACCGTGGAGATCCCGGCCTCCCAGGAGCCGATGGACACGCACGCCACGGTGACCTTGTCGAAGTACTCGAAGGCCCGGGCGATCCCGGTCTGCCCGCGCAGCGCGTCGGCCGTCGCGGTGTCCGGCAGCAGCATCGGCGCGTAGATCGGGTGGGCCTCGCCGCCGGAGACGGCGGCGGCGCGCCGGACCGCCTCGACCGAGCCGCGCTCGGCCGTGCCCGCGTCGTACACGCCGGTGAGCTGGACGACGGTGCAGGGGGGCAGCCGGTGCAGCGCCGCGGCCATGTGGATGGTGGAACGGCCCCAGGCCAGCCCGAGCACATCGCCCTCGTTCACCAGCTCGCCGAGCAGGTCCGCGGCGACCTCGCCCAGGTTCTCCGGGTCCGGGGTGTCGGCCTCGGCGTCCGCCGGGGACTCGACGACGACGGCGTGGCGCAGCCCGTAGCGGGCGCGCAGCGCGTCGGAGCGCTCCGCGTCGAGTTCGGCGGGAACCCGGATCTCGATCCGCACCAGGTCGCGTTCGAGCGCGGTCTCCAGCACGCGCGCGACCTTGAAGCGGCTGACCCCGAACTCCTCGGCAATCTGGATCTTGGACTTGCCCTCGAGGTAGAAGCGGCGCGCCATGGCCGCCGCCTGCACCAGTTCGGCGGGTCCCATCCGCGTGGCTGAACGGCCCGTCGACACCGCGGTCTCCTCACTTGTCAATGTTCCGGCCTCACCGTTCATCCTGTCAGAAACGGTGGAGTTGGTTCGTGCTTTACCGTGACGTTCACCGACCGGCAGCTTGGTGGCCGCACAGTCCGGTGGTGCCCTTCGCGTTCTCGGCCAGGGCGCGCAGCTCGCGCACGGCCTTGTCGGGGTCCTCGGCCCCGTAGACCGCGGAACCCGCCACGAACACATCGGCGCCCGCCTCCGCGCACCGTTCGATGGTCGAGGCGGACACCCCGCCGTCCACCTGGAGCCACATCTCCAGCCCGTGCCGGGAGATCAGCTCACGGGTGCGGCGGATCTTGGGCAGCATGATGTCGAGGAACGCCTGCCCGCCGAAGCCGGGCTCCACGGTCATCACCAGCAGCATGTCCAGCTCGGGCAGCAGGTCCTCGTACGGCTCGATGGGGGTCGCGGGCTTGAGCGCCATCGCCGCCCGCGCGCCCTTGGCGCGGATCTCGCGCGCCAGCCGTACGGGCGCGGCCGCGGCCTCCACGTGGAAGGTGACCGAGCCCGCCCCCGCCTCCACGTAACCCGGGGCCCAGCGGTCCGGGTCCTCGATCATGAGGTGGCAGTCCATGGGCGTGTCCGTCGCCTTGCCCAGCGCCTCCACCACCGGCACTCCGAGGGTCAGATTGGGCACGAAGTGGTTGTCCATGACGTCGACATGGAGCCAGTCGGCACCCTCGACGGCCTTGGCTTCGTCCGCCAGGCGGGAGAAGTCCGCGGACAGGATGCTGGGATTGATCTGCACGGCCATGGGACCAGCCTGCCACGCCCGCCGCCGGGCCATGGACCCGGGATGATCACGATACGGCCGCCGCCCGGTCGCCCGCCCCTTTGGCCCGCCCCGGTTGCCGCCGCGCGGGAGCCGCGATGGGGTGATCGAAACCCTGGACCTCCGAGGCAACCCGCACTGTCGGTTGTGGGTCATGAGGGATGAGTGACCAGGGATGCCCGTGTGACGGGCGGGAACACGTAAGGACAGAGGCAACCGACCATGACGCGACAGCGAATACGCCGGCGGCCCCGCGCCGCACTCTCCGTGGCGCTGGCTGCCGGGCTCCTCGCCCCGGCGCTCGCCGGTGCGGAGACCGCCACGGCCGCGACCCCGCGGACGGTCTGCACCTCGGACCGGGCGGGTCAGGCCGCCGAGCTGTCCCGGGACATCGGCGCGGCGCTGCGCGGCCGGTCCGCCACCACCGCGGTCAGCCTGCACGTCCCCGCCACGCACACCCGCTGCACGCTGCGCGCGGACCGGCCGTTCGACTCCGCGAGCGTGGTGAAGGTGACGGTGCTGGCCACGCTGCTGTGGGACGCCGAGAAGCACGACCGCGATCTGACCCGGCGCGAGACCCGGCTCGCCACCGCCATGATCACGAAGTCGGACAACGACGCCACCAGCGCGCTGTGGCGGCAGCTCAAGGTGGCCAAGGTGAAGGCGTTCCTTCGGGCCGCCGGGATGACCAGGACCGTGCCCGGCAGCGGCGGCTACTGGGGGCTCACCCAGATCACCGCGAACGACGAGGAGAAGCTGCTGGAGCGGGTGACCCGCCCCAACACGGTGCTCGACGAGGACTCCCGTGCGTACATCCGCAAGTTGATGCGCGAGGTCGTCCCGTCCCAGCGCTGGGGCACCCCGGCGGGCGCGCCGCGAGGGACCACGATCCAGGTGAAGAACGGCTGGCTGTCGCGCGCCACCCACGGCTGGCGGGTGCACAGCATCGGCGCGTTCACCGGGCGCGGCCAGGACTACACGCTCACGGTGCTCACCCAGGACAACGCCCGCATGAAGGACGGGGTCGCCACCATCCAGGCGGTGGCGCGCGCGGTCCACAAGGACCTCAACCCGAAAGCGGGGACGGCGAAGCCGTACACCCCGACCCGCGCCCCGCAGGAAGCGATGCCCGCCGTCCCGTAGCGGGGGTGCGGGCGGATAAGGGACCGCCCCGGCCGGGCGCGAGCACCGGCCGGGGCGGAACCCGGGTGTACGTGAGGACCGTCAGCGCAGGGCGGCGAGCGCCTGGTTGAGGGTCTTCGACGGACGCATCACGGCCGACGCCTTGGCCGCGTCGGGCTGGTAGTAGCCACCGATGTCGGACGGCGAGCCCTGGACGGCGAGCAGCTCGTCCACGATGGTCTGCTCCTGCTCGGTCAGCGTCGCGGCGAGCGCCTTGAACGACTCCGCGAGCTGGGTGTCCTCGGTCTGCTTGGCCAGCTCCTGGGCCCAGTAGAGGGCCAGGTAGAAGTGGCTGCCGCGGTTGTCGATGCCACCGACCCGGCGGCTGGGCGACTTGTTCTCGTGGAGGAACGTCGCGGTCGCCCGGTCCAGGGTGTCGGCGAGCACCTGGGCCCGCGCGTTGCCGGTGGTCTGCGCGAGGTGCTCGAAGCTGACCGCGAGCGCGAGGAACTCGCCCAGGCTGTCCCAGCGCAGGTAGTTCTCCTTGACCAGCTGCTGCACGTGCTTGGGCGCGGAGCCGCCGGCGCCGGTCTCGAACAGCCCGCCGCCGTTCATCAGCGGCACGACCGACAGCATCTTGGCGCTGGTGCCCAGCTCCAGGATCGGGAACAGGTCGGTCAGGTAGTCACGCAGCACGTTGCCGGTGACCGAGATCGTGTTCTCGCCGCGGCGGATGCGCTCCAGGGAGAACGCGATCGCGTCGACGGGCGACATGATCTCGATCCGCAGCCCCTCGGTGTCGTGCTCCGGGAGGTACTGCTTGACCTTCGCGATGAGGTTGGCGTCGTGGGCGCGGCCCTCGTCCAGCCAGAACACCGCCGGGTCGCCGGTCGCGCGGGCGCGGGTGACGGCGAGCTTGACCCAGTCCCGGATCGGCGCGTCCTTGGTCTGGCACATCCGGAAGATGTCGCCCTCGCTGACCGTCTGCTCCAGGACCAGGTTGCCCTGGCCGTCGGTCACCCGCACCGTGCCGGTGGACGGGATCTCGAAGGTCTTGTCGTGGCTGCCGTACTCCTCGGCCTTCTGCGCCATCAGGCCGACGTTGGGCACCGAGCCCATGGTCGACGGGTCGAAGGCGCCGTTGGCGCGGCAGTCGTCGATGACGACCTGGTAGATGCCCGCGTAGCTGCTGTCCGGGATGACCGCGAGGGTGTCGGCCTCCTCGCCCTTGGTGTCCCACATGTGGCCCGAGGTACGGATCATGGCCGGCATGGAGGCGTCGACGATGACGTCGCTCGGGACGTGCAGGTTGGTGATGCCGCGGTCGGAGTCGACCATGGCCAGCTCCGGGCCCTCGGCCAGCTCCGCCTCGAAGGACTCCTTGATCTTCGCGCCCTCGGGCAGCGACTCCAGGCCCTTGAGGATGCCGCCGAGCCCGTCGTTCGGGGTGAGCCCGGCCGCGGCCAGCTCCTGGCCGTACGCGGCGAACGTCTTCGGGAAGAAGGCCCGTACGACGTGGCCGAAGATGATCGGGTCGGAGACCTTCATCATCGTGGCCTTCAGGTGCACCGAGAACAGCACGCCCTCGGCCTTGGCCCGCGCGACCTGCTCCTTCAGGAACTCGCGCAGCACCGCCACGCGCATCACGGACGCGTCCACGACCTCGCCCGCGAGCACCGGCACCGACTCGCGCAGCACGGTGGTGGAGCCGTCGTCACCGGTCAGCTCGATGCGCAGCGCACCGTCCTCGGCGATCACCGCGGACTTCTCGGTGGAGCGGAAGTCGTCGCCGGTCATGTGGGCGACGTTCGTCTTCGAATCGGCCGACCAGGCGCCCATGCGGTGCGGGTTGGCCTTGGCGTAGTTCTTCACCGACGCCGGGGCACGGCGGTCGGAGTTGCCCTCGCGCAGGACCGGGTTGACGGCGCTGCCCTTGACCTTGTCGTACCGGGCGCGGATGTCCCGCTCCTCGTCGGTCTTCGGGTCGTCCGGGTAGTCCGGCAGCGCGTAACCCTGCTCCTGGAGCTCGGCGATGGCCGCCTTCAGCTGCGGGATGGACGCCGAGATGTTCGGCAGCTTGATGATGTTGGCCCCGGGCGTCTTGGCCAGCTCGCCCAGCTCGGCGAGGGCGTCCTCGATGCGCTGGCTCGCCTCGAGGCGCTCGGGGAACTGAGCGATGATGCGCCCGGCCAGGGAGATGTCCCGCCGCTCCACGGAGACCCCGGCCGTCGAGGCGTAGGCCTCGACCACAGGCAGGAACGAATACGTCGCCAAGGCCGGGGCCTCGTCGGTGTGCGTATAGATGATGGTCGAGTCAGTCACCGGGTGCTCCGCTCCACGTCTGTAACATTGCTCGACATCAAGATATCCCGTGATCCGGCGGGGGCCTAAAGGGGGCGTCGAACGCTCCCCCCGCACCTTCAGCCCGTGCGGCGCAGCAGGGCCAGGTACATCGCGTCGGTGCCGTGCAGATGCGGCCACAGCTGGACGTCGGGGCCCTCGCCGAGGGCGGGGACGCCCGGCATCAGGGGGCGGGCGTCGATCCACTCCGCCGTCGCGCCCTGGCCCTTGCGGGCCTCCCCCAGCACGTCCTCGACCACGGCGCGGGTCTCGGCCGGGTGCGGGGAGCAGGTCGCGTAGCCGACGACGCCGCCGATGCGTACGGCGGTCAGCGCCTCGCGCAGCAGTCCGCGCTGGAGCGGGGCGAACCCGGCCAGGTCCTCGGGGCGGCGGCGCCAGCGCGCCTCGGGGCGGCGGCGCAGCGCGCCGAGGCCGGTGCACGGCACGTCGACCAGCACCCGGTCGAAGCTCTCCGGCCGCCACGGCGGCCGGGTCCCGTCGGTGGCGATCACCTGGTACGGGCCGGGGTTTCCGGCGAGGGCCCGTTCCACCAGCCGGGCCCGGTGCGGCTGCTTCTCGGCGGCCAGCAGGGCGGCGCCGCGCTCCGCGGCGAGCGCGCCGAGCAGCGCGGCCTTGCCGCCGGGGCCCGCGCAGCCGTCCAGCCAGCGCCGGTCGGGGCCGTCCAGCGGGGCGGCCGCGAGCGCGAGGGCGACGAGCTGGCTGCCCTCGTCCTGCACCCCGGCGCGCCCTTCGCGGACCGCGTCCAGCGCGCCGGGTTCGCCGCCCTCGGCGAGCCGCACGGCGTACGGGGACCAGCGGCCCGGCAGCGCGGACTCCTCGCCGACGGCGGCGACGAGTTCGTCGGGCGCGGCCCGGCCGGGGCGGGCGACGAGGGTGACCTCGGGCCGTTCGTTGTCGGCCTCCAGCAGGTCCTCGATCCCGGCCCGGCCGCCGCCGAGCGCGTCCCACAGGGCCGAGACGATCCAGCGCGGATGCGCGTGCACGACGCCGAGATGGTCCTCGGGGTCCTCGTCGTACGGCGGGGCGACCCGCTCCAGCCAGGTGTCGAGGTCCTCGGCGGCGATCTTGCGCAGCACCGCGTTGACGAACTTGGCGCGCCCGTCGCCGAGCACCACCCGGGCGAGTTCGACGCTCGCGGAGACGGCGGCGTGGGTGGGGATGCGGGTGCCCAGCAGCTGATGGGCACCCAGGCTCAGCACGTCGAGGACGGGCGGGTCCACCTCGCGCAGCGGGCGGTCCACGCATTCGGCGATGATCGCGTCGTAGGTGCCCTGGAGGCGCAGGGTGCCGTAGACCAGCTCGGTGGTGAGCGCCGCGTCCCGGGCGTCGAAGCCGCCGTCCTCCCGCGCCTTGCGGAGCAGGGGCGGGAGGACGAGGTTCGCGTACGCGTCCCGTTCGTCGACGGCCCGCAGCGCCTCGAAGGCGAGGACCCGTACGGGGTCCTTCTTCGGTCGGCGGTAGGGCTTGCCGGGGCGGCTGCGACGGGGAGGGCCGGGCTGGGGGCTCACGGGAAATGTGCTCCGGAAGGTATGGGGTGATCACTCCCTAGCCTACGCGGCTCAGCTGAGCGCCCCGGCCGCCTCCCTGGGCTCCCCGGGCTCGTCCCCGGGCATCCCGGCGGGACCGGACCGGGTTTCGAACTGGGTGCGGTACAGCTCCGCGTAGCGCCCCCCGGCGGCGAGCAGCGCGTCGTGGGTACCGCGCTCCACGATCCGGCCGTCCTCCACGACGAGGATGAGGTCCGCCGCCCGCACCGTGGACAGCCGGTGGGCGATCACCACCGCGGTCCGCCCGTTCAGGGCCTCGGCGAGCGCCTCCTGCACGGCGGCCTCGGAGGTGGAGTCCAGATGGGCGGTGGCCTCGTCGAGGAGCACCACCCGGGGGCGGGCGAGCAGCAGCCGGGCGATGGTCAGCCGCTGCCGCTCGCCGCCGGAGAGGCGGTAGCCGCGTTCGCCGACGACCGTGTCGAGACCGTCCGCGAGCGACGCGATCAGCCCGTCCAGCCGGGCCCGGCGCAGCACCTCCCACAGCTCCTCCTCGGCCGCCTCGGGGCGGGCCAGCAGCAGGTTGGCGCGGATCGTGTCGTGGAAGAGGTGGCCGTCCTGGGTGACCATGCCGAGGGCTTCGCGCAGCGAGGCGGCGGTCAGGTCGCGGACGTCCACGCCGGACAGCCGGACGGCGCCCGCGTCGGTGTCGTAGAGGCGCGGCAGCAGTTGCGCGATGGTCGACTTGCCCGCGCCGGAGGATCCCACCAGCGCGACCATCTGGCCGGGTTCGGCGCGGAAGGACACGTCGTGCAGCACCTGGACGCCGCCGCGGGTGTCCAGGTGGGCGACCTCCTCCAAGGAGGCGAGTGACACCTTGTCGGCCGACGGATAGCCGAAGTCGACGTGGTCGAACTCCACCGACACCGGCCCGTCCGGGACCTGCCGGGCGTCCGGTTTCTCGGTGATCAGCGGCTTCAGATCGAGCACCTCGAAGACCCGCTCGAAGCTGACGAGCGCGCTCATCACCTCCACCCGCGCCCCGGCCAGCGCGGTCAGCGGCGCGTACAGCCGGGTGAGCAGCAGCGCGAGGGCGACGACGGCGCCGGGGTTGAGGCTGCCGCGCAGCGCGTAGTAGCCGCCGAGGCCGTAGACGAGGGCCAGGGCCAGGGCGGAGACGAGGGTCAGCGCGGTGACGAACGAGACCTGGACCATGGCCGTACGGACGCCGATGTCCCGCACCCGGCGGGCCCGCGCGGCGAATTCGGCGGACTCGTCGGCGGGGCGGCCGAAGAGCTTCACCAGCGTCGCGCCGGGCGCGGAGAACCGTTCGGTCATCTGGGTGCCCATCGCGGCGTTGTGCGCCGCCGCCTCGCGCCGCAGCTTGGCGAGCCGTCCGCCGACCCGGCGGGCGGGCAGCAGGAAGACCGGCAGGATCAGCAGCGCGAGGAGCGTGATCTGCCAGGAGATGCCGACCATCACGACGAACGTGAGCAGCAGCGTCACCGCGTTGCTCACCACTCCGGAGAGGGTGTCGCTGAACGCCCGCTGCGCGCCGATCACATCATTGTTGAGGCGGCTGACCAGCGCACCGGTGCGGGTGCGGGTGAAGAAGGCGACCGGCATCCGCTGCACGTGGTCGAAGACGGCGGTGCGCAGATCGAGGATCAGCCCCTCGCCGATGTTCGCCGACAGCCGCCGGGTCAGCAGCCCGAGCGCCGCCTCGGCCACGGCGATGGCGGCGATCAGCCCGGCAAGACCGAGGACCGTGGACTCGTGCGCATGGCGGTCGATCGCGTTCACCACCCTGCCCGCGAGCAGCGGGGTGGCGACCGCGGTCACCGCCACCACCGTGCTCAGCAGGACGAACAGCACCAGCGGGCGGCGGTGCGGGCGGGCGAAGGCCCCGATGCGGCGCAGCGTCGCACGGGAGAAGGGCCGCCGGTCGTCGCTGGCGTGTGTGGCCTGGTACAGGGAATGCCACGCGGTGACTTCCATGCTCATCGCGCACCTCCGAAGGGTTCGGGGTGCCGCCACGGTGATTACGCCGGTGGGTCCGGACCGGCGGCACGTACCAAGGACGGTAGAACTTGAACCAAGGTTGAGGTCAACGATCGGCCTCGCCCGGCGCGTCCGCGTCCGTCCCGGTCTCCGCTCAGCCGCCGAGCCGCTCGCCCTCGGCGATCCGCACGCCACGGGCCCAGTCCGCCGCGGCCATCGGCTTCTTGCCCTGCGGCCGGACCGAGGTCAGCTCCACGGCATGGCTGCCCGTGCCCGCGTACACCGCCTTCTTGGTCGCGGCGAGCGCACCGGGGGCCAGATCCGTACGGTCCGCCACCGGCGCCGCCGAGACCACCTTCAGCCTCTCCCCGCGGAACGTCGTCCACGCGCCCGGCGCCGGGGCGCACGCCCGCACCAGGCGGTCGACCCGCAGCGCGGGCGCCGACCAGTCGATCTCCGCGTCCTCGACGTTGATCTTCGGGGCGAGCGAGACGCCCTCGGCGGACTGCGGCACCGCCCGCAGCGAACCGTCCTCGATGCCGTCCATCGTCGCCGCGAGCAGCCCGGCCCCGGCGAAGGCCAGCCGGGTCAGCAGATCGCCGCTGGTGTCGGTGGGCCGTACGTCCTCGGTGACCACCCCGTACACCGGCCCGGAGTCCAGCCCCTCCTCGATCTGGAACGTCGACGCCCCGGTGACCTCGTCGCCCGCGAGCACCGCGTGCTGCACCGGCGCCGCACCGCGCCACGCGGGCAGCAGCGAGAAGTGAAGATTGACCCAGCCGTGCGCCGGGACCTCCAGCGCCGCCTTGGGCAGCAGCGCGCCGTACGCCACCACCGGGCAGCAGTCGGGGGCGATCTCGGCGAGCCGGGCGAGGAAGTCCGCGTCCCGCGGCTTGGCCGGTTTCAGCACCTCGATGCCCGCCTCCTCGGCCCGCTCCGCGACGGGGCTGGCCACCAGCCGACGGCCGCGCCCGGCGGGCGCGTCGGGACGGGTCACGACGGCCACCACCTCATGCCGGTCGGACGCGATCAGTGCGTCCAGCGCGGGCAGGGCGACCTCGGGGGTACCGGCGAAGACGAGCCTCATGGGTGGCGAACGACCTCTCATACAGGGCGGAGAACGGCGAAGAACGGCAAAAACGCGACCTCAGTCTATGGTCCGACGCCCCAGGGGGCGTACGGGCCGACTCCCGCACGCCCCGGACCGTGACCGACGGGCGGGTGCCGCGTTGGTCAAGAGAGATTGACCGCGCCGGGCCGCACCCCGCGGCCCGGCACCCTTCCCGCCTGCCCCTTCACCGCCGGTTCGAGAGGCTTGTTCATGGCCGACCACGCAACTCACGACGCCCAGGCACGGGCCAGCCTGCACCTCCTGGTCCGGGACATCGAGCGGGTCCGCCGACAGGTGGACGCGCTGCGCACCCTCACCGCCCAGCTCGGCAACGTCTACCGGCCGCGGCGCACCGGACCGTCCGCGGGCTTCGTCGTCTACGGCCGCGCCCCGGCACCCACCGTGCGGCTCGCCCAGGAGCTGCGGGACAGCGTCGAGACCCTGGTCACCGCCGCGGTCGACTTCGACCGCTCGCTCGGCTTCTCCTGGGACGCGGTGGGCTCCGCGCTCGGCGTCACCAAGCAGGCGGTGCACCGCCGTTACGGCTCGCGGCGCGCCTCGGCGGCGAGCCCCGCGGAGGGCGGCGAGCCCCCGGCGGGGCACGGCCCCGAGCCCGCCGCCGTGCCGCCGGTCCCATCCGTACCGGCCGCCCGCTCCGTCCCCCCGCAGTCCGCCCCGGCCCTCCCCGAAGCCCGCCCCGGCGTCTTCCCGGGCCCCCGCAACGGCTGAGAAACCTCTCAACCGATATCCAGGGGGTCGACCCGGACCGTCGGGTCCTTGTCGCCGCGGGCCAGTCGGAGCGCCTTGGCCTCCTTGACGGCCGCGGCCAGGGCGCGGCCCTGACCCGGGGGCACCCGCAGCAGGGCACGCTCCCACTGCGCTCCGGGCGGCGGGTCGCCGGGGCGGCGCGGGCGGCCCGGCGGGGTGGGGGGCAGCGGAACCGGGCCCAGGGTCTCGGTCCCCTCCGGCAGCGGAGCGGAGGCGATCAGCTCGGCCACCGCCTCCCCGGGTCCGGCCACCGCCGCCATCCGGGAGACCGGCGGGAAGCCCAGCTGGGACCGCTCGGCGAGTTCGCGCGCCGCGTAACCGGCCGGATCCCACCGCACCAGCGCCTGGACGGGCCGCAGCGTCGGTTCGGCCGTCACCACGACGAGACCGCCGTCCTCCTGCCCCCGGACCAGCGCGGCCGCTTCCAGCCAGCGGCGCAGCGCGTCCTCGCCCGCGCGCAGGTCGGGGCGGCCGAGCAGGGCCCAGCCGTCGAGCAGCAGGGCGGCCGCGTAGCCGCCCTCGGCGACCGGTTCGGCGCCCGGAGTGCTGACGACGAGCGACGGGCGGTCGGGCACGGTGTCCAGGACGTGGTCCCGGCCCGAGGTGCGGACCGGGACGGCGGGAAAGGCGCGGCCCAGCTCCTCCGCGGTGCGCCGCGCGCCCACGATGCTCGCCCGCAGCCGTCCGCCCCCGCACTCGGCGCAGTGCCAGGCGGTCTCGGCCCGCCCGCACCAGCCGCAGGCCAGCCGGTCCGCGTCGCGCGCCTCCAGGGGACCCGCGCAGTGGCGGCAGCGGGCGGGCTCGCGGCAGCGCTCGCACGCCAACCGGGGTACGTACCCCCGGCGCGGCACCTGCACCAGGACCGGGCCGCGGTTCAGCGCCTCCCGCACGGTCTGCCAGGCGAGCGTGGGCAGCCGGGCGGCGCGGGCCTCGGCATCCCGGGCCACCTCGCCCTCGTCCACGGTGCGGATCAGCGGGGCCGCCGCGCGAACCTGCTCGCGGTCGGCTTCGAGGGGGCGGGCCCAGCCGTTCTCCACCAGCTGGGCGGCCTCCACGGTGCGGCCGAGGTCGCCCAGCAGGAAACCCGTCTTCTCGTGGACGGCGCGCAGCAACAGGACGTCGCGGGCGTGCGGCTGCGGGGCGTGGTCGTCGCTGTGGCTCTGGTCGCCGTCGTCCCAGATCCCCACCAGGCCGAGGTCACGGACCGGCGCGAACATGGCCGCGCGGGTGCCGACGACGGCCCGCACCGACCCGCGGCTGACGGCCAGCCACCGCCGGTAGCGCTCCTCGGGCCCGAGGTCCGCGGTGAGCAGCACATGGCGCCCCGCGCCGCCGAGCGCCCGGGTGAGCGCCGCGTCGACCCGGGCGGCGGTGCGCCCGTCCGGCACGACGATCAGTGCGCCGCGCCCGGAGGAGAGGGTGGCGGCGACCGCGGCGGCCCACTCGTCCGGCCAGTGCGGGCCGGGCAGCGTGGTCCATACGGCGCGGGGCGTGCCGCCGCTCGCGAGCGCCTCCAGGAATCCGGGCCCGGCCGGGTAGCGGGCCCAGCTGCCGGGCGCGGGCGGCCCGGGCGGGGGCAGCGGCGGCGGAGAGGTCTCGGACTCGGCGCGGACGTTCCGCTTGGGCATGGCCAGCTGGAGGACGTCGGCCAGCGATCCGGCGTACCGGTCGGCGACGGCCCGGCACAGCGCGAGCAGCCCCGGCCCGAGCACCGGCTCGGGCGAGACGACCTGGGCGATGGCGGCCAGCGGCCCGCGGTAGTCGGACTCGGCGACCCGCTCGACGATGTACCCGTCGAGCAGCCCGCCGCCCTCGCGCCGCCCCTCGCGCACCTTGCCGGTACCGGCCCCGAACCGCACCCGCACCCGCACCCCGGGCCGGGCCTCGGCGTCCATCTCGGCCGGGACCGCGTAGTCCCACAGCTTGTCGAGGTGCACCGGGCCCTTGTCCACGAGCACCTTGGCCACCGGCCGCTCCTTGGCCAGCGCGGCTCCGCGCCAGGTCCGCGGCTTGGCCCGCGGCACCTTGGCCTTGCGCACGCTGTCCCGGATGAGCGCGAGCTGCTCACCCCCCTGCGGCTCCTCCGCCGGGGCCTTGCGCTGCTCGTCGTCCCTGCTCACAGATCAAGTCTTAGCAGAGGACTCGGACATGCGAGGGCCCGGACGCCGCAAGGGCGTCCGGGCCGTACCGCAAGCCGGAGGTGCGGTGGTCCTTACAGACCGGCCGCCGCGCGGAGGGCGTCGACGCGGTCGGTGCGCTCCCAGGTGAAGTCGGAGTCCTCACGGCCGAAGTGACCGTAGGCCGCCGTCTGGGCGTAGATCGGGCGGAGCAGGTCCAGGTCGCGGATGATCGCGGCCGGACGCAGGTCGAAGACCTCGGAGATGGCCTTCTCGATCTTCTCGGCGTCGATCGTGGCGGTGCCGAACGTCTCCACGAACAGACCGACCGGCTCGGCCTTGCCGATCGCGTACGCGACCTGGACCTCGCAGCGCTGCGCGAGACCCGCGGCCACGACGTTCTTGGCTACCCAGCGCATCGCGTACGCCGCGGAGCGGTCGACCTTGGACGGGTCCTTGCCGGAGAAGGCGCCGCCACCGTGGCGGGACATGCCGCCGTAGGTGTCGATGATGATCTTGCGGCCGGTCAGGCCCGCGTCACCCATCGGGCCACCGATCTCGAAGCGGCCGGTCGGGTTGACCAGCAGCCGGTAGCCCTCGGTGTCCAGCTTGATGCCGTCCTCGACCAGTTGGTTCAGCACGTGCTCGACCACGAACTCCTTGATGTCAGGAGCCAGCAGCGAGTCCAGGTCGATGTCGGAGGCGTGCTGCGAGGAGACGACGACGGTGTCCAGGCGGACCGCCTTGTGGCCGTCGTACTCGATGGTGACCTGGGTCTTGCCGTCCGGGCGCAGGTACGGGATGGTCCCGTTCTTCCGGACCTCGGACAGCCGGCGGGAGAGCCGGTGCGCCAGGTTGATCGGCAGCGGCATCAGCTCGGGCGTCTCGTCGCACGCGTAGCCGAACATCAGGCCCTGGTCGCCCGCGCCCTGCTTGTCCAGCTCGTCCTCGTCGCCCTCGACCCGCAGCTCATAGGCGGAGTCGACGCCCTGGGCGATGTCGGGGGACTGCGAGCCGATGGACACCGAGACGCCGCAGGAGGCGCCGTCGAAGCCCTTCTTCGACGAGTCGTAGCCGATGTCGAGGACCTTGTTGCGGACGAGCGTCGCGATATCGGCGTACGCCTTGGTGGTCACCTCACCGGCGACGTGGACCAGGCCGGTGGTGATCAGGGTCTCGACGGCGACCCGGGAGGTCGGGTCCTCCTTGAGGAGCGCGTCGAGGATGGAGTCGCTGATCTGGTCAGCGATCTTGTCGGGGTGACCCTCGGTCACAGATTCCGAGGTGAACAGGCGGCGGGACACATCGCTCCCTGGGGTTGCAGCGGCTGCTGGCTGATCATGGGCGGGACCGCCCGGGGGCTGCGCCCGGTGCGGTTCCTGGGCCAGTTTATCCGGCGTTTCCGCCGGTAGAGCATCCCCGTCCCACAGAACGGGCAGGCCATGACCTGGAACATACCTCGCCTCGAGCTGAAATACAGCAAGGCCCCCATGACAGATCGCTGTCATGGTCCGATCGGGCGCTCCCTGCCCTGGATCAACCCACGGTGCCGGCAATGCCTACCCACGTACGGCCGAAGGTCACGCGAATGTCTTGTGAAGATCACGCGAAGGCCGGTCACCGGCTCACTCGAAACGGGCCGCCACCAGGTCCCAGACCCGGTCGGCCAGGACCTCCTTCGGGCCGTACGGAACGGGCGTCTCGGCGCCGTCCGCCGCGAGCACCACCGCCTCGTTCTCCTCCGCGCCGAAGGTCTTGTGCTCCCCCACCTCGTTCACCACGAGCAGATCGCAGCCCTTGCGGGCGAGCTTCTCGCGGCCGTTGACGAGGACGTCATCGGTCTCGGCGGCGAAGCCGACGACGATCTGTCCGGGACGCGCACGCTCCGCGGAGATTTCCGCCAGAACGTCCGGGTTACGCACCAGAGCGACCGGTTCGGGCTCCTGCCCGTCCCGCTTCTTGATCTTCCCCGGGGCGTAGTGGGCGGGCCGGAAGTCGGCGACCGCGGCCGCCATCACCACGGCGTCGGCGTCGGCGGCGGCCTTCAGGACCGCCTCCCGCAGCTGGACCGCGGTCCCCACCCGCACCACATCGGCACCGGCCGGGGCGGGCAGCTCGCTGTTGGCGGAGACAAGTGTCACCCTGGCGCCCCGGGCCACGGCGGCGCGGGCCAGGGCGTACCCCTGCTTGCCGGTGGAGCGGTTGCCCAGGTAGCGCACCGGGTCCAGCGGCTCGCGGGTGCCTCCGGCGCTGATCACCACATGGCGTCCGGCCAGATCGGCACGGACCGCCTCGGGCCCGCGGGTCAGCACCCGGCGGGAGACCTCGAAGATCTCCTGGGGGTCCGGCAGCCGCCCCTTGCCGGTGTCCACACCGGTCAGGCGCCCCACGGCGGGCTCGATGACCACACAGCCGCGGCGGCGCAGGGTCGCCACGTTCTCCTGGGTCGCGGGGTGCTCCCACATCTCGGTGTGCATGGCGGGGGCGAAGACGACCGGACACCGGGCGGTCAGCAGCGTATTGGTGAGCAGGTCGTCGGCGAGGCCGTGGGCGGCCTTGGCGAGCAGATCGGCGGTGGCGGGGGCGACCACGACCAGCTCCGCGGACTGGCCGATGCGCACGTGCGGCACCTCGTGGACGGACTCCCACACCTCGGTACCGGCCGGATGCCCGGAGAGCGCCGACCAGGTCGCCTCGCCGACGAAGTGCAGCGCCGAGGCGGTCGGCACGACGCGGACGTCATGCCCGGACTCCGTCAGCCGCCGCAGCAGCTCGCACGCCTTGTAGGCGGCGATCCCGCCGCCGACCCCCAGCACGACCCGGGGCTTGTCCGCCATGGTCATCGCTCGCCTCTTCCCCGCCGTCCGGCGTTACGTACCCATGACACACCACAAGCCCGGCGGCGAGGCCGCCGGGCCGGTGATGAGCGATTTCGGACCTTACTGAGCCGGGCCCTCGATGGCCTCGGAGGTCAGCAGACCCGCGTTGATCTCGCGGAGCGCGATCGACAGCGGCTTCTCGTGGACGTGGGTGTCCACCAGGGGGCCGACGTACTCGAGCAGACCCTCACCGAGCTGCGAGTAGTACGCGTTGATCTGACGGGCACGCTTGGCCGCGTAGATCACGAGGCTGTACTTCGAGTCGGTCGCCTCGAGCAGCTCATCAATCGGAGGGTTGATGATGCCCTCGGGCGCGGTCATGGGAGAGGACACTCTCTAGCCTTCCTTATTACGCCTCATGGCAAGAATGAATTGAAGATCAAGCCACTCGCATCAAGGCTAGCAGCTCACTCGCCACGTCCTCGACGGAGGTATTGACCAGGGTGGTATCGAACTCGGATTCGGCGGCCAGCTCGATACGGGCCGCCTCCAGCCGCCGCTCGATGACCTCGGGAGCCTCGGTCCCCCGGCCGGTGAGCCGACGGACCAGCTCCTCCCAGCTGGGCGGCGCGAGGAAGACCAGCTGGGCCTCCGGCATGGACTCGCGGATCTGCCGCGCGCCCTGGAGGTCGATCTCCAGCAGCACCGGCTCGCCCGCGTCGAGCCGGTCGATGACCGCTTCGCGGGGGGTGCCGTAGCGGTTGCCGGCGAACTCGGCCCACTCCAGCAGCTCACCGTTGGCGATGAGCTTGTCGAACTCCCCGTCGTCCACGAAGAAGTACTGAACACCGTGCCGCTCACCGGGGCGGGGCCTACGGGTCGTGGCGGAGACCGAGAGCCAGACCTCGGGATGTGCCTTGCGCATATGCGCGACGACCGTGCTCTTACCGACCCCGGAGGGGCCGGAGAGCACGGTCAGCCGCGGGCGTACTGGATGTGCTGCCATGCAGCAGATTATCCAGGTTCCCGGCAGTGCCGGAAAACGTCAGCCGGCGGCGCCGCCGAACTCACGCTCGAGGGATGCGATCTGGTTGGAGCCGAGCCCGCGCACACGACGGCTCTCGGAGATGCCGAGCCGCTCCATGATCTGCTTGGCGCGGACCTTGCCGACGCCGGGCAGGGACTCCAGGAGGGCGGAGACCTTCATCTTGCCGATGACATCGTTCTCCTGGCCCTGCTTGATGACCTCGTGCAGAGACGCGCCGGAGTGCTTGAGCCGATTCTTGACCTCGGCGCGCTCCCGGCGAGCCGCGGCGGCCTTTTCGAGCGCGGCTGCGCGCTGTTCAGGGGTAAGGGGCGGAAGAGCCACGCCTACGTCACCTCGGATGTCGAACTGTCGGATATGGACCGGTGAGGAACCTAGTCGGCCCTCACCTGCGGAGCAACGCGCAACGCAACAGCGCGTTCGCTCTCGTCGGAGACTAGCGGCCGATCCCGCTCCAGTCAGCGAGAACAGACGAAAAGTCCTGGTCAGACTCTCTCGACTGGGACATTCAGGGACAAAATAGCCCGGTTATTCGGCCACGGCACGCACGTCATCAGCCATTCGGGCCGCCGCCTCGACCAGTGCGGAGGCATCCGGTCCGTATGAGAGGACCCCGCGGCTGACGCTCGGGACGACGTTCCGGACCGCCGCTCCGAACACCTGAGGAAGGTCCGCGGGGGTCGCCCCCTGGGCGCCGATGCCGGGGGCCAGCAGCGGGCCGTCGATCGCCAGCTCCGCCCCGATCCGTTCCGCCGTGGCGCCGAGGGTCGCCCCGACGACCGCGCCGTACGAGCCGAGGGCGCCCTTTGCGGCCTCCTCGGCGTTCTCGGCCTTGAGGTGGGCCAGCACGGACGCGGCGACGGTCGTCCCGTCGGGCCGCGTCGCGTGCTGCACCTCGGCGCCCTCGGGGTTGGACGTCAGCGCCAGCACGAAGACCCCCGCGCCGCTCGCCCGCGCGGCGTCCAGCGCGGGGCGCAGCGAGCCGAAGCCGAGGTAGGGGCTGACGGTGACCGCGTCCGAGAACAGCGGGCTGGTGGGGTCGAGGTAGGCGGCGGCGTACGCGGCCATCGTGGACCCGATGTCGCCGCGCTTGGCGTCCATCAGCACCAGCGCCCCGGCGTCCCGGGCGTCCGCCACGGCGCGCTCCAGCACGGCGATGCCGCGCGAGCCGAAGCGCTCGAAGAAGGCAGACTGCGGCTTGAGGACGGCGACGCGCCCGGCGAGCGCGTCCACGACGGTCCGCGTGAACCGCTCGAGCCCCGCGACATCGTCCCCGAGCCCCCAGTCGGCGAGCAGGGAGGCGTGCGGGTCGATGCCGACACAGAGCGGACCACGCTCGTCCATGGCCCGGCGCAGGCGCGTACCGAAGGGGGTGGGTGCGGTCATGGTTCTCTCCTCGGGAAATTCCAGCCCCTCCGGCGTTTGAGGAGCGGGGTCTGGGGCGGAGCCCCAGCGGGGGTGTGGGGGCGGAGCCCCACCCACTACGCGACCGCCTCGGCCCCCACCGCGTCGGCCAGGGTGTCGTACGGGGACGCGGCGAGCCGGGCGGCCAGCCCCCGGTGGATCTCGCGGGCCCAGAACGGCCCGCGGTAGATGAACGCGCTGTAGCCCTGCACCAGCGTCGCCCCCGCGAGGATCCGCTCCCACGCGTCGTCGGCCGTCTCGATCCCGCCCACGCCCACGAGCGTGAGCCGGTCCCCCACCCGCGCGTACAGGCGCCGCAGCACCTCCAGCGAGCGGGCCTTGAGGGGCGCCCCGGACAGGCCACCGGTCTCCCCGGTAAGAGCCGCGGGGGACGTCAGTCCGAGCCCGTCCCGCGCGATGGTCGTGTTCGTGGCGATGATGCCGTCCAGGCCCAGTTCGACGGCGAGGTCGGCGACCGCGTCCACGTCCGCGTCGGCGAGATCTGGCGCGATCTTTACCAGGAGCGGCACCCGGCGCCCGGTCACGGTCCGGTCGGCGGCCTCGCGGACCGCGGTCAGCAGCGGGCGCAGCTGGTCGACGGCCTGGAGGTTCCGCAGTCCGGGGGTGTTGGGCGAGGAGACGTTGACGACGAGGTAATCCGCGTGGGCGGCCAGTCGCTCGGTCGAGGTCACATAGTCGGCGACCGCTTCCGCCTCCGGGACGACCTTCGTCTTGCCGATGTTGACGCCGACCGTCGTACGGAACGCGGCGCGGCGGGCCGCGAGACGGGCGGCGACGGCGGCCGAGCCCTCGTTGTTGAAGCCCATGCGGTTGATCAGCGCACGGTCGCCGACCAGCCGGAAGAGCCGCTTCTTGGGGTTGCCGGGCTGCGGCCGGCCAGTGACGGTGCCGATCTCGACATGGTCGAAGCCGAGCATGGCCATGCCGTCGATCCCGGCGGCGTTCTTGTCGAACCCGGCGGCGAGCCCGAACGGCCCGTGCATCCGCAGGCCCAGCGCCTCGGTGCGCAGCGCCGTGTCACGCGGGGCGAGGACGGCCGCGAGGTACGTGCGCAGGACGGGGATGCGGGCGGCCAGCCGGATCCAGCCGAAGGCCAGGTGGTGGGCCTTCTCCGGGTCCATGCGCCGGAAGAGCAGGTTGAAGAGCAGCGAGTACATGGGGAGCTTTCTGCACACGAGGGGACGGGTGGGCTCGCGAAGAGGGGGACACCGGCCGGTGTCCCCCTCCCTCGCCTCACTCCTCGCGGGCGGCGGTCAGATGTTCCGCGTGTTCCTGGAGCGACCGGACGCCGACCGTGCCCCGGCCGAGGGCCTCGATGCCCTGGACGGCGGCGGCGAGGGCCTGGACGGTGGTCAGGCACGGGACGCCGCGGGCGACGGCCGCCGTACGGATGTCATAGCCGTCGAGGCGGCCGCCGGTGCCGTACGGGGTGTTGACGATCAGGTCGACGTCCCCGTCGTGGATGAGCTGGACGATGGTCTTCGTACCGTCCGGCCCCTCCCCCTCGCTGTGCTTGCGGACGACGGTGGCGTTGATGCCGTTGCGCTTGAGCACCTCCGCCGTGCCCGAGGTGGCCATCAGCTCGAAGCCGAGGCCGACCAGCTCCCGGGCCGGGAAGATCATCGAGCGCTTGTCGCGGTTGGCGACGGAGACGAAGGCGCGCCCCTTGGTGGGCAGCGCCCCGTACGCCCCGGCCTGCGACTTGGCGTACGCCGCGCCGAAGACCGAGTCGATGCCCATGACCTCGCCGGTCGAGCGCATCTCCGGGCCGAGGATGGTGTCCACCCCGCGCCCCGAGGCGTCGCGGAACCGCGACCAGGGCATCACGGCCTCCTTGACGGAGATCGGCGCGTCCAGCGGCAGCGTGCCGCCGTCACCGGTCGCGGGCAGCAGGCCCTCGGCGCGCAGCTCGGCGATGGTCGCGCCCAGCGAGATCCGGGCGGCGGCCTTGGCCAGCGGTACGGCGGTGGCCTTGGAGGTGAAGGGGACCGTGCGGGAGGCGCGCGGGTTCGCCTCCAAAACGTAGAGAATGTCCCCGGCCATGGCGAACTGGATGTTGATCAGTCCGCGGACGCCGACACCGCGCGCGATGGCCTCGGTGGAGGCGCGCAGCCGCTTGATGTCGAAGCCGCCGAGGGTGATCGGGGGCAGCGCGCACGCCGAGTCGCCGGAGTGGATACCGGCCTCCTCGATGTGCTCCATGACGCCGCCGAGGTACAGCTCCTGGCCGTCGTAGAGCGCGTCGACGTCGATTTCGATCGCGTCGTCGAGGAAGCGGTCGATCAGCACCGGGTGCTCGGAGATGAGGCCCGCGTGGCGCTCCAGGTACTCGGCGAGCGAGGACTCGTCGTAGACGATCTCCATGCCGCGGCCGCCCAGCACGTACGAGGGGCGGACCATGACCGGGTAGCCGATCTCGGCGGCGATGCCCTTGGCCTGCTCGAAGGAGAAGGCGGTGCCGTACTTGGGGGCGGGCAGCCCGGCCTCGGTCAGCACCCGGCCGAAGGCGCCGCGCTCCTCGGCGAGGTTGATGGCCTCGGGCGAGGTGCCGACGATGGGCACGCCGTTGTCCTTGAGGGCCTGGGCGAGGCCGAGCGGGGTCTGGCCGCCGAGCTGGACGATCACACCGGCGACCGGGCCCGCCGCCTGCTCGGCGTGGACGATCTCCAGGACGTCCTCCAGGGTGAGCGGCTCGAAGTAGAGCCGGTCGGAGGTGTCGTAGTCGGTGGAGACGGTCTCCGGGTTGCAGTTGACCATGACGGTCTCGTAGCCCGCGGCGCTCAGCGCGAACGAGGCGTGGACGCACGAGTAGTCGAACTCGATGCCCTGGCCGATGCGGTTGGGGCCGGAGCCGAGGATGATCACGGCCGGGGTCTCGCGGGGCGCGACCTCGGACTCCTCGTCGTAGGACGAGTAGAAGTACGGGGTCTTGGCGGCGAACTCGGCGGCGCAGGTGTCGACCGTCTTGTAGACGGGCCGGATGCCGAGCGCGTGCCGCACCTCGCGGACCACGTCCTCGCGCAGCGAGCGGATTCCGGCGATCTGGGCGTCGGAGAAGCCGTGCCGCTTGGCCTCGGCGAGCAGTTCGGGGCCGAGCTTGTCGGCGGTCGCCAGCTCGTCCGCGATCTCCTTGATCAGGAAGAGCTGGTCCACGAACCAGGGGTCGATCTTCGTGGTGTCGAAGACCTCCTGCGGGGTGGCCCCGGCGCGGATGGCCTGCATGACGGTGTTGATCCGGCCGTCGGTGGGGATCACGGCCCGCTGGAGGAGTTCGGCCTTGTCGCCGGGCTCGCCGGTGAAGTCGAACTGGCTGCCCTTCTTCTCCATCGAGCGCAGCGCCTTCTGGAGCGCCTCGGTGAAGTTACGGCCGATGGCCATGGCCTCGCCGACCGACTTCATGGTGGTGGTGAGGCGGGCGTCGGCGGCCGGGAACTTCTCGAACGCGAACCGCGGCACCTTGACCACGACGTAGTCGAGCGTGGGCTCGAAGGACGCCGGGGTCTTCTCGGTGATGTCGTTGGGGATCTCGTCCAGCGTGTAGCCGACGGCCAGCCGGGCGGCGATCTTCGCGATCGGGAAGCCGGTGGCCTTGGAGGCCAACGCGGAGGAGCGGGAGACGCGCGGGTTCATCTCGATGACGATGACTCGGCCGTCCTCGGGGTTGACCGCGAACTGGATGTTGCAGCCGCCGGTGTCCACGCCGACCTCGCGGATGACGGCGATGCCGATGTCCCGCAGCACCTGGTACTCGCGGTCGGTCAGCGTCATCGCCGGGGCGACGGTGATCGAGTCGCCGGTGTGGACGCCCATGGGGTCGAAGTTCTCGATGGAGCAGACGACCACGACGTTGTCGTGCTTGTCGCGCATCAGCTCCAGCTCGTACTCCTTCCAGCCCAGGATCGACTCCTCCAGCAGCACCTCGGTGGTGGGCGAGAGGTTCAGGCCCTGGCCGGCGATGCGGCGCAGCTCGTCCTCGTCGTGCGCGAAGCCGGAACCGGCGCCGCCCATGGTGAAGGACGGGCGGACGACGACGGGGTAGCCGCCGAGCTCGTCGACGCCCGCGAGGACCTCGTCCATGGAGTGGCAGATGACCGAGCGGGCGGACTCACCGTGGCCGATCTTGGCGTTGACGGCCTCGACGACCTCCTTGAACTGGTCGCGGTCCTCGCCCTTGTGGATCGCCTCGACGTTGGCGCCGATCAGCTCGACGCCGTACTCGTCGAGGGTGCCCGCCTCGTGCAGGGAGATGGCGGTGTTCAGGGCGGTCTGGCCGCCGAGGGTGGGCAGCAGCGCGTCGGGGCGCTCCTTGGCGATGATCTTCTCGACGTACTCCGGGGTGATCGGCTCGACGTACGTGGCGTCGGCGATCTCCGGGTCGGTCATGATCGTGGCCGGGTTGGAGTTGACCAGGATGACCCGCAGGCCCTCGGCCTTCAGCACCCGGCAGGCCTGGGTTCCGGAGTAGTCGAACTCGGCGGCCTGGCCGATGACGATCGGGCCGGAGCCGATGACCAGGACGGACTGGATGTCGGTGCGCTTAGGCACGCTGGCCCTCCAACAGGGTGACGAAGCGGTCGAACAGGTACCCGGCGTCGTGCGGGCCCGCGGCGGCTTCGGGGTGGTACTGGACGCTGAATGCGGGGCGGTCGAGCAGGCGCAGCCCCTCGACCACGTTGTCGTTGAGGCAGACGTGGGAGACCTCGGCCCGCCCGTAGGGGGTGTCGCTGGGCGCGTCGAGCGGCGCGTCCACGGCGAAGCCGTGGTTGTGCGCGGTGACCTCGACCTTGCCGGTGGTGCGGTCCTGCACCGGCTGGTTGATGCCGCGGTGGCCGTACTTCAGCTTGAAGGTGCCGAAGCCGAGCGCACGGCCCAGGATCTGGTTGCCGAAGCAGATGCCGAACAGCGGGGTGGACCGCTCCAGGACGGCGCGCATCAGGGAGACGGGGTGGTCGGCGGTGGCCGGGTCGCCCGGGCCGTTGGAGAAGAACACCCCGTCCGGGTTCACCGCGTAGATGTCGTCCACGGTGGCGGTGGCGGGCAGGACGTGCACCTCGATGCCGCGCTCGGCCATGCGGTGCGGGGTCATGCCCTTGATGCCCAGGTCGATCGCGGCGACGGTGAACCGCTTGGTGCCGACGGCCGGGACGACGTAGGTCTCCTGGGTCGCCACCTCGGCGCTCAGGTCGGCGCCCTTCATCTGCGGGGCGGCCCGCACCTTGGCGAGCAGCGCGGCCTCGTCCGAGATGGCCTCGCCGGAGAAGATGCCGACGCGCATGGCGCCGCGCTCGCGCAGATGGCGGGTGAGGGCGCGGGTGTCGACGCCGCTGATGCCGACGACGTCCTGGGCGATCAGCTCGTCGTCCAGCGAGCGGCGGGAGCGCCAGTTGGACGGCGTACGGGCCGGGTCGCGCACCACATAGCCGGAGACCCAGATGCGCCCGGACTCGGGGTCCTCGTCGTTGACGCCCGTGTTGCCGATGTGCGGGGCGGTCATGACGACGACCTGGCGGTGGTAGGACGGGTCGGTCAGGGTCTCCTGGTAGCCGGTCATCCCGGTGGAGAACACGGCCTCGCCGAAGGTCTCCCCCACGGCCCCGTAGGCGCGGCCACGGAAGGTACGGCCGTCCTCCAGGACGAGAACGGCGGGGGTCTGGGCCCCCCTGGTGGAGGTCGTCATCGTGCGCCTTCCTGGTTGTGCTCGGTGTGCTTGACGTCGCCGGTGACGTCGGGGGCGTCGAGGTTCGTGGCGCCGAGGGCTTCGACCCAGGCCGCGTGCTCGGCGGCGCGGTCGGAGCGGAAACCGGAATCGATCTGCCGGTCGCCGAGCTGCCAGGTGACGATCAGCAGCCCGCCCTCGGCGAGGACCTTGCCCGCGATGCCCTTGTCAAGCCGGGCGCCGCGGAGGCTTCCGGCCGGGATGAAGAAGTCCTGGGCGCCGGGCCGTACGACGCTCACGCCCTCCTCGGTGAGGGTCAGCTCGACGCGGCTGCGGGTGCCGAGGCCCCGGGCCACGATGCGGTCGAGCCACTGTCCCGCGGTGGTGGAGCCGTGGTAGCGGCCGGTGAGCGTCAGCCGCGCGGGGCCCGCTGCGGCCGGGAGCTCGGGCAGCTCGGGCAGGTCGCCCTGGAGCGTGCCGCGCCACTTCCAGCCCTCGCGCATCAGCCAGTAGACCAGCGCGATGAAGAGCAGCAGCCCGACGACCCAGCCGATGCGGGCGGCCCAGTCGGTGACGTCCTGGGACCGCTGCTCGGCGGCCAAGGAGGTCAGGGGGGTCAGAGATATCACGCCAGCTTCCCGTCCACGACCGTCGCCCGGCCCCGCAGGAAGGTGTGCGTCACCCGGCCCGGCAGTTCCCGGCCCTCGTAGGGGGTGTTGCGACTGCGGGAGGCGAAGCCCGCGGGGTTCACCTCACCACGGTAAGCGGAGTCCAGCAGGGTGAGGTTGGCGGGCTCCCCGGCGGCGATGGGGCGGCCCTGGCCGGTGAGCCGGCCGATGGCGGAGGGGCGGGTGGACATGCGGTCGGCGACGCCCGCCCAGTCCAGCAGCCCGGTATCGACCATGGTGTGCTGGACGACGGACAGCGCGGTCTCCAGGCCGACCATGCCCATGGCCGCCGCGCCCCACTCGCAGTCCTTGTCCTCGTGCGGGTGCGGGGCGTGGTCGGTGGCGACGCAGTCGATGGTGCCGTCGGCCAGCGCCTCGCGCAGCGCCATGACGTCGGCCTCGGTGCGCAGCGGCGGATTCACCTTGTAGACGGGGTCGTACGAGCGCACCAGCTCGTCGGTGAGCAGCAGGTGGTGCGGGGTGACCTCGGCGGTGACCCGCCAGCCCTTGGACTTGGCCCAGCGGACGATCTCGACCGAGCCCGCGGTGGACAGGTGGCAGATGTGCACCCGGGAGCCGACGTGCGCGGCGAGCAGCACATCGCGGGCGATGATCGACTCCTCGGCGACGGCCGGCCAGCCGCCCAGGCCCAGTTCGGCGGAGACGATGCCCTCGTTCATCTGGGCGCCCTCGGTGAGCCGCGGCTCCTGGGCGTGCTGGGCGATGACGCCGTCGAACGCCTTCACGTACTCCAGGGCGCGGCGCATGATCACGGCGTCGTCGACGCACTTGCCGTCGTCGGAGAAGACCCGGACACCGGCGGCGGACTCGTGCATCGCGCCCAGCTCGGCGAGCTTCTTGCCCTCCAGGCCGACGGTGACGGCGCCGATGGGCTGCACATCGCAGTAGCCGGACTCCTTGCCGAGCCGCCACACCTGCTCCACGACGCCCGCGGTGTCGGCGACCGGGAAGGTGTTGGCCATGGCGTGGACGGCGGTGAAGCCGCCGACCGCGGCGGCCTTGGTGCCGGTGAGGACGGTCTCGGAGTCCTCCCGGCCGGGCTCGCGCAGATGGGTGTGGAGGTCGACCAGGCCCGGCAGGAGGATCTGCCCGGCGGCGTCGATCACGGTGGCGCCGTCCGCGTCGAGGCCGGCGCCGACGGCGGCGATGCGCTCGCCCTCGATCAGCACGTCCTGCGGCTCGCCGCCGAGCACCTGCGCGCCGCGCAGCAGCGTCTTGTTCGTGTCGCTCATGGTTACTGGTTCTCCTCGGTGCGGGCGGCGGTGACGGCGGGCTCGTTGCCGCCGAGCAGCAGGTACAGGACGGCCATGCGGATCGAGACGCCGTTGGCGACCTGCTCGACGGCGGTGCAGCGGTCGGAGTCGGCGACCTCGGCGGTGATCTCCATGCCGCGGTTCATCGGCCCGGGGTGCATGACGATGGCGTGCTCCGGCATGCGGGCCATCCGGTCGGCGTCCAGGCCGTAGCGGCGCGCGTACTCGCGCTCGGTGGGGAAGAAGGCGGCGTTCATGCGCTCGCGCTGGACCCGCAGCATCATCACGGCGTCGGACTTGCCCACCACCGCGTCCAGGTCGTACGAGACGTCACAGGGCCAGCTCTCGACGCCGAAGGGGACGAGGGTGGGCGGGGCGACCAGGGTGACGTCGGCGCCGAGGGTGGACAGCAGGTGGACGTTGGAGCGGGCCACCCGGCTGTGCAGCACGTCGCCGACGATGGTGATGCGGCGGCCGGACAGGTCCTGGCCCACGCCGGAGGCCCCGGAGGCCAGGCGGCGGCGCATGGTGAACGCGTCGAGCAGCGCCTGCGTGGGGTGCTCATGGGTGCCGTCGCCCGCGTTGACGACCGAGCCGTTGATCCAGCCGGAGGTGGCGAGCCGGTGCGGGGCGCCGGAGGAGGGGTGCCGGATGACGACGGCGTCGGCGCCCATCGCCTCCAGGGTGAGCGCGGTGTCCTTCAGGGACTCGCCCTTGGAGACCGAGGAGCCCTTGGCGGAGAAGTTGATGACGTCGGCGGACAGCCGCTTGGCGGCCGCCTCGAAGGAGATGCGGGTGCGGGTCGAGTCCTCGAAGAAGAGGTTCACGACGGTGCGGCCGCGCAGGGTCGGCAGCTTCTTGATCGGCCGGTCGGCGAGCCGGGCCAGCTCCTCGGCGGTGTCGAGGATCAGGACGGCGTCGTCGCGCGAGAGGTCGGCGGCCGAGATGAGGTGACGCTTCATCCGGTTGCTCCGTGGTTGAGGAGGTGTGCGGGCGTACGGGCGGGCAGGCGCCTGGTCCGGTGCCGGGCCGCGGGGCCCTCGCACCGGTGGACGACGGTGACCGGGTACCCGGGATCGCCGGGAGCCGTCGCCGTCGGTACCGGGGCGCTACTTTCCGTCCGCGGGGGTGGTCTCGCGCAGGCCGAGGAGCACGCTGTCGCGCCCGTCCTCCTCGGTGAGCTGGACCTTGACCGTCTCCCGCAGCGACGTGGGGAGGTTCTTGCCGACGTAGTCGGCCCGGATCGGCAGTTCCCGGTGCCCGCGGTCGACGAGGACCGCGAGCTGCACGGCGCGCGGCCGCCCGATGTCACCGAGGGCGTCGAGCGCGGCGCGGATGGTGCGGCCGGAGAAGAGCACGTCGTCGACGAGGACGACCAGGCGGCCGTCGATGCCGTCGTCGGGGATGTCGGTGCGGGCCAGCGCGCGGGCGGGCCGCAGTCGCAGGTCGTCGCGGTACATCGTGATGTCGAGCGAGCCGACCGGCAGCTCACCGGGCGACCTGCCGGTGATCTCCTCCAGCCGGGCGGCCAGCCGCCGGGCGAGGAAGACACCGCGGGTGGGGATGCCGAGCAGCACCACGTCGTCGGCGCCCTTGGCGCGCTCGACGATCTCGTGGGCGATGCGGGTCAGAACGCGCGCGATGTCCGGTGCTTCCAGCACGGAACGCGCGGCGTCCGAGGTGCGTGCGTCCATGGTTACGGACCTCCTTCTCCGCCTCACGGGACGGACCTTAAAGGACGTCGGATTTGCGCCATTCACAGTAGCAGGGGCGCATGGGGCGCTCGTCAACACCCCTGGCGAGAGCCCCTCCGCTCCATTCGGCTTGACGAATGGAGATTACGCTACGTAACCTTCACAGTGAGTTACCAGCCGCGCGGCCGAGCCGCACGTCGATTCAGTGTCCGGGGAGCTTTATGTCCAGCGAATACGCCAAACAGCTCGGGGCCAAGCTCCGCGCCATCCGCACCCAGCAGGGCCTCTCCCTTCACGGCGTCGAGGAGAAGTCCCAGGGCCGGTGGAAGGCCGTGGTGGTGGGATCGTACGAGCGCGGTGACCGCGCCGTGACCGTCCAGCGTCTCGCCGAACTGGCCGACTTCTACGGCGTCCCGGTGCAGGAGCTGCTGCCGGGCACCAGCCCGGCCGGGGCGGCCGAGCCGCCGCCGAAGCTGGTGCTGGACCTGGAGCGGCTGGCCCATGTGCCGGTCGAGAAGGCGGGCCCGCTCCAGCGGTACGCCGCCACGATCCAGAGCCAGCGCGGTGACTACAACGGAAAGGTGCTCTCGATCCGTCAGGACGATCTGCGCACCCTCGCCGTGATCTACGACCAGTCGCCGTCCGTGCTGACGGAACAGCTGATCAGCTGGGGAGTGCTGGGCGCCGACGCGCGCCGCGCGGTCCAGCACGAGGATGTGTGACGCGCGCCCGTCGCGCTCTCGCACCCTCTCCACCAGCAGAAACGTGCCGCCGGGGGCGGTGGAAGTGCCGTATGGCCTCCACCGCCCCCGGCGGCTGTGTAACGGGGTCCTGCCGACTGCCCTACGCCTGGGTCTCCTGGTCGCGGGACTCCCCGTCGCGGGACTCCTGGTCGCGGCGCAGCCCCGGCTTCAGCTCCTTGAGCCGGCCCAGCAGACCGTTGACGAACGACGGCGAGTCGTCGGTGGAGAACTCCTTGGCGAGCTGCACCGCCTCGTCGATCACCACGGCGTCCGGAGTCGCGTCCTCCCACACCAGCTCATAGGCGCCGAGCCGCAGGATGTTCCGGTCGACGACCGGCATCCGGTCCAGCGTCCAGCCCACCGCGTAGGTGGCGAGCAGCTCGTCGATCCGGGCGGTGTGCTCCGCGTACCCCTCGACGAGCTGCATCGTGTATTCGCTGACCGGCGGCTGCCGGTCGTCGGTCCGGGCGTGCCGTATCCAGTCCGCGAGGACGGTCTGCACGGAGCTGCCACGCTGGTCGGCCTCGAAAAGGATCTGAAAGGCACGCTTACGGGCCTTGTTGCGGGCAGCCACGGTTAGTTGTTCACCCGACCGAGGTACTCACCGGAACGGGTGTCGACCTTGATCTTTTCACCGGTGGTGATGAACAGCGGGACGCCGATCTCGTAGCCGGTCTCGAGCTTGGCGGGCTTGGAGCCACCGGTCGAGCGGTCGCCCTGGACGCCCGGCTCGGTGTACTCGATCACCAGCTCGACGGCGGCGGGCAGCTCGACATACAGAGGGTTGCCCTCGTACATCGCCACGACCGCCTCGAAACCCTCGAGCAGATACCGGGCGTTGTCGCCGACGACCTCGGGGGTGACGTAAATCTGGTCGAACGTGTCCATGTCCATGAACACGAAGCTCTCGCCGTCCTTGTACGAGAACTGCATGCCGCGCTTGTCGACATTGGCCGTCTCGACCTTCACGCCGGCGTTGAAGGTCTTGTCGACCACCTTGCCGGACAGCACGTTCTTGAGCTTGGTGCGCACGAAAGCAGGGCCCTTGCCGGGCTTGACGTGCTGGAACTCGACGACGGACCAGAGCTGGCCGCCTTCGAGCTTGAGCACCATGCCGTTCTTGAGGTCGTTCGTGGATGCCACGGTTGCGGGATCTCCTGGACTACAGCTGGTGGAGACCAGAAAGCCGCGGTGCGCCGTTATCAGCCAGGGCCGCCAGCGGAAACTGTCAGCCAGAACTACAGCGCGAGCAGCTCTTTGGTCGTGATGGTGAGTAGCTCGGGTCCGCCGTCCGCCTCGGGGCGAACGACGAGCGTGTCGTCGATCCGGACACCGCCCCGTCCCGGGAGGTGGACCCCCGGTTCGACGGTGACCGGCACACAAGCGTCCAGTTTACCCATGGCCGACGGCGACAGCCGAGGGTCCTCGTCGATTTCAAGGCCCACGCCGTGTCCGGTACGCGTCTCCAGCCCCTCCCCGTACCCCGCGGCGTCCAGCACCTGACGGGTCACCCGGTCCACGTCCCGGTACGCCATGCCCGGCAGCAGCGCCTCCCGCCCGGCCCGCTGAGCGGCGAAGACGACGTCGTACAACTCGACCTGCCAGTCCGCGGGCGAGGGGCCGATGACGAACGTACGGCCCACCTGGCAGCGGTACCCGCGGTAGTCGGCGCCCAGGCAGATGGTGAGGAAATCGCCCTCCTCCACCCGCCGGTCGGTGGGCAGATGCCCGGCGCGGCCCGCGTGCGGCCCCGCGGCGACCACGGTGGGGAACGCCGGTCCGTCCGCCCCGTGATCCACCAGCCGTCGCTCCAGCTCCAGCGCGAGATGACGCTCGGTGCGGCCCACCAGGATCGACTCCAGCAGCTCGCCGAGCGCCTGGTCGGCCAGCTCCCCGGCGATCCGCATGCAGGAGATCTCCTCGTCGTCCTTGACGATCCGCAGCTGCTCGACGGCCCGCCCCAGATCAGCGAGGTGCAGCCGCGGCACGGCGGAGCCGACCGCCCGGTGGCGGGCCACGGTCAGATGGTGCTCCTCGACGGCCAGCGACTCGGCGCCGTCGGCCGCCGCCAGGTCGGCGGCGGCCACGGCCGGGTCGCCGTCCGGCCCGGACAGCACCAGCAGCCGCAGATCCTCCGGATGCGGTCCCGGCACCGGCCCCCACGACGACGCCTCGGGCGCCACCAGGACGTCCTGGACGGGCCCGAGGAGCAGGGTGGCGCCCGGGGGCGCGTCGCCGCACAGATAGCGCACATTGGCGGGCCGGGAGACCAGGGCGGCCTCGCTCCCGGCCGCCGCGTACTGGTCGTGCAGGCGGGCACGTCGGGCCGCGTACACCTGGGACATGTCCCTGAGCGTACGCACTCCGGCTCGCCCCGGCCGTTCGGACGGGTCCGGATGGGGTCCGGCCTGGGTGCCTCCGGCGCTTGGGCCCCCCGTTCTTTAGGCGAACCGAGCCTCAAAAAGAGGGCGGGCTCGCGATGGAGCGGGCCACCACCTCGTCCAGCATGCGGGCGGTGGTCTCCACGTCGTACGTCGAGTTGTCGATGATCGGCAGCCCGGAGCCGTACCACCCGGCCATCCGGCCGTGGATGCGGGCGACCTCTTCGTCGCTGAGGCGGCGGTTGCCGCTGCGGGCCGCGTTCCGCTCCAGGACGATTTCGAGGCCCGGCAGCACCACGACGGGGAGGAGGCCGGGTCCGACGTGCCGCTTCCAGCCGCCGAGGCCGACGACGGGGCGGTCCGGGAAGACGGCGTCGTCCAGGATGCAGGAGATGCCGTTGGCGAGGAAGTTGCGGGCGGCGAAGCCGCAGGTGCGGCGGGCGAGACGATACTGCGCCTCGGAGTTCTCGTTCCAGCCCGACTGGGGGTTGGCGAAGCCCGACCTGACCCATTCGCGGACGTCGTCCAGGCTGATGTGGGCGGTCGGGACCCGGCGCCGGTCGGCCCAGTAGCGGGCGACGGTGGTCTTGCCCGCTCCGGCCGGTCCGATGAGCAGCACGGCGACGGCGGCCTGCGAGGCGTCGGCCATCGCCGGGTCGGCGGGCGGGTGCGGCAGCGGGACGGGCCCGCCGGGCGGGAGCGGGATGTGGCCGGTGGTGCCGGGGTGTTCGACGGGCGGCTGCGGGGTGGGGTGCCCGGTCTGCGGATGGCCCGCCACCGGAGGTGCGGGCGCGGGCGGTGCGGGCACCGGGGGCACGGGCACCGGCGGCATGGGCGCGGCGGGGTGCGCGGGCTGGGCCGGTGGGGTGGGCATCGGAGGTACGGGCGGGGCCGGGTGGTGCGGAGGGGGACCGGGGGGCTGACTCGCGCTCTGGGCCCAGCCTGCGTCCTGCGGCCCGGGCCCCTGCCCCGCCGGCCGGTGGGACGGTGGCAGCGGAGCTCCCACTGCGTGCTGCATCCGGTGGCACTCCGTCTCGTACAGGCGGCAGTCGTGACGGACAACTGTCGCGTGGTGACGCGGCGCTGAGGCCGCTCCTACCGAACGGTACCTGCCCAGGCCGCCGCTGTGTGAACGCCCCGGAAACCCGATGCGTGCCCGTCTCGGCGCGTCAGCCAGGCAATTCGTCCGCGGAGGCCCGCAACTGCGGGCGCGTACCGGGGTATTGGAAAGCCCGCGGCGGTGCCGCGGGCTTCCATGGCGATGACACAGTTGTGACGGAACGAGGTCAGCCCTGCGAGCTCTCCCGGGAGATCTCCCCGTACGCGGCGAGCAGCACCGCCGGGTCCGGCCCTTCCAGCACGGTCGGCTTGGCGATGCCGTCCAGCACGATGAAACGCAGCAGGTCACCGCGGGACTTCTTGTCGACCTTCATGGTCTCCAGCAGCTTGGGCCACTGGTCGCCGCGGTAGGTGAGCGGCAGGCCGACGGACTCCAGGACGGCGCGGTGCCGGTCGGCGGTGGCGTCGTCCAGGCGGCCCGCGAGACGGCCCAGTTCGGCGGCGAAGACCATGCCGACGGAGACGGCGGCGCCGTGCCGCCAGTTGTAGCGCTCGTTCTTCTCGATGGCGTGCGCGAGAGTGTGCCCATAGTTGAGGATCTCGCGCAGGCCGGATTCCTTGAGGTCGCTGGAGACGACCTCGGCCTTGACCCGGATGGAGCGCTCGATCAGCTCGGCGGTGTGCGCACCGCCGGGGACGCGGGCCGCGGCCGGGTCCTGCTCGATCAGCTCCAGGATGGCCGGGTCGGCGATGAAGCCGGCCTTGATGACCTCGGCGAGGCCGCTGATGTAGTCGTTGACCGGCAGCGAGTCCAGCGCGGCCAGGTCGCACAGCACCCCGGCCGGGGGGTGGAAGGCGCCGACGAGGTTCTTGCCCTCCGCGGTGTTGATGCCGGTCTTGCCGCCGACCGCCGCGTCGACCATGCCGAGCACGGTCGTCGGGACGGCGATCCAGCGCACCCCGCGCAGCCAGGTCGCGGCGACGAACCCGGCGAGGTCGGTGGTCGCGCCGCCGCCGACGCCGATGATGACGTCGCTGCGGGTGAAGCCGGTCTGGCCGAGCGCCTTCCAGCAGTACGCGGCGACCTCGGCGGTCTTGGCCTCCTCCGCGTTCGGCAGCTGGATCGCGATGGCCTCGTACCCCTGGTCGGCGAGGTCCTGGCGGATCGCCTCACCGGTCTCGGCGAGCGCCTCGGGGTGCAGGACGGCGACGCGCTTGACCGCTTCCCCGATCAGGCCGGGCAGTTCGCCGAGGAGCTGCCGGCCGACCAGGACCTCGTACGGCGCGGTGCCCGCGGTGCCGCCGACCTGGATGCGCGTGGGGGTTTCGGTGCTCATGCCTTCTTCAGCTCCAGTGCGTCCATGACGGCGTCGGCGACCTCGTCGGGGGTGCGGCCCTCGGTCGTCACGACGGCCCGGGCGACTTCGGTGTACAGCGGGCGGCGCTGCTCCATCAACTCGCGCCAGCGCTGGCGGGGGTTGACGGCGAGCAGCGGGCGGGGGGCGTCCAGGCCGGTGCGCTTGACGGCCTCGGCGACGCCCATCTCCAGGAAGACCACCGGGAGGCCGGTGAGCAGGGCGCGGGTGCTCGGGTCGAGGATCGCGCCGCCGCCGAGCGCCAGCACGCCCGGGTGCCCGGCGATGGCGGTCGCCACGGCCTGCCGCTCCAGCTCGCGGAAGTGGGGTTCGCCCTCGTCGATGAAGATCTCGGAGATTTCCTTGCCCGCGGTCTCCACGATGTCGGTGTCGGTGTCGCGGAACGTGGTGCCCAGCCGCTCCGCGAGCACCCGGCCGACGGTGCTCTTCCCGACGCCCATGGGCCCGACCAGGACGGCCGCGGGCCCCTCCGGCGCGCTGGGGCCGCTCACCGGATGGCCAGGCTGTCGAGGAAGCCCTGCACGTTGCGGCGGGTCTCGGCGACCGAGTCGCCGCCGAACTTCTCGGCGACCGCGTCCGCCAGCACCAGGGCGACCATGGCCTCGGCGACGATGCCCGCGGCGGGCACCGCGCACACGTCCGAGCGCTGGTGGTGGGCCTTGGTGGCCTCGCCGGTGGTGACGTCGACGGTGGCCAGCGCGCGGGGCACGGTCGCGATCGGCTTCATCGCGGCCCGCACCCGCAGCAGCTCACCCGTGGTCAGCCCGCCCTCGGTGCCGCCGGAGCGGCCGGAGGAGCGCTTGATGCCCTCGTCGGTCGACACGATCTCGTCGTGCGCCTGGGAGCCCGGCACCCGGGCGAGGTCGAAGCCGTCGCCGACCTCGACGCCCTTGATGGCCTGGATGCCCATCAGCGCGGCGGCCAGCCGCGCGTCCAGCCGGCGGTCCCAGTGCACATGCGAGCCGAGGCCCACCGGCACGCCGTACGCCAGCACCTCGACGACGCCGCCGAGGGTGTCGCCGTCCTTGTGGGCCTGGTCGATCTCGGCCACCATCGCCTTGCTCGCATCGGCGTCCAGGCAGCGCACCGGGTCGGCGTCGAGCCGCTCGACGTCGGACGGCTTGGGGTAGACCCCGTACGGGGCCTTGGCCGCGGCCAGCTCGGTCACATGGGAGACGATCTCGATCCCGGCCGTCTCCTTGAGGTAGGAGCGGGCGACGGTGCCGAGGGCGACGCGGGCGGCGGTCTCGCGGGCGCTGGCGCGCTCCAGGATGGGCCGGGCCTCGTCGAAACCGTACTTCTGCATTCCGGCCAGGTCGGCGTGGCCGGGGCGGGGGCGGGTCAGCGGCGCGTTACGGGCCAGCCCGTCCAGGATCTCGGGGTCGACCGGGTCGGCGGCCATGACCTGCTCCCACTTGGGCCACTCGGTGTTGCCGACCATGATCGCGACCGGGGAGCCGAGGGTGAGGCCGTGCCGGACGCCGCCGATAAAGGTGACCTCGTCGCGCTCGAACTTCATCCGCGCCCCGCGGCCGTAGCCGAGACGGCGCCGCGCGAGGGCGTCCGCCACCATGTCGGTGGTGATCGGCACCCCGGCGGGCAGCCCCTCCAGCGTCGCCACAAGCGCGGGGCCGTGCGACTCCCCCGCGGTCAGCCAGCGCAACCTGCTCAACGGTGCTCCCTCATGCTTGCCCCTCGACGTGTACCGGCGGGACCTGGTGCGGCCCTGGCCCGCCTCCTACCGATCCTCCCACGTCCGCCGAAGGGCCCGGGGCGGTGGTCCACCAGACGGACCTGGGCGTGAGACGCCGCGCGGGCGTCAGGAGCGGGCGGCGAGGGCCGCCTCGCCCGCCTCGCGCATCGCGGCGAGCGGCGCCGGGGCGCGCCCGGTGATCTGCTCGACCTGCGGCACGGCCTGGTGGACCAGCAGGTCGAGCCCGCCGACCACGGCGCCGCCGCGCGCCGACCAGGCGGCGGCCAGCGCGGTCGGCCAGGGGTCGTAGAGCACGTCGAAGAGCGTGCCGGGGCGCTCGGGGACGGACGCGGCGAGCGCGTCGGTCGTCCCGGCGGGAGTGGTGGCGATCACCAGCGGGGCGTCGAACGCCTCGGTCGCGGCGGCCCAGTCCGCCGTGCGCACCGGCACGCCCAGCCGCTCGCCCCACTGCCGCATCTCGGCCGCCCGGGCGTCGCTGCGGACGTACGCGGTGACCTCGCCGTCGCAGATGCGGGCGAGCGCGGCCAGGGCGGAGGAGGCGGTGGCTCCGGCGCCCAGGACGGCGGCCCGCTCCACGCGCTGGACGCCGCGCTCCCCGAGCGCCGCCACCATGCCCGGGATGTCGGTGTTGTCGCCGAGCCGTCGGCCGTCGTCGGTCAGGACGACCGTGTTGACCGCCTCCACCGAGGCAGCCGTGTCGCTGATGCGGTCCAGCAGCGGGATGACCGCGCGCTTGAGCGGCATGGTCACCGAGAACCCCGCCCAGCCCTGCTCCCCCGGCCCGCCGATCCGCTCGAAGAAGCCCGGCAGCGCGGCCTCGTCCAGTTCGACGGCGCCGTAAGTCCAGCCGTCGAGGCCCAGCTTCCGGTACGCGGCGTTGTGCAGCGCCGGGGACAGGGAGTGGGCGACCGGCGAGCCGAGCACGGCCGCGCGGCGGGTGTGGGACATGTGTTTCCTAGCCGTTCCTGCGCTGCTTGTTGAACTTGTCGACCAACTTCTGGTGCTCCGCGTAGGTCTTGGAGAACTCGCTCGTCTTGCCGTCGAGCGAGATGAAGTAGAACCACCCGTTGTCGGTCGGGTTCATGGACGCCTTCAGCGCGTCCGCACCCGGATTGCCGATGGGTCCGGGCGGCAGCCCCTTGTAGAAGTAGGTGTTGTACGGGTTGTCGTATCCCTTGATCTCGCTGATCGGGATATCGAGCTTGCTCTGGTTCTTGATGTAGTTGTACGTCGAGTCGAATTCCAGCTTGCCATTGGTCTGGGTGTTGCCGACCTCGAGCCGGTTGTAGACTACCTCGGCCATTTGCCGGAAGTCGCTGTGGGTGATGCCCTCCGCCTGGACCAGGCTCGCCACGGTGAGCAGCTGGAGCGGGGAGTCGAGGCCCTCTTCCTCGGCCTTGCCCTCCAGGTCGTACCGCGCGTAGTTCCGCTTGGCCTCGGCGACCATCTTGCGCAGCACGTCCGCGGGCTTGGCGTTCTTGCCCACGCTGTAGCGGGACGGGTAGAGGAATCCTTCCAGCGGATCCTTGATCTTCGCATTGTCGTTCGCCCAGGAAGGCAGCCCGAGGCTCTTGGCCTGCTTCTTGGCAACGCCCGCCGTGGTGCCCGCCTTGACGCCGGTCTTCTTGTCGATCGCCGCGTAGACCGCAACGTCGCGCATGCCCTCGGTGACGATCAGGGCATTGTTGCCCGCGGGGCTCAGCATCAGCTTCACCGCGGCCGCGCCGGACATTTCCTTGCGGAGGCTGTAGCTGCCGGGCTGGACGAACTTGCCGCTGTCCTCGACGGCTTCCACGAATGCGCCGCTGCTCTTCACCACGCCCTTTTCGGCGAGGATGCTGCCGATTTCGGCATTGCCCGAACCGTCGGGAACCTCCACCTCGACCTGACCGGTGCCCTGGCCCGCGTAGTCCGGCGCCGGGCCGAAGCGGGTCTGCCAGAAGTCATAGGCGAAGTAGCCGCCACCGCCGACGGCACCCACCAGGACGACGGTGACGAAGAGGCAGGCGACCCCGCTGCGGCGCTTGGTCCCGGACTTCGCCTCCGCCTTCTTGGACTTCTTGGACTTCTTCGAGCGGCCCTCGGAGGCAGCGTTCTCGTCGTCGTCTGCCGCGCTGTCGCCGCCGTCGGTGTCGTCCCGGAAGAACGGATGGTCGTCCGGGCGGCCCTGCGGGGCCTCCGGCGGCTCCTGCGCCGCCTCCTGCGGCACCTGGGGCATCTGCTGGGTCTCCCCCGGCATCTGCGCGTCCTGCGGCGGCTCGTGCGCCGCCTGCTGCGGGAAGCCCTCCTGGACACCGCCCTGGGCCGCGTAGCCGTACGGGTCGTTCGGGTCCATCCCGGCGCCGTACGAGCCGTCCCAGCCGCCGTTGTCGTATCCCTGCTGTGCCTGCTGTCCCTGCTGGACCTGCTGGTCCCACGAGGGCTGCTGTTGCTGCTGCGGGAACGGCTGCGCGTCCTGCGGGTATCCGTGCGGGTACTGCTGGTGCCCGTACGGGTCCTGCCCGTAGAGGTCCTGGCCGTGGACACCCGGGGCGTAGCCGTCCTGCGCGTATCCGTCCCGGGGGTAGGGGACCTGCCCGTACGGATCGTTCGGGTCCTGCGGGTACGGGTCCTGACCGGTCACGGCCTGCTGGCCGCCCCACCCCTGGTCCCCGTACAACGGGTCCTCGGGATGCCACGGTTGGGAGCCGGGTCCCCGGCCGTACTCAGTCATCGAACCCCTAGCGATGGCGGTGGCAGCCGCCCAGTGCGCTCGCGGCACAAGCGACGGCTGCCATGTCGCGCGGAACGTTACCGTATCGCGATCAGATGACCACTTCGACGGCCTCGCCCGGCGCCCGGCCGGAAACCCGCTCGGTCTCCAGCGCGCTTTGCAGAATGACCACCGCGGCTGCCTGGTCAACGACCGAACGGCCCTTCTTGGACGACACCCCGGACGCCCGGAGGCCATGCGCCGCTGTGACGGTCGTCATACGCTCGTCGACCAGCCGCACGGACACCGGCTGGACCCGCCGCGCCAACTCGCGGGCGAAGGTGCGCACTTTGGCCGCGGCCGGCCCCTCGCGCCCGTTGAGCGAGCGCGGGAGGCCGATCACCACCTCGATGGGCTCGTACTCCTCGACGATGGCCGCCAGCCGCTTGTGGGCGGCCGGGATGTCGCGTCCCGGCACGGTCTCCACGGGGGTGGCGAGGATCCCGTCGGGGTCGCACGAGGCGACCCCGATCCGGGCGTCCCCGACGTCGATGGCGATGCGCCGGCCGCGCCGCACGGCTACTGGCCCGATTCCGCGACGAGCCGCTCGACGGCCTCGATGGCGTCGCCGACGGCGTCCGGGTTCTGGCCGCCGCCCTGGGCGACGTCCGGCTTGCCGCCGCCTCCGCCGCCGAGCGTCTTGGCGGCCGTACGGACCAGATCACCGGCCTTGAGACCGCGCTCGCGGGCCGCCTCGTTGGTGGCGATGACGGTCAGCGGGCGGCCGTTCGCCACGGTGAACAGGGCGACGACGGCGGGCCGGTCGACGGCCCCCGACTTCTGGTCCAGCCGTCCGCGCACGTCCAGCACCAGCTTGCGCAGGTCGTCGGCGGTCGTGCTGTCCGGCACCCGTCCGGCGGCCAGGGCGACACCGCGGACGTCCTTGGCGCCCTCGGCGAGCCCGGCGGCGGCCTGGAGCACCTTCTCGGCGCGGAACCGCTCGATCTCCTTCTCGGCGTCCCTGAGCTTGGTGATCATGCCGGAGATCTTCTCCGGAAGCTCCTCCGGACGGCCCTTGACCAGGTCGGTGAGCTGGGAGACGACCGTGTGCTCACGGGCGAGGAAGTTGTACGCGTCCACGCCCACCAGGGCCTCCACGCGGCGCACACCGGAGCCGATGGAGGACTCGCCGAGCAGCTTCACCAGGCCCAGCTGGGCGGTGTTGTGGACGTGCGTACCGCCGCACAGCTCCTTGGAGAAGTCGCCGATGGTCACCACGCGCACCCGGTCGCCGTACTTCTCGCCGAACTCGGCGATGGCGCCCTGCTTCTTGGCGTCGTCCATGCTCATCACCTCGGCGGTGACGTCGAGTTCGCGGGCGAGCACCTCGTTGATCTTCTGCTCGACGTCGGTGAGCACCCCGCCCGGTACGGCGGACGGCGAGCCGAAGTCGAAGCGGAAGCGGCCGGGCGAGTTCTCCGAACCGGCCTGGGCGGCGGTCGGGCCCAGGGCGTCGCGCAGCGCCTGGTGGGTGAGGTGGGTGGCGCTGTGGGCACGGGCGATGGCCCGGCGGCGCCTGACGTCGATCTCGGCGTACGCGCCGGAGCCGACCGTCACCTCGCCGACCTGGACGACGCCCTTGTGCACGCTGACGCCGGGCACCGGCTGCTGGACGTCCCGCACCTCGACGACGGCGCCGGAGGCCAGCTTGATCTTGCCGGTGTCGGCGAGCTGGCCGCCGCCCTCGGCGTAGAACGGGGTGCGGTCCAGGACGACCTCGACCTCGTCGCCCTCGGAGGCGGCGGGCGAGGACACCCCGTCGACCAGCAGGCCGACGACGGTGGACTCACCGGAGGTGTCGGTGTATCCGGTGAACTCGGTCGAGCCGGAGGTGTCGGCGACCTCGCGGTACGCGGACAGGTCGGCGTGGCCGGTCTTCTTGGCCTTGGCGTCCGCCTTGGCGCGCTCCCGCTGCTCCCGCATCAGGCGGCGGAAGCCGTCCTCGTCCACCGAGAGGCCCTGTTCGGCGGCCATCTCCAGGGTGAGGTCGATCGGGAAGCCCCAGGTGTCATGGAGCAGGAACGCCTTGTCGCCGGGGAGCACCGAGCCGCCCGCGGCCTTGGTGTCGGTGACGGCGGTGTCGAGGATGTTGGTGCCGGCCTTGAGGGTCTTCAGGAAGGCCGACTCCTCGGCGAGCGCGACGGTCTCGATGCGCTTGCGGTCGGTCAGCAGCTCCGGGTACTGCTGGCCCATCGTCTTCAGGACGGTGTCCACCAGCTCGCCGACGACCGGCTCGGCGGCGCCGAGGATGCGCATGTTGCGGATGGCGCGGCGCATGATGCGGCGCAGCACATAGCCGCGGCCCTCGTTGCCGGGGGTGACGCCGTCGCCGATGAGCATGACGGAGGTGCGCATGTGGTCGGCGACCACGCGCAGCGACACGTCGGTGTCATGGGAGGAGCCGTAGGCGACGCCGGTCAGCTCGGTGGCCTTGTCCATCACGACGCGCAGGGTGTCGGTCTCGTACATGTTCTGCACGCCCTGGAGGATCATCGCGAGGCGCTCGAGACCGAGACCGGTGTCGATGTTCTTGCTGGGCAGCTCGCCGAGGATCGGGAAGTTCTCCTTGCCCTCGCCCGGACCGCGCTCGTACTGCATGAAGACCAGGTTCCAGATCTCCACGTAGCGCTCGTCGTTGACGGCCGGGCCGCCCTCCACGCCGAACTCCGGACCACGGTCGTAGTTGATCTCGGAGCAGGGGCCGCAGGGGCCGGGGACGCCCATGGACCAGTAGTTGGGGCCCATGCCCAGGCGCTGGATGCGTGTCGAGGGGACGCCGACGACGTCGCGCCAGATGCGCTCGGCCTCGTCGTCCTGCTCGTAGACGGTGATCCAGAGCCGCTCGGGGTCCAGGCCGTAGCCACCGTCCGCCACCGAGCCGGTGAGCAGCTCCCAGGCGTAGGTGATGGCGCCTTCCTTGAAGTAGTCGCCGAACGAGAAGTTGCCGCACATCTGGAAGAACGTGCCGTGCCGGGTGGTCTTGCCGACCTCTTCGATGTCCGGCGTACGCACGCACTTCTGCACGCTCACGGCGCGCTTGTAGGGCGGCTGGACCTCACCCAGGAAGAACGGCTTGAAGGGGACCATGCCCGCGTTGACGAGCAGCAGGGTCGGGTCGTCCGCGATGAGCGACGCCGACGGCACGACGGTGTGCCCGCGCTCCTCGAAGAAGCGCAGCCAGCGGCGGCGGATTTCAGCCGACTCCATCAGTGGTCCTCATTTCGGGCGTTCGGGTAGGGGTAGGGAGACGTGTGGGTGAGCTGGGCCCGGCCGCGCTGGGCGGGCAGCTGTGTGAGGTCGTTGGCGGGCGGCGCCGAGGTCAGACCCAGGGCGTCCTTGAGCGCCGCCTCGCGGTCGGCCATGCCGTCGCGCACGTCGAGCGCGAAGACCTTGATCCGCCGTCCGGCGAGCACCGCCCGGTCGGCGGCCTGCGCCGCCAGGCTCTCGGGGGTGAGCTGATTGAGCTTGCGCTGGACCTTGGTGGTGGCCCACACACCGGCTGCGACGCCGGTGGTGAACCAGAATGTGCGGCGGAACATCCGGTCTCTCAGCCCTTCGATCCACGGTTGCGGCGGCCGCCCCGGCGGGCGGACGGCAGGGTCTTGCCGATGACGACGGTGCGCGCGGGCGCGTCTTCGGGAGCTGCCTTTCGGCCGATCGCGCGCCGGACGCCGTAGCCGAACGCCGCCACCTTGACCAGCGGTCCGCCGAAGGCGGAGGAGACGGTCGAGGACAGCGCGGAGGCGTTCGAGGTGACCTCCTGGACGTCGGAGGCGATCGAGTCCACGCGGGCGAGCTGGGTGTTCGCCTCGCGCACGGTCGCGGACGCCTCGCTGAGCAGGGGCACCGCCTGCTCGGTCACCTCCGCCACCAGCCGGGTCGCCGCCTTGAGCGTCTGGGCGAGCCTCACCAGGGCGAGGGCGAGGAAGGACACCAGGATCGCCCAGAAGACGGCCACGAGGATCCCGGCCACCTCTCCACCGGACACGTTGCACCGCTCCCTGCTGCCGATCACGTCGGTCGTCGTTGTTCAGGTCGTCCGTCGTTCGAGTCGTCCGTCGCCCGGCGTTCTCGGGCGGTCATCCGGGCGCGGGCGGCAGGTATCGACCCTATCGCGCCGGGCAGGCCCGGCTGAAACGCATTCCGCTCGGCCAAACAGCCCGCGGGTTCCCCCCGACACACCGGTCGATGGGGAACCCGCGGGCTGGATGGCGAGTGAGCCGAAGGGGCTGAGGCGCCCCGGAGGCGAACCGAGCCTCGATGCAGAGTGCGTACGGTCCGCTGGGTCAGCGGGCGTAGTACTCGACGACGAGCTGCTCGTCGCAGATCACCGGGACCTCCTTGCGGTTCGGGTCCCGGTCGAGGCGGAAGGCGAGCGCCTTCAGGTTCACCTGGAGGTAGCGCGGGGTCTCGCCGTCGGGGGCGTACCCACCCTCACGGGCCACCTGGAAGGGGTGCTTCTCGCGGCTGCGCTCGCGGACCATCACCACGTCGTCCGGGCGGACCCGGAAGGAGGGCTTGTCGACCTTGCGGCCGTTCACCTCGATGTGACCGTGGACCACCATCTGGCGGGCCTGGTAAATCGTGCGGGCGATTCCCGACCGCAGGACGAGCGCGTCCAGACGGCGCTCAAGCTCGATGATCAGGGCCTCGCCTGTCTTGCCATCGACCTTCCGAGCGCGGTCGTAGGCACGGGCCATCTGGCGCTCGCTGATGTCGTACTGAGCGCGCAGGCGCTGCTTCTCCAGCAGCCGGACCTTGTAGTCACTGGTCTGCTTGCGGCCACGGCCGTGCTCGCCGGGCGGGTAGGGACGGGCCTCGAAGTACTTGACGGCCTTCGGCGTCAGCGCGATGCCGAGTGCGCGCGACTTCTTGACCTTGGGACGCGACTGGTTCACGTGGAACGAACCTCCATGTAAGTTAGGTGAGCCTTACCTTAGCCGAGGAGAACGCATGTTTCGACCTGGGATCCCCCTGCCCAGCACTGGTCAGAGCCTTCAGGAGGGTCAGCCGCGTCCCAAGGAAGACGCCCTGCGGCCGACGGCGGCAGAGCGTGTACGGACTCTCGTTGATGCCAAGGCTACGGCGTCGTTGACGATTCCCGGAATCGAGGTCCCCGACGATCTCGGCGCGGACGGACCGGCCGCTCGCACCGTCACCCCGGACGGCGATGTGCTATTGCTGGTGCCAGGCGGCTCACCCGCGGCCCGCGCCGCGGCCTACGCGCAGGACGACGACCTGACCTGCGTGATGGAGATCACGGATGTCGCCCCGGTCTCGGTACCCCAGCGCATCCGCGGCCGCGCCTGGGTGGCCGGCTGGCTCACCCCCGTACGCGGCGGCGACCGCGCCGCGAGCGCGGCCCTGCTCGCCCAGCACCATCCGGTCGGCGAGCTGCTGGGCCTCGGGAGGCCCTCCAGCCCGACTCCACCGGCGGTCCGCGCGCGCGGACCGCCGCCTGGATGCTGCTGCGGCTGGAGGTCGCCGAGGCCTGTGTGGACGATCTGTGGGGTGCGGACGGCGTCGAGCCGGACGACTTCGCGCAGGCCACCCCCGACCCGCTCGCCCCGCACGAGGCCGAGCTGCTCCAGCACCTGCACGCGGCCCACAGCGACCAGGTGCGCGGGCTGTGCGCCCTGCTGGGCGAGCGCTCGTCCATGGTGTGCACCCGCGGCCCCGCGACCCCCGTGGCCCTCGACCGGTTCGGCCTGCGGGTCCGCTTCACGGACGACGCCGACCGGCCGTTCGACGCGCGCTTCGACTTCCCGGAGCCGGTGCGGAGCGTCTCCGAACTGCGCCGCGCGATGCACGCCCTGTTCGAGGCTGCCGCCGACTAGGCCGGGGTCCGGCCCGGAGCGGACGAGCCCGTACGGCGCCCCCGGACCAGGGGTGCGGGGGCGGCGGGCAACCCCCGCTCCCTACGAGGGCTCCGCTACGAGGACTCCGGCGGCGGGTCACCGCGCAGCCGCGCCCGGACCCGCTCGACCACATCGGCGTAGCGGGCCTCCGCCCCGTACCGCGTCGGCTCGTAGTAGCGCTTTCCGTGGATCTTGTCCGGCGCGTACTGCTGTGCCGCGATGCCGCCCGGCAGATCGTGCGGATACAGATAGCCCTGGGCATGGCCGAGCTTTTCGGCGCCCTTGTAGTGCCCGTCCCGCAGATGCGGCGGCACCGGGCCCGCGAGCCCCGCCCGGACATCCGCCAGCGCCGCCCCTATCGCCGTCGTGGCCGCATTGGACTTGGGCGCGAGCGCCAGCGCGATCGTGGCGTGGCTCAGCGTCAGGGCGGCCTCGGGGAAACCGATCAGCGCGACCGCCTGCGCCGCCGCCACGGCGGTGGGCAGGGCGGTCGGATCGGCCAGCCCGATGTCCTCACTCGCCGAGATCATCAGCCGGCGCGCGATGAACCGCGGGTCCTCCCCCGCCTCGATCATCCGCGCCAGATAGTGCAGCGCGGCGTCCACGTCCGAGCCGCGGATCGACTTGATGAGCGCGCTCGCCACGTCATAGTGCTGATCACCGGCGCGGTCGTAGGTGACCGCGGCCCGGTCGACCGCCTCCTCCAGCGTGGTCAGCGTGATCTCCGCCTCGCCCTTGGCGATCGCCGACCCGGCACCCGCCTCCAGGGCGGTGAGCGCCCGCCGGGCGTCGCCGCCCGCGATCCGCAGCAGATGCGCCTCGGCCTCGTCGGGGAGGGTGACCGCGCCGCCGAGCCCCCGCTCGTCGGCCAGCGCTCGGCGCAGCAGCCCGCGCAGATCGTCGTCGGTGAGCGACTCCAGGGTGAGCAGCAGCGAGCGGGACAGCAGCGGGGAGATCACCGAGAAGTACGGGTTCTCGGTGGTGGCCGCGATCAGGGTGACCCAGCGGTTCTCCACGGCGGGCAGCAGCAAATCCTGCTGCGCCTTGCTGAAGCGGTGGATCTCGTCCAGGAAGAGCACGGTCTCCCGGCCGTACGCCCCCGAGGAGCGGCGCGCCCCGTCGATGACGGCCCGCACCTCCTTCACCCCCGCGGTGATCGCCGACAGCTCCACGAACCGCTTCTGGGTGGCCTGGCTGACCACGTACGCGAGCGTGGTCTTCCCGATGCCGGGCGGGCCCCACAGCAGCACCGAGGACGGCCCTGCCGGTCCTCCGCTGCCCTCGCCGACCAGTCTCCGCAACGGCGATCCGGGGCGCAGCAGATGCTGCTGGCCCACGACCTCGTCCAGCGTGCGCGGGCGCATGCGCACGGCCAGCGGACTGCTGGACGGGTCCTTCTCCTGGCGGTCCTCGGCGGCGGCGGTGAACAGATCTGGCTCCACCCCGGCAGCGTATGACACCGCACTGACAACGCCGCCGGGGCGGCGGCGTCGTCAGTGCTCATCGATGGTGTAGCGGAAGCGTCTTCAGCCCTGGGCTCCGGTCCAGAAGTCCCACCAGCGGGTCAGGATGAGCATCCCGATCACGCCGAGCCACATCACCGGCACCACCCAGTGGAACTCCAGCAGCCCGCGCCGCAGCCCGTCCGGTGCCGGGAGGTATCCGTGCTTGAGGTTGTGGCCGGTGACGTAGCAGAACATCACGATGGTGGCGACCCAGGCGAGGCAGCACCACAGGCACAGCGAGCCGATGACGTACAGCGACTCGTACTGGAGCCAGGTCACGAATCCGGCGCCGAAGAGGGTGCCCGCGTTGAACGTCAGCCAGTACCAGCGCGGGAAGCGCGCCCCGGCCAGCAGGGACACGCCCACGCAGATCACGATGCCGTAGGCGACCAGGCCGAGCATCGGGTTCGGGAAGCCGAACGCCTCGGCCTGCTTGCTCTCCATGATGTTGCCGCAGGAGACCACGGGGTTGAGGCTGCAACCGGGGGTGAAGACCTTGCCGTCGGCCTTGTACTCGAGGATCTTGTTCTTGTCGAGCGTGATGACCCAGGCCGCCAGCAGCCCCATCGCGCCGGTGATCACGAGCAGGAGCGCGAAGGCGCGGCCGCCTCCCGTTCCGGCCCGCGAGCCGTCCCGCGCCTCGTCGGACTCCACGTCGTCCATCAGTGTCGTCGCCATATCGCCGTCCGTCGCTCTCCACACTGTCCGGCCCCGTCGGGCACGGCCATTGTGCCCCAACCCACGGCGCCGCAACGTCCCGTTGTCAGGGCCCGACCATCTTCCCGGGTCCCCCGTTCAGCGGGGATAAGGACTGGCGGAGGGGGCTGAGAACCCGCCCCGAGGGGCCGATATCCCGCCCCGGGAGGGGCGGGACCGGCAGGCGCGGGACGGCCTCGATTGGCAGGATGAATCGGGCCCGCCGCGTTGACGACGACCCCGCCCCCGGCGGTCAGCCCAGTTTCGACTGGACCGTGGTCACGATCTTGGTCAGCGGAACGGCCTCCTGCTCGCCCGATTCCATGTCCTTCAGCTGGACCACGCCCTCCGTGAGGTCCCGCTCGCCCGCCACGATCGCGTACCGCGCGCCGCTGCGGTTCGCGGCCTTCATCGCGGCCTTGAGCCCCTTGCCGCCATACGCGAAGTCCGTCGCCACGCCTTCCTTGCGCAGCTCGCCGACCAGGCCGAAGAGGACCTTCCGGGCCTCCTCCCCCAGCGGCACGGCGAAGACGCTGGTCGCGTCGGGCAGGTCCAGCCGGACGCCCTCGGCCTCCAGCGCCAGCACCGTACGGTCGACGCCGAGCGCCCAGCCCACCGACGGCAGGGCCGGGCCGCCGATCATCTCGGACAGGCCGTCGTACCGGCCGCCGCCGCCGACCGCGGACTGGGAGCCGAGCCCGTCGTGGACGAACTCGAACGTGGTCCGGGTGTAGTAGTCGAGGCCGCGGACCAGCTTCACGTCGTCCTCGAAGACCACGCCCTGCGCGGTGATCAGCTCGCGCACCCGCGCGTGGTACTCCCGGCAGCCGTCGCACAGGTAGTCGCGCAGCAGCGGCGCCCCGGCCAGCTGCTTCTGGACGGCGTCGCGCTTGTCGTCGAGCACCCGCAGCGGGTTGATGTCGATGCGCCGCCGGGTGTCCTCGTCCAGGTCGAGCCCGCGCAGGAAGTCCTGGAGGGCGGCCCGGTAGACGGGGCGGCACTCGGCGTCGCCCAGCGAGTTCAGCAGGATCCGGAAGTTGCGCAGCCCCAGCGACCGGTAGGCGTCGTGCGCGAGGATGATCAGCTCGGCGTCCAGGGCCGGGTCCTCGGCGCCGATCGCCTCGGCACCGACCTGCGAGAAGTGGCGGTAGCGGCCCTTCTGGGGGCGCTCGTAGCGGTAGTACGAGCCGGAGTACCAGAGCTTGACGGGCAGGCTGCCGGCCTTGTGCAGGTTGGCCTCCAGCGCGGCGCGCAGCACCGACGCGGTTCCCTCGGGGCGCAGCGCCAGCTCGTCGCCGCCCTTGGTGGTGAGGGTGTACATCTCCTTGGTGACGATGTCGGTGGATTCGCCGACGCCGCGCGCGAAGAGTTCGACGTTCTCGAAGCCTGGTGTCTCGATGTAGCCGTAGCCGGACCGCCGGAGCGGGGTGGCGATGGCGTCCCGCACCGCGAGGTAGGTCGCGGAGACCGGCGGGATCAGGTCGTAGGTGCCCTTGGGGGCCTTGAAGGTGCTCAACGTGGGTTCTCTCGTCACATTCCTCGTCGCGGAGGCGCGGCCGCGTCGGCGGCGTCTCCGGGGCCGGCGGCCACCTGCCGCAGGAAGGGGTTGGTGGCGCGCTCGCGGCCGATGCTGGTCTGGGGGCCGTGGCCGGACAGCACCACGGTCGAGTCGTCGAGCGGCAGGCACACACGGGCCAGGGACTCGAGGATCTCGGCGTGGTCGCCGCCGGGCAGATCGGTGCGTCCGATGGAGCCGGCGAAGAGCAGGTCGCCCGAGAAGAACACGGACGGGATGTCCGCCTGTTCGGGCAGCCTGAAGGTCACCGACCCCTTGGTATGGCCCGGCGCGTGCGCGACGGTGAACTCCAGCCCGGCCAGCTTCAGTCCGGAGCCGTCGGCCAGCTCCTTGACGTCGTCCGGTTCGCCGACGGTCAGCTCGCCCATCAGCTGCGTACCGATGGACCGCCCGAGCGCCTTGGCCGGGTCGCTCATCATGTAGCGGTCGGCGGGGTGGATCCACGCCGGTACGTCATGGGCGCCGCAGACCGGGACCACCGAGGCGACGTGGTCGATGTGGCCGTGGGTGAGGATGACGGCGACGGGCTTGAGCCGGTGTTTGGCGACGGCCTCCTCGACGCCTTCGGCCGCCTGGTGGCCCGGGTCGATGATCACGCACTCCTCGCCTGCGGCGGGGGCGACCAGGTAGCAGTTGGTCCCCCAGGCCCCGGCGGGGAACCCGGCAATGAGCACGATCGTCCTTAAATGTCGTCCGGAAGAGTCGGCCGGCGGAAGAATGTCGGCAGCTCCAGAGCCTACCGGCGGCGGGCCCGGCACAGCGAACCCGTATACGGTACGGCCGAGCCCTCCGGCAGGACACCGATGACATACGGCGTGAGGAGACGACCCGGTGGTCAGTAGCGAGCAGCGGCGGCGGCAACTTGCCCGGGAGAAGTACCTGAGGCAGCAGCAGCGGCGCGAGACGGCACGGCGCAAGTCCCGGCAGCGCAATGTGGTGATCGCCTCCGTGCTGGCCGTGGTGCTGGCCGGCGGCGGTGCCGTGGCGGCCGCGGGCACGTTCTCCGGGGACGACAAGGACAAGAAGAAGGACGACGCCGCCGCGTCCACTCCTTCGGCCCCCGCCAACAGCAAGGCGCCGGACCCGTGCGCCAAGGAGGCGAAGGCGGTCGCGGGCGAGAAGCCGAAGAAGATGTCGTTCAAGAAGGAGCCGGCGGTCTCCATCGACAAGTCGGCCTCGTACTCCATGAAGCTGGAGACCACCTGCGGGGACATCTCCATCGACTTGGACGCGGCCAAGGCGCCGCACACGGTCAACTCGTTCGACTTCCTGGCCGGGAAGGGGTACTTCGACCACACCAAGTGCCACCGGCTGGTGAACCAGGGGATCTACGTGCTCCAGTGCGGTGACCCGCAGGGCACCGGCGCGGGCGGCCCCGGCTACAAACTGCCGGACGAGAACCTGAAGGACCCCTCGCTCAAGGGCGGCAAGTACCCGGCGGGCACGGTCGCGATGGCGAACCAGTACAACGCGCAGACCAAGCAGGGCCGCAACAGCGGCGGCAGCCAGTTCTTCCTGGTCTACCAGGACAGTCAGCTGCCGCCGGACTACACGCCCTTCGGGAAGGTCTCCGAGGACGGCATGAAGGTCCTGAAGAAGATCGCCTCCGCCGGAGCGGCGGCCCCGGATCAGATGGGGAACACCGCTCCGAACGCCAGCGTGGTGATCAACAAGGCGACGGTCGGCAAGTCCTGAGGTCGCCGGGCGTGCGTACTGCGAAATTTCGGTCGCGCAGGATACGGACAGCCGGGGCACCGGTCGCCTATGTTGGCGTTGTGCAGGGTGTCTGCCGCGATGGCCGCACCACCCTGCTGGGAGACCGGCCCGGGCGTCGCTGCCCGGCCGTTGGAAACTGTGGACGATGCCCGCGGGCCGCACGCCCGCCCCGGCATCATGTGGAGGAGGCGCTGTGAGCAGCGAGCCTTGGGGCCGCGTCGACGAGGCGGGGACCGTGTACGTGCGTACGGCCGACGGTGAGCAGGTCGTCGGGTCGTGGCAGGCGGGATCGCCGGACGAGGCCCTCGCCTACTTCGAGCGCAAGTACGACGGTCTGGTCGTCGAGATCGACCTTCTCGAGCGCCGGGTCAAGACCACCGACCTGTCGGCCAAGGACGCGACGGCGGCCATCGAGCACATCCGGCAGCAGGTCGACGAGCACCATGCGGTCGGCGATCTGGACGCGCTGCGCAAGCGGCTCGACCAGCTGGCCAAGGTCGTCGAGGCGCGCCGCGAGGAGCGCCGGGCGGCCAAGGCGGTCCAGGCCGACGAGGCGCGCCACGCCAAGGAGGCGCTGGTCGCCGAGGCCGAGGAGCTGGCGGCCAGCGAGCAGTGGCGGGCGGCCGGGGAGCGGCTGCGCGCCCTGGTCGACACCTGGAAGGGCCTGCCGCGGCTGGACCGCAAGACGGACGACCAGCTGTGGCACCGCTTCTCGCACGCCCGCTCGGCGTTCTCCAAGCGGCGCAAGGCGCACTTCGCGGCGCTGGACGCGCAGCGCGAGGAGGCCCGGCAGACCAAGGAGAAGCTGGTCGCCGAGGCGGAGGCACTGTCCGGTTCCACCGAGTGGGGGCCGACCGCGGCCCGCTACCGGGAGCTGATGGCCGACTGGAAGGCCGCGGGCCGCGCGCAGCGCGAGCACGAGGACGACCTGTGGAACCGCTTCCGGGGCGCCCAGGACGTCTTCTTCCAGGCCCGGGGCGCGGTCTTCGCGGAGCGGGACGCCGAGCAGCGGGAGAACCTGACCCGCAAGGAGGAGCTGGTCGTCGAGGCCGAGAAGCTGCTGCCGATCTCGGACCTGAAGGCGTCCCGCGCGGCGTTCCGGTCGATCAACGAGCGGTGGGAGGCCATCGGCCATGTGCCGCGGGACGCCCGCTCCCGCATCGAGGGCCGGCTGCACGCGGTCGAGCGCGCCTTCCAGGAGGCCGAGGAGGCCGAGTGGCGGCGTACGAACCCCGAGGCGCGGGCGCGCGCCCAGGGGCTCACCGGCCAGCTCCAGGACGCGGTCGACAAGCTCCGTTCCCAGATCGACGCGGCCCGCGCGGCGGGGAACAACGCGAAGGCCGACAAGCTCTCCAAGGAGCTGGAGGGCCGGCAGGCGCTGCTGGACCAGGCGCTGAAGGGCCTGGAGGAGTTCGGCGGCTGACGCCCGACACCTGACGCGAACGGCGGCCCCGGAGACCGGGGCCGCCGTTCGCGTTCTGCGGCGCTTTCTCAGCGTGCGCGGGCCGAAGTGACCCGGTACACGTCGTAGACGCCCTCGACGCCGCGTACGGCCTTCAGAACGTGCCCCAGATGCTTGGGGTCGCCCATCTCGAAGGTGAAGCGCGAGGTGGCCACCCGGTCGCGGGAGGTCTGGACGGCCGCGGAGAGGATGTTGACGTGCTGGTCGGACAGGACGCGGGTGACGTCCGACAGCAGCCGGGACCGGTCCAGCGCCTCGACCTGGATGGCGACCAGGAAGACCGACGACTGGGTGGGCGCCCATTCGACGTCGAGGATGCGCTCGGGCTGCTGGGACAGCGAGTCCACGTTGACGCAGTCGGCGCGGTGCACCGAGACGCCGCTGCCGCGGGTGACGAAGCCGATGATCGGGTCGCCCGGCACCGGCGTACAGCAGCGGGCCAGCTTGACCCACACGTCCTCGACGCCCTTGACCACGACGCCCGGGTCGGCACTGGAACGGCGCTTGGAGCGCCGGATGGGCGGGGCGGTCTCGGCGATGTCCTCGTTGGCGGCCTCCTCGCCGCCGAGGGCCGAGACCAGCTTGCCGACCACGTTCTGCGCGGAGACATGGCCCTCGCCGATGGCCGCGTAGAGCGAGGAGATGTCCGGGTAGCGCATCTCGTGGGCGAGGGTGACCAGCGAGTCGCCGGTCAGGATCCGCTGGATCGGCAGGTTCTGCTTGCGCATCGCCCGGACGATCGCGTCCTTGCCCTGCTCGATGGCCTCGTCGCGGCGCTCCTTGGAGAACCAGCCGCGGATCTTGTTACGGGCCCGCGGTGACTTGACGAAGCCCAGCCAGTCGCGGGACGGCCCGGCACCGGCCGCCTTGGAGGTGAAGACCTCCACCAGGTCGCCGTTGTCGAGGGTCGACTCCAGCGGCACCAGCCGCCCGTTGACCCGGGCCCCGATGGTGCGGTGGCCGACCTCGGTGTGGACGGCGTACGCGAAGTCCACCGGGGTGGCCCCGGCCGGCAGCGCTATGACGTCGCCCTTGGGCGTGAAGACGAAGACCTCGTTGCGGGACAGGTCGAAGCGCAGCGACTCCAGGAACTCGCCCGGGTCCTCGGTCTCCTTCTGCCAGTCCAGGAGCTGCCGCAGCCACGCCATGTCGTTGACGGCGTCGTCCTTGCCCGCCTTGCCCCGGGGCACGTCGGTGCGCACCTTGGAGGTCCCGGCGACCGCCTCCTGCTTGTACTTCCAGTGCGCGGCGATGCCGTACTCGGCGCGGCGGTGCATGTCGAAGGTGCGGATCTGTAGCTCGACCGGCTTGCCGCTGGGCCCGATGACCGTCGTGTGCAGCGACTGGTACATGTTGAACTTGGGCATCGCGATGTAGTCCTTGAACCGCCCGGGCACCGGGTTCCACCGCGCGTGGATGGTCCCCAGCGCCGCGTAGCAGTCGCGGACGGTGTCGACGAGCACCCTGATGCCCACCAGGTCGTAGATCTCGGCGAAGTCCCGGCCCCGCACGATCATCTTCTGGTAGACGGAGTAGTAGTGCTTGGGGCGCCCGGTGACGGTCGCCTTGATCCGGGCCGCCCGCAGATCGCCCTGGACCTGGTCGGTGACGACGGCAAGGTACTCGTCGCGCTTGGGGGCGCGCTCGGCCACCAGCCGGACGATCTCGTCGTACATCTTGGGGTAGAGGATCGCGAAGGCGAGGTCCTCCAGCTCCCACTTGATGGTGTTCATGCCCAGCCGATGGGCGAGCGGGGCGTAGATCTCCAGCGTCTCGCGGGCCTTCTTCTCCTGCTTCTCCCGCTTCAGGTAGCGCATGGTGCGCATGTTGTGCAGCCGGTCGGCGAGCTTGATCACCAGGACCCGGGGGTCCTTGGCCATCGCGACGACCATCTTGCGCACGGTCTCGGCCTGGGCCGCCTCGCCGAACTTGACCTTGTCCAGCTTGGTGACGCCGTCGACGAGCAGGGCGACCTGATCGCCGAAGTCGCGGCGCAGGGTGTCGAGGCCGTATTCGGTGTCCTCGACGGTGTCGTGCAGCAGCCCGGCCATCAGCGTGGCCGGATCCATACCCAGCTCGGCGAGGATCGTGGTCACCGCGAGCGGGTGGGTGATGTACGGATCGCCGCTCTTGCGCTTCTGGCCGCGGTGCCAGCGCTCGGCCACCTGGTACGCGCGCTCGATCTGGCGCAGGGTCGCGCCATCCGCCTTGGGGTCGTTCCCGCGCACGATGCGCAGCAGGGGCTCCAGGACCGGGTTGTACGGGCTGGAGCGCTGCACGCCGAGGCGGGCCAGGCGGGCCCGCACACGGTTCGACGAGCCGGAACGCGGGGCCGGGCTCTGCGTGGTGCGCGGCGCGGCCGGGGCGGGCCGCAGCTCGCCGCCGCGCTCCACCGCGGGGGGCTTGGGCCGCGTCTGCTCGGGGGCGCCGGACGCCGGTGCCGGACGGTCCGCGCCGTTTCCGGGCGTGGCGGAGCCCGCCGTCGTCTGCTCGGCGGCGGTGGTCGCGTCCGGAGCGGGACGGACTCCGGGGGAGAGCGGCTGGGCCTCGTCTGGCAAGAGAGCACTCCTCAAGCGGTCCGGACCCCGGGGGTCGGGGTGCCAATGGTATCGATCCCGCCACTCCGCTTGCCTCTCGGCCGGGGGGACCGGGGAACGACGGAGGGCGGGGACCTGTTTCTCGCGCAGGTCCCCGCCCTCCGGCGGCGGTGTCGGCGGATTCCGGTCAGACCGTGATCAGGGCCTCCAGCGGGGCGCTGTCCAGCGCGCTCAGCAGGCGTCTGCGGCCCTCCAGGAAGCCCAGCTCCATGAGCACGGCGACACCGGCGACCTGGGCGCCGGCCCGCCGGATGAGCTGGAGGGAGGCCTCGGCGGTGCCGCCGGTGGCGAGCACGTCGTCGATGACCAGGACCCGGTCGCCGGGCTCCAGCGCGTCGGCGTGTATCTCGATCTCCGCGGTGCCGTACTCCAGCTCGTACGCCTGCCCCAGGGTCGCCCCGGGGAGCTTCCCGGCCTTGCGGACCGGTACGAAGCCGATCCCGGCGCGCACGGCGGCCGGGGCGGCGAGGATGAAGCCGCGCGCCTCCAGGCCCACGACCTTGTCCGCCCGGTGCCGCACGCACAGCTCGGCGAGCGCCTCGGTCAGCGCGGAGAAGGCCGCGGCGTCGGCGAGCAGCGGCGTGATGTCCTTGAACATCACGCCCGGCTGCGGGTAGTCCGGCACGTCCTGGATCCGGCTGAGCAGCAGCCCGCGCAGCTCCTCGGTGCCGAGTGGTCCGGCGGCCGCCGTCAGGGCCGTCTCCGCTGCCTGCTCGCTCATCGGCGCTTCCCCGACGGTCGGCCGCGGCCCCGGTTGCGGGAGGCGGGCTGGCGGCGCTGGCCGACGACTCCGGCCGGGGCGGCGTCCTCCAGGTCCGGGTCGTCGCCCTCGGCGGCCGGGTGGTCCTCGTCCTTCGCCTCGCGCTCGGCCTCGGCCTTGGCGGCCGCGGCGCGCTTGGCGCGCACCCGCTTGGCCAGCGCCTTCATCTGCGGGTCACGGCTCTTGAAGTCGGAGACCAGCGGGGTGGCGATGAAGATCGAGGAGTACGCACCGGCGGCGAGGCCGACGAACAGGGCGAGCGAGATGTCGTTGAGCATGCCCGCGCCGAGCAGACCGCCGCCGATGAAGAGCATCGCGCCGACCGGCAGCAGGGCCACGACCGTGGTGTTGATGGACCGCACCAGGGTCGAGTTGAGGCTGCGGTTGGCCACTTCGGCGTAGGTGAAGCGGGTCTGCTTGGTGATGTCCCTGGAGCCCTCCTTGAGACCGTCGAAGACCACGACGGTGTCGTAGAGGGAGTAACCGAGGATCGTCAGCAGACCGATCACGGTGCCCGGGGTGACCTCGAAGCCGACCAATGCGTAGACACCGACGGTGATGGTGAGGTCGTGGATCAGGGCGATCAGGGCGGCCAGCGCCATGCGCCATTCGAAGGCGATGGCGAGATAGATCACCACCAGGACCATGAAGATCGCGAGGCCCTGCCAGGCCTTTCCGGCGATCTCCTCCCCCCAGCTCGGGCCGACCAGCTGGGTGTCGATCTTGTCGGTCTTGACGCCCAGCTCCTTGGCCAGGTTCTCCTGGACCGGCACGGCCTCCTTGGTGCCCAGCTCGCTGATCTGGATCCGCAGGCCGCCGCGGCCCAGCTCCTGGACGACGGCGGTGTGGCCGCCGGACGCCTTCTCCGCCACCTCCTGGGCCTGGGAGACCGAGACCTTGCTGCTCGGGGTGTTGAAGACCGCGCCGCCGGAGAACTCGATGCCCATGTTGAGGCCGCGCACCGCCAGGCCCGCGATGGCCGTGATGGTGATCAGTATCGAGATGGCGTACCAGATCTTCCGCTTGCCGACGAAGTCGTAGCCGACCTCGCCTCGGTAGAGCCTGGCGCCGAGATTGCCGAGTCGCGACATCTCACGCCTCCTTCGTGTCGGCGGGGCCGGGGGCGGCGGGACGACGGCGGCGCAGCGGTGGTTTGGCCCCGAGGCGCTTGGGATCCAGACCGGACCACGGATGGCCGTTCCCGAAGAACGGGCGGCGGGCGAGGATGGTCATCAGCGGCTTGGTGAACAGGAACACCACGACGACGTCGAGCAGCGTGGTCAGCCCCAGGGTGAACGCGAAGCCCTTCACCTTGCCGACGGTCACGATGAAGAGCACCGCGGCGGCGAGGAACGACACGAAGTCGGAGACCAGGATGGTGCGCCGGGCCCGGGGCCAGCCGCGCTCGACGGCCGGGCGCAGCGAGCGGCCCTCCCGGATCTCGTCACGGATCCGCTCGAAGTAGACGATGAACGAGTCGGCGGTGATACCGATCGCCACGATCGCACCGCAGACGGCAGGCAAGTTCAGCGCGAAGCCGATGCCCGGGCCGAGCAGCACCATGATCGTGTACGTCAGTATGGCGGAGGCCGCGAGGGACGCCATGGCCACCAGCGACAGTCCGCGGTAGTAGACGACCAGGTAGATCACCACGAGGGCGAGGCCGATGGCACCGGCGATCAGACCGGCCTGGAGCTGCTCGCCGCCGAGGGCCGCGGAGACGGTGGTCTCGTCCGCGATGTCGAAGGACAGCGGCAGCGCACCGAAGGACAGCACGTTGGCCAGGTCCGCGGAGCTCTGCTGGGTGAAGCCGCCGGAGATGGTGGCCCGGCCGCCGGTGATGGCGCCCTGGGTGACCTCGGGGTCGGAGACGACCTCGCCGTCCAGGACGATCGCGAAGCGGTTCTGCGGGGACTGCTGCTTGGTCAGCTCGCCGGTCACCTTGGCGAACTTCTTGGCGCCCTTGTTGTTGAAGTCGAGCTGCACGATCCAGCCCGAGGCGTTCTGGCTCTCGAAGACGGACGAGGCGTCGTCGACGTCGGTGCCCTCGACCTCGGAGGGGGCCAGGACGAACTTGGAGTCGCCCTTCTGGCTACAGGCCAGAATCGGCTCGGTCGGCTTGCTGTTGGCCGCCTTCTCGGCCGCCGCGGCACGCCCCGCCGGCTTGGTGCAGTCCAGCGCCGCGAAGTCCTTGGCCAGCTTCTCCTGGTCGTCCTGGCTGGGCTGGCTGGGGGCGTCCGAGGGCTTGCCCGTCTCGCCGCTCTCGGGGGTCTTGGACGGGGTGGGGGTCGGCGCCGCCTTGTCGGCCTTCAGCGCCTCGGGCACGGCACGGCCCTGGGTGGTGGAGGTCGGGGTGGGCGAGCCCTTGGGCTTCTCGCTGCCGCTCTGGCCGCCCTTGTCCGACGTGCCCTTCGGCGCGCTCGCGGAGGGCGACGGGGTGGTGCTGGGCTGCTTGGTCTTGCCGCCGGACGTGGTGGTCATCACCGGCCGGAAGTACAGCTGGGCGGTGGTGCCGACCTGCTGCCGGGCCTGCTTCGCGTTCGTCCCCTTGGGGATGTTCACGATGATGTGCTTGTCGCCCTGCGTCTGGACCTCGGCCTCGGACACACCCAGACCGTTGACCCGCCGCTCGATGATGCCGACGGCGGTGTTCATGTTGGCCGTGTTGATCGCGTTGGGCTTGCCCGGCTGGTTCTTGGCCTCCAGCGTGAAGCTGGTGCCGCCCGCCAGATCGATGCCCAGCCGCGGTGTGGTGTGACCGGAGAGGAACATCCCCCCGATGAGCGCCACCATGGCGATCACGATCACGGCCAGCGCGCGCCCGGGCCTGCCCTGTGACCCGGGGGACCTGCGGCCCTTCTTCGGTGCTGCCACCTTGTCGTATCTCCCTGTCCAACCGCCCCGCAGCGGATGCGCGCGGGGCGGCCACGAAGTCTTGTGGGGGTGTGCCCCCGCCGGAGCCTAGAGCGTCCATGAATCACGGCGCGCCGAGCGGTGGCACGCCGTGGTTCACACATCAGGACTACTTCGCGTCGGCGCCGCCGTCCCGCTTTTCGTCCTCGGGCGCGTCGGCCGCGTCGGCGTCGTTCTTACCGAGGTCGATCTTCTTGGCGTCGGCCTTCTCGCCCTCCGGCTCACCGGCCGCCTTCGCCGCGTCGGCGGAGTCGGCGCCGCCCGCGGGCGTGGTGGTCAGCGAGGAGGCGTCGTCGGGGACGACAGGGGTGTCGGCGCCGTCGACGGCCTCGTCAGCGCTGTCATCGGGGTCGATCCCGTGGACGATGTGGTTGTACTCGGCGTCGGAGAGGACGGCGCCGATCGCGTTCTTCGCGTAGATCGCGTGAACGGCGGGGGCCACCTCGAGGAGGACCGTGTCGTCGTGGACCTCCTTGACCGTCGCGTACATGCCACCGATGGTCCGCACGCCGGTACCCGGTTGCATGGTGTCGCGCATCTGTGCGGCCTGGCGCTGCTTGTTCTTGGCCGACCGAGTCATCAGGAACATGGCCCCGATGAGCACGATGAACGGCAGGAGAGTCACGATATTCACGGGACGGAGATCCTTCACACGACCGCTGGGGCGCGGCCTGGTCTACGGGGGTGGGTATGCCGTACGGAAGAACGGACGGCATACGGACGGCATCGGCGGAGTCTAAGCGAGCCCGCACCTATGGAACAACGCCCGGCGTGGCACCCGGGTTCCTGACCCCGCCATTATTCGCTCTTCACGCCACGAAGCCGGAGAATACGCGCCTTCACGCCTCGAACAGGCCGCTCTGGCCGCCCCCGGTGCCGCGCTGCGGCGGGGTGAGGCCCAGGTGCTCCCAGGCCGCGGGGGTCCCGATCCGGCCCCGGGGCGTACGGGCCAGCAGGCCCTCGCGCACCAGGAACGGCTCGGCGACCTCCTCCACCGTCTCACGCTCCTCCCCCACCGCGACCGCCAGGGTCGACAGGCCCACCGGGCCGCCGCCGAACAGCTTGAGCAGGGCGCTGAGCACCGCCCGGTCCAGCCGGTCAAGACCCCGGCCGTCCACGTCGTAGACCGCCAGGGCGCTCGCGGCGATCTCCCGGGTGATGACGCCGTCCGCCTTGACCTGGGCGTAGTCCCGCACCCGGCGCAGCAGCCGGTTGGCGATACGGGGCGTGCCGCGGGAGCGCCCGGCGATCTCGGCCGCGCCCTCGGGCTCTATGGTCACCTCCAGGAGCCGGGCGGAGCGGTGGATCACGCGCTCCAGCTCGGCGGGGGCGTAGAACTCCATGTGCCCGGTGAAGCCGAATCGGTCGCGCAGCGGGGGCGGCAGCAGCCCGGCCCGGGTGGTCGCGCCCACCAGGGTGAACGGCGGCAGCTCCAGCGGGATGGCGGTGGCCCCGGGCCCCTTGCCGACGATGACGTCGACGCGGAAGTCCTCCATCGCCATGTACAGCATCTCCTCGGCGGGCCGGGACATGCGGTGGATCTCGTCCAGGAACAGCACCTCGCCCTCGGTGAGCGAGGAGAGGATCGCGGCGAGGTCGCCCGCGTGCTGGATGGCCGGGCCGGAGGTGATGCGGATCGGGGCGCCCATCTCGGCCGCGATGATCATCGAGAGGGTGGTCTTGCCGAGCCCGGGCGCACCGGAGAGCAGCACGTGGTCGGCGGTGCCGCCGCGCTGCCGGGCCGCCTTGAGGACCAGGTCCAGCTGCTCACGGACCCGCTCCTGGCCGACGAACTCCCCCAGGTCCTTGGGGCGGAGGGCGGCCTCCACCGCCTGGTCGTCCCCGTCGGCGTCGGCGCCCACCAGCCGACTGCCCGCGCCGCCGGGGAGGGCGCCGGACAGGGCGTCGTCGGCGTCGGCCGGTGCGGTCTCGTCCCAGTTCACTGCGTTTCGCCTCGCGAGGTCTCATCGAGCCGGTCCGGCCGGGCGCGGCACTGCGCGCCGGCGGCCGGTCAGCGGGTGCGGTTCAGGGTCTGGAGGGCGGCCCGCAACAGCTGCGCCACCTGCGGCGCGCCGCCCTCGGCGAGGGCCGCCTCGGCCTGCGGGGTGACGGCGGACACCGCCTCGTCGGCCTCCCGGGTGGCGTAGCCGAGGCCGACCAGGGCGGTGTGCAGCTGATCGCTCCAGCCCGCGGCCGCGGGCGGTCGGGCGGCGGGCACCGTGGTGCCGACCGGCTCGCCGAGCCGGTCCTTCAGCTCCAGCAGCAGCTTCTGCGCCCCCTTCTTGCCGATGCCGGGGACGGCGGTGAGCGCCTTCTCGTCACCGGTGGAGACGGCGAGCCGCAGCGCGTCCGGCGCGTGCACGGCCAGCATGGCCTGGGCGAGCCGGGGGCCGACCCCGCTGGCGGTCTGGAGCAGCTCGAAGACCTGGCGCTCGTCGTCGTCCGCGAAGCCGTAGAGCGTCAGGGAGTCCTCACGGACCACGAGCGAGGTGGCCAGCCGGGCCGCCTCGCCGACCCGCAGCCCGGACAGGGTGCCCGGGGTGCACTGGAGCGCCATCCCGACACCGCCGACCTCGATGACGGCGGTGTTCGGGGCGAGGGCCGCGACCGGACCGGAGACGAACGCGATCATGTAATACGGCCTTTCGTGGAACGCGGAGAGCGCGGGGCGCGCGGGGTGCGGTGGGCGGCGACGGCCTGCTGGAGCCGGTTGGTCGCGGGGGCGCGCCAGATGTGGCAGATGGCGAGCGCCAGGGCGTCGGCGGCGTCGGCCGGTTTGGGCGGGGCGTCCAGCCGCAGCAGCCGGGTGACCATCGCGCCGACCTGCGCCTTCTCGGCGCGCCCCGAGCCGGTGACGGCCGCCTTGACCTCGCTGGGGGTGTGCAGCGCGACCGGCAGCCCGCGGCGCGCCGCGCAGAGCATGGCGACGGCGCTGGCCTGGGCGGTGCCCATGACGGTCTGCACGTTGTGCTGGCTGAACACCCGCTCCACCGCGACGAATTCGGGCTGGTGCGCGTCCAGCCACTCCTCGATGCCGCGCTCGACGAGGACGAGGCGGTCGCCGATCTCGGCGTCCGCCGGGGTCCGTATGACGCCGACGCCCACCATCCGCAGCGGGCGGCCCGCGACCCCGTCGACGACGCCGATGCCGCACCGGGTCAGCCCCGGGTCCACACCGAGCACCCGCACCGCGCCCCTCCCCTCATCGCGCTTCGGTCATCTGTTCCTGCATCTGCTCCCGCAGGCTAGCGGCTGCCACCGACAACGCCGTCCGACAACGCCGACGGGCCGGTGGGGTGTGTCCCCGCCGACCCGCCCGCCATGCGTGTGCTGATGCGCCCTCAGGCGATGTGTCTCAGGCGTCGACCTTGGCCATGACGTCGTCGGAGACGTCGAAGTTGGCGAAGACGTTCTGCACGTCGTCGCTGTCCTCGAGCGCGTCGATCAGCTTGAAGATCTTGCGCGCGCCTTCCTCCTCCAGCTCCACCTGCATGGTGGGCACGAAGTTGGTGTCGGCCGAGTCGTAGTCGATGCCCTCCTGCTGGAGCGCGGTGCGGACCGCGACCAGGTCGGTGGCCTCGCTGAGGACCTCGAAGGACTCGCCGAGGTCGTTGACCTCCTCGGCGCCCGCGTCGAGCACCGCGGCCAGCACGTCGTCCTCGGTCAGCTCGCCCTTGGGGACGATGACGACGCCCTTGCGGTTGAACAGGTAGGCCACGGAGCCCGGGTCGGCCATCGAGCCCCCGTTGCGGGTCATGGCCACGCGGACGTCGGAGGCGGCGCGGTTGCGGTTGTCGGTCAGGCACTCGATGAGCACCGCGACACCGTTGGGGCCGTAGCCCTCGTACATGATCGTCTCGTACTCGGCGCCGCCCGCCTCAAGACCGGCACCGCGCTTGACCGCGCTGTCGATGTTCTTGTTCGGAACCGACTGCTTCTTGGCCTTCTGGATGGCGTCGAAGAGCGTCGGGTTGCCCTCGATGTCGGCACCGCCCATCCGGGCCGCGACCTCGATGTTCTTGATCAGCTTCGCGAAGAGCTTGCCGCGCTTGGCATCGATCACGGCCTTCTTGTGCTTCGTCGTAGCCCATTTAGAGTGGCCGGACATCCGCCTGTCTCCTTCGCGTTACCCAATGCTGTACGAACGCCTGCGATCCTACCGGGATCGCCGCTCAGCGTGCGGCCCCCACCATGTCGACGAACAGGGCGTGCACCCGGTGGTCGCCGGTCAGCTCCGGGTGGAACGACGTCGCCAGGACATTGCCCTGCCGGACCGCCACCGTGTGACCGTCGTACGTCGCCAGCACCTCGGCGCCGGCGCCCACCGACTCGACCCACGGCGCGCGGATGAAGACGCCCTCCACCGGGCCGCCGTCGATGCCCTTGATGTCGACCGCGGCCTCGAAGGACTCGTTCTGGCGGCCGAAGGCGTTGCGGCGCACGATCATGTCGATGCCGCCCAGGGTCTCCTGGTCGTCCCGGCCGTCGAGGATCTTGTCCGCGACCATGATCATACCGGCGCAAGTGCCGTACACCGGCAGGCCCGCCCGGATGCGCTCGCGCAGCGGCTCCAGCAGCCCGAAGATCACCGCGAGCTTGGACATGGTGGTGGACTCGCCGCCGGGGATCACCAGACCCTCGACCTCGGCCAGCTCCTCGGGGCGGCGCACCGGCCGGGCCTGGGCGCCGGCCGCGGCGAGCGCCGCAAGATGCTCACGGACGTCGCCCTGGAGGGCGAGCACGCCGACGAGGGGGGTCTCGGACGTCTCGGACACGGTACGGGGACCTCTCGAATGTCAGGGGATACGCGTCGGTGGACGGCCCGCGGGCGGCGCGGGCCGTCCACCGGACGCGTCGATGCTGTGGTTACCAGCCGCGGTTGGCGTACCGCTCGGCCTCGGGGAGGGTGTCGCAGTTGATGCCGACCATGGCCTCGCCCAGGTCGCGGGACGCGTCCGCGATGACCTTCGGGTCGTCGTAGAAGGTGGTCGCCTTCACGATCGCCGCGGCGCGCTTCGCCGGGTCGCCGGACTTGAAGATGCCCGAGCCCACGAAGACGCCCTCCGCGCCCAGCTGACGCATCAGCGCGGCGTCGGCCGGGGTGGCGACACCACCGGCGGAGAACAGCACGACCGGCAGCTTGCCGGTCTGCGCGATCTCCGCGACCAGCTCGTACGGGGCGCGCAGCTCCTTGGCCGCGGCGTACAGCTCGTGGTTGTCCAGGCCGCGCAGCCGGGCGATCTCGCCCTTGATCTGGCGCAGGTGACGGACCGCCTCGACGACGTTGCCGGTGCCGGCCTCGCCCTTGGAACGGATCATCGCCGCGCCCTCGGCGATCCGGCGCAGCGCCTCGCCCAGGTTGGTGGCACCGCACACGAAGGGGGTGGTGAAGGACCACTTGTCGCTGTGGTTGACCTCGTCGGCCGGGGTCAGCACCTCGGACTCGTCGATGTAGTCGACGCCCAGGGACTGGAGCACCTGCGCCTCGACGAAGTGGCCGATCCGGGACTTCGCCATGACCGGGATGGAGACCGCGCTGATGATGCCGTCGATCATGTCCGGGTCGGACATCCGGGCCACGCCGCCGTCCTTGCGGATGTCGGCCGGAACCCGCTCCAGCGCCATGACCGCGACGGCACCGGCGTCCTCGGCGATCTTGGCTTCCTCCGGCGTGACGACGTCCATGATCACGCCGCCCTTGAGCTGCTCGGCCATGCCGCGCTTGACGCGGGCGGTGCCGGTCGCGGGAGCCGCCGGATTCTCTGCGGACGGGGACGTGCTGGCGGACGTGGTGGACACGGTTTGACCTCACTCGATAGTGAAAAGTGCGATGAACCCATCGTAGGGCCGTTCGATACCTGTTCATGACCCGGCCATCCGGCTCGGGTCATGGACGTGTGTGGTACACGCATCAACCAAACCCGCTCGGGACGGGCCCCGGCAAGGGCCAATCGAAGGCCGGTGGCTCGAAGGTTCAGTGCGCCGCGCGCGCCACCAGGGCCGCCGGAGGCTCGTCGTCCATCTCGAACGCCAGCGGGAACGGGGCATGGCCCGCCAGCCGGAACCAGCGCACCTTGCGGTGGCGGCGCAGCGCCCGCGCCGCCCGCACCGCGTCGTTGTGGAACCGCCGCGCCATCGGCACCCGGCGCACCGCCTCCGCCAGCTCCTCCAGCGCCGCCTCACCGCCCGGCGCCTCCCGCACCGCCTCGACCTGCGCGGGCTCCTCGAAGACGGCCCGCAGCGCCTGGCTCAGCTCGCTCTCGGCGACCTCACGGTGCTCCTCCTCGGCCTGCCGGGCGGCGTGCGCGGCCTGGTAGAGCACCATCGACGAGGCGGGGTCGAGCACTCCGGCGGTGCCCAGCTCCTGGGTGATGGAAGCGCGGCGCAGCAGCTGCGCGTCCAACGCCGCCCGCGCCGCGTCCAGACGGCTGTGCAGCCGGTCCAGACGCCCCGCGGTCCAGCTCAGATAGACGGCGACGACCACCAGCGCGACCGCGACCCAGATCAGTGTGCTCACGCCGCGCCACGCTACCGTCTGCCGCTCGCGGGATCGGTCCTAGTCCCGGGTCAGACCCAGGCGGGTCAGGAGGCCGACGCGGTCGTCGGCGTCGACCGAGGACGTACCGTCCGTCACCGTCTCGTAGACCGCCAGGACGTCCGCCCCCACGGTCGACCAGTCGAAGCGCCGCACATGGCGGCTGCCCCGCTCCCGCAGCTCGGCGAGCCGGTCCGGGTCGCCCAGCAGCCGTACCGCGGCGGCCGCCAGCGCGTCCGCGTCCCCGCCCGCGAACAGCTCACCGGCCGCTCCCCCGTCCAGGACCTGGGCGAAGGCGTCCAGGTCGCTCGCGAGGACCGGTGCGCCCGCCGACATGGCCTCGACCAGGATGATGCCGAAGCTCTCGCCGCCCGTGTTGGGCGCGATGTACACGTCCACGCTGCGCAGGAAGCGCGCCTTGTCCTCGTCGCTGACCATCCCCAGGAACTCGACCCGGTCCCGCAGCTCCTCGGGCAGGCCCGCGACCGCCTCCTTCTCGTCGCCGCGCCCGGCGACCAGCAGCCGGGTCCGGGGCCGCTCGGCGAGGATCTTCGGCAGGGCGCGCATCAGCACCGGCAGCCCCTTGCGGGGCTCGTCGATGCGGCCGATGAACCCGATCGTGTCACCCTGCCACTCCTCCTTCGGCTCGGCGTCGGCGAAGAAGCCCACGTCGACGCCGTTGGGGATGACGACGGCGTCGCCGCCCAGATGCTCGACCAGGGTCCGCCGCGCGTACTCGCTGACCGCGATCCGCGCGCTGATCTTCTCCAGCGCGGGCTGGAGGATCGGATACGCGGCGATCATGGCCCGCGAGCGGGGGTTGGAGGTGTGGAAGGTGGCGACGATCGGCCCCTGCGCCGCCCAGCAGGCGAGCAGCCCGAGGGAGGGCGAGGTGGGCTCGTGGATGTGGATGACGTCGAACGCGCCGTCGTGCAGCCAGCGCCGCACCCGGGCGGCGGACAGGAAGCCGAAGTTGAGCCGGGCGACGGATCCGTTGTACGGCACCGGGACCGCGCGCCCCGCGGAGACGACGTAGGGCGGCAGCGGCGTCTCGTCGTCCGCGGGGGCGAGGACGGAGACCTCATGGCCGCGCCGGGTGAGGTGCTCCGCCAGGTCGCGGATGTGGAACTGCACTCCGCCCGGGACGTCCCAGGAGTAGGGGCAGACGATCCCGATCCTCACGCCTTCTCCCTTCCGGGACCCTGATCCCGGTTTCCGGAATCTTGATCCCGGTCTGCGGAATCTTGATCCGGGTCTCCGGAACCCTGCCCCGGGCCGCCAGGGCCCCGGTCCAGGTCGGCGAGCCACAGCCGCTGGAGCATGTGCCAGTCCTCCGGGTGTTCGGCGATCCCCTCGGCGAAGGCGTCGGCGACCTGCTGGGCCATGACGGCGGTCCGCTCCTCCCGGGTGCCGCTCTCCGGCACCTCCACGGGCGGGTAGACCCTCCCCCGCATGACCGGGGACTCGTCGTACCAGAGCGTGACCGGCAGCAGCAGCGCGCCGGTCTGCGCCGCGAGCCGCGCCGGGCCCGCGGGCATCTTCGCGGTCTCGCCGAAGAACGACACCTCCACCCCGGAGGCGGACAGGTCCCGGTCGGCCACCAGACAGACCAGCCCGCCCGCCCGCAGCCGCCGTGCCAGCGTCCCGAACGCGCTGCCGCCCTGGTGCGGCAGCACCTCCATGCCCAGCCCCTTGCGGTAGGCGACGAAGCGGTCGTACAGCGACTCCGGCTTCAGCCGCTCCGCGACCGTGGTGAACGGCACCCCCAGCTTGGTGGTGACCCAGGCCCCGGCGAGGTCGTAGTTGCCCATGTGGGGCAGGGCGGCGACCACCCCGCGGCCACTGGCCAGCCCGTCGACCAGGTAGTGCGCGTCCTTGATCTCCACGCCACCGCGGATGCGCTCCGCGCTCCACGTCGGAAGCCGGAAGGACTCCATCCAGTAGCGCATGTACGACCGCATGCCCGCCCGGGACAGCTCGGCCAGCCGCCGCGGCGAGGCCTCGGGGACGACGCGCGCGAGATTGGCCTCCAGCCGCCGTACGCCCTTGCCGCGCCGCTTCCACGCCTGGTCGGCGATGCGCTGCCCCAGCGCCACGGCGACCGGCTCGGGGAGCTTCTTGACCGTGCTCCAGCCGAGCCCGTAGAGCGCGTCGGTCAGCCTGTCCTTCACCGCGTCTCGCCCCCCTGGGGTACCGCGCGCTCCGTGGCGTCCGCCTCGGCGGCCTCCCGGCGCACGGTGACCACGCGCTGTACGAGGGTCACGGCACTGCCGACGGCGACGATCCACAGCGCGATCGGAAGCAGGATCTCGATGTGCGGCACACCGAACATGTGCAGGCCGGAGAGGCCGCAGGCGACCAGCGAGATCACCAGCCGCTCGGCGCGCTCCACCAGCCCGTTGACGTTCACCGGCAGCCCGATGCTCTCGCCGCGCGCCTTGGTGTACGAGACCACCTGGCCACTGGCGAGACAGAAGATCGTCACCGCACACAACACATTGTCGTCGCCCCCGCCCGCGTACCACAACGCCAGACCGCCGAAGATCGCCCCGTCGGCGACCCGGTCCAGCGTCGAGTCGAGGAACGCGCCCCAGCGGCTGGAGCGGCCCAGCTGCCGCGCCATATTGCCGTCGATCAGGTCCGAGAAGACGAAGAGCGTGATGACGACGGTGCCCCAGAAGAACTCGCCCCGGGGGTAGAAGACCAGCGCACCCGCGATCACACCACCGGTTCCGGTGAGCGTCACCGCGTCCGGGCTGACGCCGAGGCGGATGAGCAGGGCGGCGAACGGTGTGAGAACACGCGTGAAGAAAGCACGCGCGTACTTGTTCAGCATGGCCTTCCCGGTGGTCGATACGGGCCGGATGGCCAAGAGGCCACCGGCGGGCCCATCGTAGCCAGGCGCCACCGGGCCGCCGCGCACCTGTCGGACCGCTCCCACGCCCCTCCCGCGGGATGCCCGGATGTGCGACGTATGGACGCACCGTGACCTCGGTGGAAAGCTCGAAGTATCGCAAGGTGTCGACCTGGAGGCGAGACACATGGGCGAGAAGACGAACACACACCCAGGGGCCGCCGGAAGGGCAGCGGCGGCCGACCGGCCCAGCTCCCTGCGGAATGTGGTGCTGGTCGGCCACAGCGGGTCCGGGAAGACGACGCTGGTGGAGGCCCTCGCGCTGGCGACCGGCGCGATCAACAGGGCCGGTCGGGTCGAGGACGGCGGATGCCTCTCCGACTACGACGAGATCGAGCACCGGCAGCAGCGCTCGGTGCAGCTGTCCCTGGTCCCCGTCGAATGGGGCGGGATGAAGATCAATCTCCTCGATACCCCAGGTTATGCCGACTTCGTCGGGGAGCTGAGGGCCGGTCTGCGAGCAGCAGACGCGGCCCTCTTCGTCGTTTCGGCGGCCCAGGACGCCGTGGGCATAGCGGGCGCCACCCGCATGGTGTGGGAGGAGTGCGCGGCGGTCGGGATGCCGCGCGCCATCGTGATCACGCACCTGGAGGCGGCCCGCGCCAGCTTCGAGGAAATGACCGAGATCTGTCGCCGGACCTTCGGCGGCGACGACCCCGACGCCGTCCTGCCGCTGTACCTGCCGCTGCGCGGCGAACCGGCCCCGGACGGGCACGCCCCGGTGACCGGGCTGATCGGCCTGCTCTCCCAGCAGGTCTACGACTACTCCTCGGGCGTACGGACCGAGACCCCGCCCACCGACGGCCAGGTACCGCTGGTCGCGGAGGCCCGCGACCGGCTCATCGAGGGGATCATCGCCGAGAGCGAGGACGAGACCCTCATGGACCGCTATCTGGGCGGCGAGGAGATCGACATCAAGACGCTGATCGACGACCTGGAGAAGGCCGTCGCCCGCGGCAGCTTCCACCCCGTGCTGGCCGCCGCGCCCGCCGCGGGCGGCTCCCGGCAGGGCCTGGGCACCACCGAGCTGCTGGAGCTGATCACCCGCGGCTTCCCGACCCCGCTGGAGCGCGAGGCACCCGCGGTCACCACCCCGCAGGGCGCCGCCTGCCCGGCGCTGACCTGCGACCCGGACGGCCCGCTGGCCGCCGAGGTCGTCAAGACCTCCTCCGATCCGTATGTCGGCCGGATCTCGCTGGTCCGGGTCTTCTCCGGGACGCTGCGCCCGGATGAGACGGTGCATGTCTCGGGGCACGGCCTGGAGGACCGCGGCCACGAGGACCATGACGTCGACGAGCGTGTGGGCGCCCTGTCCACGCCGTTCGGCAAGCAGCAGCGCATGCTGTCCCAGGCCATCGCGGGCGATCTGGCGTGCGTCGCCAAACTGACCCGCGCCGAGACCGGGGACACGCTTTCGGCCAAGGACCGGCCGCTGCTCATGGAGCCCTGGCAGATGCCCGACCCGCTGCTGCCCGTCGCCATCGAGGCGCACAGCAAGGCGGACGAGGACAAGCTGTCGCTGGGCCTGTCGCGGCTGGTGGCCGAGGACCCGACGATGCGGCTGGAGCAGAACCCGGACACCCACCAGGTGGTGCTGTGGTGCCTGGGCGAGGCCCATATGGACGTCGCGCTGGAGCGGCTGCGCGCCCGGTACGGGGTGCAGGTGGACGCGGTGCCGTACAAGGTCGCGCTGCGCGAGACGTTCGGCAGCAAGGCCGCCGGACGCGGGCGGCACGTCAAGCAGTCCGGCGGGCACGGCCAGTACGCGATCTGCGAGATCGAGGTGGAGCCGCTGCCGGGCGGCTCGGGCATCGAGTTCGTGGACAAGGTCGTCGGCGGCGCGGTGCCCCGGCAGTTCATCCCGTCCGTCGAGAAGGGCGTACGGGCCCAGGCGGCGCGCGGCGTCTCCACCGGAAACCCGTTGGTCGACGTGCGGATCACGCTGCTCGACGGCAAGGCGCACTCGGTGGATTCCTCCGACGCCGCGTTCCAGACGGCGGGTGCGCTCGCGCTGCGCGAGGCGGCCGCCGACTGCTCGATCGAGCTGCTGGAGCCGGTGGTCAAGGTCGGCGTCCTGATCTCCGACGACTATGTCGGCGCCGTCATGAGTGACCTGTCAGGGCGGCGCGGCCGGGTCGTCGGCACCGAACAGTCGGGCGGCGGCCGAACCCTGATCCAGGCGGAGGTCCCGGAGATCGAGATCGGCCGGTACGCGGTCGACCTGCGGTCGCTGTCGCACGGCACCGGGCGGTTCAGCCGCTCCTACGCCCGGCACGAGCCGATGCCGCCGCAGGTCGCCGAGCGGGTACGCGGCGAACGGGCCGGGGCCGGGGCCTAGACGAGTAAGTCCGAAGTCTCCGGGCGCATGAAGCGAGGGTCTCGTTGGTTCGTTTGTGACGACAAACCTCGAGACCCTCGCGACAGCACTGTACGTGAAGATCGATGACGCTCTGGCAGGAACGCGGCGATGGGGCCGCCCACCCAGACTGACGGACGCCGAGCTGTTGACCCTCGCGGTCATGCAGGCCCTGCTCGGCTTCGTCTCCGAAGCCCGATGGCTGCGCTTCGCACGCGCCCACCTGGCCGCCGAGTTTCCCTACCTGCCCGGACAGTCCGGCTACAACAAGCGCCTGCGAGCCGGGAACACGCTGATCAGCACATTCATCCGCACACTCGCCCGCGACAGCGACCTGTGGCACGACGACGTGTGGATCGTGGACTCCACACCGGTGGAGTGCGCCCGCTCACGGCCCACCGTGAAGCGTTCCGACCTGGCCGGCTGGGCCGGGTACGGCTACTGCCCCTCCCACTCCCGGTTCTTCTGGGGCCTGCGGCTCCACCTTGTGTGCACGCCCGGCGGCCTGCCGATCGCCTGGGCCCTGGCCAACCCCAAAATCGACGAACGCGAGGTGCTGGCCGACATGCTCACCGGCGACCAAGACCTGCTGGCCACACACCCCGGGCAGACGATCATCGGTGACAAGGGCTACGTGTCCAAGCACCTCGACGCTTTCCTGGCCGAGCACGGCCTGACCCTCCTGCGGCCCAGCTACCGCTCCCACAAGCCGCGGCCCGGCGAATACCTGCTCAAGCCCATCCGCCAGCTCATCGAGTCGGTGAACGACACCCTCAAGGGCCAGCTCGACCTCGAGCGCCACGGAGCGAGAACCCCCGCCGGCGTCCTCGCCCGTGTCGGACAACGGATCCTGGCCATGACGGCCGCGATCTGGCACAACCGCGCCACAGGCCGATCCATCACCCGATCACTGATCGCCTACGACCACTGACCAAGCCTTCGGACTTACTCGTCTAGGTGTGTTGTCCGGAGAGGTTGGTGATGCGGCTGGCTGGGGTGTGGCCGCTGATTCCGGTGTGGGGTCGGTGGAAGTTGTACCAGTCCAGCCAGTCGGGAAACGCGGCCTGCCGTTCGGCTTCTGATGTGTAGGGCCGCTGGTAGGCCCATTCATCGAGCAGGGTGCGGTGGAAGCGTTCGACCTTCCCGTTCGTCTGCGGGCGCCAGGGGCGGGTCCAGCGGGGGCTGATGCCCAGGTCACGGCAGGTCTGCCGCCAGGTGTTCTTACTGTAGGCCCAGGCGTTGTCGGTCAGCACCCGCTCGACGGTCACGCCGCGTGCGGCGAACCAGGCGGCAGCTCGTCGTAGGAAGGCCGCGCAGGTGGCCGCCTTCTCGTCGGACAGGTTCTCGGTGTAGGCCAGGCGGGAGTGGTCATCCAGCGCGGTGTGCAGGAAGGCATAACCGGTCCCGCTCTTGTTCTTGCGGCCGGCCACGCGGCCCAGGACTTTGTGACCGCCGCCGTCGGGGATGCGGCCGAGCTTCTTGACGTCGATGTGGACCAGCTCGCCGGGGCGGGAGCGTTCGTAGCGGCGGACGGGTTCGCCGGTGGCCCGGTCCAGCGCGGCCAGCGGCGGCAGGCCGTGGCGTTGAAGGATGCGGTGAGCGGTGGAGGCGGCGACGCCAGAACGGGCGGCCAGCCGCAGCGGGCCGATCCGGTGTTCACGGCGCATCCGCAGCACCCGCTCCTCCACACAGGCGGGCGTCCGGCGGGGTGAGTGATGGGGGCGGCTGGAACGGTCCTGCAGACCCGCTGCCCCGTGGCGGCGGTAGCGTCCGGCCCAGCGGGCTGCGGTGGTATGGCTGACCTGAAACCGTTCGGCGGCCTGGCGCAGCGGCCAGCCGTCCTCGACGACACAGCGGGCCAGACGCAGCCTGCCGGTCGGAGTCAGCGGGGCGTTACGGTGGATCAACGAGGGCCTCCTGCGTGCCGGTGGTAGATGTCGCAATCCACACCGAAACCAGAAGGCCCTCGCCTCGTTCAAGCACCACTCACGGCGAGTCGCCCGTCACCAACGTCCCCGGACAGCACACCTAGGTCCTGTCCGGCGGATCTTCGTGGATCAGGCCGCGGCGTCTGGTGCCGTGCATCGCAAGGCGGAGGATCGTCCTCGTACCGGGCGTACTCGGACGACTCCGACAACGCAGCGAGGTGCGGTGCCAGGCGTCGCGGCCCCGCGGAGATCCGCCGGACAGGGCCTGGTTCACGGGCCGTCGTACGCCGTCCGCCCCAACTCGGTCGGGGCGGACGGCGGTCGGCGCGCGCCCGTGAGCGGGGAAGTTATCCACAGGCCACCACGCCCTGGCGACAGGCGGTACGCACCCCCGATACGCTGAGGTCGCAGCGCAAGCAGCGTGCGGTATTGGGGGCGTTGGTGACGGACGGATTCGATTTCAGTCCCGGGGCACAGGTGCCCCTGTCCGGGTCTGCGGGAGAGACGGCGGCGACACAGGCGCTCGCCTCCGCCGCCTATCGTGACGACCCGGTGGCGAAGCTGCTGGAGGCCAACTCCGAGTGGACGGTCTCGGAGGTGAAGGCGCCCAAGATCTCGCTGTTCGAGCCGAACCTGGGCGAGGCGTTCTCGCGCGCCGTGCAGCTGCGCATGCTCGGCGGCGGCCGCAACCAGGTGATCCAGTCCTTCGGCACCGAACCCCAGACGATCGTCGAGCACTGCCTGGCCGCCAACCGGATCCGCAAGGTCCGGGACGCCCGCCTCACCGTCGTCATGGTGATCTTCGGGCTGCTGTTCCTCCCCGGGGCGCTGCTGTGGCTCGGCGCCTTCCAGCTGCGCCGCTCGGTGGCCGGCGCCCAGGACAAGCGGATGGGAGCGCTGGGCACCGCCCTGATGGCGGCGCTCGGCATCTTCGTCCTCATCTTCCTGATCAAGCTGCCGTTCAACGGCTTCTGGGGCATATATCTGCGGGGCGTGGTGGTCGCGCCGGTGATCGGCTGGTTCATCGCCAAGCAGATCTGCGAGCGCACCGCCAAGGAGCTGCGGGACTACTGGGGCGGGCTGGTCTCGGGCACCGGAGTCGGCGCCAAGGTCCCCGAGACCGTGCCCAACCACCCGGGCCAGACCTCCGCCGAGGTGCTGCGCAAGTCACTGCACAAGCTCACCGCCGAGCAGTACAGCAACGTGGTCTTCTACGCCGGCGCCAAGGGCATACTCGGCATGGGCACCCGCTGGGGCAGCTGGCAGCTCGCCGAGGACCTGGTGTCGGCCGACCCCGACAAGGAGATCGACCCCTTCCGCAGCTGGGACGTCATACGGGCGATCCACGACCAGCTGCGCATGCTGGAACGCACCCCGCTGCACACCGGCGGCTTCACCGCCCCGCCCCAGGTGCGCCACTGGGTGGTCTCCGCCATCACCGAGGGCGCCAAGTCGGTCGAGCGCGGCGGCACTTCCGAGGAGGAAGGCTTCCAGATAAAGGGCGTCGAGCTCCAGCGGATCTGCGATCAGCAGCAGTTCGGCGCCGGTGACCGGCACTACCTGGGCGTGCAGTTCGTGCTGTGGGACGGCCAGTTGGTGATCACACTCATGATCACGGTGACGCTGCTGCACAAGACGCTGCGGATCGAGGTCACCGGGCATGCGCTGGGCCCGGTGCACCCGCTGTTCTTCGGCAAGCCCTCGGCGCCCTCGAAGACGGTCGCCAAGACCTTCCGGTTCTGGGAGACCAAGTCGGTCCCGCTGCCGCTCGTGAAGCCCCAGGAGGTGGTGCGGCTCGCCGCGCGCGCCCCCTTCACCTGGTACCCGCCGATCCTCGACCACCTCGGCGGCAAGCTCGTGCTGCCGGAGCCGTTCGGGCTGCGCCACGCCTGGGCCGACAAGCCCTGGCGGCACCGGTTCATGGCGGACGACGCGCTGCGGACGGCGGCCCCCGTGCTGCGGGTGGTCCACGAGGCGGCGATCGGCGTGCTCAAGCACCACGGTGTGGACACCGAGCGCTTCGGCAGCCGCTCGCTGGCCCTCAGCGGCCAGGTCCAGGACGCCTCCCCGAAGAAGGCCGACCTGTACGACGCGTAAGTCGTGGGGCCCGGCGGCGGTGCCGCCGGGCCCATGGCCAGGGGTGCGCTACCGCTTCGGCCAAGCCTCGGCGAGCAACCGGCGGGTGTCGGCCAGCAGTTGCGGCAGCACCTTGGTGTTGCCGATGACCGGCATGAAGTTGCTGTCGCCGCCCCAGCGGGGCACCACGTGCTGGTGCAGATGGGCCGCGATCCCGGCCCCGGCGACGGTGCCCTGGTTGAGCCCGATGTTGAAACCGTGCGCGCCCGAGGCGGTGCGCAGCGTGGTCATGGCGGTCTTGGTGAACTCCGCCAGCTCGATCGTTTCCTCGGAGTCCAGTTCGGTGTAGTCGGCGAGGTGCCGGAACGGGACGATCATGAGGTGACCGCCGGTGTACGGGTACAGATTGAGCACGGCGTAGACGCGCTCACCCCGGGCGATGATCAAGCCGTCCTCGTCGGACTTGTCCGGGATGGAGCAGAACGGACAGCCATCGCCCGCCCCCGGGCCGCTGGGCTTGTTCTCGCCCTGGATGTACGCCATCCGGTGGGGCGTCCACAGGCGCTGGAACGCGTCCGGCGTTCCCACTCCGATCTGCTGTTCCGGCTCACTCGTCATGCGGGCCAGCATATTCGTCCCCGGCGGCCGGGGATGCCCCGAGGGGCGGCCCCGGCACGGGACCGCCCCTCGGGGTTCGGGTCACACCTGGACCCGGCGCTCCACGACGTCGATGATCTCGGCGATCGCCTCATCGACCGGGATGCCGTTCTTCTGCGAGCCGTCGCGGTAGCGGAAGCTGACCGCCCCGGCCGCCACGTCGTCGTCACCGGCGATGACCATGAACGGCACCTTGGACTTCTGGGCGTTCCTGATCTTCTTCTGCATCCGGTCGGACGACGAGTCGACCTCCACCCGCAGGCCCTTCGCCCGCGCCTGGGCGGCGAACTCCTCCAGGTACGGCACATGGCCGTCGCCGATCGGGATGCCCACCGCCTGGACGGGGGCGAGCCAGGCCGGGAAGGCGCCCGCGTAGTGCTCCAGCAGGACCGCGAAGAAGCGCTCGATCGACCCGAACAGCGCCCGGTGGATCATGACGGGCTGCTGGCGCGAGCCGTCCGCGGCCGTGTACTCCAGGTTGAACCTGGCGGGCTGATTGAAGTCGACCTGGATGGTCGACATCTGCCAGGTGCGGCCGATGGCGTCCTTCGCCTGGACCGAGATCTTCGGGCCGTAGAAGGCCGCGCCGCCCGGGTCCATGACCAGTTCCAGGCCCTGCTTCTCGGCGGCCTTGCGCAGCTCCTCGGTGGCCTCTTCCCACTGGTCGTCGCTGCCCATGAACTTGTCGGAGTCGTCGCGGGTGGACAGCTCCAGGTAGAAGTCGTTCAGACCGTAGTCGCGGAGCAGGTCCAGCACGAAGGTGAGCAGATTGTCCAGCTCATCGGCCATCTGCTCCTTGGTGCAGTAGATGTGCGAGTCGTCCTGGGTGAAGCCCCGGGCCCTGGTCAGGCCGTGGACGACGCCGGACTTCTCGTACCGGTAGACCGTGCCGAACTCGAACAGCCGCAGCGGCAGCTCTCGGTACGACCGCCCGCGCGCCCTGAAGATCAGGTTGTGCATCGGGCAGTTCATGGCCTTGAGGTAGTAGTCCTGGCCCTCGAACTCCATGGGCGGGAACATGCCGTCCATGTAGTGCGGCAGGTGGCCGGAGGTCTCGAAGAGCTTGGCCTTGGTGATGTGCGGGGTGTTGACAAACTCGTACCCCGACTCCTCGTGCCGCTTCCGCGAGTACTCCTCCATCTCCTTACGGATCACGCCACCGCGCGGGTGGAAGACCGCCAGGCCCGAGCCCAGCTCGTCCGGGAAGGAGAACAGGTCCAGCTCGGCGCCCAGCTTGCGGTGGTCGCGCTTCTCGGCCTCCGCCAGGAACTCCAGGTACGCCTTCAGCTCGTCCTTGGTCGGCCAGGCGGTGCCGTAGATCCGCTGGAGCTGCGGGTTCTTCTCGCTGCCGCGCCAGTACGCGGCGGCGCTGCGCATCAGCTTGAAGGCCGGGATGGTGCGGGTGGTCGGCAGGTGCGGACCGCGGCACAGATCGCGCCAGCACAGCTCGCCGGACTTCGCGTCGAGGTTGTCGTAGATGGTCAGCTCGCCCGCGCCGACCTCGGCGGACGCGCCCTCGGCGGCGTCTGCGGCCGACCCCTTGAGGCCGATCAGCTCCAGCTTGTACGGCTCGGCGGCCAGCTCCTCGCGGGCGGCCTCGTCGGAGACCGCACGGCGCGAGAACTTCTGGCCCCTCTTCTGGATCTCCTGCATGCGCTTCTCGATGCGCTTGAGATCCTCCGGCTGGAAGGGGGTCTCGACGTCGAAGTCGTAGTAGAAGCCGTCCTTGATCGGCGGGCCGATGCCGAGCTTGGCCTCCGGGAACAGCTCCTGCACGGCCTGCGCCATCACATGCGCGGTCGAGTGGCGCAGGATGTCCAGACCGTCCTGGCTGGTGATCTCCACCGGCTCGATCTCTTCGCCGTCGGCGGGCTCGTACGCCAGGTCCTTCAGCTGCCCGGCCACGCGCGCGGCGACGATCGAGCGGTCGCCGGCGAAGAGGTCCGCCGCCGTAGTGCCCGTCGTCACCACGCGCTCTTCCCGCTCGGAATCGCGTTGGATGATCACACGGACGTCTGACACCGGTCTCTCCTGACTGAAGGATCGCTACCCGCGGCGAATGCCGCGCAGCGAGAATCGTACCGAGCCGACCGGCCCGACCGCGAAACGGTTGTCCGCGCGACCGGCGAAGGCGGCGCCCCGGCGCGATCAGGGTTCGCCGCACGCCTCCTCGCCGCACGCCTCCTCGAAGAAGTCCAGGTTCTCCTGGAGCGACTTGAGCAGCCGGTCCCGCTCCGCGTCGTCCACCCGTACCGGGGCGACGCCACCGGCCCCGCTCAGCCGCCGGAAGCCGCCGCGGCTCTCCAGCCGCCCGCTCACCCGGATCGGCAGCCCGACCAGATGGGCATGGCCCGCGATCCGGTAGTCGTCCTCGTCCAGCACGATCCGCAGCCGCGCCACGTCCGCCCCGGCCAGCACCCGCAGCCGCACCGTCCCGGGGCCGCCCGGCCCGGCACGGCCCAGGCGCACCACGGCGCCGGTGACCCGCACGGGTACGGACGGCTCGTCCCGTACGTAGCGGGCCCCGGCCTCGCGCAGCCCCGGCAGGTCACCGGGCGTGAACGCGACCGGTTCGGGCCGGGTGGAGAACCCCGGCGGCGGACCGGCGGCCGGTGACCACTCCAGGGCCATGCGGGCGCCCTCGGTGCCCTGGACGAGCGCCACGACTGCCTCGGTCAGCTCGCGGCTCACCCCCGCCGCCACGGCCGCGTCGAACGCCTCCATCCCGCCGGTGGCGCGCTGGTAGTCGACGGCGTCACGCAGCGCGTACAGGGCGCGCAGCAGGGTGGCGGTGGTGGCCCGGCCGTCCTCGACGGGGACGAAGACGGTCAGCTGATGGCCGCCGGTCGCGGCGCCCGCGGGGCCGGTCAGCACGCGTTCCAGGGACGCCTCGGCCGCCCGGCGGTGCCGCGCGCCGTAGTACCCGGCCCTGGCCCGGGCGGCGAGCGCCCCGGCCAGCAGGGTGGCCCGGGCTGCGGCGCGCAGCCGTTCCTGCGCGGGCCAGGCGGCGGTGCCGCCGTGGGACTCGGGCACCTCGCGCCACCAGCGGATCTCATCGCTGGGCACGGCGAGGCCGGTGAGCACCTCGCGGGCGGACGGCGCGGCGCTGCGGGCCAGGGCGAGCAGCGCCTCGCCGAGGAGGTCGACGCTGTCGGGGAAGTCGCGGCGCTCGGGCACGAGCAGGCTGGTGCCCGGCAGCTCGCCCGGGGGCGTCCAGCGGGCGTACCGCCCCCGGGCGCCGCCGCGGCGGTGCCAGCCGTGCCGCGCGAGCAGCGCGCCGAGGACGGCGGGGTCCACCTCGTCGGGGTGCGGCGCGGGCGCGTCGGGGCGGGGCGCGGGGCCGCGGTCCATGAGGGCGGCGCGGCTCATCAAGGGGTCGCGGTGCGTCAGAGGGTCGCGGTCCATCAGGGTCTCCCTCCCGCCCCGACCCGGGTCATGATCTCGCAGAGCGCGCGGTCGTCGAAGATCCGCGAGGTCGGGATCCGCACGGTGGTCCGGCGGCGGCCCGTCACCGGGTGGCCCGCCAGGTTGATCCAGTAGCAGCAGTGCCGCAGTGCCAGACGGTCGTGCCCGGCCCGTATCCAGTCGTCCCGGTCGCGCGGCACGATCATCACCACGAGGATCTTGTGCACGGAGACCGGGCTGCGGGCGAGCTTGACCAGGTGCTCGTTGTCGAGGGTGAAGGCGAAGGTCGGGCCGGGCGGATGCGGTGCCAACTGGTACGTGGCCTTGAGCTGCACCTTGATCGTCACCTCGTCGTCCACGGCGTGGCCGGGCGCGCTGTGGCTGACGTGCCAGTCGATGCCGTGGTCCGGGAAGGGCTGCGCGAGCGAGCAGCCCGCGGCCGCCGCGACCGCATGCAGATAGCCGACCTGCAACGTCTCCATGCAGGCGGTGGTGGCGATGTGGCCGCGCGGGGGTGTGGTCCGCTCGGGCAGCAGACCGCTCGCCGACGGGGCCGGGTCGGGCTGCGCGAGCGCCATGTGCGTGACGCCTTCCGGTCGTCGCCGGTGTCCGTACACCTGAGTTGTCTCCCCGTCACATGGCGTGCAAACAGCGGTGGTTCGACCACCTCCCTCCGGGTATCACCAGGTCGGGGCGGGATCCGGAGGTCATGGGGCACGTATGCACGAGGAGTTGAGGCCATGTCGTCCTGGTTCGAGGGGCCGCTCGCCGCGTTCGATACGGAGACGACCGGGATCGACGTCGAGCACGACCGGATCGTCTCGGCCGCGCTCGTCGTCCAGCGCGGCGCGGGAAGTCTGCCGGAGGTGCGGCGCTGGCTGGTGAGTCCGGGCATACCGGTGCCGCGGGCCGCGTCCGAGATACACGGGCTGACCGACACGCATCTCCAGCAGCACGGCCGGTGGCCCGCGCCGGTGATGGACGAGGTGGCGCGGGCGCTCGCCGAGCAGACGGCGCGGGGCACCCCGGTGGTGGTGATGAACGCGCCGTTCGATCTGACGCTGCTGGACCGCGAGTTGAAGCGGCACCGCAATGCCACCCTGGCGACTTATCTGTCGCTGCGTTCGCTGTCCGTTCTCGATCCCCGGGTGCTGGACAAGCACCTGGACCGCTATCGCAAGGGCCGCCGCACGCTCACCGATCTGTGCGCGCACTACGGCGTCGAGCTGGCGGGCGCGCACGACGCGGCGGCGGACGCCATGGCCGCACTGGAGGTCGTGCGGGCGGTGGGCCGCCGCTACGCGTCACGGCTGGAGAAGCTGACGCCCAGTGAGCTGCACGCCCGGCAGACGGCCTGGTACGCGGCGCAGGCGCGCGGCCTCCAGGCCTGGTTCGCGCTCAACGGCTCGGATGAGGTCTGCGACCCGGCGTGGCCGCTGCGTCCGGACCTTCCGGCGGCGGCGTAACAGCGCCCCCTGCCTCGGCCCCTGCCGCTGCCTCAGACGTGCCGGAGCCTGAACGGGTGTCCGGCCGGGTCGGAGTAGAGGCGGACGTCGTTCGGGCCGCCGTTGTCCTTGGTGTCCAGCGGCCGTGCCCCCAGGTCGACGACCTGGCGTTCGGCGGCGTCCATGTCGTCCACCAGCAGTTCCAGGTGGGCCTGCTGGGAGTCGTCCGGGCGGGGCCAGCTCGGCGGGGCGTACCCGTGGTCCCGGAGGAAGGACATGCGCGTCCCGCCGGGGACGGCGATGTCGATCCGGTCGAGGACGGTCACCGGCGTGATCTCGGCGCCGAGCACGGTGGCGTAGAACTTGGCCAGCTCTTCGGGCTCGGCGCAGTCCAGGGACAGGACGGCTGCGGTGGCGATGGCCATGGGGTTCCCCTCCGATTCATCCGCGAGAGCCTCGCGGGTACCCATGTCCGGCGGTGGCAAGCCCGGAAAACACCGGGGCCGGACCGCCTGCTGGCGGTCCGGCCCCGGATTGGTGGGCGATACTGGGTTCGAACCAGTGACCTCTTCGGTGTGAACGAAGCGCTCTCCCGCTGAGCTAATCGCCCGGGTGTGTTCTTCCGGGGTCTTCCCCGGTGGAACGACCTGAACAATACAGGTCGGGCGAGGTGCGGTTCAAACCGGATTCCGGCCGGGCCGCCGGTCGAGCATCCGGGCCCGCAGTCCCCGGCACCCGGCGCGCATCATCAGGGCGTGGTTGGCGCGGAACAGCGGCCGCCCGAGCACCGCGAAGCGGCGGAGCAGCGGCTTGCGCGCCACCACGTCCTGCTCGAACAGGGCGCGGGTGCCCGCGCCGCGCGCCGTGACCGTCCAGCGGGCCCAGCCCTCCAGATCGCCGGAGAGGGTGATCCGCAGCGTGCCCCGGGCGGCGTCCCGGTGCGCCTCGGTGACGGTGAGGCGCAGGTCGAACGGGACGAGGGAGCGGAAGCGGGCCATGCCGGTGCGGTCGTCGATCCGCCGCACCTCACGGACCTGGGGCCACCACCGCGGGTAGCCGTCGCCGTCCGCCAGTGCCGCGAAGACGGCGGCGGGCGGTGCGTCGAGGTCCCATCGGCTGCGGAAGCGGTAGTGGCACCAGTCCATGTCCTCAGTGTGCGGCTAGCCGGGCAGCTTGTCGCCGAGCAGGGCCAGGTTCTGGATGGCGGCGAGGCCGTACTGCGCGGTGGCGTTGGTGCTCACCCAGGGCGCCTCGACGCCGGGCACCAGCACATCCGGGCCGGTGACCTTGGTGCTCTTCCAGCTGACGGAGTCCTCGGGGTAGCCGTCGCCCTCGTGGAACTCGGTGAACTTCTGCCAGGCGCGGGCGGCCAGCGTGTCGTCCTTCAGCTGGACGGCGGCGTACGCGTCGAGCCGCGAGTGGCCCTGGACCAGGATCAGCGAGCCGAAGTCGGTGCCGTAGCGGGCCTTCTGCTCGGCCTTGGTGGCGTTGAAGTAGCGGCAGTAGTCGAGCCAGGCCTCCTTGAACTTCGGCATGTCGATCAGGTCGATGACCTCGGCGCACACCTCGACCAGGCCAAAGACGGCGGACAGGTGGGAGACGCTGACCTTGGGCTTGTCGTCGATGGCGTACTTGCCGGTGTCGAGGTCGTACAGCGCGGCGCCCTGGACGAAGCCGTTGGTCTGGGCGGCGATGGTCTCCATGGTGCTGCGCAGCCGGGCCTCGGCCTTCTCGGCCTGGGGCCCGCGCCGCTCCCATTCGGTGAGCCAGGCGCCCGCCAGTCCGCTCCAGTCGGTGCCGAAGCCGATGGACAGGGCGTGCCGGTCGGGCTTGTAGTCGGGGTCGGGGCGGACCTTGCGCTGCGGGTCGAGGACGAGGAAGGACTCGTCGGAGTCGACGAGGGCGTGCATGATGTCGCCGATCCGCTCGTCGGCGGTGAGGAAGTAGAGGTAGCGGCGGTAGAGGGCGGTGGAGATGCGCTGCTGCTTGGCGCTGTCGGCGAAGTGCTGGACGCCGTGCCGGGTGCCGAGTCCGGTCCATTTGCCCAGGTGGTAGGCGTCGACCTCGCCGGTGTGCCGGGTCATGGCCTCCGCGAAGCGGTAGATGTCGGCGCGCCCGGAGCGCAGATACGCCAGCCAGAGCCACAGGTCCGGGGAGAGTTCGGAGTTGTCCCAGGCGTAGCCGCCGACGTCGTACCGCCACTGGTGCCGGTCCTGGTCGTAGGTGTGCATGATGTCGCCGTAGTCCCAGAACCCGTACCAGCGGCGCTGTTCGACCTGGCCCTTGTGGTACTCGAAGAGGAAGTCGAGACGGTCCTCGATCTTCGCCTTGGCGGCGGTGGATCGGTCGACGGGTGAGAAGAGCCCGCCGAAGACCTTGGCGCGGACCAGGTCGGCGGGTCCGGCGACGAGTTGCGGCGGGGTGCGCAGGGCGGCGGCCTGCTGGACGAGGGTGTCGGCGCTGGGGGTGGCGGCGTTGGCCCAGAAGGTCAGCTCGCTGGTGCGGGCGATGCCGTACGGGGTGCCGAACTCCGGCTCGTAGTCCTCGTACGTGATGTTGAGGCCCTCCAGCTGCTCGGCGTAGGTGTCCTGACCCAGGCCGTCGTGGTAGAAGCGCAGGTCCATGGGCTGGGCCTCGGGCGACCAGAGCCACAGGGTGACCTCGGCCTCGTCGCCCGCGGCGCCGCGGATGTCGAGCTGGGCGGGGAACTTCTCCCAGAAGTCGCGCAGCCCGAAGGAGAGCCCGCCGCTGACCCCGCCGACGTAACCGAAGCCGGACGCCCGGCCGCCGCCGCCCGCGGGGATCCAGCCGTGGCCCGGCTTGGTGCGCTTGCGCAGGGTGAAGCCGTCGGCGGAGAGCTGGGAGAGGGTGTAGTCGCCCCAGGTGGGGATGAGGTGCAGCCGGCTGGTGACCCGCTGGTCCCAGGTGGCGGGGTCGGCCAGTTTCTCGCCCTTGACCTGGGCCTTGCGGACGCTCGCGCCGGGGTCGCGGCGCAGTCCGGTGATGCCCTTGACGGCCTCGGTGAGGAATCCCTCGCCCTCGCCCGCGATGCGGATGTGGCGGTCGTACGCCTCGTCGCGCATGGGGACGGAGAAGCGGACGCCGAGGCCGCGGATGAAGTCCTTGTTCTGGTCCCCGTCGTACGTGATGGTGTGCACCATGCGGAACGAGTCGGCGCCCGCGTAGAAGTACAGCCGGACGCTGAAGGGGAGCCAGCCGCGGCCGCCCTTGCGGTGCTTGCCGTCGATGCGGACGACGGCGCGGACGGGGCCCTTCTGCTCGACCTTGGCGGCGCTGATCTCGCCCTCGAACCGGTCCCACTTGGCGCTGCCGTGGTCGCCGTCGTCAATGTCGCCCTGCCGGAGCAGGACGAGGCGGCCGTCGCGGGCGATCTCGGTGCTGCCGCGGGTGACGGAGCGTACGAGCTTCTCGCCGTCCTTGCCGATCACGGCCTTGATCACGCCGGTGTCGACGGTGATCCTGCCGCCCTTCTCGGTGACGGTGACCTTCTTGGCGGGGGCGGCGGGCTTATCCGTGGTGAGCCGGTAGGCAGTGCCGTCGCCCAGCCCCTCCCCCGCCGCGTGCGCGGTCCATTTGAGCGAGCCGTCGGGCCAGTAGGCGGTGGCCCAGGTCTGGAGGGGGACGTCCTTGCCGTCGGCCGTGGTGAGCGCGAACGTCCGGTCGGCGGGGTGGGCGCCCTTGGGCCAGGGAACGCCGAAGGTGCTGCCCGCGGCGGCGCCGAGGCCGCCCTCCTCCAGCCAGGTGATCTTCACGGGTTCGTCGGCGGCTGCGTCCTCGGCGGCCCGGCCCGCGGCCCGGTCGGCGGCGGCCGCCTGCGGGGCGTTCTGCGCGAGCATCCAGGAGAACGGGACGGCGGCGCCGGTGGCGGCGGCGGCCTTGAGGAGATTGCGCCGGGGAATCGGAGGCATGTCGCTCTCACCTTTCGTACGGGGGCTGCGGGGCAGGTGCATGACATGAGCGCGTACGGGGCGGGGTGGCAGCGCAGGAACGGGCGCCGCCGGGTCAGACGCGGGCGCGGCGCTCGACCGCGACCGCACAGGCCGCGAGGGCGCCCACCGCCGGGGCGGCCAGCGGCAGCATCTGCCAGGCGGCGACGGTGACCACCGCCAGCCCGCCCGCCAGCAGCAGCGATCCGCCGGGGTCGGCGGCCAGTCCGCGGCGTACGGCGGTACGGGCCACGGCGGCCCAGCCGGTGCCGGGCCGCCACGCGGCGGCCGTCCGCAGCCCCAGGACGATCACCGCGAGCGTGCCCGCCACGCTCACGGCGACCAGGGCCGGCCCGCCCGGCAGGGCGCCGGTGCGGGCCACGCGCAGATCGAAGGCGAGCAGCGCGAGCGCCGCCCACCACAGCAGGGAGAAGCGCCAGCCGCCACGGGTCGCCTCCCGCACTCCGGAAACGAAGTCCCGCAGTGTGGAGCGCTCGCCGTCCAGATGGCGGCGCAGATGCGCGCATCCGGCGGCGAACGACGGGAGCAGGGTGAGCAGCGGCAGCGCGGCGAGCACCACCCAGACCCCGGTCAGCAGGCACTCGGCGAACAGCGAGAAGCGCACTAGGCCCTGCCCGGCGGATCTTCGTGGATCAGGCCGCGGCGTCTGGTGCCGTACATCGCAAGGCGGAGGATCGTCCTCGTACTGGGCGTACTCGGACGACTCCGACAACGCAGCGAGGTGCGGTGCCAGGCGTCGCGGCCCCGCGGAGATCCGCCGGACAGGGCCTGGCCGCCGCGAGGGCCGCTCTGGCTTCCGTATCGCTCGCTCCACGGCGGACCCCTCAGCCCTTCAGCCCGGAGGTCGAGGCGCCCTCGACCAGATAGCGCTGGAAGGCGAGGAAGAACAGCAGCACCGGCAGCAGGGCCACCAGCGACATGGCGACCATGCCTCCGTAGTCGGCGACGCTGTCCTGGTCGATGAAGAGCTTCAGCCCCATCGAGACCGTGTACTTGTCGGGCTCGTTGAGATACAGCAGCGGGCCGATGAAGTCGTTCCAGGACCAGATGAAGGTGAAGATCGCGCTGGTGATCAGGGCCGGACGGCACAGCGGCAGCACGATGTTCCAGTAGATGCGCAGATGACCGCAGCCGTCGAGCCGCGCCGCCTCGTCCAGCTCGCGGGGCAGGCCCCGCATGAACTGCACCATCAGGAAGACGAAGAAGGCATCCGCCGCCAGGTACTTGCCGAGCAGCAGCGGGACATAGGTGTTGATCAGTTCCATCTTCTGGAACAGGATGTACTGCGGAATGATCAAGATCTGGAAGGGCAGCAGCAGGGTGGAGATCATGAGCGTGAACAGCGCGTTCCGCCCCGCGAACCGGATCCTGGCGAACGCGTACGCCGCCAGCGAGCAGGAGAACAGCACCCCGATCACCGAACCGACCGCCAGCAACAGCGAGTTGGTGAAGAAGGTCGTGACGGGGACGTCGGCGATGCCGTCGCCGAGCCTCCGGTAGTTCTCGGTGATCGGATCGGTGGGCAGCAGCTGAAGACTGCCGATGATCTTGTCGCCGGGCTTGAACGAACCACCGATCACCCACACCACGGGGTACAGGATCACGGCCAGCACGGCGAGCGCGCCCACGTGCCAGGCCACCGAGCGGATTCGCGCCCGCCCCGAGCCGGTCAGGGACTTCGAAGACGTCAGGGAGGTCGAGGGAGTGGTCACCGGGCGTCCTCCTCGTAATGCACCCAGCCGCGCTGGGTCTTGAACAGCACCGCGGTCACCAGGCCGATGCCGAGCATCAGCATCCAGGCCATCGCGGCGGCGTAGCCCATGCGCAGGTTCCGGAAGCCCTGTTCGTACAGGTACCAGCCGTAGACCAGCAGCGAGTCGCCCGGGCCGCCGGTGTTGGTGCCGGAGCCCGCGAGCACGACCGCCGAGGTGAAGACCTGGAAGGAGTGGATGAGTTCCAGCAGCAGATTGAAGAAGAGCACCGGGGAGATCATCGGCAGGGTGATGGAGCGGAAGCGCCGCCACGCCCCCGCGCCGTCCATCTCGGCCGCCTCGTACAGCTCGCGCGGCACCTGCTTCAGCCCGGCGAGGAAGATCACCATCGGGGCGCCGAACTGCCAGACGGTCAGCGTGATCAGCGTGGGCAGGGCCCAGTCGGGATCCCCGATCCAGCCGCCGACGTCCCAGCCGAACAGACTCATCGACTTGTCGACGATCGCGTCGTCGTTGAAGATCGCCCGCCAGACGATGCCGATGCTCACGCTCGCACCGATGAGCGAGGGCGCGTAGAACGCCGAGCGGTAGAAGCCCTGTCCCTTGCGCGGCTTGACCAGCAGCAGCGCCACACCCAGCGCGGCCAGCAGCTTCAGCGGGGTGCCGATCAGGACGTACTTCAGCGTCACCTCGACCGACGTCCACCACCGGTCGTCCTGGAACATCTCCCGGAAGTTCTTGAACCCGACCCAGCGGGGCGAGTCGAAGAGGGTGTAGTCGGTGAACGCCAGATAGAGCGAGACCAGCATCGGGCCGAGCGTGAGCAGCAGGATCCCGATGCACCAGGGCGTCAGGAAGAGGTAGCCCGCCAGGGTTTCCCGGCGGCCGGACCGCCGTCCGGCCGCCGCGCCCGGAGCGTCCGGCGCGGCACCCTTGCGGGCCTCGGGCCGGGGCGGGGCGGCCGACCGCTCCGCCCCCTTCTCCGCCGCGCGCGTCGTGGTTCGTGTCACGGATGCTCTCCTCACGAGCCGAGCGCGGATTCCGCCTCGTCGAAGAACTGGTCCACGGCCTTGTCCACGGAGCTCTGGCCGACCGTGACATCGGTGTAGGTGCGCAGGAAGGCGGCCTCTGCGACATCGGTGCCGGCCGGATGCGGAGTGATCGGCTCCAGCTTCCCGGCCACGCTCTTCTCATACGCGGCGATCTTGGCGTCGACGCCGGTGGGCTTGTACGCCTCGTACTGCGCGGTGGTCGCCGGGATGCCTCGGTTGTAGCCCATGATCTTGCCGACCTCGGGATCGTGCGTCATGAAGTCGATGAGCTGGGCGACTTCCTTGGGGTGCTGGGTGCGGGCCGAGCCGCTGAGCATCAGCGAGGAGAGGTACTGGCCGGTCTTCTTGCCGTCCGTGGTCGGCAGCGGACCGAGTTCGAGCGGGGTGTCGGTCTCGGCCGCGAAGCGGACCATGAAGTTGTCCCAGGTGAACTCGGCGGCCGACAGGTTGGCGCTGATCGTCGCCTTGGGCTTGGCCTGTTCGGTCTTCTTGCCCGGCACCAGCTCACCCACCTTGGAGTGCTGCTGCCAGGTGTTCCACCACTGCTTGAGGTCGCCCTTGGTGAAGCCGAGCTTCTTGTCCTCGGTGAAGAACGCCTTGCCGTGCTGACGCAGATACAGGTCGTACAGGTACATCACACCGGCGTTGTCGCTGGCGCCGTAGAGCGTGCCGTCGGACTTCCGCACCTTCTTGGCGGCGGCGAAGAAGTCGTCCCACGTCCATCCGTCCTTGACGGTGACGCCCGCCTTCTTGAAGGCGGCCGGGTTGTAGAAGAAGCCGAAGGTATTGGCGCCGACCGGCACCCCGTAGAGCTTTCCGTCGATGTCCCCGGATTTCTCCAGGCCGTCCCGGAAACCCTTCAGGTTGAGATTGCCCTCCTTGACCTGCTTGTTGAGATCGAGGAGAAGATTCTTGTCACCGTACTTGCGCAGGAAGGCGTACGAGTTCTGGAAGACGTCCGGCGCATTGCCGCCGGCGGCCTGGGTATTGAACTTGCTCCAGAAGTCGGCGTATTCGGCGAAGTCCGTCTTCACGGTGATGTTCGGGTGCTTCTTCTCGAAGAGCTTCACCGTCTTCTTGATCATGACGGACCGGTCCTTGGCGCCCCACCAGGCGTAACGGATGGTCACCTTCCCTCCGGACGAGCTGCCGCCGTCGCCGCCGCAGCCGGTGGCCAGCAGCCCCAGCGCGACCAGCCCCGCCGCGGCCCCCCGAAGCCCTCTCGCCCTGGCCGTCCATCGCCGAGCACTCATGACACGCCCCTCCCCGGGCAGGTCTGTCCGAGCTGCCCCCAGAACCAAGCTTGAAACGTTTTAGGTAAGCGCTTGCCGGGCCAAGTTAGGGATCGATGCCGCGTACGTCAACGGTTCGGACAGGATCGATGCGGAAGCGCTTCAACCACGGGGCACCCACGACGCCTCACCGGGCACTTCACGCGTACGAAAACACCGAGGGCCCGGAGGCGTGAAGCCTCCGGGCCCTCGGTCCGGGGTGGGCGATACTGGGTTCGAACCAGTGACCTCTTCGGTGTGAACGAAGCGCTCTCCCGCTGAGCTAATCGCCCGGGCGCACGCCCAACATTAGCGCATGCCGGACCGTGCTCATGACCATCACGGTCGGCCCGGGCACCGGGCCGACCGACGGCCACCGGTCACTCCTTGATCTTCCAGGGCATGACGAGGCCGAACTTCCACACGTACACGGTCAGCGCCACGGCACAGATCACCAGCCCGATCGTGGTCAGGATGATGTTCCGCTTGCGCACCTTCGGATCCAGGGCGCGATGGGCCGCCTCGGTCACCTTGCGTTTCGTCCAGCGCAGCACCAACTGCGCCCAGACGAACTCGGTCGCCCAGATCGCCATTCCGCCGAAGATCACCAGCCAGCCGGGACCGGGCAGCGGCAGCATGATGATGCCCGCCACCACGACCGCGAGGCCCACGATGAAGACCCCGACCTGCCAGCTCAGGTGCAGCGTGCGCGACCGCTTGATGAACTGCGGCGCCCGGGAGCCGAAAACCGGCTCCTCCGACGCACTGCCCCCCGTCGCGACCTCGGGCGCCGGTGGCACGGCACCCGCCCGTCGCTCGTCACTCTCCGCATTCATGTGACCCAACCTACCCGATACGCCGAAGTCACCGTAATGGCGGCACCGGCGGGCCCGCGACTCGGCCGCTGGAGCTATCGGAAGACCCGCAAAACGGTCAGAGGGGTTTACAACGGCACCGTAGGTGGCATGTCGATTTCGCCGACGTGCGAATCCCCGAGCGCACACTGAGCGAAAGGCCCTGGCGCTTATGAACACCACGGTCAGCTGCGAGCTGCACCTGCGCCTCGTTGTGTCGAGCGAGTCCTCACTGCCTGTACCCGCGGGACTGCGGTATGACACGGCCGACCCTTACGCCGTGCACGCCACCTTCCACACCGGAGCCGAAGAGACGGTCGAATGGGTTTTCGCCCGCGACCTTCTCGCCGAGGGCCTGCACCGGCCCACCGGCACCGGCGACGTCAGAGTGTGGCCATCCCGTAGCCACGGCCAGGGCGTCGTCTGCATCGCCCTGAGCTCCCCGGAGGGGGAGGCTCTGCTCGAGGCCCCGGCGCGGGCCCTGGAGTCGTTCCTGAAGCGGACCGACGCCGCTGTGCCACCCGGCACCGAACACCGCCATTTCGACCTCGACACAGAGCTCTCCCACATCCTGGCGGAGAGCTGAGACCCGACGAGAGCTGAGCGCGGCCGTCCGACTCGGGGAGACGGCGCGAGCCGGTACGCGAGATTCCGGTAGTGAACATCCCGGCAGTGACATCCCGAAAAAGTGGCAGAGGCAGGCGGCGGTGCCGCCGCCGCGGAACCGTCCGCGGCGGCGGCACCGCCGCGTCACGCTCCGTGTCACGCTCCGGAGCGGACACGGCCGTGTCACGTTCCGGGCCCGGCGCCGCTAGAGTCGAGCGCATCGGAGGGGCAGTCGAGGAGCACCGCCGACCCAGCGGGCCAGGGAGCCAATCGTGCTGATCAACCACGACACCCAGTGCGCGCTCGACGCGGTCGTCGACCTGGTGAACACCGCGCCACCCGGGGACGAGAGCGAGGATCGCCTCGCGGACGTCGCCGCGCTGCGCCGGTTCGTCGAGCGCAACGCCATCAGCGACATCGGCACGCTCGGTGAGCGCGACCTGACCGCCGTACGGTCCGTACGGGCCCGGTTCACCGAGGTCTTCGCCACCGCCGGTAACGGCACCCGGCACACCGCCGAACTGCTCAACACGATGATCGCGGCGGCCGGGACCACGCCCCGGCTCACCGACCACGACGGCTACGACTGGCATGTGCACTACTTCGCCCCGGGAGCGTCCCTGGCCGACCATCTCGCGGCCGACGGCGGCATGGCGCTGGCGTTCCTCGTCGTGGCGGGCGAACACGAGCGGCTGCGGCGCTGTGAGGCCCCGGACTGCCGGTTCGCCTTCGTGGACCTGTCGCGCAACCGCTCCCGGCGCTACTGCGACAGCCGCACCTGCGGAAACCGGCTGCACGTCGCCGCGTATCGCGCGCGGCGCAAGGAGGCCGCGGGCTGAGCCCAGGGGTGCGCGGCGGGGCGCCGTGCCGCCGGGTCCCGTCACCATCGGTAGAGGTCATGGAGCGCGGTACCGAAGAGCAGCATGCCTATGAAGGCGAGGAAAAGCATCAGCGGCGGCTGGGAGAGGGCGAACAGGCAGCCGCGCGGCTCGTCGCTCGGTGGAACAGGGGGTCCTTCGATAGGGGATTGCTCCCCGGGTGATTGCAGCATCTCGCCGGAGATCATGGCGCAGCCCGAACCCCCGCTGCGACCGACGAGCGATTTTTGATCGGGAGCTTGTCAGATCCCGTGCTTTTTGAGAATGGCCTCGATGTCTGAGAAATCTTCTGTACCGGAGCTGCTTGCCGTGGTCGGCTTTCCCTTGCCCGCCGCCTTCGCTCCGGTGGCCCCGCGACCGGGCCCCAGGGCGGGTTCCGAGGCTCCCGGAGCCAGCGCCCCGTCCCGCTCCGCGGCGGCGGCCGCACGCCGCTCCTTGCGGGTGCCGCCCGCCCGGCGCTCGGCCGCCCGGCTCACCATGAACAGCAGCCAGGAGAGCCCGAGCAGGCCGAAGCCCGCCCAGACGGTCGGGTTGAAGACCAGATCGGTCAGCCAGTCCAGGATTCCGGTCATCGCCAGGCCCACCGGCAGCAGCGCGTAGGCCGCTATCCGGGCCGCGGTCCGGAAGCGCTTGCGGTACGCGGTCAGACCGGCGATGCCCAGACCGGCCGCGGACAGCGCGGCGCAGATGGTGTCGGTCAGCATCGGTTCCTCCCGCCGATGGGTCAATATGTCCATCGTGCACCCCACAGGGCGGCAAGGGCCACAGCCGGGGCGCGGGATCAGGGTCATCTCCGGGTTCGGAGGAGTCCGCGGGGGCTGGAAGACTGACCTCCATGAGCGACACCGATCCCGCCCGACCCGTACTCGACGTGTGGTGCGAACTCCAGTGCCCCGACTGCCGTACCGCGCTGACGGACGTGCGCGCCCTGCGCGAGCGCTTCGGCGGCGCCCTGGAGATCCGGCTGCGGCACTTCCCGCTGGAGCGCCACCGGCACGCCCACGCGGCGGCGCAGGCCGCCGAGGAGGCCGTGGCGCAGGGGCAGGGCTGGCCGTACGTCGAAGCCGTGCTGGAGCGCACCGACGAGCTGGGCGCCCGGGGTGAGCTGCTGCTCGTCGACGTGGCGCGGGAACTGGGCCTGGACGCCGAGGAGATGGACACCGCGCTGATCGACGGCCGGCACATCCTGATCGTCGACGCGGACCAGGCCGAGGGCAAGGCGATCGGGGTGACCGGCACCCCGACGTATGTGATCGGCGGCGAGCGGCTGGACGGCGGCAAGAGCCAGGAGGGGCTGCGGGAACGGATCGAGGAGATCGCGGCCCGGCTGCTGGCCGAGCGCGGATAGATCAGCGGTCAGAGCAGCTCTTTCATGAGGTGGTACTCGACCGCCTCGTAGCCCAGCGACTCGTACAGCCGCCGCGCCGGGGTGTTCCCGCTGACGACGTGCAGACCGAGGCGGCGCGCCCCGGCGGCCAGGCTGTCGCGCTCGGCGGCCAGCATCAGGGTCCGGCCGTGGCCGTGGCCGCGGTGCTCCTCGGCGACGTCGAGGGAGTAGACGAACGCCGCGCCCCGCTCCCGGGCGTCGGGCTCCTCCGCGGGCAGCGCGACCCAGACGGTGCCCACGTCCCGTTCGGCGTGGGAGAGGACCCGCAGGACGGCTCCAAGGGTCGCCGGGCCGTGCGGCAGCAGCGTCGCGTAGCCCGCGTCGGCCATGGCCTCGGCCGCCTCCTGACCGAGCCCGCTGCCCAGGAGGCTGTTGACGACGTCGATGCGCCCACGGGCCCGCCAGGCCGGGTACTCGGCCTCCGTCAGGGTCCGTATCGCGCTGCCCGGGGGCAGCGCGGGCGGCTCGCTCAGCTGCTTCATCAGGTCACGCCCGCGCTCGCGGTAGCCGAGCGCGGCCGCCAGCCCGAGGGCGGTCGCCGCCTGCGCGGGGACGCTCGCCACCAGCCGGGTGCAGCGCCAGCCGCGCAGCACCTCCTCGGCGGCGAGCGCGGCGACCGTGCCGCGGCCGCGGTGCCGGTCCGCGGTGTCGATGTGGAGGTGCTCGATCCGGCCGACGGACGGGCCCAGCTGGGCGTCGGTGGTGAGCCGGACGCTGCCGACGGGGCGGCTGTTGACGCACACCTCGTACGAGCGCGCGCGCCCGCCGTCGTCGGTGTGCCGCTCGGGCGTGGTGGGCCGCAGGGTGGTGGTCACGATGGTGTTGTACCCGGGCCCGGGGCGCACGTCATCACGTTTACGGCGGGAGGCTTTCGTTCCGTTTGCCCGGGGCCGGCGGGCGTGGCGTCACGGGTCGGCGGGCGTCACGGGTCGATGTCGGCGGCCGCCCGCTCGGTGAAGATCCGCATGGCCTTGGCGGTGACCGGTCCTGGCGTACCGGGCACGATCCGGTCGTCCACCTGCCGTACGGCCTGGACGTCCCGGGTGGTGGAGGTCAGGAAGACCTCGTCGGCCTGCTCCAGGACGTCGAACGGCAGCTCGGTCTCCCGCGCCCCCACCCACTCCAGCACGAGGGCGCGGGTGATGCCCGCGAGGCAGCCCGAGGCGAGCGGCGGGGTGTGGAGTTCGCCGTCGAGGACGACGAAGACGTTGGTCCCGGTGCCCTCGCAGAGTCCGCCGACGGTGTTCGCGAACAGGGCCTCGGTGGCGTCGTGTTCCCGGGCGCGGGCGAGTGCGACCACGTTCTCGCCGTACGAGGTGGTCTTGAGCCCGGCCAGCGCGCCGCGCTCGTTGCGGGTCCAGGGGACGGTGACCACGGTCGTGGTGTCCGCCCGGCGGTGGGTCTCGACGAGCGCGACGACGAGCGTGGGGTCCGCCGTGCCACGGTCGGAGCCGAGGGGCGAGAACCCGCCGGTGTAGGTGATCCGCAGCCGCCCCAGCGGCACGGGGTTGTCGGCGAGGACCGCCTCGCAGGCCCGCCGCACCTCGTCGAGGTCGGGTTCCGGCAGGCCGAGGCCGTGTGCGGAGCGGGCCAGCCGGTGGAGATGGCGGGTGAGCGCGAAGGCGCGGCCGTCCACCGCCTTGACCGTCTCGAAGACGCCGTCGCCGACCGTCAGCCCGTGGTCGAAGACCGACACCTGGGCGCTGTCGGCTTCGTGCAGGGATCCGTCGAGCCAGATCGTCACCGCATGGTCCTTCCCGTCGGCTGCTGTACTTCCGACGCTACCGCGAGCAGTCGCGCCGCCTTGAGTTCGGTTTCGTCCCATTCGCGGTCCGGGTCGGAGCCCCAGGTGATCCCGGCTCCGGTGCCGAACCGCAGCACGGCGTCGGCGGGCGACGGCCGGTCGATCCAGAAGGTGCGTATCCCCACGGCCAGCTCGCCGGTGCCGCGGTCCGCGTCCACCCAGCCGATGCCACCGCAGTACGGACCGCGGGGCGCGGTCTCCAGCTCCCCGATGATGCGCAGGGCGCTGGACTTGGGCGCCCCCGTCACCGACCCGGGCGGGAAGGCCGCCGCGAACAGCTCCGCCCATCCCGCCCCCGGCGCCAGCTCGCCGCGGACCGTGGAGACCAGGTGCACCAGTCCGGGGTGCGGCTCGACCGCGCAGAGCGCGGGAACGGTCACCGAGCCGGTGGCGCAGACCCGCCCCAGGTCGTTGCGGACCAGGTCCACGATCATCACGTTCTCGGCGTGGTCCTTCTCCAGCAGGTCCTCCGCGTGGCGGCCGGTGCCCTTGATCGGCCCGGACTCGACGGTCCGTCCGGAGCGGCGCAGAAACAGCTCGGGCGAGGCCGTGGCGACCTCCACACCGTGTTCCGGCAGCCGCACGGTGCCCGCGTACGGGGCCGGGTTGCCGCGGGCCAGCAGGGCGATCAGCGCGTCCACGTCCGCCGCGTACGGGTCGGGCAGCGGCGCGGAGAGCACGCGGCACAGATTGGCCTGGTAGACCTCGCCCGCCGCGATGTGACGGCGGACGCGGCGCACGCCCTCGGTGTACCCGGCCCGGTCCAGCGAGGAGGTCCAGTCGGTGGGCCGGGGACCGCGCCAGGCGCCCGGCGCGGGGGCGGGCACAGGGGCGGGCACCGGCTCGCGGCGTACGTCACCGAAGCGGGCACAGACCACACGCCCCTCGAAGTCCGCGACAACGGCCCAGAAACCCTCGGTGTCGAGAGCCGAGGGGTCGCTGGTCACATCGCGAAGATCGGTGGCGAGCAGGCCACCGAAGCGGGCGAGAGGGGGCAGGTCGTGCACGCTTGCGAGTCTATGGCGCCTGGTCACGGGGGTCGCGGGAGGGACCGCGGCGAGGTGGCTGCCAGGTGAGCAGGGCAGCACGCTGCGGAAACGGAATTTGAGCTGGCTCCGGAATCCGCTAGAGTTCAACACGTCGCCGGGACGCGGAAGCGCCCCGGGAAACGACACCTGCGGACGTGGCTCAGTTGGTAGAGCATCACCTTGCCAAGGTGAGGGTCGCGAGTTCGAATCTCGTCGTCCGCTCGGAGTGGGGGTTCACGCCCCTGCGTCTGGTGGAGTGGCCGAGAGGCGAGGCAACGGCCTGCAAAGCCGTCTACACGGGTTCAAATCCCGTCTCCACCTCGGACGATTAGCTCAGCGGGAGAGCGCTTCCCTGACACGGAAGAGGTCACTGGTTCAATCCCAGTATCGTCCACTCGGGACCCTCGGGTCCCACCCACCGGGGTCCTCGCGGCCCCACACCCGCGCGATTAGCTCAGCGGGAGAGCGCTTCCCTGACACGGAAGAGGTCACTGGTTCAATCCCAGTATCGCGCACGCAGTCCCGGGACGATTAGCTCAGCGGGAGAGCGCTTCCCTGACACGGAAGAGGTCACTGGTTCAATCCCAGTATCGTCCACACCGACCGGCCGAGGGCCGGAGCGAGACGCTCCGGCCCTTTGTCGTATGCCCTGTTCAGCTTGGTGGTCTGCGTTCAGCTTGGTGGTCTGCGTGGTGTTCAGCGTGTCCGGAACGGCGCGAGCCCGGACAGCTCCCCAGCTGTCCGGGCTTCGTGCCGTCCGCCGCACCCCCGTCCCCACGGGGCTGATGGCCGGGAAGTCCCCGGCCCGGGCCGCTCTCCCGGGCCTGGAGCGCTCAGCGCCCCAGCATTCCCGCCACGGACGACGCCTGTGTGACGACGGCTTCCCAGCCGCCGAACGCGATGCTCAGCAGGACGGCCAGCGGCAGCACTATCGCTGCCGCGACCAGAGGATGGCGGGTCCCGGTCTGCGGGCTGCCGAACGCGTCGAGGGCCCCGCGCCTGCGCGCCCTGACGACCGTGCGTCCCACCGTGTCCGCCATCGTCCTTCCTCCGTCACATCTGGAGCGGCGAGCGTCTGACCTCGGGGGACGAGTGCTGCGCCCGCCGCTTGACCTCAACATTAGGCGCGCGCCCCGGTCCCCGGCGTCATGCCCTCGTACCGCTTGCCGGGCCTCCCGGAGGATGACGCCGGACCGGGCCTCGTACTCCCCTGGGTGGAGAAATCCGCCCGGGACTTGGGGTCTTCCCGGAGGGGTCCGCCGGAGCGGGCCCCTCCGGGGGCGGAACGGCCCCTACTCACCGTCCCCGTCCGCGCCCCGCGGCACCGGCTGCTCCACCAGCGCCAGGACCCGGTTCGCCATGAAGCGGGCCGTCCGCACCACGGACCCGTTTCGGGTGACTTCGCTCACTTCCACCACCCCGCGACGCACCGCCGTCTCGACCCGCCGCCCCGCCCTCTCGGCCACCACTTCGTACGTCCGCGTCGTGTCGCCCGCGTCCACCACTATCTCCACACGATCACCCTTCACGGCCTCAATCCCCCTTCTGAGACGGTCTTTTGAGATCACGCACGCGCAGACCGGAGCACGGATTGCCACGATTCCGGCCCACTTCTCCAGGATCCCAGGCACCACTGACAATCCGTAGGCCGACGCATGCGCGGCCTCTCAGCGCGCGGGGCCGTCAATCCGTAAGCTGTGCACGTCAGACGGACGGCAGTGGATCGGCAGCAGACGGCAGCGGATGGGGCTCCCCACCAAGGGGTAGAAGGGCTCCCCACCGGAGGTAGGGGACGGACATGGCGATGATGCGGCTCCGGCGCGAGGACCCGCGTGTCGTCGGCTCCTTCAGGCTTCACCGGCGGCTCGGCGCGGGCGGTATGGGGGTCGTCTACCTCGGGTCCGACCGGCGCGGGCAGCGGGTGGCGCTGAAGGTCATCCGGCCGGATCTGGCGGAGGACCGGGAGTTCCGGTCGCGGTTCGCCCGCGAGGTGTCCGCCGCGCGGCGGATCCGCGGCGGCTGTACGGCGCGGCTGGTGGCCGCGGACCTGGAGGCCGACCGGCCGTGGTTCGCCACCCAGTACGTGCCCGGCCCCTCCCTGCACGACAAGGTGAACGAGGAGGGCCCGCTGCCGGCCGCGCACGTCGCGTCCATCGGGTCCGCGCTGGCCGAGGGGCTGTTGGCGGTGCACGAGGCGGGGGTCGTCCACCGCGACCTCAAGCCGTCGAACATCCTGCTCTCCCCCAAGGGCCCCCGCATCATCGACTTCGGCATCGCCTGGGCCACCGGTGCCAGCACGCTGACCCACGTCGGTACGGCCGTCGGCTCCCCCGGCTTCCTCGCGCCCGAGCAGGTGCGGGGCGCGGCCGTCACCCCGGCGACGGACGTCTTCGCGCTGGGCGCCACGCTCGCGTACGCCTCGACGGCGGATTCGCCGTTCGGGCACGGGAGTTCCGAGGTGATGCTGTACCGCGTCGTACACGAGGAGCCGCAGCTGCTGGGGGTGCCGGATGCGCTGGCTCCGCTGCTGCACGCGTGCCTCGCGAAGGACCCGGAGGACCGGCCGTCCACGCTTCAGCTCTCGCTGCGGCTCAAGGAGATCGCGGCGCGTGAGGCCCATGGGCATGCGCCGCAGGGGCATGCGCCGCAGGGGCATGCGCCGCAGGGGCATGCGCCGCACGGGCCCGGGGCTCCCCATGGGCACGGTGCGCAGCATGGGCATGCCGCGGACGGGCGTCCCGCGGGGCGGCGCGCCGACGCGTACGCGGACCAGCACACGGAGCGCCGCCCCGGAGCGGGTACGCCGCCCCGGGGCGCGGCGGCACCGCGGGCGTCGTCGCCGCGGTCGGGGCCGCCCGGTGCGGGGGCGGCGCGTACGGCGGGGCGCAACACCCCGGCGCGGCCCCCGGCGCCGCGCCGCGGCGGCCAGCGCCCCCCGGCCCGTACGGTCCGCACCTCCCCGAACGGCCGCCGCCCCGGCAGCCCGGACCGGGTCCGGCTGCTGCGGCAGCGGCTGACGGTCTTCGTGGTGGTGACGCTGCTGGTCGCGCTGGGCATCGCGGCGGCCCAGGGCTGCCAGGGGCCGCCGCGCGGCCTGGGCGTACCGACGGCGCCTACGGCGCCGGGGGCGGCGGGAGCGTCGGGTGCGGCGGGACCGGCGGGGGCGCCGGGGGCGCCGGGAGCGGCTGAGGCAGGCCCTGAGGGCGGGCTCTGACCCGGCGGGCTGCGCGGTCGGTGCGGTGGTGGGTGCCGGGTGCGGCGCCTCCGGGGCAGGGCCCTGGACCGTATATTTACGGCGCCGCTGACGTAGAGCGCGGAGTGAACGTCGGGCGATTGGCGCCACAAATACACGTCAGCGTCCAGGACCCTGCCCCTGCGACCCCGCCCCCTCCGCATCGTCGGCGACCACCGGCGAGTGCCCCGCGGCTCCGGTTCGCCCAGCGCCCGCATCATCGGCGACCACCGGCGGGTGACCCCAGGCTCCGGCCGGATCCGGTTCGCCCGCCGGGGCGGGCGCTGGGCACCCCCGCCTCCTCCTGCCTCATCGGCGACTACCGACGGGTGGGCCCGGGCTCCGGCCCGATTCCGGTTCGCCCGGCGGGGCGGACCCCAGCCTCCTCCGTTTCCGGCCCGCCCGGTGGCGGGCGTTGGGCGGGGTGGGTCCCCTCCCCCGACCGTCGGTGCCGCCCGCCCCTGGCGCCCCTCCGGCTCCGGGCCGCCGTGGGCCCGTTGCCACCGGGGGGCGGGCGCCGGCGATGCGGAGGGGCGGGGTCGCAGGGGTGGGGTTCCGGACGCTGACGTGTATTTGTGGCGCCGTGGACTTCCGGCCCACCCCACGTTCTACGGCAGCGGCGCCGTAAATATACGGTCCGGGACCCCGCCCCGGAGGCCCCGCACCGGCACCACCCACCGCACCGACCGCGCACCCGCCCACCGGGCGGAACGCGGGGGCCGGGGCGGAGCCCCGGCGGGGGGTTCGGGGGGCGGAGCCCCCCTACGCCTCTGGGCGGCCCGTTGTTACGGCGTAGAAGGCCACCGCCGCCGCCGCGCCCACGTTGAGGGAGTCGACGCCGTGGGCCATGGGGATGCGGACCCATTCGTCCGCGGACATCAGGGCCTGGGTGGAGAGGCCGTCGCCCTCGGCGCCCAGCATCAGGGCGACGCGGTCGAGGCGGTGGGGGGCGGCGTCGTCGAGGGAGGTGGCCTTTTCGTCGGGGGTGAGGGCGAGGATCTTGAAGCCCGCGTGCCGGACCGCTTCGAGACCGCGCGGCCAGGTCTCCAGGCGGGCGTACGGGACGGAGAAGACGGCGCCCATGGAGACCTTCACGGAGCGGCGGTAGAGGGGGTCGGCGCAGTCCGGGGAGAGGAGGACGGCGTCCATGCCGAGCGCGGCGGCGCTGCGGAAGATGGCACCGATGTTGGTGTGGTCGTTGACGGACTCCATGATCACGACGCGTCGGGCGTGCGTGAGGAGTTCCTCGGCTTCGGGCAGCGGTTTGCGCTGCATGGAGGCGAGGGCGCCGCGGTGGACGTGGTAGCCCGTCACGCGTTCGGCCAGTTCGGGGCTGACGGCGTAGACGGGGGCGGGGACGTCCTCGATGACGTCGCGCATGACGTCGACCCACTTGGACGACAGCAGCATCGAGCGCATCTCGTAACCGGCGAGGCGGGCCCGTCGGATCACCTTCTCGCCCTCGGCGATGAACAAACCTTCGGCGGGCTCGCGCTTGCGTCGTAGCTCCACATCGGTCAGACCCGTGTAGTCGCGCAGCCGCGGGTCGTCGGGATCATCGACGGTGATGAGATCAGCCACTTGAGTGATACTGCCTTGTCCTGGATGCCGTGCCAATGCGGCGACGTGAGGAAGTTACCGGTGGTTACGCCCGACGGGAGCCGACGGCGACCACCTCGCCGATGACGATGACCGCGGGCGGCCGGACGCCCTCGGCGGCGACCGTGTCCCCGACGGTGGCGAGGGTGGCGTCCACGCGGCGCTGGGCGGCGGTGGTGCCCTCCTGGATGACGGCGACGGGGGTGTCCGCTCCCCGGCCGTGGTGGACGAGGGCGGCGGCGATGGCGCCGATCTTCTCGACGGCCATCAGGAGGACGAGCGTGCCGCGCAGGCGGGCGAGCGCGGACCAGTCGACGAGGGAGCGCGGGTCGTCGGGGGCGACATGGCCGCTGACGACGGTGAACTCATGGGCGACCCCGCGGTGGGTGACCGGGATCCCGGCGGTGGCGGGGACGCTGATGGAGCTGGAGATGCCGGGGACGACGGTGCAGGGGATACCGGCCTCGGCGAGCGCCTCGGCCTCTTCCATGCCGCGGCCGAAGACGAAGGGGTCGCCGCCCTTGAGCCGGACGACCGACTTGCCCGCCTTGGCGTGCTCGATCAGCGCGTTGTTGATCGCTTCCTGGGCCATGAAGCGGCCGTACGGGATCTTCGCGGCGTCGATGACCTCGACGTGCGGCGGGAGTTCGTCGAGGAGGTCGCGGGGGCCGAGCCGGTCGGCCACCACGACGTCGGCCTCGGCGAGCAGGCGGCGGCCGCGGACGGTGATCAGGTCCGGGTCGCCGGGGCCGCCGCCCACCAGGGCGACCTGCGGGCCGCGGGTGCGGTGGCGGGGCGCGGCGAGGGTGCCGTCGCGCAGGCCCTCGACCACGGCGTCGCGCACGGCGGCGGAGCGGCGCGGGTCCTGCCCGGTGAGCACGGCGACGGTGACGCCCTCGCTGCGCCCGGTGGCCGGGGTCCACGCGGAGGCGGCCTCGGCGTCGTCGCTGCGTACGCACCACACCCGGCGCGCCTCGGCCTCGGCGGAGGCGGCGGCGTTGGCGGCCGGGTCGTCGGTGGTGATCAGCGCGTACCAGGCGCCCTCGAAGTCTCCGTCCTGGTAGCGGCGGCGCTCCCAGCGCACCTCCCCCGCCTCGGCCATGGCCTCGACGGAGGGCGTCGCGGAGGGCGAGATCAGCAGGATGTCCGCGCCCGCGGCGATCAGCGCGGGCAGCCGACGCTGGGCGACCTGGCCCGCTCCGAGGACGACGACGCGCCGCCCCGTGAGGCGCAGTCCGACGGGGTATGCGAAGTTCTCGGACATGGCGGTGCGGCTCTCCTCGTACAGAATGCCTGCCGCTGCGGCGCTGGAGCGGCTGATCTAGTGGTGGGGCGTGGCCCCCGCCGACACCCTACGTGGCGGGGGCGCACGTCAGTTCTTCTCCGTGACTCCCGCGGAGTCGAACGTGGCCACCTCGTGCATCGCCCGTGCGGCGCTCTGCACCACGGGGAGGGCGAGCAGGGCGCCCGTGCCCTCGCCGAGGCGGAGGTCCAGGTCGACCAGGGGGCGCAGGCCCAGCTTGTTGAGGGCCGCGACGTGGCCCGGCTCGGCGCTGCGGTGGCCCGCGATGCACGCCGCCAGCACCTCGGGGGCGATGGCGCGGGCGACGAGGGCGGCGGCGCCCGCGCTGACCCCGTCCAGGATGACGGGGGTACGCAGGGAGGCGCCGCCCAGCAGCAGCCCGGCCATGGCGGCGTGCTCCAGGCCGCCGAAGGCGCAGAGGACGCCGATGGGGTCGGCGGGATCGGGCTGGTGCAGCTCCAGACCGCGCCGTACGACGTCGATCTTGCGCGCGTGCATCTCGTCGTTGATGCCGGTGCCGCGGCCGGTCACCTCGGCAGGGTCGGCGCCGGTGTACACGGAGACCAGGGCGGCCGAGGTGGTGGTGTTGGCGATGCCCATCTCGCCGGTGAGCAGCGCCTTGTTCCCGGCGGCGACCAGGTCGCGGGCGGTCTCGATGCCCACTTCGAGGGCGCGCAGCACCTCTTCGCGGGTGAGGGCGGGGCCGGTGGTGAAGTCGCCGGTGCCCGCGCGGACCTTGCGCGGCAGCAGGCCGGGGGTGGAGGGCAGTTCGCTCGTCACGCCCACGTCCACGACGCACACCTCGGCGCCGACCTGGCTCGCGAAGGCGTTGCAGACCGCGCCGCCGCCCAGGAAGTTGGCGACCATCTGGCCGGTGACTTCCTGCGGCCACGCGGTGACGCCCTGGGCGTGCACCCCGTGGTCGCCCGCGAAGATCGCGACCGCGGCGGGCTCCGGAATCGGCGGCGGGCACTGCCGGGACAGTCCGCTGAGCTGCGCGGAGATGATCTCCAGCATGCCGAGCGCCCCGGACGGCTTGGTCATCCGCTTCTGCCGCTCCCACGCCTCGCCGAGCGCCTTGGCGTCCAGCGGACGGATGCCCTGGAGGGTCTCCGTCAGCAGGTTGTGCGGGTCCTCACCGGGCAGCGCGCGCCGCCCGTACGTCTCCTCGTGGACGACCCACGACAGCGGGCGGCGCTTGGACCACCCGGCCCGCAGCAGCTCCGGCTCCTCCGGGAACTCGTCCACGTACCCGACGCACAGGTACGCCACGGCCTCCAGGTGATCCGGCAGTCCGAGCGTACGGACCATCTCGCGCTCGTCGAAGAAGCTGACCCAGCCGACGCCGAGCCCTTCGGCGCGGGCGGCGAGCCACAGGTTCTCCACGGCGAGCGCCGAGGAGTACGGCGCCATCTGCGGCTGGGTGTGCCGCCCGAGGGTGTGGCGGCCACCGCGGGTCGGGTCGGCAGTGACGACGATGTTGATCGGCGTCTCGAGGATCGCCTCGATCTTCAGTTCCTTGAACTGCTTGGCCCGGCCCTTGGGGAGGGACTTGGCGTACGCGTCGCGCTGGCGCGCCGCCAGCTCGTGCATGGTGCGCCGGGTCTCCTCGGAGCGGATGACGACGAAGTCCCACGGCTGGGACTGCCCCACGCTGGGCGCGGTGTGCGCGGCCTCCAGCACGCGCAGCAGCACCTCGTGCGGGATGGGGTCGGGCCGGAAGCCGTTACGGATGTCCCGGCGCTCGCGCATCACGCGGTGGACGGCGGCGCGCTCGGCGTCGTCGTACCCGGCGTCGGCGCGGGGGCCGAAGGGGTTGGCGAGGGGCCCGGGGGCGGCCGCCGGGTCTTCTGCGGCTTCCGGGTCTGCGGCTTCGGGGTCTGCGGCTTCGCGGTCTGCGGCTTCCGGGTTGGCTGGCTCCTGGTCCGTGGGGTCCGCCTCGGGGTTGTTGTGGTCCGCGGCGTCGGCCTGTTCGGACTGCTCGGCCTGCTCGGGCTCTTCGGCGGGGGTGCCCGCGTCGGGGGCCTCGGTGGTTGCCTCGCCTTCGGCGGCTTCGTCCTGAGCCTCCGATGCGTCGGACGGGTCGTCCTCGGACGCGGTGGCCTCGGAGTCAGCGGCCGCTTCGGGTTCCGTGGCTTCGGCGTCGGGCGCCTCCTGGCCGACGGCTTCGTCCTGAGCCTCCGCCGTCTCGCCCTCGGGCTCGTCAGAGGCTGCGTCGGCCTCGCCGGAGGCTTCCTCGGCGGCTGCGTCGGCCTCCGGTGCCGGAGCCTGTGCGTCGGCGGCAGCCTCGGCCTCGGGGTCGCCCTCTTCGGCCGGGGCCGCGGGCTCGGCAGGCGCCTCGGCGGGCACGGCCTGCCCCTCGGCCTCCGGCACCGGAGCCTCACCCGGCGCAGCCGGGTCGGCCACGGCCGGGGCCTCTGCCGCGGACGGCTCGGCAGGCGCCTCGGAGGGCGCCGCCTGCGCGGCAGCCTCCGGCACCTCGGCCTCGGCCGACGCACCCGGGTCCGCCGGGACCTGGGCCTCGCCGGGGGCAGACGGGTCCTGCGCGTCGGCCTCCGCCGGAGCCGCATCGGGGGCGACCGAGGCAGCCGGGGCCTGCGCCTCCGCAGACGTCCCCTGGGCGTCGGCCTCCGGCACCGGAACCTCACCCGGCGCAGCCGGGTCGGCCGGGGCCTGCCCGTCGGCGGCAGCGGGGTCGGTCGCGGCCGGGACCTCTTCCGCGGACATCTCGGCGGGGGCAGGCTCACCAGGCGCCTCGGCGGGCGCCACCTGCGTGGCAGCCTCCGGCACCTCGGCCTCGGCCGACGCACCCGGGTCCGCCGGGACCTGGGCCTCCGTGGGGGCAGTCGGGGCCTGAGCGTCGGCCTCCGCCGGAGCCGCATCGGGGGCAGCCTGGGCCTGCCCGTCGGCATCCTCCGGCACCGAATCCACGTCAGCGGCAGCCGGGTCGACCTCAGCCGGGGCCTCTGCCACGGGCATCTCGGCAGGGGCAGGCTCAGCCGGTGCCCCCGCGGGCGCCGCCTGCTCGGTGGCCTCCGGCACCGGAACCTCGCCCGGCGCAACCGGGGCCATCGGGGCCTGCGCCTCGGTGGGCGCAGCCTGAGCATCGGCCTCCGGGGCCTGAGCCTCGCCGGGGGCGGACGGGTCCTGCGCGTCGGCCTCCGCCGGAACCGCATCGGGGGCGACCGGACCAGCCTGGGCCTGCCCGTCGGCCGGGACCTGCCCGTCGACGGGCGCCACCTGCACGTCCTCCGGCACCGGAGCCTCGCCAGGCGCAGCCGGGTCCGCCGGGACCTGTGCCTCGGCGGCCGGGGCCTGCGCCTCCGCCAGCGCCTGCCCATCGGCCTCCGGCACCTCGGCCTCGGCCGGGAGCTGCCCGTCGGCGGGCTCCGCGTGCACGTCGGCTTCCGGCACCGGAGCCTCGCCGGGCGCAGCCGGGTCCGCCGGAGCCTGCGCGTCAGCGGGCGCCGCCTCCGGCGGCAGGGCCTGCGCCTCGGCGGCGGCCGCATCGGCGGGTGGGGGCTGCTCCTCCGTGTCGGCGACTATCGCGTGGCCCGGGTCCACGGCGGTCGGGTCGGCGTAGGGCTGTGGGGCCTCCGCGTCATCGTGGGGGATCTGGGCCGGGATGACGGCCTGCGGGCCCGCGTGGAGTTGGTCCGGGGCGATGCCCGGCTGGATCTGGGCCGGGATGTCGACGACCGGTTGCCCGGGTTCCGGGGCGGGCGTCCCGCCCTGGGGGTCGGCGTACCCCTGGTCGGCGTACCCCTGGTCGGCGTAGCCGGGGTCGGCGTAGCCCAGGTCCATCGCCGCGGGCTGGGCGCCCTCCGGCGGCAGCGGCTGGTCGCCGAGACCGACCGTTTCTGCTGGTGCGGGCATGGGCGCGGGCGGCTGGGGGTCCCAGGCGTCGCCGGGCGGCGGGGCGTCGCCGATCTGCGGGAGGTCGGCGAGCTGCGGTCCCGGGAGCGGCCCGGGGTCGTCAGGCTGGGGCTGGGTGGCGAAGTACTGCGGCCCGGCGGCGTACTCGGGGGCGCTGGCGTAGTCGACGCCACCGGTGTACTCGGGCTCGGGCGGGGGCGCCTGCTGGGGCTGCTGGACGGGCGGCGCGGTGTTCCGGGCGGCGGCCGGGCCGCGGTCGGCGAGGGAACGGACGATGCCGCTGCCGGAGGTGTGGTCGGGCACGGGCGGGCCCATGTGCAGGGGGCGGCGGGGCGGCGTGGGGGGTGCGGCGGGGGCTTGGGGCGGCTGCGGCGCGGGCTGCTGCTGGACGGGCTGCTCCGGCGCCGGGTGCTCGACCGGCCCGGCCAGGGGCTCGGCCACCGGCTGCGGCTCGGGCATCTGCGCGTCGGCGTACGCGGCCATGCCGGGGTCCAGCACCCCGCCCTCGTACAGCCCGTGGCCCTGCTGCTGCGGGTACGGCTGCTGCATCGGGGCCTGCATCATCTGCTGCTCGTACTGCGCCTGCTGGTCGTACGGGTTCTGCGGGTCGTACGGGGCCTGCGGGTCGTACTGGGCCTGCTGCTCGCTCCACGCGCCCTGCGCGCCCGGCATCAGCAGCAGGTCGTCCTCCTCGCCGCCGGTTTCGGGGCCGTCGAGGAAGGTGTATCCGGCGCCGGGCGGAACACCGGGCTGCGGCTGTTCGGTGTAACCGGCGTCGGCAGGCGGGGCGTGGACATCCGCCGGGTGCGGTTGTCCGAGTCGTCCGCCTGCGTTCTCCGGCAGTCCCTCGCCCGGGACCTGGCCGGTGTCGGTCATGCGTACCCCTCGCCCATCGCTAGTGCTCCTTCCAACCGCCTACCGCCGGGAGCAAGCCCCCGTGAGCAAGAACGAGCGTGCGCCGTGCGCGGCACGTAGCACGCCCGAGGCTTGCCCACCGCGGCCCGGTAAGAAAGGGGCACATTCCGGCCTTTGGCCGATAAAGCGCCGAACACCGGGCAGCGGCACAGGCAGTACAACGATCCGCCAGCCTACCCCGCGCGACGCTTCCGGAAGGTCACCGGGGCGAAGCTCGGGGCGAACGTCACAGGGACAAAATCACTGGTGCGGGCGGTGTCCGCAGAGGAGGAAGGCCACCGCGCGTTCGCGTTCGGCCCACACCCGGGTGTCCAACTCGACGGATTGCAGCAGCAGGCACTCGACCCCGTAGCCGCCGTCCTCCAGGGCGGCGCCGATGGCCTCCGCCTCGTCGCGGGTGGTGGCGTGGGTGACGATGCGCTCGGGGCGGCGCGCGGCGCACGCGGCGACGACGGGTGCGCCCCCGCCGCCGACGCGGACGACGTCCGGCTCGGGCAGGTCCTCGAGGACTTCCGGCGCGGTGCCGTGGACGACCTGGAGCTGGACGCCGAAGCGGCGGGCGAGGGTTCCGGCGCGTTCGCAGGCGTCCTGGTCGCGGTCGACGGCGATGACGGCGGCGCCGAACCCGGCGGTTTCGACGGCGGCGGCGCCGCTGCCCGCGCCGATGTCCCAGACCAGGTCGCCGACGCGGGGGCCGAGGCGGGCGAGTTGGAAGGAGCGCAGTTGCTGCGACTCGTGCTCGCCGAGCACGGTCGCGTACGCGGGGGCGGGCAGCGCCCAGCCGCGTACGGAGCCGGGGTAGCCGGGGTCGCGCCCGGCGATCCAGCCGCCGCTCTGGAGGGCGCCGCGGGCGGCGCCGGTGGGTGTGCCGGTGCGGGCGGCGACGCCGGAGCCGCCGATGACGATGACGACGTTGGGGTCGCGCCAGGTGTGGTCGGCGGCCTTGTCGGAGGTCAGCACGGTGACCTGCTCGCGTTCGGTGCCCAGGGCCTCGCAGATGACGAAGGTGCGGTGCACCGGGCCGAGGAGCAGGGCGAGTTCGGCGGGACCGGCGCCCGGTGAGGTGAGGACGGCGACTTTGGTGTGGGCGCGGCAGACGTTGACGGCGCGCCGCAGGTCGCGGCTGTGGGCGACGACGACCTGGGCGTCGTCCCAGGGCATCCCGGCCCGGGCGAAGGCGGCGGCGACGGAGGAGACGGCGGGCACGACCTCGACCTCCAGGCCGTGCTCGGGGGCGCGCAGGGCGCGTACGACGCCGAAGAAGCCGGGGTCGCCGTCGGCCAGGACCACGGCCGAGCCGCGGTGCTGGGCGATGCGGCGGGCGGCGAGGTCCACGCTGCCGAGCCGGATGCGTTCGGCGCCGGGCGGGACTTCGGGCAGCGCCAGGTGGTGGGCGGCACCGGCCACGAGGGTGGCCGCGCCGAGGGCGGATCGGGCCACGTCCATGAGCGGGGAGCCGTCCCAACCGATCACCGTGACGCGGTCGGCCATCGTCGTCTGTCTCCCCAATGTGTCGCAGTCGGTCGCGGTTGGTGCACGCGCTCGCGGTGCGTGGTGCGCGCGGGCGGTGCCGCGGGTGGCGTACCGCGGGTGGCGTGCCGCGGCGGCCGTGGCGGGTGCGCCGCGGTGCGCGTGCCGTGGACGCACGTATCGCGGTTGTGGGCGGGCCGGCCCGCAGGTGCTCAGCCCGGAGAGGTTACCCCGCCCGGCCCGCGCCGCCGGACCGGGGGCAGGGGCGGAGGTGGTGCGCCGGGGGCGCACCGGAGGCGCGGCGCGCCGGGGTTCAGCGCCAGTCGGTGTACTCGGAGTACGTGGGGAAGACGCTGATGCCCTCGGTCTCGTCCCGTTGCTCGGGCGCGCCCTCCAGGTCCTCGGGGAGCAGGCTCCAGACGATGAGGTCGGTGCGCAGATCGGTCCAGCCGCCGTCCTCCATCTGGGTGCGCGCTATGTAGGCGTTGCGGAGCACTCCTTCGCTGATACAGCCGACCTTCTGGGCGACCTGCTGGCCGGCGGTGTTCCCGGCGGCGGTGCGCAGCTCCATCCGCTCGAACTTCTGGTCCTGGAACAGCCAGCGGGCGACGGCCAGCACCGACTCCACGGCATAGCCCTCGCCGCGCGCCCAGGGGGCGGTGATATAGCTGGCCTCGGTGGCCAGGACCTTCCAGTCGGTGTTGCGCAGATGGATGATTCCGACGAGCCGCTGGGTGAGGAATTCGGCGACCGCGAAGACGATTCCGCGCCCCGTGGTGCGTTCGGCGGGGGCGAGCCGCATCGCCTGGTCGCGTGCGTCGCGGTGGGTGTACGGGTAGGGGGCCCGGCTCCAGGTGATGACGAGTTCGTCGTTCATCATGTCCGTGAGCGCGGGCAGGTCCGCTTCCTCGAACGGGCGCAGCACCAGCCGTTCGGTGCTGATGGAGATGTCCGGGAAAGTGGATGTCATGCGCCGCTCCGTAACCGGGGTCGTTTCAAAGTCGTGGCGAAGAGCCCAGCATGCAGCATCGCTCCTGCTAAATGCAGCACGGGGTGCGGAAACGGAAGGCTCCGCATCCGATTGTCGCCCGGATGCGGAGCCTTGCGTGTTCGGTCGGTCGCTTTTCAGAATGGTATGTGTCAGAACGACGCGAGGACGGATCCGTCGTACTTGTCCTTGATGAACTTCTTCACCTGCGGGGAGGTGAGGAGCTTGGCGAGCTTCTTGACCCGCGGGTCGTCCTCGTTGCCCTTCTTCACGGCGAGGAAGTTGCCGTAGGGGCTGTTGTCCGGGGACTCCAGGATCAGCGCCTCCTTGGCCGGGTTGAGCTTGGCCTGGATGGCGTAATTGCCGTTGATGACGGCGGCGTCCACATCGTCCAGGGACCTCGGCAGCTGGGGCGCCTCCAGCTCCTTGAACTTCAGGCCCTTGGGGTTGTCCGCGATGTCCTTGGGGGTGGCCTCGGTGCCGGCGCCCTTCTTGAGCTTGATGATGCCGTGGGTGTCCAGCAGCTGGAGGGCCCGGGCCTCGTTCACCGCGTCGTTGGGGACGGCGACGGTGGCGCCCTTCTTGAGGTCGTCGGCCTTCTTCGCCTTGTGCGAGAAGAGGCCGAGCGGCTCCAGGTGCACGGTGACCACGGGCACGATGTCGCCGCCGCGCTTCTTCTTGTAGTCGTCGAGGAACGGCTTGTTCTGGAAGTAGTTGGCGTCGACCGAGCCGTCCTGGGTGGCGGGGTTCAGCGAGTTGTAGTCGGTGAACTCCTTCACCTCCAGCTTGAGCCCCTCCTTCTTCGCCAGATGGTCCTTGACGTAGTTCAGTATCTCGGCGTGCGGGACGGGGTTCGCGCCGACGAGCAGGGGGCCGTTCTTGTCGGTGCCGCCCTTGCTCGGCGGGGAGCAGGCGGAGGCACCCGCGGCGAGCACGGCGGCAGCGAGCAGGGTGGCGGTGGTCTTGAGGGTGTTACGCACGAAAAGTGCCTTTCGGGGGACGGGGTTCAGGGAGTCTTGGTCAGCTGGGCGGGCTCGTCCGGCTCGTCGGTCCCGGCCTTCTCGGCCGGGTCGGCGGCCGGGGTCCCGGCGGTCTCGGCGCTCCGGGTCTGCCGGGAGCGCAGCAGCACCAGCCGGGGCGCGGCCGAGGCGGGGCTGCGGTGGGAGAGCGCGCGGGCCGCGAGGTCACCGGCGAACTGGATGACGGAGATGACCACCGCGAGGATGGCCACGGTGATCCACATCAGCTCGGTCTCGAACCGCTGGTAGCCGTAGCGGACGGCGAGGTCGCCCAGACCACCCGCGCCGACCGTTCCGGCCATCGCCGAGTAGCCGATGAGCGCGACGATCGTCGTGGTCGCGCTGGAAATCAGCGACGGCAGCGACTCGGGCAGCAGGACCTTGCGTACGACGGTCCAGGTGGAGCCGCCCATCGACTGCACGGCCTCCACCAGCCCGCCGTCGACCTCGCGCACCGAGGTCTCCACGAGGCGGGCGTAGAAGGGGATGGCGCCGATCGCGAGCGGCACAATCGCGGCCGCGGGGCCGATGGTGGTGCCCACGATCGCGCGGGTGAAGGAGATCAGCGCGACCATGAGGATGATGAACGGCATCGAGCGCGCGATGTTGACCACCTGGCCGACGACCTTGTTCACGACCACGTTCGGCAGCACACCGCCCCGGTCGGTGAGCACCAGCAGCACACCGAGCGGCAGCCCGCCGAGGATCGCGATGGCCGCCGACCAGCCGACCATCCAGAGCGTCTCCAGACACGCCTGCTGCAACAGGGGCTGCATCTCGGACCAGGTCACTTGGCGCCCTCCTTGAGCACGGCGGTCTTCGACGCGTCCACATCGGCCACGTCGACCTGGAGGCCCTGCTCGCGCAGGAAGCCGATCGGCACGACGTTCTCCTCGAACGGGCCGGGCAGCTCGATGCGCATCCGGCCGACCTGGTTGCCGCTGACGGTGTCCATCGCGGCGCCGAGGATCGATATGTCGATGTTGTACGTACGCGACAGCTGGGAGATCACCGGCTTCGCCGCGGCCTCGCCCTGGAACGTCACGTCCACGACCGTGCGGTCCTCGGCCGAGGGCACCCCGCCGACCGGGAACAGCTCCTGGGCCAGCTGGGAGCCGGGGGTGGCCAGCAGCTCGGTGACCTTGCCGGACTCCACGATCCGGCCGCCGCTCATCAGCGCGGCCGAGTCGCAGATGGTCTTCACGACGTCCATCTCGTGCGTGATCAGCAGCACGGTGAGACCCAGCTGCCGGTTGAGGTCGCGCAGCAACTGGAGGATCGAGCGGGTGGTCTCGGGGTCGAGCGCGGAGGTCGCCTCGTCGGACAGCAGCACCTTCGGGTCGCCCGCGAGCGCGCGGGCGATGCCGACGCGCTGCTTCTGGCCGCCGGAGAGCTGCGCCGGGTACGCCTTGGCCTTGTCGGCGAGGCCGACCAGGTCCAGCAGCTCCAGGGCCTTGCGGGTGCGCTCCTTGCCGGAGACGCCGAGGATCTCCAGCGGCAGCTCGACGTTGTCGCGCACCGTGCGCGAGGAGAGCAGGTTGAAGTGCTGGAAGACCATGCCGATGCGGCTGCGCGCCTGGCGCAGCGCGGAACCGGCTCGCTGCCCCCGCCCGCCGAGCGCGGTGAGGTCCTGACCGGCCACGGTGACCGTGCCGGAGGTGGGGCGCTCCAGGAGGTTGACGCAGCGGATGAGGGTGGACTTCCCGGCGCCGCTCTGACCGACGACGCCGTACACCTCACCCTCGCGGACATGCAGATCGACGCCGTCGAGGGCGGTGACCTCGCGGCCTCGTGAGCGGTAGACCTTTGTCAGGTCCGTAGTGGTGATCACAGGGTTTCCGTCACTGTTGAGTGCAGGGCGGTTGTGCCGCCGGGCACGGTTCATTCCTTACGGAAGCGGCGTGGGCGGGCCGAGGGCGTGCGCGTGTGTGGGCGCGGCTCGGGATCCGGTGACGCGGGGCAGGCCGGTCCGCACGCGGGCGCGCGGACATGGCTCAGCGGGTCTCGCTTCGGGGCGCGAGGCTCAGGCGGGGGCCCTCAGCGGTCACACATTCGGCACCGACAACGAGCACCGGGCGTCATCATCGCCTCGGTCGCAGGGGTGCGGCAGCTCGTCGTGGTCATGGCCGCCAGTAAACCAGAGACCCTGACGGGCCGATCAACCCTGTCCGTATGACGGACAGAGAAGACCAGTCCGTGGACAATAGGGGTCGTTTCCGGTCGGGTGTCACTCCCCCGCGACGATCTCCACTCCCCCGTCGACGGCCCGTGCCGACACGGCCGACAGGTCCGCCACCACGATGTCGGCGTCCAGCTCCTCCCGGCTGGTCGTTGTGGCCAACGCCACGGTCCGCATCCCGGCGGCCCGGGCGGCGGCGAGCCCGGCCGGGGCGTCCTCGAAGACCACGCAGCGGGCCGGGTCGGCGCCCAGCTTCCCGGCGGCCAGCAGGAACGGCTCGGGGTCCGGCTTGCCGCGGGTGACGTCGTCCGCGGTGATCAGCAGCCCCGGGCGTATCCCGGCCTCGGCGAGGCGGGCCCCGGCCAGCGCGCGGCCCGCGGAGGTCACCACGGCCCAGCGCTCCTGCGGCAGCCCGGCCAGCAGGTCGAGGGTGCCGGGCAGCAGCCGCACCCCGCCCGGGACGTCCTCGACCTCCAGCTCGTCGATGCGCCGACGGGCCTCCGCGACGCGGTCGGCCGGGAGCAGATCGCCGATGATGTCGGTCGCCGGGCGGCCGTGCAGCTCGACCCGGGCGAACTCCTCCGTCACTCCGTACTCCTCGGCCCAGCGGGTCCAGCAGCGGACCACGGACTCCATGGAGGAGACGAGGGTTCCGTCGTTGTCGAACAGCAGCGCGTCAGCGGTGATCTTCATGGGGCGCAGCGTACGTTGCGTGATGAACCGGTCGGGAACTGGTCGGTGAACCGGTCCGGGCTGGTCCGGGGCCGATCGCAACGCGGTCATTCGGGCCGATTACAGTCGTCCCATGCTTGTCACCCCCTGTGTGCGGGACCGCACCGCGCGGAGGTCCCGTTGATCGACGTGCTGACCGCCGTGCTCGGCGCGACCGCCCTCGCGCTCGCCGCGTGGTGCGGTTTCGCCGCCTACCGCGACCAGCCCACCAAGGACTGGCACTTCATCGGCATGGCCGTGGTGTCCCTGCTGGCGATCGTCCAGCTGGTCATCGGGGTCGTGCGGCTGGCGCAGGGCGACGAACCCGAGCAGGGCATGGCGATCTTCATCGCGTATCTGGTCGGCTCGGCGCTGGCCGTGCCGATCGCGGCGTTCATGTCGCTGGCGGAGCGGACCCGCTGGGGCTCGGCGACGGTCGCGGCCGCGGCCGTGGTGCTGGCCGTGCTGGAGGTACGGCTGTACGACATCTGGGGAGGCGTGGGTGGCTGAGTCAGCCGAATCGACGGAAACCTCGTCCCGCACCGGGCTCGGGCAGGGGCCCGGGCGGCTGCTGGTGATGCTCTACGGGGTGTTCACGGTGGCCGCGGCGTCGCGCTCGATCTACCAGCTGATCGCCCAGTTCGACGAAGCGCCGCTGGCCTACATCCTCTCGGCGGTCTCCGCCGTGGTGTACGCCTTCATCACGGTCTCGCTGGTGCGGGGCGGGGAGGGTGCGCGCAAGGCGGCGATGGTGTGCTGCGGGGCGGAGCTGCTGGGTGTGCTGACGGTCGGCACCTGGACCCTCGTCGACCCCTCGGCCTTCCCCGACCAGACGGTGTGGTCGGACTACGGGATGGGCTACCTGTTCATCCCGATCTTCCTGCCGGTGACGGGCCTCATGTGGCTCCGCCGCCGCTAGTTCTTTTCCTCGGGGGCTCCGCCCTCGAACCCCCGCCGGGGCTCCGCCCCGGACCCCGCTCCTCAAACGCCGGAGGGGCTGGGTTGTTCGCCCGGACGGGCCGGGAAGGTTGTGGGCAATCGTTCCGCGGGGCGGAACGGGTGGGCACAACCCGGCCACCGGGCCGCACCCGGCGACGAAACGCCCAGGGGCGGCCCGGCCCGTCCCGTGTCGCGCTACGCGCTCGCGGCGAAGGCCGACATGGAGGCGTCCTTCTCCAGGGTGACCAGGCTCAGGCGGCGGTTGACCTCTTCGGTGCCGACCTGGGCGTAGCCGTACTTGCGGTACAGCCGGAGGTTGCCGTCGCTGCGGTGGCCGGTGGCCAGCCGGTAGCGCTTGGCGGCGCGCTCCTCCGCGAGCTGGGCCTCGATCGCCGCGAGCAGCCGCCCGCCGAGGCCGTGCCGCTGCATCCGCGGGTGGACGATGAGCTTGCCGATGGCGGCCGTGCCCTTGTCGTCGACGGCGCCCCGGACCGAGCCGACGACCTCCTCGCCGAGCCGGGCCACCAGCACACAGCCCTCGCCCAGTTCGGCGCGCAGGTCGTCGAGCGTCTGCGTCAGCGGCTCGATGGAGTAGTCCCCGTAGAGCTCGGCCTCACCCTGATAACACAGGTACTGGAGCTTGAGGATCTGCTCGGCGTCGTCCGCGGTCGCCGCGGAGATGGTCACGCTCATGCCCATGTGCGCATGCCTCCCCTTTTCTCGGTCCGCCGGCCGCCTGAGGGTAGGGGCGACCGGGGTTGATTGCCTGGATGGGAGACGCCACAGGGTGGTGGCCGCCTCCCGGGCGCCGATTGTCTAACGCTCCTTTCCCCACGGTTCAGGAGCCGCAACCTCCGCCGTGAGCATTCTGCGCAGGCAACCCAGACATCGGGAACGTACCGGGCCGAGACTGCCCTGTGAGATACCCAACTCGCCCGCGATCTCGCGATATGTCAGATCGGACCGGGACAGCATCGCCCCGAGCAGCCTCGGACAGCGGCCGGGCAGCCTGCGCACCGCGGCGCGCAGCGCCCGCCCGGCCTCGGCGGTGAGCGCGGCGTGCTCGGCGGGACGGGGTTCGGGGCCGCTCGGCGGGCCGTCGCCCACCGGGTCGTACGGGATCTCACGGCGGGCCCGGCGCCGGGCCCCGCGCACCTCGGCGCGGACCGCGCGGCGCAGCCAGCGCGCGGGCTGGGGCGGCGGGCCGCTGTCCCGGGTGCGCTCCAGCAGCCGCAGCCAGACGGCCTGCTCCAGCTCGGCGGGCTCGACCCCCGCGCCGTACGCCTCGGCCGCGGCCTCGGCGGCGAGCAGCGGACGCAGTTGCTCCACAAGGTCCATGCCGGGCGGGACGTGACGCGCTCGCCGGGCGGTTGCCGGGCCCCGTGCCTCTCACCCGACCGGGGTGGCGGCGGGCCGCGCCTTGACGCGCAGGGCGCGGCCCGCCGGTCCCTACTTGCGGAAGTCCGCCGCGGCGAGGAGCGCGGTGTCCGGGTTGTCGGAGAAGATTCCGTCGATGCCGGTGTCGAAGTACGCCTTGAAGGCGCCGAAGGCGTCCCCGTACGCGGTGGCGTCGGTGCCGCGCCGGAAGTCGGCGGGCAGGAAGGTGTTCTCGTTGCGCATGGTGTACGGGTGCAGGACGAGCCCGGCCGCGTGCGCGTCCTTGACCACGCTGGTCGGGGTGCCGAGCTTGCCGTCGGGCGTGCGCGGGATGATCACCGACAGGTCGGGGCCGATGCCCTGGGCGTAGCTCGCGATCCACTTCAGGCCCTCGGGCTTGACGAGGTCCGCGACCGTCCGCGGGTCGTTCGCCTCGACGAAGTCCCACGGGCGGCTGGTCATGGTGGACAGCAGCACGACCGACGGGGTGTCGACGAGCTTGCGCAGCCGCTGGATGCTGCTCGGCTCGAAGGACTGGAGGAAGAGCGCCGCGTCCTTCTTGTGGCGTCCGTACCTACGGAGCAGCTTGGCCACCCGCTCCTCCAGGCCGAGGCCGAGCTTGCGGAAGTAGGTGGGGTGCTTGGTCTCGACGTACAGCCAGACCTTCCGGCCCCGCTTGCGGCCCTCGCGCTCGGCCCACTGGAGCACCTCTTCGAAGGTGGGCACCTCCCAGCGACCGTCGTAGAGCGTGTTGCGCTGGCGGGTGCCGGGGATGCGCTCCTTGGCGCGCAGCGTCTTCAGCTCGGCCAGCGTGAAGTCCTCGGTGAACCAGCCGGTCAGCTTGGTGCCGTCGACCGTCTTGGTGGTCTTGCGGTCGGCGAACTCCGGATGGGCGGAGACGTCGGTGGTGGCCGTGATGTCGTTCTCGTGACGGCACACCAGATGCCCGTCCTTGGTGGGGACGAGGTCCTGCTCGACGATGTCCGCGCCCATGTCCAGCGCGAGCTGGTACGAGCCGAGCGTGTGCTCGGGGCGGTAGCCCGACGCGCCGCGGTGGCCGATCACGGTCGGCACCGGCAGCCCGCGCACGGGCCCGGGCTTCCCCGCGGCACCCGCCTCCGCGGCGGTGGCCGTGCCCGCACCGCCCAGGGCCATCGCTCCCGCACCGAGGGCCGCGGCCCCCAGAAGGGCGCGCCGCCCGGGCTGTTGCTCGCGCTGTTCGCGCTCCATGAGCACTCCTCGCTCTGGTGTCCAGCACCGTCAATTCCTGTCAGAGGACGGGCTGATGGTAGGTGGGTGTGCCTTATCTGCGGGAGACCTGCGGCGAAACGCGTGGGAAACGGGTGTCAACACTGCGTATCAGGTGGGTGAACCCGGTGTGCGCGGCGACATGACCGGCGAGTATCGTCCTCATCGGCGTTGTTGTGCGGCCACGGGTTGACGGACCGTACGGCGAGCGCCCCCGACCTTGACCCCGACCGGAGGGCCCGTTGTCCCGTTTCGTGTTCCTGAAGGCAGTACTCGGTCCGCTGATGCGCCTGATGTTCCGTCCACGGGTCGAGGGCGCGGAGCGCATTCCCGGCTCCGGTCCGGTGATCCTCGCCGGGAACCACCTCACCTTCATCGACTCGGTGATCCTGCCGCTCGTCTGTGACCGTCAGGTCTTCTTCATCGGCAAGGACGAGTACGTGACCGGCAAGGGCCTCAAGGGGCGGCTGATGGCCTGGTTCTTCACCGGCGTCGGCATGATCCCGGTCGACCGGGACGGCGGGCACGGCGGCGTCGCCGCGCTGATGACCGGCCGCCGGGTGCTGGAGGAGGGCAAGGTCTTCGGCATCTACCCCGAGGGCACCCGCTCCCCCGACGGCCGCCTCTACCGCGGCCGCACCGGCATCGCCCGGCTCGCCCTGATGACCGGCGCGCCGGTGGTGCCGTTCGCGATGATCGGCACCGACCGGCTCCAGCCGGGCGGCAAGGGGCTGCCGCGGCCCGGGCGGGTGGCGGTGCGGTTCGGCGAGCCGCTGGAGTTCACCCGCTACGAGGGCATGGACCGCGACCGGTACGTGCTGCGGGCCGTGACCGACGAGGTCATGAGCGAGGTCATGCGGCTGTCCGGTCAGGAGTACGTGGACATGTACGCCACCAAGGCGAAGGCCGCGGCCTGAGGCGGGCGGCGAGCCTGAAGCGGGCGGAAGCCGACATCGAAGTGTCAGCTTCCGCCCTTCTTCACGCTGTTTCGGTCACTGGCCTATCACCGTCGGTTGGGCGCTCCGATGCACTGGTCTCGCGCCCGGGACGACCACTACCGTGCCGCGGGTGACGACAATGACCGTGCCCTCCCCCGACTTCGTGTCCCTCCGCGGTCGCCGGTTCGCCCTCACCGACTTCGGCGGCCCGGGTACCCCGGTCCTCGCCCTGCACGGGCACTTCGGCCGCGGCCGGATGTACGCGCCGCTGGCCGCCGCCCTGGGCCCCGCGTACCGGGTGATAGCGCTCGACCAGCGGGGACACGGGCTCACCGGGGGCGGTGGGCCGTTCACCCTTGACGAGTACGTCGCCGACGCCGCCGCCCTGCTGCACGAGCTGCGTCACAGCCCGGTGCCGGTCGTCGCCCACTCCACGGGCGCGGTCGCCGCGTACGCCCTCGCCGCGCGCCACCCCGAGCTGGTGAGCGCCCTCGTCGTCGAGGACATCGGCGCCGTGACGGACCGTCCGGTGGTCGCCCACCCCGTGCTCGACGTCACCGGCTGGCCGACCTGGGCCGCCGACCGGGAGGCCCTGCGCGCCCAGATCGAGTCCCGCGGCATCCACGACGCCTCGTACTTCCTCGACAGCGCGGAGCCGGATCGGGCGACGGGTGGATGGCGACTGCTGTTCGAACCCGCCCACATGATGGCCTCGCAGGAGGCGATGCGGGGCGACTTCTGGTCCGAGTGGCTCGGGTCGGCCTGTCCGGCGCTGCTGATGCACGGCGAACACAGCTCGTTGCTGCCGCCGGGCCACGCCCGCGAGATGGCGCGGCTGCGGCCGCGCACCACGCTGCGGGAGTTCGCGGGGTGCGGGCACTGGATCCACGATGACGCGCCGAAGGAGTACGCGTGGGCGGTGGGCCGCTTCCTGGACTCGCTGCCGGGGGTGGACGCGTAGCGCTTGGACCGGGGGCTTGTTCCCCACCCCGCCCCTCCCCGACCCCGGGGCTCCGCCCCGGCCCCCGCTTCTGCGGGCTGACCGCCGGGTGCGGGCCGGGGCGCCGCCCCCTGGGGTTTCGCTCCCGGGCGCGGCCCGGTGGCCGGGCACGGGCCAGGACGTTGCCCCCTGAGGTTTCGCTGCCGGGTGCGGGCCGGTGGCCGGGTTGTGCCCACCCGTTCCGCCCTGCGGAACGATTGCCCACAACCAGGTCCGACATCCAGCCCGTCCGGCGTTTGAGGACCGGGGGTGCAGGGGGCGGAGCCCCCGCCACGCGGGCCGGGGTGCACGTGGCCCGATCCCAGCCCCTCCGGCGTTTGAGGAGCGGGGGCCGGGGCGGAGCCCCGGGTTCGGGGAGGGGCGGGGTGGGGCTAGAACCCCGGTCAGGACCAGGGGAGGGACGAGCGCGCTCGCCAGTACGCCTCCGAGGGCTCCGCCAGGTCTTCGAGCTCCGGGAGACCCAGCCCCGCCGCGCCCAGGTTCGACCCCAGCTGGGCCACCGTCGCCGCGCCCGACAGCGCCACGGTCACCCACGGGTGCCGCAGGACCGCCGCCAGGGCGATGGCGTCCGGCGTGGTGCCCATCTCCTCGGCGGCGCGGCGGAGCGGGAGCGGGGCCGCCCCATCGGCCAGGCGGCCATTCGCCATGGCCTCCTTGACGATCACGGTCCGCCCCGCCGCATGCGCCTCCGCCAGCGCCGCCCCGGCCGACGGCTCCAGCAGGTTGTACGTGCTCTGGACCGTACGGAACAGCGGCTCCCCATCGGCCTCGACCTCCAGCGCGGCGCGGATCGCGTCGCCCTGCGCGGGGCCGCTGGTGGAGATGCCGACCGTGACGCCCTCGGCCGCGAGCCGGGCCAGCCGGGCGTGGAGGGCGGGGTCGGTGAGGGCAGGGGAATCCGGCGTCACGGAGTGGATCTGGTAGAGCGCGAGGTGGTCGCCGAGGAGGGCACGGGTCTCCTCGCGCTGGCGCTCGTACGTGGCAAGCGAGTGGTCCTTGACCTCGTGAGCGTCGGCATCCATGCGCCAGTCGGCCACATACGTGTAGCCCCACTTGCTGCCGACCACCACGTCCCGCGCCACCTCCGGCCGGGCGCGCAGCCAGTCGGCGAGGAACTCCTCGGCCCGCCCGTAGGAGCGGGCCGCGTCCAGGTAGCGCACCCCCGCGGCGTACGCGGCGTCCAGCAGCTCGTGCGAACGGCGCCGCATCGCCTCGACGGTGCGCTCGGCGGGGAGGTCCCGGTCCCGGCCGAGGTTGATGTAGCCGGGGCGGCCGACCGCGGCCAGACCGAGCCCGATCCGGGACACCGGCGTGGCGGCGGCAGCAGCAGCAAGGGAGGCGGCCATCAGCGCTTCGCGTCCGCCCAGGCCCGCTGCGCGGCGAGGTCCGTCTTGACCTCGGCCAGCTGCGCGGCCACGGCCGACGGAGCGGTCCCGCCGCGCCCGCTGCGGGAGGCCAGCGCGCCCGGCACGTTCAGCACGCTGCGCACCTCGGGGGTCAGATGCGGGGAGATCTTCGCGAACTGCTCGTCGGTCAGCTGGTCCAGCTCGATCCCGGTCAGCTCGCACTCCTTGACGCACGCGCCCGCGACCTCGTGCGCCACCCGGAACGGCACGCCCTGCCGGACGAGCCACTCGGCGATGTCGGTGGCCAGCGAGAACCCGGCGGGGGCCAGCTCCTCCATGCGCTCCCGGTTGACGGTCAGCGTCGCCATCATGCCGGTGAAGGCGGGGAGCAGGGTCTCCAGCTGGTCGCAGGAGTCGAAGACCGGCTCCTTGTCCTCCTGGAGGTCGCGGTTGTACGCGAGCGGCAGGGCCTTCAGCGTGGCCAGCAGCCCGGTGAGGTTGCCGATGAGGCGGCCGGACTTGCCGCGGGCCAGCTCGGCGATGTCCGGGTTCTTCTTCTGCGGCATGATCGAGGAGCCGGTGGAGAAGGCGTCGTGGAGGGTCACGAAGGAGAACTCCTTCGTGTTCCAGATGATGATCTCCTCGGCGATCCGGGACAGGTCGATGCCGATCATCGCGGTGATGAAGCCGAACTCGGCGGCGAAGTCGCGGGCGGCCGTGCCGTCGAGCGAGTTGGCGGCCGAGCCGTGCTCGAAGCCCAGGTCGGCGGCGACAGCCTGCGGGTCCAGGCCCAGCGAGGACCCGGCGAGCGCGCCCGATCCGTACGGCGAGACGGCGGTCCGCTCGTCCCACTGCCGCAGCCGCTCCGCGTTCCGGGACATCGCCTGGACGTGGGCGAGGACGTGGTGGGCGAAGAGCACCGGCTGGGCGTGCTGGAGGTGGGTGCGGCCGGGCATCGCGACGTCCGGGTGGGCCTCGGCGAGGCCGACCAGGGCCTCCTGGAGGTCGGCGATCAGACCGCCGATGATCCGGGCGTGGTCGCGCAGGTACATCCGGAAAAGGGTGGCGATCTGGTCGTTCCGGGACCGCCCGGCGCGCAGCTTGCCGCCGAGGTCGGGGCCGAGCCGCTCCAGCAGCCCGCGCTCCAGCGCTGTGTGCACGTCCTCGTCGGCGATGGTGCCGGTGAAGTCGCCGGAGGCGACGTCGGCCTCCAGCCGGTCGAGCCCGGCGAGCATCCGCTCCAGCTCGTCGGCGGTCAGCAGGTCGGCCGCGTGGAGCACCCGGGCGTGGGCACGGGAGCCGGCGATGTCGTACGGCGCCAGGCGCCAGTCGAAGTGCACCGAGGCGCTGAGCTTCTCCAGTGCCTCGGCGGGCCCGTCGGCGAAGCGGCCGCCCCAGAGCCGGACGTCGCCGCTGTTGCCGTTGCTCACGCTGTTGCTCCTCAAGGCTGTGGGTGTGCGACCGCCTCCCCGCCGGGTGGCGGGAAGGCGGTGTCGTTACGTCTGCTACGCAGGTTACTGCTGAAGGTCCCGCTTCGCGGCGATCTTGCTGGACATCCCGAACAGCTCGATGAAGCCCTTGGACAGCGACTGGTCGAAGGTGTCGCCCGTGTCGTAGGTCGCCAGGTTGAAGTCGTACAGCGACTGCTCCGACTTCCGGCCGGTGACGACGGGGCGGCCGCCGTGGAGGGTCATCCGGATCTCGCCGGAGACGTGCTCGTTGGCCTCGGCGATGAAGCCGTCCAGGGCCCGCTTGAGGGGCGAGAACCACAGACCGTCGTAGACCAGCTCGCTCCACCGCTGCTCGACCTGCCGCTTGTAGCGGGCCAGCTCGCGCTCGACGGTGACGTTCTCCAGCTCCTGGTGGGCGGTGATCAGCGCGATGGCGCCGGGGGCCTCGTAGATCTCCCGGGACTTGATGCCGACGAGCCGGTCCTCGACCATGTCGATCCGCCCGATGCCCTGCGCACCGGCCCGCTCGTTGAGCTGCTGGATGGCCTGGAGGACGGTCACGGGCTGGCCGTCGATGGCCACGGGGACGCCCGCCTTGAAGGTGATGATGACCTCGTCGGCGTCCCGCTGGGTGGCCGGGTTCGAGGTGTACTCGTACACGTCTTCGATCGGCGCGTTCCAGATGTCCTCCAGGAAGCCGGTCTCGACGGCCCGCCCGAAGACGTTCTGGTCGATCGAGTACGGGGACTTCTTGGTGGTCGCGATCGGCAGGCTCTTCGCCTCGCAGAAGGCGATGGCCTTGTCCCGCGTCATCGCGTAGTCCCGGACCGGGGCGATGCACTTCAGGTCGGGCGCGAGGGAGGAGATGCCCGCCTCGAACCGCACCTGGTCGTTGCCCTTGCCGGTGCAGCCGTGGGCGACGGTCGTGGCGCCGTGCTTCCGGGCGGCGGCGACGAGGTGCTTGACGATGGTGGGCCGGGAGAGCGCCGAGACCAGCGGGTAGCGGTCCATGTACAGAGCGTTCGCCTTGATCGCCGGGAGGCAGTACTCGTCGGCGAATTCGTCCTTGGCGTCCGCGACCTCCGCCTCGACCGCCCCGCAGGCGAGCGCGCGCTTACGGATAACGTCCAGGTCCTCACCGCCCTGGCCGACGTCCACGGCAACGGCGATGACCTCGGCGCCCGTCTCCTCGGCGATCCAGCCGATGGCGACGGAGGTGTCCAGGCCGCCCGAGTAGGCGAGTACGACGCGCTCGGTCACGGGTTTCTCCTTACGGTCCATGCACTGACTGGCATAAGTATGCACTGGCCCGTATGGTTCGTCAACGCGGTGCCCGGGCGGGCTGTCGGTGGGCGGCACTACGGTGCGGTTTGTGAGCGTTCACGGTGACATCCTCAGCTGGACGGCTGAGCACGCGGCGGCACGATGGCCGCGGTGACGACCGGGATCGACAGCCCCGCCTGCTGTCCGACGCACTGATCCAGTTCCCCGGAGAGCCCCCGCGAGTGCCGGATGTGACGATCCTGGAAGAGGGCGCCGCCGAGCCCAAGACAGCTACGCGTCCCGCGATAAGTACCCGTGCAGAAACGGCTTCCGCGACGCCCTGACAGAGTGCCCACACAGAAGCCCCGCCAGGTCGCACCTGGCGGGGCTTCATTCTTGCTAGCGCTACCGGCTCTGCCGCTTACCTGTCCGCTCCCCGCCTGTCACCCTGCAAAAACGGGATCAAGCCAGACCGAAACCAGATCACCGGCGTCGATACCCAGAACAACCCCACTGGCGAACTGGACGAACGTTGCGTCGACGACAGCCTTCAGACTCATATCGAACGCGGATGAGACCGCATCCACCGGCATCAAGCCGGTGGATCCGGGCTGATTCACCGATCCGAACCTGGACCGATTACCCGGCCAAGGCCGCGTGACGAGCGGCGTCGGGCGTCATCGCGCCGCCACAGCGCCATCTTCAACGGTTCACGCGCGTGTCCACACTGATTTTTGTCTCACTCCCGTGTTTACTTTCCGGCAGATTGTTGCCCCACGTCATGGTCCGCTGACTAGTACGGCTGAAGGGGTTGAACTATCCGTTGTGTGCATCGAGCTCGGTCGCCAGCGTCTGTTGGGTGGCCGCCCACGACGCCAGGAGCGCTAAATTGTCAGCGGTCGGTGTGCCCGCGGGTGCGGTGTAGACGTTGAGGTGCAGGCCGGGTTCGGCGGGCAGTTCCAGGGACTCGACGTCCAAGTCGAGCTGGCCCACGATCGGATGGCGCACACGCTTGCGGCCGGACCGGTGCAGCCGCACGTCCTGAGATGCCCACCGCTGCCGAAATAGCTCACTGCACGTTGACAGTTCGCCGACTAGGGCGATCAGCTCCTCGTCGTGCGGATTGCGGCCGGCTTCCATGCGTAGCTTCGCGGCCGCGTCACCGGCAATTTGGTCGTAGTCAACAAAGAAATCTCTGGCCGCCTCGGGGTTTAGATAGACGAACCGCGCTGTGTTCGCGGGCCGTCGCGGGTCGGCCAGCACCGGTGAATACAGCGCGCGAGCGAGTTGATTCATGGCGAGCACGTCATAACGGCCGTTACCGATCAAGGCCGGCGCATCGGAGATCGCGTCGAGCACCTGCTGCAGCGTCGAGCGCACCGTCACGGCAGGCCTACGCCGGCGTGGGCCGCTGGGCGCCCTGGATTGGCGCACGAGGTGGAACAGGTGGTCGCGCTCGGCCTCGTCGAGTTGCAAGGCAGAGGCCAACGCGTCGAGCACGCCATCGGAGGCACCGGCGAGGCTGCCGCGCTCCATGCGCACGTAGTAGTCGACCGATACCCCCGCCAGTAGCGCTACCTCCTCGCGGCGCAAACCTTTGACCCGACGGTTGCCGCCGTAAGCGGGCAGGCCCGCCTGCTCGGGTGCGATGCGGGCGCGACGCGAGCTGAGGAACTCCCGGATCTCGGTGCGTAGATCCATCGTGGCCATCCCCTCACCGTAAGCCCGTCCCGCAGTCTAAGGGGTACCCGATGCGGTCGTCGCGATGCCGCCGTCTACCGGGATGATGGTGCCCGTGAGGTAGGACCCAGCCCGGCTAGCGAGAAACACGGCGATACCCGCCATGTCGTCGTCGCGGCCGAGCCGGCGCAGAGGGGCCGCCGCCGCGATCGTGTCGCCGATGGCATCGAGCGTGGACGCCATCATCTGCGACGGGAACACTCCCGGTGCTACCGCGTTCACCGTGACGTGCTGTGGGCCCAGCTCTCTGGCAAGCACTCTGGTGAGTTGATGGAGTGCCGCTTTGCTGCTGGCGTACGAGTAGTTGGGCGACTGGGCGACGTGGATGGCGGCGATACTGCCGATGTTAATGATCCGGGCGGGATCATCGGCGGTGCCCGCCCTGCGAAGTGCGGGGAGCAGCGCCTGCACCAGCCAGAACGGCGACTTGAGGTTGAGGTCGATCACTGCGTCCCAGGCCTCGTCCGGGAACGTCGCTAGCGGCTCGCGCCACATCGCTCCCGCGTTGTTGACAAGGATGTCCAGGCGTTCCGAGTCGACCTTGACAAGATCAGCGAGGCGCTGACACTCGTCGTGCCTGGACAGGTCGGCGGGGATTGCTTGAACGTCGCCGAATTCGGACAGTAGATGCTGTGCCTCCGCGCACGTGTCTGCCTTGCGTGAGCTGATGACAACACGGGCGCCCGCCTGGAGAAGGCCGCGCGCTATCATCATCCCAATACCCCTGGTGCCGCCAGTGACAAGGGCGCACTTCCCACTCAGATCGAAAAGTTCTGTGTGAGTGGTTAATTGGTTGTCCGCCATTGGTCTCCGTCCCTTCTGTCGTGGAAGAATGCGCCGACACGGTCGCGCATTCGGGGCAGCTGATGGGGGTAAAGCTGCAGTGCGTGTCCGTGGAGTGTTGTCGGCGCTTTCGACTCAACCAGGTTGACAGGCGTTTGGGACGTCTGGGAGACCCTGGTGATACAGGTACTGTGAGAGCCCCCTTGCCTGGTGCGCTGACTCACCCCGGATCCACCGGCTTGATTCCCGGTTGATCGTTTCGGGGTCGTGCAGGCCGTGTTGGGCTGAGTTGCGGATTCGGGCATGGGGTGGCCGCTGGTCTGCCCAGCTCTTCCACTTTGTCCACAGGTCTCGGGCCCTTTCGGGCAGGTCGGTCAGGGAGCGTCAGAGGGCCGACGGTGCATGCACCGTGCTGAACAGCTGGGTGAAGTCCCATCGGCAATCACCTGCTCGATGCGGGCACCCAGGGCCCGGCAGGCGTTGATGACGTCGGCGCCGTAGAACGCGGAGTCCGCCCGCAGCACCAGCAGGCCGCTGGTGCCGCAGGCGCGTGCGGTGCGGATGGTCTCAGCGACGAACGCTGCCGCCCCGCGCGCGGAGTTCGAGGGTCCCTTGCGCAGCCTGGTGGCGGCGATCATGGGGCGGACAGGGGTGTGGAGACGACGCCGAGCAGTGCATTCAGGCCCTTGACCTTGCTGTATCCGTAGCCAGCGCCCTGTCCGGTACCGGCGCGATCGGGGCGGTTGGGGCGGCTAGCTCAGATGCCGGGTGAAGAACCGGGCCGCGGCGTCCCCCGCGGACTGCGGGACGCCGGTGTGCCCGCCCATATTGGCGTTCAGCGTCTTCTCCTTGGAGCCGAAGGCGTCGAACAGGTCCAGGGCCCGCTGGCGGTCGTTCCCTTCGTCGTCCCACTGGAGCAGGACGTGCAGCGGGATGGTGACCTGCCGGGCCTCCTCGAACAGGGCGCGGGGCACGAAACTCCCGGCGAACAGAACGGCGGCCGAGATGCGCGGCTCGACCACCGCCAGCCGGATCCCGATGGAGATCACTCCCCCCGAGTACCCGACCGGGCCGCCGATCTCGGGCAGCGAAAGGAGGGCGTCCAGGGCGGCCTGCCATTCCGGGACCGCCCTTTCGACCAGCGGGAGGACGAGCCGGTCCACGATCTCCTCGTCGACCGGCTCGCCGGCCTCCAGCGCGCGGCGCAGGTCGGCGCGGGCCTGCTCGGCGGCGGCGGAACGGGGCCGGTCACCGCTTCCGGGGAGCTCGATGGTGGCCGCGGCGAAGCCCTCCCCCGCGGAGTGCCGGGCCCGGGCCACCAGTCGGGGGTACATCTTGTGCAGTCCGCCGGGGTGGCCGTGCAGGATCAGCGGCGCCGGTGCGGATGCGGATGCGGATGCGGGCGTCCACAGGATGCCGGGGATCTCGCCGAGGGTGAATGCGCGCTCGAGGACGCCGTCGTCGAGGCGCTGTTCGGAAGTGAATCGCATGGTCGTGCCTTTCGGGAGTGCGCTTGAACGGCGCTCCCGGACGACCTGCCTATCGCCCGACCGTGACCCCGGAGGGGAGCACCCATGTCGATACGTTCACAGGTACCACCTCCTCGTTCTCTCGCACGGCCTCCGGAAAAGTAGCAGTGGTCCGCCGTGGTCCGCCAACTGGTTTATAGGGAGGCTCCGTGGCCGGATGCCACGGAGCCACTCGCCTCAAGGCCGAGGCCGTCAGGGCGCGATGTTGACCCAGAACTCGTCCCTGCCTCCGAAGAGGATGCGGTCGGTGCGATAGAACTCCTGGAGCCGGTTGCCGGCGGCGCCGTTCTGATTGCCGTGGACCCAGGCCACGGAGCCGTCCAGGATGCCGTCCTCGGCGCGGGCCCGGGACAGCCCCTCTTCGGTGGTCGCGAAGGGGTACTCGTCGGCCTGCATCTCGGGCACGTCCTTGGGCGGCAGGTCGTCGGGGCCGTTCCACTCGCCTTGGCGGTCGCGGATGGCATCCTTCATCTTGCGGTTGGCATCGGCCACTTCCGATTCCGCGGCGACGCGGTGCAGGCCGGGGCTGCTCTTGCTGCCGGTGTATTTACCGGGGATCGACTTCGCCGAGCCGAAGTTCGGGAAGGTCTCGCGTGGCTTGTTGAGGGCGTAGTCGATGTGGTGGGCGACCTCCCCCACCAAAGGGTCGCTCTTCTTGTAGGTGATGAAGGGCAGCACGTCGTCGTTGATGCAGGCCTTTGGTGTCCAGTTGCCGTATCCCGGAGCCAAACCGGCCGAGTCGCAGCGGACGTTGTGCTCGGGGAGGGCGAACTCGTGGTCGTCGCTCAGTCCCGGCTGTCCTTCGAGCGTGCCCTGGAACTGCCACATGTGCTGGAGCATGCGCTCCGGTCCGGCTCCGGCATCGGGAGAGGTGATGTCCCAGCGGGCCCACTTGGGCTGGGGGACGGTGAGGTCCTCATCGACCCTCCAGTCCGCCAGGGCCTTGGACTTGTCAGCGTCGTCGTTACCGATGACGCCGCATTGGTTGTCGCAGTTCAGGCGCATCCGCAAGGTTCTGGCGCCATTGATCCACGGCAAGTTCGTGAGGTCCGTGTTCCAGTCGTTGACCCGGTAGAAGACCCGTACCCGGCGCGCGGCGGGGTCGGCGTAGGCGGCCGCCGTGATGTCCAGCGTGGCCGTCCCCTGTGCGGTGGGCAGTTCGACCTCGGCGGTCTGGCACCACACGCCGCGGTGGTAGACCCTGCCCTTGAGGCTTTGCGCCTCCGGGTCGGCCTCGCACTCCTCGATGAACTTCGGGTCGGGCTCGCCCGGTGGATGAGTGCCCTGTGGCGGTACGTGTGTCGTCCCCTCCGCGGCGGCGGAGGGTTGGGGCTCCGGCTGCTGTGGTGCCGCGGAAGCCGATTCGGTGGCGAAGACAGGTAGCAGCACCATCGCTGCCGCTACCGCGCTGTGTCGCCTGAGTCTTGCGTGAAGAGGCACTGCATTCCCCGTGTGCTGTCGATTGCATGACAAACCTGGCGGGAGTGCACTGTGCGCAGGCACCAGCGCACGCCCGGGGGGTGGCGGTGTGAACATCCTCCGTTGGCCGGGGGCGCTCGGGGAAGACGATCACCATGCGAGTCCTGGCCGGATTGATAGCGTGACGGCTATGGCGGATACGAGGGGCACGAGCTACCCGGGCATACGCCAGCTGCGGCTTTTCCTGTTACTGGCCGAGGAGTTGCACTTCGGCCGCGCGGCACGGCGCGCCTACCTGGCCCAGCCGACGTTCTCGCGCCACATACGCGCGCTGGAGCGTCAGTTGGGAGCGGAGCTGGTGGACCGCACCACGCGCAGGACGGAACTCACCGACACCGGACGGGCTCTGCTGCCCCGGATACGTGAGGTGGTGGACGCGGCCGAGCGGCTGCGCACCTCAGCGCGGCATCATGCCGCCGCCGGGCGGATGGTGATCGGCTCCTTCGAGGCCGTCACCTCCATGGACCCCATACCCGCCATCATGGACGAACTCCACCGGCTCATACCGGACGTGGACGTTCAGGTCCTGCGGACCGGCTTCGACTACGCGACGGCGATCCTCCGCGGCGATGTGGATGCGTCGTTCGTCTTCCTCCCCGTACCCGAGGGCATCCAGACCTGCACCCTGGCCCGCGGTGCGCGGTGCGCGGTGATGTCCAGCAGCGACCCCCTGGTGTCCGAAGGACCGCTGCGACTCTCCGACCTGTCCGATCACGAGCACCTCGGCTTGAGTCCTGATATCCCCGCGGTGTGGCGGGACTTCTGGTCGGTCGACCCCCGCCCCGACGGCACCGCCGTGCGCTACAGCCCCCACGCGGTGACCGACTACGAGAGCGCGCTGGTTCTGATCGCCATGGGAAAGGGGATCCAGTTCCCGCCGGAGAGCGCCCGCTGGCTCTACCCACGCTCCGGCGTCGCCTATGTCGATGTCGTCGACCTCGAACCGTGGCGGATGGCCCTCGCCTGGCTGCCCAAGAATCGCGACAAGCCGACCGTCGCCGCACTCAGGCAAGCGACGCGCACCGTCCTGCGCCGACAGTCCGACTTATGCCCTGGTCGGCGCTGGTGCGGTGATGCCACCATGTTCCGGGGCGGGGGCGCTTCTGCGGACCGAGGGGGAGTCGGTGGCCGACAAGAAGAACCAGATGATCGTGCTCGGTGTGGTCGTGGTGGGGGTCCTGTGGATCAACGGCCGGGGCGACGTCGACACGGGCGACGGCAAGTCGCCCAACCCGCGCCAGACGGGGAAGTATCCCGTCCACTTCCAGAACGACGACGGGAAGAAGGACACCGGGAAGGACACCAAGAAGCCGGTGCCGCGCTCCACGGTGTCCTATCCGATCAAGTTCGACCGCAAATGAGGTCGGTCTCGGCCCAGACCGTCTTGCCCGGCCCCCGCCGCTCGGCCACGCCCCAGCGCGCGGCGAGGCCCGCGACCAGCAGCAGGCCCCGACCGGTCTCGGAGTCGGGCGGGGGTGCGGTCGGTGCGTCCTCGACCGGCGGCCGCCCCTCGGTACGGGTGTCCGCCACTTCGATGCGCAGCGTCGTGGCGGTGCGCGTCAGCCGGACCTCGAAGTCCCGGCCGGGGACGCGGCCGTGGGTGACGGCGTTGGCCGCCAGTTCGGCGACGATCGCGGCGACGAGATCGGACACCTCGCCGCGGTAGCGGAACCCCCACTCGTCCAGCTGCTGGAGCACCAGCAGCCGGGCGAGCCGGGCGCCACGGCGGGTGGAGCTGAAGCGATGAGTGAACTGGTCAGAAGTCGTTCGTGGATGCGCTGGGATTGGCATGGCGTCACCGTTCCGGCTCGGCGTATGACCGGACCAGATCGGCTTCTCGTACGCTGCGTCACTGTACGAGTACGCGTGGTGGACTGTACGAATAACGGACCGTGACCATGGCCGAGTTGGGCCGATAGTCAGGTTCAGTACGTACGGCACCACCGGAGGTGGCCGCAGATGGCGGACAACACGGGCAGCAGCAACAACGCACCGGAGTCCTCGGACAGCCTCAAGACGTTCGGGGCGGTCGTCAAGGTCTTCCGAGAACGAGCGGGCTACACCCAGGAGCAACTGGCCCCATTGCTCCGGTACTCGGTCCAGACCCTGGCCTCGATCGAGCAGGGTCGGCGCTTCCCGCAGCGGGAGTATGTGGAGCGGGCGGAGGACGTGCTCGAAGCGTTCGGGGTTCTGCGGGCGGCGGCGAAGTATCTGGTGCGGAAGCCGGGGTTGGCGGCGTGGTTCCGGCAGTGGGCCGCGCTGGAGGAGACGGCGATCAGCCTGTGTACGTACGAGTGCCGATTGATCCCGGGTTTGCTCCAGAACGATGCGTACGCCCATGCGGTGTTTCATAGCACCGTCCCACCGCTGACGGACGATGAGATCGCGACGCGGCTCGCCGCGCGTCACGATCGTCAACGCCTGCTCTGGGACAGGCCGAACACCGCGTTCAGCTTCATCTTCGAGCAGGCGCTACTGGACCGGCACACCGGCGGCACCGAGGTCACCAAGGCGCTCATCGACCACTTGCTGGAGTGCTCTGAGCTACGAAACGTCGAGATCCAGATCATCCCACTCGTCCAAGAAGCACACGCGGCGCTCGAAGGCCCCATGCAGCTTCTGGAAACACCTGACAACCAGTGGTTCGGCTACCTGGAAGGTCAGCGAAGCGGCCAGCTGATCACTGACCCGAAAGAGGTCAGCGTTCTTCAGATGCGGTATGCCAAACTGCGCTCACAGGCTCTCACCCCTGAGGACTCCGTGAGCCTGCTGAGGCAGATCCGAGGAGCGCTATGAGCACCGAGCTTGCCTGGTTCAAGAGCAGCTACTCCACTGGCGACGGTGACAGCTGCGTAGAGGTCGCCACCTGCCCGGAGAACACCGTCCACGTCCGGGACTCCAAGGACAAGCAGGGTCCCCAACTCGCCTTCTCGCCCACCGCATGGGCCGCGTTCGTCACGCACACGGCGAACCGCTAACCTAACCGCCATGTCCAGTCCAGAGGCATCCAGGCTCTAGCCACCGGTCGTTCGGTGGCGCCTTCATCACCGGGCTACCGGTCTCCGCATTCTCTCCGTCTTTCACGCCGGTGTGTGGAGTCTTCATGCCTTTTGCCATCTATGTGCTCGGACTGGCGGTCTTCGCCCAAGGCACATCCGAATTCATGCTGTCCGGCCTCGGGCCGGACATCGCCAGTGATCTGAACGTATCCATCCCCGCCGCGGGCGCGCTGACGTCGGCGTTCGCGGTGGGGATGATCGTGGGGGCGCCGCTGATGGCGGTCCTCAGTATGCGGTGGCCACAGCGCAGCGCGCTGCTGGTGTTTCTGACGGCCTTCATGGCCGTCCATGTCGTCGGCGCCGTCACCACCAGCTTTGCCGTGCTGCTGGCCACCCGGGTGCTCGGGGCGCTGGCCAACGCCGGGTTCCTGGCCGTGGGGCTCGCGGCGGCGACCGGGATGGTCGAGTCCAGTTCCAAGGGGCGGGCCACGTCCGCGTTGCTGGGCGGGGTCACGCTCGCGTGTGTCGCCGGGGTTCCGGCGGGTGCGCTGCTGGGGCAGGTCTGGGGGTGGCGTTCGGCGTTCTGGGCGGTGGCGCTCGTCTCCGTACCGGCCCTGTTCGCCATCGTGCGGTCGGTTCCGCGTACCGAAGCGGTGGAGGTGCCGAGCGCACGCGGTGAGCTGCGCGCGCTGCGCAGTCCCCGGCTGCTGGTGACGCTGGGTCTGGGGATGCTGGTGAACGCCGCGACGTTCTGCACGTTCACCTATCTGACGCCGCTCATCACGAACGTGAGCGGCTTCGGAGAGTCCTGGGTGCCTGCCGTGCTGGCGCTCTTCGGGCTCGGGTCGTTCGCCGGGGTGACCGTCGCCGGGCGGTGGTCCGACGCGCGGCCGATGCTGGTTCTGGTGCCGGGCGGGCTGGCCCTGCTCGTCGGCTGGTTGCTGCTGTCGGTGGGCGCGGACCGGCCGGGGGTGGCGGTCGTGCTGGTGCTCGTGCAGGGGATGCTGTCGTTCGGCGTCGGCTCCACGCTGATCACGCGGGCGCTGTACGCGGCGGCCGAAGCACCCGCGCTGGGCGGCTCGTTCGCGACCGCCGCCCTCAACGTGGGGGCGGCGGTCGGTCCCGCTCTGGGCGGGCTCACCTTGGGCGCGGGCCTCGGCTACCGTTCGCCGGTCTGGGTGAGCGCGCTGCTGGTGGCCCTGGCGTTCGCCGTGGCGGGGCTGGCAAGCGCGGCCCCGTCTGCGGCGCTCGCTAGCCGCCGCGGACGATGAGGAACAGGAACCAGAGGATGGGCAGCAGCGCCACGTACGCCGCGGGGCGCTGAAGCACGGACTTCCCGGGGTCGGGGCGCGTTCCGTACGGAACGGGTCCCGGCTCCGGGAGCTTGTTGAGCTTCCCGCGGACCACCAGGTTGCTGATGATCGTGTACGGGTTGAAGATCACCATCGAGAACGGGCTCCACCAGCCCTGCCACAGCGTGTTGGTCGTCGCCTCACGGCGCATCGCCGTGCCGCACGTACGGCAGTACGGTCCCTGCCACTTCTGGAACCGCATCATGATCAGCATGCCCACATGGCCGCGGATGGTGACCTCCGCCGCCGGATACGCCGCGCAGACCCGGCAGGCGGGCACCTGCGGCACCCCGGCCATCGGCTGGCCGTAATCGGACGGGTGCGGGTGCTGGCAGTAGTGGGGCTGCTGCTGCGGCTGACCGTACGGAGCGTGCGGTGTGGCGTACGGGTTCCCCTGGGGCGGCGCGGAGGCGTACGGATTCCCCTGCGGCTGGGGCGGCATCGACATGACGTTCCTAACCAAGAATGACGTGGTCAGCGATCATACGATCCCGAAACCTGCGAATTTCTTCGGCCTTTGAGTCATCCTCCGCTCCCGCCCGTACCCCTGTGCACCGGAGCCCATAGGAAGGGGACGGGCCGTGACGACGCTATTGAACAGCCGGGCCGGTCGACGGCTGGCCTTGCGCCAGATTCGGCCACGGCGCTCCCCCGCCGTGCCGCTGGTGCTGCTGAGCTGGGCAGGGGCGGCAGCGGTGCTGTCCCTGTGGTGGTTCAACACCCCGAACGTCACCGGCAACGCCGCCTGGCTGAACGGCGCCGGACGGCTCAGCGGGCTGCTCGCCGGGTACGTCCTGGCGCTGGTGGTGCTCCAGATGGCGCGGGTGCCCGCGCTGGAGCGGCGGGTGGGCTCGGACCGGGTGGCGCGGTGGCACGCCATGAGCGGGCGGTACGCGCTGTGCCTGATCCTCGCCCATGTCGGCCTGATCATCGCGGGGTACGCGACCCAGGGCGGCGTCTCGTTCGTCGAGCAGACCGAGACCATGGTGCTCACCTTCCCCGACATGCTCGAAGCGACGGTCGGCACGGTGACGCTCGTGGTGATCGGACTGATCTCGGCCGGGATGGTGCGCCGCAGGCTTCCGTACGAGGTCTGGTACTACCTGCATCTGCTCACCTACGCGGCCGTCTTCCTGACCTTCTGGCACCAGCTCAGCAACGGCGCCGAGTTCGTGGGCGACATGACGGCCCAGACCGCGTGGTACGTGCTGTACGGCGCGGTCAGCGCGCTGGCGATCTGGTACCGGCTGCTGGTGCCGCTGCGGCTGAACCTGCGGCACCGGATGAGGGTGGAGGCGGTCGTCCAGGAGGCGCCCGGGATCGTCTCGGTGCTGATCAAGGGGCGCAAGCTGCACCGGATCGGCGCGGAGGCGGGCCAGTTCTTCCGGTGGCGGTTCCTGGCTCCGGGGCTGCGGTGGGGTTCCCATCCGTACTCGCTGTCCGCCCCTCCCCGGCCCAATCTGCTGCGCATCACGGTGAAGGCGGTGGGCGGGCACAGCACCGGGCTCGCCGACCTGAAGCCCGGCACCCGGGTGTGGGCCGAGGGGCCGTACGGGGCGATGACCGCGTCCCGCCGCAGCCAGGGCAAGGTGCTGATGATCGCCGGTGGGGCGGGCATCACCCCCATCCGCGCCCTGTTCGAGACGCTGCCCGGCAAGGGCGGCGACCTGACCCTGCTCTACCGCGCCCGGACCGTCGAGGACCTGGCGCTGTGGGGCGAACTGAAGCAGATCGCGACCGAGCGGGACGCCCGGCTGCTGTACGCCGTCAACGGCCCCGACGGGGCCCGGCCGGAGATCAGCGCCGAGCGGCTGCGGGCGCTGCTGCCGGACATCGACGAGCACGACGTCTATCTGTGCGGGCCTCCGGGCCTGACCGAGCACGCGTACGAGGCGCTGCACGACGCGGGGGTCCCGGACCGCCGTATCCATCATGAATCCTTCGAGCTGTGACCTGAGGTGGAGCCATGAAGAGGAAGCATCCGCTGCGCCGTATCCTGCTGGGCACCGCCGCCACCGTCGCCGGTGTCGTGGCGCTGCTCGCGCTGAAGCAGCCGGCCGGCGGCCAGAACGTCGCCGGACCGCCCGCCGGGCAGGCGCCGCCGCCCGTCGCGGCCACCGCGCCCTCGGGGGCGGGTGGGGGCGGTGGGCAGACGCTCACCGGTGATGTCGTCGACACGCAGTACGGGCCGGTGCAGGTCAGCGTCACCATGAGCGGCGGGAAGATCACCGCCGCGCAGGCCGTCAAGACGCCGAACTCCGGGCCGCGCAGCGAACAGATCGCCAAGGACTCCATCCCCCAGCTCAACCAGCAGGCAGTGTCCGCCGCGAAGGTCGACACCGTGTCCGGTGCGACGTACACCAGCGAGGGCTACGCCAAGTCCCTCCAGAGCGCTCTCGACAAGGCGGGTACCAAATGACGTCCTACGACGAGTACGGCGAGCCCGAGCCGCTGCGCCATGTCGAACACGTCATGGGCACCGTCTTCTCCTTCGACCTGCGCGAAATCCACGACGCCGACCGGCCCCGGGTGCTGGCCGCGCTGGACGGGGCCGTGGTGGGGCTGCACCGGGTGGACGAGCTGTTCTCCACGTACCGCCAGGACAGCCAGATCAGCCGTCTCGGGCGCGAGGAGCTGACGCTGTCGCAGTGCGAGCCGGAGGTACGGGACGTACTGGAGCTGTGCGAGGAGTTCACGTACCGCAGCGACGGCTGGTTCACCCCGCACTACGCCGGGGGACGGCCCGATCCGACCGGCCTGGTCAAGGGGTGGGCCGTTGAGCGCGCCGCCCGGATGCTGGCCTCGGCGGGCGCCGGTTCGGTGTGCGTCAACGGCGGCGGCGACGTGCAGGTGCACGGCGGCCCGTGGCGGGTGGGCATCGCCGACCCGACGCGGCGCGGTGAGCTGCTCGCGGTGGTGGAGGCGCACGGCGAGCTGGCCATCGCCACCTCGGGCCCGGCCGAGCGCGGCTGCCACATCCTGGACCCGCACACCGGCCGCCCCCCGGCGGACGGCCTCGCCTCCGTGACGGTGGTCGGCACCAGCCTGACGGAGGCGGACGCCTGGGCGACGGCGGCCTGCGCGATGGGCGCCGAGCGCGCCCGCCCGTGGCTCCAGCGGCAGCCGGGCGCGGAGGCGTTCGTGGTGACGGCGGAGGGGACGACGTGGCAGACGAGCGGTTTCGCGCGTTTTTCGGCTGAGCTGTGTGTGTCGTGAGAGGCACGCTGTTCAGCGGTGGCCGCGTACCGCGTCGGCCAGGAGACCCGCGTGGCCGTGGCTCAGGTCCTTCACGGCCGTGAGGAGCGTGAGCGTGCCCTGCCCGGCCAGCTCGCGCAGATGGTCCACGGCCTCGCGGTGCTCCGGTTCGGTCAGCTCCGCGCGGTACCGGCGGGCGAACTCCGCGAACCGCTCCGGTTCGTGCCCGTACCAGCGTCGTAGCTCGGTGGAGGGAGCTGCGGCCTTGGCCCATTCGTCCAGACGGGCGTCGGCCTTCGCCAGGCCGCGCGGCCAGATCCGGTCCACCAGCACGCGGGTGCCGTCGTCCGGCTCCGGGGCGTCGTACACGCGGCGGACCCGGATCCCGGGGCGGGCCCGCCGACCGTTTTTGTCTGCCATGTCTCCATCGAACCATCCCTGTGGCCTCGACCTGGGCGGATAATGCGCCACATGGGCAAAGCGTACGAACGCATCGACGGCAGGCTTCGCACATTCATCGAACAGCAGAAGATCTTCTTCACGGCTACCGCGCCACTGGCCGGGGACGGCACTGTGAACCTGTCCCCGAAAGGGGTGGCTGGCTCGTTCGCCGTGCTCGACGAACTGACCGTGGCGTACCTGGACTTCTCCGGGAGCAACGCGGAGACCATCGCCCATCTGCGCGAAAACGGCCGCATCACGTTGATGTGGTGCGCTTTTGAGGGGTCGCCGAACATCGTGCGGGTGCATGGGCGGGGTGAGCCGGTGTTCCGCGACGACCCGCGCTTCGGGGAGCTGGTCAAGCACTTTCCCGCCGTCGATGTGCACGCGCACGGGCTGCGGGCCGTGATTGTGGTGACGGCCGAGCTGATCCGGGACACGTGCGGGTACGCGGTGCCCTTCATGGACTACCGCGAGGACCGCACGCTGCATGCCCAGCGGTTCCGGCGCGAGGACGACGAGGAGAAGCTGACCGCTTACTGCGAGCGGAAGGACCATGTCGCCAGCAGTCTGGACGGGCTGCCGGGGCTGCCGCTTCCGTTGCCGCCGCTGTCGTTGTAACGGCTTCCTTGTAGTGACCACATAACGAGACGGTCTTGCGGAACGGGGCTCCCTCGGCGTTCGATCGCGCGGTGCGATCCGAACCCAAGAGCCCCGCAACCGACTCCACGGCGTCCCCGTCGTCGTCGCCGTCGTCGTCGCCGTCGCCGGAGTCCGTTGCCGGGCCCGCCGACCGGGCGGCCCGGCGGGCCGTCACCGTCTTCCCCCTGCTCGTCCTCGCCGCCGGAGTGGCGGGCCTGAGCACCCCCGGCACCTTCACCGGCTGGGCGCCGCAGGTGCCGTACCTGCTCGGCGTGATCATGTTCTGCATGGGGCTGACCATGACCCCGCAGGACTTCACCGGTGTGCTGAAGCGACCCTGGGCGGTGGCGCTCGGGCTGGTCGCGCACTACGTGATCATGCCCGGTCTGGGGTGGCTCATCGCTCAGGGGCTCGGGCTGTCCCCGCAGTTGGCCGCCGGTGTCATCCTGGTCGGCTGCGCGCCGAGCGGGACGGCGTCGAACGTGGTGACGTATCTGGCGCGGGGTGATGTCGCCCTGTCCGTCTCGGTCGCCACCGTCTCCACGGTGCTCGCTCCGCTGGTCACCCCGCCGCTGACGCTGCTGCTGGCCGGGGAATTCCTGCCCGTGGACGCGGAGTCCATGGTCACCGACATCCTGAAGACGGTGCTGCTGCCGGTGGTGGGCGGACTGGTCGTACGGCTCGTGGCCGGGCGGCTGATCGTCCGGGTGCTGGGGGTGCTGCCGTGGCTGTCGGCCGTGACCATCGGGTTCATCGTGGCGGTGGTCGTCGCGGGCAGCGCGGAGGCGATCCGGTCCGCGGCGGCGCTGGTGCTGCTGGCCGTCGTGCTGCACAACGGGCTGGGGTTGGCGCTGGGGTATGCGGCGGGGAAGGTGGCCCGGCTGGGGGCGCCCGCGAGTCGGGCGATGGCCTTTGAGGTCGGCATGCAGAACTCTGGGCTTGCGGCTTCGTTGGCCGCGGCGCACTTCAGTCCGCTTGCGGCGCTTCCGGCGGCCGTGTTCTCCGTGTGGCACAACGTGTCGGGGGCGGTTGTGGCGGCGTGGATGGCACACCGGGGGCGTCGGGCGGAGGCGGAGTAGCCCCCACCCCGCCCCTCCCCGAAACCGGGGCTCCGCCCCGGCCCCCGCTGGGGCTCCGCCCCAGACCCCGTTGCGGGGGCTCCGCCCCCAGCACCCCCGCCGGGGCTCCGCCCCTGGACCCCGCTCCTCAAACGCCGGAGGGGCTAAGTGGTGTCCCCCAACGCCGGAGGGGCTGGATGTCGGACCCCGTTGTGGGCAATCGTTCCGCAGGGCGGAACGGGTGGGCACAACCCCGCCACCGGCCCGCACCCGGCGACGAAACCCCGAGGGGCAGCGCCCCAGCCCGCCCCCGCCCGGCAGCTCAGCGGGCCTTCTGGGCCAGGCGTAGGAGGTGGTCGGCCAGGGCCTGGCCGCCTGCTGGGTCGCGGCTGATGAGGAGCACCGTGTCGTCACCCGCGATCGAGCCGAGAATCACGTGCAGCTCCGCCGAGTCGATGGCCGAGGCCAGGAACTGGGCCGCGCCGGGTGGGGTGCGGAGGACGACGAGGTTGGCGGAGGCCTCGGCCGAGATGAGGAGTTCGGCCGCGAGGCGCGCCATGCGCGCCTCGCTGGCCGACTCGCCGAGCGGGGCGCGGGGGGTGCGGTCGCCGCCCTCGCTGGGGACCGCGTAGATCAGCTCACCGCCGGTGTTGCGGATCTTGACCGCGCCCAGTTCGTCCAGGTCGCGGGAGAGCGTCGCCTGGGTGACGGAGAGTCCGTCGTCGGCGAGGAGCTTCGCGAGCTGGCTCTGGGAGCGGACCGGCTGCCGGTTCAGGATGTCCACGATCCGGCGGTGGCGGGCGGTGCGGGTCTGCGGCACGGACGGTCCGTTGTGGTTCCCGTCGGCATCGTGTGCGGCGTGGTGCGCCGCGTCGGTGTGCTGCGCCTCGGTCATCGTCTCGTCAGTCTCCGGATCATCGTTCCCCTTGGCCCTCATGCGCGGCGTTCAGGACGGCCGTCAGGACGCCGGGCAGCTCCCGGAGGAGGGTGTCCACCTCGTCGTCGCCGACGACGAGCGGCGGCGCGAGGCGGACCACGTCCGGCCCGGTCGCGTTCACCAGGAGTCCCGCGTCCTGAGCCGCCTGCTGCACCTGCGGCGCGAGGGACTCTGTGAGCACGATACCGAGCAGCAGCCCCGCGCCACGGACGTGGCCGATCAGAGCGTGGTCGAGCGATTCGATTCCGTCACGCAGCCGCTCCCCCGCCCGCTTGACGCGGTCGAGGATTCCGTCGGCCTCGATGGTGTCGAGGACGGCGACGGCGGCGGCGCAGGAGACGGGGTTCCCGCCGAAGGTGGACCCGTGCTGACCTGGGGTCAGCAGGTCGGCGGCGGGGCCGAAGGCGAGGGTGGCGCCGATGGGGAGGCCGCCGCCGAGGCCCTTGGCGAGGGTGACGACGTCGGGCTCGACGCCCTGCGCCTGGTGCTCGAACCAGTGTCCGGTACGGCCGATTCCGGTCTGTACCTCGTCCACCACGAGCAGCGTGCCGGTGGCCCGGGTGATCTCGCGGGCGGCGGCCAGATAGCCCGCCGGGGGGACGATGACGCCGTTCTCGCCCTGGATGGGCTCCACGATGACCAGCGCGGTGTCGGTGGTGACGGCCGCGCGCAGCGCTTCCACGTCGCCGTACGGCACATGGGTGACGTCACCCGGCAGCGGAAGGAAAGGTTCCTGCTTGGCGGGCTGGCCGGTCAGGGCCAGGGCGCCCACGGTGCGGCCGTGGAAGCCGCCGGTGGTGGCGACCATATGAGTACGGCCGGTCCGCCGCCCGATCTTGAAGGCGGCCTCGACCGCCTCCGCGCCGGAGTTGGAGAAGTAGACCCGCCCGCTGCGGCCGAAGAGCTGGAGCAGCCGCTCCGCGAGCGCCACCGGGGGCTCGGCGACGAAGAGGTTCGAGACGTGGCCGAGCGTGGCGATCTGGTCGGATACGGCCCGTACGACGGAGGGGTGGGCGTGGCCGAGGGAGTTGACGGCGATACCGCTGACGAAGTCGAGGTATTCCTTGCCGTCCGCGTCCCACACCGTGGCGCCCTCGCCGTGGGTGAGCGGGACGCGCGGCGTGCCGTAGTTGTCCATCATCGCGCCCTGCCAGCGCTGCGTCAGCTCCGCGTTGCTCACTGGTTCTCCCCCTCGTGCTCCGCGTCCGGCACGACCATCGTGCCGATTCCCTCGTCCGTGAAGATCTCCAGCAGGATCGAGTGCTGCACCCGCCCGTCGATGACGCGCGCGTTGGTGACGCCGTTGCGTACGGCGTGCAGACAGCCCTGCATCTTGGGCACCATGCCGCTGGCCAGCTCCGGCAGCAGCTTCTCCAGCTCGCTCGCGCCGAGCTGGCTGATCACCTCGTCGCTGTGGGGCCAGTCCGCGTACAGGCCCTCGACGTCGGTGAGGACCATCAGCGTCTCGGCGCGCAGGGCGGCGGCGAGCGCGGCCGCCGCCGTGTCGGCGTTGACGTTGTAGACGTGGCCGTCGTCGGAGCTGCGCGCGATGGAGGAGACGACCGGGATGCGGCCGTCGTCCAGCAGCGCCTTGATGGCGCCGGTGTCGATGTCGGTGATCCGGCCGACCCGGCCGATGTCCACCTGTTCGCCGTCGACCTCGGCGAAGTGCTTGGTCGCGGACATCAGATGGGCGTCCTCGCCGGTCATGCCGACGGCGAGCGGGCCGTGCTGGTTGAGCAGCCCGACCAGCTCGCGCTGCACCTGCCCGGCCAGCACCATCCGTACGACGTCCATCGCGTCGTCGGTGGTGACCCTCAGGCCCGCCTTGAACTCGCTCACCAGGCCGTGCCGGTCGAGCTGCGCGCTGATCTGCGGGCCGCCGCCGTGGACGACGACCGGGCGCAGCCCGGCGTGCCGCAGGAAGACGACGTCCTGGGCGAAGGCGGCCTTCAGCTCGTCGTCCACCATGGCGTTGCCGCCGAACTTGATGACGACGGTCTTGCCGTGGTGCCGGGTCAGCCAGGGCAGCGCCTCGATGAGGATGCGGGCCTTGGGCTGGGCGGTGTGCTTGCGGGCGGTCGGCTGGTCCGCCTTCTGGGACGAATTCGGCTCGCTCATGAGGAGTACGCGCTGTTCTCGTGGACGTAGTCGGCGGTCAGGTCGTTGGCCCAGATGACGGCGGATTCGCCGCCGGCGGCCAGGTCGGCGGTGATGCGGACCTCGCGGTAGCGCATGTCGACCAGCTCGCGGTCCTCGCCGACCGAACCGTTCTTGCAGACCCACACGTCGTTGATGGCCACGTTGAGCTGGTCGGGCTCGAAGACGGCGGAGGTGGTGCCGATCGCGGACAGCACCCGGCCCCAGTTGGGGTCCTCGCCGTGGATGGCGCACTTGAGGAGGTTGTTACGGGCGATCGAGCGGCCCACCTCCACGGCGTCGTCCTCGGTGGCCGCGCCGACGACCTCGATGCGGATGTCCTTGGAGGCGCCCTCGGCGTCCCCGATCAGCTGCCGCGCGAGGTCAGCGCAGACGGTGCGGACCGCCTCGGCGAACGCGTCCGCGGCCGGGGTGACCCCGGAGGCGCCGGAGGCCAGCAGCAGCACGGTGTCGTTGGTGGACATGCAGCCGTCGGAGTCGATGCGGTCGAAGGTGGTGCGGGTGGCGTCGCGCAGCGCGGCGTCCAGCGCGGGGGCTTCGACATCGGCGTCGGTGGTGAGGACGACGAGCATGGTGGCCAGGCCGGGGGCCAGCATGCCCGCGCCCTTGGCCATGCCGCCGACGGTCCACGCCCCGTCGGGGCCCTGGGCGACGGCCGTCTTGTGCACGGTGTCGGTGGTCTTGATGGCGATGGCGGCCTTCTCGCCGCCGTGCTCGCTGAGGGCGGCGGCGGCCGTCTCGAGGCCGGACAGCAGGGGGTCCATGGGCAGCCGGAGGCCGATGAGCCCGGTGGAGGCGATGGCGACCTCGCCCGCGCTGTGCCCGAGGACCTCGGCGGCCTTCTCGGCGGTCGCGTGGGTGTCCTGGAAGCCGAGCGGGCCGGTGCAGGCGTTGGCGCCGCCGGAGTTGAGGACGACGGCGGAGACCTGGCCGCCCTTCAGCACCTGCTCGGACCAGAGCACCGGGGCGGCCTTGACGCGGTTGGAGGTGAAGACGCCCGCGGCGGCCAGCCGTGGTCCGTTGTTGACGACGAGAGCGAGATCGGGGTTCCCGTTCTCCTTGATCCCTGCCGCGACGCCGGAGGCGGTGAAGCCCTTGGCTGCCGTCACACTCATGGAGCGACTCCGATCGTGGAAAGTCCCAGCTCCTCGGGGAGGCCGAGGGCGATGTTCATGCTCTGGACCGCGCCGCCCGCGGTGCCCTTGGTGAGGTTGTCGATCGCGCTGATCACGATGACCCGGCCGGCCGCCTCGTCGTGGGCGACCTGGAGCAGGGCGGTGTTGGATCCGTACACGGCGGCGGTGGAGGGCCACTGGCCCTCCGGCAGCAGGTGGACAAACGGTTCGTCGCCCAGCGCCTTCTCGTACGCGGCCCGCAGCGCCCCCGCCGTCACGCCGGGCTTCGCCGGGGCGCTGCACGTGGCCAGGATGCCGCGGGACATGGGGGCGAGGGTCGGGGTGAACGAGACCGAGACCCGCTCGCCCGCGGCGGCCGACAGGTTCTGGATCATCTCCGGGGTGTGCCGGTGGCCGCCGCCCACGCCGTACGGGCTCATGGAGCCCATGACCTCGCTGCCCAGCAGATGCGGCTTGGGCGACTTGCCCGCGCCCGAGGTTCCGGTGGCGGCGACGATCACGGCCTCGGGTTCGACCAGCCCGGCCGCGTACGCCGGGAACAGCGCGAGCGAGACGGCGGTGGGGTAGCAACCGGGCACCGCGACGCGCTTGGACCCCACCAGCGCGGCGCGCGCCCCCGGCAGCTCGGGCAGGCCGTACGGCCAGGTACCGGCGTGCGGCGAGCCGTAGAACTTCTCCCAGTCGGCCGCGTCCTCCAGCCGGAAGTCCGCACCGCAGTCGATCACCAGCACCTGGTCGCCGAGCTGCTCGGCGACGGCGGCGGACTGCCCGTGCGGCAGCGCGAGGAAGACCACGTCATGCCCGGCCAGCGCCTCGGCCCCGGTCGGCGCCAGCACCCGGTCGGCCAGCGGGAGGAGGTGCGGCTGGAGGGCCGCGAGCGGCTGGCCCGCGTTGCTGTTGCCGGTCAGCGCGCCGATCTCGACCTCGGGGTGCGCGAGCAGCAGCCGCAGCACCTCACCGCCCGCGTATCCGCTCGCTCCCGCCACCGCTGCGCGTATCGCCATTGCCATCCTCCCTCACGGATGGCATGACTATACGATCGACGGCAGCTTTATGCAAAGAAGTTTCCGGACAGGCCCGGCGCCGGGGCGGCTCAGCCCTGCCGCTCGCCGGAGTAGAGGGCCGTGGTCTCGGCCGCGACGCGGGCCAGCTCCTCGCGCAGCTCCTCCGGGGAGAGAACCTCGACGTCGGCGCCGAAGGCGAGCAGGGGCCGGGCCGCGCCCAGGGAGCGGAAGCGCAAGCGGAACTCCACCCGCTCCGGGCCGCCGTCCGCTCCGGGGTCCGCTTCGGGCGGCGGCGGTGCGGTCAGATCGGCGTGGTAGATGCCCAGAAAGCGGCGCAGGGACGCCCGCCGGACGGCCACCACCACGTCCACCCCGGTGGGGAGGTCGTCGATCCGGCGGCGCAGGGTGTCCCACACGTCGGCCAGTTCCGCCCCCTCACGCCGCCGTACGGGTTCGTCGGCGACCGACGCCGCCAGGATGCGGTCGGCCCGGAACAGCTGGGGCTGGGCGCGGTGATCGGCCACCAGGTACCAGACGCCCGCCTTGTCGACCAGGCCGTACGGGTCGACGGTGTACGACGCCTCGCGGTCGTCGCGGCCGTGCCGGTAGCGCAGCCGCAGCCGCCGGTCGGTGAAGACGGCGTCCTGGAGCACCCCCAGGTCGGCCGCCGCCCGGGGCCCGCTGCGCCAGCGGACCGGGTCCACCAGGATGCGCCGCCGGGTCAGCGCGGCGGCGTCGCGGTGCGGCGGCGGCAGGGCGGCCATGACCTTGCGCAGCGCCGAGCCGATGGCCCGGCCGAGCCCCAGATCGGCGTGGGCCCGGTCGGCGACCAGGACGAACAGCGCCCGCGCCTCGTCGGCGGTCAGCCCCGTCACATCGGTGCGGTAGCCGGGCAGCAGGGCGATGCCGCCGTTGCGCCCGCGCTCGGCGTAGACGGGCACCCCGGCCGAGGAGAGGGCGTCGACGTCGCGGAAGATCGTGCGTACGGACACCTCCAGGCGCTCGGCCAGCTCGGTGGCGGGCACCCGTCCGCGGGTCTGCAACAGCAGCAGGATCGACAGCATCCGGTCGGATTTCATGGTCCGAGGATCGCTGAAAAACATGACGGCGGATGTCATGTATTGCCGGGAAGGTGGGCGCGCGGGCCGACGCAGGCCCGCGTTCAGCACACTTCTTGGAGACCTTCGATGTCCGCTGACACCACCACCGCCGCCGCCCCGGTGCGGCCGGAGACCGCCGGGAAATCGCCCGGGGGCGTGGGCCGCCATCTCGGCCTGGCCCTGTTCGTGATCGCCGCGGCGCAGCTGATGGTGGTCCTCGACGCCACGATCACCAACATCGCCCTGCCCAGCATCCAGACCGATCTGACGGTGTCCGACGGCAACCTGGCGTGGATCGTCAACGCGTATGCGCTGGCCTTCGGCGGGCTGCTGCTGCTCGGCGGCCGGGCCGGGGACCTGTTCGGGCGGCGGCGGATGTTCCGTACCGGGATCGTCGTCTTCACGCTGGCCTCGGTGCTGGGCGGGCTGGCCCCGGGCGAGGGGCTGCTGATCGGCGCCCGGGTGCTCCAGGGCGTGGGCGCCGCGATGGCGGCCCCCAGCGCGCTGGCCCTGATCACCACGACGTTCCCGGCGGGCAAGGCGCGCAACACGGCGATGGGCGTGTACGCGGCCATGGGCGGGGTCGGCGCCACGGTCGGGCTGCTGCTGGGCGGCACGCTCACCGATGTCCTCGACTGGCGCTGGGTGTTCTTCGTCAACATTCCGATCGGGCTGGCCGTCCTCGCCGGAACCCGGACCCTGGTGGAGGCCGACCGCACCCCCGGACGGCTGGACGTCCCCGGCGCGATCACCGGCACGGGCGGGCTGATCGCCCTGGTCTACGGCATCACCCGCGGCGGCGACCACGGCTGGACCGATGGCCTCACCCTCGGCTCCTTCGCCGCGGCGGCCGTGCTGCTGGTGACGTTCCTGCTGGTCCAGGCCCGGGCCGGGCACCCGATGATGCCGCTGCGGCTGTTCCGGGACCGCAACCGGTGGGGCGCTTACGCCACCATGCTGTGCATCGGCGCGGGCATGTTCGCCACCTTCTACTTCCTGACGCTCTACATGCAGCTGATCCTGGGCTACACCCCGGTGCGGACCGGCTTCGCGTATCTCCCCTTCAGCTTCGGCATGGCCATGGCCGCAGGGCTGAGCTCCAAGCTGGTCGCCCACCTCGCCCCGCGGCTGATAGCCGGGCCGGGCCTGGCGGTCGCGGCGGCGGGCATGGTCTGGTTCTCCACCCTGGAGCCGGACTCGTCGTACGCGGGCCATCTGATGCCCGCGATGTTCGTCACCGCTCTGGGTCTCGGCATGGGCTTCGTCCCGATGACGCTGGGCGCGGTCAGCGGGGTGCGGCACGAGGACACCGGCATCGCCTCCGCGCTGCTGAACACCGCGCAGCAGGTCGGCGGCGCGCTCGGGCTCGCGGTCATGTCGACCCTCTCCACCTCGGCGGCGACCGACCGGCTGCCCGGGGCGGCCGCCGCCCTCTACCGGGGGCTGGCCACGAAGGACGCCGCCCTGGTGGCGAGGGCCGGTGAGGCGCTGACCCACGGCTACACCCGGGCCTTCGCCGCCGCGGCCGTCATGTTCCTGGCCGGTCTCGCGGTCACCGCGATCGCCATCAACGCCCGGAAGCAGCAGCCCACCGAGGACGCGGGCGCCGTGCACATGGGCTGACGGCACCCGTTGTCCCGCTCGCCGTGCTCCCCGGAAAAATTCCCCGAAGAATTTTCCGGGGAGCTGTCGATCCGGGCGTCTCCCGTTCGACGCAAGGGTGAGCGGCGGGGAACGGCCCCGCCCCGGCGACCGAGGAGTCACCATGCCGCGCTTTCTGACCCTGATCCGCATCGACGAGAAGAACGCCCCCGCCGAGGGCCCCAGCCCCGAGCTGATGGAGCGCATGGGCGCGCTGCTGGAGGAGATCACCAAGGCGGGCGTCATGCTCGACACGGCCGGGCTCAAGCCCACCTCCGAGGGCACCCGGGTCACCTGGTCCGGCGGCAAGCTCAGCTACACCGACGGGCCGTTCACCGAGAGCAAGGAGGTCATCGGGGGCTACTCCCTCATCCAGGCCAAGGACAAGGCCGAGGCGGTGGAGTGGACGAAGCGGTTCCTGGAGACCCACGAGGACTACTGGACCATCACCGCCGAGGTCCGCGAGATCGAAGAGGGCTGACCCGGACCACGGACTGATCGGTTCCGCTTGCCGCACCACCGGGCGGCTGCTCTGATGGGTGGCCGTGACGGCAGCAAACGCGACCGAAGCGACCCAGACGGTCGAAGCGGTCTTCAGGATCGAATCCGCGCGCGTCATCGCAGGTGTCGCCCGCATCGTGCGGGACGTCGGCATCGCGGAGGAACTCGCGCAGGATGCCCTGATCGCCGCGCTGGAGCAGTGGCCGGAGTCGGGCGTCCCGGACAAGCCGGGAGCCTGGCTCATGGCCACCGCCAAGCACCGCGCGATCGACCTCGTACGCCGCAAGGAGACGTACGCGCGCAAGCTGGCCGAGGTCGGGCGGGCCCTGGAGGACGTGCCGCCGCCCCCTCCCGCGGACCCCGACGATATCGATGACGACCTGCTGCGGCTCATCTTCACCGCCTGCCATCCGGTGCTGTCGCCGGAGGCCCGGATCGCCCTGACCCTGCGGCTGCTGGGCGGGCTGACCACGGAGGAGATCGCCCGCGCGTTCCTGGCCTCGGACGCGGCCGTCGCCCAGCGGATCGTCCGCGCGAAACGGTCGCTGGCCAAGGCCCGGGTGCCCTTCGAGGTGCCGTACAGGGAGGACCGGGCCGCCCGGCTCTCCTCCGTCCTGGAGGTCATCTACCTGATCTTCAACGAGGGCTACTCCGCGACCGCCGGGGACGATCTGGTGCGCCCGGCCCTGTGCGAGGACGCGCTGCGGCTGGCCCGGGTGCTGGCGGGGCTGATGCCCAAGGAGCCCGAGGTGCACGGGCTGGCCGCGCTCCTGGAGTTCCAGGCCTCCCGCATCCCGGCCCGCACCGGGCCGGACGGCGCGCCGGTGCTGCTCGCCGACCAGAACCGGGCCAAGTGGAACCGGTTGCTGATCCACCGCGGCGTCGAGGCCCTGCACCGCGCGGGCCACGGCCCGTACGCCCTCCAGGCCGCGATCGCCGCGTGCCACGCACGGGCGGTGCGCTACGAGGACACCGACTGGACGACCATCGCCACCCTCTACGACCGGCTGGCCGGGCTGACCCCGTCCCCGGTGGTGGAGCTGAACCGGGCGGTCGCCGTCTCGATGGCGGAGGGCCCCGCGGCCGGTCTCGAACTGGTCGACGCCCTGGTGGCGGACCCCGCGCTGCGTGACTACCACCTGCTGCCGAGCGTCCGCGGCGATCTGCTGGAACGTCTGGGGCGGCGGGAGGAGGCCCGCGCGGAGTTCGAGCGCGCCGCCTCCCTGACCCGCAACGCCCCCGAGCGGCGACTGCTGCGGGAGAGGGCCGAGCGGGTCTGAGGATCCGTCGGCGCCCACGGACGGGAACCGATTACGATGCGGGCCCTGATCACCACCGGGGGAGGCATCGTGACGACTGACGGCACCGCGACCGACGACGATCTGCGGCATCTGCGCCGCTGTGTGGAGCTGGCGACCGAGGCCCTGGAGGCGGGCGACGAACCCTTCGGCTCGGTGCTGGTCGCCGCCGACGGGACCGTCCTCGCCGAGGACCACAACCGGGTGGCGGGCGGCGACCACACCCGCCATCCGGAATTCGCCCTGGCCCGCTGGGCGGCGGCGCGGCTGACCCCCGCGGAGCGGGCCGCGGCCACCGTCTACACCTCGGGCGAGCACTGCCCGATGTGCGCGGCCGCGCACGGCTGGGTCGGGCTCGGCCGCATCGTGTACGCCAGCTCGTCGGAGCAGCTGTCGGGCTGGCTCGCCGACCTCGGTGTGCCCGCGCCACCGGTACGGACCCTGCCGATCCGCGAGGTCGTGCCCGGCGCGGTGGTGGAGGGCCCGTACCCCGCCCTCGCCGAGGAGGTCCGTACGCTGCACCACCGCTTCCACGGCGCGGCCTGACCGTGGTCAGCGCGGCGCGTCGCCCTCCACCCGCAGTCGCCACTGCCCGGCGCGGCCGGTGAGGGTGACGGTGGACAGTGGGGTCACGTCGACGTTCCAGTAGCAGTGCGGCGGCGCCTTGATGGCGTACATCAGGGCGGCGCGTATCACCCCGGGGTCGGCGACCGCGAGCATCTTGACGTGCTCCTCGACCGGCCGGGTGTCCAGCCAGCCGCCGACCCGGGTGATGAACGCCAGCAGCGATTCGCCGCCGTGCGGCGCCGAGCGGGGGTCGGCGAGCCACACGTCGACCGAGCGCGGCTCGCGCGCCATCACATCGGCGAGGGTACGGCCGCCCCAGCGGCCCATGTCCCAGTCGCGCAGGGCGAGTTGGACCAGCGGGGTGAAGCCGAGCGCGAGGCCGGTCTCCCGGCTGCGCGGCGACGGCGAACAGTAGCGCAGCTCGGCCGCGGCCAGCGGCAGCAGGACGGGCGCGGCGCGCTCGGCGGCGCGGCGGCCCGCCGGATCCAGCGGCCGGTCGTCGCCGAAGCGTTCCCCGAGCCGCGAAGAGGTCGCGGCGGCGGCGACCAGCGTCAGCCGAAACGTCATTCGCGCATCGTACGGTTCGCCGGGCCCCCGGGGTGGGCTCCTGCGGGAGAAGGGGGGCGGTCCGGGGCGGCGCCCTACCCCAGCACCTCGTCGCACGCGGTACGCAGCCGCCGGGCGCCCTCGGCGAGTTCACCGGTGCCCGCGACCGATGCGAAGCTCAGCCGGACGTGCGGGGCGGGCGGCTCCGCGCTGAAGTACGGGCGGCCGGGGGCCACCGCGACCCCGGCGCGCAGCGCCGCGGAGGCGAGCGCGGCCTCGTCGGTGCCGTGCGGCAGGCGCAGCCACAGGTGGTAGCCGCCGGGCGGCACATGGGGCGGGGGCAGCTCGGGAAGCTCCCGCCGCACCGCCGTGACCAGCGCCTCGCGGCGGGTGCGCAGCTCGGCGGCGACGGTCCGCAGATGGCGCGGCCAGGAGGGCGCGCCGACCAGTTCCAGCGCGGCTTCCTGGAGCGGGCGCGGGACGAAGAAGCTGTCCACGACCTGGATCGCGCGCAGCCGCTCCAGCGCCGGACCGCGGGCGGCGAGCGCGCCCACCCGGAGGCTGGGCGAGGTGACCTTGGTGAGGGAGCAGACGTGGACCACCACCCCGTCGGGGTCGTCCGCGGCGAGGGCCGCGGGCAGCGGGGGCGCGTCCTCGTGGACGAGGTAGCGCGCGAAGTCGTCCTCGATCACGAACGCGCCCGCCTCGCGCGCGATCCGGATCACCTCACGGCGCCGTTCGACGGAGAGCACCGCGCCGGTCGGGTTCTGGAACAGCGGCTGGCAGACGACGACGCGGGCGCCGCCCGCCCGCAGCGCCTCGGCGAGCAGATCGGTGCGGATGCCGTCGGCGTCGGCCGGGACGGGGACCGGGCGCAGCCCGGAGGCGCGGGCGGCGGCGAGCATGCCGGGGTACGTGGGCGATTCGACCAGGACGGGCGCGCCGGGCGGGGCGAGGGCGCGCAGCGCGCAGGTCAGCGCGGACTGGCCGCCCGCGGTGACCAGGACGTCGGCGGCGGCGACGGCACCGCCGCGGCCGCCGATCTCGTGGGCGAACCAGGCGCGCAGCTCGGGAAGGCCCTCCATCGGCGGGCGGCCCCAGGCGCCGGGCCGCCGCCCGGCCCGGGCCAGGGCGGCGGCCATGGCGCGCTCGGGCTGGAGCGAGGGGTGCAGATAGCCGGCGTTCAGCTCCAGGATGCCGGGCGGCGGGGCGGCGAGGGTGGCCAGGACGCCCGAGGCGTCGACCGAGCGCGGGACCGATTCGCCGGGCGTCTCGACGCTCAGCGCGACCTCCTGCCAGGAGGTGTCCCCGGCGCGTGGCGCCTCGACCCTCGGCGCCGCACGGAAGGCACCGGCGCCGGGCCGGGTGACGACGAGCCCCTCGGCGGCGAGCGCGGCGAGGGCGCGGGAGACGGTGACCGGACTCACCCGGTGGCGTTCGACCAGGGCACGACTGGACGGCAGCTTCTCACCGGGAGAGTAGCGGTTCAGATCCCGACGCAGGGATTCGACCAGTTCGGCGACACTGCTACGCTCTTGCATGAGAGCACAGGATAGCGCTACTGCCGACGACACGATAGCGGTGAGCGGTGCCGCCGGCCCCCGGCCGGACGCCCCCGCCGCCACCGCCACGCCCGCCGCCACCGCGGCCGATTCCCACGGCACCGCCCGCAGCGGAACGCTGCTGGCCGCCCTCGGGGTGGTCGCCTTCTCCCTCACCTTCCCCGGCACCGCCTGGGCGCTGGAGGGGCTCGGCCCCTGGTCGGTGACCACCTGCCGGATGGTGCTCGCGGCGCTGGTGGCCGGGGGCGCGCTGGCGGCGCGGCGCGTGGCGCCGCCGCAGCGGCGCCACTGGCCCGGACTGCTGGTGGTCGCGTCCGGGGTGGTCATCGGGTTTCCCCTGCTGACCACGCTCGCGCTCCAGACCTCCACCACCTCGCACGCCGCCGTGGTCGTCGGGCTGCTGCCGCTCACCACGGCCGTGTTCTCCGCCGTGCGCACCGGCGCACGGCCCTCGCGCAGGTTCTGGGCGGCGGCGCTCGCCGGGGCCGCGGTGGTGATCGGCTTCGCGGTGCAGCAGAGCGGCGGCGCACCGACCACCGGCGACCTGTATCTGTTCGGCGCGCTGCTGGTGTGCGCGGCGGGCTACGCCGAGGGCGGGCGGCTGGCCCGCACCATGCCGGGCTGGCAGGTGATCGGCTGGGCACTGGTGGCCTGTGTCCCGGTGGCCGTCCCGGGCGCGGCGATCGCGCTGTCCGCCGAGGACGTGCAGCTGGGCGGCCACGCCGTGGCCGGGCTGCTGTGGCTGGCGGTGGGCTCGCAGTTCGTGGGTCTTGTGGTCTGGTACCGCGGCATGGCCGCCATCGGCGTGGCCCGGGCCAGCCAGCTCCAGCTGGCCCAGCCGCTGCTGACCCTGGTGTGGTCGGTGCTGCTGCTCGGCGAACACATCGGCCCCGCCGCACCGATCGCCGCCGTCGCGGTCCTGGTGTGCATCGGGGTGACGCAACGGGGGTGAAGGCCGACCGATGCGGCGAAACCCGGGGGGCGCGATCCGGGTGGAGCGGCCATAGACTGGCCACAGGGATCGCATTGCCCTCCGGGTAGCCGCACTACAGGAGGTCACGCAGATGGAGGCGACCGTAGGCGACAAGCTGCTGGTGCACGGCAGGGTTGTCGGAGTTCACGACCGGACCGCAGAGATCATCGAAGTGCTCGGGGACCACGGTGAACCGCCGTACCGCGTCCGTTACGAGGACGACGGTCATGAATGCCTGTTCTCCCCGGGGCCCGACTCGGTCGTACGTCACCTGCCCGCCGGACAGCGGCCGCGGTAGCGGTAGCGGCGCGGCCGCGGGCCGGGCTCAGCGGGGCGGACGTACCCGGCACGGATAGTGGTCGGCGACCACGCGCGCCATGGCGCCGTTGCGGTCGGCGGCCACTTCCTTCGCCGAGAAGTACACGTTCCCCCGCACCTGCGGGTGGTCCGCGCACAGGGTGAGGTGCCGGGACAGCTCCGCCGGGTCCTGCCAGGGCGCGGGCTGCGCCGGATCGCCCGCCTTGTACAGCGCCTCGCCGATGTAGAGGTCGACCCCGGTGCCCCGCACCAGCTCCGCCCACCAGGGCACGAGCTTGGCGTAGTCGGCGGCCGCGAAGCCGATGTTCCAGTACACCTGCGGAACGATGTAGTCGATCCAGCCCTCCCGTACCCAGCGCCGGGTGTCCGCGTACAAGTCGTCGTACGTCTGCACCCCGGCCCGGGTGTCGGAACCGAGCGGGTCGGTGGCGCGGTTGCGCCACACGGCGAAGGGGCTGATGCCGAACCGCACGCCCCGCTTCAGCCGCTTGATACGTGCGCCGGTCTCCCGCACCAGCAGGTCGATGTTGTTCCGCCGCCACGCGGCCCGGTCGGGGAAGCCCGCGCCGTGGCGCGCGTACGCCGCGTCGTCGTCGAAGACCTGGCCCGCCACCGGATACGGGTAGAAGTAGTCGTCCCAGTGGACGGCGTCGATGTCGTAGCGCGCGACGGCGTGCAGCATCGCGTCCTGGACGAAGCGGCGGACCTCGGGCAGGCCGGGGTTGTAGTAGAGCTTGCCGCCGTAGGGCACGACCCACTCGGGGTGCAGCCGGGCCGGGTGGGTGGGGAGCAGCCTGGTGGGGTCGGCGTGGTTCGCGATGCGGTACGGGTTGAACCAGGCGTGCAGCTCCAGCCCGCGCCGGTGGGCCTCGCGCACGGCGGTGCCCAGCGGATCCCAGCCCGGGTCCTGGCCCTGCACCCCGGTCAGCCACCCGGACCAGGGCTCGTACGGGGACGGCCACAGCGCGTCGGCGGTGGGGCGGACCTGGAAGACGACCGCGTTGAGCCGACGCTGGACGGCGGTGTCGAGGAAGGCGAGCAGGGAGGCCCGCTGTTCGGCGGCGGGGAGGCCGGGGCGCGCGGGCCAGTCGCGGTTCGCGACCGTGGCCAGCCACATCCCGCGGAACTCACGTCCAGGCCCCCGCTCGTCCGCCGCCGCCTCGCCCGGCCAGGCGGCCGCGGCCAGCCCCCCGGCGGCCGCGGCCGTCAGACTTCGCCGTGTGATGCCCGTGATCCGACCCATGCTCACTCCTCACTCAGGCGCAACTCCCGCTGATGATGGGCGCCTTGGGGGCGGGCGGCAATGGGTACCCCTCGACTTCACTCTTCTCGCAGGGCCATCCGGCCGTTAGCATCAAAAGAACGCACGCATGGGAGCGCTCCCAATACACCACACCCCCACGCCCGGAGAGGAAGTTCCCGTGCGCAGCAGAGGCAGGAGAACACCGCTCGGCGCGCTCATGGCCGCGCTGGCACTCGTCGGCGGATTACTGACCGCGGCCGCCGCCCCCGCCGCGGCCCGCCCCGACGACTCCCCCACCCCACAGCACATGGCGGAAAACTACAGCTGGAAGAACGTCCGCATCGACGGCGGCGGTTTCGTCCCCGGCATCGTCTTCAACCGCAAGGAGAAGAACCTCGCCTACGCCCGCACCGACATCGGCGGCGCGTACCGCTGGGACCAGTCCGGCAAGCGGTGGGTGCCGCTGCTGGACTCGGTGGGCTGGGACCGCTGGGGCTGGACCGGCGTGGTCAGTCTGGCCAGCGATCCGGTCGCGCCGGACAAGGTGTACGTGGCGGCCGGTACGTACACCAACAGCTGGGACCCGGGCAACGGCGCGATCCTGCGCTCCTCCGACCGGGGCGCCACCTGGCAGTCGACGGCGCTCCCCTTCAAGCTCGGCGGCAACATGCCGGGGCGCGGCATGGGCGAACGGCTGGCGGTCGACCCGAACAAGAACAGCGTGCTGTACCTCGGCGCGCCCAGCGGCAACGGCCTGTGGCGCTCCACCGACTCCGGGGTCACCTGGTCGAAGGTGACCGCCTTCCCGAACCCCGGCAACTACGTCCAGGACCCGAACGACAGCAGCGGCTACGCGAGCGACAACCAGGGCGTGGTGTGGGTGACGTTCGACGAGCGCACCGGCTCGTCCGGCAGCGCCACGAAGACCCTCTACGTGGGCGTGGCCGACAAGGACAACACGGTCTACCGCTCGACCGACGCGGGCGCCACCTGGTCGCGGGTGGCCGGGCAGCCCACCGGCTACCTCTCCCACAAGGGCGTGCTCGACACGAAGAACGGCTACCTCTACCTCACCACGAGCGACAAGGGCGGCCCCTACGACGGCGGCAAGGGCCAGGTGTGGCGGTACGCCACCGCGACCGGCGAGTGGAAGAACATCAGCCCCACGGCGGACGCCGACACCTCCTTCGGCTACAGCGGGCTCACCGTGGACCGGCAGAAGCCCGGCACCCTCATGGTGACCGGCTACAGCTCCTGGTGGCCGGACACCCAGATCTTCCGCTCCACCGACTCCGGCGCCACCTGGACCCGGGCCTGGGACTACACCAGCTACCCGAACCGCTCCTTCCGCTACACCCAGGACATCTCCTCCGTCCCCTGGCTGACCTTCGGCACCAACCCGACACCGCCCGAGGTCACCCCGAAGCTGGGCTGGATGACCGAGGCGCTGGAGATCGACCCGTTCGACTCCAACCGGATGATGTACGGCACCGGCGCGACGATCTTCGGGACCGAGAACCTGACCGCGTGGGACTCCGGCGGCCAGGCGAAGATCACGCCGATGGTGAAGGGCCTGGAGGAGACGGCCGTCAACGACCTGGCCAGCCCGCCGTCAGGCGCCCCACTGCTGAGCGCGCTCGGCGACCTCGGCGGCTTCCGCCACACCGACCTCGACGCGGTGCCGTCGAAGATCTACACCTCGCCGTCGTTCACCACGGGCACCAGCCTGGACTACGCCGAGAACAGCCCGAACACCGTGGTGCGGGTGGGCAACAACGACTCCGCCCCGCGCATCGCCTTCTCGACCGACAACGGCGCCAACTGGTTCCAGGGCACCGAGCCGCCCGGTGTCACCGGCGGCGGCACGGTGGCCGCGGCGGCGGACGGCAGCGGCTTCGTCTGGAGCCCCGACGGCGCGTCGGCCGTCTACCGCACCACCGGCTTCGGCAACTCCTGGACGGCGTCGAGCGGCATCCCGGCCGGGGCGGTGGTCGAGTCCGACCGCAAGAACCCCAAGAAGTTCTACGGCTACAAGTCCGGCACCTTCTACGTGAGCACCGACGGCGGCGCGGCCTTCACCGCCAAGGCGTCCTCCGGGCTGCCCGCCGAGAGCGTGCGCTTCAAGGCCGTACCGGGCGCGGAGGGCGACATCTGGCTCGCGGGCGGCACCGCGACCGGCGCGTACGGGCTGTGGCACTCCACGGACTCCGGCGCGACCTTCACCAAGCTGCCGGGCGTCCAGCAGGCCGACACCATCGGCTTCGGCAAGGCCGCCCCCGGCGCCTCGTACCAGACGCTCTACACCAGCGCCAAGATCGGCGGGGTGCGCGGCATCTTCCGCTCCACCGACGCCGGGAAGAGCTGGACCCGGATCAACGACGACGCGCACCAGTGGGGCTGGACCGGTGCCACCATCACCGGCGACCCACGGGTCTACGGCCGGGTCTACGTCGGCACGAACGGCCGCGGGATCCTGCGCGGGGACGTGTCGTAACGGGCTCATCAGCACACCGTGAGGACGGACGGGCCGGGGCGGGCCAATGCCGCCCCGGCCCGTCCGCCGCGCCCAACCGGGGGGTAACGTCTGGGTCGACAGGGGGATCACACAGACAGCTAGCTCAGCGAAAGGCACGATGTGACCGACATCGAACGCGTCGGAGTAGTGGGCTGCGGCCAGATGGGAGCGGGCATCGCGGAGGTGTGCGCGCGGTCCGGCCTGGAGGTCATGGTCGCCGAGACCACCGGCGAGGCCCTGGAGATCGGCCGTACCCGCCTGACCACCTCTCTCGACAAGGCCGCCGCCCGCGGCAAGATCACCGAGGAGGAGCGGGACGCGACGCTGGAGCGGCTGAGCTTCACCACCGACCTCGGGGAGTTCGCCGACCGCGACCTGGTCATCGAGGCCGTCCTGGAGAGCGAGCAGATCAAGACGGAGATCTTCCAGGTCCTGGACCAGGTGGTGACCCGCCCGGACGCGATCCTCGCCTCGAACACCTCGTCCATCCCGCTGGTCAAGCTGGCCGTCGCGACCTCCCGCCCGGACCACGTCATCGGCATCCACTTCTTCAACCCGGCCCCGGTGCAGTCGCTGGTCGAGCTGATCCCGGCGCTGACCACCGGCGAGGAGACCATCAAGCGCGCCGAGGCGCTGGTCGAGGGCGTGCTCGGCAAGCACGCGATCCACGCCCTGGACCGGGCCGGGTTCGTCGTCAACGCGCTGCTGATCCCGTACCTGCTGTCCGCCATCCGGATGTTCGCCTCCGGGGTCGCGAACCGCGAGGACATCGACAACGGCATGGAGATGGGCTGCGCCCACCCCATGGGCCCGCTCAAGCTGTCCGACCTGATCGGCCTGGACACCATCGCGGCGATCGCCGACTCGATGTACTCGGAGTACAAGGAGCCGCTGTACGCCGCTCCCCCGCTGCTGCTGCGCATGGTCGACGCGGGGCGGCTGGGCCGCAAGACGGGCTCGGGCTTCTACGAGTACGCCTGATTCACTCCGCGGCGTCCAGTTCCGCGCCCGCGTCGGCGGTGAGTACGCCCTGTAGTTCGGTGATCTGCCCGACCAGGCGCAGGACGTCGCCCCGGCCTTCGAGCGTGATCAGCACCTCGACGACATCCGTCCCGCCGGATCCGGTTTCCTCCCCCTCGGCACGGACGCTCCGGGTCAACCGGTCCCGGCCCTTCCACGGGGCCTGGTTCACCCGCACCCGCAGCACCCGGAAACCGGCGGCCGTGCACAACTCCAGAACGCGGGGCAGCAGTCCGCCGCCGACCCGGTAGGACAGCTGCAACTCCCGCTGCTCGGCCGACAGGATCGCCGGCATATGGCGGGTGACCAGCGGATAGCCGCGCGCCACCAGGAAGTGGACCGCGGTGGCGGCGGTGGCCAGCAACGGCAGGCCGCCGCCGCAGGCCATGCCGACCGCACAGGTCAGCCAGATGGTCGCGGCGGTGGTCAGACCGCGCACGGCATCCCGCCGCACGAAGATCAGGCCGCCGCCGATGAAGCCGATGCCCGAGACCATCTGCGCGGCCACCCGCGAGGGGTCCAGGTCGACGTGTTCGCGGCTCAGCACATCGGCGAAGCCGTACTGGGACACCTGCATGAAGAGCGCGCTGCCCACCCCCACCAGGGTGTGGGTGCGCAGTCCGGCGCTCTTCTGGAGCACGGCCCGTTCGAGCCCGATCAGGGTGGACAGAAACAGTGCGGTACCGAGCGCGGCGAACTGCCGCGCTCCCTGGTCAGCACCGAAGTCCCACATCGGAGCGGCGATCATGCGTCCACTTCCTTCGGTTACCCGGTCCTCCTCCCTCCCATCGGTACCCGCAGGCCGTTGCGCCACTCTGGGGGCCGCACGGCACACGAAGCTGTCGCCGCCCGGTGCACGGCGCTGTTCGCACGGGGTGTGCGCCGGTGACTCACACACAATCCCCACACACTCTCCCGCGCCGCCCCGTTACGCGGTTGACTCGGAGCGTGAACAGTGCAGTACGGACGTACATCCGGAAGGGGACCAAACCCGTGACCACCGAGCCCGAGCAGACCGCGTTAGCCGTGGAGCTCGCGGAACTCCGCCGGAGCGTCGAAGTGGGCTTCGCCCGCGTCGACGGCCGGCTCATCCTGCACGACCACCGTGGAGAGCAGATGGAGGAAGAGCTGAGCCAACTCGCCGGGCGCGTCCGCGTCCTGGAGCACGGGCGCTGGCCGCTGCCCTCCATCGCCGCTCTGACGGGGGTATCCGCACTGGCGCTGGCGGTGTGGCAGGCGGCGGGACGCTAGCCGTTCCCGGCCAAGGGTCCCGTCGCCCGCCGTGCCCCGCGCGGTGAGGATCAGCCCAGGCGGATGTGGTGGAGCAACAGCAGGGCAGCCGCCATGTTCGCCGCGGGCACCTCACCGCGCGCGACCAGGTCGGGCACCACCTTCAGCGGAACCCATTCACGGCGGTCCGACTCGAAGTCGTCCTCCGGGGGGCCGACGTACTCGGCGTCCTCGGCCCAGTAGATGTGGTGCCGGGCGTCGGTGAGCCCGTTGGACGGCTCCACGGAGAGCAGATGGCGCAGCGGGCCGGGCCGCCAGCCGGTCTCCTCCTCCATCTCGCGCGCCGCCGCGCCCTCGATGTCCTCACCGTCCTCGACGACGCCCGCGGCCAGTTCCCAGCCCCAGTTGTCGGTGATGAAACGGTGCCGCCACAGCAGCAGTACTTCGTTGGCCTCGTTCACGACCGTCGCCACGGCCACCGGCCGCAACCGGATCAGATAGTGGTCCAGATGACGGCCGTCGGGGAGTCTGACGTCAGCGAGGTTGACCCGGAACCATCGGTTCTCGTACACGGTCTGCTCCGTGAGATTCTTCCATCGCACTGGTCGGCCACCTTCCGTCGGAGAGATGGCAATCCTCGGCCACCCGCTGACGAGGGCGCGGCCCACATTCGGGCCGCGGTGGCGCCCACGGTCAGAACGGAACGCGCAGGGCCCCGTCGATGAGTTCCGCGGCCTCGGACGTCGCTGCGCACTCGCTGGCGGCCAGGTGCTCGCGTACCGCGCGGAGCCGGTCGCGTAACCGCTGGGACTCCATGCCGCGGGCCCGTTCGGTCATTTCGACCGCCGTGGCACCCGCCCGGTCGGCGTCCCCCTGCCGGAGTTCGATGTGGGTGAGCATGGCGAGCCGGTGCACCCGGCCCCGGTCGTGGGCGGGCGTGCCGACCGCGGCGGTGGCGTGTTCCCGGGCGGCGCCGAGGTCGCCGAGGCTCAACAGCGCCTCCGCGACCTGGATGTTGACCAGGCCCGGCTGCACATAGCCGGTCTCGTCGGGCTCCTGGCCGGGCCGGATCCGCTCGGCGGCGGTCTCGGCGCGCCGGATGCAGGCCAGCGCGCTGTGCCCGTCGCCGAGTCTCGCGTACGACTTGGCCTGCATCGCGTACAGGTCGGCGGCGAGCGCCGGGGTGATCTGGGATCCCGCGGCGCGCAGCGCCGATTCGGCGAACGCGACGGCCTGCCGGTACTCCTTCATGAACAGCGACTGGGTGACGAGCAGCGCTATCACATACGCGCCCAGCCCCCGGTCCCCGCTGGCCTTGGCGAGCCGCAGCGCCTGGTGGAAGTAGCGCTGGGCCAGGCCGTGGGCGTTGGAGTCGTACGCGCAGATCCCGGCGATGGCGACCAGGCCGCCGGTCGCCCGGTGCAGCTGGCGGCCCATGTCGTCGCCGTAGGCGCCGCGCAGCAGGGGCGCGGTCTCGGAGTTGAGGAAGCCCACGACGCGGGCTCTGGTCGCGATGCCGCCGGCCTTGCGGTACATCTGCTCGTAGTGGGCGCGGGCGGCGCGCAGCATATCGAGGTCGGTCAGGGAGACGCGCGTCAGGCCGTGGCGGGAGACGTCCGAGTCCTCGGGCGGGTTCTCCCACTCCCACACCGGGATCACGGCGGGCGTGCCGGTGACCGCGGGGGCTCCTATGACGTGCGGGCGCTGCTGTTCGTCGGAGCGCCACAGCGCGGTGGCGCGCTCGACGAAACCGGACAGCGGGGTGGCGGGGGCGCGCGGGGTGCCGGGGGTGCCGAGGCCGATGTCGTCGAGGGTGAGGGCGCGGTGCAGCCGCTCGCCGAGCACCTCGCAGATGAGGTCCGGCACTTGGCCGCGCGGCCGCTGCCCCTTCAGCCAGCGGGCCACCGCGGTGTGTTCGTACCGCAGCTTCATGCCCCGGGCCCGGCCCGCCTCGTTGATGTGCGCGGCCAGCCCGGCGTGGGAGATTCCGGCCTCGTCGAGTACGGAGTCGAGCAGTGTATTGGGCTCCATGTCGCCCTCCCGGTGGACTCTGCGCCTATTAGCGTAGTGAAGTCCGTTTCACACGGGGTGTGAAGCTCGCGGGCAGCGGACAGCGGTCGTTGCGCAGCGCCACCAGGGCGATGTCGTCGGCGAGCCGGCCGCCGGTGTGGCGCAGCAGAGCCGCCCGCACCGCCGCCACGACCGCCGCGGGGATGATGGGTCCGCTGCCCGCGGCCTCGCCGAGGGCATGGCGCAGCGGAAAGAAGGTGCCGTGCGCGTCGCGCGCGTCCTCGGCGCCGTCGGTGTACAGGACGAGCGCGTCCCCCGGGCGCAGCGCGGTGCAGTGCGCCAAGGGCAGTTCGGCGGGGAGCGGGAACAGGCCGAGCGGCGGCAGGACGTCACCGGGGGTGATCTGCCGGGCCATCGCCGGGCCCACGGCCTGCTCGTAGAGCCGGTACGGCCAGGGGTGGCCGCAGTTGAGCGCGGTCAGCTCGCCGCCGGGGCCGATCTCCAGCAGCAGGACGGTCACGAACTCCTCGCCGTGGTCGTCGTCGAGGTGACGCCGCAGCGCGCGGTCCAGCCGCCGGAGGACACCGGCGAGTTCGGCCTCCTCGTGCGCCGCCTCGCGGAAGCTGCCGAGCACGGCGGCGACGGTGCCGATGGCGGCGAGGCCGTGGCCGCGTACGTCCCCGATGACGGCGCGGACGCCGTGCGCGGTGGCCAGCACCTCGTACAGATCGCCGCCGAGCGCGGCGCCGCGGCTGGCCGACAGAGCGCCGCCCGCCATCTCGATGCCGTCCAGCCGGGACGGCAGCGGCCGCAGCACCACCTCCTGTGCGGCGGCGGCCACTTCGCGGGCCCGCTCCAGCTCGCGGACCAGCCGGGAGCGGCGGCCTCGATACGCGTACGCGAGGACGGGGACGGGGGCGGCCAGCAGCGGGACCAGCAGCGGATGGTGGGGGCAGTACCGCTGCCAGACGACGGCACACAGCAGCCACACAACCGAAAGCGCGAGGCCCAGCCTCCGCCCGCACACCGCCTTGGTCCCGATCATGCGCAGCCCCCCACTCGCAGCCAATGAGGCGGTCGGCGGGGCCCGCGGGGCCAGGCGACCGCAACGATTCTCGCGACAGCGACTGTCAAAAGGACCAGGGGCTTCCGATTCCCACCCGATCGTGTGAACCCGCCCCAGGTTGTGCCCACCGGCCCGCACCCGGCAACGAAACGCCAAGGGGCGCACCCCGGAATCCGGGATGCGCCCCTCGGGCCGTACGTCGGCGTCAGGCGCCGCGCAGGGTGGCGCCGGTGCGTTCCGCGGCTACGGCCACCGCGGCGTCGCGGGCCACCGCGATCTCCTCGGCGGTCAGGGTGCGGTCCGGGGCACGGAAGCGGAGCGCGTACGCCAGGGACTTCTTGCCCTCGCCGAGCTGCTCGCCGGTGAAGACGTCGAACAGGCGGAGCGATTCGAGCAGTTCGCCCGCGCCCTCGCGCAGCGCCTTCTCCACGTCGGCCGCGGCGGCGGAGTCGTCCACCACGAGGGCGACGTCCTGGGTGGCCACCGGGAAGGTGGACACGTGCGGGGACGTCACCACGCCGCCGCCCGCCCGCTCCAGGCGGTCCAGCTCGATCTCCATCGCGCAGGTGCGCTCCGGGAGGCCGAGCGCCTTGGTGACGCGCGGGTGCAGCTCGCCCGCGTTGCCGACGAGGATCTCCTCGCCGTCGACGACGGCGAGCAGCGCGGCGCAGCGGCCCGGGTGCCACGGCTCCTGCTGGTCCTGGCGGACGATCAGCTCGACGCCCGCCTCGCGCGCCACGGTACGGCCCGCCTCGACGGCGTCGGCCCAGCTGACCGGGGTGCCCTTGCCCCACCATCCGGCCTGCTGCCGGTCGCCCGCGAGGACGGTGGCGGCGCGCCGCGGCTGGCTCGGCAGGGCGGCGTCGAGCTGGGCGATCTCCTCGTCCGTCGGCCGGTGGTCGACGGGGAGGCGCACGGCCGGGGGCTCGTCGCCGGTGGCGCGGAAGACCAGCCCGGTTTCGAAGAGCGCGAGGTCGTGCTCACCGCGCCCGGCGTTGCGCCGCAGCGCGGCGAGCAGTCCGGGCAGCAGGGTGGTGCGCAGGGCGGGCTCGGCGTCGGAGAGCGGGTTGACCAGGCGGACCAGGTCGCGCCGCGGATCGTCGGCGGCAAGACCGAACTGGTTCAGCGCCTCCTCGCCGATGAACGGGTAGTTCAGCGCCTCGACGTAACCGGCCCCGGCCAGCGCCCGGCCGACCCGGCGGTGCAGCCGCTGGCGCTCGGTCAGCCCGCGGCCGGAGGGCGGCTGCGGCAGGGTGGAGGGCAGGTTCTCGTAGCCCTCCAGCCGGATGACCTCCTCGGCGAGGTCGTTCGGGTCGCGCAGGTCGGGCCGCCAGCTGGGCACGGTGACGGTGAGGTCGTCCGCGCCGTAGACGTCGCAGCCGATCTGCTGGAGGCGCCGCACCACGGTCTCGCGGCCGTACGCGACACCCGCGACCCTGTCGGGGTGGTCGGCGCGCAGCGTGATGGTGTGCGGGGCGCCGGGCGAGAGGATCTCGGTGACCCCCGCCTCGGCGGTGCCGCCCGCGAGCAGCACCAGCAGGTCGACGGTGCGCTGCGCGGCCGCGGAAGTGGCCTCCGGGTCGACGCCGCGCTCGAACCGCTTGGACGCCTCGGAGGACAGCTTGTGGCGGCGGGCGGTGCGGGCGATCGAGACCGGGGCGAAGTGCGCGGCCTCGATGACGACCTCGGTGGTGCCCGCCGCCTCGGTGACGTCGGCGATCTCGGTCCCGGCGCCGCCCATGACTCCGGCGAGGCCGATCGGCCCGCTGTCGTCGGTGATGACCAGGTCCTCGGCGTCCAGGACGCGCTGGGTGCCGTCGAGGGTGGTGAGCTTCTCGCCCGGCTCGGCACGGCGTACGCCGATCGCGCCGGTCACCCGGGAGCGGTCGTAGGCGTGCAGCGGCTGGCCGATCTCCAGCATCACGTAGTTGGTGATGTCGACGGTGAGCGAGACGGGCCGCACGCCCGCCTTCTGGAGCCGCCGCTGGAGCCAGATCGGCGAGCGCGCCTCGGGGTCGAGCCCGGTGACCGTGCGGGCGGTGAAGCGGTCGCAGCCGACCGGGTCGGCGACCGTGACCGGGTAGCCGTGGCTGTTGGGCGCGGGCACGTCCAGCAGGGCCGGGTCGCGCAGCGGCAGCTCGTAGGCGATGCCGGTCTCACGGGCGATGCCGCGCATCGACAGGCAGTAGCTGCGGTCGGGGGTGACCGCGATGTCGAGGACCTCGTCGACGAGTTGCAGCAGCTCGATCGCGTCGGTGCCGACCTCGTACTCCGGCGGCAGCACGATGATGCCGTCGTGGTCGTCGGACATGCCCAGCTCGCTGGCGGAGCAGATCATGCCCTCGGAGGTCTTGCCGTACGTCTTGCGCGCGGAGATCGCGAAGCCGCCGGGCAGTTCGGCACCGGGCAGCACGACGACGACCTTGTCGCCGACGGCGAAGTTGCGGGCGCCGCAGACGATGTTCTGCTGCTCACCGGTGCCGTTGGCCTGGCCGACGTCCACCTGGCAGTAGCGGATGGGCTTCTTGAACCCCTCCAGCTCCTCGATGGCCAGCACCTGGCCGACCACCAGGGGGCCCTTGAGGCCGGCGCCGAGCTGCTCGACCGTCTCGACCTCCAGGCCGGCGGCGACGAGTTTGGCCTGGACGTCGCGGCCGGTCTCACCGGCCGGCAGGTCGACGTATTCCCGCAGCCACGAAAGCGGGACCCGCATCAGATCTCCATCCCGAAGGGCCGGGTGAAGCGCACGTCACCCTCGACCATGTCTCGCATGTCTTCCACGTTGTGCCGGAACATCAGCATCCGCTCGATGCCGAAGCCGAAGGCGAACCCGCTGTACTTCTCCGGGTCGACGCCGCAGGCGATGAGCACCCGCGGGTTGACCATGCCGCAGCCGCCCAGCTCGATCCAGCCCTCGCTGGAGCAGGTGCGGCACGGGCGGTCCGGGTTGCCGACGGACTCGCCGCGGCACACGTAGCACCGCATGTCCATCTCGGCGGACGGCTCGGTGAACGGGAAGAAGTTCGGCCGCAGCCGCGTGGTCATGCCCTCGCCGAACAGTGCCCGCACCATGTGGTCGAGCGTGCCCTTGAGGTCGGCCATGGTCAGGCCCTCGTCGATGGCCAGCAGCTCGACCTGGCTGAAGACGGGGGTGTGGGTGGCGTCCAGCTCGTCGGTGCGGAAGGTGCGGCCCGGACAGATCACATAGATCGGCGGCTTCCGCTCGATCATCGACCGGATCTGCACCGGCGAGGTGTGGGTACGCAGCACCACCCCGGACGGCTCGTCCTTATCGGCACCCCGGACGAAGAACGTGTCCTGCATCTCCCGGGCGGGGTGGTCCGGCGGAAAGTTGAGCGCGTCGAAGTTGAACCACTCGGCCTCGACCTCCGGGCCCTCGGCCACCTCGTAGCCCATGGCCACGAAGACGTCCTCGATGCGCTCGGAGAGCGTGGTGATCGGGTGGCGGGCACCGGCCGGGGTGCGGTCGTACGGCAGCGTGACGTCCACCGCCTCCTCGACCAGCACCCGGGCGTCGCGCTCCGCCTCCAGCTCCGCCTGCCGGGCCTTCAGGGCCTGGGTGACCTGGCCGCGGGCCTGGCCGACGCGCTTGCCCGCGTCCGCCTTGGCGTGCGGCGGCAGGGCGCCGATCTCGCGGTTGGCGAGGGCGAGCGGCGAGCGGTCGCCGGTGTGGGCGACCTTCACCTCGCGCAGCGCTTCGAGGTCCCCGGCGGCGGCGATGGCGTCCAGCGCCTCGTCCCGCATCCGGGCGATCTCTTCCGGTTTCAGTGCCTCGACCTCGACAGGGTCGTACGACTTATTGGGTGCCGACATCTCTTCCCGTGCTTCCGATTGGCTGGCTGCGCGACCCCGCTCGACGGCTGCGACGCTTGCGTCCACAAAGCGACCACGAAGGGGACGCCGAAGGTGCCAAAGCCCGAGTCTAAGGGGCGCGGGGTGTCTGCTGTTCCGCGGGAAGCCCGTGGGGACGCTCAGGCCAGATAGGCCGGGGTGCCCACGGGCAGCGTAAATCGGAACTCGGCGCCGCCCCCGGCGGCCCGTCCGACGGTGATCGTCCCGCCGTGCGCCTCGACGATGCCCTTGACGATGTAGAGCCCGAGGCCGGTGCCGCCGCGCTTGCTGCCCCGCCAGAAGCGGGTGAAGACGCGGCTCATCGACTCCTCCGGGATACCGGGGCCTTCGTCGCTCACGGTGATGGCGGTCCTTTCGACGACGGGGCCGTCCGCCGCGGGTCGGTGCGGTGCGGGGGCCACCTCGATGGTGACGGTTCCCTCGCCGTGCCGCACCGCATTTTCCAGCAGGTTGCCCAGCACCTGGTCGATCTTGTCCGGGTCGGCCCACAGACCCGGCAGCGGACCCCGCACCTTGATCAGGAACCGTTCGGCGGTCTGCCCGGCCGAGGTGAGCGCCTGCACATGGCGGCGCACGGCGGCCGCGACGTCCACCGGCTGACGGCGCACCTCCAGCCGACCGGAGTCGATCCGGGAGATGTCCAGCAGCTCGGCGATCAGGCGGGTGACGCGGTTCGCGTCGGAGTCGACCGTCTCCAGCATCAGCCGCTTCTGGTCGTCGGTGAACCGCTCCCACTTCGCCAGCAGGGTGGCCGTGAAACCTTTCACGGAGGTCAGCGGGGACCGCAGCTCATGCGCCACGGTCGCGATCAGCTCCGCATGGCTGCGCTCGGTGCGCCGCCGGGCCTCGGTACCGCGCAGCGAAACGACGAGGCGGCGCACGGGTCCGGTCGGCCGCTCACGTACGTAACGGGCCGAGACCAGGACCTCGTGGCCGCCGGGCAACAGCAGATTGCGCTCGGGCTGGCCGACGCGGGTGGCCAGCCCTCCGTACGGATCGGTCAGCGCCCACCAGCGCCGACCGTCCAGGTCCTCTAACGGGAGCGCGCGCTCCAGCCGCTGGCCGATGGCGTCCGCGGGGCGGATGGCGGTGATGCGACCCGCCGCCGCGTTGAAGCAGGTGACCCGGCCCGTCTCGTCGGCCACCACCAGGCCGTCGGGCAGATCGTCCGGGTGCAGGCCGAGCGCGGCCAGCGCCTCGTACGGGTCGTGCGCGCCGCGCTCGCGCCCCGTCCCCGGCTCCCGGCGGTCGTGTCCGCCGGGACCCGGCAGCTTCCGTCCGGGCGCGTGGGCATCGGCCGCAGCCGCCCCGGCGCCGGAGGTCCTGACGTCCATCCCCACACCCCCTCCTGGGCCTCGTGTGGGGGCAAACCCTACTAGGTCCCGGTCACGGAACGGCACCCTGTGGGAGCGCGCTGCGCACGAGCGGAGGCGTAGAGGCACACGGCGGCGGCCGTCGCGAGGTTGAGGCTCTCGGCTCTGCCGTGGATCGGAACGCGCACCACCTCGTCCGCGAGTGCGCGGGTAGCCTCCGGCAGCCCCCACGCCTCGTTGCCGAAGATCCAGGCGGTGGGCGCGCCGAGCACCCCGTCGTCCAGCTCCGCGTCCAGGTCGCGCTCCCCCGCCCCGTCCGCGGCCAGCACCCGCGCCCCGGTCTCCTTCAGCCCGCCGACCGCTTCCTCGACGGGTACGCCGATGGCCACCGGAAGGTGGAAGAGCGAGCCCACGGAGGCCCGTACCGCCTTGGGGTTGTACGGGTCCACGGAGGCGTCCGTGAACACCACCGCATCTGCCCCGGCGGCGTCCGCGCACCGCAGCACGGTCCCGGCGTTGCCCGGGTCGCGGACGTTCGCGAGCACGGCGACCAGCCGGGGGCGGGCCCGCAGGATCTCCTCGAACGGCGAGTCCAGGAAGCGGCACAGGCCCACGATGCCCTGGGGGGTGACCGTGTCGGACATCTCCGCGATCACGTCGTCGGACGCGGTGAGGACCGGGATGCGGGCGGCGCGGGCGGCCTCGACGATGCCGGTGTGCCGGGCCGCGGCCTCGGGCGTCGCGTACACCTCGACCAGGTGCGCGATCGCCTCGCGGACGGCCTGCGGGCCCTCCACGAGGAACCGGCGCTCCTTGCCGCGGAAGCTGCGCTTGGCGAGCCGTCTGGCCGCGGTGACGCGCGGCGATCGCAGGGACGTCAGCTCGGGGGTCGCCATGGGATGCGCCTTCTCGTGTTGCGGTGTGGTGGTGGGTGCGGCCCGGTGTCTCCCCCACCCCGCAACGTCGCATGGTTGTGGGCAATCGTTCCGCAGGGCGGAACGGGTGGGCACAACCCGGCCACCGGGCCGCACCCGGCGACGAAACGCCAGGGGGCACCGGCGGACGCCGACACGGCACGGCGGCGGGCGCCTACATGCGCGGACCCGCAGGTGCCCAGGGGCACCTGCGGGTCCGTCGGCGTGAGGTCAGGCCGCCTTCGGGGCGTTGACGTCACTCGGCAGCGCCTTCTGCGCCGCCTCGACCAGCGCGGCGAACGCGTTGGCGTCGTTGACCGCGAGGTCGGCGAGGATCTTGCGGTCCACCTCGATGTTGGCGGCCTTCAGACCCTGGATGAAGCGGTTGTACGTCATGCCGTTGGCGCGGGCAGCGGCGTTGATGCGCTGGATCCACAGCTGCCGGAAGTCGCCCTTGCGCTTCTTGCGGTCGTTGTAGTTGTAGACCAGGGAGTGGGTGACCTGCTCCTTGGCCTTGCGGTACAGGCGGGAGCGCTGGCCCCGGTAACCGCTGGCCTGCTCGAGGATCGCCCGGCGCTTCTTGTGGGCGTTGACTGCCCGCTTGACGCGTGCCACTTGTTTAACTCCTTGTACGGGGCCGCGGGTGACTCACACGGCCCGGAAACGAATAGGTCGCGGTCGGCCTGGCGCACGCCCCGCCGGTTCGGCGGGGCGGGTGCGTCACTTGCCGAGAAGCTTCTTGATCTTCTTGGCGTCGGCCGGGGCCATCTCGACCTTGCCGTCCAGGCGGCGCGTCAGCGTCGACGGCTTGTGCTCGAGAAGGTGGCGGCGACCGGCGCGCTGGCGCATGACCTTGCCGGAGCCGGTGACCTTGAATCGCTTGCGGGCACCGCTGTGCGTCTTGTTCTTCGGCATGTCGCCGTTCACTCCTCGTCGGGGGCGCTGTCCGGCGGCCGAAGGCGCGGCGGGTACCGCGATCCGGCGTACGGAAGCGTCATGTGTTTCGGTTGGTGTCCGGGACCGGGGCCCCGGGCGGGCTGGGCGGTCGAGGCTCGCGCCTCGCGGTCACGCCTCGGCGGGCTCCTCGGCGGTCTCCTCCGCGTGGCCGGCGCCCTGGCGCTCGGCCTTGCGGGCGGCCTGTGCCTCACGGGCTTCGGCCATCGCCTCGGTCTTCTTCTTGTGCGGACCGAGAACCATGATCATGTTTCGGCCGTCCTGCTTGGGGTTGGACTCCACGAAGCCCAGCTCCTGGACATCCTCAGCGAGCCGCTGCAACAGCCGGTAGCCGAGCTCGGGCCGGGACTGCTCACGGCCGCGGAACATGATCGTGATCTTGACCTTGTCGCCCTGCTTGAGGAACCGGACGACGTGACCCTTCTTGGTGTCATAGTCGTGCGGGTCGATCTTCGGCCGGAGCTTCATCTCCTTGATGACCGTGTGCGCCTGGTTCTTGCGCGCCTCACGGGCCTTCATGGCCGACTCGTACTTGAACTTTCCGTAGTCCATGAGCTTGCAGACCGGCGGGCGAGCGTTCGCCGCCACCTCGACGAGGTCGAGGTCGTACTCCTGCGCAAGCTCCAGGGCCTTGGCAAGCGGCACAATGCCGACCTGCTCGCCACTGGGACCGACGAGTCGCACCTCGGGGACGCGAATCCGGTCGTTGATGCGGGGCTCGGCGCTGATGGATCCTCCTCGGTTGCACCACGCGACCGCCTGGCGGACTGCCGCGTTACGTCTGTATAGAGACCACCGAGCCGAGAAGCACAAAACGCCCCGGACGGTACACAGGCGGGGCTCCTCACTGACCGGGAGCACCGCCGCGAGTCACCGCGGGGCGCAGCCTGACCGTTGACCTGCCGACCCGAGGTCGGGAGGTGGGAGTTCGGAGCCTCCACTTGTGGGCCGGACACGCGAGTGACCGGCCGGTCGTTTACCTACGATACCAGGACCCGCGCGGGATGCTCACCGGGTGGTCGGAGAGACGGCGACGGGGCCCGTCGTCCATGTCACACGCCCGGTTCCCCCGACCGGTACGAGCGGCCGACGGGCGGCGTCCTAGGGTGGAGCCCATCATCCACCAGGAAGCGAGCCTTCGACCACCATGAGCGACGCCAACAGCGGGCAGCCGACCCCCGACTTCGACCGTATGACCCGTGACATCGCGGACGTACCCGCGGTCGAGGTGATCACGACGGTCGCGGTGCACCTGATGAGCGCCGCGGCGGTGAACCTGGGGCTGGCCGAGGAGGGCCCGCAGCACAAGGACCTGGACGAGGCGCGCAAGCTGATCAACGCGCTCGCCGGTCTGATCACGGCGAGCGCCACCGAGATCAGCTCCTTCCACGCGGCCCCGCTGCGGGACGGCCTCAAGTCGCTCCAGCTCGCCTTCCGTGAGGCGTCGGCCGTCCCGGACGAGCCGGGCCAGGGGCCCGGCGAGAAGTTCACCGGCCCGGTCTTCTGACGCTTCCAGCGCATCTGAGGCGTCTGTCGCTTCCGGCGCGCGGCGGGGCGCGAGCCCTGCCCGCCCGGCGGCGGACGGGAGCGGGCGGCGCCCCCGGGATGGCCACCGGGATCGCCCCCGGGCTCATGCCGCCTCCGGGCCCTTGGTCTCGGGGCCGCCCGCCTCGGGGCGGTGCCCGCCGCGCATCCGCCCCCACGGGCCGGGCCGCGGCTCCGCGGCCTGCTCCTCCTCGGCCTGGCCCGCCGGGTGCAGATGCGTGAACCGGTGGACGACGGCCGCGAGCACCCCGCCGACCAGCGGCGCGATCAGGAACACCCACAGCTGGGAGAGCGCCCCGCCGCCCGCGAACAGCGCCGGGCCGAGGCTGCGCGCCGGGTTTACGGAGGTCCAGGTCAGCGGGATGCCGACCAGGTTGACGGCGGCGAGCGCGAGCCCCACCGGCACCGGCTCGATCCCGGCCAGCGTCACCTTCTCCGTCACCATGAGGAAGACGAAGACCAGCAGGAACGTGAGCAGCACCTCGGCGAGGAACGCCCCGCCCGCACCGAGGCCCACCGGGGACCGGCCGCCGTAGCCGTTGCTGCCGAACGCGTCGTCCGTACGCAGCCTCGGCACCTGCTTGGCGAGCAGGAACAGCACGGCGGCGCCGACGATCCCGCCGACCAGCTGCGCGACCCAGTACTCGGCGGCCCTGCGTAGGTCGATCCGCCCGGCCAGGAGCATCCCCAGGGTGACCGCAGGGTTGATGTGGCAGCCCGAGATGCGGCCGAACGCGTAGGCGAGCGCGATGAGGATGAAGCCGAAGGCGAGCGAGATGCCGACGGCGTTGATGTAGTCACCCGCCAGGACCAGGGAACCGACGCCGAAGAGGACCAGCAGCGCGGTTCCGGTGAACTCCGATACGACCGTTCTCGTCTCCATGGCGTTCTCCTCGCATCGCTCGGACCGCCAGTTGCCCTATGCATTGTGGGGCGTATCGGGTGATTTCGCCTGCCGATGACCGTTCCGTCGCAGGTCAGCGGTGGTTTACCGAGGCCAGTATCAGCGGCTGAAGAGGGGCTCCCCGGGCACGGTCGCGTCCGGCGGCAGCAGCGCCAGGTTCAGCCCGCGCACCAGCCTGGCCCGCAGCGTCTCGTCGGCCGCCAGCGCGCCCGCCACCCGCTGCGCCGTCTCGCGCGCCGGGGCGTGCGGGGCCAGGGCCAGCGCCAGCATGCCGTCGGCGTCCGCGGCCGGGGCCAGATGGGCGCGCACCACCTCGGGTTCGGCGGCCAGCACGGTACGCACCGCCTCCGCGACCGCGGGGTCGGCGAGCGGATCGGTGCTGGTCCGGCCCTCGGCGAGGGCGAGCAGGGCGGGCCCGGTGACCTGGTACGGCACCGGTCCTGCGAGGTCCAGCACCAGGGTGTCCGCCTTCTCGTGCGCGGCCGCCTCCAGCGCCTGCCGCAGCGGTACGGCGACGGGGCGGGCGTCCGGGCGCCAGCGGGCCAGGGTCTCCAGGGAAGTGAAGGCGGGCAGGGCGCGGCGGCCGCCCGGGGCCTCCAGGGTGGGCACGGCCATGTCGCTCGTCTTCTCGCGGCGCAGCCCGTCGGGCCCTTCTTCCACCTCGCCGAGGAGGGCAACCACGGGCACGAGCAGCCGCGCCTCGGTGAGCGCGGCCAGCACCTCCGGCTCGGCGGTGCGGTCGTCGGCCCAGGCGGCGAGCGCCGCGGTCAGGCGGGCGTCGGCGGAGCCGTCGTCGCCGGAGAAGCCGGGGTCGGGGATGTTCTTGAGCGCCACTCCATGAGGGTATCGGGGCCGCCGTGAGGTCTTTCTCATGGGTTGTTCATCACCTTGTCCCCCGTCGCGCGGCGGGGGAGTCTAGCCTCGCCCTCCATGGAGACCGACACGTCAGGGGGGCTGGACCGGGGCCGCGGCCCCGGTCGAAGAGCGCGCCGCCCGGCCGTGATCGCGGTCGTGGCGGCACTCGCGATGACCCTGCTGGGGTGCGCGGCGGACACCAGTGCACCGACGAGGGCCCAGCTGCGGCCGAGCGCCGGCCCGCGGTGCGCGGCGGGCGACATCCAGGGAGGCGACGTGGAGCGGGTGACCGAGGTCGGGGCGCCCTCGACGGCATCGGCGGCCCCGCCCGCCGCATCGCCCCGTACGCTGCGTCAGGCGCTGGGCCACGCGCTGGCCCCGGTGACCCGCGAGTGTGACGGTGAGTTCGCGGTGGCCCTCCTGGACACCCGGTCGGGGGCGAGCGCGACGTACGGCAACCGCGCGTACGACACGGCGAGCATCGTCAAGGTCGGCATCCTCGCGGCGCTGCTGCTCAAGGCGCAGGACGAGCGGCGCGGGCTGACCGCTAAGGAGCGCGACGCCGCCACCGTGATGATCGAGCACAGCGACAACGGCGCGGCGACCGCGCTGTGGAAGGTGATCGGCGGCGCCGACGGGCTCGACGCGGCGCAGCACCGGCTGGGCCTGACCCACACCCGCGGCGGCCGGGCGGGGCTGTGGGGGCTGACCCGGACCACCGCTGCCGACCAGCTGAGGCTGCTGCGCGCGGTGTTCGGGGACGGCTCGGCGCTGAACGCGAACTCCCGGGCGTACATCCGGACGCTGATGGGCCGGATCGCCACCGGCCAGGACTGGGGTGTCTCGGCCGCCGCCGACGCGGGCGCCGGTACCCGGCTGAAGAACGGCTGGCTGCCGCGCAGCACCACCGGGCTGTGGGACGTCAACAGCATCGGCCAGGTCACCGCGAGCGGGCGGACGTACCTGGTGGCGGTGCTCTCCGACGGCAGCAAGAACATGAACACCGGCGTGGCCCTGGTCGAGCAGGCCGCGCGGGCCGCGGTGGGGGCGGCCGCGACGCTCCGGGCGTAGGCCGCGTTGCAGGGCGCGCGGTGCGTACGGGTCGTCAGGCGCCCCGCGCGTACGGCCCCGTCGGCGGCGTCCGGTGCGTACGGGTCCCTCAGCGCGTACGGGACAGGCGCCGCAGGGCGCGCGGGGTGCGCAGCGGGCCCGAGCCGCGCCACAGGACGATCGCGGCGGCCACCAGGCCCGCCCCGGCGGCGGCTGCGAACAGCGCCGTCTCGTTGACCCCGCCCTCGTCGCCGGAGGCGCCGGTCCGGCTGGGGCCGGAGCCGAAGAAGCGCCGTGACGACGCCGCGGCGGCGGGCTGCTGGGGCTCGGGTTTCGTCTTCGCCGCCGCCTTGAGGGCCGCCGCGGCGTCCACCACGCCCGCGCCCAGCTCGTCGCTGTGGCCGCCGGACGGGCGGCTCCGGGCGGTCTGTTCCAGCAGCTGCCGGACCTGACGCGGGCTCAGGTCGGGGTGGGCGGAGCGGACGAGGGCGGCGGCGCCGGAGACGAAGGCGGCGGCCGCGCTGGTCCCCCAGCCCTCGTAGTAGCGCTTGTCGGGGTCGGCTATCACCACGTCGACGCCGGGCGCGGCGACGGTGGCGTACCAGCGGCGGGTGGAGAAGGCGGCGCGGTTGCCGTAGCGGTCGACGGCGGTCACCGCGATCACGCCGGGGTAGGCGGCCGGGTAGGAGACGCGGTCGCCCTTGTCGCCGCCGTTGCCCGCGGAGGCGACCACGACGGAGCCCTTGCGCAGCGCGTACTGCACGGCGGCGTCCTCGGCGGACTCGGGGTGGGCCGACGCGCTGTCGTCGCCCAGGGACAGGTTGATCACGTCGGCGCCGTGGTCGGCGGCCCAGCGGATGCCCTTCGCGAGCGCGCCGCCCCGGGAGCTGCGTGCCTTGGCGCGCTGCGGGTCGCCGTCCTCCAGGATCACCCGCACCGGCAGGATCTTGGTCTTGGGCGCGACGCCCAGCACGCCTTCGCTGCCCCCCGCGCCGTGTCCGCTGCCCGCGATGATGCCCGCCATCGCGGTGCCGTGCCGGGCCCAGGGGCGGTCGCCGCGTTCGGCGCCGAAGCCGATGAGGTCCTTGCCGGGCAGCACCTGCCCCTTGAGGTCGGGGTGCCGGTCGTCGACGCCGGTGTCCAGGACGGCGACGGTCGCGCCCGCGCCCTTGGTGGTCTGCCACGCCTGGCGGGTGTGAATGGCGTCGAGCGCCCATTCCTGGGCCTGGATGCCGTCGGCCCGGGCGGGGGCGACGGGCACCAGGGTCAGCCCGGCGGCGGCGAGGCTGACGGCGATGCGCCGCGCGGTCCTCATGAGCCGCTCCCCCGCTCACCGGACGGGCCCGGTGTCCCCGGCGCCTCCGGGGCCTGGGACAGGGCGTGGCGGAAGGCGTCCTCGGTCGCGTCGGTGAGGCCGCGGGCATCGTTACCGAGGCCGGACTGGGCGGGAGCGGAGGTCGCGCCGCGCCGGGTGGCCTCGCCCGCCGACTGGGGGTCGGTGACCTTGCGTCCGTCGGCGAATCCGGAAACGGCGTAGAGGACGGCGGGTGCGTCGGTCAGGATCCGGATCCGCCAGCTCGCGCGCTGGTCGTCTCCGAAGCGGGCCGCGGCGGTGCCCTTCGCGGCGTACGGACGGGGCATCAGATCGGCGCGTTCGTCCAGCTTGTCGTCGGCGAAGCGCTGCCGCAGGGCCGTCATCCCGGCGGTATCGGCCGCGGTGATCAGCAGGCCGACGGTGGTCACCCTGGTGCTGGTGGAATCGGTGTAGGTGGCGCGCAGCAGGCGTTCGCAGCCCACCGGGGAGAGCGCCTTGGTGAGCAGCGGGTCGAAGCCGCCGCCGCAACTGCTGTCGGGGGCGACCGCGACCCGGGTCCAGAGGCGGTCGGCGCCGCCGGGGCCGTCGCCCTTGCCACGCAGGGTGCGGGGGAAGAGGTCGTCCACGGGGACGCTGTGCCAGGCGGCGCGCGTCTTGGCGTAGGTGTCGGCGGCCGAGGGCGTCGCGTCGGGGCTGTCGCCCAGCCAGCTGCCGGCCGCCGCGCCGACGAGCAGCCCGAGGCCGAGGACGAGGGAGACGGCGGCGGCGACCTTGCGGCTGCGCGCGCGGTGATGGCCGGTTCCGGCGCTCGGCGGGGCGGTGGGACGCGGCGGGGTGGTCGGGCGCGGCGGTACGTGCGGTCTGTCGGCGGCGGGGCCGCTCGGACCGCCGGTACGGCCGGTGTTCCGTCCGCCGCGCGTGGCGCCCCGGGGGAAGGGGACCTTCGCCGGGACGCCGAGCACCGGGGTGGCGGGGTCCGGGACGAAGCCGGGCGGACCGAAGACCGGCGGACCGAAACCGGGCGGGGCGCTGGGCGGGGTGCCGTTGCGCGGTGGGGTGCCGTTGCGCGGTGGGGGCGCGGACCGGGGCGTGGGCGCGGTGCGCGGGGGGTGCACAGGGCGAGGTGGGGGCGTACGACGAGAAGAGTGCGCCTGTTCCGCGTCCGCGCTCACCGGCACCCCCTCGCGCCCCTCGAGACCTGGTTCACGTCGCTCCGTCCGGCTCGCCGCGCCGCCCCACCGCCTTTCGGGCAGGCGGGCCCGAATACGGACATCACGCCGCTGACCTGCCGGTCGTGGCGTGCGCGACACTCTACGGGGCACCGGGCACCCTGCGCACCGGCCGCCCTCTACCCAGCGGTAATCGCGGTCTGGCAAGCTTCACGACATGTCCTCTTCCGCCGCTGACCGGGCCCGTTACGACCGGGCCACCGCCCATCTCGAAGCACCCGTGGCGATTGTCGACCTGAGGGCCTTCGACGACAACGCACGCGACCTGGTACGCCGGGCGGGAGGCAAGCCGATCCGGGTGGCCAGCAAGTCGGTGCGGTGCCGGGCGCTGCTGGAACGGGCCCTGGCGCGGGACGGGTTCGCGGGCATCATGAGCTTCACGCTCGCGGAGTCCCTGTGGCTGGCCCGGGAGGGCTTCGACGACGTCCTCCTCGCCTATCCGTCCACCGACCGGGACGGCTACGCCACCCTGACCAGCGACCCCAAGCTCTCCGCCGCCGTGACCGTGATGGTGGACGACATCGGCCAGCTCGACCTGATCGAGAGCGTGCGCGCCGGGACCGAAGAGGTCCGGGTCTGCCTGGAGTTGGACACCTCGCTGCGGATGCTGGGCGGCCGGATCCGCGTCGGCGCCCTGCGCTCACCGCTGCGCACCCCCGAGCAGCTGGCCGCGCTGGCGCGGGAGATCGAGCGCCGCCCCGGCTTCCGGGTGGTCGGGCTGATGGGCTACGAGGGCCATGTGGCGGGGGTGGGCGACGCGGTGACCGGCCGTCCGCTGCGCTCCCGCGCGATCCGGCTGATGCAGCGCACCGCGCGCCGGGAGCTGGCGGACCGCCGGGCGGCGGCGGTGCGGGCGGTACGGGCGGTGGCGGACCTGGAATTCGTCAACGGCGGCGGCACGGGCAGCGTGCAGCACACCGCCGCCGAGGACGCGGTGACGGAGATCGCCGCCGGGTCCGGGCTCTACCAGCCGCGGCTGTTCGACAACTACACGTCCTTCCGGGGCCGCCCGGCCGCCCTCTTCGCCCAGCCGGTGGTGCGCCGCCCGGGCGTGGGCGTGGTGACCGTCCTCGGCGGCGGATATCCGGCGTCCGGGGCGGCGGGCCGGGACCGGCTGCCGGTGCCGTATCTGCCGGAGGGGCTGGCTTACGACCCGCAGGAGGGCCCGGGCGAGGTGCAGACCCCGCTGCTGGGCACGGCCGCCGACGATCTGCTGATCGGCGACAGGGTGTGGTTCCGGCACGCCAAGGCCGGTGAGCTGTGCGAGCGGTTCGCGACGCTGCACCTGGTCGACGACGACCGGGTGGTGGACTCCGTACCGACGTACCGGGGCGAGGGCCGCACCTTCCTGTAGTCGGCCCCGCGCCCGTCCCCCGTCCTCCACGAACCGGACCATATGGACCGGCCTATATGGACCGGCCGTCGCCCGCCAGTGCCTCGATGCCCTCGACGATCTTGTCCATGTCGCCGAGCGGCGGCGCCTTGTCGCTCACGTCGAAGCCGAAGCGCACCAGGACCATGGTGTCGGGGACGGTGGGCGACGGGAAGGCGAGGGACTGGACGTATCCGTCGTCGCCCTTCTTCGTGGTGACCTTCCAGCGCACCAGATAGCCCTCCTCCCCCGCGACGTCGACCTCTTCCTCCTTGAGCCGCTTGTGCGAGGAGATCCCGCCGTACGCCTTGCGGTCGGTGTCCTCGTCCGTGCCGTAGGACTCCTCGGCGTTCTGGGCTATGTCCTCCTCGGCGATGCCCTTGGCGGTGTCCGCCTTGAAGCCGCTCGCGGTCCGGGAGAAGGCCCCGCCGCGGACGCAGTCGGTGGAGGGGTCGCCCGGGCACGGGTAGCGCGAGGTGGTCACGCCCGCGCCGCCGGCGCTGCTGCGGCCCGCCTGCCAGCCCGACAGCACGGGCAGGCTGATGCCGCTGGCGGCGTCCGGGGCGATGCTCGGGTCGCCGGTGGGCGCCGCGCTGGGGCCGTCGGTGGGCAGGTCGGACGGGGCGTCCGAGGGGGCGTCGTCGCCGTCCCCGGGCGGAGCGGGGGCGGTCGGCAGCGGGTTCGCCCGGTCGCCGTCACCCCCGTCCCCGCTGTCGCCCAGCAGCACGATGCCGCCGATGATCGCGGCGACCACGGCCCCCACGGACAGCGCGAGCACCGCGACCCGGGGGCCGCGGCCGTTCCCCCGGCCGCCGTCCGGGCCGGGCGCGTAGCCGGGCGCGGGCGGCGGGCTGAAGGGCGATTCCGCCGGGGCGGTGGCGTCGCGCGTGTACTCGGTCCAGGTGGCCCCGTCCCACCACCGGTGCAGGGCGGGGCCGTGGCCTGTGTAACCGGGATCGGGATACCAGCCCGGGGGCGTGTTCATGCTCACGCCGTCACCTTATGGCCACGGGTCGGCTCCGTACACCGGGGTTGCGCGGACTGCGCGCCCGGCCATAAGGCGCTTCCCCGCGGGGCCTAGATCGGCGTGACGTACGCCCCGGCGATGCCGCCGTCCACCAGGAACTCGGCCGCGTTGATGAACGAGGAGTCGTCGCTGGCCAGGAAGGCGACGGCGGACGCGATCTCCTCCGGCTCGGCGAACCGCCCCACCGGTACGTGCACCAGCCGCCGCGCCGCCCGCTCCGGGTCCTTGGCGAACAGCTCCTTCAGCAGGGGGGTGTTGACCGGCCCCGGGCACAGCGCGTTGACCCGGATGCCCTCGCGCGCGAACTGCACGCCCAGCTCGCGCGACATCGCCAGCACGCCGCCCTTGGAGGCGGTGTAGCTGATCTGCGAGGTCGCGGCGCCCATGACGGCCACGAAGGAGGCCGTGTTGATGATGGACCCCCTGCCCTGCCGCTGCATATAGGGCAGCGCGGCCTTGCAGCACAGATAGACGGAGGTCAGGTTGACCTCCTGGACGCGCTTCCAGGCGTCAAGGCCGGTGGTGAGGATCGAGTCGTCGTCGGGCGGCGAGATGCCCGCGTTGTTGAACGCCACGTCGACCGAGCCATAGGTGTCGTACGCGGTCTTGAACAGCGCCTCGACCTGCTCCTGATCGGTGACGTCCACCTGGACGTAGAGCCCGCCGACCTCGTCGGCCGCGGCCTTGCCCGCGGACTCGTCGATGTCGGCGCACACGACGCGCGCGCCCTCGGAGGCGAAGCGGCGCGCGGTGGCCAGGCCGATGCCGCTGCCCGCTCCGGTGATGACCGCGGTACGGCCCACCAGGCGGCGGCACACGGGGGTCTCGGCCACAGTTTCGGTCACGGTCTCGGTCACGTCACTGCTCCTCGGTGCTGTTCTCGCTGCTGTTCTCGGTGCTGTTCTCGGTGCTGATGAACACGTTCTTGGTCTCGGTGAAGGCGGTCAGGGCGTCGGGGCCCAGCTCCCGGCCGAGACCGGACTGCTTGTAGCCGCCGAAGGGAGTCGCGTAGCGCACGCTGCTGTGCGAGTTGACGGACAGGTTCCCGGCGGCGACGGCGCGCGAGACGCGCACCGCGCGGCCCACGTCCCGGGTCCAGATCGAGCCGGAGAGGCCGTAGTCGGTCGCGTTCGCCAGCCGTACGGCGTCGGCCTCGTCCTCGAAGGGGAGGACGACGGCCACCGGTCCGAAGATCTCCTCCACGGCGGTGCGGTCACCGGGCGCGGCGCCCTCCAGGACCGTGGCCGGGTACCAGAAGCCCTTGCCGCCGGGGGCCTCGCCGCGGATGGCGGCGGGCGCGTCCTCGGGGACGTAGGACCGTACGCGCTCCCGCTGCGCGGCGGAGATCAGCGGGCCCATGGCGGTGGCGGGGTCGGCCGGGTCGCCGACCGTGAACGACGTCACGGCGGGCTCCAGCAGCTCCATGAACCGGTCGTAGACGCCGCGCTGGACCAGGATCCGGCTGCGGGCACAGCAGTCCTGGCCGGTGTTGTCGAGGAACGAGCCGGGGGCCGCGATCGCCGCCGCCTCGATGTCGGCGTCGGCGAAGACGATGTTGGGGCTCTTGCCGCCGAGTTCGAGCGTCACGCGCTTCACGCCCGCCGCGCACTTCGCCATGATCTCCTTGCCGACGGCCGTCGACCCGGTGAAGACGACCTTGGCCACGCCCGGGTGCTCGACCAGCGCGGCCCCGGCCACCGGCCCGGCGCCGGGCAGCACCTGGAACAGCCCCTCGGGCAGCCCGGCGGCGAGCGCGAGTTCGGCGAGCCGGAGCGCGGTCAGCGGGGTGGTCTCGGCGGGCTTGAGGAGGACGGCGTTGCCCGCGGCGAGGGCGGGCGCGGTGCCCCAGCCGGCGATCGGCATCGGGAAGTTCCACGGCGCGATGACGGCGACCACGCCGAGCGGCTCGTGGAAGGTGACGTTCAGGCCGCCCGCGACCGGGATCTGGGCGCCGCTCAGCCGCTCCACTCCCCCGGCCGCGTACTCCAGCAGGTCGCGGACGTTGCCCGCCTCCCAGCGGGCGTTGCCGATGGGGTGGCCCGCCTCGCGGACCTCCAGCGCGGCCAGTTCCTCGATGTGGTCGTCCACGGTGGCGGCGAAGCGGCGCAGCAGCCGGGCCCGGTCGGCGGGGGCGAGGGCGGCCCAGCCGCGCTGTGCGGTGGCGGCGCGGGCGACGGCGGCGTCCACGTCGGCGGGCGTGGCGGCCGGGACGGTGGCGATGACCTCCTCGGTGGCCGGGTTGAGGATGTGGTGCTCGTGGGGGTGTTCGTTGGTCACGGGGTGGTTCCTCACATGCGCTCGAAGGACCGGAAGCGTTCCCAGTCGGTGACGGCGGTGTCGTACGCCTCCTGCTCGACGCGGGCCATGTTGAGGTAGTGCTCGACCACCTCGTCGCCGAACGCGGCCCGCGCTATGGGGCTGGCCCGCCACAGCTCGGCGGCGTCGCGCAGCGAGGTCGGCACGTGTGCGGCGTCGCCGGTGTACGCGTTGCCGGTGCAGACCTCGGGCAGCTCCAGCTCCTGCTCGATCCCGTACAGCCCGGCGGCCACCATTCCGGCGACGGCGAGATACGGGTTGACGTCGCCGCCGGGGAGCCGGTTCTCCAGCCGGTGCGCATGGCCGTGGCCGATGACGCGCAGCGCACAGGTGCGGTTGTCCGGGCCCCAGGCGACGGCGGTGGGCGCGAAGGAGCCGGGCCGGAACCGCTTGTAGGAGTTGATGTTGGGGGCGTAGAGGAGCGTGAAGTCGCGCATCGCGGCGATCTGCCCGGCCAGGAAGTGGCGCATGGTCTTCGACATGCCGTACGGGCCGTCGTCGTCCGCGAGCACGGGCTGCCCGGCCTCGTCGCGCAGCGAGAGGTGGATGTGGCAGGAGTTGCCCTCGCGCTCGTCGTACTTGGCCATGAAGGTGAGCGCCATGTCCTCCTGGGCGGCGATCTCCTTGGCGCCGGTCTTGTAGATGACGTGCTGGTCGCAGGTGGTCAGCGCGTCGTCGTAGCGGAAGGCGATCTCGTGCTGGCCGAGGTTGCATTCGCCCTTGGCCGACTCCACGGTCATCCCGGCGGCGCCCATCTCGTTGCGGATGCGGCGCAGCAGGGGCTCGACGCGGCCGGTGCCGAGGATGGAGTAGTCGACGTTGTACTGGTTGGCGGGGGTGAGCCCGCGGTAGCCGCTGTCCCACGCCTGCTCGTAGGTGTTCCTGAAGACCATGAACTCCAGCTCGGTCCCGGCGTACGCGGTCCAGCCGCGCTCCGCGAGCCGGTCCAGCTGGCGGCGCAGGATCTGCCGCGGGGAGGCGACCACGGGCGAGCCGTCGTGCCACGAGAGGTCCGCGGTGAGCATCGCGGTGCCGGGGTTCCAGGGGGTGCGGCGCAGGGTGGCGGTGTCGCCCTGGAGGGCGAAGTCGCCGTAGCCGCGCTCCCAGGAGGACATGGCGTAGCCGCCGACGGTGTTCATGTCGGCGTCGACGGCGAGCAGGTAGTTGCAGCCCTCGGTGCCGTGCTCCAGGGCGTCGTCCAGGAAGAAGCGGGCGGCGAACCGCTTGCCCTGGAGTCTGCCCTGCATGTCGGTGAAGGCCAGGACGACGGTGTCGATCTCCCCGGCGGCGACGAGCCTGGTCAGCTCGTCGACCGAGAGCGGGGGCGTGCGGTCTGCCACGGTGGTGCCTCCTGGCTTCGGACGGGTGTGGGGGGCGCGGAGTGGCCTTAAGGTAATACCGCAGACCATTGATTGGGAAGGAGGTGCGGAGGGTTCCATGAGCGAGGGCGGAAGCGAGGGCGCGGGCCGGAGCGGGATCGGCGGCGCGGGCGCGGGCGGGAGCTTGGGCACGCACGGCGGCGCGGCCGGGGACCGGCTGGCGCCGGTGCTGCGCCCGGTGCGCGCCGGAAACGGCTTCGAGGAGGCGCTGGAGCAGATACTCCAGGTCGTACGGCTGGGGCTGGTCCCCGACGGCGGCCGCCTCCCGGCCGAACGCGAGCTGGCGGAGCGGCTGCGGATCAGCCGGGTGACCCTGCGCGAGGTGCTGAAGGTCCTCCAGGACCAGGGGATCGTGGAGAGCCGCCGCGGCCGGTACGGCGGCACCTTCGTACGGGCCCGGCCGGAGCCCGCCGCGGGCGGCGAGGACGAGCTGCGGCGGCGGGTCGAGGCGGTGGACGTCGAGGACACGCTGCGCTTCCGGGAGGTCCTGGAGGTCGGCGCGGCCGGGCTGTGCGCCGCGCACGGCCTGACCGACGCCCAGGCCACGCGGCTGCGCGCCGCCCTCGACGCGACGCGCGACGCCCCGCTGACCGACTACCGGCGGCTGGACACGATGCTGCACCTGACCCTGGCCGAGCTGGCGGGCTCACCGTCGCTGGCCGCCCAGTACGCGGCCGTCCGCGCCACCGTCAACGACCTGCTGGACTGCATCCCGCTGCTGGTACGGAACCTGGAGCACTCCCAGGCCCAGCACGGCGCGCTGGTCGAGGCGGTGCTGGACGGGGACGCGGACGGGGCGCGCGAGGTGATGCGGGAGCACTGCGAGGGCACGGCGGCGCTGCTGCGCGGGTTCCTGCCGTAGCCCTTTTTCCGCGGAGGGTCTTGCGCGGACCCTCCCCGTACGGCAAAGGTATGCCCCCACACCAATCCCCACCCCCGTCCCCCACCGCGCCCGTCCCCTCGTGCGAAGCCAGGAGTGCCCATGGCTGACATGACTGAAGGAACCGAGACCGCCCGCACCTCCCCCGACCCCGGCGAACCCGGCGAAGACGGGTACCTGGAGCGGCGCACCCTGCGCCGCGGCAGCGCGGGTCCGCTGCTGCTGACCGGCCTCGGCGTCGCCTATGTGGTGTCCGGCGACTTCTCCGGCTGGAACTTCGGCCTCGCCGAGGGCGGCTTCGGCGGGCTGGCCATCGCGGCCGTGCTCATGGGCCTGATGTACACCTGCATGGTCTTCGCCCTCGCCGAACTCGCCGCGATCCTCCCCACCGCGGGCGGCGGCTACGGCTTCGCGCGGCGCGCCCTCGGCCCCTGGGGCGGGTTCCTCACCGGCACGGCGATCCTCATCGAATACGTCCTCGCCCCCGCCGCCATCTCCATCTTCATCGGCGACTACGTCGAATCGCTCGGCCTCTTCGGCCTGGAGTCCGGCTGGCCGGTCTATCTCGCCTGCTTCGTGATCTTCATCGGGATCCATCTGTGGGGCGTGGGCGAGGCCCTGCGGTTCAGCCTCATCGTGACCGCCATCGCCGTCGCCGCGCTGCTGATCTTCGCGGTCGCCGCCTTCACCGACTTCGACTCGCGCTCGCTGAACGACATCGCGGTCGACCACTCGGCGTTCGGCTCCAACTCCTGGCTGCCGTTCGGACTGCTCGGCATCTGGGCGGCGTTCCCCTTCGGCATGTGGTTCTTCCTGGGCGTGGAGGGCGTCCCCCTCGCGGCCGAGGAGACCCGCGAACCTGCGCGCACCCTGCCCAAGGCCATGGCCTCGTCGATGGGCATCCTGCTGGTCCTCGCCCTGCTCACCTTCCTCGCCGCCACCGGCGCGCGCGGTGCGGACGCCGTACAGGACGCGGGCAACCCGCTGGTCGAGGCGCTCCAGCCGGACGGCGAGCCCACCACTCTGTCCCGCGTCGTCAACTACGCGGGGCTCGCCGGTCTGGTCGCCTCCTTCTTCTCCCTGATCTTCGCCGGTTCGCGGCAGCTGTTCGCCCTCTCCCGGGCCGGATACCTCCCCCGTTTCCTCTCCCTGACCAGCCGCCGCAAGGCCCCCTACCTGGGCCTGCTCGTCCCCGGCGCCATCGGCTTCGGCCTCGCCGCCTGGTCGGGCGACGGCGCGCGGATGCTGAACGTCGCGGTCTTCGGCGCCACCATCTCGTACGCCCTGATGTCGCTCTCCCACATCGTCCTCCGCCGCCGCGAGCCGGGCCTCGACCGCCCGTACCGCACCCCCGGCGGCATCGTGACCTCGTCCCTCGCCTTCCTCCTGGCCTGCTCGGCGCTGGTGGCCACCTTCCTGGTGGACAAGGACGCGGCGTTCATCGCCCTCGGCGTCTACGCCGTGGCGCTCGCCTACTTCGCCTTCTACAGCCGCCACCGTCTGGTCGCGTCGGCGCCGGAGGAGGAGTTCGCGGCGCTGGCGGAGGCCGAGGCCGAACTGTCCCGCGACTGAGAGATTGGACCCGTCCTTGCCCCCTCTGATCGGCATCAGCACCTACCTCGAAGCCTCGGCGCACTGGGGCGTCTGGAACCTCCCCGCCGCCCTGCTCCCCGCCGGGTACCACCAACTCGTCCAGCGCGCCGGGGGCCTGGCCGCGATGCTGCCCCCGGACCCCGCCGCGGGCTCGGCGGCCGCCGTGGTCTCCCGCCTCGACGCCGTCGTGATCTCCGGCGGCCCGGACGTGGAGCCCGTACGGTACGGCGCCACCCCCGACCCCCGCACGGGCCCGCCCGCGCGGGAGCGGGACGCCTGGGAGCTGGCCCTGATCGAGGCGGCGCTGTCCTCAGGCGTCCCCCTGCTGGGCATCTGCCGGGGCATGCAGCTGTTGAACGTCGCGCTGGGCGGCACCCTCCACCAGCACCTGGACGCCCACGCGGGCCCGCCCGGCGTCTTCGACCAGCACGAGGTGAAGCCGGTCCCCGGCACGCGGCTGGCCGAGGCACTACCGGAGCCCCTGTCCGTACCCACGTACCACCACCAGTCGGTGGACCACCTCGGCGAGGGCCTGATCGCCGGCGCGTACGCGTCCGACGACGGCACGGTGGAGGCCGTGGAGCGACCCGGCGCGGACGGCTTCGTGCTGGGCGTGCAGTGGCACCCGGAGGCGGGCGACGACCTACGCGTCATGCGGGCGCTGGTGGCGGCGGCGAGCCGCTGACCTCCAGCCCGAGGGGAGGGCATCCGGGGGGTGGGCGGTGCTCGAAGCTCATCTCCGCTTCGAGCACCCACTCCCCCGGCCGGTAGCCCGAGTCACAACGCCGGTCAGGACGGAATCTCGAAGGAGTCGCCGTAGACCTTCCACTTCAGCGGTGGGTTCAGGTCGAAGTTCTTCGCGTTGAGGAAGACGCGCTGCGCGGTGTCGACCCGGCTGGTGTCGCTGTGTGCCTCCTCGCTCTGCATGGCCTTCTTGCGGGCGTCGAGGAAGGCGTTGAGGTACGTGGTCTGGTTGCCGCCCTGGGCCGGGGTCTTGGCCTTGGACATGGCCGTCTTGCGGATGCCGCCGAAGCTGTACTTGCTGCTGCCGGGGCCGTGCATGACGATCGCGTCGTAGTAGATGAACTGGCCGAGCGCGCCGAGGCCGTCGTCCTTGCCCTGCTTGACGGACGGGTTGAAGTAGACGCGGTCGCGCTCGTGCTCCTGTGCGTTCTGGAAAGCCTTGTCGGCGGCGGCCGTCTTCCAGTCCTTGGTGAAGTTGGGGTCGAGGCCGCTGTGGGAGTCGCTGCCGTTGACCTTGCGCAGGGCGGGGAGGTACTTGGCGAGGACGTTGCCCGGCTTCTGCTGGGTGTAGTACTCGACGAGTTCCAGCATGTCGCCGGTGCCGGAGCAGAAGCCGATGATGCCGGCGGTGTAGCCGCGGCCGTCGCCGATGTCCTCGATGTACTTGAACTGGGCGCGCCAGTTCAGGGAGGAGTTCTCGGCGCTGGAGACCAGCTTCATGGCGATCTCCTTCTTGGCCGGATCGTCCAGGTTGGCCGCCACGCCCGCCTGCTGAGCCGGGGAGTGGACGGGGGTGGCGGCCTGGCCCACTCCGACGCCGGTGAACACGAGCGCGGCGGGTAACGCCACGGCTGCCGCCGTCAGGCCGATCCTTCTGGACATGGGGGACTCCGTTCGCTTGAGTCGTCCGTTAGGAATGTTTCCTAACCATTGAAGCGAGCGCGCCACACCACCCACAAGGCTTTCGACTCAACTGGCGTACTACGGCTGCGGAATGGGCACCGCGGGGTCGGTGTCGCCTCCCGCCGTATCGACCGGACCCTTGGGCGGGTGCACGTTCTCGGCGGCGTCCTCGGTGACGTCCGGGTAGGCCGTCGCAGACGGGGCCGCCACCGCCCGCCACCACGTCTCCAGCGGCAGCCCGTGCAACGGCTCGAAGGGCTGGCCCGGGCGCGGCACGGCCACCCTCGCCCCCGCGGCGCGCGCCGCGGCGACGGTGCCCTCGGCGGGCTCCTCCCACGGGTGCGGGGCGAGGTTGAAGGTGCCCCAGTGGATCGGCAGCATGATCCCCCGGCTGGGCTCGCCGCCCTGGAGGTCGAGGTGGGCGCGCATGCCCTCCTCGGGGGTCATGTGGATGTCGGGCCAGAACTCGCTGTACGCCCCGATCTGGATCATGGTCGCGTCGAACGGCCCGTACGACGTACCGATCTCCGCGAAGCCGGGGAAGTACCCGGTGTCCCCGCTGTGGAATATCCGGTGCTCGGGCCCGGCCACCACCCAGGAGGCCCACAGGGTGTGCTGGGTGTTGCGCAGCGCGCGGCCGCAGAAGTGGCGGGCGGGGGTGGCGGTGAGCAACAGCCCCGCCACATCGGTGGACTCGTGCCAGTCCAGCTCCGTCATCCGGTCCGCCGGTACGCCCCAGTGCTCCAGATGCGCGCCGACCCCGAGCGGTACGACGAACGTGGTGCCGGTGCGCACCAGCGCGCGGATCGTGGGCATGTCCAGGTGGTCGTAGTGGTCATGGGAGATGACCACCGCGTCCACCGGCCCCAGCTCCCGCAGCGGCACCGGGACGGGGTGCAGCCGCTTGGGCCCGACGGCCGCGAAGGGCGAACAGCGCGAACCCCACACCGGGTCGAACAGCACCCGCCGCCCGTCGATCTCGGCGAGCACGCTGGAGTGGCCCATCCAGGTCAGCCGCAGCCCGGAGGCGGGCGGTGTGGCCAGGTCGGCGAGGGTGGTGGGGTGGACCGGCACGGTCCCGGCCGGGGCCCGGCGCACCCGCTGCTCCCTGCGGAAGTACGTGGGGAGGAACTTCAGCATCGAGCCGGAGGGGGCGGTGCGGCCGCCGCCGGGGTTGGTGAAGACACCGTTCGCGAAGTTCGGGGACCGCCGGATGCGCTCCATCCGCTCCCCGGCCGGGTCCGCCCCGAAGGCGGCGGGGCGCAGGGCTGTGGCGAGCCGGGCACGCTGAGGGCTGGGACCGGTCACGGCACCTCCTGGGTGAAGGGGAGCGACGGGGCACCCCATGGCCTGTGCTGTTGTGCTGCTGCACTGTCACAACTCTCTCGACCGGTGACCTTGTTCCGGAAGAGGTCTCCGGGTCTGCTCAGGTCGTTCTCAGGGTGTGAACGTCAGGCGCAGGTGATCCTCGACCGGGCGGTAACCGATCCGCTGGTAGAGGGCGTTGCTGGTGGGATTGGCGAGGTCGGCGAAGAGCAGCACGCGCTCGGCCCCCGCGGTACGCGCCGCCCGGCTCACGGCGGCCGTGACCGCACCCGCGTACCCCTGTCCCCGCAGCTCGGGCGGGGTGTAGACGAGCGAGACCCGGACGGTGTCCGCGATCGTGCGGCTCACCGCGGCGGTGGCCACCGGCTCGCCGTCCACCTCCCACAGCAGGGCGCCGTGGTGGCCGAGCCGGTCGTCCACCGCGCGCGCCACCTCGTTCCCGGGCAGCGCTCCGGTGTCGCGGCCGAACGCCTCGTACCAGCTCAGCAGCAGGTCGCGGTCGGCGGTGGTGGCCGTCCGGGCCCGCCCCCGTACGGGCCCGGACGGGGTCAGGGTGTGCAGCCGGTACAGCCGCTGCACGTGGCCGGCCCCGCGGGTCTCCCCGGTGTGCCGCTCCCAGGCGTCCGCGAACGCCTCGGCCACCGGGCGCGCGCCGGTCACCCCGGTGATCCGCGGCCGGTCCGCCCCGGCGAGGTGGCGGGCCAGCGCGTCCGCCGCCGCCGCGGGCATGGCGGAGAGCAGCGGCGGATGGGGCGGGGTGCGGACGAAACCACCGTCGACGGCGCCCGAGGGCGCCCGCCACCAGCCGTAGACCGGCGGCTGGTCGCCGTAACGGCCGCTGCCCGCCGCCTCCAGCGAGGAGACGACGGTGAGGAGAACGGTGTGCCGGACCGGGCGGGCGCGCAGGAACGCGCCCGCGACGGCCCGGAACGCATCGAGGTCGTCGGTCGTCGTCCACGCCATGCCGTCCAGGCTGGCGCGCACGGCCCGCCCGGCGCACCTCATTTATTCCGACGTCAGCAGCTCAGGTTCGAGCCGGGGGTGGTGCCGAGTATCTGGACGAACCTCTGGTACGCGTTGATCCGGCTCTGCACCTGGCCCGGGTTGGCGCCGTTGCACTCCAGGCTGCCGTTGATGCTGCGGATGGTCTCGCCGAAGCCGCGCTGGTTGACCATGGCGTTGTGCGGGGTCATGGTGCCCGGGCCGGTCTGGGTGTTCCAGTACCAGAGGGCGGTCTTCCAGGACACCGCGGAGTCGTTCTGCACCAGCCAGGGGTTGTTCAGCAGGTCGATGCCCAGGGCGTCGCCCGCGGCCTTGTAGTTGAAGTTCCAGCTGAGCTGGATCGGTCCGCGGCCGTAGTACGCCGCCTGGCCCGCGGGGCAGCCGTAGGGCCGGTTCCAGTCGCAGTAGTGCGGGTAGTTCGCCTGGTTCTGCTCGACGATGTGGACGAGACCGCCGGTCTCATGGCTGACGTTGGCGAGGAAGGCGGCGGCCTCCTGCCGCTTCACGGTGTCGCTGCCGGTGTTCGCGAAGCCGGGGTAGGCGCCGAGGGCGGCGGTCAGGCCCTGGTAGCTGTAGAAGCCGTTCCGGTTCGGGAACATCTGGTTGAACTGCGCCTCGCTCACGACGAAGCCGGAGGTCCCGCCCCCGCCGCAGTCGTACGGCTCCCAGTACCAGGTGCTGATCACCGGGTCGTAGCCCGGGTTGTCGTGCTCGGCCCGGTAGTACCTGCCGTCGGTGTACCGGACGATGTCACCGGTCACGTACCACTTGCCCGCGACCCAGTCCGGGTAGCTACAGGCCGCGCGCGGGGCCGTGTCCGCCGTGCCCGCCGAGTCCGCCGAGTCCGCCGACGCGGAGGCCATGGGCATGCCAAACAATAAGGCGCACGCCGCCGCCAGTGCGGCGAACCATGTCATGGCGCGTCGTCTCCACATGGGACCACCCCAATCCTCGTGTTGTCGGAGGACACTCAATCGGCTTGGTCTATACCAGTCAAGGTCCAGACCAAGCCGATGTGGCGTGCGGGCGTCCGGCTCAGGTCTCGCGCTCCGGCACATAGGTCTCGGCTTCCAGGCCGAAGGTCCAGGCCACGCCCTCGCGGGCGGTCCGGGTGCGGGGTGGTACACGCAGCCAGTACGTGCGGTGCGTACCGTCCGGCTCCGGCGTGGAGTTGACCACCTCGACCATCACCACCGGCTCGTCGTCGACCAGGTCGATGCGCCACAGCACGCCCGTCTCGTCCCGGTGGACGGGCTGCGCACCGGACTCGTCGAGATAGCGGTCGTAGCCGTAGTGCTCCAGCATCACCCGGCGCAGCTCCGCGTTCTCCTCGGCGCGGATCCGGTCCGGGGTCAGCTCGCCCAGCTGGTCGAGGAATTCCGCGGGCACCGGCATGCCGCGCCACGCGTACAGCGCGAAGCCGTCGGGGAAGGCCAGCGCGGGGCCGTCGCCGCGGTCGAGGCGGCCCGCTTCGTCGCGGTGCAGCTCGGCCGGGCGCTCCGCGATCACCACGGCCTTCTCGTACGGCCACCACCAGCCCGCGGCGCGGGCGACCGCGGACGGCCCGGCGAGCCCGTCATCCGGGCCGTCCGCACCATCGGGGACACCGGTGCCACCGGGACCGTCGGCGACGGAGGCCAGCCAGGGCGCGTCATGCTGACCCAGCACCGCGTCCAGCAGGGCGAGCCGGACGGCCGTCTCCCGATCCGCCCGCTGCGTACCCGTCCCCTCCGCACCCGTCCCCTCCGCCAGGGACTCGATGACGCCCGTGCGGATGCGCTCGGTCAGCGCCCGGGTGACGTCCCACAGCGGCGCCCCCGTCAGCGCCCAGCGCTCGGCCCATCCGGACGGGCCCAGCGCGGTGTGCGCCCGCTGCCGGGCGCGCGCCCAGGGGCGGGTGCGCACCGCGTCCCGCACCGAGGCGCCCGCGGCGCCCGCCACCGGCTCGATCCCGGCGGCCGCCAGCGTGTCGGCGGCCCGCTCGGCGGCTTCGCCCGGCAGCCCCTCCCCCTGCCCGGTGAGCAGCAGCGCGGCCGCCGTGCCCGCCAGCGGGGAGCCGGTCCACACGATCCGCTCCGGCGGCGCCAGCCCGGCCTGTTCGTACGCCAGCCGGATGCCCGCCTCGGCCGCCTCGCGGTCCGCGGGGCCGGTCGCCGCGGCCACCGCCCGCCAGTCCACCGCCGTCGTCATCGGTGTCGTCGTCATCGGGGTCGTCGTCATCGGTGTCGTCGTCACCCGTGTCGTCGGTGTCGGTGTCGTCGTCATTCGTCCTCGTCCCCCGCTCTCAGTCCGCCACGACGCGCACGGCGCCCGGCACGTACTCCCGCTGACGCACCACCCGGTACCACCCCTTGGGCAGCGGTATCGCCGCGTGCTCCTCGTGCACCACCCGTCCGCCGTCGGGGAGATGGAGATACGAGGCGCCGAACGGCCCCGACTCGCGCACCAGCGTGCCCGGTCCGACCACCGCGTGCGCGTGCCCGGTCACCTCGCCGAGCGCCAGCACCAGCCGCCCCCGCCCGTCCCGGGGCTGCTGCGGCAGCGTCTCGGTGCCCGGCGGCAGCGACTCCCGCGCCACCGGCACGATCAGGACGTCTCCCTGTCGGTACATGCCCTCCCCTTCCCCCGCGGCCTGCCTCGCGACCGCAGCCGTCATCGGTCCACCGGTCGCCGCACGGCGGCCGGTCGATGGTCCTGACGGTACGCAGGGGGTCCGACAACGGCCGACCGACAACTCCCGCCGGGGCCGCTGTCGGTGGCGCTTGGTACAACTCTTCGCACGCCATCGGGAATCACGTACGCCCGATCGAACCCACCAGGAGAACCCGCGCCCATGTCCTACGCCGACAGCCTGACGGAACTGCACGGACTTCCGGTCTTCGACTTCCCGCGGGCCGACGAGGAGCCGCGGCTGCCCGCGCCGGACGCCGCGGCCTGGCGCATCTCCTACAACCCCTACGCCGAGTCGGGCGAGGTCTTCGAAGAGCGCTTCGAGCGGTTCCTGACCACGGTCGGCGCCTCCCGGGTGCGGGCGCTGATCATCGGTCAGTGGGGCGAGGTGTACGACGAGGACGCCGGGGTGATCGTCGATCTGCTGGTGACCGCCAAGGACCGGCTGACCTCCCTCGAAGCGGTCTTCATCGGCGATCTGACGGCGGAGGACGCCGAGATCTCCTGGATCCAGCAGTCCGATGTGACCCCGGTCCTGGACGCCTACCCCGGGCTGCGGGAGCTGGGTGTCCGCGGCGGCTCCGGCCTGCGGTTCCCCGCCGCCGAGCACCAGAACCTGCGCAGGCTCCGCTTCGAGACCGGCGGGCTGCCCGGTGAGGTGGTGCGGGGCGTGGCCGACAGCGAGCTGCCCGCCCTGGAGTACCTGGAGATGTGGTTCGGCGTCGAGGAGTACGGAGGCGACGCCACCGTCGGCGACCTCGCCCCGCTGCTGTCCGGCGGCCGCTTCCCCGCGCTGCGCCACCTCGGCCTCCAGAACAGCGAGATCCAGGACGAGATCGCCGCCGCCGTCGCCTCCGCACCGGTCGTCGCCCAGCTCGCATCGCTCGAACTGTCCATGGGCGTGCTCACCGACGAGGGCGCGGCGGCGCTGCTCGAGGGCCAGCCGCTCACCCACCTCCGGCGGCTCGACCTGGACCACAACTACTTCTCGGAGTCGATGGAGCAGCGGCTGCGCGACGCCCTGGAGCCGTCCGGGGTGGAGGTCGCGCTGTCCGAGAAGGGCGACGAGGACGAGTACGACGGCGAAGTGGACCGCTACACGGCCGTCGCCGAGTGAGGGCCGCCCGGCACCCGACCACAGACGTCAGGACATACGTGAGGAGCGTCCAGCCATGATCGGCCACTATCAGGAGTCCTTCGCCGGTCTGCCCGTCTGCGACTACACCAGCACGGACACCGGAGCCGATGCCGATGATCTGCCGCCCGCCGAATCCGTCGCCTGGCGGATCGCCACCAACTGGGACAAGAGCCGCCCGTTCCCCGAGCTGTGGACGGCGTTCCTGGACACCGTGGCCGCCGACCGCGTCCGTGCGGTGATCATCGGCAACTGGTGGGGCGAGGACGGCTACTCCGATGTGCGCCCGGTGCTCGACGCCCTGATCGCGTCCGCGGACCGGCTGCCCGCGCTGCGCGGGCTGTTCCTCGCCGATGTGATGTCCGAGCAGTGCGAGCTGTCCTGGCTGCGGATGGACGACGTCACGCCCGTCCTGGAGGCGTACCCGCGCCTGGAGGAGTTCGTGGTGCGCGGCTGCGGCTCGGGGGGTCTCGCCTTCCGGCCGGTGCGCCATGAGCGGCTGCGGGTGCTGCGGTTCGAGTCCGGCGGGCTGCCGGGCGAGATCGTCCGCGCGGTGGGCGCGAGCGAGCTGCCCCGGCTGGAGCACCTGGCGCTGTGGCTGGGGGTGGAGCAGTACGGCGGCGATGCCACGGTCGCCGATCTCGCGCCGGTCCTCTCCGGTGCCCGCTTCCCCGCGCTGACCCATCTCGGGCTCCAGGACAGCGAGATCCAGGACGAGATCGCCGCCGCCGTCGCGTCCGCGCCGGTCGTGGCCCAGCTCGCCTCGCTCGACCTGTCCATGGGCACGCTCGGCGACGCGGGCGCCGAGGCCCTGCTCACCGGCCAGCCGCTGACCCATCTGCTGGCGCTGGACCTGCACCACCACTATCTGTCCGACGCGATGATGCGGCGGGTGTGCGACGCGCTGGAGCCGTCCGGGGTCGAGGTGAACGTGTCGGAGCAGGAGGAGCCGGACCGCTGGGACGACGACGATGACGGCGAGGAGGAGGAGTACCGCTATGTCGCCGTCTCCGAATAGCGTGCGGCTCGCGGTCGTCGGCAATCCCGGCCATCGCCGGGTGGAGATGTTCGCCGACGCCGCCCTGGCCGCCGGGCTGGCCGCGCCGCGGGTGCTGGCCTGGCGCGATGTGCTGTGCGGCGGTGCGGAGTTCGAGCCGGGCGAGATCGTGCGGATCGAGTCGCCGGGCGAGGACCACGAGGTGGACGAGCTGCTGCGGGGGGCCGGGGACCCGACCCGGGTCGAGGGCACCGCCCGCTGGTACGCCCGGTTCACCGACGCCGCACGGGCCGTCGCGAAGGCCGCGCACACGGCGGGCGCGACCCTGCTGGACGACCCCGGCGAGCTGGCCGTGCTGTTCGACAAGCGGCTGTCCCACGGGGTGCTGGACGCGGCGGACGTCCCCGTGCCGTATTCGCCGACCTCCGGTCCGCAGGCGCCGCCGGTGCGCGGCTGGGACGATGTGCGGGCGGCGCTCGGCGCCGGCGGCATGCACCGTGCGTTCGTCAAGCTCGCGCACGGCTCGTCCGCCTCGGGGGTGCTCGCGGTCGAGTACGCGGGGCCGGGCCGCATCCGCGCCACCACCTCGGTGGAGCGGGCGGAGGACGGCTCGCTCTTCAACTCGCTGCGGGTCCGGCGGTACGACACGGAGCGGGACGTCGCCGCGATCCTGGACACGCTCGCCCCGGACGGGCTGCACATCGAGCGCTGGCTGCCCAAGGCGTCCCAGGACAAGCGCGCCGCCGATCTGCGGGTGGTGGTGGTCGACGGCCGGGCGACCCACGCCGTCGTGCGGACCAGCCGCTCCCCCATGACCAATCTCCACCTCGGGGGCGTGCGCGGCGACTTGGCCGCCGCCCGCGCGACCGCTGAGGCGGCCGGGGTGGCGTGGAGCACCGTGCTGGGCACGGCGGAGCGGGCGGCGGCCTGCTTCCCGGACACCCTGTGCGTGGGGGTGGATCTGCTGCCCGGCACCGGGTGGCGCCAGTTCGCGGTCGGCGAGGTCAACGCGTTCGGCGATCTGCTGCCACGGCTGACCGGGCTGCCCGGCAGCGGCGCCGAGGGGCAGGACACGTACGCGGCGCAGATCGCCGCCGTGGTGCGCACGCACGGGGAGGACCACCACGATGCCGCTGTCTGACCCGCTCTCCGAACCCGACATGAACGCGGTCGTGGGCAGCCACGATCTGCTGCTCGTCACCCTCGACACGCTGCGCTACGACGTCGCCGCCGAACTCGCGGCCGACGGCCGGATCCCGAACCTGACCGCCCGGATGCCGGGCGGGGCCTGGGAGGAGCGGCATGCGCCGGGCAGCTTCACCTACGCCTCCCACCAGGCCATGTTCGCCGGTTTTCTGCCCACCCCGGCCCGGCCGGGCCCGCACCCGCGGCTGTTCGCGGCGCGCTTCGCGGGCAGCGAGACCACGGCCGGGGGCACGTACGTCTACGACACCCCCGACCTGGTGACCGGGCTCGCGGCCGCCGGGTACCGCACGGTGTGCATCGGCGGCGTCGGCTTCTTCACCAAGCGGGGGCCGCTGGGCTCGGTGCTGCCCGGCTACTTCCAGGAGAGCCACTGGGAGCCGGAGTTCGGCGTCCCCTCCCCCACCTCCTTCGAGGCGCAGATCGCGTGCGCCGAGCGGGTGGCCCGGGACCTCGACCCGGACCGGCGGCTGTTCCTGTTCGTCAACGTGTCCGCGCTGCACCAGCCCAACTGGTTCCATCTGCCGGGCGCCACCCGCGACAGCGGTGACTCGCGCGCCTCCCACGCCGCCGCGCTGGAGTACGTCGACCGCCACATCGGCCGTCTCTTCGCCGCGATGAGCGGCCGCGGTCCCGGCTTCGCGATCGTCTGCTCCGACCACGGCACGGCGTACGGCGACGGCGGCTACACGGGCCACCGGCTCGGCCACGAGGCCGTCTGGACCGTGCCGTACACCCACTTCTTCCTCTGAGTTCCTTCGAGGTCCGATGAACACCGCCACGAGCGCCCCGACCGTCCGCCCGTACCAGTCGTACGTCTACGCCTATCCGCACAAGACCGCGTACCACGCGCTGACGGACCGGCCCGCGCTGCGCGAGCTGTGGGCGGACGAGCCGAAGGACGCGCTGTCGCTGTATCTGCACATCCCGTTCTGCGAGGTGCGCTGCGGCTTCTGCAACCTCTTCACCCGGATCGGCGCCCCGGAGGGCCTCACCACGGCCTATCTGGACGCGCTGGAGCGCCAGGCGGACGCGGTGTCCGAGGCGCTGGGCGACGGCGCCCGGTTCGCCGCCGCGGCCTTCGGCGGCGGCACCCCGACGTTCCTGGAGGCGGCCGAGCTGGAGCGGCTGTGCGACATCGCCGAGAAGCGGATGGGCGCGGATCTGGCCGCCGTGCCGCTCTCCGTCGAGGCGTCCCCGGCCACCGCCACCGCCGACCGGCTCGCCGTGCTCGCCGCGCGCGGTACGACGCGGCTGAGCCTGGGCGTGCAGAGCTTCGTGGACGCGGAGGCGCGTTCGGCGGTCCGGCCGCAGCGCCGGGCCGACGTCGAGGCGGCGCTGACCCGGATCCGCGCGGCGGGCATCCCCGTCCTCAACATCGACCTGATCTACGGGATCGACGGGCAGAGCGAGCGCAGTTGGCTGCGTTCCCTGGACGCGGCCCTCGCCTGGCACCCCGAGGAGCTGTATCTCTATCCCCTTTACGTCCGCCCGCTGACCGGCCTCGGCCGCAAGGAGGCCGCCGAGACCGACCACGAGTGGGACGAGCGGCGGCTGCGGCTGTACCGGCTGGGCCGGGACCATCTGCTCGGACGCGGCTATGAGCAGGTCTCGATGCGCATGTTCCGCCGCGCGGACGCGCCCGCGACCGGCGGCGAGGACTACGCCTGCCAGACGGACGGAATGATCGGCCTGGGCTGCGGCGCCCGCTCCTACACCTCCGGGCTGCACTACTCCTTCGACTACGCGGTCGACATGCGGGAGATACGCGGCATCATCGACGACTACGTCTCCCGGCCCGCGGCCGACTTCGGGCACGCCGAGCACGGCCGGGCGATCACCGGCGAGGAGGCCCGCCGCCGCCATCTGCTCCAGTCCGTCCTCCGGGCCGAGGGCCTGGACGTGGCCGCGTACCGGGCGCGGTTCGCCGCCGACCCGGCCGAGGACTTCCCCGAGGAGCTGGCCCGGTTCGCCGCGCGCGGCTGGCTGGATCCGGCCGCGGAGCCCGGCCGGCTGAGGCTGTCTGCGGAGGGCCTGGCGCACTCCGACGCGCTCGGCCCCGAGCTGTTCTCCCCCGCCGTGCGCGCCGCGATGGCCGCGTACGAGGCAAAGTGAGAGCGGGGCGGCCGCCGTGGACCTGACGATCCTGTACCGGGGCCCGCTGGCCTCCTGCGACTACGACTGTCCTTACTGCCCGTTCGCCAAGCGGCGCGACAGCCGGGAGGCGCTGCGCGCCGACCGGGCCGCGCTGGAGCGCTTCACCGCATGGGCCCGGGAGCAGTCGGGCGACCGGCTCTCAGTGCTGTTCACACCGTGGGGCGAGGGGCTGACGCGCTCCTGGTACCGCCGTGCGCTCACCGAGCTGAGCCGTCTTCCGCACATCGAGCGGGTGGCGATCCAGACCAATCTGAGCTGCCGCACCGACTGGACGGCCGAGGCCGACCGCGACACGCTCGCGCTGTGGTGCACGTACCACCCGGGCCAGACGCCGCAGGACCGGTTCCTGGCCAAGTGCCGGGAGCTGGCCGCGCGCGGGGTGCGCCACAGCGTGGGGATCGTCGGTCTCCCCGGCCATCTCGACCAGGCCCGCAGGCTGCGCGCCGAGCTGCCCGAGCAGGTCTATCTGTGGGTGAACGCGGCGGAGGGCCACACCTACACGGACGCCGAGGCCGCCGACTGGACGGCGCTCGATCCGCTCTTCGGCTACAGCCGCCATCCGCACCGAAGCGCCGGTCTGCCGTGCCGGACCGGCGCATCGGTGATCTCGGTGGACGGTGACGGCACGGTGCGCCGCTGCCACTTCGTCCGCACGGAGCTGGGCAATCTGTACGACGGTTCGTACCGCGCGGCGCTGCGGCCCCGGTCCTGTCCGCTCGCCGTGTGCGACTGCCACATCGGCTACGTCCACCTGGAGTCGCTGCCGCTGTACGACGTGTTCGCGGGCGGGGTCCTGGAGCGGATCCCCGCCACGGGCGAGTGAGCCGAAGGGGCGCGCCGCTGTCGAAAGGGAGAGCGCGCGGAGACCCCGAGGAACGAGGGGTCGAGCACGGTCGACCGTCGACAGCGGCTGAAAGCGCCCCGGAGGCGAACCGAGCCCCAAAAAAGGGGTGCTCACTCCTCAGTCCCTGCGGCCCACTCCGCCGTAGACCCCGATGGACGCGAGCGCCCCGGCGTCCGGCGGCGGTCCGTCCGGGCGCCACAGCGGCACCCGCACCAGCCCCGGATCGAGCATCGTGAACCCGTCGAAGAACGGGACGATCTCGGCGTGGCCGCGCAGGCTCAGCCGGGCGGTGGACTTCCGGTACACCTCATCGGCCACCCGGTCGGGGCCGTGGAAGTCCATGGTGCCGTGGCTGATCACCAGATGGCTTCCGGGGACCATCGGCCCGGTCAGGGTGGCGATGATCCCCGCCGGGTCCTCCGCGTCCGAGACGAAGTGGAGGACCGCGACCAGCAGCAGCGCCACGGGTTCGGAGAAGTCGATGCCGTCGCGCACCGCCGGATGCGCCAGGATGTCGGCGGGTCTGCGCGCGTCGGCCGACGCGAAGTGCGTACCGGGGGTGCTGGTCAGTTTGGCGTCCGCGTGCGCGGCGACGATCGGGTCGTTGTCGATGTACACGACCCGGGTGTCCGGGGCGATCTCCCGGGCCACTTCATGGGTGTTGGGCGAGGTCGGTATGCCCGTCCCGATGTCGATGATCTGCCGTACGCCGCTCGCCACCACCGTACGGACGGCGCGCAGCAGGAACTGGCGGTTGGCGCGAGCGCTGTCGAGGATGTCCGGGGACTGCCCGATGATGCGCTCGGCGGCCTCCCGGTCGATCTCGTAGTTGTCCTTTCCCCCCAGGTAGTAGTCGTACATCCGGGCCGGATGCGGTCTGCTGGTGTCGATGTCCTGGCCGGACACGAGCGATCCGGGGATCCGCGACGCGGATAATCGCTGTCCGGGTAATCGTCGGTCGGTCACACCATGTCCCCTTGTCTGTCCCCCTCGTTCCCCCTCGGTCGCGCGGGCGTCACAGGAGCAGGAAGTCGGCCTCGCCCGCCTTCGCCCCCTGGATGAAGCGCTTCATCTCCAGGTGGGTGTAGATCAGGGCCGGTCCGTCCGGGTCGGTCGACTGGCGCAGCGCCACCCGACCGTCCTTCAACCTCATCGCCTCGACGCAGCTTCCCCCATTGCCACCGCTCCACGGCTTGTGCCAGCCCTCGGAACCGAGGTCCCTGGCCGGCATGCCGCTGTAGACGCGGCTCCCGCATATGCGATCCATCGTTCAGATCTCCTTGCGAATGCCACTCAGAATGGCCTGAGTGGTCTGTGCAGGCGCGGCCTGCGCGCACATCCGGTCCAGGGCCTCCAGGAACGCCGAGACGTCATCGCGCTGGTCGAAGTAGGAGCCGCTCACGAGCGTCTCCGTATACGCGATGTCGGGCAGCTCCGGGATCGGGAACCGGAAGATATGGAAGGGGCCGTACATCGCCGGGTGCGGGCCGGCGTCGAACGGCATGACCTGCAGTCTGATCTGGGGTGAGTCGGCGACCTCGATCAGCCGGCCGATCTGGGCCCGCATGGTCTCGGGCCCGCCGATGGGACGGCGCAGCACCGTCTCGTCCATCACCACCCACAGCATCGGCGGATCGGGGCGGCGCAACAGGGCCTGCCGCTCCATCCGCAGCGCGACGTTGCGCTCGATCTCGGTCTCGGGGGCGTGCGGCATGCCCGCGCGGAGCACCGCGCGGGAGTAGTCCTCGGTCTGGAGCAGCCCGGGGATGTAGTGCGGCTCGTAGGCGCGGATGAGGTTGGCTTCCACCTCGAGGCTCACGAACGTGTTGAACCAGTCGGGCAGGACGTCCCGGAACCGGTGCCACCAGCCGTTCTTGTTGGCCTCCCTGGCAAGGGAGAGGAAGGCCTCGACCTCTTCGGGGTCGGTGACGCCGTACGTGCGCAACAGCTTCTCGACGTACGGGAGCTTCAGGCCGACCTCGGCCTTCTCCATGCGCCGGATCGTGGCATGGGTGACGTCGAGCGCCCGTCCGGCCTGTTCGAAGGACAGCCCGGACTTCTCGCGAAGGTCCTGGAGTCGCTTGCCGAGCACGACCCGCAGGACGGTCGGGGCACCACCCGACCGCGCATCCGCCACTATCGTCCCCCTCCACTTACTGTCACAGCACAGCAGTCTGGCACGGGCTCAGCTTTCGGAACAGTCTGTCCTTGCGATTCTGTAATTTACAGACTGAACCTTGTCACAAGCGATCGTGACAGAGCATAGTGTCGGACGTGGCTCCTTCCTACGAGGCTCTCCGGTTAGGGCACAGCGGCTCGACGGTCGCTGCGTGCCTTCAGGACGCGTTTCGTCTCCCGGCGCTGAGCACGTCCGTCGCGGAGGCGAGAAGGCATGTCGTCCTGCGGCTGCGCTCGTGGGGTGTCGACCAGGACACCCGCGACAGCGCCGAATTGGTGGTTTCCGAGCTGTTCACCAACGCGGTCCGCCACACCTCCAGCGACGAGGTGCGCTGCTCCTTGCAGCTGATGGGGACCCGGCTGCGCCTCGAGGTGGCCGACCAGGGCTGCGCGCGCACGGTGCCGCAGGCGCGGTCGTCGGTGAGCGTGGATCAGGAGGGCGGACGCGGGCTGATGCTGGTGGAGGCCCTGTCCCAGGCATGGGGCGTACGGCCCCACACGGGCGGCACGGGCCGCGCCGTATGGGCCTACCTGGCCTGAAGGACTGAGGCCTGGCCTGAAGGACTGAGGGACCGGCTCAGGGCCGCAGCGGCAGCAGATCCGGGCGCTTGGGCTCCACATGGTCCCCCGAGGACACCCCGCGCAGCCGCCGCCCGATCCAGGGCACCAGATACTCGCGCGCCCAGTGGATGTTGTCCCGGCGCACCTCGGCGGGGGTGCGCTGCCCCTCCTCCGGCCACGGCTGGTCGGGGTCGGCGGGCACCTCGACACCGAGCACCTGACCGGCCCGCAGCGCGACCCGGGTGTGCCCGTCGGGCGACAGATGGAGCCGGTCGTCGTCCCAGGCCCGCCGGTCCTGCACCGAGCGCAGCGACCACAGGTCGAGCACCGGGCAGTCGTAGCGGTCGGCGATCGCCCGCACATGGGCCGTGTACGTGGCGATCTTGCCCCGCAGATGGCGGAGCACCGGAATCCCCCGGGTGTCGAAGCCGGTGCACAACAGCACGGTGGGCACCCGGGAGGTGAGGTCGGCGACGGCGGCCTCGTAGCGCCGGGCGACATCGTCGGGGTCGCTGCCGGGCCGCAGGATGTCGTTGCCGCCCGCGCAGAAGGTGACCAGGTCGGGACCGAGGTCGATCGCCCGCGGCACCTGCTCCTCGACGATCGGGTCCAGGAGCCGGCCGCGCACCGCGAGGTTGGCGTAGCGGAATTCGTGTTCGGGCCGCCGGTCGGAGAGGAGCACGGCGAGCCGGTCGGCCCACCCGATGAACACGCCGTCCGGACCGGGATCGCCGACGCCCTCGGTGAAGCTGTCCCCGATGGCTGCGTACGACCCGATCACTTCACTCTTGAGTCTTTGCGAATCGTCTGCCACATCCGGACATCATTCACCCCGACACGTGACCTACGCCACCGTAACCAGCCCTTGACCAGGGGTGAGTTATCCCACCTGGTCAGTTCGGCGGAGGTGGAATACGGCGGCGTCCAGATCACCGCGCAGCCCGGTGCGCAGACCGTGATGGGCGAGCACCGCGCCCCGGTGGACGGTCCCGGTGGCCAGGTCCTCGTACGCGGCGGCCGGGTCCAGGCCGCGCAGCCGCAACCGGGGCTGGGGTTCGCCGTAGCTTTGCCCGTGCAGCCACGCCAGCACCACCGTCTCCCCGCCGCGTACGTACTGCACCGCGCTGAGCCCGCCGTCGCCGGGCGGCCGCAGCCGGTACTGCTCACCGTGCTGGACGACGGGCCGGATCCGCTTGTAGAGCGCCACCCAGTCGCGGGCCTCGGTGAGTTCGGCCTCGCTCCACTTCGTCAGGTCGCCGCTGACGCCCAGCACCCCGGCCATGGCGCTGATGAAGCGGAAGCCGAGCCCGCTGGTGCGCTGGTTGCCCATCACGTTGGGGCTGTCGGTGACCCAGGCGGCCATCACCCGGGCCGGGTGCAGCTGGCTGAACCCGTGCTGGATGGCGAGGCGGTCCAGCGGGTCGGTGTTGTCCGAGGTCCACACCTGGTCGGTGAGGCCGAGGATGCCCAGGTCGATCCGCCCGCCGCCGCCCGAGCAGGACTCGAAGGCGACACCGGGGTGGGCGGCGCGCAGCCGCCCCAGCAGGTCGTACAGCCCGCGGACGTGCTCGATGCCGAGCCGCTGCGGATACGGGTCGCCGGGCCAGCCGGGGTCGGTGAAGGAGCGGTTGAAGTCCCACTTCACATAGTCGATGGGGGCGCTGCTCAGCAGGGTGTCCAGCCGTTCCCACAGATATGCGCGGACATCGGGCCGGGCCAGGTTGAGCACCAGCTGGTTGCGGAACTCGGTGCGGGTGCGGCCGGGATGGTGCTGCACCCAGTCGGGGTGGGCGCGGTAGAGGTCGCTGTCGGCGTTGACCATCTCCGGTTCGACCCAGATGCCGAACCGCATGCCCAGCCCGTGCACCTCGTCGGCGAGGGGCTTCAGCCCGTGCGGGAAGCGGTCGGGGTTGGGGGTCCAGTCGCCGAGCCCGGCCCGGTCGCTGGTACGGGACCCGAACCAGCCGTCGTCCACGACGAACAGCTCGACGCCGAGCCCGGCGGCGAGCCGGGCGAGGGAGCGCTGCTGCTCCTCGCTCACCTCGAACTCGGTGGCCTCCCAGGAGTTGTAGAGGACCGGCCGCTCCCGGTCGGCGCCGGGGACGACGTGGGCGAGCTGCCAGGCGTGCCATCCGCGGCTCGCGGCCCCGAAGCCGCCGTCGGTCCACAGGCCCGCGAAGACCGGGGTGGTGAAGGACTCGCCGGGCGCGAGGAGCAGCAGCCCCGCCTCGTCGTGGCCGACGCCGCCGACGGTCTGTACGGTGCCGTCGGCGAGCCGCTGGACGGCGATCCGCCAGGACCCGGACCAGGCGAGCGCGCAGCTGTGCACCTCGCCGCTCTCCTCGGTGGCCGTGCCGTCGTCGATCGCGATCCAGGGCAGATGCTGATGGCTGGTGTGGCCGCGGCGGCTGCCGATGACCTTCTCGCCGGGGGTGAGGTCGGTGCGGGCGAGCCGGCTCTCGGCGGCCCACCGCCCGTACAGATGGCTCAGCCGCCGCCGTTCGCCGATCGGCAGCGACCAGGCGGCGGAGTCGGCGCGCAGCAGTTCCAGCGGGGCGTCGTCCGGGGCGCCGGTGTGGGTGAGGGTGGTCCAGCGCTCGATGACGTCGCCGTCGTCCCGCATCCGGTAGTGGAGGGTGATGTCGAGGTGGTGGAGCGGGTCGTGGAAGCGCAGCCGCAGCTCGTCGCCGCTGACGGTGCTCTCTTCGAAGCGCCACTCGGTGCCCCGTACGCCCGCCGCGCGGACGGACAGAGCGGGGCGCACGAAGCGCGGGCCGCCCTCCACCGGGTACTCCTCGCGCCCGTCCAGCGGTGATTCGAACCCTCGCTCAGCGGGCAGAGGTTCGGCGGCGAGGGCCTCGGCGTCCGGGACCGCGAGGCGCGGGCCCCAGTGGAGATGGAGCAGGGCGTCCTCGTCGGTGAGGTGCAGGGCGTAGCTGCTGTGTCGCCCCGAGAGCAGCCAGAGCCGACCGTTTCCGCCGATTTCAATCATCACACATCCCCGATTCCCCACAGGTCCCAACATCATCGGTCAGGCTTTCCCGCACGGCAATGGCCCCCGGCTCACGATCCGCAGAACTGATTGCAGCAGGAACGCAATGTCGTATGGTCAGCAGAGCCCGCCTCGTCGACGAGCGGCGCGGCGGCCGATCGTGAGGAGCGCCCGTGACGCAGCCGTCGCCGCAGGTCCCGCAGGCCGAACCCGAGCTGGTGGGGGTACGGAACTTCCGCGACGTCGGCGGGCTGCCGACCGCCGACGGCCGGCGCGTACGGCCCGGCGTGCTCTTCCGCAGCGGCCACCTCGCCCATGCCACCGACAGCGACGCGGCCTTCCTCGACTCGCTCGGCCTGCACACGGTCTTCGACTTCCGCAACGCGGCCGACATCAAGCTGGAGGGCCCGGACGTCTCCCTCACCGGCGTGCGGAACGTGAACCTCCCGCTGTCCGACCCGGCCGACGGCGCCGGGTTCTGGACCATGGTGCGCGAGGGCGACCTCAACACCCTGCGCGAGCTGCTGGACGACGGGCGCGCCGAGCGGCGGATGATCAACGCGTACCGGGCCATCATCACCAGCCGCATCGTCGAGCACGGCCGGGTGCTCAGCGCCATGGCGGAGGACAGCTCCCCCGTGCTGATGCACTGTTCCGCGGGCAAGGACCGGGCCGGTCTGTCGGTCGCGGTGACGCTGCTCGCGCTCGGGGTCGACCGGGAGGCCATCGAGGCCGACTATCTGGAGTCGGCCGCCGCCCACCGCCGCTACAAGATCTGGCGCAAGGGCAATCCCGCGGACGGGTCCGACCCCATGTCCCCGGAGGTGCTGGCGCTGCTGAGCCCCCTCTTCGACGCGCGCTCCACCTATCTGGCGGCGGCGTTCGAGACGATAGAGGAGACCTGGGGCACCACCGAGCGCTATCTCACCGAGGGCCTGGGGCTCACCGCCCCGCAGCGCGAGCGGCTGCGGGACCGGATGCTCACCGGCTGACGGCCCGTTTCGTCAGCGAAGGCCCGGCTCAGCGAAGGCCCGGCCGCCCCCAGGGGGTGTCGGCCCCGGCCCAGGGGGTGTCCGCACAGTCCCGCCGGGCCCGCGACGCCTGGCACGCACGCTCGCTGCGTTGTCGGGCCCGTCCGAGTAGGCCCACTACAAGGACGACCCTCCGCCTTGCGATCGCACGCACCAGACGCCGCGGGCTGACCCGACGCGACTGTGCGGACACCCCCTAGGGCTCGGTGACCCAGCCCGCCGTCAGCACCAGACCGCTGGCCCGGTGCACGGCCAGGAAGCCGAACGGGCGGTCGTACGTCACCGAGATCCGCTTCGCCGTCCGCTGCGGCGGGCCCCCGCCCGGCGCCAGGGCCATCGCGGTCACGGCCGCCGCCCAGAAGCCCTCGGCGCTGAACGACGCGGTCATGGACTGCTGACCGGAGGAGATCGCCAGCGGGCTGGGGCTGATCCCCGGGAAGTGGCCGCGGGAGGTGTCCTGCGCGGTGCGCAGCCCGAACAGCTCCGCGTGCCGCAGCAGATCGTGCCGGGCATGCACGGTGAACTGCGGGGTGGTGAGGCCGACCGAGGGGGTGTCGTCCCAGCTCGCGACCTCCGTGACCGTGACACCGGGCCCCGCCTCGCCGAACGGCAGCGCCGAGCCTCCCCACCCCGGGTACGCCCCGGCCACCGCGCCGATCCCGGCCTCCAGCACCTGGCCGCCCGGAACGCCCTCGCCGCCGAGGATCAGATGCACATCGATCCCGTTGTCCCCCGCGACCCCGGACAGGGTGAGCGGACCGGCCGGGCTCTCGGGGACGACCCGCAGCACCCCGTCGAGGTCGTCCGTCGTCCGCCGGAGACCGGCCAGCGACCGGCCCTGCCACGGCCCGTCCTTCGGTGTCAGCATGCCCGGCTGGAACGGCTGCCGCCAGGCCGTCTTCACCATGAGCGCCCCGGCCAGCACCAGCTGGGTGACGGGCGTCAGCGGCACCGGCATCTCGGCGATCGCGCCCCCGGTGTGCCGGGACGCCCACGCGTCCAGCTCCTTGCCGTCGCGCTCGGTGTCGCCGGTCAGCACGTTGCGTACGCCCTGCGGAAGCTCCGCCTCCCATTCGGGCCGCACCGGCAGGTCGTGACGGGTCCACAGTCCGGTGGCCGCCGCCACGCCGTCCATCGCGTCCATCGCCCCGACGACCTCGCGGCCGAGCGCCGTCGCGCCGTCCGCGCCGACGCCGAGCGCTCCCTCCAGCTCGCCGCGCGCCGGGCCGCTCGCCGCGCCCGCGAGCAGGGCGAGCAGCGGCCATGCCCCGGCGCCGGTGAGGACGGTGGACTCCTCGCCGCTCACGGCGGCCCGCACCCATCGTCCGGTCAGCGCGTTGACGGCCCCTACGGCGGTCGCGTCGGTCATCGCCGGTCCCCCCTGCTCGTCAGCGGTTGGCCACCGCCTGCTTGACGAGGGTCCGGCCGAACTCCCACATCAGGCCGCCGCCCCCGTGTGCGTCATCCATGACCGCCGTGAACGCGTCGACGAAGCGGTCCACTTCCCGCTCGCCGATGATCAACGGCGGAATCAGCTTAATGACCTCCAGATGGTCGCCGGAGACCTGGGTCAGGATGCGATGGCGCTGGAGCAGCGGCGCCACGACCATCTGCGCGAACAGCCCCTTCCGCGCGGCCTGGAGCATCGCCCAGCGGCTGCGCAGCCCGAGCGAGTCCGGTTTGCCGAACTCGATGCCGATCATCAGCCCGCGGCCGCGTACGTCGTGCAGCAGCTCGTACCGGTCGATGAGGGCGGTGAGCCGGTCGCGCAGCAGCTCGCCGGTGCGGCGGGCGCCTGCGACGATCTGCTCGTCCTCCATGACGGCGAGGACGGCGAGCCCCGCCGCCATGGCCTGCGCGTTGGCCCCGAAGCTGGCGGAGTGCACCAGGACCCGGTCCATGGAGGAGTAGACCCGTTTGAAGATCCAGTCCTTGCCGAGGGTCGCGCCGACCGGGACGTAGCCACCGGACAGGGCCTTGGCCACGCACACCAGGTCCGGTTCGACGCCGTCCTCGTGACCGTAGGCGAAGAAGTCCCCGGTGCGGCCGAGCCCCGTCTGCACCTCGTCGGCGATCAGCAGCGCCTTGTGGCGGTGCAGCAGCTCCTGCGCGGCCCGCAGGAAGCCCGGCGGCGCCTCGTGCACCCCCTTGCCCTGGATCGGTTCGACCACGAACCCGGCGACGTCCCCGCGCTTCAGCTCCCGCTCCAGCGCGTCCAGGTCGCCCATCGCGATCGCGGTGTCGGGCAGCAACGGGGCGAAGCCCTCGCGGAAGCCGTCCTCGCCGTTGACCGACAGCGAGCCGGTGGTGAGCCCGTGGAAGGCGTGCTCGCAGTAGAGGACGCGCGGCTTGCGGGTCGCGTAGCGGGCGAACTTGAGCGCGGTCTCGACGGCCTCCGTACCGCTGTTGCCGAAGAAGACCCGGTCCAGGTGCGGGGCGTGGCCGAGCAGCTTCTCGGCGAGCAGCCCGGGCAGCGGCTGGCAGTCGAAGCGGGTCAGATCGGCGAGCGAGGCGTCCAGGACGTCGTGCAGCGCCTTGCGGACGACGGGGTGGTGGCGGCCCAGGCCCATCACCCCGAAACCGGCGAGCATGTCCAGGTAGTCCTGGCCCTCGTCGTCCCAGAAGTACGCGCCCTCGGCCCGCTCGTAGACCTTGTCGAAGCCGATGGTGTGCAGCATCCGCGGCAGTTGGTGGTTGAGATACCGGGCGTGCAGGTCGTAGCGCTCGGACCCGCGTCCGGCCAGGAGCTTGCCCAGGTCGAAACCCGAGCGCTGCTCGGCTGCTGTCATGCGTCCCTCTCCTTGGCGGCGGCCTCCCCGGTGGCGGTGCGCGCATCGGTACGGGCGAGGGCCGCACCGATGTGGCCCGCTATCTCGGCGGGGGTGAGTCCGATGTCGGCGAGCACTTCGCCGCGCTTGGCGTGCGGCAGGAACGCCTCGGGGATGCCGAAGGTCCGCAGCGGCAGGTCGACCCCGGCGTCCCGCAGCGCCTGGCCGATCGCCGCGCCCACCCCGGCGCTGCGCACGTTGTCCTCGACGACGGCCACCGCGCGGTGGCGGGCCGCGAGCGCGGGCAGTTCGGGGTCGACGGGCTTGACCCAGCGCGGGTCGACCACGGTGCAGCCGATGCCGCGCTCGGCCAGCAGCTCGGCGGCGCGCAGCCCGACCGGCGCCATGACCCCGGCCACCACGAGCAGTACGTCGTCGCCGCGGCGCAGCACGTCCATCCCGCCGATCCGCTCCAGCGCCGGGACGGGCTGCCCCACCGACTCCTTGGGGAAGCGGACGACGGTCGGCGCGTCGTCCACGTCGATCGCCTCCCGGAGCTGCGCGCGCAGCTGGTCCGCGTCGCGCGGGGCGGCGATCCGCAGGCCCGGCACCACCTGGAGGGCGGACATGTCCCACATGCCGTTGTGGCTGGGCCCGTCGGTGCCGGTGACCCCGGCCCGGTCGAGGACGAACGTCACCCCGCACCGGTGCAGGGCCACGTCCATCAGCAGCTGGTCGAAGGCGCGGTTGAGGAAGGTCGCGTAGACGGCGACGACCGGATGCAGCCCGCCGGTGGCGAGCCCGGCCGCCGAGACCGCCGCGTGCTGCTCGGCGATGCCGACGTCCCACACCCGGTCCGGGTACGCCTCGGCGAAGCCCGCGAGGCCCACCGGGTCGAGCATGGCGGCGGTGAGCGCCACCACGTCGGGACGCTCGGCCCCGATCCGCACCATCTCCTCGCCGAACACCGACGTCCACGACCGGCCGCCGGAGGGGATGAGGGGTGCGCAGGTGAGCGGGTCCATCGCGGCGACGGTGTGGAAACGGTCGGCCTCGTCCTCCAGGGCGGGCCGGTAGCCCCGCCCCTTCTCGGTGAGGCAGTGCACCAGGACGGGGCCGTGGAACCGCTTGGCGCGGCGCAGCGCCCCCTCGACGGCCTCCATGTCGTGCCCGTCGATCGGGCCCACGTACTTCAGCCCCAGGTCCTCGAACATGCCCTGCGGCGCGAAGGTCTCCTTGAACCCCTTCTTGGCGCCGTGCAGCGATCCGTACAGCGGCTGGCCGACGACGGGGGTGCGCTGGAGGACGTCCTTGCCCCAGGCGAGGAAGCGTTCGTAGCCGTCGGTGGTGCGGAGGGTGGCGAGGTGGCCGGCGAGGCCGCCGATGGTGGGGGCGTAGGAGCGTTCGTTGTCGTTGACGACGATGATCAGCGGGCGGTCGCGGGCGGCGGCGATGTTGTTGAGCGCCTCCCAGGCCATGCCGCCGGTGAGCGCGCCGTCGCCGATGACCGCGACCACGTGGTCGGTGCGGCCGCGGATCTCGTTGGCCTTGGCGAGGCCGTCGGCCCAGCCCAGCGCGGTGGAGGCGTGGCTGTTCTCGATGACGTCGTGCTCGGACTCGGCGCGCGACGGATAGCCGGAGAGCCCGCCCTTGCCGCGGAGCTTGGAGAAGTCCTGGCGGCCGGTGAGCAGTTTGTGGACGTAACTCTGGTGGCCGGTGTCCCACAGGATGCGGTCGGCGGGCGAGTCGAAGACGCGGTGCAGGGCTATGGACAGCTCGACGACGCCCAGGTTGGGGCCCAGGTGGCCGCCGGTCCTGGCGACCGCGGTGATCAGGAACTCCCGGATCTCCTGGGCGAGCGCGGTACGTTCCTCCCCGGTCAGCGCCTTGAGGTCGTGCGGGCCCCGGATGTTCTCCAGCAGCGGCATGCTCGGTTCCCCTCCTCGTGTGTCAGCCCACGGCGCTCTCGCGGGCCGCGCGCAGCGACTCCTTGAGCGAGCCCATGGTGGCCAGGACGGCGGTGGGCTCGTAGCCGCAGTGGGCCATGCAGTTGTCGCAGCGCGGGTCCTTGCCCCGGCCGTACTTGTCCCAGTCGGTCTCCTCGATCAGCTCGCGGTAGGTGGGGACGTAGCCGTCGCTCATCAGGTAGCAGGGGCGCTGCCAGCCGAAGAGCGAGTAGTTCGGGATGCCCCAGGCGGTGCACGGGAAGTCGGTCCTGCCCTCCAGGAAGTCCAGGAAGAGCGGGCTGTGGTTGAGCCGCCACCGCCTGCGGTTGCCGCCCGCGAACGCCTTCCGGAACAGCTCGCGGGTCTGCTCGACCCCCAGGAAGTGCTCCTGGTCTGGCGCCTTCTCGTAGGCGTAGGCGGGCGAGATCATCATCTCGTCCACCTTGAGGTCGTCATTGAGGAAGTCGAGCACCTCGACGACGGTCTGCGGGGTGTCGGTATTGAAGAAGGTGGAGTTGGTGGTGACCCGGAAACCGCGCCGCTTGGCCTCCCTGATCGCCTCCACCGCCTCGTCGAACACGCCCTCCTTGGCCACCGAAGCGTCGTGCCGCTCGCGCAGCCCGTCGATGTGCACGGCGAACGCGAAGTACGGGGAGGGGGTGAATTTGTCCATCTTCTTCCGCAGCAGCATCGCGTTGGTGCACAGGAAGACGTACTTCCTCCGCTGCACCAGCTGCCGGACGATCTCGTCGATCTGCGGATGCATCAGGGGCTCACCGCCCGCGATGGAGACCATCGGAGCACCCGACTCCAGCACCGCGCCGACCGCCTGCGCCACCGGCATGCGCTGCTTGAGCACCCCCGCCGGATGCTGGATCTTGCCGCAGCCCTCGCACTTGAGATTGCAGGCGAACAGCGGCTCCAACTCCACGATCAGCGGGAACTTGTCCCGCCGCTTGAGCACCTTCTGGTCAAAGAGATACGTCGCGACCCGGATGGTCTGGCGGAGCGGCATGGCCATCTAGCTCATCTCCTGAGAGGAAAGAGGAACGGTGCCAGTCGAAGAAAGCGGGAAGAACAGTTCGTAGTACCCGGAAAGCCGATATTCCACCGCGCAGCGTCCCGATGCGGACCAGCTCATGTTCAGGAGCGTCCACGATCACCCGGACGGCCGCAACCGGGCGTGCCCCGCCGCGCACCGCGCTGCGCAGGGTGGCGGCGGACTCCATGTCCACCGCGATGGCCCCGGTGGCGTGCAGATCGGCCCGCTCCCCACCCCGCACCACATGGTTGGAGCCGACGACGGGCCCGATGTGGACGGTGCCCGTGCGCCCGGCGCCACCGCGGGTCCGCCGGGCATGGCGGGCCAGCGCCTCGGCGAGGATCCGGCTGCCGTGGCACGGGGTGTGACCGGCCGGGTCGCGGGTCTCGTCGGCCACCACCAGGTCCCCCGGATGCATCCCCGGCGCCAGCCCGGCGCAGAAACCGGTGGCGACGACGGCGGTACGGACGCCCCGGCCCGGCCCCTCGGCCAGCGCACGGCTCACCGCCCGCTCGGCCGCCTGCGGTCCCATGCCGGTGCGCAGCACCGTCACCGGCCCGGCGGCGGCCCCGGAACCGGCCGCGCCGAGACCGGCCCCCCGCAGCGCGAACCGCTCGATGCCGAGCGCGCAGGCGATCAGCAGCGGGGCACCGCCGGTGTCCGGGGCCGGTCCGGAGGCCATCAGGTCCTCCGCGGCCGCGCCCCGGTGGCCTCACCGCTCACGTAGCGCCCGAGCGCGGTGAGCGGGAAGACGTGCCGGTACAGGTGGTAGTTGATGGAGAAGTCCCAGGGGAAGCCGGTCCCGGTGAAGTACGGCTCGTCCCAGGAACCGTCCTGGTCCTGGGTGGCCGCGAGCCAGCCGACCGCGCGCTCGACCGCCTTGCTCTCCCGCTCCCCCGCCGCCAGCAGCGCCAGCAGCGCCCACGCGGTCTGGGAGGCGGTGGAGGTGCCGTGGCCGATCCACTCGGGGTCGGTGTACGAGCGCTGGTCCTCGCCCCAGCCGCCGTCCTCGTTCTGCACGCTCTCCAGCCAGCGCACGGCCCGGCGGATGGCCGGGTGGGTGGCCGGGATCCCGGCGGCGACCAGGGCGGGGACGACGGAGCCGGTCCCGTACACGTAGTTGGTGCCCCAGCGGCCGAACCAGGCGCCGCTGGGTTCCTGCTCGGCCAGCAGCCAGCCGACGGCGCGCCGGGTGCGCGGGTCGCGGGCGCCGCCCTCGTGGGCCAGCATCTCCACGACATGGGCGGTGACGTCGGCCGACGGCGGGTCGATGACCTCGCCGAAGTCGCAGAACGGCAGCCGGTTGGGCAGCGGGCTGGTGTTGTCGACGTCGAACGCGCCCCACGCCCCGTTCCGGGACTGCATGCCCAGCGTCCAGCGCACCCCGCGCCGCACGGCCGCCGCGATCCGCTCCGGGTGGGGGTGGTCGACGCGGCGCAGCGCGAGGATGACCTCGGCGGTGTCGTCGATGTCGGGGTAGTTGTCGTTGTCGAACTCGAACGCCCAGCCGCCGGGGGCGAGCCGGGGCCGCTTGACCGACCAGTCGCCGGGCCGGTGGATCTGCTCGGCGAGCATCCAGTCGGCGCTCTTGACCAGGGCGGGGTGGTCGGGGGCGAGTCCGGCGTCGGCGAGCGCGATGACGGCCAGACAGGTGTCCCAGACCGGGGACTGACAGGCCTCGATCATGCGGCTGCCGTCCTCGCGCCACACGGCGAAGCGGTCCAGCGATTCCAGTCCGGCGCGCATCACCGGGTGGTCGAGGTCGTAGCCGAGGAGGTGGAGCGCGATCACGGAGTAGACGGCGGGCGGCTGGATGCCTCCCCAGCAGCCGTCGTTCTCCTGCCGCTCCACGATCCAGCGGGCACAGGAGCGCAGCGCGGCCCGGCGCAGCGGGCGCAGCGCCACCTTGCGGTAGAGGTGCAGGGCCCGGTCCAGCCGCTGGAAGGCGCCGTCCCAGGAGGCGAGGGGGGCGGCCGGGCGCGGCGGATCGGGTCTTCGCGGGTCGGCGTGCAGCTCGTCGAGGGAGAACGGGGCGGGGCGCACCGGGCGCTTCGCGGAGACGATGGTGAGCGGCACGATGGTCTGCCGCGCCCAGCAGCCGAAGTCGTAGAGGTTGAGCGGCAGCCACGACGGGAAGTAGATGATCTCCGGTGGCAGCTCGGGCAGGTCTTCCCAGCGCCACCAGCCGAAGAGCGCCAGCCAGATGCGGGTGAAGACGCGGCTGTTCGCGACGCCGCCGTTGTTCCGCACCCAGGCCGAGGCGGCCGCCATGTGGGGTGCGTCGGGCGCGTCACCGGCCAGCCGGAGGGCGACGTACGCCTCGATGGTGGCGGACAGCTCCGGCGGGCCGCCGTGGAAGGTGGCCCAGGTGCCGTCCGCGGCCTGCTGCGCGCGGATGTAGCGGCCTGCGGCGTCGAGCACGTCGGGGTTCTGGATGCCGAGGAAGTGCCGGAGCATCAGGTCCTCGGCGTCCATGGTGACGTTGGTCTCCAGGTCGCCTTTCCACCAGCCCTGCTCGTCCTGGCGGGAGAGCAGGTGCTGGACCGCGCGGGCCGTCGCCTTGCGGGCGAGCACCAACGTCTCGGACTCGGATGACTCGGACGGTTGGACGGTTGTCGCTGTCATGGCTTCCCCTCTGCAGTGTGATCTGCCGTCGTTGGGGCCTCCGTCGGCCGGCACCGGGCTGGTGCCGGCCGGCGACTGCGAGCCTGGTCCTACTCCTACGGGCCTAGGCGCGGTCAGTGATTGATCATCGCTCCCGGACGACGACGAAGTCCGCGAGCGCCACGAACTGATCTCGTACCTCGCCGGGCATGTCCACCTCGTCGAGGGCCTCGATGGCCGTCGCGTACTGCCGCCGGGCCTCCGCCGAGGTCCAGTCCCGGCCGCCCGCCTCCTCGATCAGCGCGGCGCGGGTGGCGAACTCCTCCTCGCTGAAGTCGGCGAACTCGTCCTCCGGCTTGTTCGCGTCGGCCGCAAGGATCTGGGCCAGGTCCTCGGAGGCCCGGCCCCCGGCGGCCAGGGCGGCGACCACCGGCAGCGACTTCTTGCGCTGCCGCAGGTCGCTCCAGGTCTGCTTGCCGGTCGAGACCGGGTCGCCCCAGATGCCGAGCACGTCGTCCACGGCCTGGAAGGCGAGCCCCAGGTGGTAGCCGTACCGCTCCAGGGTGTCGGCGGTGCGGTCGTCGGCGCCGCCGAGCACGGCACCGATGGAGGCGGCGCAGGCGAGCAGGGCGCCCGTCTTGTTGCCCTCCATCTCCAGGCACTCCTCGACGGTGACCCGCTCCCGGTGCTCGTAGGAGATGTCCTGCGCCTGGCCGTCGATCAGCTTGCGGGTCGCGGAGGTGAGCCGTCGGGTGGCCCGGCCCGCCTCCACGGTGCCCAGCTCCAGCAGTATTTCCCCGGCGAGGGCGAAGAGCGCGTCCCCGACCAGGATGGCCTGGGCCGGTCCGTGCACCTTCCACACCGTGTCGCGGTGCCGGCGCTGCTCGTCACCGTCCATCAGGTCGTCGTGCAGCAGCGAGAAGTTGTGCACCAGCTCGACCGCGACCGCGCCGGGCACCCCGACCTCCGGGTCCGCACCGGCCGCCTGCGCGGACAGCAGCGCGAGCGCCGGGCGCACCGCCTTGCCGCCGTCGCCCGCGGCGGGCCGGCCATCGGCGTCGATCCAGCCGAAGTGGTAGGCGGCGACGGTGTCCATGGGCGGGGCCAGCCGGTCCACCGCCGCGCGCAGCACCGGCGTGGCAAGCGTTCGGCCGCGCTCCAGCAGCGCGATGACGCCTGCGTAGTCGACAGCTGGGGTCGCCGGGGTCACGGTCTCTCCTCTGGTTTCTGTGGTGGTGCTCATGCCGCCTCCTTGGGCGTCCCCCCGCCGACGGCGGGAAGCGGAATCACATGCGAGCGGCCGGTTTCTGAGAGGGCGGCACGGGCCGCGGTGAGCCCGCTGCGCACGGCGCCTTCCATGGTCGCGGGCCAGCCGGTGGCGGTCCACGCACCGGCCAGATAGAGGCCGGGCGCGTTGGTGGGGGCGTTCGGCCGCAGCCGGCCGACGCCGGGGACCGGGGCGAACGTCGCGGTGCGCTCCCGGGTGACGAAGAAGTCCCGTACCTGTGCGCCGCGGGCGGCCGGGAGCAGTCGCTCCAGCTCCGGCAGATAGCGGGCGCGCAGCTCGGCGACCGGACGGTCGATGTCGTCCCCGGCGGCGGACTGCGACACCGCCAGATACTGGCTGTCCCCGGCGCCCGGCGCGTCCCGCAGCCCCGAGGCGTCGGTGCGGTCGAAGACCCACTGGACGGGGCTGCCGAGCGCGGCGAAGAACGGGCGGCGCAGCACGGTGCGGTCGTAGACGACGTGCAGGTTGAGGATGGGCGCGGTGCCGATCCGCAGCAGCCGGTCCGGGGCGTCGAGGGCGCCGTCGGGCAGCAGGGCGTGCGCGTCCCGCTGCGGTACGGCGAGGACCACGGTGTCCACCGGCTCGTGCAGCGGGCCGCGGTCGGTGTGCGCGGTCCAGCGGCCCCCGTCGGCGGTGACGGCGGTCACCCGGGTGCGCAGCTCGATCCGTACGCCCGCCGCGTCCAGGGCGGCGCGGGCGAGGGTGTCGTGCAGCTCGCCGAGCGGGGTGCGGGCCCAGCCGATGTCGGCGGCGCCCGCCTCGGAGAGCAGCCCGGTCTTGAAGACCATCGCGGCCAGGCCCAGCGAGGCGTCCCGGGCGGTGGCGTTGAGGGTGGCCACGCCCACCAGGTCCCACAGCGCCTCGACGGCGCGCGGCGACTGGCCGTGGCGGCGCAGCCAGCCCGCGAAGTCCTCCGCGTCCAGCGCCGGGTCCAGCGGGTCGAGCCGCCCCAGGGCGAGCGCGGCGCGGCCCACCAGGGCGCGCTCGGCGAGCGAGAGGTGCGGGTAGGTGGCGAGGCTCGCGGCCAGGTGCAGCGGCACCGGGAGGCCGGTGCGGCGCAGCCGTCCGAGCCGCCGTCCGGGCCGCGCGGCGGCATCCACGACGGGTACGTCCAGCCGGCCCTGGAGCGGGGCGAGCCGGGCGGCGCCGATCCGGTCCAGGAACCACTGGTACGCGGTGCAGCAACGCAGGTAGACGTGCTGGCCGTTGTCGACGGTCAGCTCACCGGCCGGTGAGGGGCGGCGGAACGAGAAGGCGAGCCCGCCGAGCCGGGGGCGCCCCTCGACCAGCGTGACGCGCACCCCGGCGTCGGCGAGCGCGAGCGCCGCGGTGGTCCCGGCGAGCCCCCCGCCGATGACGAGCGCGGCCGCCCCCTCGGGGCGGCCTGCCGGGCCCGGCGGCCGGTCGGCGGAGTGTGCGCTGCGGACTGTCATGTGTTCACCCCCTCGGGTGAACACGACGCGGCGCCGGGCCGCGAGGTTGCGTGGCTCACCGGATCCCCCCAGCTCCGCGGCGGACGGCGGCGCGGGTGTCGAGCCCGGCGAGGCCGCGCACCGCGACGTACGCCTTCTCGTGGCCCGGCAGCGAAACGCGGCCACGCAGGACGGCCGCGGGGTCGTGGGCGATGCGCTCCAGGAGTCTGCGGTAGATGCCCGCCATGGCGGCCACGCACGCCCCGCTGCGCCGGTCCAGCATGGGCAGCAGCCGGTATCCCTCGGCGAAGAGCGCCCGGGCGCGCCGGACCTCGAACTGCACCAGCCCGGTGAAGTCGGCGTCGGCCGGGGCGACCGAGGTGTGGAAGGCCGTGGTGCAGCCGAACTTGGCGAGGTCGTCGGCGGGCAGATAGGTGCGTCCGGTCGCGGCGTCCTCGCGGACGTCGCGCAGGATGTTCGTCAGTTGCAGTGCGAGGCCGAGCGTATTGGCGTATTCGGGGGCGCGAGAGGCATCGCGCGCGCCGGGTACGGTGCCGAACACGCCGAGGGAGAGCCGCCCGATGGCGCCCGCCACACAGCGGCAGTAGTCCTTGAGGTCGTCCCAGGTCTCGTACGTCTCCCCGGCCACGTCCTTCAGCACGCCGTCGATCAGCTCGTCGAGCCCGCCGAGCGGGATCGGGAAGAGCCGGGCGGAGTGGGTGAGCGCGACGGCCACCGGGTCGGTGTCGTCCTCCTCGATCTCGCCGCCACGGATCCGGTCGAGCAGTCCGCGGGTCTCGGCGAGCCGGGTCCGCTTGGCGTCGGCGGCCAGCGCGCCGTCGCCGATGTCGTCGATGCGGCGCGAGAAGGCGTAGAGCGCCGACATCGCGTGGCGCTTCTCGGTGGGCAGCAGCCTGATGCCGTAGGCGAAGTTGCGGGCCTGGTGCCCGGTCACGGCCTCGCAGTAGCGGTATGCCGCGAGCACTGGCGCGGACGCGTGCGGAAATCCGTCCACGGTCCGGCTCACCCCTCTCGTCGCAGTGTCGCCCCCACCTCGCGCAGCAGGCTGAGCTTGGTGGGCCTGGGCGGTCCAGGGAGTACGTCATGTCCCGCGGCCGCGACCGCCCGCAGGGCGGCCCGCCCCCCGGCCACGAATCCGGCGAGCAACACCTTGAGCCTGCCGTGGACGCTACCCACCAGGGGCGCGCCTTCATTCAGCAGGTCTCGGGCGCGTTCCGCCTCGTACGCGACCAGGGCACACACCGATGCACCGCCCTTCGGGGCGGCGAGGTCGGCCTCGGTCACCCCGAAGCGTTTCATGTCCTCCGCCGGGAGGTAGACGCGGTCCCTGCGGAGGTCCTCGGCGACGTCCTGGAGGTGCTCGATGATCTGGAGGGCGGTGCAGATCGCGTCGGAGCGGCGGACCCGCTCGGGGGTGGCGGTGCCGGTGATGCCGAGGACGAGCCGCCCCACCGGGTTGGCGGACAGCTCGCAGTAGTCCAGCAGCTCCTGGAACGAGGCGTACCGCCTCACCCGCTGGTCCTGGCGGTTGGCCTCGATCAGTCCTCGGAAGGGCGCCGGGGTGAGGCCGTGGCGGCGGACGGTGGGGCGCAGCGCGCTCAGCAGCGGATGGCGGGGCTGCGCGGCGGAGGCGGTGTCGAAGACGCGGTCGAGGTCGGCCTCGAAGGCGTCGAGCATCGCTACGGGATCGTCGGCGAGGGACCGGTCGAGGCCCAGCAGCTCGGCGTCGGCGCCGCCGGGCGGCAGATCGCCGTCGCCGATGTCGTCGACCAGCCGGGCGTAGCCGTAGACGGCCATGAGGTCGGCGCGCCAGGCGCGGGGGACGAAGAAGGGGGCCACGGGGAAGTTCTCGTGCGCGGCCTTGTCGAGCACGGCACGCGCGGCTTCCTGTCCGCCGCTCAGGCTGCCCGACATGGTGGAGGACCCGCTGCGCTCGTCCTCCGCGGTCACCGTGGACAGCCAGGCGTACGGGCGAGGGCCACGACGCCGCGCGGATCCCGGTGACCGGGGCCCGTGGGCGTACTGGAGATGGGCCGTGGAGCCAATGCCGTCACATCCCCCGTTCTACACCGGTTACCAGGGTCGGCACGATCCGGACACGCCGCGCCGACACGTCAACGGCGTCCGGCCGCACACCCCCGAACAGGGGACAGCCGCACAGGTCCGACGTGATCCGGTTGGGCATTGCTACAGCTTACGCCCCTCGACGCACACGCGTACGGGGCCACACCCCGGAGCGGCCCCGCACCCTGCCCGGCAGCCCGACCCTGCCCGGTGGCGGGGTCAGGCGGCCTCGTCGTAGAACTCGGTGATGTCGAGCATGGTGCACAGGTCGCGCAGCTCGAACTCGAAGAACGACTTCCCCTCCGACAGCCCGAACGACATGTGCCCCAGCGCCTCCATGGAGATCACCCCGTACAGCCGCGCCCAGCAGCGCAGCATGACGGCGATGGCACCGGGCGGCATGTCGACGCCCTGGTCCTCGCTGAGCGCCCCGAGCTGGCGGGCGAGCGCCGGTTCCAGCTCGCCCTCCTCGGGGGCGGGGAAGCCCCGCACCCGCCACAGGTCGGAGACCAGGTCGGAGAAGACGGACCCGAAGACCCAGCCCATGGTGCGCTCCGGCTTGGTCTCCTCGCGCCCGAGGCCCGGGGCCCAGGGTCCGAGGATGAGCCCGAACTCATGCGGGTGCTTGATGGCCCAGACGCGCAGCGCCCGGGCGCCGCCGATCAGTCTGCGACCGGGCTCGCCCTCGGGGAGCTGCCCGATGACCCCGCGCATGTAGCGGGCCATTTCCGCGAAGATGTCCACCCGCAACTGAAGGATCAGTGCGTCCCGGCTGCTGAAGTAGCGATAGACGGCCGGCGCGGTCATGCCCATCTCACGCGCGATGGCCCGGATGGTCACATTTTCCGGGCCCTCCTGAACCAGGAGCGTCCGGGCGACGTCCTTGATCTCGCGGATGGTCGCAATGCGCAACCGCTCGCGCCGTGAGTACGGTGCGACGTGCGCTTCCCCTGGCGACACGCGTCCCCCTCCCTCATACCCCGCCGCTCGGCAACCCGGCGTACACGCACACGATACAGCGCCTCCGTTTAGTGAACAGCGGCAGCGGCGGTACCTCTGCGTCACTCACGGTCCGCGAACGGCCCACGGGGAGACCGCGCGACCGCGGCCGGAACCGAGGGACGGCCGGTCGGCGGCCTGCCGCGGTGTCCCGGGACGCCCCGGACGGCCCGCCCGCGCCCCGGCAGAGGGGCGAAATTCCCCTTGGTGGACGTGTGTTCACCACATCCCTCCCCCGATGCGGAATACAGCTTCCGCTTCGCCCGCGGTGGTCAATCCCCGGCAGCGGTCGCATGTGTCACCCCCCGTAAGCCCGATGAATTTCTGACCACCACCTTAGTGGGGCGGGGTGACAGTGCGTGAGCTTTTCCACAGGTCGGGGCACGACGAGGGGCCGGGGCCGCCTCGCGGCCCCGACCCCCGGCGGGTTTCGGCTACTTGCCGGTCTCCTTCTCGTAGGCCTTGATGACCTCGTCCGTCGGGCCGTCCATCAGCAGCTCGCCCTTCTCCAGCCACAGCACCCGGTCACAGGTGTCCCGGATGGACTTGTTGTTGTGGCTGACGAGGAAGACCGTTCCGGCGTCCTTGCGCAGCTCGCGGATGCGGGCCTCGGAGCGCTTCTGGAACTTCCGGTCACCGGTGGCCAGGGCCTCGTCGATCATCAGGACGTCGTGGTCCTTGGCCGCCGCGATGGAGAAGCGGAGGCGGGCCGCCATGCCGGAGGAGTAGGTGCGCATCGGGAGGGTGATGAAGTCACCCTTCTCGTTGATGCCCGAGAAGTCCACGATGTCCGCATATCGCTCGCGGATCTGCTCGCGCGACATCCCCATGGCCAGACCGCCCAGTATGACGTTCCGCTCACCGGTGAGGTCGTTCATCAGGGCCGCGTTGACGCCCAGCAGCGACGGCTGGCCGTCGGTGTAGACGCTGCCGCGCTCGGTGGGCAGGAGGCCCGCCACGGCCTTCAGGAGGGTCGACTTGCCGGAGCCGTTGGAGCCGATCAGGCCGATCGACTCACCGCGGTAGGCCACGAAGGTGACGCCGCGCACGGCGTGCACCTCGCGCATGCCGGGGGCGTTCTTCCGGCGGAGCATCCGGCTGAGGGCGGCGGTGGCGCTGCCCTTGCCGCGGGGCCCGCCGTTGACGCGGTAGACGATGTGGACGTCGTCGGCGACGACGGTGGGCACACGCGCCTCGGCGGGCGCGGCCGATTCGACGGTTTCGAGTGTCTGTTCAGCCACGGCCGTACTGCTCCTCTGCCTTCCAGAAGTACACGAAGCCGCCGACGCCGACCAGTACCGCCCAGCCCAGAGCCAGCGCCCAGACGTGCGTCGGCAGGGCCTCGGGCAAGCCGTCGATCAGCGCGAACCGCATCAGATCCATGTAGACCGCCGCCGGGTTCGCCAGCAGGACGTCGGACACCCAGGAGTGCGCCCCCGCCTTCTGGAGCATGTGCTCCAGCGGGTACATCACGCCGGAGGCGTACATCCACGTGCGCAGGATGAACGGCAGCAGCTGCGCCAGGTCCGGGGTCTTGGCGCCCATCCGGGCCATGATCAGGGCCAGACCGGTGTTGAAGACGAACTGGAGCGCCAGGCACGGGACGACCAGGAGCCACGCGAAGCCCGGGAAGTGCCCGAAGCCCAGCAGGACGACGACCAGCACGATCATCGAGAACAGCAGCTGCTGGAGCTGCTGGAGCGAGAAGGAGATCGGGAGCGAGGCCCGCGGGAAGTGCAGCGCCCGCACCAGCCCCAGGTTCCCGGAGATCGCTCGCACCCCGGCCATGGCGGAGTTCTGGGTGAAGGTGAAGACGAACACACCCGTCACCAGGAACGGGATGTACTGCTCGTTCTCCATCCCGCCCCTGCCGCCCAGCAGGAGGCCGAAGATGAAGAAGTACACCGCCGCGTTCAGCAGCGGCGTCACCACCTGCCACAGCTGACCCAGCTTGGCCTGGCTGTACTGCGCAGTGAGCTTGGCCTGCGAAAAGGCCAGGATGAAGTGGCGGCGGCCCCACATCTGGCTGATGTACGCGCCGAGGCCCACCCGGGCGCCGCTCACCGACAGCCCGTACTTCTTCGCCAGCTCGGCCGGGGACAGGCCGTCGTCAGGTGAGGGCGGGGCACTCACGGCGACCGCACTGTCGTGCGTAGTCTCGCTCACAGTTGACACTTTCGTCTTCAGGGTGCGCTGAGCGGGGCCGCGCCCCGGTCGCGCTCGATGCGTAATCTGATACGAGCTTGTCAGATGACAGGAGGCCGGCCCAGTCGGGTCAGGCGCCATACCGTACGCCACTTCATGGGCCGCCGTGGACCACAAGGGGTCTTCCAGCCTTCGCGGAACCCTCCCAACCAGGCACGAAGCGCGGTCCTGGAGGGACGCCTGGCCAGTGTGAGCAGCAGCCAGACGCCCAGATACACGGGTACGAGCAGGGCCGGAAGGTTTCGCCGGGCCAGCCAGACCCGGTTGCGCGCGACCATGCGGTGGTAGACCGCGTGCCTGCTGGGCGCGGTGGTCGGATGGTGCAGCACCATGTCCGACCGGTAGTCGATCATCCACCCGGCGTCCAGCGCCCGCCAGGCCAGGTCGGTCTCCTCATGGGCGTAGAAGAAGTCGTCCGGCAACCCTCCGACCTGCTCGAAGACCTCGGTACGGACCGCGTTGGCACCACCGAGGAAGGTGGTGACCCGCGAGGACCGCAGCGGGTCGGCGGCGCGCAGCCGGGGCACATGGCGGCGCTGGGTGACGCCCGTATCGGGGTCGGCGATGCGGAACGAGATGATGCCCAGCTGCGGGTCGGCGGCGAACGCCTCCCGGCACAGCTCGGCCGTGTCGGTGCCCGGCAGCAGCCCGTCGTCGTCCAGGAACAGCAGGACGTCGACGTCGCGGCCGCCCGGTCCGAACGCCTCGATGCCGACGTTGCGCCCCGCCGGGATGCCCACGTTCTCGGGCAGCTCGATGGTCCGTACGGCCTCGGGCAGCGCCGGAAGCGGCGAGCCGTTGCCGACGACGACCACCTCGATCGGGTCGCCGTCCTGCTTGGCGACCGAGTCGAGCAGTGCGCGCAGCTCCTCGGGGCGGTTGCCCATCGTGAGGACAACCGCTCCGACCTTCATCGTGCCGCCCGTCACTTGAGCCTGCTCGACACGAGGATGGACACCAGGTGAAGCAGGGTTTGCAGCAGGGCGATACCGGCCAGTACGGCAACGCCCAGCCGGGTGAAGAACAGGTCACCGCGCACCTGGTCCACGACCGCCAGCGCCAGGACGAGCAGCGACGCCTCGATCCCGAGGATCAGCCGGTGGAACTGGAGCGCAGCGGCCGCCCTGCGGGCCAGCGCCATACCGGAGGAGCGCGGCTCGGAGGCCGCCTCCTTGACCGGGGGAAGACCGCCCTGGTGCCGGGCGACCCCGACGAGGTCGGTCTCGGCCTTGATCAGGACGGCACCGAGCGCGGCGAGGGTGCCGAGGAACGCCCACAGCCAGTCGATCCGCCCGGAGCCCCACAGGTCGGCGGCGCGCAGACCGAAGCCGACGAGCACCGCGGCGTCGCACAGGTACGCGCCGACACGGTCCAGATACACACCGCTCAGCGAGAACTGCTTCTTCCAGCGGGCTATCTCACCGTCGACGCAGTCCAGCAGCAGGTAGAGCTGGACCATCAGCACCCCGAGCACGGCGCCCGCGATCCCCGGCACCAGCAGGGCCGGGGCGGCGAGGACGCCGAAGACGGTCATCAGATACGTCAGCTGATTGGGCGTGACCCGGGTGTTCACCAGGTGCCGGTCGCAGCGCAGCGAGATCTCCCGCATGTACAGGCGCCCGGCCCAGTGCTCACCGCTCCGCCGGTCCTTCACCCCCGCGGGGTGAACGACCGGGCGGAGTTCAGCCACTGATGGCTTGACTGACTGCTTTGGCATAGTCGGCGTATGCGTCCCTGATCGCGTCGGATGAGAGGTCGAGGTGCTCGAGGATCGTGTAGCGCCCGGGGCGGGTCTTCGGCGCGTACTCCACGACCTGGACGAACTCGTCCACGGTGAAGCCGATCTCCTCGGGCAGCACCGGAAGACCGTGCCGGTGCAGCACTTCGGCCATGAACGCCGACTGCTCGTGCTCCCCGCGCAGGTACATCGCGAACGCCCCGCCGAGACCGCACTGCTCGCCGTGGCTCGCCGCGCGCTTGGGGAACATGAGGTCGAAGGCGTGGTTGATCTCGTGGCAGGCACCGGACGCCGGACGGGAGTCGCCCGCGACCGACATCGAGATGCCCGTGAGGACCAGGCCCTCGGCCAGCACCTGGAGGAAGCCGTCGTCGCCGACGCCGCCCGGGTGGCGCAGCACGGCCTCGCCCGCCTGGCGCGCCATGGCGGCCGCGAGCCCGTCGATCTGCTCGCCCGTCTCGCGGGCGGACAGCTCCCAGTCCGCGACCGCGGAGATGTTGGAGAGCGCGTCGCCGATGCCGGAGCGGACGAACCGGACCGGGGCCTCGCGGATCACATCGAGGTCGATGACCACGGCGATCGGGTTCGGCACCCCGTACGAGCCGCGGCCCGCGTCGTTGTCGAGGGTCGCGACCGGTGAGCACAGACCGTCGTGCGAGAGGTTCGTGGCGACGGCGACCAGCGGGAGGCCGATGCGCGCCGCGGCGAACTTCGCACAGTCGATGATCTTGCCACCGCCGAGTCCCACGACCGCGTCGTAGTGCCCGGACTTCATCCGGTCGGCGAGCTTGATCGCGTCATCGAGGGTGCCGCCGCCCACCTCGTACCAGCTCGCGCCGGGCAGCGCCGGGGCCAGCCGCTCGCGCAGCAGGGCCCCGGAGCCGCCGCTGATCGCGACGGCGAGCTTGCCGGAGGACGAGATCCGCTGGTCGGCCAGGACGTCCGCCAGGTCGTCCAGGGCGCCCGCGCGGATGTCGACGACGAGCGGCGAGGGGATGAGCCTCGTCAGTACTGGCACGCGATCTCACGGCCCTTCGCCAGGTCGTCATGGTTGTCGATCTCGACCCACTTGACGTCGCCGATCGGGGCCACGTCGACCTTGAAGCCGCGGTTGACCAGCTCCTGGTAGCCGTCCTCGTAGTAGAGGTCGGGGTCGCGCTCGAAGGTGGCCTTCAGCGCGTCGGCGAGGTCGGCCGCGGCCTCGCCCTCGATGAGGGTGACGCCGATGTACTCACCGGTGGCCTCGGCCGGGTCCATGAGCTTGGTGATCTTCTGGACGCCCTTGGCCGGGTCCGCGACGACCTTCATCTCCTCGTCGGCGAGCTGCTTCACCGTGTCGAGCGCGAGGATGATCTTCTGGCCGTTGCCCTGCGCGGCGAGCAGGGTCTTCTCGACGGAGACCGGGTGCACGGTGTCGCCGTTGGCGAGGATCACGGTGTGCTTGATCGCGTCACGGGCGCACCACAGGGAGTAGGCGTTGTTCCACTCCTCGGCCTTGTCGTTGTCAATCAGGGTGAGCTTGAGGCCGTACTTCTGCTCCAGGGCCTCCTTGCGCTCGTACACCGCTTCCTTGCGGTAGCCGACCACGATCGCGACCTCGGTCAGGCCGACCTCCGCGAAGTTGCCGAGGGTCAGGTCGAGGACGGTGGTCTCACCGTCGACCGGCACCAGGGCCTTGGGGAGGGTGTCGGTGTAGGGGCGCAGACGCCGTCCGGCGCCGGCCGCCAGCACGAGGCCGATCATGCGGGTTCTCCTGTTTCGTCGTGGACAGCGGGTGCTCCGGAGGACACCCAGAAGCGGATGCTCTCGATGAGCACCGTCAGCGCGATGACCACGGCGAGCGCGGTCAGCACGATGGTGAAACCTTGGTTCGGGCCGCCCTGGCTCTGGCCGTGCAGCAGCGCGGCGATGGCCGTGACCACCAGGATCCGCCCCTCGTGCCCGCCGATCGCCCGCACCAGCCCGTGCGGGGGCGCCCCGGTGCCGCCGCGGATGCGGTACACCGTGTCGTAGTGATGGTAGGCGACGGCCGCCACCAGCCCGAAAGCAGCGGGCAATGCTCCGTTCACCTGCGAACGTGCCGCGAGGATGAGGACGGTCCCGTACTCGGCGGCCCGGAAGAGGGGCGGCACCAGCCAGTCGAGCGGGCCCTTCAGCGGTGCGGCGACGGCGCAGCCCGCGAGGACGGCGTAGAGCGCGGCGCCCGCGACGGCGAGCCAGGACCCGGCGGGCAGCGCGGCGGCTCCGGCGACGAGGAGCGCGGCGCCGAGGGCGGCCACGACCGGGGCCAGGTACGCCCCCGGCTTACGGGCGGCCGCCTTGGCGACCAGCTCCGCGAGCGGGCCCGAGTCCGCGAGGTCGGCGAGGGCCTGCGCGGCCCGGTCGGTGCGCCGCGCCTTGCGGGTGAGCGAGCGCAGCACGCGCCCGGCGGTGGTGTAGCAGGCGGCCAGCGCACAGCCGATGAGCAGGACGTAGAAGGTGATGCGGGGCGTGGTGAGCGCGGTCAGCACGGCGATCATCGCCCAGCGCTCGCCGATCGGCAGCACGATCATGCGCCGCACCCAGACCGTCCAGCCGACGCTGTTGAGGCGGTCGGAGAGGGCGGCGGTGGGGCTGGTGTTGCCGGTGGCGTCGTGATTGGCCTCGTTGAAGGAGAAGTCCACGACGTGGCGGCAGGTCTGGAGCACCATCGCGCCCAGCGCGAGCGCCCATACGTCATCGCCGTCGGCGTTGGCCGCGCCGAGGGCGAGGCCCGCGTAGTACGCGTACTCCTTGGCCCGGTCGAACGTCGCGTCCAGCCAGGCGCCGAGGGTGGAGTACTGGAGCGAGTAGCGGGCCAGCTGGCCGTCGGTGCAGTCGAGGACGAACGAGGCGATCAGCAGCACCCCGGCCGCGACGAACCCGGGCCGGGTGCCGGTCGCGGCGCAGCCTGCGGCGATGAGGGCGGTGAGGAGGGAGGCGGTGGTGACCTGATTGGGCGTCAGCCCGCGGCGGGCGCACCAGCGGGCGATGTAGCGGGAGTAGGGGCTGATGCAGAAGGTCGTGAAGAAGCCGTCCCGCGCCTTCACGGCGGTGCGCAGCCGCACCTTCTCCTCGTCCACCGCGGCGGTCCGCGCCAGCGCCGCCGCCCGCCGCTCCTCGTCCGCGGGCACGGTGGCGACCAGCACGCCCAGCTCGGGCCGGTGGGGGGTGGCGCCTTCGGCGTCGAGGGCGGCCGCGATGTCGTCCACGAGGGAGGGCGTACCGGCCTCCGCCGTTTCCTCGGCGTCGCCGACCGTGGCCAGCTGCCCGGCGCCCGGCCCGGCGGCCGTGGCCGCGGCGCCCGCGGGCGACGGCGCGCGCTCGGCCTGCCCGGCGGTGCCGGGGGCCGCCGCGGCGGCCGTGACCGCGCGGGCCAGCGCGGCCCGCGCCTCCGGCTGCGCCGTCAGCGCGCCGGACACGGCGGCGGCGGGGAAGCGGGGGTCGGTCAGCGCCAGCCGGAGGGCGTGGCCGTGGCCGACGAAACGGTGGTCGACGAGGGCCACCCGCTCACGCGGCGGGACGGCGGCCAGCTCCGTCGCCACCCCGGCCGCGTCGATCGCCGTGCGCACGTCGAAGCCCAGCGACCGCAGGTCGTCCTGGAGAGACGAGCCGGCGACAGGGGCACCGGTGAGAATCGCGGTCGACAGACGAACTCACTCCTTGGCAGCTGACATGGTGGCCGCGCCGCTCTGGCACGGGCCCAGCCCTCGAAACAGGGGGTATCGCGCATCCCGGTCCCGGGTGGGGCGGGCGGCATGTCGGCAGAGGCTATCGGATCGAATGCAGCGACCGTTCACCGCACATTCACCACACGATCGGGGGAACGACCGCTTCCGCGCGCCGTCGATCATCATGGTGGATGGCGTGTCCCCTCGACAAACGGGCGCCGCCCTGACCTGTGGATAGGGTGCCGTCATGACGTGGCTGATCACAGGTGGTGCCGGATATATCGGGTCGCATGTCGTGCGGGCCATGGCCCAGGCCGGCGAGCGGGTGGCCGTCCTCGACGACATCTCCAGCGGAATCCCCGAGCGGCTGCCCGAGGACGTTCCGCTCGTACGCGGCTCCACGCTGGACCGTGAGCTGCTGGACCGTACGTTCGCCGAGCTGAACATCACCGGCGTGGTGCATCTGGCGGCGAAGAAGCAGGTCGGGGAGTCGGTCGAGCAGCCGCTGCGCTACTACCGTGAGAATGTGCACGGCCTCACGGTGCTGCTGGAGGCCGTGGCCGCCGCCGGGATCGGCAGCTTCCTCTTCTCCTCCTCCGCCGCCGTCTACGGCATGCCGGATGTGGAACTGGTCACCGAGGACACCCCGTGCGTCCCGATGAACCCGTACGGAGAGACCAAGCTCGCCGGAGAATGGCTGGTCAGGGCCGTGGGGGCGGCGCATTCGATCTCGACGGCCTGTCTGCGCTACTTCAATGTGGCGGGTGCCACGCGGCCCGAGCTGTCCGACACCGGGGTGTTCAACATCATCCCGATGATGTTCGAGCGGATCACACGGGGGGAGGCCCCGAGGATCTTCGGTGACGACTATCCCACCCCGGACGGCACCTGCATCCGTGACTACATCCACGTCGAGGACCTGGCCTCCGCCCACCTCGCCGTGGCCCGCCGACTGGCCGCGCAGCCGGGCGCGGGCGACCTGACGGTGAACATCGGCACCGGTCAGGGCGTCTCGGTGCGCGAGATGGCCGACCTGATCGCCGAGGTCACCGGCCGCCGCGAGCCCGCCCCCGTGGTCGAGCCCCGCCGCCCGGGCGACCCGGCCCGGGTCGTCGGATCGACCGACCTGATCGCCAAGGAGCTCGGCTGGAGCGCCCGGCACGACGTGCGCGCGATGGTGGAGTCGGCCTGGGAGGGCTGGCGCCTCCGCCACCCCGAGGTGCGCTGACCCCGGGCCCCAGCACGGCTCGACCGGACGGCGGTATGCCTGCCCGGGGCGCGGCCCCGGCGTAGTTCACTGGGGACGGGGGCCGTCCCGGGCAGGAGGGCCGTACCGACATGGGCGCAGGTCATGACCACCGCACCGCGGGCACCGGGCATCGGTGGCGGCTGCGGGTCGCGCTCGTCATCACCGTCAGCGTGATGGTCGTGGAGATCGTCGGCGGGCTGCTCGCCGATTCGCTCGCGCTGCTCGCGGACGCCGGGCACATGGCGACCGACGCGCTCGGGCTGGCCATGTCGCTGCTGGCGATCCACTTCGCGGGGCGCCCGCCCAGCCCGCGGCGTACGTATGGATACGCGCGCGCCGAGATCCTGGCGGCACTGGGGAACTGTCTGCTGCTGTTCGGGGTCGGCGGCTACATCCTCTACGAGGCGGTGCTGCGCTTCCTCGAACCCGCCGACACCCGGGGCGGCCTGGTGATCGTCTTCGGCGCGGCCGGCCTGGCCGCGAACCTGGTGTCGCTGGCCCTGCTGCGCGGCGGGCAGCGGGAGAGCCTGAACGTGCGGGGTGCGTTCCTGGAGGTGCTGGCGGACGCCCTGGGGTCGGTCGCGGTGCTGGTGTCGGCCGGGATCATCCTGGCCACGGGGTGGCAGGCGGCCGATCCGATCGCCTCGCTCGGGATCGCGCTCATGATCGTGCCGCGTACGTACGCCCTGCTCCGGGAGACGCTGAACGTCCTCCTGGAGGCGGCACCGCGGGACGTCGACATGGCCGCGGTGCGCGCCCACATCCTCGCCCTGCCCGGCGTGGAGGGGCTGCACGACCTTCATGTGTGGACGATCACCTCCGGGATGCCGGTCCTCTCCGCGCATGTGGTGGTCGGACGGCCGGTGCTCGACGCGGTGAGTCATGAGCGGCTGCTGCACGATCTCCAGGGGTGTCTGGGGGAGCATTTCGACGTCGCACACTGCACGTTTCAGCTGGAACCGGGTGGACATGCTGATCACGAAGCCCGGCTGTGCCAGTGACACGTGCATGGGTGCGGCAGACTTGGGGGCCAAAGTCGGAACTATGAGGACGGTCATGCCGATCACACCCGCAAGCGGCCCCTCCGCCGAGACCACCGCCGCGTCCCCCGCGCCGAACGGCTCGACGGAATCGATCATGCTCGAACTGGTCGATGAGGCCGGCACCACGATCGGCACCGCGGAGAAGCTCGCGGCGCACCTGGCGCCCGGACAGCTGCACCGGGCGTTCTCGGTCTTCCTCTTCGACGAGCGGGGGCGGCTGCTGCTCCAGCGCCGGGCCCTGGGCAAGTACCACTCCCCCGGCGTCTGGTCGAACACCTGCTGCGGCCACCCGTACCCCGGTGAGCCGCCGTTCGTGGCCGCGGCCCGCCGTACCGGCGAGGAGCTGGGCATCGCGCCCGCGCTGCTCGGCGAGGCGGGCACGGTCCGCTACAACCACCCGGACCCGGCCTCGGGACTGGTCGAGCAGGAGTACAACCACCTGTTCGTCGGGCTGCTGAAGGAGACGCCGCGGCCGGATCCGCAGGAGATCGGCGAGACGGCCTTCGTCACGCCGGACGAGCTGGCGAAGCTGCGCGCGGAGGGCCCGTTCTCGGCGTGGTTCATGACCGTGCTGGACGCGGCCCGGCCGGCGATCCGGGAGCTGACCGGGGCGGCCGCAGGCTGGTGAGCGGGCCGCCGCCGGGCACGGGTCCGGGGGCGGCGGAGGTCAGCGGCAGGGCCGCCCAGACCGCTTTGCCGCCGCTCGCCGTGTGATCGACGTCGTACCGCCCGCCGGACTCCTCCGCGATCGCCTGCACCAGCAGCAGTCCGCGGCCGCCGGTCCGCCCCTGATCCGCCTCCAGCTCCAGGGGTCTGGGCCGGTACGGATGGTTGTCCTCGACGGCGACCCGCACCCAGCCCCGGCCGATCGACACCTCGACCGCGATCTGCGGGGAGAGCAGCGCCGCGTGCCGCACCGCGTTGGTGACGAGCTCGGAGACGATCAGCAGCAGATTCGGCACCAGATCGCCCTGCCCGGACACCCCCTGATGGGCCAGCAGATCGCGCACCGCGTGCCGGGCCTGCGGTACGGAGGACTCCAGGGCCGGTGCGGTGAACCGCCACACCCCCTCGCCGACCGCCGGTCCGCGCGGTGGGGCGTGCCCCGGTTCGGAGGGGACTCTCCCGACGATCTCCATGCCCGACACCCACCCATCGCCACGGCTCGACCTCTCGGGTCGAGTGTTGGGAATGGTCTGGTACGGACCGGCGAAGTGCACACAACTTAACGCCTATCGACCGCTTTTGTTCGTTGGCGTATGCCAGGGTCACTCGCTCGACTGTTCCTGCCCGTCTGAATGACGCCCCCTGGTGCCTATCGCTTGACCCCGGCCCGATGGCCCGGCCCGAAGCCCTCGGGAGGAGCTCGGCCCGACGGCCCGGATACGATCCGCCGCATGGAGCCCTGCCTGCGGCACGACGTCACGGACGGCATAGCGACCGTCGTCATCCGCAATCCCGCCAAGCGCAACGCGCTGACCCCGGCCATGTGGAGCGCCCTGCCCCCGCTGCTCGACCGGCTCGCCGCCGACCCCGCCGTACGGGCGCTCGTGCTCACCGGCCACGGGGACACCTTCTGCGCGGGCGCCGACATCGGCTCGCTGAGCGCGACGTACGAGCAGTCGACGGGCCTCGCGCTGCCCGCCGAGGAGGCCCTCGCGGCCTTCCCCAAGCCGACGCTGGCCGCGGTGCGCGGCTACTGCGTGGGCGGCGGCTGCCAGCTGGCCGCCGCCTGTGATCTGCGGTTCGCGGAGGAGGGCGCGCTCTTCGGGGTCACCCCGGCCAAGCTCGGCATCGTCTACGCCCCCGGCTCCACGCGGCGGCTGGTGGAGCTGATCGGGCCCGCCGGCACCAAATACCTGCTGTTCTCGGGCGAGCTGATCGGCACCGAGCGGGCGCTGCGCACCGGTCTGGTCGACGAGGTGCTGCCGACGGGCGAGCTGGACAAGCGGATCGCGGAGTTCACGCGGGTGCTGGTGTCCCGGTCGCAGCTCACCCAGGCGGCGGCCAAGGAGTTCGCGGCCGGGCCCGCCGACGCGGAGCGGATCGCGTACTGGCAGGAGCAGGCGCGGGTCAGCGGTGAGGCCGGGGAGGGGATCGCCGCCTTCCTGGGGCGCCGGGAGCCGCGCTTCGGTTGGACCCCACCGGTCCCCTGACCGCACCGGAACCGGCCCCCGCACCCGGACTGCCGGACCCGGCTGCCAGCGTGCCTTACCAGCCGGTAGCGTGCGGTCCATGACCACACTTCCCGAGCGCGCCATACGGCGCTGCCACTCCGTCGTCAATCCGCTGCACTCCACCGTCTACTTCGCCCCGGACTACGCCAACGAACTGGCCGCACTGGGCTTGGAGGACAGCAGGGCCGTCTACTTCGTGGGCCGTGCGGCGGCGTTCGGCCGGGTGGGCGCGGGAACCGTCACCGCGACCTTCTACAACTTCAAGCACGAGCTGGTCGCCCGCCACATCCCGCGCGCCTGGGACGTGGTCTCCCCCGAGGATGCCCTGGAGGCCCGGCTGCGGGCGGCCGACTCCGTGCTGCGGCGGCTGCTCGGGGACGACGCGCTGGCCTCGAAGGAGATGGCCGAGACGGCCGAGCTGGCGCTGCGCGCCACCGAGGCGTGTTCCCGCTCCGCGCGCCCCCTGTACGCCGCCCACGCCGACCTCCCCGTGCCCGAGGCCCCGCACCTGGCCCTGTGGCACGCCGCCACCCTGCTGCGCGAGCACCGCGGCGACACCCATCTGATGGCCCTCGTCGCCGCCGGGCTCGACGCGGTGGAGGCCCTGGTCAGCCACACGGCGACCGGCAAGGGCATGTCCCCGAAGTGGCTCCTGGCGACCCGTGGCTGGACGGCCGAGGAGCTGGCCGCCGGGCAGGACCGGCTGCGGACACGCGGGCTGCTGGACGAGGCGGGCGAGCTGACCGCGGCCGGTGTCGAGCTGCGCGAGTCCGTGGAGGACGAGACGGACCGCCTGGACGCCGCCCCGTACGAGCACCTGGGCGCGGCGGGGGTGGCCCGGCTGACGGAGCTGGCCGGGGCGTTCACGGCACGGGCCATGGAGGCGGGCGCCTTCCCGGCGGACCTCCTGAGCAAGAGCTGACGCGCTCCCCCCCCCGGGGTCGGGGCGGGTTTGCGCGCGGTGAGGCGGGATACCCGCTTGTTGAGTGATCGGCCGCCCTTTTTACCGGGCGCCCAACCGCGCGCCGCGCACGCCGGCGAGTGCCCGTGCTCCGCGTACGTGCGGCGCCCGGCGGCGGCTGTCGACCCGCTCCCGACCCGATGGGAGGTCTGAAGTGCTGCGTGCTATCGCCGATGTGCTCCGCGCCATCGGATCCGCGATCGCCACGGTGGTGACGCTTCCGTTCCGTGCCGTGGCCCGGCTGTTCGGCGGTGCCGCCGACACGGCCGGCCGCGCAGGCCGCCGCAGGCACGTCTGAGCCCCGTACTGCCCCGCGAATGTCCTCCGACACCCGCCGAACACGTCATCCGTGACCGCTTCGTCAGTGCCACCTGCCACAATGCAGATGCAGTGCAGACCGAAAGCGGAGCGTGATCGTGACGACGTCCATCGAAGGCAGGATCGCCGAAGAACTCGGCGTACGGGAACGGCAGGTCAAGGCCGCCGTCGAGCTGCTCGACGGCGGCTCTACCGTGCCGTTCATCGCGCGCTACCGCAAGGAAGCGACGGAGATGCTCGACGATGCGCAGCTGCGCTCCCTGGAGGAGCGGCTGCGCTATCTGCGGGAACTGGAGGAGCGGCGCGCCGCGATCCTCGAATCGGTCCGGTCGCAGGGGAAGCTGGACGAGGCGCTGGAAGCGCAGATCCTCGCCGCCGATTCCAAGGCCCGGCTGGAGGACATCTACCTCCCCTTCAAGCCCAAGCGCCGTACGAAGGCGCAGATCGCCCGCGAGGCCGGTCTCGAACCGCTCGCCGACGGGCTGCTCGGCGACCCGACCGTGGAGCCGACGGCGGCCGCCGCCGCGTTCGTGGACGCCGAGAAGGGCGTCGCGGACCCGGCCGCCGCGCTGGAGGGCGCGCGGGCGATCCTCACCGAGCGGTTCGGGGAGGACGCCGACCTCATCGGTGAGCTGCGCGAGCGCATGTGGGAGCGCGGCCGGGTCGCCACCAAGGTGCGCGAGGGCAAGGAGGAGGCCGGCGCCAAGTTCGCCGACTACTTCGACTTCGCCGAGCCCTTCACCGAGCTGCCCTCGCACCGGGTGCTGGCGATGTTCCGCGGCGAGAAGGAAGAGGTCCTGGACCTCACCCTGGAGCCGGAGGAGCCGTCCGAGGACCCCGGCCCCACCTCGTACGAGCGGTCCATCGCACACCGCTTCGGCATCGCCGACCGCGGGCGCCCGGCCGACAAGTGGCTGGCCGACACCGTGCGATGGGCCTGGCGCACCCGGGTCCTGGTCCACCTCGGCATCGATCTGCGGCTGCGGCTGCGGCAGGCCGCCGAGGACGAGGCCGTGCGTGTCTTCGCCGCCAACCTCCGCGATCTGCTGCTCGCCGCCCCGGCCGGTACGCGCGCCACGATGGGTCTTGACCCCGGCTTCCGCACCGGCGTGAAGGTGGCCGTCGTCGACGCGACCGGCAAGGTGGCCGCGACCGACACGATCTATCCGCACGTGCCCCGGAACCAGTGGAAGGAGTCGCTGGACCGGCTCGCCAAGCTGGCCCGCGAGCACGACGTCGAGCTGATCGCCATCGGCAACGGCACGGCGTCCCGGGAGACCGACAAGCTCGCGGGCGAGCTGTGCGCCAAGCACCCGGAGCTGAAGCTGACGAAGGTGATGGTCTCCGAGGCGGGCGCCTCCGTGTACTCCGCCTCCGCGTTCGCCTCCCAGGAGCTGCCGGACCTCGACGTCTCGCTGCGCGGTGCGGTGTCCATCGCGCGGCGGCTCCAGGACCCGCTGGCCGAACTGGTCAAGATCGACCCCAAGTCGATCGGGGTCGGCCAGTATCAGCACGATCTGTCCGAGGTGAAGCTGTCGCGCTCGCTCGACGCGGTGGTCGAGGACTGTGTGAACGGCGTCGGAGTGGACGTCAACACCGCCTCCGCGCCGCTCCTCAGCCGGGTGTCGGGCATCGGCGCCGGGCTCGCGGAGAACATCGTCGCCCACCGCGACACCAACGGGCCCTTCCTCAACCGCAAGGCCCTCAAGGACGTGGCCCGGCTCGGCCCCAAGGCGTACGAGCAGTGCGCGGGCTTCCTCCGCATCCGCGGCGGCGACGACCCGCTGGACGCCTCCAGCGTGCACCCCGAGGCCTACCCGGTGGTGCGCCGCATGGTCACCTCCACCGGCGGCGACGTCACCTCGCTCATCGGCAACACGGCCACGCTGCGCGGCTTGCGGCCGGACGACTTCGTGGACGACGCCTTCGGTCTGCCGACCGTCACCGACATCCTGAAGGAGCTGGAGAAGCCGGGCCGTGACCCGCGCCCCGCCTTCAAGACCGCGACCTTCAAGGAAGGCGTCGAGAAGATCGGCGACCTGGCGTCCGGGATGATCCTTGAGGGCGTCGTCACGAACGTGGCCGCGTTCGGGGCGTTCGTGGACGTCGGGGTGCACCAGGACGGGCTGGTGCACGTCTCCGCGATGTCCAAGACGTTCGTCAAGGACCCGCGGGATGTGGTGAAGCCGGGCGACATCGTGCGGGTGAAGGTCCTGGACGTGGACATTCCGCGGAAGCGGATCTCGCTGACGCTGCGGCTGGACGACGAGGCCGCCGCCGGTGGGGGTGGCGGTGGCCGCTCCTCCGAGCAGGGTGGGCGCCGTTCCGCCCCCAAGCAGCGCCAGGGTGGCGGCGGCCGTGGTGGCGGCGGTTCGCGGGGCGGTCAGCGGGGTGGGGGCGGCGGGCGTGATGCCGCTCCTGCCAATGGGGCGATGGCGGATGCGTTGCGGCGGGCCGGGCTGGTGGATCCGAAGCGGCGGTAGCCGTTGTGGGGGCGGGTGGGTTTTCCCACCCCGCCCCTTCCCGTAACCGGGGCTCCGCCCCGGACCCCCGCCGGGGCTCCGCCCCTGGACCCCGGTCCTCAAGCGCCGGACGGGCTGGGTGGTGGGGCCCCGCCCGAACCCCCCTTCCGACGCCGGACAGGCCGCAAGGCCCGAGGAGCGGGCGCCCGGAGGGCGGACGGGCTCGGTGGTGGGCCCGGGCGGCGGGCTTCGGGTATGTGCGGCACGGGTCAGGACTCGGTTACTCGGCCCTCGGCTACGTTGAGGCGGCGGGTGGTGTGGACCGCTTCCAGCATGCGGCGGTCGTGGGTCACCAGGAGCAGCGTGCCCTCGTAGGAGGCCAGGGCGGACTCCAGTTGCTCGATCGCGGGCAGGTCCAGGTGGTTGGTGGGCTCGTCCAGGACCAGCAGGTTGACGCCCCGGGCCTGGAGCAGGGCGAGGGCCGCGCGGGTGCGCTCGCCCGGGGACAGCGTGGACGCGGGGCGCAGCACATGGGCCGCCTTGAGGCCGAACTTGGCCAGCAGGGTCCGTACGTCCGCGGGCGCCAACTCCGGTACGGCCGCGCCGAAGGCATCCAGCAGCGCCTCGCCGCCGAAGAACAGCGCGCGTGCCTGGTCGACCTCGCCGACCACCACCCCCGGCCCCAGTGACGCATGGCCCTCGTCCAGCGGCAGGCGGCCGAGGAGCGCGGCCAGCAGGGTGGACTTGCCGGAGCCGTTCGCTCCGGTCACCGCGATCCGGTCGGCCCAGTCGATCTGGAGGTCGACCGGGCCGAAGTGGAAGTCGCCGCGCCGCACTTCGGCCCCGCGCAGGGTCGCCACGACCGCGCCGGAGCGTGGTGCCGCGGCGATCTCCATCCGCAGTTCCCACTCCTTGCGCGGCTCCTCGACCACCTCCAGCCGTTCGATCAGCCGATCCGTCTGGCGCGCCTTGGCGGCCTGCTTCTCGGTGGACTCGACGCGGGCGTTCCGGGCGACCTTGTCGCCGTCGGGGGCCTTGCGGCGGGCGTTCTTGACGCCCTTCTCCATCCAGGCGCGCTGGGTCCGCGCCCGGGCCTCCAGGGAGGCACGGGTGTCCGCGTACTCCTCGTAGCGTTCGCGGGCGTGGCGGCGCGCGGTCTCCCGCTCCTCCAAGTAGGCGGTGTAGCCGCCGCCGAACAGGTTCACCTGCTGCTGGGCCAGGTCGAGTTCGAGGACCTTGTCGACGGTGCGGGCCAGGAATTCGCGGTCGTGGCTGACGAGCACCGTGCCCGCGCGCAGTCCGGTGACGAACGTTTCGAGGCGCTGGAGGCCATCGAGGTCGAGGTCGTTCGTCGGCTCATCGAGCAGGAAGACGTCGTACCGGCTGAGCAGCAGCGAGGCGAGACCGGCGCGGGCCGCCTGGCCGCCGGAGAGGGCGGTCATGGGGCGGTCGAGCGAGATGTCGAGCCCGAGGGAGGCGGCGACCTCGTCGGCGCGTTCGTCGAGGTCGGCGGCGCCGAGCGACAGCCACCGCTCCAGGGCGACGGCGTACGCGTCGTCCGCGCCGGGGGCGCCGTCCGCGAGCGCCTGGGTGGTGGCGTCGAGGTCGGCCTGCGCGGCGGCCACGCCGGTACGCCGGGCCAGAAACGCCCGTACGCTCTCCCCCGCCCGCCGCTCGGGCTCCTGCGGAAGGTGGCCGACCGTGGCGTGCGGCGGGCTGATCCGAATGGCGCCCTGCTCGGGGTCGGTGAGCCCGGCCAGCAACCGCAGCAGGGTCGACTTCCCGGCCCCGTTGACCCCGACGAGGCCGATGACCTCGCCCGGGGCGACGACGAGGTCGAGCCCGGAGAAGAGGGGGCGGTCACCGTGTCCGGCGGCCAGATCCTTGGCGACGAGAGTGGCAGTCATAAGGCGCCCGATCCTAACCGCCGCCCGGGGCCGATGGCGGCCGGTGGGCCGCGGTCGGCGACGGCGGGGAGGGGGTCGGGGTCGCAGGGGTGGGGTCCTGGACGCTGACGTGTATTTGTGGCGCCGATCGCCCGACGGTCACGTCACGCTTCCGAGCAACGGCGCCGTAAATATACGGTCCAGGGCCCTGCCCCGGAGGCCCCGGCCCCCGCACCACCCACCCACGGGAACCGCACCCGCACCGCACCCGCACGGACATCCGCACCCACACGGCACCCGCACGGACATCCGCACCCGCAGCGCCCCTACGGCGCTGTCGCTGCCGTCAGGACCGTGTCCGTCGTGCGAGCCACCAGGAAGCACTCGCCGCGGGCCGCTTTCGGGGGAAGGGGCAGGCGGTGGACGCCCGGGGGCAGGGGGGCGTCGTAGAGGTCGACGGTGTGGGGGCGGGAGAGACGGTCCAGGCGGTGGGCGGCGAGGCGGACGCGGCACTCGGAGGCGACCTCGACGAGCGCTTCGCCGCCCCGGGCGGCCAGGCGGACCAGGCGGCGGCGGTCCGGCGGGGTGCGGTCCAGGGCCTGTTCGACCTGGGCGACGAGCAGGGGGACGATGGGGGCGAGGCCGGTGATGAACACGGCGTCGGAGCGGGCCTTCGCGAAGGCGTCCCGTACGGCGTCGCGCTCGTCCTGACGGATCGTCCGGCCGAAGAACACCACACCGTAGCGGCGGAGTTCGCCCGCGTGGGCGCCGACCGCGTCGAGCGTGATCTCGGCGCCGAGGCCGGTGCGCCGCAGCGCGGCGGCGAGCTTGGCGAGCAGGGCGGCGCGTCCGCCGATGAGGAGGACGCGGCGGTGGGCGGAGAGGTCGTGGGCGTCGACGGTGTGCAGCAGCCGGGTCAGTTCGGCGCGGTATTGGTCGCCGTGGAAGCGGTAGGGGCCGATGCCGTGGTAGCCGTCGCGTTCGGCCTCGGGGGTGGTCCGGTCGGTCTGCCAGAGGAAGTCCCGCCAGATGATGTCGGGCCCGTCCCGTTCGATGACGGCGGTGACCGCGCCGCAGGCCAGCCCTTCGCATTCGGGGCAGCCGTAGAGGACGTACCGCCCGCCGTCGAGCGGTGGCTCGCTCTCCAGTAGGAGCCTGCGGACCTGCTCGGCGAAGACGGTGGGGCCGAGGTCGGAGGCGAGCGGGGAGACGGCGTCGAGGTCGGCGAGGCGCGGCAGCAGGGGCCTGCCGTTCACCTCGAAGTCCAGGTAATCGCGGTGCATTTGGTACGCGCCGTCGGACAGGACGCCGCCGGCGCGCATGGCCGGTACCAGCCCGAACGTGGCGTACTCGGAGGTCATGCCCCAAGTATTCCCACATCGGGTCAGTGCCACCGCGACTCGCCTATAACGGGCGGAAAGTACGCAGGGGTGATCCCCGGTACGGGCCCGGGACCGCCTCTCGCCGGAGCCCCGGGCCGGGATGCGCTGGGCGCGTCGGCAGGGGTCCGGCGAGAAGGCGTCGTCACACCACGTGGGTGGGACGGGGGGGCTAGCGGGTCTCGCTCGTGGAGACCCGGTCCTCGCCCGTATCGTTCTTCGCGGTGTCCGCGGTCGAGGACTCGGCCTCGCCCGTTCCGGCGGCACCGTCGATGTTCTCGGCGGGAGCGGCCGGGCCGATCCGGATCTCGAACTCGCCGTCGTACTTCTCGTGTCCGGCGATGACGGCCATCTCGACCGCCTCCTCGCCCTTCTCGCCGCGCACGATCAGCGGGTCGCGGCGCAGGTCCTTCAGCAGGGCCCAACACAGGCCGACCATCACCAGGGTGAAGGGTGCGGCCACCAGGATCGTCAGGTTCTGCAAGCCGGTGAGCGCGTCGTCACCGCCGCCGCCGACGAGCAGCATGACGGCCGCGACGGCGCCCGTGACCACGCCCCAGAAGATGACGACGAAGCGGCTCGGCTCGAAGGAGCCCTTCTGCGAGAGGGTGCCCATGACGATCGAGGCCGCGTCCGCGCCGGAGACGAAGAAGATGCCGACGAGGATCATCACGATGACGCTCATGACGCTCGCCATCGGGTACTGCTCGAGCACACCGAACAGCTGGCCCTCCGGCGTGGTCTCCTTGCCCAGCTTCCCCGCGGCCTGGAGCTTCATCGACGAGCCGCCGAAGATGGCGAACCAGATCAGGCTGACGGTGCTGGGCACCAGGATCACACCGCCGACGAACTGCCGGATGGTGCGGCCGCGGCTGATCCGCGCGATGAACATGCCGACGAACGGCGTCCAGGAGATCCACCAGGCCCAGTAGAAGACGGTCCAGTCGCTCAGCCAGGTCGCGACGGTGTCGCCGCCGGTCGCCTCGGTGCGGCCGACCAGCTGCGGCAGGTCACCGATGTAGGAGCCGATGGAGGTCGGCAGCAGGTCGAGGATGATGATCGTGGGACCGGCCACGAAGACGAACACGGCCAGGAACAGCGCCAGCACCATGTTGATGTTGGACAGCCACTGGATGCCCTTGGCGACGCCCGACACGGCGGAGGCGATGAACGCGACCGTCAGCACCGCGATCACGGCGACCAGCAGCCCGGTGCCGACATCGCTCTTCCAGCCGAGCACCTCGATGCCACTGCCGATCTGGAGCGCGCCGAGCCCGAGGGACGCGGCGGAGCCGAAGAGGGTGGCGAAGATCGCGAGGATGTCGATGACGCGGCCGCCCGCGCCGTTGGCGTGCCTGCTGCCGATCAGCGGGGTGAAGACGGCGCTGATGGTCTGGCGGCGGCCGCGGCGGAAGGTGCTGTACGCGATGGCGAGGCCCACGACCGCGTAGATCGCCCACGGGTGGAGCGTCCAGTGGAACAGCGTCGTGGACATGGCGACCTGCATCTTCTCGGCCGCGCTGCCGGGGTCGGTCCCGGGCGGCGGGGTCACGAAGTGCGCCAGCGGCTCACTCACCCCGTAGAACATCAAGCCGATGCCCATGCCCGCGCTGAACATCATCGCGACCCATGAGACGGTCTTGAACTCGGGGTCCTCGCCTTCCTTCCCGAGCGTGATCTTGCCGTAGCGGCTCATCGCCAGCCACAGCGCGAAGATCACGAACCCGGTGGCGGCGAGGATGAACGCCCAGCCACCGTTGTGGATCAGCCCGGACAGCATGCTGTCCGAAACATCCTCGAGCGCGCCGGTGAACACGGCTCCCCAGATCACGAACGCGAGGGTGAGCCCGGCGGATACGCCGAACACCACGCGGTCGGTCCGGGGAGCCGGGGTCGGGTCGGGACTACCGGGAAGGTCTGCCGTGACCGGAGGGTCGTTTCTTACGTCCCCCGTGTCCTTCTGTGTCTCCGTCACGCATGAACCTTTCACTGTGTTTGTTTTCACTGGGTTTACTGGAACGAATATGCGGCTACCCAGTAGTCGGATACGTATGTCAATACGACCCCCGCTGTGTCAGCATGTGTTCACCCGCTGACCAGCAGTGAGGTGATAGGCTGCGCGGCCGTCCAGCAGCAGCGGGACGAGGGCGCGCAGCGGCTGCCGCAGCGGTACGAGGACATCGTGACCCACGTCACGGAGGGCCTGCGTCCGTATCCCGTGAAGGGCCAGCTCATCCCGTATGCCGGCGTACTGCGCGGCGTCCAGCCGGTAGCCGCACGGCGGGTCCTGGAGGACGTCGCCCTCCCCGGCCGGGTCGTTGTCCGCGCCGCCGAGGTACACCGGGCCGCGGTCCGCGTAGCCGGAGAGCCGGGCCGCGGTCGTGGCGGCCTCGATCCGCGGACGCCGCTCCTTCACGAAGTCGAACGCGCCGTCCAGGGCGGCGAGCTGGGAGCCCACCCGGCGCTTGTTGTTGACCGCGGGGTCGGCCTTCTCGGCGTCGGTGAGCGGGTCGACACGGGTCTCGACGAGCTGCCCGACGCTGTTCTTGGCCCCGGCCGTGTTCCGCAGGATCCGCTCCTGGCCGTCGCCCGCCACCTGCTTGACCGGCTCGCCGGTTTCCGGGTCGGTCCAGATCCCGTAGACGCCGGTGGAGAAGCCCGCGCCCTCGGCGTGCGGGCGCACGTAACGGTCCGAGAGGGTACGCGCCTCGCGGTGTACGGGAGGTGCGGTGTTGAGGTTGCGCGGCCACAGGGCCAGCAGGTCCTTCACGTAGTACGGGACGGTGGCCCCGTACTCGTGCAGGTCGTACACGGTGTCCGGGCGCCAGTCGCGGATGACGCGCGCCATGGCGCGGGACTCGGCGGTGGCGAGCGCGATGTGGTCGCGATTGATGTCCGTGCCCTCGGAGTTGCCGCGGGTGTCGGCGGCCCGGCCGTCGGGGTTGGCGGTGGGCACGACGAGGACGTTCGTACGCTCCAGGAAGCGGCGGGTCCCCGGGTCCTTGGCGTAGGCGAGGTCGCGGATGGTGGTCAGGCAGGCCTCGCGGCCTGACGGCTCGTCACCGTGCTGGGAGCAGATGAGCATCAGGGAGTTGCCACGGGCGGCCCGGGCGGCGTCGGCGGGCGCGGCGGGGGCGCCGATCCGCACCAGGTTGAGGGGGCGGCCCTGTGCGGTGGCGCCGATGGTGTCGACGGCGACGCGCGCACTGGCCTTGTCGACGGCCGCGAGGAAGTCCGCCTCCTGGTCTTGGGTCGTCCAGCGCGCCCCGTTGCTGGCCTCGAATCCGGTGCGCGGCGGCGCTCCCGGCTCGGCCCGGGCGGGCGCGGCCAGGAGCGACCCGGTGACCAGCGCGCCGAGCGCGCCGCAGGTGACGGCGGTGCGGATGAGGGGTGCGGGTGAGAACACGGTGCGGACCTCCTGTGGTCACGATGCGGTGCGGTGGTGCCCGGTGAGGCGCCCGGGCGCGGACGCCTCACCGGTGCGTGCCGGGTTACCTCAGCGCTGTGGCAGGGGCGACTCGATGTGCGGGGTGCGCATGCCGCGCAGCCGCTCCGGGGACGGGGCGGCCCCGGGCACGGCGCCGTCGGCCCGCAAGGAGCCGACGAGCGGGAGGCGGGCCGAGGTGCGGTTGAGGTCGAGGGTCAACCGGGGTGTGGTGGTGGGCGGTTCGAGGAGTCCGGCGTCCGTACCGGCGATGATCAGGCCCAGCCGGTGGCCCGCCGGGACGACGTGGTCGGTGGCGGCCAGGTCGAGGGTGATGGTGTACGGCTTGCCGGGGGTCAGCGGACGGCCCTTGCGGGCGTCGGCGTAGTGGCCGAGGTCGGCCCAGCCGCGGCTGAAGACGGTGTGGTCGACCGCCTCCGTGTCGGCCGCGGTCACCTTGAAGCAGGCGCTGTCGCCCGCCGTGCTGCTCCCCCAGCAGGTGCGGTCGTCGAGGGTGACGATCCCTTCGCCCGCCGCGCCGTAGTCGCGGATGGTGTCCGGGCCGAGGTCGACCAGGACCGCGCTCAGGTGGGCGCTGGTGGTGGACGGGGTGGCGGTGACCGTCACGGTGCCGGAACCGGACAGCCGCAGGTCCTTCGTCAGCGGCGGCGTGCTGAAGCCCGCCTTGGCCGCGGTCGGCCGGTCGATGTCGGCGGCCCAGTCGGTCTCGCTCAGCCGGGGGTCGTCGGTGAAGGCCGCGGTGGCGCCGGGCCTGGCCCGCTCGGTGCCGAGGACACCCACGCCGGGAGTCTCGCCGGGGCCGGGGCGCAGGGTGGTCTGCCGGGTGCCGGACGGGGGCCAGACGCGGTCGGTGGACCACTGGTCGGGGGCGCGCTCGATGTCGGCCATGGGGGTGCGCTCGATGCCGTTGTCGATGCCGAGGAGGTAGTGGTCGAACCAGCGGTGCAGCGTCTTGACCCAGGTTCCGCGCCGGAAGTCGAACGGGTCGACGTGTCCGGCCTGGGAGAGCCAGATCTTGCGCTCCACGCCCGCGTCGGCGAGCGCGTTCCACCACTGTCCGAGGTGCTTGGTGCGGACGTTGAGGTCCTGCATCCCGTGGACGGCGAAGACGCTGGCGCGCACCTTGCGGGCGTCGGGGACGTAAGTGCGCGCGCTCCACAGCCCGGTCCAGTCGCCGCTGCGCGGAGCACCGTCGACGAGACGTTTCTGTACGGCGTCGCAGCGCCCGTGCGCGGCGTCGCTCTCGACCCGGTAGGCGAGCCCGTCCGGGCCGGAGCCGAAGAGGGCGGCGCCCTTGGCGAAGTAGTAGTCGTACCAGGAGGAGATGGCGCCGATGGGCACGATGGTCTTCAGGCCCTTGACGCCGGTGGCGGCGACGCCGTTGGCGATGGTGCCGTCGTAGCTCTTGCCGATCATGCCGGTGCGGCCGTTGCTCCACGACGCCGTGACGGGCTTGCCGCCGGACGCGGCGCTGTAGCCGGTGGCGCGGCCGTTCAGCCAGTCGACGACGGCCTTGGCGGACTGGATGTCGGAGCGGCCGCCGACGTCGACACAGCCGTCGGAGCGGTTGGTTCCGGCGAGGTCGACGAGGACGGTGGCATAGCCGCGCGGGACGAAGTAGTTGTCGTAGAAGAGCGGGAACAGGACCGGTTTGCCGTTCGCGTCATAGGTCTTGGTCTGGCTCTCGTTGCCGCGTCCGCAGCAGGAGTAGTACGGACTGGCGTCCATGATCACGGGAATCCTGCGGCCCTGCCGGGCGGCTTCGCGCGGCCGCACGATGTCGACGGCGACCCGGTCGGTCCTGCCGTCCGCGTCGCCGTCGAGCTTCGTGTCCACCCATACGGATTCGCGTATGGCGTCGTCGTAGGAGTACACGGGTCTGCTCTCCCGCACCGTGGCCGCGTGGGCCGGTGAGGTGCCGAGGGGAGACAGCGGTAAGAGGGTGGCGGCCACCAGTGCGGTGACCGCCGGGACGAGGTGCCTGGCCCAGTGGATGCGGGGTTTCCGCCTACGTAGCAGCACGGCCGGACGGTAGCGCGAGTGAACTCTTGTGCAGAAGAGGGCGGACGGCGCGGCGCCCTGATGAATAAGGCGGGGCCCTGTGGCGGCTGGATGTCGATTGCATGTCAGATAATTGATGGACGGGAAGTGCGCACACGGAGTACATAGAGTCGCGAGTGATCGTTCTCCCCTACGAGTTGGAGGACTCGTGCGTCACCACAGACTCATCGTCCCGAGCGCGGCCGCGGCCTGCCTGCTGCTGGCGATCCCGGCGTCGGCGGCCGAACCGGCGCCCGGCGCGCCCGGCATCGGGGACTCCTACTACCCCTCGTACGGCAACGGCGGATACGACGTCTCCCACTACGACCTGCGGCTGAAGTACCAGCCGAAGACGGACCGCTTGGAGGGCACGGCGACGATCGTCGCCAAGGCCAAGCAGGATCTGTCCCGCTTCAACCTCGACTTCGCGCTCGATGTGCGCGAGGTGCTGGTGGGCGGGAAGAAGGCGGCGTTCACCAGGACAGGCGACCACGAGCTGGAGATCACGCCGTCCGCGGCGCTCGACTCCGGCCGTCCCTTCACCGTCGTGGTGCGCTACAGCGGCACGCCGTCGAAGGTGGAGGCGGGCGGCTTCACGGGCTGGCAGCGGACGCCGGACGGCGGGGTGGCGGCCAATGAGCCGGAGTCGGCGTGGTGGTGGTTCCCGAGCAACGACCATCCGCTGGACAAGGCCACGTACGACGTCTCGGTCGCGGTGCCGGACGGTACGCAGGCCATCAGCAACGGCGTCCTGACGTCGAACAGCTCGCAGCTGGGCTGGACCCGCTACAACTGGCGCTCCAGCAAGCCGCAGGCCACCTATCTGGCCACGCTCGCGGTCGGCAAGTTCGACATCACGACGGACACCACCGCGAACGGGCTGCCCGTCCTCAACGCCTACAGCAAGGACCTCGGGGACACCGCGGGCGCGGCGCGGGCCAGCATCGAGCGGACGGCCGAGATCGCCGACTGGGAGTCCACGGTCTTCGGCCCGTACCCCTTCGAGGCGCTGGGCGGCTATGTGCCGAACGTGTCCGCCGGATTCGCCCTGGAGACCCAGACCCGGCCCTTCTACGGCCCGAAGAAGTTCGCCAAGGGCTCGAACGTGTCGGTGGTCGTGCACGAGCTGGCGCACCAGTGGTTCGGCGACAGCGTCTCGGTGAAGGACTGGCGCGACATCTGGATCAACGAGGGCTTCGCGAGCTACGCGCAGTGGCTGTGGTCGGAGAAGGAGGGCGAGGGCACGGCGCAGGAGCTGGCGGACTACACGTACGACTCCTACCCGGCCGACGACCCGTTCTGGAAGGTCGAGCCGGGCAACCCGGGTGCGGAGAACCAGTTCCACGAGGCGGTGTACGACCGGGGCGCGCTGGCGCTCCAGGCGCTGCGGAACCGCGTCGGCGACAAGGACTTCTTCGCGATCCTGAAGGGCTGGACGACGAAGAATCGGTACGGCAACGCCTCGGTGAAGGACTTCGTCGCGTACGCCGAGAAGGTGTCGGGCGAGCCGCTGGCCGCGCTCTTCGACACCTGGCTGTTCACCCCGTCGAAGCCGGGGGCGACGCAGGCGCGGGCGGCGGAGCTGAGCCCGGCGAAGGCGCCGGTGCGGCCGAAGTCCTGGCAGAAGATCCAGGCGGCGCACTCCGAGCGGTGACGTCGCGTCGGCCGCCGGGCCCCTGGTTCTAGGAGGTCCGGCGGCGGGCGGCGCGGCGGGCCTCGCGGGCGATCGGGAGGTACCGCCACCGCTCCGGCAGCAGCGGCACCAGCACCCGCACGGCCAGCCCGAACCGGCGCAGCCGCCGCTCCTGCGCCGCCGTCCACGGCAGCCCGATCACCTCGCGGGCGTCGGGCGGCATCAGCCCCGCCGTCAGGAACGCCCGGAAGCGGAGGAACAGCGGGCGCAGCAGCGGCCAGGCGGCGCGCGGCAGCGGAGCGGCGGGCGGGGGCAGGGGCGCGTCAGCCGCGACGAGCTCCCGTACGACGGCCGTCGCCTCCAGCTCCTCGCGCAGCACCCGCCGGTAGTACGGCCAGAACTCCTCGACCGTCCGCGGCATGTCACGGTCCTCGAGGCCGAGGATCCGGCCGACCCGGAGCAGCTCCGCGTAGAGCTGCCGCTCCTCCGCCCCGGTGAACGGGCGGCGGCCCAGATAGCGCTGTGCGTGCAGGTAGGCGGGGAAAGCGGTGGCGTGCACCCAGGCGTAGAGAGCGGGATCGAGCGCGTGGTAGGGGCGCCCGTGCGCGTCCACGCCCCGGATGGGTTCGTGGGCCGTACGCAGCCGCCGTCCCTCCTGCGCCGCCCGCTCCCCGCCGTACACCCACAGCTGGACCGACTGGAGGGAGCGCTCGCCACGCCCCCAGGGGTCGGTGCGGAAGGCGGAGTGCTGGTCCACGCCCGCGCCGACGCCCGGGTGCGCCACCTGCATGGCCGTGGCGGCGGGCAGGGCGAGGACGCTGCGTATGTCGCCCGCGATGGACCACAGGATGCCGCCGACGGGCGGCGGCTCCGGCGGGGTCTGATATGTGGTGCTCATACCTCCATCGTCACGCGCGCCCCTCGCTGCGGGAGAACGCGCCGGTGCCCGGGCCTGGGCCCGGGCACCGGCTGGGAGGGGCGGTCGCTGTCAGTCCGCCGGGAGCGGACGCAGCGTGAGGGTGTAGTCGTACGCCTTGTCGGCCTTGACCCGGTACTGGTCGCGCACCGGGTTCGGGGTGTCGCCGACGCCGGTGACGGCGTGGTCGGCGTGCAGGGTGTTCCAGCCGCCGTTGCGCTTCAGGAGGTGGGGGTAGGCGGCGCGGTCGAGGTCGTCGTACGCGCTCGCGCCCACCTCCAGGTCGCCCGACACCAGCAGGCCGCCGCCGCGGCCGTCGGTGAGCGAGGCCCAGCGCACGTCGTCGTGGTTGCCGTGGTCCTGGGGCTTGAGGTACTCGACGTACTGGTCCTCGACGGAGGAGGACCAGACGCCCATGGGCGTGCCGTCCTTGCGGTCGTTGTAGTTCTCGACCGGGCCGCGGCCGTACCACCGGAACGTGTCGTACCGCTCCGGCACCTTCAGCTTCATGCCCACCCGCGGCAGGTACGACAGCTTGGCCGCCTCGTCTCGCGCCCGGACCTGGTGCCGGACGCCGATCTCTCCGGAGCCGTCGACGCGGTACGTCATGGTCTGGTCGAAGGACGCGTTGGTCGCCTCGGGCGGGGTCACGGTGGTGTGGAAGGCGACGGTGACCGTGCCGTCGTCGCCCGGGGTCACGTCCATGCCGACCACGGTGGCACGCAGCCGGTCGAGGCCGAGGGAGCGCCACTGCTTGCCTTCGGCGGTGCCCCAATCGGAGCGCTCGTTGCTGATCGGGGCGCGCCAGACGTCGAGTTCGGGGCCGGAGGTGAGGAGTTCACGGCCGCCCGCGCGCATCGAGGTGAGCGTGCCCTTCTTCTTGTCGAAGGTGTAGCGGAAGTCGGGGCCGGTGACCTCGACGGTGTCGCCCTCGACGGTGGACGTGGCCTTGGCGTCGCCGTTGCGCGCCCGCTCGGGCTCCGGGACCTTCTTCCCGCCGACCGCGAACTGCCCGAAGGAGACCACGTGTCCGGCCTTCGCCCAGTTCGCGTCGTGGGCGGTCACCGCCTGGACGGTGAGGTAGCGCTCGTAGCCGTCCGGGTTCGCGGGCGGGGCGGGCAGCTGGACCTCTTCGCTCGCGTCCGGCCCGACGTCCAGGGCGCGGGTTCCGCTCGCGACGGTCTTCGCGCCCTCGGTCACCTTCCAGCGCAAGCGCAGGTCGGAGGTGCCGGTGAAGACGCGCTCGTTGGTGATCTTGACCTTGCCGCCGCGGGCGTCGGCGTCGGTGATCCGGACCGGCGCCTGCACCCAGGCGAGCTGGGCGGTCTCGGGCTCCGGCTTGCGGTCGGCGGTGACCAGGCCGTCCACCCCGGACTCGTAGAGGCCGTACGACAGATAGCTGCCCTTGCGCTGGAAGCTGTCGAAGTCCAGGGCGATCAGGGCGTCCCGCTTCGGGTCCTCACCGGCGGCGAGCCGGGCCGCGCCGAGGGCCGTGTCGTAGACGCGGACCTGGTCGATGGTGCCCTTGGCGGTGCGTCCGGGGTAGCCGTCCTCCATCGTGTCGGCGTTGCGGCCGACGCCGAGGTCGTAGCCGGTGTAGTCGATGCGGCCGCTCCAGGCGGTCTCGGCGAGCTGCTTGCCGTCGACGTAGAGGCTCAAGCGCCCGCCGTCGTAGGTGCCGGTGACGCGGTGCCAGGCGCCGGTCCAGCCCTGGGGGACGTCCGCGGTCACCGTGCGGGGCTTGCCCTCGCTGGTGATCGTGAACTCCAGGGTGTCGGCGTCCTTCATCCGCAGCACGTACTGGTCGCCCTTGCTGACCATGGTGAAGTCGCCCGTGAACACCTCGGCGGGCTTGACCTGGGCGTCGAGGGTGACCGCCTTGCCGGTCAGATCGAGCTTCGGATCGCGGTAGGTCTCCACGAAGTCGTCGAGACCGGACAGGTACAGCGCCTTGCCGCGCTTGCCGTCGACCACCTGCGGCTTGCCGGACAGGCTCGCGGCGATGCGGTTGCCGGAGGAGTCGGGGGTGGTGATCAGGGGGCGCTCGATGTTCTGCTCGGCCCAGTCCCAGATGAAGCCGCCCTGGGCGCCCGGGTATTTCCGCATGACCTCCCAGAACTCCCGGAAGTTGCCGAGGCTGTTGCCCATCGCGTGCGCGTATTCGCCCATCACGATCGGCTTGGTGAAGGTCTTGGCCTTGGATTCGAGGGACGCGGGGGTGGGGTAGCGGGGCCCCGCGATGTCGGCGAAGGGGGCGTCGCCGTCGGGCCGGTTGGGCTGGTGGTACAGCGGCCGGGTCGGCTCGTTCTTCTTCGTCCACTCGGCCATGGTGTAGTGCGCCTTGCCGAGCCCGGCCTCGTTGCCGGTGTCCCACATGATGACGCTGGGGTGGTTCTTGTCCCGCTCGACCATGCCCTGGTGGCGTTCGAGGAACGCCTTCTGCCACTCGGGCCTCTCGGCGAGGCAGTCGTCCGGGCAGTTCTCGAAGCTGTGGGTCTCCACCTCCATCTCGTCGTCGATGAGGATGCCCTCACGGTCGGCGAGTTCGTAGAGGTAGGGGTCCGAGGGGTAGTGGGAGGTGCGGATCGCGTTGACGTTCAGCCGCTTCATCAGCCGTACGTCCTGCTCCATGCGCTCCCGGGTGGCGTACCGGCCGGTGGTGGGGTCGGTCTCGGCGCGGTTGACGCCGCGGATGAGGATGCGCTTGCCGTTGAGCTTGAGCTGCTTGTCCTCGACCTCGACCTCGCGGAAGCCGACGCTCTGCCGGACGGTCTGCGTGACCTTGCCGTCGCCGTCGCGCAGCTTCAGCACCAGCCGGTACAGGTTGGGCGTCTCGTCGGACCACTTGGCGGGGTTCTTCACCTCCGCCGTCAGCTCGGCCTTGCCGTCCGCTTCCTCGGCGGACAGCCGCCGCACCTCGCGGCCGCGCGGGTCGTACAGCACGCCCGTGACCCGCTGCTTCCCCTTCGCGCCGCCCTCGGCGCGCGCGATGTCGACCTCGGTGCGCAGCGTGGCGTCCCGGTAGTCGGTGTCGAGGTCGGTGGTGACGTACGCGTCCTCCATCCGGGTCTTGGGGGTGGAGTACAGCGACACGGAGCGGAAGATGCCCGCGAAGCGCCACTGGTCGTAGTCCTCCAGGTACGAGCCCGCGCTCCAGCGGTGCACCTGGACGGCCACGCGGTTGTGGCCGGGCCGCAGGTAGTCGGTGACGTCGAACTCGGCCGGGACGTAGCCGCCCTGGTCGTAGCCGACGTAGCGGCCGTTGACCCAGACGAACGCGGCGGAGGTCATCCCGTCGAAGCGGAGCACCTGCCGCCGCCCGTCCCAGCTCTTCGGCACCTGGACGTCCTTGAGGTACGCCCCGGTGGGGTTGACGTCGCGCGGGACCTTCGGGGGTTTCTCGGGGACGATCTCGCCGTCGATGTTGCGGAAGATCGGGTGGTCGAGGTCGTCGGTCTGCCAGGTGTGCGGGACCTTCACGCGCTGGAATCCCCGGGAAGAGGACGCGTCGTAGTCCTCCTTCCAGAAGCCCTCGGGCGCGTCCTCGGGCTTGTCGGCGAGGGCGAACCGCCAGCTGCCGTCGAGGCTGCGCTGCCACTTCTCCGCGTCCGGCCCGGTGGGCTTCAGCCGGGCGTGCGGGGGCTCCTGGCCCTCACCCGTCTTCTCCGGATCCTCGAGGTAACTGTGCACATCGGCGGGGAACTTGCCCGCGTCCGGCGCTCTTCCGGCGGCGCTGTCCGCCGTGGTGAGGGCGGCGCCGAGCGCCGTGGCCATGGCAGCCGCCACCGCGATCAGTCGTGTGCCGTACCTGCCGCGTACCGTGCCCAATCCGACCTCACCTCACATATTCGCAAGAAAACCAACACAGCTGAACAGCGATGCACGCTATTGGCCGGGTAAAGAGAGCGTCAACGGTGCGGACGGATCTCTGTGCGATCAGATGAGGACGGAAGGTTTCACAGTGATGATGAGACAGCAATACTGATGTACCCGATCGGGCAGCACACCGGAGAGCGAGGCGACGCGTCGATGACCACCCCCGACAGCGAGGGGTCGACCAGCGAGGAACCGACCCTCACCGTCGACGAGCTGGCGGCCCGGGCCGGTGTGACCGTCCGTACGATCCGCTTCTACGGCACCCGCGGGCTGCTTCCGCCGCCCGCCATCGGCCCGCGCCGGGTGGGCCACTACGGACCCGGGCACCTGTCGCGGCTCGCGCTGATCGAGGAGTTGCAGCACCACGGCATGACCCTCTCCGCCATCGAGCGCTATCTGCGGCAGCTCCCGGCGGACCTGAGCGCGGACGACCTCGCCATCCACCGCGCCCTCGTCGCCTCCTGGGCGCCCGAGGCACCCGAGGAGGCGACCCGCGACCAACTGGCCCGGCGGGCGGGGCGCGCGCTGTCGGACGAGGACGTCGACCGGCTGGCCGCCCTCCACGCGCTGGAGCGCACGGACCGGCCGGACGTCTTCCGCGTCGACCCCGGAGTGCTGCACCTGGGCCTGCGGCTGCTGGACGTCCCGATCGACCTGGAGACGATCCTGGCGGCCCACACCGTCGTGCTGGAGCACAGCCGCTCCGTGGCCCGCGAGCTGGGCCGCCTCTTCCGCGACGAGGTGTGGGGCCCGGAGCGGGAGCCGGAGTCGGGCGGCGGGGCGGAGCGGGTGGCGGCGAAGAAGTCGCTGTCGGCGGACATGCAACCGCTGGTGGTGCAGGCGCTGGTGATCGCGTTTCAGCGGTCGATGAAGCAGGAGCTGCGCGCCTGGTACGGGATGGCCGCCGACTGAGCCCTTGTCGGGCGTGCGCTCAGCTCTGTACGAGGGCGGCGGCCAGCTCGGCGGGGCGGACGGCGAACGGCGAGTGGCCACCCGGCAGCGTCCGCACCGCGAACGGCTGGTCCGGCATCGCCGCGTCCGCCTCCGCGATCATCAGGTCCTGCACCGCGGGCGTGAGCGCCCAGTCCTCCGCGCACCGGATGAAGGTCCGCGGGATACGTCCCCACCGCTCCCGGGTGAGGGCGACCGGGGTGGTCGGTATCGCGAACGGCATATCGGGGCTCAGGGCGTGGCGCCAGCGGTCGAAGGACCCGGCGGGGACGTCGTGGTAGTAGGCCCGCCGCAGCTCCTCCGCGTACTCCGGGTCGGCGGACAGCGGATTGATGCGGAACGCGCCGATGGCCTCCGGGTCGCCCACCATCAGCCCCCGGCCGCGGGTGGTCGCGGTCTGCTCCGGGGACGTCATGTAGTCGGCGAAGCGGGGGCGTCCCGCGGGCACGACGGACGTCAGATAGACCAGCTCGTCGACCAGTTCCGGAGCCTGCTCCGCGGCCAGGGAGGCGGAGACGCCACCGGCGCTGTGCGAGACCAGGACGACCCGCCGGTGGCCGCGCACCGCGCGCAGCGCCGAGACGACGGCCCCGGCGCACTCCTCCAGGGTCAGCCCGGCCAGCGCGGACTTCTCGGTCGCCAGACCCGGCTGGCCGGGGGCGTGATAGCCCGAGGGCACCGGGGCGTCGAAGCCGTGCCCCGGCAGATCGACGGCGAGGCTCACCGCGCCGAGTCCGGCCAGGGCGCGCTGGGTGGGCGCCCACTGCCAGGAGGAGTGCCAGGCCCCGTGGACCAGCACGAAGAGGGTGCCGGTGGGGGTGGGGTGGTCGTTGCCCATGCTGCTCATGTTGCTCGTGTTGCTCATGGGGGACAGTCCACCCGCTCGGCGCGCACTTATGCATGGCTATATCTCGCCAACGAGGCGCCGATATTCGCCAGATATCGGCGCCCCGGTCCGGGCCCCTTCAATGTCCCCTCATCCGTTAATCCGTGAAGCGTTCGCCCCGCTCCGCCTTCTCCAGCAGCAGCGGCGACGGCGCGAACCGCTCCCCGTACGCCGCCTCGAGTTCCCGGGCGCGGGCCACGAAGCCCGCCACGCCGCCCTCGTAGCCGTTGATGTACTGGAGCACCCCGCCCGTCCAGCCGGGGAAGCCGATGCCCAGGATCGAGCCGATGTTGGCGTCGGCGACGGACGTCAGCACGCCCTCCTCCAGCAACCGCACCGTGTCGAGGGCCTCGCGGAAGAGCATGCGCTCCTTCATGTCCTCGAAGGGGATGCTCTTGCCGCTGGTGCCTCCGGTGCCGCCGGTGCCGAAGTGTTCGCGCAGCCCCGGCCACAGCCCCAGGCGCTTGCCGGTGGCCGCGTCGTACTCGTAGAAGCCCGCTCCCCCGCTGCGCCCCGGGCGCCCGAACTCGTCCACCATGCGGTCGATGACCTCGTCGGCCGGGTGCGGCCGCCACTCGCCGCCCGCCTCCAGCGTCGCGCGCCGCGTCTCCTCGCGGATCCTGCGCGGGAGGGTCAGGGTGAGTTCGTCCATCAGGGAGAGCACCTTGGCGGGGTAGCCCGCCTGGGCCGCGGCCTGTTCGACCGAGGCCGGGTCGATGCCCTCGCCGACCATCGCCACGCCCTCGTTGATGAAGTGTCCGATGACGCGCGAGGTGAAGAAGCCGCGGGAGTCGCTGACGACGATCGGGGTCTTGCTGATCTGCCGCACCAGGTCGAAGGCGCGGGCCAGCGCCTCCTCCCCGGTGCGCTCACCCTTGATGATCTCGACCAGCGGCATCTTGTCGACGGGTGAGAAGAAGTGCAGCCCGATGAAGTCACCGGCGCGCTCAACCCCCTCCGCCAGCATCGTGATGGGCAGGGTGGAGGTGTTGGAGCACAGCAGCGCGTCCGGCGCGACGATGGACTCGATCTCCTGGAAGACCTTGTGCTTGAGCGCCGGGTCCTCGAAGACCGCCTCGATGACGGCGTCACAGCCCGCGAGGTCGCGCGGGTCGGCGGTGGGGGTGATCAGGGCCAGCAGGGCGTCGCGCCGGGCCTCGCTCGTACGGCCCTTGGCGACCGCCTTGGCCAGCAGCCCTTCCGCGTACGCCTTGCCCTTGGCGGCCGCCTCGTCGGAGACGTCCTTCAGGACGACCTCGATACCAGCCTTGGCGCAGGCGTAGGCGATGCCCGCGCCCATCATGCCGGCGCCCAGCACCGCGACCTTGCGGACCGTGCGCGGCTCGATCCCCTGCGGCCGGTTGGCACCGGAGTTGACCGCCTGGAGGTCGAAGAAGAACGCCTGAATCATGTTCTTGGCGGTCTGGCCGACGACCAGTTCGGTGAAGTACCGGGCCTCGATGGTCTGGGCCGTCTCGAAGTCGACCTGCGAGCCCTCGACGGCGGCGGCGAGGATGTTGCGCGGCGCCGGGTAGGGGGCGCCGTTCAGCTGCTTGCGCAGATTGGCGGGGAAGGCGGGCAGGTTGACCGCGAACTTCGGGTCCGCCGGGGTGCCGCCGGGGATCCGGTAGCCCTTCTCGTCCCAGGGCTGCCGCGACTCGGGGTGGGCGTCGATGAAGGCGCGCGCCCTGGCCAGCATCTCGTCCGGCGTGTCCACGACCTCGTGCACCAGCCCCGCCTCCAGCGCCCGGCGCGGGGCGTACCGGGTGCCCTGGAGCAGCACCTTGAGCAGGGCGTCGGCGACGCCGAGCAGCCGCACCGAGCGGACCACCCCGCCGCTGCCCGGCAGCAGCCCGAGCGTGACCTCGGGGAAGCCGATTCGCGACGCGGGAGTGTCGAGCGCGACCCGGTGGTGACAGGCGAGGGCGATCTCGAAACCGCCGCCGAGCGCCGCGCCGTTGATCGCGGCGACGACGGGCTTGCCGAGGGTTTCGATGCGGCGCAGTCCGCGCTTGATGCGCAGGTTGGTCTCAAACGCCTGCTGGGCCTGGTCGGGCCCCAGCGTGACCATGTCCTTGAGGTCGCCGCCCGCGAAGAAGGTCTTCTTGGCGGACGTGATGATGACGCCGCGGATCGACTCGCCTTCCGCCTCCAGCCGGTCGGCGACCGCGTCGAGGGAGGCGATGAAGGCGGCGTTCATGGTGTTGGCGGACTGTCCGGGGTCGTCGAGCACGAGGGTGACGACGCCGTCGTCGCCCTGCTCCCAGCGGATGGTCGAGGCGGTGGCGGGGTTGCTCATCTCACGGTCTCCAGGGGCGAGGGGGCGGAACGGAAGCAGGTCGGAAGCGGATGCGGATGACGATCGGGACGGGCTCCCCCGTCCCCGGCCCCACCGGGCCCCTCCGCGGCCCCGCCGCGCGGGCCCCGGCGGGGCCGGGGGCGGGAGCCCCGGGTGGGACCGGGACCGGAGCCGGAGCCCCGGAGGGCCCAGGGCCGAAACCCCGGGTGGAGCCCAGAGCCAAAGCCCCGAAAGGCCCAGCGGCAAAGCCCCGGCGGCCCAGGAGCCGAGCCCCAGCTGGAGCCCAGGGGCAGAGCCCCGAGTGGGATCCAGGGGCGGAGCCCCGAGTGGGATCCAGGGGCGGAGCCCCGAGTGGGCCCGGAGCCGGAGCCCCGGAAGGCCCAAGGCCGAAACCCCGGGTGGAGCCCAGAGCCAAAGCCCCGAAAGGCCCAGGGGCGCAGCCCCGGCGGCCCAGGAGCCGAGCCCCAGGTAGAGCCCCCAGGGGCAGAGCCCCGGGTGGGTCCCAGGCCCGGAGCCCAGTCGGGCCCGGCCCAGAGCCCCGGTAGGGCCCAACCCCTGGGCCCGGTATGGCCCAGTGGCAGAGCACGGTGAGGCCCAGCCCCGGGACCAGGTAGAGCCCAGGGGCGAAGCCCCGGTGGGGTCCGGGGCCGGGGGCGGAGCCCCGGTGGGGGCCAGGGGCGGGGCCCCTGGTTCGGGAAGGGGCGGGGTGGGGAAAGGCCCGGGCACGACTACAGCCGTTCGACCACCGTCGCGATGCCCATGCCACCCCCCACGCACAGAGTCGCCAACCCGTACCGCTCGCCGCGCCGCTCCAGCTCGTCCACCAGCGTGCCGAGGATCATCGCGCCGGTGGCGCCCAACGGGTGGCCCATCGCGATCGCGCCGCCGTTGACGTTGACCTTGTCCAGGTCGAGGCCCATGTCCTCGGCGAAGCGCAGCACGACCGCCGCGAACGCCTCGTTGATCTCGACCAGATCGATGTCGTCGATGGTCAGCCCGGCCTTGGCCAGGGCCTTGCGGGAGGCGGGGGCCGGGCCGGTGAGCATGATGGTCGGGTCGGCGCCGGAGACGGCGGCGGAGACGATGCGGGCGCGGGGCGTGAGCCCGTAGCGCTCGCCGGTCTCGCGGTTGCCGATGGCGACGAGGGCCGCGCCGTCCACGATGCCGGAGGAGTTGCCCGCGTGGTGGACGTGGTCGATGGCTTCCACCCAGTGGTACTTCTGGAGCGCCACCGCGTCGAAGCCGCCCGCCTCGCCGATCGTCGCGAACGACGGCTTGAGCCCCGCCAGGGTCTCGGGGGTGGTGCCGGGGCGGATGTGCTCGTCGCGGTCGAGGACGGTCAGCCCGGCGCGGTCGCGGACCGGGACGACGGAGCGGTCGAAGCGCCCCTCCTTCCAGGCCAGGGCCGCCCGCTCCTGCGACAGCGCGGCGAAGGTGTCCACGTCGTGGCGGGTGTAGCCGCCGAGGGTGGCGATGAGGTCGGCGCCGATGCCCTGGGGGACGAAGCCGGTCTCGTAGTTGGTCATCGGGTCGGCGAACCAGGCGCCGCCGTCGGAGCCCATCTTCACGCGCGACATCGACTCGACGCCGCCCGCCAGCACCAGGTCCTCCCATCCCGAACGGACCTTGGCCGCGGCCAGGTTGACGGCCTCCAGGCCCGAGGCGCAGAAGCGGTTCTCCTGGACGCCCGCCACGGTGACCGGGAGCCCCGCCGCGATGGCGGCGACCTTGGCGATGTCGGAACCCTGGTCGCCGAGCGGGCTGACGACGCCGAGCACCACATCGTCGATCGCGGCCGGGTCCAGCTCGGGGAAACGGCGCCGGATCTCGTGGATGAGGCCCACGACGAGGTCGACGGGCTTGGTGCCGTGCAGGGCGCCGTCGGCCTTGCCGCGTCCGCGCGGGGTGCGGATGGCGTCGTACACGTACGCTTCGGTGCTCACGTCTGCTGCCTTTCGGGGGTGGGCGGTTGGCGCGTCAGGAGGGGGACTCGCCGGCGGTCGGCGTCGTCGGAGTGACGTCGGGTACGCCCCAGTCGCGGGCCACTTCGGCGGCGTGCGCGCCGGGCCGGGCGGGGCCCCCGCGCACCCGGCCGGGGGTCGCGGAGAAGCGCGGGGCGGGCGCGGGCTGGGTGATGCCCGCCTCGTCGACGAAGGTGCCGCGGGCGGCGAGTTGCGGATGGTGGGGGGCCTCGCGCAGCGACAGGACGGGCGCGACGCAGGCGTCCGACCCGGCGAACACCGCCGTCCACTCCTCGCGGGTGCGCTCCTTGAAGCGGGCGGCGATGACGGCGCGCAGCCGGTCCCAGCCGTCGATGTCCTTGCGTGCCGGTGCCTGGTCGGCGACCCCGAGCAGGTCGATGAACTCGGCGTAGAACGCGGGCTCCAGCGCGCCGACCGCCATGTGGCCGCCGTCGGCGGTCTCGTACGTGCCGTAGAAGGGGCAGCCGCCGTCGAGGAGGTTGCTGCCGCGGCGGTCCTGCCAGCCGCCGGCCGCCATCATGCCGTGCAGGACGGCGGTCAGATGCGCGGTGCCGTCCACGATCGCCGCGTCCACCACCTGGCCGGTGCCGCCGGAGCGGGCGTGCTGGAGGGCGGCGAGGACGCCGATGACGAGGTAGAGCGAGCCGCCCGCGTAGTCCCCGAGCAGGTTCGCGGGCGCCACCGGCGGGCCGTCGGCCTCCCCGGTCATGCCCAGGGCGCCGGTGATGGCGATGTAGCCGATGTCGTGCCCGGCCGTCGCGGACAGCGGGCCGTCCTGGCCCCAGCCGGTCATCCGGCCGTAGACGAGCCGGGGGTTGCGCTCCAGGCAGGTGTCCGGGCCGAGGCCCAGCCGCTCGGCGACGCCGGGGCGGTAGCCCTCGATGAGGATGTCGGCCCGCTCGATCAGGCCGAGCGCGGCGTCCCGGCCGCGCTCGGACTTCAGGTCGACCAGGACGGACCGCTTGTTGCGGTTGGCGAGGTCGTACGCCGGGTCGATCTTCAGGCCCCCGGGGCGCTCGGGGCGGTCGACCCGTACGACATCGGCGCCCAGGTCGCCGAGGAGCATGGCCGCGAACGGCCCGGGCCCGATTCCGGCCAACTCCACCACCCGCACCCCGGCCAGCGGCCCGTGCCCCGTCGCTCCGCCCACGTCTGCTGCCGCCGCCATCCGGGTCCGTCCTCAGCCTCTGTATGACACCACCGCTGTAACACCGCCGATGCTAGGAACGCACCCCCCATTCCACAAGCCCCCACCCGGGGCGGGGTGTTCAGCGCGGCGTGTCCGCCGGGAGCGGGCGTTCCCGCAGCAGGTGGTCGTCGGCGAGCTCCGGGTCCACCAGACGGCCCAGTCGGCGCGGCACATCCGCTCCCACCAGCACGATCACCACCAGCGTCAGACCGGACGTCAGCACCGCCAGGGCCTGCCCGAGCGGCATGCCCTCCGCCAGGTGCGCACCCAGCACGGGGGCCACCGCGCCGCCGAGGGCGCCCGTGTTGTAGACGAAGCCGAGCGACGCGGCGCGGCTCTCCGTGGGGAAGTGGCTCGCGATGTACTTCGGCAGGATGCCGGAGATGCCCTGGCTCAGGGCGAGCAGACAGAACAGCAGCACCCCCAGCCCCACGAGCGTGTCCCGCACCGCGAAGACCGGGAAGACGAAGCACAGCGAGGCGAGCAGGGTGTACGCATAGGCCCGCCGGGTCCCGAACCGGTCACCGGCGAACCCGGCCAGCCAGCAGCCGACCATGGTGCCGAAGCCCGCGTAGAACATCGCGTCGGTGACTTCGGAGGGCGCGTACCCCAGCTCGGTCTTCAGATAGGTGGGCAGCAGCGCCTGGATGGGCCAGCTGTAGAGGAAGGCGCAGAAGACGGTGCACATCAGCGCCACGTACACCAGCCAGCCGCGCCGTCCGCCGAGCTGGGCGGCGAAGGCGAGCAGGGCGCCCGCCGCCAGCAGCGACAGCGGCCACCGCCAGCCCGCGCCCAGCGGGGTGAAGACGCAGAACAGCGCGGCGCTCGCGGCCACCGCCAGGGCCGCGTTGAGGTACCCGAGGCGGCCGGTGAACAGGGGGCGGAACGGATTGGGCCGGGCTGCGCCGGACGCCGCCACCTCCTCGTGCCAGTCCCCCGCCTCGGGAAGCGCGCGCCGCACCCACAGTGCGACGAACACGGGCAGGACGCCGACGTAGAACATCCAGCGCCAGCCCCAGGCGGGTACGACCCACTTGTACAGCTCGGCGGCGATGATGGTGCCGCCCGCGTAGCCGGAGATCAGAAAGCCGGAGGCGCGGTTGCGCAGCTGGGCGGGCCAGCTCTCCAGGGCGTACGTCGCGCTCGCGCTGTACTCGCCAGCCATGCCCATGCCAATCAGCAGCCGGGCGGCGAACAGGCTGAAGTAGTTCCAGGCGAAGCCGCACGCGAAGGTGCCCAGGGAGTAGAGCAGAATGCTGGCGACCATCGCGGGCTTGCGCCCGTACCGGTCCCCCATCGCCCCGAGCAGCGCCCCGCCGAGCCAGCGGGTGATGAAGGCGCCCGAGACCAGGCTCGCCGCCGACGCCGCGCTGAGGTCGAACTCGTCGGCTATCTCGGTCAGCACGAGCGTGATGAGCACGAAGTCGAAACCGTCGAGCAGATAGCCGATCCAGGCGGCGAACAGCGACTTCCACTGCCGCCGGGAGACCTCGCGGTACCAGGGCCCGTGCGATGCCTCGACCGTCACGACAACAGCCCTCCCTCTTCCAGCAGTTGACGCACCCTCTTCACCGCGTCGTCCCCCAGCGGCACCTGCGGCGCGGCCGTCGCCGGGCAGGCGATGACGCCCAGCAGGTGCAGCGCCGCCTTGAACGCGCCGAGCGCCGAGGAACTGCCGCCCATCACGTCCGGATCACCGGCGTCGGTGAGGGCGAACAGCGCCGCCAGCCGGTCCTGTTCGGCCCGCGCCCGGTCCCAGCGGCCCGCGCGGGCGTGCTCGTAGAGCCGTACGTAGCCCGCAGGGTCGACGTTGCCCAGCCCGGGGACGACGCCGTGGGCACCGGCCAGCAGGGCGCCGTCCACGGCGAGTTCGGAACCGGTGAGCACGGAGAAGGAGTCGGTGAGGCCGCGGCGGCGGGCCGCCACGAGCAGCCGCCGCAGCGCGCCGTCGTCGCCGCTGCTGTCCTTGAGCCCGGCGAGTGTGCCGTCGGCGGCCAGCGGCAGCACGATCCGGGGCGTCAGCTTGGAGTGGACGGAGGCCGGGATGTCGTACGCGAACAGCGGCAGCCCCGCGCCCTCGCGCACCCGCCGGAAGTGGTCGGCGATCTCCACCGGATGGGTGCGGGTGTAGAAGGGCGCGGTGGCCACGATCGCGTCCGCGCCCAGCGTGGCGGCGGTACGGGCGTGGTCCACGACCCGCTCGGTCGCCATGTCGATCGCCCCGGCGAGCACCGGCACCCGCCCGGCCGCCGCCTCGATCACCGTCTCCAGGACGGTACGGCGCCTGCCGTCGCCCAGATACGCGGTCTCGCCGCTGGAGCCGAGCGCGAACAGGCCGCTCACGCCCGCGTCGATCAGCCGCTCGGCGAGGGCGGCGAGGGAGACCCGGTCGACCTCACCGGCGGGGGTGAGGGGAGTGCACAGGGGCGGGACGACACCGGTGAGCGGAGCCGGAAGACTCATCTGGACCCTGCTTTCTGCGCTGCGCGACGAACGGGGGAATAGCCGGGTGATACGGACGTCGGACGTCCTATGTTTTGGGGCGAATCTGACTCAGCACCAGCTCACTGTCAAGTACGCCCAGCGTCCCGTCCGAATACCGCCGGACACCGCGGCACCCGCGGACGACGATGAAACGCATGAGCGACAACATGACCTACGAGATCCGGGCCATCGCGCCCGAGGTGGCGAAGCAGCTGCGGATCAGGGACGACGCGGGCAACCCGCCGCGCATGGTGGTGGACGACGAGGACGGCAACAGCCCGCTGCGCTGCTGCCTGGGCCGGAGCCTCCCGGGCGAGACCATCGCCCTCGTCTCCTACGCCCCGCTGCGGCGCTGGGCCGAGGAGACGGGCGCCGAGCCCGGTCCGTACGACGAGCAGGGGCCGGTCTTCATCCATGCCGAGGAGTGCGGCGGCTGGACCGGCCCCGGCTTCCCGTCCGGCATGTGGGGCGACCACCGGGTGCTGCGCGCCTACTCCGCGAAGGGCGACATCCTCCGCGGCCGCCTGCTGACCGGCGGCGGGCAGGAGGCGTGCGAGGAGACCCTGGCGGAGCTGTACGCGGACCCCGAGGTGGCCGCGGTGCATGTGCGCTGCGTCGAGTTCGGCTGCTTCGTGGCCGAAACGCGGCGGGCCCGCTAAACGGCCTCCGCCAGCGCGCGGCGGCACAGCGCGTCGGCGCGGCGGGTGGTCTCGGGCTGCCGGTAGTCGCGGGCCAGATGGAGGGTGTACGCGCAGGCGTCGTCGAGGGTCACCCGGTGGCCGACGGACACGAACACCGGCTTCACCCCGTCCCGGGTGCGCAGCGCCCGGCCGACCTCCTCGTCCCCGTCGAGCAGCGGCGTCCAGTCGCCGCGGCGCGGACCGGGCGGGTCGTGGCGGAAGGTGAAGGGGTTCTTGGCGACGCCGATCGTCGGCAGCCCGGTGAGCACCCCCAAGTGGCTGGCCAGCCCGAAGCGGCGGGGGTGGGCGAGGCCGTAGCCGTCGCACACCACGACGTCGGGGCGGTGACCGTGCCGGTCGAGGGCGCCGAGCGCGTCCAGTACGGCCGGGATCTCGCGGAACGCCAGCAGCCCGGGTACGTACGGGAAGGTGACCCGGCCGACCGCCGTCGTCTCCCCGACGACGGCGAGGGTGCGGGCGTCCAGCGCGACGGCGGCCGCCGCGACGACGCCGCGTTCGTCGTCGTACGCCACGTCCACCCCGACGACCGCCCCGGCCCCGCCGCCCGGGGCGGGCACGGCCCCGCCCTCCGCGCGGACGGATCCCCGCAGCCGCTCCTGCACGGCGGTCGCCTCGGCCTCGGTCGTGGGCCAGTCGCGCGGGAGTTCATAGCGGGGATCGATGGCGCTCGTCATGACCGGTCACGCTACCGCCCGGCGCACACCTCTACCGGGTCGGCTCCAGGCGGGCGATGCGGCCCTTCTCGCCCGACGCCCAGCAGCCGCCGTCCGGGGCGCAGTCCACCGAGTCGTACGAGCCCGGGTCGAGGGCGCGCCAGGTGCGCCCGCCGTCCGCCGTCACGTCCGTGCCGGTCGGGCCGACCGCGAGGGCGGTGCGGTGGCTGTACGGCAGCCAGGTGACGCCCGAACGGTAGGCGGGCGGGGGCTGGGTGGCCGGGGTCCAGGCCGCGCCGCCGTCCGCGGTGACCGCGGCCGCGCGCGGGGACGGCTGGCCGGGTCGGTAGTCGCCGCCCACGGCGAGGCCGTGGCGGGTGTCGCGGAAGGCGAGGGCGAACACGCCGCGGGCCGGGTCACCGGCGGGGAGCGGCGCGTCGGCGACGGTCCAGGTGCGGCCGCGGTCGGCGGTGTGGAAGACCCGGGCGGTGGCGGCGCCTCCGGTGGCGAACCAGGCGTCCCGGCGCCCGGCGCTCACCAGACACTGCCCGCTCGCGGCGAACGCGGACTCGCCCGGCTGCGCGGCGGGCATCCCGCCCGAGGGCAGAACGCGCCAGGTGCGGCCGCCGTCACCGGTGCCGAGGATGCGGTACTTGCCGTCCACGGGGTCGCTGAGCGCGATGCCGTGGCGCGCGTCGAAGAAGGTCAGGCAGTCGTAGAAGGCGCGCGGATCGGGGTTACGGAACGTCTCGCTCCAGGTGGTGCCGCCGTCGTCCGTGACGAAGACGCGCGACGCCTCGCCCTCGCCGATGGCCAGCACCACCGCGCGCCGCGCCCCGAACGCCTCGATGTCGCGGAACTCCAGCCCCTCCGCACCGGGCGGGGACACGTTCCGCCAACTGCGGCCGCCGTCGCGGGTCCGCAGCACCGTGCCCTTCGTCCCCGCGACCCAGGCGGTCCGGCGGTTCACGGCGGCGAGTCCGCGGAAGCGGGCGTCGGTGCCGCTGTCCTTCAGCCGCCAGCCGGCGCGTACACCGTCCGCCCCACCGGCCGGTTCGCCCTGCGCGGGCGAGGCGAGGGCGGCGGCGAGCGCCGCCCCGCAGAGTCCGGCGGCCGCCATGCGTCTCATCATGCCCATGATCCCCATGCCCGTCATGGGGCGGGAAGCTAGCCCATGGGCGATACGCCGTCCAGCACGCGGCGGCGCCCGCGGACATCCGCGGGCGCCGCCGATCGGCCGTCAGCCGTGCCGGTTCACTCGTTCACACAGAGCCGTACCAGCACCGATACGCAGTTCTCCGAGTCGTCGGTGGGCGCCGAGGTCGGGTTGTCGGGCTGGCTCGGCGTCTCCTGCGGGTCGCTCGTGCCGCCGCCGTCGCTGTCGCCACCGGAACCACTGTCGGAACCGCCGTCGGAACCGCTGTCGGAGCCACCGTCGTCCGTCGGGTCCTGCGAGGGCGACGAGGGGTCGGAGGTGGGGTCGGATGTCGGAGTCGACCCGGATTCAGATGGGTTGGGCGACTTGGTCGGCGCCGTCGGCTTCTCCGAGGGCGAGTCCGACGAGTCCGACGACGGGTCCGAGGGAGCGGCCGGCGGCGTGGTGGACCGCGAAGGGGACACCGCGCTCGACGGCACGTCCGACGGGCCCGGCGCCTTCGTGGACGGCTTGCTCCGGGACGCCTCACGCGTGCCGTCCGTCCGCGGCGCGTCCGGCTTCTGCGACGCGGCGTCCGTCGCGTCCGTACCGGACGAACCCGACGAAGGTGAGGAGTCGGAAGGTTCATGACTCGGCGCCGATGCCGCCGCGGGCTGACCCGCCTCCGCCGCGCCGCCGTTGGTGAGGGCGAGCCCCGTCATGACCGCCGCACCCGCGACGAACAGCACCCCGGCCCCGGCCACCGCGACCGCGACCGGTCCCGCCTCGCGCACCTGCCCGTGCATCAGGTGGCGCATCGACCGGCGACCGGAGACGAGCGGGCCGTTCGCCGGAGCCGCGTGCGCGGCGCCGATCGGCACGGTCGCCGAACCGCCCACCCCAGCGGTCCCGGCGCCCGCGGCCGCGGCGCCCGTCGCGGCCCAGCCGCCCGCGGCGACCAGCGGCCGCAGATACGGCGCGGTGCCCCGGTCGTACAGCGCCAGCAACGCCGGGCCGGTCAGCGCGGCCAGTCGGCCATCGGCCGCCACCAGCCGCTCCATCCGGGACCGGCAGTCCCGGCAGCCGTCGATGTGCACCGCGATCCGCTCGGCCTGGTGCGGGTCGTCCGTGCCCTGCACATGGCCGGGCAGCCCGTCCCAGTGGCCACCGCACGCCGCGCTCGCCGGGGTGCCCGGCTGCGCGCGCAGGAACTCGTGGCGCAGGCTCTCCCGGGCCCGCTCCACGAGCGCGGCCGCGGCCTCGGCGGTCGTCCGCGTACGACGGGCCGCCTCCTCCGGCGACGCATCCTCCGCCTCGGCGAGCCAGAGCGCCGTGACCCAGCGCTGCGGCAGCTCGCCGAGGACGCGTATCAGCGGTTCGAGCAGCGAGGCCTGCTGCGGCGGGCCCCAGTTCACCGAGGCCACGGCGAGCCCGCGGATGACGCCCGTCAGTTCGCCCGGTATGGCGTCGGTGTCGATGGACTCCCCCGCGCGCAGCCGCCGCCAGACGCGGAAGTGCGCCTCGGCGACGAGGTCCCCCGCCGTCCAGGGGTTGCCGGTGAGGGTGCGGGCGTACCCGACAAGTCGTGGATATTCGGATTCGTAGAGCCGGGTGTACGCGGCCGCGTCCGGCGCCGCGGGACGTTCGGTCATGGTGGAACAACCCCTGGGGTGGGTGCCTCGGGAGAGCGGAGTGCGGCGGAAGTTTTGTAACAGCTCCGCACGGCACCCGAGACCGTGCATGGATTTGGCAAGCCTAAATGCCGTATGTCCCCCCGAAAAACCGGTCGTGACGCACGTCACGCCCCGCGCGGGTGCACTGGCCAGTCAGCCCGTACGTCTTATGGACGTAGAGACGGCGAGGACCCGCACCGATCGCAATCGCAAGGGAGCAGGCGTTGTGACCACTGTCATCGACCAAGCAGTCCAGGCCCACCTCATCGCGTCGACCCCGGAAGCACGCGCCATCCCGGCATGCCTGCGCTACGAGCGCGACGATCCGTTCGCCGTCCGCGTCTCCTTCCCGCCCACCGCGTCCCTCGACGGTTCCGCCGTGGAGTGGACATTTGGGCGCGAACTGCTCGCTGCCGGACTGCGCGGACCCGCGGGCAGCGGTGACGTCCAGATGTGGCCGTGCGGAACGCAGCGCACCGTGCTGGAGTTCCACGCCCCCGAGGGCATGGCGATGGTGCAGTTCGACACCGCGGATCTGCGGCGGTTCCTGGCCCGCTCGTACGCGGTGGTGCCGGAGGGGGCCGAGGGCGGGGAGCTGGACCTGGACGACGGGCTGGCGTCCCTGCTCAGAGACTGCTCCTGAGAGAAATCCGTTCGCCGGGCAACCGGGTCAGTTGGTGGTCGTGGCCGCGGCGGCGGTCGCCGCCGACAGCGCCGTGGCGACCGCGGCGGCGAGCCCCGCCCGCACATGGTCGACCACGCCCTCCAGCGCGGCCCCCGGCGCGCCGCTGCGCGCCTCCAGCTCCGCGATCCGCTTCCGGTGCGCCTTGAGGTCCTTGTGCGTGACGACGGTCGTCAGCCCGCCCGCGGCGGCGAGCGCGATCAGCGCGGCGTCCCGCTCGGACACCTCGGCCGCGGGCAGTCCCCCGTACAGGACGCGCACCGCCTCGTCCCGCATCTCCGCGACCAGCTGCGACCGTTCCAGCCCGTACTCCTTGACCGGGAACAGGCCGAGCACCCGCCGTGAGGTCACGCGCACATACCCGGCCCCCCGCAGCTGGTCCCGTACCGCCTTCTCCGTCAGATGCGGGTGATGTCCCACCCAGGTCCCCCAGGTGCGCGGCCGGGACTCCTCGATCAGCTCCAGCAGCCCGTCCAGCGCCGGGTCCCCGGTCCGCGCGTCGGGCAGCGGCTTCGGACAGCCCTCCGCGTCGACGAGCAGCTCGCGCTGCGCGAGTTCGGTGAGCGCCCCGGCCTGGACGAGATAGCCCAGATGCGTGACGGGCTTGCCGCTGTCCGGGTCGAAGGCGAGCAGGTAGAGGGTGGCGGCGAGGGAGAGCGAACCGTTCGGCACGGGATCCTCCGGGCGGCGTGATCCGGTCGGGCGGGTGCACCGACCCTAACCGTGTGCCCTCCCGCGGCGACGGCGACGCGCACCCCCCTGTGTGTGCGCGTAGCCGCCTGCGCCGCCCTTACGGGTGGTACAGCTTCACGACCGCCGTGGTGGTCGTCCGCCGGAACGCGTCGACCGGGGCGTGCTCGTAGGTCCCCATCTCGCCCCACGCGACGACGGTGACGGTCCGCCCGTCACGCCCCACCCCGAACAGGTGGATGCCCGGCTCCGAGTCCGGGTACGAGGTGTGGACCCCGTACACATGGGCGCCGTCCTCGGCCGGGAGCGTGCCGTAGTCCCGCCAGGACGCCGTGCCCTCGGGGAAGTCGCCCTCCCAGTCGGCGGCGCAGTTCCGTACCTTCTTCTCGGCGGCCGCGGCGAGCTTGCGCGCCGCGTCCACGGTGGCCGCCTTGACCACGATCTGGCTCGCGGACGTGTCGTACTCGGTCCAGAAGGTCCGATGGGTGGCCCCGGCCGAGGGCAGCGTGTCCTCGACGCAGAAGGGGACGTCTCCGGGCAGCCCCGGGGTGACGTCGCTCGCGTACCAGTCCGACGACGGGTGCGGCGGCAGCTCCTTCGGTACGAGGTGGCCGGGCGTGCCCGGGGCCGCGGTTGCGGTCGCGGATCCCGCCACCAGGGCGGCCGCGGTGAGGGCGCCGAGGGCGGCGGCGCGGAGGCGTTGCGAAGACATGCGCATGGAAGGGTTCCCCGCTTCGTATGAGTGCCATTCGTATGGGTGCCATGGCCGCGGAGTTCGCGGCGGCAGTCCAAGACTGTGCGGCACCGCGCCGCGACCGCTACGGCAGGCGTGGCATCCGGGACGCGGGAATGCCTGCACGTACGCTGACTTGGGGGGGGATGACGACACCCTGGAACGCGCCCGCGGGACGTTCCAGCGGTACGAGGAGGGGGATGGGGCCGGTGGGCAGAGCCGATGACGTCGAGGAGTTCGCGGAGAGCCTGCGCGCGCTGAAGGAGCGTTCGGGACGCAGCTACGGGGCCTTGGCCACACACCTGCACGTCAGCACGTCCACACTGCACCGCTACTGCAACGGCGACGCTGTCCCCACGGACTACGCCCCCGTAGAGCGCTTCGCCCGCCTGTGCGGCGCGACCCCGGAGGAGCTGATCGCCCTCCACCGCCGCTGGATCCTCGCCGACGCGCACCGGCCGGCTCGGGCAGCTCGGGCAGCCGACCGGGGCGAGGCGGCGGGCGGCACCGCGCGCGAGCGGTTCGCGGCGCGGGCGCGCTTACGGGCCGTTTCGTCCGACGCGGCGTCAGACGGGGCGGCATCAGACGGGGCGGCATCAGACGGGGCCGCGTCCGGCGGGGCGGCCCGTGCCGCATGGCGTACTCGGCCGTGGGCCCTGGTGGCGGGCGCAGCCGCCGTCGTCGTCCTCGCCGTCACGGCCGTGGAGGTGCGGTCGTCGGGCGGTGGCGGCCAGCCGGGGAGCCCCTCTGCCGCCTCGCCCCCGGCATCGGCTACGCCCAAGGCCCCCGCCACGCGCCCGCCCGCCGCCGGGCCCACCGCCCGCGGCCATCTGGACCGCGAGGAGAGCGGCGACGGGCCGCGGTCGGGCGCGCCGCACAGCAAGAAGCCGGGACGGCACGACGGCGACGCGACGGCCACGCCCGGCGCGACCCGTCCGCCCCGGAACGGCCCCACCCGCCTGCCCCTCACGCTCAGCACCCGCTCCCACGTCTGGGAGAACGGTTGCGACCACCGCTACGTCATCGACCGGCCGCCCGCCGACGTCGCCCCACCGCCCACCGAGCGGGACGCCCCGGCCTGGGCCGCCGCCCATGACGCGGTGCACGGCGGGACCACCAACGTCGAGGCGACCGTCCAGGGGCGGGCGGAGTCCGCGGTCGTACTACGGGCCCTGCACGTACGGGTCGTGGGGCGCCGTACGCCGCTCGCCTGGTCGTCGTTCGCCATGGACAACGGCTGCGGCGGCGCCCTCACCCCGCGCGCCTTCTCCGTCGACCTGGACGCCGCCCGCCCGCAGGCCCGCCCCACCGACGGCAACGACGAGGGCAAGCCGATCCCCGCCGTCCGCTTCCCGTACCGCGTCTCGGCGTCGGACCCGGAGGTGCTGCTGATCAACGCCCGTACGGCGGGCTGCGACTGCCGCTGGTACCTGGAGCTGGAGTGGACGAGCGGGGACCGCTCCGGGACGGTGCGGATCGACGACAACGGCGCGCCGTTCCGCACCAGCGGCATCAAGGGCCGCCCCACGTACGGGTACGACTACGGCGAAGGGGCCTGGCGCGACGGCAGCTGAGGAGCGGCCGAAGGGCCCTACTCCCCCACCGTCGTCAGCCGCAGCGCCGCGTCCCGCACATCCGGGTGCGGATGCCGCCGCAAGCCCCGCACCCGCTCCCGCCAGGGCTCCGCCCATTCCGTACGGGGGCCGCCGACGCCGGTGAGCACCGCGGCGAAGAGCCCGGCGGCGTGTCCGCCGTCCTCCTCCAGCTGCCACGCGGCGCGCAGCAGCCCTTCCCGCCCGCCCGGCCGGGACGCGGCGGTGAGCCGGTCCCGCAGGACGTCGGCGGTGCGGGCGGCGAGCGCGGGGCGGGAGGCGTGCAGCCGGGCGAGGCGGGCGAGCGCGGCGGTCAGCGCGCTCGGCCGGGCGTCCAGGTCGAGGGCGTGGACGAGGACGTGGGCGGCCTCGGGGACGAACGTCTCGTATCCGGCGAGGAGTTCGGCGGCGCCCAGCGCGTGGCGCCGCATCTCCCGCGGCCGCATCCGCCCGTGCTGGGCGAGTCGCGTGGCCAGGTGGCGGATGCGCTGGCGGGCGGGCCGGTCGCGGTCCGGTTCGGCGTCGGGCATGCCGGTCCGGGCGTCGGCGGTGACGAGGGCGGCCAGCGCCCAGGCGAGCGGGTTGTCCTCGGAGGTGCCGTCGGGCGCGGCGGCCATGAGGGCGAGCAGGGCGTCGGCGGCGGACCGCCAACTGGCCCGGTTGCCGAGGTCGGTGACGGCCGCGACCAGCAGCGCGGCCGCGTCCGGCGCCCAGGGCGACCAGCGGGCGAGCGCCGCGTGGCCGGAGGCGGCCACCTCGGGGTCCTCGGTGTCGCAGACGACGCGGATGAGCTGGGCGTAGCGCTCGCGGTGGAGTTCGGGGAGGTCGAGCGGCCGGGTGCGCAGGACGGCGTGGCGCAGTTCGCGGCGCCCGCCGGCCGCGGCGGTCAGCAGCTCCCAGGCGCGCTTGGTGCCGAGCAGCCGGGCCGCGAAGCGGACGCAGACGGCCTGGACGTCGGGGTGCTGGCCGGGGAGCCCCTGGGCGTCGGCGAGCAGGGTGGCCGCGTCGGGTGCGGGGAGGTGGGTGGCGGCGATCCGGGCGGCCTCCTTGCGGCTGGTGACCTTGGCCGGGACGGACGGTACGGCGGTGGCGACGCCGTCGGGCGCGAGGACGCCGCGGATGAGCCGGTCCAGCCGGGACGGTGCGACGTACCGGGCGGCCCCGGCCGCCGCGTACACCGCCACCCGCGCGCGGTCGCCGCCCGCGTGGGCGAGCAGCAGCGGCAGGGCGTCCCCGGGGCGGCGGGTGTGGGGCAGGGCGGCGAGCGCGGCCTCGGCGAGCACCACGTCCTCGGCGGCGGCCCACGTCCTGACCAGCGGCGTGCCCTCGTCGAGCGGCGCGGCGCGGGCGATCGCGGAGGCGCGCTCGAGCGGCGGCAGGGTGGTGTCGGCCGCGGCCCTGGCCAGCAGGCGGGCGGCGGCTGCCTGTTGGCGGGGCAGCCAGCGGGCGGCGTCGCGGCCGGTGGGCGGCGTCCAGTGGGTGCCGTGGGTGAGGAAGCGGCCGTACGGCGGGGTGTCGCCGAGCACGAGGTCGAGCAGATCGGTGCGGCGCCGGGTCAGCACGGCCAGGACCGGGGGCAGGACGGCGGCCGAGGGCTCCTGGGCGAGGAGTTCGGCCACCCGGTCGTCCCGTTCGCGGGGCGGCTCCAGCCACCGGGCGATCGCGGTGCGGGCGGTTTCGCCGCGGCCGAACGCGATGGCCTGCCGCAGCAGTTCCTGGAGCTCGGGCATGGTGTGGGCGCGCCGCCCGAGGGACCGGGCGAGGGCGAAGGTCAGCTCGTGGTCGACGCGTTCGGCGCCCGCCTCCAGCCAGGGGCGCAGCGCCTCGAAGACGGTGTGTTCCTGGCCGCGCCGCAGCTGGTGGTCGAGGCGGCCGAGGTCGGCGGCGCCGACGCTGCCCGCGAGCCGGGTGACGGTGCGCAAGCCCCAGCCGAGCAGTTCGCGCCGCCCGGTGACGGCGTGTTCGCGCAGCAGGGCGACGGCGAGGCGGCGCAGCGCCTGCCGGGTGGCGGTGGAGGAGTCGCGGGCCTGGATGGCGTCGGTGGCGACGCGGTCCAGGGGTTCGGCGGCGTCGTCGGTGAACAGGGCGGGCGGGGTCGCGGCGAGCGCGTCGAGGGCGGCGTGGCGCACCGGGTCCTGCTCGTTGCGCAGCCGCTCCAGCTGCCGCAGCAGCGCGGTGACGGCGTCCGGGTCGCCGGAGCGGGCGGCGTTGCGGATCAGCAGCGGGTAGGCGGTGGCGCGGTCGTCCGCGGCGGGGCGGCGAGTGGCCGTCAGCAGCTCCTCCCGCGCCTCCTCGACCGGCAAGTACGCGACCGCTTCGAGCACCGTGGCCCAGTGCGCGCCGCGCTCGCGTGCCTGCGTGGCCATGCGGCGCGCCTCCGCCTGGCGGCGCGGGCGCGGCAGGGCGTCGAGGACGGCGGGTGCCAGGGCGGCGTGGGAGGGGTCGTGTTCGGCGGTGGCGGCGTCGAAGAAGGCGGCGCGGCGGGCGGGCGGAAGGGCGGTGAGCAGCCGCGCCAGGGCCTGGGCGTCGTGGGCCAGGGCTCGGCCCAGGGCGTCGAGTTCGGGCGGGTCGGCCGTCACGAGGCGGCGCAGCACGGCCCGTTCCAGCCCCCGGCCGCGCAGCAGGTGCGCGTGCTCGGGCGTGAGCAGCAGATCGAGCGTACGGCCGGGGTCGGCGGCCACCAGCGTGCCCAGCCGGTGCCACAGCGGCGGGGGCAGCGGGCTGTGGCACCGCCGCTCCAGCAGGTCCAGTACGCGGTGCGGTTCGGCCCGGGCGGCGAGCGCCACCCCGGGCGCGTACCGCAGCCACCAGGAGGCTCGCAGCGCCACGGGCAGCGCGGTCAGCTGCCGCTCGGCCTCGTCGAGGACGGCGGCGGGGTGGCGGGTGGTGAGGGGCCGCCAGCTGCCGACCGCGTGGAACAGCGCGGGCAGCAGCCGTACGACGGTGTCCGCCCCGCAGCCCGGCAGCAGCCGCGCCGCCTCGGCGTCGCCCCAGCGCTCCCGCAGCGGGTCGACCAGCCGGTCGGCGAGGGCGGTGCGGCGCTGGGCGACGACGGCCCGGATCAGCTGGCGCCGTACGGCGGCGGGCGCGTCCTCGAACGCCGCCTCCAGCGCCTCGTCCCGGACCCGCGCCCCGGCACCGGCCCCTCTCAGGGCGTGACACCGCACCAGGGGGTCGGGGTCGGTGAGCAGCGTCTCCAGGTGACCGGTCCGCCCGCCGATCGCGGCCGCGGCGGCGGCCAGCCGCCGCTCGTACGCCCCGCGCCCCGTCAACTCCCCGACGAGTCCGGCCAGTTGGCCCTGGGCGCTGGCCACCCTCACCCGCACGGCCAGCTCCCGCATGCGCCGCGGATAGGGCAAGGGGTCGAGGGCGGCGATCAGTTCGTCGGCGAGGGCGCGGGGCGCGTCGGGGTCGTACACCATGCGGAGGATTCTCCCCGGCCCGGTGGCCGGAGACGCGACGGGTCAGACGTCCGGCTGGTAGATGGCCTCCCAGGGGGTCCGCTGCCAGGGGCTGTCCTGGTTCATCGGGTCCACCAGCCGCTGGACGGCCCGCGCCGTCTCCTCCTGCGACACCGGCCAGTCCTCGTCGTCGGTGCCGCTGAGGGCGCGCATCCAGGCCAGTCGGCCGGTCATGAAGTCGTCCGCGTACTCCTTCCACGAGCCGTACGTGCGCGCGACCGGCGCCACGACCTCGCGCAGCAGCCGCCACGCGGTGGGCTCGTCGATGTACCCGGAGGCCAGGCCGTAGCGGGTGATGTCCGCGTAGCGGGCGATGTCCCAGGCCAGCGGCGGGTGCCCGATGGCCGCGGCCATCTGCGTACGGTGTCCCGTGGTCGCCAGCCGGTGCAGTACGCCGTGCAGGTCCTCCGTGGTGGTGATGCCCCAGCTCTCCGAGAGCCGTCCCCGGGAGGTCGACACGTCGATGCGCTTGAGCGGGTACAGCAGGGTATGCGAGTGCCCCGGGGTGCGCTCGGCGAGGATCGCCGCGAGCGAGACCATCCACCGCTGGTGGGAGGTCAGCGGGGTGGGGTAGCGCTTCTTTGCCGACGGGCCCACGGCCATCTTGACCAGGGTGCCGCCGAACTGTATCCAGCCAGCCATGAGGCGAATGATGCTGGCAGAGCCGCTGCCCGCGGTCAACCGGGGTCCGTACGCCGTGCGGGGGCGCCCGGTGGCACTTACGCTCATGGTGTGGGTCGGCCGTGCGTCGGTCACCCCCTGGCTGGGTGCGTCCGGCGCTCGCGCAACCCCGCCCGACCGGCCGTACAGCCCCAAAACGAGGGGGTAGACATGCCGGAGCTGTTCATCGGCGGAGAGTGGACCGCCGCCCTCGACGGACACACCCGGGAGATCCGCTGCCCGGCGGACGGGTCCCTGGTGGCCACGGTGGACGAGGCCGGGCCGAAGGACATGGCCGTGGCCGTCGCGGCGGCCCGGGACGCGTTCGACCGCGGGTCGTGGCCGGGCACTCCGGCCGCCGAGCGCGGGCGGCTGCTGCTGCGCGTGGCGGATCTGCTGGAGCGCGACAAGGCGGATCTGGCCCGCGCCGAGTCCCTGGACACGGGGAAGCGGCTGGTGGAGAGCGAGTACGACCTCGACGACATCGCGGGGTGCTTCCGCTACTTCGGCCATCTGGTCGCCACCGGTGGCGCGGACCGGGTGCTGGACGCGGGCAGCCCGGAGATCGACAGCCGGGTGGTGCACGAACCGGTCGGGGTGTGTGCCCTGATCACGCCGTGGAACTATCCGCTGCTCCAGACGGCCTGGAAGGTGGCGCCCGCGCTGGCCGCCGGGAACACGTTCGTCCTCAAGCCCAGCGAGCTGACCCCGCACACCGCGATCGGGCTGCTGCGGCTGCTCACCGAGGCGGGGGTGCCGCCGGGCGCGGCCAATCTCGTCCTGGGGGCCGGATCGACGACGGGCGCGCCGCTGGTCACGGACGAGCGGGTGGACATGGTGTCCTTCACGGGCGGGGTGATGACCGGGCGGTGGATCATGGCGGCTGCCGCGCCCACGGTCAAGAAGATCGCTCTGGAGCTGGGCGGCAAGAACCCCAATATCGTCTTCACCGACTCCGATTTCGACACCGCCGTCGACTACGCGCTGACGGCCGTGTTCCTGCACTCCGGGCAGGTGTGCTCGGCGGGTGCGCGGCTGCTGGTCCAGGAGCAGGTGCACGACGCGTTCGTGGACGAGGTGGTGGCCCGCGCCCGGGCGATCCGGCTCGGTGGCCCGTTCGACGAGAACGCCCGCACCGGGCCGCTGATCTCGGCCGCGCACCGCGACAAGGTGGCCAGTTACGTGGCGGCGGGGATCGACGAGGGCGCGGTGCTGCGCTGCGGCGGGGGCCCGCCCGACGAACCGTCGCTGGAGGGCGGCCACTACTACCTGCCGACGGTGCTGGACGACTGCACGCCGGACATGACGGTGGTGCAGGAGGAGTCGTTCGGCCCGGTGCTCACGGTGGAGCGGTTCCGGGACGAGGAGGAGGCGCTGGCGCTCGCCAACGACACGGTGTACGGGCTGGCGGGCGCGGTGTGGACGCAGGACGCGGAGAAGGCGCACCGGGTGGCGTCGCGGCTGCGCGCCGGAACGGTCTGGATCAACGACTTCCATCCGTATGTCCCGCAGGCCGAGTGGGGCGGGATGAAGCAGTCGGGCATCGGCCGTGAGCTGGGCCCCGCGGGGCTGCACGAGTACCAGGAGGCCAAGCACATCTGGCGCAACACCGCGCCCCGCCCCCAGCGGTGGTTCGCGTGACGGCGTCCGATCCCACCGAGCCACCCCGCCCCGGCCCCCGGGCGGACACCGCACACGACGACGACTCGCTCACCGAACTCGGCTACCGGCCGGAACTCAAGCGCACGCTCGGCAACTTCCACACCTTCGCCGCCGGGGTCAGCTACATCTCCATCCTCACCGGCACCTTCCAGCTCTTCTACTTCGGCGTGACGCACGGCGGCCCGGCCTACTGGTGGTCATGGCCGATGGTGTTCCTCGGCCAGCTGATGGTGGCGCTGTGCTTCTGCGAGCTGGCGGGGCGCTATCCGGTGGCGGGGTCGGTGTACAACTGGTCCAAGCTGCTGGGCGGTCCGCACGTCGGCTGGCTGGGCGGCTGGATGATGATGACCGCCTCGATGGTGTCGCTGGCCGCGGTGGCGCTCGCGTACCAGATCACGCTGCCGCAGATCTCCTCGTGGTTCCAGCTCGTCGGCGACGGCAGCAGCGGCACCGAGCGGGCGGCCAACGCGGTCGTGCTGGGCTCGATCCTGATCCTGTTCACCACCCTGGTGAACGGCTTCGGGGTGAAGCTGATGGCCCGTATCAACTCCGCCGGGGTGGCCATCGAGCTGGTCGCCGCGATCGTGCTGATCCTGCTGCTGGCCGCGCACCTCACCCGCGGCCCGTCCGTCGTGCTGGACACCTTCGGCCGCAACGAGGGGCAGTCGCTGGGCTACTTCGGCGCCTTTCTGACCGCCTCGCTGGCCTCCGCGTACGTCATGTACGGCTTCGACACGGCGTCGTCGCTCGGCGAGGAGTCCGTGGATCCGGGCCGCAACGCGCCGCGCGCCATCCTGCGGGCACTCGTCGCGTCGTTCCTCATCGGCGGGTTCATCCTGCTGTTCGCCCTGATGGCGGTGGAGAACCTGCACGCGAAGGCGCTGGCGGAGGACGGCCTCCAGTACGTGGTGCTGACCACCCTCGGAACCACCATGGGCGAGATCATGCTGTGGTGCGTGGTGGTCGCCATCACCGTGTGCGCGCTGGCCGTGCACACCGCCGGCATCCGGCTGATGTTCGCCATGGCGCGGGACAACAACCTGCCCGGCGGCTCCCGGCTCGCCCATGTCCATCCGCGCTTCCAGACGCCGGTGCTCCCGGCGATCCTCATCGGTGTGGTGGCGGTCGCGATCCTGGTCATCAACATCAACCAGCCGCAGATCTTCTCGGTGGTCACCAGCATCGCGATCATCATGATCTACATGGCGTATCTGCTGGTCACCCTGCCCATGCTGGTGCGGCGGCTGAGGGGCCGGTGGCAACCGGCCACCGGCCGCTTCTCGCTGGGCCGCTTCGGCGTGCCGGTCAACGTGCTGGCCGTGCTGTGGGGCCTCGCGATGTCCGTCAACCTCGCCTGGCCGCGCACCGAGGTCTACAACGCCACCGGTCCGCAGCACTGGTATCTGCGCTGGGGCGCGGTCCTGTTCATCGCCGTCGTCGCCCTCGGTGGCTTCGCCTACTACTGGTTCGTGCAGCGCAGACACACCGGCGTACTCGCCGAGCACGCCGCCCCCACCACCCCGTGAGGGAGGACAGGCCCGTGGACGAATTCGACTACGTGGTGGCCGGGGGCGGCACGGCCGGGTCGGTCGTCGCGGCCCGGCTGAGCGAGGACCCGTCGGTGTCGGTGTGCCTCCTGGAGGCGGGCCCCTCGGACGTCGGCGACGACAACGTCCTGCGGCTGGAGCGGTGGATGGCGCTGCTGGAGTCCGGCTACGACTGGGACTATCCCGTCGAGACGCAGAAGAAGGGCAACAGCTTCCTGCGGCACGCCCGCGCCAAGGTGCTGGGCGGCTGCTCCTCCCACAACTCCTGCATCGCCTTCTGGGCGCCCGCCGAGGACCTGGACGAATGGGCCGGGGCCGGCTGTACGGGGTGGAGCGCCGAGGAGACGTACCCGCTGTTCCAGCGGCTGGAGAACAACGACGCGCCCGGGGACCACCACGGCCGCGGCGGCCCGGTCACCCTGCGCACCGTGCCGCCCCACGACCCGTGCGGCCGGGCGCTGCTGGCCGCGTGCGAGGAGGCGGGCATCCCCCTCACGCCGTTCAACACCGGCGAGACGGTGGTGCGCGGCGCCCACTGGTTCCAGATCAACGCGCGCGAGGACGGCACCCGTTGCTCCGCCTCCGTCGCCTACCTCCACCCGGTCATGTCCGGGCGTCCCAACCTGACCGTACGCACCGGGCTCCAGGCCAAGCGGCTGCTGCTGGACGCGGACCGGCGCTGCATCGGCGTCGACTACCTCGCCCCCGACCTCATCCGCACCCACACCGTGCACGCCCGGCGCGAGGTCATCGTCTCCTGCGGCGCCATCGACACCCCGAAGCTGCTGATGCTGTCGGGCATCGGGCCCGCGGACCATCTGCGCGACGTGGGGGTGGAGGTGATCGTGGACTCCCCCGGCGTCGGCGAGAACCTCCAGGACCACCCCGAGGGCGTCATCATGTGGAACGCCGAACAGCCCATGGTCCGCAGCTCCACCCAGTGGTGGGAGATCGGCATCTTCGCCGCCACCGAGCCCGATCTCGACCGGCCCGACCTCATGTTCCACTACGGGTCCGTGCCGTTCGACATGCACACCTACCGCCACGGCTATCCGACGTCCGAGAACGCCTTCTGTCTCACGCCGAATGTCACCCGCGCCCGCTCCACCGGCACCGTACGGCTGCGCTCCCGCGACTTCCGCGACAAGCCGAAGGTCGACCCCCGCTACTTCACCCACGACCACGACATCCGCGTGATGATTTACGGCCTGCGGCTGGCCCGCAACATCGCCGCCCGCCCCGCCCTGGCCCTCTGGGCGGGCGCCGAACTCGCCCCGGGCCCCGACGTGGACACCGACGACGAGCTGTTCGCGTACATCCGCGACACCCACAACACCGTCTACCACCCGTCGTGCACGGCGAAGATGGGCGCCCCCGACGACCCGGCCGCCCCGCTCGACCCGCAGCTGCGGGTCAAGGGCGTGACGGGGCTTCGGGTGGCCGACGGCTCGGTGATGCCGCACCTGGTGGCCGTCAACCCGTGCATCACCACGATGATGATCGGCGAGAAATGCGCCGACATGCTCAAGCGCCGCCACCCATGACGGCACCCGGCCCACCCATGTAACTCCGGTGGCCAATCAAGGCGTTGGCACCGCGCGGCCACAGGATTCCCTTGAGCCCGCACACCCCCGGCGACCACTCTGATCGCACCTTCCGACAGGAGAGTCGGATGCGATGAGGGAGGAAGCCAGCCGATGCGAAGAGTGCGTCGCCTCGTGGCTGTGGTGGGCGCCGCCGGTGTGGTGGCCGCCGCCATGGCCGCCCCGGCGGTCGGCGCCCAGCCGTCCCGGTCCGCCGCGAAGGCCCCACAGACCGCCCCGCCGGTTCGTACGCAACAGCACACGGTCACCCTGATCACCGGTGACACGGTCACCGTCACCACCGGCCCCGACGGCACGTACGCCGTGGAGGTGCAGCGGGCGCCGGGCCGCGAGTCGGCGGAGTTCGTGACCACCCAGCAGGACGAGGAAATCAGCGTCGTACCCGTGGACGCGCTCCGGCTGATGTCCAAGGGCCGGGTCGACGCGGGCCTGTTCAACATCACCCAACTCGTGAAGCAGGGCTACGACGACCGGAAGACCGGCTCGATCCCGGTCATCGCCACCTACCGCACCGACGGCGCGCACCCGACCCCCGAGGGCGCGCGCAAGACCCTCGCCCTGAGCAGCGTGGACGGTGCGGCGCTCAGCGCCGCAAAGGCCGACGCGGCGGACTTCTGGGCCGACGTCAGCCGCGACAAGGGGTTACGGAAGCTCTGGCTGGACCGCAAGGTCAAGGCGTCGCTCGACGTCAGCGTCCCGCAGATCGGCGCCCCGGAGATGTGGAAGGCCGGACACGACGGCAAGGGCGTCAAGGTCGCCGTGCTGGACACCGGCATCGACGCCACCCATCCGGACGTCAAGGACGCCGTCGCCGACTCCAAGAGCTTCGTCCCGGACCAGACCGTCAAGGACGGCCACGGCCACGGCACCCATGTGGCCGACACCATCGCGGGCGGCGGCGCCGGGTCCGACGGGAAGTACAAGGGCGTGGCGCCGGGCGCGAAGCTGCTGGTCGGCAAGGTGATGAACGACGCGGGCGAGGGCTACTCGTCGTGGATCATCGAGGGCATGGAGTGGGCCGCCGCCTCCGATGCCAAGATCGTCTCCATGTCGCTCGGCGGCCCGGCGTCCGGCCCCTCGGATCCGCTGAGCGAGGCGGTCGACCAGCTGTCGGCGTCCTCCGGCGCGCTGTTCGTGATCGCGGCGGGCAACTCCGGCCCGTTCGAAGGGACCGTGGAGACCCCCGGCATCGCCGACTCGGCCCTCACCGTCGGCGCCGTCGACAAGTCCGACAAGTGGGCGACCTTCTCCAGCCGCGGACCGCGCACCGGGGACTACGCGATCAAGCCCGACATCACCGCGCCCGGCGTGAACATCACGGCGGCCCGCGCGGCCGGTACGACCATGGGAACCCCCGTCAACGACCTGTACACCACGTCGAGCGGCACCTCCATGGCGACGCCGCACGTCGCGGGCGCGGCGGCGATCGTCGCGGAGACCCACCCCGACTGGACCGGCCGGCAGATCAAGGACGCCCTGGCCAGCACCGCCAGGACCAGGGCGTCGGACGGCCCGTTCACCCAGGGCGACGGCCGGGTCGACGTACCGCGCGCGGCCACCCAGAACGTGTTCGGGACCCCGGTCCTCAACTACGGCCAGTACGCGTACGACGCCGACCAGGCCGACCCCAAAACCATCAGGTACACCAACGCCACCGACAAGCCGGTGACGCTGAAGCTGGCGTCCTCGGTCGGCGACGACTCCCTCACGCTCGGCTCCGACACCGTGACCGTGCCCGCGAACGGCGAAGTGAAGGCCCTGGTCACCGTCGACCCGGCCAAGGCGGCTGCGGGCCGCCACGCCGGATACATCACCGCCACCGGTGACGACGGCGCGGGCGGCACGGTCAAGGTGACCACCGCCGTCGCCTACGAGAAGGCCGAGAAGCTCCACGACCTCAACGTCACGCTCCTGGACCGCGAGGGCAACCAGTCGCCCGGGGGGCTCTACACCCTCCAGCGGCTCAGTGACGGGAGCCAGAACCAGTTCGGCTTCATGCGCGGCTCCGACACCTTCCAGCTGCCGCCGGGCACGTACTCCCTCGCCACCTGGATCCCGGTCTACGACAGCGGGAAGCGCGAGGTCGCGACGAGCGTCGTGGGCGATCCGCAGATCGAGCTGACGGGCGACACCGCCCTCACCCTCGACGCCCGCAAGGCCGTCGAAATCAAGCCAAAGACCAAGGAGAAGGACCCGGAATCCCAGGGCGTGACGACCTCCTGGCACCGGGAGCTGGAGGGCGGCAGCTCCTTCGGCCTGACCTACTCGATGGGCAAGTGGAAGAAGCACATCTACGCGGCGCCGACCGAGAAGGTCACCGAGGGCCTCTTCGAGTTCTACAGCCGCTGGCGACTGGAGAAGACCGAGCTGACCGCGCGCGTCACCAGCCCCGAGCGGGTGACGCTGAACCCGCAGTACGCGACCACGTACACCGGCTGGCCCGTCAAGATCGACGGTAAGCGGAAGGTGCGGCTGGTGTCCGCCGGGGCCGGTACGCCCGAGGACTTCGAGGGCCTGGACGTGAAGGGCAAGGCCGTGCTGGTGGGCCTGGCGCCCGACGGATGGCCCGACGAAGCGGTCGTCAACGCCACCAAGGCGGGCGCCGCCTACGTCCTCGCCTACCGCAAGACCACGGCCGGTCTGTGGATCACCGCGGTCGACAGCGCGACCATCCCCGTCATGTCCGTACCCGGCGAGGAGGGCGACAAGCTGCTCAGCCTGCTGGACGGCCAGTCCAAGGTGACCATCGAGCTGGGCGGCACGGCCAACAGCCCGTACCTGTACGACGCGGTACTGCCGGAACGGGACGCCATCGGCGAGAACCTCACGTACCCGCTCAACAGCCGCACCACCCACAAGGTCACCGCCCGCTACCACGCCCCCGGGAAGGACCAGCTCGGCGCCGAGGCCACCCACACCTACCGCCCCTACCAGCGCTTCTCGGTGGAGCAGAAGTCCGAGGTGCCGCTCGGCACCGAGCGCACCGAGTACTACACCGCCGACCCCGACACCCGCGTCTGGCACACCGCCATGCAGGACTACGACGGCGGCGGACGGCAGTGGTCACCGCTGCGGACCTACGCGCCCGGGACGAAGGAGACCGTGGACTGGCTGTCGCCCGCCATCCGCCCCACCACCGCCGCCGAGTTCGGCACATCGCAGCGCGAAGGCGACCAACTCACCCTCGCCATCCCCGAGTTCTCCGACTCGGGCACCGGACACTACGGCTCCGCGGGCGCGGCCAAGGACGGCGTGGACGCGGTCAAGACCAGCCTGTACGCGGACGGCACCCTGGTCGGCGAGGCGTCCTACGGCTCGGGCACCTTCGCCGTACCGGCCGCGAAGGCCGACTACCGGCTGACCATCGACGCACGGCGCACCGCCGCCTGGTCGGCGTACTCGACCAGGACCACCACCCAGTGGGACTTCACCTCCGCCCACACCGCCGAGGCCACCGCCCTCCCCCTGCTCTCCCTCGACTACGACCTCGGCGTCGACCTGCTGGGCCGCGCCAAGGCCGGACACCGCTTCACCTTCGGCCTCACCCCACGCCACCAGGAGGGCGCCCAGGCAGCGAAGGTGCGCTCGCTCAAGGCGTGGGTGACCTACGACGACGGCGCCACCTGGAAGGCGGTGAAACTCGATCGCACCGGCGCCGCGTACCGGGCCACCGTCGACCACCCCCGGCTCGGCGCCACCAACGGTTTCACCGGCCTGCGCGTCCAGGCCACCGACGCCGACGGCAACCGAATCGATCAAACGGTCATTCGTGCATATGGCCTGAAGTAGGCTGAAATCCTTCCTTCGGCGGTAACAAACACCGTCTAGCGTGCCGTTGTTTGAATCGTTGCATCGACACGCTGGAGCCGCCAGAAGTGGACAGCAGAGCAGCATCCGCATCCGACGAGACCCCTGCCGCGCCCCCGAGCCCCTGGGCCGCGGCGGGGGTCTCCGACTTCGACGAGACGCTGTACCACGCGATCCTCCACCAGCCCGACGCGGGCGTCACCGGCTGGTCGGAGCTGCTCCGCACCTCCCCCTCCCGCATCCGCCGCGGCTGCGCCCGCCTCCTACGCCTCGGCCTCCTCCAGGCACCCGACTCCACGGGCGGACTGCGCCCCGTCGACCCCCGCATCGCCGTGCGGGCCCTCATCCGCAAACGCGAAACCGAATCCGAACTCCTCGCCGCCACCGCCGAGGACCTGGCCAAGGTCTACGCGGCCGGGGCGCTGCGCGCCGAACCATCCGGACTGATCGAAGTGGTGCACGGCGAGAGCGCCAACGCGGCGCGGCTGGAAGAGCTGTACGCCCGGGCCGAACACGACATCTGCCTCTTCGATGCCCCGCCCTACCTCGCCCCGCTCACCCCGCAACTCGACCTTCAGAGCGAGGTCCTGCGCCGCGGTGTCTCCTACCGCACGATCTACTCCGTCTCCTCCCTGGAGACACCCCAGCTCCTCGCCTACGCCGAAGGCATGGTCGCCCTCGGCGAACAGGCACGGGTGCTCCCCGCCGTCCCCATGAAGCTCCTGGTCATCGACGGCCGCTGCGCGATGCTGCCGCTGACCAGCACGGACGCGGGCCCGGGCTACTGCGCCGTGATCGTCCGCCACTCCGCCCTCACGGACGCGCTGCGGACCCTCTTCGAAACCCTGTGGCAGCAGGCCACGCCCCTGAGCGGCGTACGGGAGGAGAGCCACGAAGACCTCACCGAGGCGGACCGCAACCTGGTGGGCCTGCTGGCGGTGGGCATGAAGGACGAAGCGATAGCCCGCCACCTGGGCATCAGCCTGCGCACCCTGCGCCGCCGCATCAGCAGCCTCCAACTCCGCCTGGGCGCCCGAGGCCGCTTCCAAGCAGGCGCCCGAGCCGCCCACCGAGGCTGGACCTAGCCTCGAACGCGGCATCCGCCCGAAACTGCCTCAGGTCACCAGCGGTCCAGGACGCGGGCGAGTTCGGTGAGCGCAGCGGTTAGGCGGGCGGTCGAAACTCCTCGCTCGCGCTGGTGGGCGAAGACGTCGGGCGCCAGCGGGGCCAGCAGGGTGTCGGCCAGGGCGTCCGGGTCGGCCACGTCGGCCACGCGGAGGAGGGCCAGGACGTGGGCGCGCCAGAAGCCATAGGCGCCGGTGGCGTACCGCCTGGCGCCGATCTCGGCGCCGAGTGCCAGATGGATGTGCTGGTCGAGGAGTTCGGCCATGGCCGTGTAGAAGGCGGCCAGCCGTTCGTGGGGCGGCGCCCCCGGTCCCAGCGGCGGCGGGCCCTGGAGCAACTCGTGCTGCAGGGCCTTTTCGTGTTCGTCCAGCAGCGCGGTGGCGATGGAGGCGACGTCCGGGTACCGCCGGTACAGCGTCCCCCGGCCTACGCCGGCGGCCCGTGCGATGTCCTCCATCGTGACGGTGCGCGGGTCCTTCGCGGCGAACAGTTCGGCCGCGGCGGCGAGCACTTTTCCCCGGTTGCGAGCGGCATCGGCGCGTTCCTTGGTCACGGGGGCCAGCCTAGGGCCTCCTCCGGAATAGGTGGACAACCTGTCCGGTTGCTAGTCTTCGAAACGCGCAACCGGACATGGTGTCCGTTTCACTTGACCCCAGGGAGGCACACTCATGAGCTCCACCCTGCTGCACCTCGACGCGAGCGCGCGCCGCCGACTCCGTGAGCTGGCTGTTGCTGCTGGCCGCCGGTGCCGTGGAGGTGGCCTGGTCGCAGAGCATCAAGCCCACGGCGGGCTTCACCCGGCCGCTACCCACCCTGATCTGCTTCTTCCTCGCCGCCGTCGCCGTCTACCTGCTGTCGCTGGCAATGAAGGACCTGCCGGTGGGCACGGCGTACGCGGTGTTCACCGGAATCGGCGCCATTACCTCGGCATCACGATCCACAAGGACCCGGTGAGCGCCGGCCGGGTGGCCGGACTGGCGCTCATCATTGCCGGAGTTGCTCTCGCGCGGGTCACATCCACCGAGTAGGGGCCCGAGGAAACGGGGAGACGGCCGGGGCTGTCTTCCGGTCGTCTCCCCGCCATTTGATTGTGGAGGTCCTGGATGCTAAATATCGAGGTATGCAGATGAGTGAGGGTGTCGAATGGGCCCTGCACAGCTGCCTCAACCTCGCCTGGGCGGAGCACCAAGCTGTGACGGCGCGGAAGCTGGCGGCCTTCTACGACCTGCCGCCGGCGTATCTGAACCGGCAACTGCAGGCGTTGGCGCGCGCCGGGATCGTCACGTCGACCTCCGGGCCGCGCGGCGGCTTTCGGCTCGCGCGGGTACCGGAGCAGATCACGCTCCTTGACGTCGTGGTCGCAATCGAGGGCGAGCGAGACGCCTTCCGATGCCAGCAGATCATGCGTGACGGGCCCGGCGGGAGGTCGGATGTCGACTACCGCAAGCATTGCCTGGTCTCACAGGCGATGCGCCGGGCGGAGCTGGCGTGGCGGCGGGAGCTTGCCGCCCAGACGCTCGCCGACATCAAGGAATCGGTCGAGAGCAAGCACCCTGACGCGCCACGGATGGCGCGGAACCGTCTGACTCAACCCGCACGCTGAACCGCGTCACGCCGTGGGCGCGGCCTTCGCGACAAAGATTCCTGAACATCTTTTGTTCAGAAACGAAAGGATCGAATCGAAATGCAACCTCGCATGGCGAACGTGTACAAGGTCGCCGGACGTGGCTATCAGGCCCTGTCCGCGATGGAGGAGTTCCTCCACGACAGTCCTGCTTCGAACGATGTCCTGGAACTGGTCAGATTGCGTGTCAGCCAGATCAACGGCTGTTCGGTGTGCGTCGACTTGCACTCACACCGGGCCAGTGACGCGGGCGAGACCAACGAACGGCTTTGGTCGGTCGCCGCGTGGCGGGACACTCCGTTCTTCACCGACCGGGAACGCGCCGCGCTGGCGCTCGCCGAGGCGGTCACGCGGATAACGGACAACCCCGAGGGCGTACCCGATGACGTCTGGGACACCGCCGCCCGCCACTTCGCCCCGGATGCGCTCGCCGCCCTCGTGATGGCGATTGCGTCGGTGAACGCCTGGAATCGTGTGAACGTCGCCACCGGCCTGGTAGCCGGCTCCTTCCGATGAGGACCTGACACCCACCGCAGAACCACACCCGGAAGAGGGGCGCCCACTTCGGCGGGCGCCCCGTCCAGCGACACTGGCGTGTGCCCGACGGCGCCCCAAGCGGCCCGCCACCAGCCCCGCTACCGCCACTGCGTCGCCGCCCGCGGGACCACCGCTTCGATCTTCTCCCGGATCTCCCGCATCACCGCCACGATCCGCTCCTCCCGGCCCTCCGTCAGCCGGGCCGTCGGCACCGAGCAGCTGATGGCATCCACCGCCGGGGCGTCGTACCGGAGGGCGAAGCCGAAGCCCACGATGCCGGTGACGCCCTCCTCGCGGTCCACCGCGTAGCCGCGTTCCCGGGTGCGGGCCAGGTCGGCGACCAGGGATGCCCGGTCCGGGTGGGTCATCGGGGTCAGTGGCTCCAAGGGCCCTTCCGGCAGGGGGAGTTCGTCGTCGGGGCGTTCCGCGAGCAGCGCCTTGCCGAGGGCTCCGGCGTACGAGGGGAGGCGGCGGCCCACCCGGCTGAAGGGCCGGAGGTATTCGTGCGACTCGCGGGTGGCGAGGTAGACGACGTCGCCGCCGTCCAGCCGGGCGAAGTGGATGGTCTCGCCGAGGGCGTCGGACGCCTCGTCCAAGTAGGGCCGTGCCGCCCGCACCCGCGGGTCGCTGTCGAGGTAGCTGGTACCGGTGAGCAGGGCCCGGATGCCGATGCCGTACAGCGAGCCGGTGACGTCGGTGCGTACCCACCCGCGGTCGATGAGCGTCTGGAGCAGCGCGTACATGCTGCTGCGCGGCACGTCCAGTTCCTCGGCCAGCTCCCGGAGCCGGGCGGGCTGGTCGCCGCGGGCCGCGAGCAGTTCGAGGAGCTGCACGGTGCGGCCCGCGGACTTCACTTCGCGTACGCCACCGGTTTCCGCCATGGGTCGCATCGTAATCCGCGGCACGGCACCGGTGTCCCACCTATTGACGCCCCTGCGTGCACATTCCTAACCTCTATCTTCATACGTAGATGTCATCTACATAGGGAGACGAGTCATGACGGCCCTCACGGCCGATGCGGCGACGACGGCGGCCCGGTTGCGCGACGGGATGGCGAGCGGCGTGCTCTCGTTCCCGCTGACCAGCTTCACCGGCGACAAGGGGGGCGAGGGCGGCAAGGGGGCCGCGGGCGACGGCGCGGCCGCGCTCGATCTGCCCGCGTACCGCGATTACCTCGCGATGCAGATCGAGACCGGCCCGGGCGCGATCTTCCCGGCGTGCGGCACGGGGGAATTCTTCTCCCTGGACGAGGACGAGTACCGCGAGGTCATCACCGCGGCCGTCCGCGAGGCCGACGGCCGGCTGCCGGTCGTCGCCGGGATCGGCTACGGCTGGGCGCAGGCGGCGCGGTTCGCCCGGATCGCGGAGGAGGCGGGCGCGGACGCCGCGCTCGTGCTGCCGCACTATCTGGTGAGGGGCCCGCAGTCGGGGCTGGTCGAGCAGATCCGGCAGATCGCCGCCCGCACCCGGCTGCCGCTGATCGCGTACCAGCGCGACCAGGTCGCCTTCACCATGGACGGGCTGCGCGAGCTGGTCGCGATCCCCGGCGTCATCGGACTCAAGGACGGGCACAGCGATCTGGACCGGCTCCAGCGCCTGAAGCTGGCCGCGCCGGACGACTTCCTGTTCTTCAACGGCGCCGCGACCGCCGAGGTCCAGGCCCGCCCGTACGCCAGCATCGGCATCACCGCGTACTCGTCGGCCGTGCACGCCTTCGCCCCCGAGATCGCGAACGCCTTCTTCACCGCCCAGCGCGACGGCGACGACGCTACGGTGGAGCGGCTGCTGCGTGACTTCTACGTACCCCTGGTCGAGCTGCGCGACCGCGTCCCGGGCTATGCCGTCTCGCTGGTCAAGGCGGCGGCGCGGCTGCGCGGGCGGCCGGTCGGCCCGGTGCGCGCACCGCTCGCCGACCCCGGCCCGGACGATCTGGCCGACCTGGAAGCCCTTCTGACCACCGGACTCGACCTCGTGGGAGCCGCACGATGACGCAGACTCAGGCGCAGACGACCGGCACGACCCCCCAGACGCCCGAGGCCCAGGGCCTGACCATCGCCGAGGTGCGGCTGACGCCCATCCTCGTCGCCGACCCGCCGCTGCTGAACACCCAGGGCGTCCACCAGCCGTACACCCCCCGGCTGATCATCGAGGTGGTCACCGAGGGCGGGGCGACCGGCATCGGCGAGACGTACGGCGACACCAAGTACCTCGACCTGGCCCGCCCGCTGGCCGAGAAGCTCCCCGGCCACAGCGTGACCGACCTGAACGGGCTCTTCACCCTGGCCGACGAGGTCGCGGTGGACGCCTCCCGGGTCGAGAACTCGGTCGACGTCGGCGGCCTGCGCGGCGTCCAGACGGCGGACAAGCTGCGGCTGTCGATCGTCTCCGGCTTCGAGGTGGCCTGTCTGGACGCCTGGGGCAAGGCGGCGGGCTTGCCGGTGCACGCGCTGCTCGGCGGCAAGGTCCGCGACCGCGTCGAGTACAGCGCGTACCTCTTCTACCGCTGGGCCGAGCACCCGAACGGCGCCGGGGAGGCCGACGACTGGGACGAGGCGACCACCCCGGCCGGGGTGGTCGCCCAGGCCGAGCGCTTCGCCCGCGACTACGGCTTCACCTCCTTCAAGCTCAAGGGCGGCGTCTTCGAACCGGATCAGGAGATCGCCGCGATCCGCGCCCTGGCCGAGCGCTTCCCCGGTCAGCCGCTGCGCCTGGACCCCAATGGCGCCTGGTCCGTGCCCACGTCCCTGCACGTGGCCGAGGAACTGCGGGACGTCCTGGAGTACCTGGAGGACCCGACCAGCGGTACGCCCGGGATGGCCGAGGTCGCCGGGTCCGCCGGTGTCCCGCTGGCCACCAACATGTGCGTGACCACCTTCGGGGAGATCCGGGAGGCGTTCACCAAGGGTGCGGTGCAGGTCGTCCTCTCCGACCACCACTACTGGGGCGGGCTGCGCAACACCCGTGAACTGGCCGCCATCTGCCGCACCTTCGGCGTCGGCCTGTCCATGCATTCCAACACCCACCTGGGCATCAGCCTGGCCGCCATGACGCATGTCGCGGCCACCGTGCCCAACCTGGACTACGCCTGCGACAGCCACTACCCGTGGCAGTCCGAGGACGTGATCACCGAGCGCCTCACCTTCCGGGACGGCCGTCTCGACGTCCCCGACACCCCCGGGCTCGGCGTCGACCTCGACCGTGAGCGGCTCGCCGTACTGCACCAGCGCTGGCTGGACGACGACGGCACGATGCGGGACCGCGACGATGCCGCCGCGATGCGGGTCACCGACCCCGCGTGGGTGACCCCGGCCATTCCGCGCTGGTAGTACGCCCGCTCAGCCTTCAGCCCGGCCCGGGCCGCCGAGGGGGCGGCCCGGGCCGGATGTGCGCTTGAGGTGTGCGCTTCACCTTGACGTTGAACCGATTCATCGCTTCCATCGTGACCGCACCCCCCTGGGAGCGCTCCCAGGCATCCCCGCCCCCTCCGCGAGAGGACCCCCTCCCATGCGCAGACTCTTAGCGTTTGTCATGGCCACGACCTTGCTCCTGTTGGGGCTGAGCCTGAGCACCGCCACCGCCCACGCGGCACCCGCCACCCCCGCCAAGGCCCTGGGGGACGGCTCGGTGACCGACCCGAACATCGTCTACACCGGCCGCTGGGACCTCGGCTCCGCCACCGCCGCCGTCCCCCACTGGACCGGCGGCTACCTCCAGACCGCTTTCACCGGGACGACGGTGAAGGTCAAGGCCCGGAACGCGGTGAACTTCTACGCCAGCATCGACGGCGGCGCCTATGTCTTCCACGCGGGCGTCAAGGGCACCGTCAACCTCACCCCGACGCCCCTCCCCCAGGGCAACCACACCCTCCGCATCTCCTACCGCTCCGGTGACACCGTCTTCCAGGGCCTGGTCCTCGACGCGGGCGCGGGCACCACCACCCCGCGCGTGCCCGGCAAGCTCATCGAGTTCGTCGGCGACTCCATCACCGCCGGTGCCCTCACCGACCGGCTCGCGCTCGACTCGTACGGCTGGAAGGCCGCCGAACAACTCGGCATGCGCCACACCCAGATCGCCCGCGCGGGCTACTGCCTGGTCGGCAAGGACGGCTGCGTGGGCCTCGCCACCCAGTTCTTCAAGACGGGCTCCACCGGCGACCAGGGCTGGGACTTCTCCCGCTACCAGGCGAACGCCGTCGTCATCAACCTCGGCACCAACGACATCGGGCACGGCGTCACCGGCGCCGAATTCCAGTCGGCGTACACCGCCCTCCTCCGCGACATCCGCGGTAAGTACCCGAACGCGGCCCTGTTCGCCGTCCAGACCCTCAAGAAGCGCTACCTGGCGGAGACCAAGGCGGCGGTGAGCGCGCGCAACGGCGCGGGCGACGCGAAGGTGTACCACGTCGACACCAGCGGCTGGCTCACCGACGGCACGGACTACGAGGACGGCAACGGCCACCCCAACGAGGCGGGCCACACCAAGTTCGCCAACCGCCTGGCCCCGGTCATCTCCGCGAGGCTCGGCTCCGCGCCGCTGAAGGCCGCCGCCCCCGGCCAGCCGGGCGACCCCAACATCAAGTTCAGCGGCCGCTGGGACACCCAGACCTCCACCACCGCCTACACCCCCTACTGGGCAGGCGCGTACTTCCGCACCGGCTTCACCGGCCGCACCGTCAAGCTCAAGCAGCGGAACGCCATCGACCTGTGGGCCAGCATCGACGGCGGCCCCGCCGTCTTCTTCGACGAGGCCAAGGGCACGGTGAACCTCACCCCCACCCCGCTCGCCGCCGGAAACCACACCCTCCAGGTCAACTACCAGGTCATCGCGGGCAGTTACCACGGCGACGCGGTCTTCCAGGGCCTGACCCTCGACAGCGGCGCCACCACCTTCACCCCGCCCACCCCGAAGAAGCTGATCGAGTTCGTCGGCGACTCCATCACCGTCGGCACCACCACCTCCCAGAACGCCCGCACCGCCTACGGCTGGCTCATCGGCGAACGCCTCGGCGCCGACCACACCCAGATCGCCCAGGGCGGCGCCGCGCTCGTCGACACGGCGGACGACCGGATGAGCCTGGAGCAGCAGTTCACCAAGCTCAACCCCAACGCCACCACGCCCACCTGGGACTTCTCCCGCTACCAGGCGAACGCCGTGGTCATCAACCTCGGCACCAACGACGTGGGGCGCGGCGTGAGTTCGGCGCAGTTCCAGGCGTCGTACACCAGCCTGCTCCGCAAGGTCCGCACCGCCTACCCGGGCGCCTGGATCTTCGCCCTGCGCACCTTCAGCGGCCGCTTCGGCACCGAGACCAAGACCGCCGTCACCGCCTTCGGCGACGCCAGGGTCAGTTACGTCGACACCACCGGCTGGCTGGCCGCCGGTGACCTCTCCGACTCCGTCCACCCGAACGACCAGGGCCACCGCACCATCACCACCCGGCTGGCGCCCCTCATCTCCGAAAAGCTCGGCGGCTAGCCGATGGTGGCCCGGTTCCCGGGCTGAGAGGATGGCGCGCACCACAACAGAAGGAGCGTGAAGAGCGTGATCGTGCTCGCCTTGGCGTGCGTCCTGTTGCTCGTCGTCGGAGGGTGCGTCTGCGTCGTGTGGGCGGCGCGGGGCGGGCCGCGTTGGGTGCGCGCGGTGTCCACCGTGACCCTGACGCTGGGTGAGGTGGTGCGCGCGTCGGGGCGCGGGAGCGGCGGCCGAGGCGGGAGCACGGGGGACGACTGAACGCGGCGCGGGGTCCCCGGCTCAGGCGGGAGCCCGGTGGGACGTCACCGACATCACCCTGGCGACGCGGCGCGCAGCAGGCGGAGTTGGCCGATCTCGGTGACGTTCTTCATGAGCTCGGCGTTCACCCAGCCGACCATGTGGGCGACGGTGTACTGCGGGTCGCCCTGCCAGGGGAACTGGGCGGTGGCGTCCAGTTCGGCGTCGGCGAGCCCGTCCAGCACCGTCAGCCAGTCGTCGCGCAGACCGCGCAGCCACTCGATGGCCGCCTTCCCGCCGCCCGGCCAGACGATCTCGGTCCGCTCCCGGGGCGTCCGCCCCCGGGCGTGGTCGATGGTCACGCTCCACCACCAGCCGATGTGCCAGCTCACCCAGCCGATCGTGGGAACCGGAACGGGATCGGGTTCGGTGTCGGCCCAGTCCGGCACCCATGTGCCGTCGGGTGCCTGACGCATCGTCCAGCAGTGGGATACGGGCTCCCAGAGGAAGTCCCCGGGCTCCAGCCTCTCCAGGTGGTAGTCGAAGAGCGACCAGGTCAGGTCGAACTGCCAGCGCAGTAGATCACATCGGGACGCAGGGGAAACAGTCATCCGCCGACCCTGGCACGCCCTCACGCCTCCCGGGAAATGGTTATCCAACTCCTTCCCCAGGTTCCTGACGCCAGTCTGTGCGGACCATCCATCTTTACCGCAAGTAACCCCAGGTGACACGGGTAGCAACGAGGACCCGGGAGGCCGGTTTGAAAGCGGGGCAAACCGGTACCCGGGGACCATGCGATGGGGATACACGATGATGACCGAGCAAGCCGGACCACGCCAGCTCGTGGAGGACGTGGTCCGGGCCGAGCAGGTCGGTTTCGACTTCTCGGTGACCTCCGACCACTACTTTCCGTGGCTCGATTCCCAGGGGCACTCCCCCTACGCCTGGAGTGTGCTCGGGGCGGCCGCGCAGGCCACGTCGCGGATCCCGCTGACGTCGTTCGTCACCTGCCCGAGTGTCCGCTACCACCCGGCGGTGGTGGCGCAGAAGGCCGCCACGATGCAGCTGCTGTCCGAGGGCCGGTTCCGGCTGGGCCTGGGCTCCGGCGAGAACCTGAACGAACACGTCGTGGGCACCGGCTGGCCGTCGGCCGACATCCGGCAGGAGATGCTGGAGGAGGCCGTGGAGATCATCCGCGAGCTGTTCCGGGGCGGCTACGTCAACCACCGGGGCACCCACTTCGACGTCGAGTCCGCCAAGCTGTGGGATCTGCCCGACGAGGCGCCGCCCATCGGGCTGGCCGCCTCCGGCGAGGCGTCCTGCGGGCTTGCCGGGCGACTGGCGGACATGCTGATCGCCACCGAGCCGAAGCCCGGCCTGGTGGACGCCTTCGAGCGGCACGGCGGCGGCGGGAAGCCACGCATCGGGCAGCTGCCGATCGCGTACGACACCGACCGGGACGCGGCGATCACCCGGGCCCATGACCAGTTCCGCTGGTTCGGCGGCGGCTGGAAGGTCAACTCCGAGCTGCCGGGTCCGGCCTCCTTCGAGGGCGCCACGCAGTACGTACGGCCCGAGGACGTGGCCGCGTCCATTCCGTGCGGCAATGACGTCACGGAGTTCACGGAGAAGATCCGCCCGTTCGTGGACGCGGGCTTCACGGACGTGGCCCTGGTCCAGATCGGCGGGGACCACCAGGCCCCCTTCTTCGACTGGGCCGAGAAGCAGCTGCTGCCCGCGCTCAGGGAGCTGTAGCCGCGGGGCACCGCGAGCAACACCGGCCGGGCTGCGGGATTCCGCGGCCCGGCCGCTTTTTGTGTGCGTGTCCGGGATATGGAATCCGGGCCGAGACTTCTTGACCGGCCGGACTTTCCCCTGCTTGTATCGATGCCATGAATCGACAGGACCTCACGCGGCGACGCCACGTCGACCTTGCGCGTGTCTCCAGCGCGTCCTGTTGCTGTCGGGCCTGAGCGCACGCGACCGATCTCCGCAACGCCTTCCGCGTCGCCGCCCCTCCCCCTCCCCCCTCCTCAGCACCCCTGACCAGGCACGGTCCAGGGCTGTTTCGCACCGGCCGCCGTCCTTCCGCGTCGCTGCCCGCCCTTCACGCATGACGGCCTGACCGCCGCGCGGCGGTCGATTTCGCCCGCGTCTGAATTCCCCGCCAGGCGCTGATTCGCCATGCCCGTATGCACATTCCGGGAGTTCCCCATGCCCGCAGATCCCGCCACCGAATTCCGCAACGACCCACTGCGTTTCGCCTATTGGGTGCCCAATGTCAGCGGCGGTCTGGTCACCAGCACCATCGATCAGCGCACCGACTGGGGCTATGACTACAACCGCGAGCTGGCCGTGCTCGCGGAGAACAACGGCTTCGACTACGCCCTCAGCCAGGTGCGGTACATGGCCAGTTACGGCGCCGAGTACCAGCACGAGTCGACCAGCTTCAGCCTCGCGCTGCTGCTCGCCACGCAGCGGCTGAAGGTCATCGCCGCCGTCCACCCCGGGCTGTGGCATCCGGGCGTCCTGGCCAAACTGGGCGCCACCGCCGATCAGCTCTCGGGTGGGCGGTTCGCGGTGAACGTCGTCAGCGGCTGGTTCAAGGGTGAGTTCACCGCGCTCGGCGAACCGTGGCTGGAGCACGACGAGCGCTACCGCCGCGCCGAGGAGTTCATCCACGCGCTGCGCACCATCTGGACCGAGGACCACGCCGAAGTGGCCGGGGACTTCTACCGGATCCGTGACTTCTCCCTCAAGCCCAAGCCCCTGAACAGCACGGAGCGCCCGCATCCGGAGATCTTCCAGGGCGGCAACTCCACCGCGGCCCGCGCCATGGCCGGGCGGGTCTCCGACTGGTACTTCAGCAACGGCAAGGACTTCGACGGCGTCACCGAGCAGCTCCGGGACGTGCGCGCCTCCGCCGCCACCGCGGGCCGCCCGGCGCCCCGCTTCGGTCTCAACGCGTTCCTCATCGCCCGCGACACCGAGGCCGAGGCCCGCGACACCCTGCGCGAGATCGTCGCCAAGGCCAACGCCGACGCCGTCCACGGTTTCCGCGACGCGGTGCAGCAGGCGGGGCAGTCCACCGCCGACGGCAAGGGCATGTGGCAGGACTCCGGCTTCGAGGACCTGGTGCAGTACAACGACGGTTTCCGCACCGGGCTGATCGGCACCCCCGAGCAGATCGCCGAGCGCATCGTCGCCTACAAGCGGCTCGGCGTCGATCTGTTCCTCCTCGGCTTCCTGCACTACCTGGAGGAGGTCGAGTACTTCGGCAAGCGGGTGCTGCCGCTGGTGCGCGAGCTGGAGGCACAGCTGCCGGACGCCGAGCCCGCGCCCGCCCTCACCTGATCCCCGTACGCACGCCCGGAAGGGAACGCCCATGAGCACCGCCACCCGCACCGACTGGCAGACCCGCACCCGCCCCACCGACGCCGACGGCTGGATCGGACGCGCCGCCGAGGTCGCCGGGGTGCTGGCCACCGACGCGGCCGCCCGCGACAAGGCCGGCGCCACCCCGTACGCCGAGGTCCAGTTGCTCAAGGACTCGGGCCTGGTCACCCTCCTCGGCCCCGCCGCGCACGGGGGCGGCGGCCAGGACTGGACGACCGCGTACCGCGTGGTCCGGGAGATCGCCAAGGCCGACGGCTCCATCGGCCAGCTGCTCGGCTACCACTACCTGTGGAACTGGGCCGCCCGGCTGGTCGGCACCCGCAAGCAGTGGGAGCAGGTCGAGGCCGACGCGGCCCGGAACCAGTGGTTCTTCGGTGGCGCCGTCAACCCGCGCGACAACGACGTGGTCGTCCGGGACGAGGGCGACAGCATCACCTTCACCGGCCACAAGTCCTTCTCCACCGGCAGCAAGGTCTCCGACGTCACCGTCCTGGAGGGGGTCTTCGAGGGCACCGACCGCCATGTGTTCGCCATCGTCCCGTCCGACAGCGAGGGGCTGACCTTCCACGACGACTGGGACAACATCGGCCAGCGGCTCACCGAGAGCGGCAGCGTCACGCTCGACGGCGTACGGGTCCCCTGGGCGGCGGCCGCGGGATACGTGGACAAGGAGTTCCAGCCCCGCGTCTACAACACGCTCAACGTGCCGACGATCCAGCTGGTCTTCGTCGCCTTCTACCTGGGCATCGCGGCCGGTGCGCTGGAGACCGCGGCCGTGTACACCCGCACCAAGTCCCGGTCCTGGCTGCACGGCGGGTTCGACGCGGCGGTCGACGAGCCGCATGTCATCGACACCTACGGCGACCTCACCGCCAAGCTGTGGGCGGCCGAGGCGCTCGCGGACACCGTGGCGGCCGAGGGGCAGCGGCTGCACGAGGACCCGGACGCGGTCACCGAGCAGGCCCGCGGCGAGTTCGAGGTCAGGGTGGCCGCGGTGAAGGCGCGGGCCACCGATGTCGCCCTGGAGGTCACCAGCCGCATCTTCGAGGTCACCGGGGCCCGCTCGACCGCCTCCGCCGAGGGCCTGGACCGCTTCTGGCGGAACGTCCGCACCCACACCCTGCACGACCCGGTGGCCTACAAGCGCCGCGAGGTGGGCCGCCATGTGCTGACCGCCGAACTCCCCCAGCCCACCTGGTACTCCTGACCGCCCGCCACTTCCTCGAAAGGGACCACCATGGCCACCATCCTGTCCATCTCCGGCTCCCCCTCCGCCGCCTCCCGCACCGGCCGGCTGCTGCGCCACCTCGACGCACGGCTCACCGACCAGGGCCATGAGGTGATCCCGCTCGACGTCCGCACCATCCCCGCCACCGCCCTGCTCGGCGCCGACTTCGCGCATCCGGACATCGTCCGGGCCAAGACGCTGGTCGAGCAGGCGGACGGGATCATCGTCGGCACCCCCGTCTACAAGGCCGCCTACTCCGGGCTGCTGAAGTCCCTGCTGGACCTGCTGCCGCAGTACGCGCTGGCGGGCAAGACCGTGCTGCCGCTGGCCACCGGCGGCACCACGGCGCACGTGCTGGCCATCGACTACGCGCTGCGGCCGGTGCTGTCCTCGATGGGCGCCGCGCACATCGTGCAGGGCTGGTTCACGCTCGACAAGGACATCAACACCACCCCCGACGGCGGGGTGATCGTGACCCCCGGCGCGGCCGAGGCGCTGGAGCAGGTCGTCGACCAGTTCTCCGTGGCGCTGGGCCACCAGCCCCTGCTCGCGGCGGCGAGCTGACGGCCGCCATGACGTCCCTTCCCGAAACCGCCCACCGCATCGCCGACGACGCGGAGGCGCTGGAGGTGGCCGCGAAGCTCGCCGACGAGTTCCGTACGGGCGCGGCCGGGCGCGACGCGGGCCGCACCCTGCCGCGCGCCGAGCTGGACCGGCTGTCGGCGTCCGGGCTGCTGGCGATCACCGTCCCGGACGAACACGGTGGCGCGGACGTCTCGGCGGTCACCCTCGCCGAGGTGTTCCGGCTGCTGGCGGCCGCGGATGCGAGCCTCGCCCAGATTCCGCAGAGCCACTTCGTGTACATCAACGTGCTGCGCCGTCAGGGCACGCCTGAGCAGCAGGCGTTCTTCTTCGCGGAGGTGCTGGCGGGCAGGCGGTTCGGCAACGCCCAGTCGGAGGCGGGGACGAAGCACATCCAGGACATCCGCACCCGCCTGGAGCCACGGCCCGACGGCTCGTACGAGCTGACGGGCGTCAAGCACTACTCCACCGGCGCCCTGTTCGCCGACTGGGTCCCGGTGCTGGCGCGCGGCGCCAACGAGGAGCTGTACGTGGCGTACGTTCCGCGGGACGCGCCCGGGGTGAGCGTCGTGGACGACTGGGACGGCATGGGCCAGCGTACGACCGCCAGCGGCACCGTACGGCTGGAGGGCGTGGACGTGCCCACCGACCGCGTGGTGCCGCATCACCTCACCTTCCGTGGCCCCCAACTGCACGGCGCCGTGGCCCAGTTGCTGCACGCCGCCATCGACGCGGGGATCGCCTCGGGCGCCCTCGCGGAGGCGGTGGCGTTCGTCCGCACCAAGAGCCGCCCGTGGTTCGAGAGCGGCTTCGAGACGGCCGCCGAGGACCCGCTGCTCATCCAGCGCTTCGGCGAACTGGCCGTCCAGGTGCGGGCGGCCGAGGCGCTGCTGTCCGCCGCCGCGCGGGCGGTGGACACCGCCCGCGGGGATCTCACCGACGACACCGCGGCCGAGGCGTCGATCGCCGTGGCCACCGCGAAGGTGTCGGCGGCGGCCACGGCGGTGGAGGCGGGCAGCGCGCTCTTCGAGGTGTCCGGCACCCGCTCGGCGCTGGACTCCCTCAACCTCCACCGCCACTGGCGGGACGCCCGTACCCACACCCTGCACGACCCGCCCCGCTGGAAGGTCCAGCACATCGGCCGCTACGTGCTGAACGGCACCCGGCCGCCCCGGCACGGCCTTCTGTAACCATCCCTCGAGAAAACTCCCTGATCGGAGCCGCATCCATGTCCCTCACCTTTCACTGGTTCCTGCCCACCAACGGCGACAGCCGCCATGTCGTCGGCGGCGGCCACGGAACGCCCGTCACCGCGGCCGGTGGCGACCGTCCGCCGTCCGTCGGCTACCTCACCCAGATCGCCCGCGCCGCCGAGGACCTGGGCTTCGTCGGGGCGCTGACGCCGACCGGGGCATGGTGCGAGGACGCGTGGCTGACGACCGCGATGGTCAGCCAGAACACCGAGCGGCTGAAGTTCCTGGTGGCGTTCCGTCCGGGGTTCGTCTCCCCCACACTCGCCGCGCAGATGGCCTCGACGTACCAGCGGCAGACGGGCGGCCGGCTGCTGCTGAACGTGGTCACCGGGGGCGAGAGCCATGAGCAGCGGGCGTACGGCGACTTCCTCGACAAGGAGGGGCGCTACCGGCGCACCGACGAGTTCCTGGCGATCGTGCGCGGGCTGTGGGACGGCAAGACCGTGGATCTGGCGGGCGAGCACCTCCAGGTGGCGGACGCCTCCCTGGCCCGGCTGCCCGACCCGGTGCCGGAGGTGTACTTCGGGGGCTCCTCCCCCATCGCCGGTGAGGTGGCGGCGCGCCATGTGGATGTGTACCTCACCTGGGGCGAGCCGCCCGCCCAGGTCGCGGAGAAGATCGCCTGGATCCGGGGTCTTGCGGCCAGGGAGGGCCGTAAGATCCGCTTCGGCATCCGGCTGCACGTCATCACCCGCGACACCAGCGAGCAGGCGTGGGCGGAGGCGCGGCGGCTGCTGGACGGCTTCGACCCGGAGACGGTGAAGTCCGTTCAGGCCGGGCTCGCGCGCAGCGAGTCCGAGGGGCAGAAGCGCATGCTCGCGCTGCACGGCGGCGGCCGGGACGGGCTGGAGATCCACCCCAATCTGTGGGCGGGCATCGGCCTGGTGCGCGGCGGCGCCGGTACGGCGCTGGTGGGCAGCCACGAGGAAGTGGCGGAGCGGATCGCCGAATACCACCGGATCGGGATCGACGAGTTCGTGCTGTCCGGCTATCCGCACCTGGAGGAGGCGTACTGGTTCGGCGAGGGCGTGCTGCCCCGCCTGCGGCAGCAGGGGCTGTGGTCCCACCCGGCCCGCCCCACCGCCGCCCCGCAGCCCGCCGCGCAGGTGCCCTTCGCCGCGTCCGGGAGCCGATGATGGCCCACGTGATCGCCACCGAGGCCGAGGCGGCCCGGGTGGCGGCGAAGCTGGCCGAGGGGTTCCGTACGGGCGCGGCCGGGCGCGACGCGGACCGCAGGCTGCCGCACGCGGAACTCGACGCGCTGTCGGAGTCGGGGCTGCTGGGCGTCACCGTGCCGCGCGCGCACGGCGGCGCCGGGGTGGGCGCCCGGACGCTCGGTGAGGTCATCCGGCTGCTGTCGGCGGCCGACTCCAGCATCGGGCAGATTCCACAGAACCACTTCTTCTTCGTGGAGGTCCTGAAGCAGAACGGCACCGAGGAGCAACGCGCCTTCTTCTACGGCGAGTTGCTGGCCGGGCGCCGGTTCGGCAACGCGCTGGCGGAGAAGGGCACCCGGCACGCCCTGGAGTTCGCCACCCGGCTGGTCCCGGATCCGGTGGCCGGCGGTTTCCGGCTGACGGGGACCAAGGACTACGCCACCGGGGCGCTGTTCGCGCACTGGGTGCCGGTGTTCGCGCTCGGCCCGGAGGACCGTCTCACCGCCGCCTTCCTGCCGCGCGACGCGCCCGGCCTGACCGTCGTGGACGACTGGGACGGGATCGGCCAGCGCACCACGGCCAGCGGCACCGTGCGGCTGGAGGACGTGCACGTGCCCGAGGACCGGGTGGTGCCGCACCATCTGACCTTCGAGCGGCCCGAGGTGTTCGGCGCGTTCGGGCAGTTCCTCCACGCTGCCGTGGACACCGGGATCGCCCGGGCCGCGCTGGAGGAGGGCGGCGAGCTGATCCGTGACGTCGCCCGTCCCTGGGGCGAGTCGGGGGCCGACCGGGCGGCCGGGGAACCGCTGGTGATCCAGAACCTGGCCAGCGCCGCCCGCAACCTCGGCCTCGGCGAACAGGTCGCCCACGACGACCGGTACGAGATGGCCGAGGAGTTCCTGGAGGTCTGCTACAAGCTGTGGGAGTACTCCTGGGACGACGACGCGGTGGTCCGCGACCCCGAGCGCGGGCTGTTCACCGACCCCGCCCGGATCCGCGACATCGCACACGAGGGCAAGCACTTCTCCGTCCCCGGCGTCTTCCTCAGCGAACCCTCCCCGCAGCGCACCCCGGTCGTCTTCCAGGCGGGCGCCTCCCCGCGCGGCCGCGCCTTCGCCGCCCGCCACGGCGAGGGCGTCTTCATCAACGCGGTCACCCCCGAGGCCACCCGCCGCGTCGTGGACGACATCCGCGCCAGGGCCGCCGCCGAGGGCCGCGACCCGTACGGCGTGAAGATCTACATCCTGCTCACCGCCATCACCGCGCCCACCGACGAGGAGGCCCGCGCCAAACACGCCGACCTCGCCTCGTACGCCTCGTACGAGGGCGCACTCGCCCTCTACGGCGGCTGGAGCGGCCTGGACCTGTCCACCCTCGACCCGGACGAGCCGCTGGCGTACGTGGACACCGACGCGGTCCGCTCCGCCCTCGCCATCTTCTCCACGGCCGATCCGTCCCGCGAGTGGACCCCCGACCAGGTCGCCCGCTACCTGGGCATCGGCGGCATCGGCCCGGTCGTCGTCGGCGCCCCTGACACGGTGGCCGACGAACTCGAACGATGGGTCGAGGAGGCCGACATCGACGGCTTCAACCTCGCCTACGCCACCACCCCCGGCACCTTCACCGACTTCGTCGACCTGGTCGTCCCCGAACTGCGCGCCCGCGGCCGGATGCCCCACTCCTACGAGGGCGCCACCCTCCGCGAACACCTCCACGGCCCAGGCAACCCCCGCGTCCCCGAGGACCACCCGGCGGCCCGCCACCGCGCGCTCGCGGCGGCGGAGCGCTCAGGGCACGAGCGCTCAGGGCACGAAGGTCAGCACGCGCTGAAGTGAGGTCGCGGCGGCGTATGCGGGGGCGAGGTGGCCGAGGACGTCGGACTGCGCGTTCACCGACCGGCCACGTCCCGGGGACGCTGCCGCTCGCGAGGGGAGGCGAGCGGGCGTCGCAGGTACCAGACGTGGGCCGGGGGCAGGTTGGCCCACACGGTCCGGCGGCCGGTGGCGTAGCTGCGCTGGTAATCGGCCATGACCTCGTTCACGGCGGTGTGCCGGCGTGCTTCGGCGCGTGATGCGGTCAGGGCCCGGGCGGTGCGGGTGCCGACGTAGGCGAAGTAGGCCAGCGTGCCGCCGGGGTTCAGCATCTCCATGTACCGGGCCATGATGCGATCGACCTGCCCGGGGGTGAAGTTGGTCAGCGGAAGGCCGGAGACGATCACGTCGTAGCGCTGGTCGGCGCCGAGGTGCTCGACGTACGCCTGGTGCACGGTCACCTGCCGGGGCGGGGCCGCCGGATGGGGGTCCGCGGCGGCCAGGTGGCGCAGTCGCGCGGCGAAGCGCGGGTTGGCCTCGACGATGTCCAGACGGCTGCCGCGGGACAGCCGGGGTATCAGCGTGCGGGTGACCGCGCCGGTTCCGGCGCCCGCTTCCAGGACGGTCAGCGGGCGGGGCGCCCGGCCCAGCAGGGGATCGGTCAGGGCGCGGGCGAGGGCCCTGCCGCTGGGGGCGACCGCGCCGGTGGTCCGCAGATCGCGGGCCGCTTCGATGAGGAACATCCAGCCCTCGGCACGGCGCTGCGCCACGACACGGTCGTGAGAAGTGGTCCAGTCGTTCATGGTTGCGACGCTAGGAACGCGCGTCCCGGATCAGATCCGTCGTGGTGCGACGGCCTCTCCCTACGAAAGTAGGGGGTCGGCGTGGCAGATCGTCGGAACGGGTGTGCGCGGGGTCTGCCTAGGATTGCCCGGATGAACTGGAGAGAGACGCTCCCTGGGCGGGCCGCGTACGGGCGGGCCGGGCTGGTGGTGTTGCTGGGCTCGATCGCCGTGCAGAACGGTGCGTCGGTCAGCGATGACCGCTACCTCGCTCCCGCGCCCATGGCCGCCCTGCTGTGCGGGGTGGCCCTGCTCGTGCGTCGGCTTCCCTGGTACATCGCCCCGCTCCTGGTCACCGCGGCGACGTCGTGGTGGGGATGGCCCGTACTGCCGCTGCTGCTGGTCGCCCTGTTCGACCTGGCCGCGCACCGCCGCGCACGGGTGGCGGTGGCCTGCATCGCGACCGCGCTGGTCGGCAACCTGCTCACTCGGCCGGCGACCTCGCTGTGGACGCCACAGCAGTACGGATCCGTCGTGTTCCTGCTGCTGGTCGTGGTCGGCGGCCTGTGGCTGGGCAACCGGCGGCGGCTGGTCGCCGCGCTGGCCACCCGGGTCGAGCACCTGCGGGTCGAATCGCGCTTGCGCGAAGAAGCGGCCCGTGCCGCGGAACGGTCCCGCATCGCCGCGGAGATGCACGACGTGCTGGCCCACCGCCTGAGCCTGATCGCCCTGCACACCGGCGTCCTGGCCACCAGGAGCGACACACTGCCCGCGCCGGTGGCGATGCGCCTGGGCCTGCTGCGCACGACATCCACGGAGGCCCTGGCCGATCTGCGCGATGTGCTCGGTGCCCTGCGCGACCCCGACGCCACGCCGACGAGCCCCGCACGCGCACCCGTTCTGAGAGACGTGCGGGAGCTGGTCGACGAGGCCCGCGCCGCCGGACAGCGCATCGGGCTGACGACCGACGGCCTGCCCGAGCGGGCTCCCACCACCCACCGTCTGGCCGTGTACCGCATCGTCCAGGAGGCGCTGACCAACGCCCGCAAGCACGCCGACGGCGCCGAGGTGACGGTACGAGTCGACTACCGGCCGCCCGCCACACGGGTCGAGGTCGCCAACTCCCCCGGCAACGCGCGCACGGACACCGTCGGCGGCGGCTACGGGCTCGTCGGACTCCGTGAACGCGTCACCGCTCTCGGCGGCCATCTGGAGGCCGGACCCGCCGACGCGGGGGCCTGGCGGCTGGCCGCCCGCATCTCGCACCCGGTCGGCACCGAACAGAACGACACCGAAGAGAACAACGCTGAAGAGAACGGCACCGAGCAGAACGGGGACCGCACATGATCCGCGTCATGATCGTCGACGATGACGCCCTGGTCCGCCTCGGCCTGGCCGACCTCCTCGAAGGCGACCAGGGCATCGAGGTCGTCGCTCAGGCCGCCGACGGACTCCAGGCCATCGAGCACGCCACCGCACACCGCGTCGATGTCGCCCTCGTCGATGTGCGCATGCCCCGCATGGACGGCATCACCGCCACGGCCCGGCTGAGGGCTCTCCCCCACCCCCCGAAGGTGATCACATTGACCACCTTCGACCTCGACGAATACGTCTACAACGCCCTCGCCGCCGGAGCCGACGGATTCCTGCTCAAGGACACCGACCCGGCCGAAATCCTGCGCGCCGTCCACCTGGTGGCCGCCGGTTCCGCCATGCTCCACCCCACCGCGGCCCGCCGCCTCATCGACCGCTACCACGCCACCACCCGGCCAAAGGCCACCGCGGCCCGGGCCCGGATGGACCGGCTCACTCCCCGGGAACGGGATGTGCTGACCCTGCTCGCCCGGGGCGACACCAACGCGGAGATAGCGACCCACCTCGCCATGCGGGAAAGCACCGTCAAGGCCCACGTCAGCCGCATCCTGGCCGCGCTCGAAGTCGCCAACCGCGTCCAAGCCGCCCTCCTGGCGCGTGACGCGGAGATCACCACGTGACCGGCCGGGCGCTCGCCAGGAGTTGGCGGGTGCGCTGCTGTACCGCCTGCGGGTAGTTCTCGGCGAAGGAGGCGATGTTCAGCTCGTCCTCGCGGAGGCAGTCGAACAGGACGGTCGGGCCGCGCCCGGTGTCCCGTTCCTCGTCGGTGTAGCACACCATCAGATGCATGATGGCGGTGTCGGGCAGGACGTGGATGCCGGTGGTGGGGTGCGAGCGGGTGGCGAAGCCCCACAGGACGTCGCGCAGGTCGGTGGGGTCGATGTCGTGGTCGAGGACCATGATCCGGGTGACCCACCAGCCGCCGTGCGGAAAGGCGTCGCACGCCTCGCCGATGGCCCGGCACAGCTGCTCGGAGGAGGTGAAGCCGGTGCGCTCGCGCCAGTCGCGGTCGACGGTGACGGCCAGCACGTGGACGGCGGTCTCCGGGATCATCCAGGACGCGGCGACCGGCAGACCGGCCTCGCGCAGATAGTGGGTCCAGCGGGCGGAGTGGGTCAGCCCGACGAGGGTGTGGTCCTCGTCGACCGGCTTGCCCGCGCACACCACCGGCATGATCGGATCGTCGCGGTGGGTGATGGCGGTGACGGTGTACGCGGGCAGCTCCACCTGCCAGTCGGGGATGTAGCCCGCGAACTCGCCCATCGGGCCTTCCGGTATCAGCTCGTCGTGGTTGATGTACCCCTCGATGACGATCTCGGCGGTGGCGGGCACCTCCAGGTCGACGGTCCGGCAGCGGACCAGCTCCACCGGGCGGCCGTAGTAGGCGCCGAGGTAGGCGGCCTCGTCCACCTCCTCCGGCAGCGACATCGTGGACACGAACGGGACGGCGGGTTCGGCGCCGAGGACCAGCGCGAAGGGGGTGCGCTCGCCGCGTTCGCGCCACATGTCGTCGATGACGCCGATGTGCTGCGGCGAGCCGGTGAAGGTGGCCATGCGGTGGGAGTCGTGCAGCATGGCCCGCGCGAGGCCCCAGTTGGTCCAGCGGCGGTCGGGGCTGCGCAGCACGAAGGTGCCGATGGTGTTCACGTACCGTCCGCCGTCGCCGTGGTGCAGCAGCGGGAACGGGAAGCGGGTCAGGTCGGCGTCCGCGCCGAGCAGGACGTTCTCCTGGCAGGGGCCCGACGCCACCGTGACGGGCGGGACGGGGGCGGCCGCCTGGGCGGCGACCAGCCCGTCCAGCAGGCGCAGCGGCCGGGTGTCCGGGTCGAGCCCGAGGGAGAGCGCGACCCTCGCGTACGGGGTGTCGGGGACGCTGCTGTACGCGGCGGGCGCCGTGAGGACCCGGAAGCCGGGCGTGAAGCCCCGGATGCGGGACAGCAGATGCGCCGGGGCGCGGTGCTCGGTGGCGTAGCGGGCGATCGCGCCGATCTCCAGCTCGGCGTCCACCTCGTCGTCGATGACCCGCAGATCGTCGAGCTTGGCCAGGGCGTCCAGGTAGTCGCGCAGACTGGACAGGTGATTCATGGGGTTTCGTCCTCGCCTCGGGTTCGGGGTCGTGGTCGGGCGTGTTGCCGGGCGTCGCGCATCCCGTTCCAGCGGACGGCCTTGGGCGTGTCGATGCCGAACTGGTCGAGCACGCGGGTCACGGTGTGGTCGACGATGTCGTCGGCCGTCTCCGGGTGCTGGTAGAAGGCGGGCATCGGGGGCAGGATCACCGAGCCCATGCGGGACAGCGCGAGCATGTTCTCCAGGTGGATGTCGCTCAGCGGGGTTTCCCTGGGCACCAGCACCAGCTTGCGGCGCTCCTTCAGGGTGACGTCGGCGGCGCGGGCCACCAGTCCGTCGGCGAAGCCCATGCGGATCGCCGCGAGGGTCTTCATGCTGCACGGGACGATCACCATGCCGTCCGTGCGGAAGGAGCCCGAGGAGATGGCCGCGCCCTGGTCCTCCGGGTTGTGGGTGACGTCAGCGAGCGCGGCCACCTCGCGGACGCTCATCGAGGTCTCGTACTCGATGGTGGAGCGCGCCCAGCGGCTGATCACCAGATGGGTTTCCACCCCGCCGTGCTCGCGCAGCCGCTCCAGCAGCCGCACCCCCAGCACGGCCCCGGTGGCGCCGGTGATGCCCACCACGATCCTGGCGGGTGCGGGGTCCGTCGTCGGCAGCGCCATCACGCCTCCTGGTGGCGTCGGAGCACGAGGGCGTCGACGCGGTCGCGGTAGGTGTCGAGGAAGTGGGCGGACAGCTCGTCGACCGATTCGGCGTCGAAGAGGAGGGTGGGCGAGACGTCGTCGAAGTCCTCGCGCAGCGCGTTGGCGAGTTGCAGGACGAGGATCGAGTCCATGCCGTAGTGGATGAGCGACACCGACGGATCGATCTTCTCCGCCGGGATCTTCAGCGTGGCCGCGGCCTTCTCCTTCAGGTACGCCACCATCGTCTCGGCGCGGGCCTCGTCGGAGGGGCCGGCGGGCTCGGGCTCTTCACGCGGCGTGGGCTCGTCGGCCACGGGCTGGTGGAGTACGGGCTCGTGGGGTACGGGGGCGGGGCGGGCGTCGGCCACGGGCACCGGCCTGCGGGCGATGCCGTCGCTCTCGGCCGCGATGATCTGCTGTCCGAGCGCCCGGGCCTGCGGCAGGACGAGGACCACCGACGGGAAGCCCTCACCGTGGAGGACGTCCCGCCAGCTCTCGGGCGACAGCGCGGGCGAGCCGGGGATGCGCAGCGACGCGTCCTCGAACAGCCACCAGCCCTCCAGCAGCCCGAAGGTGAGGTGGCTGAACACGTCGAACGAGCACAGCTCGTTGAGCAGCAGCCAACCGCCGTCCCGCAGCGCCGACTTGGCGTTGCGGAGGGTGGTGCGGGTGTCCCGCGTGGCGTGCAGGACGTTGGCGGCGACGACGAGGTCGTAGCCGCCGACCTCGATGCCCTGCCCGGCGAGCGGCTGTTCGGCGTCGAGGCGCGCGGTCTCCAGGTACGGGACGTCGGGCCCGTACTCGCTCTGGGCGTGGTTCAGGAACGCCTTCGACAGGTCGGTGTACAGGTACTCCTCGATGTGGTTCTGGTAGGGGCGCAGCGCCGCGAACAGTCCCACGCTCGTGCCGCCGGTGCCCGCGCCGATCTCCAGGATGCGCAGCCGCGCGTCGGGGTCGCGCCGCAGCCGCTCGGACACCACGCCGACGGCGGCGTCCGCCATGGCGCGGTTGAAGGTGTCCGCCACGCGGTTGTTCTTGTAGCAGCCCTCGACGAGTTCGAGGGAGCCGCGCGGGAACATGATGTCGGTCGGCCGGGTGCGGCCGGTCAGGATGTCGGGCAGGGCGGTGAGCGTGGCGTCGACGAGCCGCAGTTCGGCCCGCTTGTCGGGGTCGGCGGACCACTCGGCGCAGCGCTCCTTCCACTCCTGGTTCAGGGCGTCGAGCGGCGGGGCCGTGGCGGGCATCGTCCGCAGCGCGTGCTCCAGCCAGGTGGTGTAGCGGTCGAGGATGCCGCCGCGTGCGCGGAGCGCGGTGAGGTCGGCACCGGGACCGGAGGTGGTGTCGTACGTCTCGCCGTCCCGTACGACGCCCATGGCCGCCAGGTGGCCGCGGGTCATGCGGCCGAGCAGGGCGTCGCGCTCGGCGCGCCAGTCGGCCACGGTCCGCAGGATCTCCTGGCTGTCGGCGAGGCCGGAGCGGGCCATCAGGGCGTCGGCGGGGATGCGGGCGGCCGGGTCGCGTTCGTAGACGGTGAGGCGGGTGGCCGGGTCGATCGGCCGGAGCCCGCCCGGTTCGGTGAGCTTGACGTAGCTGAGCTGCTGCTGCGGGCCGCCGAGCAGGGTGTCGAGCGCGGCCATTCCCTCCGGCGGTTCGATGGACAGCAGCCCCCAGCGGGCCATGCGCTCGCGGTGGAAGTCGGAGGCGACGCTGCCGATGCTGCCCCACCAGCCCCAGTTCATCACCTTCACCGGGCCCGGCCACTGCCCGGACAGGGCGTGCGCGTAGGCGTCGGCGAAGGTGCAGCCGGAGGCGTAGTTGCTCTGCCCGGCCGCGGTCGTGAACGACTGGATCGAGGAGAAGAAGAGGGCGAAGTCGAGGTCGTCGTCGGCGAACACCGCCGCCATGGCCGCGCTCGCGTCGACCTTGGCCGCCAGGCTCGCGCGGAACGTGTCCTCGTCCATGTTGGCGAGGCTCTGGTCGCGGAGCACCAGGGCCGCCTGTATGACGCCGTTGATTCGCCCGTACCGCTCGATGACCTCGGCGTGGGCGCGGGCCAGGGCCGCGGGGTCCGTGGCGTCGGCGGCGAGGTAGGTCACCTCGCCGCGGCCGTGGATGGCGCGCAGCTTGGCGTCGATCTCCGCGTCGCGCTCACGGCGTCCGATCCACACGACCCGCGCGCCGTACCGCTCGACCACGTGCTCGGTCCAGGCCGCTCCCAGACCGCCCGCGCCGCCGAGCACCACGTAGACGCCGCCCTCGCGGTAGCGCTGCCCGGTGGCGGAGGCCGCCGCGTCGCACGCAGCGAGTCGGCGGCCGAGCCACTGGCCCGCGCGGCGCACCCAGGTGTCGCCGTGGGAATGCGCGGGCAGTGCGGTGAGATCCGCGGGCCATGCGGTGTCGCCGTCCAGGTCGAGCCGGCGGACGGTCCAGTTCGGGTACTCCTGGCCGAGCGATCCGAAGAGGCCGTGCAGTCCGGCGTGGACGGGCCGGACCTCATCGGTGGCATGGGCCGGGACGGCGCGCCGGGTGACCAGGGTCAGGCCCAGCGGCCGGGCGTCGTGCCGGGTCCGCAGCAGCGCCTTGACCATGCGGAAGGCCGCGAGGACACCGTCCTGTTGGGCGGCGATGAGACGGGTCGCGTCGGTGACTTCGAGCCCGGTGTCGGGCGCGATCCACACCAGGTGGCCGAGCGGACCGACGGCTTGCAGCGCGTCGGTGACCTCGTCGATCGACGCGTCCGGCGCGAGGCTCCACACGGTGGTGTACGGGCACTGCGCGGTGATCGCCGCCTGCTGTTCTGCGGTGCCGCCGACGACCAGGACGCGGTCCGCGGCGGACGGTACGGGCGCGCCGAACGCGTCGGGCGCGAGCGGCTCCCACACGGGCGCGTACAGCGATGGCACCGGCTCGGCCACGCGGCGCGAGGTGTAGCCGGTCATGGCCACGCACACCGCGCCGGTGTCGTCCACGAGGTCGATGTCGAGCCTGCTGAGGGCCGTGACCGGCTGCGCGCTGTCCGCGACGCGGACGACGGCCCACATCGCCGAGGTGCACGGGGCGAAGAGTTCGAGCCGGTCGAGCGCGAAGGGGATCGCGGTGTCCCGGGGCCCCTCCCCTTCTGCCAGATGCAGCGCCATCGACGCCTGGATGGCCGAGTCCATCATGGCCGGGTGCAGGACGTACGGCCCGTCCGGCCCGTCCGAGCTGTCGGCCGCGTCGGGGAGGGCGAGCCGGGCGACGACGACGCCGGGGCCGACGTACGCCTCCTCGATGGCGCGCAACGACGCGCCGTGGACGATGCCCATGGTCCGCAGCGCACCGGCGACACGGGCCGCGGACACCGTGGTCGGGCACTTCGCGCGCAGGGACGCGAGGTCGAGGGGCGCCGGGCGCGGGGTGTCCGAGCGTGCGATTCGGCCTTCGCTGTGGACGGACGACTCGGCGGTCCGGGAGGCGACTTCGAAGGAGACACCGCCGTCCTGGACCGGCTTCACCCGGACCTCGACGTTCACGGGCGCGCCCTCGACGGCGAGCGCCTGCACCCAGGTGACGTTGCGCATCCGCAGCGGGGTGGTGGCGTCGGCGCCGAGCGCGTGGACGGCGGTCTCCCGCGCCATTTCGAGGTGGGCCACCCCGGGCAGGATCCGGCGGCCGTGGACCGTGTGGTCGCGCAGATAGGACTCGTCACCGGTCAGCGTGGCCGTGGCACGGTGGCCGCCGTCCGCCTCGGGCGCGGGCCGGGGGACCATCGGGTGGCGTACGGCGGGGGCTTCTGGGGCGGGGGGTGTCGCCGCCACCTCAGCCGTCGTCGGCCAGTGGCGCTCGCGGGCGAACGGGTACGTCGGCAGCGGCACCCGGCGCCGCGCGGTCTCGGGGAACACCGCGGCGTAGTCGAGCGCCATGCCCTGGACGAACAGCTCGGCGAGCAGTTCGAGATCCGTGCGGTAGGCGAGCGGTGCGTCGGTGTGCGCCGTACCGCCGGAGCAGCGCCGCAGGCTCTCCTCGCCGAGCCGGGTGCCGTCCGTGCCGTCCTGCTTTCCGCCCGGCGCCACCACCTCCCCGGTGAACGCGCGCGCCCCGCCCAGCCCTTCGTCCAGGACCCGGACCAGCTCCTCGCGGTCGCGGACGACGCAGGCGAAGCGGTGCGCGAAGTGTTCGCGCCCGGCGATGAGCGTGTGCGCGATGTCGCCGCAGTCGAGCGCGGGTTCGCGGCGGACGTGGGCGGCCAGGCGGGTCAGCTGCTGGGCGAGCTGGTCGCGCGAGTGTGCCGAGAGGACGACGAGGTACGCGGGCCGCGGCGCCGCGGCGCGCGCGGGGGCGGGCCCTTCGTCGATGACGAGGTGTGCGTTGGTGCCGCTCGCGCCGAACGAGCTGACCACGGCGCGCCGCGGCACGCCCGGGGCCGTGTCCCAGCGGTGGGTGCGGGTGCTCACGTAGAACGGGCTGCCGTCGAGCGCCACCGCTTCGTTCGCGGTCTCGAAGTGCAGGGAGGCGGGGATCTGGCGGTGCTTCAGCGCCAGCAGCACCTTGACGACACCCGCGACACCCGCCGCGTGCTGGGTGTGGCCGAGGTTCGTCTTCACCGAACCCAGGGCGCAGTAACCCGACTTGTCGGTGTCCTTGCGGAACGCCCGGGTGAGCGCCTGGAACTCGATCGGATCGCCCAGCTTGGTGCCCGTACCGTGCGCCTCGACGAGCTGGATGTGCTCCACGTCGATGCCGTACGCGTCGTACACCTCGCGCAGCAGGCTCTCCTGGGACGCGGAGCTGGGCGCGGTGATGCCGTTGGTCGCGCCGTCGTGGTTGACGCCCGACGCGCGGATCACGCCGTATACGTGGTCCCCGTCGGCGAGGGCGTCGTCCAGCCGCTTGAGCACCAGCGCGCCGACCGCCTCGCCCGGTACGAAACCGTCGGCGCGGTGGTCGAAGGTGTGGCAGCGGCCGGTCGGTGAGAGCATCCCGGCGCGCCCGGCCAGGTCGTACAGCCTCGGTGTCGACTGGACGTACACACCGCCCGCGAGCGCCATCGTGGTCTCGCCCGACGCCAGGTCCTTGCAGGCCAGGTCGATGGCGACGAGGGAGCTGGAGCAGGAGGTGTCCACCGCGATGGCGGGGCCCTTGAGGTTGAGGAAGTAGGAGATACGGCTGGGTATGAACGAGGCCGTGTTGCCCCAGAACGCCTGGGCCGGCGCGTCCTCGCCCAGTAGTTCCTGGTAGTCGCCGTCCCAGCAGCCGACGTAGACGCCGCAGCGGACGTCGCTCATCCTCTGGCCCGCGTATCCGGCGTCCTCCAGGGCCTTCCAGGACTCTTCGAGCAGCAGCCGCTGCTGCGGGTCCATGATGGCGGCCTCGACGCCGGAGATGTTGAAGAACAGCGGGTCGAACGCGTCGATGTGGTCGAGGAATCCGCCGCGTGTGCAGCGCTTCGCCGCGCCGGTGTCCGTGCTCTTCAGATCCCAGCGGGTGGCCTCGCCGACGAGGTCATGGCCCGCCGCGAGGTGTTCCCACAGCCCGTCCGGGGAGTCGGATCCGGCGAACCGGCCGCTGATACCGACGATGGCGATCGGCGGCCGTGGCGTCGCGGGCGCGGCGCCACTTGGGGCCGGTCGGGGCTCGGTGCGGGCGACGACGGGACGGTGGGCGCCCAGGATGTGGGCGGTGAGGCGGTCCGCCGTGCTGTGGTCGTAGATGACGCTCGTCGGGAGGTCGAGCGCGAGAGTTTCGTTGAGTTCGTGGACGAGGCGGACGCCGAGGATGGAGTCGAGTCCGTAGTCGGCGAAGGCGTGGCCGCCCTCGACCTCGCTCTCCCGCAGCGCGAGCGCCCTGGCGAGCTTGTCCCGCACCACGCGGGCCACCTGCGCTTCGAGCGGCTCCTCCTGCCTGGCTGGTTCGACGGGTTGCTCGGCCACGGCGGGTCGTACGGCCTGGCGTACGGCCACGGGTGCCGTGTCCGCCACCGGATCGAGGTCCCCGACCCAGTACCGGTCCTTGGCGAACGGATACGTGGGCAGCGCGATCCGCCGCGGCGCCGCCGGGGCGTGCAGCGCATGCCAGTCGGGCTCCACGCCCTCGACCCACAGGGCCGCGAGCTTGGCCGCCTTCCCGGCCCGGGCCCAGCGCTGGACCAGGAGTTCCCGGAGGTCGTCGTCGGCGGCGATCTCGGCGAGGGCGCCGTGCGCACGGCCCGCGGTGGCCCGGTACACGCCCGACACGCCGTCGGCCTCACCACCGCCTTCCACGTAACCGTCCACGTACGCACGCAGCGCGTCGCGCAGTTCGGGCACCGACGCCGCGACCACCGCGAGCCGTTCCTTCATGGCCTCGCGCCCGACCTGGAGGGTGAAGGCGAGATCGGCCAGCCGGACGTCCTGGGTGTCGAGGAACGCGGCGAGGCGTGCGGCCGAGGTGTGCAGCTGCTCCGGCGTACGGGCCGAGAGGACGACGATCTGCTCGGCGCCCCCCTCGGCCGCGCCCGGGGGAGGTGGCTGCTCGGTGGCGTACTCCTCCAGAATCACATGCGCGTTGGATCCGCCCGCGCCGAACGACGAGACGGACGCGATGCGGGGACCGTCCGGCTCCCACGCGGTCAGCTCGCGCTGGACGAAGAACGGGGTCCGTTCGAAGGCGATGTTGGGGTTCGGCTCCTCGGCGTGGAGGCTCGGCACGAGCTGTCCGTGGCGCAGCTGGAGTACGGCCTTCGTCAGCCCGGCGATGCCCGCCGCGGCCTCCAAGTGGCCGATCACCGACTTCACGGAGCCGAGTGCGCAGTACTGCGTGTCCCCCGTGTCCTGTGCGAAGGCGAGCGTCAGCCCCTTCACCTCGATCGGGTCGCCCAGCTCCGTACCGGTGCCGTGCGCCTCGACGTAGCCCACCTCGCGGGCGGACACCCCGGCGCGGGTCATCGCGTCCCGGATCAGCTCGGCCTGGGCGCCGGGGTTCGGCACGGTGTAGCCGTTGGAACGGCCACCGTGGTTGATGCTCGTCCCGCGGATCACCGCGAGCACGCGATCGCCGTCGGCGAGGGCGCGCGAGAGCGGCTTCAGCAGGACACAGCCGACGCCCTCACCGGGTACGAAGCCGTCGCCACCGCTGCCGAAGCTCCGGCACTGCGCGTCGGACGACAGCATGGTGGAGCCGCACAGTTCGATGTAGTCCTGCGGATGCAGATAGAGGTTGACGCCACCGGCGATGGCCAGCTCGCACGCGCCCTGGTGCAGATGTTCACACGCCTCGTGGATGGCGGTGAGCGACGCCGAGCACATCGTGTCGAGCGTCAGACTCGGCCCGCGCAGATCGAGGACGTACGAGGTACGGGCGCTGAGCGAGGCGAAGGAGACCACCGGGGTCGTCGTCTCCCCCGACGGCAGCCGTCGCACGCCGTGGCGTGCGTGGCCGGTCTTGGTGACGCCCGCGAACACACCGACCCGGCGCTGGTGGCGGCGCGCCAGCTCCTCGCGTGCGTACCCGGCGTCCTCCAGCACTTCCCACGACGCCTGGAGGAACAGGCGCTCCTGCGGGTCCATGGCGTACGCGTCGCGCGGCGCGATCTGGAAGAGGAGCGGGTCGAACGCCGCGAAGTCCTCCAGGAAACCGCCCCACTTGCTGTAGCTGCGGCCGGTGGCGACCGCCGTCGCGCGGTCCGGCTCGTAGAAGCCGTCCAGCGGCCAGCGGTCGGCCGGGATCTCGCCGACGCAGTCGCGGCCCGCCTTCAGGTTCTCCCAGAAGGCGGTGATGTTCTCGGCCTGCGGGTAGCGGCCGCTCATGCCGATGATGGCGATGGGCTCCCGCGCCCCGGGCGAGGGCGACGGGGCCGGGGGTTGCGGTGCGGTGTCGGGTGTCACGGTGGTCTCCACGGGGGCGGTGTCCACAGGGGCGGTGTCCTCGGGGGCGGTGTCCTCGGGGGCCGGTGACGCGTGCTCCGTCGCGAGGTGTCCGGCGACCGCGCGCAGCGTCGGGTGTTCGTAGAAGAGGGTCTTCGAGACATCGCCGTACCGGGCGGCAAGCTCCTTGTTGAGCTGCACGACCATGATCGAGTCGAGTCCCGTCGCACCGATCGGCTCATCGGCGTCCACGGCCTCACGCGGAACCTTGGTGACGCGTGCGAAGAGGTCGAGGAGGTGGTGCAGCGCCTCGCGCCCGGCACGCTCGGAGGCGGCGCGCCTCGGCCGTGACCATGGCGGCGGGGCGGGGGCGGCGTTCGGTGCGCCCTGTGTGCGGGCCGGTGCGCTGAACGTTGCCGAGTGCAGCGCCTGGTCCGGGTCGCCGTAGTGCACCCACACCCGCTCCACGCCGAGCCGCCACGCGCGGACGAGGGCGGCGAGCCCGTCGGCCGACTCCATGGGGACGAGGCCACGGCTGTGCCAGAGGTACGCGAGCGTCGCCTCGTCCACTCCCATCCCGCCGTCCTTCCACAGCGGCCACGCGATCGACAGGGTGCGCCCGGAGCGCTCCCCGGCGGCCACGCGGGCGGTGCGGAGCGTGGCGAAGGCGTCCAGGAAGGCGTTGGCGGTGGCGTAGTCCGCCTGGCCGGGGTTGCCGGTGAGGGCGGAGCCGGAGGAGAAGGTGAGGACGAAGTCGAGCGGTTCGCCCGCGGTGGCCCGGTCCAGGTGGACGAGGCCGTCGGCCTTGGGAGCGAGGACGTCGTCCCACTCCTCCGCCGTCTTCTTCGCGAGCGTCGCGTCACGGATGACACCGGCGGAGTGCACGATGCCGTGCAGCTCGCCGACTTCCTCGCGGACGTGTGCGACCAGGTGGCGGACCTCTTCCCAGCGCGAGATGTCGGCGCGCTCGTAGCGGGCCACGGCACCGGCGGCGCGCAGCTCGTCGAGGAGCGTGTCGATGCGGCCATTCTTCGGCCGCCTGCCGACCAGGACGAGGGTCGGGCGCTCCACGCCGTGGGCGATGTGCCGGGCGACGATGGCGCCGATGCCGCTCGCGCCGCCCGTGATGAGGTACCTGCCGCCCGCGCGCCACGGGATGCCCGCCGCCGTGTTCGGGGCCGGGACGTCCCAGGTCTGGACGGTGCGTACGCCGTCGTCGTAGCGGATCACATCGCCGTCCGTGGCGCTGGCGTTGTCCGCGACGACGGTGGCCACGGTGTTGTCGTCCGTGGCAGCGCGGTCCAGGCCGATCACCTGGCCCACGAACCGGGGGCTTTCGAGCGCCGCCGTGCGCAGCAGGCCCGCGAGGGCCAGCTGGGTCGCGTCGTCGCCGTCCGTCGAGACCACCACCTGCACGAGGGTGGCCCCGCTACCTTCGGCAGGCTCGGCGGCCAGGTCGCGGACGGCCTCGAAGACCTGCCGTGAGACGTCCCTGAAGCGGCTGTCGAGGCGCTGCTTGGCCGTGGTGACGGTGTGGCAGCGGGCTCCCGGGACACGTCGCTCCACGGCGGCCCGCGCGGTGGCGGTCGTCCCGCACAGGATCACCAGGTGGCGGGTGGAGGTGTGCTCGCCCGACGCCGACGGTGCGGGCTGCGGGGCCCACCGGGGGACGAGCAGGGTCGTCCCGATGACGGGCAGGAGACTCTGCGCCGATGCGTCGGCGTCGCTATCGGTATCGGTATCGGTCCGGGCGGGGGTGTCGGTGCCGGGAATCCAATAGCGCTCGCGGGCGAAGGGGTACGTGGGCAGATGGGCCCGGAGCGGGGTGTCCGCCCCGTACAGCGTGCGCCACTCGACGGTGCCGCCCTCGGTCCAGCGGGTGAGCAACCGCCCGAGGTCACCGTCCGGCGCGCCGCCGCGTTCGCCACGCTCCACGAACGCCCGCAGCCTGTCGGCGAGTTCCTCCCGCGAGGCCACCACCCAGGCGGCGCGCCGCTCCATCGCCTCGCGCCCGGTTTGCAGCGTCCAGGCGATCGAGGGCAGCGCGTCGGACCGGCCGGGGTCGCTGACGTACGCGAGGAGTCGGCGCGCGACCTGCCGGAGCTGTTCGTCCGTGCGGGCCGAGATCGGAACGATGACGCTCGCGCCCTCCGACGGCCCGCCGTCGCCGCGTGCGCCGGCCTTGGGCACGTACTCCTCCACCACCACATGGCAGTTGGAGCCGCCGAAGCCGAAGCTGCTGACGCCCGCGCGGCGCGGCGTGACCGCGCCACGGCCACCGCCACCGCCGTCGCGCGGGCGCGGCCACGGCTCGTTCTCGCGCACGATGTGGAAGGGGCCGTCGTCCAGCTGGATGAACGGGTTGATCTCCGCGCAGTGGCGGGTTGCCGGAAGCACCCCGTGGCGCAGGGCCAGGATCACCTTCAGCAGCCCCGCGATGCCCGCGGCGGCCTCCAGATGGCCGATGTTCGACTTCACCGAGCCGAGACCACAGGTGGCCGTGTCCCCGGCGCCCAGCCGCCGGAACGCGGACTGGAGCGCCCGTACCTCGACGGGATCGCCGAGCGCGGTCCCCGTGCCGTGCGTCTCGATGTAGCCGATGGTGTCCGGGTCGAGGTCGCCCAGCGCCGCCGTCACCAGCTCGGTCTGGGCGTCGGCGTTGGGCGCGGTGAGCGAGTTGGCCCGGCCGCCGTGGTTCTCGGCGCTGCCGCGCAGCACCGCGAGGATCGCGTCCCCGTCCCGTTCCGCGTCCGCCAGGGGCTTGAGGACGATGGCGCCGACGCCCTCGCCGCGTACGTAGCCGTCCGCGTCCCGGGCGAAGGTCTTGCACCGGCCATCCGGGCTGAGCATGCCCGCGCGCTGCGCGCTCACGAACGTGTCGACGCTGAGCAGCAGGTTCACCCCGCCCGCGATCGCCACGTCGCACGCGCCGGAGCGCAGGGCGTCGAGGGCGCGGTGGACGGCGATGAGGGAGCTGGAGCAGGCGGTGTCGACCGGCTGGCTCGGACCGCGGATGTCGAGCACGTACGACACGCGGTTGGCGAGCATCGAGTGCGCGTTGCCGGTGGAGGTGAACGCGTCCGGCTCCACGCCGTACGTGGTGAGCAGCGTGGCGTAGTCCGTCCCCGACACACCCAGGAAGAGCCCGGTGTTGGTGGGGAGATCGGCGCGGGTGTACGCGCTGTCCTCCAGCGCGCTCCACACCGTTTCGAGGGCCAGCCGGTGCTGCGGGTCCATCAGCTCGGCCTCGCGCGGATAGATCCGGAAGAAGCCCGCGTCGAACGCGTCCACGTCGTCGAGGACGCCCGCGTGGCGCGGGAAGTCGGCCTCGTCCACGATGCGTGCGTAGGTGGCGTCGTAGCGGTGGACCGGGAACTCCGCGACCGAGTCCTTGCCCTGGAGGAGATTCGCCCAGTAGGTGTCGAGGTCGGGCGCGCCGGGGAAGCGTCCCGCCGCGCCGATGACGGCGACGGGCATCGGCGTGTCGTCCACGCCCCGGTCGGGGACGGGGCTCGCCACGGGCGCGGCGGCGCTCGCCACCTCGCGGCGCGGCGCCTGTGCCGCCTGCGGCGTTCGCGCTTCGTGCGCCGCGCGGACCGGCTCCTCGTACTCCGCGGCGAGGTGGCGGCCCAGCGCGTCGAAGGTGCGGACGTCGAAGAAGACCGCGGGGCTCACGTCGATGCCGAACCGCTCGTGGATGCGCTTCGAGAAGGTGACCAGCGAGATCGAGTCGAAGCCGAAGGCGTCGAAGCCCGTGTGGACGTCCAGCTCGTCCGCGTCGAACTTGAGGATGCCCGAGGCGATGCCGCGGAGTTCGTCCACGACGAAGGAGACGATTCCGCCGTCACGCGGTGTGTCGTGCCGGGGTGCCTCGTCCCGGGGCATCTCGTGCCGGGGCGTCTCGTGCCGGGGTGCCTCGTGCTGCGGTGTGTCCTGCCGGGGCACATCCTGACGCACCACCTCCCGCCCGGGTGCGTCGTGGTCCCCGTAGCGCACGCCCGTCAGCTCCACCGCGACCTCGCCGCCGGGCCCCAGCAGCGTGATGCTCCCGGCCAGGGCTCCGCCTTCGGCGGCCAGGTCGAGCACGGCGTACGCCACGTCCGGGGCACCGGTGTGGAGGCGGACGTCGGCGGTGTGCCGCCAGGTCTGCCGCTCCCAGTGCGGCATCCCGGCGCTCTTCGCCGCGAGGTGCGCGCCCTGGTCGAGGGCCGCGAGGACATGTGGGGCGAGGGTGACGTTGGGCTTGGTGTGATCCCGCTGAAGCTCGGGGGCGGTGAGCGTGAGCACCAGCCGTCCGTCCCGCAGCCGGAGCGCGCTGTCGATCCCGCACAGCATGGGCTCGTAGTCGAGCCCGCCGTCGGCCAGTTCGGCGAGCGTCTGCGGCTGGTCGAGGGTGCGTACGGCGTCGAAGCGGAGGGATGCGCGGGGCATCGCCGGGCCGGGCGTGCCGTCCACGCCGACGTCGAACTCCACGACCCGCGTACGCGTCCCCGACGCGTCCTCGGCGAACACCGCGCCCCGGGCCGCCTCGGGGCGGGTCGTGTCCAGCGTGGTGATCAGGCGCTCCGTGGCGGTCCACTCGACGGGCCCCAGGACACGGAGGTCGCGTACCCGCACGGCGGCCGCATCGGCGGCGAGTCCGGAGATCCGCGCGGCGGCGAGCGCCACGTCCAGGGCGAATGCCGGGACGATGTCCCGTTCCCTGCCCCGCTGGTATCCGTAGTCGAGCAGGTCGTCGAGGTGGACGTCGAGGGTGTAGCGCAGCCCGTCGACATCGGATGCGTTGCGGCCCAGGAACGGGTGGAGCTTGTCGCGGAGGGCGAGGGGCGCGAGCACGCTCGGCGCGCCGGGCTCCGGGGTCACCCAGCACGACACGCGGTCGAAGGGGTAGGCGGGGAGCGAGACACGCCGCAGCCGCCGCTGATCGCCGAGCCGCGCCCAATCGACGCTCTTGCCGCCCGCCCAGACCGCACCGAGGTCGCGCGCGGCCGCCGCTCGTGGATCGTCGCTGCTCAGCGCGGTGGTGAGGTCGCGGTCGCCCGCAAGGTAGCGGTCGATGGCCTCGATGGCGCCGCGCGCGTCGGACGCGAAGAAGGCCCACCGCCGCGGGAGTTCGTTCTTGCCCACGCGCAGCGTGAACGCGATCGACGGCAGGTCGGACTCGTCCGCCTCGGTCAGATACGCGCGGAAACGGGCGAGGGAGGTGTCCAGCGCGGCATCCGTCATCGCCGAGAAGACGAACAACTCGTCGCGCCCGTCGCGGACGTCGTGCGCGTCGCCGGGCCGTCCCGCGTACTCCTCCAGAATCATGTGCGAGTTCATCCCGCCCGCGCCGATCGAGGTGATTCCGGCCCGCCGGGGATGGGTGACGACACGCCCGTCGGCCGCCTTGACCGTCACCGGATCCCACGGGGCGAGTGCGCGCTGAACGCGGAAGGGCGTCCCGCCGAAGTCGATGTCCGGGTTGAGTTCGTCGCTGTGCAGCGAGGGCGCCAGCTTGCCCTTCTGGAACTGGAGGATCACCTTCGCGAAGCCGATCATTCCGGCCGCGTGCAGCAGATGCCCCAGGTTCGACTTGACCGAGCCGAGGGCGCAGAACTGGGTGTCCTCGGTGTGTTTGCGGAACGCGTCGGTGAGCGCCTTGACCTCGATCGGGTCGCCGAGCGACGTACCCGAGCCGTGCCCCTCGACGTAGCTGATCGTCCGCGGGTCCACGCCCGCGTCGTCGATGGCCTTCTCGATCGCCCGCGCCTGCGCGTGGGGGCTGGGCACGGTGAAGCCGTTGCGTACGCCCGCGTTGGTGAGCGCGGTGCCCTTGATGACCGCGTACACATGGTCGCCGTCGCGCTCGGCCTCGACCAGCGGCTTGAGGACGACGGCGCCCACGCCCTCGCCCAGGATCGTGCCGTCCGCGCCGAGCCCGAAGCTGCGGATCACATCGGAGGTCGCGGTGGTGAAGTGCTCCTGCGAGGAGGAGATGAGGTTGTAGGGGTGGAGGAGGAGGTTCACTCCCCCGGCCACGACCATCGGGCACTCGCGGGCGCGCAGCATCTGCACGGCCTGGTGGATGCAGGCCGAGGACCCCGAGCACATGGTGTCCAGGAAGATCGACGGCCCGGTGAGCCCGTAGAAGTACGAGAGCATGTTGGGGAGCGTGCCGGTGTAGCTGCCGCTCGCCGCGGAGCCCCGGGTCAGGCTGTTCTGGAAGCCGTAGAGGCCGTAGTGGTTGCTCATCGCCCCGACGAGCACACCGACATCGCCGCCGTACTGCCGCTGGATGGTCTCGCGCGAATACCCCGCGTCCTCCAGCGCCTCGACACCCGTCTGGAGGAACAGCCGGACCTCCGGCGACATGTGCTCGGCGTCGCGCTTGGAGATGCGGAAGTAGCGGGGGTCGAAGGCGTCGATGCCGCGCAGGAACGTGCCCGTGCGGATGGAGCTCTTGCCGAGGACGGCGCGGTCGCGGCTGTAGATCGCGTCGTGGTCCCAGCGATCGCGCGGGACCTCTTCGAAGGTGTGCCGTCCCTCTTCGAGCAGCGACCACAGCTCGTCCATCGTGTCGGCGCCGGGGTAGGTGCCGGAGATGCCGATGACGGCGATGTCGTGGTAGTCGTCGTCACCGCGGCGCGGGCGGGGCTCCGGGGCTGCCGGGGCTGGGGCCGGGGCCTCGGTCACGGCCATGGCCACGGGTTCGGCCTCAGCAGGGGTCTCGGCGGGGGTCTCGGCCTGGGCCTCCCCGCCCAGGATCGCGTCCAGCGTCGCGCGGTGCGAGGCGAGGAAGTAGCTCGCGACGCCTTCGATGGTGACGTACTCGAAGAAGATCGTCTTCGGTAGCGGGCCGAAGAGTTCTTCGAGGCGCGCGGTGGTCTCCAGGATGGCGAGCGAGTCGATGCCGTACTCGACCAGGTTGACCGTGGTGTCCATCGCGGCGGGATCGTGGTGCAGCACCTCGCCGAGGATCCGCTTCAGCAGTTCCTCGGTCGGCTCCGTCAGGTCACCGCCCGCCGGTGCGACAGCCGTTGCGGGTGCGGCGGGCCGCTGCTCGTCGCGCCGCGCGGGCGAGAGCGTGGCGTCCGAGCCGTACGCGACGACGACATGCCCGGGCGCGTCGCCCAGCACGCGGCCGAACACGCGCAGTCCGTCCTCCGTCGGCAGTGGTTCCCAGCCGCGCTGTTTGCGCATCGACTCGCGGGTCACGGCGTCGACCGTCATCCCGCCGTCCGCCCACAGCGGCCAGCTGACGGCGACGGTCCGCCCGGTCCGCTCCCCCACGTCCACCAGCGCCTGCCGATGGTGGGCGAAGGCGTCCAGGAAGGCGTTCGCCGCCGCGTAGTCGGCTTGCCCGGCGTTGCCGTACACCCCGGCGACGGACGAGAAGACGGCGAAGAAGTCGAGCGCGAGGTCACGCGTGGCGGCGTCGAGGTGCACCGCGCCGCGCACCTTCGGCTCCAGCACGACGGGCAGCTCGGCCGCGTCCTTGGTGAGGAGGTAGCCGTCGCGCAACACGCCCGCGGCGTGCACGATCCCGTCGAGCGAGCCGTGGTCGCGGGTGATGGCGCGGACGGCCTGCTCCACGTCCTCCCGGCGGCCGACGTCGACGGCCCGGTAGTGCGCGTCCACGCCCGCTGCCCGCAGCTCGCGCAGCGCCGCGTCGCTCGCGGCCCCGGCCGCCGACCGCCCGCTCAGGACGACGGTGACCCGGCCGGAGCGGGCGAAGTACCGCGCGAAGTGCCGTCCCAGTCCGCCGAGTCCGCCCGTCAGCCAGTAGACCCCGCCGTCCTTCAGCGGCGGGACCTGCGGTCCCTCGCCCAGGTCGACGTCCACGGGCCGCCACTCCTGGCGGGTGCCGTCGTGGGCGTACCGGACCTCGCCGGCGCCCGCGGGGTCGGCTGCCTCGGCGGCCACGATGGCGGCGAGGCGCTCGGGCGTGGCGGTGTCGAGCTCGGCGATACGCACGACACGCCCGGAGACGAGGGGGTTCTCGGTGGCGGCGGTTTGGAGGAGACCGGCGAGCGGGGCGTGGAAGTGGCGGGGTACGCGGCCGTCGACGAGGACGATGACGCGGTGCGCGTGCCGGGGGCGCGACCGCATCAGTTCTTGAACGCGGCCGAAGACGACGACCAGCACGGCGTCGATGCCGTCGGCGACGCGGTCGCGGGTGATGTCGGGCAGGCGCGTGAGCGAGCCACCCGCCACGCCCACGGCCGGGCCGGCCCCGGCCCCGGCAATGAAGCCGTGCACGGTCGGCCCCTGCGCAGTCAGGCTCTGCGCGGTCGGGCCGTGCACGGTCGGGGCATGCACGGCGGGGCCGCCTTCACTCGGCCCCGACGCCGCCCCGAGCGGTGCGTCCACCCACTGGCAGGTAGCGGTGACGACACGCCCCACACCGCTGCCGGGCGTATCGGCTCCGGCCGCGGCGGGGGCCCGGCGCTGGACCAGGCCGCGCAGCCGTACGGCGACGACGCCGTCCGCGTCGCACAGGTCGATGTCGAACGTGTCCAGGGAACCGGCACCCGCGCGGCGGCGGACCCAGGCCCAGGTGTCGTCCGGGCAGGGGGCGTGGACCTCCAGGGCCTCCAGGGCGAACGGGAGCGCCGGGCCCTGGGGCCGTACGTCACCGCCGGCCGCCTCGTGCAGCAACAGCACCGACCCCTGAAGCGCCGCGTCCAGGACGCTCGGCGGCAGGACGCCGCCCGCCCCCGGGCCCGGTCGGGCGATCCGGGCGACGAGTTCGTCCGTCCCGACGGAGATCTCGGCCAGTCCGCGCATCGCGGCGCCGTACTCCAGACCCTGGTCATGGAACGCGGCGTAGACGTCGTCGGGCGCGCGCCGCACCGAACACGCCGCACGCCGCGCCGCCAGATCGACCGGCTCCGGCGTGGCGAGCCCGCCCACCTCGGCGGTGCCACGGCTGTGGATCACGCACGATGGGTCCTGCGCCGACGCGCCCGTGTAGACCTGGTAGCCGAAGCCGCGCCCGTTCCCGGGGACGAGACCCACGTGGACGTCGAGCGAGGCGTCGTCCGCCACCACGGGGCGCAGAAAGGTGACATCGCGCAGCCGCAGGCCGGTCGCACCGGCGCTCGCCGCATCGTGCACCGCCGCTCGGGCCAGCTCCAGATGGGCCGCGGCGGGCAGCACCCGGGCGCCCCGCACCTGGTGTCCGGCGAGGAAGGGTTCGTCTCCGGTGAACGTCGAGCTGTAGCGCTGCTCGTGCGCATCGGAGGTGTTCCGTTGGACGAGCGGAGAAGGTGGCCGGAGCGCACCGGCACCGCCCTCCCCCGACGCCTCACGCCCCCGGAACCAGTGGCGCTCCCGCGCGAAGGGGTACGTGGGAAGCCGTACGCGCCGCCGCTCCCCGTACCCGTCGTGCACCGCGGCCACGTCGACCGTCTCCGTCTCGCCCTCGACCCAGCGGGTCGCCGCGCGCAGCAGGCCAGGTGTGTCGTGGGCATCCCCGTGCACCGCCGACTCGGCGAGCGCGCCGTCCACGAACGAGGCGAGCGACGCGCCGAGTTCGGACAGGCTCGCGACGACGAACGCGACACGCGCGGGCATCGGCTCGCGGCCGACCTGAAGCGTGTACGCGATGTCGGCGAGCCGCCGCGCCGCGCCGTCACCGGTGTGCGGGGTGCGCAGATGGTCCCGCAGCTCCCGGGCGACATCACGCAGCTGCTCGGGCGTCCGGGCGGAGAGCGGCACGACCTCCGGGCCCGCCACGTCATCGACGCGTTCGTCGTCGTCCCGTGCGCGTACGTACTCCTCCAGGACCACATGGGCGTTCGTACCGCCGAAGCCGAACGAGCTGACGCCTGCCCGCAGCGGCCCGTCCTGCCGCTCCGGATCGCCCCACGGCTGGGTGTCGCGCACGATGAAGAAGGGGCTTCCGTCCAGCTTGATGAGCTTGTTCTGGGCCTCGAAACCGGCGGTCGCGGGCAGGGTCCGGCCCGCCAGGGAGGCGATCACCTTGGCCATTCCGGCGACGCCCGCGGCACCTTCCAGGTGGCCGATGTTGGTCTTGACCGAGCCGACCCCGCAGGTCGCCGGGCGCGCCTCGGTGCCTTGTGCCGCGTGGAGGTTCTGGAACGCCCGCTTGAGCGCGATGATCTCGATCGGGTCGCCGACGGGCGTGCCCGGCCCGTGCGCCTCGATGTAGGTGACGGTCTCCGGGCGGATTCCGGCGCGGGTGTACAGCCCCTCGATGAGCTGGGCCTGGGCGACGGGGTTGGTGACCGTGAGGGAACTGGTCCGGCCGCCGTGGTTGGTCGCGATGCCCTTGATGACGGCGTGCACGGGATCCCGGTCCTCGATGGCCCGGGCGAGGGGTTTCAGCAGCAGGACGGCGCCGCCCTCACCGCGCACATAGCCGTCCGCGTCCTGGTCGAAGGCGCGGCTGCGGCCGGTGCGGGAGAGCATCCCGGCCTGGCTGAAGGCGATGAAGTGCTTGGGCGACCAGCACAGGTTGACGCCCCCGGCGAGGGCGAGCCCGCATTCGCCGCGCTGGAGGGCGGACACCGCCTCGTACACGGACACCAGCGAGCTGGAGCAGGCGGTGTCGTTGGTGATGCTCGGGCCCTGGAAGTCGAAGAAGTAGGAGACCCGGTTGGCGATGATGGAATAGGCGGTGCCGGTGGGGAAATAGGCATCGGTTTTCGCCCGGTCGCGCTCCATCAGCTCCGCGTAGTCGGCGTGGCACACGCCCATGAAGACGCCGGTCGTGGTCCCGGCGAACTCGCTCGCCCGGTATCCGGCATCCTCAATGGCCTTCCAGGCGAGTTCGAGCGCGAAGCGCTGCTGCGGGTCCATGCTCTCCGCCTCGCGCGGGGAGATGCGGAAGAACGCGGCGTCGAAACAGTCGGCGTTGTCGATGAAGCCGCCCCAGACGCTGCTGGTCTTTTCGGCGCCGCGCCGCGGATCGCCGAAGTAGCGCTCCTTCGACCACCGCTCGGGCGGCACTTCGGTGATGAGCGAGCGGCCCGCGGTCAGATGTCCGAACAGCTCGTGGAGGGTGTCGGCTCCGGGAAGCCGCAGCGCGAGACCGATCACGGCGATGTCATCAGCGGCAGAAGTCGCCGCGGAAGAGGGCGTGGCGGGAGCCGGCGTGGCGGCGGGATTCATCGCGTTCCTCCGACGGACAGCCGGGACAGACGGTGGTCGACAGCGGTCCGTATCTCCATGCGCGACTCGGGCTCCGCGCTCACACGGTCCTCGCGGTTCCGCACGTACTGGTGGTTGAGGACGGCGGTGGAGAGCAGATAGACGAACGCCTGATCCTCTTTGGTGCTGATCTCGGGATCGGGAGTCGACATGACCTTGTTGACGAGCTTGCGCGCGAAGACCGGGTCGACGCAGTCGAGATGGGCGAGTTCGGTGTCCGAGAGCAGCAGTTCCATGTAGTCGGGGCGCCGGTCCTTGAACGCGGCGGCGCCCGGTGCGCGATACGGCTGTTTGGGCCGGGTGAGGCTGGATTGGGGCAGTTCGCCGTGGAACGCCTTCTTGAGGATGGCCTTCTCCTGGAATCCGTCGTCGTAATGGAGGTTCACGGACGCCGCCGCCCGCACCACGGCCGGGTCGAGGAACGGGCAGCGGTTCTCCACGCTGTGCGCGAGGCTCATCCGCTCGCCCTGGGTGGACAGCAGATAGCCCGCGAGGAGCGTCTTGTATTCGAGCCACTGCGCCTTCTGGGTCGGCGACAGCGCGGCGTAGCCGGGGGTGGTCCGGACGAGGTCGAGGACGTCCCCGAACGGCTCGTCGCGGTCTTTCAGCAGCCGTGCCGCGAACCGGCCGTTCTGGTAGCGGAGTTCGTGCGAGAAGAGCCCCGGCAGCCGTTCGGTGGAGAACTGGCTGAAGAGTCCGGTCAGATGTTTACGGTGACCGGGCCCGAAATGGCCGAGTTCGGGGTAGAGGCTGCCGAGCTTGGCCGCCTTCTCCTCGTCCGACAGCTCGTTCCACGACGTACGCAGCAGGGTCTCGCGGAACAGCGAATAGCCGAGGAACGCCTCGTCGGCCCCCTCACCGCTCAGGATCACCTTGATGCCGCTGTCCCGCACATGGCGCGACAGCAGATACATCGGCACGAACGCGGTGCGGAAGGCGGGGACTTCGGCGTGGTAGACCGCCTCGGGGAAGTTCTCCGCGATGTCGGCGCTCGATATGGCGAGCGACGAGTGGAGCGTGCCGAGGTGCGCGGCGACGCTGCGCTGGCTGCCCGACTCGTCGAAGGTCTTGTCCTCGAACTCCACCGAGAAGGTGCGCACCTGGTTGCGGGAGAGGTCGGTGGCGAGCTTGGTGACGATGGACGAGTCGAGTCCGCCGCTCAGGTAGACGCCGACCTCGACATCGCTGCGCAGCCGCAGCTCGACGCTCTTGCGCAGTTCCTCGCGGACGAAGGCGGCCGCGTCCTCCTCGGTTCCGGTGAACGGGGGCGCGTCGACGCGCAGCTGTTCGTACGTGCTCAGCGTGCGCCGCTCCCCGCGCACGGTGAGGAGGCCGCCCACCGGGACCTGGCGGATGTCGCGGAACGGGGTGCGGTCGGGCAGCGGCGTCCAGACGGCGAAGATCGACGCCAGCTCCCGGGGGTCCAGCTCGAAGCGGAAGCCGGGGAACGCGCGGAACGCCTTCATCTCGGAGGCGAAGAGGAACGCGTCGGAGCGGTCGGCGTAGAAGAGCGGGCGTTTGCCGTACCGGTCGCGGGCGAGGAAGAGTTCGCCGGTGGCCGCGTCCCGGATCGCCAGGCCGAAGGCGCCGTTGAAGCGGGTGAGGCAGGCGGGCCCCCACTGGATCCACGCCTGGAGCACGACCTCGGTGTCGGAGTGGGTACGGAACGTCCGGCCGAGCCCGCGTAACTCGTCGCGCAGCTCGATGTGGTTGTACAGCTCGCCGTTGAAGCAGATCCAGTACCGCCCGGTGCGGTCCGCCATCGGCTGTGAGCCCGCGGCGATATCGATGATCGACAGGCGGACGGCCCCCATCGCGATGCCGTCGTCGAGGTAGTACCCCGCCTCGTCCGGGCCGCGGTGGTGAATGAGTGACAGCATCGAGGTGATGACCCGGGGCACGGCGTCACCCTGGAGTTCAGCGGAAAGGAAACCGGCAAGTCCGCACATGGCAGTCCTCTTACGGGGTGTCGGGTCGGCGAGTTACCGGGGGTTCGGCTCGGCGAGCTTGCGGGCCACGAAGTCGTCGATCGAGGAGAGGGAGACGAAGACATCGGTGAGGATGTCGGCCTCGTCCATCTGGAACGCGAACTCGTCCTCCAGGAAGTTCATGAGCTGGATGTAGCCGAAGGAGTCGATGACCCCGGCCTTGAAGAGATCGGTGTCGGCGTTCAGATCGCCGCCGAACTCGACCAGAAAACGTTCCTCGATGTACTGCTGGATCTTCTCTGTCCTGCTCATATCAGGGCCCTGATTTCTCGTTGAGGGACGGGGCGTGAACTGCGGCCGCACGGATCTTTTCCACCATGCGAAGGAGCGATTTTCCGCCCACTTCTTCGCAGACGAACCGGGGGTCGCGGGCGAGCAGATGACGGACGCTGTCCGTCCAGCGCACCGGTTCGACGAGCTGCTGGCTCAGCGTCGCCACGATCGCGCCCTTTTCGTAGGGGCGTCCGCTGACGTTCGCGACCACCTCGGCCGCGGGCTCGGCGAAGGTGAATTCCTTGAGGTAGCGCTCGAACTCCGCGCGGGCCGGCTCCATGTACCGGGAGTGGAACGGCGCGCTGACCCGCAGCGGGGCGAACCGGATGCCGCGTTCCGTGAACGAGGTGTGGGCGGCGCGCAGCGCCTCGGCCGGACCGGCGATGACGAGCTGCGCGTCGGTGTTGAAGCCCGCGATGTCCAGACCTTCGACACCGTCCTGCCCGAGGATGTCGAGCAGTCGTGGCGCCGGTGTGTCCATCACGGCCGTCATGCCGCCGCCGGAGGCCGCCGCCATCAGCTCGCCGCGCTTCTTGACGAGCCGGAGGCCGGTCTCGAAGTCGAACACCCCCGCGGCCAGCAGGGCGTTGTATTCACCGAGGCTGTGCCCGAGATAGCAGTCGGCGGGCGGGTCCTCGCGCCGTGTGCGCTCGAACATCTGTAACGCGTTGACGGTGTAGAGCGCGGGCTGTGTGTATTCCGTGCGGGACAGCGCGTCGTCGGGGTTGTCACGGCACAGGGCGACGAGGTCGTAGTCCAGTACGTCACAGGCGAATTGGGTGAGTCCGGGATAGCGCTCGAAGGCATCCTTGCCCATTCCCCGGAATTGCGAACCCTGTCCGGGAAAAAGAATCGCAAAAACCATGGCGCCTTTCAGGTGGACACCAGAAGAAGAGCCGGTTAATGAGCTCGGCCCTAAATCAGCATCGAGGAAACGCGTCGACCCATGCAAGGGGCACCCATGTGGCGAACGTTACACTGTCGCATTTTGCCAAACTAGTGATGTCCCTAGTGCTCTCTGGACAGCGGCAGAAATGAGACTGCCCTGACTAATTCGCGTGCTTGACAGCCACCGCACACCACAGGATTACTGAATTCCCGCCACGCGACCCGCCATCACACGCATCCGCCACTCGCCATCTCGCCATCTCGCCATCACACGCAACCGCCATCACGCGACTCCGCCACCGGAAGGTCACACCATGAGCGCCCCGATCACCGACCCCTGGCTCCAGCCGCTGCGGCCCGCCGAGCAGTCCGCCGCGGTGGCTCCGGAGCACCGGGACCGGCTGGTGTGCTGGCCGCCCGCGGGCGGCTCCGCCACCTTCTTCCACGCCTTCGCCGCCGCACTCCCGGAGGCCGACGTCTGGGCCGTGCAGCCCCCGGGCCGGGCCAACCGCCGCCGCACACCGCCCGTCACCGTGCCCGATGAGGCCGTGGACGGCGTCCTCGCCGCGCTCGACAAGCTGCCGCCCACCGACGGTCGGCTGATCTTCATGGGCCACAGCATGGGCGCGGCCATGACCCACCTCCTGGCCACCCGCGCGCCCGCGCCCCCGGATCTCGTCGTCCTCTCCGCATGGCCGGTTCCCGGCCGGTTCGTACGGCACCCCCTCGGCAAGCCGGCCGCCGAACTCGGCACCGACGATCTCTTCGCCTTCCTGCGCTCCCTGGACACCCCCGGGCTGGCCGATCTGGACGACGCCCTCGTGGCCGAATATCTCCTCCCGCCCCTGCGGTCCGACCTCCTCCTGGGCGAGGGCCTCGCCGCCATGACCGACCGCACCTGGACCAAGTCCCCGGTCCTCCTCGTCGCCGCGGACGACGACCCGGTCTTCTCCCCCGCCGAGGTCGCTGCCTGGGGCGATGTCGTGGATGTCCGCGAGCGCGTCCACCTCGGCGGCGGTCACTTCGCCCTCTCCGCGCACGTCGACACGGTGGCGGAGGCCATCCGGCGCGCGCTGTAGCCGCGGGGCCCGGCCGACGGCCGAGATAGTACGCTCCGCCCCCGGAGCGGGGCTGCCAAGATGAGCGAATGATCTACCCAGCCGATACACAACGGTCGACTGCGGATCAGACACGGCTGTTACTGGTCGAGGACGACCGGGAGACCGCAGACATGCTGGCCGAATTGTTCGTCTCAGAGGGCTACGACGTCGATGTGGCATTCGACGGCCACCGGGGGCTCCATCTCGGTCTCGGCAGGCGCCATCAGGTGATGGTCATCGACCGGATGCTGCCCGGCCTCGACGGCCTGGATCTGGTGAAACGATTACGGCGGGTCGGTGTCACCACCCGGATCCTGGTGCTGACCGCGCTGGGCGAGCTGGGCGATCGGGTCACCGGCCTCGACTCCGGAGCGGACGACTATCTGGTCAAGCCCTTCGAAGTGGACGAACTGCTGGCCAGGGTGCGGGCCCTGCACCGGCGCGACCTCGCGGACGCCGAAGTCCTGCCGCTCGGCGACGGGGACGGCGGGCAGCTGGATCTGCGGCGCCACGAGGTCTGTCTCGCCGACGGCAGCCGCGTCGAGCTGTCCTTGCGCGAGTTCGGCCTGCTGCACGCGCTCGCGGACGGCCCCAAGCGGGTGCACGACCGCTCCCACCTGCGCGAGCGCGTGTTCCCCGATACCTCGGCGGAGTCCATCGTCGATACGTATGTCTACTATCTGCGGCGGAAACTGGGCCGTGACGTCGTCCGTACCGTGCGGGGGCGCGGCTACCAGATGGGCACGCTGTGATCTCCCTTCCGGTCCGCATCCCGCGCCGCACGGCTCCGAGCCCCGAGCAGCGCAGGCTCGCCTCCGCCCAGTGGTCGATCACCCTGCGCATCTCGCTGGTGATGTCGGTGATCATGTTGCTGGTCGTGGCCATCGTCTACTCGGTGGTGCTGTTCGCCCAACGCGCCGACGCGGAGCGCGAGACGCAGTGGGGCATCCGGCACAACACCGTCGACAGCCCACCGATCTGCATGTGGATCACCGTGGAACGGGACGGGGTGGTCCGCAGCACCCGCGGCATCCCGGACGGCCTGCCCGTGAGGTCCAGCCTGACCGCGGTCCGCGCGGGCGCGCCCCCGGTGCTGGAGCGGGTGGAGCGCGGCGGCGAGCAGTACACGGTGCGCACCGCGTGGCGCGGCGACGCGGTCGTACAGGCGGCGTACGGCGAACGGTTCCAGCGCGCCGACCGCGAGCATCTGCTGCTGGCCTTCGCGACGGCCGAGTCGATCGGTCTGCTGCTCGTCGCCGCGGCGAGCGGCATGCTCGCGCGGCGGGCGATGACGCCGCTGTCCGAGGCCCTGGACCGGCAGCGGCGGTTCGTCGCGGACGCCAGTCATGAACTGCGCACCCCGCTCACCCAGTTGCACACCCGCGCCCAGCTGCTGGCCCGGCGCTGCTCCGGTGCGGAGTGCCCGCAGCAGCTGACGGCCGACCTCCAGCGCCTGGTGACCGGGACCCGGCAGCTCGGTGACGTCATCGACGACCTGCTGCTGTCGGCGCGGCTGTCCCAGTCGCCGGGCTCGCGCGATCCGGTGGACGTCGCCGCGCTCGCCGAGGAGGCGGTGGCCGCCGAGGACGCGCGGGCCCAGTCGATGGGGCTGGCGGTGCGGCTGCGGCAGGGTCAGGGGACGCATGTGGTGATGGGCACCGCACCGGCGCTGCGCCGGGTGATCGCCGCGCTGGTCGACAACGCGATGGGGCACACCCCGCCCGGCGGGGAGGTCGTGGTGTCCGTGGACGCCCCGCGTCCCGGTGTCGTATCGCTGTCCGTACGCGACACCGGGGTGGGGTTCGCGCCCGAGGAGGCCGATCGCCTCTTCGAGCGGTTCGCCCGGGGGACGGCCGGGCGCGGCAGGCGGTTCGGGCTCGGTCTGGCGCTGGCCCGGGAGGTGGTCGAAAGCCATCGGGGACGGATCACCGCCGGAGGGCGGCCGGGGCACGGCGCGCTGTTCACCGTCGAACTCCCGGCGGCGCGGACGGGTGATGCGGGGGATGGCACAACCAGTGACGCGATTCCGCGGCAGCGGTCGATCTCGGCGTGCCTGTCCGTGGTGGCCCGCCAGCCGGGCGGGCCGGGACGCTGAGCTCCGTCCATACGGACCGCCGACGGCCGTACGCAGGCCCGCCGCTCATGAGGCGCGCGGGCGGCACCAGTCGAGCGCGCCGCCGTCGATGTCCTCGGCCAGCCCGGCCAGCGGCGAGCCCGCCGCCCACACCAGCCGGGTCCGGCGCCACAGCCGCCCGTTGGCCAGCCGCTTCAGGGTGATGCCCGGGCAGCGGTCGCCCGGTCCGACGAAGACGCCGACCGCGTTCCCGGCGCTGACGATGGCCGCCGCGGTGGTCTGGTCGGCGCCGAAGTACCGGAACCGCGGGGTGAACCCGGCCCGCTCGCAGGCGATCCGCAGGCTCAGGCCGAGGCCGTCGGAGCGGTCTCCGGGGGCGACCCAGATCTCGTCGGCCAGTTCTTCGAGGGTGATCAGCTGCCGGTGGGCCAGCCGGTGACCGGGGGCCAGTCCGATCAGCACGGGTTCGGTGCCGAGGTCGCGCACGGTGAACTCGCGGACCGCGGGCGGCCCGACGTCCGGGAACTCGCTGATGACCGCGAGCGCGATCTTCTCGGTGCGCAGCAGCTCCAGCACGGCCTGGGAGGAGGGTTCCAGGTAGGTCAGCTGTTCGTGGTGCGGCAGCCGCTCCCGGATGAGTGCGGCGATCCGCGGCACCCAGGGGTTGTCCACGCCGCCCAGCGCGACGGCCCGCGGCGGTTCGGCCGGCTGGGCGAGCGTACGCGCCGTGGCGAGCAGATCCCCGAACTCGTCGAGCAACTCCCGGGCCCGGCCCACCACATGGACGCCCAGCTCCGTCGGTACGACACCCTGCGGGCGGCGCCGGAACAGCGGCCCGCCCAACTCCTGCTCGATCCGCCTGAGTTGGGTGGAGAGGCCGGATTGCGCGATTTTCAGCGTGGCGGCCGCGCGGCTGATGCTGCCGGATTCAGCCACGGTGAGCACGATCCGCAGGTGGCGCAGACCCATATCCACTTCCTGCCTCCCTCGGTGATGGTCGTGGCCGGAAATAGCCGATGACGAGCACGGCACCGGCCAGGGACAGCAGCGCCGTCCAGGTGGCGGTGACGTACAGGGCGTGCAGATAGGCCCGGTCGGCGGCGGCGAGGAGATCGGGCCGGTGCAGCGACGCCGCCACCGCCCGGGTGGCCTCCGCGGAGTCCAGCGCCCGGTCCCGTGCCCCGGGGGCCAGACCGTCGAGCGCGGGCCGGATCTCCCCGCGGTAGGACGTGGCGAGCACCGAGCCGAGGACCGCGACCCCGAGCGTGCTGCCCACGGGCCGGGTGGCGGCGCTGATGGCCGCGCCCGCGCCGGTGTACCGCGCGGGCAGGACGGCCATCATCTCCGCCGTCATCGGCGCGACCACCAGCCCGATACCGGCACCCTGCGCGAGCAGCACCGCGGCGATCGCGGCCACCGGGGTGTCCGCGTCGAAGAACACGTAGGCGCCGAAGGTGGCGCTCGACAGGAGGATTCCGGCGACCGCGCACCAGCGGACGGTCAGCAGCCGGGCCAGCCCCGGGGAGATCTGGTTGCCGAGGACGATGCCGCCCGCGGCGGATGCCATCACGGCCCCGGCGGCCAGCGCCGACAGGCCGTGCACCCCTTGCAGATAGAAGGCGCAGTAGAAGAGCTGCCCGGCGAGCCCGAAGAAGAGCAGCAGCAGCGTCACGCTGCCGCCCGCGAAGCGCGGCTCGGTGAACAGGCGCACGTCGAATCCCGGCGCCTCGCGGCGGCCCTGCGTCGTGACGAACACCGCCAGCAGGGCGAGCCCCGCCACCAGCGGCAGCAGCGCGGCCGGGCTCGACCAGCCGGACGGGCGGCCGCCCTGGATGACGCCGTACACCACCAGGCCAAGACCCAGCACGGAGAGCAGCAGCGCCGCCGGGTCGAGCACCCTGCGCTCGGCGTACCGCAGTTCGGGCACCAGCAGCGCCGCACCGGCCAGGCATACGGCCACCACCGGCAGGTTGACGAGGAACACCGAGCCCCACCAGAACCGGGTCAGCAGCGCACCGCCCACCACCGGCCCGAGCGCGACGGCCGCGCCGCCCGCGGAGGCCCACACTGCGATGGCCCGGGTGCGGTGGGCGGGCGCGGTGCCGCGCGTGACGAGCGCCAGCGTGGCGGGGGTGATGAGCGCGCCGCCCGCGCCCATGAACCCGCGGGTGACGATGAGTTCGGTGGCGCCGGGCGAGAACGCGGCCAGCGTGGAGGCGACGGCCAGGAGCAGCAGCCCGGCGGTCAGGGTGCGACGCGGCCCGTAGCGGTCGGCGAGGGCGCCACCGGCGAAGCTGCCCGCGGCGAAGACCAGTGAGTACGAGGCGTTGGCCCACGCCAGCTCCGCGGAGTCGGCGCCGAGCCCGCGTACCGGGTCGGCGAGGGTTTCCATCGCCACGTTGAGGACCGTGTTGTCCAGCAGGACCAGCGTCTGCGCCAGGACCGCCACGGCCACGGTCCACCACTGCTTCACGGCGTCGCCGCCTTCATGGTGTCGCCGCCTTCACGGTGTCAGCGCTCGTCTGCCCGCGACGAGCGTCCGGGTGACCTCCGCGACCCGGTGGCCGAGATGTTCCGCGGTGGCGAGGTCGGACGGGTGCACCGTGCCCGTCCGGTCGTCCACGGGGGACTGCGCGCCCGCGCCCTGGTAGAAGCCGAGCCGGTTCAGGTCGGATTCGCTGCCGCGGGTGGAGTTCCAGCCGGAGGGGAGGCCGAGGGTGACCCAGAGCATGCCGTGCTGTGCGGCGAGGGTGGCGAAGTAGCCGAGGGTGCCCGCCTTGTCCCCGGCCATGGAGCCGGAGGTGGTGAATCCCGCCGCCACCTTGTCCTGCCAGCGGCGGCCGAGCCAGCGCCGGGCGCTGGCCTCGGCGAAGGTGTGGAAGGCGGCGGAGGCCGTGCCCATGTACGTCGGCGCGCCGAAGACGATCGCGTGGGCGTCGTCGAGCAGTTGCCAGTCCTCATCGGTGATCCGGTCGACCCGGACGAGGGTGACCTTGGTGTCCGGGGCCCGGCTCGCCCCGGCGCGTACGGCCTCCCCCAGCGTGGCGGTGTGTCCGCGTCCGCCGTGGCAGGCGAGGGCGATGTGTACCGGGTCGGTCAGGGCGGTCAAGCCGGCCTCCTCGAAAACGCCGTTCCGGGTCCGGTTCCAGGGGGTGTCCGCAAAGCGTCGGCCAGCCTGCCACAGGAGTCTCAGAGGTTTCTCAGAGCCGCATAACCGCGGAGTGATGGAGATTCGATATCTGCTCGCCTTCGCACGGGCGTGCCATTCTGACCCGGCAATCCCGAAGCACCGTCCACCCGTTGGAAGAGGTGTTCCCGGCACATGACCGATTTGGGTAAATCACTACGGATGCGGAGGCTCTCCGCCGTGGGGGACGGGAGACATCTCTTCGTCCCGCTCGACCACAGTGTGTCCGACGGGCCGGTGGTGCCCCAGGCCCGCTGGAACGGGCTGCTGAGCGCGCTGGTGGACGGCGGCGCGGACGCGATCGTCGTCCACAAGGGCCGGGCGCGCACGATCGCACCGGGCATCCTGCGCCACTGCGCGCTGGTGGTGCACTTGAGCGCCGGAACCATGTACGCGGCCGACGCCGACGCCAAGGTGCTCGTCGGCGAGGTGGAAGAGGCCGTACGGCTGGGCGCGGACGCGGTGAGCGTGCACGTGAACCTCGGCTCGGACACCGAACACCGGCAGCTCACCGACCTCGGAACCGTCGCCGCCGCGTGCGACACATGGAACATGCCGCTCCTCGCGATGATCTATCCGAGGGGCCCGCGGATCGCCGATCCGCACGACCCGGCGCTGCTCGCCCACGCCGTCAACATCGCCGCGGACCTGGGCGCCGACCTGGTGAAGACGTCGGTCGCGCTGCCGGTGGACCGGATGGCCGAGGTGGTGGACAGCAGCCCGCTGCCGGTCCTCGCCGCGGGCGGCCCGCCCGACGGTTCGGACCTGATCAGCCACGCGACCTCGTTGATGCTCGCCGGCTGCCGGGGCCTCGCCGTCGGCCGCCGGATCTTCACCTCGCCCTCCCCCGCCTCCCTGGTGTTACGGCTCGCGGCCGTCGTCCACGCCGCCGACGCCGGAACGGCCCCCCATCCCCCGACGATTGCGACAGGTGCCGCATGAAGTTCGCCTGGATCGACCTCAGAACCGTTCCGCAGGACAAGCTGGAGTCCGTCGTGGACGCCGCCATCCACACCCGGATGCAGGGCGTGCTCAGCGACGACGAATCCGTGCTCAAGGCGCTGCCGCCGACCGTCACCGGCGTCACCACCACCCCGGTGACCGACGAGAAGCAGCTGCACGGCCTCGACGCCGACACCGCGGGCTGGGTCGACGTCCACGACGAACCGTCGCTGCGGCTGGCGTGCGCCGCCGCCGTCGCGCTGCCCTTCACCGTGGTCCGCTTCGCCGACCCGACGAAGATCCCGCTGGAGATCGTGCTCGCCGCCGCGGACCGTGCCGAGGGCAAGCTGATCACGGTCTGCGCGGACCTCGAAGAGGCCGCCACCGTCCTCGACGTGCTGGAACGCGGCTCGGACGGCGTGCTGTTGGCCCCCTCGAACGCGGGTGAGGTGTTCGCGCTGGCCCGGCTGCTGGAGGCCGGTACGGCACCGCTGGACCTGACCACGCTGACCGTCGACGGCATCGAGCACCACGGCCTCGGCGACCGGGTGTGCGTGGACACGTGCAGCCACTTCGCCGAGGACGAGGGCATCCTCGTCGGCTCGTACTCGACCGGTTTCATCCTGTGCTGTAGCGAGACCCACCCGCTGCCGTACATGCCGACCCGCCCCTTCCGGGTCAACGCGGGCGCCCTCCACTCCTATGTACTCGGCCCGGACAACCGCACCAACTACCTCAGCGAGCTGCGCGCGGGGGGCACCACGCTGGCCGTGAACGCCGAGGGCCGGACCCGCCCCGTCCTGATCGGCCGCGCCAAGCTGGAGTCCCGGCCGCTGCTGACCATCACCGCGCACTCCCCCGAGGGCACCGTGGTGAGCCTGACCGTCCAGGACGACTGGCACGTACGGGTGCTCGGGCCCGGCGCGAAGGTCCACAACGTCACCGAGCTGCGGCCCGGCGACGAACTGCTCGGCTATCTGGCCACCGACCAGCGCCATGTGGGCTTCCCCATCGGCGAGTTCTGTAGGGAACAGTGATGAGCGTCGCTATCGATATGCGCACGCTCGTCGAGACGCTGTTCGACGCCCACCCCGGCGACCTGCCCTACCTCGTGCACGGCGACCACCCGGTGAGCCGCGCCGAGGTACGCGCCGCCGCGGCCACCGAGGCGGACGTCTTCGCCGAGTACGGCATCGGCGAGGGCACCACGGTGATGCTCCGGATACCGCCGAGCTTCACCCAGATCGAGGTGCTGCTCGCGCTGTGGCGGCTGGGCGCCCAGGTGATGCTGATCGACCACCGGCTCAAACCGTCCGAAGTGGAAGCCCTGCGGGCCCTGTGCCATCCGCAGTTCCTGGTCAGCGCGGGTACGGCGGACCGCGCACCGCTGCGGTTCGAGCCCCGGTACGAGGTGGTCACCTCCCGGTTCCCGGACGGCCGGACCGCGGCGACCGACCACCGGCTGGTGCAGTTCAGCTCGGGCTCCACCGGGCTGCCCAAGGTGATCGGGCGGACTCCGGCCTCCCTGGCGGCCGAGATCGAACGGTTCACCCGGATCGACGGCATGCCGACCCTCAGCGAGCGGGTGCTGCTGCTCAGCTCCACCGCGCACAGCTTCGGGCTGATCGCCGGGGTGCTGCACTCGCTCACCGCGGGCGTCGCGGCCGTGTTCGCCCGCCGGGTGTCGGCCAAGGACATCCTCGCCGCCGCCGGGCGCCACGACGTCCACGCGATATTCGGCACCCCCTTTCACTACGAACTGCTCAGTACAGCAAGGGAGTTGCCTCCTCTCCCCGCCCTGCGCGCGGCGGTGTCCGGCGGCGAGATCATGCCCCCGGAGACGGCCGCGCGGTTCGCCGACCGGTACGGCATCGGAGTCGGCGAATCGTACGGAACCACCGAGACGGGCGTCATCGCGATGGAGGTCAGCGGCGCCTCGCGGCCCACGGTCGGGCGGGCGGCCCCCGGTGTGCGGCTGCGCATCCACGACGGCGAGCTGGACGTCCGGCTGCCGGACGGCTCCCCGTATCTGCACGCCTCCGGTGGCGGCCGGTACGCCGACGGCTGGCTGCACACCCGCGACCGGGCCGAGCTGGATGCCACCGGCGGCGTGCGACTGCTGGGCCGCGGCGACTCGCTCGTCGTCATCGGCGGCCTCAAGGTCGACCTGACCGAGGTGGAGGACGTCCTGCGCCACCACCCCGGGGTCAGCGGGGCCGTCGTCGTCCACGCCGGGGCCACCGAGGCGTACGTGTCCACCGAACCGGACGGGCCCTCGGCCGGGGAGCTGCTGCGCTGGTGCCGGGACCGGCTGGCCGACTACAAGGTGCCGCGCGTCATCCAGGTCCTCCCTGACCTGCCCCGCACCTCCAACGGCAAGCTCATCCGGCGCCGCGACGCCCTGCTCGCGCGCTCCTCCCCCGCCCGTTGACCACGTTTGTCCATCCGGCCCGCTGCCATTCGCTGCCACAGAAGGGTTTCGCACCATGCAGACGACGTTGGAGAAGGAGATCCGTCAGTTCGTGCTCAGCACGATCAGCGACGACATGAACCACCCGCTCGACGCGGACACCATCACCGACGACAGCCCCCTGGGCACCGGTGGCATCGACATCGACTCGCTGAGCCTGATCGAGCTGGTCCTGCGGATCGAGCGCCGGTTCGGCGTGAAGTTCCCGGACACCGATTTCGAACCGGTCGGCGCGATGAACCTCGGCGATCTGGTCGACGACGTCATCAAGCGGGGCGCCACGGCATGACCGCGGAATCCGAGGCCCGAACGCTCATCACCGTTGACGTGGTACGGGAGCTGCTGTCCGACCCCAAGATCTTCGCCGCGCTGCCGGACGCACTGGACGACGACGCCGACCTGGCGCTGGACTCGCTCGGCCTGGTGTGGTTCCTGCACCAGCTGGAGCTGCGTTACGGCGTGGAGATCGAACCGGCCGAGGCGTTTCTCGCCGAGTTCACCTCGGTACGGCGGATCACCGACTACTTGAACGACCATCATGTGGCGGACCGTCCATGAGCCATGAGGTGCTGCTGACGGGCTTCGGCGTACGCACGGCCTTCGGCACCGGGGCGGACGCTCTGCGGGACGGCGTGTTCGACGGAAGGCCCGCGTTCGCGCCGATCACACGGTTCGACCCCGGCCCATACCGTACGGACTTGGCCGCGGCGAGCGGCGGTGCCGTCCCGCTGCACGAGGTGCTGGCCGAGGTGGCGGGGGCGGCGGTCGGGATGGCCGGACTGCGGCCGGGCACGGAGGCAACCGTCCTGGTGGGCACCGCGGGCGACTTCACGAGCCTGACCCACTTCTGGCGCACCACGGCATCGGGCGACGGCGCGGCGCCCCCCGACGGCGCCGGGTTCCCCGACTCCCCCGGCGGCGCCGCGCAAGACCTGCCCGACCGCGCCGTCGAGACCGTGCCCGCGTGGCAGGCCGAGGCGCTCGCCGATGCGCTCGGGGTGCGTGGGCCCCGGTTGGCGTTCACCAACGCGTGCGTCGCCTCCGCCACCGCCATCGCGCACGGCTGCCAGCTCATCGCCTCCGGCCGGGCCGACATCGTGATCTGCGCGGGGGCGTACCTGGTGGAGGAGGAGAACCTGGCCAAGTTCGGCTCCGGGTTCGCCCTGTCCCGCGACGGCATGGTGCGGCCGTTCTGCGCCGACCGCAGCGGGCTGCTGCTCGGCGACGGGGCCGCCGCCGTCGTCCTCGAGTCGGCCGAGAGCGCCCGGCGCAGGGACGCGCGGGTGCTCGGGGCGCTGACCGGGTGGGGCGCCGCGTCCGACGCGCACCACATCGCGCGGCCGCACCCCGACGGCACCGGGCTGGTCACCGCCGCGCGGCGGGCGCTGCGGCGGGCGGGCGGTCCGCGCATCGACTACGTCAACGCGCACGGCACCGCGACCAAGTCCAACGACCCCGCCGAGACGCGCGGACTGCACACGCTCTTCGGCGCGGACGCGCCCCACGTGCCGGTCAGCTCGACCAAGAGCACGACGGGACATCTGCTGGAGGCGTCCGGAGTGGTGGAACTCGTGATCACCCTGCTCGCGCTGCGGGACGGCGTCCTGCCGCCCACCGCCGGATCCACCGAACCGGACCCGGCCTGCGACCTCGACTACGTACCGAATCGCCCCCACAAGGCCGACATCCGGCGGGCACTCACCGTCAACGCCGCCTTCGGCGGTGCCAACACCGCGCTGATCCTGGAGCGGGCATGATCGCCGCGATGTCCGGGCCGGAGGCCGCTCCGCCCGTCGCCGGTTTCGTGGAGTCCGCCTTCAATCCGCTCGTGCACCAGGCCGTCGAGCGTTGTCTGAGCGCCCACCCCGGCGACGGCTCCCGGACCGCGATGGTCCTGGCCAGCACGATGGGCGATGCCACCACCCTCGACCTCGGCAGCCGTCGGCTCGTCTCCGGGCAGGTGCACAATCCGCTGCTGTTCATGCAGAGCACCGCCAACGCGATCCTCGGCCAGCTCAGCCGGGACTTCGCCATCACCGGGCCGCTGCTCTGCCTGTCCACCGTGGCGGACCTGGCCGGGGAGCTGCTGGCGACGGCCGAACTCCTGCTGGAGGACGAGGAGTTGGACCGCGTCGTGCTCGTCGGCGTCGAGCTGGCCGGGGCCGAGCGCACCACGGCCGCGTACCGCCGGCTGCGCGGCATCGGCCCGCCCGCCGCCGACCGAGCCGTGGCCCTCGTGCTCGACCGCAACGACCCGCACCCCCGTCCCCCGTCCGACACCCCCTCCACCGAGCACGGCACCCTCCGCGGCCTGGTCGAGCTGGCCGCCCGAATCCAAGGAACCAACCCATGATCACCAAGGAAGAACGCGCGCAGATCAGCGAGGACGCCGCCTTGGGTGCCGGAAACGTGATCCACCGGCTGAAGGCGTACGGCAGACCGCTCGACGAGCAGGTGCTGTGGACCGACACCATCTGGCAGGCTCCGGACGGTGGCCACCCCGAGGTGCTGACCCTGGGTGAGCTGCACGACGTCGTCGCCAGCTACGCGGCCTGGTACCACGCACACGGCGTGCGGCCGCGCGATCCGGTCGCGATCCAGACGTACTCCAGCACCGAGTTCGCCATCAACTTCCTCGCGCTCACCTCCCTCGGCGCGATCCCGTCCTTCGTCAACGGCAACCTCCGCCCCGAGATCGCCCGCGAATACGTGCGCCGCCAGGGCGCGGTGGGCGCCCTCACCGATCGGGCACACCACCCGGTCCTGGCTCCCCACCAGGCCGAACTGGGCCTCACCTTCTGCGCCACCGCGGCCGACATCCGCGCGGACACGGCCCGCGGCCCGCTCCCGGCGTCGTACCCGTACGCCCACCATCCCACCGATCCGATCATCATCTCCCACTCCTCGGGCACCACCGGCATGCCGAAGGCCGTCCCGCACACGCACGAGACCCTGCTGTACGCGCAACTGCACCGGCTGAAGCTGTCGGTGGGCTCCGCGATGGGCAGGCTGCTGGTCGCGATGCCCGGCTCGCACAACGCGTCCATCTCGGTCATGCTGTTCGGCTTCCTGCTGCGCTCGCCCGTCCTGCTGCTGTCCAGCCAGCGCGGTGTCGACGTCCTGGACGCGATGGAGTCGTTCCGCCCCACCACGGTGTTCGCGTTCGCCGGAACGTACGGGGAGATGGCGGCGCAGGATCTCGCCGCGCGCGATCTGTCCAGCGTCGAGGCCTGGTACAACACCGGCGACGCGGCGCACGAGGCACACATCAGGGCGCTCATCGCGCAGGGCAGCCACGATACGGTCGGCCGGGACCTCAAGCGCTGCCGCGTCCCCGGCTCCGTGTTCACCGACGGGCTCGGCTCCTCCGAGACCGGCTACTCCCTCTTCCACAACGGACACAAGCCCGGCCGCTCGTCGTTCTCCCGCTGCGTCGGCAAGCCGATGAGCTTCGCCGAGGCCGCGGTGCTCTCCGAGGACGGCACCCCGCTGCCACCCGGCGAGGTGGGCCGCCTCGGCGTACGGTCCCCCACCCTCACCCCCGGCTACTGGAACGACTCGCTGACGTTCCACCGGCTGCGGCTCGGCGGCTACTGGCTCACCGGCGACCTCTCCTACCGGGACGAGGAAGGCAACTTCTACCACCTCGACCGCGCCCCCGACGCCATCCGCACGGCCGCGGGCCTGGTGTTCAGCACCCGCACCGAGGAGTTGCTCCTGCGCGAGCTGCCCGAACTCGACGACTGCACGGTGGTGGCCGTCGCCCCCGAGGGCGTACGCGCCGACTGGGACGGCGACGGCACCGCCGACGCGTACGTCCTGCTCCAGGTGCGCCCGGACGCGGCGGACACGGCCGACGGGGACGACGCGGACCACTGGACCGCCAAGGTCAACCGGGCGCTCACCGCCGAGGGCTTCCCGCCCCTCACCGGAGCGCTCCGGATGGACGCGAACGACGTGGTGAAGGGCGCCACCGGCAAGGTGCTCAAACGGGAGATGCGCGAACGCTTCCGGGCCCGGCTGGCGGGCGGGCGCGCGCTGGGAGAGGCGGGGCGATGACGACTCCCCGCCCCCGGCCCATGGACGTGTACCGCCAGTGGTGGCTGCACGACGCCCGCTGGTACCAGGGCGTGGCGAAGCGCTTCGGCCACGCGGTGGCCAACGAGATCAACGCCGAGGCGCTGCGCTACGTGGCCGTCCAGGTCGGCAAGCGCATCGCCCGCCAGCACGGTGGAAAACCCGCCGCCGACCTCGAAGAACTCCGGCAACGGTACGACGACTGCTCGGAGTGGATGTTCCCGAGCGAACTCCGCGACGGCGGCACCGCCGTGCTCCCGGACGGCGACATCGAGCTGACCATGCGGCAGAACTTCGCCGTGACCATGGTCCGCATGGCCGGTTCGCTGGACGGCTACGACTGCCCGTGCACGGACATCCACGCGGGCTGGTCGGAGGGGCTCGGCGTCGAACTCACCCGCAACTGCGCCACCGCGTGCCTGCGCAACGGCGACCCCGCCTGCCGGTTGCTGATGCGCGTCGGCTGATGCCGTGCCGCGGGCGGCCGAGCCCTTCAGCCGGGCTCGGCCGCCCGCGGCACTACGGGTCGCCCGCGGCTACGGGTCGACGACCATCATCCGGGCGATGCCCTGGGGACTGAAGACCTCCCGGGTGGCGAGGGCGATGGCGCCGTGGATCCCGGCGCTCTCGCCGAGCCGGGGCGTGGTGATGGTCATCTTGCTGGTGGCGAGGGCCAGCGCGCGCCGGTAGACCACGGCGCGCACCCCGGAGAGGAGGTCGTCGCGGAGTTCGCTCAGCGGGCCGCCGATGACCAGCGTGCGCGGGTTGAACATGGCGACCAGCATGGCCGCTATCTCGCCGACGTCGGTGCCCGCCTGGCGCAGGGCGCGCACGGCGTTCGGTTCGTTGTCGGCGACGCGTTCCGCCAGCACGCGCGCGCCGTGCAGCGGGTCCTCGTCGGTCGACTCGGGGATGCCGAGGCCGCGCAGGACGGCCGGGCGGGAGGCCAGCGCGCTGAGGCAGCCGACGTTGCCGCAGGAGCACAGGGCCTCGCCGCCGCCGACGGCCCGGATGTGGCCGACGTCGCCCGCGGCTCCGTCCGCCCCGCGGTACACCCCGCCTCCCGCGGTGACGATCCCGGCCCCCACCCCCGCGGAGATCTTGATGCACACCAGCGGGGTGTCGCCCTGCTCCTGGCCTGCCTCGCCGAGGGCCATGAGATTGGCGTCGTTGTCCACCAGGGCGGGGCACCGGAACCGCTTCCGCAGTTCGTCGGCCACCGGGTAGCCGCCCCAGCCGGGCATCCCGGTCGGCCGCACCGCCCAGCCGCGCTGGAAGTCCACCGGCGCGGGCAGGCCCATCACCACCGCGCGGACCCGACCGGAGTCGCGCCCGCACTGCGCCAGCAGGGCCATCAGACGCTCGGTCACCGTCTCCAGCACGGTCTCCGGCCCGGCATCGATCCGGACGCCCACGGTCTCCTGCGCGAGCACCCGCCCCGTGAGGTCGGCGATCGCGACCTGTGACGCCAGTGTGTCGACGTCCGCCACGGCGACGGTCCCGGACCGCGGGCTGAGCGTCAGCACCCTCGGCGGTCGGCCCCGCACCGATTCGCTCGATTCGAGCTCCTCCAGGATGCCGCGCGCGAGGAGATGGTCGACCTGCTTCCCGACCGTCGTCCGGACCAGACCGCTGCGCCGCGCGATCTCGGCACGGCTGGTCGCCTCGCCCGACACCACGAGGTCCAGCACCCTTCGCAGCCCGACGGGCACGGAGGGCAGGAGGACCGGATCGGTCTGGTAGCCATCGCCCTTATGCACGTCCGTGACCTTAATTGCCGCGTGATTTACCCGACAACCGGCCCTTCTTTCGCACGCGACCCGACGACCGCCCCGCGCCACGTATCGCTCCCCGAGAGGAGGTGTGGGCGGAACTGGACTCCCGTCAGGCGTCGGCCGGATAGAACTGGGCGTACCAACGCCGTAGCGCCCGGATGCCCTTCTCGTGCGGGAGCAGGACGGGGCGCGGCTGGTGGATCTTGTGGTCCCAGATCCGGACCTCCTCCCGCACCTCCCTCAGCGCTTCCGCACGGAAGACCAGCTTGAACACCGGTGCCAGGAAGGGCAGGCGGGCCGGTTTGCGGACGTAGTACAGCATCCGCATCTCGCTCGTACGGTCGTCGATGGGGGTGGTGAGGGCGACGGCGGTGAGCGAGAGGACGGGCCCGAGGACGCGCACCACCATCACGCCCGGCCCGTACATGAACACATCGAAGGTGTTGTTGATGTCCCGGCCGAGAACACGCCGGTGGATCCGGCCACGGACCTCGGCGAAGGGGCCGTCCGGCCGCAGCTCCTGGACCGGGGGTTCGCTCTGGCCGTGGATGAAGTGGAAGTGGGACTCGTCCACGATGTTCTCGCGCATCTCCTGGATGTGGATGCGTGCCCGGCACACGTCGTCGATCGGTGTCGCGAAGTCCCCGGAGGCCGTCTCCGGGATGTCCGGCACCTCCCACGAGGGCGCGGCGGGGCCGTAGTACACGAAGACGAGCCCGCTGTGCTCGCGTACCGGGAACCCCCCGAGGGACACCTTGGGGGTGCGGACCGCGAAGGGGGCGTGCGTACACCGCCCGTCCGCCCCGAACCGCCACCCGTGGAACGGGCACTCCACGGTGCCGCCGACGACCTTCCCCCCGGCGCCCAGGTGCGCGCCGTAATGCGGGCAGTGGGCGTCGCGCACCGCCGCCCGTCCGTCCGCTCCGCGGAAGGCGATGAGGGCACGTCCGAAGTAGTGCAGGCTGACGACCTTCCCCGGCCGCAGCTCGCCGCTGCGGAGCACGGCGTACCAGCCGTGGGGAACGGGCGGCATCGGGTACGCGTCGGCTCGCGGGTCGCGCGGCAGGTCGGCGAGCTTGTCATGGCTGCGGCGTAATGGCATGCGCCGATGCTAGTGCTGTCACCAGGCGAGACCGGCGCCCGGCCGGCGCCCGGCCGGTGGCCGGGCGCCGATGTCCGTCAGGTGGTTCGTGCGTCAGTCGGCGCGCGTCCCCTCGACCAGGACGCGGATGGTGTGCAGGCCGGGGTCGGCCGGATCGGGGAGGTTCATCCCGGCGGCGACGCCCGTGCGCAGATAGTCCAGGACCGGACGCTTCAGCACCTCGCCGGGCAGCACGGCCGGGATGCCCGGCGGGTAGGGGGTGACCATCTCGGCCGCCACCCGGCCCACCGCGCTGTCCAGGGGGACGTCCTCCACGGAGCCGAAGTAGGCGTCCCGTGGCAGATGGGACTGGTCCATCCGCAGCTCGCCCGGGGTCGGCACGGCCACCTCGGGCGCGGGCCGCAACTCGTCCGCGTGGTCGACGAGTTCGCGCAGGGACGCCAGCAGCGCACCGGTGGTCGAGGCGTCGTCCGCGTGGGTCAGCTGGGCGCTGATCCGCCGGTGGTCGGCCAGGTGGGCGTTGACGTCGTGGCGTTCCCGGAGCCAGTCGGCGGCCCGGTAGCCGCTCACCGCGAGTCCGGTGAGGTCGATGACGACGGGGAGCGGATCGATGTCGGCGGCGAGCCCTGGGCCCACGTAATCGTCGTGGCCGTCCACGTGCAGGCCGTCGATGGCTTCGATGTCCGTACGGACCGTATGCGCCCGGCGCAGCGCCGCACCCATCAGTTCCCCGCCGTGCAGCGCCATGTGGCGTCGCCATGCGTCCATGCCCGCGTGGAGGAGAACGTTCGGGCTGGTGGTGCCGAGCAGATCGGCGCGGGACTTCAGGACGGCGGGGTCGATGAGGTCGCCCTGAAGGTGGAACACCGAGCCCTGCTCCAGGCCGCCGCCCATCTTGTGGATGCTGGTCACGCACACGTCGGCGCCCGCGTCCATGGCCCAGCTCGGCAGCCCGGAGCAGAACGGCAGATGCGCTCCCCACGCCTCGTCCACGATCAGGGGGCGCCGTAGCCGGTGGCAGACCTCGGCGATCCTCGCCAGATCCGCGCAGGCACCGTACGGGGTCGGGCTGGTCACCAGGGCGCCCTTGGCCTCCGGGTGGTCCGCGAACGCCCTCGCGAAGTCGTCGGCCGACGGCGGATGGGCGATGTGGCGGGCGGCGTCCCATCGGGGCTCCACCCACACCGGGCGGACCCCGGAGATGATCAAGCCGGAGATCACGGACTTGTGCGCGTCCCGGCCCACCAGCAGCGTTTCGTGAGGCCCGGCGACCGAGAGCATCGCGGCCTTGGCCGAGAGCGAGCTGCCGCAGGTGGAGAAGAAGGTGTGATCGGCGCGCACCGCGTCGGCCATCAGCTCCTCGGCGCGCCGCAGCACCCCGCCCGACTGGAGCCGGTCGTCGAGCCCGCCGAAGGCGAGGACGTCGGCGCGGAACACCTCGTCGCCCAGAACCTTGCGCGCCTCCGGGTCGGCGCCCCTGCCCTGCTTGTGCCCGGGCGGGGTGAACGGGAGGAACCCCCGCTCGTGATACCGAGCCAGGGCCTCCAGGACGGGAGCCTCGGTGTGATCCATGCGCGACGAGTGCCCCGCCATCCGGCAGGAAAACGGCACCGTCGGGCGGGCGGCATCAGCCGCGGGCCAGGGCCCGGCGCCAGTGCTCGGTGACCGAGTGCCGCAGCCGTTCGGTGTCGACGGCCTCGGGATCGAGAAGCCGTTGCAGCCCGATTCCGCGGAGTTGCCCGACGATGGCGATCGCGGCCTCGCCGGGTACGACCTCGGGGCGGATGGTGCCGTCGGCGAGACCGGCGGCCACGTCCTCGCGCAGATCGGCGCGGAACGCCTCGTCCCGCTCACGGAAGATCGGGGCCAGTTCCGACGCCGTGGCGGCCTCGGCCCAGAGCAGCAGAAACGCCCGGTTCCACACGCCCACCCGGCCGAGGGCTCCGATGTATCCGTCGATCAGCCGCAGGAGGCGCTCCAGACCGGGCGGCAGGCCGTCGAGCCCGGGGACGAATCCGGCCTGGGTCGCGTGTGCCAGGCGTTCGAGGAGCGACTGCTTGGACCCGAAGTGGTGGGTGACGAGTCCGCGGCTGTATCCGGCTCGCTCGCTGACGCGCACCAGCGTCAGCGCGCGCACTCCCTGCTCGACGAGGAGTTCGGCGGCGGCGGTGAGCAATGCGGATTCGGCCTGGTCACGGCGCTGCTGCTGGGTACGGCGGGTGGTCGTCATGGAAAAGAATCTACAACAAACTTGTCAGCCGACCAACAAGTACGCAAGGATCACGGCGTCGACCAACTGGAGGTTTCCGATGATCGAGATTGACGAGCGCGCCGTGGATGCTCTGCTGGCCGAGGATCCGGGTGGTTCCGTGGTGATGCTGAACCTGCTGCGGTTCCATCCGGACGGCGGCCGCGAGAGCTACCAGCGCTACGCCGAGGCGCTCGGCCCGGTGATCAACGCGCGGTACGGGGTGCAGGTGGATTACCTGGGAGACGGCGGGCGGGCACTGGTCGCCGAGGACGGGCAAGCCTGGGACATGGTGGCCCTGGTCCGCTACCCGAGCCGACAGGCGTTCGCCGACATGCTCCGTGACCCCGAATACCAGGCGGTGTCCCATTTCCGCAGCGAGGCGCTGGTGGAATCGGTCTTGCAGCCGACCGTACCGCTGGGCGGACTGACCTGATGCCCGTTGTCTTCGTGCACGGCAACCCCGAGACGGCGGCGGTCTGGGACCGGCTGCTCCCCGAGCTGGAGCGCGCCGGTGCGGCACGCCCGCGTCTGGTGTGCCTGTCCCCGCCCGGGTTCGGCGCACCGCTACCGGCCGGGTTCGGCGCGACCGTCGCCGACTACCGCGACTGGCTGATCGGCGAGCTGACCCGCTTCGCCGAACCCGTCGACCTGGTGGGACACGACTGGGGCGGCGGGCACGTCCTGAACGCGGTGATGAGCCGCCCGGACCTCGTACGCAGCTGGGTCAGCGACTCCATCGGGATCTACGAACCCGACTACGTCTGGCACGAGTTGGCCCGGCGGTGGCAGACGCCGGGCGCCGGAGAAGCCGATGTGACCGCACGGTTCGGCGCGCCCCTCGGCGAACGGGTCGCGACACTCGTCGACCGGGGGATGCACGAGGCGGTGGCCGGACAGGTCGCCCGGGGCCAGGACGAGGCGATGGGCCGGGCCGTGCTCGCGCTCTACACCTCCGCCGCGCAACCGGCGATGGCCGAGCTGGGCCGGGACCTGGAACGGGCGTCGCAACGACCGGGACTCACCCTGCTCGCCACCGAGGACCACGCGGTCGGAACCGTCGAGCAGCGCCGCCGCGCCGCTCGCCGCGCCGGCGCCGGGGTCGAGACCCTCGACGGGCTCGGCCACTGGTGGATGACACACGATCCCGCCCGCGGCGCCCGCGTCCTCACCCGCTTCTGGACCTCGCTGGACCACGCGTAGGAGCGGCGACCTCCGCCTCACCCCATGGCGTCCCTGACGGCGGTCCGCGCGTCCTCCCCCAGCACGTGGTGCACGGTCATGCCCGGCAGGGCGGGCAACTCTGCCCAGTGGGTGACGGGTTCGGCGCAGGGGCGGCCATGGGGCAGGCGGACGACGCGGTCGGAATCGACAAAGCAATCGCGGTACTCGGTGCCGTCCTCGGCGATGTGGCGGGTGGTGAAGTACATCGGCAGCACCAGCCAGAAGTCCTCCCCCGCCGCCTGCCCCGGCTCGGGCGGATAGCGCCCCGACGTCGCCGCCGCCACGGGCACACCGCTCCTCGGCAACCTCTCGCGCGCGTCCACCCACTCCACCACCGCGTCCATGCCCGCCCTCCCCGGCTCCGGCGCTCCGTCAGACGACCATTCTCGCCCAGCAGTGCGCGCCGCGGTGGAGGAAGCGGGCTACGAACTCGCTGCCCCCGAGGGGCGTCTGTTCACCGTCGGAGCGGATCCCTAACGTGGCTTCCCAGGCAGGGCGCCGGTGTCCTGCACGACCGGGAAGGACGCACTGATGGCCAGCTCCGAGCACGGATTACACCTCGACCGGCGGTTCTTCCTGGCCGGTGCCGCAGGCGCCTTGGGCGCGGCGGCGCTGCCCGGGGCCGCCGCGCAGGCGGCGCCTCCGCGGCGGGGAGGGCGGTATCCGGCGAACTGGCCCGATCCCGAGCCGTATGGGCTCGCGGACACTCGGCTGGACCTGTGGCCGCGGGAGGACAACTCCTTCGTCCTCCCGCTCGAGTTGCGCCCCCGCGACCAGGAGGACGGCCGGGTCTGGATACGGGACACCTACGTCAACTGCTTCGTCGTCGACGGCCGTCCGCTCTACGTCGCCACCGGCACCACGCGCGCGGCCGGGCTCGATGCGGCCGGGCCGTGGAACGACGGCATCTTCGTGTGGGTGGCCCGGTCGCTGCGGGGGCCGTGGAGGCTGGTCGACACGACCGGCGTCCGGCCCGGGGCCGAGCGGGGGAAGGTGTGGTCGCCGGAGTTCGCCGGCGAGAACCGGCCCGGCCGCACGGTCGTCGCCCCGTGGCAGGAGTACTGGCACGACGCCCGGTTCGGCAAGCGCGGCGAGGCCTGGGCGCCGGAGGTGCACCACGTCCGCGGCACGTGGTACATCGTCGCGTGCATGGGCGACCACTCCCGGAAGGTGGGCTCGTTCCTGCTGGTGAGCGAGGGCGGCGTCGAGGGCCCGTACCGGCTGGTCGAGGGCAATCTCGACAAGCCCTTCGGCGACCTCGCCCCCGGCGGGCCGGACTTCATCGAGCCCGGCGCGTACCACCACATCGACGGCAGCCTCTACGCCGAGGGCGACGACGCGTGGCTGGTGCTGCACAACGACCTGTACGCGAAGTTCCGGGACGACATGGAGGACATCGTCCCGACGACGAACCTCCCGAGGTTCCGGCAGACGCCGTACTCCCCCGAGCCGTATCTCGAAGGCGCGTACGTGTTCAAGCACGGGGGCCGGTACTACCTCCTCCACGCCGCCTGGAACCGCACCTCGGACAACCCCGACGGCACCACACGCCACGCCTACGACCCGCCCGGCCCCGGCCGCGAGCAGTACCAGTACGACGCGATCGTCGCGGTCTCGGACCGCTTCGAGGGCCCGTACTCCCCGCGCTGGACAGCGGGCGTCGGCGCGGGCCACAACAACGTCTTCGCGGACCACCACGGCGACCTGTGGGCCACCTTCTTCCGCAACCCGGCCTCCGGCTACTGGTCCGCGCCATCGCGCGTGGCCGACGCCGCCGTGCCGGGTGTCGTACGGCTGGAATGGACCGGTCCGACGGGCAACCGCCTGTACGTCCAGCGCCGATGACGCCCCGCACGACGCCGCTCGTCGGGCTGTCGGCCGCGCTGGTCGCGACGGCCTTGTGGGGGTTCACCTTCCTGGGCCCGGCCGCCGTCGCCCCGGTGAACATCTACTTCCTCGTACTGGGCCGGTACGCGGTCTTCGGGCTCATGTCGGTGGCCGTGCTGGCGACCCGGCGGGGCAGACTCCGCGCCCTCGGTGTCCGCGGCGTCCTCACCGCGATGCACCTGGGCGTCGTGGGCTACATCGGCTTCTATCTCCTGCTGTCGATGTCCGCGTCCGTCGGCGGCGGTGTTCTCGCCTCGACCATGACGGGCCTGATCCCCCTCATGGTCTCGCTGATCTCCAACGCCATCGAGAAGGTCTTCCCGTGGCACCGATGCCTCCTGCCCATCGGGGTCATCTCCGTCGGACTGTTCCTGGTGAACGGCGGCGTCGACGCCTTCCGGGCGGAGGACGACGGACAACTCACCGCCGCCGGGCTCGGGTTCGCCGCTTGCCTGGCGTGGTCCTACTTCGTCATCGCCAACCGGATCACCATGAGGCGGCGGGCCTCCGTCCTCGACAACAGCACCTGGACGGCCTGCATCGGCATCGGAGCCTTCGGCGGGTCGCTGACCCTGCTCCCCCTGGCCGCCTCCTCCGGAGGGACGTCCCCCTTCGCCGACCCGGGCACGCTGGGGGCGTTCCTGTCCTGGTGCGCGGCGTTCGCGGTGCTGGGCTCCTGGTGCGCCACCTGGTTCTGGAACATCGCCTCCCAGTGGCTGCCGTCGACGGTGATGGGGCCGATCATCGGGATGGAGGCGGTGTTCGGGGCGTTCTTCTACCTGCTCTGGGAGCAGCGCATGCCCGCGCCCTACGAGTTCTGGGGCGCGGCGCTGGTCGTCGGCGGCGTATTCGTCAGCTTCTCGGTCTTCGAGGCGAGGCGGAGGAGTCCCCGAAGCCGCGGCGATCGACCATGCTGCGGCTCCCGGCCGGGCACGTCTCGCCTGCGACGGTGAACCAGCTCGATTCACGACGGGAGCGCGGGCTCCCTGGCGAGAGACCGACCGCTGCCCTGCCACAGCACCGACCGACCTTCTTGGCAATTGTGGTCCTGGAAGGGACCCCTTCCGGTATATAACTGGCATCAGAATCGCCGTCTGGTCATCGACGGCGGGTGTGGCTGGGGGGCCAATGACGTATGCAAGGAATCCCTGGCGCCGGGAGCGCGCCCACCGCAAGCCCAGCGGGGCTGAAGACGCCGCCCTCGCGGACTTCCCCGTGCCGCGCGACCTGCTGCGCCGCCACGACCTGAGGAAAGTCGGCGATGAGCTCGCCCGCCGGATCACCCCCGAACAAGCCCGCCATCTCGAGGCCGTGTCGGAGATGCAGAACTCCGCGACGGTCGTGGCGAGCGTCCCCACCGATGTGGCCCATTGCCACCCCGTCGAAGCCTTCCCGCAGTCCTCGACCAGTCCGTCCAGTGCCGCCCCTGCCGGGTCGGCTGCGGCGAGCTATCCGGGTATCCGGGCCCTGAGGTTGCTGCTCAGCGATCCCGCTCTGTCGTCCCTGCCTGCCGTCGCCGCTCTGCTGACGGGAGGAGACGCGGCGCTCGCGCTGCTCCGCGGCGCGGAGAGGGGGCCACAGGCGATGCGAAGCGTCCGGGAATTCGCGAAATCGTGCATCTGGCGGGATCTGGCCATGGCGGCCGGGCAGCCGAACTGCCCCTACGGCGCCTTGGCGCTGGGGCTGCTCCGCGGAGACCACGCCGCGCTCCCGGCCTCCGTCGCCGACGCGCTGAACGCGGCGTGGAAGGAAATGATCGTGTCTTTTCCCGAGCTCCCGGCGGAGCCGATCGGATGGAGCGCGCTGGACTCCCTCGTCGCACCTCTGGGAAACCACTCCCCGCGCAATGGCCAAACCGGCACTGACCCTGTGGGTGAGGAACTCGACGAACCGACTCCGGCGGATTCCCCGGCGTCCGAGCCTCAGGCCCCGGAGACCACGGGCCGTCTTCTCGAACGCCTGGCCGCGTTGGTCGGTCCCGCGGCCCTCGCTGCGGAGCGGGCCGCGACCGCTCTGCACGAGAACAGGTACCCACTGCCGACCGACTTGGCCATGGTCGACGAGGCCGCCCGGCTCTTCCGCACCGTTGCGAGCGAGTTACGTACGGACCTCCCGCCGGAGGAGTGGAACCTGGCCGCCTTTCATGACACGTGGGAAAGCGCCGAACGGCTGAGTGAGACACGGGCCGAGCTCATCGCGCTGACCGGGCTCACCGGTCCCGCCTGGTGCGAGTCCAAGCTGGAGCACGTGCGCCAGCGGGCCCGCGAGCTGGTCGAGGAGACCGCCTCCACGGAACAGCCGGACGCGGCCGACCTCGTAGCCCTGTCCAACTTCATCCGCCAGTCCGCGGCGGACGATGACGGCGGCCAAGCCGAGACCCAGCGGCTGATGCCGCTGCTGTCCGAACGTCTGCCGGGGACCTGGATTCCGCTTCTGGCCGTCGCGGCCATGCGCCAGCTGACCCTCCCTGCCGTCCGCTCCGCGCAGCCTGCCGAGTCCGACCCACCGGGCCTCTCCGTGCCGGACGACGTCCGGCGGGCCCACGCGCCGATTACCGCGTCCGCAGGACCCGCAGACACTCCCGGATCCACCGATCAGGACCCCATCGCGCTGGATACGGACGTGCACGACGTCGGCGACATCGAGAGCGGGGAATCGGAGGCGGCCCCCGACGACATCGACCTGCTCGACCAGGACATCGCCGCAATCCTGCTCGCCGATACGACGACGACACCTGAGTCGGCGGACACCGCCCCTGTAGATGACTGCCAGCCGACGGGCGAAGGCCCTGCCGCACAAACGGCACCCGCCGAGAAGTCGGGCGGTGCCGGGTCCGGAAGCGGGCAGCCGACCGCACCGCATCAGGACCAGGCAACGAGCGGCTCACCGGACACCGCGGCGCTCGCCGACGAGCCCACCGCGCAAGACGATGCGCAGGAGCCCCCCGCCGAGCGGAGCGGCGTCAGCACGCCTGAATCCCGGACCGCCGAGGACGGTGTGGCGCTCCGGACCTCCGATCCGTCCGCAGAGACCACCGCTGCCTCGGACCGGACGAACGCCGGGCCTCCCACCCCCGCGGAACCGATCGTTGGCACGGCACAGGACCGCAGCGATGCGGCCGGCCCGGAGGCCGCCGCTCTCCGCGCCGGGCGCTTCGCGTTGGCCGCCTGGATCCGCCGGGCATCGGGTGACACAAGCGCCGCGGTGCAGGTCCGGGAGGCCGCGGCCCTCGCAAGCCACCTCAACAGCGCGACCGGCGACATCGCCCACCGCTGCCAGGTGCTGCTGGACGGGCTGACCCCGGACCGCTTCGCCGACGACCGGGCCGGTGCCATTCTGACCTGGGCGGTCGCCATCCGGGTGGGCCTCATCGCGCCGAGTGCCCAGATCACCGCCTTGATCCGCGACCTGTCCCCGTACGCGGCACGGGGACGCCGGTCTGTCATCGAGCTCTCCGAGGTGCTGGCCGAGGCCGTGCAGCAGGGCACCTTCATCGTGCCCGAGATACTCGGGACCGTCCGGGATGAGGCCGAGGCCGAGGAGCAGCGGCGGACGGCGGCACAGCAGGCCGAGGAGATCTTCCACTCCGGGCCACAGCGCAAGATCCGCTACCAGCTTGCCACCGAAGTCTGGCACCACCTCGTCGGCGCTGGTGGAGTCGTCGGTGCCCTCTGCGCCCGCGTCGCGCGGGACGACCCCGCCGAGCTGGCCGAGGTCCGCCAAGAGGTCGCCCGGCTGCGTTCCACCGACGCGGTGGAACGGGAGATCGACCAGGCCACCCGGCACGTCGCCAAGGGACGCAAGCGGGTGGACTACGGCGCCCGAGAAAAACTGCGCTCCCTGATCGGCGAAGCCGTCACGGTGGCGGCCACCTGGGCCGACCTGACCGGACGCCTGCACCTGAAGGAGGGCTACCAGGACAGCAACGCGTGGCTGGTCCGGCGGATCAACGAGCTGCGCGGCAACGTCCAGCGGTTCCGCGAGCCGGTCCGGGAGGATCTTCTGCGGACCGGTTCGGTCGGCGGTGATCCCCTGGAGGCAGCCGCCGCCGAGGCCGCGCAGCTCGTCCTACAGAGTGCGTTCAACCTGTTGGACGGTCAGCCACAACCGGTCACCAGCGACATCGTCGATGTCGTGCTCCGCGGTGACCTTCTCCTGCTGAGCAACCTCTCGGTCCGCCGACGGTCGTTGGAGCCGCTGGTCCCTGTTGACGCCACGTTCCTGCCCGCGCTCGCCGAGCTCGCAAAGACACGCCCCGACTACGCCACGGCCTTCGAAGCGCGCGCACAGTACGGCGACCACGTGGGCACCGGCGAGATCATCCGTGTCGTACGGGTCGACGACCCTCGTCTGGCCCAGGAACTGCGGGCCCGCCGCGAACACCACATCAAGACCCGGCGCGAGAAGATGCGCGGGCAACTCCGCGCGCTGTCCGACCGCATCGACTCCGGGCTGCGCAACGGCCTGCTCCAGTCCAACGACTGGTCGGTACTGACGGCGCGCTACCGCGACCTGGACGACCCGGACCGCTACGACTTCAACCGGATCCCCGAGGAGGCCGCGGCGCTCGCCGCCGATCTTGAGACCCACTGCGAGCGGGCGCGCCGGGACCTCCGCGAACGACTCGACAAGGCGACGGCCAACCCCCACGTCGCCGAGGTCGCGGACCGCATCAGCGCGCGCATCGCGGCCGACGACCTGACCACGGCCGACGAGTTCCTCGCCCAGGCGGAAGCCGGGAAGGAACTGCCTCCCGACGATGACGATCCCATCGGCATCGAGAGCTTCTTCCCCGCCGTGCCGGACGCCGTCAGCCGGTATCTGGGTCCCGCCGGCTCCCAGGCCGCCGGAGTAACCGACCTCATCATCCAGGTGCGCAAGACCCTGGAGTCCGCCCACAGCAAGGTTCCCGATCAACTCGCCGGTGTCATGGCGGTGCTGGGGGACCGGGGCCGTCTCAGCGCGGACCGGCTGGCCATCACCCGCAAGGCCCTCGGCCAGCTGAGGAACCTCACGCAGGGACATCGCTTCGGCACCCGCGCCGACTCCACCCATCTCGACAACATCCGGCAGGTGTTCAACGCCCTGGGCGTCGAGTCCGGCACCGTACGGCCCATCCATGACGCGGAGAACGGCGCCGGCCGGCTGTGGATTCGGCTGTCCGACCTGCGGCTCCAGGGCGAGCCGGTGCTGCCGCAGTTCGGAAGCCTCGTGAGCCCCACCGGCCGGACGCTGCGCGTGCTGCTGGTGTGGAACGCCTCCGAGCCCAGCCAACTGCTCGACTACACCAGGTACTGCCCCGCCGAGGAAACGGTCATCGTGCTGTACCTCGGTGTCCTCCAGCCGCAGCAGTGGCGGGAGTTGGCACAGACCGCCCGCCGCCGACGCAGCGTCGTCGCGGTCCTGGACATCGCCGCGCTGCTCCACCTCCTGCTACGCCAGGTGCCGGACATCGGTCTGCTCACCGGGATCCTCGCGCCGTTCACGTCCGCCGACCCGTACACCCCGAAGGCGGCCGGGGACGTGCCGGAGGAAATGTTCTTCGGCCGGGGCAAGGAACTCGACGAGGTGCTCGACCGGCACGGATCCTGCTTCGTCTACGGCGGACGGCAGCTGGGCAAGTCGGCGCTCCTGCGTGCGGCACTGCGCCGGGTCCGGGCCACCGCCCCGAACCGGCTGGTCATCCTGGAGAGCATCTACTCCGTCGGCAAGCAGCCGGGATCCTCCGATCAGCTGTGGAACGTGCTGTGGCCCAAGCTCGCCGACGCCGGAGTACTGAGCGGCCAGCCACCGATGAGGGATGTCGGTGAGGCGGTGCACCGGGGCATCCTCGCCTGGGTCAATGCGGGTGACTCCCGTCAGCTGCTCATCCTGCTGGATGAGGCGGACGACTTCCTGCGCTTCGACGCGGAGGAGCGGTCCTTCGCCAATGTGCACATCATCCGCAAGATCATGGAGGACACAGGGCGCCGCGCGAAGGTGGTGTTCGCCGGCCTGCACAGCACTGTGCGCTTCGAGAAGCTGCCCAATCAGCCGCTCGCGCACTTCGGAGCACCCCTGTCCATCGGCCCTCTGAAGCCTCGCGACGCCTATCGGCTGCTCACCCGGCCGCTGGGGGCGCTGGGGTACACCTTCCCGGACAGCTCCGTGCCCGCCCGTGTCCTCGCCCTGGCCAACAACGCCCCGGCGCTCGTCCAGCTGTTCGCCACCGCCTTGCTGGAGCGGATGCGTTCGGCCACCGTCGCACCGGCCGCGCCGCCGTCCGTCATCACCCGGGCCGACATAGACGCGGTCTGGGAGGACCGCAAGCTCATGTCGGACTTCCGCGAGCGGTTCCTGTGGACGCTCAACCTGGACAACCGCTACCGGGTCATCGCCTACTGCATCGCCCGCATGGCGCTCAACGACGGCGCGGCGGCATCGGCGACCGGCCGAGAGCTGATGGAGACGTGTCGCGGCAGATGGCCGGAGGGGTTCAGCGAGTGCAGCGGAGAGGAGTTCGCCGGTCTGCTCGGTGAGTGCGTCGAACTCGGTGTACTCGGCACTGACGGCAATCGGTTCCGGCTGCGCACCCCCAATCTGCTCAGACTGCTGGGCACCCGGGAGCAGATCGAGGAGGAACTCGATCAGGCATCGGAGCACCTCCAGCTTCCGCGCCGCTTCGAGGGCACGTCCTACCGGGCGCCGTACGGTGGCCGTCCTTCGGAGCGGTCGCCGCTGACGACCGGGCAGATCGGTCGGCTCTTCCGGCCGGCCAACGGCTGCTTCATCGTCACCGGCTCCGAAGCCGTCCAGGTCAGCCGGGTGCCTCGAGCCCTGGAAGAGGCCCATAAGGACGGCGCCGCGGTCCGGCAGGTGCAGCGGGTCGACTGCTCCACGGCGGAACTGTCCAAGGCGCTGCTCAAACCGGCCGGGGTGGGCCACCGGGTCATGGTGGTCAACCTCCTCGACGCGGCTCCCGAGCAGGCCCGGGAGATGGTGGCGCTCGCCAGGGAGCGTGTCGGCGTACCCCAGGGAACGCGGGAGGACGACACCCGGGCCGTGGTCCTGGTGACCGGCCCGCAGCAGAGCTTCCTGTGGGCCGGTGAACCGGGGGACCACACGGAGATCGTCTCGGTGCACCGGTTCGACCCGGCCGGCATCCGGCTGTGGATGTGGGACGCGGAGCTGCCGTTCCAGGAGCCCCGGCTCCAGGCCGAGCTGCTGCAACGCACCGGAGCGTGGCCCTACCTGGTCCACCAGGTCATCGAGTGCTACGTCTCCCGCGAGGCCAAGGACCGCGACGACGCCTATGCCCGCATGGAAGCCGCGCTGGCGCAGGCCCCTGAAGCGATGCTCGCGCGCTGCGGGCTGCGGGCCAACCGCTCGCTGAGCGCCGCCTGGCGCCAGCTGGTCGCGCTGGGAGAGAAGGAGGGACAGGACCCCGACCTCTTCTGCGAGTTGCTCCCGATGTCCGAGGACCCGGACTTGGACCCCGAAGTCCTGCGGAGCGACGGCTACGGTTCCCTGCGCGACGTGGTCGAGGTGCTTCGCCTCCTCGGCGCGCTCGTGGAGGACGCTTCCGGTCTGCTGATGACGGAGCCCCTGCTGACCAGACTGGAACAGGCCTGCTCCAGTACGGCGCAGCCGCAGTGACCGCCATGGAACCGGCCACGCCTCCCACCCCTGCGCAGTTGCTGCGGGCCGCCGAGATCGTGCTGTCCCGCCCGGCCATGGCGGGCGTCGCAGCCGCCACCTCGCCGGAACGGTACGCCGCCGAGCAGGAGGGGATACTCCGCCGCCTCTGGGACGGCTCGGCCGCCTTGCGTCGGACCGTCGGAGCATGGGACAGCGGTCGTGCCGTCCCCTCCTCGTCTTCCGCCCTGCCCGGGGCACGTCGACCGAGCACCGAGGAGCGCCAGGTCCAGCGTCTCAAGGGACAACTGGCCGAAGCCAAGGAACGAGCACGGCTGTACCGCGGCCGGGCCGAACGGGCCCAGGACGAGGTCACCGTGCTGCGCACGCGGCTGGAAGAGAGCGCCGAGCGGTCCCGGGAGGCGGAGGAGACCGCCACCACCGTCGCGATGGAACGGGACATCCTGTCCGCCCGCGCGAACGACCCCGTACGCGCCCTGCGCACGGTGCACCGTGCCCTGCGATCCGCGGCCGCCACTCGCTCCTCCGACCCGAGGGACTCGGCTGCGCCCGGGACCGACATCCTGCGGGCCCATCCCTCGGTGCGCCCGCTGCTGGAACTGATCGAGAGCGCCGGGGGCGACCGGGAGGGCCTGCTCAAGACCCTCGACGCGCTGCTTGTCCCCGATCTGCCCAGGGCGGCCCCGGCAGGTGCGGTGGAGACTTCCGTCGTGACCGGCCCACGGGTAGTGCCCCTCGGGGGAGGCACCGAGATCGGCGGTTCGTGCATCCTGGTGGAACTCGGCGACACGCGCGTGCTCGTCGACGCGGGCATCCGGAACGACGACCGTGCCGACCATGTGGCGCCCCGCCTGCTCGACACGGAACTGGCCTCCGGGCCACCGGTCGCCGCGGTCGTCGTCACGCACGCCCACAACGACCACGGCGGCTGGGTACCGGCGGTCGTCCGGCGCTGGCCGGGGGCGCGCGTGCTGTGCTCGTCGGCGACGGCGGAACTCCTGCCGCTCATGTGGCAGGACACCGCCCAGTTGATGCGCCGTCGGGCCGATGAACGCCGGAGGTGGGGAGAGCGGAGCGCCGACGCGCCGTACGGGCGGGCGGAGGTCAATGTCGCGAGCCGTGCCATCGAAGATCTGCCTTTCGGGTTCCGCGTCCCGATCGGCGACCTGGACATCGAGCTCTTCCCCGCCGGGCACATCCTCGGCTCCGCCGGGGTAGTGGTCCGAGGTGCCGGGCGCCGCATCGTGGTCAGTGGCGACGTGTCGGTCGAACGCCAGTTGGGAGCCGAACCGCTGAGTCTTCCGGTCACCACCGAGGAGACGGACCTGCTGGTCATGGAGTCGACGTGCTGCGACGCCCTTCACATGTCACGCGAGGCGATGGTCGAGGATCTGGTGCGCTCGGTCCGGGAGGTCTGCGAGAACGGTGGACGGGTACTCATCCCGGCCACGGCCCTCGGGCGGGCCCAGGAGATCGCACTGACCCTCAGTTCGCGGCTGCCCGACCTTCCGGTGCTCATCGACGGGCTGGCCGGGAACGTCGCCGAGACGTACGGCCGGCACGCCGAGGCAACCGCGGCGGAACGGGCGGTGCTGTCCGACCGGGTCCGACGAGTGAAAGACCGCCGGGCCGAGCAGCTCACCTTCCGTCAGGGGGTAGTCGTCTCCACCGCCGGCACGCTGCGCGGCGGTCCTGCCGTCATCTGGGCGCGGGACATTCTGCCGGATCCGGCCAACGCCCTCTTCATCTGCGGCTATCAGGACGAGGACGCCCCAGGACGCCGCCTGCTCGAACTGGCCGACGGCAACGGCACCCTGGATCTCCCGGACGGTCCGGTCGAGGTGCGAGCCGCAGTGCGGCAGTTCCAGCTCGGCGCCCACGCCGACCGGCGCGGACTCCTCCGGGTCATCGATGAGGTACAGCCCCACGAGATCATGCTGGTTCACGGGCGAGAGGAAGCCCAGCGGCGATTCCGCCGACTACTGCGGGAACGCGGAGACTGCCCGGTGGATACCGCGGCCTGGAGCCCTGCGCACAGCTGATCGCCGCCGAGCGCGGGGCCGAGGCATACCGGCTACTCGGCTTCACGCGCACCTACGATCATGGAACGCAAAAGGTGCTGGCCGAGACTCGACCAGCACCCACATGCTTCATGGTGTCCGAGGGGGGACTTGAACCCCCACGCCCGATAAAGGGCACTAGCACCTCAAGCTAGCGCGTCTGCCATTCCGCCACCCGGACAAGGTGTGCCCCGCGGTTCCCCGCGGCGACATGGACAACGATACCAAGGTTTTGGGGTGCGTTTCACCAGCGTATGTGTGCCGCCCAGCCCCGCGACGACCTGCGGTGACGTGGGGGGTGGGCGGGGCGTGAGCACGTGGGGTCACGGAGGGTGACGAGGGGGCCAGTTCCCCCGCGGGGACGTCGGCCCGCGGCGACTTGATCGAACGATTTGACGTACGCCCCCTGGACATCGATCGGCCGATGCGGAATAACGGGTTTCATACAGCATAACGTCGACTGTATGCAATCCACGTCGCCCTGCTGCTGCGCCAGCCGGGCCGGCCGCGGGTCCGGGACATCGCCCCGAACCCGCGGCCGATCAGCCGCGAGGCGGTGTGACCTCTCCGTGTGCTCAGTCGCCGCACCGCCCCGTGCGCAGATAGCGGGCGGAGCGACGGGCGGTGGTGAGCGAGTCGGCCGGGTTGTCGTGCTCCACCATCCAGTGGTGGTTCCGGCGCCCCCCGTGGGTCCTGCCGACCTTGCCGAGGAACCGTACGTAGTCGATGTCACCGTCCCCGACGTCCACCATGCGGTAGCCGTCGGGGACGGTTTCGTCGTGCTCGCCGTCCTTGACGTGGAACAGCGGATAGCGGTCCGGGTCGGCCAGGACGTAGTCGAGCGGTTCGAAGGGCGCCGGGGTGCCGTCGGCGCGTTTGCCGAAACGGTGCTGGGCGACGTACGCCCAGTAGATGTCCATCTCCAGGTGGACCAGCTCCGGGTCGGTCTCGGCGAGCAGCACGTCGTAGAGGCGGACGTCCGGGCGGTCGGTGGCGAAGGAGAACTCCTCAGCGTGGTTGTGCTGGTAGAACTTCATCCCGCGCGCCTTCGCGGCCGCGCCGTAGGTGTTGAAGTCCTCGGCGCAGCGCTTCCAGCCGTCGACCGTCGTGCCGTAGCGCCAGGGGCCGGACGCGGTGCCGACGTGCGGCAGGCCGAGGGCCTGGGCGTCGTCCAGCACCTTGGTGAGGTTGGTGGCGAAGGTGTAGGCGTTGGGATCGTCGGAGTAGTAGCCGACGTGGCTGCCGATGCCGCGCAGCCCGTTGTCGCGCAGCAACCGCTTCAGCTGCTTCAGGGTGATGGCGCCCGCCGACCCTTGGGTGTATCCGGCGAACTCCACCTGGTCGTAGCCGTAAGCCGCCAGTTCCTCGAAGACGCGGGCGAAGCCGATGGACTGCACCTGGTCGCGGAGGGTGTAGAGCTGGATGCCGAGGTGGCCGCGCGGCACGATCGGACCGCCCCTGCCGCCGCTGGTGGCATGCGCGGTGGTGGTGCCGAGCAGGGTGGCCGCGGTGGCTCCGGCGGCGACGCCGAGGAATCTCCGGCGGCGGAGGGCGGCGGCGAGTTCCGGGTGCTGGGCGCTTGTCACGTGCGTGTCTCCTGTCGGTTGGGTCAGGTGTTTTCGAGACCGGCGAGGCGGAGGAGCAGCGATTTGACGTCGGTGGCGGCCACCCGGCCGGGCACGGCGTCCGGCCGGGAGCAGATGAGCACCGGCCCGTCCTCGTCCCGGTCCGGCAACCGGCCGTGGCTGCCGCGCACCGGGGACGGATCGAGCGGGACGACGGCCATCCGGTAGCGCATCCCGAGCTTCTTGCGGGCCAGCGCGGTGGCCGCCCTGACACGCACATACGGGTCGACGGGGTCGAGGAAGAGTTCGGCCGGGTCGTAGCCGGGCTTGCGGTGGATGTCCACCAGCCGGGCGAAGTCGGGCGCGCGGTCGTCGTGCAGCCAGTAGTAGTACGTGAACCAGGCGTCCGGCTCGGCCACCGCGACCAGTTCGCCCGCGCGGGGGTGGTCCAGTCCGTGCGCCTTCTTCCCCTCGTCGTCGAGGAGTTCGGCGAGCCCGGACAGGCCGTCGAGGGCGGCCCGGGTGGCGGCCAGGTCCTCGGCGCGGCGTACGTAGACGTGCGCGAGCTGGTGGTCGGCCACCGCGAACGCGCGGGAGGCGCCCGGGTCCAGGTACTCCATGCCGTCCTGGGTGTGCACCTCCAGCAGCCCTGCGCGGCGCAGCGCCCGGTTGATGTCCACGGGACGGGACACGCGGGTGATGCCGTACTCGGACAGCGCCACGACCGTACGGCCCTGAGCCCGCGCGTCGTCCAGCAGCGGCCCCAGGGCGGTGTCCAGCGCGGTCGCGGCGGCGTGCGAGCGGGGGTCGTCGGGGCCGTGGCGCTGGAGGTCGTAGTCGAGGTGGGGGAGGTAGGTGAGGGTGAGGTCGGTGGGGTGGTGGCGCAGGATGTGGCGGGTCGCGTCGATGATCCACCGGGAGGAGACCAGATCGGCGCCGGGACCCCAGAAGTGGAAGAGGGGGAAGGTGCCGTGGGCGGCGGTGAGTTCGTCGTGGAGCGCGGGCGGCCGGGTGTAGCAGTCGGGCTCCTTGCGGCCGTCCGCGTAGTAGACGGGGCGCGGGGTGACGGTGATGTCGGTGTCCGCGCCCATCGCGTACCACCAGCAGATGTTGGCGACCGTGTAGCCGGGGTGGGCGCGGCGGGCCGCGTCCCACAGCTTGTCGCCGCCGACCAGGCCGTTGTGCTGCCGCCACAGCAGGACGTCGCCCTGCTCGCGGAAGTACCAGCCGTTGCCGACGATGCCGTGCTCGGCGGGGGTCGCGCCGGTGAGGAACGTCGACTGGGCGGCGCAGGTGACGGCGGGCAGCACGGTGCCGAGCGGGGCGTACGAACCGGAGTCGGCCAGGGCGCGCAGCCGGGGCATGTGGGCGAGCAGGCGCGGGGTGAGGCCGACGACGTCGAGGACGAGGAGGGGGGTGGGCTTCCCCGGGGCGCTCACGGCAGCTCCTTCAGGCCGAGGTCGGTCAACAGGTCGCGGGCCAGGGCGAGTTCGGCGGCGATGCCGTCGGCCAGCCGGTCGCGGTTGCGGGGCCGCAGCTCGGGCGGCAGCGCCTGCCAGGTGTACGTCTCGACCTCCAGGTGGCGGGTGAGCGGCGCCGGGCCGCCGACCAGCCGGGCGAGGGTGTCCGTGAGGACGGGCAGGGTGGAGGTGAGCGGCGGCTCGGGCGGGGCGTGCAGGGGCACGTGGAAGTGGGAGCGCCAGGGTGCGGCGGTGTCGAGCCCGCCCGGCGCGAGGGCCTGGTCGAGGTCGTCGGTGCCGCGTACGCCGTCCGCGGGGGTGCGGGTGCGGGTCTGGTGCAGGAAGCGCGGCTCGGCGAACGCCGCCAGGGCGGTGCGTACGGCGGGGCGGTGCGGCTCCTCGGCGTGCAGGGCGGCGGAGAGCTGCGCCTTGACGATGGGAACACCGGCCGCGGTGAGGGCGGCGGTGGCGGTGTGCGGGTCCTCGAACTGCGTCGCGAGGTGGCAGGTGTCCAGGCAGAGGCCGATGCGGCGGCGGGGTGCGCCCTCGGGGAGCGCGGTGAGCGCGTCGATGGCCTGGGCGGTGGTCTCGACGGTGCAGCCCGGCTCGGGTTCCAGGCCGATGCGGATCGAACGGCCGGTGAGGTCCTGGAGCGCGTCGAGCCGCGTGGCGAGCGTGGTGAGGTGGCCGAGCGCGGCCCGCCGCCGGACGGGGTCGAACGGCGCGCGCCACGCGAGCGGGAGGGTCGAGACGCTGCCCTCGGTGACGTCGTCCGGGAGCAGGGCGGCCAGCAGCCGGGCGAGGTGGCCGGTGTGGGTCAGCCGCTCGGTCTCCGTCCAGTCCGGCCGGTACACGCGGTACTTGACCTCCTCGGCGCCGAACCCCTCGTAAGGGAAGCCGTTGAGGGTGACGACCTCCAGGCCGCGCCGGTCGAGTTCGGTGCGCAGCCGGCGCAGGGCGGCCGGGTCGGCGGTCAGGGTGCGGGCGGCGTCGCGGGCCAGCCACAGGCCGATGCCGAGCCGGTCGCGGCCCAGGCGGCGGCGCACCGGCTCGCAGTGGTGGCGGAGCTGGTCCACGACGCCGTCGAGGTCTTCGGCGGGGTGGACGTTGGTGCAGTAGGCGAGGTGGACGGTGGAGCCGTCGGGGTGGCGGAAGCGCATGGGGTCACCGGCCTTCGGTGGTGGCGGTGGTCACCGGGGCGCCGCGGAGGATGGAGTTCCCCTCGTGGGTGGCGTGGGGTGTGGTGTCCTCGACGTCGAGGTCCAGCCGCCCGCTGAGCCCGTAGAACGCCACCGGGTTGCGCCACAGCACCTGGTCGACGTCGTCGTCGGTGAAGCCCGCCGCCAGCATCGCCTCCCCCACCGCGCGGGTCTTCAGCGGATCGCTGCGGCCCCAGTCCGCGGCGGAGTTCACCAGGATGCGGTCCCGTTCGGTGGCGTACTCGCGCAGCACGCGCACCATGCGGTCCGGGTCCATCTTGGTGTCCGGGTAGATCGAGAACCCGAGCCAGCAGCCGCTGTCGGTGGCCGCCCTTACGGTGGTCTCGTTGAGGTGGTCGAGCAGGACGCGGTCGGTGGGGAGGGCGGATTCGTGGACGACGTCGAGCGTGCGGGCCAGGCCCGCGGCCTTGTCGCGGTGCGGGGTGTGCACGAGGGCGGGCAGCCCGTGGTCGGCGGCGAGCTGGAGCTGCGCGGCGAGCGCGGCGTCCTCGGCGGGGGTCATCGCGTCATAGCCGATCTCGCCGACGGCGACCACGCCGTCCTTCACGAGATAGCGCGGCAGCTCGTCCAGGACGGGGAGGCAGCGGGGGTCGTTGGCCTCCTTGGGGTTGAGGGCGAGCGTGCAGTGGTGGGCGATGCCGTGCTGCGCGGCGCGGAAGGGCTCCCAGCCGAGGAGGGCGTCGAAGTAGTCGTAGAAGCTGGCGGGCGAGGTGCGGGGCTGGCCGAGCCAGAAGGACGGCTCGACGAGGGCGCGCACGCCCGCGGCGTACATGGCCTCGTAGTCGTCCGTGGTGCGGGAGGTCATGTGGATGTGCGGGTCGAAGATGCGCATCAGGGCTCCTCGGGGGTGGTGTGGGCCAGGACGCGAGAGAGATCCGCGGGCACGTCCCGCCCCGCGGCGGTGCGTTCGCGCGCGTAGTCGGTCAGCATGCGGGCCAGCTCGGCGTCGCCCCGGGCGCGGGCGGGCCACTCGGCCACGGCGTCCATGGGCACCCCGGTGAACAGGCACTTCAGTACGGCCTGCCGCCAGCCGTGCGCGTCGAGATGGCGCGCCGCGTACGGGCCGACCGCGGCGGCCACCAGGCGGGTGTCGTTGGTGCGCAGGGCGTCCTCGACCAGGGGGAGGGCGTCCGGGCCGGGGTCGAGATAGGGCAGCGAGAGGAGGACGGCCCGGCGCTCGGCGGCCGTGCCGTGCGTGTAGAGGCGGGTGAGCGTGCGGATGTCGGGGCGGGCCGCGTGGAGGAGCAGGATGCGGGTGGCGTCGGCGAGTTCGCCATGATGACTGCGGCGGCAGTGGCGGGCCGCGGCGGCGAAGTCCGCCTCCCAGTGGGGAGTGGTCGCCGCCTCGGCGAGGGCGCGGTCCAGCCAGGCGGCGGCGTCGCCGTCCAGGTGGTCGCGCACGGCCGTGTGCAGGTCCGCGATCAGCACGCGACGCCTCCCCTCGCGGCCGTGCGCTCCGCCGCCTTGAGGTACGCCAGGGAGGAGCGGGCCAGTTCGGGCCCCGCGTGCGAGTGGCGGGGCAGCTCGACACCGACCAGGCCCCGGTAGTCCATGGCGCGCAGCGCCTCCAGCACCGGCGGGACGTCCACCTCGCCCTCCCCGAACGGCAGATGCTCGTGCACACCGCGCCGCATGTCCTCGATCTGCACATGGCGGATCCACGGCGCGGCGGCGCGTACGCAGTCGGCGGGCGGGGCCGGTTCCAGGCACTGGCAGTGGCCGATGTCGAGCGTCAGCCCGAGCGCGGGCGGATCGCCCAGCTCCCGGCGGAGCCGGTGGAACCCGGCGAGATCCGCCAGCAGATGCCCCGGCTCGGGCTCGACGGCCAGGGGAACGCCCGCGGACGTGGCGGCCTCCAGCACCGGCTGGAGGGCGTCGCCCAGCCGCCGCCACGCGATGTCCTCCGCCGTCCCCGGCGGTCGCACACCGCTGAAGCAGTGCACCGCGTGCGCCCCCAGCTCCGCGGCCACCCGCACGGCGCGCACCAGCAGATCCACCCGGGCGGCGCGGGCCCCGGAGTCGGGATCGAGGAGCGTGGGGTGATGCTTGCGGCCCGGGTCGAGCACGTAGCGGGCCCCGGTCTCGATGGCAACGGTCAGCCCGAGCCGCGCGAGGCGCTGCCCGACGCGGCGGGTACGGGCGTCCAGGTCCGGGGCGAGGGGGTCGAGGTGCATGTGGTCGAGGGTGAGCGACACCCCGTCGTAGCCGAGGTCGGCGAGCAGGGCGAGGGCATCGTCGAGCCGGAGGTCGGTCAGCCCGTTGGTGCCGTAGGCGAAGCGGAGGGCGGCGGCCGGGGTCGGGGGCGGGGTCGGGGACGTCATGTCGGGCTGACCTTTCTGGACAGTCGCCGCGCGACGGGCATCAGCAGAAGCAACCCCATCCCCGCCCGCCCCGCCCCGGCCCGCGACGCAAGCGCCGCCTGAAGCGGAATCATCGCCCGGATGCCACCACCGACGGCGCGCTGGAGGAGCTGGGGGGAAGGATTGAGCGCGGCGTGCGCGAGGGGCCGGGCGGCGGTGGCGAGGTACGTGGCGGCGAGCGCGGCGGCGCGCACCCTCGTGGTGGTGCGCCCAGGGCTTCTTGTCGTTGCGCAGGTGATCGCCGCGGACGTGGCCAGGGCCGTCAGGGGGGCCTTCGATGAGCCGCCGGTCGTCTCGTGGCGGGAGACCCCGGTCACGGCGAGCGTGTGCGCGCCCAGGAGGGCCGCCGGGGCGACGGCCTGACGGGCAGCGGGGGCGTACGTGGCGGTGGCGCCGAGGAACAGGTCCAGCGATCGGGCCGTGGCCATAGCGTACGGGCCCGCCGGGGTGTTCTTCAGCCCCAGGTCGTACGCCCACACCGTGCCCGCCAGGGCCGCGGCCGTGGCGAGCGTCCGGCGGCCCGCCAGCGCCGCGCACACCAGCCCCGCCCCCGTCAGTCCGGTCGCGGCGGTCAGGGCGGCGGCCGGGGTGATCCGGCCCGACGGCAGGGGGCGTCCGGGGCGTTCGACGGCGTCGAGGTCGCGGTCCGCCCAGTCGTTGAGCGCCATGCCCGCCTCGTACAGGCACAGCGACGCGCCCACGGCGAGCGCGGTGCCGCGGTTCGGGGCGGTCCGCGTGGCCGCGGCGCCCGCGAGGGCGTCGCCGGGGACCGTGAACAGGGCCGAGACCCTGAGCAGTTCCGCCCAGGCGCGCGCCGACGTCATGACTGCTCCCGCAGCCGGGCGGCGAAACCGGTGAGGGCCGTGTACTGGTCGGCGAGGCCGGACGGGCCGCCGTCCGGGTCCTTGAAGTAGAAGCCGAGTTCGGTGAGCGGCCCGGTGAGACCCGCCTCGTGGGCGCGGGCCGTGAGGCGGGCGAGGTCGAGGACGAGCGGCGCGGCGAGGGCCGAGTCGCAGCCCTGCCAGATGGTCTGGAGGACCATGCGGGAGCCGAGGAAGCCCTCGAACGCGACGTGATCCCACGCGGTCTTCCAGTCGCCGAGCGCGGGCACGTTGTCGATGTGCAGCTCGCCGTCCGGGAGTTCGCCGAGGGTGTCGGCGAGGACCCGCGCCTTGCCCGCGTTCTTCGCGGCCGCGGCGGCGGGGTCGGCGAGCGCGGCGCCATCCCCGCCGCCCAGCAGGTTGGTGCCGGACCACGCCCGTACGGGCAGCGCACGTTGCGCGAACATCGGCGCGAGCACGGACCGCAGCAGCGTCTGCCCCGTCTTGCCGTCACGCCCGGCGTACGGCAGCCCGGAGCGGGTCGCCACCTCGCGGAGGCTGGGGTGATGCAGCCCGGTGGACGGGGTGAAGTTGACGTACGGACACCCGGCGCGGAGCGCGGCGCAGGCGTAGAGGGAGCTGGGCGGCAGCCGGTCACCGCCGGTGGGAACGGGTTCGGTGGAGGCGACGTTGACGACGACGGCGCGGGCGAGGTGATGCGTACGGCGGAACGCGTCGAGGTCGTGGGCGAAGGCGTCGATCAGCTCGTCGTCGCCGCGGGTGTCCCCGGGCTGCGGTCCTCCGGGGCGGATCGCGTCGTCGGCGGCGGTCAGTTCGGCGCGTACGGCATCGGGGAGCCCGTACGGCAGCACCCCCTCGGCGGCCAGCGCCTCGGCGCGCTTGGGGAGCGGGGTGGTGGCGGTGTCGTGGCCACCGAAGACCAGATCGCCGAGCGCGGGCAGACCGCTGTCCGCGAACGGCGCGGTCTCGGTCACCATCCCGGTCGCGGGCTGAAGCCCCGCCGCGACGGCGGCACACCCGACGACGGCGGTGGTGGCGACCGAACCGCGCGCGCCGATGAGCCACATGCCGGTGCGGAGACCGCCGCCCGGGGTGCCGGTGGGGTGGGGATGGAGGTGGGTGGTGTCGGGGCCGGTGGTCACTGGCTGCCTCCCGGGTGCCGGTCGGTTGCGCGGATACGCGGTGGCGGTGGCGGTGGCCGTAGGGGTGGTGCGGGCACGGCCGTTCGGCGCCCGCCGCGGCGGCGGGGAGGAGGCGGCGTACTCCTCCCCGCCGCCTGATGCCGCCCTACGGCTCCCCTCGGGCCGTTGGGCGGCCGATCAGGGCCGGTCAGGGACGTCAGGACGGGAGTTCCTTGACGCGGATGTTGCGGAACGCGACCTCGTCGCCGTCCCCGTGGTTCTGGATGCCGACGTGGCCGCGGCGCAGGCTGCGCTCCGGGTCGTGGTTGGTGAAGTCGTTGATCCGTACGCCGTTGAGCCAGATCTGGAGCCGCTCGCCGCGCACCCTGATCTCGTACGTGTTCCACTCCCCCGGCGGATTCAGCGCCGCGTCCCGCTTCGCCAGGTCGGCGGACTGGAAGCCGTACACCGCGCCGGTGGTCTTCTCCGGGGCGTCCGTCGCGTCGATCTGGATCTCGTAGCCGCGGTCGACCGCGGACCAGGGGTCGTCGGAGGCGGGGAAGCCGACGAAGACGCCGGAGTTGTCGTCCCCAGCGGCCCCGGCCATCCGCCAGTCCAGCTTCAGCGAGTACGACCGCAGCTCCCGCGCCTCGTACCAGAGCAGGCCCATGCCGCCCGCCGAGGTGAGGGTGCCGGTGGCGGGGTCGAGGGTGAAGCCGCCCGGTCCGGCCTGTTTCCAGCCCGCCACCGACGTGCCGTCGAAGAGGGGCCGGTAGCCGCGCTCCGGGCGGCAGTCGGCGCGGGCGGCGCCGGTGGCGTAGCGGATGCCGCCGAGCAGGTGCTGCCGGAAGGCGGGGTCGGCGTAGGACTCCTTGGTGTGGCCGAGGCCGGTGTAGAAGGCGCGGCCGCCGCGGTAGTCCTGGCACCAGGCGATGGGGTGGTCCTCCCCCATCCCACCGCCCTCGTACGAGGTTTCGTCGAGGGTGGCGAGGATGTGGGCCCGGTCGCGCGGGTTGCTGCGGTAGTCGTACCACTCGTCGGTGCGCTGCCACGCCGCGCCCAGGTGCGCCGTGGCCGGGTGGGCGCGGTCCTCGACGGCGAGGGTGGCCTGCTGGATGGCGGGGTGGGTCCGGAAGTACGCGCCGACGAGGCCGCCGTAGAACGGCCAGTCGTACTCGGTGTCGGCGGCCGCGTGCACCCCGGCGAATCCGCCGCCCGCCCGGATGTAGCGCTCGAAGGCGGACTGCTGCGCGGCGTCGAGGACGTCGCCGGTGGTGGAGAGGAAGACGACGGCGTCGTAGCGGGCGAGGTTGGCGCGGGTGAACGCGGCGGCGTCCTCGGTGGCGTCGACGGCGAAGCCGTACTGGGCGCCGAGGTCCCGGATGGCGGCGATGCCGTCGGGGATCGCGTCGTGGCGGAAGGCTGCCGTCTTGGAGAAGACGAGGACGCGGTCGTTCTGCGATGGGGACGCGCCGGAAGCCGCCGCAGGGGGCAGGGCCGTGGCGGCGAGCAGCAGCGCGGCCACGGCGGATGTCCGTAGGAGGGCTGCGCGGGGTCTGGAGCGGCGGGGGTGCGGGGGCATGGCCGGGTACTCCTTCCTCCGGGTGCGGACCCGTGGCCCGGGGCGGACGGGCGCGCCGCCGCCCCGGGCCACGGGCGGGCGGTCAGCCGGTGCCGATGGTGAAGTCGTCCACGTCGTACAGCGCTCCCGCCCCGCCCTTGAAGACGAGGTAGAGCGTGGTGGTGCGGGCCGGGGGCTTGCGCAGCGTCGTCTTGACGTCCTGGAACGTCTCCCAGCCGCCGGTCACCGGCACGGTGGCCCGGCCCAGCAGCTGCCCGGTCGGGGAGCCGGCGCGTACGTCGAGCGTGCCGCCCGCGCCCGCGGAGGAGACGCGTGCGGTGAAGTCCTTGGCGTTGCCGAGGAGATACGGGGTGAACGCGATCCAGTCGCCGTTGTCGATGTCGCCGACCGTCTTGCCGCCGTTGGCCGGGGCGTGGCTGATGACGGAGACGCCCTGGGAGTCGTCGTAGTGCTCGGCCTGACGGTGGCGGGGCTGGACGACGTTCTGGTCGTGGGTGGTCAGCGACGGCTGGCCGCCCCCGCCGTTGTCGGTGTACTCGGCGTCGAAGACCCCGAAGATGTTGGCGTTGGGGTCGTGTTCGCCGTCGGCGCTGGTCTTGAGCGTTCCGGAGCAGCCGGTGGCCGAAGTGACGGGGTGGCCGTGGCTGTCGTGGCCGAGGACATGGGTGACCTTGACCTTGGCGCAGTCGATGGTCCGGTCCTCGGGGTCGGTCACCTTCACCTTGAACGGCACCTCGTCGCCGAAGGTGAACAGCTGGCCGTCGCCGGGCAGTTGCAGCGTCACCTTGGGGGCGGTGTTGCCGACGGTCAGGTGCACGCCGGCGCTGCCGCTGCGGCCGGTGGGGTCCGTGGCGGTGACGGTGGCGGTGTAGGTGCCGTTCCTGGTGTACCGGTGGGTGGGGTTCGGGGCGGTGGAGGTGTGGCCGTCGCCGAAGTCCCAGCGGTACGTGAGCGTGTCGCCGTCGGCGTCGGCGGTGCCCGCCGAGCTGAACGCGACCTTCATGGGCGCCTTGCCGGAGGTGCGGTCGGCGGCGGCCTCGGCGATCGGCGAGTAGCCGTCGGTGGCGTTCTCGATGCGGTAGAGGGCGGAGTGTTCGTCGCCGCCGAACCAGTTCAGCCCGTAGTCGAGGACGTACAGCGCGCCGTCCGGGCCGAAGGCGGAGTCCATCACCTGGGTGCCGGTCCAGGGGAAGTCGTTGATCTTCTCCACGGTGCCGTCGGCGCCCTGCTCGATGCGCTTGATCCACTGGCGGCCGAACTCGGTCGCGAAGAAGTCGCCGTCGTAGCCTTCCGGGAACTTGACCGGGGAGTCGAGCGAGGCGTCGTAACGGTAGACCGGGCCGCCCATCGGCGACTCGGAACCGGTGCCGAACTCGGGCACCGAGTCGTTGTCGTACGGGATCCAGGCGGGCTGGGCGGGCGGCAGGTCGGTCAGCCCGGTGTTGTGCGGCGAGGTGTTCTTCGGTGCGGCGCAGTCGAAGGCCGGGCCGGAGGCGCCGGTGGCGAAGTCGTAGTCCCGGTACGGCTTGTTGTCGCCGACGCAGTACGGCCAGCCGAAGTTGCCGGGCTTGGTGACGCGCGCGAACTCGACCATGCCCGCCGGGCCGCGGTTCGGGTCGGCGGCGCCCGCGTCCGGCCCGTAGTCGCCGACGTAGACCGTGCCGGTCGGCTTGTCGATGTTGATCCGGAACGGGTTGCGGAAGCCCATCGCGTAGATCTCGGGGCGGGTCTTCTCGGTGCCGGGCGCGAAGAGGTTGCCGTCCGGGACGGTGTACGAGCCGTCCGCGGCCACCTTGATACGGAGGATCTTGCCGCGCAGGTCGTTGGTGTTGCCCGCGGAGCGGCGCGCGTCATAGGCGGGGTTGCGGTCGGGGCGCTCGTCGATGGGGGTGAAGCCGTCGGAGGCGAACGGGTTGGTGTCGTCGCCGGTCGAGAGGTAGAGGTTGCCCTCGGCGTCGAAGTCGATGTCGCCGCCGACGTGGCAGCAGGTGCCGCGGGAGGCGGGGACGTCGAGGATCTTCTTCTCGCTGGCGGTGTTGAGGGTGCCGTCGGCGTCGAGGGTGAAGCGGGAGAGGCGGTTGACGCCGTCGAACTTCGCGAAGTCGGCCGCCGTGCCCTCGTTGGGGGCGTCGCCCGCGGGGGTGTCCAACGGGGGTGCGTAGTAGAGGTAGATGGCGCGGTTCTCTTCGAACCCGGGGTCGATGCCGACGCCCTGGAGCCCCTCCTCGTCGTGCGAGTAGACCGGGAGCTTGCCGGACACCTTGGTGTCGCCGCCCGCGTCTGTCAGGCGGAGGGTGCCGTCGCGGGACGTGTGCAGCACCGAGCGGTCGGGGAGGACGGCGAGCGACATGGGCTCACCGGTCTCGGCCGCGCCCTTGGCGAGCGTGACCTGCTGGAACTTCTCCTCCGCCTGGTCCGCTCCCGCTGGTGGGGATGCGGTGAACGCGAGCCCCGCGCCCACGAGCAGCGAACTCGTGACGAGCGCGAGGGAGCCGCGCAGTCCATGCCGTTTCCTGTGCACGCTGATCCTCCGGGAAAAGAGGGGGTGTACGGACGGGGGCCGTTGGCCGCCCGACCTGGCACAGGCGCGCGCCGTCGCGCCGTTCGATGACCGGTTCGGGGTGAGGGGCCCCATGTGACCGGTACATCTCAAGGACGGTAGCGTGGTTTGTCCGGTTCGGAAACCCCTTTGACACGGGGCGGGTTGGCTTGGTCCGCGGGGAGGACAAAGCCGGTGGGGTGTTGGGCGGGTTCCTCTCCCCCACCCCGCCCCTCCCCGAACTGGGGGCAGGCCCCCAGCCCCCCGAGGTTCTAGGGCGCGCCGTTCGGGCCCGGGTCCGGCCAGGGCGCCGCGCAGCGCCTCCACCGGACCGGCACGGACCGCAGCCCCGGGCACGGGCAGGGGCCAACCCCGGCGCACCGAGAGCCCCGCGCCCCGGAATCCCGTGTGCGTGCCGTCGCGCGCTCCGTCGGCCTCGGCGACCCGGCATTGCCCAGCCCTGCCGGGCCGGGGGTCTGGGGGCTTGCCCCCAGTTTCGGGAAGGGGCGGGGTGGGGGAAGAATCGGCCCCCGCGCCGACCCACCCCACCCCCACCCCCGGCGAGGCCGGGGGTGGCGGCCCGGCGCCCGGGCCACGGCGTAGGCCGAAGCCTGGCAACCGCGTTGCCCCGCCGGACTCGCAGGCCCCGGCAGCCCCGGGGCGTGGGCCGGGCCGGGCGGAGTTCGGGTGCGTGGCCGGGAGGGCTCAGGCGCCGCCGAAAGCCGCGTCGAAGGAGGACGTCGGGGGGTCGAAGTCGTAGGACTTCAAGTGGTGCAGGGCCTCGGGGGCGCCGGTCAGGCGGTCCATGCCCGCGTCCTCCCACTCCACCGAGATCGGGCCGTCGTACGCGATGGAGCGCAGCATGCGGAAGACGTCCTCCCAGGGCACGTCGCCGTGGCCCGCGGAGACGAAGTCCCAGCCGCGGCGGGGGTCGCCCCAGGGGAGGTGGGAGCCCAGGCGGCCGTTGCGGCCGTCGAGGCGGCGGCGGGCCTCCTTGCAGTCGACGTGGTAGATCCGGTCGCGGAAGTCCCACAGGAAGCCGACCGGGTCGAGGTCCTGCCAGACGAAGTGGCTGGGGTCGAAGTTGAGGCCGAAGGCGGGGCGGTGGCCGACGGCTTCGAGGGCGCGGTGGGTCGTCCAGTAGTCGTACGCGATCTCGCTCGGGTGGACCTCGTGGGCGAAGCGCACGCCCTCGGCGTCGAAGACGTCGAGGATGGGGTTCCAGCGCGTGGCGAAGTCCTCGTAGCCGCGGTCGATCATGCCGGGCGGCACCGGCGGGAACATGGCGACCAGGTGCCAGATGGACGAGCCGGTGAAGCCGATGACGGTGCGCACGCCGAAGGCGGCCGCGGCGCGGGCCGTGTCGGCCATTTCGGCGGCGGCCCGCTGCCGTACGCCTTCCGCGTCGCCGTCGCCCCAGATGCGGGCGGGGAGGATGGCCTGGTGGCGTTCGTCGATGGGGTGGTCGCAGACGGCCTGGCCGACCAGGTGGTTGGAGATGGCCCAGCACTGGAGGCCGTACTTGTCGAGGAGCCGGCGGCGCCCGTCGAGGTAGCCGGGCTCGCCGAGCGCGCGGCCGACCTCGAAGTGGTCGCCCCAGCAGGCGAGTTCGAGGCCGTCGTAGCCGAAGTCGCGGGCGTGGCGGCAGACCTCCTCCAGTGGCAGGTCCGCCCACTGGCCGGTGAAGAGGGTGAAGGGTCTGGGCATGGGGGCCTCCTCCTCAGGCGGGCACGGGTGTGTAGACGCAGTTCTTCTCGGCGCTGTCCTCGACCGCGGCCAGCACCCGCTGCACCTGGAGCCCGTCCTCGAAGGACGGCTCGGGGTCGGTTCCGGCGGCGATGGCCGCCACCATGTCGCGCGCCTGGTGGACGAAGGTGTGGTCGTAGCCGAGCCCGTGGCCCGGGGGCCACCAGGCCGCCAGGTAGGGGTGGTCGGGTTCGGTGACGAGGATGCGGCGGAAGCCGGAGTCGGCGGCGGGGGCGGTGTGGTCGTGGAAGGACAGCTCGTTGAGCCGTTCGAGGTCGAAGGCGAGCGAGCCGTGGTCGCCGTTCAGCTCGATGCGCAGCGAGTTCTTGCGCCCGGCGGCGAAGCGGCTGGCCTCGAAGGAGGCCAGCGCGCCGGAGGCGAGCCGACCGGTGAACAGGGCGGCGTCGTCGACCGTGACCGGGCCGCGCGCCGCCGCACCGGAATGCGCCGCGCCCGGGCCCGCGGCGCCCGGAAGCGGACGGTCCCGTACGAAGGTTTCGGTAAGTGCCGAGACGCCGACCAGCCGCTCCCCCGCCAGGTACTGCGCGAGGTCCACGATGTGCGCACCGAGGTCGCCGAGCGCGCCGGAGCCCGCCAGTTCCCGGCGCAGCCGCCACACCAGGGGGAATTCCGGATCCACGATCCAGTCCTGGAGGTAGGTGACCCGTACGTGGCGCAGGACGCCGATCCGGCCCCCGGCCACCATGCGGCGGGCCTGCGCGATCGCGGGCGTACGGCGGTAGTTGAAGCCCACCATCGCCCGCTGTCCGCGCGTCCGGGCCCGGCGCGCCGCGTCGGCCATGGCTTCCGCTTCGGCGACCGAGTTGGCGAGGGGCTTCTCGCACAGCACGTGCTTACCGGCCTCCAGCGCGGCGATCGCGATCTCGGCGTGGCTGTCTCCGGGGGTGCAGACGTCGACCAGCTGCACATCGTCCCGGGCGATCAGATCGCGCCAGTCGGTCTCGGCGGCCGCCCAGCCGTGTTTGTCCGCGGCGGCGCGGACGGCGTCCGGGTCGCGGCCGCAGATGGCGGCCATGGCGGGGCGGAGTGGGAGGTCGAAGACGCGGGCCGCGGTGCGCCAGCCCTGGGAGTGGGCGGCGCCCATGAAGGCGTAGCCGACCATGCCGATGCCGAGGCCCTGTGCTTCGGCCTGTTGCGCTTCGGGGTGTTCCATGAGGCTCCTCTCAGATCGCGGCGGATGCGAGGTGGAGATGGGGCCTGGCCGAATCAGCTGAATCCCGTGGGCAGGTACTCGTCCACGTTGTCCTTGGTCACGACGGCCGAGTAGAGGGTGAGGGACGCGGGGATCTCCAGCTCGGCCAGGCCCCCGACGCCGTTGCCCTGGCCGAGCGCGCGGGCCAGGTCGATGGCGGAGGCGGCCATCGTCGGCGGGTACAGGACGGTGGCCTTGAGGACGGTGTTGTCGGCCTTGATGGCGTCCATGGCCCGCTTGGCGCCCGCGCCGCCGACCATCAGGAAGTCGTCGCGTCCGGCCTGCTGGATGGCGCGTTCGGCGCCGACGCCCTGGTCGTCGTCGTGGTTCCACAGGGCGTCGAAGCCGGAGTGGGCCTGGAGCAGCTGGGCCATCTTCGACTGGCCGGACTCGACGGTGAATTCGGCGGCCTGGCGGCCCACCTTCTTGATGTTGGGGTAGTTCTTGAGGGCGTCGTCGAAACCGGCCGTGCGCTGGCGGGTCAGTTCCAGGTTGTCCAGCCCGGCCAGCTCCACCACCTTGGCGTTCTTCTTGCCCTTGAGCTGTTCGCCGATGTAGCGACCGGCGTTGAGCCCCATGCCGTAGTTGTCGCCGCCGATCCAGCAGCGGTACGCCTGCGGGGAGGCGAAGACGCGGTCGAGGTTGACGACGGGGATGCCCGACTCCATGGCCTTCAGCCCGACCTGGGTGAGCGCCTTGCCGTCGGCGGGCAGGATGACCAGGACGTCGACCTTCTTGTTGATGAGGGTCTCGATCTGCCCGATCTGCTGGGCGGTGTCGTTGGAGCCCTCCGTGCTGACCAGCGTGACGTCCTGGTACTCCTTGGCTCGCCGTTTGGCCTGCTCGTTGATGGCGTTGAGCCAGCCGTGGTCGGCCTGCGGCCCGGCGAAGCCGATGGTGACCTTCTTGCCGGGCTTCTTGTCGGCGGCGCCCGCGGGCTGCTTGCCCTCGTCCTTGCTGTCGTTGTTCTCGTTGCTGGTGCAGCCGGCCGCGAACAGCGCGCCCGCCGCGGCGGTGCCCAGGAGGAGGTTTCTGCGGCTGGTGGGGTTTCCCTGGGTGTGGTTCGGGGTGTGGTTCATGGCGTCGAACGACCCTTCTGTACCAGGACGGCGGCGACGATGATCGCGCCCTTGGCGATCTGCTGGACATCGCTCTGGAGGTTGTTCAGGGCGAAGAGGTTGGTGATGGTGGTGAAGACGAGGACGCCGAGGACGGAGCCGGTGATGGTGCCGCGGCCGCCGCTGAGCAGGGTGCCGCCGATGATGGCGGCGGCGATGGCGTCGAGTTCGTACAGGTTGCCGTTGGTGTTCTGGCCGGAGCCGGTGAGGACGACCAGCATGAACGCGGCGATGCCGCAGCACAGCCCGGACAGCAGATACAGCAGCAGCCGCTGGCGCCGTACGTCGATGCCCGCGAGCCGGGCCGCCTCCGGGTTGCCGCCGATGGCGACGGTGCGCCGCCCGAAGGTCGTACGGCCCAGCAGCAGCCAGCCGAGGACCGTGACCGCGGCGAAGATCATCACCAGCGGTGGGATGCCGAGCACGTAGGAGTCGCGGAGCCCGAGGTCCAGGACCGGCTTGACGGTGATGACCTGCGTCTTGCCGTCGCTGATCAGGAGCGCGAGGCCGCGCGCGGAGGCCAGCATGGCGAGGGTGGCGATGAACGGGACCACGCTGCCGTACGCGATGAGCACACCGTTGACCAGGCCGCAGCCGAGCCCCACGAGTACGGCGCACATCAGGATGCCGCCGAAACCGTAGTCCTGGGTGGCGAGCGTGGTGGCCCACACCGAGGCGAGCGCGACGATCGCGCCGACGGACAGATCGATGCCGCCGCTGGTGATGACGAAGGTCACGCCGACGGTGACGACGCCGATGACGGACGCCTGGGTGAGGACGAGTTGCAGGTTGTCGGTGCTCAGGAACGCGTCGGGCTTGGTGATGCCGCCCACGACGACGAGGACGGCGAGCACGCCGAGGAGGGAGAGGTTGCGGACGTCGGCGAGGCCTCTGAGGCCGCCGCCCTTGGCCGGTGGCCCGGCGGCGGGCCCGGGCCCGGCTGCCTTCGTGAGCGTGGCGGCGGCGCCGGGGACGGCGTCGGCGCCCGTGTCGGCGTCGGCGCCTCCGGGTGAGTTCAGCACGACGGACTCCCTTCCATCACGAGATCGAGGACGCGGTGCTCGTCCAGTTCGCCCGCGGGCGCCGTATGCACGACACGCCCCTCGCGAAGCACCAGCACCCGGTCGGCGAGGCCGAGGACTTCGGGCAGTTCGCTGGAGACCAGCAGCACCGCCATGCCGTCGTCGGCGAGGCGGCGGATCACCGCGTACAGCTCGGCGCGGGCGCCGACGTCCACCCCGCGGGTGGGCTCGTCCAGCAGCAGCACCCGGCAGCCGCGCAGCAGCCAGCGCGCCAGCACCGCCTTCTGCTGATTGCCGCCGGACAACGTGCGCACCGGCCGCTCCGGGTCGTCCGGGTGCAGCGACAGATCGCGCACGCTGCGGCGGGCCGCGTCCCGCTCGGCGCCGTGGTCCAGCCAACCGGCCCGGGAGAAGCGGGCGAGGGAGGAGACGGAGACGTTACGGGTGACGGACTCCAGCATCAGCAGCGCCTGCGCCTTGCGCTCCTCGGGCGCCAGCCCGAGCCCGGCGCGCACGGCGGCGGACACGCTGCCGGGGCGCAGCGGGCGGCCGTCGACGAGGACACGTCCCGCGGTGGGGCGGCGGGCACCGTAGACGGTCTCCAGGATCTCGGACCGGCCGGAGCCGACGAGTCCGGCGAGCCCCACGATCTCGCCGGGCGCCACGTCGAGGTCCACCGGCTCGAACTCCCCGGCCCTGGCCAGCCCTTGGAGTCGCAGCACGGGTTGGTGTGGGGTGGGGACTTCGGTGGTGCGGCGGGGGAACGCGTACTCGACATCACGGCCCGTCATCAGCGCGACGACGTCACGGGTGGGCGTCGTACGGGCGGGCAGCCCGCGGGCGGCGGCGCGGCCGTCCTTCAGCACGGTGACGCGGTCGCCGATGCGGCGGATCTCCTCCAGCCGGTGCGAGATGTAGACGACCGCCACGCCACCGGTCGTGAGGTCCCCGACGATACGGAAGAGGTTGTCCACCTCGTCGGGGTCGAGCGCGGCGGACGGCTCGTCCATGACGATCAGCCGTACGTCGTGCGAGAGGGCGCGGGCCATGGACACGATCTGCTGTGCGGCGGCGGAGAGTTCGCCCACCAGCCGCCGCGGGTCGATCTCGGGGTGGCCGAGGCGGGCCAGCAGCTCGGCGGCGGTGCCCCGGGCGGCCCGGGACCGTACGAAGCCCGCGGTGGCGGGCTCGTGGCCGAGGAAGATGTTCTCGGCCACGGACAGGCCCTCCACCAGGTCGAGTTCCTGGTAGATGGTGGCGATGCCGAGGCGCATGGCGGCGACGGGCGACTTCAGGGCAACGGGCGCGCCCTGCCACACGATCTCCCCGCCGTCCGGCTGGTGGGCCCCGGCCAGCACCTTGATCAGCGTGGACTTGCCCGCGCCGTTCTGCCCCAGCAGGCAGTGCACCTCGCCCGCCTGGACGTCGAGGTCGACGCCGTCGAGGGCCCGTACGCCGGGGAAGGACTTGGTGATGCCGGACATGGTGAGGAGCGGGGGCGGGTTCGTCTGACGCGGTTCGGGTGGTGCCATGGCGAGCCTCCTCGGGCGGGTCGCTGTGGCGGTGCGGATCGCTGTCGCGGTGTGCGGGGTTGCGGGGTACGCGGTGCTGTGGCGGTGCGGGTTGCCGTTTGCTGGTGCCGTGCGGGTGGTGCGGCTGCTGCTCTCCCCCGCCCCGGCCCTCCCCGACCCCGGGGCCCCGCCCCGGCCCCCGCTCCTCGAACGCCGGAGGGGCTGGTGGTGCCGAGGCGATAACGGACACCTGCGGCAGGCGCCCTCTGGGGGCCGGGTGCCCAGGGCGCCGGGGGTGTCGCGCGTGCTGCGCGCTGTGCCTCGGTACGGTCCGTTCCGCGGGGCGGACCGTAGGGACGGGGGCCGGGCGGTGGGCGCCCGGGCGGGAAGGTCAGGCCGGGGAGAAGAGGTGGTCGCTGATCAGACGGGCCGCGCCGGTGACCCCCGCGGCCGGGCCCAGTTCGCCCAGCACGATGGGGAGGTTGCCGGTGGCGAGCGGAAGGGACTGACGGTAGACCTGGGTGCGGATGGCGGCGAGGAGCGTGTGACCGAGGCCGGTGACGCCGCCGCCGATCACGACCAGGCCCGGGTTGAAGAAGCTGACGAGACCGGCGATGACCTGACCGGTGCGCATGCCACCCTCGCGGATGAGGTCGAGGGCGGCGGCGTCACCGGCCGAGGCCGCCGCCGCGACGTCCGTGGCGGCGAGCTGCCCCGCGGCCTCCAGCCGCGCGGCGAGTTCGGCGGAGCGGCCGTCGAGGGCGGCGGCCTCGGCGTCGCGGGCGAGGGCCGCGCCGCCGAAGTAGGCCTCCAGGCAGCCGTGGTTGCCGCAGGCGCAGGGGCGGCCGTCGGGCTCGGCCTGGATGTGTCCGATGTCGCCCGCGCTGCCGGTCGTACCGCGGTAGACATCACCCCCGACCACGATGCCGCAGCCGATACCCGTGCCGATCTTGACGCAGAGGAAGTCCTTGACGGAGCGGGCGACTCCGGCGTGCTGCTCCCCCATGGCCATGAGGTTCACGTCGTTGTCGACCATGACGGGGCAGCCCAGTTCCTGGCTGAGTGCCTCCCGTACGGGGAAGCCGTCCCAGCCCGGCATGATCGGCGGCGCGACGGGCACGCCCTCGGGGTACCGGACGGGGCCCGGCACTCCGATGCCCGCGCCGTCGAACCCCTCCGCGACGCCGGAGGCGCGGAGCTTGGCGGCCATGGCCAGGACCTGTTCGAACACCGCGACCGGGCCCTCGCGGACGTCCATGGGCTGCGTGAGGTGGCCGAGAATCTCCAGTTCCGCGTTGGTCACGGCCACGTCGACGGAGGTGGCGCCGATGTCGACGCCGAGCAGCCGCAGGGCGGGCGCGAGCCGGATGTTGTGCGAGCGTCGCCCGCCCCGTGAGGCGGCGAGGCCGTCGGCGATCACCAGCCCGGTCTCCAGCAACCGGTCGATCTCGACGGCGAGCTTGGAACGCGAGAGGTCGATCTGATCGCCCAGTTGAGCCCGGGAGTTGGGGCCGCCATCGCGCAACAGGCGGAGCAGCCGGGCCTGATGCGCGTTCGCGGGTCGTGCCGTCATGCGCCTCACGCCGCCCCTCCCGCCGTCATCGGCATGCACATGGTCGGGCTTTCACGGGGAACGTAGCAGCGGTTGTCGGGGGTGGGAAGAACTTGCGCCGCAATCCATGCGGACTTTCTCCTGCGGAAGGACAAACTAGAGGTGAGGCAGGGGCGATTTCCCGTCACGGCCGCGCCGTACCATGTCGATCATGGAAATAGCCAGCTATGCAACCCTCGTGGTCGTCGTCGTGGTGTACGGCAGCCTGGAAGCCCGCCTCAAGCGGCTGGAGCGCCGGAACGCCCGGCTGGAGCGCAAGGCGGACCTGATCCTCGAGCACCTGGGCATCCGTCAGGAGGAGCCGGGCATGGAGCGGGTGACGGCCCTGCTGCGCGAGAACAAGAAGATCCAGGCCATCAAGGAGTACCGCGAGATCACGAACGCGGACCTCAAGGAGGCCAAGGACGCGGTCGAGCGCATGGACGGGACCCGCGGCTGAGGCCACGGGCGCGACCGGCGGCTGACGCCACGCGCACGACCGGCGGTCAGTCGCGGGGATGCTCGGCGGTCAGTCGCCGGGACGCTCGGCGGTCGGTCGCCGGGACGCTCGGCAGTCAGTCGCCGGGGCGCTCGTGATAGCTGCGGCGAGTGTGCTCCGTGTGCGCGCGCATGATCTCCGTGGCGCGCCGTTCGTCGCGCGCGGCGATGGCAGCGATCAGCTCGCGGTGCTCGGTCCAGGACTGCTTGCCGCGCTGCCGGGCCACCGGGGTGTAGTACCAGCGGACCCGGCGGTGCACCTGGGCGGCCAGGTCCGCCAGCACCGCGTTCCCGGCGAGCGCCATCACCGTGGCATGGAATTCGGCGTTCGCGGCCACCGCGCCGTCCACGTCGTCGTCCAGGACGGCCCGTTCACCCGTGGCGCACACCTCCTCCAGCGCCGCGATCCCCTCCGGCCCCGCGCCCGCGGCGGCCAGCCGCGCGGCCTCGGCCTCCAGCAGGGTGCGAACGGTGAGGAGCTGGTCGGCCTCCTCCTCCGTGGGCTCGTGGACGAACGCGCCCTGCGCCGGGCGCAGATCGACCCACCCCTCGGTGTTGAGCCGCTGAAGCGCCTCGCGCACCGGCTGCCGGGAAACGCCGAGCTGGCTCGCCAGTTCGCTCTCGACGAGGTGCTGGCCGGGGCGGAGGGCGCGGGTGGTGATGAGTTCGAGCAGAGCCTCGTAGACGCGCTCGCGCAGCGGCCCGGGCCGCTCCAGCCTCGGCACCGCGCCCTGCGGCAGCCCCTTGGACAGCATCGCGCCCCCTGTGGATCGGCGTCGGCCGGATTCCCGGATTGGTTGTTCCGGATTGGTTATTGTCTACAGTTTACGCACACCGGGGCTACGGTCTCAGGCCCACGTGCAGGACAATGAGACCTCCCAGCACGCACACGACCACGCACGCAACCACGCACAGAACCGGGACTGATCGACATGGGACGGGTCACTGAGCGACGCCGCGTCATCCGCCTCCGGGACGGGGTGGTCAGCACCCGCCCGGACACCCTGGTGGCCGAGGAGCCGCTGGAGATCCGGCTGAACGGACGGCCACTGGCGATCACCATGCGCACACCGGGTGACGACTTCGCGCTGGCCGCCGGTTTCCTGGTGAGCGAGGGCGTGCTCGGCAGCGCGGACGAACTGGCGAACATCGTCTACTGCGCGGGCGCGACCGAGGACGGCTCCAACACCTACAACGTGGTGGACGTGAAGCTCGCCCCGGGCGTACCCGTCCCCGACATCACCCTCGAACGCAACGTCTACACGACCTCGTCCTGCGGCCTGTGCGGCAAGGCCAGCCTGGACGCCGTCCGCACCACGGCGCGCTGGCGGCTGGACGGGCCGGACGACCCGCACGCTCCCATCCGCATCACCCCGGAGACCCTGACCGCCCTGCCCGACCGGCTGCGCGCCGCCCAGCGCGTCTTCGACCGCACCGGTGGGCTGCACGCGGCGGCGCTGTTCACGCCGGAGGGCGAGCTGCTGGACGTACGGGAGGACGTGGGCCGCCACAACGCCGTGGACAAGCTGGTCGGGCGAGCCGTGCAGCAGGGGCTGCTGCCGCTGTCCGGGGCGGTGCTGCTGGTCTCCGGCCGGGCCTCCTTCGAGCTGGCACAGAAGGCCGTCATGGCGGGTATCCCGGTGCTGGCCGCGGTCTCGGCGCCGTCCTCGCTGGCCGTGGACCTGGCGGACGAGGCGGGGCTGACGCTGGTCGGCTTCCTGCGCGGCACGTCGATGAACGTGTACGCGGGCGAGCACCGGCTCGCCCTGCCGACGGCGGTCGGCGGCGCCTGAGGGCACTGCCTCTGTCCCTGTCCCTGTCCCTGTCCCTGTCCCTCGAAAGAGTTATTGACCGATCGTTCTGGATGGGTGCTAGGGTTTCCCCATGGCCAGAACGAAGGAATTCGATCCGGAGGCCGCACTCCAGTCGGCTCTCGAGCTGTTCTGGCGGCGCGGCTATGAAGCGACCTCGATGGCGGACCTCGTCGAGCATCTCGGCATCGGCCGCGCCAGCATCTACGCGACCTTCGGAAACAAGCGCGAGCTGTATCTGAAGGCGATGGACCGCTACGCGGAGACCCGCGACCCGTCCCTGCTGGCCGAGTTGTCCCAGCCGGGCCCCGCACTGCCCGCGGTGCGGGCGCTGGTGCACCGCTTCGCCGAGGAGGCCGCCTCCCCGGAGCACCGACTGACAGGCTGCCTGGTGACCAACACCGCGGCCGAACTGGCCCCGCACGACCCGGTGATCGCCCGCCGAGTCGAAGTGAGCTGGGACCACGTGGAGACCCCACTGCACTCCGCGCTGATACGGGCCCAGGCCCAAGGGGAGCTTCCCGAGGACCGCGACCCCCGCGCGCTGGCACGGATGCTGTTCGTCCTCCTCCAGGGACTACGGGTGGTGGGCAAGGCGTCGGACGACCCCGCCCGGGTACGGGACGCGGCGGAGCAGGCGCTGGCGCTGCTGGACTGAAGCCCCGCCCCGGGGCCGACCCACATCACGGCACAACAGCAGCCGCTCCTTTTTCATGCCCGCATATTAAACCGATCGGTCAAAATTGGGGGACAAGATGACCGCCACGGATACGCCGCCGTGCGGTGCCAGTACCGACACCGGCGCCAGCACCGCCACCGGCACCGGCACCGGCACCGCCACCGGCACGCGCCGGCGCCGGGCGTTCGCCCTGCTCGGCTCCGTCCAGATCACGCTGATCTTCACGCTCGCCGCGATCGCCGTGCCGCTGCCCGAGATCGGGCGCGCATTCGACCTGGAGCGCGCCGATCTGATCCTGCTGAGCGCCGCTTACGGACTGACCTTCGCCGGGCTGCTGCTCTTCGGTGGCCGCATCGCCGACCGGTACGGCGGGCGACGAGCCCTCGGCGCCGGGCTCACGCTCTTCGCCGCGGCCTCGGCCGCTGCCCCGTTCGCCCCCGGCATCGGCACACTCCTCGCGGCACGCTTCGCACAGGGCGCGGGCGCGGCACTGATCGCGCCCGCCGCGATGGCCGTGCTGCGCGCCGTCTTCCCCTCCCCCGCGGCGTACGGGAGGGCGATGGCGTCCTGGGGCGGGCTCTCGGTGCTCGGCGCGACCGCGGGCAATGTGCTCTCCGGCGTCATAGCGGAACTGCTGTCCTGGCGTTGGAGCTTCGCCGTACCGTTCGCGGTGGCCGCGGCCGCCCTGGCGCTCGCGCCCCGGCTGCTTCCGGACACCGCGCCGGCCCCGGGCCGGACGCTCGATCTGCCGGGCGCCCTGCTGGCCACCGCGGGGATCACGCTCGCCAGTTACGGGCTCGTCGTCACCGACGCCCTTCCCTGGTCGTCGGCCGGGGTGCTGGTGCCGCTGCTCCTCGGAGCCGCGCTGCTCACCGCGTTCTGGTACGCCGAGCACCGGGCCGGAGATCCGCTCCTGCCGCCCCGCTTCCTGGCGGACCGGCAGCGGGCCCTCGCCCTCACGGCCATCGCGCTGAGCGCCTGCGCGACCGCGATGACCTTCGTGACGTTCTCGCTCCACCTCCAGCAGGACCGTGACTGGTCCCCGCTGCGGACCTCGGCCGCCTTCCTGCCGTTCGCCGTCGCACTGCTCGCCTCGGGCCGGTTGGCGGGAGGGCTCATAGCCCGCTTCGGCCCCCGGAAGGTCACCGCCGCCGGACTGGCCACGGCCGCTGCCGGGCTCGTCCTGCTGGCTCTCACCGGGCTCGACCCCCACACCCCGTACGCGTCGGGGCTTCTGCCCGGGCTGATGCTGCTGCCGACCGGTACCGCGGCCTCCTTCGCCGGGGCCGCGGTCCTCACCACCGACGGTGTGCCGCCCGAGCGGACCGGGCTCGCCGGCGGGGTGCTGAACACGGCGATGGAGCTGGGTCCGACGGTGGTCTTCGCCATCGTGCTCACCTTCGGCAGCGACTCCTCCTCCCTCGCCGCGACGGGCGCCGCGCTCGCGGCCGCCGCCGCCCTGAACCTCCGCGTCCAGCGGAGCCGTCCCTCCTCCACCGCACAAGGAGCCATACGATGAACCGCTTCACCGCAAAGACCGCCCTCGTCACCGGCGCGGGCTCCGGCCTCGGCCGTGCCATCGCGCTCGCCTTCGCCGCCGAGGGCGCGGCCGTCGTGGCCGCGGGGCGCACCGAAGCCACCCTGGCCGAGACGGTCCGCCTCATCGAGGCCGCGGGCGGCCGGGCCGCCGCCGTCACCGCCGATGTCACCGACTCCGGCCGACTGCGGGATCTGGTGCGCGAGACCGTCAGCCGCTTCGGTGGGCTGGACATCGCGGTCAACAACGCCGCGATACTCCGCGGCCAGGGGCCGGTCGGCGAGGTCAGCGAGGAGGACTGGGACGCGGTGCTGCGCACCAATGTGACGGGCGTCTGGCTGGCCATGAAGCACCAGATCGCCCACATGAAGGAGAACGGCGGCGGAGCCATCGTCAACGTCTCGTCCAACCTCGGCGCCCACCTCCGGGTTCCGGGCAACGGCGCGTACAGCACCTCGAAGGCGGCGGTGGCCGCGCTGACCCGGGCAGCCGCGCTCGACCACATCCACCAGGGCGTCCGGATCAACGCGGTCAGCCCCGGCGCCTCCGACGGCCCCATGTCGCTGCTGCCCGGCGAGACCGAGGCCGATCGTGCCGAGCGGATGAAGACGCAGACCCCGCTGGGCCGGCTCGCCGAGGCGGACGAGATCGCGGCGGCGGTGCTCTACCTCGCCTCCCCGGCGGCGGGTTCCGTGGTCGGCACCGACCTGGTCGTGGACAGTGGCTCCTCGGCCTGACGGCGCCTGCCACCTTGTAGGGCTGCCCCCACCAGGGCCCGGGGCCTGCCCCCACCCGGGCCCGGGGGCCGTCTCCATGGTCCGGGGCCCCTCGCCCCGGCAGGCTGGGGCGACATGAACAGACGTATCAGAACAGCCCGTTTACGTCTCGCCGCGGCCACCACGGCGGCCGCCGCCCTCCTCGTCGGCGCCGCCGCCGTCCCGGCGGCCACGGCCGATCACCGCACCGCGTCCGCCGCGCCCACCGCGCTCACCTCGAAGGAGCTACACCAGCGGGTGGCCAGGGTCCTCCGGGACGCCGGATACACCGGCATCACCGTGGAGGTGCGGGACGGCCGCCGCGAGGTCCGCGCCCGCGCGGGCGTGGCCGAGCGGAACACCGGCCGCCCCATGCCGTACGGGGCGAACTACCGGGCCGCGAGCGTCACCAAGACCTTCGTGGCCACGGTCGTACTCCAGTTGGTCGCCGAGGGGGAGCTGTCGCTGAGCGACCCGGTGGAGAAGTGGCTGCCGGGCGTGGTGAGCGGCAACGGCAACGACGGCAGCCGGATCACCATCCGCAACCTGCTCCAGCACACCAGCGGCATCTACCGCTACGACCCCACGGAGGAGACCGGGGACACGGCCGAGGCATTCGAGCAGAACCGGTACCGCCACATCGACCCCGAGGAGATCGTCGCCGGAGCGATGAGGCACCGACCCGACTTCCCGCCCGCCGCCGAGGACGAGCCGAATCCGCAGTGGAGCTACTCCAACCCCGGCTACCTCCTCGCCGGAATGATCATCAAGAAGGTCACCGGGCGGTCATGGGACAAGGAGGTCCATGACCGGATCGTCCGCCCGCTGGGCCTGACCGGCACCTACGCGCCCGGCGACGACCCGTATCTGAGGGGCCCGCACGCGCATACGTACAAGCGCTTCCCCGATTCAGCCAAGTGGACCGACACCACCGTCCGCAATGTGAACTGGGCGGGCTCCGCGGGCTCTCTGGTCAGCACCGACCACGATGTGAACCGGTTCTACACCGCGCTGCTGCGCGGGAAGCTGCTGCTGCCGCCGCAGCTCGCCGAGATGCGCCGGACCGTCGCCGTCAACGCGGACTACGAGAAGGTCTTCCCCGGGATGCGCTACGGCCTCGGGCTGGCCCAGCAGCCGCTGACCTGCGGCGGAGACCGCTGGGGCCACGGCGGTGACCTCGCGGGCGGCACGGTCAGGGCCACCACAGACACCCACGGGCGACGCTCGGTCGTGGTCATGACCACGGGCACGACGTCCGACGACGAGCAGCTCCTCGCGGCCGAGAAGGAAGTCCAGGCGCTGCTCGACGACGTGATGTGCGCTCGTAAACTCTGACGGCGGAAGTCGGGGAGCCGGAGGAGAGAAGTCCATGCGCATCGGCGAGCTGTCCCGGCGCACCGGGGTGAACGAACGCCTGCTGCGCTACTACGAACAGCAGGGCTTGCTCCGGCCCGACCGGCTGCCCAGCGGCTACCGCGTCTACCGCGAGTCCGATGTGGTGACGGTGCACCGCATCCGCGCCCTCCTCGCCGCGGGCCTGTCCACCGCGGTCATCTCCCAGGTCCTGCCGTGCGTCCGCGACGACGGCGAGCGGCTGGTCCCGACCTGCCAGGACCTGCTGGGCCAACTGCGGCGGGAGCGGGACCGGATGACGACCGCGATCGAGGAGCTGGAGACGTCGCGGTCGCTGCTGGACGTGGTGATCACGGCGGGTCAGTCCGCCACGGACTGACCCGCAGCCACCGGACGTCCGCCCCCCCGCTACGCCTCGCGGCACGGCTCGTCCGGCTCGGCCACCCGCCGCAGCAGCGCCATCAGTTGCTCGCGCTCCGCCGTGCTCAGCCCCGCCGTCAGCTCGTCGTTGGCCTCGTCGCCCAGCCGCCGCGTCCGCACCAGCCGCCGCTCGCCCTCCTCCGAGATGGCGATCGCGTTCTTCCGGCGGTCACGCGGATCGGGGCTGCGGGTGACGAGGCCCTCCCCTTCCAGGTCGCCGACGATCCCCACCATGTCCTTGGGGTCGATGCCGAGGCTGCGCCCCAGCTCCGCCTGCGATACGGGGCCCAGCTCCGCGACGGCGGACAGCACCGCGTGATGCATCATCCGCATCCCCTCCCGGGCCAGCGCCTCCGCCACCAGACGGTGCCCGCGGGCGGCGGCACGGCCGAGGAGCCAGCTGGGCAGGGAGCGGATGCGGGCGGGGGCGAACGGGGTCTCGGGCATGGCCTCAGCGTACCCGGCACATCGTTGGACATCCCAACGTTGGCAGCCCCAACAATTCCCGCTATCGTTGGGTCACCCAATGAATTCAATCGCCCCGGGAGGCCCCATGCGCCGCGTCCGTTTCCACGCCCACGGCGGCCCGGACGTCCTCCGCCTGGAGGAGGCCGATCCGCCCGCGCCCGCCCCCGGCGAGCTGCTGATCCGCACCGAGGCGATCGGCGTGACCCTGCCCGGGGTCCGCCGCGTCCGGGACACCGGTACGCCGCTCCCGGGGTCGTTCGGCGGCGACGTCGCGGGGCGGGTGGCCGCGCTCGGGGACGGCGTCACCGGCTTCGCCGTCGGCGACCGGGTCAGCGCGATCTCGTTCGCGGACTCCTACGCCGACCTCACCACCGCCCCCGTCGTCACCGCCTCACCCCTCCCGGACGACGCGACCGCCGTGGAGGCGGTCGCCCTCGTCCGCGGCGGCCATGTCGCCCTCGCCGCCCTCGCGGCCGCCGCACCCTCCCCCACCGAATCCCTGCTCATCACGGGCGCCGCGAGCGGCGTCGGCCATCTGGCGGTCCAACTGGCGCGCGTCCAAGGGGTGCGCCGCGTCGTCGCGGCCGTCGGCGACCCGGCGAAGGCCGCGTTCCTGCGCGGCCTCGGCGCGGACGAGGTGGTGGCGTACGGGGACGAGTCCTGGGGCGAACCGGTCGACGCGGTGCTCGACGGCGTCGGCGGCGACCTCCTCCCCCGCGCCCTCGCGGCCCTGGCCCCGGCCGGGCGGCTGGTGTTCTTCAACTCCGGCGGCGGCACCGTACCCGCGCACGCCCTGCTCTCCGGCTCGAAGACCATCACCGGGCTGACCATGGCTCACTTCTCCCGGAACCGACCCGAGTTGTACGCGCAGCACCGCGGCGAGCTGTGGCGGCTCTTCGGCGAGGGCCGCCTGCGCCCCGCCGTGCACGCCGAAATACCGCTCGACCAGGCCCCGAAGGCCCACGCCATCATCGAGTCCCGCACCAACCGGGGAAAGGTCGTCCTCATCCCCTGACGCACGGTCCTTGTTCCACCCGGCGCAAAGCGGGACACTTCTGCGACAGTCTCCATGAGACATGGGATGTCGTGATGTCTTGATGTCCAGATGGCTCTGAAGGGCAGGTCGTGACCATGGCGTCAGATCCCCGCACACGCCCCCGGACCAGACGTTGGCGGCGCCGCGCCTCGGTGCTTCTCGCCGCCGCGGCACTGGCCCTGACACCGCTTCCGGTACGGGCCGCGGACACGGACGACACCGTGTCCGCGGCCCGTACCGCTTCCGGCTCCTCCGTGGACGCGGACTTCGACCAGCAGATCCTCTTCAAGTCCAACCAGGACGCGGGGTACTTCTGCTTCCGTATCCCCGCCATCGTCACATCCAAGGACGGCACCCTGCTCGCCTTCGCCGAGGGCCGCAAGGACAACTGCGGCGACGCCGGGGACATCGACCTGGTGCTCAAGCGCTCCACCGACGGGGGCCGCACCTGGGGCCCGTTACAGGTGGTCAACGAGGGCGGCGGCGACACCCACGGCAACCCGGCGCCCGTGGTGGACACCCGCACCGGCCGGATCCTGCTGGCCAGCACGTACAACACCGGCCGGGACGACTCCCAGAGCTGTGACGTGCCGTGTGACCGCACCCCGCACCTCCAGCACAGCGACGACGACGGCGCCACCTGGTCCACCCCGCGCGATCTGAGCCCCGCCCTGCTGCCCCCGGCGTGGAACTCCTGGTACGCCACCGGGCCGGTGCACGGCATCCAGCTGAAGCACGGGCCGCACAAGGGGCGGCTGCTCTTCACCGTCAACACCGAGAGCCACGACGGCACCCGCATCACCGCCAACCACGCGGCCCTCGCCTACAGCGACGACGGCGGCAGGCGCTGGAAGGTCGGCGCGGTGGACTCGTACCCGATCGCGCAGGACGGCACGTTCCGTCAGAAGCCGTCGGAGATGACGCTGCTGGAGCGGTCCGACGGCTCGGTCTACGTCAACGGGCGCGAACAGGACGGCACCGACCTCGGCCACCGCGACTACGCCATCAGCCACGACGGCGGCGAGAGCTTCGCCGCACCCTTCCGCACCATCCCCGACCTGTCCACGCCGATGGTGCAGGGCTCGGTCCTGCGGCTGCGCGACGCGGGCCGCGACGATCGGGGGCGCCTGCTGTTCGCGGCGCCCGCCGACCCCGACCGGCGCCGCACCATGATGATCCGCTCCTCCTGGGACGAGGCCCGCAGCTGGGAGGGGACCGACCGCGGCAAGGTGGTCACCACCGACTGGTCCGGCTACTCCGACATGGCCCTCGTCGCGCCCGGCACGGTCGGGCTGATGTACGAGGGCGGCGCGGTGGACGCCCGCGACGAGATCCGCTTCGCCCCGCGCCCGCCCCGCGACCGTCCTCGGCGGCGCCACCGGGACCGCCGAGGGCCGCTTCGGCAGAGCGCTCGCCTTCGACGGCACGGACGACGCCGTACGCCTCCCCTACCGCTCCTCGCTGCCGCTCGGCACCCGTGACTTCACCATCAGCCTGTGGTTCCGCTACTCCGCCGCCTCCGGACAGCACCCCTTCCTCTGGATGGGCGGCATCGGCGGCAAGCAGGCCCAGGTCTGGGTGCGCGGCGAACCGTCCGCGAACCGCGTCCGCGCCCTGATGACCACCGTCAACGGCCCCGCCACCTACACCTCGGCCTCGGTCAGTACCACCGCCGCCCACAACGACGGCGCATGGCACCATCTGGCCCTCACCCGCACCGGCGGCCGCCTCTCCCTCACGGTGGACGGCACCGCCCCGGTCTCCGCGCCCGACGCACCCGGCACCATCAGCCGCTCCTCCCCCTTCGCCCTGCACCTCGGCGAGGCGGTCGACGGCCGCTCCCGGATGACGGGCGCCCTGGACGAGGTCCGCGTCTACGACCGGGCCCTGACCGACACAGAACTCCGCCACGTCCGCGAGTTCAACGCCCCGGTCGACGGGAAATCCGCGACCGCCCGTCTCCCCTTGGACCGCGTCCGCTCACCCCGCTGATTCCGAGGCGGGGCGCAGCCCAGTGGCAACCACAGCACGCCCCGCCTACGGTGAAGAAGAGGGGCGAACGGCCTCCTCAGCACGGTGGCGGCCCCCATGCTCATAGCTCATCGGGGCTCGCGAGCATACGGCTCTGACTCCCTCGCCTGCCCCATGGCGAAGGGAGGCCCGGTGAACGCTGTTAATCAGCAGACGTTGGAGAGCACGTTTACGGCCGGACCGCCCGGCCCCGCCCCGGCCGGCCGACTGCGCCGCTTCGCTTCACGGGTGAGCTGGCCCGTGGTGACGATATGGCGCGCAGGCCGTAGCCGTTGGCTCCTCGCCCGCGGCATTCGCACGCCACGCCGCTGGTCGCGGCCACGGTCCTGGACGTGGCCGGTGCTCGTCGGCGCGCTCTCCATCCTCTATCTCATGTGGATAGTCCACCTGTTTTGGGCCGGTGCGCCGTTGCGGAGTTTCTTCGACGAGGAAGAGACGGCACTGGGAGCCATCGGAACCTCCTCGACCGCCGTGTTCATCGTGGCCTGGTTCGTGTTCTGGCGCTTCGGACGGGTACGGCGGTATTACCTGCGCAAGGCGAGGCGCCATCCGAGCAATCTGGTCAAGCCCGGCAGCATCATCGGGCGGGTCGTGGGACGGGACCCGCTGTGTGACGCCCTGATGACCGATCTGCGCGACAGGGACCGTCGACGTCCGCATGTGATAGTAGGCACGATCGGCGTCGGCAAGACTGCGCTTCTCGTGCGCCTCACTGAGCGACTTGCCCGGAAGGGCGCCGCGCCTGTCGTCCTACAGTTGCGGGACATCCAGGACGTCGAAGACATGACGGACGCCAGGCAGAAACTGAATTTCGCCGAGTTGGCCCGGCAGCGCTTCCTCGAAGAGGTCTCGGACAAGACACTTTCGCCGTCGGAAGGCGAGAAGATCTGGCAGCGCCTGCGCTATCAGCAGGACAGGGTCGTCGTACTGGCCGACGGCCTTGAGGAAGCGCTCAGAAAGCACCCCGACCGCGACAACCTCATCCGCCAAGCCATCACCGAGGCTGACGAGGCAATGGTTCCCCTAGTCGTCACCTCCCGTCCCAACGACTCCCTGGAGGCGGTGCCAGCCGCACTCACGGCGCTGGAACCACTCAGTGAAGAGGCCGCGTTGTCCTATGTTTCTTCGGGCAGCAACTGGCGTTCCGACAAGCAGCGGCTGGACTGGGTCGTGGAGGCGGCCAATGTCGCCGGATCCCCCCTCTACCTCGAGATTGCCAGGGAACTGGAGACGCTGGGACGACTGGCCCCGATCATCGGTGGCGGAGACGATCCGTCGGACACGCGCGATCAGGACGAATGGGCTTTGCGGTACGACTTGCTGGAAGCCTGGACCGAGGCGCTCATCGACGGCGCGCTCTTCCCCGAACAGCCCATTTCCCATCTGGGGCGACGCATGACGGTGGAGTATCTGTCCGCCCTTGCGTGCGCCGCGCTGTGGGAGAGCTCCGCCGAGGTCTCTTACAATGCTCTCACCGAGCAATGCGACGCCGACAGCCGTATGGACCGGGAGGCCCTTGCGGCGATCACGAAGCGGCTGCACAACCGCGTGAAGCCCGAACTACTGGAAAAGATTCGGATCGGCGCACGTACCGCCGGTAGCTGGGGCAGCCGCCTGGGCCTGGTGGACGACCGGGGACAGGGCATCCGCTTCCGGCACAGCGTGATGCAGGCCTATTTGGCCTCCCGGTACATGGCCCCCCTGCTCGAGCAGAGCACCAAGAATGGCCCTGAGGGATCGAACTACTTCATAAAGGCGCTGAAACGCCCCGGCAGGGAACTCAGCACAGCCCTCGTACTCCATTCCCGCTCACTCGAGTGCATATGCAGTTGCAGGACAGCGCCACAGCTGTGCACGACACACCACAGCAGGGAACTGCTCAGAAGAGCAGCAGAGAACGCGCTGACCCGAGGCGACGTGTGGGGCGACAGCGACGAGGAGCAGGATCTACGGATCAAGGCCCTGGAGATGTACTCCGCCGCGCTGGACATCGACAGCTTCGATGATCAGCCTCAGCACCGGAACATCGTCAAGAAAATCCAGGATGAATGGCCGAACGTCCAGGAATACAACGAGCGCAAGCTCGACTGCGCCAAAACGGGCCTGGTCAAACGGATCGGGGCGACGGCCCGCCTGTTGGCTGGGCGTAATCCCGACGCAACGGAGAAAGAGACCGCATACGACCTGCTGTTCGACCTGGCCTGTGACGAACGTTCCCACGCGGTGCGATTCGCCATCGCGCGGGAGATCGGCGCGGGCAGTGACACCGCGTTCTACGCTCTGAAGGAGAAACTCACACTGCCCTTGTCAGGCGACGCCTGTCCGGAGAACGCCTCCCGGACAGGACACGAGTCCGGAGCCCCCGGAGATCGGGAGGAACGGCCATCCGACTCGACCAAGAGCGAGCGGCTTCGTCGCAAGCTACGCGACGAGCGGATTCGCGAGGAGCGGAGGGAAGAGCGCGACCACGAGGACCGGGAGCAGGAAGACGAGGAAAAGCAACGGCGTCAGCACATCATGCGGGCCTGGCTGAGCCCCATGCTGGTGGATTCCTGCACACTCGCCCACCACCAGGACACGCCATACTCAGTGCTCTGCCGTTTGACGCAGGCGATGGAAGAGAAGCGGCTCGACAGGGGACTGGAAGTTGCCCTTGCCCAGGGTTTCAAGCAGGCCGCCAACCACCGCCATCCTCCCTCCCGGCCGAACGACACTCGAGACTTCCTCAGCGAAAAGGCGTGGGAAATGCTCGGGAAAACACATTTCTGGTTCACCCGGCTCACCCTTCTCCATGCCCTCACGCTGTGGGCGCTTCCCGACAACATCGCGCAGCGGCAGCCGTTGCACGGCCATGGATCCAACCCTCGCGCGCAGGTGCGCCACTGGCTCCACCGGCACGATGACGACGGCAGAAGGGTCAGGCCCCGGAACGAGCACCCGTTGGTGCGGGCGGCGGCCAGGATGTCCCGACAAGCACTGGAGACCCGGCATCCGGACCGATTTCTATGGATTGACGAGGCCGGTGTGGCATCACAGATCGGCTCGGAGACCTCCTCGTTGCACGAGCCTCGCGCGCATAACCTCTGGATACCTCCTTCCACTGGCTGGAGCACCCTCGATCCGGCAGCGCAGCAGTTGCTGGCCGATGTCCTCATACTCGCCGTGCTCGCCGAGGAACGGGGCGACCATCAGGACGAACTGCAACGTCGTCTGGCACGGGTGGACCGGAAGGCTCCGCCGTTGCTGCCACCGTGTCTGACCGAAAGCCGCGAGTCCTTGGATCCGATGCGTACGCCCATCGGCGAGGCACCGCAGTCTCCGCCAGGCTCAAAGTGTGCCGATGACTGCCCGTTCATGCTGTGCCCGTATCCCCCCAAGGGCCCTGAGTGCCGCATGGAACTCAACGAATTGTTCTGCATCAACCAGCGCGGGCTGCTCAATTTCGTGCAGCTCCACGCCTGGTTGTATCTGCGGTTCCGCCGACGGGCAGCATGGCAGCGCAAGGCGGCGGTGCCGGATCTGCGGCGATTTTGGGACCAGATGGGCGGTCGCGCCCGGGACCGGACCCGCGATGAGGTTCCCGCAAACCGCGTCCGGTCATCCCACTGACACCTCACTCCCAGCCGTGTGTCATCGCACCGCCCGGGGCCAAACAGCCCCGGCCCTCAGCGGGTCACGGCCGAGGGCTGGGCGCTCTCTTCCCGTACCGGCTCCTCCGGGGCGGGCTCGGGGACCGCCTCCGGGGCCCGGTCCGCGAAGCGGCGGGCCAGGACGGCGCAGACCATCAGCTGCATCTGGTGGAAGAGCATCAGCGGGAGGACGGCCAGGCTCGCCTGGGCGCCGAAGAGGACGCTGGCCATGGGCAGGCCCGCGGCCAGGCTCTTCTTGGAGCCCGCGAAGGTGATCGTGATGCGGTCCTCGCGTGGGAAGCCCAGCTTCCGGGAGCCGTACGTGGTCAGCGTGAGCATGAGCGCGAGCAGCACCGCCTCCACCCCGAGCAGGACGGCCAGCCGGGCGGGGGTGATCTGGTGCCAGATGCCCCGGGTCATGCCCTCGCTGAAGGCCGCGTAGACGACGAGCAGGACCGAGCCGCGGTCGACCAGGCGCAGGACCGCGCGGTGGCGGGTGATGAAGCCGCCGATCCAGCGGCGGAGGAACTGACCGGCCAGGAACGGGGCCAGCAGCTGAAGGGCGATCTCGATCATCGAGTCGGCGGAGAACCCGCCGCCGCTGCTGCCGAGGAGCAGCGCGGCCAGGACCGGGGTGACGACGATGCCGATCAGGCTGGAGAAGGAGCCCGCGCAGATCGCGGCGGCGACGTTGCCCCGGGCGAGCGAGGTGAAGGCGATCGAGGACTGGACCGTGGAGGGCACCAGGCACAGAAAGAGGAGGCCGGTGTAGAGGGGCTGGGTGAGGACGTACGGGACCAGCCCGCGGGCGGCCAGGCCCAGCGCGGGGAAGATGACGAAGGTGCAGGCCAGCACGGTCAGATGGAGGCGCCAGTGGCGTACCCCGTCCAGCGCCTCGCGGGTGGAGAGCCGGGCGCCGTAGAGGAAGAAGAGGAAGGCGACCGCGACGGTGGTGGCCCCGTCCGTCACGGTGGCGGCCCGGCCGCTGACCGGGAGCAGCGCGGCGAGGGCGACGGTGCCGACCAGGCCGAGGATGAAGCCGTCCAGCGGCAGCCAGGAGGGGAGGGTGATCTTGCGGAGCAGATGGTGCGGGCGGTGCATGAACTCTCTTTCTCGCTGCCGTGGGCCCGGGCATCCGGACGGGGCCCTCTCCAGCCTGCCCGGGATCGGGCCCATCGGGAATCCCGCATACCGCACTGACTGCTATCGCGTTCCGTGATGGGCGTGCCTAGGCTGGAAGACGTGTTCGATCCCGCCCAGCTCCGTACGTTCCTCGCCGTCGCGCAGACCCTGAGCTTCACCCAGGCCGCGCACCGTCTCGGGGTGCGCCAGTCGACCGTGAGCCAGCACGTCCGCAGGCTGGAGGAGGCGGCCGGGCGGCAGCTGTTCAGCCGGGATACCCACGGGGTGGAGCTGACCGAGGACGGCGAGGCGATGCTCGGCTTCGCGCGGTCGATCCTGGAGGCGAACGAGCGGGCGGCGGGCTGGTTCCGGGGCACCCGGCTGCGCGGGCGGCTGCGGTTCGGGGCGTCGGAGGACTTCGTGGTGACCCGGCTGCCGGAGATCCTGAAGGGGTTCCGCCGTGAGCACCCGGAGGTGGATCTGGAGCTGACGGTCGAGCTGTCGGGCACCCTGCACCAGCGGCTGGAGGCGGGGAAGCTGGATCTGGTGCTGGCCAAGCGGTCCGAGGAGCGGCCGCAGGGGCAGCTGGTGTGGCGGGACCGGCTGGTGTGGATCGGCGCGGAGGGGCTGCGGCTGGATCCGGGCCGCCCGCTGCCCCTGATCGCCTTCCCGCCGCCCGGGCTGACCCGGGCGCGGGCGCTGGAGGTGCTGGAGCGGCACGGCAGATCGTGGCGGATCGCGTGCACGAGCGGCAGCCTCAACGGGCTGGTCGCGGCGGCGCGCGCGGGGCTCGGGGTGATGGCGCACACCGATGGCCTGATTCCGCCGGGCCTGGTGCCGGTTCCGGAGCGGGCCGGGCTGCCGGAGCTGGGGCCGGTGGACTTCGTACTGCTGTACGGGGAGCGGCAGCGGGACACCGCGACCCGCGCCGCGGCGGAGCGGCTCGCGGAAGCGATCCTGGCCGGGCCCGTGCCGTGACCGGCCGGGCCTGTGGCGTGAGCGGCCGGGCCTGTGGTGGCGTGACCGGCCGGGCCTGTGGCGTGATCGGAGAGATTCCGTGCAGAAAGTCGTCACATATCAGCTACACATGCGGTGCATAGGGTCAACATGAGTACAAACCGGTCCCCACGGTGACCGTTTGACACCCTTTCACCTCACTGGTCAGCGCACATTCCGACCATTACTTGACGAAACACCTCTCCCACCCGGGGCTTCGGATCGGGTACGGTCGCGGCGCTGTGCGGAGCGGCTTCAAGGAGCAGGTATTGCGCGAGTTCACCGTCCCCCCGTTGGCGTCGGCGTCCCAGGCCGGAGGACTGGCGGATGCCGTCTTCGAGCACGCGGAGTCCGACCCTCATCGGGTGGCGCTGGGGCGCAAGACGCCGGACGGCCGCTGGGAGGACGTGACCTCGGCCCAGTTCCGGGACGAGGTGGTGGCGCTCGCCAAGGGACTGCTGGCGCAGGGGGTCCGGTTCGGCGACCGGGTCGGGATCATGTGCCCCACCCGCTACGAGTGGACGCTGTTCGACTTCGCGCTGTGGACCGTGGGCGCGCAGAGCGTGCCGCTGTACCCGACCTCCTCCGCCGAGCAGGTCTTCTGGATGCTGCACGACGCGTCGGTCTCGGCGTGCATGGTCGAGCACGAGGACCACGCCATGACGGTCGGCTCGGTGGTCGGCCGGCTGCCGCATCTCAGGCGGCTGTGGCAGCTGGACGCCGGGGCGCTGGAGCAGCTGCTGAGCGACGGCGAGTCCATCGACGACGACCTGGTCGACCGGCACCGGCTGGCGATGACCCCGGATCAGACCGCGACCATCATCTACACCTCGGGCACCACCGGCCGTCCCAAGGGCTGTGTGATCAGCCATGCCAATCTGATGGCCGAGTGCGACAACGTCGTCGAGCGGTACGAGGACGCCTTCCACTCCAAGCGCGGCGACGAGGCCGCCACCCTGCTCTTCCTCCCCCTCGCCCACGTCTTCGGCCGGATGGTGGAGGTCGCCGCGATCCGCGGCCGGGTCAAGCTCGGCCACCAGCCGAAGCTGGCGGCGTCCGCGCTCCTGCCGGACCTCCAGTCCTTCAAGCCGACCTTCATCCTCGCCGTGCCGTACATCTTCGAGAAGGTGTTCGCGGCGGCGCGCCGCCGGGCGGAGGCGGACGGCAAGTCGGGGCCGTTCGAGAAGGCGGTCGAGATCGCGGTGCGGTACGCGGAGGCGGTGGAGGAGAAGGCGTTCGGCATCGGCACGGGCCCCAGCACCTCGCTGCGCATGCAGCACCAGTTCTTCGACAAGCTCGTGTACAGCAAGGTGCGCGGCGCGATGGGCGGCCGCGTCCGGCACGGGATGTCGGGCGGCTCGGCCATGGAGCGGCGGCTCGGGCTGTTCTTCCGGGGCGCGGGCGTCACCATCTACGAGGGGTACGGACTCACCGAGTCGACCGCGGCCGCCACCGCCAACCCGCCCGAGCGGACCCGCTACGGCACGGTCGGCCAGCCGATCCCCGGCACCACCGTGTACATCGCCGACGACGGCGAGATCTGGCTGCGCGGCGGCCAGATCTTCAACGGCTACCTCGGCGACCCGAAGGCGACCGACGCCGTGCTGCGCGACGGCTGGCTGGCCACCGGCGATCTGGGCACCCTGGACGACGACGGCTATCTGACGATCACCGGGCGGAAGAAGGAGATCCTGGTGACCTCCGGCGGCAAGACCGTCTCACCGGTGTGGCTGGAAGACCGGGTGCGGGGGCATCCGCTGGTGGCCCAGTGCATCGTGGTCGGCAACGACCGCCCGTACGTCGCGGCGCTGGTCACCCTGGATCCGGAGGCCGTCTCGCACTGGCTGACGATGCGCGGCAAACCGGAGATGGCGGCAGCTGAGCTGGTGCGGGACCCGGATCTGGAGACCGAGATCCGGCGGGCGGTGGTCGCGGCGAACACCACCGTCTCGCAGGCCGAGTCGATTCGTACGTTCCGCATACTTGCCGCGCAGTTCTCGGAGGAGCATGGTCTCCTGACACCGTCCCTGAAGCTGAAGCGGAAGGCGATCGAACAGGCGTACGCCGTCGAGGTCGAGGCGCTGTACCACGCATAGGCGGTCGTGCCACGCATAGGCGGTCGTGCCACGCATAAGCGGTCGTACCACGCATGGGCGGTCGTGCCACGCCTGGGCGGCCGTACGACGCCCAGCCGGCTTACGGGACACGCGCACTCCCTGGGAACCACCGAGCCGCGAAGGGGGCACGAAATGATCGATGTCATTCTCCCCGCACTTCCCGAGCGCGAACTGACCCCGGTCTCCGAGGAGACTCCCCAGGCCCCGGCGCTGACCGGGCACATCACCCTGGGCGGACCGGTGTCCGTCCCGGTCACCTCCGAGCTGGTCGCCGGGGACCCGGAACTCCTGGCCTTCGTGGAGGCCGAGGCGCACACCGCCGTTTACCATCTGCTGCTCTGCGCGGTCAGCTGCGCACAGGACGCGCCGGAACCCGCTCTGCACACGGTCAACCTCGATCTGACCCTGTCGACCGACCCCGAGGCGGCCGGGCCCGCCGCCTTCGGACCGGTCGCCTGGTCCATGGCCCCGCATCAGCTCACCGGCACCGGCGACGTGTCCGCACCGGTCCGCCTCGGTCCCCGGCTGGCGCTCCGGGACGACAGCCACGCGCCGCCGCCCGGCGAGCGGGTCTGCCTGGAAGCCCGGCGCGAGCTGCGCTCCGACCCGGGGTGGGAGATCCGCCGCACCGGCACGGTCCCCATCGGCGGTACGTACCGGCTGGCCATGGTGGTGCGAGCACCGCGGGGTACGGTGAGCCTGGCGGCGGTCGCGGTGGGCGCGACGGTACGCGAGGGGCACACCCTCCACCGTTTCCGCGCGGAGATCGCGCAGCCGGTGCGGCTCGCGGACCGGGAATGCGTGGCGCCCGGTGATCGTTGACAAGAGAGTACGTGTTCGCATTCCGACGTAAGGATCGACCGCTCGTGAGCAAGGTCCCCTTCATCACCCTCAACAACGACGTTCGGATCCCGCAGCTCGGCTTCGGCGTCTGGCAGGTGCCGGACGACGAGGCACAGGTCGCGGTGCGTAACGCCCTGGATGCCGGATACCGCCACATCGACACCGCGGCCATCTACGGCAACGAAGAGGGCACGGGGAAGGCGCTCGCCGCGTCGGGCATCGCGCGCGACGAGCTGTTCGTCACCACCAAGCTCTGGAACGCCGAGCAGGGGTACGACTCCACGCTCCGCGCCTTCGACACCTCGCTGACCAAGCTCGGCCTGGAGTACGTGGACCTCTACCTGATCCACTGGCCGCTGCCCGAGGTGGACAAGTACGTGGACACCTGGAAGGCGTTCGAGAAGATCTACGCCGACGGCCGCGCCAAGGCCATCGGCCTGTCCAACTTCCACCCCGCCCACACCCAGCGGCTGCTCTCCGAGGCGTCGGTCACCCCGGTGATCGACCAGGTCGAGCTGCACCCGCAGCTCCAGCAGTCGGAGCTGCGCGCCTTCAACTCCCGCCACAACATCGCCACCGAGGCCTGGTCCCCGCTGGGCCAGGGCAAGGGCCTGCTGGAGGAGCCGAAGCTCGCGGAGATCGCCGCGAAGCACGGCAAGAGCCCGGCGCAGGTCGTGCTGCGCTGGCACCTCGACCTGGGGAACGTGGTGATCCCGAAGTCCGTGACGCCGTCCCGGATCAAGGAGAACATCGACGTCTTCGACTTCGAGCTGGACTCCCAGGACCTGTCCGCGATCGACTCCCTGGACTCGGGCAACCGCCTGGGCCCGAACCCGGACACGTTCAACCTGACCCAGGTCTGACCGACATCTGACAGCCGGTCGCCACCGCCCCGTCGCGCACCGCGCGGCGGGGCGGCGTCATGCCCGCGCCCGCCGAGCGCTCCCCCGCAGCCGCAATTACGCTTGGCGATCAGTAAGACACGCAGCGTGATACGCGACAGGAGAACGCACTATGCGCCGCAGACGTCGTCATGGTCTTGAGCTCGCCACGGGCTGCACCGTCGCCATAGCCGCACTGTTCCTCGCCGGTGCGGGCATACCCGCGACCGCCAACCCGTCCCCGCCGCCCGGTTCCCACCGGGAGATCCCGCCCGAGGTGCTCGCCGCCATGCAGCGCGACCTCGGACTGACGGCCGACGAGGCGCGGACCCGCATCAACAACGAGTACAAGGCCGGACAGGCCGAACCCGGCTGGCGCAAGAACCTCGGCAGCAGCTACGCGGGCACCTGGGTGACCGGGAACACCGCCGAACTCACCGTCGGCACCACCGACGAGGCGCAGAGCGGCGCCATCACGGCTTCCGGCGCCAAGGCCACCGTCGTCGGCCACAGCCTGGAGAAACTGAACACCGCGAAGGACGCGCTGGACCGGATGGCCGAGGAGCGCCCCCCGTCCGCCACCACCGCCTCCCTCTGGTACGTGGACGTGAAGAGCAACAGCGTGGTCGTCCAGTCGGCCCAGCCCGCCGCGGCCCAGCGGTTCATCGACGCCAGCGGCGTCGACCGCGGCATGGTGCGGATCGTGGAGTCGGCCGAGCGCCCGGCTCCCCTTTATGACCTGCGGGGCGGCGAGGCGTACTACATCAATGCCACCGCCCGCTGCTCGGTCGGCTTCTCCGTCACCCAGGACACCCAGGCCGGTTTCGTCACCGCCGGGCACTGCGGCGACGCGGGCGACACCACCACCGGCTTCAACCGCGTCGCGCAGGGCACCTTCCAGGGCTCGGTCTTCCCCCGCAGCGACTACGCGTGGGTGGCCACCAACGCCGACTGGAAGCCCACGCCCCTGGTGGTCGGCCCCGACTCCACCACCATCACGGTCACCGGCTCCCAGGAGGCGCCGGTCGGCTCGTCCGTCTGCCGCTCGGGCTCGACCACCGGCTGGCACTGCGGCACGATCCAGCAGCACAACACCAGCGTGGTCTACCCCGAGGGCACCATCCGCGGCGTGACCCGCACCAATGTGTGCGCCGAGCCCGGCGACTCGGGCGGCTCGTTCGTCTCCGGAACCGAGGCGCAGGGCGTCCTCTCCGGCGGCTCCGGCAACTGCACCGTCGGCGGTACGACGTACCACCAGCCGGTGAACCCGATCCTCAGCGCGTACGGGCTCACGCTCACCACCGGCTGACGGCGCCGACGCGGGCCCTCACTCCGTCCGGGCCGCCACGTGGAAGGTCTGCGCGGTCAGGAGGAAGGCATCCGGCCGCCGCATGATCCCGGCCTCGTCGTCCGGGTCGAGCAGCCGGTCCAGGGTGGCGAGGTCGCCGTCGTCGAGACGGTCGGCGGCGGCCTCGCGCCAGCGGCCCAGCTCGTTCCGCAGGAAGTCGCGGGCCGCCGCGCCGAGCGGGGCGGGCAGGTCGAGCAGGAAGCTGCGGCTGGCGGCGCCGGTGAGACCGGCCGCCGTGAGCAGCCCGGGCCAGTCCTCGACGGTCTCCGTCGCGTCCGGCAGCTCGGCCCGCATCTCGGCGAACCGCTCCGCCTGGATGGCATCGAGCCGGGCCAGCAGATCGGGTCGGCCGAGCCCCGCGTCCCGGGGCAGAAAGCGGGTCGGCAGTCCGCCCTCGCCGAGCACCAGCAGCCCGCCGGGGCGCAGGGCGGCGGCGAGTCGGCGCAGCGCGGCGAGCTGATCACCCAGATGATGCACGGTCTTGCTCGACCAGATCAGATCCGCGGTGCCGATCGTGGCCGGGTCGAGCCCCTCCGGCAGCTCGGCGTGCAGGGTGGTGACGCGGCCGTCGAGCCCGAGCCGGGCGGCGCGCTCCCGGGCCCGCTCCAGCAGGGCGGGCGTACCGTCCACGGCCACGACCTCGGCGTCCGGGAAGGCCCGGGCGAGGAGGCAGGTCACCACTCCGGGGCCGCTGCCCACGTCGAGGACGCGGCGTACGGAGCCGTCCGCCGCGGCGAACCGCTCGCGCAGCCAGGCGGTGGCCTGGTCGTAGACGGGGGTGTGCACCTCGGCACCCTGTTCGAGGATCGGGGCGAAGGCGTCCCAGTCGGGCTGTTGCGTGCCCGGGTGTGTGTGGTTGTGGCCGTGGTTGTGGGCGTGTGCGCCGTGGTGTGCGTTCATGGCCGTGAGCGTGCTCGCACCGGGGCCGCTTTGCCAAACTTCCTTGCCGAACCGGCAAATCAGCTGATCTGACCAATCCGCACCCGCTCGGGCGACGAATGAGATACGACACCTGCGTGGATCGTCATGCTCATCCGGAAGGACGGCTAGTGAGAGAGCCCGTGTTCATCGGTGGACCGGCCCCCAGGGGCCCGGACCTCGAGGAGTTGCTCGGATTGGTGGCCCGGGGGGACCAGAACGCCTTCGCAGCGCTCTACGACGCCGTCAGCGGGTCCGTCCTCGGGCTGACGCGCAGTCTGCTGCGCGACCCCGCCCAGGCGGAGGAGGTCACCCAGGAGGTCCTGGTGGAGGTGTGGCGGACCGCGGCCCGGTTCGAACCGGCCCGGGGCAGCGCCATGGCGTGGATCATGACGCTCGCGCACCGGCGCGCCGTCGACCGCGTACGGTCCGCGCAGTCCGCGTCGGACCGCGAGGAGCGCGCCGCGCTGCTGAACCGCACCCCCGCCTTCGACGAGGTGACGGAGCAGGTGGAGGCCAGGCTGGAGCGCGAGCAGGTGCGCCGCTGCATGCAGGGGCTCACCGAACTACAGCGTCAGTCCGTGACGCTCGCCTACTACCGAGGCCGTACCTACCGCGAGGTGGCGGAGCTGCTCCAGCTCCCGCTCGGCACGGTGAAGACCAGACTCCGGGACGGACTCATCCGGCTTCGCGACTGCATGGGGGTCGGGGCATGACCAGAGCGGACCGAGCGGATCTGCACACGCTGACCGGCGCGTACGCGGTGTACGCCCTCTCCGGGCGGGAGCTGCTGGCCTTCGAACGGCATCTGGCCGACTGCGAGGCATGCGCCCAGGAGGTACGGGAGCTACGGGCCACCGCCGCCAAGCTCGGCATGGCCACCTCGCTGACGCCGTCGCCGGTGCTCAAGGACGATGTGATGCGGCGGATCGCCACGGTCCGTCAGGACCCGCCGCGGGTGGCGCGGAGCGAACCGGAGTTCTCCGGCGGCGGTGCCGCGCCCCGGCGTTCCTCGCGCGGCCGGTGGCAGAACTTCGCGCTGGCGGCCTGTCTCGCCGGGGCGGTGGCGCTCGGCGGCGTCGCCGTATGGCAGAACCAGCAGGCGTCCGACGCGCGCGATACGGCCCGCCGCTCCGAACAGCAGGTGGCGCGGGTGGAGGCGGTGACCGAGGTGCTGGCCGCCCCGGACGCCCACAGCCGCAACACCAAGCTGACGAACGGGGCCACGGGCACGGTCGTGGTCTCCCACGCCCTGGACAAGGCCGCCTTCCTCGCCTCCGGCCTGCCGAAACCGCCGGACGGGCGGGTGTACCAGCTGTGGTTCAGCGACGGCGGCACGATGCGGTCGGCCGGGCTCATGGACACCGCGGGCACCGGCACCGGCCGCGGCACGGCCGCCCTGCTGAGCGGCGCGGTCGGGAAGGCATCGGGGGTCGGGGTGACCGTCGAGCCCGCCGGGGGCTCCAAGGCGCCGACGACCGATCCGATCGGGCTGATGTCGCTCCCTGCGGGGTGAGGGCGCCCGGTGTAAGGGAAAGGAGTGACCCCATCGAAACCCAAGCCCTCGATCGCCGTCTTCACCTCAGAGCTGCGGCTGCGCGACAACCCCGTGCTCCATGCGGCGCTCCGCGCGGCCGACCGGGTCGTCCCGCTGTTCGTCGTGGACCGCCGGGTGGCCGCGGCGGGCTTCGCCGTGCCCAACCGGGTGGCGTTCCTGCGGGACTGCCTGGCCGACCTCGACGCGGGCCTGCGGGAGCGCGGCGGCCGGTTGGTCATCCGTACGGGTGACGCGGTGGAGGAGATCCGCCGGGTGGCCGAACAGGTCGACGCCGGGGAGGTGCACATCGCGGGCGGGGTGAGCGCGTTCGCGGGGCGGCGGGAGGCGCGGCTGCGGGAGGCCCTGGGCGGGCGGGCGCTGCGGGTGCACGGAACCGTCCTGACGGCGGCCGAGCCGGGCACCGTAACCCCGTCCGGAAAGGACCACTTCTCCGTCTTCACCCCGTACTTCCGCGCCTGGCAGGGCGTCGAACTACGCAGACCGTTCGCCGCGCCGCGCGGCGTGGCGGTGCCGTCCGGGGTGCGGTCCGAACCGGTCGCCGCCGTGGCCTCGCTCGCCTCCGGCAGCCCCTCCCCCAGGCTGCCCGAGGGCGGCGAACGGGCCGGGCGCCGCCGCCTCAGCGCATGGCTGCGGTCGGGGCTGGGCGCCTACGCCGACCGTCAGGACGACCTGGCGGGAGACGCCACCTCCCGGCTCTCCCCCTACCTCCACTTCGGCTGCCTGTCCGCGGTGGAGCTGGTGCACCGGGCGCGGGAGTCCGGCGGGCCCGGCGCCGACGCCTTCGTACGGCAGCTCGCCTGGCGCGACTTCCACCACCAGGTCCTCGCCGCCCGCCCGGACGCCTCCCACGCCGACTACCGCCCGCGCGGCGACCGCTGGCGGTCCGACGACGCCGCCGTCGCGGCCTGGAAGGCGGGCCGCACCGGCTACCCGCTCGTCGACGCGGGGATGCGGCAGCTGGCGGCGGAGGGGTGGATGCACAACCGGGCCCGGCTGCTGGTGGCGAGCTTCCTGACGAAGACGCTGTACGTGGACTGGCGGGTGGGGGCGCGGCACTTCCTGGACCTGCTGGTGGACGGGGACGTGGCGAACAACCAGCTCAACTGGCAGTGGGTGGCCGGGACGGGCACGGACACCCGCCCCAACCGCGTCCTGAACCCCCTGGCGCAAGCCCGCCGCTTCGACCCGGACGGCGCCTATGTACGACGCTGGGTGCCCGAACTGGCCGAGGTGCCCGGACGCCGCGTCCACACCCCCTGGACCCTCCCCGAACCCGAACGCGCCGCCCTTCCCTACCCCGCCCCGATCGTGGACCTCGCGGAAGCCGCCACCCGCTTCCGCCAGGCCCGCCACACCCCCTGACGGTGAGCCTTTCCCCAGCCCCGCCCCTTCCCGACCCGGGGCTCCGCCCCGGACCCCGCTCCTCAAACGCCGGAGGGGCTGGATATGGGGCCCGCCGCGCGGCGGGGCGCAGACCCGGCGGGGGCCGGGGGCGCGCCCCCGGGTCAGGGGTCGGCTGGGCGGCGGCGGGGGAGGGGGAAGAAGCCGCTGGTGCGGGCGGCGTAGGCGGCGTAGGCGGGGCGGTCGGCCATGTGGCGTTCCAAGAGGGCCTTGCCGCTTCCCCTGATGAGGACGTAGGTCATGGCCAAGGGGGAGATCAGGGAGATGAGGGCCGGGTGCCAGGCTTCGGAGGCGAGCAGGTAGAGGCCCCACCAGACGCAGAAGTCGCCGAAGTAGTTGGGGTGCCGCGTCCACCGCCACAGGCCCTGGTCCATGATGCGCCCCCGGTTGCGCGGGTCGGCGCGGAAGCGGGCGAGTTGGGAGTCGCCGACGGCTTCGAAGGTGAGGCCGAGGAGCCAGAGGGCGGCGCCGGCGGCCGCGACCGGGCCGAGGGGGCCGGAGGCGTACTGGGCGGCCTGGACCGGGAGGGAGACGAGCCAGATCAGGGCGGCCTGGAGGAGGTAGACGGCGCGCAGGGCGTAGAGGTGGCGGTTGCCGGGTGCGCGGGCGAGGAGGCGTTCGTAGCGGGGGTCTTCGCCGTGCCCGCAGCGCCGTACGCCGATGTGGACGGCGAGCCGCAGCCCCCAGACGGCGGTGAGCACGGTGGTGAGCAGCCGCCGGGTGCCGTCGCCGTGGCCGTCGGAGGCGGCGAAGGTGACGAGGGCGATGGCGGTGAAGCCGAGCCCCCACGCCACGTCGACGATGCGGTGGACGCCTTTGGCGAGGGCGACGAGGAAGGTGACGAGCATGATGGTCAGGGCGGCGATGGCGCTGTACACGAGGCCCACGCCGAAGGCGGGCCAGGGGAATGCGGTCATGCGGCCTCCAGCGCGGGCGCCGGGTACCAGTCCGCGGGCGTGTCGGGCATGCCGCTGACGCCGCGCGCGGTGGGCCGTACGGCGAGGATCTGGTCGATGCCCATGCGCCGTTCCTCGAAGGCGAGCGCGCCACCGGCCAGGTAGAGCCGCCACATGCGGGCGGTGTGGTCGCCCGCCAGCAGCCGGAAGGCGTCCCACTGGGCCTCCAGCGCCTCGCGCCAGGCGCCGACGGTGCGGACGTAGTGTTCGCGCAAGGATTCGGAGGTGCGTACCTCCAGTCCGGCGGCCTCCAGCAGGCCGATGGTGTCGCCGAGGGGCCGCATGTGGAGGTCGGGGGCGACGTAGGTTTCGATGAAGGCGCCGCCGCCGGGGGTTCCGGCGGCGCGGGACATCTGCTGGACGAGGGCGCGGCCGCCGGGCCGCAGCATGCCGTGGAGGGTGCGGGCGAGGCGCGGGTACTGGTCGTGGCCGACGTGTTCGCCCATCTCCACGCAGGCCACGGCCTCGTACTGGCCGCCTTCCAGGTCGCGGTAGTCGCTCAGGACGACCTCGACGAATTGGCCCAGGCCCAGTTCGTCGACCCGCTCGCGCACGAAGTCGCGCTCCTCGGGCACCAGGGTGACGGCGGTGACCTGCGCCTTGTGGCGGTCGGCGGCGTACAGGGCGAGGGCGCCCCAGCCGCAGCCGATGTCCAGCAGCCGGGCGCCGGGCACCAGCGCGAGCTTGCGGCAGATGACCTCCAGCTTGTCGCGCTGCGCGTCGGCGAGGCCGTACGAGGGGTCGTGGCTGGTCCAGTAGGCGCAGGAGTACGCCATGGAGGGGTCGAGCAGCCGCTCGTAGAACTCGCTGAGGAAGGCGTGGTGGTGGCTGATGGCGGCGCGGGAGCGGGTCCGGGAGTACGGGGCGCCGCCGAGGCGGGCGCGGCCGCCGGGGGCGGCCGGAGGGGGGCCGATGGCGCCGAGGCGGGCTGCCCCGGCGGCGGCCCGGGCGCGGGCGGCGAGGGTGACCCGGGGCGGGGTGACGGAGCGCTCGCGGAGGGCGTTCCACACGGCGCGCAGCCCGTCGGTGAGGTCCCCTTCGACGTCGAGGTCGCCGCTGATGTACGCCTCGGCGAGGCCGAGTTCGCCGGGCTGCCACAGCAGCCGCCGCACGGCGCGCGGCGAACGCAGGACGACGCGTGGCGCGTCCGGCGGGCCTGCCTCGCTGCCGTCCCAGGCGCACAGCCGCACCGGGAGCGGCCCGCCGAGCAGGCGTTCGGCGATCGGGGCGAGGGTGGGGGCCGCGTCGCTCATCGGTCTGCCTCCTGGAGCAGGATCTGCTGGACGTCGAGGTAGCGGGCGCGGAAGCCCGCTTCGGAGTAGGCGAGGTAGAAGGTCCACATGCGGCGGAAGGTGGCGTCGAAGCCGAGGTCGGCCACCTGTGCGTCGCGGGCGGTGAAGCGTTCCCGCCACAGCCGCAGGGTCTGGGCGTAGTGGTCGCCGTAGCCGTCGCGGCGGGCGATGTGCAGCCGGGTGTGGCGGGCGGCGCACTGTTCGAGGGCGGTGACGGAGGGCAGGAAGCCGCCGGGGAAGATGTACTTCTGGATCCAGGTGTAGGTGTGGCGGGTGGCGAGCATCCGGTCGTGCGGCATGGTGATGGCCTGGAGGGCTATCCGGCCGCCGGGGGCGAGCAGTTCCTGAAGGGTTTGGAAGTAGCGGGGCCAGTACGCCGCCCCGACTGCCTCGATCATCTCGACGCTGATGATGGCGTCGTACTGGCCCTCCAGCTCCCGGTAGTCGCGCAGCAGCAGGGTGATGCGGCCGGTGAGCCCGTCGCGCAGGGCGCGCCGCGCCGCGAGCCGGCGCTGTTCCTCGGAGAGGGTGGCGGTGACCACGTGCGCCCCGCGCAGGGCGGCGCGCAGGGCGAGTTCGCCCCAGCCGGTGCCGATTTCCAGCAGCCGGGTACCGGGGCCGACCCCGGCCAGGTCGAGCAGCCGGTCGATCTTGCGGTGCTGGGCGGCGGCGAGGTCGTCCCAGGCGGCGGGGAGGCGGCTGAAGAGGGCGGCCGAGTAGCTGAGGGTGGGGTCGAGGAAGAGCCCGAACAGCTCGTTGGACAGGTCGTAGTGGTGGTGGACGTGTTTGGGGGCCGCCTCGAGGGTGTTGTACTGGCCGACGGGGTGGGCCGGGGCCCAGGCGCGGCGCAGCCGCTGCGCCCAGCGGGGGACGATGCGGTCGGCGTGTTCGGCGAACACGGTGAGCACGCCCACCAGGTCCTCGGCGTCCCATTCGTGGGCGAGGTACGACTCGCCGAAGCCGATCAGCCCGTCCCGGCCGATGCGCCGCATGAAGCCCTCGGGGTCGGCGATGTCCAGCAGCGGCCCGGTGGTGCCGCGGACGGGCCCGGTGCCGTACCGCACCCGCAGCGGCAGCCGGGCCAGGGCCCGGCGGACCAGCGTCCGGGCCAGCGCGTCGCGGGGCCGGGAGGGGCCGGGCCGGTTGGCCACGGCGGGCCAGCGCGCGGCGTCGACGGCCGGGCGGTGGGCGGCGCCGGTGGCGTGGTGCAGTTCGGTCACTCCAGGCCCTCCTGTACGGGGTGGCGGGGGCGCGGCTGGAGGGGCAGTCCGCGCAGGTACAGCCGGATGCCCTGGAGCCGGATGTGCCAGCTGACGGCGGCGGTGGCCCAGGGGTGGCGGAGGGCGGCGCGCAGCAGGGCGCGCGGCGTGGCGGGGCGGGCCCTGCCCCGTACGGTCGCGGTGAACGGCCGGGCGCCGTCGCGCTCCAGGTGGACGGTCAGGGCGAGCCCTTCCGCGGGGCGCGGCAGCCGCATCCGGTAGCCGCCGTCGACGGGGAAGAACGGCGAGACGTAGAAGTCCTTGGCGGTGTCCGCCCGGCCCTCCTCGTCGGGGCGCAGCAGATAGCAGTGGCGTTCGCCGTAGGTGTTGTGCACCTCGGCGACGACGAGGACGACGGCCCCGGCGCGGTCGTGGCACCAGTAGAGGGTGAGGGGGTTGAAGACGTGGCCGAGGACGCGGGCGTGGCCGAGCATCAGCACCCGTCCGCCGGGCGGGGTGACGCCCTGGGCGGTGAGCCAGCGGTCGAGGGCGGCGCGGAGGGTGGGGCCGGTGCCCGCGAAGTGGTCGCGGGGGTGGAAGCGGGCGAGCGGGCGCAGCGGCCGGGGCGGGCGCGGCAGGTGGTCGAGGTCGACCAGCCACAGGTAGGTGCGGTGGGTGAAGGCGTGGCGCAGCGGGCGGGTGCGGACGTGGGTGATGACGCTGTCGTAGAGGGCGGGGGTGCGGGTGACGGCGGTGCCGGGCCTGGCGGGGGCGGCGGGGCGGCGGGGGTGGTTCACCAGCGCACCCCCAGGGCGGCGGCGGCCCGTACGCCGGAGGCGCAGCCGTCCTCGTGGAAGCCCCAGCCGTGGTAGGCCCCGGCGAAGGCGGTGACGCGGTCGTTGAGGGACAGCAGCCACTGCTGGGCGGCCACCGACTCGGGGGTGTAGACGGGGTGTTCGTACACCATGCGGGCCAGCACCCGGTCCGGGTCCACGCGGTCGCCGCCGCCCAGGGTGACGATGTGGTCGCGGGGGGCGTCGAGCCGCTGGAGCCGGTTCATGTCGTAGCTGATGAGCACCCGGCCGGAGGGGGTGGCGCAGGACGGCATCCGGTAGTTCCAGGCGGCCCGGGCGCGCCGGTTGCGTGGCAGCAGGGTGGGGTCGGTGTGCAGCACGGTGTCGTTGCGGGAGTAGCGGAAGGCGCCGAGGATGTCGCGTTCCTCGTCGGTGGGGCGCTCCAGCAGCCGGAGCGCCTGGTCGGCGTGGACGGCGATCACGACGGCGTCGTACGCGGCCTGTTCCCCGTCCTCGGTGACGAGGTCGACGCCGTCGGGGTGGCGGACGACGGTGCGCACGGGGGCGGAGGTGTGGAGGGCGGAGAGCTGTTTGGCGATGGCCTCGACGTAGGTGCGCGAGCCGCCGGTGACGGTTCTCCAGGGCGGGGCGCCGGTGACCGACAGCATGCCGTGGTGGTCGAGGAAGCGGAACAGGTAGTGGGCCGGGTAGCGCAGCGCGGTCTCGGCGTCGCAGGACCAAACGGCGGAGACCAGCGGGGTGACGAAGTGGGAGACGAAGTAGCGCGACCAGCCGCCGATGGTCAGGAACATGCGCAGGGTGACCGTGTCGTCCGGCACCCGGTCCAGGAACCGGCGGGCGGCCCGGTGGAAGGCCGGGACCTCGGTGAGCATGCGCAGATAGCGCACTCTGACGGTGTTGGAGGGCCGCGCGAGCAGCCCGGGCAGACCGCGCGCCCCGGCGTACTGGAGTCCGCAGCCCTCGCACACCACGGACATGCTCATCTCGGACTCCTGGGTGGAGACGCCGAGTTCGCGGAAGAGCTTCAGCAGCTGCGGGTAGGTGCGCTCGTTGTGGACGATGAACCCGCTGTCGACCGGCCACACCCGGCCCCCGGGGGCCGCCACGTGGTGGGTGTGGGCGTGGCCCCCTAACCGGTCGTCCGCCTCGTACAGCGAGACGTCGTGCGTGCGTTGCAGTACGTACGCCGCGGTCAGTCCCGCCACTCCGCTGCCGACGACGGCGATCCGCTGCCGCTGCCCGCCCATGCCCGCTCCTCCGTTCGACACCGCCCTCTCATGGGGGTATTCGGAGCCGATCGGGGAGCGGTTTGGTCACGATTCCCGCGCGGGGGCGGCGGGTTCAGGTATGTGCGCCGTGGCCGGGGGCGGCGGCCTCGATGCGGCGGGCGAGCCCGAAGTCCAGCTCGGTGACCTTGCCGCCGACGCTGTGGGTGTTCACGGTGACGGTGACCTTGTTGTAGCCGAGGGTCAGATCGGAGTGGTGGCCCAGCTCGTCCTGGATCCGGGCGACCTCCGCGACCAGGGCCGCGGCCTGCGGATGCCCGTCGAAGACGTAACTGCGGACCAGCCGGTCGTCCGCGACCGACCAGCCGGGCAGCTGCTCCAGACGCTCCTCGATCTCCTCGCGGGCCAGCGGCTCGACTGCCATGGCGGTTCCTCCATCATTGCGCGTCAGGTGATGGCTCGGCCTTCCACCCTGCCACGGGCACCGCCGGGGTTCCGTTACCTTCGGGGCATGACAACTGTCGCGCCGCCCGGGGTGGGCGCGCTGCTGCGCGCATGGCGGGACCGGCGGCGCATCAGCCAGCTGGAGCTGGCGCTGCGCGCCGACTCCTCGGCCCGCCACATCAGCTTCATCGAGACCGGCCGGTCCCGGCCGAGCCAGGAGATGGTGCTGCGCCTCGCCGACCACCTCGACGTACCGGTGCGGGAGCGCAACGCGCTGCTGATCGCCGCCGGATACGCCCCGCACTATCCGGAGCGGGCGGTGGACGACCCGTCGATGAGCGCGCTGCGCGAGGGGATGGAGCGGCTGCTGACCGGCTACGAGCCGTATCCGGCGCTGGTGCTGGACGGGACGTACGAGGTGCTGGCGGCCAACCGGGGCATCCAGGCGCTGCTGGAGGGCGTGGCGGACCATCTGCTCACCCCGCCGATGAACGCGATGCGGATCACCCTCCACCCGGACGGGCTCGCCCCGCGCATCCGCAACCTGAGGGAGTGGCGCGGTCATCTGCTGGACCAGATGGACCGCCAGCTCGCGCTGATGCGCTCCTCGCCGCTGCGCGAGCTGTACGACGAGGTGGCCGGCTATCCGCTGCCCGAGTCGGGCGGGCGGGAGTCGGCCACCGGCGGCGGCCACGCGCCGTTCGCGCTGCCGATGATGATTGAGCAGGGCGGGCGGGTGCTGTCGTTCATCTCGACGATCGCGACGTTCAACACCCCCATGGACGTGACCGTCTCCGAGCTGGCCATCGAGACGTTCCTCCCGGCCGACCCGGAGACCGCCGCCGCGCTCAGGGGCATCACGCTGCCGTAGGGACCCGGTCGAGGAAGCCGAGGACGGAGCGGATGCGGCCGTCCTCCGCGAGGGTGATCACATCGGAGCCGGCGACCGGCGCGGACCCGTCGGGCGCCACCAGCTCCCAGCTGAAGCGGGCGATGGCGTGGTGCCCGTCGACGCTGCCCAGCGGGCGGAACACGAAGCCGGGGAACTGCTCGTGCGCCCCGGCGATGACGGCGGCCAGCTGCTCGTGCCCCCGCACGTCGGCCAGCGGGTCGGTGTAGCCGCCGTCCTCCGTCCAGGCGGCGGCGACGGCCTTGGCGAGGGCCTCCGGCCCGGTGGCGTTCCACGCCTCGAAGTAGCGGGCCACGGCGGTGTCGTAGTCGGTCATCTCGTCCCCTCCAGGGCGGCGGCACAAGCGGCCTCGGGCGGCCTGTGCATGGTCTCGGATCCGGATCCCGGGCCGGAGTGCGCCGGCCCGGAACCCGATGACCTCACTGTGCCGCCGGGGGTACGAGGGGGTCGATTACCGCAGGGGTAATGACCGGGACGGGAGCGCCGGGTTCAGTGGCGCTGGGCCTGCGGGGACTGGGACTCGACCAGGGCGATGGCCTCCTCCTTGGTCGCGACCGAGGGCGGCGAGCCCTCCAGCGGCTTGCGGGCCGTCTCCTTCATCACGGCCGAGGCGATGATGCCGACGATCGCGGCGAGCATCGTGTAGTACGCGGGCATCAGGTCGTCACCGGTGCCGCTGACCAGGGCCTCGACGACGAGCGGGGTGGTGCCGCCGAAGAGGGAGACGGAGATGTTGAAGGCGATGGACAGGGAGCCGTAGCGCACATCGGTCGGGAAGAGCGCGGGCAGGGAGGCCGACATCACGGCGACGTAGGGCAGCAGACACAGGCCCAGCAGCAGCAGACCCGCGAAGACGGGCACCACGCCGCCCTGCTTGATGAGCAGGAAGGAGGGCACCGCGAGGACGAAGAAGCCGATGGACCCGGCCAGCAGCGCGGGCTTGCGGCCGACGCGGTCGGAGAGCCGCCCGACGAAGGTGATGGCGGCCATGAGCACCAGCATCACGATGATGATCGAGACGAGGGCCTTGGTCTCGCTGTAGTGGAGCGTGGACGAGAGGTACGTCGGCATGTACGACAGCAGCATGTAGTCGGTGATGTTGTACGCGGCGACCAGCGCCATGCACAGCACCATCGCGCGCCACTGGGTCCGGAACACCTGCCAGAACGGCAGCGTCGTGCGCTCCTGCGCCGCGGACGCCTCCTCCTCCAGCTTCTGGAAGGCGGGGGTCTCGTCCAGCTTCAGCCGCAGATACAGACCGACGAGCCCGATGGGGGCGGCGGCCAGGAACGGGATGCGCCAGCCCCAGGACATCATCGTGTCGTCGGAGAGCGTCACGGTCAGGATGGTGACCAGTCCGGCCGCGGCGGTGTAGCCGATGAGGGTGCCGAATTCGAGGAAGCTGCCGAAGAAACCGCGCCGCTTGTCGGGGGCGTATTCGGCGATGAACGTGGACGCGCCGCCGTATTCACCGCCGGTGGAGAATCCCTGCATCATGCGGAACAGGATGAGAAGCGCGGGCGCGGCGTAGCCGATGGAGTGATAGCCCGGGATGAGGCCGATGGCGAGCGTACTCGTCGCCATCATGATCATGGTGAAGGACAGCACCTTCTTCCGCCCGATGCGGTCACCGAGCGGCCCGAAAAACATACCTCCCAGCGGCCGTACGAGAAAGGCCACCGCGAACGTCGCGAAGGAGGACAGCACCTGGATCGTGGCGCTCCCGCCGGGGAAGAAGACCTTGCCGATGATGACCGCGAGATAGCTGTAGATCCCGAAGTCGAACCACTCCATGGCGTTCCCCAGCGCGGCTGCCTTGACCGCGCGGTGAACGTCCTTCTCCTCGGTGACCGTGATGTCAGTGCGCCGCAGAGGAGGGTTCTTGCGCCGCTTGATGGCGCGGTGGAGCATGGGGTGCCGGACTGCGGCGGGGGCATCGGAATCGGTCAGGGCAGGCACAACTATTTTCTCTCTCTTCGTCAGACGGATTCGTGCGCCTACCCAGCGGTTCCTGGTTGATGCATCTAACCGGTCTGGAGGTCTCGTGATGGAGTCAGCCGCCCGTGTGTTCGCCCGGCTCAGTACGGACGAGCCGATCACCAATACCGACGTCCTGATGGGCAAGGCCGTGGTGCTCGGCGGGAGCATGGCCGGAATGCTGGCGGCCCGGGTGCTGTCCGACCATGCCGAAAGCGTGGTCATCGTGGAGCGGGACGCCTTACCCGCCGGCGCCGCCCCGCGGCCGGGCACCCCGCACGACGGGCAGCTGCACACCCTGATGCACGGCGGCCGGATGCAACTGCGGCGGCTGTTCCCCGGCTTCGAGGACGAGGCGAAGGCGGGCGGCGCGATCATCTCGTCCCCGTACACCATCCGCGCGTACGCCGACGGCGTCCCGAAGGTGAGCGACGGCACGATGGGGCTGATCTCCAGCAGCCGCCCGTTCCTGGAGTCGCTGGTCCGGCGGCGCACCCTGGCCCTGCCCAATGTGAAGGTCCTCACCTGCCGCGCCCGGGGCCTGGAGTTCCGCGCGGGACGGGTCAGCGGGGTGCGCTGCGGCGGGGCGGGCGAGGACGAATGGGTCGAGGAAGCGGACTTCGTCGTCGACGCCATGGGGCGGGCCAGCAAGCTGGGTGACTGGCTGGAGAAGAACGGCTGGCAGCGGCCCGCGATGCGGCGGATGGCCATCAACATCGACTACGCCACCGGCTACTTCCGGCGCACCGACGCCGACCCGGAGCTGGCCGCGGCCATCGCCTACCGGACCCCCACCGCGACCCCGCCGCGGGTGGCGAGCGGCGCGATCACCGCCATCGAGGACGACCGCTGGCTGATCACCCTGGCCAACTACGGGAAGCAGCCGCCGATCCGGGACGTGGCGGAGTTCCGGAAGCTGTGCGGCGAGCTGCCGCCGGTCTACCGCGAGGCGGTCGCGGGCGATCAGCTCGGCGAGATCCTCCCCTACCACCAGGCCGACAGCCGCCGCCGGGACTTCCATCTCCTCACCCGGTTCCCCGCCCGGCTGATCAGCGTCGGTGACGCGGTCGCCTCGTTCAACCCGATCTACGGGCAGGGCATGTCCTCGGCCACCCTGCACGCCTCGGCCCTGTCGGAGTATCTGCGCTCCCGGCCGGACCTCGACGCCCCCGCCCGGAGCTTCTTCGCCCGCCAGCGCGTCGTGGTGGACGCGGCCTGGCAGATATCCACCTCGGCCGATCTCGCCCGGCCGGACGTGACGGGCCCGTATCCGCGCGGCTACCGCCTGAGCAAATGGTTCGCCGAGCAGATCGCCGACGCCTCGGTGACGGACCGGTCCGTCGCCGTGCGGTTCAACTCGGTGACGTACATGCGCACCCACCCCCGTTCCCTGGCCGCACCGTCCACGCTGCTGCGCGCCCTGCGGGTCAACCGCTCGCAGGGGAAGCCGCAGCGCGAGAAGGGTTAGCCGAATTGTTCGTCTCACTGGCCCGGTTCACCTGCCGCCGCAGCAAACTGGTGCTGTATCTGTCCGGAGTGCTGCTCGTCATAGCGGGCGCGCTGGGCGGCGGAGTGATCAAGGAGCTGTCCGCCGGAGGGTTTGTCGACAACTCGACGGAATCGGCGAAGACCGCGCAGGTCATGGACGACAGATTCCGGGCGGGCGCCCCGGACCTCGTCCTGCTCGTTTCCGACGAACGGGGCGTGGACTCCCCCGCCGTGGCCGCCGCCGGGGCCCGGCTCACCGAACGCGTCGCCGATGAGCCCGGGGTCGAGCAGGCCGCGTCGTACTGGTCGCTGGGCAAGGCCGCGCCGCTGCGCGCCGAGGACGGCCGCCAGGCGCTGCTGATGGCCCGGATCTCCGGCGACGAGGACCAGGTCCAGAGCACCTTCAAACGGCTGGAGAGCCACTACGAGCACCGCGCCGAGGGGCTGGACGTCCGGGTGGGCGGCAACGCCCTCGCCGACAAGGAGATGTCCGAGACCACCGAGAAGGACCTGGTCAAGATCGAGGCGGTGACCTTCCCGGTCCTGCTGGTGGTGATGCTGTTCGTGTTCCGCAGCGTGGTCGCCGCCCTGGTGCCGCTGATGGTCAGCGGGCTGACCATCCTGTCGGTGCTGCTGGTCATCCGCGTCCTGACCCTGTTCACCGAGGTCTCCGCGCTCGCCAGCAACGTCACCACCGGCCTCGGGCTCGGCCTCGCCATCGACTACAGCCTGATCCTCATCAAGCGCTACCGGGAGGAGCGGGGCCAGGGCTCGGAGACCGATCAGGCCATCGCCACGACGCTGCGCACCGCGGGCCGCACGGTGCTGTTCTCCGCGGTGACGGTGACCCTGGCGCTCGGGGCGCTGCTGGTGTTCCCGTTCTACTTCCTGCGCTCGTTCGCGTACGCCGGGATCCCGACCGCCCTGCTCGCCGCGTTCGTCTCGCTCACCTTCCTGCCCGCGCTGCTGAAGGCGCTGGACCACCGCATCGAGAAGGGGCGCGTCCTGCGCCGCCGCACGCCGAAGGCCGAGGAGGCGTCCGGGGAGGGTTTCTGGCACCGGCTGGCCACCGGGGTGATGCGGTTCCCGCTGCCCGTCGCGGGCGCCGTCACCGCGCTTCTGCTGCTGCTCGGCGCGCCCTTCCTCGATCTGCGGCTGAGCCTGCCGGACGAGCGGGTGCTGCCCGCCGAGAGCCAGGCCCGGCAGGTCGGCAACGACATCCGGGACAGCTTCCGGGCCCAGGAGACCCAGGCGCTCAACGTGGTCCTCGACCGTACGCCCGGGCCCGGCGACCGGAACGTGGCCCCGTACGCCGAGCGGCTGTCGAAGCTCGGCGATGTGTCCCGGGTGGACAGCGAGGCCGGGACGTTCACCGACGGACGGCTGGTGCAGCGGCCGTCGGAGCTGTCGAAACGCTTCGGCTCCGGCCACAGCACCTATCTGTCCGTGGTGCCGAGCCACCAGTCGCTCTCGGAGGAGGGCCGCGCGCTGGTCAAGGACATCAGAGACCTCCCGGCGCCCTACCCCGTCCAGGTGGGCGGGCCCGCGGCGGAGCTGACCGACTCCATCGACTCGATGAACGCCCGGCTGCCGGTGGCGCTCGCGGTGATCGCCGCCAGCTCCTTCACCGTGCTGTTCCTCTTCACCGGCTCCCTGCTGCTGCCCCTCAAGGCGCTGATCCTCAACTGCCTGAGCCTGAGCGCCACCCTGGGCGTGCTGGTGTGGGGGTTCCAGGACGGCCATCTGGAGGGGATCGTGGGCGACTTCGTGGTCACCGACTCGATCACCTGGACCGTGCCGGTGCTGCTGTTCTGCATCGCGTTCGGGCTGTCGATGGACTACGAGGTGTTCCTGCTGTCCCGGATCAAGGAGGAGTACGACAGAACCGGGGACAACGTGGCATCGGTCGCCCGCGGACTGGAGCGCACCGGTTCGATGATCACGGCCGCGGCGGTGCTGATCGCCATCGTGTTCCTGGGCTTCCTGATCTCCGGCATCGTCTATCTCAAAGCCATCGGGATCGGGCTGGCGCTCGCGGTGCTGATGGACGCGACGCTCGTCCGGGGCACCCTGGTACCGGCCTTCATGCGGCTGGTCGGCAAGGGCAACTGGTGGGCGCCGAAGCCGCTGCGGGCGCTGCACGCCAAGGTGGGCCTGCGGGAGAAGTGAACACACAAGCGCCGGGCGCGTCCGGGAGGTCCCGGACGCGCCCGGCGCCGTGTGGTCGATCCTCAGTCGCGTGAGCGCCGGGCTTCCGCGCGCTCGGCTTCGGCCTTCAGCAGGGCGTTCGGGGTGATCTCGATGTACGCGGCCTCCTCGTACACCGTGGCCACCGTGCGGTCGTACAGCTTCCGGCCCGCGCCGTACGCGTTCACGATGATCCCCGCGGCGCGCGGCTTCTCCTCGTCCGGCAGTATGCGCGCGGTGCACGGGATGACCGCGCCCTTGGGCTTGCCGCGGATGTTGGACGGGGCGAACAGCACCTGGTCGTTGTTGCGCATCCGCCGGACCTTCCAGGAGTCGCAGCCGGTGCGCAGATACGCCCGGCCGTCCTTGAGGCCGAACCACATCGCCGACGGGACGGGGTCGCCGCTGCGCTTGTAGGTGACCAGGAGGGCGAACCGGCGGCGCTTGAACTGCCGCAGGTCACCGGGGCCGTTGGGGGTCGCCGTGACCTGCCAGGTCACCGGGTCCCGCCAGGAGTCGTACATCCGCAGAAATCGCTGTTCCCACCATTCCTTGCTGAGCAGACGCGGCACGTACGGCCTTCCTTTCTCTTCCGGTCAGGGGATCAGCACGATGCGGCCCGGGCCACCGGCACCGCCCTCGCGGCCCTCCAGCAGGCGGTGGGCGCGCGCCGCCTCCGTCAGCGGAAGCTCGACGCGGACCCTGCCGCGCAGCCGGCCGCTCGCCAGCTCGCGGTTGATGGTCCCGGCGGCGGCCGCGAGGTCCGCCGCCGAGGCGTTGCTGATCGCGAAGCCGTGGAGGCTGATGTCGCGGGTGTAGACGGCGCCGACGGGCAGCACGGCGCGCGCGCCCATCCCGGCCATCAGGACGACGCGGCCGCCCCGGGCGAGCAGCGGGATCGTCGTCTCGAAGTCATGGTGCCCGGAGCAGTCCCACGCCACGTCGACCCCGTCCGGGGCGAGGCGGCGGACCGCGGCGAGGGCTTCCGGGTCGGCACGGTCGAGGACCTGGTCCGCCCCGCAGGAACGGCACCACTCGGCGTTCTCGGCGCGGTCGACGGCGATGACGCGCGCCCCGGCCGCGGTCGCGAGCTGGACCACGGCGCTGCCCACGCCGCCGCCCGCGCCCTCGACGAGGACCGTCTCCCCCGGCCGGAGGCGGGCGTCCCGGAACAGGCCGAGGTGTGCGGTCCCGGCGGTGTGCAGCACGGCCACCGCCGCTACCTGGTCGACCCCGGCGGGCAGCGGATAGAGCCGGTCCACGGGCACGGCGGCGTACTGGGCGAAGGAGCCCTGTCTGCCGTCGTGGCCCAGGCTGTTGCACCACACCCGCTCACCGCGGGCGAAGGTCCCGGCGGGGGTCTCGACGGTGCCGACCAGATCCCGTCCGACCACGAACGGGAAGGGCACCTCGGTGGCGTACGCGCCGGAGCGGACGAAGGTGTCCACGTGATTGGCCGCCACCGCCTCGACCCGGACGAGCGCCTCGTCCGGGCCTGGTACGGGACGGGGCAGCGGCCCGATCCTGATGTCGTCGGCACCGCCGAGGGCGGTGATGTAGGCCGCCGTCATATCGCCGTTCACTGCACTGCTCTCCCGTCGGGGGGCCCGTTCGGGGCCGTTCATGCGAGAACGAAGGCGAGCGCCAGTCCCAGACATCCCAGATCGACCGAGCTGAGCCCGATGAAACGCGCCTTTCGCCACTCTTCCTTTCCGGCACCGTAATAGAGCTGCACGGCGTGGAGCACGACGACAGGCACGACGGTCAGCCCGAGGAGCGGATCGAATCGCGTGGTGGTGAACAACAGGGTCAGCAGGGTGACGCTGGCGGCGAAGAGCAGGGTGAGGAATGCCTTGAACGCCTTGGACGGGAGGAGAACCGCCATGGTGTAGCGGGACACCTCGGCGTCGCCTTCTTTGTCGGACGCGTTCCCGTAGGACACGATCAGCAGGAACCACAGGCCGACCAGGGCGCTGGCGATCAGGGATTCGGCGCTGACCCGGCCCGCGATCAGCCAGTACGGCACCAGCCCGATACAGCCGATGACATAGAAGATGGTGACTTCGAGGCCGCCGGGCAGATAACTGAGTTTCAGCCCGATCGAATACTGCACCGAGGCGATCTGCCCCACGAGCATCACCAGGACGGCGGCCAGCGGCGCCGTGCCGTCCAGGCTGGCCACGGCCCCGAGCCCGGCGGCGATCGCGATCACCCACATCACGATCCCGAAGCGGACCGCCTCGCGCTCCGTCAGCACGCCGGTGAGCAGCGGCTTCTTGGCGACGGTGGAGGCGGGGCGGCCCGCGTAGTTGCGGGCGTCGCTGCCGTCCCGGAAGCCGCCGAGGTCATCGGCGGCGCCCCCGCTCCACTGGGTGGCGCACACCATGAGCAGGGTCAGGGCGAGCGCGGCCGCGGTGTCGCCGCCGACGCGGCCGTCGAGGCGCAGCAGGAGCAGGGCGAGGATCCAGCCGTAGGCGTGGTGGTAGATCCGGACCTTGCCGAGTTGGACGTACCCGATGAGCTTGGTGCCGAGCGGTATCTTCGTCGCGTCGGACGTCGTGCCGGACGCGCTGGTGGCGGTCATGGACACGCTCCCTCAGACGCTTATGGAAAGGCGCTGTTCGGCCAGCGATTTCTTCAGCTGCTCCCGCTTGATCTTTCCGGTGACGGTCCGGGGGAACTCGCTGTCGGGAATGATGACGGGCTCGGCCATGGTGGCGAGCCGACGGGACGCGGATTCCCAGGCCTTGCGCCGGAACGCGGCGCCGGGCCGCAGGGAGAGGACGGGCTGGAGGGTGCCGTCCCTTTCCAGGACGACCAGTTCCAGGAACTCGGGGAACTTCTCCAGCAGGATGTCCTCGATACCGATGCCGCTGATGGCGCCGGAGACCTTGTCGACCTGGCGGTCGATCAGGGTGATGCGTCCGGTGCGCGATTTGGTGCCCCAGTCGCCGGTGTCCCACCAGCGTTTGTCGGGGTAGTTCTTGGACGTCAGATCGGGCCGGTTGATGTATCCCGAGAACACGCCCGGGGTGTTGACGACCATGCGCCCGGGGGTGCCGGCCGGTACGGGCCGCCCCGAGTCGTCGACGATGCGGACCCGGCAGAACGGGAAGCGGGGCCCGGCCGGGTGGCCGCGCAGCAGCTTGGCGCGGCGCAGCCGGCGCAGGGCGCGCAGCGGCTTCTGGGTGCCCTTGAGGTGGCTGCGGATGGCGACGGGCCCGGTCTCGTTCTGCCCGTAGACCTCGACGCACACGGCGAAGCGGTGGTCCGAGCCCTTCAGCAGGGCGCTGACCGTGTCCGGGTGGATGACGTCGAATCCGGCGCCGAAGAAGCGGATCGAGCGGAACGCGCCGCCGGGCGCGAGGTGCTGCCAGGCGCGGAAGGTGTTGGGGTGGGTCTCCAGATAGGTGGGGCGGTGCCGCTTGAGCATCCGGTCCACGTTGTCCGGGGAGTCGTCCTCCAGGAGCAGCAGCGGCGCCTTGCGCATGAGGGCGGCGAGGATGCCGACCACGGTCCGGCCGTGCACGGGTGAGATGGCCAGGGCGAGATGGCCGTCCAGCCGGGACAGCCAGTGGATGACGGCCTGGACGCGGGCGTTGAACTGGATGCTGGCGCTGGAGCATTCGGCCAGCTTGGGGGTGCCGGTGGTGCCGGAGGTGTGCACGACGACGTACGCGGCGTCGGAGGCGACCTCGCGGGGCCGGGATATCCGCTTGTGGTCGGGGAGTTCGGCGGCGATGTCACGCCAGTCGATGAAGGTGCCGATGTCCGGGAAGGTCTTCTCGCTCTCCGCGAGCCGGTCGTCGGTGGAGATGACGGCGGTGATGCCGGAGACGTTCTCCACCATGGAGGCGACGACCGGACCGGAGAGGGTCGGGCTCATCAGGATGGGCACCGCGTCGAGGGCGGTGATGGCCGCGTAGGCGACGATGATGTCGGTCGGGGACTCCAGCCAGACGATGCACCGCCGTCCCGGCTCGATGCCGTGGGACCGCAGGGCGGTCGCGCCGCGGGCGGCGGCGTCGGCGACATCGCCCGGCCGTACCTTCTCGTCCTCGGCCGTGACGGCGATCGGCTGGTGGTCGACGATCCAGGGCTCGGCGTCACTGGGCAGACTCAGCAGCTTGTCGAAGATCAAGGTGGGCCTCTTCTCGGAATGTGCCGGGTTTCCGGATGACCGGGTTACCGCGTGACAAGTTCCAGCAGTTCGTAGACCACGGGGCCTTCCGGCTCGTCCACGGTGGTGGAGTCGAGGGTGATCAGCCGCTGTTTCTCGGCCGCCGCCAGCTCGTCCAGTTCGGCACGGCCGGCCCGGCTGCTGAGCGCGATCAGCACCCGGCCCCCGGGCGCGAGGTGATTCCTCGCCTCGCGGAAATACCGCCGGTGCGCCTCGTATCCGGGGTCGACATAGGCCAGCTCGTGCGCGCTGAGGTCGAGTTCCGGCGGTGCCCACACATTGTTGGAATGCCAGTAGACCACGTCGAACGCGGGTGCGTCGTGGAGCGCGTCGAACAGGTCGCTGTGGACGGAGGTGACCCGGTCCGCGACGCCGAAGCGCTCGGCGTTGAGTTCGGTGTTCTTGACCGCCGCCGGATTGAGATCGGTGGCGTATACGGCGCGGCAGCCCGCGAGAGCGGCTTCGACGGCGATCAGTCCGATGCCGGAGCCGATTTCGAGGAAGGTGCCGCCGACCGGGAATTGCAGCAGGGACAGATGGGCCAGGCTGGATTTGGAGTGCGCCGGGGAGAACACGTCCGGCAGCAGGGTCCATTCCTTGCCGCTCAGCTCGATGTCCCTTTGCTGCCGTACGTCGGCCCGGCTCGCCTCGCTCCGGCTCAAGGGCTGGGTGTAGTCGTACATTCAGCGCTCCGCAGGGGTCGTCGCGTAGTTCTCGATGTCGAAGCGGGCCAGGCCGTTGCGCATCCTTTTGGTGGACCATGGCCAGGTGACGAAGTTCTTGCCGTTTTCGTCGAGATAGACGCTGCTGCATCCGCCGGTGTTGTAAACGGTCGAGGCGAGGCCGCGTTGCACCTCGTCGTTGAACGAGCGGAACGGTTCGGGCCGGATCTCCAGGGCGTCGATGCCCCGGGCGCGTGCGGTGCGGATCGCGTCCACGACGTAGTCGAGCTGGGCCTCGGCGAGGGCGAGCAGCGAGTTGTACATCACGATGTTCGGGCCGAGCAGCAGATAGGCGTTCGGCAGGGCGGGCAGGGTGGTGGCCCGGTATGCCTCGGGGCTCTTGGTCTTCCACGTCTCGGACAGCAGCCGGCCGTCGCGGCCGCGGATGCGTGTCGCGATCGGCGGATGACGCATCTCGAAGCCGGAGCCGAAGACGACGACGTCGACCTCCACCCGTTCGCCGTTCGCCGCGATCAGCTCGCTGCCGTCCGCCCCGGCGAGGGCGTGCGGCACGAGCCGGGCGTTGGGCCGGGTCAGGGCCGGGAGGTAGGTGTTCGACAGCAGCAGCCGCTTGCAGCCGACGGTGAAGTCCGGGGTCAGCTGGGCGCGCAGCTCGGGGTCGGGCACCTGGCGCCGGAGGAGCCCCTTGCCGACCGGGGTGAGCAGCCGGGCGACGCTTCGGCGGCGCATGACCAGGGCCAGCGTCTTCAGGAAGCCGTCGCAGACGCCGCGGAACAGGCGCTGGGTGAGGGGGACGTGCCGGAAGAGCCGCTGGACGGGCCTCGGGACCCGGAAGTCGAGCCGGGGTATCACCCAGGCGGCGGTGCGCTGGAAGACGTACAGCTCGCGCACCTGCGGCTGGATCTCCGGCACGAGCTGGATGGCCGAGCAGCCGGTGCCGATGACGGCGACCCGCTTGCCGGTGAGGTCCACGTCGTGGTTCCAGCGGGCCGAGTGGAACGTGTCGCCGGGGAACCCGTCCAGCCCGGGCAGGGACGGGATGGTCGGCTCGTGGAGCAGACCGGAGGCGAAGATGACGTGCTGGGCGACGAAACGCCCCCGGCTGGTGTCGAGGACCCAGCGGCGGCGGTCCCCGGACCAGGCGGCCTCCAGCAGTTCGGTGCCGAAGCGCAGCGCCGGGGCGAGGCGGAACTTCTCCACCGTGTCCTCGATGTAGGACAGCAGCTCGGGCTGGCCGACGAAATTCCTGCTCCAGCCCGGGTTGGGGTGGAAGGAGAAGGAATAGATCGACGAGGGGATGTCGACGGCGCACCCCGGATAGGTGTTCTCCCGCCAGGTCCCGCCGACCCGGTCGGCCTTCTCCAGCACCAGGAAGTCCGTGATGCCGCCGCGCCGCAGTTTGACCGCGGCGGCGATCCCCGATAATCCCGCGCCGATCACGATGACATGCGCGTGCTGTTCCCCGGCCGGGGCCGGGGTGTCGTCGTCCGCCGGTATATCCATGGGTTTCCCCCTGTCGCGTCACTACGCGCGTTCCAGAATCTCCTTGCTCAACCGCAGTTCCCGCTCCACCGACCCGGGGATGGTGCGCCGCAGTACCGGGTCGAGCATCCAGCGGGTGAGCGGGTTGAACTGAAAGGAAATCATGCGGGTGGCCCGGATGCCGCCGTCCACCGGCACACAGGAGAACCGGGCGCTGAATTCGGCCATCCGGTGATTGAACTTGTTCAGCGGCAAGGGCGCCAGCCGGATGTCGATGCACGAGCCCGGAGTGAGCCGCATCTGGGCGATGGCTTTCGGCTCCGGAAGCCGCAGCCCGGGCAGCCGGGGCTGGAACTTGAACTCGGTGAGATTACCGTTCCTGCGCACCCAGGAGATCGGTCCGACCTTGTCATCGACTTCGACGTAGCGTTCGATGTCCATCACGAAGTCGAGGAAGGCTTCCGGTGTACAGGCGATTGTCTGTTCTTTCTCCACCTTGACCATGACGTCACACTACCGTCCTGCCTCGCTTTCACAGATACGCCCGCGCGTGCAGCAGCGCGAGTTCGGCGAGTTCGCCGTCGGCCGTCAGCTCCCCCGCCGCGGCGCCCCGGGTGCGCCGGGTCGCGACCCGGCACCACGCCAGCAGCGGGCCGCGCAGCACATCGGTCGCGTCGTCGGGGCCGACGGCGTGGCCGGTGCCGTCGCACGCCGTCAGCTCCAGCCGCAGGGTGCGGTCCGCGGGCGGGCGCACCCGCGCCCGGCCCAGGGCGTAGCGCAGGGTGGCGTGGCCGAGCGCGGCGATGTGGCGCAGCCGGGGCGTCTCGGCCACCGGCAGCCCCAGCGCGTCCCGGATGTCCAGGCCGTGCGCCCAGTGCTCCATGAGCCGGGCGGTGGCGAACACCTCGGTGGTCATGCCGAATCCCCAGGCCACGCGGTCGCCGGGGGCGCGTTCGGCCATCAGCCGACGGGTCGCCGTACCGGCCCGGTCCCACCAGGCGGTCAGGTCGCCGGGCGACAGCCCGTCACCCCGGCGGCACCCGGCGGCGGTGAAGTCCTCGGCGGTCGGGTACGCGGGGACGGCCGCGGCGAAGGCGCGCGGGCCGCCCGTCAGGGTGTCGCGGGCGACCTCCTCGGTGTCGGCCAGATGGGACACCTGGTCGGCCACGGTCCAGCCGTCCGCCGCCGAGTCACGGGCCCAGTCGTCGTCGGTGAGGGAGCGCACCAGGGCGCCGAACTCCCGCTGCTCGTCGGCGAGATCGGCCAGCTCCTCGCGCACCGGGGTCGCGGGCTCGCGTACCGGGGTCACAGGATCGCCACCGTTCCCGCCGAGCCGTCCACCGCGACCGGGCCGCCCGCGGCCAGCCGCTCCAGAGCCGCCGCGCCGACCCCGGTCACACAGGGCACCCCGAGTTCGCGGGCGACGATGGCGGCGTGGCACAGCATCCCGCCCTCGGCGGTGACCAGGGCGGCGGCCTCCGCCATCAGCGGGACCCAGTCCGGGTCGGTCTGCTCGGCGAGCAGCACCGCGCCCGGCTCCCAGCGGGGGTCGTCGATGTCCCGCAGCCGCAGCGCCCGGGCGGTGGCCGCCCCGGCGGAGGCCGCGATGCCGTGCACGACCTTCTCGTCCGCCTCGGCGGCGGGCCCCGGCGACTCCCCCAGCACGGTGGTCATCGGCCGGAACTGAAGCCACACCAGGCCGCTGTCGAGCAGGGCGAATTCCAGGTCGGCGGGCATGCCGAGCGCGTTCTGCACCGCGACGCACGCCGCGCCGACCGGCAGCCCGCCGCTCGTCAGCGGCTCCGGCTCCGATCCCCCGGCGGGCCCCTCGGGCGTCCACTCCTCCCAGGCGGGGGTGACGGCGCCGGAGACCAGGGCGTCGCCACTGCCGCGCACCCACTCCAGCCGTCCCCGGCCGGGGCCGCGGCCCAGCCACAGCCCGCTGCGCGCCGGGGTGCGGAAGGGCTGGAGCAGCACCGCCATCCCGACGTCGAGGACCGGTCCGGACGCGGTGCGCTCCCGGTAGGCGGCGACCCGGCCGCTGCGCGCGGAGTCCCGTACGGCGGCGATGGCGGTGGCCAAGCCGTCGGCGGGGACGTCGAGTTCGCTGCGGAACATGCCCGCGTAGCTGAGCGCCGCCCCGTCCTCGACCGTGGCCGAGCTGCGCACCGCCCAGCGCGGGGCGACGGCCGCGAGCCGGGCGAGGTCGTCGGCGGCGGGCTCGGCGCCGACCGGCACCACCCAGGTGTCGGGGATGGTCGCCCCGGCGCGCAGCAGCGCGGCGAGCCCCACGGCCTTGCCGCCGACCGCGCTCCGGTCGCCGTCGCCGAGTTCGCCGGTGAGCCGCAGCACCGTGTCCGCGCCGGTCACGGGAGCGCCCACGGGGATGTCCGCGGGGGCGTCCGCGGGGGCGTCCGCGGGGATGTCCGCGCCGCTCACCGCGCCGTCCCCGCCCGTTCCTCGGCCTCCCGCTCGATCCCCAGCGAGAGCAGCAGATCGCGGTGCAGCTCCATCCAGACATCGTGGTACGAGTCGCACATGACGCCGGTGAACGCCTTGTGGTCGCCGTCGCGCAGCCGGGCCAGGGCGCCGGTGAGCCCGTCGGCGTAGCGCCCGAACCGGGGGCGTACGGCAGCAAGTTCGGCAAGAACCGGAGCGGCCTCGTCGTGCACGGCGCCGAGTTCGGCCACCCGCGCCTGGTCGTAGGCGGCGTCGGTGTGGTCGTTGGTGGCACCGTCGCGGAGCTGCCAGCGGGTGCACAGCTCCTTGAACCGGTCGTTCACCGGCAGGAAGCGCTCATATCCCGGTCGCAGCCGGTCCCGGCCGTCGCCCGCCAGGTCGTCGGCGATCAGCGCGGTGTGCCGCTCGCGGCCCTCGGCCGTGATGCGCCACAGCCCGCGCCGCTCCATGTGGGTGGCGAGCCCGTCGGCCCGCAGTTTCTCCAGTTCGGCCAGGACGTCCTCGCGGTCGTGCCCGGCGCCCGCCACCAGTGGGTCGGCCGGTGCCATGCCCTTGATGACCAGGGTGTGCAGGACGTCGAAGGCGGCGGTGTCGGTGTCGCTTTCGGGAAGCAATGCGTCTCCCGTCGTCATGTCGTGGTGGCGTCGGCGCGCAGTTCGTCGAGGAGTCCGACGAGGTCGCCGACCGTCGTGATGGTGGCGGCCTTGGGGTTGTCGACCAGCGCCACGCCGAAGCGTTCCTCCAGGGCCAGCAGGATCTCCAGGGTGGCCAGCGAGTCGATCTCCAGGTCCTGGATGATGCGATCGGTCGGCCGCAGATCCCGATGGACCCGCTTGACCTGGGCGTAGACCTCCTCCAGGGCGGTCAGGGTCTCGGCGTTCGCGGACGTCCGGGTGGAGTCAGGAAGGGTCAAGGATGTTCACCTCTCCGGTACTGCCGTTGATGGAGACGGCCGTGCCCGCAGGCAGCGAGGCCGCGCCGGGATAGCCCACGACGCACGGAATCCCGTACTCGCGGGAGAGGATCGCGATGTGCGACAGATCGCTGCCGCGCTCGCTGAGCACGCCCTCGGCGAAGGGCAGCAGCGGGGCGATGTCCGCGTCGGCGGACGAGCAGACGATGATCACGGGCTCGTCGGGCAGATCGCCCTCGGGCGTCATCACCGTACCGGTGCCGATGCCGGGCGCCACCCCGCGCAGCCCCTGGGGCGTCTGGCTCAGCCACGGCCGGATCACCCCGTCGTCGCCGGTGAGATCGAGGTGTTCGGGCATGGGGGTGGCGAGCGCCGCCCGGCAGGCCTCGATCCGCGGCCGGGCCCGCTCGATCAGCCCCGGCCGGGTGGCCAGCTCGGTGAACTCCCGGATCGTCAGATACGGCCACAGGTCGGCGTCGCCGCCCATCGAGGACGCCAGCGCGGGCAGCAGCCGCCGGTAGATGTGCAGGGTGCGCATCGCGAGGGACTTGGAGTGCTCGCGCCCCGCCATCATCTCGCCGACGGCGACCGCGAGCGACCGTACGGTGCGGCTGCGCCAGGGCGAGACCATCCCGGACAGGGCCTCGGCCGGGTCGATCGGCGCCACGGACGCCTCGCCACTGCCGCCCGCCACCTGCTTGTGCCGCACCGCGTAGTCCTGCCAGGGCGCCTGCCCGTCCGCGACCTCGTAGAAGGAGGAGGCCAGGAAGTCGCCGGGGCCGAACGGGTCCAGGGTGGACGCCGCGGTGTGCAGCCGGTCCCAGACCAGTTCGCGCGGCCGGGTCAGCCAGTGCGCGATCTCCTTGCCGTGCCGCAGCAGCTTGCCGTAGACGCGCCGCTGGAGCGCGCGGACCGGCACCAGCCCGGAGGTGGTCAGGATGTGCACCGCCCAGGCCTCTTCGAGGACGGGCAGCGCGTCGCGCAGCACCCCGGCCAGCGCGACGGGGCTGTCGGTGGTGGTCGCGGCGCGCAGCCCCCACTCCAGCTCGGCGACCCGCTCCTCCAGGGCGCGCAGCCGCGGTCCGGTGTCGCGCAGTTCGCCCAGCAGCTTGGCGCTGCCCGCGACCTGGCGGACCCGGCCGGAGCGCAGCGCGGTGAGCTCCTCCGGGGAGTCGATGCCCTCGAAGTAGGCGTCGGTGACGTCGCTCGGCTGGAGTCCCGGGATGGAGGCGGACAGATGGCAGTAGGCGGCCAGGTTGTGGTACGGACGGCAGCCGAAGTAGCCGACGAAGACGTAGTGTCCGCCCTCGGCCCAGGCCGGGCGGCCCCACAGCCGCCGGGCCAGGGCCCGGGTGCCGCGCTCCATCGGGTCGCCCACCAGCGACCAGGACATGGGCGAGAGCCGCTGCGGGGCCACTTCGCCGAAGTTGCCCGCCGAGTAGACGCGGAAGTACGGATGCGGATCGGTGTCGACCGACATCTCCACGGTCTGCGGTTGCTCGGTCGCCTCCTCGGTCATACGAGGGCCCTCCTCTCCGTACCGCCGCGCAGCGCCTCACCGGTGGCCCCGAGGTAGTCGGGGTCGGGGACGGGCCAGGGCTCGGGGATCTCCTTGAGGACGTTCACGTCCAGGTCGAACCAGGGCTCGGTGTACTCCGTCAGCTCCCGTGGCGCACCGACCCGTTCGCCGATCAGGCGAGTGAACCGGCCGAGCGGCCCGGCCTCGACGATCTTCGGCACCACGCCCCAGGGTCGGCACACCTCGGTGAACACCTCCCCCAGCGTGGGCATCGCCGGGTCGAACCAGGTCCAGGTGGACCGGCCGATGGGCGTGGTGAGCGCCTTCAGCACGATCTGCGCGGCGGAGGTCGCGTCGGTGATCCAGCAGGGGAAGTCCCCGCGCCGGGCCAGGTGCACCGGGTATCCGGCGAGCAGATGCGGGAAGACCATCGGCAGTCCGTGCCGGGTGTCGGGCCGTCCGCCGCGCGGGTCGGGGCCGAGCACCGGGCCGAAGCGGACGACGCCGACGGGCAGTTCGGGGGTGTCCCGGACCAGACGTTCGGCGCAGTACTTGCCGTACTCGTACCAGTTGCGGAAGCGCTGGCCGGTGTACAGCTCGCGGTTGGTGACGCGGCCCTTGGCGCGGCCGAGCGCCAGCAGCGAGGAGATGTGCACGGCCTGCCGCAGTGCGGGCATCTCGCGCAGGAAGGCCAGCGCGGAGCGCATCCCGGAGCTGTGGGTCTCCAGCACCTCACCGGGGCCGGAGGTCCAGGACACCGAGCCGAAGCAGAGCACCACATGGGTGGTCTCCTCCCGGACCCGGGCCAGGTCGGCGGCGGACAGGCCGAGGCGCGGCATCCGTACGTCGCCGCGGACGCCCTCGCCGACGGCGGTGCGGCCGCTGCGGGAGAGCACCCGGACGGTGGCGCCGTCCCGTTCGCACGCCTGCGCCACGGCCGTGCCCAGGAACCCGGAGCCGCCCAGGATCAATACGTTCATGCCGGGATCGTTCATGCCGGGATCGTTCATGCCGGGATCGTTCATGCCAGGAACCTCGACAATCCGCTGTCGGCGGGGGCCAGGGGGCGCTTGGGCGCCGGGAGGTCGAACAGGAGCCGGGCGAGCAGTTCGGTGGAGGGCTCGGGCAGCGGCCCGTCCACCAGACCGGCCAGCCGACCGCGCTCCATCACCCGGTCGAGCCCGATGTAGCGCAGTCCGATGAGGCTGTTGCGCCACGCCTGGGACAGCGGCAGGAAGCGTTCGGCGTTGGCGGAGAGCCACAGCACCTGCTCGGCGGAGGCCGGGACCAGCCGCAGCCACTTGCCGAAGTGCAGCGGGGAGATCGCGCGCGCCACCTCCAGCAGGCCGCGGATGGACGGGGCCCGCTCCCCGGCGGACAGATGGGTGACGACGGGCTCGGGGCGCGGGCCGGAGCGGTGCAGCCCGGCCAGCGCGTCCAGCAGGGTGCCCGCCGCCAGGTCGCGCGGCAGGACGTCGACCCGGGCACCGCGCATGGCGGGCAGCACCCGGCCGGGCAGCTCGTCCCACCGCTCGGCCAGCAGGTACAGCGAGTTGCGCTTGCGGGTGGCGCCGGTCTGCGAGTCGCCGAGCAGGGCGGCGACCCGGCTGATGAGGACATCGGGCTCGCCGGGGCCGTGCCGCCGCATCAGCTCCTGTTCGGCCAGCCATTTGCTGTGCTCGTACGCGGTGCGGTGGCGGTCGGGGGCGAGCGGTGTCTCGGCGATCCGGCCGAGGGTGCCGCCCGCGACGAAGATCGACGACGCGTAGCCGTAGACCACCCGGCGGCCCGAGCGGCGCTGGAGCTCGCGGGCGACCTCGTAGCCGTTGCGGGCGCCCAGCACGTTCACCGCGTACAGATCGCGGCCGCTGCCCGCCCAGTTGGTGTCCCCGGCGAGGTTGACGACGGCGTCGACGTCCTCGGCCAGCTCGTCCAGCTCCGCGTCCGTCAGCCCCCACAGCGGTTCGCGTACGTCGCCGCCGACGCGGGCCGCGGCGAGCGAGGGAAACAGCCGCTCGAAGGGGACCTGGCCGGGGCGGGCGCGGCGCACCAGCGGCACGATCTCGACCCCGCGCCGCGGGGCGATCTCGGCGACCGCGGTGCCGAGTTGTCCGGTGATTCCGGTCAGCAGCAGCTTCATCCGAGATCGACACCCTCGTCGTAGGCCGCGTTGTCGGGCACCAGTCCCCCGGCGACCAGCTCCCACATCATCTCGTCGGTGCCGCCGCCGAGCCGGGCCAGCCGGGAGTCGCGCCACATGCGGGCGAGCGGCGTCTCGTCCTCGAGATAGCCGGGGCCGCCGAACAGGTGCATGCACTCGCTCATGACCTCTTCGACGAACCGCGCCGCCGTGGTCTTGAGCGCCGCGATCTCGCGGGTGCCGCACGCGCCGGGCACGGCTACGCCCTGGGCGGCGGTGTAGACCGCGTAGCGCAGCGCGATCAGCCGGGACGACAGTTCGGCCAGCCGCAGCCGCAGCGCCTGCTGTTCGATCAGCGGTTTGCCGAACTGCTTGCGGCGCTGGAGGTGGGCGGTGGCCAGTCCGATGGCGCGGGCGGCGCCGCCGACGGCCTGGGCGGCGATGGAGAGCCGTTCGTGGTTCAGCCCCCAGGTGGCGCCGAGCAGTCCGCCGCCGCGGCGGCCCACCAGGGCCTCGTCGGGGACCTCGGCGTCGATGACCATCCAGGTGGTGTCGAGCGCGGAGGTGCCCGCCTTGTCGAGCCGTTTGCGCGGCGTGAGTCCGTCGCGCGGTACGGCGAGCAGCCCGAGCCTGCCGTCGACCGGCCCCGAGCCCTCGTCCAGGCGGCACAGCAGCAGGGCGACGTCGCAGACCAGGCCGAGCGACAGATACTTCTTCTCGCCCGTGACCCGCCAGCCGCCGGGCGTCTTGCGGGCGACCGTGCGCACCCCGTTGAGGTCGGAGCCGCCGGTCGGTTCGGAGGCGCCGAGACAGCCCACCAGCCGCCCTTCCAGCGCCCCGGCCCGGTACTCGGCGAGCAGCGGGGAGTCCCCGAAGCGGGTGAGGATGGAGAGGACCGTCTCGCAGTGCAGGCTGAGCCCGACCGACAGGCTGGCGTGCCCGAGCCGGCCGCTCTCCTCGGCGATGATCACGCCGAGTCCGGGGTCGCCGTACGGGTCGGCCGGGGACGACGCGCGCCAGCGCTCCTCGAACAGTCCGGCGCGACCGAGTTCGGCCAGCGCGTCGCGCGGGAAGAGCCCCTCGGCCTCGGCCTGTTCGGCGACCGGTTCGAAGGTCCGCCGCAGCAGCTCCGCAACGCGTTTGCGGGTGTCCTCCACCCGTTCGCCGAACGGCCCGGCCGTGAAGAGGCGGGAGGTCTGCTCCGCCGGTGCGGTCTGCTCCGCCGGTGCGGCCACAACACTCACGAGTCGTTACGCTCCTTCAGTTCACCCGCCACGTACGACAGCCACAGCGAACGGCGGCGGGGCTTGCGGCTGGAGGTCAGGGGGATGGTGCCGCGCTTGACGTACAGCACCTCGGCGCGGGCCGCGTCGCCGGTGAACGACGCGATGACGGACAGCGCGTCGTCCAGCCGGTCGCCCAGCGGGCGTTCGGTGACCAGCAGCACCCTCGGTTCGCCCCCGGTGATCCCGGCGACGACGGTCGCGTACCGCCGGGAGACGGCCCCGGAGGCGACGAGTTCGAGTTCGATGTCCTCGACGAAGACGTTCTGGCCGTTGATCTTCACGCTGTCGCCGAGCCGGCCGATCACGTACAGCTCCCCGTCCAGCAGGAACCCGGCGTCGCCGGTGTACAGCCTGCCGTCGTGCAGCTTGGCCACGTCCTCGGGGGCGGGGTCGGCGTAGCCGTCGGCGACCGAGGGGCCCTCGACGTAGATCTCCCCGAGCACCCCTTCGGGCTGCGGTGCGCCGTCCTCGTCCAGGATCTCCACGCGCGCGGTCTCCAGCGGCGGACCGCAACTGACCTGCCAGGTCCAGGGTTCGTCGACCGGCACGGTGCTCAGCTCGACGACCTCGCTCACGTCCAGTTTCTCCCCGAGCCGCCGCTCCAGACCGCCCGCCCGCACCATCCGGGCGACGTGGTGCTTGCTCACCCCGGTGACCGCGAGGGTGCCCTCGGCCAGCCCGTACGCGGGCATCAGCGCCCGTACGTCGAAGCCGTGCGGGCCCAGCAGCGCGGCGAAGCGGGCCAGCACCGCGGGGTCGATCCGCTCCGCGCCGCTGACCACGGCGCTCAAGCCGGAGAAGTCCAGCCCTTCGAGGTCCTCGGGGCGGACCGCCGACAGCACCCGCTCGAAGCCGAAGTTGGGCATGCACATGTTGGAGTACGGGGTGCGTCCGTACTCGGCGATCCAGCCGCGGGTGTCCCGGATGAACTGCTCGGGCCGCATCAGCGCATGCTCCACCTGGAGGGTCAGCGCGCCCAGCAGCCCGCCGACCAGCCCCATGTCGTGGTAGAGCGGCAGCCAGGTGACCGCGCCGTAGCCCACCGGGTTCATCCAGCCCTCGATCATGCGCAGGTTGGTGGCCAGGTTGGCCATCGAGATGCGCAGTCCGCGCGGTGAGCCGCGGGAGCCCGAGGTGAACTGGAGCACCGCCAGCTCGCCCCAGGCGCGCGGCGCCTCCTCCGGGCGGTCGGCGTACTGCGGCGCCAGCACGTCGGTGCCGCCGCCGAGCCGGGCCACGTTCTCCGCGACCACGTCGTGGTAGCGCGGGTCGGCGATGGCGTGCCGCGGATGGATGCGGGCGGTGATGGCCTTCAGCTGGTTCTGGTAGCCCTCTCCCCCGCGCAGCGCGAGCGGCAGGGGCAGCACGGACGGGGTGGCGCCGATCGCGAGCAGCCCGAAGAACTGCGTGACGAAGTCCTCCCCGCCGGGCAGCACCAGCGGCACCACGTCGCCGGGCCGCACCCCCGCGTCGGCGAGCGCGGCGCCCGCGCCCAGGGTCCGCCCGGCCAGCTCCCGGTAGGTGAGCCGCTGCCAGGAGCCGTCGTCCAGCCGGAACCGCATCCCGCGCTCGTCCGACGGGTCGTCCAGCCAGCCGAACACGCGGTCGTGGTCGGGTGTTTCAGGCCGGGAGTTGCGCTGCGGCGTTCGCTGCGATGTTCGCTGCGACATGGTGACCTTCCCCCTCTATTCGGTCGGCCGGGTGTCCGGTCCGGGCCCGGCGCTCCGGTCCCGCAGCAGCCGCGCCAGCTCCAGCCGCTGCACTTTGGCGGTGGCGGTGCGCGGCAGTTCGTCCAGGCTCAGCTGCACCGGCGGCCGCATCGGGGCCAGTCGGGCAGCCGCCTCCTCCCAGCGGGCGAGGTCCAGCGGCCCGCCGTCCCGGGTCACCACGACCGGGGTCGGCGCGCCCTCCTCGCCGGGGACGACCACGACCTCCAGGAGGCTGTCGAGCCGCGACATCAGCAGGTCCTCGGCCTCCAGCGCGCTGCCGAAGCCGGGGATGACGTCGACCTCGCGGTCGGAGACGTGCAGACAGCCCCAGCGGGTGCGGTAGCCGACGTCGCCCATCCGCCACCAGCCGTCGTCGAGTTGCCGCTGGAAGCGGGCGTCCTCGCCGAAGTAGGTGAGCGCCCGGCCGTCGGAGCGGACCTCGATGAAGCCGGGGTCGCCGGGGCCGGGGGTGCGGCCGTTGCGGTCGACCACCCGGACCGCCGTCATTCCGGGGAACGGGAAGCCGACACAGCGTCCGTCGGCGGACATCGCGCGCCGCCGGGAGGTGGCGCGGCCGACGGTCGGCCCGACCTCGCTCTGTCCGTACAGCTGGAGGTGGAACGGGCGGCGGCGCCGGGAGGCGCCCAGGATCTTCTGCACGGTCCGCGGATGGATGGCGTCGAACGTGCTGCTCAGCGCCAGGACGTTGGACAGCGGACCGCGCGGGTCGTCGGCCAGCGGCTCCCACTCCACGAACGTGTTGGGGTGGGCCTCCAGCACACCGGGCTTGACCTCGGCGAAGATGTCGGCGATCCGCTCGGGCGTGGCGTCCTTGGTGATGACGATCGGGAAGCCGCGCTTGAGCGCGATGGCGAGCGCGGTCACCAGGCGCGAGTGCACGAACGACACCCGGACGGCGAGGGTTTCGCGGCCGCGTATCAGCAGCCGGGCGCCGAGCGCCTGCGGGCGGTAGCGGGCCCGCAGCGAGCGGGCGGTGTGCACGACGAGCTTGGGGGTGTCGGTGGTGCCGGAGGTGTGGGTCAGCAGCGCGGGACGCCTGGTCCTGGTCCTGGTGTACGGGCGCAGATGCGCCTCGGGGTCCCGCCGCAGCGGGGTGGTGCCCTCGGCCTCGCCGGTCACCAGGAAGACCCGCTTGCAGCGCTTGGTGACATCCGGTGGCAGCTCGCCGACCAGCTTCTTCTCGTCGGTGATCAGATGCGGCCAGTCGCAGCGGTTCAGCAGCTCCGCGACGACCTCGCCGGTGAGGCTGGGCGAGAGGGCGACGGGGACCGCGCCGACGCGGGCGACCGCGCAGGTGAGCAGGAAGATGTCGAAGCCGTCCTCTTTGTAGACGGCGACCTTGTCGCCCGGGCGCACCCTCAGATCACGCAGCGCGGACGCCATTTCGGCGACGAGGTTCGCGCAGGCGTAGACGGTGAGGTCGCTGCCCAGCTCCGGTGCGATGTCGAGTTCGTGGTCGAGGGTGATTTTCTGGTACGGGCTCTTCTTGGCAGCCCCGTCGAAGAAGGAGCCCAGGAACAGTCCCCTGTTCCCGATGCGTTGCAGAATCACGGTGGGCGTCACCCCTCGCCATCAGGAGGCGGTTTCGAGTGCGGCCTTGATGCGGGCGAGCGACTGCCGCATATCGCCGTCGATTTTGTCCGACCAGTCGTCGAGGAACTTCTTCACCTCGGCGTCGCTCATGCCGTGGAGAATTCCCCGCATGCCTTCGGTCAGTTCGCCCATCCAGAAGGCGTGGGTCAGCGCACTGCCGCCCGCCGTCGGCTCGACCGTGAACGACCATACGCTCTCCTGGGCGCGGCCGTCTTTGGTGCGCATGGCCCAGCTGAACACGCGCGGGGCGACGGATTCCACGACCTCGCATTGCGTGGTCCAGTCCCCGCGCACGACCGGCGCCCAGGCGACCACATCCGGCTCCCGGTGGTTGCGCGCGGTGAAGACGGAGCCGACGGCCGCGGGTTCTCCTTCGCTCCACTCCCCGCCCAGGCACTCGGGGCTCCAGTCACCGCTGCGGGTGAGGTCGCTGACATAGGCGAAGACGGCGGCGGGATCGGCGCGGATTTCGGTGGTGGCGTCCACGCGGAACGTTTCCGTGGAACTCATGGGTCGGCACCCCTCTATCGGGCTGAGGTCTTCTCGGCAGCCAGGAAGTCGAGCATCTGCTCGGTGGTGTGGATCGCCGCGCAGCAGCGCGCGGCATAGTCCAGCGCGGACCGGTGGTGGTCGGCGGTGAAATCGGCGAGGGCGTCCGCCACCAGAAACGGCTGGATATCGGAGCTGAAGGCGTCGACCGCCGTCATGAGACAGCCGACATGGGCATAGACCCCGCACACGATCAATTGATCGCGGCCGGACTTCTCAAACAGACCACGGAGTTCGGAGCGGACGAAAGCGCTGTAACGCCACTTCGTCAGCACGGTGTCCCCGTCGGCCGGGCGCAGCGGTTCCACGATCCCGGTGTCCCGCTCGTGCGCGGACATCCCGGGCCCCCAGAAGTCGTACAGCAGACCGCGCTGGCCGCGGTCCATGTCGCCGGGCTGGGCCGAGTACACCACCGGCATGCCGAGCGCGGCGGCCCGGTCGCGCAGGGCGCGGGTGTTGGCCAGCAGCTCGTCGTACGGGGCGCTGGCCGGGTCGTAGGGCGCCAGGAAGTACGCCTGCATGTCGTGGAAGAAGAGGACGGCGCGCTCCGGGTCGGGCCGCCAGTCGACCTGGTTCTTCGGCAGATCGGCCGCGGTCGGCATCGGATAGGGCGCGATGGCGGGAATGCCCATGGCCTTTTCTCACACCCCCAGAATGGCGCCGCCGTCGACGCACAGGTCCTGCATGGTGATGTGCCGGGCCCGGTCGGAGGCGAGGAAGAGAACGGCGTCCGCGATGTCACCGGGTTCGGCGATCCGGCGCAGCGGGATTCCGGTCTTGTACGTGGCCATCGAACCGTCGATCGTGGTTTGCCGGTCGGATTCCGCGGACCACAGAGAACGCAGCATGTCGGTGTCGGTCGAACCGGGCGACACCACGTTGCAGCGGATTCCGTATTCCGCCAGTTCCAGTCCGAGGGACTTGGTGTAGAGGGACGCGGCGGCCTTCGACGCACCGTATGCCGCCATATGCACCCGGGGTATGCGCCCGGCGTTGGAGGCGACGGTCACGATGGCTCCCTCGCCGCGTTCCTTCATGCGCGAGGCGACGGCCCGGGAACAGTGGAAGACACCGTCCAGATTGATCGAGAAGATGGCCCGCCAATCGAGGTCCGACATCTCCAGCGCGGACCCGGCGCGCATCACTCCGGCCGCGTTCACCAGCAGGTCCACGGCACCGAGTTCGGTTTCGATCCGGTCGACGACCGCGTTGATGCGCCCGCTGTCGGTGACATCGGCGGGAAAGGCGGCGGCGGTCAGTCCGTCCGCCGCCATCTTCTCCACCAGATCGGTCAGCCGGTCGGCATCCTTGTCCACGGCGGCCACCAGAGTTCCGCCGCCCGCGAGTGCCCGTGCGATGGCGGTTCCGATTCCGCCGGCCGCGCCGGTGACCAGTGCGACCCGGCAGGCGATGTCCTTGTGCTCGGTCAAATCCTCACCTTCCAGAAGAGAAGGGCAGCCGCCGGGCGGAGCGAAGAGACGCCGCGTATGTTCGGCGGATGTATTCCGAGTCTACGGATTCCTATGCGCGAATCCAGGTGCGCATCAATTCGGCTGCCTGGTCGGGATTCAGCCGCGGATCGCACAGCGTCGTATAGCGCTCGGCCAGTCGCTCGACCCCGTCGACCTTTCCGCCGAGACATTCGGTGACATCCGATGCGGCGACTTCGAGATGGAGTCCGGCGGGGTGCTCCCCCGCCGCTTCCAGGACTCTCTTGCAGCGGACCGCCTCGTCCACGATGGCGCTCAGGTGCCGGGTTTTCACCCCGCCCGCCCGCACGGTGTTGCCGTGCATCGGGTCGCTCAGCCAGACCGCCCGGTGGCCCCGGGCCCGTACGGCGGCCACCAGGGGCGGCAGCAGTTCGGTGACCCGCTCCGCGCCCATGCGCGCGATCAGGGTGAGTCTGCCGGGGGTCCGGTCCGGGTCCAGCAGGGCGCACACCTCGGCCAGTTCGGCGGGGTCGGCGGAGGGGCCGAGCTTGAGCGCGACCGGGTTGGCCACCTGGGACAGCAGCCGCACATGGGCCGAGCCGGGCGCTCTGGTGCGGTCGCCGAGCCAGGGCAGATGGGTGGAGCCCAGGATCCGCCGCCCGGCGTCAGTGCGGACCAGCGGGGCCTCGTAGTCGATGACCAGCGCGTCGTGGCTGGCCCAGGGCCCGTCGGGGAACGGCCGCGTGCGGCGTCCGGCGCGGCGGTCCCGGTCGCGGGCGAGGACCCGTAACACCTCGGCGCTCGCCTCGTACGCCCGCACCATCCGCCGCGGATCGTGCGCCCGCGCCCCGGCGGACGGTGCCTCGCCGTTGACCATGTGGCCGCGGAAGGCGGGCAGCTGCACCCCGTCGACGTCCTCGAAGGGACTGCTGCGCGGCTTGGCGAACTGGCCGCCGATCCGCCCGACCCGTAACACCGGTCCGTCGCCGCCGAGTTCATCGGCGAGGGCGTGCAGCACCGCCGTCTTGGCGCGGACGTGATCGGCGCCGGTCTCCTCGAAGCTCTCCGCGCAATCGCCGAGCTGGACCATCCGCGCCCCGCCACCGGCCACCACCGCCAGCCCCCGGCGCAGCCGGGCCAGTTCCGCGGCGGTCACCAGCGCGGGCGCGGCGGCCAGCGCGGCGCGGCTCGCCACGTAGTCCGGGTGGGTCTTCCACTCCGGCTGCTGGGCGGCCACCGCCCCCTCGGGCCAGGAGGGTCCGGGCGCGGCCCGGGTGCCGTCGCCGATCACCGGTCGGCTTCGCATTCGATCAGCTCGGCGGGGTGCCGCAGCGCCCAGCCGAGCAGGTCGGCGAGGAGGTCGGTGCCGTGCTCGGTCAGCACCGACTCCAGATGGAACTGGGTGGCGGCGAACCGCTCGCCGCGCACCGCGTGCACCTCGCCGGTGGCCGGGTTGCGGCACAGCTCGACGGCGCCGCGGGCAAGTGGGGAATGCAGCCGGTCGGCGGTGTGGCGGGCGGCGTAGGAGTTGTAGAAGCCGACGGGCTCGGACCGTCCGAAGAAGTCGATGCGGCGCTGGGTGCCCTGGTTGGGCCGCTCCCTGGGGAAGAGTTCGAGCCCCAGCAGCGCGCACAGCACCTGGTGGCTGAGGCATTCGCCGACGAACGGGATGCCCCGGGCGAAGAGCCGGACGATCAGGTCGGCGATGCCGCGCACCTTGGGGTCGGTGGTGGCCCGGGGGTCGCCGGGGCCGGGCCCCAGGACGACGCAGTCGTAGCCGTCGACGTCCCCGGGCGCCACCGCGTCCCAGGAGCGGATGGTGGCGTCCAGGCCCAGCGAGCGGGTCTGGTGGCCGAGCATGCCGGTGAACATGTCCTCGGCGTCGACGATCAGCACCCGTCCGGCGTCCGGACCGGCCGTCCGTACGGGCCGGTCGTCCTCCTTGCCCAGCCAGAAGGCGGAGAGACCAGCGTTGCGCCGCTCCAGCGCACTGATCACCTTGGGGTCGTGGGCGAGTGGCGCACCGCCGCCCGCGGGCCGGGCCGGTGCCGCGGGCCCGGCGCACCGCCGCTCCAGTCCGGTGGCGGCCAGCAGCGCGTCCACCTTGGCCCAGGTCTCGGCGACCTCCGCGGCGGGCCGGGAGTCCCGGACCAGGGTGGCGCCGACGTCGATGCGCAGGTCGCCCTCGCGGCCTATGTCGGCGGTGCGGATGAGGATCGCCGAGTCCAGGGTGTCCCGGCCGGTGGTGTCCCGGCCGAGGAGGGCCAGGGCGCCGCCGTAGTAGCCGCGTCCGCTCTCCTCGTGCCGGGCGATCACCCGGCAGGCGTTCTCCAGCGGGCTGCCGGTGATGGTCGGCGCGAACATCGTCTCGCGCAGCACCTCGCGGACGTCCCGCGAGGTGGCGCCCTCCAGCAGGTATTCGGTGTGCGCGAGCTTGGCCATCTCGCGCAGATGGGGGCCGCGGGCCCGGGCGCCGCGGTCGCAGACCCGGGCGAGCATCTTCAGCTCCTCGTCCACGACCATGAAGAGTTCGTCGGTCTCCTTCTGGTCGCCCAGGAACTCCAGCACCCCGTCCAGGTCCGCGCCGGAGGGCGGATAGCGGTAGGTGCCGCTGATCGGGTTCATCCGCGCGGTGCCCCCGTCGACCTGGACGTGCAGCTCCGGGGAGGCGCCGACGAAGGTGCGGTCGCCGGTGTGCATCACGAAGGTCCAGTAGGCGCCGGACTCCATGGTGAGCAGCCGCCGGAAGACGGTCAGGGCGACCTCGGGCCGGTAGTCGCCCAGGGTGGCCCGGAAGGACCGCCTGATGACGAAGTTGGAGCCCTCACCGGCCCGGATCTCCTGGTCGAGGATCTTCTCCACGACCTTCTCGTAGTCCTCGTCCCCGATGTCGAACCCGCCGTCGTGCAGGGCGACTTCGGCGTCGGGCAGCAGATCCAGCGCCTCTTTGACGGGGAGGGCGGCGCGGCGCTCCGCGGTCAGCGCCAGGATCGGTTCGCCGTCGTCGTTGCACGCGTAGCCGCGCTCGGTGACCTGGCGGAAGGGGATGGCCGCCAGCACCTCGGCCGGTCCGCCGCCCCCGGAGCCCGGGTCCGCGGGGCCGGGCGACGGCAGTTCGGCGAGCGATCCCACCTCGGCCACCGTCCCGGTCAGCACCTCCACCTCGTGCCCGCCCGCACACGCTCTGCGCAGCAGGGCGAACGGGGGCGGGTCGGGCGCCACCAGCGTGTGGAGGAGATCCTGGGCATCCGTGTCGCGGAGGCCCCTGACTTGATGGCTCGTCATGCCTGCCTTCCCTAGGGGGTGTCTTGTCGATCAGGCCGGATCAGCGAGCGGCGTCTGGTGCGGTGGCTCGCACGTCGCGTGAGGAGAGCGCAGCGGCGCTGCGTGCGACGAGCGCGGCGCCGCGAGGTGCCGTGCCAGGCGTCGGGAGCCCGGCATGATCGGCACGACACCCCCTGGGCGCCGAGAAGCTGACTCACGATGCGACGGGTATCGACCCGCTGGGAGTGGATGGACGAAGGAGACGAAGTAAACGAACGGGGAGGTGAACGAACGGGACGGACGCGGAACGTCAGCCCGACGCCTGCCGGCTGGAGCGCTGCTCCAGCTCCGTGGCGAAGTCCTGCCACGCCCTGCTGCATTCACGTGCGGCCGTGGCGATCAGCTCCACGCGGTGCGGCGGGACGTTGTCGCTGATCCGGGTCCACTCTTGCGGGCCCACCGTGCAGGCGTCCAGCAGCCGCAGCAACGTGCGGCCCGACTCGGAGAGCCGCAGCGAAGGGTCCTTGCGCAGGTTGTGGATCAGCGCGGGGAGGTCGGTGGCGCGGTCGGCGCCGTCGATGCGGGCCACCGCCTTGGGCACCAGCGGGGTCGCGGTGGCCGCCGCCTCGGACTCGCGGCGTACGGGCCCCACGGGGGCCTCACCGCGCCGCAGCCGGTCGCGGACGTCCCGCACGGTGGCGGCACAGACCCCGGCCTCCCGGGCGACCTCCCGCAGCGAGACACCCGGGCGCTCGGCGAGGATCCGGCCGGCCTGGAGACGGCCCTCGGCGGCGTCGACCGGGCGTTCCCGGCCGTCGCGCCCGAGCCGGGTGCTCGACTGGGGAATTTCCCCACTCGCACGGCGGCGGATCGCGCCGACCGTCTTGTGGGAGAGCCCGGTGACCGAGGCAATGGCTCGATCGGACCACTCCGGATGGGAGTTGATGATACGTTTGGCCGCGGCATTCCTGTCGGCTCGCGGCAGTGGAAGTCCATGTGAGACGTTTGCTTTGACCGCGAGGACGAACGCTTCTTCATCGTCGCACTCGCAGAAAATCGCCTCGATTTTACCCAGGCCGCGCAGATCCGCGGCATGCACCCGATGCATCCCGTCGATGACATGCATCGTCCTGCGATTGACGAGAATGGGCGGCAGTTCGGCATCCGACTCGGCGAGCAGCCGCACATGTTCGTGGTCCGCGCCCGACAGCCGGGGCGAATCAAAGTGCGTTAACTCGCTCAGGGACACCATTTCGGTGGACCGCTGCGACATGATTTCGGCGGTGTCAGCCATGAGCTGACCATTCATGTGCCTATCCCCCTGTGACAATCCGGTGCTTCATGGAAGACAGCAATGGACGAAGACATCAGGAGGCGTACTACCCATGGAGGGCTGGACGCTGGACGACAAGCCCAGCCACATCGACGCGAAGGTGAAGTAATGACCGGCTCAAGGGCCACCCCCGTGGACTTCCGCTTACCCCGTCTGTCTCATGGAACGCGAGCCCCTTGCCACTACCCGGAGCGCCGGCTCCCACACGTCGGCCGGTTCATCGGAGTTCATTACGGCAGATGTCGATAAGGCTCATCCCGGGCCCGACCGGGATCGTTAACGAACCGCGGTATTCACGATTGCGAGTTAACATCAGTTCCAAGACGAAGCGACCGTAGCAGTCGCCGCGCGGAGGACGCAACCAAAACGTGACGGACCGTTTTATGGTCAACTCGCCCTTTGCGAGGTATGCGAGGTGGGCGGCCCCGATGATGAAGATCTAGCGCCGCAGCAGGACGGGCAGTTGTTGATGTCCATTGGAGATGAAGGACTCCAGTGGACGAAGCTCGGCGGCCGGTGCCGCGAGGGCGAGGTCGGGAAAGCGCTCGAAGAGGGCACGCAGGCCGATACGCCCTTCCAGCCTGGCCAGCTCCGCACCCAGGCAGAAGTGGGGGCCGTAGCCGAACGCCAGGTGTTCGCGGCGGGTCGCCCGGGTGAGATCGAAGCGTCCGCCGTGGTCGCCGTGGACCCGCGGATCGCGGTTCGCGGCGGCGTAGTTGACCACGATCGGGTCGCCCTCACGGAAGGTCAGTCCGGTTGCCGGGTCGTGGACGTCCTCGATCGGGAACCGCATGACGATGGAGGCGATCGGTGCCTGATGGCGCAGCGTCTCCTCCACCGCGTCCTCCCATGACGCCTGCCCGGAGCGCAGCAGGGCGAGCTGGTCGGGGTGGGTGAGCAGATTGACGATCGCGTGGTCGAGCAGGTTCACCGTGGTCTCGTGTCCCGCGCCGATCAACAGCAGCACGCTGTCCGCCAACTCCTGCTCGCTGAGCCGGGAGTCGGTCTCGTCGTCGTGTGCGTCGATGAGAACGCTGGTCACATCGTCGCCGGGAGCCTGCCGCTTGATGGCCAGCAGCTCCGTCAACAGCCCGTACAACTCACGGGTGTTGGCCTCCGCCTCCTCCTCCGACAGCCCGGTCGCGAAGACCCCGGCGACCCCGGCGCGGAAGGCGTTGTGCAACTCGTCGGGGACGCCGAGGAGCGTGTTGACGACCATCAGCGGTAACAGCCAGGCGAACCGCGACCGCAGATCCACCGGCGCCCCGGGGGCGGTGGCCTCGGTGGCATCCAACCCGTCGAGCAAAGACTGGGTGATTCCCTCGATTCTCGGCGCGAGGGCCCGCACCCGGCCGGGCGTGAACGCGGCACCGATCAGCCGGCGGAGCCGGACGTGTTCCGGGCCGTATGCGGTCAGCGCGTTACGGACGTCCATCCACAGGCGGAGCGGCCACTTGGGCGGAATACGCTCGTCGATGTAGCTGTCGGGCCAGTGCCGGTGGGCGTCCTTGGAGATCCGGCTGTCCGTGAGCAGCCGCTTGACCAGAGCCGGGTCGGTCACCGCCCACGCCACCACGCCGCCGGGCAGTTCCACCGGGGTCGCCGGACCCCGGTCCCGCAACTGGTCCGCCTCGGTGTGGATGTCACCCGCGGTGGGGTCGAGACGGAAGGGGCAACCGGTGGTCAGCTCGGCACTCATGGTGAGAAATTTTCGCCCCATTGCGCCGCACGAGAAAAGAGGAAAGGCGAACCGAAAGGGATAACATCCACCCCCTCATCCCCATATGCCGCACGAGAAATGCCGTGTTTCAAAGGGGAATTCACGGCTCCTCATCACATATCCCGGGGGAATATCGAGGAGGCATGAAACTACGTGTGCGGTGCCTACGAAAATATATGCGACCGCGGCGTTACGGAATACCGGCCTCCGCGGCTGTGCCGTCCCCGGCCGCCGCCGTGCCGTCCCCGGCCACCGCTGCGCCCTCCCCGGCGACCGCGCCGTCCGCCCCCTGGCTCTGGCGGCGGGCCGCGATCACCACGTACACGAGCACCCCGGCGAACAGGAACAGCACGCCCTGGTACACCGCCGCGTACCCGGCCCCCGAGACCAGCCAGAAGGAGAAGCCGAAGCCCGCCAGCGCCAGCACCAGGTCCCAGACGAAGCGCCCGGTCCGGACCTCGTCGCGGCGCCCCGCCAGCAGGAAGTACAGCTGCGCGCCCGCCGCCAGGAGATACGGGACCGTCGCCGAGAAGGTGGTGATCAGGACGAGGGTCGCGAAGACGCCGTTCGACCCGGAGGTGTAGTTGACCACGGTGAGCAGCGACGCCAGGATCACGCCGACGAACACCCCGACCGTCGGCACCCCGCGCCGCCGGTTCGCGAACACGGCCGGGAAGAGCCCGTCCTTGGCGGCCGCGTACGGCGCCTGGGCGCTCATCAGGATCCAGCCGTTGAGCGCGCCGACGATGGACACGACGGCGGCCAGCGCGATCAGCGTCCCGCCCCAGGTGCCGCCGAACATCGCGTCGACCGCGTCCGAGAAGGGGGCGGTGGAGTTCACCAGGTCCTTGTGGGCGACGGTGCCGAACACCGACACCGTGCCGAGGAGGTAGACCACGGCCGCGCCGATCGTGCCGAGCACGCTCGCCCGTCCCACGTTCCGCTCCGGGTTCTCCATCTCGCCCGCGCTCATCGACGCCGATTCCACGCCCAGGTAGCTGTAGAGCAGGATCGCGGCCGCCGCCGACATCCCGCCGACCGCGCTGCCGCCGCCCGCGTTGAAGGGGCCGATGTTGGCCGGGTCGAAGTAGAAGAGCCCGACGACCGCGACGAAGAGCAGGGGGATGAACTTCAGCACGGTCGACACGAGTTGTACGGCACCGATCCAGCGCGTCCCCGCGAGGTTCGCCAGCGCGGGCAGCCACAGCGCGAGCAGCGCGATGGCCAGGTCCATGCCCTTGGAGGCGTGCCCGGGGGCCAGCACATGCACATAGCCGACCGCCGCCACCGCGAGCGCCGCGTTGCTGACCCAGGTCATCGTCCAGTACGACCACGCCGACAGGAAGCCCGCGAAGTCGCCGAAGGCGGCGCGGGCGTGGACGTACGGCCCGCCCGTGCTCGGGTCGCGCCGCGCGAGCCGCCCGAAGACGAGCGCGAGCGCGATGGCCCCGACCGTCAGGACGACGAAGGCCAGCAGGCTGAGGGTGCCGTACGGGGCGACGGAGGCGGGGAGCAGGAAGATGCCGCCGCCGATGATGTTGCCCATGACGAGGGCGGTCGCCGTGGGCAGGCCGAAACGGCGCGTGTGGTGCTGGTCGAGCATGCGAATATCGTCATGGACGATGTACGGTGCACCAAATCACCGGGCTTTGTCCGGCAGGAGGGGGTCGGCTGCCGGAAATGGTACGGCCGTGGGGCCCGGAATCCGGGATTCCTGCGCCAGACCCTGCGCACCGTCAGACAAGACCCCCTCGTCCGTCTGCACGGAGACCGCGGAGACCTCGGGGATCTCGGAGACCTCCGGCACCTCCGGCCCGTCCGCCTCCCGCAGCCAGCGCCGCAGCACCGTGTGCACCCGCTCCGCGCCCACCAGCTCCTCCCCCGCCGCGACGGGCGCGGAGAGCTGGACCGGCCACAGCAGAAAGGGGTGGCCCTGCTCGCCGCCGAGCCCGCCGTGCGAGCCGATCTGTTCCTCGAAGGCGTGCACCTCGCCGGTCGCCGCGTCATAGGCCGAGTTGACCATGATGTCGGGGGTGTTCCGGAAGTGCGCGGTCCGCCGTACGGCCTCGGCGGCGCCCGGTCCGAAGACCGCGAGCGGGCTCTCCTTGATCACCCGGCCGGTGTCGAGATGGTGCTCGGCGCCGTTCGCCCCCAGCACCACCGCGCCCTCCGTCTCGGAGCGCACGAGCAGGAAGCCGACGCCGGGGTGGTTGGCGAGGGTGTGCAGCAGCGCGGGATGGCGCCGGTCGACGGCCTCGCGACTCATCCGGCCGGGGACGTCGGGGAACGAGATCAGCCCCAGGTTCCCGGAGGCGAGCACCACCGGCCGGGCCCCTTCCGCGTCCGTGTCGTCCTTCTCGGGCCGGTGGAGCGCCGCCCGCGCCGCCTCGCGCGCCTCCGCCCCGCTCGCCGTACGCCCGGCCGCCTTCGGCACCGGCAGCCCGCACCCGGCGCGCACCAGGTCCTCCAGCGTCAGCCCGTACGCCCCCGCGAAGGTGGCGCCCGGGCTCTGGCCGTGGTCGGACAGCAGCACGATGCGGTAGTCGCGCGGCGCGCGCTCCGCGACCTTGGCGATCAGCGCGATCGACCGGTCCAGGCGGGCCAGCACCTGCTGGGCGTCGCGGCTGCGCGGGCCGGAGTGGTGCGCGACCTCGTCGTACGCCACCAGGTCGGCGTAGATCGCGGTGCGGCCCGACAGGATGTCCCCGCTCACCGCCGCCACCACCACGTCCCGCTCCACGACCGTGGCGAACGCCCGGATGAAGGGGTACAGCCCGCCGCGCCCCACCCGCGGCGACTCCCGGCGCAGCTTGGCCCGCGTGGACTGGCAGAGCTCCCGGAACACCTCCGCCACGAACGAGGCCGCGGTGCGGGTGGCGTTGGCCGGGTCGGAGAAGTACGCGAAGTAGCCGCTGCGGGAGCGGTTGCGCTTGCTGCGCCGCGCCGCGACCGACAGCACCAGCGCGAGTTCGTCGGCGCCCCCGGTGAACAGGTTGCCCCGGCTCGCTCCGTCCACCGTCAGCAGCCCCTCGTGCCCGGCGCGGGCGGCGGCGCGGCGCTGCAACACGGCCGCGCTCGTCGGCCGGTTGCTCACCATCACCTCCCCGCTCTTCTTCTCGTACCAGCGGAAGGCGGGCACGTCCTCGTTCGAGCCGTGCAGGATTCCGAGCTGGCTGGCGCCGGTCTGGCTGGACCAGTCGGTGCGCCACGGCGTGACGGTGTGCGTGCGTCCCACCCACGTCGACACGGTCTCCATGACCGGCGGCTTGTTGTCCCGCGGCCGCAGCGCGTCCCGCAGCACGGCATGCCCCACCCCGTCGAGCTGGAGGAACACCGTCCCCGGCGGCCGCGCCCGGCCCCCGTCCCCGCCGCTGAGCCGTCGTTGACGGTCCGCGAGCCGCGCCAGCCGGCGCCGGTACGCCCCGTCGTCCCGCACGGTCAGGAAGGTGCTGGTCGCCGAGGACGCGGCCGACATCGCCGCCGCCACCACGACCGCCGTCTCCGGGTCCACCGCGCCCCGCCCGTCGGGGATCACGCTGAGCGCGATCAGCAGCATCGACCCGTTCAGCACGAACACCAGCAGCCCCAGCACCAACGCGGGCATCAGCAGCAACGCCCGCACCAGCAGCGGCCACACCAGCGCGCTCAGCACACCGAACGCACCGGCACCGCTGGCGGCGGTGATCGCGATCCGCGTCGCGCTGTCGCCGCCAGCGGCCTGCAACCGGAAATCGGGCAGGATGCCCGCGAGCGCCAGCATCGTGAGCGTCGACACCGCCCACACGGCCGTCACCCGGAGCAGCGCTCCCCCCACGGTCTTCCATCGGGGCTTCTGCACGCCGTGGCCTCACTTCGGATTCCGGTCCGCGCTGGGCGCGCGGACCGATTCCCAGCGTTACACAGCGCGGGTGCGTCCCGGCGGGCACGAGGTGACGGGGAGTGGACCATTCCGCTTACGACATGGTGACGGCCGATACCGGCCGCGACCGTACATCCTCGACCGGCCACCGCGACGGGGCGTGACCGCCGTCAGGCGGAGGTGCGAGACCGGGCGTGGCGGTCGGGGGCCGTCGTGCGTTCGGCCTCGTCCTGGACGAGCCAGGAGAGCAGCGATGCCACGGTCAGTCCGGCTTCGGCCGGGTGGCGCAGCACCTTGCTCGGGTCGATCTGGTACGTGTTGGTGCGTCCCTCCCGGGTGTGGGAGAGATAGCCGTCCCGCTCCAGATCAGAAATGATCTTCTGAACGGCGCGTTCGGTGAGTCGGCAGTGGACGGCGATATCACGGATGCGAGCGTTGTGGTTGTCCGCGATGGCTGCCAGCACCCGTGCATGGTTGGTCAGGAACGTCCATCCGGTGTGCGGCTCGGGCACTTCATCCATGGCCCAACTCTAGCGACTGACCCTACACGCACCCAAAAACACGTAACTCATTTCATGTATCGGTTGACGTGTGTGGGGCAGGTAGGTGAATCTGAAAGCCGAGGCCGGCGATCAGACATGGGGAGGCCACCGTCATGCCGGAACCTGCACAGCCCGTCGCCGAGAAGGGCGTCGGGCACGCGGAGAGCGACGGCGAACCGACGGTGGTCATGCCCTGCCCGGCGGCCAGCGACGTCGCGCCGGACGGCGACCGGATGCGCGTGAGTCTGCGGGGGGAACTCGACCTCGGCGGCCAGCTGCTCCAGGGCGACCTGCACGAAGCCCTGCGCCGGTCGGGAAGCGGCATCGATCTGGACCTGACCGCGTTGCGATTCTGCGACTGCTCCGGCCTCAACATCCTGCTCGACCTGCGCCGGCGGGCCCTTGGCCAGGGCAAGACCGTCATGATCCGCGGCAGCAGCCCGGCCGTCGAGCGGCTGCTGGACGAGACCGGCACTCGGGATCTGTTAGCCCACCCGGGCTCCGCCGGCAAGGGCGCGGCGCCCACCGCCCGCCACGACGCGAACCCACGAGAGGAAACCGGGCAGGATTTGTGCACCGAGGTGCTCCAACTGCGCAGGGCCATGCAGACCCGGCCGACCATCGACCTGGCCCGCGGCATGCTGATGGCCTCCTTCGGCCTGACCCCCGAGGCGGCCTGGAACGTGCTGGTCAAGACCTCCCAGAACACCAACACCAAGCTGCACCGCTTGGCCCGGGACCTGGTCGGCACGATGCAGGGAGGCACCCTGCCCGAAGCGGTCCAGAAGCAGCTGACGGCCGCGGTCGCCGATGCGAACCGCGCGCCCGCCCCGCCGACCCGGTCAGGGGCAGCATTCCCGCACGACAGCGCGTCGTGACCTCGTAGGAGGAGGCAGTCCCTTCGCCTCCACCGGTGAGACCATGGGCGTCGGACTGGGCGTGCGTCCGGCTGCCGAGCCGTAGAGTCATGCGCATGCTGACCTTATTGCCGGGGCGGCGCAGACGCGTCGCCGCTCTCCTCCTGGGCTCCGCCCTCTCCCTGACCGCCTGCGGGGAGCAGCGCGTCACGACGGCTGACGCCCCGAGCGCTCCCCCGAGTTCCAGCCCCAGTCCTTCCGGCGCCTCCCCTTACGTGGAACCCAAAGTCGTCGACGGCGCCCCGCACCACGGCGACAACAACGCCTATCGCCGTCCCGGCGAGATGTCCCCGGCCAGTGCCGAGGACGCACGGAAGGAAGCCGACCGCATCGAGCCCGTGCTCAAGCGGCTGTGGGGCCAGACGAAGTGGGACCCCAAGAGCGTGCGCGCGGCGCTGCTCAAGCTCGGCTACGAGGAGGAGCGCATCGGGCCCAAGGGAGAGCGGCTGGGCGGGAAGCTCACCGTACAGGGGATGGCCTCGCGCTACGAGCGCGACCACTACGTCACCCCCGAGGGCACCCGGGTCGCCCTTCGCGTCCATGACGACGCGTGCGTCACGGCGTTCCTGCAACCGACCAACTTCCAGGTCAGCACCAACGGGCCCTACATGGAGACCGGCTGCTTCGAGCCGCCCTCCGGCCACTGAGGCGGCCTACGACACGGTGACGTCCGGCTCGTCCAGCCACACCCGGTGCCCGTCCGGCGTCACGGTCAGCCCGAACCGGGTGTGGTCCGGCGCGCCCTGCGCCTGCCACCACCGGTACGCGCCCTCCACCGTATCGGCGCCGTCGGTCGGGTCGTACGCGCCGTGGTCGGGGAGCGCCGGCCGCTGGGAGCGCAGCTTCATGAACTCCCCGGGCCGGGTGAAGCGGCCGGTCGCCGTCCCCTTGTGCACGGTGAGCCGGGCGACGGCGTCGGCGTGGGTGAAGTGCGTGCCCCCGGGTGCGACGATGAAGCCGCCGGGACGGGTCTGCTGGATCCACGCCCCGGGGATCGCACGGACCCCCACGGTGGCCAGGACGCGGTCGTACGGTGCGCGGCCCGCGTGCCCCTCCGCTCCGTCGCCACGACGACGGCCGGGTGCCACCCGGCGGTGCGGAGCCGTTCGCCCGCCCGCCGCGATACGGCGGGGTCCACCTCGACGGTGGTGACCCCGCCGCCACTGCCACAGCGGTGCGCCAGGGCCGCCGCCGTCTCGCCCGTGCCGGTGCCGACGTCCAGCACCGTCATGCCGTCGTCCACGGCGAGGTCCTGGAGCAACGCGTAGACGACGGATGGCTTGGAGGAGCTGCTGGTGGATACCCGTCCGGGTTCGGTGCCGGTGTGCTCGCCGTCGTCCCACTGCGTCACGATCGGCGCGTCGCGGTCGGCGGCGGCGTACCAGGCGCCGGGGTCCTCGGCCTTGTGGACGGGCGTGGCCACGTGGGTGTGGGTGTCGAACGGCTACATGAGGTCGGGCAGGAAGGCGGCCCGGTCCACGGCGGCGAAGGTAGCAGCCCAGTCCGCCGCCATAGCCTGCCCCTCCAACAGGGCCCGCCCCAGCGCCTCGCGCCCGGGGCGCGTCACTTGGGCGGATTCGGCACGACGCCCCGTCGTCACGAAGGCGTCAGGCATCGAAGCGATGACGCGCCCCCTCGATGTGACCCAGGTACTGGTGGGTCCAGCCGCATATGGCGTCGACCGTGGCGCGCAGGGCCCGGCCCGGCTCGGTGAGGGTGTACTCGACCCGCGGCGGCACGGTGGGGTGCACCTTGCGGTCGACCAGGCCGTTGCGCTCCAGCATGCGCAGGTTCTGGGTGAGCATCTTGTGGCTGACGCCCTCGACCTCGTTCCGCAGCTCGCTGAAGCGCAGGGTGCGCTCGCCGAGCGCCTCGATGATCAGGAGCGCCCACTTGTTGGCGACGTCCGAGAAGATCTCCCGCGCCAGCGAATCCGCGCGGCGCAGGTCCGCGTCCTCGGGCAGGCCCTTGAGTTGCTGCTTGGTCACCATCAGGTTCCCCAGTCACCGAAAAGTGCGTTCTTCCAGGTCGGCCCTCACTCTCTTACGGTTTCCGAGTAACCGCAAGAGAGCGCACAAGAAGAGAGTGAGAACTGTGACCACCATCGATGTCTTCAACCACAACGTGCCCGCCGAGGACGACTTCGGCTACTCGCAGGCGATCAAGTCCGGCGATCTGATCCACGTCTCCGGACAGCTCTCGCTGGACGAGTCGGGCGACTTCCGCCACGCGGACGACTTCACCGCCCAGCTCGAGCAGACGTACGTCAACATGGACAAGGTCCTGGACCACTACGGCGTCACCCGCAGCCAGGTCGTCTCGCAGACCCTGTACGTGGTGAACCTGCTGAAGAACGCCGCGGCGGTGGCGGAGGGCAACCGAGCGTACTTCGGTGACCACCGCCCCGCCAGTACGGTCCTCGGCGTCACCGAACTGACCTTCCCCGGCCAGGTCATCGAGATCAGCCTCGTCGCCGACACAAAGCTGCCCGCGTGAGCGCCTAGAGGCGGACGCGAGCCCAGACGGTCTTTCCGACGATGCGCTCGCGTACGCCCCACGCCTCGGCGAACGCCTCCACGATCGCCAGCCCGCGCCCCGACTCGGCGTCCGGCGTCGCGTCGCCGAGCCGGGGTAGCCCTCGCGGGGGTCGGACACCTCGACGCCGACCAACTTCTCTGCGTCGTATGCGATACGCACCTCGTAGTACCTCCCGGGTACGCGGCCATGCCGTACCGCGTTCGTCGCCAATTCCGAGACCACGAGCAGCACGATGGGGATGGACCCGGGAGCCACGCCCCACGTGCGGAGAGCGGCCTCGGCGGCGTGGCGGGCGCGGTGGACGGATGGGGGTACGGGCGTAAACCTCTGCTTCCAGCCATGGCAGGGATTTACGTCGTGACTTTGTGCATTCATGCCCCCACTGTCGGTGCAGGTGGCTAGCGTCACCAGTAGCAGAGAGTCGACGGTACGAATCAGCGAGCCTGGTCGAACAGCCGTTGATTGGCGTTGAGTCACGTTGAAAGGCTGACTGAGGTGGCCCAGTCGAAGAAGAAGGACTCGGCATCGCCGACCGCGCAGTACTTCGCCGCTGTGCTGCGGTTATTGCGCCAGCAAGTGGGACTGACTCAGGAAGAGTTGGGTGAACGGATGGGATACGCGGGCTCGGCCGTGAGCGCGGTCGAGACGTGTGCGAAGCCGCCGACGGACGCGTTCATCGAAGCGGCTGATATGGCACTGGACGCGGGAGGGTTGCTGAGGGCGGCCATCAAGCTCCTGCGGCTGGAGCGGTACCCAGTGCACTTCCAGGGCTTCGTACAGCTGGAGCAGGAGGCGGTCAGCGTGTCGTCGTACTGCACGCAGCTGATCGACGGTCTGTTGCAGACCAAGGAGTACGCCCGCGAGGTTCTGGTGCATGCCTTTCCGCCGCTTGAAGAGCAAGAGATCGCCGATCTGACCGAGGCTCGGATGGATCGCAAGGCGCTCCTTGACCGGAAGCCAGGAGCCGTGGTCAGCGTCATTCTGGAAGAGGCGGCGCTGCGGCGGCAGATTGGCGGACCAGAGCTCATGCGTGCGCAATACGCGCACCTCATCGAGTGTGCCGCACGGCCCAACATCGTCATCCAGGTAATGCCGATGAGCCGAGCCGGACACGCGGGGTTGCAAGGGCCCATGAAGCTGATCGAAACGCCGGACGAGACACCCATGGTCTACATGGAGAGCAACGGGAGGAGCATCCTGTTGTCCAAGCCCGACGAAGTGGGCGTCCTATCCCGGCGCTATGCCATGATCAGGTCCCAGGCTCTCGGGCCGGACGAATCCGTAGGCTTCATCGAGCAGTTGATGGGTGAGCTATGAGCAGACTCATGTGGTTCAAGAGCAGCTACAGCGACTCAAGCGGAGGCGACTGCGTCGAGGTCGCCCTCGACTGGCACAAGTCCAGCTACAGCGACAACACCGGCGGTCAGTGCGTAGAGATCGCCCGTACCCCCGCCACCGTCCACGTACGGGACTCCAAGGTCACCGACGGGCCGAACCTTCACATACCCGCCGACGCCTGGTCGAGCTTCCTGACCACCCTCACGCGCTCCAGGTAACCGGCAACCTCCGCACGCCGCGCGTGGACACGCCCACCTTCCACTCCACGTCCGCGTCGGCGAGCCGCAGCCCCGGCAGCCGTTCCAGCAGCGTCCGCAGGGCGATCTGTAGCTCCATCCGGGCCAGCGGAGCGCCCAGGCAGTGGTGGGGCCGTGGCCGAAGCCGATGTGGGTTGCCTCGTGACGGCGCAGGTCGAGGTGAGGAAGTTGGCGATCTGCGTGGCGGTGGTCTCGTGGCCCGCGATGAGTATCGACTCGGCCAACGACAGCAGTTCGTCCTCGGACAGCCGGTCGTCGTTGTCGCGCGCGGCAACGAGGGAGCTGAGCAGATCCTCCTGCGGCGCGGTCCGTCGCTGCTCGACGAGACCGGCCATGTAGTCCCGGTGCAGGGCCCGGTAGCCCTCGTCGTGGACAGGAACGCCTCGGACCACAGACGGAAGTCCTCCCGGTCCTCGACCGGCACGCCCAGCAGCTCACAGATGACCGTGATCGGCAGGGGCAGGGCGAAGTCCTCGACGAGGTCGGTGGGGGCGCCGTCGGCCCGTATCGCGTCGACCAGGTCGTCGGCGATCTGCTGGGCGCGGATGCGCAACCGCTCGATCTGGCGCACGGTGAACGCCTTCGTCACGAGCCGCCGCAACCGGCTGTGCTCCGGCGGGTCGAAGGTGCTGATGGTGCCGGGGCCGGGCGCCTACGGCCGTACGCGCGGCGTGCGTACAAGCGGGGCCAGGTTCAGCTTCTCGGCCGCGAACGGTTACGTCAGAGGCTGGGCGGACGTCATGCATCCTCCTCGGCGGCCGTGTGGGGGAGGTCGGCCACCTCGGTTCGCATTGTCCACGCGGATCACCAGGGAGATCATTAGAGATGCCCCTCACCTTCTGATGCGCGCGCGGCCGCTTTCCAGCTCCTCGCGGGCCACCTCCACGAACGCCTCGCGCCGTTCGCGCTTGACCGGCGACCGCCCCCGCTCACTGCGCATCAGCGCGTGCAGCTCCTTGGTGTAGTCGTGGGCGGCCTGGGCGGCCTCGGTGGAACACACCAGCTCGACCGCCTTCGTCGCCAGCCACAGGTCATGCAGCTTCACGTCCTCGGGGTCGTCGAGGGTCGGCATGCCGAGCTTTCGGCGGTCCAAGACCAGTTCGACCCGCTGGACCGCCTTTAAGAACCCCGATATGGCCTCCTTGCGCTCCGACCGCGCCAGGTCCGCGCGGTGCCGATGGTCGCGCTGCACCTCGACGCGGTTCGCCAGGTGCTGCCCGATGAGGGTCCCCGCCGTCCCGAGCAGAACGCCGATCAGGGCGAGAACCGTGCTGTCCGTAACTCCGTCCACGGCACCTAGCTTTGATCATGATGCCGCCGGTCCGCCAGACCGCTCAGAGCGGCAGCGCGAGCAGCGCCCAGATGAAGCTGCCCAGCCCGATCGCCGCGAAGAGCGCCCCCACCGCGGTGAAGAGCCACCACACGGTGTCGCTCTCCGCCGGGAGCGTCCAGCGGGAGGGATCCGCCGGGTCGTAGCGGACCTCGACCCGGGTGCCGAGGGCGAAGGTCTTCTCGCGGGGGCGGGCCATGTGGAACCGGGTCTCCATGGGCCGGTCGTCGGCCGTGGTCCAGGAGATGACCGGGTAGTAGACGAGGGTCCCGTAGCTCCGGATGGTGCGCCCGCCTTCCGAACCGGGTGTCATGTGGGTCGGTTCCAGGCCGGTCACCACACCCTGCGCACGCGCGCCCGTCCGGAGCAGGGTCCGACGCCGCTGGATCTGGCGGTACATCACCACGCCGAGGACGGTTCCGACCAGGGTGAAGACCAGCGAGAAGATCCAAGGGGCGGGGGAACCAGACATGAAACCTGTTCCGATCGGCAGCGGCGGACAGCGGTGACCCTACCGACGGCACTCCCCGGCGTCGTCCTCCGCGAGCAACGCGTGCACGCGTCGCAGGACGTCGAGGTGGGCCTCGTTGTAGAACTCGACCAATGCCTGCACGACAACCGACTGGGCGATCGCCCCTCCCCAGCGGGAGGAGGCTTCCAGGTCACGCAGGACCGGGTGGTCCTGCTGCTGTTGGCGGACCACGGGCGCGAGGCGTTGCGCGAGCTGTCGGCGAACGTCCTCGGGCGCGTCCGCGGGGAGGGCCTCGAACTGCGCGGCGACGTCGCTGGGAGGCGCTGAGAGCTGCTCCTGGATCGCGGACATCGCCGCGGGGCTGAGAATGCTGGAGTACGCCACCAGCAAGGATCGCTGCCCCTCCGGCAGGTCCTCGGCGAGTGTCTTCACGTCCACCGGCAGGTCGATCGAGGCCCGGTTGTCCAGGATCTCCGCCAGTTCCCGTCGCATCCGCTGCTGGCGTTCGATGCTCGCCGCGAGTTCCGCGTCCAGGGCGCGCAGGATCCGCTCCGCCCTCTCGTCGCCGGCTCCGACCGCGGGGATGTCCGACAGCGGCACGCCGAGGTCGACCAGTCTGCGGATGCGCAGCAGGCGGACCAGGTGCTTGACGCCGTACCGCTTGTAGCCGTTGGCCGCTCGTTCCGGCTCCTCCAGCAAGCCGATCTCGTGATAGTGCCGGACGGTTTTCAGTGTCGTACCCGCGAGTTCGGCCAGCTGACTTGTGCTCCACGCCACCGGGTCATTCAAGACCATGCCCCTGGGGCACGGTCAACGCTCGACCGCGCCGGTCTCTTCACACCAGCGGGACGGTGTTGACCATGCCCTTGGGGCACGGAGTGCGATGGGAGCGACCACAGCCGACGAGACGGGTATGGGGAGACGGAAACATGAAACGACGATGCAGTATCGGCCGGTACGCGGCCCTGGTGACGGCCGTCCTCGGCCTCAGCGGCTCGCTGGTCGCGGCGCCCGCCGTGGCGGACGGGCCACGGGCGCCGCAGGTGCGGTGGGGCACCTGTCCCGAGGACGTCGTGGCCGAGGCGGCTCCGACCGAGCTGCGGTGCGCCACCGTGTCCGTGCCGGTGGACTACGCCGACCCCGGGAGCGCCCGGATCGACCTCATGATCTCCCGGCTGGCCAGTGCGCGCCCGGACAAGCGGCGCGGGACACTCATGCTCAATCCGGGCGGCCCCGGAGGGTCCGGACTGGCGCTGCCCGCGCTGCTCGTGGCCCGGGGCGTTCCTGCCGACGTCCTGGACCGCTACGACCTGATCGGCATGGACACCCGCGGCATCGGGCACTCGGCACCGGTCCGTTGCGGGTTCACGCCGGACGGCCCCTACTTCGCCAACATCCCTCCCTACGCGGCCGACGACGCGGCGGTCACCGCACGGGCGAAGGTCGCCGAGCAGGTGGCCGAGCAGTGCGCGCGCCATGACCGCAACGGATTGCTGCGCCACGTGACCACGGCGAACACCGCCCGCGACCTGGACCGCATCCGGGCCGCGCTCGGCGAGGAGAAGACCAGCTACCTGGGCTACTCCTACGGCACGGCGCTGGGCGCCGCCTACGCGTCGATGTTCCCCGAGCGCTCCGACCGGATCGTGCTCGACAGCAACATCGGCGACACCCACCTCGACCGCGACGGCCTGCGCCGCTACGCCCTCGGGACGGAGCAGTCGTTCCCCGACTTCGCGGCGTGGGCAGCCGCACGGCACGACAGCTACGGCCTGGGCCGTACTCCCGCGCAGGTCCGCAGGACCTACGTCACCCTGGCCGAGCGACTCGACAAGGCTCCGGTGGCAGGCTTCGACGGCAGCCTGTTGCGGCAGTACACCTTCGGCAATCTGTTCAAGAAGACGCAGTACCCCAAGCTGGCCCAGCAGTGGCAAGCGCTGGCAGGCGGCGACGCCACGGCGGCCCGCCGCCTGCTGCCGCAGAACGCCACCGCAGGCGAGGTGCCGTCCTCGTTCGACAACGCCTTGTCGGTTTTCCTCGCCGTGACCTGCAACGACATCAAGTGGCCCGAGAACGTGGACACCTACCGGCACGGCGTCGCCAAGGACCGCGAGCGGTACCCGCTGTTCGGCGCCGCCACCGCCAACATCACGCCCTGCGCCTTCTGGCCGTACGCCCCGGCCGAGCCGCCGGTCGCGGTCGACGACGACGGACCGCGGAACGTGCTGCTCGTACAGAACCTGCGCGACCCGGCGACGCCGCACCAGGGCGGGAAGATGCTCCGCCGGAAGTTCGCGGACCGATCCCGGCTGCTCAGCGTCGACGACACCGGTCACGGCGCCTACGTCCTCGGCGACAACCCCTGCACGCTGAACACCACCACGCGCTACCTGGTCGAGGGCACGATGCCGGAAAAGGACACGCTCTGCCGCGCCGCCCCTATGGTTGGCTGATGCGCTTAGACCGTGTTGCCCGCCCAGCCGATCTCGACGTGGTCCGTGAGTCCTATGACCGCGTGGCCGACAACTACGCCCACATGGTGGAGACGACGGGGCTCGGCGACATCCGTAGGCATCCATGGCTCAAGGCATCGATCGACGCCTTCGCCGACACCGTGAGCGACCTCGGGCCTGTGCTCGACGTCGGCTGCGGACCCGGAACGGTGACCGCCTACCTCGCCGAACGCGGACTCGACGTGTCCGGGGTGGATCTCTCCCCTCGCATGATCGAGAACGCGCGCCGTCTTCATCCCGAATGCCGCTTCAGCGTCGCCTCCGCCACCGACCTCGACCTCGGTGAAGCCTCCCTTGGCGGCGTGCTCGGGTGGTGGTCACTATTCAACCTCCCCCGTGACGTCCTCCCTCAGGTTCTCGCCCTGTTCGCGCGCGCCCTGAAGCCGGGCGGACACTTCATCACCGCGACACACGTCGGCGACGAAGACGCGGTGCGCACCGAGGGCTACGGAGGTGTGCCCATCCGCTGGACGACATACAAATGGCGGCCGGAACACCTCGTGGACCTGATCGAGCAGGCCGGACTGCGCCCGGTCGCCGAACTCCGGCTCCCCGCGGATGAGCAAACGGGGCCGGGTCTGGTCGTCACGGCCAAGCGCCCCGGCTGAGGTGACCGGCATGGACAGGGACACCTTCGGCCGCCCGGACGACTTCGCCGAGGCCGTGGCGAGCGGGCGGCGGCCCGCCGCCGTACGGGCCGGAGGCGACCCCGACGCGATGACGGCCACCGACTACGCCGTCGCCGTGACCGGGCAGTTGGGCTTGATGACCTTTGGGGCCGGGGCGTACGAGTTCGTGACGAACGGCCTCATGACCGGTCTCACCACCGCCGCCCTCGTCGGCTGCGTCGCCATCGCCGCCGCCGTGGCTGCCCTGCACGGCGTGCAGTTCGCACTGCACTCCGGCTCCCGCCGCCGCGCGGCCGGTTGCGGGCTGGCGGCCATCGCCGCCGTCGTCGTCGCCGCTGTCGCGTTGGTCGAGGGGCCCGACACCGTGATCGCACACGTGCCGACGCCCGCCATCGGTGCGCTGGGCGTCCTGCTCCCCTCATGGGTGCTGTTCTCCAAGCCGCCGACCGCCCCCGCCCACGAGCGACTGCCGTCCGAGGCGTGGCTGCGCAAGCTGCCGCGGCTCCTGGAAGGACGCCACGCGCTCCCGCGGGCGCGCGCGGCCGAACTCACCCGGGAAGCGAGCCGCCACCTCGCGGAATGCGGACGTGAGCCCGAGGAGGAATTCGGGCCCGTGGCCGCATACGCACGGCAGCTCGCCGAGGCGGAAGCGCCCCGACAGCACTGGTGGCAGCGGAACGACGTGCGGTCCGCGGCCGGCACCGCGTTCTTCGGCATGTATCTCGTGAACAACCTGCACGACCATGGACCGATGTGGCTGACGCTGGTGGCCGCGATCGGCACGTATGCCAGCACAGCGTCGCTCATCGCCCACCTCCGCCGGAACACCAAGCGCGACCGGCGGGCCGCCTGAGCCGCCCGCGGGACGCCGCGGGCTGGCGCTGCTCAGTGCACGGTGCCGTCCTCAGCCGGGCCCTACTCCGTGCCGAGAATGCGCAGTCCGTGATGGGCCTGGAAGTCCTCGTAGTCTTTGAGGTTGAGCGTGGCCAGCGGCAGGTCGTAAGTGAGGCAACAGGCTGCGATCCACATGTCGTTGACGGGTCGGGGCCGCCCGCGCTGGACACCCGCCGCGGACAGGCGACCCCACATCGCCGCTACCGGCTCATCGCCGGGGAGAATCGGAATACCGGAGAGCCAGTCGGCCAGTTCCTGTCGACTGCGGGTGCCCCAGTGCCGGATCTCTGTCCACTTGGTCAGCTCGCCGAGGGTCACGAAGGTGATCAGTGGCTTGCGACCGATCAATCGGGTAGCAAGCGCCCCCGAGAGCTTGCGCTTGTGCGTGAGCGAGGCGACGTCGGTGTCAAGAATGACGGGTTGCATGGCGGCGGCAGCTCAGGCAGCGTCGTGATGACGCTCGGCGTACGTGAACGCCAGGAACTCCTCCAGCTCCTCGTCCGACTCGAATGTGTCGGCGGCGAGGTCGTCCAGCGACCGGATTGGCTGGGTACCCTTCGCCGCCAGCATCTCTTCCACCGACAGCCGGGGCCTGATCGGCGGATGAAAGGAGTGGTCCGCTTCAGGTGTGCTCATGGGGACCTCCACCGGGGCGCTGCGGGCTGGCGCTGTTCAGCATACGGCGCCGTGCACCAGTAGGCCCCGAATATTCCCTCGACAGGGCATAGCTCGAACAAATGTCCAGTTCAATGAAGGCGCCCGCTTCCGCTGAGTGACCGGCCGTCGCCCGCTCGTTTGAACGGCCCTGGCGGCGGGTGCATGCTCGGTAAGGAGGAGATGGGCGCATGAACGCCGAGGCCCCGCGGACCGCCGTGATCACGGTCGATGAGTTCGGCATCGTCACGGGCTGGAACCGCGGTGCCGAGCGGGCGCTGGGGCATACCGCGGAGGACGCCGTGGGGCGGCGGGCCGGGGAGTTGCTCACCGTGGAGGGCGGGGCGCCGTTCTGGGAGGGGCCGCCGGAGCGGGACGACTGGCTGGGGTGGCTGTCGGTGCGGGGTGCCGATGGCCGGGTGGTGCGGGTGCGCGGGGCGGGGCACCGGCTGATGGATCGCGCCACGCGGGGGCAGTGGGTGCTGGTGGCGTCGGTCGAGGACGCCGCGGGGCCGCTGCCGCAGGAGGTGGAGCGGGCGGTCGTGGACTGGCTGTTCTCCGTGTCCCCGGTGGCCGTGACCATGTACGACACGGATCTCAGGTGCATTCGGCAGAACGCCGCCATGACGCGGATGTCGGGGATCTCGGAGTCCGACCGCAAGGGGCTGCGGCTGCCGGAGGTGTTGACGGGTCCGGACGCGGCGGCGTGGGAGCAGCGGCTGCGCCGGGTGCTGGAGACGGGCGAGACCGCGTTCAGCGGGGAGATGCGGGGTCGGCTGCCCGCGAACCCGGACCGGGACTCGGTGTTCCTGGCCTCGGCGTCCGCCCTGCGGGGCGCGGACGGGGAGACGCTCGGGCTGTGTACGACGGTCGCCGACGTGACCCAGCAGATCCGGTCCCGGGAGCGGCTGACGCTGCTGAACGAGGCGAGCACCCGGATCGGCAGCACCCTGGACGTGATGCGCACCGCGCGGGAACTCGCCGACGCGGTGGTGCCGCGGCTCGCCGACTGGGTGACCGTCGATCTGCTGGAGACGCTGCTCAGGGGCGATGAGCCGGGTCCGTTCACGGGGGTGGTGGCGCTGCGCCGGGCGGCGAACCAGTCGATCATCGAGGGGGCGCCGGAGGCGGTGCGGCAGCCGGGCGAGGTGGACTTCTACCCGCCGTACACGCCCGCCGTGCGCTGCATGGCCACGGGCCGGTCGACCCGGCACCGGGTCACGGACCGGGACATGCGGGACTGGCTGGCCAGGGACCCCGCCCGGGCGGAGAAGTTCCGGGAGTACGGGTTCCAGTCGATCATGGGGGTGCCGATCCGGGCGCGCGGGATGACGCTGGGGATCACCATGTTCTACCGGCGGACCAAGGACCCGTTCACGGAGGACGACCAGCTGCTGGCCGAGGAGCTGGTGGCGCGGGCCGCGATCTGTCTGGACAACGCGCGCCGCTTCGACCGCGAGCGCACCGCCGCGCTCAGCCTCCAGCAGAGCCTGCTGCCGCGGGGCACTCCCGCGCAGGCGGCGGTCGAGACCGCGTCCCGCTATCTGCCCGCGGGGGGCCGGTCGGGGCTGGCGGGCGACTGGTTCGATGTGATTCCGCTGTCCGGGGCGCGGGTCGCCTTGGTGGTGGGCGATGTCGTCGGCCATGGCATCAGCGCGGCGGCCACCATGGGACGGCTGCGCACGGCGGTCCGCACGCTGGCGGATGTCGATCTGCCGCCGGACGAGCTGCTGACGCATCTGGACGATGTGGTGATCCGGCTCGCGGCAGAGACGGGAACGGAAGCGGAAGCGGAGGCGGGGAGCAGCGACGGGGGCGACCCCGCCATCCTCGGCGCCACCTGTACGTACGCGGTCTACGACCCGGTCACCCGCACCTGTTCAGTGGCCCGGGCCGGGCATCCGCCGCCTGCCGTGGTCACCCCGGACGGCGAGGCGCGGCTGCTCGATCTGCCCGCCGGTCCCCCGCTGGGCCTCGGCGGGCTGCCGTTCGAGGCGGTGGAGGTGGAGCTGCCGCCGGGCAGCCTGCTCGCGCTCTACACGGACGGATTGCTCGGCTTCCGCGAACCGGAACGCGAACTGGACGGCGCGCTGGCGGAGTTGTGCCGGACGCTCACCCACCGCGCGCCCTCCCTCGATGCGCTGTGCGACCACGTGCTCGGCGATCTGCTGCCGGACCACCCGGCCGACGACGCCGCGCTGCTCATCGCCCGCACCCAGGCCCTGGGCACGGACCGGTTCGCCGTACGGGATCTGGCGGCCGACCCGGTCACCGTGGCGTCGGCCCGGTCGTGGGCGTCGCGCCGGCTCGACGCCTGGGGTCTCGCGGACGCGTCGTACATCACGGAGCTGGTGGTCAGCGAGCTGGTCACCAACGCCATCCGGCACGCGGAGGGCCCCATTCAGCTGCGGCTGATCCGCGACCGGACGCTGATCTGCGAGGTGTCCGACGCCAGCAGCACCGCGCCCCACATGCGCCGGGCCCGCCTCTCCGACGAGGGCGGCCGCGGGCTGCTGCTGGTCGCCCAGCTCACCCAGCGCTGGGGCACCCGGCACACCCACACGGGCAAGACCATCTGGTGCGAGCAGCTGGTCGGACCGCACCCCTGAACCGGGTCACATCCCTGAACGAGACCTGCGAAAGCGAAGAAACTCGTTCATTGATATGGACACGTCATCAACCCTGGCCTACGTTGACGCCTGGTCTGGACCATGACGACTGGAGGTGGGCACATGCCCGCGTTACGCACGAGGGTCAGGGTGGGCGTCGCCGTCGGCGCGCTCATGGCCGCGCTGACGGGGACGGCGACCGCGCACGGGGCGACGGCGGCCGCCCCGGCCGCCGACCCGACGGACGGCTGGACGCAGAAGTCGTACACGTACAGCATGCAGAAGCCGTACAACCTGGATCTCAGCGAGCGCTACAGCTACAACTCCAGCACCAAGACCCACACCATGTGGGTGAACGCCACCGACGAGCCGTTCGAGGAAGGCAACTCGACCAATCCGCGCACCGAGATGCGCTGGAAGAACGACTACACCTCGGGCAAGCAGATGTGGGACGCCGATGTGTACGTCCCGTCCGGCACCAACGGCGCGGACATCATGCAGATCCTGCGCACCAAGCGCCCGTCCGGGACCCCCGCGACCGACATCATGTTCCGGGCGTCCAGCGCGAACGGCGGCACGCTCAAGCGCTACACCAACGAGACCATCAAGACCGGGATCTACAACACCTGGTGGAACCTGAAGGTCGCCCATGACGCGAGCGCCGGAACGATCCAGGTCTACGCGGACGACAAGCTGGTGCTGACCGCCGACGACCGCGGACCGGCCACGCGCTACTTCAAGAACGGCGTCTACCACCACGGTTCGGGCAAGGCCGAGGCCCGCTTCCGCAACGTGCGCTACTGGGTCAAGTAGTACCGGGTCACGTAGGGCCGTACGTAGGGCCGTACGTCGCACCGGTCGCCGTCGCCCGGCGGCCGGTGCGACACGTCCACAGCGCGCCACGCGCGGGACCGCTTCACCTCGTACGCATCACCCCACGGACCGGCTCAGGACAGCCACTCGGTGTAGTGGGTGGGGGCAAGGCGGGTGTCCCCCTTGGTGGTGAGGGCATCGCCGCGGATGGCGGCGAACATGCCGGCGGTGTCGTCCAGGACGACGGTGCGGCTGTCGGAACGCGCGTCCAGGGTGACCCGGCCGAGTTCATCGAGGGTGAAGACATCGGGCCCGCCGATGTCGCGGGTGCCGTTCAGCGGGGCGCCGACGGCGACTTCGGCGACGGCGTCGGCGACGTCCTGCGCGGCGATCGGCTGGATCGGCGTCGCGGGCAGCCGGACGGTGTCGCCGTCGGTGGTCCAGGACAGGACCGTGTCGATGAACTCCATGAACTGGGTGGCGCGGACGATCGAATACGGAATCGGCCCCGCCTTGAGGATGTCTTCCTGGAGCACCTTGGCCCGGTAGTAGACGAGTTCGGGCACCAGTTCCGCGCCGACGATCGACAGGATGACGGCGTGCCGCACCCCGCACTTACCGGCGGCGGCCAGAAGGTTGTCCATCGAGGTCCGGAAGAACGCCGCAGAGGCGTCGTCAAAGGTCGGGGAATTCGTCAGGTTGACCACGACGTCGGCACCGGAAAGCGCCTCTTCCAATCCCTTTCCGGTGATGATGTCGACCCCCGTGGAGGGCGAACAGGCCACGGCCTCATGGCCGCCCGCCGTCAGGTTCTTCACGACCTTCGATCCGATGAGGCCGGTCCCGCCGAGAACTGCGATCTTCATGGTCACCTTCATTTCCGCGGAGCGCGTCGGTCCTTGCGCTGGGCCAGTTCCTCGTCGTCCACCAGGGTCAACATGGGCCGACCCGGCGCGCACATCATCGTCACGAGGAAACGGCTCCAGGAATCCGTTCGGTTGTTCCCGTCCTGATAGTGGATGACGTCGCCGCCCGGCTCCCAGAACGTCTCTCCGGCCTTGATCACGCGCTCCGGCTCGCCTTCCAGCTCGAAGAGCATTTCCCCTTCGAGCATGTATCCGAATGCGGGACCGGAGTGCCGGTGCGGAGGGGTTCCCGGGTCACCCGGGGGGTATTCGATGAGGACGGTCATCACCTCTGCCCCCTCCGGAATGAAGGGCGGCTTTGCTGTCTGAAGCGTGGTCAGTGCGGTCTTCCACGCTTCGGAGCGTGGTTTCTTGCTCGATTCATCGCTCGACATGAGTCATAAGTAAAGACCGCAGGGGCCTTCTGATGGTGACGACCCGCGCGAGCATTTGTCGGCCGGTGCAGACTCCGGTGCACACTGAGGACATGAGCGGACCCAGGGTGCGGCTTCGCGCGGTGGACCGGGAGGACCTCGCGGTCTTCTTCGACTACCACCGGGACGCGGAGGCCAACCGGATGGCGGCCTTCACCGCCGAGGACCCGGACGACCGGGTCGCCTTCGACGAGCGCTGGGACCGGATCCTCGGCGACGACACCGTGGTCAAGCGGACGGTGCTGTACAACGGGCGGGTGGCCGGGAACGTGCTGGGGTTCGAGCAGTACGGCGATCCGTCCGTCGGCTACTGGATCGGGCGCGAGCACTGGGGCAAGGGGATCGCCACCCGCGCGCTGGCCGCGTTCCTGGAGGAGGTGCCGAGGCGCCCGCTGTACGCACGGGTCGCCGCGGACAACGCGGGCTCGCTGCGGGTGCTGGAGAAGTGCGGGTTCCGGGTGACCCGGGAGGAGCGGGCGTTCGCGACGGCGCGGGGGCGGGAGATCGGCGAACTGGTGCTGGTCCTGGGACGAGCATGACGGCGGCGGGTCAGCCGAGGGCGATGAGCGCGAGGGCCGCCCCGGCGCCCAGCACCCCGGCCACCTGCGGCCGGGTGATCCGCTCCCGCAACACCGTCAGCGCCAGCAGCACCGGCACCGCCGGATAGAGCGCGGAGAGCACGACGGCGACCGACAGCAACTCCTGCCGGGTGGCCAGCAGATACAGGACGGTGGCGAGCGTGCCGAGCGCCCCCGCGGCGGCCGCCGTGACGGCGGCCCGCCAGGGCAGCCGCACGGACGCGCCCACCGCCGGGAGCAGCGCCAGGATGACGGCCACCGACAGCACGCGGCTGACCACCACCGGCCACCACCCGGCGTCGGCGGGAACGCGGGCCAGCGCGAAGAAGTGCACGGCGAGGCCGAGGCCCGCGATGAGGGCGGTGACCAGGGGCGCGGCGGCGCGGCGGCCGGTGGGCGGCTGGGCAGTCGGCCTCTGGGCGGTGGGCATCTGGGCGGTGGGCGTCCGGCCGGTGGGCGTCTGGGCAGTGGGCGCGTGGCCGGTGCCGCCGCGGGAGATCAGCCAGAGGGCCGGGAGCGCCAGGGCGATGCCGGTCAGGGCCGAGGGTGAGGGGCGGTCGCCCAGGAAGGCGATCCCGGCGGCCACCGGGACCCCGACGGCCGTGATGTCGCTGACCGGGACGACCACGCTCATCGGGCCGGTGTTCATCGCCCGGTACAGACAGGCCACCCCCACCCCGGTGCCCACCCCCGACAGGGCGCCCCACGCCAGGGCCGAGGGCGGGGCGGGGGCGGCGTGGGTGAGGAGGACGGGGACCAGGCTCACCGCCGTACCGCCCGCCTGGGCACAGGCGGCGACCGTCACGCCGTGGTGGCGGCGGGAGACCAGACCGCTGAGGAAGTGGGTGGTGCCGAAGCACAGCGCGGAGGTGAGGGCGAGCAGTTCACCCATCGCGGGCTCACTCCTCGCGGGCCGCGGCCTCGCGCTCGGCGGCCGCCGCCCGGTCCGCGGCGCCGACCGGACAGGGGGCGCCCTGGTGGGTGCAGGCGTCGCGGTCGCACATGCGGCACATCCGGTCGGCCGCGCCGCAGCCCTGGTAGAGGCCGTCGAGCAGCTTGGCCAGCAGTCGGCCGAGGTCGTGCACCTCGGTCCGGTCCAGGCCGTGCAGCACCCCGGCGAGGTGCGAGGTACGGGCGGTCAGCAGGTGCTCGGCGGTGCGCCGCCCGTGGGAGGTGGGGTGGACGCCGGTCCAGTTGCCGACCGTACGCCGCCGCTCGACCAGGCCGGACCGCTCCAGCCCGTCGACCATCCGCACCGCGGCGGACTGGGTGAGGCCGACCCGGCGGCCCAGCTCGGTCACGCTCACGCCGGGGTCGGCGTGCAGGACGATCAGGGCGGCGGCCGCGCTCATGCTGAGGCGGGAGGCGGCGGCCGGGGCGGTGAGCAGGTCGTCCGTGACGGCCAGCGCCGCGGCGCCCAGCAGATTCGCCACGCGCTCGATGTCGGGTTCGGTGTCGGTTCGGGTGTCGGTTTCAGCGTCCGAGCCATGCATGACTCATGCATATCCTGCTTCGAGTGACTGCAAACGAGGGCCGCCGGAGTGAGAGGATCGGACCCGACGGTGTGGTACGTGCGCGACGGGAGGCACCGCGTGTCGGTGGAGATCACCTGGTGGGGGCATGCCACCGCGACCGTGCGGGACTCCGGCGTACGGGTGCTGACCGATCCCCTCTTCGTACGGCGGCTGGCCCATCTGCGCCGCCGCCGCGGGCCCGTGCCGCCGCCGGACGCGGCGGTGGCGGACGTCGCGCTCGTCTCGCATCTGCACGCCGACCATCTGCACCTCGGCTCGCTGGCCCGGCTGTGGCCCGGCACCCGGTTGATCGTGCCGTACGGCGCCGGGCGGGCCGTGCCGGGGCTGCGGCGGGTGGCCGCGGCGGGCGACCTGCGGGTCACCGAGGTGCGGCCGGGCGACGAGGTGTCGGTCGGCGACGTACGGATCCGGGCCGTACCCGCCGCCCACGACGGCCGCCGCCTGCCGTTCGGGCCGCACCGGGCGCCCGCGCTCGGGTACGTGCTCCACGGCGAGGCCACCACGTACTTCGCGGGCGACACCGGGCTGTTCGACGCGATGGCGGACGCGGTCGGCCCGTGCGACGTGGCGCTGCTGCCGGTCGGCGGCTGGGGCCCGTACCTGGGCCACGGCCACCTCGACGCGGGCCGCGCCGCCGAGGCGCTGGCCCAGCTGGGGGCGCGCAGCGCGGTGCCGGTGCACTACGGGACGTACTGGCCGATCGGCCTGGACGCCGTGCGGCCGCATGAATTCCACGCGCCGGGCGACGACTTCGTCCGCCACGCGGGGCGGCTGGCCCCCGACGCCTCGGTGCACCGGCTGCGGCACGGCGAGTGCGTGCGGCTGGAGCCCGCCAGGTGATAGGCGAACTGGGCGAGCTGGCACGCACCGTGCCACCGGAGTCGACGCAGCAGGCGGTGGGCTATCCGTCGCTGTTCCTGCTGGTGGTGCTGGGGTCACTGGTGCCGGTGGTGCCGACCGGGGCGGTGGTCAGTTCGGCGGCCGTGGTCGCGATCCACCAGTCCTCGCCGTTCTCGCTGCTGTTCAGCTTCTGCGTCGCCGCGCTGGCCGCGTTCCTCGGGGACCTCGCGCTGTACTGGCTGGGGCGGCGCGGGGTGCGGTCCAAGAACGGCTCGCGGTGGCTGGAGCGCATCCACGACCATGCGGCGCCGGAGCGGCTGGACCAGGCGCGGACGAAGCTCACCGACCACGGGGTGGCGGTGCTGGTCCTGTCCCGGCTGGTCCCGGCGGGCCGGATCCCGGTGATGCTGGCCTGTCTGCTGGCCCGCTGGCCGCTGCGGAGGTTCGCCCGCGGCGCGGCCCCGGCGGCGCTGGCCTGGGCCGGGACGTACCAGCTGATCGGCCTGCTCGGCGGCTCGCTGTTCCGCGAGCCGTGGGAGGGGGTGGTGGCGGCCGTGCTGCTGACGGTGGCCATCAGCGTGGCCCCGGGCGCGTGGCGCCGCGTGGTGCGGCGCCACGGCGCGGGTTAGGTGCGGGTTAGGTGCGGGGCTCCGCCCCCGCACCCCCGCCGGGGCAGCGCTCAGCTGCCCAGGCTCAATACCTCCCGCAGCACCTCCGTCAGCAGCGCGTACGGGTCGGACGCGGCGCGTTCCGCGCGCCAGGCCACGAAGCCGTCGGGGCGGACCAGGACCGCGCCGTCCGGGGCCGTGCCGTGGAGTTCGGCCCAGTCGGTGCCCGGCTCGGGGGCCAGTTCGTGGTCCGGTTCGGTGCCGACGCGGTAGCAGTCGAGGGGGACGCCGAGGGCGTCGGCGGCGCGGCGGCCCGCCTCGTGCCAGGCGGCGCCGCCCGGGCCCGTGAGCAGCACGCAGGTGCGCTCGTACAGGTCGAGGGTGGAGAGCCGGACCCCGCAGCGGTGGACCCACATGTGGGGGGCGCGGCTGCCGGGTTCGGCGGAGATCTCGAAGCGGTCGGGTACGGCGGGGGCGGCCGGGTTGGCGCCGAGGACCGCGCCGTTCACGTAGCGGTAGCCCATGGCGACGGCCATGACGTTGCTCTGCGGGCCCGCGGTGGGCGGGGCGGAGTAGCCGGGGTGGCTGTGCTCGGCCGAGCGGGACGCGGCCCGGGCGCTGGTGGCCTCGGCGACCGGCTGCCGCTCGGTGCCGTACGTCTCCAGCAGGCCGGGACCGGCCCAGCCGCCGAGGACGGCGGCGAGCTTCCAGGCCAGGTTGTGGGCGTCCTGGATGCCGGTGTTGGAGCCGAAGGCGCCGGTGGGGGACATCTCGTGGGCGGAGTCCCCGGCGAGGAAGACGCGGCCGGAGCCGTAACGGTCGGCCACCCGCTCGGCCGCGTGCCAGGGCGCCTTTCCGGTGATCTCGACCTCCAGGTCGGGCATGCCGACGGCGGTGCGGATGTGCTGGGCGCAGCGTTCGTCGGTGAACTCCTCCAGGGTTTCGCCGCGCTCGGGGTGCCAGGGGGCGTGGAAGACCCACTGCTCCTGGTTGTCGACGGGCAGGAGCGCCCCGTCGGCCTCGGGGTTGGTGAGGTAGCACGCGATGAAGCGGCGGTCGCCGACGACGTCGGCGAGCCGCTTGGCGCGGAAGGTGATGGACACGTTGTGGAACAGCTCGCCGTGTCCGCTCTGGCCGATGCCGAGCGCCTCGCGGACCGGGCTGCGGGGGCCGTCGGCGGCGATGAGGTAGTCGGCGCGGACGGTGGAGCGGGCCTCGGTGCGGCGGTCCAGGATGACGGCGGTGACCCCGTCGGCGTCCTGCTCGAAGGAGAGCAGCTCGGTGCCGAAGCGGAGGTCGCCGCCGAGGTCCTGGGCGGCTTTGAGCAGGACGGGTTCGAGGTCGTTCTGGCTGCACAGACACCAGGCGGAGGGGCTGATGCGGGCGGCCTTGCCGCCCGGGTCGATGTCCCGGAAGAGCCAGTTGTGCTCGTCTCCGGCGAGCGACGGGGTCTGCATGATGCCGTGGTTGTCGGCCAGGACGGCGGCCGCCTCGCGGATCGCGGACTCCACTCCGGCGGTGCGGTACAGCTCCATCGTGCGGATGTTGTTCCCGCGCCCGCGCGGGTGGTGGGAGGTCCGTGGATGCTTCTCGACGAGCAGGTGGCCGATCTCCAGACGGCCCAGGAACAGTGAGGCGGACAGGCCCACCAGGGAGCCGCCCGCGATGAGGACGGGGACGCGTTCAGCAGTCTCGGCAAGACGGTTCATCTTGCTGCTATGCCCGGTGTTTCCAGGCCCGTTCGGGGCTCTGACCAGGCGTTCCCTCAGATGGCTCACAAATCTCGCGCCATACGTGGGAGCGCCCCACGATCGGTCTGACGGGCGGCGCATCCAAGGAAGGACGCATCCCCCTAGGAGGAGTGGAATATGAGCACCCTGCCCCAGACTCCACAGCCCACCACGACACCATCCATGACCACGCGGTCCTCGCAGTCCTCACTCGCCGATTCGCGGCTGCGCGTGGTGCTGCTGCTGGATGTGCGCAGCGGTGCCGAGGAGCGTTTTCTGCGCGCGTATGACGAGCTGTGCCAGCAGGTGGCCTCGGTTCCGGGGCACCTCAGCGACCAGTTGTGCCAGTCGATCGAGGACCCCTCCAAGTGGCTGATCACCAGCGAGTGGGAGAGCGCCCCGCCCTTCCTGGCCTGGGTGGACAGCGAGGCGCACCGGGAGATGGTCAAGCCCATGCACGGCTGCGTGGAGGACACCCGGTCGCTGCGCTTCGGCATCCTGCGGGAGACCGACAAGCGGGGCCGCGGGACGGCGGCGGCCCGGGGCCGGCTCCAGGCCGCGCCGCGGATCGGCGACGGGCTGGTCCGGCACGGCCTGACGTTCACGGTGAAGCCCGGTTCGGAGAAGGACGTGGCGGCGATCCTGGCCGACTACGCCCCGATGGAGACGCGGGTGGACGACACCACCCGGCTGTGCCGGACGTCGCTGTTCATGACCGGCAACCGCGTGGTCCGGGCCGTCGAGGTCAAGGGCGACCTGGTGGCGGCCCTGCGCCATGTGTCGCGGCAGCCCGAGGTGCGTGCGGTGGAGGCGGCCGTCAACCCGTATCTGGAGGAGCCGCGCGACCTGGACGACCCGGATGCGGCGCGGGAGTTCTTCTACCGGGCCGCGCTTCCGGTGGTGCACCACCTGACGGCGGTCAACGGGAGAGACGGCAGCGCGCCCGCGGGACCGCTGCGGCGGCACGCCCTGTGCTACCCGGTGCGGGAGGGGTCCGGCACGGCCGTGGCCCGGCTGCTGGCCCGCCAGGACGAACTGGCGATGAACGGCGGTACGGCGCCCCTGGTGAGCAGCACGATCTTCCAGCACGAGGACCTCGTCGTCCGGATGGTCGACATGAGGGCGCCGCTGGACCAGGACCCCGCCCTTTCGGTCGGTGTCGGCGGCAAGCGCGCCGCCGCCGTGCTGAGCCGTCTCATCGAGGGCGGCCCGGACCGGGATCTGTCCCACGCGGACGGGCTGCGGCGCTTCCTCGCGGACTGCGACATGGAGCCGGTCACCGACCGCCGGGCGGCGGACTACTGACATTCCCCCCTTCTTTACGGCTTTCACGCCCTTTACGTCCCCCATGTCACGTTCCATGTCCGGAGGCACCGATCATGACCACGCAGTCCCCCCACATCGTCGACCTCGCCGACGTCGCTCACAACACGCGGCGCGGCGGCGATCTGCGCGCCATGCTCACCCCGAGCACGGTGGGCGCCACCAGCGGCTTCATGGGCCTGGCCCTCATGCAACCGGGTGAGCGCATCGGTGAGCACTACCACCCGTACTCCGAGGAGTTCGTGTTCGTCGTCTGCGGCGACCTGGAGGTGGACCTGGACGGGACGGCGCACCAACTGCGCCCCGACCAGGGCCTGCTGATCCCCCGCGACATGCGGCACCGCTTCCGCAACGTCGGCGACACCGAGGCCCGGATGGTCTTCCATCTGGGCCCGCTGGCTCCCCGTCCCGAGCTGGGGCACGTGGACACGGAGGCCACCGAACCTGCCGAGGCGTCATCGTGACGCGACGGGTGGCGATCACCGGGCTCGGCGTGGTCGCACCGGGGGGCGTGGGTGTTCCGGCCTTCTGGGACATGCTCACCGCCGGGCGTACGGCGACGCGCGGCATCACCCTCTTCGACCCCGCGGGCTTCCGTTCGCGGATCGCCGCCGAATGCGACTTCGACCCGGTGGCCGCCGGGCTGACCACGGAGCAGGTCGAACGCTCCGACCGGTACGTGCAGTTCGCTCTGGCGGCCTCCGGGGAGGCCGTGCGGGACGCGGGTCTGGAGACCGGCGGCGACCAGTGGCGTACGGGGGTGTCGCTGGGCACCGCGGTCGGCGGCACCACCCGGCTGGAGCACGACTACGTCGAGGTCAGCAACAAGGGCGAGTCGTGGAACGTGGACCACCGGCGGGCCGGGCCGCATCTGCACCGGGCGTTCTCGCCCAGCGCGCTGGCCTCCGGGGTGGCGGAGCTGATCGGGGCGCAGGGGCCGGTGCAGACCGTCTCGACGGGCTGCACCTCGGGTCTGGACGCGATCGGGTACGGCTTCCAGGCGATCGAGGAGAACCGGGCCGACGTGTGCATCGCGGGCGCGGCGGACTCCCCCATCTCCCCCATCACGGTGGCCTGCTTCGACGCGATCAAGGCGACCTCGGCCAACAACGACGACCCCGAGCACGCGTCGCGGCCGTTCGACGCGCGCCGCGACGGCTTCGTGCTGGGCGAGGGCGCCGCCGTGCTCGTCCTGGAGGAGCTGGAGCACGCGCGCGCCCGCGGCGCCCGGATCTACTGCGAGATCAGGGGGTTCGCCACCTACGGCAACGCGTATCACATGACCGGGCTGACCCGGGAGGGCCTGGAGATGTCCGAGGCCATCGACCACGCCCTGGGCCACGCCCGCGTCAACAGCTCCGACATCGACTACGTCAACGCGCACGGGTCCGGCACCCAGCAGAACGACCGCCACGAGACGGCCGCCGTCAAGCGCTCGCTGGGCGATCACGCGTACCGGACGCCGATGAGTTCGATCAAATCCATGGTGGGGCATTCGCTGGGCGCCATCGGGGCCATCGAGGTCGTGGCCTGCACCCTGGCCCTCGCGCACGGCGTGGTGCCGCCCACGGCCAACTACGAGAATCCCGACCCCGAGTGCGATCTGGACTATGTGCCGCGCACCGCCCGCTCCCTGCCGCTGCGCCATGTGCTCTCGGTCGGCAGCGGGTTCGGCGGCTTCCAGTCCGCGGTCGTGCTCAGTCATGGGGGTGCGTCATGAACGCGACCGTAGAGACGACCAGCACAGCCAGGAAGCACATCCGGGGCGCGGCGATCACCGGAATGGGGATCGTGGCGCCCAACGGTGTGGGGACGGATGCCTTCTGGAAGGGCGTACGGGAGGGGATCACCTTCCTCGACCGGCTCACCCGCGAGGGCTGCGAGGACTCCCCGCTGCGGGTCGCGGGCCAGGTCCGCGGCTTCGATCCGGGCTCGCTGATCGAGGAGCGGTACCTCGTCCAGACCGACCGCTTCACCCACTTCGCGATGGCCGCGGCCGAGCTGGCGCTGGACGACGCAAGGCTGCCGCGCCGGGACATGTCGCCGTACGCGGTGGGCGTGGTGACCGCGTCCGGATCCGGCGGCGGCGAGTTCGGCCAGCGCGAGCTTCAGCAGCTGTGGGGCAAGGGGCCGCGCTATGTGGGCCCGTACCAGTCCATCGCCTGGTTCTACGCGGCCAGCACCGGCCAGATCTCCATCCGCGGCGGGTTCAAGGGACCGTGCGGGGTGGTCGCGAACGACGAGGCGGGCGGTCTGGACGCGCTCGCGCACGCCTGCCGGTCGATCCGGCACGGGGCGGACGCGATCGTGGTGGGCGCCGCCGAGGCGCCGCTCGCCCCGTACTCGGTGGTCTGCCAGCTGGGGTACGAGGAGATGAGCCTGGCCCGGGACGCGGGCCGGGCCTATCTGCCGTTCACCGCCGACGCCTGCGGCTTCGCGCCGGGCGAGGGCGGGGCGATGCTCATCGTCGAGGAGGAGGGCGCGGCGCTGCGCCGCGGGGCGCGCGTCCGCGGGCGGATCCTCGGCCACGGCGCCACCTTCACCGGCCCGTCGATGTGGGAGCGGTCCCGGGAGGGGCTGGCGCAGGCCATCCGTGTCGCGCTGGCCGAGGCCGGGTGCGCCCCGGAGGAGGTCGACGTGGTGTTCGCGGACGCCCTCGGCACCCCGGAGGCGGACCGCGCCGAGGCCCTGGCGATCGCCGACGCGCTCGGCGCCCACGGCAGCCGGGTGCCGGTGACCGCCCCCAAGGCCGGTTTCGGCCGGGCGTACTGCGCGGCTCCGGTCCTGGACGTGGCGGCCGCGGTGCTCGCCATGGAACACCGCGTCGTGCCGCCCACCCCGTACGTCACCGACGTATGCCATGACCTCGACCTCGTCACCGGCAGTTCCCGCGCCTGCGGGGCCCGGACCGCGCTGGTGCTCAGCCGGGGGCTCATGGGTTGCAACGCGGCGCTCGTGCTCCGCGGCCCGGAAGGAGATATGTGATGTCCAGTCAACTGTCCTACGGAGACCTGGCCTCGCTCATGAAGCGCTGTGCCGGACTGACCGTCGACCCGGAGCTGATGCGCACCCGGCCCACCGCCACGTTCGAGGAGTACGGGCTGGACTCGCTCGGCCTGCTCGCGATCGTCGGCGAGCTGGAGAACCGGTACGGCACCCCCATCGAGCCCGGCGCCGAGAGCGCCAAGACCCCCGGCGACTTCCTCGACGTCATCAACACCTCACTCACCACGGGAGCATGAGATGACCGGCCACACCGACAACGAGATCCTCATCAAGGCGCCCCTGGACCTCGTCTGGGACATGACGAACGACCTGGAGAACTGGCCGAACCTGTTCAGCGAGTACGCGTCGCTCGAGGTGCTCCAGCGGAACGGGGACACCACCACCTTCCGGCTGACGATGCACCCCGACGAGAACGGCAAGGTCTGGAGCTGGGTCTCCGAGCGCGAGACGGCCCGCGATGTGCGGACCGTCTGGGCGCGCCGGGTGGAGACCGGGCCCTTCGCCTTCATGAACATCCGCTGGGAGTACGAGGAGGAGCCCGAGGGCACCCGCATGCGCTGGACCCAGGACTTCGAGATGAAGCCGGACGCACCGGTCGACGACGCCGGAATGACCGAGCACATCAACCGAAACTCCAAAATCCAGATGGAGCTGATCCGGGACAAGATCGAGCAGCGCGCCCGCGCGCGGGTGGAGGCGTGAGGAAATGCACCGTGAACTGATAGTGGCCCGAATGAAGGAGAATGCGGCACAGAACATAGCCGCCGTATTCGACGAATCGGACCGCAATGGCGAACTGCCGCACCTGATAGGCGTGCGCGGCCGGAGTCTGTTCCAGTTCGGCGATGTGTATCTGCATCTGATCGAGGCCGACAAGCCGCCGGGGCCCGAAGTCGCACGGGTGGCCGGCCATCCGGAGTTCCGCGCCATCAGCGAACGCCTCTCGGCGTACGTACAGGCCTACGACCCGGCGACCTGGCGCGAGCCGAAGGACGCCATGGCGAGGGAGTTCTACCGCTGGGAGTGCTAGTGGACGGGCCGGGCGAGGGCCCGGCCCGCCGTCGGGCGCACTCTTCGAACGGGCTGTTTTCGAACCGGCTGCCGCATACGCGGAAGCCGGTTCCGGCGTTTTGGGGGAAGCCGTCCGACGGAGCACCGAAAAGCCTGTCGGCCAATCAGATGAATGACCATCAGCCCGTTCGCGCGGCAAAGGAGTGATCCATGGCCGGAACTCCACCCGGAGGGCTTACATCCGTCCGATTTGCTGGCCGCGTCGGGTGGCAGCCGGGCCACTCTTCGCTGACGGTGGTTAAGACGCCGACGCGATCCCTTTGTCTGGCAAATAGTCAGTCATCGCGCCGGTGCCGGAAGGAATGACTCATGCGATCTACTCGCGCACTCTTCGCCGGGGCGGCGATTGCCGCCACCCTGACCCTGGGCGCCCCCGCCGCCGCGTTCGCTGCCGACGTCTCGGACCCGGGCGGTCACGGCGGGTACTCGAGCAGCCAGGAGTCCTCCGAGGACGGCTACGGTCAGAGCGGCAGCTCCTGGAAGGACAAGGAAAAGGACCCCAAGGAAGACCCCGCCAAGGAAGAGCCGAAGGGCAAGGACGAGGACCCCCGCGAGCACCACGACTGGTCCGACAGCGGCAGCAGCGGCAAGGACGAGGACCCGCGGGAGCACGACTGGTCCAGCAAGGGCAAGGACGAGGACCCCCGCGAGCACCACGACTGGTCGGGCAAGAAGGGCGACTGGGACGGCGGGTCCTGGAAGAGCCACGAGAAGCCGAAGGGCGGTGTCCACACCGGTGGTGGCGGCATGGCCACCACGGGCAGCGGCATGGCCGCCGGTTCGGTTCTGCTCCTCGGTGGTCTCGGCGCCGGCGCCTACGCTCTGCGTCGCCGCAAGCCGTCCGGCACCGCGATCTGAGCCTGACGCTTCTGAAACCCGTGCTGCCGTGGCACCACCGCTCGCTTCGGCGGAGGTGCCACGGCAGCGCCACGAACGGGCGCTGTGAGAAAGGCGAACACCCGCATGGGCACACAGGGCGGTACTGACAGCAACACCCGCACGCTCCGATGGGCCGCGGCGGCGTCTCTCATCGGTGTCTTCCTGATCTACAACTCGGTCGACGCGTCCTCCCAGTCCTCCTCGGTGGCACCGGCCTCGCCCGCGGCCACCGCGTCCGAGGCGGATTCGCAGCCGGAGACGGCGGAGGTGCCCCCGGAGGGGTCCGACTCGCAGGAGCCGGCGGCCAAGCCCGCGTCCCGGCCCGGGCCCGCGCTGCCGCGGTCGACCCCGAACCAGCTGGACATCCCCTCGCTCGGCGTGAGCGCCCCGTTCACCGCGCTGTCGCTGGACCGCCAGGGAACCCTGATCCCGCCGCCCGACACCGACAACAACCTCGTCGGCTGGTACAAGGCCGGTCCCTCCCCCGGTGAGCGCGGCAACGCCATCGTGGCCGGACACGTGGACACCAAGACCGGCCCCGCGGTGTTCTCCATGCTCAACACCCTGAAGGCGGGCAGCAAGGTGACCGTCACCCGCGACGACGGCATCCTCGCCACGTTCGTCGTCGACAAGGTGCAGACGTACAAGAAGAAGGACTTCCCGGACCAGCAGGTCTACGGGGACACCAACGACGCCCAGCTGCGCGTGATCACCTGTGGCGGTGCGTACGACCACACCGCGAAGGACTACACGGCGAACGTGGTGGCCTTTGCCCATCTCAGCTCGTTCCGCTGGGCCTGAGTCCCCGCCGGAACCACGAAGGTGCCCGCGCACGGCGCGGGCACCTTCGTTCGTTTGCGTGCACCGGCGGCTAGCCGGGCACCGTGCTGTCGATGGCGTGCAGATACGAGTTGACGGGACGGCTCTCGGTGACGTTCAGCCCGGCCTCGGTCATCCGCGCCACCAGGCTGTCCGTGGTGTGCTTGCGGCCGCCCACGTTGAGCAGCAGGAACAGGTCCATGGCCGTGGTGAACGAGGAGCGGCTGTTGTCGATGAGGTTCTCGATGACGAGGACCCGGGCACCCGGCCGCGCGGCCGCGACCACATTGGCGAGCGTGCGGCGGGTGTTCTCGTCGTTCCATTCCAGGATGTTCTTGATGATGTACAGGTCGGCCCGGACCGGGATCTCCCGGCGGCAGTCGCCCGGCACCAGCGTGGCCCGCTCCGCCAGCGCGCCGCCGTCCCGCAGCCGCGGATCGGCGCCCGCCACCACCTGCGGCAGGTCCAGCAGGGTGCCGCGCAGATCGGGGCGCTTCTCCAGGAGGCTGGCCAGCACATGGCCCTGGCCGCCGCCGATGTCGGCGACCTCCTTGATGCCGTCGAGGTCGACGAAGGCCGCGACATCGGCCGCGGACTGGCGGCTGGAGGTGGTCATCGCCCGGTCGAAGACCTCGGCCGACTCGGGCGCGTCCTCGTGCAGATACGCGAAGAAGTCCTTGCCGTAGAGGTCGTCGAAGACGATGCCGCCGGTGCGCACCGCCCGGTCGAGCCGCGGCCAGGCCTCCCAGGTCCAGGGCTCGGTGCACCACAGGGAGATGTACCGCAGGCTGCGCGGGGCGTCCTCGCGCAGCAGCCGGGACATGTCGGTGTGGACGAAGCGGCCGTCGTCGGTCTCGGCGAAGATCCCGCAGCAGGCCAGGGCCCGCAGCAGACGGCGCAGCGGGTCGGGTTCGGCGTCCACCGTGGCGGCGAGTTCCCCGATGGAGGTGGGCTGCTCCCCCAGCGCGTCGGCGACGCGCAGCCGGGCGGCGGCGCGTACGGCGGCGGCCCGGGCGGCACCGAAGGCGATCTCCCGCAGCTGCATGGCCGCCGCCTGGGGCGCGGCCGCGCCGTCCGGTGCCGTGCCGGGGGGCGGAGTGGCGGTGGTGGTCATGGCGTCGCCTCTCTGGTCATGGCGTCGCCGCTCAGCACCGGCCGGTGGGCACGGACAGCGTGCAGACGTTGCCCGTGAAGGTGTTGCCGGGGCCCTTGTCCCGGTCGGCCACGTCGGCGGGCTTGTTGCCGGTGAGCACGTTGCGGCTGATGGCGTTCTTGCTGTTCGCGATGCCGACGACGCTCTTGAACAGCACGATGCCGCCGGACATGGGCGAGGTGCCGACGTTGTCGTGCACCTGGTTGCCGGTCACCCGGGTGGTCTCGGTGCCGGTGAGCACGATGCCGGCGCCCTGGATGAACGGCAGCCGGGCGTTGGGCGCGCAGTAGGCGTTGTTCGCGTGGACGGCGTTGTGGGCCACCGTCAGGTCCCCGGCGCGCGGCTTGGACTCGTCGCCCACGACGAACACCCCGCCGCAGTTGCCGGTGACGGTGTTCTGCTCGACGGTCAGGTTCCGCAGCCGGCGCACGACGACGCCGATCCGGTTGCCGGTCAGCCGGTTCCCGGCGACCAGGGTGCCCTTGGCGTCGGTGGCGCCGCCCTCGGCGTCGACGGTGTTCGCCAGGAAGATGCCCGATTCCTTGTTGTTGCGGGAGATGTTGCGGAGGAAGACCCCGCGGGTGGACAGCTGCTGGCCGATGCCCTGCTGGCCGTTCTTCTCGGCGAGGGTGTTGCGTACGTCCATCCGGACGGTGCGGGAGCCCCAGATGCCGTTCTTGGGGAAGCCGGTGACGGTCAGCGAGCGGATGTGGACATTCTTGACGCGGCGCTGGGCCGTACCGGTGACGCAGACGCCGTGTCCGGCCTTGCCGCAGGCGTTGGCCGACGCCTTGGCGGGCGCGGTGAGGACGGTCGTCCGGCCCACGCCGCGCAGGGTCAGCCGGTCCTTGGTGATCTGCACGTTCTCCCGGTAGACACCGGCCCGCAGCTGGATGGTGTCGCCGGGCCTGGCCGCCTTCACCGCGGCCTGGATCGACTGGCCGGGCTTGACGGTGTGCACGGTGGGGGCCGGGGCGGCGTGGGCGCCCGGCAGCTGGGTGAGTTCGATGGCGAGGGCGGCCGTGAGGCCCGCGAGGTAGCGAAGCTTGAATGTGCGCATGAACAGGAAGTTATGAGCGACTTTCACCACTCGCCACTTATGCCCCTCCTTGTTACGTACGCCCTGATCGTCCTACTCGAGCACCCGGGAACCGCCGACCGGCAGGTCCCACAGCTCCTCGCGGGGTCGGCCCGTCGCCTCGAAGGCAGCGCGGACCCGGTGCAGGGGCTCCAGCGGCGGTTCGGCGGAGAGCAGGAACGTCGACCAGTGCATGGGGACCAGCGCCCGCGCCCCGAGGTCCTGATACGCCCGTACGGCCTCGTCGGGATCGGTGTGCACCGGGCGGAGCATCCAGCGCGGGTCGTACGCGCCGATCGGCAGCAGCGCCAGGTCGATGCCCGGGTAGCGGTGGCCGATCTCCCGGAACCAGTGGCCGTAGCCGGTGTCGCCCGCGAAGTACACCCGCTGCCCGTCGGGCGCGGTGACGACCCATCCGCCCCACAGCGAGCGGCAGGTGTCGGTCAGGGTGCGCTTGCTCCAGTGGTGCGCGGGGACGAAGTCGAAGCGGACCGGGCCGCCCGCGCCCGGCAGTTCGGCCGCCTCCCACCAGTCCAGCTCGGTCACCCGGGTGAACCGGCGCGCCCGGAACCACCCGGCCAGCCCGGCCGGGACGAACAGCGGCGTGGCCCGGGGCAGCCGCTTGAGGGTGGGCGCGTCCAGGTGGTCGTAGTGATTGTGGCTGATGACCACCGCGTCGACGGGCGGCAGGTCCTCCCAGCGCACCCCGGGCGGGGTGACCCGGGCCGGGGTGCCGAGGATCCGGCGGGCCCAGACCGGGTCGGTGAGCACGGTCAGCCCGCCGATCCGCAGCACCCAACTCGCGTGCCCGGCCCAGGTCAGCGCCACCTGCGCGGGTCCGGTCGGCGGCAGCGGACCGGGCGCGAAGGGCAGGTCCGGGATCTGGCGCAGCGTGTCCACCGGCGGCCGCAGCCGCCCCTCGCGGGCCAGCCGGGCGAGGGCGCGCACCCCGGGCAGCGGCGAGGTGAGCCGGTGGACGAACGACCGCGGCCAGGTGCGGACCTCGCCGAGCGGGCGCGGGGCGGACAGCGGCGGCGGCGCCGCGACGGGAGAGGACGCGGCGGGAGACGGATGCCCCGCAGGGTGCGGCCGCGGCGGCAGGGGCGACCGGGAGGTGCCGCGGCCCTCACCCGCTTCGGTGGGTTCGGCCTGGTCGGTCATGCGGTGCGCTCCCTTCGCGGTCGCTTCACGGCCGCTTGCGCGGCCTGCCGGTCACGGCTTACGGCGCCTCGGTGCTGACGAGGTCGCGGAAGGCCGTCTCGAAGGCGGCCAACTCCTCTGCCACATGCGGAAGTTCCAGCGGATCCGGGGCGGCCAGCGCGGCGAGCCGCAGCTCGTCCGACGCCCCGAGCAGCGGCAGCGTCGCCAGCCGGACCCGCAGGGTGTGCGGCGGGTCCCCGAACCGGTGGCCACCGGCCACCGCCGGGCCGAGCCGCCCGGCCAGTTCGCGCTCCAGCTCGACCGAATCGGTGAGGGAGCGGGCGGCGAGCACCCCGCGCAGCTCGTCGAGGTCCGCATACAGCTGGCGCCCGGCCTGCGGCGGGCGGCACAGCGCGCCGACGGCGGTCAGCGCCCGGTACGCCGCGGCCGCCACCGCCCCGTGCGCGCGGGCGGCGGCGGTCATCCGGGCGCGGACCGGCTCGGGCTCGGTGAGCGCGTACGCGGCGGCCACCGAGACCGGCGCGGGCAGCTCGCCCCGTACGGCGGTGAGCGTGGACAGCACCCGCGCGCGCAGCTCCGCGCCGCGCTCGGTCGCCGGGAACCGGGCCACCGCGGCGGGCCAGCCGGCCGGGGTGAAGGCGCCCGCGAGGTCGGTGAGCACGACCACGTCCTCGGGGCACATCTCCGCGGGGCTCAGCAGCACCGTGCCGTGCGGATGGTGCACCGTGTCCCGCCACGTCTCGTCGCTCACGATCAGCAGCCCCTCGGCCACCGCCGCCTCGCACACCTCGTGCAGCAGCTCGGGCGGGGCCACGGTGCCGGTCGGGTCGTCGGCGACGGACAGCAGCAGGATGCGCGCCACCCCGCCCTCGGCCCGCACCCGGCGGACGGTCTCCAGCAGCGCGAACGGATCCGGCAGCCCGCCGCACTCGGCCGGTACGGGGGCGTGGTGGCCGCGCCGGTCCACCAGCCGCACCAGCGGCTCGTACCAGGCGGCGCAGGGGCGGGGCAGCAGGACGTCGCCGCCGGGGGCCGAGGCGAGCAGCGCGAGCAGCAGCGGTTCGGCGCCGGGGGCGGCCACGATGTGCGCGGGGTCGGTCCACAGCCCGCGCCGCGACCAGTACTCGCAGGCGGCCGTGCGCAGGTCGGCGGAGCCGCCGACCGGCTCCGGCGCGACCCGGTCCGCGGCCGCCGCGAAGCACGCGGCCAGCTCCGGGAGGACCGGCAGCCCGCCGTCCTCCCGGTCGGCCGGGGCCGGTGCGGTCCACTGCCGTTGCATTCGCCCACACCTTTCGTGTGTGTGCACGTGTGTGTACGCACGTGTGCCGACGCTGTCCACCTTCGCAGATCCGCGGTGGCGGCGGCGCGGGGCGACACCCGGGCGGCGGGACGTTCAGGACCGGGGGACGGTCAGGACGAGTCGTCCTGGTCCAGGGCGATCAGCCGGCGCTCCAGACCGCGGCCGCGGGTCCGTACGACCGTCTCGGCCAGATCCACCAGCTTCCGGTTCGTCCGCTGCGAGGTCCGGCGCAGCAGGTCGAAGGCGCGGTCGGCGTCGCACCCCAGCACGTACATCACGATCCCGCACGCCTGGTCCACCACGGGACGCGACCGCAGCGCGGCGTCCAGCTGGTCCACCTGGGCGAGGGCGTCGCGGTAGAGGCGGTCCCGGGCCAGGCTCTCCGTCGCGAGGTCACCGAGCAGCTCGGTGGTGCCCTGGGCTGACTTCTCCAGCGCGCCGGGCCGCAGGCCGTAGACGGAGATCGTGACCGTCAGCCCGTCGCACTCGAACGGCAGCGTCGCGCTGGACCGCACGCCCGCGTCCAGCGCCCGCGCCCGGAACTGCGGCCAGCGCACATCGTGCAGCAGATCGTCGGCGCCCGCCGGGCGGCCGGTGTCCAGGGCCGCCAGGATCGGCCCCTCACCCGACAGCATCTGCACCGACACCAGCGCCGACAGATCGGGATGGGTGGCGGCGATCGTCCGGTCGTCCTCCGCGCCGACGGGCGCGTCCTGGGGAAGGAGCGCCGTGGCGGTGGCCCCGCAGCTGGCCGGAGTGCACGAGGCGGCCTGTTCCGCCAGCTCCGCGAGGCCCCGGCCGAGCGACGGGGCTTCGGTCTGACACTGCGGACGGCTGTACGCGCGTTCGGGCATCGCCGACTCCGGTCCTTTCCTTCGGTAGAGGTCGCAGAGGTCCTATTCGGTCGGCTTCCCGCTGCCTTGCGCGGAAAACAACACCGGGCGGGTGCTGCGCAGCCGGTCCGGCTACCGTTAGCGCATGTCCCGGGCGCAGGATTTTGGTGCGGAACTCACGGATTTCCGCAGACGTGTCGATGAATTGCGATCAGCGAGGGCGCTGCCCTCCCTGGAGCGGCTGTCCCTGCTGGACGCCGCTCTTTTCGAGCTCCAGCACGTCGTCGACGTGCTGTGGCCGCGGTACGAGGAGCTGGCCGCGGCCAGCCGGGGCCCCTCGGGCGGCCGGGCCGACCCGCATGAGCAGCAGCTGCTGCGCGCCCTGTTCCAGCGGCTGCCGATTCCCGTCGTCTTGCTGGACCGGGAGTCCGTCGTACGGCGTATGAACTTCGCCGCGACCCAGTTGTTCAACACCCGCGCCGGGTACGCCACCGGCCGCCCGCTGACGTCGTCGCTGCGCCGCGACGGGCAGGCGGCGCTGCGGTCGCAGGTCGCGGCCGTGGCGCGTGGGGAGGGCGGCCGCAGCCTGACCGTGCACCTGTCGCAGCCGGGGCCGGACGGCTCGCTGCGGGTGACGCTGGCGGCCCTGCGCCCGCCGGGCGAACCGCAGCCCGCGGTGCTGGCCGCCTTCCAGCCGGACCGCGACACCCCGGTGACCACCTCCTCGGCCACGCTCCCGCCGCCGAGGGCCGCCGGGAAGGACAGGAGGAAGAGCGGGAGGGACGGGAAGGACGCCGTGGACGGGGTGCTCGCGCAACCGGACCTGGCCGAGGTGACGCGCCATGCCGAGCTGCTGGATCTGGTCGACGACATGGCGACGGCGCTGCTGCGGGTCACCCTCGCGGGCGGCGGGCCGGAGGAGGTGCTCGGGCGGGCGGCGGAGCTGCTGCACGGCCGGTTCGCGGACTGGGTGATCGCCGACCTGGCCGAGGACGGCACCGGCGCACCGCGCCGGATGGTGGCGCTCGGCCCGCCGGAGGCGGCCGGTGAGCGGACGGCGTCACTGGCCGAACAGGACCCGGCGGGCTGCCCGCTGGTGGCCGACGCGCTGGATGACGGGGTGTCGGCCCTGCGGGTGAGCCCGCCCGACGCGAACGCCTTCGGCCGGGACGCCACGGGCGCGCCCGTGCTCGTCCGGGAGGAGGTCACCTCGCTGCTCTGCATCCCGCTGCGGGTCTCGCCCACGTCCCCGGTCCTCGGGGCGCTCACGCTGTTCCGTACGGGCGGGCGGAGCGCCTTCGAGATGGCGGAGGCGGGGGCGGCGGACCGCGTCTCCCGCCACATGGCCCTGGCCCTCAGCCGCCCCCGGGTCCGGGAAGCCTAGGCGGCCTCCGCGTCGACTTCCTCGCTCAGGCGCTCACAGGTGCGGCTGATCAGCCGGGAGACATGCATCTGGGAGATGCCCATGCGGTCGGCGATGCGGCCCTGCGTCTCGTCGCAGAAGAACCGCAGGTACAGGATGCGCCGTTCGCGTTCGGGCAGGGCGCGCAGGCACGGTTTGAGCGCCTCGCGCTGGACGACGAGGTCGTAGGAGGGCTCCGGCGAGCCGAGGGTGTCGACGAGCGCGTATCCGTCGTCGGCGCCCCGCAGTTCGGCGTCCAGGGACAGGGCGCTGTAGCTCTCCAGCGCCTCCATGCCGGACCGGACCTCCTCCTCGCTCAGCCCGGTGTGCTCGGCGACGTCGGCCACGCTGGGCGTGCGGGCGTCCGGGGAGCGGGTCAGCTCCTGGACCGCCGTACGGACCCGGTTGCGCAGTTCCTGGACCCGGCGCGGGACGTGCAGGCCCCACAGGTGGTCCCGGAAGTGCCGCTTGACCTCGCCGACCACCGTCGGCACGGCGTAGCCCTCGAAGGCCGTCCCGCGGTCCGGGTCATACCCGTTGACGGCCTTGACCAGGCCGAGCATGGCGACCTGCCGCAGATCCTCGGCTGACTCGCCCCGGTTGCGGAACTGCCCGGCCAGCCGCTCGGCCATCGGCATCCAGGCGCGGACGACGTCCTGGCGCAGGGCCTCCTTCGACGGGCCCTCCGGCAGGGAGGCGATGCGGCGGAACTCGGCGGTGGTGTCGGGGGCGTCGTCGTGCGAATGCCGGCGCTGCCGGTGATGTGCCTGCCCGGGGTGAGTCTGCCGGTGATGTGCCTGCCGGGTGTGTGTCTGCCGGGGGTGTGCTCGTACGGCTGTCATGCGCCCGCGCCTCCCTTGGGCTATGGTGTGTCACCGTGGGAGCAAATCGGACAAATGTGGCGACCACTGAGGACACGCCTGTCGCAGCCGAGCTGCTCCCGTGGCGTGCCTCCGGGCCGAAGCACTAAGGGTCGCGTGCCCGTCCGAGACCCTGCCAAACGAGGTTCTTCCCGTGTTTTCTTCCCTTCGCGCCGGTTACCCGTGGCACCGCATCCGCGCTCGTGGAGGAGGGTCCGATGACCGAGTACGGCTACTTCCTGGCCGCCGAGGAACACGGCCCCGCCGAGCTGATCGAGCAGGCGCGGATGGCGGAACAGGCGGGGTTCACCTCGCTGTGGATCTCCGACCACTACCACCCCTGGAACGAGGCGCAGGGCCAGAGTTCGTTCGTCTGGTCGGTGATCGGCGCCCTGGCCCAGGCAACCTCGCTGCCCGTGCAGACCGCCGCCACCTGCCCGACGTTCCGCATCCACCCCGCCGTCGTCGCCCAGGCGGCGGCCACCAGCGCGGTCCTGCTGGAGGGCCGGTTCCGGCTGGGCGTGGGCAGCGGTGAGGCCCTCAACGAGCATGTGCTGGGCGACCGCTGGCCCCCGGCCCCGGTCCGGCTGGAGATGCTGGAAGAGGCCGTGATGGTGATGCGCCAGCTGTTCGAGGGGCACCGGGTCAACCACCACGGCAAGCACTACACGGTGGAGAACGCCCGGCTGTTCACGGTCCCCGACGAGCCGGTGCCCATCGACATCGCCGCGTTCGGGGAGGCCGCCTGCGCGCTGGCCGGGCGGGTCGGCGACGGCTTCATCACCATGGCCCCCGACGCGGAGCTGGTGGAGCGGTTCCGGCGCGGCAGCGGCGCGAGCGGCAACCACAAGCCCGTACGCGGCGGTCTGAAGGTGTGCTTCGGCCCGGACGCCGACGAGGCGCTGCGCACCGCGCACCGGCTGTGGGCGGTCGAGTCGCTGCCCGGCCAGCTGCTGACGACGCTGCCCACCCCGGCCCACTTCGAACAGGCCACCGACCTCATCACGCCCGAGCGGACCGCACGCAAGGTCATCTGCGGCGACGACGTCGACGCCCATATCGGCGCGCTGTCCGCGTACGCCGAGGCCGGGTTCGACACCGTCTACGTCAACCAGATCGGGCCCGACCAGCGCGGCTTCTTCGACTTCTACCGCACCAAGGTGCTGCCGCAGCTGGCCGGTTGAGACCCGCACCGCCTGTCCTGTCCACCCCCTGCCCAGTGAGCAATTCCGAGCACCCCACAGGAGTGAGTGACCGACTATGACCACCAAAGTCGCCGACTATGTCCTCGCCCGGCTGCGCGAGTGGGGCGTCGACCATGTCTACGGGTACCCGGGCGACGGCATCAACGGACTGCTCGCCGCCTGGGGGCGGGCGGAGAACCAACCCCGGTTCATCCAGGCCCGGCACGAGGAGATGGCCGCGTTCCAGGCCGTCGGCTACGCCAAGTTCAGCGGACGGCTCGGCGTCTGCGCGGCGACCTCGGGACCGGGCGCCATCCACCTGCTGAACGGGCTGTACGACGCCAAGCTGGACCACGTCCCGGTGGTGGCGCTGGTCGGCCAGACCCACCGCAGCGCGATGGGCGGCTCGTACCAGCAGGAAGTCGACCTGCACAGCCTGTACAAGGACGTCGCCTCCGACTTCCTGGAGACCGTGACCGTCCCCGAGCAGCTGCCGAACGTCCTGGACCGGGCCATCCGCACCGCCTACGCCCGGCGCGCCCCCACCGCCGTGATCATCCCGGCGGACGTCCAGGAGCTGGACTACACCCCGCCCACCCACGAGTTCAAGATGGTGCCCTCCAGCCTGGACCGCAGCGGCTGGTCCGCGGTGCCCTCCAGCAGCGCGCTGGAACGCGCCGCCGAAGTGCTGAACGCGGGCGAGCGGGTCGCCATCCTGGTCGGCCAGGGCGCCGCCGGAGCGCGCGCCGAGGTGCGGCAGACGGCCGACACGCTCGGCGCGGGCATCGCCAAGGCGCTCCTCGGGCTGGACGTGCTCAGCGATGACCTGCCGTATGTCACCGGGCCCATCGGACTGCTGGGCACCCGCCCCTCGTACGAGCTGATGCGCGACTGCGACACCCTGCTGACGATCGGCTCCAGCTTCCCGTACACCCAGTTCCTGCCGGAGTTCGGCAAGGTCCGCGGGGTGCAGATCGACCTCGACCCGCACATGATCGGGATGCGCTACCCGTACGAGGTCAACCTGGTCGGCGATGCCCGCGAGACGCTGCTGCGGCTGCTGCCGATGCTGCGTCGCAAGGAGTCCCGCGACTGGCAGGACGAGGTCATGGCGGGCGTACGGCGCTGGGACGAGGTGATGGAGCAGCGCGCCGAGGTGAGCGCCGACCCCATCAACCCGGAGTACGTGGCCCACTGCCTGAACCCGCTGCTCCCCGACGACGCGATCCTCACCTGCGACTCCGGCTCCGTCGCCAACTGGTACGCGCGCCATGTGCGGATGCGCGGCCGGATGCGCGGCTCCCTGTCCGGCACCCTGGCCACCATGGGCAGCGGCGTGCCGTACGCGATCGGCGCCAAGTTCGCCCAGCCGGACCGGCCCGTGGTGGCGCTCGTCGGGGACGGCGCGATGCAGATGAACGGCATGGCGGAGCTGATCACCGCGGCCAAGTACCGCCACGCGTGGGACGATCCGCGGCTGATCATCGGCGTCTGGAACAACCTGGACCTCAACCAGGTGACCTGGGAGATGCGGGCAATGGGCGGCGCGCCGCAGTTCCTGCCCTCGCAGGAGATCCCCGACGTGTCCGCGGCGCGGTTCGCCGAATCCCTCGGCCTGAAGGGCATCCGGGTGGAGAAGCCCGAGCAGGTCGAGCAGGCGTGGCGCGAGGCTTTGAGCGCGGACGGCCCGGTGTGCGTCGAGTTCCTGACCGACCCGGCCGTGCCGCCGATCCCGCCGCACGCGACCTGGGAGCAGATGGAGGCCACGCTCGAATCCATGGTCAAGGGCGACCCGGACCGCACCGGCATGGTGCGCCAGGGGCTGAAGGCGAAGGTGCAGGAGTTCCTGCCGCACCGGTCGCACCGCTCCCACGGCCAGGGCAAGAAGGCCGACGGCGACGCCACATGAGCCCGGGTGCGTCGTGAAGATCGAGCGGCTGGACGTCACGGCCTACACGGTGCCGACCGACGCCCCCGAGGCGGACGCCACCCTCGCCTGGGAGGACACCACCATCGTGGTGGTCGAGGCGCGCAGCGGGACGACCACCGGACTCGGCTGGACCTACGCACCGGCCGACGCCGGGTCGGTGGTCTGCGACCTGCTGCGCGCCCATGTCCTGGGCCGCTCCCCCATGGACATCGCGGGGACGAACGAGACCATGGGCCGCGCCGTGCGCAACGCCGGCCGGCCCGGGCTGGTGTCCTGCGCGATCTCCGCGGTGGACATCGCGCTGTGGGACCTCAAGGCGCGGCTGCTGGAGCTGCCGCTGACACAGCTGATCGGCGCGGTGCACGAGGCCGTGCCGGTCTACGGCTCCGGCGGCTTCACCACGTACCACGACACCCATCTGGCCACCCAGCTGGCCGGCTGGGTGCACGGCCAGGGCATCGAACGCGTCAAGATCAAGATCGGTGAGGCGTGGGGCCGGGCCGTCGAACGCGACCTCGCCCGGGTGCGCCACGCACGCGACGCGATCGGGCCGCACGCCGAGCTGTACGTGGACGCCAACGGCGCCTACAACCGCAAGCAGGCGGTGCGCATGGGCCACGCGCTCGCCGAGAGCGGGGTGGGCTGGTTCGAGGAGCCGGTGTCCTCCGACGACCTGGACGGCCTGCGGATCGTCCGCGACCTGGTGGTCTGCGACGTCACGGCGGGCGAGTACGGCTACATGCTGCCCGCCTTCGCGCGGCTGGCGCCGGTCGTGGACTGCCTCCAGGCCGACGCCACCCGCTGCGGCGGGCTCACCGTCTGGCTGCGCGCCGCCGCCCTCGCCGAGGCCATGGGGCTGGAGATCTCCGCGCACTGCGCACCGCACGCCCATGCGCACGCGGCCGCGTGCGTGCCGAACCTGCGGCACATTGAATGGTTCCACGACCATGCGCGCCTCGAGTCCACCCTGTTCACCGGCGCCCTCGACCCCACCGGCGGCTCGGTACGGCCCGGGGTGGGCGGCGCGCCGGGACACGGCATGTCCTTCCACCACGAGACGGCGACGCCGTACCGGGTGCTGTGAGCGGTTTCGGCGCCGCCCTGCTGGCTACCCGCCGGGCGGACGGCGGATGCCCCCGGATGGCACCACGACACCCATGACACCGATGACAGCCATGACACCCATGACAGCGACGACACCGAGGACCCCCGAAAGGACGTGAACGCAATGAAGGTCGCCTTCCTCGTCGCCCCCGAAGGCGTTGAGCAGGTCGAACTCACCGATCCCTGGCAGGCGGTCCGCGACGCCGGCGGCACGCCCCGACTGGTGTCCACCGCATCCGGCCGCATCCAGGCGTTCCACCACCTCGACAAGGCGGACACCTTCGAGGTCGACCAGACGGTGAAGGACGCGACGGTGGAGGAGTACGACGCCCTCGTGCTGCCCGGCGGCGTCGCCAACCCCGACCTCCTGCGCCTGGACAAGCGGGCCGTCGCCTTCGTCAAGGGCTTCGTCGACGCGGGCAAGCCGGTCGCCGCCATCTGCCACGCGCCCTGGACGCTGGTCGAGGCCGACGTCGTACGCGGCCGCACCCTCACCTCGTGGCCCAGCCTGCGCACCGACATCGCCAACGCGGGCGGCGTCTGGGTGGACGAGCAGGTCAAGATCTGCGAGGGCGGCCGGGGCGCCCTGATCACCAGCCGTAAGCCGGACGACCTCAAGGCCTTCGACGAGGCCTTCCTGGAGGAGTTCGCGAAGGCCGCGGGCCCGGCGGGCTCGGCGCGGAAGGGAGCGGCGTGATGACCGAACAACCGGACCGCAAAGAGCGGCAGCGGGAAGCGCATCTGGCCCCCGACCCCGCCGAGGGGCCGCTGACCACCGACCAGGGGGTGGCGGTCGACCACACCGACGACTCGCTCGCGGCGGGCGAGCGCGGCCCCACGCTGATGGAGGACTTCCACTTCCGTGAGAAGCTCATGCACTTCGACCATGAGCGGATCCCGGAGCGGGTGGTGCACGCGCGCGGCGCGGGCGCGTACGGGTACTTCGAGCCGTACGAGTCCTGCGCGGAGTTCACCAAGGCCGCCTTCCTCCAGGACCCGTCCGTGCGCACCCCCGTCTTCGTACGGTTCTCCACCGTGCAGGGGCCGCGCGGCTCGGCCGACACGGTGCGCGACGTACGCGGCTTCGCCACCAAGTTCTACACCTCGGAGGGGAACTACGACCTGGTCGGCAACAACATGCCGGTCTTCTTCATCCAGGACGGCATCAAGTTCCCCGACTTCGTGCACGCGGTGAAACCCGAACCGCAGAACGACATCCCCACCGGCGCCTCCGCGCACGACACCCTGTGGGACTTCGTCTCCCTCCAGCCCGAGACCATGCACATGATGATGTGGCTGATGTCGGACCGGGCGATTCCGCGCAGCTACCGGATGATGCAGGGCTTCGGCGTGCACACCTTCCGCTTCGTGAACGCGAGCGGCAAGGGCACCTTCGTGAAGTTCCACTGGAAGCCCAAGCTCGGCGTGCACTCCCTGGTGTGGGACGAGGCCCAGGAGTGCCAGGGCCGGGACCCCGACTTCAACCGGCGCGACCTGTGGGACGCCATCGAGGCGGGCGAGTACCCGGAGTGGGAGCTGGGCGTCCAACTGGTCCCGGAAGAGGACGAGTTCAACTTCGACTTCGACCTGCTCGACGCCACGAAGCTCATCCCGGAGGAGCAGGTGCCCGTCCGGCCCATCGGCCACATGGTCCTGGACCGCAACCCGCACAACTTCTTCGCCGAGACCGAACAGGTCGCCTTCCACACCGCCAACGTCGTCCCCGGCATCGACTTCACCAACGACCCGCTGCTCCAGGCCCGCAACTTCTCCTACCTGGACACCCAGCTGATCCGGCTCGGCGGCCCCAACTTCGCCCACATCCCGGTCAACCAGCCCGTCGCGCCCGTACGCACCAACCACCGCGACGGCTTCCACCAGGGCACGATCCACACCGGCACCAACTACTCCCCCAACTCCCTCGGCGGCGGCTGCCCCGCCCTCGCCGGAGCGGACGGCTACGCCTACACCCACTACGCGGAACGCGTCGACGGCGACAAGATCCGCAAGCGCAGCCCCAGCTTCAAGGACTTCTACAGCCAGGCCGCCATGTTCTGGAACAGCATGAGCGACTGGGAGCGCAAGCACATCGTCGACGCCTTCCGCTTCGAGCTGGGCAAGGTCGGCACGGTGCAGGTGCGGGAGCGTACCGTCAACGAGCTGGCGCACATCGACTACGGCCTGGCCACCGAGGTCGCCGAGGGCATCGGCGTCGCCAACCCCGCCCCGGGCCCCGACAACCACAAACCCGTCGCCTCCCCCGCCCTCAGCCTGGACAACCTGCGCGGCGACCACTCCATCCGCACCCGCACCGTCGCGGTGCTCGTCACGGACGGCGTGGACGCCGAACAGCTCAGCCAGGCGCAGCAGGCGCTCACCGCCGAGGGCGCCGTCGTCGAAGCGCTCGCGGGCCACGACGGCAAGGTGCGCGGCAGCGACGGCAACGGCTATGCGGTCGACCGCGCCCTGCCGACCGTCGCCTCCGTCCTGTACGACGCCGTCCTGCTGCCCGGCGGTCCCCCCGGCACCCCCGACCTGGCCTCCGACGAAGCCGCCATGCGCTTCGTCCGCGACGCCTACCGGCACGGCAAGCCGATCGGCGCCCTCGGCTCCGGCGTCGGCCTCCTCACAGCCCTCGCCCCCGACGGCCTGCACCTGTCCGCCGGACACGGCCAGGTCTGCGCGGACCGGGGCGTGGTCACCGACACGACGACGGGCGCGGCGAGCGAGGAGTTCACCCGGGCCTTCTCCGAAGCGATAGCCGCCCACCGCCACTGGTCCCGCCCCCCGACCCGCCCCTGACCGGCACCCACCGAATGCCACACCCCGGACGCGGGGGGTGTGGCGTTTCGGTGGTCCTAGGTTTTCGGTGGTCCTAGGTTTCGCGGCCCAGGAGGGCCAGGAGTTTCGTCTGGGCGTCGGCGTTCGGTGGGGGCTCTACCGGGGCCGCGAAGAGGCCGCTCTTCTCCAGGTCCGCCGCGTACGGGGCGACCTCCCGTACGGAGAAGTCGACCAGCGGCTTGGGGAGCCGTTCGTCGGCGCCGATGGCTCGGGACAGGTCCCACGCGTGGACCGTCGCGTCGGCGGTCATCTGGGCGCAGTACTCCGTGGCGGGGCTCGCGCCGTAGGAGAGGTCGACGGTGCGTTCCAGGGCGCCCGGCTCCTGGAAGGCCGTACGGGCGACCGCGGCGGCCGCGTCCCAGGTGGCGATGGGGTCCTCGCCGAGCTGGTCGCCGGACAGGACGTCGGTCTCGCCGCCCGCGCTCGCGCCCTCGCGGAGCAGGGCCGGGACCCACATCTGCTCGACCGCCAAGTGGTTCACCAGGTCCCGCACGGTCCACTCGGCGCAGGGCGTGGGGGCGTCCCACTGGTCGGGCCGTACGGCGTGCACCCGCTCGGTGAACAGGTCCAGCGCCTCACCGTGTCTGGCCAGCAGCGGATTCTCCGCCGCCGGGTTCGCGGAGGTGTCAGTCATGCGCGCCGGGTACCCGCGCCCCGTGGCGTTAAAAAACGCGCAGAGGCGCCGGGCACGGGCCCCTGATCTCCCGTGCCCGGCGCCGCCCTCACTCCCTGCGGGCCGCTCGGCCACGCGTCGGGTCCCCTGGCCGGGGGGCCTCAAACCTGGCGACGAAATCTTCCTCAGGAATCCGGACCCGACCCGTCCGCCCCGTGTCGATGCCGTGGCGACGGGTACGCGGGAGGGACGAAACACCCGGACCGCCGGGAGGGAGTACATGCGACTCGGATTTCTGAATCCGCTGTTCGAACGCCCAGGCCCCTGGGCAACCGTTTACGTCGACACCTCGCACCCCGACCAGTCCTCGGCCGAGGAGCACGAGCGCCACGCCCGTGAGGCGTGCCGCCGCCTGGAGCAGCAGGGCGCCGACGCGCGCACCTGCCGTGCGGTGTACGACGAGCTGGCCACGGTGACACCGGCGACCGAGCCGGTGGGCCGGGCCGTCTTCGCCTCGCGCGGCGAGGTGGTGCTCGACCCGTCGCTGACGGCGCCGCCGCAGGGCGCGCCCCAGGCGTGCTGGTCGGCGCTGCCGCACGTGGGGCCGCTGGTGGAGCTGGCGGGGGACGATCCGTCCTGCCTGGTGGCGTACATCGACCGCACGGGCGCGGACTTCGAGCTGCGCGGCGCGCGCGGCGACCGGGCCGTGGGGCGGGTGACCGGGCGGCAGTGGCCGGTGCACCGCACCGCGACGGCCGACTGGTCGGAGCGCCATTTCCAGCTGCGGACGGAGAACACCTGGGAGCACAACGCGGGGCTGATCGCGGACGAGCTGCGGGCCCGCCAGGAGGAGACGCAGGCCGATCTGGTGCTGCTGGTCGGGGACGCGCGCGAGCGGCGCGCCGTGCACGACCGGCTGCCGGAGGAGCTGCGCGGCAGGGCCGCGGAGACCGCGCACGGCGGCCGGGCCGCCGGTTCGGCCTCGCCCGGTACGCACGCCGCCCGGCTGCTGGACCGCGACGTGGACGAGGTACGCGCTCGGCACGTGCACGACCACACCGGGGAGGTGCTGGAACGGTTCCGGGCGGGCCGCGTGCCCGCAGAGGGCCGTGTGACGGCGGCGGAGGGCGTTCCGGCGCTGGTCGACGCGGCGCGCGAGCACCGCATCGGCACGCTGCTGATCCGGCCGGACGGCACCGACCTGTACCGCGACGTATGGGCGGGGGCCGAGCCGGACCAGGTGGCGATGCGCCGTACCGACCTCCAGTACCTGGGCGACGCCCGGCCCGCCGCGGTGCGCGCCGACGACGCCCTGATCCGCTCGGCCGCGGCCACCGGCGCCGAGGTGCTGACGGTGCCGCCCGGCGGGGCGGAGGACACGAACGGGGCCCCGGTCGGGGGACTGGGCGCACTGCTGCGCTGGCCGTACGAGGGCGGCGCGCCGCAGTGAACACTCGGGGACATGACCATCCCACGAGCCATACGGACCCATGAAGGAAGGGGACCGACATGCAGCGAGGCAGCAACCGGCTGAGCGTTCACCGGGACGATGAGATGAAGCAGGAGCTTCAGGGCCTGATCCGTTCCGGACACCCGACCCGGGTCGAGGAGTGGCACGACCCGGAGCCCGCCGCCGACGACGACCCGGAGGTGACGACCGGTCCGGTGCCCGCGCCCGGGGCGACCGGCGAGGCGGAGGCGCTCCGCTTCGAGTTCGCCCGCCATCTGGGCCGTACGACGTTCCCGGCGGAACGGAGCGCCGTGCTGCGCGTGCTGCACGAGCGGCACGCCCCGGACCGGCTGATCGCCCTGGCCCAGGAGCTGCCCGCCCACGAAACGTTCCACACCGTGCAGGAGGTGGTCTCCGCGCTCGGCCTGCGCCCCGAGGCGTAGCCGCCCCGAGGCGTGGCGGCTCCCTGCACCCCGACACATCCGAAGAAGGCGAACGGCATGCCTCAGTACGTGAAAGACGTCATGACGCCGACGGTCACCTCGGTGCGTCCCGATGCCTCGCTGGTGGAAGCGGCGCAGCTGATGCGCGCGCAAGACATCGGCGGCGTTCTCGTGGCGCTCGACGGTGAGTTGCTGGGCGTCCTCACCGACCGCGACATCACACTGCGCGCGGTCGCGGACGGCGTCGATCCGCTGGCGGTCAGTTGCCATCTGGTGTGCACCCCGAACCCGGTGACCATCGGCCCCGACGAGGAGATCGCCGAGGCGGCCGCGCTGATGCGCAGGCATGAGGTGCGGCGGCTGCCGGTGGTCCGGTCGGGGCGCCCGGTGGGTGTGGTGAGCATGGGGGATCTGGAACAGGGACGGGCGCCCACCTGAGCGGTGGGTCCGAACGCCAAGAGGGCGGCGGGGAACGGGAGTTGCCGTACCCCGCCGCCCTTTCTCGCGTCCATCGACCGCCCACATGGCGAGACGATCCTTCTCGTCATACGAGACGCGGCGTACGGTGGTGATCGTTCCCGCCCGCGGTCGACTCGACGCTCGATGAGGAGTTCCGTCATGCCGAACGACGCCGTCTACACCCACGGACACCACGAGTCGGTGCTGCGCTCGCACACCTGGCGCACGGCCGCCAACTCCGCGGCCTATCTGATCGGCCATCTCGAGCCGCACATGCGGATCCTGGACATCGGCTGCGGCCCCGGCACCATCACCGCCGACCTGGCCGAACTGGTCCCCCAGGGCGAGGTCGTCGGCGTCGACACGGAGCCCGCCATCCTGGAGCGGGCGCGGTCGGCCGCCGACGGGCGCGGGCTGACGAACACCCGCTTCGCGGTCGCCGACGTCCACGAACTGGACTTCCCCGACGACTCCTTCTGCGTCGTCCACGCCCACCAGGTGCTCCAGCACGTCGGCGACCCGGTGCGGGCGCTGCGCGAGATGCGGCGGGTGTGCAAACCGGGCGGCATCGTCGCGGCCCGCGACAGCGACTACGCCACCATGACCTGGCACCCGCACGTCCCCGGGCTGGACGCCTGGCTGGACCTGTACCGCCGGGTCGCGCGCGCCAACGGCGGCGAGCCGGACGCGGGGCGCCGGCTGCGGTCCTGGGCCCTGGAGGCGGGCTTCCCCGCCTCCGCCGTCACCGCGAGCGCCGGGGCGTGGTGCTACGCCACCCCCGAGGAGCGGGCGTGGTGGAGCGGACTGTGGGCGGACCGCACGGTGGCGTCCTCGTACGCCCGGCGCGCGGTGGAGGGCGGCCATGCCACGGAGGCGGAGCTGCGGGAGATCGCGGACGCCTGGCGCGAGTGGGGCAGCCGGGACGACGGCTGGTTCGCCGTCCTGCACGGTGAGGTGCTGTGCCGCGTCTGACGTGCGGTTGAGGTTCAACTAGGCTCGCCCGCATGGACATCATGGGGACTTCACTGCGGGTCTGCGTCGACGATCTGGACTCCGCCATCAGCGTCTACGAACGGCTCACCGGCGCCGAGGCATCCCGCTTCCAGCGGGGCGGCGTCTCGGTCGCGGCGGTCGGCTGCTTCTTTCTGATGAGCGGCCCGGAGTCGGAGATGGAGATCCTCCGCAAGATCACGGCGACGATCGCGGTGAAGGACGTGGACGAGGCGATCGCCGATCTCACGGCGGTCGGCGCGCAGATCGTCGCGGGCCCGATCCCCGCCCCCACCGGCCGCATGCTGGTGGCCCGCCACCCGGACGGGTCGATCTTCGAGTACGTGGACCGCAACCCCGGCGCCTGACGCCGCCCCCCGGCCGGTCGGCGGGGGCCGCCTCCCCCGGCACCCTCGCCGACCGCGGTTACGCGGGCCCCAGCATGTCGCTGGTCATGGCCCAGCGGTCGTGGTCGCGCCACGCCCCCTCGATGTAGAGGAAGTCCGGCGAGAAGCCCTCCAGCCGGAAGCCATGCCGTTTGACGAGCGCGGTCGACGCCTCGTTGCCGGGCTGGATGTTGACCTCGATCCGGTGCAGCCCGAGCGGGCCGAAGGCCTGCCGCAACACCAGCCCGAGCCCCTCGGACATATAGCCGTGCCCGGCGGCGGGCGGGAAGGCGCCGTAGCCGATCGCGCCGCACTGGAACGCGCCGCGCACGATGTTGTTGATGTTGATGAATCCGGCGAGCGCGCCGGTCTCCCGTACGCAGACCAGGAAGCCGCGCCGGTCCTCCCGCTCCAGCTGGGCGATGAAGCCCTCGTACGCCTCGTCGGTCGTGGGAAGCGTCAGCCAGGGGTGGTGGAAGGAGACGCTCTGCCGCGCGAGCCGGACGAATTCGGCGCCGTCCTCCCGCCGATGGGGCCGGATGGCCGCGCGGGTTCCCTCGGCGAGATACGCGTGTTCGGGCATTGGTCAATGATGGTACGGAGGCCCCGCCTCCGCCACCGGCTTTGATGGCGGCAGGACGGCAGCGGACCCTTCTGGTCACATTCATGAACGCCAAACGCTCAGGACCCTCTTGACTTTTCGGACCCGATGAGCGCCTGAAGGCCAGGTCAGCGCCGCGGAATTAGTGCTTCACGGGCCATTGACCGAGTGCATACAGAACCGTATGGTCCTGCGCACCACCCGTTGGCTGTTCACAGGGATGAACGTATCGCCAGGAGAGCACCATGGCACAGCAGGGACCCCCCGGCCAGGACGAGGCGCCCGCCCCGGAGCTGGTCGACCGGGCGGTGAGCAAGTTCTTGCGGCGCGTCATGCCGATGCTGGTGTTGATGCTGGTCGTCAATCAGATGGACCGCACCAACGTCGGGTTCGTCCAGGACGACCTCAGGGCCGACATCGGAGTCGGCGCCGCCGCGTACGGCCTGGGCGCGGGACTGTTCTTCATCAGCTACGCCATCTTCGAAGTGCCGAGCAACATGCTCATGGAGCGCTTCGGCGCCCGCGTCTGGCTGACCCGCATCATGATCAGCTGGGGAGCGGTCACGCTCGCCATGTGCTTCATGCACGGCGCCACCTCCTTCTACGCCCTGCGCTTCCTGCTCGGCATCGCGGAGGCGGGGTTCTTCCCGGGCGTCATGTACTACCTCACCACCTGGCTGCCCGACTCCTATCGGGGCAGGGCCAGCGCCATCTTCCTCGGCGGCTCCGCGACCGCGTACATCGTCACCGGCCCGATCAGCGGCGCGCTCCTCGAAATGCACGGCCTCGGCGGCTTCGCCGGGTGGCGCTGGATGTTCGCCATGGAAGGCGCCATCTCGATCGTGGTGGGCCTCGTCGCCGCGTTCTTCCTCGTCTCCCGGATCAGCGACGCCCGTTGGCTCACCACCGAGGAGCGGACGGCCCTGACCGCGGCGGTCGCACACGACCGGGAGACCCGCAGCCGCGAGCCCAAGGTGTCCCGGCTGCGCCTGGTGCTCCACCCGCAGGTCGCGCTGCTCACCCTCGTCTTCTTCGCCATGGCGCTGACCGGCTACGCCATCACCTTCTGGCTGCCGAGCCTGGTCGACGACATCGGCGGGCTGTCGCCCTTCCAGGTCGGCCTGCTCTCGGCCATCCCGTGGATCTGCGCCGTGATCACCATGTACACCATGAGCCGCTACACCGACCGCATGCCGGACCGGCGCCCGTACCTCGCGATCGTGCTGGTGCTGTCGGCCGTCGGCACGTTCCTCGCCACGCTCGGCTCCCCGTGGTTCGGGCTCGTGGCCATCACCCTGGCCGCCGTCGGCAGCAAGTGCGGCGCCAACCTCTTCTGGCCGCTGGCCCAGTCCAGCCTCGACCTCAAGGTCACGGCCTCCGGGCTCGCCGTGATCAACTCCCTCGGCAACCTGGGCGGCTTCGTCGCCCCGACGCTCTTCGGCTACCTGGAGGAGAGCACGGGCAGCACCAACGGCGGGCTCTACGCGCTCTCCGCCGCCTCCCTCGTCGCGGTCATCGGGGTCTACCTGCTGCGCCGCCCGGGCGCAGGGACCGGCACCGGGGCGGGCACCAAGGCCCCCGCCCCGGTGCCCGCACCGTCCGCGCACTGACGCATCGTCCCCGGCCGGGGCTTATCCGTCCCGGCCGGGGTCGCGCAGCGCCATGGCCGCCGCGTAACCCGAATCCACCGGTACGTCGATCAGCGCCCACGGCCCCACCGGCACCGGCTCCCGGCCGGTGCCGACGTAGTCCCGCGCCGGGTCCTGGGACAGCCCGGTGCCGATGCCCTTCAGATACGCCTCCTTGCGCGTCCAGCAGCGGCCGAAGGCCGCGGGCCGGTCCGCCTCCGGCAGCGCGTCCAGCTCGGCGCGCTCCCTGGGGTGCAGGCTCTGGGCGACCTGGGCCACCGTGGAGGCGGACTGGAGCTTCTCCACATCGGCCCCGACCGGAGTCCCGGCGAAGGCGAAGAGCACCAGGTCACCGGCGTGCGACATATTGAAGTGGAGCGGGGCGCCGACCACCGCGGGGCGGCCGTGCGGGCCGCCGCAGCCGGGGCAGTCCTCCCGGGTGAACGGCACGGCGGCCGGGTCCACGCCCAGATAGCCGCCGAGCAGCTGCCGCAGCCCGATATGGGCCGCCGTGTACCGCTCCCGGTCCTCGGCGCGCAGGAACCTCCCGGCCCGCTCCTGCTCCTCGGCGTCGAGGATCTTGCCGGGCGCGGCGGCGTCCAGGGCGGCGGTGAAGGCCGAGACGCTGAGCAGCCAGGTCTCGGGCTCGCCGCCCTGCGGCCACCCACCGGCCAGGGCGGTGGGTGGCGGCTCACGGCCGACGAGGCGCGGGGCCCGTGGGGGTGTCAACTGGCTCCTCCAGTACCAATGATGGCGAAACAGTTCGCATATCGGGTTTCAGGGCTGCTCACGCTACCGCTGCCCGAAGACAGTCGGCAGTGCGCCCCGGACAATCCTCGCCGACGAGCGGCTGAACGGGGCGCCCTCATGTGCGCAGCTCCAGGGCGGGCAGCCCCGCCTCGGGCAGGCCGAAGGTCCGGGCGTACAGGGACAGTTCGGCCTCCAGGGCGCGGACCATGGTCTCGGCGCGGCGGAAGCCGTGTCCCTCGCCCTCGAAGGTGAGGTACGCGTGCGGCACCCCGCGCCCCGCCATGGCCGCCATGAACCGCTCGCACTGCGCGGGCGGGCAGATCGTGTCGTCCAGCCCCTGGAGCAGCAGGAACGGCGCGGCGATCCGGTCGGCCCGGTGCAACGGCGAACGCTCCCGGTAGCGGTCCGGGACCTCGGCCACCGGGCCGATCAGCGACTCCGCGTACCGCGATTCGAAGTCATGGGTCTCGCCGGTGGCCCAGGCGGCGGGGTCGAGGATCGGATAGATCACCGTGCCGCACGCGTACAGCCGGGTGGCGGTGAGCGACACGGCCGCCGTCCAGCCGCCCGCGCTGCCGCCGCGGATCGCCAGCCGGGCCCGGTCGGCGACGCCCTCGTCGGCGAGGGCCCCGGCGACGGCGGCGCAGTCCTCGACATCGGCCACGCCCCACCGCTCGCGCAGCCGGTCACGGTAGGCGCGGCCGTAGCCGGTGGACCCGCCGTAGTTGACCTCCACGACGCCGATGCCGCGCGAGGTGAAGTACGCGATCTCCAGGTCGAGCACGAGCGGGGCCCGCCCGGTGGGCCCGCCGTGCGCCCACACCACGTAGGGCGGCAGCTCGCCGGGCGGGGCGGTGTGGTGGGGGTTGTGGGGCGGGTAGAGGTGGGCGTGGATCTCGCGGCCGTCCGCCCCGGTGAAGGTGCGGACCTGTGGCTGGGGGTAGTACGCGGGGTCGACGGGGTCGGTGTGGGCGTTGCCGATGACGCGGGCGCGGCCGGTACGGGTGTCCAGCTCCACGACCTCGTGCCCGCTGTGCGGGCTCGCGGCGACGCCGACGATCCGGGTGCCGTCCACCGAGAGCGTCGGCTCCCACTCGGTCCACGGCCCGGCGACGTCGGCCAGCTCACCGGTCTGGGGGTCGAGGATCCCGAGCGTCTGGGCACCCCGCCCGTGCAGCACCGCGATCAGCCCGCCGTCCAGCGGCGCGAACCACCGGTGCCCGAGCTTCCACAACGGTCCGCCGAACTCCTCCTGGCGGGGGCACAGTTCACGCACCCCGGTATCCGCCCCGGGCGCGGCGGCGCCTGCCATTGGCGCGGCCTCCTCCCCCGGGGGCGCGGACCGGCCCGGTCCCGCGAGCGGGCCGGATCCGGCGGCCGGGGCCGGGCTCGCCATCGCGGGCGCTTCCGCGTTCGGCCCCGCCGCCGCGGGGACGCGCGGCGGCGGCAGGCGGTGCAGGTTCCACCAGCCGGTGCGGTCGGTGGCGGCGAGGAGGGAGCCGTCAGGGGCCCAGTCGACCTGGGCGAGGGACTCCCCCGGTCCGCCCAGCGCCGCACAGGCATCCGTGAACGGACCGTCATCCGCCACCTCGGCGACCATCACCACCGTGCCGTCCCACGGCATCTCAGGGTGGTTCCAGGCGATCCACGCCGCCCGGCGGCCGTCGGGCGAGAGCCGGGGCGCGGTGACGAAGTCGTGGCGGGCGTCGGTCAGTTCGCGCACCGCCGTGCGGTCCTCGGCGGCCGAGCCGTCCAGCGGTACGGCGGCGATCACGCGCCGTACGTCGGTGGGCCGCTCCCCCGTGAACTCCTCCAGGACGCACCACACTTCGCCGCGGTCCACATGAAGCCGCACATCCGCCCAGCGCAGCCCCTCGCCCACCGCGGACACCGGGGTCAGCGGGCGCGGCGGGGCGCCCGCCGGGGCGTCCGGCTCGTACGCGTACAGCCGCTGGTCGGCGAAGTGGACGAACACCACCAGCGGGCCGCCGGTCGCGCGCGGCACCGCGGCCCAGGGCGTGCCGCCGTAGCCCATGACCTTGCTGCGCACGTTCCACGGCGGGGGCAGTACGGGCTCCTCGGTGCCCGAGGGCCGGCGCCGGATCAGCGCGCGGCGGCCGCCCTCGGCGGGGCGGGGCGCGGTCCACCACACCTCGGGCCCGACCGTGCCCACGTACTCGGGGTGGCCGTCGTGCGAGGCGGCGAGGGCGGCGTCGACCGGGGAGGGCCAGGTCCCGTACGGGGCGGTGGCCGTCACCTGCTGCACCACCGGCTCACGCCCTCTGGAGGAAGTGGTCGAGCACCCGGACGCCGAAGTGCAGGGCGTCGACCGGCACCCGCTCGTCCACGCCGTGGTAGAGCGCCTGGTAGTCGAAGCCCTCGGGCAGCCGCAGCGGCGAGAAGCCGTACCCGCGGATGCCGAGCCGGGAGAACTGCTTGGCGTCGGTGCCGCCCGACATGCAGTACGGAACGGCGTGGCCGCCCGGGTCGAAGCGCTGGACGGCGGCGCGCATCGCCTCGTACGTGGGCGCCTCGGGACCGACCGGGGCCTGGAGCGGGACCTCGCGGTGGTGGAACTCCCAGTCGACGTCGGGGCCGGTGAGCCGGTCGAGGGTGTCCCGGAACTCGTCCTCGCCGCCGGGCAGCATCCGCCCGTCGACATAGGCGGAGGCGCTGCCGGGGATCACATTGACCTTGTAACCGGCCTCCAGGACCGTCGGATTGGCGCTGTTGCGCACGGTCGGCTCGATGAGGGCGGCGGCCGGGCCCAGCTTGGCGAGCAGTTCGTCGACGTCGAAGTCGGGCGCGTCCACGTCGGCCGGGATGCCCTGGAGCGCGGCGATCTCGGTGAGCGCCGCCTTGACGGTGGGGGTCAGCCGGACCGGCCAGCGGTGGTCGCCGATGCGGGCGACGGCGGCGGCCAGCCGGCTGACCGCGTTGGCCCGGTTGACCTTCGAGCCGTGACCGGCCCGGCCGCGCGCGGTGAGCTTCAGCCAGGCCGTGCCCCGCTCCCCCGCCGCGATGGGGTAGAGCCGCAGCCCGGGCCCGGCGTGGAAGGTGAAGGCGCCGGATTCGCTGATGCCCTCGGTGCAGCCCTCGAACAGCTCCGGGTGCCGGTCGGCGAGGTAGCCTGAGCCCCAGGCGGCGCTGTCCTCCTCGTCGGCGGTGAACGCCAGCACGATGTCCCGGCGGGGCCGCACCCCGGCCCGCGCCCAGGCCCGGACGACCGCGAGGACCATCGCGTCCATGTTCTTCATGTCGATGGCGCCCCGGCCCCACACCACCCCGTCGCGCACCTCCCCGGAGAAGGGGTGCACGGTCCAGTCGGCGGGCTCGGCGGGCACCACGTCCAGATGGCCGTGGACGAGCAACGCGGGCGCCGCCCGGTCGGTGCCCTCGATCCGGGCGACCACATTGGTGCGCCCCGGCGACCGCTCCAGCAGCGTGGGGTCGATGTCCACGTCGCTGAGCATCTCCGCCACGTACTCGGCGGCCGGGCGCTCCGAGCACTCCCCTCCGCCGCGGTTGGTGGTGTCGATCGCGATCAGCTCGGAGGTGAACCGCACCACCTCCTCCAGCGCCTGCGCGTCGATCGCCTCCGGACGGACCGTGTCAGCCATATTGCTCCTCCACCGCGGCCGATACGACGGTCGTGACCGCCTTGAAGCAGCGGATCCCCTCGTACATGGTCGGTGAGGTGAAGGCGACGCGCCGCTCACCGCTGCGCTCCACGCCCGGTACGACGCTCGCCGCCCCCACCAGATGCTCGGCGTCGAATTCCAGCTCGATCGTGAACGGCCCGCGGTGCGGGGGTTCGTGGCGCACCGCCAGCCCGGCGGCCTCCCGCGCCGCCTCCCGGATGTCCGCGGCGGTGCGGGCGGGGGTGCGGCACACCGCCGCGTACCGCGAGACGTAGTCCTTGACGGCGACACACCGGGCGTCCGGCGCATAGCCCTTGGCGTCCTCGCAGGTCTTGTCGTCCCCGGTGACGAGCACCACCGGCACCCCGTACTCGGCGACCACCAGCGAGTTCAGCAGGCCCTCGCTCGCCCGGGCGCCGTTCGCCCAGACGCCGGTCACGGAGTTGGGGAGATACGTGTGCGCGAGCACGCCCTCGGTGCCCGCGCCGGTGTGATAACCGATGAACGCCACCCCGTCCACATCGCCGTGCTGTACCCCCTCGACCATGCTCAGCGTCTTGTGCTTCCCGGTGATCATCTGTGCCCGCTGGTCCAGCTTCTCCAGCAGCAGGTTGCGCATGGACCAGTGCGCCTCGTTGATGAGCACCTCGTCCGCACCGCCGTCGAAGAACCCCTGCACCGCCGCGTTCACATCCGAGGTGAACGGGTGCCGGAAGCGCTCCCACTGCGGGGTGCCGGGCAGGACGTCGCCCGGCCAGGTCACCCCGGTGGCGCCCTCCATGTCGGCGCTGATCAGGATCTTCATGGTTCGTTACGTTACGCGCTGTGCGGGGGCCGAACCACCCCTGTGGATAACCGTCCCTCACCCTCCGGCGCCCGTCCCACCACGAACCACCGGGCCGGGAGCTCCACCCGCGAACCGTCGGCCCATTGCTCCGTCTGGGCCAGGGCCGTGGGGCCCTCGGCCAGGATCCGCAGTCCCGCCGCCGCCAGTAGCTCCGGCACTTCGCTGTCCGCCGCGTCGGCGGGCTTGAGGCCGTGGTCGAACACGCGGCGGAGCTTGAGGGGCGGGCCGCCGGGGCTCCCGGCCAGGCGCGCCAGCGTCGTCTTGGACTCCTCCGTCAGCTCCGCGACGAAGCCCCGGCCGCGGCGGCCGACCAGGGTGGCCACCGCCTCGGCGACCGGACGGCGGTCGGGGGCGTCGCTCTGGTGGATGACGGCGCGCATGTAGACGTTGGCGTCGCCGAGGCGCTCGTGGAGCTCCCGCACGGCCGCCGGGTCGGTGAGGCTCAGCTGCCGGAACTCGGCGGTCCGCGCCGTATCGGCGCGCCGCGCGTGCTCGACCGCCGCATGGGACAGGTCGACGCCCAGGGCGCGGCCGAAACGGGCGGCCAGATAGCGGGTCTGGGTTCCGTTTCCGCAGCCCAGGTCCAGGATGGGGAGGGAGAGGTCGGCGTGCGGGGCCAAGCGGTCGACGTCCCGGGCGGCGCTCAGCGACGGGTCGGCGTCCCAGATGGCCTCCCCCGGGGCGTCCGAGGTGGCCCGCCAATAGCTCTCCCACGCTTCCCGGTAACGCTCCGACACACTCATCACCGCTCCCCACGTCCGTTCCCACTGTGCGTCAGGCCGTCGTTCGTCAGGCCGTGCGTCAGGAGTGACGGCGGGCGGGGCCCGTCAGCGCCTGCTCGAACCAGACGGTCTTGCCCTGCCGCGTCCGGCTCGTCCCCCACTCCCTGGCCAGCTCGCTGATCACGCGCAGCCCGCGCCCGCACTCGTCGTCCGGTCCGGCGGTCAGCAGCGCGGGCAGTTCGTGGTCGTCGTCGGAGACCTCGCACAGCAGTGCCTCGGTGCGGACCAGACGCAGCACCACATGGTGGGTGTGGGCGTGCCGCACCGCGTTGGTCACGGCCTCGCTGACGAGCAGTTCGGCGGTCTCCACGGCGTGCGGGAGGCCCCAGCGCAGCAGCCGCTCGCGGACCAGGCGGCGGGCCCGGCCCACCTCACCCGGGTCCAGGGCCAGCCGCCACTGGGCGACGTCGTCGGAGGGGATGCCGTTCAGCCGGGCCATCAGCAGCGCCACGTCGTCCTTGCGGCCGCCGCGCCCGTCTTTCTCCCGGGACGAGGCAGCGAGCGTGCGGATGAGGGTGTCGCACGCGTCGTCCATCGACGCCGCCGGATGGGCGGCGGACTCGCACAGCGCCGCGAGCCCGGCGCCGATGTCCTGGCCGCGCACCTCGACCAGGCCGTCGGTGCACAGGATGAGGCGGTCGCCGGGCGCGACCCGCACCGTGGCCGTCTCGAACGGCACCCCGCCCACGCCGATCGGCGCGCCGGTCGGCAGGTCCAGCAACGCGCTGCGGCCGTCCTGGGCGCGGACCAGCACGGGCGGGATGTGGCCCGCGTTGGCCAGGAGCAGTTCGGAGCGGATCGGGTCGTAGACCGCGTACAGGCAGGTGGCCAGGTAGTGCTCGCCGAGCCGCTGCGCCAGGTCGTCCAGGTTGCGCAGCAGCTGCGCGGGCGGCAGGTCGAGGGCGGCCATGGTCTGGACGGCGGTGCGCAACTGGCCCATCATCGCGGCCGAGTTCAGCCCGTGCCCCATCACGTCGCCGACGACGAGCGCGGTGCGCGAGCCGGACAGCTTGATGGCGTCGAACCAGTCGCCGCCGACCCGGCCGAGCCGGGTGCCGGGCAGATAGCGGGTGGCGGTGTCACAGCCCGCCATACGCGGCGTCACCTGGGGCAGCATGCTGTCCTGGAGGGTCTCGGCCACGTTCTCCTGGTACGTGTACATGCGGGCGTTGTCGAGCACGAGCCCGGCGCGGGCGGCGAGTTCGGCCCCGGTCGTGCGGTCCATGTCGTCGAACGCCTCGCGGCCCGCGCGGCGCAGCAGCACCATGAAGCCGAGCACCACGGTGCGCGCCTTGAGCGGCACGATGAGGATCGACCGGCCGTTGATCAGCGGCCGCAGGTCCCGCTTCTCGAACTGCCCGGCGATCCGGTCGCCCAACTCGTCGCTGATGTACGGGATGAGCACGGGCTCGCCGGTGACCATGCACTGGAAGAACGGGGTGTGCTCGGGGAACGCGATGCTCTCCCCGACCGGCACCGTGTCGTCCCAGCGCCCCGGTTCGTCGTTGTGCTCGACCCAGACGCGGTGCCAGACGGTGGTGACGTCGGGCGGGCCGTCGGGGAAGCCCTCGCCCGCGAGGACCTGGGCGCGCAGATGCGTACCGGCGAAGTCCGCGAAGCGCGGGACGGCGGCGCTGGTCACCTCGCGGATGGTGCGGGCCAGGTCGAGGGAGCTGCCGATGCGGCCGCTGACCTCGTTCAGGAACTCCAGGCGCTCCCGGACGGCGGCGTGTTCGAGGTCTTCGAGTTCTTCGAGGTCTTGGGGGCGGGACGGCGGATCGGCCGGGGTGGCGGGACCAGCCTCGGCGGCCGCGCGGAGCCTCGCCGCGCGGCGGGCCTGACGCTCGCGGTAGCGCGGCATGCCCCAGTCGGGGGTCACCGGGACCCGTTCGTGGTGGCTGATCTCCAGGACGGGGTAGCCGAGTTCGAGGACCTGGGCGACGATCCGGCCGCCGGTGGCCGGGCCCATGTTCGGCAGGATGTCGGGCAGTCGTCCGGCCAGCAGCTCGGCGCCGGGGAACTCGGTGTGCAGCGCGAAACCCGGCGCGAAGCGCTCGTCCGGGGCGCCCCCGGTGAGCCCCGCGGCGTCGGCGGCCAGCACCAGCAGCCGCTCGGGGCCCGGTCCGACGAGGGGGTACGCCCACCACAGGACGTCAGCTTGGGCGGCGTCCTGGGCGGCGTCGGCCGGGAGGGTCATCCGGGCGCGGCCCGCGGTGGGGTAGTACCGCGCACCGCCGAGGGCGTCGTCCGGTGCGGCCGCCTCGTGCGGCAGGTCCGCGCCGCGCAGTGCGCCCGAGACCGGCATCAGATCGACGGCGGGCGCGCCGACGGCCTGCTCGCGGGTGCGTCCGAAGAGCTTGCGGGCGCCGGAACTCCAGTGCGTGACCAGCCCGTCGGCGTCGGCGACGACCACCGCGAGCGGGATCCGGCCGGACACCTCCGTCCGCTGCGCCGGCACCCTGGGTGCCCCTCCCAGCCCGCCGTCACCGCGCGACGTGCCTTGCTCCATAGGCGGAAGACTCCTTCGCACGCACGATCTGCGACACCGTCTTCAACGGTACGGCGGGGGCGAGGCGCAGCGTGGGCCAATACCCGAATAGGTGTCATCTCAGCGCGGGGTCGCGAACCCGCCATCGCGAACCCGTCATCGCGGACATGCCATCGGCGGACATGCCTCCGCCCCGGCCCCCGGCGGAAGGCGGGGGCCGGGGCGGGGCGGCCGGTGGTCAGTCCTCGTGGTCCACCGGTGGTCAGTCCTCGTGGCCCAGGTGCAGATCGCGTTCCGTACGGCCGCCGCCCGCCACCTGGAGCACGGTCGCCACCGGGGGGTAGCCCGCCGCGATCACCGTGTACTCCCCCGCCGACAGGTCGATGAAGCGGAAGGCCCCGTCGGCGGCGGTCGTCGCGGTGTCGACCACGTTCCCCGCCGCGTCCAGCAGCGTGACCCGGGCGTCCTCGACGAGGCGGCCGCCACCGGCGCGTACGACGCCGCGCAGCACCGCGCCACCGGCCAGTTCGATGTCCTGGCGGGTCTCGCGGGCGGCCTGCACGGTGACGGGGAGCGCGGCGGGGCGGAAGGCGGGCGCGCTGGAGGCCAGGGTGTACTCCCCGGCGACCAGCTCGGTCATCACATAGCCCCCTTCACGCCCGCTGCGCGTGGAGGCGACCACCTCGCCGCGTACGTCGGTGAGGGTGACCGTGGCGTCCCGTACGGGCGTGCCGTCCGCCGTGAGCACGGAACCGGCGAGGCGGCCCGCGCCGCCCAGCACCACGTCCAGCTCGACCGGGCGGTCGCCGACCGTGACGCTGACCGCCCGCGGCTGGTGGCCGCCGGCGGCCGCGATCAGGACGTACGACCCGGTGCCGGGCGTGCTCAGCGCGTACCGCCCGTCCTCGCCGGTGGCGCCGCGCCCGATCTGGCGGCCGCCGATGTCGATGAGGGTGAGCGCGGCCCGCGGGACCGAGGTGCCGTCGTGGTGCTGGACGGTGCCGCAGACCGGGATGCCCGCGACGGGCGGCGGCGGGGGCGGGGCGTGCCGGGGCACCGAGCGCGCCGCCGGTACGACGGGGTCCGGCTGCACGCCGGGGTCTGGCTGGACGGCGAAGTCGGTGTGGGACACCAGAGGTTTCTCCTTCAGCAGGAAGGCGAGCAGGAAGCCCAGGACGAGCACCGGCACGAGGTAGAGGAAGATCCGCGGTATGGCGTCGGCGTACGCCGTGACGTAGCCGTCGCGCAGGGCGCGCGGCATCGCGTGCACGATCTGCGGGGTGATGGCGTCGGGGTCGGGCAGCTCCGGTCCGCCGACGGTACGGACGCCCGTGCCGCCGGGGAACTCCTCGGCGAGGCGGTCGGCGAGCCGGTGGGCGAAGAGCGTGCCGAAGATGGCCGCGCCGACGCTGCCGCCGATCTGCCGGAAGTAGTTGTTGGCGCTGGTGGCCGAGCCGAGGTCGTCGGGGGACACCGAGTTCTGCACGGAGAGGATCAGCACCGGCAGGACGAGCCCGATGCCCAGCCCGAGGACGCCCATCCAGAGGCTGTAGTCCTGGCGGGAGGTGTCCTCCTCCAGCCGGGACAGCAGCCACATGCCGCCGATCGAGATGAGGCCGCCGACGATGGGGAAGACCTTGTAGCGGCCGGTGGTGCTGATGAGCTGGCCGGAGGCGATCGAGGCCAGCACCATGCCGCCCATCATGGGCACCATCAGCAGCCCCGACTCGGTGGCGGAGACCCCGTCGACCATCTGGAGGAAGGTCGGCAGATAGCTGGCGGCGCCGAACAGCGCGACGCCGATGACCGCGCCGATGAGCCCGGAGACGCAGAAGACCGAGTCGCGGAACATCCGCATCGGCATGAGCGGTTCGGGGACGACGCACTCGACGACGACGAAGAGGATCGCGGAGCCCGCCGCGCCCAGGGCGAGCCCGAGGATGACGCGCGAGTGCCAGCTGTACTCCGTACCGCCCCAACTCGTGAGCAGGATGGTGCAGGTGGAGAACATGGTGAGGAACAGGGCGCCCAGGAAGTCGAAGCGCGGCCGCCGCAGCGGTTCGGGCACCTTGAGGACGGCCGCCACCACGGCGAGCGTGACCAGGCCGAAGGGGACGTTCACGTAGAAGCACCAGCGCCATGAGGCGCGGTCGGTGAAGAAGCCGCCGATCAGCGGCCCGGCCACCGACGCGAGGCCGAACGCGGCCCCGATGAGCCCCATGTAGCGGCCGCGCTCCCGCGGCGGCACGATGTCGGCGATGATCGCCTGGACGCCGATCATCAGCCCGCCCGCCCCGACGCCCTGCACCGCCCGGAAGGCGATCAGCTCGTCCATCGTGCGCGACCACCCGGCGAGCGCGGAGCCCACGACGAAGACGACGATCGCGAAGATGAAGACGCTCTTGCGGCCGATGAGATCGCCGAGCTTGCCGTACACGGGCAGCACGATGGTGACGGCGAGGAGGTAGGAGGTGACGGTCCAGGACATCTTGTCCAGGCCGTGCAGTTCGCCGACGACCTCGGGGAGGGCGGTGGCGACGATCGTCTGGTCGAGTGCGGCCAGCAGCAGGGCGAGCATCAGCCCGAGGAAGACCGTCCGCACCCGGGCGGGGCTGAGCCCGGCCCCCGGGGGGCCGTCGTCGGTGCGTGGTCCCGCCGTGCCGGTGCCGGTGCCCGTGCCGTCCCCGTCACCGTCGCCGGGTCGGGCTCCGGGGCCGTTGTCGCCGGAGGCGCGGGCGGGTGCGCCTGCCGGCCGATGGCCCTTCGCGAAGGTGGTCTCGGTGATCCCGCCCACGTCTGTCTCCCCTCGTCACGCCTGCGCCGCCGCCCTTTTCTCGCATTACGCAACAACAAGGGGCAAGCGCGACGAATCGACAAAGAGACGGGTTCGGGCGGCTTTACCGCAAGTGAGAGCATGTGCGCCTATGGAGCGCACCGCGGAGAAAACCACCCGAACCGGTGACCGCGACGACGAGACCGAGACCGGGGCGGCCGGACGCCCGGGAGGCTACTGGGCGCTCTGAGCCGGGAGTTCGGCCGCGAGCTTCTCCAGCACGCCGTCGTAGATGCGGGCGAGCCCCTTGGGCGCGAAGGTGCGCTCGAAGAAGCCGCCGATGCCGCCCGCGCCGTTCCACACCGAGGTCACGACGACCCGCGCCTTGCCCTCCCCGGCCGGGGTGACGGTCCAGGTGGTGACCATGGAGGAGTTGCGGTCCTTCTCCACGAGCTGATTGTCGCTCGGCTCGGAGACCTCCAGCAGGCAGTCGCGCACCCGCTTGCTGGTGGCCTGGAGGCGCCAGTGGACGAGGGTGCCCTCGCCGTCGCCGCCCTCACGGACCTCGTACTCGCTGAACTGCTCGGTGAGCAGCCGGGGGCGGACCTCGCGGTAGTCGGCGAGCGCGTCGAACACGTCCTCGGGCTTGCCCGTGACGATGCGCTCCGTGGTGGCCTCGACCTGGCCCATTGCTCTGTCCTCCGATGCTTGCGTTGCGTTCGTGCGCTGCGGCGCCGTTGCCCTGCGCGGGCAAGCCAACCACCTGCGGGTCACCCGCCCAAATTCGGGGTTGACGGAAACGAAGGGAACATGTGTTCTATTAAGGGAACGAGCGAGACTCCGGAGGTGCGGGCCATGCGCTGGGACAACCTGACAGGCGACGGCGAGGCGGCCGCCCCGGCCCTCTTCTCCACGGACGCGGTGGTCAGCCGCACGTTCGACACCCCCGAGTTCCGCGGCATCACCTTTCACGAGATCCGCGCCCGTTCGATCGTGAACCGGGTGCCCGGGGCCTCCCGGATGCCGTTCGAATGGACCGTGAACCCGTACCGCGGCTGCACCCACGCCTGCGTCTACTGCTTCGCGCGCAAGACGCACAGCTACCTCGACCTCGACACCGGGCGCGACTTCGACACCCAGGTCGTGGTCAAGGTCAACGCCCCGGAGCTGCTGCGGCGCGAGCTGGCCGCCCCGCGCTGGCGCGGCGAGCACATCGCCATGGGCACCAACGTGGACTGCTACCAGCGCGCCGAGGGCCGCTATCAGCTCATGCCCGGCATCCTCGGCGCGCTCGTCGAGCGCGCCAACCCCTTCTCCATCCTCACCAAGGGCACCCTGATCCTGCGCGACCTGGAGCTGCTGCGCCGCGCGGCCCGCGTCACCGACGTCGGCGTCTCGGTCTCCGTCGGCTTCACCGACCCCGCGCTGTGGCGCACCGTCGAACCCGGCACCCCCTCCCCCGAGCGGCGCCTCGACGCCGTACGGACCCTGTCCGAGCACGGCGTGCCCTGCGGGGTGCTGATGGCCCCGGTGATCCCGTTCCTCAGCGACTCCCCCGAGCAGCTGCGCGCGACCGTCCGCGCCATCGCCGAGGCCGGGGCGACCTCCGTGACCCCGCTCGTGCTGCACCTGCGCCCCGGCGCCCGCGAATGGTTCACGACCTGGCTCACCCGGCACCACCCACGGCTGCTGAAGCGCTACGACGCCCTGTACGACGGCGGCTCGTACGCACCGAAGTGGTACCAGCGGCGGATCACCGGCATGGTGCACGACCTCGCCGCCGAGTACGGCATCGGCCCGTACGAGCCCGGAGCCCACCGCGCCGTCCCCGACCCCGCTCCCGACCCCGCCGATTCCCCTGGCCCGGCCCAGCTGTCACTGCTGTGACCCTGCCACCGGGGTCCAGGCCGAGCCACCTACGGTGGACGCATATGGACGGGGTGCTGGTAAGGGAGATGACCGAATCCGACATCGACGCCGTGGCGGTGGTACGGGTCCGGGGGTGGCAGAAGGCGTACACGGGACTGATGCCGCAGACGTATCTGGACGGTCTGAGCGTCGAGGAGGACGCCGAGCGGCGGCGGGAGTTCTTCTCCCGCGGGCTCGGCGACGTGGTCAACCTGGTGGCGGAGGACGGCACCGGCGAGGTGGTCGGCTGGTCCTGCTTCGGCCCGTACCGGGACCGCGATGTGCCGCCCGGGGACGCCGAGCTGTACGCCCTCTACGTACACCCCTCACTCCTGGGCACGGGCATCGGCCGCGCCCTCCTCGACGAGACCCGTCGCCGGTCCGCCGAGCGGGGCTTCCCCCATCTGCGGCTGTGGGTGCTGGAGGGTAATACGCGGGCCCGCCGCTTCTACGAGCGGGCGGGCTTCGCGCCGGACGGGGGCGCGGAGACGTACAAGGTGGAGGGGGCGTCAGTGCCGGAGGTGCGCTACGCCCTGCGGCTACCCGGGGTTTGATCCCCCACCCCGCCCCTTCCCGCAGCATCGACATGCGGCCGGAAGGGGCGGGGTGGGTCGGGCCTCGCGCCGCCCCCGTCACCGCACGCCCGCGCGGCCCGTGCCCGCGCGGCCGGAGCGGGGGGTGGGGGGCGGGGTGGCTTCCGGGTCCAGGGAGCCGCCGACGCTGATGCGGGCCAGGGCGGCGGCCGCCGCGGCGCTGAGCCGTATGTGCTCGCCCGCCGCCTTCAGGGCGGGGATGGCGCGTTCGTCGCCGATCGCGCCCAGCCCCTCGACGCAGGCGCGCGCGATGGCCCAGTGCCGGTCGCGGGCGGCCAACTGCCGTTCCAGGGCGGCGACCAGGGCCGGTACGGATTCGGGGGCGCGGAGTTCGACGAGGAGCCGGATGGGGTGCAGGGAGTACGCGGTGCGCAGCGGGTTGGTGGCGAGGGCGGCGGCGGCGCGGGCGGTGCGCGGGTCGCCGAGCCGGGCCAGCACCCGGGCGGCGGTCGCGCAGCGCGCGGGCTCGCGGTAGTTGAGGAGCAGGACGAGCGTTTCGAAGGCCCGCCGGTCGCCCGCGCTGCCCAGCACGAAGGCGGCGGTCTCGCGGGCCCACAGCGGCTGCTCCGGCGCGACGAGGATGCGGGCGAGCTGTTCGCGCGCGGCGGGGGTGCCCTGTCGTACGAGCGCGAGCAGCGAGGCGTGTGCCGCGGTCTCCTGTTGCGATGTGAGCGAGGCCCGTACCCGCTCCGTCAGCGTCCGGAATTCGTCGTCCATGTCGAGGTCTCCCCTCCCCGGTGATCCGCGCCATCGCGCAGGACTCACAGTCGGCTCTGGCGTCTTGGTTACCCGCGAGTTAATATGGCGACACGAGCAGCACCCCTGCTCGGGCGGCCTGGTGACGCAGCCGCCTTGTGTGACGTCGGTTCGGCAGTTTCAGCAGAGTTGCGGCACGGCCCCGGGACAGGGCCCGCCGTGTGTCTCCCACGGGCAGTTTCCTCCGTGCGGCGCTGTCCGCCAGGGAGCGTGCAAGCCCTTCCGTCGGAGTTTTCGTCACGGCCGGAGGAGATTCCGCAGCAGGCGCCGGACGCCCGTCCGGATTGCCTTGATCGCGGTGCCGTTCCTCCGCTCTTCACCGAAGGCTCCCCTCGATCGTCCCAGTCGTCACTTCATCCCCGTCTTCCGGGGAACACCCTCTGGAGTCCGCGATGGACCGTCTCCCACAGACCGGCGTCAGCACCACGTCCTCCCCTGATCTCTCCCCCTCCCGGGCCCCGCTCACTACTGTTGCGGTCGTCGGGCTCGGCACGATGGGCACCGGCATCGCCGAAATCCTGGCCCGTGCGGGGCGTCAGGTGATCGGCATCGACATCAGCGAGAGCGCCTGCCGCCGGGCGGTCACCGCGCTGGAGGTGGCCACCGCGCGGGCGGTGGGCCGCGGGCGGATGACCGAGCGCGAGCGGACGGCCGCGCTCGACCGCTTCCGCATCGCGACGGAGGTGTCCGCCGCGGCGGACGCGGACCTGGTGGTCGAGGTGGTGCCCGAGGACTACGGCATCAAGCGCGAGGTGTTCACCGCGCTGGACGCCGTCGTCCGGCCCGACACCATCCTGGCGACCGGCACCAACGCGCTGTCGGTGACCCGGCTGGCGGCCGAATCCGCCCACCCCGAACGCGTCCTGGGGCTGCACTTCTTCAATCCGGCGCCCGCCATGAAGCTGGTGGAGATCGTCTCCAGCGTGCTGACGGCGCCCGCCGCCGTCGACGCGGTCACCGCGCTCGCCCGCGACCTCGGCAAGGAGCCGGTGGCGCTCGGCGACCGGCCCGGATTCATCGCCGACGGGCTGCTGTTCGGCTACCTCAACCAGGCCGCGGCGATGTACGAGTCGCGGTACGCGGCGCGCGAGGACATCGACGCCGCGATGAAGCTCGGCTGCGGGCTGCCGATGGGCCCGCTGGCCCTGCTGGACCTGATCGGGATCGATACGGCCCGTACCGTCCTGGAGGCCATGTACGCGGCCTCCGGCGACCGGCTGCACGCGCCCGCGCCGATCCTGGGCCAGCTGGCCGAGGCCGGGCTCACCGGCCGTAAGGCGGGCCGCGGCTTCTATACGTACGAGGCGCCCGGCAGCGGCACCGCCGTCCCGGACGGCGCGGACCCGCAGGCCCCGTCCCCGGACCTGGGCCGCCCGGTGCGCACGGTCGGCGTCGCGGGCTCGGGCACGATGGCCAGCGGCATCGCCGAGGTCTTCGCCAAGGCGGGCCACGAGGTGGTGCTGGCGGCCCGTACCCAGGAGAAGGCGGAGACGGCGAAGGCCCGTATCGCCAAGTCGCTGGCCCGGTCGGTGACCAAGGGGCGGATGACGGAGAAGGTGCGGGACCGGGCGCTGGCCCGGATCACCCCGGCCGACTCCCTCGACGCGTTCGCGGACGCGGACCTGGTGGTGGAGGCGGTGGCGGAGGATCTGGCCGTCAAGCAGGAGCTGTTCACCGTGCTCGACAAGGTCTGCAAGCCGGGCGCGGTGCTCGCCACCACCACCTCCTCGCTGCCGGTCATCGCGTGCGCCCGCGCCACGTCGCGCCCGCAGGACGTGATCGGCATGCACTTCTTCAACCCGGCCCCCGCGATGAAGCTGGTCGAGGTGGTGCGCACCGTGCTGACCTCGGACGAGGCGCGGGCCACCGTGCACACCGTGTGCCGGGAGGTCGGCAAGCACCCGGTGGACTGCGGCGACCGCGCCGGGTTCATCGTCAACGCCCTGCTGTTCCCGTACCTGAACAACGCGGTGAAGATGGTCCAGGATCACTACGCGTCACCCGATGACATCGACGCGGCGATGAAGCTCGGCGGCGGCTATCCGATGGGCCCCTTCGAGCTGCTGGACGTGGTCGGGCTGGACGTCTCGCTGGCCATCGAGAAGGTGCTGCACCGCGCCTTCCGCGACCCGGGCCTGGCGCCCGCGCCGCTGCTGGAACACCTCGTCGCGGCGGGCTGCCTGGGCCGCAAGACGGGGCGCGGCTTCCGCGAGTATGCGAAGGCCTGAGCATCCGCTGGGCTGGGGCGGACTGCTGGAACCGTCCTTCGGTCCGCCCCCGCACCAGCACTCACAAGCGTGTTACGTTCCCCACATGTCCCAGCCCGTAAAGGCCACTCGTACGCAGCGTAACCGCTCGAATTCCTCCGACGGCGGGGAGACCGCCGGCAGTCGCCGCGCCGCCGCCCAGCGCTTGACCATGCGCCGCAAACTCGCGGCGGCCGCCATGGAGTTGTTCGCGACGCAGGGGTACGAGGCGACCACGGTCGACGAGATCGCGGCCAGAGCGGGCGTGGCCCGACGCACGTTTTTCCGCCATTTCCGGTCCAAGGAAGAGGCGATCTTCCCGGACCACGACGACACGCTCGTGCGGGCCGCCGCGGTGCTGGACGCGGCACCGGCCCATGAGAACCCGCTGGACACGGTGTGCCGGGGCATCAAGGAAGTCATGCGCATGTACGCGGCCTCCCCGGCGGTCTCCGTCGAGCGCTACCGGCTGACCCGCGAGGTCCCCGCCCTGCGCGAGCGCGAGATCGCCTCGGTGGCCCGCTACGAGCGGCTGTTCACCCGCTACCTCCTGGGCCACTTCGACGAGGGCGCCCACCACGACGGCGACGACGACCCCCTGCTGGCCGAGGTCGCCGCCTCCGCCGTGGTCACGGCCCACAACCACGTACTGCGCCGCTGGCTGCGGGCGCGGGGCGAGGGCGACGTCGAGGCCCAGCTGGACCACGCCTTCGCCATCGTGCGCGAAACCTTCGGCACCGGCATCGGCGCGGGCCGCCCCGCCCCGGGCCGCCCCGCGGTGAGCGTGACCTCGCCGGGCGAGGAGGAGGACGTGGTGGTGATGGTGGCCCGCACGGACGCCCCCCTGGGCGAGGTCATGCGAACGATCGAACGAGCCCTGAAGCGGTAGCTTCGGCGGAGCGGCAAGTCCCCACCCCGCCCCTCCCCACAACCGGGGCGCCGCCCCGGACCCCGGTCCTCAATCGCCGGACGGGCTGTATTGCAGCCCGTCCGGCGATTGAGGACACACGCCCGGAGGCGTGCGGAGCCCTGAGCGGGGCCCAAGAGCGCAGACCCCGTCGAGAGACCGGATGCACCCCTGGCCGGGGCTCAGAGGGCGCAGCCCAGGGCGGGAGCCGGGGGCCGAGCCCCCAGCCGGAGCCCAGAGGCGCAGCCCGGGGCGGGAGCCGGGCCCAGGGCGTAGCCCCGGGACCGGGGGCCGGGGGCCGAGCCCCTGGTGGGGGTCCGGGGGCGTAGCCCCCGGGTTCGGGAAGGGGCGGGGTGGGGAACAAAACCCCGCCACGAGGCGCACCCCACAGCCACCAGAGGCAGCCCCCGGCCGGGAGCCGGAGGCCGAACCCCAGCCGGGCCCAGGGGCGTAGCCCCGGAGCAGGGGCCGGGGCCGAGCCCCCCGGCGGGGTCCGGGGGCGTAGGCCCCCGGGTTCGGGGAGGGGCGGGGTGGGGAACAAGGAGCCCCTAGCCCGCCGGGGTGAAGCGGGCCGCGAAGCCGCCGTTCTTCGGGACGGGGAGGGACAGCCGCGAGGAGGCCGTGACCTCGCGGGTTTCCGTGACGATCTTGCCGTCCGGGCCGTCCCGGTACAGCTCGGCCCGCCACGTCCCCCGCCCCAGGAACGTCAGCGGCTCGTCCAGGGTGCGGGCCTCGCCCGAGGTGATCGCGCCGAGGTACCAGTCGTCGCCGGAGCGGCGGGCGAGGACCGCGCGGTCGCCCGGGTCGCCGTCGACGAGCCGGGTGTCGTCCCACACCGTGGGCACCTGGTCCAGGAACTTCAGGGCGGCCGGGTGCGCCTCGTACGACTCGACGCTGTCGGCGAAGTGCTGCACCCCGGACTCGTACACCACGGACAGCGCCAGCTCGGCGGCGTCGCTGGTGGGGCGCACTCCGGTGAACGTCACGGGGGTGAAGTCCATGGGCCCGATGAGGTTCCGGGTGAAGGGCAGCGTCGTGTAGTGGGCGGCCGGGAAGGGCTCACGGCCCGGCTTGGGGCGGGTTCCCTCGGCGCCCTTGACCGCCTCCACGCTCATCATCTGCGGCCAGGTCCGCTCCTGCCCGCGCGGAATCGTCGCGCCGTGGAAGTTCAGCATGAGCCGGTGCTTGGCGCTGTCCTTGAAGACGGCGTCGTACCACCGCATGCGGTCCTGGCCGTCGGACTCCAGGAAGTCGACCTTGAGCCCGACGACGCCCCAGGACTTGTACTGCGCGAACAGCCGGTCCCGCTCGCTCTGCTGGTCGATGGTCTGCCAGCGCACCCAGGCCCAGATGCCGACGCCCTTCTCCTTGGCGTACTTGGTGAGTTCGGGCATCCAGTCGTTGCTCCAGCCGGAGTCGACCAGGACGTACTCCCAGCCCTCCCGGGCGGCGAAGTCGACGAACTTCTTCTGGGCGGCGAGGCTGGCCGGGCTGCCGCCGTCCGACCACCATGACCAGGCCGCCTTGCCCGGCTTGATCCATGAGGTGTCGGCGACCTTCGACGGGGCGGCGAGGTCGGTCGGCAGGTCGCTTTCGGTGACGGTGGCGAGGTCGCCGATGACCATGGTGCGCCACGGGGTGGTGAGCCCGGGGCTGCTGACCTCGGCGGGGTCGGGGAGGGTGAGGCGGAAGCGGTCGGTGGCGGCGTCGAGGGTGAGCCGGGAGCCGCCGTAGGAGCTGTTGAGGTCGGCTTCCTCGACCAGCATCCAGCTCTTGCCGATGTGGAACAGCGACGGATAGCCGTAGTCGCCCGCCTCGGCGTCGGCGACGCTCCCGTGGTCGTGGGCGGACTCGTAGTCCGAGCGCCCGTTGTCGTACGGCAGCAGATAGGAGTCGGCGGTCGGCGGCACGGCGAACTCCGACTCCTCGCCGAGCACGGTGACGGTGTCCTTGCCCGGCAGGGCGTAGCGGTACGCCAGTCCGTCGGCCGAGACGCGGACGATCACCTTCAGCGTCCGTCCGTCCTTGCGGAAGGTGAAGGTCGACTCGGAGGCATCGGAGGTGTGGTGGGTCCGGCGGCCGGTGGTGGTCGTGTAGGTCTCGTGAATGGCGCGGTCGCTGCGCCCGGCGAACCGCAAGCCCTTGCCGAAGTCGGTGTCGGCGGTGCGGATGCCGAGCGCGGAGGGGCGCAGGACGGTCGTGGAGCCGTGCCGGGCGGTGAGGGTGAGGCCCCCGTCGCGGGTGAGGCTGAGCTGCCCGCTGACCTGGCCCTGCCCGGTGAGCCGCCAGCTGCGGCCGTCCGAGCTGTTCGAGCCGTCCGACTGACCTGCGGCTTCGGCTTGGAGTGGTACGAGGGCGGCCGCCGTGCAGGCGATGCCCGCCGCGGCTCTGGTGACCCTGGACCGAATGACGCGCATCGTTCCCTCCCACGGGACATGTGGCGATATAGCGGCGCGACAGATCAACGGCAACCCGAAACAGCAAGCCCATACATCAGATCTATCCGGCGCCTTGACGCATCATTAGTCGCTTCCTACGCTCCCGTCTAGCCAAATCATCGGACCAATCTCGACGTCTTCTCGGACGGAGCTGATCGACGGTGGCAGTCAGCAGACGCGGTTTCCTGGGCCGGGTGGCCGCCGGCGCGGCCGCGGGTTCGACGGCAGGGGTGGCCCTCCCCGCACCGGAGGCGGAGGCGGCCGAAAGCGGGCGTTCCGTGGTCCTGAGCGGCATGCGGACGGACCCGGAATGGCAGCGCTTTCTGTCCGGGCAGGACCTGGTCTGGAAGCGGATGCCGCGCACCTGGTACGAGGGCCCGTTCCTGGGCAACGGCCTGCTCGGCTCGATGGTCTACCAGGAGCCCGGCGAGAACGCCCTGCGCTTCACCGTTCACCACGGCGAGGTCCAGGACCACCGCCCCGCCCAGGGCGGCAGCGACTGGGGCGTGGCGCGGCTGCCGGTCGGCAATCTGCTGCTGCGCCCGGCCGGGAAGATCACCGGCGTCGATCTGCGACTCGACCTGTGGGACGCCGAGGTGCGCGGCACGATCACCACCGACAAGGGCCGTCTCACCCTCCGCGCGCTGGTCCACAACGACCGGACGATGCTGCTGGCGACCGTCGAGGCGAGCGCGGGCGAGGAGGGGTTCCGCTGGGAGTTCCGCCCCTCCCCCGCCGTCAGCCCGCGCATCGTCCGCGAGGACCCGCCGAAGGGGTTCGAGCCCAACCCGAAGCCGGTCAGCCGTACCGAGGGCGGGCTCGGCATCACCGTGCAGTCCATGGTGGCGGGCGGGCAGACGGTGACCGCGCACAGGGAGCGCGGCACGGGCCGGGAGCGTACGTACTACCTGTGCGTGGCGCACTCGTACCCGGGCCTGGACGCCGAGGGCCGGGCCGTCACGACGGTCCGCAAGGCGTCCGCGCTGCCGGTCTCCGGCCTGCTGCGCTCGCACCGCGACTGGTGGCACCGCTTCTACCGCAAGAGCTTCCTGTCGGTCCCGGACGCGATGCTCCAGAGTTTCTACTGGATCCAGCTCTACAAGCTCGCGTGCGCGGCCCGCGAGCACGCCCCCGTGATGGCCACCACCGGCCCCTGGGTGGAGCCGACCCCCTGGCCGGGGGTGTGGTGGAACCTCAACGTCCAGCTGGAGTACTGGCCGGTGCTGGGCTCCAACCACCTGGAGCTGGACGCGATTCCGCGCACCCTCGCCGAGAACACCGATGTCCTGATCAGCGCCCTCAAACCGGAGTACCGCGCCGACTCGGCCGCGCTGCGCCGCTCCACCGACGCGCAGTGCGAGGACAACGGCACGGTGCCGGTCCCGGGCGTCGGCGACCAGGCGGAGGTCGGCAACCTCCCCTGGGCGCTGCACAACGTGTGGCTCCACTACCGGCATTCCATGGACCGGGGCCTGCTGGAGGACGTGCTCTATCCGCTGCTGCGCCGCTCCACCAACTACTACCTGCACTTCCTGACCGAGGGGTCGGACGGCAGGCTGCATCTGCCGAAGACCTTCTCGCCCGAGTACGGCGCGGCCCCGGACTGCAACTACGACCTGGCGCTGTTGCGCTGGTCGTGCCGGACGCTGCTGGAGTCGGCCGAACTGCTGGGCAAGGACGATCCGCTGGCGCCTAAGTGGCGTGAGGTGCTGGACAAGCTCGTGCCGTACCCGGTGGACGAGAACGGCTTCATGGTCGGCACCGGCGTCCCGTTCGCCAAGTCGCACCGCCACTACTCGCACATGCTCTCCGTCTACCCGCTCTACCTGGTCAACTGGGACCAGAAGGAGAACCGGGACCTGATCACCCGCTCGCTGGAGCACTGGATCGGCTTCGAGGGCGCCCTGCGCGGCTACAGCTTCTCCGGTGCGGCCTCGATCTCGACCCAGATGGGGCGGGGCGACGACGCGTTGAAGTATCTGCGCGAGCTGGTGGCGCGCTTCATCCAGCCCAACACGCACTACTACGAGGCGGGTCCGGTGATCGAGACCCCGCTGTCGGGCGCGCAGGCGATGCACGACATGCTCTGCCAGAGCTGGGGCGGGATCATCCGCTTCTTCCCCGGGGTGCCGGACGCGTGGCGGGACGTGGCGCTGCACGACTTCCGCACCGAGGGCGCGTTCCTGGTCAGCGGGGTGCGCAAGGGCGGCAGGACGCGGTGGGTGCGGGTGCGGAGCCTGGCCGGGGAGCCGTGCCGGGTGCGGCACTCGCTGACCGGGCGGATCAGGGTCGCGGGGGTGCGCGGACCGGCCCCGACGTGGCGGACCTTGAGCGACGGCGTGATCGAGATCGACCTGGACCGGGACGAGGAGGCGGTGGTGTACCCGGCTGCGGGGCCGCGCCCGGACTTCCGGATCGCCCCGGTGAAGGTGTCGGAGCCCGCCGACCGGTGGGGGCTGCCGGAGCTGCCGCAGACGGGCCAGGGCACCCAGGTGGACCTGGTGGGGGTCTTCGACAACGACGCCATCACCACCGAGATGTACTACGGCGACGGGGACTTCGACGGTACGGGGCGCACGTACCCGATGGTGCAGCTGCCGCAGACCGGGCAGACCGAGGACGACGGGATCACGTTCGCCTTCACCAACGGCAGCGAGGGCTCGAACAACAACGTGATCGCGGCGGGCCAGAAGATCGCCGTTCCGGCGGGCGGCTACGCGAAGCTCCATGTGCTGGGCGCGGGCGACACCGGGAACGTGACGATCCCCGCGGTGGCCACGTACGCCGACGGCTCGACCGCGAAGCTGAGCATCCAGCTGACGGCGTGGCTGTCGGGTCCGGCGTACGGGGAGACCGAGGCGGTGCGGACCAGCCAGATCCATGCCCGCAGCGGCCCGGTGGGCACCAAGGCGGCGATCTTCCACCAGGTGGTGGCGCTGGATCCGGCCAAGGAGCTGTCCTCGATCACCCTGGCGGCCCCGGCGTCGGGCACCGCCAGGGCGCACGTCTTCGCGCTGACCCTGGAAAGCAAGAACTGAACCAACCAAAACCACACAACCGAACACCACGCGCAACGGCCGCCCCTCCCGGGGCGGCCGTTTCTTGCTCATGCGTGCAGCCGAGATGACAACTGAGAGAATTTGTTGGCACTCAGTGTCTTGCGAGGTGGCACACCGTGCCATACGGTGAAGGTGTCCGGGCGGCCGGCGCGCTGCACACCTCGCGCGTCGGCTGTCCCCGCAAGCCGCCTTGCGCGCCCGGACACCGCCTGCGTCACCAGGCGGGCCCACGGCGCTCACCCGCGCCCGGGCCGAACCTCCGCCGAACCGACGGCACAGCAGCCAGCCAGCAGCTTTCACCCCCGTCACGAGCCCAGCGTTCCCTCAGGCGTCCCCTCGTGGACGCTTCGCCGGAGGCACCGATGAACGAGATACTTGACGCGATCCTGGCGTCGGACACCAGCCCCCAGGACTTCGCCGCCCTGCGCGTTCCCGAGTCGTACCGCGCGGTGACCGTGCGCAAGGACGAGGCCGAGATGTTCGCCGGCCTCACCACCAAGGAGAAGGACCCCCGCAAGTCGCTGCACGTGGACGAGGTTCCGGTGCCCGAACTCGGCCCCGGCGAGGCCCTGGTCGCCGTCATGGCCAGCTCGGTCAACTACAACTCCGTGTGGACCTCGATCTTCGAGCCGCTGCCCACCTTCGGCTTCCTGGAGCGGTACGGCAAGCTCTCCCCGCTCGCCAAGCGCCATGACCTGCCGTACCACATCATCGGCTCCGACCTCGCGGGCGTCGTGCTGCGCACCGGCCCCGGCGTGAACGCCTGGCAGCCGGGCGCCGAGGTCGTCGCGCACTGCCTGTCGGTCGAGCTGGAGAGCGCCGACGGCCACAACGACACCATGCTCGACCCCGAGCAGCGCATCTGGGGCTTCGAGACCAACTTCGGCGGGCTCGCCGAGATCGCCCTCGTCAAGACCAACCAGCTCATGCCCAAGCCCGCCCATCTGAGCTGGGAGGAGGCGGCCGCACCCGGCCTGGTCAACTCGACCGCGTACCGGCAGCTCGTCTCCGGCAACGGTGCCGGGATGAAGCAGGGTGACAACGTCCTGATCTGGGGCGCGAGCGGCGGACTCGGCAGTTACGCCACCCAGTTCGCGCTGGCCGGCGGGGCGAACCCGATCTGCGTCGTCTCCTCCCCGCAGAAGGCCGAGATCTGCCGGAAGATGGGCGCCAGGGCGATCATCGACCGCACCGCCGAGGACTACCGCTTCTGGAAGGACGAGCGCACCCAGGACCCGCGCGAGTGGAAGCGGTTCGGCAAGAAGATCCGCGAACTGACCGGCGGCGAGGACCCGGACATCGTCTTCGAGCACCCGGGCCGGGAGACCTTCGGCGCGAGCGTGTACGTCACCCGCAAGGGCGGCACGATCGTCACGTGCGCGTCGACGTCCGGCTACACCCACGAGTACGACAACCGCTACCTGTGGATGTCGCTGAAGCGGATCGTCGGCTCGCACTTCGCCAACTACCGCGAGGCGTGGGAGGCCAACCGCCTCATCGCCAAGGGCAAGATCCACCCGACGCTGTCCAGGACGTACCACCTGGACGAGACCGGCCAGGCCGCGTACGACGTGCACCGCAACCTCCACCAGGGCAAGGTCGGCGTTCTGTGCCTGGCGCCCGAGGAGGGCATGGGCGTGCGCGACCAGGAGATGCGCGACCAGCACATCGACGCGATCAACCGCTTCAGGGACATCTGATGAGTGGCGAACCCCGCCCCAAGGACCGCCCGTGGCTCATGCGGACGTACGCCGGGCACTCCACCGCCGAGGCGTCCAACGAGCTGTACCGGCGCAACCTGGCCAAGGGCCAGACCGGACTGTCGGTCGCCTTCGACCTGCCCACCCAGACCGGCTACGACCCCGACCACATCCTCGCCCGCGGCGAGGTGGGCCGGGTCGGGGTCCCGGTCTCCCATCTGGGCGACATGCGGCGGCTGTTCCAGGACATCCCGCTGGAGCAGATGAACACCTCCATGACCATCAACGCCACCGCCATGTGGCTGCTGGCGCTGTACCAGGTGGTCGCGGAGGAGCACGGCGCCGATCCGGCCAAGCTCCAGGGGACGACGCAGAACGACATCGTCAAGGAGTACCTGTCGCGCGGGACGCACGTCTTCCCGCCGGGGCCCAGCCTGCGGCTGACCACCGACATGATCGCGTACACGGTCCACCACATCCCCAAGTGGAACCCGATCAACATCTGTAGCTACCACCTCCAGGAGGCCGGGGCGACCCCGGTGCAGGAGATCGCGTACGCCATGTCGACGGCGATCGCCGTCCTCGACGCGGTCTTCGACTCCGGGCAGGTGCCGGAGGAGCGCAAGGGCGATGTGGTGGCCCGGATCTCCTTCTTCGTGAACGCGGGCGTCCGGTTCATCGAGGAGATGTGCAAGATGCGCGCCTTCGGCCGCATCTGGGACCGCATCACCCGGGAGCGGTACGGCATCGAGAACCCCAAGCACCGCCGCTTCCGCTACGGCGTCCAGGTCAACTCGCTCGGGCTGACCGAGGCCCAGCCGGAGAACAACGTCCAGCGCATCGTGCTGGAGATGCTCGCCGTCACCCTCTCCAAGGACGCCCGCGCCCGCGCCGTCCAGCTTCCCGCCTGGAACGAGGCGCTGGGGCTCCCCCGGCCCTGGGACCAGCAGTGGTCGCTGCGCATCCAGCAGGTGCTGGCGCAGGAGAGCGATCTGCTGGAGTACGACGACATCTTCGCGGGCTCGCACGTCATCGAGTCCAAGGTCACCGAGCTGACCGGGGAGGCCGAGGCCGAGATCGAGCGCATCCAGGAGATGGGCGGGGCGATGGCCGCCGTCGAGTCCGGCTACCTCAAGGCGCAGCTGGTCGCCTCGCACGCCGCGCGGCGGGCCCGGATCGAGACGGGCGAGGAGAAGATCGTCGGCGTCAACTGCTACGAGGGCACCGAACCCAATCCGCTCACCGCCGACCTGGACACCGCGATCATGACGGTGGACCCGGCGAACGAGGCCCGGGTGGTCTCCGCCCTGCACACCTGGCGCGAGCAGCGCGACGCGCACCGCGCCGAGAGCGCCCTCTCGGCGCTCCGCAAGGCCGCCGCGGGCACCGACAACCTGATGGCCGCGACCGTGGAGTGCGCCCGCGCCGGGGTCACCACGGGCGAGTGGGCCTGGGCGCTGCGCGATGTGTTCGGCGAGTTCCGGGCCCCCACCGGGGTCGGCGGGGCGCCGCTGGCCGTCACCGCGGAGGCGGGCAGCGCGCTCGCCGCCGTACGCGAGAAGGTCGAGAAGACGGCGGCCGAGCTGGGCGGCGGGCGGCTGCGGCTGCTGGTCGGCAAGCCCGGCCTGGACGGGCACAGCAACGGCGCCGAGCAGATCGCCGTACGGGCCCGGGACGCCGGGTTCGAGGTGATCTACCAGGGGATCCGGCTCACCCCGGAGCAGATCGTCGCGGCGGCCGTCGCCGAGGACGTGCACTGCGTCGGCCTGTCGATCCTCTCCGGCTCGCACGCCGAGCTGGTGCCCGACGTCCTGGAGCGGCTGCGGCTGGCGGGTGCGCAGGACATTCCCGTCATCGTGGGCGGCATCATCCCGGCCGCGGACGCCGCCGCACTGCGCGCCGCGGGTGTCGCCGCCGTCTTCACCCCCAAGGACTTCGGTATCACGGAGATCATCGGCCGTATCGTCGACGAGATCCGTTCCGCGAACACGCTTCCCGCACTGGAGGTTCCCGCATGACCACGCCCGCCCCCGCAGACCGCGTGCTGCGGCCGCGCCGCTCCTGCCTGGCCGTGCCCGGTTCCAATCCGCGCTTCCTGGAGAAGGCCCAGGGCCTCCCGGCCGACCAGGTCTTCCTGGACCTGGAGGACGCCTGCGCGCCGCTGGCCAAGGAGGACGCCCGGCACTCCATCGTCAAGGCGCTGAACGAGGGCGACTGGACCGGCAAGACCCGGGCGGTGCGGGTCAACGACTGGACCACCCACTGGACGTACCGGGACGTCATCACGGTCGTCGAGGGCGCGGGCCCCAACCTGGACTGCATCATGCTGCCCAAGGTGCAGGACGCCCAGCAGGTGCAGGCGCTGGACCTGCTGCTCACCCAGATCGAGAAGACGATGGGCTTCGAGGTCGGGCGGATCGGCATCGAGGCGCAGATCGAGAACGCCAAGGGCCTGGTCAACGTCGACGACATCGCCGGTGCCTCGCCCCGGCTGGAGACCATCATCTTCGGCCCGGCCGACTTCATGGCGTCCATCAACATGAAGTCGCTGGTCGTGGGCGAGCAGCCGCCCGGCTACCCGGCGGACGCGTACCACTACATCCTGATGCGCATCCTGATGGCCGCCCGCACCCATGACCTCCAGGCCATCGACGGCCCGTACCTCCAGATCAAGAACGTGGACGGCTACCGCGAGGTGGCCGGGCGCGCGGCGGCGCTCGGCTTCGACGGCAAGTGGGTGCTGCACCCGGGCCAGGTGGACGCGGCGAACGAGGTCTTCTCGCCGTCGCAGGAGGACTACGACCACGCCGAGCTGATCCTGGACGCGTACGAGTACTGCACGTCCGAGGCGGGCGGCATGAAGGGCTCGGCGATGCTGGGCGACGAGATGATCGACGAGGCCAGCCGCAAGATGGCGCTGGTCATCGCGGGCAAGGGCCGTGCGGCCGGGATGGCCCGTACGTCCACCTTCGAGCCTCCGGAGGCGTGAGCACGATGCAGTTCGGCCGCACTTACGAAGAGTTCACGGTGGGCGACGTCTACCGGCACTGGCCGGGGAAGACGGTCACCGAGTACGACGACCATCTCTTCTGCCTGCTCACCATGAATCATCACCCGCTGCACATGGACAGCAACTACGCCGAGAAGACGACCGATTTCGGCAAGAACGTGGTGGTCGGGAACTACATCTACTCCCTGCTGCTCGGCATGTCCGTGCCGGACGTCTCCGGAAAGGCCATCGCCAACCTGGAGGTCGAGTCGCTGAAGCACGTCGCGCCGACGTTCCACGGCGACACCGTCTACGGCGAGACCGAGGTGCTGGACAAGACGCCGTCGAAGTCCAAAACCGACCGCGGAATCGTGCACGTGGAGACGAAGGGCTACAAGCAGGACGGCACCCTCGTGTGCGTCTTCCGGCGCAAGGTGATGGTGCCGACCGCCACGTACATCAAGGAGCGGGGCGGCGAGCAGCCGGGCCGCCCGGAGCTGGGAGGGCAGTGATATGGGCCGTCTGGCGCAGACCGAGGGGCTGACCGACATCCAGCGGGAGATCCTCGCCACGGTCAGGGAGTTTGTCGACAAGGAGATCCTGCCGGTCGCCACCGAACTGGAGCACCGCGACGAATACCCGACCCGGATCGTCGAGGGCCTGAAGGAGCTGGGCCTCTTCGGGCTGATGATCCCGGAGGAATACGGCGGACTGGGCGAGTCACTGCTCACTTACGCACTGTGCGTGGAGGAGATCGCGCGCGGCTGGATGAGCGTGTCCGGCATCATCAACACGCACTTCATCGTCGCGTACATGCTGAAGCAGCACGGCACCCAGGAGCAGAAGGACTATTTCCTGCCCAAGATGGCACTCGGGGAGATCCGCGGCGCCTTCTCGATGTCGGAGCCGGCGCTGGGCTCCGATGTGTCGGCGATCACCAGCAAGGCGGTGCCGGACGGCGACGAGTACGTGCTGACCGGCCAGAAGATGTGGCTGACCAACGGCGGCACGTCCACGCTGGTGGCGGTCCTGTGCCGGACCGGTGACCAGCAGGAGGGCGTCCCTCCGCACAAGTCCATGACGACCTTCCTGGTCGAGAAGGAGCCCGGCTTCGGCGAGGTCCGGCCCGGGCTGACCATTCCCGGCAAGATCGAGAAGATGGGCTACAAGGGGGTCGACACCACCGAGCTCATCATGGACGGACTGCGCATTCCGGCCGATCGGGTGCTCGGCGGAACGACCAACCGCGGTTTTTACCAAATGATGGACGGAGTGGAGGTCGGCCGGGTCAATGTGGCCGCACGCGGCTGTGGCGTGGCACAGCGGGCATTCGAGCTGGGTGTTGCGTACGCACAACAGCGGCACACCTTCGGGAAGCCGATCGCCCAGCACCAAGCCATCCAGTTCAAACTGGCCGAAATGGGAACAAAGGTCGAGGCGGCTCATGCGATGATGGTCAATGCGGCCCGCAAGAAGGACGCGGGTGCGCGCAACGACCTCGAAGCGGGAATGGCGAAGTACCTGGCGTCCGAGTACTGCAAAGAGGTCGTGGAGGACGCCTTCCGCATCCACGGCGGGTACGGCTTCTCCAAGGAATACGAGATCGAGCGCCTCTACCGTGAGGCACCGATGCTTCTCATCGGCGAAGGTACCGCTGAGATTCAGAAAATGATTATTGGACGACGACTGCTGGAGGATTACCGAAGCCAAGGCTGATGTCCCTTTTGGGGTGGTATCCGAGAGAAGAAGGTCACACCGCGCCATGGGTCTTCGGCCACTGACAAGCCACCGACAGGCCCTGGCGCTTGCCCAGTTACCGCTCGCAACCGATACCATCCGGGAAAGCCGCCGTCCCCAGTCTTGCGTCGCGGCATCCTCCGCTACGAAGGTCATCCATGCCCCACAGCCAATCCTCTGCACAACGCGGCCGCGTCCGCCTCGCGCGCGGAGCGTCGCCGTGGCTCCTCCCGACCGTCGCCACGGCGGCGGTCAGCCTCACCCGCGCCCGTCGCTCCGGACGCTGGGCGGCAGTCGCCGTGCCCGCCACCGCGCTCGCGGCGGGCATGCTGTGGTTCTTCCGCGACCCCGAGAGAGAGATCACTCAGGGCCGCGTCATCTCCCCGGCCGACGGCGTGGTGCAGAGCATCATGCCGTGGAAGGACGGGCGCACCCGCGTCGCGATCTTCATGAGCCCGCTCAACGTGCACGTGAACCGGGCTCCGCTGGCCGGCACCGTGACCTCCGTCGAGCACATCCCGGGCGGCTTCGTTCCCGCGTTCAACAAGGAAAGCGAGAACAACGAGCGGGTCGTCTGGCACTTCGACACCGAGCTGGGCGACATCGAGATGGTCCAGATCGCGGGCGCGGTCGCCCGCCGCATCGTTCCGTACGTGCCGCAGGGCACCAAGGTCGAACAGGGTGAGCGGATCGGTCTCATCCGCTTCGGCTCGCGCGTGGACGTCTACCTTCCCGAGGGCGTCGATGTCGCGGTCGAGGTCGGCCAGGCCACCACCGCGGGGGTGACTCGCCTTGACCGTGATTGATCCCGATACCCAGGCCGCCTGGGTCCCCGAGGCCGACGTGGACGCCGCAGACGAGACGGACGACATGCCGCTGTCGACCCGGCTGTCGATAGCGGACACCCTGACCCTGGGCAACGCGACCTGCGGCTTCCTGGCGGTCTACTTCACCACCACCGGCGTCCTCATCCCGCACCTCACGGGCAGCGAGGACGGCGGCATGACCCGCCACAGCGCGGCCTCGGCGGTCATGCTCATGCTGCTGGCGTCCGTCTTCGACCTCTTCGACGGGCTCGTCGCGCGGAAGCTGCGCAGCTCGGCCATGGGCGCGGAGCTGGACAACCTCTCCGACCTGATCAGCTTCGGGCTCGCCCCGGCGTACTTCGTCCTGGTCTGGGGCATGGTCACCGACAACACCTACCAGCGGGTGTCGGTGGTGGGGGCGATCGTGGTGCTCCTCGCGGTCGTGCTACGGCTGGCCAGATTCTCCTGCGTCACGCTGCGCGACGGCGTCTTCCAGGGCATGCCGAGCCCCTTCGGGGCGCTCACCGTCGTCTCGGTCGTCCTGCTGGGCCTGCCCTTCGTGCCGACCCTGCTGGCGATCATCGGCGTGGCGTGGCTGATGGTGAGCCGCGTCGAATACCCCAAGCCGCGCGGCCGCCTCGCCGTGGCCATGCTCGGCTGGATCGTGACCAGCATGGCGCTGCTGGCCGCCTGGGCCTTCGAGGCCCCCGGCGGCGAGCTCCTGCTCCAGTCGGCGTGCGCCCTCCAGGTCGTCATGGGCGCGGTGATCCCCCTCTTCGCCACCGCCCGCCGAGTCAACGCCTTCCGCGACAACCGCCGCGAGGCGAGGGCGGCCCAGCTCCCTTAGGCCCGCCCTTCCATCCCGACGCCGTGGGGCCCGAGCGCATGACGCTCGGGCCCCACGGCGTTGCGCGTCACGGCCCCGGGCCCCCAACCCCACGCCAGGCCAGGCGCCCCGCAGCGTGCGCCCCGGTGCGGAGCGCACGCCGGACCCCGGCGCGGCCCCAGTGGCGGGGCCCGGCCATCGCCGGGTCCGGGGACGCAGCCCCGGCGCGGGCCAGGGGCGCAGCCCCGGCCGCTGTACGAGGGCCGGGGGCGCAGCCCGGGGGCCCGGGGGCTTGCCCCCGGTTTCGGGAAGGGGCGGGGTGGGGGACAGTCCCCCGTCAGGGCAGGAAGTCTGCCGCCAGGCGGGCCGCGGTTTGTTCCAGGAGGGGGCCTGCCTGGGCGATGCAGCGGGCGGGGTCCTGTTCCAGGTCGGTCAGGGCGTACGCGCGGCGGATGCCCGCGCCGCCCAGGGCGGCCGGGGAGAGGGCGAGGCGCCCGCAGACCGCGACCACGTCGATGCCGCGCGCCCGCGCCGCCGCCGCGACGCCCGCCGGGGCCTTGCCGTGCAGGGTCTGCTCGTCCAGCGAGCCCTCCCCCGTGATCACCAGGTCGGCCCCCTCCAGCGCGGCGGCGAAGCCCAGGACGTCCAGCATGACGTCGATCCCGGGGCGGAACGCCGCGCCGAGGCCCAGCAGGGCGCCGAAGCCGATGCCGCCCGCGGCGCCGGCGCCCGGCGCGGCCGCGTACTCGGCGGCCCGGGACCCGACGGCCCGCTCCAGGACGCGTACGTACGTGGCGAGGGCGGCGTCCAGGGCCGCCACATCGGCCTCGCTCGCGCCCTTCTGCGGCCCGTAGACCGCCGCCGCGCCCTTCGGCCCGGTCAGCGGGTTGTCGACGTCGCTGGCCAGTACGACCTCCGTCGCCGCGAGCCGCGGGTCCAACCCGGACAGGTCCGCCGTGGCCAGTTCGCCCAGCGGGCCGCCGCCCGGTGCGACGGGCGTGCCGTCGCCGCGCAGGAAGCGCGCGCCGAGCGCGCTCAGCATTCCGGCGCCGCCGTCGGTCGTGGCGCTGCCGCCGACGCCGAAGACGATCGTGCGGGCGCCCGCGTCGAGCGCCGCCCGCAGCAGCTCACCGCTGCCGTACGTGGTGGCGGTGAGCGGCGCGAAGACCCCGTCCGGGAGGTGCCGCAGCCCGGACGCCTCGGCCATCTCCACCACGGCCGTCCCGTCGCGCAGCGCGTACGCCGCCGTGACCGGGGTGCCCAGCGGCCCGGTCACCCGCGCCTCGCGCCGTTCGAACCCGGCCGCGACCGCCGCGTCCACCGTGCCGTCCCCGCCGTCGGCGACCGGCAGCGCGTCGATACGGAGCAGATCGGCCCCGCCGGACCAGCCGCGCCGCAGCCCCGCCGTCACCCGTTCGGCGACCTCGACGGCCGTGAGCGAGCCCTTGAACTTGTCGGCGGCGATCAGCACCCGCGTCGGGGGCGTGGCCTGCCCCTGCGCCCACGTCTTCACTTCTGCCGTCGCCTCGGCCTTCGCAGCGTCCGTCACCCTGGTACCCCTTGCTTGTCGCTCAGGCGGTCGAAGCCGTTGTGACCTTATCCGCTGGGGTGGCCAACGCGGTACACCCACATCATCCGGGTACACCTGACACATGGGCCACAGCGGCAGCGCACGCGCGACCCGGACCGCGGACCGGACCGCCACCCGGACCGCGACCCGGACCGCGGACCAGATCCTCGGCGGCTGGCTCGGCCGCGTCGCCGGGAACATGCTCGGCAAGCCCATCGAGCGCGGCGACGTCTGGACCCGCGACCGCATCGACCGCTATCTGCGCCGCGCCGACGCCCTCCCGCTCACCGACTATCTGCCCGCCCTGGAGCCGCCACCCGACCCGGTGGAGTTCGAGCTGCGCCCCGAATGGCAGGAGTGCGTGCGCGGCCGGATCCACGGCAGCGCACGGGACGACGACATCGACTACACCGTCCTCGGCCTGCACCTCCTGGAGACCCACGGCTTCGGCTTCACCACCGAGCAGGTGGGCGAGATGTGGCTGCTGCGGCTGCCGTACCTCCAGACGTTCACCGCCGAGCGGGCCGCGTACCGCAATCTCGCGGCGGGGGTGCGGCCCCCGCTCACCGCCACCGTCGACAACCCCTACCAGGAGTGGATCGGCGCCCTGATCCGCGCCGACATCCACGGCTGGGTCAACCCCGGCGATCCGCCCCGCGCCGCCGCCATGGCCCGCCGCGACGCCGTGCTGTCCCACACCGGCAACGGGGTGTACGGGGCGATGTGGGCGGCCGCGCTGATCGCCGCCGCGTTCACGGCCGACGGCGCGCGTGCGGCGGTCGAGGCCGCGCTCGACCGCATCCCGCCGCGCTGCCGCCTGGCCCGTACCGTCCGCCGCGCCGCGTCCCTGTACGACGCGGGCGTGACCTGGCAGGACGCGCTGGACCAGCTGGAACGCGAGACGAGCGGGCTGCCCTGGATCCACACCGTGCCGAACGCCGCCGTCCTCACCGCCGGGCTCCTCTACGGCGCGGGCGACTTCACCGCCACGATCACCCTGACCGTGCGCGGCGGCCTGGACACCGACTCCAACGGCGCCACCGCGGGCTCCGTCGCGGGCGTCCTGTGCGGCGCGGCCGCCATCCCGCCGCAGTGGACCGAGCCGCTGGAGGACCGGATCCGCAGCGCCGTCTTCGGCTTCGACGCCGCCCGCATCAGCGACCTCGCGGCCCGCACTCACCGTCTGGCGATACGGCCTTCAGGGACCAGCCGTCCCGGCGGACCGTGAGGTGTGGCCGCGACGGCAGCCCGGCGGTTCCCGTCTCACCCCGCCATGTCCCAATCGGCCCCCAGCCAGCCGTCGTGGCTGCGCAGGAGGGCGACGAGGGCGGCGGTGACGCGGTCGTCCCACCAGTCCGCGCGCGCCTCCAGTTCGAAGCTGCTCGATGGGCCGCGGCGGTAGTCGAGGATCACTCGCCGGCCCTCGCGCCAGCCCGCGCGCCACTTGGTGCGGCGCGGGGTGCGGGCGGCCTCGTCAGCCATGCCGCTCTGGACGGCGCTGAGGAGGACGATGACGGCCTGGAGGGGCAGGGTCAGCCACCACACGAGCCACCAGAAGAGCCGGCCCTTCACTCCGGCCGCTCGCCCCGCCCCGGTCTGCTGGACGGTCCAGCGGGTGCGGAGTCCGCGCTTCATGGCCGGGTGACGGGTGATGACGGCCAGGGACTCACCGGCGGCGCCCAGCACCTCGTACGTGGCCGCACCGCCCTTCCGCGCCGAGGTGGTGGCCACCCGCGCGAACACGCGCTCGCGACGGGAATCGGCCCAGAGGGTGAAGGCGCGGGTGCCGTCCTTGCGGGCGGCGCGGTACTCGTCCAGGCCGCCGCCGGGCGGGTCCTGCCGCTCGGGGAAAGCCAGCGGCGTCACGGTGCGGTCGCGCGCGGTGCGCTGGTCGGACATCCGTATCGTGTGGGCCACGCGCCCGTCCGGCCCGCCCTCGTCCGGGGTCGACCCGCCCAGCCATAGGAACCGCCTCATCCGTGTCCTCCCCGTCCGCGGCGATGATCTTGCGCCCGACCGGACCCTATCGTTCCGGAGGGCGCTCGCCCTCGCCCGCGCGGCGTGCGCAGGCTCGCCGCAAGAGCAGCAAGAGCAGCAAGAGCAGCGCGACGACGAGGGCTGAGCCACCGACGCCGGTCAGTCGTCCGCCAGATCCCACGCGTTGCCCAGCCAGCTGTCGTGGGAGCCGAGGAGGGCGACGAGGGCGGCGGTGACGCGGTCGTCCCACCAGTCCGCGAGGACCTCCAGCACGAAGTTGCCGGCATCGTTCTGGAAGTCGAGCACCACCCGGCCGTCGGTGCGCCACTTGGTGCGGCGCGGGGTGCGGGCGATGTCGCCGCCGCCGATGATGCTGCCGATCGCGATGGCCAGCTGGATGGGCGAGATCAGCCACCACACGAACCACCAGAAGGCCCGCCCCTTCAGCCCGACCGCAGTCGGCGCCCCCGCCTGCTGGACGGTCCAGCGGGTGCGGACGCGGCCTCGCCTCATGGCCGGATCGCGGGTGATGAGGGCGAGGGGCTCACCGGCGGCGCCCAGCACCTCGTACGTGGCCGGGCCGCCCTTGACCGCCGACTTGGTGACCACGTGCGCGAACACCTGCTGCCGGTAATGGTCGGTCCAGAGGGTGAAGGCGCGGGTGCCGTCCTTGCGGGCGGTGCGGTACGCCTTCGGGCCGCCGCCGGGTGGGTCGCGGCGCTCGGGGAAGGCGAGGGGGCCGAAGGCGCGGTCGGGCTGGGGGGCTGTGTCGGAGATCCGTATCTGCCGGGTGACGCGCCCGTCCTGCGGTGGTTGTTCCCCCTTGCTCAGGGTGTGTTCGCTCAGCCATAGGAACCGGCCCATCCTGCACTCTCCCCGTCACGCCGTGTTCGACCTGGTGCAGGGGCGGACTTTACCGGTCCGGTTAAACGCGTTCGCCGCCGCCCACATGGCGTGCGTACGCTCGCCGCATGAGCAGCGAGACGACGCGGCGGCCCCTCGTCGCGATCCTCAGCGGGGCGGGCATCTCGACGGATTCCGGCATTCCCGACTACCGCGGCCCGCAGGGGCTGTGGCGGCGCGATCCCGAGGCCGAGAAGCTCGTGACGTACGACTACTACATGACCGACCCGGACATCCGGCGCCGCTCCTGGCAGATGCGCCGGGAGAGCAAGGCGCTGCACGCCCGGCCGAACGGCGCGCACGAGGCCGTGGCGCGGCTGGAGCGGTCGGGGGTCCCGGTGCGCGTGATCACGCAGAACGTGGACGGGCTGCACCAGCTGGCCGGGATGCCCGAGCGCAAGGTGCTCGAACTGCACGGCACCGCGCGCGTCGTGCAGTGCACCCACTGCGAGGAGCGCTCCGGGATGGACGAGGCGCTGGAGCGGGTCGCGGCGGGCGAGGCGGACCCGGCGTGCCGGGAGTGCGGCGGGATCCTGAAGTCGGCGACGGTCATGTTCGGGCAGGGGCTCGACCCGGAGGTGCTGACCGAGGCGGTCGCGGTGGCGCGGGCGTGCCAGGTCTTCATCGCGGTCGGCACCAGCCTCCAGGTGCAGCCCGCGGCGTCGCTCGCCGGGATGGCCGCCGAGAGCGGCGCCCGGCTGATCATCGTCAACGCCGAGCCGACGCCGTACGACGAACTCGCGGACGAGGTCGTCCGCGAGCCCATCGGTACGGCGCTGCCCGCGCTGCTGGAGCGGATCGCCTCGGAGGGTGGCTGACGCCCGGGGGATCAGCGGTTCCCGGCGCGGCCCTCGAAGTCCAGCAGCCGCCGCTTGCGGTCCAGCCCGCCGCCGTAGCCGGTGAGGCTGCCGGTGGAGCCGACGACGCGATGGCAGGGGACGATGATGCCGACCGGGTTCTTGCCGTTGGCCAGGCCCACGGCGCGGGAGGCGGTGGGCTGCCCGATGCGGTCGGCGAGTTGGCCGTACGTCCAGGTCTCGCCGTACGGGATGCGGCGCAGCTCGTCCCAGACGCGGCGCTGGAAGGGTGTGCCGTCGAGGTGGAGCGGCAGGTCGAACTCCGTCAGCTCGCCCGCGAAGTAGGCGGCGAGCTGGCGGACGGCGGCGGCGAAGGGGGCGTCGTCGGGGTCGCCGGGCGCGCCGAAGGTCTCCTCGGGCGGGCGGTGGCGCTGTTCGGTCATGTAGAGGCCGGACAGTTCGGCGCCGGTGGCCACCAGGGTGAGCGGACCGTACGGGCTGTCGATGGTGGTGTGGGTGCGGGTCACGGGTGGATTCTCCTGGTTCGGGCGGGCCCGGTGCAGGCGGATCGGGCGGCTACGGAGGGTCAGGTGGGGCAGCCCGTCGTTCAGGCGGGCAGGCGGTTGATGGCGTGGCCGCCGTCGGTGGCCCAGAGGTACTGGACGGCGTACGCGCGCCAGGGCCGCCAGCGCGCGGAGTGCCGGGTGAGGGCGCCGGGCGTGGCGGGCAGCCCCAGGTCGGCGGCGGCCTTGCGGACGCCGAGGTCGGTGGCGAGGAACGCGTCCGGGTCGCCGAGCCCGCGCATCGCGATGACCTCGACGGTCCAGGGCCCGAGCCCGGGCAGGGCGCCGAGGCCCGCCCGGGCCTCGTCCCAGTCGCTGCCGACGCCGAGCGCGACCCGCCCCTCGGCGAGCGCGTCGACCAGCCCGGTGAGCGTGGCGCGGCGGGTGCGCGGCATGGCCAGCGCCTCGGGGTCCAGTCCGGCGAGGGCCCCGGCGGTCGGGAAGAGGTGGGTGAGCCCGCCGCCCGGGTCGGCGACCGGGTCGCCGTGCGCGGTCACCAGCCGGGCCGCGAGGGTGCGGGCCGCGGCCGTGGACACCTGCTGCCCGAGGACCGCCCGCACCGCGAACTCCTCCGCGTCCGCCGACCGCGGCACCCGCCGCCCCGGCGCCTTGTCGACCAGCGGTTGCAGCTGGTGGTCGGTGCGCAGCAGCTCGTCCACGGCGGCCGGGTCGGCGTCCAGGTCGAGCAGCCGCCGGCAGCGGCTGATCGCCCCGGACAGATCCCGCAGGTCGGCCAGGGACAGCTGGCAGGCGATGTGGTCGGGGCGCGGGGCGAGGGCGACGACCCCGGGCCCGTACGGCAGCCGCAGCGTGCGCCGGTACGCCCCGTCGCGCCACTCCTCCACCCCGGGTACGGCGGTGGCGGCGAGGTGGCCGAAGAGGTTGTCCGGGCACAGCGGCGCCCGGAACGGCAGCCGCAGTGTCAGCGCCCCCGGCACGGCGGGCCGCGGCCCGCGCCCGGCGCGCTGCCGCAGCTCGGTCGGGGAGAGCGCGAACACCTCCCGTACGGTCTCGTTGAACGCCCGGATGCTGGCGAACCCGGCCGCGAACGCGATGTCCGCCATCGGCAGCCCGCTCGTCTCGATCAGCAGCCGCGCGGTCTGCGCCCGCTGCGCCCGGGCCAGCGCGAGCGGCCCGGCGCCCAGTTCGGCCAGCAGCTGCCGCTCGATCTGCCGGGTGCTGTAGCCGAGCCGGGCGGCCAGCCCCGGCACCCCCTCCCGGTCGACCACCCCGTCGGCGATCAGCCGCATGGCGCGGGCGACGAGGTCGGCCCGCTCGTTCCACTGCGGCGATCCGGGGCTGGCGTCGGGGCGGCACCGCTTGCAGGCCCGGAACCCGGCCTGCTGAGCGGCCGCGGCGCTCGGGTAGAACCGCATGTTCTCGGGCTTCGGACCGACGACCGGACAGCTCGGACGGCAGTAGATGCGGGTGGTGACGACGGCGATGAAGAACCATCCGTCGAAGCGGGCGTCCTTGGCCCGTGCGGCCCTGAGGCACCGGTCGGTATCGGTGTACATGGCTCCAGCATCGGCCACCGCGCGCCCCCGGGCTCGCGGGAATCCGACATCGACGTCGGCGGGCGGCCGCCGCTGGGCAACCGGCCCCTCTTCCGGGGATTTTGCGACGGAACAGCAGACCGGGGGCCTGGTGATCGGCATGATGAAGAGGTGACGGAACACCGAGAGATACCCCTGGCAGACGGCACGTCCGTACGACTGGAACTCGCCCCCGTGGGAGACGCCTCGATCGCGGACGCCTACGGCGGCGTGGGGGGCGTGGGCGGCGTGACCCCGGTGGGGCGCGGGACGCGGGCCGCGGCCGCGCTCGCCGACGCCGGTCTCGGCGTCGTCCTCCAGGGGCTGGGCTCGGTGCTCCAGGACGTGCACGACGCGGTCCGCTCGGCGCCCCATCCGCCGCAGGAGTTCACCGTGCAGTTCGGGGTGCAGGTGGGCCAGGACCTCAAGCTCGGCATCGTGGGGGCGAACGGGAACGCCAGCCTCACCATTTCGGCCACCTGGCGGCCGGACCAGACGCCCCCGGACCAGCGCCCGCCGGACCAGCCCCCGCCGGACCAGCCCCCGCCGGGCGAGCCCACGCCCCCGCAACAGCCCCCGCAGCAGCCCCCCTTGCCCGACCCCGCGGTCTGAGCCATGGGCTGGTTCCACCCCCGCGGGTCCGCGCCACGGCCCGCCGTGTCCATCCTGGCCAAGGACGACGGACGACCGGCGGGCGCGGGGGTCCTGTTGCCCCGCCAGCACCTGCTGACCTGTGCCCATGTGGTCAACAGCGCCCTCGGCAAGGACATGCTGGCCCCGGACCACCCGGGGGCGGTCGCCGTCTCGGTACGGATCCACGGGCCGGAGCACACCGTCGAGGCCGACGCCGAGCTGACGGCCTGGATCCCGCCCAGGCGGGACGACGGCGGCCTGGGCACCTTCGAGTGGAACGGCGACCTGGCCGTACTGCGGCTGGCCGGTGCGCTGCCGCCCGCGTTCGAGCCACCGCGCTGGCACCCCATGGCCCGGCGGCAGTTCGTCCGCGCCTGGCACGGCAGCGGCGAGCCCGGGGTCTTCGCCGACGCCGAAGTGAGCGAATGCGACGGGCGGTTCGGCTACTTCGACGGGGCCGAACGCACCCTGGACATCGAACCCGCCTACAGCGGCGGCCCGCTGTGGTCGAACGAGGAGAGCGCCGTCGTCGGACTCGTGACGGCGAAGCTGCGCATCCAGGGCGAGCTGCGGCGCGCCTGGGGCATCCCCTGGCAGCGCGTGGCATGGGAGCTGCGGAGCGCCGGGGTGGACCACCTCCTCCCCCGGCCCGACGAGGACGTACGCGACCACCCGGTCTACGCGGAACTGACCACCCTGCTGGACGGGCCGCTGTCGCTGTCCGACGGCTGGGTGCGGTGCTGCCGCGCGGTCGCCCGCCAGTGCGGCCTGGACCACCGCGCGGACGGCGTGCCCTCCGCCGACGAGTTCGCCCGGCTGCTGCTCACCCGGGGGCGCGCCCTCCCGGCGCTGGTCGAGGCGGTGCGCCCGACGGCGGGGCCGATCGCCGACGAACTCCTCGTCCTGGGGCGCCGGTACGGTCTGCCCAAGCTGCTCACGCCGGGCGAGTACGGCGGGCTGCTGCGGCAACTGCGCGCCCTGCCCCCGGCCTCGGCCGCCGGTGTCCCCGGGGCCGTACGGGCGGCGCTGTCGCTGGCGGCGGCCCTGCCCAGCGCGCTCCTGGCCGGATTCGGCGCCGACGTCCCACAGGACGGTGACGTCCCACACGACGGTCATGAGGGGAACGGCAACGGGCGCTTCGAGGCGCTGATCGCCCATCTGGAGGGCCTGTACGGCGACAGCACGCCGACCGACGACGGCCGCCTGGCCGTCCCGGGGCTGCTGCGCGCCGTGGAGTTCGTGGCCGCGGGCTGCTGCCCGACGGCGGCACAGCGCGCCGACCTGTGGCAGTGGAACGCGGCCGTGGCCCGCCGTCTCGGCATCCATGACGCGGCGTTGCAGGATCGCCGCCACGACGCCAAGCAGTGGGCCCAGGGCGCGTCCCGGGGCTCCGCGCCGCCCCGGGTCGTGGCGAAGCTGTCGTCCTGCGGGAGCGCGGCGGTAACGGACCCGGGAGAGCAGCCGGAGCGCTACCGGCTGCGCCTGTGGTGCGACGACGGGGACGGGCTGCGCCAGGTGTCGGACGACAGCGAACGGCCGCGCAGCGCGGAAGAGGCGGCCCAGGAGATCCTGGACGCGGTCGGTTCGCTGCGCAGGCCGGACCCGGCGGGCCCGCGCTTCGTCATCGAACTGATCGTGGACCGGGACGCCTTGGAGGTGCCCGCCGACTCCTGGAAACCGGCGGGCGCCAAGGCGCTGCTCCCCGTGCCGCTCGGCGCCCCGTATCCGCTGGTCGTCAACTGCCCCGAGCTGCGGGAGCTGAACGGGGAAGCGATGCTGGACCAGTGGCGGGAGCGCTGGGCGCGGCTGGACTCCGAGGAGCCGGTGCACATCGACGACGCCACGGCCCCCGACCCGGAGGCGGTGTGCGGTCTGCTCATGGAGCGGCTCACCGCTCATGTCACGGTCGATGTCGCGGCGCACCGGCGGGCGGGTGTCGTCCAGATGTGTCTGGCGGCGGGCGTTCCGGTGGTCCTGTGGGACCGCAGCGGACAGCCGGGGTCCCCGGCGGTGCGGCACGCGACCGAGGTGCGGGCGCGGGAACTGCCCGAGGCGATACGGATGTACCGCACGAAGACCCTTCAGCGACCGGCCGAGTACACCGGGCGGCCGGTCCTCGCCTGGGCCGACGCCGGGCGGGCGCTGCCCCGGCTGGACCTCGTGGACCCCACGGAGTGACGGGCGGTGACGGTGAGACGCGCGCGATGTCCGCGGAGGCGGACGCGGACCGAAAGGGAGGTTCCCCGATGAACGCACGGGAACAGCACGAACAGCAGGGCTGGCGGCTGTTCCGGGGGGACGGCGTACCCCGGCAGGTCGACATGCCGCCCGCGCCGCCGTGGCGCCGCTTCGGCAGCGCTGCGGGTGACCCGGATCGAGCGGCTTCCGATGCCACCCGGACATCGCCGTATCTGATCTCGCCCGAGCACGCGGACGTGGTCAACGCGGCCCTGCATCTGCGCCGTCCGCTGCTCGTCACCGGCAGCCCTGGCACCGGCAAGTCGTCCCTCGCTCGGGCGGTCGCGCACGAACTGGGGCTGGGCGAGGTGCTGCGCTGGCCCGTCAACAGCCGGTCCACCGTGCAGGACGCGCTCTACCGTTACGACGCGATCGGGCGACTGCGCGAGACGACCCTGATGCGGGACCGCGGCGAGGCCGAACCCGACATCGGCAGCTTCGTGCGGCTCGGCCCGCTGGGCACCGCGCTGGTGCCGGGCGACCGGCCCAGGGCGCTGCTCGTCGACGAACTCGACAAGGGCGATGTCGATCTGCCGAACGACCTGCTGACCGTCTTCGAGGAGGGCGAGTTCGAGATCCCCGAGCTGGCCCGGCTGCCGGAGGAGCAGTCGGTGGTGGAGGTGCTCACCGAGCGGGCGGGCGAACGCGCCACGGTGCGGCGGGGGCGGCTGGCCTGCGAGGAGTTCCCCGTCGTGGTGATCACCAGCAACGGCGAACGCGACTTCCCGCCCGCCTTCCTCCGCCGCTGCGTACGGCTGGAGCTGCCCACCCCCGACGAGGAGCGGCTGCGGGCGATCGTCACCGCGCACCTGGGCGAGGAGGCGCTGGCGGAGGTCGATCAGCTCCTGGACGTCTTCCTGCGGCGGCGCGCGGCGCGCGAGCTGGCCACCGATCAGCTGCTGAACGCCGTGTTCCTGCGGTCGGGCGGAGTGGATGTGACGGCGCAGGGGCTGCTGGAAGCGGTGCTGCACCGGCTGGGCGGGGCGGTGTGACCCATGGCCCGAGGGGACGGCCACCAGGGGCGGTTGGATCGGCTCGACGAGGCCATCACGGTCCTCGCGTCCGGCGGCGTATATCTGTCGCGGGAAGAGCTGCTCGACGCCCTCTGGCTGGCCGGGCGGCTGCCCGAGCGCGACGCCGCGGGGGCGCCCCTGGAGCGCGCGGCGGCGCGCACCGGGCTGCCCCTGCCCGACGCGCGCCCCGCCGCCCCGGCCGTGCCCGTCTCCCCCGTCGTACGGCCCGCCCCGGTGCGGCAGACCGAGGCCGCACGGCAGGACGCCGCGCCGACCGATCCGCCGCCGCAGGAGCGAGAAGCACCCTCCCCACTCCCCGATCCCCGGGACCGTCACCACCCCGCCGGCCGCGCGCCGCACGGCCTCTACGGCGGAGGCCACACACCCGGCGGGCCCGACGCGGACGCCGAGTCGCCCGACGCGCGGCGCGGGCTGCCGCTGCGCGTGCCCGAGGACAAGGCGCTGCACCAGGAACTCTCCATCGGCCGTGCCCTGCGCCCGCTCAAGCAGCACCGCCCCAATCCGCTGAAGCGGGAGTTCGACGAGGTCGCCACCGCGGCGGCACTCGCCGAGACCGGTCTGCCGGACGTGGTCACCCGCCCGGCCCGCGAGCGCTGGCTCGACCTCGCGCTCGTCGTCGACGACGGCACGTCGATGCTGCTGTGGCGGCGGCTGGCCGTCGAGTTGCGCACGGTGCTGCAACGCTCGGGCGCCTTCCGCGTCGTACGGGTGCTCGGCCTGCACACGCGCGGCCGCGCCGCCCCCGCGCTGCGGACCCGGCCCTACGACCCGGACGCGCCCCACCTCCCCACCACGGCGCTGTCCGACCCGTCCGGGCACACGCTGGTGCTGGTGGTGAGCGACGGGGTCGGGGCCGCGTGGCGTGATGGACGGATGGGCCAGGTGCTGGCGCGCTGGGCGGGGGTGGGGCCCACCGCCGTCGTGCACGCCCTGCCGCCCCGGCTGTGGGACAGCTCCGGCATCCGGACGCGGCGCTGGCAGGTACGGACCCGCAGACCCGGCTCGGCCAACGCGGACTGGTCGGTCACCGATCCGGTGCTGCCCACCGCCCTGGCCCGGTTCGACGGGGTGCCCGTGCCCGTACTGGAACCGGAGGCCGGGCCGCTGGCGGACTGGGCGCGGCTGATCGCCTCCGCGAGCGGCACGGCCGTCCTGCCGCTGCTCGCCCCACCGCGCGGCGCTCCCGCCGCCACCCGCCCGGCCTCGGTTCCGTCCCCGGCCGATGAGCTGGGCCGCGTCCAGCTCTTCCGGGACGCGGCGTCCCCGGAGGCGTACCGCCTGGCGGCCCACCTGTCGGCGGTCGCCCCGCTGCCGGTGCCGGTGATGCGGATGGTGCAGAAGGCGGTGGACGGGCGGTCCGACACCGGCCGGCTGGCCGAAGTGTTCCTCGGCGGGCTGATGCGCCCGGTCGAGCCGCCCGCCTCGGCGGGTCCGGACCCCCTGCCGCCCGAACACCGGCCCTTCGCCTTCACCGACGCCGCCCAGCAGGCGCTGCTGGGCGCGGTGCCGCTGGCCGAACTGGTCGCGACCAGCCGGACCATCGGCCGACGGCTGGAGGAACTGGCGGGCCGCTCCCCCGACTTCCCCGCCTGGCTCGCCCACACGGCGGGCACCGACCGCCTCCCACCCGGCGCCCGGCCCTTCAGCACGGTCGAGCGACGGCTGGCGGCCCGGCTGGGGGCGCCGTCGCAGTCCTCGGTGCTGGCGACCCGTGCGGCGGCGCAACAGTGGCGCCGCCTCGAAGCCCGGGATCCGGACGTGATCGGTCCGTACCGGCTGCGCAGAGTCGGTACGCCGGGCCTGCGCGTCGCGCGCTACCTGGGCCGGGACGCGTACGGCGAGGAGGCCGTCGTCAGCATCGTCCACCCCGAGCATCAGCCCTACGGCGCCGCGCTGCTGGGCGTACAGGCGGAGGCGCTGCGCCGGATGAACGGACGCCACGCGTGCGCCCTGCTGCGCGAGGGGCTGGACGACGACCCTCCGTGGATCGCGGAGGAGCCCTTCGTCGCGGACCGGCTGGACGACCTCCTCCTCTCGAGCGCCGTGACGTGGGACGCGCGCACCGCCCTCCGGATCGCCCGGCGGATCGCGGACGCCGTGCGCGTGTGTGCCGCGGAGGGAATGGTGCACGGCGACCTCACCATCAGCACCGTGCACCTCGCCGGCGAGGACGTCATCCTGAGCGCCTGGTCCTCGGCCTGCATCGACGGCGTGCCGTCCGCCGACTCGTACGGCCGAGTCCCGCCGACCCCCGAGGACAACGTCGCGGCGCTGGGCGAAATCCTGCTGCGTCTCGGTGGCAGCGGCCGCACGCATCGACCCCGCATCGACGACTACGACATGCCGCGCTGGGACGGCGACGCCTGGGCGCCAGTCCGCGCCCTGGTGCTGGCATGCCTGGAGCGGCAGAACCGTCCCACCGCGCACGAGGTCTGGCAGCTCCTCATGGATTTCCGGCCGGAGGCCGCCGAGGCGCCGAAGAGGCGAGCCGAACGCGCCGAGCGGGTCGACGTCTGCTCGCTCTGCGACTATCCGCTCGAAGCGGGCGACCAATTCTGCGACATGTGCGGCGTGGACCTGGCCACAGCACCACCACGGTCGACGTCCTACGCCCCGGATGCCGAACCGGAGAGCGGACAGCCGTCGTTCCCGGGGTACGAGATCGACCGCAGGCTCGGCGGCAGCGGGGGGTACGGCGTCTATCTGGCCCGTCGGACACGCGACTTCCGCAAAGTCGTGATCCGCACCGCCCCGGGCGCCAAGCGGGAACTACGGGCCGAGGCCGAGGCGCTGCGGCGGATGTCCGGGCACTACGCACCGCAGTGGATCGAGGGGGCATTCGAATCCGTTCCGCCCTGGATCGCGACGGAGTTCGTCAGCCTCCCCGACGGCTCCCCGGCCCCGACGCTGTCCTCGTTGCTGGGCGGCAGCGCATCCCGGCTGGACCCCGTGCACGCCGCCACTATCGGCCTGCGCCTCGCCGAGGCGGTGAACATGTGCGCGCTCAGGGGCCTCGCGCTCAGGGAGCTGACGGCGGACAGCGTGCTCGTCATCGGCCGTACCGTGAAGCTGACCAGCTGGACGGACGCGGCCCTTGACAACGTCAGCAACGCCCGCGCGGACAACGTCTACGCCCTGGGGGTGATTCTCCGTGCCATAGCCGACGCGCAGCCGACCGCCCAGCTCAGCCAGACAGGGGCGCTGTGGCGCGACCCCCAGCTGCTCTCGATCATCGGTGCCTGCCTCAGCGACCGTCCGGGACGGCGCCCGACGGCGGGTCATGTGGCTGATGTCATCGTGCGGTGCCTGCCGTCCACGCAGACGTATGGCGACACCACGCCGTACGACCTGGAGTCCACGGACGCCCAACTCCCGGCCGAGACACCGGACACCCCCGCCCCCACCCCCCAGGCCCGCCCCCGCCGTCCGTCGTCCCGTTTCCGCTTCGGCGGAAGGGCCCAGCGACAGCGCAAACTCGACCTCATCCGTACACCGCTGACGACCACCCACCGCATCATGGTGATCAGTCACCTGGCGGGGGCCGAGCGATCCGCGACGACGCTCGTGCTCGGCTCGATCCTCGCGAGCGAACGCGAGGACAGGGTCATCGCGTTCGACGCGAGCCCCTTCGGTCTCAATGTGCCTGGCACCCCACCACCCCCGTCCGGGCTTGAGCTTTTCGCCGGGAACTCCACACTGCGCGACCCCATGGACCCCGCCACCCACGAGGAGCACCGCCGCGTCATCACCAACTTGAGCGGCCGCTACGCGGTCGTCCTCACCGACATCGGTTCGTTCCATGACGCCAGACGGGGAATCCTCGACCTCGCCGACCAGCTGATCGTCGTCACCACCACCCACGATGAGCACGGATTTACCGTGCGCACGGTCCTGGACAGGCTGGAGGAGGACGGTCACGCGGAGCTGGTGCGCGACGCCATCACCGTGATCAAGAGGTCGTCCGAGACCGAGGCCCTGACGAACGACGAGCTGGCGGAGGGGTTCCGGAACCGGTGCCGTGATGTGGTGGTCGTGCCGTACGACGACTACGTGGCCACCCAGCGCGACATCGACCTCGAACGGCTCGCCCCCAAGACCCTCGACGCGTACATCGACCTCGCGGTGCTGGTCGCGGAACGGTTCCCCGGGGCCGGGCAATAGCGGCCCCGCGGAGGGCCTATCCTCTACGCCATGTCGTCCGCCGATCTGATCCGCATCGTCTCCCGTTCCTCGCCCATGGCCCTCGCCCAGGTCGAGCGGGTCCGCACCGAGCTGGCCGCGCTGCGGCCCGGTATCCGTACGGAGGTCGTGCCGGTCACCACCTCCGGCGACCGCTGGATGGGTGATCTGTCGAAGCTGGGCGGGAAGGGCGCGTTCACCAAGGAGGTGGACGCCGCGCTGCTGGCGGGTGAGGCGGATCTCGCGGTGCACTGCATCAAGGACGTGCCCGCCGACCGGCCGCTGCCCGCGGGCACGGTCTTCGCGGCCTACCTCAAGCGGGACGACATCCGGGACGCGGTGATCCACCCCGAGGGGCTGACGCTGGACCAGATGCCGGAGGGGACCCGGATCGGCACCTCGTCGGTGCGGCGCGTCGCCCAACTGGCCGTCACCCACCCCCATGTGGAGTGCGTCCCGATGCGCGGCAACGCCAACCGGCGGCTGGAGAAGCTGGCGGCGGGCGACTGCGACGCGCTGATGCTGGCCGTCTCGGGGCTGGAGCGGATCGACCGCGCGGACGTGATCAGCGAAATCCTTCCCGTGGAGACGATGTGCCCGCCCATCGGGGCCGGGGTGCTCGGGCTCCAGTGCCGGGAGGACGACACCACCACGATCGAGGCGGTCGCCGGGCTCGGTGACACCGACGTGTGGAAGGAGATCACCGCCGAGCGGATGCTCCTGCACGTGCTCCAGGGGCACTGCAACTCCCCCATCGCCGGCTACGCCAAGGCCGAGCGGGACGGGCGGCTGTCGCTGCGCGCCCGGGTCTTCAGCCCGGACGGCAAGACGGTGCTGGACGCGCACGAGTGGGCGGGCCCGCTGGACCCGGCCACCCTGGGGACGTCGGTCGCGGTGGCCCTGCTGCGGCAGGGCGCGCGCGAGGTCATCGACAGCATCCCGCACTAAGAAGTCCGGTTCGCGGCCAGCAGGTCCGTGCCCAGCGGGGTGGGCGTGTGCAGGACCGTGTTGCGGTCGCGTACGGAGGCGAGCAGGCCCGCGTCGCGCAGGATCCGGGCGTGCTCGCTGGCGGTGGCCGGGGTGACGCCGGTGCGCCGGGCCAGTTCGCTCGTGGTGCAGCCGCCCTCGACCGCCCGCAGGACGGCGGCCCGTCCCCGGCCCAGCAGCGATCCGAGGGTGCTCCGGCCGGTCGGCGGCGTCCCCTGCGACGGCCACCAGCCGGGGCCGCGCCGCACGGGGTAGACCAGCACGGGCGGGAGCCCGGGGTCGGCCAGGGTGATCGGGTTGCGCCAGCAGAACACCGAGGGGATCAGCAGCAGTCCCCGCCCGCCCAGGTGGAGATCCCGGTCGAGCGGATAATCCGCCTCCAGCACCGGAGAACGCCAGGTCAGCGTGGGCCCGAGGGTCGACAGCAGCGCCTCGGTGCCCCCGGTGAGCAGGGCCCGGGCCCGTAGCGCGCGATCGGCCTCGGCCTGGGCGCGTATCGCCGTCCAGCAGGGGGCGAGCGCGGCGTCGAAGTACCCCTTGAGCGCCCGTCCGAGGGTGCGCAGCGTGTCCGGTTCGCCGTCGGCGAGCGGGCGCAGCCACGGGGGTGCCGAGCGCAGCAGGCCGATCTCCCGCCGCAGCCGCCGCCGCGGGGTGGACAGCACGGCCTCGATGCCCTCGGCGAGGCCGCCCGCGGACTCCCGCGGGTTGAGGAAGTCGGGGAACCTGCCCTGCGGCGGGGCCAGGGTGCGGACCAGGCGTACGGAGTCCGGCGGCAGTCGGCGCAGCCGGGGCCGGGTGTGCAGGCGCCAGCGGTCGAAGACGGCCCGGCCCTGGGCGGTGCCGAGGAGGTTGGCGCTGAGCACCGTCTCCCACAGCGGATCGGGCCCGGCCGCGACGGTGGTTCTGAGCAGATCCTCGCGCGTGAAGTGCAGACGCAACACAGCGGCCTCCCCCGGTACTCCGTGCAGCGGTCCGTCCCCATGGTGCGGGTGCCCGGTGAAGTGGTCATGCCACGACACGCCCGGAGGATCAGCTGATCGACCGAATTTCCTCACTTTACGATCTGGCCTGCTTATTTAGGCACGCACCGAAGGTCATGGCGGACCGGGTCATGACTGGGCAGCCTTGGAGGCGCTTTCAGCGGACTCGTACCATCCGACCTCCGGGAGGAAGACGGACATGACCTCGACGACGAACCGGGCCGAGCAGGGCCCTCGCCGACGCGGACTGCGACGCACACTCTTCGGCGCCGCCCTCGCGTTCGGCCTGGCGGCCCTCACCCCGCTCACGGCCGAGGCCGCGCCCGGGCAGAGCGCGAGCTACGGCAATCTGCCCCATGAGGGCCGGTACCCCGAGCAGACGGCGTGCTCGGGCCGCTACACCCAGCCGAACGTGCCGGGCGGGGCGACGAAGACGGCGGTGTACCAGGGCCGCACCATCACCCTGAAGTACTTCTACAACTCCGGCTGCGGCTCGTTCGCCCGCATCGAGAACGCACCGCAGGGCTGCGCGGCGCACAGCAACCGGCTCGACGGCGGCAAGATCGTGTGGGTGCTGGAGACCGTCGACCCGGGCATCGACTACGCCTACACCAAGGTGATCAACAACCTCGACGGGCGGCAGAGCCGGGCCGTCCTCATCTGCAACAACCAGACCCTGGCCTCGACCGCCTGGTACTAGGCCGCAGCGACAGGCCCTGCCGGTGGACGTCGGTGGACCCGCCCCTCCGCGGGTCCCCGCTACCGTCCCCGCAGCCGCCGCCACACCGCGCGGGCCGCGTGGTGGCCCGACATGCCGTGGACGCCGGGGCCCGGCGGGGTGGCGGAGGAGCAGAGGAAGACCGCGGGGTGGGGCGTGGCGTAGGGGACGCGGGCGAGCTTGGGGCGGATGACGGACTGGAGGCCCTCGAAGGCGCCGCAGGCGATGTCGCCGTCGATGTAGTTGGCGTTGCGGGCGGCGAGTTCGGGGGGCCCGGTGACCGCGCGGGCCAGCACCAGATCGCGGAAGCCGGGGGCGAAGCGGTCGAGCTGGCGCTCGATGGCATCGGTGAGGTCTCCCGTCCAGCCGCTGGGGGCGTGGCCGTAGACCCAGAAGGTGTGCTTGCCCTCGGGGGCGCGGGTCGGGTCGACCAGGCTGGGCTGGGCGGAGATCAGGAAGGGGACGGCCGGGGGGTGGCCGTCGAAGGCGGAGCGCAGGGCGGTGCCGATCTCGCCCGCGGTCGGGCCGATGTGGACGGTCCCGGCGCGGCGCGCCTCCGGCGCGGTCCACGGCATCGGGCCGTCCAGCGCGTAGTCGATCTTGAAGGCGCTGGGCCCGTAGCGGTAGCGGCGGTACGCGTTGCCCAGCCCCGCGATCCGGGCCAGAGCGCGCGGTGAGGTGTCGAAGATGTACGCGCGGGCCGGGGGCAGCTCGTCGAGCCGCTTGACCTCCGTGCCGGTGTGGATGACCCCGCCCTGTTCGCGCAGGTACGAGCCGAGCGCGTCCGCGATCGACTGCGAGCCGCCGCGCGGGATCGGCCAGCCGACCTCATGGGCCGCGATCGCGAAGATGAGGGCCGGACCGGCGGTGGCCGGGGCGCTGGTGGGCGCGATGGCGTGGCCGGCGAGCCCGGCGAGTATGGCGCGCGCCTTCTCGCCGCGGAAGCGGCGGCTGAGGAGCGAGACCGGCAGGACGGCGTTCAGCCCGAAGCGGGCCCAGGTCAGCGGGTCGCGCGGGACCCCGTCCCACTGGGCGCGCAGCACATCGGGGGCGAACGTGGCCCAGTTGCCGAGGTAGGGCGCCATGAGACGGCGGTACGCCCCCGCGTCGCGCGGGCCGAGCGACCGGGCGGTCTCGCCGACCGAGCGGGCCAGTACGGCGGCGCTGCCGTCCGGGAAGGGGTGGGCGAGCGGCAGTTCGGGGTGCAGCCACTCCAGCCCGTGGCGGCCGAGCGGCATCCGGTCGAAGGCCGGGGAGCCGATGGCGAGGGGGTGCACGGCGGAGCAGGGGTCGTGCCGGAAGCCGGGCAGGGTCAGCTCTTCGGTGCGGGAGCCGCCGCCGATCGCGTCGGCGGCCTCGAAGATCTCCACCGCGCAGCCACGGCGGGCGAGTTCGACCGCCGCGGTCAGCCCGTTCGGCCCGGCACCCACCACTACCGCGTCGAGCATCGACGGCACGTCGGCCTCCTCGTCGTTGAGGACGGCCCCTCCGGGGCCGATGGATCCACTCAGCCGGCGGCGGCCAGCAGGCCCAGGATATGCCGTACGGTCACCTCGTTCCGCGCCGCCGTGAAGGGAAGCGCGTTGCCTCCGGCGATACGGAACGGCTCGCCCGACAGCGTCGCGCTCGCCCCGCCGGCCTCGGCGACCAGCAGTAGCCCGGCGGCGTGATCCCAGGCGTTCTCCCAGGTGAAGGCGATCGCGTCGAGCCGGCCGCGGGCGATGTTCAGATACTCGAGACCGGCCGAGCCGCACGGACGCGGTGCCACGCCGTCGGTCCGCAGCCCGGACAGGGCGCGCTTCTCATGGTCGGTGGTGAAGTCGTAGTGGGAGATGGCGACTTCGAGGGGCTTGCCCGGCTCCGGGGCCCCGGCCCGGAGCGGCTCGCCGTTGAGGACGGCGCCCCCGCCGCGGCGCGCCACGGCCATCAGCTCCTGTGCGGGGGCGTAGGTCCAGGAGGCGAGGAGTTCGCCGTGGTGGGCGAGGGCGACGAGGGTCGCGAAGCCCGTGTCGCCGTGGACGAACTGCCGGGTGCCGTCCACCGGGTCGACGATCCATACGGGCGCGTCGCCACCGAGGTGCTCGAGGAGGCCGGGATCGGCGTGCACACCCTCCTCGCCCACCACGACCGAGCCGGGCAGCAGCGCGGTGAGCGAGGCGGTCAGGTGCTCCTCGGCCTGCCGGTCGGCGGTGGTCACCAGGTCATGCGGGCCCTTCTTCTCCACGATCTCGTGGGCGGCGAGCTGCCGGTAGCGCGGCATGATCTCCGCGGCGGCCGCCGCGCGCACCGCCTGCTCCACCTCGGAGAGATCACTGGCAAGAACGTCATCGAACATGTGGTCATCGAATCACGCGCCGCCGACAACCGGTGACCCGGCGGCGACCGGACGATGGCATCGACGTGAACGCCTCCCAGAAGGCCGCGGTGCAACCCCATTGACACATGGCTGAAACCCGACTTACTTTCTCAGCACCACAATTCACTAGTGAATAAATATTCACTTCTCTCTCTCCTCTCCCCTCCCTCCCCTCTCCTCCTCTTCGCCCCCTCCCCACGGCGACCAAGGACGTTCAGATGCTCAGCACAGACCCATCCGGCGCCGAGCGGTTCCGGGCGCGCCGCCGCCGCATCGCCGACGCAGACCCGGACGCACAGGTCCGCGAGCTCCGGCAGCTGGCCGCCGAGGTGCGCCGGACCGTGGTGCAGATGATCGACAAGGCGCAACTCGGCCATATCGGCGGCGACCTGTCGGTGACCGACATCCTCGTCACCCTCTTCGGACGGGTGCTCGACGTGGATCCCGCCCAGCCCCGCAGACCCGACCGCGACCGGTTCATCCTCAGCAAGGGACACTGCGCGGCCTCCCTGTACGCCACGCTCGCCCACTGCGGCTACTTCCCGACATCCGAGTTGTCCACTTTCATGGCTCCGCTCTCCGCGCTCAACGGCCATCCGAACCGGACCAAGGTCCCGGGCGTCGAGACCAACACCGGACCGCTGGGCCACGGCTTCCCCGTCGCGGTCGGCTGCGCCCTCGCCGCCCGGCTCGCGGGCCGCTCGTACCGCACGTACGTCGTCCTCGGCGACGGCGAGCTACAGGAGGGCAGCAACTGGGAGGCGGCCATGACCGCCGCCCACTACGACCTCGGCTCCCTCACCGCGATCGTCGACCGCAACCGCCTCCAGCAGGGCGCCCGCACCGAGGAGACCAAGCGCCTGGAGCCACTGGCGGAGAAGTGGACCAGCTTCGGCTGGGAGGCGCGCGAGGTGGACGGGCACGACCACGCGGGACTGCTGTCCGCGCTGGGCCCCTCCTCCTCCGGCAAACCGGTCGCGGTGATCGCACGGACCGTCAAGGGCAAAGGCGTGTCGTTCATCGAGGACCGGGTCGAGTGGCACCACAAGGTGCCCGACACCGGCCAGGTGCACGCCGCACTGGAGGAGCTGAGCCGATGACCGCCGGACTCATACCCGAGAACGCCGCGCAGACCTACGACTGCCGCCAGGCCTTCGCCGAGGAACTGATCGCCCTGGCCGCCGAGGACCCGCGCGTCGTCGCCGTCTGCAACGACTCGGTGGGATCGAGCAACCTGGTGCGCTTCCGGGAGCTGTACCCCGACCGTCTGATCAACGTCGGCATCGCCGAGCAGGACCTCGTCGGCGTCGGGGCCGGGCTCGCCAACGGCGGGCTCATCCCCTTCGTGAGCGCGGCGGGCCCGTTCCTCACCGGCCGGGCCACCGAGCAGATCAAGACCGACGCCGCCTACAACGGGCTGCCCGTCGTCCTGTGCGGACAGAGCCCCGGCATGGCGTACGGGGAGCTGGGGCCGACGCACCACTCGATCGAGGACCTGTCGTGGATGCGGGCCATCGCGGACCTGGCCGTCGCGGTCCCGGCCGACCCCGCCCAGACGCGCGCCGCCGTCCGCTGGGCGGCCTCCCACGACGGCCCGGTCTATCTGCGCATTCCCCGGTTCAAGATCCCCGCCGTCACCCCGGAGGACGCGCCGTTCCAGCCAGGGCGCTCCCTCCAGCTGACCGACGGGGACGACATCACGGTGATGGCCGTCGGCACGATGGTGTCCCGGGCGCTCACCGCCGCCGAGACGCTGCGCACCGAGGGCATCGGCGTCCGCGTGCTGAACATGACCTTCGTCGAGCCGATGGACGTCGGCGCGGTGCTGCGCGCCGCCCGCGAGACCCGCGGCATCGTCACCGCCGAGGAGGCGACCACCACGGGCGGGCTCGGCGCGGCGGTGGCCAGCGTCGTCGCCCAGAACCGTCCGGTGCCCATGCGGATCCTGGGGGTGCACCGCAGGTTCGCGCCCACCGGCAGCGCCTCCTTCCTGCTGGAACACTTCGGCCTGACCGCCGACGGCATCGCCGTCGCCGTCCGGGAGCTGCTGGCCCATGAGCACCGCTGAACCGCTCGTCCTCGCCATCGACCAGGGCACCAGCGCGACCAAGGCGATCCTGGTCGACCGGCGCGGGGACATCGTCGCCCACGGCTCGGTCCCCCTGGAGCTGTCCACCCCCGCCCCGGGGTGGGTCGAACAGTCGGCGGAGGAGATCTGGGCCGGTTGCGGGCGGGCCGTCGCCGCATGTCTCGACGGCCGAAACGCCTCGTCCGTCGCCGCCATCGGCCTGAGCACCCAGCGCGAATCGCTGCTGCTCTGGGACCGGGCGACCGGGGAACCGCTGAGTCCGCTGGTGAGCTGGCTGGACAAGCGCACCGCGGGCGATCCGGCCCTGCTGCGGGCCGTGCCCCGCGCGGAGCTGGTCCGCGAGGTCAGCGGGCTGCCGCTGGACCCGATGTTCTCGGCTCCGAAGGCCGCCTGGCTGCTGGACCGGTACGACCCCGACCGCCGCCGCAGCCGCGCGGGCGAGCTGTGCCTGGGCACGGTCGACTCCTGGCTGCTGTTCAAGCTCGGCGGCGCTCATCTCATCGAGGTCGGCAACGCGGCGCGCACCCAGCTGCTCGATGTGCGCCGGTGTGCCTGGGACCGGCGGCTGACGCAGATCTTCGACGTACCGCTGGAGGTGCTGCCCCGGGTCGTACCGTCGCAGGGCCCGTTCCCCAGCGCCCGCGGACTGGCGCCGCTGGCCGACGGGGTGCCGGTCACCGCGGTGCTCGGTGACTCCCACGCGGCGCTGTTCGCCCACGCGGGCTGGGCCCCGGGGACGGTCAAGGCGACCTACGGCACCGGGTCGTCGGTGATGGCGGTGGTCCCCTCGGCGGCCCGGGTCTCCTCCGGGCTGTGCCTGACCGTCGCCTGGCAGACCGGCGGGAACCCGACCTGGGCGGTGGAGGGGAACGTCCGTTCCACCGGCGCCACCGTGAACTGGCTGGCGGGCGTGCTCGGCCGGGGCCCCGCCGAGCTGGCGGAACTGGCCGCCGACAGCAGCGAGGGCGTGGTCGTCGTCCCCGCCTTCGGCGGGCTGGGCGCCCCCTGGTGGGACGAGAACGCGGTGGGGCTGATCAGCGGGCTCACCCTGGGCACCCACCCCGGGCACCTCGCACGGGCCGCGCTGGAGTCGATCGCGTTCCAGGTCGAGGACGTGGTGGCGGCGGTCGAGCGGGAGACGGGCCCGGTCACCCGGCTGCTCGCGGACGGCGGGCCGACCGGCAACCCGGTGCTGATGCGGCTCCAGGCCGACACCAGCGGGCGGCTCGTCGAACGGGCCCTGGCCCGCGACCTGTCGGCCCTCGGCGCCGCCCATCTCGCGGGGCTGACCCGCGGGGTGTGGGACCGGGCCGCCCTGGAACGGCTGGACCGGCCCCGGGAGAGCTACGCGCCGACCGGCGACGAGACCACCCGGGCCCGCAGGCTCGCCCACTGGCACACGGCGGTACGCCGCTCCCGCCTCCGGGCCACCACCGATGAGACCGCCACCGGTGAGGTCGGCCGCACCCCGGAACCCCCGCCGCGGGCCGCCGTACCGCACCGCACTCCCGAACCCTCGACCGCCAAAGGAGCGTCATGACAGCGCGATACGCGGGACAGGGCGTCATGGTCACCGGGGCCGCGCGCGGCATCGGCCGGGGAATCGCCGCCCGGTTCGCCGGTGAGGGCGCCGATGTGCTGCTGGTGGACACGGACCCCTCCGTCGAGGACTCCGCGCGGGAGCTGGCCGACGACAGCGGGACCCGCACCCTCGGCGTCCGGGCGGACGTCACCTCCCCCGAGGACGTGGCCCGCGCCGTCGGGCTCGCCGAGTCCACCTGGGGACGGCTGGACGTCCTGGTCAACAACGCGGGCGTCATCACCATCAGCAGGCTCGAAGACCTGACCCACGACGACTGGCAGAAGGTCCTCGCCGTCAACACCACCGGCACCTTCCTGTGCGCCCAGGCCGCCGCGGCCGTCATGCGGCGGTACGGGCGCGGCGGACGCATCCTCAACGCGGCCTCGGGACAGGCACGGCAGGGATTCCTCTACACACCGCACTACGCGGCCAGCAAGTTCGGGGTGGTCGGCCTCACCCAGTCCCTGGCCAAGGAGCTGGCCGGGGACGGGATCACGGTCAACGCCTACTGCCCCGGGATCGTCGGCAGCGAGATGTGGGACTACAACGACCGCGCGTGGGGCCGTCTGCTGGGCGACTACGCACCCGGGGAACTGATGGCCGAGTGGATCGCGGGAATCCCCCTCGGACGCGCCGGAACCCATGACGACATCGCCAACCTGCTGCTCTTCCTCGCCTCGCGGGAGGCGGAGTACATCACCGGCCAGACGATCAACGTCGACGGCGGGATGTTCATGAACTAGCTCCGACGACGTCGGAGGACCACTCGGAGGTTTCGATGAGCACGACCGGCAACGCCGCAACGGCCGTTGACACACCACCACCCCCCGCAGACGCCGACCGCTCCCGGCTGCCGTCCTGGGTGACGGGCATCCTCACCGGATCGCGCGGTCCCGCCCTCGGCCTGCTCGCCATGTGCGTCGTCTTCTTCATCGCGACGCCGTACTTCCTCACCCAGAGCAATCTGCTCAACATCGTCGACCAGACCGCCGTCCTCGGTCTGCTCGCGCTCGGCATGACCGCGGTCATCGTGATGGGCGGCATCGACCTCTCGGTCGGCGCCGTGCTGGCCCTCGCCACCATGGTGGTCGGCTGGCTCTCGCACGACCAGGGATGGCCGCTGTGGCTGAGCGCGGTGGCCGCGATCGCCGTCGCGGGCGGATGCGGGCTCGCCAACGGGCTGGGCATCACCTACACCAAGCTGCCACCGTTCATCGCCACGCTGGCCATGATGTCGATCGCCCGCGGCCTGGCCAACGTCATCACCGACGGGCAGCAGATCGTCGGCTTCCCCGACTGGTTCGACAACCTGTCCACCATCCGGTACCTCGGCATCTTCACCGCGTGCACCGCCGTGCTCGCCGCGCTGTACGTGGCGGGGTGGGCGTACATGCGCTACCGGAGCGGGGGGCGCGCCCTGTACGCGATCGGCGGCAGCGCCGAGGTCGCCCGGCTCGCCGGGATCAAGGTCAAGCAGCGGACCGTGCTCGTCTACACCGTCACCGGTCTGCTGGCGGGCCTGGCCGGGGTCTTCCTGACCATGCGCCTGGACTCCTCCCAGCCGAGCGCGGGAACCGGCTACGAACTCGACACCATCGCCGCCGTGGTGATCGGCGGGGCCAGCCTCAGCGGTGGCGTCGGCTCGATCACCGGAACCCTGATCGGCGTGCTGATCATCGGGGTTCTGCGCAACGGCCTCAACCTGCTGGGGGTCTCGCCGTTCATCCAGCAGATCGTCATCGGCCTGGTGATCGCGCTGGCCGTCATGCTCGACGTGCTCCGTCGCCGCGAAGCGCGCTGACCGCGCCCCGCCCCCTTTCTCCCCTCCCCCTCCCCCCCCTTCTCTCCCCCGGGCACAAGCCAAGGAGTTGGTTCCCATGAAGACACGAGCGACGACACGCGTCGTGATAGCCACCGGAGTCGCGGCCGCCATGGTGGTCGGCGTCACCGCCTGCGGACGCGGTGGCAACGGCGCGAAGACCGCCGACGGCAAGCAGATCACCATCGGGCTGGCCGTGGCCAACCTCCAGGCCGACTTCTTCAACCAGATCAAGCAGTCCGTGACCGCCGAGGCCAAGAAGAAGGGCATCAAGGTCATCGTCTCGGACGCACGCGGCGACGCGGCCACCCAGGTCAACCAGATCCAGGACTTCATCAGCCGTCAGGTCAGCGCCATCATCTACATCCCCGCCGGCGCCACGGCGGCGGGCGTCCCCGTGAAGGCGGCCAACCGCGCCAAGATCCCCGTGGTCACCGTGGACCGCAACCCACCCGGTGAGCCCGGCAAGTCGTTCATCGCCAGCGACAGCGTCGCGGCCGCGCGGACGCTGGGGAACTACGTGGTCAAGGAGTCCGGCGGCAAGGGGCAGCTCGCCATCCTCCAGGGCCAGATCGGCACCACCCCGCAGGTGGACCGGCAGAAGGGGTTCGGGCAGGCCCTGAAGAACGCGCCCGGCATCAAGGTGGTGTCCCAGCAGCCCGCCGACTGGGCCCAGGACAAGGCGTACTCCGTCTCCCAGGACATGCTCCAGGCCCACCCCGGCATCGACATCCTGTGGGGCCAGGCCGACGCGATGGCACTCGGCGCCGCCCAGGCCGTCAAGGCGTCCGGCTCGCACAAGAAGCACCTCATCGTCGGCTTCGACGGCGACATCGCCGGGCTCAAGGCCGTCCGCCGGGGCACCATCGACGCCACCATGGTGCAGCAGACGCGCAAGATGGGCCGGATGTCGGTGAACACCGCCGTGGACATCATCAAGGGCAAGAAGGTCCCGGCCGAACAGCTTCAGCCCGCCTTCCTCCTGACCAGCAAGGACAAGAAGAAGGCCACCCAGTTCATCAACACCCACCCGTAAAAGGCGGCAGGAACGGCAGAGAGGAGCCGCGGCGATGACAGACGCCGGAAAGCACCCGGCGGCGGGGCCCTCCCAGGGCCTGGTCGTCCGGGGGATATCCAAGCGGTTCGGGGTCACCCAGGCGCTCGACCGGTTCGACCTGGAGGTGCGCCCCGGGGAAGTGGTGGCGCTGCTCGGCGAGAACGGCGCGGGCAAGTCCACCGTGTCCAACGTCATCGCGGGCACCTTCCCCTCCGACACCGGCGAGATGACCTGGCAGGGACAGCCGTACGAGCCGAAGTCCCCCGGAGACGCCATCAGCCACGGCATCGGCCTGATCCACCAGGAGATGCGCCTGCTGCCGGACCTGTCCGTGGCCGAGAACGTGTTCCTCGGGCGGCTGCTGCGCCGGGGCGGGCGGATCGACCGCGGCGAGATGAACCGGCGGGCACGGGAACAGCTGCGGCGGCTGGGCCTCGACATCTCCCCGACCCGCCTGGTGCGCACCCTGCGGGTGGCCGAGCAGCAACAGGTCGAGATCGCCAAGGCGCTGACCCTGAACGCGCGCCTGCTGATCCTCGACGAGCCCACGGCCGCCCTCGGCGGCGAGGAGACCGATCACCTCTTCGAGCGGATCGACGCCCTCCGCGACGAGGGCATGTCGTTCATCTACGTGAGCCACCGGCTGGAGGAGATCGCCCGCATCTGTGACCGCGTCGTGGTGATGCGCGACGGACAGCTCGTCGCCACCCACGACACCGCGCAGGTGCCGGTGGTCCAGCTGGTGGAGGAGATGGTCGGGCGCAGCATCGAGCGCATCTTCCCCGACACCGGAACCGCGGGCGCCCGGGAAGTGCTCCGGGTGCGGAACCTGACCGGGCCCTCCTTCCAGGACGTGTCGTTCAGCGTCCACGAGAGCGAAGTCCTCGGCATCGCGGGCATCGTGGGAGCGGGCCGCACCGAACTGGTGCGGGCCGTCGCGGGCGTCGATCCGGTGACCGGCGGCACGGTGGCCGTCGAGGGCCGGGCCCTGCGGCTGCGCGGGCCCAAGGAGGCCATCGAGGCGGGTGTGGTGCTGGTGCCCGAGGACCGCAAGGGCCAGGGCGCCGTCCTGGACCTGTCGATCGGCGACAACGTGGCCCTGCCCAACCTCGACCGCATCTCCCACCGCGGCTGGCTCAGCCCGCGCCGGGTGGCGGCGGTGGCCGGTGAGGCGATCAGCCTGATGACCGTCAAGGGGCGGGCCGGGCAGCCGGTACGGACGCTGTCCGGCGGCAACCAGCAGAAGGTCGTCATCGCCAAGTGGCTGGAGCGCAAGCCCAAGGTGGTCATCCTGGACGAGCCGACCCGCGGTATCGACGTCGGGGCGCGTGCCGCGATCTACGAGGTGATCGCGGACCTGGCCCGCTCCGGTATGGCGGTCATCGTGGTCAGCTCCGACCTCGACGAGGTCCTGGGCCTGTCCCACCGGGTGCTCGTGCTCAGCCGGGGGCGGCAGCGCGGCATCCTCCCGGCGGCCGAGGCGACCGACGCCGCGGTCATGCGACTGGCCACGGCATGATGCCGTTATGCATCCCCACAACCGGACCGGCACCCCCGTGACCCGCACCACACGCATGGCGACCAGCGACGAGCAGTTGCGGCTGATGACCCGGATCGCCCGGCTCTACCACGAGCAGGGCATGCGGCAGCCGCGCATCGCCGAGGAGCTGCACATCTCCCAGGCGCGCGTCTCCAGGCTGCTCACCCAGGCCGCCAAGCTCGGCATCGTGCGCACCATCGTGGTGCCGCCCGAGGGGGTCTTCGCCGAGCTGGAGGAGGAGATCGCGGCCCGGTACGGGCTGCGCGACGTGGTGGTCGTCGATGTCGAGGGCGAGGCCGACTCCGTCATCCCGGCGCTCGGCGCGGCGACCGCGGTCTATCTGGAGACCACGCTCATGGAGGGCGACCGGCTGGGCATCTCCTCGTGGAGCGCCACGCTGCTCGCGGCGGTCGAGGCCATGCGCTCCCGGCCGGGCGGGCGGTTCCTGGAAGAGGTCGTCCAGCTGATGGGCGGAGTGGGCGATCCGCAGGTCCAGGTCCAGGCGACCCGGCTGATGGGGCGGCTCGCCGAGCTGACCGGTGCGGAACCGGTCTTCATGTCGGCCCCCGGCCTGGTCGCCGGGGCCACCGTGCGGGACGCCATCCTCGCCGACCCCAAGGTGAGCAGCGTGGCCGCGGCGTGGAAGAACCTCACCATCGCCATCGTGGGCATCGGCAGCCTCGAACCCTCGCCGCTGCTGCGCCGCAGCGGCAACATCTTCTCCGACGACGACCAGGAACAGCTGCGCGGGCTCGGCGCGGTGGGCGACATCTGCCTCCACTTCTTCGACGAGCACGGCACCCTGCTCGACACCGAGTTGAACGACCGCGTCATCGGCATCACCCCCGATGTCTACCGCGCCGTGCCACGCCGCGTCGCGGTGGCCGGCGGCGACCGCAAGTACGCGGCGATACGGGCCGCGGTGCTGGGCGGCTGGGTCGATGTCCTGATCACCGACCTGGGAGTGGCCCGTCGGCTGGCGGGCCGGCCCGACCGAACCGAACGACAAGCGTAGCGGCGACGAGCGCCGCGGCAGCATCCCTCAAGGAGCACTCATGCCCGTCCCCTCCTTCCGCCTCGACGACAGCGTGGCCCTGGTGACCGGAGCCGGCAGCGGCATCGGCCGGCGGCTGGCGATCGGGCTCGCCGAGACGGGAGCCGACGTCGGCTGCCTGGACCTGCCGGGCAGCGATCTGGCCGGTACGGTCGAGGCGATCGGGAACGCGGGGCGGCGCGCGGTCGCCCTCCCCGCCGATGTGACCCGGGCGGAGGACCTGGCGGAGGCGGTGGCCACGGTCGAACGCGACCTGGGCGCCCTCCGGCTGGCGGTCAACGCCGCGGGCATCGCCAACGCCGCCCCGGCCGAGGACATGCCGCCGGAGCAGTGGCAGCGGGTCGTGGACGTCAACCTCACCGGTGTGTTCCTCTCCTGCCAGGCGGAGGGCCGGGCGCTGCTGCGCAACGGTGGCGGTTCCATCGTCAACATCGCGTCCATGTCGGGCACCATCGCCAACCGGGGGCTGACCCAGGCCCACTACAACGCCTCCAAGGCCGCCGTGATGCACCTGACGAAGAGCCTGGCCACGGAGTGGTGCACCCGCGGCATCCGGGTCAACAGCGTGAGCCCGGGCTATACGGCCACGCCGATGAACCTCCGCCCCGAAGTGGCCGAACGCGTGGCCCAGTTCGAGGCGGACACCCCGCTGGGCCGGATGGCGACGGTGGACGAGATGGTCGGCCCCACCGTGTTCCTGCTGAGCGACGCGGCGAGCTTCGTCACCGGTGCGGACCTGCTGGTGGACGGCGGGGTCACCTGCTGGTAACAGCCCGTCACCCCGCCTCTTGGGTTCAGGACCAGCGCGACAGCCCCGACTCCGCAAGCTGGGCGGCGTTGCCCGCCAGCAGGTCGAACGGGTCGTGATCGGTGATGTCGATCTCCGCGACGTGCCAGCGCAGCCCGGGCCCGGCGGCCCGGACGGCGGCCGGGGCGTCGACGTCGCCGGTGCCGAGCGGGGTCTGCGGCTCGCCGCGCCGCGCGGGGCCGTCCTTGAGGTGGACGGACACGGCGCGGGCGCCGAGCCGGGCCAGCACCTCGGCGGGGTTGGCCCCGGCCACGGTCGCCCAGTAGACGTCGAGTTCGGCGAGGATCGCGTCGTCCGCCGCCGCCCAGAAGGCGTCGTAGCCGCTGCGCCCGTCGGGCAGCGTCGCCCATTCGAAGTCGTGGTTGTGGTAGCCGAGCCGCAGCCCGGCACCGGCCAGGGCCTGCCCGGCGGCGTTCACGGCGTCCGCGAACGCCGCCAGCCGTCCGGGGTCGCCGAAGACGTCCGCGTCGAAGCCGCCGACCAGTCGGGGGTGCGGCACGAACACCGTGTCCGCGCCGATCTCGGCGCACTCCTCGGCCAGCGAGCCCACGTCGTCGGGCAGCCCGGCGTGGGTGGCCGAGACGCGCAGGCCCGCGGCGTCCAGCCCGCGCCGCAGGGCTTTGGCGGCCACCAGCCGCTCCGCGGCGCTCCTGTCCGCGGACCCCAGGCCGAAGGGCTCGACGTAGCGGAAGCCGATCTCCGCCAGGCGGGCCAGCGTACGGTCCTGGTTCTCGGCGAGCGCGTCACGGACGCTGTACAGCTGCACGGACAGCAGACCTTGCCGATCCATGGGACTCCTCTCGGGTGGGGCGGGCTTCAGCCGATGACCAGCGGGCGCAGGGTGCGGTGGGCGATCTTCAGCCCCTGGGCGACCTTCTCCTCCGTTCCGCCCCAGACCGGGTCCTCGTGCTCGACGGAGAGCGTTCCGGTGAAGCCGTGCTCGTAGAGGCGGTCGACGACGCGCGTCCAGTCGACCTGGCCGAGCCCCGGCACCCGGTAGCGCCACCAGCCGTTGTCCCAGGGGTCCGGGCGGTCGACCGCCCTGCCGAAGAAGCCGTACCGGTCGATGTCGCCGCTGCCCAGCTCGACGTCCTTGGCCTGGGCGTGCACGATGCGGTCGATGTAGGGCGCGATGGTCTTCACCGGGTCGATGCCGATCCAGGTGAGGTGCGAGGGGTCCCAGTTGAGGTAGAGGTCCAGCGAGAACATCCACTCCCACAGCTCCGGGGAGTAGGCCAGGTTGCCCGGGTAGCCGTCGGGGTGCCAGCCCTCCATGACGCAGTTCTCGATGATGACCTTCACACCGCGCTCGCCCGCGTAGTCGACGAGTTCGGGGAAGACGCGCTCGGCCTCCCTGAGGTTGTCCGCGACGGGCTTGGTCCAGTCCCGGCCGATGAACGTGCCGACGTACGGGACGCCGAGCGCCGCGGCCGCGTCCACCGCGTGCTTGAAGTGGGTACGGATCTCCGCCCGGCGCTCCGGGTCGGGGTGCAGCTGGTTCTCGTAGTAGGCGAGCGCGGACAGTTCGAGATCGTGCTTGGCGAACAGCGCGAGCGTCTCCTCCGCGCGCGCCGCGGGGAAGTCGGCGACGGGCAGATGGCTCGCCTCGAAGTCGCGTCCTCCGGTCCGCGGCCAGACGGCGACCTCGAGCGCCTCGTAGCCGTTGCCACTCGCCCACTCCGCGATGCGCGGGAGGGACCAGCCGGGGAGACATGCCGTCAGGAAGCCGAGTTTCATCTCTTCACACCTCTGTCCACGAGCCGTTACGGGAGGATCGGAGAACCGCCTCGGTGATGCGGGCGGCACGGAGTCCGTCGTCGAAGGTCGGCAGGCCCTCCGGCCGGTCGCCGCCGATCGCGGCGTAGGTGTCGGCGACGAACGCCTCGAAGCATTCCGCGTACCCCTGGGCGTGGCCCGGGGGCAGGACCGACAGCCGCCGCTGTTCGGCCGAGCCGTGGCCGGGGTCGCGGCTGATGACCCGGGCGCCGTCCTCGCCGCCCAGCCAGATGGTCTCCGGGTTCTCCTGGTCGAAGACCGCGCTGGCCCGCGCGCCGTCCAGCTCGAACCACAGCCGGTTCTTCCGACCGGCGGAGACCTGGGAGACGGTGGTGGACGCCAGGACGCCGGAGGCGGTGCGCAGCAGCAGCGCGGCGCAGTCCTCGGTACGGACGTCCATGTATTCCGACGACAGGTCCGGGGAGTCCGCCGCCGCGAAGGTGCGCGAACTGGCGGCAGGCCGCTTGTCCACGGCGATCGACGTCGAGGCGGTGACCTCGGCGAACCGTTCGCCCGACACCCACTCGACCAGATCGCACCAGTGGGAGCCGATGTCCGCGAAGGCGCGGGACGGGCCCCCAGCCGCCGGGTCCACGCGCCAGCCGGAAGCCTGCGGCGAGAGCATCCAGTCCTGGAGGTAGCTGCCGTGGATCAGGTGCCAGCCGCCGAACTCGCCGTCGATCCGGCGCGCCCGGATCTCCCGGACCAGGGGGTGGTAGCGGTAGACGAACGGGACGGCGGCCACCAGCCCGCTGCGGCGGGCCGTCTCCGCCATGCGCTCCGCGTCCGCGACGGAGACCGCGAGGGGTTTCTCGCACACCACGTGCTTCCCGGCGGCGAGGGCGCGCATCGCGAAGGGCGCGTGGGTGGCGTTGGGCGAACAGATGTGGACCACGTCCACGGAGTCGTCTTCGAGGAGCGCGTCCAGGGACGGATAGGCGGGGACCTGCCACTCCGCGGCCACCCGGGCGGACCGTGGGGGCGAGGAGGCCAGGACGCCGGTGATGCGGGCGCCGGCCAGCGCCGCGGCCCTGCGGTGGATCGCGCCGATCATCCCGGCGCCGACGATGGCGGTACCGATTGCTGTGCCGTGCAGTGGGGGTGTGATGACAGCCCTCCCAGGAGGAACGTCTGCGGAGCGGTTTCGTCCGGCGGTGAGCCTAAGACAGCCATTAGAGCCTCACAAGACATTGAATTCTGCATCTTGTGAGTCAAAAAAGCCGCCAGAATTGCGGTACCGTGACCGGCCATGGGAGCGCAGACGACGGACCCCCGCCCGATACCCCGGCTGTCGGTCGCCGGACTGCGGGCGCAGAACACCGGCGGCCCGGTCCACAGCTCGCTGGCCCGGCTCATCGCGTCGGGCCTCGCCGACAGCCGCGCCGACCTGGTCAAGGCCACCGGCCTGGCACGGTCCACGGTGACCCGGCACCTCGACACCATGATCGACGCCGGGGTGGTCACCGAGGGCGGAACCGTCGCCCGGCCCGGCCGCGGCCGTCCGCCGCTCCGGCTGGCGCTCAACCCCCGGGCCGGGGTGGTCGCGGTGGCCGACGTCGGCGCCCACAGCGCCCGGCTGGCCCTCGCCGACCTGTCGCAGAACCTCGTGGCGCAGGAGGAGGTCGCGCTGGACGTGGCGCAGGGCCCCGAAGCGACGCTCGATGTGCTGACCGACCGGCTGCGCGGCATGCTGGCCGAGGCCGCGGCGTCAGGAGGGGCCGACCGGCCCTCCGCCCTCGTCGTCGGACTCCCCGGGCCCGTCGACGCGCGCGCCGGTACGCCGGTGCGGCCGCCCATCATGCCCGGCTGGGACGGCTTCCCCGTCGGCCGGACCTTGACCGAACGGTTCGGCTGCCGGACCTTCGTCGACAACGACGTGAACCTCATGGCCCTCGGCGAGGCCCGCGCCCTGCCGGAGGGTGAGGCGCCGCTGCTCTTCATCAAGATCGGTACCGGTATCGGCGGCGGCCTCATCTCGGCCTCCGGGGAACTGCACCGCGGGGCCGAGGGGGCCGCGGGCGACATCGGACATCTGCGGGTGCCCGGCGCCGACGACACCGTGTGCAGCTGCGGGAACATCGGCTGCGTCGAGGCCGTGGCGTCGGCCGCCGCGATGGCGGCCCGGCTCGGCCGGGAGGACGCGGGCCTCGCCGGGCAGGACGGTCCGCGCGGCGCCGCCGACCTGGCCCGGCTCGTCCGCGACGGCCACCCCGGGGCCGTCCGCGTCGTCCGCGAGGCCGCGGTGACGATCGGCGAGGTGGTGGCGCTGCTCGTGCACGTCTACAACCCGGCGCGGATCGTCATCGGCGGGGCGATCGCCGCCGCCAGCGACGACCTGCTGGCCCGGATCCGCGGCGTCGTCTACCGGCGGGCGCTGCCCCTGGCCACCCGCCGGCTGTCGCTGACCCAGAGCGTGCTGGGGATGTCCGCCGGTGTCGTCGGCGGGACGGTCGTCGGCGTGGAACACGTCCTCTCCCCCGAGGGCATCGGCGACCTGCTGGCGCATTCCGCCTGACCGAACCCTTGACCCCGCCGGGAAGCCGGTGCTTGCATGTGCACCGTTTACGGACAGCGGTTTCGTCCAACTCCGTTGCCCCCAGGCGCCGTTCTGCCCCGCGCGGCCCACCGCCGCCGAAGCGGACAGCGCCCTGTGCAAGACCGGGAGAGAACCATGGACGAAACCACGCGGCGCGTCCCCGTCGGCGTCATCGGTACCGGCTCGATCTTCAACGCCTACGCGCTCGGCCTCTCGACCATCCCCCAACTGCCCATCGTGCGCGTCGCCGACCTCGACGGCGAGCGCGCCCGCGCCGCCGCCGAGGAGTGGAACATCCCGGCGTGGGGCACGACCGAGGAGCTGCTCGCCGACCCCGAGGTGCAGGTCGTCGTCAACATCACCCCGCCCAGGGCCCATGCGGCCCTGACCGACGCGGCCCTGCGCGCCGGAAAGCACGTGTACGTCGAGAAGCCGCTCGCCGCCACCGCCGAGGAGGCCCGGCGGAACATAGAGACCGCCCGGGAGACCGGCAAGCTGCTCGGCGGCGCGCCCGACACCTTCCTCGGCCCCTCCGGGCAGACGGCCCGCGCCGCCGTCGACGCCGGGCTGATCGGGCGTCCGTTCGCCGCGTCCTCCTTCGTCCGCTCCTCGCGCGCCGAGACCTGGCACCCGGACCCCACGTTCCTGTTCACCGAGGGCGGCGGCCCGGTCCTGGACTGGGGCCCGTACCACATCGCCGCGCTGGTCAATCTGCTCGGACCGGTCAGCCGGGTGGTCGGGGCGACCACCCGCGCCGCCGACGAGCTGACCGTGACGGCCCCCGAGCGCCGCGTCGAGCGCGTCGGCGTCACCGTCGACACCCACGCGACGGCGATCCTCCAGTTCGCCTCCGGCGCCCTGGCCACCGCCATGTACAGCTTCGACGTATGGGACACCACCCTCCCGCACCTGGAGGTCTACGGCACCGAGGGCACCCTTCAGGTGCCCAACCCCAACCGCTTCGACGACCCCGTCCTGGTGAAGCGGCGCGGTGACGAGGAGTGGACCGAACTCCCGGCCGTGATGGACCCGCTCACCCCCGCGGGCGCCCGCGCCATCCGCGGCCCCGGGGTGCAGGACCTCGTACGCCACCTCGGCGGAGACCTCCACCGGGCCTCCGCCGACTTCGCGTTCCACGTGCTGGAGGTCCTGGAACGGCTGGAGCGCATCGCACCGGAGGACGGCGCCGTCGAGATCACCAGCACGGTGAAGCGCCCGGCGCCCCTCCTCGGCATCGACGCCGGACCCCTGACCCGCTAGCCCGCTCCCTCCCCCTCTCCCCCCCACGGGACCTCATCCGCAAAGGAGCGGACGATGCTGTCTGCCCGGAAGCCCGGCGCCGCCACCCCCCACGCCCCCGAAAGCCCCGAAACCCCCGTGCCGCCGCACGGGCCGGAACGGATCGCGAAGGCCACCGGCCAAGAGGTGAACGGGGTGTTCATCACCCTGTTCATCCTCGCCTACATCGGCCTGTGGATCGCCCTGTGCACCCCCGCCTCGGTCACCCTCTCCCTCCGGGTCGCCGACCTCGACCCGGACGGCAAGGCCGGGAGCCTGTCGACCATCGCGGGCGCGGGCGCCTTCTGCGCGCTGGTGGCCAACCCCGTCTTCGGCAGGCTCAGCGACCTGTCCGCGTCCCGCTGGGGCCAGCGCAGGCCGTACATCCTCGGCGGCATGGTCCTGGGCTTCGGGGCGCTGCTGGTGATGGGCACGGCGCCCAACCTGTTCGTGCTGGGCCTCGGCTGGTGTCTGGCCCAGATGCTGTTCAACGCGGCCCTCGCCGCCGCGACCGCGCTCCTCCCCGAGCGGGTGACGGACCGGTACCGGGGGCGCGTCTCCGGCCTGATGGGCATGACCACCCAGATCGGCATCGTCAGCGGCACGTTCCTCGTCCAGTTCACCGGGACGGAGAACCTGTGGATGTTCGTCGCGCCGGGGCTGCTCGGTCTGGCCATGGTCGGGATCTTCGTCTGCTACCTCAGGGAAGTCCCCCGCTCCCGGGCCGAACTCCCCCGGCTCCGCTGGGCCGACATCCCCCAGAGCATGTGGATCAACCCGGTGCGCCACCCCGACTTCGCCTGGGCCTGGTGCGGACGGTTCCTGACCTGGACCGGTCTGAGCTTCCTGACCACCTACAAGGCGTACTTCCTGATGGACCGGCTCGGCTACACCGCCGAGGACGCCAGCCCCGTGCTGTTCTGGTCGATGCTGATCCTGGCCGCCACCACCACCCTCAGCAGCTTCACCGCCGGGTGGCTCTCCGATCGCGTGCGGCGCCGCAAGGTCTTCGTCGCCGCGGCGTCCGTCGTCTTCGCCTGCGCCATGGTGGTGGTGGCCACGGCCCAGTCGACCGAGATGTTCCTCGTGGGCGTGGGGATCTCCGGTCTCGGCCAGGGCATGTACATGGGCGTCGACTACGCCCTCGTGGCCTCGGTCCTGCCCAACAAGGACACCGAGGCCGCCAAGGGCATGGGCGTGTTCAACCTGTCCACCACGATCCCCCAGACCATCTCCCCCGTCCTCGCCCCGCTCTTCCTCGCCATCGGAAGCGACGCAAACTACAGCGCCCTGTACATCGCCGCGGCGGTCTTCTGCGTCGCGGGCGCGTTCGCCATCCGGCTGATACGCGGCGCACGGTGACCCGGGGCCGCGTCCCCGCAGAATGACCGCATGACGGCGAAGAACGGCAGGCGATGGAACCACAACATCCACTACCACCCCCGCATCCTCCGCGCGGTCCCCGACGGCGCCCGGCGCGCCCTCGACGTCGGCTGCGGCGAGGGCATGCTCGCCCGTGAACTGAGGCGGACCGTGCCGCACGTCACCGGCATCGACCTCCACGAGCCGAGCATCGACCAGGCCCGTGCCCACCCGGACGACATCGACTACGTCCTCGGGGACTTCCTCACCCATCCCTTCGAACCGGCCTCGTTCGACGTCATCGCGTCGGTGGCCACCCTGCACCACATGGACGCCGCCACCGGGCTGGCCCGCATGCGCGACCTGCTGCGCCCGGGCGGCGTCCTCGCCGTCGTCGGCCTCGCCCGCGACACCCCGCGCGACCTGCCGCACGTCCTCGCCGGGGTCGCCGTCGGCACCGCCCACCGCGCGGTGAAGGGCCAGTGGCAGCACCCGTCCCCCGTCGTGTGGCCGCCGCCGGTGACGTACCGGCAGATGCGGGCGCTGGCCGCCGAGGTGCTGCCCGGCGCCCGGTACCGCCGTCACGTCCTGTTCCGCTACAGCATCGTCTGGCACAAGCCGGCGCACTGAGCACGCATTTCCCGCCACCCGCGCCGAAAAGCCCCTTCCGACCAGAAGGGGCTTTCCGCATTTCCGGATTGGCGTCAACAGCGGCTGCCCCGCTAGAATTTGAGTCGGCACCAAGAAAAGGGGAAGCAGTGGCAGTTCGCTTTGTTCAGGTTCCGGAAACCCAGAAGGACGAGGAAGGAGTTCAGGAAACCGTCACGCCGGTCGTCGTAAACGGACAGACGGTCGAGACGCGAATCTACGGACGCACCGTAATTCACTGCGATATCGAGCCCGATGTCACCGCGGATGTGCATTCGGTGGAAATCCAGGTTCCCGCCTGGGTCGAGGAGGAATACGAAACCGGGGAGCAGAACGAGGACGGCAGCAACGCCATCGGCGTGCGGCAGGTCCTGCGGACGGAGCGCCGGACCGTGGACCTGGGACCGGATTCGCTGAAGGCCCTCCAGGAGGCGCTGCGGCCCTTCGCGACGGTGTCCAGGCCGTCGGAGGAGCCCGCCCCCAAGAAGCGCGGCCGGCCCGCCAAGAAGGCGGCTGCCCAGACCCCTCCGAGCGCCGGTTAATATTGCGGGGGCGGGAACGAAACGCTCCCGCCCCGCCCTTCTCATAATTGAGCAGCTCTTTTCCGGCTAACTGCTCAGGGCCGGGATGACCTCGGCGCCGTACGCGTCGATCGTCCGCTCCTTCGCGTCGTGCATCGCATACACCGCGAACTGGTCCACGCCCAGCTCCCGCAGCGTGCGCAGCTTTTCCACATGGGCCTCAGCAGGACCCAGCAGGCAGAAGCGGTCGACGATGTCGTCCGGGACGAAGGCCGTGTCCGGGTTTCCGGTGCGGCCGTGGTGGCTGTAATCGTAGCCCTGGCGCTGTGCGATGTACGCGGTCAGGGATTCGGGGATGGCGCCGGAGTGCTCGCCGTAGCGGGAGACCAGGTCCGCGACGTGGTTGCCGACCATGCCGCCGAACCAGCGGCACTGCTCCCGGGCGTAGGCCAGGTCGTCCCCGATGTACGCGGGCGCGGCGACACAGATGGTGATCGCGTCCGGGTCGCGGCCCGCCTCGGTGGCGGCGGTGCGGACCGCGTGGACCATCCACTCCGTCAGGAACGGGTCGGCGAGCTGGAGGATGAAGCCGTCGGCCTTCTGTCCGGCAAGGGCCAGCGCCTTCGGCCCGTACGCCGCCATCCAGACCGGCAGCCGACCGCCGTCCTTGATCCAGGGGATGCGCATCCGGCTGCCGTCCACCTCGGCCTCCCGCCCCTCCGCCAGATCGCGGATGGCGTCGATGGCATCGCTCAGCCGGGCGAGGGTGTTGGGTGTGCGGCCAGCGACCCGCAAGGCGGAGTCGCCGCGGCCGATGCCGCACACGGTGCGGTTGCCGTACATGTCGTTGAGGGTGGCGAAGGTGGAGGCCGTCACCTCCCAGGTGCGGGTGCCGGGGTTGGTGACCATGGGGCCGACGGTGAGCCGCTCGGTGTGTTCCAGGATGCGGCTGTAGATGACGAACGGCTCCTGCCAGAGCACGGCGGAGTCGAAGGTCCAGCCGTAGCCGAAGCCGTTGCGCTCGGCACGGCGCATCAGATCGACGACGTCCGACGCGGGCGGATCGGTCTGCAGTACGAGTCCGAAGTCCATGGCCTGGCCTCCTAGGTGAGGTACTGACAGGTCGAGCGGCGGACATACTGGCCGTGCCCGGCGCGCCCGGCGTAGGCGCGCCCGTCGATGACCGGGAGGCCGCGCGAGAGCACGGTCTCGACCTGCCCGGTGATCTGCTTGCCCTCGTAGGCCGAGTAGTCGACGTTCATGTGGTGGGTCTCGGCGGAGATGGTCTGCTGGGCGGTCGGGTCGTAGATGACGATGTCGGCGTCCGAGCCCGGCGCGATGGTGCCCTTCCTGGGGTAGAGGCCGAACATCCGGGCCGGGGTGGCGCAGGCGATCTCGATCCAGCGACGGCGGGTGATATGGCCGTCCACGACGCCCTGGTGGAGCAGGTCCATGCGGTTCTCCACGCCCGGCATCCCGTTGGGGATCTTGGAGAAGTCGCCGCGGCCCATCTCCTTCTGGCCGGTGAAGCAGAACGGGCAGTGGTCGGTGGAGACGACCTGGAGGTCGTTGGTCCGCAGTCCCCGCCACAGCGCCGCCTGGTGCTCCCGGGGCCGCAGCGGTGTCGAGCAGACGTACTTGGCGCCCTCGAAGTCCGGTTCGGCGAGGTTGTCGGTGGACAGGAACAGATACTGCGGACAGGTCTCGCCGAAGACCGGAAGCCCCTTGTCGCGCGCCTGCGTCAGCTCCGCGACGGCCTCCTCCGCCGACACGTGGACGACGTACAGCGGCGCCCCGGCCACCCGCGCCAGCTGGATGGCGCGGTGGGTGGCCTCGGACTCCAGCAGCGCCTTGCGGACCTCGCCGTGGTAGCGGGGGTCGGTCCTGCCCTCGGCGAGGGCCTGTTCGACCAGGACGTCGATGGCGATGCCGTTCTCGGCGTGCATCATGATGAGCCCGCCGTTGGCGGCGCCGCGCTGCATGGCGCGCAGGATCTGCCCGTCGTCGCTGTAGAAGACGCCCGGGTACGCCATGAAGAGCTTGAACGAGGTCACGCCCTCGTCCACGAGGAGGTCCATCTCCTTCAGGGAGCCCTCGTCGACATCGGACAGGATCATGTGGAAGCCGTAGTCGATCGCGCAGTTGCCGCCCGCCTTCAGATGCCAGGCGTCCAGGCCCTCCCGCAGGGCGTGCCCCTTGGTCTGGATGGCGAAGTCCACGATGGTGGTCGTGCCGCCCCAGGCCGCGGCCCGGGTGCCGGTCGCGAAGGTGTCGGCGGCGAACGTGCCGCCGAACGGCATCTCCATGTGGGTGTGCGGATCGACACCGCCCGGGATGACGTACTTGCCGGTCGCGTCGATCGTACGGTCGGCGGTCCAGCCGCGCGCGACATCGCTGTCGGACGCGGCCAGCGCCACCACCCGTTCGTCCTCGACCAGGACGTCGGCGTGGGTCTCCTCGGCGGCGGTGATGACGAGCCCGCCGCGGATCACGGTACGAGGCATCAGCCCGCGCTCCTTCCCGACTGGGTGCCCGACTGACCTTGGGTGGCTTGCAGGGCGGCTTCGAGGATGTCCGCGCCCTCCTCCGCCTCCGCCACGGTGAGGCTCAGCGGCGGGGCGATGCGCAGGACGCTGCTGTTGTGGCCGCCGCCCTTGCCGAGGAGCAGCCCGCCCTCGCGGGCGGCCTCCAGAACGGCCGAGGCGGCCTCGGGTGCCGGGGCGCCGGTGCCGGGCTCGACCAGCTCGACGCCGATCATCAGCCCGCGGCCGCGTACTTCGCGTACGCCGTCGAGCCCGGCGCAGGCCGCGCGCAGCCGCTCGATGAGCAGTCCGCCGACGCGGCGGGCGTTGCCCTGGAGGTCGTGCTCGACGAGATGGTTGAGGTTGGCGAGACCGGCGGCCATGGTGACCGGGCTGCCGCCGAAGGTGGAGATGGAGTTGGCGCCCAGGCAGTTCATGACCTCCGCGCGCGCCACGACCCCGCCGATCGACATGCCGTTGCCGATGCCCTTGGCGAAGGTGAGGAGGTCCGGCGGGCCCGCGGCGTCATGGGCCTGCCAGCCCCAGAAGTGGTCGCCGGTGCGGCCCCAGCCGGTCTGCACCTCGTCGGTGATCCACAGGATGCCGTGCCGGTCCAGCACCTCCCGGAAGGCGGCGAACAGCCCGTCGGGCGGGGAGGTGAAGCCGCCCACGCCCTGGATGGGTTCGGCGATCAGCGCGGCGACGGTGCCGTGCGCCTGGCCGAGGATGTCCTCGAGGTCGGCCACGCACGCGTCGATGAACTCGCCGTCCGACAGCCCGGCGAACGGCCCCCGGCCCCGCACGCCGCCGTGCACGTACAGCGTCTGGAGCGGGGAGATGCTGGTCGGTGACCACGAGCGGTTGCCCGTGATGCCGACCGTCGAGAACGACCGGCCGTGGTAGCTGTTGCGCATCGCCAGGACCTGGTTGGAGCGGCGGTACGTGGTGGCGAGCAACAGGGCCGTGTCGTTGGCCTCGGTGCCGGAGGTGGTGAAGAAGACCCGGGCGTCGGGGATGCCGGACAGATGCGCGACGCGCTCGGCGAGGTCGACCATCGGGCGGTCGAGGTACAGCGTGGAGGTGTGCAGGATCCGGCCCGCCTGCTCGGTGATGGCCTTGGTGACCTCGGGCAGCGCGTGGGCGGTCATGGTGGTGAGGATGCCGCCGAAGAAGTCGAGGTAGCGGTTGCCGTCCGCGTCCCAGACGTGGCGCCCCTCGCCGTGGGTGATCTCGATGGGCCGCTGGTAGTACAGCGCCAGCCAGTCCGGGAGGACGGCCCGGTGGCGTGCGTACAGCTGGCCGCCGGTGGCGTGCTCGGCGGTCATGGCTTCACCAGCTCGTCGTAGGCGTCCGGGCGGCGGTCGCGGTAGAACGCCCATTGCTGCCGCACCTCGTCGATGAGGCCGAAGTCGAGGTCGCGGACGACCAGTTCCTCTTTCCTGTCGCTGGCCACGTCCCCGACGAACTGGCCGCGCGGGTCCACGAAGTAGCTGGTGCCGTAGAAGTCGTTGTCGCCGTAACTCTCGGTGCCGACGCGGTTGATCGCCGCGATGTAGTACGCGTTCGCGACCGCCGACGCGGGCTGCTCCAGCTGCCACAGGTGCGACGACAGCCCGCGGGAGGTGGCCGACGGGTTGTAGACGAGCTGCGCACCGGCCAGCCCCAGGGCGCGCCAGCCCTCCGGGAAGTGGCGGTCGTAGCAGATGTAGACGCCGACCTTGCCGACGGCGGTGTCGAACACCGGCCAGCCCAGGTTGCCCGGCTTGAAGTAGTACTTCTCCCAGAACCCCTTGAGCTGGGGGATGTGGTGCTTGCGGTACTTGCCGAGGTAGCTGCCGTCGGCGTCGATCACGGCCGCGGTGTTGTAGTAGAAGCCGGCCTGCTCGACCTCGTAGACCGGGACCACCATGACCATCCCGGTCTCCCGGGCCAGCGCCTGCATCCGCCGCACCGTCGGCCCGTCCGGGACCGGCTCCGCCCACCGATAGTGCTCCGCCTCCTGCACCTGGCAGAAGTACGGGGCGTTGAACACCTCCTGGAAGCCGATCACCTTGGCCCCCTGGGCGGCGGCCTGCCGGGCGTACTCCTCATGCTTCGCGATCATTGATTCGGTGTCGCCGGTCCAGGTGCACTGGACGAGCGCGGCACGTACGACGTTGGCCATGATCAGCTCCTTCACAGCAGGGCTCCGGGGGCCTGCCCCCGTCGTCAACCTGTGTCTACGCACGTAGAATTTCGCTGTGGTGAAGAACGTAGAAGCGCACTCACCACTCTGGCAATACCGCCGCCGTTACTCAACGAAGACAATCACTTTTCGTGTTATGTCGGACCTGACAAGGATCAGGTGGCGCCGTGTATGCCCGCCACGCGGAGGGCGTGGGCGAGATCGTGCTGACTGCCCGGGGACACCGCGCCCGCCGCGTCCAGCAGCGGCGGCACCAGCGCGCCCGGGTCCTCGGCCGCCGCCTCGGCCACCTCGGCGGGCGTACGGGCCCGCAGGAACGCCGTCAGCAGCAACGCCACCTCCTGGTGCGCGGCGTTCCCGAGCAGCGCGAGCGCGGTCTGCGCCACCTCGGCGACGGGCCGCGCGACGCTCTGCCGCAGCAGCCGCTCCCCGTCGGACTCGCGGCCCGCCGCGATCAGCGCCTCCGCGGCGGCGGCGAGCGGCTCGGGCGGCAGACAGGCCATCTCCCACAGCAGCGTGGCCACGTCGGCGCCAAGCCCAGCGCGCTCCAGCTCGGCCGCCAGCACCGGCAGCCGCCCGGCGGGCCAGACGGCCGTCTCGCACAGCACGGCGTGCGCCTCCCCGCTGCGCCCCTCCGCCCGCAGCCGCCCCAGCCGCGCGACGGCTCCACCGGCCGCCCGCCGGGCCTCGGCCAGCTCCTGCTGCTCACTGGCCCGGGCCCGCTGCTCGGCCTCCCGCTCCCGCTTGCGCGCCCCGCCCCGCACCCCGGGGAACCGTGCCCCGCGCGGCGAGGGCGGCTGCTCCCCCGCCCCCGCGAACCGCGCCCCCCGCGGCCGGGCCGTCGGCTCCGCGGGCGGTACGGGGGCGGGGTCCGGGGCGCTGTCGTACGCCGCGGCGAACCGCGCCCCCCGCGGCCGGGGCGGGGCGGAAGGCGCATCGTCCGGCTGGGGGCGCCCGGCCAAGCCTGCGATCGACGGATCCTGCAACCCGCCCGCCCCCCACGACGAACCGCGCGCAGGCCCGGGCGGAGCCCCCGCGGCCCCCGCGCCAGACTCGGCCTGCCCGCCGCCCGACTCAGCCTGCGAACCGCCCGCGCCCCACGGCGAAGACCCGCCGCCGGGCGCCTGCGCCCCCGGGGCAGCGGTCGGCGCGCCCGCGCCCGCCAGGGCGGGCCCCGCACCACCTGGCTGGGGCCGCCCGGCCGGACCCCCGCCTGGCGCGCCCTGCGGACCCCTCTCGCCGGCCCACGGCGACGGCCCACCGCCGGGCCCCGGCGGGGCACCAGGCGCCTGCGCGCCCGGGGCGCCAGGCGGCGCGGCCTGCGGTCCGGCCTCCGCCCACCCGGCGGCACCCGGCGATCGAGCCGGGCCGCCCGGGCCCGCCACCGGCCATCGCGCCGTCGCGGACGTAGTGCCCGCAGGCCCCGCACCCGGCTCGGCGGGCTGCACACCCTCGCCCGCCGGGGCGGACGGCACGCCACCCGGGGCAGCGGGCGGCGGGTCCCCGCCCGCCGGGGCGGGGAGGGCGGCCAGGCGGGCGGTGAGTTCTTCGCAGCGGGCCGTGGCGCGGTGGTGGTCGTCCTGGGCCCAGGCCAGGGCGGCGTCGACGGGGTCGCCGTCGGGGGTGGTTTCGGCTCCGGCCCGTTGCGCCGCGTGGAGGTCGCGTTCGCGGTCGGCTGCGGCGAGCCGTTCGCGCTGCATCGCGGCCAGGCGGGCGCGGAGCGCCTCGCGGGTGCCGGGGGCCGCGTCGTGGGCGGTGATCGAGGCGCGGTACAGCGCGGCGGCGCGGGCGGCGGCCACGTTGGCGGTCTGGGCGCCACGCTGGGCGGAGAGGTCCTGGAGGAGGGCCTGGACGACGTCCCAGGGCGGGATCTCCTGGCCGTCGAGACAGGCGCGCAGCCCGTCGGGGTCGCGTTGCGCGAAGACGGCGTACCAGCCCTTGTCCGAGTCGATCCGCCGTGTCAGCGCACGCAGATAGCTCGCGAACTCCTCGATCGCCGCCGGGAGTTGTCTGCCCGCCATCGCCACCCCCGCATTCGACACCCCGCATGTTACGGACCTGGTTACCGGCGCGCTACGGGCACATTTCCGGATTCGCACACGACCGGCAAGGTTGGAGCGGGTTCCTGCGGGGATTTTACGGTGGCGGCCGGGACAGTGCCCGGCCGCCACCGTGACGCGACGCCGCGGATCAGCCCGCGGGACGGACCACCATCGCCGCGCCGCCGCCGCGCCGCTTCGTCTCGGCCGCGGCCAGCCACCGGCCGTCGGCGAGCCGCTGGACGCCGGTCGCGGCCCCGATCTCGGGGTTCTGCTTGAAGGCATGGCCCAGCGCCTCCAGCCGGGCCCGCTCCGGGCTGTTCCACAGCCCGGGCTCCAGCTCCGTCTGGGCGGCGTTGCGCTGGCTGGCGCGCGGTGCGGCGATCGCGTCGACCAGCGGCATGCCCCGGTCGAGGTGGTTCAGCAGGGTCTGGAGCACGGTGGTGATGATCGTGGCGCCGCCCGGTGAGCCGAGCGCCAGCAACGGCTTGTGGCCGTCGAGCACGATGGTCGGCGACATGGACGAGCGCGGCCGCTTCCCGGGGCCGGGCAGGTTCGGGTCGTGGACGGCGGGGTCGGCGGGCGCGAAGGAGAAGTCGGTCAGCTCGTTGTTGAGCAGGAAGCCCCGGCCGGGGACGGTGATGCCGCTGCCGCCGGTCTGCTCGATGGTGAGGGTGTACGCGACGACGTTGCCCCACTTGTCGGCGGTCGTCAGGTGCGTGGTGCTCTGGCCCTCGTAGGTGGTCGGGGCGGCGTGTCCGCGGGTGTCGCAGGTGCCGGGGGCGCCCGGGTTCGTGGGGTCGCCGGGGGCGAGCGGGCTCTTCAGCACCTTGTCGGGCTTGATGAGGCAGGCCCGGGAGTCGGCGTACCGCTGGGAGGTGAGCGCCTTGGTCGGTACGTCCTCGGCGGCCGGGTCACCGACCCAGCGGCCGCGGTCGGCGAACGCTATCCGGCTGGCCTCGATGAAGCGGTGCAGATAGTCGCGCTCGCCGAGCTTGGTGAGGTCGGTGCGCTCCAGGATGTTGAGCGCCTCGGCGACGCTGGTGCCGCCGGAGGACGAGGGCGCCATGCCGTACACGTCCAGCCCGCGGTAGGAGGTGCGGGTCGGGGCCTGCCGTTTCGTCGCGTACGCCCGCAGGTCCTCGGCGCGCAGATCGCCGGGGTGCACGACGCGCTGCGCCTTGGGGTCGACGGGGGGCTTGCGCACCGTGGAGACGATGTCGCGGCCCAGCTCGCCCTTGTAGATCGCGCCGACGCCCTTCTTGGCGAGCAGGGCGTAGGTGCGGGCGAGGTCCGGGTTGCGGAGGGTCGAGCCGACGACCGGGAGCTTTCCGCCGGGCAGGAACAGCTCGGCGGAGGCCGGGAAGTCCTTGAAGCGGTCCTCGTTGTCGGCGGTCTGCTCGCGGAAGGTCCTGTCGACGGTGAAGCCGTCGCGGGCCAGCCGCTCGGCGGGCTTCAGCACCTGGGCGAGCGACCGGGTGCCCCAGGTGCGGAGCGCGTCGCTCCAAGTGGCCGGGGTGCCGGGGGTGCCGACGCTGAGCCCGCTGGTGACGGCGTCGTCGAACGGCAGCGGCTTGCCGTCGTCGTCCAGGAAGAGGTCCTTGTCCGCGCTGAGCGGGGCGGTCTCGCGGCCGTCGAGGGTGGAGACGGTGTGCCGCTTGGCGTTGTAGTAGACGAAGTATCCGCCGCCGCCGACGCCCGCCGAGTACGGCTCGGTGACCCCGAGCGCGGCCGCCGTCGCCACCGCCGCGTCCACCGCGTTGCCACCGCGCCGCAGCACGTCGATCCCGGCCGCCGAGGCGTCCGGGTCCACGCTGGAGACCGCGCCGCCGTAGCCGGTGGCGACCGGCGTCTTGGCGGGCGTACCGGCGGCGGAACCCTGCGTGGCGGTCTGCGCACCGGCCGGGGCGACGCCGAGCACGGCGACCATCCCGGCCGCGGCGGCGAGCGCGGGCAGCGCGCGCCGTGCGGCTCGCGCCGTGGTTCTGGTTGCTGCGGCTGGTCGTGCGGCGTGTCCCATCCGGACCTCCAAGCGGACGACAGAGAGAGCGGAGCCTACCGGCGACGCTCATGCTCACGACAGGGGGCGAGTGACCCTTGAGTGCCCCTTGGAGATTCGCTCGAACACCACTCGGATGGCGGCTACGATGCGCGGCCATGACTGACACCGTGCAGGACCTGATCGCTTCCGGAGCGGCCCTGATCGTGGGACTGGCGCTCGGCTGGGCCGTGCACTCGGCCGCCGGGCGCCGGGGGCGCACCCGCGAGCAGCGCTTCTTCGGCCTGCCGGACGGCTCGGAATGCGTCCTGGTCACTCACCGGGACAGCACCTCGGCACACTGGTCCATCCCGCGCCATGACGCCCTCGCGCTGCTCGGGCTCGCCTCCGTCGTGGAGAACTGCGGGGCGCACGCCGAGGTGGCCCCGCACGACACGGGGCTCCAGGGCTTCGGGGCGCGCACCGAGTTCTGCGTCGGCGACCCGACCGCGCACCGCCGGCTGTCCGCGCACATGACGAACCTGCTGCCGGGCGTGACCGTGACCCAGGCCGACGAGTCCGGCGCCGAGCGCGGCACCTTCACCATCGGCGGCACCGAGTACCGGCCGGAGCCCGGCGCGCTGGAGCACGTGCTGGTGGCGCGGCTGACGGCGGGCGAAGGCGGCCGTCCCGTCTTCCTGGCCGCCGGGCAGCGCCCGGTCACGCACCGCGCCGCCGTACGCCACCTGGTGCGCAACCGCGCCAAGCTGGCCCGCAAGTACGGGGCGCAGGGCTCGTTCTGCCTGCTGCTGAAGGTGGTCAACTCGCAGGCGTACGGCCCGGATGTGGTCGAACTGGTCGCGGACGTCACCAAGGCCGCGACCACGTCGGGCGGCCGGGCGTCGGCCAAGGCGATCCTCAAGGAGGGCTGAGCCGGGGGGATATCGTATGGCGGACGGTCCACGGGGTCACTACGGCCGCATCGTTACCCAGGCGTAACTTACCGCCCTATTACCAGCGGTAAGGCGCCGAGTTACCGTCAGGTCACTTGGTCCTGTCCGGTGGGCCTTCGCGGCCCCGCGAAGGCCCACCGGACAGGACCTGGGCCCTCCCGGGCCCGCACCGGTGCTCCCCGCCCCCCACGGCATCCACGTCTGGAGCGACAGTGACCCCTGCCCGCCGAGCGCTGCGTACCACCACCGCCGCCGCCCTTTCGGCGACCGTCCTGGCCGGTGCGACCTCCGTCCTCGCCCCCACCGCCCAGGCCGCCCCCGCCGCGCCTCACGCGTCCACGGCGTCCGCGGCGGCCGACACCTCCGTACGGTTCGTCGACATCCCCGGCGACGGCGGCACCACGCTGGCCGCCAACGTCGTCGCCCCCGCGGACACCTCGCGCCGCCATCCCCTCGTCGTGCTGCCCACCAGCTGGTCCATGCCGCAGATCGAATACCTCGCGCAGGCCAAGAAGCTCGCCGACTCCGGCTATGTCGTGGTCAGTTACAACACCCGCGGCTTCTGGCAGTCCGGCGGCCGGATCGAGACGGCCGGGCCACCCGATGTCGCCGACGCCTCCAAGGTCATCGACTGGGCACTGGCCAACACCGCCGCCGACCCCGACCACATCGGCATGGCGGGCGTGTCGTACGGCGCCGGGATCAGCCTGCTCGCCGCCGGCTTCGACCGGCGCATCAAGGCGGTCGTCTCGATGAGCGGCTGGTCGGACCTCATCGGGTCCATCTACAGCGGCCGCACCCAGCACGCCCAGGCCGCCGGGCTGCTCGGCGGCGCGGGCGCGCTCACCGGCCGCCCCAGCGACGAACTCAACCAGATCCTCAAGGACTTCCTCGGCTCCAACCTGGCCAAGGAACAGGACATGATCGAGTGGGGCCGCAAGCGCTCGGCGGCCACCTACCTCGACAAGATCAACGCCAATGGCGCGGCCATCATGCTGGGCAACGCCTGGGGCGACTCCATCTTCCCGCCCAACAGCTACGCCGACTTCTACGAGAAGCTGACCGGCCCCAAGCGGCTGGAGTTCCGGCCCGGCGACCACGCGACCGCCGAGTTCGGCGGGCTCTTCGGGCTGCCGAACGACACCTGGGAGCACAGCAGGCGCTGGCTCGACCGGTACCTCAAGGGCGAGCGCAACGGCATCGACCGCGAGAAGCCGGTACAGCTCATGTCCCGTACCGGCGGCGGCTACGAGGGCTACGGCAGCTGGTCCGCCGTGCCCTCGGAGCGGCGCCGGGTGGCGCTCGACCGGGCCGAGACGGTCACCGCGAACCACGACTCGGGGGCCAACGCCGGGACCGTCATGCTGACCGGTGCGCTCGACCAGTTCCTCAAGCTCCCGCCGCTCGCCTCGATCCCGCTGCTGCCGCGCTCGTACGCCGCCGTCTGGCAGACCGGGGCGTACGCGACCGGGCAGCGCATCCGCGGCACGGTGTCCCTGCACACCACCGTCACCAGCGACAAGGCCGACGGCACGGCGGTCGCCTACCTCTACGACGTGGGCCCGCTCGGCGTCGGCAAGCTCATCAGCAACGCGCCCGTCACCTTCCACGACCGCATGCCCGGCAAGCCGTTCCCGGTCGACCTGGAGCTGTTCTCGACGGCGTACGACGTCCCGGCCGGGCATCGGCTCGCGCTGGTCGTCGACACCGTCGACCCGCTCTACATCGAGCACAACCCGGCCGGCGCCCACCTCACGTTCTCCTCGCCGGACGCCGACCCCTCGTATCTGTCGGTCCCGGTCCGCGACTAGCTAAGGGGTGTCGCCCGGCAACGGGGCGCCCGGGCCGGGCGCCGCCACCCGCACCTTCTCCGTCTTCACGCTGCGCCGCTGCCGCTTCGCCACCCAGTTCGCGCACCACGACAGCAGCATGCACATCCCGATGTAGACCGGCGAGATGACCATCACGACGGGGATGAAGGGCAGGTCGTAGTCGAGGTTGGACGCGATGAGCTTGCCCGCGTGCAGGAACTCCTCATAGGTGATGAGGAAGCCGAGCGAGGTGTCCTTCAGGGCCACCACCAGCTGGCTGATGATCGCGGGCAGCATCGCCCGCACCCCCTGGGGCACCAAGACGTACGTCATGACCTGCGTCTTGCGCAGCCCCAGCGAGTACGCCGCCTCCCGCTGCCCGCGGTCCACCGCCGCCACGCCCGCGCGGAACACCTCGGCGAGCACCGAGCCGTTGTACAGGGTCAGCCCGGTGACCAGGGCGGGCAGCGGCTGCACCTTCAGCGCTACGAAGACGAAGAAGATCATCACCAGGACGGGCATCGCCCGGAAGAACTCCACGACCAGCGTGGCCAGCCAGCGCACCGGGCGGTGGTCGGACAGCCGCCCGGCGGCCAGCACCGCGCCCAGCGCCAGCGAGAGGACGGCGGCGAGCCCGAACGCCTTGAGCGTGTTGGCCAGCCCGCGCAGCAGCAGCTCCTGGATGCCCTCGTACGCGAAGGGCATCCACTTCCGGTACGCGAACTGACCCGTGTCGACAAGGAGATAGATCACCCAGCCGATGAGGGCCAGCAGCACGAGCGTGGCGATCACCCCGTAGAGGCGGTGGCGGCGGACGGTGCGGGGCCCGGGGGCGTCGTAGAGAACGGCGGTGGCGGTCAACGCGGCACTCCCCAGCGCTTCTCCAGCACGTTGAAGATCGCGCTGATGGTCAGGGTCACGAGCAGATAGCCGACGGCGATCCAGATGAAGGACCAGATGATGCTGTAGCCCATCTCGTTGAGCGGTTTGTAGGTGCCGAGCAGTTCGGTGACGCTGAACGACCCGGCGATGGCCGAGTTCTTGGCGAGCGCGATCAGCGTCGAGCCGACCGGCGGGATGACCGCGCGGAACGCCTGCGGCAGCACCACCGCCCCCAGCGTCTGCTCGAAGGTCATGCCCAGGCTGCGGGCGGCCTCGCCCTGCCCGACCGGCACGGTGTTGATGCCCGAGCGCACCGCCTCGCAGATGAACGCCGAGGTGTAGCAGCCCAGGGCGAGCACCGCGAAGGCCGTGAACGGCAGGATCAGCCCGAAGCGCGGCAGGCCCAGCATCACCGCGAAGAACAGCAGCGTCAGCGGGGTGTTGCGGAGCACCGTCACCCAGGCGGTGCCGAAGGCGCGCAGGCTCGCGACCGGCGCGACCCGGAAGGCGGCCATCAGGACGCCGAGCGCGAGGGCGAGCAGCGAGGCGTAGACGGTCAGCTGGACGGTGCCGAGCAGACCGCGGCCGTAGAGCGAGAAGTTCCGGGTGAGCACGTCCATGGTTCGGGCTCTCAGTGGTAGCGGTCGACGGCGGGCGGTTTCGGGGCGGGCACACCGGACAGGCCGAGGGTCGCGCCGTACGCCTTCTTCCAGTCGCCGTTGCGCTCATGGGCCTCGATGGCGTCGTCCAGCGCGAAGCGCAGCGCGTTGTCCCGCTTGGGCACGCCGATGCCGTACGGCTCCTTGGAGAAGGGCTTGCCGACGACCTTCAGCTCCTCGGGGGCCTTGGCCGCGTAGCCGAGCAGGATGACGTTGTCCGTGGTGACCGCGTCGACCTGGTAGCTGAGCAGGTTGTCGACGCACACCGAGTAGTTGTCGTACGCGACCGCGTGCGCCTTGGGGTAGTCGTGCTGGATGCGCTGGAGCGGGGTGGAACCGGCCGCCGAGCAGACCGTCTTGCCCGCCAGGTCGGCGGGGCCGTGGATGTCGTCCGTATCGGTGCGCACCAGCAGCGACTGCCCGGCCATGTAGTACGGACCGGCGAAACCGACCAGCCGCTTGCGCAGCGGATTGATGGTGTAGGTGCCGACGTAGTAGTCGATCTGGCCGTTCTGGAGGGCGGTTTCCCGGTTGGCGGAGGCGATGCTCCGGAAGCGGATGGTCCGGGGCGGGAGGCCGAGGGAGGCCGACATCATCTTCGCGATCTCGATGTCGAAGCCGGAGTAACGGCCGGTGGCCGGGTCCTTCTCGCCCAGATAGGGCTGGTCCTCCTTGACCCCGACGACCAGGTAGCCGCGCCGCTTCGCCCTCTGCCAGGTGGGCGAGGAGGGCAGCCGGAAGTCGGTGGCCACCCGGTAGCGCGGCAGCGCCTCGGGCGCGGGACCCTTGGCGGGCGGGCTGCCCTCCTTGCCGCACCCGGAGCCGGTGAGGGCCAGGAGCAGCGCGAGGATCACGGTCACGGGGCGCCTCATGTCCGTCATCACCCGGATCAGTGCTTGAGGATCTTGGACAGGAAGTCCCGGGCCCGAGCGGACTCCGGCGCCTTGAAGAACTCCTCCGGGCTGCGGTCCTCCACGATGCGGCCGTCGTCCATGAAGACCACGCGGTTCGCGGCGTAACGGGCGAACCCCATCTCATGGGTGACGACGGCCATCGTCATGCCGTCCCGGGCGAGCTGCCGCATGACCTCCAGCACCTCGTTGATCATCTCCGGGTCGAGCGCCGAGGTCGGCTCGTCGAAGAGCATCACCTTCGGGTCCATGGCCAGCGCGCGGGCGATCGCCACCCGCTGCTGCTGCCCGCCGGAGAGCTGCGCGGGGTACTTGTCCGCCTGGTCCGCGAGCCCCACCCGGTCCAGCAGCTCCCGGGCCCGCCGCTGGGCCTCCGCCTTGGCGCGCTTGCGGACCTTCACCTGGGCGAGCATCAGATTGTCCAGCACGGTCCGGTGGGCGAACAGATTGAACGACTGGAAGACCATCCCCACTTCGGCCCGCAGCCGCGCCAGATCCTTCCCCTCCTCCGGCAGCGGCCGCCCGTCCACCACGATGGAACCGGACTGGATGGTCTCCAGCCGGTTGATCGTCCGGCACAGCGTCGACTTCCCGGACCCGGAGGGCCCGATGACCACCACCACTTCCCCGCGGCCGACGGTGAGGTCGATGTCCTGGAGGACGTGGAGCGCGCCGAAGTACTTGTTGACGTTGCGCAGCTCGATCAACGGTTCGCCCACGGCCATACCGCGCAAACTATCCACATGAAAGCGGCACTTCGGTCAGGACACGCACCGAGGGGTGGATAACGCCCGATAGTGGGCGGCCTCTCAGGCCTCCGAGACCTCCGCGTACAGCTGGGACAGCTCGGGGGCACCGTCCGCGGCCCACTGGTGGCCCGCCTCGACCACGTCGACCTCCCGGCCTGAGTCGAGCCGGACCACGGGACGGCCGTTGGGCCACACCTGCCAGACGGCGCCCGGCACGGTGCGGACGATGACCGTGCCCAGGTACAGCCCGGCGTCGTTACCGAGCCAGGGCAGCTCCTCCGGGTCGTCGCGCCAGCGCGGCACCAGTTGGTCCAGCGCCTCCAGGGACCCGACCGAGTCGTCGAGCCCGATGCCCGCCTGCGCGGCCCGGGCACGCAGGAGTTCGCACTCGGAGAGGAGTTGTGCCACGCCTTGGGGGTCCGCCTCCTGGGCGCTCATCAGAGCCGTACCGGAGGCCGCACCATGCCGCTTGCGCCAGTTGTCCAGGAAGGGGATGTTCATACAGCTCAGCGTCGCACCAAGCGCACGGGCGCACCACAGGGCGCGCGGTGGGCTCCGTGACCCGTTGCTTGTCTTGACGACACCCCGCCGTCTTTCTACGTTCGCCATGCACCTGTCGAATCGCCGGTCGGGTCGGTTACGAGAGGGGACACATATGCGCGTCGGCAGACCATGGTCAGCGGCCGGAATCGTCGCGGGAGGTGCCATCCTCGTACTCCTCGCACCGGCCGCACCCTCGGTGGCCCAGGCCCCCACCACCACCAAGCCGCTCCCTCTGGAGCGGCTTTTCGACAACCGGGCGGTCGGTGACGACACCGCGCCGGGCACGGCGGACTTCGACGGGGCGGGCAACTCCCTCTCCGCACAGGACCTGCGCGCCGCCGGCTGGACCCCCGGGCGCACCATCTCCCTCGACGCGGCGCGGCTCACCTGGCCGCGGAGCGCGGGGTCCGGGCCCGCCCGGCCCGACAACGTGATCGCCGACGGGCAGCCGGTGCTGCTGCGGGGGCGCGGCGACGCGCTCACCTTCCTGGTCGCGAGCAGTTCCCCCGGCGGCCCCGGCGCCGGGGCGAGCGGCACCGGCCGGGTCCGCTACCGGGACGGGTCGACGGGTACGTACACCCTGAGCGCCCCCGACTGGCGCGCGGGCCCCGCCGCCACCAAGGCGGTCGGCCTCCCGCACGTCAACACCGCCGACGGGCAGCGGCCGGAGGCGGCCCGGCTGTACGCGGTGACGGTGCCCCTGCGCGGCGACCGGCAGGTCGCGTCGGTGACCCTGCCGAAGGACCCGGGGCCGGGGGCCGATCTGCACGTCTTCGCCGTCTCGCTGCGGCAGCCCGCGCGGGGCTGGACCGGCAGCTGGGCCGCCAGCACCGCCGGATACACCAAGGTCGGGCCGTGGACCGACCAGACGCTACGGCTCGTCGTGCACACCAGCGCGGGCGGGCCGGGCGCCCGGGTCCGGCTGGAGAACACCTTCGCCGCCATCCCCGTCGACATCGGCCACGCCACGGTCGCCCTCCAGGCCACCGGCGCGGCGGCGAGCGGCACCCCGGTGCCGCTGACCTTCCGGGGCCGGGCCGGTACGTCGATCCCGGCGGGCGCGCAGGTCTTCAGCGATCCCGTGAACTTCCCCGTACCGGCCGACGCGAACCTTTTGGTCAGCCTTCACCTTCCCGGTCCGGTCGCGGCGGTGCCGGTGCACACGCAGGCCACGCAGCGCTCGTTCTTGAGCGCGCCGGGCAGCGGTGACCGTACGGGTGAGGCGGGCGCCGACGCGTACACCGGCACCCTCACCACCTGGCCGTTCCTCACCGGCGTCGACGTCCGGGGCGGCCCGGGGTCGGTGGTCGCCCTCGGCGACTCCATCACCGACGGCACCAAGTCCACGATGGACGCCAACCGGCGCTGGCCCGACGTCCTCGCCCGGCGGCTGCGCGACCCGTCGTCCGGCGTGCCCGCGTACGGCGTCGTCAACAGCGGCATCTCCGCCAACCGCGTCGTCACGGACGTCTACCCCGGCGACGGGGTCAGCACGGTCACCAGCGGGGTGAGCGCGGGCAGCCGCCTGGAGCGGGACGTCCTCGCCCAGACCTCCGCCCGCACGGTCGTCGTCTTCCAGGGCATCAACGACCTGCGCTGGGGCACCTCGGCCGAGGACGTCATCACGGGGCTGAAGGCCCTCGCCGCCCGGGCGCATGCGCGGGGGCTGCGGGTGGTGGGCGGGACGATCACGCCCTGCGAGGGCGAGGCGCGGTGCACCGCCGACGCGGATGCGCGGCGTTCCGTGGTGAACGCCTTCATCCGCGACAACGGCGGGGTGTTCGACGCGGTCCTGGACTTCGACGCGGTCGTACGCGACCCCGCGCACCCGTCGCGCATCCTCCCGGCCTACGACAGCGGCGACCATCTGCACCCGGGAGACGCGGGGTTGAAGGCGATGGCGGATGCGATCCCCTTGCGGACGCTGATGGGCCAGTGACTGCTGGAGAGGCGGTTGTGCGGAAGGCGGCCGGGGGCGCGGGCGTGTTTGCCGTTCGTCGCGGCGCATCCCGCGCCCCATATGCGCCGGTAGTCACATCATCATATGGACGGGTTGCATATGCGGTGCGGGGACATCCGGTCCCCTTGCGTGAGTTACTCCCTTACTGACAGGAGTGCCATGTCTGCTGCATCCCGACGTCGTGGTGTGAGCTTCCTGGTGTGCGCGCTGGTGACGGCCGGCTGCCTGGCGGCAACGCCCGCGGCCCTGGCCGCACCGGCCGCGTCGTCGGCCTCGGCCGCGCAGAGCACCGCCGCCGTCACCGGCTCGGTGGCGATCGAGCTGACCAGCGGCGTCACCCTCACCATGCCGGGCTCGCTGCTGTCCATCGGATCCACCCTCAACACCAACCTCGGAGTCAGCCTGATCACCGAGGTGACCAACAACACCAACGCCACCCTCCAGTTGTCCGCGAGCGGCGGCGGCACCATCACCGTGGCCCCCGGGCAGACGGTGGATGTCTCCGCGCTGGGCGGCGGCACCCTGGGCATCACCGTGCTGGGCTGAGCCCCGTATCGACGGCGGTCCGGCGCACCCCCGGTGCGGCGGACCGCCGTCGGCGCTCGACCGGTCCGGTCCGGGCCCGGACCGGTCAGACGTTCAGGTCGACGACCACCGGGGCGTGGTCGGAGGCGCCCTTGCCCTTGCGTTCCTCGCGGTCCACGTACGCGTCGCCGACGGCGTCGGCAAAGGGAACGTTGCCGTAGACCAGGTCGATCCGCATGCCACGGTTCTTCGGGAAGCACAGCTCCCGGTAGTCCCAGTACGTGAAGGGGTGGTCGTACTTCAGGGGGCGGGGGACGACGTCCGACAGGCCCGCGCCCCGCAGGGCGGCCAGGGCCTCGCGCTCCTTGTCGGTGACGTGGGTGAGGCCGTCGAAGCGGGTGCGGTCCCAGACGTCGTCATCAGTGGGAGCCACGTTGAAGTCGCCGAGGACGGCGAAGGGCCGGGGACCCTTCGCGTCCTCGCCCACGGTCTCCCGCAACGCGTCCAGCCAGCGCAGCTTGTAGTCGTAGTGCGGGTGGCCGATCTCGCGCCCATTGGGCACGTAGACCGACCAGACGCGCACGGGACCGCACGTGGCGGCTATGGCGCGGGGCTCCTGGCCGCCGTCGTAGTCGGGGCCGCCGGGGAGGCCGGAGACCACGTCGTCGAGGCCGACGCGGGAGAGGACGGCCACCCCGTTCCACCGGCCGGTGGCGTTGACCGCGGCCTCGTAGCCCAGCTCGCGCAGGGGCTCGAAGGGGAAGGCGGCCTCGGCGCACTTGGTCTCCTGGACGCACAGCACATCCGTGCCGCTGCTTTCCAGCCAGGCGAGCAGCCGGGGCAGCCGGGCGGTGATCGAATTGACGTTCCAGGTCGCGATGCGCATGGGGGACAACCTACATCCCGGGTCCGACAACCCTGAGAGCCCTCAGAGTCCTCAGAGCGGGAGGGTTTCGCCCGGGTTCAGCCGGACGTGCTCCGCCGCGCCGGTCCCCGGCCCGTCAGGGCCCAGCATCCGGCCGTACACCAGCGGCGCCAGGTCGGACAGCAGGGCGTCGTGGATGTCGACCGCGCGCCGCGGGGCGACCTCGCGGACGTAGTCGAGGATCTCGGAGAACTTGTTCCAGGGCGCGTGCAACGGCAGCAGCAGGGTCTCCACGGGGCGGTCCGGCACGGTGAGCGCGTCGCCGGGGTGGAAGACCGCGCCGTCCACCACGTAACCGACATTGGTGATCCGCGGAATGTCGGGGTGGATGACGGCGTGCAGCTGTCCGTGCACCTCAATGTCGAAACCGGCCGCGGTGAACGTGTCGCCCTCGCCGACCGTGTGGACCCGGCCCGGGTAGGCCGCCGAGATCTGTCCGGCGACGCTGTCGAGGGTCCAGATCTGTGCGGCGGGGTTGGCGTCGAGCGCCGCCCGCAGCTGCTCCTCGCTGAAGTGGTCGGGGTGCTCGTGGGTGACGAGGATCGCGTCCGCGCCGACCGCCGCGTCCTGTTCGGTGAAGGCTCCGGGGTCGATGACGAGCCGCTGCCCGTCCTTCTCCAGCCGGACGCAGGCGTGGCCCTTCTTGGTGAGCTTCATGAGGATCATTGTCCTCCCCAGGCGCCCGCGTTTCGCGCCCGGGACCACGCGGCCTACTCCTCGGGGCTGGTCTCCTCGCGGATGACCCGCTGGGCGACGGCGAAGGCGGAGTTCGCGGCGGGCACCCCGCAGTAGATGCCGGTGTGCAGCAGCACTTCCTTGATCTCGGTCGGCGTCAGCCCGTTGCGCAGCGCGGCCCGGGTGTGGAAGGCGAGTTCGTCGAGGTGGCCGCGGGCGGCCATGGCGGTGAGGGTGATCACGCTGCGGGTGCGGCGGTCGATGCCGGGCCGGGTCCACACCTCGCCCCACACATAGCGGGTGATGAAGTCCTGGAAGTCGCCGGTGAACTCGTCGACCTGCGATTCCGCGCGGTCCACGTGGGCGTCGCCCAGCACCTCGCGCCGGACCTTCATGCCCTGGTCGTAGGTGTCGGCGCGGCCGTCCGGCGCGGGCTCGGGCGGCTGGGTGTAGCCGATCTCGACGGGCGGGCCGGTGGGTGCGGGGGCGGCCGGGGCGGTACGCGGCGGGGCCGGGGCGGTGGCCGGCGGCGGCACCGGCGTCAGCACGGGCTTGACGGGCGGGGCGGAGACCGCGGTCATCCCGGTCGGGTGGTCCGAGGACTGCCACGAGCTGGAGAAGTGGCGTACGAGCAGGTCGGTGACGGCGGCGGGCTGCTCGACGGGCGCCAGGTGCGAGGTGCCGGGCACGAGCGCGAGCCGGGCGTCGGGTATGCCCGCGACGAGGACGCGGGCGTCGGCGGCCGGGGTGACCTGGTCCTCGGCCCCGGCCAGGACGAGCGTGGGGACGCCGATCCGGCCCAGCTCGGGGCGGATGTCGAAGGCGGCCAGCGCCTCGCACGCGGCGATGTAGCAGCCGGGGTCGGTGGTGCGGACCATCTGGACGGCCCAGTCGACGATGGCGGGCTGGGCGGCGGCGAAGGTGGGGGTGAACCAGCGCTCGGGGGTGGCGCGGGCGATCGGGTCGAGGCCGTTGGTGCGGACCACGACGCCGCGCTGCCGGAAGGAGTCGGCGGTGCCGAAGCGCGGGGAGGCGGAGACGAGCGCGAGTGAGCCCACTCTCAGGGGATGTCGTAGCGCCAGTTCGGCGCCGATGGCCCCGCCGATCGAGCAACCCGCGTAGCCGAAGCGGTCGATGCCCAGCATGTCGAGGGTGGCCAGCAGCCGGGCGGCGAGTTCCGCGACGGAGGGGGCGGGGTGGGCGGGTGCGCCACCGTGGCCCGGCAGGTCGAAGCGGAGGACGCGCCAGTGGCGGGACAGCTCGGGTATCTGGCGGTCCCACATGTGCCAGGTGGTGCCCAGCGACGGGCCGAGGACGAGTACGGGCCCGTCCTCGGGGCCGTCGGTCCGGTACTGAAGTGTCTTGGTCTCGCTCACCCGGAAACGGTATCCCGAACGTCGCGGCGGTCCCTACGGCGTAATGGTGGAGACCACGTAGACCTTCGGATGGGCCGGGTTGTCGTTCCTGACCGTAATCCTCAGCTTGGGCTGCGGTTCCTTCTGCTTGATGACCATCCCCGACCAGTCGTGACCGGCGGCCCCGACCTGCCAGCCGACCTTCTTCGCCTGCTCGTCCGTGATGGTCACCGCGCCCTTCTTCAGCGCGGAGGGACCGGTGCCGAGCTTGGCCAGGAAGCGGTCCAGCCCGTCGCGGGAGGTGACGAACTGCACGTACAGCGAGCTGACCTTCCAGGAGTTGGTCTCGTACGAGGCGACCTTGAGCGAGTTCGGCGGAACCGGAATGTCGTAGATGCGCCGCTGCACCCGGGACGGATAGCCCGCGGACAGACCCTTGGCCTTGGCCGCCTGGACCTTCTCCGAGCCGCCGTCGCGGCTCTGCATGGCGGAGATCGCCAGATAGCCCGCCGGGATCGCGATCAGCAGGAAGACGATCACGGCCTTGAGCCAGCGGCGCGGCGGACGACCACCGTCACCGCCGGACATGCCGGACGAACCGGGCGCACCCGGCGCACCGGACCCGCCGGGCCGGTCGGACGCGGGGCTTCCGTTGGTACCGGACACGGGCGCTCCCGGGCGCTGCTCTGCGGTGGTCACTCGCGGCCTCCTGCCTGACCCCGCGGCGCCAGCCGCAGCGGGGAGGATCCGGCGCGTTCGTACCGCTCGACCCGGCGGCGGGTGGCGCGGCGGAAGCGGCGGGCGACGAGCCGGGCGAGGTCGGCGGCGCCGACCATCCCCGCCTCGGGCCCCAGCTGGGCCTTGACGATACGGGCCTCCGGCCGGTAGCCGCGCCCGGTCAGGGTGCGCCGGAAGGCGTCCCGGGCCGGGACGATCAGCAGATCGTCGGCGGCGCTGACGCCACCCCCGATCACGAAGCAGGAGGGGTCGAGGGCGGCGGCGAGGTTGGCGATGCCGACCCCGAGCCACTGGCCGATGTCCTGGAGGAGCTCGATGCACATGGCATCGCCGTCCCGGGCCAGCTCGGTGATCAGCGGCCCGGTGATCTCCTGGATGTTGCCGCCGACCCGGTCGGTGATCCCGTACGCCACCGGCGACTCGGCGGCCGCCAGCTCACGGGCCTCCCGGACCAGCGCGTTGCCGGAGCTGTACTGCTCCCAGCAGCCCCGGTTGCCGCACGGGCAGCGGTGTCCGGCGGGCACGACCTGCATATGGCCGAACTCCCCCGCGACCCCGTACTTGCCGCGCTTGACCTGGCCGTCCTCCAGGATCGCGCCGCCGATGCCGGTGCCGAGCGTGATCATGACGAGATGGTCCTCGCCGCGCCCGGCGCCGAACCGCCACTCGGCCCACGCGGCCGCGTTCGCGTCGTTGTCGACCATGACGGGGACGGCGAGACGCTCGGCGAGCCGGTCGCGCAGCGGTTCGTTGCGCCAGGACAGATGCGGTGCGAACAGGACCCGGTTGCGGTCCGCGTCCACCCAGCCCGCCGCCCCGATGCCGACCGCGTGCACATCGTGCCGGTCGGACAGGTCCAGGACGAGTTCGGTGATGGTGTCCTCGACGACCTTCGGGCTCTTGGACTTGTCGGGCGTCTCGGTGCGCACCTTCTCCAGGATGTTGCCGTCGGCGTCGACGACCCCGGCCATCACCTTCGTGCCGCCGATGTCGATGCCGACCGTGGGGACCCGGGGCGCGCTCAGATGCGAGCGGCGCTCACGCGTGCCGACGGTCCGCAGCACGGTGGCCCGGGCCGAGCCCCGGTGCACTCTTTCGCGGTAGATGCTCATCGGCCGGCCCCTTCACCGGTGCGGGGGATGCGGTCGCTGCGGGTGCATGCTCGCAAGAGTTCGTCGTCCCTGCGGGTGTCTCGGGAGGCCGGGGCCTCGGCGTGCGGTGGTCATGACGCGGGTGGGGCCCGCCGTGCGATTGTGCCTCAACCGCGCCTCACGGTGCATGGTGAGCCGCCGGACACCCGACCGGTCCCGGCCGTCTCAGCGCGCCAGCTCGTGGGTGAGTTGTTCCAGCTCACTGCCGCCCGCCATCTGGCGGGTCAGGTCGTCCAGGGCGATCTCGTCCTTGGTGTGGCTGCCCGCCATGGTGCCCCGCTTGAGCAGGACGAACCGGTCACCGACCAGGTAGGCGTGGTGCGGGTTGTGCGTGATGAGGACCACTCCGAGCCCGGCGTCGCGCGCGGCGGCGACGTACTTCAGCACCACCCCGGACTGCTTGACGCCCAGCGCCGCCGTCGGCTCGTCCAGGACGAGGACCTTGGCGCCGAAGTGGACGGCGCGGGCGATTGCCACGCACTGGCGCTGGCCGCCGGAGAGGGTGCCGATGGGCTGGTCGACGTCGCGCAGGTCGATGCCCATGCGCAGCAGCTCGCGATGGGTGGTCTCGCGCATGGCGGACACGTCGAGGCGGGCGAAGGGGCCGCGGCCCTTGCGTAGCTCGGAGCCGAGGAAGAAGTTCCGCCACACCGGCATCAGCGGGACGACGGCGAGGTCCTGGTAGACCGTGGCGATGCCGCGGTCCAGGGCCTCGCGCGGCGAGCCGAGCCGGGTCTCCTCCCCCTCGATGGCGAAAGCGCCCTCGTCGTGCTGGTGCAGCCCCGCGACGATCTTGATGAGGGTGGACTTGCCCGCGCCGTTGTCGCCGAGGACGCAGGTGATCTGCCCGGCGTGGACGTCGAGCGAGACGCCCTCCAGGGCCGTGACGTTGCCGTAGCGCTTGCCGATGTCGCGCAGCGCGATCAGCGGGGTCCCGGATGTGGTCATGCGCTTGCCTCCGCCCGCTTGCGGACCCACCAGTTGAGCAGCGTGGCGAGCAGCAGCATCGCCCCGAGGAAGAACTTGAACCAGTCCGCGCCCCACTGCGCGTACACGATGCCCTTGTTGGTCATGCCGAAGATGAACGCACCGACGGCGGCGCCGACCGCAGAGCCGTAGCCGCCGGTCAGCAGGCAGCCGCCGATGACGGCCGCGATGATGTACAGCAGTTCGTTGCCGACGCCCTCACCGGACTGGACGGTGTCGTACTTGAACAGCAGATGCTGCCCGGAAATCCAGGCCGCCAGGGCGACCCCCATGTACAGCCCGATCTTGGTGCCGTTCACGGGCACGCCGACCGCGCGGGCCGCCTCCTTGGCGCCGCCCACGGCGAAGATCCAGTTCCCGGCGCGGGTGCGCAGCAGGATCCAGGTGGCGAGCGCGATCAGGGCGAACCACCACACCACGGTGATCTGGAGTTCCACGTCCCCGATGGTCAGGTGGGAGGCGAAGACCTGCCGGGCGGAGGGGAAGCCCTCCATGTCGGCGATGGTCTTGGTGGAGACGGTCTCGCTGATCAGCTTGGTGAAGCCGAGGTTGCAGCCCTGGAGGATCAGGAAGGTGCCGAGCGTGATGATGAAGCTCGGCAGGTTGGTGCGCACCAGCAGATAGCCGTTGAAGAAGCCGATGGCGAGGGTGACCAGCAGGGAGACCCCGGCGCCGACCCAGACGTTCGCCGTCATCTGGTACGAGAACATCGACGAGATCAGCGCGGACGAGGTGACCAGGACGCCGGTCGACAGGTCGAACTCGCCGCCGATCATCAGCAGCGCGACCGGCACCGCCATGATCCCGATGGTCGAGGAGGCGTACAGCACGGTGCTGAAGCTCGACCACTGGAGGAAGGCGTCGGCGGCGATCGAGAAGAAGACGAAGACGGCGGCGGCGCCGACGACCGCGCCCAGCTCCGGGCGGCCCGCCAGGCGGCGCAGCAGCGGGGTCCGCGCCACCGGGCGCGCGTCGGCCTTCTCCGTTTCCGTCGCGTCTGTCGCGTCCGGCGTGTCGGTGGTGTCCGCGGCGCTCATCGGGTGCCCCGCTTCGTGAACGCCGCCAGCTTCTTCGCGTCGTCCTTGGTGACGATCTGCGGGCCGGTGAGGACCGGCTTGCCGCCGCCGAGCACGTCCGCGTTGTAGCGCTGGAGCCAGAGCAGGTCGACCGCCTCGTACCCCTGGAGGTACGGCTGCTGGTCGACGGCGAAGCCCAGCGTGCCGTCCTCCAGCCCGGCCGCGACCTTCGCGTTGAGGTCGAAGGTGTCGATCTCCGCCTCGCTGCCCGCCTGCTCGGCGGCCTGAGCAGCGGTGTCGGCGAACGGCGCGCCCAGCGTGAGGACGGTGTCGATGTCCTGGTCGGACTGGAGTTTGGCCTCGATGGAGGACTGCACGTCGGGCATGTTGGTGCCCTCGACGTAGATCTTCTCCAGCTTGCCGTCGAAGGTCTCGGCCGCGCCGTCGCAGCGCTGCTCGTGGCCCACGTTGCCCTGCTCGTGCAGGACGCACAGGGCCTTCTTGCGGCCGCGCTTGTTCAGCTCGTCGCCGACGGCCTCGCCCGCGATGGTCTCGTCCTGGCCGACGTGGGTGAGCGCGCCGAACTTCTTGGACTCCGCGGATCCGGAGTTGACCGTGATCACCGGTATTCCGGCCTTCTCGGCGCGCCGCACGACGGACTTCATGGCGTCGGGCTTGGCGAGGGTGACGATCAGGCCGTCGACCTTCTGGTCGATGTACGACTGGACCAGCTGGGCCTGTTCCTTGCCCTCCTCGTTGTGGGCGTAGAGGAACTTGACGTTGTCCTTGACGGCGGCCTGCTCGGCACCGTTCTGCACGATGTCCCAGAAGGTGTCGCCATCGCCGGAGTGGGTGACCATGGCGAAGGTCATCCGCGGGGTGTTGACCGCCGCGTGCCCCGAGGCCGCCTGCGCGGCCCGCTTCTCGGCACGCAGCCCGCCGGTGCTGCTGCATCCCGCCAGGGCCGCGCCCAGCAGTGTCGCCAGCACGGCGGCGGTCAGCGCGCGTGCCCCTGTCCCAACTCTGGCCACGAAGAAGCCTCGTCCCTCTCGTCCCGTTTCATGTCGGCGGCCGGGAGCGACATGATCGGCCCCGGCCGCCGCCAAGTATCCGTTACGAGGCGCGACCGGGGTGGTGGGGGGCCAGGCCCTCCTATGAGTCAGGGACGTACGAGCAGCTGGAACTCGAACGCGTAGCGCGAGGCGCGATAAGTGTGCGAGCCGAACTCGACGGCCCGGCCCGTGTCGTCGAAGGTCGTCCGCTCCATGGTCAGCAGCGGCGCGCCCTCGGGCTCGCCGAGCTGCTTCCCCTCGTCGGCGGTCGCCGAGCGGGCGCCGACCGCCTGGCGGGCGCTGTGCAGGGTGATCCCCGCGGCGCGCATCAGCCGGTAGAGGCCGGTGTCCTCCAGTTCCGCGCTGTCCAGCTTGAGCAGCCCGGCCGGGAGCCGGTTGGACAGGTGCGCCATGGGCTCGCCGTGCGCCAGCCGCAGCCGCTCGATCACCACCACCTCGGTGCCCTCCGCGATGCCGAGCGCCGCGGCCACCTCGGCGGTGGCGGACTCGGTGGTGTTCAGCAGCACACGGGTGGCGGGGCGCTGGCCCGCGGCCTCCAGGTCGTCGTAGAGGCTGCTCAGCTCCAGGGGGCGCTTGACCTGGCTGTGCACCACCTGGGTGCCGACGCCGCGGCGCCGCACCAGCAGTCCCTTGTCGACCAGGGACTGGATCGCCTGGCGGACCGTGGGGCGGGAGAGCCCCAGCCGCCCGGCCAGCTCGATCTCGTTGCCGAGCAGACTCCCGGGTGCCAGCCGCCCTTTTTCGATCGCCGACTCGAGCTGTTGGGACAGCTGGAAGTAGAGCGGGACCGGGCTGCTGCGGTCCACACTGAACTGGAGCGCATCCGCCCCGCCGGATGAGTCTTCTTCCTGCTTTGCCACGGGGCGAGCGTAGCCGGATGAACAGATGACGGGAAGTCGTGAAGTTCGGTTGTCCGGACAAACTACGCAGAGGAGCCGACAACGCTGTCGTTCGTGTCCGTCCGTAACCAGCACAGCGAGCGATGGCCCGGGCCCACCTCCGCCTCGGGCGGCCGCCGCGTACAGGCGTCCATGGCGTACGGGCAGCGCGGCCGGAACCGGCAGCCGTCCCCCACCACCACCTCCCGCCGCTCCGCGTCCCGCCGCACCCGCGCCGCCAGCCGCTCCGCGCGGGCCGCCCGCGCCCGCTCACGGCCGGCGGCCGAGCTGGGCGCGGCGGCGGCCAGCGCCTGGGTGTAGGGGTGGCGGGGCGCGAGGATCACCTCGTCGCTGGGGCCGCGCTCCACGATCTCCCCCCGGTACATGACCATCACCTCGGAGGCGAAGTGCCGGGCGGTGGCCAGATCGTGCGTGACGTACAGCAGGGCGAGCCCGCGCTCGTCCTTGAGCCGGTCCAGCAGCCCCAGGATTTCCAGCCGGATCGACACGTCCAGCATCGACACCGGCTCGTCGGCCAGCAGCACCTCGGGCCCCGGCGCCAGCGCGCGGGCGATCGCGACGCGCTGGCGCTGCCCGCCCGACAGCTCATGGGGGCGCTTGCGCGCCATGTCGTCGGCGGGCGTGAGGTTCACCGACCGCAGCAGTTCCCGCGCCTTCTCCTCGGCATCCGCCCCGCGCCGCGCCCGGCCGCCCACCAGCAGCGGGCGGACGAGGTGATGGCCGACGGTGTGCGCGGGGTTGAGCGAGGCGAACGGGTCCTGGAACACCATCTGTACGGCCCGCCGGTACTCCTTCCCCCGCGTCCGCCGCGCCCCGCCCAGCCGCACCTCCCCCGCGGTGGGCGCCACCAGCCGCGAGAGGGCGCGTACGACGGTCGACTTGCCGCTCCCGGACTCCCCCACGAGCGCGAGAGTCCGCCCCGCGTGCAGCGAGAACGACACCCGGTCCACGGCCCGGAACGGCACCCTGCCGCGCTGCGGGAAGTCGACGGTGAGGTTCTGCACGTCCAGTGCGGTCACGGCTGCCGCCCTTCTTCCGGTCGGGGTCCCGCCCCCGCCCGCGCCACCGCGTGCAGATGGCAGGCGGCGGAGGTGCCCGGGGCGAGGGGGACGAGGGTCGGCGGCACCGTGCCGCAGGGGTCGAAGGCGTGGTCGCAGCGCGGGGCGAAGGGGCAGCCGGGCTGGGCGTCGCGGAGGTCCGGCGGGGAGCCGGGGATGCCGCGCAGGGCGCGGCGTTCGCCCGCGAGGTCGGGGAAGGAGCGCAGCAGGCCCTGGGTGTAGGGGTGGGCGGGGTCGGCGGCGATCCGCTCCGCGGGGCCGTACTCGGCGAAGGAGCCCGCGTACATCACGGCCAGCCGGTCGCTGATCTCCAGCAGCAGCGACAGGTCATGGGTGATGAAGACGACGCTGAAGCCCAGTTCGTCGCGGAGCCGCTGCACCTCGTCCAGGATCTCGCGCTGGACGACGACATCGAGCGCGGTCGTCGGCTCGTCCATGATGACGATCTCGGGTTCGAGCGCGAGGGCCATCGCGATGACGACGCGCTGCCGCATGCCGCCGGACAGCTCGTGCGGATACGCCCGTACCCGGGCGGGGTCGATGCCGACCATGTCGAGGAGGGCGCGGGCGCGCTCGTACCGCTCGGGGCGGCGCATGCGGGGGCGGTGGGCGCGGAAGATGTCGTCGAACTGGCGGCCGACGGTGGTCACCGGGTTGAGCGCGTTCATGGCGCTCTGGAAGACGACGGACAGCCGGGACCAGCGGAAGGCCCGCAGCGCGTCCCCCTCCAGCGCGAGCAGGTCCGTTTCGGCGCCCGTACGGTCCCGGTACAGCACCCGCCCCTCGGTGAGCCGCGCCGGGGGTCCCAGCATCCGGGCGACGGCGTACGCGAGCGTCGACTTGCCGCAGCCGGACTCGCCCGCGATGCCGAGGAGTTCGCCGCGCCGCAGCTCGAAGCCGACGTCGCGAACGGCGTGGGTGGGGCGCTCGCCCTCGTACGTCACACTGATGTGCTCGGCGCGCAGCACCACATCGTCGCTCATGGGCTCACCTTCCGTACGCGCAGCCGCGGGTCCAGGACCTCGTCCAGGCCGAAGCTGATCAACGACAGGGCCGTGCCGAGTGCGGCGATGCACAGGCCGGGCGGGATGAACCACCACCAGGCGCCGCTGGTGAGCGCCTCCGCGTTCTGGGCGAAGTAGAGCATCGTGCCCCAGGTGAGGTGGGACGGGTCGGCGAGGCCCAGGAACGCCAGACCGGCCTGGGTGAGGATCGCGAAGATCACCGCGAAGATGAACTGGGAGACGATGATGGCGAGTTCGTTGGGCAGGATCTCCACCAGCACGATCCGCCACCGCTTCTCCCCATACACCCGCGCCGCCAGCACATAGTCGCGGCTGCGCAGCGACAGCGTCTGGGCGCGCAGCACCCGGGCGGAGGCGGCCCAGCTGGTGAGGGCGATGACGAGGATGGTGGACCAGGCGCCGCCGCCCTTGACGTACGCGGAGACGACGATGACCAGCGGCAGCCCGGGGATCACCAGGAAGACGTTGCTGACCAGGGACAGCGCCTCGTCCGCGAGACCGCCGAGGAAGCCGCCGCCGATCCCGACGACGACGGAGACGACGGTCGCGATGAGGGCGGAGGCGGCGCCGATCAGGAGCGTGCCGCGGGCGGAGACCACGAGCTGGGCGAGGACGTCCTGCCCGGTCTGGGTGGTGCCGAGCCAGTGCGCCCCGGAGGGTGCCTGGCCCAGGTCGGTGGTGAAGGCGTTCGGGTCCCCGACCAGCCAGGGGCTCAACGCCGCGGTGAGGACGAAGACGGCGAGCAGGGCGAGCCCGGCGGCGAAGCGGCGGGAGCGCAGCGCGGGCCGCAGCCAGCCGCGGCCGGTCGCGCGGGGTGGTGTGGTCACCGGGGGTGTCATCGGGCCTGCCTGGTGCGGGGGTCGACGAAGCCGTACACCAGGTCCACCAGGAAGTTGGCGGCGAGGACGCCGAAGGTGATGACGAGGAACACGGCCTGCATGAGCGGGTAGTCGGTGTTCTGGACGGCCTGGAGCAGGGTGAAGCCCATGCCGGGGTACGAGAAGACGATCTCCATCACGAGCGAGCCGCTGACGATGAAGCCGAGCGAGATGGCGAATCCGGCGACCGAGGGCAGCACGGCGTTGCGGGCCGCGTAGCCGACCATGACCGTGCGCGGCGGCAGCCCCTTGGCCTCGGCGGCGACCACGTAGTCCTCGGCCAGGGTGGAGACCATCATGTTGCGCATGCCGAGCATCCAGCCGCCGACCGAGCTGAGCACGATGGTCGCGGCCGGCAGCACGGCGTGTTCGGCGGCGGAGCCGAGGAAGGCGCCGCTGAGGCCGAGGTCCAGCGTCTCGTCGTAGCCGCCGCCGAGCGGCAGCACGCCCCACACCTGGCTGAAGAGGTAGAGGAGCAGCAGGGCGAGCCAGAAGTAGGGGATCGCGGCGAGGAAGGTGGTGGACGGGACGAGGGAGTCGAACCAGCTGCCGCGCCGCCACCCGGCCAGGGTGCCCAGGGTGAGGCCGAGGGCGACGCTGAGGAAGGTGGCGGCGCCGACCAGGACGAGGGTCCAGGGGACGGCGTCGCCGACGACATCGGTGACCGGGCTCGGGAAGTACGTGACGGAGAGCCCGAAGTCGAGGCGGACGAGCGCGTGCAGATAGTCGCCGTACTGGACGAAGAGGTTGCCGTGGCCGAGCCCGAGCATCGCGGCCAGGGCCTCTTCCTGGCCGGGTTCGACGGGCCCGGACTGGGCCTGGCGGGCGAGCATCATCTCCACCGGGTCGCCGGGGATGAGGCGCGGCAGGAAGAAGTTGACCGTGAGCGCCATCCATGCGGCGATGGCGTAGAAGCCGAGCTTGCGCAGGAGGTAGCGCACGCCGTCCGCCCCCGCCGCTACTTGCCCGCGGTTTTGCCCGCGGACTTGCCCGCGGACTTGCCCGCGGACTTGCCCGCAGATTTGCCCGCGGCCTTGCCCGCGGCCGGTTTGATGCGGGCGGCGACCCAGCCGCCGTCGGGGTCGAGCCAGATGGAGGGCGCGGCGTACAGATTGTCCTCGGTGGGATAGCCGGTGACCCGATTGCCGTTGAATTCCTGCTCGTTCTGCGCGGAGAAGAGCGGGATCAGCGGCATGTCCTTGATGAATTCCTGCTGGATCTTGTAATACCAGGGCTTCTGCCGCGCCAGATCCGTGGTTTCGCCGATCTTGTCGAGCGCCTTGTCGATCGTGTCATTGGCATAGCGGCCGAAATTGCCGACGTTGGTGGACTGGCCGATCTCCGGCGGGATGGAGCTGTCCAGCATCTGGGCGTAGTAGGCGCGCGGGTCGGGGGTGTATCCGGCGTTGTCCAGCAGCATCTGGAACTGTCCGCGGGCGCGGTTGTTGGACCACTGGCTGTACGACTCGGCCTTGACGACGAGGTCGATACCGGCCTTCTTGAGCTGCTCCTTGGCCATCTGGGCGACGCTGACGTAGTCGGTCCAGCCGGAGACGAGTTCGACCGATACCGACAGCTTCTTGCCGTTCTTCCGCCACATGCCGTCCGGCCCCTTGGCGTAGCCGGAGTCGGTGAGATAGCCGTCGACCTTGTCCTGTCCGGTCTCCATCGTCGCGCCCTTCAGCGACGGGTCCAGGACGGACTGGTAGTTGGGCAGCAGCAGCGCCATGGGGTTGGCCGCGGGCGCCTGGCCGTCGTACACGCTTCTGTTCATGAAGTCGCGGTCGAGTGCCGCGCTGATCGCCTTGCGGACCCTGACGTCGGCGGTGGGGCCGCGCTGGGCGTTGGGTATGAAGGACGTGGTGGCCAGCGGAATGTTGACCAGGTCGAACTTCTTGTTCTTGGCGAGGTAGTTCTTCTCGATGTCGGGGATGAATCCGCCCGCCCAGTCGATCTGCCCGGAGGTGACCGCGGCGTTGGCGGCGTTGTTCCCGGTGAAGGCGCGATACCGCATGATTTTGAAGTGCGGAAGCCCCTTGATGTAGTAGTCCTTGCGGGCGACGAGGTCGAGCGTCGTGCCCTTGACGGACTTCACCTTCCAGGGGCCGGTGCCCACCGGGTTGGGGTTGAGTGTGGTCGCCTTCTCCTTGGCGGGGAGCTTGGACCAGATGTGCCGGGGCAGCATCTTTATCTTGCCGAGGAGGAAGTACTCCTTGGTGTAGGCGGACTTGGTGAAGGTGATGACCACCGTGTGCTTGCCCTCGGCCTTCACGGAGGCCACCGGGAGGGCGTACATGTTCAGCGCCTTGTTGTCCTTCGTCATCTGGAAGGTGTAGGCGACATCGTCGGCGGTGAAGGGCTTTCCGTCGTTCCAGGTGACATTCGTCCGTAACTGGATGCGGATGGATTTCCCGCCGTCCGCCCAGGTGTACTTGGTGGCGAGCCAGGGGTCGACCTCGCCGGTTCTCGCCGCGTTGAAGTGGAACAGCGGTTCGTAGATCATTCCGTTGGTCGCCTGGAGCGGCTGCGGAGCGTACGGATTGAAGTTGCGGACGAAGTTTCCCCCGGCCCCGGCGGACACGGTCAGCACCCCGCCGGCGCCACCGTTCCCGCTGCCGCCACCGCCGCAGGCGGCCAGCGTGCCGGAGAGTGCGAGTGCGGCCGCCGCGGCGATCGCGCGGCGCGGACGGCCCGTGCTCATCAACATCATGGTGTCCCCCTCGGTATGCCCGCACACCCCCGGCGCCGTGAAATTAAGGGGCTCTGTCAGAGGGTGTCAATAGAGCCGACAGCGCCTTGTCACTGAACCGGCTTAGTGGTGGCTTGTCGAATCCGTCGAATACCCAGGTCCGGTGGTGTGAGCCGCATTTGGTTGATCTAGATCGCGAAATCAGCCCTCGTACGATCCTCGTCGATGTCGTTGACTCTAAACCGGTTTAGCCCTTCACTGCTTGAGGAGCCGCCCCGCAGGTGTGTGCGGTACCGCCCGCTTCCCCACCCGGCCAAGGGAGAGTCCGTCGATGCAGCGCCCCTCCGCCCGGCTCACCGTCCACGACCGCCCCGTCACCTGGCTCGGCGCCAACTTCTGGTCCAGGACCGGCGGCCCGCTCATGTGGCGGAGCTACGACGGCGAGGTGATCGACGCCGAGTTGCGGGTGCTGCGGGACCACGGGCTCACCATGACCCGCTCGTTCTTCTACTGGCCCGACTTCATGCCGGCCCCCGACCGGCTCGACGAGGACATGTGCGCGCGGTACGCCGACTTCCTCGACCGGCACCACGCCCTCGGCATGACCACCGTCCCCACCTTCCTGGTCGGCCACATGTCCGGCGAGAACTGGGACCCGTCCTGGCGCGGCGACCGCGATCTGTACGGCGACGTCTGGCTGGTCGCCCGGCAGGCGTGGTTCGCCCGCGAGACCGTGCGCCGCTTCGCCGCGCACCCGACCGTCGCCGGGTGGCTGGTCTCCAACGAGATGCCGATCTACGGGCGCGAGCCGGGCAGCACCGCCCAGGGCACCTCCGCCCTGCCCGCGCCGCGCGAGACCGTCGCCGCCTGGGCGCAGCTCGTCGTGGACGCCGTCCGCGCCGGGGGCGGCACCCAGCCCGTCTCGCTCGGCGACGGCGCCTGGGGTCTTGAGAACACCGGCCACGACAACGGCTTCCGGCTCCGCGACACCGCCGACCTGTGCGACTTCCTCGGCCCGCACGTCTACCGCATGGAGGACGACCCGGTGCGCCAGCACTACGCGGCGGCCTGGGTGTGCGAGCTGACCGGCACGTATCGACGCCCCGTGATCCTGGAGGAGTTCGGCGTCAGCTCCGACTTCGCCTCCGGCCCGGGCGCGGCCCGCTACTACCGGCAGACCCTGCACAACAGCCTGCTGGCCGGGGCCACCGGCTGGATCGCCTGGAACAACAGCGACTACGACGGGCTGCGCGGCCAAGACCCCTACCGCCACCACGCCTTCGAGATGCACTTCGGCCTGACGACGTCCGAGGGCGCCCCCAAACCACAGCTCCTCGAACTGAAGGCGTTCGCCCGGGTCCTGGACGAGGTGGACTTCCCCCGCTGCCACCGCGCCCCCACCGACACCGCCCTCCTCGTCTCCTCGTACCTCGACACGCCCTACCCCTTCACCCGCGCCGAGGACCGCGGCTACGTCCAGCAGACCTGCCGTCAGGCGTGGGTCGCCGCCCGGCTCGCGGACACCCCCGCGGCGGTGGTCCGCGAAAGCGACGGCCCGCTGCCCTCCGACGTGGCGCTGTGGCTCGTCCCCTCCACCAAGCAGCTCCTCTCCCCCACCTGGTACGCCCTGGAGCAGCGGGCCCGCGACGGCGCGACCGTCTACGTCTCGTACTCCCCCGGCGCCCACGACGAGCAGCGCGGCCCCTGGTACGCGCATCTGAACGACCTCTTCGGCGTCCGCCACCAGCTGGACTACGGCCTGCTCAACCCCATCGAGGACGACGAGATCACCCTCACCCTCACCCGCCCCTTCGGCACCCTCCCCGAAGGCGCCCGCCTCACCTTCCGCGCCGCGGGCGCGCGGGCCTTCCTCCCCGTCGCACCGGACGGCGCCGAAGTCCTCGCCGTCGACGGCCACGGCCGCCCGGCGCTGCTGCTGCGCCCGGTGGGCCGGGGCTCCGTCGTCTTCTGCACCTACCCCGTCGAGCACATGGCCGCGGTCACCCCGCGCGTCAACCCCGAGTCCACCGCCACCCTGTACGACGCCCTCGCCACCCACGCCGGAGTCCACCGCCCGGTCACCGTGGGCGACCCCCGCGTCGCGGTCGACCGCCTCGCCCACGACGACGGCTGGACCTTCGTCTGGCTGGTCAGCCAGGCCCCCGACGAACTGACCGTCAAACCGGCCGTCACCGGCGGCGCCCGGCTGCGGGACCTCACCGGCGGCCCGGCCGACACCGTCACCCTGCCGCCGTACGGGGTGCGGGTGCTGCGGCTGGACACGCCGCGTTGACCTGTCCTCCATACCCGTGGGTCCTCAGAAGATCTCCTTGATGACGGCGTTTCCGGCGGCCGCCGCGCGGGCGTAGAAGGCACGGGTGGCTTCCAGGCTCTCGGCGAGGGAGCCGTCCTCGATCATGCTGAGTCGCTCGATGCCGCCATCGGGCCCTTGCACGCCCATGCGGAAGGAGTACACCCCGGCCTCCTCCAGCAGCCCGGCGCGCTCGCGGATCAGGCCGGGTCAGCGTCATCCAGAAGCCCGTCACGGCCTTTCGGGGTGTTGTTGTCGCGAACCACGGCCAGGTACTCGGCGATCGCGTCGCGGTTGCGGACCAGGAAGGCGATGCGCTCGGTCATGCGGTCGCGTTCGTGTTCCAGGGTGGCGAGCATCTCCGGGGTGGCGTCGGAGAAGTGGATGACGCGGGGCTTGTCGAGGCAGGGCAGGATCTGCTTGATGATGCGGGTGGGGAGGCCCGCGTCGAGGAGGCCACGGATCTGGAGGACGCGGTCGACGTTGCGTTCGTCGTAGGCGCGGTATCCGTTGGCACAGCGCATGGGGAGGATCAGGCCCTGCTCCTCGTAATACCGCAGGAGTCGGCGGGACGTACCGGTGCGCTCCGACAGCTCTCCGATGCGCATGGGCCCCTCTCTGGTTGACCTTCACATCAGTGTGACGGTTTGAGCATAAGCACATGACGCAGAAACTTCCTCTGCCGGCGCTGCTCGCGCTGGCCACCGCCGTATTCCTGACCAGCCTGACCGAGACGCTGCCCGCCGGGGTGCTGCCCGCGATGAGCGGGGATCTGGGGGTGGGCGAGTCCGCCATGGGGCAGTCGGTGACGATCTACGCGCTCGGGACCGCGCTCACCGCGATCCCCCTGTCCGCGGCCACGGCGGGGTGGCGGCGCAAGCGGCTGCTGCTGACGGCGATGGCGGGCTTCGCCGTGGGCAACACGGTGACGGCGGCCTCGTCGGACTACGCCCTCACCATGGTGGCCCGTTTCGTCGCCGGGGTGGCGGCCGGGCTGGCGTGGGCACTGCTGGCCGGATACGCACGGCGGATGGTGCCGGTTCCGTTGCAGGGCAAGGCGATCGCGATCGTCATGACGGGGATCCCGGTCGCCCTCTCCCTGGGCGTACCCGCGGGAACGTTCCTCGGCCAGGCGCTCGGCTGGCGGGTGACGTTCTCGGTGATGACCGCGCTCGCGGTCGCCCTGATCGCCTGGATCGTGGCGCTGGTGCCGGACTACCCGGGGCAGCGGCCGGAGGGCCGAACGTCGGTACGGCGGACCCTCACCGTCCCGGGGGTGGCCCCGGTCCTCTTCGTCACCCTGGCGTTCGTCCTGGCCCACACGATCCTGTACACGTACATCGCCACCTTCCTCGGCGAGGTGGGCATGGGCGGCTCGACCGACCTGGTGCTGCTGGTGTTCGGCGCCGCGTCCCTGGCATCCATCTGGATCGTCGGCGTCCACATCGACCGCCGCCTGCGCGTCCTCACCCTCACCGCGACCGTGCTCTTCGCCGTGGCCGCCACCGCCCTGGCGGCGGTGGCCGCCAGCCCCGCCCTCGTCTACGCGGCGGTCACCCTGTGGGGCCTCGGCTGGGGCGGCGCCCCCACCCTGCTCCAGACGGCCGTGGCCGACGCGGGAGGCGAGGCGGCGGACGCGGCACAGGCCATGCTCGTCACCCTCTGGAACGGGGCCATGGCCGGCGGCGGCGTCGCGGGCGGCCTCCTCCTCGACCTCCTCGGCCCCGCGTCCTTCCCCTGGAGCGTCCTGGCCCTCCTGGCCCCAGTGCTCATCGTGGTGGCCGCGGCGCGGGTGCACGGCTTCCCGACGGCGCGCGTCGGCGGAGCGGGTTCGGCCGGTGGACCGCCGGTCGGGGTCGAGCATGACCACGGCGCCGCACGCTGATGGGCAACTCGGCAGTTTGAAAGGGCGACCCGTCGGTCCGGAGTTCAGGGAGCGGAAGTGCCCTTAACAGGCGGTGTAGGGCGGTTCAGGCGCCAGACCACGTCGATGCCGCTGGCCGAGGGAGCTGCGGGGGGTGTCACCGGCTCACGCCGGACTTCGGTAAAGCGCAACCGGCGCGGAATGGCGCCACTGGAGGTGTTGGCCAAGTCGTGCGCGATCTCCAAGTACTCCACGTCGGGTAGGGCGAACATCTCCGTGACCATGGCCGCCGTCGCTCTCGTGGCAATGCCCCGGCCGGAGACGGCAGGGTGCAGCCAGTACCCCATGCTCCAACCCTGGGGTTCGGCCCCGCGGCGGGTCGAGCACATGCCGATGAGCGTGCTGTCTTCGGTGATGGCGTAGTTGTACGCATCGCCGCTCGCCCACTTCGACGTGGACTTCGCGAGGAAGTCTCGGGTGCTCTCCTCGCTGTGCCGGGCGACCCACGGCATCCACGGGCGCAGGTGGTCCAGAGACTCCTCGATCAACGTGAACGCCGAAGCGAAGTCGCTCTGTCCCCGCCAGCGTCGGAGGGCGAAGTCTCCGCAGTCGATGATCTGATTCGGCCGCTCCATGACGTCCATTCTTGCTGCGGTGGAGCTCGTCCGGGTTCCAGCCGGTGCCCACACCCAGGATCCGCCGGACACCTAGCGCCGGGCCAGCGCCAGCACACTCAGGCCGAACATCAAGACACCCAGGGGGAGATGGACCGACGAGACGTGCGCGATGCCGAGCACGACCTGGACCGAGGCGAGTACGAGGAAACCAGACGCGTGCCAGACAGGCCGGGGCGAGCCGCCGCCCGGCTTCCAGGCCAGCACCGCCGCGAGCACGTACAGCATCGACGCCCCGTACGTCACCCGGGCTCCGACACTGTGCAGCGTCTCTCCGTAGGGCGCGGTCAGCAGCAGTCCGGCGGAGACCGCCTGAAGAAAGATGGTCAGTGTCTGGAGGGCGATCGCGATCCGGAGGAACGAGGAGCCGCGCTGTGCCTTCGCCCTCGCCGTCAACTGAGTGGCCATGTCACAGTCCCCATTTCCGCCCTCGGGCGCTCGGGCAGTAAGCCGATAAGGTCTCACCAGTCCGACGACGCGGGCCTGCGAAAGGTAAGGCGAGGGGCGGCCGGAAGCATGGGGACTGTCGGGACCAGCGCAGATGGGGTAGTCGGCGAGCGAGGCCAACTGATCAATGTCGCTTACCGCTTGCTCGGTTCGGTGACCGAGGCCGAGGACGCCGTACAGGATGCCTACGCACGCTGGTACGGGCTGCCACAAAGCAGCCAGGACGAGATCCTGTCCCCCGGCGCCTGGCTGACGACGGTGACCAGCCGCATCTGCCTGGACCTGCTCGGCTCGGCGCGGGTCCGCCGTGAACGATATGTCGGCGCGTGGCTGCCCGAGCCGCTGCCCGACCGCACCGAGTGGGATCGCGCGGACGGCGCCGACCCCACCGGCGCCGCAGACCCCGCCGACCAGATCGTCCTGGACGAGTCGGTGTCCATGGCCTTCCTCGTCGTCCTGGAGTCGATGACGCCCGCCGAGCGGGTGGCGTTCGTCCTGCACGACGTCTTCCGGTACCCATTCGCCCAGATCGCCGACGTCCTCGGCCGGACCCCCGCGGCCTGCAAGCAGCTGGCGGCCTCCGCCCGGCGCCGGGTGAGCGTCGCGCACGCTCCGGTGACGGCGACCGGCCAGGCCGACGTGGTGAGGCACGTCAAGGAGGCATGGGAGACAAGGACATCGCAGCCCTCGTCGGTCTCCTGAACCCGGCCGCCGTGATGACCGCCGACGGCGGCGGCATGGTCGACACCGTCCTGCGCCCGGTCGAGGGCGGCGCGCGCATCGCCCAATACATGGTCGCCATTGCCGACAAGGCTCCGGGGCTCGAACTCCTGGAGCGGTCGGTCAACGGTGTGCCGGGCCTGGTGGCCCAGCGTGCCGGTGTCGTCATGACGGTAGCCTCGTTCGACGTCTCCGACGGGCGCGTCACCCGGATCTGGGCGGCCCGCAATCCGGACAAGCTGCGGCCGTGGGGCCGCGGGAGGGCTGGCCAGCCGTAACCTGTAGCGGTGCTGACCTACGACGAACTGTCCACAGCTGAGCGTGCGTTGTGGGATGCCTTCCCCGAAGGGCGGTGGGTGGATCTGCGCACCGGGACGCCTGAGGACGACGATCCCGCTGGGGGAGCACATTGGGACCCCGAACGCACGGTCCGCGCCGAGGTCGTGGCTGCCCTTCTACTGGGCAGCAACACGGAACAGTCGAGCAGTGTCGCCTGCGTCATCAGCCCCCTCTGGCTGCCCGGTTGCTCTGGCTGCGGGAATGCCGGTTGGCCCAGGAAGTCAACTTCCACGCCGCATCGACGCGCACGATCCGGATCACGGGCAGCCGGATCCCCGGGGTGGAGGCCGAACTGGCCCGCATCGACGGCCACCTCGACCTGGAGGGGTCCGTGATGGAAACGGGCCGTCTTTCCCTCATGAATGCTCACGTGGCCGGGGAACTGGACATGGACGGCACGCGGTTCTTGGCGCCCGGGGAATGGGCGGTGTGGGCGGGGGGTCTGGCCATGGGCGGCGGCATCTATTGCCGGGACGGCTTCACCGCGCGAGGCGGGGTGCGGCTGCCGGGCGCGCAGCTGTCCGGTGGCCTGTTCATGCGGGGCGCACGCCTGGAGAACCCCGACGGCGTGGCACTGATCGCGGACAACGTGACAGCCCCGGTGGTGGATATGTCCAAGGGGTTCAGCGCGGCAGGCACCCTGCGGATCCGGGGTGCTCAGATATCGGACCTGCTGACCCTTGAGAGAGCCACCCTCGGCGGCAGCGACACGGCGCTGCTCGGCGTGGGATTGCAGGTGGGAACCTTCGACTTCATCCTTTCCACGCCGCCCCCGGGAGCGGTGGACCTTCAGGGTGCCAGAGCCGCTGTTCTCCACGACCACGAGCAGAGCTGGCCGAAGGAGGTACGGATGGATGGCTTCGTCTACGGCTCCCTCCGCTCCGACAGGACATCCCCGCAGGACGACGTGGCCCACCGCTTGGCGTGGATCCGCCGGAATCCCGGCTACGCCCCGCAGCCGTACGAGCAACTCGCTGCCTGTTACCGCCAGACTGGCCACGACGACGCCGCCCGGAGGGTGCTGCTGGAGAAGCAACGCCACCGCCGCCGCACCCTGACCCCACCCGGACGGGTGTGGGGATACCTGCTCGATGCCGCCGTCGGGTACGGCTATCGCCCCTGGCTGGCCGCCCTCTGGATGACCACGCTCTGCCTGCTCGGCACCCTGGTGTTCAGTGCCCGCTCACCGATTCAGACGAAGCCCGGAGAAGGCAACCCGTTCAATCCCTTCATCTACACCATCGACCTGCTCTTCCCCATCGGCGACTTCGGCCAGCGCAGCGCATGGCATTGGACAGGGGCGACACAGTGGCTGTCATACCTGCTGATCGCCGTCGGATGGCTCCTCACCACAGCTATCGTCGCTGGCGTATCCCGCACCCTGAACAGGAACTGACACGCCCGGCGGGCGAATCCCGGAAGTCGTAGAACGGGGCTCCGCCCATGGGGCCGGGGGCTCAGCGGGCGCCCTTGGGGGTGGGGGTGAAGGTGACGGGGAGGGCGGACAGGCCGCGGACCCAGGCTGAGGGGCGCCAGAGGAGGGTGTCGCTCGGGACGGCGAGGCGTACGTCCGGCAGGCGGTCCAGGAGGACTTCCACGGCGGTCTTGGCGATCGTCTCGGCGATCTCCTGGGCCGGGTGGGGGCAGCGGTGTTCGCCGTGGCCGAAGGAGAGGAAGGCGCTGTTGCCCTCGGTGAAGGCGTGGGAGTCGGGGCGGACCAGGGGGTCGGTGTTGGCGCCGTGGAAGCCGAGGACCAGCAGGTCGCCCTTGCGGATGTGCTTGCCCGCAAGGGTGGTGTCGCGGGTGGCCCAGCGGGCTGCGAGGTTGGCGACGGGGGTGTCCTCCCACAGGACTTCGTTCATGGCCTGGCCGACGCTGTGGCGGCCGCCGGAGAGGGAGAGCGCGAAGCGCTCGTCGGTGAGGAGCAGCCGCAGGGTGTTGCCGATCCAGTCGGCCGTCGGCTGGTGACCGGCCGTCATGATGACGATGAAGTCCTGGACGAGCAGTTCGTCGGAGTATCCCCGGTACGCGGCGACCAGCCGGGACGCCACGTCGGGCGCGGGGGTGGTCCGCTTGGTCGAGGCGAGCTGACGCATCACCAGGTAGACGTGCTGGTACGCCTCGAAGGCGTTCTCCTTGCCGTCGATCGCGTCGTTCATCGCCTGCACGAGGGCCGGGCCCTCGGCGTCGGGGATGCCGTAGATGTGGGCGAGGACCAGTTCCGGCAGCTGCCGGGCGTAGTCGGCGATCAGCTCGGCCTCGCCCTCGTGGCAGAACTCGTCCACCAGCCGGTCGGCGATCAGCTCGGCCTGGCTGCGCAGTTCGTACGGATCGACGGCCTCCAGGGCCTCCCCGATGGCCTCGGCGCGGCGCTGGTGGTCCTCGCCGGTCGCGTACACCACGGACGTCTGATCGCGGCTGATCATGGGGGCGAGCGGCCAGTTCTCGGGCACGTTGTCCCACTGGTTCCACTGGTTCGCGTCCCGCGTGAACAGCTCGGCGTCGTTGGTCACCTGGTGCAGCTCGCGGTAGCCGAGCACCAGCCAGCCGGGTATGTCGCCGTCGAGCAGCACCGGGGCCACCGGCCCGTGCTCGCCCCGCATCTCCCCGTACACCCCGAAGGGGTTGGTCTGGAAGCCGGGCCCGCTCAGTGGCCGCGCGCCCTGGTGGGCGGGGCAGCCGGGCGGCGGTGTGGCGGAGGTGGCCGCGGCGTTCTCGGACGGTCGGGGGTGTGCTGTCATCGATCGGGATCCTTGCGGCCGGGTAGACGTGAGCCAGGACAGAATAGATCGCACAGTCGGCTTTGTGACGGGGCCACCGGATTCGCTGGGGCGAAGCACCTCCGGGAACGGCAAACCCCGGCGCGCGACGAACGCGCCGGGGCCGCGGTCAGGAGCGGGACGAGGCCAGCCAGTCGTCCGCGTACTTCCGGTACGTCCCGTCGTGCGTCGCCAGGTGCACCCACTGGTCGACGTACTCCTTGAACTGCGCATCGGCGCGGGGCAGCGCGTACGCCTTCTCCGAGAACGAGAACGGCTTGTCCGGGTGGACCGCGCACAGTTCGGGGTGGATCTTCGACTGGTAGCGCGTCTCGCTGGCGTCCGTCATCATCACATCCGCCCGGCCGTCGATGATCTCGTCGAAGATCGTGGTGTTGTCGGGGTGGACGGTGAGGGTGGCGCGCTTGATGTGGGCGCGGGCGAACTCCTCGTTGGTGCCGCCCGGGTTGACCACCACGCGCACGCCCGGCCGGTCGATGTCATCCAGCGTCTGGTACTTCTTCTCGTCCTCGCAGCGCACGATCGGCGTCTTGCCGTCGGTGAGATACGGCTCGCTGAAGGCCGCCTTACGCGCCCGGGCCAGGGTCACCGACACCCCGCCCATGCCGATGTCGCAGCGCCCGGCGGCGAGGTCGTCGACGAGCTTCGCCCAGGTCGTGGCGACGAACTTCGGCTTGGCATCGAGGCTTTTGGCCAGGTTGCCCGCCATCGAGATGTCGATGCCGGTGTAGGCGCCGGTCTTGGCGTCGCGATGGCTGAACGGCCGGTAGTCGCCCGTGGTGCAGACGCGCAGCACCCCGCGCCGGGGCACCCGGTCCAGCAGAGTGCCGTGCCCCGCGGTCGAGTTGGCGGCCGAGTCGGCAGTGCGCTTGGCCGCCGTGCCGTCGGCCAGGGCCGAGCCCGCGGCGGTGGCGGCGAGCACGGCGGCGACGGTGGCGAGCGTGACGGCGCGTCTCATGGGGACTCCTCGGCAGCGGCGTGATCACGGCGCGCTCAGGCTGCCAGAAGACGCCGTCCGGGTGAACCCGTCGACCACCTGCTGGAATCCGGCCCTCCGGACCCGGGCCCGTCAGTCCGGGCCGGGCCCGAGCCGGGCCCGAGCCGGGCCCGTCAGCCCGAGCCTGGCCCGTCAGTCCGGACCCGGGCCCGTCAGTACCGCTCCGGGTCCGGGTCGAGCGGCGGGCCGACCTCCGCGAGGCGGGCCAGCAGCTCGGCGGCGCGCTTGGCCACGGTGTCGCGGTCGCCCTCGGACAGCGCCGAGGCCATTCCGCAGGCGACCGCCCCGGCGGCGATCCAGTCCGGCGCGTCGGCCACGGTCACCCCACCGGTCGGTACGAAGGCGGCCTGCGGCAGGGCGGCCCGTACGTCCTTGACCCAGCGCGGCCCGTACGCCGCGGCGGGGAACAGCTTCAGCGCGTCCGCGCCCAGCTCCATCGCGCGCACCGCCTCGGTGGGGGTGGAGACGCCGGGGAAGACCGGCAGGCCGTAGCGGTGGCCGGTGCGGATGACGTCGGGGTCCAGGCTCGGGGAGACGAGGAAGCGGGCGCCCGCGTCGACGGCCATCCGCGCGGAGGCGCCGTCGAGCACCGTGCCCGCGCCGATCACCGCGTCGTCGCCGACCTCCCGGATCAGGGTGGTGACCGCCTCCAGCGCGAAGGGGGTGGTCAGCGAGATCTCCAGGCTGGTGATGCCCGCGGAGAGCAGGCTGTCCGCCGTCGCCGTGGCGTGGTCGTAGCTGTCGCTGCGGACGATGGCGAGGACGCGCTGCGCGAACGCGGCCCGGGTGGTCTCCCAGCGATACACGGCAGTCGCCGCCTTTCCTCTCCTAGGGTCTGCTGCCTGATCGTGCCGCGCCCCTGTGCCTCCGGGATATGCGGCGCTGAGCGGTGTGCGGTTGACGATGTGCGGTGCTGTGGTGCGCTTGGTGATCGTGCTTCTTCCGAACCGTACGACGGGCGCCGGGCCGGAGGTCGGGGGCCGGAGACCCGGGCCCGGGTCCCGGTGGAGGGGCTAGCGGTGGACCCCGTCGCCGCCGGTGACGAGCTCGGCGAGCGCCCGGTCCCGCGCGACCGCGGAGGGCAGCCCGTCCGTATCGGAGGCGGCCTGGACGACGAGCGAGGCGACGCACGCGGCCTCGGCCAGCGCCCGGGGCTCGGAGAGCCCGCGCAGCCTGGCCGACAGGTACCCCGCGGCGAAGCCGTCACCCGCGCCGATCGGGTCGACCAGCGTCACCGAGTGCGGCGACTGCTGCCAGCGGCCGTCCGCGGTGATGACGGTGGCGGAGTGGTCGGCGCGCTTGATCACGACCTCCTGGGTGCCGCCGTCCAGCAGCTCCTGCGCGGCTCCGTCGGCGGGCTGGGCGGTGAGCAGCTCCAGCTCGTCCTCCCCCGCCAGGACGAGGTCCGCCTCGCGCAGCAACGGCCCCGCCGTCTGCGCCCACTGGGCGGCACCGCCCAGCTTGCGCCGGACGTTGGGGTCGAAGGACACCTTCGCCCCGGCCTCCCGGGCCAGATCCACCAGCCGGCGGCTGGCGGCCGCGGCGGTCGGCGAGAGCATCGGCGTGATCCCGGAGATGTGCAGCAGCCGGGCGCCGTCCAGCGCGTCGGGGCCGATCTCGTCGGGGGTGAGACGGGACGCGGCCGATCCCATGCGGTAGTACTGCACGTCGATCGAGCGGTGCGGATGGCTGTCGCGCAGCAGCAGCCCGGTGGGCGCCTGCTCGTCCACGACGGCCCGCGAGACGTCCACCCCGTCGGCGCGCAGCTCGCGCAGCACGGCCTCGCCCGCCGGGTCCGCGCCGACCCGGCCGAGCCAGCGCACCGTGTGGCCGAGCCGGGACAGCCCGGCCGCCACATTGGACTCGGCGCCCGCCACGGAGCGGCGGAAGTGCACGGCGCGGTCGAGCGGGATTCCCGGCTCCGCGAGCAGCAGCAGCATCGCCTCGCCGCACGTGACCACTTCCGGACCGTTCGCCACCGCTGCCTCCCCACACGTCCAGTTCTACGGGAACGGTATCGGCAACCACCGACAAACGGCGGGCCGGGGTGACGAGATCGTTCGTAAAGAGACCGAGATCATTGGCACATGGGCACAGCACAACGGCCGCTGCCCTGGCGGGCGGCGGCCGTTGTGCGTGGGGGGTGGCGGCTCTTGCGGTGCGCCGTGCGGCTGGGGACGGGGCTCAGCAGGCGTAGTCCACCAGGTCGAACGACTCGTAGTGGTCCGCGGTGTAGTAGTCCTCGTCCTTCTTGTCCCCGGTCACGATGCGGCGGGCGCCGCGGTCGTCGGAGCCGGGGGTGATGACGGTGTACTCGTGGTAATAACCGGAGGACTGGGCCGGAAGGATGCCCTCGCGGTTCTGGAAGACCGTGCCGTCCTGCGGGAACGGGTACGGGCCTCCCTTCTCGATCAGGTCGAGGGTGTCATGGGCCTGGGACGGCAGCTTCGAGTAGCAGATGTCGCCGACGTCCGCGACGGCCCGTACCGATACGGCGGCCGCGGGTGCGGCCGGGGTCGCGGTGGCCGTGACGGCCGTGCCGCCGATGAAGAGCGAGGCGGCGAGGGCGCCGAGGGCGCCGATGCGGGTCATCCGTGGGGGGATTTTCATGGCCCCTAGCATGACGCGCGTAGACAGTGACATGTCAATGCCAAGTGACGGGAGTTTTCGGCGAGTTCACATGATGCGGGCGAAGCACGAGGGGGCGTGACCGAACCGTGATTTTGCCTCCGAGGCAAGCTTTTTGCCTGACAGGCGAAGCCCTCGCTATACCGGAGACATGAAGCCGTTCCCCGAGGGGGACCCCGCCGAGCCGCCCGCGGAACCCTCCGCCGAGCTGCCCACCGTCGCTCCCCGCCTGCGCGACCTGCGGCGCGGCAGCGGGCTGACCCTGGAGGCGGCGGCCCACCGCGTCGGGCTCTCCCCCGCGCATCTGTCCCGGCTGGAGACGGGCCGCCGCCAGCCGTCGCTGCCCATGCTGCTGGCCCTGGCCCGTACCTACGGAACCACGGTATCCGACCTCCTCGGCGAGGTGCCGCCGAGTCAGGACCCCATCGTGCGCGCCGACCGGATGGAGGCGCAGGAGGCGGGCGGCTGGACGTACCGGCGGGCCGGTGGCTCCGGCCGGGCGATGCAGGCGCTGCGGCTGCACGTGCCGGAGGGCTCGGGCGCCCAGGACGAACTGGTGCGCGTCCACGCGGGCGAGGAGTGGCTGTACGTCATCGGCGGACGGCTGCGGCTGACCCTCGGGGACGCCGTCCACGTACTGGGCCCCGGCGACGCGGCCCACTTCGACTCGCTCACCCCGCACCGCATCGCCGCCGCCTCCGCCGGCGGTACGGATCTGCTCTTCGTCCACACCCTGCTACAGAGCGGGGCCGCCGAGCTGTGCCTCGGCGACGCCGCCCGCCGCGGAGGAAGGCCCGGAACGCCGTGAACGACGCGACCCCGACCCCGAACCCCCACCCGGACCCGGCCGCCCCGAGGGTGACGCGGGAGCAGGACCGGGCGCCGATCCCGGTCACGGTCCGGGTCTTCATCTACGTCGTCGGCGTGCACGTCTTCGCCGGTTTCCTCTATCTGCTGTTCTACCTGGGTGCCTCCAAGTAGCCCCGGCACCGGCGGCACCGTAAGAAATCCCGGCCCCCCACTCCGCGCGCGATGGCACAATCCCCGGGCATGGACTGGTCACACCTCGGCCCCCCGCTGGACGTACGCCCCCTCTTCCCCGTCGAGCGCGGCGCCCTGCTGGACCTGCTGGCCGGGCTCGGTCCCGACGACTGGCGGCGCCCGACCGCATGCCCCGGGTGGGACGTCCACGATGTGGCCGGGCACCTCCTCCACGACCACGTCCGCCGGCTGTCCGGCGGCCGCGACGGCCACCCCGGGCCGCCCTTCGGCCCCGGCGAGACGCTGCCCGCGTACATCACCCGCACCAACGAGGAGTTCGTACGCGGCACCACCCGGCAGCTCAGCCCCCGGCTGCTGACCGACCTGCTGGCCACGCTGGGGCCGCAGCTGGACGAGTACTGGGCGCGCTGCGACCCGGACGCGCCCGCCGGTTTCGACGTGTCCTGGGCCGCGCCCGGGGTCCAGGCCCCGAACTGGCTGGACACCGCCCGCGAATTCACCGAGTTCTGGGTCCACCAGCAGCAGATGCGCGACGCGGTGGGCCAACCGGGCGCCACCGGCCCGGAACTGCTGCACCCGGTGCTCGACACGTTCCTGCGCGCCCTCCCCCACACCCTCCGCGACCATCCGGCCCCGGACGGCGCCTCGTTGCGGATCCGGGTGCCCGGCCCGGCGGGCGGGCAGTGGACGGCCGTACGCGCGGGGCACCGCTGGCGCCTCGGCACGACCGACGCACCGCCCACCGCCGAGGTGGGGATCGACGCGGACGCGCTGTGGCGCCTGGCCACCCGCGGCATCACCCCGGAGGCGGCCCGCTCCCGGGCGACGATCCACGGGGACGAGCGGCTGGCCGGTGCCGCGCTGACCCTCCTGGCGATCATCCGGGAGCCCGACGAACCGGCCTGAACCGACGGAGCCAGGCAGCTCCGTAACCACCCGGAAGGGGAGCCCACGATGGAGGACCGCGCGGCGTCGACCGCCCGCAGGATGTGGACCCTGTTCGAACCGATCCACGCCGTCGCCTACTTCGCCCCGGAGGCCCTGGCAGCGTACGAGGACGCGGGCCTGCGCGGCTTCTGGCGCGGCTACTTCGCGTGCCGTGCCGCGCCGCTGGGCCCGGTCGGGCCGGAGCCCGTCGCCGCCGCCTTCTTCTCCTTCGCGCCCGCCATGGTCGCCCACGCCCTGCCCGACGTCTGGCAGCTGACCGCCCCCGAACGCGCCCTGGAGATACGGCGCGCGGGCGCCGTGGCCGCCCTGCGACGCCTCCTCACCGGCCACGAACCCGCGGCGGAACGAGCGGCGGAGGCCCTCGTCCCGCGGGCCGCCGGGCTCGACACCGCCGGGCGCGTCCTGGCCGCCGCCCACGCCTCGCTGGACTTCCCCGACCAGCCGCTGGACCGCCTGTGGCACGCCGCCACCCTGCTGCGCGAACACCGCGGCGACGGCCATGTCGCCGCCCTCGTCGCCGCCGGACTGGACGGCTGCGAGGCCCTCGCCCTCCGCGCGGGCACCGACATCCCCCGCAGCGAACTCCAGCCCTACCGCGGCTGGACCGACCAGGAGTGGGAGGCGGCCCGCCTCCACCTCACCGAACGCGGCCTGCTCATCCCGGACGGCACCGCGAGCCGCAACGGGCGCGAACTGCTGCGCGCCGTCGAGTCCGCCACCGACCGCGCCGCGGAACGCCCCTGGCGCGCCCTCGCCCCGGACGCGGTCCAGGCCCTCACCGCCCTCCTCACCCCCGTCTCCCGCGCCTGCGCCGCCGCGCTCCGCTTCCCGAACCCGATCGGCCTGCCCGAGCCGAGCGGCGGGTGACGCAGGACACACCGACCCATGTCACACTCCGCCGAGCTGTTCCGTCAGAGAGGTGTAACGACCTACGACGACACGAGGAGCACACCATGGATGCTCGCCTGAACCTTTTCGGCACCCCGACCGCGGCGAAGTTCCTCAAGCACCTCACCACGGGAGGCAAGGCGGTCTCGGACTCGGCCCTGCCGACCACGACGCAGGAGCTGGTGAAGCTTCGCGCCAGCCAGATCAACGGCTGCGGCTTCTGCACCGACATGCACACCAAGGAGGCCGCGCACGCCGGGGAGACCTCGGTGCGCCTCAACCTGGTCGCGGCCTGGCGAGAGGCCACGGTCTTCACCGACGCCGAGCGGGCCGCGCTGGAGCTGACGGAGCAGGGCACCCGCATCGCCGACGCGGCCGGTGGCGTCACGGACGAGGCCTGGGCCAACGCCGCCAAGCACTACGACGAGGACCAGCTCGCCGCCCTGGTATCCCTCATCGCCCTCATCAACGCCTACAACCGCCTGAACGTCATCGTCCAGCAGCCCGCCGGTGACTACCGGGTCGGCCAGTTCGGATAGTCGGCAGCGCCCGCCCCGGCCCCTCTCGCGGGGCCCGGGGCGTCGCTCAGCGCCGCAGGCGCCCCCGCAGCCCGTACGCCACCGCGCCCGCCGCGATCACCGCGGCTCCCGCCACGACGGACGTGAGGGGCAGGGCGCACGCCAGGGCCGCGCAGCCGAGCAGGCCCACGATCGGGACGGCGCGGGCGGGGCGGCCCTCCGCGGGGGTGAGGGTCCGGGCGGAGGCGTTGGCGATGGCGTAGTAGACGAGCACGCCGAACGAGGAGAAGCCGATCGCGCCGCGGACGTCCGTGGTCGCGGCGAGGACGGCGACGACCGCGCCGACGGCGAGTTCGGCGCGGTGCGGGACGTGGAAGCGGGGGTGGACGGCGGCGAGGGCGGGCGGCAGATGGCGGTCGCGGGCCATCGCGAGGGTGGTGCGCGAGACGCCGAGGATGAGGGCGAGGAGGGAGCCGAGCGCGGCGACCGCCGCGCCGGTGCGGACGACGGGCGCGAGCCCGGGGGCGCCCGCGGCGCGGACCGCTTCGGCGAGCGGGGCGGTGGCGTGGGCGAGGCGGTCCGGGCCGAGGACGGCGAGGACCGCGAGGGCGACGGCCGCGTACGTGACCAGCGTGATGCCGAGGGCGAGCGGGATCGCGCGCGGGATGGTGCGCTCCGGGTCGCGCACCTCCTCGCCGAGGGTCGCGATGCGCGCGTACCCGGCGAAGGCGAAGAACAGCAGTCCGGCGGCCTGGAGGGTGCCGCCGAGCGTGGCGTCGGCGCCGAGGTCGAGGCGGGTGGCCCGGGCGGCGCCGCCGGTCAGGCAGGCGATGACCACGGCGGCGAGCACGGCCAGCACGAGGGCGACGATCAGCCGGGTCAGCCAGGCGGCCTTCTGTACGCCCGCGTAGTTCACTGCGGTCAGCGCCACGACGGCCGCGACGGCGATCGCGTGCGCCTGCCCGGGCCACACGTAGGAGCCCACCGTGAGGGCCATCGCCGCGCAGGAGGCGGTCTTGCCGACGACGAAGCCCCACCCGGCCAGATAGCCCCAGAACTCCCCCAGCCGCTCACGGCCGTAGACATAGGTGCCGCCGGACTGCGGATAGCGGGCGGCCAGCCGGGCGGAGGAGGTGGCGTTGCAGTACGCGACGACGGCGGCCAGGGCCAGCCCCGGCAGCAGCCCGGACCCGGCAGCGGCGGCGGCCGGTCCGAGCGCGGCGAAGATCCCCGCGCCGATCATCGCCCCGAGCCCGATCACCACCGCGTCGAACACTCCGAGGTGCCGCTTCAGCTCCCCGGTGGCGGCTCCCGTCGGCGTCCCCATCGACTCGCTCCTCAGTACGGCCGTACATCGGCACCCGACGATAGAGGAGCGAGGTGACGGCGGGCCACGCCGTGGCTCAGCCGCTCACGTCCATGCGCTGGGTGCCGACGACCGACAGCAGCCGCAGCGCCTCCTCGGACGAGGAGCCGGGGGTCGCGGTGTAGAACACCACCCGCTGGTCCCGGTCGGTGATGTCGAGGGCGTCGCAGTTGACGGTGACGGGGCCGACCATCGGGTGGTGGAAGGTCTTGCACAGGGTCGGCGCGGCGCACACGTCGTGGGAGGCCCACAGCCGGGCGAACTCCTCGCTTCCGTCGAGGAGTTCGGCGATCAGTTCGGCCACCTCGGGATCGTCGGGGTAGCGGGCGGCGGTGGCGCGCAGGGTCCGGGCCGTGGTCCGGGCGAACGCGTCCGCGTCCGACACTCCGTACAGCCGCCGCCCGTTCCGGTGCGGGCCGAGGAAGGCGCGGCGCGCCAGGTTGCGGTCGCGCCGGGGCAGGGCGGAGAAGTCCTCCATGAGGGCGCACGCGAGGTCGTTCCAGGCGATCACCTCGTAGATCGCGGAGGTGACGATCGCGGCGGCCTGCGGCAGCCGGTTCAGCAGGTCGAGGATGCTCTGCCGCACCTCGCGCGAGGGCCCGGGCGGAGGGGCCGGCGGGGCGCCTGCGAGGTGGTGGAGGTGGGCGCGTTCGGCGTCCGACAGGCGCAGGGCCCGGGCCAGCCCGGTCAGCACCTCGCGCGACGGGCGCGGGCCGCGGGCCTGCTCCAGCCGCGTGTAGTACTCGGTCGAGATGAATGCGAGCTGCGCCGCCTCCTCACGGCGCAGCCCCGGGGTGCGCCGCCGCGGCCCGGCGGGCAGCCCCACGTCTGCGGGGGTGATCCGCTCGCGCCTGCTGCGCAGGAAGTCGGCCAGTTCTCGTTTGTCCACGCCTCCAGTGTGGGCGGGACCGCGGGGCGTATCCAGGTACCGCCGGTGCCTGGATGGGCGCCGCGGCCGGACGCAGGCTCGCTGCCATGGACGACACACCGACCACCGAGACAACCACGACCACCGGCACATCCGCGACCGCCTCGCCGGGCCTGCTGACCGGCAAGGTCGCCTTCATCACCGGCGCCGGGCGCGGCATCGGCGCCGCCGCGGCGCGGCTCTTCGCCCGGGAGGGCGCCCGGGTGCTGCTCGCCGCCCGGACGGAGGAGCAGCTGAAGGCGGTGGCCGAGGAGATCCGGGCCGCGGGTGGCACCGCCGACCACGTGGTGTGCGATCTGGCCGACGCGGCGAGCGTACGCGCCGCCGTGGACCGCACCGTGGATCTGTACGGCCGCCTCGACGTCGCCTTCAACAACGGTGCGACGATCACTCCGCCCGGCCCGCTGGACCAGGTGCCGGAGGCCGACTTCGACCACCTCTACGCCGTGAACCTCAAGGGCCCGTGGCTGGCCATGGCCGCCGAGATCGCCGCCATCCGGGCCACCGCCGGGACGGGCGCCATCGTCAACAACTCCAGCATCGGCAGCCTGCGGGGCAACCCCGAACTGCCCGCCTACGGGGCGATGAAGCGGGCGGTCAACAGCCTCACCGAGTCGGCCGCCGTCACGTACGGCCCGGAGGGCATCCGGGTCAACGCCATCGCCCCCGGCGGCACGGTGACCGAGATGATCCGCACCTGGGAGACGCATGCGCCCGACCTGCTGGAGCGGATCACGGCGCACACCCCGCTGCGCCGCACGGCCGACCCCGAGGAGATCGCCCAGGCCGCCGCCTGGCTCCTCAGCGACCGCGCCTCCTATGTGACCGGCACGGTCCTCAGGGTCGACGGCGGCGCGCGGGCCTGACGCGGCCGGGGGTCAGCCCTGCTGCGCCGGTCTCGTCACCGAGTTCTGCGGACGGGATTCAGCCGTCGCCCAGCTCCCCGTGCCGCGCGGCCAGCCGCTTCGCGCCCTCGGGGGTCAGGGAGCCGTGGAGGCGGAGGCGGGCGATGCCGCCGTCCGGGTAGATGTCGATGCGGACGTGGGTCACCGGTGGGGCCTGGTCGAGGAGGAAGCGGTGGACGGTGTCCGGCTGGAGGGGGGTGCGGGGCAGGAGTTCGGTCCAGGGGGCGTCCGCGTCCGCCGTGGTGTCGCGGCCGTAGAGGGCCGCCCAGCCGGGTGAGTTGCCCTTGTAGCAGCCGGTGTCGATCTCGACGGCGCGGATCAGGGCCTGTTCGGTGAGGCGGTAGCGGACCCAGTCGTTGCCCCGGTCGCGGCGGCGGCGGGTCTCCCAGCCCTCGTCCATCTTGTGGGAGCGGCCCGGCTGGATGGAGTTGGCGGGCGGGGAGTAGAAGCGGTCGGAGGCGTCCTCGGCCGCGCCGCCGTTCTCCAGGGCGGCCAGGTCGAAGGTGCCCAGGGCGGTGAGCCAGGCCGGGTCGGGGACGACCTCGCCGTGGACGCGGAGGCGGGCGATGCCGCCGTCGGGGTGCTGCTTGAGGCGCAGGTGGGTGAAGCGGCGGGGAACGGAGACGGGGAAGCCGTTGGCGGCGTGGCCGCCGACGGGGGTGCGGGGGACGAGGGTCGTCCACTCGGTGTCGTCGGCGAGCAGGTCCGCGGGGGACGGGGTGCCCGGCAGCGAGGTGGCCTCCACGCTCACCGCCTGCGGGTAGTTGCCGCGGAAGTGGGCGGTGTCGACCACGATGCCGTGGATGACGCCCGGCGCGCCCAGCCGGATCAGGGCCCAGTCGTGGTCCTCGTCCGCGGGGTGCGGGGTGTCGGCGGAGGCCCCGCGGCGCCGCCTGGTCTCCCAGCCGTCCATGACCTTGCCCTTGTGGCCGAAGTCCGCGGGGTCGAAGTGCGGCGCCTCGGGCCGCAGCAGGTTCTCGCGCTCGGCGAAGAACTCGTCGTTGGCCGCGGTCACGCTGCCGCCGAGCCGCCGGTCGGCGAGGTCGGGGAGGTGGTCGAAGGGGAACTCGGCGGTGCGGTAGTCGGCGTACGGGTCGCCGCCGCCGTACGGGTGGGCGTCGCCGGTGAAACGGGGGGTCGGCGCGGTCATACGCGGGGCTGCCTTTCCAGGAGTCGGCCTGTGGGGAGGGGGCCGGTCGGTGCGCCGTGCTCGGCGATCTTGTGGCCGCGCAGCCAGGTGGACCGTACGACGCCGTGCAGCGTCTTCCCGGCGTACGCGGTGACCTGGTTGCGGTGGTGGAGGGCGGCGGGGTCGACGGTGAAGGTCTCCTCGTGCGCCAGGACCGCGAAGTCGGCGTCCCGGCCCACCTCGATGGCGCCCTTGTGGCGGAGGCCGACCAGGGCGGCGGGGGCCGTGGACATCCACTGGGCGACGTCCGCGAGGGTGTGGCCGCGGCGGCGGGCCTCGGTCCAGATGGCGGGCAGGCCGAGCTGGAGGGAGGAGATGCCGCCCCAGGCCTGCCCGAAGTCGTCGGTCTTCAGGTCCGCGGTGCAGGGCGAGTGGTCGGAGACGACGCAGTCGATGGTGCCGTCGGCCATGCCCTGCCACAGCGCGTCCTGGTTGGCCGCCTCGCGTATCGGCGGGCAGCACTTGAACTCGGTGGCGCCGTCGGGAACTTCCTCGGCGGTGAGGGTGAGGAAGTGCGGGCAGGTCTCGACGGTGATCCGGACGCCTTCGCGGCGCGCGGCGGCGATGCGCGGCAGGGATTCCGCGGAGGACAGATGCAGGATGTGGACCCGGGTGTCCAGGTCGCGGGCGAGGTCGATCAGGCCCTCGATGGCCCGGTTCTCGGCGGCGCGCGGGCGGGAGGCGAGGAAGTCGGCGTAGCGGGGGCCGCTGGGCGGCGGGGCGCCCTCGATCAGGTGCGGGTCCTCCGCGTGGACGATGAGCAGCCCGCCGAAGCCCGCGATCTCGCCGAGGGCGCCCTTGAGCCCGGCCGGGTCGAGGTGCGGGAACTCGTCCACGCCGGAGTGCAGCAGGAAGCACTTGAAGCCGAGGACCCCGGCGTCGTGCAGCGGCCGCAGGTCGGCCGTGTTGCCGGGGATCGCACCGCCCCAGAAGCCGACGTCGATGTGGGCCGCCCGGCGGGCGACGGCCTGCTTGACCTCCAGCGCCTCGACGCTGGTGGTGGGCGGGATGCTGTTGAGGGGCATGTCGACCAGGGTGGTGACGCCACCGGCCGCGGCGGCGCGGGTGGCGGTGGCGAAGCCCTCCCAGTCGGTCCGGCCGGGGTCGTTGACGTGGACGTGGGTGTCGACGAGCCCGGGGAGGAGGACGTCGTCCCCGAGGTCTTCGAGACGCGCCCCCGGCGGGACGCCGGTGTCGTACGGCAGGACGGCCAGAATGCGGCCCTCGTCGGCGGACACGGCGACGGACGCGGCGCGCGGGCCGTCGGGGGTGATCACGCGCGTCGAACGCAGTACCAGGTCCGGGTCCAGTTCCGGGTCCAGCTCGGGCACCCCTACTCCCCTCGATAATTCCGCAACACGGAATAAGTTTTCCGCTTGAAGTCTTCCCTTCTCCTCCGATCTGGTCAAGACTTCCCGGGCACCCCCGTTCGATTCCGTAGCATGAAAGTGGATTTTCGATACGTAGAACGTGGCGCCGAGAGGGACCGGTAGGCTTCCGATGGCCGGTCGGCCGCGATATCCGACGCGGGCGCGAGACCGGTGCTGCCCGCTGCGAAAGGAAACGCCGACGTGCCGTCCGCCGAGTCCAAGACCGCCGCCGCCAACGCCGGTGGCGTCCAGTCCCTGGAGCGCGCCTTCGACCTTCTGGAGCGGATGGCCGACGCCGGGGGCGAGGTCGGGCTGAGCGAACTCTCCGGCAGCAGCGGCCTTCCGCTGCCCACCATCCACCGACTGATGCGCACGCTCGTGGCCTGCGGTTACGTACGCCAGCAGCCCAACCGCCGCTACGCCCTCGGCCCCCGGCTGATCCGGCTCGGCGAAAGCTCGGCCCGGCTGCTGGGCACCTGGGCGCGGCCGTATCTGGCGCGCCTGGTGGAGGAGACAGGCGAGACCGCGAACATGGCGCTGCTGGACGGGGACGAGGTGGTGTACGTCGCCCAGGTGCCCTCCCGCCACTCCATGCGCATGTTCACCGAGGTCGGGCGGCGGGTCCTGCCGCACAGCACCGGCGTCGGCAAGGCGCTGCTGGCCACCGCGCCCCCGGACGAGGTACGCGCCCTGCTGGCCCGGACCGGCATGCCCGCCGCGACGGCGAAGACGATCACCTCGCCGGACGCGTTCCTGGAGGCGCTGCGGCACGTACGCGAGACGGGGTACGCGGTGGACGACAACGAGCAGGAGATGGGCGTGCGCTGCCTGGCGGTGCCCGTGCCGGACTCCCCGACGGCGGCCGCCATCTCGATCTCGGGCCCGGCGGGGCGGGTGACGGACGAGGCCACGCAGGAGATCGTGCCGGTCCTGAAGGAGGTCGCCGCCGACCTGTCGGCCGCGCTCGCCAGCACGGACGGGACCTGACGGGACCTGACGGGACCTGACGGGACCTGAACAACGCGCGCTAGCGCGCCACCGTGCCGAAGAGGTCGATCGCCGAGCGGACCGCCCTCAGCGACGGGTTCAGGGCGCTGACCGAGCCCAGGGCGCCCGCCACCAGGAGCAGGGAGCGGCGGAGGCGGTGCAGTTCGGGGGTGCCGGTGCGGGCCATGGCGTCCAGCGCGGCCAGCTCGTCGTCCGCGATCGCCCGGTCCGGCAATTCCGCCGGATGGGCGGCCAGGTCACGCCTGAGCCGGGCCACGGCCAGGCGCAGCTCCGCCACCCTCGGGTCTTCCTCGGTGCACGCCATTGCGGCGCCCTCCACGTCGGACAACACGGCCCTTCTCCCCCTCGCGCGCGGCTGCACGAGCCCGCCCTCCCTCTCCCCTGCCCCTCCGGACGTCGAATCGGACACAAGGGGCTGCGGATCAGTTAACGCCACCGTGTGCGCAGTGCGCCATACGGAGAGCGAAAATCAGACCGGCTGGGATGAACCGTCCACACGGCGCCCCGGTGCGGTAAGCAGGGGCCATGGATCGCACCACTGATGACAATGCGCAGGTCGCCGGGTTGCTGCTGGCGGCGGGCGGGGGACGGCGGCTGGGCGGGCGGGCCAAGGCGCTGCTGGAGTACCGGGGCAGGCCGCTGGTGGAGCACGCGGCGCGCGCGCTGCTGGAGGGTGGCTGCGCACCGGTGCACATCGTGCTGGGCGCCGCCGCCGGGGCGGTGCGGGAGCGGGCCGAGCTGCCGGGGTGCGTCCTGGTCGACAACCCCGACTGGGCGGACGGCATGGGCACCTCGCTCCGGGCCGGGCTGGCCTCGCTGAGCGGCACGGGGGCGCGTGCGGTACTGGTCACCCTGGTGGACCAGCCCGGGATCGGGGCACCGGCGGTGGCCCGCGTACGGGCCGCCTGCCGCGACGCGGGGAGCCTGGTGACGGCGGCGTACGGCGCCGAGCGGGGGCATCCGGTGCTGTTCGGCGCGGACCGCTGGGCGGATGTCGCGGCGAGTGCGGAGGGGGATCGTGGGGCACGCGCGTACCTGAGGGAACATCAGGCCGAGATCATCCGGGTCGACTGCGCGGACATCGCCCGCGTGGACGACATCGACACCCCGGAGGATCTGGCGCTGCTGCGGTGAGCCGCGGACAGTGGAGCCCAACCGTGGACCCCATGCAGCGAGTCTCACACCGACAGCCGATTGAACTTCCACGATGAGGAAATTAATATCCAGAATCGCTATCGACTGAGGAGTGAACGCCCATGTCCGCACCAGCGCCATCCCCGCTGGCCATCGTCGACGCCGAGCCACTGGAGCGTCAGGGAGAGGTGCTGACCGATGCGGCCCTGGCCTTCCTGGCCGAGCTGCATCACCGCTTCACCCCTCGCCGCGACGAGCTGCTCGCGCGGCGCGCCGAGCGACGGGCCGAGATCGCCCGTACGAGCACGCTGGACTTCCTTCCGGAGACCGCGCACATCCGCGAGGACCCGGACTGGCGCGTGGCCGAGGCCCCGCCCGCCCTCCAGGACCGCCGGGTGGAGATCACCGGTCCCACCGACCGCAAGATGACGATCAACGCGCTCAACTCGGGCGCCAAGGTCTGGCTCGCCGACTTCGAGGACGCCTCCGCGCCCACCTGGGCGAATGTGATCGGCGGCCAGCTGAATCTGACCGACGCGTATGAGCGCCGGATCGACTTCGCCACCCCCGAGGGCAAGAGCTACGCGCTGCGCCCCGCCGAGGAGCTGGCCACCGTCGTCGCCCGGCCTCGCGGCTGGCACCTGGACGAGCGCCATCTGCGGGACGCGGAGGGCCGGGCGGTGCCCGGCGGTCTTGTCGACTTCGGCCTGTACTTCTTCCACAACGCGCGCCGCCTGCTCGACCAGGGCAAGGGCCCGTACTTCTATCTGCCGAAGACCGAGTCGCACCTGGAGGCCCGGCTCTGGAACGACGTCTTCGTCTTCGCACAGGACTACGTGGGCGTTCCGCAAGGGAGCATCCGCGCCACCGTGCTCATCGAGACGATCACGGCCGCGTACGAGATGGACGAGATCCTGTACGAGTTGCGCGACCACGCCTCCGGGCTCAACGCGGGCCGCTGGGACTACCTCTTCTCCATCGTCAAGAACTTCCGTGACGCGGGCCCCGGCTTCGTCCTGCCCGACCGCAACGCGGTGACGATGACCGCGCCCTTCATGCGCGCCTACACCGAGCTGCTGGTCCGCACCTGCCACAAGCGGGGTGCCCACGCGATCGGCGGAATGGCCGCGTTCATCCCCTCGCGCCGGGACGCCGAGGTCAACGCGGTCGCGTTCGACAAGGTGCGGGCCGACAAGGACCGTGAGGCGAACGACGGCTTCGACGGCTCGTGGGTCGCCCACCCCGATCTCGTTCCGGTGGCCCGTGAGTCGTTCGACGCGGTCCTCGGCGACCGTCCGCACCAGAAGGACCGGCTGCGCGAGGACGTCCGGGTCACGGCGGCCGAGCTGATCGACGTCGCCTCGCTGGACGCCAAGCCCACCTTCGAGGGCCTGCGCAACGCCGTCCAGGTCGGCACCCGCTACATCGAGGCGTGGCTGCGCGGACTGGGCGCCGTCGCCATCTTCAACCTGATGGAGGACGCCGCCACCGCGGAGATCTCCCGCTCCCAGATCTGGCAGTGGATCAACGCCGGAGTGGTCTTCGAGAACGGCGAGAAGGCCACCGCCGACCTGGTGCGCACCGTCGCCGCCGAGGAGCTGGCCGCGATCCGCGAGGAGGTCGGCCCGGAGGCGTTCGCGGCGGGCCGCTGGCAGCAGGCGCACGATCTGCTGCTGAAGGTCGCGCTGGACGAGGACTACGCGGAGTTCCTGACGCTGCCCGCGTACGAGCTGCTGGGCTGAGCGCGGCACAGTGGATGAGGGGCCCCGGGACGACCCGGGGCCCCTCGTCGTGGGGTCGCCGTGTTGGCGTTACGACGTGTGGAGCTGGGTGCGCGGCACGATCTGCTGCGGCTGGTCGGGGCTGGACCACAGCAGCTTCATATGCGCCTCGCCGGTCTGCTCGGTGTACTCGATCTTGATGGCGTGGCGCTGCCCGGCCCGCAGGTCGACGGTCGCCTTGTCGACCTGCGCCGTGTGCGGCGTGGTGTCGTCGATGAGGAGTTTGCCGTCGATCCACACCCGTACCGTGTCGTCGGGGACGGTGGTGAGCGTGTACGTCTGGCTGTGGCGCGGCACCAGGGAGCCGGTCCAGCGGACGCTGAAGCGGTCGGCCGGGACCCGGGCGTCCGGTGAACCGGCGTTCCGCCAGGCGTGGTTGACGGTGCGGTCGGTCCGGGTGATGACGGGCGGCCCGGTGAAGGTGTCGTTCGCGAACACCTCCTGCCGCAGCCCCGTGCCCCGGCCCGGGGGCACGGACGCCCCGGACGGCTCGACGGTCAGCTTGATGACCGACGCGACGTCGTTGACCGGTCCGCCGGAGGGGTTAAGGTCGAAGCCGTCCCCGGCCGCCGTGACCGCGACCTTCTGATCGCTGCCCAGCACCCGCGCCCCGGTCACCTGAAACGGCGCCCGCGCGGTGAGGTGGAGGGGCTGTCCGGCGGCGGGCCAGGAGGTCACGGACGCGTAGAGCGTGTTCCCGGACCGGCTGACCGCGCCCCATCCGGGCTCGGCCACCAGCCCGGCGCTCCCCGCGCCGTACACGGCCCGGCCCTGCCCGGACGTCCCCAGCCAGGAGCCGATCTCGCGCAGTCGGTCGACGGACGGCTGGGGTATCCGGCCGAGCTTGTCGGGGCCGACGTTGAGCAGGTAGTTGCCGCCGCGGCCGGCGATGTCGAGGAGGTTGCGGGCGAGGGTCCGGGGCGACTTCCAGTTCTCGTCGTACTTCGCGAATCCCCAGTGGCCGTTGAGGGTCATGCAGGATTCCCAGAGCTGGCCGTCGACCTGGGCGTCCGGGATCTCCTGCTCGGGGGTGCCGTAGTCGCCGTCCACGACGCGGCGCTTGCCGACCCGGTTGTTGATGACCAGGTCCGGGTCGAGACCGCGCAGATACGCTTCGAGCTGCTCGCCGTCCTTCGGGGACCAGGTGTTGGTGGGGTCGTCCGCGTCCCATTCGCCGTCGAACCACAGCAGCGCCGGGTCATAGCCGTCGATCAGCTCTTTGAGCTGCGCGTACATCCGCTTCCGGTACTGCGGGAAGGTGGCCGGGTCCGCGAAGTCGGGGTCGTGCCAGTCCCAGATGGAGTAGTAGAAGCCGAGCTTGATCCCGGCCCGGTCGGCGGCGGTCTTCAGCTCGGCGAGGATGTCGCGCTTCTTGTCGAACGAGGAGTGGTCGCGCAGGTTCCAGGTGTTCTGCTGCGTCGGCCACATCGCGTATCCGTCGTGGTGCTTGGACGTGATGACGATGTAGCGCTGACCGGCGTCCTTGGCCGCCTTGACGACGACCTTCGCGTCGAAGGACGACGGGTTGAAGCCCTGCGCCATGTCCTCGTAGTCGCTCATGGGGATCTGGCAGTTGCGCTTGATCCACTCCGCGTCCCGGCACACGGTGCCGTCCGGCCGGGTGTACTCGCCTTCCAGTTGGGAGTACGCGCCGAAGTGGATGAACATCCCGAACCGGTCCTGCCGCCACCAACTGGTGCGGGCGGAGGTGAACGGGTCGTCGGCCGCGTAGTCGGTGCCGGGACCGGGTTCGGCCGCCCGGTCGGCCTCCGGTGCGGCGGCGGACGGCGCGGCGGCGGCGGACGGTCCGGTGAGGGTCAGCGCCAGGAACAGGCCGAGCAGCAGGCTCAGCCCTCGGGACAGGCCGGACAGGGATAACGCCCGTGGGGACACACGCATGGCGGCTCCTGTGCTCATGGGTGGTCGGACAGGAGGGCTGGCCAGCCGCGTACCGGAACCTAGAACCGCAAAGGTGGGATGTCAACGGGAGATAAAGAGCCATGGCCGCCACATAGCCATCAGGGAGACCCGACCCCTCCGATGTATCACCCCTCCGCGGCGATACGGGCCAGCCGCCGCGCCTCGTCCCGCGCGTCGCGCGCGATGGCGTCCTCGTCGGCGGTGAGCAGCCGCCCCGCCTCCACCACCGGCTCGCCGTTCACCAGCGACAGGGTCACCGGCGCCGCCGGGCCCAGCACCAGCGCCGCGACCGGGTCGGCGATCGTCGAGTGGCCGATGCCGTCCAGCTTCCACAGCACCAGGTCGGCCAGCTTGCCCGGCTCCAGCGACCCGATCTCGCCCTCGCGGCCCAGCACCCGGGCGCCGCCGTGGGTGCCGAGCCGCAGCGCCTGGCGGACCGTCAGCGCCTTCTCGCGGTGGTCGCCGAGCCGGTTGATCAGCAGCGCGTTGCGCAGCTCGGTGTGCAGCTCGCCGGACTCGTTCGAGGCGGTGCCGTCCACCCCGAGCCCCACCGGCACGCCCGCGGCGAGCAGATCCGGCACCCGGGCGATCCCGGCGGCGAGCCGGGCGTTGGACGACGGGCAGTGGGCGACGCCGGTGCCGGTGCGGGCGAAGGCGGCGATGTCGGCGTCGTTCATGTGGACGCAGTGGGCCATCCACACGTCCTCGCCGAGCCAGCCGGTGTCAGCGAAGTAGTCGGTCGGCCCCATCCCGAACCGCTCGTGGCAGAACTTCTCCTCCTCGACCGTCTCCGAGCCGTGCGTGTGCAGCCGCACGCCCTTGCGGCGGGCCAACTCGGCGCTCTCCCGCAGCAGTTCGGTGGTGACGGAGAAGGGTGAGCAGGGCGCGACCGCGATCCGCAGCATTGCGTCCGGCGAGGGGTCGTGGTGGGTGTCGATGGCCTCCTCGGTCGCGGCCAGGGCGCCCTCGGTGGTCTCGACGGCGAAGTCCGGCGGCAGCCCGCCATCCGAGCTGCCGAGGTCCATGGAGCCGCGCGCGGCGGTGAACCGCACGCCCAGCTCGCGCGCCGCGCGGATCTCGGCGCCCAGCAGATCGCCCGCGCCGCGCGGGAAGACGTAGTGGTGGTCCATGGCGGTGGTGACGCCGCCGCGCACCATCATCGCGAGCGAGCCGCGGGCGGCGGCGTACACCATCGGCTCGTCGATCCGGGCCCAGGTGGGGTAGAGCGCCACCAGCCAGTCGAAGAGGTTGTGGTCCTGGGCGAGGCCGCGGGTGAGCCACTGGTAGAAGTGGTGATGGGTGTTGACCAGGCCCGGGGTGACCAGATGGCCGGTGCCGTCGACCCGGCGCGCCACCCCGTCCAGGCCCCGCGGCGCGGGGCCCGGGCCCACCGACTCGATGCGGTTGCCCGCGACGACGACATGGCCCGAGGCGTGCTCGGTGTCCTGCGCGTCCACGGTCGCGATGGCGCAGTTCTCGATGACGATGCGGTGCACGGGGCGTGGCCCTTCGGGTCGGGGGTCAGTCGGTGGGAATCCTGGACTCGGCGCCGTCCCGCAGGACGGTGGCCTCGATGAGCCCGTACGGCCGGTCGGCGGCGAAGTAGACCTCGTTGTCGTTGGTGAGGCCGAAGGGCGCGAGGTCGACCAGGAAGTGGTGCTTGTTGGGCAGCGAGAGCCGTATCTCGTCTATCCCGGGGCGCCGCTCTATGACGCGCGTGCCCATCGCGTACAGCGTCTGCTGGAGCGAGAGCGAGTACGTCTCGGCGAACGCGGCCAGCAGATCGGCGCGTGTCCCGTCGTACGCGGCGTCCCAGTCCGGCTCCGGCTGCGCGGCGTCGCTCCAGGCGTGGCGCCAGCGGGCGTGCACATCGGTGGCGAGGATGCGGTCGCGCGCCTCCGGCAGGGTCGTGTACGGGTCCTTGACGTATCCGTGGAACTCGGAGTCGGTGGAGTTCATGACCGTGAGGTCCCGCAGGCCGGAGAGCACCTCCCAGTCCCGGCCGTCGTAGCGGACCTGGGCGGTACGGGTCTCCTGCCCGGCGCGGACGAAGGAGTGCCGGGCCTCGGCTCCGGTCTCGATCCGCTCCCAGGCGTACTCCTCGATCCGGACGCGGGCGGTGCGGATCGTCTCCTGGCTGCCGACGAAGTGGCGGGCCAGCTCGATGCCGAAGTGTTCGGCGGTGGCGATGCCGCGCTCCTTGGCGAAGGCGTACACCGTGTTCTTCATGGTGTCGGTCGGCAGGACGCCGGTGTTGTCGCCGTGGCGGTGGACGTCCGCCATGTCGCCGGAGAGCGCGACGGAGACGTTCAGGTCCTTGATGTGGTGGACGTCGCCGTCGCGCACCATCCGGACCACGCGGGTCTCCGCCTTGCCGTACTGGTTCTGGCCGAGCATGGGCATCGGGCTCAACTCCCTCGGTATACGGAGTAGCCGAACGGGGTGAGCAGCAGCGGCACGTGGTAGTGCTCGCCGGGCTCGACGGCGAACACGACCGTCACCTCCGGGAAGAAGGGCCCGCGCGACTCGGTCTCGAAACGCAGCCGTACGTGGGTGGTGCCCTCGGGCAGGGCGGGCAGATCCTTGCAGCGCCCGTCCGGGTCGGTGCGGGAGGCGGCGTGCGCCGCCCAGTCGGCACCGCCCGCGGGGCGCACCGACAGCTCGACGGGGACGCCGGGGGCCGGGCGGCCCAGGCTGGTGTCCAGGATATGCGTGGACACGGAGGTGGCGGTCGCCATCACCGCTCTCCTTCCGCCGCTTCCGCGGTGTCTGCCGCTTCCGCAGTGTCTGACGCTTCCGCGGTCACGAGGTGGGTCAGCCGGATGCGGTTGATCTTTCCCAGTTCGGTGCGGACGATCTCGCGTTCGGTGCCGGTGTCGTTGCCGATCCGGCGGCGGAGGGCGACGAGCATCTCCTCGCCGGTGCGGCCGGTGGCGCAGATCAGGAAGACGTGGCCGTGGCGCTCCTGGTACGCGAGATTCAGCTCCAGCAGCTCCGCGCGCAGCTCGTCGCCCACCCCGCTCTGCTCGCGCGCCGAGGTGGCGTCGCCCGGCGTCGGGCGGCCGATGGGCGGATGCCCGGCCATGGCCTCGGCGAGATCGGCACCGGTCAGCCCGGCCATGGCCGCGTCGGACGCGTCGAGCAGGGCGTCCACGTGGCGGTAAGGCCGCCCGTCGGCCACCGCCGCGCCCCAGGCCCGGCTGGTGCACACCGCGTGCAGCAGCGCGGCCACGTCCGGCCGGTCCGCCGCGTTGAACCGGGCCAGGCCCGGTGGAGCGCTGGTAGTCACACCCGAAAGCTAAGAGCTTCCCCGGGATGCGTCAACACTTTGTTGAAGAGAAGGCCGGAAACGTGGGTTCCGGGCACCGCCCGGGCACGCCAGGATGGGCCCATGACCGCTGACCTCGCCGCACGGCTGCCGGACCGGTTCTGGTCCGTGCCCTACGTCGGCGCGCGCTTCCCCGGCTCCCCGGCGGTCGCCGAGCGCCCGGACCTCGCCGAGGGCGCCAACTGCCAGCTGTTCGCGTACGCGGTACTCCGCCACCACGGCCTGGAACCGCCCGCCCTGCGCTCCGGCGAGCTGTGGGCCGACAGCGCGACGACGACCCGCGTCACGGCGCCCCGCCCCCTGGACCTGCTGCTCTTCAACGCCACCGACGACGCGTACGGCGCCCACGTGGGCGTCTGGGCCGGGCCGGACCAGGTCCTCCACCTGTGCGCCGAGGCCGGGCTCCCCGCCGTATGGCCCCTGAGCGCCTTCGCCGCCCGGCCCCGCTACCGCACCCTGATCGGCGTCAAGCGGGTCACGGCTCGGAGCGCTCGGGCTCCGAGCGCTCGGCGCCCTTCTCCCGGTTGAGGTAGTTGTAGACGGTGAAGCGGCTCACGCCGAGAGCGCTCGCGACCGTTTCGACGCCGTGGCGCACCGTGAAGGCGCCGCGCTGTTCGAGGGCGCGGACGATTCCCTGCTTCGTCTTGCGGTCCAGGGCCGACAGCGGGACACCGTGGCGGCGCTGGAGGTCGGCGAGGATGTGGTCGAGGGACGCCGAGAGGTGGGGCAGGCGCACGGCCACGACCGCGCGGCCCTCCCAGGACAGCACCACGTCGTCGTCCCGGGCCCGGTCCGGGGCGATCATCTCGCCGCCCATCGCGTCGACCAGCGGCCGGACCGCCGAGACGAAGGGGTGGTCCGCGGGGCCGGTCACGCGTCGGGCTCCGCGACGACGTTGACCTGGAGCGACACCCGGGTGGCGCCCGCCTCCAGGGACTTGCGCAACAGGTCGTCCACGGCGGCCAGCACGGCGTCCGCGCGGCCCTCCGCGGTGTTGCCGAACGGGCCGACGTCGACGGTGTCCAGCGGTGCGGCCTGAACCGCCTCGCGGGCGACCACGGCATGCGGCGGCACCTCGTCGAGGTCGAACGGCTCGGTGGTGAACTCAACCCTCAATCTCACGCGGCCAACCTACTGCGCCCGGCCGCGCCTCCGGCAGCCCTCGAGCGTGTCCCCCGCGCTCACCCGACGCGGGCTCCGGCCGCCATCCGCCAGGCGTCCAGCCGGGCCTCACACGGGCGTCCCACTGGAGGTGGGCAGAACGCCCAAGTCCCTCCCGTCACTCCCCCGCTTCGTGGAGCATGGCCCAGTTACCGCAGACATCCGCTACGGAGCGTCAGATGACAGAGAGCGTGCCGGTGCGCTGCCCCGCGTGCCGCCGCGAGCAGTCGTTCACTCCGCCCACCTTCCCGTGCTCGTGCGGCGCGCCGCTCACCCTCCCGGTGCTGCGCGACGGCACGCCGGAGGAGATCGGGCACCGCACGTGGCAGGACATATGGGTGACGGTGGACTGCCCGTCCTGCGGGCGTCAGGGCCACTGGCCGCAGCCGGAGTTCGGCTGCGGATGCGGGGCGGTCGTCCGGGTGCCGGTCGTCCCGGTCGCGCCGGGGCCGGTGCAGCCGGTGCCGCAGGCCCCGTCCCCGGGCGGTACGCAGGCCCCGGGGGGTACGCAGGCCCCGGGCGGTACGCAGGACGGCGAGCCCGGGGCGCGCCCGGCGTTCCGGCCGGTGACGATCCGTACCGCGCGGGACGCGGTCACCGCCGCCGCCCAGTATCTGCGGTGGCTCGGCTTCGGGTGTCTGCGGCGGCCGGACGACCCGGAGGCGTCCGGGGTGGACCTGTACGGGAAGGGCGTCGTCGCCCAGGTCGATCCGACCACCCGCCCCACCGGGCTGCGCGAGGTCGAGTGCCTGTGGCTGAACGGGCTCAACGAGTCGGCGCTGAGCGTCTTCTTCTCGCTGGCGGGCTACGCCAGGGAGGCGCGGGCCCGCGCGGACGCGCTGCACATTCCGCTCTTCATCATGGACCTGACCGGCACCCCACAGCCCGTCAACGATCCCGCGGACGCGCTGATCCGCTGTGGCCCGCCCCGCGGATGAGCCCCGCGGATGAGCCTCATTCATTGTCACCCGAACGAGGGCCGTTTCGCCTCCTCTTCGCGGACGATCTTCGCCGTTCTCCGGCGCTCTACCGTGGTCCCCGATCCCGTCCACGACCTCTTGGAGCGCTCAACCATGCCCACTGATCTCACCGTCGACCACGCCGACGTCACCCTGGCCGTCCGCGACCACGGCGGCAGCGGTGTCCCGCTGCTGCTGATCCACGGCGCCGGCCGCACCCTCGCCGACTGGTCGGGGATCGCGGAGGAGCTGGTCGCCGATCACCGGGTCCTCTCGATGGACCTGCGGGCGCACGGCCGCTCGGAGCGCGGGACGGAACGCTGGACGAGCGCGGCCGTGCTCGGCGACATCGAGGCCGTCCTGAACGCGTGCGGCGTCCCGGAGGCGGTGCTCGTCGGCCACTCGCTCGGCGGCATGCTGGCCGCGCTGTACGCAGATGCCCACCCGCACACCCCCGGCGCGATCAACCTCGACGGCTTCGGGCTGGGGCGGCCCGAGCACTACGCCGGGCTCGACCCGCAGACCGTGGCCGAGGGCCTGGACCGGGCCCGGCAGTTCGCCCGGGCCGCCTCGGGCCAGGCGTTCCCGCCCGAGGGGCTGGAGACCGTACGCGCCCAGCAGGCCGCCATGGCCGACCAGCTGGGCTTCGCGCCCGAGCTGCTGGAGGAGGGCATACAGCGGTCGCTCGGCGAGACCGGCGACGGGCAGCTGTATCTGCGGCCCGAGCGGGAGCGGGGGGTGGAGATGCTGGACGCGCTGGAGGAGCTGGACATGTTCGCCGTCTACCGCCGGCTGACCCGCCCGCTGCTGCTCGTCCGCGGCACGCGGCTCGCGGACCAGGGCCCGGAGCTGGCGTGGTTCGGCGAGCTGATGGCCGCGCACCTGAAGGGGCTGGAAACACATCTGGCGGCGCTCGCCGCCGACCGCCCGCACATCGCGGTGCACACGCTGGACGCGTCGCACGCGATGCTGCTGGAGCGCCCGCGTGCGCTGGCGGAGCTGGTGCGCTCCTTCACCTCCGGCCTGGACTTGCGCTCATGACCGGGGGGCGCTTCGGTTGAGGCACCGCCCCCACCGTTCACGACCGGCCGGAGGCCGCATTCGATGGCTGTTCCGTGGTACCCGAGGATCGCGGCGTGGCTCGTGACCGTCGCGACCGTCCTGACCCTGCTGACGGTCGCCGGCTGCGGCGGTGGTGGGCTGCCGCAGCCGTCGGAGACGAGCCGGTCCGCGACCACGCCGAGCGTGCCCGATCCGGGGACGGGGGACAGCGTGGAGGGGGACATCAACGCGGCGGTGTCCATCACCAACACCTACTGGTCCACCCACTGGAACGAGTTCTTCACCGGCACCTATCGCCCGCCGCGGGTCCTGGGCGCGTACGACGGCGCCACCGGCACCGCGCCCGCCTGCGGCGGCACCCCGCTCCCCAACGACAACGCCGTCTACTGCCCGGGCAGCGACTACGTGGCGTGGGACATGGACCTGATGCGGGCGGGCCACCAGCGGGGCGACGCCTGGGTCTACCTGGTGATCGCCCATGAGTGGGGGCACGCCATCCAGAACCGGCTGGACGCGGGCCTGGTCGATCTGGCCCGCGAACTCCAGGCCGACTGCCTGGCCGGTGCCGTCCTCTTCGGCGCGGCCCGCGACAACACGCTGACCTTCGAGGACGGCGATACGGACGAGCTGGCCGACGCGCTGTCGGCGCTCGCCGACGAGACGCCGTGGACGGACACCTCCGACCACGGCAACGCCTCGCAGCGGGTGTCGGCGTTCAGCCGGGGCGCCGAGTCCGGGGTGAAGGGCTGCCTCCCGAACGCGGTGCAATAGAACGCGTTATCGCGTGGGCTGGGGTCTCCGGTCCGGGTCGGTACGGGACTCCGGCACCCCCGCCAGCTCGCGGGCGCCCGCCTCCCTCAGCTCGACCTTGCGGACCTTGCCGCTGACCGTCATCGGGAAGGCGTCCATGACGCGCAGATGGCGCGGCACCTTGAAGGCGGCCAGCCGACCGCGGCAGAAGCGGGCCAGCTCGTCACGGGTGAGCGCGGTGGCGCCCTCGCGCAGGATCACGCAGGCCAGGATCTCCTCGCCGTACTTCTCGTCCGGTACGCCCACCACCTGCACATCGGCGATCTTGGGGTGGGTGTGCAGGAACTCCTCGATCTCCCGCGGGTACACGTTCTCCCCGCCCCGGATGATCATGTCCTTGATCCGGCCGACGATCTGGACGTAGCCGTCCTCGTCCATCACCGCCAGGTCCCCGGTGTGCATCCAGCCCGCCGGGTCGATCGCCTCGGCCGTCAGCTCCGGTTCCTCCCAGTAGCCGAGCATCACCGAGTAGCCGCGGGTGCACAGCTCGCCCCGGGTGCCGCGGGGAACGGTCAGGCCGGTGGCCGGGTCCATGACCTTGACCTCGACGTACGGCAGCACCCGGCCGACCGTGCCGGTGCGGCGCGCGAGGTCGTCGTCGCGCCGGGTCTGGGTGGAGACCGGGGAGGTCTCGGTCATGCCGTAGCAGATGGACACCTCGGCCATGTGCATCTCGGCGACCACCCGCCGCATCACCTCCACCGGACAGGGCGATCCGGCCATGATCCCGGTGCGCAGGGAGGAGAGGTCGAAGGTGGCGAAGTCGGGCAGGGCCACCTCGGCGATGAACATGGTGGGGACGCCGTACAGCGAGGTGCAGCGCTCCCGTTCGACGGCGGAGAGGGTGGCTGCCGGGTCGAAGGCGGGGGCCGGGATGACGACGCAGGCGCCGTGGGTGGTGGCGCCCAGGTTGCCCATCACCATGCCGAAGCAGTGGTAGAAGGGCACCGGCAGACAGATCCGGTCGCGCTCGGTGTAGCCGACCGTCTCCCCCACGAAGTAGCCGTTGTTGAGGATGTTGTGGTGGGAGAGGGTCGCGCCCTTGGGGAAGCCGGTGGTGCCCGAGGTGTACTGGATGTTGACCGGGTCGTCGCAGGACAGCCGGGCCTCGCGCTCGGCCAGCTTCCCCTTCGGCACCCCTTCGCCCGCGCGCACCAGGCCGTCCCAGGTGCGGTCGCCGATGTAGACGACGTCGCGCAGGGCGGGGCATTCGGCGCGCACCTGCTCGACCATGCGGCGGTAGTCGCTGTCCTTGTGCTCGGTGGACGAGACGAGGACCGACACCCCGGCCTGCCGCAGCACGTACCGCAGCTCATGGACGCGGTAGGCGGGGTTGACGTTGACCATGATCGCGCCGATGCGTGCGGTGGCGTACTGCACCAGCACCCATTCGGGGCAGTTGACCGCCCAGATGCCGACCCGGTCGCCCTTGCCGACCCCCTTGGCCATCAGCCCGAGCGCGACCTCCTCGACCGACCGGCCGAACTCGGCGTACGTCCAGCGGCGGCCGGAGGGGACGTCGACCAGCGCCTCGCGGTCGCCGTAAGCCGCGATGGCCCGGGCGAGGTTGGCGCCGATGGTGTCGCCGAGCAGCGGCAGGCCCCCGGTGCCGCTCGCGTACGACAGGGCGGCGGGGGCCGGGGGCGGTGCCTCGGAGATCGGGTCGGTCATGGTGTCTCCTTGCGGTCACATGCCGTGTTGGTCACATGAAGGGGAGCTGCTGTTCATGAGGTTCCCTCATGAAACTCGACGCCATCTCCACTCGCCGTGCGTTCCCGTAGTTCGATCCGGCGAATCTTGCCCGACACCGTCTTGGGCAGCTCCGCGAACTCCAGCCGCCGCACCCGCTTGTACGGCGCCAGCACCGCCCTGGAGTGCGCGAACAGCACCTTCGCCGTTTCGGGCCCCGGCTCCCAGCCCTCGGCCAGCACGATGTACGCCTTCGGCACGGCCAGCCGCAGCGGATCGGGCGCGGGGACGACGGCGGCCTCGGCGACCGCCTCGTGCTCCAGCAGGGCGCTCTCCAGCTCGAAGGGCGAAATCTTGTAGTCGGACGCCTTGAATACGTCGTCCGCGCGCCCGATGTAGGTGATGTAGCCGTCCGCGTCGCGCGATCCGATGTCGCCGGTGCGGTAGTAACCGCCCGCGGTGGCCTCGGCGGTGCGCTCCTCGTCGCCCTCGTACCCCGTCATCAGGCCGACCGGGCGGCCGTGCCGTCCGGTCAGGTCGAGGCTGATCTCGCCCTCGTCGCCGGGTTCGCCGGTGACCGGGTCCAGGAGGACGACGCTGAAGCCGGGCGTCGGGCGGCCCATCGAGCCGGTCTTGAGCGGCTGACCGGGGGTGTTGGCGACCTGGACGGCGGTCTCGGTCTGGCCGAAGCCGTCCCGGATCGTCACGCCCCAGTCGCGCCGGACGTGCTCGATGACCTCCGGGTTCAGCGGCTCACCGGCGGCGACGGCCTCCCGCGGGGGGCGTCGCAGCTGCGTCAGATCGGCCTGGATGAGCATGCGCCACACGGTGGGCGGGGCGCAGAAGGTGGTGACGCCGCAGCGGTCCATCTCGGCCATGAGCCGGGTGGCGTCGAAGCGGGTGTAGTTGTGGATGAAGACGGTCGCCTCGGCGTTCCAGGGGGCGAAGAGGTTGGACCAGGCGTGCTTGGCCCAGCCCGGGGAGGAGATGTTGAGGTGGACGTCTCCGGGCCTGACCCCGACCCAGTACATCGTCGACAGATGGCCGATGGGGTACGAGATGTGGGTGTGCTGGACGAGCTTGGGCTGAGCGGTGGTGCCGGAGGTGAAGTAGAGCATGAGGGGGTCGGAGGCGAGGGTCGGCCCGTCCGGTACGAAGCGGTCCGCCGCGGCCGTCGCCTCGTCCGGCGCCCCGTCCGGCACGGCGTCCGTCTTGGCGTCCTCGTACGCCAGCCAGCCGTCCGGCGCGCCGTCGTATCCGCTGTCTCCGCCGACCGCGATCCGGGTGTAGCCGCCCGCCACCTCCGCGAACTTGCCGGTGTCCTCCGCCCGCACGATCACGTGCTTCGCCCGGCCGCGGCCGATGCGGTCCGCCAGGTCCAGCGGGCCGAGCAGCGGGGTGGCGGGGATGACGACGGCGCGCAGCTTCATCGCCGCCAGCGCGGTCTCCCACAGCTCCTTCTGGTTGCCGAGCATGACCACGATCCGGTCCCCCGGCCGCACGCCCCGCGCGCGCAGCCAGTTCGCGGCCCGGTCGGAGCGGCGGCGCATCGCGTCGAAGCTCAGCCGGGTCTCCCGGCCGTCCTCCTCCACGATGTGCAGGGCGGTGCGTCCGTTCCCCTCCGCGATCCGGTCGAACCAGTCCAGGGCCCAGTTGAAGCGCTCCGGGCGGGGCCAGCTGAACCCTTCGTACGCCGCCGCGTAATCCTCGCGGCGGTCGAGAAGGAAGTCCCGTGCCACGCGGAATTCGTGAGACGGACTCATTGCTGTCACTTCGTCCTCCTGATTTGACGTGCCGCTCGCTAGCATCGTGCGACGGGTGATCTGTGTCTCACCACCCCCGGACGGGGGTGACGGCGTTTCGGGGAGGCGACCGTGGCGGAATCGGAGCGTGCCGTAGACATACGGACAGCACTGCTGCGGATGCGCCGACGCGGCGGGCTGCCCGTCGCCTTCGGCGGACTGTTCTCCGGCGCACAGCAGTTCCGCATCTCCGAACTCACCGGAACCACCACGAACTCCTTGCGCGGGCTCGCCATCGCGGCGGGCAACGGGCTCGGCGGCAAGGTCCTGACCCTGTCCCGGCCGATATCCGTGATCGACTACCCCGTCTCCCGCGCGATCAGCCATGAATACGACGGCGCGGTCGGCGCCGAGGGGCTGCGCTCGATGATGGCCGTCCCGGTGGTCGTCCGGGGCCGGGTGCGCGGCGTCCTGTACGGCGCGCTGCGGCAGCCGCTGATCCTCGGCGACCGCGCGCTGAGCACGGCGGTGGAGGCCGCCCGCGAGCTGGAACGGGCCCTCGCCGCACAGGACGAGGCACAGCGGCTGATGACGGTCGCGGAGCAGCCGGCGCCGGAGCCCGAGCCCGACCCGGCGATCTGGGAGGAGGTCCGCGCGGCCCATGTCGACCTCCGGGCCCTGGCCCACCGGGTGGCCGACCCGCAGCTGCGGGAGGAGATCCTGAGCGCCTGCGGCCGCCTGGCCCGCGCCTCGTCGGGCGGTGACTCCGCGTCCCGCGGACGCGTGCGACTGTCCCCGCGCGAGGTGGACGTCCTGGCCTGCGTCGCCTCGGGCGCGACGAACTCGGCGGCGGCCGACCGGCTGGGGCTGCGGCCGGAGACGGTGAAGAGCTACCTGCGGTCGTGCATGCGCAAGTTGGGGGCGCGCACCCGCCTGCACGCGGTGGTCGAGGCCCGGCGCGCGGGCCTGCTGCCGTAGGAATGTCATGGTGCGGTGACTGCTGCCGCTGCGGCTATGAGAGCACCGCGGCGAGGGCCGGGGCGTACAGCTCGGTGACCTCGTCCGGCGTCAGGGCGGTCACGCCCGGGGCGCGCAGCAGATAGCGGGTGAGGGCGAGGCCGAGCAGCTGGGCGGAGACCAGCCCGGCGCGGCGCGGGTCGACGGCCTCGCCGAGGGCGGGCGCGACCTGCTCGGCGAAGATCTCGCGCATCCGCTCGGCGGCCCGCTCGTGGGTGACGGCGGAGCGCAGCAGGAGGAGCAGGGCGTCGTCGGCGGGGTCGCCCTCCCAGCGGTCGAGGAAGTGGCGTACGAGGACGCGCGGGAGGTCGTCGCGGGCCACGGCGGCGAGGTCGGGCAGCCGCAGGTCGATGGTGAGGGCCGCGTCGAAGAGGTTCTCCTTGCTGCCGAAGTAGCGCATGACCATCGAGGCGTCGATGGCCGCGTCGGCGGCGACGGCGCGGATGGTGGTGCGCTCGTAGCCGTGCCGGGCGAAGTGCGCGCGGGCGGCGCGGAGGATGGCGGCGCGGGTGCGGTCGGAGCTGCGGGCGCCCGTCAGGCCGCCCGCCGGGCCGTCTGTCGGGCCGTCCGCCGGGTCCGGGACGGGTTCGCTTCCGGAGGGGAGGCGCCGCCCGGGATCGTTCATGCCAACAATCGTAGGCAAACAGTCGTTGGCGCGCCAGGCGCGGGTACCCGCGCTCATCGACGGCACGACGACAGCGCGGGCGGGCCGCCCGCCCCGGCCGCGGCCTGGGCATATCGGGGGATATCCTGCACTGAGGCCAGTGGTCCGCGCGCCCGCGCCGAGGGGACCGCGACAAGGAGGTGAGGTCTACGCGATGACCAGCGAACCTCCCAGTCGCATGCCGCGAGCCGCCACCCCGGCCCGGCCGCGCTGAGCGCAGCGCGCCCGGCGCCCCGGGGCGGTGCCCGGATGCCCCGCCCAGCGCCGGCCACCCGGCGCCAGCTACCCGTAAAGGACCCCTCATGTCCGAGCGCCGATCCCACACCCCGCGCCCGCTGAAGAAGTACCCCTGGCTGCGGCCCACGGCGGCACGCGGGGCGGGCCACGGCCCGCGCGCCGGGGCCGGGGCGGGTCAGCCGCCCGCCGGGACCGCGCCCGCCGCGGTCGACGGCACCGCGGTCGCCGACGAGCAGAGCGTGGTGGACGCGGCCGTCTACCGCGACGGCCGCCGGGTCGGCACGCCCGACGGCCTGGCCGCCACCTTCCGGCGGCTGCGCGAGGAGCCGGGCGCGATGGCGTGGATCGGGCTGTACCGGCCGACCGAGGCGGAGCTGCTGTCGGTCGCCGAGGAATTCGATCTGCACAAGCTGGCCATCGAGGACGCGATGGAGGCGCATCAGCGGCCCAAGCTGGAGCGCTACGGCGAGACGCTCTTCGTGGTGCTGCGCGCGGCCCGCTACCTCGACGCGGTCGAGGAGGTGGACTTCGGCGAGCTGCACGTCTTCGTCGGCCCCGACTTCGTCATCACCGTCCGGCACGGCGCCGCCCCGGACCTGTCCGCGGTGCGCGCCCGGATGGAGTCCACCCCGGAGCTGCTGGCCCTCGGCCCGGAGGCCGTGCTGTACGCCATCCTGGACGCGGTGGTGGACGGCTACGCCCCGGTCGTGTCGGGTGTGCAGAACGACATCGACGAGATCGAGACCGAGGTCTTCCGCGGCGACCCCGCCGTATCGCGCCGCATCTACGAACTCTCCCGCGAAATGGTCGAGTTCCAGCGCGCCACCCGCCCGCTGGTGGGGATGCTGCGCGGGCTGATGGCCGGTTTCGACAAGTACGGCACCGACGAGGAGCTCCAGCGCTACCTGCGGGACGTCGCCGACCACGTCACCCACACCAGCGAGCGCGTGGACGGCTTCCGCTCGGCCCTCACCGACATCCTCGCGGTCAACGCCACCCTGGTCACCCAGCAGCAGAACGCCGAGATGAGGGCGCTGGCCGAGGCGGGCTTCGAGCAGAACGAGGAGGTCAAGAAGATCTCCGCATGGGCGGCCATCCTCTTCGCCCCGACCCTGGTCGGCACCATCTACGGCATGAACTTCACGCACATGCCGGAGCTGCACTGGGCGCTGGGCTATCCCTTCGCCCTGCTGCTGATGGCGGTGGTGTGCGTCAGCCTGTACGTCATCTTCAAGCGGCGCGACTGGCTCTGAGTCCCGCCGGAACGTTGTCTTCCACGCACGAAGCCCGGCCCGCCGGGACTCACCTCGGCCACACGCGACCGCGATAGTCCCGGTCCGCCCCTCCTGCGCTGCCATGTTCGAAGGCCCCTTCGGAGGTGGCTGTGACGCCAGAAGCGACGACATTCCGAACATCCCAAGCACCCCCCAACCTCTCCGGCATCCACCGCATCCCCGGCTTCCCGCATCGCCGATCTCGCCCCGCGCAACACCCGCTCCCACGTCTGCCGCGTCCTGCGCCCGCTGCGCGGCAAGCGCACCGCGATGTCGGAGCGCAGGCACGGCAACATCCCGCTCTGACCGGTCGGCCCCGACTACGAGGCGTTCCAGCTCACCGAGGTGCCCGCGCTGCTCGCGCGCGACTGGCGGGCCTCCGGCGTCCGGGCCGTCGCCGGGGTGTCCACGGGCGGCTACGGCGCGATGGCGCACGCGGCCCGCCACCCGGGCCTGTTCGGCGCCGCGGCCTCGTACAGCGGCACCCTCGACACCATGGCGCCCGGCATGCCCGCCCTGATGGACGCCATCGTGGCCCGCGAGAAGCTGCCGCCCCGCTCCCTGTGGGGCAGCCCGGTCCTGAACGTGCTCACCTGGCGCGACTTCAACCCACGGGCCCGCGCCGAGGGGCTGCGCGGCACACCGCTGTACGTGTCCAGCGGCAGCGGGGTGGTCGGCGGCATCGGCGACTGGCTCCCCGAGGCGCTGGAGAGCGTGCTGTGGCCCTCCGCCCACTCCTTCACCGACTGGCTCGCGCTGCTGCGCATCCCGGTCACGACCCACTACTACGCGGGAGGAGGACACAGCTGGACCTACTGGAAGCGGGAGTTCACCGCGTCGTGGCCGATGCTCGCCGGTGCGCTGGGAGTGCCGGAGTGAGGACGCTGCCGTCGGGGCACGGAACGGAGCGCAGGGGACTTCCGTCCAACCCCGGACGCACCCCGCGTGCCCCGGGCAACGGCCCGCGGGTGAGCCGCTTCCGGCTGAACGGAGGGTCCGCCGTGGCCGCCCCCACCCCGCACAGCGCACCGGACGGCCCCGAGGCCGCCCCGGTCCCTCCCGAACTGGCCAAACTGCTGCGCGACCAGCTGACGGCCGTCGCCGACGAGGTGGAGGAGGAGGTGCGCCGACAGGTCCCGGAGTACGCGCGGCCGGGCGACGGGACGTACCGCGCGCACCTCAGGTCGGGGGTCGTCCAGGCGCTGACCCTGTTCGTCGACCACATCGCCGAACCGCGCGGCCAGGGCGCCTCGATCACCACGACGTACTACGAACTCGGGCGCGGCGAGGCGCTGGAGGGCCGCAGCCTGGACGCGCTCCAGTCCGCGCTGCGGGTCGGCGGCCTGCACGCGTGGCGGCTGATGGGCCGTACGGCGGAGGAACTGGGCCTGGACTCCGCGGTCGTGGCCGCCCTGGGCGAGCTGGCGTTCCGTACCGTGCACGAGGTCGCGGAGGCGGCCGCGGCCGGGTACGCGGAGGCCCGGCTGCGCAGCACCGACGAGCTGGAGCGGCGCCGCCGCCGTCTGCTCGAACTGCTGCTGGGCGAGGGGCCGGTGGCCCCGGAGGCGGTGCAGGACCTGGCGCACTCCGCCCGGTGGCCGGTGCCGGGGCACGTCGCGGTCGTCGCGCTAGCGGCCACGCCGGATCAGCGGGAGGAGGAGTGGCCGCTGACGGCGGCGGGGGCGCTGGTGGACATGGAGTCCCGGCCGCCCCGGATGCTGGTGCCCGTGGCCGAGGGCACCTCCCGCGGTTCTGGAGGTACGGGCGGCTCCGGCGGCTTCGGCGGTTCGGGCGGCTTCGGTTCCGGTTCCGGCTCCGGCGGCTTCGGCGGTTCGGGCGGCTTCGGTTCCGGTTCCGGCTCCGGCGGCTTCGGCTCCGGCTCCGGCGGCTTCGGCGGGCGGGCGCTCACCCTCGCGCTGCGCGGGCGGCCCGCCGCGATCGGCCCCACCGTCCCGCTCGTCGAGGCCGCCCGGTCGCTGCACTGGGCCACCCGGGCGCTGGGGCTGATGGGCCGCGGGATCCTGCCCCGGCAGGGCGTGGTGCGCTGCGCCGACCACCTGTCGACGCTGCTGCTGCACAGCGACGAACCGATGCTGGCCCAGCTCCGGGCGCGGGCCCTCGCGCCCTTCGCCACCGTCTCGGAGGGCCAGCGCGGACGGCTCGCCGAAACGCTGCTGGCGTGGCTGCTCAGCGGCAGCAACGTGCCCGATGTCGCCGCCCGCCTCCACATCCACCCGCAGACGGTCCGCTATCGCCTGCGGCAGTTGGAGAAGCTGTTCGGCGACGCGCTGCACGACCCCGGCAGCCGTCTGGATCTGATCCTCGCCCTGCGCGCCGAAGCGCTCCGCAACGAATTCCCCTCGCTCACCCCCGGACTCACGTCCGCACAAAAAGGCGAGGATTATTTGAATTCCCGGCCATAACACTGGGTCAGTTCACGTGAATACCTTCGGGACGTCCTTGTTCGCAGGCGCTCCACGCGCCCCACCCTCAAAGGATCCCCCATGCGTATTCGCTTGGGCCTCGCCGCGCTCTCGCTGCTCGGCGGGGCCGGACTGGTCACCCTCTCGGCGCCCCCGGCAACGGCCGCCGCCTGCACCGACATCGACGTCGTCGCGGCCCGCGGCACCTTCGAACCGGGCAACCTCGGCTTCATCGTCGGCGACCCCGTGTATTCCGCGCTCCAGAAGAAAATCACCGGCAAAACCCTCTCCAGCTACAAGGTGAACTACCCCGCCAACCTTTCCCTCACCTCGGCCGCGCAGGGCAACGCGGACGTGGTGAACCACGTCAAGAGCCAGGCGGCCGCGTGCCCGAACCAGCGTTTCGTGCTGGTCGGGTATTCGCAGGGCGCGAACGTCGTCGACAACTCGATCGGCATCAGCAGCGCGGGCGCGGTGGTCGGCAGCCCCATCGTCGCCACGATCCCCGCCGCGCTCGAACCGAAGGTCGCCGCCGTGCTGCTGTTCGGCAACCCGATCCGGGCCATCGGCAAGAGCGTCACCGGCACCTACCAGAGCCGCACCATCGACTTCTGCGCCAAGGGCGACCCCATCTGTCAGAGCGGTGGTCTCGACGTGGGAGCGCACCTCGGCTACACCGCGAACGCGGACGCGGCGGCCACCTTCGCCGCGGGCAAGGTCTGATCCCCGTACGCGCACGAGAAGGGCCCGGGAATCCTCCCGGGCCCTTCTCCCGTGACGGGACGGGCTACCGCGGGTCCCGGGCGAACTCCGCGAGGTTCGTGGAGACGGGTTCGGGGCGGCCGTTGTTCTGCGCGGGCGCCGCGGTCAGCACATCGAGGTGCTGGTAGCCGTCGGCGACCACGGGGTGGAGGTCGGAGGGGATACGGCCCGCGAGCAGGCCGTCGCCCGCGAGCACGGTCAGCGTCGGATGGGCGGTGAGCCCCTTCGGGTGGACGACGAGCCGCTTCACCTGCGGCGAGGTGGCCAGTTGGAGGTCGGTGACCAGCTTGGTCGGGAAGTAATGCTCTGTCACCTTCTCGGCCGTGAACGGCCGAGCTTGTGTGGCTCGGTGGTTCACGCCTTGTCGCGCTCCCGACTGCCCCCTACGACGGGACGGTCACGGGTCGCATCTCGCTTCAGGCCAGGGTGGGCTCTGGAGCGACGGGCATGGTGACGAATACCCACGCCGAGCGTGCGCGATCGCGCACGTTGACCCCGGCGACGAGGTCGGCGGGGCCAGCGAGCCCGCACCGACGACAACGGAAATGGTCCCGGTCGGGCCGGTTGGCCCGACCGGTGTGCCCACAGCGCGGACAGCGCTGCGAGGTGTAGGCCGGATCCACTTCGAGGAACGGCACCCCGGCCCGGCGGGCCTTGTAAGCGAGGTGCTGTCCCAACTGGTGAAAGGGCCAAGCGGAGAGCGTGCCGCGCTGGTCGCGGCGTAGCCGTACCCGGTCCCGGACCCCGCCGAGTTCCTCGACAGCCATCCCGCGACCGGTGCGTTGCGCGACCGACACGATCTCCTTGCTGATCACATGATTCATGTAGGTGGCATGACGGCGCTGCCTCTTGGCTCGGCGGGCCAGCCGACGGGTGGCCGAGCGGGTCTTCCTGGCCTGGAGTTCGGCGCGTTTGCGGGCCTGCCAACGCCGGTAACGGGACAGGCGCCGTCCCTGGTAGTTGGTGTTGTCGCTGGTAGTGGCGAGATTGACGATGCCGCGGTCCACTCCGATCCAGTCGACCGGCTCGAACACCTCGGGGTCGGGGATCTCACAGGTCGCAGCCAGGAACCACTTCCCATCCCGGAAGATCAGGTCACTTTCGCCCTTGCGGTACGCGCCCAGGGTCTTGAGCTGGTCGGGCGAGGCAGCGAAGCCGATGTTCCTCAGACGGCCGTGGACGGTCCAGATCGAGACGGTGCGGGTGTCCATCTGCCAGGACAGGCAGCGGTCGGCGAAGGGCTGGGCCGCCTGCGGCCGGAAGGCGATCGGGGAGCCGGTGGCCTTGCGGTACCTCTTCGAGCCCGCCGGGCCGAGATGGCCCGCCTTCAGGTTCGCGCGCAGGGTGGCGTAAGCGTCCACGACTTTCTTCACCACCCGCACCACGGGCTGCGCGGACAGTGCGTACCGAGCCTTCAGATCTGTGTAGACGGCCCTTTGCAGGTCGTTGCGGCTCGTCACACCCGTCTCGTACGCAACCTTCGAAGCCTGGTCGGCGGCCCGGTTGCAGGCACGCAAGGTTGCCTCAAGTGCCGCCGCCTGCACGGGCGTCGGCAGCAGCTTCACCTGCACCACCAGCTTCACAACCCAGACGATAGTGCGAACATGCGACATACATGCCAGCCTCCCGGCCCCTTCATCACGATCGGCGACCAGCAGTACGTATGTACGCATTGCCCGCTCGCCGGGCCCTGGGACGGACGCTCCGCGCACACAGAACCTTCTGCCGCCCGACCGGGGTCACCGGGCTGGCGGCGTGAAGCACGCTAATCACGAGCCGGACACCAACGCGGGCGCCGCAGGCGTCCCTTCTGGTCCGCAGACCGGTGGAGCCGTGACGTGCCTCAACCGTTCCTCTGCGGGCCTCGTTTGTGCTTCGATGCCGTGCGCACGGTACGAACGGGTGAGCGACGGGAGTCTGCGTATGGATCGGCGAGGGTTCCTCAAGGGCGCGGCCGCACTGTCCACCGCCGGGGTGGTCTCGGCGTTAGGCGGGGTCGCCACCGCGGCGCCGGCCCGGGCGCCGGCCGCGCAGGACTGGCTTTCCGGCATCGCCGACGCCACGCCCGTGCAGCGGCTGACCCTCCCCGGAACACACGACTCCGGGGCCCGCTACGGCGGGCCGTGGACCGAGTGCCAGAACACCACCATCGCCGACCAGCTCACCAGCGGCATCCGCTTCCTGGACATCCGCTGCCGCGCGTTCGACAACGCCTTCCCGATCCACCACGGCGCCTTCTACCAGCACCTCAACTTCGACGATGTGCTCGGCGCGTGCCGTGCCTTCCTCTCCGCGCATCCCTCCGAGACCGTGCTGATGCGCGTCAAGCAGGAGTACTCGGAGGCGAGCGCCGCCGAGTTCCGCCGGATCTTCGACCTCTACCTCGACGACAAGGGCTGGCGGTCCCTCTTCCGCCTCGACGCCACCCTCCCGACCCTGGGTCAGGCCCGCGGCCGGGTCGTGCTGCTCGCCGACTCCGGCAACATGCCGGGCGTCCGCTACGCGGATCCGCAGCTGTTCGACATCCAGGACGACTACATGGCGGAGCCTTATCGTAAGTACCCCAAGATCGAGGCGCAGTTCCGCAAGGCGGTGGCCCAGCCCGGCAAGCTGTACATGAACTACGTCAGCACCGCCGCGCTCCTCCCGCCCCGGTCCACCGCGGACCGGCTCAACCCGCAGGTCAAGACGCTGTTGGAGAGCGCGGGCAGCCAGGGTTGGACGGGGCTCGGCATCGTTCCGATGGACTTCCCGAACACCACCTCGGGCCTGGTCGACGCCCTGGTGCGGCACAACCCGGCGGGATGACGCCGGGTGGGCGGCGGCCCGTGGTCGACGGGCCGCCGCCGCACCGTCGGGGGTGCGTCAGGGGGTGACCGAGGGGCGGGCGAAGCGTACGAGTTCCAGGGCCTGGTCGGGGAACCACTGGCCCGCCTCGGGGTTCACCGTCCCGCGCACCGGGTCCGAGGGGCCGGAGGTGCCGCGGAGGCAGCGGCCGTCGGACTGGCCGGGCGTCTTCACCCAGAGGGCGGCGTCGTGCAGCGGGTCGCCCGTGGCGGTGGTGGGGCGGGCGCCGAGGCCGCGGTGGGGCGGGTTGCACCAGGACTGGGGGTCCGCGTTCCGGCTGTACCGCGGCGTCCAGGGGCCGCGGCCGTTGCGGCTGGTGTCGGTGACGAAGTGCTTCATCTCCGACGGGTCGTGCGGCTCATGCGCGCGCAGCCAGGCCCTCAGGTGCCGTCGCGACCAGCTCTGGTCGGGGCAGGCGTCCGGGTCGCCGCCGTCGGCGACGTAGGCCAGGCACACCGAGACGAGCCGTCCGTACAGGGCGGTGGCCTGGTCCGTCTGGTAGTGCGAGACGTTGAGGGCGAAGCCGGTGGCCCCGTCGATACCGGCCTTGACGAGACGGGGCACGATGCTGCTGACGGCGTGCCAGTCCGCGTGGCCCGCGTCGAGGTACACCTTGGCGTTGGTGAGGGCCATGAGGGTGTCGACCGCGTACGTGATCTCGGTGAAGCGGGCGTCGGTGAGCGCGTCGCCGCCGGTCTGCGTCTCCGCCGCCACCTTGGGCTCGGGCTCGGCGGCCGCCGGTTCGCCGACCTCCGGCTCCCTGTCGAGGTCGGCGGGGTCGTCGGGGAGGAACGGGGAGGGGCTGGGGGTCGGGACGGCCGGTTCGGCGGCCGGGGTCTCGGGGGCGACGGACGCGCCGGGGGTGGGGGTGGGGACGGTGCCGGGCTGCGGTTCCGGGCTGGGGGCCGTGGTGGGTTCGGTGAGCGCGGGGGCGGTCGTGGGTTCGGTGAGCGCCGGGGCCGTCGTGGGCTCGGTGAGCGCGGGCGCCGTGGTGGGCTCGGTCGTGCCCTCCGCCGGGCCCGCCGCCGCGCCCGCGGCCGCGTCCGCATCGGCCGGGGCGGACGGGGTGACCGCCGGGGTCGGGGTCGTGGCCTCGGCGGGAGTGTCCTCGCTCGCCTGCTCACCGCAGTCCGAGGGCAGCAGCGCCAGCGAGTCGGGTTCGAGGACGATCATCACCTCGCGGTCGCCGATGCCCTGGGCCACGGCGTCGATCCACGCCTTGTACTCGTCGGTGGTCCGCGCTCCCCCGGCGGAATAGCTGCCGCAGTCACGGCCGGGGACGTTGTAGAGGGCGAGCACCGGAAGCCTGCCCTGCCGCGCCGCATCGCTCGTGGTCCTCCGGACCAGGCGGGCGACCCGGGCCGGGGACTCGTCCCCGTACCAGACCGCCTGCGGGGTGCGCACCATGGCGAGGAGCCCGGAGGCCGTGCGGTAGTCGCCCCGCCAGGCGAGCCGCGTCACCTGACGGTATGACGCGCGGTCGGCCGGGGGGACGTAGAGGGGGCTTCCGTGCGAGGGCGCGGCGGCGCGCTCCTGTACGGCGGCCTGAACGGCTGAACCGCTCAGTAGGGGCAGGGAAGTTGCGGCCAGAACGGCCATCGACACGGCGAGGGTTTTCCGTCTCGTTCGCACGGGCGTACTCCAAGGGGCGGGTCGCGTAGGGTCGCATGGGTCGGTTTCTGAGGCTCACTCAGAAACCGGGACCCGGCAACGCGAGCGTCCGCCGAGTGGCGCAACCGGATTCCCGCCCAGGGGTGGCGTTCCGTCAGATGACCGTATCGACGTACTCCCGGCCCGGGGGCCGGGAGCGCGTCACGTACCCGTCGGCGTCACGTACCCGTCAGATGCTCCGGCCGCACCGGCACCCGTCCCAGCCGCAGGCCCGTCGCGGCGCGGATGGCCGCGACGACCGCGGGGGTGGAGGAGAGGGTCGGGGCCTCGCCGACGCCCCGCAGTCCGTAGGGGGCGTGGTGGTCCGCCAGTTCCAGGATGTCGACCGGCATGGTCGGGGTGTCGAGGATGGTGGGGATCAGATAGTCGGTGAAGGACGGGTTGCGGACGCGGGCGCCGTCCGAGACGAGGATCTCCTCCATCACGGCGAGGCCGAGGCCCTGCGTGGAGCCGCCCTGGATCTGGCCGATGACGGAGAGGGGATTGAGCGCCTTGCCGACGTCCTGTGCGGCCGCCAGTTCGATGACCTTGACCAGTCCGAGTTCGGTGTCGACCTCGACGACGGCGCGATGGGCGCAGAAGGAGTACTGGACGTGGCCGAAGCCCTGACCGGTCGTGAGGTCGAAGGGCTCGGTGGGCCGGTGCCGGAATTCCTTCTCGATGTCGATCGCGTCGTCACCGAGGAGGTCCGCGAGGTCGGCGACGACCTCACCGGTGTCCGTGACCACCTTGCCGTCCCGCAGCAGCAGGCCCGCGGCACCGCTCGGCAGGCCGCAGCGGCGGAAGACCTCCTCCCGTACCGCCTCGCAGGTGTGCTTGATGGCGCCGCCGGTCATGTACGTCTGGCGGGAGGCGGAGGTGGAGCCCGCGGAGCCGACCCGGGTGTCGGCGGGGTGGATGGTGACCCGGCTGACGCCGAGTTCGGTACGGGCGATCTGGGCGTGGACGGTGACGCCGCCCTGGCCGACCTCGGCCATCGCGGTGTGGACCAGGGCGACGGGCTCGCCGCCGATGACCTCCAGACGCACCCGGGCCGTGGAGTAGTCGTCGAAGCCTTCCGAGAAACCGACGTTCTTGATGCCGACCGCATAGCCGACGCCCCGCACCACACCCTCGCCGTGGGTGGTGTTGGACAGGCCGCCGGGCAGGGCGCGGACGTCGACGTCCCCGTCCGCCGTCTCCCAGGCGCGCTCCGGCGGGAGGGGCAGCTCCCGGACCCGGCGCAGGATCTCGGCGACCGGGGCCGGGGAGTCCACGATCTGGCCGGTGGGCATGACGGCGCCCTGCGCCATGGCGTTGCGCTGCCGGAACTCGACGGGGTGCAGGCCGAGTTCCCGGGCCACGGCGTCCATCTGGGCCTCGTACGCGAAGCACGCCTGGACGGCGCCGAAGCCGCGCATCGCACCGCAGGGCGGGTTGTTGGAGTAGAGGGCGAGCGCCTCGACGTCCACGTGGTCGACGACGTAGGGGCCGATCGCCAGGGAGGCGGCGTTGCCGACGACCGCCGGGGAGGAGGAGGCGTACGCTCCGCCGTCCAGCACGATGCGGCACTGGACGTAGAGCAGTCGGCCGTCCCGGGTGGCGCCGTGCTCGTAGGTGAGCTTGGCCGGGTGCCGGTGGACATGGCCGAAAAACGACTCGTACCGGTTGTAAACGATCTTCACGGGCTTGCCGGTGCGGAGCGCCAGCAGGCTGGCGTGCGCCTGCATGGACAGGTCCTCGCGCGCCCCGAACGCCCCGCCCACGCCGGAGAGCGTCAGCCGCACCTTGTCGGCGGGCAGGCCCAGCACCGGGGCCAGCTGGTCGCGGTCCACGTGCAGCCACTGGGTGGCGATGTAGAGGTCGATGCCGCCGTCCTCGGCGGGCACCGCGAGCCCGGATTCGGGGCCCAGGAACGCCTGGTCCTGCATGCCGACCTCGTAGTCCCGGCGTACGACGACATCGGCGCGGGCCTTGGCGGCGGCGACGTCACCGCGCCGCACGGGCTGGCGGTGGACGACGTTGGGGTGCGGGGCGTGGGCGGCGTGGTGGTCGGTGCGGCCGGGGTGGAGCAGCGGCGCGCCGGGCGCGGTGGCGGTGGCCTCGTCGACCACGAGCGGCAGCTCGGCGTACTCGACCTTGATCCGGGCGGCGGCGCGGCGGGCGGTCTCGGGGTGGTCGGCGGCGACGATCGCGACGGCCTCGCCGTGGTAGCGGACCCGGTCCTTGGCGAGGACGGGCTGATCGTGGATCTCCAGGCCGTAGTGGGTGGCGGCCGGGAGGTCGTCGTGCGTCATGACGGCGTGGACGCCGGGCAGGGTCAGCGCGCCGCTGATGTCGATGGACCGGATCTCGGCGTGGGCGTGGGGGCTGCGCAGGGTGAAGCCCCACAGCATGTCCTCGTGCCACAGGTCGGAGGAGTAGGCGAACTCGCCGGTCACCTTGAGCGTGCCGTCGGGGCGGAGGGTGGATTCGCCGATGTGGCCCTTGCTCCGGCTCTCGGTCAGATGGGCCTGGGTGATCCTGGCGGGGGCGCGGTCGGGTCCCATGGTCAGCTCGCCTCCCCCGGCGCCGAGGTGCGGGCGGCGGCGAGGCGCACCGCGTCGAGGATCTTCTCGTAGCCGGTGCAGCGGCACAGGTTGCCGGAGAGCGCCTCGCGGATGTCGGCGTCGGAGGGGTCGGGATGCCGTTCCAGCAGCTCGTCGGCGGCGACCAGCAGTCCCGGGGTGCAGAAGCCGCACTGCACGGCGCCCGCGTCGATGAACGCCTGCTGGACGGGGGCCAGCGCGCTTCCCCCGGCGCCCGCCTCGCCCGCGGTACGTCGCTGCTCCGCGTACTCCGGAAGCCCCTCGACGGTCACCACCTCGCGGCCCTCGGCCTGCCCCGCGGCCACCAGGCACGCGCACACCGGCACCCCGTCGAGCCGGACCGTGCACGATCCGCATTCGCCCTGTTCACAGGCGTTCTTCGAGCCCGGAAGGCCCAGTCGTTCGCGCAGCACGTACAGCAGGGACTCGCCCTCCCAGACGTCGTCGGCCTGCTGCGGCCGCCCGTTGACGGTCATGTTCACGCGCATGCCGCGGCCCTCCCTTCGCCTTCGCGGTACGCCTGCCAGGTCCAGCCGAGCGTGCGGCGCGCCATGACCGTCACCGCGTGGCGGCGGTAGGCGGCGCTGCCGCGTACGTCGTCGATGGGGTCGCACGCGCCCGCGCACAGCTGGGCGAACTCCCGGGCGACCGCGGGCGGAATCGTTTCGCCGCTGTCCCAGAAGGCGCCCTCCGTGAGCGCCGCGTTCAGGAAGTCCTCCGCCGCCCGGGCCCGGACCGGCGTGGGCGCGGCCGAGCCGATGCCGGTCCGTACGGTGCGGGTGCGCGGATGCAGGGCGAGGGCGAACGCGCACACCGCGATGACCATGGCGTTGCGGGTGCCGACCTTGGAGAACTGCTGCGGCCCGTCGGCCTGCTCGATGTGGACGGCCCTGATCAGCTCGTCGGGCGCCAGCGCGTTGCGCTTCACCCCGGTGTAGAACTCCTCGACCGGGATCATCCGGGTGCCGCGCACCGAGGCCACCTCCACCTCGGCCCCGGCCGCCAGCAGCGCCGGATGCGCGTCCCCGGCGGGCGAGGCGGCGCCGAGGTTGCCGCCGACGGTGCCGCGGTTGCGGATCTGGGGCGAGCCGACGGTGCGCGAGGCGAGCGCGAGGGCGGGCAGCTCGGGGTGTAGCCGCTCGATGATCCGGCTGTACGGAACGCCGGCGCCCAGCCGGACCGTCCGCCCGCTGCTCTCCCACTCACCCAGTTCGCCGATACGGGTCAGATCCAGCAGCCGTTCGGGCCGCCGGTGATCAAAGTTGATCTCGACCATCACATCGGTGCCGCCCGCGATGGGTACGGCGTCGGGGTGCTCGGCCTTCGCGGCGAGCGCCTCCCGCCAGTCGGCGGGGCGCAGGAAGTCCATGGGCCTCTCTTCTCACCAGTCCTGAAGGAACTCGTGCACGCGGCTCCCAGTCCAGTAGACCCGGCCGCGGGCCCCCGGGGCAGTCACCGAAGACATGAAGCAATTGGCTGGCCAGCGGGCCGGTCTTGTAGATTCGAACGAACGACGGGGAATGGAAACCTCGCGGTATTCGACCGGTGACAAAAGACGAGTGACAAGACGAGATCGGCTGGCACCACCATGCGGCTGCGCGCACTGCTGGAAACCGATGCCCTGGGCCTGCGCCTGCTCGGCGGCGAGGACGAGCTGGACCGCACCGTACGCGGCGTGATGACCACCGATCTGCGCGATCCGAGCCGCTATCTGTCGGGCGGCGAACTGGTGCTGACGGGGCTGGCGTGGCGGCGGCAGCCGGACGACTCCGAGCGGTTCGTACGCATCCTGGCGGCCGCCGGGGTGGCCGGGCTCGCGGCGGGCGAGGCCGAGCTGGGCCCCGTGCCCGAGGACCTGGTGCTGGCCTGCGCACGGCACCGGCTGCCGCTGTTCTCCGTGGTCGAGGACGTGGCGTTCGCGTCGATCACCGAGCATGTCGTACGCCAGGTCTCCGGCGAGCGGGCCGGGGACCTGGCCGCCGTCGTGGACCGGCACCGGCGGCTGATGACCCCGGGGGCCGCGGGCGGCGGCCCCGAAGTGGTGCTCGACCTGCTCGGCTCGGACCTCGACCTGCCCGCCTGGGTGCTCTCCCCCACCGGCCGCCCGATCGCGGGGCCGACCGGTCCCGGGGCCGCGGAGCTGCCGCAGCCGGTCCGCACCCGGCTCGCCGGTGAGCATCTGGCCGCCCAGCGCGCCGGGCGCCGCGGCCCGCACCGGCTGACCGCCGCCAACGGGGTGACGTACTCCCTCTTCCCCATCCGCGGCGGTACGAGCGGCGGCGACACCGGCGACACGCCCGCGCCCCCGCTCGCCGACTGGCTGCTGGCGGTCGCCGCGGACGCGGGCGACTGGCCGGACGAGCGACTGGACCTGCTGCACGGGGTCACCCAGCTGATCGCCGTCGAGCGCGACCGGCGGGACGCGGCCGGTACGGTGCGGCGGCAGCTCGCCCAGGAGGTGCTGGAGCTGGTCCAGGCGGGCGCGCCGTCCGCCGAGGTCGCTGCCCGGCTGCGGGTGGCGGCGCCGGTACTGCTGCCGGGGCTCGGCAGCGGCGACGCGCCGCACTGGCAGGTCGTCGTGGCGCGGATGGAAGGGACACCGGACGGCGCGGAGCCGGACGGCGGCGTGGTCGCCCAGGCGCTGCTGGAAGAAATCCTGGTGGACCCGCGGTCGGCCGGGGCCGGGCCCTCGGACCGGATCGCCGTGGCGCACACCGGGGACGAGGCGGTGGCCCTCCTCCCGCTGCCCGCGCCCGCCGATGCCGACACCGACGCCACGTCCGCGGAGGCGGACGCGGCGGACCACGAGGCGGGGCTGCACGCGGACGCCCTGCTCGCGGCCGTCGGCGAACCGCTCGCCCGCGGGCTGGGCGACGACGCCCGGCTCACGCTGGGCGTCAGCGCCCCCGTGCACTCCGCCGAGGCGCTGCGCGGCGCGCTGGAGGAGGCCCGGCACGCCCGCCGGGTGGCCGCCGCGCGGCCGGGCCGGGTCAGCGCGGCCGGACACCAGGAGCTGGCCTCGCACGTGCTGCTGCTCCCCTTCGTCCCGGACGACGTACGCCGCGCCTTCACCGCCCGGCTGCTGGACCCGCTGCGCGCGTACGACCGCCGCCACCGGGCCGAGCTGATCCCGACCCTGGAAGCGTTCCTGGAGTGCGACGGCTCCTGGACGCGGTGCGCGACACGGCTGCATCTGCACGTCAACACGCTGCGCTACCGGGTGGGCCGGATAGAGCAGCTGACCGGGCGCGACCTGGCCCGGCTGGAGGACAAGCTGGACTTCTTCCTCGCCCTGCGCATGAGCTGACGGGCGGAGCGCCCCCGCGCGCCCCCTGAACACCCCGAGCACCCCGCGCACCCCGGGAACCCTGGAAACCACCACTCTCGCCGGTGGTTTGTGAATTCATTCACACCAACCTCTTGGCCGGGCCCGCGCTTCCGTGTTGAGATTCGGCAACGGCTTCCGGCTCGATGGCGCGCTTGGGGAGGGCAATGTGGCGGACACCGCCATGTCACCACCTGGATCATCGAACTTCGATCCCGACGCAGGGACCGGGCGAGCGGATGACCCGCTCGACACGGCGGTGTGGCGGCTGCGCTCGCGCGCGTGCTGGAAGGACGCCGCCGAGCTGCTCGCCCCGCGCGCCGCGGACGACGCGGCCGCGGCCCTCAAGCGCGGCGCCATCCTGATCGAGCGGTGCATGTACACCTCCCGGGGCTGGGACGCGGCCGAGGACGCGCTGCGGGCGGCGGAGGCCCTGGCCCTCACCGACGACGAGCGCGGCGCCACCGCGTGCGAGCGCGGCTACCTCGCGTACGCCTCCACCCTGCTCGGCAACCGCGACCGCGCCGACGAGGCGCGCACCGCCCTCGGCCGGGCCGCCGCGCTGCTCGGGCCCGGCTCGCCCACCCGCCCGCTGCTGGACTTCCGCCGCGGGCTGATCTCCCAGCACCTCGCCCACAACCCCACCGGCGCCCAGGCCGCGTTCCAGCGCGCCCACGCGGGCGCCGCCGCGCACGGCGACACGCTGCTGCGCTCGTTCACCTGGCGCCATCTGGCCGGGATGGCCGAGGAGGAGGGCAACCTCGCCGAGGCCCACCGCGGCTTCGCCGAATCGCTGCGGATCCGCGAGGAGCTGGGCTACCTGGTCGGCATCGCCCCCGCCCTGGCGTCCCTGGCGGACGTCGAGGAGGAGCCGGAGGCGCACCGGCTGCGGACCGAGGCGGGGCGGCTGGTGCGGCTGCTGGGCGGGGTCCCGGTCTGGCTGGCCGAGCAGTTAGCACACCACCCGGACGGTGCCGGCCCGCCCTGACGGCGCCCCGCGGTGCCGCCGGGGGCTTCGCCGCCAGGCGCGGGCCGGTGGCCGGGCTGTGCCCCTGGGGGTTTCGCTCCGGGGTGCGGGCCGGTGGCCGGTTGTGCCCACCCGTTCCGCCCTGCGGAACGATTGCCCACAACCCGGTCACGTCCCCGCCCCTCCGGCGCTTGAGGAGACCACCCAGCCCCTCCGGCGTTTGAGGAGCGGGGTCCAGGGGCGGAGCCCCGGCGGGGGTGCAGGGGGCGGAGCCCCCGCAGCGGGGCCCGGGGCGGACGTGGCCCACTACCCAGCCCCTCCGGCGTTTGAGGAGCGGGGTGCAGGGGGCGGAGCCCCCGCCCGGGGGCCGGGGCGGAGCCCCGGGTTCGGGGCGGGGCGGGTAGGGGAAAGCTCAGGCGCCGGACGTGAAGTGTTCGCGGACCAGCGATTCCACCACATCCAGATCGCGGGCGGCGAGCGCATCGAGCAACGCCATGTGCTCGGCCGCATCGGCGACCAGATCGGCGGTGCGCACGGCACGACCGCAGGCCAGCGGCCACTGCGCCCGCCGGTGCAGCTCGTCGGCGACGACGACCAGCTGGTGGTTCCCGGCCAGGCTCAGCACCGCCTGGTGGAACGTACGGTCCGACTCCAGGTAGGCGGCCCGGTCGCCCTTCGCGGCGGCCGCCGCCGTCGCCTCCGCGAACGGCCGCAACAGCGCCCAGCGCTCGGGCGCGACCGCCCGGGCCAGGCTGAGCATCACCGGGACCTCCAGCAGGGCGCGGACCTCGGCCAGCTCGGCGAGCTCGCGTGCACTGCGCCGGGCCACCCGGAAGCCGCGGTTCGGTACGACCTCGACGGCGCCCTCGCCCGCGAGCTGCTGCATGGCTTCGCGCACGGGCGTGGGCGAGACGCCGAAGCGGTCGGCGAGGGCCGGGGCGGAGTACACCTCGCCCGGGGTCAGCTCACCCCCGACCAGCGCGTCCCGCAGGGCGTCCAGGATCTGGCCGCGCACCGAGTGGCGGCGCGGTGACCTGCGCGCCCCGGGCACGCCGGAGTGGTCCCGCGGCTCGGTCGCCGCCTCGGCTTTGGCCTGCTCCACTCGGGTCCTCCTGACATTCCATCGAAACGATATGCGGATGCCGCCCGAGGACAAAGCCCACACGCACCGGTTGCCGCGAGCGGACGCGGCCGACCTCGTACGACGTTCCGGATTCGCACGCTCGCCGCAAGCTCGTCGCACAGTCGTCGCGAGGTCTTCGTACGACCCCGGCACGGCCCCGGCATGACCCTGACCACACTCCGACCACACCCCCACGTCGCATTCCGGCCGGACCGGACACGGGGAGCGATGCCTTTCGGCCACGGATACGGGGCTCCCGAAGCGCCCATGAGGGGACAGGGGCGGGAAAAGATCACCAAGGGATTCGGGTGGCCGACGGTAAGCGGTTGGATCGGATTTACCCGCGCTCGGGTTCCGTGAATAGAATCAAGCCGCTTGCAACGAGCGAGCGTTCGAACCGTATCGCACCTATCCGCGTGTCCCCCCGCCCACTTGGCGGCCTCTTGTCCAGAAACTGCTTGAGGCCCGGCAGGATTCCGCCAGGATGTCGCGCGAGTAGGGCCGTACTGCGGCCAGAACTTCACGGAAGCGAGGCAAGGGGCACCGGATGAGACTGACCGACATATCGCTGGGCTGGGCCCTGCCAGTCGTCATAGCGCTCGTCGGAGTCGTGGGGGCGGGAGTTGTCCTCGCGCGCGGCCGTAACGGGAAGAAGGAGGAGAACGGGATCACCGACTCCTGGGAGCGCAGCGAGGAGCGCAGGCGGCGCAAGGAGGCCATCTACGGGATGGCCTCGTACGTCCTGCTGTTCTGCTGTGCCGCGGTCGCGGCCGCGCTCTCCTTCCACGGTCTCGTGGGCTTCGGGCAGCAGAACTTGAACCTCTCGGGCGGCTGGGAGTACCTGGTGCCGTTCGGGCTGGACGGCGCGGCGATGTTCTGCTCGGTGCTGGCGGTGCGCGAGGCCAGCCACGGTGACGCGGCGCTCGGCTCGCGGCTGCTGGTGTGGCTGTTCGCGGGCGCGGCCGCCTGGTTCAACTGGGTGCACGCGCCGCGCGGCATGGGCCACGACGGTGCGCCGCAGTTCTTCGCGGGCATGTCGCTGTCGGCCGCGGTCCTGTTCGACCGGGCGCTCAAGCAGACCCGCCGGGCGGCGCTGCGCGAACAGGGCCTGGTGCCCCGCCCGTTGCCGCAGATCCGTATCGTCCGCTGGCTGCGGGCGCCCCGCGAGACCTTCGGCGCATGGTCGCTGATGCTGCTGGAGAACGTACGGACGCTGGACGAGGCGGTCGAGGAGGTCCGCGAGGACCGGCGGGAGAAGGAGCAGAACCGCACCCGCCGCCGGGACCAGGAGAAGCTGGACAAGGCCAGGATCCGGGCGCTCAACCGGCAGCACCGGGCGTGGGGCCGGGGCGGCGGCCGCCAGGTGGACATCACCCCCGCGGCACAGCCGCCGCAGCTCACCGCGGAGTCTGCCCTGGAGGACAACGCGCTGGGAAAAGCCGAAGCGGCCGAGCTGTCAGCGCCCTCAGCTCGGCCCGCCTTGCAGTCCGCGGACGCGGCTGAGTCCACCCACCGCGACGACCGCGACGACGACGGTCGCCGGGACTGGAGCCGCGACCTGGATTTCAGCTTCGGCTTCGGTGACACCGATGCCACCGAAGCCGACCGGGACAAGGCCAAGGACAAGGCCAAGGACGCGGGCGACAAGGACGACAAGGACTCGGACAGGGCGCGGACCGTCGACCTCACCGCCGAGGACGACACCCTGACCATTCCGCGGCTGGACTCCCTGGAGGAGAAGCTCGCGGAGATCGAGCGGCAGTTCGGCTGAGGCCGGACCCCGAAGACCGAGGGGCGGTCGGCGGCGGTCAGCCGCCGTCCGCGTCCAGCTCGAACCAGACCGCTTTGCCCACGCCGTGGGCCCGTACGCCCCACGCGTCCGCGAGCGTGTGCACCAGCAGCAGGCCCCTCCCGGAGGTGCTGTCCTCCGGGGGGTGGCCGCGCAGTCTCGGGTGACGGGACACGAAGTCCCGCACCTCGACCCGTAATCGGCCCGCCACCGGCCCGGCGATCCCACCGCCGAAGGTGGCCGTGACCAGCGCACCCCGGTCGGTGTGCACCAGTGCGTTCGTCACCAGCTCGCTCGTCAGCAGCTCGGCGAGATCGGCCCGGCCGGGCTCGCCCCAGTGCCGCAGCATCTCGCGCAGCGCGGCGCGGACGTCCGCCACCGCCGCATAGTCGTCATGCCTCAGTCGCTTGCTGAAGCCCCGGCCCCGCTCCCCTTCGATGGCCACCGCCCCGGAGTCCGGCCGGTTGGTCACCCGGCCCCGCCGTACAGGCTGACGCTTCATCCTCCCCCGCCCCTGGCCGCCCTCGGCGCGGCCAGCGTCGAATGCCGTCGAACATGCTCACGGAATGCATTCCCGCCTGTTGCCGCGCCACACACCGGGGGAAAGCATCAGAGGTGATCCGCTGAGCGCCGAGCCCCGAGGAGCCGTGATGCACGACGACCGACTGTTGGTGGAGGGGCGCCTGGAGCGGGCGCTGCACCAGTTCATCCGGCCCGCCCAGTACCCGGCGCGCGTGCCGCTGGCCCTCTACGCCTGGCGCGCCCCCGGTGAGCCGGTCCCGGTCGCCGACGCGCTCGCCGCGGCGTACGAGCCGTTCGAGGCCGGTACGGAGTGGGGCGAGCCGTGGTCGACCTGGTGGTTCCGGCTGGAGGGCGCGGTGCCCGCGGAGTGGGCGGGGCGTCGGGTCGAGGTGGTCATCGACCCCGGCTTCACCGACGACGGTCCGGGCTTCCAGGCCGAGGGGCTGGTGTACGACGCGCACGGCGTACCGCTGAAGGGCATCCACCCCCGTAACCGCCACATCCCCCTCGCCTCCCCGGCCGACGGCGGCGAGCCCGTGCGGCTGCTGCTGGAGGCGGCCGCCAATCCGTCCGTGCTGCGCGACGGCTTCACGCCCACCCCGCTCGGCGACGTCCTGACCGCCGGGGACCGGCCGCTCTACCGCTTCGCCTCCGCCGATGTGGCCGTCCTCGACGAGGACGTGTGGCATCTGGTGCTGGACATCGAGGTGCTGTCCGAGCTGATGGGCGAGCTGCCCGCGGACCGGCCGCGCCGCCACGAGATCCTGCGCGCCCTGGAGAACGCGCTCGACGCGCTCGACCTGCACGACGTGCCCGCCACCGCGGCCGCCGCGCGCGCCGAGCTGACCGGGGTGCTCAAGCGGCCCGCGCACGCCAGCGCGCACCGCGTCTCGGCGGCCGGGCACGCGCACATCGACTCGGCGTGGCTGTGGCCGCTGCGCGAGACGGTGCGCAAGGCGTCCCGTACGTTCGCCAATGTCACCGCGCTCGCGGGCGACTATCCGGAGCTGGTGTTCGCGTGCTCGCAGGCGCAGCAGTACGCCTGGGTCAAGGAGCACCAGCCGCACATCTGGGAGCGCATCAAGAAGGCGGTCGCGGACGGCAGTTGGGCGCCGGTCGGCTCGATGTGGGTCGAGTCGGACGCCAACATGCCCGGCGGCGAGGCCCTGGCCCGGCAGATCGTGCACGGCAAGCGGTTCTTCGTGGAGGAGCTGGGGGTGGACACCGAGGAGATCTGGCTGCCGGACTCCTTCGGCTACACCGCGGCCTTCCCGCAGCTGGCCAAGCTGGCGGGGGTGAAGTGGTTCCTGACCCAGAAGCTGTCCTGGAACCAGTCCAACAAGATGCCGCACCACACCTTCTGGTGGGAGGGCATCGACGGCACCCGCGTGTTCACCCACTTCCCGCCGGTGGACACCTACAACGCCCAGTTCAGTGCGGCCGAACTCGCCCACGCGGAGAAGAACTTCGCCGACAAGGGCCTCGCCACCCGCTCCCTCGTCCCCTTCGGCTGGGGCGACGGCGGGGGCGGCCCCACGCGGGAGATGCTGGAGAAGGCGCGCCGGCTGGGCTCCCTGGAGGGCTCGCCGCGGGTCGAGATCCACAAGCCGTCGGTGTTCTTCGCGGAGGCGGAGCGGGAGTACGGGGCCAAGGCGCCGGTGTGGTCGGGCGAGCTGTACCTGGAGCTGCACCGGGCCACGTACACCACCCAGGCGGCCACCAAGCAGGGCAACCGGCGCAGCGAACACCTGCTGCGGGAGGCCGAGTTGTGGGCCACGGCCGCCGCGCTCCACGTGCCCGGGTACGCCTATCCGTACGACGACCTGGACCGGATCTGGAAGACGGTGCTGCTGCACCAGTTCCATGACATCCTGCCCGGCTCCTCGATCGCCTGGGTGCACCGCGAGGCGCGCGAGACGTACGCGCGGGTGCGCGCCGAGCTGGAGGGCATCGTCGCGGACGCGGTGGGCGCCCTGGGCACCGCGGGTCCCGGCGGGCCCGGCGCCCCGGCGGTCCTCAACGCCTCGCCGTACGAGCGCGAGGAGGTCGCCGTCCTGGACGCGGAGACCGCGGCGGCCCTGCCCACCGACGTCCCCGTGCAGCCGCTCGGCGACGGGCGCGCGGCGGCCGGGGTACGGGTGGGCGCGCTGGGCACGGCGGCCCTCGCCGGTACGACGTGGACCGCGCTGCCGGTGACCTCGCTGAGCGACGGCCACGCCATCGTCCTCGACAACGATCTGCTGCGCGTCACCATCGACGGGGACGGGCTGCTCACCTCCGTCCTCGACCTGACGGCGGGCCGCGAGGTGCTGGCCCCGGGCGCGCGCGGCAACCTCCTCCAGCTGCACCCCGACCACCCCAACCACTGGGACGCCTGGGACATCGACCGCCACTACCGGCGCACCCACACCGACCTCACGGCCGCCGAGTCCGTCGAGCTGACCGAGTCCGGTCCGCTGCGCGCGACCGTCCGCGTCGTGCGGACCTTCGGCGCCTCGCGGATCGTCGAGGAACTGACCCTGGCCGCGGGCAGCGGCCGCCTCGACATCGCGACCGAGGTGGACTGGCAGGAGTCGGAGAAGGTGCTCAAGGCGGCGTTCCCGCTGGACGTCCACGCGCGGGAGTCCACGGCGGAGATCCAGTTCGGGCACGTGGACCGCCCCACGCACACCAACACCAGCTGGGACGCGGCCCGTTTCGAGATCTGCGCCCACCGCTGGCTGCGGGTCGCCGAACCGGGGTACGGGGCCGCGCTGCTCAACGACTCGACGTACGGCCACGACGTGACCCGTACGACGCACGAGCCGGCCGACGGCTCGACCGACGACGGCGACGTGCTCGGCACCACCGTGCGGCTGACGCTGCTGCGCGCCCCGCACAGCCCCGACCCCGAGACGGACCTCGGCACCCACCGCTTCCGCTACGCGCTGCTGCCGGGCGCGAGCGTCGGCGACGCGGTCGAGGGCGGCCTCGCCCTCAACCTGCCGCTGCGCACCCTGCCCAGCGGCCCGACCGGGCCCGCCCCGCTGCTCTCCGTGGACAACCCGGCGATCACGGTGGAGTCGGTGAAGCTCGCCGAGGACCGCAGCGGGGATGTGGTGGTGCGGCTGTACGAGTCGCACGGCGGCCGCGCGGCGGGCACGCTCGTCGCCGGTTTCCCGGTGCTCTCGGCGGACGTCACCGATCTGCTGGAGCGTCCGCTGCACCCGGCCGCCACCGGCCCGGCCGGGCTGAGCCTGGCCCTGCGGCCGCATCAGATCCTCACCCTGCGGCTGCGGCCGGTGCCCGCGTAGAGGTGTCGACCGCCCGGTGCCGCCCCCGCGCGGCGCCGGGCGGTCCGCTCATCTCCCGCTCACCTACTACGCCCCTTGCGGCGGATCTTGATGTGGCGCATGTCCGTCACCCCGACCCGCAGGACCCGGTGCGGATAGCCGTGCGCCACCAGCGCCGCCATGGCCCGCTCGGTCGCCTCCGCCTCGCCGTCGTCGTCGGCTTCCGCGGGCACCTGGCAGCGGAAGGTGAACGCCGAGAGCCCACGGTCGTAGGTGAAGGTGCCCTCCTCGGTGAAGGCGGTCCGGAAGGCGTCGACCTCCGCGAGCAGCGCGGCCCGGTCCTCCTCGCCCAACTCCTCGAACACACCACGGATCGTCACCCGGAACACGTCTGCTCCCCCTTCCCTCGTACGGCATAGGTGGCGAGCGGCTCGCCCAGCACCCCCTGGAACGCGTCCAGCAGACCGATCACGGCCGCGGCGATCGCCTCGGGCTCCTCCCCCGCCTCGGTCCGCCTGCCGATCTCGGCGAAGACCAGCGAGTGGAACGCCCCGAGCTGGGTGGCCACCACGCGCGGCAGCGGATCGTCCGGTCCGGCGCCGGTCTCCTCGGCCAGCACGGCGGTCAGCGCGTCGGTCATCTCCCGGCCGAGGTCCTCCAGCCGGGCGATGAGCGTGGGCGCGGCCCGCATCATCGCGAAGACCCGTCCGAAGCCCTCGGTCAGCCCCAGCGAGCGGTCCCGCCGCTCCACCTCGTCCCGCAGCCGCGCCAGCACCGCAGCGGCCGCCGACTCGCCGGGGCCGCGGTCCCGCACGATGTCGGCGAGCCGCTGCGGGGACGCCTGGTCCGGCGGCAGCACCAGGTCCTCCTTCGCCTCGAAGTAGTTGTAGAGGGTGTTGACCGATACCTCCGCCGCGGCCGCGACCTCGGCGATCGTGACGTGGTCGAAGCCCCGCTCCACGAACAGATCGAGCGCGACCCGGTAGATGCGCTGCCGCGTCTCCCGCTTCTTGCGCTCTCGTAGCCCTTCTGCCATGCATGAAGTCTAACCGTACTGCAAAAACGAAATGCATTGCAGTTTTGCAATGCACTGTGTTTTTATCGGCGCCATGTCCACACCACCCACTCGCACCCCGGTCATCGAGACCCGGGGCCTCGCCCGGACTTATCCGCTCCCGACGGGCCCGGTGCACGCCGTCCGCGGCATCGACCTGACTGTCGACCGCGGCGAGATCCTCGGCTTCCTCGGCCCCAACGGGGCGGGCAAGACCACGACCCTGCGCATGCTCACCACCCTCCTGCCGCCCAGCGGCGGCGAGGCCACGGTCGCCGGGCACGATCTGCGGCGCGACCCCGCGGGGGTGCGCCGCCGGATCGGGTACGTGGCCCAGTCCGGCGGCCTGGACCCCGCCTGCGCCGTACGCGAGGAACTGGTCACCCAGGGGCGGCTGCACCGGCTGCCCAGGGCCGAGGCGCGCGAGCGCGCCGGGGAACTCGCCCGGGACCTCGGCCTCACCCCCCTGCTGGACCGCCCCACCGGCGCGCTCTCCGGCGGTCAGCGCCGCCGGGTGGAGATCGCGCTCGGCCTGATCAACCGGCCCGAGGTGGTCTTCCTCGACGAACCGACCACCGGGCTCGACCCCGGCAGCCGCGCCGAACTGTGGGACCTGGTCCGGCGGATCCGCGCCGAACACGGCACCACGGTCTTCCTGACCACGCACTACCTGGACGAGGCCGACGCGCTCGCCGACCGGATCGTGGTCGTGGACGCCGGGGTGATCGTCGCCGAGGGCACCCCCGCCGACCTCAAGGCCCGCCACGCGGGCGATCCCACCGCGAGCCTCCAGGACGCCTTCCTGGCCATCACCGGCCGGTCCGCGGCGGCAGACGAACCCCTCGCCATCTGACCCTTTTAACACCTTTGAGGCACTTCCATGACCCTGCTCGCCGACACCGGCGTCGTCTTCGGCCGCTACCTGCGGGCCACCCTCCGCTCGAAGACCAATCTCTTCTTCGGCATGCTCCAACCGCTGCTCTTCCTGGCCCTCTTCGGACCGCTGCTGACCGAGCTCAGCCTGGGCGTGAGCGGTTCGTCCTGGCAGGCCCTGGTCCCCGGCGTCCTCATCCAGCTCGCCCTGCTCGGCGGCTCGTACGTGGGGCTCGGCCTGCTGATGGACCGCAACCTCGGCATCATCGACCGCATGCGGGTCACCCCGGTGAACCCCCTGGCCTTGTTGCTGGGCCGGGTCCTGCGCGATGTCGTCCAGCTGGTCGTCCAGTCGGTGCTGCTCGTGCTCCTCGGCCTGGCCTTCGGCCTCCGCGCGCCCCTCGCCGGAATCCTGATCGGCCTGCTGTTCGTGGCCGTGCTCTCGGCGGCGCTGTCCGCCCTCTCGTACGGGCTGGCCATGAACGTCAGGACACCACCGGAGTTCGCCGCCATCGCCAACACCGCGTGCATGCCGCTGATGCTGCTGTCCGGGCTGCTGCTGCCGATGTCCCTCGCCCCGGGCTGGCTGGACGGCGCCTCCCACGCCGTGCCGTTCCGCTACACCGTGGACGCCGTGCGCCAGACCTTCCTGGGCCACTACGCCAACGGCACCGTCGCCCTCGGCGCCGCCATCACCCTGGGCCTGACCGCCCTCTGCCTGTTCGCCGGCGCCCGCCTGTTCCGCCAAGCGAAAGGCTGAGGAGCCTTTTCGTCTGGTGGGGGCGGTTCCGCCGGCTGATCAGGGGCGGGGCACGTTGCGGAGGTTGGAGCGGGCCATCTGGACCATCCTGCCGACGCCGCCGTCCAGCACCATCTTGCTGGCCGACAGCGCGAACCCGGTCACCATCTCGGCCCTGATCTTCGGCGGGATGGACAGCGCGTTGGGGTCGGTGACGATGTCGACCAGGGCGGGGCCCTTGTGGTGCAGGGCGGTGCGCAGCGCGGACCGCAGGTGCTTGGGCTTCTCGACGCGTTCGGCGTACGCCCCGGCGGCGCGGGCGAGTTGGGCGAAGTTGGGGTTGTGGTTGCCGGTGCCGTACGCGGGCAGGCCCGAGACCAGCATCTCCAGCTCGACCATGCCCAGGGAGGAGTTGTTGAAGAGGATGACCTTCACCGGCAGGTCGTACTGGACGAGGGTGAGGAAGTCGCCCATCAGCATCGTGAACCCGCCGTCGCCGGACATCGAGACGACCTGGCGGCGGCGGTCGAGGAACTGGGCGCCGATGGCCTGCGGCAGCGCGTTGGCCATCGAGCCGTGGGTGAACGAACCGATCACCCGGCGACGGCCGTTGGGGGTCAGATAGCGGGCCGCCCAGACGTTGCACATCCCGGTGTCGACGGTGAAGACCGCATCGTCGGCGGCCTCCTCGTCCAGGACCGAGGCCACGTACTCCGGGTGGATCGGAATGTGCTTCTCCACCTTGCGGGTGTACGCCTTGACCACGCCCTCCAGCGCCTCCGCGTGCTTCTTCAGCATCCGGTCCAGGAACCGGCGGTCCGTCTTGGGGCGCACCTTCGGCGTCAGGCAGCGCAGCGTCTCGCGGACGTCGCCCCATACGGCCAGGTCGAGCTTGGAGCGGCGGCCCAGGTGCTCGGGGCGGACGTCGACCTGGACGGTGCGGACGTCGTCGGGGAGGAAGGCGTTGTACGGGAAGTCGGTGCCCAGCAGGATCAGCAGATCGCACTCGTTGGTGGCCTCGTACGCCGCGCCGTAGCCGAGCAGGCCGCTCATTCCGACGTCGTACGGGTTGTCGTACTGGATGTGTTCCTTGCCGCGCAGGGCGTGCCCCACCGGGGCCTTCACTCGTACTGGATGTGTTCCTTGCCGCGCAGGGCGTGCCCCACCGGGGCCTTCACCCGCTCGGCGAAGGCCATCACCTCCTCATGGGCCCCGGCGGTGCCGCGGCCGCAGAAGAGCGTCACCCGGTCCGCCTCGTCGACCATGCGCGCGAGCGCGTCGATCTCCGCGTCGCCGGGGCGCACGGTGGGGCGTGAGGTCACCAGCGCATGCTCCTCGGCGCGCTCGGGCGCCGGGCGGGCCGCGATGTCGCCGGGGAGCGAGACGACGCTGACGCCGCGGCGGCCGACCGCGTGCTGGATCGCGGTCTGGAGGACGCGCGGCATCTGCTGGGGGTTGGAGATCAGCTCGCTGTAGTGGCTGCACTCGCGGAACAGCTGGTCGGGGTGGGTCTCCTGGAAGTAGCCGGTGCCGATCTCGCTGCTGGGGATGTGCGAGGCGAGGGCGAGGACCGGGGCCATGGAGCGGTGGGCGTCGTACAGCCCGTTGATCAGGTGCAGATTGCCGGGGCCGCAGGAGCCCGCGCAGCCCGCGAGCTTGCCGGTGAGCTGGGCCTCGGCGCCCGCGGCGAACGCGGCGGTCTCCTCGTGCCGCACCTGGATCCAGTCGATGGCGGAGTTGCGGCGGATCGCGTCCACGACGGGGTTGAGGCTGTCGCCGACCACCCCGTACAGCCGCCGCACCCCGGCGCGGGCCAGGATGTCCACGAATTGCTCGGCCACGGTCTGCTTGCCCATCGCGGCGCCTTCCGTCCCTGTCGTCCCGGGTTGTCGAGCTCTATCAGCCCCTCTATCAACCCACGGACGGGACGCTCACGCCTCCCAGACGGCCGCCGCCGTACGGTCGTCGGCGTACCCCTTCACCCCCACTTGGGCGTCGGCGAGGAACCCGGCGAGGCCCGGCGGCTCGGTCGCCGCCCAGCGTTCCGCCCAGTGGGCGGCGAGCGCCGGCGCGGCGCGCAGCGGCTCGGCGAGGCCCGCGCCGCACAGCAGCAGGGTGTCACCCGGTCGGGCGACGGAGGCGCGGAAGCGGAAGGGGCCGACGGAGGGTGGGCCGCCGTCGTGCGGGGCGGCCTCCCAGTCGGCGGGCAGCTCGGGCGCGGACGGGCCGGGGGCGGTCGGGTTGGGGGCGGGCGGGTCGGGGGCGGGCGGGTCGGGGCGGTCGGGCGACCGCCGCCGAAGCCGAGCACGGGCCCGCCGACCGTGTCGTGCTCCCGCGCGTCCGGCTCCAGGTCCTGCCAGGCGCCGTCGCGCAGCCGGAACAGCCCGCCGTCGCCGACGCCGAAGAACACCCGGACCCGGCAGTCCGGATGGGCGGGCAGCAGCAGACAGCGCACCGGGGCGGTGTACGCGGCGGGGTCGATGCCTCGTTCGGCCGCGCGGGTGCGCAACCGCCCGTAGCCGCGGTCGGTGAGCCGGTGCAACCCGGACTTGAGCGCGCCGCGCCGGGCGGCGCGGATGTCCTCCGCGAGCCGTGCGTGGCTGCGGCCGACGGCCGCGCCGATCCCGTCGCACAGCTCCCGCGCGGCATCCGGCGACGCCCCGTCCCCACTGGCCACGGCCACCAGGACCAGGGCGCCGTCCCCGGTCCCGAAGCGAGCCGTGAGCAGCACGTCCCGGCGGGGCTCGCCACGGGAACGCGCCGCGTCGCCGCGCAGCGACACGGCGCGGAGGGTGAACGTCCCGTAGCGGGCGCCGTCGAGCACGGTGTCGGGCACCGGGCCGCCCGGCTCCTCCGGGTCGGCGACGGGCAGGGTGGTCGGCTCGGCCTCGTACGCGGGCGGCTCGTCGCCGACGTACCCGGACGCGGCGGCACGCCACGGCCGGGGCGCGGGAGCGGGTGCGGAGGCGGGCGCGGCGCCCGAGGACCGCCGGGGCGCAGGGGCGGGGGCGGACGGGGGCGGTGCCGCGCCGGGGCCGTCGCCACCCTCGGGAGGTCGCCACCCCTGCGGGCCACCTCCCGCGGCACCGCCCGGGCCCGGCGCGGCACCGCCCGGCTCGCGCTCGCCCTCCGTCGGGCCCCAGGGAGCCCCCGCGGCGGGCCGCTGGTCCCCGCCGGCCGGCCGTCTGCCGCCGAGGGTGCGGGACGCGGAGTCGAAGCGCTCGTCCACCGAGTCGGCCGCGGCGGCGGGCCCGGCGTCGGCCCGCGCGGGGTCGTACAACTCGCCCCACCAGTCGTTTTCGTGACGGCGTCGGTCGTCCCCCTGCTGGCTCATCCCCATATTGTCCACAGGGGAGCTTCACGCGAACACCACGCGACGGTCTCCGGGGCTCCCAAAAGGGCGCCCGACGCGGCCCCGCGCCCCCCGGCACGCCCGTCTACCCCCGGTACGCCTCCAGCAGCCGCAGCCACACCTCGCTCACCGTGGGGAACGACGGCACCGCATGCCACAGCCGCTCGATCGGCACCTCACCGGCCACCGCCACGGTCGCCGAGTGCAGCAGCTCCCCCACGCCCGGCCCCACGAACGTCACGCCGACCAGATGGCCCCGGTCCAGGTCGACGACCATGCGGGCGCGTCCGCGGTAGCCGTCCGCGTACAGGGCGGCGCCGGAGACCTGGCCGATGTCGTAGTCGACGACCCGGATGCTGCGGCCCTCGGCCTCGGCCTGTTCGGCGGTCAGCCCGACCGCGCCGACCTCCGGGTCGGTGAAGACGACCTGCGGCACCGCGCCATGGTCCGCCGTCGCCGCGTGGGCGCCCCAGCGGTCGGTCTCCAGCAGCGGTACGCCCTGGGCGCGGGCGCCGATGGCCGCGCCCGCGATCCGCGCCTGGTATTTGCCCTGGTGGGTGAGGAGCGCGCGGTGGTTGACGTCGCCCACGGCGTACAGCCAGCCGCCCGGCACGTTCCGCACCCGGCAGGTGTCGTCGACGTCCAGCCAGCCGCCGGGCGCGAGCCCGACCGTCTCCAGGCCGAGGTCGTCGGTGCGCGGTGCGCGGCCGGTGGCGAACAGCACCTCGTCGGCCTCGACGGTCTCCCCGCCGTCCAGCGTGAGCGTCACCGGCCCCTTCGCGCCGTCGCGCCGTACGGCCGTCGCGGACGTCCCCGTACGGATCTTCACCCCCGCCTCGGTGAGCGACTCCGCCACCAACTCGCCCGCGAACGCCTCCATGCGCTCCAGCAGCCCCGGGCCGCGGATCAGCATGGTGACCTCGGAGCCGAGGGCGCTCCACGCGGTGGCCATCTCGACGGCGACCACCCCGCCGCCCACCACGGCCAGCCGCCGCGGCACCGTGGACGAGCTGGTCGCCTCCCGGCTGGTCCACGGGCGGGCCTCCGCGAGGCCGGGCAGAGGGGGCAGCGCGGCGCGGCTGCCGGTGCAGATGGCCACGGCGTGCCGGGCGACCAGGAAGCGCTCCTGCCCGTCCGGCTGGCTGACCGCGATACGGCGCGGCTCGACGAGCCGCCCATGGCCGCGGACCAGGTCGATGCCCGCCGAGTCGAGCCAGCCGACCTGGCCGTCGTCCTTCCAGTTCGACACGAACGCGTCCCGGTGGGCGAGCACGGCGGCCACGTCCAGCGGCGCGTCCGGGCCCTGCCGCGCCCCGGGCGTACGCCGCGCCTCGGCGCGCGCGATGACGGGGCGCAACAGCGCCTTGCTGGGGACGCAGGCCCAGTACGAGCACTCGCCGCCGACCAGTTCGCTCTCCACGATCGCCGTGGAGAGCCCGGCAGCGCGCGCCCGGTCGGCCAGGTTCTCCCCGACCGGGCCCGCGCCCAGGACGACGACGTCGTACTCATCCGTACCGGAGTTCATCGCGACCCGCTCTCTGCCGACGGCCGACCGTGCCGACCGCCGGCGGTATGCCCGACCGTGGGATGACGCTTCCCCCATCCTCGCGTCGAGTCCCCGCCGACGGCCACCCGAATCGGACACCCGCGGGCGCCGCGCAACGCTACGGCTTGCGCTGCGGTCCGCGCTTGCGTTCGACCATGTGGCGGCCGAGCGCCTGCCGATGCTTCCACTCCCGCCGCATCTCGGACCGCAGCCGGGCGTCGGTGCGGGCCGCGAGGTAGGCGTTCTCGCGCAGCAGCTTGCGGTAACTGTCCAGCCGCCGGGGCGGCAGCGAACCGTCCTCGACCGCGGCGAGCACCGCGCACCCCGGCTCGGTCTCGTGCGCGCAGTCGTGGAAGCGGCAGTCCGCGGCGTACGCCTCGATCTCGGCGAACGCCTGCGACACCCCGCCCTCCGCGTCCCACAGCCCGACGCCGCGCAGCCCGGGTGTGTCGATGAGCGCACCGCCCGAGGGGAGCGGCAGCAGATTGCGGGTGGTCGTGGTGTGCCGCCCCTTGCCGTCGCTGTCCCGGATCTCGCGTACATCCTGGACGTCCTCGCCCACCAGGGCGTTGGCCAGCGTCGACTTGCCCGCGCCCGACTGGCCGAGGAGGACGGAGGTCCCGGCCGCGAGCAGCGCGGCCAGCACCTCCACCCCCTGCCCGGTCGTGGCGCTCACCGGCAGCACCTGCACCCCGGGGGCGGAGGTCTCGGTGTCGGCGACGAGGTGCGCCAGCGCACCCGGGTCGTCCACCAGATCCGCCTTGGTGAGGACCACGACCGGCTGCGCCCCGCTCTCCCAGGCGAGCGCCACGAAGCGCTCCACCCGCCCGAGGTCCAGCTCGGCGGCGAGCGATACGGCGATGACGGCGTGGTCGACGTTGGCGGCCAGCACCTGGCCGTCGGAGCGCTTGGACGAGGTCGACCGCGCCACTTCCGTGCGCCGCGGCAGCAGCGTCCGTACGTAGCGCGGCTCGCCCGCGTCCGCGGCGTCCACGGCGGCCCAGTCGCCGGTGCACACGACCTTCATCGGGTCACGGGGAACGACGAACTCGGTGTCGGCGCGGACGGTGCCGTCGGGCGTCACCACATCGCACCGGCCACGGTCCACCCGCACCACGCGCCCGGGGATCAGCCCCTGTCGCGCGTACGGACCGAACGCGGCCTCCCACCCATCGTCCCAGCCGTAAGGGGCGAGGACGGCGTGACGTGAGGCAGCGTCGGAAAAAGCGTTGCTCAAGCTCAAGGGAAACCCTTCGAAGGGCGGTCCCCGGCGCGCTACAGAATCTGCGGAAAGGTCAGCCGGAGACCACGGGGATGGGATTGATGCACTTCGAGACGCGGGCTGCGCAGCCCGGAACCGTGACCGTCATCAATGTCCTCACCTCCCGTTTTCCTCGCTCTCGGCGGATGCGACGCCACCATATCCCCACCGGGGACGCGGCTCCACCGATTTTCCGCGCACGGCGCGCACGGTGCGGGACCCGCGGCACCGGCGCCGGAGGCCGGGCCGTGCCCTCGACGGCCCCGGCCTCCCCTGACGGCCGCTCGCGCATGCCGCGGCGGCGCGACGGGCATCGATCGGGTCAAGGCCGCCGCGACCGCGGTCGCCGAGAATGTCCGCACCGGACCGCCCCCGATTCCCCGACATTCCTTCGAAGAACGAACGCACGGCAGGCTTTTCCGAATACCCGAGAAGGCATATGACATAGGCAATTGCACTAACCTCGTCACGGAAAGTGAACCGGCAGCGGAGAGAGTCACATCACCCCCGGACGGCGAATATCAGTTCGGGCGAGGGAAATGATGCTCTCCAAGGGCCGTGTCACTCATGCGTTCGGAGGGGGACGGGTGCAGGAGCAAGCGCGCGGTGACCACAACGAGTTGAGCGGGACGGTGCACGGCGGGGCCGTGCAGGCGGGGGCGGTCTACGGGGGGATTCACATCCGGGCCGGGGGCTCCGGCGAGGGGCGCAGGCCCCAAGTGCCGTGGCAGCTGCCACCGTTGGTGCGGATCACCGATCGGACGGCGGAGCTGGGGGCGCTGGAGGGCCATCGGGAGCGGGCGGCCGCGGAGGGGTACGGGACGCTGGCCGCGGTCAGCGGGCTGGGCGGGGTCGGGAAGACGGCGGTGGCGCTCGCGTGGCTGCACGGGCTGCGCGAGCGGTTTCCGGACGGGCAGCTCTACGCCCACCTCGGCGCCGAGGCCGCGGCCGGGCCCGTGGCGCCCGAGGAGGTGGTGGGGCGGTTCCTGCGGGCGCTGGGGGTGGAGACCGGGCAGATACCCACGGCGTTCGCCGAGCGGGTGGCGCTGTACCGCTCGCTGACCGCGGACCGGCGGCTGGTGGTGCTGCTCGACGACGCCGCGACCGCCGCGCAGGTCCGGCCGCTGCTGCCGGGCGGCCGCAACGTGACGGCCGTGACCAGCCGGTGGCGGATGCCGGGGCTGACGGTCGACGGGTGTTACGCGGTGCACCTCGATCCGCTGGCCACGGAGGCGGCGGTCGAGCTGCTGGCGGTCACGCTCGCCGACGGCCGGGTGGCCGCGCAGCCCGCGGAGGCGCGGGCGCTGGTCGAACTGTGCGCCGGGCTGCCGCTGGCGGTGCGGGTGGCCGCGGGCGACGGTGCGCGCCCTCGCGGCTTACTGGAGGCGTTGGCCATCGAAGGGGACCACAACGTGCGGGCCGCTCTGGACCTGTCGTACCAGGGGCTGCCGCCCGAGGCCGCCCGGCTGTACCGGCGCTTGGGCCTGCATCCGGGCCCGGAGTTCGGGAGCGCGGTGGCGGGGGCGGCGCTGGGCGGCGGGGACGCGTCCGGGCCACTGGATCTGCTGTACGACGCGAATCTGCTCATCGACGCCGGGGACGAGCGCTACCGCTTCCACGACCTCGTACGGCTGCACGCCGCCGAGAAGGCGGAGGCGGACGAGACCGCGGAGGAGCGCGCGGCGGCGCTGCGCCGCATCGCCGACCACTACCTCGCCACCGCGACCCGCGCCGAGGAGATCGTCGATCCGCAGCATCGGACCCTGGCCCGGGACTACGGGCCAACGGACCCTGTGTGCGCGGAATTCGGCGAGGACACCGACGCGGCGCTGGGCTGGCTGGAGAGCGAACTGCCCAATCTGATGGCGGTGATCCGCATCGCCCGTCCCGCCGGTTTCCCGACCGTCGCCTGGCAGCTCGCCGACGCCCTGTGGCCGCTGTTCCTGCGCCGGAAGTTCTACGGGGACTGGCGGGCCGCCCACCGCGAAGGGCTGCTGGCCGCGGAGGAGCTGGGGGACGCGGTCGCGGAGTGCCGGATGCTGACCTCGGGCGGGATGGGCGAGCTGGGCATCGGCGACCACGAACGGGCCCTGGAGATGTTCGAGCGCGCGGCTGGTACGTTCCGCGACAGCGGCAACGCGCTCGGCCACGCCCGTACGCTCAACTACCAGGGCCTGGCCCATCAGCGGCTGGGCCGCCTGGACCGGGCGGCCGAGCTGTTCGCCCGGGCCGCCGCGGAGTTGCCAGGAGTCGGCGACGCGCGGGCCGGTGGACTGGCCCGGCTCAACCTCGCCGACATCGCCCTGGAGCGGGGGCTGTGGGAGCAGGCGGCGACGGACGCCGACGCCGCGCACACCACCCTGAACGAGGCGGGCGACGCGTACAACGCCGCCCGCGCGGCCACCCTGCTCGGCCGCGCACACCTCGGCCGGGACCAACTCGGCCCCGCGGAGGAGCGGCTGTCCGCGGCGCTGACCACTCTGCGCGGCATGGCCGCGCACTACGAGACGGCGCGCGCCGTGGAGAGCCTGGCCACGCTCGCCGAGCGGCGTGGCCAGCCGGACCTGGCCCGGGAGCGCTACCGGGAGGCCCTGGACCTCTACTCGGCGGTGGGCCGTTCGAAGTCGGCCCACGCCGAGGCCGTACGCACCCGGCTCGGGCGGCTGGAAGACCCCGGTACGGACCGCACCGAGGACACGGACGGCACCGCGGACCCGCCGGACTGACCCCACACCAGCCGCATCGGCACCGTCCCCAGCTCCGCGGCGGGGAGCCCGGCCACCAGCCAGGTGTGGGCCACCGAGGCCCACACCGCCCACGGCGGCCCGGCCGCCGGGCACCGCGCGCGCAGCGTGAGCGCGAGCCCGTCGGGTCCCAGCCGCATCCAGAGGTCGGGCCCCCGGTGCACCGCCACCACCAGGGCACCGGGGTGCCCGGCGGCCAGCGCGGCGGCCTGCCGATGCGGCTCGGTCCCGGCTTCCGCCGCGGCCAGCAGCACATCCGCGAGCGGGGAGAGCGAGGGCATCGGCGCGGGGAGCACGACCCGCAGATGCTCGTCCGCGGTTCGGAAGACGGTCCGGGAGGCAGTCCAGGAGACGGTCCGGGAGGCAGTCCGGGAAGCGGCCCCGGAAGCGGCCCGGGAGACCGTCCCGGGAGCGGCCCTGGAGGCCCGCGTACCCCGCGCACCGCGCCCCGCGCACAACAGCGCGACCCGGACGCGGCCCGTCAGCACCCCGGGGGCGGGCCCGGTCACCACGGCGGTCGCCGTGGCCGCACGGCTCATCGCGGTCACCGGCGTCATGACACGGCCCCCGGCGGCATGCCACCCGGCGCGACGCTGCCCGGCTCGTCGTACGGCACCGTGAACGGCAGCCGGGCGGGCTCGGTGGTCGGCCGCCCGGCGGGCGCCCGCAGCCGTAGCTTGCGGTAGAGCAGCGCGCGCATCTTGCGGGCGAACCGGCCCGGTTCCGAGGTGATCCGGTCCGCCACCCGCTGGTGGCGGTGCGCCCGGTACGTCGCCGAGCTGCGCTTGAACTGCTCGCGCAGCGGACGGTCCTCGTGCAGCCGGGGCGCGAACGAGCCCAGTTCGGCCAGCGGCGACCGGGGGTCGACATCGCCGTCGGGCAGGGCGGCCATCAGGACGGGCACCCCGGTCATCGCGCCGTAGAGCGTGACCGAGCCGTGGTCGCCGACGATGTAGTCGGCCGCGACGAGCGCCCCGACCCAGTCGGCGTAGTGGCTGAGCACGGTGAGCCCGGAGCGGCCCAGCCGGGCGAGCCAGGCGCGGACCTGCCACTCGCCGTGTGCGTTCCACACATGAGGGTGCAACAGCGCGGCGACCCGGAACTCCTCTTTCGGCAGCTCCGCCACCAGCCGCTCCAGCACCTCGAACCCCCGTCCCAGCAGCGAGTTCGGCCCCCAGGTGGAGCAGGCGAGCACGAGCCGCTGCCGGGCCCGGGCGCCCAGCGCCTCCCGGTACAGGGCGCGGGCGGGCAGGCTCGCGGTGATGCGGTCGAAGCACGGGTCGCCGACCACCTCCGCGACGGGCAGCGCCTCGGGGCACTCCCGGCCCAGCCGGGCCAGCTCCTCCTGGTGCGCCAGGACGATGGCCTCGGGCACCACGGCCCCGTCCCGTACCAGCCGCTGCCTGCTGAGCCCGTAGACACTGCGCTGCGCCGCCACCGCGCGGCCCCGCCGCCGACCGGGCACGATCTTGTTGTGTCCGGCGCCGTGCGGCAACACGATGACGGGCGCGTGCAGTTCGTGCAGGCTGCCGTGGCCCGCGGCCAGCGCCAGGTCGAACGGCGTCTGCACCGCCTGGCTCCAGGGCAGCACCAGCCCCCGCAGCCCCTCCAGGAACGCGGCGACGCCGTTGCTGAACACATCGGGCGCCGCGGTGAAGAACACCTGTACCCGCGCGTCGCCCTCCAGCAGCCGGATGGCGTCCAGCAGCCGCTGTCCGGCGGTCACCGTGTGCACCACGGCCAGGACCCTTCGGCGGATCTCCCGGGTGGCCCAGTACTCGACGTCCGGGCGCACCGGCACATGGCGCGGGTGGGCTTCCAGCATGGTCACGCTCATCGGTTCGACTTCCCCCGGTCTTCCTTTTCGGGCCACGCGCCCGATTCCGGTCGGCGACCCGGTCGGCCGCCGGAGGAGGGCGTGCCCGGGGGACTGGATGCGGAGGTTGCAGAATTCCTGCACCGGCCCTGCGGTCCTGCGTGCGCCCCGCGGTGACGAACGACCTGATCACAGCGGTGAGGCCGTGCGCCCGGCACGCACCCGTGCGCCTCTGTCCGCCACCCGGCTTCGCGGCAACAGTGAAATTGAGTGCCGTACGAACGTGCGCGGGCCGCCGGACACGGCGGGGAGAAGCACACCCATCGGGGGCCGACGGTGAAACTGCTTGCTCTGGGACCCCTTGAACTATGGCATCACGAGCGGCGTCACACGCTCGGTTCGGTGAAAGAGCGCTGTGTGCTCGCCGTGCTGGTCCACGCCCGCGGCGAACCGGTCACCGCCGACACGCTGATGGAGCGGGTCTGGGACGGTGATCCGCCGCCGACCGGCCTGGACACGCTCCAGAGCTATCTGTCCCGGCTGCGCAAACGGCTCAGCCAGGCCGTCGGGGACCGGGCGGAGGTCGAGCGGACGTCGCCGCGGCTGTACCGGCTGCGGGTCGATCCGGAGGACATCGATCTGCTGCGCTTCCAGCGGCTACGCAACGACGCGGGTGCGGCGGCCGCACGCGGCGAGCAGGAGCGGGCCGTGGGGCTGCTGCGGGCCGCCGAGGAGCTGTGGCGGGGCGAGCCGCTGACGGAGTTCACCGGCGCCTGGGCGGCGGCGGCCCGCACCCGGCTGGTCGAGGACCACCGCCGGGTGCGGGAGGAACGGATCCGGCTTCAGCTGGAGTTGGGGCAGCACGCGGACCTCATCGGCGAGCTGCGCGAGCTGGCCGCGCAGAACCCGTACGCCCAGAGGGTGATCGCCTCGCTGATGCTGGCGCTCTACCGCTCCGGGCGGGAGGACGAGGCGCTCACCGTCTACCGGGACACCCGGCGGTTGCTGCGGCAGGACCAGGGCATCGAGCCCGGGGCGGAACTGCGCGCACTGCATCAGCGCATCCTCGATCAGGACCGCGCGCTGATGGGCACCGGCCGCCCGGCCACGCCCCCACCCGCACCCCCGGTCCGCGAGCCCGGCAACACCCTCCCGCGCGACGTCCGGGAGTTCACCGGACGGACGAGCGAATTACGCATCCTGCTGACCGCAACCACCACTGCCGGGGACGACGGCGGGCCCGGGGACGACGGCGGGCTGCCCCTCACCGTCATCCACGGCATGCCCGGCGTCGGCAAGACCGCGCTGGCCATCCGCGCCGCGAACGGGCTGTGCGGCGCGTATCCGGCCGGGCAGTTCTACGTGGACCTCCACGCCTACGGCGGACAGCAGCCCTGCGCCCCCGCCGAGGCGCTCGCCGTCCTGCTGCACGCCTCCGGCGCGCCCGGCCCGCTCCCCCACTCGCTGGACGAACGCGCGGCCCGGTGGCGCGCCTGGACCGCCCGCCACCGGGTGCTCGTCCTCCTCGACAACGCCCGGGACGCCGCCCAGGTCGGCCCGCTGCTGCCGGGCTCCCCCGGCTGCCGTGCGATCGTCACCAGCCGCAACCGGCTGGTCGGGCTGAACGGCGCCACCTCGCTCCATCTGGACGTCCTCTCCGAGGCGGAGGCCATCGCGCTCTTCACCCGGATCGCGGGCCCCGCCCGGCTCGCCGCCTCCCCCTCCGCTTCCGACGCCGAGGCGCTGCGGCGGGTGGTGTCCGCGTGCGGCTGCCATCCCCTGGCCGTCCAGCTGCTCGCCAGCCGCTTCCGGCACCGGGACTCCTGGGACCTGCACCACCTCCTGGACCGGCTGGCGGAAGCCACCGATCCGCTGGACGAGTTCGACCCCGCGGTGGCATCGGCCTTCCAGCTCTCGTACGCCGAACTCAGCGCCCCCGCCCAGCGCTTGTTCCGCAGGCTCGCCCTGCACACCGGCCCCGACATCACCCTCCGCGCGGCCACCGCGCTCGCCGGGCCGGAGGCCGCGCGGATCCGGCGGGTGGTCGAAGAGCTGCTGGACAGCCATCTGCTGGAGGAACCCGTGCGCGACCGCTACCGGTTCCACGACCTCGGCCGCGCGTTCGGCCTCCAGATCTGTGCCCGGGAGGAGCCCGAATCCGCCCGCCACGAGGCCGTCGAGCGGCTGCTCGGCTACCACCTCACCGCCGCACACCGCGCCGACCGCCTCGTCCATCCGCATCGACGGCCCCGGCCGCCCGGCCCGCCCCAGGAGTCCCCGTACGCGCCCGAGTTCGCCGACGCCGACGAGGCGGTCGTGTGGCTCACCCTGGAGCGGGCCAACCTGTTGGCCGCGGCCCGCACCGCGCCCGGCCGCTCCCCGTCGTACGCGGCCCTCTTCCCGCACGTGCTGGCGGGCGCGCTGAAGACCTGGGGGACCTGGGACACCGCCGCCGAGCTGTACGGCGCCGCCCTGACCGTCCTGCGCACCCGCCGCGACCGGCCCGCCCTCGCCAGAACCCTCGTCGAACGCGCGGAGGTGCTGGCCCAGAAGCGCCACGACGAGGCCCAGCGCTGCGCCACCGAGGCCCTGATCCTCTTCCGCGGCCTCCGCGATCCGCACGGCTGCGCCGACGCCCTCCTCCAGTCCGGGCGCGCCCATCTCGCCGCGGGCCACGGCGAGATGGCCCTGCGGGTCCTGGACCGGGCCATCGGGCGCTACCGGCAGGTCGGCGACCGCGGCGGGGAAGCGGACTGCCTCAACATCCAGGGCGCGGCGCTGCACTACGCGGGCCGGTACGCCGAGGCGCTGGAGCGGGTGCGGGCCATGCTCAGCGTCCACGAAGCGCTCGGCAACCTCCCCGGGCAGGCCAAGGCGCTCAACAACCTGGGCGAGCTCTTCTACCTCCGGGAGCGCTACGAGGACGCCCGCGCCCACTACGAACGCTCCCTCGCCCTGGTGCGGCAGTTCGGCGGCCGTCAGGAGCTGGCCATCCTCGACACCAACCTCGGCCGGGTGCACCAGGCCACCGGGGACACCGCGCGGGCGCTGAAGTGTTTCCGGCACGCCCTCGACAGCCACCGGGCGGCCGGGGACACCCTCGGTGAGGCGAACGTGCTGATCAGCATGGGGACCGCGTACGCCGAAAGCGGCCGCACGGACGAGGCGTTGCGCCACTTCGCGCAGGCGGACCGGGCGGCCCGCAGCATCGACAACGCGTACGAACGGCAGCGGGCGCTCATCGGCACGGCCGACGCACACCACCGCTCGGGACACCTCGCCACCGCCACGGAGGTCTACCGGCAGGCGCTGGCCCTGGCCCAGGGCATCGGTTTCCCGCTCGGCTGCGCCCACGCCCTCGCGGGGCTGGCCCGTACGGCGCTGTCCGCCGCGGACCGGGAGAGCGCACACCACCACGGCGCACAGGCGGTGGCCCTGTACGAGAGCCTGGAAGCGGGGGTGGAGGCGGAGCGGCTGCGGTGTCTTCTCGACGGGCCACATGGCGCCGCCGGGCGCCTGACGTAGCGTCACGCGCCCGGCGGGTGGTGCGGGGTCTCGGTCAGGCCGCCACCTGGTGACCTGCCGACATGTGCGTCAGCCACATCCACTGATCGGATTCGGCGACGGTCGCCAGGCTCACGACGAGTACGGCCGCGGTGGCCACGACGACGAAAAAGCTCCGTGCGCTACTGCTCACAACGCCCCTAAGGGAGACAGGAGTTACCGGGGAACACCTTGATCGCCAAGGCGTGGCAAAGGTATACACCCAATCGCAGCAGCGCAGAAACGTTTGGCATATGCCCCGTCAGATCCGCTTCCGCCACACCAGCGCGGCGGACACCGGGTGGTGGCGGAAACGCTCCCACTTCGGCTTCACGGACAGCCACCGCTCGTCCACCACACCCTCCCGCATCTCGGCGAGTGTCCAGCCCGCGCCCAGCCCCGCCGTGATGTGTTCGCTGAGCAAATGGACATGGGTGCTGATGGCGACCGACTCGCCCGTGCCGCTGGTGAAGTGGGTCGGCATGCCCGTGGTCATGATGAAGTGCGGGTGGAAGGCCACCACCACACAGGCCGCGCCGGGCTCCGCGAGCCGCCACGCCTCGTCGTAGAACGGGCGCAGCTCGGGCAGGTGTTCGTCGATGAGCGAGGCGATGACCAGGTCGTACGCGCCCGCGTCGAGACCGGTGGCGCGGACGTCGCCCTCGATGAGGCGGTCGTGGACGCCGCGGGCGCGGGCGCGGTCGAGCATTTCGGGGGTGAGGTCGACTCCGTCGATCGCGGGCACCCCGTTGCGTCGCAGCCACGTGGCGGTGCGGCCGGTGCCGCAGCCGAGGTCGGCGGCGCGGCGGACGGAGGCCCATCGGGGGTCGGTGAGTTCGTCGAGGAGGGCGAGGTCCATGACGTCCTCGACGGTCTGCTCGTAGGTCTCGACCCACTGCCCGTAGCCGGTGGCGACGTCCACCGTGCGGTATCCGCGCGTGTCGAAGTCGGAGAAGTGAACCATGCGCCGCAGTATCGGCGACCGCCGGGACGGGGCGCGACGGGTTTTACGCCGGGGGCGCCCCGTCCCGCGTGGCGCCGTCCTCCGCGGCCCTGACCTCTGGCTGCCTGGCTTCGGACTGCCCGGCTTCGGGCTGCCCAACGTCGGGACGCCCGGGCTCGGTCCGCTGTGCCTCGGCCCGCTTCGGCTCGCGCTCCGCGCCCGACTCGCGGTCGCGCTTGCCGTGGTGGTGCAGCCGACTCCGTATGTCCGCGTGGGGCAGGAACTGGGCCCACCGCTCGGGGAACTCCGACGGCGGGGCGATCTCGGCCGACCCGTCGTCGGCCGTGCGCTGCTGCCGGGCGCGCCCCAGGGCCGCCTGTTCCCGGGTCCAGGCCGCCCGCTGGGCGCGGCCGGCGGCGGTGGCGACCGAGGGCCACACCCGGTCGATGGCGGCGTTGACGGCCGCGCCGACGAGCACCGCGAAGGCGGACACGCCGATCCACAGCAGGACGGCCACGGGCGCCGCGAGCGATCCGTAGATCGTCGGGCCCTCCACGGTGTGGATGAGGTAGATCCGCAGCAGGAAGCTGCCGAGCACCCACATGGTGAGCGCCACCAGCGCCCCCGGGATGTCCTCCCGCCACGCGGAGCGCACCGGCACCGACACGTGGTACAGCGTGGTGAGGAAGGCGACGGACAGCAGGATCACGGTGGGCCAGTACAGGAACCGTACGAGGGTGGCGCTGGACGGCACGAAGTCCACCACGGTCTCCGGGCCGATGACCATCAGCGGCAGCGCCACCGCCCCGATGATGAGGGCCACCAGGTAGAGGAGGAAGGCGAGCAGCCGGGTCCGGACGATGCCGCGGCGCCCCTCCAGCCCGTACATGATGGTGATGGTGTCCACGAACACGTTCACCGCGCGGGAGCCGGACCACAGCGCGATGCCGAAGCCGAGCGAGATGACATCGGGGCGGCCGCCCTCGATGACGTCGTCCAGGAGCGGCCGGGCGATCTCCTTGACGCCCTTGTCGGAGAGCACGGTGCCCGAGGCGTCGAGGATGTTCTGCCGGATGGTGGCCACGGTGTCGGTGTCGGTCCAGGCGTCGAAGTAGCCGAGCAGCCCGATCAGGCCGAGCAGCAGCGGCGGCAGCGAGAGCAGGGTGAAGAAGGCGGCCTCGGCGGCGAGTCCGGTGACCCGGTACTCCATGCAGGAGTTGACGGTGTCCTTCAGCAGCAGCCAGGCCATCCTGCGCTTGGACACGTTGCGGTACATGGCGCGGGCCTTGTTCAGCCGTCCGGACGGCTTCGGGATGTCTTCTGCTGGCTGCACGCCCCAACCGTATCCGGCGCCCTTCGGCCTGACGGACACGTCACCGCTGCACAACGGCCGGAACGCGTCGGCGGAGGGGACGCCGCGCCGACTCGGCACCGCCCTCCGCCCGCTGCGGACACTGTCCGCGCCCGGTGCGCCGGGCGGCAAAGGTTGCGTCGCGTTGCACCTCACGTCGATCAGCCACTGAGCGGTACCTGTCAGACAAGGGCCGGTACCCGTCGACAAGGGTCGGTACCCGTCAGGCCAGGGTCGGTACCTGTCACGGCCCGATCCATGGTTGGCTTTCCCCCATGGCCATCGACGTGACCACCTGGTCCCTGGAGCAGACCTCGTCCACGGACCTCATCCCGGCGCGGGAGCCCGCGGCCGAGGCGGGGGTGCGGATCGTCCGCGCCGAGGTGCCGAGCCCCGAGTTCAGCCGCTTCCTCTACACGGCCGTCGGAGCGGACAACGACTGGACCGACCGGCTGGAGTGGTCGCACCAGCGGTGGCTGGAGTTCCTGGACCGGCCCGGGGCGGAGACGTGGGTCGCGTACGAGCGCGGCACCCCGGCCGGGTACATCGAGCTGGACCCGCAGGACGCGGGCGTGGTGGAGATCTCGTACTTCGGGCTGCTGCCCGCCTTCCGGGGCCGCCGCATCGGCGGGCACCTGCTGACCTGGGGCGCCCGCCGGGCCTGGGACCTGGCCGACCGCTGGCCCGGTCTGCCGCCGACCAAGCGGGTGTGGGTGCACACGTGCAGCAAGGACGGGCCGTACGCGCTCGACAACTACCGCCGCCGGGGCTTCCGGGTCTTCGACGTCAAGACCGAGACGGAAGGGTGACCAACCCCACACCGTCCCACAAAACGAGACAGAGACGTCCGGATAGTGGACAAAGGTGGACTCGCCGAAGAGGGGCGTGCCACGCTTCCCTCATGTCTCGAGCTGGAATTGCCTTGGTGAGTCGACGCCACGTCGACCTCGGCCGCATGTCCAGCGCGATCTGTCCGGCGAGCTGAGGCACTCAGCAGGGCCCGTACCGGCCCCCGGACCACCTCCTCGCACTTCCCGCCGCCCCCGATGACGTGGGCGAGCGCGCACGCCTCACACCCCCATCGCCCACCGCACCGGTATCCGCCGCAGCGCCGTGCCCGCCTGCGCTCCTGCGCAGGTCAGAGCGTGCGCGCGAGAGCATCCGCCGCACCGAGCCGCTCAGAAGGACACACACCGCCATGCCCGCCACACCGGAACGCGCAGCAGCCACGCCCCGCCGTAAGGCCGGACGCCATCGCGGCGAAGGCCAGTGGGCCGCGGGTCACTTCACCCCGCTCAACGGCAACGAGCAGACCAAGAAGGACGACGACGGTCTCAATGTGCGGACACGCATTGAGACGATCTACGCCCACCGTGGTTTCGACTCCATCGACGGTGCCGACCTGCGCGGCCGGATGCGCTGGTGGGGCCTGTACACCCAGCGCAAGCCCGGGATCGACGGCGGCAAGACCGCCATCCTGGAGCCGGAGGAGCTGGACGACGAGCACTTCATGATGCGGGTCCGGATCGACGGCGGGCGGCTGACCACCGAGCAGCTGCGGGTCGTCGGCGAGATCTCGGAGGAGTTCGCGCGCGGCACCGCCGACATCACCGACCGGCAGAACGTCCAGTACCACTGGATCCGGATCGAGGACGTCCCCGAGATCTGGAAGCGGCTGGAAGCGGTCGGCCTGTCCACCACCGAGGCGTGCGGCGACACCCCCCGCGTGATCATCGGCTCCCCGGTCGCCGGGATAGCCGAGGACGAGATCATCGACGGCACCCCCGCCATCGAGGAGATCCACCGCCGCTACATCGGCAGCAAGGAGTTCTCCAACCTGCCGCGCAAGTTCAAGACCGCGGTCTCCGGCTCCCCGGTGCTCGACGTCGTGCACGAGATCAACGACGTCGCGTTCGTCGGCGTGCGCCACCCCGAACACGGCCCCGGCTTCGACCTGTGGGTCGGCGGCGGGCTGTCCACCAACCCCAAGATCGGCGTCCGGCTCGGCGCCTGGGTGCCGCTGGAGGACGTCCCGGAGGTCTGGGCCGGGGTCACCTCGATCTTCCGCGACTACGGCTACCGGCGGCTGCGCACCCGCGCCCGGCTGAAGTTCCTGGTCGCCGACTGGGGCCCGGAGAAGTTCCGCCAGGTGCTGGAGGAGGAGTACCTGAAGCGCCCGCTGGCCGACGGCCCGGCGCCCGATGAGCCCGTCCAGCGGTGGCGCGACCACATCGGCGTCCACCGCCAGCAGGACGGCCGCTACTACGTCGGCTTCGCACCGCGCGTCGGCCGGGTGGACGGCACGACCCTGACCAAGATCGCCGACCTGGCCGAGGCCCACGGCTCCGGGCGGCTGACCACCACCGTCGAGCAGAAGATGATCGTGCTCGATGTGACCGAGGACCAGGTCGAGTCGCTGGTGTCCGGGCTGGAGGCGCTGGACCTCCAGGTCAAGCCGTCCCCGTTCCGGCGCGGCACGATGGCCTGCACCGGCATCGAGTTCTGCAAGCTCGCGATCGTCGAGACCAAGGCGCGCGGCTCCTGGCTCATCGACGAGCTGGAGCGCCGGCTGCCCGAGTTCGACGAGCCGCTCACCATCAACCTCAACGGCTGCCCGAACGCCTGCGCCCGCATCCAGGTCGCGGACATCGGTCTCAAGGGCCAGCTGGTCATGGACGACAACGGCGAGCAGGTCGAGGGCTACCAGGTGCACCTGGGCGGCGCGCTCGGCCTGGACCCGGGCTTCGGCCGCAAGGTGCGCGGCCTGAAGGTCACCGCCGCCGAACTCCCCGACTACGTCGAGCGCGTGCTGCGCCGCTTCCAGGAGGAGCGCGAGGACGGCGAGCGGTTCGCCACCTGGGCGGGGCGTGCGAGTGAGGATGCTCTCAAGTGAGCGAGCCTCGGCGCGCGGCGCTGGCTGGACTGAGGAGCCGCGCAGCGACGAAGGAGCGAGCAGTGACGAGGGAAGCCAGCGCGTCGGAGCGCGCCGAGGCTGAGCGGGAGGCACGGTGAGCGAGCGCGCGGCCCCGTTCTACTGCCCCTATTGCGGGGACGAGGACCTGCGGCCCTCCGAGGAGGGCCACGGGTCCTGGGAATGCGCGTCCTGCAATCGGGCGTTCCGCCTGGCGTTCCTCGGGCTGCTGGCCAAGGGCCTGCGGCGCGACCAAGCCGGAGAAGGGGACACATCGATATGACCCAGCTTCAGCAGCACACCGATCTCGAAGCGCTCGCCACGCAGGCGGGCCGCGACCTCGAGGACGCCCCGGCGCTCGACATCCTGCGCTGGGCGGCCGACACGTTCGGGCCGCGGTTCTGTGTCACCTCCTCGATGGAGGACGCGGTGGTGGCCCATCTCGCCTCCCGGGTGTTCCCCGGTGTCGACGTGGTGTTCCTCGACACCGGCTACCACTTCCCGGAGACCATCGGCACCCGTGACGCGGTGGCGGCCGTGATGGACGTCAACGTCATCACCCTCACCCCGCGCCAGACGGTGGCCGAGCAGGACGCCGAGTACGGGCCGAAGCTGCACGACCGCAACCCCGACCTGTGCTGCGCCCTGCGCAAGGTGCAGCCGCTTGAGGAAGGGTTGAAGGAGTACGACGCGTGGGCCACCGGGCTGCGCCGCGACGAGTCCCCGACCCGGGCGAACACCCCGGTCGTGAGCTGGGACAACAGGCGACAGAAGGTGAAGATATCGCCCATAGCGCGCTGGACCCAGGCCGATGTGGACGCGTACGTAGCAGAACACGGTGTGCTGACCAACCCCCTGCTCATGGACGGATATCCTTCCGTCGGCTGCGCGCCCTGCACCCGCCGGGTGCTGGAGGGCGAGGACGCCCGGTCGGGCCGCTGGGCGGGGAGCAACAAGACGGAATGCGGACTGCACGGCTGATGGCTGTCGACCAGGAGAACGAGATGAGCGCGCCGATACACACCGGAGCCACCGTGTGGCTGACCGGTCTGCCGAGCGCCGGAAAGACGACGATCGCGTACGCGCTCGCGGAGCGGCTGCGCAGCGAGGGCCATCGGGTGGAGGTGCTGGACGGCGACGAGATACGCGAGTTCCTCTCCGCCGGGCTCGGCTTCTCGCGCGAGGACCGGCACACCAATGTGCAGCGGATCGGCTTCGTGGCCGAGCTGCTGGCCTCCAACGGGGTCAAGGTGCTGGTGCCGGTGATCGCGCCGTTCGCGGACAGCCGTGAGGCGGTGCGCAAGCGCCACCAGGCCGAGGGCACCGCGTATCTGGAGGTGCACGTCGCGACGCCGGTCGAGGTGTGCTCCGAGCGCGACGTCAAGGGGCTGTACGCGAAGCAGGCGGCGGGCGAGATCAAGGGGCTGACCGGGGTCGACGACCCGTACGAGGCCCCGGCCGACCCGGATCTGCGGATCGAGACCCATGAGCAGGGTGTCCTGGAATCGGCGACGGCGTTGCGTGGACTGCTGAGCGAGAGGGGACTGGCATGACGACCGTGGCTCCGATCAACGGGACCGGATCCGGTGCGAGCGAGGGCGACCTCTACGCGCTCTCGCACCTGGACGCACTGGAGTCCGAGGCGGTGCACATCTTCCGCGAGGTGGCGGGCGAGTTCGAGCGGCCGGTGATCCTGTTCTCCGGCGGCAAGGACTCCATCGTCATGCTGCACCTGGCGCTGAAGGCCTTTGCGCCCGCGCCGGTGCCGTTCTCGCTGCTGCACGTGGACACCGGGCACAACTTCCCCGAGGTCATCGACTACCGGGACCGCACCGTCGCCGAGCACGGGCTGCGCCTGCACGTGGCGTCCGTGCAGGAGTTCATCGACGACGGGCGGCTGCGGGAGCGCCCGGACGGCACCCGCAATCCGCTCCAGACGGTGCCGCTGCTGGACGCCATCGAGAAGAACCGCTTCGACGCGGTGTTCGGTGGTGGCCGCCGGGACGAGGAGAAGGCGCGCGCCAAGGAGCGGGTGTTCTCGCTGCGCGACGAGTTCGGCGGCTGGGACCCGCGCCGTCAGCGCCCCGAGCTGTGGCAGCTGTACAACGGCCGGCACTCCGCCGGTGAGCACGTGCGCGTGTTCCCGCTGTCCAACTGGACCGAGCTGGACGTGTGGCAGTACATCGAGCGCGAGAAGATCGAGCTTCCGCAGATCTACTACGCGCACGAGCGCGAGGTGTTCCGGCGCAGCGGCATGTGGCTGGCCCCCGGTGAGTGGGGCGGTCCGAAGGACGACGAGACGGTGGAGCGGCGCCAGGTGCGCTACCGCACGGTGGGCGACATGTCGTGCACCGGTGCCGTCGAGTCGGACGCGGTCACGATCGAGCAGGTCATCGACGAGATCGCGGCATCCCGCCTGACCGAGCGGGGTGCGACGCGCGCCGACGACAAGCTGTCGGAGGCCGCCATGGAGGACCGGAAGCGCGAGGGGTACTTCTAGTCATGACGAGCAATCTCAGTGCCGAGGAGCAGGCCGTGGTGACCGCGGTGGAGCAGTCCGCGGCCTCCTCCCAGCTGCGCTTCGCGACCGCCGGTTCGGTGGACGACGGCAAGTCGACCCTGGTCGGGCGGCTGCTGCACGACTCCAAGTCGGTGCTGGCCGACCAGTTGGAGGCGGTCGAGCACGCGTCGCGCAGCCGTGGCCAGGAGGCCCCGGACCTGGCGCTGCTGACCGACGGGCTGCGGGCGGAGCGCGAGCAGGGCATCACCATCGATGTCGCGTACCGCTACTTCGCCACCCCGCGGCGGCGGTTCATCCTCGCCGACACCCCGGGCCATGTGCAGTACACCCGCAACATGGTCACCGGCGCTTCCACCGCGGAGCTGGCGGTGGTCCTGGTGGACGCGCGCAACGGCGTGGTGGAGCAGACCCGGCGGCACGCCGCGGTCGCCGCCCTGCTGCGGGTCCCGCACGTCGTCCTGGCCGTCAACAAGATGGACCTGGTGGACTACGCGGAGCCGGTGTTCGCCGCGATAGCCGAGGAGTTCACGACGTACGCGGCCTCGCTGGGCGTCCCCGAGATCACCGCCATCCCGATCTCGGCGCTGGCCGGGGACAACGTGGTGACCGCGTCCGCGAACATGGACTGGTACGGCGGGCCGACCGTGCTGGAGCACCTGGAGACGGTGCCGGTGGGCACCGACCCGTCGCAGGACCCGGCGCGCTTCCCGGTGCAGTACGTGATCCGTCCGCAGAGCGCGGAGCACCCCGACTACCGCGGCTACGCGGGCCAGGTGGCCTCCGGTGTGCTGCGGGTCGGTGACGAGGTGACGGTGCTGCCGTCCGGCCGTACGAGCACCATCACCGGGATCGACGCGCTGGGCCAGTCCGCCGAATTGGCCTGGGCGCCGCAGTCGGTGACGCTCCGGCTCGCCGACGACCTCGACATCTCGCGCGGCGACGTCCTCGCCCCGAGCGCGCACGCGCCCACCCCCACCCAGGACGTCGAGGCGACCGTGTGCCATCTGCACGACCGGCCGCTGCGGGTCGGGGACCGGGTGCTGCTCAAGCACACCACCCGGACGGTGAAGGCCATCGTCAAGGACATCCCGTCCCGGCTCACGCTCGCCGACCTGTCGCACCACCCGGCGCCGGGTGAGCTGGCCGCCAACGACATCGGCCGCGTCGTCCTGCGGACGTCGGAGCCGCTGGCGCTGGACGCGTACGCCGCCTCCCGCCGCACCGGGTCCTTCCTGCTGATCGACCCGGCCGACGGCACGACGCTGACCGCGGGCATGGCGGGCGACTCGTTCGCCGAGCAGGCGTCGGGCGCGGACGGCGCGGACGGCGCCGACGCGGGCGACGATGACGGGTGGGATTTCTGACCATGGCCGGTGAGGTGTTCTCGACGTTCGCGAAGGAGGGCGGCCGCGTAGGCAGCGGCGCCCTGGGCAGTGGTCAGGGCGGAGTCGGGCGATGTGTGCGCTGAACCGCGCCTTCCCCGCTCTGCCGTCCCACTCCGTACGAAGATCGTCTGAACTGCCGGGCGCCCCCTGACATCGGGCCGCCCGGCCCTCCGAGAGGAACACCTCCCGTGTCGTCTGCCACTCCGCGTGCCATAGCGCCCTCGCCCCGCCGCCGTACCACCCGCCTGCTGGCGGCCTCCGCCGTCCTCCCGCTGCTGATCGGCTCGCTCGGCGCCTGCGGCTACGGCTCGAAGAAGGCCGACGACGGACCGAAGGTCGAGGCGAAGGGCAAGAAGGTCGACGGCCTCGACGAGGTGAAGGTCGGCTACTTCGCCAACGTCACCCACGCCACCCCGATGGTCGACCGCCAGGAAGGTCTGATCCAGAAGGAGCTGGGCGGCACGGAGGTCAAGCCGTTCATCTTCAACGCGGGCCCCTCCGAGATCGAGGCGCTCAACGCGAAGTCCATCGACATCGGCTGGATCGGCCCCTCCCCCGCCATCAACGGCTACACCAAGTCCGGCGGCCAGAACCTCAAGATCATCTCGGGTTCGACGTCCGGCGGCGTGTCGCTCGTGGTCAACCCGGACAAGATCAAGTCCGTCGATGACCTCAAGGGCAAGACCATCGCGACGCCGCAGAAGGGCAACACGCAGGACGTGGCCCTCCTCAACTACCTTGCCGAAAAGGGCTACAAGGTCGACCCGCAGACCGGCAAGGGCGATGTGAACGTCCTCCGGCAGGACAACAAGGAAATCCCGACGACCCTCAAGACGGGCGGTGTCGACGGCGCATGGGTGCCCGAGCCGACCGCGTCGAAGATCGTCTCCCAGGGCGGCAAGGTGCTGCTGGACGAGAAGAAGCTGTGGAAGGACGGCAAGTTCGTCATCACGAACATGATCGTCTCCAAGCAGTTCCTCAAGGAGCACCCGAAGGTCGTCGAGGCGGTGCTGCGCGGCTCGGTGAAGACCAACGCCTGGATCAAGTCCCACCCGGACAAGGCCGCCCAGGACATCAACACCTCGCTGAAGCAGATCACCGGCAGCGATCTGCCCCCCAACGTGCTCGACCCGGCGTTCAAGAACATCGACGTCACCAATGACCCGCTGGCCTCCACGCTCCAGGACGAGGCGCAGCACGCGGTCAAGGCAGGTCTGCTGGAGAAGCCCCGTCTCAAGGACATCTACGACCTCACGCTGCTCAACAAGGTCCTCAAGGCCCAGGGCGAGCCGGAGGTCGACTCCGCCGGACTCGGCAGCAAGTAGGGCCTCGCCGCCTTGGATCCCGTCAGCAAACGCAGTCCTCAGGAGGTGACGGCCATGACCGCTACGCTCACCCAAAAGCCCGTCGACAAGAATGGCGCGGGTACCTATGCCGCGCGTTTCGACCACGTGTCGAAGTCGTTCGGCCGCCCCGGCGCGCAGCAGCTGGTGCTGGACGACATCACGCTCGATGTCGCACCAGGCGAGTTCGTCTGCCTCCTGGGTGCCTCGGGGTGTGGCAAGTCCACGCTCCTCAACCTCGTCGCCGGTCTCGACAAGCCGACCGGCGGCAGCATCGACGTCCCGGGCGGGCGACCCGCCCTGATGTTCCAGGAGCACGCGCTCTTCCCGTGGCTCACCGCGGGCAAGAACATCGAACTCGCGCTGCGCATGCGCGGGGTGCCGCGCGCCGAGCGGCGCGACGAGGCCGAGCGGCTGCTGGAGCTCGTACGCCTCAAGGGCGCGCACGGCAAGCGGGTGCACGAGCTGTCCGGCGGCATGCGGCAGCGGGTCGCGATGGCCCGCGCGCTGGCGCAGGACAGCCGGCTGCTGCTGATGGACGAGCCGTTCGCCGCGCTCGACGCCATCACCCGCGACGTGCTGCACGACGAGCTGACCCGCATCTGGAGGGAGACGAATCTGTCCGTCCTCTTCGTCACGCACAACGTGCGCGAGGCGGTCCGGCTCGCCCAGCGCGTGGTCCTGATGTCCTCCCGGCCCGGGCGCGTCGCCCGCGAGTGGGACGTCGAGATGCCGCAGCCGCGCCGGATCGAGGACGCGGCCGTCGCCGACCTGTCCGTCGAAATCACCGAACAGCTCCGTGGGGAGATTCGCCGACATGGCCAGCACTGAGGCCCAGCAGGACGCCTCCGCAAAGACCCCGGCCGACGCCGAGGCCGCCCCCGACCAGCTCGCGGGGCTCGAAGCGGGCCTGGACGCCCTGGAGACCCGGGTCAAGGACCGGGTGCCGGTCAGCCGGGTCCTGCTCGACAAGGTGCTGCCGCCGGTCGTCGCCATCGTGATCGTGCTGGCGCTCTGGCAGCTCGCCTACACCCTGGAGCTGAAGCCGCACTACCAGCTGCCCAGCCCGGTCGACGTCGGCCACTCGCTCCAGGAGAAGTGGCTGGACGGCACGCTGCTGGGGTACGTGTGGCACAGCGTGTCGCGTGGCGCGCTCGGTTTCGCCGCCTCGCTGGTCATCGGCACGCCGCTGGGCCTGCTGGTGGCGCGCGTGCGGTTCGTACGGGCGGCCATCGGCCCGATCCTGTCCGGCCTCCAGTCGCTTCCGTCGGTCGCCTGGGTGCCGGCCGCGATCATCTGGTTCGGGCTGACCGACTCCACCATCTACGCGGTGGTGCTGCTCGGCGCGGTCCCCTCCATCGCCAACGGCCTGGTCTCCGGCGTCGACCGGATCCCGCCGCTATACCTGCGCGCGGGCCGTACGATCGGCGCGACCGGCGTCGCCGGGATCCGGCACATCCTGCTCCCGGCCGCGCTGCCCGGCTACATCGCGGGACTCAAGCAGGGCTGGGCGTTCTCCTGGCGCTCCCTGATGGCCGCCGAGCTGATCGCCACCTCCCCCGACCTGGGCACCGGCCTCGGCCAGCTGCTCGACCAGGCCCGCGTGGACCAGGACATGTCCCTCGTGCTCGCCGCCATCCTGCTCATCCTCATCGTCGGCATCGGCATCGAGCTGCTGATCTTCGCCCCGATCGAGCGGCGGGTGCTGCGCAGCCGCGGCCTGCTGGCGAACGCCCGCTGAACGGAAACCACGGAAGCATCATGTCTGCCCCGACCTTCCTCCTCGTTGCCCACGGCAGCCGCGACCCCCGCCACGCGGCGACCGTCGACGCGCTGTGCGCGCGGGTGCGGTCGCTGCGGCCGGGGCTGCGCGTCGAACCGTCCTTCCTGGAGTTCAACGCACCACGGGTGGGCCAGGTCCTGGACCGGCTCGCCGCGGAGGGGGCGGACGAGGTGGTCGCCCTCCCCCTCCTGCTGACCCGCGCCTTCCACGCGAAGGCCGACATCCCGGCGGTCCTGCGCGAGAACACGGCCCGCCACCCCCGCCTGACCGTGCGCCAGGCCGATGTCCTGGGCCCCTCCCCGCTCCTCGTGGAGGCCCTGGAACACCGCCTGTACGAGGCCGGGCTGCGCCCCGGCGACCGGCACCGGACCGGCATCGTCCTGGCCTCGGCGGGCTCCACCGACCCGGAGGCGATCGCGGTGATCGCTGAAATCGCGCGGGAGTGGCGGCACACCGGATGGTGCGCCGTGCGACCCGCGTTCGCCTCCGCTTCCCTCCCCCGCACCGAGGACGCGGTGCGCGCCCTGCGCGCCGAGGGCGTCGAGCGGGTGGCGGTGGCGCCGTACGTCATCGCCCCCGGCCGCCTCCCCGACCGCATCGCGCACGGCGCCGAGGCGGCGGGCGCGGACACCCTGGCCGACGTCCTCGGCCCGGCGCCCGAGCTGGCCCGGCTGCTGCTGACGCGCTACGACGAGGCGCGGGCGGCGCAGCGGGTCCTGCTGACCGCCTGAGCGCTCCGCCTCACCGGCGCGGCGCGCCGCACACCTCCGGATAATCCACCTCGTCGGGCAGCCGATAGCCCAGGGCGGTCAGCCGCGACGCGACTGTCCGAGCTGCGTCAGCCTTCGGGATAGAAGACGAAGAGGGTGCAGCCGGTGGTGGTCTGCGGGATGTGCGAGGAGCCCGCCGGGGCGTGGAGGAAGGTGCCCGCCGGGTAGTCGCGGTGGCCGTCGTTGAAGGTGCCGGAGACGACGAAGACCTCCTCGGGGCCCGGCTCGTGGACGTCCAGCCCCTCCCAAATGCTGCCCGGGTCCATCTCCAGGACGTGGGCCTTCGCGCCGTTCTCGCCGGTCCACAGCGGGCGCAGCCGGATGCCCGGGAAGAGTTCCTTCGCCGGCGCGTCCGCGACCGCCGACCATGTGTATCCGTCCGTGATGTTCATGCTCGCAACACTGACACGGTGGAACAACGCCCCCAAGATGTCAGCCAGTTGCTCTCGGTACCCCACTGAAGCGGCCGCCGTGCCCAGTGGGGTGGACACGGCGGCCGGGTGTTCAGTTGCGTCTCAGGTGACGGTGACTTACTTGACGACCTTCAGCAGCTTGTTCGGGGTGCCCTCGCTCGGGTTGGAGATCTTGTCGGCGGTGGCACCGTCGGTGAGCGCCTTCGCCACGTCGGCGGGCTTGGCGTCCTGGTGGCCGCTCAGGTAGACGGCGGCGGCGCCCACGACGTGCGGGGTGGCCATCGACGTACCGGAGATGGTGTTGGTGGCGTCGTCGCCGGTGTTCCAGTCGGAGGTGATGTCCGAGCCGGGGGCGTAGATGTCGACGACCTTGCCGAAGTTGGAGAAGTCGGACTGCTCGTCGGCGTCGGTGCTGGAGGCGACGGTGATCGCGTCCTTGACCCGGGCGGGCGAGCTCTCGCTCGCGTCGGCGGACTCGTTGCCCGCCGCGACACCGAAGGTGACACCGGAGTCGATGGCCTTCTGCACCGCCGCGTCCAGGGCCTCGTCGGGGGTGCCGCCGAGGCTCATGTTGGCGACGGACGGGCCCTTGTGGTTCTTGGTAACCCAGTCGATGCCGGAGACCACCTGTTCGGTGGTCCCCGAGCCCTGGTCGTCCAGGACTCTTACGCCCACGACCTTGGCCTTCTTGGCCACGCCGTGGTCGGTACCGGCGATGGTGCCCGCGACGTGGGTGCCGTGGCCGTTGCCGTCGTCGGCGTCCTCGTCGTTGTCGATGGCGTCGAAGCCGGAGGTGACGCGGCCGTCGAAGTCCTTGTGCGAGGCACGGACCCCGGTGTCGATGACGTACGCGGTGACACCCTCACCCGCGCTGTCCGGGTAGGTGTACTTCTTGTCGCCCTTGGTGTCGGCCTGGTCGATCCGGTCCAGACCCCAGGACGGCGGGTCCGCCTGGGTGGTCTTGATGGAGTAGCGGTGGTTCTGGACGACCTTGGCGACCGACGGGTCGGCGGCCAGCCGCTTGGCCTCGGTCTCGCTGAGGCTGGTGGCGGAGAAGCCGTTGACGGCGGAGTCGTAGCTGCGGCGCAGCTTGCCGCCGTACTGCTCGGCCAGGTCCTTGCCCTCGGAGGCGGCCTTGACGGTCTGTCCGCCCTTGAGCATGACGATGTAGCTGCCGTCGACGGCGTTCTTGGCCTGGGTGCCGTAGACGGTGCCCTCGGCGGGCTTCGCGGTGGCGGCGCCGGCCGGGACGGCCACGAAGGCACCGGCGGTGACGGCGCCCGCCGCGGCTATCGCCAGGGTGAGTCGACGCGCGTTGCGCTGCTTGTGTACTGCCATGACGAGGGATCCTCCTCGTGCGGTTGTGGGGGGTTTTCGCGCACGGTGTTTTCACACGCGGTTGCGATGGCACCGGAGCGTGTTCGGATCACTCCGGGCTGAGACGAAACCCTGGCGGATGGAACCGGGCAATTCAAGATCCTGGTCCATGTGTGACATATGCAACGTCATCACAGCACGATCACGACAAGTCCCTTTACCTGTAAGGGGCTTGGACCGAAGAGGTAGGGTCGGCCCCCTTCCCCGAGGTGGAGGACCCCGCCCCCCCGCCTCACCGGGCCGCCCGCGCGGGCAGTTGGAGCGCCCGGCACCGCTGGACGGCGGTCGGGGGCTGGCTGCTGCTGGTCGTTCTCGTGCTGGCCGTGGGGTCGATGACGGGCCGGGTCGACTCGACCAACAGTGAGGAGCGTCCGGGCGAGTCCGGGCATGCCCTGAAGATTCTGGACGACGCGGGCATTGTCGAACCGGCCGGGGAAACCGTCCTGATCCAGGCGAAGGACGGCGGAGTGACCGCGGACGACCCGGAGTTCCGGCGCGCGGTCGACGCGGTGCTGTCCGCGGTGCGCGGCACCGGTGAGGCCACCGCGGTGAAGTCCCCGGGCTGAGCATGGACTACCACGTGTTCGTGGTCTCCCGGATCCGCGAGGCGCGGCTGGCCGGGCGCACCACCCGGGACGCGGTGGTGCACGGACGTGGTCACCCACGACGAGACGGCGCCCACCCCGCCCCCGGCGACCGCCCCGCCGGGCACGCTCCCCGCCCCAAAGCTGGATGACCGACCCGGGTACGCCAAGGTCTGACGGACCGCCGCTCTCCCTCACCCGGTCGCGTGGCTCCCCATGAGCCGCGCGGCCGGTTCCGTCGTACCGCTGAGCGGCCCGGCCGGGAGTTCGGCTTCGATCAGGTCGGCGGCTCGCTCCGGGCCGCCTTCGGCAGCCATGCGGGCCTTGACCTCGGCGCAGCGGGCGGCCACCCGGGGGTCGTCCGTGAGGGCGAGGACGGCCGCTCGCAGCGATTCCGCCGTGACCTCTTCCTTGGGCAACTGCCGGGCGACACCGAGCGATTGGAGGGTGGCGGTGTTGCGGAACTGGTCGACGGCCTGGGGCACGGCCACCATCGGGACGCCGCAGCTCAGTGCCTCCTGGCTGCCGCCCGCGCCCGCGTGGGTGACGAAGGCGTCGGCCTGCTGGAGGACGCTGACCTGGGGCACCCAGGTGTGGGTTTCGATGTTGGCGGGCAGGGCGCCGAGGCCGTCCGGGTCGACGTATCCGCCGATCTGGAGGACGACGTGCCAGCCGGGGAGGTCGCCGAAGGCGTCGACGCAGGCGCGGTAGAAGCCGGGTTCCCTGGTCCAGGTCGAGCCGAGTGAGATCAGCAGGACGCGGTCCGTGGGGGCGAGGGCGTCCGGGCGATGCCACTGGCCGTCGTCGTGGCGGGTGGCGTGGCAGCGGCCGACGAAGGAGTAGACGGAGGTGTCGACGCGGTCGGCGTGGGGCTGGAACAGCTCGGGGATGAGGGCGAGGCAGCGGCGGGGGCGGCCGGTGAGGCGGTCGGGGTCGGTGCCGGGCATTCCGTTCTCGGCGAGCCAGGCGCTGAAGCGCGCGTAATAGGCCCGGCCCCGCTCGGAGTGGCGCAGGTGCCCGTACTTCGGATCGAAGACCTCTTCCTTGTAGCCCTCCCAGGCCACGAAGCTCGGCGCCAGCTCGACGGCGGGCACGCCCCAGCGGCGGGCGAGGAGGTGCGCCGGGTAGGCGGTGATGTCGTAGAGGATCAGGTCCGGCTCGTCGCCCTCGTACGCCTTCAGGTGCTGGGGCAGCGCCTGGATGGCCTCGGTCAGGAAGGGCTCGACGTAATCGATCAGTTCGGCGTCTTCCGGCATGTCGTCCTGGAAGAGGACCGTGTCGTAGGTCCTGGGCTCGGCGCCGGTTTCGGCGACCTTGTCGGCGAACGATTGGGGAATGGCGTAAGTGACCCGGTGGCCGCGGGCCACCAACTCGCGGATCACCTCAAGGCTGGGGTTGACGTGCCCGTGCGCCGCGATGCCGAACATGGCTATATGGGCGGGCTCTTGGGCACGCATCGCTGAGGTCATGGTGCGGAACTTAGGCGAGGCCGATTGCCTCATGCAACTATCAACACACCCGCCCCACACCCTAACGCTGGTATCGAGCGAGCACCAGTCCCCCGTCCTTGATCAATCTTTTTCTCAGTCTTTCCATTCCGATGGCTCCGCTGTAGTACTCCTGGAGCGCGGGTGTGGCCACCTTGTCCTTCCACTCCCGGTAGCCGCGCACCGACAGGGCGGGGGCCGGACGCAGTTGGGCGGCCAGGGCCGTTCCGGTGGCCCAGCCGTGCTCGGATGTGTGCAGCGCCGGGTCGCGCAGCGCGCCGGTGCCCGTGGGCAGCATCCAGTCGCCCAGCGCGAGCCGCGCCATGTTGCGCGGGCGCAGGAAGAATTCGAGGAAGCGGGCCGCCTCCCGCCGGTACGGGCTGTCCTCGGCGATGGACAGGGTCTGCGGGCCGACCCCCTGGCGCCGGTCGCCGCCGGGCCCGGCGGGCGCGGGCAGCACCGTCCAGGCGAAGCCCTCGGGGGCCTGCTGGACGATCTGCTGACGGTACGAGAAGCCGAGCGGCACCATGGCGTACTTGCCGCCGAAGAAGCCGGGGAGGGTGTCCGAACCGCCCATGCCGAGCGTGGACTTGGCCGCCGTACGGGCGATCGCGCGCGGGACGCGCTGATCGGCGGCGCCGAAGCGGACGGTGACCTTGCCGTCGTCGCCGCGGTGGAAGACCCGGCCGCCGGTGGAGAGGGCGAGGCCCAGGGTCGCGGCGACGGGGTCCTTGAGCGGCCAGCCGACCCCGTACGTCCCGCCCCGGGTGAGCGCCCGCGCCACGTCCTCGAACTCCGCCCAGCTCCAGGGGTCGCGCACGGTCGGGATCCGCACCCGCGCCCGCTCCAGCAGCGCCCGGTTGGCGATGATCACGCGCGGCTCCTGGAGGAACGGCACCCCGTAGACGCCATCGCCGAAGGTGGTGGTCGCCCAGCTGTGGGCCGGGATGTCGGCCTTCAGCCGGTCCGGCAGCAGCCCGCGCAGATCGGCGAGATAGCCGCCGTACGCGAAGTCGGCGAGGTCGTCGGCGGCGTCGTGGATGATGTCGGGCGCCTCACCGCCCTCGAAGGAGGTGAGGAGCTGGTCGTGGACGCCGTCCCAGCTGCCCTGGACGTACTCGACTCTGATCCGGGGGTGGGCCGCGTTCCACTCCGCCACCAGCCGCTTGTTGGCCTCGACGGACTCCTTCTGCCAGGCCAGCGACTGGAAGCGGAGGGTCACGTGTCCCCCGCGGGCGCGGCGCCGCGCGGGCGCGCACCCGGGCGCCAGAGCGGCGGCGCCGACGGTCAGCAGCGTACGGCGGCGCATCAGGACTTCACCGCCCCGGCCAGCGTCCCGCTGGTGATCCGCCGCTGGATGACGGCGAACAGGACGAGCGAGGGCAGGGTGGCGAGCAGCGAGGCGGCGGCCAGCGGGCCGAGGTCGGCGACGCCCTCCGCGCCGATGAAGTGGGTGAGGACGACGGGCATGGTCTGCTTCTGCGGGGTCTTGAGCAGCACCAGCGCGAAGAAGAACTCGTTCCACGCGGTGATGAAGGCGAAGAGGGCGGTGGCCACGAGGCCGGGCGCCAGCAGCGGCATGGTGACCGAGACGAGGACGCGCAGCCGCCCCGCTCCGTCCACGGCCGCGGCCTCCTCCAACTCCCTGGGCACGGCGCGGGCGTACCCCGCCAGCATCCACAGGGCGAACGGCAGGGACCACACCACGTACACCATGATCAGCCCGGACAGGGAGTTGATCAGGTACAGGTTCTTGAGCACGAGGAACAGCGGGATGATCACCAGGACGAAGGGGAACGCCTGGCTGACCACGACCCAGCCGGTGGCCGCCCGGGACAGCGGGGAGCGGTGGTGCCGGGCCATGACGTACGCCATCGGGGTCGCGATGACGACGGTGATGACCGCGGCGGCGACGGAGGCGGTCAGGCTGTTCGCCGCAGCCCGCAGCAGCGGCTGCTCGTCGAACGCCTGGCGGAAGTTGTCGAGGGTCGGGTCCAGGGGGATCCAGCCGGGGTCCGGGCTCGCCAGCTCGCGCGGCGGTTTGAACGCGGTGGACAGCAGCCACAGCAGCGGGAACGCGAGGAAGACGAGGTAGCCCAGCAGGGCGAGGTACTGCCCGGCGCGGGCTGCCCGGCGCCTGCGCACGACGGCGGCCCGGTTCATGCGTCGTCCCCCTTGAGCCGCCCGACGAGGAAGAGCGCGAGGAGCACGGAGACCACCGCGACCAGCACGCATCCCATGGCGGCCGCGTACCCGAACTGCCCGTAGCCAAAGGCTTCTTCGTACGCGAAGAGCATCGGCAGCCGGGTGCGCCCGCCGGGCCCGCCCCCGGTCAGGACGTAGACCAGCGCGAAGGAGTTGATGTTCCAGATGAGGCTGAGCGCGCTGATGGCCAGCGCCACGGGCCTGATGGCGGGCCAGGTGACGGTGCGGAAGCGGCGCCAGGCGCCCGCGCCGTCCACCGCCGCGGCCTCGTGCAGCTCGCGCGGTACGTTGGCGAGCGCGGCCAGCAGGGTGACCGTCACCTGCGGCAGCCGCGCCCAGATGCCGACGACGATCACGGCGGGCAGGGCGGTGGAGAGGCTGCCCAGCCAGTCCCGGTCGGTGCCCAGCGCCTCGCCCAGCACCCCCGCGTCGGGGTGGTACACCAGGCGCCACATGATGCCGACGACGACCTCGGGCATCGCCCACGGCACGATCGCCAGCGCCCGCGCCAGCCAGCGGAAGCGGAGGTTCTGCACCAGCAGCAGCGCCAGCCCGAGCGCCAGCACGAACTGCGGAACGGTCACCGCGACCGCCCACACCAGACCGATCCGGAACGACTCCCAGAAGAGCGTGTCGCGGGCCAGGTCCTGGAAGTTGAGCAGCCCGGTCCACTGGGTCGGCTCGGTGCGGCCGGACTGGGCGTCGGTGAAGGCCAGCGCGATCCCGTACAGCAGCGGGCCGACGCTGAGCAGCAGGATGGGCAGCAGCGCGGGCAGCACCAGGAACCACGCGCCGTGGCCGGTTCCGGGCCCCCGCCGCGCGGCGGGGGCGCCGCCGCCGTCCGGCCCGCGGGCCGGAGGCTTGTCGGACCGCGCCGTCGCGGTCGTGGGTGTCACGCCCGTCATCGTGCGGACGGCGCGGGGCCCCGTCAAGGAGTCCGGCCGATCAAGGAGTCCGGTCGGCCGATCCCAGCAGCGTACGGGTGATGGTCTCGGCCAGGGCCGCCGCCTGGGCGGGCTGTTCGAGGTAGAAGTGGTCGCCGGGGAGGCGGGGCGTGACGGAGGTCCGTCCGGTCGTGCTGTGCCGCCAGCTGTCCAGCTGGGCATCGGTGAAGACGTCGTCAGTGCCGCAGCACACCACGAGATCGGCGCTCACGACGGTGGTGGCCGGGCGCTTGCGCAGGAACGAGTCGCCGAGCGAGAAGTCGGCGCGCAGCAGGGCCGCGGTGCGCTCCCGCAGCACGGGGTGTTCGCGGATCTGCGGGGAGATCGTGCCGCCGGACTTCTCGGCGATGGCGAAGATCTCCTCGTCGGTGGTGAGCAACGGCGAGCCCTCACACGGCAGTTCGGCGCTCACCGGGCCCGCGTTGGCGGAGGCGAAGAGGGTGGAGCAGCGCGGACCGCCGGTCTCCGCCAGCCGAGCCGCCAGGCAGAGGCCGAGGTACGCGCCCACGCTGTGGCCGAAGATCGCGATCTCGTCCGGCTGCCCGGCGACCGCCCGCAGCAGGTCGTCGACGGCGTCCTCGATGGTGGTGACGGGCGCCTCGCGCCACCGCTTGCCGCGGCCGGGCAGCTCCAGCGGCAGCGGCTGGATGCCGTCCGGCAGGGCCTCGGCGAGCCGGTCGAAGACGGCGGCGGAGCCGCCCGCGTGGTGCAGCATGATGAGGGGGCGGGGCGTCATACGTACCTCCTGCGGACCGTCGCGGCGAGCACCGCGGGAAGAGTGGGACGGGCGGGAAGGGGGCACGGCGGGGCGGCCCGGGGCCGCCCCGCCGTGGCGCCGGAACGAGGTCAGCCGGCCGTCGGGTGGCTGGGGACCTGGCGCGGCACGAACTCGTAACCGCGCTGGCTCGTGCGGGCTATCCGGTTGTGTCCGTACTCGTCGACGCCGGAGGCGAGGACCGCTCCGTACTTTTCGAGGTTGATGCCGTCGCCGTACTCGGTCAGGTTCTCGGTGCCGGGGTAGACCTGCACCTGGGTGGGCACGTAGCGGGCGGCGAAGCCCATGCGGTAGTCGGTCTTGCTGCCGGTGTGCGGCAGCGAGGCGTGCATGGTGTTCGACCAGAAGATGACGGCCTCGCCCGGCTTGAGGACCATCGGGTACGCCTGCGACTCGTCCGGCTTCCAGTTGGGGTCCTTCTGGAGGGACCGGTAGTCGTAGCCGAAGAAGCCGCGCTTGATGCCGTCCTTCTCGCGCTGGTTGATGGCGTCCGCGTCGTAGTCCATGCCCTTGGACTCGTCGTAGTTCATCGACGTGTGGGTGCCCGGCATGAGCTGGAGGCAGCCGTTCTGCTCGGTGGAGTGGGTGAACGCGGTCCACACCGTGATGGTGCCGATGAAGGCGGGGCGGCCCTCGTCGGACGGCCAGATGATCTGCGGCTTGCCGGTCGCGTGGGCGAAGGTGGCCGCCTGGTGCCAGTCGGTGCCCTCGTCGCCCTGGTACTTGGGGAAGAACTCGCTGCGCCAGCAGAGCAGGTTGGGGCCGATGAGGGAGGCGACACGGTCGACGATCTCGGGCCGCATGATGTGCTCGGCCAGCAGGTCGATGTCGAGGTGGCGGTCGTAGTTGGAGATGTTGGCCTTGCCGTTGCTGTCCGGGTAGATGGCCAGGGAGCGGTCGAGGAGCTGGCGCCGGATGGTGTTCCAGCGGCGGGTCATCTCCTCGGGCTCGAAGACCTTGACCGGGCCGATGTAGCCGTCCCGCTCGAACCGGGCCACCTCTTCGGGGCTGAAGGTGAAGTTGGCCTTCTCGCTCACAGTGGTCATGGGGATTCTCCTTCTCCTACTTGGCGGTCCGGGCGCGGGTGACGGCGTCGGCGATGGCCTCGCCGATGCTGCGCTCGAAGAGGATCTGCATGTCCAGGTCGACGCCGAGGTCCTTCTTGACCCGCTCGCTCAGCTCCAGGGCCAGGACGGAGTGGCCGCCGAGGTCGAGGAAGTTGTCCTGGGCGGACAGGTCGGACTCCTCCAGCAGCTCACCCACCCAGGTGACGGCCAGGTTGTCGGGGTGCGCGGTCTGCGCCTCGGTGATCTGTTGTCCCGTCATGAACGTGCCACCTCTTCCTCCCAGGACCGGGCGACGGCCGCCCGGTCGACTTTTCCGTTGACGGTGCGGGGCAGCCCCGGCAGCCGCAGATAGCGCGCCGGGTGCATATAGGCCGGCAACAGGGTCTTGATGTGGTCCCGCAGCTCCCGTGCGGTGGTCGCGCCGCTGCCCTCACGGGCCACGTAGGCGCAGACCAGCCGGAGGTCGCCGGGCTTGAACTCGCGCACCGTGACGACCGCGTCGACGACGTCGTCGTGGCGGCGCACGGCGGTCTCGATGTCGCTCAGCTCGATGCGATAGCCGCGCAGTTTGACCTGGAGGTCGGCGCGGCCCTCGTACGCGAACCGGCCGTCCGGCAGCTCGCTGACCAGGTCCCCGGAGCGGTAGTAGCGGACGGACTCGCCGGTCCTGCCGTCGGTCACCACCGGGAACTTCTCCGCGGTCAGCTCCGGGCGGCTCAGATAGCCCTCGGCCAACTGGGCCCCGGCCAGCCACAGTTCACCGGTCTCGCCCAGGGCCACGTCCCGGCCGTCGTCGCCGACGACCCGGGTACGGAACGACGGCAGCGCGCGGCCGATGACCGAGGCGTCCTGCGCCAGGTACGCCTCGCCGATCTCCTCGAAGGTCGTGAACACCGTGGTCTCGGTGATCCCGTAACCGTTGACCAGCCGCGGCCGGTCCAGCCCGAACGCCTTGGCCCAGGGCCGCAGCATGGGCGCGGTGAGCTTCTCGCCGCCGAAGATGACGTAGCGCAGCCCCGAGACGTCCCGGCCGCCGCGCACCGCCGCCTCGGTGAGCGCGAGGAAGGCGGTGGGCGTCTGGTTGATGACGGTGACGCCCCGGTCGATGATGACCGACAGGTACTGCTCGGGCGTACGCGCCGCCCAGTGCGGCAGCACCACCAGCTCCGCGCCGGTGGAGAACGGCCCCCAGATCTCCCACACCGAGAAGTCGAACGACAGCGAGTGGAACAGCAGCCAGCGGTCGTCCGCCGTGAAGTCGAACACCGATGGCGCGCCGGTGAGCAGGGCCAGCACATTGGCGTGGCGTACCGGCACGCCCTTCGGATTGCCGGTGGTCCCGGAGGTGTAGATGACGTACGCCGTGTCGTCGGCGCCCGGGCGCACCGTGTCCCCGGCGTGCGTCACGGGCTCCGGCCGCGCGTCCCGGCACTCCGCGACGGCTGCGGTGCGGACCACCCTGGTGACCGCGCACCCCTCGTAGGGCTCGCCGATCAGCGCGCTCGCACCGCTGTCGGCGAGGATGAAGTCGCTCCGGGAGACCGGGTTGCGCAGGTCCACCGGGACGTACGCGGCGCCGCACTTGAGGATGGCCAGGATCGCGACGATGGCCTCGGCACCCGGCGTCATGCGCAAGCCGACGCGGTCCCCGGGCCGTACCCCCTCGGCGAGCAGGGTCCGGGCCACCGCGTCCGACCAGGCGTCGAGCCGCCGGTAGGAGACGCGGTCGTCCTCGGCGGACAGCGCCGTCCGCTCCGGCGCCGTCGCGGCGACGTCTCGGAAGAGGCTCACGAGATCGGAATTCCGCGCGATGGGGTCCGATGTCATGGATTGCAGCAGCATTTCGGGAAACCCTTCTTGCGGCCGTCGGAAATGACAGAAGACATTGCGCAGCGCACCGCGTGGGGCCGTGCCCGCCACGAGTGTTCGCGATGACCCGGCGTCTGACCGGGACGCGATTCACTATCACCGCGGGGCACTGAGCGCCTCAATTGAACCTTCGTACAGGCGAGTTCCGGTGCCGTCGGCGAGGCGGGGGGCACGGGCCCTTCACCGGCCCGTTACGCTGTGGCCCGACCACCGCAGATGACGGGACGTCACCTGCACGGCCCCGCCCCTGCGCGCACCGGGGCGCTCGGCCACTTCAGCATCACCCGCACCAGCGGCAACGCACCAGCAGCAACTGCACCGGCAGCAACGCACGGGCAACAACGCAACGGCACTAACGCACCAGGCAAAGGGGGAAGCGCATGTCGCAGAAGCAGCAAAGGCCCCAAGGGGGCACCAACCCCTATCTCTTACTGACGACCACGATGGTCTTATGGGGCAGCGGCTTCAGCAGTTCCAAGGTGGTCGTCGACCATCTGCCGCACGCCGTGGCGGCCCTGCTGCGCTTCGGCGGCGGGGCGGTGGTCCTGCTCATCGCGCTGCGCTTCGTCCCCTCCCAGCAGGCCACGTCCGGGCGCGACGTGGGGCGCGCGGCCGGGGCGGGAGTGCTCGGCGTCTTCCTGTACAACCTGCTGTTCTTCTGGGGACTTTCGCTGGCGCCGGCGATGGACAGCACCACCATCATCCCCGTCATGAGCCCCGTGCTGACCACCGGATTCCTGCTGGTCACCCGCAAGGAGCGGGCGTCCGCCGGACGGGTCGCGGGGCTGGCGCTGGGGCTGACCGGGGCCGTGATCTTCCTGATCGGCGCGCGGACCGACGCGGGCGCGGGCGGCGACCGGTTCCTCGGCGATGTGCTGTTCCTGCTGAGCGCGGCCTGCTGGGCGGCGTTCACCCTGCTCGGCCCCCGGGTGCTCGCCGGGATCGAACCGCTTCGGGCCACGGCGTACGCGATGAGCTGCGGCGCCATCCTGCTGGGCCTGTACAGCGTGCCCTCCGCGATGGACGCGGACTGGGGCGCGGTGCCCGCCACCACCTGGATCAACGCGGTGTTCGTGGCGATCGGGCCGACGGCCGTGGCGAACCTCTTCTACTACCGAGGCGTCGGGGCGGTGGGCCCGGCCTCCGCCTCGATCATGATGTTCATGGTGCCCGCGGTCGGCACCCTGTGTTCCTACCTCTTCCTGGGCGAGACGTTCGGCGCGGTCCAGGCCATCGGCGCGGTCGTACTGCTGGCCGGCGCGGTGCTGGCGGTCACCCAGGGCCGGGTGCGGCCGAAGACCGGGGAAGCGGCCGAGGCGGTGGCCGCGGCGGGCGCGGAGGACCGCGAACGCGGCTCCGCCGAGCGGCGCGGATGACGGGGCGCGGATGAGCGACGCCGCTGACCGGCTCGCTTGACCGGAAATCGAGTGAATCTAGCATGATCGCTCGTCCGCGCCTCGATCGAGAATGCGCCATTGCGGCCCGCCGGTGATGCCGTCTCAGAGAGCAAGACGATTCCGCATCGTCCGTCACCACAGACTCGCAGGTAGACGGCCACATCCGGCGGGCTGCACGAACGGGAAGTGAAGCTCGTCACACAGCTCTGACATCGGCGTCTTCCGTATACTGCCGGGGCCCATAAGGCTGACGTGAATTCACCTATTGCCCGGACCCGCGACCCGCGTTTTCGGGAGAGGGAGATACATGGCCACACAGGGAAGCCTGATCGGTTTAGCCAACAGGAAAGTTGCTCTGGCCCCGAACGCTCGCCGGACCTGGCAGGAAGAGCTGGACCGGGTGCCCTCGCTTTCGAATCGCGAATTCGACGTGTTCCGCTTGCTCGGTGACGGGGAGTCCAACCGGTCCATAGCGTCCCGGCTTGCCGTCACCGAACGCACGGTCAAAGCACATGTGGCGCAGATCCTGACAAAGCTGCATGTGGAGTCCCGGCTGCAAGCGGGTCTGGTCTCGTATGCCTGGATTGAATCACTGCGCACGACCATGTGACGGGCACGCACCACTCCCATCCGGCCGGCCTCTGCTGCCCTGCGTGAGGCCGGCCCGTCCGTGTGTACCAAGGTTCAATTGAGCCCGCTTTCGGCCTCCCGGCACCCTGGATATGCCTCTGGATCTTCCACATCCCGTGGAGGAATCCGGCATCAGCATTCTCGTGCCACACCAAGCACCACCTTCAACACCATCACCATCACCACCACTGATGACTGTGACCGTGTTTCAGATGCGAGTGGAGGCCGAGGCAACTCATGGGCAAGGCTCGGGCCGGTTCCGGCCGCTGGATACATCACTGGAACCCCGAGGACCGGGAGTTCTGGAAACGCGAGGGCAGCCGCGTCGCACGGCGCAATCTGGTGCTGTCCGTCGCGACCGAACACCTCGGCTTCTCGGTGTGGAGCCTGTGGTCGGTCCTGGTCCTCTTCATGTCCCCCGCGACCGGATTCACCTTCGACGCCGGGGAGAAGTTCCTGCTGGTCGTCGTCCCCACGCTGGCCGGGGCGGCGCTCCGGCTGCCCTACCGCTACGCCGTGACCCGCTTCGGCGGCCGCGACTGGACGGTGTTCGCCACCGCCTCCCTGCTGCTCCCCATCGCGCTCGCGGTCTGGGTGATCCAGCGGCCGGACGCCCCGCTGTGGGTGTTCCTGGTGGCCGGGACGACGGCCGGGCTCGGCGGCGGCAACTTCGCCTCGTCGATGACCAACATCAGCGGCATCTTCCCCCGCCGCCACCAGGGCCGGGCGCTGGGCATCAACGCGGGCGGCGGCAATCTGGGCGTGGCCGTGGTGCAGCTGCTCGGGCTGCTGGTGGCGGCCACCGCGGGGCTCGGCCACCCCGAGTACCTGGCCGCGGGATATCTGCCGCTGGCGGCACTGCTGGCGGTGCTCGCCGCCCGGCGGATGGACAACTTCACCGCCGTACGGGCCCGCCCGGGGGCGCTGCGCGAGGCCCTGGGCAGCCGCCACACCTGGTGGATGTCGCTGCTGTACGTCGGCACCTTCGGCTCGTTCATCGGCTACGGCTTCGCGTTCGGCCTGGTCCTCCAGTACGAGTTCGGCGCCAGCGCGCTGGAGGCCGTCTCGTACACCTTCCTCGGCCCGCTGCTCGGCTCGCTGTTCCGGCCGCTCGGCGGGTTGCTGGCCGACCGGTGGGGCGGTGCGCGGGTGACCCTCGTGGACCTCGCCGCCATGGCCGCCGGGACCGGGGTGCTGCTGCTGGCCTCCGCAACGCATTCGTTCACCCTGTTCGTGGCCGCCTTCTGCGTGCTCTTCGTGCTGTCGGGGATCGGCAACGGCTCGGCGTACACCATGATTCCGGCGGTCTTCGCCCAGGACGCGGAGAAGGCCGTCACCGCGGGCGAGGACGCCACCCGCGCCTTCGCCCGGGCCCGTGAGCTGTCCGGCGCGGTCATCGGCGTCACGGGCGCGATCGGCACGCTCGGCGGCGTCGCCGTGAACCTGGCCTTCCGCGCCTGCTACGACGGCCCCGGCGGCACCGGTGACGCCGCGTTCACCGCCTTCCTCGGCTACTACGCGGTCTGCGCGGTGGTGACCTGGGCGGTCTATCTGCGCGGCGCACCCGGCGGCGGGCCCGGAACCGGCAGCTCCGCCCGGCGTGCGGAGGTCTCCCATGTCTGAATCCCGCTCCCCCGCGTCCCCTGCCAGACCCGCGGGCCCCGCCGCGCCGTCCGCCGTCTCCCCGTCCGTGGCGACCCACTGCCCGTACTGCGCCCTCCAGTGCGGCACCTGGCTGGGCCACGAGGACGGCACGGTCGTCGTGCGGCCCTCCGACTTCCCCGTCAACCGGGGCGGGCTGTGCCAGAAGGGGTGGACCGCCCCCGCCCTCCTCGACACCCCGGTGCGGCTCCACAACCCGCTGATCCGCTACCCGCGCGGGACGCTGGAACCGGTCGGCTGGCACCAGGCGCTGGACACCGTCGCGGACCGGCTGCGCCGGATCCGGGACGCGCACGGCCCGGACGCGGTGGCGGTGTTCGGCGGCGGCGGGCTGACCAATGAGAAGGCGTATCTGCTGGGCAAGTTCGCCCGGGTGGCGCTGGGCACCAGCCGCATCGACTACAACGGCCGGTTCTGCATGTCCTCCGCGGCGGCCGCCGGGAACGCCGCCTTCGGCGTCGACCGCGGACTGCCGTTCCCGGTGGGCGACCTCGACGACGCCGAGGTGATCCTGCTCGCTGGGGCGAACCCGGCCGAGACCATGCCGCCGCTGATGCGCCACCTGGCGGGCGCGCGGCTCATCGTCATCGATCCGCGCCGGACCCGGACCGCGGAGACCGCCGCCCTCCACCTCCAGCCGCAGCCCGGCACCGATCTGGCGCTCGCCCTCGGGCTGCTCCATCTCGCCGTCACCGAGGGCCGGATGGACGAGGGCTATGTGCACCGGCGCACCGTCGGGTTCGACGCCGCGTGGCAACGGGCGGTGGCCTGGTGGCCGGAGCGCGTCGAACGCGTCACCGGGGTGCCGGTGGCCGCCCAGCGCGAGGCGGTGCGGATGCTCGGCGAGGCCCGGCGGCGTTACGTCCTCACCGGGCGCGGCGCCGAACAGCACAGCAAGGGCACCGACACGGTGGCGGCCTTCATCAACCTGGCGCTCGCCCTGGGCCTGCCCGGCCGGGCGGGCAGCGGCTACGGCTGCCTCACCGGACAGGGCAACGGGCAGGGCGGCCGGGAGATGGGCCAGAAGGCCGACCAGCTGCCCGGCTACCGGTCCATCGCGGACCCCGGTGCGCGCGCCGACGTGGCCGCCGTCTGGGGCGTGGCGCCACAGGAGCTGCCCGGCCCCGGGCCGAGCGCCTATGAGCTGCTGGACTCCCTCGGCCGCCCCGGCGGACCGCGCGCGCTGCTGGTGTTCGGCTCCAACCCGGTCGTGTCCGCACCGCGCGCCGCGCGGATCGCCGAGCGGCTGGCCGCGCTGGACCTGCTGGTGGTGGCCGACTTCATGCCCTCCGAGACGGCGCTGCTGGCCGATGTGGTGCTGCCGGTGACGCAGTGGGCCGAGGAGGAGGGCACCATGACCAATCTGGAGGGCCGGGTGCTGCGCCGCCGCAGGCTCTCCGGGCCGCCGCCGGGCGTACGGAGCGACCTGGACGTGCTGCGCGGGCTGGCGATCCGGCTCGGCCAGCCGCCGGAACGTTTCCCCGCCGAACCGCACCAGGTGTTCGAGGAGCTGCGCCGCACCACCCGGGGCGGCCGGGCCGACTACTCCGGCATCAGCTACGAACGGCTCGACGCCGGTGAGGCCCTGCACTGGCCCTGCCCCGCCACCCCGCCCGGGCAGCCGCCGCACGCGGGCACGCCCCGGCTGTTCCTCGACCGCTTCGCCCACCCCGACGGCCGGGCCCGGTTCCGCGCGGTGGACCACCGGGACGCCGCCGAACTCCCCGACGGCCGCTTCCCCCTGTACGCCACGACCGGCCGGGCGCTGGCGCACTACCAGTCCGGCGCCCAGACCCGCGAGGTCCCCGAACTGCTGGCGGCCGAGCCGGAGTCGTATCTCGAAGTGCACCCGGACACCGCCGAGCGGGCCGGGCTCGCCGAGGGCGACCTCGCGCGGATCAGCTCGGCGCGCGGCACGGCCGTGGCCCGGGTGCGGCTGGTGCCGACCCTGCGCGCCGACACCGTCTTCCTGCCGTTCCACTTCACCGCGGACGGCCGGGCCAACCTCATCACCAGTACCGCCCTCGATCCGGAGAGCCACATGCCCGAGTTCAAGGTCTGCGCGGTCCGCATCGAGCCCTGGACGGCCACGGCATGAGCGCCGTCGTCGTCGTGGGCAACGGCATCGCCGCCCACCGCCTCGTGGACCGGCTGCACCACCACGGCCACCAGGGCACCGTCACCGTCCTGGGGGCGGAGCCGGTGCCCGCGTACAACCGGGTGCTGCTCCCCTCCGTGCTGGACGGCACACTCCCGGCCCGCGCCCTGGCCCTGCCCGCTCCACCCGACGGCACCGTGGTGCTGCTGGGCACCCGGGTCACCGGCATCGACCGGGAACGCCGCCTGGTGCACGCGTCGGACGGCACCAGCCACCCCTACGACCACCTGGTGCTCGCGACCGGCGCCCGGCCCCGGATACCCGCCGTCCCCGGCCTGCTGACGGAAGCCGGCCGGCTCGCCGACGGCGTCACCCCGCTGCGTACCCTCGCCGACAGCCGGCGCGTCACCGGCGGTCAGGTGGCGGTGGTCGGCGCCGGGGTGCTCGGAGTGGAGACGGCGCTCGCGCTGCGGCGCGGCGGCACCCGCGTCACCCTGGTGCATCCGCGCCCGTACCCGATGAACCGCCAGCTCGACGCCGCGGCGGGGGCGCTCCTCGCCCGCGGACTGCGCGACCACGGCATACGGCTGGAACTGTCCCGGCAGGCGGTCGCGTACTCCCCCGGCTCCCTCACCCTCGACCGCGGCCAGGCCATCGGCACCGACACCGTGATGGTGTGCGCCGGTGTCCGGCCGGACACCCGCCTGGCCCGCGCCGCCGGACTCGCCGTCCGCACCGGCGTGGTGGTCGACACCGCCCTGACCACCGACGATCCGCACATCCACGCCATCGGCGACTGCGCCGAGGAAGGCGGCACGGTCCCCGGGCTCGCGACCACCGCCTGGCACCACGCGGACCGGCTCGCGGCGATCCTCTGCGGCCGCCCCACCCGGCCCGCCACCTGCGCGTCCGTGACCCGGCTGAAGGCGCCCGGGCTGGACATCGCGGCGTACGGTCCGCCGGGACCGGCCGACGAGGTCGAGGAGACGGTGACGCTCCAGGACCCCGCCCGCGGCGGCTACGCCCGGCTGGAGCTGCGCGACCAACGGCTCCTCGGCGCCGTCCTGGTCGGCTACCCGCAGGCCATCGCCGCCCTCGGCGCCCTGGGCGACCAGGGGCTGCCGGTGCCCTCGGACCGGCTGGCGTTCCTGCTCGGCATCCCCGCCGGGCGCGGCGGACCGGTGGAACTGCCGGACGACGCGGTCGTCTGCCACTGCAACAACGTCACCAAGCGCACCCTGGCCGACAGTTGGCGCGGCGGCGCCCGCGACGCGGCCGCGCTCGCCGCGGCCACCCGCGCGACCACCGGCTGCGGCTCTTGCGCGGGCGCGGTCCGCGACCTGTGCGCCGCCCTGCACGCCGCCGCCGGGCCGCGGCCCGAACCGGCCGTGGCGGAGGCACTCCGGTGACCCGCACCCTCGTCGTCGTCGGCCACGGCATGGTCGGCCACTGGCTGGTGGAACGGATCCGGGACCGGGACCGGGAGGGCCGGTGGCGCATCGTCGTCCTCGCCGAGGAACCGCGACGCCCGCCTACGACGCGCTGGTCCTGGCCACCGGCTCCCGGCCCTTCGTCCCGCCGATCGCGGGACGCGACCTGCGGGACGGCTTCCGGGTCGCATCGAGGCCATGACCTCCCGTACCGCACCGTCGAGGACATCGAGGCCATCGGCGGCGGCGGGCTCCTCGGCCTCGAAGCGGCCAACGCGCTGCGGCTGCTGGGCATGCGGTCCCATGTGGTGGAGACGGCCCCGCACCTGCTGCCGCTGCAGATCGACGCCGGAGCCGGACAGGTCCTCGCCGACCTCATCGGCAAGCTCGGCGTGCAACCCCACTGCGGGACCATCACCCGGTCCGTCGACCCCGGCCCCGACGGGCGGGTCTGCGCGGTGACCCTCGACGACCGCACCCGGCTGGAAGCGGCCCTGGTCGTCTTCGCGACCGGCGTACGCCCCCGCGACGACCTGGCCGAACCCTCCGGTCTGACGCGCGGGCCGCGCGGCGGCATCCTCGTCGACGACCACTGCCGCACGGCCGACCCCCGGATCTGGGCGATCGGCGAATGCGCCGCCGTCGAAGGCCGCTGCTACGGGCTCGTCGCCCCCGGCTACCGCATGGCCGAAAGCGTCGCCGCGCAGCTCCTGGGCCTCCCGGCGCGGCCCTTCGCGGAGGCCGACACCTCCACCCGGCTCAAACTGCTCGGCGTCGACGTCGCCAGCTTCGGCGACTGCCACGCCGAGACACCCGGCGCCCTCGAATACATCCGCCACCACCACCGGGCGGGCAGCTACGCCAAGCTCGTCCTCGCCGACGACGCCCGCACCCTGCTCGGCGGCGTCCTGGCGGGCGACACCAGCGCCTACCCGCTCCTGCACTCCCTGATGGGCCGCGAGATGCCCGCCGGCCCCGAACAGTTGCTGCTCGGCACGCCCCACCACGGACCCCACCACGAAAGGGAACCAGCATGGACGTGATGACGGCCATCCTCACCCGCCGCAGCGAGCAGAAGCTCGCCGGTCCCGCACCCAGCCCCGAAGAGTTCCGCTACCTGCTCAAGGCGGCCTCATGCGCCCCCGACCACGGCATGCTGCGGCCCTGGCGATGGCTGCTGATGTCCGGAGACGCCCGGGACGCGCTCGCCGCCGCCCTGGCCGAGGACAACGGCAAGAGCATCGAGGCGATGCGCGCCAAGACCCGGCGGGCGCCCCTGCTGGCCACGCTCGTGTTCTCCCCCGACCCCGTCTCCCCGGTGCCGGAATGGGAACAGATGGCCGCCGTCAGCGCCATGACCACCTCGCTGATGCTGCTGCTCCACGCCCGCGGCTTCGGCAGTATCTGGCGGACCGGTGCCCAGCTCGACGCCGAACCGGTCCGCAAACTGCTCGACCTCGACCAACCCGAACGCGCCCTGGGCTGGCTGTACATCGGCACCGTGGAGCCGGGCCGCCCGACCCGCCGCCGCGAGACCCCGGACGTAGGCGACCGCCTGAAGATCTTCAGCCCCTCTCTTTAGGGGCTCGGTTCGCCTCCGGGGCGCAAGAGCCCCTGTCGACGGTCGACCGTGCTCGGTCCCTCGTTCCTCGGGACCTCCGCGCGCTCTCCCTTTCGACAGCGGCGCGCCCCTTCGGCTCACTCGCCGGAAGAACGGGGTTGCCGGAGCGCCGACCGCACCCAGGGGCGGCCAGCAGCGGCCGGGGGTGACCGGCCGGGTGCGAGACTGGGCCGTCCGGGGCCGGGGGTCCGGCCCGGGCGGTCCTGCCCGGCCGGGCAGGGCTTCGGCAGCGGGCAGGAGAGGTGCGGCGTGGCGGACGCGGGGTTCACGGAGGAGCGGGCGCGGGCGGTGCTCGCCGCCGCACTGCCGCACGGCACGGGCGACGCCACCGGGGCCCGGCTGCTGGCGCTCGGCGAGAACGCCGTCTTCGCCCTCGACCACCTCTCCCTGGTGGTCCGTGTCAGCCGCGACCTCGCCGTACGGGAGCGGGCGGCGCGGGAGTTGCGGGTCGCCGACTGGCTGGCCCGGGAGGGGGTGCCCGCGGTGCGCCCGGACCGCCGCTTCGGCGGCGCGGAGCAGCCGCTCGCGCACGACGGCCACCTGGTCACCTACTGGCAGCAGCTCCCGCCGCCGGAGCGCCCCGCCGGGCCGCGCGACCTCGCCGCGCTGCTGCGGCGGGTGCACGCCCTGCCGGATGCGCCGCCGGACCTCGCGCTGCCGCGCCGCGATCTGCTGGGCGGGGTCGAGCGCTGGCTGCGGCTGGCCGGGGAGGCGATCGATCCGGCGGACGCCGCGTATCTGCGCGCCCGCCGGGACGACATCGCGGCAGCCACCGCGGAGCTGACCCCGCACCTGGCGCCCGGTCCGATCCACGGCGACGCGCTGCCGCGCAATGTGCACATCGGGCCGGACGGTCCGGTCCTGGTCGACCTGGAGACGTTCGCCACCGATCTGCGCGAGCACGACCTCGTGGTGATGGCGCTGTCCCGGGACCGCTACGGGCTCGGCGCGGCGGCGTACGACGAGTTCACCGCGGCGTACGGCTGGGACGTGCGGGAGTGGCCGGGGTGCGCGGTGCTGCGGGGCGCGCGGGAGACGGCCAGCTGTGCGTGGGTGGCCCAGCACGCGCCGGGGAACCCGGCGGCGCTGGCCGAGTTCCGCCGTCGGGTCGCCTCGCTGCGGGAGGGCGATGCGGCGGTGCGCTGGTACGCCTTCTGAAGCGCGGTTTCACGCCGTCCACGCGGGGTCGCGGCCGCTGAGCGCGACGGCGCGGTCCAGCGCGGACGCGCCCTCGGGCACGGCGACGACGGATCCGAAGATCTCCTTCGGCCGCTCCTCGTCCGGGAACGACGACAGCCACCCGATGATCGCCTCGGCGCTGTCCGGGTCGCAGTCGTAGGGCTGCCCGGTGGCGCGGGCGAGGTCCCAGCCGTGGATCACCAGCTCGTCCAGCGCGACGACGCCCATGGCCTCGGCGGGCAGGGTGACACCGCCGGCCTGGGTGCTGCCCTCCCAGGCAGCCGGGTCCCGCCATGCGGCGGCCATCGCCTCCAGCCGCCGGGGCAGCTCCCGGCGCCAGTCGGGGTCCAGGCTCTCGGCCTGCCCAAGACCGGGATTCTCACCGGGGTGCTTCTCCGCGGCCTGACGCATGGCGGTGGCCAGCCCCATGAAGTGGTCGAGCAGATCTCCCACGGAGTAGGCCGAGCAGGGCGTGGGCGCCCCCAGCTGATCGTCCGAGACGCCGCTGAGCAGCGCCGTCACCCGCTGGGCCGCGGGGCCGAGGTCGATACGTGAGGTCTGGTCGGTCATCGCTCACTCTCCTTCTCCGGTCCGTTCCCCCTCACCTGTACGGACCGGCCGGGCGGCGGGAACTCATCGGTGCCCCGGGACTACCCGACCGCCGCCCGCGCCTCACGCAGCGGCCAGTTGCCGTCCACGACCGCGTCCGGGGTGCCCTTGCGGCGCAGCCAGGACTGGAAGTCGGCGGCCCAGTGCGCATACCACCCCACCTGCTTGTGGTGCAGATCCCACAGCTCGAGACCGGCGACCTCCCGGTGCCGCTCGGCGAGCGCGCAGGCGACGCGCACCGCGGCGAGGGCGTCCGCCCCGGCCTCGTGGGCGCGCTCGTGCGCCACCCCGTACTCCCCGCAGACCGCCTCCAGCGTGCGCTTGCCCTTGCGGTAGCGGTCGACGGCGCGGTCTATCGTGTACGGATCCACGACCGGGCCGGTGGGCGCGCCGCCCAGCCGCTCGCCCAGCGAGCGCAGCCCGTGGCGGTCCAACTCGGCGGCGAGCAGGCTCAGATCGAACGCCGCGTTGTACGCCACCACCGGCGCGCCCGTGCGCCAGTGCGCCACCAGCACGTCCGCGATCTCGTCGGCCACCTCGCGTATGGGCCGACCGGCCGCCGCCCGCTCGTTGGTGATCCCGTGCACGGCCACCGCATCGTCCGGAATGGGTACTTCCGGCGCGGCCAGCCACTCGTGCCGTCCGATCGGCTCCCCGCCCCGCACCTCGACCACCGCGGCGCTCACGATCCGTGCCGTGCGCGGATCGGTGCCCGTCGTCTCCAGATCGAACCCGATCAGCAGCTCCCTGTGCCAGCCCATGGCGGTTGCCCTCCCTTTGTTGTGCTTCCCCCAGGTGTCGCCACCTTCGCACGCACCACTGACAACGGGCGCCGGGCCCGTCAACCGCCCGACAGGGCGCGGGCGGTCTCGTCGCACGCGATCGAGGAGACCGCGAGGTGGAACGGGCACTCGGTGGTCCGCGACGGCGAGGCCTCGCGGACCGTGAGCGCCAGCCGCTCGCGCAGCTCGGCGGCGGCCGTCTCGTCGCCCTGGGCCTCGCGCAGGGCGATCAGGCCGCGCAGCGGCAGCGCCTCGGCGTAGCGGCGCTTGGACAGGCGGGCGGTGCGCAGCGCGTGTTCCCAGCGGACCTGGGCGAGCACCGCTTCGCCGCGCTCGGCCGCGACCACGCCGAGCATGGTGAGGTCATGGGCGGCGCATTCGGGGCGGTTGTCGCATCGGTAGCGCTCGGAGGCGCGCAGATGCAGCCGCTCGGCCTGGTCGAGGTCGCCGCGGGCGCGGGCGGCCAGCGCCCGTACGGTCTCCACCTTGGCCAGCAGATAGCCCTCGGCGCTCTCGCGGGCGTAGGTCTCCAGGGCGTCGGCGAAGGAGGTGGCGTCGTCCCAGTCGCCGTCGCCCGCGGCCGCGCAGGCGAGCACCGCCTTGGCGTAGGCGGCCTCGTGTTCGGCACCGATGAGCCGCAGTTCGTCGTGGGCGGCGCGGAAGGCGCGCACCGACAGGGCGCGCTCGCCCAGCCGCTCGTACGCCATGCCGGTCATGATCTGCGCGGTGGCGGCGGAGTGCGGGTCGAGGGTGGTCAGCAGCTCCCGGGCGGTCATGGCGGAGGTGAGGGCGGCGCGCCGCTCGTCCTCGGCGACCAGGAGTTCGCTGTGGAACAGCTGCCACACCCCGGTCTCCCAGCGGTGGCCGTGCTCGTCGAGGGCGGAGACGGTCGCCCGGGCCACCTCGCGCGCCTCGGCCAGCCGCTCCTGGCGGACGTGGGCGGTGAGGGCGAGCGCTCCGACCAGGGTCACCACGGCGGGGTCGCCGCGCTTCTCGGCGGCGGGCAGGGCCTGGCGCAGCAGTTCGTCGTCGTCCCCGGCGCGGCGGATGTTGACGCCCAGCCAGCCGCACCAGGCCAGGGTCTCGGCGTACCAGTCGGCGGTGGGCGGGGTGGATTCCAGGGCCCGCAGCAGCCGCCGGTGGCCCTCCTGGCGCTGGCCCGCGGCCATCCAGTAGAGGGAGAGATGGGTGGCGATGCGGGAGCCGAGCAGCCGGTCGGCGGGGTCGGCGCTGTCCTGGAGCCAGTCCAGGCAGCAGGCCACTTCGGGGGTCACGGCGGTCATCTCGGCGAAGGCGGCCGGGCCGCTGCCGGTGCGCAGCGCGGCGTCGGTGCGGTGCGCGAGGGCGGCGACCCAGTCGGCGTGGCGGCGCAGCGCGCCGGTCTCCTCGCCGCGCTCGGCGAGCGCCTGCCGGGCGTACTGGCGCAAGGAGACCAGCATCCGGTAGCGGGGACTGCCGGGGCCGGGGTCGTAGACCAGCAGCGACTTCTCGGCGAGCAGGGCGAGGGTGTCGCCCGCGCCGGGCCCGGCGACCGCCTCGGCGGCGTCGACGGTGAAGGGCGCGGCGAACACCGACACCGCCCGCCACACCTCCCGCTCCTCGTCGGTGATGAGGCGGTAGCTCCAGTCGAGGGCGGCGCGCAGGGTGCCGTGGCGGGCGTCGGCCGAGCGCAGCGGCACTTCCAGCAGCCCGCGGCGGGTGCGGAGCTGGCGGACGATGACGGGCAGCGGGGTGGACGCGGCCTTGGGGGCGACGAGTTCGATGCCGAGCGGAAGCCGGTCGACGGCCTCGCACAGGTCGCGGACCTCGTCCCAGTTGGCGGCGCGGGCGGCGGGCGGGGAGACCCTGGCGAGCCGGTCGAGGAAGAGCCGGATGGCGTCCTGGTCGGTCAGCGGCCGCAGGGCGAGGCGGGATTCCCCGGCGACGCCGAGCCCTTCCCTGCTGGTGGCCAGCACCCGCAGCCGGGGGCAGGCGTCGAGCAGGCGGGCCGTGAGGTCCGCGGCGGCCTCGGTGAGGTGTTCGCAGTTGTCGAGGAGCAGCAGGCATCGGGGGGCGCGGTCGATGGCGAGCCGCATCCGGTCGGCGAGGGTTTCGGCAGGGCCGGGCGCGATGCCCAGGGCCGCGGCGACGGCGCCGGGTACGTCGGCGGGTGAGCAGGGCACCAGGTCCACCCGCCAGACGGTGGCACCGGCCTCCTGTTCGCGGGCCGCGGCGGCCAGGGACAGCCGGGTCTTGCCGATGCCCGCGGTGCCGGTCACGGTGACCAGCCGGGCCTCGGCCAGCTGGGCGGCGATCGCGGCGAGTTCGGGGCCGCGCCCGACGAAGTCGGCGCCGTGCGGGAGGCCCGGGTGGGCGGTGGCATCGGCCGCGGGGCCGCGCCGCGCGCGCACCGTCCCGGGCGCGGTGCCGGTCGCCGTCGCGGTCCCCGTGCCCGTCCCCGTACCGGAGAAGCCGCGCAGGACGGCCTGCTGGGCGGCGCGCATCTCGCGTCCCGGCTCGATGCCGAGCCGCTCGCGCAGATCGGCGCGCGCCGCCCGGTACACGCCGAGCGCCTCGGCCTGCCGGCCGCACGCCTGGAGCGTGCGGATGAGCAGGGCGTGCAGCCGCTCCCGGTCCGGGTCGGCCCGGGCGGCGGCCCGCAGCGCCTCGACCAGATCGGCCGGATCCGCTCCACCGGCCGCTCCCCCGGTCACCCCGCCCGCCGCGGCGTGCGCGGCGAGTTCGGCGTCGGCGCGCTCTTCGAGGACGGTCAGCCGCAGCGCCTCCAGCCGGGCCCGCTCCGCCTGGACGAACGGCAGCGCGGGCAGTCCGGCGAGCGGGGTCCCGGACCACCGGTCGAGCGCGGCGCGCAGCAGGGCCGCCCGGCGGCCGGGGTCCTCGGTGGCGCGGGCGCGCGCCAACTCCCCGTCCAGCAGCCGCACATCGACGGTGTGCCCGGTCAGGTCCAGCCGGTAGCCCGCGGGACCCGTGACCACCAGGCCGGGGGCGTGCGGCTGGAGGGCGCGGCGGAGCTTGGCCACCGCCGTGTGGAGGGCCGCCATCGGGTCCTTGGCTCGTGCCCCCGTCCACAGTTCGTCCAGGATCCGGCCGGTGCTGACCGCCGAGGGGGCGTGCAGCAGCAACAGGGCCAGCAGGGCGCGCGGCCGCGCTCCGGCGACGACGAGCGCCATGCCGGAGCCGTTACGAACCGTGAGGTCGCCGAGTAATTCGAACTCCATGGGTGATATCGGACCATGGGACGGGTACGGCTGTCCCGCGAACCGGCCCGGACCAGCCGACACGGACGGCCCAAACGGACAGACGGCGGACAGAATTCGGACAGACCGGCGGAGGATGCTGCCTAGGGGGTGTCTTGCCGATCAGGCGGTCGACACGAATCTCGACATGAGGAGCGCCGTGCTGCGGCTCGCCTTCAGTACGCTTCGCGCCCGGCGTTCCCTGTTCGCGGGGTCACTCGCGGCGGTGACGCTGGCCCTGATGCTGCTCACCTCCGCCGGGATCCTGCTGGAGTCCGCGCTGCGCGGCCACGGCGAGCCGAACCGCTTCCACGGGGCGTCCCTGGTGGTCGCGGGCAACGCCGACGTGGGCCTGGACGGGAAGGAGCACCGCCCCGGGTTCGGCGACGTGGAAGCGCCGCTGGTGCCGCGCCCGCCCGTTCCGGCCCGGCTGGTGGAGACGGTGCGCGGCGTGGAGGGCGTCCGCTCGGCCGTCCCGGACCTGGCCTTCTACGCGCAGGCGGTGGGCTCGGACGGCAGCCCCGTCACCCCCGAGCAGAGCACCCGGTCCTTCGGCCACTCCTGGGCGAGCGCGCGCGTCACCCCGTACACGCTGCGCGCGGGCAGGGCCCCGGCCGCGGACGACGAGGTGGTGGTGGACGCGGCCACGGCGCGCCGCGGGGCCTTGCGGGTCGGCGGCCCCGTCACCGTGCTGACCGGGGCCGAGGGCCGCGATACGTACCGGCTGAGCGGCATCGCCGCCGGGCCGCGCGGCGGGCTGACGAAGGATCAGTCGGCGCTGTTCTTCGCCCCGGACACCGCAGCCCGGCTCGCCCCGGACGGCGACCGGGTGCACGCGATCGCGGTGACCACCGCCTCGGACGCCGATCCGGAGGCGGTGGCGAGCCGGGTGCGCGCGGCGCTCGGTGCGGGCCCGGCGGTGACGGTGCTGACCGACACCGGCGAGACCGAGGTCTCCTCCAGCGATGTGCTCTTCATCGACACCCTGGTCTTCGTGGTGTCCATGGGCTCTCTGGCCGTGTTCGTCGCCCTGTTCGTGATGGCCGGTGGCTTCGCCTTCGCGATCCTCCAGCGCTACCAGGAGATCGCACTGCTGCGGGTGGTCGGCGCCACGCCCCGTCAGATCAAGCGCATGCTGGGCTGGGAGACGCTGCTGGTCGCGATCGTCGGCGGGGTGATCGCCATCCCGGCGGGCGCCGCGCTGGCCGGGCCGCTGGCCGACGCGCTGGTCTCGCTCGGGATCGCGCCGGAGGAGCTGAGGGTCGAGGTCGGGCCGTGGCCGCTGGCCGGGGCCGCCGTCGCCGGGCTCGTCATCACCCGGCTCGCCGTCTGGTCGGCCGCGCGCCGCGCCGCACGGGTGCGCCCGGCCGAGGCGCTGCGCGAGGCGGCGGCGCCGGAGCGGCGGATGCCGCGGTCGCGGCTGCTGACCGGGCTGGCCTTCCTCGTCTTCACCGGGCTGTTCCTGGCGTTCGGCATCTCGATGGGCGGGCTGTCGGGGGCGGGGCTGGCGTTCGGCGGCGTGCTGACGCTGCTGATCGCGGCGGCCGCCCTCGGTCCCGCGCTGGTCCGGCCCCTCACGCCGTTTGTGGGAGCGCTCCTACGAGCCTTCTCCCGGCGCACCGGGCAGCTGGCGCTGGCCAACACCACGGCCGCGCCGCGCCAGGTCGCGGCCGCAGCGGTGCCGATCGTGCTGATGGTCGGCTTCGCCGTATCGGCGCTGTTCATGCAGACCACCCAGCAGAACGTCGCGGCCGACTGGGCAGGGCAGCGGCTGACGGCCGGTCATGTGCTGCTGCCGCAGAAGGCGGAGGGGCTGCCGCCGGGGCTCGCCGAGGAGGCGGCGCGGCTGCCGGGCGTGACCGCGGTCTCCTCGACCAGCACCGCCTGGGTGCGTACGTCCGTGCACACCGACGAGGCGGAGAGCGTGACCGCGCGGGCGCTGGGCGCCGACGACAACGTGACCCGCGCCCTGGACATCCACCTCGAGGACGGGGATCTGCGCGGGCTGACCGCCGGGCGGGCGGTCGCGGTCAGCGTGGAGCAGGCCAAGGAGTACGGCTGGAAGACCGGCGAGCGCATCCGGCTGCGGCTGCCCGACGGCACCCGGCGGGAGCTGACGATCGGCGCCCGCTTCGACCGCTCCCTCGGCTTCGCCGACCTCGTCGTCCCCGCCGCCGTGCTGCGCCCGCACACCCCCGACCCGCTGCTGGACGCCGTCTACCTGGTCACCGGGCCGGACCACCGGCCCTCCCTGGACCGGGACCTGGCGCGGCTGACGCAAGCCTGGCCCTCGGTCCGGGCCGCCGACCGCGACCAGGTCGAGGAGGCCGGGGCCGCGGGCGCGGTGGACGAGACCTGGCCGGTCTATCTCTTCAGCGCGCTCATCGCCGCCTTCACGGCCCTCGCGCTGGCCAACACGGTCGTCATGGCGACGCTCGTGCGGACCGGGGAGTTCGCGACGCTCCGGCTGATCGGGGCGACCCGGCGGAACGTCCTGGCCCTGGTCGCCTGGGAGAGCGTGGTCGTCGCGGGCTGTGGAGTGCTGCTCGGCGCGGCGGTCGCCGGGATCGTGCTGTCCGCCACCAGCCTGGCGCTGACCGGCGGCGTCCACATCAGCGGCCCGCCCGGATTCCTCCTCGCCGCGGCCGCGGGCGCGGTGGCGCTCGCGCTCGTCTCGGCCCTGGTCCCGGCCTGGCGGATGCTGCGCGAGCGGCCCGCGCGCTGAGTGACATCTCTGACGACGCGATGAACGACCATGGAGAGGAAGGCATCTGATGACGCTGCCGGATCAGACGGCGCGCATGACCACGCGGGGCACGCTCCCCGCCATGCGGCTGGAGAACGTGACCAGGCGCTACGGCCGGGGGGACGGCACGGTCCACGCGCTGCGCGGCGTCACCGTGGCGCTGCCGCCCGGGTCGTTCACCTCCATCATGGGGCCGTCCGGCTCGGGCAAGTCCACGTTCCTGCGCTGCGCCGCCGGGCTTGACCGCCCCACCTCCGGCGGGGTCTTCCTGGGCGACACCGAGATCAGCAGGCTGCGCGAGCACAAGCTGACGCTGCTGCGGCGGGAGCGGATCGGCTTTGTCTTCCAGTCGTTCAACCTGGTGCCGTCGCTGACCGCGAAGGACAACATCCTGCTGCCGTTCCGGCTCGCCGGGAAGCGGCCGGACCGCGACTGGATGCGGGACGTGGTGCACCGCACCGGGCTCACCGAGCGGCTGGGCCACCGGCCCGCCGAGCTGTCCGGCGGCCAGCAGCAGCGGGTGGCCGTCGCCCGCGCCCTGGTCACCCGGCCCGAGGTGGTCTTCGCCGACGAACCGACCGGCGCCCTGGACCTGTCGTCGGGCCAGGACGTGCTGCGGCTGCTGCGCGACGTGGTCGACGGCACCGGCCAGACCCTGATCATGGTCACCCACGATCCGGGCGCCGCCGCGTACGCGGACCGGGTGCTGTTCCTCGCCGACGGCACCCTGGTCGACGCGATGGAGAACCCGACGCCGCAGCGGGTCGCCGACCGCATGGCCCGGATGGGGGCCTGACGGTGCTGCGCCTCGCTCTCGGCGGAATCCGGCACCACCGGTACGGATTCATCGGCGCGCTGTGCGCCTCGGCCCTGGCCGCGATGCTGCTCGCCGCGTGCGGAGTGCTGATCGAGTCGGGGCTGCGGGCCGTCCCGGAGACGGATCGCTTCGGCGCCACGGCGGCCGTCGTCCGCATGGATCCCGACCTGGTCGTAAGGACCGGATCGGGGCAGAACGTCGACCATGAGCACTATCCCCTGGACCAGCCGCCGCGGATGACCGAACGGGCCGTCGACGCGGTGCGGGCGGTCGACGGCGTGGGCCGGGTGGTCGCCGACACCCCGTTCTACGCCCAGGCCGTCGGCACGGACGGGGTGCCGCTGGCCGGACCGGAGGACGGGCCCGCCCAGGGCCACGCCTGGGAGGCCGCCGCGCTGACCCCGTTCACGCTGCGCTCGGGACAGGCTCCTGGCGCGGACGACGAGGTCGCGGTGGACGCCTCGGTCGCGGCCCGCGCACACCTGAAGGCGGGCGACACCGTACGGGTCGTCACGGACTCGGGCACCCAGCGGTTCCGGGTCTCCGGCGTCGCCGCGCCCAGCGGCCGGGACGCGCTGCCCGACCAGTCGGCGCTGTTCTTCTCCGCGGCCACCGCCGAGCGGCTGTCCCGGGCCGGCGGCGAGGCCGCGGCCGTCGGCGTCTTTCCCGCGCGGGGAGTGGACGCGGACGAGCTGGCCGGGCGGCTGAAGCAGGCGCTCGACGAGCCGGGCACCGACGTGCTCACCGGGGACGCACGGGCGGAGGCGGGGGCGCCGGAGACCACGCGGCAACTGGACGACGCGACGCTGCTGTTCGGGCCGATGGCCGGGTTCGGCGGCTTCCTCGCCGTCTTCGTGCTCGGCGGCACCATCGCCCTCGGCGTCCTCCAGCGCACCCATGAGATCGCGCTGCTGCGGGCGGTCGGGGCGACGCCCTGGCAGGTCCGGCGCGTCGTCACCTGGGAGACGGTGCTGGCCGCGTGTCTCGGGCTGGTGCCCGGGTTCGCGCTCGCGGTGCCGCTGGCCACCGTGGTCCTGGGGACGCTGCGGGACCGCGGCTCGGTGCCGTCCGCGTACGAGCTGGTGGTGGGGCCGGTGCCGTTCCTGATCGCGGCGGCCGCGACCCTGCTGCTCGCCCTGCTCGCCGGGGTCTTCGCCGCCGGGCGGGTCGCCCGCATCCGGGCCGCGGACGCGCTCCAGGAGGCGGCCGCGCCGCGCCGGATCATGCCGGTGACCCGGCTGCTGCTGGCTCTGGTGGCGCTCGGCGGCGGGATCGCGCTGTTCCTCGCCACCCAGCACATCGGCGGCGAGGTCGGGGTGGCCTTCCAGTACCTGGTCGTGATGCTGCTGATGGGGGCCGCGGTGCTGCTGGGCCCGCTGCTCACCCGGGTGCTGGAGCCGCCGCTGGGCGCCCTGGTGTCCTGGATCGGCGCCACCGGACGGCTCGCGCACGCCAACTCCCGCACCTCGGTGCGCCGGGTGGCGTCGGTGGCGTCGGCGCTGATGCTCACCACGACGATGGCGTGCACGGTGCTGCTGGTCACCGGGTCGCTGAACCGGATCACCGCCGAGCAGACCGACCGCCGCACCCGCGCCGATGTGGTGCTCCTGCCCCGGGACGCGCCGGGGCTGCCGCCCGATGTGGTGGCGGCGGCGCGCCGGTTGCCGGGCGCGGAGGCGGTGGCGGCGACCCGTTCGACCACCTTCGTGTCGTACGTGCTGGGCACCCCGGACGTCCTGGGGGCGCAGGCGCTGGACCCGGCGGCCGCGGCCAAGGTGCTCGACCTGGGGCTGCGGGAGGGTGCGCTGACGAGCCTCGCGAAGGACGGCACGGTGGCGGTCAGCCGCACCCATGCCAAGGAGCACTCGCTGCACGTGGGCGACCGGCTGCGCGGCTGGCTCGGTGACGGTACGAAGGTGTCGCTGACCGTCGGCGCGGTATTCGACCGGCCGCTGGGGCTGGGCGACATTCTGCTCTCCGAGCGCTATCTCGCCTCCCATATGCATCAGAAACTGGACGACTCGGTGCTGGTGCGGGCGAAATCGGGTGAGGAGAAGCGGCTGCGGGAAGCGGCCGCGGCGCTGGTGCGCGACCATCCGACGGCAAAGGTGACGGATGTCGGGCAATACGCCTCCGCCACCCGCACCGCCCTCGCGCAGAACACCACCGGCACCTATCTCGTGCTGTCCGTGCTGGTGATGTTCACGGCGGTCTCGGTCGTCAACGGACTTCTCATGGGAACGGCCGAGCGGGCGCGGGAGTTCGCACTGCTGCGGCTCCTGGGCGCGAGCCGGGGACAAATCAGCCGCATGCTCTATCTGGAGACCTTCATCGCGGTCCTGATCGGCGCCGCGGTCGGCACGGCCATCGCTTGTGCGGGCCTCGCGGGGGCCAACGGGGCGCTCACCGGATCCATGGAATTCAGCATTCCTCCCGGCGGCTACACCCTGGTGCTCGCCGGAGTCGCCGCACTGGCCCTGGTGTCCACGGCCCTTCCGGCCGCATTGGCCCTGCGCAATCGGGCGGACGGAGCCCTTCCGGCGGCCTGACGCCATTTCACAGCGGACTAGAAAACCAGTTCGCAACCGGCGCCAAAGTTCGATTCAAGGCCGGCGCCGCACCATAGAAAGCGCAACACCCCAATGAGCCGTCACAGGAGGGGGATTCCTGGTGCACCTCATGGAGATCTTGCGTTACCGACCGGTGCCGGCCTCCGCCGTCTTTTTCGGTATCACCCGAAGGTGCCCGCTGCACTGCAAGCACTGCTCCACCAGTTCCATGCTGGACAGTGAGGAATATCCGGAGCAGATGTTCCGGAAATTCGCGGAATCCTTCACACCGGAAAACCGGCCGGAGTTCGTGCTCATGTCCGGGGGCGAGGCCCTGCTACGGCCCCGTCTGGTACGGGAGATCGCCGAACTGGCACGTGCCGCCGGGTCCCGCTCCCACGTCCTCTCGGGCCTCTACTTCGCGGACCGCGGCCGCATTCCACGGCCGCTCAAGCGGGCCATCGACGCGGTCGACCACTTCTCGGCCAGCCTCGACCGCTTCCACGAGGAGGAGGTGCCCCGGGCCTCGGTCTTCCGGATCCTGCGGGAGCTGCTGGACGAGGGCAAGGACGTCAGCCTCCAGCTGACCGGCCTCGGCCCGGACGATCCGTATCTCGCCGACATCACCGCCGAGGTGCGGAGGGTCTTCGACGACCGGGTGCCGATGCTGGTGGCCCCGATCAGCCCGCACGGCCGCGCCGACGCCTGGCTGCTCAAGCGCATGCCGCTGCCCAAGTCCACCGTCGACCCCTCGCCCTGCGCGGTCTCCGCCTGGCCCGTGATCGGCTTCAACGGGCAGGTGACGGCGTGCGGCAACCAGGACGTGATGGACGGCAAGGTACCGCTGCCGCCCCATCTCTACCTGGGCCACATCGCCCGCGACGACTGGCCCGCCATCAAGCAACGCGCGCTGGAGAACCCGATGGTGCGGGCGATCCGGGCCGCGGGACCCGAATACCTGATGGACCGCCATGGCCGCACCGGCGAGGCCAGTAGCGGCGGCAACGGCGGGAGCATCGGCGACGGCTGCGGCAGCGCCGGATACTGCGAGACCTGCTGGGTGCTCTCCAAGGACACGGCAGTACCCCGGGCGGTCCGGGAGCTGGCCGACCGGCCCGCCACCCGGCTGATCGAGCGGCAGACCGAATCGCTGCTGGTGGAGGCCGGACCGCTGGCCTTCGCCCGGCAATACGGCATCGCCAAGTACGCCGACCTGGTGTCCCTGGGCCACGATCCGTCGCGCAGAACACCCGCGGGGAGCCTGGCATGAGCCGGCTCGGCCACCGGGAGGTGCTGAGCATCCGGCGCACCCGGGGCGCCTCGGTGCTGCTGTTCATCACCGACCGCTGTCCGGTGGGCTGCGCCCACTGCTCGGTGGACTCCCGCCCGGACAGCCCGCGGATCACCGACCACGCGCTCTTCGCCTCCATCGTCGACCGGCTCGCCGCCCTGCCGGAGTTGCGGATGGTGGGCATCTCCGGCGGCGAACCCTTCGTCGAGCGGCGCGCCCTGGCCCTCGCGGTCACCCGGCTGGCCGCCGCGGGCAAGCACGTGGTGCTCTACACCAGCGGCTTCTGGGCCCGCAGCGACCACGCCCCGCAGTGGATCCACCGGGTCCTGGAGCAGTCGGCGGCCGTCTACCTGAGCACCGACGCCCACCATGTCGCGAGCCAGGGGCCCGAGCGGTTCCGGAACGCGGCGCGGATCATCGCCCGGCACGGGCTGCCGATCGTGGTCCAGGCCATCGACGAGGGCGACACCCTGGACCGCACCCGCGAATCGCTCGCCGCGGCGCTGGGACCGGACTGGGCCGACCACGCCGAACTGGTGCCCACCCACGGCCTTCCGCACGGCCGGGGCGCCGGTCTGTACGCCCAGCCGGTGCGGCACTCGGGGCGCTCCTTCGGGCCCTGTGACGTCGTGGACGCCGCGGTGGTGCGCTACGACGGCCGGGTCACGGCCTGCTGCAACGAGTCCGTGATCATGGGTGCGGGCCCGGCGGCGCTGCGCCGGGACTGCGCGGACGGCTCCGATGTGGCGGCCGCCGTAACCGACTTCACGAACGACGCCTTCTTCACCGCGCTCGGGACCGTCGGACCGGGACCGCTCACCGGCCTCCCCGGCTTCAGCGACCTGGCCGACCGGCAGTTCTCATCCATCTGCGGACTGTGCTGGACGATGACGAAGCGCAGGTCCGCGGGAGAAAGCGACCGGATGCTGGCGGCGATCGCCACCCTGAATTCCTAATCCACGGGTTCATCCACGGGAACATCACGGAAAAGGCGTTCTGATATGACACGGCACAGCCAGGCCCTGCGCGCCAAAACCGGCCTCCTGCTCCCCCAGCTCATGGCGACGACCCGCAGGCTATGGAATTCCCCGCGGCTGAACGAGCTGTATCCCGAATACCTTTGCATGCTGCACAGTTCCATTCGCTCGACGGTGCCGCTGATGGAACGCGCTGTGGCCCGCTGCCGGGAACTGGCCGACGACGATCCGGTCGCCGCCGCGCTCGTACCGTACTTCACCCGGCACATCCGCGAGGAACAGGGCCATGACGAATGGCTCCGGCAGGATCTCGCCGCGATCGGATGCGATCCCGACGAGCCGCTGCGCCGCCTTCCGACCGCTTCCGTGGCCAACCTGGTCGGCGCCCAGTACTACTGGATCCAGCATTATCACCCGGCCTGTCTGCTCGGCCACATCGCGGTCCTGGAGGGAAATCCGCCGTCCACGGAGCTGGTGCCCGAGCTGATGCGCCGCACCGGGTTCCCGCGGACCGGTTTCCGCACCCTGGAGCGCCATGCCGCGCTCGACATCAAGCACCGCGACGAACTGATGCGCACCCTCGACGAGGCGCCGCTCACGCCGGAACTGGTCACGGCGATCGGGCTCAGCGCTCTCCATTCCATCGACGCCGCCAACAACGCGCTCGCGACGGTGCTCGATGCCCATCCGGCAATGACGACCGCCAACGCCTAGGTCCGAGGAGGGACATGGGGGACGGGAGCGGCAGATCGCCGCCCGAACAAAAAGGCAACGGCGCGACCCGAGAATTTCCCGCACCACACACCCTACGAAGGAGATTCACCATGTCGTTCGACGCTCTCAAGGAACTGGCCGCCGCGGGGCACAACTTCAAGGGCGCCAACCCGCAGCAGCTGGAGGCCATCTCCTCCCTCAGCCAGGAGGAAGTGACCCTGCTCAACTCCATCAAGCAGCGCCTGGACTCCGCCGAGGACGTCGTCCCGCACGGCGTGGACGCCCCGCTGAGCGGCGCCTTCGTCTGGTAATCAACCGGACACCGTGATGAAAAGGGCCCAGGCGGTGTACCGCCTGGGCCCTGCGGCCATTGCCCATACCACCCATCGCCTATGTGACGGCCGCCAAAAATTAACAACGGGCACCAAAAATGACGGGGAAGGAAACGCGGGGATATGCAGTTCAGTGTGCTCGGCCCGCTCATCGCCACGACAGCGACGGGATCCGTAACCCTGGGTCCGCACAAACAGCAGCTTCTGCTCGCCGCACTCCTGTGCCGGCCCGACCAGGTCGTCTCCGTGGACCTCTTGGTCGACGCCCTGTGGAACGAGGACCCGCCGAAGAGCGCGGCCAAGAACATCCAGGTGTACGTCCACCATCTGCGCCGTACGCTCGCGGCGGCCGACGAGACCGCCCGGGTCGTCCACCAGCGCCCCGGCTACCGGCTGGCCATCGACCCCGAAAAGATCGACACGGTGCGCTTCGAGCACACCGTCGACCTCGCGCGCCGCGCGGCCACCGCGGGCGATCCGGCCCGCGTCGACCGCCTCACGGGCGACGCGATGGCGCTGTGGCGGGGCCGCCCCTTCACCGGTCTCGAAGGCCCCGCCCTGCTGGAGGACGAGGCCGCCCGCCTGGAGGAGCGCCGACTGTCCGCGCTGGAGGTGCTGTTCACGGCGCGGCTGGGCCTGGGGCTCTACCACGAGGTGCTGGAAGAGGTCGAGCCGCTGATCCTGGCCCACCCCTACCGGGAGCAGCTGCGCGCCCAGTACATGCAGGCCCTGCACGGGGTGGGACGACAGAGCGACGCGCTCATCGCCTTCGACGACGCGCGCCGCCTGTTCTCCCTCGAACTCGGTCTTGAGCCGGGCACCGTCCTGCGCCGCCTCCAGCAGGACATCCTCGCCGGCACCTCCCCCACCCCCGCACCGCGCGACTCCCTGTGCGCGACGCCCCCGCCGGCCGCCCCCACCGGCCGGGACACCGCCGCCGTCCAACTGCCGCCCGGCCTCGCCGACTTCACCGGACGGCGACGCGAGCTGGCCGACCTGTTCCCGGACGTCCAGGCCCATACGGCGGAGGCGCCCGCCCCCTGGCAGATCACGGTGATCACCGGCCGCCCGGGGGTGGGCAAGTCCTCGCTCGCGGTGGCCGCCGCGCACGCCGCCGCAGGGGCGTTCCCCGGCGGCCGGTACTACGTGGACCTGATGGATCCGCAGGGCCGCCCCAAGGACGCCTCCCAGGCCCTGGCCGAACTCCTCCAGGAACTCGACCACGCCGCCCCTCCCCTGTGCGAGCTGAGCGAACTCCTGTGGCGCTACCGGGCCCACGCCGACGACGCCGATCCGGCGCTGGTGGTGCTCGACAACGCCACCAGCGCCTCCCAGGTGCGGCCGCTGCTGCCCAACTCGCCCGTCTTCACCACCGTCGTCACCAGCTGCACCCCGCTGGCCGGGCTGGACGGCGCCCACGTCGTGGAGCTGGACCCGCTGCCCCCGGACGACTCCCTGGCCCTGCTGCGGCGCATCGTCGGCGCCCAGCGGGTCGCGGCCGAACCCGGGGCCGCCCGGCGCATCGTGGAGGCGTGCGAGGGGCTTCCCCTCGCGCTGCGCATCGCGGGCGGACGGCTGGCCGCACACCGCCGCTGGCCCATGGAGGGGCTGGCGGACGCGCTGGAGTCGCCGGACCGGCTGGACGAGTTCGCGGTCGGGGACGTCGATCTGCGCAAGCGCCTGATGCGCGGCTACGCGTCCGCCGGGGAGGCGGACTGGTCGGCGGTGCGGCTGCTCGCCCACGAGGGCGAGTTCTCCTTCCGGGAGGCGCTGCACCGGCTCGGCGCGGGTCCCACCGAGGCCCGGCGGGTGCTGGGCAGACTGCTCGACGCCCAGCTGATCGGCTTCGCCCCCGACCCCGGCCCGGACGGCCACTGCCGGTTCCGGCTCCCCCGCCTGGTGCTCGACCTGGCCCGCGACCAGATGCGGGCCGACGTGGAGCTGCTGGGTCTTTGATTCGCCCCTTTTTGCGGCGGTTCGCCTCCGGGGCGCCTCAGCCGGTGTCGACGGTCGACCGTGCTCGACTCCTCGTTCCTCGGAGTCTCCGCGCGCTCTCCCTTTCGACACCGGCGCGCCCCTTCGGCTCTCTCGCCGGAAGAACGGGGTTGCCCGAGCACAACGGGCGCCCTAGGTCACCCCTCCCCGCTCAGCAGCTCCTCCAGCGCCCCGACCAGCCGCCGTCCGGCCTCGCGACGTTCGCCGCGCAGCGCGGCCAGCGCCCGTACCAGCCGCTCCGCGCCCAGCTCTTCCGCACCCAGGGCGTCCGCGCCGGGCCCGCCCTCCGCCGGGCGGGTCCGGCGGCCGTGGCGTACCAGCCGCAGCGCCACCGACGCCTGGGCGCTGAAGAGCGCCAGCAGGTCCATGGCCGCCAGGGTGGTCCGTACCTCCCGGCTGCGGTCGAGGACTTCGAGGACGCCCAGCACCTCGTCCCCGTGCAACAGCGGCGCGGCCATCAGCGCCCGCGGGACGTAGTCGGTGGACTCGGCGAGGTCGCGGGCGAAGCGCTCGTCCTCGTCCACGTCGTCGACCTCGATGGGCTGACGGGACTGGAGCACCCAGCCCGCCACGCCGCGCCCCGCCGGGAAGCGGCGGCCGACGAGATCGCCCTCCCCCTTGCCGGAGACGGCCTCGAAGACCAGGGCGCCGTCCGCCTCGTCCAGCAGGAAGATGGAGCTGGCCTGGGCGTCGAAGATCGCCCGCGCGGTCTCCACCACGGACTGGAGCAGCAGCCGGTGTTCGGCCTCGGGCTCGTACGCGGTCATCTAGGCCCTCCTGACGTTGGCCGAGGCGAGGAAGAGCGCCTGCTTGACCTGGAACGGCGTCATGTCCGGGTGTGTGCCGAGGATCCGGGCGCACATCCCGGCCACGTGCGGGGTCGCGAAGCTGTTGCCGGTGCAGCGGCGGGTGGTGCCGCCGGGCCAGGCGGCGGGGACGCGGACGCCGCGGGCGAAGAACTCCACCGGTGGGGCGGGGTTGTAGAGCAGCAGATCGGGGCGGTCCTCCTCGTGGCTGCCCACGGAGATCACCGAGGAGAACCGCCACGGGAAGCTCTCCACCGGCATGTTGTGCGCGGAGGCGACGAGCAGGCTGCGGCCGAAGTAGGCGCGGTCGGCGATCTCGTGCAGGGCCTGGGCGAACTCCCGGCGGGTCGTGGACAGGCTCATGTTGATCACGTCGTAGCCCTGGTCGACCGCCCAGCGCACGCCCTCGATCAGCGCGTCCCCGGTGCCGCGGTAGCCGGAGCGCAGCACCTGCACGCTGTGCAGTTCGCATTCCGGGGCCATCATCCGGATGATCGACGCGCAGGCGGTGCCGTGTCCGCAGGAGTCGCCCCCTTCCGTCCCGACGACCTCCACCCCGCCGCCGACCGCGTCGCGGACCGTGTGCGAGGACGCGACGGGGCCCACCGCGGGGTGGCCGACGTCCACCCCGCTGTCCAGGACGCAGACGCGCACGCCCCGGCCGTCGCCGCCACCCCAGGCCCACTCGGCGCCGCCCGCGCCCGCCCAGTCGGTGCGGATCTCGATCTCGGCGCGGTCGCGGCCGAGGAGGCTCCAGGTGAGCCGTGCGCCGGTGGTCGTCATGTGCCCGTACCCCCGCGTGTGTCCGGGCCTCCGAGCGGGCCCGTGTCCCCGAGCGCGGCGGCGAACGCCGAGGCCCGTGCCGCCCCGACCAGATGGCCCTTGGCGGTGAAGCGGCGCCGCGCCTCACCGGCCGCGGCCACCGCCTCGCGCTCCCGGCCGAGGGCGGCGAGGGCCTCGGCCCGGTCGAACTCCGCACCGGCCAGGCACACCGGCGCATCGGTCCTGCGGGCCGCGTCGAGGGCCCGGTCGAGGTGGCGGGCGGCGGTGGCCTCGTCGCCGTCCGCCGCGGCCAGCCGGGCGCGGATGCCGTGGACGTCGGCGGCGGCCGCGGGCAGGGCGTCCAGGTCGGTGTCGAGCAGCCCGCCGACCAGCCGCGCCACCTCGTCCTCGGCGCCGCCGCGGGAGAGCAGCACCCGGGCCAGATCGCGGGTCGCGGTGGCGTGCAACTGCCCGTCGCCCAGCCGCTCCAGCTCGGTGCGGGCGGCGCGCAGCAGCCGTATCGCGTCGTCCCAGCACCCCGCCGACTCCTCCACCGTGGCCTGGAAGAGGTGGACGGCCGGTACGGCGAAGAGGTGGCCGAGGTCGCTGAGGGTGCGTACGGCGTCGGCGAGCAGCCGCCGCGCCTCGGTGTGGTCGCCGCGCATCGCCAGCAGGGCGGCCATCGGGCAGGACACCGTGGCCCGCGCCATCCGGCGACCGGCGAGCAGATCGTCCAGGAACGCGCCGCAGCGGCTCAGCGCCACGGGCGCCGGTTCCGGGCCGAGCCACAGGGAGACGGCGAGCGCGCCCAGGATCCCGGCGCGCTCCAGACCGGCCCCGGCACGCACCGATTCGTGCAGGGCGCGGGTCAGATGGCGGGCCGCCTCGCCGTGCCGGCTGCGGCTCTGCCGCTCCTGGCCGATGGCCAGCCAGGCGCGGGCCAGGCCGAGCGCGTCGTCGGATCCGGTGAAGACGGCGACCGCGTCGCGGGCCGCGTCGAGGACGGTGCCGAAGCCGTCCGCGCCCGGTTCGAGGTACGCGAGCTGGAGCCGGACCCGGGCCTCGACGCCCCGGTCGCCCGCGGCGCGCGCGTCGGTGAGCAGCTGTCGCAGCGCGCCGACCGCCTCGGCCGCGTCCCCGGCGGCCAGCCGCGCCTCGGCGAGGGCGGTCCGTACGGCGAGCGCGGCGTGGGGCTGGGGTTCCGGGAGGGCATCGGTGAGGGCGAGCGCCCGGCGCAGCAGGTCGACGGCCCAGCGGACGTCGCCGCGGCCGAGCGCCGCGGTGCCCGCCGCCGCGAGGTGGTCGGCGGCGCGGGCGCCGGTGCTCCGGGCACTGGCGTCGGCGGGGCCCAGGTCCAGCCGGAGCCGGAACGCCTCCTCCAGGTGGGTGCCGATGGTGTGGTGGCCGTCGGGGGCGCGTTCGGCGTGGTACTCCGCGAACCGCTCGTGCTGCCGGGCGCGCACCAGCTTGGACATGCCGCTGTAGACCTCGTCGCGGATCAACTGGCTGACGAAGCGCCAGCGGGCCGCGCCGGGCTCCGCCGGGGCGTGCGCCCCGGCGGCCTCCAGGAGGCGGCGGCGCACCAGGGTGCGGACCGCGTGCTCGACCGGACCGGCCCCCGGGGGCAGCAGCGCCGTGAGGTCCGCGGCCGTGAACTCGGCGCCGGTGACGGCCGCGCACTCCAGCACCGCCCGTTCTGCGGGCTCCAGCCGGTCCAGCCGGGCGGCGACGACGGCCCGCACCGAAGGGGGTACGAACCGGGGGTCGTCGCTCTCGCTGACCATCCCCACGATCTGCTCGACGAACAGCGGGTTGCCCTCGGAGCGGTGCACCAGTCGCTCCACGATCTCGTCGTGGGCGGTGGCGGTGGCGTGCGGCACCACCTCGGGGTCGGCCGCGGGCTCGTACAGCCGCAGCACCAGTTCCCGGCAGTCGTCGGCGGCGAGCGGCGGCACCACCAGCGCGGTGGCGTTGAGCTTGCCGCTGCCCCAGTGGGGGTGGCGCTCCAGCAGATCGGGCCGGGCGACGCACAGCAGCAGCACGGGGGCGCCCTGGACCCAATCGGCGAGGTGGTCGAGCGCGCCGAGCAGGTCCTCGTGCGCCCAGTGCAGATCGTCCACGACGGCGACCAGCGGCCGGGTCCCCGCCAGCGCGGTGCACAGCAGTTGCAGCGCCCAGCGCGTCTCGTCGAAGGACGTACCGGAGACGCCGGTGCGGGCGAGCCGCGCCAGCGCGGTGGCGGCGTCCCGTTCGGCCTCGCCGCCGCCCAGCACCTCGGCCAGCCGCGCCCGGGGGTTCGGCCCCAGGGGGTGTCCGCACAGTCCCGCCGGGCCCGCGACGCCTGGCACGCACGCTCGCTGCGTTGTCGGGCCAGTCCAAGTAGGCCCGCCCCCAGACTCCGTCCGGGAGGTGCCCCCACGAGGACGACCCTCCGCCTTGCGATCGCACGCACCAGACGCCGCGGGCTGACCCGACGCGACTGTGCGGACACCCCCTAGCGCCTGCGTCAGCAGCGGTGCGAGCGGGGCCAGCGGCCCGGCGCTGCCGTACGGCGGGCAGTGGGCGCCCGCCACCAGCGCGCCGTCGCGTTCCGCCTCGGCCGCGAACGCCCGCGCCAGCCTGCTCTTCCCCACGCCCGGGTCGCCGAACAGGGTCACCAGATGGCAGGACCGGTCGCGGACCACCCGGGCGAACGCCATGCGCAGCTGGGCCAGTTCGTCGCCCCGGTCGACCATGGGGGCGCCCGGCGGCCCGGCGAGCGCCCGCGCCTCGTCCCGTATCCCGGTCAGCCGCCAGGCGGGCACCGGCTCGGACTTGCCCCGTACGGTCAGCGGCTCCACTTCGGTGGTCTCGGCGTGTGCCGCGATGAGCCCGTGGGTGTCGGCGCCGATGAGGATCTGCCCGGCGGGGGCGTGCTGTTCGAGCCGGGCGGCGACGTTGACCGCCTCCCCGGACACCAGGGCGTGGCCCGCGTCGGCGGCGCCCGAGGTGACCACCTCGCCGGTGTGGATGCCGATGCGCACCGCGATCCGGGCCCCGGTCTCGCGCTCCAGCTCCTCCCCCGACTCCTCGACGGCCGCCAGCATGTCGAGCGCGGCGCGGGCGGCGCGCAGCGCGTCGTCCTCGTGCACGACGGGGATGCCGAAGACGGCCATGACCGCGTCCCCGATGAACTTCTCGACGGTGCCGCCGTGCCGCTCCAGGCAGGCGCGCAGCAGGTCGTAGTAGCGCAGCATCACATGGCGCAGCGCCTCCGCGTCGAGCCGCTCGCTGAGCGCCGTGGAGCCGACCATGTCGCAGAAGACGACGGTGATGGTCTTGCGGCTCATGTCGTGCACGGCGCCCCCTTCGGCCAGGTCGAAGCTGAGAAGGTCGAAGCTCAGAACAGAACCCCGCCGATGATGGGCTCCCCGCTGTGCGCCTCCACCTCGTCGGCGGTCTCCTGGAGCCGCAGCTGTACGGAGATCAGCAGGTCGGCCTCTTCGTCGCTGAGCCCGTGGAGCGCCTCCAGCTGACCCGGGGTGAGCCCGTCGACGGGGAACCCGGCGGCCCGCAGGGCGTCCAGGCGCTGAGTGTCCGGCATGGTGTCGGCCCTCCCGGTGGGGGGTGGTGGGGGTTGTTCATCGTCGCTGTGCGGGCTCCGGCGCCGTACGCGCATCCCGTAGAGCCAGACCACCGCGCCGAGCACCGCGAGCGCCGGTCCGGCGGTCAGGAACACGAAGCCGACGCCCGACCAGCTCGCGAGCGCCGCGCCCAGCGGCGGGGCGGCCAGCTGGAGCAGCACCGGGAACGCGTTGGCGATCGCGGTGACCCGGCCGGTCAGCTCCGGGGGCGTCTCGCGGTGCAGTACGTACGGGAAGACGACCATGATCCCGGCGGCGGCGAAGCCGAGCACCCCGGCGATCGGCATCCACAGCCAGACCATGCCGTGGGCGTCGAGGCCCAGCCCGGTGCCGATGCCGCTGACCGCCGCGCCGACCACGATCTGGGCCACGCCCAGCACCACGAACGGCCCCGCCTCCATGGCGCGCCCGCTGATGGCCAGCGTGCCGAGCGCCGCGCCGAGCCCCACCGCGGCCACCACGTAGCCCAGGGAGGATTCGCCGACGCCCAGTTCGCGCATGGCCAGCGGGGAGAGGGTGTCGAAGGTGAGGACGAGGAAGAGGGTCGCCGCGACGCTGCCGATCAGCGCGATCAGCGCGGGGGTGCGGGCGATGAACCGTATCCCCTCGGCGATGTCGGCGCGCAGCCCGCTGGGTTCACCGTCGCCGGTCGGTGCCGTGGTCTTCGGGTCCGGCCGCCGCGGCAGCCGTACGGCGGACAGCAGGGCGGCCGAGACGACGAACGTCGCGGCGTCCACGATGAAGGCCGCCCGCACCCCGAAGCCCGCGATGAGCAGCCCGCTCATCGCCGGTCCTGCCACCTTGGCGGCCTGGTTGGTGAAGACCGTGAGCGACATCGCGGAGAGCAGGTCCTTCTCCGGGACGACGGAGCGCAGCGTGGACTGGTGGACGGGGTTGAACAGGGCCCCGAACGACACCTTGCACACCACGAGCACCAGCAGCACCGGCAGGTTGGGCGCGGCGAGATAGCCGAGCGCCAGCGCCGCGCGGATCAGATCGCAGCCCACCAGCACCCGTATCCGGTCGCTCATCCGGTCGGCGAGCGCCCCCGCCACCGGGGCGAGCGCCACCATCGGGACGGCCACCGCCACGCTCAGCGCGGCGAGCGCGCCCGCGCCGTGGCCCCAGGTGTAGGTGAGGAGGACGACGAGGGCGAGGTAGTCCAGCCAGTCCCCGACGCTGGAGATGGCCTGGCCGCCGTAGAGCAGACGGAAACGGGGGTGGCGCAGGGCTGCGGTGAGCGAGAGCCGTTCCATCACGCGCTCCTCTCGCCCGGCAGGGTGTCGTGCGACGGCGTGAACCGGTCGGCGAGCGCGCCGAAGGCGGCCACCAGCAGCTGGACGGTGTTCAGGGCGGACACGCTCAACCCGCGCCGCAGCCGGGCGTCCAGCGGCAGGGTGTCGAGGAGTTGACGGAGCGCGTCCCGGTGACCGGGGTCGTCCTCGGCGTGGCGGGCGAGCGTACGGAACGCGGCGCGCGGATGGCCGGTGCGCGCGCTCAGCCGCTCGGCCGCCCGGGGGTGCGGAGGGTCGCCCTCCAGTACGGCGATGTAGCCGAGCAGACAGACCGGGTGGAGGCGTTCGATCCAGAAGTACTGGGCACCCGCCAGCGCCGCCACCGGGGCGGGCGGAATCCGCCGCCAGGGCTCGCCGGGGTCATGGCCGAGGGCGGCCAGGTCCTCGCACACCCAGGCGTCATGGCCGCGCTCCTCGGGGATGTGGCGCGCCCAGTACGGGACGAGCGCGGCCGCCACCGGATCGGCCGCCCGGTCGGCCAGCTCCCGGCTGCGGGCGGCGGCCGCCTCCATCACGGGGACGGTCGCGCGGATGATCTGGTGCGTCAGATGCAGGTATTCGGGATAGACGGCGGCCGGGTCGGGCACCGCCCAGACCCGCGCCAGCGTCGCCCGCAGCCCTGGCCGCAGCAGCCCGATCCTGGCGTCGAGCGCGGCACCGGTGGTGGTCATGGCGCACCGCCCGCGTGTCGTCCGAGCGCGGCGAGTTCGCGGTATCCGTCGGTCCCATAGCGCCGCAGGAACGTCTCCGCCCCGCCCTCGCGGGTGAGCCCGGCGAGCCGCCGTTCCACCGCGCGCACGCCCGGCCGCTCCAGTACCTCTGTGGCCCGCGCGGCGGTCCCTGGCTCACCCAGCGCTCCCACGCAGGCGGCGCAGTAACCGTCACACCCCACGCCCGCGAGCGAGGCCAGATGGCGAGGGCCGAAGGCCCGGATGCCCCGCAGCAGTTCGCGCTCCAGAAGCCGTTCGCGGATCGTGGCCCAGGCGTCGTGGGCGATGTGCCCGAGCCGCAGATGGGCGGGGAGCCGCCCGAGGGCGGCGGCGTCGACCACGTCCTGGTTGCAGCAGGCCACGACGCTGCCGTCGAAGCACACGACCGGCCATGCGGCCAGCGCACAGGGCGCGGGCACAGTGCCCCGATGCCCGGTGGCGGCCCCCGGCTCCGGGAGCCAGGTGCGGGCTCGCCCGGCGCGCTTGACGACGGTGACCAGGATCGGCGCCCGGTCGTCCAGCTCGCGGCGGATGTCCTCGGCGGCCTCCCGCAGATACGGATCGTCAGGGGTGCGGCCGGTGAGCTGGACGCTGACGTCCTTGCCCTCGTCCAGGAGCCGCCGCAGGACGCGCAGCACCGCGGCGCGCGGCACCTCGCGTTCGTGGAAGGCGTCGACGCTGGCGGCGAAGTGGTCCACCGCGTCGATGGCCCGCCGCACCGGCGCGGGGATCCGGCCGTGGGCCGCGAAGAACATGCCGGACAGCAGCTGGGTCCGGCCGCCCACGTCCCGTACGCGCTCCGCGATCTCCCGGACCAGTGGGGGCCGCAGCAGCGGTTCGCCGCCCGTCAGCAGGACGTATGCGGGGCGGTCGGCCGGGGTGAACGTCCCGACGAAACGCTTCAGCACGGCGGCGTCGATCTGTTCGCTCCCCATTGAGGAGGCGGTCGAGCAGTGCGCGCAGGCGAGCGGGCAGCGCCGGGTGACGGTCAGCAGGACCGCGGCCGCCGGTTCGGCACGGGCCGCGAGCAGGTCGAGCAGATGCACTGGACCACTCCCCCCGGTTCCGTCCTGGCATGTGACCCAAGGGCAGCTTGGGCCGGGCCGCTTGGACGCCGGTTTGCGGGCGGTTGCGCACCTCTTGTGCCCACGCCCCGCACCCAACTCCTCAGACGTCTGAGGACTTCTGCTAGAGTCCGCGAGGCCATCGGACATGATCAACAGCCCGCCGGGAGAGATGAGATGGCGGAAGCCTCACAGCTGCGGCACGGCCGCGTGGTGCCGCAGGTCGAGAGCGCGCTGCGCACGATGCTCGCCGAGGGGCGCTGGCGCCCCGGCCAACGCCTCCCCAGCGAGGTGACCCTCGCCGCCGAGCTCGGCGTCGGCCGCTCCTCGGTGCGCGAGGCCGTCCGCCTGCTGGCCCACGACGGCCTGCTGGACGTACGCCACGGCTCGGGCACCTACGCCGCCGAGGAGCCGCGGGAGGCGCGCGACGTACGGCAACTGCTGCGCCGCGCCCGACTGCTGGAGGTCTACGAGGTCCGCCGGGCGCTCGAGGTGGAGGCCGCCCGGCTGGCCGCGCGACGGGTCCGCCCCGAGGACCTCACCCGGCTCACCGACGACCTGAAGCGCCGCCAGAAGGCGGCCGGAGCCGGTCCCGCCGCCTTCGTGGACGCCGACCTCGCTTTCCACCGCACGGTCGTGGAGCTGTCCGGCAACGCCGTGCTGCTCGGCCTGTTCACCTCCGTTCTGCCGGTGCTGCGCGAGGAGCTGGTCGAGATGGTCGTCCACGAGACCGGGCTGCCCGATCTGACGTGCGCCCATACGGCGCTGCTGGACGCCCTGGCGGACGGCGACCCCGACGCCGCGATCGCCGCCACCGTGAAGAACCTGGAATCCGTGATGACGCTCATCGCCGAGGAGGCACCATGACGCGCACCCCCGTCCTGAGGGCCGACGACGTCGACGTGGTCCGCGACGGCAGCCACCTGCTGCGCTCGATCTCGCTGACCGTCCGCCAGGGCGAGCACTGGGCCCTGCTCGGCCCCAACGGCGCGGGCAAATCCACCCTCCTCAGCCTTCTGGGCGCGCACGCCCACCCCACCCGGGGCGCGGTGGAGGTGCTGGGCCGCACCCTGGGCCGGGTGGATCTGCGGGAGCTGCGCGCGTACGTGGGCCATGTCGACCCCCGGCATCCGCTGCGCTCCCCGCTGCGGGCGCGGGACGTCGTGCTGACCGGGCTGACCAACACCGTCGAGCCGGTCCCCCGCCGCCACCCCGACCCCGCCCAGCGCGAGCGGGCCGAGCGGCTGCTGACCACCCTGGGCATGGCCGACAAGCTCGACGCGCGCTGGCCGACGCTCTCCCAGGGGCAGCGCGGCCGGGTGCTGATCGCCCGGGCCCTGATGCCCCGGCCCCGGCTGCTGCTGCTCGACGAACCGGCCACCGGCCTCGACCTGGCCGCCCGCGAACAGCTCCTGGACAGCCTGGACGCCCTGCGGCTCGCCCACCCGGAGCTGGCCACGGTCCTGGTGACCCACCACCTGGAGGAGCTGCCCGCGTCCACCACGCACGCGATGCTGCTGCGCGACGGGCAGTGCCTGGCGTCGGGCGCGGTGGACGAGGTGGTGACCACCGACGCCATCACCAAGTGCTTCGACCACCCGGTCCGCATCACCCGCACCGACGGCCGCTGGACGGCCCGTACCACGACGAGCACCCCTCACCCGGCCACCAGCGCGGCCATGGCCTCGGCCGACGCGGGGGCCAGCCGGTAGATGCCCTGCACCCCGTGGGAGCGGGTCAGCTCACCGTCCACCACGTGCTTCAGACGGCGCTCACCGCGCCGGGACCGGAAGGTCAGCTCGGTCAGGAGCCCGGGCGGCACCGCCCGGTCGAAGCGCAGCGGCGAGCCGGGCGGCCCGAGCAGCACCTCGGTCGTGACCCCGGCCTTCAGCCCATCCCAGCGCACGATGCGGACCCAGTCCTCGGTGGCGGTCCGCTCGCCGAACGTCTCGTACGGAAGGATCCGGCCGACCTCCATCCGGCCGAGCGCCCACAGCCGCTTGCGGTGGGCGCGCACCGGATAGATGTGGTCGCCCTCCTTCACCCCGGCCCGTACGAAGCTCGGCTGCGACTGGAACGGCCCCCCGAAGAGGATGACCAGACGCTCCCCCTCGTGCCCCTGCCGCCCGAGGTGGCGGCAGACATCGTTGGTCCACAAGGTCGTATACGCGTTGGCCATGCCCCGGACGCTAACCGGGGGGGGTACGACAGCGCAGGCTCAGGACACCGGGCGGGAGTCCGACCAGACGCTTTCGAACTCCTCGCGGTAGGTGCCGAAGAGCCCGCCGTCGCCCTCGTTCGGGTCGCGCCCGTCGCGCACCACCTCGCGGCCGCGGCCGCCGCCGCGCAGGACCAGGACCGGGGCCTCCATGCCGCGGGCCTTGCGCAGGTACGACTGGACGACCGCGAGGCCGTCGGTGCCGTCGCCGTTGACCAGGTAGGCGGTGAAGCGGGGGGTTTCGTCGAAGACGTGGATCTCGAAGGCCCCCGGGTCGCGCAGGGCGGCGCGCACCCGGCGCATGTGGAGGATGTTCATCTCCACCGAGCGGCTCAGCTCGCCCTTCTTCAGCCCCAGCTCGCGCTCCCGCCGCCGGACCGCGCTGCTCGCGGGGTTGAGGAAGAGCAGCCGGGTGCGGCAGCCGGACTCGGCCAGGCGGACCAGGCGGCGGCCGGAGTAGTTCTGGACCAGGAGGTTGAGTCCGATGCCGACCGCGTCCAGCCGGCGGGCGCCCGCGAACAGGTCCTCGACGGGCAGTTGCCGCTGGAGCCGCACCCGGTCGGAGTGGACCCCCACCACGTCCGCGTACCGGTCGCCGACCAGGTCCTCGACCGCGTCGATGGGCAGCCGGTCGGTGGAGGGGTTTCCGGTGCCGCTGCCGAGGATCTCCAGCAGCCGGGCCGAGGCGCGCTCGGCCTGGGCCAGCACGGTCCCGGACAGGGCACGGTTGCGGGAGACGACGTTACGGGCGACCTCCAGCTCGTCCAGGGCCAGCTCCACCTCGCGCCGGTCGTCCAGGTAGGGCTCGAAGCACGGCCAGTGCTGGACGAGGAGTTCGCGCAGCTGGGGCAGGGTGAGGAAGCTGAGCACATTGTCGTCGGCCGGGTCGAGCAGGTAGCCCTTGCGGCGGCTCACCTCCCGGACCGCCACGGCCCGCTGCACCCACTCCTGGCCGGCCGGTCCGGCGGCGGCGATGACCCAGTCGTCGCCGTGGACCGGTTCGTAGATCGGCCGGAGCACCGCGCCGACCACCGCGCGCAGCCGCTGTTCGACCAGATTCAGCCAGATGTAGGCCCGCCCGGCCCGGCGTGCGCGCGTCCGCACCTCGTCCCAGGCCTCGGCGCCCCAGTCCAGTTCCGCTCCGATCTCCATCGGACGCACCAGGGACACCGCACCGGGGGGTGCCTCGGTGGAGCCGTCACCCCCGGGACCTCCGTCACCAGGGGGCAGCTCCAGCCCGCCCGAGCTCACCTGTGCACCGCCTTCCGCCCCCGCTCCAACGATCACCGCAGACTACTGCTCGGGCGGAGGCGGTGCGACACTCCGGTCGGCCTGAAGGTCAACCTTATTCTTCTGTATGACCGTTGTGACGGGCGAGTGCAGGGGGCGTAAGGGGACTCATCGCGGTCACGTCGCGGGGCGCGAGCTGGAAGCCCTGCCAGTGCACCGGCATCGGTTCCTGGTCCTCATCACGGGCGATGTGGTGGAACCCGATGTTGACCCACACCACGGGATGGGTGAGCGTCTGGCCGTTGACCCACTTGTCGACACTCTTACCGGCCCCGGCGCCGCAGTTCGCCAGATTGTTGCTCGCAAACTGTTCACATTTGTTGTACTGCGTGAAGTAGACGTCGTGCTTGGTGTAACTGCGTCCCTGGTACTTGGTGGTGTGGCCGGGCACGATCTCGTAGCTGCGCGGATGGCCGTCCTTGTTCTTGCCCGCCGTGCTCACCACGCGCCACCAGCGCGCCCCCGCCGCGTCGCCCGCCAGCTCCTTGCCGACCGGGGTGCGGGTGGTCTTGGTCGTGGGGATGCGCCCGGCGGTGGCCGTGGTCTTGGAGTCGTACTGCTCGACCTTGGCTCTAGGCGAGCCGTCGAGGCCGAAGTTCAGCCGCCAGAAGACGTTGTGGGCGTGGCTGGTGGCGTAGTCCTTGGCGCCCTTGCCGATGGGCCAGCCGCGGCCGTCGCCCGCGTCGTAGTCCATCGGGGAGAGCGTGCCGGTGGCGCCGACCTGCATCGACATCGTGCCGTCGCCCGCGAACCGCCACTCGGTGACGTACTCGTACCAGCCGACCTGGTTGACGGTGTAGACCAGCAGGTCCTTGCCCTGGGCCTGGTAGAGCTTCCGGCCGTCGTTCATGCGGTAGGCGTGGCCGCGGGCCCGGGTGGTGGCGCACAGCCCCTTGACGTCGGGATGGTCGGGATCCCAGGCGTCCGGCACCCGCACGGTCTTGATGGTGCCGCCGGGGCATTCGGCCGGGTTCAGCTGTTGCAGCCCCTGGGCGAAGCCCTGGCCGGTGAGGTCGTCGTACTCGTGCTTGCCGTCGTCGTACGGGACATGGATCTGGCCGAGTTTCGCCGACGTCAGCACCTTGATCGGGCGGGCTTCGCCCTTGGGCTGGTACGAGACGTTGTCGAGGACCAGCCCGGCCTTGCTCTCGTAGTGCCAGCACATCCGCCAGGTGGTGCCGCCGTCCAGGGTCTCCTGGATCGTGTACGCGGCGCTGCACTCCGCGGCGGCCGCCGTGGCCTTGGCCGGTACCCGCGGCGCGGCCTGGGCCGGTCCGGCGGCGACCGCCGCCGAGCCGACCAGCGCCGAGGCGCCGAGGGCCGCCGCGAACCGGGCACGGGCCCGGCGCAGCCTTCTTTCACGCATGGGTGACTCCTGTCCTGAGGATGCGAGAGTGCGGGGGTGAGGGGGTGCGCGGAGCCGGGGGCTATGCGCCCAGCCGGGCGACGGACCGGGCGCTCAGGTCGATCACCAGCTGCCGGGTGTCGATCCAGGGGCCGCCGCCCGCCACCTTGGTGAACAGCCGTACGCAGCGGTGCTTGCCGCAGTCCCGGGTGGCGGCGGGGCCGGGGCCGTCCACGCCCGTGCGGTAGACGAAGCCGGTGACGGTCAGCTGGTCGGGGCTGGTCAGCGTCTTGCCGGTGGCGTCCTTGAAGTCCTTCTTCAGCTCCTGGCCGAGCGTGTCGGCGATCAGGAGCCGGGCCGCCTCGCGCGCCTCGTCCCGGTTGGGCGGCGGCTGGACGCCGCGCTGGGTGTCGGTGCGCTCGACCTTGCCCGAGCCCAGGTCGACGGTCTTCGTCACATAGGTGTCGTCGCTGTAGTCGTAGTACGTGACGTCGGCCCGGCGGGGCGGGTCGGCGGCGCCGACCTCGTCGGGGGTCAGTTCGGCGAGGTCGGTGGAGAGCTGCTCCGGGCCCTTGCCGCCCGTGACGTCCTCGCCGCTCTCCCGGAAGGACTGGCCGAGCGTGAGCGTCCGGGCGCGCTTCAGCTCGGCATCGGTGAGCGGGTCCCGGCCCTTGCCGGTCTTCCCCTGGGCGGGCGCGGACTCGACCACGCCGGGCAGCTGGCGGGCCGCCTGCCCCTGCTCCGCCGCGGAACCCTGCGGTCCGCCGCCCGACCCCTCCCCGCCGGACGCGCTGTCCGGCAGCGTCACCCCGATCATGACCGCCGTCGCCGTGGCGGCCACGGCCGCGCCCGCCAGCACTCTCCCCAGATGGCGATGGTTCACCGTGCGCACATTCTTCCCCAATCCCCCCTGTCGCCGCATCAAGATGTATGCACCCGCATAACCGGATATCGCATACGTCAAGGTCACCCGGTAGGACGAACCGATATGGCCGTAGGTTGCCTCCCCTTCGAGGAAGTTCCGCTGAAACCGCCGCTCTCCCGCCCAAGTTGGGAAAGGATGCGTCGTCGGTCGGTTCCGGCCGGGGCCCGCGGTGCTCGCGGCCCCGGGAGAAGAAGTGGAAGAGTCGGCGTATGCAGGTCTGGCCGGGACACGCTTATCCCCTGGGCGCCACGTACGACGGCGCCGGAACCAACTTCGCGGTGTTCTCCGAGGCCGCCACGCGGATCGAGCTGTGTCTGCTGCACGACGACGGCTCCGAGACGGCGGTCGAGCTGCGCGAGACCGACGCGTTCGTCCGCCATGCCTATCTGCCGGGCATCATGCCGGGCCAGCGCTACGGCTTCCGGGCCCACGGCCCGTACGAACCGGAGCAGGGCGACCGCTGCAATTCCGCCAAGCTGCTGCTGGATCCGTACGCCAAGGCCATCAGCGGCAAGATCGACTGGGGCGAGGAGGTCTACGGCTACCACTTCTACCGGCCGGACAAGCGCAATGACCTGGACTCGGCGCCCCACACGATGGCCTCGGTCGTGGTCAATCCGTACTTCGACTGGGGCGACGACCGGCCGCCGCGCACCGACTACCACCGCACGGTCATCTACGAGGCCCATGTGAAGGGCCTGACGATGCGCCATCCGCGGCTCCCGGAGGAGCTGCGCGGGACCTACGCGGCGCTGGCCCATCCGGCGATCATCGAGCATCTGACGGAGCTGGGCGTCACCACGCTGGAGCTGATGCCCGTACACCAGTTCGTCCACGACCACCGGCTGGTCGACTCCGGGCTCGCCAACTACTGGGGCTACAACACCATCGGCTTCTTCGCCCCGCACAACGCCTACGCATCCTGGGGCGACCGGGGGCAGCAGGTGCTGGAGTTCAAATCGGCGGTGCGGGCGCTGCACCAGGCGGGCATCGAGGTCATCCTCGACGTCGTCTACAACCACACCGCCGAGGGCAACCACCTGGGCCCGACGCTCTCGTTCCGGGGGCTGGACAACGCCTCGTACTACCGGCTGACCGAGGACCGGCGGTACTACATGGACACCACCGGCACCGGGAACTCCCTGCTGATGCGGAGCCCGCACGTCCTCCAGCTGATCATGGACTCGCTGCGGTACTGGGTGACCGAGATGCGGGTGGACGGCTTCCGCTTCGATCTGGCGGCGACGCTGGCCCGCCAGTTCCACGAGGTGGACCGGCTGTCGTCGTTCTTCGACCTGGTGCAGCAGGACCCCGTGGTCAGCCAGGTGAAGCTGATCGCCGAGCCGTGGGACGTCGGCGAGGGCGGCTACCAGGTGGGGAACTTCCCGCCGCTGTGGACCGAGTGGAACGGAAAGTTCCGGGACACGGTCCGCGATCTGTGGCGCGGTGAACCGCGCACCCTGGCCGAATTCGCCTCCCGGCTCACCGGCTCCTCCGACCTCTACCAGAACGACGGCCGCCGCCCGCTCGCCTCCGTCAACTTCGTCACCTGCCACGACGGCTTCACCCTGCGCGACCTGGTGAGCTACGACGCGAAGCACAACGAGGCCAACGGGGAGTCCAACCAGGACGGCGAGAGCTACAACCGCTCCTGGAACTGCGGCGTCGAGGGCGAGACCGACGACCCCGCGGTGCGGGCCCTGCGCAGCCGCCAGATGCGCAACTTCATCGCCACCCTGATGCTCTCCCAGGGCGTGCCCATGCTCAGCCACGGCGACGAGTTCGCCCGCACCCAGGGCGGCAACAACAACGCGTACTGCCAGGACAACGAGACCTCCTGGGTGCGGTGGCCCGTCCCCGGCAAGGACGCCGCCGAGGGCGACCGGGAGGCCCTGGAGCTGCTGCGCTTCACCCGCTCGCTGATCTGGCTCCGCCGCGACCACCCGGTCTTCCGCCGCCGCCGCTTCTTCCACGGCCGCCCGGTGGAGGGCACCCACGACGAGCTGTCCGACATCGCGTGGTTCACCCACGAGGGCGAGGAGATGCGCCAGCGCGACTGGCAGGCCGCCCACGCCCAGTCCCTCGCGGTGTTCCTCAACGGCAACGCGATCTCCGAGCCGGGGGTGCGGGGCGAGCGCATCACCGACGACTCGTTCCTGCTGCTGTTCAACGCCCACCACGAGCCGCTGGACTTCGTCGTGCCCGTCGACCACGGCAAGCAGTGGCAGGTCATCGTGGACACGGCGGTCCCCGGGGGCGTGGAGCCGGGCAGCGGCCAGAAGGTCGCCGCGGGCGACCGGCTGACCCTGGTGGACCGCAGCCTGATGGTCCTCCAGCGCCCGGCGTGACGCGGATCCGGGGCCTCAGCCGTAGGGCGTGTCCGGCTCTCCGGGCCGCTCGAAGTAGAAGCCGCGCGGCCCCTCCTGCTCGCCGGTGCCCCCGCCCCCGCACAGACACGGCGCGTCCCGTCCCTCGACCAGCCCGCTGCCGTTGAGGACGCGCTTGCCGTCGAAACGGCGACCGCTGGAGCCGAACAGGTGCGTGCCCCGGCCCAGCCGCATGATTCCCGCCACGACGCCCACCGCCGGAACGGGCAGGCCGCCGGACACGAGCCGGACGTAGAAGAAGAGGTTCCGCTTCTCCCGTGCCGCGGGGCCGGTCCACAGGGCGACCGTCACCGCGGCCTCGTCCCCGTCCGGTACGCAGCCGCGCACGTAGTACGGCTTGGCCACCGGCGCGGCCGTGTAATGCCAGAGCGCGGCGGCGACGGCACGCTGCGCGCGGGAAACGCACAGCGGGGAACAGATCGGCTGGTCACCCAGGACGGGCACTTCTGCATCCCCCCACGACGGACGGTGGCGTTCTCGGCTCAGCGGACCGTGACCGCGGACTTTACCGTGCGGCGAACGCCGGGTCCGCGCCGCGGCGGAACGCGCCATACCGGCACCCCCGGTGCGCCCGGACGGGGGTGCGGCATCTCATCGGGCGCCCCGCGTGGGTACGTACGTTCATATGACGGCTGACCACACCGTGCCCACCGCCACCTATCGGCTTCAGCTCCAGCCCGGTTTCCCCTTCGCGGCCGCCGAGCGGGCCGTGCCGCATCTGGCCTCGCTCGGCGTCTCCCATCTGCATCTGTCGCCCGTGCTGGAGGCCCGGCCCGGGTCGTCGCACGGCTACGACATCGTGGACCACACCGCCGTACGGGCGGAGCTGGGCGGCGAGCGGGGGCTGCGCGCCCTCGCCCGTACGGCCCGGGCGCACGGCCTCGGGCTGATCGCCGACATCGTGCCGAACCACATGGCGGTGCCCGTCCCGGAGTGGCTCAACGGCCCGCTGTGGGAGGTGCTGAGGGACGGGCCCGAGTCGCGTTACGCGCGGTGGTTCGACATCGACTGGGCCGAGCACGGCCGCAAGGTGCTGCTGCCCGTGCTCGGCGGGCCGCTCGGCGACGAGTGGGAGCGGCTGCGGCCGGGCGACGACGGGGTGCTGCGCTACGACGACCACGCGTTCCCGCTGCGGCCCGGCACCGAGCGGCTGCCGCTCGCCGAGATGCTGGACGCCCAGTGGTACCGGCTCGGCTGGTGGCGGCTGGCCCGCACCGAGCTGAACTACCGCCGCTTCTTCACCATCTCCGAGCTGATCGCGGTGCGCGTCGAGGACCCGGAGGTCTTCGACGCGACCCACGGCACGCTGCTGGGGCTGCTGCGCGACGGGGTGCTCGACGGGCTGCGGGTGGACCACCCGGACGGCCTCGCCGACCCCGAGGGCTACCTGCGGGCGCTGGACGGGGCGGTGCGGGCGGCGACGGGCGGCGAGGGCCGCTGGACCGTCGTGGAGAAAATCCTCGCCCGGGACGAACCGCTGCCCGCCCACTGGCCCGTCGCCGGGACGACCGGCTACGACGCGCTGCACCACATCGACGGCCTCTTCGTCGACCCGGACGGGCTGGAGAAGCTGACCGCGGCCTACCGGAGTTTCACCGCCGCCCCGCCGGACCGGGGCGGCGAGTGGGCGGCCACCGTCCGCCGCGCCGCGCGGCACGTCGTGACGCACGAACTGGCCGCCGAGGTGGAGCGCCTGACCCGCACCGCCTCCCGGATCTGCGCCGCCTCGCCGCCGCTGCGCGACCACGCGCCCTGGGCCCTGCGCACGGCGATCCGCGCGCTGCTGGTCCGGCTGCCGGTGTACCGCCCGTACGCCACCGTCACCGCCCCGGCGGCCGAGGCGGACGGGCAGATGCTGCACCGGGCCGCGGAGGACGCCCGTACGGCCTTCCCCGCCTTCGCGGTCGAAGGGGAGCGCCGGGCGGTGGACACCGTACGGGACGCGGCGCTCGGCAGGCTCGGCGACGGCCCGGACCACCGCGACTTCTGCGCCCGCTTCGCCCAGACCGCCGCCGCGCTGCGCGCCAAGTCCGTCGAGGACACCGCCTTCTACCGCTACACCCCGCTGCTCTCCGCGGCGGAGGTGGGCGGCGACCCGGGGCACCCGGCCGTCTCCCCCGGGGAGTTCCACGCCTTCGCCGCCCGTCTCCTGCGTGACTGGCCCGCTACCGGCACGGTGCTGTCCACCCACGACACCAAGCGCAGCGCCGACGTACGGGCGCGGATCGCGGCGCTCACCGAGTCCCCGGCCCGGTGGGGGCGGCTGCTGGCGGACCTGTCGGCGCACCCGGAAGCCCCCGATCCACAGCTCGCCTGGACGGCCTGGCAGACCGCGCTCGGCCTGGGCGCCGCGGACGCGGAACGCCTCGTACCGGCGGTGCTGAAGGCGGTCCGGGAGGCTGGGCTGCACACGACCTGGACCGAGCAGAACGCCGCGTACGAGGACGCCGTGACCGCCTTCCTGGAGGCGGGCCCCGGCGATCCCGCCTCCCGGGCGTGGGCGGCGCTGGACGCCTTCGACGCCGACATCGCCGCCCCCGCCCGGGTCAACACGCTCGGCGCGGCCCTGCTGCACCTGACCATGCCGGGTGTGCCCGACCTGTACACGGAGACCGAGCGCGGCTACCGCGCCCTGGTCGACCCCGACAACCGCCGCCCGCCCACCCTGGACACCCCGGCGGCCGACGGGCTGTCCGCCGAGAAGCTGCTGCTCACCCGGGCGGCGCTGCGGCTGCGCCGCGACCACCCGGAGTGGTTCGGCCCCGGGAGTTCGTACACGCCCCTGATCGCCGCGGGCCCGGCGGCCGCCCACTGCCTGGCCTTCTGGCGAACGGCCCCTGAGAGCCGCGACGGGGGCGCGATCACCGTCACCACCCGCCTGTCCCGGCGCCTGGCGGAGGCGGGCGGCTGGGACCCTCACACCCGCCTCCCCCTCCCTCCCGGTCCCTGGCGGGACCTGCTGACCGACCGCACGACCGAGCGCCCCGCCCCGCTCGGCGATCTGCTGGACCGGCTCCCGGTGGCCCTCCTGGTCCGTACCTGAGGTGGTCCGTACCCGAGGTGGGCCGTACCTGAGGACGGGCGCGCGGGTTCGCGTCCTGAAGCATTTACAGTCACACCCCCGCGCGCTACGTTCACAAGGAAATTGGGAGCGCTCCCATATCGACGGTTTCTGATCCGATCACGTCGAAGGGAAGACCAGCGCAATGGCTCGACGATTACTCGCCCCCGCACGCCCCCCACACCCGCCGGGCAGCCCCCGCGCCCGCAGATCCGTCCTGCTGGTACTGCTCTCCGTACTGCCCGCCCTGGGTCTTGTCTTCTTCTCCGGAGGCAGCGCCTCCGCCCACGGCGCGCCCATGGCGCCGGGCAGCCGCACCTATCTGTGCTGGAAGTACAGCCTGTCCAGCACCGGTGAGGTCAAGCCGACCAACCCGGCGTGCAAGGCCGCGTTCGACAAGAGCGGCGCGACGCCGTTCTACAACTGGTTCGCGGTGCTCCGCTCGGACGGTGCGGGCCGGACCAAGGGCTTCATCCCCGACGGCAAGCTGTGCAGCGGCGCCGCCACCGTCTACGACTTCTCCGGCTTCGACCTGGGCAGCAGCTCCTGGCCGGTGACCCATCTGACCGCCGGCAAGTCGATGCAGTTCTCGTACAACGCCTGGGCCGCGCACCCGGGTTCGTTCCGCAGCTACGTCACCAAGAGCCCGATCGACCCGACGAAGCCGCTCACCTGGAACGACCTGGAGGACCAGCCGTTCGACACGGTGACCAACCCGCCGCTGTCCGGCCAGGTCGGCACGGTCGACGGCAAGTACACGTGGAACGCCACCCTGCCCTCGGGCAAGAGCGGGCGCCACATCATCTACACCGTCTGGACCCGCTCGGACAGCCAGGAGACCTTCTACAGCTGCTCCGACGTGGTCTTCGACGGCGGCAACGGCGAAGTGACCGTCCCCGGCGCCGGCTCCGGCGGCGGCAGCGACCCCACCAACCCGCCCACCGCCAAGTGCACCGCGACACAGAAGACCACCGGCACCTGGAACGGCGGCTACCAGGCCGAGGTGACGGTGTCCAACACCGGCGCCACGCCCATCTCCTCGTGGATGGTCGACTGGACCCTGCCCTCCGGCCAGCGGGTCGACAGCGTCTGGAACGGCAAACTGACCACCACCAGTACGGCGGCCTCGGTCACCAACGCCGACTGGAACGGCTCCCTGGCCGCCGGTGCCTCGACCACCTTCGGCTACGTCGCCAGCGGCGGCTCCCCGGACACCGCGGCCGCCCCGATCTGCATGGTGCACTGACCTCCCCGAAGCACCCCACCGAAGTGCCCCTGGCCCGCTCCGTGATCTGTCAGGTGCACCTCACCCAGCCGGTCTGCCGCCCCGTCCCCTCCGGACGGCAGACCGGCCCTGCGGTGTCCCACTGGTGCTTCCCGCCTCACACCCCGCCTACTGTGCTGGCATGGCGACGATCAAACAGGTGTCGTTAGGCGTGAACGACGACAAGAGGGCGAGCCGGTTCTGGCGTCAGGCGCTGGGATACGTGCAGCGACCGCCGCGCTACGAGGAAGATGACTGGATCGTCTTGGAACCGCCCCCAGGCGCATCCGGTGTCGCCATCGCCATGGACGTGAGCGAAAGTCCCGCGGAGGCATTCCCTCGTATCCACTTCGACCTGGACGCCGGTGACCGCGATCTGGAGGACGAAGTGGACCGCCTTGTGGCCCTGGGAGCGCGGCCTGTCGACTGGCCGCACTATCCGGAAACCCCGCCTCCAGGAGCGCGGCCGTACGTGGTGCTGGCCGACCCGGAAGGCAACCGGTTCTGCGTCGAGGGCCGTCGTCGGAGCTGAGTTCCGTTGTTCGCATGGATACGCCGCACCCCGAGGTGGGGCTGGTCCTGGGGCCCTTCGTGCGCCCCCGTCTCAGGCGAGACCGCGCTTGGCGCGCTCGGCTTCGATGAGTTCTTCGGTGAGCTCCTCCGGATCCACCGTCCATTCGGGATCATGGAGGTCGTCGAAGTCCTGCCCGCTGAGGGGGAGGCCGAGGTCGGTGAGCCGGGCGGACAGCTGGGAGAAGGCGGTCCGTTCGTCGGGCTCGTCCTGGTAACGGGCCCTGTCGGCGGCACACGCTTCGGCCAGGGTGCTGCCCGCCATGCTCCAGTACGAGAACTCGGTGTCGAGCTCGATGACGGGCCAAGGGCCGTCCGTGGGCTCGTCGGGGTGCAGCCAGTAGCCGATCCAGCCCTTGCCGCCTTCTGCGACGAGCTTGACGTACGTGGCCATCGCGGCGGCTCCGGCGTTGATGGCCTGCATCTCGGGGTCGGCGCGTTCCGCTTCACTGAGATAGCTGATGTCGAGGAGCGGGCTGAGCTGTCCGGATCCGAAGAACGTGAGGTCGAGAAGCTCGCTGAAGCCGGTGCGGTTCTCCCACTGCGCCACCAGCATCGTGCGCAGGTCGTCCGGGATCGGACGGCCGTCCAGACGCTCGCGGGAGAACTCGGCGAGCCGTTCTTCGTACATGGTCCCTCGTCATTCGTCGGAACTCGTGGAAGCAGGATGGTCAGATGACTTTAAGGTCACCCCCTGACAACCGGCCCTGCCGAGCAGGGTGACGAACGCGGCGGCCGCGCCGGTGAGGCGGACTCGGGAGAACGCCGTCACCTCGCGGCGCCACGGTGGGTCCAGGGGCAGCGTCACGCAGTCCTGCCGCGTCGCCGCGTGCGCGGCGGAGATGAGGACCCCGACCCCGGCGGCGGCCATGCTCACGGCCGTGGAGCTGTGTTCCGTGTCGACGGCGGTGCGCGGGGTGAACCCGGCGCGTTCGCAGGCCAGGTCGAGGAAGCGGCGGCCGTCCACGACGGGTTCCAGGGCGCAGCGCACCCAGTCGCGGTCGGCCAGGTCGGCGAGGCGTACGACGGGCCGTCCGGCCAGTGGGTCGTCCGGGGCCACGACCGCCACCACTTCCTCCTCGCCCAGGGACACCACGGGCCCCGGCCAGCCCTTCGGGCGGTGGCCGACCGCGAGGTCCGCGACACCGTGTTCCATGGCGTCGCGCAACTCCTCGCCGGTGGCGTACTCGTGCACCACCAGGCGCATGCCCGGGCGTTCGCGGCGCCAGCGGGCGAAGAGGCCGGGGAGGACGCCGTAGGCGAGGGCGTGGAGCGTCGCGAGGTGCAGTTCGCCGCCCTCCGCCCCGGCGGCGGCGTGTGCGGCGCGCCAGGCCCGGCCCGCGCTGCGCACCGCCAGTTCGGCGTGCGGGAGGAAGGCGCGCCCCATGGGGGTGAGCCGTACGCCGCGCGGCAGGCGCTCCAGCAGCGGGCCGCCCGCCTCCCGTTCCAGGGCCTTGATCTGGTGGGAGAGCGCGGACTGGGTGACGCCCAGCAGTTCGGCGGCGCGGGTGAAGGACGCCTCCTCGACGACCGTGACCAGGTATTCCATCTGACGTAGGCTCATGCGGCTCCCCCAGGGCATGAAGGTTGTTCATGGGATGCATAAGGACAATGCCTTGGACTCATGGCGCTGTCGAGGCGGAGTCTGGGGGCATGCCTGAGCATGAGACGGACGTCATCGTCATCGGGGGCGGCACCGGCGGTTACAGCACCGCGCTGCGCGCCGCCGCCCTGGGCCTGCGGGTCGTCCTCGCCGAGCGGGATCTGATCGGCGGGACCTGTCTGCACCGCGGCTGCATCCCCAGCAAGGCGATGCTGCACGCGGCCGAGTTGGTGGACGGGATCGCGGAGGCGCGCGAGCGCTGGGGGGTGAAGGCCACGCTGGACGCGGTGGACTGGGCGGCGCTGACCGCGACGCGCGACGACATCGTGGCCCGTAACCACCGCGGGGTGGAGGGCCATCTCTCCCACGCGGGTGTCGAGGTGGTCCGGGGCGACGCCGCGCTCACCGGTCCCCGTACGGTGCGCATCGCGCGGCACGGGGAGCCGCACGCGGAATGGACCGCGCGCCGGGGTGTCGTCGTGGCCACCGGGTCCCGGCCCCGCACCCTGCCGGGCCTGACGCCGGACGGGCGGCGGGTCGTCACCAGCGACGACGCGCTGTTCGCGCCCGGCCTCCCGGCGTCCGTGCTGGTGCTGGGCGGGGGCGCCATCGGGGTCGAGTACGCCTCGCTGCACCGTTCCATGGGCGCGCGGGTGGTGCTGGTCGAGGCGGCGGACCGGCTGCTGCCGCTGGAGGACGCCGATGTCAGCCGTCATCTGACGCGCGGGTTGAAGAAGCGCGGCGTGGAGGTGTTGACCGGGGCCCGGCTGGAGGCGGCCGAGCCGTACGAGGACGGGGCGCGCGCCACGGTCCGTACGGGGCGCGGCGAGGTGCGCGAGCTGGACGTCGAGCGGCTGCTGGTCGCCGTCGGCCGCGCGCCGGTGACGGACGGGCTGGACCTGGCCGCCGCCGGGCTCGCCACCGACGGGCGCGGCTTCCTCGCGCCCGCCGACTGGTCGCGGCTGGAGACGGCGGTGCCGGGCGTCCACGCCGTGGGCGACGTGCTGCCGCCGCCGTCCCCGGGGCTGGCCCACGCGTCGTTCGCGGAGGGGCTGTTGGTGGCCGAGACGCTGGCGGGCGGCTCTCCCCGGCCGGTGGACTACGACGCGGTGCCGCGCGTGACGTATTCGAGCCCGCAGACCGCCTCGGTGGGGCTTACGGAGGCCGAGGCCCGGGACCGTACGGGCGGCGAGGCCGTCGCCAACACCATGCCGCTGACCGCCGTCGCCAAGGGCATGGTGCACGGGCAGGGCGGGATGGTGAAGGTGGTGACCGAAGGGCCGGGCGGCCGCGTCCTCGGCATCCATCTGGTGGGCCCGCACGTCTCGGAGATGATCGCCGAAAGCCAGCTCGTCGTCGGCTGGGACGCCGAACCGGCCGATGTGGCCCAGCACATCCACCCGCATCCCACCCTCTCGGAGGCGGTCGGCGAGGCGTATCTGACGCTGGCCGGGCGGGGGTTGCACCAGCAGTAGCGGCATCAGCGGTGACGGAAATGGCGTGGACGGGGGCCCGTTGGCCCTCTTAGAGTGCGCATCAACGCCCGTGAGACGAGGAAGGAGGCGTCGAGCCATGCGTACGTTCGTCATTCCGCGCTCCCGCCCCTTCCCTCCAGGGCGTACCCCCGTCTGATCAGGCGATCCGACCGGGAGCGCACACCTCCTGGAAGGAACCCCATGACCGGACTGGTCATCCGCGCGCTCACCGAGAGCGACGCGCATCTGTTTCACGCACTGTCCGTCCCCGCGCTCGTCGGCCGGGGCCGCTTCGGGCACACCTACGCCACCGTCGGCCAGGGCGGTGACTACCGCCCGGAGTGGACCTGGGTGGCGCTGCGCGGGAAGCGGGTCGTGGCCCGCGCCGCGTGGTGGGGCGGGCCGGACGACGACGCGCCCATCGCCCTGGACTGGTTCGACTTCGCCGAGGGCGAGGCCGATGCCGCCGCGGAGCTGCTGCGCACCGCTCCCCTGCGCACCGAGTACGCCCTGCTGGCGCCGCCCGGATGGCGCGACCGGCCGGACGAGAGCGCGGCAGTGCGGGCCCGGGTCGACGCGGCCGTGGCGGGCGGCCTCAACCCCCTGGTCGAGCGCTACCGCTACGAGTGGACGCCCGACCTCGGGGTGCCCGAGCGGCCGGGGCGGCTGGTGTTCCGGCCGGAGCCCGACGACGCGGTGATCGCCGACGTACTGCGCCGCGTCCACCAGGGCACGCTGGACGCGCACGACCGGCGGGCCATCGCCGAGGGCGGCGTCGAGGCCGCGGTCCGCGAGAACCTGCGGCTGTTCCACTGGTTCCCGTCGCCCCGCGACTGGTGGCGGCTGGCGTGGACGCCGGGCGGGGAGGTGGTCGGCATCCAGGTGCCCGCGCACAATCCGGTCGGGCCGTGCGTCGGCTTCATCGGGGTCGTGGCCGGGCAGCGCGGCCACGGGTACGCGTACGACCTGCTCGTGGAGTGCACCCACGACCTGGTGGAACGGGGCGCGACGAGGATCGCCGCCGCGACCGACCGGGGCAACCGGCCGATGGCCGCGCACTTCGCCAGGGCGGGCTACCCCATCACCCAGGAGCGCATCGACCTGGTCTGACACCCCGTCTGGCCGGTGCCGCCCTGCTGCGCGCCCGGTGCCGCATCCCGCAGCATGGTCACGAACCCGTCCGCGTGACGATGTGAGGAGACGTCAGTGCTGTTCGAGGTGTGGGCACCGCATGCCGGACAGGTGGGGCTTCATGTCGTCCGCGGCGGGGGCCGTACGCAGCCCATGGAGCGCGACCCCGGCCGCGAGGGCTGGTGGCGGACCGAGGCCGCGGCGGGGCACGGGACGCTCTACGGCTTCGCGCTCGACGACGGCCCCCCGCTGCCCGATCCGCGCTCCCGCCGCCAGCCGGACGGCCCGGAGGGGCTGAGCGCGGTGGTGGACCACTCCCGGTTCCCGTGGGAGCGGGAGTGGTTCGGGCGGCCGCTGCCGGGCGCGGTGCTGTACGAGCTGCACATCGGGACGTTCACCCCGGAGGGCACGTTCGACGCGGCGGCCGCACGGCTTCCGCATCTGGCCGCGCTGGGCGTCACGCACGTGGAGCTGATGCCGGTGTGCCCGTTCCCCGGGACGCACGGCTGGGGCTACGACGGGGTCGCGCCGTGGGCCGTGCACGAGCCGTACGGCGGCCCCGAGGGGCTGGCCCGGTTCGTGGCCGCCGCGCACCGGCACGGCCTCGGCGTCGTCCTGGACGTGGTGCACAACCACCTGGGCCCGTCCGGCAACCGGCTGCCGGACTTCGGGCCGTACTTCACCGACACCCACCACACCCCGTGGGGCGCGGCGGTCAACCTGGACGCGCCCGGCTCCGACGAGGTCCGCGCGTACTTCATCGGCAGCGCGCTCGCCTGGCTGCGCGACTTCCGGCTGGACGGGCTGCGGCTGGACGCCGTGCACGCGCTGCACGACACCCGGGCCCGGCACTTCCTGGCCGAGCTGTCCGCCGCGGTGGACGCGCTGGCGGCCGAGGTCGGCCGCCCGCTGTTCCTGATCGGCGAGTCGGATCTGAACGACCCGCGCACCACCGCCCCGCGCGAGGCGGGCGGCCACGGCTTGCACGCCCAGTGGAACGACGACTTCCATCACGCCCTGCACACGTTTCTCACCGGGGAACGGCAGGGCTACTACGCCGACTTCGCCGCCGAGGGGCCCGCGGCCCTGGCCAAGACGCTGAGCGGCGGCTTCTTCCACGACGGTACGTACTCGGCGTTCCGCGGACGCCGCCACGGCAGCCCCCTGAACCCGCTCACCACCCCCGCGCACCGGCTCCTCGGCTACGCCCAGACGCACGATCAGGTGGGGAATCGCGCGACCGGCGACCGGCTGTCCGCCCGGCTCTCCCCCGGGCTGCTGGCCTGCGCGGCGGCCGTGGTGCTGTGCGCGCCGTTCACCCCGATGCTCTTCATGGGCGAGGAGTGGGGCGCGGGGACGCCCTGGCAGTACTTCACCGACCACCGGGACCCGGAGCTGGCCGACGCGGTACGGCGCGGCCGCCGCCGCGAGTTCGCCGCCCACGGCTGGGCGGAGGCGGACATCCCGGACCCACAGGACCCGGCGACCCGGCTGCGGTCCTGTCTGGACTGGACGGAGCCGGACCGGGAGCCGCACCGGGCGCTGCTGGACTGGCACCGGCGGCTGATCGCGCTGCGCCGCGCCGAGCCCGCCCTGACCGACCCCGCCTGGTCGTGCGCCCCGCTGACGACGGGGCCGGACTGCTTCGGCTTCCGGCGCGGCCCGCTGTGCATCGTCCTCAACCCGCACGACCGCCCGGCGGACGCCCGGCTGGAGCCGTGCCCCGCCGGGGTCCCCGAGGCGGTCCCCGAGGTGGTCGCCGCCTGGCGGCCGGTCGAGCCACCGGGCCCCGACGGCACGGTGCGGCTGCCGCCGGAGACGGCCGTCGTGCTGAGGGTCAGCCCTCCCGAGGGGGTCAGCCCTCCTGGGGGGCGAGCCGCAGCGAGATGGAGTTGATGCAGTACCGCTGGTCGGTCGGGGTCGGATAGCCCTCGCCCGCGAAGACATGGCCGAGGTGCGAGCCGCAGCGGGCACACCGCACCTCGGTGCGGACCATGCCGTGCGAGCGGTCGTCGATCAGCTCGACCGCGGACGAGTCCGCGGGGTCGTAGAACGACGGCCAGCCGCAGTGGCTCTCGAACTTCGTCTCGGAGCGGAACAGCTCCCCGCCGCACGCCCGGCAGGAGTAGACGCCCTCGGTCTTCGTGTCGGTGTATTCACCGGTGAAGGGGCGCTCGGTGCCCGCCTCGCGCAGGACGTGGTACTCCTGCGGGGTCAGCTCCGCGCGCCACTGCTCATCCGGCTTGTCGATCTCGTACGCCATGGTCGGGACCCTCCTCAGCTCTCCGGCCTCAGCTCTCCGGGCTCTGTAGACGGGCGAGGATCTCCGGTCCGAGGTCGGTGACGTCTCCCGCGCCCATGGTGAGAACAAGGTCACCGGGCTTGGCCATTCCGGCGATCAGGCCGGGAATCGCGGACCGGTCGTGCTCGGCGGCCACGTCCGCGCCGTGGCGGGCGGCGGCGTCGATCACCAGGGCGCTGGTGATGCCGGGGACCGGGTCCTCGCGGGCCGGGTAGATGTCGAGGACGACGGACGCGTCGGCCAGCGCCAGGGCCTCGCCCATCTCGGCGCCCAGCTCCTGCGTCCGGCTGAACAGATGCGGCTGGAAGACCACCAGGACCCGGCCCTCCCCGGCGCCGCCGCGGATCGCCTCCAGGTCGGCGGCGATCTCGGTGGGGTGGTGCGCGTACGAGTCGATGACCTGCACCCCGGCCGCGGTGCCCTTGAGCTGGAGGCGCCGCTTGACGCCGGTGTACGAGGCGATCGCGGGAGCGAGATCGCGGGCGGGGACGTCGAGGGCGGCGCCCGCGGCGAGCGCGGCGACGGCGTTGTGCGCGTAGTGGCGGCCGGGCACGGAGACGGTGAAGGTGATCTCCCCTCCCCCGAAGGCTTCCGCGAGCTGCACGGTGACCTCGCTGGTCAGCCCGTGCGGGACGACGTCCAGGACCCGCACGTCGGCGTCGGCGGCCTCACCGTAGGTGAGCACCCGCAAGCCCTCGCGGCCCGCGACCTTGGCGGTCAGCTCGCGGGCCCCGGGGTGGTCGGCGGAGACGACCAGGGTGCCGCCCGGCCGGACCCGCTCCACGAAGGTCCGGAACGAGTCGTAGATCTCGTCCATGGAGGCGTAGTTGGCGTGGTGGTCCAGCTCCACGTTGAGGATGATCGCGACCTCGGGCGCGTACTTGTGGAAGCTGCGGTCGCTTTCATCCGCCTCCGCGACGAAGATCTCGCCGCCGCCGTGCTCGGCGCTGGAGCCGGGCGCGTCCAGGTCGCCGCCGATCACGTACGACGGGTCGAGGCCGAGGGTGCGCAGCGAGACGGCGAGCATCGAGGTCGTGGTCGTCTTGCCGTGCGTACCGGCGACCGCGATCGGGCGGTGGCCGTCCATCAGGGCGGCCAGCGCGTCGGAGCGGTGCACGACGGGGATGCCGCGCTCGCGCGCCGCGACCAGTTCGAGGTTGTCGGCGCGGATGGCGCTGGAGACGACGACGCTGGTGGCGTCGGGCGCGACGTTCCCGGCGGCGTGCCCGATGTGCACGGTCGCGCCCAGCTCGCGCAGCGCCGCCACGATCGGGGAGTCCTTGGAGTCACTGCCCGCGACCCGCGCGCCGCGCTGGACGAGGACCTTCGCGACGCCCGACATGCCGGCGCCGCCGATGCCGATGAAATGCGGACGGTCCAGCGCGTCGGGGGCAATGCCGGCCGGTGCCATGTACGGGTCTCCCCTGGGTGAGCGGTCTTCTCGGTTCTGTCGGCCCGATTCTCGCACCCCGCCGCGTCCCTTCCGTACGCCTCCCGTACGGTCCCGCGTACGCCTCCCGTACGGGTGCGTACGCCGACCGAACGCCGTCCGTACGGCGCTCAGCCGCCCGCGGTGGCCTGCCCCTCGCCGACCTCGTCGTCCGTGTGCGAGAACAGCTTCAGCACCGGGACGCCGACCTTGTGGCGCGCCCGGGAGGCCCAGTCGCGGTGGAAGAACTCCTCCACGAAGTGCGGCGCGGTGAGGACGATCACCTCGTCGGCGCCGGTCTCCTCCACCACCCCGCGCAGGACGTCCAGCGGGCGCCGCTGCACGACGTGGCCGCGGGCCTCGCTGCCCGCCGCGCGCAGGGCCGCCACCGAGTGGTTCAGGGCCCGCTCGGCGGGCTCCAGCGCCGCGCTGCCCTCCGGCTCCTCGCCTTCCTGGGCGGCCTGTTCCAGCTCGCCCAGGGCGATGTCGTCGATGGCGCGGAGCAGCCGGTCCTTGCTGCCCCGGGGCTGCATCAGCACGACGAAGGAGACCGGGTCGTCGCCGTGCAGGGTGGTGACGAACTCCACGTCGGCGGGGGTCAGCGGCTTTTCGATCATCAAAATGCTCGTGAACACGACGTGCGCCCTTCTCGTTCTTCAAGCCTTCATCGAAGCGGTAGGAATGCAGTCCGTTTAGCGCAAAACTATGGGTAAATCCGACGGTAGCGGGTGAAAAGGAAACCGGCGTCCTCCAGCACGGAAGCGAGAGCGAACTGCTCCGGTTCCGCGGCCAGGGGACCGTTCGCGATCCGGGCCGCGTCGCCCGCGACCATCAGCGGGGCCACCGCCAGGCACAGCTCGTCCAGCACCCCGGCGGTCACGAACTGCGCCAGCAGCCTGGGGCCGCCCTCGGTCAGCAGCCGGGTGTGGCCCAGCTCGGCGAGGGCCGCCGGGATCGCCGCCACGTCGACCCGCCCCGAGGGCCCGGTCCCCGCGCGCACCACCCGGGCCCCGGCCGCCTTCGCGGCCTCGACCCGGTCCTCCGCGGCCTGCGCGCCGGTGATCACCACGGTCGGCACCAGCGGCTCGGTGAACAGCGGCAGCGAGAAGTCCAGCTCCAGGCTCGCGCTGACCACGGCGATCGCGGGCGCCGGGGGCTGGCCGAGCGCGGCCCGGCGTGCCGAGAAGGCGTCCCGGGCGCGGGCGGGCCGGTAGCCCTCCTGGCGCACGGTCTCGGCGCCGACCACCACCGCGTCGGCGAGCCCGCGCAGCACCCCGAAGATCCGCATGTCGGTCTCGGACGACAGCGGCTGCGACCGGCCGTCGTGGTGCGCGGCGCCGTCCAGCGAGGACACCATGTTGGCCCGCAGATACGCCCCCGAGGGGCTCTGCGGCCGCTCCGGATAGGCGTACGCGTCGGCCAGCTCGTCGAGCCCCCACGGCTCGGTGGACGAAGTGGAACGTTCGGTGGGCAATTCGGTGGGCAAGGGGAACAGGCGTCGCATGGCCGCAGTGTGACATGGCTCCCTCCGGGACGGTCCGCTCGGGAAAAGCGACTACCCTGGACACCCGTGTCTGCACCAATCACCACGTCCGGCTCGGCAGGCTCAATAGCCGCCGAAGCCCCCATCGCCCTCACCGCCCGCGCGCCGCAGGTGCCCGCCGAGCGCTTGGTGGCCGAGATGGTGCCGCCGCCCCGGTTCGCCACGGTGAGCTTCGACAACTACATCCCCGACCGCAACCAGCCCAGCCAGGCCGAGGCCGTCACCGTGCTGCGCGGGTTCGCCGAGCGGCTGGGCGGCGGCGGAGCGGGCGCGGGCAAGGGCGGCCGCAGACAGTGGTTCCGCCGGGCGGCCAAGCCCGCCGCCCCCAGCGGTCCGCGCGGGGTGTACCTCGACGGCGGCTACGGCGTCGGCAAGACCCATCTGCTGGCCTCCCTGTGGCACGCCACCCCGGCCGCGGCCGAGCAGAAGGCGTTCGGCACCTTCGTGGAGCTGACGAACCTGGTCGGCGCGCTCGGCTTCCAGCAGACCGTGAAGACGCTGAGCGAGCACCGGCTGCTGTGCATCGACGAATTCGAGCTGGACGACCCGGGCGACACCGTCCTCGTCTCGACCCTGCTGGGCAAGCTGGTCGAGGCGGGCGTGGCGCTCGCCGCGACGTCCAACACCCTCCCCGGCAAGCTCGGCGAGGGCCGGTTCGCCGCCGCCGACTTCCTGCGCGAGATCCAGGGGCTGTCCGCGCACTTCCAGCCGGTGCGCATCGACGGCGAGGACTACCGCCACCGCGGGCTGCCCGAGGCCCCCGCCCCGCACGCCGACGAGGTGGTCACCCGCGCGGCCAAGCGCACGCCCGGCGCCTCCCTGGACGCCTTCCCCGCCCTGCTGGAGCACCTGTCCCAGGTGCACCCGAGCCGTTACGGCGCGATGTGCGACGGCGTCCAGGCCGTCTGCCTGACCGGGGTCGGCCCCGTGCCGGACCAGTCGACCGCGCTGCGGCTGGTGGTGCTGGCGGACCGGCTGTACGACCGCGAGGTGCCGGTGCTGGCCTCCGGGGTGCCGTTCGACCAGCTGTTCAGCGAGGAGATGCTGAACGGGGGCTACCGCAAGAAGTACTTCCGGGCGATATCCCGCCTCACCGCGCTCGCCCGGGACGCGAGGCAACTGGCCGAGGCGTAGGACTTTCCGGCCGGGGCACCCGCGCGTCGTATTGATCAGATGGTTCCCGCACGCCGGGGGCGCGTGATACACACGTGCGGTCATCTTTCCTGTCCGCCAGCAGGGAGTTACCGCATGTCAGCGACACGACGTCAGATCCTGGGCCGTACCGGTGCGCTGGGCGCCTCCATCGCCTTCACCGGCAGCATCCAGGAACTCTTCGCCGGTACGGCCACGGCCGACAGCCCGGACGGGGCGGCCGCGGACGCCGCGGACGCCGCCGGGCGCGGCGGCTACGGCCCGCTCGTGCCCGATCCGGACGGCCTGCTCGACCTCCCCGAGGGCTTCCGCTACCGCGTGCTGTCCCGCGAGGGCGACGCGCTGCGCTCCGGTGAGGGCAAGGTCCCCAGCCACTGCGACGGCATGGCCGCCTTCCCGGGCCGGGCCGGCGGCAGAGGTGCCCGTACGCACCTGGTCCGCAACCATGAGAACCGCAAGGACGCCGCGATCCGCGTCCCCGCCGTCAAGGGCCTCACCTACGACCCGATGGGCATGGGCGGCTGCACCGCCCTCGCGCTCGACTCCGCCAACCGGGTGCAGTCGGAGCGGGTCGCCATCGCCGGTACGGCCGTCAACTGCGCGGGCGGCCCCACGCCCTGGCACACGTGGCTGACGTGCGAGGAGACCGAGGACAAGGCCGGTACGAACGGCTACACCAAGGACCACGGGTTCATCTTCGAGGTCGACCCGTACGATCCGCGCCGCACCGGCGCCGTACCGCTCACCGCCATGGGCCGCTTCCAGCACGAGGCGATCGCCGTCGACCCGCGCAGCGGGGTCGTCTACGAGACCGAGGACGCCTTCGAGAAGCCCTTCGGGCTCTTCTACCGCTTCCTGCCCCGTAAACCCCTCGGCGGGACCGGGTCGCTGCGCGCGGGCGGAAAGCTCCAGGCCCTGCGGGTGCCGGGGGTGGCCGACCTGTCCACCGTCCAGGAGCCGGGGACGTCCTTCAGCGGCATCGAGTGGGTCACCGTCCCCGACCCGCTCGCGACGGAAACCCCCATCCGCTTCCAGGACTTCGGCCCGGGCGGCATCACCCACGCCCAGAAGCTGGAGGGCTGCTACTGGGGCGGGACGTCGGTCTACTTCGTCTCCAGCTTCGCCAAGAGCGCGGACGGCTCGGCCGCCGACCACTTCGGTCAGATCTGGCGCTACGACCCGCAGCGGCACCGGCTCACCCTGGTGATCGTCTTCGGGCCGGACACGGACATCCAGCTGCCCGGCGAATCACCCGACAACATCACGCTCGCCCCCAGCGGCGGGCTGATGGTGTGCGAGGACGGCGAGGGCGCCCAGCACGTCTACGGGCTGACCCGGCGCGGCGAGGTCTACCCGATGGCCCGTGGACGCCAGAACATCGGCACCGACGAGGAGCCCGAGTGGGGTGAGTTCGCGGGCGTCACCTTCGCCCCGGACCGCCGCACGATGTACGTGAACTGCTACACCCCGGGCACCACCTTCGCGATCACCGGGCCCTGGCGGCACTGAGCACGCGTGTGCGCTGTGCCTCCTGCCCCGTCCGTCCGTACGGGGCAGGAGGCACACCGTCACTGCCGCCGCGAACTGAGCGCACAGGCGATCGCCGTCGCCCCGGCGGCGAGCACGGCGGTCACGGCGAGGGGCAGCAGCGGCATGGTCACGGTGCCGCTCCGCGAACCGTTGACCAGCCCCGATACGGCTGCGTTCGCGGGCGAGGCGCCGACCACGGACACCAGCAGCGCGGCGAGCGCGGTCGAGAGGATGGCCCAGCCGGGGCGGCGCAGCAGCGGCCGGTTGCACAGCGCGCCCACGGCCGTGCCCAGCAGCGCGCAGGCGAGCGCGGCCAGCAGCCCGGCGACGGTCGCCGGGGCCACGGGCACCCCGACCCGGCCGTCCGCACTGCGCGGATCGCCGACCAGCGCGACGAACAGCGTCCCGGCACCCCCGAGGACGACCGCCGCGCCCAGCGCGGTCAGCACCCCGGCCAGATGCACCCGGCCCGGACTCTGCGCGGCGGCCGCGCAGGACCGCGCCGCGGCGGGCTCGTTGGTGACGCACACCCGCACCAGCCAGGCCGCGACCGGCAGCACCCCGGCGGCGGCGAACCCGAAGGAGTCCAGGATCGGCTGCCCGGCCTGCACCCCGATGCCCATGAAGGCGACGTAGAGGAGCAACGGCGGCAGCCAGCGCTGCGAACGGACCAGCAGCGCGGCCTGATAGCGCAACAGGGCGATCATGCGGCCTCCGGATCTGCGGGGACCTCGGTCACCGCGCGGATGTGCCAGGGCGGCCGGGTGGTGAGGAGGGCCCGAAGCAGGTCATCGGAGTCCGCTGCGGCGACGGTCAGCCGCACAAGCCGCGGATCGCCGCCGGGGGTGGCCTGCGGGGAGATGTCCTGCCCGCCCGGCCCGGGAGGTGCGCCCGGCCCGGTCTCGTCGCGGGGGCCCGGCACGGGGGGTGGCCCGGGTGCGGGCTCGTACCGTGGGGCGCCGGGGAGGTTCGGCGGGAGGGTGGCTCCCGGCGGAGGCTCGGCCTCGATGCGGACCCGTGGTCCGGCGGTGGCAGCGGACGCTCCGGAGTCCGGCAGAGGCCCGCTTACCGGGACCGGCGCCGCACCGGACGGCGGCGGGCCCCCGGCCGCCGGGACCGGCACCGGCTCCAGGCGGGCGTCCGCGACGCGGAACACCGCGTCCGGGGCCCCGGCCAGGCGGCGCGGGTCGTGGTCGACGAAGACGACCGCGGCGCCGTCGGCGACCCGCTCGGCGACCGCCTCGTCCAGAACGCCGCGCGCCGCCCGGTCGAGGCCGGTCCAGGCCTCGTCGAGGACGAGCAGGGCGGGCGCGGCCAGCAGCGCCTGGGCGACGGCGACCTTCTGGCTGGTGCCCTTGGACAGCTCGGCGAGCGGGGTGGCCGCGTACTCGTCCGCGCCGAACCGCTCCAGCCACTCCCCCGCCCCGCGCGCCGCCTCGGACCGGCCCAGGCCGTGGATCCGGCCCAGGTGGGTGAGGTAGCCGAGCACGGAGAAGGGCAGCTCGGCCGGGAACCGCTCGGGGACGTACGCGGTGCGCGGGCGGCCGGTGATCCGGCCCGAGGTGGGGGCGTCGATTCCGGCGAGCAGCCGCAGCAGGGTGGACTTGCCGCTGCCGTTCGTCCCCTCGACCCGGGTCAGCGAACCGGCCGGCACATCGAGGTCGACGCCGCGCAGCACCCAGGGCCCGGCCAGGCCGTAACGGCGCCCGACTCCTCGCAGTCTCATGCTGGTTGAGCATAGGCACTCGGGCGGCGGCCCGCCGCCGCTGTCGGCGGGTGCTGGCAGACTGGACCGCGTGACCAGCTCAGATGCCCTCCCCACGAGCCCTCCGCCCGTCCCGCGCAGCAGTCCGTTCCGGCACGCGGAGACGGACCGGGACGCGGCACCGCAGTTCGTGCTGCCCCTGGTGGTGCGGATCGAGAAGGCCGCGCCCCCGGCCCGTACGGACGCCCTGGAGACGGCGGCGCGGGCGGTGCTGGTGCTGCTGTCGGACGAGCGGTCGACCGCGGAGGACGGCGAGTGGGCCGAGGCCGTGCGGGACTGGCAGGACGCCCGGATCCGCAAGGTCGTACGGCGGGCGCGGGGCGCGGAGTGGCGGCGCGCCCAGACGCTGCCGGGCATCACGCTCACGGGCCGTGCGGAAGCGGCCGGGGGCGACGGCCCGGCGGCCGAGGTGCGGGTGTTCCCGCCGGTGCCGCTGGACGGCTGGCCCAAGGAGCTGGCCAAGCTCCAGGTCTCCGGCACCGACCTGGACGATCCCGCGCCACCGCCCCCGCCGGACCCGGCCGGGCCGGTCCTGTGGCTGAGCCCGGAGGTCGGGATGTCCGCGGGCAAGGCGATGGCGCAGGCCGGGCACGGTGCGCAGCTGGCGTGGTGGGAGCTGGACGACGCCCAGCGGGCGGCCTGGCGCGAGGCCGGTTTCCCGCTGGCGGTGCGGGTGGCGTCGGCCGAGCGGTGGAGCGCGCTCACCCGGAGCGGTCTGCCGGTCGTACGGGACGCGGGCTTCACCGAGATCGCACCGGGGTCCTGCACGGTGGTGGCGGACCACCCGGCCCTGCGCCGGCCCTAGGAAGTCCCGCCGGTCTGCCTCGTCCCCACTCCCCCCGGCGCCGCCACCGCTCTCGGCCTGCACCTCCTCGACATCCCCCTGCCGCTGCCGCCGGTGATCATCGGCATGGCCTGGCACCCCCGGCGTGACCGTCGCCGGAAGGCGGCGGCCAGCCGGGGCGCGCGGCCGGGTCAGGCGCGGCGGCGCTTGCGGATCGCGCGGGTCACCACCGGCGGGAGCACATCGGCGGCCAGGCGCCGGACCTGGCTGGGGCGGCGCGGGGCGGACGCCGGGGCGGCCGGGGCCCGGCCCGCCTTGGCGGCGGGGGCGGAGGCGGGCGCCTCCAGGGCGTAGCGGGACCGCGGTGCCGCCGGGTTCTTGGGCTTTCCGGAGAACCTCAGCACCCGGCTGCCCGCGATCTCCTGCCTGCTGGTGTGCATCCCGCGGCGCCATGCGTCGTCCGCGAGCATCTCGTCCTGGATCGGGCCGGGGTCGCCCCACATGCCGTAGAGCTTCTGGGTGGTCAGGCAGATGGGCCGCAGTCCGCGGTTGAAGACGGCCTCCCACGCGGCGGCGGCCACGCCGGGGGTGTGCTCGGAGCGGAAGTCGTCGAGCACGACGATGCCGCCGGGCAGCAGGACGTCGCGCGCGGCGCCGATGTCGCCCTCGACGTGCTCGTACAGGTGCGAGGCGTCGACGTGGACGAAGCGGCAGGTGTTGTCGTCCACGTGGCTGGGCACGACGGAGGTCGTGCCCTGGATGATGTGGGGCAGCTCGTCGTGGAACGCCAGGTAGTTCTGCTCGAAGGCGGTGCGGGTGAGGGTGGAGTACGACTTCCGGGCCTCCGCCGCGTTGTTCTCGTCCGGCGCGTCCTCCGCGTCGAAGAGGTCGCAGACCGTGAAGCGCTCACCGGCCCGCAGGTACGCGGCGGTGAAGATGGCGCTCTTGCCCATGTAGGCGCCCATCTCGAGGAGGTCGCCGTGTTCCCCGAGGCGCTCCTGGCGCCTCAGGAAAAAGTCGAACAGCACTTGGTCAAGGCTGGGGAACCACCCCTTGACGTCATTGAGGCTGCGGGGGCGCTGCGCTGCTTCGGCGGTGGTGGCCGTCATGGTGCTCTCTGTTCCTCGGAGGCGGTCGGGAGAGACGTGAATCGCTGGCCACGCTGGCAGTGACAGGCAACGCCGGGACGTCACGGTTGTGTGTTTTCTGTGACCGGAACACCGGGCGAGCGAGCAGGCACGGGGGGTAAGTGGACGGAGAGCATCCGGAATGAGGTCTTACGGACCGATGACGGGACGGCGCGGACACGGGCCCGGCGGCCGGTGAACGCCTAGCGTCGGGGCCATGCGCGTACTGGTCACCGGAGGCGCGGGCTTCATCGGCTCGCACGTCGTCACCGCTCTCACCGCCCGCGGCCATGAGCCGGTCGTCCTCGATGCCCTGCTGCCCGCCGCCCATCCGGCACCGCCGCGGCTGTCCGGCGCCGAGTGGATCCACGCCGATGTGCGGGACCGGGCGGCGGCGGAGGAGGCACTGCATGGGGTGGACGCCGTCTGCCATCAGGCGGCGATGGTCGGCCTCGGCAAGGACTTCGCCGACGCGCCGGACTACGTCGGCTGCAACGACCTGGGCACGGCGGTGCTGCTGGCGGCCATGGCCGAACGCGGGGTGCGCTCCCTGGTGCTGGCCGGGTCGATGGTGGTGTACGGGGAGGGGCGCTACGACTGCCCGCGGCACGGCCGGGTGCGCCCCGGCCCGCGCGCCGAGGCCGACCTGGCGGCGGGGCGGTTCGAGCCCGGCTGCCCGGACTGCGGCACCCCGCTGCGACCGGGCCTGGTCGACGAGGACGCACCGGCCGACCCGCGCAACGTCTACGCCACCACGAAGCTGGCGCAGGAGCATCTGGCGGCGGCGTGGGCGCGGTCCGTGGACGGCCGCGCGGTCTCGCTGCGCTACCACAACGTCTACGGGCCGGGCATGCCGCGCGACACCCCGTACGCGGGCGTCGCCTCCTTCTTCCGCTCGGCCCTCGCCCGCGGCGAGGCGCCCACGGTGTACGAGGACGGCGGGCAGCGCCGCGACTTCATCCACGTACGGGACGTGGCCTCGGCCAACGCCGCCGCCCTGGAGGCGGTCGCCGCCACGGCGGCCACGGGCGGCCTCACCGCGTACAACACCGGCAGCGACGACCCCCATACGATCGGCGAGATGGCCGAGGCGCTGGCGGCGGCCTGCGGCGGGCCCGCTCCGCAGGTCACGGGCGCGTACCGGCTGGGCGACGTACGACACATCACGGCCTCGTCGCGGCGGCTCCGCGAACAGCTGGGCTGGCGGCCCGCGGTCCCGTTCGCCCAAGGCATGACCGAGTTCGCCCACGCACCCCAGCGCGCGGGAGCCGCCCCGGCGGCACAGCCCATCCGGTAACACCCCCTACGCGCGGGCGGCGGGCAGGCGGACCTCGAAACGGCAGCCGCCGTCCACGTTCCGCACGGCCGCGTGGCCGTGGTGGGCCTCGACGATGCCGCGGACGATGGCGAGGCCCAGCCCGGCGCCCGCCGGGGGCGTACGGGCGTGGGTGCCGCGCCAGCCGGTGTCGAACACCCGCGGCAGATCCTCCTCCGGGATGCCGCCGCAGCCGTCGGTGACGGACAGCACGACGGTGTCGGCCTCGCGCCGGGCGGCCACGGCGACCGTGCCGTCGGCCGGGGTGCGGCGGATGGCGTTGATGAGGAGGTTGCCGAGGACGCGGGTCATCTCCTTCCCGTCGACCTCGACCGGAATGGGATCCACGGGGTCGCCGATCAGCTGGACGCCCAGCTCGCGGGCGAGCGGGTCGGCCCCCGCGAGGGCGTCGCCGACCAGGTCGTAGACGGAGATCCGGGTGGGGGCGAGGGACAGCGCCCCGGCGTGGATGCGGGACAGTTCGAAGAGGTCGCCGACCATCGTGTTGAGCCGCTCCACCTCGGTGCGGATCTGGCGGTGGTAGCGGTCCGGGTCCTCCACCACGCCGTCCTCGAGCGCCTCGGACATGGCCCGCAGCCCGGCCAGCGGGGTGCGCAGATCGTGCGAGATCCAGGCGACCAGCTCGCGGCGGGAGGACTCCAGGGCCCGTTCGCGCTCACGGGACCGGGCCAGTTTGGCGCTGGTCGCGGCCAGTTCGCGGCCGAGTTCGGCGAGTTCGGCGGTGGCCGCGCCGTCGGGGGCGGCGAAGCTGCCGCCGTCCCCGAAGGAGCGGGCGGCGAGGGTCAGTTCATGGCTGCGGGCCACCACCCAGCGGCCCAGCAGCAGCGCGGTGGCCAGGGACACCACCGCGGCCATGGCGCAGACGGTGGTGACGACCGTCAGGTCGTGGGTGGACAGGAACATCGCCCAGGCGACCGCGAGCGTCCCGGTGAGCATGGCCGTCACCGCGACGGCGGCCACGACCGCGAGGGACACGACGACGGAACGGCCGCGCAGCAGCCGCAAGGCGAGCGCGCCGAGCAGCCCGGCCGCGGCGGCGCCGAGGAACGCGAACAGCGCCATCAGCAGGACGTCACGCATGGCGGTCCGGCTCCTCCGCCCCGGCCGCCGCGTCGTGCGCGTCCGCCGCGTCCGACGCGTCCGCCGCGTCCGCCGCGTCGAAGCGGTAGCCCACGCCCCAGACGGTCTGGATGAGGCGCGGCGCGGCGGGGTCGTCCTCGATCTTTCCGCGCAGCCGCCGCACATGGACGGTGACGGTGGACAGATCACCGAAGTCCCAGCCCCATACGTCCCGCATCAGCTCCTCGCGGGTGCAGGCGACCCCGGGGTGGCGCAGCAGAAAGGCCAGCAGGTCGAACTCGCGGAGGGTGAGGGCGAGTTCCCGGCCGTCCTTGGTGGCGCGGCGGGCCATCGGATCGAGGGTGATCCCGGCGCGGCGGAGTACGGTGTCCGGCCGGTCGGAACCGGGGCCCCGCGCACCGGCGGGGGCAGCGGAGGTGCGCGGTCCGGTACGGCTGCGGCGCAGCACCGACTCCACCCGCAGCACCAGCTCACGCGGGCTGAACGGCTTGGTGACGTAATCGTCCGCGCCGATCTCAAGACCGAGGATCCGGTCGTCCTCGTCGCCGCGGGCGGTCAGCATGATCACGGGCACCGGGCCCTTGCCGCGGAGCGTGCGGCACACGTCCAGGCCGTCCATGCCGGGCAGCATCAGGTCGAGGACGACCAGGTCGGGCCATCGGGCGTCGGCGCGGGCGAGCGCGCCGGGGCCGTCGGCGGCCCGGTCGACGGCGAAGCCGGCGCGGGTGAGGTACCCGGCGACGACCTCGGCAACGGTCGGATCGTCGTCCACGACGAGCACGCGGCCGGGAGGTGGGGTCTGCTGCATGCCCTCCAGCCTGGCACCGGGCCGGACGGACCGTCCCGCCCAGGACGGGGGACGGTGGCGACGTCCGCGTTTCGTAAGGACCTGAAGTCCGGAATGTGGCTTTTTCGTTCGTAGGGTGGGCCGGGTGACAGACTCGACCGCTCCTCATGCGGACGTCGTCCTTCCGTGTCTGGACGAGGCCGCTGCCCTGCCCTGGGTGCTGGAACGCATCCCCGCCGGCTGGCGCGCCATCGTCGTCGACAACGGTTCGACGGACGACTCGGCCGCGATCGCCCGCTCCCTCGGCGCCACCGTCGTCCATGAGCCCCGCCGGGGCTTCGGGGCCGCCTGCCACGCCGGGCTGCTCGCCGCCGACGCCGACGTCGTCTGCTTCTGCGACTGCGACGCCTCGCTCGACCCCGGACTGCTGGCGGGCTTCGTACGGAGCGTCGCCGACGGCGACGCGGATCTCGTCCTGGGGCGCCGCCGTCCCCAGGAGCGCGGCGCCTGGCCCGTGCACGCCAGGCTCGGCAACATCGCCCTGTCCCGCATGGTGCGGCGGCGCACCGGAACCGCCCTGCACGACCTCGGCCCCCTGCGGGCCGCCCGGCGCGAACCGCTGCTGGCCCTGGGCCTCACCGACCGCCGCAGCGGCTATCCGCTCCAGATGGTCGTGCGGGCCGCGGACGCGGGCTGGCGGATCGAGGAGCGCGACGTGCCGTACCGGTCGCGAACCGGAAAGTCGAAGGTCACCGGCACCTGGCGGGGCACCTGGCACGCGGTGCGCGACATGCGGGCGGTCCTGCGCCAACCGCCGCCCGCGGCCACCTCCCCCGGCGATCGGGCCGGGGCCGCCCGGTGACCGCGACGACGACCGGATCGCACCGCAGCGCTGACGCACCCCCGGAGTCCACGGTGATCGTCATCGCCAAGGAACCCGTGGCCGGGCGGGTGAAGACCCGGCTCACTCCCCCGTACGCCCCGGCGGAGGCGGCGGCGCTCGCCGAGGCCGCCCTCGCGGACACCCTGCACGCCGTGCTCGGGATGCCCGCCCGGCGCAGGGTGCTGGCGCTCGACGGGGCTCCCGGGCCCTGGCTGCCGCCGGGCATCGAGGTCGTGCCGCAGGGCGGCGGCGGCCTGGACGAGCGGCTGGCCGCGGCCTTCGCCGGATGCCAGGGGCCCACGCTGCTGGTCGGCATGGACACCCCGCAGATCACCCCCGTCCTGCTGGCGCCCGCACTGGGCAGGGGCGGCTGGCGGGACTGCGACGCCTGGTTCGGCCCCGCCGCCGACGGCGGGTTCTGGGCCCTGGGCCTGGCGGAACCCGATCCGGAGCTGCTGCGCGGCGTGCCGATGTCCACCCCCACCACCGGCGCCGCACAGCGGCGCCGTCTGGTGGACGCGGGGCTGCGGGTGCGCGAACTGCCCGTGCTGCGCGACGTCGACACGGCGGACGACGCCGCGTGGGTGGCGGCCCTCGCCCCGGGCAGCCGGTTCGCCCGCACCCTCACCGGGCTGTCCCGGGCCGCCGCCCGATGAGCACGGCGATACGCGAAGACGCGGGCGACGCCAGGGCCGGGTCCTGGCACGCCGACCCCTATACGCGGGCGCTGAGCGCGGGCCGGGGTCCGCTGTTCCTGCGCCGCGCGGACGGCTGGCTGCTTCCCCTGGAGGTCGAGCGCTGGTGCGCGGACGCCGACGCGGCGGACCGCACCGTGCTGCGCCGGTGCCGGGGGCCCGTACTCGACATCGGCTGCGGCCCCGGGCGACTGGTGGCCGCGCTCGCCCCGTACGGCCGCCCCTGCCTCGGCATCGACGTGAGCCGGGCGGCGGTCGCCCGTACCGTCCGCACCGGCGGCCCGGCCCTGTGCCGCTCGGTTTTCGAGCCGCTGCCGGACGAAGGGCGCTGGGGCACGGCGCTGCTGCTCGACGGCAACATCGGCATCGGCGGCGACCCCCGGGCCCTGCTGGCACGGGTGACGCAGCTCCTCGCCCCCGAGGGGCTGCTGATCGTCGAGGCGGCCGCGGCCGACATCGACGAACGGGTCCGGGTGCGGGTGGACGACGGGCGCGGCCGGGTCGGCACCGCGTTCCCCTGGGCCCGGGTGGGCGCCCCCGCGCTGCTGCGCCACGCCCGGGCGGCGGGCTGGACCGCCGTCGAACGCTGGACGGCACGGGGCCGCGACTTCATGACCCTGCGTCGCGCCGCCGTGCCCGGGCCCGCCACACCGCCGTCCTGACCGACAGCCAGAGCGCGGAGACGGCGAACAGCCCGGCGGTGATCAGCAGCCAGCGCGGCCAGAAGACATCGGCGGACAGCCCGGCCGAACGCTCGTAGCGGCTCCGCTGCGTCCCCGCGATCAGCGGGAACCACACCAGCAGCAACAGTCCCGAGACGAAGGCGGGCACCCGTACGAAGTTGACGTACGAGGCGGGCGCCGGGACCGCCCGCCGGAGCGCCCGGTCGGCGAGCCCGTACAGCGGCAGCAGCACCAGGTCGTGCAGGACGGCGGCGCCGACGAACCAGAGCACGATCCCGAGCCAGTCGCCGCGCAGCAGCCGCACCCCCGCGTACGCGGTCAGCGCGAAGGAGCACAGCAGCAGGAGCAGATGCAGCGGCGAGTCGCCGTAACCCCGCCGGAAACCGGAGCAGTTCTTCATGCCGTCCCCCCGGTCTCCCCGGTCTCCCCGAAGCTCAGCCGGGCCACCCACTTGGTGTTGTGCACGCCCGGGGCGTTCGGGACGATGACGCGCGCCGGGTAGCCGTGGTCCGGCGACAGGTCCGCGCCATTGACCCGCAGGGCGAGCAGGGAGCGCGGATCGCGGACCTGGTTGTCGCGCAGCACGACCGAGCGGAACGAGCCGTGCCGCTGGAGCGATTCGACGAGGACGCCCGGCGGCCGCTCGCCCAGACCGACCAGCCCGGCGAGGTCGGACAGCCGCACCCCCTCCCACCGCTGGTCGGGGGTGGACCACCCCTCGACGCAGGCGATCGGCAGCGCCGCCCCGTGCCGCGGCAGCCGCAGCACCTGCTCACGGGTCAGGACGACCTCACGGCCCGGGCCACGCACCACCAGCCGCCAGCCGGGGCCGATGTCGCGGGCGCCGATGCCGACGGCCGCGGCGGTCTTGTTGATCTGGAAGCCGTTCGGCCCCCGGCCCGGCTCCCTGCCGTGCGGCGCGAGCAGCGCGGTGTTCCGCAGCGGCCCGTCGACGCTCTGCCCGGCCGTCACCACCAGCAGCGCGGCCGAGCCGGTGCCCACCATCGCGAGCGCGCCCCGCCGCGACATGGTGGGAGGGGCGGGATCCGGGCTGACCAGACCGGTCTCGTCGGGCGGTTCCGGACGGGTGCGGGAGACGGGGGTGCGCAGCTCCGCCCGCAGGTCGCGGCCGCGCAGCGCGCGCACCATGCGGGGGAACCGGAGCGCCACGTGGACGGCGAACGCGCCCATGAAGATCCACGCCCCGTAGAAGTGCAGCGGGTAGAAGGACCCGGGAAAGACGTACTCCAGCTGGACGTTGAGCACCCCGGTCACGAACTCGAACAGCCCGCCGCCGACCAGCGCGAGCAGCGACAGCCGCTCCAGCCCGTGCCCGAGGGACCGCACCGGCGGTCGCTCGAACAGCTTGGGGACGACGGACCACAGCTTGGCCAGCAGCACCGGGACCAGCACGACGCCGAGCGTGACGTGCACCCCTTGGGTGACGCGGTAGAGCCAGACGGGGTGGGTCGGCCAGGAGAAGAGGTAGAAGCCGAGCAGCCCCTTGTCCGGCGTCTTGTCGTTGACCGGGGACAGATCCGGGTTGTACGCGGCGTACGACAGCAGTCCGGTGACGAACAGCACCGGAATCCCGAACAGCAGGATCAGGCCGAAGACGGACGTCAGCCAGGGACCGCGCAAGGGGCTCCGCCAAGCGGGGGGACGGGGGCTCATGGCACGACGGTATGGCCGCCGGACCGGTCCTCAGGGGCTCCGACGCATGACGAAATGCTGACGTCGCCCTCCCCCGGAGGCGGACGTCGGCACCCGGCGGCGCCCCGGGGTGGCTGGATCTGACGGTTCGGTGACGGAGCGCGCCACAACGGCCGACGGGGCAGGTCACCGGCATAGCGTGAGGCCGTGAAGCTCCCCCTCCGCACCGATGACCCGACCCTTCGTACCCCGGACGGCGACGAGCGGACCGGCCGCCGCCGGGATGTGCTCGCCGCCGTTGCCGCCGCGCTCCTCTTCTCCGTCGCGGCCGTCGTCGGCACCCTGATCCAGCGGACCGACCACACCCTGTACGTCGACTGGGCGCCGCTGTACGCCGACTGGCTGCCCCACGCGGGCCCCGGCACGCCCGCCGCCGTGGCCCTCGCCGTGGCCGTCGTCGCCCACGGCCCGCGGATCGCGGCGACGCTGCCGTGGCGTCGGCTGCTGTGGGCGGGCTGGGCGACCGCGATGGCCTGGACCTGGGCGCTGGCGCTCGTCGACGGCTGGGGGCGGGGCGTGGCCGGGCGACTGACGCAGCGTCATGAGTATCTGCGCGGCCTCGACCGCTTCCAGGACGTCGGCGCCGCGCTCCGCGGCTTCACCGGGCACATCCTGATCACCCAGCCCGACCACTGGCCCGCGCACATCGCCGGACATCCGCCGGGCGCCGTGCTCACCTTCGTCGGGCTGGACCGCCTCGGGCTCGGCGGCGGCGGATGGGCGGGGGCGTTCTGCATCACCGCCGGAAGCTCGGCGGTGGCCGCCGTCCTGGTCGCGCTGCGCGCGCTGGGGCAGGAGCGCGCGGCGCGCACCGCCGCGCCCTTCCTCGTGCTTGCCCCGGCCGCGGTGTGGGTGGGGGCGTCGGCGGACGGCTATTTCGCGGCGGTCGCGGCCTGGGGGCTGGCGCTGCTCGCGCTGGCGGCGACCCGTGCGACCCGGGCGCCGGGCGCCGTCGCGCTGGCCGCCGGGCTGCTGCTCGGCCTCACCGCGTATGTGTCGTACGGGCTCACCCTCATGGCGCTGCCCGCCGCGGCCGTGCTGCTCCTCGCCCGTACGGTGCGGCCGCTGCCGTACGCGCTGGCCGGGACGTCGGTGGTGGCAGGCGCGTTCACCCTGGCCGGTTTCGCCTGGTGGGAGGGGTACGACCTGCTGGTCGAGCGCTACTACCAAGGGGTCGCGGCGGATCGCCCGTACGGCTATTGGGTGTGGGCCAACCTGGCCAACGCGGCGATCGCGGCCGGTCTCGCCTCCGTCGCCGGGGCCCGCCGGGCGGTGGGGGCGGCGCCGGGGGCGGTACGGCGGCTGCGCCGCGGGGGTCTGGGCGGTGAGGTCGGGACGGATGGGCTCGTGGTGCTCGTGCTCGCCGCATTGCTCGCGCTGGCCACCGCCGATCTGTCCGGGATGAGCAAGGCCGAAACGGAGCGCATCTGGCTGCCGTTCGTGCTCTGGCTGCTTCCGGCCGCCGCCCTCCTTCCCGCCCGTGACCTGCGCCGCTGGCTGGCGGTGCAGGCGGGTCTCGCGCTGCTGGTGAACCATCTGCTGCTGACCGGTTGGTGAGTGTCCGTCGGTGAGTAGCCGATGTGAAGAGCAGGTGATACTTCTGTGATACTGAGCGGGGCACACAACTGAACCGTTGCCAGGGGGCGGGACCCGTTGAAGGCGTTGAAGACCTTGAAGGCATCACAGTCCTTGAAGGCGTTGAAGGCATTATCGGCGCGGAACGCCTATGGCATGGCCGCGCCCCTGGGCGCGCTCACGGCCGTGGCCGTGGTCGTGGCGCTGCTCATCGCCCTGACCTCGCCGGGGGATACGAGCGGCGCGGTGGACGGCAGCGTCCAGGCCGCCGCCCCCGTGCCGCGAGCGGACAAGGCCCCCAGAGGCACCAAGAAGAAGAACAAGTACGCCGACTGGGACGGCAAGGTGAAGGTGATCGGGGACGGCTCGACGTCCTACACCGGCCCCCAGCCGAAGCAGCCGAAGATCGAGAAGCTGAAGCCGGGGCAGAAGCCCCCACAGTTCGTGGTCTTCTCCTGGGACGGCGCGCTGGAGAACGGCGATCACCTCTTCTCCCGCTTCCGCCAGGTCGCCAAGGAGAGCGACGCCCAGATGACGTTCTTCCTGAGCGGCATGTATCTGCTGCCCAAGTACAAGAGCAGCCTCTATCGGCCGCCGATGCACAAGCAGGGCGCGGCCGCCATATCCTTCCCCACGGATGAGCACATACGCGAGACGCTGGAGCAGCTGCGCGGGGCGTGGCTGGAGGGCAATGAGATCGGCTCGCACTTCAACGGGCATTTCTGCGGCTCCAAGGGCGGCGGCGAGTGGACCACCCGGCAGTGGAAGAGTGAGACCGAGCAGGCGTACTCCTTCGTGAAGAACTGGAAGACCAATACCGGTTTCACCGACATCGAACCGCTGCCCTTCGACTACGACGAGGAACTGGTCGGCGGCCGCGCCCCCTGCCTCGAAGGACAGAAGAATCTGATCCCGGCGATCAAGTCGATGGGCTGGCGCTACGACGCGAGTTCTCCGGGCGACTTCCAGATCTGGCCGTCCAAGATCGACGGCATCTGGAACTTCCCGCTCCAGCTGGTGCCGTACCCGGAGAGCGAGAAGCAGGTCCTCTCCATGGACTTCAATTTCCTCTTCAACCAGTCCGGCGACAGCACCGAGGGCGATCCGGCGAAGTACGCCGAATGGGAGCGGCTGACCCGAGAGGGCTATCTGAACGGTTTCGAACGCGTCTACAACGGCAGCCGGGCACCCCTGTTCATCGGCAACCACTTCGAAACCTGGAACGGCGGCATCTATATGCAGGCCATCGAAGACGTGATGCGCAGCGTGTGCAAGCGCCAGGGCGTGCGGTGCGTTTCGTTCAAGCAGCTCGCGGACTGGCTGGACGCCCAGGATCCGAAGGTCCTGGACAAGCTGCGGATGCTCGACCCGGCGGAATCGCCGGACTGGAAGTCGTACACCAAGTAGTCATACGGCGGGAAGCAAAAGCCCGGCCCGGTGCGTCGAACGGAACGCACCGGGCCGGGCTTTTATCTGTCTCCCGGCTACTTCTTGCCCGCGCCCGCCATATAGCGCGTCCAGATGTCCAGGGGATAGGTGTCGCTCGCCTTTCCGGTGGCGTCTCCGCCCATTCCCTTCAGCGGCAGCAGTTCCTGGGTCTTGGGGTCCACCCGCGACAGCGACACGGCCGTGGACACCTCATCGGTGTAGCCCACGAACCAGGACGACGTGCCGTCCTGCGCCGTGCCCGTCTTCCCCGCCGTATCGGGCCCGACCACGGCCGCCGCCTGCCCGGTGCCGCCCTGGACCGCGCCGTGCAGCGCGTCGTCCACCTGCGCCGCCACCTGGGCGCTGAACGCCCGCTTGGCGCGGTCCTTGCGCAGGGCGAACTTCTCGCCGTTACGGGTCAGTCCGCTCACGGAGAACGGCGGCACATGGGTGCCGTTCGCGGTGAACGTCGCGTAGGCGCTGGCCATCCGGATGGAGCTGGGCGTCGCGGTGCCGAGCGAGAACATGGGCACCCGCGCGCCGAAGCTGCTGGGCAACAGCCCCGCGTCGATGGAGGCCTGGCGGACGCGGTCGAGGCCGACGTCCATGCCGAGCTGCATCATCGGGGTGTTGATGGACTGGACGATCGCCTGGCGCAGGCTGACCTGCCCATAGGACTGCTCGCCGTCGTTCTCGCCCCGCACGATCTTGCCGCTGCGGTCCCAGTAGGGCCCCTCGGGGGTTTTCACGGCGACCTTGTTGTTGCCGTCGTAGAGCGTGGTGGGGGCGACGGGCGTCCGGGGGCTGTTCCGCTCCTTGAGCACGCCGTCGCGCAGCGCCGCCGCGTAGACGAAGGGTGTGAAGGCGGTACCGGCCGGGACGACGGAGGCGTTCGCGTCGTTGAAGCCCTGTTCCAGATAGCCGGGGCCGCCGTACAGCGCCTCGATGCGCCCGCCCGGCGTCACGGAGGCGGCGCCGATGCGTACGTACCGGTCCTCCCGGCGGTTCTTGGGGTCGAGGCCGTCGCGGGTCTTCTTCACCGAGGCGGCGAGCGCCTTGACCTTCGACTTCTCGAAGGTGGTGTGGATCTGATAGCCACCCAGGTCGAAGTCGGCGTCGGAGATGTCGGTGTGGGAACCCACATACGCCTTCGCGGTCTCCACCAGATAGCCGACCTGTCCGGTGAGCCCGGCCGGACGGGGTGCCGGATGGGGGTCGGGGAAGGTGGTGTACTTCGCCCGCTCGGCCTTGGAGAGCTTTCCGATGTCGACCATCCGGTCCAGCACCCATTTCCAGCGCTCGACCGCCCGTGTGTGGTTCTTGGCGCTGAGCGTCGGGTCGAAAGTTCCGGCGCCCTTGAGCAGTGAGGCGAGCATCGCGCCCTCGCTCGCGTTGAGCCGGGAGACGTCCTTGCCGTAGTAGGCGTAGGAGGCCCGCTGAATGCCGTAGGTGCCGCGCCCGAACCAGCTGGTGTTCAGATAGCGTTCGAGAATCTCCTGCTTGCTCATCCGGTCGTCGAGCTTGATGGCCATGAACATCTCGGTGAGCTTGCGGGAGAACGTCTGGCGCTGATTCAGATAGGCGTTCTTCACATACTGCTGGGTGATGGTCGAGCCACCCTGGGTCTCACCGCCCGTCACCATCCGGGTCACGGCGCGCATCAGACCGCTCGGGGAGATGCCGCTGTCCGAGTAGAAACTGGCGTTCTCGGCGGCGAGGATCGCCCACTGGACCTTTTCCGGCACCTTGGACAACGCCACCTCCTGACGGTTGACCGGGCCCGTGCGGGCCATCTCGGAGCCGTCGGCCCAGTAGTAGACGTTGTCCTGCTGGGTGGCGAAGTCGTTGAGGTTCTTGGGTATCTCGGTCTGCATGTAGAGAAAGCTCAGGACACCGGTCAGACTCCCGAGGCAGAACACGAAGAGGAGACCCATCTGACGCCACGACGGCAGCCACCGCCGCGCGCCCCGCCTCCCGGCCCGGGGGTAGTCGATCCGGATATGGCGGGCCGCCCAGCGACGCAGCTGCAACCTGCGCCCGGCCGACGACGGCGGCGGCTTACGGTGTGCGTTACGGCGGTGCTTCCCCATGGCATTGTTGCTGCCCAGCACGTGTGTTCCCCCACGCTCGCTCCGCGCGCGGGCGCGGCACAAAGGTGTGATCTTCCATCCCCCCAGACCACACGACCTTATTCTCCCTTCCGAACATCTGTCGCCACAGGGCCCCAAAATTTTGTAACAGTGCAGATATTCCGCAACTCACCGCCCTGCCACGGCCGTCGGAGACCGTGAAGGCGGGCGACCGGGGGCGCACGGAGGGGCGTAGCGTGACACCCCGAAGCTCAAATGAACCTCTGAACCACAAGCGCCGTGGATTCGTCCTCTCCCCCGGGGGTCATTACCCCGACAGGTGAGAACGTCCGGCATGGGACCGGCAGGAGAAGGGGGAGCCATGACGCGCCTCGGTACCGGAATCGGCTGGCGACCGGAAATCGCCGAGGACATCGCGCGCCTGCCCGGCATCGACTGGGTGGAGGTGGTGGCCGAGAACGTCTGCCCCGGCCATGTGCCGGACGCGCTGCTGCGGCTGCGCGAGCGCGGTACGACGGTGGTCCCGCACGGCGTCTCGCTCGGCCTCGGCGGCGCCGAGCGGCCGGATCCCGAGCGGCTGAGCGCCCTCGCGGAGCGGGCGGAGGCGCTGGGCTCGCCGCTGGTCACCGAGCACATCGCGTTCGTACGGGCCGGGGGGCCACTGGCCGGGTCGCCCGCCATCGAGGCCGGGCATCTGCTGCCGGTGCCGCGCACCCGGGACGCGCTGGACGTGCTGTGCGAGAACGTGGCGATGGCCCAGGAGGCGCTGCCGGTGCCGCTCGCGCTGGAGAACATCGCGGCACTGATCTCCTGGCCCGGCGAGGAGATGACCGAGGGGCAGTTCCTGGCCGAACTGGTCGAGCGGACCGGCGTGCGGCTGCTCATCGACGTCGCCAACCTGCACACCAACCACGTCAACCGGGGCGAGGACCCGGCCAAGGCGCTGGACGAGCTGCCGACCGAGGCCATCGCGTACGTCCATGTGGCGGGCGGCGTCGAACGGGACGGGGTGTGGCACGACAGCCACGCCCACCCGGTGACGCAGCCGGTGCTCGACGTGCTCGCCGAGCTGTGCGCCCGTACGACGCCGCCCGGGGTGCTGCTGGAGCGGGACGAGGACTTCCCGGCGGCCGAGGAGCTGGCGGGCGAGCTGGACGCGATCCGCGCGGTGACGGCGGCCGGGGTGACGGCCGCCGATGCCGGGACCACGTCGAAGCACGTCCCGAACGGAAACGACATACCGGACATCGATGGCGCGCGGGAGCGGCTGGCGCGCGCCCAGACCGCGCTGCTGTCGGCGCTCGTCGCGGGCGCCCCGGCGCCGGAGGGCTTCGACCGGCAGCGGCTGGGGGTCCAGAGCCGGGCGCTGACGTCCAAGCGGGCCGGGGTGGTCGCCAAGGTCGCCCCCGAGCTGCCGGAGATCCTGGGCGACGGCTACCGGCGGGCGTTCGAGGGGTACGCCGACGGCCGCCCGATGACCGGCGGCTACCGCCGCGACGCGATGGCGTTCGTCGAGCATCTGCTGGCGGCCGGTGACGTCCGGGACGCGGCGACGCGGCGTCGGCTGACGCTGTGGTGGCAGGAGCGCTCCGGGCCCGCCCCGCTGTCCTCGCACCCGCTGGCGCGCTTCGCCCGCCGGGCCCGGCTCGTGCTGAGCGGAGGGTGAGCGCGGGCGTACGCGGCGATCAGCATTCGGCACCTGAATCGCGCATTTCGCGAAATCTCTGGCGTGGAAGCGGTCGGGTCCAGTAGAACTCGGCCATGTTGTGGGTCCTGTTCCTGCTCGTCGCGTGGGGCTCGGCGGTGGTCAGCTGCACCCGCCTGTGCCTCGCCGCGGTCGCGGCCGCCCAACCGATGGAAGCCACCGCCGGTCCGCGATCGGACGGGCGGCCCCTGAGCCTGTACGAGGCGGCGTTCCTGGCGGGCGGGCCGCGGCGGGTGGTCGATCTCGCCCTGGTGTCGATGTCCCGTGAGCGCCGACTGCTGCTCGCCCACACCGGCTGGGTCACCGTCGTGGACCCGGACGGCCGGGACGATCTCGAACGCTCGGTCATCGCCGCGATAGGCCCGCGGGGCCAGTCCCCCGTGCCGCCGGTCCGCACCGCGCTGGCCACCGCCGACCCGGTGCGGGCGCTGGCCGACCGGCTGGTGGCGGCGGGGCTCGCGGTGCCCGCGGGGGCCCGCGCGAACGTGGCGGCCGCGGTACGGCAGGTGCGGGTGGCGTGCGGCGTGGTCCTGCTGACGGGCGTGATCGCGCTGCTGATGGTGCCGCCCGCGTCGGGCCCGGGACCGGCACTGGCGTGGTTCGCGCTTCCGCTGCTCCTGACCGCCAGCTGCCTGGTGATCGCGCGGGTCGAGGTGCATCCGTACTCGCGCTGGGCCTCCCCCGCCGGGCAGCAGCTGCTGAGCCGGATCGATGTGCCGCCCCGGCGGCCCGTCGCCCAGCGCACCGGGGGCGGGGCCGACGAGGAGCCCGACGACGGCGAGCTGCTCACCGCCCTCGCGGTCCACGGCACGGCCGCCCTGCCCGATCCGGCGCTGCGCGCGGCGCTGAGGGCGCATTGGGGTCATTGACCCGACACCTTGGGGTCCAATGGCCCCGACACCGCGGCCCGGTGCTTTACATGGCCAATCACCCCACCAAGTATCCCCTTTGTTGCGTGATGTGCGGAGGGATGGCTTGTGAGAGCAGCAGCGCTGTACGGCATCCTCGGGCCGCTGTCCCTGTCCCTGGCCATGACGGCGCTGCTCGCCACCCCCGCCACCGGCAGACCGCTCGCCGCGCCGCCGCCCACACACCCCACCGCCGTGGCCGCCGCCGGGCCCCCGGCGCCGACCGCCGTCGCGGCGGCGGCGCCCGCCTGGACTGCCTCGTTCGGCTCCCCCGCCTCCGCCGTGCTGGCCTCCCCCGCGCTGGCCGTGCCCCGGGGCGGCGCCGCCGAGGCCCGCGGGGTGATCGTGGCGGCCCGGGAGGCGGCCGCCCGGGGCATCGCCTTCGGCCGCTGCCCGAGCTCCGAAGAGCTGTCGTCGGACGTTCGCTGCGGCACCGTCTCCGTGCCGCTGAACTACGCGCGGCCGCACGGCAAGCACATCCGTCTCACCGTCAGCCGCGTCCGCGCCTCCGGGCCCAAGGCCCGGCGGCAGGGCGCGCTGGTCTACAACCCGGGCGGGCCGGGCGCGTCCGGCATGACGTTCCCCGAGTACGCCGCCGAGGACGGCTTCCGCAAGACGGCCGCGGCCTACGACTTCGTCGGCTACGCGCCCCGCGGAGTCGGCCGCTCCGCACCGGTGTCCTGCCAGCGCCCGGCGGCCTTCGCAAAGACGCCGACCAGCTCCCCGCAACACCCCTCCGCGGCGTATCTGCGGGCGATGGTGGCGCGGGCGCGCGCGTACGCCCGGGGCTGTGTGCGCCGTACGGGGGCGGCCCTGCGGCACATCACCACGCTGAACAACGCCCGCGACCTCGATGTCCTGCGCGCCGCGCTCGGCGAGAAGCGGCTCACCTTCGTGGGCGCCTCGTACGGCACGTACTACGGCGCCGTGTACGCGACGCTCTTCCCCCGCCATGTCCGCCGCATGGTGTTCGACAGCGTGGTCAACCCCGGCCCCTGGCAGATCTGGTACCGCAACAACCTGGACCAGTCCCTGGCCTTCGAGCGGCGCTGGGCCGACTGGCGCCGCTGGGCCGCCCGGCACCACGCCGTCTACCACCTCGGCGCGACCCCCGCCCGGGTCCTCGCCGCGTACCGGAAGGCGGCCCACCGCCTGGCGCGGAAACCGGCGGGCGGCCGCGTCGGCACCGGGGAGCTCCAGGACGCGTTCGTGCGGGCGGGCTACAACGACGCCTACTGGGACCCCAGCGCCCGGGCCCTCGCCGCCTATCTGCGCGGCAATCCCCGGCCGCTGATCGCGCTGGCCGCGTCCGAATCCGGGGACGCGGTGGCCGACGAGAACGCCAACGCCGTCTACACCGCCGTGGAGTGCAACGACGCGCCCTGGCCGCGCCGCTGGGCGAGCTGGAACCGGGAGAACACCGCCCTCGCGCGCCGGGCGCCCTTCGAGACCTGGGACAACGTGGCGATGAACCTGCCCTGCGCCTACTGGCCGCTGGGGCACGACACCCCCATGGACGTGACCGCCCGGCCGGGGCTGCCGCCGGTGCTGCTGCTGGCGGCCGAACGGGACGCGGCCACTCCGTACGCGGGCGCCAAGGCGCTGTGGCGCAGACTCCCCGGCGCCTCCCTGGTGACCGAGCGGAAGGCCGGTACGCACGGCCTGTGGGGCGGCCCGAACGCCTGCGTCAACCGCAAGGTCGACACGTATCTGCTGACCGGCAGGACGCCGGGCCGGACGGCCTCCTGCGCACCGCGCCCGGCACCGGAGCCGCGCCCGGCCCCGGTGCCCGAGTCCGGCAAGCAGCCCGCGCTCCCCGGCGGCCCGGGAGGGTCCGGGGCGCCCGGGATGCCGTGACGGTCGGGCTCGTTGCGGTCAGGCCAGACCGGCGACCAGCTCGGAGACCGGCTTGCGCCGCCCGGTGTAGAACGGCACCTCCTCGCGCACATGACGGCGCGCCTCGGAGGCGCGCAGATGGCGCATCAGGTCGACGATCCGGTGCAGCTCGTCCGCCTCGAAGGCCAGGATCCACTCGTAGTCGCCGAGGGAGAACGACGCGACGGTGTTGGCGCGCACATCGGGGAAGCCCCGCGCCATCTTGCCGTGGTCCGCGAGCATCGTGCGGCGCTCCTCGTCGGGCAGCAGGTACCACTCGTAGGACCGCACGAAGGGGTAGACGCTGACGTAGTCGCGCGCGTTCTCGTCCGCGAGGAACGCGGGGATGTGCGACTTGTTGAACTCCGCCGGGCGGTGCAGCGCCATGTTCGACCACACCGGCTCCAGGGCGCGGCCGAGCCGGGTGCGGCGGAAGAGGTTGTACGCCTCCTGAAGCGCGTCGGAGGTCTCCGAGTGCCACCAGATCATGACGTCCGCGTCCGCCCGCAGCCCCGAGACGTCATAGGTGCCGCGCACGGTGACGTCCTTGGCGGCGAGCTGTGCGAAGAGCTGCTCGACCTCGTCGGCGTAGCCGGTGCGGTCCTCCGGCAGCACGTCGCGCAGCCGGAACACCGACCACAGGGTGTAGCGGATGACCTCGTTGAGGTCCTTGGCCTTCTTCCCCGCGTTGGGCGCCTTGGGCGACGGGACGCTCTGGGGCGTGTCGGGGGTCTCGGGAGCAGCAGTCATGGTGCCTATTCTCGCTCTCCGCCGACGGCGCCCGCCGCCAGGGTCGCCGTCAGCAGCTCATCGGCGGCCGTGCGGGCGGATCCGATGCACGCGGGGATGCCGACGCCGTCGTAGACCGCGCCGCACACCCGCAGCCCGGGCAGCTTGGCGACCTCCGCGCGGATCCGGGCGACCCGGTCGAGATGGCCGACCGGGTACTGCGGCAGCCCGCCGTCCCAGCGGCTCACCCGGGTCGCCACCGGCCGGGCGTCGAGGCCGGTGGCCGCGCCGAGATCGGCGAGCGACATCCCTACCAGATCGGCGTCGTCGCGCTTCAGGTGCTCCTCGTCCTCGAACCGCCCGATCGAGGTACGCAGCACGAAGAGATCGGGGGCGGCGTCCCGGAGCCAGCCCCACTTGCGGCTGGAGAACGTGGCCGCCTTGATCGTGTGGCCGTCGACCGGCGGGACCAGGAAGCCGCTGCCGTCGGCGAGCGACACCACGTCGTCGCGGCGGAATGCCATGGTGATCAGCGCCATGGAGGCGTAGTCGACGGTGGCCAGCTCGGCGGAGGCGGCCGGGGAGTCGGCCGCCAGCAGCCGGGCGGCGGCGGGCGCGGGGGCCGCCACCACGACCGCGTCGGCCCGCAGCACCTCGTCGTCGGTGACGACGGTCCAGCCGTCGGCGGTCCGCCGCAGTTCTCGTACCGGCGCGCCGGTGCGGATGTCGCCGCCCGATGCCCGTACGGCGTCGGCCACCGCGAGCGGCAGCCGCCCGATGCCGCCGTCGATGCCCATGAACACCGGCCCGGCCCCGCCCTGCCGCTGGGCGGCCCGCTCGGTCAGCTCCCGGACCCCCTCGGCCAGCGGGCGGTTCGCGCGGGCCAGTTCGAAGAGGGTGGGCACCGCGGCCCGCATCGAGGTGCGGTACACATCCCCCGCATACACCCCGCCGAGCAGCGGCTCGACCAGCCGGTCCACGACCTCCCGGCCGAGCCGGGCCGCGATGAACTCGCCGAGCGCCACGTCCTCGCCGACCGGTGTGGGCGGCAGCTCCGCGTCACGGGCGATGCGCGCCAGCCCCTCGTCCGAGATCACCCCGGACGCGGCGAGCGGCGCCGGATCGCCGGGCACGCCCATCACATGGCCCTTGGGCATCGGCCGCAGCGTGCCGCGCGTCCACAGGGAGGCGGTCGCGGTCGCGGGCGGCTGGAGCCGCTCGCCGAGGCCGACGGCGCGCGCCAGCTCCACCGCCTCCGGGCGCCGGGCGAGCATCGATTCGGCGCCCAGGTCCACGGCGACGCCCTCGATCTCGCCCGCGCACAGCTTGCCGCCCAGCCGCCCCGACGCCTCCAGCACCGTCACCCGCGCCCCGCCCGCCTGGAGCCGGTGGGCGGCCGCGAGGCCCGAGATCCCGCCACCGATGACGACGGCATGGCCGGTGTGCCCCGGGGGCGGGGAGGTCACTGCGCTCATGCCCCCACTCTCTCACCCGCCCCCAGGGGGTGATGGGCCGAGGCCGTGGCGAGGTCGGCCTCGATGCGGGCGGCGGCGGTCCGCAGCGCCGGAAGCAGCTCCTTGACGGCTGCCTCCGCGCTGCCGCGGCCCGCGTGGGTGGCGATGTTGAGCGCGGCCACCACCTGGCGGTCCGCGTCCCGGACGGGCACCGCCAGCGACCGCAGCCCCTCCTCCAACTCCTCGTCCACCAGGGCGTATCCGTCCCTCCCGGTCCGCTCCAGGACGCGGGCCAGCTCGGGCACGGCGGTCACGGTGTGCCGGGTCAGCGGCGTGGGGTCGAGCCCGGCGAGATACGCGGCGCGCTCACCCGGGTCCAGCCCGGCGAGCAGCACCCGGCCCATGGAGGTCGCGTAGGCGGGGAAGCGGGTGCCGATGGTGATGTTGACGCTCATGATCCGCACGGTCGGTACGCGCGCCACATACCGGATGTCGGCGCCGTCGAGGACCGCCAGGGACGCCGACTCGTGGACGGTGCGGACGAGTTCGCGCATATGGGGCTGGGCCAGCTCGGTGAACGACAGGTCGCCCAGCGGTGCGTACCCCAGCTCCAGCACCCGCGGCAGCGGGCGGAAGACCCGGCCGTCGGCCTCCGCGTACTCGGCGTATCCCAGCTCGACGAGGGTCAGCAGGGAGCGGCGCGCGGTGGCCCGCGGCAGCCCGGTGATCTCGGCGACGGCGGTGAGCGTGCGCCCGTGCCGCGCGCCGTCGCCCTCCTCCCCCTCCCCCGGCGTACCCAGCGCCCGCAGCACGGTGAGTCCGCGCGCGAGCGACTGGAGATAGCCGGCCCCCAGCTCCCGCTTGGCCGCCCGCGCCGGATCCTCCGCACCGGGCCCGGCCACCGGGTCCTGGGCATCGGGCCCGGCCTCGGGTGCGGCGGGCCCGGCCTCCGGTGGGCGGCGGCGGGCGGGCGGGGACGCGAGGGCCGCCTCCATCGCCGGGACCTCCGCGCGCAGGGGGCCCAAGACGGCGGCCCGCAGCGAGGCCACGTCATGGCGGCTGGTGTGGCTGACGACGTTCACCGCGCACACGGTGCGCCCCGATCCGTCCTGGACCGGAACGGAAACCGCCACCAGACCGGGCTCGATCAGCTGGTCGTCGGCCGCCCAGCCGGTCCGGGCGGCCTCCCGTACGCGCGCCTCGAACCCGGTGTCCGCGGCGGGCCGGTGACGCGGCGGAACGGCGGGGAAGGCCGCGTCGAGGGGGTCGGCGGCGCGGCGGGCGCGCCAGGCCGCCCACGCCCGCTCGTCCCACTCGGCGGCGAAGAGCGCACCCGGGGCGCAGCGCTCGGCGGGGAGCAGGTCGCCGATGCGGAAGGCGAGGGACATGGTGCGGCGGCGGGTGGCCTGGACGACGAAGCGCGCCCCGTCGCCGTCCGGCACGGCGACCGAGACCGATTCGTCGAGCCCGTCGGCGAGCCGCTCGGCGAACGGGCCGAGCGCGTCCGGCAGGCCGCTGGCGGCCAGGTAGGCGTTGCCCAGCTCCATGAGCCGGGTCGCGAGGCTGACGTCGCGCCCGTCGAGCCGCACATACCCCAGCTGTTCGAGCGTGCCCACGACGCGGTCGACGACGGACCGGGCGAGCCCGGTGCCGCGCACGAGATCGCCGGGCCGCACCGCGGCCTCACCCCGGTGCGCGGCCAGCCGCGTCAGCTCGCAGAGCACGGCGAGGCCGCGCTCGAGAGGACCGACGGGGCCATTGACAGGTGGGGACACCGGACCGAGACTCATCACAAGCTCGATTATGAACGAAGTTTCACTCCGCGAACAAGCGGGGATCCTCGCTTCATCGGATCCGGACGAAGGGACTTTCGATGCGCACGACGGTCGGGATCATCGGCGCGGGGCCCGCCGGGCTGCTGCTCGCCCGTCTGCTGCACCGCGCGGGGGTGGACTGCGTGGTGCTGGAGAGCCGGGACCGGGCCTATGTCGAGCAGCGGCAGCGGGCCGGAATCCTGGAGCAGGGCACCGTGGACGTGCTGCGGGAGTGCGGCGCGGCCGAGCGCCTGGACCGCGAGGGGCTGCCGCACCAGGGCATCGAGCTGCGCTTCGAGGGCCGCGGCCACCGCATCGACTTCCCCGCCGCCACCGGCGGCAAGTCGGTGACGGTCTACGCCCAGACGGAGATCGTCAAGGATCTGGTCCGGCTCCAGCTCGCCGACCCCGGGGGTCCTCCCCTGCTGTTCGAGGCCGAGGCCCTGGCGATCGAGAAGCCGGATTCCGGGGCCCCGGTCATCCGCTTCCGCCACGAGGGCCGGGAAGAGACGCTGAGCTGCGACTTCGTGGCGGGCTGCGACGGCTTCCACGGCATCGCCCGGCGCGCGGTCCCGGCCGACCGGGTCCGCACCTTCGAGCGCACCTATCCCTACTCCTGGCTGGGGGTGCTGGCCGATGTGCCGCCGTCCTGCGAGGAGTTGATCTACGCCCGCCATCAGCGCGGCTTCGCGCTGCACAGCATGCGCTCCCCGCAGGTCTCCCGGCTCTACCTCCAGGTGCCGAACGACACCGACCCCGCCGACTGGTCCGACGAGCAGATCTGGGACGAGCTGTCCGCCCGCTTCGCGCTCGACGGCGGCGATGGCGACAGCGGCTGGCGCCTGGAGCGGGGCCCGATCACCGCCACGTCGGTGACCCCGATGCGCAGCTTCGTGCAGGAGCCCATGCGCCACGGCCGCCTCTTCCTGGCGGGCGACGCGGCGCACATCGTGCCGCCGACCGGGGCCAAGGGGCTCAACCTCGCGGTCGGCGACGTGGTCACCCTGGCCCGCGCGCTCGCCCACCACCACACCACGGGGTCGACCGAGCTGCTGGACGGCTACTCCGCGACCTGCCTCGCCCGGGTGTGGCAGGCCGAGCGCTTCTCGTACTTCATGACGGACACCCTGCACCGCCGCCCGGAGCAGAGCCCGTTCGAGGACCGGCTCCAGATCGCCCAGCTGGACCGGATCGCCACCTCCCCCACCGCATCCGCCGAGCTGGCCGAGAACTACGTCGGCCTCCCGCTGTCATGACGGCCCCGACGGGCCCCCGGATCGGCCACCGCCCGGACACGGGGCGCCCGGACGCCGGGCGGTCGGTCGCGGGCCGGGTGCTGGCCGTGCTGGACGCGTTCGACGCCTCGCACCGGTCGCTGTCGCTCACCGCCCTCGCCCGGCGCGCCGGGCTGCCGCTGGCCACCGCGCACCGGCTGGTCGCCTCGCTCACCCGCTGGGGCGCCCTGGAGCGCGACGCCTCGGGGGCGTACCACATCGGGCTGCGCCTGTGGGAGGTGGCGACGCTGTCGCCGCGCGGGGTCGGGGTGCGCGAGGCGGCGCTGCCGTTCATGGAGGACCTGTACGAGGCCACCCATGAGAACGTTCAGCTGGCGGTGCGCGACGGCCTGGAAGTGGTCTACGTCGAGCTGATCTCCGGCCGCTCCGCGGTCCATGTGCGCACCCGGGTCGGCAGCCGCTGGCCGCTGCACGCCACGGGCGTCGGCCTGGTGCTGCTCGCGTACGGGCCGCCGGGTCTTGGCGAGCGGGTGTGCGCCCGGCCGATGCGCCGGTTCACCGAGCGGACCATTCAGGACCCGGCGCGGCTGCGGGCCACGCTCGCCGAGGTGCGGCGCACCGGGATCGCGGTCAGCGACCGGCAGATCACCATGGACGGGCTGTCCATCGCCGCCCCGGTGCGGGGTCCGCGCGGGGAAGTGGTGGCCTCGCTGTCGGTGGTGGTCCCGGCCGCGGAGGGCCGGGCGCCGGGGCTGATACCCGCGGTGCGGGTCGCCGCCCACGGTATATCCCGTACCCTCGCCGCCGCCTAGGGGGTGGCTTGTCGATCAGCCCGGCATGATCGGCAAGCCGCCGCATCGGGGCAAGAGTCCCTCGCCGAGGCTTCCGGCTGACGGAAGACCTGGATCTACCCCCTTGCCGGGGGTGCGTTCACGCCACATTCTGTGGGGCGCCACATTCCGTGGGGCACACCGCGCTCCGAGCTGGAACACCCAACGCCCGAGGGGGGCGCCCGAAGTGACCACCGAGGACACCGCCGCGCGGGAGCCGACGGCCCACCGCACCGGCTGGCAGCCGTACCACACGCTGTGGGCCATGCTGCTGGGCGGCTGGCTCTTCTCCTACGCCGACCGCACCATCACCGGCCCGGTGGTGACCTGGCTGATCGAGAACGACCACGGCATGCTGGGCTCCGCCAGCCATCCGCATGCCCTCGGCGGTCTGATCGGCAGCCTCTTCTTCGCGGGCTACATGCTCACCCAGTTCCCCGGCGGCTATCTCGGGGACCGCTTCGGGCATCGCACGATGCTCGCGGTCTCGCTGGTGTGGGCGGGGGTGGCGACCCTGGCCAGCGGGGTGGTGAGCGGGCTGATCGCGTTCGTCGTCCTGCGGGTGCTGACCGGGCTGGGCGAGGGCGTCTTCTACTCCAACGACCGCTCGCTGATCGCCCAGCGGACCCCGCCCGAGAAAACCAGTCTCGGCATGGGCGTCGCCATCACCGGGCTGTCGATCGGGCTGACGATCGCGACCATCAGCACGCCCTATCTGATCGACTGGGGCGCCCAGGTGTTCGGCCACGAGGACGCCTGGCGGATGCCGTTCCTGGTGCTGGGCGGCGCGACGCTCGCGTTCGGCTGGATCACCACGGTCTATCTGCGCCGCATCGGCGGCCCGCTCAAGGCCACCGGCTCCACCCTGCGGCTGCTGGGGATATCGGCGGTGCTGTGCGCGGCCGTCATGGCGGTCTATCTGATCGCCGACGGGGCGGGGATGCCGAGCTGGGGCGTGGCCGTCCTGGAATGCGTGCTCGCGTTCGTGCTGATCGGGGCGATCTTCGCCCGGCGCGGGTCGCGGCTCGGCTCCATCTCCCGGAACCGCAATGTGCTGCTGCTCAGCTTCGCCTTCATCGCGGTCATGTGGAACCTGTGGTTCTTCAGCTTCTGGTCGGTGTCGATCGTCGCCGACGCCGCCCACAGCTCCTTCCAGAACGCGGCGCTGGTCGCGACGTTCAACGCGGGCGCGGGCATCCTCGGGTTCCCGGTGGGCGGCCGCCTGTCGGACCTGGCGAAGGACCGGGGGTGGGGGCGGCGGCCGCTGCTGATCGCGTTCACCGTGGTCCAGGGCGTGCTGGTGCTGGTCTTCGCGGCCTATCTCCAGGCCCAGGAGAAGCCGTCCCTGCTGGTGATGTCCGTCCTGCTCTTCGTCACCAGCCTGTTCTTCAACGCCCTCCAGCCGATGGCGCACGCCCTGCTGAACGACGTGGTCGACGCGTCCGAGCGCGGTGCCGCCTTCGGCCTGTTCAACCTGGTCGGGGAGATAGGCGCGGTGATCAGCCCGGCGCTCAGCGGCACCCTGTTCGACCACTACGGCAGCTGGACGTCCGCCGTCTACATCGACGGCGCGCTGATGCTCACGAGTGCTGTTCTGTACGTCCTGGTACGCGAGCCCACCGCCCGCTCGTAGCCTGGCCCGTGACGGAGCGGGACATTCGGCGGCGAAGGGGCGGATTCGATGGCGGCAGCACGGCGGATGGTGGTCATCGGGGGCGACGCGGCGGGGATGTCCGCCGCGTCCCGGGCGCGCAGGCTCAGCAAGCGGGGTGAGCTGGAGATCCTCGCCTTCGAGCGCGGCCACTTCACGTCGTACTCGGCCTGCGGCATCCCGTACTGGGCCGGGGGCCTGGTGGCCGGCCCCGACGACCTCGTCGCCCGGACCCCGGAGGCACATCGCGGGCGCGGCATCGACGTCCGCCTCCGCAGCGAGGTCACCGAGATCGACGTCGCCGGGCAGCGGGTCCGGGTCCGGGAGCTGGACGCGTCCGGCGGCGCCGAGCGCTGGCACGGCTTCGACGACCTGGTCATCGCCACCGGCGCCCGCCCGCGCCGCCCCGCCATGCCCGGCATCGACGCGCCCGGGGTGCACGGGGTGCAGACCCTGGACGACGGGCGGGCGCTGCTGGAGACCCTGGAGGGCCGGACGGTCGAGCGGGCCGTCGTGGTCGGCGCCGGATACATCGGGGTGGAGATGGCCGAGGCGCTGACCCGCCGCGGCTGCCGGGTCACCGTCCTGGAGCGCGGCGAACAGCCGATGGCCACCCTCGACCCCGACATGGGGCGGCTGGTGCGGGAGGCGATGACCGGGCTCGGCATCGACACCGTGACCGGCGCGGAGGTCGCCGAGGTGCTGACCGGCGAGGACGGCCGGGTGCGCGGGGTGGCCACCAAGGTCAGCGAATACCCGGCCGAGCTGGTCGTCCTGGGCCTCGGGGTGGTCCCCGAGACCGGGCTCGCCCGGGAGGCGGGGCTGCCGCTGGGCGCGTCGGGCGGGCTGCTCACCGACCTGGCCATGCGGGTCCGCGGCCACGCCAACATCTGGGCGGGCGGCGACTGCGTGGAGGTCCTCGACCTGGTGTCCGGCCGCACCCGGCACATCCCGCTGGGCACCCACGCCAACAAGCAGGGCCAGGTCATCGGCACCAACATCGGCGGCGGCTACGCCACGTTCCCCGGCGTGGTCGGCACCGCGGTCAGCAAGGTCTGCGATCTGGAGATCGCCCGCACCGGGCTGCTGGAGGCCCAGGCGGAGGAGGTCGGGCTGCGCTTCCACGCCGTCACCGCGGAGTCGACCAGCCGCGCCGGGTACTACCCGGACGCCCGCCCGATGACGGTGAAGGTGCTCGCCGAGCGCCGCACGGGGCGGCTGCTCGGCGCGCAGATCGTCGGCCGGGAGGGCGCGGGCAAGCGCGTGGACATCGCGGCGGTCGCGCTGACCGCCGGGATGACGGTCGAGCAGGTGGCGTCGCTGGACCTGGGGTACGCCCCGCCGTTCTCCCCCGTGTGGGACCCGGTGCAGGTGGCGGCGCGCAAGGCGGCGGCCGTCGTACGGGAGGCGGCGGACCGGTAACGGCCCGCCGCCGGTGCATCGGCCCGGTACGTCCGGCCGGGGCGTCAGCGCGCGGTGTGGGTGTGGACGTACTCGACGAGCCGGGTCAGGGCGTCCGGGTCGGTGGTGGGCAGCACGCCGTGGCCGAGGTTGAAGATGTGCCCCTCAAGACCCTGGGCCGCGTCCAGCACCTCGGCGGCCTTGGCCTCCACGGCCTCGCGCGGCGCGAACAGCACGGCGGGGTCGAGGTTGCCCTGGAGCGCCTTGCCGGGGCCCACCCGCCGGGCGGCCTCGTCCAGCGGCACCCGCCAGTCGGCGCCCACGACGTCCGCGCCCGCCTCGCCGAGCAGGCCGAGCAGCTCGCCGGTGCCGACGCCGAAGTGGATGCGCGGCACGCCGTACCCGGCGACGGCCTCGAAGACCTTCGTGGAGGCGGGCATCACGCTGCGGCGGTAGTCGGACGGGGCCAGGGCGCCGACCCAGGAGTCGAAGAGCTGCACGGCCGAGGCGCCCGCCTCGATCTGCACCGTCAGGAAGGTGGCGGTGATGTCCGCGAGCCGGTCGAGCAGATCGGCCCACAGCTCCGGGTCGCCGTACATGAGCGCCTTGGTGTGCTCGTGGTTGCGCGACGGCCCGCCCTCGACCAGATAGCTGGCGAGCGTGAAGGGCGCGCCCGCGAAGCCGATGAGGGGGGTGGCGCCCAGTTCGCCGACGAGCGATCCGACGGCCTCGGTGACGTACTTCACATCGTCGGGGTCGAGCGGACGCAGCTGCTCCAGATCCGCGCGGCTGCGGATCGGACGCTCCACGACGGGGCCGACGCCGGGCTTGATGTCGAGGTCGATCCCGATCGCCTTGAGCGGCACCACGATGTCGCTGAAGTAGATCGCCGCGTCCACCCGGTGACGGCGCACCGGCTGGAGCGTGATCTCCGTGACCAGGTCGGGCCGCATGCAGGACTCCAGCATGGCGGTGCCCTCACGGACCTTCCGGTACTCCGGCAGCGAGCGCCCCGCCTGCCGCATGAACCACACCGGGGTGTGCGGCACCGGTTCGCGTCGACAGGCCCGGAGGAAGGCCGAATCGGCGCAGGGGTTCGCCGCCGGGCGGCCGGTCTGCTGCTGGCCCGAGGGCCGCTCTGTGGCGCTCATGCACCAAATCTTCGCACGGGCCGAACGAGTGACCCGCCAACCCGGGTGTTCCTCCCCGGTTGGAGCCCTCACTGCGCCTAGTCTTCCGGGCATGGCAGCGGTTCAAGGACACGTCTCGAACGGTGCTGACGGTGCTGACGGCCCGGACGCGGGCGGGGAAGGCGCCCCGCTCGCCTTCCGGCGTGCGGTCGCCGGTCTGCGCGCGGCACGGGTGCGGCCCGAGGTGGAGCTCGACCCGACCCCACCACCGCGCCGCCTGGCGCCGTTCGCGTACGCACTCGAAGCGGTGGTCACGGACCCCACCGCCGACGACGACGAGGAGCTGGCCGAGGGCCGACTCATCCTGCTGCACGACCCGGCGGGCCATGACTCCTGGCGCGGCACCTTCCGGCTGGTCACGCTGATCCACGCCGACCTGGAGCCGGAGATCGCGGCGGATCCCCTGCTGCCCGAGGTGTGCTGGTCGTGGCTCACCGGGGCGCTGGAGGCGCGCGGCCTCGGCTGCTCGGAGCCCAGCGGCACGGTGACGCGCGCCAGCTCGCACTACTTCGGCGGGATCGGGGAGCGTGAGCCCTCGACCCGGATCGAGATCCGGGCCTCGTGGACGCCGTCGGACCACCCGTCCCCCGAGCCGGCCCGCCCGGAGCGGCCGGAGCGGTCGGACGAGGCGGCCGCGGAGCCGCTGGGCGTGCCGGACACCGGGGCGCACCTGGCGGCCTGGTGCGATCTGCTGTGCCAGATCGCCGGTCTGCCCCCGGCCGGGACCACGGAGGCGGGGGTGGTGTCCCTCCCCCAGCGCCGCGGCCCCCAGCCCCGCTGAACGGTCCCCGGCCCCGCCGGGCAGACCTCGGCCCCGTCGAGCAGTCCCCGGCCCCGCCGGGCAGTTCATCAGCCCCGCTGAGCGGTCATCAGCCCCGCCCAGCGGGTCTTTGCTGTGCGCTTCCGGCGCTCGGGCAACCCCGTCTGACCGAGATTGCCCGAATTGTTACTCACCAAATCGTGATCATTCCCTAAAGCTGGACCGTATCGGTGCCGAAGGAGTGGTGACCCGTCCCACCACTTCCCAGGAGGCCTGGTGTCTGTTCTCCTCGAGCAACCGTCCAGCCTGGTCGCCTACCGCCCGAACAAGCCGACGGCCATGGTCGTCGTCGCCGACCCCCGCGTTCGTTCCACCGTCACCCGTCACCTGTGGGCCCTCGGGGTGCGCGACGTCATCGAGGCGTCGTCCGTCGCGGAGGCCCGCCCCCGTATCGGCAACCCGCGCGACATCTGCGTCGCCGACGTCCACCTCCCCGATGGCTCCGGCCTCACCCTGCTCTCCGAGACCCGCGCCGCGGGCTGGCCGAACGGCCTGGCCCTCTCCGCCGCCGACGACATCGGCGCCGTGCGGAACGCGCTGGCCGGCGGCGTCAAGGGCTACGTCGTCACCGGCACCCGCACCAACCTGGGCATCCCGGGCCGCCCCGGCGCCGCCCCCATCGGCGCCGCCGCCGCCCGGATGCACCGCCGCCCGCCGGGCGCCCCCGGTCACCCGGGTGGCTACCGGGAGCTGTCGGGACGCGAGGTCGAGGTGCTGAGGCTGGTTGCGGAGGGCCAGTCCAACAAGGCCATCGGCGTCTCGATGGGCCTGTCCGCACTCACCGTCAAGAGCCACCTCGCCCGGATCGCCCGCAAGCTCGGCACCGGCGACCGGGCCGGCATGGTCGCGGTCGCGCTGCGTACCGGCATCATCCACTGAGCCGTACGGCGGGGATCACCCGCCGCGCACCGGCCCCGCGCCCGTCGACGGAACGTTCCGTCGACGGGCGCCCTGTGTACGCGGCGTACACAGCTACCCTTGACAGGTGACCGACGCCCAAGAGACCGCAGCAGAGACGACACTGCGAACCACCGGGGGCGCTCCTCCGGACGACCTCCCCCCGGCGCCGGTCCCCTTGCTGGAGCCGCGTGAGGGCATTCCGCCCGTCACCGCCGACCCGGACGCGCTCGCCGAAGTCGTCGCGGCCTTCGCCGCGGGCCACGGCCCCGTGGCCGTCGACGCCGAGCGCGCCTCCGGCTACCGCTACGGACAGCGGGCCTATCTGGTCCAGCTGCGCCGGGCCGGAGCGGGGACCGCACTGATCGACCCCGTCGGCTGCCCCGACCTGTCGGGTCTGGGGGCCGCCGTCGCCGACGCCGAGTGGGTGCTGCATGCCGCGACCCAGGATCTGCCGTGTCTGCGCGACATAGGCATGGTCCCGGACCGGCTCTTCGACACCGAACTCGCGGGCCGGCTGGCCGGGTTCGCCCGGGTGGGGCTCGGCGCCATGGTCGAGAACATCCTCGGCTACGCGCTGGAGAAGGGACATTCGGCCGTCGACTGGTCGACCCGCCCGCTGCCCGAGCCGTGGCTGCACTACGCCGCGCTCGATGTGGAGCTGCTGGTCGACCTGCGGGACGCGCTGGAGGAGGAGCTGACCCGGCAGGGGAAGCTGGAGTGGGCCCACCAGGAGTTCGCGGCCATCGCCGCGGCCCCGCCCGCCCCGCCGCGCAAGGACCCCTGGCGACGTACGTCGGGGATGCACAAGGTCCGGCGACGACGGCAGATGGCCGTGGTGCGCGAGCTGTGGACGGCCCGGGACCGCATCGCCCAGCGCCGCGACGTGTCGCCCGGCAAGGTGCTGGGCGACGCGGCGATCGTGGAGGCCGCGCTGGCGCTGCCGGTGAACGCCCGGGCGCTGTCCGCGCTCAGCGGCTTCGGCCACCGGATGAGCCGCCGCCAGCTGGAGCAGTGGCAGGCCGCGGTGGACCGGGCCCGGGAGCTGCCGGAGGCCGAACTTCCGCAGCCCGGCCAGCCGGTGGCCGGTCCGCCCCCGCCGCGCGCCTGGGCCGACAAGGACCCCGCCGCGGCGGCCCGGCTCTCGGCGGCCCGCGCCGCGGTGACGGCGCTGGCCGAACGGCTGAATCTGCCGCAGGAGAACCTGATCGCCCCGGATACGGTCCGGCGGCTGTGCTGGGAGCCCCCGGCGGAGCCGACGACGGACGCGGTGGCGGACGTCCTCGCTGGCCATGGGGCCCGTCCCTGGCAGATCGACCAGGTGGCGACGGTCCTGACCGGCGCCCTGCGGACGGACTCGGCGTGATCTCCGTCGCGATGTGACGCGCGTGGACCGGCGGCCTCGGCCGCCGGTCCGTTCCCGCGCGGCTCCCCGCCCCGACCTGTGACGTTCGACGCTACGGCGGCGAAGACTGGGCAGCGTGGTTACTCATAAGTAGCATGAGGGTGTGGAGGCGCGCCGATGGCGTGCCCGCAGCAGTGCCATCCCGCACCTGGAGGAGAGCCAACGTGCCTCGTACCGCTAGGGACGTCGTCTTCGTCGACGGCGTCCGTACCCCGTTCGGCAAGGCGGGCCCGAAGGGCATCTACCACGAGACCCGCGCCGACGACCTGGTCGTCAAGTGCATCCGGGAGCTGCTGCGACGCAACCCGGATCTGCCGCCGGAGCGCATCGACGAGGTGGCCGTCGCCGCGACCACCCAGATCGGGGACCAGGGCCTGACCATCGGCCGCACCGCGGGCATCCTGGCCGGGCTGCCGCAGTCCGTCCCCGGCTACTCGATCGACCGGATGTGCGCCGGTGCGATGACCGCCGTGACCACCACCGCGGGCTCCATCGCCTTCGGCGCGTACGACGCGGTCGTCGCGGGCGGCGTGGAGCACATGGGCCGCCACCCGATGGGCGAGGGCGTCGACCCGAACCCGCGGTTCGTCTCCGAGAAGCTGGTCGACGAGTCGGCCCTCTTCATGGGCATGACGGCGGAGAACCTGCACGACCGGCTGCCGCACCTCACCAAGCAGCGCGCCGACGAGTACGCGGTGCGCAGCCAGGAGAAGGCCGCCAAGGCGTACGCCAACGGCAAGATCCAGCAGGACCTGGTGCCGGTCTCGGTGCGCCGCACCACCCCCGAGGGCGGGGAGACCGGCTGGGGGCTCGCGACCTCCGACGAGCCGATGCGCCCGGGCACCACGCTGGAGAACCTGGCCACGCTGAAGACCCCGTTCCGGCCGCACGGCCGGATCACCGCGGGCAACTCCGCGGGGCTCAACGACGGCGCCACCGCCTCCCTGATCGCCTCCGAGGACTTCGCCCGGGAGCTGGACCTTCCGGTCAGGATGCGCCTGGTGTCGTTCGCCTTCGCGGGCGTCGAGCCCGAGGTGATGGGCTACGGCCCGGTCCCGGCCACCCAGAAGGCCCTGGCCAAGGCCGGGCTGACGATCGATGACATCGGCCTCTTCGAGGTCAACGAGGCGTTCGCCGTCCAGGTGCTGTCGTTCCTCGACCACTACGGCATCGCGGACGACGACCCGCGCGTCAACCAGTACGGCGGCGCGATCGCCTTCGGCCACCCGCTCGCCTCCTCCGGTGTCCGCCTGATGACGCAGCTGGCGCGGCAGTTCGAGGAGCAGCCGGAAGTCCGCTACGGCATCACCACCATGTGCATCGGCTTCGGCATGGGTGGCACCGTGATCTGGGAGAACCCGCACTTCGAGGGGAACAAGTGACTACCACCGCAGAGCTTCTCAAGGGAGCGGCCGAGCTGTTCCCGGACGAGGTCGTGACGCAGGCGCACGTCCGCCACCTCGACCTCCCCCAGGACGCGGGCCGCTTCGCGCTCATCACCCTGGACAACGGGCTGGACCACACCAAGCCCACCACCTTCGGCCCGGCCTCGCTCGCCAACCTCAACGCGGCGATCGACCAGGTCGAGCAGGAGGCCGCGGACGGCGCGATCACCGGCGTCGGCATCACCGGCAAGCCGTTCATCTTCGCCGTCGGCGCCGACCTCAAGGGCGTGGAGCTGCTGAAGCGCCACGAGGACGCGCTCGCCATCGGCAAGGGCGGCCACGACGTCTTCAAGCGGCTGTCCACCCTCGCCGTGCCCACCTTCGCGTACTACAACGGCGCGGCGATGGGCGGCGGCGTCGAGGTCGGCCTGCACTGCACCTACCGCACCGTCTCCGGCGCGCTGCCCGCGTTCTCGCTGCCCGAGGTGTTCCTCGGCCTGGTCCCCGGCTGGGGCGGCTGCACCCTGCTGCCGAACCTGATCGGCGCGGACCGCGCGGTCTCGGTCATCATCGAGAACTCGCTCAACCAGAACAAGCAGCTCAAGGGCAAGCAGGTCTACGAGCTGGGGATCGCGGACGCCATCTTCGAGGGCGCCGACTTCCTGGAGCAGTCGCTGATCTGGACGGCGTCCGTCCTCAAGGGCGAGCTGGAGATCGTACGGCCCGAGATCGACCGCGGCGACGCCTGGCACGAGGCCGTGGTGCGCGGCCGCGCCATCGCCGACGGCAAGGTGCACGGGGCGGCCCCGGCCGCGTACCGCGCGCTGGAGATCATCGACGCGGCCCGCAACGGCGACCTCGCCCGTGGCTACGAGGCCGAGGAGAAGGCGCTCGCCGACCTCATCATGGGCAGCGAGCTGCGCAGCGGCATCTACGCCTTCAACCTGGTGCAGAAGCGCGCCAAGCGGCCGGCCGGTGCCCCGGACAAGTCGCTCGCCCGCCCGGTCTCCAAGGTCGGCGTGGTGGGCGCGGGGCTGATGGCCTCGCAGCTCGCGCTGCTGTTCGCGCGCCGCCTGGAGGTGCCGGTCGTGCTGACCGACATCGACCAGGAACGCGTCGACAAGGGCGTCGGCTACGTCCACGACGAGATCGACAAGCTGCTGCTCAAGGGCCGGATCAACCAGGACAAGGCCAACCGGCTCAAGGCCGCGGTGACCGGCTCGCTGGACAAGGCCGCCGCCTTCGGGGACGCCGACTTCGTCATCGAGGCCGTCTTCGAGGAGATGGGCGTCAAGCAGCAGGTGTTCGCCGAGGTCGAGGCGGTCGTGCCGGAGCACGCCATCCTCGCCACCAACACCTCCTCGCTGTCGGTCAGCGAGATGGCGTCCAAGCTGAAGCACCCCGAGCGGGTCGTCGGCTTCCACTTCTTCAACCCGGTCGCGATCCTGCCGCTGCTGGAGATCGTCCGCGGCGAGCAGACCGATGACGCGTCGCTGGCCACGGCCTTCGGGGTGGCCAAGAAGCTGAAGAAGACCGCCGTCCTGGTCAAGGACGCCCCGGCGTTCGTCGTCAACCGGATCCTGACCCGCTTCATGGGCGAGATCCAGAACGTCATCGACGAGGGCACCCCGGTCGACGTCGCGGAGCGCGCGGTCGAGCCGCTCGGGCTGCCGATGTCCCCGCTGGTGCTGCTGGAGCTGGTCGGCCCGGCAATCGGCCTGCACGTCTCCGAGACGCTGCACGGCGCCTTCCCGGACCGCTTCACGGTCTCGGAGAACCTCAAGCGCGTGGTCGAGGCGGGCAAGCGCGGCTTCTACGTGTACGACTCCGGGAAGCCGGAGCTGGACCCGGAGGTCGCCGCGCTGCTCCAGCAGGGCGACACGGTCCTGACGGAGGAGCAGGTGCGCGCCCGGGTGCTGGACGCCGTCGCGCAGGAGATCGGCCTGATGCTGGACGAGGGTGTCGTCGCCGAGGCGCAGGACATCGACCTGTGCCTGATCACCGGCGCCGGGTGGCCCTTCCACCTGGGCGGCCTCACGCCGTACCTGGACCGTGAGGGCGTCTCGGAGCGGGTGAACGGGAAGCGGTTCCTGGCCCCGGGGGTCGCGAGCGTCCCGGCGTAACTCCATAACGCCGCGCCGATGTCGGGCGCCGGGCGGGCCGATGGTCCGCCCGGCGCCCGTGTCGTCGTTACGGGGTCATCGCCACGGGGTCATTCCCCGGCCCTGGACCAGGCGCGCAGGGCCAGGCCCCGTTCGTCCGTCTTCTGACGCGCCACCAGCAGACCGCCGTCCGGCGCGAGCGCGGCCAGGACCACCAGCCCGCGCCCGTCGAGGGCCAGCGCCGGGTGCTGGGCGCCGGGGTCGCCGGACGGCGTCCACCACACGCCCGCCGCCTCGTCCTCCGCCGGATGCGCGGCGACCGCCAGCCGGCCGCTCGAGGCGTCGCGGTGCGCCAGGACGACGCAGTCGTGGCCGTCCACCGGGGCGCGCAGCGCCGCGACCGGGCCGGTGCCCGACGCCCCGCCCAGCGGCGCCGGGGCCGGGGCCTCCGGCCGCCAGGCCAGGACCTCCCCGCTGGCCGCGTCGCGCCAGTAGTGGGTGACGGTGCCGGGGCTGCTCTCCACCGCGGACGCGGAATCCGGCCGGGCGTCGGCGGGGACGTCCTCGCCCCGCTTCGGGGCGGCGCCGGGCGTGGGCTGGTACCAGCGCAGCGAGACGCCCTTCCCGGCCGGTGCGAGCAGTTCGAGACGGCCGTCGGCGGTCACGGCCGCCGACAGTCCGTCCAGCACGTCCGTGCCCTTCCAGTCGGTCCAGCGCTCCCACGTCCCCTTCTTGGGGTCCTGCCGCCGCGCGCTGACCCCGCCCCCGGCGTTGCGGACGAAGACGCGGAGGGCGCCCGTGGAGTCCACGGCCGCGGCCGGTGCCCCGATCCGCTGCGCCTTGGTGCGGTCCTTGGGGTGCGGGGTGCCCAGGGCGTGCCATGCGGTGAGCGCACGGCCGGTCTGGAACTGGGTGGCGTGGACGAGGTCGACCTGTGGCCCGTCCTTGCCCTCCCTGTGCCGGAGCCCCACGAGATGGGCGTAGCCGTCGGCTCCCTGGGCGACCGTCAGCTGGACGAGTCCGGGTACCTCGATCAGCCAGGGTCCCGTCCAGTCCGGTCCGCCGGGACGCTCCTCGGTCCAGCGGGCGACACCGCCCGCCACCGGCGCGTAGGCCGTGAGCCTGCCGTCCTTGCCGCGGAGCAACCGCAACACCATGGCCCGCCGCCAACCTTCCCGCGTCGATCTTCCTGATCCCCGTCGCCCATAGTATTTTGCCTGGTCTATGAGTGGTCTCGTCGGGCTCGTCGTCGTGGACGCAGCGAACGTGGTCGGCTCGGTGCCGGACGGCTGGTGGCGCGACCGGCACGGGGCCGCCGAGCGGCTGCGCGACCGGCTCGGCGCGGTCGCGGTGAGCGGCGTCCCGGAGCGCGCGGGCGTCCCCGACTGGGCCCGGCAACCGCCGCTGGACATCGTCCTGGTGGTGGAGGGCGCGGCACGCGGGGTGGAGCCGGTGGAGGGCGTACGCGTGGAGGCCGCGCCGGGCAGCGGGGACGACCTGATCGTGGATCTGGTGGCGGCGCGCGAGCCGGGGCTGCTCTGCCTGGTCGTCACCGCCGACCGGGAGCTGCGGGAGCGGGTGACGGCGCTGGGCGCGGAGGTCGTGGGCCCCCGCGCCGTCCGGGGATAGTCCCGCAGTCCGGGGCGGCCCCCCACCGTCAGGGGAGGAGCACCGGCGTCAGCGGCGCGTGCCCGCCTCGGTCACCCGGCTGTGCCTGCGCCCGTAGAGGACGTAGATGACGACGCCCAGCACCATCCACACCGCGAACCGCAGCCAGGTCTCCGCGGGCAGATTGAGCATCAGCCACACCGACGCCGCCACCGACACGACCGGAAGCACCGGCACCCACGGCGCGCGGAAGGCGCGGGGCAGGTCGGGGCGGGTGCGGCGGAGGACGATGATGCCGAGCGCCACGACGACGAACGCGAAGAGGGTGCCGATGTTCACCAGGGCCGCCAGTTCCTTGATGCTGGTGAACCCGGCGACCACGGCGATGAGGACGCCCAGCAGGACCGTCGAGCGGTACGGGGTGCCGAACCGCGGATGCACCTTGGCGAAGACCCGGGGCAGCAGCCCGTCGCGGCTCATCGCGAAGAAGACCCGGGTCTGACCGAGCAGCAGGATCATGCACACGGTGGTCAGCCCGACCGCCGCGCCGAAGCTGATGAGGCCCGCGTAGAAGGGGTGCCCGGTCGCCTTGAAGGCGTCGGCGAGCGGGGCGTCGACCGTCAGCCGGCTGTACTTCTGCATGCCGGTGACCACGATGGACACCGCGACGTAGAGCGTGGTGCAGATGAAGAGCGAGCCGAGGATGCCGCGCGGCATGTCGTGCTGCGGGTTCTTGGTCTCCTCCGCCGCGGTGGCCACGACGTCGAAGCCGATGAACGCGAAGAAGACCACGGCGGCTGCGGTGAAGATCCCGGGGACGCCGAAGGTCGTCGGCTCGTACCCGGCCATCAACTGGATCAGCGGCGCCTTCAGCCCGGAGGCGGACAGCGTGCCCTGGGCCTCGGGGATGAAGGGGTGGTAGTTGTCCGGGTCGATGAAGAAGGAGCCCGCGATGATGACGAGCAGCACGACGGTCACCTTCACCGCGACCACGACGGAGGTGACGCGCGCGGACAGCTTCATGCCGAGGACCAGGATCGCGGTCAGCACCAGCACCAGGAGGGCGGCCAGCAGGTCGAAGGTGAAGCCGCTCGCCTCGTCGGGGCCGGAGAGCACGGCGGGCAGCCGCCAGCCGGCGTTGTCCAGGAGGGAGCGTACGTAGCCCGCCCAGCCGACCGCGACCACGGCGGTGCCGAGCGCGAACTCCAGGACCAGGTCCCAGCCGATGATCCAGGCGGGCAACTCGCCGAGCGAGGCGTACGAGAAGGTGTACGCGGACCCGGCCACCGGCACGGTCGACGCGAACTCGGCGTAGCACAGCGCGGCCAGCGCACACACCACGCCCGCGACCACGAAGGCCAGCGCGGTCGCGGGGCCCGCCTGCTCCTTGGCGACGGCCCCGGTGAGCACGAAGATGCCGGTGCCGATGATGACGCCGACGCCGAAGACCGTGAGGTCCAGGGCGGACAGCGACCGGGTGAGGGCGTGCTCGGGCTCCTCGGTGTCCTGGATGGACTGCTCGATCGACTTCGTCCGCAGATAGTCCGGCCGGGCCTTGCCCCGGGGGCCGTTCCGGCCTCCGTCGCCGCCTGGTTCCTCTTCGCTCACCGGTGACACCTCCACGCCTGCCCCTGCGCGTCATGGTTCTGCCAACCGCCCGGGAGCGGAGCGCGCACACTCGGCGGCCCCGCCGATTCACCCGATGGGGGCGGGCAGGCGGGACGGGGCTGGGCCGGTCGGAGCACGAAACGGCCCCGGCCCGGACCGCGCGGGTCCGGGCCGGGGCCCTCGAAGCGAAACCGTCAGTCGCGCACCGGCTCGGCGGTCGCCGGACGCGTCGCCACGCCCGCCTCCTCCGTACCGGCCGACTGCTCGTAGCGGCCGCCGATCCGCGACACCAGGCCGGTGACCTGGCGGGCGATGTCCGGTGCGGTCAGCCCGATCTCGGACATGACCTCCTTGCGGGAGGCGTGCTCCAGGAAGCGCGGCGGGATGCCGAAGTCGCGCACCGGCATGTCGACGCCGGTGTCGCGCAGCGCCTGGGCGATGGCGGAGCCCACACCGCCGACCCGGCTGTTGTCCTCGACGGTGACGACGACGCGGTGGCGCTCGGCGAGCGCGGGAAGCTCCTCGTCCACCGGCTTGACCCAGCGCGGGTCGACCACGGTGGCCGAAATGCCCTGCTTGTCCAGGAGGTCCGCGATCTCCAGGCACATCGGCGCCAGCGCGCCGACCGAGACGAGCAGCACATCGGGGTGGTCCGCAGCGCTCGCCGCGGGCTCGCGCAGCACGTCCATGCCGCCGATCCGGCCGACGGCGGCGACCTCCGGGCCGACCGCACCCTTGGAGTACCGCACCACCGTCGGGGCGTCGTCCACCTCGACGGCCTCCCGCAGCTGGGCACGGACCTGGTTCGCGTCACGCGGGGCGGCGATCCGCAGCCCGGGGACGACCTGGAGGAGCGACATGTCCCACATGCCGTTGTGCGACGGCCCGTCCGAACCGGTGATCCCGGCGCGGTCGAGGACGAAGGTGACCCCGCACTTGTGCAGCGCCACATCCATCAGCACCTGGTCGAAGGCGCGGTTGAGGAACGTGGCGTAGACGGCGAAGACCGGGTGCAGACCGCCGGTGGCCAGCCCCGCCGCGGACACGGCGCCGTGCTGCTCGGCGATGCCCACGTCGTAGACCCGCTCGGGGAACCGTTTCGCGAACTCGGTGAGGCCCACCGGGTGCAGCATCGCCGCCGTGATCGCGACGATGTCCTCCCGCTCCTCACCGAGCTTGACCATCTCCTCGCCGAAGACCGAGGTCCAGTCCGCGCCGCCCGCCGAGATCGGCAGCCCGGTGTCGGGGTGGATCGGGCCGATGCCGTGGAAACGGTCGGTCTCGTCCTGCTCGGCCGGGGTGTAGCCGCGGCCCTTCTCGGTGAGGCAGTGCACGATGACCGGGCCGCCGAAACGCTTCGCCCGCTGGAACGCGGACTCCAGCGCCTCGATGTCATGGCCGTCGATCGGGCCGACGTACTTCAGCCCCAGGTCCTCGAACATGCCCTGCGGGGCGATGAAGTCCTTCAGCCCCTTCTTGGCGCCGTGCAGCGTCTCGTACAGCGGGCGGCCGACGACCGGGGTGCGCTCCAGCAGGTCCTTGCCGCGGGCCAGGAAGCGCTCGTAGCCGTCGGTGGTGCGCAGGGTGGCGAGATGGTTCGCGAGACCGCCGATGGTCGGCGAGTACGACCACTCGTTGTCGTTCACGACGATGACGAGCGGGCGGTTCTTCGCGGCGGCGATGTTGTTCAGCGCCTCCCAGGCCATCCCGCCGGTCAGCGCGCCGTCCCCGATGACCGCGACCACATGGTCCTGCTTGCCCTGGATCTCGTTCGCCTTGGCGATGCCCTCGGCCCAGCCGAGGACGGCGGAGGCGTGGCTGTTCTCGATGACGTCGTGCTCCGACTCGGCGCGCGACGGGTAACCCGACAGCCCGCCCTTCTTCTTGAGCCGCGAGAAGTCCTGGCGCCCGGTGAGCAGCTTGTGGACGTAGGACTGGTGCCCGGTGTCCAGCAGCACCTTGTCCTTCGGCGACTCGAAGACCCGGTGCAGGGCGATGGTCAGCTCGACCACGCCCAGGTTGGGCCCGAGGTGCCCGCCGGTCTTGGACACGGCGTCGACGAGAAAGGTGCGGATCTCCGCGGCCAGCTGGTTCAGCTGCTCCGGGGCGAGCCGGTCCAGATCGCGCGGTCCCCTGATGCCGGTCAGCAGCACCCGTGCCTCCTTGCTGTCGAGCGTCTCCATCGAGCCTTGCCGTCAGGGGGTGTCTTGCCGACCATGCCGGGCTCCCCCTGGCCCCCGAGAGTCTAATGCTGCCCTACGGGAAGGCCCGGTCCGCCTCCGGGGCGGTTGAGGGTGTCGACATGACCCCCGGCCCCGAAGACGTCCCCGAAGCGGAGGAGGTTCCTCACCCACGCCCCGCCGAGCGCTGTGTTCTGCGCGACACCGAGTCGATCACCACGGCGGCCAGCAGCACCGCACCGGTGATCATGTACTGCACGGAGTTCGCGACGCCCAGCAGGTTCATCCCCGACGAGATCGACCCGATGACCAGCATGCCGAGCATCGCCGACCACACCGAGCCGCGCCCGCCGAAGAGGCTGGTGCCGCCGATGACCGCGGCCGCGATGGCCTCCATGAGCAGGTTGCCGGTACCGGCCTGCTGGCTCGCGGAGCCGATCCGGGACGCGATCATGAGACCGCCGAACGCGGCCATGAGCCCGGACAGCGCGAACACCGAGATCCGCACGGCGACCACGTTGATGCCCGCGCGGCGGGCCGCCTCGACGCTGCCGCCGAGCGCGATCACCTTGCGTCCGTACGGGGTGCGGCGCACCACGAAGTCGAGCGCGACCAGCACCACCACGAAGATCACCAGGGCGAGCGGCAGGCCCATGTACTCGTTGAGCCGCCAGGCCGCCGCGTAGACGATCACCGCGAGCACGGCGGTGCGCACCAGGATCTCGCTCAGCGGCCGGGAGGGTATGCCGACCGCCTTGCGGCGCCGGCTGTCCAGGAACTGGGCGAGAAAGAATCCGGCCACCGCTACGGTCGCCGCGCCGTAGGCGGCGACGAGCTGGCTGAAGTAGTGATCGGTGAGCATGCGCACGAAGCTGTCGTCGTCGATGCCGATGGTGCCGGTGGTGCCGAGCACCTGGAGCATCAGCCCGTTCCAGGCCAGGAGACCGGCGAGGGTGACGACGAACGCCGGGACGCCGATCCTGGCGAAGAAGAAGCCGTGCACGGCGCCCAGCGCCGCGCCGACGGCCAGCGCCGCGATCACGGCGATGCCCTCGGGCACGCCTTCGCGCACGTTGAGCACCGCGAGGGTGGCCGCGGCCAGGCCGCTGAGCGATCCGACGGACAGGTCGATCTCGCCGAGCAGCAGCACGAAGACGATCCCGACCGAGATCATGCCGGTGCCGCCGATGAGGATCGACAGGTCGGAGAGGTTCTTGGGCGAGAGGAAGGCGCTGTCCTTCCACTGGAAGACCGCCCAGATGACGGCGATGCCGACGATCACCGGGACCGCGCCCAGGTCGCCGCTGCGCATCTTGCGGACGAACTCGTTGAGGTAGCCCTTGAAGCCCTCCTGGCGCACCAGCAGCCGCGGATCGACCACGGTGACGGCGTCCTTGGCGACCGGACCGGCGTCGGCCGGACCGGCCGGGGCCTTGTTGCTGCCGCCGTCCCCGCCGGCCCCCTCCCCGCCATGGGCGTCATTGGTCTTGTCGAGACGGGTGCTCACTTGGCGGCCTCCCCGCTGCGCGCCTTGCGGCGGGTCACGGCGTTGTCCGTGGCGCCGGTGATGGCGGAAATGATCTCTTCTTGAGAGGTGGTGCGGACGTCGAAGATGCCGTTGTTGCGACCCAGCCGCAGCACCGCGACCCGGTCCGCGACCGCCTTGACGTCGGCCATGTTGTGGCTGATGAGGATCACGGCGAGCCCGCGCTCGCGCAGCCGCTCGACCAGGTCCAGGACCTGCGCGGTCTGCTCGACGCCGAGGGCGGCGGTCGGCTCGTCCAGGATGACCAGCTTGGGCTCGCCCAGCATCGACCGGGCGATGGCGACGGTCTGCCGCTGGCCGCCGGAGAGCGAGGCGATCGGGATGCGCACGCTGGGGATGCGGATCGACAGGGTGCTCAGCAGTTCGCGGGCGCGGCGCTCCATCTCGACCTCGTCCAGCACCCCGGCGCGCAGGATCTCGCGGCCGAGGAAGAGGTTGCCGACGACGTCGATGTTGTCGCACAGGGCGAGGTCCTGGTACACCGTCGCGATGCCCAGGTCCTGGGCGTCGTGCGGGCGGGCGATCTCGACGGGCTTGCCCTGCCATTCGAGGACGCCCTCGTCGGCGGGGCCGACTCCGGCGATCGCCTTGACGAGGGTCGACTTTCCGGCGCCGTTGTCGCCCACCAGGGCGACCACTTCACCGGCGCGGACCTCCAAGTGGATGTCGGTGAGCGCCTGGACGGCGCCGAACCGCTTGGAGATCCCGCGCAACGCCAACACGGGTTCGTATCCCACGATGGCCATCTCCGTTCCGGGCAGGGGGCGTCCCCTGCTGTGTGACGGAGGGGAGAGAGCTCTCCCCTCGGACGGGGGTGTGAGAGGGGTCGGCGGGCGGGCCGCCGGTGTGGTCACGGCGGCCCGCTCCGGTCCGGCAGGGGCTACTTGAGCCCGGCCGCGGCGCAGGCGGCCTTCAACTTCGCCGTGCAGATCTGGCTGACCGAGTACAGACCGTCCTTGACGACGGTGCTCTTGATCTTGTCCTTGGTCAGCGAGACCGGGGGGATGAGCGTGGCCGGGATGTCCTTGGTGGTCGGGCTGTCGACCGTACTGGTCCCGGCGACCTTCTCACCGCGGCCGAGGGCGATGGCCATCTTCGCGGCCGCGGTCGCCTCCTCCACGTAGGACTTGTAGACGCTCATGTACTGCTCGCCGCTCACCACCCGCTGCACACCGGCGAGTTCGGCGTCCTGGCCGGTGACCGGGGGCAGCGGCTTCACGCCGCCGCTCTTGAGCGCGGTGATCGCGCCGCCCGCCATGCTGTCGTTGGCGGAGTAGACGCCGATGATGTTGCTCTTGCCGACGGACGAAATGGCGCCCGTCATGGCCTTGTTGGCCTCCTCGGCCAGCCAGCGGTCGACGTCGTACGACTTGGCGATGTCCACCTTGCCCTTGAGGACCGAGAGCGCGCCCTTCTTGAACATGGCGGCGTTGGGGTCGGCCTCCCAGCCATTGAGCATGACGACCTTGCCGTCCTTGGCCTTCTTCCCGAGGGCCTTCAGCAGCGCCTCGCCCTGGACCTTGCCGACCGTCTCGTTGTCGAAGGACGTGTACGCGGACACCGGGCCCTCGGCGAGCCGGTCGTAGGCGACGACCGGGATATGCGCCTCGGCGGCCTTCCTGACCGAACCGGCAATGGACTTGGAGTCGACCGAATCCAGAATGATGACGTCGACCTTTTTGGTGATCATGGAGTCGACCTGCTGCTGCTGCACCGAGGGGTCCGACTTGGCGTTGACGTACTTGATCTCGCAGTCGGCGCAGTCGGCCAGGATCTTCTTCTTGATCAGCGGCCGGTCGAAGTTCTCGTATCTCGCCGTCTGGTCCTCGGGCAGAAGGAGCCCGATGGTCAGCGGACCCGACTTCTTCTTCTTTTCGCCCTTGTCATCGGCTTCCTTCGCCGAACCGCAGGCGGCGAGCGAGGCGGCCATCGATACGACGGCGGTGGCAATGGCGACGCGACGCATCGTTGCGTTCATAACGGGGGTGACCTCCCTGACGAGGCCGCGTCATTGCGGCCGAGGTGGCGTGAAGTCAACTCCGACCCCGTCATGGCGTCAAGAAGTAAATCCTTAACGAGATGGCAACGGTGCCATTCGTTATCTGAGTGAACGCAGCCCAGAGTTGCCCACGGGGGAAACGAAAATGCCCCCGAGGACGCGGCAAAGGTCCTCGGGGGCAGGAAGAATGGCAGGCCGTCAGGGCGTACGGCGGTGGCTCAGGCGAGCGCCGGGGTGCCCGCCGACAGCGCGCCCTCCAGCAGCGTCGAGTCGCCCATCTCGCTCAGCACCAGCGCGAGGGCGCCCAGCACCTCGGCCCGGCCGCCGAGCGCCCCGGGCATCACGGCCAGCTGACGGGCGGCGCTCGGAATGGCGTACCGCGCGACCGACTCGCGGATCGGGCCCAGCACCAGCTCCCCCGCCTCGGCGAGGTGACCGCCGAGCACCATGCGGCTGGGGTTGATCAGGTTGCACAGGTTCGCCACACCGCTGCCGATGTGGCGACCGACGTCCGCGATCACCCGGCGGCAGCCCGGGTCGCCGTCCCGGGCGAGCTGCACCATGCGCTCGATGGTGAGATCCGTGCCGTGAGCGGAGTACAGCAGCGGCAGGACGTAGCGGGCCGCGGCGAAGGTCTCCAGACAGCCGCGGTTGCCGCAGCGGCACACCGGACCCGACTCGTCGAGGGTGATGTGGCCGATCTCGCCCGCCGTGCCACCCGGGCCGCGGTAGATCTGGCCGCTGATCACCAGCCCCGCGCCGACACCGTCGGCGACCTTGATGTACGCGAGGTCGGCGACCCCGCGCCCGGAGCCCCAGACCAGCTCGCCGAGCGCGCCGAGGTTGGCGTCGTTGTCCACGTGCACCGGCACCCCGAGCCGCTGGGCCAGGTCGTCGCGCGGATTGGTGCCCGCCCAGCCCGGCAGGATCGCGGTCGAGCCGAGCGTGCCGGTCTCCACGTCTATCGGGGCCGGGACGCCGAGGCCGACGCCGACGACCTTGTCCTGGCTCAGGCCGGTGCCGGCGATCAGCCTGTTGACCAGCTGCTCCGCCCGGTCCAGGCCCTGCGCGGAGGAGGCGTCCACATCCAGCGGCTCCGCCTCCTCGGCCAGGACCTGGTGGGCCAGGTTGCCGACCGCGACCCTGAGGTGCGTATGGCCGAAATCCACGCCCACGACGATGCCCGCGTCCCCGCTGAGCGAGACGCTGCGCGCCCGGCGGCCACCCGCCGAGGTGGGCGTGACCTCGACCGTTCCGCCGTCCTTCAGCTCGCGCACGATGTTGGAGACGGTGGCCGCGGACAGCCCGGTGGACCGGGCGATCTCCGCCTGGGTCAGCGAGCCCGCCATGCGCACCGCACGGACCACCCGCTCGAGATTGGCCCGGTGCAGCGACGACTGCGATCCCGGAGTCTCCACGCCCATCCACTCCCGCCTTCACGGGCGGCACGCCGGCCGCTCCGTCGGCCGGGCCGCAGCATGAGGCCCGGCTTTGTCTCCAACATGTGAACTCTAAGCTGAGCCGCCTCGCTTGTTCCACGTCAAGTCCTTGATGTGGGCAGACGGCCCTTTGAGCGAGGGTGTGGCAGGAGACTTCCCCGCCTTCCCTCACACAATCGCGATATCCCGCCAGCGTACGACGGAGCGATCGCATCCGTTTCGTTCACATACCGAATACTATGCGGGGTTTTACTTGAGCGCCCCGGCGGTCAGTCCGCTCTGGACCTGGCGCTGGAAGACGATGTAGGCCGCGAGCACCGGAAGCATCGCCAGCACCAGCCCGGCGAACAGCGCCGACCAGTCCCCCTTGTATTGCTGGCTGGCCGCGAGCTGCACCAGACCCTGGGTGAGCACCCGCTTGTCCTCGTCCGTGTTGAGCACGGTGGGCAGCATGTACTGGTTCCACTGGCCGAGGAAATTGAAGATGCCCACGCTGATCAGTCCGGGCTTCGCCATGGGCAGCATGACCTGGAAGAACGTCCGGGTGTGGGACGCGCCGTCGATCAGTGCCGCCTCCGCCACCGAGGTGGGCAGGGTCTTGAAGAAGGAGGTGAGGAAGAAGACGGTGAACGGCAGCGAATAGGCGATATAGACCAGGATCAGCCCGTGGAAGGTGTTGAGCAGGCTCATGTTCTTCATGACGAAGAACAGCGGCACCAGCGCCAGGATGATGGGAAAGCTCATCCCGCCGACGAACATGAAGTAGACGACGCGCTTCCCGGGGAATTCGAACCGGGCCAGCACATACGCCGCCATCGCCCCCAGCAGCATCGTGCCGAACAGCGAACAGCCCACCACCAGAACGGTGTTGAAGAAGAAGTCACCGATGTTGGACTTGCTCCAGGCGCGCGACCAGTTGTCGAAGTGCAGCGCGGAGGGCAGCCCCCAGGGGGAGGTGAAGATCTCCTTGTCGGTCTTGAGGGAGCTCATCACCGCCCACAGCAGCGGCATGGTGACGAGCAGCCCCCAGATCACCAGCATGCCGTGCGAGAAGACGTTGAGGACCTTGCCCTCGCTGCCGATCCGCCCCTCGGGGGTGAAGCGCGGCGGCTGCTTGCCGGCGGGGGCGGCGAGCGGCGGCTCGTCGTCCTTGGTGACGCCGGGGAGTTCCGAGGGCTCTGCTTGCGAGGTCACTGTGATCCCCCCAGGTCGGCGGTCGAGCGGTGGTGCGCGGTTACGGTCGCGGGCCCCGGCATCAGTACTCCAGCCGTTCGCGCCGACCGAGCTTGCCCACGACGACCGCGAAGATCAGGGTGACGATCAGCATCGCGACGCCGATCGTGGTCGCGCGTCCGGCCTGCCCGTCGTGGAAGGTCTTGGTGTACACGTAGTAGCCCAGGACCTGGGTGGAGTCGGCGGGTCCGCCCGGCCCCACCGTCATGATCTGCACGACGGCGAAGGCGTCGAGGGCGATGATGCCCATGTAGATCCAGCCGGTCTGGACCGTGTCCCACAGCAGCGGCAGGGTGATCCGGAAGAAGGTGTTCACGCGGTTGGCGCCGTCGAGCAGCGCGGCCTCGTAGAAGTCCCTGGGGATGGAGCTCATCCCGGCGGAGAAGAGGACGACGTAGAAGCCGACGTTGCTCCACACCATCACGGCCATGAGGCACCACAGCGCGAGCTTGGGATCGGCCAGCCACTGCTGCTGGAGCGCGTCCAGGCCGATTCCGCCGAGGAAGGCGTTGAGCGCGCCGTTGCGCGGGTTGTAGGTGAACTGGAACAGCAGGGCGACGATCGCGATCGACAGCACCTGCGGAAAGAAATAGATCACCTTGTAGACGCTCGACCCGCGCACGCCCGTGACGGCCGCGTTCTTCCTTCCGCGGCCGCCGACGTTGAGCATGAAGGCGAAGAAGAGTCCGAGACCGAGCGTCACCAGCGGCACGACCAGCAGCAGAAGGACATTGTGGCCGACCGCTTTCCAGAAGAGGTCGTCCTTCAGCAGCCAGTCATAGTTCTTGAACCCGACCATCTTGAAGTCGGAACTCAGGCCCGTCCAGTCCGTGAACGAATAGTAGATGGCCTGGACGAACGGCGAGATCACGAAGACCGCGTAAAGGATCACCGGCAGGGCCAGGAAGCCCGCGATGAACCGGTATTTACCATGCTGCATTTCTACCGACCTCGGACTTCCCTCGCGGATAATGCCGCCGGTGACGCATCGAATCCCATCAGATGTGCCTCGGTCAGACGTGCTTGTACTTCTTGACGGCGTCGTCCTTCGCCGTGGCGTCGGCGAACTTCTGGCACTTCTTGATCGCCTCGGCCGGAGTCATCCGGCCCGCCATCATCTCGCCGAGCGCGCCCACGCCGATCTGCTGCTTCTGGAGCGTCACGTACCAGTCCTGGAGGCGCGGGTTGACGACGTTCTTGCCCGCCTTCTCCAGCACCTGCTGCGCGGACGACAGGCCCGGCGGCAGGGTCAGCCCGTCGGTGCCGCCGTTGAGCGAGGAGAGCGAGGAGACCTGCTGGACGAAGTTCTTGGTCGACTTCTCGCCGAGCATGATCCGCAGCAGCTCCATGCCGCCCTGGGGGTTCTTGGCCGCCTTCGGCACGATGAAGGGCTCACCGCCGGAGGCCCAGAGGGTGCCGAACGGCAACTTGTCGCTCTTGTCGAGGCTGGAGGGCGCGCCCACCGCCATCTGGAAGTCCTTCGGCGTGGTCTTCTTCGCCTCGTTCTCCACCCAGGAGCCGTTGGGGATGAACAGCGCCTTCCCCTCGTTCCAGGCGGTCTGCGACTCGATGTGGGTGAGCCCGGGGGTGCCCCTGAGGATGTAGCCCTTCTTGTACAGCTCGTAGTACGCCTCGAAGGCGGCCTTCACGGCCGGGTTCTTCCAGGCGTTCGGCTCCAGGTTGTCGATCGAGTCCAGGACGTCCCGGCCGCCGATCTTGGCGATGAAGGGGTAGAGGCTGAACGGCAGGTAGTACGGGAACTTGCCCGGGTAGGTCCAGCCCGCGACGCCCTTCTTCTTCGCCTTCTCGCAGACCTTGAGCATGTCGTCCCAGGTCTCGGGGTACTCCGCGTCGAGCTTGGCCAGATTGGTCTTGGAGTACCAGACGCCGTAGACGGTGTAGGCGTAGTAGAGGATCCACACCGGCTTGCCGTCGAACTGGCCCATCTCGACCACGCCGGGGCGCAGCGTCTCGCGCACCGTCTTGTTCGGGTCGTCGAGGGAGGGCGAGTCCAGCAGCGGGGTGAGGTCGGTCAGCTGGTTCTTGCCGACCAAGGTGCCGAAGTCCATTTGCTCGGCACCGGAGTTGTCGACGAGGTCCGGCGGGGTGCCGCCGTTGAACCGCGGCTGGAGCACGGTCTGGATCTTCTGGGTCGCGGCGTGCTTGACCTTGCCCTTGGTCTTCGGGAACGCCTTGGTGTACTCCGCCTCGGCGTCCTTGGCGTACTGCTGGCCGAAGCCGCCGTCGAAGATGACGACGTCGAGGGGCGCGCTCGCGTTGACGGCGAGCGGGTTCTTGGCGGTCTTCTCGCCCTTGTCGACCTTCTTGGTGTCGTCGTCGCCACCACCGCTGGCACAGGCGGAGAGCACACTCATCGCCGGCACGGTGATCAATCCGAGTGCCGCCGACCGCTTGATCAGGTCACGCCGTCCGAAATCTGGGGTGGATCCCATGCTCAAGTCCTCGCCTTCGTCAGGACTCAGGCGGTGTAACGGTCTCCCGTACATGCTCGCCTCCGGGCGAGGGGCCCGACACCGCGGGTCAGTTGAAGCGTGAAGCGGAATTGCTGGGTGTGCGCCGGGAGAGCTCAGAACCGCCGAGGCCGGCTCGGCATGGCCGCGGCGCGGCCTCCCCCTGGGGCGACAGGTATAGTCCACTGGGCATCGAGAGGGCAAGATCGAATGGTCATCGGGGTGGCATCTTTCCCGAGTTGAGACCTGTCCGACATACCGTGGGGGGCCCAGCCCGTACGGCACTCAGCCGTGCGCGCGATCCATGAGAGGCGGTCCTCGTGCCCCGGAAGCAGCTTCCCCTCGCCACCAGTGTTGTCGTGGCCGCGACACTCGCGCTCTCCGCGGGCTGCGGCACGGACGGAGGCGGCTCTCCGGCCGAGGACACCAAGGGCGGTGCCGCGATCGGCAAGGGCATGGCCCGGCTCCCGGTGGAACCGACGGAGGAGCCGACCGAGGAGCCCACCGACGACCCCGCCACCGACCGCACCGACGACCCCTCGGACACGCCCACCGGCGGCTCCGGGCTGATATCGGCGGACGCCAAGATGGGCACGTGCGGCTGGAGCACGGACGGCAAGCCGTACGCCAATGTGAAGATCAGCAACTCCAGCTCCTCCACGGCCTACTACTTCCTCCTCGTCGGGTTCGTGGACAGCTCCGGAGAGGTCGTGACCACGGGCACCGAGTCCGACGCCTCGGTGGCGGGGAACTCCGACAAGACCATCAAGGTCTCCGGCCTCCAGGCGGACTCCTCCAAGAAGGCGAAGAAGTGCCGTCTGTCGATGGCCACCAAGTCCAGCTCTCCCGGCTGATGGGTCGCGCCGATGGATCCTGCTGATGGATTATTGACCGGCCGTCATGGACAGGGGCCGCATCCCGGCGTGGGTGCGGCCCGCGTCGCGCGGTCGCCGCCCCAAGATCACTCGCATGGAGTGATCACCCGCATGGCTTGTGCACGTCCGTCACCTTGACACCACCCTCCCCGCAACGCCCTACTTATCCCTGCCCCACCCAATCGACAACGTTGTCAGACTCGTTGAGAGGCTGAGTATGCGACAGAGACGGCTCAGACGCAGACCTCCGGCAGGTCGAGCGGCCGCCCTGGTGGCGGCCGCTCTGCTGGTGGTGACCGCCCAGGGCGCGGCGGCCGCCGTTCCGCGCGGCCCCGGAGCGGCCGCGGACCGTGCCGCGGCCGCTTCAGCGTTTGCCTCGTCCTTCGAGACGGACGATCCGCAGCCCGACTGGCGCAACACCGTCGAGACCACCCCGGGCGGTGGGAAGAAGGCCGACGGCGTCGACGGGGGCTACACCTCCGGCATCCCGGGGAACGTGACCGACAAGGTCACCGAGGTCCGGGCGAGCGGCGAGTACGCCGACGCGGGCGAGACCAAGGAGAACCTGGTCGACGGCGAGGACACCACCAAGTGGCTCGCGTTCGACCGGACGCCCTGGCTCGAATTCGACCTGTCCGAGCCCGTCGACGTCGTCCGTTACGCCCTCACCTCCGCCAACGACGCCCCGGAGCGCGACCCGGCCGACTGGACGCTCAAGGGCTCCGCCGACGGCTCCGACTGGACCACGCTGGACACCCGCGAGGACGAGGTCTTCGACAAGCGCCACCAGACCAGGGAGTTCTCCGTCGAGGGCGCCGCCGCCTACCGCCACTTACGCCTGGAGATCACCCGCAACAAGGGGGCGGACGCCACCCAGCTCGCCGAGACGCAGTTCGCGAACGGCGACACCAGCCCGCCCGCCCCCGCCGACATGCGCAGCCTGGTCGACCGCGGTCCGTCCGGCTCCCCCACCGCCAAGGGGAACGCGGGATTCAGCGGCACCCACGCCCTGCGCTACGCGGGCACCCACAAGCCGGACGGCCGGGCGTACTCGTACAACAAGGTCTTCGACGTGAACACGGCCGTCACCCGCGACACCCTGCTCTCGTACCGGATCTTCCCGTCGATGCCCGAGACCGATCTGAACTACCCGGCCACCCACGTCTCCGTCGACCTCGCCTTCACCGATGGCACCTATCTGAGTGAGCTGCCCCGCGCGCTGGACCAGCACGGCGCCCGGATGAGCCCCCAGGGGCAGGCGGCCTCCAAGACGCTGTACGTCAACCAGTGGAACCACAAGGAGTCCCGGATCGGGGCCGTCGCGGCGGGCAAGACCGTCGACCGGATCCTCGTCGCGTACGACTCCCCCGAGGGCCCGGCGAAGTTCCGCGGCTGGGTGGACGACATCTCCCTCGCCCCCAAGGCGCCCGAGAAGCCCCTGAAGCACCTCTCCGACTACGCGGTGACCACCCGCGGCACCCACTCCAGCGGCAGCTTCTCGCGCGGCAACAACTTCCCCGCGACCGCCGTCCCGGGCGGCTTCAACTTCTGGACGCCGGTGACCAACGCGGGCTCCACCAGCTGGCTCTACGAGTACGCCCGCGCCAACAACGCCGACAACCTCCCCACCATCCAGGCGTTCGGCGCGAGCCATGAGCCGAGCCCGTGGATGGGCGACCGGCAGACGTTCCAGGTGATGCCGTCCGCCGCGTCCGGCACCCCGGACGCCTCCCGCACCGCCCGCGCTCTCCCCTTCCGCCACGGCAAGGAGACCGCCCGGCCGTACGGCTACGGCGTGACGTTCGAGAACGGCCTCAAGGCCGAGATCGCGCCCACCGACCACGCGGCCGTCATGCGCTTCACCTATCCGGGTGAGGACGCGAGCGTCGTCTTCGACAACGTCAACAACAACGGCGGGCTCACCCTCGACCCCGAGCACGGCGTCGTCACCGGCTACTCCGACGTCAAGAGCGGACTGTCCACCGGCGCCACCCGGATGTTCGTCTACGGCGTCTTCGACGCGCCCGTCAGCGCGAGCGGCAAGCTGCCCGGAGGCGGCGGGCAAGACGTCACCGGCTACTTCCGCTTCAGCCCGGGCAAGGACCGCGTCGTCACCCTCAGGCTCGCCACCTCCCTCATCGGCGTCGACCAGGCGAAGACCAACCTGGAGCGCGAAATCCCCGCCTCGACGTCGTTCGAGCAGGTCAAGCGGCGTGCCCAGAGCGCCTGGGACGACATCCTGGGCCGTATCGAGGTCGAGGGAGCCAGCCGCGACCAGCTCACCACGCTCTACTCCAGCCTCTACCGGCTGTACCTCTATCCCAATTCCGCTTACGAGAACACCGGGACCGCGCGGAAGCCGCGCTACCAGTACGCGAGCGCCTTCTCCCCCGCCGTCGGGGAGAACACCCCGACCCGCACCGGCGCGAAGATCGTCGACGGCAAGGTGTACGTCAACAACGGCTTCTGGGACACCTACCGCACCACCTGGCCCGCCTACTCCCTGCTGACCCCGAAGCGGGCGGGGACGATGGTCGACGGCTTCGTCCAGCAGTACAAGGACGGCGGCTGGATCTCCCGCTGGTCCTCCCCCGGCTACGCCGACCTCATGACCGGCACCAGCTCGGACGTGGCCTTCGCGGACGCGTACCTCAAGGGCGTCCGCTTCGACGCCGAGGCCGCGTACGAGGCGGCGCTGAAGAACGCCACCGCGGTGCCGCCCTCGTCGGGCGTCGGCCGCAAGGGCATGTCCACCTCCCCCTTCCTCGGCTACACCAGCACCGAGACCCACGAGGGCCTGTCCTGGGCGCTGGAGGGCTACCTCAACGACTTCGGCCTGGCGAAGATGGGCCGCGCCCTGTACACGAAGACCAAGAAGCCCCGCTACAAGGAAGAATCCGACTACTTCCTCCACCGCGCCCAGAACTACGTCACGCTCTTCGACGACAAGGCGGGCTTCTTCCAGGGTCGGGACGCCGCCGGGAAGTGGCGCGTCCCGTCCGAGAAGTACGACCCGCGGATCTGGGGCTACGACTACACCGAGACCAACGGCTGGGGCTACGCCTTCACCGCCCCGCAGGACAGCCGGGGCCTGGCCAATCTGTACGGCGGGCGCTCCGGCCTCGCCGAGAAGCTCGACACCTACTTCTCCACCCCGGAGACCGCCTCCCCCGAGTTCGCCGGTTCGTACAACGGCGTCATCCATGAGATGACCGAGGCCCGCGACGTCCGGATGGGCATGTACGGGCACAGCAACCAGGTCGCCCACCACGCGGCGTACATGTACGACGCGGCCGGACAGCCCTGGAAGACCCAGGAGAAGGTCCGCGAGGTGCTCTCCCGCCTCTACACCGGCAGCGAGATAGGCCAGGGCTACCACGGCGACGAGGACAACGGCGAGCAGTCCGCGTGGTACATCTTCAGCGCGCTCGGCTTCTACCCCCTGGTGATGGGCGGCTCCGAGTACGCGATCGGCTCGCCGCTGTTCACCAAGGCCACGGTGCACCTGGAGAACGGGCGCGACCTGGTCGTCAAGGCGCCGCGCAACAGCCGCTCCAACGTCTACGTCCAGGCCCTGAAGGTCAACGGCAAGCCCTGGAACTCCACCGCCCTCCCCCACTCGGTGCTCGCCGAGGGCGGCACGCTGGAGTTCACGATGGGCGCCAAGCCGTCGAATTGGGGCACGGGTGCGAAGTCCGCGCCCTCCTCCATCACCCAGGACGACAAGGTGCCCACCCCGCGCCGCGATCTGACCGTGCCGAGCGGGGGTACGGCGCTGCTGGACGACACGTCGGGCACGGAGGCGGCGTTCGAGTCGGCGACCCTGCGGGTCGGGGATGCGGGCCGCGCGGTCCAATACACCCTCACCTCCGCCGACCGCACCAAGGCCCCCACCGGCTGGGTCCTCGAAGGCTCACGAGACGGTGAGACGTGGCAGCCCCTGGACCGGCGCTCGAATGAGTCGTGGTCCTGGGACAAACAGACCCGCGTCTTCACGGTCCACGCCCCCGGCACCTACGCGCACTACCGCCTGGTGCCGGACGGCAAGGCCACCCTGGCCGAGGTCGAACTGCTCGGCTGAGCGCAGGTGCGGCAGAGGCACGGCAGGAGTGCCAGGATGGGCGCATGGCTACCGTCCTGGCATTCCATGCCCACCCCGACGACGAGGCGCTGCTGACCGGCGGCACGCTGGCGCGGCTTGCCCATGAGGGGCACCGGGTGGTGGTCGTGGTCGCCACGGACGGGCTGATGGACGCCGCGCCAACGGAGGCCGAGTCACCCCGCCTGCACGAACTGCGCACCAGCGCCGCCCTGTTGGGCGTCGACCGCGTCGTCCACCTCGGCTACGCGGACAGCGGGCACGGCCCGATCCTCTACCCCGACCCGCCGGACCGCGCGCGCTTCGTCCGGGCGGACACGGAGGAGGCCGCCGAGCGGCTGGCCACGATCCTCCGCGACGAGGACGCGTCGATGCTGCTCCACTACGACCCCCACGGCGGCTACGGCCACCGCGACCACATCAAGGTCCACCAGGTCGGCCGCCGCGCCGCCGAACTGGCCAAAACCCCGAGGGTGCTGGAGGCCACGCTCCCCCGCGACAGCGCCGAACGCCTGGTCCGCCTGGCCCACCGACTGAGGATCCCCCTCCGCTTCACCCCCGAGGAGCTGAGCACCCGCTTCAGCCCTCGGTCGGCCATCACCCACCGCCTCGACGTCCGCCCCTACGCCCGCCAGAAGCAGGCGGCCCTGGCGGCCCACCACTCCCAGGTCAACGGCACGGGCCGCATGAGCGCCGCCATGCAAAAGCTGCTCCGCCTACCGCCCCCACTCTTCGGCCTGCTGCTCGGCCGAGAGTGGTTCATCGACGTCTCCCCCGTCCGCTCCCCACAGCCCTAGCCGTCGGCGAACAGCTCCTCCGAGCGAGAGACGGTCACGGCCCGGTCCAGCCAGGTACCGAGGACGTCCAGATCCCTGCACGTCTCAATACGCTTACGCGTCTCGGCGGTGACGACAAGCTCCCGTTGGCCAAGGACCCGCAAGATGTCCTCAGCGCGGCTCTCGATCCGAACGTCAGCGAAGGCTCGCTGGCCGATGTCGGAGCAGTAGAAGAAGTTGGGCTCCACGTCGATCAGGCGACACAGGTCCTCAGCGGAAGACACCGTCAGAGCTCCATCCAACCAGTCCCCGAGAAGCTCCAAGTCGGCACACAACTGAATACGCTCACGAGCCATGCCAACGACTTCAAAGCCCCGCTGCTCAAGAACCCGCAGAATATGTTCGGCACGGCTCTCGGCCCGAACCTTGGCGAAGGCTACCTGGGAGCGTTCAGAGCGGAAGAAGTTCAGTAACGCGGACATCAGTCGAACAAATCCTCTACACAAGAGACGGTCCCGGCCCGGTCCAGCCAGGTACCGAGGACATCCATGTCCTTGCACGACTCAATGCGCTCACGCGTCTCGTCAGTGACCTCGAGCCCCCGAGCCTTGAGGACCCGGAGCAGAGCATCGGCGCGCACCTCCGCGAAGGCGTGCTGGACTTGCTGGGAACGGAAGAAGTTCATCAGCACGGGCATCAGGTCTCTCCAGATCTCTCGTGCCGGGGTGTTTCCGAGACCGGCCTCAACGAGTTCGGCGTACATCATTCCCTGAACAGGGCCAAGCCTGCTGAGCGTGGTTGCCAGTACCTTCAGTATCGCATCTGCGTTTTCACTCTTACTATGCGTAATCGCAGAGAAGACAGCTATCGGGATGTCCCGGACGACTTCCCTCTCATCGGTGACGACGGGAGTGTTGCTGGGGCCCAGGACCAGCGGGCGGACCGTCAGCGACGGATGGCTCGGTAAGCCCAGCGTGATGGGCCGAGCTGCCCAGCGAGCCGTGGCGTCGTCGGGGCAGAGCACGATCAGCACCGGCTGGTGCCGGAACTTCGCGTACATGTAGGAGAGGTAGTACGCCCAGGCCGCCGGTTTGTCCTTGTCCCGTCTGCTCTGCGACTCGATCGCGAACAGGTACGTGCCGTGCTTCTCGGTCTCGACCTGGAGCAGGGTGTCCACACGTCTCTCGACGGGCGCGATCTCGGTGAGGTCGGGGCTGACTACGAACGTCTTGCTCGTGTCCGGGAACGGAACGCCGAGCAGTTTTCGGAGTGCTCGGACGATGGCCCCGGTGTCCTCCTGGAAAATCCGGTGGAGGGCTTCGTGTGAGGAACTGACCATGCGGTGAACGCTAAAGACGCAGAGGCAAGTGCCGATGGCATTTGCCCCCTCGCCACTCGAACGCATGAAGCCACTATTGGCGTTGACACTGGGCGGCCAGTACCTCCGCCTCCCGCTGCGGATCCAGCCCCACCCGAGGTCGGTCCGCACGCTGCGGCGTCTGGCCGTCCAAACCACGCAGCCAGGCCCACGTATCGGTCACCGTCTCGGCGATGGGGCGGCATCGGAGGCCCGTCGCGAGCGCCTTCGAGACGTCGGCGGCGTGCAGCGTGTCGTACAGCTCGCCCGGGGGGAGCCAGATCGGGAGGTCGGTCCAGGGGGCGATGTCGGCGGCGAGGATGCGGTCCGGGTCGGTCCAGTGGAGTTCGGCGGGCGAGCCGGTGGTGCGTACGCAGGTCTCCAGGAGTTCGCCCATCGTGGTGTGGCCCGGCGGGCTGACCAGGTTGTACGGGCCGCCGAGGCCGCGTTCGGCGGCGTCCAGGAGCCAGGTGGCCAGGTCGCGGGCGTCGATGTACTGCAAGGGGAGGTCGCGCGGGCCGGGGGCGAGGACCGGGCCGCCGCGGGCGATGCGGGTCAGCCACCAGGGCAGGCGGCCGACGTTCTCGTACGGGCCGAGGATCAGCCCGGCGCGGGCCAGCAGCGCGCGGTCGCCGAAGGCGGAGAGGGCGGCGAGTTCGCCGCCGCGTTTGGCCTGCGCGTAGTCGACGTCAACGGAGTCGGGGGACGCCTCCACCAGGGGGCCGTCTTCGGCGAGTCCGGCGCGGGCCGGGTAGGTGTAGACGGAGCGGCTGGAGACGTAGAGATACGAACGGGCGCGGTCGGCGAGGAGCCCGGCCGTGGCGCGGACGGCCGCGGGGGCGCCGGACCAGGTGTCCACGACGGCGTCCCACGTGCCGTGTTCGAGGGCGGTGAGCCCCCCGGGGGCGGTGCGGTCGCCCCGCAGTGCGGTGGCTCCCGGCGGCGGGGCATGGCGGCCGCGGTGGAACACCGTGACCTCCCAGCCGCGGGCCAGGGCCGCCTCGGTGACGGCGCGTCCCACGAATTCCGTTCCGCCCAGCATCAGAAGTCTCATGACGAGGACTCTGCCCGCTCGGGGTGATGCGCGCCCGGTGGATTAGCCCTCAGCAGATCGCCATGATGGTGCGCATGATCCTCCGCCAGCTACGTGACACCGAGGAGGACGCCGAGGCGGTGAGGACCGTGGCCTCGGCCGCCTTCGACACCTCGCGCGCCCTGCGGGGCGAACCGGCGGCCGACTGGCCGCCCGACCGGCTCGCCCGCATCGACAGCCGCAACCGCCATCTGGCGCGGACGGATCCGGGCGGCTGCTGGCTCGCCGTGGACGATGTCGGGATGCCGGTCGGCACGGTGTTGTCCACGCGCCGCGAAGGCACCTGGGGGCTCGCGCTGTTCGCCGTGCTGCCCCGGGCCCAGCGGCGCGGGATCGGCCGGGAGCTGATGGCCGCGGCGCTGCTGTACGGACGGGCCTGTCTGCGCGGGATCATCTGCGGGTCCCGGGATCCGCGCGCGGCGGCCACGTACCGGCGGGCGGGCTTCACCCTGCATCCGGCGATGCGGCTGCGCGGCACCGTCGACAAGGAGCTGAAGACCCGGCTGCCATCGCTGGACGGCGCGGTCCATGAGGGCACGGCGCGGCACCGGGACCTGATGGACTCCCTGGACCGCCGCACCCGCGGTGGGGCGCACGGCCCCGACCACGAGGAGATGCTGCGCCACTCGCGGCTGCTGGTCGTCGACGAGCTGACCGGGAGCGGCTACTGCTACGTCGGCGCCGACGGAGACGTCGAACTGCTCGCCGCTACCTCCCGGCGGCTGGCGGGCCGCCTGCTGACCGCCGCCCTGCTCAGCCTCCCGGAGGGCACGGAGGTGGCGGTGGAGAACCTGACGGCCGAGCAGGAGTGGGCGGTGGACGTCGGCCTCGCGGCGGGTCTGGAGCTGTCCAACGCGGGCTACGTCTGCCTGCGCGGGATGCGGCCGCCGTCCCCGTACATCCCCTCCGGCGCGTTCCTGTGAGGACACGTGCGGACGGGCCGCACCCCCGATGCGCGGGGGTGCGGCCCGTCCGTGGCGTACAGGCGTCGCAGGCCTCTTACTTGCGGATCAGCGAGCGCAGCACGTACTGCATGATGCCGCCGTTGCGGTAGTAGTCCGCCTCGCCGGGGGTGTCGATGCGCACCTTGGCGTCGAACTCCACACCGCCGGCCTTGACCTTGACGGTCTCCGGGATGCCGCCCTCGTTGAGCGCGGTGACGCCGGTGATGTCGAAGGTCTCCTCGCCGGTCAGGCCCAGCGACTGCGCCGAGGCGCCCTCGGGGAACTGGAGCGGGAGGACGCCCATGCCGATGAGGTTCGAGCGGTGGATGCGCTCGTACGACTCGGCGATGACGGCCTTGACGCCGAGCAGCGCGGTGCCCTTGGCGGCCCAGTCGCGGGACGAGCCGGAGCCGTACTCCTTGCCCGCCAGGATGACCAGCGGGGTGCCGGCCGCCTGGTAGTTCTGCGAGGCGTCGTAGATGAAGGAGACCGGCCCGCCGTCCTGGGTGAAGTCGCGGGTGAAGCCGCCCTCGGTGCCGGGCGCGATCTGGTTGCGCAGCCGGATGTTGGCGAAGGTGCCGCGGATCATGACCTCGTGGTTGCCTCGGCGGGAGCCGTAGGAGTTGAAGTCGCGACGCTCGACACCGTGCTCGGTGAGGTACTTGCCCGCCGGGGTGTCGGCCTTGATCGCACCGGCCGGGGAGATGTGGTCGGTGGTGACCGAGTCGCCCAGCTTGGCCAGGACGCGGGCGCCGGTGACGTCCTCGACCGGGCTCGTCTCCATGGTCATGCCCTCGAAGTACGGGGGCTTGCGCACGTAGGTGGACTCGGTGTCCCACTCGAAGGTGTTGCCGGTCGGCACGGGCAGCGCCTGCCACTGGGCGTCACCGGCGAAGACGTCCTGGTAGGACTTGTTGAACATGTCCTCGCCGATGGCGTTGGCCACGACGTCGTTGACCTCGGCCTCGGTCGGCCAGATGTCCTCGAGGAAGACCGGGTTGCCGTCCTGGTCGGTGCCCAGCGCGTCCGTGGTGATGTTCACCTTCATCGAACCGGCGATGGCGTACGCGACGACCAGCGGCGGGGACGCCAGGTAGTTCATCTTGACGTCCGGGTTGATCCGGCCCTCGAAGTTCCGGTTGCCGGAGAGGACGGAGGTGACGGCGAGGTCGGCCTCGTTGACGGCCTTGGAGACCTCCTCCGGCAGCGGGCCGGAGTTGCCGATGCAGGTGGTGCAGCCGTAGCCGACCAGGTTGAAGCCGACCTTGTCGAGGTAGGGGGTCAGGCCCGCCTTGTCGAAGTAGTCGGTGACGACCTTCGAGCCCGGGGCCAGGGTGGTCTTGACCCACGGCTTGCGGGTCAGGCCCTTCTCGACCGCCTTCTTGGCCACCAGCGCGGCGGCGACCATGACGTACGGGTTCGAGGTGTTGGTGCAGGAGGTGATCGCGGCGACGGTGACGGCGCCGTGGTCGATCTCGTACGTCGAACCGTCGGGGGCGGTGACCTGGGTCGGCTTGCTCGGCACGCCGTTGGAGACGGCCGGGGCGTCGGAGGCCGGGAAGGACTCCTTGCCCGCCTCGTCCTCCTCCGCGTCGGGGACGTAGTTACGGACGTCCTGCGCGAACTGCTGCGCCGCCTCGGCGAGCACGATGCGGTCCTGCGGGCGCTTCGGGCCGGCGATCGACGGGACGACCGTCGACAGGTCCAGCTCCAGCTTCTCGGAGAAGTCCGGCTCGGCGGCCGGGTCCAGCCACAGGCCCTGCTCCTTGGCGTACGCCTCGACCAGCGCGAGCTGCTGCTCGCTGCGGCCGGTGAGCTTCAGGTAGTTGATCGTCTCGTCGTCGATCGGGAAGATCGCGGCGGTGGAGCCGAACTCCGGCGACATGTTGCCGATGGTGGCGCGGTTGGCGAGCGAGGTGGCGGCGACGCCCTCGCCGTAGAACTCGACGAACTTGCCGACGACACCGTGCTTGCGCAGCATCTCGGTGATGGTCAGCACGAGGTCGGTGGCCGTGGTGCCGGGCTTAAGCTCACCCGTCAGCTTGAAGCCGACGACGCGCGGGATGAGCATCGACACCGGCTGGCCGAGCATCGCGGCCTCGGCCTCGATGCCGCCGACGCCCCAGCCGAGCACGCCGAGGCCGTTGACCATGGTGGTGTGCGAGTCGGTGCCGACGAGGGTGTCCGGGTAGGCCTGGCCGTTGCGGACCATGACCGTGCGGGCCAGGTGCTCGATGTTCACCTGGTGGACGATGCCGGTGCCGGGCGGGACGACCTTGAACTCGTCGAACGCGGTCTGGCCCCAGCGCAGGAACTGGTAGCGCTCCTTGTTGCGCCCGTACTCCAGCTCCACGTTCTGGGAGAAGGCGTCGTTGGTGCCGAACTTGTCGGCGATCACGGAGTGGTCGATGACCAGCTCGGCCGGGGCCAGCGGGTTGATCTTCGCCGGGTCGCCGCCCAGCTCCTTGACGGCCTCGCGCATGGTGGCGAGGTCGACCACACAGGGCACACCGGTGAAGTCCTGCATGATCACGCGGGCCGGCGTGAACTGGATCTCCTGGTTGGGCTGGGCCTGCGAGTCCCACCCACCGAGCGCTCGGATGTGGTCGGCGGTGATGTTGGCGCCGTCCTCCGTGCGGAGCAGGTTCTCCAGCAGAACCTTCAGGCTGTAGGGGAGGCGGGCGGCCCCCTCCACCTTGTCCAGCCTGAAGATCTCGTACGACTCGTCGCCCACCTGCAGGGTGCTGCGGGCATCGAAGCTGTTCGCCGACACGACAGTCTCCTTCATGCATGAATTACGCGCGTACCACCGCAATGCTGCCGCGACATGCCCGCGCCGATCCGCTAAGGTAGGGCTAAGTTAGGTAACCCTTACCGGTGCGGCGCGACGGTGCGCCCGTCGACAGATATCTCGATGTCGAGATAACTCTAATACATGGCCCTCGCGGTGGGCAGCTCAGCCCTGCCACCGGGACAGCGTCACGCCTGCCACCTGGGCAGCGTCATGCCGTGAAGATTGCGGTACGCGGCGGGCTCCGGCGGGGCCCAGCCGTGCAGCAACCGGGGGTCGACCCGGTAGACCTCGACGCCGATCGGGTGGCACACCTCCACCGGGTCATGGGCGCCGGGCCCCCACAGCGGGACGGAGAGATCGCCGCCGGGGCAGGTGGACAGCGCGCAGAGCAGATCCAGCTCGGCGAAGAACTCGAAGTGATCCCCGGGGCGGGCCGGGCAGTCCTTCATGAAGTACTGGTCGTCCTCGTTCAGCCCGGTGCACTGGAAGACGTTCAGCACATCGTGCACGTCGAACTCGGTGAGGCCGTAGGGCAGCACGGCGCGCACCAGGTTGGAGTGGCAGTGGTAGTCGAAGTCCTCGCCGGTGAGCATGCGGTTGACGTACGGATCGCACCGCGTGCCCAGCAGATCGTGGACGCGGCCGCCCTCGGCGTCGGGCCCGTAGCCCGCGAGGGTGTCATCGGTCACGGTGAGCAGGGGGCGCAGGAACGGCAGCGTGGACCAGATGCGGTCGTACGTGGAGATGTGGGCGCGCTGGAGCTGGCGGGTGCGGGCGGCCCACATGCGCTCGCGCGGATCGTGGCGGTTCCACACGTTGAGGTCGCCGACCTGCGGTCCGTCCACGGTGATCAGCCTGCACAGATGCCCGGCGGGCACCTCCCAGGCGCGGCCCGAGCGGATGGGCACGGTGAAGGAGTCGACCAGTTCGCGGCCCTCCCCGGTGCCGGACACCCGGTCGTAGAAGGCCCGGTCGACGTCGAGCGGGCCGCCCTCGGAGGCCTGGTAGGCGGCTGCGGTGCCGGTCATCGGATTACCTCTCCTCGGTGGGGTGCGGTGGTGCGGGCGGGTGCGATGCGGGTGGGCGATCGCCGTCCACCGGACGGCGCCGCTGGGGTGGGCCTACCCGGACCGCTCGCTCCCGAACGGGTGCCGGAACGGTGCCCGCCGTGATGTCCGGAGACCCCATGAACGCCCCTTCCGAGCCGCGATACTTGTCCGCATGGATCCGCATCTGCTCCGCACCTTCGTCTCCGTGGCCCACTGCGGCTCCTTCTCCGACGCCGCCCACCAGCTCGGCTCCACGCAGTCGGCCGTCTCCCAGCAGATCGCGACCCTGGAAGCCGATCTGCGCACGCCGCTGCTGACCCGGCGGCCGGTGACGCTCACCACCGCCGGGGCGCGGCTGCTGGAGCACGCGGGTCCGCTGCTGCGACGGCTGGACGCGGCCCGGGCGGACGTCGAGCGGCTGGCCGGGCCCGCCGCCGTGCGACTGGTCCTCGGCGCCTCACCGCTGGCCATGGCGCCCGCGGTCGCCACGGCCCTCGACGAGACGCGCCGCTCCTGCCCCGACGCGGGCGCCGCCGTACGGATCCTCCGCCGCCGGGAGATCCCGGCGGCCGTCGCGACCGGCGCCCTGGACCTGGGGCTCCTCGACGGCCCGGCCGCCCCCGGCGCACCCCTGCCGCTGCCCGACGCCGGGCCGCTGACCACGGTCGCGGTCGCGGAGACGCCGCTGGTCGTCGCCCTGCCGCCCGGCCATCCGCTGGCCCGCCGGCTCGGCCTGCGGCTGGCCGACCTCGCCGATGCCCCCTGGCTGGACGCCCCGGACACCGCGGTGCCGCTGGGCGCCCTGCGCACCGCGAGCGGCACCGGCGGCTTCCGCGCCTCGCTGTCGTACGAGGGCACGGACGTACGCGCCCTCCTCGCCCTGGCCGCGGCCGGGCACGGCCTGGCCCTGCTCCCGCATACGGCCGCCGAGAACGCCCCCGGCATCGCCACGATCCCCCTGACCGCACCCCGCCTGATCCACCGCACCGAACTCCTCCACGGCCCCGCCGTGGACGGCCCGGCCCGCACCCTGGCGGCGGTGCTGACGGGAGACGGTCACCGGTACGGGTGATCGCTGGGCAAGTTCGCCCCAGCCCGTTGAGGATTGCGATAGACCTTGCGCAGTCGTCATGCTGCGATTACGACGCCTGGTGGAGGACCGATGAGCGCGCAACCCCATTCGTACACGGCTTCGTATGTGGCCGACGACCCCGAAACCGCACTGAAGTACGCGATCCAGCACCACCAGGGGGACCGGGTGCAGATCGTCGAGGGGGTCATCGAACCGTTGTCTCCGAGCTGGGACCACGAAAACGCGGCTGATCTGATCCGTGAGCAGATCGGCCCTTCGCTGAGCAAGCTCGACTGCCGAGCAGGCTCGGGAAACCTTGATCTGCCAGGCAGCAGCAACTGGTACGTGCCGGATCTGGCCATCGTGCCGCGCGAGCTCGCGAAGGGCGGCGGAGCGCTGGTACCGGACCAGACCCTGCTGGTCGTCGAGATCACCGCGGACTCCAACGGAGACACCGACCGGATCGTCAAGCGCCGCCGCTACGCCGAGTACGGCGCTCCGCTGTATCTGCTCGTCGACCGGCAGGAGCGCACCTGCACGCTCCACGCCGCGCCCGGGCCCCTCGGCTACACCAAGGTGGACGGCCCGCACCCCTTCGGCACATCCCTCGCGCTCCCCGAGCCGTTCGGCCTGGAGTTGGACACCTCGGACTTCTGATCCGACTTTCCGCCCGGCTCAGCCGCCCGCCAGCCGGGTGCGTACCAGGGACAGGACCTCCTCGTCCGACAGGCCGAGCGCCCGGGCCTCCTCCACCAGGTTCTGGACGCCCTCCAGGAGCCGGGCCCGGGCGGTGGGCTGTTCGCCGATGACCACGGCGCCGCGGCCGCGGCGCAGGTCGATCAGGTCCTCTTCGCGGAGGCGCTGGTAGCCGCGGAGGACCGTGTGGACGTTGACGCCGAGGGAGTCGGCGAGGGCGCGGGCGGCGGGGAGGCGCTCGCCGGGGCGGAGGGTGCCGTCGGCGATGGCGCCGCGGACGGTGGCGGCGATCTGGTCCCCCAGGGGGACCGGGGAACCGAGGTCGACACGGAAGAGCATGATCAGCCTCGCGCTCCGGCCGCGGTCCGGCCGCGCTCGACCAGGGTGTTGAGCAGGGCCGCCGGCCGCGGGCGCGGGGCGAACCACGGCGCGACGGAGAGACCGCGGCGGTCGACGGTGACCCGGCAGCGGGACAGCGCCAGCGAGATCAGCCCGGCGGCGATCAGCGCCGACTCCGCCGTCACGTCCGTGACCACGGTGAGCACCACACCCAGCAGGGTGATGCCCGCTCCCACGACGACCAGCACGGGCGATCCGACGCTGCGCGTCCAGACGGCGGTCTCGCCCGTGGCGAGCGGCAGCCGGGGTCCGGCCGCCTCGGCGGCCTCATCGGCGGGGGCCGCGTCCCGCCCCGCCAGCAGCCATCCCGCCCAGCCGACGGCCCCGGCGACGGCGAAGGACACGGCCGGGTGCCACAGAGGGAAGGTCACCTGGGCGGCACGGACGGCCGAGGCGATGAGGCCGGGCAGCAGCAGAAGGGTGGTGGCCACCGGGAGGAAGGCACCCAGACCGGTGAATCCGTCGGCCTGCCCGCCGGGGCCGATATGCGTGGCGGCCGGATCCGGCAGCCGGTCGCGCAACGCGGCGAAGACGGCCAGGACAGCGGCCCAGGCCAGCAGAAAGGGCAGAGCGACGACGCCTGCGCACCGCCAGGAGCGGGTCACGACAACCTCCATTGTTCGCGTACTACTAGAACAATGCCCCGATGGACAGCCCCCACACTTCCGCCCACCCCGGTCACATGCGCATCTCATATCTGAGATAGCCTCTTCTGTATGACTGACGACTACCTCTCCCGCATCGGCAAGCTCATCCGTGACGCCCGTCAGCACCGTGGCTGGACCCAGTCGCAGCTCGCGGAGGCGCTCGGCACCAGCCAGAGTGCCGTCAACCGCATTGAGCGCGGGAATCAGAACATCAGCCTTGAGATGATCGCCCGTATCGGTGAGGCGCTGGACAGCGAAATCGTCTCGCTGGGCTACGCGGGTCCGATGCATCTGCGCGTGGTCGGCGGCCGTCGGCTGTCCGGCGCCATCGATGTGAAGACGAGCAAGAACGCGTGCGTGGCGCTGCTGTGCGCCACCCTCCTCAACGCGGGCCGCACCACGCTGCGGAGGGTCGCCAGGATCGAGGAGGTCTACCGCATCCTCGAAGTGCTGGGCAGCATCGGCGTCCGCACCCGCTGGCTCAACGACGGGAACGACCTGGAGATCGTGCCGCCCGCCGAACTGGACCTCGACTCCATGGACACCGAGGCCGCGCGCCGCACGCGCAGCGTCATCATGTTCCTCGGCCCGCTGCTGCACCGGATGGACCGCTTCCGGATCCCCTACGCGGGCGGCTGCGACCTCGGCACCCGCACCGTGCAGCCGCACATGACCGCGCTGCGCCCCTTCGGCCTCGAAGTGACCGCCACCGACGGCATGTACCACGCCCGCGTCGACCGCTCGGTCTCCCCCACCCGCGCGATCGTGCTGACCGAACGGGGCGACACGGTCACCGAGAACGCCCTGCTCGCGGCCGCCCGCCACGACGGCGTCACGGTCATCCGCAACGCCTCCTCCAACTACATGGTCCAGGACCTCTGCTTCTTCCTGGAGGAGTTGGGCGTCAAGGTCGAGGGCGTGGGCACCACGACGCTGACCGTCCACGGCGTCACCCACATCGACCGTGACGTCGACTACGCACCCTCCGAGGACCCGGTGGAGGCGATGAGCCTGCTCGCCGCCGCCGTCGTCACCGAGTCGGAGCTGACGATCCGCCGGGTGCCGGTCGAGTTCCTGGAGATCGAGCTGGCCATCCTGGAGGAGATGGGGCTCGACCACGAGCGCAGCGCGGAGTACGCGGCGGATAACGGCCGCACCCGCCTGATCGATCTGACGGTCCGGCCGTCGAAGCTCCAGGCTCCCATCGACAAGATCCACCCGATGCCGTTCCCCGGCGTCAACATCGACAACGTGCCCTTCTTCGCCGCCATCGCGGCCGCCGCCCAGGGCTCGACGCTGATCCACGACTGGGTCTACGACAACCGCGCCATCTATCTGACGGAGCTGAACCGGCTCGGCGCCCACGTCAAACTCCTCGACCCGCACCGGGTCCTGGTCGAGGGCCCCACCCGCTGGCGCTCCGCCGAGATGATGTGCCCGCCCGCGCTGCGCCCCGCCGTGGTCGTCCTGCTGGCGATGATGGCCGCGCCCGGCACCTCCGTCCTGCGCAACGTGTACGTGATCAACCGTGGTTACGAGGACCTGGCCGAGCGGCTGAACTCGATCGGCGCGCAGATCGAGACGTTCCGCGACATCTGAGGCCCGCCACGGGGCGCCGCGGCACGCGGCGCCCCGCCCGTCAGCCGTTGCCGTCGCGTTCGCTCCAGACGGCCCCGCGGGTATCAGACGACGGTCAGCGGTCGACGGCTCAGCGGTCGACGACTCAGCGGTCGGCGTCGAGGGCGCTGAGCAGCCGTACGGTGAGCGGGCCGATCGGGTACTGCTTGCCATCGGCCCCCTGGCTGACGGTGTTCACCAGCATCACCACGGCCGTCCCGCTGTCCCTACAGAACGCCACGCAGGTGGTGAAGCCGCCGGTGCCGCCGTCGTGCAAGGTCATGGTGCGGCCGCTGGGCAGTGGGGCGAGGTGCCAGGCGAGGCCGAGCTGGGCATCGCCGTCGGTGAAGTGGCGCCGCTGGGTGAGTTCGATGGCCGCCCGCAACGGGGAGCGCTCGGGGCGGAGTTGGGCGGCCAGGAAACGCAGCATGTCGTTGGCGGTGCTGTAGATGGAGGTGCCCGCGCCGCTGAGCACGCGGTCGTGCCAGTCGGGCACCGGCACTCCCCCGGCGTGGCCCACGGCCTTGCGGAGCAGCATGTCCGGCCGCAGTGTCGTCGTGGTGTCGGTCAGGCCCAGCGGTGCGGCCACTCGGTGCCGCAGCATCTCGTCCACGCGGTCGAAGGCCAGTGCCTGGCCGAGGAGTCCGAAGCCGAGGTTGGAGTACGCGTACTTCTCGCCCGGCTCGGTGGCGAGGGTGGTCTCGCCGAGGTCCTCGGCCAGGTCGTCCAGCGTGTAGTGCGCGTACGGGTCGTACGGGTTCGCACCGTCGAGGAGGCCCTGCGGCAGTCGGGGCAGGCCGGAGGAGTGGGTCGCCAGGTCGGCGAGGGTGATCCGGCGGGGGCCCTTGCGGGGTATGGGGAAGCGGGCGGGCAGGGTGAGCGGTGCGTCGAGGCGCGTTTCACCCGCGCTGACGGCACGGGCGAGGGCGGTGGCGGTGAGCGTCTTGCCGATCGAACCGAGCTGGAACACGGTCCGGCCGTTCGGCGTCCGCTTCCCCTTTCCGGCCGCGCCCGCCACGTACGTCCGTCCGCCCTGGATGACGCCGCACACCGCGCTCGGGCTCCCGGCGGCCAGCGCCTGGTCCAGGGTGCGCCGCACCCGTGCGGGCAGGGTGTCGTCGGCCGCGGCGGCGGTGCCGGACAGCAGCGAGGTGCCTGTGGCAGCGGCAGCCGCAGTGGTGATGAATTTACGTCGGTTCATGCGTCATTCCCCCGTGGTCGGATTGCCTGGTGGCACCACCGCGGACAGCAGCACGAGCAGCGGCACGACCCGGCCCGCGGGCACCTGGTAGTGGCCGCGGCCCTCGGCCTGGAGCCAGCCCGTGGCCGTCAGCTGCTTGAGGTGGTGGTAGAGCTGGCCGGTGGTGTTCAGCCCGGCGGTCTCCTGGAGTTCGGCCGCGGAACGGGTGCCGCCCAGCACGGCGCGCAGCAGGGTGAGCCGCACCGGGTGGCCCAGCGCGGCGTAGGGCGCGGCGTGTTCGGACCAGTCCGCGTCCAGCAGCCCGTCGGTCGTGGCGCCCTGCTGCCATTCGTAGTGCTTGCCGGTGGGCAGCTCGACCGCACCGGTGAACAGCACCTGCCCGTGTCCCGTGCTCCGTCGGCGCAGCCCCTCCAGGGCCCAGAACACTTCGTTCCGCGGGGTGTCCGGCGCTTCGGACTCCAGCCGCGACACCCGTTCTTCGAGTGCGGCGACCCGCTCGTGCAGGGACTCGTCGGCCATGGACCGGAGACTACGTTATTTCGGAATAACAGAGCAAGCCCGATGGGCTACGGCAGCACCGCGATGCCGTCCAGTTCGACCATCGCCTCCTCGTCCCACAGCCGGACGATGCCGATGACGGCCATCGCCGGATAGTCGCGACCGGCCATCTCCCGCCAGATCCGGCCCAGTTCGGGAGCGCACTCGCGGTAGTCGGCGATGTCGGTGGCGTAGACGGTCAGCCGGGCGAGGTCGGCGGGGCTGCCACCGGCGGCCGCCAACGCGGTGAACAGGTTGGTGAGCGCCCGGCGGAACTGGGCGGGGAGGGTGTCCCCGACGACCTTGCCGTCCTGGTCCAGCGCGGTCTGACCGGCCAGGAAGACCAGCTGCCCGCCGGTCGCGGTGACGGCGTGGCTGAATCCGGTGGGCGGGGACAGCTCGGCGGGGTTGATCCGGTGCAGGGGCTCGGTCATCGGTACAGCTCCTTCGCGATGATCGTGCGCTGGACCTCGGTGGCGCCCTCGTAGATGCGGGGCGCGCGCACCTCGCGGTAGAGGTGTTCCAGCAGATGGCCGCGGCGCAGCGCGCGGGCGCCGTGGATCTGGACGGCCGCGTCCACGACGTACTGCGCGGTCTCGGTGGCCAGCAGCTTGGCCATGGCCGAGCGCCGGGCGATGCCGGGCTCGCCGTCGTCGTACGCGGCGGCCGCCGCGTACACCAGCAGCCGGGCGGCCTCGGTGCGGGTGGCCATCTCGGCGAGCTGGTGCGCGACCGACTGGAGGTCCTTGAGCGGACCGCCGAAGGCGGTTCGGCTTCCGGCGTGCGCCAGCGAGGCATCCAGCGCCGCCTGCGCCATGCCGACGGCGAACGCGCCCACGCTCGGCCGCAGCAGGTTGAGGGTGCGCATCGCGACGCGGAAGCCCGCGTCCGGCACGCCCAGCACGTCCTCGGCGGTGACCGGGACGCCGTCGAAGACGAGACGGCCGATGGGGTGCGGGCTGAGCATCTCCAGGGGTTCGCCGCCGAGTCCGGGGCGGTCGGCGGGGACCAGGAAGGCGGTGACGCCGCGTGAGCCCGCGCCCGGGGTGGTGCGGGCGAAGACGGTGGTGACGTCGGCCTCGGGCGCGTTGGAGATCCAGCACTTCTCGCCGGTCAGCCGCCACCCCCCGGCCCCGTCCCGGTCGGCCCGCAGGGTGAGCGCGGCCGCGTCCGACCCGGCGTCCGACTCGCTCAGCGCGAAGGCGGTGACGGTCCGGCCCGCCCGGATCCCGGGCATCCAGCGCTCGTACAGCTTCTCGCCGCCGGACAGCACGATCGGGTACGCGCCGAGCCCCTGGAGGGCGAGCGCGGTCTCGGCCTCGGTGCACTCCATGGCCAGCGACTCGCGCAGCAGGCACAGATCGAGCGCCCGGACCGGCCCGTCCTCCGGGAACAGCCGCTCCAGCAGGCCCAGTTCGCCCAGCGCCTCGGTCAACGGCCGGTTGATCCGCCCCGGCGTACCGGCGTCCGCGAGCGGACGCAGCCGGTCGCGGGCCAGCGCGCGCAGCCGCGCGCACCAGCGCCGCTGTTCCGGATCCAGTGCGAATGACGGCATCGGGGGCCTCCCTCGGCACAACCCTTATCGCGGCATATTGACTGTCGTCACCATCACGTTACGCTGACAAGGCGGCTTCAGACAGCCATCCGGCAGGCACATCGGGCAGGCAGGGGGCGCATCCTCGATGGAGCTCAGGCCTTCGGCACACGTCGACACCTTCGCCCGTGACCACCTCCCGCCCGCCGACCAGTGGCCCGGGCTCCTCCTGGACCTGCCGGGGCCACGCCGCCCCGACCGGCTCAACTGCGGGGCGGAGTTACTGGATCGCACGGTGGAGCGGTACGGCCCGGAGCGGGCCGCCGTGCGCGACGGCTCCGGCGCGGTGTGGACGTACGGGGACTTGCGCGCACACGTCGACCGCATCGCGCACACCCTCACCACCACGCTCGGCGTCGTCCCCGGCAACCGGGTGCTGCTGCGCGGCCCCACCTCGCCCTGGCTGGCCGCCTGCTGGCTCGCCGTCATGAAGGCGGGCGCGGTCGCGGTGACCGTCCTGGCCGCCCAGCGGTCCCGCGAACTGGCCACGATCTGCGACATCGCCCGGGTCGGGCTCGCGCTGTGCGACGCGCGGTGCGCGGACGACCTGGTCAAGGCCGAGGTGCCGGGGCTGCGCACCCTCACCTACGGCGGTGACGCGCCCGACGACCTGCTGCGGCTCGCGGCCCGCGCGCCCGCGTCGTACGAGGCCGTCCCGACCTCCGCCGACGACGTCGCCCTCATCGCCTTCACCTCGGGAACCACCGGGCGCCCCAAGGGCTGCATGCACTTCCACCGCGATGTCCTCGCCATCGCCGACACCTTCTCGGCCCAGGTGCTGCGGCCCACCCCCGACGACGTGTTCGCGGGCAGCCCGCCGCTCGGCTTCACCTTCGGCCTCGGCGGTCTCGTCGTCTTCCCGCTGCGCGCCGGGGCGTCGGCGCTGCTGACCGACCGCGGGGGCGGGCCGGAGCGGCTGCTCGACGACATCGCACGGCACCGGGTGTCGGTGCTGTTCACCGCCCCGACCGCCTACCGGGCCATGCTGAACCGGCTGCGCACCGAACCCGGGGCGTACGACGTCTCCTCGCTGCGCCGCTGCGTCTCCGCCGGGGAGAACCTGCCCGCCGCCACCTGGCACGACTGGCACGAGACCACCGGGCTGCGCATCATCAACGGCATCGGCGCCACCGAACTGCTCCACATCTTCTTGTCCGCCGCCGACGACGCGATCCGCCCGGGGACGACGGGCGTTCCGGTGCCCGGTTACGAGGCCCGGGTGGTCGGCGCCGACCTGCGTCCCGTCCCCGACGGCGAACCGGGCCTGCTCGCCGTGCGCGGCCCGACCGGCTGCCGCTACCTGGAGGACGAGCGCCAGCGCACCTACGTACGCGACGGCTGGAACCTCACGGGCGACACCTACATCCGCGATCCGGACGGCTACTTCCGCTATGTGGCACGCGCCGACGACATGATCATCTCGTCCGGGTACAACATCGCGGGCCCCGAGGTCGAAGACGCCCTGCTGCGCCACCCCGACGTGGTCGAAGCCGCCGTCACCGGACAGCCGGACGCGGAGCGCGGCACGATCGTCGTCGCCCATGTGGTGCTGCGCACGGGCATCCCGCGCACCGAGGAGACGACAGCCGCCCTCAAAACCCACACCACCGCCGAACTCACCCCCTACAAATGCCCCCGCCGCTTCGTCTTCCTCGACGCGCTCCCCCGCACCGCCACCGGCAAGCTCCAGCGCTACCGCCTCCGCGACGGCGCTTTACAGTGACCCCGTGAACGGCCAGCACACCCCGCGCTCCCTCATCGTCACCCACTACGGCGCCCACGGGCGCGGCACCCCCGGCCACCCGGCCGGGCCGGTGCCCGTCGCCGCCCTCATCCGGCTGCTGGGCACCGTCGGCGTCGACCCGCCCTCGGTGCGCTCGGCCGTCTCCCGCCTCAAGCGGCGCGGCCTGCTGGTCGCCGACCGCACCGCCACCGGCGCCGCGGGCTACGCCCTGTCCGCCGACGCCCGCCAGCTCCTCGACGACGGCGACCACCGCATCTACCCCCGCCCCGCCCCCGGTCCCGACCGCTGGCTGCTCGCCGTCTTCTCCGTACCCGAACAGGAGCGCAACAAGCGCCACCTGCTCCGCTCCCGCCTCTCCCGCCTCGGCTTCGGCACCGCCGCCCCCGGCGTCTGGATCGCGCCGGACCGCCTCTACGACGAGACCCGCCACACCCTGGAACGCCTCGGTCTCGCCTCCTACGTCGACCTCTTCCGGGGCGACCACGCGGGCTTCACCCCCACCGCCGAGGCGGTCCGCCGCTGGTGGGACCTGGACGAACTCGCCGCCCTCCACCACGCGTTCCTCACCGCCCACGAACCGGTCCTCGCCCACTGGACCGACCACACCCCCACCCCCGAAGCCGCCTACCGTGACCACCTCCTGGCCCTCGACTCCTGGCGCCACCTCCCCTACGCCGACCCCGGCCTCCCCCCGTCGCTGCTCCCCGACGACTGGCCCGGCGCCCGCGCCGCCGAGGTCTTCACGGCCCTCCACGCCCGCCTGCGCGACGCGGCCGCGGAGCACGCCGCCGCCGTGCTGCACGGGACGACGGTGAGACCGGCCTGATGGCACTCGCAGCCCTGGGGTTCTCCCTCATACCGTGGTTATGGGCCCTCGCCGCCACCGTCCCCTCCCGCGAGGCCCGAACGGGAGTGCTCTGGGCCCTCCTCCACGTCTCCGCCACCGGCGCCCTCCTGCTGTGGCTGCGCGCCGACGCGGGCGTGGAGTCGGCAACTCTGAGGAAGCTCCTCGCCCCGCCACTGCTCGCCGGCGGCATCCGGCTCGTCTACGAGATCCACCGCCACCTCACCGGCCACACTCACAACAAGCCCTGAGCCCAGGAGGCACGGTGTTTCCTCTGTCACGAGGCGCGACCGGTTTCTTCCGACCCGAGCACGGCCCGCTCCCGGAAACCGACGTGCGCGCCTTCCGCACCGCCCTCCACGCCGCCGCCCGAGCGAGCGGGGGCCGGGTCGGCACGGTGGAGGAGCGGACGTACCCCCGGACCTTCCACACCGCCTCGATCATCCGGCGCGCCGACGAACATGTCGTCCTGTGCCACGCCCATCACCCCTGGATCGCCTTCGCCGAGGAGCGGCGGACAGGGTACGACGACGGCTTCGCCTCCCCACCTCCCTGGTCGGACGTCTTCCCGGCCTCGGGATTCGACGTGCTGACGGCCGAGCAGTTGGGGACGCCTCTCGCCGACCTGGACACGTCAGGGCTCTCGCGGGCCGAGTGGCACCAGATCGGGTACTTCGGGATCACCACGCTGGGCGGAGTGCTGTTCAACGCCTGGGACTGACAGGGGCAGGTGAATGAAAGGGCGAGTGTCCCGGGTTCAGCCAAGGCCCGGTGGTCGGCTGCCATGTCCGTCGCAGTCACCGCGTTGGTTACCAACTCCGAGGCGATCAGAAGCGCGTCTTCTTCGATAGTGGCCGCGCGCCACTTGGACAGCGCAAGCCTGAGGAAGTGGCGCGAGGCAGAAACGGCCTCAGGTGCCGCAGCCAGTGTCAGTTGGTCCATGGCGGTCGCAGCTCTCTCATGGCACTCGTCCAAGCTGATGATCTCGGCCTGTGTCACGCAGGTGAGCTGCAACGTCATGGCGTCTTGGAGCGGCCGCGTCAGTGCCAGTTCCCGGTAGGAGGGCACGATCACATGACGCGCCTCGGCGCGCCTGACCGTCTCGACCAGATCCGTGAACGCCGACTGCACACCCAAGATGTACTCATGAAAAATCATGGCCAGTTGGTAGCCGTTGGCCTCTGCGTAGGCAGTCATGCCGTCTTGCTTCTGCTTGGCCTCCTCATCGGACATGTCATCCGGCACGCGCATGTAACCGAAGACCAACGGCTTTCCGACGCTCATCGGTGCGCCCCCTAGACCACCCACAGACGGGCGCCGAGCTCGCGCTCGATGTGATCGTGAGGCTTCTACGCCCGGAGGAGTGATCGATGGCGACAAAGCGGGTGCGGTTAGCCCAGCGGCGGAAGGCTTCCGGTTTCACGCAGGAGAAGCTCGCCCATCTCCTCGGTGTCGAACGCTCGACAGTTGTCCGCTGGGAAAACGCGGAGACCGAGCCGCAGCCGTGGCTTCGCCCAAAGTTGGCGCGCACTCTGCTCATCTCGGATGATCAGCTTCAAGAGCTGCTTGATGATGTCACTGCAATCAAGCAGCAACCTACCGAGCGCATGACGTACGTGCTTCAAGGCCCCGGCTCTGCGGACATGGTGGTCGTGGCTCATCTTCACGAACGGCTACGGCAACTCGACGAATCCTACGACCAAGCGTCGTCCACGACATTACTCGGCCCTGCCGGACAGGTACACGGGCAGGTGACGTTCCTGCGGGAGAACGCCACCAATCCGCGGGTACGACGTGCGCTGTACGAGGTAGAGGCCGACTCGGCGACGCTCATGGGCCAACTGGTATAGGACGTCAGCCCGAGACGCGACCTTCAGGCACCGCTCATGTACTTCGCAGAAGCCGTGAGCGCGGCCCGGGCCGCAATCTGAGCGGGGGCTTGTGAAGAACATCGGCGAGGCCAAGCAGGCCGTGCGGGAAATGGCGTGGCGCCGTCTCGTGGACGGGGACGGCGCCCCCGCCGATTCGTACGGGAAGATCCCCGGCTTTCACGGCGCGGAGGCGGCAGCCGAGCGGCTGGCCGGTCTCGACTTCTGGCAGCACGCCACCACCGTCAAGGCCAACCCGGACTGGGCACAGCTCCCTGTCCGCATCCGTGCGCTGAGGGACGGCAAGCGGGTCTACATGGCCGTACCGAGGATGGCGTCGCTTCAGCCGTTCTATCTGCTCGACCCCGACACCCTCGGTGTGTCGGCCGAGGAGGCCGCCGGGAAGAAGGGCGCGGCCCGCGTCGCGCGCCAAGTCGGGGTGGACGCCATGGGACCCATCGACGTGGTGGTGTGCGGCAGCGTGGCCGTGAACCGGTCGGGAGCACGGATCGGGAAAGGCGCTGGATACTCCGACCTGGAGGTCGCGCTGTTGATCGAGGCGGGCCTGGTCACGACCGAGACGGTGATCGTCGCGCCGGTCCACTCGCTTCAGGTGATCGAGGGGGAGATCCCCGAGAGCGAGCACGACTTCCGGGTGGACTACATCGTCACGCCCGACGAGGTCATTCCTTGCACCAGCCCGCGCCGCCCTGACGGCCTCGTACGAAAGAACCTCACCGCCGAGAAGATCACTGCCATCCCGGTCCTCTCGGCACGATTTCGGGGTGCCAATGGTTCCTGCTGATCCGCAGGAACCCATCCTCATGGCTTCATGAGGGCACCGGTTCCGGGCTGGACCCGCTGGGCCATGCGCCGCATCACGTCACTGGGGAGCCCAGGATGCTGCGCCGCCTCCTGCGCGGTGTCGGCGTCCCGCAGCAGCCGGACGAGAATCCGTGCGGGCAGCCGTGGGTGCCTGATGGCCATACGGCGCACCTGTTCGTCCGAGTCGTCGAGCAGCCGTACCGCCGAAGCGGCCGAGAGCCGCGAGTCTTTGGCGGCCCGGCGTCGTACTTCGGCATGCGCATCCCGGCTGAATCTCTCCACCAGTTCGGTCGGCGACTCGGGATCGTCCAGCGCCAGTTGCCGCATACGCGGGTTCGGGTCGTCCGCGTGGCGGAGGAGTCCTTGGCGCGGGAAGTTGGGGTGGCTGCGCGGGCGATCGGGGTGGCTGAGGCTGCCGGTCCACCACTGCCACACCTCCAAGAGCATGTCGGCGGGGGCGTCGTCGCAGGATTCGGCGAGGAAGAGCCGTACGACACGGTCTTCGTCCCGGGCGAGGAGTTCGACGGCCTCCGGTGGAAGGTGCTTGGCCCGGGCGACGCTTCTGCGTACGAGAGGGTGAGAAGAGGCGGCCAAGCGGCGCATGGCGTCGGGGTCGTCGTGGAGTGCCGTGACCCAGTCGAGCGCGTGGGACATGGCATTCGGATCGTGGTCGACGCGGACGTCTGCCCGTTGTTCCTCGGTGAGTTCAGGGCGTATCGATATGACGAAGCGCACGGAGGCGTCCGGGTCTCGGGCGAGGACTGCGACCAGGTCGGGGGCCAGGTGTGGGTTGCCGGCGAGGGAGCGGCGCCGGGGCTCGTCGCCGTGGTGGGCCAGATGGTCGGCAAGGTCGTATTCCAGGCGGCACGTTTCCACCGCGCGATCGCCGAGGTCACCGGAGTCGAAGGTCGACCGGGGCAGCGGATGGTCCTGGTGGTGCTGTAGTAGCGCCACGGCACGAACCGTGGCGTCGGGGTCGGTGAGCAGCCTCTGTCGTGCGGAGCCGTCCAGGTACGACCAGGCGTGCGGGCAGGCCGATGCCCGTACGGCCGGATCGGGGTCAAGGGCCAGGGCGATCCGCATCTTGGCGGGCAGTCCGGAGAGTCGGGCGGCCTCTTCGCGGATCCGCACCGCGGGGTCCGCGGTGAGCTGGTCGTACGCGGTCTCGGTGAGCCGGGCGCGCCGGTCCGCTGCGATCGTGGTGAGGATCCACCGGTGTCTGGGGTCCGTTTCACCGAGGATGAGGCGTGTCCACTGTTCGGCGGTGATGTTGGGCTGGGCTTCGGCCAGTAGCCCGCGCACCTTCCATGCTGGGTGGTCAATGGCCGCATCGACGATCGCGGTCGGCAGGCTGCGCCACAGAAGGTGATACGAAAGGCCCAGCAAGCCTTCCTGTACGTCGTCGGGCACGGCCAGGTTGCGTGCCAACCCGTGTGCCCACATCTCGCACAGTGTGCCCGGTGGGCCCGGAATGCGGAACAACGATGCCCAGGCGGCCTCGCGGTCCTCGGTGGCCTCCTCGGCCGCTGCGCGTGCGGCTTCCTCCTGCCGTTCCTTGACGCGGTCCACGGCGACAAGCCAGACCTCGTACTCCTCGGATGTCGCGCCCAGCAACACGTCACCGTTGGTGGAGAGCGTGACGAACTCCGGTTGCCCGGGGCGGTCGCCCAGCACTCCGGCGAGGTCCCACTGGTCGGTGAGTCGGACCCGCGTCCAGCGCCGGGGCCCGCAGCCCGTCCAAGGCCCCGCGACATCGATAAGGAACGCACCGTCGTCGTCCATGACCTTGTGCTTGGCCGCGAGCCGGTGCCACTGGGCGTTGATTTGGGCGACCAGGTCTGGCAGCTCTCCGCCTACGGTGGCGGTCGGCTGGGTATCGCCCGCGATGACAGGGCGCCATGCGGCCGAGGGCGACAGAACGTTCTCGATCCGCCACTCCAGTATTTCCAGGCCGGCGCGCCTGAGCAGTTGCGAGAGTTCGTCTCTTCCACCCGTCATAGGACTCCATCCTGGCCGAGGCCCAGGACCACCGGCATCCCACCCCGCGGATCGAATGTCGGCCACAGTTCCTAAGTCCGTTGATTTAATAAGACGATCGTCTTACGGTGCTCAGAGGTCCCCGACACCGGAGGAGTCCCCCCATGACTGAAGCCGTTCCTGACTACCCGTTCGAGCAGCCGAATGTGCTGGAGCCCCCGCGGGAGTGGGCCGAGACGCGGGCCGCGTGTCCCGTGGCGCATGTGCGGATGCCGAGTGGGGATGTGGTCGGCCTGCTGACCGGGTACGAGGAGGTGCGCGGGCTGCTGACCGATCAGCGGTTCAGCCGCAACCTCGACCGGAAGGGCGCGGCGCGCATGTCGACCACCGAGGACGGTGGCATGTTCAGCCGGCCGGCCCAGGGGCAGGTGGACAACAAGGAGGGGCCGGGGCACCGGCGGTGGCGGCGGCTGATCAGCCGCGCGTTCACGGTGAAGAAGATGGAGGCGTGGCGGCCGCGGGTGCAGGAGATGGCCGACGCGCTGGTGGACGACATGGTGGCCAAGGGGTCGCCCGCGGATCTGCGCGCGGCGCTGGCGCTTCCGCTGCCGGTGCGGGTCATCTGCGCGCTGCTGGGTGCGCCGAGCGAGGACCAGGACAGGTTCGCGCGCTGGTCGGAGGTCCTGCTGACGCTGACGCGTTATACGCAGGCCGAAGTGGACGACGCGCAGCGGGACTTCCACGCCTACGCGTCGGATCTGGTCGAGCGCAAGCGGGCGGAGCCGGGCGACGACCTGCTCAGTGAGCTGACGCAGATCTCCGACAGCGAGGACGGGCGGCTCAGCCACGACGAGCTGATCTCCACCGCGGTCGGCCTCCTGCTGGCGGGGCACGAGACCACGTCCAACATGATCCTGAAGATGACGGCGATGCTGCTGTCGGAGCGGGAGCGCTACGAAGCGGTGCTCGCCGATCCCGGGCTGGTGCCGGGCGTGGTGGAGGAAGCCCTGCGGATGGACGCGAACGGCGGGGTGGGCATCCCCCGGTTCATCACCGAGGACACGGAGGTCAGCGGGGTGCCGGTGGGCGCCGGGAGCACGTTGTTCGTCAATCTGCCCGCCGCCAACCGGGACGAGCGCAAGTTCCCCGACCCCGACCGGTTCGATCCGCGCCGCGAGAACAACGCCCAGCACCTCGCCTTCGGCGCGGGACCGCATTTCTGCGTCGGCCAGACGCTCGCACGGGTGGAACTCCAGGTGGTGCTGGGGACGTTCGTCAGGCGGCTGCCCGAGCTGCGGCTGCGGGACGCCCCCGAGACGCTCCGCATCCGCGAGGGGGTCGCCGCGGGCGGTTTCGAGGACATGTGGGTCACCTGGTGACGGGCGGCGAGGAAGGTAGCATGAAGATCACTGTTGACGAGGGGCTCTGCTGCGCCAGCGGGATGTGCGTGGTCAGGGCCGATCAGGTCTTCGACCAGCGGGAGGAGGACGGGATCGTGGTCGTGCTGGACGACGCTCCGCCGCCGGAGCACCGCGATGCCGTCCGTGAGGCCGCCACGGCGTGCCCGACCGGAGCCATCAGCCTGACGGAATGAATCTCTCCGGCGAAATGACTCCTGTGGAATGACGCTTCCCGGCCCGGCTGCCCCACCGTCCGCGCGCTCGGTGCTCGCGCGGGACAAACTGATGCGCACCGCCGAGCGGCTGTACGCCGAGCGCGGCTTCGCGGGCGTCTCGGTGCGGCAGATCAGCGAGGCAGCCGGGCAGCGCAACAACTCGGCGGTGCAGTACCACTTCGAGAGCCGTGACGGGCTCATCAGGACGATCCTGTCGAACCACACCGCTCTCGTCGAGAAGCACCGCATCGCCATGGTGGAGGCGCTGCGCGGGCAGGACACGGTGTCCCTCGAGGACCACTACGGCTGCCTCATCCTGCCGACGGTCCGGACCCACATCGAGGCGGGCACCCCCACGTGGTACGCGCGCTTCTTCGCCCAGGCCGTCGTCGAGCCCGCGCTGCGCGAGTACGTGCTCCAAGAGCATCTCAACACGCCGTCCCTCCGCCTCCTCGACGAGATCGGCGCCGTTCGCCGGGACGACATCCGCCCCGACCTCTGGGCCCGGCACGGCACCATGGTGCGCCAGCTCTCGGTGCACGCCTTCGCCGAGTTGGAGTACGACCTGGCCAACGGCCGCGTCGACCCGGCCAGGGCGGAGGAGTCGTGGCACACCCTGGGCCGGGACCTGATCACGGCACTGTGCGGGCTCACCACTGCCCTGCTCGGTCCCCTCTAGAGCGCGAGCCGGGGTTTGGGGGCGTCGGTGCGGCCCGTCGGGGGTGTGCGGCTGCCCGCCTGGTACGGGAGGGGCCAGGGGGTGGCGGGGCCGGTGTAGTTCTGGTCGGCGGCGGCGTGCAGGGTCCAGTGGGGGTCGTAGAGGTGGGGGCGGGCGAGGGCGCAGAGGTCGGCGCGGCCCGCCAGGATCAGGGAGTTGACGTCGTCCCAGGAGGAGATGGCGCCGACCGCGATGACGGGGACGCCGAGTTCGTTGCGGATGCGGTCGGCGTAGGGGGTCTGGTACGAGCGGCCGTAGTCGGGGGTCTCGTCGGGGACGACCTGGCCGGTCGAGACGTCGATGGCGTCGGCGCCGTGGGCGGTGAAGGCGGCGGCGATGGCGACGGCGTCGTCGGCCGTGGTGCCGCCGTCGGCCCAGTCGGTGGCGGAGATGCGGACCGTCATGGGGCGGTCGTCGGGCCAGACGGCGCGGACGGCGTCGAAGACCTCCAGGGGGTAGCGGAGGCGGGCGTCGAGGGAGCCGCCGTAGGCGTCGGTGCGGTGGTTGGTGAGCGGGGAGAGGAAGCTGGAGAGCAGATAGCCGTGGGCACAGTGGAGTTCGAGGAGGTCGAAGCCCGCGCGGGCGGCGCGTTCGGCGGCGCGGACGAACTGGTCGCGGACGGCGGCGAGTCCGGCGGCGTCGAGGGCCTGCGGGGTCTGGTTGACGCCGGGGCGGTACGGGAGGGGCGAGGGGGCGACGAGGGGCCAGTTGCCGTGCGGGAGGGGGGTGTCGATGCCCTCCCACATGAGCCGGGTGGAGCCCTTGCGCCCGCTGTGGCCGAGCTGGACGCCGATGGCCACGCCCGGGGAGTGGGTGTGGGCGAAGTCGGTGACGCGGCGCCAGGCGGATTCGTGGGCGTCGGCGTAGAGGCCGGTGCAGCCGGGGGTGATACGGCCCTCCGGGCTGACGCAGACCATTTCCGTCATCACCAGCCCGGCCCCGCCGAGCGCCCGGCCGCCGAGGTGGACGAGGTGGAAGTCGCCGGGGGTGCCGTCGGGGGCGGCGGAATACATGTCCATGGGGGACACGACGACGCGGTTGCGGAGGGTGAGGTCGCGGAGGCGGAAGGGGGTGAACATGGGCGGGGTGGCGGCCGGCACGGAGGCCTCGCGCTCCACCGAGTCGACGAACTCCCCGTCGCGCAGCCGCAGGTTGTCGTGGGTGACGCGGCGGCTGCGGGTGAGGAGGTTGAAGGCGAACTGCCGCGGCGGCTGGTCGAGGTACAGCTCCAGGTTCTCGAACCACTCCAGGCTGGCGCGCGCCGCGCGCTGGGTGGATGCCACGACCGGGCGGCGTTCGGCCTCGTACGCGGCGAGCGCGTCGGGGAGGGCGGGGTGTTCTTCGAGGCAGGCGGCCAGGGCGAGGGCGTCCTCGACGGCGAGTTTGGTGCCGGAGCCGATGGAGAAGTGGGCGGTGTGCGCGGCGTCGCCGATGAGGACCGTATTGCCGTGTGACCAGCGCTCGTTGACGACCGTGCGGAAGGCGGTCCACTGGGAGTGGTTGCCGCGCAGGGGGTGGCCGCCGAGGGCGTCGGTGAAGAGCTTGGCGCAGCGCTCGGTGGACTCGCGTTCGGTGCAGCGGTCGAGCCCGGCCCGTCGCCACACCTCTTCCCGCGTCTCGATGATGACGGTGCTGGCGTCCGGCTCATAGGGGTAGCCGTGCAGCTGCATGACGCCGTGCTCGGTCTCGGCGATCTCGAAGCGGAAGGCGTCGAAGGCGATGTCGGCGGCGAGCCAGATGTAGCGGCAGCGGTGGGTGGTGATGCGGGGGCGGAAGGCGTCGGCGTGGGCCTGGCGGGTGGTGCTGCCCGCCCCGTCGGCCGCGATGACCAGGTCGTACGTGCGTGACAGCTGCTCGGCGGGCGGCGCCTGGGTGCGGAACCGGAGGTCTACGCCGAGGGCCTGGCAGCGCTCATGGAGGATGCGCAGCAGCCGGCGGCGGCCGAGCGCGGCGAAGCCGTGGCCGCCGGAGGTGAGGACATGGCCGCGGTGGGTCACGTCGATGTCGTCCCAGCGGACGAACGCGTCGCGGAGGGCGGCGTAGACGACCGGGTCGGCGTGCTCGATGCCGCCGAGCGTCTCGTCGGAGAGGACGACGCCGAAGCCGAAGGTCTCGTCGGGGCCGCCCCGCTCCCAGACGGTGATCTCGCGCCGCGGGTCGAGGCGGGCGAGCAGCGCCGCCGCGTAGAGCCCGCCGGGCCCGCCGCCGACGACGGCGACGCGGAGCGGGCGGCCGGGGGCGGTGGCAGGCGCGGTGGTCATCGGCCCTGCCACAGCGGGGCGCGGCGGGCGGTGAACGCGGCGTGGAACTCGGCGTAGTCCGCGCCGGTCATCAGCAGCGCCTGGGTCGACGCGTCCATCTCGATCGCGGCGGACAGCGGCATGTCGAGTTCGGCGGTGAGCAGCGCCTTGGTCTGGGCGAGGGCGAGGGAGGGCCCGTCGGCCAGCCGCCGGGCGAGCGCCGCCGCCTCCGCCCCGGCCTGTCCCTCGTCGGCCAGCACGCTGATCAGGCCGATGCGCTCGGCCTCGGGGGCGCGGACCGGTTCGCCGAGCATCAGCAGCCGGGTGGCGTGGCCGAGCCCCACCACGCGGGGCAGCAGATAGGCGGCACCCATGTCGCCGCCGGAGAGCCCGACCTTGGTGAAGAGGAACGAGAAGCGGGCGGAGGGGTCGGCGACCCGGAAGTCGGCGGCGAGGGCGAGGACGGCGCCCGCGCCCGCGGCGGCGCCGTGCACGGCGGCCACCACGGGGAAGGGGCACTCCCGCAGCGCGCGGACCACCTGCCCGGTCATCCGGTTGAAGTCGAGCAGTTGGCGGGTGTCCATGGCGAGGGTGGCGCCGATGATCTCGTCGACGTCGCCGCCGGAGCAGAAGCCGCGCCCCTCGCCGCCGAGCACGAGGGCGTGTACGGAGCCGTCGCGGGCCAGCTCGGCGAGGAGGTCGCGCAGATCGGCGTAGGCGCCGAAGGTGAGCGCGTTGAGCTTCTCGGGGCGGGCGAGGGTGACGGTGGCGACGCCCTGGTCGAGGGTGAGGCGCAGATGCCGCCAGTCCTCGGTGCGGGGCGCGGAACCGGTGAATGGACTCATGGGGGCCATGGCCTCCTTCAGCCGGACGGCTGGGTCTGCCGGGTGCCTTCCTGGTGCCTGCCCTTCGAAGTTATCACCGGTACGTGACTGTCGTCACGAGCGCGCGATAGAGCGAGGGCGTGATCGATAAGACCAAAGTCCCCCCATGAGTGGTCCATGGCCCCTTCCGGCACTATCGTCCGCTTCATACCGTCAAGGGCTGCGGTATCCCGCTCCTCGCCGACCGTCTGGACCCGTACGTGCCCGAACCCCTCCACGCCGCCACCTGGCGCTTCGCACTGCCTCACACCACCGCCGCGGTGCCGCTGGCCCGTGCCCTGATCCGCAACACACTGGCGGACATCGGCGCGCCCGTGGACGGCGACACGGCGGAACTGCTGACGGCCGAGCTGGTCGCCAACGCGGTGCAGCACACGGCCGGGGACGAGCCGATAGAGCTGGTGGTGGAGCTGGTGCCGACCGGCGGCTGGCAGGTCGAGGTGCACGACCAGGACCCCACCCCGCCCGGCGGTTTCAGCGGCCCGGACGGCCAGGGCCCGCACGGCACAGGGGACGGCGCACGGCGAGACGTACGCAAGGACGTACGGGAAGACGTACGCGAGGACGCTCACGAGGGCGTCCGCGAGGCCGACGGCCCGGGCCGCCCCGAGGGCCCCAAGAGACCCGAAACCCTCCCCGAACGGGGACGCGGACTGCTGCTCATCCGGGCCCTCAGCGCGGACACCGGCTACCGCCCCACCCCCTACGGCAAGGCCGTCTGGTTCACCCTTCCCCCGGCGGAAGCCGCGGAGGGCTGACGGCTACGCCGTGCCGAGCGTCGCGACCAGCACCGCCTTGATGGTGTGCATCCGGTTCTCCGCCTCGTCGAAGACGACCGAGTGCTCCGACTCGAAGACCTCCTCGGTGACCTCCAGCTCGGTCAGCCCGTGCCGCTCGTAGATCTCCCGGCCCACGTCGGTGCCCAGGTCGTGGAAGGCCGGGAGGCAGTGCATGAACTTCACGGCGTCGTTGCCGGTGGCCCGCAGCACGTCCATCGTCACCGCGTACGGCCCCAGCAGGGCTATCCGCTCGTCCCACACCTCCTTGGGCTCGCCCATCGACACCCACACGTCGGTGGCGATGAAGTCCGCGCCGCGCACACCCTCGGAGACGTCCTCGGTGAGCGTGATCCGGGCGCCGGAGGCCGCGGCCATCTGGCGGGCCAGCTCCACGATGGTGTTGTCCGGCCACAGCAGCTTGGGCGCGACGATCCGCACGTCCATGCCCAGCAGGGCGCCGGTGACGAGGTAGGAGTTGCCCATGTTGTACCGGGCGTCGCCGAGGTAGGCGTAGGCGACCCGGTCCAGCGGCTTCTCGCTGTGCTCGGCCATGGTGAGGACGTCGGCGAGCATCTGGGTGGGGTGCCACTCGTCGGTGAGGCCGTTGTAGACCGGCACCCCGGCGTGGGTGGCCAGCTCCTCGACGACGCCCTGGCCGTGTCCGCGGTACTCGATCGCGTCGTACATCCGGCCGAGCACCCGCGCCGTGTCCTTGACCGACTCCTTGTGGCCGATCTGCGAGCCGGTCGGGTCGAGGTACGTGGTCGAGCCGCCCTGGTCGGCGGCGGCGACCTCGAAGGCGCAGCGGGTGCGGGTGGAGGTCTTCTCGAAGATCAGGGCGATGTTCCTGCCCTGGAGCCGACGCGCCTCCGTGCCCGCGCGCTTGGCCGCCTTCAGCTCGGCCGACAGGTCGACCAGGTGCCGGAACTCCTCTGCGGTGAAGTCCAGCTCCTTGAGGAAGTGGCGGCCGGTGAGGTCAATCGCCATGGGGTGGGCTCCTAGGTCGCGGTCGAGCGGGTGCAGCGGGTCGAGCGGGTGCAGCGGGTCGGGCAGGTCAAACGGGGCCAAGCAAGGTCGAGCCCTGGAAGCATATACGAGACACTGTATATATACGGAGGCTCGGTGGTAACCCCGCCGTCACGACTCCACGGCGTCCCGCTCGACCGGGCAGCTCATGCAGCGCGGTCCGCCCCGGCCGCGGCCCAGCTCACTGCCCGGGATGTCGATGACCTCGATGCCGCGCTTGCGCAGGAACGTGTTGGTCGTCGCGTTCCGCTCGTAGGCGACCACCACACCCGGCTCGACCGCGAGCACGTTGCAGCCGTCGTCCCACTGCTCGCGCTCCGCCGCGTGCACGTCCTGGGTGGCGGTGAGCACCCGGATGGCGTCCAGGCCGAGGGCCGCGGCTATGGCCCGGTGCATGTGCTCCGGCGGATGGTCGGTGACCTTCAGCTCCCGGCTGCCCGCGCCCGGCTCGATGGTGTACGAGCGGAGCATCCCGAGCCCCGCGTACTGGGTGAAGGTGTCCCCGTCGACCATCGTCATCACCGTGTCGAGGTGCATGAAGGCCCGCCCCTTGGGCATGTCGAGCGCCACGATCGTACGGGCGGAACCGGCCTCGAAGAGCCGGTGCGCCATCATCTCCACCGCCTGCGGGGTGGTCCGCTCGCTCATCCCGATCAGCACCGCGCCCTTGCCGATCACCAGGACGTCGCCGCCCTCGATGGTCGAGGGGTACGCGGCCTGGCCCTCCGACCAGACGTGGAAGTCCTCGTCCGCGAACAGGGGGTGGTGGCGGTAGACGGCCTCGTAGTGCACCGTCTCGTGCCAGCGGGCGGGCCAGCGCATCGCGTTGATGGCCACCCCGTCGTACACCCAGGCGGAGGCGTCCCGGGTGAAGAGGTGGTTGGGGAGCGGGTTCACCAGGAAGTCGTCCGGCTCCATGGCGTGGAAGCGGATGGACACCGGCTCCGCGAACCGGGCGAGGTACTCGCGCTTCGTCATACCGCCGATCAGCGCCTCCGTCAGCTCCGGGGCGGTCAGCTCGTCGAAGGCCGCGCGCAGCCGGTCGGTGGCCAGCGGACCGTACTCCTTCTCGTCGAAGACCCGGTCCAGCACCAGGGACCGCGCCACCGGCAGGGCCAGGCTCTCGGCCAGCAGGTCGCCGAAGAGATGGACCTCGACGCCCCGGTCGCGCAGCACGTCCGCGAATCCGTCGTGCTCCTGGCGGGCCCGACGCACCCACAGGACGTCGTCGAAGAGGAGCGCGTCCCGGTTGGTGGGGGTGAGCCGCTTCAGCTCCAAGTCGGGACGGTGCAGAATGACGCGGCGCAGCCGCCCGGCCTCCGAGTCCACATGGAATCCCATGATTCCCATCTTCGCCGCTTCGGGCTCGCCGCGGATGACCCGCGACACAAGTCGTGACCAAGGGCCCCTGTCCGGGCCACGGCCGGGATCAGGCGGTGGCCGGGGTCAGGCCGCGGCCAGGATGACGATCAGGACCAGGGCCACGGCCAGGAAGCCCAGCAGGGCCGAGACCCACAGCTGACCGGGCTGGAGATCGATACGGCCGCCGTCCTCGGTGCCGCGGCGGCGGGCGGGCCACCGGACGGCCCGCCGAGTGCCGCGGTGGACGGCCTCCGCTCGCTCCCGGCACGCCTCATGCTCCCGGCACTCCTCGGCCAGGCCGCCGAACAGCGCCTTCCAGCCCTTCTCCCCGAAACCGGTGACCTGCCGGGTGGTGACGATACGGCGCACCACCTCGCGCCCCGCGCCGTCGCCCGCCGCCCACAGCCCGGGCAGGACGCACGCCATCAGCTCGGGGACGGCGCCCCGGTCCGCGTACGGGCGTACCAGGCCCTCGTACAGCATCAGCGCGTTGCGCACTCGGAGGCGGCCGCTTCCGCCCGGCTGATCGAGGTAGAGGTGGGCGATCAGCACCTTCTCGCAGACCGCGTCGGCGAGCCGTGGCCCGCGCTCGGGCGCGCGGCGCACCAACTCGACGACGACGCGGGTGGCCCGGTCGGCGGGCAGCCCCGCGTCGAGTGCGCTCAGCAGCAGCCCGTCGTCGGCCTCGCGCAGCGCCGCGGGCAGGGCGTCGCCGCCGTGGCGCAGCGCCTCGCGCAGGGTGCGGAGGGTGCGTACGGCGCCCACCGGCGTCGGGGACGGGCCGCCCTCCGGGTGATGTGCCCGCTCTATGTCGGTTGTGTGCGGCGTGTTCTGTGTCTGCTCCGTGTCCCGCGTGCAGTCCGTGTCCTTCACCATCGACGTCCCTTTCCTCACAGCGCTTCCAGCACCTCCCGGATCCGGGTGGCCGCCCGTACGTCGAGCGGTTCGTCACCGTCGTGCGCCAGCCGGGGCAGGAAGCCGTACAACACCGCCAGCTGGCGGTCGTCGCGGGCGGCCCGCCGGATCCAGCCGACCAACGCGTCCTCGGCCGCGGCCGCCGAGCGGGCCCAGGTCAGGGCGGCCCGCAGCAGTTCGGCGAGCCGCGGTGCGCTGCCCGGTCGGGCGGCCAGCAGCGCGGTGGCCAGCGGCCAGGCGGCGTACGGCTCCAGCTCCGGCACCTCGCCGAGCCCCCACAGATGGGAGGTACGGGTGGTGACGGCGCGCAGCACCGTCAGCAGCGCGAGGTCCCGGCGCGGCCGCCGGGTGTCGTGCAGCCAGGTGGCGAGTGCGGCGAGCACGGCCTCCGGGTCCGTCCCGGCCAGCAGCCGCAGCACGCTGTACGAGGTGGTCCGGCCGTCGTCGGCGGACGCCAGCCGGGCCAGCTCCTCCAGGGACGCCCGGACCGAGCCCGCGGCGAGGCCGTAGCCGTGGGCGAGGACCGCCGTCTCGCGCTCGCGTGCGTCGTCGCCGAGCGCCCAGCCGCGCAACAGGCCGTCCACGGCGGGCCGTACGCCGTCGTCGCGGGCGGCCTCGGCGAGCGCCGTGGCGGCCGCCATGCGCTGCACCGGGCTGTCGGCGCGGGCCAGCGGCAGCAGCAGTTCGACGAAGCCGTACAGATAGTCGCGGGCGCAGAGCACGCCCGCGGCGACCGCCGCGCGCACCCACACCTGGGGGCGCGGGTCGTCGCACAGGGCGCGCAGCCAGCGGGCCATCGGGCCGCGGACGTTGTGGTGGCCGTCCCATGCCTCGTACAGCACCGCGGACGCCAGCCGCCGCCCCTGGAACCGGACGGCGCGGACCGGGACCGACGCGTCGCCCAGGTCCTCCACGCCGTCGCAGCACACCGCGCGCGCCGCGGCGAGCCCGGCCCCGGGGCGGGCGGCGAACAGCGGGCGCCCGGGCGCGTATTGGGGATCGAGGGTGACGGCCAGCTCCCAGGTCAGCAGCTCGGCGGCCTCGGCGGTGAGGCTGTGCGCGGAGCCGTTGAAGACGGCGAGCGCGATCCGCAGCGCCGCCGTCCGCAGGGCGGGCAGCGCGGCGGGCAGGGTTCCGGGGCAGCCCGCTCCGTCGAACCACGCGCGGGCCTGGTCCGGGGCGAAGGCCCGGCAGCGCTCCAACAGCCCTTCCTCGGACAGCCGACCCTCGGCGTGGGCGGCGAGGTGCCGGGCGAGCCGTGCGGCCTCGCCGGGGCGCGGCTCGTCCAGGCCGAGGGCGTCGGCCACATCGGGGCGGGCGGCGGTGGCGCGGGCGAGGTCCAGCAGCTCGGCGGGCTTGTCCGCGAGCAGATCGGACAGCTGGTGGTCCAGCACCTCGGCGGCCGGCGGGGGTTCGTACGGTACGGCGTGGCGGCGGGCGCTCAGCAGCCGGTCGGCGGCCGGGCCGTCCGCGACCAGGACGACGCCGAACGCCCCGCCCTCGGCGAAGCGGGCGCGCAGCCGGTCCAGGAGGGTCCCGGGGTCGGTCTCGTCGGCGGGCAGTTCGAGGAGATAGCCGTGACCGCGCTCGACCTGCGGCCCGGCGGGGACGGCACCGGAGCCGAGCCGGACCACTTCGCCGCTTTCGGCCGGTTCTTCGGTCAGTTCGGCGAGGAGCGCGAGACCCGTCCAGGCGCGGCCGGTGCCGGGTTCGCCGCACAGGGCGAGGAGATGGGTGTGGCGCAGCCGCTCCCGCATCGCGGCGTGGCCGGGGGCGGGCCGGTGGAGGCGGCGCAACAGCGCCAACTCCTCGCGGGCCACCGGTCCTTCGGGGAGCGGACGGTGCTCGTCCGCGCCGGGCGGACGCGGCGGGCAGTCGGTGAGGCGCAGGTGGGCGCGCGCCTCGCGCGCCGTGCGGGCGCCGCCCGCCTCCCCCGCGCCGTCCAGCGGGCCGCCCCTCGGGACGTCCAGCCGCCGCGGGCCCGGGTCCGCCGGGGTGTCGATGCCGTCCGGTCCGCTCATCGCCCGCCGTCCTCCATGCCGTGGTCCCCGTATGTACGTCCTCGGGGGTGGCGTCCCTGGAGGGAGGTCCGAAGCGGGCGGCGGGACCTCTCCCTCGATCCGCCCCGCCGCCCTTCTCCGGTGCCAGGCGCTGGGCCGTGTGCACCCCCGTCGCACACGGTCCCGTTCACCTGTGCCACCACCAGGGTGGGCCGGGGGCGGGACGGGGGCTGTAGCCGTTTACACAGTCGCGCGCATTCGCGGGGCGTGCGCGCCCGCGCTCATTCGCAGGGGCGCGCCGGAATGTGCTCCCCGGTCGCGCGCCCCTCGGCCAGGAGCCGCAGCAGCCCGATGTCCCGCACCTCGAAGCGGCGCGAGGCGGTCCGTACGACGCCCTGGTCGCGCAGCAGCCGCAGCGCCTTGGCGACGGCCTCCCGGGTCGAGCCCACGGCGGCCGCGATGTCGTGCTGCGGCAGCGGCAGATCGACGTCGATGGCCCCGCCGGGACCGGGGTGGCCGGTGCGTTCGGCGATCTCGACCAGCCGGGCGGCCAGCCGCTGGAGCACCTTCTCGGAGGCGAGGGAGCGCCGTTCGCCGTCGGAACTGCGCAGCCGGGAACTGAACTGACGCATGATCAGTACGGTGGCGACCGGCCGCGCCGCCAGATAGGCGCGGAACCGGTCGCCGGAGACCACGACCGCCTCCATCCGGCCGAGCGCGGTCACGGTGGCGCTGCGCGAACCGTGGTCCACCGCGGCCTGGTCCCCCACCACCTCGCCCGCGCCGCGCAGCGCCAGGATCAGCCGCACCCCGCGTTCGGTCTCCACGGAGACGGTGGCCCAGCCGGAGACGATCGCGACGACGAAGGTGGTGCGGTCGTGCTCGCGCAGGACGACTTCGGAGGGGCCGTACGTCCGCGGGGTGCCGAGCGCGAGCAGGGCGCGCCGGTCGTCGGCGGGGAGCGCGTGCAGAAAGGGCCGGCCGTCCTCGAAGAGACTCATCCGCCCTCCCGCTTCACTGGTCGCTCGTCAGGTTGCGGAGAACCGATGGGATGACGAGCACGCTAGGCAGGTGGCACGGGCACGTCAATGGGGCCGGACGGAACCGGTGTCCACGGGCGGACCTGCGGCGGAATCCACTCGAACACCCCTGCGGACCCCCGCGCCGGAGACCCCGCCGCCGCGCAGGGCCATCGCCGCGAGCGCGGCGAGCCCCGCGGTCACCGCGGCGAAGACCCAGCCCCCGCGCAGCGCTCCCAGGTCCGGCCGTGCGGCGCCCCCCGTGATCACGACCAGCGCCGCCACACCCATCCCGGGCCCGCCCAGGGCCACGACCGCGCGGCCGCGGCCCGGGGCCCACCTCACGGCTACGGCCCCGGGAGCCACCTCGCGGCGGCGGCCCGGGGATCACCTGGCCGCTACAGCCGCGGGTCCACCGGCTCCGACTCCAGGGCCAGCACCGCGAACACCGCCTCGTGCACCCGCCACAGCGGCTCCCCGTCGGCCAGTCGGTCCAGGGCCTCCAGCCCCAGCGCGTACTCCCGCAGGGCGAGCGATCGCTTGTGGCCGAGGTGGCGCTGACGCAGCTGGTCCAGGTTCTCCGAGCGGGTGTACTCCGGGCCGTAGACGATCCGCAGATACTCCCGGCCCCGGCACTTGACGCCCGGCTGGACGAGTCGGCCGTCGCCCTTGCGGACGAAGCCCTGGAGCGGTTTGACGACCATGCCCTCGCCACCGGCCTCCGTCAGCTCCCGCCACCACGCGACGCCCTCGGCCACCGACGCATCGTCCTCGGTGTCGACGATCAGGCGGCGGGTGGGGGCGAGCAGCGGGCCGCCGTCCGGTCCCGGTTTCTCCGCCTCGATCATGCGGTCGATCAGGGCGAGTTGCCGGTCGTGCGGGAGCGCGGCGAGGCTTCGGCCCTGGGCGGCCAGAATCTGGAACGGTGCCATCCGTATGCCGTCCAGCCCGTCGACCGGCCAGCAGTAACGCCGGTACGCCTCGGTGAACGCGGCCGCGTCCACGGCCCGCCCGCGCTGCTTGTCGAGGAGCGCGGACACCTCGACGCCGCGCGCCGCCGCGCCCTCCAGCGCCGAGAGCACCCCGGGGAAGACGGCGCCCGAAGCCGCGCCCACCGCCGCGTACTGGTTGCGCAGCAGCCCCGCGGCCTTGAGCGACCACGGCATCAACTCGGCGTCCAGCAGCAGCCAGTCGGTCTCCAGCTCCTGCCACAGACCGGCGCCCTCGATGCCGCCGCGCACCCCGTCGAGGACGGACTCGGTCAGCCGCGGGTCGTCGAAGAACGGCCGCCCGGTGCGCGTGTACACCATGCCGGACACGCCGTCGGGCGCCCCGAAGCGCTCCTTCGCCACCTCCGGGTCGCGGCAGACCAGCGCCACCGCCCGGGAGCCCATGTGCTTCTCCTCGCAGATCACCTGGCGCACCCCGTCCGCGCGGTAGGCGGCGAACGCCTCGGCCGGGTGCTCCAAGTAGCCCTCTTCGGTGGAGGTGGCGGCGGGCGCCATGGTGGGCGGGAGGTAGCCGAGCAGCCGAGGGTCGACGGCGAAGCGGCTCATGACTTCCAGGGCCGCCGCCGCGTTCTCCTCCTTGACCGCGATCCGGCCCATGTGCCGGGTCTCGACGATACGGCGGCCGCGCACATCGGCGAGGTCGAGCGGACGGCCGTCGGTGCCGCCCGGGGCCTCGTTGCCCAGCGGTCTGACCGGCTCGTACCAGACCCGCTCGGCCGGGACGTCCACGATCTCGCGCTCCGGCCAGCGCAGCGCGGTCATCCGGCCGCCGAAGACACAACCAGTGTCCAGGCAGAGGGTGTTGTTGAGCCACGACGCCCGAGGGGTCGGCGTGTGTCCGTAGACGACCGCCGCGCGGCCCCGGTAGTCCTCGGCCCACGGGTAGCGCACCGGCAGGCCGAACTCATCGGTCTCACCGGTCGTCTCCCCGTACAGCGCGTGCGAGCGCACCCGGCCCGACGTGCGGCCGTGGTACTTCTCGGGCAGCCCGGCGTGACAGACCACCAGCGCCCCGCCGTCCAGCACATAGTGGCTGACCAGCGACTCGATGAACTCCCGCGCCCGGTCGGCGAACTCCGGGTCCGCGGCGTGCTCACGGTCCAGCTGCTCGACCGTCTCGGCGAGGCCGTGGATGAGCTTGACCTTGCGGCCCTTGAGGTAGCGGGCGAGCTTGTTCTCGTGGTTGCCGGGCACGCACAGCGCCGCCCCGGAGGCGACCATGCCCATCACCAGGCGCAGCACCCCGGGGCTGTCCGGCCCGCGGTCGACGAGGTCGCCGACGAAGACGGCGGTGCGCCCCTCGGGGTGGACGGCGTCGACCGGGCGGCCCTGCCCGTCGCGGCGCAGGCCGTATCCGAGCTTGCCCAGCAGGGTTTCCAGCTCGGAGCGGCAGCCGTGGATGTCGCCGATGATGTCGAACGGGCCGGTGAGGTGGCGCAGATCGTTGTAGCGGCGCTCGATGGCGATCTCCGCGGCCTCGACCTGCTCGACGCCGCGCAGGATGTGCACCTTGCGGAACCCCTCGCGCTCCAGGGACTTCAGGGAGCGGCGCAGCTCACGGCGCTGACGCGGGATGACGTGGGAGGGCATATCGGCCCGGTCGGGGCGGGCCGCGTTGCGCCGCGCGCATTCGCCTTCGGGGACGTCGAGGACGATCGCGACCGGGAGGACGTCGTGCTCGCGCGCCAGCTGGATCAGGCTGCGGCGGGCCTCGGGCTGGACGTTGGTCGCGTCGACCACGGTCAGCCGCCCCGCCGCCAGCCGCTTGCCCGCGATGTAGTGGAGCAGGTCGAAGGCGTCCGGGGTGGCGCTCTGGTCGTTCTCGTCGTCGGAGACCAGGCCCCGGCAGACGTCGGACGAGACGATCTGGGTGGGCAGGAAGTGGCGCCGGGCGAAGGTGGACTTGCCGGAGCCGGTGGTGCCGACGAGGACCACGAGGGACAGGTCGGGCACGCCGAGGCTGCGCCTGTCGAGCGTCATGGTGGTGTCGGTCATGCGGCGGCCTCCTTCGGTGTCGTGGTCGGTGTCGTGCTGGTGGTCGTGCTGGTTTCGCCGGTTTCCCCGGTCTCCTGCCGGAAGAGCGCGAGCTGGGTCGGCGGGCCGACCTCGGGGTCCTCGGGGCCGACGGGACGGAACTCCACCGCGTAGCCGTGCCGTTCGGCCACTCCCCGCGCCCAGTCGCGGAACTGCTCCCGCGTCCACTCGAAGCGGTGGTCGGGGTGGCGGACCTGCCCTGCGGGCAGGGACTCCCAGCGCACGTTGTACTCGACGTTGGGCGTGGTCACCACGACGACCGTGGGCCGGGCGGCGCCGAACACCGCGTACTCCAGGGCGGGCAGCCGGGGCGGATCCACATGCTCGATCACCTCGCTGAGCACCGCCGCGTCATAGCCGGTCAGCCGGGAGTCGGTGTACGCGAGCGAGCCCTGCGTCAGCTTCAGCCGCGCCGACTGCCGCTCGGGCATCCGGTCCAGCCGCAGCCGCCGCGCCGCCTCGTTCAGCGCGCGTATCGACACGTCGACACCGACGATCTCGGTGAACCGCGCGTCCTTGAGCAACTCGCCCAGCAACTGGCCCTGGCCGCAGCCGAGATCCAGCACCCGGGACGCCCCCGCTGTCCGCAGCGCGTCGAGGATCGCCTCGCGCCGCCGCACGGCCAGTGGCACCGGCCGCGGCGTGCTCTCCTCCTCCGGCTCCGCCTCTTCCCGCTCCCCCTGCTCCGTCTGCCCTGCCTCCTCCGTCTGTCCTTCCTGCTCCGGCTGTCCTTCCTGCTCGGCGAACTCGGCGGCCAACTCCTCCACCGCGTTGTCGATCTCCTCCACCTCGGCGTCGTCCGTCTCCGCGAGCCGCGCCAGCTCCAGCCGCTCCAGCGCGCTGCGGGTCAGCGACCAGCGGCGGGCCAGATAGCGGTTGGTGATCAGCCGCTGCTCGGGGTGGTGCTCCAGCCAGCCCTCGCCGGAACGCAGCAGCTTGTCCACCTCGTCCGGCGCGACCCAGTAGTGCTTCGCGTCGTCCAGCACCGGCAGCAGCACATACAGATGGCGCAGCGCGTCGGCGAGCCGCAGCTCGCCCTCCAGCACCAGCCGTACGTACCGCGAGTCGCCCCACTGCGGGAACCGCTCGTCCAGCGGCACCGGCTCGGCCGCCACCGCCCAGCCCAGCGGCGCGAAGAGCCGCTCGACGAGGGCGGCGCCGCCGCGGGCGGGCAGCGCGGGCACCTCGATCCGCAGGGGCAGCGGCCGCTCCGGCAGCTCGGGCCGCGCCTTGCAGTGTCCCCTCAGTGCGCTGGAGAAGACGGTGCTCAGCGCGACGGCCAGCAGCGAGGAGGCCGCGTACGGACGGTCGTTGACGTACTGGGCGAGCGCGGAGTCGGGCGCGCCGCCCCGCCCCTTGCCCCGGCCCCGCCGCACCAGCGCGACGGGGTCGACCTCCAGCAGCAGCGCCGCCGTACAGCGCTCGGCGTCGGCCTCGGGATAGAGGACGTGCGCGGTGCCGTGGGAGGTCGAGAACCGCTGCGCCTTGTCGGGGTGCTTGTGCAGTAGAAACCCGAGGTCGGTCGCGGGGCGCTCGATGGTGCCGGTGGTGGTTATCGTCAAGAACACCCGTCCGAGTATCGCCGGGTGCAAGCCCTCCTACCTAATGGTTTCTCACCACGCCCGCCAGCTCGGCGATCCGGTCCGGCCCGACCCGGCAGCAGCCGCCGATGAGCCGCGCACCGGCATCCCGCCACCCCTTCACCCGTGCCGGGTCGAAGGTCGACCGCCCGCGCCAGCTCCGGGCCGTCGCATCCCACTCCTCTCCGCTGTTCGGATACACCACCACCGGCTTTTCGGTGGCCTCGGCCGCTATCTCCACGGCCCGGTCCGCGTCTCCCGGCTCGCAGCAGTTGATGCCGACGGCGATCACCTGCTCGTTCCCGGCGGCGACGGCGAACGCGTCCCGGAGCGGCTGCCCGGCCCGGGTGGTCTCCCCCGCGATGCTGTACGACAGCCAGACGGGCACCCCGCAGCCCTCGACGGCCCGCAGCATGGCCGCCGCCTCGTCGGCATCCGGCACCGTCTCCAGGGCGAGCACATCGGGCCCGGCCGCGACCAGCGCCTCGATCCGCGGCCGGTGGAACCGCTCCAGCTCGGCCACGCTCAGCCCGTACCGCCCCCGGTACTCGCTGCCGTCGGCCAGCATCGCCCCGTAGGGCCCCACGGAGGCCGCCACCCACACCGGGGCGGCCGGGTCGGCCGCTCCCCCGGCCGCGCTGCGCGCCAGCTCGACGCTGCGGCCCAGCAGCGCCGTGGCCTCCTCGCGGGCCACGCCCCGGTGGGCGAAGCCCTCGTAGGTGGCCTGGTAGCTGCTGGTGATGAGCACCCGTGCGCCCGCCCGCACATACGCGGCGTGCGCCGCCTCGATCTGCCCCGGGTCATCGGCGAGCAGCCGGGCCGACCACAGCTCGTCGGAAAGGTCGCAGCCCTGCGCCTCCAACTGGTTGGACAGCCCGCCGTCAAGAACGAGCGGCCCGCCTTCCAGAGCGGTGGCCAGTGGCGTAGGTGGGACGGACATCACGGGTACTCCTGGTGGTTCGGTGAGCCACGCGGCTCGGTCGGCCCGGCGGCCGGGCCTGGCCGACGGGTCGGTCGGACCGAGCCGACAGGCCCGGACGGTGGGCCGGTCAGCCCAGCTGGGCCTGGACCTGGGATGAAATCAGCTCAAGGTGATCGAGGTCGTCGAGGTCCAGGATCTGGAGGTAGACCCGGGACGCCCCGGCCTCCGCATAGCGGCCGATCTTCTCGACCACCTCGGCGGGGGAGCCCGCCAGCCCGTTCTCCTTCAGCTCCGGGACCTCGCGGCCGATGGCCGCGGCCCGCCGGGCGACCTCGGCGTCGTCCTTGCCCACGCAGGCCACCAGCGCGTTCGAGTACACCAGGTCGTCGCCCTTGCGCCCGGCCTCCTCGGCGGCCGCCCGCACCCGGCCGAACTGGCGCTCACTGTCCTCGACCGACGCGAACGGCATATTGAACTCGTCCGCGAACCGCGCGGCCAGCCGCGGGGTACGGGTCGGCCCCTGGCCGCCGACCAGCACCGGCACCCGGTCCTGGGCGGGCTTGGGCAGCGCGGGCGAGTCGGTGAGCTGGTAGTGCGCACCGTCATGGCTGAAGGTCTCGCCGACCGGCGTCTTCCACAGGCCGGTGACGATGGCCAGCTGCTCCTCCAGCCGCGCGAACTTCTCCTTCGGGAAGGGGATGCCGTACGCGGTGTGCTCCTGCTCGTACCAGCCCGCGCCCAGGCCCAGCTCGACTCGTCCACCCGACATCTGGTCGACCTGCGCGACCTGGATCGCGAGGACGCCCGGCAGCCGGAAGGTGGCGGCGGTCATCAGGGTGCCCAGCCGGATCCGCTTCGTCTCGCGGGCCAGCCCGGCCAGGGTGAGCCACGCGTCGGTCGGACCCGGCAGTCCGTCGACACCCCCCATGTGCAGGTAATGGTCGGAGCGGAAGAAGGCGTCGAACCCGAGGTCTTCGGTGGCCTTCGCAACGGACAGCAGAGTCTCGTAGGTCGCCCCCTGCTGGGGCTCGGTGAAAATGCGGAGATCCATGCACCCCATCCTGCCTTCTCATGCCGCACCACCCCACTCCCCACCCCACTCCAGCCCCGTGAGATGCCTCAGCATCCCGAGCACCCGGTCCCTCGCCTCGTCCGCCGCGTCGATCGCCTCGACGCACTGCCAGTACAGCGCCTCCTCCTCCGTGCTGGAGGCGACGCCCACCAGCGCGAATCCCGCCTCCGCCAGCAGATCCCCCAGCGCCAGCAGCACGCCTCTGGGATCCCGCACCTCCGACAGCTGAGCCGCCCGTAAGCCCGCGCCGCGCAACGCGGGATGGTGCAGCGCCGGGTGAAACAGCGCCCCGCGCGCCCTGCCGCCCGCCTCGCACAGGCCGCGCGCCTCCGCCCGCGCCGCCGCCGGGCCGCTCACCATGAAGTATCCGCCGACCGCTTCCGCCAGCGCCTGGACCTGCCAGGCCTCGGCCACGATGTCGTGCACGCCTCCGGCCTTCGCCAGGGCGTGCCGGGTGACACCGATCAGCCGCATCGCGTCCATGCCCCGAACCCCTCTCAACGGACTTTCCGCACCCGTCACTCCTCCACTACCCAGAGTGATGACTAACAGGCCGAAAAGCTAGGGGAATTCAGGAATCTGTTGACAACAGTTGCGTTGTGGATAACTTCATCACTACTGAGAGTGACGAATGGGGCTTCCAGGCGCCGCAATCGGGAACCGGCCCTCGTTGCGGTCGATCTTCGCGGCCAGCGCGGCGAGCGCGTCGATCCCCAGCACCTCGCAGAACTGGAGCAGATACGCCAGCACATCGGCGACCTCGTCCTCGACCCGGGCCGCCTTCCCCGGCTCCTCCATCACCCGCGCCGATTCCTCCGGCGTCAGCCACTGGAAGATCTCCACCAGCTCCGACGCCTCGACGCTCAGCGCCGCCGCGAGGTTCTTCGGGGTGTGGTACTGCTGCCAGTCGCGCACCGCCGCGAAGGCCGCCAGCCTGCGCTGGAGGCCCGCCACATCAAGGCCGTCGGATCGTCGCTCACACGCGGCGGAACGCGCACCGGACTCGGGTTCAAGAGACTCGCTCACGCTCCAGGTTTACCACCGTGACGGGAGCGTCCCCCGTGGCGGGGGCGTCCCCGACCGCCCCCGCCACGTCCCCCACGGTCCCCACCAGCCGGATGTGCCCCCGTGCGCACATCCGGACCGCCACCCCCAGCAGCTCCCGCGCCTGCCTCCGGTCCAGGCAGCGGTCGAAACCGTCCGCCAGCACCGTCAGCACCTGCCGCGCGGGAAGCACATCCGCCGCCGGGTCCATCGCCAGCACCCCCGGACCGGTCAGCAGCACCAGCGCGAGCGCCAGATAGCGCAACTCCCCGTCGCCCAGCCGCTCCACCGGCATCGCGCCCAACTCCCCCTGCTCCACCAGGGCCCGCACCCCTCCTCCCCCGGACCCCTCGGTCACCAGGCCCTCCACCGGCCCCGCACACCCCGCCCGCACCGCCGCGACCAGCGCCGCGTGCCGGGAGACGCACTCCCGGCTGGTGCGCCGCAGCACCGCCGCGAGGTTCTCGCAGCCGCCGCGCAGCCGCCCGTCGCGCGGCGCCGCCGGCGCCCGCATCCGATCCGGCCGCGGATCGCAGGCGAACACCGAGCGCAGCGCGATCACCACCTGCTCGGCCCCGGCCAGCGCCAGCCGCTGCCCCTCGGTGATGCCCGCCACCCGCAGCGGCAGCAGCGAGGTCGCCAGCCGGTCGTCGGGCAGCGGAGCCCGGGTGACCGCGACCGCCCCCGCCGTGTGCCAGGCGGCCTGGACGGAGCGCCGCTCCGGGTCGCGCAGCGCCGTCTCCAGCAGCGTCTCCCCCGCCCCCGTCAACCGCTCGCCCACGATGCGCAGTTCGGGCTCGGCCTGTACGGCGACATCGAGCCGCACCGGCCCGACCGGGCCGTCCACAGTGCACCCGATGCGGAAGCCGCGCCGCCCCTGCCGGTCCGGCCGCGCCCGGCGCGGGATGTACGACGCCGGCTCGCGGAACACCTCCGCGAGCCGGGCGCCGCCCGCCAGGCGCGCGAGCGCCGCGTACGCCTCCAGTACGCCCGATTTACCGCTTCCGCTCGGCCCGGCGAACAGCGTCAGCGGCCCCAGAGAAAAGACCGCACGTCGATGGGACTTGAAGGCGGACAGCCTCAACTCGGTCACGGCGGGCCGCAGCCCGGATGCGCTCATGCCCGGAACATATCTGTGGCGCATACCGCCGAACCGTTACTCCTTCCGTATCTTCCTACCATCGGGGGATGGTGGACGTGACCGAAGATGACCACGGGGGCGCACGATGGCCGACAGCACGTTCTGGATCGCGGCCCTCACCGGCGGCACCGCCGTCGTGGCCAGCTGGGTCACCAGCCGCGGCAACACCCGGGCCGCCCGGATCCAGGCCGACACCGCGGCCCGCGCCCAGCAGGCGGAGCGGCTGCGCGACAGCAGGCGGGCCGCGTACCTCGAATTGATCGAGCAGGTCCACAACATGGGCGACTTCTACTGGGAGGTTTCCGCCGCCCAGCGGAACGGTGACTTCCGCAGCCGCCCCGCCCTGCTGGACGAGATCATCGAGCGCGAGCGCGACCACTACGGAAAGCTGCGGCACTGCGCGCGGGTGGTCGAGCTGGAGGGCCCTGCCGCCGCGGGCGAGGCGGCGCACAAACTCCAGAAGTCAACCGGCCGGTTCCACCGCTCACTCCAGGCCATGGCCGCCGACGACCCGGAGGCGATACGCCGCTTCAACGACGCCTACAGCCCCTTCTGGGCCGCCCTCGGGGACTTCGTGGACGCCGCGAAGACATCGCTCCAGGAGCCGTAGGCTCCGGGGGCAACCTTCGGCTTCACTCGGCTGTCTATCTGCGATGAGTTGCGGCGTCTGAAATCCGAGACCTTGGGGGAATCCGCATGAATCGCACCGTCCGTACCGCCGTCTTATACGTCGCCCTCACCGGCCTCGTCGCGCTCGGCCTCTCCGCCTGTACGGAGGAACAGAACGTCGACACCGTCGACAAGGTGGTGGACCAGACGTACGAGGTCACCTACGAGGTGACGGGGAAGAACGTCACCTCGATCGAGTTCAACGGGGGCGGCGGCAAGGCCATGGACCCCGAGACCGCAACGGTGAACAAGCCCGCGCTGCCCTGGAAGAAGACCGTGACCTTGCGGGGCATCATGCCGTCGGCGGTGATGCCGGTCTCCAGCGACCCCACGGTGAGCTGCAAGATCGTGCACAAGGGCAAGGTCATCGCCGAGCAGAAGGGCGAGAGCCTGATCAACGCCGGTGGCTGCGTCGCGGAGTCACCGATCGGCGGGTGATGCCGGGCAGCAGCCCCCGAAGGTGTTCGAGCCGCTCCGGCTGCGGCAGGCCGACGGGGGCGAACGCCAGATCGTTCACGCGCCCTTCCCCGCCGGCTCCAGCACCGCCACGCACTCCACGTGGTGGGTCACCGGGAACAGGTCGAACGCGCGCAGGCGGCGCGGGGCGTAGCCCGCGTCGTGGAAGTAGGCGAGGTCGCGGGCCAGGGCTGCCGGGTCGCAGGCTACGTAGGCGATGCGGCGGGCGCCCAGGGAGGCGAGGTGGGCGACCGTGTCCTTGCCCGCGCCGGAGCGGGGCGGGTCGAGGACGATCAGGTCGGCCTCGGTGATGCCGGTGCGGGGCAGGACCTGCTCGACCTTGCCGTGTTCGATGCGGACGCGGTCCAGGTCCTGGAGGTTGTGGCGGGCGTCGTCGGCCGCGCGCTTGGAGGACTCGATGCCCAGCACCGCGCCGCGCTCGCCGACGCGCTCGCCGAGGGCGCCCGCGAAGAGGCCGACGCCGCAGTAGAGGTCGAGCGCGGTGTCGCCCTTGCGCGGCATGAGGCCCTGCATGACGGCCTCGACCAGCAGGTCCGCGGCCTTGGGGTGGACCTGCCAGAAGCCGCCCTCGCCGACGCGCCAGGTGCGGCCCGCGGCGCGTTCGCGGACGAAGGGGCGGCCGTGGACGCGGTGCACGAGGCGTTGGCGCTCGCGGCCGCGGGACTCGGCGATGCGCAGGACGGAGACCGGGCGGTCGAGTTCGACGATCGGCAGCCGGGCGCCGGGGCGGGGGGTGAGGACGACCTGGCGGTCGGAGGAGCCGGTGGCGGCGATGGCCTCGACGCTTTCGATCTGCGGCCATTCCCGCTTCTCGATGCCGAGTTCGGTGACCTCGGGCGCGGCGATCAGGCAGTGGTCGACGGGTTCCACCTCGTGCGAGCGGTGGCGGCGCAGCCCGGGGCGGCCCGCCTCGTCCACCGCGTACTGGAGCCGGGTGCGCCAGGCCGGGACCTCGCCGCGGGCCACCTTGTCGCCGGGGGCGGGTTCGACGGTGCCGTCCCAGCGGGCGGCCTCGGGGGTGAGCCCGGCCAGCCGCTGGAGCTGCTCGGTGATCACCTCGGCCTTGAGCCTGCGCTGGGCGCCGGGGGCGACGTGCTGCCAGTCGCAGCCGCCGCACCGGCCGGGGCCGGAGAACGGGCAGGGGGCTTCCACCCGGTCCTTGGCGGGGTCCAGGATCCGCACCGCGTCGGCGCGCAGGAAGCGCGCGCCCTCCTCGCCCTCGGTGACCCGGGCGACGACCCGTTCACCGGGCAGGGTGTGGCGTACGAAGAGCACCTGGCCCTCGGCCGTGCGGGCGATGCAGTGGCCGCCGTGCGCCACCGGGCCGACCTCGACCTCGTACTCCTCGCCGACCAGCGACGTCTTGGGCTGACTTGGCATGGCGGGCACGGCTCCAGAGGGGGTAGGGGGTGAGGGTGCGGGCGGGGCGACAGCGGCCCACGCGGGGCAACAGCAGCCCACCAGTCTACGTCCCCGCACCCCCGGCCCCCACCAAAGGGCCGCCAAGGGCGGCGGCTACCGCCCCGGCGTGCGGACGCCCGCCTTCTCGGCCTTGCGCTCGCCCTTCGGCCGCGGCGGCACCACGGGGCCGCGCCGGACCGAGCCCGGGGCGTTCCACTCGGCGCGCTTGCGGGCGCGCTTGCGGGCCAGCTCGGAGGAGTCCAGCTGCCAGGGCACGGAGGTCACCATCACGCCGGGGGTGAACAGCAGCCGGCCCTTGAGGCGCAGCGCGCTCTGGTTGTGCAGCAGGTGCTCGTACCAGTGGCCGACCACGTACTCGGGGATGTAGACGGAGACCACATCGCGCGGGCTCTCCCGGCGCAGCCCCTTGACGTAGTCGATGACCGGCCGGGTGATCTCGCGGTACGGCGAGTCGAGGATCTTCAGCGGGACGTCGATGCCGCGCTCGCTCCACGCGGTCTGAAGCGCCTTGGTCTCGGCGGGATCGACGTTGATGCTCAGCGCCTCCAGCCGGTGGGAGCGCATCAGCTTGGCGTAGGCCAGGGCGCGCAGCGTCGGCTTGTGGATCTTGGAGACGAGGACGATGGAGTGCACCCGGGAGGGGCGGACCTCGTCCTCGTCGTGCTGCTCCTCGGCCGCGGCCAGTTCCTCGGAGACGCCGTCGTAGTGGCGGCGGATCGCGGTCATGGTGATGTAGAAGACGGCCATGCCGAGCAGTGCCACCCACGCGCCGTGGGTGAACTTGGTGAGCAGCACGACGACCAGGACCAGCCCGGTGAAGAAGGCGCCGAAGGTGTTGATCGCGCGGGCGCGGATCATGCGGCGGCGGGCGGCCGGGTCGCGCTCGGTGGCCAGGTGGCGGTTCCAGTGCCGCACCATGCCGGTCTGGCTGAGGGTGAAGGAGACGAAGACGCCGACGATGTAGAGCTGGATCAGCCGGGTCGAATCCGCGCCGTAGACGTAGACGAGGACCGCGGCGGCCCCGGCGAGCAGCACGATGCCGTTGGAGAAGGCGAGCCGGTCGCCGCGGGTGTGCAGCTGGCGCGGCAGGTAGCGGTCCTGGGCGAGGATCGAGCCGAGCAGCGGGAAGCCGTTGTACGCGGTGTTGGCGGCCAGGAACAGGACGAGCGCGGTGGCCGCGGCGAGCACCACGAACAGGAACGAGCCGTCGCCGAAGACGGCGGCCGCGACCTGCGAGATCACGGGGTTCTGGGTGTAACCGGAGCCGAGCGCGGCGCCGTCCTTGAACAGGTCGTGGGCCGGGTCCTCGGCCATCTTGACGTTGGTGACCATGGCGAGGGTGATGATGCCGACGAACATGGTGACGGCGAGGCCGCCCATCAGCGCCAGCGTCGTCGCGGCGTTCCGGCTCTTGGGCTTGCGGAAGGCGGGCACCCCGTTGCTGATGGCCTCGACGCCGGTGAGCGCGGCGCAGCCGTCGGAGAAGGCGCGCAGCAGCAGGAAGACGAGGGCGAAGCCGGCCAGCCCGGTCTCTTCGGCGTGGACCTCGAAACCGGCGGTGGGGGCCTTCATGTCGTCGCCGAGGACGAGCGCGCGGTAGGCGCCCCAGAGGATCATCACGAAGACGCCGCCGACGAAGACGTACGTGGGGATCGCGAAGAGCTTGCCCGACTCGCGGACGCCGCGCAGGTTCATCAGGGTCAGCAACAGGATGATCGCGACCGCGCAGAGCGTCTTGTGCTCGACGATGAAGGGGACGGCGGAGCCGAGGTTCTCCACCCCGGAGGAGATCGACACGGCCACCGTCAGGACGTAGTCCACCAGCAGGGCGCTGGCGACGGTGAGGCCCGCCTTGGGGCCGAGGTTGGTGTTGGCGACCTCGTAGTCACCGCCCCCGCTGGGGTACGCGTGCACGTTCTGGCGGTACGAGGCGACCACCGTGAACATGAGCACGATGATCGCGATCGTGATCCACGGTGAGTAGTGGTAGGCCGACGCACCCGCCACGGAAAGGACGATCATCACCTGCCCAGGCGCATACGCGACGGAGGACAGGGGGTCGGAGGCGAAGACGGGGAGCGCGATGCGCTTCGGGAGAAGAGTCTCCCCCAGCTTGTCGCTGCGCAGCGCGCGCCCGATCAGGATCCGTTTCGGGACGTCGGTCAGTTTGGACACGCAGAGGATCGTAAAGGGTGGGCCGGGCGCCCGCCCAGCCGCCTGCCCACCCTGAGACGGGCGGGCGGCCGGGCGGGCCGCACGGCGGTCAGGACAGCCGCACCGGCAGGGCGCGGTGGCCGTTGGAAATGAAGGACTCCACCGGCTCCAGCGCGTCCTGCCCGGACGCTAGCGAGAGTCGAGGGAAGCGGTCGAAAAGGGCCGGGAGCGCGATCGCGGCCTCCAGCCGGGCCAGCGGTGCGCCGACGCACAGATGGACACCGTGGCCGAAGGCGAGATGGCTCTTGATCTGCCGGGTGACGTCGAAGGCGGCGGCGTCCTCGCCGTGGATCTCGGGGTCGCGTCCGGCGGCCGCGTACGCGGCGAGGATCGCGTCGCCCTTGCGCAGCACCACCCCGTCCTCCAGCTCAATGTCCTCGACGGCGTAGCGCAGCGGCAGGTTGGCGACCGGGGCGGAGTGCCGCAGTGTCTCCTCGATCACGTCCTCCCACGAGGCCCGGCCCTCGCGCACATGGGCCAGCTGCTCGGGGTGGGTGAGGAGCGCGTGGACGGCGTTGTCCAGGAGGTTGACCGTGGTCTCGTGCCCGGCGGTGAGCATCAGCGCGAGGGTGTCGCACAGCTCACGCTCGCTCAGCGGCGAGTCCTCCTCGCTGCGCACGGCGATCAGGCCGCTGGTCAGGTCGTCGCCGGGCCGCTCGCGCTTGGAGGCCACGAGCGCCTCCATGATGGCGTCCATCTCGGCGGAGGCGGCCGCGACCTCCTCCGGCGAGGTGGTGGTGCGGAAGGAGCTGTCGGCGAACGCGCTCATCCGCGCGCGCAGCCCCTCGTCGGTGAGCCCGAACAGCTCGTAGATCACCCGCAGCGGCAGCGGGTACGCGTACCCGTCACGCAGATCGACCGGCCGGCCCGGCGGGGTGGCCGCCAGCCGGTCCAGCAGGTCGGCGCAGATCTCCTCGATGCGCGGCCGCAGGGCGGCGGTGCGCCGCGCGGTGAACGCCTTGGAGACCAGGGTGCGCAGCCTGCGGTGGTCGGCGCCGTAGGCCGTGAACATGTTCTGCACGGCCACCCAGGCGATCAGCGGCCAGTCGGACGGGACCTCACCCTCGTTCCAGGCCCGCCAGTGCAGGCGCGGGTTCTTGGACACCCGCGGGTCGGTCAGGAGCTTCTTGAGCAGGCTCTGGCGGCTTATTGCCCACGCCACCAAGCCCCCAGGAAGCTCCACAGGCGTCGCGGGCCCCTGGCCTCGGACGCGCTCGGCTTCGGCGTGGATATCGCTGCCGGTGGGGTCGAGGACGAGGGGACGGGACTCGTGGACCACTGGGTGCCTCCCTGGGACTCGGCGGGCTGTCGTTGCGCGGGCACGGCCGCGGCGGGCGGCATGGAGGCGGGTCCGGGGGTCGGCTTCGTCAGGACGGGGAACCGCACGGGCAGCGACGCCAGGGCCCGGTTGAAGGGGCCGGGGCGCCAGGTCAACTGGTCGGACGACACCGCGAGTTGCATGTCGGGGAGGCGGTCGAGGAGCCTTTCGATGGCGACGGAGGCGATGACCCGGGCGGGGCCCTCGGCGGGGCAGCGGTGGGCGCCCACGCTCCAGGCGAGGTGGGCCCGGTTGCCGGCGCGGCCCTGGGAGGTCAGCTCGGGGTCGGTGTTGGCCGCGGCGTAGCTGGTGAGCACCGCGTCGCCCTTGCGCAGCCGTACGCCGCCCATCTCGACATCGTAGCGGGCGAACCGGGTGCCGAAGTTGGCCAGCGGCGGATCGGCCCACAGCACCTCGTCCAGGGCGTCCTGGACGGGCAGGCTGCCCCCGGACAGCTCACCGGCGAACCGGTCGTCCGACAGCAGCAGCCGCAGCGCGTTGGCGATCAGGTTCACCTGGGGTTCGGTACCGGCCGCCATCAGCAGGGCGATCTGCTGCATCAGCTCGTCGTCGGCCAGCCGCGAGGGGTGGGCGATCATCCAGGAGGTGACGTCGGCGCCGGGCTTCTGCCGCTTGGCGTCGACGAGGTCCGCCATGTAGCGCGACAGGTCCTCGTTGGCCTGCCCCGCTTCGGCGCTGTTCGCGTCGAACAGGATGGTGAGGATCCGGATCAGTTCGCTGCTCTGCTCCGGAGGGGCGCCGAAGAGCCGGTTGAACACCATCAGCGGGATGATCCCCGCGTACTCGCTCAGCAGCTCGGCCTCGCCCCGCTCCACGAAGGAGTCGATGAGGGTGTCCGCGCTGCGCTCCACGTAGTCGCTCAGCGCGTGCGAGTCCACCCGGCTGAGGCTGTCGGTGATCGCCCCGCGGTAGCGGGCGTGCTGCTCGCCGTCGGTGAACAGGGCGTTGGGCCGGAACATCATCATCGGCAGCACGGGGCTGTCTTCCGGAAGCCGGCCCTCGTTGAGGGCGGCCCAGTTGCGCGGGTCCTTGGCGAACCGCTCGGTGTCGCGCAGGACCTCCAGCGCCGTGGAGTAGCCGGTGACCAGATACGCGTCGACGCCCGGGGCGAGTTCCACCGGGGTGATGGGCCCCGCGGCCCGCATCCGCGCGTAGAACCCGTGCGGATCGGCGGCGAAGTCGGCGCCGTACATCGGCACCCGGGCGCCATGCCCCAGGGGACCGGCGGAACCGGCCGCACCGCCTTGGTGCGCGGGGCAGCCCGGCGGTGGTGCGGTTCCGGTGACGGCCTCGAGGTCTGGACGGTGGGTCACACATTCTCCTGGGACGAACTAGCTGGTGTGCCGGGCCTGCAAATACTGGACGAGGGCGATCAGGGCGTGGGTGGAGGAGATCCGGTCCCTGGCGTCACAGGTGACCAGCGGGGTCTCCGGCAGCAGATCGAGCGCCTCCCGGACCTCCGTCTCGGCGAAGCGGGGCGCGCCCTCGAAGTGGTTGACGGCGACGGCGTACGGCAGGCCCTGCTCCTCCAGGACGGCCATCACCGGGAAGGACTGCTCCAGCCGACGGGTGTCGGCGAGCACCAGAGCGCCCAGCGCGCCGTGCGTCATGTCCTTCCACATCCGGGTGAAGCGCTGCTGTCCGGGCGCGCCGAAGAGGTACAGGACCAGGGACTCGCTGAGGGTGAGCCGGCCGAAGTCCATGGCGACCGTGGTGGTCGTCTTCTCCTCGATGCCGGCGAGGTCGTCGATGAGCGCACCGGCCTGAGTCATCGTCTCCTCGGTGCGCAGCGGGCGGATTTCGGACAGCGAGCCCACGAAGGTCGTCTTGCCGACCGCGAAGTGCCCGACGACCAGCAGCTTGGCCGCGGTCCGTACGGTCTGGGGCAGATAGACCGCGCCCCGGTCAGAGGCGAGCGCGGAGTCCATCGAGCACCTCCTGGAGGAGCTGGGTCTCGGGGAGTTCGGCCTTCGGGATGGGGGCCCGGGTGCTGATGTGCCCGCTGTCGACCAGATCGCCCAGCAAGACCTTGGTGACGCTCACCGGCAGCTCCAGATACCCGGCGACCTCGGCGACCGACAGCGCGCCGCCGAGGCAGAGGTCCATGACCCCCCGCTTCTCCGGGCTGAGCCCGGCGAGCGGCCGGTCGGGGTGGGCCATGACCAGGGTCACCAGGTCGAAGGTGTTGCGGCTCGGGTAGGCACGGCCGTCGGTCACGACATACGGCCGTACCAGTCCTCGTTCGCGCCTGCCCGGACTCATGCGGGGCTGCCGATCCCCTGCCAGGCCGCGCCCTGCCGCGGCGGGCTGGTCAGTTCCTTGCCCAGCCGGTCGACCAGCTTCTGCATCCGGTAGCTGACGGCCTCCATGTCCACGTGCTCGGTGGCCGAGACGGCCAGGTACGCGCCGGGGCCGGCGGCGATCAGGAAGACGTAGCCGCCCACGAACTCGACCAGCGTCTGCTGCCAGGGCGTCTCCTCTCGGTCGCAGAACTCGGAGGTGCTGCGGCTGATCGACTGGAGCCCGGAGAGCGCCGCGGCCTGGCGTTCGGCCTCGTCCCGCGCGATGCCCGCGGAGTGCGCCCGCAGCATCCCGTCCGCGGAGAGCAGGATCGCGTGCCGTGCCTCCGGCATCTTGACCACCTCGTCGAGCATCCAGCCCAGCTCGTTGTTCATGTGGTCGTTCATGCCTGGCGGTTCCCTTCTTCGGTGTGAGGGGCGGCATCCTGTGTGACGCCACGGCCGGAGCGCGTACCGCGCGCGAACGCGCCCATGCGCTTGGCGGTCTCTTCGGCCGAGCGGACACGGTGCGACCCCGTGTCGGTTTCGGGGGCGCCGGACCGCGGCCCGGACGCGGTGGGCCCGTCCACGGGTGGGGCGGCCGTGGGCTGCCGGCGGCGGCGCTTGGGCAGACCGCCCGCGGTCTCCCCGTACACGCGCGTCGCCTCGTCGTCCGCGGGCGCGTGGGCCGGGGCCGCGGGCTGGGCCGGTGCCGGAGCGGGCTCCTGGGCCGGTACGGGGGCCTGTGCGGGCGCCTGGGCCTCGGCGGGGGCCTGGGCCTCGGCGGGGGCCTGGGGCGCGGCCCGGCGGCGGGTCGGGCGGGACGGGAGGGTACGCAGCGGGGCGGCGGCCTCGGCCTCGTACGGGTCATGGGCCGCCGGAGCGGCGGGCGCGTCCGCGTCGACGTGGGTGAGCAGCGCGCTGGGGAGGAACAGGACGGCGCGCACACCGCCGTACGGGGACCGGGTGTCCACCGAGACGCTGAAGCCGTACCGGGCGGCGAGCAGGCCCACCACGGCGAAGCCGAACTGCGGCGGGTCGCCCAGCCGCGAGACGTCGACGGCGCGCTGGCCGGACAGCAGCCCGGCGGCCCGCTGGACCTCCAGGCCGTCCATGCCGACCCCGGCGTCGTCGATCACGATGCAGGCGCCGTTGTGCACGGGCTGGAGGCTGACCTCGACGTTGGTGTTGGGCTGGGAGTGCCGGGCGGCGTTGTCCAGCAGCTCGGCGACCGCGAGCACCACGGGCTCCACCGCGCGGCTCACCACGCCGATGTCGATCAGGGCGTGCACCTGGACCCGCCGGTAGTCGCGGATGCGTGACTTGGCGCCCCGGACGACGTCGGTCATCGGGGAGGCGGTGCGCTGACGGCCGGGCCAGGAGCCGCACAGCACGGCGATGGCCTGGGCGCGCCGGCCGAACTGCGCGTTGGCGTGGTCGATCTCCAGGAGGTCGCGCAGCACGTCGGGGTTGTCGTGCCGCTCCTGCATCTCCGAGATCGACACCTGCTGTTCGTTGGCGAGGCCCTGGAGAGCGCGCATCGACGCCTTGAGCGCGGCCTTGGCGGAGGCGTCGGCCCGCGACTGCGCCTTGTCCACCGCGCGTGCGAAGTGCTCCATGACCGCGTGCAGGCTCTGCGCGTAGGCGGTCCCGGCCAGCTTTTCGTCCCGCAGCCCGGGAAGCGGGGTGGGCTGGCTCAGCGCGTCCGCGATCGCCGGGAGGCGGACCTCGACCAGATGCTGCACTTCCTCGTCGCGGGCGCGCACATTGTCCTCGAGCGTGGCGTTACGCCTGCGCACTCCGGCGGTGATCCGGCGCTGGCGTATCAGAAGCACCGACACGACCAGAAGGACGACGGCCAGGCACCAGCTCACCGCCTCCGTCATGTGATCTGTCATCAGGAACCTCGTGCAGAGAACGCGGGCGCGGAAGGAACGATTCAGTGCCCTGATGTCCCGTCCGAAAACGGAATACGGCGATCATCTTAGCCACGCCGTGACCGAGTGTCCGACGGCCGTAACAAAGTTCGAACTCACGGGACTCTATTGCCAATTCCCGTAAGGGTTCAGTGAAGATCCTGGATATCGGGCAAAGATGAGGGAGCACACCCCCCGGCGGCGGTCATCCGCGCCCGCCCCCACACCGTAGCCGCCGGACCGCCCGCGCACCACGTTTCCTCCCGCCCGGTGCACTCGGGCGGGGAATCGTCCCATGGGTATGGATACGGTGGGAACAGACGCCGTGGCGGACGACCTCCGTCGCCGTGCGGCACCGGCATCGGGGCCCTTCGCCCCGCTGTCGCCCCGTAGGTCCTGGAAGGAAGATGTGAGCAGGGTGTTTGCGCAGGTCAGCACGGTCATCAGGAGTGCGGGGTAAGACGCATGCATATCGTGATCATGGGCTGTGGCCGGGTGGGCGCGGCGCTCGCCCAGACCCTGGAGCAACAGGGACACACGGTCGCGGTCGTCGACCAGGACCCCACCGCCTTCCGCCGCCTCGGCGCGGGCTTCGGCGGCCGCCGGGTGACAGGGGTCGGATTCGACCAGGACACGCTCCGCGAGGCGGGCATCGAGGAGGCCGGGGCCTTCGCCGCGGTCAGCAGCGGCGACAACTCCAACATCATCGCGGCCCGGGTGGCCCGCGAGATGTTCGGCGTGGAGAACGTCGCGGCCCGGATCTACGACCCGCGCCGCGCCGAGGTCTACCAGCGCCTGGGCATCCCGACCGTGGCCACCGTGCGGTGGACCGCCGACCAGATGCTGCGGCGGCTGCTGCCGTCCGGCGCCGAGCCGCTGTGGCGGGACCCCAGCGGCGGGGTGCAGCTCGCCGAGGTGCACACCTCCCCCGCGTGGGTGGGGCACAAGGTCAGCAAGCTCCAGGAGGAGACCGGGGTGCGGGTCGCGTTCCTGACCCGGCTCGGCGAGGCGATGCTGCCCACCTCGCAGACGGTCCTACAGGAAGGCGACCTGGTGCATGTGATGATGCGCACCGATGAGGTCGAGAAGGTCGAAGCCTCCTTCGACGAGGGGCCTGAGGAGGGAGCCCGATGAGGGTTGCCATTGCCGGAGCGGGCGCCGTGGGGCGCTCCATCGCGGGCGAGCTGCTGGAGAACGGGCACGAGGTCCTCCTCATCGACAAGGCACCGACCGCCATCTCGGTGGAGCGGGTGCCGCAGGCCGAATGGCTGCTGGCCGACGCGTGCGAGATCACCTCGCTGGACGAGGCGGCGCTCCAGCGCTGCAACGTGGTCATCGCGGCCACCGGTGACGACAAGGTCAACCTGGTCGTGTCCCTGCTCGCGAAGACCGAGTACGCGGTGCCGCGGGTGGTCGCGCGGGTGAACAACCCCAAGAACGAGTGGCTGTTCAACGAGGCGTGGGGCGTCGACGTCGCCGTCTCCACGCCGCGGCTGATGTCGGCGCTGGTCGAGGAGGCGGTGAGCGTCGGCGATCTGGTGCGGCTGCTGCGCTTCAGCCACGGCGACGCCAACCTGGTGGAGCTGACGCTGCCGCCGGAGGCCGCCCTGGTCGGCACCCGGGTCGGCGACGTGGAGTGGCCGGAGGACACCACACTGGTCACCATCATCCGGGGCACCCGGGTGCTGACCCCGAACAACGACGACGTCCTGGAGGCGGGCGACGAGCTGCTGTTCGTCGCGGCCCAGGCGCGCGAGGAGCAGCTGGAGCAGCTGCTGTCCGTGCAGCGTCAGGACGCCGCGGGCCAGGTTTAGGGCAGGGCCTCAGAGCCACGCGGAAGGCCCCGGGTTCCCTGTGCGGGAGCCCGGGGCCTTCGTGGTGCCGGTCGGTGCTCAGTGCCGGGGCGGGCGCCGGTCGGCCGACTCGGTGCGGGCCTCGTTCACGATCTGGTCGGTCCACTCCGAAAGCATCGGGTCGGCGATCCGCTCGGCCTGCTCGGCCTCCCGCTTCGCGCGCTCGCGCTCCCGCTCCGCCTTCTCCTCGGCCTCCATCTCGGCGATCACGTCGATCGGCGGCGGGGCCTTGGCGAGGAAGATCCACGTCAGGTAGACGCACAGCAGGAACGGCGGAATGCCGAGCGCCACCTTCACCCAGCCGAGCTGGGTGACGTCACCCCACCAGTAGAGCGGGAAGAGGATCGCCGACTTGGCGAGCAGGATCAGCCCCCACGCCCAGGTGGCCCGTGTGTAGGCGCGGAACCGGCCGGGGTTGCGGGTGCGCCAGGAGAGGTTCTCCTTGAGCATCGGTCCGAGCAGCACGCCGATCAGCGGATAGCGGAAGATCGCCGAGAGGACGTACGCGACGGCCAGGCCGAGCGTGTAGAGCATGCCCGGCAGGTAGAAGTTCTTGGCGTCGCCGGACATCATCGCGAAGATCGCGCCGAACGCGACCCCGAAGACCCCGCTGAAGGCGTGCTTCAGCGTCTCCTTGCGCACCAGCCGGGCCAGCGCGAGCAGCACGGTCAGACCGAGCGCGCCGATCGCGGCCAGGTGGATGTCGCGCTTGATCGTGTACAGCAGGACGAAGACCAGCCCGGGGACGGTGGTGTCCACCATGCCCCGCACCCCGCCGAACGCCTCCAGGAGCGCGGTGTCCGCCGCCGCCCTGCTCTGTGCGCCGGCGGCGGCATCCTGATGATCGGTCGGGGTCGTCTTGTCGTCAGACGTCACCGGCTACTCCTGTCCGAGCGGTCGGAGTTCGTACTTCGGATTGAACAGCACCCGGCGCCCGTGGCTCATGGAGATCCGGCCGGTGGCGATCAGCTTGCGGCCCGGTTCTATGCCGATGATGGAGCGGCGGCCCAGCCACACCACGTCGAGGGCGGCAGTCCCGTCGAAGAGCTCTGCCTCCAGCGCGGGCACTCCGGCCCGCGGCCGCAGCGTGACCGTGCGCAGTGTACCCGTCACCTTGACGATCTGACGGTCGCCGCAGTCGCCGATCTTGGTGCAGCCCGCCTCCTCCGCGTCCTGCTGGAGCTCGGCGGAGTGCAGCTCCTCCTGGGAGCTCGACAGCCGGTCGATCATCCGCCGGAAGCGGCCAACCGGCTTGTCACGCTTCCCGGGGGGCTGGGGTACGGAACTCATACGGCCAGCGTACCGGTGCGCCCCCGCCGAATCCCGGCGCCGCCGCATCCCCGCCCGTGACTCACCGTTCGAAGCGGTACCCCATGCCCGGCTCCGTAATGAAGTGCCGCGGGTGCGAGGGGTCGTTCTCCAGCTTGCGGCGCAACTGCGCCATGTAGACCCGCAGGTAGTTGGTCTCGGTGCCGTACGAGGGCCCCCAGACCTCCTGGAGCAGCTGCTTCTGGCTGACGAGGCGGCCCTCGTTGCGCACCAGCACCTCCAGCAGATGCCATTCGGTGGGCGTCAGCCGGACGTCGCGGCCGTCGCGGTGCGCCTTCTTGGCGGCCAGGTCGACGCTGAACCCGTCGGTCTCGACGACCACCGCGGCGTCCGAAGGACCGGAGGGCTCGGCTCGGCGGACCGCGGCGCGCAGCCGGGCCAGCAGCTCGTCCATGCCGAAGGGCTTGGTGACGTAGTCGTCGGCCCCGGCGTCCAGGGCCTCGACCTTCTCGTCGGAGGTCTGGCGGGCCGAGAGCACCAGGATCGGGACCCGGGTCCAGCCCCGCAGCCCCTTGATCACTTCCACGCCGTCCATGTCGGGCAGGCCCAGGTCGAGCACGACCACATCGGGGTGGCGGGTGGCGGCGAGCTTCAGGGCGGTCGCACCGTCCCCGGCGGCGTCGACCTCGTACTTGCGCGCCTTCAGGTTGATCACGAGGGCGCGTACGATCTGCGGCTCGTCGTCCACCACGAGCACCCGGTTCATCTGACGGCCTGCCTTTCCGTTGTGCCGCGTGCGCCGTCCCTCAGGGGCCCGGAGGCGGCCCGCAGGGTCAGCACCATGGTCATCCCGCCTCCGGGGGTGTCCTCGGCGGCCAGCGATCCGCCCATCGCCTCCACGAAGCCGCGGGCGACGGCGAGGCCGAGGCCGACCCCGGCGCCTCGCGGGGCGTCCCCGTACCGCTGGAAGGGTTCGAAGATACGGTCCTTCGCGGCGTCCGGCACGCCGGGGCCACGGTCGGCGACGCGCAGTTCGACCCGCTCGCCCAGGGCGCTCGCGGACACCAGCACGGGCCGGTCCCGCGGGCTGTACTTCACCGCGTTCTCGACGATGTTGGCGACGCTGCGCTCCAGCAGCCCGGGGTCGACCTCGACCATCGGCAGGTCCTCGGGGATCTCCAGGGTGACGTCGCTCTCCGGGACGCCGACGAGCGCCATCGGCACCACCTCGTCCAGGTCGATCTCCCGGATGAGCGGGGCGACGGTGCCGGTCTGGAGCCGGGACATGTCGAGCAGATTGCCGACCAGGTGGTCGAGGCGGTCGGCGCCGTCCTCGATGCCCTCCAGCAGCTCGGCCTCGTCCTCGGCGGACCAGGCCACGTCGTCCGCGCGCAGGGACGACACGGCCGCCTTGATGGCCGCGAGAGGGGTGCGCAGGTCATGGCTGACGGCGGCGAGCAGCGCGGTACGGATGCGATTGCCCTCGGCCAGCTCGCGGGCCCGCTCCGCCTCCCCCATCAGCCGCTGCCGGTCCAGTACGACGGCGGCCTGGGCGGCGAAGGCGGCAAGCACGCGGCGGTCCTCGGCGGGCAGCACCCGGCCGGACAGCGCGAGCGCCATGTGGTCGCCGACCGGCATGTCCACGTCCGCGTCCTCGGGCCGCTCCGGCGGCGGCACGCCCGCGGTGCCGCCGACGCTTCCCGCGCGGGTCCAGGGCGCGACGTCGCTCTCCCGCTCCAGCAGGGCCACCGTGTCCATGCCGAAGGTCTCGCGGACCCGCTCCAGCAGCGCCTCCAGGCTGGTCTCGCCGCGCAGCACGCTGCCCGCGAGGAACGACAGCACCTCGGACTCGGCGCGCAGCCGGGCGGCCTGGTGGGTGCGGCGCGCGGCCAGGTCGACGACGGAGGCGACGCTGACCGCCACCGCCAGGAAGATCACTATGGCGACGAGGTTCTCGGGGTCGGCGATGGTCAGCGTGTGGGTGGGCGGGGTGAAGTAGTAGTTGAGCAGCAGCGATCCGACGGCCGCCGAGGCGAGGGCGGGCAGCATCCCGCCCAGCAGGGCCGCCAGCACGTTGAGGAAGAGGAACAGCAGCACCTCGTTGGCGAAGCCGGGACCGGCGTCCGCGGTGAGCGTGGCGCCCGTGCCGGTGAGCCCCAGGGTGAGCAGGGCGGGCCCGGCGACCCCCACCAGCCAGCCCGCGATCAGCCGGGAGCGGCCGAGCCGGGCGCCGCGCGCGACCGGCAGGCCGCGCCCCTTGGCGACCTCGTCGTGGGTGACGATGTGCACGTCCAGGTCGGGCCCGGAGTCCCGGGCGACGGTCGCGCCCACCCCCGGCCCGAAGACGTACTGCCACGCCTTGCGGCGGCTGGAGCCGAGCACGATCTGGGTGGCGTTGACGCCGCGCGCGAACTCCAGCAGCGCGGCCGGGATGTCCTCCCCAATGACGTGGTGGAAGGTGCCGCCCAGGTCCTCGACCAGGGTGCGCTGGACCGCCAGCTCCTTCGGGGAGGCCGAGGTGAGGCCGTCGCTGCGGGCGATGTAGACGGCCAGGATCTCGCTGCCGGAGCCCTTGGCCGCCATCCGGGAGGCGCGCCGGATGAGCGTGCGCCCCTCGGGGCCGCCGGTGAGCCCGACGACGATGCGCTCGCGCGCCTGCCAGGTGGAGCGGATGCTGTGCTCGTCGCGGTACTGCTGGAGGTACTCGTCGACCCGGTCGGCGGTCCACAGCAGGGCCAGCTCGCGCAGCGCGGTGAGGTTCCCGGGCCGGAAGTAGTTGGACAGCGCGGCGTCGACCTTGTCGGGCGCGTAGATGTTGCCGTGCGCCATGCGGCGGCGCAGCGCCTGGGGCGACATGTCGACCAGCTCGATCTGGTCGGCGCGGCGCACCACCTCGTCGGGCACGGTCTCCCGCTGCCGTACGCCCGTTATCGACTCGACCACGTCCCCCAGCGACTCCAGGTGCTGGATGTTGACGGTGGAGACGACGTCGATCCCGGCCTTCAGCAGCTCCTCGACGTCCTGCCAGCGCTTGGTGTTGCGGGAGCCGGGGACGTTGGTGTGGGCCAGCTCGTCGACGAGCGCGACGCCGGGGCGGCGGGCGAGCACCGCGTCCACGTCCATCTCGGTGAAGGCGGCGCCCCGGTACTCCAGCTCCCGGCGCGGCACCTCCTCCAGACCGGCCATCATCACCTCGGTGCGGCGGCGGCCGTGGTGCTCCACGAAGCCGACCACGAGGTCCGTGCCCCGCTCGACCCGCCGGTGCCCCTCGGACAGCATCGCGTAGGTCTTGCCGACGCCCGGCGCCGCGCCGAGGTAGATCCGGAGTTTGCCGCGTCCCATGAGCCTATTTTCCCCGTTCGCTGGGTTTTCCCTGCTCGCCGCTTTCCCGTTCGCCGGTGTCAGCGCCGGGCGAGCGTGCGGAGCGCGATGTTCAGCTCCAGCACATTGACGTGCGGCTCGCCGAGGAAGCCCAGGGCGCGGCCGTCGGTGTGGTCCTCGACCAGCCGGGCGACCTCGGCGCGGGGCAGCCCGTTGGCCCGTGCCACGCGGGTCACCTGGAGGGTGGCGTACGCGGGCGAGACGTCCGGGTCGACGCCGGAGCCGGAGGCGGTGACCGCGTCCGGGGGCACGGCGCCGGGCGCGACCCCGTTGAAGGCGGCGATCTGCGCGCGGCGGTCCTTGATCTGCCCGCTCAGCACCGTGCTGTCGGCGGCGAGGTTGGACCCGCCGGAGACCAGGAGCTTGTACTGGGTGTTGACGGTGTTGGTGCCCGCCGCCGAGGGGCGGGGCTGGAAGTACTTCGGGTCCGGCAGCGGGTTCCCGTCCTTGTCCTTCCGGTCGAGGGTGTACGTCTGGCCGATGAGCGCGGAGCCCGCGGTCCGGCCGTCCGCCCGCACCTCGGAGCCGTTCGCCTGGTGGGGGAAGGCGGCTTGCGCGATGCCGGTGACGGCGAGCGGATAGAGCACCCCGCAGAGCACCGTGAGGGCGAGCAGGGCGCGCAGTGCGGCGCCCGCCAGCCGGGCGGTGGAGCGTGCTGTGCCGTGTCGGAGGGTCATGTCTTTACGTCACCCGATGCCCGGTATGAGGGAGATGAGGAGGTCGATGAGTTTGATGCCGACGAACGGGGCGATGAGCCCGCCCAGTCCGTAGAGGGCGAGGTTGCGGCGGAGCATCCGGTCCGCGCTCATCGGGCGGTAGCGCACGCCCTTGAGGGCGAGCGGCACCAGCGCGACGATGACGAGCGCGTTGAAGACGACCGCGGACAGGATCGCCGACTGGGCCGAGGCCAGCCGCATGATGTTGAGCGCGTCCAAGCCCTGGTAGCCCGCCACGCCCGCGAACATCGCCGGGATGATCGCGAAGTACTTCGCGACGTCGTTGGCGATCGAGAAGGTGGTCAGCGCGCCGCGGGTGATCAGCAGCTGTTTGCCGATCTCCACGACCTCGATGAGCTTGGTCGGGTTGGAGTCCAGGTCGACCATGTTCCCGGCCTCCTTGGCGGCCGAGGTGCCGGTGTTCATGGCCACGCCGACGTCGGCCTGGGCGAGCGCCGGGGCGTCGTTGGTGCCGTCGCCGGTCATCGCGACCAGCTTGCCGCCCGCCTGCTCGCGCTTGATGAGCGCCATCTTGTCCTCGGGCGTGGCCTCCGCCAGGAAGTCGTCCACGCCCGCCTCGTCGGCGATGGCCTTTGCGGTCAGCGGGTTGTCGCCGGTGATCATCACGGTCTTGATGCCCATCCGGCGCAGCTCGTCGAACCGTTCCCGCATGCCCTCCTTGACGACGTCCTTGAGGTGGATGACGCCCAGCACGCGCGCGCCCCGGGGGTCGTCGACGGCCACCAGCAGCGGGGTACCGCCCGCCGCGGAGATCGCGTCGACCTTCTCCTGGGCGTCGTCCGAGACCTGGCCGCCCCGTTCGCGGACCCAGTCGACGATGGCTCCGGCCGCGCCCTTGCGGACCCGGGTGCCGTCCACGTCGACGCCGGACATCCGGGTCTGCGCGGTGAAGGGTACGAAGGCGGCGTGGCCCAGTTCGCCCTCGTGGCGGGCCCGCAGACCGTACGCCTCCTTGGCGAGGACGACGATCGAGCGGCCCTCGGGCGTCTCGTCGGCGAGCGAGGACAGCTGGGCGGCGTCCGCCAGCTCCTCCTCGGTCGCGCCGTTCACCGGGACGAACTCGGCGGCCTGCCGGTTGCCGAGCGTGATCGTTCCGGTCTTGTCGAGCAGCAGCGTCGACACGTCGCCCGCCGCCTCGACCGCGCGGCCGGACATGGCGAGGACGTTCCGCTGCACCAGCCGGTCCATGCCCGCGATGCCGATCGCGGAGAGCAGCGCGCCGATGGTGGTGGGGATGAGACAGACCAGCAGCGCGGTGAGCACGATCATCGTCTGCTCGGCGCCCGCGTGGATCGCGAACGGCTGGAGGGTGACGACGGCGAGCAGGAAGACGATGGTGAGCGAGGCGAGCAGGATGTTGAGCGCGATCTCGTTCGGGGTCTTCTGCCGGGCCGCGCCCTCGACCAGGTTGATCATCCGATCGATGAAGGTCTCACCGGGCTTCGTCGTGATCTTGATGACGATGCGGTCGGAGAGCACCTTCGTCCCCCCGGTGACCGCACACCGGTCGCCGCCGGACTCGCGGATCACCGGCGCCGACTCGCCGGTGATGGCGGACTCGTCGACGGACGCCACGCCCTCGACGACGTCCCCGTCGCCCGGGATGACGTCGCCCGCCTCGCAGACCACCAGGTCGCCGACGCGCAGCGCGGTGCCGGGGACCCGCTCCTCGCCGCCGTCGGCGAGCCGCCGGGCCTCGGTGTCGGTCTTGGCCTTGCGCAGCGTGTCGGCCTGGGCCTTGCCCCGGCCCTCGGCGACGGCCTCGGCGAGATTCGCGAAGAGCACCGTCAGCCAGAGCCAGGCCGTGATCGCCCAGCCGAACCAGTCGCCCGGATCGGTGGCGGCCAGCACGGTGGTGAGCACCGAGCCGATCTCCACCACGAACATCACCGGGGACTTCGCCATCACCCGCGGATCGAGCTTGCGGAAGGCGTCCGGCAGCGAGGTGAGCAGCTGCCTCGGGTCGAAGAGGCCGCCGGAGACCCGGCCGCCGTCCGGGTCGTGCCGGTGCGGGCTCGTCCCGTCGGAGGCGGGGCGTACGGGGGTGGTGGTGCTCATGAGAGTCCCTCCGCCATCGGGCCAAGGGCCAGGGCCGGGAAGTAGGTGAGACCGGTGACGATGACGATCGCGCCGACCAGCAGCCCCGCGAAGAGCGGCTTCTCGGTGCGCAGGGTGCCTACCGTCTCGGGGACGGGCTTCTGCTCGGCGAGCGAACCGGCCAGCGCCAGGATGAAGACCATCGGCAGGAAGCGGCCGAGCAGCATCGCCAGGCCGATCGTGGTGTTGTACCAGTCGGTGTTGGCATTGAGCCCCGCGAAGGCGGAGCCGTTGTTGTTGGCGCCGGAGGTGTAGGCGTACAGCACCTCGGAGAAGCCGTGCGCCCCGCTGTGGCCGGTCGCGTTCCCCGCGGTGTTGAGGATCGAGTCGGGCGGGGTGGACAGCACCATCGACAGGGCGGTGAAGCCGAGCGCCAGGGTCGGGGTGACGAGGATGTAGCAGGCCGCGAGCTTGATCTCGCGGGAGCCGATCTTCTTGCCCAGGTACTCGGGCGTCCGGCCGACCATGAGCCCCGCGATGAAGACCGCGATCACGGCCATGACCAGCATGCCGTAGAGGCCGGAGCCCACCCCGCCGGGGGCGATCTCGCCGAGCATCATGCCCAGCAGCGCGATGCCGCCGCCGAAGCCGGTGAGCGAGGAGTGCATGGCGTCCACCGCACCGGTGGAGGTCAGCGTCGTACTCGTCGCGAAGATCGAGGACGCGCCGACGCCGAAGCGCTGCTCCTTGCCCTCCATCGCGCCGCCCGCCGCCTGGAGCGCCGGACCGCCGTGGTGGAACTCGGTCCACATCATCAGCGCCGTGAAGCCGAGCCAGATCAGGCCCATGGCGGCGAGGATCGCGTACCCCTGCCGGACGTTCCCGACGAGCACGCCGAAGGTGCGGGTGAGCGCGAACGGGATGACCAGGATCAGGAAGATCTCGAAGAGGTTGGTGAAGGCGTTGGGGTTCTCGAACGGGAAGGCGGAGTTGGCGTTGAAGAAGCCGCCGCCGTTGGTGCCGATCTCCTTGATGGCCTCCTGCGAGGCGACCGCGCCGCCGTTCATCTGCCGGCTGCCGCCGGTGAGCTGCCCGACCTCGTGGATGCCCGCGAAGTTCTGGATCGCACCGCACGCGACCAGCACGACCGCCGCGATCACCGACAGCGGGATCAGGACGCGGACGACCGTGCGCACCAGATCGGCCCAGAAGTTGCCCAGTTCGCCGGTGCGGGAGCGGGCGAAGCCCCGGACGAGGGCGATGGCCACCGCGATGCCGACGGCGGCGGACAGGAAGTTCTGCACCGCGAGCCCGGCCGTCTGGACGACATGACCCATGGCCTGCTCGCCCGCGTAGGACTGCCAGTTGGTGTTGGAGACGAAGGACGCGGCGGTGTTGAACGCCTGCGCCGGGGTGATCGAGGAGAAGCCGAGCGAGAGCGGCAGACCGCCCTGGACGCGCTGGAGCAGGTACAGGAACAGGACGCCGACGCCGGAGAAGGCGAGCACTCCGCGGAGATACGCGGGCCAGCGCATCGCGGTGTCGGGGTCGGCCCCGACGCAGCGGTAGATCCACCGCTCTGCCCGCAGATGCCTGTCGGAGCGGTACACGGCGGCCATGTAGTCGCCGAGCGGCCGGTACACCAGGGCGAGCGCGCCGATGAGCGCGGCGAGCTGGAGCACCGCGGAAAGTTCGGAACTCATGTCGCCCTCAGAACCTCTCGGGGAAGAGGAGGGCGAGGACCAGATAGCCCAACAGCGCGACGGCCACGACCAGACCGACGACGTTCTCGGCGGTCACAGCTTCGTCACCCCTTTGGCGACGAGGGCCACCAGCGCGAAGACCGCGAGCGTGGCGACGACGAAGGCCAGATCGGCCATCGTGGGCTCCTAGAGGATCGGTGGAGTGCTGTCCTCTTGAGGAAACCCCTGCGGGGAGCGCGTGAGCCCGCCGTTGACGGCTCCCTTACGGCGCCGGGCGGCGTCTTGACGCCTCCCTGACGCCGGGGCCCGCGCACACGAACCCGCGCACAGGAAATAGCCGGTGGGCCGTACTCCGCAGAGAAAAGTACGGCCCACCGGTAGAACGCTCACATCAGCCGAGCCTTACGCCGGGGACTCAGCCGGATGCGAGCGAGCAGCCCGCCAGAGCGTCAAGACCGGAGGGGGCGGTCGAGCCCTGGCGGGAGAATGAGATCTTGATGCGGTCGATCGTGGACTTCCGCTTGTCCTCCAGCGGGCCCAGGATCGCGTTCTGCACGAAGTTCGGGCCGCCTTCGCCCGCGGAGGTCGAAAGTCTCTTGTTGGCCTCGCTGAGCTGGGTGTCCAGGAGCGCGAGGTTACGGTCAACCTCCGCCTGGGCGGCGGCCGGCACGTCGCCGATCTCACCGGCGACGTCCGGGCAGCTGATCGTCTCGCCGGAACCGGCGCCCGCGTCCGCGCCCTCGTCCGCACCGGCGCCCGCGTCGGCACCGGACTCCTCCGCGGCGGGGTCGGCCGAGGCCGCGCCGCTCGCGGCGGCCGTCGGGCTCGCCCCGGCCCCCGCCCCGGCGTCGCCGCCGGACAGCGTGCACTCGGCGAGCGCGTCCAGACCCGTCGGCTTCTCGGCCCGGCGCCCGATGGAGATCGCGATGCGGTCGAGGGTCGACTTCCGCTTGTCCGCCAGCGGACCGAGGATCGCGTTCTGCACGAAGTTCGGGCCGCCCTCGCCCTGGCTGGTGCTCAGCCGCTTGTTCGCCTCGGCGAGCTGCGTGTCCAGAAGCGCGAGGTTACGGTCCACCTCCGCCTTGGCCTCCGCGGGGATCTCCGGAAGGGAACCCTCCACGGCGGGGCAGCTAATGGAGGACGCGGCCTTGACCGACGCCTTCGCATCGCTGCTGCTGTCGTCCTGACCCGCCATGGCGGCTCCCACCGCGACGGACGCACAGGTAATACCGCCGATCACACCGGCGACGACGATCCGCCGACGGTGGAGTAACGGAAGGCCTCGGGACATTGATCACTCACCTCGTTGAGGTCGGACAGGGGATGAACCCGTCGCGTCCGCTCTCCCACTGCCGCGGGCGCGCCGGGGGTCTCTCGCCCATCAGTACGCCCCGGGTGGCACGGGTGTTCAACGATTCACAGAAAAAAGTCGAAGGGGCCCGGGGAGACTCCCCGGGCCCCTTCGGACCTGGTCATACGTACGCGGCGCGGCTCAGCGGCCTGCGGTCAGCGCACCTCGGTGATCTCCGGACCGCGCTGGAGCCGGTCGGCGCCGCCCGCGAACCGCGAGCCCTGCGCCTCCTCCTGCTGCACGCCGTCGGGCACCATCTGCGCGTCGTTCGGCAGCTTGAGCACGATCGGGTCGCGCGGGGCCATCGGGCCCTCACCGCGCACCACGACGGTGTCCTGGAAGATCGCCTCCAGCAGGCTGCCGGTCTCGGGCTGCACGGCGCCCTGCCCGGAGATCACTCCGCGCAGGAACCAGCGCGGCCCGTCGACGCCGATGAAGCGCACCACCTGGACGCCGTTCTTGCCGTCCGGCAGCTGCACCGGCACCTGGGCCCGCAGCTCCCAGCCGAGCGGCCCCTCGACCTCGTCCACCACACCGCCCTGCTGGGTGATGCCGGTGGCGATCTCGTCCCGCACCTCGCCCCAGATGCCTTCCTTCTTGGGCGCGGCGAACGCCTGCAACTGCACGGCACTGTCCCGCAGCACCACGGTCGCGGCCACGATCGCGTCCCCCGCGACCTCCACCCGCAGCTCCATGCCCTCGACACCGGGCACGAACATGCCGCCGAGGTCCACCCGGCCCTCGCCGGGCTCCCGCACCTCGGACACGTCCCACGGGCCGTCGGGACGCGGCGCGGGGGGCAGGCTCACCCTGGGAGCCTCCTCGTCGCCCTCGTCGACGAGGCCCGCCGCATCCTCCGCGTCCTCGGCCAACTCCTCGGAGGTCACGTCGAGCGACTCGACGTCCTCCTCGCTGCGCTTGCGGCGACGTCCGAACACGTCATCGTCCTTCCCGGTCGGAACCGACCGAAGCGTATCCATTCCCACCCGTTGTGCCGCCCACGGCGGCATGACCGCCGGTGGACCCGAAGCCCCCTTCGGCCCGCGCCGACTCGGGAAGCTCCGCCACCTCCTGGAAGCGCACCTTCTCGACCTGCTGGACGACCATCTGGGCGACCCGGTCGTAGCGCTCGAACCGCACCCTCTCGCGCGGGTCGAGGTTGACCACGATCACCTTGATCTCTCCACGGTACCCGGCATCGATGGTCCCCGGGGCATTCACCATGGCGACCCCGCAGCGGGCGGCGAGTCCGGACCTCGGATGCACGAAGGCGGCATACCCCTCCGGGAGCGCGATAGACACTCCGGTGGGCAGAACCGCACGCTCCCCCGGGGCCAGCTCCGCGGCCTCGGTGGTGACGAGATCGGCACCGGCGTCCCCCGGGTGGGCATACCCCGGGATCGGCACCTGGGGGTCCACCCTGCGGATCAACACGTCCACCGGTACGGGAGTCACGGATTCACCTCGAATGCGCGCGCGACCTTCACCTGATCCGGGTCGGCGAGCGCCGCGTTGATCTCCTCCGACCGGCCGTTCTTGATGAAGTGGTCGACCTGCACCTCTATGAAGAGGGCCTGCGCGCGCACCGCGACGGGCCCCTCGGGACCCCCGATGCGGCCCGTGGCCGCACAGTAGATCTTGCGGCCGTGCACGGCGGTCACCCGTGCCTCCAGGTGCAGCACGGTGCCGACGGGCACCGGCCGGACGAAGTCCGTCTCCAGCCGCCCGGTCACCGCGATCACGCGCTGGAGCCAGTTGAGCGCCCCGAGCGTCTCGTCCAGCGCCGCGGTCAGCACCCCGCCGTGGGCCAGGCCGGGAGCGCCCTGGTGGGCGGCGTCCACGGTGAACTCGGCCGTGAGGCCGACGCCCTCGCCCGCCCGCACCCGCAGGCGCAAGCCCCCGCTCTGCTCGCCGCAGCCGAAGCACTGGTCGTAGTGCGCGCCGAGGAGCTCCCCGGGCGCGGGCGCGTCGGGGTGGCGCACGGGTGCCGTGGCGCCTTCCGGCGGCTTCAGCACTGTCGTTCTTCCACTCACAACGGCTGACCTTACCCGCGACAGATGCCCCGGCAGGCGGCCATGCCAAGCTGATACGCATGCAGCCTTACGACGAACGTCTCACCGCGCCCCGTTCATGGTGGTTCATCGCGATTCTGATCGGGTTCGCCACGGCGTTGATCATGCTGCCCTTCGGCGCCCTGCCGATGCTCGGCGGCCTGATCGGAGGCGCGGCGCTGGCCTGTGTCGCGGTGAGTTCGTACGGCTCGGCCCGGGTGCGGGTGGTGGCGGGCTCCCTGGTCGCGGGAGAGGCCAGGATCCCGGTGTCGGCCCTCGGGACCGCCGAGGTGCTGGACGCCGACGAGGCGGCCGCCTGGCGGAGCCACAAGGCCGATCCGCGGGCCTTCATGCTGCTGCGGAGCTACATCCCGACCGCGCTGCGGGTCGAGGTCACCGATCCGCAGGACCCCACGCCGTACGTGTACGTCTCCACCCGGGACCCCGAGGGTCTGGCCGCGGCGCTGACGGCCGTAAGCGCCGAGACGGCCTAGGGAGCGTCCCGAGGGCCCTGCCACGGGGGCTGCGGGGGCTGTGGGGGCGGCAGCTCGCCCGGGGCGCCGGGCGGCTCACCGGGGGCACCCGGGGACGGGGGGAGGGCTTCCCAGGGCACCTGGCGGTCGCGCAGATCCTTGCGGATCTTGCGCGCGAGTCTCTTGGTGTCGCGCCGGTTCATCGAGGCGCCGACGGCCGCGCCGACCATGAAGGGCGCAAGGACCGGCAGGTTCCGGAAGCTCCGTCTCAGCACCTGCTGGCGCAGCTCGCGCTTCATCCGGACGTTCAGCGCGGCGTTGACGCTGCCGGGGACGGTCGGGTCGATACCGCGCTCCTCGGCCCATGAGCTGAGGTAGACGGTGGCCCGCTGCCGCACGGTCCCGGGCGCCCGCAGCCCGTAGACCTCGTGCAGCTCGGCGATGAGCTTGAACTCTATGGACGCCACGCCGACGATCTCGGCGGCCAGCTCGGTGGGCATGGCGGGCGGGGCCGGCAGCATCGCCGCGGCACCGACGCCCGCGCCCACGGTGGAGGTGCCGTTCGCCGCACCCGCCACCAGCTTGTCCGCGATCTCTTCCGGGCCGAGCCCGGGGAACTGCTTGCGGAGCGTCGCGAGGTCGCGGACCGGAATACGCGGTGCGTTCGCCACGATCCGGTCGGCGACCGCGTACACCCCCGCCCGGGCACGGTCACCGCCCTGCCGGACGCCGCGGCCGAGGGCGGCCGCGAGCGAGGCCGCCCGGCCTCGCTCGACATGTGCCCCGTCCACGCCGCCGTGCTCCGCGTCCACGACTGGCCTGGCCTGCGGCTCAGGCCGCGCAGTCGCGGCAGATCGGCTGGCCGTTCTTGGTCTCGGCGGCCAGCTGGCTGCGGTGGTGCACGAGGAAGCAGGTCATGCAGGTGAACTCGTCGGCCTGGCGAGGCAGCACCCGCACGGACAGCTCCTCGTTGGAGAGGTCCGCACCGGGCAGCTCCAGGCCCTCGGCCTGCTCGAACTCGTCGACGTCGACGGTGGACGCCGACTTGTCGTTCCGCCGGGCCTTGAGTTCCTCGATGCTGTCCTCGTTGACGTCATCGTCGGTCTTGCGTGGGGTGTCGTAATCCGTTGCCATGTCGCTCTCCCCCTCTGGGTGTCTGCGGTGTCTCAGCGCTCGTAACGCGTGAGAGGCCGGACTTGTGCCCGACCTGAGGCGGAGATTTTGCCTCACATCAAGGTCTGTTACTCAATCGACACCCAACCGCACCCCTGAAGAGGTGATCGGGTTGGATGGCCATCGGGACCGTACACGGTCCGAATGTCGCACTCTCGCGCGCCATGACGTGTACTTCCCGTGATCACGGTGCCTGAAAACCCGGATTTTTACGGCTTTCCGGCAACCGGCACGATCACGCAGAGTGTATGGCTTGAAAATCGCCCATGTGATCGATCACACACGATACAGGCGGCGGGCGGATCACGAAAATTCCGCCCAAAGCGAACACCCCACGAGGGTACTCCCCCTTTCGTCGTTCCGCCGTTCCGCGCTCAGACCGGGAGCACCACCCGCATCACCAGGCCACCGCCCTCCCGCGGCTCGGCCGCGATCCGGCCGCCGTGGGCGCGCGCGACCGAGCGGGCGATCGACAGCCCGAGGCCCACGCCCTTGTCGCTGCCGGTGCGCTCGGTGCGGAGCCTGCGGAAGGGCTCGAAGATGGCGTCCATCTCGTACGCCGGGATCACCGGTCCGGTGTTCGCGACGACCAGCAGCGCCTGCCCCTGCCGCACCTCGGTGGTCACCTCCACCCAGCCGTGGTCCGGGATGTTGTAGCGCACGGCGTTCTGTACCAGGTTCAGCGCGATGCGTTCCAGCAGCACCCCGTTGCCCTGGACCACCGCGGCCGCCCGCTCGCCGCGGATCTCCACGCCCTTGGCCTGGGCCTCGGCCCGGACCTGTTCGAGGGCCTGGGAGGCCACCTCGGCGAGATCCACCGGCTTGCGGTCCACGATCTCGTTGTCGCTGCGGGCCAGCAGCAGCAGACCCTCCACCAGCTGCTCGCTGCGCTCGTTGGTGGCCAGCAGCGTCTTGCCGAGCTGGACCAGCTCCGGGGGCGCCTGTGGATCGGACAACTGCACCTCCAGCAGGGTGCGGTTGATCGCCAGCGGGGTGCGCAGCTCGTGCGAGGCGTTGGCGACGAACCGCTGCTGGGCGGTGAACGCCCGGTCCAGCCGTTCCAGCATCTCGTCGAAGGTGTCCGCCAGCTCCTTCAGCTCGTCGTCCGGCCCGTCCAGCTCGATCCGGCGGGACAGGTCCGAGCCCGCCACCTGACGCGCCGTACGGGTGATGCGGCCCAGCGGCGACAGCACCCGCCCGGCCATGGCGTAGCCGAACGCGAACGCGACCACGGCCAGCCCCAGCAGCGCCAGCAGCGAGCGGCGCAGCAGCCCGTCCAGGGCGTAGTCGCGCTGCTGCTGCATGCACTGGGCCACCGCCCGGTTGAACGCGTCGTTGTTGCCCTGGCTGGGCAGATGGCAGGTGTCGGAGGGCTTGTAGTCGATCCGCACGATCTGGAGCGGGAACTCGCTGCCCCGGCGGATGGCGTCGGCCGCCAGCAGATAGATGATCGTCAGCAGCACCACACCAGCGATCAGGAACATCCCGCCGTACAGCAGGGTGAGCCGTATCCGGATGGTGGGGCGCAGCCAGGGGTTGGGCGGCGAGGTGTGCTGCGGGTCCCAGCTGGGCTTGGGCGGTGCCGCCGGCGGAAGCGGAGTCGTGGCCATGCCCGGTCAGATCCGGTATCCCGAGCCGGGGACGGTGACGATCACGGCGGGCTCGCCGAGCTTGCGGCGCAGCGTCATGACGGTCACCCGGACGACGTTGGTGAACGGGTCGGTGTTCTCGTCCCAGGCCTTCTCCAGCAGCTGCTCGGCGGAGACGACGGCGCCCTCGCTGCGCATCAGGACCTCCAGCACCGCGAACTCCTTGGGCGCCAGCTGGATCTCCTTGCCGTCCCGGAACACCTCGCGGCGGTTCGGGTCCAGCTTGATCCCGGCCCGCTCCAGGACCGGCGGCAGGGCGACGGTGGTGCGGCGGCCGAGCGCCCGCACCCGGGCGATCAGCTCGCTGAATGCGAACGGCTTGGGGAGGTAGTCGTCGGCGCCGATCTCCAGCCCCTCGACGCGGTCGCTGACATCACCGGAGGCGGTGAGCATCAGGACGCGGGTGGGCATGCCGAGTTCGACGATCTTGCGGCACACGTCGTCACCGTGGACGAGCGGCAGGTCACGGTCGAGGACCACGACGTCGTAGTCGTTGACGGCGATGCGCTCCAGGGCGGCGGCACCGTCATACACGACGTCGACAGCCATGGCCTCCCGGCGCAGTCCGGTGGCCACCGCGTCGGCGAGCAGTTGCTCGTCCTCGACGACGAGTACACGCACGTCGTTCGTCCTTCCCTCATGGCCGCGTGCGAGCTCTCGTGCTCCACAGCGTTCGGCGCCTCCATCCTGCCTCGAAGTCTCATAAACCGGCGGTAAGAGGTGCCGGGTGGCCGACTTCAAGATCATCAAGAAACTTTTGGCGCCGGAGGTTTCCCCTCCGAGTGGGGTGGGGAGGACGACTGCACACCCCGCGATCACGCCCTGTATGTGGCTATCCATTGATGCCGCTGCCACCCTCAGGGATTCACGTACGTGATCGCTCCCGCCGTCGGCACACCCCCGTGCCACCGACCCACGACGAGGGGGCGCACCATGGACGCGTTCACCGCAGGCATTCTGCAGCGTATAGAGACCACCAAGTCCGACCTCACCCGCGCCCGTGAGACGGGCGACGAATTCCTCGCCGACGTGGAGCTGGCGGAGCTGGAAGACCTCCGTCGGCTGGCCGCCGAGCACGGCGTCGAAGTAAGCGCCGCTTGATCCAGGCTGCTTGATCCAGTGCGCCGCCGGTTTCGTTCGGCGGTTTGATCGCCCGGTGTGACGGAGACCGATCCAGCTCCGGTACGCCGATCCGCCCAGCACGACCGGCACAATCCACGCCGAAGCGCCCCGGTGCCCTCCTGGCACCGGGGCGCTTCGCGTGCCCTGGGGTGGTACGACCCGGCTCAGTCGTGCCAGGCGCCCAGGTCCTCCAGCAGCGCCTGGAGCGGCTCGAAGAGGCCGGGGGCGGCGGCGATGGTCAGCTCCGTCGAGGCGGGTACACCCGGCCGTCCGCCGGTCAGCGCGCCCGCCTCGCGGGCTATGAGGGCACCGGCCGCGTAGTCCCAGGGGTTGAGCCCGCGCTCGTAGTACGCGTTGAGCCGGCCGCAGGCCACGTCGCACAGGTCGATGGCGGCCGATCCGCCGCGCCGGATGTCGCGCACCTGGGGCAGCAGCTCGTGGAGGACCCTGGCCTGCCCGATGCGGCGCTCGCGCACATAGCCGAAGCCGGTGCCGATCAGCGCCTGCTCGAAGGGGGGTGCGGTGCGCACCCGCACCCGCTCCCCGTCGACGTACGCGCCCTGGCCGAGCACCGCGTGGTACGTCTCGCCGCGCATCGGCGCCGCCACCACGCCGACGACCGTCTCGCCGTCCCGCTCCACGGCGATGCTGACCGCCCAGGAGGGGAGGCCGTAGAGGTAGTTCACCGTGCCGTCGATCGGGTCGATCACCCAGCGGACACCGCTGCTGCCCTCGCTGCTCGCGCCCTCCTCCCCCAGCACGCCGTCCTGCGGGCGGTGCTGCGCGAGGAAGTCGGTGATCAGCTTCTCGGAGGCGACGTCCATCTCGGTGACGACATCGATCGGGCTGGACTTGGTGGCGGCCACGCCGAGGTCGGCAGGGCGGCCGTCGCGCAGCAGGTCCCCGGCCCTGCGGGCGACCTCCAGGGCCAGATCGAGCAGTTCGGCGTTGAGCGAGTCGGTCATCGTGCTCCTTGGTGGATTACCCGTGCGTCCTGCGTGTGCGACTGCCCTGGAGATCCGCCGGAACGGTCCCCTGGTCGGCCCCGGCTAGTCGGCCCCGGCGGCGGCCGGTCGCGGCGAGCGGGCCGGGCAGCAGCCCACCGGGCAGAGGTCGTGGGACGGGCCCAGCGCGCCCAGCGCGCAGCGCTCGGGCGCCGCCGGGGCGTCCCCTGCGGCGAACCGCTCGGTGGCCGCGCGCTCCAGCAGCAGATCGCGCACCGCCGCCGCGAACCGCGGATCGGCGCCCACGGTCGAGGCGCGGGCGACCGGCAGGCCCAGGTCGGCCGCCTTGGCGGCCGCCTCGGTGTCCAGGTCGTACTTGACCTCCATGTGGTCCGAGACGAAGCCGATCGGGACCATCACGGCGGCGGGCGCCCCCTCGCCGTGCAGCTCCTCCAGGTGGTCGCAGATGTCCGGCTCCAGCCAGGGGATGTGCGGGGCGCCGCTGCGGGACTGGTAGACCAGCCGCCAGGGATGCACGGCGCCGGTCTCCCCCCGCACCGCCTCAGCGATCAGCCGGGCGACGTCGAGGTGCTGGGCGACGTACGCACCGCCCTCGCCGTGGTCCGGGACCGGGCCGGAGGTGTCCGCGGCGGCGGTCGGGATGGAGTGGGTGGTGAAGGCGAGGTGCGCGCCCGCCCGCAGCCCCTCGGGCAGCTCGGCGAGCGCGGCGAGCGTCGCGTCCACCATGGGCCGGACGAAGCCGGGGTGGTTGAAGTAGTGCCGCAGCTTGTCCACGCGCGGCAGCGGCAGCCCCTCGTCCTCCAGGGCGGCGAGCGCGTCCGCGAGGTTCTCGCGGTACTGACGGCAGCCCGAGTACGAGGCGTACGCGCTGGTGGCGAGCACCGCGATGCGGCGGTGGCCGTCGGTGACCATCTCGCGCAGGGTGTCGGTCAGGTACGGGGCCCAGTTGCGGTTGCCCCAGTAGACCGGCAGGTCCAGCCCGTGCTCGGCGAAGTCCTTGCGCAGCGCGTGCAGCAGCTCGCGGTTCTGGGCGTTGATCGGGCTGACGCCGCCGAACAGGAAGTAGTGCTGCCCGACCTCCTTGAGCCGCTCCCGCGGGATGCCCCGGCCCCGCGTGACGTTCTCCAGGAACGGCACGACGTCGTCCGGGCCCTCGGGCCCGCCGAAGGAGAGCAACAGCAGGGCGTCGTACGGGGCGGGGGATGGCTGCGGTGGCTGTTCCGGCATGGTTCTGATCCTGCCACCAGCCTTGGACCGGCGGGAAATGCCCCTGCGCGGGCCCCGCGGTGACCGTAAGCTGTATCAGCTTCGACGTTCCTTACCCCCTCGGCCCCGCCGACCTGCTCTCTTTGCTCCCGCCGTCCCGTCCTGCCGCTCTGCCCGCCCGCGGAGGCCCCCCATGCCCGGCCCCAGTCCGTACCGTGTGATCTTCGCCGCCCCCGGCGCCAAGGCGTTCTCCGCGGCCGGGTTCATCGGGCGGATGACCGTGGCCATGACGAGCATCGGCGTGGTCACGATGGTCTCCCAACTCACCGGGCGGTACGGGCTCGCCGGTGCGCTGGCGGCCACCCTCGCGCTCTCCGTCGCCGTCCTCGGCCCGCAGACCTCCCGGCTGGTCGACCGGTACGGCCAGCGCCGGGTGCTGCGCCCCGCGACCCTCATCACGCTCAGCTCGCTGGCCGGGCTGCTGCTGGCGGCCCACCGGGGCTGGCCGGACTGGACGCTGTTCGTGTTCGCCGCCACGGCCGGCTGTGTGCCGAGCGTCGGCTCCATGGTGCGCGCCCGCTGGGCGGCGATCCACCAGGACGCGCCGCGTGAACTGCACGCCGCGTACGCCTGGGAGGCCATCGTCGACGAGGCGTGCTTCATCCTCGGGCCGATGATCGCGATCGGGCTGTCCACCGCCTGGTTCCCGGAGGCGGGCCCGCTGCTGGCGGGCTGCTTCCTGGCCGTCGGCGTCTTCTGGCTCACCGCGCAGCGGGCCACCGAGCCCGCGCCGCATCCGCGCGGGCCGCACACCGGTGGCTCCGCGCTGCGGTCGCGCGCGCTCCAGGTGCTGGTCCTCACCTTTGTCGCGGTCGGGACGATCTTCGGAGCGGTCGACGTGGCGACGGTGGCGTTCGCCGAGGAGGAGGGTCACAAGGCGGCGGCGAGCCTGGTCCTGGCGGTGTACGCGCTGGGCTCGTGCACGGCGGGAGCCGTCTTCGGGCTGCTGCCGCTCAAAAGATCGCTGTCTTTCCGCTGGTTGCTGGGTATTTGTGCGATGACCGTGAGTATGATCCCCCTCCAACTGGTCGGGAACCTTTCGTTTCTGGCCGTGGCGCTCTTTGTCGCGGGCCTGGCCGTCGCACCGACGATGGTCACGACCATGGCCCTCGTCGAACAGCACGTACCACGCGCGCGTCTGACCGAGGGCATGACCTGGGTGAGCACCGGGCTCGCGGTCGGCGTGGCGCTCGGCTCGTCGGCCACTGGAGGGGTGGTGGACGCCGCCGGGGCCCGCGCGGGGTACGCGGTGCCGGCCGTGGCCGGGGCGCTCGCGGCGGCGGTGGCGTTCCTCGGGTATCGCCGGCTCCGGCCGGCGCCACAGCGGGAGGGGTCGGGTGCGGATGGCCGTCAAGACCGTAAGAACCGAGCGGAACAGCGTGTGGCGTAACTGGGCGGGGAACGTCATCGCCCGTCCGGTGCGGAGCGTGGCCCCCTCCTCGACCCAGGAGCTGGCCGAGGCGGTGCGGCAGGCCGTGGCGGACGGGCTGCGGGTCAAGCCGGTGGGCACCGGCCACTCCTTCACCACCACGGCCGCCACCGACGGCGTGCTGATACGCCCGGACCGCCTGGTGGGCGTGCGGGAGGTGGACCGGGAGGCGGGCACGGTGACCGTCGCGGCGGGCACGACGCTGCGTCAGCTCAACGAGACCCTGTCGGCCCACGGCCTGTCGCTGGCCAACATGGGCGACATCATGGAGCAGACGGTGGCGGGGGCCACCTCCACCGGCACCCATGGGACGGGGCGCGACAGCGCCTCGATCGCCGCCCAGATCAAGGGGCTGGAGCTGGTCACGGCGGACGGCTCGGTGCTGCGCTGCTCGGCGACCGAACACCCGGAGATCTTCGCGGCCGCCCGGGTCGGCCTCGGCGCGCTCGGCGTGGTCACGGCGATCACCTTCGGGGTGGAGCGGGAGTTCCTGCTCACGGCGCGCGAGGAGCCGATGTCCTTCGACCGGGTGATGACGGACTTCGAACAACTCGTCGCCGAGAACGAGCACTTCGAGTTCTACTGGTTCCCACACACGGGCAACTGCAACACCAAGCGCAACAACCGCAGCACCGGCCCCGCCTCCCCCGTCGGCCGGGTCAGCGGCTGGGTGGACGACGAACTGCTGTCCAACGGCATCTTCCAGGTGGCCTGCACGGTGGGCCGGGCGGTCCCCGCCACCATCCCCGGGATCGCAAAGATCTCCAGTCGTGCCCTGTCCGCCCGCACCTACACGGACATTCCTTACAAAGTCTTCACCAGCCCACGCCGGGTCCGCTTCCTGGAAATGGAGTACGCGGTGCCGCGCGAGGCCGCCGTCCCGGCGCTGCGCGAACTGAAGGAGACCGTCGAACGGTCGGGGCTGCGGGTCAGCTTCCCGGTGGAGGTGCGGACGGCGCCCGCCGACGACATCCCGCTGTCCACCGCCTCCGGCCGGGACACCGCGTACATCGCCGTCCACCTCTACCGGGGCACCCCGCACCGGGCGTACTTCACGGCCGCCGAGCAGATCATGACCGCGCACGGCGGACGCCCGCACTGGGGCAAGCTGCACAGCCGCGACGCCGCGTATCTCTCCGGGGTCTATCCGCGGTTCGGCGAGTTCACCGCGCTCCGCGACCGGCTCGACCCGGACCGGGTGTTCGGCAACGACTACCTGCGGCGGGTGCTCGGCGGCTGAGCCGCCCGGCCGGGAGCGGGTGCGCCCTCGGGCCGCGGCCGCTCCGGCGCCTCCGGCCCCGGCGTGGACATTCGTTCCAGCTCGCAGGGGGAAGCGGACTATAAACGAAACGGATCATTCCGATTCTGACGTTCCTGTGAAACTTGCGGCCCAAAATGCGCCCCACTTCGAAGGATTCGGCGCTGGATCACCACGCCACGCCCGAACTCGGCTGGCGCGCCGCTCCACCCGAGCGGCCCAAATGGAGTACTGTGGCGAGCCCTGGCCCCGCTTTCCCGTCCGGCCGCCCGGACCCAACGGGAGGGGGCAGAGGGCGGCAACCAACCGGCCCGGGCAACTCGGCAAAGTTGTGGCAGGCTGCACCCGGGCAGGCCACACTCGTCTAGCGGGAGAGCAGCGACGCAACCGTGACGTCGGCAGGCACCACCCGGGAGGTCCCCATGCCCGAACTGCGTGTCGTGGCCGTCAGCAACGACGGCACACGGCTGGTGCTCAAGGCTGCGGACAGCACGGAGTACACACTTCCCATCGACGAGCGACTGCGCGCCGCGGTGCGCAACGACCGCGCTCGGCTCGGCCAGATCGAGATCGAGGTCGAGAGCCATCTGCGGCCCCGTGACATCCAGGCCCGTATACGTGCCGGCGCCACGGCCGAAGAGGTCGCGCAGATGGCCGGCATTCCCGTCGACCGTGTGCGCCGCTTCGAGGGCCCGGTGCTCGCGGAGCGCGCGTTCATGGCCGAGCGCGCCCGTAAGACACCCGTGCGCCGCCCCGGCGAGAACACCGGACCGCAGCTCGGCGAGGCCGTGGCGGAGCGGCTGCTGCTGCGCGGCGCCGAGAAGGACACCGCGCAGTGGGACTCGTGGCGGCGTGACGACGGCACCTGGGAGGTGCTGCTGGTCTACCGGGTCGCCGGTGAGCCGCACTCGGCGAGCTGGACGTACGACCCGCCCCGGCGGCTGGTCCAGGCCGTGGACGACGAGGCGCGGACGCTCATCGGCGAGGCCGACGACACCCCGGAGCCCAGCTTCCCCTTCGTCCCGCGCATCGCCCGGCTGCCCCGGGACCGGGACAAGGACAGGGACAGAGACCGGGACAGAGAAAGAGACCGGGACCGGGGGACGTCTTCCGAGTACGGCGACGACGAGGACGAGTCCGCCCTGCCGGTGTCGCCGTCCGCCTCGGCGGACGACGGGCTCGGCGGCGAGCGCGACTCGCTGACCAGCCTGCTGGAGGCCGTGCCCAACTTCCGTGGTGACATGGTCGTGCCCGAGGCGCCGGTCGTGGCGCCGCCACCCCCGCCGGACGAGCCGGTGGAGGAGGCGGAGGCCGTCGAGCCGCCCGCCCCGGCGGCGAGCGCGGGTTCGGCGTACGCGGATGTGCTGATGCCCCGTTCGGTCGCGGGCCACCGCGACCGGCTGACCGGTACGACGGACCGCCAGGCGGAGGCGGACGGTGTCCGTCCGGGTCGCCGGGCGGCGGTGCCGAGCTGGGACGAGATCGTCTTCGGTACGCGCCGCAAGAAGCAGGAGTAGCCTCCGGGCCACTCGTTCTCCACAGGCTCCGGGCCCGTCACCGCAGTTCGGTGACGGGCCCGGAGCTCTGCGGCGGTTCAGCTCAGCCGGGCTGGGGGCCGGTGGCCACCGGACGGCTGCCGTCGGCGGACCACTCGCTCCACGACCCCACGTACAGAGCCGCCGGAATCCCGGCTTCCGCCAGCGCCAGGACCTGGTGCGCGGCCGAGACGCCCGAACCGCAGTACACCCCGACCTCGGCGTCCCCGGTGGCGCCGAGCTCCGCGAAGCGCTCGGCGAGCCGCTCGGCGGGCAGCAGATGGCCGTCGGCGGTGACGTTCTCGGCGGTGGGAGCGGAGATCGCGCCCGGGATGTGGCCGCCGACCCGGTCGATCGGCTCGACCTCGCCGCGGTAGCGCTCGCCCGCCCGCGCGTCCAGCAGCACCCCGCGCCGGGCGAGCGCGGCCGCGTCATCCGCCGTGAGCAGCGGCAGGGCGCCGGGCTCCGGGACGAAGTCCCCCTCGGGCTCGCCCGGGAGGTCGGTGGTCAGCGCGCCACCGGCCGCGGTCCAGGCGGGCAGACCGCCGTCGAGCACGCGGACGTCGGGGTGGCCCGCCCAGCGGAGCAGCCACCAGGCGCGCGCCGCCGCCCACCCCTGTCCGCCGTCATACGCCACCACGCGCCGGTCCCGGCCGACCCCGGCCCGGCGCATCGCGGCCGCGAACGCGGAAAGATCGGGCAGCGGATGGCGCCCCGCCGCCCCGGCCGGGCTCGCCAGCTCGGTGTCGAGGTCGACGTACACGGCGCCGGGCAGATGTCCGGCCTCGTAGGCCGGGCGGCCGGGAGGGCCGCCGAGCTGCCAGCGCACGTCCAGCAGCAGCGGGGGGCGCTCCCCCGCCAGCGCGTTCATGAGATCGGGTGCGGTGATGATGGCATTCATGGGAACCATCCTTGCGTAGATCCGCCTGCGACGTTTGGACCCCCCGATCACTCAACGCACAGCTGATCGTCACTCAACGGCAAGCAAAGCGAAACGGATGCGCGGCAATAAACCGGTCATTCTTCCTCCGGAGCAGCCATATTGCGGCGCGGCCGGGGCGCTTGTCGCGGCAGGTGGTGCAAATATCGTTCGGGCCCCCACATCAGCACCTCCGCATCACCGCCCCGCGCCGCCGAACGGCCCGGGGCCGCACGGCCACGACGATGGTCCGAGGAGAGAGTGACGTATGACCGAGGCAGCGACTCGGCGCACACCGGGCACGCCCTGCTGGACGAGTTTGATGGTGCACAGCCTTGCCGCGACACAGGACTTCTACCGCGCTCTGTTCGACTGGGAGTTCACACCGGGGCCCCAGCAGCTCGGCGCGTACGTCCGCGCCGTACGGGACGGCGTGCCGGTCGCCGGGCTGGGCGAGCTGCCGCCGGAGCGTCAGCTTCCGGTCTCCTGGATGACCTATCTGGCCTCCCCCGACGCCGATGAGACGGCGGAGATGATCCGCGCCTGCGGCGGCACCGTGGCCGTGGGCCCGCTGGACGCGGACGAGGCGGGCCGGATGCTGATCGCCGCCGACCCGGAGGGCGCCGTGTTCGGGGTGTGGCAGGAGGAGGAGCACGCCGCCCTCCGGGAGTCGGGGGCGCCCGGCACCCCGGTCTGGCACGAGCTGACGGCCCGCGACTCCGGGGCGGTCGCGAAGTTCTACCAGATGGTCTTCGGCTACGAACCGGACGGCACGCGGAGCGCGTCGTCGTCCGAGCCAGGCGAGCCCGGCCGCCGGACCCTGCACCTGGCCGGGCGGCCGGTGTGCGCGATCCGGAGCGTGGGCCAGGCCCTGCCCCGCGACCGGGGCGCGCACTGGATGACGCACTTCGCGGTACGGGACGTGGACGAAGCGGTGCGCCGGGTCGCCGAGTTGGGCGGCCGGGTGGTCGAACCGCCGTCGGACCGGGCGACCGGTCGCGCGGCCCTGGTCACGGACCGGGAGGGGGCGGCCTTCACCGTCGTCCGGGCTGCGGGAGTTTAGGGAGCGGTCGGCGGACTGGCGGGCGAGGAGTCGACCGGGAGCACGTCGGGTGACAGGCTGGCGGCCCGCGCGCCGGCGGCCGTCATCCGGCGCCGGTGGTGGCGACGGCACAGCACCTCGTAACCCACCTCGCTCTCCGGCCGGTTGACGTCGCCCACGACGACCTGGGCGCCCTCGACGACCATCTCGCCGCCGACCGTACGGGCGTTGTGCGTGGCCCGGGCACCGCACCAGCACAGCGCCTCGACCTGGAGCACCTCCACGCGGTCCGCGAGTTCGACCAGCCGCTGGGAGCCGGGGAAGAGCTTGCTGCGGAAGTCGGTGGTGATGCCGAAGGCGAAGACGTCCAGCCCCAGGTCGTCGACGATGCGGGCGAGTTGGTCGATCTGGAGCGGGGTGAGGAACTGCGCCTCGTCCACGATGACGTAGTCGGCGCGGTTCCCGGCCGTCAGCACGCCGACCACATGGGCGTAGAAGTCCAGGTCCGGCACGGCCTCGACGGCCTCGGTGACCAGCCCGAGCCGCGAGGAGAGCTTGCCGTGGCCCGCCCGGTCGTCCCGGGCGTAGATCATCCCCTGGAGCCCGCGGGCCGAGCGGTTGTGCTCGATCTGAAGAGCCAGCGTGCTCTTTCCGCAGTCCATGGTTCCGGAGAAGAACACCAGCTCGGGCATGGGGGTGGCGGAGCCTTTCGTACGAGACAGGTGGCGGTGACGCGATCGCGCGGGTGACGCGGTCGCTCAGGAGCGTACTTCGAGCAGCGGGACGAGCTGCTCCACCGGGGTCATCGAACCGTGCAGCCCGACCATCGCGGACTCCTTCGGCTCGGTCTCCGAGGCGACGATCGCGATGTCGTCGCGGGCGGCGGCCACGATGTCGCCGATGCGCCGGTAGACCCGGTCGTCCACGCCGCCGGTGCCGCCGGGCGGCCCGAACCAGCCCGCCTCGATGGCCTCGTCACGGCTGGCCACCCACATCCGCTCCCCCACCACCTCACGCCATACGGCGAGCACGTCGCCGGCCGCGCCGGGGACCGCGTACAGATGGCGGGCCCGGCCCTCGCCGCCCAGCAGCGCGACGCCCGCCCGCAGCTCCCAGTCGGTGTCGAAGTCGAGGCGCGACTCCGGGTCGAAGGGGATGTCGATCATGCCGTGGTCGGCGGTCACGTACAGCACGGCGCGGGGCGGGAGTTGTTCGGCGAGCCGCCGGGCCAGCCCGTCGACGTAGCGGAGTTGGTCACGCCACTCCGCGGAGTCGACGCCGAAGCGATGACCCTTGCCATCCACTTCGCTGTAGTACGTGTAGACGAGCGAGCGGTCCGCGGCGCCGAGCTGCTCGGCCGCGAGGTCCATCCGCTCCTCGCCGGAGAGCCGGCCGTGGAAGGTGCCGCCGCTCAGCGCGATCTTGGTGAGCGGGGTCTCCGCGAAGGTCGGCGCGGAGACCTGGCAGGTGTGCACGCCCGCGGCGTCGGCCAGCTGGAAGACCGTGGGATACGGCTGCCAGGCGTGCGGATCCGTCCAGGGCTGCCAGCGCAGCTGGTTCATGAGCTGGCCGGTGGCGGGGTCGGCCACCGTATAGCCCGGCAGCCCGTGGGCGCCGGGCGGCAGGCCCGTGCCCACGGAGGCGAGCGACGTCGCGGTGGTGGACGGGAAGCCCGCGGTGAGCGGGGCGCCGGTGCCGTTCAGCGAGGTGGAGAGCAGCGAGGTCAGAAAGGGCGCCTCGGCGGGGTGGTCGCGCAGCAGCTCCCAGCCCAGGCCGTCGACCAGGAAGACGCACACCCGGTCGGCGGGCGCGAGGGCGAGCCCGGACGTCAGCCCTGGGACCTCCTGGCCCGCGGCGATCGCGGGCAGCAGATCGGCGAGCGAGCCCGTGCCGTAGCGCGGCAGCGGAGCGGTACGGGGATCGAGCGGCACCGGCTCGGGCCAGACGGAGTCGGCGGCGGTGGTCGGGCCGGTGGCGGAGCCGGGCATCAGCGGCCGGTGTCCGGGGTGGCCGCGGTGGCCTCGGAGAGCGCCTGGGCGAAGGCGAGGGTCTGGCGGACGGTGTCGGGGCCGTCGCCCGCCTCGCTGACCCGCAGGCTCAGGTCGTCGGCGGTGGACGAGCCGGTGTAGCCGTGGTCGGCCTCGCAGTTGGGGTCGCCGCAGGCGGCGGGCTCCAGGTCGAGGCGGTTGACGGCGCCCCAGCCGATGGTCAGCACGACCTCGCGGGGCAGCGTGCCCGGGGTGTACGACTCGGGGTTGGCGACGACACGGCTGAGCACGACCGACGAGATCCGCTGGAGCTTCACGGACTCGGTGGAGGTGGTCGCGTACGGCGACGGGGAGGTGCCGTCCGCGGCCTGCTCGTCGGTGTGGCTGACGATGAAGCGGTTTCCGGTGAGGACGAGGACCGTGACATGGCGGCGGACCTCGTTGGCGTCGAACGTGGTCTCCTGATGGACCAGGTACGACACGATCGGCTCGCCGCCCACGGCGGCCTCCACCGCCTCGGCCACGAGTGCCGGGTAATAGCCGCTGCGCTCGATCGCCGCGCGCAGCCCCTGGGTCGTCGTACCGGTCTTCGCCATGGGCACCATCCTACGGGGCGGCGCCGACACCGGCTCCCATGCCCGTCACCGGTCCCGGCCCGTCAGTAGGCGGGCAGATGGCGGGGGCCGAGGTCGGTGCGCACGGGCGGCGGCGCCAGCCGCGCGGACGCGCCGAGCACGGAGAGGCCGCGCTGGGCGACGACCACCGGCTCCAGGTCGACGGCGACCACCTCGGGATGGTCGTCCACCAGCCGCGACACCCTCAGCAGCAGCTCTTCGAGGGCCGCGGTGTCCACCGGCTTGGAACCCCGCCAGCCGAAGAGGAGCGGCGCGGTCCGGATGGACCGGATCAGCTCGGCCGCGTCCCGGTCGGTGGCGGGGACGAGCCGGTGGGCGGTGTCGCCCAGCAGTTCGGACGGGGCGCCCGCGAGCCCGAAGGAGAGCACGGCTCCGGCGCCGGGGTCTATCGCGGCCCGTACGACGGTGTCGACGCCGCGCGGCGCCATCCGCTGCACGACCAGGCCCAGCTCCTCGGCGGGGCCGAGATGCGCGGTCAGTTCGGCGTACGCGCGGCGCAGTTCCGCCTCGCCGCCGAGGTCGAGCCGCACCCCGCCCAGGTCGGTGCGGTGGCGCAGCTGCGGGGCGGTGGGCTTCAGCGCGACCGGGTAGCCGAGCCGCCCGGCGGCCCGTACGGCGCTGTCGGGGTCGGGCGCGGGCAGCGCGGGCAGCACGCTGACGCCGTAGCGGGCCAGCAGGCGCTGGGTGTCGGCGGCGGACAGCTCGATGCCTGCGCCGTCGGCCGCGGGGGCGTCGGGCGGCGGGATGCCCTGGTGCGGGGCTCCCTCGGGCGGGGCCAGCAGCACCTCGATGTCGGCGGCGGCCCCGGCCTCGTCGATGTCGTCGTACTCCGGCACCCGGCCGGGCTCCTCGGATTCCCGCCGCCAGCTCGCGTACCGCACGGCCTCGGCGAGCGCCCGCACCGCGCGCTCGGCGGCCGGATAGGCCGGGATCCGGCGGGTCCCGGCCGGTGGTTCGGCCGACGGTTCGGCGCCGGGCGCCGAGGCCGGGTCGCCGACGCCCGCGAGGGCCTCCGCGAGGCCGGGGATCTCCAGGTGGACCACCGCCACCGGCTTGGCCGCGCCGCGCCCGGACGCCTCGGTGGCCGCCGTGCGGACGGCCGCGGCGAGGTCCGCCGTGCGGGCGTCGCCGACCCACGGGATAGCGGTGACGACGACGGCGTCGCACTCGTCGTCGCCGAGCGCCCCGGTCAGGGCGCGGTGGAAGTCCTCGGGGGCGGCGGCCGTGGTGAGGTCGCGGGGCGGCAGCGGGCACAGCCCTTCGGTGAGGCAGGCGTCGTAGGTGAGCAGGCCGAGGGATTCGGAGTTGCCGAGGATGGCGACGCGCGGCCCGTCCGGGAGCGGCTGGGAGGCGAGCAGGACCCCGGCGTCGGCGAGCTGGGTAACGGTGTCCACGCGCAGGACGCCCGCCTGTCGCAGCAGGTCGGAGACGGTGGCGTCGGGGATGCGGGTGGTGGGCACGGCGTGCCCGGTGGGGGCGCTGCCGCTGTGCCGGGCGCCCTTGACGACCACGACGGGCTTGACGGCGGCGGTGCGCCGGGCGAGCCGGGTGAACTTGCGGGGGTTGCCGATGGATTCGAGGTACATGAGGGCGACGTCGGTCTCCGGGTCCTCGTACCAGTACTGGAGGAGGTCGTTGCCGGAGACGTCGGCGCGGTTCCCGGTGGAGATGAACGAAGAGATACCCGCCAGACCCGCGAGACCCGCAAGGCCCGCCAGCCCCGCGAGACCCGCCATCCCCTCGGTGCCGGTGGGCCGGGTGAGTCCGGTGCCGCGCCGGTGCAGCCCGGACAGCAGGGCGATGCCGATCGCGCCGGACTGGGTGAACAGCCCGATGCGGCCGGGGACGGGCAGCCGGGGTGAGAGGGAGGCGTTCAGCCGCACGCCCTCGGCGGTGTTGATGATGCCGAAGGCGTTGGGCCCGATGACGCGCATGCCGTAGGTGCGGGCCTGGCGGACCAGGTCGCGCTGGCGGTCGCGGCCCTCGGGGCCGCTCTCGGCGTACCCGGCGGAGAGGACGACGAGCCCCTGGACGCCGTGTTCGCCGCAGTCGGCGACGACGGCGGGCACCTGCGCGGCGGGGACGGCGACGACGGCCAGGTCGACCGGTCCGTCGACCTCGCGCAGGGAGCGGTGGGCCGGGACGCCGTCGGGCTCCAGGCGCGTCCAGTCCTCGGGGAAGGCGTGGTTGACGGCGTGGACCCGCCCGGTGAAGCCGCCGTCGAGGAGGTTGCGCAGCACGGTGCGGCCGACCCCGCCGGGGGCCCGGCCGGTTCCGATGACGGCGACGGAGCCGGGGGTGAGCAGCCGCTGCACGGAGCGGGCCTCGGCGCGCTGCTCACGGGCGCGCATGACGGCGAGGGAGCGGTCGGTGGGTTCGAGGTCGAATTCGAGGCGGACGACGCCGTCGTCGAAGCTGCGCTTCTGGGTGTAGCCGGCGTCCGTGAACACCTTGATCATCTTGGTGTTGGCGGGCAGCACCTCGGCGGCGAAGCGGCGGATGCCGCGCTCGCGGGCGACGGCCCCGATGTGTTCGAGGAGGGCGGAGGCCACGCCGCGGCCCTGGTGGGCGTCCTGGACCAGGAAGGCGACCTCGGCCTCGTCGGCGGGGGCCCGATCGGCGTCGCCCTCACCGGGGGGCGGGAGGTGGGCGGGCAGCCCGTCCTCGCCGATGCGGTCGTAGCGGACGGTGGCGATGAACTCGCCCCCGACGGTCGCCGCGAGGCCGACCCGGTCGACGTAGTCGTGGTGGGTGAAGCGGTGGACGTCGCGGTCGGAGAGCCGGGGGTAGGGCGCGAAGAAGCGGTAGTACTTCGACTCGTCCGAGACGTGTTCGTAGAAGCTGACCAGGCGCTGCGCGTCATCGGGCGTGATGGGGCGGATCTGCGCGGTGCCACCGTCCCTGAGCACCACGTCGGCCTCCCAGTGGGTGGGGTACGCGTGATGATCCGACGAGCTCGGCATGGGGACAGGGTACGGGCTGAAGTCCGGGACGGAGAGGTCCGCATGGCGGACACCCTTGCGTGAACGGGGGGTGTCGAGGGAAAGTCCGTATCGGACCTGTTCGGACATGACCGGACCCACTCGGGCCCGAACCCGGGCGAGACCGGACACCGTATGATCTGGTCTAGACAACAGCACCCGCAGATCTGAAGGGCAACACCATGGCTGAGCGCCGCGTCAACATCGGCTGGGCCGAGGGCCTGCACGCCCGCCCGGCGTCGATCTTCGTCCGTGCGGCGACCGCCGCCGGCGTCCCCATCACGATCGCCAAGGCGGGCGGCACCCCGGTCAACGCCGCTTCCATGCTCGCCGTGCTCGGCCTGGGCGCTCAGGGTGGCGACGAGGTCGTGCTCGCCTCCGAGGCCGACGACGCGGAGGTCGCGCTCGACCGTCTGGCGAAGCTGGTGGCCGAGGGTCTCGAGGAGCTTCCGGAGACCGTCTGATTCCGTCCGAATCGCATTTCGGCGCGGCGGGGCCGCGGTGAACCATTACGGATCACCGCGGCCCCGTTGCTTTTCCGCATCGCGAATTCCATTGAGCTATATACCGAGCGGCTGTTAATTCCGGCCGCTCGCCGTGTTTACGGAATGTTTCGAAGTTCTCACCTGGGACGCGTTTCGCAATCGGTATTCGGCCAGCGAGCGCTCGGTGTGCGCGGCGGCGAGCGCCCGCGCCCGGTCGGCGTCGCCGCGCGCGACCGCGTCCACGATCGCCCCGTGCTCCGCCCAGGACTCGATGGCGCGCACCGACGGGTCGGCGCACCCGGCCGCGCCCGGTACGGCCTGCATGACCTGCGCGGGCTGCACCGCCTGCGCGGCCTGCCGGGCCGGGTCCGCCGCGTACACCCACGCCGTCTTGCGCCGCAGCTGCACCAGCATTCCCGCCAGGCTCGGGCTGCCGGACGCCTGGGCGAGCGTCTCGTGGAACCAGTCGCCCAGCGAGCGCAGCTCGCCCAGCCGGCCGCGCTGGGCCCGCTCCTGGCCGAGCCGGACCAGACCGCGCAGCACCTTCAGATGCCCCTCGGTGCGCCGCTGGGCGGCCCTGGCGGCACCCAGCGGCTCCAGCAGGGCCCGGATGTCCAGGAGGTCGGCCGCCTCCTTCTCGGACGGCTGCGCGACGCACGCGCCGGCATGCCGCCGGGTCGTCACGAAGCCCTCGGACTCCAGGGTGCGCAGCGCCTCGCGGACGGGCACCCGGGAGACTCCGTAGCGCCGGGCGAGCAGCTCCTCGGTCAGCCGGCTGCCGGGCGGATAGGTACCGGAGATGATGTCGTCACGGATCGCCGTGCACACCGCATGTGCCGAAATCCGGCGACCGCCCTGGAGTGCGGCCGTATCCCCGTTCACTTCCGGTCCCGCATTGTCGAACCTCCGCCTCAACCCCGCGAAACGCATCCGATTGACGCGTGTTCAGCGACTCTATTCGAAGCCGCCGGGATTTCCGATGGGCGAAGGCAATTCAGGGATATTTTTTGGTCACAGTGGAGCGTCCCGGCCGGGTAACGCCGAAGGCCCCGTCCGGAGCGGACGGGGCCTTTCGACGGGGACGGCGACGGGTCAGAGGTTGACGCCGTGCGAGCGCAGGTACGACAGCGGGTCCATGTCCGAGCCGTACTCCGCGGTGGTGCGGGCCTCGAAGTGCAGGTGCGGGCCGGTGACGTTGCCGGTGGCACCGGACAGGCCGATCTGCTGGCCGGGGGTGACCTTCTCGCCGACCGAGACGCCGATCGAGGAGAGGTGGCCGTACTGGGTGTAGGTGCCGTCGTTCATCTTGATGACGACGTTGTTGCCGTAGGCGCCGCCCCAGCCCGCCTCGACGACCTCGCCCATGCCCACCGACTGCACCTCGGTGCCGGTGGAGGCCGAGAAGTCGATCCCGGTGTGGCTGCCGGAGGACCACAGGCCGCTGGACGCCGCGTAGCCGGTGGAGACGGAGGAGCCGTCGATGGGCGAGACGAACGTGTTGAGGCGCTTGCGCTCGGCCTCACGCGCGGCGCGCTCCTTGGCCTCGCGCTCCGCCTTGGCCTTCTTCGCGGCCGCCTCGGCCTTCCGCGCGGCCTCCTGGCGGGCCACGGCCTCGGCCTTCGCCTTGGCGGCGGCGGCCTCGGCGGCGCTCTCCTGGGACTGGGCCTGCGCGTCGATCTGGTCGGAGAGACCGTCGCCCATCACCATCGCCTGGCGGAGACCGGTGTCCTGGGGAGACGGCGTCTCGCCGGTCGCGGCGAGGGCCGGGCCGGCGATGCCGGCGACGACGCCCGAAGCGACCGTGGTGATGCCAGCGATGTTCGCGCCGGTGCGGACGGCGGTCTGGCTGGGACGTCGGTGCTTCCCGGCGGCACGGGTGAACGCCATGGTGTGGCGCACTCCTTTCCTTCCTTCTCGCCTACCGGGTTAGCTGACGGGTTCGGAGCAGGAAGGTCTCCTACGGGCCCCTCCCCCGGCCGGGGAAGGCGTCCGATTCACCCCAGGGACGTTTGGGTCCCCGGCTCCCCTGGCACTCGCACCAGTGGGACTCGGCGATGGCTGTCCGTGCCGCGGGCGCGGCGGGTATCCGGCGAACAGCCGCACTGACGCTAAACGGGCCGCGTTTCGATCACCAAACGGTTACGGGTTTTTGTTGTTCTCGCCACAAACCAAACGCCCCTCAAATCGGACATACGGGAGGACCCTGACGTCTCACTTGACGCCAGGGTCCTTGTACTGATGGTGCGTTGAGCCGGGCCCGGGACATGTCGGGCCCGGCGGCACGCGGTTCAGCCGGTGATGACGCGCACCTCTCCGATGCCGAGCGCCCTGACCGGCGCCTCGATCTTCGAGGCGTCACCCACGAGCACCGTCACCAGCCGGTCGGCCGGGAAGGCGCTCACGACCGCCGCGGTCGCCTCCACCGTCCCCGCCTCGGCGAGCCGGGCGTACAGCTGCGCCTGGAAGTCGTCCGGCAGGTGCTGCTCGACCTGGTCGGCGAGCGTGCCCGCCACGGCGGCGGCCGTCTCGTACTTCAGCGGGGCGACGCCGACGAGGTTCTGCACGGCGACATCGCGCTCGGCGTCCGTCAGCCCCTCCTCCTTCAGCGTCCGCAGCACCGTCCACAGGTCGTCCAGCGCCGGGCCGGTGACCTCGGTGGCCACCGAACCGCTGATCGCCAGCAGCGAGGCGCCCGCCGAGCCGCCGCCGGCCGGCGAGGGCGGCGTCGAGCGCAGCACCTGGCCGAAGGCGCGCACCCCGTAGGTGTAGCCCTTCTCCTCGCGCAGCACCCGGTCCAGCCGGGAGGTGAGGGTGCCGCCCAGGCAGTAGGTGCCGAGCACCTGCGCGGGCCAGACGCGGTCGTGCCGGTCGGCGCCGATGCGCCCGATGAGCAGCTGGGTCTGGACCGCGCCGGGCCGGTCGACGATCACCACACGGCCGGTGTCGTCGGCGATGACCGGCGGGACCGAGCGCTGCGGGGCCGGGCCTCCGGTCCAGGCGCCGAGGGTGTCGGCGAGCGCCTGGTCGAGGTCGACACCGGCCAGGTCGCCGACGACGACCGCGGTCGCGGTGGACGGCCGGACGTGCGCCTCGTAGAAGGCGCGCACCGCCGCGGCGTCGATGCCCTCGATGGTCTCCTCGGTGCCCTGGCGCGGCCGGGACATCCGCGACTCGGCCGGGAACAGCTCCTTCGCCAGGGCCATGGAGGCGCGGCGGGCCGGGTTGGCCAGCTCGTGCGGGATCTCGTCCAGCCGGTTGCGCACCAGCCGCTCGATTTCGCCGTCGGGGAAGGCGGGGGCGCGCAGCGCGTCGGCGAGCAGGCCGAGCGCCTTGGGCAGCCGGGAGACCGGCACCTCCAGGGAGACCCGGACGCCGGGGTGGTCCGCGTGGGCGTCCAGGGTGGCGCCGCAGCGCTCCAGCTCGGCGGCGAACTCCTCGGCGGTGTGCTTGTCGGTGCCCTCGGACAGGGCGCGCGCCATGATCGTGCCGACGCCGTCCAGACCGGCCGGCTCGGTGTCCAGCGGGGCGTCGAGGTTGATCTCCACGGCGACGACCTGCTGGCCGGGGCGGTGGCAGCGCAGCACGGTGAGCCCGTTGGACAGCTCAGTGCGCTCCGGCGCCGGGAAGGCCCACGGCTTGGGGGCACCCCCCTGCGGCTGCGGGTGGAAGGTCATGGTGGCGGTGACGGCGTCGCTCACTGGGCCGCCTCCCCTTCTGCGTCGGTGTCGGCGGCTTCTGCGGCGCCGGAGGACTCGTCGTCCGCGTCCTCGGCGCCCTGGACGGGCTCGTAGACCAGCACGGCCCGGTTGTCGGGGCGCAGCCGCGCCGCGGCCACGGCCCGCACCTCCTCGGCGGTGATGTCCAGCACCCGCCCCACGGCGGTCAGCGCCAGCTGCGGGTCGCCGAAGAGCACGGCGAACCGGCACAGCTCGTCGGCGCGGCCGCCGACGGTGGCCAGCCGGTCCAGCCACTCGCGCTCGATCTGCGCCTGGGCGCGCTCCATCTCCTGCGGCGTCGGGCCCTCCTCCGCGAAGCGGGCCAGCTCCTCGTCGACGGCGGCCTCGATGCCGGGCACCTCGACCCCGCCGGAGGTCTTCACGTCCAGCCAGCCCAGCGACGGCGCGCCCGCCAGCCGCAGCAGGCCGAACCCGGCGGCGACGGCCGTACGGTCGCGGCGGACCAGGCGGTTGTGCAGCCGGGAGGACTCGCCGCCGCCGAGGACGGTCAGCGCCAGGTCGGCGGCGTCGGCCTCACGGGTGCCGTCGTGCGGCAGCCGGTAGGCGGCCATCAGGGCGCGGGCCGGGACCTCCTCCTCCACGACCTCGCGCAGCTGCCCGCCGATGACCTCCGGGAGCGTGCCGTCGCGGGGCGGCCGCTTGCCCTCGTGGGAGGGGATGGTGCCGAAGTACTTCTCGATCCACGCGAGCGTCTGCTCGGGGTCGATGTCGCCGACGACGGACAGCACCGCGTTGTTCGGCGCGTAGTACGTGCGGAAGAACTCCCGGGCGTCCTCCAGGGAGGCGGCGTCCAGGTCGGCCATCGAGCCGATCGGGGTGTGGTGGTACGGGTGGCCGTCGGGGTAGGCCATGGCGACGAGCTTCTCGAAGGCCGTGCCGTACGGAACGTTGTCGTAGCGCTGGCGGCGCTCGTTCTTGACGACGTCCCGCTGGTTCTCCAGGCTCTCGTCGTCCAGCGCGGTCAGGAGGGACCCCATCCGGTCCGCCTCCAGCCAGAGCGCCAGCTCGACCTGGTGGGCGGGCATCGTCTCGAAGTAGTTGGTGCGCTCGAAGCTGGTCGTGCCGTTGAGCGAGCCGCCGGCCCCCTGGACCAGCTCGAAGTGGCCGTTCCCCGTCACCTGGGCCGAGCCCTGGAACATCAGGTGCTCGAAGAGGTGGGCGAGGCCGGTACGCCCCTTGACTTCGTGGCGTGAGCCGACGTCGTACCAGAGGCAGATCGCGGCGACCGGGGTCAGGTGATCCTCGGAGAGCACCACCCGCAGGCCGTTGGCCAGACGGTGCTCGGTCGCTTTCAGGCCGCCGGAGCCGGCCTGTTGCGTGGCCGTGTGACCCATGGGCATGTACGTCCCTTCGATCGCGTGTGGAGCGCGTGTGAACCGCTGTGATGAGCGCTTCTGTCACTGTATGCAACCGCACGGACATCTGGCGAAGTTCCCGTCACGCAAAGGTCCGGCCAAGGTCCCGCCGTGCCGTTCGGGGACGGCCCGTTCCACAGTTGTCGGTGGACGGGGCCACAATGGTCCGCGTCAGATCCCGCTCTGCCGTTGAAGGAGCCGCAAGCGCGATGGCCCGCCGCAGCACGAAGAGTCCGCCGCCGGACGACTTCGAGGAGCGCATCCTCGACATCGACGTCGTCGACGAGATGCAGGGCTCCTACCTGGAGTACGCCTACTCGGTCATCTATTCGCGCGCGCTGCCCGACGCCCGCGACGGGCTCAAGCCCGTGCACCGACGCATCCTCTACCAGATGAACGAGATGGGGCTGCGCCCCGAGCGCGGCTTCGTGAAGTGCGCCCGCGTCGTCGGCGAGGTGATGGGTAAGCTCCACCCGCACGGTGACGCGTCGATCTACGACGCGCTGGTGCGCATGGCGCAGCCGTTCTCGATGCGCCTGCCCATGGTCGACGGCCACGGGAACTTCGGCTCGCTGGGCAACGACGACCCGCCCGCCGCGATGCGGTACACCGAGTGCCGGATGGCCTCGGCGACGTCGCTGATGACCGAGTCCATCGACGAGGACACGGTCGACTTCTCGCCGAACTACGACGGCAGCGAGCAGGAGCCCGTCACCCTCCCCGCCGCCTATCCGAACCTGCTGGTCAACGGCACGTCCGGGATCGCGGTCGGCATGGCGACGAACATGCCGCCGCACAACCTGGGCGAGGTGGTCGCCGCCGCCCGCCACCTGATCAAGCACCCGGGTGCGGACCTCGACACGCTGATGCGGCACGTGCCGGGTCCCGACCTGCCGACCGGCGGACAGATCGTCGGGCTCAGCGGCGTCCGGGACGCGTACGAGACGGGGCGCGGCAGCTTCAAGATCCGCGCCACGGTGGCCGTGGAGGACGTGACGCCCCGCCGCAAGGGCCTCGTCGTCACCGAACTGCCCTTCACCGTCGGCCCCGAGAAGGTCATCTCCAAGATCAAGGATCTGGTCGGCGCCAAGAAGCTCCAGGGCATCGCGGACGTCAAGGACCTCACCGACCGTGCGCACGGCCTGCGCCTGGTGATCGAGATCAAGAACGGCTTCAACCCGGAGGCCGTGCTGGAGCAGCTCTACAAGCTCACGCCGATGGAGGAGTCCTTCGGCATCAACAACGTGGCGCTGGTGGACGGCCAGCCGCTCACGCTGGGGCTCAAGGAGCTGCTGGAGGTCTACCTCGACCACCGCTTCGACGTCGTGCGGCGGCGCAGCGAGTTCCGGCGCACCAAGCGACGCAACCGGCTGCACCTGGTCGAGGGGCTGCTGGTGGCCCTGCTCGACATCGACGAGGTCATCCGCCTCATCCGGTCCAGCGAGAACTCGGCGCAGGCCAAGGAAACGCTGATGGACCGCTTCGACCTGTCGGACGTCCAGACGCAGTACATCCTGGACACTCCGCTGCGCCGGCTGACCAAGTTCGACCGGATCGAGCTGGAGTCGGAGCGCGACAAGCTCAACGCGGAGATCGAGGAGCTGACCCGGATCCTCGACTCGGACGCGGAGCTGCGCAAGCTGGTCTCCTCCGAACTGGCCACGGTGGGCAAGAAGTTCGGCACCCCGCGGCGCACGGTGCTGCTGGAGTCCGCCGACGCCCCGGTGGCCGCGGTGCCGCTAGAGGTCGCGGACGACCCGTGCCGGGTGCTGCTGTCCTCCACCGGGCTGCTGGCCCGTACGGCGAACGGGGAGCCGTTCGCGGGCGAGCAGACCAAGCGCAGCAAGCACGACGTGATCGTCTCGGCGGTCCCGGCGACGGCCCGCGCGGAGGTCGGGGCGGTGACCTCGACCGGGCGGCTGCTGCGGCTCCAGGTGATCGACCTGCCCCAGCTGCCGGAGTCCTCCGCGACGCCGAACCTGGCGGGCGGGGCGCCGATCGCCGAGTTCCTGTCCCTGGAGGAGGGCGAGGAGCTGATCTGCCTCACCACCCTGGACGAGTCCTCGCCGGGGCTCGCGATCGGCACGGAGCAGGGCGTCGTCAAGCGCGTGGTCCCGGACTATCCGGCCCACAAGGAGGAGCTGGAGGTCATCGGCCTCAAGGAGGGCGACCGGATCGTGGGCGCGGTCGAGCTGCGCACCGGCGAGGAGGATCTGGTCTTCATCACCGACAACGCCCATCTGCTGCGCTATCCGGCGGGCCAGGTGCGGCCGCAGGGGCGGGCCGCGGGCGGCATGGCGGGCATCAAGCTCGCGCCTGACGCGAAGGTGATCTCGTTCACGGCGGTCGACCCGGCTGCCGACGCGGTGGTGTTCACGGTCTCGGGTACGCACGGCACGCTCGACGACTCCGTACAGCAGACGGCCAAGCTCACCCCCTTCGACCAGTACCCGCGCAAGGGGCGGGCCACGGGCGGGGTGCGCTGTCAGCGGTTCCTCAAGGGCGAGGACTGTCTGGTGCTGGCCTGGGCGGGCGCGGCCCCGGCCCGCGCGGCGTCGGCCACCGGCGCCCCGGTGCCGCTGCCGGAGCCCGATCCGCGCCGGGACGGCTCCGGAGTGCCGCTCGCCAAGCCGGTGGCGGTGGTCGCCGGGCCGGTGTAGGCACGGCGGGAACGGACGATCAGGGGCGCGGCACCGGAGAGGTGCCGCGCCCTGCGCATGCGGCCACCGGGAGCGATGAGCGCGGCGCGGGGCTCAGTGCCCGGCCCCGTTGCGCCGGGCCCGCAGCTGCCGGAGCGCTACCCGGGCGCCGGGGTGGCCGCGGTCGGCCGCCTTCCGGAAGTGCCGCTCCGCCTCGACCGGATCGCCGAGGTCCAGATGCAGGGTGCCGAGCACCACCAGCGCGGTGAGGTCCCCGGCGTCCACCGCCTTGCCGAGCCAGTGCAGGGCCTCCTGGTACGCACCGCGGTTGCCGAGCCCGATGCCGTAGACCGTCATGCCCTCCCGGTCACCGGCGAGCGCCGCCTGCCGGGCGAGCGCCTCGGGGATCGGCCGTCCCTCGGCGTACGCCGCCCGCACCCTCGCTCTCACCGCCGGATCCAGCCGTCGCGCCCCGCGCTTCCCGCGGCGTCCGCGCCACCGCGCCCACAGCCCGCACATCAGAACCCCCCTCCGCCCCCGGAACAGTCATTCTCCCGCCGTCCCCGCCCCCGCGGAACAGGGTGCGCGCCCCGGGGAACCGGACCTTCCCGCTCCCCCGTCACCCTGATTACCCCACCCGTGCGCGAAGTTGATCGACAGAGGTTAGGCTTACCTTCGTGAGCACGTGCACGACCGCTTCCCGGGACCTGTCCGAGCCGCTCGCCGGGACGGCGGCCACCGCCCCCACCTGGCTGCTTGTCGAACAACCGGGCCCCTGGGGCACCGAGGCCCTGACCGCCAGCCGCCTGGACCCGGCCGTGGGGCGCGCCCTGGAGCACGCCGCCGAAGGCACCGGCGTCCGGGTCGCGCTGATCCGCCGGCCGGGCCGCCATGCCGACCTGCACGCGGGCAGCCGTCACCGGGTGTTCGTGGCGCACACCCGGCCCGGCCGCTCCTGGATCCGCACGACCGCCCTCGCCGACCCGGGGCAACTGCTCGACCTGGACTTCGCCGCGCTGGGCGCGGGAGACGCGAGCGGCCTCACCGGTGCGGCCGACGACGCTCCCGGCGGCCTCCCCGGGGAGTGGGGGGAGTACACCGGCGATCCGCTGGTGCTGGTGTGCACCAACGGAAAGCGCGACCGCTGCTGCGCGCTGCTCGGCCGCCCGCTGGCCGCCGAGCTGACCACCGCCGGAGTGGAGGGCACCTGGGAGATCACCCACATCGGCGGCCACCGCTTCTCGCCGACGCTCGTCGTCCTCCCGCACGGCTACGCCTACGGCCGGGTCACCGCCCAGGACGTCAAGGACACCCTCGCGGCCCTGCGCGAGAACCGGGTGGCCACCGAGGGCTGCCGCGGCCGCTCCGCCTGGGAGCGGCCCGGACAGGCGGCCGAGCTGGCGGTCCGCGAGCTGACCGGTGAGGACGGGGCCGACGCGCTGACCGTCGTACGCACCGAGAGCGCCGCCCCCGCCTGGTCGGTGACCGTGGCGCACACCGACGGCCGGGTGTGGCGGGTGAGCGTGGCTCAGGTGGCCGCCGCCCCGCCGCGGCCGCAGAGCTGCGGCTCGCCGCTGGGCTCCCCGGCCCGCATGGACGTGGTCGGCATCCGGGCCGTGCGGCCCGCGCGCGACGGACGGACGGTCACCGCCGCCCGGCGCTGAGCGACCGCCCTCCCGGACGGCCCCCGGCCTCCCCCACCGCGCGCGTGGCCGCCGGGGGTACTGGGGCGTGTCCGCGCCCTGCCCTTCGTTACCCTTCGTTGCCATGAGCGCCGCGATACCGCCGGGGCCGCCCTCCGCGGCCACAAGGTGGCGCATCGGCTGGCCCCGACGCGTCTTCTCCCAGGTGCTGCTGATGCAGCTGGCCATCGCCACGGGCGTCACCGTGCTCGCGACCGGCCTCTTCCTGCGCCCGCTCGGCTCCCAGCTCGACGACCAGGCCATGCGCCGGGCGCTGTCCATCGCCCAGACCACGGCCTCCGAACCGCGGCTGGTCACGGCGCTCCAACACACCCGGCCCAGCCGGGAAGGACCGGTCCAGGCCGCGGCGGAACGCATCCGCCGGGCGACCGGCGCCGAATACGTCGTGATCATGGACCGGCGCGGGGTCCGCTGGTCGCACACCTCCCCTGACGAGATCGGCAAGCACGTCTCGACCAGCCCCGATCAAGCCCTCGCGGGCCATGAGGTCATGCAGATCGACAACGGCACGCTCGGCCGCTCGGCCCGCGGCAAGGTGCCGCTGCGCGACGGGGACGGCCGCATCGTGGGCGCGGTGTCGGTCGGCATCGCGTACGAGACCGTGCGCGGACGGCTGCTCGGCGCGCTGCCCGGGCTGCTCGCGTACGCGGGCGGCGCGCTCGCCGTCGGCGCCCTGGCGGCCTATCTGGTGTCCCGCAGGCTCCAGCGGCGCACCCATGACCTGGCCTTCTCCGACATCTCCGCGCTACTCGCCGAGCGCGAGGCCATGCTGCACGGCATCCGCGAGGGCGTCGTCGCGCTGGACGCGCACGGCCGCATCCGGCTGATGAACGACGAGGCGCAGCGGCTGCTGGACCTGCGCACCGAGGACACCGGACAGCCGCTGGAGGCGGTGCTGCCGCCCGGCCGTACGACCGATGTGCTGGCCGGGCGGGTCACCGGCGCCGATCTGCTGACCGTCAGCGGCGGCCGGGTGCTGGTCGCCAACCGGATGCCCACGGACGACGGCGGCGCGGTGGCCACCCTGCGCGACCGCACCGAACTGGAGCGGCTCGGCCGCGAACTGGACGGCACCCGCGGGCTGATCGACGCGCTGCGCGCCCAGGACCACGAGCACGCCAACCGGATGCACACCCTCCTCGGCCTGCTCGAACTCGAACTCCACGAGGAGGCGGTGGAGTTCATCACCGAGGCGGTCGGCGTCCACCGCGCCACCGCCGAGCAGGTCACCGAGCGGGTGCACGACCCGCTGCTGGCCGCCCTGCTGGTCGGCAAGGCCACGGTCGCCACGGAGCGCGGGGTGTCCCTGCGCATCGCCGAGGGCACCCTGCTGCCGGACCGGCTGGTGGATCCGCCGGGGCTGGTGACGATCGTCGGCAACCTGATCGACAACGCGCTGGACGCGGCGGTGGGTTCGGCCGAGCCGCGGGTCGAGGTTGAGCTGTGCGCGGACGACCGTACGGTGCTGCTGCGGGTCTCGGACACCGGACCCGGCATCCCCGCCGACCGGCGCGACCTGGTGTTCACCGAGGGCTGGTCCACCAAGAAGCCGCCCGCGCACGGACAGCGCGGCATCGGGCTGGCCCTGGTGCGCCGCCTCGCCGAGCGCCAGGGCGGCAGCGCACGGGTGGCCGACCGCGACGGCGGCGGCGCCGAGTTCACCGTCGTCCTCCCCGAGGCGCTGACCGAGGAACCGGCCGAGGAAGCGGCCGGGGCGCCGCTGACCGCGACAGGAGAGCCGCGATGACATGGGACACCGGGCCGGGCGGTCTCATCGAGGTGCTGGTCGTGGACGACGACGTACGGGTCGCCCGCGTCAACGCGGCCTACGTCGGCAAGGTGCCGGGCTTCCGCGTCGCCGGGCAGGCACACACGGCCGCCGACGCGCTGGCCTACCTGGAGCGCGGCCACGCCGATCTCGTCCTGCTCGACCACTACCTGCCGGACGAGACCGGGCTCGCGCTGGTGGGGCGGCTGCGGCAGCTGGGCCACCACACGGACATCATCATGGTGACCGCCGCCCGCGACATCGGCACCGTGCAGGCCGCGATGCGCCACGGCGCGCTCCAGTACCTGGTCAAGCCGTTCACGTTCGCCGGGCTGCGCGCCAAGCTGGAGGGCTACGCGGCACTGCGCCGCGCCCTGGCGGGCGGCGGCGAGGCCGGACAGGACCAGGTGGACCGGATCTTCGGCGCCCTGGGCGGCGCCTCGGCGGGCCCCGCCGAGCTGCCCAAGGGCCACTCGGCGCTCACCGCCGACCTCGTACGGGAGGTGCTGCGCGGCGCCGACGGCCCGCTGTCGGCCCAGGAGGTCGCCGAGCGCGCGTCGCTCAGCAGACAGACCGCCCAGCGCTATCTGAAGCTCCTGGAGCGCACGGGCCGGGTGCGGCTCAGCCTCAAGTACGGCGAGACCGGCCGCCCGGAACACCGCTACGACTGGGTCTGAGGTCCAGGGGGTGTCTTGTCGATCAGGCCGCGCCCGCCCCGGTGAGGGCCCGCACCTCCGTCTCCGCGTGCCGGGCCGCGTGCCCGCGGGCGTCCGCGGCCTCGTCGGAGAGGACCGTGCCGAGCCAGCCGGCGAGGAAGCCGAGGGGAACCGAGACCAGCCCGGGGTTCTGTAGCGGGAAGAGATGGAAGTCCACCCCGGAGAAGATCGCCTCGGGCCCGCCGGAGACCACCGGGGAGAACACCACCAGCACCACCGCAGGGACCAGGCCGCCGTAGACCGACCACACCGCTCCGCGCGTGGTGAACCGCCGCCAGAACAGCGAGTACAGCAGCACCGGGAGGTTCGCCGACGCGGCGGCCGCGAAGGCGAGCCCCACCAGGAAGGCCACGTTGAGGTCGTCGGCGAGCAGCCCCAGGCCGATCGCCGCCGCCCCGATCCCGACCGCCGCGACGCGCGCGACCGCGACCTCGCTGCGCGGTGTGCGGTCTTTGCGCCGGCTCAGCGAGGCGTACAGGTCATGGGCGACGGAGGCCGAGGAGGCGAGGGTGATCCCGGCCACGACGGCGAGGATGGTGGCGAACGCGACGGCGGCGACGATCGCGAACAGCACCGTCCCGCCCGTCGACCCGGCGCCCCCGCCGAGGTCGAGCGCGAGCAGCGGCACGGCCGTGTTGCCCGCCGCGTTGGAGCTGCGCACGGCATCGGTGCCCAGCACGGCCGCCGCGCCGAAGCCCAGCACGATCGTCATCAGGTAGAAGCCGCCGATCAGCCCGATCGACCAGATGACGGACCGGCGGGCGGCCGGGGCGGTCGGCACGGTGTAGAAGCGCGAGAGGATATGCGGCAGCCCCGCGGTGCCCAGCACGAGGGCGACGCCCAGGCTCACGAAGTCCAGCCGTGCGGTCCAGCCGTCGCCGTACGCGAGCCCCGGGGCGAGGAAGTCGCTGCCCTGCCCGCTGTGCCGCGCCGCGGTGCTCAGCAGGCTGTCGATGTCGCCGTGGAAGCGGACCAGGACGAGCACGGTGAGCGTCACCGCGCCGCCCATCAGCAGGACGGCCTTCACGATCTGGATCCAGGTCGTGGCCCGCATCCCGCCCAGCGCGACGAAGACCACCATCAGGGTGCCGACGCCGATGACCGTCCAGGACCGGGCCCGGGACCCCGTCTCGTCCAGCAGCAGGGCGACCAGGCTGCCCGCACCGACCATCTGGGCGACGAGGTAGAGCACGCAGACGGTGACCGAGGAGACGCCCGCGGCGATCCGGACCGGGCGCTCGCTCATCCGCGCGGCCAGCACGTCGGCGAGGGTGAACCGGCCGCAGTTGCGGACGAGTTCGGCGACCAGCAGCAGCACCACCAGCCAGGCCACCAGGAAGCCGACGCAGTAGAGCACCCCGTCGTAGCCGAAGAGCGCGATGAGTCCGGAGATGCCGAGGAAGGAGGCGGCCGACATGTAGTCGCCCGCGATGGCGAAGCCGTTCTCCATCGGGGAGAACAGCCGCCCGCCCGCGTAGAACTCCTCCGGGGAGCCCTGCCGTCGGCGGCTCGCCCAAGTGGTGATCGCGAGCGTGGCGGCCACGAAGACGCCGAAGAGCAGCAGCGCGAGGCTCTGCTGATTGCCGGTCACCGCCCGTGCCCCCGCATCATCTCCTGCGTCACCCAGCGCAGCTCCAGCGCGACCCGGTCCCTGCGCAGCCGGGCGTGGCGAGCGTACGCCCACGTCAGCAGGAAGGTGGTGGCGAACTGGGCGAGGCCCGCGACCATCGCGACGTTGAGCGCCCCCACCACCGGGCGGGCCATCATGCCGGGCGCGGTCGTCGCCGCTACCACATACGCGAGGTACCAGAGCAGAAAGGCGGCGGCCGCCGGGAAGACGAAGCGGCGGTAGCGCCTGCGCACCTCCTGGAAGGCGGCGCTGCCGTGCACCTCCGTGTACACCTCCTCGGCGGCGGGCGGGCGGGCGCGCCGGGGCGGACCGGCTGTCTCGTCCTGCTCGTCCGGCTCGCCCCAGCCGGAGGCGAGCGCGTCGTACCAGGGATCGTCCAGCCGGGCCGCCCCGGCATCGCGCGCGTTGTGCATGTCCACCCGAAAGCTCCTTGTTCACTGCCGCGTTGGCGTGCCCAAGGATGGACAGAGGGAGAAGATCGCGGATACTCCAATACCGGACGTTCACCCCATCAGGTGACTCAGGTGATGAACGGCCCGGAATCGTTCCCGCTCGGGCTCGCCCCGCTCCGCGACCAGCCGCTACAGCCGTCTCGCCACCCGGGGGTGGAGAGACGGCCTCCTCAGACGTGGAGCCACCTCAGACGTCGATGCGCGAGCGGTCCAGGGTCGCCGCCGAGTTGGTGATGAACTCCTTGCGCGGCGCGACCTCGTTGCCCATGAGCAGGTGGAACGCCTGCTCGGCGGCCTCCAGGTCGCTGATGTTGATGCGCCGCAGCGTGCGGTGACGCGGGTCCATCGTGGTCTCCGCGAGCTGGTCGGCGTCCATCTCGCCGAGACCCTTGTAGCGCTGGATGCCGTCCTTGTAGCGGACCCCACGGCGCTCCAGGTCCAGCAGCGTTTCCCGCAGCTCGTTGTCGGAGTACGTGTAGATGTACTTCTCCTGACCCCGCTTCGGGTTGACCAGCTCCACCCGGTGCAGCGGTGGCACGGCCGAGAAGACCCGCCCCTGCTCCACCATCGGCCGCATGTAGCGCTGGAAGAGGGTGAGCAGCAGACAGCGGATGTGGGCGCCGTCGACATCGGCGTCGGCAAGGAAGATCACCTTGCCGTAGCGGGCCTGGTCGATGTCGAACGTACGGCCCGATCCGGCCCCTATGACCTGGATGATCGACCCGCACTCGGCGTTCTTCAGCATGTCCGATACGGACGACTTCTGAACGTTGAGGATCTTGCCGCGGATCGGCAGCAGCGCCTGGAACTCGGAGTTCCGGGCGAGTTTGGCCGTACCGAGCGCCGAGTCGCCCTCGACGATGAACAGTTCGCTGCGGTCCACGTCGTCGCTGCGGCAGTCGGCCAGCTTCGCGGGCAGCGAGGAGGACTCCAGCGCGGTCTTGCGGCGCTGCGCCTCCTTGTGCTGGCGGGCCGCGATGCGCGTACGGGCCGCGGCGACGATCTTCTCCAGGACGGCCCGGGCCTGCTGCTTGGCGTCCCGCTTCCCGGACGTGAGGAACGCCTTCAGCTCCTTGGCGACCACGTTGGCCACGATCCGGGAGGCGGCCGAAGTGCCCAGCACCTCCTTGGTCTGGCCCTCGAACTGCGGCTCCGCGAGCCGCACGGTCACGACGGCGGTCAGGCCCTCCATGACGTCGTCCTTGACGACGTCGTCCTCGGCGACGCGCAGCAGCTTGGCGGAGCGCAGTACCTCGTTGACGGTCTTGGTGACCGAGCGCTCGAAGCCCGAGACGTGCGTGCCGCCCTTGGGCGTGGCGATGATGTTCACGAAGGACTTGGTGGTGGCGTCGTAGCCGGTGCCCCAGCGCAGCGCGATGTCGACGCCCAGCTCCCGGGTGACCTCGGTCGGCGTCATGTGGCCGCGCTCGTCGAGGACCGGCACGGTCTCCTTGAAGGTGCCCTGCCCGGACAGGCGCATCACGTCACAGACGGCCTTGTCCTGGGCGAGGTACTCGCAGAACTCGCTGATGCCGCCGTCATAGCGGAACGTCTCCTCGACGACCCCCTCCCGGCCCTCGAGGGCCCGCTCGTCCCGGACGACGAGCGTCAGGCCCGGCACCAGGAAGGCGGTCTGGCGGGCGCGGGCGTGCAGGTTCTCCAGGGAGAGCTTGGCGTCCTTGAGGAAGATCTGCCGGTCCGACCAGTAGCGGATGCGGGTGCCGGTGCGGGTCTTGGGAACCCGCTTCCCCTTGAGAAGACCGCCGGAGGGGTCGAAGGGGGCGTCCGGCCCGGATTCGGTGAAGATCCCGGGAACGCCGCGCCGGAAGCTGATCGAGTGGGTCTTGCCGTCCCGGTCCACCTCGACGTCGAGGCGGCTGGACAGCGCGTTCACCACGGAGGCACCGACGCCGTGCAGACCGCCGGAGGCCGCGTACGAGCCACCGCCGAACTTGCCGCCGGCGTGCAGCTTGGTCATCACGACCTCGACGCCGGACAGCCCGGTCTTGGGCTCGACGTCGACCGGGATCCCCCGGCCGTTGTCCCGGACCTCCACGGAACCGTCGTCGTGCAGATGCACCTCGATGCGGTCACAATAGCCGCCCAGGGCCTCGTCCACCGAGTTGTCGATGATCTCCCAGAGGCAGTGCATGAGACCGCGGCTGTCGGTCGATCCGATGTACATACCGGGCCGCTTGCGCACTGCCTCGAGCCCCTCGAGGACGAGAAGGTGCCGCGCGGTGTAGTTGGAGCCGCCCCGGTCTGCTCCGGTCAGCAGCGCAGTGGACGGCACGGACGTGTCGGCGGTCACGCGGTTCGCTCCTCGCTGAATTTCTGTTGGCCCGACTTTGGGCACGATGGTGGCACGGGTCGCCCGTCAGAGCGTACCGAGGCCTGATAGAGCCTTCGTGCCGCCACCCGTGAAACGTCCATCCTAGTCCAGGCCACCCCGGTTTCGCTCGTACGTTCGATAGCCCGTTTGGCGTGAAGCACACATCACGTTCCCTTGGAGGCATGAACCATTTAGGCTCCGGGCACGTCCTCATTCACAACCGGCAACCCGGCCGGGAGGACAAAACCCGACAAGCGACGTGAATCCGTAAACCAACGCAATACGGCTCATTCGCCGCCAACCGTCACCATCCGGCCCACTCAGAAGCAATTTTTGAGAAAAAGCCACGAGCGGGAACGATATCGGGCTGGTTGGATGTTGACCCTGGTACGACAGCTCGTCGAGCTAGAGAAGAGGCGACGTGACTACTGTTCTGACCCCCGCGAGCCCGCTGACGGCCGCTGACCGCTGCGACCGCTGCGGCGCCCAGGCATACCTGCGCGTCGTCCTGATGAGCGGCGGTGAACTGCTCTTCTGCGCCCACCACGGTCGCAAGTTCGAGCCGGAACTCAAGAAGATCGCCGCGGAAATACAGGACGAGACCGAGCGGCTGACCGCCGCTCCGGCGTCTGCGTCGGACGACGAACGCTGACGCCTCGCGCCACGACGACGAGCGAAACCGGCCAAGGGCCGGACGTCGGGCGGCCCGCCCCAGCCAGGGGAGGGCCGCCCGCGCTCGTCGCGGCGTGTCGCGACCCACTGACGCCCTGCCCCCAGGGCCCCGGGGACCCCTCCGGCCCCTCCCAGGCATCCCAGGCCTCCCGGCGGGCCTGAGGCACCCCTTCGGCCGTCTCAGCCATAGGCGGCCACCAGCGACACCACCGCCGAGATCCGGGTGTAGACACCCGGCCGCCCGGCCACCGCACAGCCACTCCCCCAGGACACCAGGCCCACCAGCCGCCCATCGGCGACCAGCGGACCTCCGCTGTCCCCCTGACAGGCGTCCCGGCCACCACCCGGAACCCCGGCACAGACCATCGAAGCCGGCTGGTAATCGCCCTCCGTGTTGCCGGGGTAGGCGCTCCGGCACGTCGCGTCGGTCAGGACGCGTACCGCCGTGGCCCGCAGCGTCAGCGCATAGCTGCCGTCACCGTCCGTGTCGCCCCAGCCGTACACCAGCGCCTTGCTCCCGGGCTGGTACGCCGGATCCCCGGCCCGCGCCATGCGGATGACGTAGGCGGGCGGCAGCGGCCGCCCCAGGGTGAGCACCGCGAGGTCACCGGCCCGATCGTCGGCCTGGTACGCCGGGTTGACCCACACCTTCGCGGGCGCCATCTCCACCCCGCGGGTCCCCCGCAGATCATTGCGGCCGACGATCACCCGCAGGTCCCGCACCTCCTGCCACTTCTTGCCCAGCACCGCCCGGCTCAGGCAGTGCGCCGCCGTGATGACCTTCGTGGGGGTCACCGCCACACCCCCGCAGAACTGCCCCGAGCGCTTCCCTCCGAACAGCTCACGGCTGGCCAGCGCGACGGCCCAGGGCGCCTCGACCGTACGGACCCGGTGCCCGCCCACCACGGCACGATCGGCCGTCGCCGGGGCGGGCGCGAGCAGCAGCAGCGCGAGCGCGGCGGCAAGCGCGGCCGCGAGCAGCACGGCGAGGCGGGCGGGGAGCGAGGGCAGCGACTTACGCATGCAGCCTCCTGACCGTACGGAGCGAGTCGCCCACCCAGCGTCACCCCGCCCGGCGTGATCCGCATCCCGGAGAGGGCCAACCGGGGCGGACGCTCCTCGGCCAACCGGGTGATTCGTCCCCGGACAGCACGCAGACAGCACTTCCGACAGCACGAAGGCCGGGCCCTCCGAGGAGGCCCGGCCTTCGTGTAGGCGCTATGCGGTGCGGAAACCGCCCATCAGTCCAGGTAGTCCCGGAGGACCTGGGAGCGGGACGGGTGGCGCAGCTTCGACATGGTCTTGGACTCGATCTGGCGGATGCGCTCACGCGTCACGCCATAGACCTTGCCGATCTCGTCGAGCGTCTTCGGCTGACCGTCGGTGAGGCCGAAGCGCATGGACACCACGCCCGCCTCGCGCTCGCTGAGCGTGTCGAGCACCGAGTGCAGCTGCTCCTGGAGCAGGGTGAAGCTCACGGCGTCGGCCGGGACGACGGCCTCGGAGTCCTCGATGAGGTCACCGAACTCGCTGTCCCCGTCCTCACCCAGCGGGGTGTGCAGGGAGATCGGCTCACGGCCGTACTTCTGGACCTCGATGACCTTCTCGGGGGTCATGTCCAGCTCCTTGGCCAGCTCCTCCGGAGTGGGCTCACGGCCCAGGTCCTGGAGCATCTGGCGCTGCACCCGCGCGAGCTTGTTGATGACCTCGACCATGTGCACCGGGATACGGATGGTGCGGGCCTGGTCGGCCATGGCACGCGTGATCGCCTGGCGGATCCACCAGGTGGCGTACGTCGAGAACTTGTAGCCCTTGGTGTAGTCGAACTTCTCGACGGCGCGGATCAGACCGAGGTTGCCCTCCTGGATCAGGTCCAGGAAGAGCATGCCGCGGCCCGTGTACCGCTTGGCCAGGGAGACCACCAGACGGAGGTTGGCCTCCAGGAGGTGGTTCTTGGCGCGACGGCCGTCCTCGGCGATGATCTCCAGCTCGCGCTTGAGCTTGGGGGCGAGCTTGTCGGAGTTGGCGAGCTTGTCCTCGGCGAACAGACCGGCCTCGATCCGCTTCGCGAGCTCGACCTCCTGCTCGGCGTTGAGCAGCGGGACCTTGCCGATCTGCTTCAGGTAGTCCTTGACCGGGTCGGCGGTGGCACCGGCCGCGGCGACCTGCTGCGCGGGGGCGTCGTCCTCGTCCTCGTCGGAGAGCACGAAGCCCGCGTTCTCCGGCTCGGGCTCGGCACCCTCGGGGGCCGGCTTGCCGCCCGTCGGCACCTCCTCGATGACGTCCTCGGCCTCGAGGATCTCGTCGGTGACGTCCTTCTTGGCGGTGGTCTTCTTCGCGACCGTCTTCTTCGCGGCGGTGGTCTTCTTCGCCGCCGTCTTCTTGGCGGTGGTCTTCTTGGCGGCGGCCTTCTTCGCGGGGGCCGCCGACGCCTCCTCGGCCGGGCCTCCCGCGGCGGTCGCGGGAGCGGCCGGAGCGGCGGGGGCCTTCTTGGCTGCGACCGTCTTGGCCGCGACGGTCTTGGTGGCGGTGCGCTTTGCCGGACTCTTCGCTGCGACGCTCTTGCGGGTGCGCTTGGGCGCCTCTGCGGCACTGACCATCAGCGTCACACCCTCCTCGTCGAGGATCTGGTTGAGGCTGCGCAGAACGTTCTTCCACTGGGTTGGCGGAATCTGGTCAGCCTCGAAGGCCCGACGCACGTCATCGCCGGCAATCTGCCCCTCAGCCTTTCCCCGCTCGATGAGCGCCATGACAGACTCGGACTCGGCGATCTCCGGCGGGAGCGTACGGGATGTGCTGGCCGACACGAACAACCTCTCGGAACGTTGGAAACGGCTTCCGGCCCCGTCCGCTGTGGACCGGAGCCGACGACCGCCGGCAGGGATGAACCGACGGCGCGCGGGCGGAGTGCGGAGGAGTACAGCGTCGCGAGCGACATCCGTATTCCCTCCGCGGCTGCCACCTCTTTAATCATCGCGCTGCCCCAAAGAGCGTTACGCCCAATCGTCGTGGCCCGAGTCACACCACATATCGGTCTTAATACCCACCCAACGGGACAGATAACTCCGAGTCGATCACGCGCCGACTCCCGGGCGGCTCTCCTGGTCCGCCCGAACTGCGTCTCATGTCACGTCCCGCACTCCACGTTCCGCACCGTCGTCACGCTCCGCGCCGCCGCCACACTCCGCGCCGCGCCGCCGAACCCGCGGGCGGGATCCGGCGACGCCGCTCCGTACGCCGTACGCCGCCCACCGCCGGCGGCCCGCCGCCCGCGGCGTGCCATACGCCGTACACCCCGGGCGCCGTACGCGCCGCGGGTCAGTGCTCGCGCGGCGCGGGCACCCCGACCTCGGCGTGATCGAGATCCGGGTGGACGGTCAGGAGTTGACGCATCGCCCCTTCGGCCGCGGCGGCGTCTCCCGACCCGACCGCCTCGACGATCCGGCGGTGGTGGCCGACGCTCGCCTCGGTGAGCCGGTCACAGCCGCTGGCCGGCGCGCCGGAGACGTGGAGGGCGGCGGCGACGATGCCCGCCAGGTGCTCCAGCATCCGGTTGCCCCCGACCTGGAGCAGCAGGGCGTGGAACTCGGCGTCGGCGCGGGAGAAGGTGAGGGTGTCACCCTGGGTCAGCGAGTGCCCCATGATCTCCGCCATGTCGGCCAGCCGCTGCTGCACGTCCTCACGGCCGTGCCCCGCTGCGAGGCGCGCCGCGAGCGGCTCGATCGTCCAGCGCAGCTCGCACAGCTCGCGGCGCTGGTCGTCACGCTGCGGCCCGAAGGCGCGCCACTCGATGATGTCCGGATCCAGCAGGTTCCAGTCGCTGACCGGGCGGACCCGGGTGCCGACGTTGGGGCGGGCGCTGACCAGGCCCTTGGCCTCGAGGACGCGCAGCGATTCCCGGACGACGGTGCGGGAGACCTCGAAGCGCTGGCCGATCTCCTCCGGGACCAGCGGGCGGTCCGCGCCCAGGTCGCCGGAAACGATCATCTGGCCGAGCTGTTGAACGAGTTGGCCGTGCAGCCCGCGGCCCCGGTTGCCGGCCGCGCGGCGGCCCACCCGGCCGATCTCCGCGTCCGCGCCGTCCCAGGAGGGGGCGCTGCCGCGGTCGGCGCCGGGGGCGTCGGCGTAGGAGTAGCGGTCAAGCTCGCCCGAGCCGGCGAGGCCGGAGTCGGCGGGGCGAGCCGCGGTCATGGTGGTGTGCGCAAGGGTACTCACGCATCCTTTGTCGGCGACGCTCCGGAGACCCTTGAGGTCTTTGGTGAAAAGCACACGAAAGGGTGATCGCCCATTACCTCACAATTGACGCTGATTCGGACAGAAAGCAGCACCCTTCACCGGAGTTGCGACCACTTCATGAGCAGCCCCTGCGCAACCACCGGCGAGCCGCTCCCGGGGCACAGGGACCGGTCCGGGATCCCCTGCCGCGGACCGGCCCCTGCGTCCCGGTCCGCGGCAGGGCCGCCTACTGGCGGGCTCTTCTCCCGCGCAGCCCGGTGAGGGCGTAGGCGAACAGCAGCACCGCCACCGACAGCATCAGGGCCTGCCCCACGGGCTGGCCCGCGAGCCGCAGCACAGCCGCCACTCCCCGGTTGAGCATGGACGGCGGACGGTCCAGCGCCACGGCGCGCAGCCGGTGCGGCAGCCCGACGAGCGAGTGCAGCGACGGCTCGTCCATCGCACGCCGGACCACGGGAACCGCCAGGAGCGGCACCGCGAGGAGCGTGGCCAGCCCGAGCGCGGTGGACCGGAAGACGCCCGCGGCGAGCAGTCCGGCCCATGAGCAGCCGATGGTGAGGCCGAAAACACTCGCCATCAGCACCGGCCAGTCGCTCGGGAGCGGAACCGCGTTTCCGCCGACGAGCAGGAGGAGCGCCGCGCTGTCGAGGACGATGGCGCCGAGCGACAGCACCGTGGCACCGACCGCGCAGACGACGAACTTGGCGGTCAGCAGACCGATCTGGTGCGGTACGGCGTCCCGGGCGGGGGCCAGCGCCGGATAGCGGAACTCGTCGCCGAAGGCCAGGGCTCCCAGCAGTCCGGCGGCGATCGCGATGGGCGGCAGCGGAAGGTCGGCGGGCCAGCCGGTGAGCCGGTGCAGTTCCCCGGCACCGCCCTCGCGGGCCAGCAGCACGGAGGCGAGAAGCGAGAGTGCGAGCGCCGCGGCGCCGATCAGCCAGCCGGACCGGACGCCGGTGGCCCGGCGCAGTTCGTACCGCATCGGCCAGGCGGGACCCGGGAGCCGGAGCCTGTGGAGCACCCGGGGCGATGAGGTCTCGGGGTCGCGGGCATGGGCTCCCGCGGGGGTCGCGGGTCCCAGGTCGGCGGTCTCCTCGACCAGCCGGTGCACCACGATGCCGTGGCGGTAGGCGGCCTCGCCGACGGAGGCGCTGGGGAGGCCGTAGACGGAAATGCGGGTCTCGTCGTCCCGCACCACCGAGAACGGGTCGGCGACCGCCTCCTCCTCGACCTCGGGCCCCTCCTCGGTCGCCGCGGCACTCGCGGGGACCGCGGCTGCGGGCCCCGGGACAGAAACGGGCACGGGCACGGTGGCGGGCTCGGCGTCCCCCTCGGGCGTGCTCACTCCCGCGGGCGCGGTGTCGCCCTCGTCCTCCGCCTTGTCCTTGGTTCGGCCGAGGCCGCCGAACCTGGACTTGGCCTTGAGCTTGATCCCGGCCTTGGCCTCGCCCTCGGCCGCGGCCTCTTCCGCCTGGGCGCGAGCCGCCGCCTCGGCCGCCGCCGCACGCTCCGCGCGCCGCTCGGCCTCCGCCGCCTCCCGGGCGGCCTGCGCCTCCTCCTCCAGGACGGCGGCCAGCCGTCCGGCGAGCGGCGAGCGGACGACGACGCGGGGGCGCAGCCGGGTACGGGCGAACTCGTCGACCGGCTGATCGGCCACCAGTCGACCCTCTTCCAGGGTGAGGACGCGGTCCGCGACGCGGGCGACGCCTTCGGCGTCCTCGGTGGTGATCAGCACGGCGCCGCCCTGGTCGGCGAACCCGCGCAGCAGCCCGTTGAGCCAGTCGGTCTCACGGGCCGACAGGCCCCGGGCCGGTTCGTCCAGCACGAGGGCGTGGGGGTCTCCGAGCAGCGCGGTGGCGATGCCGAGGCGGCGCTCCATCCCGAGGGCCAGATCGCCGAGGCGCTCGTCCGCCAGATCCGTGAGGCCGACGACGTCGAGGACGACATCGGCGCGCGCGGCGGGCACCCCGGCGGCGGCACCGAGCATTCTCAGATGACCGCGCACCGTGCGCCCCGGATGTCCCGGGACATCGTCGAGGAGGACGCCGATCTCACGGGCCGGGCGCCGGATGCGGTGCAGGGGGCGGCCCCGGAAGAACGCGGAGCCATGGCCCCGGTCGAGCTGCAGCAGCAGCCGCAACGCGCTGGTCTTCCCGGCGCCGGGACCACCGAGCAGGGCGGTGACCCGCCCCGGCGGGGCCTCGAAGGTGAGATCGTCGATGGCGGGCGCGTGGTTGCGGCGGCGGGCGCTGGTCAGTCCGGTGGCCTGGATCATGGCTTCTCCCGCGGGGCATGGAACCGCTCGGTGGCACGTGGGGACTGGTGACGTACCGGAGCACGGTAACCCGCTATGTCCTATTTCGTCGGCACATACACCCCCTGACGAGTCGTCGTGTCACGGGCCGTCATACCTCGGGACGAAGCATGGGCGGATTGAGCAGCGTGGCACCCCCGGCCCGGAACAGCTGGGCGGGGCGACCGCCCTGACGGGTGGTCGTGCCCCCGGTGGGCACCAGGAATCCCGGAGTTCCGGTGACTTTGCGGTGGAAGTTGCGGGGATCCAGGGCCACGCCCCACACCGCCTCGTACACCCGGCGCAGCTCGCCGACCGTGAACTCCTGCGGGCAGAAGGCGGTGGCCAGCGAGGAGTACTCGATCTTGGAGCGGGCGCGCTCGACGCCGTCCGCCAGGATGCGGGCGTGATCGAAGGCGAGCGGGGCGGCCAGGTCCGCGTCCCGGCTGAAGGCTCCTTCCTGGTCGAGCAGCGACTCCACCGGGGCCCAGCGGACGCTGTGGGCGTCACCCCCGGGCCGGGGCGCGGGCAGGTCGGGCGCCAGCGCCAGATGGGCGACGCTGACCACCCGCATCCTGGGGTCCCGCTTCGGGTCGCCGTAGGTGGCGAGCTGTTCGAGGTGTGCGGCGTTCGGCGGGACCGGGAGCGCCGGGTCATGGGCGTGCAGCCCGGTCTCCTCGGCCAGCTCCCTGGCCGCGGCGGCCGTCAGGTCCTCGTCGGCGCGCACGAAACCGCCGGGCAGCGCCCATCGCCCCTTGAAGGGCGGCTCGCCGCGACGGACGGCCAACGCACACAGCGCGTGCCGCCGCACGGTGAGCACGACCAGATCCACGGTGACGGCGAAAGCCGGGAAGGCCGATGGGTCGTAGGGCATGACTCGATCATAGTCGTCTGCCTGACGATAATCAGGCCGTTGAGCATGATCGGCGATGTTCCCGAAACCGCTCTTCCAGGCGTTTTCCCGTTCGGCGCTCGCACTTCCTTCCGTATGGGTGATCACCCCGTGGCGTTCCTGACGATCCGTCCGGCGCCGCGCATGGTCAGCGGCGGCTGCGCGTGCCGCGCCCGCCCGACCTGCGCCGGGTCCGGGCCCTGCCTTCCGGCCGCCGCCTGGCAGCGGACGCGCCCGGTCCGGTGGGGCCGCCCGGTCCGGTGGTGCGCACGGGCCATCGCCGTCCGGTCCGCTCCGGATGCTCTCCGCCGTCCGCCGCCGGGGGCTCCGCACCCGCGGGCTCGGGAGCCGCCCCGGCTGCGGCGCCGTCGAGCCGTCGCAGCTCCTCGTGGACCGCGGCGTGCACCGCCTGGTCCGCACCGTCGCGGCGCAGACACTGGCGCAACAGCTCGGGATCGAGCCCCTCGTTGCACGCCTGATGGAGCAGCTTGGCGAAGAGGTAGTGGGGATCGACCCGCAGCGCTCGGCCGAGCGCGACCCGGGCCGAGGGCTCGTCGCCGGACGACCAGGCGACCCATCCGGCAAGCGTGAGCGGGGCCGCGGCGTGCTCCCCGTACGAGCCGACGCAGCGGCGGGCCAGTGCGCGCCACAGCCGCAGTGCCGCCTCGGCGTCCGGCCCCTCCATCCACTGGGCGGCCCGGTCGCGCGCCATCCGGTCCTGTAGCCCGATGATCACCGAGGCGGCTTCCTCGTCGTCCAGCAGGCCGTCGTCGCGGGCGTCGGCCGCGCTCGGGTCGGCGATCGGCGGGGCGCCACGCAAGCGGTCCATCATCCGGCGCGCGAGACCCAGGGTCTCCTCCCGCACGGCGGCACAGCCCACACCTCCCAGGATCTTCGGTACGAGCCGGCTCCCGGCCATGTCCAGCGTCCGCTCCTGCCCCTCGGCGCGGGCCCCGGCGAGCGGCGCGAGCCTGGCCTCCATCTCACGCAGCGAACCGCGCACATGCACCCCTGCGAAGGTCGCGGCCGCGGCCATCACCGAGGTGCCCGGCATGGCGAGCGGCACCCCTTCCGGCGGACAGCAGCGCCGGTCGGGACAGACATACGACCAGAACCGGCCGCCGGAAAGGCACAGCGCCTCGAAGACCGGCACCTCGAAGCCGCCGCACGCGGTGCGCAGACGCTGAGCGAGGGGCCGCAGCCGCTCCATCACATCCCGCCCGGACTCGCCCTCGGCCGGTTCCTGGCACAGGAACAGCACGATCCCGTCGGGCCGGTCACCACGCCGCTCACTGCCCCCGATCAGGCATTCGGCGAGCTGATCGCACACGTCGGGCCACTCCTCGCGGACGCGGGGGATGCCGAGCCGGAGTCTGCCGCCGAACCGGCCGCGCGGTCCGTGCAGCGCGATCATCACCACGCTGTCATCGGGGTGGAAGCCCAGAACGTAGGGCAGGGCGTCGGCGAGCTCGGCGGGGCTGCGAAGGGTGACCTGCTCCTCGCCGGACAGACCGGCCGTGTCGTTGTCTCGAGTCATGACCCGACGGTCCCTCAGCCCGGTCGGCTCCGCCAGCCCTGTGGATAACGTTATCCACAGGCTGCGGGCCCCGCTCGCGCGTTGTCGGGGGGATCGGGTTGCATGGGGGCATGAGCGACGAAGACCTGCGCATCTGGCCCGGGATTGACCCAGAGTTTGATCTGCTCAGGAAGATGATCCCGCTTTAGTGACCACCCGTGACAGCCCCCATGATCGCTGACAGAGCCCGATCGACGACGTCAAAGCCAAACGGCTCGGTCATTTTCAAGAGAGCCGATGGGCCGGTTGCTCCGTCAGGATCCGTGCGGTGCCGCCGAGTTCGACTCGCAGGTCCGGTCCCGCCGTGGCGGTGATGGTGGCGGGGCCGCCGAGGGCGTCGCCCATGTCGACGGCGATCCGGTGGACGCCCCGGCCAGCCAGGTGTGCGACGAGACAGGCCGTGCTGTTGGCGTTGGCGAGGTCCTCTGGAACGCCGATCGAAGGGGCGAACATCCGGGCCGCGAGCGCGCCCTCGGGCGAAGGTTCCGAGTGGACGTACGCGCCGAGCAGGCCGAACCGGTCGCAGGCCGCCCTGAGGCGGTCGAGGTCCGGGCGTAGCGCGGCGAGCGCGGCCCGGGTACGGACTGGCACCAGAATGCGTTCGCGGCCCACGCCGGCGATCCGGACGTCCGGCCCGGCCTCGTCCGGCGCAAGACCGAGGGCCGGAAGAACGAGGGCGCGTTCCTCTGCGGTGGGTTCGCGCAGGTCAACGGGTCCGGGGTCGAAGGCGGCGCTGATCAGCTCGCCGGCACGCTCGGCCCGCCCGGCGAAGACGCGCCCCCCGGCACGGAGGGTGGCCCGGTAGGGCCCGACACCGCCGTGCCGTGCCGCGAGGAGGGCGAGGGCGGCGACCGTGCCGTGACCGCAGGCGGGCAGTTCCCCTTCCGCTGTGAAGAAGCGCAGCTCGGTCGTGTCGCCGGCGTGCCGTACGTACACAGCGTGCGAGGTGCCCCGTGCGACGGGGATCGAGCGCCGCTCGTCGTCGCCCGGCGGCGGGCCGTCCGCGTCGTCCTCCAGGATGACGGCCGTGGGGCTGCCGCCCGCGCCGCCCCGCAGGCAGGCGCGGACGATTGTCACGTTCGGTGTGCTCATGGGGCTGTCACTTCGCCTCCTCCAGCGTGGCGTACCCGGTGGTCGCCGCAGTGGCGGTCTGGTTGGCGCCCTCCTGGAGCTGGAAGAGCGAGCCGAAGGGGCGCTCCGCGAGCGGGAGGCGCCACGCCCCGGCTTCCACACGTGCCGTGTCCGACACGCTACCGCGCAGCAGCTTCACTCCGGGCTCGTTGTGGCCGGCGTGCGCGCCGAAGTGGATCGGGTAGGCGTCGGCCGCCCGGTAGGCCGGCAGGAAGGCGCGGCGGTACCGGTCGGAGCGGTTCGGGGAGGAGTAGTGCAGGAGCAGGCAGTGGATGAAGACCACGCTGCCAGCGGGCGCCTCGATGGGCACGGCGAGCGCCGGGTCGGGGGCGCCGGCACCCGCCACCTTGCCGCGGAAGTAGCCGTCGACGTAGTGGTCGGCGAGGCCGCGCCGGTGAGAGCCGGGGACGGCCTGGAGGGCGGAGTTCTCGGTGGTGGTGTCGTCGAGGTAGACGAGGGCCGTCACCAGGTCGGTGTTGGTGTGGGGGTAGTAGGCGAAGTCCTGGTGCCACTCCACGACACTGCCCACCTGCGGGGCCTTGAGGTGGAGCTTGCTGTAGTGGAACAGGATGTCGGGGCCGATGAGTGCCTCGACATGGTCGAGCAGTTTGGGGTGGGCGGCGGCCCGCTCGAACGCGGAGTGCTGTTTGGTGGGCGACCAGATCCGGCGGGCCATGCCGTTGTCGCCCGGCTCCACTTCGGCGACGGAGCCGATGTCGGGGACGTCCAGAATCTCCGTGATGGCGGTGTTGAGCTCGGCGACTTCGCTCGGATCGAAGAGACGCTCGACGACCGCAAAGCCGTTCTCGCGGTACTCCTTGACGAACGCGGCTGTGTTGGGTGCGGACATTCGCGGGGTTCCTCTCTGCTGGGCGGCGGGGGTGCGGTGGGGTGGGGTGGGGTCCGTACGGGTCCGCCGGGCGACGACTGCCCGGCGGACCCGCGATGGCTCAGAGGCGCCACCGACCGGCATCGCAGCTGGGGCCCCGCGCGGGCCGGGCAAGGCGGCCGGGAGCGTCCCTCGGCCACGTCGCTCGTCAGGATCGCCCGCTGTGTCCCTGGCTTCGAGGCGGGGACGCGGAACGTCCCGTGAAGCTCTCGATCGGTTCAACCCTCAGGCGCATGAGGTCTGCGCGTGCTGGTCCTGTCGTCGGCGTGGGCCCGGGACGTGCGGGTCACACGGCGGTCTCCGCGTGCTTGGCGACGGTGTCCTCGTAGATCTCCCGGAAGAACATCGCGAGGATCTCCTGGACGTCGTCGATGTACTTGAACACCCGCTGGAAGTCCTCCTCGCTGAAGATCAGCTGGTGGAGGATGTCCCACATCTCCTGGGAGTGGTCTTCGGTGCTGTCGACGTGGAGGTGGGCGGCCTGCCCCTTGACGTTCTCCTTGCCGAGCCGCTCCTGGAGGTTTTCGACGATGGCCGGCTGGAGCTTGATCTGGGTGTACTCGACCAGGTAGTTGGAGACGACCGGGGCGAGGGCCGACTCGTGCTCCAGGGCGTAGTAGAAGAACCCCTCGAAAAGGCGGGTGGAGAGGTAAGGCTCGGTGGCGAGGATCTCTTCCTCGGTGACGCCGGCGGCCGCGGCGTCGCTGATGTACAGCTTGTCGTGGAGCATCTCGTCGGCCTGGTACTGCGCGTAGTCGCGGGCGGCCCTGGGCGCGACCTGGGCGATCTTGTAGATGGCCTTGGACTGGCTGACCCGGGAGAGGCGGATCCGCCACACGTGCTCGATGAGGGTGCGGCGGTAGTACGCCTTGTGGAGCTCAGGCTCGGTCAGGTGGGACGCGAAGGGGACGGTGGCCTTCCACTCCGCCATCTTCTTGTCCAAGTAGCGGTCGAGCTCAGCCTTCTTCAGACGGCTCTGCTCCTCGTTGTAGAACGGCTTCGGGTGGGTGATCCCGGTGTTCTGCACGCGGTTCATCGCGTTCTCCTTCACGAGAGGGTTCGCGGGGGACGTTCACGGAAAAGTCAGAGTGTGGTTCCGCCCGGCGCGGCGGCGGGGTCGCGGGCGATCCGCTCGGCGACCCGGGTGACCCCGGGGGTGTGGACCCCGGCGGACGAGGTTCTCGCCGCCGCACAGCGGGACGGTGGCCCGGATCTCCGGTTCGGCGCCCGCGTGCGGGCCGGGGATCGGGTCGTCGGGTCAGCGGTAGCGGACATGGAAATGCTCCGTCGCGTGCCGGTCGAGGAAGGCGGTCTCGGCGTCGAGGTCGTCGGCCGCCACGTCCCACAGGGCGTCCATCAGGCAGATCGCCCGGTCGGACACATCGAGTCGGGTTCCCTCCGCCACGTGGATGCGCAGGATCCGGGGCGGCCGGGTGGGCGGGTCGAAGCCGATCGCGTCGACGGTCCGCCCCTTCTCTCCGTACTTGCTGAGGAACACGGTCGCCTGGACGGGCGCGCCGGTGCGCAGGGCCTCCAACTGGGAGGCACGGGTGAGCCGGTCGTGGAAGGCGTCCCGTTCGCCGTCGGGCAGCAGCAGGGACTCGGTCCACAGGTCGAGGAGGGAGTGTCCGGTGACGGTCTGGACGCTGGCGTCGATGAGACTGCCGCCGACCCGGGGGTTGATCTCGATGATCTCCCAGCGCTTCTTCGACTCCCAGTACTTGACCTCGATGTGGAAGGCGCCGGCGGTCAGCCCGTGCTCCGCCAGCGCGGCGAGGCACCGGGTGACGTAGTCGGATCCCTCCAGGACGAGTTCACGGTCGAGGCTGGCGGGCGGGCTGACCGACATCCCCTCCAGGGTGGTCCGCTCCAGGCGTTCCACGCGGGCCTTCTCGTGGACGCACAGGTGGTGGACCCGTCCGTCGAGGACGAACGTCTCGAAGCTGAACTCCGGGCCCTCGACGTACTCCTCGACGAGGAAGTCGTACCGGTCCATGAAGATCGCCTTCATGCGCTGGTCGGCGCGCATCTGCTCCTGGATTGCGGGCAGGTCGGCCAGGTCGTTGACGTCCTCCAGGACGAAGGTCGCGAAGGACGAGGCACCGCGCACCGGCTTGACGAACCAGCGTGTGGAAGAGTCGAGTTCGGGGGTCACGCCAGGGGCGAGCCGGCGGACCCGGACCTCGCTCAGTCCCTCGGCGAAGAGGTAGCGGCGCAGTTCGTACTTGTCGAGGCAGAGGCGCAGCGCGGGCTCGGCGGAGTCGCGCGCGCCGAGCCGCTCGTTGAGCTCGGCCATCAGGAGCCGGTAGCCCTCGAAGGTGGCGATGGCGGCCTCGACCCGGTAGCCCCGGTCGGCGAGTTCGCGAACGGCCTTCTCGACGTCGCTGGAGCGCAGTTCGGGTTCCTCGGTGACCACGCAGTCCGCCACGTGGCGGCGGCTCGCGTCCAGGACCCCTGGCGTCTCCGGCCGGGAGCTGAGGGCGACCAGGGTCAGGCCGAGCCCGGCGGTGGCCGCGGCGACCTCCTCGGTGTACGACTTGCCTTGGTGCATGAGGAGCAGGACCGCTCTCTTCATCTGTGCACCTCCTTGGAGTTCCGGGTCCGTCCTCAGCGCTGGCGGACCGGCAGCCGGTCCACGGTCTCGCGCTGGTGGGCGCGCAGGATGTCCACGAGCTGGGCGGCGCCGCCCTCACGGACCGGGTCGACGACGGGCAGTCCGGTATCGGCCTCCAGCTTCTCGGCCTCGCGGCGGTATTCCTCCTCGGTGAAGCCGCTGCTGTTGACGCTGACGGCGGCGACCTTGGCGGGTCGTTCGAAGACGGTGAGCTCCTCGTTGATGCGGATGAGCTCGGGGATAGGGATGATGGGCGTCTCCCAGACCTTGGTGCGCTCGGCGCCGAGGCGGTGGCAGAAGACCAGGGCGTGCGGCAGGGCGCCGTGGAGGATGGCGAGGGCGACGCTGCTGAACCCGATGTGGTTGAGGGAACCCTGGCCCTCGACGACGACCCATTCGTTGCCGGCGGCGGCCTCCATGACGACCTGCTCGACGGCGCCGGCCATGAAGTCGCCGGGCACGCCGTCGACCGCGACGCCATGGCCGGAGATCATCATGCCGCTCTGGCCGGTGGCAGCGAAGCCGGTGGGGATGCCACGGCGGTTGGCCTCGTTCCAGATCTCCAGGCCGGCGGTCTTCTTGCCGATGTTGGAGTCGCTGCCGCACGTGTGGATGACCCAGGTGTCCAGGTCCAGGACGCGGGCCTTGTTGAGCGGCACCTTCGGCGCGTCCTTGGTCTCCCAGACGGTGATGCCCTTCTCACGGACGGCACGGGCGATGTCCGGGTCGCCGGTAAGGCGGAAGTGGATCGAGTTGATCAGGTGGAGGCCGTTCTGGACGGCCGCGAGGAGGTGCGGCTTCCAGCCGGAGGGCAGTTCGGCGGAATGCAGGCCCTTGCCGATGACCAGGACCTCGGGGCGCAGGTGCAAAGCGTCCTCGACGCGGCCGACGATCGGGATCGGGCCGCCGTAGCCGAGCTCGTCCTGGACGGTCCGGCCGGCCTTGCGGCTGTCGATCACGGCGACGCAGCGGTCCCCGCGGTAGCGGATCAGTGAGGCGGCGATCTTGCTCGTAAAGAGCCCGAAGCACCCCTCGGCGAACACCACGAAGTTCTTGTCGACCAGCTCCGCATGGTTCAACTGACCCACGTCTTCCTCCACGGACTCGACGGTTCGATTGTCGACGGCACGAGATGGTTCGGGCGGTCTACGGCACGGGCTCAGTCGTCAGGCGGTACCGCGCACGCACCTGGCGCACGGCCTCCTCGATCTGCTCCTGGGTGCCGCCCCGGAAAAGGAAGCGGCCGCCTTGGAGCGTGGCGTACGAGCCGGGCCGGGAGACCAGAACCTCACCCGCCCTCGGCACCAACTCCCGGTACAGGTAGGTAACTTCACCCAGGAGCGAGGTGGCGGCGGTGACCTTCTGGGGCAGCGGCTTGGGCCCTGGGATGATCAGCCAGCCGCCGCTCTGCTCCGGGTCGGGGGCCGGCGGGTCCACCAGGCGGCCCAGCAGCACGTCGACCCACAGCCGGAAGAGATTGACGCCGTGGACGTCGTGGATGACGTACGGCACGTCGGCGCCTGGCACCCGGGCTCCGACCTCCAGGAACACCAGCTCGTCGCCGGTGTCGAAGAGTTCGAGGTGGAAGGCGGAGCTCCGCAGGCCGAGCGCGGTCAGGCAGCGCACAGCGAAGTCCTCGCAGCGGCCGCGCACCGCGGGATCCGTCTGGAAGACGGAGCCGAGCGGTTCGCCCAGGAGCTCGAAGTCCAGGCAGGAGGAGACGTAGCGCGAGGTACACAGGAACAGCGGTTTGCCCGCGGCGTCCAGGACGCCGTCGACGTGCAGGATCTCGCCCCGTACGAACTCCTCGATCTCGAGGTCGTGCAGGCTCCGTTCGGCGCACAGGGCCCGCAGCTCCTCGGCAGAGGCGATCTCGCGCACACCCTGGCTGGACGCCCCTCGCACCGGCTTGACGATCACGGGGTAGCCGAACTCCTCGGCGGCCGCGAGGACCTGGTCCTCGGTGCGGCAGGGCGCCCAACGCGGCACTCGGATGCCAGCCCGCGACACCGTCTCCTTCATGACGGTCTTGTCGCGGAGCCGGGAGGTCTCCTCGGGGCTGGAGCCCGGGATGCAGTACCGCTCGCGCAGGGTCGCCGCGAGGTCGAGGAGCATTTCGGAGAAGCAGATGACGTGGTCGAACGGGCCTTCGTCGCGAACGACGGCGTCAACGAGCCCCAGCACGCCGTCCAGGTCGCCGAAGTCCGGTACGACGTGGACCCGTTCGGCGTCGGCGGGCACTCCGCTGCGGCCGCCCTCGTCGCAAACGTACGTGACGCGGTCGGTCTCCGGGCGGAAGACGATCTCGGGAGCGGCAAGGCGGTTCTCCCAGCGCCGCTCGTCCTCGTACAAGGGCCAGCGGTTCAAAAACAGGATTGCGCCGGACATGGATGTCGTCCTCACGGTTCACATGGTGCATGGACGTGCCCGGCCGGGGGGCCGGTTGACGGCGGCGGCGACGGCGGGCCTTTCGGAACCGAAGAATGAACCCGAACCTGAATCCCGGGAACGGCACGCGTTGTTCGCACTGCCTCAGCCTCGCATGGGACCGGCCTGGTCAGAATAGGACCTAAGTCCCGGCGCCCCCGGCGTTGCAGGTGCGCGAGCACGCGGGCACGTGCTGCCTGGCTAGCCTCAATACCGGGACTCTGACACGAAAAAATTGGGTGAGTGTGCGGTTCAGGCCGCTGAGATCGTGCATCACTGCGACCAGCTCCATCCGGGCCAGCAGCGCGGTGATCCCTGTGTCCAACTGGCCGACCACGGTGGCGAGGTGGTCGATCTCGTCCAGGTAATGCCGGCACATGAACGCGTGGTGTTCGGTGAAGGTTCCGTCCAGGGCTTCGATGAGGGCCGGGATCTTGCTGCGGGCCCGGCGGATGGCCAGCTCGGCCAGGGTCTGCGGGGCACGTTCGCCGTTGATCAATGCGTTGATGATGGCCCGGCCGCCGGCCCCGGTGATGTCGCTGAGCACCGACGATTGCGTCATCCCGGCGGTAAAGAGGGTCCGGACCGCCTTGTGCCGGAAACGCCATGGGCAGATGGACCTATTGCCCGCGCGCCGCACGGGACACAGAATTCTTATCGCGCCCCCACCGCCGGAGGACGGCTGTCGTGCGCGCCAATTTCGCGGGACAGGTGGTGGTGCTGCCGTGCCGGAGGGGACGGAGACGGTACGGCGGGTGAGCTCCGAGGGCTTCCGGGCGGCGATGGTTCGGCTCGCGGCCGGGGTCGTGGTGGTGACGACCTCGGTGTCACTGCGCCACCGCTGATCTTGGTCTGTCCAGCGAACTCGGCCGACTCCTTCGCGGCGTTCGCCTCCTGCGGGTACTTCGCGGTGAGCGTGCTGGGCCCCGAACACACCGCTGGCAAGCAGTTCGCGACCAAAGGCGCCGCCACATTCGCATCGAACGGCCTGTCCCGTACGTCCGGCGGACTGCCGACTGCCGACTGCCGACTGCCGCGGGAACGCTCGTCGAGCTGGAGAGGCAATCTCCCCATGCGGTAGCGAGGTCTCCGCACGGCGCGATGACCCGAACGGCCGGCCTTCTGGACCAGTTCTACTGGTGGCTCCGGTGGGATCGGGTGAGCCGGAAATCCTGGCTCGCGACCCGCCACAGGGTATTTCCGCCGGGTACCAGTGTCCTTGTACGACGGTGACTCACCCACTACCACCGGCCTCTCCCCCACCCCGACCAAGGTCATCTCATGTCCGCCGACGTGGCAACACACTCGGTGGTAAAGAGGGTCCGGACCACTTTGCGCCGGAAACGCCATGGGCAGATGGACCTATTGCCCGCGCGCCGCACGGGACACAGAATTCTTATCGCGCCCCCACCGCCGGAGGAGGGCTGTCGTGTGCGCCAGGAGGCTTTTCTCGAACTGCCGCCCCGACATCGAAGCGCCAAGCGGTGGGATGACATGTTCTCGCTCCGCGGATATCGCCGGCCCCGGACGTCAAAGCGACATCGCTTGCAAGGTATCAGACGGCGAACGATGGGAAACGGGAGATACGAGGATGCTGCTGAAGGTTGATCCGGTCGATTCCTTTTCCGGAACTTTCCGCGTCCCGTCTTCGAAACCGGAGACGCAACGGGCAATTCTGACCGGCACACTGGCCGAGGGCACGTCACGCGTTTACAACGACCTCCGTTGCGACGAGACGGAGACCATGAAGAACGCCTGCCGTGCCTTCGGTGCCAAGATAACCGAGCACGACGGATTCCTGGAGATCCAGGGCATCGGAGGGGCGCTCCCGCAGATCCGGCGCGTCATCCAGTCCCGCGGCTCGGGTCTGGTGTTCCGCGTCGTGACGGCGCTGGCGTCCGTACTGCCGTCGCCGGTCGTGGTGACGGGCGACGCGACCCTGTGCAACCGCGTGATGGAGCCCCTGCTACAGGCGCTGCGCGAACTCGGCGCGGACATCGAGTCGATCGTCAGCGAGAACAAGGCCCCGGTCGTCAACTGGGGACGCGGCCTGAAGGGCGGCACATGCCGGCTGCCGGGCGACATCAGCTCGCAGTTCATCACCGCCATCCTGTTCGCCGCGCCGCTGGCCGACGGCCCGGTGGAGATCGAGGTGACGGGCGAGGTCTATTCCCAGTCATACATCCGGCAGACGCTGGCGAGCCTGACTGACGCGGGTATCAAGGTCTCCGCGTCGGAGGACATGCGTCACTACCAGGTGGAGCCCTCCTCCTACCAGGCCCAGGACGTCACCATTCACGAGGACTACACCTCGGCCTCGTACCTGCTGGCCGCCGCCGCGCTCTTCCCGGGCCGGACTGTCCTGACCAACGTGTATGGCGACAGCATGCAGGGCGAGTTCGCGATCGTCCCGATCCTGGAGCAGCTCGGGGTGAGCGTCACCTTCGACCGGGCCACCTCGTCGCTGACCGTCGACAACCCGCCGGGCAGTCTGTGCGGCGCCTTCGAGGTGGATGTGCGGGACTGCCCCAACATCGTGCCCACGCTCGCCGCCCTCGGGGCGTACGTGCAGGGCAGCCTGCGGGTGACCGGCGGACGCCTGACCCGCTTCCACAAGGCGTCACGCATCGAGGCCATGGCCGCCGAACTGACCCGCGCGGGCGTGGACATCGAGGTTCTGTACGACGATGGGATCTGCGACGGCTTCGAGGTCCGCGGCGCGCGGACGTACCCCGGCGGAGTGACGCTGTCCAGTTGGGGCGACCACCGCATCTTCATGTCGCTGTTCGTGGCAGGCCTGCGGATGCAGTCCGCCAACCGGTTCTCGGGCTTCGAAGACGTCCGGCTGTCCTTCCCCACCTTCATGGAGGAGTTCACCAAGGCAGGGGTACGGACCACGGCCGTTGAGGAGGAGAACGCGCCCGCTGGGGCCGTCGGCTGACCCTGCCCGCGGCAACCTCGGCGGTCCGCTGTGCCGCAGTGGCGCGCGCCGCCGGACCCAACAGGTGAGCGAGACGCGCTGCTGACCATGGCAGAGGTGTCGGCGCGCGGGCTGGATCTCACGCCCGCGCGCCCCGTCGCGGCGCATGCCCCCCGAAACCCCGGATGCAGGACACCCCCGCACGACCGTCCGCTTCCCCCGTTCAGGAAGTTCCCTCGATGCCTTCTGCACCTGCCCCCCGGCTGCGCGCCGATGTCTCCGGGTTGCCTCGCTACGTCCCCGGCCGGGCCGCGCCCAGCGACCTGGTGGACAAGTTGTCATCGAACGAGAACCCCTACCCCCCGCTGCCGTCGGTCGTCGCCTCGATGCGCGAGGAGCTGGGGCGCGTCAACCGCTATCCCGATTCCAAGAGCAGTGAACTGGTCACGGAGCTGTCCGCAGCCCTCGCGGTGCCCCCGGAGCACCTCGTGCCCGGCACCGGATCCCTCGGGGTCACCAAGGACCTGTTGTGCGCCGCGGCCGGCGAAGGGGACGAGGTGCTGTTCGCCTGGCGCTCGTTCGAGGCGTACCCGCTGCTCATCTGGGCCACCGGGGCAACTGGTGTGCAGATTCCGCTGCGTGACGAGCGGCATGATCTGGAGGCCATGGCCGATGCGGTGACACACCGCACTCGCATGATCATCGTGTGCAATCCCAACAACCCGACCGGCACGGCCGTGCACCGCGGTGAGCTCGAGCGCTTCCTCGACCGGGTGCCGGGCCACGTGCTGGTGGTGCTCGACGAGGCGTACCGCGAGTTCGTCGACGACACCGACGTACCCGACGGCATCGAGCTCTACCGCGACCGTCCCAACATCGCCGTTCTGCGCACCTTCTCCAAGGCGTACGGGCTGGCGCGACTGCGCGTCGGCTACGCGGTCGCGCATCCGCCGGTCGCGGCCGCGCTGCGGGCCTGCGCCGTGCCGTTCGGCGTCAGCGGACTCGCCCAGGCCGCCGCGCGGGCCTCGCTGAACGCGGGACCCGAACTGCTGGAGCGGGTACAGACCCTGGTGGCCGAGCGCGCCCGGGTCACCCGTGCTCTGCGGGCCGCGGGCTGGAACGTTCCTGACAGCCAGGCCAACTTCGTCTGGCTGCGCCTCGGCTCGCATACACCGGCGTTCGCCGACGCGTGCGAGGCGGCGGGTGTCATGGTGCGCCCCTTCGGCGACGAGGGGGTGCGGATCACCATCGGTACTCCCGAGGAGAACGACCATCTGCTGAAGATCGCGGGCGACTGGCGACGGGTGTGAGGCCCCCGCCGCAGACCCCGCGTCCCAGAAGTGGAGCGGTACGAGGCGGGTCAGACCGAGTCCATACGGTCGAGGCTGGATCCGGCAGCACTTCGCTGCCGGTGGCGACGAGGATCACCCGCGGCTGGTCGCCGGACGCCTCGGCCAGGACGTAGCCGCCGCCAGACACCCCGTGGGCGGATGCCATGCCACTGCCTTCGGAGCGGTCCAGGACGGCAGGTTCTGCCTCGTCAGGCCCAAGACGAGACCACCAGGCCGGCCCCGCTGTGGAGTTGGCCGCTTGAAAGGTCTCCACGACGCGAGGGGATTGACGATCCCGGGCTCCCCGGCCGTCGTGAAGCGGGCCGAGGCATCCGCCGTCCTGCTGGCCCCGACTCCATGACACGGGCGCCGGCAGCTTTGAACGGACCCCGGCAATACGATGCGGTCACCCTGATGTCTGAGCAGCGGCTTGTCGTTGGTAGTGGCTGGTGCGGGATCGGGCTTGATTGCCGGTGGCCGGGGCCGGGCTCGGCCAGGTCGATGACGGCCCAGTCGTAGAAGCGGTTGCCCTTGGCTCCCGCGCCTGCCGACAGCTTCTGCCGGGGTTGCCGCCGTAGACCTCGTCGCCGGCGACCCAGCCGACACGGTGTCCGGCGTCCCGGAACCGTTCGATCATCCTGCGGGCCAGCTCTGGTCTGGTCGCGAAGGCGATGTCCTGGTCGAGCCCGGCCGTGCCGGTGTACTGGCGCTGGCCCCCGACAGTGTGGACGCCCTTCTTCACATCGCCGGTCTCGTCCACGACCAGCACCGTGGTTCGACCCCCCGGGCGAACCGTCCCGTGATACGGCATTATGCTGTGACTTACGGCTACTGTCTCATCGTTAGTCCAATATTTGACCGAGAAACACTAGTCAATTGCTCGCACAAGCATGTAGCTTGAACCACGCTTGAGCAGTTTCAGTCTGCGCCTCGAGCGAGCGTCAGGGGGGGGACGCCGTCGCCGGCCAGATGCGTGCCGTTTTGCAGTCGCGCCACCGGTTCTTTGCAGCGTTGCCATTTCGTCTGCGAACGATTTGGCATGCTTACACAGGGGAGATTGCTTTGACGTCATGCCCATATGCGCTTTCCATCGTTCCGCTGGGCTTCGACATTCATGGCGAGACTTCCAAAATGAGGGCCATCAGTCCAGCGGTGAAATTCGATCTACCCGGCGGAGTTACGGATAGGTCAATAACAGGGCATAGCTTGACTGGAGGAGGCCGGAAGCGAGGTCGCCGCCCTGCTGAGGTCCGGAGCCGCCGCCCAGGGCTCCTGAAACTGCCCGAGAAGGCCACCGCCTCCCACGCCGCCCTGGCCGATGCCCCCCTGCGACGAATGGCGGGAGATCGTCGTGGACCACCTTCCAGGACCTCCGCCTCCTTGCCCGGTTAGGGGCCGCCTCCGCCCTCGCGCTGCGCGGTGACGCCGACCCCCTCACCAGCGCCCTTGGCCTGGTCCCCTGGCGCCGCGTCACGTCCGGCCCCTTCCCCCTTCACACCTTCCCCGGCGGCCACACCGACGTCCTGCGCTCCCCGGCCTGAACGGCCTGGCTGAGCGAGACGCTGGGCCGCCTGCCGTGACCGCCGCCTGTCAGGTGACCTGCCGGCGCTCACCGCTCAGCGCCAGGGGGTGCCGCGTGAATGAAGTCCTTGGACGTTTTTTCTCATGCCCTTTCGGAGAAGCAAGGAAGAGGCAAGACGTGGAAGAAGCACCGGTCGCAAAACTCACCTCCCGGGAGTTAGATGTACTCCGCCTGCTGGCCCGGGGGTTAAGTAACCGGCTCATCGCCCGAAGACTCGACATATCCGAGAAGACCGCGAAGAACCATCTCAGCAGCATCTACTCGAAGATCGGCGCCACCGACCGCATTCAGGCCGCCCTCTACGCTCGACACGTCGGCCTGACCGACCTCGAGGAAGCGGCTCCGTCCGCTCCGGCGTCCGCTCCCGTCCCCGAGAAAGATGCGCCGCCCGCCGGCCCCGCCCTCACCGCACGCGAGCGGGGCGTACTCTGCCTGCTGGCCCGGGGGTTAAGTAACCGGCTCATCGCCCGAAGGCTTGACATATCCGAGAAGACCGTCAAGAACCATCTCAGCAGCATATACCTCAAGATCGGCGCCGCCCACCGCACTCAGGCCGCCCTCTACGCCCAAGACGTCGACCTCGCCTCCTGAGCGGCCCGCAGCGGGACCTTTCTCCGAGGGCATCCCTCCCACATGGAGCCAGAGCACTGCCGTGTGGAGGGGGATTCCCACTTCCGCTCGGCGCGCTCCGCCAGCGCCGAGACCCAGCTGTGCAGCGTGCCCGAGTGGACACCGAGCTCCTCAGCGACCTCCGGGATCGGCCTCCCGGCCTCGATCACGATGCGTACGGCACCCTCACGAAACTCAGGTGTACATGTCCGTTGCTTGGACCCCATGAACCCCAACTCGCCTGCAATCACGGGCTCCACGCTATGAGGGGAGGGACAATCTCAGCGTTCCTACTGCCGCTCACCGTCATCCCCCCTCGACGAGGAACCTCCGCGCCAGCTTCCCCGCCTCGTCCTGGCACTCCTCGAAGTAAGCGTGCCGGGCACCCAGGAAGAGGCGGGTGCGGGCACCGGGGATACGGGAGGCGAGTAGCTGGAGGTTGTCCGGCGGGGTCAGCCGGTGGTCGCCCTGCCGCCGGGCCGTGAGCAGGCCCGCGCGGCGCGGGACAGCGAGGTGGCGGGAAACCTCCGGCGGTGAAAGTTCCCAGGCGTGGCCGGCTCACCGGTGGTGTGCGGGCCGCGGGCCAGGGTGCGCAGCAGCCGCAGCCGTACCGGATGCGCAAGTGCCTCCAGCCGTAACGTGACCGTTTCCAGCGATACCGGCTCCGATGGACTCGCCCCGGCCACCGGGTACTGCACCACCGGCTGCCACCCGGGCGCGTGGACCACCACCAGGTGCGGGCGGCCGAAGACGCTGAGGAGGAAGGTGACCCCGGTACCGTGGGCGGCGGTCGCAGTGTCCTGCAACTTGTCCACGATGATGCAGTTGCCGTCCGGTGCCAAGGTGACGGCGCTGGAGACCGATGCGAGTGCCGCCCCGATGCCCTGGCGCTTCAGCAGGTCGTTCTTCAGGCGCAGGTCGGTGGCGAGTGCACGGCGACGCCCGTCCAAGCGGCGTCGAAGAAGGCCTCGGCGCACTGTTCGCGGGTGTGCCGCACCCGTGCCCGCACGACGGCCGGGTCCGCGAGCAGCCGTTCCGCGAAGGCCTCTTGGAGCGCGCCGCGGGCCTGGGCCAGGTCCAGGGCCCGCTCACGCGCCGTCGCGTCGGCGAGCGGCGACGGCGCGGCGAAGTGGACCCGGTTGCTGCCGCACGTGGTGATGAGCGCGGCGGTCACATAGGCTTCATCGTCGATCCGGTCTACATCGTCCAGTTCCTCGGTGAGGGTCGGCCGGGGGCGAGCGGGGACCAGGAAGTCGGCTCGTGAGGAACGCCAGAGGAACTCCGCCTCCGTGAGCCGCTCGGCCAGCTCCGGCCACAGCCCAGCCCAGACGTCCCCGGCCCAGCCAGCGAGCTGCGGGTGATGCGCGGGTTCGGCCAGCACGTGCAGCATCGCGGTCAGCTCGGCCAGCGGGGAGGCAGCGAACCGCAGTCGCACGGAAGGCAGGCCGCCGATGTCGATCCTCAACGTCATCCCCTCATCATCGCTGGCCGGATGACCGCCACGTCGATTGACGATGTCCGTCAACTGACATGGTCGGCCCGGCGGCGGAACGCACCATTGACGCCATGGAAACCACCACCAAGATCCGGCCGCGCGTCCTCGTCCGTGCCTCCGGAGGCCCCCGCTATGCCGTCGCCCTGGCCGTGGACGCGCTCGGCACCGGCTTGCTGCGGCCCTTTCTGCTGCTCTACGGGATAACGGTGCTGAAGCTGTCCGCGGCGGCCACCGGCGTCGCCATGACGGCCGGCATCGTCGTGGGTCTGGTGTGCACGCCCGCGGTGGGTCGATGGCTGGACCGGGGCGCACGCAGCACGGTCGTGGCGGCGTCGATGCTGGTGCGGGTGGTGGGCGTGGCGCTGCTGCTGATCGCCCCGGCGGGGCACGTCTGGCTGTTCGCGACGGCTGCGCTCTTCCTCGGCATCGGCAACCAGGCCTGGCCGGCCGCCCACGCGGCTCTCGTCGCCACGGTCGCCCAGGGCCGGGAACGTGACGCCGCCCTCGCGGCAGGCCGCGCTCTGCGCAACGCCGGCCTGGGCGTCGGCGCGCTCATCGCCACCGCATGCCTGGCGGGCGGCACCACCGCGTTGCAGGCGCTGGCAGCCGTCACCGGGCTCGCCTATTTCGCTGCGGCCGTCTTGGCATGGTCGGTTCACGTGCACACGCATCCGGCCGCTATTTCGGCCAAGGACAAGGCCGACGGGCCAACACCCCGGATGCGCGTGCTGCTGGCCGCCAACGTGGTCTACGTCTTCTGCCTCAACGTCCCCGAAATCGCTCTGCCTCTGGTCCTGGTGACACAGTTACATGCATCCCCGGTGTGGTCGGCAGCCATCTTCGTGGCGAACACCGTGCTGGTGGTCACCCTGCAGGTTCCGGTCACTGTCCTGATGTCCCGCTTCTCCCGGCGGACCGCGATGGCTCTTGCCGGCGTGGTGCTCGCCGCGTCCTACCTCGGCTTCCTCGCGGCCACCTCGCTGGGACACGGCTGGAGTGCCCCGGCCGTCGCCGCGGTGTCCGTGGTCTGCACCATCGGCGAGATCATCTATACCGGCAGCGCAACCGCGCTCGTCACCGCCCTCGCCCCGGCCCATGTCCTGGGACGCGCCCTCGCCCGCTTCCAGCTCACCTGGGGCTTCGGCCTCGCCATCTCCCCGGCGATCATCACCACTCTCGCCTCCCACAGCTCGGCTGCCCTCTGGGGCAGCCTCGCCGCTGCGACGCTTCTGTCCGCCTTCGCTGTTGCCACCGAGAAGGATCAAGGAACGCCGCGGCTCAGCGGTTGCTTCCGCCGGGCGCGAGCAGGCTCGTGAGCTCGGCGATCGCCTCGGGGGACGGCTTGCCCCGGACGGCGGTGGGTGACGAACACCGGCCCGCGGGTGCGGGCCTTTCAGCAGACGGGGCAGCAGCCGAGCGGTACCGGCACCCCAGTACACGGGCTCCAGCACGTAGAGCCTCGCCGATCTCGTCGTCCGCGACCGATGCCAGCGGCCGGACCTCGCCGAGTCGTTCGGCGGTCTTGCCCACCCCAATCCCGTAGTTCCGGATTGTGTTTCGGGTTGCCGAGCGAACCTGCGGCACGCGCTTGAGGAGTGCTGCGGTCAGCGAGGCACGCTTACCCGGCCAGAGCAAGGACGAGTGGGAGTACCTGGTCGGCTCCGTTCTGGCGCAGGAGGCGTGCGCCTACGGCCAGGGTCCAGCCGGAGTCGGTGTAGTCGTCGACGAGCAGGACCGGGCCGGGGGTGCCGGCCAGGGCGGCGGTGAGTTCGTCGGGCACGGTGAACGAGGCGGCCAGGGCGCGCAGCCGCTGGGCGGAGTTGCTGCGGTGCGCCGCATGCTCGTCAGCCTGCGGGGTGTAGGTCAGGCTGCCCAGCAGCGGGAGCCTGCCGACCCGGGCCAGGCCCCCGGCCAGTGAGGCGACCAGCTGCGGGCGAGTGCGGGACGGCATGGCGACGACCCCCACGGGTCGTGCCGCCGCGTCAGGGGAGCCGCTGGCCCAGCCGCCCGGGGAGCGGGCCCAGTCGGCAACCGTCGTCACGACGGCAGCCAGTACGTCGTCTGGGACCGGCCCATCCGTGGCCTGCTCCGACAGCAGCGGACGTAGGCGGTTGCCCCAGCCGATGTCCGAGAGCCTGCCGAGCGCGCGCCCGGGGGCCGCCTGCTGGGCCGCTGGGATACGGCCCTTGAGGTCGACCCCGACCGCGGACATACCCGTAGGCCACATGCGGCGTGGCTCGACCTCGACTCCCGGGCGGTCCAGCTCGCCTGTCGCTGCCGCGAGGGCTCCGGGCGAGACGGCGGGATCGAGCCAGGGCCCGGCGCAGGTGTCGCAGCGACCGCACGGAGCCGCCTTCTCGTCGTCGAGCTGCCGTTGCAGGAACTCCATCCGGCACCCCGTGGTCGCCACGTAGTCCCGCATGGCCTGCTGCTCCGCCTCCCGCTGCCGGGCCACCCACGCATACCGCTCCGCGTCGTACACCCACGGCTCGCCGGTGGCAGTCCAGCCCCCCTTCACTCGCTTGACCGCCCCGTCCACGTCCAGGACCTTCAGCATCGTCTCCAGCCGCGAACGCCGAAGATCCACCAACGGCTCCAGCGCCGGCAGCGACAACGGACGCCCCGCCTGCTCCAGAACCCCCAGCGTGCGCCGCACCTGCTCCTCGGGCGGGAAGCCCACCGACGCGAAGTACGCCCAGATCGCCTCGTCCTCCCGCCCCGGCAGCAGCAGCACATCCGCATGGTCCACACCACGCCCCGCACGGCCCACTTGCTGGTAATAGGCGATCGGGGACGAGGGCGACCCCAGGTGCACCACGAACCCCAGGTCCGGCTTGTCAAAGCCCATCCCCAGCGCCGAGGTCGCCACCAGCGCCTTCACCCGGTTCGCCAGCAGGTCCTCCTCCGCCTGCAACCGATCAGCGTTCTCCGTCTTCCCCGTGTACGAAGCCACCGGATACCCGCGCTGCCGCAGGAACGCCGCGACCTCCTCCGCCGCCGCCACCGTCAGCGTGTAAATGATCCCCGAACCCGGCAGATCCCCCAGCCGCTCCCCCAGCCACGCCAGCCGATGCGCCGCATCCGGCAGCTCCAGCACCCCCAAGCGCAGGCTCTCCCGGTCCAGCGGCCCCCGCAGCACCAGAGCATCCCCACCCCCCGTGCCCAACTGCTCGGCCACGTCCGTGGTCACCCGCGCGTTCGCGGTCGCCGTCGTGGCCAGGACCGGCACACCCGTCGGCAACTCCGCCAGCATCGTGCGCAACCGACGGTAGTCGGGCCGGAAGTCGTGCCCCCAGTCGGAAATACAGTGCGCCTCGTCAACCACCAGCAGACCAGTCGTGGCCGCAAGCTTGGGCAGCACCTGATCGCGGAAATCCACGGAATTGAGACGTTCCGGACTTACGAGGAGAACATCGGTCTCGCCACGCTCGACCTCTCCGTAGATGGTGTCCCATTCCTCCGGGTTGGCCGAGTTGATCGTGCGCGCCTGGATACCGGCACGCGCCGCTGAGTCGACCTGGTTACGCATCAGCGCCAGCAGCGGCGAGATGATCACCGTAGGACCCGAGCCACGCCGCCGCAGCAAAGCGGTGGCGACGAAATACACCGCCGACTTGCCCCAGCCGGTCCGCTGCACCACCAGTGCCCGCCGACGCTCCTCCACCAGCGCCGCCACCGCCTGCCACTGATCCTCCCGCAGCCGCGCCGAACCCTCCGGGGCACCGACGAGCTCAGCGAGGATGGCGTCGGCTTCAGTGCGGAGCTCCAGGTTGTCCATGCCTCCATGCAACCCGATGGCACTGACAATCGGCCAATTCATCCAGCGTGGCAAAGGGCTCGATCAGGGCTCGCCTGCCGCGCACGGATCAAGGACGGCGAGGGTCGATCGACCCGTTTATACAGGTCAGGGCCCCAATTCCGCCTGGAATTTGAATGCCTTCCCGGTTCTGTACCCGGAGCGGCTGAACAACCCCGATTTCCGCGATCAGGTGCTGCCGCGGCTCGCCGCCGCCACCGGACTGCTGGTCGTGGACGAGGCACACCGCATCTCCGACTGGCGCTGTTTCGCCTCACTCGCCTTCCCGCCCGAGGAGCAGTTCGACGTGGACGGGGCGGTCCGACGCTTCGCTCGACGCGGCGCGTGGCGAGTTGGGGCGGCCCGGTGTGGAGGTGGAGCCGCGCCGCAAGTGGCCGACCGGGCTGCCGCAGTCGGCGTCGACCTCAAGGGACGTATCCCGGTGGGCGACCAGGACGCACCGGCCCGTCCGGTCGGGGTTGTCTCGATCACCTCGCACACCCCGCCTCAGCTCATCCAGAGCCTCGCGGAGCGGATCGCCGCCATCGGCCGGATGCCGCTGCTGGGAACCTTCTCCTACCACGACACCGGGGTGGGCACCCGCGTGCCGCGGACCAACAGCGCGCAGCGGCTGCGGGCGCTGCACGGGGCGCTGACCGTGCCGCCCGCACTGGCGGCGGCTTCGCCGAGGCCGACGGTCCGGTGCTGCTGGTCGACGACCTGACGGACACCGGACGGACCTTGGCGGTCGCAACCCGATCGCTCCGCCGGGCCGGTTCGGCCGCGGTGTTTCCGCTGGTCCTCGCCGTGCAGGGCTGAGCACGGCGGTGGTCCGGGGAGGGGTGAGGAATATAGGAGGCACATAGCCGCAAACCGGCCAGGTGTGCCAACTGCTCATTGCCGCGCGCGAGCGCTTCCCGCAAGAATTGTCAGAAGCTCCCCGCGCCGGCCCTCTCGTGGTCCTGACGGGGCCGTGTCGTGGTGTGCGCCCGCGCCCGACCCTCGCACGGACCATGGGCGCGCAGACGAAGGGAGGACCGTGACCTTCGGCTTCGCTCCGCCACCGTCCGCCGACCCCGCTGTCCGGCTGGGCCGGATGCTCGAACCCGCCGAATGGGCCGCCGCCGGCATTCCGCTGCTGCGCAATCCGCGCGAGGTCGTCCTCGGGCTGCACAGCCGCCATCTGCCGATTCCCTCGACGGCCGTCGTCGCGGTCCTCGATCCGGAGGAGCGCCTGACGGCAAGCGCCTCGTTCAGGCAGCACGGCTCCGCCGCACCCGACGGATGGGCCTTCCGCAACGCGCTCCTGGCGCAGCTGCGCCGGGTGATCGCGCACGATCTGCGGCGCCGCTCACCGATCCGCACCGCCGTGCTGCTCTACTGCCGCGAGGGTGAGAGCCGGTGGACCGAAGAGGACGGCGCCTGGATGTGGGGTCTCCGGGACGCCTGCACCCTGCACGGGCTGCGCTGTGGTGCGTACATCACGCTGACCCGGGAGGGCTGGCAGGTCCTGGGAGAGGGGCGGGGCGGCCGTCGGCCGCACTCCGCTTCGCTCCGGACCACCCTGGGGATCGCCCCCGCACCCGATGGCGACGCGGCGCCCCTGCCGCGTCCCTTGAACGGGACACACGAGGTGCTGCACCGCTCAGCGGCCGTGTGACCGCCGACCGTCCGGACGCCGGACAGCTCCGTGACGTGCGTCATGGGCTGCCGGGCACCGGGCGTACGGGAACTGCGGAATCAGACGCCCGCGGTCATGAGGCTGTTGATGCGCTGCGGGTCACCGCAGACGATCAGCAGCGCCGAGGCACGGCTCATCGCCTGGGGCAGGGCGCCGGCCACGGCATCGTCCGCTCCGCCGTTGACGGCGACGACCACGACCGGGCGGCCCTTGGGGCGGTCGGCGTCCGCAGCGGCGTAGAAGACGTCGTCACCGGCGTCGTGCTGCGCCCAGTAGGACGCCTCGCCGAAGGACAACTCGTGTGCCGCCCACGGATGCTGGTCCCCGGTGGTGAGCACCAGGATGTCGCCTGGCGCCCGGCCGGAGTCCAGCAGCAGGTCGACCGCCTCGTCCGCCGCGTCCAGGGCGCCGTCCACCGAGGCGGGGATCAGCTGGATCTGGGGCGCGGCCGTCGAGGCGGGGGCAGTCTTGGCAGCCGAGGCCGTCGGTGCGGTCGGCGCAGGCTTCGCCGCATCGCTCGTGGTGCGCTGCGACGGAGCCGACGAGGTCCCGGCGGAACCACGGTTCGGACCGGGGCTGCCGGGCCGCCGCGGGGCGGGCCGGGGGCCGGGACCAGGGACAGGACGAGGGGTCGGCGCGGTGCGGCCTGCGGCCGGTGTCGCGCGAGGACCCGGGACACTCTCGTGAATCTGAGGCTCCTCGGGGATGAGAGGCATGGGCTGATGTCTATCAAACGTCGGTGCGAGTCGCACCGGCGGGTGGTGGTTTGGACCGTTCGGTCTGCTCAGAAGTCGAAGCCGAGTTGGCCGTCGACCTCCAGCTCGGACGGTCCAGGTGTGGTGCGCACGCGCTTGAGATGCCGCCAGCGGGGCAGCCCGTCCAGGTAGGCCCAGGACAGCCGGTGGTGGGGCGTGGGCCCCTGTTCCCGCAGGGCGGCGCGGTGCACGGGGGACGGGTATCCGGCGTTGTCCCCGAACCGGAAGTCCGCGTGTGCGTCTCCCAGTTCGGCCATCAACGCGTCCCGCCGCACCTTGGCGATCACGGAGGCGGCAGCGACGGCCACGCAGGACTGATCGCCCTTGATGACCGTGCGGACCCTCCAGGGAGCGCCGAGGTAGTCGTGCTTGCCATCGAGGATCACCGCGTCCGGACGGACGGGCAGCCCTTCGAGAGCCCGGGTGGCGGCGAGCCGGAGGGCGGCCGTCATCCCCAGGTCGTCGATCTCCTCGGGCGAGGAGTGACCCAGGGCGTGCGCGGTGACCCACGTCTCCAACTCGTGCGCCAGCTCCGTGCGCCTCTTGGGGCTCAGCAGCTTGGAGTCCGTGAGTCCGGTCGGCGGGCGCCGCAGACCGGTGACCGCCGCGCAGACCGTCACCGGGCCCGCCCAGGCCCCTCGCCCGACCTCGTCGACACCGACGACGATCTTGGCTCCTGTCGTGGCGCGGAGCGAGCGCTCGACACTGTGGGTGGGCGGTTGGTAGGCCATGGCGAGGACAACATTACGCCGCTCACCGGGGCGGCGTGTACCCGGATCAGGCGCTGCGCCCCCGGGTGGCCGGAACGGGTCCGGCCGCGGACGGCTTCGGCGCCCCTCCGTACCCAACCGGAGGCGGCGCGGGGGCGATTCGGCGGTGCGGGGTACCCGGCCGCGATCTGGGACGGCACTCGGTGCCGTCCGTCAGTCCGCCGCCGGGATCCAGGCCGGGAGCGGCTCGGTGAGCTCCTGCCATGCGCGAGGCGGTGCGCCGCCAGAACCGGACGCGACCACTCCCCCTGCGATCGCGCAGGTGGTGTCCACGTCCCCGCCGGCCTGGGCGGTCGTCCAGAACGCGTCCTCGAAGGAGTCCAGGTGCCGGGCCGCGGCCCACAGGGCGAAGGGCACGGTGTCATGGGCGCTGGTGCGGCGGCCGCACCCCAGCACCGCGGCGACGGTACCGGCGTCCGCGTAGTCCAGCATGTCGCGGGCGCGCCGCAGCCCTGCCTGGACGGCGCTGCGCGGGACCGCCTCGACCACCCGGTCCAGCAGGGCTTCCGGCCCGCCGTGGCCCGCCGGGTCGGCCACCACGGCTGCCGCGGCGGCCACCGCCATCGCCCCCGCCACGGCTTCCCGGTGCTGGTGCGTGGTGTACGCGGAGATCTCCGCCTGATGCGTCGCCTGCTCCACGTCCCCGGCGTACCAGGCGCCCAGCGGAGCGATCCGCATGGCGGCGCCGTTACCCCATGATCCCTGCCCCTGGAACAGTCCGGAGGCCAGATCGCGCCAGTCGCCGCCCTCCCTGACCAGCCGGAGCATCCGGTTCACGGCGGGGCCGTACCCCCGGTCGAAGTCATGGCGCACGGCGAACGACCGGGCCAGGTCGTCCTGGTCGATCCGGCCGTGCTCGGCGAGGACGGCCAGCACGGAGCAGCCCATCTCGGTGTCGTCGGTCCACTGCCAGGGGGCCGGCGGCAGTTTGCGGCGCTTGAGGAAGGGATAGTTGGCGGGAACGAAGAACTGGGAGCCGAGGGCGTCGCCCACGGACAGCCCGCGCAGGCTCCCCAGAGCCCGGTGGTAACGGTCAGCGGTCATCGCTGGGCACTCTAACCGGTGAGTCCGTAGGGCTCGGGCGTACACCAGCGCTCGAAGGGGCGGTCGAGGTGGTAGCGGCCGTCGGAACCCAGCAGCAGCATCCGCGTCTCGGCGTTGTCCGGATTGGACAGGGACTCGAATTCGGCCACGCTCCAGTGCAGCCAGCGCATGCAGAACAGCCTCATGGTCAGCCCATGGGTGACCAGCAGGACGTTCGGCGGGTGCGCCGGGTCCTCGAAGCTGCGCCACAGGCTCTCCAGGAACGCGTCCACCCGGTCGTAGACGTCGGCCCCGGACTCGCCCTGCGCGAAGCGGTAGAAGAAGTGCCCGTAGGCGTCGCGGTACGCCTTCTGCTTCCGCACGTCCTCGCGGTCCTGCCAGTTTCCCCAGTCCTGCTCGCGCAGCCGCGGCTCCTCCCTGACCCGGGTGCGGGACGGATCCAGGCCGAGCAGCTCCAGGGTCTGGTGGGTGCGACGGTACGGCGACACATAGACCGAAACGCGCTCGTCGGCGAAGGTGGCACGCAGCCCGACACCCGCCTCCTGCGCCTGCTGCCGCCCGGTCTCGGTCAGCCTCAGGGCATGGTCGGGCACGCGTTCGTACACCGAGTCATCGGCATTCCCCTCCGATTCTCCGTGCCGTATGAGGATGATGCGCCGGGGTCGTGCCATGCCGCCCACCCTAGATCGGGCGTGCGGGAAGCGCCTCGCTCCCCTCCTCCGTCACCAGACGGCCGTCGCGTATCTCGCAGAGACGGCCGGTGAACCGGCGGCGCAGCAGCCGGTCGTGCGAGACCACCACCAGCGCGCCTTCCCACCGGTCCAGCGCCTGCTCCAGCTGCTCCACGAGGCCGAGGGCGAGATGGTTGGCGGGCTCGTCGAGCAGCAGGAGATCGGCGGGGCGGGCCAGCAGCCGGGCGAGGGCCAGGCGGCGGCGCTGGCCCGCGGAGAGCGCCCCCACCGGCACATGGAGATCACGCTCGTGGAACAGGCCGTATGACAGCAGCAAGGCGGCGTGCTCCTCCGCCGTCCCCGGCAGCCCGAGCCCGAAGGCCGATAACAACCGCTCCCTCGGGCGGGCGACCGGGATCTCCTGCGCGAGGTAGCCGATGCGGCCTCGACGCACCACGTGGCCCTCGTCCGGCTGCTCCACACCGGCCATCACCCGCAGCAGTGTGGACTTGCCCGCCCCGTTCGCACCGTGGACGAGCAGCCTCTCGCCCGCGGCCACCGTGAGCGCGTCCACCGCCAGCCGGTCACCCACCCGGACCCCGTCCAGGCCGACGAGCGTCCCTTGCTCGCCGCCCGCCGCGGGGCTCCCGGCGAACCGCAGCGGTTCCGGCGGGCGCGGCACCGGGTCCTCCTGGAGCCTGCGCAGCCGCTCCCGGGCGTTGCGCACACGGCTGGAGACCGAGGACTGCACCCGCCCCTTGTCGCGGTCGTAGGCCATCTTGTTGCCGTCTTTCATGCCCCGGCCCGGCGCGACCCGCCGTGCCACCGTCGTGGCGGACTCGGCCAGCGCGGCCGTCTCCGCGCACCACTCCTCGTAGGCCTGCTCCCAGCGGCGGCGGGCGGCGGCCTGTTCGGCGAGGAATCCGCGATAGCCCCCGCCGTACCGCACCAAGGTGTGCCGGTCGGCGTCCACCTCGACGATCGCGGTCGCCACCCGCTCCAGGAACATGCGGTCGTGGGAGACCGCCACGAGCGTGCCCGGATGGGCCCGCAGCGCCTCCTCGAGCCAGGTGAGCGCCGCGCCGTCGAGATGGTTCGTGGGCTCGTCGAGAAGCATCACCTCGGGAGCCGCGGCGATCAGACAGGCCAGCCCGAGCCGGGCCTGCTCGCCCCCGGAGAGGCTGCCGAGCCGTCGCTCCCTCCCGACAGACCCCAGCCCCAGACCGTGCAGAGCCTTGTCGACCCGGCTGTCCGCGGCATAGCCCCCGCGCGCCTCGAAGGCCGTGAGCACCTCGCCGTACTCGGTGAGCGCGTCCGGAGCGGAGCCGGTGAGGTCGGCCTCCAGCTCGCGCAGTCTGCGCTCCATGGCACGGACCTCGGCCAGGGCAGCGTCGATGGCGTCGCGGACCGTGCGGTCAGGGGGCAACTCGGGCGTCTGGCCGAGGTGCCCCAGTCCGCCGTCGGCCATGGTGACCACCGCGCCGTCGTCCGGCGGTTCGGTACCGGCCAGGGCACGCAGGAGCGTGGACTTTCCTGCGCCGTTCTCCCCGACGATGCCCACGCGCTCACCGGGGCGCACCGCGAACGACACGTCGTCGAGCAGGGTCCGGTCACCTCGGGACAGCGTCACACCGTGCAGTGAGATCTGAGTGGGCAAGGGCACACCTCCGCGCATCTGAGCGGTACGTCATACGACAGAGCCTGTAAACACAACCATAGTTGCATTACCCTCAGGGTGACACAGGAAACTCACTAACACAACCGGAGTTGCAATTGTCGGAGAGTGCGTCCCACACGCCCGGCACCGTCCGTCCCGGCGGGCGCACCGCGCGCACCCGTGCCGCGGTGCGTGACGCCGTGCTCACCGGCCTCGCCGAGCACGGCTACCCGGGTCTGACGGTCGAGTACGTCGCCGAGCACTCGGGCGTCCACAAGACGACGGTCTACCGGCGCTGGGGCAGCGTCGAGGGGCTGGTGGCCGACGCGCTCCAGCTCGCCGGGGAGGATTCCTGGACGCCCCCCGACACCGGCAGCCTCGACGGCGATCTACGGACCCTGGCCCGCGAGGTGACCGAGACGTTCGGCGACGCACCGGCCGCGGCCGCACCAACCGCCTTCGTCGCCGCCGCGTTCCAGTCCCGGCGCGCGGCGGAGGCGCTCCATGACTTCTACGCCGAGCGGTTCGCCCGGTGTGAATCCGTGGTGACGCGGGCGGTCGAGCGCGGCGAGGCGCCCGTCGGCACCGATGCCGCGGCGGTCGTCCGGGCCGTGTCCGCCCCGCTGTTCTTCCGGGTACTGATCACCCGCGAACCCATCGGCACACCGCTCGCCGACCAGTCGGCGGCCGCCGTCGCCGCCGCCGTCCGGGCCGGGGCGTACCTCCCGGCCGGGTGACTATCGGACGCGCGGCCCAAAGCCGCAACCGGGCGCGGTCGCGCCCTCAGACCGTCCAGGCGGACTCGACGCCCACCACATCGCCGGCTATCGCGGCCACGTCCGCCTCCGTCTGCGCGCGCAGCCCCAGCCGCTCCACCCGCTCCACCCGGTACTTCCCGTATTCGGCGGCCGAGTCCCACATCGACAGCACGAGGAACTCGTTTCCCGGCGCCTCGCCGAAGACCCCGCGCAGCATGCCGGGCGACCCGGCCATCGCCGGATTCCACACCTTCTCCTGCACCAGCGTGAAGTGGTCCACCCGGTCCGCGTGCACCCGGCAGTGCGCGACCCGCAGCACGTCCGCGTCGTTGAACCGGGGCTGGAAGCCGACCTTCACATCGAAGCGATGCTCGAAGAGCCGGACCTGCATATTCCGGTACGTGCCCGACTGCGCGGCCGCCAACCGATTGTGCGACCGCGCCATGAAGGAGTCGTAGAACGCCCGGCTCTCCCAGAACGCGAAGATGTGCGCCACGTTCGGCCGCCCCCGGCTCCAGCCACCGCCCTGCCCCCGGAATCCCGGCTCGCCGGGCATCCCCGCCCACTTCCGCTGCCCCCGCTCGAACCCCGGGCGGTCCACCACGGTGCAGCGAATCCACTTGACCAGCACCGCGCCATCCTACGGCCCCGACGGTGGCCCGCATCACACAGCGAACCGTCCGCCCCGCGCATCGGGGGTGGACGGGCGGTGCCACGACGGAGGCCGTATCCGGTCGCCCCATGGGCCTCCGGTCAGCGCCGCCTGCGCCCCGGCCCCGGAAGTCCCGCACCCGCACCTGGCATTCCGGCACCGGGGGCCGACATCCGCATGCCCGGACTCGGCGCGTACGCCGCCTGCAATTGCTGCCCCCCGGGCAGAGGCGCGTACCAGGCGCTTCCGTACAGGACGTTGCTGAGCCCGGACAACAGCCGTTGCACATCGGGTTCCGATCGCACCACCAGCCGCATGAACTGGCTGCTGCTGCCGAGCTTGTTGCCGCACTCGCGCACCAGCACGCCGTGTTCGGACAGCAGCCGGTCCCGCACCTGCACGCCGTCCGCCCCCTCCGGCAGTTTGACGAACACGAAGTTTCCCTGTGAGGGGAAGACGGTCATTCCCGGCAGACATCCCAGCTGCGAAATCATTTCCTGCCGGTCGCGGGCGAGCATCCGCAGGCTCATCTCGTAATCCTGCTGGTGGTCCTTGAGCATGAAGACGATGATCTCGGCGAAAGAATTGAGGTTCCACTTCGGCAGCCTGGAGCGGACCTTCCGGGCGAGCGAGGGGTTCGCCACCAGGTAGCCGAAGCGCACGCCGTGCAGACCGAAGTTCTTTCCCAGACTGCGCAGGACGACGACGTTCGGACGCACCACGGCCTCGTCGACGACGCTCGGCCACGGACCGGACTCAGGGTCGACGAACTCCAGGAAGGACTCGTCGATGACGACCAGATCGAGGTCCGCGAGGGAGTCCATGAACGATATGACGGCGTCACGGGAGAGGAGACCACCGTCGGGATTGTTGGGATTGCAGATGACGGCGGTACGTGATCCTCGCTGCCGAATGAACGAAACGAAGGCATCGGGATCGAGGGCGAAGCCGTGCCGTTCCGGCAGCCGGAACATGTCCACGCGCTTGCCGGTTTCGTCCGGCTGATCCGTCCACCGGCCGAAGGTGGGGATCGGCACGGCCAGGCTGTCCTTGACCAGCAAATGGTCGATCCAGGTGATGAGTTCCGTCGAGCCGTTGCCCATCGCCATGGTCTGTGGCTGGAGATCGAGCAGGTGCGCCAGTTCGGCTGTGATCGTATCGGCGGAGCTGGGGTAATAGGTGAGAATGTCCCGCAGCATGGCCGACAGCTCGTCGAACATGCCGGGGGTGGGGAAGTAGGGATTACAGGGGATACAGAAATCCACGATGTCCTGTCCGCCGCCTGAAACTCCCGCGCGATTCAGCATGAAGTACGACGGACTGTGGTTGGTGCCCCGGAAGAGCTGTGCGGCATTACCCGTGTTGCCGATGGCGGCGACAGTCACAGCAAGACCTCCTCGGTCACATGGGCCGTGCTGGGCACGACGTTCGGCTCCGCTTGCACAGAGCGTCGCGCACGAGCCACCGCCAGTCGGGGCGTTGCCGAATTTCATGGTGCGTGTGAGAAGTCGAGTGACAGGAGATACCGGAACCGCTACAGTCCCCCCGACTTCTGTCTGCCTCCCGGGAGACCACGGCACCGGCGAACCCGCCTCCACCCACGCGAGCGGGGCGCGGCCCGAAGGCCACGCCCCGCGTCGAAGGTCACCCGCCAGGGCGGACGATCAGCTGCAACCGCTCGTCGAGCCGCAGCCCTCGCACAGGTAGCAGCTGCCCGCGCGGCGCATCTTGGTGCCGCAGGAGAAGCACAGCGGTGCGTCGGCGTTCAGGCCCAGCTGGATCTCGACCAGCTCGGTCGAGCTGTGGGCCTCCTTAGGGGCGGACGTCTCGGACTGGGCCGCGGTCGTGGTGGCCTTCGGGGCCTCCAGCCGCCGCGGCGCCGACTGGGCCAGGCCCTCGACGTCGACATCGTCCTCGGACGCCTCGTAGGAACCGGTCTCCAGGTGACGCTGGCGCTCCTCGGCGGAGTGGATGCCGAGCGCCGACCGGGTCTCGAACGGCAGGAAGTCCAGCGCCAGCCGGCGGAAGATGTAGTCGACGATCGACTGGGCCATCCGCACGTCCGGGTCGTCGGTCATACCGGCCGGCTCGAAGCGCATGTTGGTGAACTTCGAGACGTACGTCTCCAGCGGCACCCCGTACTGGAGGCCGACCGAGACGGCGATGGAGAAGGCGTCCATCATGCCCGCGAGGGTCGAGCCCTGCTTGGACATCTTCAGGAAGACCTCACCGAGCCCGTCGTCGGGGTAGGAGTTCGCCGTCATGTAGCCCTCGGCGCCGCCGACCGTGAAGGAGGTGGTGATGCCGGGGCGCCCCTTGGGCAGGCGCTTGCGGACCGGGCGGTACTCGACGACCTTCTCGACCACCGGCTCGGCCTGCTCCGCCGCCTTCTCCTCCTTCTTCTTGGCGGAGAGCGGCTGGCCGACCTTGCAGTTGTCGCGGTAGATCGCCAGCGCCTTGAGGCCCAGCTTCCAGCCCTCGAAGTAGATCTCCTCGATCTCCTCGATGGAGGCCGACTCCGGCATGTTGACCGTCTTGGAGATCGCGCCGGACAGGAACGGCTGGGCAGCCGCCATCATCCGCACATGGCCCATCGGCGAGATGGAGCGATCGCCCATCGCGCAGTCGAAGACCTCGTAGTGCTCGAGCTTCAGCCCCGGCGCGTCGATCACATTGCCGTGCTCGGCGATGTGGGCGACGATCGCCTCGACCTGCTCCGGCTGGTAGCCGAGCCGCTTGAGCGCCTTGGGGACCGTGTTGTTCACGATCTGCATCGAGCCGCCGCCGACCAGCTTCTTGAACTTCACCAGGGCCAGATCCGGCTCGACGCCCGTGGTGTCGCAGTCCATCATCAGGCCGATGGTGCCGGTGGGGGCGAGCACCGATGCCTGAGCGTTACGGAAGCCGCTCTTCTCGCCGAGGCGCAGCACGTCCTGCCATGCCTCGGTGGCCGCCGCCCAGACCGGGGTGTCCAGGTCGTCCACGCGCTTCGCGATGGCGTTGGCGTCCGAGTGCTGCTTCATGACGCGCTGGTGGGCGTCCGCGTTGCGGGCGTAGCCGTCGTACGGGCCGACGACGGCCGCCAGCTCGGCGGAGCGCTTGTACGAGGTGCCGGTCATCAGGGAGGTGATGGCTCCGGCCAGGGCCCGGCCGCCGTCGCTGTCGTAGGCGTGGCCGGTGGCCATCAGCAGGGCGCCGAGGTTGGCGTAGCCGATGCCCAGCTGGCGGAAGGCGCGGGTCGTCTCGCCGATCTTCTGGGTCGGGAAGTCCGCGAAGCAGATGGAGATGTCCATCGCCGTGATGACCAGCTCGACGACCTTGGCGAAGCGCTCGGCGTCGAAGCGCTGGTTGCCGGCGTCGTCGTCCTCGAGGAACTTCATGAGGTTGAGCGACGCCAGGTTGCACGAGGAGTTGTCCAGGTGCATGTACTCGCTGCACGGGTTGGAGGCGGTGATCCGGCCCGTCTCCGGCGAGGTGTGCCAGTGGTTGATCGTGTCGTCGTACTGAATGCCCGGGTCGGCGCAGGCCCAGGCCGCCTCGGCCATCTTGCGGAAGAGGGACTTGGCGTCGACCTCCTCGATGGGCTCACCGTTCAGGCGGCTGCGCAGGCCGAACTGCGAGCCGGACTCCACGGCCTTCATGAACGTGTCGTTCACACGGACCGAGTTGTTGGCGTTCTGGTACTGGACGGACGTGATGTCGTCGCCGCCCAGGTCCATGTCGAAGCCCGCGTCGCGCAGGGCGCGGATCTTCTCCTCCTCCTTGACCTTGGTCTCGATGAACGCCTCGACGTCAGGGTGGTCGACGTCGAGCACGACCATCTTGGCGGCCCGGCGCGTCGCACCGCCCGACTTGATCGTTCCGGCGGAGGCGTCGGCGCCGCGCATGAAGGAGACGGGCCCGGAGGCGTTGCCGCCGGAGGAGAGCAGCTCCTTGGAGGAGCGGATGCGGGAGAGGTTCAGGCCGGCGCCGGAGCCGCCCTTGAAGATCATCCCCTCTTCCTTGTACCAGTCCAGGATCGACTCCATGGAGTCGTCCACGGAGAGGATGAAGCAGGCGCTGACCTGCTGCGGCTGCTTGGTGCCGACGTTGAACCACACGGGCGAGTTGAAGCTGAAGACCTGGTGCAGCAACGCGTACGTGAGCTCGTGATCGAAGATCTCGGCGTCCTCGGGGGAGGCGAAGTAGCCATTGGCCTCGCCGGACTTGCGGTAGGTGCCCACCACCCGGTCGATGAGCTGCTTCAGGCTCGCCTCACGGGTCGGGGAGCCGACCGCGCCGCGGAAGTACTTGCTCGTGACGATGTTGACCGCGTTCACCGACCAGAAGTCGGGGAACTCCACGCCGCGCTGCTCGAAATTGACCGACCCGTCACGCCAGTTGGTCATGACGACGTCACGACGCTCCCAGACCACCTCGTCGTACGGATGCACGCCGGGGGTGGTGTGGACGCGCTCGATACGCAGACCCTTGTTCTTGCTTCCCTTGGAGCGGGAGCCTCGTGCGGGGCCGCTCGTCGTCTCTGTCATTCCGCCTCCCTGTACGGGCGAAAACGCCCTGATGTGCCCATTTCTTCCCGGGCACGGTGTCTCTGTCTTTCACCCGGAGGCGCGATGCGCCCCGGGCAGGTCTTCGGCCGCCGGTCAGTCGGCGGCAGTGACGGGCGCGGGGGCCTCCGCGGCCCCTTCGGCGCCGGGCCCGCGGTCGCGCGCGGGAGGCCGTTGCTGGTCACGCAGCTCCGCGACCGCGGCCTCGAAATCCTCGAGCGAGTCGAAGGCGCGGTAGACGGAGGCGAAGCGGAGGTAGGCGACGAGGTCGAGCTCCTGGAGCGGGCCGAGTATGGCGAGCCCCACGTCATGGGTGGACAGCTCGGCGCTTCCGGTGGCCCGTACGGCCTCCTCCACGCGCTGGCCGAGCTTGGCGAGGGCGTCCTCGGTGACGGGACGGCCCTGGCATGCCTTGCGGACCCCGGAGATGACCTTGTCGCGGCTGAAGGGCTCGGTGACCCCGCTCCGCTTGATCACCATCAGTGACGCGGTCTCCACGGTCGTGAAGCGGCGTGCACAGTCGGGGCACTGGCGGCGCCTGCGGATCGAGCAGCCGTCGTCCGTGGTCCGGCTGTCGACGACGCGGCTGTCGGGGTGCCTACAGAAGGGGCAGTGCATGATTCCGTACCCTCCCTCACCCTCAAGAACGGCGCATGACTGACAAGCTCCGACCGGCCGCGCGGGCCCGTCGAAGCGACCACAAGCATAGGCGAAGATCTCGGCAACGAATCACCAGGGACCACAAGCTGTGGGTGGCTGACATCCATCAAACCACTAGATCTGGGGTCTGGCACCCATTCGCACCGCGTGGCGTGTCACGACTCGGGAGCAGGCACGAGACTACGCGAACCCCACGGGTCCCGGATTCACAGGGGCCGGGATGCAAGACTGAGACCCGACGCCGGACACGGCCGAAACCCGCCACCGGACATGGCCGAAGCCTGCCGCAGGACACGACCGAAACCCGCCACCGGGTACGGCCGAAGCCCACTCCTCAGCCCGTACCGGAACCGCCTTATACACCCATGCCTGTGATCACGTCAGCTCATCTGGGAAATTTCACTCGAACGTGTGTTTGGCGCAACCTTTCGAAAGCAACTACCGTTGTCCAACTAGGGAGAACATCTCGAGAGGGGCCGTCGTGACCACCACCGCAGAGAGCGCCACTGTTACCGCCCAGGAGCGCTCCCAGAGCCGACTCGAACAGACGCACGCGATGAATCAGACTCAGGCGATCAACGACGCGAGCACGAACCCGGAGGGGCAGAAGACGACCCGATCACTACCCGGGCGACCTCCAGGCATCCGGGCGGACAGTTCAGGGCTGACCGACCGGCAGCGTCGCGTCATCGAAGTCATCCGCGACTCTGTGCAGCGGCGCGGCTACCCCCCGTCCATGCGGGAGATCGGTCAGGCGGTGGGCCTCTCCAGCACCTCGTCCGTCGCCCATCAGCTGATGGCCCTGGAGCGCAAGGGCTTCCTGCGGCGTGACCCCCACCGGCCCCGGGCGTACGAGGTCCGTGGCTCGGACCAGCCCAGCGCGCAGCCGACAGACACCACCGGCAAGCCCGCCGCCTCCTATGTGCCGCTGGTCGGCCGGATCGCGGCCGGCGGGCCCATCCTCGCCGAGGAGTCGGTCGAGGATGTCTTCCCCCTCCCCCGCCAGCTGGTCGGCGACGGTGAGCTGTTCGTCCTGAAGGTGGTCGGCGACTCCATGATCGAGGCCGCCATCTGCGACGGGGACTGGGTCACGGTGCGCCGCCAGCCCGTCGCAGAGAACGGTGACATCGTCGCCGCGATGCTCGACGGGGAAGCGACGGTGAAGCGGTTCAAGCGCGAGGACGGCCATGTCTGGCTGCTCCCGCACAACGCCGCGTACCAGCCGATCCCCGGTGACGAGGCGACCATTCTGGGCAAGGTCGTCGCGGTGCTGCGGCGCGTCTGAGCCGACGGACCGAGGTGCGCCACTGGCGCGCCCAACGACCGGGCCCCGGGACCACTGCGCCGGTTCCGGGGCCCTGCTGTATGCCCGTGCCCCCTACGCCCCCTCGGCCTTGGCCGCCGCGTCGATCGCGGCCAGGGAACGGCGCACCTGGTTGCGGTCGGTCGTGTACCAGAAGTCCGGCATGGTCTTGCGCAGGAACGAGCCGTAGCGGGCCCGCTCGACCCGCGGGTCGAGGACGGCGACGATGCCGCGGTCCCCGGAGGCCCGCACGAGTCGGCCCGCGCCCTGCGCCATCAAAAGGGCGGCGTGCGTGGCCGCGACCGCCATGAAGCCATTGCCACCGGCCTCCTCCACGGCCTTCTGGCGAGCGCTCATCAGCGGGTCGTCGGGGCGCGGGAAGGGCACCCGGTCCATGACCACCAGCTGACAGCTCGGGCCGGGCACATCCACGCCCTGCCACAGCGACAGCGTGCCGAACAGGCAGGTCCTGGCGTCGGCGGCGAAGGCCCGGATCAGCTCGCCGAGGGTCTCCTCGCCCTGGAGGAGGATGGGCATGTCGAGCCGTCCGCGCAGCTCCTCCGCGGCGGCCTGCGCGGCGCGCATGGACGAGAACAGCCCGAGCGTGCGCCCGCCCGCGGCCTCCACCAGCTCGGCCAGCTCATCCAGCATGTCGCTGCGGCTGCCCTCGCGGCCGGGCTGGGCGAGATGCTTGGCGACGTAGAGGATCCCCTGCTTCGCGTAGTCGAAGGGCGAGCCGACGTCGAGGCCCTGCCAGCGCGGCGCGGACTCCTCGCCGCCCTCGGGGTCCTGCGGGCTCTCGGGAGCGAGACCGAGCGACGCGGCCACCCCGTTGAAATCCCCACCGATCTTGAGAGTGGCGGAGGTGAGGATCACCGAGCGGTCCTCGAACAGCTTCTCGCGCAGCAGGCCGGACACGGACAGCGGGGCGACGCGCAGCGAGGCACCGAAACGGTCGTGCCGCTCGTACCAGACCACGTCGAACTCGGAGCCCTCCACGATCCGCTCCGCCACCTGGTGGATGTTCTCCACCGCACCCAGGGCCTGCTTGCGGACGGCGTCCTCGTCCTGAACCGAGGCATCACGGGTGGCGCCGAGCGCGGAGATCACCGTGCGGGCCGCGTCGCGCAACGCCATCAGGGCATAGCTCAGGTCCTCGGGGATGGTCTCGAGGCGGCCGGGCAGAGCCAGCTCCATGATCCGCTCGAAGGTCTCCGAGGCGGTCTGGAGAGCGTCGGCCGCCTTCTCGTTGACCAGCTTGGCGGCGCGCCGCACGGCCCGGTTGACCTGGCCGGGGGTGAGCTCGCCGCTGGCGACGCCGGTGACGCGGGAGACCAGCTCATGCGCCTCGTCGACGATCAGCACCTCGTGGCTGGGCAGAACCGGGGCACCCTCGATGGCATCGATGGCGAGCAGCGCGTGGTTGGTGACGATCACCTCGGCGAGCTTGGCGCGCTCGCGGGCGGCCTCGGCGAAGCACTCCGCACCGTAGGCGCACTTGGACGCGCCGAGGCACTCCCGGGAGGTGACCGACACCTGGGACCACGCACGGTCGGAGACGCCTGGCGTCAGGTCGTCGCGGTCACCGGTCTCGGTCTCGTCGGACCAGTCGCGCAGCCGCATCAGGTCCTTGCCCAGCTTGCTGGTGGGCGCGGCCGCCTCGAAGGGGTCGAACAGCCCGGCCTCGTCGGCGTCGTCCTGCGGCACGCCTTCGTGGAGGCGGTGCAGGCACAGGTAGTTGGACCGCCCCTTGAGCATGGCGAACTCGGGGCGGCGGCGCAGCAGCGGATGCAGGGCGTCGACGGTACGCGGCAGATCGCGCTCGACGAGCTGGCGCTGGAGGGCGAGGGTCGCCGTGGCGACGACGACGGGCTCGCCGTGGGCGAGAGCGGGCACCAGATAGCCGAGGGACTTTCCGGTGCCGGTACCGGCCTGGACCAGCAGATGGGAGTTGTCGTCGATCGCCTCGGCCACGGCTTCGGCCATGGCTGTCTGACCAGGGCGTTCGGTGCCGCCGACGGCGGTGACGGCGGCATGCAGCAGATCTGCGAGCTGAGGCGAGGACGTGTCAGTCATAGGGCTGCCAGCCTACGCGGCGGCACCGACATCACTCTCGCTGGCGGTCGCATCACCCTCCGTGGAGAGAACGCGTGGCATCGGCGGAACCTGGCCGGGCCGAGCGGTGTATCACAGGAAAGGGCGGCGATCGGAAGCCGCCGCGGATCGCAGGGGGTCACGATGGCTCACAGCAGGTGGCGCAGGGCGCGGTCGCGCAGCATCAGTGCGGCGCGTTTGCCGGGAAGGTCCACCTCGGCGGAGAAGCGGAAACCGGCGCCGAGGAAGGCCGCGACGGAGGGCGTGTTGCGCAGGTCGGGTTCGGCCACGACGCGCGCGCAGGACGGGCGGTGTTCGAGTACGAGATCGGCCGCGGCGCGAAGCAGAGTCGTGCCGAGGCCCTGGCCACGGTCCCTGACACGACCGATGAGCAGGTGGATGCCGGTGTCGTGCGGCCGGGCCGGATAGTACCGGGCGAGCGGGTCGAGGTCGGCGCGGTAGACCTCCCAGTAGCTCATCGGGACTCCGTCCAGCACTCCCAGACAGGGCACGCTCCGGCCATCGCCGTCGAGCTGGCCGTCCAGGTGGCTCGCCGTGATGTCGTCCGGGCCGCCGAGTTCCCAGAAGGCGGCCACGGCGGGGTCGTTCATCCATCGGGCGATGAGCCGCAGATCGCGCCCGATGCGGACCGGGACCAGTTGGAAGGCCCCCGCCGGGGTGCTGGTGGGCCCCCATTCGGCGATGCGGTCGAGGAGATCGGGGCGGCTGCCGAACTCCGGGCCGGTCAGCTGGCTCTCGGGGATACGCGCGGTGTCTTCCTGGCGCATCCGCATGTCGATGGTGTCGTCGGTGCTGGAGTCGGAGTGCGACACGGCGACGCTCTCCTCTCATGGATGTCAGACGCGCCGTGAGGGGCGTGATCGGCGGGGTGGACGGACGTCATGCCGTGGAAGCGGCGGAAGTGACAAGGGGGTTGGTGATGGTGACGTAGACGGACTGGGTGTCGACCGGCCCGACGAGTTCGTCCAGGCCGCGCAGGCGGGTGAGCAGATTGGCCTTGCAGCGCAGGGTGGGCGTCTCGAGGAGGCGGGCGGGCAACCGCGAGCGGAGCTTGCCGGGGCCGGACGCGGCGTCGGCGAGGAACCGGCGGAACGCGGCCAGCAGCACGCGCTCGTCCGCGAGCCGCTGCGACCCGAACGCTCCGATCACACCGAGGACGTTGTTGACGCCGAGGTAGTAGGCGAAGCGCTCATCGGTGACCTCGTCGGACACGAAGGTGTCGCTGCGCCCGCCGATCCCGGGCAGCCGCCGCTGGAGATCGTCATAGCGGGACTCACGGAAGTAGTAGCCCTGGTTGTCCCGGTAGCGGCCCCCGACCGGCCAGCCGTCCGGGTCCAGCAGCACCAGGGTGTTCTGCTGGTGTGCCTCCAGGGCGATGCCTGCCTCTCCGTCCAGCCAGAGCACGGGGCGTACGACCGTGTGCAGATAGCGCAGGAACCACTCGGCGCTGACGGCCGCGGAGGAGCGGCCGGTGCGGGCGGCGAGCCGGGCGACGAGGTGGGCCAGGCGTGAGCGCATCGCGGACTGCCCCGGCCAGGTCCGGAGGGAGAGGAGCCCGGCGACGCAGACGGCGTCGTCGCCCGGGCCGAACGGGTTGTGCCGGATGACGACGTCGAGCCCGGTCAGGGGGTCGCCATCCGGCCCGTCCACCGCGAGCCAGGCCGGGTCACGGACGATGTCGAAGCCGGATCCGGGGAAGGCGCACCGCCACTGCTCCGCCAGCCCGCTGCGCAGCAGCCGGTGCACCTCGACGCCGCGGCGAAGCTCCTTGCGGAGGTTCTCACGGCGGGAGTTGGTGATCCGCAGACCGAGGGAGAGTTTGAGCATCGCGGGCGCACCGGGCCGGTAGACGGTGCGAACCGAGGAGGTGGGGTGCCAGTGTCCGCCGGCCGGGCCGAGGTCGTGCAGCAGGCCCGCGTCGAACAGCGCGGCGACGGCCGGGCGGTGCCGGATCTCGTGGGCCTGCCAGGGGTGCAGGGGCAAGGGCACGGATCCGGGGGGCAGTTGCAGACCACTGCCCGCGAGAGAGAGGGCCAGCCTCTCGGCGGGCACCGTTCTGCCACGTTCGGTCCAGGCCGACTCGCAGGCGAGCACGGACCGGTCAACGGCGAGCCAGTGCAGGGGAAAGGAGCCACGCGATTCGGGTGAGCACACAGGTGAGGCAGCGTCGGAGAGACCTTCGCGGCTCTTCGGCGTGGGATGAAGGGGGTGACCGAGAAGGAGGGACTGTTCCGCGCTGAGAAAGGGGGTTCCGGCGTCAGGGTCGGCGGGCGCGGCCCGGCGGTGGGCCAGGAATTGGGCGGTGCGTCGTACGGAGTCCGCTACCCGGCCGATGAGTTCGGAGGCCTCCGCGGTGGTCTCGTCCTGCCGGGCTGCGTACGCCGCCTCCCGGGTGAGCAGCGCCGCGAGGGCCACCGCGCCGACTGCGGGGGCGTCCCAGGGGCCGTGTTCCAGCACCGGTTCGCCGAAGCGGTGGCAGCCGGTGGCCGACCAGTAGCGCACGGGCACCTGGAGGGAGGTGCCACTCGCGGCGAGGGGGATGCGGAGGATGTCGCCGTCCGGGGGCCCTGCGGCGGTCTCCCGTGCCCAGCAGCGCAGCAGGTTCTCGACCCCCGCGGCATCGGCAGCGAGCTGCGGGTCGGGGTGGTCGAGCGGGTCCTGCCCGGCGGTGGGAGCGGGCACCTCGGGTGCGTCATGACCGCTGTGGTCCTGGCGCGGTACAGGGGCCGTCCCGGCGAGGGGCGGCTCGGCAGAGGCTTCCGACGGTGCGAGTGCCGTGGCCCGGGTCGGCGCGGGCTCAGGCTCAGGCTCAGGCTCAGGCGATGCGGACTGCGACGGTGCGGGCTGGGTCACCGTGGCCTGTGTCGGCGCGGGCCCGGTCGGCGCGGCCTGGGGCGGTGCCGGGTGGGACGGCGCGGCCTTGGGCAGCGCGGGCGGGAGTCCGGTGGTGGGCTTCCCGGCGGTCACGGCTGCGGGCGGCTGGGGCACGAACGGCTCGGTGGTGGAGGGCCCTACAACCGGCGGCCCGGCCGGGGGTGTTGCCGACTCGGGCGGCGGGGCTGCGGGCTGGGGCCGTGCCGCCGCGGAGTGCAGCACCTGTCGCTGTGGTCCCTTCGGCGCGGTCGCGGGTGGGGACCCCGTCGTCGTCTCCGCGGCGGCCCGCGGCGGCGCAGAGGGCGCGGCGGGCGGTGCCTCGCCTCCGGCTTGGGGGTGCCCGGGAGCGGTGCGGGCCGTCCGGTCGCTCATGGCGCCGTCCTCCGGGTCCGGCTGGGGATACAGGGGGGCTCGCCCAGGGGAGTGCGGCATGGTGGGTGCGGCGCTCGCGTCACGGCCTTCACGCCGGGAGCCTGGCGCCTGCCTCCTTCGATGGTGCGGTGGTGGTGCGGTCCTAGGGGGTGTCTTGTCGATCGGGCCGGATCAGCGAGCGGCGTCTGGTGCAGGGGGCACCTCCCAGCGGTAGCTGGGGGAACATCGCAACCCGCGTGAGGAGAGCGCAGCGGCGCTGCGTGCGACGAATGCGGCGCCGCGAGGTGCCGTGCCAGGCGTCGGGAGCCCGGCATGATCGGCAAGACACCCCCTACGGCCGCGGGGCGCGTCACCGGCGGCCTCTGGTGAAGGGCGGGGCGGGTGGCGGGAGTTCATGGGCGGCGCGGTCGCCCAGGGCGCGGATCGCGGCGTCCAGGGCATCGGCGAGCCGGTCCAGAACGGCTTCGGCCTGCTCGTCGGTGATGGTCAATGGAGGAAGGAGACGGATCACGGCGGAGTGGCGGCCGCCGAGTTCGACGATGAGGCCGCGGTGCAGGCACTCCCGCTGCACTTCCGCCGCCAGCATCGGGGCGGCGCGACGGGCGGCGGCACCGGTGTCCGTACGGTCGCCTGCGCGGCCGTCCGCGCGGCCGTCCGCACCGGCGAAGGCACCGGTCGTCAGGGCGGTCTCGGTCGTATCCTCGGGGCACCCCGGGCCGGAGTCCGGCTGCGCCGGGTCGACCAGCTCCAGGCCGATCATGAGGCCGCGGCCGCGGACGTCCCCGATGTGGGGGCACTGCGCGGCGAGGGCGCGCAGCCGGGTCAGCATCCGCTCGCCGACGACCGCGGCCCGCTGCGCGAGGTCGTTCTCGCGGACGTACGCGAGGGTGGCCGCGCCCGCCGCCATGGCCAGCTGGTTGCCCCGGAACGTGCCCGCGTGGGCGCCGGGCGGCCAGGCGTCCAGCTCCTCCCGGTAGACCACGACGGCCAGCGGCAAGCTGCCGCCGATGGCTTTCGACAGCACCATCACATCGGGCACCACGCCGCTGTGTCCGACCGCCCAGAAGGAACCGGTGCGCCCCACGCCGGTCTGCACCTCGTCCGCGATGAGGGGGATGCCGCGGGCCGCGGTAATCTCCCGCATCCGGCGCAGCCAGCCGTCCGGTGCGGGGATCACCCCGCCCTCGCCCTGCACCGGTTCGAGGATCATCCCGGCCGGTGCGGCGACCCCGCCTTTCGGGTCGTCCAGCAGTCGCTCGGTCCAGCGCGCCGCGAGGTCCGCGCCGCGCTCGCCGCCCACCCCGAACGGGCAGCGATAGTCGTAGGGGAAGGGCAGCCGGGTCACGCTCACCGCGGGGGTGCCGCCGGAGGCCGCCAGCGCCCCGGCCGTCATCCCGTGGTAGGCCCCGGAGAAGGCCAGCAGACCGTCTCGCCCCGTGGCGGTCCGTACCAGCTTGAGTGCGGCTTCGACCGCGTCCGTGCCCGCGGGCCCGCAGAACTGGATCCGTGCGTGGGCGGCGAGTTCGGGCGGCAGCGTGGCGAACAGCTCGTCCGTGAAGGCGTCCTTGACCGGCGTGGCCAGGTCCAGGACCTGGAGCGGGGCTCCCGAGTCCAGGACGGCTCGGATCGCTTCCAGCACCACCGGGTGGTTGTGACCGAGCGCCAGCGCCCCGGCTCCGGAGAGGCAGTCGAGGTAGCGGCGGCCGTCGGCGCCCTCGATCGTCAGCCCGCGGGCGCGCACCGGGACGATGGGCAGCGCCCGGGCGTAGGTGCGGGCGGCCGACTCCCGCAGCGACTGGCGCCGCAGGATGGCCGGAGCGTCCTCGCCGGACCCTTCGCCGTCCGGCACGACGGGCGGCGAAGGGTCCGGCCTCATCGGCGGGAGCTGGGTCATGGCCACGGCTCACGGTCCTCTCGCTGCTGAACGCCCTCCGACTGTCCCCCGTACGTACCAACGACGGGTCAGGCCCGGGATCACGGGCTGACCGAAGATCCTTGCCGCAGGGAACCAAGGACCCGCCTGTAGCCGTCGTAGGCGGCACCGGCATAGTGGGGGATCACCCCACTGTCGGGGGGAGCATGACAATTCCGGACAGGCCGTGAAGCAGTTCAGAACATCAGGGGGAGTCCCGCCCATGCCTTTCAAACGCCGACCCGCGCTCGCCACGGCGGCCATCGCCGCGGTGCTGGCGCTCACCGCCACCGCGTGCGGATCGTCGGACGACTCGGCCGATGCCAAGGCGTCCGCATCGTCGGCGCAGCAGGGCGCGGACGACATCAAGCTGCCCGACAACATCAACGACAAGCTGAAGAACCTCGGCGTCGACCTGGACGAGTGGAAGAACGGCGCCTGGAACAAGTGGGACCGGGACGACTGGCTCCGCGAGGCGGGCGACTTCATCAACCCGATCATCAAGGGGCTGTGGAAGCCGGACCGGATGCGGGATGCCCAGGAGCCGGAGGAGCAGGTCGACGACAGCGACATCGCTGACGACCAGGGGGTGACCGACCCCGATCCGCAGCCGGTGAAGGCGCAGGAGGTCGACAGCCCGTACAGCTCCCGCGTCCCCTACGCGGGCAAGGTCTTCTTCGACGGCCCCGAGGGGTCGATGGTCTGCTCCGCGACCGTGGTCAAGGACCCCGCCCACCCCGGCAAGTCCAACATGGTCTGGACCGCGGGCCACTGCGTCCACGCGGGCAAGGGCGGCGGCTGGTACAAGAACCTGATGTTCGTGCCCTCGTACAACGACTCCGGCAAGTCGGCGGCCGAGCTGGAGAACGCCACCCGGGAAGAGCTCGCCCCCAAGGGTGTCTGGTGGGCCGACTGGGCGCAGACCTCCTCCCAGTGGATCGACAGCGGCGCGGCCACCGGCGGCAAGGGCGCACCGTACGACTTCGCGGTCATGCATGTGAAGCCCGAGGTCAGCGGCGGCAAGTCGCTGGAGGAGACGGTCGGCGGCGCGCTGCCGGTCGACTTCAACGCACCGGCCGTGAAGTCCATCGACGACATCACGGCCACCGGCTACCCGGCGGCCCCGCCGTTCGACGGCCAGAAGATGAACCAGTGCGCCGACAAGCCGGGCAGGCTGTCGCTGGACGCCAAGCAGCCGACCATGTACCGCATCGGCTGCACGATGACCGCCGGTTCGTCCGGCGGTGGCTGGGTCGCGAACGGTGCGGACGGCAAGCCCGCGCTGGTGTCCAACACCTCGATAGGCCCGTCCAACGCCACCTGGCTGGCGGGCCCCCACCTGGGCCCCGAGGCCAAGGGCGTCTACAACGCGGTCAGCAAGAAGTTCGCGGGTCAGTAGTCACCCGCGGTCAGCAGCGGCGAAGGCCCGCCCCCCGGAATGGAGGGGGCGGGCCTTCGCCGTGAGCCGTTCGGTGCTCTACTGCCGCGTACCTGCCGCGGCCGGTACGAACCGGCGCAGCTCGGCGGCCAGCTCCTCGTGCACCCGTGCCTTGAGCAGCGTGCCCTCCGGGGTGTGCTCCTCGGAGATCACCTCGCCGTCGGCGTGCGTACGCGAGACCAGCTTGCCATCGGTGTACGGCACCAGTGCCTCGATCTCGACCTGCGGCCTGGGCAGCTCGTGATCGATCACCTCGAGCAGTTCGTCGATGCCCTGCCCGGAGCGGGCCGAGACGGCCATCGCGTTCCGCTCCATGCGCAGCAGTCGCTGTAGCACGAGCGGATCGGCCTTGTCCGCCTTGTTGATGACCACGATCTCGGGCACGTCGACCGCGCCCACGTCACGGATCACCTCGCGCACCGCGGCCAGCTGCTCCTCCGGCGCCGGATGCGAGCCGTCCACCACGTGGAGGATCAGGTCGGCGTCGCCGACCTCCTCCATGGTGGAACGGAACGCCTCGACCAGGTGGTGCGGCAGATGGCGGACGAAGCCGACGGTGTCCGCCAGCGTGTACAGCCGACCGCTGGGCGTCTCGGCCCGCCGCACGGTCGGGTCCAGGGTGGCGAACAGCGCGTTCTCCACCAGCACGCCCGCGCCGGTGAGCCGGTTGAGAAGCGAGGACTTGCCCGCGTTGGTGTATCCGGCGATGGCGACCGACGGAACCTTGTGACGCCTGCGCTCCTGCCGCTTGATGTCGCGGCCGGTCTTCATCTCGGCGATCTCGCGGCGCATCTTCGCCATCTTCTCGCGGATGCGGCGCCGGTCCGTCTCGATCTTGGTCTCACCGGGACCACGGGTGGCCATGCCGCCGCCCGACGATCCGGAGCCACCGCCACCCATCTGCCGGGACAGCGACTGACCCCAGCCGCGCAGCCTCGGCAGCATGTACTGCATCTGCGCGAGCGAGACCTGCGCCTTGCCCTCGCGGGACTTGGCGTGCTGGGCGAAGATGTCGAGGATCAGGGCGGTGCGGTCGACCACCTTGACCTTGACGACGTCCTCGAGATGGATCAGCTGGCCGGGGCTCAGCTCACCGTCGCACACGACGGTGTCGGCACCGGATTCGATCACGATGTCGCGCAGTTCCTCGGCCTTGCCGGAGCCGATGTACGTCGCGGGGTCCGGCTTGTTACGGCGCTGGATGACACCGTCGAGCACCACGGCGCCCGCGGTCTCCGCGAGCGCGGCCAGCTCGGCGAGGGAGTTGTCCGCGTCCTGCGCCGTGCCGGACGTCCAGACGCCGACCAGCACCACGCGCTCCAGGCGCAGCTGCCGGTACTCGACCTCGGTGACGTCCTCGAGCTCGGTGGAGAGTCCCGCCACGCGCCGTAGCGCGGCACGGTCCGAGCGGTCGTACTGGTCGCCGTCACGCTCCCCGTCGATCTCGTGACTCCAGGCGACGTCCTCTTCCATCAGGGCGTCGGCCCGAAGGCTCTCGGCGAGGCGCTGCCGGTCCTGCGGAAGGGAAGAGGAGTGGGTCAAAGGAATCCTTACGTCGAGGGACATCGTCACTGTCGACAACGCACGACCGGCCCGTGGGATTCCCCACCGCTCCGGCCGCGACGCCGACCCCTCGATGGTCGCACGCGGCGGCGGGACCGTCACTCGGGTTTCACGGTATGGCGCGCCGTTGGGCCATGCGGGGTGGAGCGGGCCGCGGGCTTGGCCCCCGGCTTCGCGCCCGGCTTGGCACCCGGCCTCGCGCTTGGCTTGGCCCCCGGCTTCGCGTCCGGCTTCGGGGCGGGCTTCCAGTCGGGGTGCCCGGGCATCTTCGGCGTCTTCTTGCCGTACAGCCAGGGGCGCAGGAAGCCGCTCAGATCCTTGCCCGCCACCTCCGAGGCGAGCCGGATGAAGTCGGCGGTCGAGGCCACACCGTCGCGGTGGCGGACCACCCACTGCCGCTCCAGCCGCTCGAAGCCCGCCCGGCCGATCCGCTCCCGCAGCGCGTACAGGACCAGAGCGCTGCCGTCGTAGACGATCGGGCGGAAGAGCCCGATCTGCTCACCGGGTTCGGCGGGCCGGGGCGCGGCGGGCGGCCCTCCGGCGGCGCGCCAGGCGTCGGACTGCTCGTAGGCCAGCCGCATCCGGCGCTCCAGGCTCTCCTTGCCGTACTGCTCCGCGTACAGCGCCTCGTACCAGGTGGCATGGCCTTCGTTGAGCCACAGATCGGACCAGCGGCGCGGGCTGACGCTGTCACCGAACCACTGGTGCGCCAGTTCGTGCAGCATGATCGACTCCACGTACCACCGCGGGAACTCGTCGCCGGTGAAGAGACCGCGTTCGAAGAGCGAGAGCGTCTGGGTCTCCAGCTCGAAGCCGGTGGTGGCGTGGGAGATCAGCACTCCGTAGTCCTCGAACGGGTACGGACCGACCTTCTTCTCCATCCAGCTCAGCTGCCCCGGAGTGCGCGCGAGCCACTTTTCGAGCTTCTCGCGGTCCGCGGCGGGCACCACGTCGCGCACCGGCAGCCCGTGCGGGCCGGTGCGGTGGAGCACGGCGGACCGGCCGATGGAGACCTGGGCCAGCTCGGTGGCCATGGGGTGGGCGAGGCGGTACGCCCAAGTGGTGCGCGCGCCCTCGCGGACGCGCCCGGCCGGAAGACCGCCTGCGACGACCGTGAGGTTCTTCGGCGCGGTGACCCGGAAGGTGAAGCGCGCCTTGTCGGACGGATGGTCGTTGCACGGGAAGACCCGGTGGGCGGCGTCGGCCTGATTGGCCATGGCCAGTCCGTCCCGGGTACGGACCCAGCCACCGCTCGCGCCGTCCCCCGGGTCGCTGGTGTGCCGGACGGTGACCCGGAAGTTCGCGCCCCGCCCGATCCTGGTGCGCGGGGTGATGACCAGGTCCTCGCCCGCGGTGGCGAACGCGGCGGGCGCGCCGTCGACCCGTACGGAGCGCACGGTGCCCTGGGTGAAGTCCAGGTTGAGGGTGCGTAATCCCGCGGTGGCACGGGCGTCGATGGTGGTGACGGCGTCCAGCGGCCGGTCCGCGCGGCGGTAGTCCAGGGTGATGTCGTACGCCGTGACGTCGTAGCCGGGGTTGCCGAGCCGCGGGTAGAGCGGGTCGCCGATGCCGAGCGGGCGCGGGCCCGCGGGGCTCACCGGCCCGGCGGCGGAGGACGGGCCGACCGAGGCGAGAACGGCGGCCAGGGCGACGGCCACGAGGGCGGTCCTGCGGCGCCCCGTCCGAGGGAGGGGACCGGCCATCCGCGGAAGGGGATCGGCCGACCGCGGAAGGGGGCCGGGGCCCGGAGATTGCGTCATGCCTTTACGGCTATCAGCGCCCGGGCGGGGACGCAGTCCCACCCGGGCCCGATCCACCCGAAGGAGTTCAGGAACGGGCGGTCGCCACCCGGCGGCCCTCCCGGGTCACGTCGTAGACGCCGGGGACGTCGCGCATGGCCCGCATCAGCGTCGGCAGTCGGCCCGCATCGGACAGCTGGAGCGTGTACGTATGGCGAACCCGCTGCTCACGCGGCGGTTCGACGGCGGCGGCGACCACCTCGGCGCCCTCCGCGGCGATGGCCTCGGTGAGGTCCGCGAGCAGATGGGGCCTGCTGAACGCCTCCGCGAAGAGGGTGACCCGGTAGTCGCCCCCGTCGCCGTCGTCCTCCTCCGACCAGCGCACCCCGACCCGGGCCCGCCCGGCGGCGGTCATCCGCGCCACGGCGGGGCACCGCTCGCGGTGGACGGTGACGGCGCCGCCGCGCACCGCGAAGCCGGTGATGGCGTCCGGCGGTACGGGGGTGCAGCACCGGGCCAGCCGTACGATCACACCGGGCAGGTCGACGACGATGCCCGCCTCCGGGCGGCCCGCGGGGGCCACGGGGAGCGCGTCCCCGGCGTCTTCCTCGGCCCCTTCCGGATCGGCCCCTTCCGGATCGACCCCTTCCAGCTCGGCCCCCTCCAGCTCAGCCTCTTCCGGCTCCACGGGGGCGTGCAGATGCTCGGCGCCGGGCGCCTCGCCCTGCGGCGGCTCGTGCGCCGGATCGGCCGGATGGGCGGCCAGCCAGCGGTTGATGGCGATGCGCGCGGCCGGGGTACGGGCGTGGTCGAGCCATTCCGGCGAGGGCCCGGACGAGGCCGCGTCACCCGCCATCAGCAGCTGGAGCGTGTCGCCGTCGCACAGCACGGTGCTGAGCGTCGCGATCCGCCCGTTGACCCTGGCCCCGATACAGGAGTGGGCGTCCTCGCCGTACTGGGCGTACGCGGCGTCCACACAGCTCGCGCCCGCGGGCAGGCCCAGGGTGCCGCCGTCGGACCGGAAGACCGTGATCTCCCGGTCCTGCGCGAGGTCGTCGCGCAGCGCGGTCCAGAAGATGTCGGGGTCGGGGGTGGCGCTCTGCCATTCGAGGAGCCGGGACAGCCAGCCGGGGCGGGTCGGGTCGGCCCGCTCGCCCTCGGGAGCGGCGGCCGCCTCGGTCGGGGCGTACGGATTGCCGAGGGCGATCACCCCGGCCTCGGCGACCCGGTGCATCTGGTGCGTACGGATGAGGACTTCGGCGACCTCGCCGCTGCGCCCGGCCACGGCCGTGTGCAACGACTGGTAGAGGTTGAACTTGGGGACGGCGATGAAGTCCTTGAACTCCGAGATCACCGGGGTGAAACAGGTGTGCAGCTCGCCGAGGACCGCGTAACAGTCCGCGTCGTCGGCGACGAGGACCAGAAGCCGCCCGAGGTCGGATCCGGTCAGCTCGCCGCGCTTGATCCCGACGCGGTGGACCGAGACGAAGTGCCGAGGGCGGACCAGGACTTCAGCGGTGATGCCCGCCTCCTGGAGCACGGCCCGTACGTCCCCGGCGGCGCGGGCGAGCGGGTCGGGGCGGTCCGCGTGGGACTGGAGCAGCTCCCGGGTGCGGGCGTACTCCTCGGGGTGGAGGATCGCGAAGACCAGGTCCTCCAGCTCGGTCTTGAGCGCCTGCACGCCGAGCCGTTCGGCCAGCGGGATCAGCACATCGCGGGTGACCTTGGCGATGCGGGCCTGTTTCTCGGGGCGCATCACGCCGAGGGTGCGCATGTTGTGCAGCCGGTCGGCGAGCTTGATCGACATCACCCGGACGTCGTTGCCGGTGGCGACGAGCATCTTGCGGAACGTCTCAGGCTCGGCCGCCGCCCCGTAGTCGACCTTCTCCAACTTGGTGACGCCGTCGACGAGATAGCGCACCTCCTCGCCGAACTGCTCCCCCACCTGGTCGAGCGTCACCTCGGTGTCCTCGACCGTGTCGTGGAGCAGGGACGCCGTCAACGTGGTGGTCTCGGCTCCCAGTTCGGCGAGGATGAGCGTGACGGCCAGCGGATGGGTGATGTACGGCTCACCGCTTTTGCGCATCTGGCCGCGGTGGGAGGACTCGGCGAGGACGTACGCCTTGCGCAGCACGTCCAGATCGGCGCCCGGGTGGTACGCGCGGTGCACCTTGGCGACGTGTTCGATCGCGTCCGGCAGCCGGTCCCGGGATGCCGGTCCCAGCAGCGCGGCCCGGCCGAATCTGCGGATATTGCGCAGATCGATACGGGGGAGGCCGCGCCTGCGGCCGAGAGCGGCTTGATCTGGGGCCTCTGCGCTCATGGGCACCTCCGGCGGCGTCGAGCGTCAACCGGCGTGGGCACTCCCCCGGGGCCGGTGCTTGATGCTATCGAGCCCACCACGCACGGCCGACCGGCTCTCGCCCAGAGTGAAACGGATCACCCATGAGAGGGACGAGTCAGTCGAGGGCCGCGTCCAGCCACACGGGATCCACTTCCCCCTCGGCGACGATCATGGCAGGGCCCGTCATCTCCACCGTACCGTCCGGCCGCTCGCTGATCACAAGTCGCCCACCGGGTACGTCCACCGTGTATGTGACGGGGCGCCCGGTGACGCCCGGATCGGCGCCGTCGCGGCGCGCGGCGGCCACCATGACGGCGCAGGCGCCGGTGCCGCAGGAACGGGTCTCTCCGGAGCCGCGCTCGTGCACGCGCATCGCGACGTGCTGCGGGCCGCGGTCGACGACGAACTCGACGTTGGTGCCGTCCGGGTACGCGGAGGCGGGATGGACGGCGGGAGCCGTGAACAGGTTCCCGGCCTGGTCGAGGTCGTCGACGAAGGCGACCGCGTGCGGGTTGCCCATGTTGATGTTGCGGGCGGACCAGGTCCGGTCGCCGACCGCGACGGTGATACCGCCGTCGGGGCCGGGCTCGGGCAGCACGGCCTTGCCCATGCCGACGGTGACCGCGCCGCTGTCCGGGGCGCCCTCCGGGGCTGCCTTGGCGATGTGGATGTGCCGCAGTCCGGCCCGGGTCGCGATCGTCAGATCGCCTTCCTCGGCGAGCCCCGCCCGCTGGAGGTACCGGGCGAACACCCGGACGCCGTTCCCGCACATCTCGGCGATGCTGCCGTCGCTGTTGCGGTAGTCCATGAACCACTCGGCCTCGGCTGCCATGGCCCGCGCCTCGGGGTGCGCCGACGACCGTACGACGCGGATCAGCCCGTCGCCGCCGACACCGGCGCGGCGGTCGCAGATCCGGGCGACGGCGGCCGCGGACAGCTCCAGCCGACCGTCCAGGTCCGGGACGATGACGAAGTCGTTCTCAGTGCCGTGGCCCTTCAGGAACCGCAGCCGGGGCGCGTTGCTCATCCCTCGATCCTACGGGGCACCGCGCGGGCCGTCGCCCTGGCCGGACAGGCCCCAGGGCACGACTAGCGCAGGCGGGCCACGCGCCAGAAGGTGAGGGCCGCGAGCAGCACCACGATCACCACGTAGAGCACGACGAAGCGCCAGTCCGGGCGGCGGCCGGAGCCCCGGGGCGGCAGGCCGGGCCAGGTGTAGCCCACCCGGCGGGCGGCCATCAGACCCCAGCCCGCCGCGCAGCAGCTGAGCAGCAGGCCCAACATGGCCACGACCGCGCCTCCGTCGCCGAACTCGAAGGCGAGCGGGAAGGCGAACATCAGCGAGCCGAGGATGGCGAGGCCGACGATCGGCGCGATCTGCCAGATCCGCAGGCGACGCGGCGGGCGCAGCTCGCGGAAGGACTCCCCGGAGCCCGGCTCACCCGGCTCGCCCGCCTCGTCGAGAGCCGGGCTGCCCAGCTCGGGCAGCGCGGGGGTCTCGTCGGGGCCGTCCGGGGTCAGCGGCCCGTGATCGCCCTGCGGCGAGTCCCGCGCTGCTTGCTGCGATGCGTTGCGAGGGCCGGCCTCCATCGCCACACGCCCTCCCAACTCCAGACACCACGGCACGATCGGAGCTTGATGATGGCATGCCCGCGGGGGCCTCCATGACGAGCGGAGCGTCCCGATGCCATCACGTGATCAGGCTGTGACCGCCCGTTCAGCCAACGAGAGCGCGTTCGCCAGGAGTTCTTCCCGGTCCGCGGCCGCTCCGCTGAGCCAGTGGACCCTCGGATCGCGGCGGAACCAGGAGTCCTGACGGCGCGCGAACCGCTTGGTGGCGCGCACGGTCTCGGCCCGTGCCTCGTCCTCCGTGCACGCTCCGGCGAGGGCGGCGAGCACCTGCTGATAGCCGAGGGCCCGCGAGGCGGTACGCCCCTCCCGCAGCCCGGCAGCCTCGAGCCGGCTGACCTCGTCCACCAGCCCGGCCTCCCACATCCGGTCCACGCGCACGGTGATCCGCTCGTCCAGCTCGGGCCGCTCGACGTCCACGCCGATCTGGAGGGTGTCGTAGACGGCCTCGTGACCGGGGAGGTTGGCGGTGAAGGGGCGACCGGTGATCTCGATGACCTCCAGCGCCCGCACCACCCGCCGGCCGTTGCTGGGCAGGATCGCCCGGCCCGCCTCGGGGTCGGCGGCCGCCAGCCGGGCGTGCAGGGCCCCCGGGCCCAGCTCCTCCAGCTCGGCCTCGAGTCTGGCCCGCACGGCGGGGTCGGTGCCCGGGAAGTCGAGCGCGTCGATGGCCCCGCGGATGTACAGGCCCGAGCCGCCGACCAGGACCGGCGTACGGCCCTCGGCGAGCAGCCGGTCCATCTCGGCGCGGGCCAGTCGCTGGTATTCGGCGACGCTGGCCGTCTGAGTGACGTCCCAGATGTCGAGCAGACGGTGCGGCACGCCCTGCCGCTCGTCCTCCGTCAGTTTGGCGGTGCCGATGTCCATGCCCCGGTAGAGCTGCATGGAGTCGGCGTTGACGACCTCGCCGTCGAGGTGCCGGGCGAGGGCGACGCCCAGATCGGACTTACCGGCCGCGGTGGGGCCGACGACGGCGATGACTCGCGGCGGATGGCCTGCTGTATTCACCCGCCCAGTCTCGCAAACCCCGGGGGGCCTCCTCGAACGAGCGACGTGACGGGGGACGGTCGTGGTCGTTGCCTGTTGCGAGGTTCCGAGGACCGGTTCGGGAAACCGGTCCCCGCGAGCGGCGCAATGGGACGCTCCGAGCGGCACGGGATTTCGCCCACACGAGTAGGCTATGGAGTAGATATGGGCGTGTTTTCCAGGTTTCGTCGAGTGTCGAGGGAGGAGAGCCGTTCGTCCGCAGAGGTGCCCTCCGAGCAGTCCGCGGCCGACGCCGTGACGGCGGCACCGGCCGCCGAGTCCGCCGCCGAGACGGAGCCGGAGCGGAGCGAGGAGGAGCCCGCGGCGGGCGAGGGGGCGGCGATCCCGAAGCAGCAGTCCGCGGCCGAGACGGCCGACAGCGAGGCCGGTGAGGGCGCCCGCACATAAGGGATCCGATGAGGGAAGGTGGCCCATGGGCCTGCTGGACAATCTCAAGGCCAAGGCCGGTGTCATGAAGGACCGGGCGGGCAACTTCGCGCAGCAGCACGAGGCCAGGATCGAGCGGGGTCTCGACAAGGCCGCCAAGACGGTCGACACCAGGACCAAGGGCAAGTACAGCGCAAAGATCGAGACCGGCACGGGCAAGGCGAAGGACGCCCTCAACCGCTTCTCCCACCGGAACGAGGACCGCAACCAGAACCGCAGCGGGAGCGAGCCCAAGGACCAGGGCGGCGACAGCGCCTGACCCCCGCCGGTACGCGGCCGCGAAGCCGATGCCTCGCGGCCGCGGCGGCCCTGCGCCCCTACCCCGAGCCGCCCTACCCCAAGCCGCCGTACCCCGCGCAGCAGCACGCCTCGCCGCTCCGGCGGTTCGCCCCGGGACGCCGTGGTCCGGCGCCCGCGGTCGGCGATGCCCGCGCTACGCCCAGCGGGCCACGAAATACCCCACGCCGTATGGCGCCTCGTCATACCGCAACTCCCCCTTCAGCCCCGCCCCTTCGCCCGCCCCCGCGAGCACCTGGAGCGGGGCACGGCCCGCCGCCTTCAGCTCGTGGGCCAGCGCCTCGTCGAGCGCGGCGAGGGCCGCGGTGTCGGCCGACGCCAGCGCCCGCGCCACCTCGGCGTCGAACGCGGCGGCACGCTCGTCGAGATAGCCCGGCGCCTTCAGCGTCCGGCACGCGCTGCCGTCGCCCATCACCAGCAGCGCGACCCGCTCCGCCGACGCGGCGAGCTTCCTTCCGACACGGATACACCGCTCGGCCGCGAAAGGTTCCCCCACGCCCAGCCCCTCGACGGGTGCCACGTCCCACCCCGCGCGCTCCAGCAGCCAGGCGCCGACCGCCAGCGACGGCGGCAGCGGCCGCCCGGGCACCCCGCCCGCAGCCCCGCTGCCCCAGTCCTCGCTGCCCCAGTCCTCACTGTCCCCGGCCATCCAGTCCCCGGCGCCACCTTCAGCGCCCACCGGCGCCGCGCCCCCGAGCCGTACCTCCACGTCCACGCCGAAGCCGCGGAACGACCCGGTCGCGCCCTGTGGATGCGGCCCTCGCCCCGAGTGCTCCGCCGGACCGGCCACGATCAGCCGCTCGGGCCGGGCCGCCGCCAGCGCCGCGATCGCGTCCAGGCACGCCGCGCGCAGCGCGTCCAGCTCGGGGGCCGCTCCGGCGGCCACCTCGGGCACCAGCAGCGGCGGACACGGACAGACGGCGGCGGCGATCAGCATGATCGCCAGCCTATCCGGCGGGCCGGGCCCCGCGGTCGCGGTCGGTCAGTCGCAGCCGCAGCCCGTCGCGGGCGCCGGGGCGGGGGCCGGGGCGCCGATGGTGGGCAGCCCGAGCATCACGCCCGCCGGCTTCTTCTCCTCGGCCGCGTTCCGCCGCTCCCAGGCGTCGCCCGCGCGCGTGCGCCGGACGCCCCGGGCCGGGCCCTCGGCCAGCAGGTGGTGCGGCGCGGCGTAGGTGACGTCGACGGTGACGACGTCACCGGGGCGCACCGGCTCGTCGGGCCGGGTGAAGTGCACCAACCGGTTGTCGGGGGCGCGGCCGGACAGCCGCCGGGTGGCGTCGTCCTTGCGGCCCTCACCCTCGGCGACCAGCACCTCCAGCGTCCGGCCCACCTGCTTCTTGTTCTCCTCCCAGGAGATCTCCTCCTGGAGGGCGACCAGCCGCTCGTACCGCTCCTGGACGACCGCCTTCGGCAGCTGCCCGTCCATCTCGGCGGCGGGCGTTCCGGGCCGCTTGGAGTACTGGAAGGTGAACGCCTGGGCGAACCGCGCCTCGCGCACCACGTGCAGCGTCTGCTCGAAGTCCTCGTCCGTCTCGCCGGGGAAGCCGACGATGATGTCGGTCGAGATGGCGGCGTCCGGCATCGCGGCGCGCACCTTCTCGATGATGCCGAGGTAGCGCTCCTGCCGGTACGAGCGGCGCATCGCCTTCAGCACGGTGTCCGAACCGGACTGGAGCGGCATGTGCAGCTGCGGCATCACGTTCTCCGTCTCCGCCATGGCGGCGATGACGTCGTCCGTGAAGTCGCGCGGATGCGGCGAGGTGAACCGGACCCGCTCCAGCCCCTCCACGTTTCCGCAGGCGCGCAGCAGCTTGCTGAACGCCTCGCGGTCGCCGATGTCGGAGCCGTACGCGTTCACGTTCTGGCCGAGCAGGGTGATCTCGGTGACGCCCTCGGCGACCAGCGCCTCCACCTCGGCGAGGATGTCGCCCGGGCGGCGGTCCTTCTCCTTGCCGCGCAGCGCCGGGACGATGCAGAACGTGCAGGTGTTGTTGCAGCCGACGGAGATCGAGACCCACGCGGCGTACGCGGACTCGCGACGGGTCGGCAGGGTGGAGGGGAAGGCTTCGAGCGATTCGGCGATCTCGACCTGGGCCTCCTCCTGGACCCGGGCGCGCTCCAGCAGCACCGGCAGGCTGCCGATGTTGTGGGTGCCGAAGACGACGTCGACCCAGGGGGCCTTCTTGACGATGGTGTCGCGGTCCTTCTGGGCCAGGCATCCGCCCACGGCGATCTGCATGCCCGGGCGCCGCGCCTTGATCGGTGCGAGCCGGCCGAGATTGCCGTACAGCCGGTTGTCGGCGTTCTCCCGCACCGCGCAGGTGTTGAAGACGACGATGTCGGCCTCGCCCTCACCGGTGCCTTCGGGCGCACGGACGTAACCGGCGCCTTCCAGCAGGCCGGACAGGCGCTCGGAGTCGTGGACGTTCATCTGGCACCCGTAGGTGCGCACCTCGTAAGTCTTCGCACTCATCTCAATCGACCAGGGTACGTGCTCGTCCCGCTCCCCCGCCCCTCCCTTCCCGCGGCGGGGGCTGGCAGGATCCTGCCCATGGCCGTCACTCTTCCGCGCCCGGACCGGCGCCGCGCCCTACAGTCCGCCGCGGCGGGCGTGGTCGTCCTCGCGCTGCTGCTGTGGTGGCTCCTGCCGGTCGGCGGCGGGGAGAAGCCCGAGGGGAAGGTGACCTTCGCGACGGGGGTGTCCACCGGCGTCTACCAGACCTACGGCGAGATGCTGAAGCGGGACCTGTCCCGGGACCTCCCCGATGTGGACGTCACGCTCCTGGAGACCCGGGGGTCGCCCGACAACGTGGAGCGGCTGGCCCGCGGCCGGGCCACCTTCGCCATCGCCGCCACCGACGCCGTCGCTGCCTACCACGGTCGGGACGCCGGGCGGCTGCGTGCCTGCGCGCGGCTGTACGACGACTACATGCAGCTGATCGTGCCGCGCGGCTCCACGGTGCGCTCGGCGCGGGATCTGCGGGGGCTGCGGGTCGGCGTCGGGGACGACGGCTCGGGCGTACAGCTGATCACGCGGGGGCTGATCAAGGCCGCCGGACTCGACTTCGACAAGGACATCACGGCCGTGCGCTCCGGTATCGACACGATGCCTGAGCTGCTGCGGAAGGGGAAGCTGGACGCCTTCTTCTGGTCGGGCGGACTGCCGACCACCGCGGTGCGCACCCTGGCACAGGAGTATCCGATCCGGCTCGTCCAGCTCGGCGACCTCATCGGCCCGCTGCACCGGCAGGGCGGGGTGACGCGCTACTACCGGGCGGCGACCGTGCCCGCCGACGCGTATCAGGAGATACGTCAGCCGGATGACGTCAAAACGATCGCGGTACCGAATCTCCTGGTCACCACGGACCGGGTGGACCCTGAGCTGGCGAAGGGCGTCACCCACACGGTGATAAAGAACCGGGACCGCATCGGGGCGAAGGTGCACGCCGCACAGAAAGTGGACCTGCGGACGGCCGTATTCACCGATCCGCTGCCGCTGCACAAGGGCGCCGCGCGCTATTACCGCTCGGAGAAGCCGTGAACACCTGACGTGTGAAGCACCTGACGGCAGGGCACCTCACTGCGCCTCTCTACGGCTTGCTGCGCGGCACGGTGATGGTGACGCACAGTCCGCGGGGCTCGTTGGGCGCGTAGGTGATGGTGGCGCCGCCCGCCGTGAGTAGCGCACGGGAGATGGACAGGCCCAGTCCGGAACCCGAGACGTTCTGGTGCCGGTTGCTGCGCCAGAAGCGGTCGCCGATCCGGGCCAGTTCGTCCTCGGTGAGGCCGGGGCCGCCGTCGGCGACGGTCAGGGCGATGGTCTCGCCGTCGGCCCGCGCCGAGACCTCCACGTGCGACCCCTGGGGCGTGAACTTCAGCGCGTTGTCGACGACCGCGTCCAGAGCGCTGGACAGGGCCACCGGATCGGCCCAGCCGGTGATGGCCGGGGGGCCCGTGTAGGCGAGACCGACCTCCCCGCGCCCGGCGACCGGAAGCCAGGCGTCCACCCGGTCGGCGGCCAGTTCGGCGATATCGGTGAGGCGCAGGTCGGCCGCGGTGTGCTCGGCCAGGGCGAGGTCGAGGAGGTCGTCCAGGACGCGGGCCAGGCGTTTGCCCTCGGTGCGCACCGAGGCGATCTCCTCATGGCCGTCGGGCAGCTCCAGCCCCAGCAGCTCGATGCGCAGCAGCAGCGCGGAGAGCGGGTTGCGCAGCTGGTGGGAGGCGTCGGCGACGAAGGCCCGCTGCTGCTCGAGGACTTCCTCGACGTTGTCGGCCATCTCGTTGAACGAGCGGGCCAGCCGCCGCAGTTCCGGCGGGCCCGAGGCGGCCGCGACCCGCGACTGCATGCGCCCGGTCGCGATGTCGTGCGTGGCGGTGTCCAGGATGCGTACGGGCCGCAGCACCCAGCCGGTGAGGCGGAACGCGGCCCCCACCGCGAGCAGCATCGCGGCGCACTCCCCGCCCGCGATGACCAGCCAGCCGTGCAGGATGCGCGAGCGCATCCGGCCGGTGGGCGAGTCGGTCACGACGACGGCCACCACGTCCCCGTCCCGTACGACGGGGGACGCGACGGTGAGCCTGCCCTGCTGCCAGGGCCACACCTGCGGCGGATCGTGGCTGCGGCGCCCGGCGAGGGCCTCGTCGAAGGCCTCGGCGCCGTTCCCGTCCCGGGGCAGCCGCCAGTCGGCGGGCGCCTTGGCCATCCGCAGGCCGTCCCGGTAGAACACCCCGGCCCGGATGCCGTACAGATCGTGATAGCGCGCGAGTTCCGAACTCAGCGTATTGAGCCGCTCGTTGCCCTCACCACCTTCACCGTCCTTCGCGCCCGTCACGGCCGTCGGCCCGGCGGTGACGAACTGGGCGAGCGCGGCGAAGCGGGCGGTGTCGTCGATCCGGTCGACGACCACGCGCTGCTGCTCACGGGCGGCCAGGCTCACGGCGAGCGGGAAGCCGAGGGCGAGCAGGACGCCCGCCATGAGGATGATCAGCAGCGGGAGGAGACGGGTGCGCACGCGGGAGGCCCTGGCCGCTCAGCCGACCGGGGCGACGAGGCGGTAGCCCACGCCGCGGACCGTCTCGATCAGGGCGGGCATGTGCAGCTTGGAGCGGAGCGAGGCGATGTGCACCTCCAGGGTGCGTCCGGTCCCCTCCCAGCTGGTGCGCCACACTTCGCTGATGATCTGCTCACGGCGGAAGACCACGCCGGGGCGCTGGGCGAGCAGTGCGAGCAGGTCGAACTCCTTGCGGGTGAGCGAGACCGTCGTGCCGTCGACCGAGACCTGGCGGGTGGGCAGTTCGATGGTGACCGGGCCGAGCCGCAGCGGAGGCTGCGGGCCCTCCCCGCTCTCCTCCGTACCGGCCCCGGCACCGGAGTCGGAGGGGAGGGTACGCCTGCTGACGGCGTGGATACGGGCGAGCAGCTCCATGGTGTCGTACGGCTTGACCACGTAGTCGTCGGCGCCGAGGTTGAGCCCGTGTATGCGGGACCGCACGTCGGAGCGCGCGGTCACCATGATCACGGGCGTCGCGGTGAGCTTGCGGATCCGGCCGCACACCTCGAAGCCGTCCTGGTCCGGCAGTCCGAGGTCGAGGAGTACGACGCCGAAGGGCGCACCCGCACCGGGCAGCAGCGCCTGAAGCGCCTCCTCGCCGCCGCGGGCGTGGGTGATGTCGAAGCCGTGCCGGGACAGCACCGCGGTCAAGGCCGCGGCCACATGGTTGTCATCCTCGACGAGCAGCAGCCTCACCGGCCCCTCCTCCACCTTCCCTCTCATGGGTGCGCGCCCTGTGCCTGCGCGGCCCCGAAACGTGACCGAAGACACGGCCCCAAGGAATCCACTCCGATACACGCGCATGCGTCAAGACGCATACAGTCACAGGAAGGTTTCCGTTATGCAGCCGGTACGACGCCCCTGAGGCCCTTTACACAGAGTGCCGCGCCGAAGCCAGATCGTTATCCTCAATTTCCGCTCAGATGTAATGACGCTGATTGTGGCTGCTCATTAATGTCCTCCCAACCAAGGAGGACGGGAGCGGAAAGCCGAATGAGCGAAGTATCGGTGACCAAGGACGCCGCGCCGGTGGCGAACGCGTTGGTCGCGCTGTCCGGAGTCAACAAGCACTTTGGCGCGCTGCATGTCCTCCAGGACATCGACCTGACCATATCCCGCGGCGAGGTGGTCGTCGTCATCGGACCGTCGGGATCCGGTAAGTCCACGCTGTGCCGCACGATCAACCGGCTGGAGACGATCGACGCCGGTTCCATCACGATCGACGGCAAGCCGCTGCCCCAGGAGGGCAGGGAGCTGGCCCGCCTGCGGGCGGACGTCGGGATGGTCTTCCAGTCCTTCAACCTCTTCGCGCACAAGACAGTGCTCGAAAACGTGGTGCTGGGCCAGATCAAGGTCCGTAAGGCGGACAAGAAGGCCGCCGAGGACAAGGCCCGGAAGCTGCTCGACCGGGTGGGCGTCGGCGCCCAGGCGGACAAGTACCCCGCCCAGCTCTCCGGCGGTCAGCAGCAGCGCGTGGCCATCGCCCGCGCGCTGGCCATGGACCCGAAGGTGATGCTCTTCGACGAGCCGACCTCGGCGCTCGACCCGGAGATGATCAACGAGGTGCTGGAGGTCATGCAGCAGCTCGCCCGGGACGGGATGACGATGGTTGTCGTCACCCACGAGATGGGCTTCGCGCGCTCCGCAGCGAACCGCGTGGTCTTCATGGCCGACGGCCGCATCGTCGAAGAGGCCGAGCCGGACCAGTTCTTCAACAACCCGCGCAGCGACCGGGCCAAGGACTTCCTCTCGAAGATCCTCCACCACTGAGCCCACGGCGACGCAAGCGCGTCAAGGCAGCGATGACGTCAAGTCCGCGAAGACGTACGGAACCAAGGATGGGGCAGCACCATGAGGATGCGTAACACGGCAGCGGCCGCAGCGGTGGCACTCGCTCTGGCGGCGACCGCGACCGCCTGTGGCGGCGAGAAGGGCACCGCAGGCGACAAGCCGAAGGGCGGCGAGGTCTACGACGGCTCGTACACCGTCGCCAAGGACGTGAAGCTGGACTCGCCGGCCCTGAAGGCGGCGCAGAAGCGCGGCAAGATCGTCATCGGCGCCAAGGCCGACCAGCCCTTCCTGGGCTTCGTGGACACCGAGGGCAAGCGCACCGGGTTCGACATCGAGATCGCCAAGATGGTCGCCGCCGACCTCGGCTTCTCCGCCGACAAGATCACCTTCAAGACGGTCGACACCAACGTCCGCGAGACCTCCATCTCCAAGGGCCAGGTCGACTTCTACGTCGGCACCTACACGATCAACGACGAGCGCAAGAAGCAGGTCGGCTTCGCGGGCCCGTACTACCAGGCCGGTGCCGATCTGCTGGTCCGCAAGGACGAGAAGGGCATCACCGGCCCGGACAGCGTCAAGGGCAAGAAGGTCTGCTCGATCGTCGGCTCCACCCCGCTCCAGGAAATCAAGAAGCCGAAGTACGGGGCCAAGACCTCCGAGCTGAGCAAGTACTCGCTCTGCGTCAAGCAGCTCCTCGACGGCCAGGTCGACGCGGTCACCACCGACGACGCGATCCTCAAGGGCTACGCGGCCCAGCGGCCGTCGAAGCTCAAGCTGGTCGAGAAGCCGTTCACCGAGGAGCCGTACGGCATCGGGATGAACAAGAACGACAAGGTGCTGCGCGACGCGATCACCGACTCGCTCGAGAAGCACATCAAGAACGGTGACTACAAGAAGGCCTACGTCGGCACGATCGGCAAGTCCGGCTCCACCTACGTCGCGCCGAAGACTCCGCTGCCCCGCTACTGAGCAGGTCAGGTCCCCCGTTCACCCGTGAAGCCGGTGCGCTCCGCACGCCGCTGACCCGACCGCTACCGCGGAGAATCGATGAACGTACTCCTCGATCATTTGCCCCAGTTCCGCGAGGGGTTCCTGGGAACCCTCGCCCTCACGGCGGCCAGTGCGGCGCTCGCTCTCGTCCTGGGCATCATCATGGCCGGCTTCCGGGTGTCCCCCATACCGCCGCTGCGCGCCTTCGGCACGGCGTGGGTCACCCTGCTGCGCAACACCCCGCTGACCCTGCTCTTCCTGATCGCCTTCTTCGTGGTCCCGCAGATCTTCTTCCCGGGGACGAGTCCGTTCGTCCTCGCGATGCTGGCGCTGGGCTGCTACACGTCGTCCTTCGTCTGCGAGGCCGTGCGGTCCGGTATCAACACCGTGCCGCTCGGCCAGGCGGAGGCCGCCCGCAGTCTGGGCATGACCTTCGCCCAGACGCTGCGGATGATCGTCCTTCCGCAGGCCACCCGCACCGTGATCCCTCCGATGAGCAGCATCTTCATCGCTCTGACGAAGAACTCGGCCATCGCGGGCGCCTTCAGCAACACCGAGCTGTTCAGCATCTCGAAGCTGCTCAGTGACAAGGGCTTCGCGATCGGGTGGATCTTCCTGTGGATCGCCCTGTGCTACCTCGTCATCACCTTCACCATCAGCGGTGCCTTCCGACTGCTGGAGAGCCGTTTGGAGGTGGCCCGATGAGCGCGAGCGTCCTGTACGACGCGCCCGGCCCCAAGGCCCGTATCCGCAACCGCGTCTACTCGGTCCTCGGCACCCTCGCCGTCCTCGGCCTGATCGCCTTCGCGGTCGTGCGGCTGAACGCCAAGGGTCAGTTCGCGCCGGAGATGTGGGACATCTTCAACTACGCGGGCGTGCGGACCAGCATCCGCGACGGCGTGCTCACCACCCTCCAGGTGTTCGCCGTGGCGTCGGTGCTCTCGCTGGTCCTGGGCGTCGTGCTCGCGGTCGCCCGGCTCTCGGACCACAAGCCCGTGCGCTGGCTCGCGACCGGATTCATCGAGCTGTTCCGGGCCATCCCGCTGCTCATCACCATCTACGTGCTGTGGGTGCTCCTCCTCACCTACCGCACCGACCTGGGCCTCACCGGAGACAGCACCGGCTTCTGGGCGCTGGTCGTCGGGCTGACCGTCTACAACGGCTCGGTGCAGGCCGAGGTGCTGCGGGCGGGCATCAACGCGGTGCCCCGCGGGCAGCGTGAGGCCGCCTACGCCCTCGGCATGAGCAAGACCCAGGTCATGACGACGGTCCTGATTCCGCAGGCCGTCCGGGCGATGCTGCCGACCATCATCAGCCAGCTCGTGGTGACCCTGAAGGACACCTCGCTCGGCTACGTGATCACCTACCAGGAGCTTCTCTTCCAGCTCCAGCAGCTCGCCGGGAACATCGTCGTCAACGACGACAACCCGTACGTCCCGGTGATCATCGTCGGGGGCACCATCTACATCGCGCTGTGCCTGGCCCTCTCCTCCCTGGCCACCTGGATCGAACGGCGCGGCCGGCGCGCCAAGACCGGCATCCCGGTCGCGGACGCCGCCCAGCCGCTCGCGGCGGGCGACGCGCTCGAGACGGTGGACCAGTCCGGGCCGGAGCAGCCTGCCGGTAAGACCGGCTGAGGCAACCGGGTCCTGACGGGCGGTGGCGCTGCGCCACCGCCCGTCGCCGCTTGACGCGGGCACTCGCAGTCGGTTGCATGCTTTCTGTGATCGCTCACCGGGTTTCAACTGCCAGTTTCCGTACGTCACGTACGCCCCGCAGGGCCATGGGAACCGCGCCGTGGACCCGGTGATCGTCGCCGGGGCGGGCCCTGTCGGGCTCACCCTGGCCCTCGCACTCGCCCGGCTGGACGTCCCTGTCGTGCTGTTCGACGAGACCACCGGAGGCGACGAGCCGCGCCTGGCCCGCACCGTCGTGCTGCGCCCGGACACCGCCGCCCTGCTGGAGCGGCTCGGCTGCCGGGCCACGGCCGGGGCGCGGCCGTGGACGGGATGGCGCACCCTGCGCCGCCGCCAGCTCGTACGGCATGTGCCCCTGGTGCCCGGCCCGCTCTTCGGCGCCCCTCCCCCGGCGGCCCGCGAAGACGGCGACGGACGGGACGGGGCCGCGCGGGACGGATCCCCTCGGGACGGAACCCCTCGGGACGGCGAACCCGAGGCGCCGGTGTCCTCCCCGCTGCATCTGCCGCAGCACGAGCTGACCCGGGCGCTGCGGGCGGCGCTGGCCGCCATCGGCGACGAGGACCTCGTACGGATCGTCCCCGGCACCCGCGTCGAGACCGTGGAGCAGGACGCGCGGGGGGTGAGCGTACGGACCCGGGGCGCCCAGGCCACCTGGTGGCGGGGCAGCCACCTGGTCGGCTGCGACGGCCCCCGGTCCACCGTCCGCAAGCAGCTGGGGGTGCGCTTCCCCGGCCGTACGGCGGTGGAACGGCACGCCGTCGCCGCCCTGCGCGCCGACCTCCCCTGGCCCGGCGAGGCCGTACTGCACCGCTCGCCGCCGTGGCGCAGCATCGACGCGGAGGTGGCCGCCCGTCCGCTGCCGCACGGCGTCTGGCGGATCGACTGGCTGCTCCCGCCGGGCCGCGACCTCGTCACCCCGGACGCCCTGATGGTCCGGGTGCGCGACACCCTCGCGGGGTGGTGCGAGGAAACCGCGATCCCCTACGAGCTTCTGGACACCGGCGTGCACACCGTGCACCACCGGCTCGCCCGGCGCTGGCGCGTGGGCCGCGCCTTCCTCGCCGGGGACGCCGCCCATCTGCACGGCGCCCTGGGCACCCAGGGGCTCGAAGAAGGGCTGCGGGACGTCGGCAACCTGGCCTGGAAGCTCTCGCTCGCCTGGCACCACGGCGCCTCCGACGCCCTGCTCGACAGCTATCAGGCGGAGCGGCGGACGGCCGTCGCCGCGCGGCTGCGCACCGCCGACCAGGCGCTACCGCTGGTCCGGGCGGCCGGGGGGTGGCGCGCGGTACGGCGCACGGTGCTGCCGGGGGGCACGCGCGGCCATGACGCGCTGCTCACCGACGGTCACCTCGGCCATGGCCCCCTGGGCGCTCCCCCCGCCTACAGCCGCTCCCCGTTGGCTCCCGCGGCGCCCCCGGAGGGCTCCGTCACGGTGGGCACGCCCACCGGAGGGCCGGTGGCCGACGTCCGCGTGACCGCGCCGGACGGCGCGGTGGTGCGGCTGTGGGAACGGCTGGGCCGGGAGCTGCTGGTGGTGCTGGTCGCCCCGGGCACCGGGGTGTGGGACCGCCGCCACTGGATGCGCGCCGGGCTGATGCCCCGGCTGGCGGCGGCCGTGTCGGCCCTGCCGATGCGTACGGAGCTGCTGGTCGCCGAGGAGTACCCGGGGGCTCCGGCCCACACCGTGCTGCTGGTGCGGCCGGACGGTCATCTCGCCGCGGCGCTGTCCGGGGTACGCCCCGCCGAGCTGTACGCGTGCGCGGACGCGGCGCGGGGCGGGGACACCGCCCGGGGGGAGCACCGGGACGCGGAGGCCACGGCACGCCGGTAGCGGTAGTGAGGAGTGCGTCACGCGCCCCCGCGCCCATCATGGCGCTGACGTCGTACGCCGGTCTGTGGGCCGTCCCGGGGCGCACCCGGTGTGATTGACCTCCCCGTCCGGCTCATGCTTCACTGCGGAGCGTGACTGACACCGGCCTGCCTCGCTTCTGGCGGAGGGTCCATCTGGACCTCCTCCGCTACGCGGGCTGCGTGTGTCGTCCGTCCTGTTGATCCGCTTTTCCTCCCGCGCGGCCCGGCCGCGCCCCTTTCGCGATCATCCAGGACGGTTTCCGTGTCTGACGCACCCCTTCTCTCCCCCGCGCGCCCCTCGGCCGGTCCCGCCACGCCGCCCAGCGAGGCCGATCTGCTGGACTTCGTCCGCCGGACCGCCGCCGACGCCGAACTCGTCGCCTCGCTCCCGCTCGATCCCGAGGGCCGCACCTGGCTGCGGCTGGACGGCCCGGGCGGCAGCGAGGCGTGGCTGATCGCCTGGCCGCCCGGCACCGGCACCGGCTGGCACGACCACGGCGGTTCACACGGGGCGTTCGTGACGGCGGCCGGTGAGCTGAACGAACAGTCGCTGGCCGTCCGCCTGCCCACCGAGGGCTGGAAGACCCTCGAACTGGCCGAGGGCGTGGACCGCGAACGGCGGCTGTCCGCCGGGCGCGGCCGGGCCTTCGGTGCACACCATGTCCACGAGGTCATCAACCCGTCGTCGGAACAGCATGCGGTGTCGGTGCACGCCTACTTTCCGCCGCTGCCGCTGATGCGGCGCTACAGCCGCACCGGCCAGGTGCTGCGGCTGGAGCAGGTCGAGCAGCCGCAGGAATGGGAGTAACGCGATGGGCACGGCACACGTGACGAAGCGGAGCGTGGACGAGCTGCTGGCCGAGGCACGCCAGGGGCTGGACCGCCTCGGCCCCGAGGAGGCCGCTGCCGTGCAGTCCGCGGGCGGGCTGCTGGTGGACATCCGGTACGCGGCGCTGCGCGAGCGCGACGGCACCATCCCCGGGGCGCTGATCGTCGAGCGGAACGAGCTGGAGTGGCGGCTCGACCCGCAGTGCGACCACCGACTGCCCGAGGCCACGCACCACGATCTTCAGGTGGTGGTGGTCTGCAACGAGGGCTATGCGTCGAGCTTCGCGGCGGTCTCGCTGCGGCAACTGGGCCTGACCCGGGCGACCGATCTGGCCGGCGGCTTCCAGGCCTGGCGGGCGGCCGGTCTCCCGGTGCACTGACTTCCCCGGCCCGCGCCCCGTGGGCCGGAGGGTCCCGCGTCGACCAGACGTCGGCCGGAGGGTCGGACGTGAGCCGGAGGGTCCGACCGTCGGCCGGAGCGTCAGGCGTCGGGTAGATGGTGCTCCAGCAGCTCCGGGTCCTCGCCCTCCTCCTCCAGCGCACGCCGCACCACCCGGAGTGCCACCCCCTCGGGATATCCCTTGCGGGCGAGCATTCCGGCGAGGCGGCGCAGCCGCTTCTCCCGGTCGAGGCCGCGGGTGGTGCGCAGCTTGCGCTCGACCAGCTCGCGGGCGGTCCGCTCCTCCTGATCGGCGTCGAGCTGCCCCACGGCATCGGCGATCAACGCGGAGTCGACGCCCTTGGTGCGCAGCTCCCGGGCCAGCGCGCGGCGGGCCAGGCCCCGGCTGTGATGCCGGGACTCCACCCAGGCCTCCGCGAACGCCGCGTCATCGATCAGCCCGACGTCCTCGAACCGGGACAGCACCTCCTCCGCCGCCTCATCGGGGATCCCGCGGGTGCGCAGGGCGTCCGCGAGCTGCTGACGGGTGCGCGGGGTCCCGGTGAGCAGGCGCAGGCAGATCGCCCGCGCCTGCTCCTCCGGGCCGAGCGGCGTCCCCTGCTCGGCCCTCGACGAGGAGGGGGCGCCGCGATCCGGACGGTCCGGGGGCTCCGGACGGCCCGGGCCGTCCTGCCAGTCGGTCCGCCGTGTCATGGATCAGCTCTTCGCGGCGGCGGTCTTGGCCGCCTTCGACCCGGACTTGGCCGCCGGGGCCGCCACGGGCTTCGCCGGCTCCGCGGCGGGCACGGCACCCGCCGCGTCCGGGCCCGGCTCGGCGGCCGGGTCCGCGGGCTTCACGCCGATGCCGAGCTTCTCCTTGATCTTCTTCTCGATCTCATTGGCGAGATCGGGGTTGTCCTTCAGGAAGTTGCGGGCGTTCTCCTTGCCCTGGCCGAGCTGGTCGCCCTCGTAGGTGTACCAGGCGCCGGACTTGCGGATGAAGCCGTGCTCGACGCCCATGTCGATCAGACCGCCCTCGCGGCTGATGCCCTGGCCGTAGAGGATGTCGAACTCGGCCTGCTTGAAGGGCGGCGCGACCTTGTTCTTGACGACCTTGACGCGGGTGCGGTTGCCCACCGCGTCGGTGCCGTCCTTGAGGGTCTCGATGCGGCGGATGTCCAGACGGACCGAGGCATAGAACTTCAGCGCCCGGCCACCGGTGGTGGTCTCCGGAGAGCCGAACATGACGCCGACCTTCTCCCGGAGCTGGTTGATGAAGATCGCGGTGGTCTTGGACTGGTTCAGCGCACCGGTGATCTTACGGAGTGCCTGGCTCATCAGCCGGGCCTGGAGGCCGACATGGGAGTCGCCCATCTCGCCCTCGATCTCCGCGCGCGGCACCAGCGCGGCGACGGAGTCGACCACGATGAGGTCGAGGGCGCCGGAACGGATCAGCATGTCCGTGATCTCCAGCGCCTGTTCGCCGTTGTCCGGCTGGGACAGGATCAGCGAGTCCGTGTCCACGCCCAGCTTCTGCGCGTAGTCGGGGTCGAGGGCGTGCTCCGCGTCCACGAAGGCGACGGTGCCGCCGGACCGCTGGGCGTTGGCCACCGCGTGCAGGGTCAGGGTCGTCTTACCGGAGGACTCCGGCCCGTACACCTCCACCACGCGGCCGCGCGGCAGCCCGCCGACGCCGAGGGCCACATCGAGAGCGGTCGACCCGGTGGGGATGACCTCGATGGGCTCGTTCGGCCGCTCGCCCATGCGCATCACGGCGCCTTTGCCGAACTGCCGTTCAATCTGTGCGAGCGCGGCGTCGAGCGCCTTCTCGCGGTCGGTTCCTGCCATGGGTTCCACCCGGTTTGCTTGAGTCGATCGCTTCACGTCCATGACGCTAGCGCCTGCCACTGACAAGCGGCCCGGACATGCTCGGCCTGTGGATAACCGGGCCGGGCCTCCATGAGAATGGATGTTCGAATTTTGTGTCAACTGCGCCGGGACAGCGCGTGTCGCATGCGCGCCAGCGCGGAGGCACCGCGCCGCCGCGTGCGCCCGTGCATCCGCGGATCGTCCGTCACGTCGTAGCGCTTGATGTACGCGCCGAGGAACGCCTGGAGCGTCGCGGTCGCCGGAATCGCGATCAGCGCCCCCACCGCGCCCAGCAGCGCCGTGCCCGCGATCACCGATCCGAAGGAGACGGCGGGGTGGATGTCCACGGTCCGCGACGTGATCCTCGGCTGGAGCAGGTAGTTCTCGAACTGCTGGTAGACCACGACGAAGACCAGCACCCAGATCGCGTACCAGGGGTTGACCGTGAAGGCGATCAGCATCGGCAGGGCGCCCGCCAGATAGGTGCCGATGGTCGGGATGAACTGCGAGATCAGCCCCACCCAGACGGCCAGCGCCGGGGCGTAGGGCACGCCCAGGCTCTCCAGCAGGATGTAGTGCGCGACACCGGAGATCAGCGCCATCAGCCCGCGCGAGTAGATGTAGCCGCCGGTCTTGGCGACCGCGATCTCCCAGGCCCGCAGCACCTCGGTCTGCCGGTTCGGCGGCAGGACGGAGCACAGCGCGCGGCGCAGCCGGGGGCCGTCGGCGGCGAAGTAGAAGGCGAACAGCGTCACCGTGAGGAGCCTGAACAGCCCGCCGAGCACCTGCGCGGAGACGTCCAGCACATTGTCGGCGCTGTTCTTCACATAGCTCTGTAGCCAGTCGGAGTGGAGCAGGCTGTCCTGGATCTCCAGCCGCGACAGCCGGGTGTGGAACGTGTCGTTGATCCAGCTGACCACCTGATCGAGGTACTTCGGGAAGTCCTCGACCATGGTCATGATCTGGTCGGCCAGCATCGAGCCGAGCAGGGTGAAGAAGCCCGCGGCGGTGATGAGGATGCCGATGAAGACAATTCCGGTGGCCAGGCCCCGGCGGACGCCGCGCGCGGCCATGCGGTCCACGGCCGGTTCGATCGCGAGTGCCAGGAAGAACGCGATCAGGACGTTCAGCAGCAGCCCGGTCAGCTGATCGAAGGCCCAGGTGGCAAGCCGGTAACAGGCCACCAGGGCAAGGGCGAGCACCATGGCGCGGGGCAGCCAGCGCGGCATGCGCGCGGACTGCGCCGGCGCGTCCTTGGGGGCCGGTGCGTCCTCAGGGGCCTGTGCGGAGGTCGGGACGCCGTCGGCGTCGGGGGAGAGGGTCTCTTCGGTCGGGGCCACCCGGCAAGTGTGGCGTACACCCGTCCGGAAAATCCGGCCACCCCGGGAGTGCGCTCCCTCTCACACGTCCCGGCCCCCGCCCGGTGCTCGTCAGCGCTTCTCGGGAGGGATCTCCATCGCGGTGCACACCCCGCGCCAGACGTCCTTGGCCTCCCACCCCGCGGCGAGCGCCTGGTGGACGGTCCGGCCGCCGAGCTGGGACATCACATGATCGCGCGCGAAGGAGTCGGCGTACGCCTCACCGAAGTGATCCGCCATCCGCTGCCAGAAGACCGTCAACCGCATGCGACCAGTATCGCGCTCCCGGGGTGCACCGGGGCGTGAGCCCCCTTCCGCAGGCGTTTCCCGCCCTACGGTCTGTCCCATGGATCGATCCGCAGCAGTCCCCTCCTCCCCGTCCGCGCCGCCCGCGCCCGCCTCGCCGCTCGCGCGCGCCGCGCGGTTCGTATGGCTGACCGCACGCGTGCTCGAGCAGCGCCGGTTCGCGTATCACTTCCAGGACGCCGACGCCGAGCCGGTCGAGACCGCGCTCGCCGCGTACCTGGGCGCCGACGGGGGCTACGGCCACGCCCTGGAGCCGGATCTGCGCGGCCCGGTGAGCCAGCCGCAGCACGTCGCGCACGCCCTGCGGGTGCTCGACGGGATCGGCCGCTGCGGCGGGCAGCGGGTGGAGCGGCTGTGCCGCTATCTGACCGCGATCTCCACCCGGGACGGCGCGCTGCCCGCATGCCACCCGTCGCTCCGCGACTACCCGGCCGCCCCCTGGATCCGGCCGTCGGACCATCCGCGCGGCGATCTGCTGACCACCGGGCCGGTGGTGGGGCTGCTGCACCGCAACGAGGTGTGGCACGCCTGGCTGTTCCGGGCCACCGACTTCTGCTGGGCGGCGGTGACGGCGCTGGAAGAGGGCGCCCCGGCGCGTCCGTACGAGGTGGCGGCGGCCGTCGCCTTCCTGGACGGCGCACCGGACCGGGCGCGCGCCGAGGAGGTGGCGGAGCGGCTGGGCCGCCGGGTGCGGGAGCGGCGGCTGGTGGTGCTGGACCCCGAGCGCGCCGAGGACGGCCCGCTGCCGCCCGGCCACGGCCCCGGTGAGCACAGCTTCGTGTACGACGTCGCCCGTGCGCCCGGCTCGCTGGCCCGCCGCTGGTTCACCGACGCCGAGGTGGAGCGCGCGCTGGACTTCCTGGCGGCCGCGCAGCGCGAGGACGGCGGCTGGCCGGCCCGGCGGCGTGCCTGGACCCCGGGGGCGGCGCTGGAGTGGCGGCCGGTGGTGACCGTGGAGGCGCTGCTCACGCTGCGCGCCTACGGGCGGGCGGTCTGAGGGAGTACGGCGCTGACCTGCGGAGACGGCCCGTTGTCGGTGGGGCGGTGCACGATGGGGGGCATGGCACGGTCGGCGCTGCACGCATTCTCCCCGGCCACCCGAGGGTGGTTCACGGGCGCCTTCACCGCGCCCACGGCCGCGCAGGAGGGGGCGTGGCGGGCGATCGGCGAGGGCTCGGACGTGCTGGTGGTCGCCCCGACCGGCTCCGGCAAGACGCTGGCGGCGTTCCTGGCGGCGCTGGACCGGCTGGCCGCCGAGCCGCCGCCCGCCGAGCCCCGCAAGCGCTGCCGGGTGCTGTACGTGTCGCCGCTGAAGGCGCTGGCGGTGGATGTGGAGCGCAATCTGCGCAGCCCGCTCACCGGCATCCGGCACGAGTCGGTGCGGCTCGGCCTGCCCGAGCCGGAGATCCGGGTGGGCATCCGCTCCGGCGACACCCCGGCCGCCGAGCGCCGCGCCCTGGCCACCCGCCCGCCGGACATCCTGATCACCACGCCCGAGTCGCTGTTCCTGATGCTCACCTCCGCCACCCGGGAGGCGCTGCGCGGGGTGGAGACGGTGATTCTGGACGAGGTGCACGCCGTCGCGGGGACGAAGCGCGGCGCGCATCTCGCGCTGTCCCTGGAGCGGCTGGACGAGCTGCTGGACCGGCCCGCCCGGCGGATCGGTCTGTCGGCGACGGTGCGCCCGGTGGACGAGGTGGCGCGTTTCCTGTCGCCGCGGCGCGCGGTGGAGATCGTCCAGCCGCCCTCGGGCAAGGAGTTCGACCTGTCGGTGGTCGTCCCCGTCGAGGACCTGGGAGAGCTGGGCGGCTCCCCGGCCCAGGACGGGCAGCCGGGCGAGAAGCCGTCGATCTGGCCGCATGTGGAGGAGCGGATCGCCGATCTCGTCCAGGCGCACCGGTCCACGATCGTCTTCGCCAACTCCCGCCGCCTGGCCGAGCGGCTGTGCAACCGGCTCAACGAGATCGCCTACGAGCGGGCCACCGGTGAGGCACTGCCCGAGGACCACTCCCCCGCCGAGCTGATGGCCGAGGCCGGTGCGGCCCGTGGTGCGCCCGCGCTGCTCGCCCGCGCGCACCACGGCTCGGTGTCCAAGGAGCAGCGAGCCGTGGTCGAGGAGGACTTGAAGGCGGGTCGGCTGCCCGCCGTCGTCGCCACCTCCAGTCTGGAGCTGGGCATCGACATGGGCGCGGTGGACCTGGTCGTCCAGGTCGAGTCGCCGCCCTCGGTGGCGTCCGGGCTCCAGCGGGTGGGCCGGGCCGGGCACCAGGTGGGCGCGGTCTCCACGGGTGTGGTGTTCCCCAAGTACCGCGGCGACCTGGTGCAGGCGGCGGTGGTCACCGAGCGGATGCGGGAGGGGGCCATCGAGTCGCTGCGGGTGCCCGCGAACCCGCTGGACGTGCTCGCCCAGCAGCTCATCGCCATAACGGCCATGGACAGCTGGGATGTGGAGGAGCTGCTGGCCCTGGTCCGCCGCGCCGCACCGTTCGCCTCGCTCCCGGAGTCGGCGTACACCTCGGTCCTCGACATGCTCGCGGGCCGCTATCCCTCCGACGCCTTCGCCGAGCTGCGGCCGCGCCTGGTGTGGGACCGGGTCGCAGGGACGGTCGCGGGGCGGCCGGGGGCGCAGCGGCTCGCGGTGACCTCCGGCGGCACCATCCCCGACCGCGGGCTGTTCGGCGTCTTCCTGGCGGGCGCGGACCCGAAGAAGGGCGGCGGCCGGGTCGGGGAGCTGGACGAGGAGATGGTGTACGAGTCGCGGGTGGGCGATGTGTTCACCCTGGGCACCACGTCCTGGCGGATCGAGGACATCACCCGTGACCGCGTCCTGGTCTCCCCCGCTCCCGGCGTCCCCGGCCGGCTCCCCTTCTGGAAGGGCGACCAGCTCGGCCGCCCGCTCGAACTGGGCCGGGCGCTGGGCGCGTTCCTGCGGGAGGTCGGCGCCCTCGTCCCGGAGAAGGCCCGGGAGCGTCTGCTGGCCGCCGGGCTCGACGCCTGGGCCGCCGACAACGTGATCGCGTACCTGGGCGAACAGCGCCAGTCCTGCGGCCATGTGCCGGACGACCGGACGATCGTGGTGGAGCGCTTCCGTGACGAGCTGGGCGACTGGCGCGTGGTGGTCCACTCCCCCTTCGGCGCGCAGGTCCACGCCCCCTGGGCGCTCGCGCTCGCGGCGCGGCTGTCCGAGCGGTACGGCATGGACGCCCAGGTGATGCACGCGGACGACGGCATCGTGCTGCGGCTGCCCGACGCGGACCTCATGGGCCTGGACCTGCTCGACACCGATCCGATGCGGCAGGGCACCGAGTACGACGGCGAGCAGTCCCCCATCGGCGCGGCCGATGTCGCCTTCGACCGGGGCGAGGTGTCCCAGATCGTCACCGACCAGGTCGGCAGTTCGGCCCTGTTCGCCTCCCGGTTCCGCGAATGCGCCGCCCGCGCCCTGCTGTTGCCCCGCCGCGATCCCGGCAAGCGCACCCCGCTGTGGCAGCAGCGCCAGCGTGCCGCCCAGCTCCTCCAGGTGGCGAGCGAGTTCGGTTCGTTCCCCATCGTGCTGGAAGCCGTCCGCGAATGCCTTCAGGACGTGTTCGACGTGCCCGGCCTCACCGAGCTGATGGGCGACATAGAGGCCCGGCGGGTGCGGCTGGTGGAGGTGACCACCCCGGAGCCGTCCCCCTTCGCCCGCTCGCTGCTCTTCGGCTACGTGGCGCAGTTCCTGTACGAGGGCGACTCGCCGCTGGCCGAGCGGCGCGCCGCGGCCCTCTCCCTCGACTCGCGGCTGCTGGCCGAGCTGCTGGGCCAGGCCGAGCTGCGCGAGCTGCTGGACGCCGACGTCCTGGACGAGCTTGAGCGCGAGTTGCAGTGGCTCACCGAGGACCGCCGGGTCAAGGACGCCGAGGGCGTCGCCGATCTGCTGCGGCTGCTCGGCCCGCTCACCGGCGCCGAGCTGGCCGGGCGCGGCGCCGACCCGGCGTGGGCGGAGGAGCTGGAGCGGACTCGGCGCGCGATCCGGGTCCGCATCGCGGGCGAGGAGCACTGGGCGGCCGTCGAGGACGCGGGGCGGCTGCGTGACGCACTGGGCACGGCCCTGCCGGTGGGCGTCCCCGAGGCGTTCACCGAGCCCGTGGGCGACCCGCTCGGCGATCTGCTGGCGCGCTATGCCCGCACCCACGGCCCGTTCACCTCCGCCGAGGCGGCCACCCGGCTGGGCCTGGGTACTGCCGTCACCGACAGCGCCCTCCAGCGCCTGGCCGCGAGCGGCCGCGTCGTCCAGGGCGAATTCCATCCGGCGGGCACGGCGCACGAGTGGTGCGACGCCACCGTGCTGCGCCGCCTGCGACGGCGCTCGCTGGCCGCGCTGCGCCAGGAGCTGGAGCCCGTACCGCCCTCGGCGCTCGCCGCCTTCCTCCCCCAGTGGCAGCATCTGGGCACCCACAGCCTGCGGGGCATCGACGGGCTGGTGCGCGCCATCGAGCAGCTCCAGGGCGCACCCGTCCCGGCGTCGGCCCTGGAGAAGCTGGTCCTGCCCTCCCGGGTCGGCGACTACAGCCCGACGATGCTGGACGAGCTGACCGCCGCCGGTGAGGTCGTCTGGGCCGGGGCGGGCGCGCTGCCCGGCAAGGACGGCTGGGTCAGCCTCCATCTCGCCGAGACCGCGCCGCTGCTCCTGCACACCCCGCACCCCTTCGAGGCGGGGCCGCTCCACCAGGCCGTGCTGGACGCGCTGGCCGGGGGCTTCGGGCTGTTCTTCCGGCAGATCGCCGATCAGGTCCGGGCCGCCGGTCACGAGTTCCAGGACGCCCAGCTCGCCGAGGCGATATGGGACCTGGCCTGGTCCGGTCGGCTCACCGGCGACACCCTGGCCCCGCTGCGCTCCCTGCTGGGCTCGGGCCGCACCGCGGGCGCCACCGCTCACCGCGCCAAGCGCACGGTCCCCCGGGGCCGGTACGGCACGCTGACGGGGCGCACCGGCCGCCCCACCGCCTCGCGCAGCGGGCCGCCGACCGTCGCCGGGCGCTGGTCGCTGCTGCCCGAGCGCGAGCCCGAGCCCACCCACCGGGCGCACGCCCTGGCGCGCACCCTGCTGGACCGGCACGGGGTGGTCACCCGCGGGGCGGTCGCCGCCGAGGGGGTCGAGGGCGGCTTCTCCGCCGCGTACCGGGTGCTGTCCGCCTTCGAGGAGACCGGCCAGGCGCGCCGCGGCTATGTGGTGGAGGGGCTGGGTGCCGCGCAGTTCGCGATGGACGGGGCGGTCGACCGGCTGCGCGCGGTCAGCACGGCGCGCGACCGGGCGGCGGGCGCGGCCTTCGGCGCCCAAGGCAGTTACGGCGGCCCGGGCCGTCCCGGCGGTCCGCCGGGGCAGTCGTCCGCGCGCACCACCGTCCTCGCCGCCGCCGACCCCGCCAACGCGTACGGCGCGGCCCTCCCCTGGCCCGATCCGCCCAAGGACGCGAACCACCGGCCGGGCCGCAAGGCGGGCGCGCTGGTGGCGCTGGTCGACGGGGAGCTGACCCTCTACATGGAGCGCGGCGGCAAGACCCTGCTCGCCTGGCCCGCGGGCGAGGCCGAGGCGGCGTCCCCGGAGGACGACGCCCGGCTGCGTACCGCGGTGGAGGCCCTGGCCCAGTCCGCCCGCGCGGGCGCCCTCGGCTCGGTGACCGTCGAGCGGGTCAACGGCGCCGCGGCGCTGTCCTCGCCGATCGGCCGCGTCCTGGAGGCCGCGGGCTTCCACGCGACCCCGCGCGGCCTGCGGCTGCGTCCCTGAGGGGGCGAGATGCCCGAGGGAGACACCGTCTGGCAGACGGCCCGGCTCCTGGACGACGCCCTGGCGGGCCCGCCGCTCACCGGCTGTGATCTGCGGGTGCCCCGGCTGGCGACCGTCGACCTCACCGGCCGCCGGGTCCTCGAGGTGGTCGCGCGCGGCAAGCACCTGCTCACCCGGGTGGAGGGCGGGCTGACCCTCCACTCCCATCTGCGGATGGACGGCGCGTGGCTGGTGTACGGCCACGGCGAGCGCTGGCGCGGCGGTCCGCACCACCAGATCCGTGCCGTCCTGGCCACGGCCGAGCGCACCGCCGTCGGCTACCGCCTCCCGGTCCTGGAGCTGCTGCGCACCGCGGACGAGGACCGTGCGGTGGGCCACCTCGGGCCCGATCTCCTCGGCCCGGACTGGGATCCGGACGAGGCGCTGGGGCGGCTGCTCGCCGACCCGTGCCGCCCGGTGGGCGAGGCGCTGCTGGACCAGCGCAACCTGGCCGGGATCGGCAATGTGTACAAGTGCGAGCTGTGCTTCGTGCTGCGGATCCCGCCCTGGCTGCCGATCGGCCGCGTGCCCTCCCCCGAGCGCCTGGTGGACCTCGCCAAGCGGCTCCTGGAGGCCAACCGGACGCGCCGGGCCCGGGTCACCACGGCGCACGCGCGCCCCGACCGCCGGCTGTGGGTGTACGGCCGCGCCGGGCGCCCCTGTCTGCGCTGCGGTACGCCGGTGCGCGCGGCGGACCAGGGCCGCGCGGGTCAGGAGCGTACGACCTTCTGGTGCCCGGTGTGCCAGCCGGAGCCGCCCGTCCCGGACCCGTCACGGTAATTGACGGGCCGTCAGATCCGGTCGTACGGTCGGCCCATGACCGTCACGGCGTACGACCTCACGGGCCGCACCGCACTGGTCACCGGCGCCGCGAGCGGCATCGGCCGCGCCACCGCCGTCCTGCTGGCGGCGGCCGGGGCGGTCGTGCACTGCGCCGATCTGGACGAGCAGGGCGCCCGGCGCACCGTGGAGCGCATCACCTCCGACGGCGGCAGCGCCCACGCCCACCCCCTCGACGTCACCGACCGCGCCCAGGTCGCGGCCGTCGTCTCCGCCGCCGCCACGGCGGCCGTCCGCGCCGGGGGCCATCTCGCCGTGATGGCGGCCATCGCCGGGATCATGCACCGCAGCACGGTCCTGGAGACCGCGGAGGACGATCTGGACCGGGTGCTGGCGGTCAACTTCAAGGGCGTGCTGTACGGCTGCCAGGAGGCGGCCCGCGCCATGATCGACCACGGTGCCGGCGGGTCCATCGTCACCATGGCATCCGGCGCGATCGACTCCGGCACCCCCGGGCTGCTGTGCTACGGCGTCGCCAAGGCCGCCGTGGTCCAGCTGACCCGGACCCTCGCCGCCGAGGTGGGACCGCACGGCGTCCGCGTCAACGCGGTCGCCCCCGGCTGGGTCCGTACGCCCATGACGCGGCGCGGCACCGCTGAGGAGCAGCGGCGCGCCGAGGCGCCCATGGTCCGCCACGCCCCGCTGGGTCGGGTGGGCGAGCCGGAGGACGTCGCCCATGCGGTGCTGCACCTGGCGTCGGACGCCTCCGCGTTCACGACCGGCCAGATTCTGCGCCCGAATGGCGGAGTCGCGATGCCCTGGTGAGCCGCTCGCGCACGCCTCCGCGCCGGGGCGAGGGACCGCAGTGCACGGGTAGCAGGCTCAGCCCCCACCCGCCGACGGCGAACGCTCCCTCGACCGGTCCGGTCCCGGTCGGCTGCACCGCCAGCCGGAGCACGGACCACCACCACAGACCGCCGAGAACGAGCGCGATCACCCATCGAACCGGCCTTCGGCGCAGGGTGCCGGCCCCTCCCACGGCTGCCATGCTGCCTCCTTCGGGCGACGCTAGCGGGCGACGCTAGACGTCTGTTCGCACGCGGCGGGAGGGCGCACAGGAGGCCCGTCAGCGCGTGTCGGACCCCCGCGCTCCCTCAGTGTGCCCAGCCGCACCGCGGGGCGCACCCAGAGCGGGGCACACCCGTGGCGGGCCCATGAGCCGACGTCCGTCAGCTCGCAGACTGTGCGGCCATCGCCGGGGCCGGGGGGCCGTGCCCCGGCGATGACCACACAGGGTGCGAGCGGAAGTACCGCCCTTGCCTGTCTCGTCGCTCAGTGTCCGTTGACGTTCTCCGCCTGGAACATCCAGTGGTGCTTCTCCAGGTCCCGGGTGAGCCCGATGAGAATGTCCTGGGTCACCGGATCCGGCTCGTCCGTCGCGGCGATGCGCTCGCGCATGCGCGAGATCACGGATCCGAGTGCGTCCACGAGCGTCCTCACGGCGTCCGTGTCCTGGGTCCAGCCCTCCTTGACGTTGCCGATGACGCTCTGCTTGGCCACCGTCTCGGCCCGTCCGTCCGGCGCTATCCCGAGTGCCGAGGCGCGCTCCGCGACCGTGTCGGCGTGCGTCCTGGCCGTCGACACCACATCGTCGAGCTGGAAGTGAACCGTGCGGAAACGCGGTCCGATGACCGTCCAGTGGATCTGCTTGCCCACCAGGGCGAGGTCGACGAGGTCGACGAGGGCGCCTTGCAGAGCGTCGCTGACGACCTTGAGGTTCTCCTCGGCGAGCGGGCTCTTGACCACAGACATCCACTTCCTCCTGTTCGACCGTTTGGCCCCCCTTGATTACCTCTCACCAGTCAGGTGACCGGAAAGGCGCCGGTCAAACATCGAGCCCCGGCCGGTATCGCTACCGGCCGGGGCTCGAAGAGCTTCCGCGCTGACGTGGGGGCCGTCAGGCCGCCACGACGTCCACAGCCTCCTTGGGCGGCTTGATGGTCACCCGCTCGTCCGGGACGCCCGTCACAGAGGTGACGGACACCGAATTGAGCATGGGCCGCATCGGTGCGGGCACCTTCTCGCTCGCCGTGGCCGACTCCGCCAGCTCCGCGAGCGACAGCTCGTCGCTGACCTCGCGCATGACCTGTGACATCCGTACGTCCAGGGCGTCGCAGATCGCCGACAGCAGCTCGGACGAGGCTTCCTTCTGCCCGCGCTCGACCTCTGACAGATAGCCGAGCGACACCCGGGCGGAGGAGGAAACCTCGCGCAGAGTACGGCCCTGGCGCTGGCGCTGCCGGCGCAGCACGTCACCCAGCAGGCGACGGAGCAGAATCATCGCTGGCTCCCTCCTCGGACCTCGGATCCGGATCCTTCTCGCCCCACCGTACCGCCTCTGGCTGTGCCCGTGCGGGGAGCGATGTCGTGTTCACTCAGGGCTGCAAACATCAAAATTCGTCGTGTTGTTCCGTATCCTGTGCCCCCGCTGTCGCGATCAATTCGCTGAACAGCAGCTTGACCGCGGCGCGGACACTCTCTGCGCGGATTCCGGCCCGGTCCCCCTCCAGCCGCAGCGCCGCGGCCGCGGGCTTGTTCGAGGGCCCGGCGACGGCCACGTGGACGGTGCCCACGGGCTTTCCGTCCTGCGGTGTGGGACCCGCCACACCGGTGGTCGCCACGCCCCAGTCGGCGCCCAGCGCGCGCCGTACGCCCCCCGCCATCTGCCGGGCGACCTCCGCGTCCACCGCCCCGCGCTCGGCCAGCAGCGCGCCGTCCACGCCCAGCAGCTCACGCTTGAGGTCGGTGGCGTACGCGGTCACCGAGCCGCGGAAGGCGTGGGAGGCCCCGTCCACGGCGGTCAGCTCGGCGGCCACCAGGCCGCCGGTCAGGGACTCGGCGACGGCCACGGTCTGCCCGCGCCGCCGCAGCAGCGCCAGGACCTCGGCCGCGCTCGCCTCGGCGGCACCGTCTCGCGCCGCCGCCGTCTCGTCGCCGCTCATCGGGCCGGTTCCTGCCCGGGCTCCTCCCCCGCACCGGTTCTCTCCGCCGCGCGGCCCGCCCGGCGCAGCACCAGGGCCTGCCGTACGTAGTCGAGACCGGTGAGGACGGTCAGGGCGACGGCCACGGCCATCACCCAGAACCGCAGCGTGGCCAGCGGCCCGGTGAGCAGGAGGATGTACATCCCCACGGCCACGCCCTGGGCGAGGGTCTTCATCTTCCCGCCGCGACTGGCCGGGATGACCCCGATCCGGATCACCCAGAACCGCATCAGGGTGATCCCCAGCTCACGGAAGATGATCACACCCGTCACCCACCACGGCAGATCGCCGAGGGCCGAAAGACAGATCAGCGCCGCCCCCATGATCGCCTTGTCCGCGATGGGGTCCGCGATCTTGCCGAAGTCGGTGACCAGGTTGTACCGGCGGGCCAGATGCCCGTCGAACAGGTCGGTGATCATGGCGATGGCGAAGGCGGCCCAGGCATAGGCGCGCCAGGCCGGGTCGTAGCCGCCGTTGTGGAGCATCAACAAAACGAACCCGGGCACCAGGACCAAGCGCGCCATGGTGAGGATGTTGGCGATGTTCCACAATCCGGCGGGCCGGGCGGCCGCAGCGGCCCGGTGGTGGCTCCCCGCGGCGGAGGCCGGGACGCCTGTCATCTGTCCGCCTCCTCCGTACATGCGCCGCCGTCCGCCTGCTCCAGCGGTTCCAGCGGCTCCGCGACGAGGTCCACTCCCTCCGCCGCGATCACCTTCGCTTCGACCATACGTCCCGCGGCGGGCCGCGCCGAGGTGCGGAGCAGGGTCTGCCCGTCGGTCTCCGGCGCCTGGTGGGCGGCCCGGCCCAGTACGGCACCGGTGTCGTCGATCTCGTCCACCAGCACCGTGACGGTCTCGCCGAGCCGCTCGTCCGCCCGCTGGGCGGTCAGCTCCTCCGCGAGCCGCGAGATGTGCTCCAGCCGGTCGGCGACCTCGTCCGGGTCGACCTTGTCCTCGTAGCCCGCGGCCTCGGTGCCGTCCTCGTCCGAGTACCCGAAGACGCCGATCGCGTCGAGCCGCGCCTCGCTGATGAAACGCTCCAGCTCGGCCAGGTCGTCCTCGGTCTCGCCCGGGAATCCGACGATGAAGTTCGAGCGGGCGCCTGCCTGCGGCGCCTTGCCTCTGATCGTTTCCAGCAGTTCCAGGAAGCGGTCGGTGTCGCCGAAGCGGCGCATCCGGCGCAGCACCCCGGGCGCGGAGTGCTGGAAGGACAGGTCGAAGTACGGGGCGACCTTCTCGGTGGAGGTCAGCACGTCGATCAGCCCGGGCCGCATCTCGGCGGGCTGGAGGTAGCTGACCCGGATCCGCTCGATCCCGTCCACCGCGGCCAGCTCGGGCAGCAGCGTCTCCAGCAGCCGGATGTCGCCCAGGTCCTTGCCGTAGGAGGTGTTGTTCTCGGAGACCAGCATGATCTCCTTCACCCCCTGCTCGGCCAGCCACCGGGTCTCGCCCAGCACATCGGAGGGACGGCGGGAGATGAACGAGCCGCGGAAGGACGGGATGGCGCAGAAGGAGCACCGCCGGTCGCACCCGGAGGCGAGCTTCACGGAGGCGACGGGGCTGTTCCCGAGTCTGCGGCGCAGCGGGGCGCGCGGACCGGAGGCGGGGGCGACACCGGCGGGCAGGTCCTCGGGCGGGGTGTCCTGGGCGTGGCCGGGCAGCGCCACGGAGGAGGTGTCCTGGCGCTCGGCGGGGCTGATCGGCAGCAGCTTGCGCCGGTCACGCGGGGTGTGGGAGGCGTGGATGCCGCCGGAGAGGATGGTCTGAAGCCGGCCGGAGATGTCGGCGTAGTCGTCGAATCCGAGCACCCCGTCGGCCTCGGGCAGCGCCTCGGCCAGGTCCTTGCCGTACCGCTCGGCCATGCAGCCGACGGCCACGACCGCCTGGGTGCGGCCGTGGTCCTTCAGATCGTTCGCCTCCAGCAGGGCGTCGACCGAGTCCTTCTTGGCGGCCTCGACGAAGCCGCAGGTGTTGACGACGGCGACGTCGGCGTCGGCGGCTTGCTCGACGAGCTCCCAACCGTCGTCCGCCAAGCGGCCTGCGAGCTCCTCCGAGTCCACCTCGTTACGGGCGCAGCCAAGAGTGACAAGGGCGACAGTGCGGCGTTCGGGCATGGGCTCAGACTACTTTGTCGCAGCCCCGCCCTCCGCTGCCAGGTCTCCCACCCCGCCCGCCGGGCTGGTCAGCCCGCTTCGGGATCGCCCTTGGTGTAGCTCAGACGCTGAACCGAGCCGCTGTCGCTCAGGTTCTTGACTTCCTTGCCGTTCACGAAGAGCTTGATCGCCCCGGCGTTGCCCAGCACCAGGTCGATGCGCTTGCTGTCGCTGAAGGTCTTGGACTGGCCCTTCCGCAGCACGCCCTCTTCCATCAGCCGCCCGTTGTGGTCCTGGGCGGAGATCCAGCTCTGTCCGTCCTCCGCGGTCAGCTTGACGGTGACCTTGTCCGCGGGGACGCCCGCGATGGCGCTCTCGGACGGCTCGGGCTTCCGCTCGCCGGACTTGCTGGGACTGGCGCTGGGGCTCGTGGAGGTGGACGCGGTCGGCTTGGCCGAGCGGGTCTCCTCGGCGACCGAGGAGCCGTCGTTCTTGTCGCCGCCACTGAAAAGCGTGAAGCCGACGAATCCGACGACGGCGACGATCGCGGCGACCATCGCGGCCGTCCAGTTCGGGCGGCGCGGTTCGGGACGGATGCGCTCGGCATCGAACAGCGGCGCCGCCGGGGTCGGCTCGGGCCGGCCGCCGCGCTCGGCGTCGAATTGGTTGATCAAGGTCTCAGGGTCGAGCCGGACGGCGCGCGCGAGCACACGAATGTGCCCCCGGGCGTACACGTCCCCGCCGCAGCGGGAGAAGTCGTCCTGCTCGATCCCCTGCACTATGGGCACGCGCACCCGGGTGACGGAACTGACCTCGTCGACGGTCAGCCCCGCGGCGATGCGGGCCTGCTGGAGGGCGCGACCGACGGAAGGCCGGTCTTCTTCGGGGGAGTTGCCGTCTTCGAGATCGTTGCCGATGGACACGGGGGCGCCTTTCGAGCGTGTAGCCACCTGCTGGGAGGTGGGACGTCAGTCCTCGACCTGGGGGAAACGGTTGCCCGCCATACCCTTACGAGTGAGCCTTACCGCGGATCACCGCGATCACGCCATCCAATTCATCCGGCTTGACGAGAACATCGCGCGCCTTGGAGCCCTCGCTCGGCCCGACCACCCCGCGCGACTCCATGAGATCCATCAGCCGGCCCGCCTTGGCGAAGCCCACCCGCAGCTTGCGCTGGAGCATCGACGTCGACCCGAATTGCGTGGAAACCACCAGCTCAGCGGCCTGGCACAGCAGATCGAGATCATCGCCGATCTCCTCGTCGATCTCCTTCTTCTTCGACGTCCCAACCGTGACGTCGTCCCGGAAGACCGGCGCCATCTGCTCCTTGCAGTGCGCGACGATCGCCTGCACCTCGGCCTCGGTCACGAACGCGCCCTGCATCCGGACCGGCTTGTTCGCGCCCATCGGCAGGAACAGCCCGTCGCCCTTGCCGATCAGCTTCTCGGCGCCGGGCTGGTCCAGGATGACCCGGCTGTCGGCCAGCGAGGAGGTGGCGAAGGCGAGTCTCGAGGGCACGTTCGCCTTGATCAGACCGGTGACGACGTCCACGGACGGCCGCTGGGTGGCCAGCACCAGGTGGATGCCCGCCGCCCGGGCCAGCTGCGTGATCCGCACGATCGAGTCCTCGACGTCCCGCGGCGCGACCATCATCAGGTCCGCCAGCTCGTCGACGATCACCAGCAGATACGGATAGGGCTTGAGCTCCCGCTCGCTGCCCTCGGGCTGCTTCACCTTTCCGGCGCGCACCGCCGCGTTGAAGTCGTCGATGTGGCGGAAGCCGAACGCGGCGAGGTCGTCGTAGCGGAGATCCATTTCGCGGACGACCCATTGCAGGGCCTCGGCCGCGCGCTTGGGGTTGGTGATGATCGGTGTGATCAGATGCGGAATGCCCTCGTACGCGGTCAGCTCCACGCGCTTGGGGTCGACCAGCACCATGCGCACGTCGTCCGGGGTGGCGCGCACCATCACCGAAGTGATCAGGCAGTTGATGCACGACGACTTACCGGAACCGGTCGCGCCCGCCACCAGCACATGCGGCATCGTGGCCAGGTTGTGCGCCACGTAGCCGCCCTCGACGTCCTTGCCGAGCCCGACGACCATCGGGTGCGTCTCGCCCATCGAGTCGGCCGTGCGCAGCACGTCCCCGAGGTTGACCATCTCGCGGTCGCTGTTGGGGATTTCGATGCCGACCGCCGACTTGCCCGGGATCGGGCTGATGATCCGCACATCGGGGCTGGCGACGGCGTACGCGATGTTCTTGGTCAGCGCCGTGATCCGCTCGACCTTGACGGCCGGGCCCAGCTCCACCTCGTAGCGGGTGACCGTCGGACCGCGGGTGAAGCCGGTGACCGCGGCGTCCACCTTGAACTCCGAGAACACCTTCGACAGCGACTCCACCACGGCGTCGTTGGCGGCGCTGCGGGTCTTGCCGGGGCCGCCGCGCTCCAGGAGCTCGAGCGAGGGCAGTGCGTAGGTGATGTCGCCGGAGAGCTGGAGCTGCTCGGCGCGCGGCGGCAGCGGTTCGCCCGGCTCGGCGTACGGCCGGGTGAGGTCGGGGACCTCGGACCGCTCCGACGCGGCGGAATCGTCCCCCCGGCCCTTCTTGCCCTTGTCCGGTGCCGCTTTGCCCGGCGCGGCCTTGCCGGAGTGGCCGGAGTCCTGCGTGACGGACCCGCTGCCGGTGCCGGATTCGTCGTCGTGCTCGCCCGAGATGCCGCTGCTGAGCCCGGCGACGAGCGGTGAGGGCTGGACGCCGTGCAGCACCGCGCCGTCCAGCGAGGCGGCCGCGGCGGCCGCCACGTCCACGGCGTCCATGGGGCGGTCCAGCGGCGGCTGGACGGACGACTGCCGACGCGAACGCCGGCGCTTGCGCAGCGCCTCCTCCTCGGCCTGCTCAGGGTCGCTCGCGCCGTCCGTGGACTCTTTCTCCAGCGAGGTCCTGCGAGGCCGCCTGGCGGGCTTCTCGCGCCATTCGTCGGCGTACTCCCCGGCGGCGTCGCCGTCGTGGCCGTACGCCCCCTCCTCGTCCCGCACCAGGCCGAGCCGGACGCCGAGCGCCCGCAGTCGCTGCGGAATCGCGGCGACCGGTGTCGCGGTGACGACCAGCAGCCCGAAGACGGTGAGCAGCACCAGCAGCGGTACGGCCAGCACGTCGCCCATCGCGTAGATCAACGGCCGGGAGACGGCCCAGCCGATGAGCCCGCCCGCGTCCTGGATCGCCGCGTCGCCCTGGCCGCGCCCGGGGGCGCCGCAGGCGATGTGGACCTGCCCGAGGACGCCGATCACCAGCGCGGACAGGCCGATCACGATCCGCCCGTTGGCCTCGGGGCGTTCGGGGTGGAGGAACAGCCGCCCGGCGATGGCGCCCAGGAGTATCGGCACCACCAGGTCCAGGCGACCGAAGGCGCCGGTGACGAGCATCTCGACCAGATCGCCGACCGGACCCTGGAGGCTGGACCAGGTCCCGGCCGCGACGATCAGGGCCAGCGCGAGCAACAGCAGCGCGCTGCCGTCCTTGCGATGGGCCGGGTCGAGCCCCTTCGCGCCGCGCCCTATGGAACGGAACATCGCCGCGACGGCGCGCGCAAGGCCCATCCAGACGGCGCGCGCGGCGCGATACACACCGCTGGTCGCGTAGGGCGCGGGCGGCGGAGGGGCTGCCTTGGCGGCCGCCTTCTTCTTCGGGGCCGCCTTCTTCGCGGGCGCGGCTGCCTTCTTGGCGGGCGCCTTCTTGGCCGCCGCCTTCTTCGCGGGCGCCTTCTTCACAGCGCCTCCGGACTGCCCGGCGCGCTTCTTCGAGGTGCCCGCCGTGCTCTGGGAACCCTTGCCGGACGTACGAGAGGCCATGGGGGCGAGATTACCCGCGTCCGCCGTACGGAGCACGTATGGCATGGGCATCCGGCGCCACTGAGGTCACACCCGTGTCGCATCCGGGCGCGACACCGGCCGGACGGTGAAGGGAGGGTGACAGGACGTCAACGGCCGGGTGACCACGCGGTGGTGCCGTGCCAGGCGTCGGGAGCCCGGCATGATCGGCAAGACACCCCCTAGTTCTGCGAGGGGACCTGACCGGCTCCGCTGCCCGCGCCGGGCTCCAGCGCGTCCAGGGCGCGGCGCAGACCGGTGAGCTTGCGCTCCAGATGGGCCGCGGTGGCCACGGCCGCCGCGTCCGCCGACTCGTCCAGCTGCTTGGACAGCGCCTCGGCCTGCTCCTCCACGGCGGCGAGCCGCGCGGACAGCTCGGCCAGCAGCCCGGCCGACTCCTTGTCACCGGCGGCCGGCTGGCCGCCCTCCAACTGGAGCCGCAGCAGGGAGGCCTGCTCCCGCAGCTGGCAGTTCTTCATGTACAGATCGACGAAGACCGAGACCTTCGCTCTGAGCACCCAGGGGTCGAAGGGTTTGGAGATGTAGTCGACCGCGCCCGCCGCATACCCCCGGAAGGTGTGGTGCGGGCCGTGGTTGATCGCGGTGAGGAAGATGATCGGGATGTCCCGGGTCCGCTCCCGCCGCTTGATGTGCGCCGCGGTCTCGAATCCGTCCATGCCCGGCATCTGGACGTCCAGCAGGATCACCGCGAAGTCATCCGTCAGCAGCGCCTTGAGCGCTTCCTCCCCTGACGATGCCCGCACCAGGGTCTGATCGAGCGCGGAGAGAATGGCCTCCAGCGCCAGCAGATTCTCCGGCCGGTCATCGACCAGGAGGATCTTGGCCTTCTGCACCATGCCCCGTCCTCCTCGTCCCGGCTTGGGGTCTCCCCAGCTCGAAGCGCTGGGGGAAGCACCGGGCGCCGCCCCAGGGGACGACTCCCTTGCGTCGCCCGTCCTTGTGCCGGTCATGGTAGCCGCACCCCGCTGTTCGCCACACCCTGTCACCGCGATGTCACTGTGCACGTAGCAGAAACGCGGTGGGAGACCAGAAGGTTCCCCGATTCCCGCGTTCCCACACGTGTTCGGCGACAGTCAGTCAACACCACGATGGCGTCCGGTGTCCCATCGGACACTCCCCTGCCTTTCACCTGGTCACTCATCCGACATCCACTGCTCCATCACCGTAAGGAGATGATCGGTGTCGACGGGCTTGGTGACATAGTCCGACGCGCCCGCCTCGATGCTCTTCTCCCGGTCGCCCTTCATCGCCTTCGCGGTGAGCGCGATGATGGGCAGCCCGGCGAACTGCGGCATCCTGCGGATCGCCGCCGTCGTGGCGTAACCGTCCATCTCCGGCATCATGATGTCCATCAGGACGAGCACCACATCGTCGTGCTGCTCCAGGACTTCGATGCCCTCCCGCCCGTTCTCGGCGTAGAGCACCTGGAGCCCGTGCTGTTCCAGCACGCTGGTGAGCGCGAAGACGTTACGGATGTCGTCGTCGACGATGAGCACCTTCTCACCGTGGAAGCCGCCCGCCGGCTCCGGAGCCACCAGATCCTGGCCGCCCAGCATCCACGGCTCGGACGCCTGCGGCTGCCGGCTGCCGGACCGGCCGCCGTTCCGGCGGGCCTCCTCCGGGGCGGCCGTCTGCGGCTCGGAAGCCTGTGACGGCTCCTGCTCGGTCCGCTGACGCCGCCGGAAGAGCCCGGCGGCCCCGCGGGTCCGCTGCGCCGTGGCGTCGGCGGTGACGTCGTGCTCGGGCTCCCGCTCCGCCGCGGCCCCGGACTCGTCGTCCTCCGCGCCCTCGGCCGGGTCGTACGGCTCCAGCGCCGGCGGACCGGCGCTGCCCGGCGTGAGCTGCGGATAGCCCTGCGGCGGCAGCTCGCTGGGGTACAGCGGCAGGTACAGCGTGAAGGTCGAGCCGCGGCCCGGCTCACTGGCCGCGTGGATCTCGCCGCCGAGCAGCCGGGCGATCTCCCGGCTGATGGACAGGCCGAGGCCGGTGCCGCCGTACTTCCTGCTGGTGGTCCCGTCGGCCTGCTTGAACGCCTCGAAGATCACCCGCATCTTGCTCGCGGCGATGCCGATACCGGTGTCGGTGACCGAGAAGGCGATCATGTCGGCCTCCGGGTCCCGCAACGCGCCGTGTTCCAGCAGCTGTTCCCGGATGGCGTTCGGCACGTCCACCCCGGCCGGCCGGATGACCAGCTCCACGGCGCCGCCGTCGGTGAACTTCACCGCGTTGGACAGCAGGTTGCGGAGCACCTGGAGCAGCCGCTGCTCGTCGGTGTGCAGCGTCGCCGGAAGCTCCGGCGAGACCCGGACGGAGAAGTCGAGGCCCTTCTCGGCGGTCAGCGGCCGGAACGTGGCCTCCACGTAGTCGACGAGCTGGACCAGGGCGATCCGCGTCGGGCTGACGTCCATCTTGCCCGCCTCGACCTTCGACAGGTCGAGGATGTCGTTGATCAGCTGGAGCAGGTCCGAACCGGCTCCGTGGATCGTCTCGGCGAACTCCACCTGCTTCGGCGACAGATTGCCCTCGGCGTTGTCCGCGAGCAGCTTGGCGAGGATCAGCAGCGAGTTGAGCGGTGTGCGCAGCTCGTGCGACATGTTCGCCAGGAACTCGCTCTTGTAGCGCATCGAGACCGCGAGCTGCTCGGCGCGCTCCTCCAGGACCTGCCGGGCCTCCTCGATCTCGGTGTTCTTGACCTCGATGTCGCGGTTCTGCCGGGCCAGCCGGTCGGACTTCTCCTCCAGCTCCGCGTTGGACGCCTGGAGCGCCTTCTGCCGGTTCTCCAGCTCCGCGGACCGCTCCCGCAGCTGCTCGGTCAGCTCCTGGGACTGCTTGAGCAGCACCTCGGTCTTGGTGTTGACGCTGATGGTGTTGACGCTGGTGCCGATCATCTCGGCGATCTGGTTGAGGAAGTCCTTCTGGATCTGCGCGAAGGGCTGGAACGAGGCCAGCTCGATCACGCCGAGCAGCTGCCCCTCGAAGAGCACCGGCAGCACGATCACATGGGCCGGGGCGGCCTCGCCGAGCCCCGAGGCGATCTTGAGGTAGCCCGGCGGCACGTTCTCCACCAGGATCGGGCGCTTCTCCTCGGCGACCGTGCCGATCAGCGTCTCGCCCGGCCGGAAGGACGTGGGCATCGAGCCGATGGAGTAGCCGTAGGAGCCGATCAGGCGCAGCTCGTAGCCCTCCTCGGCGGTGCTGTCCGCGACCACCTCGGTGCCGTCCCCGGCGGGGACCGCCAGGAAGAACGCGCCGTGCTGGGCGGAGACCACCGGGGTCAGCTCGCTCATGATCAGCCGGGCGACGTCCTCCAGGTCGCGCCGTCCCTGCATCAGACCGGAGATCCGGGCGAGGTTGCCCTTCAGCCAGTCCTGCTCCTTGTTGGCGAGCGTGGTCTCGCGCAGGTTCGCGATCATGGTGTTGATGTGGTCCTGGAGGACCTGGATCTCACCGGAGGCGTCCACGTCGATCTTGAGGTTGAGGTCGCCGCGGGTCACCGCGGTCGCGACCTCGGCGATGGCGCGCACCTGACGGGTCAGGTTCCCGGCCATCTCGTTCACCGACTCGGTGAGGTCCTTCCAGGTGCCGGCCACGTCCCGCACCCGCGCCTGGCCGCCCAACTGCCCCTCGGTGCCTACTTCACGGGCCACCCGGGTCACCTGGTCGGCGAAGGACGACAGCTGGTCCACCATCGTGTTGATCGTGGTCTTGAGTTCGAGGATCTCGCCCCGCGCCTCGATGTCGATCTTCTTGGTCAAGTCACCCTGGGCGATCGCCGTGGTGACCATCGCGATGTTGCGCACCTGTCCGGTCAGGTTGGACGCCATCGAGTTCACGGACTCGGTGAGGTCCTTCCACGTCCCCGAGACGCCCGGCACCCGCGCCTGGCCGCCCAGGATGCCGTCCGTGCCCACCTCGCGCGCCACGCGGGTGACCTCGTCCGCGAACGAGGACAGCGTCGTCACCATCGTGTTGACGGTGTCGGCCAGCGCCGCGACCTCGCCGCGCGCCTCGACCGTCACCTTCTTCGTCAGATCGCCGTTGGCGACCGCGGCCGAGACCTGCGAGATGTTGCGCACCTGGATGGTCAGGTTATTGGCCATCAGGTTCACGTTGTTGCTGAGGTCCTTCCAGATGCCGGTCACGCCCGGCACCCGCGCCTGACCGCCCAACTGGCCTTCCGTACCCACCTCACGGGCCACCCGGGTGACCTGCTCGGCGAACGAGGACAGCTGGTCCACCATGGTGTTCACGGTGGTGACGAGCTCCAGGATCTCGCCCTTGGCGTCCACCGTGATCTTCTTCGACAGGTCGCCCTTGGCGACCGCCGTCGTCACCTCGGCGATCGAACGCACCTGGGACGTCAGGTTGTTGGCCATGCCGTTGACGGACTGGGTCAGGTCCTTCCAGGTGCCGGAGACCCCCTGCACCTCGGCCTGGCCGCCCAACTGGCCCTCGGTGCCCACCTCGCGGGCGACCCGGGTGACCTCCTCCGCGAAGGACGACAGCTGGTCGACCATCGTGTTCAGGGTGTTCTTCAGCTCCAGGATCTCGCCCCGGGCGTCGACGTCGATCTTCTGCGAGAGGTCACCGCGCGCGACCGCCGTGGCGACCTGCGCGATGTTACGGACCTGGGCGGTCAGGTTGCCCGCCATGCCGTTCACCGAGTCGGTCAGGTCGCGCCAGACGCCCGCGACACCGGGCACCTGCGCCTGACCGCCCAGCCGGCCGTCCGTACCCACCTCGCGGGCGACCCGGGTCACCTGCTCGGCGAAGTCGGACAGCTGGTCGACCATCGTGTTGATGGTGTTCTTCAGCTCCAGGATCTCGCCGCGCGCGTCCACCTCGATCTTCTGCGACAGGTCGCCCCGGGCGACCGCCGTGGTCACCTGGGCGATACCGCGCACCTGCGAGGTCAGGTTCCCCGCCATCGAGTTGACGGAGTCGGTCAGGTCCTTCCAGGTGCCGCTGACGCCGTCCACCCGGGCCTGGCCGCCCAGCCGGCCCTCGGTGCCCACGTCCCGCGCCATGCGGGTGACCTGGTCGGCGAACGAGGAGAGCTGATCCACCATGGTGTTCACGGTGTTCTTCAGCTTGAGCATCTCGCCGGAGACGTCGACGGTGACCTTCTGCGACAGATCGCCGTTCGCCACCGCGGTCGTCACCTGGGCGATGTTGCGCACCTGTCCGGTGAGGTTGCGGAAGGCGGTGTTCACCGAATCCGTCAGGTCCTTCCACGTCCCCGCCGCACCCGGCACCTGCGCCTGACCGCCCAGCTCACCCTCGACACCGATCTCCCGGGCCACCCGGGTCACCTCGGCACCGAAGGACTGGAGCTGGTCCACCATCGTGTTGACGGTGTTCTTCAGCTCCAGCATCTCGCCGGCCACGTCCACGGTGACCTTCTGCGACAGATCACCGTTCGCCACCGCGGTCGTCACCTGCGCGATGTCCCGCACCTGGGCCGTCAGGTTGCGGAAGGCGGTGTTCACCGAATCCGTCAGGTCCTTCCACGTCCCCGCCGCACCCGGCACCTGCGCCTGACCGCCGAGCAGCCCCTCGGCGCCGACCTCGCTGGCCACCCGTGTGACCTCGTCCGCGAAGGTGCGCAGCGTCTCCGTCATCGTGTTGATCGTGTCGGCGAGCTGCGCGACCTCTCCGCGTGCGCTCACCGTCACCTTCTGCGACAGATCACCGTTGGCGACCGCCGTGGTGACCTGGGCGATCCCGCGCACCTGGGCGGTGAGGTTCCCGGCCATGAGGTTGACGGAGTCCGTCAGGTCCTTCCAGACGCCCGCGACGCCCGGCACCTTCGCCTGGCCGCCCAGTTCGCCCTCGGTGCCCACCTCACGGGCGACCCGGGTCACCTCGGCGGCGAACGAGGAGAGCTGGTCCACCATCGTGTTGACGGTTTCCTTCAGCTCGAGCATCTCCCCGGACACATGAACCGTGACCTTCCGGGACAGATCACCCTTGGCCACCGCCGTCGTCACCAGGGCGATGTCCCGCACCTGGGCGGTGAGCCGGGACGCCATCGTGTTGACGGACTCCGTGAGGTCCTTCCACGAACCCGACATGCCGCGCACCCGGGCCTGACCGCCCAGCTTGCCCTCGGTGCCGACCTCACTGGCGACTCTCGTCACCTCGTCGGTGAACGCCGAGAGCTGATCGACCAGCCCGTTGACGGTGCGCCCCACCTTGAGGAACTCACCGCGCAACGGATGCGCCGACCCGTCGGCACCCTGTGCCCGCAGGTCCATGCGCTGCTCCAGGTCGCCCTCGGCGACCGCGGACAGCACCCGGCCGACCTCGGACACCGGCCGCACAAGATCGTCCACCAAGGCGTTGGACGCGTCAATAGCCGCCGCCCACTGCCCCTCACAGGCGCCGGTCTCCAGCCGTTCCGTGAGCTTTCCCTCACGGCCGACCACCCGCCGCACCCGGGTCAGCTCGCCCGTGAGCTGGAGATTCCGCTCCGCGACCTCGTTGAAGACCGCGGCGATCTCGGACATGACGCCCTCGCCCGAGACCGTCAGCCGCTTGCGGAAGTTGCCGTCCCGCATCGCCGTCATCGCGGTCAGCAGCCGGTTCAGGGCCGCCGTATCCACTTCGGTCGTCCCATTGCTCCGGGACCGTCCGCCTTTCGCGCGCGTATTCGTGCCCCGCGCCGCTGCGCCAGACTCCACCGTGTCCCTCCCGCAGGGTTGACCGTCCTCGTCGGGTTCTTCTTCCAGCTTGCCCAGTGTTTCACCCTGGCCCAACCAGGCCATAACAGTTCGGCAGCATCGCATACCGGCGCCAGCCCCCTCCGGGTGGAATCACGGCGGACCGGCATTCGCGGGGGCGGTTGAGGTAAGTAACCTGGCATCCGGCCAGGCATCGGAGGGGCGCTGCGACATGGGTGAGCAGTTCGCCGAGACACATATGAGGAGACCTGTGATCACCGCGCGGGCAGCCGCCACCTTCGAGCCGGTGGGACGCTCGGTCGCCGCCGCCCGCACCTTTGTCCGGGACACCCTCCAGGGCTGGGGCCTCACCGACATCGTGGACGACGCGGTCGTCCTCACCAGCGAACTCGTCACCAACGCGGTGGTGCACGCGGGCACCACCGCCGATGTCGTGTGCATCCGCGCGGACACCGGCGTCCGCGTCGAGGTCGCCGACCGCTACCCCGAACGGGAAGTTCCGCTCCAGAGCAACGGCGGCCACCACTTCGGCAGCCCCGATCGCGAGGGCGGCCGCGGTCTGCTACTGTGCGCCGCACTCGCCGCACGCTGGGGCGTCGAGTACACGGCCACCCACAAGCAGGTCTGGTTCCAGCTCGACTTCCCCGAGCGGCCGGCCGGCACCCGGGCCGCCGGGCCCGCGCTGCCCTCCAGCGCCCTGCCGATCGCCGACTCCCGGGTCCGCGTCGCGGTCGTCCAGGTCGACAGCGACGGCCTCGTCAGCGCCTGGAACGACGACGCTCAGGAACTGTTCGGCTACAGCCCGGAACAAATCGTCGGCAAGCCCCTCACCGATCTCGCCGCCTGGCCGCACACCCCCGGCACCAGCACCGGCGTCGCCGAGGCGCTCCAGCTCTCCCGCTGGGAGGGCTCGTACGGCATCCGCGGCGCCGACGGCCGGGTCTCCCCCGTCTACGCCTCCCACCTGCGCATCCGCGATGCCGACGGCGCCGCCTCCACCGTCTGTCTGCTGGTCCGCGACCGCGAGCGCGCCGTGTTGCAGAGCCCGATGCGCGGCGCCGCGGCCGACACCTCCGACTCCTCCGAGCGCGGCCCGGCCAGCGACGCCTTCGAGGTCTTCATCGGCTCGCCCGCCCCCGACGACCTCGACGGACTCCTCCAGCGCACCGTCGAACGGGCTCGCGACATGCTCGATGGGGACGCCGCCTATCTGCTGCTCGCCACCGACGACGAGACCGAGCTGGAGGTGCGCGCCTCCACCGGCCTGCCGTCCGCCCGGCAGCGCTTCGCCCGCGTCCCCGTCGAGGCCGGCACCGGGCGCTACGGGTCGGCTCGGATGCCCTCCGTCCACGAGGATCTGTCCGCCGTGCCGGGCGCCGTCCCCCTGCTCATCAACACCGGTATGCGCTCGGTCGTCACCGTCCCCCTCAAGGTCGAGGGCCGGCTCACCGGCTCGCTCGGCGTCGCCGCCGAGGCCCCCAGCCGCTACAGCAACGAGGAGGCACTGCGGCTCCAGTTCGCCGCCGACCGCATCGCCCTCGCCGTCGAACGCGCCCGTCTCACCGAGCTGGAGAAGCTGCGCCGCGGCTCCCTCTCCTTCCTCGTCGAGGCGTCCGACCTCCTCGCGGGCACCCTCGACCGCGATCAGACACTGGCTCTCATGGCACAGATGACGGTGCCCACCCTGGCCAGCTGGTGCGCCGTCTATACGGTCGCCGACCAGGCCTCCGACCCCGAGCTGTCGTACGTCCTGCATGAGGACGAGGACCGGATCGACGGCCTCAAGGCCCTGCTCACCAAGATCGACCCACCGGAGCAGGTGCCCACCGGCGGTGCCCGCGGCTGGACCGGCCCCTACGAGGCGGCTCACGCGGCCGCGCTGCGCACCTCGCTGCGCAGCCTGAGCCTCGGTGACTCCGCCCGGCCCTCCTCGGGCCCGGGCGCCTCGCTCGCGACCGCGTCCGCCGTCGGCGGCGAGACGGTCGTCCTGCCGCTGGTGGCCCGTAACCGCGTCATCGGGATGCTCACCCTCGGCAAGCCCACCGACGAGCACTTCCGCCAGGAGAACCTGGAGCTGGCCGAGGATCTCTCCCGCCGGGCCGCGCTCGCGCTCGACAACGCGCGGCTCTACTCGGAGCGCACCGCCATCAGCCAGTCCCTCCAGCGCAGCCTGCTGCCGCCCGAGCAGCCCGAGGTCCCCGGAGTCGAGGTCGAGGTCATCTACCGCGCCGCCGGTGAGGGCAACGAGGTCGGCGGTGACTTCTACGACCTCTTCCCGATCCGCGACGGCGCGTACGGCTTCGCCATCGGCGACGTCTGCGGCACCGGGCCGGAGGCCGCCGCGGTCACCGGTCTCGCCCGGCACGCGCTGCGGCTGCTCGCCCGCGAGGGCTTCGGCGGCCCGGCGGTCCTGGAGCGGCTCAACGCGGCGATCCTCGACGAGGGTGCCCGCAGCCGCTTCCTCACCCTCCTCTACGGGGAGCTGTGGCCACAGCAGGACGGCGGCGCGGTGCTCAAGGTCGTCTGCGCAGGCCACCCGCTGCCGCTCCGGCTGCGCCAGGACGGCTCCGTCGAGGCGGCCGCCGAACCGCAGCCCCTGCTCGGCGTCATGGACGACCTGGAGCTGTACGAGCAGACGGTGACGCTCGACCCCGGCGACGTCCTGCTGTGCGTCACCGACGGGGTGACCGAGCGCCGCGAGGGCACCAGGATGCTCGGCGACGACGGCCTGGTCGACGTCCTCACCACCTGCACCGGACTCACCGCGGGAGCGGTGGCCGCCCGGGTGCTGCGCGCGGTCGAGCGGTTCGCGGCCGAACCGCCGTCCGACGACATGGCGATCCTCGCGATGCGCGTCCCCGAGCCGCAGGACGCCTGACCGGCCGGGGCCGGGGCACCGCCGGTGCCCCGGCTTCCTCGGCGCCGCTCAACATGACGAAGGCCCCCGCCAATTGGCGGGGGCCTTTCGCAGGAGAGCCCCAATACGGAATCGAACCGTAGACCTTCTCCTTACCATGGAGACGCTCTGCCGACTGAGCTATTGGGGCGCGGCAACGGGATAGATCATACCCGAACTCGAGTGCGCTCTCGACCACCCGCCCCTCGACCGCTCAGGCCGCTGACTGCAACAACCCTCCCAGTGCGTTGCAGGCCGAGACGACGCGCTGCAACTCCCGCCGGGACATGGTGGGATCGACGGGGAGCGCGAGGCATTCGTCGGCCGCGCGCTCCGTCTCCGCGAGCCACAGATCGCGCCGGAAGCGCGCTGTGCGGTGCGCCGGGGTCTGAATGGGGACGTGGCACACGACGCCGCGAGACCGCAGCGTACGGGCGAATGCGTCCCGGTCCGGGCGCCCGTTGCCCGGCACCCTCACGACGTACTGCTGATAAGTGTGTTCCATGCCGGGCTTGGACGCGGGGGTGACGACCCCGCGCAGCTTTCCGTTCAGATAGGCCGCGTTCGCCTGTCGACGCAGGATCTCGCCGACCGGCTCGCACACGGCGCCGTGTCCGATCACGAGCACTCCGTGCCGCTGTCCCAGCTCGGTGAGGCGGGCCATGTCGGCCGGGTGTCCGAAGGTGTGTATGGCCACGATGGCCGCGGTGCGGGGCGTCAGCGCCTCGGCCACCGCGTTCGGGTCTATGCAGAAAGTGTGAGCGTCGATGTCCACGAACACCGGCCTCGCGCCGGCGAGGAGCACCGCTTCCGCCGCTTCGGGTGTGCCGTAGGACGGCACGATCACCTCGTCGCCCGGCCGTACGCCCGACCGGGTCAACTCACGCCACAGCTCATCCGTTGGAGTCCCCATGAACGGCATGTTGCCCACGCAACATGAACACCGAGTGGCTCGCAACACAACAAAAAGAGAGGCCTGTCGGGAACCGAAGTTCCGACAGGCCTCTCTCCAATATTTGTTCGGCGGCGTCCTACTCTCCCACAGGGTCCCCCCTGCAGTACCATCGGCGCTGAAAGGCTTAGCTTCCGGGTTCGGAATGTAACCGGGCGTTTCCCTAACGCTGTGACCACCGAAACACTATGAAACAAACAAACCGGATATCAACACAGTTCGTTATTTCAGAACCAACACAGTGGACGCGAGCAACTGAGGACAAGCCCTCGGCCTATTAGTACCAGTCAACTCCACCGGTCACCCGGCTTCCATATCTGGCCTATCAACCCAGTCGTCTACTGGGAGCCTTACCCCATCAAGTGGGTGGGAGCCCTCATCTCGAAGCAGGCTTCCCGCTTAGATGCTTTCAGCGGTTATCCCTCCCGAACGTAGCCAACCAGCCATGCCCTTGGCAGGACAACTGGCACACCAGAGGTTCGTCCGTCCCGGTCCTCTCGTACTAGGGACAGCCCTTCTCAAGACTCCTACGCGCACAGCGGATAGGGACCGAACTGTCTCACGACGTTCTAAACCCAGCTCGCGTACCGCTTTAATGGGCGAACAGCCCAACCCTTGGGACCGACTCCAGCCCCAGGATGCGACGAGCCGACATCGAGGTGCCAAACCATCCCGTCGATATGGACTCTTGGGGAAGATCAGCCTGTTATCCCCGGGGTACCTTTTATCCGTTGAGCGACGGCGCTTCCACAAGCCACCGCCGGATCACTAGTCCCGACTTTCGTCCCTGCTCGACCCGTCGGTCTCACAGTCAAGCTCCCTTGTGCACTTACACTCAACACCTGATTGCCAACCAGGCTGAGGGAACCTTTGGGCGCCTCCGTTACCCTTTAGGAGGCAACCGCCCCAGTTAAACTACCCACCAGACACTGTCCCTGATCCGGATCACGGACCCAGGTTAGACATCCAGCACGACCAGAGTGGTATTTCAACAATGACTCCACCATGACTGGCGTCATGATTTCACAGTCTCCCACCTATCCTACACAAGCCGAACCGAACACCAATATCAAGCTGTAGTAAAGGTCCCGGGGTCTTTCCGTCCTGCTGCGCGAAACGAGCATCTTTACTCGTAATGCAATTTCACCGGGCCTATGGTTGAGACAGTCGAGAAGTCGTTACGCCATTCGTGCAGGTCGGAACTTACCCGACAAGGAATTTCGCTACCTTAGGATGGTTATAGTTACCACCGCCGTTTACTGGCGCTTAAGTTCTCAGCTTCGCCCCACCGAAATGGAGCTAACCGGTCCCCTTAACGTTCCAGCACCGGGCAGGCGTCAGTCCGTATACATCGCCTTACGGCTTCGCACGGACCTGTGTTTTTAGTAAACAGTCGCTTCTCGCTGGTCTCTGCGGCCACCACCAGCTCACACTGCAAGAGTGATCACCAGCAATGGCCCCCCTTCTCCCGAAGTTACGGGGGCATTTTGCCGAGTTCCTTAACCATAGTTCACCCGAACGCCTCGGTATTCTCTACCTGACCACCTGAGTCGGTTTAGGGTACGGGCCGCCATGAAACTCGCTAGAGGCTTTTCTCGACAGCATAGGATCATCCACTTCACCACAATCGGCTCGGCATCAGGTCTCAGACACATGCCACACGGATTTACCTGCGTGACGTCCTACACCCTTACCCCGGGACAACCACCGCCCGGGCTGGACTACCTTCCTGCGTCACCCCATCACTTACCTACTACCACCTTGGATCAGCGGCTCCACCACTCCCCTCAACTCCGAAGAGATCAGGGCGGCTTCACGGCCTTAGCATCAGAGGATTCGATATTGGGCGCTTCAAAGCGGGTACCGGAATATCAACCGGTTGTCCATCGACTACGCCTGTCGGCCTCGCCTTAGGTCCCGACTTACCCTGGGCAGATCAGCTTGACCCAGGAACCCTTAGTCAATCGGCGCACACGTTTCCCACGTGTGTATCGCTACTCATGCCTGCATTCTCACTCGTGAACCGTCCACAACTACCTTCCGGCGCTGCTTCACCCGGCACACGACGCTCCCCTACCCACCACAGCCCTCGTTGGAGGTATTGCTGCAGTGACACGACTTCGGCGGTACGCTTGAGCCCCGCTACATTGTCGGCGCGGAATCACTTGACCAGTGAGCTATTACGCACTCTTTCAAGGATGGCTGCTTCTAAGCCAACCTCCTGGTTGTCTCTGCGACTCCACATCCTTTCCCACTTAGCATACGCTTAGGGGCCTTAGTCGATGCTCTGGGCTGTTTCCCTCTCGACCATGGAGCTTATCCCCCACAGTCTCACTGCCGCGCTCTCACTTACCGGCATTCGGAGTTTGGCTAAGGTCAGTAACCCGGTAGGGCCCATCGCCTATCCAGTGCTCTACCTCCAGTAAGAAACACACGACGCTGCACCTAAATGCATTTCGGGGAGAACCAGCTATCACGGAGTTTGATTGGCCTTTCACCCCTAACCACAGGTCATCCCCCAGGTTTTCAACCCTGGTGGGTTCGGTCCTCCACGAAGTCTTACCTCCGCTTCAACCTGCCCATGGCTAGATCACTCCGCTTCGGGTCTTGAGCGCGCTACTAAACCGCCCTATTCGGACTCGCTTTCGCTACGGCTTCCCCACACGGGTTAACCTCGCAACACACCGCAAACTCGCAGGCTCATTCTTCAAAAGGCACGCAGTCACGACCGTGCTCCGAAGAACACGGCGACGCTCCCACGGCTTGTAGGCACACGGTTTCAGGTACTATTTCACTCCGCTCCCGCGGTACTTTTCACCATTCCCTCACGGTACTATCCGCTATCGGTCACCAGGGAATATTTAGGCTTAGCGGGTGGTCCCGCCAGATTCACACGGGATTTCTCGGGCCCCGTGCTACTTGGGTGTCGCACAAGCAAGTTGCTGACATTTCGGCTACGGGGGTCTTACCCTCTACGCCGGGCCTTTCGCATGCCCTTCGCCTACATCAACAATTTCTGACTCACCCAGCCGCCGGCAGACGACTGAAGTACGATCCCACAACCCCGCATGCGCAACCCCTGCCGGGTATCACACACATACGGTTTAGCCTCATCCAGTTTCGCTCGCCACTACTCCCGGAATCACGGTTGTTTTCTCTTCCTGCGGGTACTGAGATGTTTCACTTCCCCGCGTTCCCTCCACACTGCCTATGTGTTCAGCAGCGGGTGACAGCCCATGACGACTGCCGGGTTTCCCCATTCGGACACCCCCGGATCAAAGCTCGGTTGACAGCTCCCCGGGGCCTATCGCGGCCTCCCACGTCCTTCATCGGTTCCTGGTGCCAAGGCATCCACCGTGCGCCCTTAAAAACTTGGCCACAGATGCTCGCGTCCACTGTGCAGTTCTCAAACAACGACCAGTCGCCCACAGACTTCGTGGACTCCGGCCTCCGAGGGGTCATTCCCTCAGACACCCAACAGCGTGCCCGGCAGATCTTCCTCACCACGGTCTCTTTCCACGCCCCGAAGGGGCAGTACTGAAGACGGCAGCTCAGCCGATCCACCGAATAGTCAACGTTCCACCCATGAGCAACCGTGCGAGTCATTCGCTCGCAGTCGGCTATGTGCTCCTTAGAAAGGAGGTGATCCAGCCGCACCTTCCGGTACGGCTACCTTGTTACGACTTCGTCCCAATCGCCAGTCCCACCTTCGACGATTCCCTCCCACAAGGGGTTGGGCCACCGGCTTCGGGTGTTACCGACTTTCGTGACGTGACGGGCGGTGTGTACAAGGCCCGGGAACGTATTCACCGCAGCAATGCTGATCTGCGATTACTAGCGACTCCGACTTCATGGGGTCGAGTTGCAGACCCCAATCCGAACTGAGACCGGCTTTTTGAGATTCGCTCCACCTCACGGCTTCGCAGCTCATTGTACCGGCCATTGTAGCACGTGTGCAGCCCAAGACATAAGGGGCATGATGACTTGACGTCGTCCCCACCTTCCTCCGAGTTGACCCCGGCAGTCTCCTGTGAGTCCCCATCACCCCGAAAGGCATGCTGGCAACACAGAACAAGGGTTGCGCTCGTTGCGGGACTTAACCCAACATCTCACGACACGAGCTGACGACAGCCATGCACCACCTGTACACCGACCACAAGGGGGCGCCTGTCTCCAGACGTTTCCGGTGTATGTCAAGCCTTGGTAAGGTTCTTCGCGTTGCGTCGAATTAAGCCACATGCTCCGCCGCTTGTGCGGGCCCCCGTCAATTCCTTTGAGTTTTAGCCTTGCGGCCGTACTCCCCAGGCGGGGAACTTAATGCGTTAGCTGCGGCACGGACAACGTGGAATGTCGCCCACACCTAGTTCCCAACGTTTACGGCGTGGACTACCAGGGTATCTAATCCTGTTCGCTCCCCACGCTTTCGCTCCTCAGCGTCAGTATCGGCCCAGAGATCCGCCTTCGCCACCGGTGTTCCTCCTGATATCTGCGCATTTCACCGCTACACCAGGAATTCCGATCTCCCCTACCGAACTCTAGCCTGCCCGTATCGAATGCAGACCCGGGGTTAAGCCCCGGGCTTTCACATCCGACGCGACAAGCCGCCTACGAGCTCTTTACGCCCAATAATTCCGGACAACGCTTGCGCCCTACGTATTACCGCGGCTGCTGGCACGTAGTTAGCCGGCGCTTCTTCTGCAGGTACCGTCACTTTCGCTTCTTCCCTGCTGAAAGAGGTTTACAACCCGAAGGCCGTCATCCCTCACGCGGCGTCGCTGCATCAGGCTTGCGCCCATTGTGCAATATTCCCCACTGCTGCCTCCCGTAGGAGTCTGGGCCGTGTCTCAGTCCCAGTGTGGCCGGTCGCCCTCTCAGGCCGGCTACCCGTCGTCGCCTTGGTAGGCCATCACCCCACCAACAAGCTGATAGGCCGCGGGCTCATCCTGCACCGCCGGAGCTTTCCACACACAGACCATGCGGTCGTGTGTCGTATCCGGTATTAGACCCCGTTTCCAGGGCTTGTCCCAGAGTGCAGGGCAGATTGCCCACGTGTTACTCACCCGTTCGCCACTAATCCCCCACCGAAGCGGGTTCATCGTTCGACTTGCATGTGTTAAGCACGCCGCCAGCGTTCGTCCTGAGCCAGGATCAAACTCTCCGTGAATGCTTCCAGGTAATCCTGGTGAACACCACGAGAGCGGAACCACCGGAGGAATAGTCCGATGGTTCACAGCGTCCTCGCTGTGTTTTTTCTTCAAAGGAACCTCGACCACATCGATGATGCGGACGGGGTATCAACATATCTGGCGTTGACTTTTGGCACGCTGTTGAGTTCTCAAGGAACGGACGCTTCCTTTGAAACCGTATCACCGGTTTCTCCGGGCTCTTCCCTCCGGCCTTTCGGCCTTTCGTGTTTCCAACCTTACCAGATCCGTTTTCCGTTCCGTTTCCGGTCCGAATTCCGTTTCCGGTGGCCGTTGGAGGGCCTTCCCTTTCGGTGTCTCCGACTTTATCAGAATTCTCTGAGCCGGATTTCCACCCCCGCCTCCAGGCTCCTCCGAAGCGGTCTGAGTGCTCCGGGTTCCCCCTCTGGCGGAGCCGTAAACGTACTGGAGCGGGGCTCCTCGATGCAAATCGAGGAGCCCCGCCCGGGGTTCAGCGCCTGCTGGAGCTGAGGCCGTGTCAGACCTCGACCACCACAGGGAGGATCATCGGGCGCCGACGGTAGCTGTCGGACACCCACTTGCCCACGGCGCGGCGCACGAGCTGCTGGATCTGGTGCGTCTCCGCGATGCCGTCGGAGGCCGCCTTGGCCAGGGAGTCCTCGATCTTCGGGATGACCGCGGAGAAGGCCCCGTCCTCGATGCCGGATCCTCTCGCCTGGATGTGCGGACCACCCACGATCTTGCCGGTCGTGCTGTCCACGACCACGAAGACCGAGATGATCCCCTCCTCACCCAGGATGCGGCGGTCCTTGAGCGAGCTCTCGGTGACGTCGCCGACGGAGAGGCCGTCCACGTACACATAGCCCGCCTGCACCTTGCCGGTGATCTTCGCGATGCCGTCGACCAGGTCGACCACCACTCCGTCCTCGGCGATGACACAGCGGTTCTTCGGAACCCCAGTCAGGGCGCCCAGCTCGGCGTTGGCGCGCAGATGGCGCCATTCGCCGTGGACCGGCATCAGGTTCTTGGGCTTGCAGATGTTGTAGAAGTACAGCAGCTCACCGGCCGAGGCATGGCCGGAGACGTGCACCTTGGCGTTGCCCTTGTGGACGACGTTCGCGCCCCAGCGCGTGAGCCCGTTGATGACGCGGTAGACCGCGTTCTCGTTGCCCGGGATGAGCGACGACGCCAGGATCACCGTGTCGCCCGGGACGATGCGGATCTGGTGATCGCGGTTGGCCATCCGGGACAGCGCGGCCATCGGCTCGCCCTGGGAGCCGGTGCAGACGAGCACCACCTCGTCGTCCGGGAGGTCGTCCAGGGTCTTCACGTCCACCACGAGGCCCGCCGGGACCCGCAGATAACCCAGGTCACGGGCGATGCCCATGTTGCGGACCATCGAGCGGCCGACGAAGGCCACCCGGCGCCCGTACTCGTGGGCCGCGTCGAGGATCTGCTGGATGCGGTGCACGTGGCTGGCGAAGCTCGCGACGATGATGCGCTTCTGGGCGCTCGCGAAGACCTGGCCCAGCACGTTGGAGATGTCGCGTTCCGGCGGGACGAAACCGGGGACCTCGGAGTTGGTGGAGTCCACCAGGAGCAGGTCGATGCCCTCCTCGCCGAGCTTGGCGAAGGCGGGCAGGTCGGTGAGGCGGCCGTCCAGCGGCAGCTGGTCCATCTTGAAGTCGCCGGTGTGCACGGCCAGACCGGCCGGGGTGCGGATGGCGACCGCGAGGGCGTCCGGGATGGAGTGGTTGACCGCCACGAACTCGCACTCGAAGGGCCCGATCCGCTCGAGGTTCCCCTCCTCCACCTCCAGCGTGTACGGGCGGATCCGGTGCTCCTGGAGCTTCGCCTCGATCAGGGCGAGGGTGAGCTTGGAGCCGATCAGCGGGATGTCCGGCTTCTCGCGGAGCAGGAACGGCACGCCGCCGATGTGGTCCTCGTGGCCGTGCGTGAGCACGATGCCGTCGATGTCGTCGAGACGGTCCCGGATGGACGTGAAGTCCGGCAGGATCAAGTCGACTCCGGGCTGCTCCTCCTCGGGGAAGAGCACCCCGCAGTCGACGATCAGCAGCCGGCCACCGTACTCGAAGACCGTCATGTTGCGGCCGATCTCGCCGAGGCCCCCGAGCGGGGTGACGCGCAGGCCACCCTCCGGGAGCTTCGGCGGCGGACCGAGCTCAGGATGCGGATGACTCAAAAGACTCTCCTCACCACGCGCGCCACATGCCCCCTGGGGCACATGGCGCGCGTGACATTCGTGCACTTGCTGATGTGTCTGTATGCAGTTGTGAAGTATGAAGGTGCGACTATCGCGTCTTTGACTAGAGCTGTACCCCGCCAGCGGCAAGATCGCGCTTGAGCTGTTCCGTTTCCTCGGGGGTCAGCTCCACGAGCGGCAGGCGCAGCGGCCCCGCGGGCAGGCCCTGGAGGGCGAGCGCGGCCTTCGACGTGATGACGCCCTGGGTGCGGAACATCCCGGTGAAGACCGGGAGCAGCTGTTGGTGGATCTCCGTTGCCTTCGCGACGTCGCCCTGGAGGTGGGCTTCGAGCATCGCGCGCAGTTCCGGGCTGACGAGGTGGCCGACCACGGAGACGAAGCCCACGGCGCCGACCGACAGCAGCGGCAGGTTCAGCATGTCGTCGCCGGAGTACCAGGCGAGGCGGCTGCGTGCGATGGCCCAGCTGGCACGCCCGAGGTCGCCCTTGGCGTCCTTGTTGGCGACGATGCGCGGGTGCTCGGCGAGCCGGACCATCGTCTCGGTGCTGATCGGGACACCACTGCGGCCGGGGATGTCGTAGAGCATGACCGGCAGGCCGGTGGCGTTCGCGATGGCGGTGAAGTGGCGGAAGATGCCTTCCTGCGGCGGCTTGCTGTAGTACGGGGTGACCGCGAGCAGGCCATGGGCACCCGCCTGCTCCGCCGCGCGGGCGAGCTGGACGCTGTGCCCGGTGTCATTGGTGCCGGCTCCGGCTACGACGTGGGCGCGGTCGCCGACCGCCTCCACCACGGCTCGTACGAGCTCGGCTTTCTCCGCATCGCTGGTGGTCGGGGACTCGCCGGTGGTGCCGTTGACGATCAGGCCGTCATTGCCGGCGTCCACCAGATGAGTGGCGAGCCGCTGGGCGCCGTCGAGGTCGAGCGCTCCGTCAGCGGTGAATGGCGTGACCATGGCGGTCAGCACCCGCCCGAAAGGGGTCTGCGATGTGGATGTCGGTGCCATGGGCACCACGCTACTCGTAGCGCGCCCCGCGGCGCTCCCTCGGGGCGCCGGAACAGCGTCACCAGAGAGGACCCGGCACTGCCTGCTCGGGGGTTCAAGCAGTACCGGGTCCCTTTGTTCAGCCTAGATGAACTTCTCGAAACGCCGCAATACGGACACTTCGCCCGCGTTACGGCGCCACCCGGCCATTGGCGTTGAAGGCGGCGTGCGTGAGCGGCATCAGCCCGGCCCACGCCTCCTCCATCTTCTCCCCCACCATCTCGATCTCCCGCTGCGGGAAGGACGGCACCGCGGCCTGCTCGTGCTGGGTGCGCAGGCCCAGGAAGTGCATCAGCGAGCGTGCGTTACACGTCGCGTACATCGAGGAGTACAGACCGACCGGGAGCACCGAGCGGGCCACCTCGCGGGCGACCCCGGCGGCCAGCATCTCCTGGTACGCCTCGTACGCGTGCCGGTAGGCGTCCTCCATCGCGCGGCCGGTCAGCGCGTGCTGCTCGGGGGTGCCCTCGACGAACTCGTACTTGCCGGGGCGGCCCTGCTGGACCAGCTTGCGGTCCTCGCCGGGCACGTAGAAGACCGGCTCCAGGCGGCGGTAGCGACCGGACTCCTCGTTGTACGACCAGCCCACGCGGTGCCGCATGAACTCGCGGAAGACGAAGATCGGGGCGCTGATGAAGAAGGTCATCGAGTTGTGCTCGAACGGGCTGCCGTGCCGGTCGCGCATCAGGAAGTTGATCAGGCCCTTGGAGCGCTCCGGGTCCTTCGTCAGCTCGTCGAGGGACTGCTCACCCGCGGTGGACACCCTCGCGGCCCACAGGACGTCGGAGTCGGCGGCGCTGTGCTTCACCAGCTCGACGGTCACATCGCTGCGGAAACTGGCCTTCTCGGTCTCGACCGGGGTCGCGGCCGGGGTTTCGGCGGGGGTTTCGGCGGGGGTCTCGCTCACCGACGGGTCCTTCCATATCGCATCGCTCGGGGCGGGCCCAGCTTACGGGCCACCACCGACAGAGCCGCACCGCCGGATCCCCGCAGAAAATTTTGACTGAAGTTCTTGAAACAGGGCACCAGGACGGTCGTTCACACGTCCTACACACTGAAGTGCCCGCGCTCGAGGTTCCAAGGAGAGCCCGCTCATGTTCCGCCGGCGAGAGCCCGTACCGTTCGCCTTCGTCGCCGAAGCCGACCGTTTCCGCAGTAATGTCACCCCTCCGCCCCGTCCCCGGGCGTCCCGGACCGAGATAACCGGCCGGACGCTGATGGGGCTGACGATCGTCGCCGGGTTCGTCGGCGCTCTGATGTTCGGGATGCCCGCACTCGACAGCCAATCGCACCCTGCCCAGCAGGTGCAGGAGGCCTCGAACGGGCGCTGAGCTGCACTGAGATAGCCTCACTCAGCACAGACCATCTGGACGTGTGTGTGAGTGAGGACATCCCGTGCCACTGCCCTTCCTGACAGCAGACCGCGCACATGACGACGACCGAGCGGGGCCCGAAGCGGCCCCGCTCACGCGTACCGACGTCACGTATGCCGATGTCGCCTACGAGGACCCGGAGCGCCGGCGCCGTCCGTACCGGCCGGGTCCCTGGAGGGTCGGCGGGGCGGCGGTGCTCCTGCTGCTCGCCTCGTATCTCCTCTTCTCGGCGCTGATCATCGTCCTGGCGGGCTCCGGCTCCGCCGCGGGGGTGTGCGTCGCCGCGGCGGCGCTGGTGATCGCCTTCGCGGTGCGGATGGTGGGGGCGGGCGTCCGGGTGAACGCGCGGGAGCTGCGGCGGACCGGGCTGATCACCTCCACCACGGTCGCCTGGCAGGACGTCGCGTCGATACGCACGGTCCAGCAGCCGGTTCGCTGGCTGGGGCTGCCGCGCACCGTGCAGGGTCAGGTGGTGCTCGCCGAGCGGACGTCGGGCGGCACCCCGCTGACCCTGATCACCAGCCACGACACCGATTTCCTCGGGCGTCCCGAGGCCTTCCGGGCGGCCGCCGACGCCCTCGACGGGTGGGCGGCCCGGCACGGGCGCTAGGAGCTGTTGTCGGCCCGGACCGGCTTGCCGTCGTGGAGGGCGATGGCGCGCTGCATCGCCTTGCGGGCACGGGCGGTGTCGCGGGCGTCGTGGTACGCGATGGCGAGCCGGAACCAGGAGCGCCAGTCCTCCGGCGACGCCTCCGTCTCGGCCCGCCGCTTCGCGAAGACCGCGTCCGCCGAGTCCCGGTCGATGCGCCCGCCGGGCGTCCGTACCAGCTCGTCGACCGGAAGTCCGCCCTCGGCGTCCAGTTCGCGCGCGAGCCGATCGGCGTTGCGCGCGAACTGGGTGGTCTGCCACAGGAACCAGCCGCCGATGAGCGGCAGCACCAGCACGGCCGCGCCGTAGGCGATGGTCACCGGCGTGCCCTGCTGGATGAGGAGCACCCCGCGGTCGCCGACCAGCACGAAGTAGACGACCAGGACGGCCGCGAGGACGAAATACGTGATCTTTGCGCGCACCGGTGTGCCCTCAGTCCAGATCGAGGAAGTGTTCCAGGCCGAAGGTCAGGCCGGGGGTGGTGACCACGCGCCGCGCGCCGAGCAGGATGCCCGGCATGAAGCTGCTGTGGTGGATCGAGTCATGGCGGATGGTGAGGGTCTCGCCCTCGCCGCCGAGCAGGACCTCCTGGTGGGCGAGGAGCCCGCGCAGCCGTACCGAGTGCACCGGCACCTCGTCCACCGAGGCACCCCGCGCGCCGTCCAGCGCCGTGGACGTCGCGTCCGGCTGCGGGGCGCAGCCGGCCTCGCGGCGGGCCTCGGCGATCAACTGGGCGGTGCGGGCCGCGGTGCCCGAGGGGGCGTCCACCTTGTTGGGGTGGTGCAGCTCGATGACCTCGACCGACTCGAAGAAGCGCGCGGCCTGGCGGGCGAAGCGCATGGTCAGCACGGCGCCGATGGAGAAGTTCGGGGCGATGAGCACGCCGGTGCGGGGCGAGCCGTCGAGCCAGCCGCGCAGCTGCGCGAGGCGCTCGTCGGTCCAGCCGGTGGTGCCGACGACGCCGTGGATGCCGTGCCGTACGCAGAAGTCGAGGTTGCCCATCACCGAGCCCGGGTCGGTCAGCTCGACGGCGACCTCGGCGCCCGCCTCGACCATGGTCTCCAGCTTGTCGCCCCGGCCCAGCGCGGCGACCAGCTCCATGTCCTCCGCGGCCTCGACGGCTCGTACGGCCTCGGAGCCGATCCGGCCCTTGGCACCGAGGACGGCCACGCGCAGCTTGCTCATCGTTCCTCTTCCTTCGTCTTCTCCGGCTGGCGTCTTCTCCGGCCGGCGGCTTCTCCGGCTAGGCGACGGCCTCGTCCAGCCGGGCCGCCTGCTTGTCCTTCAGCGGGCCGATGACCGACAGCGAAGGACGCTGCCCCAGTACATCGCGGGCCACCTCGCGCACCTCGTCGGGGGTGACCGACTGGATCCGGGCCAGCATGTCGTCCACCGACATCTGGTCGGCCCAGCACAGTTCGCTCTTGCCGATGCGGTTCATCAGCGCGCCGGTGTCCTCCAGGCCGAGCACCGTGGAGCCGGAGAGCTGGCCGATGGCGCGCCGCAGCTCCTCGTCGGTGAGTCCGTCGCGGGCGACCTGGTCCAGCTCGTCGCGGCAGATCTTGAGGACGTCGTGCACCTGGCTCGGACGGCAGCCGGCGTAGACGCCGAAGAGGCCGCAGTCGGCGAAGCCGGAGTTGTAGGAGTAGACGCTGTAGGCGAGGCCGCGCTTCTCCCGGACCTCCTGGAAGAGCCGGGAGCTCATGCCGCCACCGAGCGCCGTGTTGAGCACGCCGAGCGCCCAGCGCCGGTCGTCGGTGCGCGGGATGCCGGGCATGCCCAGGATCACGTGCGCCTGCTCGGTCTTGCGGTTCAGCAGCTCGACCCGGCCCGCGGTGCGGATGGCCCGGGAACCGGAGCGCGGGGCGACCGGCTCCGCGTCGCTGCGGGTCAGGGCGCCCGCCTGCTCGAACGCGTCGCTGACCTGCCGGACGACCGTGTCGTGGTCGACGTTGCCCGCGGCGGCGACGACCAGGTGGGTCGGGTCGTAGTGCTTCTTGTAGAAGCGGGCGATCTGATCGCGGCCGAGCCCGTTGACGGTGTCGACGGTGCCCAGGACCGGGCGGCCGAGCGGGGTGTCGCCGAGCATGGTGTGCGCGAACAGGTCGTGGACGCAGTCGCCCGGGTCGTCCTCGGTCATCGCGATCTCTTCGAGGACGACGCCGCGCTCGGCGTCCACGTCCGCCGCATCGATCACCGAGCCGGTCAGCATGTCGCAGACGACGTCGATGGCCAGCGGCAGATCGGTGTCGAGCACCCGTGCGTAGTAGCAGGTGTACTCCTTGGCGGTGAACGCGTTCATCTCGCCGCCGACGGCGTCGATCGCGGCGGAGATGTCCAGTGCGCTGCGCCGCCGGGTGCCCTTGAAGAGCAGGTGCTCCAGATAGTGGGTGGCGCCGTTCAGCGTGGGGGTCTCGTCGCGGGAGCCCACGTGCGCCCAGATGCCGAAGGTGGCCGAGCGCACGGACGGCAGGGTCTCGGTGAGGATGCGCAGGCCGCTCGGGAGGGTGGTCCTGCGGACCGTCCCGATGCCGTTCTCGCCCGCGAGAAGCGTTTGGGTACGGGCGACGGCCCGCCCCTCCGAGGAGGTGCGGGCCGTCGTCACGTCGTCGCGGGACGTCACTTGGCGGCTTCGTCCTTCGTCTGGGGCTTCGCCTCGGCCTTCGCCTCGTCGTCGTCCTCTTCGCCCTCGATGACCGGGTGCAGCGAGAGCTTGCCGCGCTGGTCGATCTCGGCGATCTCGACCTGCACCTTGGAGCCGACCGCGAGCACGTCCTCGACGTTCTCCACGCGCTTGCCACCGGCGAGCTTGCGGATCTGCGAGATGTGCAGCAGCCCGTCCTTGCCCGGGAGCAGGGACACGAAGGCACCGAAGGTGGTGGTCTTCACGACCGTGCCCAGGTAGCGCTCGCCGACCTCGGGCATCGTCGGGTTGGCGATGCCGTTGATGGTCGCGCGGGCGGCCTCGGCGGCCGGGCCGTCGGCGGCACCGATGTAGATCGTGCCGTCGTCCTCGATGGTGATCTCGGCGCCGGTGTCCTCCTGGATCTGGTTGATCATCTTGCCCTTCGGGCCGATGACCTCACCGATCTTGTCCACCGGGATCTTGACGGTGATGATCCGCGGCGCGTTCGGGGACATCTCGTCCGGCGTGTCGATGGCCTCCATCATCACGTCGAGGATGTGCAGCCGCGCGTCCCGGGCCTGCTTGAGGGCCGCGGCCAGGACGGAGGCCGGGATGCCGTCCAGCTTGGTGTCCAGCTGGAGGGCGGTCACGAACTGCTTGGTGCCGGCGACCTTGAAGTCCATGTCACCGAACGCGTCCTCCGCACCGAGGATGTCGGTGAGGGTGACGTAGTGGGTCTCACCGTCGATCTCCTGGGAGATCAGGCCCATCGCGATGCCCGCGACCGGGGCCTTCAGCGGCACACCGGCGTTCAGCAGCGACATCGTGGAGGCGCAGACCGACCCCATGGAGGTCGAGCCGTTGGAGCCGAGCGCCTCGGAGACCTGGCGGATGGCGTACGGGAACTCCTCGCGCGTCGGCAGCACCGGCAGCAGCGCCCGCTCGGCCAGCGCGCCGTGGCCGATCTCGCGGCGCTTCGGGGAGCCGACGCGGCCGGTCTCACCGGTGGAGTACGGCGGGAAGTTGTAGTTGTGCATGTAGCGACGGCGCGTCTCGGGCGAGAGCGTGTCGAGCTGCTGCTCCATGCGGAGCATGTTCAGCGTGGTGACGCCCAGGATCTGGGTCTCGCCGCGCTCGAACAGCGCCGAGCCGTGGACCCGCGGGATCGCCTCGACCTCGGCGGCGAGCGTACGGATGTCCGTGACGCCGCGGCCGTCGATGCGCTTCTTCTCCTTGATGACGCGCTCGCGCACCAGGGACTTGGTCAGCGAGCGGTACGCGGCGGAGATCTCCTTCTCGCGTCCCTCGAACTGCGGCAGCAGCTTCTCGGCGGCCAGACCCTTGACGCGGTCCAGCTCGGCCTCGCGCTCCTGCTTGCCCGCGATGGTGAGCGCCTGGGACAGCTCGTCGCGGACGGCGGCGGTCAGCGCCTCCAGGACGTCGTCCTGGTAGTCCAGGAAGACCGGGAACTCACCGGTGGGCTTGGCGGCCTTGGCGGCGAGGTCCGACTGGGCCTTGCACAGCACCTTGATGTACGGCTTGGCGGCCTCGAGGCCGGCCGCGACGATCTCCTCGGTCGGCGCCTCGGCACCGTCCTTGACCAGCTGGATGGTCTTCTGGGTGGCCTCGGCCTCGACCATCATGATCGCGACGTCGCCGTCTTCCAGGACCCGGCCGGCGACGACCATGTCGAAGACGGCGTCCTCCAGCTCGCTGTGGGTCGGGAAGGCCACCCACTGGCCCTTGATCAGGGCGACCCGGGTCCCACCGATGGGGCCGGAGAAGGGCAGGCCCGCGAGCTGGGTGGAGCAGGAGGCGGCGTTGATCGCGACCACGTCGTAGAGGTGGTCGGGGTTGAGCGCCATGATCGTCTCGACGATCTGGATCTCGTTGCGCAGGCCCTTCTTGAAGGACGGGCGCAGCGGGCGGTCGATCAGGCGGCAGGTGAGGATCGCGTCCTCGGACGGGCGGCCCTCACGGCGGAAGAACGAGCCGGGGATGCGCCCGGCGGCGTACATCCGCTCCTCGACGTCGACCGTCAGCGGGAAGAAGTCGAGCTGGTCCTTGGGGTTCTTCGAAGCAGTGGTGGCCGACAGCACCATGGTGTCGTCGTCCAGGTAGGCCACGGCCGAGCCGGCGGCCTGACGGGCCAGGCGGCCCGTCTCGAAACGGATGGTGCGGGTGCCGAAGGTGCCGTTGTCGATGACGGCCTCGGCGTAGTGGGTCTCGTTCTCCACCAGGGAAATCTCCTCTTCTGCGTCCCCGTCCGTATGACGGTGGACGGTGGTGGAGCAGCGCCTCCGGGCCTTGCTGTCCGGCGGCCGGGCCGGTCTTCGATCGAAGCCACCGGAATTGCCAGTTCCGGGAGCCACTACCGAGGACCGGCTCCTATGGCGCCGGAGCGGCGGGAATGAGGCGCTCCTCCTCGTGCGTTATGGCGTTGTTGGGACCAGACTACAAAGCTTCGGCCATCATCACGATGGCTGTGTGGTCTGGCGCGTACGGGACGTAGCGGACAAAATACGCTCCGCACGGGGCCGCGCGAGGCGGCGCGATGAGCCGCGTACGGCCGCAAGGAGCCGCGTACGGCAAAGGGAGCGGCCCGCTGACGCGGGGACCGCTCCCTTCACGACGACTTACTTGGCGCCCGCCGCACCGCGACGGATGCCGAGGCGCTCGACCAGCGCACGGAAGCGCGTGATGTCCTTCTTCGCCAGGTACTGGAGCAGCCGGCGGCGCTGGCCGACCAGCAGCAGCAGACCACGGCGGGAGTGGTGGTCGTGCTTGTGGGTCTTGAGGTGCTCGGTCAGGTCGGAGATGCGGCGCGAAAGCAGCGCGACCTGGACCTCCGGGGAGCCGGTGTCGCCTTCCTTCGTGGCGAACTCGGTCATGATCTGCTTCTTCGTAGCGGCGTCGAGCGACACACGTACTCCTTGGTTCTCTGTTTCAGCCGCCGAGTGCCCCTGGTCTTTGTCTCAGGGGATCTTCCGTGACTCGGAAGGCGGGGTCCGCTGGGCGCTGTCTCCAGGACCTTCGGGGAAGGCTCCGGGGGCGCGTACGCAAACGGCCAGCACACAGAGTACCAGTGTCCGGACCCGGCTCCGGAGGCAACCTCAGGCACTGGCCGCCGCGGCCTCCACGGCGGTCAGCAGCGGGCGGACGACCCGCTTGACGGGCTCCAGGACCGGATCCGCCGGACGCCGCCGGTGCCAGTCGGTGACGGCCTGATAGGCGGCAACCACCTCCAGCAGACGGTCCTCCTCGTACGGGGCGCCGCCGAGGATCGCGCCGGTCGGTATGCCGGCCGTGAAGCCGATGGGGAAGCCGATCTCCGGAAGGCCCAGGATGTCGAACGGTACCGGGCTGGTCTGGAGCAGCACGTCGCAGTGGTCGAACGGACCGTCGAGCACCGCGCGCAGCAAGTGGTGCTTGGCGCGCTGCGCGGTGATCCACTCATCGCCGGAGAGCATCAGCCCCTGGAGCCAACTCAGCACCGAGACGCCGAACTTCGTCAGATCCTTGCGCAGCCAGTGCCGGAACGGCTCGGTCCGCTCGCTCAGGCGTGCGGCGTTGAACGCGCCACCGGTCAGCAGCGACCAGTCCGTGGGGTAACGGATCTCCACGAGGGTGACGCCGGGCAGGTCCGCCAGGGTGTCCAGGAGCGCCGAGCGCCGGGCGATGCCGTCGGTGAACCCCGGCGGCACACCGATCCGGGTGCGCCGGCGGAGCCGTACCTTCCCCTTGGGCGAGACCACGGGGGTGGCCGCGCGCACCAGGTTGGGCAGCCGCGGCAGGCCCCGGGTCCGCGGATCCTCGGCGTCGGGCCCTGCCATGACGGTCAGCATGATCGCCGCGTCCATCGCGTCGCGGGCGATCGGACCGCAGTGGTCCCGGGTGTACGACAGCGGGATGACGCCGTTCAGGGAGACCCGGCCCATCGTGGGCTTCAGCCCGGTGAGGTTCTGCCGGTTGGCCGGGTTGACGATGGAGCCGCCGGTCTGGGTGCCGATGGAGGACGACGCCATCCGGCCGGCGACCGCGCAGGCCGGTCCCGTGGACGAACCGCCGGGGTCGGTGAGCGGGTTGTCGGGCGTCCAGGCGTTGACGGTGGTGATCATGCCGTTGGGCGTGGTGGCACGGGTGGTGGCCAGCGGTCCCATCTGCCCCTTGCCGAGCAGGATGCCGCCCGCCTCCTTGAGGCGGGCGACGGCGGTGGCGTCGGTGACCGGCACGAAGTCTTCGAAGATGAAGGAGTTGGCGCGGGTGGGCACGCCCTTGGTGAAGTAGTTGTCCTTGACGCACAGCGGAACCCCGGCCAGCGGCGCGGGCTTTCTGTCCTCGCTGCGGTTCGCCCGATCTGCCGCGTAGGCCGCGAGCAGCGCCTGTTTCCCGGTCACCTCGGCGTACGCCTGGTAGGTCTTGTCGTACTTCTCGATCCGGTCCAGATACGCCTGGACGAGATCCGCGGAGGTGAGGCGGCCGGTGCGGATCAGGACGACGGCCTCGGCGAGCGTGGCCTCCGTGGGGTCGTGCCGCGCCGCCTCCCGCACCGGCAGGTCGGGCACGTCGACGGCGGGCGCGTCGGGGGCGGGGGGCGCCTCGGGGGCGGCGGGCGCGTCGGGCGTACGGGCCGGGGCCGCGGCGGCCGGCGCGGCGGACGCGGCCAGGGCACCACCGGCCCCGGCGGCGGCCGAAGCGGCGAGGAACGTACGGCGGTTGAGGTCCCGGCCCATCAGCCGTCCGCCTCCCCGGTCCAGGCGGTGGTGATCGACGGGTACGCGAGCGGGGCGGCCTCCTGCTGCGCGTACGCCGCCCCCAGCGCGCCGCCCACGACACCCGTCGGCGGTGTCCACTCGGCCAGCGCGCCAGGCGTCGTGGCGACGAACTCGCGCAGCGCCACCATGATCACGGCCCGGGTGGGGGTGCCGGTCTCGGGGTCGGCCACGTCGGGGAGCTGGTCGATGTCGACCCCGGCCAGTGCCAGTCGGGCCCGTATGTACGCGTCCAGCGCGTCGCTGTCCAAGGGTGTCTCCGAATGATCGCGTCGGTGTGGCGGTGAATCAATCAGCCTGGGATCACCGCGGGGTTGAGCCCACGATGCAGGCGGGTAACGGACCGGAGGGCCGGGGCCTTTCTAGAACACCGGCATGGCTGTCAGCTTCTCGTTGTGCAGCAGGAAGACCCGGTTTCCGGCTCCGGTCAGTCGCCAGCTGCCCGCGCCGCCCTGCGCGTACGGCCAGGCGACACTTCCGCTGCGGGCGTCCACGGCCACGATGCCCCGCTGACCGAGGTCGTCGATCATCGCCCAGACGCTGTTGCCCTGCACCACCGGCGGCGCGAGCGGATGCTGTTCGGACGCGACGGTCACCGTCCAGGTGTCCGAACCGTCCGACGCCCGGTGGGCGGTCAGGTCGGTCGCGTCGACCGCGTGGACGACACCGTCGTGCACGGCCGGCGCGCTCCAGCCGAGATCGCCGGTGGCGGCGCGTGCCCACTTCTCCTTGCCGTCCGCGAGCGAGAGTGCCGCGAGGGTACGCCCGCCCAGATAGACCGTGCCGTCGGCGGCGGCCGGGGCGAGGGGGGTGGAGCCCTGCCCGTCGCGGTGCCAGACGGCCTTGCCGCTGGCGGTGTCGTGCCCGGTCACCTTGCCGTCGGCACCGTGGACCACCAGCCGGTCACCCGCCGCCACCGCGGCGGGGGCGGTCCGGCCTTCCGGCCCCGGCGCGGTCCACAGGGTGGCGCGGGAGGCGAGCGATACGGCGCGGATCCGGCCGTCGCGGGTGGTGAGGTAGACGGCCCGGTCGTCGGCTGCGAGCAGGGCGCGCGCGTTCGCCCGGGCCGCCTGCCACCGCTGCTTGCCGTCCGCGGCACGCAGCTCCCGTACCGCGCCTTCGGTGTCGGCGGCGAGGACCGTGCCACCGCTGCCGTCCGTGTTCCCGGGATCGCCGGGGACCGCGAGGGCGCGTCCCGTCAGACCGGTGATCTTCGAGGTCCAGCGCGGCTTTCCGTCGCGTACGCCATAGGCGCGCAGCCGGCCGTCCTCGGCCGGGACGACGACGAGATCACGGACGGGGAGCGGCGCGGGCACGGCCTGGTCGGCGCGGTCCAGGGAGCCGATGTCGACAGGGCCCCACAGGGGCACGGGCGCAACGCCCTCTTCGTACTTCGCCAGCGGCTTCCCGTCCCAGGGCCGCGTACCGTCCGCCGCGTCCCCGTCGCCGCGCAGCAGCCACCACGCCCCGGCCCCGGCGCCCCCCGCGAGCACCGTGCCGCCCGCGGCGAGGGTGGTGAGCAGCCTGCGCCGGGTGGGGCGGGACGGCTCGTCGCCGGGCATGGTGGCCATCCGGCGGGCATCCGTCTCGCGCCGTGCGATGTCCTCCGCGAGCGGTCCGGTGCGCCAGGCGCGGTCGGCGCCGCGGGGCGGCGCGAGCGCCCCGGCGATCGCGTCGAGGGCGGGCCGCTCCGCAGCCTCCTTGGCGAGGCAGGGGGCGACCAGGGCCCGTATGTCCTCCGGCACCGCGCCGAGTTCCGGTTCGCCGTGCACCACCTGGTACTGCACGGCGGCCACGTGCCCGCCCTCGTAGACCGGCCGTCCGCCCGCCGCGTACGCCAGGACCACGCCGAGGGAGAACACGTCCCCCGCGGGCCCGGTCCGCCGCCCCAGCACCTGTTCGGGCGCGGCGTAGCCGGGGGTGGCGAGCGACTGTCCGGTGGTGGTGAGGGTGAGGCCGTGTTCGGGGCGGGCGATGCCGAAGTCGATGATCCTGGGGCCGCGGGAGGTCAGCACGATGTTCGACGGCTTGAGGTCGCGGTGCACAAGACCGGCCCCGTGGATCTCCCGCAGCGTCGTCACCAGCGCCGCGCCCAGCGCCCTGACGGCGGGCTCGCCGAGGGCCCCGTAGCGCTCGACGGCCTGGTCGAGCGTGGGGCCCACCAGGAACTCCGTGGCGATCCAGGGCCGTCCGCCCTCGGTCTGCGCCGCCAGCACCCGCGCCACCCCGCCGCTGCGCACGGCCTGCGCCGCGTACGCCTCGCGCAGGAAGCGCCGGGCCATCTCCGCATCGTGCGCCAGCTCGGGCCGCAGCACCTTGACGGCCGCGGTCCGGCCCGCAGCGTCCCGCCCGAGGTACACCTGACCCATACCGCCCGCCCCGAGCACGCCGGTGAGGCGGTACGGGCCGAGGCGGACGGGGTCGCCGATGCCGAGGGGGTTCATGGGGCTCCTGAAGTGGGGTGGGGATGGTCGATGAGCGGATGGCCCGGCGCTGCTCGTCTACGCGTCCACTACGCGTCGAGTGGAAGGGCGCACACGCCGGTACCGCGCACGACGATGAGCCGCTTGGCCTTGGGGAGCGTCATGATCGTCGGGGATACGCCGCCCCGGTCGCCGAGGGGGCTCTGGAAGGTCCAGGCCACGCGGTGGGCCCGCAGGTCGATCGCGGCGATCCACTGTGCGTCGTTGTCCGGCGAAGCGTAGAAGTACCTCCCGCTCACGGTGGAGTTGGCGGCGAAGGAGAGCGACGACGCGGTGGCCTTGTCCTCTTCCCACAGCAGACGGCCGCCGCGGGCGTCCAAGGCGATGAGGCCGTTGTCGCGCTCCGTCGTGTAGACGACATCGTCCTTGAAGACCGGCGGGCCGTAGTGGTCGGCCGACGGGTCGTAGTCCTTGCCGATCTTCCGGCCCTTGCCGAATCTCCACGTGGTCCTGCCGTCGGAGAGCCGCAGCGCGAGCAGTTCCTCGGCGCCGAGGAACAGGTGGTCCGGGGAGACGGCATGCCGCCTCCCCGCCCACAGACCGCCCGTGTTCTTCTTGGGGACCCGCACCGACCAGCGGGTCGCCCCGGTGCGGGCGTCGATCCGGGAGACCGACTCCCCCTGTGTGCGGAGATACGACGAGCCCATGGGGGTCACGGTCAGGTCGTCGAAGGTGTCGGCCGGCGTGGGCATCCGGCGGCGCCACACCTCCTTGCCGGTCCGGGAGTCGACGGCGAACCGCACCCAGCCCTTGCGGGTTTTCCCTTCCAGGACCAGGGAGCGGCCGATCGCGATCACCAGGCGCGTCTCCAGTGCGTCGAGGCCGTCGAGCCGGGCCAGCGGCGCCCGGAAGCTGCCCGTGGTGAGGTCGACGGGGACGAGGTGCTGCGGGTCGCTGCCGTCCAGCGCGAACAGCCGCTCACCGTCCGACAATACGGTCTCCGGGTCACCCACCAGCTCGCTCTCCGCGCGCCGCTCGCCGGTTCTCGCATCGACGCAGAGCAGGCGGCCCTCGGCAACCAGCGCCACGTCGTCTCCGACCGGGAGCGGGACGATGTCTCCGGTGCCCTCGAACTCGACGGATGCCTTCCACACCAGGCGCGGCGCTCCTCCCGGAGTGGTCTGGGACTGCTTCTTCCGCGCGGGGCCCGCCGTGTCGTCATCGGGGGCGAGCAGGCCCCAGGCGCCAGCCGCGCCGCCCGCGGCGAGCACGCCGCCGCCGAGGGTGAGCAGGCTGCGGCGGGTGACGCGGGGCCGTCGCGACGAGGACGTCAGGGTGGTGAATTCCTCCTCCGGTGCGGGCAGTCGGGAGGGCTGGAGCTCCCATACGGCCGCGCTGCGCTGCGCGATGTCCGCGAGCACCACGTCGGGAAGGCGGTCCACTATGTCGCCGGTTCCGTCGGCGGCGCCGTCGTGGAGAAGCGCGCCGAGCTCCGCCGTGCCCGGGCGCCGCGCCGGGTCCTTGGCGAGGCATTGCTCCAGGGCCGGGCGGAGCCCGTCCGGCACGCCGGTCAGGTCCGGCTCCGCATACCGCACCCGGTAGAGCAGGTCCGCGGGCTGTCCGCTACCGAAGGGCGGGCGGCCGGTCGCCGCGAAGACCAGCACCCCGGCGAGGGCGAAGACGTCGCCTGCCGGTGGGTGTTCGCCGCCGACCGCCTGCTCCGGCGACATATAGGCGGGCGTTCCGGCCGCCGCGCCCGTACGGGTCAGCCGGTCGTCGCCCGCCGCCCGGGCAATGCCGAAGTCGATCACCTTGGGACCGCGGGCGGTCAGCAGGACGTTGGACGGCTTCAGGTCGCGGTGTACGACGTCGGACCGGTGCAGCTGGGCGAGCGCGTCGCACAGGGCGGCGCCGAGCGCCCGTACGGCCGGTTCGGGCAGCGCGCCGCAGAGGGCCACCGCGTCGTCGAGCGGCGGGCCGAGGACGTATTCGGTGGCGAGCCAGGGCGTCGGGGCGAGCGGATCGGCGTCGACGACCTGGGCGCCGTACTGTCCGCCGATGACGCGGGCGGCGTCGATCTCCAGCCGGAAGCGGGTGCGGAACTCGGTCTGCGCCGCGAACTGCCGGTGCATGGTCTTCAGCGCGACCGTGCGCCCGCCGGACGAACGGCCGAGGTAGACGGTGCCCATGCCGCCGCTGCCGAGGCGGGCGACGAGGGCGTACGAACCGAGCCGCTGAGGGTCGTCGTGGGTGAGGGGATGCGCCATGTACGAATCAGTCCACCGGCAGTGCATAGAGGAAACGTCCGTTCATGACGAGGGCCAGACCGGGCGCGGTGTCCACATAGCCGCCGAAGCCGCCGGCGCCCTGGCCGCTGCCCACAGGGGCGAAGCGCCAGCGCGGCGATCCGTCGGCCGCGTCGAGCGCCTCGACCTCGGAGGCGTTGGCCTGGAGCACGGTCCGGCCCGCATGGCTGATCACGGTCTCGCTGTAGCGCATCGCATCCGCGGCCCCGACGGTCGCCGCGCGCCGCCACCGCAGATCACCGGTGCGCGTGTCGACGGCGTAGGTGACGCTGTCCTCGTCGGTGACACAGAGGGTGCGGCTGCGGACGGCGGGCTTGGTGTACGTGTATCCCTTGGTCGTGAACAGCCAGCGCCGCTTGCCACTGGTGAGGTCATGGGCGCGGACGGTCTTGTCCTTGCAATCGATCAGCAGACCTCCGGGGGCGATGGTCCGGAAGGCCCCCGGCTCGTCGGTGCTCACTCCGTCATAGGTACGCGTCCACAGCTTCTTGCCGTCCCGCTGCCGGAGCGCCGCGTACGACCAGGGCTTCTCCTCGCTCCCGATCGGGTCGCTGCCCGGCAGGCCGTTGTTCTCGACGATGAGGGCGCCGTCGAGCAGCACTCCGGAATCCTGCTCGCCGCCTGCCGAGCCCGCGGAGGGAAGCGGAGTGCGCCACAGCTCGGCGCGCTTCTCGAGGTCATAGGCGATCACCACCGGCTTCACGCGGTCGGTGGATCTCCCTCCGCCCCCGGCAAGGAACCAGAGCGTATTTCCGTGTGTCGCCAAGAGGCTCAAGAACGCGGGGTTTTTCCTCCCGTCGTATTTCCGCTCGGTCCACGTGACCTTTCCGGTGCGCACCGCGACGGCCGAGAACACGCTATCGCCCGTGGTACCGCTGGGATTCAGGAAGAGCCCTCCGGCGAGCGGCATGAGCTCGTCCGCGGACCACATGTTCTGGCGGGTCCAGAGCTTCTTGCCGTCCCGCAGCCGCACCGCCGTCACCGTACTCGTGCCCACCATCAGGGCGACTTTCCCGCCGCAGAGCACGGGCGGGCCTTCGAGTTCGAAATCGATGTCACGCCGCCACAGCGGGGCGGGGGCGGTCCCGCGCACGGACAGCGGAGCCGGGCGGCCGGGCCCGTCGTCCGCCGTCGCACGCCAGGCGGCCACCCCACCCGACCCCAGGGCAAGCCCGGCAACCCCAGCCAGTCCGCCGATGGTCAGCGAACGCCGGGACGGCCCGCGGCCCGCGGCCCGGCCGGTGGGCTCCGTCTCGTCCGGCACCACCTCCACGGGGTGGCGCGCGGCCTGTTCGGCGAGGGCTGTCGCCACGGGCTCCGGCAGGCCGTGGCCCGGGCCCGTGGGCGTACGGAGCGCCTGAAGCAGGTCAGCGGGCCGGGGTCGGTGCGCGGGGTCCGCGGACAGGCAGGCCGAGACCGCCGCCCGAAGCGCCTCCGGCAGCGCCGCGGCCCCGTCGGGGACGGCTCCAGTGTCGCCCGGCGCCCGGCCCGTCGCGGCGTAGGCCAGCACCGCGCCGAGCGCGTAGACGTCACCGTGGGGCCGCGGCAGCTCGCCCGCGTGCTGCTCCGGCGGCAGGGCGGCGGGGTCCACGCCGCGCAGTCCCGCGCGCCCGATCCGGTCCAGCGCCGCGGCCCGGACCAACCCGTAGCCGGTCAGCCGCGGGCCGTCGTTGGTGAGCAGCACCGCGCCCGGCGAAATCCCGGCGAACACCAGGCCGTTGGCGTGCGCGCCCGCCAGCGCCTCGGCGAGGGCCGCGCCCAGCGCCCGGACCACGGGCTCCGGGAGCGGGCCGCCGTGCGCGGCCAGCGCCGCGGGGAGCGTGAGGGCGGGGAAGCAGTCGTGGGCGACCCAGACAAGCCGGGCGTCGGTCGGAGCGATCCCGGCGACGGGGGCTGTCCAACGGCCGCCCAGCCGACGGGAGTTCTCGGCCTCCGCCCGGAACCGCACCCGATAGGCCGGATCGTCGGCCAACGCCGCGTGCGGCAGCGTCAGGACGACGGTGCGGCCCGTACGGTCGTCACGCGCGACGCAGCGGCGCGCGTCCTCGGCCGCGCCGTTCCTGTTCCCGTCCCATGGGGCGAGGACGCGGTACGGGCCGATCCGCTCCGTACCATCGTGGTCGGTCGCACCGGCCCTGCCGTCGACGTGCGGCGATTCCATATGCCCTTCCCCTAGTCCAACGGCAGTGCGTACACGCTCTTGTGACCGATCACGACGGCGTGGTCGTCCGTGGCCGTCACCTTGCGGCGCGTCGATTCCGGCTCCCTGGCCGGGCTCACGTCGGTGAAGCGCCACAGCAACGCCCCGTCCTCGGTGTCGAACGCGTTCACCCCCAGCGACCCGGCCATCAGGATCCGGTGCCCCTCAGGGGTGACCACCGGTTCGGGGATGCGTCGCGCCGGCACACCCTGCGTGCCGAAGCCATAGGTGCGCTGCCAGCGGATCCGGCCGGTCGCCGCCTCGATCGCGTGGAGGGCGTAGCCGCCGTCACCGGCGTACGCGGTCCTGCCGCGCACGAACGGGAGCCCGAAGTCGGCGCGGTGGCCTTCGGCGCCCTCACCGACAGAGGCGACGGACCAGAGCCCCTTGGCGCCCTCTGTCGCCTCGAACCCCCGCAAGGTGGCTCCGACGGCGGCGATCAGGGTGTGGTCACCATCGGTGGTGACCAGCCCTTCTGCGCCCACGCCGGGATAAACCCGCTGCCAGAGCTTCTTTCCGGTGGTCCGGCCGAAGGCCAGGGCCTGCTGGGCTCCTTTTCGGGCACCCCTCAGCACGAACGCGTCCCTCAGAAGGCGTCCCTCGGAGAAACCACCCGGAAGGCGGGCGCGCCACAGCTCGTGCCGTTGACCGATGTCGTAGGCGACGACGACCCGGCCACCGGTCTCCGCCGTCCCGCCCCGGGCCTCCGCCGTGAACCAGACCGTGGTCCCGTCGACGGCGAGCAGCCCCGCGAAGGACGTCGGCGTGCCCCGCCGGAACTCCTTCGACTGCCACCGGATACGCCCGGTCCGCGGTTCCAGCGCCGCGATCCCGTCCCCCGGCACGAACAGCGCGTCCCCGCCGCCAGCCCAGGGCTGCCCCTTCGGCCGGAGCCCGTCCTGCGTCCAGAGTCGTTTGCCGGTCCGTAGGTCGATCCCCGCGACGAACCGCTCCCCCGTGATGACCGCGACCGCGTCACGCCAGATGAGCGGGGCGTACACCGGGGCCGCGCCCTCGATGTCGTAGCGCCACGCGGGCGTGGGCGGCGCGCCCTCCGTACGCCGCCGCGAAGGGCGGGCGGCGGCGAGGCGTTGGGCCGGGGTCGGCGGCGCGGGCGGGTCCGGCTCCGTCACCGCCCAGGTGACGCCGCCGCCCACGGCGAGACCCGCCGCGCCTCCGGCGGCGCCCACGAGCAGGGAACGCCGAGAGGGGCTGAGGACCTCCGGGGACACGGACGTCCCCGCGGCGGTCCCGCCGAACGCTTCCGCAACCTCCGCCGACAGCGCGCCCGCCGCCGTCCCGGCCTCGGCCTCGGGCACCGGGTCCGGCTCGATCTCGGCCGCCAGCACCGTCGAGGACTGCTCGGACAGCGCGATGATCAACCGCCCGGGCAGCCAGCCCGGTCCCAGCAAGCCCGCGGCCCGGCTGATCCCGGCGTCCAGAGCTGTCGCCCCCGGCCCGCCGCCATGCGTCGCGGACGGACCGCCGGAAGCGCCGTCGACGACCGAGGGCATCACCCCCGCCGGTGTCCGGGCCGCGCTCGCGGCGGGCAGCGGGGCGCGTACGCCGCGCATCAGCTCGTCCAGCAGCGCCCGCGCCGTCGGGCGGTCCGCCGGGTCCGGGGCGAGGCACGAGCGCAGCGTGTCCCTCAACTCCGGCGGCAGCGCGTCCGCTTCGGGCCGGTGTTGCCCCGTCGCGGCGTACGCCAGCACCGAGCCCAGCGCGAAGACGTCCCCCAGCGGGCGGGGCCGACCGCCCGCGAGCTGTTCCGGGGGCAGGGCGTCGGCGTCCAGCCCCGGCAGCCCGGTCCGCGCCGCACCGTCCGGCCCGGCGGCGCGGACGGCGCCGAACCCGGCCAGCCGGGGGCCGTCGCCCGCCAGGAACACCGTGCCCGGCGCGACCCCGGCATGCGTGAACCCCGCCTCGTGCACCTGATCCAGCGCTTCGGCCAGCGCCGCGCCGAGCGCCCGTACGGTACGCAGCGGCAGCGGCCCTCCATGCGCCTCCAGCGCGGCGGGCAGCGGGAGCATCGGAAGATACGGGGACGCGCTCCACGGCGGCTCCGTACCGCCACCGGCGCGCGTACCGTCACCCGGGCGCGTACCGTTGCCTACGCGCGTACCGTCGCCCGTGACCTCCGCGACGGGCACGATCCAGCGGCACCGCGAGGCACCGGCCAGCAGCAGCGCGCTCTCCGCCTCCGCCCGGAACCGTTCCCGGTACCCGGTGTCGTCCGCCGACGCCAACGGCGGTGCGCTGAGGAGGACCGTACGGTCGCCACCGCCGTTGCGCGCGACGAAGCACCGCGCCGCCGCCGCGGCGTCCCCCTCCCCCGGATCCAGCCGCGCGATGAGGTGATACGGCCCGATCCGCCGCGGGTCGTCCCGGCTCAGCGGTTCCACGAGCGCCTCCCGCCGCCGACGGGAAGGTGCGGCACATCAGCCACGACTCAGGCTCCGCTGTCTGCGTCGCCTGTACCTGCGGCTGTGCCCGCGCCGACATCGGTCGTGGCGAACGTACTCACGTGCAAGGCCCCCTCGTTGAACCGCTTCTCCTGCCCGTGTCAATGTCATGCGCGCGGCAGCCAACCCTACCCGGCGGCTCCGGGACGCCTCCTTCCGGTCCGTACTGACGGTGTTCGATTGCCGCCGTGCACACCGGTGGAAGAGACTGTCCGTCAAGGGCTGTGGTTGCGGGTTTGTTCCCGCGGTAATGCGAAGGGGTTCTCCACCGATGGCTGACGCCAAAGAGAAGGCAGAGCTGTACGCCCTCGACATCTCCGGTGTCGAGTGGCTCAGTGCGCCGGGCAGCACCACCGAAGAACGCGTGGAGATCGCCTATCTGCCGAACGGGGCCGTGGCCATGCGCAACTCGGCCGACCCCGAGACGGTGCTGCGCTACACGGAAGCCGAGTGGCGCGCCTTTGTGCTCGGCGCGCGGGACGGGGAATTCGACGTGCGCTGAGCACGTGCACTGAGCACCTGCGCGGAGCGCGGTTCGCGCGATGCGCGCCGAGGGGGCGTACACCGGCCGGTGTACGCCCCCTCGGCGTGTGCGGCGGCTTTCCCCGCGGAGGCTCCCCGCGAAGGCCCCAGGGGGTCGTCCCCTGCGGTGACGGGGCGTAGCGATAGGCTCACAGGGTTCGGGGGACGACGTCATCGCGGCACCGGCGTGACGTGTACCAGATCTTGCTCTGTGCAGGGAAGCTGAATAAGGGGGGACTGACCGCCCGGTGAGCCAGATTGTCGTCAAGCGTCCTCCCCGGGCGCTGCCGCCCGATGTGCCCACGGACGAACTCCAGCTCACCGCGCCCCCGGAGCTGTCGCGAGCGGAGCAAGGCGGCCTGCTGACGCAGCTTCTGCCGCTGCTCGGCATGGGCGGTTCGGTGGTCTACTTCTTCAACTCGGGCGCGGGGCCCTTCATGCGCGTCATGGGCTGGATGATGCTGGTGTCGGCCCTCGCCACCGTCGCCGCCCAGATCGTGCGCTTCCGGCGCGGCACGGAAGGCCGGACGGCGGGGGCGCGCCGGGACTACCTGACGTATCTCGCGCACACCCGGCGAGGTGTGCGCCGTACCGCCCGTACCCAGCTCGACGTGCTGCTGTATCTGCACCCGGCGCCGGACCAGCTCTGGGCGATGGTCGCCGACGGCGGCAGGGTGTGGGAACGCAGGCTGGGCGACGAGGACTTCGGCCAGATCCGGGTCGGCGTCGGCCCGCAGCAGCTGTCGACCCCGCTGGTGGCCCCGACCACGGCCCCCATCGACGAGCTGGAGCCGCTGGCGGCGGGCGCGATGCAGAGGTTCCTGATGCTGCACGGGGCGGTGGACGGGCTGCCGGTGGCGGTGTCGCTGCGCCGCTTCTACCACCTCACGGTGGCCGGGGACGCGGACACCGCGCAGGGCACGGCGCGCGCCCTGGTCGGCCAGCTCGTCGCCTTCCACGCACCGGAGGACCTGGCCGTGGCCGTCCTGGCGGGCGGCCCGGACGCCGTCGCACGCTGGGACTGGACGAAGTGGCTGCCGCACACCCAGGTCCCCGGCGCCCTGGACGGGGCGGGCACGCGGCGGCTGTTCTGCCGGGACGCGGACGAGCTGGAGGCGCTGCTGTCCGCGGACGGCCCGGGAGGCCCGCTCGCCGGGCGCCCCCGGTTCGACCCCGACGGCCCGCCGGTCCTCGACGCGCGCCATGTGGTCGTCGTCCTGGACGGCGGCACGGTCGCGGCCGACGCGCTGCTGGCTCACGCGGACGGCATACAGGGCGTCACCGTCATCGAGGTGGTGCCGGGCGAGCTGGACGAGCCGCGCGGCAGCCTGTCAGTCGACGTACGCCCCAGGCGGCTCGTCCTCCGGTCGGCCGCCGGGCTGGTCTACGAAGGCGAGCCGGACACTCTCCCGCTGGAGGCGGCGGAGGCGCTGGCCCGCCAGCTCGCGCCGCTGCGCATGGGCGCCGGCGGCGACCAGGACGAACCGCTGCTGGCCGAACTGGACTTCACCGACCTCCTGGACCTCGGCGACGCGGCCTCCGTGGACGCCACCCGGGCCTGGCGCCCCCGTACGACGGCCGAACGGCTGCGGGTCCCCATCGGGGTCGGCGAGGACGGCGAACCGGTGATGCTCGACCTCAAGGAGGCCGCGCAGGGCGGCATGGGCCCGCACGGGCTGTGCGTGGGCGCCACCGGTTCGGGCAAGTCGGAGCTGCTGCGGACGCTGGTCCTGGCGCTCGCGGTCACCCACTCCTCCGAACACCTCAACCTCGTCCTGGCGGACTTCAAGGGCGGCGCGACCTTCACCGGCATGGCGGAGCTGCCGCACGTCTCCGCGGTCATCACCAACCTCGCGGACGACCTGACGCTCGTGGACCGCATGGAGGACTCCATCCGCGGCGAACTCCAGCGCCGCCAGGAGCTGCTGCGCGGTGCGGGCAACTACGCCAACGTCCACGACTACGAGCGCGCGCGGGCCGCGGGCGCCCCGCTGGAGCCGCTGCCCACCCTCCTCCTGATCATCGACGAGTTCAGCGAGCTGCTCAGCGCCAAGCCGGACTTCATCGAAATGTTCATCCAGATCGGGCGCATCGGCCGCTCGCTCGGGGTCCATCTGCTGCTGTCCTCCCAGCGCCTGGAGGAGGGCAGGCTGCGCGGCCTGGACACCTACCTGTCGTACCGCATCGGCCTGCGCACCTTCTCCGCCACGGAGTCGCGGGCCGCGCTGGGTGTGGCGGACGCCTACCACCTGCCCACGCTGCCCGGCTCCGGCTACCTGAAGTTCGGTACGGACGAGATGGTGCGCTTCAAGGCGGCGTATGTCTCGGGCGCGTACCGCACCTACGACCCGGCGCTGGACGGCGGCGACGGCGGGCCCCCGCTCGACCGGCGGCCCGCGCTGTTCACCGCGAAGCCGGTCCCGGCCTCGTACGCCTCCCCCGCCCCCACCGGGGGCACGGCCCGGCCGGACGACGCCCGGTCGCACGACGCCCTGTCCGACACGGTGCTGGATGTGATCGTCCGTCGGCTGGAGGGGCAGGGCCCGGCAGCGCACGAGGTGTGGCAGCCGCCCCTCGACGTGTCCCCCGCGCTCGACGAGCTGCTTCCCCCGCTGGCCGTCTCCCCGGCCCGCGGTCTGCACGCGCCGGACTACGCGCGTCCCGGCGACCTGATCGCCCCGGTCGGGCTGGTCGACAAGCCCTTCGAGCAGCGGCGCGAGGTTCTCTACCGCGACTTCTCCGACGCCGCGGGCCACCTGCTGGTGGTGGGCGGCCCCCAGTCCGGCAAGTCCACCCTCCTACGGACGCTCATCGCGTCCTTCGCCCTCACCCACACCCCGCGCGAGGCCCAGTTCTACGGCCTGGACTTCGGCGGCGGCGGACTGTCCGCGATCGCGGGCCTGCCGCACGTGGGCACGGTCGCCTCACGGCTGGACCCGGAGCGGGTGCGCCGTACGGTCGCCGAGGTCACCGGCGTACTCACCGACCGCGAGGAACTGTTCCGCACGCGCGGCATCGATTCGATCGCCACGTACCGGAAGCAGCGGGCGGTCGGCGAGCTTCCCGACGAGTCCTGGGGCGACGTCTTCCTGGTCATCGACGGCTGGGGCGCCTTCAAGCAGGAGCACGAGGCGCTGGAGGGCCTGGTCATGGACCTCGCGACCCGCGGGCTCGGCTACGGCGTCCACCTGATCCTGACCGCCTCCCGCTCCATGGAGGTGCGAGCGGCGCTCAAGGACCAGTTCCTGAACCGCCTGGAGCTGCGCCTGGGCGACCCCCTGGACTCCGACTTCAACCGCAGGACGGCCGCCAACGTGCCGGTGGGCGTCCCCGGCCGCGGCCAGACCGCCGAAGGCCTCCACTTCCTGGCGGCGCAGCCGCGCCTGGCCGCCACCGCCGAGACCGACCCGGCGGCCGGAACCGACCCGACTGCCGCCGCGGAACCGGCTGCCGCCGGAGGGGCGGCCTCTGCCAGGGGAGCGTCCTCTGCCGGAGGAGCGACATCCGCCGGGGCAGCGGCCACCGCCGGGGCAGCGGCCACCGCCGGGGCGGCGGCCTCTGCCAGGGCAGCGGCCGCAGCCACCTCCGCCCTGGTCCACGCGGTCAGCGCCCACTGGCCCGGTCCCGCCGCCCCCGAGGTCCGCGTCCTCCCCCGCGAACTCCCCGCCGACCAGCTCCCGAAGCCCCTCGACCACCCGCACCTCGGCCTGCCGATCGGCATCGACGAGAACAGCCTCGCCCCGGTCTTCCTCGACTTCGACACCGCCCCCTTCTGCCTGATCTTCGGCGAAAGCGAGTCGGGCAAGACGTCCCTGCTGCGCCTCCTGGCCCGGCAGATCTGCGAGCGGTACACCCCCGACGAGGCGAGGATCGTCGTCGGCGACTACCGCCGCACCCTCCTGGAGGCCGTCCCGGAATCCCACCTCCTGGAGTACGCCCCGGCCGCCCCCGCCCTCGAAATGCACATGGACGCGCTGAGCGCCCTGATGGAACACCGGGCCCCGGGCCCCGACGTCACCCCGCGACAGCTCCGTGCCCGCGACTGGTGGAGCGGGCCGCGGTTCTTCGTCATCGTCGACGACTACGAGCTGGTCGCCACGAGCGCCGGAAACCCCCTGGACCACCTGCTGAGCGCCCTCCCCTTCGCCCGCGACGTCGGCGTCCACCTCATCATCGCCCGCAGCACGGCCGGCGCCTCGCGCACCTCGTACGAGCCCTTCCTCCAGCGCGTCAAGGAACTGGGCGCCCAGGGCGTCATCCTCTCGGGCGACCCCGGCGAAGGCGACCTCCTCGGCGGCATCCGCCCCCGCCGCCTCCCCCCGGGCCGCGCCACCCTGATCACCCGCAAGGGCGGCACCCCGCTCGTCCAACTCGGCTGGCTTACCCCGCAGTTGGAGACCAAATAGTTGCTGAATCGACCGTGCGCCACGGGTACGGAACGCGCTACTTTAACGGCCATTGACGCCTGTCATCACCGAAGTTGACGCGCCACCAGGGGAGACCGTGTCGTTCGACGAGCAATGGGCAGCGCTCCGCACACAAGCGGCCGAGCGCCAGGCGACCCGCATGCAGATCAACACCTTCCACGACGGCGGCGCCGCCTCCCCCAAGGAGAAGCTCAAGGTCACCTCGAAGGTGCTCCGCGACATGGCCGACAAGGCCGATGGCACGCGCAGGAGCTTCGCGAAGGCCGACAATCAGGCCATCAAGGAGACCGGCCAGGTCAAGGGCAGCCTCAAGGGATTCGACTGCGCCGCCGCCTTCGACACGTTCGAGGATCGCTGGCGGGCCCAGATGCGCCACGTCCAAGGTCTGCTCGAACACGGCGTCGCCGGCGCCCTGCGAAACGCCGCCGCGGACTTCCAGATCGGCAACAAGGACACGGCCGACGCGTTCCGGGACCACGACGGGAACAAGCGCGTCGCCAGATAGCACCTTCCGAGGCACTACCCCACATCGACATAAGGGCATGGAGCGTAAGACGGGCAATGGTCTCCTACCACGACCTCCTCACGGTGAACCTGCAACCGCTCTCCGATGCCGTCGACAAGTGGCGCGGTTTGCCGGAACACTTCCTCCAGGTCAGCACCACCTTCTCCAAGCAGGTCGGATCCCCCATCGCCAATTCCGACTGGGAGGGCAAGGCCGCAGAGGCAGCAGCCGACAAGATCAAGGCGGTCGCAAAGCAGATGGAGCAGGCCGCCCTTGAGGCCAGGGATGTGCACGGCCTTCTCAGCGACGCCCACACCAGCTTCAAGAGCGCCCAAAAGAAACTCAAGGACTACCGGGACGACATCGAAGCGGACAAGAATCTCGCGATCGACAAGCAGGGCCATGTGTCCTACAAGCCAACGAACCTCGACGACCTCTCCGTACAGGCGCAGGGTCTGCAAGCCAAGAGATACTCCGAGGCGGTATACGGCTACAACGAACAGATCATGCAGGTGATCTCGGACGCCACCACGGCCGACGAGATCCTCCAATGGGCCCTCGCCCAGGATTTCAACGGTCGGGGCAAGGGGTTCACGGGCGATGGCTTCAACAGCCTCAAGGGCGCCAAGCGGGGCCGCGAGCAGGCGTTCAGGGACCTCAAGACCGTCACCGAACTCGCACAGTCGAAAGCGGACCTGTCCACGACCCAGCTCCAGCAGGTCAACTCGATCCTCTCACGGCACGAAGGGGACCCCCTCTTCTCGGAAAAGTTCGCCACCCAACTCGGCGCGAAGGGCACACTACAGTTCTGGGAACACGCCGCCGATGAAACCCAGAGGGGCGGCGACCGAACGAAGGCGCTGGAGAAGTTACAAAGGTCCCTGGGCTTCACCCTGGCCACGGCTTCCCACTCCCACAGCAGAGCGATCGAGCAGTGGAAGCGAGACGTCATCAGACTCGGCCCCCAGCGGCTCGACAACACCCACTCCGACGGCGGCCCGTTCGGCAAGGGCCCATACGGCTTTCAGGTGATGAGCAGCCTGCTGCGGCACGGAGAGTACGACAAGAACTTCCTGCTGGACTACGGCAAGGGCTACAAGGACCCGCGCAGCCACGAGAAGGACGGCCGCACGGGAGGCTTGATCGAGTTCGACCGCAAGCACAAGGACGACCTCAAGGGCCTGTGGAGCCCCAGCGGGTATGCGGCCTACCTCAATTTCGGCAAGGGAAGCGACCAGGGCATGGATCCCATGGCGGGGTACATGGAGGCGCTTGGGCGCAATCCGGAGGCGGCGCAGGCGCTCTTTTATCGCGAGGGCTATAACAAGAGTCTTTCTGGGGATCCTGACCCCGATCTCAAGTATCTCCTACAGGACCGGAATTGGCCTAACGGTAACCTCCTCGCCGCCAACGACCGAGGGTACGGGTATGACGAATTGGGACACGCCCTCGAGGCCGCCACCCTCGGCCATCCGTACGACCAGCCCGAACTGGGACTGCACAGGACACCTGAAAGCGCCAACGTGATGACTCAGGCAGTTGTCATGGTCGCCGAGAATTCCGGGCTAGTTGCGGATAAACCAGAGCTCAGCGACAGTCTTGCCAGAATGGGTGCAGGGTATATGGATAACCTGGACTGGGCAACGGCGAACTACGGTGACAAGAATTCGGGCGACGAGATTCGAAACGCCGCCTTCGGCAGTATCGGTGGAGATGACATCTTTGTCACACACGAGAGCGCCAAGGATTTCCTTTCCGCAGTGGGCCGCGACGACGACAGCTACAAGATCCTCTCGGTCGCGCAACAAGAGTTCACCGCCAGCGCCGTCAAGGCCCATCCTCAAGCAGACGATTCCCTTATCACCATCTTTGGAACCGCCGCCGAGACTCAGGGAATCCTCGATGAAGCACGGGCCGATGCCATCACATCGAGCGCCGAGGACAGCAAAGCCGAGCAGGCAAGAAAGCTATCCGAGGCGGCAGAGTGGAAGAAGTACGGCGTCAGCCAAGGAATCAGTAGCGCCACAAGTCTCATCACCCTGCCTCTTGAGACGGCGAGGCACGCCCCCTTCGTCACCCCATTCATCGAAGGCATAGGCGGAGCCATGGAAACACACAAAGGAATCGAGATCGACAGAGAAATGGAGCGACACCAAGAAGAATTTGACACAAAGATCGACAGGGACGCGAGCGACCTGAAGAAGGAATTCATCGAGAAGGGCCAACGCAGATCAGCGATGACTTTCGATTCATACGTCGCAGTCCATCCGGACGTCGACAACTCATCGTGGTACGCCCGAGCCGACGAATCCATAAAGAATGGCTACGATCGCGGCGCAGGCAATAGCAGGCTCACCGGCAGCGGAACATGACAGAAGACCGAAGGATGATTGCGATCCCACCACATTCCCTCGCGAGGCCTCTTCGCACCGTCATTCCACTGACGTGCCTGCTGGCCTTAACCATCACCGCCTGCGGTGGAGGAGATGACGGCCCGCAACAGAACGAAGAACAACAAACCAGGAACCCATACCTTAATACCTTCAGCGAGAGGACCTGCCGGGGCACCTTTGACAAGGAATCCGTGATCGAGGCGAAGCATGATCACGACCTGCGGCAGGTCACCGAACCCCGCACTGGGAGCGACTTAACCATCCCGATCAGTATCGACATGAACAAGCACATGAAAACCTTCAAGCCGTTCGGTGGACAACCATGCGCAATCCTTGACGAATCAGCCAAGAAGAAATTGTTCAACATTACGGTGAACTGGGGCCCCAACTCCTTCCCTGCGACCGAAAGGAAGAGCGGCAAGACAGCGTCCTACAGCGTACGCAAAACCGGCAACGGAAAGCGCGCCGAGCTCCTGGTCGACTGCCAACGTCCCGATCTGGCCCAGAAGTCCAAGGACAAGAAGATGCTCGCCTTTCAGGTCACGCTCACCGACAACGTGGGCCTCTCCAACCGCGCCGAGGTCAGCATCCTGACCAAATCCGCACAGAGGTTCACCGACCTGGAAGGTCGTCTGTCCTGCCAGAACAAGGTCACATACCCCGCCCCTGAGACAGTCACCGTCGCGGACCGTTGAGGCGACCGAGGGCGCTGGCGCCACGCCCCCGGCTCACCCAACTCCGCTATGCCGCCACAGCAGTCGGCGTCAGCAGGCGAGAAACGCTGTCGACGAGAGTCTGCTCCCCCACGCTCCGTGCCGTGATGCCCGAGGGAGCGTGCGGCGCGTCAACGTTCACCGTCCACAGCTCTTCCGCGGTGGCGTACGTCATGAGCAGTGGTCCAGGGGTATCGGCGAGCAACACCAATTGGCCGACCACAAGGGCGTTGTCGATGACGTCCTTCATGGGAGGAGCCATCGAGTCCCGTTCGAGAGCCTCGGGATCCAGCTCCTGGGTGGGGCCGTCGTGTCCGGCGGACTCGTGCGGGTCGATCAGCCGGCGGATGGACTCCGCCGCCTCAGGCACCGTGGCCACCAGAGTGAACGCGTGCATACCGCCGCCGGTGACGTCCTCGATCAGCAGCACGTCGGCGCCGTGGATGAAGACATAGGCGTAGGAGGTGCCCTCGGACGTGGTCCGCTCCACCGCCAGGACGCGCTCCGCAGTCCTGCGCAGAGTCAGCGCCAACTCCAGGTCCGGGGAGAAACGCATGTCCATCTCGACGTCGGCGGACTGGCTCTCCTGCCGTAGGGCCGCGTCGAGTTCAGCGGTGTTGGCGATCTCCACCAGGTCCCTCGACACCAGCGACCGCAGCGCGGTCGCGAGCACCCAGTCCCGCTCCTGAGCGGACATCCCCTCCAGATGGGGAGCGGCAACGATCGTGCTTCCGCCCTCCGTTGCCGGACTCAGCACGGCGAGCTCTTCATCGGTCAACCGGAGCAGCGTCCGCGATCCCTCTTCGGCAAGGACCTTGCCGAGATCCCGACGAATCTCCTCGAGCGTTGCGCCACCTTCGTGGGTCTGTGGCACGGGAACGACCTCTTTCTTGCTCACCAAAACTTCAGTTTCTTGACTGAGTCGACTGTGCCGTTCACGGCGTGTTCCGCGGTCTTCACCGCGCGAGAGGGATGGAGAGCGGCGTCGACCGTCGTGTCGACTGTGCTGTCCACCGCCGCATTTACCGACTGTGTGGGATGGCGGGCCACATCAACCACACTGTCCACCGTGCTCCCCACGGCATCTGACGTGGTGTTCCAGGCGGTTTTGGCACCCTCGGCGATGTCATCGCCCCACTTGTCGTAGATATAGCTGCCCGCGAAATACGCACCTGTGGCACCCACCACCGCCCAGCCAGCGACCGGGATGCTGGCAGCAACAGCCTCCGAAGCGAGGAGACCGCCACCCAACGCGGTTTCTGACAGCACGGCTCCCCCGCCCAACGCCTGTGCGCCCCCGGCAATTCGGTCTGCCACACCATGGCCTCCGCCATGGTCTGGGCTTATCGCTTGTTTGAGTCCGCCGACGATGGCCAAGGGCATCATGGCCTTGCTGATCTTCCCCATGGCGTTAGCCGCACCGACCCCGCGGGCGGCGAGACCCGCAAGTCTCCCGTCGCCTGCCGCAGCATCTGAGAGCCAGGCCGGGCCCTGCCCCATCTTCGCCAGCCACTCCTCGGCGGCTTTGCCGCCCTTCGTCCACTGCTGCCAAAGGGCCATGGTGGCGGAGATAGACCCCCGGATCTTGGAGATCTTCTTGATTTTGTGATAGCCCTCTTTGAATTCCTTGTACTTCTTATACTGCTCGCTGTTCTGTATCTTTTCCAAGAAATTCAGCTCGGTCGTTCCAGCCCTGGACGCTCCGGCCTGGTCTTCGTCATATGTGCCCTTGACCGCAGTCTGGGCCCTGTCGTGTGCCGTGTCACGCTGGCGGCGAGCCTCGGCCAGGATCTCTCGAGCGGTTTCCATGTACGCAGCGCCCGGGTCGTGGAATGCGCCCGGAGCTTTGGGAGGAGCCGCGCACACCGTGTCGTCGACGGCAGGATTGCTGTTGTAGGCGTCGACTGCCTGGCTATGGGCTTTGACCTTGTCGTGGTGGGCCTCGCGGGCCCGCTCAGAGGCACGCTTGCCCCGGGCAAAGGTATCGATCGCTTCCCGAGCCTGGCGTTGAGCCCATTCCACGGTGTGAGCGATATCCGTCAGTGCCCCGCTCGCTCGATGACACGCGTGCGCGATCTGGAACCACTTCTTCGGTTCAGTGGCCACCCGCTTGCGGAAGGCTTCTGCCGTCTCCCCCTTGATCTCATGGGAGTTCAGCTTTCGTAGCCCCTCACCGACCGACTCAAGGCCCTTGGCCAGACCCCTCAGCTGCGCGGCGTTCGACCGGAGCTTGGACGCGTCGCCATGGATCAGCTCTTTGGGCACCTCGGTTTGGCCCAGCTCCAGTTCTCCCGCGCCCCAGCCCACATGTTTCTCAACCCCGGCACCAGCCGGACCAGGATTCCTCGCAGCGGGGTCCGCAGCAGTCGAGGCGTGACCGTTGGTCGGCATCAGCTCCCGCTCCCCTCAGCCTCGCCGGGGCCCTTGTGTCGCCCGGGCCCGTTCCCGCCGGTACCGACGTAGTCCCAAAGCGACGATTGCGGTCCGGTCTGCGTATAGGGCTCCGTGCGGTAGTCAGACACGCCGGAGTCGGAAGGGCCACCGAAGTTCCCGAGAATTCCACTGACCCCCGCCCCGCCCGGGCCCACCGCGGCGCCCACGGCGGCGTTGCCGAGGCCAGCCCTCAGTGCCCCTGCCCTGCTCCGGTCTTCCTCCCACAGGACCCCGGCGGCCTGACTCAGCTGGGTTCCCAGCGAGTTGGCAGTCTGCTCCAGCATGTTGATGCCCAACTGCCAGAACTCACAGAAATTCGAGAAAGTACCAGAAAGTCCCTCACCGCTGGCCTCCGTTGCCGACAGGCTCATGGTGCTCAGGCTGTCGCACCGCGCGGAACCTGTGCCCTTTCCGGCTCCCTCCAGACCATGCAACGCTGACCGCAGACTTCTGGTGATGCGCTCCTCGGCCTCCTTGGTGACCTTCAGTTCACCATGGTTGCCCACCACCCGTGTCTCCTTCCCTCGCGCCGCTCCATCTACGGCATTTTCCGAGTCCATGCCGAAGGCATCGGCAGCGACAGCGTCTTCCGAGCACCTTCTGTTTTCGTTATTTTCGATAGCTGGTAAAAATTGGACGCCGAATGATCGCACCCCAAGCTGCTACCGCGCGTGTCGTTCATCATGCAGCGGCACACGGGGAGAAAAGGCTCCTACGGCAGCCTGAAGACGTTCCGGATCAAGTTTCCAGAGACGGATCGCACGGCTGGCAAGAAAGAGATCGTGATCGATGTGCCGTGCCAGCTTTTCCGTCTGCTCGGCGCTCAACTTGCTATTCGGTCCAGGCAGCGGCGGCGCACCAGGGCGACGACGAAGGCCAACGAAGTCTGTCCAGTCGTCCGTGGGCACGAGCGAGTGAGTCTTACCAAGTGTGGTGACATCCCGCAGATACCTTCGCCATAGCACCACGGAAGTAATGTCCTGCCACGGCACGAAAGCCGTTTGCTTGGGAGTACCGCCAAGAGTCACACCATCTTGGTCGACCCGGAGCATCACGATGCGCTTCCAGCCCACTCCGAGCAGGAGTTGGAGGGGAGTACGGGTGAGGTATGTTTCGTACACTGGAGGGTCGTACTTGGTCATGAGGCCACGTTATCCAGACCCACGACGTTCATAACGCCTCGCCCTCTCAGGCCCGCCTACGCTGGCGAATGAGCGCATACGCCCCTCCTCCGATGACCAGGGTTGCGGCGACGCCGATTCCGGCGTAGACGAGCGTGGTGTCGCTACCGTCATCGCCACCCGCTGCGGAGGACGCAGGGGCCTTGCTGTCTGCGTCCGCAGCACCCGACGGGGCGTCACCCTTCGCGGGTGAAGACGGCGACGCGGAGGATGCATTCCCGGGTTGGTACTTGGGGAACAGCGGATTGACGTCCGCCGGGCCCGGGTCTCCCTTTCCGTCGAGCAGGACTTGGGCGGGACGGATGATGCCGTAGCCGATGTACTCGCTGGGGACCTTGCCCTTGGGCTTGCTTGCCGTTTGCATCATCACGCGCAGGACCTGGTTCGCGGTCCACTTGGGGTGGGCGGACCAGATGAGGGCGGCCGATCCTGAGGTAATGGCGGTGGCTTGGCTGGTTCCCTGCCCCTGACACCAGCTGCCACTCGTCGGACAACGTCCGGGAATCTCCGCACCGGGTGCTGCCAGAGCCGTTTGGGCGCCGTGTGTCGAAAATTTTGCAGCGGTGCCGCTCTTATCCACAGCAGATACCGCTACTACGCCCTTGAGTAGCGCAGGGTATCCAGCTCCATCACCGATGTCTCCATCATTCCCCATGCCGGCGAAGACGAGAGCGCCCTTTGCGTTCGCTTCGTCAATGGCCTGTTGCAGCTTCTCCTCGGAACCATCCAGCAGACCGACAGCGCGTACGGACATATTGATGATCCGGGCGCCCTTGCTCACGGCGTACCTGATGGCTTTGACCCACTTGTCTGTGGGGTCATCAACGGAATGATCGTCCAGTCCGCTTGTCTTCAAGGGAAGGATCTTGGCATCGGGAGCCACTCCCTTGATGCCGCCCGATCGACCCGATCCTGAAATGAGCGCAGCCATCTGGGTGCCATGACTGCTACTGCGAACACTTGAGTCCTGTGTCTCAGTGAAATCTTTCCCCGCCAAGACCTGACCACGCAACTCAGGGGTCGAGTCGTCAACCTTGTTATCTATGACGGCGACAGTTACCCCTTTTCCGGTACTGGTCCGCCATAGGTCTTCGGCCTTCATGGCATCCAGGTACCACTGGCGCGAGCGCACATCTTGGGCCGCTACCGGAGATGTGAGACATCCCAGACTGACGGTCACGGCACCGAGTAGCGCCCACCCTCGAGCCAAACGCCGGTGGCTGTTGCTGGACGATATTGACATCTCTACAAAATCTCCCGATCCCTCAATTGCTATACGGGTTACTCAAGGACGGGAGGCATGGTGTCTCGTCGTCCAAGGGTCCAGGAGCCGTCCTCCCCGCTTGCATCCCCCGGTTCATCCTCGTTTCGGCGACGGTTGAGGTGGCTGGCCCCGGACTCCAGGTCTGTGGGCGCCAGGTCGTCGCCAGATCGCACGAGTCCCGTACCGCCACGAGTGAATGCGGGCCGCCGTCGCGAGGACGTATGGGGATCAGCGACCGATCCTCCCGGTTCCGACGCGAGTCTGCGTCCTGCGGCTGTCTCGCCCGAAGCACCGTCGGCGGATTCTGACCTGATGGGGCGGAGGGCTCCTGGCAGGGGCCCTCGTCCAGTAACACCACGCTGCTCGCCGATCGCCGCACCACGCGGATTGACGCCACTGTTCGCGGCAGGCATGCGTGGCCCACTGACCTGTCCACCTGCCTCCGAAACCAATCGCCTTCCGGCGGGCCTTTCTTCAACAGACCCACCGACGCCAGGCGAGAGAGGGGTACTCCCGGTCATGGGCCCCCGCGACATCGGCGAATGGTCTTCTCCCACCACCATCCCCCGCGGGAGTCGGGTCCTGGAAGGGTTGCCTGTGGAACGTGGCTGACCACTGATGAGGTCACCCCCCGTCGAACTACGAGGAGATACCGGACGGGCCGGGATTTCCTGTGCGCCACCGCCGGATCGGCCCATACGCGGGGGGCGATCCAACCCGCGGCCCCCTCCACGCGGTGACGGTGGAGAGGTCGACGGTGCGGGCACACCCGGGGTCGTGGGCACCACTTCAGGGCTGGTGCGCTTGGGGGGATCGGCAACCGGCGTCCCCCTCTCTCCGAGCGTGTTCACTTCCCGTTTCGGATCGGTAGTGACGGAGTCGATGCCTGTCCTTGTCGACTCACGATCGGCTGGTGCCGGCTCCGGCCGCTGTGCGACGTCTGCCGACCCACCGCCCGTCGGGCTCGACGCCCTCAAGGGTGAATGACCACCATCACCGGTGTTCGCGCCTCCGGTAGCTGTGCCCTGAGCGGGGGCACCGTCGATGCCGTCCACCCCCGGCAGCACCTTGAACTGCGGCTCCCGCTCCGCCTCCATCGTCTGCTGCGCCGCCCGGTAGGCCGAGGAGAGGCGCTCCAGCTGGTGGCGGGCCTCTTCGGCCTCCTGGCTGGCGGCCTTCTGGGCGGCCGGGTCCTCGTGGGCCGCTCGGGGGTCCCTGGAGGCGGGCAGGGCGGACTTGGTTTCGGAGAGGGTCTGGCCGGCTTGGGCGACGTGTTTGCCGACGGTGGTGGTGAACTGGCCGAAGCGCATGACTTCGAGGGCGAAGTCGTGGGCCCATTCGCGGAAGGCGGAGCCGCCCTCGCCGGTCCATTCGACGCGGGAGACGTGGTGGCGCAGGTCGGAGCCGATGTCGAGGATCTTCGGGCCCGCGTCGCCCAGGGCCGTGCCGGCGGCGGTCAGTTTGTCGGCGTCGGCGCCGGCCAGCATGGCCCGTAGGTTGTCCACCGACAGGCCGTCGAACTCTCCGTTCGCCATGGTTCCCCCCTAGCTGAAGTCCGAGTCGGCGGTGCCGGACTTGCCCGTGCCGGGCTTCGGTGCGTTCTTGTCGTGGCCCGTGCCGGGCCGGTCGTCCGCGTTCGGGCCGTAGTACTCGGCGGTGCGCTTCTGGATGGCGCGGAGGCGGGCGGCCTGTTCGGCGTCGACGCTGTCGTAGCCGCGGTCCGAGATCTGGACGGCGATGCCCAGGGCTTCGAGCTGGTCGCCCAGGGTCCTGGAGAACTTCTCCAAGCGGGCGTGCAGCTTCTCGTAGGCGCCGGCCAGGTCGGCGGCCGCGGTGAATTCCGCGCCGAAGGCGGCGTGCGCGACCGTCTGGTCGCTGATCTTGCTGCGGGCCGCCGGCGATTCTTCGAGGTCCAGCAGGATCTTGTCGATCCTGCTCTTGAAGCTCGCCAGGGTCTCTGCCTCGACCTTGAGGTCCGCGCGCTTGCCGCTCCGGCCGCTTTCACCGCTCCCCGTGCGCACTCGGCTCGCGCTCGCGTCGGTCGCCGAGACCTGACGCCCCTCGCTCATCGTCTTCCCCCCTACGGCGTATACGGCGATCGGCACCACTGTAGTCGCGGAGCGTGCAGCTCCCAACTACGTTGTGGTGAGCATGCATCCGGCGATTTCCGGGCATAGGGCGGCATGCTGGACGCGGTGCTCCGGATTGTTATGTCCCTGCTCAGGCGTCCCTGTGGCAACCGCGGTGCAGGGCCGGCAGGGCGGCGGCCACGTGCGGGTCGAACCATTCCGCTGCCATGTGCAGCCACGGGGTGAAACGAGTCTGAGGATGGCTGCATGGAGTGTCGCCGGACCTGGTCCGGCGGAGCCGGGCAGGGCTCACACCGGCCGGTTCTGCTGCCCGATGAACTGCCTGACCGCGAAGAGCGGGGCGCCGCCGACAGTCCCGGCAAAGGAGGAGTTCGACCACAGCTTGTTGGCCCGCCAGCAATGGCGTACCAGGTCCGGGAACTCCTGACGCAGGTGACGTGAGGAGACGCCCTTGACCCAGGTGATCGTCCGTGAACACGTTGTGCCAGAACTTTGTCACGAAGACCACGTGCGCATGCATCACGAAAACGCAGTGCGACCAGTTCTGATCTCCTGCATCTCCCCATGGCCCACGTCCGTACGGTGGCTCTCATGCGGCTTCGGTACAGCTTTCGTCTGTACCCGGATCATGCCCAACGCGGCGCGTTGGCTCGGGCATTCGGGTGCGCCCGCGTGGTGTTTAACGACGCCGTGCGCGCCCGCGAGGACGCCAGAGCGGCGGGAGGCCCGTGCCCGAAACCGGGGAGCTGTCCACGCGCCTGATCACCCAGGCCAAGCAGACCGAGGCCCGCTCCTGGCTGGGCGAGGTCTCCGCGGTCGTGCTCCAGCAGTCCCTGCGCGATGCCGAGACGGCCTACAAGAACTTCTTCGCCTCCCTCAAGGGCGAGCGCAAGGGGCCCAAACTGGGGGCACCGAGATTCAAGTCCCGTAAGGATGCGCGGCAGTCGATCCGGTTCACCGCCAACGCCCGCTGGTCGGTCACCGGCGGCGGACGTCTGAGCCTGCCGAAGATCGGGACCGTCAAGGTGAAGTGGTCACGCACCCTGCCCACCACCCCCACCTCCGTCACCGTGATCAAGGACGCGGCCGGGAGGTACTTCGCATCCTTCGTCATCGACACCGACCCGGCTGCCGACGCCGCCCGGATGCCCGAGGGCGGCCAGAGCGTCGGCATCGATCTGGGGCTGACGCACTTCGCGATCCTCGACGATGGCACGAAGATCGACTCTCCGCGGTTCTTGCGCCGCGCGAAGAAGAAGCTGAAGAAAGCCCAGCGGGAGCTGTCCCGCAAGCAGAAGGGATCCAGGAACCGGGATAAAGCCCGCCTGAAGGTCGCCCGGGCGCATGCCCAAGTCGCCGATGCGCGCCGTGAGTTTCACCACCAGCTCTCCACGAAGCTGATCCGCGAGAACCAAGCCATCGGCGTGGAGGACCTGGCGGTGAACGCACTGGCACGCACCGGACTGGCCAAGAGTGTGCACGATGCGGGCTGGTCACAGTTCGTGGCCATGCTCGTGTACGAGGCCGACCGATACGGACGCACCCTGATCAAGGTCGGCCGGTTCGTGCCGACCAGCCGGACCTGCTCGTACTGCGGCCACGTGGATGGCCCCAAACCTCTCCACATCCGGGAATGGACCTGCCCCGCTTGCGCAGCCCTCCTCGACCGGGACATCAACTCCGCACGCAACGTGAAAAAGGCCGCCGGACTGGCGGTATCAGCCTGTGGAGCGCCGATAAGACCAGACCCCGTCCTGGCACAGCGCAACGAAGCAGGAAGCCACGGATTCCCTCCCGAAGCCCGTACCGCGTAGCGGCACAGGCTTCGGGAGAGAAGGCCAGAATCCTCGGGATTCATCCCGAGGAGCAAGTCACTTGCTGACCAGACCCCGCGCCGTGGCGTAGACGTCCAGGACGGCCAGCGCGAGCGGCGTGACCGCCAGCAGCATGGCGCCTTCCACCAGGTCACCGAAGCGCCCCCAGAAGGGCGTCACGCTCTTCTTCGGCACGATCAGCGCGATGGCGATGAGCAGCAGGGAGCCGAAAGCGACGGAGGCGGTCAGCCAGACCGTGCGGATGTCGAGCGGGCCGCTGTCGCCGCTGAGCAGGTCGACCACGGCGCTCGCCGGTGGGTTGAGCGCGAGGCCCAGGACGAGCAGGGCGAGCGACACGATGCCGGACACCAGGACGCAGGCGACCTGCCAGGTGTAGCGGAAGAGCCGGGCGCGCAGCAGCATGGCGACACCTGCGGCGAGGGCGAGGACCTGGGCCCAGGCGTTGTCGGAGAAGCCGAGCACCGCTGCGGAGCCGACGACGACCGCGGCGCAGCCGCCGACGAGGCCGAGCAGCAGTTCGTGGCCACGCCGGACCTGGGTCGCGATGCGCTCGCTGTCGATCGGGGCGGAGGCGGCCGTGGTGGTGTCCGGGTCGGTGCCGCCGCCGTAGTCGTTGCGCGCGGAGTCGCGGGGGGCGACGTAACCGATGGGCAGACGGGCGGCGCGTGCGGACAGGCCGGGCAGGAAAGCGATGGTGCCGATGGCGACGGCCGCGCAGACGGCCGCGGTGCCCGAGGCGTCGATCTCGGCGAGGATCTGACAGAAGGTGGCCACCGTGCCGAAGGCCGAGAGGACGACCGCGGCGACGAAGGGGGCGTCACCGGAGGGCATGGCGGCGACCAGGGCGACCGATACGACCAGTACGGCGACGCAGCCGAGCAGGAATTGCAGCCGCCCGATACCCTCGCCGCGGTCGAGGGCGAGCACTCCGGAACCGCCGATCATGACGTGCGGGAGTGCGGCGAGGCCGAGTGCGATGGCGGAGCCCCGGTCGTCGTACACCCGGGCCCGCACGCCCGCGAAGACGGCGAGCAGCAGGCCGACGGCGCCGGCGATGATGCCGGGCAGGCTGTGCATGTCGTGCCGCACCGGGTCGGCGAACCAGAGCACGAAGCCCATGAAGACCAGCAGCAGCGCCCCGCCGAAGAGGCCGCTGACGCGCAGGTAGTCGGCGTTCCACAGGGTGCGGTCGCCGGAGACCGCCGAGGCGATGGCGTCGGAGACGTCGTCGCGCACGACGGGTGGGAGGGACTGGGCGAAGGGGCGCATGGACAGCACGTCGCCGTCGAGTACGCGCTGGGCCGCGAGGGAGCGGGCGCCCTCCAGGACGGTGCCGTCGCGGCGTACGAAGTGGTAGCCGACCGGTGCGCCGGCGGGCTGTGTCTGGCCGGTCAGTCGGAGTATTTCCGGATACAGGTCGGCAAGGGCAATGTCGTCAGGCAAAGCGACATCTATGCGGCTGTCGGGTGCGACGACCGTCACTCGGCAGAAACCGGTCGCTGTGGTCGAACTCACCTGCGGAACCCTCTCATTCCCCGTGTCTCCGCTTCTTTCGCGGACGCGATTGTGGCTGCGCGTGCGGAACGTCACCCTACCCGGCGCCGTTTGTCGTCCGTACACGTAGGATCAGCACATTGCCGGGCAGGCGCCACCAGGACGCGCCCTGAAGCGTGGGTGCCGGCCTCGACCGGTCGTCAATCGTTCAGCCCGCATCGGGGGATAGATAGGCCGATGAGCCACATCATCGTGAAACGCCCGCCTAGGGTGACTCCGCCCGGGATGTCCGCGGATGAGCTCCGGCTCGAATCACCTCCTGAATTGCCTCGCGGCGATCAGGAGGGCATGGCGATGCAATTGCTGCCGATGCTGGGCATGGGCTCGTCGGTGGTCTTCTTCTTCATGCCGAATTCGGCACCGTTCATGAAGATCATGGGCGTGATGATGCTGCTGTCGACGGTCGCGATGGCCATCGCTCAGCTCATCCGGTACCGCAAGGGGGCGCAGGGCGAGGCCGTGGAGGGCCGCCGCGACTACCTCAAGTACCTCACCAAGACGCGGCGCCAGGTGCAGCGCACCGCGCGCAAGCAGCGGGACGCGCAGTTCTATCTGCACCCCTCCCCCGAGCAGCTCTGGTCGCTCGTGGCGGAGGGCAGCCGGCTGTGGGAGCGGCGCATCACCGACGACGACTTCGTCCAGGTGCGGATCGGGCTCGGCCCGCAGGAGCTGTGGACGCCGCTGGTGGCGCCGGAAACGGCCCCGGTGGAGGAGCTGGAGCCGCTGTCGGCGGGCGCGATGCAGCAGTTCATAGCGGCCCACCGGACGCTCGAGGGCATGCCGATGGCCGTGAGCCTGCGCGCCTTCTACCACATGACGGTCTCCGGGGAGCCCGAGACGACCCTGGGCACCGCGCGCTCGCTGGTGGCGAGCCTGGTCGCGCTGCACTCTCCGGAGGACCTGGTGATCGCGGTGGTGGCCGCTTCGGGCGCCACGGACGAGTGGGACTGGGTCAAGTGGCTGCCGCATACGCAGGTGCCGGGAACGGTGGACGGAGCGGGCACCAAGCGGCTGTTCGGCGACAACCTGGCCGAGGTCGAGGACCTGCTGAAGAGCCATCTGGAGGGCCGCTCGCGGTTCAACCGGGACGGGCAGCCGCTGCTGGACCAGCCGCACGTGGTGGTCATCCTGGACGGTGGTTTCGTACCGCCCGACTCGATGCTGGCCGCTCAGGAGGGCCTCCAGGGCGTCACCGTGCTGGAGGTCATCCGGGGCGAGCTGGACGAGCTGCGCGGCGGCCTGTCGCTGATCGTGCGACCGGGTCTGCTTCAGGTGGAGTCGGCGTCGGCGGTGTACGAGGGCGTGCCGGACGCGCTGCCGCTGCCCGCGGCCGAGGCGCTGAGCCGGCAACTCTCCCCGATGCGGGTGTCCAGCGGCGGCGGGGACGACGAGCCGCTGCTGACCAACCTGGAGTTCACCGATCTGCTCGGGCTCGGCGACGCGGCGTCCGTCGACACCGCGGTCACCTGGCGGCCCCGCTCGACGGCGGAGCGGCTCCGGGTGCCGATCGGCGTCGGCGAGAGCGGCGCCCCGGTCATGCTGGACCTCAAGGAGGCGGCCCAGGAGGGCATGGGCCCGCACGGGCTGTGCGTGGGCGCCACCGGTTCCGGCAAGTCGGAGCTGCTGCGGACGCTGGTGCTGGGCCTGGCGGTCACCCACTCCTCGGAGACGCTCAACTTCGTGCTCGCCGACTTCAAGGGCGGCGCGACCTTCTCCGGCATGGCGGAACTGCCGCACGTCGCGGCGGTCATCACCAACCTCGCGGACGATCTGACGCTGGTCGACCGCATGCGCGACTCGATCACCGGTGAGCTCCAGCGCCGCCAGGAGCTGCTGCGTTCCGCGGGCAACTACGCCAACATGCACGACTACGAGAAGGCGCGTGCCGCGGGCAGTCCGCTGGAGCCGTTGGCCTCGCTCGTGCTGGTCATCGACGAGTTCAGCGAGCTGCTGACGGCGAAGCCCGACTTCATCGACATGTTCATCCAGATCGGCCGCATCGGCCGGTCCCTGGGTGTGCACCTGCTGCTGGCCTCGCAGCGCCTGGAGGAGGGGCGGCTGCGCGGTCTGGACACGTACCTGTCGTACCGCATCGGTCTGCGGACGTTCTCCGCGGCGGAGTCCCGTACGGCCCTGGGTGTGCCGGACGCGTACCACCTGCCGTCCGTGCCCGGCTCCGGCTACCTCAAGTTCGGCACCGAGGAGATGGTCCGCTTCAAGGCGGCGTACGTGTCCGGGGTCTACCGGTCCACGACGACGACCATCACGGGCAGCGGACCGCTGCCGACCGACCGCCGGCCGGTGCTGTTCACCGCCTCCCCGGTGCCGGTCCGGTTCGCCGAGCCGGAGCCGGACTACACGTACACCCCGGAGAGCAACCGCGTCGACGACGCGCTCGCCGACACCGTGCTGGACGTCATCGTGCGCGGTCTGGAGGGACGCGGCCCGGCGGCGCACCAGGTGTGGCTGCCGCCGCTGACCGAGGCGTCCCCGCTGGACCAGTTGGTGCCCCAGCTGGCGGTCTCCACCGAGCGCGGGCTGCACGCGAGCGGCTACGCCCGCAGCGGCGGTCTGTGCGTGCCGCTCGGCATGGTGGACAAGCCGATCGAGCAGCGCCGGGAGATCCTCTACCACGACTTCTCGGGCGCGCAGGGCCACATGCTGATCGTCGGCGGCCCGCGCTCCGGCAAGTCGACCCTGCTGCGCACCCTGATGGGGGCCTTCGCGCTCACCCACACCCCGCACGAGGTGCAGATCTACGGCCTGGACTTCGGCGGTGGCGGCATGGTCGCGGTGCAGGGGCTGCCGCACGTGGGCGGGGTCGCCTCGCGGCTGGACCCGGAAAAGATCCGCCGTACGATCGCCGAGGTGACCGGCGTACTGAACCGGCGCGAGGAGTTCTTCCGGGACAACAGCATCGACTCGATCGGCACCTACCGGCAGATGCGCGCGGCCGGGCAGCTGCCGGGCGAGGCCTGGGGCGACATCTTCCTGGTCATCGACGGCTGGCAGTCGTTCAAGACGGACTACGAGATGCTCGAGCCGGTCGTCGCCGACATCGCCACCCGCGGCCTCGGACTCGGTGTGCACCTGGTCGTCACCGTCACCCGCTACATGGAGATGCGAGCGGCGCTCAAGGACCAGCTGCTCGCCCGGCTGGAGCTGCGGCTCGGCGACCCGATGGACTCGGAGCTGAACCGTAAGATCGCCGCGAACGTGCCGGTGGGCAACCCGGGCCGCGGTCTCACCCCCGACAAGCTGCACTTCCTCAGCAGCCTGCCGCGCATCGACGGCGTCACCGGAAACGCCGAGGACCTGGCCGACGCGACCTCCGAGTTCGTCAAGGCGACGGTCGACAACTGGCCCGGCCCGCACGCACCGCAGGTGCGCATGCTGCCGCGGATGCTGTCGGTACGGGAGATCCCGGGCGGGCACGAGCAGCCGCAGCGGGGCGTCGCGATCGGCATCGACGAGATGAACCTCGAGCCGGTCTTCGTCGACTTCGACAGCGACCCCTTCTTCGCCGTCTACGGCGAGACGGAGTCCGGGAAGACGGCGCTGCTGCGCCTGCTCATCAAGCAGATCACCGAGCGGTACACGCCGGAAGAGGGACTCATCGTCGTCGGCGACTACCGGCGCAGCCTGCTGGAGGTCGCACCGCAGTCCCATCTGGTCGGCTACGGCACGACGCAGGACGCGTTCGAGAAGTACATCGCCGACATGAACACCCTCATCAGCCAGCGCATCCCGGGGACGGACGTCACCCCGCAGCAGCTGCGCAACCGCAGTTGGTGGTCGGGGCCGCGGGCCTTCATCGTGGTGGACGACTACGACCTGGTCGCCACGTCGTCCGGAAACCCGATGTCCGAGCTGGTGGACAACCTTCCCTACGCGCGGGACGCCGGCGTCAACATCATCGTCGCGCGGACGACGGCAGGCGCCGGGCGCTCCTCGTACGAGCCGTTCATGCAGCGGTTCAAGGAGCTGGGCGCGCAGGGCGTCGTCCTGTCGGGCTCGCCCGGCGAGGGTGAGCTGCTCGGGCAGGTCAAGGCGCGTCCGCTGCCGCCGGGACGGGGCGTGTTCGTCTCGCGGCGCGGCGGGGCGTCGCTGATCCAGACGGCGTGGCTGCCGGAGGAGTAAGGCGGCCGCGCACAGCGGGACCGGACAGCGGTAGGGGCTCGTCGAATCTTCGACGAGCCCCTACCGCTGTGCGGTTGTGGTCAGCGGCGGTTGCGCTGCTGCTGCCGTTTCGTGAACACCTCGCCGATCGCCGGACAGGCCACGACCAGCACGCAGAGGATCACCCCCACCGGCTTGGACGGTACGACCGCCCAGTCGGTGAGGACCGGCATCATCAGCCACAGCAACGCCAGTACGGCGATGCTCACTCCGGCGATACGAGGTCCGTACACAGGTTCACTCCAAAAGTGGTCCGGTCAGGCGGTGCCGATCGGCCAGTGGCCGTTCGGGAACGCGCTGTTGTCGCCCGCCTGGCCCTTCAGCTCGGCGAGGGTCTGCACCTGGTCGCCGAGCACGGTCGCCAGAGCGATCGAGGCGGTGGTGAGAAGCACCCACCCGGCGGTTCCTTCTCCGATGGCGGCGATCGCGGCGGGGATCAGACCGATACCGGTCGCGCCGGCGGCGGCCGCAGCGCCCAGGGCAGGGATGAACTGAACCAGGAAGAGGGCGATGGCTCCGTAGAAGGCGAGTCCCGCTCCGGCGGCGACGAGGAGACTGGTGGCGACCGAGTCGGCGTTGCTGCTGACCTGGCCGGCGGCGGAAGACTGAGTCCAGATGGCACCCGTATAGGCGTCGGCTCCTTCGCCCTTCCACTCCTTCGGGGCCTGGAGATTGCCCTTCGCCGTGGTGGAGGAGGCGGTGCTCGCCTTGCCGCGGACCTTCTTGTCCTGCCAGTCGAGGGAGTCCAGGAAGAGCATCACCGGGGCGACGACGCCCTTGAAGAATTCGCCGATCTTCTTGAGGATCCAGTTGACGAAATCGACGAGCTTGTTCGCGGCGGCGATGATCGGCTTCGCCACAGAATCGGGAATGTACCATTTGCCCGCGAAGCCGTTGACTCCGTCGACCATCTTGTCCAACAGCTCACCGGCCTTCTTCAACTTCTCGTTGATCTTTTCGATGAGGTCTTCGAATGCCGATTGACTGAATGCCATTACTCTCCCCGTTCCCCGAGCACCGTTCGGTACTAGTAGGCTTCTTCCACAGACTTCTTGGTGTCGGCTTCGTGGTTGTCGTACGCCTTCGCGTTCTTGACCAAGGCGTCGGCGATTTCCGTCATCCGCTTCTCCCCCTCGGCACAACGAGCCGAGAGGTGATCGATGACGTCCTGATAGGCACCGACGAATATCTGATACATGCCGTACTCGAGCCGGCTGGGCCGCATGCCCTTGATGGTGGTGCCGACTTCGCCGATCGCCGTGGCCTGCTTGTCCCACATGCCGGCCTCGGAGCGAATGGCGTCCGTGATGACCTTGAGACGGTCCTTCGCCATGGGGCTTCAGTTCCTTTCCGAGCCAGTGAACACGTCAGAGCAGCCGCTGCGGGTCGTTGAGTATGGCCAGGAACTCGTTCATGAGGCCCTGTGGGTTCAGGTCCGCGATCTGGGCCGCGCCGGGACTCTGGACGTCCTCCAGCTTGGCCCGGGCATGGCTCAGCGCCTCGTTGAGCGCCTGGCTCAACCGGATGGACGACTGCTGGGCGGCCCACTGCGGATCCACTTCGCAGGAGACCAGGGTGTGCGCGGTGAGGCCGATGACGACCCGGCGGGCGGCCGCCTCTCCCGTGACCTCCGGAGCCCGGAACGAGTCCACGTCCAGCCCGTCCAGGGCGTCGAGCCCGGAGAGGGTGTCCTCGACCACGTCCTCCATGGGCCTCGGACGGACGGGGTCCCGATCCTGCCGGGGCACCTCCGGAGGCGCGACGGGCCCCGCTCCCGAACCGGGGACGTCGGGCATGCCCTCGAGTTCCGCGGCCCGTTCCTCCCAGCCCGACTGCTCGAGGGTGCGCGACCAGCCTTCCATCTGCTCGCTCATGGCGGAGCCGTACGCGTCGACGACGGACGGGCCGAGGTTCTCGGGAGGCTGCCGACGCTGCCAGTCGGACGCGACCTTGATGGACTCGGGCAGCCGATCAGGCCCCAGCGTCACACTGACGGCACCTTGGGCGTCCTCGCCCGTGGCGTGCTGCGGAACCTGATCCTGCATATCCGTCATGAGCTGCTGGAGTTTCTCCGCATATTGCTGGAACTCCTGCATTCCTCGAAAGATCTCGTCAGTCACGCTTCCCCCTATCTGACCGTTTACGAGGCATTTGCAGAGCGCGTGGCTCAAACGTGTCGTGCACGCTAGCACGCCCACGGTTCAGGGCATACCGAAAGCGACCTCGATGATGAGTGGGTGAACGCGCGCATGACGAATTCAGCTCGTCGCCGGATATTTTTGAAGGACAGTCAGAAACGCTGAGCGCTACGGCGGCGAAGGAAGACGAAGGCCCCACCGCCGACCACGACCACGGCAACCCCCGCTCCCAGGATCCAGGGCATCGCGCTGCCGCCGCCGTCCTCGGTGCCCTCGGCGGCGGTACCGGCCTCGGCACCGCCCTTCGGGGCGGTGGACGGGGCGTCCTTGGACGGGGAGGGGGAATCCGGCTTCTTGGCGGCCACGAGGGGATTCACGTCGGCCGGGCCCGGGTCGCCCTTGTTCTCCAGGACGTTGTAGCGCGGGCGGATCGTGCCGTAGCCGAGGTAGCGGCTGGGGATTTTGCCGTCGGCGGGCTTGCCGGCGGTTTCCATCATGACCCGGAGTACCTGGTTTCCGGTCCACTTGGGGTGCTTGGCCCAGATGAGGGCGGCGGCGCCGGAGGTGATGGCGGTGGCCTGGCTGGTGCCCCAGGTTTTGCAGTACCCGGATTTCCCGATACAACTGGTCGGAATATCCTCACCCGGTGCCGCGAGAGCCACGAAGGAGCCGTGGTTCGAGAACTTGGTCGCCGCCAAAGACTTGTCGATGGCGCTGACTCCGGCCACGCCGTCACTGGCCGCGGGATAGGTGACGTCGTTCGACGTATTTCCGTCGTTGCCCGAACCGGCCAGCAGCAGTTTGCCGCGTCCGATCGCGTAGTCGACCGCCTTCTGGAGCTGTTCCCTCTCACCCTTTTCGAGCGAGTAGTCCTGGAAGGCCAGGGACATGTTGATGATCTGTGCATCGCTGTCGGCCGCGTATCGAATGGCCTTGGTGAGGCTCGGAACAGTGGTGTTCCCGGATTCCTTCGTCGAGCCGGTCACCGTGAGTGGGAGAATGCGCGCATCGGGAGCGAGGCCCTTGACGCCCTGGCCACCGGCTCCATTTCCGGCGATGAGCAGCGAGATGGCCGTGCCGTGCCCCTTCGGGTCGGTACGGGCGTCAGCACCGGGCTCGACGAAGTTCTTCCCCGGCAGAACCTTCCCCCGAAGCTCCGGCACAGAGGCATCGACACCGCTGTCGAGCATGGCAACGGTCACGCCTTTGCCGGAGCTGACCTTCCACATGCGTTCTGCCTGCATGGCGTCCAGGTACCACTGGCGTTCCCGCATGTTCTCCGCCAGCGCGGAGGGCGCGACGAGCCCCATGATGACGAGCAAGGACGCCAGCAGCGCGAGGACTGCCGATGCCCGGCTCCGGACCTGAGTGAGCGTTTGTTCCATAGTGCCTGTTCGTCCTGTGCTCGTCATCAGAGGCTTGTGCGGGCGGCGGGCCTTACTCGATCACGGGAGGCACGTTTCGGCGCTCTCCCCCGGTCCATGTCTCCTCGTCCTCGGTCAAGTAGTCGGGGGTTTCTCCGCCGTCACGCTTCTTGGACCGACGCGAATCGTTCTTCGACGGCGCACCGGACACTCCGGTGCCGCCCCGGACGAGACCACTTCCTCCCTGGGTGAACTCCCCGTTGACCCTGAGTTCGCTCGCGGAACGGGCCATCCTGCCCGGACGGGCCGAGGACGCCGACCCGCGGGACGGGGCACCCGTGACGGGCCGTCCGCCCACGACACCCTGGCCGGTGGTCGTCGGGGCTCCTGTGCGGCCGGTGGTACGGCCCTGCTCGCCGCCGATGACCGGGCCGCGAGCGGTCCGGGCATCGCCGCTCGTCGGTGTCTGGCGGGGAGGCATACCGCCGACGACCTCCCTGTCGGCGCGCATGGGGTTGGTGACGGGCCGGGCGTTGATGGACTCGAGCCCCTTGCCGCCTCCCAGCCTGGGGCCGCCCGTCCGCCCGACCGGACTCACGGGCGGACCGGACCTGCCCAGCCCCGGGGACGGGGAGACAGGCGGAGTGACCGGCAGGCCCGTGACTTCGCGGCCGGGCCCCTGCTGCCCCGTGGGTGTGGGTGGGGGCGCAGAGGGAGCCGGTGCGGGATCCGTGCGCGGCAGGTCCTTCACACCGTCGATGTTGGTGTGGGTCGCGTCCGGAACGGTGACATGGCCACCTCCCCCCGGAGCGGATGGATTGGTGACATGCCCCGGGGAGAATGTCGAGTCCTGGACGGCATGCTGGGCACTCGGCGCCCCGCCACCTGCCGAGGACACGGTTCCTGCGGAGCCGCCGGAGGAGCCGTACGACTCCTGCCCGCCTTCAATGAAACTGTCAGGTATGGCCGCATTCGGCAGCGGCTTGAAGACCGGCTCGTCCTGCCCGGAGAGGTCCATGGCCCCCGCCTGCGTCCCGTAGCTGCCCGCCAGCCTCAACATCTGCGTGCGGGTTTCGGGCTCCAGCTCCTTCAGCGTCTCGAGGCGTTCCTTCTCCTTGTCCGCGTCCGCGTAGCACACACCCGTGCCATCCGGACGCTTCGGGATCGCCTTCTTCACCTGGGTCAGTGTCTCGCCCGCGTGCTCCATGGCCTTGCCGACGTCACCGACGTATTTCGACAGCTTCAGCGCCTGCTTGGCGAAGTCGTCACCCCACTCACGGAAGGCGTCGCCACCCTCGCCGTCCCAGGTAACCCTGCCGACACGCTTCTTGAGCTCGTCGCCGATCTTGTCCAGCTCAGCCCCCGCGCTAGTGAGGGCGTTGCCCTTACGGATGATCTCTTCTTCATCCGTACCGGCGACCAAACTGAGCATCTTCTCGAAGGACATTCCGTCGAAAGTCGTGATGCTGTAGCACATCTTCGGCTCGCTCATGTCCTGATCCCCCGTTCCCGATCAAATGCCGCCGTCTTCGGCCTGCTTACCGTTGCCGGTCTCGACACCGTCATCAGGCTTGCCGCCGCCCTTATGACCGTGCTCCTTCTGATACTGCTCGTAGTACTTGCTGGTGCGCGCCTGAATCGCCTTGAGGCGCCGCGCGTGCTCCTGGTCCATCTCCTGGTAGTCGCCGTCGGCCGCGCCCACCGTGATGCCCATCGCCTCCAGTTGCTCACCCAGGATGCGGGAGAGCAGTTGCAGACGGCTGTGCGCCTTGTTGTACGCCTCGGCAAGCGTCGTCGCCTGCTCGAAGGCGCCGTAGGCGGTGGCGGCCACCTTTTGTTCGCTCAGCTTGCCGTGCGCGGCGGTCGACTTGTCCAGTTCCGTCAGAAGTCTGTCGACGCGCTTCTTGAATTCCTGCAAGGACTCACTGGGAGCGTCGAGTTTCGGCGACGAAGGAGACTTAGCAGAGCTCCCCCCGTCCGGTACCGACTCAGCCATGAAACACCTCCTCCGTGTATCGACATACGGCAGTCGTGGGTGCGGGACACGCGGCCAGGGCCGCGATGTCCCGCACCCACGACACGACCGCAGGTTGTGCGCTGCGTCTCTTACCCCTGCGCGAAGCGCTGGCCCTGACGGTGGTCATTGGCCTTGTAGCCCTCCGTCGCCTCCAGCAGCCTCTTCGAGATTTCGACGAGGGTCGTGTGCAGGTGGTTAACGCGCTGGTTCCACTCGTGCTGACGCTCGTTGAACGCCCGCTGCGCCTCACCGGACCACGACTCGGAGACGGCCTTGCACTTCCTCATGATGGTGTCGAGGTCGGTCTTGAGCTGGTCGGCCTCGCTCTTGACCGTGGTCGAGGCGTTGACGACACCCTCGTATGTGATTTCCATTGAGCACTAACTCCTGATACGAAGCGGAAGGGTCAAGAAGGATCAAGAAGCGTGGAAGGAGCCCAGGATGCCGCTCTGGCCACCCCCGACGCTGTTGATCTTCCTGAGCTGCTCCTGTTCCTCGGCGTCGAAGCCGTCCCGGCTCGCCTTCACCAGCTCCTTGGTGAAGCTCAGCAGCTGGTTGACGCGGCGGACGTCGTTGTTGACCTCCGTCTGGAGGTTGTTGTAGGCGCCGGCCGCGATGCCCTTCCAGTGCCCCTCGATCTCGTCGATCACACCGTTGAGCTTGCCGACCCGCTGGGTCAGCTGGCCCTCCATCCAATCGATGGCGCTTTCCAGCGTCTTGAAATCATGGCCTTCTACGCGGAGCTTTTCCGACATGGCACACCTTCCCCCATGAATCGGATGCCTCGGGGCGTCCCATCGACCAGCCACCCCGTGTACATCGGATCGAAGTTGTCAAGGCACCACTCTAGCCACCGTCCCCGTGTCCATGACCATGGGCCGTCGGGTTGTTACAGGGCTGGAACGAGTGGAACGGATGGGGAACGTGGGACTCACACCCCGCGTCGGCGCCGCCAATCGCGGAGGACGATCGCGCCGCCCGCGGTGATGGCCACCACGACCACGCCCGTACCCAGGGCGTACGTGGCCAGGCGCACGCTGCGCTCGTGGGGGGTCTCGCCCAGGATGAGCTTGCCCGGATCGGGTTTCGGGATGTTCTTGGCCGAGCCGTTGTCGACGGTGGGCCGCTGGATCGCCTGCTCGTCGTCGGTGAGGGCCTTGACGGGGTCGATCACGCCCCAGCCGATGTAGCGGTCACGGCCGTTGACGCCGCGCTCGGCGGTCTGCTCGATCTGGGCGACGACCTCGTTCTGCTCCCAGTCCGGGTGCTTGGCGCGGATGAGGGCGGCGACACCGGCCACGTAGGGGGCGGCGAAGCTGGTGCCGTTGTCGACGCACTGGCCCCCCTTGGGCACGGTGGAGACCATTTCCACGCCCGGCGCCGCGACCCCGACGAAGTCGCCGCTCTGCGAGAAGTACGCGCGCTCGTTGTTGCGGTCGGAGGCGGCGACGGCGAGGACCCCCGGGTAGGAGGCCGGGTAGGTGCGCTTCGACTTGCCGTCGGCGCCGTCGTTCCCGGCGGAGGCGACCACGACCACGTTGTTGTCGATCGCGTGGGCGATCGCCAGCTCCAAGTCCTGCTGCGAGCGGGCGCCCTTGGTGTCCTGGGAGATGTTGATGACGCGGGCGCCCTCGTCCACCGCCTTGCGGATGGCCCGCGCCATCATCTCCGGCGTGCCCTTGCCCTCGGCGTTGTTCTGCTTGAGCGGGATGATCTTCGCGTCCGGGGCCAGGCCGACGAAACCGGTGCCCGGACGGGGCCGGGCCGCGATGATGCCCGCGACCTTGGTGCCGTGCCCGACCTCGTCGTACGTGGGGCTCTGCGCCCGCTTGCGGTCGGCGCCGGAGACGTCCTTCGGCACGGACAGGTAGTTCGCGCCGCTCGACGCGTCGACCGCGGACTTCAGCTGGACGTTGGTGTTGTCCACGCCGGTGTCGATGACGGCGACCTTGACCGGGTCACCGTCCTTCTCCTTGCCCTTGGTGTCCTCCCACAGCCGGTCCAGCACCAGCCGCTGAAGCGACCAGGGCGTTCCCTTGATCTGCTTCTTCATCGGGAACGTGCACTGGCCGTTGCCGTCCACGGACGTGGCCGCGGCGGCGACGGGCTCCGTCGCGCCCGTCGCCCCGGTGAGGCACGCCAGTACGGTCGCGGACGACAGTGCGGCCGCCCGCCTCATGTGTCGGTTTCCCATGGTCACGAACCCTGCGGCTGTCGGGCGCTGTTGAGGTCGAGCCGTGGCCCGATCGGAAGGAACTGCGACCAGTTCTGCGGAACCGGCACCGGCTTCACGTCGCCGTAACCCAGCCTGGTCTGCGCCTCGTTGGCCGCCCTCTGCCCCTCGGTCATGGCCTTCTGCTCGTCGGCGGAACCGCCGATCTTGGACTTGCCCGCGCTGCTGTCGCTGTTGGACTGCACCTGGTAGCGCAGGCCGGTGTCGGTGATGAGGAAGGTCTGGCCGGTGTTCGTGGCCCGCCCCTGGTACTGCCGGTAGAAGAGGCCGGTACCGGGGGTGACGTACGCGCTGCTGCCACCGTCCACGACGGGCGCGGGGTAGTCCGCGCCCGCCCAGGTCTCCAGCGTGGGCGTGCCGTTGGCGCTGACCTTGGTGAGGACGTTGCAGACGGTGTCCCTGGCCTGGGAACCGGCCGTCCCTTCCACGGAGTTGACCTGGCTCGGCGCCTCGGCGGGCCAGGCGGTGTCCTCGGCGAAGACCTCGGAGTCGGAGACGAAGTCCTGTGCGTTGACCTTCATCGGCTTGCCGAGCTGGTTGAGGCTGGACAGCTGCTCGCTGTTGAGCAGCAGATTGGCGACGAAGCCCGAAACCGGCTGCACCTTGCCCCGCAACACGACGTAGTGCTGGGTGCCGCCGCCCGTCTGGGCCTGGAGCACCGTCCCCACCTTGTCGGCCTCGTCCGGCAGGGAGTCGACCCCGGCCGACGCGCCCGGCTGTCCCGGCACCGAGGGGAACTCCACCGGCGCGCCGTCCTTCAGCGTGTCCAGCCAGTCGTCGGTCACCTTCTGCGGCTCGGCGCCCTGCTTGAAGAGGGTCCGCAGCAGGAGGTCGTACTGCTGCGGGGTCATGCTCTTCTCCCCCTGGGGACCGCCCAGGAGGTACTTCTTGCCGGACGGGTCCACCAGGTAGCGGCCCTTGCTGCCCTCGACGTACATCGCCTGGCTGCCGCGCAGCCGCTGCGCACCCTGGACCTTCGACGCCTCCCGGTCGGCGAAGAGGAAGACCGCCTTCTGCGTGGACTTGTCCTGCCCGCCACCGGGCTGCTCGCAGACCGCCCAGCGCTTCTGCTCGACGGCGTCATCGGCTGCCGGCATGCGGTCCGGTGCGTACGGAATTCCGATCGTCGGGCCGCGCGGTATGTCGCCGTTGTCGAGCTGCGAGTCCTTCACCCGAATGATGTCCGACTTGCCGGACTCGAGGACGAGTTTCGCGGAGGCCAGGTTGAGGACGGGATGCAGCTGCTTCTTTCCGTCCGTCGACAGAATCACGTAACGCGACGTGGATTCGTTGCCGACGATGATGTGGGCCGCGGTGTCGTCCCAGCCCTGCGGCGCGGTCGGCCTGAACATTCCCCAGGCCCCGAAACCCGCCAGGACCAGCGCGCCCACGATGACGCCGGGGAGAAAGGCGCGCACCGGGCGCGGAGCGCCGTCATCCATGACGGTGGGCGATGGCTGCACAAACGAGGCAACCATTCGTTTCTTCGCAAAGGTGTAGGCGCTGAGCTCATCCCGCCGCGATGCCATGTCTTAGCCCGCTTCTCCCCGTGTTGTTCTTGCGCACGTGCCTGCGCTTGGTCGCCACAGGGGAGATTACTCACCCACTCGGCCCAGCTGATACCCGCGCCACCCTCACGCGGCCTTTCCGATACCGTAATCACACAATCGACCAGGACGAGACCAGGACAAGGGGCGGCCTCCCTGATGAGCTCTGCCACCCACGCGCGCACCGCCGCACCGCGCCAGCCCTCACGCACTGGGAGCTTCGGCCCCGTACGGCTGCACCAACTCGTGCTGGTGGAGGTCGCCGCCGCGGTCCTCGTCGTCGCCTGGACCGTCGACTCGCTGCTGCTCGTTCCCGCCGGGGTGGTCGCCCTGGTGCTCGTGCTGCTCGCGGTGCTGCGCCGCCGGCAGCAGCCGTTCACCGACTGGCTCATCTCCATCAGCGCGCTCCGGGCCCGTCAGCGGCTCGCCAAGGAGCCCGTTCCGGCCGGTCTCGACCCCTCGCTCGCCCCCGCCGTCGAATGCGATCCGGCACTGCGGACGTACGCGTACCTCTCCCGGGACCGGCGCGAGATCGGCATGATCGGCGACGGCACGTTCCTCACGGCGATTCTCCAGGTCCAGTCGCACGACGCCCCGTTGCGGCCGATGCGGGACAAGCGGCCGCTCCCCCTCGCGCTGCTGCACGACGCGCTGGAGGTGGACGGGATCCGGCTGGAGTCCGTACAGGTCGTCCAGCACGCGCAGCCCGCGCCCGCGCCGCATCTGCCGGAGCAGGCCGCGGCGGCGCGCAGTTACGCCCCGCTCCAGGAGCACGCCGGGGCGCCCGCCGTCCGGCTGACCTGGGTGGCGCTCAAGCTCCATCCCGAGCTGTGCCCGGAGGCCATCGAGGCGCGCGGCGGCGGCCTGGAGGGCGCTCAGCGCTGTCTGCTGCGCTCGGTCGACCAGCTGGCCAGCCGCCTCACCGGAGCCGGTTTCACGGCCAGGGCGCTGGCCGAGGGCGAACTGGCCACGGCCATCGCCACCTCGGCGTGCGTCAACCCGAACGCGACGACCCAGGCGGGGCGCGCGAGCACTCCGGCGCGCCGGACCGCGGAGACCTCGCGCGCCTGGCGCTGTGACGACCGCTGGCACACCACCTACTGGGTGGGCCGGTGGCCGCAGGTGGGCACGGGAGCCGTGCCGCTGCCCCAGTTGGTGGCGCTGCTGACCTCCATGCCCGCCCTCGCGAGCACCTTCAGCCTGACGCTCACCCAGGGCGAGGGCGGCCGGAACACCTCCACGGTCAACGGACACATCCGCATCACCGGCCGCAATGACACCGATCTGATCACCGCCCGCAAGGCGCTGGAGCGCGCGGCGCGCGGGGTGCGGGTCGGGCTCGTACGTCTCGATCGCGAGCAGTTGCCCGGCGTGCTCGCCACGCTTCCGCTGGGAGGTACTCGCTGATGGCCATGGCCACTTCCACTCCGTCCACCTCTTCTCCGTCCACCCCCGCCCCCAACCCCCCGGCCGCGTCGGGCGGGCACAGGACGCGCCCCGGCTTCGGACTCATCGGACCCCGCCGCGGCCGCCAGACGCTCACCGCGGACCAGCTCGACGCGCTCGCCCTGCCGGTCGGTGACGACGGCGTCATCATCGGCGTGGACGGCCAGAACCAGCCTGCCGTGCTGGGCTTCAACCGGCCCGAGCCGTTCGACGTGGTGCTCGTCGGGGGGCTGTGGACCGCGCAGGTGCTGGCCTTCCGGGCGGCAGCCACCGGTGCCCGGGTCGCCATCGAGACCGGGCGGCCGCATCTGTGGGCCAACCTGGTGCAGGTCGCGGGCGGCGGGCAGCAGTGCATGACCGTTTTCGACGTGGGCCGGGTCCCGCCCCAAGGGCCGTCGGTGGGCAGCCCGGTGCTGGTCATCCGGGACTGTGGCATGCGCCCGCCGCGCGGCCGGGTGTCCGCCCTGCCGTGGCAGTCGGTGCTGACCCTGCTGCCGTATCTGAGCCCGGTCGCGCCCCGGCTCCTGGAGCACGCGGGACTGGTCGGGATCCAGCGCGTCTCGCCCGACGAGGCGGAGGAGATAGGCAGGATCATGGCCCTCCCCCGACCCGACGTCACCGCGCTGTCAACCCTCCAGGACTGGGTCACCCTGTGGTGCACCCGGGAGGCACGGCAGGCCGTGGCGCTCCAGGCGACCGACGCCGAGACGGGGCTGCTGGGATCGCCGCGCCGAGTCGACTAGTCCGCCCTTGGGGTGATTCGAGGGGATTCCGTACTGATCATCTCTCGGTACGGCGAGGAGACGTGACCCATCGGACGCTTGCGAGCGCCGGGACGGGCCTGCCGTCCGGGCGGTTCTCGTGATTAGGCTTGGTATGCGCACGGTGACGAACCTGATCAGGTGTCCCCGGCGTCACAAAAGGGGAAAGCCGAACGGTCGGACGACAGTAGCGATCGGCAACAGATCGGCCTCGCCATGAATTTCAAGGGTGTTCGACCACACCAGGAGGCATTGTGAGCAGCGATCGGGACGAGATCCGCACGGGCGGAACCACACCCGGCGATGATCGGTCCGACGCCGAGACCGAGCACACGGGCGAGTTCACCATCGACTACACCCCACCTGCCTGGTACACGCAGAACGCTTCGCCGTCGGCACCACCCGCCGCAGGACCCGGGACGGACACGGGGGCCGGGACGACGCCGCCCCCGCCGCCGCCTCCGCCGACGGGCACCCCGGTGTCCGTACCCGGGCCGCCGGACCCGAACGGGTTCCAGGGGGCGTGGACGCCCCCGCCCCCGGCGCCTTCCGCCGAGCCCGCGCCGGGCGATGCCTCCGTGCACCAAGCCGCGCCGGAGGGGACGGCCGAGGACGCGGACGACGCGGAGGCGGAGGTCAGGTCGCGGGCCGAGGAGACCGGCGGAACACCCTCTTCGTCCGGCTTCGCCTCAAGCCCGGCCGCTCCGGCCCCGGCTGACGGCGAGCCGGAAGGCGGCCGGGTCGAGCAGCATGCGTCCGACCTTCCCGACGCCTCGGCCGAGGACGACGACTACGCGCTGGCGCCCGCCGCGCCCCCGGTCCCGCCGGTCGCCTCCCCCAAGACGCCCGAGGCCCCCGAGGCGGGCGCCGACGCCGACGAGCGCGACGACAGCGGCGCCGTGGCGGGCAGTTCCACGGTGCGGTTCTCCACCGCCTCGCTGCGACGCGAGATCGCGGAGCGGAAGCAGGCCGCCGACGCGGAATCCGGCGCCGCCGGGGCCGACGGCGACTCCGACGCCGGGACCGGCGAGGTGCGCAGCGAGGGCACCATGCGCTTCTCCGCGGCGTCGCTGCGCCGGGAGGCCGAGGAGCGCGCCAAGGCGGCGAGCGCCGAGGGAGAGCCGCAGGAGGGGGCGGCCGACGCCACGCCGCCGCAGGAGACCGGCAACAACTGGGCGCCGCCCGCCGCTCCGCAGTCCGGGCTGCCGCCCCTGCCGCCGGACTTCCAGCCCGCCGCGCCGGAGTCGGGCGGTACGGGCGGGGGCCCGGCCCAGGTTCCGGAGCAGCGTACGGGCGGGCCCGGCGCGGCCGGTGGGCCGCTGCCGCCGCAGGCCGGTCCCTGGGCGCCGCCGGCCGCGGGTGCGCAGGGCCAGCCCGCCCCCGGTCCGGGCGCCGGGACGCCCGGGCCGCAGCCCGCGGCGCCGAACCCGGCTGCCCCGCAAGGTGGTTACCCTCATCAGGGCGGGCCTGCCGCGCCCGGCCCGCAGGGCCCCCAGGCGCCGCACGGTCCCCAGGGACCGCATGGTCCCCAGGGGCCGCATGGTCCCCAGGGGCCGCATGGTCCCCAGGGGCCGCATGGTCCCCAGGGGCCGCATGGTCCCCAGGGGCCGCAGAGTGCGCAGCACCCGCAGGCTCCGCAGGGGCCCCAGGCTCCTCCCCCGGCCCCGCAGGGACCCCAGGCACCTCAGGCGCCCCAGGCTCCGCAGTACGGCTATCCGCAGGCCGGGCAGCCCCCGGCGCCCGCGCCGGACGGTTACGGCTATCCGCGCCCCGACGCACCCGCGCCCGCACCCGCACCCGCACCCGGGCCTCAGCAGGGCCAGGGCCAGGGCCCGTACCCGCCGCCCGCCCCGCATCAGCAGCAGCCGCAGCCGCCACAGCCGCAGGACGGCTACGGCTACCCGCGCCCCGACGCCGGCGGCGCCCCGGCGGCCGATCCCCGTACCGGCGGCTGGCCCGTCGCCGCGCCCGACCAGCGGCAGCAGCGCCCGAGCGCCGGACAGGGCAACGCGGGCGCCCCGCTCGGGTACACGGCGGCGGTCGAGCTGTCCTCGGACCGGCTCATCCGCGGGAAGCAGAAGCCCAAGAAGAACAACGCCGCCGGTTCGCGGTTCAAGATCGGCGGCAAGAAGGAGGAGGCGGAGCGGCAGCGCAAGCTGGAGCTGATCCGTACGCCGGTCCTCTCGTGCTACCGCATCGCGGTGATCAGCCTCAAGGGCGGCGTCGGCAAGACCACGACGACCACCGCGCTCGGCTCGACGCTGGCCACCGAGCGCCAGGACAAGGTCATCGCGATCGACGCCAACCCCGACGCGGGCACGCTCGGCCGCCGGGTGCGGCGCGAGACCGGTGCGACCATCCGCGACCTGGTCACGGCGATCCCGTACCTCAACAGCTACATGGACATCCGGCGGTTCACCTCGCAGGCGGCCTCCGGTCTTGAGATCCTCGCCAACGACGTGGACCCGGCGGTCTCGACGACCTTCAACGACGACGACTACCGCCGCGTCATCGACATCCTGGGCAAGCAGTACCCGATCATCCTCACCGACTCGGGCACCGGTCTGCTCTACAGCGCGATGCGCGGGGTGCTCGACCTCGCCGACCAGCTGATCATCATCTCCACGCCCTCCGTGGACGGTGCGAGCAGCGCGAGCACCACGCTCGACTGGCTGTCCGCGCACGGCTACGCCGACCTCGTCCAGCGCTCCATCACGGTCATCTCGGGGGTCCGCGAGACCGGCAAGATGATCAAGGTCGAGGACATCGTGTCGCACTTCGAGACCCGCTGCCGCGGGGTGGTCGTCGTGCCGTTCGACGAGCATCTCTCGGCGGGCGCCGAGGTGGACCTCGACATGATGCGCCCGAAGACCCGGGAGGCGTACTTCAACCTCTCCGCCATGGTCGCCGAGGACTTCTCCCGCGCGCAGCAGGCGCAGGGGCTGTGGACGGCCGACGGCGGCGCCCAGCCGCCGCAGATGGCCCCGCCGCTGCCCGGGCAGGGCCAGCAGCCCTACCCGGGGCCGTACGCGCCGCAGCAGGGCCAGCAGCCGCCGCCGTACGGGTACGGCTATCCGCAGCAGGGGCAGCCGCCGCAGCACCCGGGCTACCCCGGGCAGCCCGGTCAGCCCGGCCAGCCCGGCCCGCAGCAGGGCTGGTACCCGCCGCAGCAGCCGAACCAGGCACAGCAGCAGCCCCAGCCCGGTCAGCCCTGGCAGACCGGGCCGCAACAGGGCCAGCCGCAGCCGCCGCAGCAGGGGCAGCCGCCGCAGCAGGGGCAGCCGCAGCCGCCTCAGCAACAGGGCCAGCAGGGGCAGCCGTGGCAGCACCAGCCGCCGCCCCCGCCCCAGCAGTAGCCCCGTACGAACGGCGATCGCCCCGTCGGACCGGATGAACCGGCCCGGCGGGGCGATCGCCGTCGTATGACTGCGTTCAGCGGTTGCTGTCGTACTCCTCCACCAGCTCGCTCGCCCGCTTCACATCGGCCGCCATCCGCTCCAGCAGCGCCTCGATCGAGTCGAACTTCTCCTGGCCGCGCAGGAAGGCGAGGAAGTCCACCTCCACATGGAGCCCGTACAGATCCAGACCGACCCGGTCGATCGCGTACGCCTCCACGGTCCGCTCGGTCCCGTCGAACTGCGGGTTGGTGCCGACCGAGATGGCCGCGGGCATGGACTCGCCCTCGGCCGTCAGCCAGCCCGCGTAGACCCCGTCGGCCGGGATCGCGGTGTGCGGCAGCGTCTCCAGATTGGCCGTGGGGAAGCCGAGTTCGCGGCCGCGCTGCGCGCCGCGGACCACGACGCCCTCGACGCGGTGCGGCCGCCCCAGGACCTCCATGGCGCCCGTGACGTCCCCCTCGGCGACCAGCCTGCGCACCAGGGTGGACGAGAACGGCTCGCCGCCGCCCGCCTCGCCGCGCTCGTACAGGTCGATCACCTCGACCTCGTAGTCGTAGGTGGTGCCCAGTTCGCGCAGCGAGTCGACGTTCCCGGCGGCCCGGTGGCCGAAGCGGAAGTTGGGGCCCTCCACCACGACCCGCGCGTGGAGCTTGTCGACCAGCACCTTCACCACGAAGTCGGCGGGGGTGAGCCGCGAGAACTCCTGGGTGAACGGAAGGATCAGCACCGCGTCCACGCCCAGCGCCGCCATCAGCTCCGCGCGCCGCTGGTGCGGGGCGAGCAGCGGCGGATGGCTGCCGGGCCGCACGACCTCGCTCGGGTGCGGGTCGAAGGTGACCACGACCGCCGGTACGCCCAGCTCCCGCGCGCGGGCCACCGCGCGGCCGATGATCAGCTGATGCCCGCGGTGCACTCCGTCGTAGGAACCGATCGTGACGACGCTGCGCCCCCAGTCCTCGGGGATGTCCTCCAAGCCACGCCAGCGCTGCACTATGCCCGCTCCTCGCCCGAACCTTCGACTGCCGACTTATCGCTTTCGCTTTTGCTTTCGCAGGTCTAAGACTGCCATGCCGCCTGCCCCCGCCGTGCACCGGAGGCCGGTCGGCGGGGGCCCGCGGAACCCCTATGCGAAGACGGCGAGGCTCTTGGCCCGGCCCTTCGACTCCTCCACCAGGGCCAGGAAGCGCCCGTCAGGCCCGAAGACCGCCACCGGGCCCGCTCCGGCGCCCTCGCGCGGCGCCATGTCGATCCGTACGCCGTTCCCCAGCAGCCGGGCCTGGTGCGCGTCGACGTCCCAGCGCGGGAAGGCAGCGGCCGCGGCCTCGGCGATGGGCATGATCTGGAGGGACTCCTCCAGCTGCTCCAGCTTCCGCGCGGCCTCCAGCCCGTACGGGCCGACGCGGGTGCGGCGCAGCGCCGTCAGATGGCCGCCGGTGCCGAGCCCGGCGCCGAGGTCGCGGGCCAGGGCGCGGATGTACGTACCCGAGGAGCACACGACCGTGACGTCGAGGTCGAGGACGGGGGTGCCGTCCTCGGCCTTCGCCTCGCGGGCCTCATGGAGGACGAAGGACGAGACGGTGACAGGCCGGGCCGGAATCTCGAACTCCTCGCCCTCCCGGGCCCGGGTGTAGGACCGCTTGCCGTCGATCTTGATGGCGCTGACCTTGGACGGCACCTGCTGGATGTCCCCGGTCAGCTCGCCGATCCCGGCCTCGACGGCGCTCAGCGCGGTCCCCGCCGCCCCGCCGGAGGAGGTGATCTCCCCCTCGGCGTCGTCGGTGACCGTGGTCTGGCCGAGCCGGATCGTGGCCGTGTACTCCTTCTCGGTCAGCGCCAGATGGCCGAGCAGCCGGGTCGCCTTCTCGACGCCGATCACGAGCACGCCCGTGGCCATCGGGTCCAGCGTCCCGGCGTGCCCGACGCGGCGCGTACCGGCGAAGCGGCGCATCTTCGCGACGACGTCGTGCGAGGTGAACCCGGCCGGTTTGTCGACGATCACCAGGCCGTCCGGCGCACCGGAACCGGCCCTGCCCTTGCGTGTCATGCGTCCGCGGCACCCTTGCCGTCGGAGGGAGACTCGTCGTCGTCCCCGTCCGCCTCCTCCTCGCCCGGCTTGCGGTACGGATCGGCGTCACCGGCGTACGTGGCGCCCGAGGACGCCTCCCGGACCTCGGCGTCGGCCGCCTTGGCCTTGGCGAGGAGGTCGTCGATCGTGCGGGCGTTGTCCGGCAGGGCGTCCGGGACGAACGTCAGGGTCGGGGTGAACCGCACCCCGGTCTGCCGTCCGACCTCCGACCGCAGCACGCCCTTGGCGCTCTCCAGGGCGGCGGCCGAGGCCGCGCGCTCCTCGTCGTCGCCGTAGACCGTGTAGAAGACGGTCGCCTCCCGCAGATCACCGGTGATCCGGGTGTCGGTGATGGTCACATAGCCGAGCCGCGGGTCCTTGATCCGCCGCTGGAGGGTCTCCGCGACCACGACCCGGATGCGGTCCGCCAGCTTGCGTGCCCGCGCGGTGTCGCTCATGCGTCTTCTTCTCTCTTCTTCGCTTCAGTCATCGATGAACAGGGACGGTCATCGACCGGCCGCCGATTCCCCGGCCCTCACTCGTCGTCGCCACCGTGGAACCGCCGTCGCACCGACAGCAGATCCACCTCCGGCCGCCCCGCGACCAGCCGCTCGCAGCGGTCGAGGACGTCGTTGAGGTGGCCCGCGTCCCCGGAGACCGCCGCGAGGCCGATCTCGGCCCTGCGGTAGAGGTCCTGGTCGCCGACCTCCGCCACGCTCACCGCGTACTTGCGGTGCAGCTCGGCGACGATCGGGCGGACGACGGAGCGCTTCTCCTTCAGCGACCGTACGTCGCCGAGAAGCAGGTCAAAGGACAACGTCCCTACATACATGCGGTCCGGGTCAAGCCACCCGTGGGGCCTTCGAGGTTCAGGCTTCTCGAACCGTACACGCAAGGGCCGGGGCCGATCGACGGAAATTCTCCGCCGACCGGCCCCGGATGAGAGGCGCGCGTCAGCCGCGCGGCTTCTCGCGCATCTCGTACGTCGCGATGACGTCGTCGATCTTGATGTCGTTGTAGCTGCCGAGGTTGATACCGCCCTCGAAGCCTTCGCGAATCTCGGTGACGTCGTCCTTGAAGCGGCGCAGGCCCTCGATGTTGAGGTTCTCCGCGATGACCTTGCCGTCCCGGAGGAGGCGGGCCTTGGTGTTCCGCTTGACCTCGCCGGAGCGGATGAGGACACCCGCGATGTTGCCCAGCTTGGACGAGCGGAAGATCTCGCGGATCTCCGCCGTGCCCAGCTCGACCTCTTCGTACTCCGGCTTGAGCATGCCCTTGAGGGCCGCCTCGATCTCCTCGATCACCTGGTAGATGACCGAGTAGTAGCGGACGTCCACGCCCTCGCGCTCGGCCATCTGCGTGGCACGCCCGTCGGCGCGCACGTTGAAGCCGATGACGATGGCGTCGGAGCCGGTCGCCAGGTCGATGTCCGTCTCGGTGACCGCACCCACACCGCGGTGCAGGACGCGCAGGTCGACCTCTTCGCCGACGTCGAGCTGGAGCAGGGAGGACTCGAGGGCCTCCACCGAACCGGACGCGTCGCCCTTGATGATGAGGTTGAGCTGCTGGACCTGACCGGCCTTGAGCACCTTGTCCAGGTCCTCCAGGGAGACCCGGCGGGTGCGCTTGGCGAAGGCGGCGTTGCGCTCGCGCGCGGCGCGCTTCTCGGCGATCTGACGGGCGGTGCGGTCCTCGTCGACGACGAGGAAGTTGTCGCCCGCGCCCGGCACGTTGGTCAGACCGAGCACCAGGACCGGGGTCGAGGGACCCGCCTCCTGGAGCTGGTTGCCGTTGTCGTCGAGCATCGCCCGGACGCGGCCGTACGCGTCGCCGACGACCATCGTCTCGCCGACCCGCAGGGTGCCGCGCTGGACCAGCACGGTGGCCACGGCGCCGCGGCCGCGGTCCAGGTGCGCCTCGATCGCGATGCCCTGCGCGTCCTGCTCCGCGTTGGCGCGCAGGTCGAGCGAGGCGTCCGCGGTGAGGACCACGGCCTCGAGCAGCTCGTCGATGTTCAGACCCTGACGGGCGGAGATGTCGACGAACATGGTGTCGCCGCCGTACTCCTCGGCCACCAGGCCGTACTCGGTCAGCTGACCGCGCACCTTGGTCGGGTCCGCGCCCTCGACGTCGATCTTGTTGACCGCGACCACGATCGGCACGTCGGCCGCCTTGGCGTGGTTCAGCGCCTCGATCGTCTGGGGCATCACACCGTCGTTGGCCGCCACCACGAGGATCGCGATGTCGGTCGACTTGGCACCACGGGCACGCATGGCGGTGAACGCCTCGTGACCCGGGGTGTCAATGAAGGTGATCTTGCGCTCTTCCTCGTTGACCTCGGTCGAGACCTGGTACGCACCGATGTGCTGGGTGATGCCGCCGGCCTCGCCCGCGACCACGTTGGTCTTGCGGATCGCGTCCAGCAGGCGCGTCTTACCGTGGTCGACGTGACCCATGACGGTCACCACCGGCGGACGCGCGACGAGCATCTCCTCGCCGCCCTCGTTCTCGCCGAACTCGATGTCGAAGGACTCGAGAAGCTCGCGGTCCTCCTCCTCCGGGCTGACGATCTCGACGGTGTAGTTCATCTCGTCGGCGAGGAGCTGGAGCGTCTCGTCGGAGACCGACTGGGTCGCGGTGACCATCTCGCCGAGGTTGAGCATCACGGCGACCAGCGACGCCGGGTTGGCGTTGATCTTCTCCGCGAAGTCGGTGAGCGACGCACCACGCGACAGCCGGACCGTCTGGCCGTTGCCGCGAGGCAGCATCACGCCGCCGACCGACGGGGCCTGCATGGCCTCGTACTCCTGGCGCCTCTGCCGCTTCGACTTACGGCCACGACGCGCCGGACCGCCGGGACGGCCGAACGCACCCTGCGTGCCACCACGGCCACCGGGACCACCCGGACGACCGCCGAAGCCCGGACGGCCACCGCCGCCACCGGGACGACCGGCGAAACCGCCGCCGCCACCCGGACGGCCGCCGCCGCCACCACCGGGACGACCGGCGAAACCGCCGCCGCCACCCGGACGGCCACCGCCGCCACCACCGGGACGACCGGCACCGCCGGGACCACGACCGCCGCCGCCACCGGGGCCCGGACGCGGACCCGCGGCCGGACGCTGCGGCATCATGCCCGGGTTCGGACGCGGGCCGCCGGAGCCGCCGCCGGGACGGGGGCCGCCGCCCTGGGCGCCCTGCGGACGCGGCATCGAACCCGGAGTGGGACGGGGACCGCCCGCACCCTGGCCGCGACCGGCACCGGGACCGCCCTGGCCGCCGCCCTGCGGACGCGGACCGGCACCGCCCTGGCCGCCGGGGCCCGGACGGGCGCCGCCGCCGGGACGGGGCGCCTGCGGGCGCGCCATGCCGGTGGAGCCACCGGAGGTGAAGGGGTTGTTACCCGGACGCGGACCGGCCGGACGGCCGCCGCCCGGACGCGGGCGCTCCTGGCCCGGACGCGGGGCGCCGGAACGGCCGCCCTGGCCGCCCTGACCCTGACCACCCTGGCCCTGGCCGCCCTGGCCGCCCTGACCACCGGGGCCGGGACGGGCGCCGGGGCGCGGACCGGGCGTGGCGCCCGGCTTGCCGGGGCCGCCCGGGCCCGGCTTGGCCGGGGAGGGCTTGGGGCCGGGGGTGGCCGGCGGGGCGGTGAACTCGGGCTGCGCCGGAGTCGCGGGCTGCGCCGGACCCGGCTTGGGGCCGGGCGTCGGGCGGGCACCCGGGGTCGGGCGCGGGCCCGGAGTGGGCGCCGCGGACGGCGTGCTGCGCGGGCCCTCGGCGGCGGCCGGCTTGGGGCCGGGCGTCGGGGGCTTGGGGGCAGCGGGACGGGCCGCCGACGCCGGACCCGGCGTCGGGGGCTTGGGCGTCGCCTTGCGCGGCGCCGAGGGCTTGCCGGAGGCACGGCCGGAGCCGTTGCCACCCTGGAAAGCGTCAGTCAACTTACGGACAACCGGCGCCTCGATCGTCGAGGACGCCGAACGTACGAATTCACCGAGCTCCTGGAGCTTGGCCATGACGACCTTGCTCTCAACGCCGAACTCCTTGGCGAGTTCGTATACCCGGACCTTAGCCACTTCGCTCCTTTTAGGTCCGGGTTACCGCCGGACCGTCGCTACTTCATGGGCGTACTCATCGCGTACTCATCGAGTGCTCATCGCAATCTCGACCTACTTCCGACTCGCGAGGTACCTGACCGCACGGTTGTCCCGTGCCGTTCTTCCAGCTTCTTACTGGGGTGACTGGTCACCCTGGTGCTCGACATAGCGGCGCACGTCCGTGGTGTCGAGCGCCCCCGGTCCCCTGAAGGCCCGGGGAAAGGCCCGGCGGCGAACCGCCAGGTCGAAACAGATCCGTGTCGGGTGCATATAAGCTCCCCGACCGGGCAGCGTACCGCGCCGATCGGGGACGCAAACGCCCTCGACCGCCACGATGCGCAGCAGATCGTCCTTGGCCGCCCGGTCCCGGCATCCCACACAGGTTCTCTCAGGGCAGGCACGAGCTCGTGTGCGGCCAGACACTGCTTAAGTCTACCTCCCTGCGCCGACCTCACCCCTTGGGGGGAGTGATCGAACCGTCACTCGATTTCGGCTGGATCCCGGGTGTCCGCGGCTTGAATCAGCCTTGATCGACCCTGTTCAGGCCTGCTCGGCGGACTGATCGGTGTCCGGCCGGATGTCGATCCGCCAGCCCGTGAGCCGGGCCGCGAGCCGGGCATTCTGCCCTTCCTTGCCGATCGCCAGCGACAGCTGGTAGTCCGGCACGGTGACCCGCGCGGACCGGGCCGCCAGGTCAACCACCTCGACCTTGCTCACCCGGGCGGGGGACAGCGCGTTCGCCACCAGCTCGGCGGGGTCGTCCGACCAGTCGACGATGTCGATCTTCTCACCGTGCAGCTCGGCCATCACGCTGCGCACCCGGCCGCCCATCGGGCCGATGCACGCGCCCTTCGCGTTCAGGCCCGAACGGGTGGACCGGACGGCGATCTTGGTGCGGTGCCCCGCCTCACGGGCGATCGCCGCGATCTCCACCGAGCCGTCCGCGATCTCCGGCACCTCGAGCGCGAAGAGCTTCTTCACCAAATTGGGATGCGTACGCGAAAGGGTCACCGACGGCCCGCGCACGCCCTTGACCACTCGTACGACGTACGTACGGAGCCGGGTGCCGTGCGCGTAGTCCTCGCCGGGCACCTGCTCCTGCGACGGCAGGATCGCCTCGAGCCGGCCGATGTCCACCAGGATGTTCTTCGGGTCCTTGCCCTGCTGGACGACGCCCGCGACGACATCGCCCTCCCGCCCCGCGTACTCGCCGAAGGTGATCTCCTCCTCGGCGTCCCGCAGCCGCTGGAGGATGACCTGCTTGGCGGTCATGGCGGCGATCCGGCCGAAGCCGGAGGGGGTGTCGTCGAACTCGCGGGGCTCCTCGCCCTCCTCGAGATCGTCGGCGTCCTCCCGGGCCCACACCGTCACATGGCCACTGTTGCGGTCCAGCTGCACCCGGGCCCGCCGGCGGCTTCCCTCGGTGCGGTGGTAAGCGATGAGGAGAGCCGACTCGATCGCCTCGACCAGCAGGTCGAACGAGATCTCCTTCTCCCGCACCAGACCCCGCAGGGCACTCATGTCGATGTCCACGGCTACGCCTCCTCCTTGCTCTCGTCGCCCTCGGGCTTGCGGTTGAACTCGATCTCCACGCGTGCCTTGGAGATCTCCTTGAAGGCCAGCCGCCTGGCGGTGGGCTTGCGCCCCTTCACTCCGGGGACTTCCAGATCCAGCCCCTCGTCATCGACCGCGATGATCCGGGCGATCAGCTCGCCGCCCTCCACCAGCTGCGCCTTCATCAGCCGCCCGGTCGCCCGGCGGTAGTGGCGCTGCTCGATCAGGGGGCGCTCGGCGCCGGGGGAGGTGACCTCCAGGACGTACGGGGTCTGGCCCATCGCGTCCGACTCGTCGAGCGTCTGCGAGATCGCCCGGCTCAGCTCAGCACACGTATCCAGCTGCACGCCGTCGTCGGAGTCCACCACGATGCGAAGGACGCGCCGCTTCCCGGCCGGTGTCACCTCGACCTCTTCCAGATCCAGGTCCCGTGCGCTGACGAGCGGTTCCAGCAGTCCGCGCAGCCTTTCGCTCTGGGTCGTGCTCATCCGGGTGACTCCTCGGCCGCGTGTGCTGTTGTGGGAAGGTCGCGTGTCAGCTCAAAGCCTATCTGTTCCGGCACCGAGCTGACGATTCGGTGGCCGCTGCCCGGCATTCCGGCCCCGCGCGGGTACGCTCGCCTGCTGTGATCACTAACGGCGGCCGGGAGCTGCCGCAGCCCGGAAAGAGGAACGTGTCGATCACGAATCCCCCACCTCGCCCCACGTCCCCGTCCCTCCCCCAGACCGCGTCCCCGCGGCGGCGAAGTCTGCTGCTGGCCGGTGGCTCGGCGGGCGCCGCCGCGCTGCTCGCCGGCTGCTCCGGTGACTCGGACGACGGACACCGGTCATCCGGTTCCGCGGACGCCGCGGCGCTGCGCGCCCGGGGCGTACGGGACTCGGCCGCGCTCCTCGCGCGCTACGACGCGACCATCGACGCCCATGCCGGGCTCGCGGAGCGGCTGCGGCCGCTGCGGGCGGAGACGGCGGCCCACATGGCGGCGTTCGGCTCCAAGGACCCCTCCGCGTCCGCCTCGGCGACCGCGTCCCGCTCACCGGCCGCGGGCGGGCGGCGGCTGCCCGCGGTGCCCGAGGACGAGAAGAAGGCCCTCGGCGCCCTCGCCCAGGCCGAGCGGCACACCGCCGACAGCCGCACCACGGCGCTCGTCGGCGCGCCGCCCGAGCTGGCCCGGCTGCTGGCCTCCGTCGCGGCCTGCGGCGCCGCCCATGTGTATCTCCTCACCCAGGGCGGCCCGGGCTCATGACGGTCCCCGTCAGCCCCTGTGACACCACCTTCAGCACCCTCCGCGCGGAAGGAGTACCCGGATGAACCGCTCCGCGACGCTCAAGGCCACCCAGGCCGCGCTCGCCGCCGAGCACGCCGCCGTGTACGGATACGGCGTCGTCGGCGGCCGGATCGGCGACGACCGTCTCGCCGAGGCGCGCGAGGGGTACGCCGCGCACCGGTCGCGCCGCGACGACCTCGTGCGCACCGTGCGCGACATGGGCGGTACGCCGCAGAGCGCGGCCCCCGCGTACGCGCTGCCGTTCGCGGTGCCCGACTCGGCCGCCGCGGTCCGGCTCGCCGCCGAGTTGGAGAACCGGGTGGCCGCCGTCTACGCCGACCTCGTACGCACCTCCGACGGCGCCCTGCGGCGGCAGGCGGCGGGCGCGCTGCGCGAGGCGGCGGTCCGGTCGGTGCGCTGGCGGGGCGGCGGCGTAGCCTTCCCTGGGCTCACCGAGCGCGCCGCGCCGGGCGCCCCGTCCCCGTCTGCGAGCGGAGCCGCCGACGGGGTCTGATGGTCCGAGAGTACGAAGGCGACAGGGGGCAGCTCGGGAATGGCAGCGGACACGGGGGACGCGAGACCCCTCCAGGTGCCGAAGCGGCTGGTGGACGCGGTGGGCGACGATCCGGCGGAGCCCGTACGGAGCTGGCTGGACAGCCTGCCGCAGCTGGCCGCGCGGCGGCTGCGCGCATGGGAGCTGGCCCCCGAGCGGGTCGTCACGCCCGGCGGCCGCGGCGGCCTGATCGTGCTCGTACGGCAGGCGGACGACACCCCGGCGGCGCTCAAGTTCCCCGTACCGGGCCCGGGCCAGGGCGATGAGGCGGCCGCGCTCGCGCACTGGAACGGCTGGGGCGCCGCCCGGCTCCTGCGCGCCTCCCAGGAGGACGGCGCGCTGCTGATCGAGCGGCTCCAGTCCGCCGTGTCGCTGCGCTCGCTGCCCGAGGCGAAGGCGCTGCTGGAGGCGGCGGGCACGGTACGGCGGCTGTGGGTGCCGCCGCCCGCCGAGGACGCGTTCGGCACCGTCGAGGAGCGGACGGGGGCGGCCGCCGAGGTGCTGCCGACGCTCGCCTCGGGGGCATGGGCGGCCGACGTACGCCCGCTCGCCGACGAGGCCCTGGAACTGCGGTCCGGCCTGACCGCCCAGCCCCCCGAACGGCTGCTGCTGCACGGCGACTTCCGGCAGGGCAAGGTGCTGTCCGGGGAGCGGACGCCATGGCTCGCGGTGGGCCCGCGACCGGTCGTCGGGGAGCGCGCGTACGACCTGGCGCGGCTGGTCCTCGACCGCTGCGAGGACCTGGCCGCGGGCCCCGGCCCGGGTGCGGCCGCGCGGCGCCGGATCGCCAAGCTGGCCGACTCCCTGGACGTCGACCGCGACCGGTTGCGCGGCTGGTCCCTCTTCCGCGCCGTGGAGACGGGCCTGCGCCACGGGGCAGCCGGTGACCGGCGCCGGGCCGAGCTCCTGCTGGAGTTCGCGGGCTGGCTGTAGTCCCCCACCCCGCCCCTCCCCGAACCCAGGGGCTCCGCCCCTGGACCCCGACACCCCGGGCCGCGCCGGATTCGGCCCTACGGTCCGGAGGCCCGGCGCGGCGCGCAGTCCGGGCCCTGCGGGGGGCCTGGGTGCGATCCCTGCGGGGAGCAGGCGCCAGAACCCCCGGCACGGTGCGGGAGCACACGGCCCGGACCGGAGACAGCGCCCCGACGCGATGCGGCGGGCAGTCCCGGTCGCGGGCGTGGGCGGAGGCCCGTCTCGGGCCGGGCCCCGGCGGGGAGCAGGGTGGAGCCCCGGCGTGGGGCGGGGCCGCGGCCCCGGTCCGGCACGGTGGCAGCCCCGGCCCGGTGGGGGCGGGGGCTCGCTCCTGGGTCAGGAGGTGAGACGGGACAGCGCTTCGTCGATCGGGAGTTCTTCGCGGTCGCCGGTGCGGCGGTCCTTGAGTTCGACCACGCCGTCCTTCGCGCCGCGGCCGACGACCAGGATCGTCGGGACGCCGATCAGCTCCGCGTCGGTGAACTTCACGCCCGGGGAGACGCCGGCGCGGTCGTCGACCATGACCCGGACGCCCGCCGTGCCGAGCTTCTCGGCGAGGTCCAGGGCCAGCTCGGTCTGGAGGGCCTTGCCCGCCGCGACGATGTGGACGTCGGCCGGGGCGACCTCGCGGGGCCAGCAGAGGCCGGAGTCGTCGTGGGTCTGCTCGGCGAGGGCGGCGACCACGCGGGAGACGCCGATGCCGTACGAGCCCATGGTGACCCGCACCGGCTTGCCGTTCTGGCCGAGCACGTCGAGCTGGAAGGTGTCGGCGTACTTGCGGCCGAGCTGGAAGATGTGGCCGATCTCGATGGCCCGGTCGAGCGCGATGCCCGTGCCGCACTTGGGGCAGGGGTCGCCGGGCTCGACGACGACCACGTCCAGGTAGTCGTCGACCTCGAAGTCGCGGCCGCAGACGACGTTGCGGGCGTGGGTGTCGGGCTTGTTGGCGCCGGTGACCCAGGCGGTGCCGGGGGCGACCCGCGGGTCGGCGATGTAGCGGAAGGACTTGCCCGCCAGGCCCTGCGGGCCGACGTAGCCGCGGACCAGGTCGGGGCGGCCCTCGAAGTCCTCGGCGGTGACCAGCTCGATCTCGGCCGGGGCCAGGTGCTCACCCAGCTTGCCGAGGTCGACCTCGCGGTCGCCGGGGACGCCCACCGCGGTGATCTCGCCGTCGACCTTGATCAGGAGGTTCTTGAGGGTGGCGGAGGCCGGGACGCCCAGGTGCTCGGCAAGGGTCTCGATGGTGGGGGTGTCGGGGGTGTCCAGCTCCTCGACCGGCCCGTGCTCGGCGCCCTCGACGGCCGGGACGGCGGTGGTGACCGCCTCCGTGTTGGCCGCGTAGTCGCAGTTCGGGCAGTCCACGAAGGTGTCCTCACCGGCCGCCGCGGGGGCCAGGAACTCCTCGGAGGCGGAGCCGCCCATCGCGCCGGAGACGGCCGAGACGATGCGGTAGTCGAGGCCCAGGCGCTCGAAGATCCGCTGGTAGGCCTCGCGGTGCAGCCGGTAGGACTCGGCCAGGCCCTCGTCGCTGGTGTCGAAGGAGTACGAGTCCTTCATCTGGAACTCGCGGCCGCGCAGCACGCCCGAGCGCGGCCGGGCCTCGTCCCGGTACTTGGTCTGGATCTGGTAGAGCATGACCGGCAGGTCCTTGTAGGACGTGCACTGGTCCTTGACCGTCTGGGTGAAGATCTCCTCGTGGGTGGGGCCGAGGAGGTAGTCGCCGCCCTTGCGGTCCTTGAGCCGGAACAGCAGGTCGCCGTACTCCTCCCAGCGGCCGCTTGCCTCGTACGGCTCCTTGGGGAGCAGCGCGGGCAGCAGCACCTCCTGGGCGCCGATCGCGTCCATCTCCTCGCGCACGATCCGGGAGACGTTCTCCAGGACCTTCTTGCCGACCGGCAGCCAGGTCCAGATGCCCGCGGACGCGCGGCGGACGTAGCCGGCCCGGACGAGCAGCTTGTGGCTGGCGGTCTCGGCGTCGGCCGGGTCTTCGCGCAGTGTCTTCAGCATCAAGGTGGACATGCGCTGGACGTGGGCGGCGTTGGCCATGGGGTCTTCTCCTGCGTACGAGATGGATGTCAGGAGGTTAGCCGCCCGGGGACGCAACCCGGAAATGCGCTCCGTAGGGGCACGCTGGGGGGCTTGTTGATCAGGCCGGATCAGCGAGCGGCGTCGGGAGCCCGGCATGATCGGCAAGACACCCCCCTAGCGGCGCAGCGGCAGGGGGGCGCCCATGACGGCGTACGGGCTGGGCGCGCTGGGGAAGAGCACCGGGCGGGCGAGGTCGCGGTAGCCCAGCGAACGGTAGAGGCAGCGGGCCGGGCTGTCGGTGTCGATGGCGGAGAGGATCGAGCGCGGCTGCACGGCGCCGTCGGTGATGGCGGTGATCAGCCGGCGGCCGATGCCGCGGTTCTGGTAGCCGGGGTGGACGTGCAGCTCGGTGATGACGAAGGCGTCGTCCAGCCAGTCCTCGTGCCCGGCCGCGCGCAGATAGGGCTGGACGATGGTGGACCACCAGTGGGTGCGGTCGTTGGGCATGCCGTAGACGAAGCCCACGAGCCGCCCCTCCGGGGTGGTCGCGCCGAGGGCGCGGGCGCCGGGGCTGGTGAGGTGGCGCAGCACGATGTGCCGCCGTACGCCGATCTCCTCGTCCGTCAGCCCGAAGGCCACGGCCTGCACGGCCAGCGCGTCGTCCACGCGTGCGGCGAGGTCGAGCGGGCCGACGACGACACCTCGGGGGTCCGGGGGATGTTCCCCGGGCATCTCCAGCATGGGCGGCACCCTACTGGCCCGGTCCGGCGATCAGAACAGCACGCTCATGAACGCGCCGACCTCCTGGAAGCCGACGCGGCGGTACGCGGCGCGGGCCGCGGTGTTGTAGTCGTTGACGTAGAGACTGGCCACCGGTGCGATCTCGTTCAGCGCGTAGCCCAGCACGGCGGCCATGCCGGTCTCGGAGAGCCCGCGGCCGCGGTATTCGGGGGCGACCCAGACGCCCTGGATCTGGCAGGCGTGCGGGGTGGCGGCGCCGATCTCGGCCTTGAAGACGACGCGGCCGTTCTCGACGCGGGCGAAAGAGCGCCCGGCGGCGACGAGTTCGGCGACCCGCGCCTGGTAGAGCAGTCCGCCGTCGCCCGCGAGCGGTGAGACGCCGACCTCCTCGGTGAACATCGCCACGCACGCGGGCATGATCACGTCCATCTCGTCCTTGCGGATCCGGCGCACCCGCGGATCGGGCGGGACGTCGGCGGGCATCGAGGTGGTGACCATAAGCGGCTGACGCGCGCGGACCTCACGGGCCGGGCCCCAGCTGGGCTCCAGCAGGGACCACAGCTCGGCCGTGGTGTCGGCGGGGCCGACGATCGAGGAGCAGCGCCGCCCGGACCGGCGGGCGCGCTCCGCGAAGCCGCGCACGGCCTCGGGGGTGGCGCAGATGGGGACCAGGTTGGCCCCGGCATAGCAGAGCGACTCGAGCCGTCCGCCGCTGTACCAGCCCCACATCTCGCCGCCCAGCCGCCACGGGTCCAGGCCGGCGACCTGGACGCGGGCGGCGACGAAGGCGTTGGAGACGGGGTCGCGGTTGAGCACCGCGAGGGCCGAGTCGAGCTCCTGGGGCTCGAGGACCCTGGTGGTGGACGTCGTCAGCACGTGTCGGTTTGCCTCACCGGTTGCGGGCCTGCGGGCCGGAGGGGACTCGATTCCCCGCACTGTACCGCCCCCTCTGATATGGCTCGTTCCTCCCCCGGCTACCGCTGGGAGGGCCCCCGCCGGGGTGCACGCCCTCCCCGGGCTGCCGTCACCCGCCGACGGAGACCTGCGGTTCGCCGGAGGCGATGCCGTCCTTCTCCATCTGCTCGGCGATCTTCATCGCCTCGTCGATCAGGGTCTCCACGATCTTCGACTCCGGCACGGTCTTGATGACCTCGCCCTTCACGAAGATCTGCCCCTTGCCGTTGCCGGACGCCACACCGAGGTCCGCCTCGCGCGCCTCGCCCGGGCCGTTGACGACGCAGCCCATCACGGCGACCCGCAGCGGGACCTCCATGCCGTCCAGCCCGGCCGTGACCTCGTCGGCCAGCTTGTAGACGTCGACCTGGGCACGCCCGCACGACGGGCACGAGACGATTTCCAGCCGCCGCTGCCGCAGGTTCAGCGACTCCAGGATCTGGATGCCGACCTTGACCTCCTCGGCCGGCGGCGCCGACAGCGAGACCCGGATCGTGTCGCCGATGCCCTCGCTCAGCAGCGCGCCGAAGGCCACCGACGACTTGATCGTGCCCTGGAACGCGGGCCCGGCCTCGGTGACGCCGAGGTGGAGCGGGTAGTCGCACTGGGCGGCCAGCTGGCGGTACGCGTTGACCATCACGACCGGGTCGTTGTGCTTCACCGAGATCTTGATGTCCCGGAAGCCGTGCTCCTCGAACAGTGAGCACTCCCACAGGGCCGACTCCACCAGCGCCTCGGGCGTGGCCTTGCCGTACTTCTCCAGCAGCCGCTTGTCCAGCGATCCCGCGTTGACGCCGATGCGGATCGGCACGCCCGCGTCCGAGGCCGCCTTCGCGATCTCCTTGACCTTGTCGTCGAACTGCCGGATGTTCCCCGGGTTCACCCGCACGGCCGCACAGCCGGCGTCGATCGCGGCGAAGACGTACTTCGGCTGGAAGTGGATGTCCGCGATGACCGGGATCTGCGACTTCCTGGCGATCACGGGCAGCGCCTCGGCATCGTCCTGCGACGGGCAGGCGACCCGCACGATCTGGCAGCCCGACGCCGTCAGCTCCGCGATCTGCTGGAGCGTCGACCCGATGTCCGCGGTCACCGTCGTCGTCATCGACTGCACCGAGATCGGTGCGTCGCCGCCCACGGCGACCGGCCCGACGTGGATCTTCCGGCTGACCCGGCGGTCGGCGAGCTTGGTCGGTACGGACGGCATTCCGAGTGAGATCGCAGTCATCTGGTTCGTAGCCCCAAGAAGGTGTTTGAGTGGCCCGAGATCGGCGGGCTCCGGGTCCGAGATTACGGCACCGGGTGGCGCCCCAGCACACTCCGGGCCCGAAGTCCACCCAAAGGCGAACTTCGGGACAGGTCACATCATCAGGAAATTCGTACGGGATTCACCACGTCGGCCACCAGAACGAGCAGCGTGAAGCAGATGAAGATGCCGGCGATCACATAGGCGACCGGCATCATCTTGGCCACGTCGAACGGACCGGGGTCGGGCCGCCGGACCAGGCGCGCGAGGCGGCGGCGCAGGGACTCCCACACCGCGCCCGCGATGTGGCCGCCGTCCAGCGGCAGCAGCGGCAGCATGTTGAACAGGAACAGCGAGAGGTTGAACCCGGCGACGAGGAAGAGCATCGTCGCGACGCGCTGCGAGGGCGGGATGTCGAGGTTGGCGACCTCGCCGCCGACCCGGGCGGCGCCGACGACGCCCATCGGGGAGTCCGCCTTGCGGGGCGCGTCCCCGAAGGCCGCGTTCCACAGGTCGGGGACCTTGGAGGGCAGGGCAACCAGGGACTGGACGCCGTCCTCGACCATGGTGCCCATGCGGTCCACGGACTGGCCGAGGGACTGCTTCACCACGCCGTTGGCCGGGGTGAAGCCGAGGAACCCGGCGCTCACGTACTGGCCCTCGACGTAGCCGCCGTTCCCGTCGGACTTGGCGACCTTGTTGGTGATGAGGTCGGCGTTCAGGGTCTTGCGGGCGCCGTCCCGCTCGACGGTGATCGTCGCGGGTCCCGTGGTCTTGCGGATGTCCTGCTGGAGGGTGCTCCAGTCCGCGACGCGGTGACCGTTGAAGGCGACGATCTTGTCCCGGGGCTGGAGCCCCGCGGCCTTGGCCGGGGAGTCCTTGGCGCCCTTGGGGCACTTGTCGGTCGAGGACGAGGCCGGGACCACACAGGCGGAGACGGTGCCGACACTGGTCGTCTGGGTGTTGACGCCGAAACTCATCATCACGCCGACGAAGATCACCACGGCGAGGACGAGGTTCATGAACGGCCCGGCGAACATCACGATCACGCGCTTCCACGGCGCGCGCGTGTAGAACATGCGGGTCTCGTCGCCGGGCTGGAGCTCCTCGTAGGCGGCCGACCGGGCGTCCTCGATCATGCCGCGCCACGGGGAGGTGGACCGCTGGGTGACCTTGCCGTCGTCGCCGGGCGGGAACATCCCGATCATGCGGATGAAGCCGCCGAACGGGATCGCCTTGATGCCGTACTCGGTCTCCCCCCGCTTGCGGGAGAAGAGCGTCGGCCCGAAGCCGACCATGTACTGCGGGACCCGGATGCCGAAGAGCTTGGCCGTGGAGAGGTGGCCGAGCTCGTGCCAGGCGATCGAGATCCCGAGGCCGACGGCGAATACGACTATGCCGAGGACCGTCATCAATGTCGTCATGCGTGACCCTCCGGGGTCGCCTTCGCCGCGCGGGCGGCCAGTTCACGGGCGCGGGCACGGGCCCACGTCTCGGCTTCGAGGACGTCCGCGACGGTGAGCTGAGTTCCCGCGGAGGGGGCGCCGTGCTCGGCAACCACTTCCGCGACCGTATCGACAATTCCGTTGAAGGGCAGCTTCCGGTCGAGGAAGGCGTCCACGCACTCCTCGTTCGCCGCGTTGAAGACGGCCGGGGCGGTGCCGCCGAGGCCGCCGACGTGCCGGGCGAGGTCGACCGAGGGGAAGGCCTCGGTGTCGAGGGGGAAGAACTCCCAGGTGTGGGCCCTGGTCCAGTCGCAGCCGGGGGCGGCGTCCGGCACCCGCTCGGGCCAGCCGAGACCGAGTGCGATCGCCATCCGCATATCGGGCGGGCTCGCCTGGGCGAGCGTCGAGCCATCGGTGAATTCAACCATCGAGTGGATATACGACTGAGGGTGGACGACCACCTCAATCCGTTCGAAGGGAATGTCGTAGAGCAGGTGGGCCTCGATGACCTCCAGCCCCTTGTTGACGAGGGTCGCGGAGTTGATCGTGATCACCGGCCCCATGTTCCAGGTGGGGTGGGCCAGCGCGTCCGCGGGGGTGACCTTCGTCAGCTCCTGCTTGGTACGTCCCCGGAAGGGGCCCCCGGACGCGGTGACGACCAGCTTGCGGACCTCCGCCCTGGTGCCGCCGAGCAGCGCCTGGAAGAGGGCGGAGTGCTCGGAGTCGACGGGGATGATCTGGCCGGGCTTGGCGATCGCCTTGACCAGCGGGCCGCCCACGATGAGCGATTCCTTGTTCGCGAGCGCCAGCACCCGCCCCGCCTCCAGGGCGGCCAGGGTCGGCGCGAGGCCGATGGAGCCGGTGATGCCGTTGAGCACGGTGTGGCACGCGGAGCGGGCCACCTCGACGGCCGCGTCCGGCCCGGCCAGGATCTCCGGCAGCGGCTCGCCCGCGCCGTACCGCCCGGACAGCGCCGCGCGCAGCGCGGGCACCGCGTCCTCGCGGGCGACCGCGACGGTGGCCACCTTCAGCCGGTGGGCCTGCTCGGCGAGCAGGTCGGCCCGCCCTCCGGCGGCGGACAGGGCGGTCACCCGGAAGCGGTCCGGGTTGCGCAGGATCACGTCGATGGCCTGGGTGCCGATCGATCCGGTCGAGCCCAGGATCACGATGTGGCGGGGGCTCCCGGGGTCGGCGGGGGCTGCCGGGGGGCGCAGATGCGGGTCAGCCAGGGAATCCGTCATCTGCCCATTGTTGCGTCAGCCGCTTCGTGCGCCTAAACCGGCGCCGCCCCCGCGCACGGCGGGAGCGGCGCCGGGCGGCGTCAGTGGACGGGGCGGTGGACGTTGTCCCTCGTCGAGGGCCCGGGGGTGGCGTCGGCGATCCACGGCCCTTCGCCGCTGGGGTCGAGAATGCCCGCCTCCAGCCACTCGTACGAGCCGGCGAGCACCCCGGAGACCACCTTGCGGTCGAGGTCGTCGGTGTTGGTCCACAGCCGGCCGAAGAGTTCGTCGGCGCGGATGCGGGCCTGCCGGCAGAAGACGTCGGCCAGCTGGTACGCCTCGGCGCCGTGGTCGCCGCGGCTGCGCAGCATCTCGGCGCGCACACAGGCCGCGCTCATCGCGAACAGCTCCGCGCCGATGTCCACGATCCGGCTGAGGAAGCCCTGTTTGGTCTCCATCCGGCCCTGCCAGCGGGACATGGCGTAGAACGTCGACCGGGCGAGCTTGCGCGCCGAACGCTCGACGTAGCGCAGATGCGGGGACAGGTCCCGGTGGCCGGGCGGGGCGAACTCGGCGTACGCGCGCGGGAGATGGCCGGGGCCGGTGACCAGGCCCGGCAGCCAGCGGGCGTAGAACCCGCCCGCCTTGGCGGCCGCCCTGCCCTTGTCCGACAGGGACTTGTCCGGGTCGATGAGGTCGCCCGCCACCGACAGGTGCGCGTCCACGGCCTCCCGGGCGATCAGCAGGTGCATGATCTCGGTGGAGCCCTCGAAGATCCGGTTGATGCGCATGTCCCGGAGCATCTGCTCGGCGGGGACCGCCCGCTCCCCGCGGGCGGCGAGCGAGGCCGCGGTCTCGAAGCCGCGGCCGCCGCGGATCTGGACCAGTTCATCGGTCATCAGCCAGGCCATCTCGCTGCCGTAGAGCTTGGCGAGCGCCGCCTCGATGCGGATGTCGTTGCGGTCCTCGTCGGCCATCTGGGAGGCGAGGTCGATGACCGCCTCCAGCGCGAAGGTGGTCGCCGCGATGAAGGAGATCTTGGCGCCGACGGCCTCGTGCCGGGCGATCGGCTTGCCCCACTGCTCACGGGCCGCGGACCATTCGCGGGCGATCTTCAGGGACCACTTCCCGGCGCCCGTGCACATCGCGGGCAGCGAGAGCCGCCCGGTGTTGAGCGTGGTCAGCGCGATCTTGAGACCGGCGCCCTCGGGGCCGACGCGGTTGGCCGCGGGGACCCGGACCCGGTGGAAGCGGGTCACCCCGTTCTCGATGCCGCGCAGCCCCATGAACGCGTTGCGGTTCTCGACGGTGACGCCCTCGGCGGCCGTCTCGACGATGAAGGCGCTGATCCCGCCCTTGTGGCCGTCGGACTTGGGCACCCGGGCCATGACAACGAGGAGGTCGGCGACCACGCCGTTGGTGGTCCACAGCTTGACGCCGTCGAGGATGTAGTCGTCCCCGTCGGGGACCGCGGTGGTGGCGAGCCGCGCCGGGTCGGACCCGACGTCCGGCTCGGTGAGCAGGAAGGCCGATATGTCGGTGCGGGCGCAGCGCGGCAGGAAGCGGTCCTTCTGGTCCTGGGTGCCGAACAGCTTGACCGGCTGGGGCACGCCGATGGACTGGTGGGCGGAGAGCAGCGCGCCGATGGCGGGGCTGACGGAGCCGGCCAGCGCGAGGGCCTTGTTGTAGTAGACCTGGGTGAGGCCCATGCCGCCGTACTTGGTGTCGATCTTCATGCCGAGCGCGCCGATCTCCTTGAGGCCCTGGATGGTCTCGTCGGGGATCTGCGACTCGCGCTCGATGCGGGCGGGATCGATCCGGGTCTCGCAGAACTCGCGGAGCTTGGCGAGGAACGCCTCGCCGCGGCGCACATCGTCCGGTGCGGGCGCGGGGTGCGGATGGATCAGATCGAGACGGAAGCGGCCGAGGAACAGCTCCTTGGCGAAGCTCGGCTTGTGCCATACCTGTTCGCGTGCGGCCTCGGCGACCTGGCGCGCTTCACGCTCGGACACCGGCCTGACGGATGATGCGGTCATCGGTGCTCCCTTGCCGCAAATGACGATCTCGTGACATTACCGGCACGTACCGCTGTTCAGTGTGCCTCCGGCGGGCCGGGTCGGCAAAGTGGTGCGGCACGACGAAGCGCGGGTGCAGCGCTGGTGAAGCGCTTCGACAATCTATGGACAGCTCGCGCTGGACAGGTCTACTGTCTGCGTCGAAGCGCTTCGCTGCCCCTTCCCGCCGGACGGAGTCCCCGCATGGTCACGCTCGCCGAGGTCGCCCGCCACGCCGGAGTCTCCGCCAGCACGGTGAGCTACGTCCTCAGCGGCAAGCGCTCCATCTCGGCGCCCACCCGGGAGCGCGTCGAGCGGTCCATCAAGGAGCTGGGCTACCACCCGAACGCCGGAGCCCGCGCCCTCGCCAGCAGCCGCTCCAACATCATCGCGCTGATGGTGCCGCTGCGGACCGATATCTACGTACCGGTGATGATGGAGGTCGCCATCGCGGTCGCCACCACCGCCCGCGCGCACGGGTACGACGTGCTACTGCTCACCGGCGAGGAGGGCCCCGCGGCGGTGCGCCGGGTCACCGGCAGCGGGCTCGCCGACGCCATGATCCTGATGGACATCGAGCTGGAGGACGAGCGGCTGCCGCTGCTGCACGCGGCCCGCCAGCCCACCGTGCTGATCGGGCTGCCCGCCGACACCATCGGCCTGACCTGCGTCGATCTCGACTTCACCGCCACCGGCGCGCTGTGCGCGGAGCATCTGGCCGCCCTCGGCCACCGGGAGATCGCCGTGATCGGCGAGGCGGCGGCCGTCTACGAGCGCCACACCGGGTTCGCCGAGCGGACCCTGGACGGGCTGCGCACGGCCGCCCGCGAGCTGGGGCTGCGGGTGCTGCACCGCCCGTGCGAGGGCAGCTACGAGTCGATGGACGGCACCCTGTCCCGGATCTTCGACGAGCGCCCCGGCACCACCGGCTTCATCGTCCAGAACGAGGCCGCCATCGACCCGCTGCTGAGCCTGCTGCGGCGGCAGGGGCGGGCGGTCCCCGAGGACGTCTCGGTGGTCGCCATCTGCCCCGACCAGGTGGCCACCAGTGCGTCCGTGCGGCTCACCTCGGTCGCCATCCCCGCGCAGGAGATGGGGCGGCGGGCCGTCGAGCTGGTGGTGGCCAAGCTCCAGGGCGACGCCTCCGAGCAGGTGGCGCTGCTGCCCCCGGAGCTGACCGTACGGGCCAGCTCGGGCCCGCCGCCGTCCTGACGCCACCGGCACCGCCGACGCCGCTGGCACCGCCGACGCCGCGACCCGTACGCACCGGCCGTACGACCCCTCACCGCCGCACCCCCGAGGAGCGCATCCGTGAACCCGTCGCCGCTCATCCCCGCCTCGCCCGCCTCTTCCGTCACGTCGGTCTCTTCCGCGCTCGCCCAGTCCTCCCCCACCGTCGGCACCTTCGCCGAGCGCGGCGGCGCCCTGGAGTGGAGCGGACGCCAGGAGACCGTACGGCTCGAACCGTGGGGGCCCGACGCGATCCGGGTGCGCGCCCGGCTCGGCGGGCCGGTCCTCGACGGACTGCCCGGGGCGCTCCGGGACGCCCCGCCGTCCGCCGCGTCCGTCGAGGTGGCGGAGGGGCACGCCGCGCTGACCAACGGCGCGCTCACCGCCGAGGTCGCCGCGGACGGCATGATCCGCTTCGTGCGGACCGCGGACGGCGCGGAGCTGCTGGCCGAGGAGCGCGCCCACTTCTGGTGGCCGGGGCCACGGCTGCGGACCGCGACCGGCAACGGCTACCACCGCCTGGAGCAGCGCTTCCGCGCGTACGAGGGCGAGAAACTGTACGGGCTGGGGCAGCACCAGCACGGGCTGCTCGACCAGAAGGGCGCGGTCGTCGACCTCGTCCAGCGCAACTCCGAGGTGACCATCCCCGTCCTGACCTCCAGCCGCGGCTACACGCTGCTGTGGAACAACCCGGCGATCGGGCGCGTCGAGCTGGGCGCGACCGGCACCCGCTGGGTCGCCGACAGCGCCCGCCAGATCGACTACTGGATCACCGCCGGGGATCCGGCCACCGCCCAGCGCCGCTACACCGCGGTCACCGGCCGCGCCCCCATGCTGCCGGAGTGGGCGGCCGGGTTCTGGCAGTGCAAGCTGCGCTACCGCACCCAGGAGGAGCTGCTGAGCGTCGCCCGCGAGCACCGGCGGCGCGGGCTGCCGATCTCCGTCATCGTGTGCGACTTCTTCCACTGGACGCATCTGGGCGACTGGAAGTTCGACCCCGTGGCCTGGCCCGACCCGGCCGCGATGGTGCGGGAGCTGGACGAGCTGGGCATCCGGCTGATGGTGTCGGTGTGGCCGTCGGTCTCGCCGCTGAGCGAGAACCACGCCACCATGGAGCAGCGCGGCTTCCTGATCGGCACCGAGTACGGCCCCGTGGCGCACGCCGACTGGCCCGACCGGCGGGAGGGCGAGCGGATCCAGGTCGCCTTCTACGACGCCACCCACCCCGGGGCGCGGGAGTTCGTCTGGTCCCGGGTGAAGCAGAACTATCTGGAGCCGTACGGCATCCGCGCCTTCTGGCTGGACGCCTGCGAGCCCGAGCTGAAGCCCGGCTTCTCCGCGAACCTGCGCTACCACGCGGGTCCCGGGCTTGAGGTCGGCAACCTCTACCCGCGCGAGAACGCCCGCGCGCTGTACGACGGGATGCGGGCGGCGGGCGAGGAGGACGTCGTCACCCTCATCCGCTCGGCCTGGGCGGGCAGCCAGGCCTACGGCGCCGTCCTGTGGTCCGGCGACATCGGCACCGACTTCCCGACCCTGCGCCGCCAGCTCGCCGCCGGGCTCAATGTGGCGCTGTGCGGCATCCCGTGGTGGAACACCGACATCGGCGGCTTCCACGGCGGGGACCCGGACGACCCGGCCTACCGCGAGGTGCTGATCCGCTGGTTCCAGTTCGGCGCGCTGTCCCCGGTGATGCGGCTGCACGGCTACCGCGCCCCGGGGCTGCCACTCGGCCCGCAGATGACCGGCGGCCCGAACGAGGTGTGGTCGTACGGCGAGGACGCGGAGCGGATCCTGGCCTCGTACCTGCGGCTGCGCGAGCGCCTGAAGCCGTACCTGCTGGCGCAGATGCGCACCGCCCACGAGGAGGGCCTGCCGCCGCTGCGCCCGCTCTTCCTGGAGTTCCCCGACGACCCGGCCGCCTGGGACATCGCCGACTCCTACCTGCTGGGCCCGGACCTCCTGGTCGCCCCGGTCATGGAAGCGGGCGCGGTCGAGCGGACGGCGTACCTCCCGGCGGGCGCGCGCTGGACGGACGCCTGGACGGGCGAGGAGTACGACGGCGGGCGGCCGGTGACCGTCCCCGCTCCCCTGGACCGCATCCCGCTGTTCCTGCGGGACGGCGCCCGGCTGCCGGTGCGGGACTGACCGCCGCAGGGGGCGCGTACCGCCGCCACGGAGAGCGGCGGCGGTACGCGGGGTGTCAGCTCGCGCTGACGCCGAAGCTCTTGGTGCGGAAGTCCAGGCCGCCGGCCGACGAGGTGATCTCGTAGCCGAACTGGACGTCACCGATGGTCACATCGCCGAACCAGCCCTTGGTGTTCTTGATCCAGTTCACGATGGGCTTGATGTCCACGGTGCCGGAGCTGGAGTTGGAGCTGCGGATGAAGGAGAAGACCTCGTTGGCGCCGTTGCTGCCCTTGTAGACGGCCCAGGTGTGGCCGCCGAGGGTGACGGTGCCCTGCGAGGTGCCGAGGGGGCCGACCGCGCCGGTCTTGTTGACCCACAGCATGATCTCGTAGTCGTAGTTGCTGTCCCAGATGTCGTACGAGGTGTTGTACGCGCCGGAGGACGGCACCGTCACGCTGTAGTTGCTGGTGAGGCTGTTGATGGCGCTGATCTTCTTGCCGACGACCTTCTTGGCGTTGGGGTAGGACTTGATGCCGCCGGTGTTCGGGTGGTTGGCCCACACCCCCCAGTCGCTGGCGGAGTTGGCCCAGATCGTCTGGGAGCCCGCGCCGGAGCCCCAGATGTTGTTGTAGAGCGTGTAGCCGCCGGTGGACCAGTTGCCCCACTGCTCGGAGGACGACCAGGTGGCGGCCTGGGCGGGGGCGGCGGCGAAGCCGACCACGGCGAGGAGCGCCAGTAACGGCGTCAGGAGAAGCGAACGCACGGCTCGTCTTGGCACGATGCCGATTCCTTTCGGGTGGGGGGATTCCGGGGATCTCGGGTGTCCCGGGGATCGACGGGGATCAGAGCGGCGCCAGGACCACGACCGCGAAGCGGTCCAGCCTGACCTGGGTGTCGTACGCGCGGCCGGTCAGCAGATCGGTGCGCGCGGACGGGAGGGGGACGACCGCCGGGGAGCGGCCGTGGTTGAGGAGGAAGAGGAGGTCGCCGCGCGGTACGGCCTCGACGCCCTCGGGGATGCCGGGCAGCGGCGGCGCCAGCCCGGCCTCGTCGGCGGCGCGGCCCAGCAGGGCGCGCAGGGCGGCGGGTTCGGGGAGGGTGGAGACGTACCAGGCGGTGCCGTCGCCGTAGGCGTTGCGGGTGACGGCGGGCCGGCCGTCCAGCTCACCGCCCTTGATCCGGGCGACCGGTTCGGCGGTGGCCGTCTCCAGGTCCTCGGACCAGAGGGTGCCGGTGAACGGGCCGAGCCAGGGACTCTCGGCGGTCACGGTCTCGTCCTCGTCCAGCGGCCACCACTCGTGGACCGTGCGCAGGCCCAGGATGTCGCGCAGCCGCTGGTCGACTCCGCCGGGGCGGACCCGGTCGTCCTCGTCGGCGACGCCGGTGAAGAAGCCGCAGACGAGGGTGCCGCCGCCGCGGACGTAACCCGCCAGGTTCTCCAGCGCCTCGTCGGTCAGCAGATACAGATGGGGGACGGCGACCAGGGCGTAGTCGGCGAGGTCGGCGTGCGGATGGGCGAAGTCGGTGGTGAGGTTCTGCTCCCACAGGGCCTGGTGCCAGGCGCGCAGCACCTGGTCGTAGTGGAGCCGGGAGGAGGGACGGCCGTCCTGGACGCCCGCCCACCAGGCGTGCCAGTCGTGGAGGATGGCGGTCCGGGCGGGGACCTCGCTGCCCGCGGCGCCGCCCAGCTCGCGTAAAGCGGCGCCGAGCTCGCGCACCTGGTGATACGTACGGCTGTGCTCCCCGGCGTGGGGGACCATCCCGGAGTGGAACTTCTCGCTGCCCTGCCGGGACTGCCGCCACTGGAAGAAGCAGACGCCGTCGGCGCCGCGGGCGACGGCCTGGAGCGACCACAGCCGCATCAGGCCCCGCGGCTTGGGGTGGTTGACGCCGCGCCAGTTGACCGGGCCCGCGGCCTGTTCCATCAGCATCCACGGCCCGCCCGCCTGGGAGCGGGTCAGGTCGTGGATCATCGCTCCGTACGCGCCGCCGTGCGGGTCCTTGGGGTCGGGGTAGACGTCGACGGAGACGACGTCCTCCTCGGCGGCCCAGGCCCAGCCGTCCTGTCCGATGAACAGCGGCATGAAGTTGGTGGTCACCGGGATGTGCGGGGTGCGGGCGGCCAGCGCGTCGCGCTCGGCGGCGAAGCACTCCAGCAGCGCGTCGCTGGTGAAGCGGCGGAAGTCCAGCGCCTGGGCGGGGTTGCCCAGGTACTGGGCCCGACGCGGCGGAATGATCTCCTCCCAGGAGTCGTAGCGCTGGCTCCAGAAGGCGGTCCCCCACGCCTCGTTGAGCGCGTCGAGGCGGCCGTACTTGGCGCGTAACCAGCGGCGGAAGTGGGCGGCGGTGGTGTCGCACCAGCAGTGGGTGCCGTACTCGTTGCCCACGTGCCACATCCGCAGGGCGGGGTGGCCGCCGTAGCGGTCGGCCAGGTCCTCGGTGATCCGCAGCGCGTAGTCGCGGTAGACGGGGGACGAGGCGCAGAACTGGTTCCGCGAGCCGTACCAGACGGTCGCCCCGGTTTCGTCGCGCGGCAGGGTCTCGGGGTGGCGGGCGCCCATCCAGGGCGGCGGGGAGGCGGTCGGGGTGGCCAGGCACACCTCGATGCCGCCCTGGTGGAGCAGGTCCAGGACCCGGTCGAGCCAGTCGAACTCGCGGGCCCCGGGGCGGGGTTCGAGCGTTGCCCAGGAGAAGACGCCGACCGTGACGGTGGTGACGCCCGCCTCGCGCATCAGCCGGATGTCGTCGTGCCAGACGCTCTCGGGCCATTGCTCGGGGTTGTAGTCGGCGCCGTAGAGGATGCGGCCGCGGGTGGCGTCGTTCAGGTCGGGCATACCTGCTCTTTCGGGTCGGGGCCGGCGTGTGGAAGTGGAACGGGACGGCCGGCTCGGTCAGCCCTTGACGGCGCCGATGAGCATGCCCTTGGTGAAGTGCTTCTGGACGAACGGGTAGAGCACCGCGACGGGGATCAGCGCGAGCACCATGACGGCCATCTGCACGGCCAGGCTCGGGATCTGCTGGGTGGAGATCATCTGGGACATGCCCTGCGGCGCCTGCTGTTTGATGACGAGCTGGCGCAGGATCATCTGGAGCGGCCACATCTGCTGGTCGTTGAGGTAGAGCATCGCGTTGAACCACTGGCTCCAGTAGCCGACCGCGTAGAACAGCGACACCACCGCGATCACCGCCCTGGACAGCGGCATCACGATCTGGAACAGGATCCGCCACTCCCCCGCGCCGTCGATGCGGGCGCTGTCGACCAGCTCCGGCGCGGTGTCCTGGAAGAAGGCGCGCAGCACCAGCACATTGAAGACGGAGATGGCGCTCGGCAGGATCATCGACCAGTAGCTGCCCTCCAGGCCGACGCCGGTGACCAGCAGATACGTGGGGATCAGCCCGGCGTTGAAGAACATGGTGACGAGCAGCAGCATCAGGATCGGACGGTGGAGGAACGACCCGGAGCGGGAGAGTCCGTAGGCGCACAGCACCGAGACGGCGGTGCTGATCGCGGTGCCCACCGCGGTGAGCGCGAGGCTGACGAGCGTCGCGCGGGTCACCGTGCCGCCGCTCAGCAGCTCGGTGTAGGCCCGGAAGGTGATCGTCTTGGGGACGATGACCAGACCACCGGCCTCCGTGATGGTCTTCTGGTCGGAGAGGCTGGTGACGACCACCACCCACAGCGGGCCGAGGATCGCCAGGCACACCCCGGTCAGGGTGATGCCCTTGATCCCCTGACCGACCTTGCCCGGCTCCTCCTCCCACACCGGGCGCTTCTCCCGGCCGCGTCGGCGCAGCGGTTCGCCGGAGGGTGTCGCGGCCGGGGCAGCGGGCCGCTCGGTCACGGTCATTTCCGGTAAACCCCCTGCTCGCCGAGCATATGGGCGACTTTGTTGGCGATCAGGACCAGGACGAGGCTGAAGACGCCCTTGATCAGGCCGCCCGCGGCGGCGATCCCGTAGTCCGTGTTGGCGATGCCGACCCACCACACATAGGTGTCGAAGACCTCCGAGGCGCCCGGCCCCACCGCGTCGCGCTGGAGCAGGATCTGCTCGAAGCCGACGGTCAGCGCGTCGCCGACGCGCAGCACCAGCAGCAGGGCGATCACCGGGCGCAGCGCGGGCAGCGTGACGTGCCACATGCGGCGCCAACGGCCCGCCCCGTCCACGGCGGCGGCCTCGTACAGGTCCTGGTTGACGGCGGACAGCGCGGCGAGGAAGACGATCACGCCCCAGCCCGCGTCCTTCCACACCAGCTGGGCGGTGACCAGGAACTTGAAGACACCCGGGTCGGTCATCAGGTCGAAGCCCTCGTACCCATGGGACCGCAGCTGCTGGGCGAGGAGCCCGGCGCCGCCGAGCATCTGCTGGAAGATCGTGATGACCAGCACCCAGGAGAAGAAGTGCGGCAGATACAGGATCGACTGCACCAGGCCCCGGAGCCGGTCGCTGAGCACGCTGTTGAGCAGCAGCGCGAGCGCGACCGGAACGGGGAAGAACAGCACCAGCTGGATGAAGGTGATGCTGAGGGTGTTGGCGAAGGCGTCCCAGAAGCGGCTGTCCTGGAAGAGCAGGGTGAAGTTCTCGAACCCGATCCAGGGGCTGGTCCACAGCCCCTGGGTGAACGGGTCGTAGTCCTTGAAGGCGACCGTGGTCCACAGCAGCGGGACATAGGTGAACAGCACGAGCAGCCCGACGGCGGGGGCCGTCATCAGCAGCAGGGTGCGGTCGCGGCGCAGCCGGTGCCACCACCGGACACGGTCCGCGGGGCGGCCGCGGGCGCCCCGGCGGCCGCCGGGCGCCGTCCGGTCGCCGGTCGCCGTCCGTCCGCGGGGGTTCCGGTCGCGGGGGTTCCGGTCGCGGAGGTGCACCGCCATCAGGCGCCGCTGCCGTTCTCTTCCAGGAGCTTGGCGTACCAGTCGCGGAGCCGGTCGCCGCCGCCGCTGCGCCAGTCGCTGATGGCCCGCTGGGCGTCCTTGATGGACTTGCGGCCGCGGGTGACGTCCTTGGCCAGGTCCTCGAAGGGGGTGTAGAGGGAGGCGTACCGGTTGGGCTCCTGGATCTGCATGCCGTAGAAGAGCGGCTTCTTCGCGAACTCGCCATTGCGCTGCATCCAGCCGCAGTAGTCCTCGACCATCTGCGGGAAGTCCGGATACGCGACGCTGGCCTGGGGGGACACGATGAAGCGGTAGGTGTCCTGGACGTCCCGCACGCCGGTGGCGTTCTTGACCGGGACGCCGTCCTTCATGGTGTGGTGCACGCCCTCGACGCCGTAGTCGATGAGGCGCTGCTCCTTGGTGCCGTAGGGGGCGGCGATGAAGTCGGCGAGGGCGAGGATTTCCTCGATCTCCTCCTTGGCGAGTTTCTTGTTGAGGAAGGACCAGATTGCGGCGGGCGGTTCGAGATAGAGGACCGGGTCGCCGCCGTCGGGGCCGAAGTAGTCCATTCCCTGGATCTTGAAGTCGGGGTTGGGCTCGGCCTGTTCGAAGGTGGCGCCGTACCATTTGGCGTCGCCGTCGTTGTAGATGAGGGTCTGACCGGAGGTGAAGCGGGTCAGCGCGTCATTGGCCTTGCCCGCGATCGCGTCCGGGTGGACATAGCCCTTGGCGAAGAGCTTGCGGCACCACTCCAGGGCTTCCAGGTAGTTGTCGGTCTCCACCTTGTGGACGAGCTTTCCGTCCTTCTCCACCCAGTAGTACGGCTTTTCGCCCGGGCAGCCGAAGAACCGCTGTGCCGCCCACCACATGTCGTCGCACGCCCACACCTTGCTCTTGGGCCGGGTGATCTCCTTGGCGAGGGCGAGGAATTCGTCCGGGCTCTTCGGGACCTGATATCCGTTCTTCTTGAACAGGTCCTCGCGATAGTACGGGATGACCCCGGAGAGCGGACGGGAGGGCATCGGAAGACCGCGGAGCTTGCCACCGAAGACGGACATCTGCCAGGCGGCGGTGGGAATGGCGGCCAAGTTGGGGTATTTCTTGACCTTGTCGCCGGAGAGATACGGGCCGAGGTCGGCGAATTTGGCGCTGACCGCGCCGTGGATCTTTCCGCCCATCTCCCACAGCGGAATCATCACGATGTCGGCGATGTCTCCGGAGGCGAGGACCGCGCTGAGCTTTTCACCGTAGGTGTTGCCGTCCTGCGGCTGAAGCTTGATCTTCGCGCCGAGCGCCTCGTTGACGGCCTGGTAATAGGCGTTGTTCTTGGGCGGCGGAGTGCCCCACAGCGGCTCGAACATGGTGTAGCTGCCGCCGTGCCCGGGCTTGCCCCGCACGGAGCCGACCAGCTCGGCGGGGGGCGGGGCCTTGGTATAGCCGGGGCTGGAGCCGTTGACACTCGGAATATCCGGGTCCGCCACCTTCGAGGCCACATAGGCCGGGAGCAGTTTCTTCAGCTCCTTGCCGGAGGTGGTCCCCTTCTTGTTGCCGCCACTCTCCGTGGAGCACGCGGACAACAGCGGAACGCCTCCCGTCACGGCCGCCGCGGCGATCGCCGTGGAGGCCAGGAAGGTTCTCCGGCTGGGAGGGGAAGTGGAGGCCGAAGCCTGGGAGTTCGGCATTGCGTCAACCCTTCGTGGCGAGCCCGCCGTACGACCAATGGTCGAAGCGCTTCGATATTGCGCTGAGATTAAGTCGGGGGGTCAGGTCGCGCAAGGGCCGGGCGGGAAGCAGTCGTTGGCGTTCCGTTATTTCTCGCCTTTCCGCAACGGGATGGCGGGAAAGGGGCGTTGAGCCGTTGAGCCTTGACAGGGCGGGCCCTGGGCCCGCAGCATCGAAGCGCTTCGAATCACACCTCCGACCTCCGCGAGGAGACCTGTGAGCGGTTGCGAGCACGGTGAGCCGGCGACCCGTCCGCCCTTCCGCGATCCGCGGCTGCCGCTCGGCACCCGCGTGGACGACCTGCTCACCCGGCTCACCCCCGACGAGCGGATCGCCATGCTCCACCAGTACGCGCCCGCGGTGGAGCGGCTCGGCCTCGCCGCCTTCCGCACCGGGCAGGAGGCGCTGCACGGCGTCGCCTGGATGGGTCCTGCGACGGTGTTCCCGCAGGCGGTCGGGCTCGGCGCCACCTGGAGCCCGGACCTGGTGCGGCGGATCGGCGAGGCGGTCGGCACCGAGGTGCGGGCCATGCGCGCCCGCGACCCGCGGGTCGGGCTCAACGTGTGGGCGCCCGTGGTCAACCTGCTGCGCGATCCGCGCTGGGGCCGCAACGAGGAGGGGTACGCCGAGGATCCGTACCTCACCTCCGCCCTGGCCGCCGCCTACACCCGCGGGCTGCGCGGCGACCACCCGGACCGCCGGCGCACCGCCCCGGTCCTCAAGCACTGGCTGGCGCACAACAACGAGACCGACCGCGACACCACGTCGTCCTCCGTGCGCCCGCGCGTCCTGCACGAGTACGACCTCGCGGCGTTCCGCGGCGCGGTGCGGGCGGGCGCGGTGGCCGGGGTGATGCCCGCGTACAACCTGGTCAACGGGCGGCCCAACCACGTCTCCCCGTATCTGCGGGAGCACCTGCGCACCTGGACCGATCAGGAGTTGGTGGTCTGCTCGGACGCGGGCGCGCCCTCCAACCTGGTCGACTCCGAGCACTACTTCGACACCCACGAGGAGGGCGTGGCGGCCGCCCTGCTGGCCGGGGTGGACAGCTTCACCGACCACGACCAGGACTCCTCGAAGACGATCGGCCGGGTGCGGGGCGCGCTGGCGCGCGGGCTCATCGACGCGTCCGTCGTCGACACGGCGGTGCGGCGGCTGCTGACGATGCGGTGCGCGCTGGGCGAGTTCGACGGGGAGGACGATCCGTACGCCGACCCGCGGGGCGCCGGTTTCGACACGCCCGCGCACCGGGCGCTCGCCCTGGAGGCCGCCGAACAGGCCGTCGTCCTGCTCAAGAACGACGGGCTGCTGCCGCTGTCCCCGTCCGCGACCGGCACCGTGGCGGTGGTCGGTCCGCTCGCCGACGAGTGCAAGCTCGACTGGTACAGCGGCAGCCTGCTGCGCCGCAGCTCGCCGCGCGAGGGACTGGCCGCGCGGCTCGGCGCGGACCGTGTGGTGTTCGTGGACGGGACGGACACCGTACGGCTGCGCACCGCGGCGGGCTGGGTACGGGTGCCACCCGGTGTCGTGGCGGAGGAGCGGGCGCGCGAGGCGTCGCTCAACCCGGCGCACGCGACGGGGCGCACCGACCTGCCGCCGCTGACCATCGGCGACACCCCCACCGACCTGGCCCTGGCCGACTGGGGCGGGGGCGTGTTCACGCTGCGCGCCCCCTCCGGCCGCTATCTGACGGTCGCCGACGACGGCTTCGTACGGGCCGCCGCCGAGCAGCCCGGGGGCTGGGTGGTCCAGGAGACGTTCGCGCTGGAGCGGCACGGCGACGGACATCTCCTCAGGCACGGCGGGACGGGCGGGTATGTCTGTGTCGCCGCCGACGGCCTGAAGGTTGCCGACCGGTCCCGGGCCGAGGTCTTCCACCGTGAGGTCGTCGAACGCGGCGAGGACGCCGTCGCGCGCGCCGCCGCCGGCGCCGAGGCGGTCGTCGTCGTCCTGGGCAACGACCCGCACATCAACGGCCGCGAAACCGAGGACCGCACCACCCTCGCCCTGCCCGCCGGGCAGGACCGGCTGTGGCGCGCGGCCCACGCCGCCAACCCGCGCACCGCGCTGGTGCTGACCAGCAGCTATCCGTACGCCGTCGGGGACGCGGCCGACGCGCTGCCCGCCCTGCTGTGGACCGCGCACGGCGGCCAGGCCGCGGGCACCGGGCTGGCCCGGGTGCTGTGCGGCGACGTCTCACCGGCCGGGCGGCTGCCGCAGACCTGGTACGCGTCCGAGGACGATCTGCCGGACCTGCTGGACTACGACATCATCGCCTCCCGCGCCACCTACCTCTACTTCGACGGCGCCCCGCTCTTCCCCTTCGGCCACGGCCTGTCGTACACCCGCTTCGACTACGACCACCTGTTGGTGCGGCAGGACGGGGCCGGGGACGCCGCCGGGGCGCTGGCCGTCGAGTGCACGATCACCAACTCCGGCCCGTGCGACGGGGACGAGGTGGTACAGATCTACGCGAGCGCCCCGGGGGCGCGCGTGCCGCGCCCGCACCGCCTGCTGATCGCCCACCGCCGGGTGTCCTTGCGCCGGGGCGAGAGGGTGCGGCTGTTCTTCACCGTGCCGGTGGACGAGGCGCTGGGGTTCTGGGACGTGGCGCACGGCCGCTGGACCGTCGACCCGGGCCGGTACGAGATCCACGCGGGCGCCTCCAGCGCGGACATCCGCCGCACCGCCGCCCTCACCCTCGACGGCCCGCCGCCCGCCCCGCGCCCGGTGCTGCGGCGCGGGCTGGAGGCCGCGGACCACGACGCGGCGGACGGCACCGTGCTCGTCGACCGCACCAAGGCCCGCGGTGACGCGGTGGCCTGCGGCGACGAGGCGGTCGGCCGACTGCTCTTCCGCGCCTGCGACTTCGGCGCGGGCGCGACGGCGGTCACGGTCGAGGCGGCCCGCGAGGGAACGGTCGCGGGGACGGACGGGGTGACGGCCGGGGCGACGGCCGAGGGGACGGGCGGGACCGCGGTCGAGGCGGTGGTCGAACTCCACCTCGCCGACGGCACGCCGCTGACCACCGTCGCCGTCCCGCCCACCGGCGGCCGCTACGCGTACACCACCGTCCGCACCGCCCTGCCCACGCCCCCGGCCGGGGTGCACGACCTCCACGTCACACTGCGCGGTGCCCTCAGACTGGCCCGCCTCGGCTTCTCCGGTTGAGGGTCCGGAAGAAGCCGAGGCGGTCCCATCGGGAGTTCGTTACAGGTCGATCCCGGTGAGGACCATGACCCGCTCGTACGTGTAGTCCTCCATCGCGAACCGCACGCCCTCGCGCCCCACGCCGGACTTCTTGGCGCCGCCGTACGGCATCTGGTCGGCCCGGTACGACGGCACATCGCCGACGATCACGCCGCCGACCTCCAGCGCGCGGTGCGCGCGGAACGCGGTCTGCACATCGCGGGTGAAGACGCCCGTCTGGAGCCCGTACTTGGAGTCGTTGACGGCCGCGAACGCCGCGTCCTCGTCCGCAGCGCTCTGGACGGTCAGCACCGGGCCGAAGACCTCCTCGCAGGAGATCGTGACGTCCGCCGGGACGTCCGCGAGCACCGTCGGGGCGTAGCTCGCGCCCTCGCGCTTACCGCCCGTCAGCACCTTCGCCCCGGCCTGGACCGCCTCGTCCACCCAGGACTCGACGCGCCTGGCCGCGTCCTCGCTGACCAGCGGGCCGACATCGGTCGCGTCATCGGACGGGTCGCCGGTGACCTGCGCCTCGACGGCCGCGACGATCTTCGGCAGCAGCCGCTCGTACACGGACGCGTCCGCGATCACCCGCTGCACGGAGATGCAGGACTGGCCGCCCTGGTAGTTGGAGAACGTGCCGATGCGGGTGGCCGCCCAGTCCAGGTCGGGGTCGGCAGCGTAGTCGGAGAGGACGACCGCCGCGCCGTTGCCGCCCAGCTCCAGCGTGCAGTGCTTGTGCGGCACCGACGCCTGGATCGCGTAGCCGACCTTGTCCGAACCGGTGAAGGAGATGACCGGCAGCCGCTCGTCCTGGACCAGTGCGGGCATCTGGTCGTTCGGCACCGGCAGCACGCTCCAGGAGCCCGCCGGAAGGTCGGTCTCGGCGAGCAGTTCGCCGATGACCAGCGCGGACAGCGGCGTCGCGGGCGCCGGCTTGAGGATGATCGGCGCACCGACGGCGAGGGCCGGGGCGACCTTGTGCGCGCACAGGTTCAGCGGGAAGTTGAACGGCGCGATGCCGAGCACGGTGCCCCGCGGGAAGCGGCGGGTCAGCGCGAGACGGCCCACGCCGCCGGGGTCGGTGTCCAGCCGCTGGGCCTCCCCGCCGTTGAACCGGCGGGCCTCCTCCGCCGCGATCCGGAAGACGGAGACGGCTCGGCCGACCTCACCGCGCGCCCACTTCATGGGCTTGCCGTTCTCGTCCGAGATGAGCCGGGCGATCTCCTCGGTGCGCTCGGCGAGCCGTCGCGACACGTGGTCGAGGGCGGCGGCCCGTACGTGCGCGGGCGTCGCGGCGAACTCCGCGCGCACGGCCTCGGCGGCCGCTACGGCCTCCTCGATCTGCGCCTCGGTGGGAACGCTCACCGCGCCGACGCGCCGGCCGTCCCACGGCGACGTGACCTCGAGCGTGCTCTCGCCCGTCGCCTCGCGGCCGGCGAGCCAGAACGCATGGGTGACAGCTTCGTTTGTGTCTGGCACAGCGGATCCCGACCCTTCTGAAGTGGTGGGGTGATGGTGCGGATGTCTCTCTGCCTCCCACCGTAGGCGCGCGGGACGCGTGGCGCGTTTGTCCGAGGCGGCGCAGTCGGCGCCCGCAGCGCACCGCAATGGCGTGGCGTGCCGTCGGCCCGCCTCAGCTCGACTTCAGGGCGGGCGTCGCCGGGGCCGTGGCCTTCAGGGCCAGCCAGAGTTCCATGCGGACATCCGGGTCGTCGAGGGAGCGGCCCAGGATCTCCTCCACGCGGCGCATCCGGTAGCGCAGCGTGTGCCGGTGGACGCCCAGGTCGGCGGCGGCCGCGTCCCACTGGCCGTGCCGGGACAGCCAGGCGCGCAGGGAGGCGACCAGATCGCCGCGCCCCGTCGCGTCGTGGTCGTGCAGGGCACGCAGCATGCCGTCGGCGAAGGCCCGGACGGCGTCGTCGGCGAGCAGGGGCAGCAGCGAACCCGCCGCGACGTGCTCGTGCTCGACCAGCACCCGGCCGCGCCGCCGGGCCACCGACAGGGCCTGCTCCGCCTGCCGGTAGGCGGCCGCGGCCGCGATGGGGCCCGCCGGGGCGGACAGGCCGACGACCAGGCCGCCGCCCTGGGCCGCGGCGGCACGGTCGCGGGGGCGGGTCCCCGTACCACGGCGGCTCTCGATCTCCTCGGCGTGCTCCGTGCAGACGGCGACGGCGGCCCCGCCGTCCGGGGCCAGCACGATCAGCCGCTCACCGTCGGGCACGACGAGCACCGCCTCCCCGGCGCGGGCGGCGGCCGCCTCCATGGCGTCCACGAGCACGCCGAGGGGATCGGCGCGATCCGGGTCGCCCGGCGCACCGGTGCCCGTTTCGGCGTCCGCGGACGCCTCCGCCGCGGTCTCGTCCGTCGCGTACGCCGCGTGCGACGGGTGCGTACCGCCGCCCGGCACCGCCTCGGCGACCAGCATCCGGAACGGGGCGTCCAGCAGCCCCCCGTACAGCCGCCCGGCCACCGCCCGGGCATGGTCCGGCTCCCCCGCGAGCAGCATCCGCAGGACGGCGGTGCCCAGCCGCTGCTCGGCCTCCCGCAGGGCCCGGGACCGCTCGGTGGTCAGGGTCAGCAGCGCCACGGCCGAGTGGACGGCGTAGCGTTCGGCGGTGCCCAGCGGCGCGCCCGTACCGACCGCGAGGACGCCGCGGGTGCGGCGCCCCGTACCCAGCGACTGAAGCTCCACCCGGTCCGTCGGCTCGTCGCCCGCCTCCACGCCGCCCCCGCCGACCACCACGCTCGCGGGGGCGGGCCGGGCGCGCAGCCGTTCGGCATCGGCGGTGTGGCGGGCGGCGCGGCGGGCCGCCCAGTCGGGGGCGGCGGCGACCACGGAGCCGGAGGCGTCGTAGAGCGCTGCCCAGCCGTCGACGTGCGCGGCGAGCCGGGCGAGCAGCGCGGCGGGCCCCTCGGCGCCGATCGCGGCGCGGGTCAGCTCGCGCTGCGCCTCGAACCCGGCGGTCACCGCGCGGTACTGGTCGGCGGCTATCGCCGCCGAGACGGCCTTGCTGATCGCGATGAAGGGCGTACGGCGCGGCACCACGAGCAGCGGCAGCCCCTCCTCCTTCGCCGCGGCCACGAGCGCCGCCGGCACCTCGTCGTAGGCGACGCCGACCGCGAAGCCCAGCCCCACCACGCCCGCGTCGGCCAGCCGCCGGACGTACCGGGCCATCTCCTCCGGGTCCTCGGCGTCCAGCTTCATCGCGGTGATGAGCAGCAGCTCGCCGCCCTCCATGTACGGCACGGGGTCGGCGAGCTCGCTGACATGGGCCCAGCGCACCGGCGTCTCCAGCCGGTCCTCTCCCGCGAGGACGGACAGCTTGAGCGCGGTGTGGTGGACGAGTGAGGCGAGCGTGGGAGGCATGGCACCTTCGATGCGGATGCGACGACGGAATACGACGACGAATGCGACTTCACCGCCCCGTATGAACGGCTACTGCCGATTCTGCCTCAATGGCCGAATGCGTGGTATCCGCGCCGAGAACGTCACCTCTCGAGCCGGATGGTGGCTCAACCGCGCAGATCCACCAGCACCGGCGGCCCGCCCTCACCCCGCACCGACGTCACCGACAGCACCGCGTGCCCGGCCGGGACCGAATGCGCCAGCTCGGACGCGGACCAGCGCTCGCGCTCCACCTTCCGCACCGTCACGGACTGGGTGGTGACGGCCTTCCCCGTCACCACCTTGCGAATGAAGTGCAGGACCTTGGTGAACGGTTCGTCCGAGATGATCTGCCGGTCCGTGACGTCCCGGGTCTCGACCCACTCCGTACCCCACACCTCCGCGAACCGGGCCCCGTCCCACGTCGTCACCCCGGCGCAGGCCATCCGGCAGCCGACCGCCCCCAGCAGCGCGCTGCGCAGCGTCTCGGGAACGTCGTCGAGGGTGCGGAGGGTGAGCACCGCACCCGCGTGGGCGGCGCGGAGGCGCTGGATACCGCGCAGCGCCTCGGGGGTGATGGTGTGCGACGCGTCGTCGAGGACCAGGCACGCGAACAGCGACCGGTCGGCGCGGCCCGCCGCGCACTCGGTGAACTGCGCGAGCACGAGACGGGCCAGCATGCGGGACGCCTCGGCGTGCCCGCGCTCCGGCAGATCGATCCGGACCCGCAACGGGTGTTCGAGGGCGCGGAGGGAGAACGGCCGTCGGTCGCCGGCGGTGTCGAAGAAGTCGGCGAACGCGGGACGGTCCAGCAGCGCGATCCGGTCGGCCAGCAGCGCCCCCACATCCCCGGGCGCCCCGGACTGCCGCACCCGCGCCTCCAGCTCACGCGCCTGCGCCCGCTCCCCCGCCGCCTCGAGCGCCTCGCGCAGCGCGCCGACCGCCGTCTTCGCGCCGTCCAGCAGCTCGCGCAGCTCCGGCACGGACGGGAAGCGGCCGTGGGCGGCGCGATAGGGACCGAGCAGCTGGGCCAGCGCCGTGGCCGCCCGGCGGCTGTCGCCACCGGGCAGCGAGGCGGCCATGTCGCCGATCAGCGCCTCGGCGAGGATGCCCGCGGCCTCGTCGGGGTCCGTGGTGCCGCCGTAGAGGTCGAAGTCGTAGACGGAGTCGGGGCGGCCGATCTTCACGACGACGTCGAACGCCTCGTCGGGCCCCAGGCCCGCCCCCGCGGGCCCCACGGCCACCACCGCGACCCGCCCGGCGAGCGCCTGGAGACACAGCGACTCCACGACGGGCCGCACCAGCCGCCCGGTCTTCCCCGACCCGGGCGGCCCGACGGCGAGCAACGAGGTCCCCAGCACATCGGGATCGAGCGCGAGCCCGGCGCCGCGGTGCTGGTACGGATTGCGCAGATCGTCGACGGCGGTCCCGAGACGGACCTGGCGGGCGAGCAGATCGTGCTCGGCCGTGCGCCCCGGCAGGTCCCGGGCGCCGGACGGATGGCCGTGCGAGGCGGCGCCGTGGCGCAGCACGGTGTCGGTGAACGTGGCGAGCGACTTCCGTCCGGCCCGCACGGACTGCCAGGCGTGCTCGATCCGCGCGTGATCGACATCGTTCATCGCCCCGGCCCGCGCCTCGGCCGCCAGCCGATCAGCCGCCCCGTGCGCCCCGGCGGCCCGCAGATGCGGCCACTCGACGGGATCGGCCTCGGGTCGACTCGGCGCGGCCGCCGCGTCCGTCTCGTCCCAGGCCCGCCGGAAGAGGGGGGTGACGTAACGGCGCCAGACTTCGGCCCAGTGGCCGACGCGGCTGAAGATGGCCGCGATGATCAAGAACCACAGGGTCTCGTAGCTATTCGCGATCAACGCAAGGGTGTCCTTGTCGCCCTGCGCGTTGAACCACTCGTCCGCATTGAGCACCTTCAGCGGCCACAGCCAGTAGGAACCGAGATAGCCCTGCGTGATCAGTGACCACAGCAGCCACGTACACAAGAGCGCGATCAACGCACCACTCAGCAGGCCACGCGTGGGAATCCGGTCCGGGTCCTCCGGCGGCTTGGGCTTGTGCCCATACGCCCACACCCCCGGCCCCGCCGCCTCGGCGCGCGGGGTACGCAGCCAGGCGACGAAGGACGGCCGCGCACCCGGAGCGATGGGCGCACCCGGCCCTGTGGGCGCACCCGGCGCCGTGGGCGCGCCCGGCGGCATCGGCGGGGGCTCCGCGGGGGCCACCGGGGGCACCCGGGGTGGGGCTGGGGGGCGGGGCGGCGGGGTGGGTCGGGTGTTGCGGGAGTCGAACGTGCCCTCGGTGTCCATCTGCTACCCCTTGCCCCCTGACCGGCTGTGCCTCTGCGTTTCGCGCCACCGCGCCACCGCTCAATCTAGTGTTCCCGCCCGGGGAGTTCAGCGACCCCACCGGGGTGGCACCTCACGACGTGCCGGGATGGTCCCCGGGCTGCGGCTATGTCCGTCGCGGACAAGGCGACACACCCACTGCTCCCGAACGGAACATGCCGCTTCGCTCGCCGCGCGCCTAGCCTGCGAGTAAAGCCCCTGTCACGTCCCTTTCTTCCCGTGGAGTACCTCATGACCGAACTGTCCGGAGGCCCGTCCCTCCCCCAGGAGCGTCGCGTCGTCACCGCGATTCCCGGCCCGAAGTCGCAGGAGCTGCTCGCCCGTAAGACCGCGGCGGTCGCCGGGGGCGTGGGCAGTGTGCTGCCGGTCTTCACCGTGCGTGCGGGCGGCGGGGTGATCGAGGACGTGGACGGCAATTCGCTGATCGACTTCGGTTCCGGCATCGCCGTGACCTCGGTCGGCTCCAGCGCCGAGGCCGTGGTGCGCCGGGCGTCGGCGCAGCTGGCGGACTTCACGCACACGTGTTTCATGGTGACGCCGTACGAGGGGTACGTGGAGGTCTGCGAGGAGCTGGCGCGGCTCACGCCGGGCGATCACGCCAAGAAGTCGGCGCTGTTCAACTCGGGCGCCGAGGCGGTCGAGAACGCGGTGAAGATCGCCCGCTCGCACACCAAGCGCCAGGCGGTCGTCGTGTTCGACCACGGCTACCACGGCCGGACCAACCTCACCATGGCGCTCACCGCCAAGAACATGCCGTACAAGCACGGCTTCGGCCCCTTCGCGCCCGAGGTCTACCGCGTTCCGGTCGCCTACCCCTACCGCTGGCTGACGGGCCCGGAGAACTGCGCCGAGGAGGCCGCGGCCCAGGCCATCGACATGATCAGCAAGCAGGTCGGGGCGGAGAACGTGGCCGCGATCGTCATCGAGCCGGTCCTCGGTGAGGGCGGCTTCATCGAGCCGGCCAAGGGCTTCCTGCCGCGGATCGCCGAGTTCGCGAGGGACAACGGCATCGTGTTCGTCGCAGACGAGATCCAGTCCGGCTTCTGCCGCACCGGCCAGTGGTTCGCCTGCGAGGACGAGGGCATCGTCCCGGACCTGATCACCACCGCCAAGGGCATCGCGGGCGGCCTTCCGCTGGCCGCCGTCACCGGCCGCGCCGAGATCATGGACGCGGCGCACTCCGGCGGCCTCGGCGGCACCTACGGCGGCAACCCGGTGGCCTGCGCGGCGGCGCTGGGCGCGATCGAGACGATGCGCGAGCTGGACCTCAACGCGAAGGCCCGGCGCATCGAGGAGGTCATGAAGGGCCGGCTGTCCGCGATGCAGGAGAAGCACGACATCATCGGCGACCTCCGGGGCCGTGGCGCGATGATCGCGATCGAACTGGTGAAGCCGGGCACCAAGGACCCGAACCCGGAGGCGACGGCGGCCGTCGCCAAGGCCTGCCACGCCGCCGGCCTGCTGGTTCTGACCTGCGGTACGTACGGGAACGTGCTGCGTTTCCTGCCGCCGCTGGTGATCGGGGAGGACCTGCTGAACGAGGGTCTGGACGTCCTCGAGGGCGCCTTCGCCGAGCTGTGACTGTGGGTGGATCGTCGGGACCGTGAAGAAGATGTGCGGGGCCGATGACAGGTGGGTGATCGGCCTGTCCGACAGCCTCTCGCTGCCGTACGGTCGTTCCAGATGAGAGAAACACCCCGCTCGCAGGGGACTGCGGGCGATGCCGAGCCGGTGCTTCCCCAGCTCCGACCCGGCTGTGCCCTCGCGCACACCACTGGAGCCTCCGGCTCCGGATCTCCTCACCGATCGGACGGCCGCCCGCCCCAAACCCCCCGGGGCGAGCGGCACACCGGTCGCCACGGCGGCCCCGGAACCACCCCCCCTGTTCCGGGGCCGCCGTCTGTCTTCCTCCAAGCCCTTCGCAATGCCCTCCGCAACGCGGCCCTCCGCGCGCTCGTGCTCCCCGCGGCGCTACTGGCGGTGTTCGCGCTGTGCGCCTGGCAGGTCGCCGCCCACGGTCCGCTGCGTGCGTTCGACGAGCGGCTCGGCCGCGCGATCGCCGGATCGCCCCTCCCCTCCCCCGCCGCGGAGTTCCTCGCCGACCTCGGCAATACGGTGGTGGCCCTTCCGGTCCTCGGCGTCGCGCTCGCCTGGGCGGTGTGGCGTACCCGGGCAGTGGTGCGCCGGTGGTGGCCGGGGCCGCTGGCCGCCGCGCTGGTGATGGCGGCGGTCCCGGCCCTGGTCGCACCGCTGAAGGCGCTGATCGACCGCCCGGGTCCGCCCGGCCCGCTGGCGGGCGAGACCGGGTTCTTCCCGTCCGGCCATGCCGCGACGGCCGCCGTCGCCTATGGCGCGGCGGCCGTGCTGCTGCTCCCCCTCCTGCGCGGGAGGCTGCGGGGGTGGCTGATCGCCGCCGTCGTCCTGCTCAACGTCGCGGTGGGGGCGGGTCTGGTCCGCCGGGCGTACCACTGGCCGCTGGATGTGGTCGGGAGCTGGTGTCTGTGCGGCTGTCTGCTGTGGGTGGTGCTCCGCGTGCGCGAACGGAACAAGAAGCCGCCCACCTGACGCCGGGCCTCAGCTGTCGAAGCCCAACCCCACCCTGTCCATTGCCTTCAGCCACAGATTGCGCCGTCCCCCGTTGGCGTCGGCCCGGCTCATCGACCACTGGGTGAGGCCGATCCCCGCCCAGCGGACCGGTTCCGGCGGGAACGGCAGGGGCTTGCTGCGCACCATCTCCAGCCGGGTCCGCTCGGTGTCGTCGCCCGCCAGCAGGTCGAGCATCACCTCCGCGCCGAAGCGGCTCGCGCCGACGCCGAGGCCGGTGTAGCCGAGGGCGTAGGCGACGCGTCCGCCGTGTGCGCTGCCGAAGAACGCGGAGAAGCGCGAGCAGGTGTCGATCGCGCCGCCCCAGGCGTGGCTGAACCGCACGCCCTCCAGTTGCGGGAAGCAGCGGAAGAAGTGCTGGGCGAGGGTGCGGTAGGTGGCCGGGTGGTGGTCGTATTCGGCGCGCACCCCGCCGCCGTAGCGGTAGACGATGTCGTAGCCGCCCCACAGGATGCGGTGGTCGGCGGTGATGCGGAAGTAGTGGAAGTGGTTGGCGGTGTCGCTGAGGCCCTGCCGCCGCCGCCAGCCGATCGCGGCGAGCTGCTCACCGGTCAGCGGTTCGGTCATCAGGGCGTGGTCGTAGACGGGGACGATGTACGGGCGGACGCGGCGCACCAGGGCCGGGAAGGCGTTGGTGGCCAGCGCGACGTGACGGGCCCGCACCCGGCCGTACGGGGTGCGCACCAGCATCCCGGACGGTCCGGTTCCGGCTGTTCCGGCGCGGCTCAGCTGCTCGGCGGGGGTGTGTTCGTAGATGCGTACGCCCAGCTCGGCGCAAGCCCGCTTGAGGCCCCAGGCGAGCTTGGCGGGGTGCAGCATGGCCACGCCCCGGCGGTCCCACAACCCGGCGAGGAAGGTGGGCGAGTCGACCTCGGCGCGCACCGCGTCACGGTCCAGGAACTCGGGCTCCCGGACGCCGAGCGCGGCGGCCCGGGCGGCGGTTTCACGCAGTTCGTCGACCTGGTGGGGCCGGGTGGCGACGTCGATCTCCCCGGTGCGCTCGAAGTCGCAGTCGAGGGCGTAGCGGGCGACGGCGGTTTCGATGGCGTCCAGGTTGCGGTGGCCGAGCCGTTCCAGTTCGGGCAGTTCACGGGGCCAGCGGGCGGCGCCGTTGCCGAGGCCGTGGGTGAGGGAGGCGGCGCAGAAGCCGCCGTTGCGGCCGGAGGCGGCCCAGCCCGCCTCCTGGCCCTCGACAAGGACCACGTCGCGGCCGGGGTCGCGCTCCTTGGCGATCAGGGCGGTCCACAGTCCGCTGTAGCCGCCGCCGACGACGAGCAGGTCGCAGCGCTCGTCGCCGACCAGGGCGGGATTCGGGCGGGGCCGTCCGGGGTCGTCCAGCCAGTACGGGGTGTAGGCGACGTCGGCGAGGGCTGCCAGGACGGGCGGTCCGGGAGCGTCGCTGCCTCCGGGAGAGCGGGGCATGGCGTCTGCGGCCATGGGTGTCAGCTCCTCTTGCGGCGGGCGCCGGCCAGCTGACCGGCGAGGACGCACAGCACCGCGACGGCGAACATCGCCGTTCCGATCACATTGATCTGGACGGGGGTGCCGCGCTGCGCGGATCCCCACACGAACATGGGGAAGGTCACGGTGGATCCGGCGTTGAAGTTGGTGATGATGAAGTCGTCGAAGGAGAGCGCGAAGGACAGCAGCGCGCCGGCGGCGATGCCGGGGGCGGCGATCGGCAGGGTGACGCGCAGGAACGTCTGCGCCGGGGAGGCGTAGAGGTCCTGGGCGGCCTGTTCCAGCCGGGGGTCCATGCTCATGACGCGCGCCTTGACGGCGGTGACGACGAAGCTCAGGCAGAACATGACGTGGGCGATGAGGATCGTCCAGAAGCCGAAGCCGACGCCCATGTTGAGGAAGAGCGTGGCGAGGGAGGCGGCCATGACGACCTCGGGCATCGCCATCGGGAGGAAGATCAGGCTGTTGACCGCGGGGCGGGCCCGGAAGCGGTAGCGGGCCAGCGCGAAGGCGATCATCGTGCCGAGGACGGTCGCGCCGAGCGTGGCCCACACCGCGAGCTGGAGGCTCAGGGAGAGCGAGCCGCACAGGTCGGGGACGCCGCACGGATCGGTCCAGGCGTCGGTGGAGAACCGCTGCCACGCGTAGTTGAAGCGGCCGTTGGGCTTGTTGAACGAGAACACCAGGACGATGACGTTCGGCAGGATCAGATACGCGAGGGTGGCGAGCCCCGCGAGGACCACCAGGTTGCGCCGTGTCCAGCGGATGAGGGCCATCAGACGAGATCCTCCGTCCCTGCCTTGCGGATGTAGACGGTGACCATCGCGAGGATCGCCGCCATGAGGAGGAAGGACAGCGCGGCGGCCGTCGGGTAGTCGAGTACCCGCAGGAACTGCGACTGGATGACGTTGCCGATCATCTTCTGGTCGGTGGAGCCCAGCAGCTCGGCGTTGATGTAGTCGCCCGCGGACGGGATGAAGGTCAGCAGGGTGCCCGCGACGACGCCCGGCATGGACAGCGGGAAGGTGACCTTGCGGAAGACGGTGACGGGGCGGGCGTAGAGGTCGCGGGCGGCCTCGTGGAGCCTGCCGTCGATGCGTTCCAGGGAGGTGTAGAGCGGCAGGATCATGAAGGGCAGGAAGTTGTACGTCAGCCCGCAGACCACGGCGAGCGGCGTGGCCAGCACCCGCTGCCCCTCGGTGATCCCCAGCCAGCTGGTCACGTCCAGGAGGTGCAGGGAGTTCAGCGCCCCCACCACCGGGCTGCCGTCGGCCAGGATCGTCTTCCAGGCGAGGGTGCGGATCAGGAAGCTGGTGAAGAACGGCGCGATGACCAGGATCATGAGCAGATTGCGCCAGCGGCCCGCCCGGAAGGCGATCAGGTACGCGAGCGGGTAGCCGAGCAGCAGGCACAGCACGGTGGCGGTGGCCGCGTACAGCACCGAGCGCAGGAACTGCGGGGTGTACTCGGTGAGCGCGTCCCAGTACGTCTGCACGTGCCAGGTGACGGTGAAGCCCTCTTCGAGGGAGCCGGTCTGGACGGAGGTCGACGCCTGGTAGACGAGCGGGGCCACGAAGAACACCAGCAGCCACAGGATGCCGGGGAGCAGCAGCCAGTAGGGCACCAGCCGCTTGCGTACGTCAGTCTTGCGGGGCGCGGCGGTCGCCGCCGCGGGGGCCGCGTCGCGCGTCTCCGTGGCCGTCACGCCGCCTCCCCGTCGGTGCCCGCATCGGTGCCGGTGTCGGTGCCCGCGTCGATGTCCTGGGCCGGGTCGAGGCCGAAGGTGTGGGCGGGGCTCCAGTGCAGGACGACCTCGGCACCGGGGACGAGCCGGTGGTCGCGCTCGATGTTCTGCTCGTAGACGGCCAGCTCGGCGCCGTCCGGGGTGGCCACGACGTACTGCGTGGAGACGCCGATGAAACTGGAGTCCGCGATGCGGCCGGTCATCCGGTTGCGGGCCGCGGGGACGGCCTCGGTGTCCTCGGCGGGGGTGAGGGAGATCTTCTCGGGGCGCACCCCGACCAGCACCGCGGCGCCCGTGCGGGCGGGGGCGCGGCATCGCCCGGCGGGCAGGGTGAGGCGGCCCCCGGCGGCGGTCAGGAGGAGGTCGCCGCCGCTCTTGTCGGTGATCTCGGCCTCGATGAGGTTGGAGGTGCCGAGGAAGTTGGCGACGAAGGTGGTGCCCGGGCTCTCGTACAGCTCGGCCGGGGCGCCCAGCTGTTCGACGCGGCCGCCGTTCATCACCGCGACCGTGTCGGCCATGGTCATGGCCTCCTCCTGGTCGTGGGTGACATGGACGAAGGTGATGCCGACCTCGGTCTGGATGCGCTTCAGCTCCAGCTGCATCTGGCGGCGCAGCTTGAGGTCGAGGGCGCCCAGCGGCTCGTCGAGGAGCAGCACCCGGGGGTGGTTGATGAGCGCGCGGGCGAGGGCGACGCGCTGCTGCTGGCCGCCGGAGAGCTGCTGCGGTTTGCGGCGGGCGAAGTCGCCGAGCTGGACGAGGTCCAGCATCTCCCCGACCTGCTTCTTGACGGACTTGATGCCCCGTCGGCGCAGCCCGAAGGCGACGTTCTCGTAGATGTCGAGGTGCGGGAAGAGGGCGTAGCTCTGGAAGACGGTGTTGACGGGCCGCCGGTGCGGCGGGAGGGCGGTGACGTCGTCCCCGGCGAGCCGGATGGTGCCGGTGGTGGGCTCCTCCAGCCCGGCGATCATGCGCAGGGTGGTGGTCTTGCCGCAGCCGGAGGCGCCGAGCAGGGCGAAGAAGGAGCCGGCGGGTATGTGCAGGTCGAGCGGGTGGACGGCGGTGAAGGACCCGTAGGTCTTGCTGATCCCGTCGAGCCGGACGTCGCCGCCGGTGGTGGTGGGCTGGGTCATGGGTGGACTTCCTCGCGTGTCAGGCCGTCAGGCGCCGGTGAGCTTGGCGAACGCGTCCTCGAACGCCGTCTCCTCCGTGCTCGACAGGGAGCGGAAGGCGTGGGACTTGGCGGCCATCTCCTCGTCCGGGAGGATCAGCGGGTTGTCCGCCAGCTCCTTGTCGATCTTCGCGAGTTCGGCGCGTACGCCGTCGACCGGGCAGACGTAGTTGATGTAGGCGGCGATCTTCGCGGCGACCTTGGGCTCGTAGTAGTAGTCGATGAGCCGTTCGGCGTTCTTCTTGTGGCGTGCCCCGGCCGGGATCAGGAGGTTGTCGGTGGCGGTCATGTATCCGGCGTCGGGGATGGCGAACTCGATCTCCGGGTTGTCGGCCTGGAGCTGGATGAGGTCACCGGCCCAGGCCATGCAGGCGGCGAGGTCGCCCCGGGTGAGGTCGCCGGTGTAGTCGTTGCCGGTGAAGCGGCGGATCTGGCCGCGGTCGGACGCTTGTCGGAGGCGGGCGACCGCCGCGTCGAAGTCGTCGGCGGTGACGTCCTCGGGGCGCTTGCCCATGTCGAGAAGGGTCAGCCCGACGGTGTCGCGCATCTCGGTGAGCAGGCCGACCCGGCCCTTGAGGCGGGGGTCCTCCAGGAGCTGGGAGACGGAGGTGACGCTGCGGCCGCCGGTGGCCTTCTTGTTGTACGCGATGACGGCGGGGATGCCGGTCCAGGGGTAGGAGTGGGCGCGGCCCGGGTCCCAGTCCGGATCGCGGAACTCCGCCGCCAGGTGCGTATAGGCGTGGGGCAGGTTGGCCGCGTCCAGGGTCTGCACCCAGCCGAGCCGGATCATCCGGGCGGCCAGCCAGTCGGTGACGCAGATGAGGTCGCGTCCGGTGTCCTGGCCCGCGGCGAGCTGCGGCTTGATCTTGCCGAAGAACTCCACGTTGTCGTTGATGTCCTCGGTGTACTTCACCGTGATGCCGGTGCGGCGCCGGAACTCCTCCAGCGTCGGGCGGCGGCCGCCCTTGGTCTCGTCCATGTACTCCGTCCAGTTGGAGAAGGCGACGCGCTTCTCCTCGGCGGAGTGGTCATCCGCGGAGCTGTCCGCACCGGTGCGCCCGGCGGGCGGGATCCCGCAGCCGCTGAGCGCCCCGAGCCCTCCGGCAGCGAGCGCTCCGGCACCGCCCGCACGCAGCAGCCCACGGCGGGACAGCGCCATGCGGCCGCCGGTCATGCTGCGCCGCATCGCGGCGAGCTGCGGTGCGGACAGGCTCTCGGGCTCGTGCCGTGACTCCATACGCTGTGCCCCCTCGGCGAACCGCCGCTCCGTCGGACCGCATCGCTGATCCATCGCCTGATCTCCTCCGCCGGACCGCCCTCACGCGAGGAGAGCGGCGTGGCTCCAACCGGAATCGAGGGATGATCCTGGCAGAGCACCGGCACTTCAACAAGGGATTCCGTCGTTGCTTTTTGGTTTCGCGACGGAATCAGTGATCGCCCGCGAGGACAACCGGCCCCGCGGCCCCGGGCGCTGTCGGTGGCCGGTGCGAGAATCCCGGGCATGGAAACGAACGGGGTGACGGCATCGGCCACGGCGGACGGCGGCCCGCGCTCGGTCGAGGAGCTGGTGGACCGGGCGGCGCGCGGCGAGACCGTCAAGTACGTGTACTTCTGGGGCCATCGGCCGCGGCGCGACGGCGGCGTGGGCGCCGGGTGCTTCAGCCAGTGGTGGCCCGCGCCGTTCGAGGTGGACGGCATCACCTACCCGACCGCCGAGCACTGGATGATGGCCGGGAAGGCGCGGCTGTTCGGCGACGCGGACGCCGAGCGGCGGGCGCTGACCGCCTCGCACCCCAAACAGGCCAAGGACGCGGGCCGTTCGGTGCGCGGCTTCGACGAGGCGCGGTGGCGGGCGCACCGCTTCGCGCTGGTCGTCGAGGGCAGTGTGCACAAGTTCGGGCAGCACCCGCCGCTGCGCGACTATCTGGTGGGGACCAACTCCCGGGTGCTGGTGGAGGCCAGCCCGGTGGACCGGATATGGGGCATCGGGCTGGCGGCGGACGACGAGCGGGCGGCGGACCCGGCCCGCTGGCGCGGGCTCAATCTGCTGGGCTTCGCGCTGATGGAGGCGCGTCAGCGGCTCATCTCGGCGGGCGGGAGCACCCGCACGACCGAGATATCCGCGTAGCCGGAGCTGTCGGAGCCGTCGGAGCTGTCGTCGTTCGCGGCCGCGACATAGACGAAGATCATCACCACGCCCGCCAGCACGGCGGTCGCCCCGAGGATGAGCCCGGCGAGGGCCGAGCCGCCGTTGGTCGCCTCGCCCCGGCCCGCCTTGGCGCGGCCGAGCACTCCGAAGATGATCGCGAGCACGCCGAGGATGATGCCCAGTACGACGCTGGCGAAGAAGACCAGGCCGATGATGCCGAGCACCAGGGCGGCTGTGCCGGTGCCGTTGTCCGGCAGATAGGTCCCGCCCGGCTGCCAGCCCTGGCCGTACCCCGCACCCGGGTAGGCGGCGCCCGGGTAGGCACCGCCCGGGTAGGCGGGGTACGCCGCGCCGGGGTAGCCGTAGCCGGGCCCGGCGTACGGGGCCTGGCCGCCGTAGCCCGGCTGACCGTAGCCGCCGGTGCCGTACGGCGTGCCCTGGTACGCGCTCGGGGTGCCCGGCCCCGTCGGGGCGGGCGGCGGCGGGGGCACCGCACCCGACGGGGGCACCGCGCCCGGCAGGGTCGCGCCACTCGGCAGGGTCGCGCCGCCCGGCGGCGGCCCCGGCGCGGCAGGCGGCGGACCGGGGGCGGGGGGCGGGGGCCCCGGCACGGGCGGCGGGGGCGGGACGGACGGTCCCGTGGGCAGCGAGGTGAGCGTCTGCTGCTCGGCCACCGAGGGCCGGGACGGCGGCTTGTCCGGCTTATCAAGGGGCGTATGCGGGGCCGGCGGGGCCCAGGGGTCGTGGTCGCGCGGCTCCGGCTGCCGCGGTTGTTCGTGCTGGTCGGGCTGGTCAGCCATGTATCTCCCCCACAGCGATGTCCGCCCATGCTACGGGCTGGCAACAGCGCCCCGTGCCCCCGCATCTACGATGACCGGAGCCCGCCGCCGGCGGCCGTCACCCGGAGGTTCTCGTTGACCGATCTCACCGCCTTCATCGCCGGACTGCCCAAGGCGGAGCTGCATGTTCACCACGTCGGCTCGGCGTCCCCGCGCATCGTGGCCGAGCTGGCCGCGCGCCATCCGGACTCCAAGGTGCCGACCGATCCGGAGGCGCTGGCGGACTACTTCGTCTTCCGTGACTTCGCCCACTTCATCGACGTCTACCTCTCCGTGGTGGATCTGATCCGTGACGCCGAGGACGTGCGGCTGCTCACCTACGAGATCGCCCGCGACATGGCCCGGCAGAACATCCGCTACGCCGAGCTGACCGTCACCCCCTACAGCTCGACCCGGCGCGGCATACCGGACGCGGCGTTCACCGAGGCGATCGAGGACGCCCGCAAGGCGGCCGAGGCCGAGTTCGGCACCGTGCTGCGCTGGTGCTTCGACATCCCCGGCGAGGCCGGGCTGGCGTCCGCCGAGGAGACCGCCCGCATCGCCTGCGACCTGCGCCCCGAGGGGCTGGTCTCGTTCGGCCTCGGGGGGCCCGAGATCGGCGTGCCGCGCCCGCAGTTCAAGCCGTACTTCGACCGTGCCATCGCCGCCGGGCTGCACAGCGTTCCGCACGCGGGCGAGACCACCGGGCCGCAGACGATCTGGGACGCCCTCACCGAGCTGCGCGCCGAGCGGATCGGACACGGCACCAGCGCCGTCCAGGACCCGAAGCTGCTCGCCCATCTCGCGGAGCACCGCATACCGCTGGAGGTCTGCCCGACCTCCAACATCGCCACCCGCGCGGTCGCCACCCTCGACGAGCACCCCATCAAGCAGATGGTCGAGGCCGGGGTGCTGGTCACCATCAACAGCGACGACCCGCCGATGTTCGGCACCGACCTCAACACCGAGTACGCGGTCGCCGCCCGGCTGCTCGGCCTGGACGCGGCGGGCGTCGCGGCCCTCGCGAAGAACGCCGTCGAGGCGTCCTTCCTGGACGCACCGGGCAAGGCGCGGCTGACCGCGGAGATCGACGCCTACACGGCGGTCGCGGCCCGATGAGGGCGGCGGGCGCGGCCTTCATACCGGTCGGCCACCGCGGCGACCCGTACACCCACCGCGAGAACACCCTGGCGTCCATCGGCTCGGCGATACGCGCCGGGGCGGGCGCCGTGGAGGTCGACGTCCGGCTGACCTGCGACGGCGTCCCGGTCCTCCTCCACGACGCGACCCTCAAGCGGCTGTGGGGCCACGACCGGCCCCTGTCCGCGCTGACCGCCGAGGAAGTACGGCGGCTGTCCGGCGGGGGCATACCCACGCTGCGCGACGCACTCGCCGCGACCGGACGGACCCGGCTGCTGATCGACCTGCCCGACGCGTCGGCCGCCCTCGCGGCCGTGGCCGAGGTGCGCGAGGCCGGGGCCGCGGACCGGGTGTACTACTGCGGCGAGCTGTCCGCGCTGCGCCGGGTGCGCCGTGCGGAGCCCGGCGCCGAGATCTCCCTGACCTGGACCACCCTCGCGCCGCCCCGGCCCACCCTGCTGGCCGATCTGCGGCCCCGCTGGCTCAACTACCGCTTCGGCCTGGTCTCCCCCGGCCTCGTCGAACGCGCCCACGCCGACGGCCTGCTGGTCTCCGCCTGGACCGCCGACACCCGCCGCTCGATGGGGCGCCTGCTGCGCGCGGGTGCCGACGCGATCACCACCAATCGCATCGGCACCCTCTGCGCCCTGCTCAGCCGCAGCTGACCGACCCCACGCGGGATCAGCCCAGCGACGTCATCACGTGCTTGATGCGGGTGTAGTCCTCGAAGCCGTACGCCGACAGGTCCTTGCCGTAACCGGACTTCTTGAATCCGCCGTGCGGCATCTCGGCGACCAGCGGGATATGGGTGTTGATCCAGACGCAGCCGAAGTCCAGGGCCTTGGACATCCGCATGGCGCGGCCGTGGTCCTTGGTCCACACCGACGAGGCGAGCGCGTACTCCACGCCGTTGGCGTACTGGACCGCCTGGGCCTCGTCGGAGAACGACTGGACGGTGATGACCGGGCCGAAGACCTCGTGCTGGACGATCTCGTCGTCCTGCTTGAGCCCGGAGACCACGGTGGGCGCGTAGAAGTAGCCCTTCTCGCCCACCCGGTGGCCGCCCGCCTCGACCTTGGCGTGCGCGGGCAGCCGCTCGATGAAGCCGCTGACCTGGGCCAGCTGGTTGGCGTTGTTGAGCGGGCCGAACAGCACGTCCTCGTCGTCCGGGGCGCCGGTCTTGGTGTCCGCGGCGGCCTTGGCCAGGGCGGTCACGAAGTCGTCGTGGATCGACTCGTGGACGAGCACCCGGGTGGCCGCCGTACAGTCCTGGCCCGCGTTGAAGAAGCCCGCGACCGAGATGTCCTCGACGGCCTTGGCGATGTCGCTGTCCTCGAAGACCACGACCGGCGCCTTGCCGCCCAGCTCCAGATGAACCCGCTTCAGGTCCTTCGACGCGCTTTCCGCGACCTGCATACCGGCCCGCACCGAGCCGGTGATGGACGCCATGGCGGGCACGTCGTGCTCGACCATCAGCCGCCCGGTGTCCCGGTCGCCGCAGATGACGTTGAACACGCCCTGTGGATGGCCCAGTTCCGCCAGCACTCCGCCGATGATCTCGGCGAAGAGCACGGTGGAGGCCGGGGTGGTGTCGGAGGGCTTGATGACGACCGTGTTGCCCGCCGCCAGCGCCGGCGCGAACTTCCACACGGCCATCATCATCGGGTAGTTCCACGGCGCGACCTGCGCGCACACCCCGATCGGCTCGCGGCGGATGATCGAGGTCAGCCCCTCCATGTACTCACCGGCCGAGCGGCCCTCCAGCATCCGCGCCGCGCCCGCGAAGAACCGGATCTGGTCGATCATCGGCGGCATTTCCTCGTCCCGCGTGAGCCCGATCGGCTTGCCGGTGTTCTCCGACTCGACCGCGATCAGCTCCTCCGCCCGCGCCTCGAAGGCGTCGGCGATCTTCAGCAGGGCCTTCTGCCGCTCGCCGGGCACCAGGTCCCGCCAGGCGGGGAACGCGGCCGCGGCCGCGTTCATCGCCGCGTCCACGTCCGCCGCTCCCGACAGCGGCGCCGTGGCGTACACCTCGCCCGTGGCCGGGTTGACCACCTCCGTGGTGCGCCCGTCCGCGGCGTCCCGGAACTCACCGTCGATGTAGTTGCGCAAACGACGCAGCTCGGTGGTCACGTGCCACCCCTCCTGTCTGCTGTCCGATGGGTGAGACACCACCCTAATCGCGAGGACGACGCTTTCAACATACCCGCCACACCAGAACAACGGAATCAGTGATTTTCTCTCACCCACACAACGGAATTCATCGATCGAGGGTTGCCAGACAGTCGAGGCTCGTGCACAGTGAGGGCCGTGGCCACACCTGACAAGAACGGCACGCCGTCGATCGACTCCGTATCCCTGGCGATCATCGAGCAGCTCCAGGAGGACGGCCGGCGACCCTATGCCGCCATCGGCAAGGCCGTGGGCCTGTCCGAGGCGGCGGTGCGGCAGCGCGTACAGAAGCTGCTCGACCAGGGCGTGATGCAGATCGTCGCCGTCACCGACCCCCTCACCGTGGGGTTCCGGCGCCAGGCGATGGTCGGGATCGACGTCGACGGCGATCTCGACCCGGTCGCGGACGCGCTGACCGCCATGGACGAGGTCGAGTACGTGGTCGTCACCGCGGGCTCCTTCGATCTCCTCATCGAGGTCGTCTGCGAGGACGACGACCATCTCCTTGAAACGATCAACAAGCGGATCCGGACGCTGCCCGGCGTGCGCTCCACCGAGAGCTTCGTCTACCTCAAGCTCCGGAAGCAGACCTACACCTGGGGAACGAGATAGCCATGAGCGCGGACCTCTCCAAGACGGCGTACGACCACCTGTGGATGCACTTCACCCGCATGTCGTCGTACGAGAACGCCCCCGTGCCGACGATCGTGCGCGGCGAGGGCACGTACATCTACGACGACAAGGGCAAGCGCTACATCGACGGCCTCGCCGGGCTGTTCGTGGTGCAGGCCGGCCACGGGCGCGTCGAACTCGCGGAGACCGCGTACAAGCAGGCGCAGGAGCTGGCCTTCTTCCCGGTGTGGAGCTACGCCCACCCCAAGGCCGTCGAACTGGCCGAACGACTGGCCGGTTACGCGCCCGGCGACCTCAACAAGGTCTTCTTCACCACCGGCGGCGGCGAGGCGGTCGAGACCGCCTGGAAGCTGGCCAAGCAGTACTTCAAGCTGACCGGCAAGCCCACCAAGCACAAGGTCATATCCCGGGCCGTCGCCTACCACGGCACCCCCCAGGGCGCCCTGTCGATCACCGGCCTGCCCGGGCTGAAGGCCCCCTTCGAGCCGCTGGTCCCCGGCGCGCACAAGGTGCCCAACACCAACATCTACCGGGCGCCGATCCACGGCGACGACCCCGAGGCGTACGGCCGCTGGTGCGCCGACCAGATCGAGCAGCAGATCCTCTTCGAGGGCCCGGACACCGTCGCCGCGGTCTTCCTGGAGCCCGTGCAGAACGCGGGCGGCTGCTTCCCGCCACCGCCCGGGTACTTCCGGCGGGTGCGCGAGATCTGCGACCAGTACGACGTCCTGCTCGTCTCCGACGAGGTCATCTGCGCGTTCGGGCGGCTGGGCACGATGTTCGCGTGCGACAAGTTCGGCTACGTCCCGGACATGATCACCTGCGCGAAGGGCATGACCTCCGGCTACTCCCCGATCGGTGCGTGCCTCGTCTCCGACCGGCTCGCCGAACCCTTCTACCGGGACGGCAACACCTTCCTGCACGGCTACACCTTCGGCGGCCACCCGGTCTCGGCGGCGGTGGCCCTCGCCAACCTCGACATCTTCGAGCGCGAGGGGCTGAACCAGCATGTGCTGGACACCGAGGCGGCGTTCCGCTCCACCCTGGAGCGCCTGCACGACCTGCCGATCGTCGGTGACGTCCGGGGGAACGGCTTCTTCTACGGCATCGAGCTGGTCAAGAACAAGGCCACGAAGGAGTCCTTCGACGCCGACGAGACCGAGCGCATCCTGTACGGCTTCCTCTCCAAGGCGCTGTACGACAACGGCCTCTACTGCCGGGCCGACGACCGCGGCGACCCGGTCGTCCAGCTGGCCCCGCCGCTGATCGCGGACCAGGGGCTGTTCGACGAGATCGAGCAGGTGCTGAGGGGTGTGCTCACGGAGGCGTGGACGAAGCTCTGACTTTCCCCACCCCGCCGGGAGGTGTTCAGCCCCACTTGAGGGCGAACCACAGCTCCATCCGCACGTCCGCGTCGCCCAGGTCCGCGTCCAGCAGGGCCGCGGCGCGGGCGATGCGTTGACGGACCGTGTTGCGGTGGATGTCCAGCGCCACCGCCGTACGGTCCCAACTGCCGTGCAGCGACAGCCACATCCGCAGCGTCTCGCGCAGGGCGGGCGCACCGTCCAGCGGTGCGAGCCGGGCGCGGCCCAGCGTCTCGGCCTCGGCCGGGTCGACCAGTGAGGCGACCCCGCCGCGCGACGGAGCGTGCCGCACCACGGGCAGCCGCTCCGCGACCGCCCGGCGCAGCGCGCGGGCCGCGTCGGCGCCGCCGTGCGCGAGTCCGTCGGCGGGCACCGGCGCCCCGGCGCCCAGCGTCCAGCCGGGCTGCGCCCGTACCTCCGCGTCGCCGGGCACCAGGGCGCACAGTTCGTCCCCGGCCAGGTCGACCAGCTGCGTACCGAGCCCGGCGGCGAGCGCGGCCGCGGCCAGCAGCCCGTCGTCGCCGCGCCCGCGGCGCCGCCCGCGCACCACGGTCCACACGTCCGCGCCGTTCAACAGCCCGGCGACATCGGCCGGTTCGGCGCCCAGCATCAGCCGCACCAGCGCGGTGCGTTCGGCGCCCGCGTCGGCCGTGCGCCGCCCCGTCAGCAGGGCGAGCAGCACCATGGCCACGCCCACGACCGCGCTCTCCGTCGCATCGCGCCGCGGCGCGCAGACCGCCAGGGCGAGCGGCCGTTCCGGCCCGCCCAGGCCGTACGCGCTCAGGGAGGCCCCGTCCGCCGTGCCCGCGGCCGAGGCCGGGCCCGCCCGCAGCCGGGCGGCCAGTGAGCCGAGCGCCCCGCGCACCTCCGGGGACGGGCGCGGTCCCGCCGCCGCCAGCTCCGCACCGTCCGGCCCGTACAGCACCGCCCACCCGCCCAGATGCCGTGCCAGGAGCCGCAGCACGGCCGGTACCGGATGGGGCCGCGCGGCGGCGGCCGCGAGGGACTGCTGCACCTCCGTGATCCGCCGCAGCTCCTGGTGGCGGCTCTCGGCCATCGCGTCCCACACGGCGCTCGCGACGGCCGTGAACGTCGTCTCCCGCGGCACCTCCACCAGCGGCAGCCCATGGCGGTCGCACGCCTCGATCAGCGCCCGCGGCACCTCCTGGTGCACCGGCGCGACGCCGAACCCCAGCGCCGTGGCGCCCGCCTCGACCGTGCGGGCCACATAGCGGTCCCAGTACGCGTCCGTCGCCTCGGGACCGTGCACCCCGGCGCTGAGCAGCAGTTCGCCACCCAGCAGATACGGGACGGGATCTTCCATCTCGCTCGTGTGCACCAGGTACACCGGCGCCTCGCCGCGCGGCCCGGCGACCTGCCGCAGCCCCAGTCCGGGGTGGTCCAGCAGGACGGCGAGGGGCACGGGCACTGTCGGCGGCATGGCCTTTTCCTCCATCCCGGGAACCGTGAGTGGAGGAAACGTACACTTCCCGGCCTCTTCGGCGACACCCTAGGGTCTCGGTCACCGTCCCCGCCGTGAGGAGCCCCACCATGACCGCTGTCGACTACACGGTGATCGTCGTCTATCTCGCGGGCATGCTCGCCCTCGGCTGGTGGGGCATGCGCCGCACCACGTCGACCAGCGACTTCCTGGTCGCGGGCCGCCGTCTGGGCCCCGCCATGTACTCCGGGACGATGGCCGCGATCGTGCTCGGCGGCGCCTCCACCATCGGCGGCGTCGGCCTCGGCTACCAGTACGGGCTCTCGGGCGCCTGGATGGTCCTCACCATCGGCCTCGGCCTGCTCGCCCTGTCCGTCTTCTTCTCGGCGCGCATCGCCCGACTCAAGGTCTACACGGTCAGCCAGATGCTGGACCTGCGCTACGGCGGGTCCTCCGGGCTGATCTCGGGCATCGTGATGTGGGCGTACACCCTGATGCTCGCGGTCACCTCGACCATCGCGTACGCCACCATCTTCGACGTGATCTTCGGTCTCGACCGCGTCGTGGCGATCGTGCTCGGCGGGGCCATCGTGATCTGCTACTCCACGCTCGGCGGCATGTGGTCGATCACGCTCACCGACATGGTGCAGTTCGTCGTGAAGACCGTCGGCGTCCTGCTCCTCCTGCTGCCGATCGCCGTCGTCAAGGCGGGCGGCTTCGCCGCGATGAAGTCCGAACTGCCGCCGAGCTACTTCTCCCCCATGGGCATCGGCGCCCAGACGGTCTTCACCTACGTGCTCATCTACTCCTTCGGCATGCTCATCGGCCAGGACATCTGGCAGCGCGTCTTCACCGCCCGCAACGACAAGGTCGCCCGCGTCGGCGGCACCGCGGCGGGTACGTACTGTCTGGCGTACGCGGTCGCCGGAGCGGTCATCGGTACGGCGGCGAAGACCCTCTACCCCGACCTCGGCGCCCCCGACGACGCGTTCGCGACCATCGTCAAGGACGCCCTTCCCATCGGCGTCAAGGGTCTCGTCCTGGCGGCAGCCCTGTCCGCGGTGATGTCGACCTCCTCCGGCGCCCTCATCGCCTGCGCCACGGTCGCGAACAACGACATCTGGGCCCGCCTCCGGGGCCGCCCCGCCAACGCCTCGCACGACGAGGTCGCGGGCAACCGCCTGTTCATCCTCGTCATGGGCGTCACGGTGGTCGGCATCTCCATCGCGCTGAACAATGTCGTCGAGGCGCTGACCGTCGCCTACAACGTGCTGGTCGGCGGGCTCCTGGTGCCGATCCTGGGCGGCCTCCTGTGGAAGCGCGGCACGGGTGCGGGAGCGCTGGCGTCGGTGGCCGTGGGCGGCACGGCGGTGATCGGGCTGATGCTCTGGAAGGGCGTCCTCGCCAGCGAACCCATCTACATCGGCCTGCTGGCCTCGCTCGTGGCGTACGTGGCGGTGAGCCTGTCCACGAAGCCGACGGACGCGGCGGTCCTGAACGCCTGGCACCGCCGCCTGGCGGGCGACCCGGCCCCCGAACCCGAACCCGCCCCGGCGAACGCGTAGTCCCCACATCACCCCCAGGAAAGGGCACCCCATGCGCACCGCTCCGCGCGAGCGCCACGGCGGCGATCTCGTCGTCGAATCCCTCACCGCGCTCGGCGCGACCACCGTCTTCGGGCTCCCCGGGCAGCACGCGCTGGGCGCCTTCGACGCCCTGCGCCGCTCCGGCCTCGACTACGTGGGCCTGCGCGTGGAGAACAACGCGGGGTTCGCGGCCGATGCCTTCGCCCGCGTCACCGGCTCCGTCGCCCCGCTGCTGGTGTCCACCGGCCCCGGCGCGCTCATGACGCTGGCGGCGCTCCAGGAGTCGGCCGCGGCGTCCGCGCCGGTGCTGGGGATCGGCAGCCAGGTGCCCACCCCGGGGCTCGGCGGCGGCCGTAAGGGATATCTGCATGAACTGGCCGACCAGAAGGCGTCGTTCCGCGACATCGTCAAGTCCGTCCACACGGTCCGCTCGGCCTCGCAGATCCCGTCCGCCCTCGCCGCCGCCTGGGCGTCCGCCCTGGAGGCACCGGCGGGCCCGGTGTGGCTGGAGATTCCGCAGGACGTCCTGCTGGCCCCCACCTCCGTACCGCCCGTCACCTCGCTGTCGGCGGCCGCCACACCGCGCCCGCTGCCGCCCCGCCCCGAACTCACGGAACGGGCCGCACACCTCCTGAGCGCGGCGGAGCGCCCCGTGATCCTCGCCGGGGGCGGGGTCGTCCGCGCGGGGGCGTGCGAGGAACTGCGCACGCTGGCCGAGCGCCTGGACGCCCCCGTGGCCACGACGTTCGGCGGGAAGGGCGCGTTCCCCTGGGACCATCCCCTCTCCCTCCGGTCCTGGATGGAGGACCGGCACACGACCGACCTGCTGGAGGACGCGGACGTCCTGCTCGTGGTCGGCTCGGGGCTCGGCGAACTCTCGTCCAACTACCACACGTTCCGGCCCCGCGGTCAGGTCATCCAGATCGAGGCCGACCTCGGCAAGCTGGAGTCCAACCACCCGGCCCTCGGCATCCACGCCGACGCCAAGCCCGCCCTGACCGCCCTGACGAGCGAGGTCACCCCCCGCCCGCAGAAGACCGGCGCCGAGACCGCGGCCACCCTGCTGGCCCGCGTCCGGCAGCGGATCGCGGCGCAGGACCTGGACCTGGAGCAGCAGGTGCTGGGCGCCGTACGAGAGGCCCTGCCCGATGACGCGCCCAGCTTCTGGGACATGACGATCCTCGCGTACTGGGCTTGGTCCGCGTTCGACCCGCGCGCGGGCGCGATGCACTCCGCCCAGGGCGCGGGCGGCCTCGGCTACGGGCTTCCCGCCGCGCTGGGGGCCGCCGCCGCGGACCGTACGCAGCCGGTGCTGGCGGTGTCGGGCGACGGCGGGGCCATGTACTCGATCGCCGAACTCGCCACCGCGCGCCAGTACGACTTGCCGGTGACCTGGCTGATCGTGGACGACGGCGGCTACGGGATCCTGCGCGAGTACATGACGGACGCGTTCGGCGAGGCGACGGCCACTGAACTGGCCCGCCCGGACTTCGTCGCGCTGGCCGAGTCCTTCGGAGTGACGGCCGTAAGGACGGCACCCGACCGGCTGCGCACCGACCTGGCGGCGGCGCTGGCCGCCCCGGGCCCCTCGGTCGTCGTCCTCCCCGCCCGCCTGCGCATGTTCGCGCCCACCCACCTCGGAGAACCGCACCAGGGCTGATCGGAGGAACCCGGCCCGCACCCGGCCGAGCCTCAGGCGCGGGCCCCGGCGGGAGTCCTTACCGTGCTAGGGGGTGTCTTGCCGATCAGGCCGGATCAGCGAGCGGCGTCTGGTGCGGTACATCGCAACCCGCGTGAGGAGAGCGCAGCGGCGCTGCGCGCGACGAGCGCGGGGCCGCCGAGGTGCCGTGCCAGACGTCGGGAGCCCGGCATGATCGGCAAGACACCCCCTAGTGACCCATTGGCTCCGGCCTCGTTCACCCCGTCGGGGGAACGAGACGATCGCAGGTAAGGCGAGGTGCTCTGGATGGTGGCTCCGCCGGACAACGACGTGCTCCGGGCACGCACCCTGTCGTACGCCCATGACGGCTCGCCCGCCCTCGCCAGTGTCTCCGTCGGCGCCCGCGAGGGCGAGATCCTGGCGGTGACCGGACCCCGGGGCTGCGGGAAGACCACGCTCCTGAAGTGTCTGTCGGGCCAGTTCGTCCCGGACGACGGAGAGGTGTGGTTCAACGACACCGCCGTGCACTCCCTCACCCCCCTGAGCCGCGAGCGGCTGTGGTGCGACCACTTCGGCTGGATCGACACCGAACCGCAGCTCGTGCCGGAGCTGACCGGGTGGGAGAACGCGGCGCTGCCGCTGATGCTGCGCGGCACCGGGCGGCGCGCCGCGAGGAGCGCGGCGTGCGAGTGGCTGGAGCGGCTCGACGTCGCCGACTGCGCGGGGGTGCGCCCCCGCGCGCTGCTCCAGTCGCAGCGTCAGCGGGTCGCGATCGCGCGGGCGCTGGCGCCGACGCCCAGTGTGCTGTTCGCGGACGAGCCCACCGCGCCGCTGCACCGCACCGACCGCGCCCAGGTGCTGCGTACGCTCACCTCGGCGGCGCGGACGCACGGCATCACCGTCGTCCTCGCCACCCAGGACCCGGAGGTGGCCACGCTCGCCGACCGCACCGTGACCCTGCTGGACGGCCGCCTGGTGGGCTCGGCGGCGTCCCCCGACGCGGAGGGCATCGCGGCGTGCTCAGCCTCCGCCTAGCCCGCGGCTCCCATCCGCTGGTCCTGCTGCGACGGTCGCTGGTGGCCGTCGCGGCGGCGGGCGCGAGCTTTCTGCTGCTGACCGCCCTGGGGTTCGCGGCGAACCACCCGGCCGACCCCGACGGGGCGCTCGCGCGGCTGCTGTGGTGCGTCGTCCCGCTGGCCGCGACCGTGCAGCTGGCCATGTCCGTCGCCCGGGCCGACCCCAGCACCCGCCCGGGGGCGGGGTTCGCCGCGGCCGGGCTCGGACCGGCCCGGCTGGCGCTGCTGGCGGGCGTCGCGACGACGACGGCGTGCGCGGCCGGGAGCGCGCTGGCGCTGCTGGCCTTCCTCCATCTGCGGGGCGATGTGGGCGGGTCCTGGCTGCTGTGGGCGGGCAGCGGCGCGGCGGGCCGCGCCCTCGGCGGGGAGCGGCCGCTGCCGCTGGTGGGGGCGGTCACGCTGGTGGCCGTCGTACCGGTGGTGGCGGGCGCGGCGACCGCGGCGGGGCTGTGGCCCCGGCCGTCGGCGCCGGGAGCGGGAACGCCCCGACGGCCGGGGGCCGGGGCACCGCGGTCGGCCGTGCCCACCGTGGCGACCGGCCCGCTCACCCCGGTGCCCCACCGCGCGGCGTCCGCCCTGCCGTGGGGTGTCGCGCTGCTCGCCGTGGGGCTCGCGCTGGAGGCGTACGCGGGGCGCGGGGCGCATCCGTCCCCCGGCGCGCTGGTGTCGCTGTCCGGGCGGTTCGGCGGCAGCGTGCCCGAGGTGGTGGGCGGCTGGGTGCTGACGGTGGCCGGGCTGGTCCTGGCCGGACCCGGGCTCGTACACGGCTGTGGCCGGCTGCTGGCCATGGGGCGGCCGCGCCCGCTGCGGCTGCTGGCGGGGCGCATGCTCCAGCAGGAGGCGGGGCTGATCGGGCGTCCGGTGGGGGTGCTGTGCGCGGTCGCCGCCGGGCTGTACGGGGCGCTGCGGCTGCACGCGGCGGCCCACGGTCGCTCCGGCGCCGACTCCTTCGGTCCGCTCACCGAACTGGGCGTGGTTCTGGTCCTGGTGTGCGCGTTCACCACGGTGCTCAACGCGGCGCTGGAGGCACGGAGCGCGCGCCGGCGCACCACGGCCGCGCTGCTGCGCCTCGGTGCGTCGGCCCGTCTGCTGCGGGGCGCGGCCGTGCTGCGCGGTGCGGCGCTGCTGCTCCTGCTCGCGCCGGTGGCGTGGGGCGTGGGCCAGTTGACGACGATGCCGTTCACCCAGTCCTGACGTCGCCCGCTCCTGACTCCACCGCTCCCGACTCCACCGCTCCTGCCCCCGCCGCCGCCCGGTGTGATTAGCATGACGCCGTGCAGACCGATGACGCTTCCACCACCGCGCCCGACGTCGAAATAGAGTCCCTGGAGGAGTTCGACCAGGTCGTCGCCCGCGGCAGCCTGGCCGGATACCGGGTCCAGTCCGTCGATCTGACGGCCCGTACGTCCGCGCTGCTGTCCACCGACGCCGACCGGGCGGTCTTCCTGGGCTGTCCGATGGAACCGGAGGCCGCGGCGCGGGTGCGGGCGCAGGGGGCGCTGGTCTTCCCGCCCGTGCCGGACCTGCCGTTCGACCCGTACCGCGGCACCCTCTACACCGCGGCCGAGCTGTTCGAGGGACTGGACGACGGGGTGGACGGGTACGCGGGCACGCCGGACGCGCGCGCCTACGCCTGGTTCCAGCGGACCAAGGCGGACGGCGACATCTTCTCCTCGATGCTGCGCTCGATCCACGACGACGCCGTCTCCGACGCGCTGGACGAACTGCTCACCGGCGCCCGGGTGGTGGGCGTGATGGGCGGCCACGCCCTGGAGCGCGGCTCCGAGGGGTACGCGGGCGCCGCCCGGCTCGGGCAGGCGCTGGCGCGGTCCGGGCTGACGGTCGCGACGGGCGGCGGCCCGGGCGCGATGGAGGCCGCCAACCTGGGCGCGTACACGGCACCGCTTCCGGACGCGGCGCTGAAGGAGGCCCTGGAACTCCTCGCCGGGCAGCCCTCGTTCCGCCCGTCTGTGGGCGCCTGGGCCGGGGCCGCGTTCGCGGTGCGGGAGCGGTGGCCGGACGGCGGTGCGTCGGTCGGGATACCGACCTGGTTCTACGGGCACGAGCCGCCGAACGCCTTCGCCTCGCACATCGGCAAGTACTTCGCCAACGCGACCCGTGAGGACGGGCTGCTGGCCCGCTCGAACGCGGGCGTCGTCTTCCTGCCCGGCGCCGCCGGAACCCTCCAGGAGATCTTCGACAACGCCACGCCGAACTACTACGAGTCGCGCGGCGAGCCGACCCCGATGGTGCTGGTGGACCGCGACCACTGGACGCGCCGCCTGCCGGCCTGGCCGCTGCTCGAAGCGCTCGCGGAGGGGCGATCGATGAAGGCCCGCATCGCGCTGGTGGACTCGGTGGACGAGGCCCCGGACGCGCTCGCCTCCCTGACGGGCTGAGCACCCGCCCGACGGGCTGAACTTCCCTACGCCCCCGACGGGCTGAACTTCCCTACGCCGAACCGCGCACCCTACGACGCGTCGAGCACCACCACATCCGCGGAGTCGAAGATCGCCCCGACCCGGTCCCCCGCCTCCGGGGCGTCCCGCAGCGCGCAGGACGCCTCCAGGCGGGGCCCGTGCTCCGGCTGGAGGACGACCGCCACATGGTCGCCGCGGAAGGTGCGTGCGGCGACCGTGCAGGGCAGCCCGTCCGCGGGGGCCGTGAGCCGCACCCCGGCCGGGCGGACCAGCAGCCGTCCCGGGCCCGGCCGGGAGCCGGGCGGCACCGGCAGCTTGCCCCAGCAGGTGTCCGCGATCTCGCCGTGCACGATCGCCTCGACCACGTTGTCGAAGCCGAGGAAGCGGGCGACGAACTCGTTCGCGGGCTGCTGCCACACCTCCAGCGGGGTGCCGGACTGCGCGATCCTGCCGTCCTCCATGACCACGACCCGGTCGGCGAGCGCGAACGCCTCGCCCTGGTCGTGGGTGACGGCGAGGACCGTGGTGCCCAGCCGGGCGAACAGCTCGCGCAACTCCATGACCAGCCGTTCCCGCAGCCCGCGGTCGAGCTGGCCCAGCGGCTCGTCCAGCATCAGCAGCCGCGGCCGGGGCGCCAGCGCGCGGGCGAGCGCGACGCGCTGCTGCTCACCGCCGGACAGCGAGTCGACGGGGCGCCGCTGCGCGCCGGGCAGTCCGACCAGGTCCAGCAGCTCGGCGACCCGGCGGTCCGCCTCCGCGCGCCCGGCTCCCCGCATCCGCAGCCCGAAGGCGACGTTGCCGCCCACGTCGCGCTGCGGGAAGAGCTGATGGTCCTGGAACATCAGCCCCACCCCGCGCCGGTGGGTGGGTACGCCGCTCTGGTCGCGGCCCGCGAGCCAGACCCGGCCGGAGGCGGCGCGCTGGAGTCCTGCCACCACGCGCAGCATCGTGGACTTGCCGCTGCCGCTGGGGCCCAGCACACAGACGGTCTCGTGCTCGGCGACGTCCAGGTCGACGGCGTCGAGCGCGTCGTTGCGGCCGTACCGGACCGTCACCTCGTCCAGTCGCAGCAGCGTCATCAGGCTCCCCCCATGTCAGAACTCCCCGAAGCGGTCGGTGCGGATGCGCTCCAGGACCAGCAGGGAGCAGGCGCACACCAGCATCAGAATCGTGCTCAGGGCCATCGCCTGCCCGTAGTTGAGCTGTCCCGCGCGGCCCAGGAAGCGCGCGACGGCCACCGGGAGGGTGGGGAGGTCGGGGCGGGCGATGAACACCGTGGCGCCGAACTCGCCGAGCGACACGGCGAACGCGAAACCCGCCGCGACCGCCAGCGCCCGCCCCACCAGCGGCAGGTCCACCTCGCGCCAGGCGCGCAGCGGGGACGCGCCGAGCACGGCGGCGGCCTCCCGCAGCCGGTGGTCCACGGCCCGCAGGACGGGCAGCAGGGTGCGGACGACGAAGGGCACGCCCACCAGAGCCTGGGCGAGCGGGACGATGACCCAGGAGGAGCGCAGGTCCAGCGGGGGTTCGTCGAGCGCGATGAGGAAGCCGAAGCCGACGGTGACGGCGGAGGTGCCCAGCGGCAGCATCAGCAGCGCGTCGAAGCCGCGGACGAGGCGCCCGGCCTTGCGGGTGAGCGCGGCGGCGGCGAGGCCGCCGACGAGGAGGGCGAAGACGGTGGCGACGGCCGCGTACTGGAGGGAGTTCCCGATGGCGTCCACGGGGGCCACGAAGAAGGTGCCGCCGCTGTCGGCGGCGGACTGTAGCGCCCGGTAGTACGTGAACCCGTAGCCGTCCGGCCCGTGGAGCGAGCGTTCCACCAGCACCGCGAGCGGCAGCACGATCAGCAGCGCGACGACGGCCAGCACCCCCGCGAGCAGCCCCCACTGCGCCGGGCCTTGCGGGCGGCGCGCGGTCCGGGAGGCGTCGACGAGCCGCAGGGCGCCCTCCCGGCGGCGTACGGTCCAGGCGTGCAGGACGAGGACGGCCGCGACCGCCGCGAACTGCACGAGCGTCAGCACCGCGGCCGTCGGCAGGTCGAGCAGCTGCGCGGTCTGCCGGTAGATGGCCACCTCCAGGGTGGCGTAGCGCGGACCGCCGAGGATCTGGATCACGCCGAAGGAGGTGAACGTGAACAGGAAGACCATCAGCGCGGCGGCGGCCACGGCGGGCCCCAGCGCGGGCAGGGTGACCCGGCGCCAGGCCGCGAGGCGGCTCGCGCCGAGCACCCGGGCGGCCTCCTCCTGGCGCGGGTCGAGCTGCGCCCACAGCCCGCCGACGGTGCGGACGACCACCGCGTAGTTGAAGCAGACGTGGGCCAGCAGGATCGCCCAGACGCTGGTGTCGAGCCGTATCCCCCACAGCTCGTCCAGCAGCCCGCCGCGCCCGAGCAGCCCCAGGAACGCCGATCCGGCGACGACGGTCGGCAGCACGAACGGCACGGTCACCACGGCGCGCAGCAGCCCCTTGCCGGGGAAGTCGAAGCGGGCGAAGACATACGCGCCGGGCAACGCGACCGCCAGCGTCAGCCCGGTCGAGGCGGCCGCCTGCCAGCCGGTGAACCACAGGGTGTGCAGGACGGACGGGTCGCCCAGCACCTCGGGTATCCGCTCGAGCTGCCACCGGCCGCCGACGCGCAGCCCGCGGGTGACGATCGCGACCACCGGATACGCGAAGAAGACGCCGAAGAAGGCGAGCGGCACGGCCATGAGCGCGAGCCGCAGGGCGGTGCCGCGCAGCCGCCCGCGGCGATCGGCCTCACCCTTCTCATGGTTCTCGCGAGGCTCTACAGAACGAGCGAGGACCATGCCTTGACCCAGGGCTCACGGTTCTTGGCTATCTTCCGCGGGGGCAGGGTGGCCGGATCGGCGACCTTGGTCCCGTACCGGGTGAAGACCTCCGGCAGCTCGGCGCCCTCGCGCACCGGATTGACGTACATGTTGAGCGGTACGTCCTCCTGGAAGCGCTTGGTCAGCAGGAAGTCCAGCAGCGCCTTGCCCCCCTTGGTGTTGCCGGCGCCCTTCAGCAGCCCGGCGAACTCCGTCTGCCGGAAGCAGGTGCCGTCCGCCACCCCCGTCGGGGCCTTGGCGGGCTTCGACTTCGCGTCCGCCACCTCGGCGGGCGGGCTGGAGGCGTACGAGACGACGAGCGGCTTGTCGCCCTTGGCGCCGCCCGCCGAGCCGGAGAAGCGGTCGTAGTACGCCTGCTCCCAGCCGTCGACCACCTCGACGCCGTTGGCCCGCAGCTTCTTCCAGTAGTCGCGCCAGCCGTGGTCGCCGTAGCGGGCGGCGGTGCCGAGGAGGAAGGCGAGGCCGGGGGACGAGGTGGCGGCGTTCTCGGTGACCAGCAGATTCTTGTACGCGGGCTTGGTCAGGTCGGCGAATGTCTTCGGCGGCGCGAGCTTCTTGCGCTCGAAGTACGCGCGGTCGTAGTTGACGCAGATGTCGCCGTAGTCGACTGGCGTGACGCGGTGCTTCGCCCGGTCGAGCTGGAAGGCCGCGGGGACCTTGTCCAGGCCCTTCGCCTCGTACGGCGTGAACAGGTCATTGTCGAGCGCGCGGGAGAGGAGGGTGTTGTCGACGCCGAAGAACACATCGCCCTGCGGGTGGCCCTTGGACAGGATCGCCTGGTTGACGGCGGCCCCCGCGTCACCACCGGCCTGCACCCGCACCTTGTAGCCGGTCTTGCGGGTGAACTCCTTGAGGACCGCCTTGGACGCCGCGAACGAGTCGTGCGAGACCAGGGTGACCGTCTTGGAGTCCTTGCCGTCCGCCGCGTCCCCACCGCAGCCGGTGAGGACGCCGGTGCCGAGGGATCCGACGAGGGCGGCGGTGACGGCACGCCGAAGATGGCTGTTCATGGTGAGGCTGACTCCCTACGCCGGTATGACCCGGATCAGGTTGGAGGGTCTGCGGCCGTGCCGCACTCTCAGCGCTGTCGCGCTCCCCTGTCGGAATGTTCATTTGTCCGCCGCGATACGACGGTTGTACGGCGCTTGTGCGAAGGCACCGTATCAGCCGGTGGTCAGCGCTCCGTGGCCGCCAGCTGGCCGCACGCCCCGTCGATCTCCTGCCCCCGGGTGTCCCGGACGGTCACCGGCACCCCGTGCGCCTCCAGGGCCGCGACGAACGCCTTCTCGTCCTCGGGCCGGGACGCCGTCCACTTGGAGCCGGGCGTCGGGTTGAGCGGGATGAGGTTGACGTGCACCCGGTGGCCCTTGAGCAGCCGACCGAGCAGGTCGGCGCGCCACGCCTGGTCGTTGATGTCCTTGATCAGGGCGTACTCGATGGAGATCCGGCGGCCGGACTTCTCCGCGTACTCCCACGCCGCGTCCAGGACCTCGCGCACCTTCCAGCGGGTGTTGACCGGGACGAGGGTGTCGCGCAGCTCGTCGTCGGGCGCGTGCAGGGAGACCGCGAGGCGGCACTTGAAGCCCTCGTCGGCGAACCGCAGCATCGCCGGGACCAGTCCGACGGTCGAAACCGTGATTCCGCGCTGCGAAAGACCCAGCCCGTCGGGCTCGGGGTCGGTGAGCCGACGGATGGCGCCGATGACCCGGTTGTAGTTGGCCAGCGGCTCGCCCATGCCCATGAAGACGATGTTGGACAGCCGGGCCGGGCCCCCGGGGATCTCGCCGTCCCGCAGCGCCCGCATGCCGTCGACGATCTGGTGCACGATCTCGGCGGTGGACAGGTTGCGGTCCAGACCCGCCTGGCCGGTGGCGCAGAACGGGCAGTTCATGCCGCAGCCCGCCTGGGAGCTGATGCACATGGTGACCCGGTCCGGGTAGCGCATCAGCACGGACTCGACGAGCGTGCCGTCGAAGAGCCGCCACAGGGTCTTGCGGGTGGTGTCGTTGTCGCAGCTGATGTGCCGCACCACGCTCATCAGGTCCGGCAGCAGCCCGGCCGCGAGCTTCTCGCGCGCGGCGGCCGGCACGTCGGTCCACTGGGCGGGGTCGTCGGTGTAGCGGGCGAAGTAGTGGCGCGACACCTGAGCGGCCCGGAAGGGCTTCTCCCCGAGGGCGGCGACGGCCTCGCGGCGCTCGGCGGGCGTGAGGTCGGCGAGGTGCCGCGGGGGCTTCTTGGCCCCACGCGGCACGGCGAAAGTGAGTTCTCCGGGCTTAGGCATGGCCGTACCAGTGTCGCAGACATGCGGAAGGCCCCGCGCCACGGGCGGCGCGGGGCCTGAGGAGCGCGATGCCGGGCGCGGCTCAGCTGCCGCCCACGAAGATCACCAGCAGCAGCCACACCACGGGCGCGGTGGGCAGGAGCGAGTCGAGCCGGTCCATGATCCCGCCGTGGCCGGGCAGCAGCTTGCCCATGTCCTTGATGCCGAGGTCACGCTTGATCATGGACTCGCCGAGGTCCCCCAGGGTCGCGCTGACCGCGACGGCGAGGCCGAGCAGCAGCCCCTGCCACCACACGCCGTCCTCGATGAGGTACTGCATGCACAGCGCACCGACGACCATCGCGAACGCCACCGCGCCCAGCAGCCCCTCGCGGGTCTTGCCGGGGCTGATGCGGGGCGCGAGCGGATGCTTGCCGAAACGCCAGCCCACCGCGTACGCACCGGTGTCGCTCACCACGGTCAGCAGCAGGAAGGTCAGCACCCGCCACGGGCCGTCCTCGGCGGCCAGTATGAGCGCCACGAAGGTGGCGAGGAACGGCACGTAGAAGGCGGCGAAGACGCCCGCCGTGACATCCCTGAGGTAGTTGTCGGGCGGCTCGGTCATCCGCCACACGAGCACGGCGAGCGCCGTGAGCGACACCGCCACCCACGCGCCCTGCGCCCCGCGCACATAGCCCGCGACGACCATGGCGACGCCGCCGACGGCGAGCGGCACCAGGGGGACCCGGATGTCCTTCCGCTCGGCCAGCCGGGAGGTCAGCTCCCACAGCCCGACGACCACGGCGACCGCTATCACGCCGATGAACACCGGCTTGTAGATGAAGAGCGAGGCGACGATGATCACGCCCAGCCCGACGCCCACCCCTATCGCGGCCCGCAGATCGCGGCCCGCGCTCTTCTTCTTCGTGCCCTGACCGCCGCCGTTGCCGGGCGCGCTGCCGGCGGACTCGGGGCCGGGGCCGGGGGGCGTCGGCGGCTGCCCGGGGGGCTGCGCCGGTCCGGGCCGCTGCTCCCGCTCATCGCGGAACAAGGGGCCGCCCGGCCGGGCGGCCCCCCGGTCGCGACCGGCGGCGTCGCCGGGTTCGCCGCCTGCGTGCGGCACGGTGGGCATGGGGCGAGTCTGCGCCGCTTCGGCCACCTCGTGCGCGGGACCCGCCGAAGAAGGGGGCACCTCCCAGCCGTAGCCGGGGGAGGTGCCCTGATCAGTCGGTCCCCAGAGTCCGGCGCGTGGTGGGGCCCCCCAGGAAGAGTCGTTCATCAGACCTCGAGCAGCTCGGCTTCCTTGTGCTTGAGCAGCTCATCCACCTGCGCGACGTACTTCGCGGTGAGGTCGTCGAGCTCCTTCTCCGCGCGCCGGCCCTCGTCCTCGCCGACCTCGCCGTCCTTGATCAGCTTGTCGATCGACTCCTTGGCCTTGCGCCGGATGCTGCGGATCGAGATCTTCGCGTCCTCGCCCTTGCCCTTGGCGACCTTGATGAACTCCTTGCGGCGCTGCTCGGTGAGCTCGGGGAACACCACTCGGATGATGTTGCCGTCATTGCTGGGGTTGACGCCCAGGTCCGAGTCGCGGATCGCCTGCTCGATGTTGCGCAGCGCGCTCTTGTCGAACGGGGTGATCACAGCCATGCGCGGCTCGGGCACCGAGAACGACGCGAGCTGGTTGATCGGCGTCAGCGCACCGTAGTAGTCCGCCACGATCTTGTTGAACATCGCCGGGTGCGCACGCCCGGTGCGGATCGCGGCGAAGTCCTCCTTGGCGACCACAACGGCCTTCTCCATCTTCTCCTCGGCCTCGAGGAGGATTTCTTCGATCACCACTTGCTCCTGGTGTTATCCGTAAGCAGAGCCTCGCCCCTGCGTGCGTCTTCTCCTGCACGGTGTCCGACCGGCAGGCCGTTGTCCATCCCCCGAACGAGCCGTCAGGCCCGTGAGTCCTGGTCGCTCACGAGCGTGCCGATCTTCTCACCCTTGACCGCGCGCGCGATATTTCCTTCGGCGGTGAGCTCGAAAACCAGGATCGGCAGCTTGTTGTCCCGGCAGAGGGTGATCGCGGTGGCATCGGCGACCTTGAGGTCCCGGGTGATCACCTCGCCGTACTCCAGCGCATCGAACTTGACCGCGTCCGGGTTCCGCTTGGGGTCGGAGTCATAGACCCCGTCCACCCCGTTCTTGCCCATGAGCAGCGCCTCGGCGTCGATCTCCAGGGCGCGCTGGGCGGCGGTGGTGTCCGTCGAGAAGTACGGCATGCCCATGCCCGCACCGAAGATCACCACGCGCCCCTTCTCCAGGTGGCGCACCGCGCGCAGCGGGATGTACGGCTCCGCGACCTGGCCCATGGTGATGGCGGTCTGGACGCGGGAGTCGATGCCCTCCTTCTCCAGGAAGTCCTGGAGGGCGAGACAGTTCATGACGGTGCCGAGCATGCCCATGTAGTCCGAGCGCGCCCGGTCCATGCCGCGCTGCTGAAGCTCGGCCCCGCGGAAGAAGTTGCCGCCGCCGATCACGATGGCGATCTCGGCGCCGTCGCGCACCACGGCGGCGACCTCGCGGGCGATGGCGTGCACGACATCGGGGTCGACCCCGAGTCCCCCGCCGCCGGCGAACGCCTCGCCGGACAGCTTCAGCAGGAAACGGCCGTGTCGGGCTGGGCCGTCCGCGTTCTTGTCGGCGGCCTGTTTGGCGTCCGCGCCGTGATTCATTGGAGATCTCCTCGTGCACATACGAAGAAGGCCACTGCCGGACGGGTCCTGGTACGACCTCTGCGGCAATGGCCTCCTCGTCACATCTGCGGCCGACCGGTTGACGGTTGGCTGCCTACGACCCTATCGGTGTCGCCGGTGTTTCGCTGCTCGGCTCAGACGCCGACGCGGAAACGGGCGAAGCGGGTCAGGGAGACGCCGGCCTCGTCCAGGACCTTCTGGACGGACTTCTTGTTGTCCTTGGCGAACGCCTGGTCCACCAGGACGTTCTCCTTGAAGAAGCCGGTGACGCGACCCTCGATGATCTTCGGCAGGGCGGCCTCGGGCTTGCCCTCCTCGCGGGCGGTGGCCTCGGCGACGCGACGCTCGTTCTCGACGGTCTCGGCCGGGATCTCGTCACGGCTCAGGAACTTCGGCGCGAAGGCGGCGACGTGCTGCGCGACGTCCTTGGCGACCTCGGCGTTCTCCTTGTCCAGCTCGACCAGCACGCCGACCTGCGGCGGCAGGTCCGGGCTGGTGCGGTGCATGTACGCGGCGACGTAGCCGCCGGAGAACTGCGCGAAACGGTCGAGGACGATCTTCTCACCGAGGGTCGCGTTGGCCTCGTCCACGAACGCCTGGACGGTCTTGCCGGCCTCGATCTCGGAGGCGAGCAGGGCCTCCAGGTCGGCCGGGACGGTCTTGGCGACGTGGGCGGCGATGGCGTCGGCGACGGCCACGAACTTGTCGCCCTTGGCCACGAAGTCGGTCTCGCACTTCAGCTCGACCAGCACGCCGGAGGTGTTGTCGTCGGCGATCAGGGAGACGACGGCACCGTTCTCGGCGCTGCGGCTCTCGCGCTTGGCCACGCCCTTCTGGCCCTTGACGCGAAGAATCTCGACGGCCTTGTCGACGCTGCCCTCGGCCTCGTCCAGCGCCTTCTTGCAGTCCATCATGCCGGCGCCGGTGAGCTCACGGAGCTTCTTGACGTCAGCGGCGGTGAAGTTCGCCATGATCTGTGAATCTCTTCTCGAAAGTCGAAAGCTCTACGGGTGAACGACGGGGGCGGTGCCGTCGCACCGTCCCCCGCCGTCGTACACCGTCTGAGTGGTCAGGCCTGCTCGGCGTCCGCTGCCGGGGCCTCGGCGGGCTTCGCGTCCTCGGCCGGGGCCTCGGCGGGCTTGGCCTCCTCGGCCGGCTTCTCGGCGGCGGCCTCGGCCGGCTTGGCCTCGGGCTCGTCGGCCTTCTTCTCACCCTCGAGCAGGTCGCGCTCCCACTCGGCCAGCGGCTCGCCCGCACCCTTGTCGGCCTTCTCGTCGCCGGTGGCGACGCCGGAGCGGGCGATGAGGCCCTCGGCGACGGCGTCGGCGATCACGCGGGTGAGCAGCGTGACGGAGCGGATCGCGTCGTCGTTGCCCGGGATCTTGTAGTCGACCTCGTCGGGGTCGCAGTTGGTGTCGAGGATCGCGACCACCGGGATGCGGAGCTTGCGCGCCTCACCGACGGCGATGTGCTCCTTCTTGGTGTCCACGATCCAGACGGCGCTCGGCACCTTCTGCATCTCGCGGATACCGCCGAGGGTCTTCTCCAGCTTGGCCTTCTCGCGGGAGAGGACCAGGAGCTCCTTCTTGGTGAGGCCGGAGGCGGCCACATCCTCGAAGTCGATCTGCTCGAGCTCCTTCAGGCGCTGGAGGCGCTTGTAGACAGTCGAGAAGTTGGTCAGCATGCCACCCAGCCAGCGCTGGTTGACGTACGGCATGCCGACGCGGGTCGCCTGCTCGGCGATCGCCTCCTGCGCCTGCTTCTTCGTGCCGACGAACATGATGGAGCCGCCGTGGGCGACGGTCTCCTTGACGAACTCGTAGGCGCGGTCGATGTACGACAGCGACTGGAGCAGGTCGATGATGTAGATGCCGTTGCGCTCGGTGAAGATGAAGCGCTTCATCTTCGGGTTCCAGCGGCGGGTCTGGTGCCCGAAGTGGACGCCGCTCTCCAGCAGCTCCCGCATCGTGACGACGGCCATGGCCGTACTCCTTGAGGTACTCGGTTCCACGGCGGCCGGGCGGCCGCCGCTCCTGACGCCCCGGCGCGCCTGCCACGAACGAGGGCCCTGGTAGGGGGCTCGTCCGAGGACCGAGGGGCGCGGCCGCCGTGCTGCCGATACGTGCTCGGGGCGCGGGCGGCGGGGCGTGCGAAGTCAATCCGGTGACCCGGATCGCCATAAGAAGTGTACGGGACCCGTGCGGTGCCGGGTGACGGCGATATCCACAACCCGTGGGTAGTCCCCAGTTCGCGTCCATGATCCACCGGATGCGGCGATTGGCGTCACCGTGGGTGACATGCGACGGCTTGGTGCGGTGTGGGCTCTTGCCCTGTGCGTTCTGATGTTTCCCCTCCGGGCCCCGGCCGCGGCGGCGGCCCCGGGTTCCGACGGCCGGTCATGGCCGGTGGCCGGGCCGGAGGGGGCGCTGCGCCCCTCGGTGCTGAGGGCGTGGCGGCCGCCGCCCGTGCCGTGGGCGGCGGGCCATCGCGGGGTCGATCTGGCGGCGCGGGCGGGGCAGGCGGTGCGGGCGGCGGCCGCGGGGCGGGTGAGCTTCGTGGGGCCGGTCGCGGGGCGCGGGGTGCTCACCATCGAGCTGTCCGGGACCGGCGACCCTCCGCTGCGGACGTCCTACGAACCGGTGCGGGCCACGGTGTCCAGGGGCGCGCGGGTGACGGCGGGGCAGGTGGTCGGGGTGATGGAAGCGGGGCCGTTCCACTGCCCGGCCGGCTGTCTGCACTGGGGACTGCGGCGCGGGGACCGCTATCTGGATCCGCTGTCGCTGCTGCCGCGGTCGATGCTGCGGGGCGGGCCGTCCCGGCTGCTGCCGGTCTTCGGCATCCCGCCCGCGCAGGGGTCCGCGGCGTCATCACCTCCGGAGGCCGCCGGTGGGCGGCCGCGCCTGAGGGCCACCGCTTCCCCCACGGGGCCGTCGGACCTGGCACCGGCCCTGGCGCTGGCCGCCGCGGCCGCCTGGGCCGGGCACCGACTGCGCGGCCGGGCCCGCCTGGCGTCCGGCCGAGCCCGGAGACGCCGCCGACCGGAGCGGGCGGGAGCGACCGGGCGCCACCACGGGCCCGCGGGAGCCCCGGCGTTCACCGGCGGCCGCGCAATCCACGGACCCGGCCCCGCACGCCGCGGGAGGTCAGCCCCGTACGCCGCCCAGGGCCATGGCGACCGCCGCCTCCGTGATGCGCTCGGGGTCCTCGGCGGCTCCCAGCTCGATGCGGCGGACCGCGGCGTCCACGACGCCCTGGAGCAGCACCGCGGCCAGCCGGGGCTGCTGATGGCCGAGCGCACCGAGGGCCTCGACCACCATGCCGATCAGCCCACCGTGGGCGGCGCGGATCTTCTCGCGCGCACCCGCGTCCAGCTCACCGGCCGAGATCGCCACCACGGCACGGTGGCGGCGGTCGCCGACGAGAGCGAGCTGTCGGCGCACATATGCCTCGACCTTCGCCTCGGGCGTCCCGGCCTCCTCCATGGCGGCCTCGACCTCGGCGGCCCAGACCGGGAAGTCGACGGCGCACAACTCCTCGACCACGGCCGCGCGGGAACGGAAGTACTCATAGACGGACGAGCGGGCGAGGCCCGTGCGCTCGGCGAGTGCGGGGAAGGTCAACGCCTCCGTACCGCCCTCGGACAGCAAGGAGCGGGCGGCCTCCAGCAGGGCGCCGCGCTGCATCGTCCGGTGCTCGGCCACTGAGGCCGCTCGAATCCTGGGCACGTCACCACTCTACGGAGACGTCACGGTGACGTCACGGCAGCGGCGGACCCGGCGGGACGATTCAGCGTCCGACGTCGGCGAGTTTCGCACGCAGCTGGAGCACGGACTTGGTGTGGATCTGGCTGACCCGGCTCTCGGTGACCCCGAGGACCTGGCCGATCTCGGCCAGCGTGAGCCCCTCGTAGTAGTACAGCGTGACCACGGTCTTCTCGCGCTCCGGAAGGGTGTTGATGGCCCGGGCGAGCAGTCGGCGCAGCTCCCGGTCCTCGGCCACCTCGACCGGATTGTCCGCGGCGGTGTCCTCCAGGGTGTCCATGAGGCTGAGCCGGTCGCCGCCCTCGCCGCCGACGTGCAGCAGCTCCTCCAGGGCGACCACGTTGGCCAGCGACAACTGACTGAAGACCCCGTGCAGTTCGTCGACGCTGATGTCCATCTCGGCGGCGACCTCGACCTCGGTGGGGGTGCGGCGCAGCGCCGCCTCCAGCGTGGCGTACGCCCGCTCGACCGCCCTGGCCTTCTGGCGGACCGAGCGCGGGATCCAGTCCAGCGCCCTCAGTTCGTCGATCATCGCACCGCGGATGCGGGTGATGGCGTAGGTCTCGAACTTGATGGCGCGCTCGGGGTCGAACTTCTCGATGGCGTCGATGAGTCCGAAGACACCGGACGAGACGAAGTCGGCCTGCTCGACGTTGGAGGGCAGGCCGACGCTGACCCGCCCGGCCACATATTTCACCAGCGGTGAGTAGTGCAGGATCAGCTGCTCCCGCAGCCGCCCGTCGCCCGTGGCTTTGTACGACCGCCACAGCTCGTCGAGCGAGGACGGTGCCGCGGGGCGCACCGCGCCGCGGGCAGCGGGCGGCGCCGCGCGGTCAGACCCGGAGATGTGCTGGGGCATTCGTCGCCTTGAGCCGTTCTGCCATGACATGGGTGAGGACGTACGCTTCCACCGGAAACCTTGTGAGCGTAGCGTGACTGCGGCGTCGCGATATGCGAAGGGCAGCGGCTCGGCGGTGTGCGGATACGGTCATCGCCTCAACCCTTTCACCCGATTGCCCCGATATGGGGGATCGCCTCGCCGTGCGCCGTCACTACGGCGCACGGGCGGCACCAACTGCCAGCGATCGCCATGGCGTTCGACGAAACCCAGGGCGAGCAGTTCGTAGAGCCGACTCACGGCCTCTTCACAGCTCGTCCCGGAATCCCTGGCCACCTCACGTCCCTCGTTGCCGCCCTGTGCCGACAACGCTTCCAGCACCCGTGCCGTCACGGGATCGAGCAGGTCCCGCTCGACGAGGGGCCCTTCCCGGACAGGGGCGAGGTCCCCGATGCCGCCGATCAGCTCGACGACTTCGGCGGCGTCGGTGACCAGAACGGCCTCGCCGCGCAGCAGTTCGTGGACCCCCGCGGAAAGCCCGCTGGTGACCGGGCCGGGCACTCCCATGGTGGACCGGCCGAGCTGTTGTGCCCGGCGCGCGGTGACCAGCGATCCGCTGCGGTACTCGGCCTCGATGACGACCGTGCCGCGGGTGAGGGCGGCGATGACCCGGTTGCGCAGCACGAAGCGGCTGCGAGTGGGATGCGCTCCGGGCGGCAACTCGGCCAGCACCAGCCCCTGTTCCGCGATGCGCTCGATCAACTCGGTGTGCCCCCGCGGATAGGGGGTGTCCACCCCGGAGGCGAGCACGGCGACGGTGGCCCCGCCCACGGCGAGCGCCCCGCGGTGCGCCGCGCCGTCCACGCCCTGGGCCGCGCCGGAGACCACCACCCAGCCCCGCTCGGTGAGCCCGGCGCCCATCGTCGCCGCGACATGCGCGCCGTAGTCGCTGCACGCGCGGGCCCCCACCACCGCGACCGAGCGCAGCGCCCACATCCGCAGCGACGCGGGGCCCCGCACCCATAACCCGACCGGGCGAGCGTCCCCGAGGTCGTCGAGCTGACCGGGCCACTCCATGTCGCCGGGGCAGACGAACCGCCCGCCGCGGGCGGCGATCCGGTCGAGGTCGGCCGCGGGGTCGAGCCCGTCGGCCCGCAGCGCGCATCCGGCCAGCCGCCGCGGGCTCGCCCCGGGCGGCGGCTGGGCCTCCCCGGTGAGCGCCCGCCGCAGCCCGACCGGCCCCAGCCGGCGCAGCCAGCGCCCCACCGCTTCGTCGCCGGGCTCCACGAGCCGGGTGAGGGCCGCCCGGGCGAGCCGCTCCTCGTCGTCCACGCCCGGCCCGGGATCCATGGCGGGTGGCATCCCGGGCGCCGCGACCGGGCCTCCCGCCGGGCAGGCGGCCATCAGTACTCCCCCGCGCCGACCGGCACCGCGCGGGCCACTCCGGTGCGCAGCTGGAGGGCCTGGGCGACGTCCGGCGCCAGCGGCCGGTCGTGCCCGGCGAGGTCGGCGACGGTCCAGGCGACCCGCAGCACCCGGTCCAGGCCGCGGGCGGTGAGCAGCCCGCGCTCCATGTCGCGCTCGGCCTCGCGGAGCGCCCCCGGGCAGGCCTGCCAGCGGGTGCGCAGCTCATGGCCCGGCACCTCGCTGTTCAGCCGCCAAGGGGTGTCCGCGAGGCGCGCGGCGGCCCGCTCCCTCGCCTCGCGCACGCGGGCCGCGACCGAGGCGGTGCTCTCCCCCGCGCCGCCCGCCCCGGTCAGCTCGGCCCGGCTCACCGCCTCGACATGGACCCGCAGGTCGACCCGGTCCAGCAGCGGGCCGGAGAGCCGCGACTGGTAGCGGCGGACCGTCGAGGGCGAGCATTCGCAGCCGTCCCCCATCAGCCCGTGACGCCCGCACGGGCAGGGATTGGCGGCCAGCATGAGGAGGAAGCGCGCGGGCATGCGCATCATGCCCGCGGAGCGGGCGACCACCACATGGCCCGATTCCAGCGGCTGCCGCAGGGCGTCCAGCGCCCGGCCGCTGAACTCGGGAGCCTCGGCCATTTTTCCGAACGCGAAAAGGTGCTTTTGGGCTTTGACCTGCGGATTCACGTCGTGGACATGTGTGTGACGTGAGCGCGATGGGGCAAGTACGGAGTCGAAGGAGTCACGACCGAGGCCGCGGGTGAGGCCAGCTCCGGTCAGGGATGACCGTCGAGGACAACCCCGGAATCGAGTAGCAGCATCTCCAGCTCGGAGATCCGCTTGTCAGCGAATCTGGCGTTGGAACGGGCCGCTTGAAGGCGATCGGTCAGAGTTCGGTTCTCGGATGTGAGCTGACGGAACTTCTGCTTGAGCGTGGTGTTCTCAGCGACCACCCGGCCGTGGGCCTCGGAGGGCAGATCGGTCTCGAAGTCGCGTATGCGTGCGAGGAGCTGTCCGATCTGGCTTCGCTGGGCGGAGATCTCGGCATAGGCAGTCTTGAGGCCGGCTTCGGCGTTGAGGGCTCGGTCTTTCCATGCCTGCTCGGCTTCAGCGGCCTGCTCGGCGCGGTCATCACTTCGGGCCCGAGCGGTGGATTCTGCCGCGTTGGCGATCAGCACGCGGGCCCGGTCGTTCTGGTAGATGAAGCTCCGGGAGACGTCGGCATGGCGAGCGACGGCGGCCTTGGTGATGGGGATCCGGTCGCGGCGCATGTGACGGAGAGCGGTCTGGATGCGTTCGAGCATCGCCTCGGTCGACTGCCGACGAGCTTCGTTGGCGGCCTCGGTCTGTGGTGCGGGACTGTTCATGATGTTGCTTCCTCGAGCAGGTCGTTGTCGGCCGCGGCGAGGTCGGTGGCCCGGAAGTTGATCGACCAGATGCGCTGGTAGTAGTCCTGGGGGCGGCGGAGATCGAGCGCGAGGGCCTGTTCGAGGAGTCCGAGTCCGGCCAGGGCGTTCTCCAGGCCCTCGATGGCGCGGGCGGTCGGCTCGAAGGTCTGGTGCAGGTAGTCCGCGATCTCGTCGGTGGGAGCACGTTCGGCGTATGAACGCCACTGCTCTTGTTTGCGACGCCAATAGAGCAGGTCGGCGCCCGAGAGGACGAACTTGTCGCAGCCCTCGCAGTTCATCTTCCAGGGGCAGGCGTCGCCGTTGACGACGGGCTGGTAGGTGCAGACTCCGCCTTCGGCCGGGGTGCTGGTTCTGCTGAGGTCGATCGCCAGCGCCTGCGCTTCGGCGCGAGACAGAGGTTCAAGCCCTCCGGAGAGGGGCGCCCCGGGCTCGGCGGCTCCCGGCCCGGCGACCCAGACAGTGCTGAGGAGATCGTCGAGGTCGGAGGGAGCGACCTTGGCGTAGTGCTCGGCCATCCGGTCGCTGACCTGCCCGAGGTAGCGGCGGATATGGGCGAGGCTGGCGCCGGCTGCCAGGAGCTTGGTGGCCATCGTGTGGCGGGCCTGGTGGATGACGTTCCCGCCGAGGTTCAGCCCGTCCACCCACTCCTTGAAAGAGGAGCTGAAGAAGCCGTAGGAGATCGACAGGTCTCCGAAGGGGTTGCGGACATCAGTCGGGAAAAGTGCCATTTGCTTGCGCTCGTCCGGGTTCGGGACCCGTCCGTTCCGGTCCTCGAATGAGGCAAGGGTCTTGTCCCGGCGTTCACCGAGTCGGGTGTAGAGGTATTCGGGGATCCGGATGCCCTCGTTGTAGTTGCCGACCTTGGTCTGGTCGTGCCAGAGCATCGGCAGGCCGCGGTAGCGGCCGGTGCAGTCCAGCCTGAGCTCGATGATCTCGCTGCAGCGGCGGCCAGTCGCGACGATGGCCTCCCAGATGTCGCGCAAGCCCCGGTCATTGGGATCGAAGGTCGCCGCGAACGATTTCAGATTGGTGTCGTCGGCCAGGGCCCGGGCGACTTGGTCCGTGAACGGGTTCCGGGAGACCTTGCGGTCCTTGCCTCCGGTCGGCAGTGCGGAGACGAAGGTGTGATCCAGGCCGACTTGGGCGCACTGGCCGGAGCTCAGCGCGTCCAGCATGATCTTGCGGGAGTAGACGAACGTGGTGCGGCGGCTGCCGAAGGTGACCGTGGAGGGCTTGCCGTCAGACCGGACGATGCCCAGAGAGGGAAGGCTGTGCCGTTCCCGGTTCAGCAGATCGGCGGCGAACCGCTGGGCATGCTCGGCGCCCAGCAGGGTGGGGTCGTGGCCGCCTTGCGGCGCGTCGACCTCGAGGAACGCGCCCAGCTCGACGCAGGCTCGCCTGGCGTAGTCGAACGGGCCGCGAGAGCGCGGGCATTGGGCCGACCGGAGCATGCCGGCGATGTACTCCCAGAGCACGTCACGCAGCCACCGCTGCGAGATGGCCGTAAGGTCGAAGTGGCTCTGAGTTTTGGGGAATCGACGGCCGAAGTGCTCGGTCTCGATGAAGCCGGCCTCTTTGGTGTCCGCAGGGCTGTAGTAGACGCAGCGCAGACCGTTGGATATCTCCAGGACGATCATCCGAACGCGTGAGTCGAAGCCCTTCCTTGACCGCCCGTCGGTCTCCCCGGTGCTGGCGAAGTCGGCCAGCGAAGTCATCTTCTGCTGTCGGCAGTAATTCGCCAGACCTTGGACGGACCCGATATCCCAGTGGGTGCGGTGCTTGAGCTGGGCGTGGGCATTCAGCCCCCACTTGATCTCCGCCTTGACCAGGGGGTGAAGCCCGGTCAGGTTGAGCAGGCCCATCCGGTGCACGGGATTCTGCTTCGCGCACCACCGCAGGAAGGCGGCCTTGTCGTCAAAGAAAACCTGTACCGATTCGCCGCGAGAGGCCGCGGTCCGCCGCCACTGCGACGGGACGACCGCGCCTCCCGGCTTCCCCTCCCGGTAATAGCGGTCCTGGTGCGGCGCGCACAATCTGGGCGGTGAAGCCGCCAGGTAAGGGCAGGACGGGACCCGGCAAGCACCGAAGCTCTCGAAGGGCGTTGCAGACTCCAGCCACTCCTCGAATCGGAGCTGAGGGTCGAGTTCCTGCTGATAACGCCACCGGCCGTCATGTGATTTGCAGAGCCGCGTGGTACTGGAACTCGCAGGCAGTCCTGGGCAGACGCGGCAGAGCCCCAGATCGATGCCGTCCTTCGGGAAGAGCGGCGACGCGGCCTTGGCGAACGCGGCCTGCCCCATCCCGCTGGCCTTCCGTTCGCGATGGTGAGCGTCGCAGAACCGGATGCCCAAGCGTCGATAGCGTTCGCATTTCACGACGTCGCAGCGCCAGGCGTAGACGGCGTGGTGGGGCGGGATCTCCATCAGGTCAGGCCAGTAGAGCGGGTCGAAGCCGGGGCCTTCGATCACCGCGGTCAGCAGTTCAAGCCGATCCCTCTTGACCCGGCTGACGGGTTCGGTGAGCAGTGTCAGAGAGGTCATCGCTGTTCTTCCCAGACTCGGTCCAACGCCGCCGCGAACTTTGGATCATGAACATCGGCGTGGCCATAAATCTCGTCAACGGTCGTCGCCGAGGCCCAGCCGCCGGCGTCCCGCGCGATGAGCGTGTTGCCCTCGGCAGCGTCGAGAACGTTCGTCGCAAAGAGGTGACGGAATTCGTGCGGATTTATCTTCCCGAGCTGCAGGCGGTAGCCGGCCCGGTTGAGCACCTGCCGGGCTCCCGCCGTGGACCACGGCTGGCCCTTGTTCTTCCCGTGCAACTGGACCATGAGCATGCCGTGGCCGGCGTCGCGGGGATACTCCGTCGTCATGTAGTCGAAGTAGGTGTGGATCATCGCCGGGCTTGCCCGGCGCACGGCGCCTCCCGTCACCACGCCGTCTCTGATCGTCCATTCCGGCTTGGTCTTCGCCCGGCTCCGGTTGGGGTTGACCTCCCGGTGGCAGATGTGGACGTGCGGCCCGCGGCACTCGCCGCAGGCGGCCCCTTCGCGCAGATGAAGGTCGATGATGTGGAAGCCGCAGAACTCCCCGATGCGGAATCCGCCGTCGGCCAGCCAGGTCACCATCATCCGGTCCCGCGCCGAGTGGAACTCCTCGTAAAGCGCTCCCCGGGCACCCTCGGGCGGCATCTTCGGATGCCGTCGACGGACCGTCCGGGTCGGTCGCAGCGGATTGGTCGGCATCTCCTGGATCGCGTGGCCAAGGAAGTGCCGTCGTCGGTCAGCCTTGCTCGGCAGCCGCGTCCGCGAGAACTCCTCAGCGAGCTCCCGACTTCCTCCATGAGCGCCGGCGTGGAGGTAGAAGCCCTTCAGGCAAGCCGCCGCAGTGTCCAAGGCGCTCTGCCCGTACGGACGCTTGCCCTGCCGCCAGGGCCGTCCGTACGGACCCCGGAACTCCGCCCCAACGGCCCCCATGTACCGCTTGAGGTCCTGCAGCGACACCGTCTCGACCGCCAGGCCCTCGAACTCGAGCCATCTCAGATGGTCGACCAGCAAGTACGCGTAGGTCCGATCAGTCCCACCGCGACAGGACCGCAGGAAGCCGTCAGCCAACCGGCGAACCGAGCCGTCCGACTCCAAGATCGTGTAGGACACACGCCCCGACGAGTGCTCCAACTCCTGCACTCGCAGGTCCCCCAACACCAGCCTGCGCGCCACGCGTACTCCGACATCCCCGAACGTCACACACGTCGAATGAGCGTGCAGGAAATGATCATACTGGCCATGATCATCGGTCACTCACACACGTTGCATGCACGCCTGGGGCCGGTGAGTAAAGTCCAGGAAGAGCAGCCCCCGGTGGGCGAGGGAGACCGCGCCCGGCCGCGGCAGCCCGTTGCCGCCACCGACCAGGGCGGCCATGGTCGCCGAGTGGTGCGGTGCGCAGTACGGGGGTGCCTGCACCAGGGGCTCGCCCGGTGGCAGCACCCCGGCCACCGAGTGCACGGCGGTGACCTCCAGCGCCTCCTGCCGGGTGAGCGGCGGCAGCAGCCCGGGCAGCCGCTCGGCGAGCATGGTCTTGCCCGCGCCCGGCGGCCCGACGAGGAACAGATGGTGGCCCCCGGCGGCGGCGACCTCCAGCGCGGTGCGCGCGGCCCGCTGTCCGGCGACCTCGGCCAGATCGGGCCGTCCCGTCCCGGTCCCGGGGAGCGCGGCCACCCCGGCGCCCATGCCCGCGCCGGGCATGGTGAGCCCCGCGAGCATCGGATCCGGCCGCCCGGCCTCCAGCGGCTCGTCCTCCTCGGGCACCGGTTCGTCGGTGAGGACCGCGATCAGCTGGCGCAGGCTCCGCACCCCGAGCACCGAGACGCCCGGGACCAGGGATGCCTCGGCCGCGGTCTGCTCCGGGACGACGACCTGCCGGTATCCGGCCTCGGCGGCCGCGAGCACGGCGGGCAGCACCCCGCGCACGGGCCGGACCCGGCCGTCCAGGCCCAGCTCCCCGATCATCATCAGATCGGCGATCTCCCGCGGGTCGATGCGCTCGGCGGCGCCGAGCACCGCACAGGCCACGGCCAGGTCGAAGCCGCTGCCGCCCTTGGGGACGGACGCCGGGCTGAGCCCCACCGTGAGCTTCTTCTGCGGCCAGGCGGCTCCGGAGTTGACCACGGCGGCGCGGACCCGGTCCCGGCTCTCCACCAGGGATTTGTCGGGCAGGCCGACCAGGGTGAAGGCGGCCACGCCGGGCTCCAGATCGGCCTGGACCTCGACCACCACGCCCTCGACGCCGACCAGCGCGACCGAGCAGGTGCGGGCGAACCCCATTCAGGCCACCCCCCGCAGATGCTCGACCACGGGCGCGCCGCGCCGCGGCAGCACCACGCCCACCAGGTCGATCCGCACGCCTCCCGGCGGCGGCCCGCCGTGCCGCTCCAGCCAGCGCTCGGCGAGCCGGCGCAGCCGGGCGGTCTTGCCGGGCCCGACCGCCGCCGTCGGAGGTTCGTAACCCTCCGCGCGACGCGTCTTGACCTCGCACACGACCAGCGCCCCGGCATCCAGCGCGACGATGTCGATCTCGCCGTCCCGGCACCGCCAATTGCGCTCCAGGACGGTCATACCGGCCTCGGCCAGCCGTCGCGCCGCCAGATCCTCGCCGTAGCGGCCCAGTGCTCCCCGGGCGTTCATTCGGCACCACCTCCGGCACCGACTGTGACGCGCCCGCCCCGAATTCAGGGATCTTGGTGGATTTCTGTGGACGGCCCGGCGCGGGTGGACAACTCGGCCACCCGGAAGAGTGAGCCGACCCCGAAAGTCAGCCCTCCCGGAAGATCGTCCGGGATGGGCCGGGATCGGCCGGGACCGATCCCGGAAGGTCAGACCAGAAGGTCAGCCCGGCGGATCAGCCCCCCGGAAGATCGAGGTCGCTCTTGTTCAGCTCCTCGATATTCACGTCCTTGAACGTGAGCACGCGTACCTGCTTGACGAACCGCGCCGGTCGGTACATGTCCCAGACCCAGGCGTCCGCCATCGACACCTCGAAGAAGACCTCACCCTGGACCGAGTGCACCTGCATCTCGTAGTCGTTGGTGAGATAGAAACGGCGCTCGGTCTCGATCACATATTTGAACAGACCGACGACATCGCGGTACTCCCGGTAGAGCTTCAGCTCCATCTCGGTCTCGTACTTCTCGAGGTCCTCGGCGCTCATGGCATGTTCCCCTTCAGCCGTGCGTCCCCCCATTGTGCGTCAGACGCGCTCAGTCTCCAGGATCACCGGTGTACTGGGCGGTCCCTCGTCGAGCAGCGTACGCAACAGTTCCACGAGCCGGGTCGGGTACACCGGCTCGGTCGCCCCGGCCAGCTCCTCCAGCGTCCACCAGCGCAGCCCGGTCACGCTGCGCCGCTCCAGCTCCGTCAACCCCTCCGGGCGGGTCGTGGTCTGCTCCGTACGGGCCAGGTAGTACCACTCGTCCTGGTCCCAGCGGCGGCCGAAGAACGGGAAGGAGCAGGTGCGCCGCCACAGCAGCGGGCCGAGGCGGACATCGGTGATCCCGGTCTCCTCCGCCAGCTCGCGCAGGGCGGCCTGCTCGCGGCTCTCGTCGCCCTCCAGCCCGCCGCCCGGGGTGAACCACCAGGTCAGCGAGGGGTCGTCCGGTTCGAATCCGTGCAGCAGCAGGACCCGGTCCGCCGGGTCGAGCAGCACCACCCGGGCGACCTTCCGCAGCGGCGTCACGTCCGCGCCGGTCTCACCGGCCCCGTCAGCCACTGGCCGCCACCTTCTCCCGCGTCTCGTTCCGCCGAGTGGTGCCGCCTCCCAGCCGGCGCGCGACCGGCCCGTAGGCCGCACCTCCCAGGATGAGCACGGCACCGGTCAGGACCGAGACCGAAACGAGCCGGAGCGGGCCGGGCTGCGAGACCCCGCCCGGCAGTTCCTTGAACACCTCCGGGCGCCCCATCATGCCGAAGGACCCCAGCGGCCAGGCGGTGGCGTCCACCCGGGCCGTCACGGCGTCCGTGGGGACGGCTCCGTGACTGCTGTCGGTGAGGTGCACCCGGGAATCGAGGGAGTCGCTGCGGTGGTCGCCCATGAGGAACAGGCGCCCCTTGGGCACGGTGGCTGAGAACCGGGTCATCGAGGCCGGTTCCTTGGCCTGAAGATACGGTTCTTCGAGTGTCTTGCCGTCCACGGTGATGCGGTTCTGCTTGTCGCAGCACACGACCTTGTCGCCACCGACGCCGATGACCCGCTTCACCATGGGCAGGGCGCCCCAGATCTCGTCCTGGAAGACGACCACATCGCCGCGGCGCACCTCACCGCCGTCGATGCGCTCCGCGAGCACCCGGTCGCCCTTGCCGATGGTCGGCGACATCGAGTCCGTCGGGACGCTGTACGGCTTGTAGAGCACCGCGCCCCAGGCGAAGCCGCCCAGGAACAGCACACAGCCGACGGCCACCGCCAGCCCGGACAGCACGGCGCCCAGCCTGCTGCCCCCCGCCCCTCGGGCATCGCTCATCCCAGTGCTCCCACCGTGTCCAGCAGACATAGAAGGTCATGTTCCACATGCCCTGTGGCACGGGATCGCACCTTACCCGCGGTACGGGGCGTCAGTCAGCCGTCCCCCGCACCTTCGCCTCCCGCCTGCGACGACGCCACAGCACGATCGGCACCGCGCCCGCGAGCCCGAGCGCCGAGGGGGCCATGGAGGCCGCCGCGCTCAGCCCCGGCTGGTCGAAGGTGCCCGGGATCGACAGGGCGGACCAGCGGTTGACCGGCCAGGCGACCACGATCGCGCGCCCGACGACGTCGTCCACCGAGACGGTGCCGTTGTGCAGGTTCTGGTGGTAGCGGGAGTCCAACGAGTCCTGGCGGTGGTCGCCCATGACCCAGATCCGGTCCTTGGGCACCTTGACCGGGCCGAACGGCTTCTCGTCACAGGGCGTGTTCCCGGGGAAGATGTACGGCTCGTCCAGCGCCTTGCCGTTGACCATCACGTTGCCGCCGCGCTTGCACGAGACCGTGTCCCCGCCGACCGCGATCACGCGCTTGATCAGGTCCTTCTCATCGGCGGACGGCATCAGGCCGACGCGGCTGAGCGCCTCCTGGATGCCCTCGGCGATCGGGCCCGAGTCCTGCGTCTGGGTCTCTCCGAGCCAGCCGCCCGGGTCGTGGAAGACGACCACCTCGCCGCGCTCCGGCTTCGAGCCGAACCAGGGGGTGAGCTTGTCCACCAGCACCCGGTCGCCTCGCTGGAGCGTGTTCTGCATCGAGTCGGACGGGATCGAGAACGCCTGCACCAGAAAGGTCTTGATCAGCAGCGCCAGCACCAGCGCGATGAAGATCAGGATCGGCAGCTCCTTCCAGAAGGAGCGCACCTTCCGCCCCTTCGCGGGCCGCCGCCCGGCGCCGGGCTGCTTGCTCTCCTCCTCGGAGCCGGTCTCCCGCTCCGCACCGGCCCCGGGCCCCGGCGGGGGCGGACCGGTGGGTCCGGAAGGGCCGGAGGGCGGCGTATCAGCCGATTCCGCCGTGGGAGCGCCTCCCGGTGCCGGGGACGCCCCGGACGCTTCCGGTGCCTGGTCCGCGGTCCCCTCTCCCCTCGTCCCGGGCCGCCTCTCGGGCTCTTCGTGACCGGATCGGGCGCCGACCGCCAAGTCCCCCACATTCACTCCTCACGCCGCTGCCGCCTGCTCCACGAACGGCGCAGGCCCACCACTCCCATAACGAGCGGGAGTTCCGCAGGGGTCGGGAGCTGGATCATTCCTTGCTGATCCATGGGGGACAGCCTATGCGGCGCACCGCTCACCTGTGTCGCCCCACTCGGCGCGTCCCGCACGGACGCGTACGTTCCGGGCTCCTCCAGCTGTCGCATGTGACCGAACGGCCATGCGATCACCACGGCGCGGCCCACCACGCTCTCGTCCGCGACGGTGCCCTGGTACGCCTCGTCGAGGTGCACCCGGGAGTCCGCCGAGTTGGACCGGTGGTCGCCCATCATGAACATCCGCCCCGCGGGGACGGTCACCTTGAACTTGCGCTGCGACGGCGCGTTCCCCGGGTACAGATACGACTCGTTCAGCGGTGTCCCGTTGACCGTGACCCTGCCGTTCCCGTCACAGCATGCCACCGTGTCGCCGCCGACCGCGACCACCCGCTTGATCAGGTCCTGCTCGTCCGACGAGGGCAGCAGGCCGATGAAGGTCAGGAACTCCTTGCCCTGCTTGATGACCGGCGGATCGTCCTTGGGCGGCTTCCGCTCGTCCTCCAGCCAGCCGCCGGGGTCCTTGAACACCACCACGTCCCCGCGGGTCGGCTTGGAGCCGAACCACGGGGTGAACTTGTCGACCAGCACCCGGTCGCCGATCTTGATCGTCTGCTCCATCGAGCCGGACGGGATCACGAACGCCTGCACCAGGAAGGTCTTGAGGACCAGCGCGATCACCAGCGCCACACCGATCAGGATCGGTATCTCCCGCACGGCGGAACGGCGTCTCCTGCGCTTGATCCGCTGCTGCACCCGGCGCCGCTCCGCGCGCGTGGCGAGCCGGCGCTGTCCCGGCTCGCGCGACGGCGCGGCGGCGGGGGCGGTGCCAAGGCCGAGGCCCGCCCGGCGGGTGCCGGAACGGGCCCCGGAGCGGGGACGTCCGCGGTTACCCATGCGCACCGCCCGGGACCGCGCCCGGTGCCCCGCCGGGCCCGGGGACGTGGGCGAAGGCCTCGGGGCCCCGGATGCGGGACCACCGGCCGAACGGCCAGCCGATCCAGTCGGCCCGCCCGATCACCTGGTCCACGGGGACGGTCCCGCCGCCCGGCTCGCCGAGGTGGTCACGGGAGTCCCGGGAGGCGCTGCGATGGTCGCCCATCACCCACAGCCGCCCTTCGGGCACGACGGTGTCGAACGGCACCTGGGAAGGGGTGTCCCCGGGGTACAGATAGTCCTCGTTCACGGGCCGCCCGTTCACCTCGATCCTCCCCCGCTTGTCGCAGCAGGTGACCCGGTCACCGCCGACGCCCACCACGCGCTTGACGTAGTCGGTCTCGGCGGGCTCGGCGAGTCCGACCGCCGCGGCCGCCTTGCGCAGCACACCGGTCACCGGGTTCCCGGACGGCTCCTCCTGGAGGAAGGAGCCGGTGCCGTCGAAGACGACAACGTCGCCGCGGCGCGGATCGTCCCCGAAACGGTATGCGAGCTTGTTCACCAGCACCCGGTCGCCGGGGCGCAGGGTGTTCTCCATGGAGCCGCTGGGGATCTGGAACGGCTGCACCACGAACCCGCTCACCAGCAGCACCAGCGCCATGGAGACCGCCGCGAGGAGCGCGGCGCGCCGCCACGGCCGGGCGCCGGGCGCCCCCGCCCGCGGGCGACGCCCGGCGGGGGGCTGCTCCGCGGAGGGCTCCTCCGGGGTATGCGAAGAGCGCGATCGCTCCTCGTGCTCCGGGCCGGAACAGGAGGAGCGATCGCGCTCCGCGAGCCGTCCTTCGATGTCCATCGGGCGAGAGCCTATCCGGCCCGGCCGGGACATCCGACGGGAGCTCAGTAGTCGAGCAAAACTCAGCTGGTGCGCTTCTCCTTGATCTTCGCGGCCTTGCCGCGGAGGTCACGCAGGTAGTACAGCTTCGCACGGCGCACGTCACCGCGGGTGACGACCTCGATCTTCTCGACGATCGGAGTGTGCACCGGGAAGGTGCGCTCGACGCCGACGCTGAAGCTCACCTTGCGGACGGTGAAGGTCTCACGCACGCCGGAGCCCTGGCGGCGGATGACGACGCCCTTGAACTGCTGGACACGCGAGCGGTTGCCCTCGATGACGCGGACGTGGACGTTGACCGTGTCGCCGGGGCGGAAGGTCGGGATGTCGCTGCGCAGCGACGCGGAGTCGACGTTGTCGAGCAGGTGAGACATGATCGTCTGCTTTCTTCGCTGATGCCACAGGTCATCAGCGGCATATCGGAATGTTGATTCGGAGTGCCGCCCTCATCGGGTGAGCGTCGGTCCCCCTGTGGCAGGGGCGCACGCCCGGACGTACGGCAGCGGCCTATTCTTCCACGGCCCGGTGCGGCCGCCCAAATCGGGCCCGTCCCCCGGTTTCGCCCGCCCCCGGCAGCTCCTCCCAGCCGAGATCGGCCAGGAGCGCGCGGTCATGCTTGTCGAGCGTCGCCGGGTCGCAGCGTTCGATCAGATCGGGGCGGTGGGCGCTGGTGCGGCGGAACGCCTCGTCCCTGCGCCACCGGGCGATCTTGCCGTGATGGCCGCTGACCAGCACCTCCGGGATGCCCCGGCCGCGCCACTCGGGGGGCTTGGTGTAGACGGGCCCCTCCAGCAGATCGGCCATCGCGCCCGGGGCGAAGGAGTCGTCCTGGTGCGACTCGGCGTTGCCCAGCACACCGGGCAGCAGCCGGGCGACGGCCTCGGTGATCACCAGGACCGCGGCCTCGCCGCCCGCCAGGACGTAGTCGCCGATGGAGACCTCGTGGATCTCCAACCGCTCCCCGTACTCCTCGATCACCCGCCGGTCGATGCCCTCGTAGCGCGCCGGCGCGAAGACCAGCCAGGGGCGCTCGGACAGCTCCACCGCGAGGGTCTGGGTGAACGGGCGGCCGCTCGGGGTGGGGACCACCAGCGTCGGCTTGGGCAGCCCCTCGCCCTCGCCCGACGCGATGATCGTGTCCAGCGCCTCGCCCCAGGGCTCGGGCTTCATGACCATGCCGGGGCCGCCGCCGTACGGGGTGTCGTCCACCGTGTTGTGCCGGTCGTGCGTCCAGGAGCGCAGGTCGTGCACGCGGACGTCGAGCACGCCGCGGGCGCGCGCCTTGCCGACCAGCGAGACGTTCAGCGGCTCCAGGTACTCCGGGAAGATCGTGACGACGTCGAGCCTCATGACGACGTCTCCTCACGGCCGGTGGCGATCTCCGCCTCGGCGTCGTCCAGGAGTCCCGGCGGCGGGTCGATGACCGCGCGCTGCTCCTCCAGGTCGATCTCCGGCACCATCTCGGAGACGAACGGGATCATCACCTCGCCGCCGTCGGGCCGCTTCACGATCAGCAGGTCCTGGTACGGCAGATGGGAGATCTCGGAGATACGGCCGACCGCCGTGCCGTCCACGGTGACCACGTCGAGGTCGATCAGCTGGTGGTCGTAGAACTCCTCGGGGTCCTCCGGGACCTCGTCGGGGTCGACCTCCGCGATGAGCAGCACGTTGCGCAGCGCCTCCGCGCCCGTACGGTCCCGCACTCCCTCGAAGCGCAGCAGCAGCCGGCCGCTGTGCACCCGGCCGGTCTCGATGGTCAGCGGTCCGGCCGAGGCGGGCTCGGTGGCCAGCACGGCGCCCGGGCCGAGCCTCAGCTCGGGCTCGTCCGTGCGCACCTCGACGGTGACCTCGCCCTTGATGCCGTGGGCACGGCCGATCCGCGCGACAACCAACTGCACGATGCATGTCCCTTTCACGCACACGGGCCGGGGACGGCCCAAAGCCCTCCCCGGCCCGTGCCGGTGCTCCTATTGATCGCCTCTCAGCTGACCTGATCCACGTCGACGAGGTCGACGCGGATCCCACGGCCGCCGATGGCGCCCACGACGGTGCGCAGCGCGCGGGCGGTACGGCCGTTACGGCCGATCACCTTGCCCAGGTCATCAGGGTGGACCCGGACCTCGAGCACGCGTCCGCGACGCAGGTTGCGCGAGGCGACCTGCACGTCGTCGGGGTTGTCGACGATGCCCTTCACCAGGTGCTCGAGGGCTTCCTCGAGCATCCTCAGGCCTCGGTCGACGCGGTGGACTCAGCAGCCTCGGCCGCCTCGTCCGACTTCTTCTCGGACTTCTTCGCCTTCGGGGTGATGGCCTCACCCTTCGGCTCGTCACCAGCGTCCTTGGCCGCGGCCTCGAACAGGGCGCGCTTGTCGGCCTTCGGCTCGGCGACCTTCATCGGAGCCGGGGCGGGCAGGCCCTTGAACTTCTGCCAGTCGCCGGTGACCTTCAGGATGGCGAGCACCGGCTCGGTCGGCTGGGCGCCGACCTTCAGCCAGTGCTGCACGCGGTCCGAGTCGACCTCGATGCGCGACGGGTTCTGCACCGGGTGGTACAGGCCGATCTCCTCGATGGCCCGGCCGTCACGGCGGGTGCGGGAGTCGGCGACGACGATGCGGTAGTGAGGCGAACGGATCTTGCCCAGACGCTTCAGCTTGATCTTGACTGCCACGGGAGTGGTGTCTCCTGGTCTTGACGTGGTTGAGCACTGCGAAGTGCCGCGTGGGGTTGCGGTACCCGAGTGCCCGATGGACGCGTCAGCCGGAGGAGAGAGGGGTCCTGGTCGGCTGTCGAGTACAGCGGACCATTCTGCCACACCGTGACCGGTCAGCCGACCGCGGCCACCGCGTCCGGAATCCGGAACGGCTTCCCGCAGCCACCGCACATGATCGGCGCCTGGGCCAGCACCGACGGAACGACGCGGACGTTGCGCCCGCAGTCGCACACCGCCTTGACCCGGACGCCGCCCCCGGACGAACCGTGCCGCGCCGCGGGGCCGCGGAAGGCGCGGGAGGTCTCGGCGGCGGTCGCGACGGTGTGCGCCTTGAGGGCGCGGTGCAGCCTGTCGATCGTGGTCCGATAGCGCTTTCTCGCCTCGGGACTGAGGGTGACCAGCGAGAAGCCGCTGCTGGGATGCGGCTCCTCGGAGTGGTCAAGACCCAGCTCCTCGGCGATCGCCAGGAACCGGCGGTTGTGGTAGCGGCCGGCGCGCGAGGTGTCACGGACACCGCGGGCTGCGGCGATGCCATGGACTGCCTCGTGCAGCAGCCGTTCGAAGGAGAGCTCGGCGCCACATGCGGACGACGACTCTCCGATCAGCGATTCGGGCGCGGCGAGATCTGGCAGCTCGGGGTGGTGCCGTTGAATGTCGGCCCACGCCTGTGCCAGCTCTGCGGCGAGTACAGGTGGTGTCGTGCTCACGTCGTGCTAACGAGCAGGAGCCGCCCGGTGTTCCGATTCCGGGGCATCTCAAATAATTTGCACGTACCAGTCAGTTCAGCGCTGATGCGTCGCGACGAGGGCGGGTGCGCACATGCATGGATGAGCCGCCCACGGCGCACCAAGGCGGTACGTACCACCTCGTACGGCCCGCCCGTAGACGCCAGGCCCGCCCGCGGACACCGGCTCGCGGGCCCCGCGTCGCCCGGTGGCCGCTCGGTGCCGCTCGGAGCCACCGCTCAGTAGGCGCGCGCCACATAGGCGACGTTACCTGGCGCGTCATCGGCGTCCGGCACCGCCCCGTCCTCGGTGACCAGACACCGTACGGACACCGCCCGCTCGGCGAGCGCGGCCTCACCCTCCGGCCCCAGGTCGGCCCACCGGATGCGCGCCCAGCCGCCCGCGGCCGCCGCCTCCGCGGCCTCCTCCACGGTCCGCGCCTCCACCGTGCGCGCCGTGCGACGCTCCCACGCCTGGCGCAGCAGCAGCGCCTGGTCCTCCTCCAGCGCCTTCGGCACCGCCTCGGCCAGCAGGTCGGTGCGCACCGGCTCCTTGCCGCCCGGGATCCGCCGGGCGAGCGTGGCGGTACCGGCCTCCAGATCGCGCGGGCCGATCTCGACGCGCACCGGTACGCCCCGCAGCTCCCAGTCGACGGCGCGGCGGCCGAAGGGGATGTCGGTGCGGTCGTCGACCTGTACCCGGACGCCCGCCGCCGCCAGCCGGTCGCCCGTCTCGCGGACCGCGGCCAGCACCGCGGGGTCGCCCTTGACCGCGAGGACGACGGCCTGGACCGGGGCCAGCCGGGGCGGCAGCCGCAGCCCGTCGTCGTCGCCGTGCATCATCACCAGCGCGCCGACCATGCGGGTCGTGCTGCCCCAGGAGGTCTGCCAGACCAGCTCCTGCTCGCCGTCCCGGGACAGATAGCGGGTGTTGAAGGCGCGGGCGAAGTTCTGGCCCAGCTCATGGCTGGTACCCAGCTGGAGCGCCTTGCCGTCGCCCATCATCCCTTCGAGGGTGAGGGTGTTGACGGCGCCCGCGAAGCGCTCCCGGGCGGTCTTGCGCCCCAGGACGACGTCCATGGCGAGTACGTTCTCCATGAAGTCGGCGTAGACGTCGCGGTGGATGCGGGCGGCGAACTCCCGGGCGTCCTCGTACGTGGCATGGGCGGTGTGGCCCTCCTGCCAGAGGAATTCGGTCGTCCGCAGGAACAGCCGGGGCCGCAGCTCCCAACGCACCACATTGGCCCACTGGTTGATCAGCAGCGGCAGATCGCGGTAGCTCTGCACCCACTTCGAGAAGTACTCGTTGACGATCGTCTCGGAGGTGGGCCGGACCACCACCGGCTCCTCCAGCTCCTTGCCGCCGCCATGGGTGACGACCGCGAGTTCGGGCGCGAAACCCTCGACGTGCTCGGCCTCCCGCGTCAGATACGACTGCGGGATGAAGAGGGGGAAGTAGGCGTTCTGGACGCCCACCGCCTTGATCCGGGCGTCCAGGTCGCCCTGCATCCGCTCCCACAGCCCGTATCCGTACGGTCGGATGACCATGGTGCCGCGCACCGGGCCGTTCTCGGCCAGCTCGGCCTTGTTGATCACATCCTGGTACCAGCGCGGGAAGTCCTCCGCGCGCGGGGTGAGAACGGGTGCCTTGGCCATGCGGCCGATCGTACGGCGGCGGCGCGGCCGACCGCGGCGAATATCGCCCGGGGGCGGCCGCGGCGCCCTGGGGCGGGCCCGGGAGCGGGGCGGACGTGACCGCGTGCGGGGGCGCACGGAGGGGGCACGCAAGCACGGCCGTGAAAGCTCTGGACGCGGGGACGGATGCGGAGTTCTCTGGCATACGGGGGTGGGACGCGACGAGCGGGTGTCCTGTGGAAGAGCCCGGCACCATCCACACGGCACCCCCTGGCGCACAACGGCGGATCTGACGACGGCACTGCTCTTCGCTGATTGGGGCCCTTTCGATGACATCTACGCTCGTACGGCGGCGCCGCCCGCACCCCTCCCCGCCGCGCACGGCGGACCCCCACGCCCGCGCCCGCGACTGGGCGGAGATCCAGGAGCGGATGCTGGTGCCGCTGTACGAGGCCGTGTACGAACGGCTGGACATCGGCGCCGGAACGCGGCTGCTGGGCCTGGGCTGCGGCTCCGGGCTCGCCCTCCTCATGGCGGCCGGGCGCGGCGCGGACGTCTGCGGGGTCGACACGGACGGGCCGCGCCTCGCGCTGGCGCGGGAGCGGCTGGCCGACCCGGTGCGGCTGGGCCTCGGCGGTCCGGAGTCGGCGTGCGCGCGGGAGGCGGCGGGGGCGTCCGGGTTCACGGTGGTGACCGCCTTCGAGCCACTGCCCGCCCTGGCGGCGGGCGGCCCCGGCGGGCTCGCCGCGGCGGCGTCCTCGCTCACGGCGGCCGCGGCGCTCGCCCAGCGCGGCGGCGCGGTGGTGCTGGCCGGGTGGGGCCCGCCGGAGCGGTGCGCCACCTCATCGGTGCTCCGGGTGGGCGCCCGGCTCGCCGACCCGATGTGCGCCCCGGCGCGCTGGCGGCCGTGCGGCCGCGACGACCTGGAGACGCTCGCGGAGCGGGCCGGGCTGCGGCCGGACGGATCGGGGCGGGTGGCCTGCCCGTTCGGATACGCCGACCTGGACAGCGCGGTGCGCGGACTGCTGTCGACGGGGCTGTTCGACGCGGCGGAGCGGGCGACCGATCCGACGCAGGTGCGCAAGGAGATGGCGGAGGCGCTGCATCCGTATCAGCGGGCTGACGGGACGGTGTGGATGCCGAACGTTCTGCGGTATCTGATCGCGCGGGCGTGAGGGCCTGCGAGCGTAACCGGTTCGCACACTCGCTCGTTGGAACCCTTGCCCGGTGGAAACGCAGCTTGGTCTCCGCCATCGCGGAGGTGATCCGGGCAACCAGCGGTGCGGCAACCCGATGAAGCGCCGCTCCCCGCCGCTCTGCGGGGTCTTCCTGGGTGGGGCGCACGTGCGCCCCACCCAGGAGCGTCACTTCGGGGGAAGGAAGTTCTTGAACTCCTGCGGCAATTCGAAGTCCTCCGCGCCCTGACCGCTGCCGGGCATACCGAACGCACCCCCCTGCTGGCCTGACGCCCTGCGCTCGGCCGCCTCCCGCTCCTGCTGTGCCCGCTTGAGCGGATTGCCCGAACGCTGCTTGCCCTTGGCCTTCTTCTGCTGCTTGCCCTTGCGCTTGGCGCTGCCGCCGCCACCCGGCATGCCCGGCATCCCGGGCATCCCCGGCATGCCGCCGCCCTGGGCCATCTTCGACATCATCTTGCGCGCGTCGAAGAACCGCTCCACCAGGTTCTTGACCGCGCTCACGTCGACGCCGGAACCACGGGCGATACGGGCGCGGCGGGAGCCGTTGATGATGTTCGGGTCCTGGCGCTCGGACGGCGTCATCGACTTGATGATCGCGGCCGTGCGGTCCACGTCCTTCTCGTCCAGATTGTTGATCTGGTCCTTCATCTGGCCCATGCCCGGCAGCATGCCGAGCAGCTTGGAGATGGAGCCCATCTTGCGGACCTGCTCCATCTGCGCCAGGAAGTCGTCGAGCGTGAACTCCTTGGGGCCCTTCGCCAGCTTGGCCGCCATCTTCTCGGCCTCTTGCTGGCTGAAGGTCTGCTCGGCCTTCTCGATGAGGCTGAGCATGTCGCCCATGCCGAGGATGCGGGACGCCATGCGGTCCGGGTGGAACGCGTCGAAGTCGTCCAGCTTCTCGCCGTTGGAGGCGAACATGATCTGACGGCCGGTGACATGCGCGATGGACAGCGCGGCACCGCCGCGCGCGTCGCCGTCGAGCTTGGAGAGCACCACGCCGTCGAAGCCGACGCCGTCGCGGAACGCCTCCGCGGTGTTCACCGCGTCCTGACCGATCATCGCGTCGACGACGAACAGGACCTCGTCCGGGCTGACCGCGTCACGGATGTCCGCGGCCTGACGCATCAGCTCCTCGTCGATGCCGAGGCGGCCCGCGGTGTCGACGATCACGACGTCGTGCTGCTTGGTGCGGGCGAACTCGACCGAGTCCTCGGCCACCTTCACCGGGTCGCCGACGCCGTTGCCCGGCTCCGGCGCGAACACCGCGACGCCCGCGCGCTCGGCGACCACCGAGAGCTGGTTGACCGCGTTGGGGCGCTGGAGGTCACACGCGACGAGCAGCGGCGCGTGGCCCTGCCCCTTCAGCCAGCGGCCGAGCTTTCCGGCGAGCGTCGTCTTACCGGCGCCCTGGAGACCCGCGAGCATGATGACCGTCGGGGGCTGCTTGGCGAAGCGGAGGCGGCGGGCGTCGCCGCCGAGGATGCCGATCAGCTCCTCGTTGACGATCTTGATGACCTGCTGGGCCGGGTTCAGCGCCTGGGAGACCTCGGCGCCGAGGCTGCGCTCCTTGACCTGCTTGATGAACGACCGTACGACGGGCAGCGCCACGTCGGCCTCGAGCAGGGCGATCCGGATCTCGCGCGCCGTGGCGTCGATGTCCGCCTCGGACAGGCGGCCCTTGCCCCGGAGGTTCTTGAAAGTCGCTGCGAGGCGATCGGAGAGGGTATCGAACACGGTGGTCGCGAATCCTTCGGTCGGATGTCGGGTCGGCGGTCGGCCTCCAAGGGTATCCGCACGTTGAGGTAACGGTCTGCCCCCGGGCGTGTGCCGTCCGGACGGACGATGCCTTATCCCCACCCCGCCCCTTCCCGAACCGGGGCTCCGCCCCGGCCCCCGGGTGGGGGCTCCGCCCCCACACCCCCGCCGGGGCTCCGCCCCTGGACCCCGCTCCTCAAACGCCGGAGGGGCTGGGATGTCCCTGCCGGGGCTGGGGGTGGGGCATCGCCCGGGCGCCGCTCGGTGAACGCCGGACGGGCTGAGATGGGCCGCGGGTACCGGGGCGCTCCTGGCGAGGCTGGGGATGGGGCTCCTCTGGCCCCGGGCACCGCTCCGTGAACGCTGGACGGGGTCCGGTTCGGTCGATGCCGAGGCCACCGGACCGGACGACCGGCGGAATCCCCTAACGCAATGCCTGCTCTACCTCGCGGGCCACTTCCGCCGCGCGCATCGGGGCGAGTGGGGCTCCGGCGGGGTCCGTGACGTAGAACGCATCGACCGCGTTCGCGCCCAGCGTGCTGACGTGGGCGCTGCGGACCGTGACTCCGGCAGCCTCCAGGGCTCGGCCGATGCGGTGGAGGAGGCCGGGGACGTCCTGGGCGCGGACCTCGATCACGGTGGCGAGCTGGGAGCTGCCGGGCGCGACCGTGACCCGCGGTGGCGGGGCGTGGACGCCTCGGCGGCGCGGGTACTTGCGGTAGGCGGCCTCGCGCTCGGCGAGCCGGGCGACGATGTCGAGCGAGCCGTCCAGCGCCCGGAGCAGATCGTTCCGTAGCCGGGCGGCCTGCGGCAGCGAGCCGTATTCGGCGGCCACGCGCCAGCTCAGCAGCAGGACGCCTCCGGGCTCGTCCGCGCCGTCCAGCTCCGACGGCAGCTCCACGGCGCGCAGATCGGCCGCGCGGACCGTGAGCCGGTGCAGGGCCAGCACCCCGGCGGCCGCGGCCAGGACTCCGGGCTGGTCGGGGACGGCGATCAGCAGCTCGACGCCGATCGGTTCCGGTTCCGTCGCCTCATCGCTCGCCGTCCCGGCGGCCTCGCCCGGCGGCAGCGCCTCCGACCGGGCGTGGAGGGCCAGCACCGGGCCGCCGGTGCGGCACGCCTCGATCGCGAGCCGTTCCTGTTCCGCCGTGATCTGCTGCGGGCTGTCCGGGTCCGCCGCGGGCTCCCCCGCGAGGACGGCGGCGACCCGCTTGACCAGGTCGGCGACGAGCGTGCCGCGCCAGGCGCTCCACGCCGCGGGCCCGGTGGCCAGCGCGTCGGCCTCGGTGAGGGCGTGCAGCAGCTCCAGGGTGGCGGGGGCGTGGACCGCCTCGGCGACCGAGCGGACGGTGGCCGGGTCGTCCAGGTCGCGGCGGGTGGCGGTCTCGACGAGCAGCAGATGGTGGCGTACGAGGGTGGCGAGGACGGACACGTCGGCGCGGTCGAAGCCGATCCGGGTGGCCACGTCCCGGACGATCGTCTCCCCCACCACCGAGTGGTCGCCGGGCCAGCCCTTGCCGATGTCGTGCAGCAGCGCTGCGACCAGCAGCAGGTCGGGGCGGCCGACGCGGCGGCTGAGCGCGCTGGCGCGGACCGCGGTCTCGACGAGATGGCGGTCGACGGTCCAGCGGTGCACGGGGTTGCGCTGCGGGCGGCAGCGCACCCGCTCCCAGTCCGGCAGCAGCCGGGTGATCACGCCCTCGGCCTCCAGCGCCTCCCAGACCCCGACGGTGGACTCGCCCGCGCCCAGCAGGGTGACGAGTTCCTCCCGGGCCTCGGGCGGCCAGGGCACCGGCAGCGGGCGCGCGGCGGCGGCCAGCCGCCGTACGGCGTGCAGCGAGAGCGGAAGCCCGGCCTGGGCGGCGGCCGCGGCGGCCCGCAGGGGGAGCACGGGGTCGCGCTCGGGGCGCGCGGCGCGGGCGAGCACCACCTCGCCGTCCTGTTCGACGACGCCCTCGGCGAGCGGGCTGCGCTCGGCCGGGGTCTGCGCGGAGCCGGAGCCGCCGCGTCCACGGCCGCCGAGCAGTCCGCGCAGCCGCGGCCGGCTCGCCGAACGGGAGCGCAGCACCCGGTCGACCTCGCGCCAGGTGACATCGCTCGCGTACGAGATGGTCCGGGCCGACTCGTAGACCTGGCGCAGCAGGGCGTCGGCGTCCAGCAGGTCGAGCGCGGCCGCGATCTGGTCCTGTTCCTGGAGGGAGAGCCGGTCGGTGGCCCGGCCGGTGGCCAGGTGGAGCGCGTCGCGGGTGTCCAGCAGCCGGCGCCGGGCCTCGTCCAGGCCCTCGCGGGGCGCGTCGGCGAGCCAGGAGGCGGCGATGGCGCGCAGCGCGGTGGCGTCGCGCAGTCCGCCGCGGGCCTCCTTCAGGTCGGGTTCGAGCAGGAACTGGAGCTCGCCGTGGCGCTCGCCGCGCTCCTGGCACAGCTCGCGCAGTTCGGGCAGCCGCTTCGGGGCCTGGGCGCGCCAGTCGGCGAGGACGGTGGTGCGCAAGCCCGCGGTGAGGGCGGCGTCTCCCGCGAGATGGCGGGCGTCCAGCAGGCCGAGCTGGACCTTCAGGTCCTCGGCGGCGGTCTTGCGGGCCTCGTCGGGGGTGCGTACGGAGTGGTCGAGGGCCAGCCCCATGTCCCAGACGGGGTACCAGACGTGGTCGGCGAGCGCGGCGAGGGCCGCGGAGTCGGCGGAGCCGTCGTGCAGCAGGACGACGTCGAGGTCGCTGCGCGGGGAGAGTTCGCCGCGGCCGTATCCGCCGACCGCCACCAGCGCCACGCCGCCGCCGATCCCGGAGGTCTCGGCGCCGCCGCCGAGCAGCGCGGCCAGCCACTGGTCGGTGAGTCCGGCCAGCGCGCTACGGCGCGGCGGCCCGGACCGCGACTCCTCCTGGAGGAGTCGCAGCCGGGCCGCCGCGTAGCCGCCGGGGCCCGAGTCGGTGGTCTCTGTCGTTGCCTCGACGCGTTCCGTCAACTCGGCTGCTCCCTGTCAGCTGGGCGTGGGGCCGGTGGGGCCCCTCTTTTCTGGGGCTCGGTTCGCCTCGGGAGCGCCTCAGCCCCTTCGGCTCACTCGCCTCACAGGGCGTCCGGGCCCCGTTCGCCGGTCCGGACCCGGACCGCGGTGTCGACGGGGACGCTCCACACCTTGCCGTCCCCGATCTTTCCGGTGCGGGCGGCCTTGACGACGACGTCGACGAGGTCGTCGGCGTCCTCGTCCTCGGCCAGCACCTCGATGCGGACCTTGGGCACCAGGTCGACGGTGTACTCCGCGCCCCGGTAGACCTCGGTGTGGCCGCGCTGGCGCCCGTAGCCGCTGGCCTCGGTGACGGTCAGGCCCTGCACGCCGAACGCCTGGAGGGCTTCCTTGATCTCGTCGAGCCGGTGCGGCTTCACAACTGCCGTGATGAGCTTCACGCGTCCACCTTCTTCGGGTCCTTCTTCGCGTCCTTCTTCTTCGCCTCGCCGCTCGGGTGCGCGGCCGACTGGAGGCTGCCGAGGGACGTGCCGCCGCCCGCGCCCGCGAAGTCGTACGCCGTCTCGGCGTGCTCGACCTGGTCGATCCCGGCGACCTCGTCGTCCTCGTCCACCCGGAAGCCCATCACCAGGTCGACGACCTTGGCCAGGATCGCGGAGACGATCAGGGAGTAGGCGAGGACCGCGAAGGCACCGGCAGCCTGCTTGCCGAGCTGGTCGAAGGTGCCGCCGTAGAACAGGCCCTTGGCGTCGCTCTGCACCTTGCCGGTGGCGAAGAGGCCGATGAGCAGCGAGCCGATGAGGCCGCCGACCATGTGGACGCCGACGACGTCGAGCGAGTCGTCGTAGCCGAACTTGTACTTCAGGCCGACCGCCATGGCGCAGACGACACCGGAGATGATGCCGATCGCGATCGCGCCGAGCGGGCTGACCGCACCACAGGCGGGGGTGATCGCGACGAGTCCGGAGACGGCGCCGGAGGCGGCGCCCAGGGTGGTGAAGGAGCCGTGCCGGATCTTCTCGTACGCGAGCCAGCCGAGCATCGCGGAGGCGGTGGCGACCTGGGTGTTGGTGAAGGCGGCCGCGGTGACGCCGTCGGCGCCGAGCCAGGAGCCGCCGTTGAAGCCGAACCAGCCGAACCACAGCAGACCGGCGCCGAGCATGACCAGCGGCAGGCTGTGCGGCCGCATCGGGTCCTTCTTGAAGCCGACCCGCTTGCCGATGACGAGGATCACGCCGAGCGCGGCGGCGCCGGCGTTGATGTGGACGGCGGTACCACCGGCGAAGTCGATCACGCCGAGCTTGAACGCCCAGCCGTCGGCGGCCCACACCCAGTGCGCGACCGGGAAGTAGACGACCGTCGCCCACAGGGCGATGAACAGCGCCCAGGCGGTGAACTTGACGCGGTCCGCGAGGGCACCGCTGATCAGCGCCGGGGTGATGATCGCGAACATCATCTGGAACAGGGCGAAGACATAGATCGGGATGGTGTACCCGGGCCACAGCTCGGTCAGCCCGATGTTGTGCATGCCCACCCAGTCGAAGCCGCCGAACAGGTCATTGCCCTGGTCGAAGGCGACGCTGAAGCCGTACAGCACCCACAGGACGGTGACGATGCCGATGCTGATGAAGCTCATCATCAGCATGTTCAGCACGCTTTTGACGCGGACCATGCCGCCGTAGAAGAAGGCAAGGCCGGGCGTCATGATCAGGACCAGCGCGGCGCACAGCAACATGAACCCGGTGTTGGCCGCGCTGAGTGCGTCATCGGGCGTGATCTTGTCCGCGGCAAGCGTCGTGATGCCCACTGGCATCGGCGTCTCCTCGCTGTCGAAACGGCCCGGGCTGGCAATAAACAAAAGGGCCGGTATTCGCCACGAGATTGGCGCAGTGCCGTTTCAGTCGATGCCCCTCGATGTTTCGCGGCAGTGACGAAGGGCGCCAGCGTGTTACGCGCCGATGAATTGCCGGTACGGGGTCCTCCGCTCCGTTACCGTGCCGCAACCCTCCCGGGGCCGCCTCAGACGGCCCGGGGGGCGCCCCCTTCATCCGGCGAGTCGGGCAGCATGGCGACGAGCTTGTCGCTCAGCTCGGCGACCTCGGGCACGTCCCCGAAGTGCCGCACCGCGGTGTCCACGGTCTTGCGGAGGCGGTTGTTCACCCGCTCCGAGCGGATCCGCTGGGCGAGCGGCAGCGCCTTCCCGGCGACCTCCGCGCACTGCTCGGGCTGCTTCTGGAGGAGGTGGACGGTGGCCATGCCGATCAGGTTGAGCGCATACGAACGCTGGTGCCCGCCCTCACCCCCGGCGGTCTCCTCGCCGAAGAGGCGCACCGCGTTGCGCATCACCGGGTCGGCGAGCTGGGCGTAGGTGGGGCTGCGGCCCGCGACATAGGCGAGGTCGCGGTACGAGTGGGCGTTCTCCGCGTTCAGCTCGGCCTCGGAGAAGAAGCCGATCCAGTCCGGGTCGCCGTCGCCCGCGGCGCAGTCGGCGAAGGTGTCCTCGGCCATCTTGACGGCGCGGTGGCACTTGCCGGGCTGGCCCATGTTGGCGTACGCCCGGCCCTCCATCGCATACAGCATGGCCTGGGTGCGCGGGGTGGCGCTCTCCCGGCTGCCGTACTGCGCGAGGTGGATCAGCTCCAGCGCGTCGTCGGGCCGCCCGACGTGGATCATCTGGCGGCTCATGCTGGAGAGGATGTACGAGCCGAGGGGCCGGTCGCCGGACTCCTTGGCGGCGTGGAGCGCGAGGACGAAGTACTTCTGGGCGGTGGGCTGGAGCCCGATGTCGTAGCTCATCCACCCGGCCAGCTCGGCCAGCTCCCCGGCGACCTTGAACAGCCGCTTGGACACCGCCTCGGTGTGCGACTCCTGGAGCAGGTCGGTGACCTCGTGCAGCTGGCCGACCACCGCCTTGCGGCGCAGCCCGCCGCCGCACTGGGCGTCCCAGGCGCGGAACATCGTGATGGTGGACTCCAGCAGCTCCAGCTCCGGCTCGGAGAGCCGGGAGATCCGCCGTGAGCGGCCGCTGTCCGCCGCGCGCACGCCGCCGGGCGCCCCGCTCGGCGAGGGCACCAGCCAGCGCTGCATCGGCTCGATGAGGGCGGGGCCCGCGGAGAGGGCGAGGGAGGTGCCGAGGAAGCCGCGCCGGGCGAGCATGAGATCGCTGCGGGAGAACTCGCCGATCAGCGCGACGGTCTCGGGACCGGCCCAGGGAAGATCCACCCCGGACACGGACGGTGACCGGTGGGCGGGGCGCAGCCCCAGGTCCTCGATGCCGACCACACAGCCGAAGCGCTCGGAGAACAGCTCGGAAAGGATCTGCGGGATCGGCTCGCGCGGCTGCTCCCCGTCCAGCCAGCGGCGCACCCGCGAGGTGTCCGTACTGATGTGATGGGCGCCTAACTGGCGCGCCCTGCGGTTGACTTGGCGGGCCAGCTCCCCCTTCGACCAGCCGCTGCGCACAAACCACGATCCCAGCTGCGCATTGGGTCGCTTGTCAGCACCGCCGCCGCTGTCGCCCACCGGAACGCCCCCATCCCACGAATCTTCCCGGACCGCCACCAGAATGCCTTCTGTCACGGTCAGTTGTCCCCGCGATACGGCGCATCAACCGTCTGCCGCGGGAACCGGCCCTTGCCAGTGGCAAGTACCGGACCGCGACCGGGCGAGTGCTCGCAACCGGGGATCGTGCACCGAAAGTAATCCTACGATCACGCCCCTTGGGAGGTGGATCGGGAAAACGCCACCATTCGCCACCCCTTCGAATGAACCCCATCACCGATTCGCACGATTCACTTGACACGGAGCGACCGGAAGAACGCGAAGAGGTGCACAGCGGGGCGCATGCGCCGTTCCGCACCACCCGTTACACCGCGACACACCACCTGCCGCACCACATCGGCGACGGAGCGTCATCGGCGCGCTCCGGCTCGTAACCATCGAGAGCGCGACCCGTTGGAGGGGGCATGGGCTTCACGATCGGCGGCATCCGGGAGATGCGGTCCGGCTCACGGCGCCGCGGCCGTACGTCCGAGTCCACCACGGTGGCGGAGTACACCGGGCTGTGGGGCTGGGACGTGGTGCCGGGCGCCCGGGCCACGCGCGGCACGGGCGGCAGCAGAAACGAATGCTCCTGCGGTGCTGCCGACTGCCCCGCCCCCGGCGCCCATCCGCTCGGCTTCGCCTCCGGCGTGCCCGCGGGCGCCACGCTCGACGCCGCCGCGGCGGCGTGGGAGGAGGTCCCGGGCGCGGCCGTCCTGCTGCCCGTGGGCCGGTCGTTCGACGTCCTGGAAGTGGCCGAGTACGCGGGGCGGCACGCCCTGGTGCGGCTGGAGCGGATGGGCCTGCCGCTCGGCCCGGTGGCCGTCACCCCGCACGGGCGCGCCCAGTTCTTCGTCGCGCCGGGGGCCGCCGACGAACTCCCCGAGCTGCTCTACCGCATGGGCTGGGACGACGCCGACCTCGATCTGCGCTGTCTCGGCAAGGGCGACCACATCACCGCGCCGCCCTCCGACCTCGGGGGCCTGGGGCCGGTGCGCTGGCTGCGCCCGCCGACCCTCGACACCGCGGGGCAGCCGCCGCACGCCCGGCTGGTGCTGGGCACCCTCGCCTACGCGAGCCACCGGGCCGGGGCCTGACGCCCCGCGACGGTTCGCCGAAACGCCGGTTCGCCGAAACGCCGGACGGGCTTGAATCGTCCATCGATTCAAGCCCGTCCGGCGATGAGGGAAGAGACCGGATCAGTCGCCGATCAGCGCGTCGACGAACGCCTCCGGCTCGAACGGCGCCAGATCGTCCGCGCCCTCGCCCAGCCCGATCAGCTTGACCGGTACGCCCAGTTCGCGCTGGACCGCGACCACGATGCCGCCCTTGGCGGTGCCGTCCAGCTTGGTGAGCACGATGCCGGTGATGTCCACCACCTCGCGGAAGACCCGCGCCTGCACCAGGCCGTTCTGCCCGGTGGTGGCGTCGAGCACGAGCAGCACCTCGTCCACCGTGCCGTGCTTCTCCACGACCCGCTTGACCTTGCCCAGCTCGTCCATCAGACCGGTCTTGGTGTGCAGCCGCCCGGCGGTGTCGATGAGCACCGCGTCCGCGGACTCGGCGATGCCCTCCTTCACCGCGTCGAAGCCGACCGACGCCGGGTCGCCGCCCTCGGGGCCGCGGACCGTACGGGCGCCGACCCGCTCGCCCCAGGTCTGGAGCTGATCGGCGGCGGCCGCCCGGAAGGTGTCCGCCGCGCCCAGCACGACCGACTTGCCGTCGGCCACCAGGACCCGGGCGAGCTTGCCGGTGGTGGTGGTCTTGCCGGTGCCGTTGACCCCGACGACCATGACGACGCCCGGCTTCTCCTCGCCGTTCGCCCCCACCCCGCCCTCGGTGTGCACGGTGCGGTCGGCCTCGGTGCCGACGAGGTGCAGCAGCTCCTCGCGCAGCAGCCCCCGCAGCTCCTCGGGGGTGCGGGTGCCGAGCACCTTGACCCGCTCGCGCAGCCGCTCGACCAGCTCCTGGGTCGGGGCGACGCCGACGTCGGCGGTCAGCAGCGTGTCCTCGATCTCCTCCCACGTGTCGTCGTCGAGGTGCTCACGCGAGAGCAGCGTCAGCAGCCCCTTGCCCAGGGTCGTCTGGGACCGGGACAGCCGGGCGCGCAGCCGGACCAGCCGGCCGGCGGTCGGCTCGGGAACCTCGACCGGCGGGGCCTCCGGCACGGCGGGGGCGGCGGCCTCCGCGGGCGCGGCCGGTGCCTCGGTGACGGGCAGGTCCACCTCTTCGATGGTTCTGCGCGGCTCCTCGCGCGGGGTTTCGGCCTCCTCGCCGACGTGCGGTTCGGCGGGCGGCGCGGTGACGGACGGGCTGCTCGGCGGTGTCGGGGGCAGCTGCTTCTTCTTGCGGCTGCTGATCACAAGCCCGCTGATCGCGCCGAGCGCGACCACAGCGATGACTACAGCAAGGATGACGAATTCCATAACCCACCCAGTATCAGACACATGGCGGAGGGAGTCATTCGCCTCGTCATTCGCCTCCGAGCCCGGCCTCGCGGGCCCGGACGATCGCCTGGGCCCGGTCGTGCACCTGGAGCTTGGCGAAGATCGAGCCGACGTGGTTGCGCACGGTCTTGTCGGTGACCACCAGCCGCTGGGCGATCTGGCGGTAGCCGAGCCCGCCCGCGAGCAGGTCCAGCACCTCCCGTTCGCGCGCGGTGAGGGTCGGGAACGCCTCCTTGGCCGACGCCGCGCCGGAGGCGCCCAGCAGCACCCCGAGCCGCTCCGCCATGCGCGGGCTGAAGACGGCGCCGCCGCGCGCCACGGTGTGCAGGGCGCGCAGGATCTCGTCCCGGCCCGCGCCCTTGAGGAGATAGCCGCGGGCCCCGGCGCGTACGGCGGCCAGCAGGCTGTCGTCGTCCTCGGACATCGTCATGACCATCACCCGCGCCCCGGGGCGGGCGCACAGGATCCGCCGGGTGGCCTCCAGACCGGACCGGCCGGGCAGCCCGAGGTCCATGACCACCAGATCGGGTGCGGCGCGCCCGGCCTCGTCGACCGCCTCGTCCGCGCAGGCCGCCTGGCCGACGACGGTGAAGGCGTCGTCCAGGTTGAGGGCGGCGGCCAGGCCTTCGCGGAAGAGGGGATGGTCGTCGACGAGCAGCACGCGCCACTGCGCGGCGCCCACCGGCGCCGTCACGGGGCGGGCGTCCTCTCCCTGGGCATGTCCCTGGGCTTGGCCTCGGTGATGAGCGTCGTACAGGACCGGCATCCGGTGTGCTCCAGGTGTTCTTCGGGGTCCTCGTTCTCCCCGGGGCCGGCGAGCGGCAGCACCGCGTGCACCACGGTGCCGGTGGCGGAGCCGATGACCGAGCAGGAGCCGCCGATCTCCTCGGCCCGCTCCCGGACCGAGGCCAGCCCGACGCCGCGCACCGCGGTCTCCGGCAGTCCGCTGCCGTCGTCGGTGATCGTGATGTCGAGGGTGTCGAGGGTGTCGGGGTCGGTGGCCAGTTCCACCCGGACCTGGCGGGCCCGGGCGTGTCGTACGGCGTTGGTGAGCGACTCGGCCGCGATCCGGTACGCCGCGGTCTCCACGCCCGGCGACAGCGGGGGCAGGACGGCGGGACGGCTGGCCACGCTCACCCGCAGGCCGTCCACGCCCAGCCGCCGCGCCAGTTCCCGCACCGCACCGGCGAGGCCGCGCTCGGCGAGGGCGGCCGGGGCGAGCCCGGCGGTGATGCGGCGCACCTCGACCAGGGCCTCGGCGAGCGTTTCTGCGGCCTCGGAGAGCTGGACGCAGGCCGGGTGGCCGGGCGGGCAGGAGGTCTGGGCGATGTCCAGGCGCAGCCGCACGGCGGCGAGTTGGGGTCCGAGGCCGTCGTGGATCTCCCGGCGCAGCCGTCGCCGCTCCTGTTCGCGGGCGAGCACCAGCCGCTCGCGGGCGGCCTGCGCCTCCTCGGCCAGCCGCAGCGCGGCGAGCGCGGGGGCGGCCTGGTCGGCGAGGAGGGACAGCAGCCCGCTGTCGCGCTCGGCGGGGGTGCCGGAGCCGTCGCGGGAGACTTCGAGGCGGCCGACGGTGCGGCCGTGGTGGCGCAGCGGATAGGTCTGGACGCGGCCGGTGAGCGGTGCCCCGGCGTCGGCCAGCCGCCGGGGCCCGGCCCGGGTGTCGACGCTGACGGCCGCGCCGGAGACGCCGAGGTCCTCCACGGCGCTGCGGCAGATCTGCTGGGGCACCTCGCCCGGGTGCGGGGCCTGCTGGAGGCGTACGGCCAGGGCGCTGACGGCTTCGTGCGGCCGGGCCCGGGGCCCGTAGAAGGCGCGCTCGACGCGGAGGGTGAGCCAGCGGGCGGACGGCCGCAGGGCCCAGCCCAGCAGCAGGGCGCCGCCGACGGCAGTGACGGTGGTCCCGTTGCGTACGGAGGGGAGCCCGGCCTGTACGGCGACGGCGGCGCAGACGACGACGGCCGCGAGCGAGGTGAGGACGAAGGCGCGGGCGAGCCGGTGGCTGGTGGAGCGGTCGAGCCGCCAGATCCCGGTGCGGGCGACGCCCAGGCAGATGGCGGCCGCCCAGACCGCGCTGCCGAGGGTGCGGGCCGCGATGGTGGGCATGCCCTCGCCCCACTCCGACAGCAGGAGGGAGACGCAGGCGGGGTAGGCGGCGGCCAGCAGGGCCCAGTCGCGCCGCTCGGCGCCGCCGGAGACGGCGGCGCGGCAGCACAGGGAGGCCGTGACGGCGAGCGCCACGGTGCGCAGCACCCAGGGCTCCGCCTCGCCGTAGATGTCGAGGTGGTCGAAGGCCCATTGGCCGCCGGTGGTGTGGAAGGCGGGGTTGGTGACGGCGCCGACGCGTGGCTCGCTGATCAGCCACAGCGCGGCGTATCCGAGCCAGTAGGCGGATGCGGCGGCGCTCATGACCCACCAGTGCCAGCGCCCCTTGGCGCCGCGGGGGAAGAGCCACAGCGGCAGCAGCAGGACGGTCAGGGGGCGGCAGACCATGGCGGCCACCGCGAGCAGCAGGGACACGGCGGCCCCGACCGGTCCGAGCCCGGCGGGCCCCAGCAGGTCGGCGACGGCGGAGGGCAGCAGCCACAGGGCGCCCGCCACCAGCAGCACTCCGCCGTAGCGCCGGGCGGACCGCTCGGCGAGCAGCAGGACGCCGACGCCGAGCACCGGGACGCCCACGGCCACCGAGGTGAGGGCCGCGGTGCCGCGCAGGCGGGTGGAGGACAGGGCGAGCCACTCGTCGTTGACCCGCAGCAGACCGGCGAGCCAGCCGGCCAGCACCACGACGAACAGCGCCGACACCCCGCCCGCGGCCTGCACGGCACGGTCTTTCGGAAGGGCGTGCCGCATGTCAGCCGGCGGTCGGCCCGGCGAGCCGGACGCCGCTGCCCCGGACCCACAGCGTGACGTAGTTGGCGCTGCGGCCGGGGCGGCACTTGTACTCGTCCCACTTGTTCTTCTCCACCCCGGCCTCCCCGGCCTTACGGCAGGCGCCTTGGGTGTCGAAGTGTCCTTCCTCGCGCCAGCCGCCTCCGGACGCGGTGGCGGGCGAGGCTCCGGCGGTCCACATGACGGTTCCCGCGAGCAGGCCGAGCGCCGTGGTGGCGCGGATTCGGGAAAGTCGCATCTTCAACCTCCTGGTACTCGCCCGTGCCTTACCCCGCCTCACGGCTGTGAAGTGCGCGGACGCCATGCCCCACCCGAACCGGTGACCCGCCCGCACCCGCGTTCCGGTGGCGCGTTCACCCTTTCCGGTTCACCACACCTGGAAGAGGATCGCGATGGCGATCGACTCGGCCTCGTCGTAGGGGATTCCGAACCGCATCAGGGTGAGCATGACGGGCTGCGCGGCCCAGATGTCCAGCGTGTCCAGGTAGTTGGCGAGCCGGTGGGCGTAGCGGCGCACCATGGCGGTCTCGCGCGGGGTGAGCCGCCCGAGCACCTTGGCGAGGAGGTCGCCGCCGTGGCGCAGCGCGGTGACCATCAGCCGCTGGCGGATGCGCTGGGCCTCGGCGGGGGTGAGTCGGCCCGCGAAGAGCGCGTCCCTCGCGGCCTCCAGTTCCCGGGTGTCGCCCGCGCCGAGCCGGACCCGGCCGACCAGGTCGTCGATGTCGGATGTGGTGATGAGCGTTTCCCCCGTGCTGATCATGCGCCCCTCCTCGGGTGATGGTGCGTTTCCCGGGCCCTTGCCGGTCGGATCGCCTCCGGGCCCAGGATGACGATCCCCCGCCCCGCGTCCCAGGCGCATGAGTCATCCGTCCCGGCTCCGCCCGGTACCGCACGGTGGCGATTTGACGCACCGTCAGCTACGGTCCGGTGGCCCGCTCACGCCCGCCCGCGACGAAGGGGGACCCTCCGCCATGGCCGTCACGGTCGTACGCCTCAACCTCGTCGATCCCGCCGCCACTCCGCGTTCGCTGGCCGAGCGGTACCGCGCCGCCGTCGAGATGGCCGCCTACGCCGACGAACGGGGCATCTCCACCGTCCAGACCGAGGAGCACCACGGCGCCGCGAACGGCTGGCTGCCCGCGCCGCTGGTCTTCGCGGGCACGGTGCTCGGCGCCACCCGCCGGATCTCGGTGACCGTCTCCGCGCTGATCACGCCGCTGTACGACCCGCTGCGGCTGGCCGAGGACATCGCGGTGCTCGACCTGGCCAGCGGCGGCCGGCTGGTCACGGTGGCCGGGATCGGCTACCGGCCGGAGGAGTACGCGGCGCTCGGCAGGGACTGGCAGGGGCGCGGCGCGCTCCAGGACGAGGCGCTGGAGACGCTGCTCGCCGCGTGGACGGGCGAGCCGTTCGCGTACCGGGGCCGCACGGTGCGGGTCACCCCGCGCCCGCACACCCAGCCGCATCCGCTGCTGCTGGTCGGCGGCAGCTCGAAGGCCGCGGCCCGCCGCGCGGCCCGGCTGGGCCTGCCGTTCTTCCCGAGCGCTCATCTGCCGGAGCTGGAGGGCTACTACCACGCGCGGCGCATGGAGTACGGCACCGAGGGCTGGTGCCTGATGCCCCCCGCGGTCACCCCGCTGCTGCACATCGCCGAGGACCCGGACCGGGCCTGGGCGCTGTACGGGACGCATCTGCTGCACGAGGCGCGCACCTACGCGTCCTGGCAGTCGGGCGCGGTGCGCTCGGCGGTCCGCTCGCACGCCGCGGACGCCGGGGCGCTGCGCCGCGAGGGCGTGTACCGGATCGTCACGCCCGAGGAGTGCGTGGCGTACGCGCACCAGGGCGGCGAGCAGGCGAGCCTGGTGCTGCATCCGCTGTGCGGCGGGATGCCGGTCGAGGAGGGCTGGCGCAGTCTGCGGCTGTTCGCGGAACGAGTGCTGCCCCGCCTCAAGGAATGAGGCGGGGCAGTTCTCTTGGAGTGAGGAGTGGGCGGCGGGGGGTTTAGCCCATCTCCTCCAACGCCTTGCCCTTGGTCTCCGGCACCCACTTGAGGATGAACGGGATCGAGAGCACGGCGAAGGCCGTGTACAGGATGTAGGTCCCGGACAGGTTCCAGTCCGACAGGCTCGGGAAGCTGGCGGTGATGGCCCAGTTGGCGATCCACTGGGCGGAGGCGGCGACGCCCAGGGCGGCGGCGCGGATCTTGTTCGGGAACATCTCGCCGAGCAGCACCCAGACCACCACGCCCCAGGAGAGTGCGAAGAAGAGCACGAAGGCGTGGGCCGCGACCAGCGCCACGACGCCCTGGGTGTGCGGAAGCTTGCCGTCCACCAGGTTCGCGGAGAACGCCCAGGCCACCAGCGCGAGCGCGACCGCCATACCGACGGAGCCGATGAGCGCGAGCGGCTTACGGCCGATCTTGTCGACGAAGACCATCGCGATCACGGTGCCGAGGATGTTGATGATCGACGTGGTGAAGGAGTAGAAGAACGAGCTGCTCGGGTCGACGCCGACGGACTGCCACAGCGTCGAGGAGTAGTAGAAGGCCACGTTGATGCCGACGAGCTGCTGGAAGACCGAAAGACCGACGCCGATCCAGACGACCGGCAGCAGCCCGAACCGTCCGCCGAGCAGGTCCTTGAAGGTGGACTTGTGCTCGCTGCGCATCGCCTGCTCGATCTCGTCCGCCCGGACGTCCAGGTCGACGGTCTTGCCCTCGACCTCCCTCAGGACCTCCTTGGCCCGGTCGATCCGGCCGACCGAGATCAGGAAGCGGGGGGACTCGGGGATGGCGAAGGACAGCAGCCCGTACAGGACGGCCGGGATGACCATGACCCCGAGCATCCACTGCCAGGCCTCCAGCCCGGCGATCTTGCCGCGCTGGTCGCCGTCGGCGAGGTTGAGGATGCCCCAGTTGACGAGCTGGGAGACGGCGATGCCGATGACGATCGCGGCCTGCTGGAAGGAGGCGAGCCGGCCGCGGTACGCGGGCGGGGCGACCTCGGCGATGTAGGCCGGGCCGATCACGGACGCCATGCCGATGCCGATGCCGCCGAGCACCCGCCACATGGCCAGGTCCCACAGGGCGAAGGGCAGGGCCGAGCCGACCGCGCTGACGGTGAACAGCACGGCGGCGATCTGCATGACGCGGATCCGGCCGATCCGGTCGGCTATCCGGCCCGCGGTGGCCGCGCCGATCGCCGAACCGATCAGCGCGATGGCGACGACCTGGGCGAGGGCCGCGGACCCGATGTCGTACCGGCCGCGGATGGCTTCGACCGCTCCGTTGATCACCGAGCTGTCGTAGCCGAAGAGAAAGCCGCCCATTGCGGCGGCCGCGGTGATGAAGATGACGTGGCCGAGATGGTCCGGCTGGGCCTTACGGCCTTCGGACCCCTGTGCCTGCACGGTGGTGGTCAACGTGAACTCCTGTGGCCCGCCCGGCAACGCTGCCGGACGTGGTGGGGCAAACCCTTCCGGTGGAGGCGAGCCGTGTGAGGTCGGCCACCACTTAAAGGTAAAAGCGACGTTGCAGAGACTATTCCTTCAAGTTTCGAAGTCAATAGGTGGTGGCCAAGAAGTTATGCGCCACTACATCGCACGCTTTGCACCATTGACTTCAAGTATTGAAGCGGTCACCGCAGGCGTTGACTAATGACCTTCGACACCCCGTCGCCCTGCATCGAGACGCCGTACAGCGCGTCCGCGACCTCCATCGTCCGCTTCTGGTGAGTGATCACGATCAGCTGGGACGACTCCTGGAGCTCCTCCATGATCCGGATCAGCCGCTGGAGGTTGGTGTCGTCCAGCGCCGCCTCGACCTCGTCCATCACATAGAACGGACTCGGCCGCGCCTTGAAGATCGACACCAGCAGCGCCACGGCCGTCAGCGAGCGCTCCCCACCGGACAGCAGGGACAGCCGCTTGACCTTCTTGCCCGGCGGCCGCGCCTCCACGTCCACCCCCGTGGTCAGCATGTTGTCCGGGTCGGTGAGCACCAGCCGCCCCTCCCCGCCCGGGAAGAGCCGCGAGAAGACCCCCTCGAACTCGCGCGCGGTGTCCCGGTACGCCTCCGTGAACACCTGCTCGACCCGCTCGTCGACCTCCTTGACCACCTGGAGGAGGTCCGCGCGCGTCTTCTTCAGGTCCTCCAGCTGCTCGCTCAGGAACTGATGCCGCTCCTCCAGCGCCGCGAACTCCTCCAGCGCCAGCGGATTGACCTTGCCCAGCTGCTGGTACGCCCGCTCGGCGGCCTTCAGCCGCTTCTCCTGCTGCGCCCGGACGTAGGGCACCGGGCGGTTGCGCGGGTGCTCGCCCGCGGCGGAGCCGCTATCGGACGCAGTGTCCGGCAGCTCCTCCCCTTCCGCAGGAAGGGACGGCGGTACGAGCTGGTCGGGGCCGTACTCGGCGATCAGCCCGGCCGGCTCCACGCCCAGCTCCTCCAGCGCCTTCGACTCCAGCTGCTCGATCCGCATCCGCTTCTCGGCACCCAGCACCTCGCCCCGGTGCACCGAATCGGTCAGCTTGTCCAGCTCGCCCTTGAGGTCACGGCCCCGGTTCCGCGCGGTCTCCAGCTCGGTTTCGCGTTCGGCCTTGGCGCGCTCGGCGGCGTCCCGCTCCTCGGCCGCCCGTACGAGCGACACCTCCACATGCGCGAGCAGCTGCCGGGACCCGGCCGCCACCGCCGACGCCACCTGCGCCTCCTGGCGCAGCCGGGCGCGGCGCTGTTCGGCGCGCGCCCGCGCCTCGCGCTCGGCGCGCGCGCCCCGGTCGAGCGCGTCGGCCCGCCCCGCGAGCCCCTTCACGCGCTCCTCATGCGTACGGGCCTGGAGCCGCGCCTCCATCTCGGTCTGCCGCGCGTTGGCGCCGTCCGCGGCGAGCCGGTCCCGTACGGAGGTGTCCGGCTCCTCCTCGCCCGGCTGCTCCTCGGCCACGGCCAGCCGCTCGGCCAGCTCCTCGGCCTCCTCGGTCGCCTTCTCCAGCGCCTCCTCGGCCCGAGCGGCGGCCGCGGCCGACCGCTCCGCCTCCCCCGCCGCGCCCCGGGCCTGCCCGGACAGCCGCCCGAGCGACTGTGCGACCTGCGACTTCTCCCGGTCGGCCGCGCTGCGCCGGGCCGCCAGCTCGTCCACCAGCGCCGCGCACTCGGTACGCCGCTCCTTCGCCGCGCGCTGCGCCCCGGCCAGCTCCTCGCACCGTACGGCCAGCTCCTCCAGCTCCGCCGCCGCCTCGTCGACCGACGCCTGCACCTCCAGCAGGGTGGGCGCCCCGGCGGACCCGCCCTGCGCGAAGTGCGCCCCGAGCAGGTCGCCGTCGGCGGTGACCGCGGTCAACTCGGGGTGAGCCCGGACGAGTTCCTCGGCCTCCTCCAGCGTCCCCACCGCCACGATGCCGTCGAGCAGCCGCCGCACGGCCCCCACCAGCCCGGCGGGCCCGTCCACCAATTCCCCCACCCGCGGCGGACCGTCGACGGCAACGGGCGCCCCCGGCACGTCGCCGGGTGTCCGCGTGCCCGGCACGGCGGCAGCGGCGGCGCCCGATCCCCCACCGCCCGCCTCGGGCACCGCAGCGTGGGCCCGGCCCCCTGCGGCCGTGGCGACGTCGGCGGCCTGGCCGGACGGCTCACCGGCAGCGCCGGAGGCCGCATCGGCACCGGGCGTCCGCGTGCCCGGGACCGCGGGGGCGCCCAGGAGCAAGGCGGCGCGGCCCGCGTCTTCGGTGCGGAGGTGGCGGATCGCCTCGGCGGCGGCCGTGGGGTCGGTGACGGCGATCGCGTCGGCGGCGGCGCCCAGGGCCGCGGCGACCGGGACCTCGAAGCCGGGGCTGACGGTCAGCAGTTCGGCGGCCGGGCCGAGCAGGCCGGTGAGGCGGTCGGCCGCGGCCATCAGCGCGCCGGTGCCGTCCTTGCGGCGCAGGCCGAGCGCCAGGGCATCGTGCCGGGCGGCGGTCGCGGCGCGGTCCCGTTCGGCGGCGGTGGCGGCCTCGCGGGCCGCGCTCAGCGCCGTCTCCGCCTCGGACAGCTCCTGCTTGGCGGCCTCATGGCGCTCCGCCAGTTCCGCGTCGTCCGCGTCCAGTCCGTCGACCTCGGCCTTGAGCTGTTCGTACTCCTCCTGCGCGGCGGCGGCGCGGGCCTGGGCCTCGTCGCGGGCGGCGGCCAGGCGTTCGATCTCGGCGCGGGCCGAAGCGGCGCGGCCGCGGGCGGCGTTGACCTGGCCCTGGAGCCGGGCGAGCCCCTCGCGGCGATCGGCGATGGCACGGGCCACGTCCTTCAGCCGGCGCTCCTCCTGCGCCAGGCTCCGTTCGAGTTCCGCGCGGTGCGCGACGGTGTCGTCCAGGGCGCGGCTGGCCGCCTCCAGGGCGGCTTCCAGCTCGGCTTCCTGTTCCCGGATGCGGGCCGCCTCGCGCTCCATGTCCTCGGGGTCGCGGCCGCGCCGCTCCTCGGCGGGGGCGGTGGTCGCGCTCTTGACCCGGGCGTCGGCCAGGCTGACCGTGCCGCGCACCCGCTCGGCGAGCTGGGACAGCTCGTACCAGGTCTCCTGGGCGTCGCGCAGCCGCGGTGCGAGCTGCCGCACGTGTTCCTCGAGGGCGGCCTCGCGCCGCTGGGCGGTGCGCAGCTCGGCCTCGGTGGCCTCCTTGCGCTTCTTCAGCTCGGCCTCGTCGGCGACCTCGGCACGCAGCGCCTCGCGCAGGGTGACCAGGTCGTCGGCGAGCAGCCGCAGCCGGGCGTCGCGCAGATCGGCCTGGATGACGGCGGCACGGCGGGCGACCGCGGCCTGTCGGCCGAGGGGTTTGAGCTGCCGCCGCAGCTCGTCGGTGAGGTCCTGGACCCGGGCCAGGTTGGCCTGCATCGCGTCCAGCTTCCGCAGCGCCTTCTCCTTGCGCCTGCGGTGCTTCAGGACGCCCGCGGCCTCCTCGATGAAGGCCCGGCGGCCGGTCGGGTCGGCGTGCAGGACGCCGTCGAGCTGGCCCTGGCCGACGATGACGTGCATCTCGCGGCCGATGCCGGAATCGGACAGCAGTTCCTGGATGTCCAGCAGACGGCAGGTGTCGCCGTTGATCTGGTACTCGCTGCCGCCGTTGCGGAACATGATCCGCGTGATGGTGACTTCGGCGTAGTCGATGGGCAGCGCGCCATCGGCGTTGTCGATGGTGAGGGAGACCTCGGCGCGGCCGAGCGGGGGGCGGCCGGTGGTCCCGGCGAAGATGACGTCCTCCATCTTGCCGCCGCGCAGCGACTTGGCGCCCTGCTCCCCCATGACCCAGGAGAGGGCGTCCACGACATTGGACTTGCCCGACCCGTTGGGGCCGACGACGCAGGTGATACCCGGCTCGAAGCGGAGCGTCGTGGCGGAGGCGAAGGACTTGAAGCCTCGCAGGGTCAGGCTCTTCAGGTGCACGCCGTTGGACTCTACCTTCCGGGCCTCGTCCGGCAGCGTCCCGAACGCGTGGCGCCGCGGACCCGCCCCGGCTTTTTCCCGCTTTCCTCAAAGATCGGTTTCACCGGCGAGGGGGTGGGGCACATCAGTCGGTAAGAGAAAGCCAAAGGTACGCGGGGGAACGACGAAGGGACGCCGAGGCGTCCCTTGAAGATTCTCAAGCGGCTGACGGTGCAGCCCGACCGGCCCGAGGGCTGGGTCAGGCGAGCGCAGGCTCCGCCTGGGATACGTCGATGCTTTCGAGCAGCGAGTCGCCGTGACGAGCGGCGGCGGACAGCGCGTCGTTTTCGGCCTGGATCCGAACAAGCTCGGATTCAAGATCCTGAACGCGCTGCTGAAGCCGTCGCATCTCGGCGAGGACTCGGGGGTCGGAGCCGCCGACGTAACCGAGAAGCGCCTTTGCCATGATGGATGGTCCTCCACACTGAGTGACCGACCGAAGCGGTGTGGGTCGTGAGGGATTCGCACCCGCGATGTCCGCCGATATTGCCGTGCTGAGGTGGCGGACAAGTTAAGGTGCGCGGGGACTTCCAGAGTCTCACCAATTGGTTTGAGGGTCAACACGATCACATGCCGCCGGCACCGCGAGGGCCGAGAGCACAAGGGGGCACGAGCTGCGCCGCCCGCTCTCCAGAGGACCCGTAGCGGTTGGGGATCTTCCTACGCTCCGCAGCCTTCCACGGAGCGGCTCCGTTCGCAACCATCAGCCGATTTCTGCTCACAGCGCGCACGGAAGGCGTGGTCAGAGGGGTGCCGGAAGAGGGCCGACCGGGGGTCCCGCGGGCACCGGCTCAGCGGATCTCGAAGCTGTCGTAGGCGCCCCGCGGTGTGTCCCAGATCTCGGTGACACCGTCGACCCGCCCGGGCGTGTCGCCCTCCCGCAACCAGTCGAGCAGCTGTTCGCACTCCGCACGCGGGCCCTCCGCGACGACCTGTACGCGGCCGTCGGAGAGGTTGGAGGCGAACCCGGCGAGGCCGCCGATGCGCAGCGCGTTGGCCCGGGTGAACCAGCGGAAGCCGACGCCCTGGACACGGCCGCGGACCCACGCGGTGAGGCGCACGTTGTCGTTCATGTGTGCACGCTAACCGGCGAATTGGCGCCTCGGCACATCTACCTCCTGCCGCATGGCGTACAGTCCCGGCTCAACAAGACTCACTCACACGAGTGACACATGAGTTGCCCACACGAGCCACACATTTGACTCCCTCGCACACAAGGAAGGCAGGAGATGGGCCGCCATCGACGATCTGCCCCCGGAGCCGCGACGCCGCCCGTGGTGGGCGCCGGCCGCCACCGGGGACCGCGCCGTAGCCCTCTCGCACCGGTGAGGACCGGGCTGTTGAGTGTGTCCGCCGCGGTCGCGGTGGGCGCTGTGGCCATGGCCTCCGGCTTAGTTCCGGGCGGCCCCTCGGGTCTCGGCGGCAGCGAACCCGCCGGGCAGGTACAGGCGGGCGGGTCGCCCTCCACCGGCCCGGACACCCAGGGCCCGGGCGCCGGGATCCCGTCGGCCGGTCCGGGGACGTCGACGAGCCCCGCTGAGACCAGCCCGCAGGCGCCGTCCACGCCCCCCTCCAAGACCCCCTCGAAGCCCGCCGGAACGCCGTCCACGACCCCGGACGAGCGCCCGTCCGGCAGCAAGCCCGGCAGCCCCTCGGGCGGCGGCTCGGGCTCGACCACACCGTCCCGTACGCCCACGACCGACCCGGTGCCCAGCCTTCCGCCGGAGAAGCCCGACCGGGCGGCGGCGGCCGAGAAGGCGGTCATCGCACTGGTGAACCAGGAGCGGGCCGCGGCCGGCTGCCAGCCGGTGACCGAGGACCGGAAACTCGCCCAGCTGGCGCAGGACTTCAGCGACGACATGGCGATACGCGACTTCTTCGACCACACCAGCCCGGACGGCGAGGACCCCTGGGACCGCGCCAAGCTCGCGGGCATCCTGGACCTGGGCGGGGAGAACATCGGCCGCGGCCAGACCACCGCGCAGGACGTCATGGACTCGTGGATGGACAGCCCCGACCACCGCGCGAACATCCTCAACTGCCAGTACAAGACCCTCGGCGTCGGCGCGCACTTCGGCGACGACGGCCCCTGGTGGACCCAGGACTTCGGCTACTAGGACGAGCGCCGGAGCGGACGAGCGAGCGGCCCGGGCGTACGCAAGCCCCGGGCCGCGTTGCGCTGCGCTCACCGGATGACAGCGCAACCCAGGAGAGAGCGCTGCGCGTATGGTATGTGCATGGAATGTGAACGCACCGCCGGCAGCCGTCCGGGAGGGGACGCCACCGGGGACGAGGCCTTTGATGTGTTCGCGCGCGCCTGCCCGTCCCGCGCCACGCTGGAACACGTCACCGGCAAGTGGGGCAGCCTCACCCTGACCGCCCTCGCCGAGAGCGGCTGCCGCTTCAACGAGCTGCGGCGGCGGGTCGACGGCGTCAGCGAGAAGATGCTGTCCCAGACGCTGCACGCGCTGGAGCGGGACGGTCTGGTGCACCGCGAGGCCCAGCCGGTCAATCCGCCGCGCGTGGACTACCGGCTCACCCCGCTGGGGCACGCGGTCGCCCAGCGGCTGCTGGCGCTGATCGGGCTGGTCGAGGAGCGGATGCCGGAGGTGCTGACGGCCCGGGAGGCTTACGACGGGCGGCGCGGCGAGAGCGCCGAGACCCCGGCCGGGCGCGGCGGGCGCTGACAGCGCGGGCAGAAGTAGCTGGAGCGGTTCATCCAGGGGCGGCGGCGCATGGCGGTGCCGCAGCGGCGGCACGGCTCGTCCTCCCGGCCGTATGCGTCGAGGGAGCGCTCGAAGTACCCCGACTCGCCGTTCACATTGACGTAGAGGCTGTCGAAGCTGGTGCCGCCCACCGCCAGTGCCGCGCTCATGACATCCCGCACATGGCCGAGGAGTTCGGCGGAGCGCGGCCGGGTGAGGGTGGCGGTCGGACGGTCGTAGTGCAGCCGGGCGCGCCACAGCGCCTCGTCGGCGTAGATGTTGCCGACGCCGCTGATCAGCGACTGGTCGAGCAGCGCGCGCTTGACGGTGGTACGGCGGCGGCGCAGCGCGAGGTGGAAGGCCGCCTCGTCGAAGGCGGGGTCCAGCGGGTCGCGGGCGATGTGCGCGATGGCGTCCGGCAGCCCCTCCAGGTCGCCCGGGACGGAACCGTGCAGCGAGAGCCCGCCGAAGGTGCGCTGGTCGACGAAGCGCAGCTCGGTGCCCACGTCGTCGGCGAAGCGGACCCGGATGCGCAGATGCTTCTCGTCCGGGGCGCCGCCGGGCTGGACGAGCAGCTGGCCGCTCATGCCGAGGTGGGCCAGCACCGCTTCGGCGGTGTCCTCGAACGGCAGCCACAGATACTTGCCGCGGCGGCGGACCGCCCCGGTGCGGCGGCCCTTCAGCCGGGCCGCGAAGTCCTCCGCACCGCCCAGGTGGCGGCGGACCGCGCGGGGGTGCAGCACCTGGACCTCGGCGACCGTACGGCCGCTGATCCAGCGCTCCAGACCGCGCCGGACCACCTCGACCTCGGGCAGCTCGGGCAACGTGACTCCTGAAGGAGGGATCACCGGCACTCCGGCCCCGGTCGGTGACCGGGGCCGGGGCGGTGCCTAACGGGTGGTGGTGGCCGAGTCCGCGGCCGGGGCGCTCGCGGCCTCGGCATCCTCGGTGACGGCCTCCGCCTCGGCCTCTGCCTCGGCTTCAGCCTCCGCCTTGGCTTCAGCCTCCGCCTTGGCCTCGGCTTCCGCCGCGGCTTCGGCCTCCGCCTTGGCCTTCGTCTGGGCCTCGTCGGCGGCCGCGCGGATCGCGCGCCAGGCGGCCTCGGCCGCCTGCTGCTCGGCTTCCTTCTTGCTGCGGCCGGTGCCGGTGCCGTACGCGACACCACCGACGCGGGCGGCAGCCGTGAAGGTCTTCTCGTGGTCGGGCCCGGTCTCGGAGACCAGGTACTCCGGAACCCCAAGACCCTCGGTGGCGGTCAGCTCCTGGAGGCTGGTCTTCCAGTCCAGGCCGGCGCCGAGGTTCGAGGACTTCTCGATCAGTGGGTCGAAGAGCCGGTGCACCAGTTCGGCTGCGGCGTCGAGCCCCCGGTCGAGATAGACCGCGCCGATCACCGCTTCCAGGGTGTCGGCGAGGATGGATGCCTTGTCCCTGCCCCCGGTGCCCTCCTCGCCCCGGCCGAGCCGGATGAAGGCGCCGAGGTCCAGACCCCGGCCCACCTCGGCGAGCGCGCGCGAGTTGACCACCGCGGCCCGCAGCTTGGCCAGCTGGCCCTCGGGCAGGTCCGGGTGAATGCGGTACAGCGTGTCGGTGACCACCAGACCGAGCACGGAATCCCCGAGGAATTCCAGCCGCTCGTTGGTGGGCAGACCGCCGTTCTCGTACGCGAAGGAGCGATGGGTCAGCGCACGCACCAGAAGGGCGGACTCGAGTTGATACCCGAGCCGCCCTTCCAGGATCGTGTGGGACGAGGCCTTGTCCGCCTGGGCCGTATCGCCGCCGCGCTGATGACCTCCGCGAGGTTCACCCGCGCGCTTGCGGGACGGCGTGCTGGCGTCCGACATAGAGCCTGTCACCCGCCGATCAGACCTCGAGGACCTGGCGGCGGTTGTAGGTGCCGCAGCTCGGGCACGCGATGTGCTGCTGCTTCGGCTCGTGGCAGCGCTCGCACGCCACCAGGGTGGGGACCGCAGCCTTCCACTGCGACCGGCGGTGGCGCGTGTTGCTGCGCGACATCTTCCGCTTCGGAACAGCCACGGCTACTTCTCCTGTGGGTCATCCCCGCGCTGGCGGGGGGCGTTGTCCTTCTCGCCGTCCTGAATGGACTCGGCGAGTCCCTGCAATGCCGCCCAACGGATGTCGACGGCTTCATGGTGGTGGTCCGGGTCGTCCGCGAGCCGCGCACCACAATCGGCGCACAGCCCGGGGCAGTCCTCCCGGCACACCGGCTGCAACGGCAGTGAGAGCACCACCGCGTCGCGCAGCACGGGTTCGAGGTCGAACAGGTCGGCCTCGAGGAAGAGCGTGTCCTCCTCCTCGGCGTCGTCGCCGGTGTCCGCGTCGCGGCTCCGGTCGTCGGCGTCGGGGTAGGAGTACATCTCCTGGAAGTCCGCTTCGAGCTCTCGCTCCAGCGGCTCCAGACACCTTACGCACTCCCCCGTGAGCGGTGCACGGGCGGTGCCTGTGACAAGCACCCCTTCCATGACCGACTCCAGGCGGAGTTCAAGCTCCACGGTCGCGCCCTCCCGCACCCCGATGACCTCGATGCCGAGATCCTTGGGGGCCGCCACGGAGCGGGAGACCCGCTTCATCGCACCAGGACGCCGCCCCAGCTCACGTGTGTCGAACACGAGCGGGGCACGATGGTCGAGGCGGGCGTTCAGGGCTTCCTGCTTTCTACGCTGCGGCGGGCCACCCGACACGGACTTGAAGCGGGCAGCCGAGATCGCGGACGTACGCGCGACCGAAGAGCCAGGATACTGGACGGGCCGCCCCAGGCCCAATCGGGTCCAGGACGCCTCTAGCGCCCCTGCTCGTACTGACGCAGCTGATCGAGATCGATCATGCTCGTGTCGAACAGGCTGGTCTCGTCGAGCGCCGCACCCGGCTGCTGCGGGGGGTACGGGGGCTGCGGCGGGGGCTGCTGGGCGTAGCCGTTCGGGTCGTAGCCCTGGGGCTGCTGCTGCCAGCCGCCGTACGCGTCCGCTTGCGGATAGCCCGCCTGCTGGGCGTACGGGTCCGGCTGCTGGACGTAACCCTGCTGCTGGTAGCCGTACGCGTCCTGCTGCGGGTAGCCCGCCTGCTGGGCGTAGTACCCGGCGTCGGCCGCCGCGGGGTCCATCGCGGCGGGGTTCATCGCCCCGGGGTCCATCGCTGCCGGGTCCATCGCCGCGGGGTCCATCGCGGCGGGCTGCACGGCGGCGGGCTGGACGACGGGCGGTGGCACGGCCGCGGGCTGCGCGGCGGCGCCCTGGGACTGGGCCAGCTCCGCGTAGTAGTCGTCGTCGCTGGTCCGCAGGGCCTGGGCGGTCGCGTCCTGCGCGGCCATATGGGCGCCCAGCTCATCGGCCGGGCGGGAGCCGAGCAGCTTCTGCCGGCCCCGGCCGACCGCCTCCAGGGTCTTGGAGAGGACCGCGGAGACGGCCCCCAGCTTGGTGTCCACGTACTCGTCGGCGCGCTGCCGCAGGGTGTGCGGATCGGCGCTGCGCTCCGGCTCGTCGTCCATGCCGTCGCCGCCGGGCGCACGGCCGAGCAGCTTGTCGCGGCCGCGGTCCACCGAACCGATGGTCTTGGTGAGCACGACCTCGAAGTTGGCGAGCTTGCTGTCGACGTAGTCGTCGGCCTCCGCGCGGATCTCCTCGGCCTCCCGGCGGGCCTCCCCGAGGATCCGGTCCGCCTCCTCCTGGGACGTCCGGACCACCTCGGTCTCCGAGATCAGCCCGGCGCGCTCGGCGTGCGCGGACTCGATGATCCGCGTCGCCTCCTGGCGGGCGTCGTCCACCATCCGGTCCCGCCCGCCGATCAGCTCCTCGGCGTGGGCGAGGGAGTCGGGGAGGGCGGAGCGCACCTCTTCGAGCATGGCGAGCAGCTCGGCGCGGTTGACCACGCACGAGGCCGACATGGGCATGGCCCGGGCGCTGCCGACGGCGCTCACGATCTCGTCGAGCTTCTTCTGCACGTCCACCTTGGGTGCTCGCAGTCTGAGTCGGAGGGGATGAGACGGGACCGACTGTACGGCCAGCGGGCGCCTGCCCGACACCCGCTGACGCGCCGTCAGCCCTCAGCCCGCGGTCACGTCCGCCGGAGCCGTTCGTCCAGCGCCTCCAGGACGATCGGCGGCACCAGGTGGGAGATGTCGCCGCCCCAGGCCGCGACCTCCTTGACCAGGCTGGAGGAGAGGAAGCTGTAGGTGGGGTTGGTGGGCACGAAGAGGGTTTCCACCCCCGACAGCCCGTTGTTCATCTGGGCCATCTGCAACTCGTAGTCGAAGTCGCTGACGGCCCGCAGCCCCTTGACGATGGCGGGGATGTCGCGCTGCTTGCAGAAGTCCACGAGCAGCCCGTGGAAGGCTTCCACCTCCACGTTGCCGTACTCGGCGGTCGTCTGGCGGAGCAGATCCATCCGCTCCTCCACCGTGAACAGCCCCTGCTTGGACTTGTTGATCATCACGGCGACGTGGACGACGTCATACAGCTTGGACGCTCGGGCGATGATGTCCAGGTGCCCATTGGTGACGGGGTCGAAGGACCCCGGACAGACTGCGCGGCGCAACGGAAATTCCTCGCTCTCGGGTCCGGTCATGACGCGTTGTCGCACGTCGAGGCGGCGCGACCGTACCAAAGCGTGCCCTCGCCGTAGCGACGGGACCGCAGTCCCTCGAAACCGGCCGGCCACCCGAACTCCCCGCCTCTGGTGCTGCGCTCCACGGTGGCCAGCGCCTCGGGCGCGAGCCAGCCTTTGCCACGGAGTGTGAGGAGGATCTCGCGGAGATCGTCATCGGTGACGGCGTACGGCGGGTCCAGGAAGACGACGTCGTACGGGCCGGAGGCCGGGGGCGGGCCGCCGATCGCCGCCTCGGCCTTCGCGGTGCGCAGCTCGGCGCCGGGCAGCCCCAGCGCCCGTACGTTCTCCCGGATGGTGCGGGCGGCACGCGGGTCCGACTCGACCAGCAGCACATGGCCCGCACCCCGGGACAGCGCCTCCAGGCCGACCGCGCCCGAGCCGCCGTACAGATCGAGGACCCGGGCCCCGCCCAGCGAGCCGAGCAGCGACTCCCAGGTGGAGAACAGGCCCTCGCGCGCCCGGTCCGAGGTGGGTCGGGTGCCGTTTCCCGGCGGCACGGCCAGGCGGCGTCCGCCGGCCGCTCCGGCGATCACGCGGGTCATGGGTGTGGCAGTCCTTCGCGGTGGTCGTCGCGGTGCTCGGGGCAGCGGCGGGCGGTACGCCGGGCCGCTGCCCCTCCACGATATGGCGTCCGGCGCCGCGCGGGAGCCCCGCGCGGCGCTCAGGGGGTGTCTTGCCGGTCATCCCTTGTCGAGGAATTCCTCCCGCTCCTTGTCCAGCAGGGCGTCCAGCGCGGTGCGCAGCTCCGGGTAGCCGGTCAGCTCGGGGTCGGCGGTGACGATCGCGGTGGCCTCCTCCCGGGCGGCGGCGATGACCTCCTCGTCGTCGATGACGGCGAGCACCCGCAGCGAGGAGCGGACGCCGGACTGGGCCTGGCCGAGGACGTCGCCCTCGCGGCGCTGCTCCAGGTCGATCCGGGACAGCTCGAAGCCGTCGAGGGTGGCCGCGACCGCGCCGAGCCGCCCCCGGGCGGGGCTCGCCTCGGGCATCTCGGTCACCAGCAGGCACAGCCCCGGGGCCGAGCCCCGGCCGACCCGGCCGCGCAGCTGGTGCAGCTGGGAGACGCCGAACCGGTCGGCGTCCATGATCACCATGGCGGTGGCGTTGGGGACGTTGACGCCCACCTCGATGACGGTCGTGGCGACCAGCACGTCCACCTCGCCCGCGGCGAAGCGGCGCATCACCTCGTCCTTCGCCTCCGGCGCCATCCGGCCGTGCAGCACCTCCACCCGCAGGTCGCGCAGCGGGCCCGCGGCGAGCTTGTCCGCGACGTCGAGGACCGCGAGCGGCGGGCGCTTCTCCGCCTCGTCCTCGGCGCTCTTCTCCTTCCCCGCCTTGGTCGCCTTCGCCGCCTTCTCCGCCTTCTCCTCGTCTTCCTCGTCTCCGATGCGCGGGCACACCACATATGCCTGGTGTCCGCCCGCCACCTCCTCCCGCACCCGCTCCCAGGTGCGGGCCAGGAAGTGCGGCTTGTCCTTGGCGGGCACCACATGGGAGGCGATCGGGGAACGACCGGACGGCAACTGGTCCAGGACGGAGGTCTCCAGGTCGCCGAAGACGGTCATCGCGACGGTCCGCGGGATCGGGGTGGCCGTCATCACCAGCAGATGCGGCGGCTGCTTGCCCTTGGAGCGCAGGGCGTCGCGCTGCTCGACACCGAAGCGGTGCTGCTCGTCGACCACCACCAGGCCCAGGTCGTGGAACTGGACCTTGTCCTCGATCAGGGCGTGGGTGCCGATCACGATCCCGGCCTCGCCGGTGACCAGGTCCAGCAGTGCCTGACGGCGGGCCGCGGCCCCCATGGAACCGGTGAGCAGCACGACCTTGGTGCCCTGCTCCGCGCCGCCCAGCATCCCTCCCTCGGCCAGCTCGCCCATCATCTCGGTGATCGAACGGTGGTGCTGCTGGGCGAGCACCTCGGTCGGCGCGAGCATCGCCGCCTGTCCCCCGGCGTCCACGACGCCGAGCATCGCGCGCAGCGCGACCATCGTCTTGCCCGACCCCACCTCGCCCTGGAGGAGCCGGTGCATGGGGTGGTCGGTGGCCAGGTCGGCGAAGATCTCGGCGCTGACCCGCTGCTGGCCGTCGGTGAGGGTGAACGGAAGCCGGGCGTCGAAGGCGTCCAGCAGACCGCCGTCCACCGGCCTGCGGGGCGCGGCGGGGGCCGTCGCGTCGGCCTGGCGGCGGCGGGCGAGGGCGACCTGGAGGACGAACGCCTCGTCCCACTTGAGCCGGTCGCGCGCGGCGGCGATGTCGGCCTTGGTGCGCGGGCGGTGGATGCGGCGCAGCGCCCCGGGCAGCGTGGCCAGCCCGCGGCCCTCCCGGAGGGACTCGGGCAGCGGGTCGATCAGCCCGGCCAGCACGGTGTCCTCCTGGCCCGCCGGGCCCAGGACGGTGTCGATGGCCTGCTGGATCTGCCAGGACTCCATCTGCTTGCAGGCCGGGTACAGCGGCAGCAGCTGGTTGGCGAACGCCTCCACGGCGTCCGAGCCGCTGTCCGCGCGCAGCAGCTTGAACTCGGGGTGCGCCAGCTGCCGCTTGTGATTGAAGACCGAGACCTTCCCGGCGAACATGGCGCGGCTGCCGGGCAGCAGCTCCGCGCGCGGCTTGTGCACGCCCTTGCCGAAGAAGACCAGCTGGAGGCGGCCGCTGCCGTCGGTGATGGTGACCTCCAGCCGCTGGCCGCGGCCGCTGTTGAACTTGTGCACCCGGGCGTCCGCGACCTGCGCGACGACGGTCACATGCTCGTCCAGGGGCAGGTCGGCCAGGCGCGTCAGCTCGCCGCGCTCCGCGTACCGCCGCGGGTAGTGGTGCAGCAGGTCGCCGACCGTGTGCAGGCCGAGGTGCTCGGCCATCACCTTCGCGGTGTTGCCGCCGAGGACTTTCTTCAGGGGTTCATCCAGCACGGGCACGCAGTCCATTGCACACCACGCCACCGACAAGCGGGGCCATTCACCGGGTCATGCCCGGGATCGGGCGCGGATCATTCCGGGATCATGTCCGGGATCATTCGACGCCTATGATCAGCGGCGCGGAGGGCTGGCCGCCCCGGTAGACGATCGTGTCGACGGCGAAGTGGCCCTCCCGTACGTGACGCTCCAGCCGCTCGGCGATCGCGTCGGGGAGGTCCGCGCCGAGGACCAGCGTGACCATCTCCCCGCCCGCGGCCAGCATCCGGTCCAGGACCGTCTCGGCGGTCCGGGCCAGCTCGGTGCCGATCACCGCCACGTCGCCGTCGATCAGGCCCAGGACGTCCCCGGCCTGGCAGACCCCGGCCATGGTCCAGGACCGGTGCTCGGCGACGGCCAGTTCGGCGCAGCGGGTGGCGCCCGCGGCGGAGGTCATCGCGACGACGTCCTCGTCGAAGCTGCGGGCGGGCTCGTGCACGGCGAGCGCGGCGATGCCCTGGACCGGGGAGCGGGTGGGGATGACGGCGACCCGTACGCCCTCGGCGCGGGCCTGCGCGGCGGCGGCCGCGGCCGGGTGGCGCAGCTCGGCGTCGTTGGGCAGCAGCACCACCTCGCGGGCGTGGGCCCGCCGGATCGCCTCGGCCAGCTCGCTGCCGCCGGGCGGCTTCCCGGGATCGGTGGCGACCACGGTGGCGCCGGCCTCGGCGCACAGCGCGGCGAGGCCGTCGCCGGGGACGACGGCGACTACGGCGCGGGTCGCGCGCTCGCCGGACGGGCCGTCCGGCCGCCGCTCGGGGCGGCCCGGCTCCGGGGCGGCGGGCCTGCGCTCGGCGGGGGCACCGAAGTGGGTGATGCGGATGCGGTACGGGCGTCCGGCCTGGATGCCCGCCTCCACGGCGGCGCCCGCGTCGTCCACATGGACGTGGACGTTCCACAGTCCGTCGCCGCCGACGACCACGAGCGAGTCACCGAGCGCGTCCAGCCGCTCGCGCAGTCCGGCGACGGCGCCGTCGCCGGCTTCCAGGAGGTAGATCACCTCGAACGCGGGCCCGTCCGCGGAACAGTCCACCGGCCCGGCTCCGGTCTCCGCCGTGAGGGGGGAAGCCGAGGCGGGAGCGGGGATGGCGGGGGCGGCGGGCGGTGCCGCCGGGGCTTCGCCGGACAGGGCCTCGGCGAGCCCGCCCAGCACCGTGACCAGGCCATAGCCGCCCGCGTCGACGACGCCCGCGCGGGCCAGGACGTCGAGCTGCCCGGGGGTCGCCTGGAGTGCGGCGCGCGCCCCTTCGTACGCCGCGCGCGCCACCGTGCCGAGGTCCCCGGTGGCCCGCTCCGCGCCCTCGGCAGCGGCCACGGCCACGGTCAGCACGGTCCCCTCGACGGGGTGCGCGACGGCGAGGTACGCCAGGTCCACGGCGCGCCGCAGGGCCCGCCGCAGCCCGTCCGCCTCGTCCCCGCCCCCGGTACCGCCGCCCTCGCCGCCGTCGCCGTCTTCGGCCAGGACGTCGGCCATGCCGCGCAGCAGCTGGGCCAGGATGGTGCCGGAGTTGCCGCGCGCGCCGATCAGCGCGCCGTGGGCCATGGCGCGCACCACGTCGGCGAGGCTGGGGCGGGCGGCGCCCGACGAGGCGGGGTGGCCGTCGAAGGCGGCGTCGACGGCCTGGGCCGCGGACTCGACGGTCAGATACAGATTGGTGCCGGTGTCACCGTCCGCGACCGGATAGACATTGATCGCGTCGATGTCCTCACGGGCCCGGCCCAGCGCGTCCAGCGCGAGCCCGCACCAGATCCGTACCGCATCGGCGTCGAGCGTGTGCGGCACGTACGTTCTCCTCGGGGTCGGGCTTCGCGTCATCGCAGGCTAGTCGCCGCCCTCCGCGGGGGCTGGGGCAGCCATGATAGTTTCGTTGTACGGGAGTGGCCGTTGTATGCTGCTCCGGTTGCCCGATGAGAGTCGGGCTATTCCCCCTGGCGCCGCCGGTCTTCCACGATCCTGGCTACGCCGGGGTTCCCGTTAAGTGTCTGTCTCCTCGCGGGAAGCGAGGCTGACCCGTCTTTGGAGTAACCCGTGGCTGCCAACTGCGACGTCTGCGGCAAGGGGCCGGGCTTCGGCAACAACATCTCGCACTCGCACCGCCGCACCCGCCGTCGTTGGAACCCCAACATCCAGACGGTGCGCGCTGTGGTCGGTCGGACCCCGAAGCGGCTCAACGTCTGCACCTCGTGCATCAAGGCCGGCAAGGTCTCGCGCTAGGCGCACGCCTTACCCCCGCGCGAGCGGGGTTCCGGTTGCCGAGGCCGGTCCACACATGACGGTGGACCGGCCTTTACGCATGAGCTGAAGCCTTTACGCATGCCCTGAAGCCGCTCAGGCGATTCCCCAGCCGTGGTCGACCGGGCCGATGCCCGCGCCCAGGGGGAAGCCCGCGGCGATCGCGCCCGTGACGTACTGCTTGGCCGCCCCGACGGCCTCCGGGACCGTCATACCGCCCGCGAGGTAGGTGGCGATCGCCGAGGCGAGGGTGCAGCCCGTGCCGTGGGTGTGGCGGTTGTCGTAGCGGGGCGCCCGCAGCCAGTGCTCCTCGGTGCCGTCGGTGAGCAGGTCCACCGCGTCCCCCCGCAGATGACCGCCCTTGATCAGCGCCCAGCGCGGGCCGAAGTCCAGCACCGCGCGCGCCGCCCGCCGCAGATCGCCCTCCGAAACGACCCGGATGCCGGTCAGCTGGGCGACCTCGTCCAGGTTGGGGGTGGCGACGGTGGCGGTGGGCAGCAGCTTGGTGCGGACCGCGTCCAGCGCCTCGGCGGCCAGCAGCGGATCGCCGTGCTTGGAGACCCCGACCGGGTCGACGACCACCGGGGCGGGCAGCCCCGCGAGCAGCCCGGCGACGGTCTCGACCAGCTCGGGGGTGGCCAGCATGCCCGTCTTGACCGCCTGGACACCGATGTCGTCCACCACGCTGCGGAACTGGGCGCGGACCGCCTCAGCGGGCAGCTCCCAGGCGCCCTGGACGCCCTGGGAGTTCTGCGCCGTCACCGCGGTCAGCACGCTCATCCCGTGCGCGCCCAGGGCCAGCATCGTCTTCAGGTCGGCCTGGATACCCGCACCGCCACCGGAGTCCGATCCGGCGACGGTGAGGACGCGGACGGGTGCCCGGCGGTCGCGGGGGACACGGGAAACGCGGGGAGCATCGCTGGACATGGCCATACGGCCGAATCTACTCGGCGCCCTGGTCATCCCCGAAATGGTCCCAGCCCGCGTGCACCCAGGGCGCCCCGTCCACCGTCACCTGGGGCAGCGCCGACGGGTTGAGCACCTCGCCGATGACCTTCCAGCGGGCGGGCAGCTTCACGTCGGACGGGAAGGTGGCCACGATCGCGTGGTCCTCTCCCCCGCTGAGCACCCACTGGATCGGGTCGACGCCCACCGCCTGCCCGATGTCCGACATCTGCGTGGGGATGTCGATGTCCCCCGAGCGCAGATCGATACGGACCTGGCTGGCGTCGGCGATGTGCCCGAGGTCGGCCACCAGACCGTCGCTGACGTCGGTCATCGCGGTCGCGCCGAGTCCGGCGGCGGCCGGGCCCGCGTGGTACGGCGGCTCCGGGCGGCGGTGCGCCTCGACGAAGGCGCGCGGCGAACGGAATCCGCGCGAGAGCACCGCGTGTCCGGCGGCCGACCAGCCCAGCCAGCCGGTGACGGCGACAACGTCGCCCGGCCGCGCACCGGATCGGGTGACCGGCTCGTGGTTGCGCAGGTCGCCCAGGGCGGTGATGGCGATGGTGATGGCGTCTCCGCGCACCACGTCGCCGCCGACCACCGCGGCGCCCGCCACCTGGCATTCGTCGCGGATGCCGTCCATCATCTCGGCCGGCCAGGTCACCGGCAGATCCGCGGGCACCACCAGGCCCAGCAGCAGCGCGGTCGGCACCGCGCCCATGGCCGCGATGTCCGCGAGGTTCTGCGCGGCGGCCTTGCGGCCGACGTCATAGGCGGTGGACCAGTCCCGGCGGAAGTGCCTGCCCTCCAGCAGGACGTCCGTACTGGCCACCACCCTGCGGTCCGGTGCGGCCACGACCGCAGCGTCGTCCCCGGGCCCCAGCCTCACCGCCGAGGTGGTGGTGAGCCGGGAGGTGAGCTCCCTGATGAGCCCGAACTCCCCCAACTCGCCCACGGTGCCCTTCATCGCATTGCCCCTTCGTGCTCGTGGCCCTGTGCCCGCCGCGCCGCGCACCCCGCGCGGGTCTCCCCGCGCCGCGTGGCGACGCGGTACCGTGGCGTCCCTTCTCCCCACATGATCCTCGTAGCCGCCCTGGAGGTTCCGTGGTACAGGCGTACATCCTGATCCAGACCGAGGTCGGCAAGGCGTCGACCGTCGCCGACGTCATCGCCAAGCTCCCGGGGGTGATACAGGCCGAGGACGTCACGGGTCCGTACGACGTGATCGTGCGCGCCCAGGCCGAGACGGTCGACGAGCTCGGCCGCATGGTGGTCGCGAAAGTCCAGCAAGTGGAAGGGATCACGCGCACGCTCACCTGCCCGGTAGTCCATATCTAGATCCCGCTCCCCCGTATGCTCGGCCGGTGAGTTCCGCACACCGTACTGTCACCCGTCGGTCCGTTCCGCCGCCCGCCGCGGCGGACGGCTGCGACGAGGGTTGCGACGCCACCGGCACGTCCGCGGTTCCCACTCCCCCGGCGCAGGCTGCCGCGCTGTGCCGGGCGTTGTACGAGGACCTGCCGAGGACCGTGGACGGGCTGCGGCGGCGCACCGCCGAGCCCGCTTCGCCACTTCACGACCGTTCCGGCGGGTGTGGTGTGACGGACGCGGGCTGACGCCTCCGACGCGCCCGCGACGGCCGGGTCGCGCTAGCGCAGCCCCGTGGAACGGCGCAGCGCGGCCTGGATGAGCCGGTCCACCAGCTCCGGGTAGCTCACGCCGCTCTCCTGCCACATGCGCGGGTACATGGAGATCGGGGTGAAGCCGGGCATCGTGTTGATCTCGTTGATCACGAACTCGCCGCTGTCCAGCAGGAAGAAGTCCGCGCGCACCAGGCCCTCGCAGGACACCGCGTCGAACGCGCGCACCGCCAGCTCCTGGACCCGCTCGGTCTCCTCCGCGGTGAGCGGCGCGGGCACGACGCCGGGGGCCGCGTCGATGTACTTGGCCTCGAAGTCGTAGAAGTCGTGAGTGGAGACCGGGGGGATCTCGGCGGGCACGCTGGCCCGCGGCCCGTCCTCGAATTCCAGCACGCCGCACTCGATCTCGCGGCCGCGCAGCAGCGCCTCCACGATGACCTTCGGGTCGTGGCGCCGGGCCTCCTCGATGGCCGCGTCCAGCTGGTCCGGGCCGTCGACCTTGGTGATGCCGATGGAGGAACCGGCCCGCGAGGGCTTCACGAACACCGGCCAGCCGTGCTCGGCGGCGAAGTCGGTGATCCGGGCGCGGGCGGTGGCCGGGTCCCGCTCCCAGTCGCGGGGGCGGATCACCTCGTACGGGCCGACGGGCAGCCCGAACGAGACGAACACCCGCTTCATGTACTCCTTGTCCATGCCGACGGCGGAGGCCAGCACCCCGGCGCCCACATAGGGCACCCCGGACAGCTCCAGCAGCCCCTGAAGGGTGCCGTCCTCGCCGTACGGGCCGTGCAGCATGGGGAAGACGACGTCGACGTCGCCGAGCGCCTTGGGCACCGCGCCCGGCTCGCTGTAGACGACCTCGCGGCTGCCCGGGTCGACCGGCAGCACGACCGACCCCTCCTCGGACTCGGCGAGCCGTTCGACGCTCGGGAGCTGCCGGTCCGCGATGGCCATCCGCTCGGGCGCGTCGGCGGTGAGCGCCCAACGGCCGTCCACCGTGATGCCGATCGGCAGCACGTCGTACTTCTCGCGGTCGATGGCGCGCAGCACGGCCCCCGCGGTGACCACGGAAATGGCGTGCTCGGAGCTGCGCCCGCCGAAGACCACGGCGACGCGCGGCTTCCGCGGCTCGCCGGAGGAGGAAGCCGGGACAGGGCTTGAGGAAGGAGTCTGGCTGCTCATATCGCGTTGAGGTTACCTTGCGGTTCGGACGGCGTCAGTGCCGCTCGGCCTTCGCGCTGCGCGACATCAGCTCTTTGAGCGCGACGAGCGGCTGTTTGCCGTCGTGGACGATGCCCACCACGGTCTCGGTGATCGGCATGTCGACGTCGTGGCGCCGCGCGAGATCCGCTACGGACTCGCACGACTTGACGCCCTCCGCCGTCTGCCGGGTGACCGCGATCGTCTCCTCCAGTGTCATGCCGCGGCCCAGGTTGGTGCCGAAGGTGTGGTTGCGGGACAGCGGCGAGGAGCAGGTGGCGACCAGGTCGCCCATGCCCGCCAGGCCCGCGAAGGTGTGCGCGTCGGCGCCCATCGCGAGGCCCAGGCGGGTCGTTTCGGCGAGCCCGCGGGTGATGAGGGACGCCTTGGCGTTGTCGCCGAGGCCCATGCCGTCCGCGATGCCGACGGCCAGCGCGATGACGTTCTTCACCGCGCCGCCGAGTTCGCAGCCGACCACGTCGGTGTTGGTATACGGGCGGAAGTAGGGGGTGTGGCACGCGGTCTGGAGGCGGCGTGCCACATCCTCGTCGCGGCAGGCCACCACGGAGGCCGCGGGCTGCCGGGCGGCGATCTCCTTGGCGAGGTTGGGTCCTGTGAGCACCGCGACGCGCTCCGCGGGCGCCTCGGCGACCTCCGCGATGACCTCGCTCATCCGCTTGGCCGTGCCGAGTTCGACGCCCTTCATCAGGGAGACCAGGACGGTGTCGGAGGGCAGCAGCGGGGCCCAGGCGGCGAGGTTGCCGCGCAGCGTCTGGGAGGGCACGGAGAAGACGGTGAACTCCGCGTCGCGCGCGGCCTCGGCCGGGTCGGTGGTGGCCCGTACCCCGTCGGGGAGGCGGATGCCGGGGAAGTAGTCGGGATTGGTGCGGCCGGTGTTGATGGCCTCGACGACATCGGGCCTGCGGCCCCACAGCGTCACCTCGCAGCCGGCGTCGGCGAGCACCATCGCGAAGGCGGTGCCCCAGGACCCGGTGCCGTAGACGGCGCAGCGCGTCACTTGCTCTCCTCTTCGGCCACGGGGCGTTCGGCCACGGGGCGCGGCTGGTCGGCGGCGTGCAGCCGTTCGGGGTGGAGGGCGCGCGCCCGGGCGGGCACCGGCTCGCCGCGGACGTCGGCGAGAAGTTCGGTGACCGCGGCCATGATGGTGTCGGTGGCCGCCCGCAGCACGTCGGCGGTGGGCTCCTGGCCGTAGTACTCGGAGAGGTCCACCGGCGGGCCCGCGTGCACCCTGAGGGTCTTGCGCGGGAACAGCCTGACCTTCTTTTCCTTGGCGTACGGCGGCACGGCCTCGTTGGCGCCCCACTGGGCGACCGGGATGACCGGGGCCTTGGTGAGCAGGGCGACCCGGGCGGCGCCGGTCTTGCCGCGCATCGGCCACAGGTCGGGGTCGCGGGTCAGGGTGCCCTCGGGGTAGAAGGCCACGCACTCGCCCTTGTTGATGGCGTCGACGGCTGCCCGGAAGGCGTTGGCCGCGTCGGTCGACTCGCGGAAGACGGGGATCTGCCCGGTGCCGCGCAGCATCGTGCCCACGAAGCCGCCCTTGAAGAGGGCTGCCTTGGCGAGGAAGCGGGGCACGCGTCCGGTGTTGTACTGGAAGTGCGCGTAGGAGAGCGGGTCGAGATACGAGTTGTGGTTGATCGCGGTGATAAAGCCACCGTCGGCGGGAATGTGCTCCATTCCGTGCCAGTCCCGCTTGAACAGAACCACCAGCGGCGGTTTCACCATGACCGCCGCCATGCGGTACCAGAAGCCGATTCTGCGGCCGGACACTCGGAACATCCTCCTCTTGGACCCTGCTGACCTGCTGGCTTGCTGCCGTCCGGGCAGCCGCACAAGTGTCGCTCCAGGTACTCGGTCTGTCGAGGACACCGTAACCCCGCCCGTCCGGGACGAGTCGGGCAGCAGGCGAGAATGGGGCCCGTGGGAAGAGACGCAAGGTCTGTGACGTGGACGCTGGTGGTGCCGCTGAAGCCCCTGTCACGGGCGAAGAGCAGGCTCTCCGGCGCCGCCGGCGACGCCCTGCGGCCGGGTCTCGCGCTGGCGTTCGCCAAGGACACGGTGGGCGCGGCGCTGGCCGGCCGACGCGTCGTCGGGGTCACCGTGGTCACCGACGATCCGCTCGCCGGGCGCGAGCTGGCGGCCCTCGGCGCCCGCATCCTGCCCGATACGCCGGGGCGCGGGCTGAACGCGGCGCTCGCGCACGGCGCCCGGACGGTGCGGGAGAGCCGCCCCAGGGCCTCCGTAGCGGCGCTGAACGCCGATCTCCCGGCCCTGCGGACGGCCGACCTCGACCAGGTGCTCGAAGCCGCCGCGGGCTTCTCACGCGCCTTTCTGGCGGATGCGGCGGGGGTCGGTACGACGCTCCTCGCGGCGGCGCCGGGCACCGACCTCGCCCCCGCCTTCGGGGGCGCCTCCCGGGCCCGGCACCGGGCGTCCGGCGCGTACGAGATCGAGCTGCCCGGGGTCGACTCGGTACGGCGCGACGTGGACACCGGCGAGGATCTGCGCGCGGCGCTGGCGCTGGGCGTGGGCACCCACACGGCCCGGCTGTGCGGCACCGCCTGCCCGCCGGGGCCGCGGGCCGCGCTGCCCGGCACGTAGGGGGTGCCCGGCGGGTGCCCGGCGGGAGGAGCGGCGGTGGCGCGCACTAGGGTGGCGGTATGCAGGGAACGGCCTACACCTACGACCCCGACGCCCGTACCGGCAGTGTGCTGCTCGACGACGGCACGCCCCTGCCCTTCGACGCGGCGGCCTTCGACGCCGGGGGGCTGCGGATGCTGCGGCCCGGGCAGCGGGTGCGGATCGAGGTGGCGGGCGAGGGCGACGACCGGCGCGTCGTCTTCATCACCCTCCAGACGTTCTGAAAGCCCCGGGCGGTGGCTCCGGGCCCGTGACGCACCGCGGGCCGGGCTCCCTCGGGGAGCCCGGCCCGGCGCGTGAACGGTGCCGCTGAGCGGCGACGACTAGCGCTTCCTGGCGGTGGTCTTCTTGGCGGGGGCCTTGCGCGCGGTGGTCTTGCGCGCCGGGGCCTTCTTCGCGGCGGCCTTCTTGGCGGTCGTCTTCTTCGCCGGAGCCGCCTTCTTGGCCGCGGCCTTCTTCGCGGGCGCCTTCTTCGCGGGCGCCTTCTTCGCGGCTGCCTTCTTGGCGGTCACCTTCTTCGCCGGAGCCGCCTTCTTGGCTGTGGCCTTCTTGGCCGCGGCCTTCTTCGCGGCGACCTGGAGGCTGCCCTTGGGGGCCTTCTTCACGGCCACCTCGCCGCCCCGCGGCAGCTTCTTCGAACCGCTCACCAGGTCCTTGAAGCCCTGACCCGCGCGGAAACGGGGCACGGAGGTCTTCTTGACCCGGACCCGCTCCCCGGTCTGCGGGTTACGGGCGTACCGGGCAGGCCGTTCCACCTTCTCGAACGAACCGAAACCGGTGACCGAAACTCGATCCCCGCCGACCACTGCGCGGACGATGGCGTCCAGTACCGCGTCGACCGCGTCGGCGGCCTGCTGTCGTCCGCCGACCTTGTCGGCAATCGCTTCTACGAGCTGCGCCTTGTTCACGTCTTCCCCTTCGGAGACATTGCTGGAACGAATGTGTTCAAGCTTTTTCGCACGTTAGGCAGATATATACCGCAAATCAAACACGAAACGGGCTAATCACCCTTGTGCCGCAACGCACTCGGTCGTCACGGACTTCGGTAGGAGTCGGGATCTTCGGGGAAACGCCCCTCGTCGAGGTCGTTCATCAACCGCTCCAGACGCCTTGCCGCGTCTGCGAGATCGTGTTTTGACGCTGCCGTGATCACCAGCAGCTTCCGGGACAGCGCCATCCGTACGCCCTCCGGGACTTGCAGTGTGCGCACCCTTGTGTGCGCTTCCTTGAGCCGGGCGGCGACAAGACCGTAGAGCTCGAGTTGGCCGTCGCGTTCCATGCACTGATTGTGCCATCTGAGGCGAGTTGTCGCTTCACGGGGCCTCAACATGACGATGCGCCGCCAGTCCGAGGACTGGCGGCGCATCATGCCAAACCCGCTCTGTGCAGGGGAAACCGGGGGCTCAGACCACCGTCGTGCTGGGCTTGAAGGAGGGGCGACGACCCTCGTACGCGACGATGTCGGCCTCCTCCCTGAGGGTGAGGCTGATGTCGTCCAGCCCCTCCAGAAGTCGCCACCGGGCGTTCTCGTCAAGCTCAAAATCAGCCGTGATTCCCTCGGCTCGAACCTGCCGGTCGACGAGGTCCACGGTGACCTCCGCGGCGGGGTCCGCCTCGACCAGCTTCCACAGCCGGTCCACGGTCTCCTGCGGCAGGACGACGGTCAGCAACCCGTTCTTGAGGGAGTTGCCGCGGAAGATGTCGGCGAAGCGCGAGGAGATCACGGCCTTGAAGCCGTAGTTCTGGAGCGCCCACACCGCGTGCTCGCGCGAGGAGCCGGTGCCGAAGTCGGGGCCGGCCACCAGAACCGTCCCGCCCTTGTGCTCGGGCTGGTTGAGCACGAACTCCGGGTCCTTGCGCCAGGCCTCGAACAGCCCGTCCTCGAAACCGTCGCGGGTGACCTTCTTGAGCCAGTGCGCCGGGATGATCTGGTCCGTGTCGACGTTGCTGCGGCGCAGCGGAACGGCCCGGCCGGTGTGCGTGGTGAATGCTTCCATGGCTGCTCAGACCCCCACGGGAACGGTGACGTCGGCGTCGGACAGGTCGGCGGGCGAGGCCAGGTGACCGAGCACCGCGGTGGCGGCGGCGACCTGCGGCGAGACCAGGTGGGTACGGCCGCCCTTGCCCTGCCTGCCCTCGAAGTTGCGGTTGGAGGTGGACGCCGAGCGCTCACCCGGCGCGAGCTGGTCGGGGTTCATGCCCAGACACATCGAGCAGCCCGCGTGCCGCCACTCGGCGCCGGCCTGGGTGAACACCTTGTCCAGACCCTCCTCCACGGCCTGGAGCGCGACCCGCACCGAGCCCGGGACCACCAGCATCCGCACCCCGTCGGCCACCGAACGGCCGTACAGGATCGAGGCGGCGGAGCGCAGGTCCTCGATGCGGCCGTTGGTGCAGGAGCCGACGAAGACGGTGTCCACCTTGATCTCGCGCAGCGGCTGACCGGCCGTCAGACCCATGTACTCCAGGGCCTTCTCGGCGGCGTACTTCTCGCTGGCGTCCTCGAAGGTGGACGGGTCCGGCACCGACTCCGACAGCGGCGCGCCCTGACCGGGGTTGGTGCCCCAGGTGACGAACGGGGCCAGCTCCGAGGCGTCGATGACGACCTCGCGGTCGAACACCGCGTCGTCGTCGCTGCGCAGCGTGCGCCAGTACTCGACGGCCGCGTCCCAGTCCTCGCCCTGCGGGGCGTGCGGGCGGCCCTGGAGGTACGCGAAGGTGGTCTCGTCCGGGGCGATCATGCCTGCCCGGGCGCCCGCCTCGATGGACATGTTGCACACGGTCATCCGGGCCTCCATCGAGAGCTTCTCGATGGCGGAGCCGCGGTACTCGATCACGAAGCCCTGGCCGCCGCCGGTGCCGATGCGGGCGATGATCGCCAGGATCAGGTCCTTGGCGGTGACGGTCTCGGGCAGCTCGCCCTCGACGGTGACGGCCATGGTCTTGAACGGCGCGAGCGGCAGCGTCTGGGTGGCCAGCACGTGCTCGACCTGGCTGGTGCCGATGCCGAACGCGAGCGCGCCGAAGGCGCCGTGGGTGGAGGTGTGGCTGTCACCGCAGACGACGGTGGTGCCGGGCTGGGTCAGTCCCAGCTGCGGTCCCACTACGTGGACGACGCCCTGCTCGACGTCGCCGAGCGGGTGCAGACGCACCCCGAACTCCGCGCAGTTCTTGCGCAGCGTCTCCAACTGGGTGCGGGAGACGGGGTCCGCGATCGGCTTGTCGATGTCGAGGGTCGGGGTGTTGTGGTCCTCGGTCGCGATGGTGAGATCGGTACGGCGCACCTGGCGTCCGGCCTTGCGGAGGCCGTCGAACGCCTGCGGGCTGGTCACCTCGTGCAGCAGGTGCAGATCGATGAAGAGGAGGTCCGGCTCGCCATCGGCGTGCCGGACGACATGGTCGTCCCAGACCTTCTCCGCGAGTGTCCGTCCCATCGCTTTCCCTCCGGCCGGCCACTTCACCGGCCCAACTCGTGTCGAGTGCGTGCCCTGGCCTGCGGGCCCGCCACTTACCAGAGTGGCGGGTATCCCGAAAAATTGAACTTGCGTTTCACAGTGTGAGACGCGAGTATCGTTTCATGGACAACTCTAGCGGCGTCGGCGTTCTCGACAAGGCGGCTCTGGTATTGAGCGCTCTGGAGTCCGGCCCGGCCACCCTCGCGGGGCTGGTCGGGGCCACCGGTCTCGCGCGCCCCACGGCGCACCGACTCGCGGTAGCACTCGAGCACCACCGGATGGTGGCGCGTGACATGCAAGGCCGCTTCATTCTGGGCCCGCGCCTGGCCGAGCTGGCCGCGGCGGCGGGCGAGGACCGGCTGCTCGCCACGGCCGGACCGGTCCTCACCCACCTCAGGGACGTGACCGGGGAGAGCGCGCAGCTCTACCGGCGCCAGGGCGACATGCGCATCTGCGTCGCGGCGGCCGAGCGGCTGTCCGGACTCCGGGACACCGTGCCGGTCGGCTCCACCCTCCCCATGAAGGCGGGCTCGGCGGCCCAGATCCTGATGGCCTGGGAAGAGCCGGAGCGGCTGCACCGGGGCCTCCAGGGCGCCCGTTTCACCGCGACGGCGCTGTCCGGCGTACGGCGGCGGGGCTGGGCCCAGTCGATCGGCGAGCGGGAGCCGGGCGTCGCGTCCGTGTCCGCCCCGGTGCGCGGCCCGTCCAACCGCGTGGTCGCCGCCGTCTCGGTCTCCGGACCGATCGAGCGGCTGACCCGCCACCCGGGCCGCATGCACGCCCAGGCCGTCATCGACGCGGCCGCCCGCCTCTCCGACGCGCTGCGCCGGGGAAATTGATCACGGCGTTACGGCGCCCGGCTCCCCCGGCGCCGCTCCCCTACGCACCCTTCAGCGACAACCGGTCGGCCGCGCGCTCGCCGCGGCGGCCGACCGGAACGACCCCGGTGGCCTTGCCCAGCCCGAACGCCGGCATGTCGTAGTAGATCGCCTCGTGCGCACCGGCCGGCACGGCGTACGTCTCGTGCCAGATGCCGACCTTCCCCCGGCCCTCCCGGGCCCGCCGGTTGAACGCGGCCCACGCCGGGCGGTGCTCCTTGTCCTGCGCCGAGGCGTACGCCAGGAGCTTCTCGTGCGAGTCCCAGTACTGGACGACGTACAGCACCCGCGGCGGGCCGACCAGCAGCTGGTAGCCCAGCAGCCCGCTCTCCTTGTCCCGCGACAGCTCGCGCAGCATCCGTGGCATGGCCTTGAACACCGGCAGCCAGCTGCGCAGCGCGCGGAAGCGGTTGACGCGCATCCCGATGAGGAAGACGGTCACCTCGCCCTCCCCCTCGGCGGTCATACGGCCTTCGATCACATCGGCACCCATGGTGATCCCCTCGTTCCGACGTCACGACATACTGGATAGTGAAGCTATCCAATGATTGGATAGTGGCACTCTCCATACGGGAACGCAAGGGAAAAGCGGCAAGAGGAAGGTGCACGAGGCATGCGACTGGCGGAGCTGAGCGAGCGCAGCGGGGTGTCCACCGCGACGATCAAGTACTACCTGCGCGAAGGGCTGCTGCCGCCCGGCGAGCGCCTCACCGCCACCAAGGCCGAGTACGGGGAGGAGCATCTGCGCAGGCTGCGGCTGGTGCGGGCGCTGATCCAGGTCGGGCGGATGCCGGTGGCCACCGCGCGCGAGGTGCTGAAGGCCGCCGAGGACGAGTCGCTGAGCCAGCATCTCCGACTGGGGGCCGCGGTCTGGGCACTGCCGCACGACCCGGAGCCCCGTGGAGGCATTGAGGGGGCTGCGGGCGCCCCGGAGACGGTCCGGGCGCGGGAGGAGGCGAACGCCCTGCTGGACCAGCTCGACTGGACCCACGGCCGGGACACCCGCGACGACTCCCCCGCCTACCGGATGCTGGTGGAGGCCATCGCGTCGCTGGCCCGCCTCGGATACCCGCATGACACCGGCCACTTGCTGCCGTACGCCCGGCTGGCGTCCGAACTGGCCGTCCACGAACTGGATGTGGTGGAGACGTACGACACGTCCAGCGAGCAGATCGAGGCGTCCGTCGCGCTGACCGTGCTGTACGAGCCGGTACTGCTGAGCCTGCGGCGGCTCGCCCAGGCCCAGGAGTCCGCCCGCCGCTTCGACCAGGCGTAATACGAAAAGGCCCTCCGCGTCACCGCGGAGGGCCTTTCCTGTCTGTACCCCCGACCGGATTCGAACCGGCGCTACCGCCTTGAGAGGGCGGCGTGCTAGGCCGCTACACAACGGGGGCCTGAATCAGCACACATCCTGTACTGCGCTGGGCTACCAGGACTCGAACCTAGACTAAATGAACCAGAATCACTCGTGCTGCCAATTACACCATAGCCCATGGTATAGACCAGTACCCCCGACCGGATTCGAACCGGCGCTACCGCCTTGAGAGGGCGGCGTGCTAGGCCGCTACACAACGGGGGCCCTAGCGATCTCCGTCGTTACTCGGAGATCCGTACCCCCGACCGGATTCGAACCGGCGCTACTGCCTTGAGAGGGCAGCGTGCTAGGCCGCTACACAACGGGGGCTTGGTACTGCTTGATCAAGAGATTCACGAAGAAATCGAGAAGATCTCTTGCTGGGGTACCAGGACTCGAACCTAGACTAAGTGAACCAGAATCACTCGTGCTGCCAATTACACCATACCCCACCAAAACGCCACCCCTGTCGGGGTTTTGTCTGGCTTGCGCCCCGGTCCGGCCTTTCGGCCCGCCCGGGCGGCGCAGGAAGAACATTACCCGATGGTGGACGGGCCACCAAAACGGATTGCCGGGGCGGTGGCGCCGCGTGCCGGGCACGCGGCGCCCCTCCGGCCCGTCAGGCCGACGGCGCCGACAGCTTCGCCAGCGCGGCGTCGATGCGGGCCAGCGTGCGCTCGCGCCCCAGGACCTCCAGGGACTCGAACAGCGGCAGGCCGACCGTGCGGCCGGTGACGGCGACGCGGACCGGGGCCTGCGCCTTGCCCAGCTTGAGACCGTGCTCCTCACCTGCGGCGAGGACGGCCTCCTTGAGGGGCTCGGCCTTCCAGTCCGCCTCGGCGATCTTCGTGCGGGCGGTGGCGAGCAGGGCCTCCGCACCGGGCTTCATGGCCTTCGTCCACGACGCCTCGTCCTCCACCGGCTCGTCCAGGAAGAGGAAGTCGACGTTGGCGGTGATGTCGGACAGCACCGTCAGCCGGGTCTGGGCGAGCGGGGCCAGCGCCTCGAAGGCGGCCGCGTCGAAGCGGTCCGGGGACCAGGGCGCGTGCGGGGCCCGGAGCCAGGGGCCGCACGCCTCGATGAAGGTCTTGACGTCCAGCTGCCGGATGTGGTCCGCGTTGATCGCCTCGGCCTTCTTGAGGTCGAAGCGCGCCGGGTTGGCGTTGACACCCGAGATGTCGAACGCGGCGACCATCTCCTCCAGGGAGAAGACGTCCCGGTCGGCCGAGAGCGACCAGCCCAGCAGGGACAGGTAGTTGAGCAGTCCCTCGGGGAGGAAACCGCGCTCCCGGTAGAGGTTCAGCGACGACTGGGGGTCGCGCTTGGACAGCTTCTTGTTGCCCTCGCCCATGACGTACGGGAGATGACCGAAGGCGGGCACCTGGCCGCCGCCCACGCCGATCTCGGCGAGCGCCCGGTAGAGCGCGATCTGGCGCGGGGTGGAGGACAGCAGGTCCTCGCCGCGCAGCACGTGCGTGATCTCCATCAGCGCGTCGTCGACGGGGTTGACGAGCGTGTAGAGGGGGGCGCCGTTGGCGCGCACGATGCCGTAGTCCGGAACGTTGTCCGGGGTGAAGGTCAGCTCGCCGCGCACCAGGTCGGTGAAGGTGATCGGCTCGTCGGGCATCCGGAAGCGGACGATCGACGCGCGGCCCTCGGCCTCATGCGCCGCGATCTGCTCGGGGTTAAGCGTGCGGCAGGTGCCGTCGTAGCCGGAGGGGCGGCCGGCCTTGCGGGCGGCCTCGCGGCGCTCCTCCAGCTCCTCGGCCGTGCAGTAGCAGCGGTAGGCGTGACCGGCGTCCAGCAGCTTGGCCGCGACGTCGGCGTAGAGATCCATGCGCTCCGACTGGCGGTAGGGCGCGTGCGGCCCGCCGATCTCGGGGCCCTCGTCCCAGTCGAAGCCCAGCCAGCGCATGGCGTCCAGCAGCTGCGCGTACGACTCCTCGGAGTCGCGCGCGGCGTCGGTGTCCTCGATGCGGAAGACCAGGGTGCCGCCGTGGTGGCGGGCGAACGCCCAGTTGAAGAGGGCGGTGCGGACCAGGCCCACATGGGGGTTGCCGGTCGGCGAGGGACAGAAACGAACCCGCACGGGGGCGGGGGAGCTTGCGCTAGCCACGCTTGATCACCTTGTTGGTGAGAGTGCCGATGCCTTCGATGGTGACGGCGACCTCGTCGCCGACGGTGAGGGGGCCGACGCCCGCGGGGGTGCCGGTGAGCACGACGTCGCCGGGGAGCAGCGTCATCGCCTCGGTGATGTGCACGATCAGGTCCTCGATCGAGCGGACCATCTCGCTGGTGCGGCCCAGCTGCCGCTGTTCGCCGTTGACGGTGCACATGACCCCGAGGTCGGCGGCCCGCTCCAGGTCGATGTCGGTCTCCACCCAGGGGCCCAGCGGGCAGGAGGCGTCGAAGCCCTTCGCCCGTCCCCACTGCTTCTCACGCCGCTGCGCGTCGCGCGCGGTGATGTCGTTGCCGCAGGTGTAGCCGAGGATGACGTCGGCCACGCGCTCGCGCGGGACCTCGCGGCACATCCGACCGATGACCACGGCCAGCTCGGCCTCGTGGTGCACCTCGGAGGAGAAGGAGGGGTACGCGATGGGGTCGCCGGGGCCGATCACCGAGGTGGACGGCTTGAAGAAGACGACCGGGACGTCGGGGACCTCGTTGTCGAGTTCGGTGGCGTGCTCGGCGTAGTTGCGGCCGATCCCGATGACCTTGTTGGGCAGGACGGGCGGCAGCAGCCGGACCTTGCTGAGGGGGATCTTCTGCCCCGAGCGCTCGAATTCGGCGAAGGGGTGTCCCTTGATGATGTCGACGACGGGGCCGCCCTGATCGGACGGCTCGCCCTCGACCACTCCGAAGGCGACGTTGCCATCGATGGAGAATCTGGCGATGCGCACGGGAAGCTGGTGCCCCTTAACTGGACTCGCTGGAGACTGACGCTCCAGGCTATCGCCCCGCCTCCCGCGCGCCGCCGGGTCGGCTCGCCCGCCTCAGTGGCCGGGGGCCTCGGTCAGCACGGTGCGCCGGGGGTTGGCGGTCTGGGTGGGCAGTTCGACGGAGTGCTCCGGCTGCTCGCCGGTCTCGGTCCGCAGTTCCTCGGCGTCCTCGAGATGGGCCAGGGTGGTGCGCCGGGGGTTGGCTATCGTGCGGAACATCATCGTCGTCTTCACTGGGTTTACGCCTCGCGTTGTTGTCGTATCGACCGGTTGTGTAAAGCGTCAGGCTAGGGGCGGCCGTTCCCATGGAATCGCAGAAAAAGTCTCGACCGGCATGTGATTTTGCTCACGAATGATCGGGCAAATGCCGCATTCACGGCACACAATGCGCGCCCCGAAACGGACATTGCACCCCCGAACCAGACGTTCCGCTCTTGATCATCGCTAGCCGGACACGCCGTGGCCACGATCGACTCGTTCACAAAAGTCCGTTATCGAAGACATGACTTTCTACGTCCGGTAATAACGCCCGCACTGAGCGTCACGCGCGTCACAGCCTTACCGCTTGCCCTTGTTGCAGCATCCGGCACTGTGCTGGAATTCCCGGGACCGCCGTGGGAACTAGCCGGCGCGCATGGGGGCGCAAGACGGAGGCGCCGAGCGGCGGGGGCTCCTCTAGTCGATATACGAAAGGAAGCGCGCCGGTCACTCACGACCGAATTGGGGGGCCGCGGTCCCCCTCGACTCGACACCGCTTCACCGCTGACCCGGTGGAGCGCCTGGTCCAGAGGTTGCGACGCTAGTGCAGGGACGTTTCAAGAGGGATGGTATGGGGTCTCCCCAGGCCCGCCAGGGCCGCGGGGAAACTTCGGCGGACCCGGAGCCGCGCGGTGGGACCGACCGCGGTTCCTCGCCCCAGCGTGCCCAGGGTGGCGGCCGGCCCCCGGCCGACCAGGGCCCCGAGACCGGCGCCCAGGGCGCTACGAAGACCAGCGCGCCCAGCGGTGGCGGCGGCGCGGCCGAGTCCACGACAGCGTCGGCGCCCAGCGGGCCCGGCGCCCGGATGGCCCTCAAGAACTGGCGGATCAGTACCAGGCTGGTGTCCCTGCTGGCGCTCCCCGTGGTCGCCGCGACCACGCTGGGGGCGCTCCGTATCGACACCTCGCTGGACAACATCCAGCAGCTCGACCAGATGAAGCTGCTCACCGACATGACGCAGCAGGCCACCCAGCTGTCGAACGCGCTCCAGGCGGAGCGGGACAAGTCGGCGGGGCCGCTGGCGAGCAAGGGCAACGAGAAGGACGACGGCGTCGTCTCCACGCGCGAGGACACCAACCGCGCGATCGCGGCCTTCCGCAAGGCCACCGACAACGTCGAGCCCGGCGACCAGTCGATGGCCGGTGTGCAGTCGACGCTGGTCAACATCGACCGCCAGCTCGGCAAGATCAACGATATCCGTGACACGGCGTACGGCAACAGCCAGTACTACTCGCTGACGGTCCAGGACTACAACGAGCTGATCAACTCCCTGCTGTCGCTGTCGCAGGACATGGCGCAGGCCACCAGCAACCGCGCGATGATCAACAACACCCGCGCGCTCGCCACCTTCTCCTCCGCCAAGGAGTACGCCTCCATCCAGCGCGCGCTCATCAGCGCCGCCCTCGCCGACCCCAAGGGCGCCGAGTTCTCCGCCAACGACAGCCGGTTCGCCAGGACCGCGGTCGACAAGGAGAACGAGGCCCTGGGCAGCTTCAAGCAGATCCGCCAGGGCAACTCCGAGGACTTGCTGGAGCCGCTGGACAGCCGCCCGGACATCAAGGCGGCGACCATGTACGCCGACCGGGCGGTGCGCGACCCGGACGGCCTCAAGGCCGAGAAGCGCACCTACCTGGACTGGTACGACCAGGACAGTATCAAGATCGACGAGATGGGCAAGATCGAGCAGACGCTGCTCAGCGAGATGACGCAGAAGTCTCGTGAGCTGCGCGACTCCGCCCAGCAGGACGCGATCCTCAACGGTGCGCTGATCCTTCTCGTCCTCGGTGTCTCGCTGGTCGGCGCGTTCGTGGTGGCCCGGTCCATGGTGCGCTCGCTGCGCCGGCTCCAGGACACCGCGCAGGACGTCGCCGAGAAGCGGCTGCCCGAGCTGGTCAAGCAGCTGTCCGAGTCCGACCCGCAGGACGTGGACACCTCCGTCGAGTCCGTCGGTGTGCACAGCCGGGACGAGATCGGCAAGGTGGCCGCGGCCTTCGACGACGTGCACCGCGAGGCGGTCCGGCTGGCCGCCGAACAGGCGCTGCTGCGGGGCAACGTCAACGCGATGTTCACCAACCTCTCGCGCCGCAGCCAGGGCCTCATCCAGCGTCAGCTCTCGCTCATCTCCGAGCTGGAGAGCCGCGAGGCCGACCCGGACCAGCTGTCCTCGCTGTTCAAGCTCGACCACCTCGCGACCCGCATGCGCCGTAACGGCGAGAACCTGCTGGTCCTCGCGGGCGAGGAGCCCGGCCGCCGCTGGACCCGGCCGGTCCCGCTGGTGGACGTGCTCCGCGCGGCCGCCTCCGAGGTGGAGCAGTACGAGCGCATCGAACTCAGCTCGGTCCCGGCGACCGAGGTCGCGGGCCGGGTCGTCAACGACCTCGTGCACCTGCTCGCCGAGCTGCTGGAGAACGCCACCTCCTTCTCCTCGCCGCAGACCAAGGTCAAGGTCACCGGCCACGCGCTGCCCGACGGGCGGGTGCTGGTCGAGATCCATGACACCGGTATCGGGCTCTCGCCGGAGGACCTGGCCGCGATCAACGAGCGGCTGGCCTCGCCGCCCACGGTCGACGTGTCGGTGTCCCGGCGCATGGGCCTGTTCGTGGTCGGCCGGCTGTCGCTGCGTCACGGCATCCGCATCCAGCTCCGGCCGTCCGACTCGGGCGGTACGACGGCGCTGGTCATGCTGCCGGTGGACGTCGCCCAGGGCGGCCGCAAGCCGACGCCGCAGGGCGCCGGGGGCAAGTCCGGCGGGCCCGGCGGCCAGGGTGGTCCGGGCGGCCAGGGCGGGCCGGGCAACGGCTCGGCGGGGCTGCTCGGTTCTGCGCCCTCGCGGCGGCAGGTCCCCGGCGCGGGGCCGCGCACCGCGCTGCCCGGCAACGGCGGCCTTCCGACCCGCCCGGCCGGTGCCGGTGCCGGTGCGGGTGCGGGTGCCGGATCGGGTCCTTCCGGCGGCGCCCCCTCCAGCCCGAACCTCTTCGAGGCGCCCGGGCGGTCGGCTCAGCGGAACGAACCCCCGGCCGGGCCCGGCAGCGGTGCCGGTTCCTCCTCGGACCGTCCCCCGCTGCCCACGCGCGGCGACCAGGGTCCGACGGTCGCCCCGCCGACCGGTGCGCCCGGCCGTGCCGACTCCGGCGACCAGGGCAACCGTCCGCAGCTGCCGTCGCGCGACCCGGCACGTGAGCTTCCCGGCCCGCAGCAGGCGCCCGGCACCAGCTGGGGTGCGCGCCCCCAGGACGACTGGGCGGCGGGACCGGCGGGACGGCGGGACGCGGGCGACCGGCCGCGCGGGCACGAGGAGCCCGACACCACGGACCAGTTCGCCCGCCCGGACCTCGGCTCCGCCCCGGGCGAGCGCCGCGACCCGTTCGGCAACCGCGGCCCCGGCGACACCGGTGAGCTGCCCCAGCTGAGCGACGGCCCCAACCTGTTCGAGCCGCGCCGCGGACCGGGCGACACGGGCGAGTTCCAGCGACCGGACTTCGGCCGCGGGCCGGGGGACACCGGTGAGTTCCAGCGCCCCGACGTCGGCCGCGGACCCGGTGACACCGGCGAGTTCGCCGTACCCGGTCAGGAGGGCCGCGGTCCGGGCGACACCGCGCAGTTCAACCGCCCCGACTACGGGCGCGGGCCCGGCGACACCGGCGAGTTCGCCCGGCCGGAGCTGGGCCAGGGGCCCGGCGACACCGGGGAGTTCCCGCAGGTGCGGGACGACCGGAACGAGCGCGGCGGCCGCCAGACGGACGACGCCCTGCCGCCCGCCGGTCCCGGCGACGGCCGGACGCCGATATTCGACACCATCGAATCCACCTGGCTCCACCCCCAGGCCGAGCCCTCGGGCGGCCAGGGCGACGGCGGGCGGTACCCCGCCGAGCCGCCCGCCCAGGCTCCCGAGCCGCCCGCGCCCGGGCAGCCCGCCTCGGCCGTGCCGCCCGCCCGGGGCCGCGAACCGCAGCAGCCGTCCTGGAACACCGGTGAGTACGACACCGCCGGGTCGGGCGGAACCGCGGCAGGCGGAACCGGCGGCATGGGCGACACCAACGGAGCCCAGCGCGGCGGCGGCACCAACGGCGCCGGTTTCCACGGGCTGAGCGGTGGTCCGGGATCCACGTGGCAGTCGTCGGCCAACGACGAGCGCTGGCGGCGCGCGGGGCAGATCCGCGAGCCCGCCGCCGGCGGTATCACGGCGTCCGGCTTGCCACGGCGCGTGCCCCGCGCCAATCTCGTGGAGGGTGCCGCGCAGCCGTCACAGCAGCCCGAGCAGGTGGGGCCCCAGGTGTCTCGCGCGCCCGACGATGTACGCGGGAGGCTGACCAACCTCCGCCGGGGGATTCAGCAGGGTCGTCGGGCCGGAACCGGCCTCGACGGCAATCACGATCGCGGCGTAGGCCCGACTTACCAGCAGGAGCGTTAGTTGAGCCCGATGAGCCAGGCGGCGCAGAATCTGAACTGGTTGATCACCAATTTCGTGGACAACACCCCCGGGGTGTCCCACACCGTGGTGGTCTCCGCCGACGGACTCCTTCTGGCGATGTCCGAAGGCTTCCCCCGTGACCGAGCCGATCAACTGGCGGCGGTCGCCTCCGGCCTGACCTCGCTCACCGCCGGAGCCTCCCGCATCTTCGAAGGCGGCGCGGTCAACCAGACCGTCGTCGAAATGGAACGAGGCTTCCTCTTCATCATGTCCATCTCCGACGGCTCCTCCCTCGCCGTACTCGCCCACCCGGAGTGCGACATCGGCCTCGTCGGCTACGAGATGGCCCTGCTCGTCGATCGCGCGGGCAACGTCCTCACCCCCGACCTGCGCGCCGAATTGCAAGGCAGCCTGTTGAACTGACCCCCCGACCGCCCGCCCGGCCGTACGGCCGGGCGCCCCCCACCGGCACCGACCGACGGCACACGTCGTCACCTTGTTGTCCGACCGGAGGACCCATGACCCCGCCCCCTGCCTCGACCGGCCCGTACGGCGGCCATCACCACTCGCCGTACGGGGGTGAAGGCGACCAGCCATTGGTGCGTCCCTACGCCATGACCGGAGGCCGGACCCGGCCGCGCTACCAGCTCGCCATCGAGGCGCTGGTCAGCACCACGGCCGACCCCGCGCATCTGGCGGGACTGCTCCCCGAGCACCAGCGCATCTGCCATCTCTGCGGGGAGGTCAAGTCCGTCGCGGAGGTGTCGGCGCTGCTGAACATACCCCTCGGGGTGGCGCGGATTCTGGTGGCCGACCTGGCGGAGGCCGGCATGGTGGCCATCCACCAGCCGGGGGGCAGCTCGGAGACGGGCGGCACGCCGGATGTGACACTGCTCGAAAGGGTGCTCAGTGGACTTCGCAAGCTCTAGCGGCGGCGCCCCGCCGGCCCGCGCGACCACCTCGGCGAAGATCGTGGTGGCGGGCGGCTTCGGCGTGGGCAAGACCACGTTCGTCGGCGCGGTCTCGGAGATCAACCCGCTGCGCACCGAAGCCGTGATGACGTCCGCCTCGGCGGGCATCGACGACCTGAGCCATGTGCAGGACAAGACCACGACGACCGTGGCGATGGACTTCGGCCGCATCACGCTGGACGACGACCTGATCCTGTACCTGTTCGGCACGCCCGGCCAGGACCGGTTCTGGTTCATGTGGGACGACCTGGTCCGCGGCGCCATCGGCGCCGTCGTCCTCGTCGACACCCGCCGACTCGCCGACTGCTTCCCCGCCGTCGACTACTTCGAGAACTCCGGCCTGCCCTTCGTCATCGCCCTCAACGGCTTCGACGGACACCAGCCGTACGCGCCGGAGGAAGTCCGCGAGGCCCTCCAGATCGGCCCGGACACTCCGATCATCACCACCGACGCGCGCCACCGCAGCGAGACCAAGAGCGCCCTCATCACCTTGGTCGAACACGCGCTGATGGCCCGGCTCAAGTAGGGGAAGACCGCCGGAAGTTGTCCGGCAGCTGAGGTACGAGCGGGCTGTGTCCAACGACACGGCCCGCTCTTGCCTTCATAACGTTTCGACAGAGAAAAACATGGCTCGTCGACACGGAGCGCACGTGATCGACTCCGGTGTGCACTCAATTAGTTCGGTATTTGACATGGCTCACCCGTAACGCCCGTTTTATCTCTGGTCTAGACAACAGACTGATCGGTTTGCGTACTGTTTGGAAAGCACCTGCGGGGCGTGCTGGAATTCGCTGAACTGGGCAGTAAGGGCTCAACTGGGAACGGCACGAGATCGGTGCCGACGCCGAGAGGTTGTTGGTCGAGTGAGGCGAAGCACGCCGGACCCCGCGCAAGAAGCGCGAGGGAACTTCACCCCGCCGCCGCGTACACGCACAGCGGCACCGTCCGCAGATGCATCGGATCCGCCCGCCCCCACCGGTGGCCGGATCACCCCGCGGAACTGGGGGGTGCGCACGCGGCTGTACGCCATTTTGCTCATCCCCGTGCTGGTGGCGTTGGTCTTCGGTGGCTTCCAGGTGTCGTCGTCGGTCGCCACCTGGAACGAGGCGCAGGACGCGGAACGCACCGCCAGGCTGGTCCGGGCCGCCGAGTCCTACGCCCACGCGCTGGTCGACGAGCGCGACCGGACCGCGGGACCGCTGCTGACCGGCACCAATGAGGACGTGGTGCGCAAGGTCCGGGCGACGACCGACGCGATGAAGGAGCAGTTCGACCAGGCGGCCGCGGACATGCCGCAGACGGCGACCCTCAAACGCCGCCTCAAGGCGTTCCGCTCGGCCGAACCCCAGCTGGCGGCGCTGCGGCGGAACGCCTACACCGACCGGCTGGGCGCGGTGAAGACCGAAGAGGGATACGTCGGCGTCGAGCACTCACTGATCGAGTTCGCCAACGAACTGGGCCTGGGCACCGGCAACATCACCTCCTACGGCCGCACCGTCTACGCGGTCTCGCTGGCCAAGGGCGCCGAGTCGCTCCAGCGCTCCATCGGTACGCATCTGCTGGTCAAGCCGGGTCCGTCGGCGGCAGACCGCAAGACCCAGCTGACCGCCTTCGGTAGCTATGTCTACCTGGAGGGCATCGCCCTCGGGGAGTTCAACGCCGCGGGCACCCCGGAGGACGTGACCCGGCTGGAGGACACCCTCACCGCGGCCAAGAAGCGGGCGGAGGAACAGAGCGCCGCGGCCAAGCAGAAGGCCGAGGCCGCGGGGAAGACGTACACCGAACCGCCCTCCATGGACCGGATGGTCCAGGCCATTGCCGGTGGGTCGGCACCCGAGGACCTGGCGGACCAGGGCATCACTCCGGACGCGTGGTTCGCGGCGTCCACGGTCAAGTTCGACGCCTACCGCGACGCCGAGCAGAACCTCGTGAACAAGGCCGTGAACGAGGCATCGCAAATCTCCGCGAACGCAAAGCAGGACACGATCGTGAACTCCGCGATCGTGCTCGTCGCGCTGCTCGTGGCGTTCATCGTGGCCGGCCGGATGGCCCGCTCGATGAGCCACAGCATGCTCCAGCTGCGCAACGCCGCCTTCGACGTCGCCGAGCAGCGACTGCCCATGGTGGTCGACCAACTCTCCCGCACCGACCCGGGCCGGGTGAACACGCGGGTCACCCCGATCCCGATCAACACCCGGGACGAACTGGGCGAGGTCGCCCGCGCCTTCGACCAGGTGCACCGCGAGGCGATCCGTCTCGCGGCCGAGCAGGCGATGCTGCGGGGCAACGTCAACGCGATCTTCACGAACCTTTCCAGTCGCAATCAGGGCCTGATCGAGCGACAGCTCACCCTGATCTCCGAACTGGAGAGCCGGGAGGCCGACCCGGACCAGCTGGAGCACCTCTTCCGGCTGGACCACCTGGCCACCCGCATGCGGCGCAACGGCGAGAACCTGCTGATCCTCGCGGGCGAGGAGCCGGGCCGTCGCTGGAACCAGCCGGTGCCCCTGATCGACGTGCTGCGCGCCGCCTCGTCCGAGGTGGAGTCGTACGAGCGGATCGAACTGGCCGGGATCTCCGAGAGCGAGATCCACGGCACGGCGGTGACCGACCTCGTCCACCTGCTCGCCGAGCTGCTGGAGAACGCCACCACCTTCTCCTCGCCGCACACCAAGGTGCGGGTCACCGCGACCCGGCTGCCGGACGGCCGGGTGGTGGTCGAGATCCACGACAAGGGCATCGGCCTGACCGCCGAGGACTTCGCCGACATCAACCACAAGCTGGCCAAGCCGCCGACCGTGGACGCCGCGGTCTCCCAGCGCATGGGCCTGTTCGTGGTCGGCCGCCTCGCGGACCGGCACAACATCCGGGTGCAGCTGCGCCCGGCCGGTGAGCAGGCGGGCACCACCTCGCTGGTGATGCTGCCCGAGGCGATCACCCACGGCGGTGGCGGCGAGGAGCTGCCCCAGGACGAGTTCACGGTCTCCCGGCTCGTCCCGGAGCCGGAGCCGCAGCCCACGTACACCGCCGAGGACGCCGCCCTGTCCTCGCGCACGGCCGCCGAGCTGGGCTTCGACGACTCCTCGTACGCCCAGGAGCAGCTCCAGAGGCAGGAGCAGTTCCAGCGGCAGGAGCAGCCCCCGCGGCAGTACGGCGGGCTCCAGGCCATGCAGCACGAGCAGGAGCCGCGGCACGACCCGGCCGAGTCCGATCTGCTGGCCCAGCCCGGTCCGGCACCGGCCGGTCCCCAGTACCAGGATTCCGCCTTTTCTGAACCGGAAGCGGACTTCACAAGCCAGACAGAGCCGGGACAACAGCCGTACGTCGGCTACAACTCACCTTCCCAGCAGGGAGAGTGGGGCGATTCCGGATCTTTTGAAATGCCCTTCGCGTCGCAGTTCGGGACGCAAACGGAATCGGGACCCGGCGGTCCCGAAGTTTCGCGGGACCGCGTAGAGTTCCACCGTCCGGGCCCCTCTCCGAGTGGCGTCCACTCCATGACCGACGCGGGGCTCCCGCGCCGCGACAAGCAGTGGCAGCCGATCGAGGAGACAGGGGCACAGGCGGCAGTCGGGGAGCCGGCGGCGGCTGCGGCGCCGGAACGGCCGCGGCAGTCCCCGCAGGAGGACGGTAACCGGTGGCAGTCGGAGAACGACCAGCGCTGGCACCGTGCCGAACAGCTCCGCGAGCCGAAGGCCGGCGGGGTCACCTCCTCCGGTCTGCCCCGGAGGGTGCCCAAGGCCAACCTGGTCGAGGGTGCCGCGGAGCCCACCGGACAGGGCGGCCCCCAGGTCTCCCGGGCCCCGGAGGACGTCCGCGGCAGGCTCAGCAACCTGCGCCGCGGCATCCAGCGGGGACGCGATGCGGGATCCGGGATCACCCCGCGTGACCAGCATGACCAACAGGGCTTCGGCCCCGGCAGCACCTACGATCAGGAGCGTTAGTGTGAGCCCGATGAGCCAGGCGGCGCAGAACCTGAACTGGTTGATCACCAATTTCGTGGACAACACCCCCGGGGTGTCCCACACCGTGGTGGTCTCCGCCGACGGACTCCTTCTGGCGATGTCCGAAGGCTTCCCCCGTGACCGAGCCGATCAACTGGCGGCGGTCGCCTCCGGCCTGACCTCGCTCACCGCCGGAGCCTCCCGCATCTTCGAAGGCGGCGCGGTCAACCAGACCGTCGTCGAAATGGAACGAGGCTTCCTCTTCATCATGTCCATCTCCGACGGCTCCTCCCTCGCCGTACTCGCCCACCCGGAGTGCGACATCGGCCTCGTCGGCTACGAGATGGCCCTGCTCGTCGATCGCGCGGGCAACGTCCTCACCCCCGACCTGCGCGCCGAATTGCAAGGCAGTCTTCTCAACTAGCAAACATGGAGTGCGTTTCGCGCCACCGCGCCATAGGGTGCGGTGGCGCGACCGGCCGACAGGCACGTTGGAGTTGGAGGAGGAAACGTGGCAACGCCCCCTAGCGGATATCCGTACGGCCATGGGCAGCCGTCCGAACCGCGCGGAGAAGCCCCGATGAAGCGCTTCAACTTCCCCTCCGCGCCGAGCCGCCAGGCACGCTCCCCCTACCCGGGCGAACAGTCCTGGGATTACCCCGGCGAGCAGCCCCAGGAGCCGATGCCCCCGCAGCCCCTGAACCCACAGGGCCAGCAGGACCTCTACGCGCCCTCCTACGCGCCTCCCGAGAGTCCGATGTACGAACCACCGCAGCCACCCCGCATCCAGCCCGTACAGCCGCCTCAGCGCCTCGCACCGGAACCTTCCCCCACGGGAGGCGCGCATAACCCCCTGGTGCGCCCGTACGCCATGACCGGGGGCCGTACCCGGCCCCGGTACCAGCTCGCCATCGAGGCACTGGTACACACCACGGCCGATCCCACCCAGCTCCAGGGCCAGCTGCCCGAGCACCAGCGGATCTGCCAACTGTGCCGCGAGATCAAGTCGGTCGCCGAGATCTCCGCACTGCTCACCATCCCCCTCGGCGTCGCCCGGATCCTCGTAGCCGACCTGGCCGAGGCCGGGCTCGTCGCCATTCACCAGCCCGGCGGCGACGAGTCCGCCGGCGGCCAGCCTGACGTGACACTGCTCGAAAGGGTGCTCAGTGGACTTCGCAAGCTCTAGCGGTGCAGCCCGCTCCACCACCTCCGCGAAGATCGTGGTGGCGGGCGGCTTCGGCGTGGGCAAGACCACGTTCGTCGGCGCGGTCTCGGAGATCAACCCGCTGCGCACCGAAGCCGTGATGACGTCCGCCTCGGCGGGCATCGACGATCTCACCCACGCGCCGGACAAGACCACCACCACGGTGGCCATGGACTTCGGCCGCATCACGCTCGACCAGGACCTGATCCTGTACCTGTTCGGCACCCCCGGCCAGGACCGGTTCTGGTTCATGTGGGACGACCTGGTCCGCGGCGCCATCGGCGCCGTCGTCCTCGTCGACACCCGCCGACTCGCCGACTGCTTCCCCGCCGTCGACTACTTCGAGAACTCCGGCCTGCCCTTCGTCATCGCCCTCAACGGCTTCGACGGACACCAGCCGTACAGTCCCGAAGAGGTCCGCGAGGCCCTCCAGATCGGCCCGGACGCGCCGATCATCATCACGGACGCGCGCCACCGCAGCGAGGCCAAGAGCGCGCTGATCACGCTGGTCGAGCACGCGCTGATGGCCCGGCTGCGTTAGCCGCGCCCGGTTCCGGCCGGCGCGTTAGCCGCGCCCGGTTCCGGCGGGCCCCGGCCCGCCGGAACCAGCCGGAACGCGCCGGTACCCACCGGTATCGGATACGGAAAATCCCCCGCCCTCCATCGGAGAGCGGGGGATTTCGCGTGTGCCGTGCGGGCGTCAGCCCTGCCAGCTGTGCGGGGCGCTGAACGCCGGGCGGCGCTCCAGCCGGCGCCAGCGCGCGGCGCTGGGGCGCGGGCGGGCCGCGGCGCCGTCACGGGAATGACCGGCGGTGGCGGCCGCGCGGGCGAGCAGCACGGCGGTGACCGCGGCCAGCTCCTCGGCGTCGGCGTGGCCCTTCTCGACCCGGACCAGGGTGGCCGCCGCGGAGGCGGTGTCGGCGATGTCGGTGGGCGTGCTCACGGTGTCTTCGTCTCCCTCGTGGGCGTTACTGCGGCGGGTTGCCGTGCTTGCGGGACGGCAGGTCGGCGTGCTTGTCGCGCAGCATCGCCAGGGACCGGATCAGGACCTCACGGGTTTCGGACGGGTCGATGACGTCGTCCACCAGGCCCCGCTCGGCCGCGTAGTAGGGGTGCATCAGCTCGGACTTGTACTCCTTGACCATGCGCGCGCGCATGGCCTCGGGGTCGTCCGCGTCGGCGATCTGACGGCGGAAGATCACGTTGGCGGCGCCCTCGGCGCCCATCACCGCGATCTCGTTGGTCGGCCAGGCGTAGGTCAGGTCGGCGCCGATGGACTGGGAGTCCATGACGATGTACGCGCCGCCGTACGCCTTGCGCAGGATGACCGAGATCCGCGGCACGGTCGCGTTGCAGTACGCGTACAGCATCTTGGCGCCGTGCCGGATGATCCCGCCGTGCTCCTGGTCGACGCCGGGCAGGAAGCCGGGCACGTCGAGGAAGGTGATCAGCGGGATGTTGAACGCGTCGCACATCTGGATGAAGCGCGCGGACTTCTCCGACGCCTCGATGTCCAGCACCCCGGCCAGCGACTGCGGCTGGTTGGCGATGATGCCCACGACCTGGCCGTCGAGCCGGGTCAGCGCGCAGATGATGTTGGTCGCCCAGCGCTCGTGGACCTCCAGGTACTCGCCGTCGTCGACGATCTCCTCGATGACCTTGCGCATGTCGTACGGGCGGTTGCCGTCGGCCGGGACGAGGTCGAGCAGCGACTCGCCGCGCCGGTCGACCGGGTCGTCGGCCTCGGCGACCGGCGGGTTCTCCCGGTTGTTCTGCGGCAGGAGCGAGAGGAGGTAGCGCACCTCCTCCAGGCAGGTCTCCTCGTCGTCGTACGCGAAGTGGCACACGCCCGAGGTCTCGGCGTGCACGTCCGCGCCGCCCAGACCGTTCTGGGTGACCTTCTCCCCGGTCACCGCCTGGACCACATCGGGTCCGGTGATGAACATCTGGGACGTCTCGCGGACCATGAACACGAAGTCCGTGAGCGCCGGGGAGTACGCGGCGCCACCGGCGCACGGGCCGAGCATCACGCTGATCTGCGGGATGACGCCGGACGCCTTGGTGTTGCGCTGGAAGATGCCGCCGTAGCCCGCGAGCGCCGAGACGCCCTCCTGGATGCGGGCCCCGGCGCCGTCGTTGAGGGACACCAGCGGCGCCCCGGCCGAGATGGCCATGTCCATGATTTTGTGGATCTTGGTGGCGTGGGCCTCGCCCAGCGCCCCGCCGAAGATCCGGAAGTCGTGTGCGTAAACGAACACCGTCCGCCCGTGGACGGTCCCCCAGCCGGTGACGACCCCGTCGGTGTAGGGCTTCTTCGCCTCGAGCCCGAATCCGGTCGCGCGGTGCCGCCGCAGCGGCTCCACCTCGTTGAAGGACCCCTCGTCCAGCAGGAGATCGATCCGCTCGCGAGCCGTCAGCTTGCCCTTGGCCTTCTGGGCCTCGGTCGCCCGCTCGCTCGGGCCGCGCCGAGCCTGCTCGCGGATCGCGTGCAGCTCGGCGACGCGCCCGCGGACGTCACTCGCCTCTACGGGCGCACCTTCGAGATTGGTCATGGAACGACGGTACGTTCCCCGACCCCCGGAAACGCATGTCAATTCCATACAACGTCGGGCCCGTTTTCGTGGGCAGGCGGAACAGAACTGGACAGCGGATTTCCCCTTACCCGGGACCCGCAAGGGTGAGGAGCCCTGTCGGCACCCCACAATCTTGTGGGCGACACCCCGTAACCGGTGGGCTTTACCACCCGGATGGTCGGCAGCCGGGCGGATGCCAGGCGCCGGGAGCCCGGCATGATCGGCAAGACATCCCCTAGCGCAGCGCGACCTCGCAGCGGTGGGTGGCGCAGGCCGTGCCGGGGGTGATGCGCAGCCGCAGGGCACCGCCGGTGGCCAGCACCTCGACCGCGGCGTCGTGGGCCGTCACGGCGCGCACCGGATGCGCCCAGAGGACGTCGAACGGCTCCCCGGTCCGGAGCGGCTCGGCGATCGCGAGGTGTGCGGTGTGCCGTCCGGTACGGCGCAGCAGCACGCTCGCCGGGGCGCCCGCGGTCAGCGGACCGGCCGTGCCCGGGGCCCAGAAGTTGGCCGCCGTGACGCCGAGCGACGGGATGGCGATGGCCTGCCGGGCGCGGGAGTTGGCGAGCACGGTCAGCCAGCGGCGGTCGGCGGCGCGGGCGGCGAGGGCGGCCGGGCCCGCGCCGGGCATCAGGAGGTAGGCGTAACCCCCGCCCTCGGGGTCGGTGCCGTGGTCGTGCCAGAGGGTGAGGTAGCGGCGGGTGAGGGGGTCCGGGGAGCCGCCGGTGTTGATGTCCCGCCAGGAGCCGGTGCGGGCCTCGCGCCGGGTGTGCAGGGCGGCGCCGCCGGGGAAGACATAGCCGCCGTGCCCGGCGAGATGGGCCCAGCGCGCCCGGCGGAACGTGCGGGTCCGCTCCGGTGCGGCGGGCTGGGGGACGCCGTCGACGGTGAGGGTGGGGGTGGGGGTGCCGTCGGCGCCGAGGTTGCGGTTGTCGACGACGGTGACGACGGGGGCGCCGTCGCGGGCGGTGATGTCCGCGCCGAGGCAGACGACCGCGTCGGCCACGCAGAACCAGGACTTCTTGGCGCGCAGGGTGGAGCCGAGCCCGCGTAGGTCCTGGCCGATGGCGGCGAACTCGCCGTCGGTGGTGCCGCCGACCCAGCGTGCGGCGGGTTTGGGTTCGCCCCAGCCGCCGCCCTCGTTGTCGGCGAGCGGCCGGGCGGAGGCGGTGGTTCCGGGCAGCCGGTAGGGGTCGACGGTGGGCCAGAAGGCGTCCGTGTACTGGGTCGCGGTGCCCTCACCGGCCCACCAGGAGAGCATTCCGGCGCCGGTGTGCCAGCCGCGCGGGTGCTCGCCGTTGCCGTTCTCGTAGTACGCGATCCGGTCCGAGGCCATGGCCAGGGCGGCGGTCCAGCCGGGGCGCCGGTGCACGGCCCGGTCCATGGCCGGGAACAGCGTGTGGCCCACGGGCTCGGGCAGTGCCGGGCCGGGCCCCTTGGCCACGGCCGCCAGCCGCGCCAGGTCCGCGACGCCGAACTGCGGGTCGGTCAGCACGGGGTTGCTGGTGTCGCGTGCGATCCAGCCCCTGACCATGCCGTTCCAGCGCTCCCGCGCGGCGGCGTCCGCGCCCGCGCCGAGCAGGGCGATGGCCGCGAGGAACAGATGGCCGCGCTGATGGTCGCTCTGCACGATCCCTCGCGGGTCGTTGACCTGGACGCCGCGGCTGACGGCCCGGCCGGAGACGGCGTCCATCATCAGCCCGTCGTGCAGCAGCGGGGCGTACGCGTGCTCCACGCTGTCCAGGATGATCCGCCGGTTCGGGTCGGTGACCTCCCACTCCGACCCGGCCAGCAGGGCGAAGAGCCGGCCGAGGCCGTCGAGCAGGACGTAGCCGTAGGTGCCGGAGTAGGCGACCCAGGTGTGCTGGATGAACGATCCGTCGGCGTAGAGCCCGTCGCCCTTCGTCACATACGGGAAGACGGGCGAGAGCGCGTCCCGGGCGAGCGCGACCTTGGCGGGCGCCGCGCCGAGGATGCCGCGCAGGGCCACGACGCGGCACAGGTCGACGCGGTTGGCGCCGGTGCTGGTGCCGGTGTAGTCGCCGAGCATGGTGTCGGGGACGAAGTGGTCGACGGCGGCCAGACAGCGTTCCCGCCGCTCGTCGCCGAGCCGGTCGTACAGGACCGCGAGGATGTCCAGGAGCAGCCGGGGGCTGCCGATCTGCCACTCCCACCAGTTGCCGTAGCGGGTGGTGGCGGGGTTGTAGACGGTGGCGTCGAGGTGGTCGATGCCGCGGGCGACGTCGTCAGCGAGACCGGGGTCGCCGGTGAGGCCGGTGCCGGGCTGGGCGTACGCCTGGGCCATGGTGGTCAGCCGCTGGTAGCTCTGGGTGATGCCCGCGGGCGGGTCGAAGGGCTGGTCGGGCCAGAGCGAGGCGGCGGCGGGCGCCATGCTCGTCCGGAACCGGGTGGCCAGGCGGCCGGTCTCGGCGAGGCGGGCGGCGTACGGCTCGGCGGCGGGGTCGTAGCCGGTGCCGAGCGTGAGGTCGGTCCAGCGGCGCCGCAGGGCGGCGAAGTCCGGCGCGGCGGCGTGAGCGGCGCGCACGGGCGGCGCGGCGAGGGCCGGGGATAACGCTCCGGTGGCTGCCGCGGCCAGGAAGCCTCGCCGGGACCAGGGTCTGAGCGGGCGCGGTGGCATGGGACCTCCAGCGGGGACGGACGGGCGGTGGGGTGATGCCCGGGTTCTCCGTCTTCCATACGCCATGGATGTTGAGGTTTGAACCGAAGAGGTCTATTCTCACCCTTGTTCAAGATTGAACAAAAAAGTACGTGTCCAAGGAGGAGCCATGGGGGATCTCACCGCACTGACCGGGGACTACACCGTCGATCCCGCGCACAGCAGCATCGGCTTCACGGTGCGGCATGCCATGGTCACCAACGTCCGCGGGGCCTTCCCCGAACATGAGGGGACCCTCCATCTGGACGGCGCCGACCCGTCCCGTTCGACCGCCTCGATCGACGTCACGATCGCCAGCGTCGACACCGGCAAGACGGACCGCGACGCCCATCTGCGCAGCGCCGACTTCTTCGACGCCGAGACCTACCCGCTGATGACCTTCCGCAGTACCGCCGCGGAGCGGGTCGACGAAGACCATTACCGGATCACCGGCGACCTGACCATCAGGGACGTCACCCGCCCGATCACCATCGACCTCGAATTCAACGGCTCGGCCACCGACGCGTTCGGCAACGAGCGCGTCGGCTTCGAGGGCCGCGCCGAGCTGCTGCGCTCCGACTGGGGCCTGACCTGGAACGCCGCACTGGAGACCGGCGGGGTGATGGTCAGCGACAAGGCCAAGCTGACCTTCGACATCTCCGCGATCAAGAACACCGCACAGGGCTGAATCCGCCTCTCAGGGCTCGGTTCACCCCCGCACACTCCGCGACCCCGGCAGGGCCACACCCCTTGAAAACTTCTGTCGGGGCCGCGGAATCTCGCGTACCGGCGGCTACTCCTGCGGCTCCACTCCGGCCCGCAGCAGCCCGTACGCGTACGCGTCGTCCAGCGCCTGCCAGGAGGCGGCGATCACGTTCTCGGCGACGCCGACCGTGGACCACTCCCCCTTGCCGTCCGCGGTGGAGACGAGCACCCGGGTCGTGGAGTCCGTACCGTGCTTGCCCTCCAGGATCCGGACCTTGTAGTCCACCAGCTCCATCGAGGCGAGCTGCGGGTAGATCCGCTCCAGGCCCACGCGCAGCGCCCGGTCGAGCGCGTTGACCGGGCCGTTGCCCTCCGCCGTGGCGACGATGCGCTCGCCCTTGGCCCACAGCTTCACGGTCGCCTCGTTGGCGTGGGTGCCGTCCGGGCGGTCCTCGACGATCGCGCGCCAGGACTCGACCCGGAAGAAGCGGCGTGCCCGGCCCTCGGCCTCCGCGCGCAGCAGCAGCTCGAACGAGGCGTCGGCGGCCTCGTACGTGTAGCCCGCCAGCTCGCGCTCCTTGACCCGCTCGACCACCCGCTGCACCAGCGCCCGGTCGCCGCCGAGGTCGATGCCCAGCTCCTTGCCCTTCAGCTCGATCGAGGCGCGGCCCGCCATGTCGGAGACCAGCATGCGCATCGTGTTGCCGACCCGCTCGGGGTCGATGTGCTGGTACAGATCCGGGTCGACCTTGATCGCGGAGGCGTGCAGCCCGGCCTTGTGGGCGAAGGCGGAGACACCCACATAGGGCTGGTGGGTCGACGGCGTCAGGTTGACGACCTCGGCGATCGCGTGCGAGATCCGGGTCATCTCCTCCATCGCGCCGGGCGGCAGCACCCGGCGGCCGTACTTCAGCTCCAGGGCGGCGACGACCGGGAACAGGTTGGCGTTGCCGACCCGCTCGCCGTAGCCGTTGGCGGTGCACTGGACGTGGGTGGCGCCCGCGTCGACCGCGGCCAGGCTGTTGGCGACCGCGCAGCCGGTGTCGTCCTGGGCGTGGATGCCCAGGCGGGCGCCGGTGTCGGCGAGGACGGTGCGGACCACGGCGTCGACCTGGCCCGGGAGCATGCCGCCGTTGGTGTCGCAGAGGATCACCACGTCGGCGCCCGCCTCGTGCGCGGTGGCGACGACCCGCTTGGCGTAGTCGGCGTTGGCGCGGTAGCCGTCGAAGAAGTGCTCGCAGTCGAGGAACACCCGGCGGCCCTGGGACCGCAGGTACGCGACGGTGTCGCGGACCATCGCCAGGTTCTCCTCCAGCGTGGTGCGCAGGGCCAGCTCCACATGGCGGTCGTGGGACTTGGCCACCAGGGTGATCACCGGGGCGCCAGAGTCGAGCAGCGCCTTGACCTGCGGGTCGTCCGAGGCGCTGACGCCCGCCTTGCGGGTGGCGCCGAACGCGACGAGCTGGGCGTGCTTGAAGTCGATCTCCGCCTGGGCACGGGCGAAGAACTCCGTGTCCCGCGGGTTGGCGCCCGGCCAGCCCCCCTCGATGAAGCCCACGCCGAAGTCGTCCAGGTGACGGGCGATGGTGAGCTTGTCGGCGACCGTCAGGTTGATGCCCTCGCGCTGCGCGCCGTCGCGCAGCGTGGTGTCGAAGACGTGGAAGCTGTCGTCGGGCCGATCCTTCATGGTGGTCTGGCTCCTGTCGGATGGATCTGGGGCTACCGGAATAACCGGTTCCGCGCCCTCCCATGGTCCCGCACGCTCCGCATCCGGTGGGATGGTCCGGAAAACGAAAAGACCCCTCGCGGGTGCGAGAGGTCTGCGCGCGGGTCTGGGGCACGGTGGTCGCGTCGTACCGGGTCGTACGGGGCGATCACTGCGGACCGGCGCGCCTGCTGCCAATAATCATGGCGAACGAGAGCACGGAGGCAGTCAAGCACAATTCTGCCCCCGTGCTCCCATCCGTCTCAGGATGCGGGCTTTCCGCCCTTAAAAGGCTCAGCCCACGCGGTGCAGCCAGCCGTGGGGGTCGGGGGCGGCGCCGGTCTGGATGTCCAGCAGCGCCTTGCGCAGCTTCGTCGTGACCTCGCCGGGCTGCCCGTCGGCCACCGTCCAGCTCGCGCGGGCGGACTTGACCGAGCCGACCGGGGTGATCACGGCCGCGGTGCCGCAGGCGAAGACCTCGGTCAGGCTGCCGTCCTCGTTCCCCGCGCGCCAGTCGTCGACCGAGATCCGGCCCTCGGCCACCTCGTAGCCGAGGTCGGCGGCGATCCGCAGCAGCGAGGCGCGGGTGATGCCGGGCAGCAGCGCCCCGGACAGCTCCGGGGTGACGATGCGGTTCCCGTACACGAAGTACAGGTTCATGCCGCCCATTTCCTCGATCCAGCGGCGCTCGATGGCGTCCAGCCAGACCACCTGGTCGCAGCCCTGCTCGGCGGCCTGCGCCTGGGCCACCAGCGAGGCGGCGTAGTTGCCGCCCGCCTTGGCGGTGCCGGTGCCGCCGGGGGCCGCCCGCACGTACTCCTCGGACAGCCAGACGGAGACCGGGTGCACGCCGCGGGGGAAGTAGGCGCCCGCCGGGGAGGCGATCACGACGAACAGGTACTCGTTGGCGGGCCGGACGCCCAGACCCACCTCGGTCGCGATCATGAACGGCCGCAGGTACAGGGACTCCTCACCGCTGCCCGGCACCCACGCCCGGTCCTGGATGACCAGGGCGTCGCAGGCCGCGAGGAACAGGTCGACCGGCAGCTCCGGCATCGCCATGCGGCGGGCGGAGGCCCGGAAGCGCTCGGCGTTCTGCTCGGGGCGGAAGGTGGCCACGGTCCCGTCGGGCTGGCGGTACGCCTTGAGCCCTTCGAAGATCGTCTGCGCGTAGTGCAGCGTCATGTTCGCCGGGTCGAGCGACAGCGGCGCATAGGGCACGAGCTGGGCCTCGTGCCAGCCGCGGCCCTCCGTCCACTTGATCGTCACCATGTGGTCGGTGAAGTGGCGGCCGAATCCGGGGTTGGCCAGAATCTCCTCCCGCTCCGCGTCGGAGAGCGGGTGCGAGGAGGGCTTGAGCTCGATCGAGGGCGTCGTCATTCGTGGTAGTCCTTCACTTCCGTTGTGGCGGACCGCGCTCACACCATCCTGCCCGTGATCGGTACTAGGACGTCCAAGCTTCCCTGCACACGGCGGCCCCACGAGCGATTATCGCCGACGTGGGGCCGTCAGTTACGGATGCGTGCGAAAGTGCGCGGCCCAAGGTCGATGGTCGCACCCAGCCGCGCACTGGCACAGGCTGGGGTCAGCCGGATACTCGGGTGGCGAGCGCGTCGCCGATCTCGTCGGTGGTCCGCGCCGCGTCCCGCTCGGTGAGGTCCTCGGCGACGGCGGCCTCGATGCGGGCCGCCTCGTCCGCGTAGCCGAGGTGCTGGAGGAGCAGGGCCACCGACAGGATGGTCGCGGTCGGGTCGGCCTTGCCGGTGCCCGCGATGTCCGGCGCGGAGCCGTGGACCGGCTCGAACATCGACGGGAAGGCGCCGGAGGGGTTGATGTTGCCGCTCGCGGCGAGCCCGATGCCGCCGGTGACGGCGGCGGCGAGGTCGGTGAGGATGTCACCGAAGAGGTTGTCGGTCACGATCACGTCGAACCGCTCGGGCTGGGTGACGAAGAAGATCGTCGCGGCGTCGACGTGCAGGTAGTCCGTGGTGACGTCGGGGTACTCGGCGCCGACCTTGTCGAAGATGTTCTTCCACAGGTGACCGGCGTGCACCAGGACGTTGTTCTTGTGCACGAGCGTCAGCTTCTTGCGCGGGCGGCTGTTGGCGCGCTCGTACGCATCCCGGACGACGCGCTCGACGCCGTACGCGGTGTTCAGGCTGACCTCGGTGGCGACCTCGGCCGGGGTACCGGTCCGCAGCGAGCCGCCGTTCCCCACGTACGGGCCCTCGGTGCCCTCCCGGACGACGACGAAGTCGATGTCGGGGCGCCCGGCCAGCGGGGTCGTGGTGTTCGGGAAGAGCTTCGACGGACGCAGGTTGACGTAGTGGTCGAAGGCGAAGCGCAGCTTGAGCAGCAGCCCGCGCTCCAGCACCCCGGACGGGACCGACGGGTCGCCGATCGCGCCCAGCAGGATCGCGTCGTGGTCCTTCAGCGACTCCAGCTCGGCGTCCGTCAGGGTCTCGCCGGTGGCGTGCCAGCGCCGGGCGCCGAGGTCGTAACTCTTGGTCTCCAGCTTCACGTCCTGGGGAAGGGCGGCGCCGAGGACCTTGAGGCCCTGGGCCACGACTTCCTGGCCGATACCGTCACCGGGGATCACTGCGAGGCGAATGCTGCGAGACATACCAGGACCCTACTCCTCGTCCCATCACATGACATCGGTCGTCCGCCATACGGACAGATCGTCCATCGGTCAGGCCGCGTTCACCCGGAGTACGGCGTGAAGTCGCCCGCGCGGGGGAGATTCCGGCTCATGCATACACCACGGTTCGGCATTCCGGAGCCACTAGCGAGCCGGATGACCATGGCGGAGCAGCACGAGTACCTGCGCGACGCCCTCCCCCGCCGACGGGTGCTGCGCGGGGGCGCCGCGACGGCCGGGGCGGCCGCGGTGGCGCTGGGCGGCGCGGGCTGCGCCCCCGCCGTCAAGCCCGACCCGGCGCCCGCCGCGGCCCCCCGCTCCAAGACGCCGAATGTCAGCGGCGCCCAAGTGGCCCCCTTCGGCCGCCACCTTGCTCTCGGCGCCGACCCGACGACGCAGATGCGGGTCTCCTGGCAGGTGCCGTTCGCGGTGAAGCGGCCGTATCTGCGGATCGGGCTGCGGCCGACGGATCTGACCCGGAAGGTCGAGGCCGAGGTCCGCCATCTGCACACGCCCTCGCTCGGCGACAAGCTGCCCGCGGTCGACCAGTACTACCTGCACGCCGCGGTGGACGGGCTGCGCCCCGGTGTCACGTACTACTACGGCGTCGGCCACGAGGGCTACGACCCCGCCGACCCGCGTCACTTCTCCTCGCTGGGCACGTTCAGCACCGCGCCCAAGCGGCCGGAGAAGTTCGTCTTCACCGCCTTCGGCGACCAGGGGGTGAGCTATGAGGCGCTCGCGAACGACCAGTTGATCCTGGGTCAGGATCCGTCGTTCCACCTGCACGCCGGGGACATCTGCTACGCGGACACCACCGGCCACGGCAAGAAGTCCGACCTGTACGACGCCCGGGTCTGGGACTCCTTCCTCGCCCAGACCGACTCGGTCGCGGCGAGCGTGCCGTGGATGGTGACGACCGGGAACCACGACATGGAGGCGTGGTACTCCCCCGACGGCTACGGCGGGCAGCTGGCCCGCTGGTCCCTGCCGGACAACGGGCCCGACCCCCGCAAGGCGCCCGGCGTCTACTCCTTCACCTACGGGAACGTGGGCGTCGTCGCGCTGGACGCCAATGACGTCAGTTACGAGATCCCCGCCAACAAGGGCTACACGGGCGGCGACCAGACCCGCTGGCTGGACCGCCGCCTGGGAGAGCTGCGCAAGCGGTCCGGCATCGACTTCCTGGTGGTCTTCTTCCACCACTGCGCGTTCTCCACGACCAGCTCGCACGCCTCGGACGGCGGGGTGCGCGACGCCTGGGTGCCGATCTTCGAGAAGCACGATGTGGACCTGGTCATCAACGGCCACAACCACGTCTACGAGCGCACCGATGCCATCCGCGGCGGCAAGGTGGCCAAGAGGGTGCCGATCGGCGAGCACGTGAACCCCGCGCGGGACGGGATCGTGTACGTCACGGCGGGCGGCGCCGGGGCGGACCTGTACGAGTTCCCGGTCCCCGACAGCTACGAGGGGCACGTCAAGGACCTCGACGAGGTGGAGAGCTACCACTGGACGAAGGACGGCGAGAAGAACAAGGACACCGTGGAGTGGTCACGGGTCCGCTACACCGGCTTCTCGTTCCTCGCGGTGGAGGTCGATCCGGGGCCGGTTCCGCGCATGATGGTCACGGCGCTGGCGGAGTCCGGTGAGCGGGTGGACCGCTTCGACATCACCCGGCCCCGGGGGATGTGAGAAGCGGCCCGGAAAGCCGCCCCGCGGCTCAGTGACCGGTGGAGCCGCCGTTGTCGCGGCGGTCGAGCGCGCGCTGGAGCGCGGCGGCGGCGTTCCGCCGGTCGGTGTCGTCGTTCTTGCGGCGGACCCTGCGGATGGTCTGCTCGGCCATGGTTCACGTCTCCTCTGCTGAACCCCGGCGCACGGCCGGGAGGAATCCCCGAGAAGGTGGCTGCCGTAAAGGGGCGGGGGCCTGGGTGCGGCAGGGGTCACCTGCGCGGTTGCACCGGGCCGCTTCCGCCGTCGCTCGATGGAGCGGGACGTTCGGCTTCCACAAAAGTAAGGGAGCGGAGCGTCAGTGTCTGCACAATTAGTCGGACGTCCTACTATCTGAGACGCGGGCAGGGCGGAGCCGGCCGTCGGCGGCTTCACGGGTGGGACGTCGCAAGCGTGGTGATGATCGAGGCCGACCCCCGTCCGACCTCGATCACCTTGACCGCAGCCATCGCTTCGTGGATGATCACTTGCCTGGTTACCCACGTAAACTGCGGTAAATAACGCTGACTTGAATGCAAGACGCTAGCACCGGCATGCCCTGGGCGTCCACAGCTTTACGCCGTTGCGCCCCGCCGTTGCACCCCCTGACAGCACGCCGCCCCCGACCGGCTCGCAGCCAGGTCGAGGGCGGGGCCCAGGGGGCGCGGGTGCGCCGGGCGGGTCAGCCCATGTGCGGGTAGCGGTAGTCCGTCGGCGGGACCATCGTCTCCTTGATGGAGCGGGTGGAGGTCCAGCGCATCAGGTTCTGCTTCGCGCCCGCCTTGTCGTTGGTGCCGGACGCGCGGCCACCGCCGAAGGGCTGCTGGCCGACCACGGCACCGGTGGGCTTGTCGTTGATGTAGAAGTTGCCGGCCGCGAAGCGCAGCGCCTCGCAGGTGGCGGCGGCCGCGGCGCGGTCCTGGGCGATGACGCCGCCGGTCAGGCCGTACGCCGACGCCGACTCCATCTGCTTCAGCATCGCGTCGTACTCGGCGTCCTCGTACACGAACACACCGATGATCGGGCCGAAGTACTCGTCCTTGAAGATCTCGTTCTCCGGGTCGGTGGAGACGAGGACGGTCGGGCGGACGAAGTAGCCCTCGCTGTCGTCGTACGTGCCGCCCGCGACGATCTCGATCGTGGGGTCGGACTTCGCCCGGTCGATCGCCGCCTTGTTCTTGGCGAAGGACCGGTCGTCGATGACCGCGCCCATGAAGTTGCCGAGGTCGGTGACGGGGCCCATGGCCAGGCCGTCGACCTCCGCGGCCAGCTCCTCCTTGAAGCCGTTCTCCCACAGGGAGCGCGGGATGTAGGCGCGCGAGGCGGCGGAACACTTCTGGCCCTGGAACTCGAAGGCGCCGCGGGTCACCGCCGTCTTCAGCACCGCCGGGTCGGCGGACGGGTGGGCGACGATGAAGTCCTTGCCGCCGGTCTCGCCGACCAGCCGCGGGTACGTCTTGTAGTTCTCGATGTTGTTGCCGACCGTCTTCCACAGGTACTGGAAGGTGCGGGTGGAGCCGGTGAAGTGGATGCCCGCGAGGTCCGGGTGGGTCAGCGCCACCTCGGAGACGTCCTTGCCGTCCCCCGCGACCAGGTTGATCACACCCTTGGGCAGCCCGGCCTCCTCCAGCAGCTGCATCAGCAGCACGGCGGCGTGGGTCTGGGTCGGGGAGGGCTTCCAGACGACCGTGTTGCCCATCAGGGCGGGGGCGGTGGGGAGGTTGCCCGCGATGGCCGTGAAGTTGAAGGGCGTGATCGCGTAGACGAAGCCCTCCAGCGGCCGGTGGTCCGTGCGGTTCCAGACGCCCGGGGAGTTGGCGACCGGCTGCTCGGCCAGGATCTGGCGGGCGAAGTGGACGTTGAAGCGCCAGAAGTCGATCAGCTCACAGGGCGTGTCGATCTCGGCCTGCTGCGCGGTTTTCGACTGGCCCAGCATGGTGGAGGCCGCCATGGTCTCGCGCCACGGGCCGGACAGCAGGTCCGCGGCCTTGAGGATGACCGCGGCGCGGTCGTCGAAGCTCAGCGCGCGCCACGCGGGGGCGGCGGCCAGCGCCGCGTCGACCGCGTCCTGGGCGTCTTTCTTGGTGGCGTTCCCGTAGGTGCCGAGACGGGCCGCGTGGTTGTGCGGCTGTACGACGTCGAAGCGCTCCCCGCCACCCAGGCGCTTCTCGCCGCCGATGGTCATCGGCAGGTCGATCGGGTTGTCGGCCAGCTCCTTGAGCTTGGCCTCCAGACGGGTGCGCTCGGCGCTGCCGGGGGCATAGGTGTGCACCGGCTCGTTCACCGGCACGGGGACCTGGGTCACAGCGTCCATGATGGCCGTTGTCTCCTTCGTCGTGAGGGTCGTCGTGGTGGTCGTGAGCCGAGGGCTGTCAGCCGCGGCCGACGAGCGAGCGCAGGAAGAACGCGAGGTTCGCGGGGCGCTCGGCGAGCCGCCGCATGAAGTACCCATACCAGTCTGTTCCATACGGGACGTAAACCCGCATACGGTGGCCTTCCGCGACCAGCCGTTCCTGCTCGGCCGGACGGATCCCGTACAGCATCTGGAACTCGTACTCGTCCTTTTTGCGGCCCAGGCGGTGCGCCAGGTCCTGGGTGATGGCGACCATGCGCGGATCGTGCGATCCGATCATGGGGTAGCCCTCGCCGGACATCAGGATCTTCAGACAGCGCACGAAGGCCCGGTCCACCTCGCGCTTGTCCTGGTACGCGACCGAGGCGGGCTCGTTGTACGCGCCCTTCACGAGCCGCACCCGCGAGCCTTCCCCGGCGAGCGCGCGGCAGTCGTCCTCGGTCCGGAAGAGATACGACTGGACGACCGCGCCGGTCTGCGGGAACCGGGTGCGCAGCTCGCCGAGGATCGCGAGGGTGGAGTCCACGGTGGTGTGGTCCTCCATGTCGAGGGTGACCGTCGTGCCGGCCTCCGCGGCGGCCTCGACGACCGGGGTCACATTGGCGAGCGCGAGGTCATGGCCGCCGGGCAGCGCCTGGCCGAAGGCCGAGAGTTTCACGGACATCTCCGCGCGGGCCCCGAGCCCCTCCCCGGCGAGCGCCTCGGTCAGCGCCAGATAGGCGTCCCGGCTGCGCAGCGCCTCGGACCGGTCGGTAACGTCCTCCCCCAGGTGGTCCAGGGTGACCTCCAGGCCGTGCGAGGTGAGCCCCCGTACCGCCGCCATGGATTCGGCCAGCCGCTCCCCGGCGACGAACCGATCCACCATGGGGCGTGTGACCGGCGCGCCGCTCACGATCCGACGGATGGCAGCGCTGCGCGAAGCGGCGAGCAGCACGGGTCCCAGCACAGGGCACCTCCACGATGACGGCCGGTGAACGGCTTCAACAACTCACCGTGAAACTTAAGGATCGCGCGGAATCGGGGCCATCGACAGCTGTCACGCATCCGTGTCCGGGATCTCAGACACCTGTATGAGAGGCTGAGGTCACCGTTTGGGAAGGAGGCCGGGGCGCCATGCGCGAGGACTATCAGCAGCTGGTGGACGAGATCACCGCGACGCTCGGCGCGCCCGCGACCCTGGAGAACCGCGACTTCGCGCTGATCGCCTTCGGGGCGCAGGACAGCGACGACGCGGAGGAACCGACGCTGGACCCGGTCCGTACCCGCTCCATCCTCCAGCGCCGTTCCACGGCGGCGGTGCGGGCCTGGTTCGAGGCGTTCGGGATCGCCCGGGCACAGGCCCCGCTGCGGATCCCGCCGGACCCGGGGGCCGGGGTCTTCATGGGCCGCATCTGCCTGCCGGTGCGGCACCGCGGCGTCGTCCACGGCTATGTCTGGCTGCTGGACGACGGCCACCTCTCCGACCTGGAGCTCGGCGGCCCCGCCGGGCCGCCCCCCGACCCGCGGCTGGTCCGGGCGATGGAGACCACGGCCCGGATCGGCGCCCTGCTGGCGGCCGAGGCACGGGCCGGCGAGGAACTGGGCGAGCTGCTGCGCGAACTGCTCACCGGGCCACCGGCCACCCGCGACGCGGCCTGTTCGGGCCTGCACACCGCGCTGCGCGGCGCGGCCGACGGGCCGCTGGCGCTCGTGGCCGTCCTGCCGTGGGTTCCGGACACGGGCGAGGACCAGGACCACCCCGGCCTCCCGCATCTGCCGGGCATCGCCGCGGCCTGCGTGATCCCCGACGAGACGGCGCTGGCCGCCCTCGTCCGGCTGCGCGCCCCCACCTCCCTGGCCCCCGCCCGGGCCACCGCCGAACAGCTCCTCCGCTCGCCCCGCACGGCCGCCCCCGACAGTGCGCCGCCCGCCCATCCCCTCCACGCGCCCGGCGCCGCAGGGGCGGCCCGGGCCGCCGAGCCGCACGGCGCCGACCTGCCGTGCGGCGGCGGCCGGGAGAGCTCCGCCGGGGTCAGCGAGGCGCGGCGCGGGCTGGACGAGCTGCCCGCCGCCTGGCGCGAGGCGCTGGCCGCCGCCCGGGCCGCGCGGGCGGACGCCCGGCTCGACCCGATCGCGGAGTGGACGGCCATCGGCCCGTACCGGCTGCTGGCCACGCTCCCCCCGACCGCTCCCGACGCCGCCGTACGCCCCCTGCTGGAGCGCACGCACGCGGAACTGGCCCGCACCGCCGAAACGTTCCTGGACTGCGCGGGCCAGGCGAGCCGTACCGCCCAGATCCTCGGGATCCACCGGCAGACGCTCTACTACCGCCTCTCCCGGGTGCGCCAGCTCACCGGCCTGGACCTCGACGCGGGCGACGACCGGCTGCTCCTCCACATGGCCCTCAAGGCGGCCCGGCTCCGGTAGCCGCGGGGTTCAGCCGCAGAACTCCGCCTCGATGGCCGCCTGTTCGAGGGCGTCATCGCCCCAGTCCCCGTTCTGGTTGAGCGTGATGACGTGTTCGCCGTCGGCGGTGGCCGCCGTCCGGCTCACCGCGCCGAGGATCTCGCCCGAGTGCCCCCAGACCGTCACGCCGCACGGCGTGAGCTTCTGCGACCTGATGCCGAGGCCGTACGCCTTGCCGTCCCCCAGGTCGCGGCCGGTGAACATCTCCTTCTGCTGGGCAGGAGGCAGCAGTGCGCCGCGCAGCAGGGCGCGGAAGAAGACGTTCAGGTCGCGGGCGGTCGAGATGATCTCGCCCGCGGATCCGGAGACCGACGGGTTGAACTCGGTGGCGTCGTGGACCCGGGCGTCGGGGCCGGCGACGAAGAGCGTGGAGTAGTGCCGCGGGTGCGGGCCGGGCAGCCACGGCGAGGTGCCGGGAAGCGCGGTCCCGCGCAGGCCGAGCGGCTTGATGATGCGGCGCTCCACTTCCGTGGCGTAGGCGTGGCCCGTGGCCCTCTCGATGACCATTCCGGCCAGGATGTAGTTGGTGTTGGAGTAGTCCCAGCCACCGTTCGGGGCGAAGACCGGCTCGTGCGCGAGGGCGGTCCGCACCAGGTTCTTGGGCGTGGCGCCGTCGTACCGGTGGGCGAAGAACGCCGTGCCGGTGTACTTGGCGCGGAGGGCGGCGTCGTCGAGGAAGTCGTAGAGCCCGCTGGTGTGCTGGAGCAGTTGGCGCAGGGTGATGCGGCGCCCGTCGTTGCCGTTGCCGCGCACCAGGCCCGGCAGCCACTTCTCGACCGTGTCGTCGATCGACAGGCCGTACGCGGGGTCGGCGGCGAGCTGGAGCAGGACGGTGGCGGTGAAGGGCTTGGTCACGCTGCCGACGCGGAACCGGTCCTGCGGCAGCCGCGGGCGGCCGGTGCGAAGGTCCCCCACGCCGGACGCGCCGTACCAGACCTCGTCCGCGCGGTCGGCCCGGGCCAGGACGCCGGGGGTGCCCGCGCGGGTGATCGCGTCGAGGGCGTCCTGCGTCGCGGAGTGAGTCGCGGGGTGAGTCGCGGGGTGAGTCGCGGAGTGAGGGGAACGGGGGGTGGCGGCGCGCGGTGCCGCGGCGGCCGGGACGACCGCCGTCGCGACGACCGCTCCCGCCAGTGCGAGGACGGCCAGGGCGCGGGGCAGACGGGGTAGGCGGAGCGGGCGGGATAAGGCGTACGGGGCCATGCGGGTCCTCCGTCGTCGGATGGATTCCGGCACGGGGAAGGACTCCGGACCGTGGCTCAGGGTTGACGCCGCTCGCTCAGGCAGACGGATCCGGCGGCCCGCCGCCGAGGACGCGGCGCATCGCCTCGATCAGCTCCCGGGCGTCGGGGGTGAGTCCCGGGTTCAGGGCCTGCTGGACGACCATCCCGCTCACCAGGGTCATGTAGAACGAGCCCAGCACCCGGGAGCTCTCCTCGTCGACCTCGCGCTCGTCGATGCCGTGAAAGAGCCCCACCAGCGCCTGACGTGCCTCCGGCTGGGCGCGGTCGAACGCCTCCCGCAGCGCCGGATCGTGCTCGGCCTGCATGACGGCCTCCAGCTGGGCCCGCCACATCGCCTGGTGCTTGCCGAACAGTTCGAGGGCCCGGGACCAGCCCGACTCGAAACGCTCCGTCAACTCGCCGCCGACCGCCGCGTCCTCGAGGGACGCCTGGACCTCGTCGGCCCAGTCGCTCATGGCCGCGAACAGCGCCTCCCGCATGAGGGCGTCCTTGGAACCGTAGTGGTAGCCGATGGACGCCAGATTGGCCCCCGAGGCGGCCACGATGTCCCGCGCGGTCGTGCGTGACCAGCCCTTTTCCAGCAGGCAGCGCTTCGCCCCGGCGAGCAGATCCTCTCGATGTCCCATGGCGTCAGCCTATCCCGGCCCCATACAAGCGTCTAAGACGCCCGTATGGCGGGACGCCGGGGACGGCAACCTTCCCGCGTGCGGCGGCAACCAGGAGGTAGTCCCGGTCCCCGTCCCCCGGTCCGCGAGAGGACTGATGCACCGTGCGCCTCATCAGAGCGTTGGCGGCCGCCGCACTCGCCACCACCATCCTGGCCGGCGCGGGCCATGCACCCCGCGCCGCCGCGGGCGAACTCCCCTCCGCCACCGCCTTCTTCAACCACCCCGAGTCGCTCGTCAACAAGTGGGTCGCCGCCAACCCGAACGACTCCCGCCGGGCCCGCATCGCCTCGCGGATCGCCTCCCAGCCCCAGGCCGTCTGGTTCTCGCGGTACTCCCCCGGCACCGTCACCGAGGACGTCCGCAAGATCACCTCGGCCGCCTCCGCCAAGGGCCAGGTCCCCGTGCTCGTCGCGTACCAGCTCCCCAACCGCGACTGTGGCGGCGCCTCCGCCGGCGGGGCCCCCGATCTGGCGAGCTACGACGCCTGGGTGCGCGGCTTCGCCGCCGGGCTGGGCAGCGGGCCCTCGATCGTCATCCTCGAACCGGACTCGATCGCGCTCATCAGCTGTCTGTCGCCCGCCGAACTGAGCGGCCGCTACGCCTCGCTCGCCCGCGCCTCGGCCGCCATCCACGCCGCCGCGCCCAAGGCCCGGGTGTACTTCGACGCCGGTCACTCCGCCTGGAACAGCCCCGCCGTCCAGGCCTCCCGGCTGCGCTCGGCGGGCCTGCTGAGCAGCGGCGACGGCATCTACAGCAATGTCTCCAACTACCGCCGCACCGGCGACGAGGTGGCCTTCGCCAAGAGCGTGCTCGCCCAGCTCGGCAGCTCCTCGGGCCTCACCGCGGTCATCGACACCAGCCGCAACGGCAACGGTCCCGCGCCCGACAACGCCTGGTGCGACCCGCGCGGCCGCAAGGTCGGCGAGAACCCCACGGCCACCACCGGCGACGCGGCCATCGACGCCTACCTGTGGGTCAAGCCGCCGGGCGAACTGGACGGCTGCGCGGGGGCGGCGGGCGCGTTCTCACCGGACTACGCGTACGAGATGGCGGGCTGAGGGTGCCTCACCGGATGCGCCGATTCGCGTACGCCGCGACGGCCGCGCTCCTGTCACCGCAGCCCTTTCGGCCGTACCGGACCGGCCCACCGGCTGGGCCACTGCGGGCCCCGGCACCACCGGAGGCGCGGGCGCCGCCCCCGACAGCGTCCATGTGGTGCGCACCCGCGCCGAACTGAAGGCCGCCCTCGCCAACCACGGCGATCCGACCGCGCCCAAGGTCATCCGCGTGCGCGGGCACCTGGGCGGCAACGAGACCGACGACGGCCGTCTCCTGGGCGCCCAGGACTACGCCCCCGGCTGGGACCTGCGCCGCTACATGGACTGCTTCGGTCCCGACGGTACGTCCTGGAGCGACGACCGCTACGAGTGGTGCAAGCGGATGCGTACGCTCCGCGTCACCGGCTCGAACGCCCAGAAGCAGCAGATCCAGCTCACCGTGCCCAGCAACACCACGCTCCTGGGCACGGGCAGGGACGCGGCCCTGCTCGGCGTCCATCTGACCATCAACACCGGCCGGAACATCGTCATCCGCGACCTTCGCTTCGAAGCCCCCACCGACCACTTCCCCAGCTGGGACCCGGGCGACGGCGCGACCGGCGCCTGGAACGCGCGCTTCGACGCGCTGTCGATCGTCACCGGCCGCAACATCTGGATCGACCACTGCGCCTTCTCCGACGGCCGCTACCCCACCAGCCGGGCCACCGTCGGATTCCACGGCAAGCGCGTCGAACACCACGACGGGCTCCTGGACATGGAGGACGGCACGGACTTCGTCACCGTCTCCTACAACCGCTTCAGCGACCACGAGAAGACCCTGCTGATCGGCTCCGGCGACGGCAAGGGCGACCGCGACCGCGGCCATCTGCGGATCACCTTCCACCACAACCTGTTCTCCGACACCGCCCAGCGCAGCCCCCGCGTCCGGTTCGGGCAGGTGCACACGTACAACAACTACTTCCGCGGCTCCACCGACGACCCCGACTACCCGATGCGCGGTCAGGCCCTCGGCGGCAGCTCCTACTTCCTGGGCGCCGGGCTCGAGTCGAAGATCGTCTCCGAACACGACGTCTTCACCCACACCGGCCCGGGCGCCTCCCCCGACATCACGGTGACCACCCTCCACGGCCACCAGTTCTCGGCCACCGGCGCCTCGTACAACGGCCGCCGCGTCGACCTGAACCGCATCGCCCGAGCGAAGTTCGAGACCGAAGCGGCCAAGGCCCGAGCGGAGGCCGAGTCCGCGGGCACCCCACCACCCGAGTGGGCCCTGCGCACCTTCACGACGGACCCCGGCTGGACCCCCGCCGACGTCTACCGCTACCGCCCGCAGCATTCGCCGCGGGCGGTCATCCGAACGGTGCTGCGCGAGGCGGGACCGGCCCTCACGCGGACGGCCCGGCGTTGACGTACCTGCGTCAGCCCAGGTGTACGGCGGCGGACGGGGCGGCGTGGGCGGACTTGTCGCGGGGCGGGCGCGGGGTGTTCATCAGTACGCCCACCACCACCGCTGCCGCCGTGAGGATCACCGACGACCAGACGAACGCGTGTGAGAAGCCCTCGACCAGTCCCTCCTTGGCGGTCTCCGGCGTCATGCGGCGGGCGTGCTCGCGCAGGTAGTCGGAGGTCGCGCTGGTGGCAATGGTGTTGAGCATCGCCGTGCCGATCGAACCGCCGATCTGCTGGGCCGTGTTCACCGTGGCGGAGGCGATGCCCGCGTCCTGCGGCCGCACGCCGTGGGTCGCGTAGTTCATCGAGGGGGCCATCACCAGGCCCATGCCGAAGCCGACGAGGAGTTCGGAGGGCAGCACGCCCGCCGCGTACGAGCTGGTGGCGTCCAGCGGGACCAGCAGCGCCACCCCGGTGGCCGCGATCAGCAGACCGGGCACCACCAGCGCCCGCGGCGGCACCTTGGGGATGAGGCGGGCCGCGACGCCGCCCGCGGCGGCCAGCACCGCCGCGGTCATCGGCAGGAAGGCCACGCCGGTGACCAGCGCCGAGTACCCCTTGACGATCTGCATGTAGTAGGTGAGGAAGAGGAACATCGCGAACATGCCGACCACCGACAGGCCGACCGCCAGATAGGCGCTGCCCCGGGTACGGTCCGCGACCACCCGGATCGGCAGCAGGGGATGGGCGGTGCGCCGCTCCACCAGGGCGAAGGCGGCGAGCAGCACCACGCCCAGGATGAGCAGCCCGGTCACCAGCCGGGAGTCCCAGCCCTCGGACTCGGCCTCGCTGCATCCGTAGACCAGCGACACCAGACCGGCGACGGCCAGCACCACTCCGGGGATGTCGAAGCGCGCCCGCTCCGCCGCGGGCCGGTCGGCGGGCAGGACGGACCAGCTGAACGCCGCGAGGACGGCGATCGGCACGTTGACGTACAGGCACCAGCGCCAGTCCAGGTACTCGGTCAGCAGCCCGCCGACGACCAGGCCGATCGCACCCCCGCCCGCCGCGATCGCGCCGAAGATGCCGAATGCCTTGGCGCGCTCGCGCGCCTCGGTGAAGTTCACGGCCAGCAGCGACAGCGCCGACGGGGCGAGCAGCGCGGCGAAGGCGCCCTGGAGCGCACGGGCGCCGAGCAGCATGCCGAGCCCCTGGGCGGCGCCGCCGAGCGCGGAGGCCCCGGCGAAGCCGATCAGACCGACCAGGAATGCGCGCCTGCGGCCGGTGTAGTCGGCGATCCGGCCGCCGAACAGCAGCAGGCTGCCGAAGGCCAGGGTGTACGCGGTGATGACCCACTGCCGGTCACCGGCGGAGATGCCCAGATCGCGCTGGGCGGAGGGCAGGGCGATGTTCACGATGGTGATGTCGAGAACGATCACCAGCTGGGCGAGGCCGATGAAGAGCAGGGCGAGCCAGCGCCGGGGGTTGGCCTCGGGCGGTATGGCTGAGGGCTCGGACATGAGGGTGCCTTTCTGGTCGTGCGGTGCGGGCGTCGGGCGGTGATCAGTCGACGGCGGCACGGGCGTCGTCGATCACTCGCTCCCGGATGTGGGTGAAGGCGGCGGCGTCCACGGCCGGGCCGCCGAGGGCGGTGGTGGGCCGCGGGGAGCCGCTGGGGCGCAGCCCGTCCACGTACAGATCGAGCTGGCGGTGGGCGAGGGCGTCATCGTCCGGGATGCGGCCCCCGCCGGGCAGCGGCCGCGTCAGCCGGATGATCATCAGGACGATGTCGCCGAAGACGACATCGGGGCGGATCGCACCGGCCGCGCGGCCGCGGGCGAGGAGGCGGTCGACGGTCTCGACGGGGTCGGCGGCGTCGCCGTGCATCCGGCCGAAGAGTTCGTCGGCGGTGAAGTGGCCCAGCAGCGCCGGCACCACCGAGCCGATCTTGAGGTCGAGGGCGGCGTGCATGAAGCGCCGCAGGGCGTCGGCCGGGTCGCCCTCCGTCTCGGCGGCGTGCCGCGCGGCCGCGTCCACCGCGGTGAAGACCTCGGCGGCCACGCCGCGGCAGAGGTCGGGGCGGGTGGGAAACCGCCGGTAGAGGGTGGCGATGCCGACCCCGGCGCGCCGGGCGATCTCGTCGAGCGGGGCGTCCGGCCCCTGGTCGGCGAAGACCTCACGGGCGGCGCGCAGGATCTGCTCGCGGTTGCGGCGCGCGTCGGCGCGCATGCGGGGAGCGTCATCGGACACGGGGGGTCTCCTGCGAAGGGCACACACAGAGCTATGTGGAGACTTTTTCTCCACATAGCTGAGAGCGTAGCGCCGCTCGCCACCTTATTCAACAGGCGATGAAAAAGAACTCGCCGGGGAACCGAAAAGGGCCCGGCCCCCGCGGGAAGCGGAGGCCGGGCCCTTGAGAACGCGCAGGCGCTACACGGCTCAGACCAGGTTGACCGAACGGGCCGACGTGGCGCCGATCTCCTCGGCGATCTCGGTGAGCACGCTCTGCGGAATCGTGTCGTCCACGGTCAGCGCGACCAGCGCCGCACCGCCCACCGCGGCACGCGAGACCTGCATGCCCGCGATGTTGATGCCCGCCTCGCCCAGGATGCGGCCGAGCGTGCCGACGACGCCGGGACGGTCCGTGTAGCGGAGGAAGGCCATGTGGTCGGCGAGCGCCAGGTCGACGTCGTACTCCCCGACCGCGACGATCTTCTGGAGGTTCTTGGGACCGGCCAGCGTGCCGGAGATCGAGACCTCGTCACCGTCGGCCAGGGTGCCGCGCACGGTCACCACGTTGCGGTGCTCGGTCGACTCCGAGCTGGTGGTCAGCCGCACCTCGACGCCGCGCTCCTGCGCGAACAGGGGGGCGTTCACGTAACTCACGGTCTCGTCGACGATGTCCTCGAAGACGCCCTTGAGCGCGGACAGCTCCAGCACCTTGACGTCATGCTGGGTGATCTCGCCGTAGACCTCGACGTCGAGCCGGACCGCGACCTCGCCCGCGAGCGCGGTGAAGATCCGCCCCAGCTTCTCGGCCAGCGGCAGCCCGGGGCGGACGTCCTCGGCGATCACGCCGCCCTGCACGTTCACCGCGTCCGGGACCAGCTCGCCCGCGAGGGCCAGCCGCACCGAGCGCGCGACCGCGATGCCCGCCTTCTCCTGGGCCTCGCCGGTGGAGGCGCCCAGGTGCGGGGTGGCGACCACGTTGTCGAACTCGAACAGCGGGGAGTCGGTGCACGGCTCCTTGGAGAACACGTCCAGACCGGCACCGGCCACCCGGCCCTCCTTGAGGGCCGCGGCCAGCGCCGTCTCGTCGACGATCCCGCCGCGGGCGGCGTTGACGATGCGGACGTCCGGCTTGACCCTGCGCAGCGCCTCGTCGCCGATCAGGCCGACCGTCTCGGGGGTCTTGGGCAGGTGGACGGTGATGAAGTCCGAGACCTCGAGCAGCTCGTCGAGGGTGAGCAGCTTCACGCCCATCTGAGCGGCGCGCGCGGGCTGCACGTACGGGTCGTACGCGACGACCTTCATGCCGAAGGCGGACATGCGCTGGGCGACCAGGACGCCGATGCGGCCGAGGCCGACGACGCCGAGGGTCTTCTCGCTCAGCTCCACACCGGTGTACTTGCTGCGCTTCCACTCGCCGTTCTTCAGGGCGGCGTTCGCCTGCGGGATGTTGCGGGCGGTGGCGACCAGCAGGCCGCAGGCCAGCTCGGCGGCGGTGACGATGTTGGACGTCGGCGCGTTGACGACCATGACGCCCGCCTTGGTGGCGGCGGAGACGTCCACATTGTCCAGGCCGACGCCCGCGCGGGCGACCACCTTCAGCTTCTTCGCCGCGGCGATGGCTTCCGCGTCGACCTTGGTCGCGCTGCGGACGAGGATCGCGTCCACGTCGGCAAGGGCGGGAAGCAGTTCGTCTCGGTCCGCGCCGTTGCAGCTCCGGATCTCGAAATCCGGGCCCAGGGCGTCGACCGTGGCGGGCGACAGCTCTTCGGCGATGAGTACGACAGGTTTACCGGGGGAAGCAGTGCTCACGTGGTCTTCAGTCCTCACTAGTCCTCAGCGGACGGCCGTCCCGACGGCCGCAGGCGGTGAAGGGTTCCAGCCGCGTGGAAGACGCACGACGCTGTGAGCCTGACGCGTTTGTTGCAGGAAAGTGTAGTAGCGCTCGGGCCTGTGTAATGCGCCAATGCGGCAGGATCACCCGCACGTGGTGGTGCGCGGCGGACAAAGCCGAACCGGGTGCGGCGGGGGTTCCACGGAACCCCCGCCACACCCGGGGCACGGCCGCCGCGCCGTCCGGGCGCTTACGCCTCGTCGTCGACCCAGCTCATGAGCTTGCGCAGCTCCTTGCCCGTGGTCTCCAGGAGGTGGTCCTCGTCCGCCTTCTTCAGCTCGTTGTACTTCGGCAGGCCGGCGTTGTACTCCGCCATCCAGTTCTTGGCGAAGGTGCCGTCCTGGATCTCGCCGAGGATCTTCTTCATCTCGGCCTTGGTGGAGTCGTTGATGAGAGACGTAGTCGCGGCGGTCTCGATCGACCAGCGCATCTTCTCCATGAGGTCCACGATCAGCTTCAGCTCGTGGAGGCACTCGAAGTACGCGATCTCCGGCTGGTAGCCGGCCTCGGTCAGGGTCTCGAACCCGGCCTTGACCAGCGCCGCGGTGCCACCGCACAGCACCGCCTGCTCACCGAAGAGGTCGGTCTCGGTCTCCTCGGTGAAGGTGGTCTTGATGACACCGGCCCGGGTGCCGCCGATGCCCTTGGCGTACGAGAGGGCGAGCGCGAAGGCGTTGCCCGTGGCGTCCTGCTCGACGGCCGCGATGCACGGCACGCCGCGGCCCTCCTCGTACTGGCGGCGGACCAGGTGGCCCGGGCCCTTGGGGGCGACCATGCAGACGTCGACGTTGGCCGACGGCTTGATGAAGTCGTACCGGATGTTGAGGCCGTGGCCGAAGAACAGCGCGTCGCCGTCCTTGAGGTTGTCCTTCACGGACTCCTCGTAGACCTTGGCCTGGATCGGGTCCGGGACCAGGATCATGATGACGTCGGCCTCGGCGGCCGCCTCGGCGGGGGTCACCACGCGCAGGCCCTGCTCCTCGGCCTTGGCCTTGGACTTGGAGCCCTCGTGCAGGCCGACGCGGACGTCGACGCCCGAGTCGCGCAGCGACAGCGCGTGGGCGTGGCCCTGGCTGCCGTAGCCAAGGATCGCGACCTTGCGGCCCTGGATGATGGACAGGTCGGCGTCGTCGTCGTAGAACAGCTCGGCCACTTCGGGTTTCTCCTAGCGTGTGGGTTGTGCGTCCCACCGTATGACGGGCGGGCGGGTGAAGGTTCGGGGGTCTCGTCAGGCGGACCGGTCGAGCGCGCGCAGGCTCCGGTCGGTGATGGAGCGGGCGCCGCGCCCTATGGCGATCGTGCCGGACTGCACCAGCTCCTTGATGCCGTACGGTTCCAGCATCTTGAGCATGGCTTCGAGCTTGTCGCTGCTGCCGGTGGCCTCGATGGTCACGGCCTCCGGGGAGACGTCCACGGTCTTGGCGCGGAACAGCTGGACGATCTCGACGATCTGGGAGCGGGTCTCGTTGTCGGCGCGGACCTTCACGAGAACGAGTTCCCGCTGAATGGCCGAGCCGTCCTCCAGCTCCACGATCTTCAGGACGTTGACGAGCTTGTTGAGCTGCTTGGTGACCTGCTCCAGCGGGAGCTCCTCGACATTGACCACGATGGTGATGCGGGAGATGTCGGGGTGCTCGGTGACGCCCACGGCGAGCGAGTCGATGTTGAAGCCGCGGCGGGAGAACAGGGCGGCGATCCGGGCGAGGATGCCGGGGGTGTTCTCCACCAGGACGGAGAGCGTGTGCTTGGACATGCGGTGCGTCTCTCTTCTTCTCTCGGCCCCGGGCCTCAGTCGTCTTCGCTGTCGCCGAAGTCCGGGCGGGTGTCGCGCGCCGCCAGGATCTCGTCGTTGGAGGTGCCGGCCGCGACCATCGGCCAGACCATGGCGTCCTCGTGGACGATGAAGTCCACGATCACCGGCCGGTCGTTGATCGCGTTGGCCTTCTCGATCACGGCGTCGAGGTCGGCCGGGTCCTCGCAGCGGATGCCGATGCAGCCCATGGCCTCGGCGAGCTTCACGAAGTCCGGGACCCTGGTGCCCGCGCTGGGCTGGGCGGTGGCCCCCGCGGCGGAGCCGCTATTGGACGCTGTGGGGCCGGAGTGCAGCACGGTGTTGGAGTAGCGCTGGTTGTAGAACAGGGTCTGCCACTGGCGGACCATCCCCAGCGCGCCGTTGTTGATGATCGCGACCTTGATCGGGATGTTGTTCAGCGCGCAGGTGACCAGCTCCTGGTTGGTCATCTGGAAGCAGCCGTCCCCGTCGATCGCCCAGACCGTACGGTCCTCCGCACCGGCCTTGGCGCCCATGGCGGCCGGGACGGCGTAGCCCATGGTCCCGGCGCCGCCGGAGTTCAGCCAGGTCGCGGGCTTCTCGTACTGGATGAAGTGGGCGGCCCACATCTGGTGCTGGCCGACGCCCGCGGCGAAGACCGTGCCCTCCGGGGCCAGCTCACCGATCCGCTGGATGACCTGCTGCGGCGACAGGCTGCCGTCCTCGGGCAGGTCATAGCCGAGCGGGTAGGTCTCGCGCCACCGGTTCAGGTCCTCCCACCAGCCGGTGTAGTCACCCGTGTGGCCCGCGTCGTGCTCGGCCTGGACCGCGACGACCAGGTCCGCGATGACCTCGCGGGCGTCACCGACGATCGGCACGTCGGCGGCGCGGTTCTTGCCGATCTCCGCCGGGTCGATGTCCGCGTGCACGATCTTGGCGTACGGGGCGAACGAATCGAGCTTGCCGGTGACCCGGTCGTCGAAGCGCGCGCCGAGCGCCACGATCAGGTCCGCCTTCTGGAGGCTGGTGACGGCGGCGACGGTACCGTGCATGCCCGGCATGCCGAGGTGCAGGGGGTGGCTGTCGGGGAAGGCCCCGAGCCCCATCAGGGTGGTGGTGACCGGCGCCCCGGTCAGCTCGGCCAGCACCCGCAGCTCGGCGGTGGCATGCGCCTTGAGGACGCCGCCGCCGACGTACAGCACCGGGCGCTCGGCCTGGCTGATCAGCCGGGCGGCCTCGCGGATCTGCTTGGCGTGGGGCTTGGTCACCGGGCGGTAGCCGGGCAGGTCGGTCTGCGGCGGCCAGGAGAAGGTGGTCTTGGCCTGGAGCGCGTCCTTGGCGATGTCGACCAGGACCGGGCCGGGGCGGCCGGTGGCGGCGATGTGGAACGCCTCGGCGATCGTGCGCGGGATGTCCTCGGCCTTGGTGACCAGGAAGTTGTGCTTGGTGATCGGCATCGTGATGCCGCAGATGTCCGCCTCCTGGAAGGCGTCCGTGCCGATCGCCTTGGAGGCCACCTGACCGGTGATCGCGACGATCGGGACCGAGTCCATGTGGGCGTCGGCGATCGGGGTGACCAGGTTGGTGGCGCCGGGGCCCGAGGTCGCCATGCAGACGCCGACCTTGCCGGTGGCCTGGGCGTAACCGGTGGCGGCGTGGCCCGCACCCTGCTCGTGGCGGACGAGTACGTGCCTGACCTTCGAGGAGTCCATCATCGGGTCGTACGCGGGGAGGATCGCACCGCCGGGAATCCCGAAGACGGTGTCGGCGCCCACCTCCTCGAGCGAACGGATGAGGGACTGCGCGCCCGTGACGTGCTCGACGGTGGCGGACTGCGGTCCGCCGTTACGGGCCCGCGGCTGGGGATGATGGGCCCCGGAGGCCTGCTCGGTCATCGGCATTCTCTTCTCGAATGAGGTGTGATGCGGGGAGGAAGGCGGTGCACAGGCGTCAGTGCAACAAAAAACCCCTCGTGCCGTGAGGCAAGCGAGGGGAGCGCGCCGGTGAGGGTCCGCAGGTCTGCAACATGAGCCTGCTCAGCCGACGCGCTGTCCAAGTACGAGAATTCGGGTGCGCATGGCTCCGACCCTCCCCCCCGCGCGTATCAGGTGTCAAGTGGGTGGGACAGGAGTCTCAGTATTTGAGCGGGTCGGCGGGTGGGTGTGCGCCGCCTCCGGGCGGCGGGGCCCATGCCCGCCGTATCCGCCGTGCCGCACCGGCAACCCGCCGCCGACCAGCACCGGAGCGTCCGAGCGCGGCACAGGATAGCTGCCGCGGGTCAGCGCCCGGCGCAGCCGGTGCTCGTCCAGCGGCCCGCTGAAGGCCATGCCCTGGGCGTGGGTGCACCCCATGCCGCGCAGGGTCACCAGCTGCTCGGGCAGGTCCACGCCCTCCGCGATGGACTGCATCCCGAGGTCGCCGCCGATCCTCAGCAGCCCTGAGGTGATCTTGTGCAGCCGGGACGACTCCACCACCCCCTCGACCAGCCCCTGATCCAGCTTGAGCACATCGATGGGAAGCCTGCGCAGCGCCCTGATCGCGGCATAGCCGCTGCCGAACCCGTCGAGGGCGATCCGCACCCCCAGTCGGCGCAGCGCGCCGAGGCGGTGCTCCAGCTCGTCCAGCGGCACCCTGGGGTCGCTGTCGGTCAGCTCCAGGATCAGCGCACCGGACGGCAGCCCGTGCCGGGCGAGCAGGGTCTCGACGGCCTTGGGCGGCATCGACTTGTCGACCAGCCGCCCGGCGGGCAGCCGTACGCAGACGGGGAGCACATGGCCGTCGCGGCGGCGCTGGGCGGCCTGTTCGACGGCGGCCTCCAGCGTCCAGCGGGTCAGCTCGGCGGTGCGGGCGCCTTCCTCGCCGGCGCGGCCGTGGTCGCCGCCGCGCCCGTTGTTGTCGGCGACCCTCAGGAACTCGGCCGGGGTGAACAGGATGCCCTGGGCCGAGCGCCAGCGGGGCTGCGCCGCGACGGCGGTGACCCGGCCGGTCGCCAGCTCCACGACGGGCTGGTGCAGCAGCACGAACTCGCCGTCGTGCAGGGCTGCGCGCAGCCGCGTCTGGACCTCGGCGCGGCGCGCCACCTCGGCCTGCATCTGCGGGGCGTACAGCTCGACCCGGTTCTTCCCGGCGGCCTTGGCCCGGTACATGGCCAGGTCGGCGTTGCGCATCAGGGCGCCGGGGCTGGTGCCGGGCTCGGCGAAGGCGACGCCGATGCTGGCGGCGACCCGCACCTCGGTGCCGCCCTCCACCCGGTACGGCTGGGAGAGCCGGGCCCGCAGCCGGTCGGCGATCTCCAGGATGCGGCATTCGCGGGTGCTGGTGTCATCGGCGCCGTCGCCCACGATGAGGGCGGCGAACTCGTCGCCCCCGAGCCGGGCGGCGCAGTCGCCGGAGCCGGACCGCACGGACTCCTGGAGCCGGCGGGCGGCCTGGACCAGCAGCTCGTCGCCCGCCTGGTGGCCGACGGTGTCGTTGACGGCCTTGAAGCCGTCGAGGTCGATGAAGAGTACGGCGGTGCCCGCGTCGGTGCGGCGGCGCCCGCCGACCGCGTGCCGGACGCGCTTGGTGAACAGGGCGCGGTTGGGCAGGTCGGTGAGCGGGTCGTGCTCGGCGCTGTGCTGGAGCTGGGCCTGGAGCCGGACCCGCTCGGTGACATCGCGGCTGTTGAAGATCAGGCCGCCGTGGTGGCGGTTGACCGTCGACTCCACGTTGAGCCAGTCGCCGGAGCCGGAGCGGAAGCGGCACTCGATACGGGTGGTGGGCTCCTCGCACGGCGATGCGGCCAGGAACCGGCGCACCTCGTGGACCACCGGGCCCAGGTCCTCGGGGTGGATGAGCGAGGCCAGTTCGGAGCCCTCCAGCTCGCCCGCGTCCCGCCCGTAGACGCCGGAGGCGGCCGGGCTGACGTACCGCAGGATGCCGGTGGGCGCGGCGATCATGATCACATCGCTGGAGCTCTGCACCAGGGAGCGGAAGTGGTTCTCCGCCTGCGCCAGCTCCTGGGTGAGCGCGATGTTGTCCATCAGCATGATCGCCTGCCGGACGAGGAGGGCGAGCACGACCGCGCAGGCGGTGAAGAGCACCACCCCGTCGACCGGGCGGCCGTCCATCAGGTTGAACAGGATGCCCAGGGTGCAGACGGCGGCGGCGAGATACGGCGCCAGGGCGGCGAAGGCACCCGCGGTGGGACGGCTCCGCCCCTCGGGGCGGCGCGCAGCGGGCGGCGGGGGCTCGGCGGCGTCCCGCCGGGCCACCCAGGGCGCGTACGCCAGCAGCATCGACCCGGCGAACCAGCCCGCGTCCAGGATCTGGCCGGAGCGGTAGTGGTCGTGCAGCAGCGGCGACGTGAACAGCGCGTCGCACAGCACGGTCAGGGCGAACGCGCCGATCGCGGTGTTGACCGCCGGCCGACTGGCCGACGACGAGCGCCGGAAGTGCAGCACGATCACCATGCTGACCAGCACGATGTCCAGCAGCGGATAGGCGAGCGAGAAGGCCCTGCGGGCCACGCTCTCGGCGTCCCCGCCGAACGGCCCGGTGTGGGCGAGGGCGAGGCTCCAGGACAGGGTGATCAGGGATCCGGCGATCAGCCAGGCGTCCAGCCCCAGGCAGATCCATCCGGCCCGGTTCTCCGGGCGCTTGGCGAGCACCAGCATCCCCACGATCGCGGGCGGCGCGAAGAGGAGGAAGCAGACGTCGGCGAACGAGGGGGTGGGCACGGGGCGGCCCAGCACCACCTCGTACCAGCCCCAGGTGCCGTTGCCCAGCGCGGTCATGGCGGACGAGGCCGCGAACAGCAGCCAGGCCGGGCGCATCCGCCCCGAGTTCCGGCGCCCGTGCCACAGGCAGGAGGCCGCGGCGGCGAGGGCGGCCGCGGCGAGGCCGAAGTCGCCCATGAAGACGGCCAGTTCGGACGATCCCCAGCCGAGCACCGCGCCCACCGCGTATCCGCCGCAGACCAGGGCCAGGACGACCTGCGGCAGCAGCCGGGCGCCGCCGGAGACCGCCGGACGGGCGAGCACCGCTCCGGTGGCGCTCACCGCACTGCCGCCCGTCGTGTGAAGGGGCGCGGCTCCGCGAGCCGTATCCCCGTGAGCCTCGTCATCGAGAGCCGCGCGGCTGCGCGGAAAAGTCGCGGTCGACGCCTGAGCTGCGTCGGGTCGTTGGTCCATTGGCCATACATCGCCCGTCGCCCCCCTCGAGTTCCGGTCCATCGCTGACGCCGTCAGGTCATTGGCGCAGCCCCCGCTCGGGACGATACACCAGACTGGTCACTCAGGGACATAGACCATCTACTCACCGTAATCGACTACGGCGTTGTGTATACGGAGTGCATTCAATCGATGCCTGTATGTACTGCCAGGGGCATGTTGCCCCCTCGTCTACCCCGTGGTCATCATGAGATGTTCCAGCGGCTCGCCCGCGGCGAACCGGTGCAGCTGGGCGCGCAACAGCCGCTTGGCGCGGGGCAGGAAGGCCGACGAGGGACCGCCCACATGCGGGGTGATGAGCACTCCTGGAGCGTGCCACAGCGGATGCCCGGCGGGCAGTGGTTCGGGGTCGGTCACATCCAGCGCGGCCCGCAGCCGGCCGCTCTCCACCTCGGCGAGGAGGGCCTTGGTGTCCACCACCGCGCCCCGTGCGACGTTCACCAACAGCGCTCCGTCCTTCATCTTCGCCAGGAAGTCCGCTCCGGCCAGCCCCCGGGTCCGGTCGGTCAGCGGGGTCACCAGGACAACGACATCGGCGTCCGGAAGCAGTTGAGGCAAGGTGTCGATCGGGTGCACCGGACCGCGCTCGGTCGTACGCGGGGAGCGCGCGACGCGCGCCACCCGCTCGCACTCAAAGGGTTCGAGCCGGTCCTCGATCGCGCTGCCGATCGAGCCGTACCCGACGATCAGAACGGACTTGTCGGCGAGCGCCGGACGGAAACCGGGGGTCCACTCCCCGGCGTCCTGGGCGCGGACGAAGTTGGGGATGTCGCGCAGCGAGGCGAGGATCAGGGTCAGGGCCAGCTCGGCGGTGCTCGCGTCGTGCAGCCCCCGGGCATTGCACAGCTGCACATTGGGGACAACACGTGACATGGCGGGCAGTAGGCCGTCTATGCCCGCGGTGAGCGTCTGGATCACCCGCAGGCCCGTCATGGCCTCCAGCGGACGGGCCAGCACCTCGGGGCTCTTCATGTACGGCGCGCAGTAGAAGGCGACGCGCGCGGGGTCGGTGGGGTAGTCGGGGCCGCCGTCCCAGTGGGCGTACTCCAGGTTCTCGGGCAGGCCCTCGATCTCGTCCGGCGCGATGGGCAGCCAGGCGAGGGGGCGGGCCGAGTCGCCGGGCGCGGCATGAGACGAATCGTGGTGCCGGAACGTATCGCTGTCATCTGCACTCATGCCAGGAGGCTATGCGAAGTGAGGCTCTCCGCAGAGGTTAGTTTGGTGCGAGAAACGGGAGGGGTCAGACCAGGTGGAGCGCAGGACAATCGGAGCGGCGGCGCTCGAAGTGGGTGCGATCGGCCTTGGGTGCATGCCCATGAGCTGGGCGTACACCGCTTCGCAGCGCAACGGCGAGCACTCGCTGCGCGCCGTGCACACCGCGCTCGACGCGGGCGTGAACCTGCTCGACACCGCCGACATGTACGGACCCTTCACCAATGAACTGCTGGTGGGCCGGGTGCTCAAGGAGCGGCGCGCGGACGCCTTCGTGTCCACCAAGTGCGGACTGCTGGTCGGTGAGCAGCACATCGTGGCCAACGGGCGGCCCGGCTATGTGAAGCGGGCGTGCGACGCCTCGCTGCGGCGGCTCCAGACCGATGTGATCGATCTCTACCAGCTGCACCGGGCCGACCCCGAGGTGCCGATAGAGGAGACCTGGGGCGCGATGGCGGAGCTGGTCGCGGCGGGAAAGGTGCGGGCGCTGGGGCTGTGCGCGGTAGGGGCGCGGGCCCAGCGGCGGGCCGGTGCCCGGATGCACGACGCGACGGTGCGCCAGCTGGAGCGGGTGCAGCAGGTCTTCCCGGTGAGCTGCGTACAGGCGGAGCTGTCGGTGTGGTCGCCCGAGGCGCTGGAGGCGCTGGTGCCGTGGTGCGCCTCGCGCGGGGTGGGCTTCCTGGCGGCGATGCCGCTGGGCAACGGCTTCCTGAGCGGGACGCTCACGCCGGGGCAGGGGTTCGAGCCGGAGGACATGCGGGCCCGGCACCCGCGCTTCACGGCGGAGATGATGGCGGCGAACCAGCCCATCGTGGCCGGGCTGCGGCGGGTGGCGCGGCGGCACGGGGAGTCGGTGACGGCGGCTCAGGTGGCGCTGGCGTGGCTGCTGGCCCAGGGACCGCACGTGGTGCCGGTGCCGGGGACCAAACGGGAGGACTGGGCGGCGGAGAACGCCGCGGCGGCGGCGGTGATGCTGACGGCCGAGGACCTGGCCGAGATAGCCACGCTGCCGCCCGCCCGGGGGTCGTGGGACTGAAGGTGCCGTGGGGGCGCGTGGGCCCTGGTTCCGGGAAGGGAACCCGCCGCGAGGCTGCGGTGTATAAGAATCAGTGCCGTGCCGCGGCACACGTGCCCCACCGAGAGGAACCCGACCGTGCGACGTCCTCGCCTCACCCCTGTCCTCGCCGCCCCCGCTCTCGCCGCCACTGCCGCCCTGCTGCTGCTCACCGGCTGCTCGACCGGCGACGGCCGGTCCCCCTTCGAGGAGTCGAGTTCGCCCCCGCCCGGGAAGGAGGGGTCCAAGGGCGGCTCCCCGTCGTCGGCCGCACCCTCGGCGAGTGAATCGGCGGCACCGAAGAAGGGGTCGGCCAAGGTGGTGAGCACGCTCACCACCAAGCTGAAATCGCCCTGGGGGCTGGCCCCGCTGCCGGGTGGGGACCTGCTGGTGTCCTCCCGGGACACCGGGAAGATCTTCAAGGTCTCGGCGGACTCGGGGAAGAAGACCGAGCTGGGGTCCGTGCCCGGCGTCTCCCCCGCGGGCGAGGGCGGGCTGCTGGGGCTGGCGGTCTCCTCCGACTTCGGCACGGACCACATGGTGTACGCGTACTTCACCACCGACTCGGACAACCGCATCGTGCGGATGGTCTACGACGACAAGCGCCCCGCGGGCGATCAGCTGGGCGCCCCGGACACGATCTTCAAGGGCATCCCCAAGGGCACGATCCACAACGGCGGCCGGATCGCCTTCGGCCCCGACAAGATGCTGTACGCGGGCACGGGCGAGAGCGGTGAGCGGGGGCTCGCCCAGGACATGGACTCGTTCGGCGGCAAGATCCTGCGGATGACCCCGGACGGTGAACCGGTGCACGGCAATCCGTCGGCCGATTCGGTCGTCTACTCCTACGGCCACCGCAATGTGCAGGGGCTGGCCTGGGACACCCAGAAGCGGCTGTGGGCATCGGAATTCGGCCAGGACACCTGGGACGAGCTGAATCTGATCCGGCCGGGCAAGAATTACGGCTGGCCGGAGGCGGAGGGCAAGGCCGGGGAGAAGGGGTTCATCGATCCGGTCGACCAGTGGAAGCCCGAGGACGCTTCGCCGAGCGGTATCGCGTTCGCCAAGGGCTCCATCTGGATGGCGGGGCTGCGCGGTGAGCGGCTGTGGCGGATTCCGCTGCGGGGCACCAAGCCGGTGGCCGAGCCACAGGCGTTCCTCACCGAAAAGTACGGGCGGCTGCGCACCGTGGTCGCCACGGACGACGGTGGGCTGTGGGTGATCACGAGCAATACGGACGGGCGGGGTGAGCCGGGCAAGGACGATGACCGGATCCTGCGGCTGGACATCAGCTGACGCGGGCGGTTCCGGCCCCTTTTCGGGCGGTCTGCTTACACTGGCCCAAGGGGGTGTCTTGCCGATCAGGCCGGATCAGCGAGCGGCGTCTGGTGCGGTACATCGCAACCCGCGTGAGGAGAGCGCAGCGGCGCTGCGCGCGACGAGCGCGGGGCCGCGAGGTGCCGTGCCAGGCGTCGGGAGCCCGGCATGATCGGCAAGACACCCCCTCATCCCACACCTACGGGGGTCGCCATGTTCAACCTCATCGAGGAGTTGTTCGCGCCCGGTCGCAAGCACACCGAAGAGGAGCGCAACCGGCTGGAGTTCACGCTGGAGGACGTCGGCAACAGCGACCCCCCGTGGAAGGGTCCGATAGACCTCGACTCCGGCCATGTGGTGATCCGCCCCCGCGAGGGCTGACGGCGCCGACCACCCCGGAAGGCGTGCCTTACGGCACGGGCGTGCGGGCCTTGTCGTCCTCGGGCGCGCGCGGCCTGGGCACGGGCAGGGGCCGCTGGTCCGGGTCCGGATCCGGCGCCTCGATGCTGATGCGCGGCAGCATCCGCTCCAGCCAGCCCGGCAGCCACCAGTTGGCGCCGCCGAGCAGATGCATCAGGGCGGGTACCAGCAGCGTGCGGAGGACGAAGGCGTCCAGGGCGACCGCGGCCGCCAGCCCGATGCCGAACATGGCGATGATCCGGTCGCCGCTGAGCACGAACGCCGAGAAGACGGCGATCATGATGACGGCCGCGGAGTTGATGACCCGGCTGGTCTCGGCGAGGCCCACCCGGACCGCGAGCCGGTTGTCGCGGGTGTGTTGCCACTCCTCGTACATCCGGCTGACCAGGAACACCTGATAGTCCATGGAGAGCCCGAAGAGCACCGACACCATGATCACCGGCAGGAAGGGCTCGATCGGGCCCGCCCTGCCGAGCCCCAGCGGTTCGCTCCCCCAGCCCCACTGGAAGACCGCGACCACGACACCGAAGGACGCAGCGACGGCGGCCACATTCATGACCGCCGCCTTGACCGGGATGCCGATGCTGCGGAACGCGAGCAGCAACAGCACACAGCCGAGTGCCACCACCACCCCCACGAACAGCGGCAGCTTGGAGACGATCAACGCCGCGAAGTCGTCGTAGCCCGCGGTCAGCCCGCCGACGTACACCCGCAGCGAGGTGCCCTCCTCGGCCTTCGGCAGGACGTCGGTGCGCAGCCGCTCGACGAGCCCCGAGGTGTCGGGCGACTGCGGAGCGGTGGTGGGCACGACCGTGATCACGCCGGTGTCGCCCCCGCCGCCGAGGTCCGCGGCGCTCACCGAGGCGACGCCCTCGGTGGTGCGCAGGGTGGTGGTCAGCCGGGTGAGGGCCATCCGGTCCTCGGCGCCGTCGATGCTGCCGATGAGCGTCAGCGGCCCGTTGAAGCCGGGCCCGAACCCCTCGGCGAGCAGGTCGTACGCCTGCCGGGTGGTCGAGGTCTCGGGGTTGTTGCCCTGGTCGGAGGTGCCGAGCCGGAGCGAGAGGGTGGGCAGGGCGAGGCCCAGCATGACGGCGACGGCGATCGCGCCCAGCGCCTTGGGGTGGCGTTCCACGAAGGACGCCCAGCGGGTGGCGAGGCCGGGCACCGTCCTGGTCCGCGGCCCGTCCTCGGCCAGCCGTCGGCGTTCGCGGCGGTTCAGGGCCCGCATCCCCATCAGCCCGAGCAGCGCGGGCAGCAGGGTGATGGAGGCGGCGACGGTGAGCGCGACCGTCAGCGCGGCGGCGACCGCGACGCCGTTCAGGAAGCTCAGCCGCAGCACCAGCATGCCGAGCAGGGCCAGGCACACGGTCGCGCCCGCAAAGATCACCGCGCGGCCCGAGGTGGTCACCGCGCGCTGTGCGGCCTCGGCGACCGGCAGCCCCTGCCGCAGCCCCCGGCGGTGCCGGGTGACGATGAACAGGGCGTAGTCGATGCCGACGCCGAGCCCGATCAGCATGCCGAGCATGGGCGCGAAGTCGGCGACGTTCATGGCGTGGCCGAGCAGCCCGATCGCCGCGTACGCGGTGCCGACACCGACGAGCGCGGTGGCGATCGGCAGCAGGGTCGCCGCGAGCGAGCCGAAGGCGAGGAAGAGCACGACGGCGGCCACGGCGACGCCGATGGCCTCGCTGAGATGGGCGGGCCCGGCCGTCTCGGTGAGCCCGGCGCCCGCGCCGCCCATCTCGATCTCCAGCCCGGGGACGGCGGCCGAGCGGGCGGTGTCCAGGACCCGGCGCACCTCGTCCTCGCCCAGGTCGGCGGCGGGTTCGCGGAAGACGACGGTGGCGTAGGCGGTGTGCTGGTCGGCGCTGATGCGGCTGGTGTCGTCGGTGCCGTACGGGCCCGTGACGGAGCCGACGCCGGGCAGTTCGGCGACGCGCCCCAGCGCCGCCGTCATCCGCCGCTCGACGTCCGCGGAGCGCACGGTTCCGGCCTGGTCGGCGGTGTGCCACACGATGGTGTCGGTGTCCCCGGCCCGGTCCGGGAACCGCTGCTCCAGCAGGCGCGAGACCGTGGAGGATTCGGTGCCGGGGATGTCGTAGTCGTTGGAGTACGCGGATCCGGTCACGGCCGCCGCGGTCGCTACCCCCGCGAAGGCGGCCAGCCAGAGCACGATCACGACGGCGCTGCGCCTGATACACCATCGTGCGAGTGCGGCCATGGCTGCTTTCCGGTCTGTGCACCAAGTGCGGCGTGATGTGCTTGTGACCAAAGCACTGTGTCAGCCGGAAAAGATCCTTTGTCCCCTTTGTGGGCTTCCCCACATGCGGAGTGAGTGCCTCCGATCGCCGTCGGGTCAGTCGCCGACTCAGCCGCTGACCGAAGGGCGCCCGTTCTCGATGTGCCCGGTCAGGCGGCGGTGGAAGGAGGCGTCGCCCTCGGCAGACAGCACCAGGTCGTACCAGCCGCGGCCCTCCTTCGCCGAGAACTCCACGGCCCGCGTCGAGCCCGCCCGCACGCTCACCGTCCGCTGCCGCGCGTCCGCGTCCGCCACATAGGCGCGCGGGCGCACGGTGACCTCGATCGCGCGCTCCCCCTTGTTGGTGATGGTGAGCGTCAGCTGCCGACGACGGCCGTCGATGCCGCCGCGCACCCGCAGCCCCGCCGCGGCGCCATCGGCCGTGCCCCGGAACTCGCGGCGGAAGCCGTTCGGCCCGGTGACGACGAAGTCATACTCCCCGTCCCGCACCGGAACGTCCCAGGTGGACAGGGTCCCGGGCGCCAGGTCGCGGTGCTGGGGCGCCTCGTACTCGCCCGCGTACGGGAAGAGGATGGCGTGCGCGCTGCGCACCCCGGCGTTGGCGAGCGCCAGCCGCATCACCCCCGCCCGCGGCTCGAACACGCCGGACACCTCCGGCTGATACGGCAGCGGGCGGGCCGGACGCGTGCCCTCCTCCTGCCGCGGCATCCGCTGGTCGGCGGGCGGCCGCGGCGTCCAGTGCGCGCGGTCCGCCGGGGGCGGCCCCGGGTGGCGCAGGGGCTGCGGGGCGGCGGCGCTGCCGAAGGCGAAGGCGCCGGTCAGATCGCCGCACACGGTCCGGCGCCAGGCGGAGATGTTCGGCACCTCGATGCCCAGCCACTTCTCCAGGAAGCGGTTGGCGGAGGTGTGGTCGAACAGCTCGGAGCAGACGTAGCCGCCGACCGTCCAGGGCGAGATCACCAGCATCGGCACCCGCATCCCCAGGCCCAGCGGCCGCCCCTGCCACCACTCCTCGGTCACGTCGGCGGGCGGGTTGGGCGGCACCACGTGGTCGAAGAAGCCGTCGTTCTCGTCGTAGGTGAGGAAGACCGCGGTCTTGCGCCACACCTCGGGGTGGGCGGCGAGCGCGTCCAGCACCGCGTACGTCACGGTGGCGCTGTGCGCGGGGGTGGAGACGTCGGGGTGCTCGGAGTCCAGCGGGGAGGGCACCAGGTACGACACCGAGGGCAGCCGCCCGGCCGCCACGTCGGCGCGGAACGCCTCCTCGAAGCGGCCCTCCGGGGCCCGGCGCAAGCCCCGCTCGAACAGCCGCCGTTCGTCGTCCGTCAACTGGTCCAGGCCCGCTTCCAGCCCGTCGAGGAGCCGTCGCCGCTCGGCGCCGGACGCCTCCCGCACCTTGGTGTAGAACGCGTTCGTGCTGGTGAAGCCCAGCCCGGCCAGCGCCTTGCGGGCCACGGCCTTGAACGGCCGGTAGAACTCGATGTTGTTGTCCTGGAAGTTGTCCCACTCCTGGTAGACCTTCCAGCTCACCCCGGCCCGCTCCAGCACCTCGGGGGTGGTGGTCCAGTCGTAGCCGGGGTGGCTGTCCTCCTCGTACGCGTCGTTGCCGACCGCGCGCCCGCCGCCCGGCCCCGGCTCGTAGCCGGTGGTGCCGCTGACCCAGTAGTTCCGGTTGGGGCTGGTGGAGGAGTGGATGGCGGAGTGGTACGCGTCGCAGATGGTGAACGTGTCCGCCAGTTCGTAGTGGAACGGGATGTCCGCACGGTCGAAGTGGACCATGGTGGCCGGGGACTTGGCGGCGATCCAGTTGTCCATCCAGCCGCCGTGCCACGCCTTCGCCCCGCCGTCCCACGAGTGGTCGAGCTGGCCCACGAACCGCAGGTCCTCGCGCTGCGCCTCGGCCGCCTCACGCGCCCCGAACGGCAGGACGTGGCCGCCGCCCGGCTTCGGCTGCGCGAACACGCTCTGCCCGCCGGGCAGGGTGACGGCGCCCGGGTCGGCGTAGCCGCGGACGCCCCGGAGCGTGCCGAAGTAGTGGTCGAAGGAACGGTTCTCCTGCATCAGCAGGACCACATGCTCGATGGCGTCGAGACCGCCGGGCGGCGGGGCCGGGTGTGCGGCGAGGACGGCCTGGAGCGACGGCGGCAGCAGCGAACCCGCCGCGGCCGCGCCCGTCGCCCCGGCACCGAGTGCGACCAGCTTCCGGCGTGCGATGTCCGATGCCACCTGTGCCTCCCCTGTCCGTGTGCGTCCGCCGGGGAAGCTAACAAGGGCAGGTGGCCGGTGAACATCCGCGGCATGACGGCGGCATGGCAGCCCGGCTCAGACGGCCCCCGGGGCCAGGGGAAAGTGGCAGGCCACCGTGTGCCCCGGAGCGGCCGGTTCGGCGGGCAGCGGCTCCTCGCGCGCGCAGATGTCCCGGGCGTGCGGGCAGCGGGTGCGGAACCGGCAGCCGGAGGGCGGATCGGCGGCCGACGGCGTCTCCCCACCGAGCGGCGCCGCCGACGGCCGTACGCCCGGATCGGCATGTTCCGCCGTGTCCAGCAGACCCCGGGTGTACGGGTGGAGGGGCGAGGCGAACACGGTCGCGGCGGGTCCGGTTTCCACCAGCTTGCCCAGGTACATCACGCCGACCCGGTCCGCGAGATACCGGACCACGGCGAGGTCGTGCGAGATGAACAGATACGCCACCCCCTTCTCGCGCTGGAGCTCCCGCATCAGGTTGAGGATCTGCGCCTGTACGGAGACGTCCAGCGCGGAGACCGGTTCGTCCGCCACGACGAGCGAGGGCGACAGCGCGAGCGCCCGGGCCAGCCCGAGCCGCTGGCGCTGGCCGCCGGAGAACTCGTGCGGATAGCGGTCCACCGCACCGCGCGGCAGCCCCACGTCGTCCAGCAGCCGCGCGATCCGCGCGCGCTGCCCGGCACGGTCCCCGATGCCCTGGATGACCAGCGGCTCGCGCAGGATCGCCGCCACCCGCATCCGCGGGTCCATCGAGGCGTACGAGTCCTGGAACATCAGCTGCACCTGGCGGCGGTGCGCCTTGCGGGCGCGGCGGTCCAGCGTGGCGGGGTCGCGCTCGCCGAAGCGGATGGAGCCCGCGGTCGGGGGTTCCATGCCGACGACGAGCCTGCCGAGCGTGGACTTCCCGCAGCCGGACTCCCCCACGATCCCGAACGTCTCCCCGCGCCGCACGGAGAGCGAGACCCCGGCCACCGCGCTCACCGCCGCGCCCCCGCGGCGGGCGAACGGGCCGCCGCGCAGGGGGTAGTCCTTGGTCAGGCCGGTGAGCCGCAGCAGGACGTCATCGCTACGGGCCGGGGCAGGGGCCGGGGCGGCCGGGACCACCTCGGCGACGGGGTCGGCATCCGGCGGTACGGGATGAAAGCAGGCGAAGGCGTGCGCGTCGCGGGACGCCCCCTCAGCCGTCGAGAGCGGCGGCTCCTCCGCCTCGCACCGCTCGCCCGCGAACCCGCACCGAGGTGCGAAGGGGCAGCCCGCGGGGCGGGCCGCCGACGACGGCGGGAGGCCCGGGATCGTGGCCAGGGGCTGGGACGCGTCGGCGGCGCGTTCCGGGAGGGCGGCGAACAGCGCCTGGGTGTAGCGGTGGCGCGGGGCCGCGAACAGGGCGCGGACACCGGCCCGTTCCACGGTCCTGCCCGCGTACATCACCGCCACCCGGTCCACCCGCCGGGCGATCACCCCGAGGTCGTGGGTGACCAGGATCAGCGCCATGCCCAGTCGCGCCCGCAACTCGTCGATCAGCTCCAGGATCTGGGCCTGCGTGGTGACGTCCAGCGCCGTCGTCGGCTCATCCGCGATCAGCAGCGCGGGTTCGCAGATCAGCGCCATGGCGAGGGCGACCCGCTGCCGCATGCCGCCGCTGAGCTGGTGCGGATAGCTCCGCAGCCGCTCCCCCGGCTTCGGCAGGCCCACCAGCCGCAGCATCTCCTCGGCCCGCCGCCACGCCTCCGCCTTCCCCACGCCCTTGTGCAGCAGCAGCGGTTCGGCGACCTGGGCGCCGATGGCCATGGTGGGATTGAGGGAGGTCAGCGGGTCCTGGAAGACCATGCCGATGGTGTTGCCGCGTACGCCCCGCAGCACCGGTTCGGGCGCGCTCGCCAGGACCGTACCGGCGAAGGCGACGGAGCCGCCGGTGATGCGGGCTCCGCCCGGCAGCAGCCCCAGCACGCTCAGCGCGGTCATCGTCTTGCCGCAGCCGGACTCGCCGACGAGGCCCAGCGCCTCGCCCGGGGCGAGGTCCAGGGACACCCCGTCGAGGGCGTGCACGGCGCGGCGGCGGTCGCCGTCACGGGCCGGGATCTCGACGTGGAGGTCGTCGATGCGCAGCAGGGAATCGGTCATCGGCGGTTCCTCCGGATCCTCTGGAGCCTCTGGAGCCGCACGTCGAAGGCGTCCCGCAGGCCGTCCCCGAGGAAGGTGAACGCGGCGACGACAAGCACGATCGCGATACCGGGCGGGAAGATCAGCCACCAGTAACCGACCTGGGTGTAGGTGATGCCGGTGCTGAGCATGGAGCCCCAGTCGGCGGCGGGCGGCGGGATGGACAGGCCGAGGAACGACAGATAGGCGACGTACAGGATCGCGTCGGCGATCTGGAACGTGGCGTTGACGATCACCGTGCCGATGGCGTTCGGCACGATGTGCCGGAAGACGGCCCGGGCACCGCCACCGCCCATGAGCCGCATGGCGTGGATGTAGTCGCGGCTGCGCAGCGCCAGCGCCTCGCCGCGGATGAGGCGGGCCGGGGACAGCCAGGCGACGGAGGCGATGATCAGGATCAGCACGGGTTTGCTCGGGGTGACGATCGTGGCCACGACGACCAGCAGGAACAGCGCCGGAATGGCGAGCGCGGCATCCGTGATCCGCATCATCGCGGCGTCCAGCCAGCCGCCGAAGTAGCCCGCGACCGCGCCGTACACGGTGCCGATGAGGGTGGCCAGCAGCCCCGCAGCGAGGCCGACCTCCAGGGAGGTCTGGCCGCCGGTCATCAGCCGGCCCAGCATGTCGTAGCCGAGGTCGGTGGTGCCGAGCGGGTGGCCGGGGCTGCCGGGCGGGAGGTTGGCCCGGCCGAGGTCGGTGTGCACCTGGTCGGTGGGGCGGATCAGCGGGCCGAGGAAGCAGAAGGCCATGAGCGCCACCAGCACCACCGCGCCCGCCAGGGCCAGTTTGTCGCGGGTGAAGACGGCCAGCGCGCGGCGGCCGGTGCCGGGGGTGGCGGCCGTGGGGCTCACGGACCCCGCGGCGGTCACGGGACGCTCCTGATCCGGGGGTCGAGGACGGCGTACGCGACGTCCGTGATCAGCGAGCCGAGGACGGTGGCGACGCCGACGAGGAGCGTCACCCCGAGCAGCACCGGGAAGTCCGAGCCCTGGGCCGCGTTCCAGAACAGCAGCCCCATCCCCGGGTAGTTGAACATCGACTCCACGACGAGCGCCCCGCTGAGCAGCGTCGGGAGGTAGAGGCCGAGGAGGCTCGCGAGCGGGATGAGCGCGTTGCGCAGCACGTGCCGGGCCATGATCCGGGCGTTGGACTGGCCCTTGGCGCGCGCGGTGCGGACGTAGTCCTCGCTCAGGTTGTCCAGCACCGCCGAGCGCGTGTAGCGGCTGAAGGCGGCGACGATGCCGAGCGCCAGGGTGACCACCGGCAGCACCAGGGCGAGCGGGTCGGACAGGATGCCGCCGACCGTGTCCGCCTGCGGTGCCTCGGCCGGGAAGAGCTGGAGCCGCTGGCTGAAGACGAGGATGAGGACGAGGCCGAGGAAGAAGACCGGCGTGGCGTACGCGAGGAAGGCGACCCCGGTGAGCAGGTAGTCGGCGATCCGGCCGCGGCGTACGGCCTGGAGGATGCCGAGCGGAACGGCGAGGACGGCCGCGAGCGCGATCGACAGCCCGGTCAGCACCAGGGTCTTGGGGAGCCGGTCGGCCAGCAGGGCGGTGACGGTCTGGTTGAGCTTGTACGACTCGCCGAGGTCGCCCGTGAGCAGGCGGCGCAGGTAGTGGACGTACTGGAGGGGCAGCGAGCGGTCGTAGCCCTGCTGGTGGTTGAAGTGTTCGACGGCCTGCGGGGTGGCCTTCGGGCCGAGGATCGCGCGGGCCGGGCCGCCGGGGAGCTGGTGCAGCAGCACGAAGACGATGACGGAGACGAGGAGCAGGACGATGGCGGCCTGTGCGGTCCGGGTGGCCAGGAAGCGGATCATCCGCGGCCCGCTCTCTTCTTGTCCGCCTTGACGAAGTACCAGTCCTGGGGCGCGAGGGTGAGCGTCGGGTTCTGGTCGATGCCGCGCAGGTCGTTGCGGATGACGGAGACCTGGTAGGCGGGGTTGGGGGTCCACAGGACGGGGACCTGCCGGGCGACGTACTCCCCGTAGCGCCGCATGGCGGCCGGATCACCGGAGTACTCGGTGGCCTTGATCAGCTCATCGGCGCGCGGATCGGACCAGTTGCCCATGTTGGAGGGGGCGCCGGTGGCGAAGAGCTGTTCCCCGCTGGGGGCGGGCTGGAAGTACCAGCTGCCCGCCGTGCCGAAGAACCCCAGCTCCCACGCCGAGCACAGCGGCTCGGTCCGCTGACAGGGGACGGTCGTGCCGAGGACGGTGTTGAGCGGCTGCTGCCGGATGTCGAGCGTGATCCCGGCCCGGTCGTACGAGGACTTGATCTCCTGCATCTGGTTGGACGTCTCGGTCGAGCCGGACTGGGAGAGCAGCGAGAGCTTCAGCCGCTGCCCCTCCCCGATCCCCTGGCCGCAGGCGTCCGGCCCCGTCCCGGGCCGTACGCACCGCAGCACGCCGCCGCGCTCGCGCCACCCGTGCGCGGCCAGCAGCCGCCGCGCCCGGGCAGGGTCGTACGGATACGGCTCGCGGGCGAGCAGCCCGGCCGGGATCGGACCGCGGGTGGGGGCGGCGGTGCCGTGCCAGACGACCCGGGCGATGGAGCGCTGGTCGATCAGGTACTGGAGGGCCTGGCGCAGATAGGTCTGACGCAGCATCGGGCCCGTGATGGGGTGGTTGAGGTTGAGGACGATGTAGGTGATCGCCCAGCCCTCCCAGGGATCGACGCGATAGCCCCGCTCCTTGAACCGCCCGGCCTGGGCCATGACCGAGGGCGGGATGTAGCCGTAGTCGACGCCGCCGGAGCGCAGCACGTTGAATTCGGAGTCGGCGGTGGTGAAGGGCTTGAAGATGACGCGGTCGAGGTGGGGCTTGTCCGGGCCGGTGTAACGCCGGTTGGGGACCAGCGAGACCTGACCGGAGGTACTCCACCGTTCGATCCTCCAGGGTCCGGAAACGGTCTTCCACAGCGGATCGGTGGCGAACGCCGACAGCCGCTTGGCGTGCCCGAGCAGCCGGGCGAAGGTCTTCCGGGGGCTTTCGTTCCGCGGATTCCACGCGTGTCGCGGCAGCGGGACGACGTTCTGGCCGAGCTGGTTGGCGGTGAACCAGGCGGGGTTGTACGCGCGGATCAGCCGGAGCCGGAAGGTGCGGTCGTCGACGGTCTCGAAACGCTTGACGTTGTCGGGCAGGAGGCCGGGCGAGTAGCCGCCCCACTCCTTCTTGTTGCCCTTGATCAGATCGAACCAGAACCTGACGTCCCCCGTGGTCACGGGCCTTCCGTCGGACCAGGTGTACCCCTTCTTCAGGGTGACGGTCACCGTCGTGTCGCCGTCGCCGTCGCCGTAGCGGGGCGGCTCGGCGAGGTTGCGCGGGTTGTCCATGGTGAGCTTCCCGCCCTTGCGCACCGGTTGGTACAGCGGCGGATACAGCAGGTTCTGGAGGGCGCCGTTGTACGAGGCCAGATAGCCGGGGGCGCCGATCGGGAAGATCCAGTTGGGTCCGGCGGCGGGCGGCAGCGCCATGGTCGCCGTACCGCCCTCGACCCTGGTCCCACCGGTCGCGCCCACGTCCGTGACCCGCCCGGAACCGGCCGAACAGCCGCCGGTCAGCAGGGCCGCGAGCAGCCCGGCGAGGAGGGTGCGTAAGCGTCTTCGCGTTTCGGACCGACCCATGCTGCCTCCGCGTACGGACGCCGGTGAAACCACATCAAGGCTCTGTTACGTCTGGTACGGGAACCCACGGATGGTAACCACGGAAGGCCCGTTGTGACACCGTCTTCATTCGGCCAACGCATAAGGTGAGCGCGGACCGACCGGAAGCGAGGCAGCATGGCACCCACCACCCCCCGAGGCCGTCGCCTGCGGATCGGCATCGGCGGCATGCACATCGAATCCAGCACCTTCAGCCCCCACCGCGCCGCCTACGACGACTTCCGGGTCACCCGCGGCGGCGACCTGCTGGACCGCTACGGCTGGACCCGTCCGGACGGCGACCTGGGCGAGGTCGTCGAATGGGTGCCCCTGGTGCACGCCGTCTCGCTCCCGGGCGGGCCCGTCGACCCCGCGACGTACGCCCGCCTCAAGGCCGAACTCACCGACCGGATCCGGGCGGCCGGTCCCCTCGACGGGCTGGTGTACGACATCCACGGCGCGATGAGCGTCGTCGGCATGGAGGACGCCGAGGGCGATCTCACCGACGCCGTACGGGAGGCCATCGGGCCCGACGCGCTGATCTCCGCCGCCATGGATCTGCACGGCAACGTCTCACGCCGCTTCGCCGACCGCCTCGACCTGCTCACCGCCCACCGCCTCGCCCCGCACGAGGACGCCTGGGAGACGCGCGAACGCGCCGCCCGCAAACTCGTCGAACGCCTCGTCTCCGGCAAGGGCCGCCCCCACATCGCCTGGGTGCAGATCCCGGTGCTGCTGCCCGGCGAGAAGACCAGCACCCGCCTGGAGCCCGCCACCTCGCTCTACGGACGGCTGGCCGCCGTCGAGGCGCTGGACGGGGTCGTGGACGCGGCCATCTGGGTCGGCTACGCCTGGGCCGACGAACCGCGCTGCCGGGCCACCGTGGTCGTCACCGGCGACGATCCCGCGCTCGTCGTCGAACAGGCGCGGTCGCTGGCCCGCGAGTACTGGGAGGTGCGGCGCGACTTCGCCTTCGTCGGCCCCACCGGCAGCGCCGACGCATGCATCGCCGACGCCCTCGCCTCGCCCGACCGCCCCTTCCTCATCAGCGACTCCGGCGACAACCCCACCGCGGGCGGGGCCGGTGACCTCGCGTACATGCTGCGCCGCCTGCTCGCCCACGACGACCTGGCCGCCGGTCGTGCCACCGCCCTCCACCCCGGCCTCACCGACCCGGCGGCGGTCGCGCGCTGCCTCGCCGCGGGCGTCGGTGCCACGGTCACGGTTTCGGTCGGCGGGCACTTCAGCGGTGCCGCGGCGCACGGCGGCCCGTACGAGCTGGTCGGCGAGGTGGTCGCGGTGCGCCGGGACGACGAGGTGGGCGGCGACCTCGCGGCGGTGCGGTGCGGCGGGGTCACCGTGATCCTGACCAGCCGCCGCAAGCCGTTCCATCGGCTGGCCGACTTCGGGGAGCTGGATCCGCGGACGTACGACCTGGTGGTGGTGAAGATCGGCTACCTGGAGCCGGAGCTGTACGAGATGGCGGCGGACTGGCGCCTCGCGCTGACCCCCGGTGGGGTGGACCAGGACCTGCTGCGGCTGGGGCACCGGCGGGTGGTGCGGCCGCTGTACCCGTTCGACGAGGAGATGCCGGAACCGGACCTGACCCCGGTACTGCTGTAGCCCGGGGCCTGCGGCGGCTCGTTCCCCACCCCGCCCCTTCCCGAACCCGGGGCTCCGCCCCGGCCCCCGTTGCGGGGGCTCCGCCCCCTGCACCCCCGCCGGGGCTCCGCCCCAGGCCCCCGCTCCTCAAACGCCGGAGGGGCTGGGGGTGGGACATCTCCGCCCCCGCGGCCACTCCCCCGGAGGGGCTGGGAAGTGAGGGCCCATCCGCCCTGGCCCGGCTCCCCCGCCAGGGCCGAAGGTGAGGCGCTGCATGCGCCCCAGGTTGTGGGCAGTCGTTCCGCAGGGCGGAACGGGTGGGCACAACCCGGCCACCGGGCCGCACCCGGCGACGAAACCCGAGGGCCCCGGCGCAGCCCGCACCCGGCAGCGACACCCAAGGACCCGCCGCGCAGCCCGCACCCACCCACCGAGCCGCACCCGGCAACGAGACCCAAGGGCCCCGCACACGCGACGGCGGCGGGGTGCGAGCCGCGCACCCCGCCGCCGACCGCATCCAGCGGAAAGCGCCTCAGCCCTCGACGCCCAGCTTCTCCAGGATCAGCTCGCGCACGCGCGCCGCATCGGCCTGGCCACGCGTGGCCTTCATGACGGCACCGACAAGGGCACCGGCCGCCGCGACCTTGCCGCCGCGGATCTTGTCGGCGATGGCGGCATTCGCGGCAATCGCCTCGTCCACGGCCGTCCCCAGCGCACCCTCGTCCGAGACGACCTTCAGGCCGCGGGCGGCCACGACCTCGTCCGGGCCGCCTTCACCCGCCAGCACGCCCTCGATGGTCTGGCGGGCCAGCTTGTCGTTGAGGGAACCCTCGTCGACCAGGGCGCAGACCCGGGCGACCTGGACCGGGGTGATGGGGAGGGCGGCAGGCTCGACGCCCTCCTCGTTGGCGCGGCGGGCCAGCTCGCCCATCCACCACTTGCGCGCCGACGCGGCGTCCGCGCCCGCGTCGATGGTCGCGGTGATCAGCTCAATCGCACCCGCGTTGAGGACGGACTGCATCTCGTGCTGCGAGATGCCCCACTCCTCCCGCAGCCGGGTGCGCCGCACCCGCGGCAGCTCCGGAAGCGTGGCCCGCAGTTCCTCGACCCACTCGCGCGAGGGCGCGACGGGCACGAGGTCCGGCTCGGGGAAGTACCGGTAGTCCTCGGCCTCCTCCTTGACCCGGCCGGACGTCGTGGAGCCGTCCTCCTCGTGGAAATGACGGGTCTCCTGGACGATCGTCCCGCCGCCGCCCAGCACCGCGGCGTGGCGCTGGATCTCGAAGCGGGCGGCGCGCTCGACGGACCGCAGCGAGTTGACGTTCTTCGTCTCGGAGCGGGTGCCGAACTTGTCGGCGCCGTGCGGCCGCAGCGACAGGTTCACGTCGCACCGCATCTGGCCCATCTCCATGCGCGCGTCGGAGACCCCGAGCGCCTTGATCAGCTCGCGCAGCTCGGCGACGTACGCCCGGGCGACCTCGGGGGCCTTCTCCCCGGCTCCGACGATCGGCTTGGTGACGATCTCGATGAGCGGGATCCCGGCCCGGTTGTAGTCCAGGAGGGAGTGCGAGGCGCCGTGGATGCGGCCCGTCGCGCCGCCCACGTGGGTGGACTTGCCGGTGTCCTCCTCCATGTGGGCGCGCTCGATCTCGACGCGGAAGATCTCGCCGTCGACCTCGACGTCCAGGTAGCCGTTGAAGGCGATCGGCTCGTCGTACTGCGAGGTCTGGAAGTTCTTCGGCATGTCCGGATAGAAGTAGTTCTTCCGGGCGAAGCGGCACCATTCGGCGATCTCGCAGTTCAGCGCGAGACCGATCTTGATGGCGGACTCGACGCCGGTCGCGTTGACGACGGGCAGCGAGCCGGGCAGGCCGAGGCAGGTGGGGCAGGTCTGCGAGTTGGCATCGGCGCCCAGCGACGTCGAACACCCGCAGAACATCTTGGTCTTGGTGCCGAGTTCGACGTGGACCTCGAGCCCCATCACGGGCTCGTAGGCGGCCAGGGCGTCCTCGTACGACACCAGTTCAGTGACGGTCACGGAAAACTAACCTCTCAACCCGCGAGGACGTCGTCGTCGCCCATGCGCTTCAGCTCGCGGACGAGCAGGGCGACGCCGGTGGCGATGGCGGCGGCGGAGACCACCGCGTCGGCCAGCTGGAGCTTGTCGTTCTCGAAGCGGGCCTTCTTGGCCTGCTTGATCACGCTGACCGCGCCGAACAGCGAGGTCGCGATGGACAGGTAGGTGCCGGGCTTGGACTTCTTGAAGCCCTTGGCCTTCTTGATCGCGCTCATAGCGACGGTGCCTCCTCAAGCAGCGGGTGGCCCCACCGTTCGGTGAGCGCGGCCTCGACCGCGGCACCGACCCGGTAGAGCCGGTCGTCGGCCATGGCGGGAGCGATGATCTGCAATCCGACCGGCAGACCGTCCTCCGGCGCCAGACCGCAGGGCAGTGACATGGCCGCGTTCCCCGCCAGGTTCGCCGGAATCGTGCACAGGTCGGCGAGGTACATCGCCATCGGGTCGTCGGCGCGCTCGCCGATCGGGAAGGCGGTGGTCGGGGTGGTCGGCGAGACCAGCACGTCGACCTGCTCGAACGCCTTCTCGAAGTCCCGGGTGATCAGGGTGCGGACCTTCTGCGCCGAGCCGTAGTACGCGTCGTAGTAGCCGGAGCTGAGCGCGTACGTACCGAGCATGATCCGGCGCTTGACCTCGGCGCCGAAGCCCTCGGCGCGGGTGAGCGCGGTGACCTCCTCGGCGGACTTCGAGCCGTCGTCGCCCGCCCGCAGGCCGTAGCGCATGGCGTCGAAGCGGGCCAGGTTGGACGAGCACTCCGACGGCGCGATCAGGTAGTACGCGGCCAGCGCCTTGTCGAAGGACGGGCAGGAGATCTCCACGACCTCGGCACCCAGCTCGCGCAGCAGCTCCACCGACTCCTCGAAGCGCTGCATGACGCCGGCCTGGTAGCCCTCGCCCGCGAACTCCTTGACCACGCCGACGCGCATGCCGCGCACGCTGCCGTTGCGGGCGGCCTCGACGACCGCCGGAACGGGGGCGTCGATGGAGGTCGAGTCGAGCGGGTCGTGCCCGGCGATCACCTCGTGCAGCAGCGCCGCGTCCAGCACGGTACGGGCGCAGGGGCCGCCCTGGTCGAGCGAGGACGAGAAGGCGACCATGCCGTACCGGGAGACCGCCCCGTACGTCGGCTTGACGCCCACCGTGCCGGTGACGGCGGCGGGCTGGCGGATGGAGCCGCCGGTGTCGGTGCCGATGGCCAGCGGGGCCTGGAACGACGCGAGGGAGGCGGAGGAGCCGCCTCCGGAGCCGCCGGGGATGCGGGTGAGGTCCCACGGGTTGCCGGTGGGCCCGTACGCGCTGTTCTCGGTCGAGGACCCCATGGCGAACTCGTCCATGTTGGTCTTGCCGAGGACGATGACGTCCGCGTCCCGCAGCCGCTGGGTCAGCGTCGCGTCGTACGGCGGAATCCACCCTTCGAGGATCTTGGAACCGACGGTGGTCGGGATCCCCTTGGTGGTGAAGATGTCCTTGAGCGCGAGCGGAACCCCGGCCAGCGGGCCCAGCTCCTCGCCGCGCGCCCGCTTCTCGTCGACGGCGCGGGCCTGCGCGAGCGCGCCCTCGCGGTCCACGTGCAGGAAGGCGTGCACCTTCTCGTCGACGGCCTCGATACGGGCCAGATGGGCTTCGGTGACCTCGACGGCGGTCAGCTCGCCGGAAGCGACCTTGGCGGCGATCTCCGCGGCGGTGAGCCTGATCAGATCGGTCATGCGGGTCAGTCCTCCCCCAGGATCTGCGGCACCTTGAAACGCTGCTGCTCCTGGGCCGGGGCGCCGGACAGCGCCTGGTCCGGGGTCAGCGACGGACGGACCTCGTCCGGCCGCATGACGTTGGTCAGGGGCAGCGGGTGGGAGGTCGGCGGTACGTCTTGGTCGGCGACCTCGGAGACGCGGGCCACCGCGCCGATGATGTCGTCCAGCTGTCCGGCGAAGTGATCCAGCTCTTCGGCCTTCAGCTCCAGACGCGCCAGCCGTGCGAGGTGGGCAACCTCCTCGCGCGTGATGCCAGGCATGCAGCGATCCTCAGGGTGAGTGTGAAGTGTTTTCGGCCCAATCCTATGGCGCCCCCACCACGAGGCGCGAAACGCTTTGATGCACACGCGTTGTGGGCATCGTTCCGCGGGGCGGAACGGGTGGGCACGACCCACCCACCGGCCCGCACCCGGCAGCGAAACCGCAAGGGCCAGCACCGCTGCCGCACTACGTCACGGGCTGATCGGCGTCCTTCTCCGCAGGAGCGGCCGTGGACTCCTCGCGCCGCCACCCGCTCTCGCCCCGGGCCCGCAACCACGCCGTCGTCTCCTCGGGCGGCATCGCGGCGGCGACCAGCCATCCCTGCACCGCGTCACAGCCCAGATCCCGCAGCCGCTCCCACGTCTCGTCGTCCTCGACACCCTCCGCCACGACGAGCAGCCCCAGCGAATGCGCGAGATCGACCGTGCAGCGCACGATCTCCGCGTCCTCGTTGTCCACGGCGAGCCGGGCCACGAACGAGCGGTCGATCTTCAGCTCGCTCACCGGCAGCCGCCGCAGATGGACCAGCGACGAATACCCGGTGCCGAAGTCGTCCAGGGACATCTTCACCCCGTGCCCGGTCAGCCCGGCGAGGGTGTCGGCGGCCCGCTGCGGGTCCTCCAGCAGCACGTGCTCCGTTATCTCCAGCTGGAGCGCCCCGGCCGGGACCCCGTGCCGGGCGAGGCGCCCGGCGACGGCTCCGGCGAAGCCGGGGGTGTGCACATCGCGCGGCGAGACGTTGACGGCGACCGGCACCTCAAGACCGTCGGCGCGCCAGCGCGCGACCTGGCCGAGCGCGGTCTCCAGGACGTACTCGGTCAGCCGGGGCATCAGCCCGGAGCTCTCGGCCATGGAGATGAACTCGTCCGGCGGCACCTTACCCCGGTCCGGGTGCACCCAGCGGACCAGCGCCTCCAGCCCGGCGACATGGCCGTCGAAGCCGACCTTGGGCTGGTAGTGCAGCTCGACGTCGCCCGCGTCCAGGGCGCGCCGCAGATCGCCGAGCAGGCCGAGCCGGTCGGGGGTGTTGCCGTCGCGCCGCGCCTCGTACAGCTCGACGCCGCTGCGGTCCCGCTTCGCCTGGTACATGGCGACGTCCGCGCGGCGCAGCAGCCCCTCGGCGTCGAGCGCGTGGTCGGGGTAGACGGCGACCCCGGCGCTGGCCTCCAGCACCAGGGTCAGCCCGTCCAGGTCGAGCGGGGAGCCGAGGTCGCCGACGAGGGCGCGGGCGCTGCGCTGGGCGCTGGTGAGCGAGTCGGTGGTGGGCAGCAGTACGGCGAACTCGTCGCCGCCGAGCCGCGCGACCTCGGCCCCGCGGGGCAGCGCCAGCCGCAGCCGCTCGGCGATCTGGAGCAGCAGCCGGTCGCCCGCCAGGTGGCCGAGGGTGTCGTTGACCGAGCGGAAGCGGTCGAGGTCCAGCAGGACGAGGGCGGTGCGGGCCCCGGCCCGCTCGGCCTCGTCCAGCGCGGTCCAGGTGCGCTCCAGCAGCCACTGGCGGTTGGGCAGCCCGGTAAGCGGGTCGCGCAGCTGCTCCTCGGCCCGCACCCGGGCGATCCACAGCGTGGAGTCGAGGGCGACCAGCGGCACCGCGAACAGCGGGAGCAGCAGCGGGGTGTCCCCGGCGACGACGACGATGAGCGGGGCGATGCCGAGCAGCGCGATGCCGACGAGGGCCTGCCGGAAGAGGGCGGTGCGGGCGACGGTGGGCAGTCCGGCGCCGGGTGGGGCGAGGGAGTACCACAGCAGGGCGCGGGTCACCACGAGGTAGACGAAGGCGGCGAGGATCGTCTGGGGGATGGCGGAGACGTGCCAGGTGTCGGTGTGCCAGGGCTGTTCGACGGAGGGGGTGGTGCCGAAGGCGGCGAGGGTGAGGGCGGCCGCGCCGACGCCGAGGATGTCGACCGCGCCGTGCAGGGCGGCCTGCCGCCAGCGGTGCCGTCGGGCGGCGCCGACCAGGACCACCACGGCGAGGCTGACGAGCACGGCGGGCATCCAGCCGTAGAGCAGCAGCGCGGCCAGGGTTAACGCGGCGCCCGATCCGGTGCCGCCCCACCAGCGGTCCCGGCCGAGGGCGACCAGATGGCCGACGATGATTCCGGTGAGGACCGCGAGCGACCAGCCCACGGTGCCGTCGGGAAAGAGCGCATGGCCCGCGTCGAGCACTCGGAATACTCCGATGCCGAGTGCGAAAGCGGCCATGGCGACCGCGGCGGCGGGCAACGCGGGCAGCAGAACCCGGCGCAGCCGCGACGCCGGTGCGGCGCTTTCGGTCGGTTTCATACCCGTCCCTCTCACAGCCGGCGGTGCCAGCGCCACGGCAGGCGCACACCTCAACAGTAGGCGGCAGAAGGGCATGGTGGGCGGCGATCGGCAGCGGTTGCCCGAATGCCGCCCGACGATCCATAACCTTCTGGTATGCGCTGTAAGGGTGATGCCCGCTGGCTGTGCCCGGGAAGTGCTCCCAGTCGTATTCCGGCCAGCTTTGCGCGGTCATGGCGCCGAAGATGGCCGGACTACTGCGCCGGACGGGTGGCTTGACTACTCCTCGTAAGCCCCTCGCGCGGTCTTCGACTACTCCTCGGGCTTCTCCGCGGGCTTCTCCTCCGCCCCCTCCTCGGACTCCTCCGGAGGTGTTACGGCGACCTCGCGTGCGGCGTCGGGGCCCTGTTCGAGGAGGACGGCAAATCCGTCGTCATCGAGCACGGGGACCTTCAACTGCATGGCCTTGTCGTACTTCGATCCGGGATTGTCGCCGACGACTACGAAATCGGTCTTTTTCGAAACAGAGCCGGTGACTTTCGCACCACGGTTCTGTAGCGCCTCCTTGGCACCGTCCCGGGTGTGCGACTCCAGCGTGCCCGTGACCACCACGGTCAGCCCCTTGAGCGGCAGCGGGCCCTCGTCCTCGCCCGCCTCCTCCTCCAGCCGCACCCCGGCGCGCCGCCACTTCTCCACGATCTCGCGGTGCCAGTCCACGGCGAACCACTGCTTCACGGAGGCGGCGATGATTCCGCCGACGCCCTCGGTGGCCGCCAGCTCCTCCTCGTCGGCCTCGGCGATCCGGTCCAGCGAACGGAATTCCCGGGCCAGCGCGGCGGCCGCGACCGGGCCGACATGACGGATCGAAAGGCCGGTGATGATCCGGGCCAGCGGGCGCTGCTTGGCGGCCTCGATATTGGCCAGCATCGCCAGGGCGTTCTTCTTCGCCTCGCCCTTCTGGGTGGCGAAGAAGGTGACGACCTTCTCCTCGCCCGTCTCCGGATCGCGCTTGGGCAGCCCGCTGTCCGGGTCCATCACATACGACCGGATGGGCAACAGTTGTTCGATCTTCAGATCGAACAGGTCGCCCTCGTCCCTCAGCGGCGGCTCGGCGGGCTCCAGCGGCTGGGTGAGGGCGGCCGCGGCGACATAACCGAGGTTCTCGATGTCCAGGGATTTCCGCCCCGCGAGATAGAAAATCCGCTCGCGCAGCTGCGCCGGGCAGGACCGGCTGTTGGGACACCGCAGATCGACATCGCCCTCCTTGGCGGGCTGGAGCGGGGTCCCGCACTCCGGGCACTCGGCGGGCATCACGAATTCGCGCTCGCTGCCGTCCCGCAGATCGGCGACCGGACCCAGGATCTCCGGAATGACATCGCCCGCTTTACGCAGCACGACGGTGTCACCGATCAGCACACCTTTGGCCTTGACCACGTCCTGGTTGTGCAGTGTCGCGAATTCGACCTCCGAGCCCGCGACTGTGATCGGTTCAACCACCGCATAAGGCGTCACCCGCCCCGTGCGCCCCACACCCACCCGGATGTCGACCAGCTTGGTGTTGACCTCCTCGGGCGGGAACTTCCAGGCGATCGCCCAGCGCGGCGCCCGCGAGGTGGAGCCGAGCCGCCCCTGCAACGGGATCTCGTCCAGCTTGACGACCGCGCCGTCGATCTCGTGCTCCACCGAGTGCCGGCGCTCGCTGTCCCCGTAGTGCGCGATGTACTCGCGCACGCCCTCGATCGAGTCCACCACCTTGAAGTGGGCCGCGGTCGGCAGCCCCCACTCGTGCAGCAGCTCGTACGCCTGCGACAGCCGGTCGATGGCGAAGCCTTCGCGCGCGCCGATCCCGTGGACCACCATGTCCAGCGGACGGCTGGCGGTGATCTTCGGGTCCTTCTGGCGCAGCGAACCCGCCGCCGCGTTCCTCGGGTTGGCGAACGGCGGCTTGCCCGCCTCCACCAGCCGCGCGTTCAGCTCGTCGAACGCCTTGCGGGGCAGGAAGACCTCGCCGCGCACCTCCACCAGCGCCGGGACGCGGTCGCCCGTCAGCCGGTTGGGGATCTTGGCGATGGTCCGCACGTTGGGGGTGATGTCCTCGCCGGTGCGCCCGTCGCCACGGGTCGCGGCGCGGGTCAGCCGCCCGTGCTCATAGGTGAGGTTGACCGCGAGGCCGTCCACCTTCAGCTCGCACAGGAAGTGGTACGCGCCGGTGCCCAGCTCCTTGGCGATGCGGTCGGCCCAGGTCCCCAGTTCGTCGTCGTCGAACGCGTTGTCCAGGCTGAGCATCCGCTCGCGGTGCTCGACCTCGGTGAACTCCGTCTCGTACGCCCCCGCGACCTTCTGGGTGGGCGAATCGGGGGTCCGCAGCTCGGGGTGGTCCTCCTCCAGCGCCTCGAGTCTGCGCAGGAGCCTGTCGAACTCCGCGTCGCTGACGATCGGGGCGTCCTTCACGTAGTACCGGAAGCGGTGCTCCTCGACCTGCTCAGCGAGCTTGGCGTGCTCATCCCGTGCCTCCGTGGGCACCGTCGACTGCTGTTCGCCGGCCACCGTGTCGTCCTCCCGTCACTCAGGGTTGTCCGCGAGCGATCTCGCCGCCCGGACACAGTGGGCCAGCGCGGCGCGCGCGTACGCGGGCGAAGCGCCCGCGAGCCCGCACGACGGCGTGATCACCACGGACTCCGCGAGAGTCCCCGGTGACAGCCCCAGCCTGCGCCACAGCGTCCTGACACCCCTGACGCTACCGGCAGGGTCCGACAACGCGGTGTCGGTGCCGGGGACGGCGCCGATGAACAGCGACGTCCCGCCCTCCACGGCCTCCCCGATCGCCTCCTCCTCACGCTCCGTGAGCAGCGAGAAATCGAACGAGACCCCGCTCGCCCCCGAGCGCCGCAGCAGCCCGAACGGCACCCCCGGCGCGCACGAGTGCACCACCACCGGCGCCTGCGCCGCCGCCACCAGATCCCGCAGCGCGCCCTCCACCACGCTCCGGTCCACCGCGGCGTGGGTGCGGTAGCCGCTGGCGGTACGGACGGTTCCGGTCAGCACGGCCGTCAGCGACGGCTCGTCCAGCTGGAGCACCACCTCGGCGCCGGGCACCCGGCGGCGCACCTCCGCCAGATGGGCGCGCACCCCCTCGGCCAGCGAGGCCGTGAGATCGCGGCAGGCGCCCGGGTCGCTCAGCGCGACCTCTCCGTTCCGCAGCTCCAGGCCCGCGGCCAGCGTCCACGGCCCGACGGCCGACACCTTGAGCGCCCCGCGGTGGCCCTGGGTGAACTCCTCCAGCGCGTCCAGGTCCTCCCCCAGCCAGGACCGCGCCCGCCGGGTGTCCCGCCCCGGCCGGTCGCTGATCCGCCAGCCGCTCGGCTCCACATGGGCGTACACCTCGACGAGCATCCCGGCGGTCCGCCCGATCATGTCCGCACCGGGCCCCCGCGCGGGCAGCTCCGGCAGATACGGCAGCGCCTCCAGCGACCCGGTGACGGTCTTCGCGGCCTCCCGCGCGTCGTCCCCCGGCATCGACCCGACCCCGGTCGCGGCCGCCGCGCCCCAGCTGTGCTTGTTGGTCTTCTCGCTCACCCCGAAAGCCTATGTGAGCGGGCACGTGCCCGACCGGCGGTCGTCAGCCGCGCGGGCGGACCTGGAGGTCGGTGATCTCCGCGTCGCGCGGGAGATCGAGGGCGGTGAGGACGGTCGTCGCGACGGTCTCCGGGGCGATCCAGCGCTCCGCGTCGTACTCCTTGCCCTCCTGCTGATGCACCTTCACCTGCATCGGCGTCGCCGTGCGGCCCGGGTAGACGGTCGTCACCCGCACGCCGTTGCCGCTCTCCTCCCAGCGCAGCGCGTCCGCGAGGGCCTTCAGCCCGTGCTTGCTGGCGGCGTACGCGCCCCACTGGGCGTTGGCGCGCAGGCCCGCGCCGGAGTTGACGAAGATGACGTGGCCCTGCCCCAGCCGGAGCTGCGGCAGGAGCAGCCGGGTCAGCTCGGCGGGTGCGACGAGGTTGGCGGCGAGCTGCCGGTTCCACGCCTTGGGGGTCAGCTCGCCGATCTCGCCGAGGTCGACCACGCCCGCGATGTGCAGCAGCGAGTCCAGCCGGTCGGGCAGCGACTGGTGGCTCAGCGCCCACGACAGCTTCTCGGGGTCCGCCAGGTCACCGACGACCGTACGCGCCCCCGGGAAACGCCCGGCCAGTTCCTTCGCCCGCCCGGCGTCCCGCGCCAGCAGCCACAGTTCGTCGCCCCGCTCGGCCAGCCGCTCGGCGACCGCCGTGCCGATGCCCGAGCCTGCCCCAGTGATCAGATGCGTTCCCATGCCCCCAGCTTGCCGCACCTGCTCCGGCCGCAGGGAATCGCGTCAGTGTGCGAGCAGGTCGTCGAGTTCGGACGCGAACAGCTCGGCGGGATCGATGCCCATCCCGGTGAAGTGGCCCGCGAGTTCCAGGGACAGCACGCCGTGCAGCCGGGTCCAGAAGGCCAGGGCCCGGCGGAGGGCCGCGGGCGGGGCGGGATGGGGGTCCGCCCACTGGCGGTGCTTTTCGAGGTGGGCGTCGAGCCGTGTCGCGGGGGCGTCCGTCGGAGTCGCGGCAAAGGCGTCGAGCAGGGTCGCCATGATCTCGGACGCGATCGTGGTGACGTCGTCGGGCGCGTGGTAGCCGGGGACGGGCGTGCCGTAGACGAGGAAGTACCGCTGGGGGTCGGCCAGGGCCCAGGCGCGCAGGGCGTGCGCCAGCGCGGTCACGTCGGCGCCCGGCTCGGCGGCGGCACCGATGGTGTCGGCGAGGCTTCGGTAGGCGTCCCTGATGAGTGCGGTGATCAGCTCGTCCCGCCCGGCGAAGTACCGGTAGAGCGCGGGGCCGCTCATGCCCATGTGCTTGGCGATCGCGTTGAGGGAGAGGGCGGACGCTCCCGCCGTGGCGATCTGCTCCCACGCGCGTTCCTTGATCTCCGCACGCACCTGGGTGCGGTAGCGCTCGCGCGGGGTCTGTGTGCCCGGTTCCGCCATGATCTGCCGCCTTCCCGCGCCTGCGTAACTACACCCTCAAGATTGAGTTTGAGGCTATCACGAAAGCGATTGACACTCCGACCGGCATCCCGTTAGAACTTATTACGACAACGAGAGCACATAACCGAACAGGGAGAGACCTCATGCCGAGCATGCGCCCGTTAGCGTTCGCGATCCCGCTCGCCGTCGCCGCCACCCTCGGGATGGCCGCCCCGTCCGCCCAGGCCACCCCCGGCGGTTCGTCCACGTGCCGTGGAGAAGGCGTCGACCCCGCCGCGCAGATCCGCTACCGGACCGACACCGTGATCAAGGCGCCGCTGAGCACCATCTGGAAGCTCCAGACCGATGTGGAGCGCTGGCCCGCCTGGCAGGCGCCCGTCCTCACCATGAAGCGCCTCGACCCCGGCCCCCTGCGGAGGGGTTCGCAGTTCCGGTGGACCACCCCGGCGCAGGCCACCCCCACCACGCCCGAAACCACCCTGACCATCACCTCGACCGTCCGCCAACTCCGGCACGGCGCCTGCATCCTGTGGAAGGGACCCGCGATCGGTGACGGGCTGCGCATCGACGAGGGCGTCCACCTGTGGACGTTCACCAAGATCAAGGGCGGGGTGCGCGTACACACCGAGGAGACGTGGACCGGCGACCAGGTCGAGTCCAACGTCCCCATGGCGACCGAGGCCCTCGGTGCGGGTCTCGAACAGTGGCTGCGCGACCTAAAGGCCACCGCCGAGGCGGATCAGACCGACTCCAGGTAAGTCATCGCCTCCACGCCGTTCTCCGCGAAGTGCACCAGGTCGCTCAGCGGGCGCGGCAGGAAGCCCTCCGCTTCCATCCGCTGGAACTGCTGCTTCAGCCCGTCGTAGAACCCCGCCGCATTCAGCAGCACGACCGGCTTGATGTGCAGCCCGTGCTTCTTCAGCTCCAGGATCTCCGTCGCCTCGTCCAGCGTCCCGGTCCCGCCCACCATGATCACGACCGCGTCGGCCCGGGCGAGGAGCTGCGCCTTGCGCTCGGCGAGATCCTTGGTGACCACCATCTCGTCGGCGCCCTCCCGGGCCTTTGCGGCGAGGAACTCCACCGAGATCCCGACCAGCCGCCCGCCGTGCTCCTGCACCCCGTCGGCCATGACCTTCATCAGCCCGACGTCCGACCCGCCCCACACCAGGGTGTGCCCACCCTTACCGATCAGCTCGGCGAACTCCCGGGCGGGGGCCGTGTAGCGGTCGTCGAGGTCGGCGGCGGAGCAGAAGACGCAGATATTCATGGCGGTCACTCTACGAGCCGGGTCGGACACCTTCGCGGCTCCGCGCCACGCGGATCGCATCGTGCAGCGCCTCGGCGAGGCGGGCGGAGAGAAAACGGAACTCGCCGAGTGGGATCTTCGGATCGGCGAGCATCGCGCGGGCGTGGGTCAGCAGTTCGTCTCCGGTGGAGAGCTGCATGTCCTCGACCTCGTCCGCCAGGGCGGCCACGGGACCGTCGCCGTCGGTGGAGAGATAGCAGGGGCGGCCGTCGGGAGTCGTCCAGGGTAGCAAGCGGAGACCGGTTGTTGGGGTGACTTCGCGTGACATGTGCCTACTGTCACAGGTCGCGTCTAGCCTGGTCACAGAATCGACGTAACGGTGCGTGATGGCGCCACGACGGTGCGATCTGTGCGATGGCGGAGGGGGCAACGTTGACCCAGCGGAAGAAGAAGACGTCACCGGCCGCGAAGGTATTCGGGGCGCAGTCCCGCATGATGCGGGAACGACTCGGATGGACGATGAAGGACCTGGAGAAACGGGTCCCTTACACCGAATCGATGATCGCCAAGGTGGAGCGCGGCGAGCGGGTGCCGAAGCCGCCGTATGTGGTGGCGGTGGATGAGGCGCTGGCCGCGCAGGGGTTACTCATGGAGGCGGCGAAGCTGTTGTGGGAGGACGGCCCGCCGGAGTGGACGCAGGAGTATCTGGAGCTTGAGGCCGATGCCCTGGCACTCCATGTGTACTCGACCCACATCCTGCACGGACTGCTCCAGACCGAGGACTTCACCCGAGCGGTTTTCCAGTCGCTGCGTCCCAGCTTGGACGAGGAGGAGGTGGAGCGAGCGGTCCAAAGGCGATTGGCGACGCAGCAGCTCCTCTACCGCAAGCCCGCCCCCAGGCTGGCGTTCGTCCTGGAAGAGGCCGTACTACGGAAGATGATCGGCGGCAGGGAGGTATGGGAGGGCCAACTGCGCCATCTCCTCAAGTGCGCGGCCCTGCACAATGTGCAGCTACAAGTCATGCCAAACTCCCGTGAGACCAACGCTGGCGTCGATGGCCCCATGGTCTTGCTGGAGACTCCGAACCACTGCATCGTCGGGTACGTCGAGGGGCAGCGAGGCAGCTACTTCCTCTCGGACCCTGAAGACATCAGCGAGCTGAACCACGTGTATGGCACGATCCAGTCGCAAGCCCTGGACCCCGAAGCGTCGGTCGCCTTCATCGAACGACTCCTGGCAGGAGAGCTATGAGCACCGAACTGGCCTGGTTCAAGAGCAGCTACAGCGGCGGCTCGGGCAACGCCTGCGTCGAAGTCGCCATCGAATGGCGCAAGTCCAGCTACAGCGGCGGTGAAGGCCAGGCATGCATCGAGATCGCCGCGTGCCCCAGCGCCGTACACGTCCGCGACTCCAAGGACACGGCGATACCGGCCCTCACCGTCACCGCCCCCGCCTGGCGATCCTTCGTCGGCTTCGCGGCCGGACAGCCGATCAACTAGCGCAGTCGCCCCACCGGTTGCCGGGTGACCGACAGCCGGTGGGGTGGAGCCAGGTGCCGGGGAGCCGACCGCCGGTGTGGTCGCGCCCGCCGGGTTAGTCTCGCCGCAACAACCCATTACCCCGCCATGGTTCTGACGAGCCACTACACGCGGTTGCCCCACAGTGATGGGTCGTTCACGTTTCGCTTGGTGACCACGGGGGCGGGGAGCCGGTCCTCAAGGAGTCCGCTGGGCAGGCGGACGATGGTGCTGCCGTGGTCCGTCGGCCCCGGTGCGAACTTCTGTCCCTCCATGGCCTTCTTGATGTAGCTCATGGCGTATTTCGCGTAGAGATCGATGGGCTGGGAGACGGTGGCGTCGATCTCTCCTTTGCGGATCGCATCGAGTTCCTGCGGGATGCCGTCGTTGGCGACGATGGTGATGTGTCTGGGGTTGCCGACCGGGAAGAGGGCGTTGTTTCGTTCCAGGATCGACAGCGCCGGTACCAGATAATCGCCGCCTGCCTGCAGGTAGATGCCTTTGATATCGGGATTGGCGTGGTACAGCGAATCCAGGCCGACCGCGGCCTTGCCGGCCTGCCAGTCCGCGCGGATGTTCAGAACCTTGATGCGCGGGTAGTGCTTGGCCATGCAGGCAAGGAAGGATTCCGTGCGGTCTCGGCCGTTGACCGACGCCAGGCCGCCCTGGATCTGCACGACCTTGCCGGTCTTGACGGCATCGCCGAGGTACTGGCATGACTTCCGGCCAAAGGCGCGGTTGTCCGCCCGGACCACCATGGCGACCTTGCCGCTGTCCGGTGCGACGTCCACCGCGACCACCGGCACCCCCGCCTGCTCGGCCGCGCGCAAGCCGGGCCGGATCGCCGCAGAATCCAGCGGCCCGACGACGAGGCCCTTGACCTGCTGGACCAGCAGGGTGTGGATATCGGAGATCTGTTTGTGGATGTCGGATTGGGAATTCACTGTGGGGAGCATTTTGACGCCGTGCGCCTTGGCCTGCGAAGGGACGGCGGCTTTGTAGGCTCGCCAGAATGGCGTGGTCTTCGGAGTGATCACTCCGACCACCCCCGTGGTGGCCGTGGGACCGGCCGTTGTGCCGCCGCCGCAGCCCGTTGTCGCAAGGCCGCAGGCGAGCGCGAGGATGGTCGCGGCGGTGGCCATGCGCCTCGTGCGGCCCGGCCTCGGAACTCGGGGCACGGCGGAGCGGCTGGGGGCCCGGAGCACCGGTCGCCTCCAGAGTTCTCGCCCGTGATGTGTGCCCATTCAGCCGTTCCCTCGGGAAAGACACCTCTGCGCGGCGGTGAAACCGGGCGGGCCGTTCTCGGCCCGCTGCCTTCTTATCCTAGTGGCTCGTCAGGACCTTGGCGGGGTAATTGGTCCAAGCGCGGATGGGTGAGTCGGGGGGTCGCCAACGGCTGGACCGTGGCCAGCCGCAACACCAAGCACGTCCTGCGCACCGGGGCCCTCGTCATCAATCCCTGGGAGGGGCCGGAGTAGCAGGGACAGACCGCCCCCGAAGCACAAGCGGCGTGGACACGGGTTCAACCAGGAATCTGGGGACACCCGAAATTCATGATGGCTCTCTTAGCCTACAAAGGGCTTGGCATTGTTCCTCTCTGGGTGCCGATCGGAATCGCCATACTGTTTTTCATCGCTTTGGGAGTCCAGCTCCGTAAGCGGAAGTAACAGGCGGCCGGTGGCAGGCTGGGGCCTGCCACCGGCCGTTACCGGGTTACCGGAGGGACCGGGCTACCGGGTGAAGTGGAAGATTCCCCACGTCACATGGTTGCTCTTACCGCCCTCGACCCAGTTGGTGAGACCTTTCTTCATGTGGGCGAGGTAGTCGGCGCTGACGTGCTCCGACAGGCCCTGGTCCTCCTGACGGCGGGTCTCCTCCAGGACCCGGGCGTAGTGCGTGACCAGGTGTTCGCGCAGCTCCTCGAAGCCACCGCCGACCTCGGTGAAGCCGAGGCGGGCCAGTTCGTGGCGGTAGAAGTCCGGGGAGCCCATGGTGTCCAGGTGGATGCGGTCCAGGATGGGCCGCAGGGTGTCGGACGGGCAGCCGTCCGCCGCCATGGGGTCGGTGAAGATGATCTGACCGCCGGGGCGCAGGACGCGGGCGGCCTCCTCCAGGGGGCGGCGGCGGTTGCCGCTGTGCAGGAACGCATCCTGGGACCAGACGACGTCGACGCTGTTGTCCGGCAGCGGGATGGACTCGAAGGAGCCGTCCAGCACCTCGATGGTCTCGCCGAGCCCGCGCTCGGCGTTGATCGCACGGTGCCGCTCGTTCTCCACCTCGCTGAGGTTGAGGGCGGTGACGCGGCAGCCGTACGTCTCGGCGAGATAGCGCGCGGAGCCCCCGAAGCCCGCTCCGAGGTCGAGGACGCGGGAGTCCGGCGTGAGGTCGAGGCGGCCCGCCATGCGGGCCACGGTGCGCCTGCTGGCCTCGGCGATCGGCTCGTCGGGCCGGTCGTACACGCCGATGTGGATGTCTTCGCCGCCCCAGACGCGCCAGTAGAACTCGTCGGCGTCCGTGGAGTTGTAGTAGTCGCGGGCGGTACCGACGGCCGGGGAGTACTCGGCGGCCGTCTCGTCCGTCGCGATGTACTCCTTCTCCGCGACGTGGATGAAGAAGTCGGGCTGCTCCTCCCGGTAGGTGTGCTGGAAGTCGCCGTACGTCTCGATCCGCTGGAATCCGACCTCCTCCATGAGCCGGCGCGTGTAGTCCTTGCGCAGCGGAAACATGTTGAGGTGGTAGACGGATTCGTCGGGGAAGCTGTAGCGCATGCGGCACAGCCCCTCGTCGACGTGCTCCGGCTCGACTGCGACGTCCTCCCCGCAGTAGTAGTACACGTGCTTGCTGGAGTAGCCGCGATCGAGCATGGCGTCGTAATTGCGGTGGTCGAGGATCAGGACGCCGTCATGCTTGAGCATCGCGTAGAACTCGGCGAGGGCCTTGCGCCGATCACGCTCCGAGAAGAGGTGCGTGAAGGAATTGCCGAGGCAGACGATCGCGTCGTACGGACCGTGCAGGTCGCGGTTGAGCCAGCGCCAGTCGGCCTGGACGACGCGGAGGATGTGCTCGCCGTGCTTGAGGCCGTTGTCGAACGCCTGGGCGAGCATCTCGGCGCTTCCATCGGCGCTCGCGGTCTCGAACCCGGCTTCCAGGAGCCGTACGGAATGAAAGCCGGTCCCCGTGGCCACATCGAGGACCTTTTTTACGCCACGCTCCCGAAGGAGGTCGATGAAGAACGTGCCCTCACTTTCTGCTCGCTTTTCCCAGTCGATCAGTGAGTCCCATTTTTCAACGAAGCTTGGTACGTACTCCTCGGTGTAGTGATCGGTGTCCCTGACCTCGAATGGATTGTCTCCGAATTTCTGGACCGATCGCGCAGAAATAGCGAAACCTCCGGTGCTGAGACAGCGGACGACGGCACCCGTGTCCGGATGTGCGCCTCCCCGAACTCGCGTGATCTATGCCACCTGCGATGCCAAATTGTATGTAAATACAAAGCAACACGGACCGGCCAATCCGGAATACACCGTTTCATGCTGTTTTTGGTGTTTCTTCGTGCTAAAGGCGGTCGTATCCGCGTCGGGACGGCGGCGAGTCGTAGCTCATGGCGGAACGAGTTTCCCATCATGCACCGTGGGGTGCCTCCCACTCCTCAGTGGGATGACTGCGTACCCGGGAAGAGTTCGACGCGCACGCTGTCGTCGTCGGCGATGACGTAGGTGGGGTCGGTGCGATGGCGCCAGCCCAGGGGCAGCAGGTAGTAGCGCTGGTCCCGTTCGACGAGCAGCCGCAGCCCGCTGTAGCGGTACCGGTAGTGGCGCCCCTTGCCGAGGTCCTCGACCAGCGGGCCCGGCGGTCCGGACATGCTGAGGCGGTCCGTGCTGAGCAGCACGACCGCCGTGCGGCGGACCAGTTGCTCCTCGACGCCCTCGGCCGCCCGCCTGCCCTGCTGGCCCGCGGCCATGCCGACCGCCCAGACGAGCATCAGCCCCGCGACGGTGGCGCCGAGGCCGCGGCGCCAGGAGGGGGCGGTCGCGGTGTGCCCGAGCAGCAGACCGCACGCCACGACGAGGGGCGCGGTCCAGCCGTAGGGCTGGACGTACGGCCACAGGGCCATCAGGCAGACTCCCGCGAGCACGATCAGCGAATGCCACCGGGCCAGCAGCCCCCCGGCCTGCCGCAGATGCCGGATGGCCCGCGCGGGCACCCCTGATGAGACCAGGAGCCTGGGCATTTCGGGCAGGATCACCGCCAGGGCCATCGATATGAGCACCGGCATGGTGATGAGTTGCAGGCTCTTGAGGGCGATGTCGGTGAAGCTCAGCCCGAGGGAGAGGGACCGCAGACGGAAATAGGAATAGTAGGCACTGTTGTACATCGCGCCCGCGTAGAACATGAGGGCCGTGAAAACCGACCCCGTGGCGACGACCGTGTTGACCCATTCAAGGGAATCGGTACTCCGGGGTTCCGGTGACCCGGTGCGCGTCACGGCGGGCTATGAGGCCGGTGGCAAGGGCGTCGGACCGGGAGAACCGCTGTCCGAAACGCTCGGGCTCCCGGCGCCGGCGGATTCCTCGACGGGAGGCTGACCCCCGTTGCAGTCCGGGCCCGTTTCGCACGCGGGCCCGGTGGGCTCCTCCACGGTGGGCTGGGCGCTGGGGTTGTACGGGTCGTCCTTGCCGGTGTCGGACGGCGGCGGTGCCACCGGCGGCACTCCGGGGTCCCCCTCGCCGGTATCGCTCGAAGCACCGGCCTCCGTGGCACCGGACTCGGGGACGCTCTCCTCGGACTCCCCCGTCTCCCCGGCGTTTGACGACGCGGAAGCGCTCCCGGTCGCGGCGGACGACACGGCCTGGGAGGGCGGCCCCGGTCTGTCCGGCCCCGAACGCGCACAGCCGCCGATCATGACACCGGTCAGCGCGAGAAAGACCATCGTGTGCGCGGTGCGCCGTCGAGACCCCACAGCATCCCCCCTGGACGTCCAACGTCATACTTTAGGGGAATTCTGGGCGCCAAAACAGTGCGGAACGGACACGAGTCCGGCGTTATGACTGCCGGGCGGCCGGGCGGGAGCGCTCCGTCGCCGCGATGGTCGCCGAGCCCACGACGCGGGTGCCGTCGTAGAGCACGATCGCCTGGCCTGGGGCCACCCCGCGGACCGGTTCGGCGAAGGAAACCCGCAGCTCGCCGCCGACCGGCTCGGCCGTCACCTCGGTCTCGCCGCCGTGAGCGCGGAGCTGGGCGGTGTAGGTGCCGGGGCCGGTGGGGGCGGCGCCGCACCAGCGGGGCTTGATGGCGGTGAGCGCCGAGACGTCCAGGGCCTCGACGGGGCCGACGGTGACCGTGTTGTTCACCGGGGAGATGTCCAGCACGTACCGCGGCTTGCCGTCGGGCGCCGGGTGACCGATGCGCAGCCCCTTGCGCTGGCCGATGGTGAAGCCGTACGCGCCCTCGTGGGTGCCGAGCTTCTGGCCGCCCTCGTCCACGATGTCGCCCTCGGCGGTGCCGAGGTGGCGGGAGAGGAAGCCCTGGGTGTCGCCGTCCGCGATGAAGCAGATGTCATGGCTGTCGGGCTTCTTGGCGACGGCGAGGCCCCGCCGCTCGGCCTCGGCGCGGATCTCGTCCTTGGTGGTCAGCGTGTCGCCCAGGGGGAACATGGCGTGGGCGAGCTGCCGCTCGTCCAGGACGCCGAGGACGTAGGACTGGTCCTTGGCCATGTCGCTGGCGCGGTGCAGCTCCAGAACGCCGTTGTCGCCGCGGACGACCGTGGCGTAGTGACCGGTGCACACGGCGTCGAAGCCGAGCGCGAGCGCCTTGTCCAGCAGCGCGGCGAACTTGATCTTCTCGTTGCAGCGCAGGCAGGGGTTGGGGGTGCGGCCCGCCTCGTACTCGGCGATGAAGTCCTCGACCACGTCCTCGCGGAACCGCTCGGCCAGGTCCCACACGTAGAACGGAATGCCGATCACGTCGGCGGCCCGGCGGGCGTCGCGCGAGTCCTCGATCGTGCAGCAGCCGCGGGCGCCGGTGCGGAAGGACTGCGGGTTGGCGGAGAGCGCGAGGTGGACGCCGGTCACATCGTGGCCCGCCTCGGCCGCCCGCGCGGCGGCGACCGCCGAGTCCACGCCGCCGGACATGGCGGCGAGGACGCGCAGGCGACGGCCGTCGCGGGGACCTGTGGGCGCACCGGGGAATTCAGTCATAACCCAGCCAGCATAATTCGCTCGGCGGGGAACGAATAACGGGTTAGCCGCTCAGCGGTCGTGGGCCCGATGCAGCACGCGCCGGGCCAGGTCAAGGGCCTGATCGACATCCTTGGCGAGATACGACAGCTCGACGAAACAGTGCCCGACGCCCGCCTCCCGCTCCGCCCGCACGACCGTGGCCGCGATGTCCTCGACCGAGGCGTCGGCGTCGGGGTTGACCCGGAGGATCGCGTCGAAGCGGGCCGGATCCCGCCCCTCCCGTTCGACCGTCTCCCGCAGCCCGGCCAGGCCCTGGGCGAGGGCGGCGATGGGGTCGGTCCCGGCGTACTTCCGGCCGACGGGCGCGATGGGCAGCCAGCCGTCCGCGCGCCGGGCGACCCGGGCGAGGGCGGCGGGGGCGAAGGCGCCCAGGTAGAGCGGCGGGCGGGGGCGGGCCGCGGGTTTGAGGTCGATGTGGCTGGCGGGCACGGTCCAGTGGGCGCCGCGGTACTCGACGGGGTTCCGGGTCCACCAGGCGGTGAGGACGTCCAGGCACTCGTCGAGGCGGCCGCCGCGCTCGGCCATGGGGATGCCCGTCGTCTCGTACTCCTCGGGCGACCAGCCGGTGCCCAGGCCGACCAGCAGCCTCCCCTCGCTCAGCAGGTCGATGCTGGTGAAGGAGCGGGCGAGCAGCGCGGGCGCGTACCAGGGCGCGTTGATGACATTGGTGCCGAGCTGGACGCGTCGGGTGGCCGCCGCGGCGGTGGCCAGCAGGGCGAACGGGTCCAGGGCGGAGCGGAATTCCGGTGGGATCACATCCGTACCGGCGTAACCGACCTTCGGGTCGACCGGGGCGAGCAGCCGGTCGCCGACCCACAGGCTGTCCGCGCCGAGCGCTTCGGCCTCGCGTGCGAACCGTGCGGCGTGCTGCGGATGGTGGGCCAGCTCACCGAACTGGGGAAGGGTGAACCCGATGCGCATACGGCGGCTCCTCGTGGTTCTCGTCGTCCTCGGGTCTCGATGTCCTTGGGCTGGCGGCAATCCTCGCCGTTAGTTCAATATTCAGCTACCCGTCGGCATACGGTTCGCGCCATGATCCGCCGCGGCGGAACCGCACGCATGGGCCCGCGCGTTGAGCCTGCGTGAGCGAAACCAACGGCGGCGTGCGCCGCCCTGTGAGCCGGCGCACCCTGCTGCTGGGCGGTACCGCGGCCGGGCTGGGCGCGGCCGGAATCGGCGGATACGCCGCGCGGGACGAGCTGAAGCGGCTGTGGTGGCGCGTGCCGGGGGTGGAGCAGCCGCGCGAGGAGGGAGCGGTCGACCACCCGGGCGCGGACTGGGTGGCGGCCTCCGGGGCCAACTACCGGCGCGCCGACCGGCCGTACGACTACGCGGTGGACCGGGTGGTGATCCATGTCGTGCAGGGGTCCTACCAGGACGCGCTGAGGGTCTTCCGGGACCCCGGACACCGCGCCGCGGCGCACTATGTGGTGCGCCGCGACGGGCATATAGCGCAGACGGTCCGCGAGCTGGACGTGGCGTTCCACGCGGGCAACCGCTCGTACAACGAGCGCAGCATCGGCATCGAGCACGAGGGGTTCGTCACCCGGCCCCAGGACTTCACGGACGCCATGTACCGGTCCTCGGCCCGGCTGACCGCGGCGATCTGCGAGCGCTACGGGATGGCGAGGGACCGCGAGCACATCGTGGCCCACTCGGAGGTGCCGGGCACCGACCACACCGACCCCGGCCGCCACTGGGACTGGGACCGCTATCTGGAGCTGGTGCGGGCGGTGCGTGTCGCGAAATGAGCGTGACCGCTTACGCGGTGCCGAAGACGACGGCGAGCGGACGGCCCCTGCTGTCGCTGGTGGGCCGCGTGGCCGTGTCGCTGCCGAGGTAGAGCTTCTTGTCGGTGAAGACCATCCGGGCGTCGCCGTAGGTTTCCATGCCCGACTCCGCGTCCTTCATGGCGTCGGGGTTCTTCTGGATCTGCGTGACCTCGAAGGTCTTGGGGTCGATGCGCACGACCCCGCCGGCCTCGCTGTACATGCTGCCCTGGTAGGCGATCAGCGAGCCGTCCTTCTCGGTGCTGATGGGGGTCAGCGACCTGCTCTCGGCCATCTTCGTCCGGCCGGTCTGCTTGCCGGTCTTGAAGTTCACGCCGGTGATCTTCTCGCCGGGGCCGCCGTCGTCCACGTCCACCTCGGAGGAGAGGTAGACCGTGCTGCTCTTCTTGTCGAGAGCCAGGTCCTTGCAGCCCTCCACGTTGACCGCGGGGCAGTCGGGCTGGAAACCCTTGGCCAGGACGTCGATCGAGTTGACCAGCTTGCCCTGCTTGGCGCTGTCGTCGATGGTCAGGATGTCGGTGACGCTCGAGCCGCCGTCGGAGTCGCCGGTGTCGGCGGCCACGACGAGGGGCGCGGTGGACAGGACGTGGGCGCGCTCGAACTCCCCGTCGAGCTTGTAGGACGACAGCACCTTCCGCGTGGTCGGATCCACGGTCTGGATCTCCAGCGTCTCGGTGCTGGAGCCCACGCTGCTGCATCCGCGCAGCGCGACGAGCTTGCCGTCGCCGCCCGCGTAGCCGTCGTCGTCGCAGTCCGCGATGTACTCCGGCTTCCACAGCGGCTTGCCCTCGAGCGACCAGGCACCGCCGCCGCTGGTGCCTCCGGCGGCGATGGTGTTACCGCTGATCGTGACCTCGTCGAAGTCGACGCCGTCGTTGCCCTCGGTGTCCGTCCCCTCCTTCTGCCAGACCAGCTTGCCCTTGTTCAGATCCAGACCAGCACCGTCCTCGGTGGTGTGCGGCGAGGCCCAGCAGATTTCCCCGTCGAGTTCTATCGTCCAGTCGGTTTTGGCACCGTCCGGGGAATATCCGACGATCTTGTCGATATCGCCCTTCACAAAATTCTTGCCGGTCACCCACATACCCATGGCATTGGTGTCCTTGGTGACTTTCGGCATGCTGACCTTGCCCAGCGTCTTCGCCTGGGCACCCTGGGAGGACGATCCGCCGTCCTTCCCCCCGTCGTCGCTGTCCCCACATGCGGAAAGCAGCACGAGACCGCCCGCCACCAGGGCCGCCATGGCCAGTCGGCCCGAACGCTGCGACATCGATTCTCCCGTTTTCCCCGTTTAAGAGGCCCGTGCACTTTTCCGTGCATGCCGGGCCCGTGGACGGGGTAGATCTTTGCCGACCGCTCTTCGCGATTTCAAGCGGAGCCTGATGTTCCGTGGGTTATTTGAAATGGCCGGGAGAACACCGAGAATTCTTCGGTTACTATTCGGTTAGCCGAGTGCCGCCGGTCAGCTGAGTCCGGTCGTCAGCTGAGCCCCGCGCTGCGTGCTCGTTCCACGGCCGGGCCGATCGCCTCCGCCACCGCCTCGATGTCGGCCTTGGTCGACGTGTGCCCGAGCGAGAAGCGCAGGGTGCCGCGCGCCAGGTCCGCGTCGGTGCCGGTGGCCAGCACGACATGGCTGGGCTGGGCGACCCCGGCAGTGCAGGCCGAGCCCGTCGAGCACTCGATGCCGCGCGCGTCCAGCAGCAGGAGCAGCGAGTCGCCCTCGCAGCCGGGGAAGGAGAAGTGGGCGTTGGCCGGGAGGCGCCCGGCCGGATCGGGGTCGCCGCCGAGGACCGCGTCGGGGACGGCGGTGCGGACGGCGGTGATGAGCGCGTCGCGCAGGGCGCCGATCTCGCGCGCGAACTCCTCGCGGTGCGCGGTGGCGTGCGCACCGGCCACGGCGAAGGACGCTATGGCGGGGACGTCGAGGGTGCCGGAGCGCACCTGACGCTCCTGGCCACCGCCGTGCAGGACGGGTACGGGGGCGTATTCGCGGCCCAGCAGCAACGCGCCGATGCCGTACGGGCCGCCTATCTTGTGGCCGCTGACGGTCATGGCGGACAGGCCCGAGGCGGTGAAGTCCACGTCGAGCTGGCCGACCGCCTGGACCGCGTCGGCATGCAGTGGGATGGCGAACTCCGCGGCCACGTCGGCGAGTTCGCGCACCGGCTGGATGGTGCCGATCTCGTTGTTGGCCCACATGACGGTCGCGAGGGCGACGTCCGCGGGGTCGCGGGCGATCGCCTCGCGCAGCGCGTCGGGGTGGACGCGCCCGTACGCGTCGACCGGCAGCCATTCGACCCGCGCGCCCTCGTGCTCGGCGAGCCAGTCGACCGCGTCGAGCACGGCGTGGTGCTCGACGGGGCTGGCGAGCACCCGGGTGCGGGCCGGGTCGGCATCGCGGCGGGACCAGTAGAGCCCCTTGACGGCGAGGTTGTCGGCCTCGGTCCCGCCCGAGGTGAAGACGACCTCGCTGGGGCGCGCACCCAGCGACTCGGCGAAGGATTCGCGGGACTCCTCGACGGTACGGCGGGCGCGCCGGCCGGCGGCGTGCAGCGAGGAGGCGTTGCCGGTGACGGCGAGCTGGGCGGTCATCGCCTGCACCGCCTCCGGAAGCATCGGGGTGGTGGCGGCGTGGTCGAGATAAACCATGGTGGGCTCGATTCTACGAGCCGTAGGGCCGGGCCGTACCGGGCGCGTGGGCGCGGACTGCGCGCGACCCCTTTTTTTCTTCGGTAAGGAGCGTCTAGGGTTTTACTCATGACAGCTGACTGGAAACTGGACCGCACCTACCGCAGCGCCTCCGGCGAGGTCCGTTGGACCGCCCTCGGCGCGCCCGACGCCCCGCCGGTCGTGCTGCTGCACGGCACGCCGTTCTCCTCGTACGTCTGGCGGGCCTTCGCCCGCGGCCTCGCCGACCGGTACCGGGTGTTCGTCTGGGACATGCCGGGCTACGGGGCGTCCGAGAAGAGCGCCGGACAGGACGTCTCCCTCGCCGCCCAGGGCCGGGTCTTCGGCGAGCTGCTCGACCACTGGGGGCTGACCGGCGCCGGGGCGGAACCGGCCCTCGTCGCCCATGACTTCGGCGGCTGCGTCGCGCTGCGCGCCCATCTGCTGCACGGTGCGCGCTACCGGCGGCTGGCCCTGGTCGACCCCGTCGCCCTCCCGCCCTTCGGCTCCGCCGCCTACCAGCTGTTCGGCGGCCACCCCGAGATCTTCGAGCAGCTGCCGCCCGCGCTGCACCGGGCGCTGGTGCGGGAGTACGTCGGCTCGGCGAGCGGGCCGGGGCTGCATCCCTCGGTGTGGGAGCGGCTGGTCGAGCCGTGGTGCGGGGAGGAGGGGCAGCCCGCGTTCTATCGGCAGATCGCGCAGAACGATCAGCGGTTCATCGATGAGGTCGAGGGGCGGTATGGGGAGGTTTCCGGGCCGGTGCTGGTGTGCTGGGGCACGGATGATGCGTGGATTCCGGTCGCGCATGCGCATGAGATGGTGGCGCGGATTCCGGGTGCGCGGTTGCGGCTGATCGAAGGTGCGGGGCATTTGGTGCAGGAGGATGCGCCTGCGGAGCTGATGGCCGCGGTGGCGGGGTTCCTCGCGGAGGGGTGAGCGTGCGCCTGCGGCGGGCTACTCCCCCACCCCGCCCCTTCCCGAACCGGGGCTCCGCCCCGGCCCCGGCCAGGGGCTCCGCCCCCGTACCCCCGCCGGGGCTCCGCCCCGGACCCCGGTCCTCAAACGCCGGACGGGCTGGATTATCGCGGCACCGTGCGCCGCAAGATCACCCCCGCATGCGGAGCAGTTTGGCGGCCAGTAGGGCGATGTGGCGGCGCCAGGCGGTGAGGGACTGGGCTCGCTCCGCTTCCGTGTCCGGCGGGCCGGTCTGGGTGAGGATGAGGCGGGCGCCGTGGCCTGTGCCCTGGGCCAGCTCCCAGCGGACCTGGCCTGCGGGGCGTCCGGCGCGCTCCCAGTCGTAGGACAGCGTGCGGGGCGCCTCGGCCTCGGTGATCGGGCCCGCCGGGACGCCGTCCGTGCGGAATCCGAAGGGGACGGGGCCGCCGGCCGTGAGCCCGGCCGCGCCGGTCTGTCCGGCCAGCGCCTGCCACACCGTCTCGGCGGGGCGGACCAGCTGGCGCTCGAAGCGCAGCCGCCAGCCGCCGTCCTCGGTGGTCTCCACCGCGCCCTCGGCCAGGCCGAACGCCTCGACGTACGACTCGTGCAGCTCGGCCATGTCGCCCGGGCTCGCCTTCTCGCCGTCGAGCAGCGCGGCGAGGGCGGTGATGCAGGCGTGCCAGCCGGAGGCGAAGCTCGCGGCGCCGAAGCGGTCACCGAAGGTGTGGGTGAGGATCAGCAGACAGCCCTCGCCTTCGGGGTGCAGCTCCCAGCGGAGGTGGTCGTCGCCCCAGGTGAAGGCGAAGACATGGGGCGGGTCCAGCTCGGTGATCACGCCCTCCATGTCGGGGGCCTCCCGGCCGGGGAAGACGAACCCCATCCGGCCCCCGACCTTGAGGTCCACCCGGACCTCGGAGGGGAACCAGTGGGCCAGCTCGGCCGGGTCGGTCAGGGCCTGCCAGACCTTCTCCGGGGCGTGGGCGATCCGCCGCTCCAGGCGCAGGGCGGAGCGGCCGCCGCCGGTCTGGCTGAGGGTGTCCTTCATGGCTCTTCTCCGTCAGATCCGTCAGGGACTTCGGGCATGGTGTCGAGGTGCCGTTCGAGCGCGTCGAGGCGGTCGGTCCACAGCCGCCGGTAGGGAGCGAGCCAGGCGTCGATCTCGGCCAGCGGTTCGGGGCACAGCTCGTACCACCGCCGCTGGGCGTCCCGGCGCACCCGCACCAACCCGGCCTCGCGCAGCACGCGCAGGTGCTTGGAGGTGCCGGGCTGGGTCAGCCCGAGCCGGTCGGTCAGCTCGCCGACCAGGCGGGGGCGCTCCAGGAGGAGGTCCAGGATCTGCCGTCTGCTCGGCTCCGCGAGCACGTCGAACGGTATGGGCATGACCCTGAACATACTTCGCGGGCTATATAACCGCAAGGGAATGAAGAAGGGCTCATATCTCCTCCGTCGCCGTGCTGCGCCGGTTCCACGCCCGCGGCGCCCGCCATCCGAACCGCATCGCCAGCAGCCGGACGGTGAACGCCACCACCGCCGCGAGCGCGCTGGTGGCCGCGGACAGCGCGTCGAAGTGGAGGAGCAGCGCCGCTATGGACGCGCCCACGATGGCGGGGACGGCGTACAGGTCCCGGTCCCAGCGCAGCAGCGAGGGCACCTCATGGGCGAGGACGTCGCGCAGCACACCGCCGCCGACCGCGGTCGCCATGCCGAGGGTGACGGACGAGGTGAGGCCGAGTCCGTGCTGATACGCCTTCACGGTGCCCTCGACGCAGAACAGCCCCAGCCCGGCCGCGTCGAAGACGCCCACCGCCGCCGTGATCCGCTCGACCTGCGGATGCAGGAAGAAGACGAGCACGGTGGCGACGAGCGGGGTGAAGAAGTAGGAGAGGTCGACGAAGGCGGCGGGCGGCACCGCGCCGATCACCAGGTCCCGGAACACCCCGCCGCCCAGCGCGGTGGCCTCGGCGAGCACCGCCATGCCGAAGACATCGAAGTTCTTGCGCACCGCGAGCAGCGCGCCCGAGATCGCGAAGACGAAGATCCCGACGACCTCGAACGCGTGCTGGACGGACGGGGTGACCAGTTCGATGAGCACCCGACATTGTTAATCGACGGGGCCGCCGCGCCCGCCCCGTCTCAGCTCTCGGTCTTCTTCGTCGCGCTCCGCACCGGTCCGGCCACCTGACCGGGTGCCTGGCCGGGAGCGTTCTCCGGGTGGTGGCAGGCCACCTGGTGGCCGGTGGCGAGGGCGACCAGCGGCGGTTCCTCCCGCTTGCACACCTCGGTCGCCTTCCAGCACCGGGTGTGGAAGCGGCAGCCGGACGGCGGCGAGATCGGCGAGGGCACATCGCCCTTGAGCAGGATCCGCTCGCGCCGGGCGCGCCGCCGGGGGTCGGGCACCGGCACCGCGGAGAGCAGCGCCGTGGTGTACGGGTGCATGGGGGTCTCGTACAGGGCCCGGCGGTCGGCCAGCTCGACGATCTTCCCGAGGTACATCACCGCGATCCGGTCCGAGACGTGCCGGATGACGGACAGGTCGTGGGCGATGATCACGTACGTCAGCCCCAGCTCGTCCTGGAGGTCGTCCAGCAGGTTGACCACCTGGGCCTGGATGGAGACGTCCAGCGCGGAGACCGGCTCGTCCGCCACGACCAGCTTGGGCTTGAGGGCGAGCGCCCGGGCGATGCCGATGCGCTGCCGCTGGCCGCCGGAGAACTCGTGCGGATAGCGGTTGTAGTGCTCGGGGTTGAGGCCGACCAGCGCCAGCAGCCGCTGCACCTCCGCCTTGATGCCGCCCTCCGGGTTGACGCCCTGGAGCCGGAAGGGGGCGCCGACGATGGCACCCACCGTGTGCCGGGGGTTCAGCGAGGAGTACGGATCCTGGAAGATCATCTGAACGTCGCGGCGCATCGGCCGCATCGCGGCGGTGCCCAGATGCGTGATGTCCTTGCCCTCGAACTCGATCTTCCCGGAGGTGGGTTCGAGCAGCCGGGTGATCAGCCGTCCCATGGTGGACTTGCCGCAGCCCGACTCGCCGACCACGCCCAGGGTCTCCCCCTGGCGCACGTCGAAGTCGAGGCCGTCCACCGCCTGCACCGCGCCGGTCTGCCGCTGCAACAGCCCCTTCTTGATGGGGAAGTGCTTGACCAGGCCGGACACCGTGAGCAGGGGCTCGGGCCTGGTGGTCGCCTGCTCCGGGACCGTCATCTTCGGATCCTTCGTGTCGGTCACAGCTTCGGCGCAATCTCTTCGGTCCAGATCCGCGTACGGTCCTCCTGCGCCATGTGGCAGGCGGAGAAGTGCCCGTCCGCGCCCGGCACCCCGCGCAGCTCCGGCCGCTCGGTGCGGGTGATGCCGCCCTCGGGGACGTCGGCGTACGGGCAGCGCGGGTGGAAGGCGCAGCCGGACGGCACGTTGATCAGGCTGGGCGGGGAGCCCTTGACCGGGATCAGCCGGTCGGTCTGGTCGCGGTCGATGCGGGGCATCGAGCCGAGCAGCCCCCAGGTGTACGGGTGCTGGGGCTCGTAGAACACCTTCTCGGCGGGCCCGCGCTCGACGCACCGGCCCGCGTACATCACCAGCAGGTCGTCGGCGAGTTCGGCGACCACGCCGAGGTCGTGGGTGATGACGATGACCGCCGAGCCGAACTCCTTCTGGAGGTCCCGGATGAGGTCGAGGATCTGCGCCTGCACGGTGACGTCGAGGGCGGTGGTCGGCTCGTCGGCGATCAGCAGCTCGGGGTTGTTGACCAGCGCCATCGCGATCATCGCGCGCTGGCGCATCCCGCCGGAGAACTCGTGCGGATAGCTGTCCACCCGCTTGTCCGGCTGCGGGATGCCCACCCGGTCGAGCATCTCGACCGCGCGCTTGCGGGCGACCTCCTTGGTGACCTCGTGGTGGACCTGGTACGCCTCGGTGATCTGGCGGCCGATCGTGTAGTACGGATGCAGCGCCGACAGCGGGTCCTGGAAGATCATCGACATCTCGCGGCCGCGCAGCTTGCGCACCTCGTCGGGGTCGGCGCCCAGCAGTTCCTGCCCGTTCAGCCAGATCTCCCCGGAGATCCGGGCCTTGCGGCGGCCGTACTGCCCGGCGGTGTGCAGCCCCATGATGCCGAGCGAGGTGACGGACTTGCCGGAGCCGGACTCGCCGACGATGCCGAGGGTCTTGCCCTTCTCCAGCCGGAAGCTGAGCCCGTCCACGGACTTCACCAGGCCGTCGTCGGTCGGGAAGTGGACCCGCAGGTCGCGCACCTCGAGGAAGGCCGTCGGGGCGGGCGAACCCGCCGCGGCCACCTCCCCCACGGCGGCGGTGGCGGGCTTGTCGATGTCGGTCATCCGAGCCTCACTCGTGGGTCGATGACGGCGTACAGGAGGTCCACGACGAGGTTGGCGACCACGATGCACAACGCGGCGATCAGGGTGACGCCCAGGATGACCGGGAGGTCCTTGTCGCTGATCGCGTTCACCGCGAGCCGCCCGAGGCCGGGCAGGTTGTACGTGCTCTCGGTGAGCACCGCGCCGCCGAGCAGCGCGCCCAGGTCCAGGCCGAGCAGGGTGAGGATGGGGGTCCAGGTGGAGCGCATCGCGTGCCGCCCGATGACCGTCCGCTCCCGCAGCCCCTTGGCGCGGGCGGTGCGGATGTAGTCCTCGCCCATGATCTCCAGCATGGTGGCGCGGGTGAGCCGGGCGTACATGGCGGCGTAGAGGAAGGCGAGCGTGATCCACGGCAGGATCAGGCTCTCGAACCACTTGGCGGGGTCGTCGCCGAGCCCCTTGTAGTCCACGTCGACCCACTTCAGCTGGTAACTGAAGATCGCCAGCGAGAGCAGACCGGTGAAGTAGATCGGCAGCGAGACACCCGCGAGCGCGGTGGTCATCGCCGAGCGGTCCCACAGGGTGCCCCGGCGCAGCGCGGAGACGACGCCGGTGGTGATGCCGCCGACCAGCCACAGCACGCACGCGCCCGCGGCGAGCGAGAGGGTGACCGGCATGGCGTCGGTCAGCTGCGGCCACACCGCCTGCTCGGTGCGGAAGGAGTAGCCGAAGCAGGGCCTCGCGCAGTGGGTGACATCGGAGCCGTTGGCGTAGTCGCGGCCTGCGAACAGGCCCTCGACGAAGTGCCAGAACTGCACCAGGAGCGGATCGCTGAGCCCCAGCTTCGTCCTGATGCCCTCGATGGCCGCGGGGTCGGCCTGTTTGCCGACGAAGAGCAGCGCGGGGTCGGAACCGGCCCACTTCGGGATCACGAAGAAGATGGCGAAGGTCGTCAGGGTGACGACCAGCAGCATCATGACGACGGCGAACAAGCGCCGGATGACGTAAGCAAGCACTGTGCGCGGCCCGGTGGCGGTCCCGGAACCCCGGGGTGCGGGGTTCCGGGACCGCCACGCGCGGCCATCACCTGCCCTTCGGGCCTATCGGATGAAGCGACGGTGGGGGTGGGGTGGCCGGTGGCCGACCGTCACTTGACCCCGAGGGACACGTAGTCGTACCGGCCGTTGTAGGCCGAGGACGAGTAGGCGTTGGTCAGCCGGGAGCTGCGCCAGGTGATGTTCTTCTCGTAGAGGAACGGCATCGCGATGGCCAGGTCGGCGACCTTGTGGTTCATGTCGGTGTAGATCTGACCGGCCTTGGCCGGGTCGGTCTCCTTGAGCGCGTCGTCGAAGTCCTTGTTGATCGCGGCGTCGTTGGTCTCGGAGACGTTGTAGTTACCGGTCTGCTCGATGAAGCGGCCGTCGAACAGCGGGCGGGAGAAGCCCTGGCCGGTCGGGAAGTCGGGGCCCCAGCCGGTCATGTTGAGGCCGTAGCCGCGCTTGTGCATCACGGACGGGGAGCCGGTGATACCGGCGGACGAGCCGCCCTCGATCTCGTTGATGTCGAGCTTGATGCCGACCTTGCCCAGCGACTCCTGGAGCGCCTCGGCGGCCGCCGTCTCATTGGGCTGGTCGACACGGGAGACGATCTTGGCGGAGAAGCCGCCCGGCTTGCCGCACTGCTTCAGCTCGTCCTTGGCCTTGGCGACGTCCGGCTTGCCCTTGCGCTTCAGGACGCCGTACGGGTCGTAGTCGTCCGCGCCCTTGACGCTCTTGGGGAGCATGTTGGGGGCGAGGGCACCACCGGCCTGCGGGCCGCCGCGGGTGGTCTGGAGCTGGGTGTAGTCGGTCGCGTAGAAGACCGCCTTGCGGCAGTGGATGTTGTCGAACGGCTTCACCTTGGTGGCGAGGTCGACGTACCGGACGAAGTTCGTCTCGATGTTGTCGACGTTGCCCTTGTGCTCCTTGAGCGCGGCGGCGCGGCCGGACTGGCCCATGCCGGTGGCGCTGAGGAAGACGTCGTAGTCGCCCTTGATGAGCAGCTTGTCGATGGCTTCCAGGTTGGAGTTGAAGGTGACCGTGACCTGGTCCGGCAGGGCGGCACGGACCGGGTCGGACGACTTCTTCCACTTGTCGTTGCGCACCAGGGCCAGGCTCTTGCCCGGGGTGAACGACTTGACCTTGTACGGGCCGGAGGAGAACGGCCGGTTGGTGTACTGGGCGCCGGTGTCCTTCTCCCGCTTCACCGGGGAGCCGGTGGGCATGGCGAGCATCTGCTCGAAGTCCCCGTTGGGCTGGGCGAGACGGAAGGTGATGGTCTTGTCGTCCGGCGTCTCGATCGCCTTCAGCCCGAGCTTGTCCTTGGACTTGTCCTTGTACGGGCCCGGGTACTCGCCCTTGGGGTCGAGGACCTGGCGCAGATAGCCGGGGCCGCCGGAGACGACGTCCTTGGCCCAGATGCGCTCGATGCCGTACTTGACGTCCTTGGAGGTGATGGCCGAGCCGTCCTCCCAGGTGATCCCGTCGCGCAGGGTGTAGGTGTACGTCTTGCCGCCGTCGCTGATCTTGGCGGTAGAGGTGGCCAGGTCGGGGACCAGCTCGTTGGAGGCCTCGCCCGGCTTCGGCGCGTACGTGATGAGTTGACGCGAGTAGAAGCGGGAGAAGTCCCACGCGAAGCCGTAGTACTGGCGCTGCGGGTCGAGCGAGTCGAAGTTCTGCTTGTTGATGAACTTGAGGGTGCCGCCCTTCTTCGTGGACTTGTTGGCGACGCCCTTCGCCCCCGCGTTGAATCCGGCACCGGAGCCTTTCTCGTCGTCGCTGCCGCCGCCGCACGCCGCGGTGGCCAGCAGGGCGCAGACGACAGCCGTCGCGCCGACGATCCGCCTGCTTCTCGACGAACGTAGGGGTTTCATGGTTCCTGCAACCTCCGGGATAGCGGTACGTGGCATGGCGCGGGGAAAGCTTCGGGGAGCCGCCTGACATCCGCGGCCGGGGCGCCTCATCGGGTGCCCTTGGGGTCGAGGGCGTCGCGGACGCCGTCGCCGAACAGGTTGAAGGCCAGCACGGTCACGAAGATCGCCGCACCCGGGATGATCATGAACATGGGATCGTCCTCGTAGGTGCCCACCGCCTTGGAGAGCATCTGCCCCCAGGACGCGGTCGGCGGTTTCACGCCCGCCCCCAGGAAGCTGAGCGCCGCCTCGGTGAGGATGTTGGTGGGGATCATCAGCGTCGCGTAGACGGTGATCGGCGCCACCAGGTTGGGCAGCAGCTCCCGGAAGAGGATGTAGCGGCGGCCGGCGCCGAGGCTGCGCGCGGCCTCCACGTACTCCTTCTCGCGCAGCGACAGCGTCTGGCCGCGCACGATGCGGCCGACGTACGGCCAGCCGAAGAAGCCGATGACCGAGACCAGCACCGCGATGCGCACCCCGCTGCCGGTCAGGCCCAGCAGGTCGTTGGGGAGCACCGAGACCAGGGAGATGATGAACAGCAGCTGCGGGAAGGCCAGCAGCATGTCCATCACCCGGCTGATCACCGAGTCCACCCAGCCACCGAAATATCCGGCGATGATGCCGAAAACGGTGCCGAGGACGACGGCGACCAGGGCCGCGAGGAAGGCCACCAGCAGCGAGATCCGCGCGCCGTAGACGACGCGGCTGAACACGTCGCGGCCGTTGGAGGGCTCGACACCGAAGAGGAAGTCCGAACTGATGCCGCCCAGGCTGCCCTTGGGGGTGCCGAAGAGGGGGTCGATCTCCTCCTGGTGGAACTCGTTGGGCGGGTGGCCCAGCAGACTCACGATCAGCGGCGCGAAGATCGCCACTAGCACGAGAAAGACGACCACGGCTCCGCCCGCAAGCGCCAACTTGTCGCGTTTGAGGCGTCTCCAGGCGATCTGTCGCAGCGATCTTCCCTCGACCGATGCCTTGACCACATCCGCCGCCACATCGGCAGTCGCGACCGGCTCTGCGTCGGTGCTCGTGCCGTGCAATGGTGCCGTCATCGCGGTGGGGACCCCTCTCGACCGGTGGTGACCGGCCCACGACTCGCCGCTGTGGCGGCTTAAGTTCACAAGGTGAGCGAAAGGGGTCGTTTTACGGAACCGCGCCCCTTGGAGCGGGAGTCTTCATCGCGTTTGTGATCACCCGCCAGTACCCACGGGCAATGGATGCCTAACCGTGATGTGCAGTAAGCGGTTCCGGTATACGGACAGTTGTGACCCGAGAACGCATCAGTAACAAACGCCCCACCGCGGGAAGTTCGCGGTGGGGCGGTTGGCGAAAGTCGGCTCAGCACGCGTGCCGGTGCGGCTCAGTACGCGTGCCGGGGCGGCTCAGTACGCGTGCCGGGGCGGCGGATAGCCGTACCCGTACGACGGGGGCGGCGGCGCGGGCGCGGCGTTGTAGGCGTCGCGGTCGAAGAACGGCCGGGCGTTGGCCCGCATCCACATCGCCACCGGGTCGTGCTCGTCCGACAGCTCGACCGTGGAGACCGGCAGCCCCTCCGGCACCACGCCGACGGACTGCTGCATCATCAGCCGCACCGACTCCACGGCCTGCTGGCCGTTGTCGTACAGATCGAGCCCGATGGCCAGATACGGGGCGCCCAGCGCGGGCTGCACCCAGGCCCGGCGCAGCGAGCGCACCGCGACGGTGCGATGCGCGTTCTGCCCCAACAGGGCGTAGAACTGCGGGATTTCGATGACCGGATCGGTCACCCGCAGCGGACCGGCGGGCAGCCGGTCCAGCCCGCCCGCGATCCGCCGCAGGTCGAGCCAGGGGATGCCGACGCCGCCGCCGGGGGCGTGCGGGTTGAGCCACAGGCCGTAGTGGTCGCGGTAGAGGGAGTCGGCGATCCGGCGCGCGTCCACCACTTCATGCGCACGATTCCAGCCACTGGCGGCGAGTTCCTGGGCGGAGGTCACACACGGTGCGTAACCGTGGCCGTCCATGTCCATGTTGCCGTACTGGGCGTCGGGATCGCCGGGCGCACCGTGCCACAGCAGCATCCAGACCTGGCCCTCGGCGAGGGCGCGCAGCAGCGCCTCGTAGGCGTCGTACCGGCCGGGAGCGACCTGCTCCAGCATCCGCTCGACCTGACCGGCAGCCGCCCCCCAATCCGCGCCCGCGCTCACCTGGGTCCGCCCCTCTCTCGGCCTTGCCCGCACTCACCGGGACGCGCGCCGCCCCGCCTGGTCATCCAACCAGCTTACGGGCCCCCGTGACCGTCCCCGGAGTGCGTCACAGGTCACGGTCGTAGAACGGCCGTACGCGCTCCAGCATCCACGTGGCCACGGGATCACCCTGCGCGACGTCCAGCGCGACGAGTTGAACGGTCCACGGCACCGGCACCGCGCCGAGCGCCCGGCCGAGCGCCTCCACCGCGAGGGCCTGCCCCTCGGGGCCAAACGCGTCCAGCTGGACACCGACGAAGAGCGCAGGCTGATCGCCCTCGACGCTGGCCAGCGCGCGCCGCGCGGTGCGTACCCCGGGCTCCTTCGTGAACTCGATCCCGGCGGCGGCCAGGAAGTCGACCGGCTCCTCCTGCCAGTCGGGCTCGAACAGCCGCACCCGGCCTCCGCGCGCCGGGCCGTCCAGCGCGCTGCGCCCGGCCTTGCACAGCTCCTCGACCGCGGACGGCGGCAGCGGGACGCCGACCGGCCCGTCCGGGTTCATCACGATGCCGAGCTGCGGCGGCAGCCCGCGGGCGAACTCGACGGCCGGGGCGACCGTGAACGACATATGGGCGCCGACGATCTGGAGGAACTGCTGCTCGGAGCTGAAGACCGGCACGTACGCCTGGCCCTCGATCTCCACGGTGGGCAGGTCGAGGCTGCGGCTGTCGGGGCCGCCCCCGTTCGGCAGCGGGATCCAGACATGGCTGCGGGCGAGCGTCTCGACGATCCGCGCTCCGGCACCCGCGACCCCGATCGAGGCGGCGAGCACCTCTTCCAGCTCATTGCCGGGAAACGCGGGATAAGCGCCGTCGGGAAATCCTCCGTGAGCGGGGGTTATGCCCTGGTGCTCCGGGATACTCATCTTCGTCCAACCGCCATCTCGTCCGACCTGCACCAGCACCCTAACGGCTGCGCGGCGAAAGGCCATGGGCCGCCCGGGCATCTCCACAGCACTTCCTCACGCCGGGGCACGCCGGGGGCACATCGGGAGCGCGCGGGGGGGCATGCCCCCGGAAGGCGCCGTTACGTTCGGTCACCTTCCGGTGGCTTGTTTCTTACTGGTGCCCGACTCGCATGTCACTCGAAGGAGATGCCCCGCAGCCGGCTCGCGGTTGCCCGGTCCAGCAGAACGGCGGAAGCGCAGCCCTCGGGCGGCAGCCCGCCCTCCACCCGCGTCACCAGCCGGTCCATCGCCCGCCGGTGCCGCGCGAAGGCGAAGCCGGAGACGCCCCGGCCGCGGGCGGCCTGGCCCTCCAGGGCGACCGCGGGGTCCACGTCCAGCAGCACCAGATGAAGACCGCGGCCGGTGCGCCGGGCGTCCCGGGCCAGCCAGCGCCGCACCCAGGGCTGTGAGCCGCAGTCGTGGACGACGACGCTGGCGCCCGAGCGGACCGCCCGGTGCAGCCCCACGTAGTGGGCGCAGCGGACCAGCGGCCGGTAGACGGCGTACGGCAGCCAGCGGGGCATGCGTCTTTCCCAGGTCTCCCGGGTGTTCTGCGAGTCCACCCGCACCACGGGCCTGCCGCCCGGGTCGCACCCGGGGACGACCCGGCTGATCAGGGTCGACTTGCCGCTGCCGGGCAGCCCCGAGGCGATGATCAGGTCACGCGCCGGGTAGCGCAGCTCCGCCCCCACCCCGCCGCGCAGGTCGTGGACGGCGGCGCGGCGATCCGGTCTGACCGTGCCGCCCGACGGCGTCCGCTCGTGCGGCGTCCGCTCCTGCCGCGCGGGCAGGGTTCCTCGGGTTGTCGCGTATGTTCCCTGCCCGTGCACCGTGATCGTCCTCCAAGGTCGGTCAAGCGGCTCCGTACCCCGAGAGTGTCAAGAAAAGGTAATGGCCATCAAGGAGGCCCCGGCGCGACCCCGCTCACAGAGTGGGGGTTCCCTTCCGGAGCGGACGTGCGATGATGTCCGCGCCAACCGCATACGCCAACTGCATACCGGCCGCTTGAATCCGCGCGGGAGAGTCCTCGGTCACCGGCTCCGCCGAATTGTCCGAGGCGCCGAAGGAGCAAGCCCTCCCTTGAATCTCTCAGGCCCCGATACCGCACGGATGAGGCAGATCTGAAAAGCGGGTCACGCTGTCCGTGGCCCCACCCAAGGTGCAAGCCCGGCCAGTCCCGCCGCGCGGGAATGGTCACGGCGAACCTCTCAGGTTCCGATGACAGATGGGGAGGACGCTGTGCCGTCCTTGTCGTCCCATCCGCCCCACCCGCACGTCATCGCCGTGACCATGACCCTGGGAGCCGCACCATGACCGACGCCCCGCCCACGCCCCGCCGCACCGCGCTGGACGCGGTCCACCGTGCGCTCGGCGCCACCATGACCGACTTCGCGGGCTGGGACATGCCGCTGCGGTACGGCAGCGAGCGCGACGAGCACACCGCGGTGCGCACCCGCGCCGGGCTCTTCGACCTCTCCCACATGGGTGAGATCGCTCTCACCGGGCCGCAGGCCGCCGACGCCCTCGATCACGCCCTGGTCGGCCATCTCTCGGCGCTCGCCGTGGGCCGCGCCCGCTACACCATGATCTGCGACAGCGAGGGCGGCATCCTCGACGACCTGATCGTCTACCGGCTCGCCGAGCAGGAGTTCCTGGTCGTGGCCAACGCCTCGAACGCCCAGGTGGTGCTGGACGCGCTGACCGAGCGCGCCACCGGCTTCGACGCCGCCGTACGGGACGACCGCGACGCGTACGCGCTGCTCGCCGTCCAGGGGCCGCAGTCCCCCGGGATCCTGAAGGGCCTGACCGACGCCGACCTGGACGGGCTGAAGTACTACGCGGGGCTGCCGGGCACCGTCGCGGGCGTGCCCGCCCTGATCGCCCGCACCGGCTACACCGGCGAGGACGGCTTCGAACTGTTCGTCGCGCCCGACGACGCGGAGCGGGTCTGGCAGGCGCTGACCGAGGCTGGCGCCCCGGCGGGCCTGGTGCCGTGCGGGCTGTCCTGCCGGGACACGCTGCGGCTGGAGGCGGGGATGCCGCTGTACGGGCACGAGCTGGGCACCGACACGACCCCGTTCGACGCGGGGCTCGGCCGGGTGGTGAAGTTCGCCAAGCCCGGCGACTTCGTCGGCCGCGGGGCGCTGGAGGCCGCGGCGCGCGAGGCCGAGGCCCGGCCGCCGCGCACGCTGACCGGCCTGGTCGCCGAGGGCCGCCGGGTGCCGCGCGCCGGTTACGCCGTGCTGGGCCCCGATGGTTCGGAGATCGGCCGGGTCACCTCGGGCGCCCCGTCCCCGACGCTGGGGAAGCCGATCGCCATGGCGTACGTCGACGCGGAGCACGCCGCGCCCGGCAGCCCGGGAGTGTCGGTGGACATCCGCGGTACCCGGGAGCCGTACGACGTGGTCGCGCTCCCCTTCTACCGCCGCGAACGCTGAAACCTCCCTTTCTGCCGCCGCGGGCGCCGCGGGGGCCGAAACCTCCCCTTCTGCGACCGCGCGCGCCGAAACCTCCCGTGACCCGTCTGTCTCACCACTGAAGACCCGTTTCCCAAGCACTCCCCTCTATCCAGGAGAATCGGACCATGAGCAACCCCCAGCAGCTGCGCTACAGCAAGGAGCACGAGTGGCTGTCGGCCGCCGACCAGGACGGCGTGTCGACGATCGGCATCACCGAATACGCGGCCAACGCGCTCGGCGATGTCGTATACGTCCAGCTCCCGGATGTCGGCTCCACCGTCGCCGCCGGTGAAACCTGCGGTGAGCTGGAGTCCACGAAGTCGGTCAGCGACCTGTACGCGCCGGTCTCCGGTGAGGTCACCGAGATCAACGAGGACGTGGTGAACGACCCGGCGCTGGTGAATTCCGCCCCCTTCGAGGGCGGCTGGCTGTTCAAGGTGAAGGTGACGGACGAGCCGGACGGCCTGCTCTCCGCCGAGGAATACGCCTCCTTCTCCAACAACTGACCCTCCTTACTCGATCGGGACCCTGATGTCGCTTCTGAACAGCTCCCTCCACGAGCTCGACCCGGACGTCGCCGCTGCTGTCGACGCCGAACTCCACCGCCAGCAGTCCACCCTCGAAATGATCGCCTCGGAGAACTTCGCTCCGGCCGCCGTCATGGAGGCCCAGGGCTCGGTCCTGACCAACAAGTACGCCGAGGGCTACCCCGGCCGCCGCTACTACGGCGGCTGTGAGCACGTCGATGTGGTCGAGCAGATCGCCATCGACCGCGTCAAGGAGCTCTTCGGCGCCGAGGCCGCCAACGTCCAGCCGCACTCCGGCGCCCAGGCGAACGCGGCCGCGATGTTCGCGCTGCTCCAGCCCGGCGACACCATCCTGGGGCTGAACCTGGCGCACGGCGGCCACCTCACCCACGGCATGAAGATCAACTTCTCCGGCAAGCTCTACAATGTGGTGCCCTACCACGTGGACGCCGAGACCGGTCTGGTCGACATGGACGAGGTCGAGCGCCTGGCCAAGGAGCACCGCCCCAAGCTGGTCATCGCGGGCTGGTCGGCGTACCCGCGCCAGCTGGACTTCGCCGCCTTCCGCCGCATCGCGGACGAGGTCGGCGCGTACCTGATGGTCGACATGGCCCACTTCGCCGGCCTGGTGGCGGCCGGGCTCCACCCCTCCCCCGTGCCGCACGCCCACGTCGTCACCACCACCACCCACAAGACCCTGGGCGGTCCGCGCGGCGGCGTCATCCTGTCCACCGCCGAACTGGCCAAGAAGATCAACTCCGCGGTCTTCCCCGGCCAGCAGGGCGGCCCGCTGGAGCACGTCATCGCGGCCAAGGCGGTGTCCTTCAAGGTCGCCGCAGGCTCCGCCTTCAAGGAGCGCCAGGAGCGCACGGTCGAGGGCGCCAAGATCCTCGCCGAGCGGCTCACCCAGGCCGACGTGACCGAGGTCGGCGTCTCCGTCCTCTCCGGCGGCACGGACGTGCACCTCGTCCTGGTCGACCTGCGCAACTCCGAGCTGGACGGCAAGCAGGCCGAGGACCGCCTCCACGAGGTCGGCATCACGGTCAACCGCAACGCCATCCCGAACGACCCGCGGCCCCCGATGGTCACCTCGGGCCTGCGGATCGGCACCCCGGCGCTCGCCACCCGCGGCTTCACCGCCGAGGACTTCCGCGAGGTCTCGGACATCATCGCCGAGGCGCTCAAGCCCTCGTACGACGCCGAGGCGCTGAAGGCGCGGGTCACCGCCCTCGCCGACAAGCACCCGCTGTACCCGCACCTGTCGAAGTAACCCGGGTCCGGCCTCCTGGGGCCCGGACCCCGGGGGGCGCGCCCGCCGGCGCGCCGCCCTGGGGGGCGCGCCCGCCCGGCGCGCCCCCCGCACCGCACCACCCGCACGCGCCCCGCGTGCAGACAAAGGAGTCCCCGGTGGCCATCTCCGTATTCGATCTCTTCTCGATCGGCATCGGCCCGTCCAGCTCGCACACCGTCGGCCCGATGCGGGCGGCACGGATGTTCGTCGGCCGGCTGAAGAACGAAGGGCTGCTGGCCCCCACCGCCGCGGTGCGGGCGGAGCTGTTCGGCTCCCTCGGCGCCACCGGCCACGGCCACGGCACCCCCAAGGCCGTGCTGCTCGGCCTGGAGGGCCACTCCCCGCGCACCGTCGACGTCGAGGCCGCCGACGGCGAGGTCGAGCGCATCCGCACCACCAAGCGGCTGCGGCTGCTCGCCGCCGAGATCGAGGGCGGTCACGAGATCGACTTCGACGAGTCCGACGAACTGATCCTGCACCGCCGCCGCTCCCTGCCGTACCACGCCAACGGCATGACCCTCTTCGCCTACGACGAGTCCGGGCATCCGCTGCTGGAGAAGACCTACTACTCGGTCGGCGGCGGCTTCGTGGTCGACGAGGACGCCGTCGGCGAAGACCGCATCAAGCTCGACGACACCGTCCTGAAGCACTCCTTCCGCACCGGCGACGAGCTCCTGCGGCTCTCCCGCGAGACCGGCCTGTCCATCTCCGCCCTGATGCTGGAGAACGAGAAGGCGTGGCGCAGCGAGGAGGAGATCCGGGCGGGTCTGCTGGAGATCTGGCAGGTCATGGAGGCCTGCGTCTCCCGCGGCCTTTCCCAGGAGGGCATCCTGCCCGGCGGTCTGAAGGTCCGCCGCCGCGCCGCCAACGCCGCCCGCGCCCTGCGCTCCGAGGGTGACGCGGCCGCCCGCGCGATGGAGTGGGTGACCCTGTACGCGATGGCGGTCAACGAGGAGAACGCGGCCGGTGGCCGTGTCGTCACCGCCCCGACGAACGGCGCCGCCGGGATCATCCCGGCCGTCCTGCACTACTACACCCGCTTCGTCCCCGGCGCCGACGAGGAAGGCATCATCCGCTTCCTCCTCGCGGCCGGTGCCATCGGCATGCTCTTCAAGGAGAACGCCTCCATCTCCGGCGCCGAGGTCGGCTGCCAGGGCGAGGTCGGCTCCGCCTGCTCCATGGCCGCCGGCGGCCTCGCCGAGGTGCTCGGCGGCAGCCCGGAACAGGTCGAGAACGCCGCCGAGATCGGCATGGAACACAACCTCGGCCTGACGTGTGACCCCGTCGGCGGCCTGGTCCAGATCCCCTGCATCGAGCGCAACGGCATGGCGGCGGTCAAGGCCGTCACCGCCGCACGGATGGCGCTGCGCGGCGACGGCCGCCACCATGTCTCCCTCGACAAGGTCATCAAGACCATGAAGGACACCGGCGCCGACATGAAGGTCAAGTACAAGGAGACGGCGCGCGGCGGCCTCGCGGTCAACGTCATCGAGTGCTGACGCATTGAGGTGGATTGAGGTGGATTGAGGTGGCGTGACCGGTGACGTCGGCTGATCCTCCGGCGATACGGGTGCCGGTCGGGGACGACGCGGAGCGCTGGGCGAGCCGCGCGGCGCACCGGCGCGTCCTGCTCGTCGTGCACAACGTCACCTCCGCCGGGCGGCTGCTGGACGTGCTGCCGCTCTTCCACGACGACTTCCGGGTGCAGCTCCTGGTCACCTCGACCGAGTCGTCCGCGTTCCAGGGCGGGATACGGGAGCTGTTCGCGGACCTCGGGCTGCCGGTGCTGCCGTGGGAACAGGCCCTGGCGACACCGGTGGATCTGGCCGTCTCCGCGAGCTTCGGGGGCCAGCTGAGTGACCTCCACGGCAAGTTGACCGTCTTGTCGCACGGTGTCGGCTACACGAAGAAGCTTTCCTTGCCGGAGGTGAGGAGCCGTGAGCCGACCTTCGGTCTGTCGCCGGAATGGCTCCTGGTGGACGGGCAGCCGTTCGTGGACGGGCTCGTGCTGTCCCACCCGGAGCAGCTGGAGCGGCTGCGGCGGGTCTGCCCCGAGGCCGCGGCCGCGTCCGTCCTGGCCGGGGACCCCTGCTTCGACCGCATGCTGGCCGCCGTACCGCACCGGGAGCGGTTCCGGCGCGCCCTGGGCGTGCGCCGGGGCCAACGCCTCGTCGTCCTGAACTCCACCTGGAACCCGGAGGGCTTCTTCGGCAACGGCGGCGACCAGGACGTCCTGCCCGGGCTGCTGCCCCGCCTCGCCGCCGAACTGCCCGCCGACGACTACCGGCTGGCGGCCGTGCTGCACCCCAACATCTGGTACGGCCACGGACCGGGCCAGATCCGCGTCTGGCTGGACCGGGCCCTCCGCAGCGGGCTGACCCTGATCGACCCCGTCCACGCCTGGCGGCAGGCCCTGCTCGCGGCCGACGCCGTCGTCGGGGACTTCGGGGCGGTCTCGTACTACGCGGCGGCCCTCGGCACCCCCGTACTGCTGGCGTCCGCCGCACAGGACCGGCTGGACCCGGAAGCGCCGCTCGCGGCCTTCGTCCGGGACGCGCCCCGGCTCGATCCCCACGGCCCGCTGCGGGATCAGGTGGAACGGCTGCTGGCACGGCACCACCCGGCCGCGGGCCCGGCGGAGTTCACCAGCTCGGCCCCGGGCGCGTCGGCGGCACTGCTGCGGCGTCACTTCTACGCCCAGATGGACCTGCCCGAGCCCCCGGCCCCCGCCCTCCTGGAGCCGCTGCCCCTGCCGCACTACGACCCGCCGCGGCGCACGGCACCCCTGAACGTCCGTACGCGCGTGAGCGGCGCCGACGTCTGGATCGAACGCACCACCGGCCACCCGTACGACGCGATCGGCGACGCCCACCTCGCCGTCCACGAGGACACCCGCGACCCCGGCGACCTGACCCGGGCCGACGTGATCGTGCGCGAGGGCCCGCGGGACGACCCGCGCCTCGGCGGCGCGGAGGGCTGGACGGCGGAGGTCCTGCGCCGCTACCCGCACTGTGCGCTGGCCGCGTACGTGACCGGCCCGGACCGGTGCGTGGTGCGGGTGCGGGGGTGGGATGGCGTGCTGTGTTTGTCGGCGGGCGCGGGCGCGGATGCGGATCCTGCGGCGTACGCGTCGTCGCTGTACGCGTGGCGCGTGGGCGGCGGGGTGGTGCCGGGGGCCTTGCGGGTGCATGTGGCGGGTGGGGTGCACGAGGTGCGGGTGGTGCCGGGGTGAGGTGTGGGTGCCGGGTGCGGGGCCTCCGGGGCGGGGCCCTGGACCGTATATTTTTGGCGCCGGTGCCGTAGAGCGTGTGGTGAACGATGAATTGGCGCCACAAATACACGGCAGCGTCCAGGACCCCACCCCTGCGACCCCGCCCCCTCCCGCCGGTGGCCCCGGCCCCCAAATCGATCCCGGTTCGCCCGGTGGCGTGGTGCTGGGCGGGGGTGGGCGCAACCCCGCCCCCTCCCCAGGTTGTGGGCAATCGTTCCGCAGGGCGGAACGGGTGGGCACAACCCGGCCACCGGCCCGCACCCGGCGGCGAAACCCCAACCAGGCCGGGGCCCGGGGTGCCGGCGCCGGCGTTACGTCTCGCAGCGCTCCCGCAGGCGCGCGAGGTAGCCCAGGTGCGGAGCCGCCTTCTCCGGGGTGAGCAGGCGTTCCGCCTCGGTGATCTTCGTCAGGGCGTCGGCGTCGTCCCCGGCGTCGTGCAGCGTCTCGGCGAGGTCCGTGAGGGTGCGGGCCAGGTTGTACGCCTCGCCCCGCTCCGCGAAGAAGTCCCGCGCGGCCTCCAGCCGGGTACGGGACTCCGTCAGCTCCTCCATACCGCGCAGGGCACGCCCCTGGTGGCGCTTGATCAGGGCGAGGGCGCGCGGAAGGTCCGGGGCGCCCTCCTGGTCGGGGCCGATGCGTCCGTAGATCCGCTCCGCCTCGGAGAACCGCTCGTACGCCTCCGGGTACCGCCACTGGTACAGACACAGCAGGCCCAGCATCTCCACGGACGACGCCTCGCCCCGCGCATGCCCCGCCGCGCGCTCGCAGTCGACGGCGGCCCGAACCGCGCGCTCGGCCGCCTCCCACTGCCTCAGCTCGCCCAGGCAGTGGCCGAGCTGGAAGTGCAGTGCGCCCGCGAGGCGGGTGCGGGGGTGGTGCTCGTCGGCGCAGCGGGCCGCGATGCGGAGGGCGGGCAGCGCGTCGTCCACCTTCCCGGCCTTCAGCTGGAGCGGCCACAGCGCGCGGGCCAGGCGCAGCGCCGTGTCGATGTCCTGGTACTCCTCGGCGACGGAGACCGCCTGGACCAGGTTGCCCGCTTCGGCCAGCAGCGCTGCCATGCCGTCGGCCTCATCCGCGTACGGGGTTCCCTCGGCCGGTGCGGGCTCGGTGCGCCAGCTCTGCGGCAGGGCGGCGTGTGCGGCGTGGAGGGCCAGGTTCAGCAGGCCGTCGAGAGCCCGGGACACCGCCGCGGCGCACTCCGCGATCCCGTGCTCCGGTCCCGCGGCGTCGGCCAGATGGCGGCGCACCTCGGGCCGGAAGCGGTAGCGGGCGTCCCCCATGGGCTCCATGAGCTGGACGTCCGCCGCCTCGGCGAGCATGCGGGCGGCGTCCTCCGGGGCGACGTCCGCGGCGTGCCCGGCCAGGCGGGCGTCGAACGCGGGCCAGCCGCCCAGCGCGGTCAACCGGCACAGCCGCGCCGCCTCCGGCCGCAGACGGCGGCAGGCGTCCCGGGCCATGCCGCGCACCGGTTGCCGGTCCGTCGCGTCGGCGAGGGGCGGTTCGCCGGTCAGCAGGCGCACCGCCGCGGCCTTGAGCGCGAAGGCGTTGCCCGCGCAGCCGTCGAGGAGGGCGGGCATCTGCGGCTTGGCGCGCGCGACCGGCTCCGGGCCCGCTACCTTGCGCAGCAGCGCCATCGCGTCCCGGTCCTTCAGCGGAGGTACGGCGATCCGCTCGGCCTCGAGCAGGAACGCCGGGCCGGACGCGACGACCAGCAGGAACACCTCCGGTGTGGCCGGGATGAGCCCGCGGACCTGCGCGGCCGAGGACGCGTGGTCGATCACCACCAGCGCCCGGCGGCCCGCCGTCAACCGCCGGTACAGCTCTTCGCGTCCCACCTCCGTGGGCGGCATGTCGTCGGGCTGGACGCCCATCTGCCGGAGCAGGCGCAGCAGGACGGCGGCCGGTTCGAGCCCGTTCTCCCCGGGGGCATCGCGCACGTCGACGTAGAACTGCCCGTCGGGGTACTGCGCGATCCGGTCGGCGCCCCAGTGCAGCGCCACCGCGCTGGTGCCGATGCCGGGTGGCCCGTACAGCAGCGCGGCCCGCGGCCGCCCCGCGGCGGCCCGCGTCGCCTCGCGCCTCAGCTGCCGCAACACGCTCTGACGGTCGGTGAAGTCCCGCGTGGCGGGCGGCAGTCCCGCCCCCGGACGCAAGCCCACCTCCGGCAGGCTCCGCAGCAGCAGGGCCAGCTCATCGTTCCGCCGTGGGTCCTCGCTGAGCCGCGGATGCATCTGACGCGCCAGCAGCTCCCACCCCTCCGGGCTGGCCGGCAGCGGCGTCTCCCGCCCCAGGGTCCGCCGCACCAGAGCGCCCGTCGAGACGAGCACCTGCTTGCCGACCTCCCCGGCGGCGCCGTTGCCCACCGCCGTGAGGAATGCGGTGAGCGCACTCACCGTCACGATCTCGATCACACCAGCCCCTCCCGTGGCCCCGACCCGGTCCCTGGCGGGACTGTATCCCCGAAGGCACCCGCCTGCTCGGACAGGTCGGCCGGGGTGTCACGCCCGCGGTCCGTAGGGGCGCGGGCTCACAGCTCGCCGAATCGTTGGCCGAAGAACGTCAGAGGAGGCTCGGCGTAGCCTTCCGCCTGCGCCAGCTGTATATGCGCTGCCACGCTTTCCGATCGCACTCCGAGAATGTCGGGCCAACCGCACGTCAGCGGCGCCCTCCTCCATACGACCGAATCCCAGTCTTCCTCTTCCGTGACACCGCGCCGATCCACGACGAATCCGACGCAATGGTCGAGGTCGCCACGGAGCACGCGTGCGACCGCGCCGATCGCCCACTCCCGCTCGGCCACCGTGAGACCGTCGAGACCGAATTCGAGGACGGCGCTCCGGCTTTCCCCACGACGAATCCTGGTGAAGACATCGGTGTCCGCATTGAGCCAGAGCTGGAAGTTCACTTCGTCCGCAGCCACCAGGCCGGCGGACTCGATCAGTTCCTGCCGCGCAACAGGCATCTGCTCGCCCCAGGAGTCGGGGCCGTTCGTCACGAGAGTGATCAGTCCGTTTCCGGGATTGCCGAGCAGAAACCCGGCGCCTTCCAATGCCTCAATGGTCTCCCGGGCATCAGAGGTGCCCCATCCTTGCCGGTACCAATAGATAAATCCGTCACTCATTGCTCACCTAACAAGGATGTGGACGTTCTCGTTTCCGAGACTCTTCCGGGCGAGGTTCAGGGCCTTGGCAGGTCCGCCCACCGCGATATAGGAGCCATCTCCCCCGATGACGCCGCTGAAGCATCTCCCCCGGGGTGCACGGCGGCTTCCCGGGTGATGGCGAATGCAGGCGTGTTCGCGGTCCGAGGCGTCGATCTGGGCGGCGGACCAGGCGACCGTACGGTGCAGCGACTCGGCTCCGGGCCGCCGCGCGCCATCCCGTAGAGCAGCGACCGCCCGGCGCGCCCACGTCGGGAGCGCGGTCACCGAGCTCCAACGCGCCCTGCGGGGCGGGGAACCAGGCGGAGAAGACCTGCTCGGGCCCGGGATGTACGGCGCCCGGAGGCTGTCCGGGATGGCCCAGCCGCCCGCCGGGTGCGTGTCCGATCCGGATGGCGAGGCTAGAGGCCCGGGGCGTCTGACCAGGTGAGAGATCACGCCGAGGGGGAACCCATAGGCGAATGGACGGCCAGACGAGCGCAGGTGGTGGGCATGACGAGGATCGGACGAGGTGGGGGCGGCTGTGGGAGTGGGGGCATCGGGCGGCGGTGGAGCACGGCCTCGAGCGGCACACGCTGCTGCTGATCGGCAAGTGCACGCTCGCGGCCACCCTCGCCTGGTTCGCGGCGGCAGACCTGCTGCACGCGCAGTCGCCCGCGTTTGCGCCCTTCTCCGCCGTCCTCATCATGAACGTGACGGTGTACCAGTCGATCACGCAGTCCCTGCGCTATGTCGCCGCGGTGGTGACGGGGGTGGCGGTCCAGGCGGCGCTGGGGTTTCTGGCGGGGCCGGATCTGGTGACGTTCGTGCTGGTCGCCGCCATCGCGCTGACGATCGGGCAGTGGAGGGCGCTGGGGGCGCAGCGGTCGCAGGTCGCGACGGCGGCGTTCTTCGCGTTCTCCACGTATGTCTCCGCGACGAGCAATACGGAGCGGGCGACCCAGCTGGGGCAGATCGTGCTGCTCGTCCTCATCGGGTGTTCGCTCGGGCTGCTGGTGAACGTGGTGCTCGTACCGCCGCTGCGGTACCGGAGCGCGGAGCACGGGATCCGGGCCCTGGCCGGGGCGCTGGAGTCGCTGCTCGCGGACATGGGACCGGCGATGCGCGACGGGGAGTTCGCCGAGGAGCACGCACGGCACTGGCGTTCCCGGTCCAACCACGCCCAGGCGCTGGTCACCCAGGCGAGGTCGGGTCTGCGGACCGCGGAGGAGAGTGTTCCGTTCAATCCGCGGCGGCTGCTGCCGCAGCACCGGGGGCGCACGTCGTTCGCGAACTACCGGGCCGTGCTGGACGCGTTGGAGCGGGCCGCGTATCAGCTGGCGTCGCTCACCAGGAGCCTGGAGCGGTGGCGCGAGGAGGAGCGGGACGACACGTACCGGCAGTTCCTGCGGTGCTACGGCACCTTTCTCGGCGCGCTGGAGGAGATCGTGCGGGTGCTGGCCCAGCTGGACGAGACACATCTGCGGGACCAGGCCGCGCAGCTGTGCGAGCTGGCCGAGGACATGCAGGAGCAGCGCCGGACCGTCACCGAGCAGGCGGAGAGCGACGGTCTGCCGCTGGGCGACCCCACCCGTCCGTACGGGGTGCTGGTGATCGAGGCGACGCGGTTGACGGAGGAGTTCCAGTACACCTGCGATGTTCTCCAGACTCATGTGCAAGGGTGAGTCCGGGGCGGCGGCATAGCATGACGGCGGGGGAGAAACACACATTTCCCGGCCAAATCAGTCGCACGTGCAAATACCCTGCGTGACCCCGACAGCGTTGCGTAGGGTTCTGGACCGGGCATGACAAGGGAGACGCCCGTTCCCCTTTTCAACTTCTCCCCTGAGGCAGGAACCATGCTGCACGGCATCGACGTGAGTTCGCACCAGTCCAGCTTCGACACGGACGGACTGGCCTTTGTCTTCATCAAGGCCACCGAGGGCCGGTCGTACATCAACCCGAAGCAGTCCTCCCAGGCGGCCAAGGCACGGAAGGCGGGGTGCGTCGTCGGCTTCTACCACTTCCTGTGGCCCGGGAACATCGCCGCGCAGGCCCGGTACTTCGTCGAGAAGTGCGCCTCCCAGAAGCACGATCTGCTCGCCGTGGACTGGGAGACCACGGGCTCGGGGACGTATGCCAGCAACGCGGAGAAGGACCGGTTCATCCGGGAGGTCAAGAAGCTGCGGCCCACGCACCGCGTGATGCTGTACTGCAACCGGAACTTCTGGCTCAACCACGACACCACGTCCTACGCCGGAGACGGGCTGTGGATCGCCGACTACGTCTCGGCGGGCAAGCCGCGGATCAAGGCGAAGTGGCGGATCCACCAGTACACCGACCGGCCGGTGGACAAGAACGTGGCGGACTTCTCCAGCAAGGCGTCGCTGAAGACCTGGGCCACGGTCACCCGGGTGGCGAACGCGGTCGAGGACCTCCTGGACGGCGACGACGACGAGGAGGAGCGCACGCAGAGCGAGGCGTGACGGCCGTCGTCCGGGCTGGTCAGGGGCGTTGTCGGTGGGGGCGCCTACGCTTTCCGGTATGAGCTACGCAGACCTCCGCGAACTCCGCAGCGCGCTCACGACCGCGTCCGATATCGCCTTCTCGCTCGACGCCGCGCCGTCGGGCCAGGAGACCGAGCTGCTCACCGACGCCCTGCGCCGGGCGCTCGCCGCGGCCGGTGCGCTGACCGCCGAGCACGGGACGACCGGATGCTCCCAGCATCCGCGCGGGGCGGTCGACCCGCTGTACGGGGATCCGGACGATCCGCTGCCGCCCGGCTACGGCCGCTGCCTGCTGTGCAACGACCGCCGGCGGCGGGCGAGCGCACAGCGGCGCGGCTGGCGCTGACGCGCCGGCGGCGCCGCCGTGCGGCCCGGGCCGACCCCGATGGGTCAGCCCTTGTTCTGAGCGGCCCAGAACTCGTCGAAGTTGAGCAGACCGTCACCGTTGCCGTCGTGGGCGTTGATCACGGCCTGGGCGACGGGCTCCGTGACATACGGGTCCCCCAGCTGCGCCATCACGCTCTTGTACTCGGCCGCCGTGATCAGCCCGTCCCCGTTGAGGTCGTACCGCTCGAACGCTTTGCGCGCCGCCTCGATGTCCGCCACCTGTTCCGCCCCTTTCGTGCGTGAGTCTGACCCGCACAGATTAGCGGCCCCTGGCCAGAGGTCCGGCGAGCGTCCGTTCAGCCCTGGTTGACCAGCTCCATGTAGCGGTCCCAGTCCCACAGCGGGCCGGGGTCGGTGTGGTCGGAGCCGGGGACTTCGCTGTGGGCGATGATGTGGTCGCGGTCCTTGGGGATGGCGAAGCGGTCGCAGACGGCGGCGGTGAGGGCGGCGGACGAGGCGTACATCTCGTCGGTGAACCAGGCGGGGTCGTCCACCCAGCCCTCGTGTTCGATGCCGATGCTGCGGTTGTTGTAGTCCTTGTTGCCCGCGTGCCAGGCGACGTCCTTCTCGCGGACGAACTGCCCGATGTAGCCGTCGGCCGAGGCGACCATGTAGTGGGTGGAGACCTGTCGGGCCGGGTCCTGGAAGATCTTCACCGCGTCCTGGAAGGTCTCCTGCGTCACATGGATGACGACGACCTCGATCGGGTACGCCGTGGGGCGGCTGGAGACGCGGTAGTTGGAGGTGGAGGCCGGGATCCAGTGGGTGGGGGGATAGGCGGCGGCGCGGCGGGGGCGTCTGTCACCGGCGTGGGCGGTGGCGGTGGTGGCGGCGAGTCCGAGGGCGGCGGCGCCGAGACCGGCGCCGGATCGGAGGAGGGTGCGTCGGGTGGGGGCAGGGCCGTGCGCTTCCATGGGGGGCTCCCGAATGCAGTGCCGGTACAAGGGATCTGACGGGATGTGACGCGCGTAGCGCGGGTTCCATGGTGAAGCGTCGGCAGGGCCATGCCAAGAACCGACAGGCACAAGTTGAACAACAAAGGAAACTCACACCTCTACCCGCCATTAACAAGGCAGGTGTTACAGCTCACCTTGGATTGAGTTGGTGGTGATCTGCCGGGTCTGCAATAGTCAGGACCGCGACCCCCTTTGACCCGGGCCTGGTCGTTCCCCGAATGCCGCGGAGCCACACCCCTTCCGCTCCGCGGCGGGGCGGACAGAGGTCCCCGGACCGTCACACGAGGACGGTCGGGACCTCTGCCCTTGGTCGTCTCACGCGCTCTCCGTGACCCGCATTTCGAACCACGTCGTCTTGCCGCACGGCAGCAGGTCCACGCCCCACCGCTGGGAGAGCTGATCCACCAGCATGAGGCCGCGCCCGCTGGTGTCGAGCGCCCCCACCGGCAGCAGACACGGCAGCCCGCGCGACGGGTCGCGCACCTCGACCCGGATCCAGCCGCGGCGGCGCAGCATCCGCAGTCCGAAGGTGCGGGCACCGGTGTGCCGTACGGCGTTGCCCACCAGCTCCGAGACGAGCAGTACCGCGTATTCGGCGAGCTGACAGGCGAGCCCCCAGTCGCGCAGCACCACGAATTCGGTCAACCGGCGGGCGGTGGCCGCGGATTCGGGCCGGGACGGCAGCCGTACCTCTTCGTCCGCAGGATTCCCGAACAGTTCGAGTGCCCTGAGAGCCGGATCCTCCTCGGCGGACGGCAGCCGCCGGACCGCAGCCGTACCCGTGCGCTGCTGCGGCTGCTCCATTCCCTCCAAGCCCGCCATGCCCCCCATGATGGCCGCCCGAAAGGCCGTCCGGGGCGGAACCAGGGGATTCCGAACACCGGAGCCCCAGGCTCCACAAACCGATCCCAGCTATGCCATTGGCAGCGCAGGGAGTCAAAACACCCCACCTGACCAGCGGTGTCACCGCGCGTACAGCTGATCACCCAGCGTACCGGAACCGGCCATCGGGCGGCCGCCCGGCAGGCGAAGAAATTCGCTCGCACGGGGCATGCCCGACCCGGGCACAAGGACTGGGTCAGGAGAAGCGGGCCTTGCCCGGGCCGTCCTCGACGAAGCTCCGCATTCCGATCTCCCGGTCCTCGGTGGCGAACAGCCCGGCGAACCAGTTGCGTTCGATGGCGAGCCCGGTGTCGATGTCCGTCTCCAGACCCGCGTCCACCGACTCCTTGGCGGCGCGCAGCGCCATCGCCGGGCCCTTGGCCAGCTGCGCCGCCCAGGCGTGCGCCTGCTCGTACACCTCGTCGGCCGGTACGACCCGGTCGACCAGCCCGATGGCGACGGCCTCGTGGGCCTTCACCTGACGGCCCGTGAAGATGAGGTCCTTGGCCCGGGACGGGCCCACCAGCCGGGCCAGCCGCTGGGTGCCGCCCGCGCCCGGGATCAGCCCGAGCAGGATCTCGGGCTGGCCGAGCTTGGCGTTCTCGGCGGCGATCCGGAAGTCGGCGCACAGCGCCAGCTCGCAGCCGCCGCCGAGCGCGTAACCGGTGACGGCGGCGACCACGGGCTTGGGGATGCGAGCGACGGCGGTGAAGGCGTCCTGAAGGTCGCGGGAGCGGGCCACCATCGCGGCGTGGTCCATGTCCCGCATCTCCTTGATGTCCGCGCCCGCCGCGAACACCTTCTCGCCGCCCCAGACGACCACGGCCCGTACGTCGTCGCGGCGGGTCACCTCTGCGGCGAGTTCCCGCAGCCGGTCCTGGGTGGCGACGTCGAGCGCGTTCATCGGGGGGCGGTCGAGGCGGAAGGTGGCCACGCCGTCGGCGACCTCAAGATTCACAGTCATACGCCGCAGATTAGTGGGCCCGGGACGCGGAGCGCCCCGGCGGACACCCCCTACGCCTTCCACTGCTCCCAGGACATGTTCCAGTCGCTGAGCCCGTTGCCCGGCTGGATCGTTTCGTCGTCCGAGTTCTTCACGATGACCACATCCCCGATGAGCGACTGGCCGAAGAACCACGCCGCCGGGGTGGACGGATCGCCTCCGCCGCGCTGGTCGAAGAGGCCGACACAGCCGTGGCTGACGTTGGCCGAGCCGAAGGTGGAGCGGCCCGCCCAGTAGTTGCCGTGGAGGAAGGTGCCGGAGTCCGACAGCCGCATCGCGTGCGGCACGTCCTTGATGTCGTACTCGCCCTTGAAGCCGACCGTCGCGCCGTCCATCCGGGTCACGGCCAGCTTCTCGCTGATGACCATGGTGCCGTTGTACGTCTCGTTGCCGGGCGCGCCCGCGGTGATCGGGAGCGTCTTGATGGTCTTGCCGTCCCGCTTGACCTTCATCGTGTGCGCCTTGGCGTCCACGACGGATATCTGGCTGCGGCCGATGGTGAACTTCACGGTCTTGTCCTGCTCCCCGTACACCCCCGGGCGGCCCTCGACGCCGTCGAGGTCCAGCTTCAGCGTCACCTTGGTGCCGGGCTTCCAGTACTCCTCGGGGCGGAAGTCCAGCCGGTCGTTGCCGAACCAGTGGCTCGCGATCGGCACGGACGGCGAGGCGCTGACCTTGACGGCCTTCTCGACGGCGCCCGGGTGGGTGATCCCCCGGTTGAAGCGGAGCGAGACCGGCATGCCGACGCCGACCGTGGAACCGTCCTCGGGGCTGTAGACGCCGACGAAGGTCTCGTCGGGCTTCAGCGTGGTGAAGGTGGTGTGCTTGCGCGTCGCGCGGCCGTCCGCGTCCTTCGCGAGGGCGTCCACCGTGTACGTGGTGTCGGCGCGCAGGCGCCCGTCCGGCTTCCAGCTCGCGCCGCCCTCGGCGGTCTTCCCGGCGACCGCCCGGCCCTTCTCGTCCTCGACCTTGACGGAGGTCAGCTTGCCCTTTGCGGCGGTGACCTTGAGCGCGCCGCTGGTGGCGACGTCCTTCGCCTCGTCCCCCGGCTCGACCGTGACCCGGGCCCGGGACGGCCTCGGCTTGGCGGCCTCGGTGCCGTCGCCCTTCTCGCCGTCGTCGCCGGAACCGCCGCCTCCGGCGCATGCGGTCACCAGCGCCAGCAGCGCCCCGAGCAGCAGCGCGAGAAGTCCCCTGCCGCCCCGCACGGTCGCCACCCCCGATATCGGCTGCATCCTCAGCACAGCTCTCTCCCCTCTGCGGAACCGCAGCCCCCCGCGGCAGCTCCGACACGCACCGACGCGCACAGGCGCGCCTGTCGATAGGTAATCACATCGCACTGACAGCGGGATCATTTGCGATGGTTACGGTTCAGTCCCAGGTGGGAGCGGTCCCCGCGACCGGGCCCGTGATCACCCGCGTGACCGGCGGCGGGCCCTCCCCGCGCGCCCGCCGCCGCGCCGGGGCGCGGAAACGTGAGGGGCGGCAGGATTGCGGGCACAACAGGGCTACGGGGCACAGCCGGACGCGGTCGGGACGCCGCGGGGCGGTGCCGCCCGGTCCGTCGGGCTCCGGACGGGAGGTGCGGAGCCCGGTCCGTGCGAGCCGCCGGAGGCGCATGTGTCGAAAGCAGTCGAGCAGCACACCCTGGAGCCCTCCGACGGCTTACCCGCCCCGCCCGCCGCCGGCGGCCCGGCCGTCCGCCGCCCCGCCGCGCCCGCGCCGCTGCCCGCCCCGCGCGGCGGCTCCCCCGCAGCCGGACCCGGCGCCGGACCCACCGCAGGACCCGTGACCGGGCCCGCCGCCTGGCCGGGCAGCCCGCAGCCGCTCGGCGCGCGCGTGTGCCAGGGGCCCGACGGGCTGCCCGGCACCAACTTCGCGCTGTGGGCGGGCGGCGCGGAGGCCGTCGAGCTGTGCCTGTTCGACGACGACGGCACCGAGGTCCGCCACGCCCTGGCCGAGCAGACCGATGAGGTCTGGCACGGCTTCGTCCCCGGGGTGCTGCCCGGGCGGCGGTACGGCTACCGCGTACACGGCCGCTGGGACCCGTGGACCGGCGCCCGCTGGAACCCGGCCAAGCTGCTGCTGGACCCGTACGCGCGCGCCGTGGACGGCGACTTCGCACCAGACGGCGGCCCGCTGCCCGCCGAGGTCTACGGCCATGTGCGGGACTGGCCGCAGCAGCACGTCGCCGACACCGTGCGGGACGAGCGCGACTCGGCCCCGTACGTCCCCAAGGGCGTCGTCGTGGGCGACGACGCCCCGGGCGGGCCGCCGGACGGGCGGGCCGACGACCGCCGTCCCGGGACCCCCTGGGCCGAGTCGGTGATCTACGAACTCCATGTGCGCGGCTTCACCATGCGCCACCCCGGCGTCCCGCCCGAGCTGCGCGGCACGTACGCCGGGCTCGCGCACCCCGCCGCGGTCGAGCACCTCACCCGGCTCGGGGTGACGGCGGTGGAGCTGCTGCCGGTGCACCAGTTCGCGCACGAGGACCATCTGCTGCGGCGGGGCCTGCGCAACTACTGGGGCTACAACTCCATCGGCTACTTCGCACCGCACGCCGGGTACGCGGCGACCGGCACCCGGGGCCAGCAGGTGGGCGAGTTCCGGCGGATGGTGCACGCCCTGCACACCGCCGGGATCGAGGTGATCCTCGACGTCGTCTACAACCACACCGCCGAGGCGGGCGAGCTGGGCCCGACCCTCTCGCTGCGCGGCATCGACAACCGCGGCTACTACCGGCTCCAGCAGGACCCGCGCCGCTACGCCGACTTCACCGGCTGCGGCAACACCCTCCAGACCGTCCGGCCGCACGTACTCCGGCTGATCACCGACTCGCTGCGCTACTGGGTCACCGAGATGGGCGTCGACGGCTTCCGCTTCGACCTGGCCAGTGCGCTGGCCCGCACCGCGACGCACGGCGTCGACATGCTCTCCCCGTTCCTCGCCGCGATCGCCCAGGACCCCGTGCTGCGCCGCGTCAAGCTGATCGCCGAGCCCTGGGACGTGGGCTCCGGTGGCTACCAGGTGGGCGCGTTCCCGCCGCCGTGGGCGGAGTGGAACGACCGCTACCGGGATGCCGTACGGGACTTCTGGCGCGGCGCCCTGCCCGATGTGCGCGACCTCGGCTACCGGCTCTCCGGCTCCAGCGACCTGTACGGACACGGCAGCCGCGGCCCGTGCGCCTCGGTCAACTTCATCACCGCGCACGACGGCTTCACCCTGCGCGACCTGGTGAGTTACGACCGCAAGCACAACGAGGACAACGGCGAGGGCAACCGCGACGGCACCCACGACAACCGCTCCTGGAACTCCGGCGCCGAGGGCGAGACCGACGACCCGGACATCCACGCCCTGCGCCGCCGCAGGCTGCGCGGCCTGCTCGCCACCCTGCTGCTGTCCACCGGCGTCCCGATGCTGGTCGCGGGCGACGAGATGGGCCGCACCCAGGGCGGCAACAACAACGCGTACTGCCAGGACAACGCCACCGGCTGGGTCGACTGGTCGCTGCTGGACGACCCCGGCTGGCAGGCGCTCACCGACCTCACGGCCCGGCTGATCCGGCTGCGCCGCGCCCACCCGGTGCTGCGCAGGCCCGCCTTCTTCTCCGGCAGCGCCCGGCCCCCGGACGGCGTGCGCGACCTCGCCTGGTTCACGCCGCGCGGCGAGGAGATGACCGAATCCGACTGGTACGCGCCGACGACCGCCCTCGGCGTCCACCTCTCCGGCAAGGACCTGCCGCAGCGGGATCCGCGCGGCGCGCCGGTCACCGACGACACCTTCCTGGCGCTGCTCCACGCGGGCCCCGCGCCGCTGTCCTTCACGCTGCCCGGGCCGCCGTGGGCCGCGGGCTACGAACTCCTCCTGGACACCGCGCGGGAGGACCAGGACGCGCCACCTGGCGTGCGGTACGCGGCCGGTGCGTCGATCGAGCTACCGGAACGCTCGGTTCTGCTGCTGCGCGCTCTCACCACCGCGGATACCACCGCGGACCTACGCCAAAAAACCGAGTGAGCACTGTCGGTGGCGGACCGTAGTCTCGCCACTGATGGCTGTGACGACGACACCACCCCGCGCCCAGGAGGGCGGCGCCGCCCCGCGGCACCGCTCCACCACGCGCTCCCTGCTGCGGCTGTGGCCCTATGTGCGCCCGGTGCGGGCCCGGCTGTTCACGGCCGCGGGGGTGGCGGTCGTCGCCTCCTGCCTGGGCCTGGTCATCCCGCTCGTCCTCAAGTGGATGGTGGACGGGCCGGTCGCCGACCGCGACCCGGGCGGGGTGTGGCTGGGCGGTGCGCTGCTGTTCGCCCTCGGGCTGGCCGAGGCCGGGCTGTTCGGGCTGCGGCGCTGGCTGGTGGCGCGGCCGCTGGCGTCCGTCGAGGCCTCGATGCGGGCCTCCCTCTACCGCCATCTCCAGCGGCTGCCGGTCTCCTTCCACGACCGCTGGGCCTCGGGCCAGCTGCTGTCGCGCGCCACCACCGATCTGATGCTGCTGCGCCTGTTCCTGGCCTTCCCGCTGACCTTCCTGGTGGTCAACGGGGTCACCATCCTGGTCGGCTTCGCGATCCTGCTGGCGCAGCAGTGGACGCTGGGGCTGGTGCTCCTGGTCCCGGCCGTGCCGCTGATGATCTTCTGCTCGCTGTTCGAGACGCGCTATGCGGCCGTGACCCGAACCGTCCAGGACCAGACCGGGGATCTGACGACGGTCGTCGAGGAGGGCGTGCTCGGCATCCGTATCGTCAAGGGCTTCGGCCGCCACCGCAGCCAGGCCCGCGCCTTCCGGGCCCTGTCGGAGCGGGTGCGGGCCACCGAGCTGCGCAAGGCGCGGCTGCTGGCCACCATCTGGGCGCTGATCATGACGCTGCCGGAGCTGGCGATCGGCGCGGCCCTGATCCTCGGCACCATCCAGGTCGCCGACGGCGACCTCTCGGCGGGCACGCTCGTGGCCTTCCTGTCCACGGCCCTGGCGCTGCGCTGGCCGGTGGAGTCGCTGGGCTTCCTGCTGGCGCTGAGCCAGGACTCGGCGACGGCCACCGACCGCTTCTTCGAGGTCATGGACGCCACCCCGGCGGACGCGGCCGACGGCCCGGCGGAGGTGCTCCACCGGGCGTCCGCGCTGCCCCGGCAGCGGGGCGAGGGCGGGATGCGGTTCGAGGGGGTGGAGTTCCGGTACGACGACGCTCCGGCGGACGCCCCGCCCGTGCTGCGCGGGGTGGACCTGCACATACGGCCCGGCGAGACCATGGCGCTCGTCGGCGCGACCGGCTCCGGGAAGACCACGCTGACCGCCCTCGTACCGCGGCTGCTGGAGGTGACGCGCGGGCGGATCACCCTCGACGGGCGGGACATCACCGCACTCCCCCGCGACGAGTTGCGCGCCCTGGTCGCCGTCGCCTTCGAGGAGCCCACGCTGTTCTCGGCGACGGCCGGTGAGAACGTGCTGATGGGCGCGGACGGCGCCGATCAGGCCGCACTGGCGCGCGCCCTGAAGGTGGCCCAGGCCGAGTTCGTGCACGCCCTGCCGAAGGGCACCGACACCGAGGTGGGCGAGCAGGGGCTGAGCCTGTCCGGCGGGCAGCGGCAGCGGCTCGCGCTGGCCCGCGCCGTCGTCGGCGCCCCGCGCTTCCTGGTGCTGGACGACCCGCTGTCCGCGCTGGACGTGCACACCGAGGCGCGCGTGGAGGCCGCGCTGCGGCAGGTCCTCGCGACCACGACGGCGCTGGTCGTCGCGCACCGGCCGTCGACCGTGCTGCTCGCCGACCGGGTGGCGCTGCTGGAGGACGGCCGTATCGCCGCCGTCGGCACCCACCACCAACTGCTGCGGGACAGCGCCGCGTACCGGTCGCTGATGTCGGGACACGACGGGGAGAACGACGGGGAGGAGGGCCCATGACGACGGCCGAGGAGGAACGCCCGGCCGAAAAGGCGCGCACGGCCGAGGAGGAGCGCCCCGCCGAGGGCGACCCCTTCGACCACGACGTACTGCCCGCCCCCAAGGGTGCCTCCCTCTCCCTGCTGCGCTCCCTGCTCGCGCCGCGCCGCGCCCGCGTCTGGGTCGCGGCCGTCCTCCTGCTGCTGCAACAGGCCGCGGTGCAGGCGGGCCCGCTGCTCGTCGCGTTCGCCATCGACCGCGCCGTGCCCGCCTTCCGGGACGGCGACCACGGCCCGCTCATCGCCGTCGGCGCCGGCTACCTGGGCTGCGCGCTCGCCTCCGGCGCCCTCCAGTTCGCGTTCATCCGCGCCTCCGCCCGCATCAACCAGGACGTGCTGCTGGACCTGCGGGGCCGCATCTACCGCCACGCCCAGGCCCTCAGCGTGGACTTCCACGAGCGGTACACCTCGGGGCGGCTCATCTCCCGCGCCACGACGGACGTCGAATCGCTGCGGGAGCTGCTGAACGAGGGCCTGGACGAGCTGCTCGGCATCGCCCTGTCCGTCGTCTACATCGCCCTCACCCTGCTGTACCTGGACTGGGGGCTCGGCGCCGCGGCCGTGCTCTCCTTCTGGCCGCTGTACCTGCTCATCCGTTCCTTCCAGCGCCGCTCGATGCGGGTCTACCGCAAGCGGTCGACGGCCACCGCCGCGGTCATCGTCGCCTTCACCGAAACCATGAACGGCATCCGCCCGGTGCAGGCCTTCCGCCGCGAGCGCGCCAACAACACCCGCTTCGACGAGCTGAACGGCCACCACCAGCAGGTCAACGGGACCGCGATCCTGGAGATGGCCCGCTATGTGGTCGGCTCCCGGCTGACCGCCAACACGGCGGTCGCCGTCATCGTGCTGTGGGGCGCCTACCGGGTCGCCGCGGGCGATCTGGCGCTCGGGGTCCTGGCCGCGGCCGCGCTGTATCTGCGCAGGCTGTACGACCCGATCGACCGCCTGGGCATGTTCCTCAACTCCTACCAGTCCGCCGCCGCCTCCCTGGAGAAGATCGCGGGCCTGCTGGCCCAGCGCCCGTCCGTCCCCGAACCCTCCGACCCCCGCCCCCTGCCGCCGCGCCCCTCCCGGTCCCCCGGCCGCGAGGTCGTCTTCGACGGGGTGCGCTTCGCGTACCGCACCGGCGGCGAGGTGCTGCCCCGCTTCGACCTCACCCTGCCCGCCGGGCAGACGGTCGCCGTGGTCGGCGCGACCGGCGCGGGCAAGTCCACCCTCGCCAAACTGCTCGCCCGCTTCTACGACCCCACCGACGGCCGGGTCCTGCTCGACGGCATCGACCTGCGCGACCTGGCCACGCCCGACCTGCGCCGCGGCGTGGTCATGGTGACCCAGGAGGCGTTCCTGTTCTCCGGCACGGTCGCCGACAACATCTCCATCGGCCGCCCCGACGCCACCCGCGCCGAGGTCGAGCAGGCCGCCAAGGCGATCGGCGCGCACGGCTTCATCGCCGCCCTGCCCGACGGCTACGACACCGACGTCCGCAAGCGCGGCGGCCGCATCTCCGCGGGCCAGCGCCAACTGGTCGCCTTCGCCCGCGCCCTCCTCGCCGACCCCGCCGTCCTCATCCTCGACGAGGCCACGTCCTCCCTCGACATCCCGGGCGAACGCGCCGTCCAGCGCGCCATGGACACGGTCCTCCGCGACCGCACCGCCGTCGTCATCGCCCACCGCCTCTCCACGGTGGAGATCGCCGACCGCGTCCTGGTCATGGCCGACGGCCACATCGTCGAGGACGGCACCCCGGCCGAACTCACCGCGGGCGAGGGCCGCTTCGCGGCGCTGCACCAGGCGTGGCGGGAGAGCCTGGTGCGCGGGGTCCAGCCGGGGTGAATGGGGCGGCTCGTCGGCGGGGTGCGCGGCTCGGGTCATGCGGTGCGGGTACGAGTCGGCCCCGGCATCGGGCTGGCTCGGACTGAACTTTCCTATCCGGTATGCGGATACAGCACACGTGTCAACGGACGCTTTCCGGTCAACTTGTTGTCGCGCCCCTGACAGGTTGAGTCCAATGATGGCACTCTTCCCTCGACCGAGGTGCAGCAACTCCACAGCTCATCACCTCGGGCCACCCCCCCCCCCCCAACCCCCCACATCCTGCTCCGCCATGCCCTGCCCGGGCGGCGAACCAGCCGTCCGGTCGTCCCGGCCGTGCCACCGCGCGGCCAGCGCAGAAGGAGTCAGCGTGAGACCCTTCCCCCAACGGCATCTCAGACCCCACAGACCCCACCGGCGTGCCACCGCGACCGGTGCCCTGGTGGCCGCCGCCGCGATGATCGTCGTCGGTGTGCAGACCGGCCCCGCCACCGCACGCGCGGGTGACGCGGCCGCGGGCGGCACGATGGCCGCCAAGGCCCGGCCCGGGGCGTTGCCCGCGCAGTTGTCGCCCGCGGCCCGTACCGCGCTGATCCGCGCCGCCGACAGCGCCTCCGCGAAGGCCGCCACCGCGAAGACGCTGGGCCTCGGCGCGAAGGAAAGGCTGGTCGTCAGGGACGTCGTCAAGGACGCCGACGGCACCACCCACACCCGCTACGAGCGCACCTACGCCGGGCTTCCCGTCCTCGGCGGCGACCTGGTCGTGGAGCGCGCCAAGGGCGGCGCGGTGGAGACGGTCGCGAAGTCGACCAAGGCGCGGCTGGCGGTCGCGACGACCGACGCCGCCGTGAAGCCCGCCACCGTCGAGAAGGCCGCCGTGAAGGCGGCGAACGCGGAAGGGTCGCGGAAGACCGAGGCGGAGCGGGCGCCGCGCAAGGTGATCTGGGCGGCGGCGGGTACGCCGACGCTCGCGTACGAGACCGTCGTCGGCGGCCTCCAGGAGGACGGCACGCCCAACGAGCTGCACGTCATCAGCGACGCGGCCACCGGCAAGAAGCTGTTCCAGTACCAGGGCGTCAAGAACGGCACCGGCAACAGCCAGTACAGCGGGCAGGTCACCCTCGGCACCTCGGGCAGCGCGGGTTCGTACAGCCTGACCGACACCGAGCGCGGCAGCCACAAGACGTACAACCTGAACCGCGGCTCCTCGGGCACCGGCACCCTGTTCACCGACGCCGACGACGTCTGGGGCAGCGGCACCACCTCCGACGCCGCCACCGCCGGGGTCGACGCGCACTACGGCGCGGCCGAGACGTGGGACTACTACAAGAACGTGCACGGCCGCAGCGGCATCCGGGGCGACGGCGTGGGCGCGTACTCCCGGGTCCACTACGGCAACAACTACGTCAACGCGTTCTGGCAGGACTCCTGCTTCTGCATGACGTACGGCGACGGCTCGGGCAACGCCAAGCCGCTGACCTCGATCGACGTGGCGGCGCACGAGATGAGCCACGGCGTCACCGCGGCGACCGCCAAGCTGGTCTACAGCGGCGAGTCCGGCGGCCTCAACGAGGCCACCTCCGACATCTTCGCCGCGGCGGTCGAGTTCTACGCGGACAACGCGTCCGACGTCGGTGACTACCTCGTCGGCGAGAAGATCGACATCAACGGCAACGGCACCCCGCTGCGCTACATGGACAAGCCCAGCAAGGACGGCGCGTCCAAGGACAACTGGTACTCCGGCGTCGGCAACGTGGACGTGCACTACTCGTCCGGTGTCGCCAACCACTTCTTCTACCTGCTCTCCGAGGGCAGCGGCGCCAAGGTCATCAACGGCGTCAGCTACAACAGCCCGACCTCCGACGGCCTGCCGGTCACCGGCATCGGCCGGGACGCCGCCGAGAAGGTGTGGTTCAAGGCGCTCAGCCAGCGCATGACGTCCAACACCAACTACGCGGCCGCGCGCGAGGCGACGCTGTGGGCGGCGGGCGAGCTGTACGGCCAGGGCAGCGCCCAGTACAACGCGGTGGCGAACGCCTGGGCCGGGGTCAACGTCGGCGCCCGCATCGTCGACGGCGTCAGCGTCACCCCGCCCGGCGACCAGACCAGCATCGTCGGCCAGGCCACCAGCGTGCAGATCAAGGCCACCAGCTCCAACGCGGGCGCGCTGAGCTACGCGGCCACCGGGCTGCCGGCGGGCCTGTCGATCGACTCCGCCACCGGCGTGATCTCCGGTACCCCGACCACCGAGGGCTCCAGCGCGGTGACCGTGAAGGTGACCGACTCGGTGGGCAGGACCGCCACCGTGTCGTTCACCTGGACCGTCAACACCACCGGCGGCAACGTCTTCGAGAACACCGCGGACGTCGCCATTCCGGACGGGGGCAACGCCGTCACCTCACCGATCACCGTGAGCCGGGCCGGGAACGCCCCGTCCGCCCTCCAGGTGACCGTGGACATCACCCACAGCTACCGCGGTGACCTGGTGATCGACCTGGTCGCCCCGGACGGTACGGCCTACCGGCTCAAGAGCTCCAGCATCTTCGACTCGGCGGACGACGTGAAGGCCACGTACACCGTGGACGCCTCGTCCGAGACGGCCGTCGGCACCTGGAACCTGAAGGTCCAGGACATCTACTCGCAGGACTCCGGCACCCTCAACGGCTGGAAGCTGACCTTCTGATGTAACGCCGGAAGCCCAACTCACCGAGAACCAGGCGCCGCCAGGGGTGACCCGACTCCTCCTGGCGGCGTCTCCATGAACATTTTCTGCCAGACCCGCCAGGAAACCCGTGACATGTCCGCGGCTTGTATGACAGTCTGCCCACGCATTACGCACCAGTACCTCTTGTTCAGTGCCGCGCCGCGCTTCCCGCTGCCCCGGCACTGACCCCCCACAGCAACGAGGGAGTAAGCGTGAGCAAGACCTTCAGCATGCCCATATCCGGGGGCGGAAGGCGCCGTTCGGCGATCGCCGCCGGTGCCGCGGTCGCCACCGCGGCGCTGCTGGCCACCGGACTGACCACCGGATCGGCCGGTGCCGCACCGGCCGACGCGGACGCCAGGGCGGGCGCCCAGCCCGCCAAGCTCACCGCGTCCGCCCGCGCGGAACTGCTGCGCGACGCGAACGCCACCAAGGCCGAGACGGCGAAGACCCTCGGCCTCGGCGCGAAGGAAAAGCTGGTCGTCAAGGACGTCATCAAGGACGCCGACGGCACCACCCACACCCGCTACGACCGCACCTACGACGGACTCCCCGTCCTCGGCGGCGACCTGGTGGTCCACCAGGCCGGAAGCGGCAAGGTACAAGGCGTCACCAAGGCCACGAAGGCCACCGTCAAGGTCGCCACCACCAAGGCCGAGGCCGCCCCCGGCAGCGCCGCGCGCACCGCGGTGAAGGCCGCTCAGGCGGACGACAGCAAGGGCGCCAAGGCGCAGACCCCGCGCAAGGTGATCTGGGCCGCCACCGGCAAGCCGGTCCTGGCGTACGAAACGGTCGTGGGCGGCGTCCAGAAGGACGGCACCCCGAACGAGCTGCACGTCATCACCGACGCGGCCACCGGCAAGAAGCTGTACGAGCGCCAGGGCGTCGAAACCGGCAGCGGCCAGAGCCAGTACAGCGGCAAGGTGGAGCTGGGCACCTCCAAGGAGGGCAGCGGCTTCACCCTGACCGACGCCGACCGCGGCGGCCACAAGACCGTCAACCTGGAGAACAAGGAGGACGGCGAGGGCAAGGCGTTCACCGACGAGGACGACGCCTGGGGCAACGGCAAGGGCGACGACCCGCAGACCGCCGCCGTGGACGCCCACTACGGCGCCGCCACGACCTGGGACTACTACAAGAAGGTGCACGGCCGCGACGGCATCGGCGGTGACGGCAAGGCCGCCACGTCCCGCGTCCACTACGGCGACAGCTACGTCAACGCCTTCTGGGAAGACTCCTGCTTCTGCATGACGTACGGCGACGGCGAGGGCAACAAGGCCCCGCTGACCGCTCTCGACGTCGCGGCGCACGAGATGACCCACGGCGTCACCTCCAAGACCGCGGGCCTGGAGTACAGCGGCGAGTCCGGCGGTCTCAACGAGGCCACCTCGGACATCTTCGGCGCCTCCGTCGAGTTCAACGCCAAGAACTCCACCGACGCCGGTGACTACCTCATCGGCGAGAAGATCGACATCAACGGCGACGGCACCCCGCTGCGCTACATGGACAAGCCCAGCAAGGACGGCCAGTCCGCGGACGAGTGGTCCGACAAGGTCGGCGACCTCGACGTCCACTACTCCTCCGGTGTCGCCAACCACTTCTTCTACCTGCTGTCCGAGGGCAGCGGCGCGAAGGAGATCGGCGGCGTCAAGTACGACAGCCCGACCTCGGACGGCAAGAAGGTCGAGGGCATCGGGCGGGACAAGGCCGAGAAGATCTGGTTCAAGGCCCTGACCACGTACATGACGTCCACCACGGATTACCACGCGGCGCGTGAGGCAACCCTGAAGGCCGCGAACGACATCTATGGGAAGGACAGCGCCGAGTCCAAGGGCGTGGACGCCGCCTGGGCCGGGGTCAACGTCAAGTAGAGCAGGCAGCGTTACCGATGCGTAACGCACAACATGCGGCCGGTGCCCGGGGTTTGTCCCCGGGCACCGGTATGTTTTCTTCACAGCAAAGACACATCTTTGCCAGGTTGACCGATACGTCGGCCAACCTCCCATGACAACAGGAGATACGCGTGGATTCACGCTCGACGTCTGCCATATCCGGCATATCCCGTCACAGACGCTCGCGTACCGCCCTCGCCGCCGGAGCGGCCACCCTGGCCGCCTCCCTGCTCGCCGCCGGTGCCACCGCCGGCCCCGCGGGCGCGGCCACTCCGAAGTCCGGCTCCACCGGCGCCCAGGCCGTCAGCCTCTCCCCCTCCGCGCGGGCCGAGCTGCTGCGCGAGGCCGGGTCGACCACCGTCTCCGCCGCCAAGTCCCTCGGGCTCGGCGCCAAGGAGAAGCTGATCGTCCGTGATGTCGTCAAGGACGCCGACGGCTCCACCCACACCCGCTACGAGCGCACCTACGACGGACTGCCGGTCCTCGGCGGCGACCTGGTCGTCCACCAGACGCCGAGCGGCGCCAAGGACGGCGTCACCAAGGCGACCGACGCCGACATCAAGGTCGCCGACACCCGCGCCTCCCTCGCCGCCACCGGCGCCCAGCGGACCGCCCTGGCCGCCGCGAAGGCCGCCGACGTCTCCGGCGCCGCCACCGAGCGCGCCCCGCGCAAGGTGATCTGGGCCGCCACCGGCAAGCCCGTCCTCGCGTACGAGACCGTCATCGGCGGCGTCCAGAAGGACGGCACGCCGAACCGGCTGCACGTCATCACGGACGCCGACACCGGCACGAAGCTGTACGAGTACCAGGCCATCGAGAACGGCACCGGCACCGGCCAGCACAACGGCAAGGTCACCGTCGGGTCGGTCAAGAGCGGCAGCCAGTGGCTGCTGAAGGACACCGCGCGCGGTGGCCACCAGACGTACAACCTCAAGCACAAGGAGAGCGGCAAGGGGTCGGCGTTCTACGACGCCAACAACGTGTGGGGCAACGGCAAGCCCACCATCGCCCAGACCGCCGCCGTCGACGCCCACTACGGCGCCGCCATGACCTGGGACTACTACAAGAAGGTCCTCGGCCGTAACGGCATCAAGAACAACGGCAAGGCGGCCTACTCCCGCGTCCACTACGGCAAGGCGTTCGTCAACGCCTTCTGGGACGACGACTGCTTCTGCATGACCTACGGCGACGGCGAGGGCGACAAGAAGCCGCTCACCTCGCTCGACGTCGCGGGCCACGAGATGAGCCACGGCCTCACCTCGGCCACCGCCAACCTCGAGTACAGCGGCGAGTCGGGCGGCCTCAACGAGGCCACCTCCGACATCTTCGGCACCGCCGTCGAGTTCTACGCCAAGAACGCCAAGGACCCGGGCGACTACCTCATCGGCGAGAAGATCGACATCAACGGCGACGGCACCCCGCTGCGCTACATGGACAAGCCCAGCAAGGACGGCCTGTCCTACGACTACTGGAAGAGCGGCGTCGGCGAGGACGACCCGCACTTCACCTCGGGCATCGCCAACCACTTCTTCTACCTGCTGGCCGAGGGCAGTGGCCGCAAGGTGATCGGTGGCGTCACGTACAACAGCCCGACCAAGGACGGCCGGGTCGTCAAGGGCATCGGCCGCGCCAAGGCCGAGAAGATCTGGTACAAGGCCCTGACCACGTACATGACCTCGACCACCAACTACGCCAAGGCCCGCACCGCGACGCTCAACGCCGCGAAGAAGCTGTACGGCGCGAACAGCACCGAGTACAAGGCGGTCAACAACGCCTGGGGCGGCGTCAACGTGAAGTAACGCCCTGAGATGGCCTCCGGCCGGGCGGGCCCCGTGACCCGCCCGGCCGGAACCCGCCCGGCCCGTCCGTCCGGCCCGGCCCGTCCGTCCCGGACGTCAGACGGCGGACGGGCGGGTGACGTCCAGCAGGTTGGGGCGCTTCGCCCAGAAGCGCTCGAACAGCTCGTCGGCGTCCTCCGCCTCGACCAGGGCGGCCTCGGGCGCCGTCACCGGCATCAGCGTGATGATCTGCACCGCGGGCTCCCCCGACGCGTCGAGGAACAGGTCGAAGTCGCTTCCGAAGTACGGGCTCGGATGCGCGAGCACGCCGTGCATCTCCGTGCCCTCCAGGACCGGCCGGTCGTTCACGACGACCGCCCCGTACTCCAGTCCGCGCCCCTGCTCCAGCAGCACACCGGCCATGCTGTCGACGAAGTAGCGGGCGATGTCCCGCTGCCCCTCCCACAGACTGCACACCAGTTCCTGCGGGCGCGTCGAAGTGAGGGACTGGAAGCGCAGCCCATTGGTGATCACCGTGCTGATCCCGGGATCCGGCAGGTGGAACTCGACCAGGTCGTAGTGACCCGATTCGATGTGCCGGATCTCCCCGAGGTGCTGTTCGAGGTGGCCCAGGAACCCGTCGTCCGCTGTCATCCCTCTTCGCTTTCGTCGCACGTGTTGCGTGTCGATGTGCAGGACGATACGGCGCGACCGTGCGGTTGCACGACCTTCTGCACGTGCATTTAACTCAGCGGGTCCCGGCGGCCAGCTGGCACGCCCCCTGGTTCTCCGGCACGGAGCACGGCAGATGGCCGTGTTTCTCGATGACGTTCCGTCCGGTGTCCCCCGCCAGATAGTCGAGGAACTTCGAGGTCAGGGAGTTCGCGGGCGGCCGTGTGTAGGTGTACGCGTACTCGGGCTCCCAGAAGGGGTACGTCCGCGTCCGCACCGCCTCGATGGAGGGCGCCCGCCCGTCCAGCCGCGGCAGCCGGACATCGCCCCCGGTGGCGCTCCCCTCGGCGGAACGCAGTTCGGCGTAGCCGATCGCGCCCGGCGTCCGGGCCACCGTCTTCAACACCTCCTGGGTGCTGTCGAGTTCGCAGCGAACGACCGTGTCCTTGGCGAATTTCGGGGTCCGGCAGTTGTCGGAGGTCCGCGAGATCTCGTTGCCGCCCAGCACCCGGCCCTCGAACACCCCGCGCGTCCCCGACTTCGCGTCCCGGCTCACCAGCCTCACCGGCAGATCGGGGCCGCCGGGCAGCTGCCTCCAGTTGGTGATCCGGCCCGCGTAGAGCCCGCGCAGATCGTCGAGCGACAGATCCGGCAGCCGGACGTCCTTGTTCACCACGATGGTGAAGACGGACAGCGCCACCAGATGCTCCTTGAGCTTCGGGTCCCCCTCCCCGTCCGGGCCGTCGGAGAAGGCGACGTACGAAGGGAACGCGCCCTTCGCCGCCTCCCCCGCCTCGCGCAGCGTGCCGGTACCGCGCCCGCTGCCCTCGGCCCGCACCTCGATGCGGGCACCACGGCAGTCGCTCCCGTACGCCCCGCCCAGATCCCGCGCCACCGGGCTGAACGCGGTCGAGCCGACGATCGTCAGCGTCCCCTCGGCGCATCCGCGCGGCAACGGATCGTCCTGCCACAGCCGCGTGCCGAACGGCTGGAGGATCAGCAGGGCCAGCAGGCTCCCGATGAGCCCCAGCACCCGGTTGCTGGGCCGCCGGAACTTCTCGTTGTTCCGGATCCTGCCTTCCTTGATGCGCCCGCCCACATGCGGCGGCTTGTCGGTCCCGTCCCCCGTCAGCAGCACCAGCAGCTTGAAGTGGTCCCCCTTGTTCAGCGGCACCCGCGGCAGGGAGATCTCATGGCCCGCACAGATCAGCCCGGGCCGCTCGTCGGTGCCGTTCTGCGGCAGATGGCGCAGCAGATCGGGATGGCTGGGCTCGGTCACCGCCACGTCCCGGACGGTCCGGTTCGGAAAGGTCGCGGTGAGCCCGCGGGGCTCCGTCGACGGCGCAGTGATGTAGTCGTCCACGTCGATGCTGCGGAAGCCGTCGTTCTCGATGCGCAGCAGCACCAGTGAGGCCCCGGCCAGATCCGGGGTGTTCTCCAGCATCCGCAGCCGCTGGTGCATCTGCCCGTCCTCGGCGCTGTCGTCTATCAGCGTGTCCATCTGCACGCGGTACCCGATGCGCTTCCGCCCCGGGATCAGCCGCTCGTACGACAGTCCTCCGAGCGTGACGACGACACCGAGGAGCGCCAGCAAGTTCTCCGGAGCCAGCAGTCGTTCCAGCCACCCCATGCCTTTTCCCCCGTCAGACGCATGTGTTGGGGGGCGAATGTACGAGCCCACAACGGACATCGGGCGGCCGTGGCCAAAACATCCCGCACTGTTCGCCGTCCGTTCAGCGACCACCGCGTGACGTGTTGTCCTGACGCCGGGCGAGGCTCAGCGCATCAGCACTCCCGCCGCCTCGGAGGTGGATTCCGACGGGAGGGCGGTGAGGCCGAGTTCGGCCGGGGAGGCCAGGAGGGGGTGGGTGGGGAGGATGCGGACGGTGTAGCCGAAGGGGCCCGTGCGGTCGAGGGCGAGGGGGCCTTCGTAGAGGTGGCGGCCCTGGTCGTCGGGGCCCGCGGTGGGCTTGAGGGGGATGTGGGTGGTGTCCGTGAGCTGGTCGGCCTCGTCGACGCGGCCCGCGACGGCCTGGACCTCGACGTCGGCGGGGTCGAGGCCGCCGAGGCGGACCTCGACGCGGAGGGAGAGGGCGGAGCCGAGTTCGGCGGCGCCGCCGGGGGCGGGTGGGGTGATCCGGGTCTCCACGTGGTCGACGGCCACCTGCGGCCAGGCCGCGCGGACCTGGGTCTTCCAGGCGGACAGTTCACGGGATGTGGCGGGGTCGAGCGCACGGTGGGCGCGGGCGGCCGGGGCGTAGAGCCGCTCGACGTACTCCCGCACCATGCGTCCCGCGAGCACCTTGGGGGCGAGGGTGGTGAGGGTCTGGCGCACCATGTCGATCCAGTGGCCGGGGAGCCCGTCGGGGCCGCGGTCGTAGAACTGCGGTGCGACCCGGTTCTCCAGCAGCTCGTAGAGGGCTGCCGCCTCCAGGTCGTCGCGGCGGTCGTCGTCCACGGCGGAGCCGTCGGCGGTGGGGATGGCCCAGCCGAAGTCGGGCTCGTACCACTCGTCCCACCAGCCGTCGAGGACGGAGAGGTTGAGGCAGCCGTTGAGGGCGGCCTTCATGCCGCTGGTGCCGCACGCCTCCAGCGGGCGCAGCGGGTTGTTGAGCCAGACGTCGCAGCCGGGGTAGAGCTTCTGGGCCATGCCCATGCCGTAGTCGGGCAGGAAGACGAGGCGGTGCCGCACCCCGGCGTCGTCGGCGAACCGGACGAGTTCCTGGACGAGGCGCTTGCCGCCGTCGTCGGCCGGGTGCGCCTTGCCCGCGACGACGATCTGGACGGGCCGCTCGGGGTGCAGCAGCAGCTCGGTGAGCCGGTCCGGGTCGCGCAGCATGAGGGTGAGCCGCTTGTACGAGGGGACGCGGCGGGCGAAGCCGATGGTGAGGACGTCGGGGTCGAGGACGGAGTCGATCCAGCCCAGTTCGGCGGTGCCCGCGCCGCGCTGCCGCCAGGACGCGTACAGCCGCTGCCGCACCTCGGCGACGAGCTGCTTGCGCAGGGTGCGGCGCAGTTCCCACAGTTCACCGGCGGGGAGGTGGCCGAACTGGCGGGCGCCGAGCCGGGTGACCTCGGGGGCGCGCCAGGTGGGCGCGTGGACGCCGTTGGTGACGGAGGTGATGGGCACCTCGTCGGCGTCGAAGCCGGGCCAGAGCCCTGCGAACATCTCGCGGCTGACCTGGCCGTGGAGGGTCGAGACCCCGTTGGCGCGCTGGGCCAGCCGCAGCCCCATGACGGCCATGTTGAAGACGCCGGGGTCGCCGCCGGGGTAGGTTTCCCGGCCGAGTGCGAGGATGCGCTCGACGCCGATGCCGGGCAGTTCGCCGTCGTCCCCGAAGTGGCGGGCCACCAGCTCGCGGTCGAACCGGTCGATCCCGGCGGGGACCGGGGTGTGGGTGGTGAAGACGGTCCCGGCCCGCACCGTCTCGTGGGCGGCGTCGAAGTCCGCCCCGGCCGTGTCCATGAGTTCGCGGATCCGCTCCAGGCCGAGGAACCCGGCGTGTCCCTCGTTGGTGTGGAACACCTCGGGCGCGGTGTGCCCGGTGATACGGCAGTACGCCCGCACCGCGCGCACGCCGCCGATGCCGAGCAGCATCTCCTGGAGCAGCCGGTGTTCGCTGCCGCCGCCGTAGAGCCGGTCGGTGACGTCGCGCTCGCCGGGGCCGTTGCCCTCGACGTCCGAGTCGAGGAGCAGCAACGGCACCCGGCCGACCTGGGCCTGCCAGATCTGGGCGTGCAGCGGACGGCCGCCGGGGAGGGCGAGGGTGACCCTGGCCGGGCGGCCCATGCCCGCGCCGGGCTCGTGCTCGTGCAGCAGGGTGAGCGGCAGCTCGTTGGGGTCGAGGACGGGGTACTGCTCCTGCTGCCAGCCCTCGCGGGAGAGCGACTGCCGGAAGTAGCCGTGGCGGTAGAGCAGCCCGACGCCGATGAGGGGGACGCCGAGGTCGCTGGCGGCCTTGAGGTGGTCACCGGCGAGGATGCCGAGTCCGCCGGAGTACTGGGGCAGGGCGGCGGTGATGCCGAACTCCGGTGAGAAGTAGGCGATGGCGGCGGGGAGTCCTGGGGGCCCTTCGGGTCCCGCGCCCCCGCCCGTACGGTCCGGGACCGCGTCGTCCGACGGGACCGCACCGTCCGAACGGGCCGCATCCTCGGACCGGTCCGTCCGGTCCGGCGCGGCGGCCGTGCGGCCCTGGTACCAGCGGGGGCCGGTCAGATAGTCGTCCAGATCCTCGGCAGCCGCCCCGAGCCGCCGCAGAAACCCGCGGTCCGCGGCGAGTTCCGCCAGCCGGGCGACGGGCACGGCGCTCAGCAGCCGCACCGGGTCGTCTCGGCACGCCCGCCAGCGCTCGGGGTCCACGGCCTCGAACAGCTCGCGGGTCTCGGGATGCCACGACCAGCGCAGATTGCGCGCCAGCCGGTGGAGCGGTCGTAGGGGTTCCGGGAGCACGGGACGCACGCTGAAGCGACGGATGGCCTTCACGCCTTCGACGGTAGCGGCCGACGCGCCCCCGTTTCGGCTGTTTCGCCCGAGCCTCGCGAAGTTCGGTCGGGAGGCGGCAACCTTTCCGGCCAGGGCGACCACTAGGGGGCGTTCACTTCCCCCCATGCCTTGGAGGCCCCGTGCGTATCCGGGACAGATCGCAGCCCCCACCCGGTCACCCGCCCAGACACGCCGCGCGCGAGCGGCTCGGCCGCCCCCGGACGCTGGTCGCGGCGCTCGCGGTGGGCGCGCTGGCCGTCACCGGCCTGGCGAGCATCTCGGGAGCGGCCGAGACGGAGCCGGAGGCCGAAGGGGCGACGGCGGCGAAGGGCGCGACCACCAAGGCGAAGGCCGCGGCCGCCCAGCTGGAGAAGCTGGACCGGGGCCTGGTCAGCGTCCGCTCGGGCAACGACAACCTGGTCAGCTGGCGCTGGCTCGCCACCGACCCGGCCAATGTCGCCTTCAACGTCTACCGCGGCTCCACCAAGGTCAACGCGTCCCCGATCACGGGCTCGACGAACTACCTGGACAAGGGCGCGGCGGCCTCGGACACGTACACGGTGCGCGCGGTGGTGAACGGCACCGAGCAGTCCGCCTCGTCCGCCGCCCTCCAGTTCCGCTCGGGCTACCTCGATGTCCCGATCTCGCCCCCGGCCGCCGGTTCCGATTACACGTACGAGGCCAACGACGCCTCGGTCGGCGACCTGGACGGCGACGGCGACCTCGACCTCGTCCTCAAGTGGCAGCCGACGAACGCGAAGGACAACTCGCAGTCCGGCGTCACCGGCAACACGATCGTGGACGGATACACCCTCGAGGGCAAGCGGCTGTGGCGCATCGACCTGGGCCGCAACATCCGCTCCGGCGCGCACTACACCCAGTTCCAGGTGTACGACTACGACGGCGACGGCAAGGCCGAGGTCGCGATGAAGACCGCGGACGGCACGGTCGACGGCGCGGGCAAGACGATCGGCAGCGCGTCCGCCGACCACCGCAACTCCGGCGGCTACGTCCTGAGCGGCCCCGAGTTCCTGACGATGTTCAGCGGCAGCACCGGCGCCGCGCTGGACACCGTGGACTACGTCCCGGCGCGCGGCACGGTCTCCTCGTGGGGCGATTCGTACGGCAACCGGGTGGACCGCTTCCTGGCCGGGACGGCGTACCTGAACGGCTCCACGCCGTCCCTGATCTCGGCGCGCGGCTACTACACCCGCACCGTCATCGCCGCCTGGGACTTCAAGGGCGGCAAGCTGACCCGCAAGTGGACGTTCGACACGAACAGCTCCACCAACAGCGGCAAGGGCTACGACGGGCAGGGCAACCACGCGCTGACCATCGGCGACGTGGACGGCGACAGCAAGGACGAGATCGTCTACGGCTCGATGGCCGTGGACGACAACGGCTCCGGGCTGTGGACGACGAAGAACGGCCACGGCGACGCCGCCCACCTCGGCGACCTCGACCCGTCCCGGGCGGGCCTGGAGTACTTCAAGGTGGACGAGGACTCGTCCAAGCCGTCCTCGTACCTCGCCGACGCCAAGACCGGCCAGGTGCTCTGGACGACCGCGGTCAACGGCGACAACGGGCGCGGCGTGGCCGGTGACATCTGGGCGGGCAACGACGGCGCCGAGATGTGGTCCGCGAAGGACGACCAGATCCGCTCGGCCTCCGGCGCCACCAAGGGCCGCAAGCCGTCGTCCATGAACTTCCTGTCCTGGTGGGACGGCGACCCGGTGCGCGAGCTGCTGGACGGTACGCGCATCGACAAGTACGGGACGTCGGGCGAGACCCGGCAGCTCACCGCCTCCGGGGTGCACTCCAACAACGGCACCAAGGCCAACCCGTCGCTGGCGGGCGACGTCCTCGGCGACTGGCGCGAGGAGGTGATCTGGCCGACCAGCGACAACAAGGCGCTGCGGATCTACTCCACGCCCCACGAGACCGACCGGCGGATCACCACGCTGCTGCACGACCGGCAGTACCGCGAGGCGCTGGCCTGGCAGAACACCGGCTACAACCAGCCGCCGCACCCCAGCTTCTTCATCGGCAACAAGATGGCGACCCCTCCGCGGCCGACCATCACCACCCCCTGATCCCCCCTGACCCCCTGAGCACTTTCCCCCTTCACCATCACCCCCTTCCGCACAAGGAGCTGTGACATGGCTGAATTACGCATGAGACGGCGGGCGATCGGCGGCGCCCTCGGCGCCATCGCCCTCACCGCGGGTGCGATCACCACCGGGCTGTCCCTGTCGGCCGCGTCGGCCGCCACCTGGCCCACGCCCAGCGGCACCCCGCAGGCGGTCACCAAGACGATCCCCGTCAGCGGGACCACCGACGGCGGCATGAAGCGCTACTACGGCGACGGCGACCTCGGCAGCGACAACCAGGGCGAGGACCAGGGCCCGCTGTTCGAGCTGGCCGACGGCGCCACCCTCAAGAACGTCATCCTCGGTGCCCCGGCCGCCGACGGCGTGCACTGCAAGGGCAGCTGCACGCTCCAGAACGTCTGGTGGGAGGACGTCGGCGAGGACGCCGCCACCTTCCGCGGCACCGGCGAGACGTACAACGTCATCGGGGGCGGCGCCCGCAAGGCCGAGGACAAGATCTTCCAGTTCAACGGCGGCGGCACGCTCAACATCTCCAACTTCGCCGGACAGGACTTCTCGACCTTCGTCCGCTCCTGCGGCAACTGCTCCAGCCAGTACAAGCGCACGATCAACGTGACCAACACCGAGATCACCGCGCCGGGCAAGGTCATCGGCGGGATCAACACCAACTACGGCGACTCGCTGACCCTGCGCAAGATCACGATCGTCGGGGACAGCAGCAAGAAGATCGTCCCGTGTCAGAAGTACATCGGGAACAACACCGGCAAGGAGCCGACCAAGAACGGCAGCAACGCCGACGGCACGTACTGCAAGTACAGCAGCTCCGACCTCACCTACAAGTAGGCATCGCCCGCACGTGAGGCGTAGGTGAGGGTCCGCCGCCCGGTCCGTGATTCTTTGCGGGCCGGGCGGTGATTTTTTGCGGTGATTTTTTTCTGAGCCGGGCGGCAACGTCTTCCGGCGCGGCGGCGACTTCAGGGCGTACATGATCCCCCCACTCCCCCCACGGAATGGATACACATGGCACGGCAGCACCACAGACCGCGTCCCACCCGCAAGCGCGCCCTGATCGGCGGCCTCGGCGCCGCCGCCCTCACCATCGGCGCGATCACGGCCGGAACGATGCTCTCCTCGGCCTCGGCGTCCGCCGAGTGGCCCACCCCGGGCGATGACAAGCCGGTCAGCTCGACCCAGAAGGTCTCCGGCGTCGTCGACGGCAAGATGCAGCGCTTCATCGGCGAGGGCGAACTCGGCGACGGCGGCCAGGACGAGGGCCAGCCCGCGATGTTCGAACTGGCCGACGGCGCCACGCTGAAGAACGTCGTCATCGGCTCCCCCGCCGCCGACGGCATCCACTGCGAGGGCAGCTGCACGCTCCAGAACGTCTGGTGGGAGGACGTCGGCGAGGACGCCGCGACCTTCCTGGGCGGCGCCAACGCCAAATACACCATCGAGGGCGGCGGCGCGCGCAAGGCCGATGACAAGGTCTTCCAGCACAACGGCGGCGGCACCCTCACCATCCGCGACTTCGCCGTGCAGGACTTCGGCAAGCTCTACCGCTCCTGCGGCAACTGCTCCGAGCAGCAGAAGCGCGCGGTGGTGGTGGACGGCGTGGAGGTGACCGCTCCGGGCACATCGCTCGTCGGCGTCAACGAGAACTTCGGGGACACCGCGAAGCTCAGCAACATCACGATCATCGGGGACAGCGGCAAGAAGATCGACCCCTGCGTCCGCTTCAAGGGCAACGACACCGGTGCGGAGCCCGAGGAGACCGGCTCCGGCCCGGACGGCAAGACCTGCATCTACAAGGAGTCCGACATCTCCTACAAGTAGGCGTCGGAACGGGTCCACCGCGCGCCGTGCCCGCCCCTCACCGGGGACGGGCGCGGCGCGTCCCCATGGGGCGGAACAGCGCCGGTTCCGCCCCCCGATGCGCACTTGTCGGGGTCCCCGCCCCACGAGACCCTGGCGCCCTCGCGTACGGGGAGGGCCGGGGAGGGAACGTCCATGGCGCACAGGAGAAGCAGAGGCCGCCTCGGCACGGCCGGGGCGCTGGCCGCCGCCGCGGTGGTGCTGGCGGGCGGGGCGCTGCCCGCACAGGCCGCGGGCGCGGCGGGGCAGCACACGTACATCGTGACGCTGCAACGGGGGGCATCGGCGGAATCCGGGCAGGGCAGGGGCATCGTCGAGCGGTACGGGGCGATGGTGCGCCGTACGTACAGCAGGGCGCTGAACGGCTTCGCCGTACGGGCGGACGAGACACAGGCGAGACGGCTCGCGGCAGACCCGGGCGTCGCCTCGGTGACGCGGGACGCCGAGGTGTCCCTGCGCGGCAGCACCGCCGCCACCGCGACCCAGCCGTATCCGCCGTCGTGGGGCCTGGACCGCATCGACCAGCCCGCCGGGGCGGCGCTGGACGGGGCGTACACGGCACCGGCCGGCGGCGGGCGCGGGACGACGATCTACGTCATCGACTCCGGTGTGCGCACCGGTCACCGGGACTTCGGCGGCCGGGCCCGCTCCGGCTGGGACTTCGTGGACGACGACCCGGTGGCGCAGGACGGCAACGGCCACGGCACGCATGTGGCCGCGACCGCCGCGGGCACGCAGTACGGGGTGGCGAAGCGGGCGGACGTGGTCGCCGTACGGGTGCTGGACGACCGCGGGGAGGGCACCAGCGCCGAGGTGCTGGCCGGTCTGGACTGGGTGCTGCGGCACGCCCGGAAGCCGTCGGTGGTCAATCTGAGCCTGGGGTCGGCGATCGCGGGGCCGGTCCCGGAGTGGGACGCCGCGATACGGGCCGGGGTGCGCGCCGGTCTCACCTTCACGGTCGCGGCGGGCAACGCGGGCCGGTCCGCGGGCTCGTTCTCGCCGGGCCGGGTGCCCCAGGCGATCACGGTGGGCGCGACGGACCGGGCCGACCGCCGCGCGCCGTTCTCCAACTGGGGCCCGGCGGTTGACCTGTTCGCGCCCGGCGACCGGATCGTGTCGGCGTCCCCCACGAGCGATACGGCGGCGGCGACGCTGTCGGGCACGTCGATGGCGGCGCCCCATGTCGCGGGCGCGGCGGCGCTCTACCTCGCCGCCCACCGCTCGGCGACCCCGGCCCGGGTGAGCGCGGCGCTCGCGGCCGAGGCGGCCAAGGGCGCGGTACGGAACGCGGGCCGCGGTTCGCCGAACCGGCTGCTGCGCGCGGGCGACTGACGGAGCATCTGGTGAACGGAGCATCTGACACAACCCGAGATTGCGTTCATATCATCGGCCCCGCACGGATACGCGCGGGGCCGAGCCATGCACCCCGCGTTACGAACCGGTAGTTAACGGGAACCCGGATTGTCTCCCGGTGTCCGGTGGGAAGGCTTCCCGAACGCGCCCCCCATGGCCGACCCCATCCGCCCACCAGAGTGAACGCGGACAGGAGCTGTCATGCCCGCAACCCATCGCCCGGCGGTAAAGCCTATACAAAGGACAAAGGCCGCCGCCGACCATCAAGCGCCCTCCGCACATCAGCCCGCAACGCCGTCAGGTGATCCTATGATCGGTCGTATTCCCCTTTTGGATATCCGTCCGCTGATCGACTGCGGCCGCCGCCCCGCCAAGGCGGTGGTGGGCGAGACCTTCGAGGTCAGTGCCACCGTGTTCCGGGAGGGCCACGACGCGGTCAGCGCCAACGTCGTCCTCCGCGACCCGGCCGGACGGTCGGGGCCGTGGACCCCCTTGCGCGAACTCGCCCCCGGCACCGACCGCTGGGGCGCCGAGGTCACCCCCACCGCGCCCGGCCGCTGGTCGTACACGGTCGAGGCGTGGAGCGACCCCGTCGCCACCTGGCGCCATCACGCCCGGATCAAGGTCCCGGCCGGGATCGACACCGACCTGGTGCTGGAGGAAGGCGCCCGGCTGCACGAGAGAGCCGCGGCCGGAGTGCCCAAGAACGACGGCCGGGAGGCGGTGCTCGGCGCCGTCGACGGGCTGCGCGACGAGCGCCGCCAGGTCGCCGACCGGCTCGCCGCGGCCCTCGCCCCCGACGTCACCGCCGCCCTCGACCGCCATCCGCTGCGCGAACTGGTCACCGCCTCGCGCCCGATGCCGCTCCAGGTCGAGCGGGAGCGCGCACTGTTCGGCTCCTGGTACGAGCTGTTCCCGCGCTCCGAGGGCGCCAAGGTGATCGAGGGGCGCCGCCCGGTCAGCGGCACGCTGCGCACCGCCGCCGAGCGGCTGCCCGCGGTCGCCGCCGCCGGGTTCGACGTCGTCTATCTGCCGCCCGTCCACCCCATCGGCACCGCCTTCCGCAAGGGCCCCAACAACACGCTCTCCGCGGGCCCCTTCGACGTCGGCTCCCCCTGGGCGATCGGCTCCCCGGACGGCGGCCACGACGCGATCCACCCCGACCTCGGCACCCTGGACGACTTCGACCACTTCGTCGCCCGGGCGCACGAGCTGCGCATGGAGGTGGCGCTCGACTTCGCGCTCCAGTGCTCGCCCGACCACCCCTGGGTCACCGAGCACCCCGAGTGGTTCCACCGGCGCGCGGACGGGACGATCGCGTACGCCGAGAACCCGCCCAAGAAGTACCAGGACATCTACCCCATCGCCTTCGACGCCGACTTCCCCGGCCTCGTCCGCGAGACCGAGCGGCTGCTGCGGTTCTGGATGTCCCACGGCGTGCGGATCTTCCGGGTCGACAACCCGCACACCAAGCCCGTGGCCTTCTGGGAGAAGGTGATCGGGGACATCAACCGCACCGACCCCGACGTCATCTTCCTCGCCGAGGCGTTCACCCGGCCCGCGATGATGAACACGCTCGGCATGATCGGCTTCCAGCAGTCGTATACGTACTTCACCTGGCGCAACGGCAAGCAGGAGCTGACCGACTACCTCACCGAGCTGTCCGGGGACGCGGCCGCCTGGATGCGGCCCAACTTCTTCGTCAACACCCCCGACATCCTGCACGCCTACCTTCAGGACGGCGGCCGCCCGGCCTTCGCGGTACGGGCCGTCCTCGCCGCCACCCTCTCCCCCACCTGGGGTGTCTACGCGGGCTACGAGCTGTGCGAGAACACCCCGCTGCGCGCCGGCAGCGAGGAGTACCTGGACTCGGAGAAGTACCAGCTGCGCCCCCGCGACTGGGCGGACGCGGAGCGTACGGGAACGACGCTCACCCCGCTCATCACCCGGCTCAACCGGCTGCGCCGGCGGCACCCCGCCCTGCGCCGGCTGCGCAACCTGCGATTCCACCACGCGGACAACGACTCCGTCATCGCCTACTCCAAGCGCACGGGCGACTCGTGCGTGCTCACCGTCGTCAACCTGGACCCCCACCACACCCAGGAGGCGACGGTCTCGTTGAACATGCCGGAACTCGGCCTCGACTGGCACGAGTCCGTCCCGGTGCGCGACGAGCTCACCGGCGAGACCTATCACTGGGGCAGGGACAACTACGTACGCCTGGAGCCTGGGCGTGACATGGCTCCCGCGCACGTGCTCTCCCTGCGACCGTCCTCACCGATCGGAGGGTCACCCACAACATGATCGTCAACGAGCCCGTACCGGACAAGTTCGAAGACACCCCCGCCAAGGACCGTGACCCCGACTGGTTCAAACGCGCCGTCTTCTACGAGGTCCTGGTGCGCTCCTTCCAGGACAGCAACGGCGACGGCGTCGGAGACCTCAAGGGACTCACGGCCAAACTGGACTACCTCCAGTGGCTCGGCGTCGACTGCCTCTGGCTGCCGCCCTTCTTCGCCTCCCCGCTGCGCGACGGCGGCTACGACGTCTCGGACTACACGGCCGTGCTACCGGAGTTCGGGGATCTCGCCGACTTCGTCGAGTTCGTGGACGCCGCGCACCAGCGCGGCATGCGCGTCATCATCGACTTTGTCATGAACCACACCAGCGATCAGCATCCGTGGTTCCAGGAGTCCCGCACCGATCCGGACGGACCGTACGGCGACTACTACGTCTGGGCCGACGACGACAAGCAGTACCAGGACGCCCGCATCATCTTCGTCGACACCGAGACGTCCAACTGGACCTTTGATCCGGTACGCAAGCAGTACTACTGGCACCGCTTCTTCTCGCACCAGCCGGACCTCAACTTCGAGAACCCGGCCGTCCAGGAAGAAGTACTGGCCGCCCTGCGCTTCTGGCTAGACCTCGGCATCGACGGATTCCGGCTCGACGCCGTGCCGTATCTGTACGCGGAGGAGGGCACCAACTGCGAGAACCTCCCCCGCACCCACCAGCTCCTCAAGCGCGTCCGCGCCGAGATCGACGCCCACTACCCCGACACCGTGCTGCTGGCCGAGGCCAACCAGTGGCCGGAAGACGTCGTCGACTACTTCGGCGACTACGAGGCGGGCGGCGACGAATGCCACATGGCCTTCCACTTCCCCGTCATGCCGCGCATCTTCATGGCGGTGCGCCGCGAATCGCGCTACCCCGTCTCGGAGATCCTCTCCAAGACCCCCGCGATTCCGTCCGGCTGCCAGTGGGGCATCTTCCTGCGCAACCACGACGAGCTGACCCTGGAAATGGTCACCGACGAAGAGCGCGACTACATGTACGCGGAGTACGCCAAGGATCCGCGCATGCGCGCCAACATCGGCATCCGGCGCCGACTCGCCCCGCTGCTGGACAACGACCGCAACCAGATCGAGCTGTTCACCGCGCTGCTGCTGTCGCTGCCCGGGTCGCCGATTTTGTATTACGGCGACGAGATCGGCATGGGCGACAACATCTGGCTCGGCGACCGCGACGCCGTGCGCACCCCCATGCAGTGGACCCCCGACCGCAACGCGGGCTTCTCCTCCTGCGATCCGGGGCGGCTCTTCCTGCCCACGATCATGGACCCGGTGTACGGCTATCAGGTCACCAATGTCGAGGCCGCCATGAGCAATTCCTCGTCGCTGCTCCACTGGACCCGGCGGATGATCGAGATCCGCAAGCAGAACCCGGCCTTCGGGCTCGGCTCCTTCACCGAGCTGCCCTCCTCCAACCCCGCCGTCCTCGCCTTCCTCCGCGAGGCCCCGCGGACCCGGGACGGGGAGGACGACCTGGTGCTGTGCGTGCACAACTTCTCGCGCTTCGCCCAGCCCACGGAGCTGGACCTCCAGTCCTTCGCGGGCCGCCACCCGGTCGAGCTGATCGGCGGCGTCCGCTTCCCCGCCATCGGCGAACTCCCCTACCTGCTCACCCTGGCGGGCCACGGCTTCTACTGGTTCCGCCTGCGCCGCGCCGACCCCACCCCCACCCGCCCGCCACTCTGACCCCGGCCTCTCCGGGGGTCCGGGGGAGTTGTCCCCCACCCCGCCCCTCCCCGACCCCGGTGGCTCCACCCCCGGCCCCCCGCGCCTCCGGGGCCCGGGACGGGCCAGGGGCGCAGCCCCACGGGGCCGGGGGCGCAGCCCTCAGGCGGGGTCCGGGGCGGAGCCACGGTGGGGGCGGGGGCGACAGCCCCGGTTCGGGGAGGGGTGGGGTGGGGGAAAGTGGCCCTTTGGGTGGGGGCGGCGTTTTCGTCATGGGTTCATGGGCACTCTGACTACTACCGCCACCGGCGGAGCCGATCGCGTACTCCGTACTCACCGTACGGACGATCCTCGCCCGACACGTCCCGCACCGTCGCACAGTCAATGCCGCAATCCGGGACACTTTGCCCTGATCTGTCGTGTGCCCGGGGAAAGGACGCGACGCCATGCCGGAAGCTTCATTCTCCCGGGGGGCACACCACCCGCCGACCGCTACCGCATCAACCGCCGCCGCCAGCACGGCGGCCCGGGGCCCGGACGGGCCGGGGGCCGGGCTGCTCGGCTCGCTCGCGCCGCTGCTCGCCGAGTGGCTCCCCCGACAGCGCTGGTTCGCGGGCAAGGGCCGCCCCGTCACCGGCTTCGCCCTCGTCTCCGCGACCGAGATACTGCCCAGCCCGCCGGGCGGCACGACGCCCGGCTTACTCCATCTGCTCATCCGCGCCCAGCAGCCGGAACCGCCCGGCCACCGCCACGGTTTCGGCTGCGGTCACCGCCGCGGTGCGGCCGCCAGCGACTGCTACCAGATCCTGCTCGGCGTCCGCACGACCCTGCCGCCCTCCCTCGCCCCGGCGCTCATCGGCCGCCCCAGCGGCGGCCCGCTGGACGGCCGTACCGTGTACGAGGCGCTGGCCGACCCCCGCCTCGCCTCGCTCCTCCTGGAGCGGCTCCGCGTCCCCGGCCGTCTGGACCCGCTGCGCTTCGTACGCGAACCCTCCAGCGCCATCCCCTCCATCCTGCCGCCCCGGCTGATGACGGCCGAGCAGTCCAACTCCTCGGTGGTGTACGGCGATACGTTCATCCTCAAGCTCTTCCGGCGGGTCAGCCCCGGCACCAACCCCGACCTCGAACTCCCCCTCGCCCTCGCCCGCACCGGCTGCACCCGGGTGCCCGCCCCCGCCGCCTGGTTCGAGGCCGCCCCACCGCCGGAGGGCCCCGGTCCGCGTTCGGAGCCGTTCACCCTCGGCGTCCTCCAGCCCTACCTCGCCGGTTCCACCGACGGCTGGCAGCTCGCCCTCGACGCCCTCGCCGTGCGCGCCGACTTCACCGACGCCGCGCACGCCCTCGGTCACGCCACCGCAGAGGTGCACCTCGCGATGGCCCGTACGCTCCCCGTCTCCGTACTGCGCCGCCCGCAGATCGAACACCTCGCGGCCGCCATGAGCGAACGCCTCGACTCGGCCGCCGCCGCGGTGCCCGCGCTCCAGCCGTACCGGGCCGCGCTGCACGCCGCGTACGAGGACGTCGCCGCCCTCGGCCGCACCGGGCGCACCTGGGCGGCCCAGCGCATCCACGGCGATCTGCACCTGGGGCAGGCCCTGCTGACGGCGGAACGGCAGTGGTCGCTCATCGACTTCGAGGGCGAGCCGTCCCGTCCGCTCGCCGAACGCCGCCGCCCGCAGCCGCCGGTCCGCGACATCGCGGGAATGCTCCGCTCCTTCGACTACGCGGCGGCCGTGGGCGGCCACGACACCCCGCAGGACTGGGCCGGGCGCATGCGTGACGCCTACTGCGCGGGGTACGCGGAAGCCTCCGGCACGGATCCGCGCGACGAGCCGGAGCTGCTGCGCGCCCATGAGACCGACAAGGCGGTGTACGAGGTCCTCTACGAGGCCCGTCACCGCCCCGACTGGCTGCCGGTCCCGATGACCGCGATCCGCCGACTGGCCGCCGCCGTCCGCTGACCCCCCGCCGATACCCCTCCAATACCCCGCCTCCGACACCCCCGGGAGGACCACCCCGTGACCGCACGACCGCCGTCCGGCCAGCACCCGTCCGACGAGGGCCCGGGCCCCGACCCGGCCGCCACCGGCACCAGGACGGGCCCGGCGGTCCCGCCCACGTTCCTCCCCGGCCGAGCCGCCCGGGCGGAGCGCCCGCGCGCGGACGCGCCCGGACCCGCGGCCCCGGCCACCGGCCCCGACGTCGAAGCCGGGCTGAGGGAGTCCGCGTCCCCGCGGCGGGATCCCCGTTCGCCGGAGTCCGCGGGCATCAAGCCCGCCTCGCGGCCGTCGTACGGGGCGCCGCCCGAGCCGCGGGCGCCGCGGGCGGCGGAGCCCGCGCCCGCCGCCGCGCCGCGGCCGCCCGCTCCCGCGCCCGACCCCGGGCCGTACGACGACCACGGGGTGCGGGCCGCGAGTCCGCTCGGGGAGGGCGACCGGCAGCGGCTGCTGACCGGGTCGCATCACGACCCGCACGCGCTCCTCGGCGCGCACCCCGTCCGCGGCGGCGTCCGGTTCCGGGCGCTGCGCCCGTACGCGCGGGCCGTCACCGTCACCGCCGACGGGCTGCGGGCACGGCTGCGGGCCGAGGGGGACGGGCTGTTCTCGGGCGTGCTGCCGCTGACCGCCATCCCCGACTATCAGCTGCTCGTGGCGTACGACGACGCCGAAGTGCAGGTCCACGACCCGTACCGCTTCCTGCCCGCCCTCGGCGAACTCGATCTGCACCTCATCGGCGAGGGCCGCCACGAGGAGCTGTGGCGGGCGCTCGGCGCGCAGCCGATGACGCACCACGGGGTGGCCGGGACGCGGTTCACCGTGTGGGCGCCGAACGCGCGCGGGGTCCGGGTCACCGGGGACTTCTGCTACTGGGACGGCACCGGGTTCCCCATGCGCTCGCTCGGCTCCAGCGGCGTGTGGGAGCTGTTCGTGCCCGGTGTGGGCGAGGGCGCGCTGTACAAGTTCGAGATCACCCGTCCCGACGGCAGCCGCACGCTGCGCGCGGACCCGATGGCGCGGCGCACCGAGTGCCCGCCCGCGACGGCGTCGGTCGTGCACGCCTCGCACCACCGCTGGGGCGACGGCGACTGGATGGCGCGGCGGGACGGCGGGCGGGTGTACGAGCTGCCGTTCTCGGTGTACGAGGTGCACCTGCCGTCGTGGCGGCCCGGGCTGACCTACCGGCAGCTCGCCGAGCAGCTGCCCGCGTACGTCAAGGATCTCGGCTTCACGCATGTCGAGCTGATGCCGGTGGCCGAGCATCCCTTCGGCGGCTCCTGGGGCTACCAGGTGACCGGCTTCTACGCGCCGACGGCCCGCCTCGGCCCGCCCGACGACTTCAAGTACCTGGTCGACGCGCTGCACCAAGCGGGGATCGGGGTGCTGGTGGACTGGGTGCCCGCGCACTTCCCGCGGGACGCGTGGGCGCTGGCGGAGTTCGACGGGCGGCCGCTGTACGAGCCGTCCGACCCGCTGCGGGCCGCGCACCCGGACTGGGGGACGCTCGAATTCGACTACGGCCGCACGGAGGTGCGGAACTTCCTGGTCGCGAACGCGGTCTACTGGTGCGAGGAGTTCCACATCGACGGTCTACGCGTCGACGCCGTGGCGTCCATGCTCTACCTCGACTACTCCCGCGAGCCCGGCCAGTGGACGCCCAACGCGCACGGCGGCCGGGAGAACCTGGACGCGGTGGCGTTCCTCCAGGAGATGAACGCGACGGTCTACCGCCGCTGCCCGGGCGTCGTGACCATCGCCGAGGAGTCCACGGCCTGGGACGGCGTCACCCGGGCCACCCACCACGTGGGGGCGAGCGGCTTCGGCGGGCTCGGCTTCGGGCTGAAGTGGAACATGGGGTGGATGCACGATTCGCTGGGGTACGTGGCGCACGAGCCGGTGCACCGGAAGTACCACCACCATGAGATGACGTTCTCGATGGTGTACGCGTACAGCGAGAACTACGTCCTGCCCATCTCGCACGACGAGGTGGTGCACGGCAAGCGGGCGCTGGTGAGCAAGATGCCGGGCGACTGGTGGCAGCAGCGCGCCGACCACCGGGCGTACCTCGGCTTCATGTGGGCGCATCCGGGCAAGCAACTGCTGTTCATGGGGCAGGAGTTCGCGCAGGGCGCGGAGTGGTCGGAGCGGCACGGCCCCGACTGGTGGCTGCTGGACCCCTCGTACTCGGCCGAACCCGACCACCGGGGCGTGCGCGACCTGGTCCGCGACCTGAACCGCGTGTACGCGGCGACGCCGCCGCTGTGGCAGCGGGACACGGTGCCGGAGGGGTTCGCGTGGGTGGAGGGGGACGGGCACGAGGACAACGTGTTCGCGTTCCTCCGGTTCGACGCGGACGGCTCCCCGCTGCTGGCGGTCAGCAACTTCTCACCGGTGGTGCGGCATGCGTACCGGGTGGGCGTACCGGACACGGTCCCGCTGTGGCGGGAGGTGCTGAACACCGACGACGAGCGGTACGGCGGAAGCGGCGTCCTCAATCCGGAACCGCTCAAGGCCGAGCCGACGGCCGCCCACGGCCGCCCGGCCAGCCTCCTGCCGGTGCTGCCGCCGCTGGCCACGATCTGGCTGCGCCCGGCCTGACCCACGGCGCACAAGGGTGCGTTCAAGAGGTTGACGACTGACGTGGACACGCCTAAAGAGGGGTGAGAGCGCTCTCACCCCCCCTTCAGGAGGTACGTCCATGCGCCCCCGCAGACGCAGATCCCCCCTCAGGTCCGCCCTCCGATCGGCGTTAGCCGCACTCGCCGCCACCGCCGTCGCCCTCCTCGGCGCCACGTCCGTACGGGCCGATGTGCCACCCACGCCGTCGGGCTGGGCCCTCCAGTGGAGCGATGACTTCACCGGCGCGGCGAACACCCTCCCCTCCGCCACCAACTGGCAGATCGACACCGGCTTCAGCTACCCCGGCGGCCCCGGCAACTGGGGCACCGGCGAGATCCAGCGCTACACGGACTCCACCAGCAACCTCGCCCTCGACGGCAGCGGCAACCTCCGCATCACGCCGCTCCGCGACGGCGCGGGCAACTGGACCTCGGCCCGCATCGAGACCAAGCGCGCCGACTTCAAGGCCCCGGCCGGCGGTGTGCTGCGCATGGAGGGCCGGATCCAGATGCCGAACGTCACCGGCACCGCCGCCCTCGGCTACTGGCCCGCCTTCTGGGCGCTCGGCAGCCCGTACCGCGGCAACTACCAGAACTGGCCCGGCATCGGCGAGTTCGACATCATGGAGAACGTCAACGGGATCAACTCCGTGTGGGGCGTGCTGCACTGCGGGGTGAACCCCGGCGGCGCCTGCAACGAGAGCACCGGCCTCGGCGCCAGCCGCGCCTGCCCGGGGTCGAGCTGCCAGTCCGCGTTCCACACCTACCGCTTCGAATGGGACCGCTCGACCACCCCGAACCAGCTCCGCTGGTACGTGGACGGCCAGCAGTTCCACAGCATCAGCCAGAGCCAGGTCGACGCCACCACCTGGTCGAACATGACCGACCACGCGGGCTACTTCCTGCTCCTCAACGTGGCGATGGGCGGCGCGTTCCCGAACGGTGTCCACGGCTCGGCCACGCCCACCGCGGCCACCGTCCCCGGCCACCCCCTGCTCGTCGACTACGTGGCGGTCTGGACCCGGGGCGGCGGCGGCACCGACCCCGGCACCGGCTCCGCCACGCTCTACCCGGGTACGGGCGGCGCCCTCGGCGCGGCCTCCTCGTCCGCGAGCGCCACGACCCTGGCCTCGGCGGGCGGCACCAACCACGACGGGACGCCGTACCAGCCGCAGACCTTCACCTCGTCCGGCATCACCCGGACGTACAGCGGCGGCTCGACGGCCTTCGACCTGTTCGTGGACGCCGGCACGACCGTCGCCAACGGGCAGCAGGTGAGGGTCAGTTACGACCTCACGGGCGACGGCAGCTGGGACCGCACCGAGACCTACCAGTACTTCGCCACCGATCCGGTCCGGGGCTACGAGCACTACACCCAGGCCCGCGGCCTCAAATCCGCCACCGGCTCGCTCGGCAACATGAGCGGCGGCAAGGTCCGGGTCGAGGTGTGGAACGCCATCGGCAACGGCGCCAGCACCCTCGGCACCGGCAACCAGTCCTTCGTCCGCATCCCCTTCAACTAGCGGTTCCGGAACCGGAGTCGGGCCCGGGCTCGCCCAGCCGGGCGAGCTCGTCCCGCACCCGGTCCGCGTCCGGGTGGCCGAGGGCGTCGAAGCGGCTCAGCGCCGCGCACCAGCTCATCCGCGCCCCGGCCACGTCCCCGGCGGTCCGCTGGGCGTCGCCCAGCCGGTGCAGCGACTCGGCCTCCCGCACCCGCTCGTCCAGGGTGCGGCGCAGCGCGACCGCGTGCCGGTAGCAGGTGATGGCCTGCTGGTGGTCGCCGAGGTGGTGGTGGGCGTATCCGAGGCTGTCCCAGGCGGCCGACTCCCCGCGCCCGTCGCCCGCCTCCCGCAGGAGGGCGAGCGCCTGGGCGCAGTGCACCAGGGTCTGCTGGAAGTCGCCCAGCCTGGCGTACGCCCAGCCCAGGTTGTTGAGGGCGTACGCCTCGCCCTTGCGGTGTCCGGCCACCTGGTACAGCTCCAGCGAGCGCCGGGCGTGGTACAGCAGTTCCTCGTCGCGGCCCTGGCGCTCGGCCGTCATGTTGAGCGCGACATGGATGCGGGCCTGGCCGATGTGGTTGGCGACCTCGCCGTGCAGGTTGAGCGAGCGCAGCAGATGGCCGCGGGCCCGGTCGTACCGCCCCATCCGCAGATCGGCGAGGCCCATCCCGTGGCAGGCGTACGCCTGCCCGGCCGGATCGGCGGTGCGGTGGGCGGCGCCCAGGGCGATGCGGTGGACGGTGCGCTGGTCGTGCCAGTGGCCGAGCTGGTCCAGGTACTCCATCAGCGACCAGGCCAGTTGCCAGGCGTGGGTCTCGAACGAGGCGTCCGCGGCCCGCTGGAGGGCCGCGATCAGCACCGGGTGTTCCAGGGTGAACCAGGTGAGCGCCTGGGCGTGTTCGCCGAACGTCTCGACGGTGACACCGGGCCGCGCCGGGGCGACGGCGACCGGCTCCCGGTGCGGGGTGAAGGCACGCCCGGCGGCGATGGCGGAGTGCAGATAGTGGTCGAGCACCCGGTGCAGCGCGGACCGCCGGTCGTCCTCCGGGTCATACTCCTGGGTCAGCTCCATGGCGTACGCGCGCAGCAGATCGTGGAACGCGTACCGGCCCGGGCTGCGCTCGGCGATCAGATGGGCCCGGGTGAGCCTGCTCAGCAGCCTGCGCGCCTGCGGTACGTCCACCCCGGCGAGGGAGGCCGCGGCGGGGGCGGCGATGTACGGGCCCGGGTGGACGGCGAGCAGCCGGAACAGCCGGGCGGTGTCGTCGCCGAGGGTGTGGTACGACCACGAGAACACGGCCCGGACATCGGTGGTGGCGTCCCCGCCCTCGAACGCGTCCAGGCTGCCGCGGGCGTCGTGCAGCTCATCGGCGAGCGCCGCGATGCAGAAGCGGGGATGGGTGGCGGCCCGGGCGGCCACGATGGCGAGCGCGAGGGGCAGCCCCGCGCACACCGTGACGACGTCCTCCACGGCCTGCGGTTCGGCGGCGGCGCGCTCGGCTCCAATGCGGCCGACGAGCAGCTCGCGCGCCTCGGCGCGGCCGAGCAGATCCAGCGGCAGCGGCCGGGCCTGTTCCGCGACGACCAGGCCGGTGAGTTCGTTACGGCTGGTCAGCACCACCAGACAGCCGGGCGAGCCGGGCAGCAGCGGACGTACCTGCTCGGCGTCGCGGGCGTTGTCGAGCAGGATCAGCACCCGGCGGTCGGCCAGCAGGCTGCGGTAGAGGGCGGTCTGCGCCTCCACGGTGGCGGGTATGCGGTGCGCGGGCACCTGGAAGGCGTCGAGGAAACCGCGGACCGCCTCGGCCACGGTCATCGCGGAGCCGGTGGGGCCGAAGCCGCGCAGGTTGACGTAGAGCTGCCCGTCGGGGAAGCGGTCGCGGACCCGGTGCGCCCAGTGCACCGCGAGGGTGGTCTTGCCGAGGCCGCCGCTTCCCGCGATCACCCCGATGACGGCGGCGGTCGGCGACCGGCCGGTGGTGGAGGCGGCGCCGGTGCGCAGCAGGGCGTCCAGCCCGGCGAGTTCGCGCTCGCGGCCGCTGAAGTGGGCGACGTCGGGCGGCAGTTGCTGGGGGATGGCGACGGGGGCGGCCTCGGGGGCGGTGGCCGCGCTCCCGGCCGCCTCCGCCGCGGCACGGGGCTCGGCCGCGTGCCCGGCCCCGGGGGCGGTACGGTCCCCGGGCGCGTGCCCGGCTCCGGACTCGCCGCGGGCTCCAGGCACATGCCCGGCCTCGGACCCGGCACCTTCCCCGGCTGCATGCCCGGCCCCGGGACCGGTGCGGGCACCGGCGGCGCCCCCGGCGCCAGACGCGGGCCGGGACCCGGGCGCGTGCCCGGGTCCGGGAACGGTACGGGCCCCGGCTCCGTGCCCGGCCCCGGACGCATGCTCGGCCCCGGACCCCGCGCCGTCCCCGGCCCTGGCCCCGGGCTCGTGTCCGGCTCCGGCGGCGCGCCCGGCGCCAGAACCGGCGCTATCCCCAGGCTCGTACCCGGGCCCCGACCCGGCGCGGCCCTCGGGCGCGGGCCCGGTCCCCGACCCGGGGGCGGGCACGAGCCCGAATCCGCTCCGCGCCTCGAGCGCCTCGTGGTGGAGCCGTTGCAGCTCCTCCCCCGGTTCGATGCCCAGCTCCTCCGCGTACCGCTGCCGGGTGGCGCGGAACAGCGCGAGGGCGTCGGCCCGCCGCCCGGACCGGCACAGCGCCTCCATCAGCAGCGCCACCGAGCGCTCCCGCAGCGGGTGTTCGGCGACCAGCGCGGACAGCTGCGCGACGGCCTCGTGGTGGCGCCCGGCCCGTACGTCGAGCGCGGCGCACTCCTCCACCGCGGCCCGCCGCTCCTCCTCGAGACCGGCCCCGACGGTGTCGGACAGCCAGCCGCCCGCCACGTCGGCGAGCGCCGGTCCGCGCCACAACTGGAGTGCGGCGCGCAGCAGTTCCGCGGCCCGGTCGTCGTTCTCCGTGCGGGCCTCGCGCACCAGATCCCGGAACCTGTGCAGATCGACGGCCGTGCGCGGGGTGGTGAGGCAGTAGCCCTTGGCGGAGGTGGTGAGTTCGGTTTCGGGCAGGGCGGCGAGGATGCGGCGCAGCTTGGAGATCTGGACCTGTACGGCGTTGCGCGCCGAGCCCGGCGGGTCCTCGCCCCATATGGCCATGACCAGCCGGTCGACGGAGACCACCCGGCCCGGTTCCATCAGCAGCATCGCCAGAACGGAACGCTGCTGCGCGGCGGTCGGGCCCAGCAGCTGGTCGTCCCGCCATATCCCCACGGGCCCCAAGAGGCGTAACCCGGTCCCGTCCACGCGCTGCCCCCGTCGGTACCAGAGATTCATGTGACAATCCCGCAGCCTACCCACGGGGCCAGGTCAGCGAGGCATCAGCCGTACATCAGCGGCTCGTAGGACGCTGGCGTCATGACCACGGCCGGACACACCCGCCGCAGACCCCGGATAGGCGATCTCGTCTACGACATCGAGCGCGAGACCATCGGCCGCGTCGCGTACATCGACGCCGGCGGCAACATCGCGTGGATCAAACCCCGGCACGGCGGCCCCGAATGGACCGCGCTCCCGGAACAGCTTCGTCCGGCGGCGGACGGAGAGGGCTGACCCGCCCTTCCCTGTGCCGGTGTCCCGTGTCCTGCCACGGGGGGAGGACGCGGGACACCACTCCTCGAAGTGCCCCGGGCGGAAACACGACCGCGGCCCTGCCCCGATTCAGGAGGGCAGGGCCGCAGGGGCGTGGGGTGTCAGGCAGGCACGTGCTCCTTGGCCGTGTCACCGTCACGCTGCTCGGGGAACGCCTTGGTGTCGGCGCCCTCGGAGTCCTCGGCGGCCGGGCCGTGGCCGCCGCCCTGGTAAGCGAATGCCTCGCTGTCGAAGGGCAGCCGTCCGGAGAGGACCTCCGTCATCCGGTCCTTGTCGATCTCCTTGGTCCAGGTGCCGACCAGGACGGTCGCGACCGCGTTGCCCGCGAAGTTGGTGAGGGCGCGCGCCTCGCTCATGAAGCGGTCGATGCCGACGACCAGGCCGACACCGCCGACCAGGTCGGGACGGTGCGACTGGAGACCGCCCGCGAGGGTCGCCATGCCCGCGCCGGTGACACCGGCCGCGCCCTTGGAGGCGACGATCATGAACAGCAGCAGGGATATCTGCTCGCCGATCGCGAGCGGCTTGCCCATGGCGTCGGCGATGAACAGCGACGACATGGTCAGGTAGATCGCGGTGCCGTCCAGGTTGAAGGAGTAGCCGGTCGGCACGGTGATGCCGACGACCGGGCGGCTGACGCCCGCGTGCTCCATCTTGGCGATCAGCAGCGGCAGCGCGGACTCCGAGGAGGACGTCGACAGGATCAGCAGGAACTCCCGCGCCAGGTACTTCAGCAGCAGGAACAGGTTCACGCCCGCCACCAGGCGCAGGATCGCGCCGAGCACGACGAACACGAAGAGGATGCAGGTGACGTAGAAGCCGATCATGATGACGGCGAGCGCCTTGAGCGCGTCCAGACCGGTCTCGCCGACCACCGCGGCGATCGCGCCGAAGGCACCCACCGGGGCCAGCCACATGACCATCGACAGCAGCTTGAAGACGAGCTGCTGTATGTGGCCTATGCCGCGCAGCACCGGCTCACCGGACTTGCCCATGGCCTGGAGGCCGAAGCCCACGAGGAGGGCGACGAACAGGGTCTGGAGCACCTGCTCCGAGGTGAACGCGGAAATCAGGGTGGTGGGGATGATGCCCAGCACGAACTCGGAGAGGCCCTCGCTCGCGCCGCTCTCGACCTGGCTCTGGCCCTCCTTCGCCACTTCCTGGGTGAAGTGCAGCCCGCTGCCGGGGTCCAGCATGTTGCCGACGATGAGGCCGACGCCGAGCGCGACGGTCGACATCACCATGAAGTAGCCGAGCGCCAGCCCGCCCACCTTGCCGACCTTGGCGGCCTTCCGTACCGATCCGACGCCGAGCACGATCGTGCAGAAGATGATCGGCGAGATCAGCATCTTGATCAGGTTCACGAAGGCTTCGCCGATGGGCTTCAGCTCGACCGCCGTGTCGGGGGCGGCGAAGCCCACGATGATCCCCAGCGCCACCGCGCCGATCACGGCGAGGTAGAGGTAGTGGATCCTTTCCTTCTTCTTCGCCTTCGGCCGCTCCGGCTCTGTACGTCCCGATGCGGGCGGCGTGATCTCCGCAGCCACGGTGCTGCCTCCTTCTCTTCGGCCGTCCAACTGTCCCGGCGCTGTACCGTGTGCGGCTCGCACACCGCCTTGAACGGTTCCGGCGACTATGCCCCACGGCTGTGACGGGGGTCACCCTTCCGTTCATTTCGTTCACACAAAGATTCGTGTGCAGACTGATGGACATGCGCATCCCCCACCCGCGGAGCCTGGCCGGCCAGCTCTTCGCGATGCAGGTCGTGCTGGTCGCCGCCCTGGTGGCGGGATGCGCCGTCTTCGCGTACATCACCGACCGCGACCAGGCCACGGCCGCCGCGCGCAGCCAGGCCACGGCCGCCGCCGCTGCCGTCGCCGACTCCCCTTCGGTGGCCGACGCCGTACGGTCCGACGACCCCAGTGCCCGGCTCCAGCCGTATGCGGAGAAGGTGCGCCGGGACACCGGCGTCACCTTCGTGACCATCATGAACCCGCGCGGTATCCGTTGGACACACCCTGATCCGGACAGGATCGGGGAGCGCTACCTCGGCCACATCGAGCCCGCGCTGCGGGGCCGGATCTTCCCCGAGACGTACACGGGCACCCTCGGCCCGTCGGTGCGGGTGGTCGCCCCGGTGCGCGACGCGCGGGCCGGGGGGCGGATCACCGGGCTGGTCAGCGCCGGGATCACGGTGGAGACCATCAGCGCCCAGGTGCGGCGCCAGCTGCTGGCCCTGCTCGGCGTCGCGGTCGGCGCGCTCGCCGCCGGGGGCCTGTGCGCGTACGTCATCAACGCCCGGCTGCGCCGCCACACCCACGGCATGAACGCCACCGAGCTGAGCCGCATGCACGACTACCACGAGGCGGCGCTGCACGCGGTGCGCGAGGGGCTGCTGATGCTGGACGGGCAGCGGCGGATCGCGCTCATCAACGACGGCGGCCGGGAACTGCTCGGGCTGTCCGGGGACGCGGTCGGCGCCTACGTCTCCGAGCTGGGCCTGCCCAGCTCGCTCACCGGCGCCCTGCTGGCCACCGAGCCGCGGGTGGACGAACTGCACCTGACCGCGGAGCGGGTCGTCGTGGTCAACACCTCCCCGGTGAGCAGCGGCGAACAGCGCGGCACGGTCGTCACGCTGCGCGACCACACCGAGCTCCAGGCGCTGTCCGGCGAGCTGGACTCGGTACGCGGCTTCGCCGAGGCGCTGCGCTCCCAGGCCCATGAGGCGGCCAACCGGCTGCACGCCGTCGTCTCGCTGATCGAGCTGGGCCGGGAGGACGAGGCGGTCGAGTTCGCGACCGCGGAACTGGAGCTGGCCCAGGCGCTCACCGACCAGGTGGTGGCGGCCGTCGCCGAACCCGTGCTGGCCGCGCTGCTGCTGGGCAAGGCGGCCCAGGCCAGCGAGCGCGGCGTCGAACTCGTCCTCACCCCCGACAGCCGCATCGACGACGGCCTGCTGCCGCCCGGCCTCGCCGCCCGCGACCTGGTGACCATCGTCGGCAACCTCGTCGACAACGCGATCGACGCCGCCGCCGAGGGCGTGGGCAGCGGCGCCGCCCGCAGCGCCCGCGTCACGGTCACCGTCCGCGCGGACGACGGCGAGCTGACCCTGCACATCGCGGACACCGGCGCGGGGCTCGACCCGGGGGCGACCGAGGACGCGTTCCGCCGCGGCTGGTCCACCAAGTCGGCGGGCCGCGGGCTGGGGCTGGCCCTGGTCCAGCAGGCCGTACGGCGCAACGCGGGCACCGTGGACGTGGCCGGGGCGCCCGGCTCGGGCGCCGAGTTCACCGTCCGCCTGCCGCTCGCCACGGCGGCCCCCGCATCATGAGCACCCGGGCCGGGCGGGCACCGATGACCACGCACGGCGGATTCACAGGGCCGTAACCCTGGCCACTCTTCATTACGCTCCGTAAATTGGGCCCCCGAGCTTTTGCCCGTCCCCCGGCATGCCCGGCCACGCCCCGCCCTGTCCCCGAGAGGAAACCCGCCATGAGCCCGCCGCAGGCGAACTCGGCGACCCCGACCCCGGAGCCGATCCGGGTGCTCGTCGTCGAGGACGACCCCGTCGCGGCGGACGCGCACCGGATGTACGTCGAGCGCGTCCCCGGATTCGCCGTCGTCGGCACCGCGCGCACCGGCGGTGACGCCCAGCGGCTGCTGGAGCGCACCCCCACCGACCTGATCCTGCTCGACCTCTACCTCCCCGACGGGCACGGCCTCCAGCTGGTGCGGGCGCTGCGCGCGGCCGGGAACGGGGCGGACGTCATCGCCGTCACCTCGGCCCGGGACCTCGCCGTGGTCCGGGACGGGGTCTCGCTCGGGGTCGTCCAGTACGTACTGAAGCCGTTCACCTTCTCCACCCTCCGCGACCGGCTCCAGCGGTACGCCGAGTTCCGGTCGACCGCGGGCGAGGCCAGCGGGCAGGACGAGGTGGACCGGGCGCTGGCCGCCCTGCGCGCGCCGCAGCCCGCCGCGATGCCCAAGGGGCTCACCCAGGCCACCCTCCAGGCGGTCACCGAGGCGCTGCGCGGCGCCGAGGACGGCGTCTCGGCGGCGGCGACGGCGGAGGCGGTCGGGATCTCACGGATCACCGCGCGCCGCTATCTGGAGCACCTGGTGGAGGCGGGCCGCGCCGCCCGCACGCCGCATTACGGAGCGATCGGCCGCCCGGAGCTGGTCTACCGCTGGCTCAGCGAGCACTGAACGCCTGCCTCGGCGAGCACTGAACGCCTGCCTCTGCGGTCGCCGAGCAAGCCTCCCGGGCGATCATTAGGAAAGTTTCCTATCCGCATCTTGTCGTGGTCATGGCGGCTCGCTAGCGTTCAGCCGCACCCCTCCCCTCACCCCCAGGAGGATGTCCGTCATGCATCAGCTCCCCCGGCGCCGCCACAGACGCACCCTGGCCGCGGCCACCGGACTGGTCGCCCTGCTCACCACGGGCGCGGCCACCACCGCCCAGGCCACCCCCTCGCCCCACGCCGCGGCGGCCGCGGCCATCGGCCAGACCGGCCCGTACCTCTACCTCGGCTGGGGCAGTCCGCCCAAGGCCACGGACGTGATGTCGGCGACCGGCACGAGGCAGTTCACGATGGCGTTCATGCTCTCCGACGGCGGCTGCACCCCCAAGTGGGACGGCTCCCGCGCCCTCACCGGCGGCACCGACCAGTCGACCATCAACGCCATCCGCGCGGCCGGTGGCGACGTCACCGTCTCCTTCGGCGGCTGGAGCGGCAACAAGCTCGGCGAGAAGTGCTCGTCCGCTTCCGCGCTCGCCGCCGCGTACCAGAAGGTCATCGACGCGTACCGGCTCAAGGCGATCGACATCGACATCGAGTCGACCGAGTTCGAGAACGCGACGGTCCGGCAGCGGGTGATCGACGCGCTGAAGACCGTCAAGCAGAAGAACAGCGGCATCAAGGTCTACGTCACCTTCGGCACCACCACGACCGGGCCCGACGCCAACGGCAAGGACCTGGTCAAGCGCGGCGCCAAGGCCGGGCTCGACGTGGACGGCTGGGCGGTCATGCCGTTCGACTTCGGACAGGGCTCCGTCGACATGGCGGCGGCCACCAGGACGGCGGTCGACGGCCTGAAGAACACCGTCGCGAGCGCCTACGGCCTCTCCTCCGACGCCGCCTACCGCAAGGTCGGCTTCTCCTCGATGAACGGCAAGACGGACGTCGCGGGCGAGACGGTGACCCTGGCGAACTTCAACTCCATGATCTCGTACGCCAAGAGCCACCACCTGGCCCGGGTCAGCTTCTGGTCCCTCAACCGCGACCGCAAGTGCGGCTCCGGCACGGACGCGGACGCGTGCAGCGGCATCAACCAGGGGACGTACGACTTCACCAAGGCGCTCGCGGGCTACACGGGCTGAACTTCCCTCCATGGAACCCGCTTTCGAGCGCCCGGCACGCCAACCACATCCCGCTTCACGGGGATTGACCTTGCGTTGAAGGCGACCTTACGGTCGGCCCGCAGGCCATAGAGGCCAGCAAGGAGGTCGTGCCGTGCGCCCCACCACCGCCCCACTGATCCTCACCGCCGCCGCCCTCGTCGCCACCGCCGGGCTCACCGCCTGCGGTGGCGGCTCGGGCAGCGACCCGGACACCGTCAAGGTCGCGTACAACCGCAGCACCGACAACAAGATCCGCTTCAAGGACAACCACCTCGCCGCGGTGAAGAAGCAGTTCGAGAAGGCGAACCCCGGCAAGAAGGTCAAGCTGCTCCCGATCCAGGCGCAGGACAACGACTACGCCACCAAGGTCCAGCAGATGATGCGGTCCCCGAAGACCGCCCCCGACCTGGTCTACGAGGACACCTTCCGGATCAACGCGGACATCAAGGCGGGCTATCTGCGGCCGCTCGACGACTACCTGGCCAAGTGGAAGAGCTGGGACCAGTTCGTCGACACGGCCAAGACGGCGGCCAAGGCCGAGGACGGCAAGACGTACGGCGTCCCGGACGGCACCGACACCCGCGGGCTGTGGTTCAACAAGGACATCTTCGCGAAGGCCGGGCTGCCCGCCGACTGGGCGCCGAAGAACTGGGACGACATCCTGGAGGCCGCCCGCACGATCAAGAAGAAGGTCCCCGGTGTCACCCCGCTCAACGTGTACACCGGCAAGGCGCCGGGCGAGACCTCCGTCATGCAGGGCTTCGAGATGCTGCTGTACGGGACGGGTGCGGCGGGCGACGAGCCGCTCTACAACCCGAAGACGAAGAAGTGGGTCACCGGCGGCCAGGGCTTCCGGGACTCCCTGGCGTTCCTGAAGACCGTGTACGGCCAGAAGCTCGGCCCGGACATCTCCGACGCCCTCGACCCCAACGTCGGCACCACCGTCTTCAGCGAATGGCTCCCCGAAGGCAAGCTCGCCATCGCCCTCGACGGCTCCTGGCTCGGCCAGAACTGGCTGAAGACCGGCGGCAAGCCGTGGCCCGAGTGGTCGAAGACCCTCGGCCAGGCCCCGATGCCGACCCAGCACGGCCAGGCGCCCGGCAAGGTCAGCATGTCCGGCGGCTGGACCTTGGCGATCAGCGCGAAGTCCAAGAACCCCGACCTGGCCTGGAAGTTCATCGAACAGTTCCAGACCAAGGAGAACGCGGTCCGGTGGGACATCATCAACGCCCAGATCGCCGTCCGGAAGGACGTCGCGCAGGACCCGGAATACCTCTCCTCCATGCCCGGCATCCGCTTCTTCACCGGCCTGGTGAAGTACACCCACTACCGCCCGGCGCTCCCCGTCTACCCCCAGGTCTCCTCGGCCATCGGCGAGGCCATGGAGGCGGCGACCGCGGGTGACTCCTCGCCGGGCGGCGCCGCGAAGGCGTACGACGAGCAGCTGAAGTCCATCACCGACGGCGCCGTGGGCGGATGACCACCGCGACCAAGGCGGCGCCAGCCGTGGGGGTGCCGCGCCGGGGCCTGGGGGCGGGGCGCCGCCCCCTGCGCTGGCTCCCGCTCGCCCCGGCCACCGTCCTGCTGCTGCTCTTCCTCGGCGGGCCCATCGCGTACTGCTGCTACATCGCCTTCACCGACATGCAGCTGACCGGCACCTCCACCACGGAGTTCACCGGCCTCGCCAACTTCCGCCGCGCCTTCGGGGACGACGACTTCCGCAACGCGGTCGTCCTCACCCTCGTCTTCACGGTCGTCTCCTCCCTCCTCGGCCAGAACACCCTGGGCCTGGCCCTGGCCGCCCTGATGCGGCGCGCGTCCAGGCCGGTGCGCACGCTGATCGGGGCGGTCGTGGTCGCGGCCTGGGTCGTCCCCGAGATCGTCGCGGGCTTCCTGCTGTACGCCTTCTTCCGCCGCGAGGGCACGCTCAACGCACTCCTGGACGGGCTGGGCCTGCCGTCCCAGAACTGGCTGTACACCCTGCCCATCCTCGCCGTCTCGTTCGCCAACGTCTGGCGCGGTACGGCCTTCTCGATGCTCGTGTACTCCGCCGCCCTGTCGGAGATCCCCCAGGAGATCACCGAGGCGGCGGAGGTCGACGGCGCGGGCGGTCTCCGTCGCTTCTGGCACGTCACCCTGCCGATGATCCGCCGCTCCATCGGCACCAATCTGATGCTCAACACCTTGCAGACGCTGTCGGTGTTCGGCCTCATCTGGGCCATGACCCGCGGCGGCCCCGGCAACCGCAGCCAGACGCTGCCGGTGTTCATGTACGACCAGGCGTTCAACAAGTCCCTGATCGGCTACGGCACGGCGGTGGCGCTGTTGTTGCTGCTGGTGGGGGCGGCGTTCTCGGTGGTGTATCTGCGGCTGATGCGCGAGGAGGTCTGAGCCCGCTGTCGGCGGTGGCAGGGCCCTCCGTCCGTACGCCGAGGCCGGACCCGGGGGCCGCGAGCGCGGCCCCCGTCAGCACCGCCGAGATCAGCAGGGTGCACACCGCCGCCGTGGCGGTCTTCGACGGCATCTTCGACGGCATCGCGTCAGCCCGCCTGTTGTTCCGCGGGCATCTGCTTGTTGCCGTCGACGACCGCGCGCTGCATGATGGCGCTGGTGAAGGTGACGGTGCCGACCTTGAACAGCCCGCTCTCGTCGGGCTCGACCTGCACACTGCGCTCACCGAGGAAGGCCAGGGTCTTCCTGTCGAAGATCCACTCGGTGCGCTGCCCGTCCTGCTCGTTCAGCCGCGCCACCGCGACCCCGTGACGGCCCGTGGCGTCGACGGCGTCGTCCACCTTGACGACCCCGGGGATCTTGGCCGCGGCCTTGTAGATGGCGGCGGTGAGCTTCGCGGGCGGATAGCTCTCGGTCAGCAGATCGCCGAGGGCGACGAAGGCCGCCTGGTCGCGGGGCACCTCCCGGTCCGGGTCGAGCTCCCGGTCGATCTTCTTCAGCAGTGCGTCGGGGTCGGTGGGCAGCGTGGCGAGGTGGTCGTACGCCGCGCTGCTCGCATGCGGACCGGCCAGGGTGATGCCCGCGTCATCGGTCTCGCCCGGCTCGATCAGCCAGCCGTCCTTCCCGTCGAGGGACTGCCAGACCTGACGGGCGTGCAGCTCCTGGCTGACCACCGTGGTCTTGTCGTCCACCGTCTTGGGATAGGTGCTGGCCACCTTCGAGGCGATGTAGATGAACTGGCCGTCGCGCACCGTGGGCCCGGAGGCGTCGGCGGCGGCCAGCGAGATGCGGTCCAGCAGCTGGGGGCCGCCCTCGGCGTCGACGGTGCCGAGCCGGGTGGTCAGCGCGGGGCCGGTGGCCAGGGGGGTCGTGCCGTCACCGTCATCCCCGGACAGGGCGACGCCGCCCACGATCGCCCCGGCCAGGGCGCAGGCCGCGGCGGGCAGCAGGACCGCCTTCCGGAGAAACGGGTTGCGCTGCCGCGTGAGGGCTACCGGGGCGGTGGTGCGGATGTCGTCACGGATCTGGGCCATCAGCTGCTCCCTGTGAAACGCGTGGCGGCCCGCCGGCAGACCCCGCTCCGTGGTGTCCCGGAGCGCTTGGGTCTCCGGCCACTCAGCCGGGTGCGACTGGGAGGGGCTGGCGTTCATCGGTTTCCTTCCTCTGCGGACCGGATCGCGTAGCCGCGATCGCCTCTTATCTGCCGGACGGGGGAGGTGGGTTCCCGTTTTTTCTTGACGAGTTCGGCATCGGCGAGTTTGCGCAGCTTCGTACGGGCGCGGGACAGTCTGGAGCGGACGGTTCCGAGGGGGATGGCGAGGGTGCGGGCGACGTCGGCGTACTCCATGCCCTCCCACAGGCACAGCACCAGCACCTCGCGTTCGGCGCGCTTCAGCGAGGCGAGGGCGGTCAGCGTGGCGTTGATGCGCCGCCGGTCGTCCACCCGGCCCGCCGTCTCCTCGGCGTGGTCGGGAATCCGCTGGGCCGCGGGCCCCACCTCGGCGGCAGCCGCGGCCGCGGCCCGGTAGCGCCGGTTGCCGCGGCAGTGCGACCGGGCGACGTTGGTGGCGATCCCCAGCAACCAGGGCCGCAGCGAACCCCCTTCGGCCTCGACCGACGCATGCCGCCGCCACGCCTCCAGGAACGTGGCCGACATGACGTCCTCGGCCACGGACCAGTCGGCCGTCAGCCGGAAGGCGTGGTTGTACACCGCGCGCGCGTAGGTGTCGAACAACTCCGCGAAGGCGTCAGGATCCCCGGCCCGTACCCGGGTTCGCGTATCTGTGGTCACACTCTCAACTGGCCGCCGGGGACAGGTGAGTTCCGGTGATGCGCGTCACAGCGCGGAATCAGCGGGCCTGTTCGGCGATCCGGTCGAGCCACTCCCGCATGAGGGCGCTTTCGCACGCGGTCAGGGCGTCGGTCCGGGGCAGTGCGGCGCGGAGGGTGACGGCGGCCGCGGCGGGCCCGGGTTCGGGGGCGGCAGGGGCGTCGGTGGTGATCGCCGCGAGGACGGCCTCGCGGGCGGTGTGGGACAGCTCCGGGTCGCGGCGCTCCTCGGGCGTGGCGATGAGCGCGAGCGTCGTACCGGATCCGGCGGCGTGCACGAGGGCCGCGGCCCGCTCCTCGGGGACGCGCAGCCTGCCCGCCTCGGCGATGCGCCGGATGTGCCCGGCGAGCACGTCGAAGGCGTCGAGGGCCGCGGGCGACGACGCCCCGGGGCGCTGCTGGCCGTACATCAGCAGGTACAGCTCCGGGTTGGCCAGGCCGAGGCCGACGTGCAGATCCCATCCGGCGCGGAGGTCCGCGACCGGGTCGTCGGTGGGCTCCGCGGCGGTCTTGTCGGCCAGGTAGGCCGCGAAGCCATGGGCGACGACGGCGTCGAGCAGCCCCTGCTTGTCGCCGAAGAGCCGGTAGATGGTCGGCGGCTGCACCCCGGCCGCGGCGCTCACCGCCCGGGTCGACACCGCGTCGGTCCCGCCCTCGGCCAGCAGTCGGGCGGCCGCCGCGACGATGCGCTCCCGGTGCCCGTTCGCTGCGGTGACGTCGTCGTTCTCCATGTTTCCAACGATAACAGGATCGCGTTACCGCCTGTTCGTTTCCAGTGATACGCTCCACGCGTTATCGCTGGAAACACCCTCTAGATCGGGGAGAACCTCATGATCATCGTCACCGGAGCCAACGGCAGGCTCGGCCGGGCGGTCACCGAACGGCTGCTGGAACGCGTCCCCGCCGAGGAGATCGGCGTCAGCGTGCGCGACGTGGAGAAGGCGCGCGACCTCGGCGCCCGGGGCATACGCGTCCGCCGGGGCGACTTCGCCGACCCGTCGAGCCTCGCCCACGCCTTCGAGGGCGCCTCGCAGGTCCTGATCGTCTCCACGGACGCCTCCGGCGAGACGGCCTTACGCGCGCACCGCACGGCCGTTGACGCCGCGGCGGCGGCCGGAGCGGGCCGCATCCTCTACACCAGCCACTTGGGCGCGCACCCCGCCTCCCCCTTCGCCCCGATGCCCGACCACACCGCCACCGAAGCCGCGCTGCGCGCGTCCGGCGTCCCCTTCACCGCGCTGCGCAACGGGTTCTACGCCTCCTCGGCCGTGATGCTGCTCGGCGCCGCGCTCGACACGGGCGAACTGGTCGCGCCCGAGGACGGGCCGGTCGCCTGGACCGACCACGCCGACCTCGCCGACGCGGCGGTGCTCGCCCTCACCGCGGGCGGCGACGACCTCGACGGACCGACCCCCGCGCTCACCGGCCCCGAGGCGATCGACCTGGCCGGTGTCGCGGCGCTCGTCACGCGGCTGACGGGCCGCCCGGTCCGCAGGGTCGTCGTCTCCGACGCCGACTACCGCGCGCACCTGCTGGACCGCGGCCTGCCGGAGGCTCGGGCCGACCTGCTCGTCGGCCTGTTCGCGGCGAGCCGCCGGGGCGACTTCGCCCCGGCCGACCCCACGCTCGCCCGCCTGCTCGGACGGCCCACGGTGACCCTGGCGGACGTGCTGAAGGCGAGCCTCGGCCGCGCCCTGGCCAACGGCTGACGCTCCGGCCCGAAAATCAAACCCGAAGTGCACGGCACGGACATAAGATCGGCGCCATGGCGACGCGGCTGGTGCAGATTGCGATGAAGGCTCGGGATGACTCCGCCCTCGGCCGGTTCTGGGCGGAGGCGCTCGGCTGGGGTATTGCCAGCGAGGAACCCGGCGTGACCAATCTGGAACCCGAAGGCGTCACCTATCCCGACCCCAGCGCCATCTACATCGACATTCTTGCCGTCCCGGACCCCAAGACGGTGAAGAACCGCGTGCACGTCGACCTCGCCACCACCTCCGCGGCCCATCAGGCGGAACTGGTCGCGCGCCTCCAGGCGCTCGGCGCGACGCCCGCCGACGTGGGCCAGGGCGACGTCCCGTGGACGGTCCTCGCCGACCCGGAGGGCAACGAGTTCTGCGTGCTGGAGCCGCGCGAGATCTACCGGGACACCGGACCGATCGCCGCGGTGGTGGTCGACTGCGTGGACCCGCGGGCCATGGCCCGGTTCTGGGGCGAGGCGATGGACTGGACCCTGCACGAGGTGACCGACGAACAGGCGGTGCTGCGCTCCGCCAAGAATGTCGGCCCGTATCTTGAGTTCCTCCGCACGCCCGACGCGAAGTCCGGGTTGAACCGCGTCCATCTCGACCTCCGGCCGTACCCCGGTGACGATCACGCGGCGGAAGTGGCCCGGCTGCGGGGCCTCGGCGCCACCGACCTCGACATCGGCCAGGGCGATGTGTCGTGGACGGTCCTCGCCGACCCGGAGGGCAACGAGTTCTGCGTCCTCACCCCACTCTGACGCCATGCGGCGGCCCGTGCGCGATCAGTCCGGGAAGACGGGCGTCCCGTCCTCGTCGATGTACGGATGGACGGGAGGCTCGACGCCCAGGGCGTCCCAGAGCGCGTAGGCCGCCGCGTACTTCACGTCGCCGGGCCCGGTGTCCACGAGGTAGTCCATGATCTCGGTGACGATCACCCGCACCGGCGGCACCGGGTCGGCGAGCCGTTCCACGGCGTACCGGACCCCGTCGACCGCCTCCTGACGAAGGCCGCCATCATTGGCGTACGGCCGGGCGTCCGGCCCGTAGACGGTCCGGAGCCAGGCGTACGGATCGTCCCCGATCTCGACGGTCGTCTCCCCCGCCGCCGGTACGACCCGGACCGTCACCCGCGCGAAACGGCGCCACCGGGCGGTGTGCCGCCGGAGCCAGTGGGATCCCTCCGAGGGTTGGGCGCGCAGGTCCCGTACGTACCAGTCGAGCCGCGTCCCGTCCCCGCCGCGCGTGTGCCTGCCGGGGGTGAACCCCGCTCGCCGGGCGACCGCGGCAGACGCGGTGTTCTCCGGCTCCACCCGGATCACCGCCTCCTTCCCGCCCTCGCGTGCCGCGTACCGGGAGGCCAGGAGGACGGCGCGGGTGGCCAGGCCGCGTCCCCGCCAGGACGGGTAGAGGCCGTAGGCGACGTTCACCTGGCCCGGTGCCAAGCCCTCGGCCGTGAACCGCAGGTCGATCGTTCCCGCGAGTGCCGCGCCTGCGGCTGCGCCTGCGCCTGCTCGGATGCCGAAGGCGCGGAGCGGTCCGGCCGTGTCCCACTGTTCCCGGCAGTGCCGGAAGTAGGTTGCGACGCCCTGGGGTGTGCTGGGACCGCCGCTGAGCCAGCGCACCAGCGCCTCGTCCTCCCCCGCGAGGTGCGCCTCCGCGTCCTCCAGGTGCAGCGGGGACAGCGTGACGAACCCGTCGGACAGCTTCACTTCCTGCATCCGGCGATTCTTGACGCCTGCGCGGCGTCGCGCCATCGGATTCCGCGGGGCGGGACCGGTCCCGGCGGGCTCACGCTATACCCGGTTTATCGCTGGATGAGCGATTCACGCAACCGGAAGGACGTCAGACATGCGCACGCGCAACGCCGTACTCGGAGCCATCGCCGCAGCCGGGCTCACCGGAACCATGCTCACCACCGTGACCCCGGCTCAGGCCGCCGAAGGCTGCAACACCAACAACGCCAGGACGGTCGCGTCCGCCTCGACCCACTCCCGCGGCATCGAGCTGCGGTACAACGGCACCTGCGCCTGGGGCCGGATCTTCGGCTCCCCCGGCGACCTGGTGTGGGTCGACCGCAGCTTCGACCGCGGCCGGACCTGGACGCAGCTCAGCATCACCAAAATCAACACGGGCGGCAGCAACCACACCGACGCGTTCAACAACAAGGGCAACCTGATGCGGGCCTGCGGTAAGGCAAGCAACTATCCGGATGTCGCCTGCACCAGGTGGTGGTGACCTCTCCCTGTGGCCCGTGGTGTCTGCCGGAGCAGACGCCACGGGCCTTGCGCGCTCACTCGGCACCCGACTCACCGGTTGGCCGTGAAGAGTTCGCCTACAGGGGCCTGATCGGCCAGGTGCGATGGTCCTAGGTTCTTCCCCGTGACCAGTCGGCGTCGCTCAATTAGCCATCCATCGACCTTCTTTGGTGAAGGAGTAGCTGTGGAACGTCGCGTCTTCCTGCGCGGAGCAGTCATCGGAGCGTCCGCCGCCGCCTTTGGCGGCACCCTCATGCGCGGCGCCGCCTACGCGGCCCCGGCCCAGAAGGGCCCGGGCCCGTACGGTGCTCTGCTCGCCGCCGACGCCAACGGCATCGCGCTGCCCAGCGGCTTCACCAGCCGGGTGATCGCCCGCTCCGGCCAGACAGTGCCGGGCACCTCGTACGCCTGGCACAGCGCCCCCGACGGCGGCGCCTGCTTCGCCGACGGCACGGGCTGGATCTACGTCTCCAACTCGGAGATCAACCCCAGTGGCGGCGCGAGCGCCGTCAAGTTCAACTCCTCGGGCACCATCACCGGCGCCTACCGCGTCCTGTCCAACACCCGGCAGAACTGCGCGGGCGGCGCCACCCCATGGAACACCTGGCTGTCCTGCGAGGAGGTGTCCCTCGGCTACGTCTACGAGACCGACCCGTGGGGCGTGAACGCCGCCGTCCGCCGCGACGCCATGGGCAAGTTCAAGCACGAGGCGGCCGCCGCCGACCCGGTGCGCCGGGTGATCTACCTGACCGAGGACGAGACGGACGGCTGCTTCTACCGGTTCATCCCGACCACCTGGGGCAACCTGTCCTCCGGCCAACTCCAGGTGCTGGTCGCCGGCGCCGCCACCTCCGGGTCGTATCGCTGGGCGAACGTGCCCGACCCCGACGGCTCACCCACCGCCACCCGCGACCAGGTCTCGGCCGCCAAGATCTTCAACGGCGGCGAGGGCTGCCACTACGCCAACGACACCGTCTGGTTCACCACCAAGGGCGACAACCGCGTCTGGCAGCTCAACCTGGCCAACAGCACCTACGAACTCGCCTACGACGACAGCCTGGTCAACCCTGGCCCCGCCCCGCTGACCGGCGTCGACAACGTCACCGGCTCCTCCTCCGGCGACCTGTTCATCGCCGAGGACGGCGGCAACATGGAGATCTGCGTCATCACCCCGGACGACATCGTCGCGCCGTTCCTGCGCATCACCGGCCAGTCGGGCTCGGAGATCACCGGACCGGCCTTCTCCCCCGACGGCAAGCGGCTGTACTTCTCCAGCCAGCGCGGTACGACGGGCAGCTCCTCGGGGGGCATCACCTACGAGGTCACCGGGCCGTTCCGCGCCACGGCCTGATCGCGACCCGGTGATGGTCGGGCGGCGTGGGCCGTGCCGCCCGACCATCACCGGCCCCATGAGCGGGGCCGGACCCCCGGCCCGGGTTTCCGTTCGCTCACGCCCGAGGTGCCGCCACGATCCGCCCGCCGACGAGGGCGTCCCGGAAGTCCGCCCAGGCGGCGGGGGCCAGGCGGAGTATCGGGCCGCCGGGGTGCTTGGAGTCGCGTATCGCCACGGCATCGGGCATGTTGGTGGCCACCTCAACGCACTCGTCGAAAGGGTTGCTGTGGCTTGACTTGCGAAAAACGAAAGCCGTCACGTGCTCACAGCTCCTTGATCAGCGCCTCGATGAACGCTCGGGTATCGGCCTCGGACAGGGCACACTGCGCTGTCTTCTCGAAGATTCTCACGTGTTCAGCAGCGCCATCGCCACCCTCGACCCACACATGGGTGTGCGACGACTCCACGTACACCACGTCCATGGCCCCTGGCTCGCCGAACGAGAGAACGTTGAAGGAACCGGTCAGCCCAGGGACGAAGCCTGTGCTGAACGGGAGCACTTGCATGGTGATGTTGGGCCGTTCTCCCCAGTCGAGAAGGCTCGCCAACTGCTCCCGAAGCATCTCGGCATGGACTGCGGGAATGCGCAATGCGGCCTCTGGGATGACCACCCGGAGCGAGAGGGGCGACTCGCCCGAGAGTCTTCGCTGGCGCGCCATCCGGGAAGCCACGAACTTTTCGGCATCCTCCGGAGACTCATCGGGCATCCAGGAGCGACGCATCGCCCGAACATAGCCAGCCGTCTGGAGCAGGCCCGGAACGAACGACACCTGCCACGCCTTGATTTCGGTCGCGACGCTTTCCAGTGGCGCGTACTGCCTCATGGCGCTGCTGAGCGCGACGTCGTTCCACCAGCCCTTGGCCTTACGGCGCTCGCGGTCGATGCGTGCCAGCTCCAGCAGCCCGCCGACGGTCGCGGGGTCGTTGGCGCCGTACAACGCGCACAAGGCTCGGATGTCCGGGTCACGCATGGGAACCCAGCCGCTCTCCATCTTGGCCACCTTGCCGGTGGACGCGGTGATGGCCTTCGCGGCTTGACCTTGCGTCAAACCGGCTGCGGTCCGCAACATCAGCAGCTCGCCACCGAGCTTGCGCCCCAGAACCGTTGAGACCCGGTTCCCCTCAGCGGGCTGCTCCCCTGCCACCGTGACACCCTCCCTATTTCACGCCCAGTGTGTGCCCGTACACCGTCCGCACGCAAGATCGGTTACAAATTTCCCCGCTTCGATTGCAACGAACAAGCCACTGGGACTACCTTCCGTGATGAACCGCTCGCACAGGGGCACCAGTTGGCGGATTCGCTCCGCCCTGCCCGCACGGAGGTACGCGATGCCGATCGCACCCCAAGACCCCGTCGTCCACGAGGACCGCATCGACTACGTCCCGACGCCGATAAACGTGACCCGCGCCCGGCGGCACGCCGCGCGGGTGGTCGCGGAGTGGGGGCACCCCGCCCTCTCCGACGACGCCGCACTCATCGTCTCCGAGCTGGCGGGCAACGCCGTACGGCATGGCCGGGTCGCCGGGCGACTGTTCCGCGTCTACCTCACCCTCACCAAGACCAGCCTGCGCATCGCCGTCGCCGACCCCAGGGGCGAACGCCTGCCCCAGCCCCGACAGCCGTCGCCCGACGAGAAGCACGGCCGTGGCCTGCTCATCGTCCGCGCGCTCGCCACGCGTTGGGGCGTACGGGAGCGCACCGTCGGCAAGGAGATCTGGGCCGAACTCGACCTGGCCGACTCCCCGACCGAGGTATGACCCGAATGCGGCTACTTGCCGTCGAGGTCTTCGCCAAAGGTGCGGTACTTCCCGCCGTCGAACTCGGTCAGCCGCAGGTCGCAGTCGTCGACCAGGGCGGCTCCCAGGCGCCTGGCGCAGCTCGGCCTCACCCCGATGTTCTCCCGAGTAGGAAGCCGCCCAAGGCGGTCTCTGGGGCCTTCGGGGTGTTGCGGTCTGGCGCGGTACAAGGCGCGTACGGGGACTGCAGGGCCCGTCAGCCGCTCCCACGTACGCCAAACTCACCGCCGAGAAGCGGCAGCAGCTCGCCGACCTCGGGCTCGACTGGGCAGTAGCCTGACCGGCTTGGGCGGAGGCGGCTGCCCGCCCTGGTGAGCGAAGATCGATACTTTCGGGCGGCTCCCTCGCGCAACCAAGAGGCCCCCGGCTTCGGGGACCTCTTGGGCGTTAGCCTCTGCGCCAGAGGTGGTGCATGGCAGTACGCCGGATGTTCTGCTCAGGCCCGGACGGGGCCGGCCGTTCCGGCAACGACGCGGTACGAGCTTCCGAACGAGGTGCAGTAGGCATACGACCAGCGGTTGTCGTTCGTCGTGACCCCCCGGGCGACCTTCTTCGTCGTTCCGTTGGTGCACGTGACCTTCGCGTAGTACGCGAAGGTCACGTCACAGCGGACACCGACCGTTCGCCCGTCTGTGTTCCACACCTCGCCGCGAGCGCACCAGGAGGGCACCGCCACCGCACTCTGAGACGTCTCCCCGCGGTTGCCGTCGTGCACCCAGCGACCCGCAGCCGCCGTGGCGGTCGATGTCGTGCTGGTCTGGGAGGGCACAGGAGCTGCCTGCGCGGTGGTGGCCCCGCCGGCCAGCAGGGTGGCCCCGATGGCGGCGCTGGTGAGCAACAGATGTGCGCGCATATGTTTTCTCCTTCGTTGCTTCGTCATGTGACTGCATTTCTGAACCCTGTTGAGCGATAAGCGGTGGCCCTTGCCTAGCCTCGGAGCGTGGCACGGGGAATCGCTGCGCCGTCTATGACCGAGGGCCAGATGTGACCAGACCCGTTTGGTGTTCCGTCCGGGTCGTCGTGTTGCACCTACAGGCTTGCCTGATGGCGTGGTCACGTCGACTCGTTTCGGTCTCGTCCGAAGCGAGGCCACCGGGAAGAATCATGGGGCGTGGCGTTGCGTATCCATTTCACCGCCGAGGACCTGGCCCGTACTCGTCTGGCCTCGGGTCCTCGTCCGTTGGTTGAGCTGGACATCGGGATCCGGCTGTTGCAGGAGAGATCGCATCCTGTGCACTTTGACGCCTGGCGAGATCGCGCGGCCAGGCAGCTCCGCCCACGTTTCCGACCTCTGTTCGAGTTGATTCCGCCGACTGGTGCGGGGGTGGAATTCCTCAGCCTGGTCGGCGAAGGGAGCACGGCCGATCTTGTGGAGCAGTTGCGTTCCACTCCGATAGAGCGTGTACGCAAGGATTTGCAGGAATGGGCCCGGCAGGGCGCTGCGCGACTGTCACCGGACACATACCGGGCCAGCCAGGAACCCCTGTTCGTTCAACAACTCGCTGCCTTGGTCGAGGAGGCTCACGAACGCTTTATCGCACCATACTGGCCACAGATCGACCGGCTTGCCCACGCGGACCGGGCCCTTCGTCTGAGGCATCTGAGCGAACAAGGAGTGGAGCGCCTCCTGCGTGAGCTCAACCCGCGCCGGATCATCTGGAAGCCCCCCGTGCTGCACGTAACGATGGCCTCCGGGCGCAGTGGCGATGTTTACCTCGACGGCCGCGGGTTGCTGCTCATTCCCACCCTGTTCGGCTCGCACTACCCCGCTCTTTGTGACAGGGCGGAGCCACAGCCGTGGATCACTTTTCCTATCCGCTCAGATCATCGGCTCTCGGCGGAGCCGGCCAGCGTCACCGCAGCTGCGCTAGCAGAACCGTCCCAGTCTCTGACCGCGCTGCTCGGCCGTACCCGTGCCACCGTAATGAGCGTGATTGCCGACCATCCCGGTGGTACCACTACCCAGCTCGCCGAATATGCCCGTATCTCCCTGGCCAGCGCCAGCGAACACGCCACCATCCTGCGCAATGCCGGCCTCACGGCTCTCCTCCGCGACGGCAAGAACGCCCGCCACACCGCCACCCCAGCGGGGCTCGCCCTACTCTCCGCTTCTGCCAACCCTTGACCAGGTCAGTGGTGCCGGAGGGGAGCGGGGTCGGCTGCGTGCCCAGCGCTTGGGGTCGCCGACGCGGTAGAGGAATACGCGAAACTGCTCCCCTTACAGCCAGCTCACAAAGGCGGTCTGCCTGTCCAGGAAAGGGGCGGCGAGGCGGGTCGCCGATCCTCCCGGCGTGGTCGGCACGACTCTGAAGTCGGGGTCCGAGAACCTGTAATCGTCGTCGTTCTGCTGGGCATTGGGCAGGTGGACGGAGACGATGAACCTCTTCCCGTCCGCCGACACCAGCATCCCGTCCGCCGCCATCCCCTCCTGGGGCCCGACCACGCTGATCGGGGCGCCGATGGCGCGACCGCTGCTGGCGTCCATGGTTCGGAACACGCCGGAAGAGGTGCGGCACAGCACCCGGTGCTCACCGACCCAGCCCACGATACCGACGCATCGGCGGAGCAGCGCGGCGCCACGCGCCGACGTCCTGTCCAGCGGACCCGAGGAGTTCCAGGTGTCGAAGACGCTGCCGAAGACCTTGGGTGCGGTCGCCGTGAGCCGACGGCCGTTCGGCGCCAAGTGCACCATGTTCGCCTGGACGGCGCGCGCCGGCTTGCCCGTGACGGTCAGGGGCAGACGGTGTCCGGCGGCCGGGCCCTCGTCCGTCAGATGGTGGTCGCCCACGGCGGACCGGGATCCGATCCTCTGCTTGCCGTCAGAGGCCGTGTACGTGAACCACACGCTGCGCCCGTCCGGCGACATCACCGCGTTCTGCTCGTCGTCACCCGCCGCGCCTCCCAGGCGCACGACCTCTCCCAGGTTGGCGCCGTTCACGACGTAACCGACGTGGGAAACCTTCTTGTTCCGGGGGTCGCGGAGGACCACCGCCATGCGCGTGAACGCCAGGTCGAAGAGGGCGCGGATCCGGGGAGCCATGTACTCCGAAGTGGACACGCCATAGGGAGAAGGGGTGTACAGGTCCACTCCGCAGAGCTCTACGAGAGGGCTGTTGACCGCCTTGTGGCCGGGAACGTTGCTGAACGCGGCGTCACTCGGAATGGGGAACGTCCGCTCCGCGCGTATCTGCCACGTCTCGGGATCCCACGCCTGGACCGAGACACTGGCCCAGCGTGCGCCCATGCCGCACGTGGCGGTGACCACCGTGCCCCTGCGGGTGAACGGGCTGTCCGGTAGGGCGTACCCGCGGTTGCCCAGGTACGGCGCCGAGGAGGCGGAAGTTCGGGAGTCGGGCTTCTCCTTGTCCGGTTGACTGCACGCCTGGACGCACAGGGCAGCCACCACGAGCAAGGCCACGGCCTTGCCCACTACGCCAGGTCGCATAGCTCCCCCTTGGGCTTCAGGTGGCACGGCGTCCAGGGCACGGAGCCGAATACCCACTTCTGCTGGGGTTCCGTGGGGACGGACTCCGTGCGGACGCGCAGCGGCTTGCCGCCCCTGTCCTTGAGTTGGACCCATCGGCCGTCCTGATGGACGTCGGAATAGTGGACCTTGATCCCCCACTCGCATGACTGTCCCTGCCGCGGGATCGCCTCCACTCTGAGGCCGCCCGAAGACTGGCCGCCTCCGACCTCGATGTAGTTGCCGTCGAAGTAGGGACCACCCTGCCCCTCGGTCTCGTCGGTCAGCACCGGCTCGTCGGCCCGGGGCGGAATGTGCAGGCGGATCCCCTGGTAGGCCGCTCCACCCTGCGGCGGAAAGAAGACGACCGTCTTCGCGGTGCTCTTCCGGCAGGTGACATCGGTGACTTTCCAGTCGTTGATGACCACACCGTAGGCCCGGGCGCTCAGCACATTGATCTTGAACGTGTCGGAGAGTTCCAGGCGGCCGGACGCCGTCTGCTGCTGCGTGTACCGTTTCGGGGCATGCTCCAGTAAGGGCGCGTACGCGAGCGGATGTCCGCCGAGTTTCTTCAGGTAGGCGAAGGCGGGCGAACTGGCCGTGCTGGACGTCAGTCTCTGCGTCTCGTCGGCGGTCAGTTCCCGGTCGAGGACCATGGCCCACTCACGGGGCTCGCCCTCCTCCGGCCGCACGGACACCGTGAAGGGCGCCTGGGAGGCGTCGTACCCCTTGTTCGAATCATTCTCTCTGGTCACGCTCGGCTTGATCATGTAGTAGGCAAGGAGCGTCCCGCTCAGGGCGCTCAGGAGACCGACCGTAGCCGTGACCGACAGCCACAGGGTCCTCTTGCGCCGGGAGGCTCCGGGGTCCACGCCGAGCGCTTGGGAGGCGATCGCCTCGAAGCTCTGGCTGGCTCCGCTTCCGGCGTCGGCAGGCCCCTGCGGCGGGGACTGCGCGGGGACGGGCGGCGATGGCTCGTCCGAGCCGCCGCCCTGCCCGCTCGGCTCCGAAGCGGTGTTTCCCTCAGCGCTCGGCCGCGGTTCCGATGTGCCGTCCGATGGTGCGGTTGCCGTCATGCCCGTTCCCCCACATCGTGATACGTCCTCTCCGCTCGGCATCCGGACACAGCATCCGTACAGAACCCGGCCGTACACGGCGCCGACCGTCCCTCACGGCCCACGATAGGGACACGTACCGCATCTGTCCTGCTACTTGACGCTACTTCCCTTGTGTCTGCACTCGGTCCGGCGCTACCTCGCGAGCACGTGTGGCGTTCCCGGCCGGGCGGGCCTCCCGCGTGCCTCTTGGTGCGGCGCAGCAGGCCGTACCCCGGGTCGGCATGCGGTGCCGGGCGCGTTGCGCTGGGGTGCAGAGCTCACAACACTCTTGGACGAGGTGCCGCTCTCAGCAAGGTCGCGGCGCGAACTCGCCCGCGTCCACTACGTTTTCGATCACAACTGCTGACGACGGAGGACCGCATGGCCGACGACACCACCAGGGGCACGGCGAGCTTCATCTCCGAGATGGGCGTGCTCAAGCGCGTCGCACGTACCGGCTGGTGGTTCACCGGCAACAAGGCCCCGGAGTCCGTCGCCGAACACTCCTTCCGGGTCGGGGTGATCGGCTCGGTGCTGGCGATGATGGAAGGCGCCGACCCCTCGCGGGTCGCGCTGATGTGCCTGTTCCATGACAGCCAGGAGACCCGTGTCGGGGACATCCCGCACATCGGCCGGAAGTACCTGCGGGCCGCCCCGAACCAGGAGGTGACCGCCGACCAGGTCGCCAACGCCCACCCGGCTGTCCGCGAGGGCGTGCAGAGCGCTGTCGACGAGTACGAGGCCGGCCAGACGCCGGAGGCGATCGTCGCCCGCGACGCGGACAAGCTGGAGTGCCTGGTCCAGGCGGTGGAGTACCGCGAGCAGGGCTACAGCCTCACCCAGAACTGGATCGACACCAGCCTCGCCTCACTGAAAACGCCGTCGGCGAAGGCCCTCGCCGACGCCGCACTGAGCATGAACTCGCTGGAGTGGCAGAAGAACTTCCTGCCCTGATCGACGCAGTGTGCACGGCGAGGCCCCCGGCGTAGCCGGGGCCTCTATACGTCGCGGTGGTGGAAGCGACGCCTGCTGCGGTCGCGTTCTCGCCATGACCGCGGTGTCACACCCGGCTGCTTGAATCCTCCGCATGGACCCGAACACCACGCTCACCGCCCTGCGCGACTTCTGCGCCGAACGTCTCGGCGCGGACCTCGCGGCCCGCTTCGTCCGCCTCGCCCGGCCGGGGTTCGCGCTCACCGAAGCCGGGCCCGGCGAGGCCGCGGGCCACAGCCGCTTCGGTGGGCGGGCGATGCTCGAACCGGGCACGCCGTGGCCGACCTGCGACGGCCTCCCGCTGAGCCTGATCGCCGTCCTCGACACCGATGCCCTGGCGCCTTGGCTGGACGGCGTACTCCCGACCGGGACGGGCCTGCTCAACTTCTTCTCCCTCGACAGCGACTCCGAGGACGCAGACCCGGCCGCCATGGAGCTGTCGCTGAAGTACGACTTCATGGCCCCGCAGGTGGGGCGGGTGATCGCGGCCCGCACCACGCACGCCGTCGAGACGGCCCCGCCCGCCCGGGCGAGCGTCTTCGATCCGGTGCCGTGGGCGGCCTCGCCCGGGTTCGCGTTCCCCGACACCTATGACCCCGCCTGGAAGACCCTCGACCTGGGGCCGGACGCCGACGACATAGCCCGGGCCATGCCCGACACGTACATACACGGACTGTTGACCGACTGGTCGGAGCGGCCGGGCGCGCTGGACTCCGAGGACATCGCCTTCGGCCGACCGGAATTCCCGACGGGCAGCTCCCCGATGCTGTCGAACGGCGAAGACCCGAACCTCTACCACCACCTGCTCCAACTGTCCGGGCAGGGCGAGTGGTACATCGGCGGCGACGGCAGCTGGATGCACTGGTCGATTCCCACCGAGGCACTGCGGGCCGGGGACTTCACCCGGGCGATCCCGACTCCGGACATCTGGTGACACGCCGCCACACACAGTACGGACCGAGCGCGACCGCACCGGAATGGCCTATACCTCTGTCACTGGCGGCCGGAATCAGGCTTGTTGCACGTCAACGCCCGGTTAAGCATGGTGCCCCTGATACTCAGTAGGCATTTCGAGACACAAGGGGGATATATGACTCGAAAGATTCTGAAGGCGGGCGTCGCCGGTCTGCTCGCACTCGGTGCCGTGGCGGCCACCCAGGCCACTGCCCAGGCCGACGACGGGAAGCCCAAGCTCAGCTACGTCCTCAGACAGCAGAGCGTCCAGAGCCCGTACACCGGGGTGGACATCTACTACGGCGGCGTCTACGCCGGGACGGGCATCTGGAGCCAGAACCCGGGCGGGGACATCAACGGGGACGGCAAGACCGACCCTGGTGACGCCCTCATCGCCTACGACGGCGCCGGCGACGGTCTGGGCGTCGAGGCCCGCCTCGACACCGGTCGCGTGGCCTCGACTCGCGGTCACGGCGCGCCCTACTGGAGCCCCTGGAAAACCGGCAACCTGGGCGAGGACTCCAAGCACTCCATGAAGGTCTGCGTGGTCAAGGGCGACTGGGAATCCTGCCTCTCCCCCGTCACCGTCTACGCGTAGTCCCGGCGTCACCCGGGCTGGCACGAACGCCCCTCCGCTTCTCCGATGATGGGAAGCGGAGGGGCGCGCTACGACACGGCTCAGCGTTCGAGCGGGAACAGGACGCGGAGATATCGACGCGGACGCGAGCCTGATGAACGCATGGGAGCCCGGCCGGCGCCGTACGGGCAAGCGGACCCGGGCCGGGCTGTTCCATATCCGACGCACCTTCTGTAGTGGCGAGTTTGCGTCCCATCGACCGGCCGGGTCACCCCCCAGGGCCGCTCATCACCGCGCGAGCCGCGTCGAGAAAAGCCGCCCGGTTGTCCTCCAGGTAGTCCCGCACACTCTCCCCGTCGGGCAAGCCGTGCCACACGGTGCGGTTGAGGTCCAGGAAGTGTTTGTGCGCGGCATCGTGCACGGACAGGGGGAACTGGATACGGATGAGCCGATCCGCGACCCACAGCCTGTACATGACGTCTCGGGTCGTGAGGTACCAGTCGTCGGTGTCCTCCCATTCGGACGGGCGGGTGTAGGCGCAGCGTTCCGCCTCCGCCGACACCTCGATGAACCGCTCCAGCAGCGCCAGCCGTTCCGCGCGCCGGGTCTCCGAGAGCGCTATGTGCTGCCGTTCCTGTTCAGCGCGTTCCGCCGACAGCTGGGTCCTGTGCTGGACGAGGTAGGACAACAAGCCGCCGAGGACGACGCCGCCCAACGATATGAGTGACACCCAGACCTGACCAGACATGGCGGTCATCGTCGCATGCCGTTGATCTTCGAGCCGGCCGCGTGCGAAGGCGCAGGCGGCCCCGGCGCCCGCCCCGCGCCTGCGCGCGGCGCTCCGTGCCGGGCGCAGGCCGCGAGCTTTCTTGCCGGCCGCCCCTCCACCGGCACTCGACGAGAACACGTCCCCCCTCTGCTCTGCTCTTCTCCGGCGGTGACACCGCCCAGCCCCATCCGCTATCCCGGCCCACCGCTGCCTCAACAGCGCGCCCAGGGCCGAGAAAGAGCAGGCAATGCGCACCTCAGCACGCCGCACCAGCCGCGTCCTCGCGCTCGTCCTCGGCGCCGTGACGTCACTGACCGCCCTGTCCGGCATGGCCTCGGCCGACGACATGGACGCCCCGTACGCCCGCGCCGCCGCGAAGGTGGCCTCGGACGGTACGGTCCTCGCGTCCAAGAACGTCGCATCGGTCACCCGGGGGACCGGCACGAGCGCCGCGGGTGTCTACTGCGTCCAGGTCTCGGACCCCAACGTCAGCGATGACCTGGACGACGCGGCGATCGTCGCCACGCTCAACAACTACCGGGGCGAGATCACCGCCATCGGCGCACCGCATGGCTACTGCGGCAACGCCACCGACACCATCACGGTCGTGACCAGCAACAGCAGCGGCACCCCCGCGGACAGGCCGTTCACCGTCGCCGTGCTCTAGCCTCGACGCGGCTTCCCTCAGCGCCGTGCTGGGGGAAGCCGCACTTCCCGATGAGGAGGGGGATAACCCCCGGTGATCCGGCGGGCTGGCCGGATCCCCTTGTGATCTCCCGCGGAGAAGGATGAGCACCATCGCCATCCGCAACCGGGCGAGAGCTGCGAGGGAGAACGACCGTGTCGTCATACAGGGCATCGAGCCGCCGGATCCTGCGTGGGGCACTCACGCTGACCTTGGTGACCGGCATCAGCGGGTCACTCGTCGGCTGCTCGGAAGCGGACTCGGGCACGACGAGGGTGACGGCAGCGGCCGACGGGCAGCTGGCGGGGCTCGCGCAAACCGCGGCGGACACCGGCTCCTTAGGCGTGATCGTCCGAGTGGACCGGGGCCGCGGGAAGCCCGTGGAGATCGCCCGTCAGACCGCCTGGACCAAGGCCGATCACCGTCTCGCCGTGAACGACCGCTTCAGGATGGCGTCCAACACCAAGACGGTCGTCGCGGCCCTCATCCTCCAGTTGGTCGCCGAGCACAAGGTCGATCTGGCCCACCCGGTGGAGAAGTGGCTGCCGGGGCTGGTCGAGGGCGGGCAGGACATCACCGTGAAGATGCTCCTCAACCACACCAGCGGGCTGGGCGACTACCTGCTGACACCGGAATTCCTGCCCACCCTGACCGGGCAGGAGCGGCGCACGTGGCGGCCCGAGGAGCTTCTCGCGATCACGCCTCCGCAGGATCCCCCGGCCGCTCCCGGCGAGAAGTACTCGTACAGCAACGCCAACTACGCGGCCCTCGGGCTGATCCTCGAGAAGGCCACCGGGAAGGGCCTGGCCCGCCTGATCGAGCAGAGGATCACGGGGCCGCTGGGGATGAACGACTCCTTCCTGGCCGCGAACGCCGACTTCGGCTCCGGGAAGAAGCACGCCACCGGCTACGAGCCGGACTCCGAACGCCTCCGGCGCATCCTCGCTCCGACGGTGGAACTGCCCGAGGGCACCGGGTTCGCGGGCCCCGGGCGCCCACACGACAATGTCGACACCACCGACATCGACCCGAGCTGGGCGTGGGCGGCGGGAGGGATGGTCTCCACGGCGCGGGACTGGCAGCGGTTCCAGACCGCGTTGATGTCCGGCAGGCTCCTGCCCGAGGCGCAGATGGAGCAGATGCGGACGATGGTCACCGCGCCCGAGGAGCGCGGCGCTTACGGACTGGGCCTGATGAAGGTGGACACTCCCTGCGGCACCGTCTGGGGCCACACCGGTGGTCAGCCCGGCTACTCCAGTGAGGTCTACACCGACGGGAGCGGCCGCCGCAGTGTCGCGGTCCTGACCATCACCAACTTCGGTGTCAAGGAGGCGAAGGCCGCCGCCGCCAACAAGGCTCTGGTGGACACCGCGGTCTGCACCATGCTGGGCAAGCCCCTGCCCGCCACGCCGACCGGCTGAGACGTGTCCCGCCGAGGGCCACGAGATCGGTCACCGGCGCGCGAACGACGTGACCGTCACGCCGTTGTCGAACGACTCGCGGTCGGTCACCCGGAAGACGGTCGGGTTGAACGCGCCGTGGAAGGCGGGGATTCCGGCTCCGGCGACCACCGGGTAGCTCTTGACGATCATGCGGTCGACCTCGGGCAGCAGCGTCCCCGCGAGCCGGCCGCCGCCGCACAGCCAGATGTCCTGGCCCTCCTCCCGCTTGAGGTCGCGGACCAGGGCGAGGGGGTCGCCGTCGACCACCGTCACGTCCGGGTCGGGGGCGGCGCCGAGGGTGGTGGAGATGACGTACTGGCGCAGGTGGGCGTACGGGCTCGTGATGCCCGCGTCCAGCGCGGGGCGGTAGGCGCCGAGGCCCATCAGGATGGTGTCGAAGTGCCGGTTGGGCGCGTCGGTGAGGCCGTGGGCGGGGCGCATGGCGGTGGGGACGGTCTCGGGGTAGCGCTGGTTCATCGACCCCATGTAGGCGGCGTGCTGCGCCTCGTCGCCCCCGGGGTAGAAGTCGTACTCCCCGCCGGGCCCGGCGATATAGCCGTCGATGCTGACGGCGACGTAGTAGACGAGTTCTCGCATCCGTAAACCACTCCATACGTAGTACTCTGACTGAGGCGGTGTGAACGTAGTACTACAACTGGAGTGGTGTCAATGGTCCGCAGGAACGACGAGCGGAGGGCGGCCCTCGTGGACGCCGCCATCGAGGTGCTGGCCGCGGAGGGCGCGCGAGGGCTGACGTTCCGGGCGGTGGACACCGAGGCCGCCGTGCCGCCGGGGACGGCCTCCAACTACTTCGCCAACCGCGACGACCTGCTCACCCAGGCCGGTGCCCGGGTCTACGAACGGCTCCAGCCCGACGAGGCGACCATCGCCCGGCAGCGGGCGAGCACCCGCGACCGGGAGGGGTACACGGCGCTGATGCGCGAGCTGGTCGGCCGGATCAGCGCCTTCCGCACCGGCTATCTGGCGCTCCTCGAACTGCGCCTGGAGGCCACCCGGCGGCCCGCCCTGCGCGCGGTGCTGACCGAGCGCGTCCGCGCCGACATGGCGGCCAACCTGGCCTACCACGAGGAGTCCGGCCTGCCCGGCGACGCGACGGCGGTCCGGCTGCTGCATCTGGCGCTCAACTGGCTGATCGTCGAGCAGCTCACGCTGCCGGACATGTTCTCGGAGGCCGAGCGGGGCGCCCTCGTCGCGGCCGCGGTCGAGCGCATCGTCACGCCGTGAAAGCCAGCATTTTTGACCGCGGCGATGAGTTTGCCGGGGCCGGGCGGTCCAACTGTCGTCACCCCCTACAGGAGGAGCAACATGACGCAGTTGCTGAGAGTCCAGAACTTCACCGTCTCGCGGGACGGATTCGGTGCCGGTGAGCACCAGAGCCTGGAGCGGCCGTTCGGCGACGCCGATCCTGGGGCCCTGTTCGCCTGGGCCGGGGCCACGGCGAGCTGGCCCATGCGCACCGACGCCGGTGGGAGCCGCGGTCTGGACGACTACTTCACGCGAGACTTCGACCGCAACATCGGCGCCGAGATCATGGGCCGCAACAAGTTCGGGCCGCAGCGCGGGCCCTGGCAGGACTATGAGTGGCTCGGCTGGTGGGGTGACGAGCCCCCGTTCCACACTCCGGTGTTCGTCATGACCCACCACCCGCGTCCTTCGTTCACGCTCTCCGACACCACGTTCCACTTCGTCGACGCCGACCCGGCCACGGCCCTCACGCGGGCGCGGGAGGCGGCGCAGGGCAAGGACGTCCGGCTCGGCGGCGGGGCCACCACCATCCGCGAGTTCCTCGACGCCGACCTCGTCGACACCCTGCACGTGGCGGTCGCGCCGGTGGAGCTGGGATCCGGGGTACGGCTGTGGGAATCGCCCGATGAGCTGCGCGACCGGTTCCACCTCGACGTCGTGCCGAGCCCGAGCAGCGGCGTGACGCACCACCTGTTCTGGCGGAAGTGACGCGAGGGGGCCTTTAGGGCGGGGCGCCCGGCCCGGTTCGGATGATCCCGGGCCGGGCACGCCCGCCGGTCAGCCGACCGCGGCGGCGAACATGCCGGGCTCGTAGGAGCCGCCCCGCTGGTGGACGATCACGGCGAGCCGGTTGGCCGCGTTGATCAGGGCGACCAGCGAGACCAGGGCCGCGATCTGGTCGTCGTCGTAGTGCTTGCGCACCTGGGCCCAGGTCTCGTCGGACACGCCGGGGTGGGCGTCGGCGAGCCGGGTGCCCTCTTCGGCGAGCGCCAGCGCGGCCTGCTCGGCCTCGGTGAAGACGGTGGCCTCGCGCCACGCGGCGACCAGGTTGAGCCGGACCGCGGTCTCTCCGGCGGCCGCGGCCTCCTTGGTGTGCATGTCGATGCACCAGCCGCAGCCGTTGATCTGGCTGGCGCGCAGCGACACCAGCTCCTGCGTGGACTTCGGCAGCGACGACTGGTGGATCAGCAGCCCGGCGCCTGCGAACCGCTTGGAGAACCTGGCGCCGAACTCGTTCTCGAACAGGTTGAACCGTGCGTCCATGACGGTGTCCTCTCGTGTGGGTCTCTCGTGCGTCTCTCGTGGTGGTGCACTGGACGAACACGAGATGCCGACGGCCCGCTCCCTGTGACACCTCGGGCCGTGTGACGTGCGCCACCGGCCGGAGGTGTCACAGAATCGCCGCGACCGGCGTCTTGTGCGCGTGGCATCGTCGAGAGCGAGCAGGCAGGAGCAGCCGGTGAACAGTGAGCGCACCCAGGACACGGCCACCGAGGCGTTCGTCGCCCATCGCAATCTGCTGTTCACGGTCGCCTACGAGATGCTCGGCTCGGCCGCCGACGCGGAGGACGTCCTCCAGGAGACCTGGCTGCGGTGGGCGGGCGTCGATCTCGGCGCCGTACGGGACCAGCGCGCGTACCTGGTCCGGATCACCACGCGCCAGGCGCTGAGCCGACTGCGGACGCTCGGCCGCCGCAAGGAGTCCTACGTCGGCCCCTGGCTGCCCGAGCCGCTGCTGACCGCCCCGGACGTGGCGGAGGACATCGAGCTGGCCGAAAGCGTCTCGATGGCGATGCTGCTGGTCCTGGAGACGCTGACGCCGACCGAGCGGGCGGTGTTCGTACTGCGCGAGGTGTTCGACCTCGGGTACGACGAGATCGCCGACGCCGTCGACAAGAGCCCGGCCGCGGTCCGCCAGATCGCGCACCGGGCACGGGCCCACGTCGCGGCTCGCCGACCGCGCGGGGCCGTGTCCCCGGCCGAGACCCGCGACGCGCTCGACGCGTTCCAGCGGGCGGCCGACACGGGCGATCTTCAGAGCCTGCTCGACATCCTTGCCCCCGATGTCGTCTTCCTGGGCGACGGCGGCGGCATCAAGCAGGCCGTCCCGCGGCCCATCGTGGGCGCCGACAAGGTGGGCCGCCTGCTGGCCGCCGGTCTTGGCAGGATGGCCGAGGTGGGATCGCTGCGCCCCGCGCAGGTCAACGGCCACCCGGCGCTGATCCTCCGGCAGGACGACGCGGTCGACACCGTCCTGGCGGTGCGCATCGACGACGGCCTGATCACCGGCCTGTACGCCGTGCGCAACCCCGAGAAGCTGTCCCACATGCGACAGGAAACCGCCCTGCGCCGTTGAACCCGGGGGCCTGCACTCGAAGAAGCCAGCCCGAACTTTCCCCTCGCCAGGAGGAGTTGGGAAAAAAGATCTGGCCTTGGGGCAAGCCGGGTGCTTAAGGTGGCTCGCCGTCGCCCTCATCAGGAGGCGCGTCAACAACGGGAGGAACCCATGCGAGCAATACGAACGGCCCCGATCGTGGCCGGCATCGCGATGATGTCGACGATGGGCCTCGCCACCCAGGCACAGGCGTCGCAGAACAGCGGTTGGATTTACACCAGTAACCAGAGCGGCGCCGCCTTCTTCGACGCCGACCTCAACGGTCACCCCGGCGTGGAAAAGGTCACCGTCTGCGACAACAGATCCGACGGCCGCGGAATCACGGTCGAGGTGAGCGGTCGGGACGGTTCCGGCTCGGTGTGGGTGTTCACGTCCGACCCCTCCAACAACGGACGCTGCGAATCCATCGAAGGAAACTTCTTCCTGGAGGACACGGCCGTCGGCATCGTCGTCTACGAATACTGGGGCAACAACACCGCCCACAAGGCGACAGCCACAGCCGTCGCCTAACCTCGATCGCGCCTGACGGTCCGCCGGTTCCACCGGCGGACCGTTTTTGCGTGCGCGCGTCACAGCCATGGGTGGGCCGCCGACAGACGATACGTGATCCGGCAGCCCAACAGGGCGGCGTCGGCGGATTCTTATCCGTTACCGCCGGTTGGGCCGGGGCGCTGAGCCGCCCTCACTACGGTGAGACCCGTCTGATGCCGCGTGGGTCGCCCCAACGCGGCTCCGGCATCCTCCGACCTCGACCGAAGACGTGCCACGTTTGGCCGTGGCTCATGCGACCCTGACCCCTGGGGGACGATCCAGCCGATGAGCCACCCGATCCGAGGAGGCCGACACAAGCGGTCCCGTGACCCGCGCGCGCACTGGCTGCTGCTTTCCCTGAGCCTTCCCCTCATGTTCGGCCTGCTGATGTTCCAGGGCTGGACCACCCACGAGGTGGACGCCGCGAAATCGCGGCCCGCCTGCACCAGCCCGGTGCCGAAGGACATCGTCGGCGGCGGCCCGGTGGTGCAGATCAACAACGGCCAGGTGAAGACGGTGAGGATGCCCGCCGGAACGGTGGCGCTCACCTATGACGGCGGGCCCGACCCGGAGTGGACGCCGCGCATCCTCGACCTGCTGCGCAGGAACAACGCACGCGCGACGTTCTTCCTCAACGGCGCCAAGGCGGCCGAGCACCCGGATCTGGTGCGGCGGATCAGAGCCGAGGGCCATGAGATCGGCTCGAACACCTACACCGGCGCCGATATGGGCACGGCGTCGTCCGTCCGCTCCAAGATGGAGCTGTCGCTGACCGAATCGGCGCTCGCGGGCACCGTGGGGGCCGAGCCGCGGCTGATGCGGATGCCGCTGACCACCGACGTGGAGACGCTGTGCGGCGTCGAGTGGCAGGCGGCGCGCAAGGTCGCCGCGCAGGGGTACGCGCTGGTCGCCGCCGACAAGCCGTCGCGGCGGCCCTCGCAGGGGATGATCCGGCAGCTCTCGCTGACGGACACGGCGTACCAGGAGACGGAAAGACTGCTGAAGAACCCGCGGGTACAGAGGTTCACCACGGTGACGGGCGGGCTCGGGGTGCCGCCGGTCGAGACCCGGTCCTCCACCATGGAGCGCTGGGAGGGCACCGCCCTGATCTCGCTCGCGGCCGTGGGCCGCGCCTTCGTGACCATCATGACGTGGGTGCTGGGCATCGCGGGCGCGCTGGGGGTGCTGCGGCTGGTGCTGCTCGTCGTGTTCGCCCGCGCCCATGTCCGGCGGCTGACCCGCTACCGTCCCGGCGCCCCCGAGCTTCCGGTGGTGAACGCCCCGGTGACGGTGCTCGTCCCCGCGTACAACGAGGAGGCGGGCATCGAGGGCACCATCAAGTCGCTGCTGGCCTCCACCCACCAGAAGCTCCAGATCATCGTGATCGACGACGGGTCGACGGACCGGACGGCCGAGATCGCCGCCGCCAGCAACGACTCCCGGGTGCTGGTGATACGTCAGCCCAACTCGGGCAAGCCGACCGCGCTCAACACCGGTCTCGCGCACGCCAAGCACGACATCGTGGTCATGGTCGACGCCGACACCGTCTTCGAACCGGACGCCATCCGCCAGCTCATCCAGCCGCTCTCGCAGCCCGCCATCGGCGCGGTGAGCGGGAACACCAAGGTCGGCAACCGGCGCAGCCTGCTGGGCCGGTGGCAGCACCTGGAGTACGTCTTCGGGTTCAACCTCGACCGCCGCATGTTCGAGGTGCTGGAGTGCATGCCCACCGTCCCCGGCGCCATCGGCGCCTTCCGGCGCGAGGCGCTGCTGGCGGTCGGCGGGGTCAGCGAGGACACCCTCGCCGAGGACACCGACCTCACCATGTCCCTGTGGCGGGCCGGTTGGAAGGTCGTGTACGAGGAGACGGCCGTCGCCTGGACCGAGGTCCCCACCTCGCTGCGCCAGCTGTGGCGGCAGCGCTACCGCTGGGGTTACGGCACGCTCCAGTCCATGTGGAAGCACCGCCGCGCCATGATCGAGCTGGGCTCGGTGGGACGGTTCGGCCGCCGCGGGCTGACCTACCTCACGCTCTTCCAGGTCGTGCTGCCGCTGCTCGCGCCCGTGATCGACCTCTTCGCGCTGTACGGGATCCTCTTCCAGAACCCCACCGAGTCGGCCGGGGTGTGGCTCGCGTACCTCGGCATCCAGACGGTGTGCGCCGGATACGCGCTGCGGCTGGACGGGGAACGGATGCGGACCCTGTGGTCGCTGCCGTTCCAGCTCTTCGCCTACCGGCAGCTGATGTATCTGGTGGTCATCCAGTCCGTGGTCGCCCTGCTGCTCGGTGCCCGGCTGAAGTGGCACCGCATCCAGCGCTCGGGGACGGCCGGTGAAACGATCGGCGACCCGGCCGCGTACCAGAGAGCCTGACATCGAGACAACGGGCGGCCGCAGCCGTATCAGTAGTCAGCAGGCGCAGGCATACGGACGTTTCCACCCGAAGGGAGGCTGCCCCCATGAGTGATAGGCGGGAAGGGCGGGCAGAGGGAGAGCAGCAGCGGCAGGGGACGGCGGCGTACCTCCGGCAGCAGCCGACGCGTCAGGCGGGGGCGGCCCGGGCCTACGAGACGGCCAACGCGCCGACCGAGTCGTTCCCCGTCGTGCCGCCCGCGCCCAACCCGCCGCCGCCCCCGCCGCCGGTCCCGGGCAGCCCCGGGTTTCCGGGCGGGGGCGGGGTTCCGGGCAGCCCCGGGGTTCCGGGCGGCGCCGGGGTTCCGGGCGGCGCCGGGGTTCCGGGCGGGGGCGGTCTCCCCGGCGGAGGTCCGGGCGGTGTCAGGGGCCCGGGCGGGCCCGGTCCGATGCGGCCGGACGTCCCCGACCAGCGGCCCCTGTTCCGGGACGAGGACGCCGCCGAGCCCCTCGTCGTACGGCGGCGCGCCCCCAAGGAGCCGCTCAGCAGGCGCCGCCGCCTCACCCGGCTGGCGATCGTCATGGTCTCGGCGCTGCTGGTCGCCACCGGGAGCGCCTACATCTGGGTGGACACCCAGATGAACCGCGACGTCGACCTCGACAAGGCCGCGAACCGCCCGCCGCTCGGCAAGGGCACCAACTACCTCATCGTGGGCTCCGACAGCAGGGCGGGCCTGTCCGCGGAGGCCAAGCAGAGCCTCCGCACCGGTTCGGCCGAGGGCGGCCGCACCGACTCGATGATGGTGCTGCACACCGGCGCCAACGGCACCACGATGATGAGCCTGCCGCGCGACTCCTGGGTGAGGGTGCCGTCGTACGTACGCCCCGAGACCGGCAAGCGCTACGGCGAGGAGCAGAACAAGCTCAACGCGGCCTATTCGCGGGGCGGTCCCGATCTGCTCGTCCAGACCATCGAGCGCAACACCGGACTGCACATCAACCACTACGCGGAGATCGGCTTCGGCGGTTTCGTGGACATCGTGAACGCGGTCGGCGGCGTGCGGATGTGCGTGGACCGCGACATCAAGGACGAGAAGTCCGGCCTGGACCTGAAGAAGGGCTGCCAGACCCTCGACGGCGGCAAGGCGCTCTCGTTCGTCCGGCAGCGCAAGCAGGAGGCCAACGGCGACCTGGGACGCACCCAGAACCAGCAGAAGTTCCTGGCCGCGCTCGCCAAGAAGGCCGCCACACCGGGCGTTCTGGCCAACCCCTTCGCGGCGTTCCCGACCGTCAGCGCGGGGCTGGACACGCTCATCGTGGACAAGAAGATGAACCTCCAGACCCTGATGTCCCTGTTCCAGGCGATGAAGGGCGTCACCTCCGGCGCGGGCAAACAGCTCAACGTCCCGGTGTCCAACACCAACCTGAAGACGTCCAAGGGCAGCGCCGTGCAGTGGGACACCGTGCAGGCGAAGCGGCTCTTCGGCCAACTCCAGAACGACCAGCCGGTGGACGTGCCCCCGTCGCTGCCCGGCCGCCCGGCAGCGGCGGCACAGTAGCCGGGAGGGGGTGCCGCTTTTCCGCGGCACCCCCGTCGACGTTTCCGCGGCACCGCCGTCTTCCCCTCCCGGCGGGGCGAACGGTTTCATGGACGGGACGCTGATCGACGGCGCCGATCGACTGCGCTCGCAAGCGCGCGAGGAGGTCCGAGGTTGTCCGTGCTCTCCGCCCGCCCGCGGTCCCGTCCCCTCCGGTCCCCCGGGCTCCGGTCGCCCCGGCTCCGCCCTCCCCGCCGCTGGTCGCCCCGGCTGCGCCGACGGCTGGCGGCCGACGCCGCGCTGCTGGTCGTCGCGGCGGCCTTCGTCCTCCCGCTGGCCTGGCTGGTGCTCGCCTCGGTCGACGGCGACGCGACGTTACGGGTGTCGGCGCCCGGCACCCCGACGCTCGACAACTTCTCGGCGGTGTGGACGGACGAGATCACGTTCACGCCGATGCTCAACAGCCTGGTGCTGTGCGGCGGCGCCACCGCGCTGACCGTCGCGTGCGCGGCGCTCGCCGCGTATCCGCTGTCCCGGTTCCGCTCCCGCCTGGTGCGGCCGTATCTGATGACCGTGCTGTTCACGACGTGTCTGCCGATCACCGCGATCATGGTCCCGGTCTACGGGCTCTTCGTCCAGGTCGACCTGATCGACACCATGTCCGGCACCGCGCTCTTCCTCGCCGCCTCGCAACTGCCCTTCGCGATCTGGCTGATGAAGAACTTCATGGACGGCGTGCCGGTGATCCTGGAGGAGGCGGCCTGGACGGACGGCGCGTCCTGGGCGCAGAGCCTGACACGGGTCATCCTGCCGCTGATGGGCCCGGGCATCACGGTCGTGACGATCTACAGCTTCATCATGATGTGGGGCAACTTCTTCGTCCCCTTCATGCTGCTGCTCACCCCCGAACAACTCCCGGCGTCCGTCTCCATCTTCACCTTCTTCGGCAACCACGGGCAGATCGTCTACGGGCAGCTCGCCGCGTTCTCGATCCTCTATTCCACCCCGGTGCTGCTGCTGTACGTGCTCATCTCCCGGCGGCTGGGCGGCGGCTTCACACTCGGCGGTGCCGTCAAGGGGTGACGGGCTTGGCACAGCCGTGGTCTTCGGCCGAGCGGGCGGCGAAGGCGGACAGGGCCGCGCGTTCGTAGCCGAGGTCGGGGCGGGCGCGGGCGTCGCCGTCGGCGTCGTCGGCGCGGATCAGGTACAGGGCGCGCGGGGCGCCGTCCGGGCAGTCCGCCCCGGCCCAGTAGGCGCTTTGGCCGAGCCGCCCGGCGGGCTTCTCGGCGGGGGTGACGTCCTCGCCGTCGTTGCGGGTGTACTGGGCGCGGGCGTCCTCCGCGTACGGCCCGTAGTACGCGTCCAGGCGGTAGCGGGGCGAACCGTCGCGGGCGCCGAGGGCGCAGATCTCGCGCGGGGCGCGGGCCCGGGCGGTCTCGCGGGCGGTGGAGACGGCGGAGCGGGCGGCGGTGGGGACGGTCGCGCAGGTGCCGGTGGCGCCGAGCAGCGGTTCGTACTCGTCCTCGTTCACCGGCAGGTCCACGTCATAGACCTGCTTGCCCAGCCGGGCGCCGCAGTCCCAGCGGTCGTCGGCCCGTTGCGCGGTGGCGGTGGCGGTGCGGACGAAGGCGGGCCGGGTGGCGGGGTCGTCCAGGGTGGCGCCGCCGAGCGTGGTCTCGACGGTGATCAGCAGACTGCGGCCGCTCCCGGCGCAGTCGAGCAGCACGGCCGCGGTGGCCTTGCCGTCCCCGGGGTCGCCCTGGCGGGCGTTGTCGGTGGCGAGGAGGCCGGACCAGCCGTGGCCTACGGGTACGGGGAGGGTGTCGCGGGCGGGTACGGCGGTGTACAGCTCGCCGGTCCCGTACTCGGCGCGGGGGCGCGGCGCCCCGGAGATGGTGACGCCCACGCGGCCCCTGCCCTCGGCGGTCACCTGGCAGCGCACGTCGAGGGACGTGCCATGGCCGCCGCCGAAGGCGCCCTTCGTGCTGCTGGTCACGTCCACGCCGCTGTCGCCGAGCACCGCGCGCACCTCGTCGGCCGCGAGCGCCCCGCCGCACGCCTCGTCCAGTGCCCTCTCGTCGCTGCCCGCGAACCAGACGATCACGCCGGTGAGGACGGCCAGCGCGAGCGCGGCGGCCGCGATGCCCCGCACCTGCCGCCGGGTGAGCAGCGACCGCGGCCCGGTCGTCAGTGCCACTCCTCCACCTCCCCGAGCACCTTCGTGTCACGGCAGCCCGCCGACTTCGGCCAGCCGTCCTCGGCGCCCAGATAGCGGGCCAGCAGCGTGTGCGCGGTCTCGGCGAGCGCGGCGCGCTGCCCGGGGCCGAGCGGGACCGTCTCGCCATCGGGTATGTGCAGCCGGGGCAGGACGGAGACGCGGTGGTAGGTGACCCGGCCGCCGCACACCGACTGGGCCCACAGGGCGAGTTGGGGATGGGTGAGGTAGGAGGGGACCCGGTCCACCGCATCCGATGCGTCGGTGTCGGGGGATCCGGCCTTCGCGAGCCGGTTCTCCTCGTCCGCGCCCCAGCCGGGCACATGGCCCTCGCGTTCGTACGAGTCGTACGCGGACCGGCCCAGGATCCCCGCCCAACTGGCCGCCTCGACCCCGGTGATCTGCCAGTCCTGCGGCGTCACGCCCTCGTTCCGCGGGGCGCCCGGGTCCCAGTCGCCGGTGCAGGCGCTCAAGGAGGTGGAGTCCTGTGCGTCGCCGCGCGTGGTCCACGCCCCGGGCCGGAGCCCCGGCACCGAGGACGGGCTGATCCAGTCGCAGCGCCGCGCGGAGGGGCCGGTGACGCCGCCCCCGCCCTGGTCCCCGGCGGTCCGGGCGGTGGCCACGACCTGGGACGGCGGGTCCAGCGGGCGCCCGCCGCAGCGCTGCGCCCTGGTGATGGCGTTGGCGACGTGGACGGCGGTACGGAAGCCGGTGAGCGCGGTCGTACGGTCGGCCCCGGTGCGTCCGTCGGTGACCCTGGCCGTGACGTACAGATCGGTCGTCGGCCGGACCCGGCCGTCCAGCCCGCCCAGGCAGTCGGCGACCAGCCAGGCGCCCCGCGCCCCGTACCGGCCGGTGGTGCCGGGCGCCGTGAAGGTGCCGCCGGGGCCCGGGTCCACGATCTGGCGGGTCTCCATGCCCTGGGGCACGTCCGAGACGAGCGCCTCGGCGTGGACGGTGACCGCGTTGCCGCCGCCCCAGGACAGCGAGCAGTCGAGCAGGGAGCGGCTCTCCCGGCCGGGGGCGAGCATGGTGCCGTGCTGTCTCAGCTCACCGGGCCGGGCGTCCCGCACCAGCCGTTCGAGGTCGCCGTACGGCAGGGCGCCGTCGCAGGCCCTCCGTAACTGGTCGCGGTTGGCGGCGAGATGGCCGCCGCCCTTGCCGCCGATCGCGATGACGGCACCGGTGACCAGCGCCGTGATCAGTACGAAGAGGATCGCGTAGCGCAGCCACACACGGTCCGTTAACCCGCCCATCCCGCCGGTATCTCCCTACCCCCCTGATCGACTCCGTCCCCCCGGACCACCGGATCAGGCGGGGACCGTACGAGGTGGTGGCTCAGAAGACGGACTCGGCCTCGTCCATGCGGTGCGCCGGGACGGTCTTCAGCTCGGTGACCGCCTCGGCGATCGGCACCATGGAGATGTCGGTGCCGCGCAGCGCCGTCATCATGCCGAAGTCGCCGCGGTGGGCGGCCTCGACGGCGTGCCAGCCGAAGCGGGTGGCGAGCACGCGGTCGTACGCGGTGGGCGTGCCGCCGCGCTGGACGTGGCCGAGGATGACCGGGCGGGCCTCCTTGCCGAGCCGCCGCTCCAGCTCGGCCGCGAGCCGGTTGCCGATACCGGCGAACCGCTCGTGCCCGTACTGGTCGATCTCGCCCTTCTGGTAGTCCATCGCGCCCTCGGCGGGGTGCGCGCCCTCGGCGACGCAGATGACCGCGAACTTCTTGCCGCGCGCGAAGCGCTCCTCGACCATCTTGACCAGCCCGTCGACCTCGAAGGGCCGCTCCGGGAGGCAGATGCCGTGGGCGCCGCCCGCCATGCCGGACTCCAGGGCGATCCAGCCCGCGTGCCGCCCCATGACCTCGACGACCATGACCCGCTGGTGCGATTCGGCGGTGGTCTTGAGGCGGTCCATGGCCTCGGTGGCGACGCCGACGGCGGTGTCGAAGCCGAAGGTGCGGTCGGTGGAGGAGATGTCGTTGTCGATGGTCTTGGGGACGCCGACGATGGGCAGTCCCGCGTCCGACAGCATCCGGGCGGCGGTCAGGGTGCCCTCGCCGCCGATCGGGATCAGCACGTCTATGCCGTAGTCCCGGGCGTGGTCCTTGGAGGTTTCGCAGGCCTCGCGCAGCCGGGCACGCTCCAGGCGGGAGGAGCCGAGGATGGTGCCGCCGCGGGCCAGGATGCCGCTCACGTCGTCGAGGTCGAGCTTGCGGTGACGGCCGTCGAGGAGCCCCTTGAAGCCGTCCTCGAACCCGATCACCTCGTCCCCGTGGCCGGCGACCGCACGGTGCACCACCGACCGGATCACAGCGTTGAGGCCGGGGCAGTCGCCGCCTGCGGTGAGAACTCCGATGCGCATCGTGCTGTGTCTCCTGCTCCCTACGGGTAGATGTGAGCCAGTCCGATTGTTTCATGGGCGGGGTAGTGCTGTATCCCATGCTGCCGAGCGCCTTAACCATGGCCAAAGGTATTGTCAAGAGGACTGGGCCACCGAAAGCGGCCAATTTGTATCCGAAGGATGCATGTAAGGAAAACGCCGAGGAAACGGAGAGCACGCGTGACGCGCAGCGTGTACGTGACCGGGATCGAACGGGGTGACGGCCGCCAGGTCGTCGAGCTGGGGGTCATGGAGCTGCTGACCCGCCATGTCGACCGGGTCGGCGTCTTCCGTCCCCTGGTGCACGACAACCCCGACCGCCTCTTCGACCTGCTGCGGGCCCGCTACCGGCTCAGCCAGCCGCCCGCCTCGGCGAGCGGCATGAGCTACGAGGAGGCCGCCGCCCTCCAGGCCGAGCAGGGCTCCGACGAGCTGGTCTCGCGACTGGTCAACCGCTTCCACGAGGTGGCCCGCGAGTACGAGTACGTCCTCGTCCTGGGCAGCGACTACGCCGACACCAGCCTCCCGGACGAGCTGGGGCTGAACGCCCGGCTCGCCAACGAGTTCGGCGCCTCGGTGATCACCGTCGTCGGCGGCCAGGACCAGAACGCCGAGGCCGTCGGCGCCGAGGCCCACAACGCCTACCGCGCGTACGAGGCGCAGGGCTGCGACGTCGTCGCCGTCGTCGTCAACCGGGCCGTGCCGGACGACCGCGCGGAGATCGCCGAGCGGCTGGCCTCCCGGCTCCCGGTGCCCGGCTACGTCCTCCCCGAGGACGGGTCGCTGTCGGCGCCCACCGTCTCCCAGATCGTGCGCACCCTCGGCGCCGATGTGCTGCTCGGCGATCACGCCGGACTCTCCCGGGACGTCCGGGACTTCGTCTTCGGCGGCGCGATGCTGCCCAAGTTCCTGCCCGCGCTCACCGAGGGCTGTCTCGTGGTCACACCCGGCGACCGCGCGGACCTGATCGTCGGCTCGCTCGCCGCGCACAGCGCGGGCGCCCCCGCGATCGCCGGGGTGCTGCTCACCCTGGACGAGCGGCCCGGACCCGACATCCTGGCGCTGGCCTCCCGACTGGCCCCCGGCACCCCGGTGGCGGCGGTGGCGGGCGGCTCCTTCCCGACCGCGGCCGAGCTGTTCGCCATCGAGGGCAAGCTGAACGCGGGCGCGCCGCGCAAGGCCGAGACCGCCCTCGGCCTCTTCGAGCGCCACGTGGACACCGCCGCGCTGACCGACCGCATCGCGGTGGCCCGCTCCGGCCGCGTCACCCCGATGATGTTCGAGCACGAGCTGATCGAACGGTCCCGGTCCGGCCGCCGCCGGGTGGTGCTCCCCGAGGGCACCGAGGAGCGGGTGCTGCGCGCCGCCGACGTCCTGCTGCGCCGCGATGTGTGCGACCTCACACTGCTGGGCGCCGAGGACACGGTCCGCAAGCGCGCCGCCGAGCTGGGCATCCAGCTCGCCGAGGCGCAGATCGTCGACCCGGAGACCTCGCCGCTGCGGGAGCGCTTCGCGGAGATCTACGCGAAGCTGCGCGCCCACAAGGGCGTCTCCCAGGAGGAGGCGTACGACGTGGTGTCCGACGTCTCGTACTTCGGCACCCTGATGGTCCAGGAGGGCCTGGCCGACGGCATGGTCTCGGGCGCGGTGCACTCCACCGCGGCCACCATCCGGCCCGCGTTCGAGATCATCAAGACCGCGCCGGGTGCGCAGATCGTCTCGTCCGTCTTCTTCATGTGCCTGGCCGACCGGGTGCTGGTGTACGGCGACTGCGCGGTCAACCCGGACCCGGACGCCGAGCAGCTGGCCGACATCGCCATCCAGTCGGCGACCACGGCCGCCCGGTTCGGGGTGGAGCCGCGGATCGCGATGCTGTCGTACTCCACCGGCACCTCCGGCTCCGGCGCGGACGTCGACAAGGTGCGCAAGGCGACCGACCTGGTGCGCGAGCGCCGCCCGGACCTGATGGTCGAGGGCCCGATCCAGTACGACGCCGCGGTGGACGCGGCCGTCGCGGCGACCAAGCTGCCGGACTCCGAGGTGGCGGGCAAGGCGACCGTGCTGATCTTCCCGGACCTCAACACCGGCAACAACACCTACAAGGCCGTGCAGCGCTCGGCGGGCGCCGTCGCGGTCGGCCCGGTGCTCCAGGGTCTGCGCAAGCCGGTGAACGACCTGTCCCGCGGGGCACTCGTGCAGGACATCGTGAACACCGTCTCGATCACCGCGGTCCAGGCCCAGTCCCAGACGCCCCCGACCACCCCGGCGACCGGGTGACCCGGCGCCCCGATGGCCCCGGCCCTGACAGCCCCGACAACCCCGACAACCCCGCCACAGAAAGTGCAGACCGCGTGAACGGCTCCCGCGTCCTCGTCCTCAACTCCGGCTCCTCGTCCGTCAAGTACCAGCTGCTGGACATGGCGGACGGCGCCCGGCTCTCCTCCGGCCTGGTGGAGCGGATCGGGGAAGGCCCCGTCGCCGACCACACGGCCGCGCTCAAGCAGGTCGCGGAGGAGCTGGCGGGGCAGGGCCTGGGGCTCGACTCGCCCGAGCTGGCGGCGATCGGCCACCGGGTGGTGCACGGCGGCACCCGGTTCACCGAGCCCACCCTGATCACCGACGAGGTGGTCGAGGAGATCGAGAAGCTGGTCCCGCTGGCCCCGCTGCACAACCCTGCGAACGTCACCGGCATCAAGGTGGCCCGGGCGCTGCGCCCGGACCTGCCGCAGGTCGCGGTCTTCGACACCGCGTTCCACTCCACGATGCCGGAGTCGGCGGCCCGGTACGCGATCGACACCGAGACCGCCGACCGGTTCGGGGTGCGGCGGTACGGATTCCACGGCACCTCGCACGCGTACGTCTCCCGGGCGACGGCGAAGCTGCTGGGCAAGGACGTCACCGAGCTGAACACGATCGTGCTGCACCTGGGCAACGGCGCCAGCGCCTCCGCCGTGCGCGGCGGGGTGTGCGTGGACACCTCCATGGGGCTGACCCCGCTGGAGGGTCTGGTCATGGGCACCCGCTCCGGTGACCTCGACCCGGCGGCGATCTTCCATCTGTCCCGGGTGGGCGGGATGTCGACGGACGAGATCGACACCCTGCTCAACAAGCGCAGCGGGCTGATCGGGCTGTGCGGGGACAACGACATGCGCGAGATCGGCCGCCGGATGGGCGAGGGAGACCCGGCCGCGCAGCTCGCGTTCGACATCTACATCCACCGGCTGCGGAAGTACGTGGGCGCGTACACCGCGGTGCTGGGGCGGCTGGACGCCATCGCGTTCACGGCCGGCGTCGGGGAGAACTCGGCGGCGGTGCGGGAGGCCGCGCTGCGCGATCTGCCCGCATTCGGCATCGAGGTGGACGCGGTGCGCAACGCGGTGCGCGGCTCCGCGGCGCGGCTGATCTCCGCCGAGAGCAGCCGGGTCGCGGTGGCGGTGGTGCCGACCGACGAGGAGCTGGAGATCGCGAGCCAGACGTTCGATCTGGTCAGCGACTAGCCTTCGACTCGGCTTCGACTCGCTCAGAAATATTCCGCTCCGAAACAAACCGATAGGATCAGCCTCATGCGCCGTTCCAAAATCGTCTGCACGCTGGGCCCCGCCGTCGACTCCTACGACCAGCTCAAGTCGCTGATCGAGGCCGGGATGAACGTGGCCCGCTTCAACATGAGTCACGGAAGCCACCCGGAGCACGAGGAGCGCTACCACCGCGTTCGCAAGGCATCCGAGGAGACGGGGCGCGCGGTCGGCGTCCTCGCCGACCTCCAGGGCCCCAAGATCCGGCTGGAGACCTTCGCGGACGGCCCGGTGGAGCTGGTCCGCGGCGACGAGTTCATCATCACCACCGAGGACGTCGAGGGCGACCGGACGATCTGCGGCACCACCTACAAGGGGCTGCCGGGGGACGTCTCCAAGGGCGACCAGATCCTGATCAACGACGGCAACGTCGAGCTGCGGGTCACCGCCGTCGAGGGCCCCCGGGTCCGGACGATCGTCATCGAGGGCGGGGTGATCTCCGACCACAAGGGGATCAACCTGCCGGGCGCGGCGGTCAACGTGCCCGCGCTGTCCGAGAAGGACATCGACGACCTGCGGTTCGCGCTGACGATGGGCTGCGACATGGTCGCGCTGTCCTTCGTCCGGGACGCGGCCGACGTCCGCGACGTGCACCGGATCATGGACGAGGTGGGCCGCCGGGTGCCGGTGATCGCCAAGGTCGAGAAGCCGCAGGCGGTCGCCAACATGGCGGACGTCGTCGCGGCGTTCGACGGCGTCATGGTGGCCCGCGGCGACCTGGCGGTGGAATACCCGCTGGAGAAGGTCCCGATGGTCCAGAAGCGGCTCATCGAGCTGTGCCGCCGCAACGCCAAGCCGGTCATCGTGGCGACCCAGATGATGGAGTCGATGATCGAGAACTCCCGGCCGACCCGCGCCGAGGCGTCCGACGTCGCCAACGCGATCCTGGACGGCGCGGACGCGGTCATGCTCTCCGCCGAGTCGTCGGTCGGCTCCTACCCGATCGAGACGGTCAAGGTGATGTCCCGCATCGTCCAGGCCGCCGAGGAGGAGCTGCTCTCGCGCGGCCTCCAGCCGCTGGTGCCCGGCAAGAAGCCGCGTACCCAGGGCGGTTCGGTGGCCCGTGCGGCGTGCGAGATCGCCGACTTCCTGGGCGCCAAGTCGCTGGTCGCCTTCACCCAGTCCGGCGACACCGCGCGGCGGCTCTCCCGCTACCGCGCCCAGCAGCCGATCTTGGCGTTCACCACGGACCCGGAGACCCGCAACCAGCTGACGCTGAGCTGGGGCGTGGAGTCCTTCGTGGTGCCGTACGTGGAGCACACCGACGCGATGGTGGACCTCGTGGACGCCGAGCTGTCGAAGCTCGGCCGCTACAGCGCGGGCGACATCATGATCATGACGGCGGGCTCGCCCCCCGGCGTCCCCGGCACCACCAACATGGTCCGGGTGCACCACCTGGGCGGCGAGAACCGGTAACCGCCGGCACCTGCTGAACAGCTGAGCGGCCGGGTCCCTTCGGGGCCCGGCCGCTCAGCTCATGGCCCAGATGTAGCGGTCGTCGACGGACGGCTCGTCCGCGGCCTGGTCTGCCGTCTGGTCCGCGAACAGCTCCGCGATGTGGCATGCGTCCACGGTCTGCGCGGCTCCGTCGGTCATCCGCACCCTGGCCCCCGCCTCGTCCAGGACCTCCACCGCCTTCCCCGGCAGCACGCGGTCGGTGATGTGCCGCGCGGACAGGGCGACGGCCGCGTCGAGGGCGTCATCGGTGATGGTGACCTGGTGGTGCGCCTCGTACTCGCGGCGCAGCTGCTTCAGGATGCCGACGGCCTCGGCATGGGTGGGTTCACCGACTGGGACCACCTGGAAGTACGCGCCGAGGTCCGGGAATTCCGCGAAGGTGTCCGGGTCGGTGACGGCGATGACCCGCGGCTTCCCCCGCCCGAGCGCGCGCAGCGCATCGGCGTCGCCCGGCCGGACGTCGTCCAGGAACAGCACCGTGCGGTCCGGGTCCTCCACCGCCTCCCCCGCCGTCGTGGCGTCGACGGCCCGCAGCCGCACATCGGCCAGGCTCGCCGGTACGCCGCCCTGGGCGATGCGCTGGGCCAGTCCCGAGACGATCGACGTGCGCCCGGTGCCCGGCTCCCCCACCAGCAGGGCGCTGTTACGGGACTTGCGCATCAGGATCTGCATGATGCGCTGGATCTCCGGTTCGCGGCCGACGACCACGGGCGGCGGCTCCGGGGCCGGTGCGGGCGCGGGGGCCGGTGCGGGCGGGGGCGCGGCGAGGAGGCGGATGACCTCGCCCCGCACCCGCTCCTGGGGGGCGAACCCGCGCAGCAGCTGCGCCCCGGTCCCCTCGCCCTCCCGCATCAGGCCCAGCAGCAGATGCTCCGTACCGATGTAGTTGTGGCCCAGCGTCAAGGCGTCCTTGAGCGCCAGCTCCAGCGCCTTCTTGGCCCGGACCGTGAACGGTATGGAATCGGTCGGCGGCTTCGTACCGAAACCGGCGGTCCTGATCAGTTGCTCGCGGACCGCGTCATGCGAGATGCCGAGGTTGTGCAGAGCGGTGACGGCGACGCCCTCCACCGCGAACAGGCCCAGCAGGATGTGCTCGGTCCCCAGGTGGTTGTGGTTGAGCTTCCGCGCGGACTCCTGGCCCGCCATCAGGGCTTGGCGCGCCCGGTCGGTGAACCGTCCGAAGAACTCGCTCCCCGAGACGGCAGGCTTGCGAACCCGCTCCCGCACGGCTTCCAGATCGAGGCCGTACGCCCCCAGAACCCGGGTGGCGATGCCGTCCTGCTCGCACAGGAGGCCGAGCACCAGGTGCTCCACACCGACGTGGTGCATGCCCAGCTCAGTGGATTCCCGGTCCGCGTCCTCCAGCACCCGCTTGGCCGCCGGGGTGAAGGGGATGTGCCCGCTCGGGGTCGTGGTTCCCCTGGTGAGGGTGCGCTCTACCCGCTCCCGCATTCCGGCCGCGGGCACCCCGATGCTCGCCAAGAACTCGGTGCCGAGGCTCTCCCCCTCGCGAACGAGGCCGAGCAGCATGTGCTCCGTGCCGATCCAGTTGTGGTTGTGGTCCCGGGCCTCTTCCTGCGCCAGGATCACCGCCCGCCGCGCCCGGTCGGTGAAGCGCTCGAACATCTCTCACCCCGCAGCCACGAGTTCGGACAGATCCCGCTGCGCCCGCAGCGTGTGCGGATGGTCCGGGCCCAGCACCCGCTCCCGGTCCGCGGCCAGTTCGCGCAGCAGCGCCACCGCCTCGTCGCGCTCGCCCGTCCGGGCCAGGTTGTGGGCCAGGACATGACGGGTGCGCAGCGTCGCGGCGTGGTCGTCGCCCAGGACGCGCCGCCGGTCGAACAGCAGCAGCCGCAGCATCCGTATCGCCTCGGGCCGCCGCCCCGACTCGCCCAGGTTGACGGCGAGGAACTGGCGGCTGCGGAGGGTGTCGGGGTGGTCGGGGCCCAACAGCCGGGTCTGCCGGGCGTGGACCTCCCGCAGCCGGTCCGCCGACTCCGCGGGCGCCCCGGCCCCGCCGCGGGTGTGCGCGAGCCACTGACGGGTGCGCAGCGTCGCCACGTGGTCGGCGCCCAGCAGGCTCTCCTGCTCCTCCAGCAGGGCGCTGAACGCCTCGGCCGCCTCCGCGTACTTCCCCGCCTCGCACAGCGCCACCGCGGCCTCGTGCCGGGCGGGGTCGTCGGGGAGGCGGTGGGCGCGGTTGCGGGCGAGGGCGAGCAGGGCGGCGTTCCGCGAGCCGCGCTGGAGGGGCGCGGGCAGGCCCTCCGCGGTCATGGTGGTCTGGAGCCGCCGGTAGACCTCGTCGATGCTGAGCAGTTCGGGCCCGCCCGCCACGCCGTCCCGCAGCAGCCGGATCAGGCGGCCGGTGAACGCCGTGTTCTTCTCGCCGTCCTGGATGAGGGAGACCTCGTTGCCCTGGGAGGACGCCATCACATAGGTGCCCGCCACATCGACCTGCCCCAGCACGGCGGCCTCCGGCCCGGCCATGGTGCCGCTCAGCGCGCGGCCGGAGAAGCAGCAGTCGAGGATGATGACCTTGGAGGTGGCGCGGCTGTCGAGGACGACGTCGCGCAGTTTGCGGTATTCCAGGGAGCCGAACTCGGGGTCCTCGAATTCGCTGTCGGCCAGCGACAGATACAAGTCCTGCCGCCTGGGCGCGATCAGGCCGTGTCCGACGTAATAGACCAGCAGCAGGTCTTCCGCCCCGGCCGAGGTCGCCCGTAAGGAACGGCCCACCTGCTGAATGTCGCCCTGGTCCAGCAACACGGTGCAATGCCGGTCCGAAAGGCCCCCGTACGCGGGGTGGGTGAGGGCTGCGGCCAGATCCTCGATGGTGTCCCGCACCGCCGGAAGGTCCGGAAGTTTTGGATCGGAATAGCGACTTGTGCCGATCAGGACCGCCCGGGAACGCTCGGAATCGGGCAACCGCATGGCTATTCCTCTTCTGCGCGCAGCGCCTGCCGGAGAATCTCCTCGACGGACTCCTTGGTCACGTGCCGGGCGTCGATCTCCAGCCGCTGCCCGTCCGGGCGGTGGACCGTGACCTTGATGCCGGAGCGGCGCGGCTGGGACAGCCAGGCCCGCAGCGAGCCCGCGAGGACGGAGAGGGCGCCGCCCGCACCCAGCGAGACGACGAGCAGCTCCACGGCCGCGCCCATCTCGCCGTCGCGCGGCGGGGCCGTCTTCGGCCTCACCCGGCCCGCCAGTTCGGGCTCGTCGCGCAGCCATGCGGCAAGCTGCTCCAAGCTTTCGTCCGGCTCCGGGCCGTCGACCGAAATGTGGCTCTCCACCGCTGCCCCCGTCTCCCCCGGCGCGCGCCAAGCGGCATGGTGCGCGTCCATGCGAACACTCAAGGTAATGATAGAGCCCGGCACGGACAAACGCGCCCGCGGACACCGGGCGATCGGCCTGGTGTCCGCGGGCGGTGCCCTCCGAAGAGGGGCTTGCGGCTCCCGAACAGGTTTGTGGTTTTCCGGGGTTATTCCCCGGTCTTGTACACGTGCATTCCCGGGATGGTCAGTTCGCCGCCGAACTGACCGGCCTGGGTGACCGTCACATCGGTGAAGAACACCTCGGGGATGTTCACCGGCGGCGGGCTCTTCGGGCTGAAGGTGATCGGGATGATGCCCAGGAGGTTGCCCTTCAGCTCCTCCGTGTACATCGTCACCGTGCCGTTGCGGAAGGTCGAGGTGGAACCCTCGCGCGCCGCCACGTTGGTGGTGGTCCCGGCCGGGCCCTTGACCAGCTGGTGCAGGTCCTTGATGTCCACGCCCTCGGCGGTGAACTTGAGGACCTTCTTCGACTGGCCGTTGTGCGTCTTGACGTCGACGATGCCCTTGTAGTCCAGGCCGTGCAGGGAAAGCATCGTGGTCTTGAGGACCCACGGGTCGTCGGGCAGCGGGCTGGCGGTCGGCTCGTCCTCGGCGTTCTTGTACGCGTCGGCGTCGAACTCGGGGCAGGGGTAACCCACCTTGCCGCCGTCCGCGCCGTCGGACGGGGAACCGGACGGGGAGGGCTTCGGCAGGGCCTTGTCGGCCTTGTCCTTGGCGTCCTCGGCCGCCTTCTCCGCCTTGTCGACGGCGTCCTTCGCGCCGTCGCCGACCTTGTCCACCGTGTCGTTGACCGGGTTGTCGGCCTTCTCCTCGGTGGACGGGGAGGGGCTGGGCGTGGCGGAGGACGCCGACGGGCTGGGCGTGGCGGAGGGCTCGGCCGAGGCGTCGTCGCCTTCGGCCTCGTCGCCCTTGTCCGGGGTGAAGATGTCGTGCAGCTTGTCCCCGATGCCCAGCGGGTCCAGCGGGTTCTTGGTCTCGGATTCCGACGGGCTCGGTGACGCGCTCGGCTCCTCGGACTCCTCCTCGTCCCCGGAACCCGACGAGCCGGACGGGCTCGGGGTCGGGGTGGTCGGGGTCGGCTTGGCGGGTGCGGTGTCCCCACCCCCAGACGAGCCGGACGAGCCGGACGGGGCCTTGGAGCCCTGGTCCTTGCCGTCCGTGTCCTTACCGTCCGTGCCGTCCTGGCCGCTCTTGTCCTTGCCGTCGGACGCGTCCTTCTTGCCCTCGGCGTCGTCCTTGTCGGCCTCGTCGGGCTGGGAGACGCACGGTCCGGCCTTGTACCGGTCCTCGGCCCGCGTGTTGGCCGACGCGAGCTGCGGGGTCAGCCCCATGCCCATGAGCACGGCCGTCGGCATGGCGGCCAGCGCTATCGCCTTGCCCGCGGGCACCTGAAGGCGAGTGAGCATCGACTTCCTCGGCGCCGCATGCCGCGGTCCGGTTCTGGCCCGGCGCGGACTTCCGTCCGCGGCCTGCTCCTCTTCACCCCGCACGGTGCCTCCCATTCGTGGCTTCCTGGTCCGGTGCGGGTCCGGCCCCGGCCGGCTCCGGCACACCGCCATCGTCAGCGCCGTCCTTGGGCGCGGTTCCCGGCCCCTCGGCCGGCTGTGCCGTGGGGGTCTCGCCCGGCGCCCAGGCGACCCCCATGCCACCGCCGAACAGGGCGAGGAGGAATCCGATCAGGAAGCCGCCGATGTTGGACACGGGCAGCGACACCAGGCCGAGCAGGATCGAGGCGACCCCGGCGAACACCCGCACCATGGGCTGGAACCACATGGTCAGACCCAGCATCACCAGCAGTACACCGATGATGAGCGAGGCGGATCCGGCGGTGGTGGACAGGTTGATCGTGAACCCGCCCGCGTTGAGGCTGTTGTACGGGAAGTACATGATCGGCAGCCCGGCCAGGGTGGTGAGCAGCCCCGCCCAGAACGGGCGCTGCCAGCGCCATGCCCTGAAGGACTTGCGCCAATGGCTGGTACGGTCACGCGCCCCCGGCGACTCGGCACTCATTGAAAACAGCTCCCTGGGGCTGGCGATCTAGGTGATCGCAAGTGTTCTACTGCGGTACTGAACTGCGTGGCGCCTAAGCGCTGCTGGGCGATGCCGGGTGAGGGGCAGCGCCGCGGCCCCCCACCCTTCCAGCTCAGCGCTCTAGAAGCACTCGTTCTTGCCCTTGCTGACCTTCATCGAAAGGCCGGAGAGCTTGAACGTGCCCGCACTGGTCGCCCAAGCGGTCTGCTTCACACCGGTCAGCGTCGCCGAATCGGCCTGCTGGGCGAAGGAGCCGGGAAGGGCCTTGTCACCCTTGTTGATCCCGGGACCCTTGTTCGCGTCGCCCGCCGCCACACCGATGTCGATGCCGCGGAACGTCGCGTCGGCGTCCAGCTGGTCGAGGTCGATGAAGAGGTTCTTCGCCTCCACCGTCTTGCTGCCGTTACCGGCCGACAGCTTCAGCGACACGTCGCCGAAGACCGGGACCGGGACGACCACCGACTGGCACAGACCCTTGAGCTTGGCGCTCTTGAACGCGGACACCGCGACGGGGATGTTCTTCCCGCCGTGCTGGGTGTCTATCGCGCCGTACTGGGCGAAGCCCGTACCGTCGAGCCGGTCGACCGCGACCTTGAACTGCTGGCCGGACACGTTGAACGAGGCCGCGAGCGCACCCTGTGACAGGGCGACGCCGATCGCGGCCGTGGCAGCAACGCTCGGGACCATGACAACGGCGAACCGCTTCCATCTGGTCCCGCCACGAGCCAGGGACTCCATGACTTTCCTCCTTCTCGGACGTACATCTCCGGCCGGGGCCGCGGCCCCGAACTGGGATGGGAGAAGTGCTACGTCCTCGGGAAGGAGAGCGCCCACGTCTCACAGGCGCGAACTGCACCCGCCGAAACACCGGCGATCACCCCCGAGCGACAACCACTGGCCACGCTTCTCGCGCAACCTCCTGGACAGGCCCTGCCCGTTGGGCAGAGACCCCCCTGTCCACGGCCGACGCCACTGCCGCCGGCCTGCCCGGTGGGGACCCACCCGCAGCACCGCACCGACCGGTTGCCGGGCTTCGTTGAAGATGGACCGAGCTTGGCCGATCGTGGTCCATTCACGGCCGGGGCACAAGGGGTTCGTTACTAGCGAGTAACGGGCTGATAACCGATCTGCGGCAGGTCGGTCGAGCCCGGGCACGCAGGGTCGCCGCTCAACGCCCGGAAAGACGGGGAGATTTAACGGCAAGAACGGACAAAGCCCCGTCCCGGCCTTACTAGCAGTAACAGCAGCCGCGTTTACCAAGTTTTGGTAAAGCGCGGCCGCTGTTCCGTTTGAGAGCCGCGAGGTCAGAACAGGACGCGCGCCAACGCGCTACGCGCCGTGACCACTCGGGGATCGTCACCGCCGATCACATCGAAGAGGCTCAGCAGATGGAGCCGGGCCGCCTCGCGGTCCTCCCCCGCCGTGCGCCGCACCGCGTCGACCAAGCGACCGAAGGCGTCCTCCACATGACCGCCCACCAGATCCAGGTCGGCCGCCGCGATCTGCGCCGCCGAGTCCGCAGGGCTGTCGGCGGCCGCCTTGCGCACCTGCTGCGCGTCCAGGCCCTGCACCCGCTCCAGCAACTGGGCCTGGGCCAGGCCGAGCTTGGCCTCCGCGTTGGCCGGGTCGTCGTTCAGCACGTTCTGATACGCGCGGACGGCACCGCCCAGGTCGCCCGCGTCCAGCGCCTCATGGGCCGCGGCCAGCGCGCTGTCGTACGGACCCGCGGGCGCCTCCGGGGCCTCCTGCCCGGCGTCCTCCGCCGGCGCCTCGGCCGGGGCGCCGACGATGCCGAACTGCTGCTCCGCGGCCTGGACCAGCTGGTCCAGCACCTGGCGGATCTGCGCCTCCGGCGCCGCGCCCTGGAACAGCGGCACCGGCTGCCCGGCGACCACCGCGAACACCGCGGGGATCCCCTGCACGCCGAACTGCTGGAAGAGCATCTGGTTGGCATCGACGTCGATCTTCGCGAGGACGAACTTCCCCGCGTACTCCCCGGCCAGCTTCTCCAGGATCGGTCCGAGCTGCTTGCACGGCTCGCACCACTCAGCCCAGAAGTCGATGACGACCGGTACTTCGGTGGAGCGCTGGAGGACCTCCTGCTGAAAACCCGCCTCGTCGACGTCGAAGACCAGGCGCGTGGGCGCGGGCGCGCCCGTGCGGGCGGCGTCGGCCCGCGCCTTCTCCGCCTTCTGCTTCGCTTCCCCGGCCGCCTTCACCGCGGCGAGGTCGACCACTCCACTCATGGACATGTTCCGTGGCTGCATGGTCCTATCCTCCCCTCTCGACGCGGTGAATGGAAAAGCGCATCAGCCGATCCGCGGACAGGCCGGTCTTACGCTACGAGCCGTAGCGTAACCGGCCGGGACACCCGCGTCTACCTGCGAGTAGGGTCATGCGCCATGAGCCCGCCCAGCAGGCGCACAGGGCGCCCCCGCAGCGTCGAGGCCGACCGTGCCATCCTCGGCGCGACGCGTGCCGCCCTGGTCGAGCTGGGCTGGGGAAAGCTCACGATGGGCGACGTCGCGGCACGCGCCGGAGTCGCCAAGACGACCCTCTACCGCCGCTGGGCGGGCAAGAGCGAACTGGTCGTGGACGCGGTCGCCGCGGTCTTCGACGAACACCTGATGTCGGCCGACTGCGGCAGCCTGCGGGCGGACATCGAGAACGTGGTGGTGCGCTTCGCCGAGCTGCTGGAGCTGCCCGAGACCAAGACGGCGCTGATGGCCGTGGTCGCCGAGGCCACCCAGGACGAGGCGCTGGGGGCCCGGGTCCGGTCCGCGATCGTGGACCGGCAGAAGCGGCTGGTGCTGATCGGCCGGGAGCGCGCGCAGCTGCGCGGCGAACTGCCCCGCGAGGACGATCCGGGCGCGGCGGCCCGCAACGCGGACCTGATCTTCGACGTGATCGCGGGCTCGGTGGTCCACCGGCTGCTGGTCAGCGCCGAGCCGGTGGACGCGGAGTGGGCCCAGGGCTTCTCGACGCTGCTGCTGCACGGGCTGGCCGCGACGGCGCACCCCGGCGACGCACCCGGCGGCGCGGGCGCCCCGCCGGGAAGCGCGCCGGAAAACGGCCGGGGCGGTCAGAACCCGGCGGGCTCGGTGTAGATCCCCCACTCCCCGCGCAGCGCGTCACAGATCTCGCCGAGCGTCGCCTCGGCGCGCACCGCCTCCAGCATCGGCTCGATCATGTTGGAGCCGTCCCGGGCGGCCGCCACCAGCGCCTTCAGCCCCTCGGCGACCGTGGCTTCGTCCCGCCCGGTCCTACGGGCGCCCAGGATCCGCACCTGCTCGCGCTCGACCTCGTGGCTGACCCGCAGGATCTCCAGATCGCCGGTGACCGAGCCGTGGTGGCAGTTGACGCCGACGACCTTCTTGTCCCCCTTCTCCAGCGCCCGCTGGTAGGTGAAGGCGGACTCGGCGATCTCGCCGGTGAACCAGCCGTCCTCGATGCCGCGCAGGATGCCGGAGGTGATCGGCCCGATGGGGTGCCGCCCTTCGGGGACCGCCCGGCGGCCGCGCTCCTTGATCTGCTCGAAGATCTTCTCGGCGTCGGCCTCGATCCGGTCGGTGAGCGCCTCGACGTACCAGGAGCCGCCCAGCGGGTCGGCCACGTTGAGGATGCCGGTCTCCTCCATCAGCACCTGCTGGGTGCGCAGGGCGATCTCGGCGGCCTGCTCGCTGGGCAGCGCGAGGGTCTCGTCCAGGGCGTTGGTGTGCAGCGAGTTGGTGCCGCCGAGCACGGCGGACAGCGCCTCCACGGCGGTCCGAACGACGTTGTTGTAGGGCTGCTGGGCGGTGAGCGAGACCCCGGCGGTCTGGGTGTGGAAGCGCAGCCACTGCGCCTTCTCGGACGTCGCCCCGTAGACGTCGCGCATCCAGCGGGCCCAGATGCGGCGGGCCGCGCGGAACTTGGCGATCTCCTCGAAGAAGTCGAGGTGGGCGTCGAAGAAGAAGGACAGGCCGGGCGCGAAGGCGTTGACGTCCAGGCCGCGGGAGAGGCCCAGTTCGACGTAGCCGAAGCCGTCGGCGAGGGTGTACGCCAGCTCCTGCGCGGCCGTCGCCCCCGCCTCGCGGATGTGGTAGCCGGAGACCGAGAGCGGCTTGTACGCGGGGATGCCGCGCGCGCAGTACTCCATCAGGTCGCCGATCAGCCGCAGATGGGGCTCGGGCGGGAAGAGCCACTCCTTCTGCGCGATGTACTCCTTGAAGATGTCGGTCTGGAGCGTGCCGTTGAGCACCGCGTGGTCCACGCCCTGGCGCTCGGCGGCGACCAGGTACATGCAGAAGATCGGGACGGCCGGGCCGCTGATCGTCATCGAGGTGGTGACGTCGCCGAGCGGGATGTCCTTGAAGAGGATCTCCATGTCGGCCGCGGAGTCGATCGCGACACCGCAGTGGCCGACCTCGCCGAGCGAGCGCGGATCGTCGGAGTCGCGGCCCATGAGCGTCGGCATGTCGAAGGCGACCGACAGCCCGCCGCCGCCCGCCTTGAGGATCATCTTGTAGCGCTCGTTGGTCTGCTCGGCGTTGCCGAAGCCCGCGAACTGGCGGATGGTCCAGGCGCGGCCGCGGTAGCCGGTGGCGTAGAGACCCCGGGTGTACGGGAACTCACCGGGCCAGCCGATCCGCTCGAATCCCTCGACCGTGTCACCCGGCGCGGGCCCGTAGACCGGCTCCACCGGGTCCCCGGACAGGGTGGTGAAGTCGGCGTCGCGCTTGTGCGCCGCGTCATACCGGGCCTGCCAGCGGCGGCGGCCTGCCTCAATGCCTTCGGCGTCCATACGTCAAATTTACTAGGACGTCCAACTAATTGTCGACGGCTGACTGCCCGTGTCGGGCCGACCGGGTGTCCGGCCGACCCGTTCCCGCAGGTCGGAGGGGGAAGAGCGGCTCAGGCCTTCGCGGTCTCGGGCTCGGATCCGCTGACCAGCGGCTCCAGCTCGCGGGAGATCTTGCGCTCGACGAAGAAGGCCGCGGTCGGGATGGTGCCCGCGAGCAGCACCCAGGCCAGCTTGCCGAACGGCCACTTCGCCTTGGAGCCCAGGTCGAAGGCGAAGACCAGGTAGAGGACGTACAGCCAGCCGTGCGCGATGCCGACGACGCTGGTGAACCCGGCCGCGCCGCTCACGTCCAGCAGATACTTGGCGATCACGCCGAGCGTCAACAGGATCAGCAGCACACCGGTGACGTAGGCCATCACCTGGTAGCGACGCAAAACGCTCTTCTTCATGCGGATGAGCGTAACGCCCCCGGAAAACCCCCGCGGAGGCGGGGCCGACGCCATCGCCCGGTAACGGCTCAGGACGCTTCGTGGATCATCCCCGCGGAGCGGGGGCCTCGCGGGCTGCTCCGACCAACGACCGATCGCGATGGCGTCACTCTTCCTCGAAGTCCTCCGCGGCGATCCGCAGCGGGCGCAGCATCCGGAAGATCTCCCCGCACTCCTCGGCGTCGTACACCCCGAGCCCGAAGTCCATCGCCATCAGGTCGCGGGTGGCCGACTCGACCACCTCACGGCCCCGGTCGGTGATGGTGGCGAGGGTGCCGCGGCCGTCGGCCGGGTTGGGCCGCTTGTCGACCAGACCCGACTTGACCAGGCGGTCCACCGTGTTGGTGACCGAGGTCGGGTGCACCATCAACCGCTCGCCGATCTTGGACATGGGCAGCTCACCGGACTTGGAGAAGGTGAGCAGCACCAGCGCCTCATAGCGCGCGAAGGTCAGCCCGTACGGCTTGACCACCGCGTCGACCTGACCGAGCAGGATCTGGTGGGCCCGCATGATCGAAGTGATCGCGGCCATCGACGGCACGGACCCCCATCGCTGCTTCCAGCGCTCATCGGCGCGGGCGATGGGGTCGAACGGGAGGCTGAGCGGCTTCGGCACGGTACCGACCCTACCGGCCGGTCATATCGCGGTCAGCACGGTCTCACCCTTCGAACCCGGCCGGACCCGGCCCCGGCCCGCCCCTCCGGGCCGTACGCCGCACCTCCAGCGCCACCAGGAGCGAGCACAGCGCGCCGCAGCCGCCCGCCAGCGCCGCCACAGCGTGCACCGGCACGAACTCCGCGACCGCCCCCGACACCGCCATCCCCAGGCCCTGCGCGGTCATCAGCCCGGCCGTCAGCACGGTCATCGCCCGGCCCCGCAGCTCCTCCGGCACGGCCACCAGGAACCACTGGTCGAGGCCGAGGGTGTACGCGATCCCGAAGCCCGTCACCACCTGGAGGGCCAGCGCCCATCCGAACGAGGGATCCGCGGCGTACCCGACGGCGGGCAGCGCCGCGAGCACCCCCACCGGCAGCGTCAGCCGGGCCCGTCCGCGCGGCCCCAGCAGGGAGCCCGCCAGGACCTCGCTCACGACCGCGCCGACCGGCATCCCGCACATCAGCAGCCCGAGCCCGACCGAGCCCAGCCCCTGGGCGTCCGCGTACGGGGTCAGCAGCGCCTCCGGCATCACCACGAACATCGGCGGCACCCAGGACAGCAGCAGCAGCGCCCGGATCCGGCGGTCGGCGAACAGCTGCCGGACGCCGCGCAGCGAGTCCCCGAGCAGCGCCCCGCCCGCCCCTTTCCCGGACGTGCGGCGCGCGGGGCGGTGGCGGGTGCCGAAGCGGAGCAGCAGCGCCGAGCAGCACAGCGCCGCGGCCGTGATCGCGAGGACGGTGCGCGGCGACACGGCGGCCAGCAGCAGCCCGCCCGCCGCGAACCCGGTCAGCTGGGCGCTCTGCGCGGTGATGCGGATGACCGAGCGGCCCAGCACGAACAGATCGCCCTCGCCGACGATGTCGCCGAGCGTGGCCGCCCGGGTGCCGCTGAACACGGGCGAGATCGCCGCGGGCACGCAGCGCAACGCGAGCAGCACGGCCACCGGCATCCCGGGCACCGTCATGGCGGCCACACAGCCCGCGTGCAGCAGATCGCACACGACGAGGACCCGGCGGGCCGGGTAGCGGTCGGCGACGGAGGACAGCAGGGTGCCGCCGACCACGTACGGCAGCAGCGCGGTCGCGAAGGTGAGGGCGCTGAGGAGCGGCGACCCGGTGAGCCGGTAGACGAGGACGGACAGCGCGATGCCGCCCGCCGTCTCGCCGAGCATCGAGATGAGGTGCGCGGCGAAGACCGTGCGGAACTCGGGGAAGGCGAAGACGGCGCCGTACCCGGCGCGCGCGGTGGCCGCGGGTTCGGGTACGGGGGCGGGGTGACCGGGGCCGGGGCGTAACGCGGCCGGGTCCGTGGCCCCGGACCCAGAGGACGTCGGCATGTGCTCAGCCTGCCCGCGCCGGCGGCCCCGCTCCAGAGGGCGTTACGCCGAGAGGTGGCGCTCCACCGTGTCCACCTTCGAGGTGAGGCCGTCCGTCACGCCCTGGCGGATGTCGGCCTTCAGGACGACGGAGACGCGCGGGGCGCGCGCCTCCACCGCCGCCACGGCGCGCTTGACCACGGCCATGACCTCGTCCCACTCGCCCTCGATCGAGGTGAACATCGCGTCCGTACGGTTCGGCAGCCCCGACTCGCGCACCACCCGCACCGCGTCCGCGACGTACTCCCCCACGTCCTCGCCGACGCCCAGCGGGGTCACCGAGAAGGCGACGATCATACGTTGACCACGCCCTCGCGGCGGGCCCGCGCCGCGATCACACCGGCCTCGGCCTCGCGCTTGAGCTTGCGCTCGGCGAAGAAGCCGCCGGTGGGCAGGACACCGAGGACGAAGTAGAGCGCGGCGGTCTTCCAGCCCCACTTGGTGCGGTTCCAGGCGTCCGCCCAGAAGACCAGGTAGAGGATGAAGAGGGCGGCGTGCACCCACCCCATCACCGGCACCGCGTTGAAGTCAGTCGTGCGCTTGAGCACCGAAGAGACGAGCAGCAGCAGGAAGGACACGGCCTCGGGCGCGGAGACCAGGCGGAGCCGGCGCAGCGCGGTGGCGGTCTTGAAGTCCACGAGAGCACCTTCGCATGAGGAGACACGGACAACGGATCGGAACAGGGTGCTTGTGAAGCCATGCACAAGCGCTCCTATTGTCGCAGCCCCACCGGCGATCATTTCTCCCGGGTGGCGGGACCGATACCGTCGGTTCCGTGGCTCACTTTCGGCTCCAGGGATCCAGGGTGCTCGCCGTCGACCTGACCGGCGACTCCGTGAAGGCGAAGAACGGCGCGATGGTCGCGTACGAGGGGGACATGACCTTCAAGAAGAGGACGGGCGGCGGTGACGGGCTGCGCGGCATGGTGACGCGGCGGCTCACCGGCGAGCAGATGGAGGTCATGGAGGTGAAGGGGCACGGCACGTGCTACTTCGCCGACCGGGCGAGCGAGATCAACCTGGTGTCGCTGCACGGCGAGAAGCTGTACGTGGAGGCGGGCAATCTGCTGTGCACGGACGCGGCCCTGCGCACCGGCACCTCCTTCACCGGGCTGCGCGGCTCCGCGCAGGGCAACGGGCTGTTCACCACGACCGTGGAGGGCACCGGCCAGGCGGCGATCGTCTCGCACGGCGCGGCGATCGTGCTGCGCGTGACCCCGCAGACCCCGCTCCAGGTCGACCCGGGCGCGTACGTGGCCCACACCGGCAACCTCAAGCAGCACTTCCAGTCGGGCGTGAACTTCCGCGCGCTGATAGGCGAGAGCGGGGGCGAGGCCTTCCAGATCCGCTTCGAGGGCGAGGGACTGGTGTACGTGCAGCCCAGCGAGCGCAACACGATCGGGGGCGAGATCTGATGCCGTTCACCAATCTCACCTCCCGCATGGTGGAGGCCCAGGTGATGCCCGGCCAGACGCTGTTCAGCCAGCGCGGCGCGATGCTGGCGTACCGCGGCCAGGTGCGGTTCACGCCGAGCATCACCGGCGGCCAGCGCGGGGTGATGGGCATGATCGGGCGGCGGGTCGCGAACGAGGCGACGCCGCTGATGACCATAGAGGGCCAGGGCACCGTGATGTTCGGGCACGGCGGACACCATGTGCAGGTGATCGACCTGGTCGGCGACACGCTGTACGTGGAGTCGGACCGGCTGCTGGCGTTCGACGGCTCGCTGCGCCAGGGCACGATGTTCCTGGGGTCGCAGGGCGGGGTGATGGGCATGGTGCGCGGCCAGGTGACCGGCCAGGGGCTGTTCACCACCACGCTGGAGGGGCAGGGTTCGGCCGCGGTGATGGCGCACGGCGGGGTGATCGAGCTGCCGATCCAGCCGGGGCGTCCGGTCCACGTCGATCCGCAGGCATATGTAGCCCACCGGGGTGATGTTCGCAATAAGCTCTCGACGGCCCTCGGCTGGCGCGACATGGTGGGCCGCGGCTCGGGGGAGGCCTTCCAGCTGGAGCTGTCCGGCACCGGCACGGTCTATGTCCAGGCATCGGAGGAGAAGCTGTGAACGGCCCCGTCATCCACGACGCGCACACGCTGCCCGCCGACGACAACGTCAATCCGTACGCCTTCAGCGTGGAGCTGGACGGGCAGTGGTTCCTCCAGAAGGGGAAGATGGTCGCCTACTACGGGCAGATCGGCTTCCAGGGCATCGGGCTCGGGCGGCTCGACCGGCTCGTCGCGGGCAGCTTCCACTCACCCCTGCACGCCGCCGAGTGGGTGGTGGCCGAGGGCAAGGGCAAGATGGTGCTCGCGGACCGCGCCTTCGACGTCAACTCCTATGACCTGGACGACGGGAACCTCACCATCCGGTCGGGCAATCTGCTCGCCTACCAGCCGTCGCTGGCGCTGAAGCAGTCGATCGTGCCGGGCTTCCTGACGCTCATCGGGACGGGGAAGTTCGTGGCGGCGTCCAACGGGCCCGTGGTCTTCATGGAGCCGCCGATCCGGGTCGATCCGCAGGCGCTGGTCGGCTGGGCGGACTGCCCCACCCCCAACCACCACTACGACCACGAGTACCTGCGCGGGGTCATGGGCGGCATCCGGGCGCACACCGGACTCGGGGGCACATCGGGCGAGGAGCACCAGTTCGAGTTCGTGGGCGCCGGGACCGTGCTGCTCCAGTCCACGGAGGAGCTGATGGAGGAGATAGCCGTCGGCGCGACGGGGGGTACCGGTTCGTGAGCGTGAACATGCGGAGTGTAACGTCGAACAGGTGACCTCTAGCCCGATACATCCATTGGTTCGGAATTCAACTTCTATAGGTAGAATACATCCCATGGAGACCGAGAACGGCACACGCTGGCTCAGCGATGAGGAACAGCGCGCCTGGCGCACCCACCTGGACGTCAGCCGGCTGCTGACCTACCAGCTCGAACGAGACCTCCAGCCGTTCGGCCTGACCATGAACGACTACGAGATCCTGGTCAACCTCTCGGAGTCGGAAGAGCACCGGATGCGGATGAGCGACCTCGCGTCCGCGACGCTCCAGTCCAAGAGCCGTCTCTCCCATCAGATCACCCGGATGGAGAACGCCGGGCTGGTCCGCCGCGAGAACTGCGAATCCGACCGGCGCGGGCTCTACGCCGTCCTCACGGAACACGGCTGGGACACCATGCGCAAGGTCGCACCCCACCACGTCGAATCGGTGCGCAAGCACTTCATCGACCTGCTCTCCCCGGCCGACCTGGAGGCGCTGTACGGGTCGCTGGTGCCCGTCGCCGACCATCTGCGCACCCAGCGCGGCCGCGTGTAGGTCCCGTCCGGCTCAGACCAGCGGCAGCCGCACCTCGAACAGCGCGCCGCCGCCCGGCGCCTCACCCACGGTCAGCGTGCCGCCGTGCCGCAGCACCACGTCCCGCGCGATGGCGAGGCCGAGCCCGGCCCCGCCATCGTCGCGGCTGCGGGCGTCGTCGAGCCGTACGAACCGCTCGAAGATCCGCTCCCGTTCGGACTCCGGCACCCCGGCGCCGTCGTCGGCGACCGCGACCACGCCCTCGGCGCCGTCCGCCCGCACCGACACCCGCACCTCGCCGCGCGCGTGCCGCTGCGCGTTGTCGACCAGATTGCCCAGCACCTGGGTGAGCTGCCCGCGGGACCCGGTGGCGGCCACCGTCGCCAGGTCGGTGCGCACCGGCACCCGGTCCCCGGTCCGCTGCTCCACCGTCTCCCGCACCAGCTTGTCCAGCTCCACCCTGCTGTCCGCGCGGGGGCGCTCCCCCGCGTCCAGCCGGGCCAGCAGCAGCAGATCGGCCGCCAGCCGCTGGAGCCGCACCACGTCCTCGACCGCGCCCGGCAGGTCCAGCAGTTCGGGGTGGGCCACGCCCACCTCCAGCTGGGTACGGAGCGAGGCCACCGGGGAGCGCAGCTCGTGCGAGGCGTCGGCCACGAACGCGCGCTGCCGCTCCACCGCCGCCTCCAGCGCGGTGAGGGTCTCGTTGGTGGTCCGGGCCAGCCGCGCCACCTCGTCGTGCGAGTCCGGCTCCGGCACCCGCCGGGACAGGTCCGTGCTCGCCGTGATCGCGGACATCTCCTGCCGGATGCCCTCCACCGGCCGCAGCGCGCGCCGCGTCACCAGCCACGTCACCCCGGCGACCACGAGCAGCAGCAGCGGCAGCCCGATCAGCATCGCCTGCCGCACCGTGCCGACCGCGTCGCGCTCGGTGGCCAGCGGGGCTCCCGCGTAGACGGTGACCTCGTCGCCCTGCGGGCTGGTGGCCTCCACGGCCGCCCAGCGGTAGTCGGCGGTCGTGCCGTCGATCCGGGCGGAGCCGTTGACGTACCGCACGTCGCCGTCGACCTCGCCCTCCTCGCGCTCGCCGTCCGGCGCCACCGACACGGGGCGCACCGACGTGCTCGCCGTCCCCGTCACGGCCTCCAGGTCCTCGCTGACCGCCCGCACCCGGCGCTTGTCGTCCACGACCTGCACCGGGGTGTCGTCGTCCAGGTCCAGACCGCGGTAACCGGTCCCCGCGGCTATCTTCGACGCCACCTCGCGCGCCTCCACCTGGGCGTGCAGCCCGGCCTGGTCCGCCAGGTTGCCCTGGAGCACCCGCAGCACCGCGAGCCCCGCGGCCACCAGCGCCACGGCCACCACCACGGTCGCGCCCAGCGCGGCCCGCGCCCGTACCGAACCGAATGCCCTACCCACGGAGCCGGTACCCCGCTCCCCGCACGGTCTCGATGAAGCCGGGCCCCAGCTTGCGGCGCAGCGCGCTCACGTACACCTCGACGATGTTGGGGTCGCCGTCGTACGCGAAGTCCCACACGTGCTCCAGGATGTCCGCCTTGGAGCAGACGTCCCCGCCGTTCATCGCCAGGTGCTCCAGCACCGAGAACTCCTTGGCGGTCAAGGACACCTCGTCCCCGTCCCGCTCCACCCGGCGTGCGCCCCGGTCCACCGCGAGCGCCCCCACCCGCACCACGGGCGAGGCCCCGGCGCCGCGCCGCCGCAGCAGCGCCCGCACCCGGGCGACCAGCACGACGTACGAGAACGGCTTGGTCAGATAGTCGTCGGCGCCGGTGTCCAGCCCCTCCGCCTCGTCGTACTCGCCGTCCTTCGCCGTGAGCATCAGGATCGGCACCTCGCTCCCGGCCGCCCGCAGGGCGCCGCAGACGCGGTAGCCGTTCATCCCCGGCAGCATGATGTCGAGGACGATCAGGTCGTACGCGCCCTCCTGGGCCCGGTGCAGCCCTTCCCGTCCGTCGTGCACCACGTCGACCGCGAACCCCTCGGCCCGCAGCCCCTTGGCCAGCGACAGGGCGAGCCGCCGCTCGTCCTCCACAATCAGCAAACGCATGGGCCCAAGCGTGGCAGAGCCCACCTGAAGGATCCTTCAGGTGGGCCGCGGACCTGCGTCCCTACGCCCCCTCGGTGACTCCCGCCACCAGCTCGTCCGCCGCCGCGTACGGGTCCAGCTCGCCCGCCACGACCCGCTCCGCCAGCACGCCCAGGCGGCGGTCGCCGTGCAGATCGCCGATGCGGGCCCGCAGCGCGGTCACCGCGATCGTCTCGACCTCGCCCGCCGCGCGCCGCATCCGGCGCTCGGCCAGCACGCCGTGCTCCTCCATCCACGCCCGGTGCTTCTCCAGGGCCTGCACGACCTCGTCGGTGCCCTCGCCGCGCGCCGCGACGGTCTTCACGATCGGCGGCCGCCAGTCCCCCGGCGCCCGGGCCTCGCCCAGGCCCAGCATGTGGTTCAGCTCGCGGGCGGTGGCGTCGGCGCCCTCCCGGTCGGCCTTGTTGACCACGTACACATCGCCGATCTCCAGGATCCCGGCCTTGGCCGCCTGGATGCCGTCGCCCATGCCCGGGGCGAGCAACACCATGGTCGTGTCGGCCTGGGCGGCGATCTCCACCTCGGACTGGCCGACGCCGACCGTCTCCACGATCACCACGTCGCATCCGGCCACGTCCAGTACCCGGATGGCCTGCGGGGCGGCCCAGGCGAGGCCGCCCAGATGCCCGCGGGTGGCCATGGAGCGGATGTAGACGCCGGGGTCCGAGGCGTGCTCGGACATCCGGATCCGGTCACCGAGGAGCGCGCCGCCCGAGAAGGGCGAGGACGGGTCGACGGCGAGCACCCCGACCCGCTTCCCCGCCCTCCGGTACGCGGAGACGAGCGCGGAGGTCGACGTGGACTTGCCGACCCCCGGCGAACCGGTCACCCCGACCACGTACGCACCCTGCGCCAGCGGCGCCAGCGCGGCCATCACCTCGCGCAGCCGCGGGGAGTCGCCCTCGATCAGCGAGATGAGCCGGGCGACCGCGCGCGGCCGCCCCTGCCGGGCCTGCTCCACCAGCGTGGGCACATCAGCGTCAGCCATGGGTGCCGCGCTCCTCATCACTCGTACGGACGGACCGGATCCGGCCCCGTCAGGCCCCGGGGACGCGGACGATCAGCGCATCGCCCTGGCCGCCCCCGCCGCACAGCGCCGCGGCTCCGACGCCGCCGCCGCGCCGCTGGAGCTCCAGCGCCAGGTGGAGCACGATGCGGGCGCCGGACATGCCGATGGGGTGGCCGAGGGCGATCGCGCCGCCGTTCACGTTCACCTTTTCGGAGGAAAGACCCAGGTCCTTCATCGACTGCACGGCGACCGCGGCGAACGCCTCGTTGATCTCGATCAGGTCGAGATCGTCCGCCGTCAGCCCCTCCTTGCCCAGCGCGTGCGCGATCGCGTTGGACGGCTGGGACTGGAGCGAGTTGTCGGGTCCGGCCACATTGCCGTGGGCGCCGATCTCTGCGATCCACTCCAGGCCCAGCTCCTCGGCCTTCTCCTTGCTCATGACGACGACGGCGGCCGCCCCGTCCGAGATCTGCGAGGACGATCCGGCCGTGATCGTCCCGTTCCCGTCGCGCGCGAAGGCCGGGCGCAGCTTGGCCAGCGACTCCACGGTGGTCTCGCCGCGGATGCCCTCGTCCTTGGCGAAGACGACCGGGTCGCCCTTGCGCTGCGGGATCTCCACCGGGGTGATCTCGGCGTCGAACAGGCCGTTCTTCTGGGCGGCGGCGGCGCGCTGGTGGGAGCGGGCGGCGATCTCGTCCTGCTCGGGGCGGCCGATGCCGAGCCGGGTGTTGTGCGCTTCGGTGGACTCGCCCATGGCGACGTTCTCGAAGGCGTCGGTCAGACCGTCGTGGGCCATGGCGTCGAGCATCTGGATCGCGCCGTACTTGTGGCCGTCGCGGGAGCCCGGGAGCAGATGGGGCGCGTTGGTCATGGACTCCTGGCCGCCGGCCACCACGATGTCGAACTCCCCGGCCCGGATCAGCTGGTCGGCCAGCGCGATGGCGTCCAGTCCAGACAGGCACACCTTGTTGACGGTGAGGGCGGGGACGCTCATCGGGATCCCGGCCTTGACGGCCGCCTGACGTGCGGGAATCTGCCCGGCACCGGCCTGGAGCACCTGCCCCATGATCACGTACTGCACCTGGTCACCGGTGACCCCGGCCCGCTCCAGCGCGGCCTTGATCGCGAAGCCGCCCAGGTCGGCGCCGGAGAACGAGCGCAGGCTGCCGAGGAGGCGGCCCATGGGGGTACGGGCTCCCGCCACAATCACAGATGTCGTACGAGTCATGGTGCGTCCTCCGCGGGGAGAAGGAAGTTAACGAGGGTTATCGTCAATGTACTGACGAGTACCCGCCCGGTCACCGCCCCATCAGTGTGATCGCGCGCACGTTGCGTAACCGGCCGTGTAGCGGTGCACTAAGCCCATGCTGACGAGAATCGACCACATCGGGATCGCCTGCTTCGACCTGGACAAGACCGTCGAGTTCTACCGTGCCACGTACGGCTTCGAGGTGTTCCACTCCGAGGTCAACGAGGAGCAGGGCGTCCGTGAGGCCATGCTGAAGATCAACGAGACCTCTGACGGCGGGGCCTCGTACCTCCAGCTGCTGGAGCCGACCCGGGAGGACTCCGCGGTCGGCAAGTGGCTGGCGAAGAACGGTGAGGGCGTCCATCACATCGCGTTCGGCACCGCCGACGTCGACGCCGACTCCGAGGCCATCCGCGACAAGGGGGTGCGGGTGCTGTACGAACAGCCCCGACGTGGGTCGATGGACTCGCGCATCACGTTCCTCCACCCCAAGGACTGCCACGGTGTGCTGACCGAACTCGTGACCGCGGCAACACCCGGTGAAGCGGACCACTGAAGCGGACCACTGACCTACCCCTTCCCCGGCCGGTAGAGTGCAGGCTCGGCCGGGGTACGGGAATCGAAGGGATCGGGGTCCGGCCCGGGCTGAGCCGATGATCTGACACCATTTCTTCGGAAGGGCCAGCTCCGGTCCGCCCGGCACGCATCACGCCGGGTCGGGGCCGCGAGGGACCGCAAGGGACTGCCAGGAACCGCGCGGTACGGAGCCGGCCGCCAACGCGACCAGGGGACGGATGGGACCGCGCAGTGCGGGGCTACGACCGCTACGAGCCTGACGATCACCTCTCGAAGTTCGAGGCCGAGATGGAGCGGCTGAAGAACGAGCGGGAGAAGGCCGTCCAGCACGCCGACGACCTCGGCTACCAGGTCGAGGTGCTGCGCGCCAAGCTGCACGAGGTGCGGCGCGCGCTGGCGAGCCGTCCTGCCTACGACAGTGCCAACGTCGGCTACCAGGCAGAGCAGTTGCTGCGGGACGCGCAGCTCCAGGCGGAGCAGGTGCGCGCCGACGCCGAGCGCGAGCTGCGGCAGACGCGCGCCCAGACCCAGCGGCTGCTCCAGGAGCAGGCCGAGCAGCAGGCCCGGCTCGAAGCCGAGCTGCACGCCGAGGCCGTGGCCCGCCGTCAGCGGCTGGACCAGGAGCTGGCCGAGCGCCGTGCCACGGTCGAGTCGCACGTCAACGAGAACGTCGCCTGGGCCGAGCAACTGCGCGCCCGCACCGAGGCGCAGGCCCGCAGGCTGCTGGACGAGTCCCGGGCCGAGGCCGAGCAGGCGCTCACCGCCGCCCGCGCCGAGGCGCAGCGCCTCGCCGACCAGGCCAGGGAGCGGCTGGGTTCGGAGGCGGAGACCGCCCGCGCCGAGGCCGAGGCGATCCTGCGCCGCGCCCGTGCGGATGCCGAGCGGCTGCTGAACAAGGCGGGCGCCCAGGCCCAGGAGGCCACCGAGCACGCCGAGCAGCTGCGCACCTCCACCGCCCAGGAGTCGGACCAGGCCCGTCGGCACGCCGCCGAGCAGACCCGCGCCGCGGAGGCGCGGATGCTGGAGGCCGAGACGGCGCTGCGGGAGGCGCGCGCCGAGGCCGAGAAGGTGCTCGGCGAGGCGAAGGACGCGGCGGCCAAGCGGCTTTCGGCCACCGAATCGGACAACGAGCAGCGCGCCCGCACCGCCAAGGCGGAGGTCGCCCGGCTGGTCGGCGAGGCCACCAAGGAGGCCGAGGCGATCCGCGCCGAGGCCGAGCAGCTGCGGGACGACGCCCGCGCCGAGGCCGAGCGGCTGATCTCCGAGGCCGGTGACGACGCCCGGGCCAGGGTCGCCGAGGACTCGGCGGCGCAGCTGGCCAAGGCGGCGCGGAGCGCCGAGGAGGTGCTGTCCCGCGCCTCGGAGAAGGCGCAGGCCACCACCAAGGCGGCGGCCGAGGAAGCGGAGCGGATCCGGCGCGAGGCCGAGGCGGAGGCCGACCGGCTGCGCTCGGAGGCGCACGACACCGCCAACCAGCTCAAGGGCGCGGCGAAGGACGACACCAAGGAGTACCGCGCCAAGACCGCCGAGCTCCAGGAGGAGGCGCGCCGGCTGCGCGGCGAGGCCGAGCAGCAGCGGTCGGACGCGGTCGCCGAGGGCGAGCGGATCCGGGCCGAGGCGCGCCGCGAGGCGGTCGAGCAGATCGAGGAGGCGGCCAGCACCGCCGAGGACCTGCTGACGAAGGCCAAGCAGGACGCGGAGGAGACGCGTTCGGGCGCGACCACCGAGAGCGAGCGGGTCCGCACCGAGGCGATCGAGCGGGCGAACGCGCTCCGCCGCCAGGCCGACGAGCTGCTGAAGCGGGCCCGCAGCGAGGCCGAGGAGCTGGTGACCTCGGCCGAGGAGCAGGCCGGGCGGGTCAAGGAGGAGGCGGCCCGTACCGCCGAGGAGCTGCGCGAGGAGGCCGAGCAGGCGGCCGAGGCACGGCGCAGCGAGGCCGAGGCCGAGCTGACCCGGCGGCACGAGGAGGCGGAAGCGCGGTTCAGCTCCGCCGAGCAGGAGCTGAACGACGCGCGGACCGAGGCCGAGCGGCTGCGCCGGGAAGCCGCCGAGGAGGTCGAGCGGCAGCGCGCCGAGTCCACGGAGCGGCTTGACGCCCTGCGGCAGCAGGCCGAGGAAGAAGCCGACCGGCTGCGCGACGAGGCCGCCGCGGACGCGTCCAACGCGCGCGCCGAGGGCGAGTCGGTGGCGGTGCGGCTGCGGAGCGAGGCCGCCGCGGAGGCCGAGCGGCTGCGGAGCGAGGCGCAGGAGACCGCGGACCGGGTGCGGGCGGAGGCGGCGAGCGCCGCCGAGCGCATCGGCGCCGAGGCCGCGGAGGCCCTGGCGGCCTCCCAGGAGGAGGCGGCACGCCGCCGCCGCGAGGCCGAGGAGCTGCTGAGCGACGCCCGCGAGGAGGCGCAGCAGGAGCGTACGGCGGCGCGCGAGCAGGGCGAGGAGCTGCTGGCCGCGGCCCGGACCCGGGTCAGCGAGGCGCAGGCCGAGGCGCAGCGGCTGGTCGAGGAGGCCGAACAGCACGCGGCGGACCTGGTGTCGGCCGCCGAGCAACACGCCCAGTCCGTACGGGACTCGGTCGCGGGGCTGCACGAGCAGGCCGAGTCGGAGATCACCGGGCTGCGGCAGGCGGCCGAGCACGCGGCGGAGCGCACCCGGACCGACGCCCAGGAGGAGGCAGACCGGGTCCGCGCGGACGCGTACGCGGAGCGGGAGCGCGCCTCGGTCGACGCCTCGCGGGTGCGGCGTGCGGCGCACGAGGAGGCGGAGGCCGCCAAGTCGCTCGCGGAGCGCACCGTCGCGGAGGCGATCGCCGAGGCGGAGCAGTTGGGCGCGCGCTCGCGCGACGACGCCAACCGGCGCCGCTCCGAGGCCGCGGAGCAGGCGGACCGGCTGCTCGGCGAGGCGAACCACGAGGCCGAGCGGCTGCGCGCGGAGGCCAACGAGACGCTGGACGAGGCGCGCAGGAGCGCCAACAAGACCCGCGCGGAGGCCGCCGAGCAGGCCGACACGCTGGTCAGCGGCGCGACGGAGGAGGCCCAGCGGATCGTCGCCGAGGCCACCGCGCGGTCGCAGGCGCTGCGTACGGAGGCGGCGGACGCGCGGGCGACCGCGGAGCAGGACGCGGCGCGCACCCGGGCGCAGGCCCGCAGCGACGCCAACAACATCCGCTCGGAGGCGGCGGCCCAGGCCGACCGGCTGGTCACCGAGGCGTCGAACGAGGCGGACCGGCTGCTCTCGGAGGCCGGCACCGAGGCCGAGCGGCTGCGCACCGAGGCCGCGGAGACGGTCGGTTCGGCGCAGCAGCACGCGCAGCGCACCCGCGCCGAGTCCGAGCGGATCGCCGCCGACGCGGCGGCCGAGGCGGAGCGCATCCGCACCGAGGCGCAGAACGAGGCCGACCGGCTGGTCGACCAGGCGCGCGAGGACGCCAACAAGCGCCGCTCCGACGCGGCCGAGCAGGCGGACCGGCTGGTCACCGAGTCCGCGGCGGAGGCCGAGCGGCTCACCGCGGAGGCCCAGGAGTCCGCGCTCCAGGCGACGGCCGCGGCCGAGGAGCAGGCGGACGCCATGGTGGGCGCGGCCCGCCAGGAGGCCGAGCGGCTGGTGGCCGAGGCCACCGCGCAGGCCAATGGCCTGGTGGAGAAGGCCCGTACGGACTCCGACACGATGCTGAGCGAGGCCCGCGGTGACGCGACGGCCATCCGGGAGCGCGCCGAGGAGCTGCGAGCGACGACCGCGGCCGAGGTGGAGGAGCTGCACGAGCGGGCCCGCCGGGAGTCGGCGGAGCAGATGAAGGCGACCGGCGAGCGGGTCGACAAGCTCGTCGCGGCGGCGACCGCGCAGCTGATGAAGGCCGAGGAGAAGGCGAAGTCGCTCGTCTCGGAAGCCGAGACCGAGGCGAGCCGGGTGCGGATCCAGGCCGTGAAGAAGGCCGAGGGGCTGCTGAAGGAGGCCGAACAGAAGCGGCTCGAGGCCGAGAAGGATGCCGAGCGCACCAAGTCCGAGGCGACGTCGGAGGCGAAGGAAATCGTCGACGAGGGCAAGCGCGAGCTGGAGCTGCTCAAGCGCCGCCGCGAGGACATCAATGCGGAAATCACCCGTGTCCAGGACGTGCTGGAGGCGTTGGAGTCTTTCGAGACCCCCGCGTCGGGCGGCGCGGGCGGCAAGGAGAACGGCGGAGTGAAGACGGCGGCGGGAGCGGGAGCGACCCGGTCGAGTGGAAAGCGGTCCGATGGGTAGGGGAACACGGTCCGACGGCTAGCTGCACAGGGCGTGTCGTGTCCGTATCATCCCGACGAGTGACAAGGTCTCCGTCTTACGTCCACTCAAAAGGCTGGACATTCTCCAGATCAAACGGACGTTGACTCGATGACACGCCGTTCGGCCCCCTAGGATTTGCTCTATCACCTCACCGGTCTCTTTCGACAGGAACCCCATGAGCGACACTTCCTCCCCCTTCGGCTTCGAGCTCGTGCGGCGTGGGTACGACCGCGGTCAGGTGGACGACCGCATTACCAAGCTCATCGCCGACCGTGACAGCGCACTGTCCCGCATCACCTCGCTCGAGAAGCGCATCGAGGAGCTGCACCTCGAAACGCAGAACGCTCAGGCCCAGATCAACGACGCGGAGCCGTCCTACGCGGGACTCGGCGCCCGGGTCGAGAAGATCCTCCGCCTCGCCGAGGAAGAGGCGAAGGACCTGCGCGAGGAGGCCCGCCGGGCCGCCGAACAGCACCGCGAGCTGGCCGAGTCGTCCGCCCAGCAGGTCCGCAACGACGCCGAGGCGTTCGCCGCCGACCGCAAGGCCAAGGCCGAGGACGAGGGCGCGCGGATCGTCGAGAAGGCGAAGGGCGAAGCCACCACGCTGCGTCAGGAGGCGCAGAAGGACGCCCAGTCCAAGCGCGAGGAGGCGGACTCCCTCTTCGAGGAGACCCGCGCCAAGGCCGCGCAGGCCGCCGCCGACTTCGAGACGAACCTGGCCAAGCGCCGCGAGCAGTCCGAGCGCGACCTGGCTTCCCGTCAGGCCAAGGCCGAGAAGCGGCTCGCGGAGATCGAGCACCGCGCCGAGCAGCTGCGCCTAGAGGCCGAGAAGCTGCGCACCGACGCCGAGCGCCGGGCCCGCCAGACGGTGGAGACCGCCCAGCGCCAGGCCGAGGACATCGTGGCCGACGCGAACGCCAAGGCGGACCGCATCCGCAGCGAGTCCGAGCGCGAGCTGGCGGCGCTGACCAACCGCCGCGACAGCATCAACGCCCAGCTGACCAACGTCCGCGAGATGCTGGCCACGCTGACCGGTGCCGCGGTGGCCGCGGCCGGGAACCCGGGCGAGGAAGAGGCCGTCAACCGCGGCGTCCCGGCCCAGCAGACCCGGTGACGCTCGGTCACGGCTTAGCGCTCCGTGCCCCGTGCCGCGAAAGTTTGCGGCGCGGGGCACGCGCATGTGGTGCCCCGCACTGCTGCGCCGTTGGCACCGGTCGAGGGGCGCGCCCCTCGGCGTACGGCGCGGTGTGCCGCGTACGCGCATGCGGTGCGTCGGCCCGCGGCGAGGGACCACGCCCGCCGCTGATGGGCACCTGCCGCTCGCGTAGCCTCGGCAGGGTGGATGACCTCAGCCTCGCCGCACTCGGGTTCGGCGACGTGCCCGCCGAAGCGCCGCTCACCTACCCCGGGCGGCCCGTCACCACGCCCACGCTCCTCACCGGCGGCGAGCTGCACCCCCTCGACCTGACGCTGCTGGAGCGGTACCGGCAGCGGCACCCGGTCATCGCGGTGGGGTCCAACGCCTCCCCCGCCCAGCTGCACTACAAGCTCAGCCGGCCCGGGAACCCCGCCACCGTGCCCATGGTTCCGGTGCTGGTGCACGGCATCGCGGTCGGCTGCTCGGCGCACATCGGGCGCTACGGGTACGTCGCCTCCGCCCCGTACGGCGACCCCGCCGCCCGCACACCCCTCGTCGTCAGCTGGCTCGACGACGCGCAGCTCGACGCCGTGGACCGCACCGAGGTGCCCAACTACCAGCGGGTCCGGCTGCCCGGTGCGGAGTTCCCGATGGTGCTGCCGTCCGGGGAGCGGCTGGACGCGGCGTACCTCTACGTCAGCACGCACGGCGTGCTCACCGCGCCCGGCGACGGCGGGCGGCCCCTGCCGGGCGGCGGCGACCAGAGCGCGCTGCTGGCCCGGCTACTCGCCTCCTCCGCGCGGCTGCGGGACCTCCTCGGCCCCGACCCCGCCGCCTGGATCGGCCGGGCGGGCGCCGACGCGGCAGTGCGGACCACGGGCACCCGGCTGTTCCACGACGAGGGCTGGGCCCGGCCCCGGGGTCACGATCCGCTCTCAACCCTGCTGTCACGGGAACCGTAACCAGGCCGTTAAGCTCCTAAGTCTCACGGGGGCGAGGCGCCCCGACCCATTCGCACGAGGGGCGGAGCATGATCGAGGCAGTCGGCCTGACAAAACGCTACGGCGACAAGACGGCCGTGTACAACCTGTCGTTCCAGGTGCTGCCGGGCGCCGTCACCGGCTTCCTGGGTCCGAACGGCTCCGGCAAGTCGACGACGATGCGCATGATCCTCGGGCTCGACGAACCCACCGCGGGACACGTCACGGTCGGCGGATATCCCTTCCGCAAGCTGCCCAACGCCCCGCGCCAGGTCGGCGCGCTGCTCGACGCCAAGGCCGTGCACGGCGGCCGCAGCGCCCGCCAGCACCTGCTGTGCCTCGCCCAGCTGTCCGGCATCCCGGCCCGCCGGGTGGACGAGGTACTGGGCGTGGTCGGGCTCCAGAACGTCGCCCGCAAGCGCTCCAAGGGCTTCTCGCTCGGCATGGGCCAGCGCCTGGGCATCGCGGCCGCGCTGCTCGGCGACCCGCAGGTGCTGCTCTTCGACGAGCCGGTCAACGGTCTGGACCCCGAGGGCATCCTGTGGGTCCGCAACCTCATGAAGCAGCTGGCCTCCGAGGGCCGCACGGTCTTCGTCTCCAGCCACCTCATGAGCGAGATGGCGCTCACCGCCGACCAGCTGATCGTGATCGGCCGCGGACAGCTGCTCGCCGACATGAGCGTCAAGGACTTCATCTCGTACAACTCGGCGGACTTCGCCCGGGTCCGCACCCCCGACGGCGAACCGCAGCAGCGCGAGAAGCTGACCGCCGCGCTGAGCGAGGCCGGGGGCCAGGTGCTGCCGGAGCAGGACGGCGCCCTGCGGGTCACCGGGCTGCCGCTGCCGCGCATCAGCGACCTGGCCCACACGGCGGACGTCCGGCTGTGGGAGCTGTCCCCGCACCAGGCATCGCTGGAGGAGGCGTACATGCGGATGACGCAGGGCGCCGTGGACTACCGCTCGACGGCCGACCAGCGGGCCGGGCTCCAGCAGGCGGCCGGTGCGTACGGCCCGCAGGGCGGGGCGTACGGCTACGCGCCGGGCGCACCGGGCGTACCAGGGCAGCCGCCCGGGCCGTACCCGCCCGGGACCGTGATGCCGGGGTACGCCGAGCCGCCCGCCCCGCCGCAGGGCGCCGCTCCGGCGCACGGTGCCGCGCCCGCGCAGGGTGCCGCTCCGGTGCCGCCCGTCGCCGCGCCCGCGCAGCCGCCGGCCGCGCCCCCGGTCCAGCCGCCCGCCGCCCCGGCCCAGCCGCCGGCCTCCGCACCCGCCGACCTGACCAAGCGCGACAACGAGGACGCCCGATGACGACGCCGTACCAGCAGCAGGGCCAGGCGCCCGTCCCGCCGCAGACTCCGCCGCAGGCACCGCAGCAGCCACCTCACGCGCAACAGCCGCAGCCGGTGGCCCCCCAGCACCAGGCGCCGCATATCCCGCCCGGGTACGTGTCGCCGCCGCCCGGCGCGCCCGCGCAGCCGTACGCCGCCGTGGGCACCTACACCTCGCCGATCCCGATCCAGCGCACCCACCTCGGGAACGCCATCGCCTCCGAGTGGACCAAGATCAAGTCGGTGCGCTCGACGATCTGGACGCTGAGCGTCATGGCCGCGCTGGTCGTCGGGATCGGGTTCCTGACGTCGGCGAGCACCAACGACAGCGACTACACCAGCGCCCCCACCACCCTCCCCGGGTTCTTCGGCGCCCTGCTCGGCCAGCTGTGCGTCGTCACCCTCGGCGTGCTGGTGATCTCGTCCGAATACGGCACCGGCATGATCCGCACCACCTTCACCGCCTCCCCGGCCCGCTCCCGCGTGCTGACCGCCAAGGCGCTGGTCTTCTTCACGCTCGCGTTCGTCACCACGACCCTCTCGCTCGCCCTCGTGACGTTCATCAGCTCCGGGATGCACAGCGGCCCGGAGGTCATGGAACCGAGCAACGACCAGCTGATCGGCGCGACCCTCGGTGTGGGGCTCTATGTCTCGCTGCTCGGGCTGCTCTCGCTCGCCGTCGGCAGCATGCTGCGGCACTCGGCCGGTGCGATCACCACGATGCTGGGTGTGGTGCTGCTCCCGTCGATCCTCCCGGCGTTCCTGATGATGTCGCCCAGCCTGGCGGACCTGGGCGTGCAGATGCAGAAGTACTCCTCGCCATTCGCGCTGGCCGCGCTCTTCCAGATCGACGACTCGGTGGGCTCCGGCTGGTCGCAGCTGGGCGTGCTGGGGGGCATCACCGCGGCGGCCCTCGTCGCGGCGTACGCACTGCTGGAGAAGCGCGACGTGTAACGCCCGCGCTCGGAACCCGCGGCCTCAGTACCGCGGGGCGTTACGGGACCGCTGGAGCTTGGCGCTCCGGCGGTCTCGCGCGTTCCAGCAGGACTTGTGCCAGTGGCGCCGGTCGTCCACGCCCATGTGCTGCTGCCAGGCCACCACATGGGGCACCCCGGGAGGGATCTCCTGGTCGCATCCGGGGCAGCGGTAGTGCTTGGCGGCGCCCCCGCCGCCCACCAGCCGCACCACCCACTCCTCCCCCTGCCAGGTCTCGGTGCGCTCCAGGCCGTAACGGTCCGTGCCCATGCGGTCGACGGGCTTCTCGCCACCTTGGGGGCGGTTTCGGCGTGGAGACACGGGGCACCTCGACAGGGCTGGGAGCTACTGACTGTGACCAGCGTACGCGCTACGGTCACGCACCTGGTAAGCCGTCGTCCACAGCCACTCTCAGATCATCATGAAAAATACTTGCCAGGCCGTGCCCTTGGCACGTGTCAGACGTTAATGCCAGTAAGGGGGATGCCCGCGTCGGCGATGGAGCCGCGACAAGGAGGCAGATGGCGATGCGTGTGGGGGCTTTCGTACTGGCCGCTCAATTTCCCGGCCAAGGACAGGAGGAGGCGCTGCACCGGGCGGTCCGCTCGGCCGAACTCGCCGAGGACGCCGGGCTGGACTCGGTGTGGCTGGCCGAGCACCACTTCGTGCCGTACGGCGTCTGCCCGTCCGCCGTCACCCTCGCCGCCCTGCTGCTGGGACGTACCCGGCGCATAGGCGTCGGTACTGCGGTGAGCGTACTTCCAACGGCACACCCCGTCGCTCTGGGTGAGCAAGCGGCACTGCTCCATCTCAGCTCCGGCGGCCGGTTCACCCTCGGTGTCGGCCGCGGCGGGCCCTGGGTGGACCTGGAGGTCTTCGGCGCCGGGCTGGGGGCGTACGAGCACGGCTTCCCCGAGTCGCTCGATCTGCTGCTGCGCTGGCTGCGGGAGCCCCGGGTGGGGGCGGACGGCGAGCGGTTCAGCTTCCGTGAGGTCCCCGTCGTACCGCGCCCGGACGACCCGGGCACGACCGGCACCCCGCCCGTGATCATGGCGTGCACCTCGCCCGCCAGTGTGCGGCTGGCCGCCGAGCGCGGGCTGCCCATGCTGCTCGGCATGCACTGCGGGGACGAGGAGAAGGCCGAGGCGGTCGGGCTGTGGAAGAAGTCCGCGCTGGCCGCGGGCCGTTCCCCCGACGAGGTCGCGGCGGTGGCCGCGGAGCACGTCTCGGCCGGGGTGGTGCAGATCGAGGACGCGCGCCCCGCGGCGACGGAGACCCTGACCAAGGCGATGCCCGGCTGGTTACGCCAGGGCCTGGGCGCCCATGTCACGGTCGACGGCCGGGAGCGCCGGATGCGCGACCCGGTCGGCTACGCGGAGCTGCTGTGCGAACTGCATCCGGTGGGCCCGCCCCGGCTGTGCGCCGACCGGCTGGCGGCCACCGCCGAGCGCACCGGCATCACGCGCTTCGCGCTGATGGTGGAGGGGTCGGGCGATCTGGCCGCCACCGAGCAGAACGTACGGCGTCTCGGTGGTGAAGTGCTGCCGCTCCTGCTCTGACACACCTCCCCCTGGTGGAGCGGCAGCGACATCGCGTCAGCAGTCGCGCAGCTCGGGCGACTGGTTCAGCAGCTGGCCCCGGATCGAGGTGAAGCGGGCCAGGCGGTCGTCGGCCGACGCGTCGAGCGGGAAGACCGCCACCCGATGGCAGTTCTGGAAGGCCAGCCGCACCCCGAAGTGACGCTGGAGCGCGCCACGTATCGCGTCACTCGCCAGCGCGCGGAGCAGCTGTCCGCGGGCCTGCTCGTCCGGCGGCGGCGTCTGGTTGTCGGCGAACTCCCCGCCGTCGACCTTCAGCTGGGCCACCAGAGAGCTGATCATCTCCCATGCGTACGGTAGGGAGTTCCGGACGCAGTCGACGAATTCGGCTTCGTCGACCTCGCCTCGCTCGGCCTGTTCGAGCAGGGCCGGTGAGACGTCGAGCGACATGGGTTCTCCTCTCGCGACCCCGGATGCGGGGTCTCAGGGATGGGATGGGCGGACGGCGACGCAGCGTACCCGTCCGGCGACCGCCCGCTTCAAAGGTATTCCGGCCCCTGTGCCCGCACCACCAGAATGGGCACACAACCAGCCAATGCTGAACGGGTCCATCGCCGGACGAATCGCGTGGAGCCTCCGTGGTCGAGTAGCGTTGCCGACCATGCGTCTCGTCATCGCCCGGTGCTCCGTGGACTACGCCGGCCGCCTCACCGCCCACCTTCCCTCGGCACCCCGCCTGATCCTCGTCAAGGCCGACGGCAGTGTGTCCATTCACGCGGACGACAGGGCCTACAAACCCCTCAACTGGATGTCTCCGCCGTGCACGCTGAAGGAAGGCGATGACAATGTGTGGACGGTCGTGAACAAGGCGGGCGAGAAGCTCATCATCACCATGGAGGACGTTCTCCATGATTCCTCGCACGAACTCGGTGTCGACCCCGGGTTGATCAAGGACGGCGTCGAGGCCCACCTTCAGGAGCTGCTCGCCGATCGTATCGAGACACTGGGCGATGGCTGGACGCTTATTCGGCGTGAATACCCCACTGCCATTGGCCCCGTGGACATTCTCTGCCGTGACGCGGACGGCACGACGGTGGCCGTCGAGATCAAGCGGCGGGGCGAGATCGACGGCGTCGAGCAGCTCACGCGCTATCTCGAACTGCTCAACCGGGATCCGCACCTGGCGCCGGTGAAGGGCGTGTTCGCGGCGCAGGAGATCAAGCCGCAGGCGCGGGTGCTCGCCACCGACCGCGGCATCGGGTGCGTCGTCCTGGACTACGACGCGCTGCGCGGCATCGAGGACGACAAGCTCCGCCTCTTCTGAGCCCGGACCCACCCATTCCGGCCACCCGGGCCCCGCGCCCTCCGGCCGGTTTTCGGTGCCTGTCCCCCACCCCGCCCCTTCCCGAAACCGGAGGCTGCGCCCCCGGCCCCCCAGGCACGTCCTCAAACCCCGGGCGGGCTGGATCCCCAGCCCGCCCGGGGGGACTCCCGGCGGTAGCCGGGGCAGCGTGAGGACGGGGCCAACGGCGGAGTCCCCGGCGGGGGCGGGGCGCGGAGCGCCGATGAGACCCGGGCCCGGGGCGCGACCCGTGCGCGGGTCGTGGGCCGTGGCCCGCGGGCCGCGGGCTGCGGGCTGCGGGCTGCGGGGCACCGTCCCGGCGCGGGGTTCGGGGCGGAGCCCCGAGCGGGGTCCGGGGCGCAGCACCCGGTTTCGGGAAGGGGCGGGGTGGGGGAACTTACGCCGTGGCGGCCGTCGACGGCGGTGTGGACGCCTCGTTGCTCGGGGGTGGGCCGCCGGCCGTGTTCGATGCGGTGTTCGTGGGAGACGTGGGCGCCGTCGTCGGCGTGTTCGTCGGGGGGTGGGTCGGGGGCGTCGTGGGGGGCGTGGGCCGGGTCGTCGGCGTGTTCGTCGGCTCGTGCGTGGGCTCGTTCGTCGTCGGCGGCGACGACGGCGCCGTCGGGCTCTGCGGCTGCGACGGACCACCGCTCGTCGACGGATCGGTCGGCCCGCTCGACCCGCTCGGGGACCCGCTGCTCGACGGCGACGAGGACGGCGACGACAACGGCACGTTGCTCAGCCCCGGCTGGGGCGTTCCCTGACCGGGGGTGTCCGACGGCTCGTCGGCCGTCAGGTCCTTGTCGTCGTCCTGCTGCGAGGCCGACTCCCGCGGCTTGACCCGGTCGGGCGAGTCCTTGCCGTCGTCGTCGCCGAGGGCGCCGAGGGTCACCACGGTGCCGAGGACGGCCACCAGCAGCGCCCCCGCACCCGCGGCGGCCAGATTGCGCCGCGCTCCGGTCAGCGCCAGCCCGCGCAGACCCTTCGGACCGCGCTTGGCGGGCTGCTTCGGCAGCGCCGCCGTGGCGGCCACCGGGGACACCGAGGTCACCGGGGACACCGGGGGTATCTTCGTCGTCTCGTCCACCACCGGGGTGATGGTCGTGGTCGCGTTCTCCCCCGGGGCGGGGGTCGGCGTCGGCGTCGGCTCCTCCGTACGCGGTCGTACGACGCCCGGCCCGAACGCGTTGGCCATCGCCGCGCCCTTACGGTCGCTCACCAGCGCCAGCGCCCGGCGGCCCGCCACCGTGCCGCGCTTGTCGGCGAGCGCGCCGCGCAGCCCGATGGACGCCTCCAGTTCGGCGCGGGCCCGGTCGAGGTTGCCGGTGCACAGGGCGAGGACGCCCAGCTCGTGGTGGAAGTACGCCTCGTCGGCGACCTGTCCGGCCAGCCGCGCCGCCTCCTGGCCGTGCCGCACGGCGCGTTCCCAGGCGCCCCAGTGCAGCGCCGCGGCGAAGGCGGGGGCGGCGGCCCGGGCCAGATCCACGGCGGTGTCGGCGTGACCGGCTTCCCGGTCGGCGACCAGGGCGGCCATCGCGGCGAGTATCGCGTCCGCCTCGACGGCGACGCGCTCGGGCGCCACCGAGGGGTGACCGGCCCACCAGGTGTAGTGCTGGGCCACGGTGTGCGCCCGCCCGGCGGACTCGGCCGCGTCACCCGCGTACCCGTCCGCCGCGAGCTGGGCCGCCACCCCGGCCGCCAGCCGGTAGTGCGGGCCGACGGTGGTGACCAGGCCGTGGGCGAGCAGTTCGCCGAGGGCGGCGTCGGCGTGCGGGTGGTCCTCGGTGAGGGCGGGCAGATGGGCCTGGTGCGGGCATTCGCCGCCGAGTGCGACCGCGAACCGCAGGGCGTCGCGGGCGGCTTCGCCCAGCCCCGCGGCGAGCAGCGCGGCCGGGGCCGCGGCCTCGGGGATCGAGGGCAGCGGCGCCACCTCCTGCGGCGCCACCTCCTGCGGCGCCACCTCCTGGCGCGCCATGTCCTGCGGCGCCGCGTCCCGCGGCCCGGCGTCAGCGGCGGCAGCCGCCACCGCCGCCTCGCGCTGCCGCAGCAACGCACCCGCCTGTACGAACCGCAGCGGCAGCCCCTCCGACTCGAACCACAGGTCCGCCGCCCAGCTCGCCTCGTCCTCCTCCAGCGGGCGCCGCAGGGCCCGTTCCAGCAGCTCCAGACCGGCGGTGCGGCTCAGCCCGGAGAGGAAGACCTCTTCGAGGTGCGAATCGGCGGACGGGGCCGCGACGTCCGGCGTGGCGGAGATCAGGAAGGCGCATTCGGGCGTCGCGTCGAGGAACTCGTCGAGCGCGGTGCCGCCGAACTCGATGTCGTCCAGGACGACGACCGCGCCGATCTCCTGCACCGCCTCCAGCAGTTCGCCCCGCTCGGGCCGGTACAGCGGGGCGCGGTAGACGGCGGCGTAGAGGTCGTACAGCAGATCGGTGGGGGTGCGGCGATAGCCGGAGAGCCGTACGACGCCGTCGGGCGCCAGGCGTTCGCAGTCCGCGGCGACGGCCTCCAGCAGCACGCTGCGCCCGGCGCCGGACGGCCCGGTGACCCGTACGGAGCGGCCGCGGGCCAGCAGCCGGGCCAGCCGCTCGCGCTCCTCGTCCCGCTCCAGCATCGGCAGGTCGGGCACCACCGTGCCGGACGGCCGGGGCGGGGCCGCGGCCCGGCGCAGCTCGGCGCGCTGGTCGGGGGTGTGCCGCTCGGGCCGGGCGCGCCGCTCACCGGGCGGGCAGGGCTCTATCTCGCTGCCGTCGACCGGGTTGACGGTCAGCAGGTGATCGCCGGTGACGATGCGTACGGTACGGACGGGTCCAGGCTCCGCGGTGCCCTCGGCCGCTCCCGAGCCGCCCCGCGCGGGCAAGGCGCCCCGGGCGGGCAGGGCGGGCACGGCGGGCCGGGCGGGCACGTCCGCGTCCCGCGGTGGCTGCGGCGCGGCGGCGGCGTCCGCGGAACGCGGGCTCGGATCGTCGTGGCCGTGCTCGTGCGCTGCGCGGTTGTGCTGCTCCATGGCCCTGTGCCCCCCAGATGCGTGGCGCGCCGTGTGTGCCGCCGTAGGGATGATGTCCGGCGAGTGCCGGACAAGACCTCGTCACAGTATCCACCGGCCCCGGAACGGCCCGCGCCACCCCGGGGATTCGGGCCCCCGGAACGGCCCGCGCCCCGGGGGATTCAGACGCGCGGCAGCGTCTCCGCCTCGAGCCCGCCCTCGATCGCCAGGATGCGGTGCAGTCGGGTGGCCACCAGCAGCCGCTGCATCTGGGGCGGCACCCCGCGCAGGACGAGCCGCCGACCCGCCCGGCCCGCCCTCCGGTGCGCCCCCATGATCACGCCGAGCCCGGTGGCGTCCCAGGAGTCCAGCTCGGTCAGGTCGAGTACGAGATCCCCTCCGCCGGAGTCAACGGCGGTATGCAGGGCCGTACGGGCGTCCGCCGCGCTTCGGACGTCCAGGCGGCCCCCGACGACCAGCTCGGCGTGGTCGCCCCTGATGTGCATATGCGCTCCCCTGGATGGTGCGTCGTCGTGTCGTCAATGCGCCATTTCTCTCTACAGAACTGACTGCCTCTCACCCGAGGAAGTTGCCGTCTGTAAGCGAACCGATACCGAATTCACCCGGGAGGGTGAGTTACGGGCCTGGCGCCGCACCAGGGCCCTCAGTAGCGGTAAAAGCCCCCACCGCTCTTGCGGCCGATGTCACCCGCGTCGACCATCCGGCGCATGATCTCCGGTGGCGCGAACTTCTCGTCCTGGGACTCGGTGTAAATGTTGTCGGTGGCGTGCAGCAGGATGTCCACGCCGGTGAGGTCGGCCGTCGCGAGGGGTCCCATCGCGTGGCCGAAGCCCAGCTTGCAGGCGATGTCGATGTCCTCGGCCGTGGCGACCCCGGACTCGTAGAGCTTGGCGGCCTCGACCACGAGTGCCGAGATCAGGCGCGTGGTGACGAAGCCCGCGACATCACGGTTGACGACAATACAGGTCTTGCCCACACCCTCCGCGAACTCCCGTGCCGTGGCGAGCGTTTCGTCGCTCGTCTTGTAGCCGCGCACCAGTTCGCACAGCTGCATCATCGGGACGGGCGAGAAGAAGTGGGTGCCCACGACCCGCTCCGGGCGCTTCGTGGCGGAGGCGATCTTGGTGATCGGGATGGCGGAGGTGTTGGACGCGAGGATGGTGTCGTCCTTGACCAGTCCGTCGAGGGTGCGGAAGATCTCCCGCTTGACGTCGATCCTCTCGAAGACGGCCTCCACCACGACATCCGCGTCGGCGGCGGCGTCGAGGTCGGTCGTGGTGGTGATGCGGGCGAGCGCCTGCTCGGCCTCCGCGGCGTCCAGCTTGCCCTTGGAGACGAACTTCTCGTACGAGGCGCGGATGCCGTCGGTGCCGCGCCGCAACGCCTCATCGGTCACATCGCGCAGCACGACGTCCCAGCCCGCCTGGGCGGAGACCTGCGCGATACCGGACCCCATGAGTCCGGCTCCGATGACCGCGAGCTTCTTGGCCACGACACACACCCTTTCGTCGACGTTCGGTGTGCGTGGACCTTAACGCCCGTTCACCCCTTGGGGCAGCCCCTAGTAAGGCGCGTCACGGTGTGTTCTTCACCGCATAGTTGAGGACCGTATCGCTGAGGAGCGACTCCATGACGTCGACTTTCCGGAGGGTGTCCTCGGCGACCTCGTCCACGCCACCGCCCTCCGCGAGACCGCGGATGACGCACCGCTGAACGGCGTTCTGAAGGCCGACCAGTTGGTGGGCGACGAACTCGGGGGTCGGGTCCTCCGGAGCCGCGGCCGCCTCCTCGCGCAGCGTGACACCGAGCTGGTTGACCGCCTTGCCCTGGATGGTGAACAGCCTGGCCATCAGGGTGGGCGAGTCGGTCATGACCTGGCGGAACCGGTCGTAGCCCTCGCTCAGCCCGACATACGCGTGCCGCTCCCGGATGTCATGGCGCAACTGCTCCACGATCGCCCGCGCCGCCGACTGGCCGACAGCACGCTCCCGTACGAGCCGGGAGGGGCGGTCGACGATCTCCTCCTCGCGGTCGACGAAGAGGTCCTCCTTGGTCGGGAAGTAGTTGTAGACCGTGTTCACGGAGACCTCGGCCGCCTCGGCGATCTCCGCGATCGTGACCGCCTCGAAGCCGCGCGCCATGAACAGCCCGGTCGCGACATCCGAGATGTGCTGCCTGGTCTGCCGCTTCTTCCGCTCCCTGAGCCCTTCCGCCATGTCCTCATCCTAGCTTCGCTGGACCAGCTTAATCTTTGGGGTCATTGCAAAAATTAAGTGACCCTGCTTTTCTTGGGGGCATGCCAGTCATCACCACGAGCGGGCTCACCCGCACCTTCCGGACCAAGCACGGCCCCGTGGAAGCCGTCCGCGGCATCGACCTGACCGTCGAAGCCGGGGAGATCCTGGGCTTCCTGGGCCCCAACGGGGCGGGCAAGACCACCACGCTCCGCATGCTCACCACGCTGCTCCCGCCCACCGGCGGCACCGCGACCGTCGCGGGCCACGACCTCGCCGCCGACCCGGCCGGGGTGCGCCGCCGCATCGGGTACGTCGCCCAGTCCGGCGGGGTCGACCCCACCGTCTCCGTACGGGAGGAACTCGTCACCCAGGGGCGGCTCTACCGGCTCCCCCAGCCCGAGGCGCTGGCCCGCGCCGACGAACTGGCCCGCGAGCTGGACCTGACCGAGCTGCTGGACCGCCCCTGCGCCGCCCTCTCCGGCGGGCAGCGGCGGCGGCTGGACATCGCGCTGGGCCTCGTCCACCGGCCCGAGATCCTGTTCCTGGACGAGCCGACGACCGGTCTTGACCCGGCCGGGCGCGCGGACCTGTGGGAGCTGATCCGGAGGCTGCGCGCCGAGCACGGCATGACCGTCTTCCTGACCACCCACTACCTCGACGAGGCCGACGCGCTCGCCGACCGGCTCGTCATCGTCGACCAGGGCCGGGTCGCCGCCGAGGGCACGGCGGAGCGGCTCAAGACCGAGTACGGCGGCTCGCCGGACGCCACACTCCAGGACACCTTCATCGCCGTCACCGGGCGCCGCACCGCGCCGCGCGACCCCGCCCCGCTCACCGTCTGAACCCGGAAGGAGCCCCCATGCCCCACGTCATCGCCGATACGGCCCTGATCTTCCGCCGCCACCTCCGCCAGACCCTGCGCTCCAAGCCCGCCATGGTCTTCGGCCTCGTCCAGCCGCTGCTGTTCCTGGTCTTCTTCGGCCCGCTGCTCACCGACATACCGCTGGGCGGCGAGGGCGACTCCTGGCAGACCATCGTCCCCGGCATCCTCGTCCAGCTCGGCATGTTCAGCGCCTCGTTCGCCGGGATCGGCATCATCTTCGAAAAGCGCATGGGCGTCATCGAACGGATGCGGGTCACCCCGGTCAGCCGACTGGCCCTGCTCATGGGCCGGGTGCTCAAGGACGTCGTCCAGCTGCTGCTCCAGTCCGTGGTGGTCGTGCTCGTCGCCGTCGCCATGGGGCTGCGCGCGCCGCTGCCGGGCATCCTGATCGGCTTCGGCTTCGTCGCCGCGCTCACCGTCTCCCTGGCCTCGCTCTCGTACGCGCTGGCCATGCGCGTGGAGTCGCCGCAGGGCTTCGCCCCCGTCATCAACTCCGTCACCATGCCCGCGATGCTGCTCTCCGGCATCCTGCTGCCGATGTCGCTCGGCCCGCGCTGGCTCGACATCACCTCGCACTTCGTGCCGTTCCGCTACCTCGTGGACGGCGTACGGGCCGCCTTCGCCGGGGACTACGGGGACGGCAAGATCGGGCTCGCCTGCCTGGTCGCCACCGGGCTCGCCGCCGTCGCCGTCACCCTCGGCACCCGGCTCTTCCGGCAGGCCGGGGCGTAAGGGGTGGCTCCCGGATCATGCCGGGCTCGCGGGCTGATCCGAAAGTCACCCCTAGCCGCTGCGCGTAGGCTCGGACCCATGGTCAATCTCACCCGCATCTACACGCGTACCGGGGACAAGGGCACCACGTCCCTCGGCGACATGAGCCGCACCGACAAGACCGACCTGCGGATCGCCGCGTACGCCGACGCGAACGAGGCGAACGCGGCGATCGGCGTGGCCATCGCGCTGGGCTCGCTGCCGGCCGAGATCACCGACGTCCTGGTCCGGGTCCAGAACGACCTGTTCGACGTGGGCGCCGACCTGTCCACGCCGGTGGTCGAGAACCCCGAGCATCCGCCGCTGCGGGTCGAGCAGGGCTACATCGACAAGCTGGAGGCGGACTGCGACCGCTTCCTTGAGGACCTGGAGAAGCTGCGCAGCTTCATCCTCCCCGGCGGCACACCGGGCGCGGCCCTGCTGCACCAGGCGTGCACGGTCGTACGGCGTGCCGAGCGCGCGACGTGGGCGGCCTTCGCCGAGCACGGCGACTCCATGAACCCGCTCACCGCGACCTACCTCAACCGCCTGTCCGACCTGCTCTTCATCCTGGCCCGCTCGGCCAACAAGGAGGTCGGCGACGTGCTGTGGGTGCCCGGCGAGAACCGCTGACGCGGGCCTTTCCCCACCCCGCCCCTTCCCGAACCGGGGCCGGCCCCGGACCCCGGAACGAGGCCGCTGCACACCTGCGCGGGCGGCGCAGCGCCAGCGGCGACTCGAAAGCGCGACCGGACCCGAGGCCCCGGGGCACAGCCCCCGCCGGGGCCCGGGGCAAAGCCCCAGCGGGGCCGGGGGCGAAACCCCAACCGTGCCCCGGAAACGCCACCCCAGCGGGGCCCGAGGCGCAGCGCAGCCCTGCCGGGGCCCTGGGGCGAGACCCAACCAGGCCCCGGAAACCGGGGGCGCAGCCCCAGAGCGGGAGGCCGGGGCGCAGCCCTGCCAGACCCCGGGGGCCGGGGGTTTCCCCCGGTTCGGGGAGGGGCGGGGTGGGGGCTACCGCGTGGCGGAGCCGGAGGGCTCGCGCTTCGGCCAGAGCGTGTAGCTCAGCGCGATGACGACGTTGATGCCGATCATGAACAGCATCCTCGTCTGCCACTCGCGCAGCGAGCCGATGTCGCCGTCGTCGCCGACGTACCAGATGGCTCCCTGGAGCAGCGCCATCGCGATGACCGCCGCCAGCACCCAGCGGGCGGCGGTCTTCCACTCGTGTATCGCTCGCGCCACGCCGTACTTCGGCGGCTTGACCGGCGGTGGCCCGCCGAAGAACCGGTGGGCCACGCGGGCGTCGACCCACTTGATCGTCTGATGGCCCAGGGCGACCGAGAAGCCGATGTAGGCCGCGGCGATCCCGTGCTTCATGTCCGGCTCGGCACCGTTCTTGAGGTCGATCGCGGTCGCCACGAACAGGACCAGCTCCAGCACGGGTTCGCACAGCAGCACGGCGACGCCCGCGCGCGGCATCTTCGCCACGTACCGCAGCGCGAGCCCCACGGCCAGCAGCACCCAGAAGCCGACCTCACAGGCGATGATCAGCGTGACGATCACGGTTCGCTCCTCTCGGTTTCTCCTCCCTCACCGTTCCGTGCGATCCGGGCGCCCGCCTCGTCGCGGGCGACGAAACCCGGCTGCATCCTTCGATGTACGCCCCGCACCGGAAGGACCGACCCGGAGGGGAGGTCCGCACCCCGTGCCGCGTGCTGTGATGGGGGCATGCCGTCCCGCCCGTCCCGCCTGCCGCGCCCCCACCGCGACGACGTGCTGATCGGCCTCGCCGGGGTGCTCGGCGGGGCCCTGCTGTGGACGCTGGGGCTGCACAACAATCCGCCGTTCTTCGGTACGCCCCAGTGGCTGGGGCTGGTCGCCCTGGTCGTCATCTCGGGGGCGGAGCTGCTGCGGCGTACGGCGCCGGTCACGGGGCTCGGCATCGGGACCGCCGCGGTGGCCCTGGACCTGTGCAGCGGCGGGCTCGCCGCGACGCTCCTGATGTACACGGACCTGATCTACGCGTGCGTCATGTACGGCAGCCCCGCCACCGCCCGCCGTCTCCCCCGGCTGTGCGTGCTGGTCACGGCGGTGGCGACGGCGGTGCCGCTGGCGGTCGTGCGCGAGCCCTGGGCGCTGCTGGTCGGCATGCTCGTCGCGGTGTTCACCATCAGCCCGGCATGGACCGGCGTGCTGGTCCGCAACCACCGCGAGGAGGCCGCGGCCGCCCGTCTGGAGGCCGAACGCGTCGCGCTGCTGGCCGAGCTGGACCGCCGGGAGGCGGTCACCGCCGAGCGGGCCCGGATGGCGCGCGAGCTGCACGACATGGTGGCCAACCACCTCTCCGCGATCGCCATCCACTCCACCGCCGCCCAGTCCCTCAAGGACCCGGCCGCGACGGAGGAGGCGCTCGGGGTCATCCGGGAGAACAGCGTGCGCGGGCTCGCCGAGATGCGGCGGCTGATCGGGCTGCTGCGCGACGCGCGGGACGAGGAGCAGCCGTACGCCGCGCCCACCCTCGGCGCCCTGGACTCCCTGCTGGAGCAGGCCAGGAGCAGCAGCGGGCCCGGCGGCCAGGACTTCGTCCTGTACGACGAGCGCCCGGCGGGCTCCGCCCCGCTGCCCGCGCCGGTCGAACTCGCCGCGTACCGCATCGTCCAGGAGTCCCTGACCAACGCCCTCAAGCACGCCGGGCCCGGCCGGGTGGACGTGACGCTGACGCACCCCACGGGCGGTGCGGACGGCGCGCTGGAGGTCAGCGTGACCAGCCCGTACGGCGGCGACCGCCCCACCCCGCCGGTGCCCGGGTCCGGGACCGGGCTGATCGGGATGCGGGAGCGCGTCACGCTGCTCGGCGGCACCCTCGACGCGGGCCCCGTCCCCGGTCCCTCCGGCACGGTGTGGCGGGTCCGGGCCGCCCTGCCGCTGGGTGACGGGGCCTGACAGCCATGACCGACACAGCCCCCACAGGAGCCGCGGTGCACCAGCGACAGCCCACGCCGGAGACGACGCCCGCGCCCATCCGGGTGCTCGTCGCCGAGGACCAGGCCTCGGTGCGTTCCGGGCTCGTGCTCATCCTGCGGTCGGCGCCCGGCATCGAGGTGGTCGGCGAGGCCGCCGACGGCGAGCAGGCCGTGGAGCGGGCCCGGGCGCTGCGGCCCGACGTGGTGCTGATGGACGTGCAGATGCCCCGGCTCGACGGGGTCTCCGCGACCCGGCAGGTGGTCGCCGAGGGGCTGGCCGATGTGCTGGTGCTGACCACCTTCGACCTGGACGAGTACGTCTTCGGGGCGCTGCGCGCCGGGGCGGCCGGGTTTCTGCTCAAGGACAGCGACGCGGCACGGCTGGTCGAGGCGGTGCGCACGGTCGCGCGCGGCGAGGGGCAGATCGCGCCCGCGGTGACCCGTCGGCTGATCGCGGAGTTCGCCCGGTCGGGGGCCGCGACGGCGGCCGATCCGTCGGTGCTCGCCGCGCTCACCCCGCGCGAGCGGGAGGTGCTGGGCTGTCTGGGCCAGGGGATGTCGAACGCACAGATCGCGACGCATCTGACGATGGCGGAGGCGACGGTGAAGACCCATGTCAGCCGGCTGCTCGGCAAGCTGGAGCTGCGCAGCCGGGTCCAGGCGGCCGTCCTGGCGCAGGAGTTGGGCGTATAAGAGCCAGGGGGCAAAGGCTGGGGGTAAGGCTGGGGGCGCGTACGGCTGCGGATATAAAAAAGGCGCCGCTATGCGACGTTGACGCGCTGGCCGGGCGGGGCGGCCTCCAGCCAGGCCAGGAAGCCGGTGAGGGCGTCGTCGCTCATCGCCAGCTCCAGCCGCGTACCGCTGTGCCGACAGGCCAGGATCACCGCGTCGGAGAGCAGGGCCAGCTCTTCCTCGCCCTTGGGCGTACGCCGCTCCAGCACCTCGATCGAGGCGCGCTCCAGGGTCCGTCGGGGGCGGAACGCGTACGAGAAGACCCGGAACCACTCGATCCGGTCACCGTCGTAGCGGGCGATCCCGTACACCCACCCCTTGCCGCTGGGCTCCGCCTCGGGTCCGGGCGCGCCCCAGCGCATCGAACAGTCGAAGGTGCCGCCGGACCGCTGGATCAGCCGCCGCCGCAGTCCGAAGACGAAGAGTCCCGCCACCACCAGCGCGACGACCACGCCGCTCACGAGCAGAGCGAGGACCATCTTCACCGACCTCCTCGCCTCATCCGGAAAAACCGCACCTGCATCGCCTCAGCCGCGGACCGCTGAAGAGGAACTCCAGCGAGGTCCGCGGCTGAGGCTTTACGACCGTAACGTGACAGGCTCAGTGCACTCCCGCCACCGCACGCAGCCGGACGTCGGCGCGCCGCTCGGCGGCGGCGTCCGCCTCCGACTTGGCACGCTCCAGCGCCCGCTCCGCGCGCTTGACATCGATCTCGTCGGACAGCTCCGCGACCTCGGCCAGCAGCGAGAGCTTGTCATCCGAGAACGAGATGAACCCGCCGTGCACCGCGGCGACGACCGTCCCGCCGTCGCTCGTACGGATGGTCACCGGGCCGGACTCCAGCACACCGAGCAGCGGCTGGTGGCCGGGCATGACGCCGATGTCACCCGATGTGGTGCGCGCGATGACCAAGGTGGCCGTGCCGGACCAGACACTACGGTCCGCCGCGACCATCTCGACGTGCAGCTCAGCAGCCAACGTGGCTCCTCGGGTCTGAAACCTGCCGGGAACGACAGGGCTTTCGTCAAAGAATAACGGGCGTGCGGAGAGGGGCGGGACCGGGCCCACCCCTCTCCTTAAGCTACGGAGCTCAGGAGACGCCCAGCTCCTTGGCCTTGGCCTTCAGGTCGTCCAGGCCACCGCACATGAAGAACGCCTGCTCCGGGAAGTGGTCGTACTCACCGTCGGCGATCGCGTTGAACGCGGCGATCGACTCGTCCAGCGGCACGTCCGATCCGTCGAGACCGGTGAACTGCTTCGCCGCGTGGGTGTTCTGCGACAGGAAGCGCTCGATGCGGCGGGCGCGGAAGACGGTGAGCTTGTCCTCCTCGCCGAGCTCGTCGATGCCCAGGATATTGATGATGTCCTGGAGGTCCTTGTACTTCTGGAGGATCGACTTCACGCGCGAGGCGCAGTCGTAGTGGTCCTGCGAGATGTAGCGCGGGTCCAGGATCCGGGACGTCGAGTCCAGCGGGTCCACCGCCGGGTAGATGCCCTTCTCCGAGATCGGCCGGGAGAGCACCGTGGTCGCGTCGAGGTGCGCGAAGGTGGTCGCCGGGGCCGGGTCGGTGAGGTCGTCCGCGGGGACGTAGATCGCCTGCATCGAGGTGATCGAGTGACCGCGGGTCGAGGTGATGCGCTCCTGGAGGATGCCCATCTCGTCGGCCAGGTTCGGCTGGTAGCCCACCGCGGAGGGCATGCGGCCGAGCAGGGTCGAGACCTCGGAACCGGCCTGGGTGAAGCGGAAGATGTTGTCGATGAAGAACAGCACGTCCTGCTTCTGCACATCGCGGAAGTACTCCGCCATGGTCAGACCGGCCAGGGCGACGCGCAGACGGGTGCCCGGGGGCTCGTCCATCTGGCCGAAGACCAGCGCGGTCTGCGGGAGCACGCCGGACTCGGCCATCTCCTCGATCAGGTCGTTGCCCTCACGGGTGCGCTCGCCGACACCGGCGAACACGGAAACGCCCTCGTGCAGCTTGGCCACACGCATGATCATTTCCTGGATGAGGACGGTCTTGCCGACGCCCGCGCCGCCGAACAGACCGATCTTGCCGCCCTTGACGTACGGGGTCAGCAGGTCGACGACCTTCAGGCCGGTCTCGAACATCTCGGTCTTGGACTCGAGCTGGTCGAACGCCGGGGCCTTGCGGTGGATGGACCAGCGCTCGGTGACCTCGGACTCGGCCTCGGGCTCGTTCAGGATCTCGCCGAGGGTGTTGAACACACGGCCCTTGGTGACGTCGCCGACGGGCACGGTGATACCGGCGCCGGTGTCGGTCACCGGGGCCTGGCGGACCAGGCCGTCGGTGGGCTGCATGGAGATGGAGCGCACCAGGCCCTCGCCCAGGTGCTGCGCGACCTCGAGGGTCAGGGTCTTCTTCGCCCCGTCCTCGGACGGGTCGGCGACCTCGACGGTGAGGGCGTTGTAGATCTCCGGCATCGCGTCGACGGGGAACTCCACGTCGACGACCGGGCCGATGACCCGCGCGACGCGGCCCGTCGCCGTGGCCGTCTCAACAGTGGTGGTCATAGTTGTCAGTCACTCCCCGCAGAGGCGTCGGCCAGAGCGCTCGCGCCACCGACGATCTCGCTGATTTCCTGGGTGATGTCGGCCTGGCGGGCCGCGTTGGCAAGCCGCGTGAGCGACTTGATGAGCTCATCGGCATTGTCGGTCGCCGACTTCATCGCCCGCCGGGTGGCCGCGTGCTTGGAGGCGGCGGCCTGGAGCAGGGCGTTGTAGATACGAGCCTCGACGTACCGCGGCAGCAGGGCGTCCAGGACGTCCTCGGCGGACGGCTCGAACTCGAAGAGCGGGAGGATCTCGCCCTTCTTCTCCTGCTCCTCCGCCTTCTCCTCGAGGCTGAGCGGCAGCAGCCGGTCCTGGACCGGGGTCTGCGTCAGCATCGAGACGAACTCGGTGAACACGATGTGCAGCTCGTCCACGCCGCCGTCGGCCGTCTCCTGGAGCACGGCCTCGATCAGCGGTCCGGCGATCTTCTTGGCGTCGGCGTAGGTCGGGTTGTCGGTGAAGCCCGTCCACGACTCCGTGACCTTGCGCTCACGGAAGGTGTAGTAGGCGACGCCCTTGCGGCCGACGAGGTAGGTGTCGACCTCCTTGCCCTCGCCGGTGAGCCGCTCGGTGAGCTGCTCGGCCGCCTTGATGACGTTGGAGGAGTAGCCGCCCGCGAGCCCGCGGTCGCTCGTGATGAGCAGCACCGCGGCGCGGGTCGGGTTCTTGGCCTCCGTGGTCAGCGCGTGCTGGGTGGTGGAGCCCTTGGCCACCGCGCCCACCGCACGGGTCAGCTCGGTGGCGTACGGAGTCGACGCGGCCACCTGGCGCTGCGCCTTGACGACGCGCGAGGCGGCGATCATCTCCATCGCCTTGGTGATCTTCTTGGTCGCGGAGACGGACTTGATCCGCCTCTTGTAGACCTTGACCTGGGCACCCATACTCAGCCCTCGCCCAGCAGCTTGCCGTCCGAGGTCTCGAACTGCTTCTTGAAGCTGTCGACGGCCTCGCCCAGCGCCGCGATCGTGTCGTCGGACATCTTGCCGCCCTCGACGATGCTGGTCAGCAGCCCCTTGTGCTCACGGTGGAGGTAGTCCAGCAGCTCACGCTCGAAGCGGCGGACGTCCTCGACGGGCACGTCGTCCATCTTGCCGTTGGTGCCGGACCAGATGGAGACGATCTCGTCCTCGGTGGAGTACGGGGCGTACTGGCCCTGCTTCAGCAGCTCGACCATGCGCGCACCGCGCTCCAGCGACGCCTTCGAGGCCGCGTCCAGGTCGGAACCGAAGGCGGCGAACGCCTCCAGCTCGCGGTACTGGGCGAGGTCCACGCGGAGTCGGCCGGAGACCTGGCGCATCGCCTTGTGCTGGGCGGAACCACCGACTCGGGAGACCGAGATACCGACGTTGAGGGCCGGCCGCTGGTTGGCGTTGAACAGGTCGGACTCGAGGAAGCACTGACCGTCGGTGATGGAGATGACGTTGGTCGGAATGAACGCCGACACGTCGTTCGCCTTGGTCTCGACGATCGGCAGACCGGTCATCGAGCCGGAGCCCATCTCGTCGGAGAGCTTGGCGCAGCGCTCCAGCAGCCGGGAGTGCAGGTAGAAGACGTCACCCGGGTAGGCCTCACGGCCCGGCGGGCGGCGCAGCAGCAGCGACACGGCGCGGTACGCGTCGGCCTGCTTGGACAGGTCGTCGAAGACGATCAGGACGTGCTTGCCCTCGTACATCCAGTGCTGGCCGATGGCCGAGCCGGTGTAGGGCGCGAGGTACTTGAAGCCCGCCGGGTCGGACGCCGGGGCGGCGACGATCGTCGTGTACTCCAGCGCACCGGCCTCCTCCAGCGCGCCGCGCACGGACGCGATGGTGGAGCCCTTCTGGCCGACGGCGACGTAGATGCAGCGGACCTGCTTCTTCGGGTCGCCGGAGCGCCAGTTGTCACGCTGGTTGATGATCGTGTCGACGCACAGCGCGGTCTTGCCGGTCTGCCGGTCGCCGATGACCAGCTGACGCTGGCCGCGGCCGATCGGGGTCATGGCGTCGACGGCCTTGTAGCCGGTCTCCATCGGCTCGTGCACCGACTTGCGCTGCATGACCGTGGGGGCCTGAAGCTCGAGGGCGCGGCGGCCCTCGGTCTCGATCTCGCCGAGGCCGTCGATCGGGTTGCCCAGCGGGTCGACGACACGGCCGAGGTAGCCCTCGCCGACAGCCACCGAGAGAACCTCGCCGGTGCGGTGCACCTGCTGGCCCTCCTCGATGCCGCTGAACTCGCCGAGGACAACGGCACCGATCTCGCGCTCCTCGAGGTTGAGGGCGAGGCCGAGGGTGCCGTCCTCGAACTTCAGCAGTTCGTTCGCCATGGCCGAGGGAAGACCCTCGACCCTCGCGATGCCGTCGCCGGCAACGCTGACCGTACCGACCTCCTCGCGCGAGGCCGCGTCCGGCTTGTACGCCTGGACAAAGTTCTCCAGCGCGTCCCGGATCTCCTCCGGCCGGATCGTGAGCTCCGCCATCTGGGTTCCCTGCTCTCCTTGTTGGGCCCGAAGTAAGTGACTACGGCCCAACTCGGGCCGCTTACATGCTTGTTGAGTTGGTGGCTGGGTCAGCCGGCCATCCGTCGGCTCGCCTCTTCGAGACGGTCCGCGATGGTCCCGTTGACGACCTCGTCGCCGATGCGTACCACGACCCCGCCGAGGACCTCCGGGTCCACGTCGAGGTTGAGGTGCACCTGGTGTCCGTACAGCGAGGCGAGGGCGGCGCCGAGGCGCTCCTTCTGCCGGTCGCTGAGCGGCACCGCCGAGGTGACGACCGCGACCATCCGGTCCCGGCGCGCCGCGGCGAGCTTCGACAGCTCGTCGAGACCCGCCTCCAGGCTACGTCCGCGCGGCTGGGTCACAAGACGCACGACGAGCCGCTCGGTCACCCGGTCGGCCCGGCCGCCCAGCAGCTCGCGGACCAGCCCGGCCTTGGCCGTGCCGTTCGCGCGCCGGTCGGCCAGCGCCGACCGCAGCTCGGACGAGGAGGAGATGATCCGGCCGAACCGGAACAGCTCGTCCTCTACGTTGTCCAGGGTGCCGACCCGCTGGGCCGCCACCAGGTCGGCGCTGCTCGCCAGCTCCTCGACCGCGTCCGCCAGGTCGCGCGAGCGCGACCAGCGGGAGCGGACCATGCCGGAGACCAGGTCCAGGACCTCGCCGCCGACCTGCCCGCTCAGCAGGCGCTGGGCCAGCTCGGCCTTGGCCTCGCCGGGCTGCGCCGGGTCGGTGAGCACCCGGCGCAGCGAGACCTCACGGTCGAGCAGCGCGGTGACGGCGGCCAGCTCGTCGGCGAGCTTCGCCGCATCGACGGACGTGTTGTCCGTCAGCGCGTCGAAGCGCTCGCGCGCGGCAGCCAGTGCCTCCCTGCTCGCTCCGTTCATCGTCCGGCCTCGGCCTTCGAGCCGTCGGCCGCCTTGGCCTCGAGGTCGTCGAGGAAGCGGTCGATGGTGCGGCTCTGCCGGGCGACGTCCTCCAGGGACTCGCCGACGATCTTGCCGGCCAGGTCGGTGGCGAGCTTGCCCACGTCCTGGCGCAGCGCCGTACCGGCCTGCTTGCGCTCGGCCTCGATCTGGGCGTGACCGGCCGCGATGATCTCCTCGCGCTGCCGCTGCCCCTCCGCACGCATCTCCGCGATGAGCGCGGCGCCCTGCTCCTGCGCCTCCTGGCGCAGTCGCGCGGCCTCGTGGCGGGCGTCCGCCAGCTGGGCGCGGTAGTCCTCGAGGACCTGCTGGGCCTCGGCCTGAGTTGCCTCGGCCTTCTCCATTCCGCCCTCGATCGCCGCGCGGCGCTCATCCAGAACACGGTTGATGTTCGGGAGCAGCTTCTTGGCGAAGAAGATGAAAACGATGGCGAAGGCGATCAGGCCGATGACAAGCTCTGGGAGCGGCGGGAGGAGCGGGTTCTGCTCCTCCTCTGCCAGGAAGTCCAGGGCGTTCACATCAGTACCTTTCGTCGCAACAGCTATCGGCAGGTGATCACGGGCCGTAGACGAACGGCATGACCAGACCGATCAGGGCGAGCGCCTCACAGAGCACGAAGCCGAGGATCTGGTTGGCACGGATCAGACCGGCCGCCTCGGGCTGGCGGGCCATGGCCTGGGTGCCGTTACCGAAGATGATGCCGACGCCGACGCCCGGGCCGATGGCGGCGAGGCCGTAGCCGATCGAGCCGACGGAGCCGTGCACAGTTTCAGCAGCCAGGGACTGGAGAGCGGACATGCCGGTTCTTCCTTCTGTTTCATGGGCCGGTGGGGGTTGGCCACCGGATGTCTTGCGGACTGGGACAGGGTGCTCAGTGGTGCTCGGCGAGAGCGCCCTGAATGTAGCTACAGGCCAGCAGGACGAAGACGTATGCCTGAAGGGCCTGAATGAAGAGCTCGAAGGCGGTCAGCAGGATGACCATCACGAACGAGATGCTCGCGTACGCGATCCCGATGCCGTTCAGCAGGTACCAGCTGGCGATCGTGAAGATCAGCAGCAGGACGTGTCCGGCGAACATGTTGGCAAAGAGCCGGACGGCGTGGGTGAACGGCCGGATGAGCAGGTTGGAGAACAGCTCCAGGACCATGACCAGCGGCAGGACGCCGCCGAGCGACTTGTCGTAACCGGAGATGTTCTTCCAGCCGCCGACGAAGCCGTGCTTCTTGAAGGTGAGGCTCACCCACAGGATGTAGACGATCGCGGCGAGTCCCGCCGGGAAGGCGATGATCGACGTCGCCGGGAACTGGGCCAGCGGAATCACGGACCACAGGTTCATGATCCAGATGAAGAAGAACAGGGAGACCATGAGGGGGACGTACTTGTCGCCCTCCTTCTTCCCCAGGGCCTCGTAGACGATGCCGCGGCGCACGAAGTCGTAGCCCGCCTCACCGACCATCTGGAGCTTGCCGGGAACGACCTTGGCCCTCCCGAAAGCGGCCCAGAAGAACACGACCACGACGACGGTGCCCAGCAGAGCCAGCAGCATCGGCTTGTTGAACTCGATGCCGCCAATGGTGGCGATCGGCTGGAACGTGAACGAGTGAAGCCCTGGGGCCGGGAAGCCGCACCCGTCGAAGATGTGGCAATCGGTCTCGAAGGCGAGCGTCTGGTCAGGACTCACCGCGAGCTCCTTCAGCGTGGCGCATGGGTACGGCAACCTCGATGTGTCGGCGCGGCGCATGGCCACGGAACGGCACTGGACTGGTTCTTACGAATGTGGGGGCGGCTTGTGTACACAAGGCCGATGGGCTCACGGGCAGCAGCTGCATGGGCCGCAGATTCCGTCCCGTGGAATCCGGGGGTTCAGCCGCCTGCGCCCGCTGTGCCTCAGATGGCACCGGACGATAGCAGGTGAGCGCAGGCGCCTTTATACCGGCCCTACAGATCACGATGCGGACCCGGCTGGGGAGGTCTCCTTCTCCCTCGCCGGCTTCCGTTCGTCCTCGGCTTCCGGTTGCACGTAGAGAATCTTGGCCTTCATATGAGCCCGGGTCTGCGCCGCGATCCACGTCAGTGTCGCAGCAAGCAGGGAGAACGCGAACGCCCGGGTGCTGAAGAGGGTGGTGTCCTTGAAGACGGCCAGCAGCACCGCGATGAGCAGGAACTGCACCATGTAGAGGGCGAGCCCCATCATCTGGAACAGCTGCGGAAGATACTTCGCGGTGCGCTCGAGCACGATCAGGTCGATCGTCATGACCGCGACTACGAGGAGCGTCCCGAAGGCGGCTCCGATCGCGCCCTTTCCACCGGCGAGCACAGAACTGACGGCGACAGCGACCACCCCGACCACGGCGGTGGGCACGGCGCAACTGGGCAGCGTTCTGGCGTCGTTGGACTGCATGAAGGGTTTCTCCGGCAAGAGTCGGAAGCAACGATTCGTCGTGGACGAGCGTATCCCCGGGGACAGAGGGAACCTCGCGACGAAGAGCCGTCGCACTACGGCCCCTCGGCTCTAAGCACCGGGTTTAGTGAACGGTATCACAAACTATTTGATGAGGTCTTTACCCACCTGATGTGCTGCACGTCACACGTGTGAGTTACAGAGCGTGTATGAGTTTGACGCGCCGTGTCGTTACTACTGAGGGGATCCGATCTTCCTGCGGTGGGGGAAACGCGACCGGTCGCCGATCGCGGTGGCGCCGTTGAGACCGGCCGGCAGCGGTTCCGGGGCGGACTTCTCGGGCTGGTCCGACTTCTCCGGCGAGGCCGCCTGGGCAACCTCGGCGGACCGGACGGGCTCGGCCGCCTGGGCGGTCGCGGCCCGGCGCCGGTAGCGGGGCGGTACGAACTGCTCCGCCCACTCCGGCACGCGCGGGGTGAACCGCGGCAGCAGCAACAGCACCAGACCCACCGCGCTCAGCGCCACGATCGCGAGCACGAACCACACACCGGCCGAGTTCACCGAGTACGCGACCGCCCCGAAGGCGATCAGCGCCGACCAGAAGTACATGATCAGCACGGCCCGGCTGTGCGAGTGGCCGATCTCCAGCAGCCGGTGGTGCAGATGGCCGCGGTCCGCCGCGAACGGCGACTGGCCCCGCCAGGTGCGCCGGACGATGGCGAGCACCAGGTCCGCGAAGGGCACCGCGATGACGGTGAGCGGCAGCAGCAGCGGGATGTAGACCGGCACGGTGGCGTGCACCGCCGCCGTCTCGGAACCGGCGAACAGCTTCATCGCGTCCGGGTCCACCTGGCCCGTGATGGAGATGGCGCCCGCCGCGAGCACCAGCCCGATGAGCATCGAGCCCGAGTCCCCCATGAAGATCCGCGCGGGGTGGGCGTTGTGCGGCAGGAAGCCCAGGCACATGCCCATGAGGACGGCGGCGAACAGGGTCGCGGGGGCAGCGGCCTCCAGTCCGTAGCCGAACCAGATGCGGTACGCGTACATGAAGAACGCGGCGGCGGCGATGCACACCATGCCGGACGCCAAACCGTCCAGCCCGTCAACGAAGTTGACCGCGTTGATGGTGATGACGACCAGAGCCACCGTCAGCAGCGTGCCCTGCCAGGGCGTCAGGGAGACCGGTCCCACACCGGGCACCGGCAGCCACAGGATGGTCAGACCCTGGAGCACCATCACACCGGCGGCGATCATCTGGCCGCCCAGCTTGATGAGCGCGTCCACGCCCCACTTGTCGTCCAGCACCCCGAGCAGCCAGATCAGCCCGGCGCCGGAGAGCAGCGCGCGCGGCTCGTTGGACGTTTCGAAGACGTCCTTGAGGTTGGTGAGGTGAGCGGCCACCAGCAACCCCGCGCAGAGACCGCCGAACATGGCGATGCCTCCGAGCCGCGGAGTGGGCTCACGGTGCACATCGCGGGCCCGGATCTCCGGCATCGCACCAGCGGCGATGGCGAACTTCCGCACCGGCCCGGTGAGCAGATACGTCACCGCGGCCACGATGCACAGAGTCAGCAGGTATTCACGCACCTATTCCCCAGACGTCGCGAGGCAGATCAGGGCCACACCCTAGGAGACCTCACCCTAGCCTGCTCCGGTTCCCGGTGTGCCGGGGACCGGCAGGGGCGTGCGGTGCTCCACGGCCACTTCGTCGAACCTTCTGCGCATGTACGACAGATCCTCCAGCAGCCCGGCGGAAGTGACCGGACGGGCCCGGTGCGAACCGGCGATCCGCCCGATCGGCAGCGCCCCGGTCCGCTCCCACAACAGCCGTCCGTCGTCGCCGATGCGACCGCGGGTCTCGCCCCGGTTGTCCGGGTGCAGACAGTACGGAATGTCCAGGTAGCCCGCGCGGAAGGCGCGCAGCAGGGCCTCCCCTATATCCGGGTGGAGGTTCAGCACCGCCTCGGTGAGGGCGGCGGCCTCCCGGTAGGTCTGGCTGTCGGCCCCGGGGTCGGGCGCCCGGCCGGTCAGGGCCGCCGCCCGGTCCGCGTACTCCAGCGCCGCCACGTTCTCCTCGATGGTGGGGATGCGCCGGGACTCGGCCACCGTCTTGACGATCAGCCGCTCGGCCCCGCTCGCCGCCGCCAGCTCGGCCGCCTGCCCCAGCAGGCGGTAGGCGCCGTGCTCGGTCACCGGGTACAGCCCCATGTAGGCGTACACCACCACGTGCCAGTCGTCGGTGGGCAGCAGTTCGCCGCACAGCCGGCGCAGCGCCGCCACCGCCTCCCGGTCCTGCCCGGGGTGGGTCTGCTGGGCGTAGCTCACGGACACGCTGCGCACCCCGTGCCGGATGAAGAAGAGGGCTTCCAGCACGCTGATGGCGATGAGCTGGCTGGGCGGGCACAGCTGGCCCAGCATGCAGCCGCCGAAGGTCTCCAGGTGCGGTTCCACGCCCCGTTCGCGCAGCCCTGCGAACACCTCGCAGCTCTCCCGCCAGTTCCGTACGGACTCGGCCAGCGGGGTCCGTCCGTAGGGCAGGCAGTACGACACCGGGCCGCCCTCGCTGGCGCCGAGTCCCAGCCGGGTCAGGGTGCGGAAGATGTCGGCCGGGGCGGCGGAGCCGTGCCGCACCTGGACGGGGAAGCCGGTGCCGTCCGCGGCCGAGAGCACCCAGCGGGTGACGGATTCCTCATGGCTGACGATGGGGTAGCCGTTGAGGTCGCTGCCGTCGCGCAGCGCGCGTTCGACCGCCTGGAGGTGGCCGACCCGGGTGTGGGCGTCGAGTGTGATGGTTCCCACGGTGAGAGCGTCGGCGGCTCTGGTGGCCGCCAGGCCCTCCCGCATCCGGTGCGGGTCGCCGAAGCCCATGCGCGGCTGGACCACCAGGCGGCCGTCTCCCCCGTGGGCGCGGACGAACGCGCCGAACCCCTCGCTCATCCGGCCGCGGCCCGGCCCGCGAGGGCGGGCGGGCCCGCCTGGAGGGAGTGGACGAAGCCGCGCAGGGCGGCGGCGGGGTCGGCGCCGTCGTCGAAGACCGCGTCGAAGCCCGCCGCCATCAGCTCGGCGACCCGTTCGCTGTCCTCGTCCCCGGTGACGCCCAGCTTCCCGCCGACCACCACCGGGGTGGTGGCGAGCGGGTCGGCGGCGCGCAGCCGCCGGATGACCCGCATGCCGTCCTGGTAGCCGTGGCCGTTGACGCTGCTGATCACGACCATCGCGGGGCGGAGGTCACGGCACTCCTCGACCAGGACCTCGTCGGGGACGCAGGGGCCGAGGTTGACCACCCGGTACCCCAGTTCCTCGATCAGCAGTTGCAGGAACACCAGGTTCCAGGTGTGCGCGTCCGAGGCCATCGAGGTCACGACGACGGTCCGGGGGGCGTGGTCCGGCGCCCGGCCCCCGGTGGTGTCCGGCGCCCCGCTCGTCGGCCCGCCCCCGCTCGTCGGCCCGCCCCCGCTCGTCGGCCCGCCCCCGCTCATCGGCCTTCCAGGGGCAGCGGGGAGCGGATGTGCTCGATGCGCGAGACGGAGAGGACCTCGCCGCCGCGGACCACGGCCTCGGCGGGCGCGGGGCGGCCGAGGAACATCAGCAGGCTCGCGGTGGGCCCGTAGGCGCCGGTGTTGGGGATGGCGACGACGTCGCCCTCGTCCAGCTCCGGCAGGTCGATCTCGCGGGCCAGCAGATCGCCGGGGGTGCACAGCGGTCCGGCCAGGGTGCCCTTGCCGGTCACCTCGGCGTCCCCCTCGACCCGCACCGACACCGGCAGGATCCGGCCGAGCCCGGACATGCCGCCGAAGGTGTTGATGCCCGCGTCGAGGATGACGAACCGGCGGTCCCGGCTGGTCTTGACGTTGCTCACCGAGGCCAGCAGGGTGCCGCTGTCCCCGACCAGATAGCGGCCGGACTCCACGGCGATCCGCAGATCTCCCTGCCGCCAGCGGGGGAACCGCAGGTCCAGGGCGGCCTCCAGCTCGCCGCGCAGCTTGGGGTAGGCGTCGCGGGCGCCGTGGCGTCCGTACGGCACGGAGAAGCCGCCGCCGATGTCCAGCAGCCGCAGGGCCACCCCCAGGTCGGCCTCGACCTGGGCGGCCACCTCGATGGTGTGCCGGAACTCCTCGATCAGGGCGTCCTCGTCCTTGGCGTTGCTCTGCGAGAACAGGTGCAGACCGGCGAGGGACGTGCCGGGTACGGAGCGCAGGTGCGGCGCCAGCTCGGCCACCGTCTCGCTGTCGATGCCGAACTGTGTGGGCTTGCCGGTCATGCGGATGCCGGTGCTGGCGCTCGCGGTGGCGCTGTTGACGCGCAGCAGGCAGTCGGCGACCACGCCGTGGGCAAGGGCGGCCTGACCGATGTGCTCCAGGTCGCCCAGCGATTCGGCGGAGAACGTCCGCACTCCGCGGGCGATGGCCTCGCGCAGCTCCCCAGGGGTCTTGCCGGGCCCGGTATAGAGGATGTCGGCGCCGGTGTATCCGCCGTCCAGGGCGGCGGCCAGCTCACCGGTCGAGCTGATCTCGGCCTTGCAGGCCGGGCCGTCGCCCTCGCGCAGGGCGCGCACCAGGTCGACGTGCGGGTTGGCCTTGAAGGCGTAGTAGACCTCGACGCCCTCGGGCAGCCAGCCGAACAGGTCGCGCCGGGCGGCGTCGATCCGGTCCAGGTCGTAGACGTACAGCGGGGTGCCGTACCGCCCGGCGAGTTCTTCCAGCGTCTCGTACCGGCTCACGTCTCGTCCTTCTCCAGCAGGGCCTCCAGCTCCTGGCGGGCGTTCTTGCCGTGCAGGGTGAAGGGGAACTCGGAGAGCACCCGGCAGACGGCCGGCATCCTGGTGTGGTCCAGGCGCTGCATCAGCTCGTCGGTGAGGGTCTGCGCGTCGAGGTCGCTCTCCACGAACAGCGCCAGGTCGTGCCGGTCGCTCGGGGGCAGTGCGGCGGCGGCGCGGACGCCGGGGATGTCCATCGCGGCGCTTTCGATCTCCAGCGTGGACATCCGGAAGCCCTTGCGCTTGAACATGTCGTCGCGGCGGCCCTCGAAGTAGAGGTAGCCGTCGGCGTCGAGGCTTCCGTAGTCGCCGGTGTGCAGGCGGGGCTCGCCGGTCTCCGGGTCGGGGCGGAAGGTGCGCGCGGTGACCTCGGGGTTGCGCCAGTAGCCGCCCATCACATGGGGGCCGACCGCGACGATCTCGCCTACCTCGCCGGTGGGCACCGGCTGCCCTTCGGGGTCCAGGACCAGCACCCGGGTGCCGGGCAGCGGCAGGCCGACGGAGTTCGGCCGCTCGGTGTCCTCCTCGGGCGGCATCACGGTGATGCGCTTGGCCTCCGTCTGGCCGTACTGGCGCACCACCCGGGCGCCGGGGAAGTGTGCGCGCAGCGCGTCGATGGTGGCCTGGGGCAGTGCGGCGCCGGTGTTGGTGAACATGCGCACCGGCGGCGGCTCCCGGCGGTCCCGGCCCGCCAGCGAGACGATCATCGTGGCGAGGGAGGGCACGATGGGGACGACCGTGACGCCGGTCTCGCGCATCCGCTTGAGCAGCACGAAGTCGGACTCGCCGTCGGCCAGCACGATCGCGCAGCGCGCGGCGCAGGTCATCAGGACCTTGTACAGGCCGTAGTCCCAGGACATCGGGAAGCGGCAGAAGACCACGTCGTCCGGCCGGTAGCCCAGCGCCGCGGTCAGCGCCCGGGTGGCGAACGTCACCTGGCGGTGCGGGCTGATCACGGCCTTGGGGGCGGCGGTGGACCCGGAGGTGTAGATCAGGGCGGCGAGGTCGTCGGGCTCGACCGGCTCCGGCTCGGGGCGCGCCCCGGCCTCGTAGCCCTTGCGCACCTCGGCCCACAGCTCGGCCAGGTCGTGGACGGGGGCGTCGGCGATGGCGCGCAGCTGCTCGGCCGTCGCGGCGTTCCCGATGACCAGTTTCGGTTCCGCGTCGCGCACCACCGAGCGCAGGTGGAACGGCTTCATGGCCGGGTTCAGCGGTACGAAGACGGCGCCGCGCCGCGCGGCGCCGTGGAACATGGCCACCATCTCGCGGCTGCTGGGCAGCTGGAGCAGGACCCGGTCGCCGCGGCCGATGCCCTGGTCGCGCAGCCAGGCGGCGAACGCGTGGCTGTGCGCGGCCAGTTCGCGGTAGGTCCAGGCGCCGACCGCGTCCCGGACGGCGGGCGCGTCGGGGGCCTGGGCCACGGCCTCGTCCAGCAGGTCGTGGACGAGCGGCCCCCCTGCGGTGGGGTCGGCTCCAAGGGTGTCTGCGGGTGACGGGGTGGCGGGGCCCGGGGAAGGCGCGTGGCTGTCCAAGGCTGCTCTCTTCACTCGTGGGTGGGCGTGAGGGGGCGGGCCGGGCGCCGGGCGGGCGCGAGCACCTGGCCGATGGCGCGGCGGTCGATCTTCCCGTTGGTGTTGAGGGGGAAGGACTCGAAGCGGGTGACGGCGTCGGGGACCATGTAGCCGGGCAGGCGGCCGCGCACCGCGTCCAGCAGCGGGCCCGGCTCGGCAGTGTCACCGGTGAACGCGGCCACCAGCCGGGACTCCCCGCGGGGGCCCGGGACGGCGACCACGACGGCGTCCCGCACTTCGGGGCGGGAGCGCAGCACGGCCTCGATCTCGCCGAGTTCGACGCGGTAGCCGCGCACCTTGACCTGCTGGTCCAGCCGTCCGAGGTGGACCAGGCCGTGGGCGGGGTCGCGGCGCACCCGGTCGCCGGTGCGGTACCACAGCTCCTCGCCGGGTGCCGGGCAGTCGGCGACGACGGTGGCGCGGCCGCCGGTGTGCTCGACGAACCGGCCCGCGTTGTCCCGGGGGTCGAGGTAGCCGGGGAAGCGCTGGACGCCCCGTACGCAGAGCTCGCCCTCGGTGGCGGCGTGGCCGTCCTCGTCGATCACCAGCGTGTCCAGGCCCGGGTACGGCTCCCCGATGGGCACGGTGTCGCCCTCCCCCAGGTCCGCGGTGGCGTCGAAGCGGTACTGGGTGCAGCTCAGGGTGAGTTCGGTGGGCCCGTACAGGTTCTCCAGCACGCTGCCGGGGGCGGCGGCCTGCCACGCCCGGGCCTGGGCGGCGGTGAGCGGTTCGCCGCAGAACAGGCTCCGGCGCAGGGTCGGCATGCTGCCGGGGGCGAGGTTGCGCAGCCGCATCGCGAACGAGACGACGGAGGGCACCGAGAACCAGTGGGTGATCCGCTCCCGGTTGACGTAGCGCACCGGCGCCACCAGGTCGTTGTCGTGCGGGACGACGAGGGTGGCGCCCGCGCCCCAGGCTGCGAACAGGTCGTACACCGACAGGTCGAAGGTGAGGTCGAAGGTCTGGGACAGCCGGTCGCCGGGGGCGAGCCCATAGCGGTCGATCACATGGGTGAGGTAGGCGGCCACGTTGCGGTGGCGCACCGGAACGCCCTTGGGGGTGCCGGTCGATCCCGAGGTGAACAGGATGTAGGCGATGTCCTCGGGGTCCGGTGCGCCCTCGGGGAGCGGCGGTTCGGCGCCGGTGGCGGGGGCGGGCGGCAGGACGGCCGGGTCGGCGGTCACCGCCGGCACCGGCAGTCCGGCGGTGTCGCACCCGGGTTCGGCCAGCACCAGGTCGAGGGCGGCGGCCTCGGCGATCGCGGCGTTGCGCGCGACGGGGAAGCCGGTCCCGAGGGGCACCACGGTGGCGCCGAGACGCTGGACGGCGAGGTATCCGGCGTACGCGGTGAGGGTACGGCCCGCCAGCAGACCGACGCGGGCGGGCGGGGCGCCACCGGCCTCGGCGGTCAGCCGCCGCGCCAGCCGCTCGGCCAGCTCCCGTAGCCCCGCGTAGGTGTGCGCGGTGTCCGCCACTTCGAGCGCCACCGCGTCGGGGTGGCGCCGCGCCGTGTCCGCGAACCACGCGTACAGGCTGCGGTCAGTCGTCATCGTTCCCGTCCCCGAGCCGTTCGACGGTGTCCAGCAGCCGGGCGAACGCCTTGTCGACCAGGGCGTGGCGGGGCCTGCCCCGGGCGGCGGAGGCCACGGCGAACCGTGCGGCGCGCGGCAGTTCCTCCCAGGCGGTGGCGGCCTCGGCCCGCGCGGCGGCATCGCCGGGGGTGCGCTGGGCGAGCCGGAAGCGCTGGTGGCGGGCGGCCGTCCACAGGTCGTCGGCGTGCCGGGCCAGCGCCTCGTCGTCGCCGCACACCCGCTCCGCGACCGCGCGCAGGGCGGGGGCCACGCCGTGGATCCAGCTGCCCTCGGGCTCGTCGGCCTCGTCGGTGCGGGGCGGCAGCGCGGTGTGCTCCAGCCAGCGGTAGCCGGTGGTGGGCGGCAGGGCGGTGCGCTCCCCCAGCGCGTAGCGGTCCCGGTTGACGGCCACCGGGGTGATGTCCGCGAGCGGGGTCAGCAGCCCGCGCAGCTCGTGGTCGTCCAGCAGCCCGGCGTGCGGGGCGTGTTCGCCGTGCGGGGTGAGGGCCGCGAAGTCGTCGCGTACGGACCACTTGCCGTCGGAGAGGCCGCAGAGCAGCACCCAGTGCGGGGTCTCGGCCTGCTCATGGGCCGGTGACCACGGGATGTGCCGGGTGTTGCCGACGGCCAGCACCCGGCCGCCGCGCCGCAGTTCGGCGGCGAGCGCGTCCCGCGCCTGGTCCCAGTCGTCGGCGCCCCGGTAGGCCAGGCCGTGGCCGTCGGCATCGATGTCCACCCGGGTGTGGTGGGAGAACGCGAGCCCGCCGCCGGGGGGATCGGTGCGCACCGACAGCCGGATGGCGGCCGCGAGGTCCGTGGCGATGCCGGGGGCCTGGGGCCGCAGATAGGCCGCCAGGTTCGCGGTGTAGCAGCTCAGCTCCCATGGCTCGCTCATGTGGCCTCCTGGTGGTTCGGTGTGCGGCGGGCCCCGCCGGGCGCCCGGGTCATGGGGTCAGTTCGTTCAGTACCAAGTCGAGTCGGCCCGCGACGGTGTCGAGGACGACCTCGGTGGCGCCGCCGCCGATGGCGAACACGGCGGACTCGGCGCGCAGTTGCTGGATTCCCCCGGTGCCGAAGCCATCGGCCCCCTGGAGCTGGGCGCAGGTGGTCATCACGCGTTCCACGGTGGTGCCGGAGGCGGCCTTGAGGACGGCGGCGGCGGTGGCGTCGTGGCCGTCGGCGATCCGGTCGCACGAGGCCGTCCACAGTGCGTGCAGCGAGCTGACCTGGACGGCGCAGTCGGCCAGCCGCTGGCGCACGCTCGCCGACTCCCGCAGCGGGGTGTCGTCCACCTGCCGCGCGCGCAGCCGCCGGTCGGTGTCGGCGATGGCGCCGCGGCACAGCTCGATGGCCCAGGCCGCGGAGGCCAGCCGCTCGACGGCCATGTGGCGGGCGAAGAGGGCGAGTCCGCGGCCGGTGCGGCCGAGGAGGTGGTCGCGGGAGAGCACGACGCCGGACAGCTCGAGGTGGCCGACGCCGGAGCCCTCGAACAGCTCGGTGGCGGCGGGGCGGACGGTGACGCCGGGCGCGGTGAGCGGGACCAGCACCCAGGTGAAGTTGGTGAAGTGGCGGCCGGGCCGGTGGCGGGCCAGCACCAGGGCGTGGTCGGCGGTGAGGGCCGAGGTGACCCAGCGCTTGGTCCCGTTCACGGTCACCTGGTCGCCGTCGGGGCCGCCGTCGAGGTCCACGGTGGTGGTGAGCGCGGTGAGGTCCGATCCGGCCTGTTCGTCGGTGGCGGCGAGCGCGAGCAGCGCCCGGCCTCCCAGCGCGGCGTCCCGCACCGCGGTGGCGGTGGGGGCCTGGGCCGTCTCGGTCAGCAGGGGCAGGGCGGTGGCGAGCTGGACCAGCAGGGCGAGCACCGTGCCCTGCGGGCCGCGCGCGGCGGCGTCGGCCAGCAGCCGCCGCAGGGTCCTCGGGTCCACCCGGCCGGTCGGCCGGGGCCCGTACAGCTCGGTGAGCGCCCCGGCCCCGGCCAGCTCCGCCACGGCCTGCCGGGCGTCGGCGCCGGGCACCGCGGGTGCGGGCACCGGAGGGCCGGACGCCGGAGGGCCGGGCAGCGGCCGGGTCTGCGCGTCAGGCAAAGCGGACCTCCGCGTCCAGCAGCGCGAGCTTGCCGTCGGCCAGGTGGAGCCGGTCGTTGCTGTAGTTCAGGGCGGCCGAACGCAGGTCGCGCAGGGCCCGTTCGAGGCCGGTGGGCGAGCCCTTGAGGTAGCCGTGGCGCAGGCCGACGGCGTCGATCAGGTCCTCGACCGCCCGGTGGCACTCCTCCGATGCGGTGATCTTGAGGCTGTTGATCAGCATCTGGTAGCGGGGCCGGGACAGGTCGTCGCCCTCGGCGCGCACCCGGGTCACGACCTCGGCGGTGTGCCGCATCAGGGCGTGCACGGTCTCCAGCCGCTGCCGGGACCGCGAGAGCCGGGTCATCAGCAGTTCGGAGTCGAGGTTGGCGCCCTTGCGGCCGTCCGGGCTGCGCAGCAGCCGCAGCACCCGGGACAGGGCGCCGCTCGCGGTGCCCAGCCAGCTGGCCGCCCAGCCCAGGTGGGCCAGCGGGCCGAAGGTGTTGAGCACGACCGCGCGGAACTGCCCGTGCTCGCCGACCACCTGGTGCTCGGGGATGCGGCCGGTGAGCCGGAGCGCGGTGCTGTGGCTGGCCCGCATGCCCAGCGGGTTCCAGTCGCCGGAGGGGGTGATGGTGAGCTGGTCGCGGTGGGCGTACACGAGCGAGACGTCGCCCGCGGAGCGGGCCTCGGGGCTGCGCATGGTGATGAGGAAGCCATCGGCGTGCTCGCCACCGGTGACGATCGGTGCGAACCGGTCGATGTCCAGCCCGTCGTCCTCGGCGGTGAGTCCGGCGGTGGCGGTCAGCAGATGGCCGCCCTTGCCCGCCTCGGTGGTCACCGAGGCCAGGTACATCCGCCCGGCAGCGACCAGCGGCAGCAGTTCGCCCGCGAGCCGGGGTCCGGCGTGGTGCACGACGCCCGCCACCTGCTGGCAGTGCATCGAGAAGATCATCGCGACCGACATATCGGCCCGGCCGAGCTCCATGGTGATGTCCAGCAGCTCGTCCAGGCCGCCGCCGAGCCCGCCGTACTCGGCAGGCACCAGCAGCCCGAGCAGTCCGGTGGTGCGCAGTTCGTCCAGCACGGCGACCGGGAAGCGCGCGGCCTCGTCGGTCTCCTCGGCGTGCTTCGCGGCCAGGGCGCGGACCTGTTCGACGGCCGGGAGGAGGTCCGTACGGGGGCCCTGCCCGGTGGCGCCGCTCATACGGCGTCCGCCGCCGGGGCGGTGTCGGAGCCCTGGCCGCCGAGCTGGCCGGAGAGCGCGTCCCACAGCTTGCCCGCGGTGCTGAAGGTCTCCTCGGTCAGCTGCTCGTCCGGCAGTTCCACCCCGTAGGTGTCCTCCACGGACAGCATCAGCTCGATGGCCTGCATCGAGTCCAGGCCGTACTCGCGCAGCGGGGTGTCGGCCGTCAGTTCGCGGTCCCCCAGGTAGGGGAGGTAGGGCGTCAGCAGTTCGGTGAAGCGGGCGTCCACGGCGTGGTCCACCTTTCTGAGGTCTTCGGCGTCGGTCGCGGGGACCGGTCAGCGGGCGGCGAGGGCGCGGTGCACCAGGCCGCACAGGTCGTCGATGCGGTGCAACTTCTCCGGTACGAGGTCGTCCGGCCCGAACTCCACGTCGAACGCGGCCTCCAGGCCCTCCACGATCTCGACCATGCGCAGGCTGCTGAACTCCGCGAGGCCCGTCAGTTCGGTGTCGGGCACGAGGTGTTCGTCGAGGGCGAGGACGTCGGCGACGACGGCGCGCACGGTGGGACGCAGCTCGCCGTCCCCGGTGGCGGCGCCACCCTCGGGCTCGGCGGCCGGGCCGCCGCCGGTGAGCGCGGTGGCGTCGGCGCGCAGCACCTCGGCGGCGCGGGCGAGCAGCTCGGGCGGTTCGGCGCGGCCGCGCGCGACCCGCCGGAAGGTGAGGTACGCGTGCTCCACGACGCCGTCCCAGCGGGCCAGGTGCTCGGCCGCCGCCGGGTCCACCGCGGCCTCGGGCCCGCCCGCGGCGTACTGGGCGTACAGCTTGCGGGCGCGGGCCAGCAGCCATGTCTCCAGGGTGAACCGCTCCAGCGCCGCGGTGCGGTCGGGGTGTTCGGCGTAGGCGCGCAGATACTCCGCCGCGCGGTCGGCGTCGAGGTCGGCGGCCGGGCGGGGCGCGGGGCCGAGCGGGCGCGGGACGAGGTGCAGCAGCTCGACGCCCTGCGGGTCCGCGGCGAGGATCGCGGCCAGTTCGTCGCGGCCGTAGGTGTGCGACCCGGGCCTGGCCTTCCCCCACTGGGTGTCGTTGTGGTAGCCGTCGGTCACCTCGACCGTGTCGCCGTCCGCGCCCGGCTCCACCAGGAAGCTGTGCTCGACGTGCTTGTGCCCGAAGTAGGGCACCCACGGCAGGTAGTGGGCGTCGGCCACCACGTAGACGGGCCCGCCTGCGGCGGCGATCACCGGACGGTCCACGCCGCTGACGCGGGTGGCGACGGTCAGGCCCAGCAGCTCCGAGGCATCGGCGAGATGGTCGTCCAGCGTCGGTTCGACGGTGGGCAGGCCGTCCGGCCCGGGGCGCGGCGCGAACCGCAGCCGGGCGCCGAGGCGCAGATGGGTGCCGGGGCCGTGGTGCCGGTCGGCGAGCAGGGCGAGGTTGACCTGAAGGCAGTCCAGCAGGTCGGCCCGTACGGTCTCGGCGGTGCCCGTTCCGGTGCTCGCTCCGGTGTCTGCTCCGGCGGTCACTTCGGGGCCTCCTCGGCGGGGAGGGACACCAGCTCCACGAGGTCCCGCACGGTCTTGAGGCTGCGCCCGGCGAACAGGTCGTCGGGGACGGCGGAGCCGAACTCATCCTCGATCCGGGTGAGGATACCCAGCAGCGCCATGGAGCTGACGTTCAGCAGGGGGCCCGCCAGCGGTTCGTCGTCGGGCACGGCGGACGGCTCGACGGCGGCCCTGGCCTCGGTGATCACGATGTCCTTGACGGTGGCGATGACGTTGTCCCGGTCGAGTGTCACTGGGCGTCGCTCCACGAGGGCTGCTCGACGACGGTCAGCACGGCGGAGGAGCAGATCCACCCCGGGCCCTGGGAGGTCAGCAGGACGTTGTCGCCCGGCTCCAGACCGCCGGTGCGCGCCAGGTGTTCGAGGGTGATGAACATGTCGGCGCCGCCCGAGTGGCCGACCTTCGCCCCGTACTCCGCGCACAGCCGGTCGGAGGGGATGCCGAGGGGCCGCATGAGCGCCTGCTCGATCATGCGGTTGTCCACGTTGATGGTGACCACTTTGGTGATGTCGGAGGCGGTCAGACCCGCGTCGACCAGGGAGTCGTTGATGATGCCCAGGTCGAACTTGAAAAAGCTCTCGAAGAGCCGCGGCAGCTCCATCACATTGTCGACGAAATACTGGGAGCGCTCGCCCAGGTTGAAGTGGTTCGTTTCGCCGCCGCGGGGCGGCAGAAGGGACTCCTGACCCCGGTGCCATGCCTCCAGCTCATGCAGGGTCCCGGAGTTCAGGGACCGGACCTGGGCGAATCCACCGGTGCCGTTGACGACCGCGGCGGCGGCCCCGTCGGAGTAGATGGAGTTGGTGCCGAAATCCTTCCACCGGTTGAACAGCGGACTGCTGAAGTTCGACGCGGTGGTGATGAGGACATGCTCGCTCTTCGCGGCACCGGTCAGCTGGCCGATGGCCACCTGGAGCGCGCCCAGCATGCCGTTGCAGCCCTGCTGGATGTCGAAGGACGCGATGTTTCCGCTGCCCAGCTCGCGCAGGATGTATCCGGGGGCGTAGGCGCCTTCGGGAACCTGGTAGTAGACGCTGCCGTGAATGTGCCCGTCGATGGTCTCGGTGGTCGCGGTGGACCGCTCGATGGCGCTGCGAGCTGCGGCGACGGCCATGTCCACGGCCGGGGTGTCCCCCGCGACATGGGTGCCGGTCAGCCCGCCGGCCTTGAACTCCGCCCGCTGCTCGTCACCGATGCCCTCGGCATCGTCAACGCTCACCCATTCCGGAAGATGCACACCGACCGAGCTGATGTAGACACCGTCTACTCGCATTCCGGCTTCCCTTCTTGCTCACCACGCGCGTACATGGACCGTGCTTTTGGACAAAAGGAGGCATACGGCGGCAGCACGCGCCAGGAATCCGCTGGATTCGTCGCATGCGAAAGACCGGTCGGCCGGTCGAGGAACCCCGTTTCGATACTGCAGCTTCACCCCGTTGGCCGGACGCGGTCCGGCGCTTTCAGTACCCCAGTTCAGTACTGGTCGAGTACCAGCTAAATCGTACCCCGACAGGGTGTCAAGTTACCATCGCCTCCTGCCCATTCGGACGGACTCGGCAGTTTTCCGGTGAGGAGAAGCAGTGGTTGCGCATATCGACCCGACCGCGGACGTGCACAAGAACGCCGGGGTGGGTGAGAGCACAACGGTGTGGGGCCTGACGCATATCCGCGAGGGCGCCTCGGTCGGCGGCGGCTGCACCATCGGCCGCGGCGTGTACATCGGCCCCGGCGCCTCCCTCGGCGACGGCTGCAAGGTGCAGAACCACGCCCTGGTCTACGAACCGGCCCGGGTGGAGGACGGGGTCTTCATCGGCCCCGCCGCCGTCCTCACCAACGACTCCTACCCCCGCGCCATCACCCCCGAGGGCAAGCCGAAGGACGCCGACGACTGGACCCCGGTCGGGGTCACCGTCCGGCGCGGCGCGTCCATCGGCGCCCGGGCCGTGTGCGTGGCGCCGGTGACCATAGGCCGCTGGGCCATGGTCGCCGCGGGCTCGGTCGTCACCCGCGACGTCCCCGACTTCGCCCTGGTCGCCGGTGTCCCCGCCCGCCGGGTGAAGTGGGTGGGGCGGGCCGGAGCGCCCCTGGAGGACGCCGGGGACGGCCACTTCGTCTGCCCGCGCACCGGGGAGCGCTACACCGAGACCGACGGCACGCTGCACCCCGACGACCCGCACCCGCGGTGACGTGGCGCGGTGCCCGGGCGCGGCGACGCCCGGGCACCGGCCGCCCGCGCTTCCGCTCAGCACAGCGTGTTCAGGCAGGCCAGCAGGGTGCGGGCCTGCACGCTCACGAAGTGCCCGTGCCGTACGAGACCGGCCAGCTGCTCCACCGTGAACCAGGCGCAGTCCGCGGGCGGTTGGACGGGGAACCTCTCGTCCGCGGCCACGATCAGATGGCGGCTGACCGCGTTCAGGAACCGTCCCCCTTCCTCCGAGTGCACGGCGTCGTACAGGATCCGGGACGGCTCGGCCGACAGCACCTCGTCCAGCAGCGGCGGCCGCAGGTCCGGCCGGTAGTTGTCCGGGGTGCACTGCACGGTCGGGCCCAGCTCCACGACGTCGCGGAAACCCGGCTCCGGCCGCGCCCGCATCAGCACGTGCCGCACCCCGCCGATGTCGCGGACCACGAAGGCCACCACTCCCGGGCCGCGGGGCGCGAACAGCGGCTGGCACCAGCCGCCCACCTCCCGGCTCCCGGCCCGCACCGACACCGTCACCACCTGGAAGTACCGGCGGTCCGGCCGGGCGATCTCCTCGCAGTCCCGCCGCCAGTCCGCCATCTCGGCCAGCGGCATCCGGGACACCTCGATCTCCCGGTCGCTGCGCTGCCCGGTGAACCAGCTCAGCAGCTCGGGGGTCGGCGTGTGCGCCAGTTCCCCGCCGTCCTCGCGCGCGCCGGGCAGGAAGGGCGTCAGGCACGACAGCACCGTGCGCGCGTCCATGTTGACCACGTTGTCCCGCGCCAGCAGTTCATGGATCTGCCCGAGCGTGAGCCAGCAGAAGTCGTCCTCCGCGGTGACGTCCTCGTCGGTCTCCACCACCATGTTGCGGTTGCTCTTGCGGTAGAACCACGAGCCGTGCTCGGACTGGAGCACATCGGCGATGACCCGGCCGCGCCGCGCCCCGGCGAAGTACTCCAGGTAGCGCACCGGCGCGCCCTTGTGGACCCGGGTGTAGTTGCTGCGGGTGGCCTGCACGGTGGGCGAGAGCTGGAGCAGATTGGGGTTGCCGGGCTCCATCTTGGCCTGCATCAGGAAGTGCGGCACCCCGCCGATGTCCTTGACCAGGATGCCGAGGACACCGATCTCCGGCTGGCGGATGATGGGCTGCTGCCACTGCCGTACCGGGCCGTCGCCCCTGCGCACGTCCAGCCCCTCGACGGTGAAGAACCGCCCGCTGTGGTGTCCCAGGTTGCCGGTGGCCGGGTCGAAGGCCCAGCCGTCCGCCTCGGCGAACGGCACCCGCTCCACCCGGAAGGGGTGCGCCCGGCGGCGCCCCTCCAGCCAGGTGTCGAACTCGGCGGTGGGCAGCGGTGTCCCGTCCCGCTCCCGGGCGGAGCGGGCCAGCCGGGCGGGCAGCTCCGGGTCCTCGACGGGGCGCAGGTCCGCGGCGCGCAGCGCGGTGGCCGCGGTCATACGGCCGCTCCCCGGGACTCCTTGAGCGGCTTCCACCAGGCCGGGTTGTCCCCGTACCAGGCGACCACCTCGGCCAGGCCCCGGTCGAAGTCCACGGCCGGGGCGTAGCCCAGCTCGGCCCGTATCTTGCCGTCGTCCAGCGCGTAGCGCAGGTCGTGGCCCTTGCGGTCGGCCACCTGGCGCACCAGGTCCCCGGACGCGCCGCACAGCTCCAGCAGCGCGTCGGTGATCTGCCGGTTGGTCCGCTCGTTCCCGCCACCGATGTGGTAGACCTCGCCGGCTCTGCCTCCGCTCAGAACCAGCTGGATGCCCGCGCAGTGGTCCTGGACGTGGACCCATTCGCGGACGTTGGAGCCGTCGCCGTACAGCGGCACGGTGTCGCCGCTGAGCAGGCTGGTGACGAACAGCGGGATCAGCTTCTCCGGGTGCTGGTGGGGCCCGTAGTTGTTGGAGCAGCGGGTGATGGACACGTCCAGGCCGTGGGTGCGCCAGTACGAGCGGGCGATGAGGTCGCCGGACGCCTTGGACGCGGCGTACGGGGAGTTGGGCGCGAGCGGCCACTCCTCGGTCCACGCGCCGCGCTCGATCGAGCCGTACACCTCGTCGGTGGAGATGTGCACGACCCGTTCCACGCCGCTCAGCAGGCAGCCCTCCAGCAGCGTCTGGGTGCCGAGCACATTGGTGCGCACGAACGCCGACGGGTCCTCGATGGAGCGGTCCACGTGTGATTCGGCGGCGAAGTTCACCACCGCGTCGTGGCCGGGCAGCAGCTCGCGCAGCAGCCCCGCGTCGCAGATGTCGCCCCGGACGAAGTCCAGCCGGTCGTGGTGTGCGGGCAAATTGGTGCGGTTGCCCGCGTAGGTGAGCTTGTCCAGCACCGTCACCGAGGCGTCCTCGTACCCGGCGTAGCCGCCGTCGAGGAGGGTGCGGACGTAGGCCGAGCCGATGAATCCGGCGCCCCCGGTCACCAGGATCCTCACGCGGTCACCTCGATCCGGGCGTGGTCGCCGACGACGAGCCGGTGGGCGCCGTCGGCCGGGGCCGAGGTGACGCTGGCGTCCCGGCCGATGACCGAGGCGTGCACCGAGCCGACGTTCGTCACGGTCGCGCCGTCCTGGACGATGGTGTATCCGACGCCGGTCCCGCTCAGCACACAGTCCCGGCCGATCGCGGTGTGCGGGCCGATGTCGCTGTCCTCGACCAGGGCCCCGGCGCCGATGACCGCGGGTCCGACGACGCGGCTGCGGACGATCCGCGCGCCCTCCTCGACCACGACCGCGCCGATCAGCTCGCTGGCGTCGTCGACCTCGCCGCGCACCGAGGGCTTGAGCCGGTCGAGGAGTTCCCGGTTGCACTCCAGGACGTCGTCCACCCGGCCGGCGTCCTTCCAGAAGCCGCGGTAGACCCGGGCCCGGACGTCCGCGCCGGAGGACACCAGCCACTGGATGGCGTCGGTGATCTCCAGCTCGCCGCGGTTGCTGGCGCCGATGGCGGCGACGGCCTCGTGGATGGCGGGGGTGAAGAAGTACACGCCCACCACCGCCAGGTCGCTGACCGGCGACTCGGGCTTCTCGACCAGGCGGACCACCCGGCCGTCCGCTTCCACCTCGGCGACCCCGAAGGCCCGCGGGTCGGCCACCTGGTGCACCACGACCTGGGCGTCGGGGCGTTCGGTACGGAAGTCCCGGGCCAGTTCGGTGACGCCGTCGGGCAGCATCTGGTCGCCCAGGTACATCACGAAGTCGTCGTCGCCGAGGAAGTCGCGGGCGATCGCCACGCAGTGGGCGAGCCCGTGCGGCGCCTCCTGCGGGATGTAGGTGATCTTCACGTCGAGGTCGGAGCCGTCGCCGAGGACGCCTTCGATCATCTCGGCCCGGTCGCCGACCACCACGCCGACCTCGGTGATCCCCAGGGCCCGCAGGCCCTCGACCACATGGACCAGGACCGGCTTGTTGGCCACCGGGATGAGCTGTTTGGGCATGGAGTGGCTGAACGGCCGCAGCCGCAGCCCCATGCCTCCGGACAACACCAGTGCCTTCATCGTGTGCCTCCTAGAGCGTGGTCAGGACGTCGCGCAGAGCACCGATCACGGTGTTCTGGAGGTCCAGGGGAAGGGACGGGTACATGGGCAGCGAGAAGATCTCGTCGGCCAGCGCCTCGGTGACCGGCAGCGACCCCTTGGCGTAGCCGAGGTGTTCGAACCCGGCCATGGTGTGCACCGGCCACGGGTAGCTGATGTTCAGGGAGATGTCGTACTCGCTCTTGAGCCGCTCGATGATGCGGTCGCGCTGCGGGTGGCGCACCACGTACACGTAGTAGACGTGCTCGTTGCCGGGGTTGGTGGCGGGCAGGTGCAGACCGCCCGGCCCGGTCAGATCGGCCAGGCCCTCCTCGTAGCGGCGGGCCACGGCGCGGCGCCCGGCGATGTAGTCGTCGAGGCGGGTGAGCTTGCGGCGCAGGATCTCGGCCTGCACCTCGTCCAGGCGGCTGTTGTGGCCGGGCGTCTGGACGACGTAGTACCTCTTCTCCATGCCGTAGTAGCGCAGCCGCCGCAGCGCCGCGTCGGCCTCGTCGCTGTTGGTGACGACGGCGCCGCCGTCGCCGTACGCGCCCAGCACCTTGGTCGGGTAGAAGGAGAACGCGGCGGTGTCGCCCATGGACCCGGCGATCCGGCCGTGGTGGCGGGCGCCGTGCGCCTGGGCGCAGTCCTCCACCAGGGCGAGCCCGTGCTCGGCGGCCAGCGCCTCCAGGGGCGCCATGTCCACGCACTGGCCGTACAGGTGCACCGGCAGCAGCGCCTTGGTGCGCGGGGTGATCGCGGCGGCGACCTGGTCGGTGTCCATCAGGTAGTCCTCGGCCCTGATGTCCACGAAGACGGGGGTGGCGCCGGTGCCGTGGATGGCCACGACGGTGGGCGCGGCGGTGTTGGAGACGGTGATCACCTCGTCCCCGGGGCCGACGCCCAGCGCCTCCAGGGCGAGCTTGACGGCGTTGGTGCCGTTGTCCACTCCGGTGCAGTGGCGCACGCCGTGGTAGTCGGCGAACTCCGACTCGAAGCCGCTGACGCTCGCGCCGAGTATCAGGCTCCCCGAGCTGAAGACGGTCTCGACCGCGTCGAGGATGTCCTTGCGTTCGTCGCGGTATTCCGGCAGGTAGTCCCAGACGTATGTGGTCATGGGTGGTTCAGCCTCCAAGGCCTTGTCGGGGGAAGGGTGTCCGGGGTCAGCGGGCCTGGTCGGCCCAGGATTCGATGAGGTCGCAGGCCGTCTCCACGCCCCGGTCGCGGCGTACGCGCTCGCCGATGCGGGCCGCCTGTTCGGCGGGCCGGGGGTCGTTCACCACGGTGTGCACGGCCTGCCGCAGCTGTGCGGCGGTCATCTTCTGGAACGGCACCGGGGGCGCGGCCACGCCGAGTTCGGCCAGCCGGTCCGCCCAGTACGGGCCGTCGGCCCAGCACGGCACGGTCAGCTGCGGCACTCCGGCGCGCAGCGCGTCGGCCGTGGTGCCGAAGGCGCCGCCGTGGATGACCGCGGCCACCTTCGGGAAGAGCCAGCCGTAGTCCACCTCCGGCACCCGGAACACCTCGTCGGAGGCGGTCCCTTCGGGCCCGCCCACCACGATCAGCCGCCGCCCGGCGTGGCGTACGGCGTCGCGCACCAGGTGGAAGGTCCGCTCGCCGTACACCGGCCAGGCGCTGCCGAGGGCCAGCAGCAGCGGCTTGGTGCCGCTGTCGAGGAAGTCGACCAGGTCGGCCGGGGGCTCCTCCTCGGGGCGTTCCCAGATCCAGTAGCCGGTGACATGGGTGTTGGCGGGCCAGTCGCCCGGCGGCGGCATGAAGCTCGGGCTGTACGGGTACAGCACGGGCTGCTCGGTGCCGAGCCCGCCCATCGGCGACTTCTTCAGCGGCGGCAGCCCGCGTCGGGCGCGGAATCCGTTGACCGCGGGCCGGTGCCAGGCCGCCCACTCCATCTGGGCGGACATGGCGTGGGTGAACTTCGTGTACAGCGGGCCGAGCGGCAGGTCGGGGGTCTTGTACGCGCGGAACTCCCGGGTGGCGGTGATCGGCCACCAGGACACCGTGCCCCACGGCTTGTCGAGACCGGCGAATCCGCAGGCGCGGGTGATCAGCGAGGTCAGCGTGAAGTCGGCGCCCTCGGCGGCCTCCTGCATCTTCTCCACGGCGTCCACGAACTCGTCCTTGCCGGGGCGCTCCATGGCCATGGCGGTGCGGATCGAGGACGAGCTCTTGCGGATCGACTTGATGACCGCCGGGTTGGAGAAGTGGTCGGTGGTCCGGCCGGGGATCTCGCGGAATTCCAGCCCGGCCTGTTCCACCATGGCCTTGAAATCCAGCGCCGTGGCCACGGTGACGTCGTGCCCGCGCTCGCGCAGCCCGATCCCCAGTGCCACGAAGGGATGGACGTCGCCGCGCGTCCCGAATGTCTGCAAGGAAACCTTCATCGGACCCTCTGTGCCTTCTTCCGGTGCCACTGGACGGTGTCGAGGAGGCCGTCTTTCAGGGAGCGCGGCGTGAAATCGACAACGCGGTGGAAATTGTCCAGATCGAGTGCCCGTCTGGCCGCGCCCACGGGCTTGTCCGGATCGAATCGGACCCGGTTCTTCGTATGTCCGGCGGCCTCGGCCACCAGATAGGCCAAGTCGCGGATGGAAACCGACTCGGACGTGCCGATGTTGAGGGTTTCGCAGGTGCCCGACCGCACCATGCACAGGATCGCGCGGACGACGTCCTGTACGTGGATGAAGGTGCGCAGCTGGCTGCCGTCGCCCCAGATCTCGATGTCCTGCCCGGCTGCCAGCTTCATCAGCATGTTCGGGATGACGTGGTTGGTCGTGGTGTCGAAATCGTCGCGCGGGCCGTACACATTGGTGAGGCGCGGCGTGTAGATGTTCATTCCGAACTGCTTGCGGTACAGGTCCGCCAGCACCTCCGTGAACATCTTCGACATCCGGTAGCCATTCGGCGAGAACTCCATGTGGCGACGGTGGTCGTCCTCTTCGCGCATGGGTTCCGTGCCGTCGTACGAGTAGATCTCGGCCGAGCTGATCAGCACCACGTCCGGAATCCGGCAGTGGCGGGCCAGGTTGAGCACATTGGAGACGATGCGCATGTTCTCGTCGAGCATCCGGCCCGATTCCTCGAGCAGGAACTGCATATTGCCGTCGAGCGTGGCGCAGTTGATGACCGCGTCGACGCGCGGCACCGCCGCGGCGACGGCCAGCAGCGCGTCGTAGTCGAGGACGTCGATCCGCAGCGCCGTCAGCGAGGGCGAGGCCGGAAGCTCGGCCAGCACCTCCGGCTTCTCCCGGCGGTACACGCACAGCACGTGCGCGCCCCGGCCGACCAGCTCCTCGACCATGTGCGAGCCGATGAACCCCAGTCCCCCGGTGACCAGGACGGTCTTCCCGGCCCAGTAGTCCGCCGCCATATCAGACCCGCTCCGCGTACGCTTCGATCGCGTCGGCGGCGCGGGCCGCCCCGCCGCCCGCACGGACGCTCTCCGACATGGCGGCCACCCGCCGCTGGATCTCGGGGTCCTCGGCCGCGGTGCGCACCGCCGCGCGCAGCGCCTCCGGTGTGACGTCCTGGCGGGCGATCCGCACCCCGAGCCCCAGCTCGGCGATCCGGCGCGCGGTGAAGTCCAGCTCCACCGACTGCGCCACCGCCACCATGGGCGTGCCGGCGGACAGCGACTCCATCGCGCTGCGGATGCCGCCGTGGGTCACGAAGACCCGGGCGTGCTCCAGCACCGCGAGCTGCGGCACCCGCCGGTGCACCTCGACGTTGGGCGGCAGCGGACCGAGGTCCGCGGGGTCGACGTGGTCGCCGACCGCCATCACCACGTGCCAGGGCTGGTCGGCGAACGCCTCACGGCACGCCCGGTAGAAGTCCGGGCGTTCGTTGAACAGCGTGCCCAGCGCGACCAGCAGCACCGGCGCGCCGCTGTCCGGCGGGCTCCACGGGGCCCGCTCGGCGGGGTCGGCCAGGCTCGGGCCGACGAACACATAGCTGTCGTCGAAGGTGTCCGCGGCGGGCTGGAAATCCCGCCCCACACACACCAGATTGAGCCCTTCGGACGCGGCGAGGAAATCCTCGGGACCGGGCGCGGACAGCCCGTGACCGGCCCGGAACTCACCCAGTTGCGCACCGAATTCCAGCAGCGCCGGATGCTGCGGGTCGACCGGCGGGAATTCCTCCGCCACCGCCTGAAGGACCGAGAAGTGCTCGTTCGAGGCGAGCAGCGGAATGAACTGCGCGGCCCGCCGCTGCCATTTCTCGGCGAGCGCCCGCCCGGCGAAGTTCAGGAGCGTGTCGTACACCACCAGATCGGGCAGATCGGCGGCGAGTTCCCGCTCCGCGGCGTTCGCGACCGCGATGTTCTCGCGGAGGATCTGAAGCGGTCCCTTCGCCATATCCTCGGCCGTCATGTCGGCCGGAACGCTCCGGTTCGCGGGCCAGACCGAGGCGTACTCCACGGTCCTGGCACCGGCCGCCCCCAGCGGCTCGACGAATGGGGACGCCGTGACACAGGTGATCCGATGCCCCCTGCCGACCAGGTCGGCAACCATCGGGAGAAGGGGATTCACATGTCCCTGATAGGGAGCGACGAAGAACGCTATGTGCTTCTTCAAAGGTGTGACTCCAGTTCGTAATTCGTCGGCTCAGCCTATTTCTTCGAGCCACTTGTCGACAACGCTCGCAGTGTTCTCCGCGTGCTGTTCCACAATGGTGAAGTGGTCGCCCGGCACTTCCCGTGCCGTATGAGTCAGTTTCCACTCGACATTGAGCATGCGAGCGTCTTCCGGAGCCCCGGAGGGGGCCGGTACCGGCTCCGTTGCGCGCACCAGCAGCGTGGGGGTTTTGATGGGCTCGGGCTGCCACTGGCCCAGAATGCGGTGATAGCCGCCCATGGCCGTCAGCCGGGTGTCGTTCATGATGCCGCCGCCCAATTTCTCCTCGCGGTCGAACACCACGCCCAGCGCCGACACCGCGACCTCGAGGTTGGTCTCGTCGTCCTCCGGCCAGGGCACGTCCAGCAGCACCAGGGCGGCGGGCGGGGTGCCGAGGCTCTCCAGGTGCTCGGTGACGGCGTGCGCGATGTGCCCGCCCGCCGAGTGCCCCAGGAGCACGAACGGCTCGTCCCCGGCGGCGCGCCGCAGCGACTGCGCGTGCAGCTCGGCCAGGGCGTGCATGTCGGCCGGGACGTTCTCCCCGTGCAGGAAGCCCGGCTGGGGCAGTACCGTCACGTCCCTGTGGCCCCGGAAGTGTTCCGCGAAGCGCGTGTACTGCTGCGGGCCCGCCGTCGCCACCACGGCCGGGAGGCAGAACAGCCCCGGCCGCGCGTCTCCCACGGCCATCCGGACCGGCTCGGGCAGGTGCTCGGCCGCCGAGGCGGCGTCGAAGGCGTCCCGGAAGTTCGAGGCCGCCATGATCAGGTCGTTGCCCGCGGTGAACTTCCCGGTGGCGTACGCCTGCCGGAACATCGCCTCGATGCCACCGGCCCCGGACGCCTCGGACTCGCCGGGCCGGCTCAGCTCCCGCTGGAGATGGGCGACCGCGGCGGTCGGCTTGGTGTGCTCGAAGAGGAACGCGGTCGGCAGCCGCAGCCCGGTCGCCGCACTGAGCCGGTTGCGCAGGTCCACCGACATCAGCGAGTTGAACCCCTGCTCGAAGAAGCCGCGGTGCAGGTCCACGGTCCCGGGCTCGGCGTGCCCGAGGACCGCGGCCGTCTCGGCGCGCACCAGGTCGGAGAGCACCCCGATCTGCTCGGCGTGCCCGAGCCCGGCCAGCCGCCGCACCAGCGCCGGTTCATCCGTGGCACCGGCCGACGCGGCGGCGGTCCGCCGGGCCGGGCGGCCGCGCGTCACCGTACGGACGGCCGCGTGCTCGGCGGCCCCGGCGCCACCGGGCAGCGCCTCGGAGCCGCCGGGCAGTGCCTCGGGGTCCAGCCGCGTCAGGGTGAGTTCGTCCACCGATGCCACGGCCGCACCGGTCGCGTCGGCCAGCGCCACCGAGAACGTGTCCGGCTCCCCGGCACCGCTGATCCGCACCCGCAGCACCGAGGCGCCGGACGCGTGCAGCGCGACCCCGCGCCAGGAGGACGGGAGCCACAGCGGCCCGGTGCCGTCCTCGCCGGTGCCCACGACGTGACGCGCCGCGTCCAGGGCGGCGTCGAACAGCGCGGGGTGCAGGCCGTAGCGAGCCGCCTCCGCCTGCTCCTCCTCGGCCAGGCCCACTTCGGCGAACACCTCGCCGTCGACGCCCTTCCACAGGCCGTCCAGCGCGTCGGTGTCCACCGCGACCGCCCCCGCGGGCGGCCAGGCCACCAGGTCCCAGTCCGCCGCCGCACCGTCGCCCGCGGCGGCCAGCACACCCGTGGCGTGGCAGGTCCACGGGGCGTCGGACGCCTCGTCCTCGGGCCGTGCGTGAACGCCGAAGGTACGGCGGCCCGCCGCGTCCGGCTCCGCCACGCTCACCCTGAGCTGGACGCCGCCCCGAGCTGGCAGCACCAGCGGGGTACGGAGGGTCAGCTCCTCCAGCACCTCGCACCCGACCTCGTCCCCGGCCCGTACGGCCAGCTCCACGAAGGCCGTTCCGGGCAGCAGCGCGGTGGTGTGCTCCTCCGCCGCGGCGAGCCAGGAGTGTCCCTGCGCGGACAGCCGACCGGTGAACACGATCCCGTCCGTGTCCGGCAGCTCCACCGCCGCGCCCAGGAGGGGGTGTTCGGCCGGGAGCAGGCCCGCCGAGGCCATGTCCCCGGTGGCGGCGGCGTCGAACTTCAGCCAGTAGCGGCGGCGCTGGAAGGCGTACGTGGGCAGGTCCACCCGGGAGGCGCCCGTGTCCGCGAACGCCCGCGTCCAGTCGACGTCCACGCCCTGGACCCACAGCTCGGCCAGCGAGGTCAGGAACCGGTCGAGGCCGCCGTCGTCCCGGCGCAGCGTGCCCGCCACCACCGGGGTGGCCGTGCGCGCGGCGCCCTCCAGCACCTCCTGCACGCTCACGGTCAGCACCGGGTGCGAGCTGACCTCGACGAACGCCCCGTACTCCTGCTCGGCCAGCGTCTCGACGGCGGACTGGAAGCGCACCGTCTGCCGCAGGTTCCGGTACCAGTACCCGGCGTCCAGCTTCGTCGTGTCCAGCCACTCATTGGTCACCGTCGAGAAGAACGGCACCTCGCTGGTCTGCGGTCGCACGGACGCCAGCACCCGGGCCAGCTCTTCTTCGATCAGCTCGACGTGTGAGGTGTGGGAGGCGTAGTCCACGGCGATACGACGGATACGAACTTCCGCGGCCTCGCACTCGGCCACCAGCCCGTCCAGCGCCTCCGGCTCACCAGCCACCACGACCGAGGTCGGACCGTTGAGCGCGGCCACCTCCAGCCGACCCGCCCACCGCGTCAGCCTCGTCTCCACCTCGGCCAACGGCAGCGCGACCGACGCCATCCCGCCACGACCTGCCAAACCACCGGCGATGGCCTGCGACCGCAACGCCACCACCCGCGCACCATCCTCCAACGACAGCGCACCGGAGACGCACGCGGCGGCAATCTCACCCTGCGAATGCCCCACCACGGCCGCGGGCTCGATGCCGTACGAACGCCACAGCGCCGCCAAAGACACCATCACCGCCCACGACACCGGCTGCACCACATCAACCCGCTCCAACGACGGCGCACCCGGCGCCTGCCGCACCACATCCAGCAGACTCCAGTCCACGAACCCGGAAAGCGCCGCAGCACACTCCGCCATCCGCTCCGCGAACACCGGCGAAGCATCCAGCAACTCCACCGCCATCCCCGACCACTGCGAACCCTGGCCCGGGAAGACGAACACCACCCGGTCATCCGCCCCGGCGGCAGCACCCGTCACCAGCCCAGGAGCCTCCTCGCCCCGGGCCAGTGCGCCCAGCCCGGCGACCAGCTGCTCACGCGACCCCGCGCTCACCACCGCACGGTTCTCGAACACCGCACGCCCGGACGCCAACGACCAGCCCACGTCCACCGGCGACAACTCCGCGTCGGCCTCGACATGGGCCAGCAGCCGCGCCGCCTGGCCGCGCAGCGCCTCGGCGCCACGGCCCGACACCACCCACGGCACCGCCACGGGCGCGCCGTCGGCCTTCTGCACCGGCTCCGGTTCGGGAGCCTGCTCCAGGATGATGTGCGCGTTCGTCCCGCTCACGCCGAACGACGACACACCCGCACGCCGCGGACGCCCCTCGACCACGGGCCACTCCCGGGCCTCCGTCAGCAGCTCCACCGCGCCCGCGTCCCAGTCCACCTTCGAGGACGGCTCGTCCACGTGCAGGGTCCGCGGCAGCACACCGTGGCGCAGGGCCAGCACCATCTTGATGACACCGGCCACGCCCGCGGCGGCCTGGGTGTGGCCGATGGTGGACTTCAGCGCGCCCAGCCACAGCGGCTGTCCTTCGGCCCGCCCCTGCCCATACGTGGCGATCAGCGCCTGCGCCTCGATCGGGTCGCCCAGCGTCGTCCCCGTGCCGTGCGCCTCCACCGCGTCCACGTCGGTCGCCGTGATGCGCGCGTTGGCGAGCGCGGCCCGGATGACCCGCTCCTGCGAGGGCCCGTTCGGCGCCGTCAGACCGTTGGACGCACCGTCCTGGTTGACCGCGGAACCACGCACCACCGCAAGCACCGGGTGGCCGTTGCGGCGGGCGTCGGACAGCCGCTCCAGCAGCACCATGCCCGCGCCCTCGCCGAAGGCCATGCCGTCCGCGGCGTCCGAGAACGCGCGGCTGCGGCCGTCGGGAGCCAGGCCGCGCTGGCGGCTGAACTCCACCAGCAGCCCGGGGGTGGCCATGACGGTCGCGCCACCGGCCAGGGCGAGGGTGCATTCGCCGTTGCGCAGCGCCTGGGCCGCCAGGTGCAGGGTCACCAGGGACGACGAGCACGCCGTGTCCACCGAGACCGCGGGGCCCTCCAGGCCGAAGGTGTACGAGAGGCGGCCGGATACGACGCTGGCCGCGATGCCGGTGGCCAGGTAGCCCTCGGACTCCTCGGGGGCACGCTGGAGCAGGGCGCTGTAGTCCTGGCCGTTCGTCCCCGCGAAGACACCGGTCGTGGTGCCGCGCAGCGAGACCGGGTCGATGCCCGCCCGCTCGATCGCCTCCCACGCGGTTTCGAGCAGCAGCCGCTGCTGCGGGTCCATGGAGACGGCTTCGCGCGGGGCGATCCCGAAGAAGGTGGGGTCGAAGTCGGCGACGTCCGGGAGGAAGGACCCTTCGCGCACATAGCTCTTGCCGCTGCGCTCGGGATCCGGGTCGAAGAGGCCGTCGATGTCCCATCCCCGGTCCGCCGGGTACGGGACGGCCGTCTCGTCGCCGGAGGCCAGCAGGCGCCACAGCTCCTCGGGGGAGGAGGCACCGCCGGGCAGGCGGCAGCCCATGCCGACGATGACGATCGGGTCGTCGTCGGCCGCGGTCGGGGCCACCGCCGGGACCCGCTCGGCGACCGCTGCCTCGTCCGCCGCGCCGAGGAGTTCGGTACGCAGGTGGCGGGCGAGTGCGGTGGGCGTGGCGTAGTTGAAGACGAGGGTGGCGGGGAGCGCGAGTCCGGTGGCGGCGGCGAGCTGGTTGCGCAGCTCGATACCGGTCAGCGAGTCGAACCCGACCTCCCTGAAGGGCTGGTGGGGGTCGACGGCCTTGCCCGAGGCGTACCCCAGCACCTTGGCGGCGCTGTCGCGCACCAGGTCGAGCAGGTGCTTGTGGCGGTCCGCCGGGGGCAGTCCGGTCAGCCGCCGGGCCAGGGTGACCCGGTCCGTCGCCGCGGCCCCGGTGTCGTCCCGGGTGACGGCGCGCCGGGTGGTGTGCGGCACCAGGTCGCGCAGCACGGCCGGGATGAATCCGCTGCGGCGCAGCCCGGGCAGGTCCAGCCGGATGGGGACGAGGGTGGGCCGCCCGGAGGTGAGGCCCATGTCGAGCAGCTCCAGGCCCTGTTCGGCGGAGAACGGCAGGATGCCCTCCCGCGCCACCCGGGCCAGGTCGACGTCCCTCAGCCGTCCGCCCATGCCGCCCAGCTCGGGTCCCCACAGTCCCCAGGCCAGGGACGTCGCGGGCAGTCCGTGGGCGTGCCGGTACCGGGCCAGGGAGTCCAGGAAGCCGTTGGCCGCCGCGTAGTTGCCCTGTCCGCCGCCGCCGAACGGGGAGGCGGCCGACGAGAAGAGGATGAACGCACGCAGGTCGAGCCCGGCGGTCAGCTCGTGCAGATGCCACGCCGCGTCGACCTTGGGCCGCAGCACCGCATGCCACTGCTCCGGGTCGAGCGTGGTCACCAGGCCGTCTCCGACGATGCCCGCCGCGTGGACGACGGCAGTGAGCCGCTCGCCGAGGGACGCGACGATGTCGGCCATGGCGGCGCGGTCGGCCACGTCGGCGGCCACCATCCGTACGGAGAGGCCCAGCGACGCCAGTTCGGCGGCCCACGCGTCGTCCTGCCCGGAGCGGGACACCAGCACCACTTCGGTCACGCCGTGCGCCTCGGCGAGGTGACGGGTCACCAGTCGCCCGAGGCCCCCGGTGGCGCCGGTCACCAGCGCCACGCCACCGGCCAGGCCCAGGTCGGCGGTGCCTGGGGCGATCTCCGAGCGCCGCAGCCGGGCCACGTACGTGCGGCCGTCACGGACGGCGACCCACGGCTCCTCCGCACCGGCCGCGAGCCCCCTGCGCAGGGTCTCGGTGTCGACCCGGTCGGCCTCCAGGAGGGCGAACCGGCCCGGGTTCTCCGCCTGGGCGGAGCGCAGCAGCCCCCGTACGGGGTCGGCCACCAGCTCGGATTCCGTACCGGCGGGGTCCGCGCCCGTCACCACGACGAGCCGGGACGACGCGGTCCTCGGGTCCGCGAGCCACCCCTGAAGCACTTCGAGCATCCGCTGCCCGACGGTGTGCACCCGCTCGGGCAACGGGCTGCCGGGGTCGCCGCTGCCGGGCTCGTACACGACGACCGGCGGCATCGCCCCGTCGCCGGACATGACCTCGTCGTACGGGCCCCAGTCGTCGAGTGCGACCGCCGGGCCGCCCGCGACCTCGACCCAGTCCACCTGGTACATCGACTCGTGGGTGAACGACCGTGCCGCGGTGGACAGTTCGTCCGCCGACACCGTGCGCAGGCCCACCGCGCCGATGTCGAGCACCGGGGCTCCCGCGTCGTCGACGGCGCTGATCGCCACCGTGTCCTCGCCCGTCGGGGTCAGGCACACGCGCAGCGACCGCGCGCCCGTGGCGTGCGCCCGTACGGCCGACCACGTGTGCGCCAGCAGCCGTTCCCCGCCGTCCGTGGAGCCGGTGGCCGGGGAGAGGACGAGGCCGAGCCGCGCCATCAGGTGCAGCGCCGCCTCCAGCACGGCCGGGTGTACGCCGTACCGGTCGGCGTTGCCGTCGCCCTCCGCGGACTCCGGCAGCCCGACCTCGGCGTAGACGCGCCCCTGGGCCGCCCACGCGGCCCGGACACCGGCCACCTGCGGCACGGGCGTCTCGACCGCGCCTTGCGGGGGCCACGCGGTGAGGTCCGGGGCCGCCCGGTCGGCGTCTCGCCCGTCGTCCCACGTGGCGAGGGTGCCCGCGGCGTGTTCGCTCCAGCCGTCCTGTTCGGTGCCGGTGCCGGTCGTGGTGCGGGAGTGGAGCCGTACGGAGCGGCGGCCCCGGTCGTCGGGCGCGCCCACCGTGAGCTGGACGACCGTGCTGCCGGTGGCGGGGACGGCGAGCGGCGCGGACACGGTCAGCTCCTGGACCACCGGTGTCCACACCTGCTCACCGACGTGGGTGAGCATGTCCACCAGCGCCGAGCCGGGAAGCACCACCACGTCGTCGATGCGGTGGTCCGCCAGCCACGGCTGGGTCGTGAGCGAGAGCCGCGTCGTGTAGATGAGACCGCCCTGCACCGCGGACTCGACCGCCGCGCCGAGCAGGGGGTGTTCGGCGGCCAGCAGGCCCACGGAGGTGACGTCGCCGCTGGTCGCGGCGGTGTTCTCCAGCCAGAAGCGGCGGCGCTGGAAGGCGTACGTCGGCAGCTCCACCCGGGACATCCCGGTGTCCGCGAAGGCGGGCTTCCAGTCCACGTCCACGCCGTGCACCCACAGCTCGGCCAGCGAGGTCAGGAACCGGTCGAGACCGCCGTCCTCGCGCCGCAGGGTGCTCACCGCCACGGGGGCGGCCCGCTCGGGGCTCTCCAGCGTCTCCAGGATGCCCATGGCCAGGACGGGGTGGGGGCTGACCTCGACGAACGTGCCGTACCCGCGCTCGCCCAGCGCCTCCACGGTGGATTGGAAGCGCACCGGCCGGCGCAGGTTCCGGTACCAGTACCCGGCGTCCAGCTCGGCGGTGTCCAGCGGACCGGCCGTCACCGTGGAGTAGAACGGCACCTGCGAGGCCCGCAGCTCCACACCGGCCAGGATCTCCGCCAACTCGCCTTCCAGCGACTCGACATGGGCCGAGTGCGCGGAGAAGTCCACCCCGGGGACGTTCCACCGCATCACCCCCGCCTTCGCCAGCACAGTCCCCAGCTCCCGCAGCGCGTCCGCGTCGCCGGAGACCACGACGGCGTTCGGGCCGTTCACCGCGGCGACCGAGAGCCGGTCGCCGAACGGCTCGATCCGCTCGCGCACCCACTCCTCCGACGCCACGATCGACAGCATCCCGCCCCGGCCGGACAGGCTCCGCTCGATGGCCTGCGCCCGCAGCGCCACCACCCGTGCGCCGTCCTCCAGCGCCAGCGCGCCGGAGACGCAGGCGGCGGCGATCTCGCCCTGCGAGTGGCCCACGACGGCCGACGGCTCGACCCCGTACGAGCGCCACAGCGCCGCGAGGGACACCATCACCGCCCACGTCACCGGCTGGAGCACATCGACGCGCTCCAGCGGCGGCGCCCCCGGCGCCTGGCGCACGACGTCCAGCAGGTCCCAGTCCACGAACGCGGTCAGCGCCCGGCCGCACTCCGCCATCCGGTCGGCGAACACCGGTGCGGCATCGAGCAGTTCCACCGCCATGCCCGCCCAGTGCGAGCCCTGGCCCGGGAACACGAACACCACCCGGCCGTCGCCGCCGGCCGCGCCCGGACCGGCCACCACGCCCGGGGCGTCCTCACCGCGCGCCAACGCGCTCAGCCCGGCGACCAGTTGTTCCCGCGAGCCGCCCGTCACCACCGCGCGGTTCTCCAGCACCGCCCGGCCCGACGCCAGCGACCAGCCCACGTCCACCGGTGACAGCTGCGGGTCCTCCTCGACCCGGGCCAGCAGCCGTGCCACCTGCTCCCGCAGGGCGTCGGCGCCACGGCCCGACACCACCCACGGCACCGCCACCGGTTCGACGACGGCCACCGGCCCGGCCGTGTCCACCGTCTCCACCGGCTCCGGCTCGGGCGCCCGCTCCAGGATGACGTGGACGTTCGTCCCGCTCACCCCGAACGACGACACACCCGCACGGCGCGGACGGCCGTCGAACTCCGGCCACTCCTGCTCCTCGGCGAGCACCCTGACCGCGCCCGCCGACCAGTCCACCTGCGTCGACGGCTCACCCACGTGCAGGGTGCGCGGCAGCACACCGTGGCGCAGCGCCAGCACCATCTTGATCACACCGGCCACACCGGCGGCCGCCTGCGTGTGCCCGATGTTGGACTTCAGCGACCCCAGCCACAGCGGCCGGTCCGCCGGGCGTCCCTGCCCGTACGTGGCGATCAGCGCCTGCGCCTCGATCGGGTCGCCCAGCGCCGTCCCCGTACCGTGCGCCTCCACCGCACCCACGTCCGCCGCCGACACGCGGGCGTTCGCCAGCGCCTGGCGGATCACCCGCTGCTGCGACGGGCCGTTCGGCGCCGTCAGACCGTTGGACGCACCGTCCTGGTTCACCGCCGAACCGCGGATCAGCGCCAGCACCTCGTGGCCGTTGCGGCGCGCGTCCGACAGCCGCTCCAGCAGCAGCATCCCGGCGCCCTCGCCCCAGCCGGTGCCGTCCGCGCCGTCCGCGAACGCCTTGCAGCGGCCGTCGGGCGACAGGACGTTCTGACGGCTGAACTCCACGAACGCGCCGGGGGTCGTCATGATGCTCACCCCGCCCGCGAGGGCGAGCGAGCACTCGTCGCTACGGAGCGCCTGGACGGCCATGTGCAGGGTCACCAGCGACGACGAGCACGCCGTGTCCACGGTGACCGCGGGTCCCTCCAGGCCGAGGGAGTACGAGATGCGGCCCGAGAGCACCGCCCCGGAGCTGCCCGTGCCCAGGTAGCCCTCCAGCTCCTCGGGGATCTCCCGCAGCATGCGGCCGTAGTCGTGGCCGTTCGTGCCCGCGAACACACCGGTACGGCTCCCCTTGAGCGAAAGGGGGTCGTAGCCCGCGCGCTCCAGCGCCTCCCACGCCGTTTCCAGCAGCATCCGGTGCTGCGGGTCCATCGCGAGGGCCTCGCGCGGGGAAATGCCGAAGAAGGCCGCGTCGAAATCGGTGACGCCCTCGACGAACGCCCCCTCCCGCACATAGGACTTGCCGTGCCGGGTGTGGTCCGGGTCGTACAGGTCATCCGCCCAGCCGCGGTCCGTGGGGAATCCGGACACGGCATCGGTGCCGGAGGCCAGCAGGGACCACAGCTCCGCGGGGGTCTTCACCCCGCCGGGAAACCGGCACCCCATGCCGACGATGGCGATCGGCTCCCGGGCCGCCGCGGTGATCTGCTGGTTCTCCTTCCGGAGACGTTCTGTCTCCTTCAGGGAAACACGCAGCGCTTCAAGGATCTTCTCAGGAGACGTACTGCTCATTGCGAACTCCACGCGTGTTCAAGGGGAAAGAATAGTGAGGCGTTCGAACCGGATTCCGGATCCAGGATTCTGCGTTCAGGATTCTGGATTCAGGAATCGACGTTTTCGAATGCCATGCGGAGCAAACTCTCGGCGTCCATCGAGTCGATCGACTCCTCGTCGACCGTCTCCTTTTCGCCCTCGTCTCCTGTATAGGCCGCGGCATTTCCGTAATCGGCCAGCCGCAGCAGAATGTCCATGAGACCCGCATCGCGGAGCCGGGCCAGCGGAATGGTCGCCAGTGCCTCGCGCACCCCCGCGTCCTGGGACTCCGCGTCGGCGTCCTCGCCGCCGCCCGGGAAGAACAGCTCCCGGAGGTTCTCCGCCAGCGCCAGGGGGTTCGGGTAGTCGAACACCAGCGTCGCGGGCAGCGACAGACCGGTGGCGGCCCGCAGCCTGTTGCGCAGCTCGACGGCGGTGAGGGAGTCGAAGCCCAGCTCCTTGAAGGCCCGTTCGGGGGCGATGGCATCGGCGTTGGGGTGCGCCAGCGCCCTGGCCACATGGGTACGGACCAGCTCCAGCAGAACGTGGAGGCGCTCGGCCGGGGAGAGCCCGGTCAGCCGCTCCCGCAGTGCGGTGGCCGAGTCCGCCGCCGCCCCGGGCCCGGCGGGCGCGTTGCCGTCGGCCGCCTCCAGGGCACGGCGCGCCTCGGGGATCTCCCCGATCAGCTGTGCGGGACGGACGGCCGCGAGGCGCGGGGCGTAGAGCTGCCAGTCCATGTGGGCCACCGCGATGCAGCTCTCGTCGCGGTCCAGCACCTGTTCCAGGACGACCAGGGCGTCCTCGGGGTGCATGGCCTCGAACCCGCTCTGCTGGGTCCACTTCTCGCGGGTCTCGCCGGTGGCCAGGCCACCGCCGCCCCAACGGCCCCACGCCACCGACGTGCCCGGCAGACCGAGGGCCCGGCGCTGCTGGACCAGGGCGTCGAGGTACGCGTTCGCCGCCGCGTAGTTGCCCTGCCCCGGAGCACCGACGGTGCCCGCCATCGACGAGAACATCACGAACAACGAAAGCTCGGTGTTGTCCCGCGTCAGCTCGTCCAGGTGGCGCGCCGCTTCCGCCTTGGGCCGCATCACCTCCGCCAGCCTCTCCGGCGACAGCCCTTCCACGACGCCGTCGTCCAGCACCCCGGCCGTGTGCACTACGCCCGTCAGCGGCGGCAGCTCGCCCAGCGAGCCCAGCAGTGCCGTCAGCTCACCCCGATCGGCCACATCACACGCCGCGACCGTCACCCCGACACCGGCCTGCGACAGCTCGGCCTGAAGCTCGACCGCCCCCGACGCGTCCAGACCGCGACGACTGGTCAGCACCAGATGCTCGACGCCACGCCCCGCCAGCCACCGGGCCACATGACCGCCCAGAGCACCCGTACCGCCGGTCACCAGCACGGTCCCGCTGCCCTGCCAGCCCCCATCGGCACTGGCCGCCCCTCCGGCGCGCACCAGCCGCCGTCCGAAGACCCCCGAGGACCGCACCGCCACCTGATCCTCGGCACCCACGCCCGCCAGCACCGCGCACAACCGCTCCCCCGCACGCGCATCCAGCGTTTCCGGCAGATCCACCAGACCACCCCACAGGTCCGGGTGTTCCAGCGCCACTGCCCGGCCGAAGCCCCACACCTGCGTCTGGCCCGCGTCCGTCAGCTGCTCGGTACGTTGCACCATCGCGGCACCGCGGGTGGCGCACCACAGCCGGGCGTCGATGTCGGCGCCGATCAGGGCCTGGGTCAGGCCCAGGGTTCCGACCAGCCCTGCCGATACGCCCCCGCCGACCGGGTGCGGCGACTCGTCCAACGCGAGCAGCGACACCACCCCCGCCAACGGCCCCGTATCCGCAACCTCCGCCACACGGTCGGCCCACTCCTCGCCACCGGCCCCGCCCTCCAGCGTGACGACCTCAGCGCCAGCCCGCGTCAGCGCACCCGACACCGACTCCGCCACGGCGGCAACACCCTCCACCCCGGACGGAACCACCAACAGCCACGCCCCCGACAACCGCGCCGACGACTCCACCGCCACCGGCTGCCACACCACCCGGTACTGCCAACCCTCCAACCGCACCCGCTCCCGACGCCCCCGCCGCCACGACGACAACGCCGACAACACACCACTCAACGACTCCTCCGACGACACCTCCAACGCCGAAGCAACCCCCGCCACATCACCACCCTCAACCAACTCCCAAAAACCAGCCTCCACCCCATCAACCGCACCAGCCCCACCCTCAACCGGAGCCTCCAGCCAGTAACGACGCCGCTGGAAGGCATACGTCGGCAGGTCCACCCGCGATGCGCCGGTGTTCTCGAACGCCCGCGCCCAATCCACCTCCACACCCTGAACCCACACCTCAGCCAGCGAGGTCAGGAACCGGTCCAGCCCGCCGTCATCACGACGCAGCGTGCCCGTGACCACGGCCGAGTCTGCGATGTCCTGCACGCTCATGGTCAGGACGGGGTGCGAGCTGACCTCGATGAACGCCTCGTACTCCTGCTCGGCCAGCGTCTCGACGGCGGTCTGGAAGCGCACGGTCTGCCGCAGGTTCCGGTACCAGTACCCGGCGTCCAACTCCGTCGTGTCCAGCCAGTCCCCCGTCACCGTCGAGAAGAAGGGCACCTGCGAGGTCTGCGGACGCACCTCCGCCAGCACCTTGGCCAACTCGTCCTCGATCAGCTCGACGTGTGAGGTGTGCGAGGCGTAATCCACCGCGATACGACGGATACGGACCTCCGCGGCCTCACACTCGGCCACCAGCTCGTCCAGCGCCCCCGGCTCACCGGCGACCACGACCGAGGTCGGGCCGTTGAGCGCGGCCACCTCCAACCGGCCCGCCCATCGCTCCAACCGAGACTCCACCTCGTCCAACGGCAGCGCCACCGACGCCATCCCGCCCCGGCCCGCCAGACCACCGGCGATGGCCTGCGACCGCAACGCCACCACTCGCGCGCCATCCTCCAGCGACAGCGCACCCGCCACACACGCAGCAGCAATCTCGCCCTGCGAGTGCCCCACCACGGCCGCGGGCTCAATGCCGTACGAACGCCACAGCGCCGCCAACGACACCATCACCGCCCACGACACCGGCTGCACCACGTCGACCCGGTCCAGCGAGGGCGCGTCCGGCTTCTGCCGCAGCACACCTTCCAGGTCCCAGTCCACGAACCCGGCCAGCGCGGCCGCACACTCCGCGATCCGCTCCGCGAACACCGGGGAGCCATCCAGCAGCCCCTGCGCCATCCCCGCCCACTGCGAACCCTGACCGGGGAAGACGAACACCACCCGCTCGCCAGCCCCCGCGGCAGCGCCCGTCACCAGCCCGGGAGCCTCCTCACCCCGGGCCAGGGCAGCGAGACCGGACGCCAGACCGTCCCGGTCTCCGGCCACCACGACCGCACGGTTCTCCAACACCGCACGCCCGGACGCCAGCGACCAGCCCACATCCACCGGCGACAGCCCGGCATCGCCCTCCACCCGGGCCAGCAACCGCGCCGCCTGACCGCGCAACGCCTCAACGCCGCGGCCCGACACCACCCACGGCACCGCCACCGGCGCGCCGTCGGCCTTCCGTACCGCCTCCGCCTCGGGCGCCTGCTCAAGGATCACGTGCGCGTTCGTCCCGCTCACCCCGAACGACGACACACCCGCACGCCGCGGACGGCCCTCCGCCTCCGGCCACTCGCGGGCCTCCGTCAGCAGCTCCACCGCACCCGCCGACCAGTCGACCTTCGAGGACGGCTCGTCCACATGCAGGGTCTGCGGCAGCACACCGTGCCGCATGGCCTGCACCATCTTGATCACACCGGCCACACCCGCCGCGGCCTGCGCATGCCCGATGTTCGACTTCAGCGAGCCCAACCACAGCGGCTGCCCCTCGCCACGCCCCTGCCCATACGTGGCCAGCAACGCCTGCGCCTCGATCGGGTCGCCCAGCGTCGTCCCCGTACCGTGCGCCTCCACCGCGTCCACGTCCGTCGCCGCCACGCCCGCATTCGCCAGTGCGGCCCGGACCACGCGCTGCTGCGACGGGCCGTTCGGCACCGTCAGACCGCTGCTGGCACCGTCCTGGTTCACGGCCGAGCCACGCACCACCGCAAGCACCGGATGACCGTTGGCCCGCGCGTCCGACAGCCGCTCCAGCAGCAGCATCCCCACGCCCTCGGCCCATCCGGCGCCGTCCGCCGCGTCCGAGAACGACTTGCAGCGGCCGTCCGGCGACAGGGCCCGCTGACGGCTGAACTCCACGTAGATGGTGGGCGAGGACATCACCGTGACCCCACCGGCCAGGGCAAGGGTGCATTCCCCGGAGCGCAGCGAGCGGACCGCCAGGTGCAGCGCGACCAGCGAGGACGAACAGGCGGTGTCCACGGTGATGGCGGGGCCTTCGAAGCCGAAGGTGTAGGAGATCCGCCCGGAGGCGACGCTGCCCGCACTGCCGTTGCCGATGTGTCCTTCGAAGCCATCGGGGGCCGTTCCCAAGCGGGAGGCGTAGTCGTTGTACATCACGCCCGCGAAGACACCGGTCCGGCTGCCCCGCAGCGACCTCGGGTCGACGCTCGCCCGCTCCATCGCCTCCCACGACGTCTCCAGCAGCAGCCGCTGCTGCGGGTCGGTGGCCAGCGCCTCGCGGGGCGACATTCCGAAGAAGTCCGGGTCGAACTCGGCCGCGTCGTAGAGGAAACCGCCCTCCCGGGCGTACGTCTTGCCCTGCCGGTCGGGATCCGGGTCGTACAGGTCCTCCGCGTCCCAGCCACGGTCCAGGGGGAAGTCCGAGACCGCGTCGACGCCGCCCGCGACCAGGTCCCACAGCTCCTCCGGCGACCGCACACCGCCGGGGAAGCGGCAGCCCATCCCCACGATCGCGATGGGCTCGGACTCCTTGGCCTCCAGTTCGTCGAGGCGGCGGCGGGCCTGGCGGAGGTCGGTGGTCGCCAGTTTGAGGTAGGTGCGGAGTTTTTCCTCGTTGGACATGCGATTAGCTCCCCGTAAATGACATGCGAAAGAAAACGGCCGGATTCCGTGGTGGTCGGTTCAGGATTTCCTCAGCTCGTTTTCCAGGGCGCTGAACAGTTCGTCGTCCGAGGCCAGGTCGAGATCGCCGTCTTCGTCGTCGTCCTGCGGTGTCGACGCCCCGCCCGCATCTCCCAGCTTCGCCAGGAACGACTTCATGCGCACCATGATTTCCATGCGCCTGACCTCGTTGGAGGCGATGGCCGTCAGCGCGTTCTCCAGCCGGTCCAGCTCCGCGGCGGCGGTGGCCGCGGCCTGGTCCGCCGCCTCGTCCGCGTCCCCGTCGAGCGGCAGTTCGGCGCGGACGTAGGTGGCGAGCGCGGCGGGGGTGGGGTAGTCGAAGATGAGGGTGACGGGCAGGCGCAGCCCGGTTGCCGCCATCAGCCGGTTACGGAATTCGACCGCCATGAGCGAGTCGAAACCGAGGTCCACGAATCCGCGGCCGGGCTCGACGGTGGACGTCGTGGCGTGGCCGAGCGTGTTCGCGGCGTGGGTCCGCACCAGCTCCAGCAGGGTGCGCTTGCGCTCGGGTTCGTCCAGCCCGGCCAGCTGCCGCTTCAGGGCGGACACACCCTCCGGCCCCGGCCCCGATCCCGTACCCGTACCCGCGGACACGGTGCGGCGGGCGGGCAGGCGCACCAGGCCGCGCATCATGACGGGGATGGCGGCCGGGTCCGCAGGGCGGCTGAGCGCGGCGCGGTCGAACCGGATGGGCAGGAGGGCGGCGTCGTCCAGGTGCTGGGCGGTGTCGAGCAGTTCGAGGGCCTGGCCGGTGGGCAGCGGGATCATGCCGCCGCGTACCAGGCGCCGGATGTCGGTTTCGGTGAGGTCGCCGGTCAGGCCGCTGATCTGGGCCCAGAAGCCCCAGCCCAGGGACACCGCCGGGAGGCCCTGCGCCCGCCGGTGCTGGGCGAGTGCGTCGAGGAAGGCGTTGGCGGCGGCGTAGTTCGCCTGGCCGAGGCTGCCGAAGGTGGCGGACGCGGACGAGAACAGCACGAACGCGGACAGGTCCATCTCCCGCGTCAGCTCGTCCAGGTGGACCGCCGCGTCGAGCTTGGGCCGCAGCACGGTGTCGAGGCGCTCGGGCGTGAGGGACGAGACGATGCCGTCGTCCAGCGTGCCCGCTGCGTGGACCACCGCGGACAGCGGACGCTCGGACGGAATGCCCGCCAGCAGCCCGGCCAGCGCGTCTCGGTCGGCCACGTCGCAGGCCACGACCTGGGGCCGCGCACCGAGTTCTGTCAGCTCCGCGGCCAGGGCGTCCGCGCCCGGAGCCGCGGGGCCACTGCGGCTCACCAGCAGCAGGTGCCGTACGCCGTGCTCCACCACCAGGTGGCGGGCGACCAGCCCGCCCAGGGTGCCGGTGGCGCCGGTCACCAGCACGGTGCCCGTACCGAACGCGGCAGCCGACTGCGCATCGGGTACGGAATCGGAATCAGATACGGGCGCGGGCGCGGATACGCGGGCCAGGCGCGGTACGCGTACCTCGCCCGCCCGCAGCGCCAGCTGCGGTTCGTCCTGCCCCGCCGCCCACGCCAGCGCGCCCGGCAGCGCCTCCCAGGAGACCTCCGCACCGTCGGTGTCCAGCAGGACGAACCGGCCAGGGTTCTCCGTCTGCGCCGACCGCAACAGCCCCCACACCGGAGCCGCCGCCAGATCGGCCACGTCCTCGCCCGGCCCGGCCGCCACCGCGCCCGACGTCACCAGCACCAACCGCGACCCGGCCGACGCGAACCGCTCATCCGCCAGCCACGCCTGGACGACGTCCAGCGCCCGGTGCAGCGCGTTCCGCACGGCCGCTGCCGTGCCCCCGTCGCCGGTCCCGGTGCCGCAGTCGGTCAGCACGAACGACGGCAGCGTGTCGCCGTCGGCGAACTCGGCGCCGAGAGCCGCCAGATCGTCGTACGGCTTGCCCACGGCAAGGTCCGGGCTCAGGGCGGAGGCCATGCCGAGCGCGTCGTCGCCGACGATGGCCCAGGGGCCGGAGCCGCCGGGCTCGTACGCCGGCGGGCGGGCGGACGCCTCCCAGTCGACCCGGAACAGCGCGTCGTGGAGCCGTCCCCGGGTGCGGAGGGCGCTCTCCAGCTGCTCGGTGTCCACCGGCCGCATGACCAGCGATTCCACCGAGGCCACCGGACGGCCCGTGGTGTCCGCCAGCGTCAGCGACACCGCGTCCGTGCTCGCCGCGGGCGACACCGTCACGCGCAGCGCCGTCGCCCCGGCCGCGTGCAGGGACACGCCGCGCCACGCGAACGGCAGCCGGACCGCCGGTGTGGTGGCGCCGTCCTGCGGCGGCTGCGCGCCGACGGCGCCCAGCCCCACCGCGTGCAGCGCCGCGTCGAGCAGCGCGGGGTGCACGCCGAAACGGGTCCCGGCGGCCTGCTGGTCCTCGTCCAGCGCGACCTCGGCGAACACCTCGTCGCCGTGCCGCCACGCCGCCCGCAGCCCGCGGAAGGCCGGGCCGTATCGGTATCCGGTGGCGGCCAACTCCTCGTACAGCGCACCGCACTCGACCGGGGTCGCCCCCTCCGGGGGCCATACGGCCGACTCGGGACCGCGCGCTTCCGCACCGGCCGCCGCGAGCACACCGGTGGCGTGGCAGGTCCACTCGTCGCCGTGCGGTGCGTCCTCCGGCCGCGAATGGATGCTCACGTCGCGTCGTCCGGAGTCGTCCAGCCCGCCGACCGTCACCCGCAGGCAGACCGCGTCGGCCTCGGGCAGCACCAGCGGGGCGTGCAGCGTCAGCTCCTCGACCACGTCGCAGCCGACCTCGTCACCGGCCCGGACCGCCAGCTCGACGAAACCGGTGCCGGGCAGCAGCACCACGTCACCCACCGCGTGGTCGGCCAGCCAGGCGTGCGTACGCGTCGACAGCCGACCCGTGAACACCACACCCGACGCGTCCGGCAGTTCCACGGCCGCCCCCAGCAGCGGGTGTTCGGCCGATGCCACCCCCAGGCCCGATACGGCGGCCTCGCCGCCACCGTAGGCCGCGTCCAGCCAGTAGCGGCGCCGCTGGAAGGCGTACGTCGGCAGCCCCACCCGGGACGCGCCCGTGCCCGTGAACACCCGGGGCCAGTCGACGTCCACGCCGTGCACCCACGCCTCGGACAGCGAGGCCACCATCCGGTCCAGCCCGCCGTCGTCCCGCCGCAGCGTGCTCACCACCGCGGGGGCGGACCGCTCCGGGTCCTCCAGGGTTTCCAGCACCCCCATCGTGAGGATCGGGTGGGGGCTCACCTCGACGAACACTCCGTGTCCGTCGTCCGCCAGGGCCCGGACGGTCTCCTCGAACCGCACCGGCTGCCGCAGGTTCCGGTACCAGTACCCGGTGTCCAGCTCGGCGGTGTTGAGCGGAGCGGCCGTCACGGTGGAGTAGAACGGCACCTCGGCGGCCCGCAGCTCGACGCCGGCCAGGATCTCCGCCAACTCGCCTTCCAGGGACTCGACATGGGCCGAGTGCGCGGAGAAGTCCACCCCGGGGACGTTCCACCGCATCACCCCCGCCTTCGCCAGCACGGTCCCCAGCTCCTGCAACGCGTCCGCGTCACCCGAGACCACGACCGCCTTGGGGCCGTTCACCGCGGCGATCGAGATCCGGTCGCCGAACGGCTCGATCCGCTCGCGCACCCAGTCCTGCGACGCCACGATCGACAGCATCCCGCCACGACCGGCGATCGCCAGCAGCGCACGGCTGCGCAACGCCACCACGCGGATCGCGTCCTCCAGCGACAGCACACCCGCCACGCACGCGGCGGCGACCTCGCCCTGCGAGTGGCCCACCACCACCGACGGCTCGACCCCGTACGAACGCCACACCTCGGCCAGCGACACCATCATCGCGAACAGCACCGGCTGCACCACGTCCACGCGTGCCAACGCAGCCTCGTCGCCGAGCGCGTCCCGCAGCGACCAGTCGACCAGGCCGCTCAGCAGCCGTTCGCACTCCTCCATCCGCGCGGCGAACACCGGCGACGACTCCCACAGGCCCCGGGCCATGCCCGCCCACTGCGAGCCCTGGCCGGGGAACACGAACACCACCCGGCCACCGTTGCCGGTCTCGTCCGGGCGGCTGACCACGCCCGGTGCCGCCTCGCCGCGCGCCAACGCGCCCAGCCCGTCGAGGAGTTCGCCGCGCGTGCCACCGGTCACCACGGCGCGGTGCTCCAGCGCCGCCCGGCCCGACGCCAGCGACCAGCCCACGTCCACCGGCGACAGCCCGGCGTCGCCCTCGACCCGGGCCAGCAGCCGGGCCGCCTGCTCCCGCAGGGCCGCCGCACCGTGCCCGGACACCACCCACGGCACCGCGGGCAGTTCGACGGTCGGGGCCGCCGGTGCGCCACCGGACTCCTCGCCCTCCTCCGCTTCCGCCTCCGCGTCCGCGTCCGGCTCCGGGGCCTGTTCGAGGATGATGTGCGCGTTGGTCCCGCTCACCCCGAACGAGGACACCCCCGCCCGGCGCGGACGCCCTTCCGTCTCCGGCCACTCCCGCGCTTCCGTCAGCAGCTCCACCGCGCCCGACGACCAGTCCACCTTCGTGGACGGCTCGTCCGCGTGCAGGGTGCTCGGCAGCACACCGTGGCGCAGCGCCAGGACCATCTTGATGACACCGGCCGCGCCCGCGGCGGCCTGCGTGTGACCGATGTTGGACTTCACCGACCCCAGCCACAGCGGCCGGTCCGCCGGGCGCCCCTGTCCGTACGTGGCCAGCAGCGCGTCCGCCTCGATCGGGTCGCCCAGCGTGGTGCCCGTACCGTGCGCCTCGACCGCGTCCACGTCGGCCGCGAGCACCTGGGCGTTGGCGAGCGCGGCCCGGATCACCCGCTGCTGGGACGGGCCGTTCGGCGCGGTCAGGCCATTGGACGCACCGTCCTGGTTCACCGCGGAACCACGCACCACCGCCAGCACCTCGTGGCCGTTGCGGCGCGCGTCCGACAGCCGCTCCAGGAGCAGCACCGCCACGCCCTCGCCCCAGCCCATGCCGTCGGCCGCGTCGGAGAACGCCTTCGAGCGCCCGTCCGCGGCGAGCCCGCGCTGACGGCTGAACTCCACGAACGCCACCGGAGTGGACAGCACGGCCACGCCCCCGGCCACGGCCAGCGAGCACTCCCGGCGGCGCAGCGCGTGCACCGCCTCGTGCAGCGCGACCAGCGACGACGAGCAGGCGGTGTCCACCGTCACCGCGGGCCCTTCCAGGCCGAGGACGTACGAGAGGCGCCCCGAGAGCACCGCGCCCGAACCGCCGGTGACCACGTAACCGGCCACGTCCTCGGGCACCGCCTCGGGAGGCGGGCCGTAGTGGGAGGGCGTGCCGCCGACGAACACCCCGGTGCGGCTGCCCTTGAGCGACGACGGGTCGATACCGGCGCGCTCGACCAGCTCCCACGACGCCTCGAGGATGAGCCGCTGCTGCGGATCCATCGCCAGCGCCTCACGCGGCGAAATCCCGAAGAGGTCCGCGTCGAATTCGGCGGCATCGCGAACGAAGCTGCCTTCCTTCACATAGCTGGTGCCTGGCTTTCCCGACTCCCGGTCGGGGTCGTAAAGCGCATCGATGTCCCAGCCCCGGTCGTCGGGGAATTCGGATACGGCGTCGGTACCGCTGGACAGCAGCCGCCACAGCCCCTCCGGCGAGTCGGCGCCTCCGGGAAGACGGCAGTTCACGGCCACGATCGCGATGGGTTCGCGCTCGGCCGCCTCCTGCTCCTGGAGGCGGGCCCGCGTCTTGTGCAGGTCGGCCGTCACCCACTTGAGATATTCCCGGAGCTTGTCTTCGTTCCCCGTCATGATTTACCGAACTCCCGGTTGATGAAGTCGAATATCTCGTTGTCCGTCGCCGTATCCAGCTGTTCTTCCACGGCCGGTCCCTCGTCCGGCGCGGCGCCGCCCGGAAGGGTGTCGTCCGCGGAACCGCCCAGCCGCGACAGGAGCAGCTGAAGCCGCGAGGTGATGGTGGTCCGGGTGTCCTCGTCCTCCGGGAGGATCGAGAACACCGCCGCCTCCAGCCTGTCGAGTTCCGCGATCGCGGACTCCCCGCTGCCGACCGCGCTCCCGACGAGCTGTGCCCGTAGGTAGGCGGCGAGGTCGGCAGGTGTCGGATGGTCGAAGACGAGCGCCGCGGGAAGCCGCAGCCCGGTGGCGCCTTGCAGCCGGTTGCGCAGCTCGACGGCGGTGAGCGAGTCGAAGCCCAGATCCTTGAAGGCCCGGTCATCGCCCACCGTGTCGGTTCCGTCGTGGCGCAGCACGGCGGCGGCGTGGGAGCGCACCAGGTCGAGCAGGGTGCGCTCGCGCTCGGCCTCGGTCATCGCCGTAAGCCGCCCGGCCAGCGACCCGGCCGCGTCGGCCCCGTCCGCCCCGTCGGCGTCGAGGGTGTCCGCCACCGTGGCCTCCTGGAGCGCCTGGCGCACCTCGGGCAGGTCGTGCAGCAGCGGCCGCGGCCGAGCGGCGGTGAAGGCGGGGGCGAAGCGCGCCCAGTCCACGTCGGCGACCACGGCGCACGTCTCGTCGTGGTCCAGGGCCAGCTGGAGGGCCTCCATGGCCAGCTCCGGGTCCATCGACAGGACGCCGAGCCGGGTCATGTGCTCCTCCGCTCCGCTGTCCGTCAGCATGCCCGCACCGGCCCACGCGCCCCACGCGACGGATGTCGCGGGCAGCCCCCGGGAGCGGCGGCGCTGCGCCAGCGCGTCCAGGTGTGCGTTGGCCGCGCCGTACGCGCCCTGGCCACCGGCGCCCCAGACACCGGCGTTCGAGGAGAACAGCACGAAGGCGTCCAAGTCCTCACCGGCCAACAGCTCGTCGAGGTGGACGGCGCCCGACACCTTGCCCGACGCGGCCTCGGCGAGCGTGGCGACATCCGTCGCGTCGAGGCTCGCGTTCGGCGCCACACCTGCCGTGTGCACCACCGAACGCACGGGAGAACCGTCCGCCCGCAGCTCCTCCAGCAGCGTGGCGAGCGCCGCACGGTCCGCGACATCGCACGCGGCCACCGTCACCCTGGCACCCATCGCGGTCAGCTCGTCCCGCAGCTCACCGGCGCCCGGAGACTCCAGGCCACGGCGGCTGGTCAGGACGAGATGCCCGGCGCCGCGCCGCGCCATCCAGCGCGCCACGTGCCCGCCGAGCGCACCGGTCCCGCCGGTGATCAGGACCGTGCCCTGCGGCTTCCAGTCCCGTACGGCCCGTACGTCCCCGAGCGGCGCGTGCACCAGCCGCCGCGCGAACACACCCGTGGCGCGCAGCGCGACCTGGTCCTCGGTGCCCTCCGCGGCTCCGGCCGACCGCTCTCCCGCCTTTACGCCCCCGGCCAGTACGCCGCGCAGCCGCGTCAGCGTACGGGCGTCGGGCGACTCCGGCAGGTCGACCAACCCGCCCCAGCGCTGCGGGTGTTCCAGACCGACGATCCTGCCGAGACCCCAGATCTGCGCCTGCGCCGTGCTGACGGCGGTGCCGTTGCCGTCCGCACGGCCCGTGGCCACGGCACCCCGCGTGGCCAGCCACAGCGGTGCGTCCCACTCGGCGTCACCCAGCGCCTGCACCAGCCGCAACGTGGCCGCCAGGCCACGCGGCACCACGGGGTGCAGCGGATGCGGGTCCTCGTCCAGCGCGAGCAGCGACAGTACGCCGCTGATGTCACCGTGCCGGTCGCGGACCTCGGCGAGTTGGGCGGCCAGCCGGGCGCGGTCGCCGTCGGCCGTGTCCCAGACGAGCGGGACGACCGCCCCTCCGCCGTGGGACAACACCTGGGATGCGGAGGTCGCCCACGGGTCCTCCGCGTACCCGGAGGGGACCACCAGCAGCCACGTACCGGCGGTGGGCACCTCGTCCGTCAACGCGCCCTCCGGCACCTGCTTCCAGGCGACCCGGTAACGCCAACCGTCGACGGTGGACCGGGTACGACGCTGCCGGCGCCACGACGACAGGGTGGGCAGCAGATCACCCAGCGACGACTGCTGTGCCTCGCCCTCGACGTCGAGGGTCGACGCCACCGACTCCAGATCGCCGCTCTCGACCGCCTCCCAGAAGCGCTCCTCGACCTGGTCGGCAGGCAGGGTGACTGCCCTGCTCGCCGCGGCGGCGGGGGCGTCGAGCCAGTAGCGGCGGCGCTGGAAGGCGTACGTGGGCAGGTCCGCGCGGGAGGGGTTGGTGGCGGCGAACGCGCGCGTCCAGTCGACGTCCATGCCCTGGACCCACAGCTCGGCTAGCGAGGTCAGGAACCGGTCCAGGCCGCCGTCGTCCCGGCGCAGCGTGCCGGTGACCACGGCCGAGTCGGCGATGTCCTGCACGCTCATGGTCAGGACGGGGTGCGAGCTGACCTCGATGAACGTGCTGTGGCCCTGTTCGGTCAGGGTCTCGATGGCGGACCGGAAACGCACCGTCTGCCGCAGGTTCCGGTACCAGTACCCGGCGTCCAACTCCGTCGTGTCCAGCCACTCATTGGTCACCGTCGAGAAGAACGGCACCTGACTGGTCTGCGGACGGACCTGGGCCAGCACCCGGGCCAGCTCTTCTTCGATCAGCTCGACGTGTGAGGTGTGGGAGGCGTAATCCACCGCGATACGACGCATACGAACCTCCGCGGCCTCACACTCGGCCGCCAGATCGTCCAGCGCCTCCGGCTCACCGGCCACCACGACCGAGGTCGGGCCGTTGAGCGCGGCCACTTCCAGCCGCCCCGCCCACCGGGTCAACCTCGTCTCCACCTCGGCCAACGGCAGCGCCACCGACGCCATCCCGCCACGACCCGCCAAACCACCGGCGATGGCCTGCGACCGCAACGCCACCACCCGCGCGCCATCCTCCAACGACAGCGCACCGGACACGCAGGCCGCAGCGATCTCGCCTTGCGAGTGGCCTACGACGGCCGCGGGCTCGATGCCGTACGAACGCCACAGCGCCGCCAACGACACCATCACCGCCCACGACACCGGCTGCACCACATCAACCCGCTCCAACGACGGAGCATCCGGCGCCTGCCGCACCACATCCAGCAGGCTCCAGTCCACGAACCCGGAAAGCGCGGCCGCACACTCCGCCATCCGCTCCGCGAACACCGGCGAAGCATCCAGCAGCTCCACCGCCATCCCCGCCCACTGCGAACCCTGGCCCGGGAACACAAACACCACTCGGCCACCAGCCCCCGCAGCAGTGCCCGTCACCAGCCCAGGAACCTCCTCGCCCCGGGCCAGAGCAGCGACACCGGACGCCAGGCCGTCCCGGTCTCCGGCCACCACGACCGCGCGGTTCTCGAACACCGCACGTCCCGAGGCCAGCGACCAGCCCACATCCACCGGCGACAACTCCGCGTCACCCTCGACGTGCGACAGCAGCCGCGCCGCCTGCCCCCGCAACGCCCCGGCGCCACGGCCGGAGAACACCCACGGCAGGGCGGCGGGGGGTGCGCCGTCGGCCTTCTGCACCGGCTCCGATGCGGGCGCCTGCTCCAGGATGACGTGCGCGTTCGTCCCGCTCACGCCGAACGACGACACACCCGCACGACGCGGACGCCCCTCGGCTTCGGGCCACTCCCGCGCCTCGCTCAGCAGCTCCACCGCACCCGCCGACCAGTCCACCTTGGTCGACGACTCGTGCGCGTGCAGCGTCTGCGGCAGCACACCGTGGCGCATGGCCTGCACCATCTTGATGACACCGGCGACACCGGCGGCGGCCTGCGCATGCCCGATGTTGGACTTCAGCGAGCCCAGCCACAGCGGCTGGCCCTCGGTGTGCTCCTGGCCGTACGTGGCAATCAGGGCCTGCGCCTCGATCGGGTCGCCCAGCGTCGTCCCCGTACCGTGCGCCTCGACCGCGTCCACATCCGCGGCCGACACGCCCGCGTTGGCGAGCGCAGCGCGGATCACCCGCTGCTGCGACGGACCATTCGGCGCCGTCAGTCCGTTCGACGCACCGTCCTGGTTCACCGCCGAGCCCCGCACCACCGCGAGGACGGGGTGGCCGTTGCGGCGGGCGTCGGACAGCCGCTCCAGCAGCAGCATGCCCGCGCCCTCGGCCCAGCCCGTGCCGTTCGCGTCGTCCGAGAACGCCTTGCAGCGGCCGTCGGGCGACAGGGCCCGCTGACGGCTGAACTCCACGAAGGTCGTCGGGGTGGACATCACGGTGACGCCACCGGCCAGGGCGAGGGTGCATTCGCCGTTGCGCAGCGCCTGTACCGCGAGGTGCAGGGTCACCAGCGACGACGAGCACGCGGTGTCCACCGTCACCGCGGGGCCCTCAAGACCGAAGGTGTAGGAGACCCGTCCCGAGGCGACGCTGCCCGCACTGCCGTTGCCGATGTAGCCCTCGAAGCCGTCGGGGGCCGTCTGCATCCGGGACGCGTAGTCGTTGTACATCACGCCCGCGAAGACGCCCGCCCGGCTGCCCCGCAGCGACTGCGGATCGACACCCGCCCGCTCGAACGCCTCCCACGAGGTCTCCAGCAGCAGCCGCTGCTGCGGGTCCATCGCCAGGGCCTCGCGCGGCGAGATCCCGAAGAACTCCGGGTCGAACTCGGCCGCGTCGTGCAGGAAGCCGCCCTCCCGGGAGTACGTCTTGCCCTGCCGGTCCGGGTCCGGGTCGTACAGGTTCGCCACGTCCCAGCCACGGTCCACCGGGAACTCCGAGATCGCGTCGGTGCCGCTCGCGACCAGGTCCCACAGCTCCTCGGGGGACCGCACACCACCGGGGAAGCGGCAGCCCATGCCCACGATCACGATCGGGTCGTCGTCGGCCGCGACCACCGAAGCCACCGGCGCCACAGCCGTCTCCGCAACGCCGAACAGCTCGGCGTGGAGGTGCTGGGCGAGGGCGTTGGGGGTGGGGTGGTCGAAGACCAGGGTGGCGGGCAGTCGGAGCCCGGTGGCGGCGTTGAGCCGGTTGCGCAGCTCCACGGCGGTCAGCGAGTCGAAGCCGAGGTCCTTGAACGCCCGGCCCTCCTCCACCGCCCCCGCCGAGCCGTGCCCGAGCACGATCGCGACGTGTCCGCGCACGAACTCCAGGAGTTCCGCGAGCTGTTCGTCCACGGAACGCCCGGCGAGGCGCTGGGCGAGGCCGCCGGAGGCGGCCGTGGCCCGTGCGCGGCGTACGGGGCCTCGGACCAGTCCGCGCAGGATGGCCGGGACGGTCCCGTCCGACGCGCGCAGCGCCGTCGTGTCGAACCGCGCCGCCAGCAGCAACGCCTCATCGGCCGCGACACCGGCGTCGAACAGCGCCAGCCCCTCGTCCGACGACAGCGCCTTCAGCCCGGAGCGGGCGATCCGCGCAAGGTCCGCCTGGCCCAGCTCACCCGTCATGCCACTGCGCTGTTCCCACATCCCCCACGCGAGCGAGGTCGCGGGCAGACCTTCGGCACGGCGTACGGCGGCCAGCGCGTCCAGGAACACATTCGCCGCCGCGTAATTGCCCTGCCCGGCACTGCCGAGCACACCGGCAGCCGACGAGAACAGTACGAACGCCGACAGGTCCAGCTCACGCGTCAACTCATGCAGATTCCACGCCGCGTCCACCTTCGGGCGCATGACGCCCTCCAGCCGTTCCGGCGTCAGCGCCGAGACCAGCCCGTCGTCCAACACACCCGCCGTATGCACCACCGCCGTCAGCGGACGGTCGGCCGGAATCCCCGCCAACAACCCGGCCAACGCGGCCCGGTCGGCCACATCGCACGCGGCCACCGACACATCCGCACCCAGCCCCGACAACTCCGCCACCAGCGCGTCGGTGCCCGCAGCCTCCGCACCACGACGGCTCACCAGCAGCAGACGCCGCACACCGTGCTCGACCACCAAATGCCGCGCCACCAGGCCGCCGAGGACTCCCGTGGCCCCGGTGACCAGCACCGTTCCGTCGCCATCGGGGCCGGTCCAGGACGGGGCGCCGCCCTGCCCTGACGCAACGCCCGAGGCCAGCCGCGGTACGTACACCACGTCACCGCGCACCGCGAGCTGCGGCTCGTCGCCCGCACCCAGCGCCAACGCCAGGGCAGCGGACGGCATCTCCTCATCGTCGGTGTCCACCAGCAGGAATCGGCCCGGGTTCTCGGACTGCGCCGACCGCAACAGCCCCCACACCGCGGCCGCCGCCAGATCCCGCACCGACTCGTCGGCCCCGGCCGCCACAGCGCCCGACGTCACCACCGCCAGCCGCGACCCGGCGAACCGCTCATCCGCCAACCACGCCTGCACCAGCCCCAGAGCACGCCCCACCGCCTCATGCGCAGCCCACACCGTGTCACCGGCAGCCGACGCCGCGAACGGAACCAGCACCACATCCGGCACCGCCGCCCCAGCCCCGACAGCCGCGCTCAACGCCTCCAGGTCGCCATACGCAGCACCATCCGCCGGACCGACCACGGCCACATCGACGGACGCCACCGCATCCGACGGCACCGCGGTCCAGTCGACACGGAACAGCGCATCCCGCGACCCGCCGCTCACCGCACCGGCCAGCTGCTCGACATCCACCTCGCGCATGACCAGGGACTCGACCGCCGCGACGGGCTGCCCGGCGCTGTCCGCGACCGTCAGCGACACCGCGTCCGCACCGGCCGGAGCCAGCCGCACCCGCAGCACACCGGCACCCGCCGCGTACAACGACACACCACGCCACTCAAACGGCAACCGCGCCCGGTCATCCGAGAAGAAGTCGCCCAGCTGCACCCCGTGCAACGCGGCATCCAGCAGCGCCGGATGCACCCCGAAGCGCGCCGCCTCCTCCTGCTGCTCCTCGTCCAACGCGACCTCGGCGAACACCTCGTCCCCGCGCCGCCACACGGCCCGTACGCCCTGGAACACCGGCCCGTAGCCATAACCAGCAGCGTCGAGGTCCGCATACATGCCCTCCGCAGACACCGGTTCCGCGTCCACCGGCGGCCATACCGCCAGCTCATCGGCCACCGGCCGCGCGCCGCCCGTCCCCAGCACACCCATGGCGTGGCAGGTCCACTGCCCGTTGGCGGCCTCGTCCTCGTCGCGGGAGTACACGGACAGCGCCCGGCGCCCGGCCTCGTCCGGCTCATCCACCACCAGTTGGAGCAGCACACCGCCGCTCTCCGGCACGATCAGCGGCGCCTGAAGCGTCAGCTCCTCCACCGCGTCGCAGCCGACCTGGTCGGCGGCCCGTACCGCCAGTTCCACGAACGCCGTCCCGGGCAGCAGCACCGCGCCCGCCACCACGTGATCGGCCAGCCACGGATGCGTACGCAGCGACAGCCGACCCGTCAGCAGCAGCCCGTCCGCGCCCGCCAACTCCACCGCCGCACCCAGCAACGGATGCTCCGCCGAACCGAGCCCCAGCCCGGCCGCGGCCCCCGAGCCCGCCGCGTCCGCGGGCACATCCAGCCAGTACCGCTCGCGCTGGAAGGCGTACGTAGGCAGATCCATCCAGGACGCTCCGGTGCCGGTGAACGCCTGTTCCCAGTCCACGTCCACGCCCCGCGTCCACGCCCGGGCCATGCCCTCGATGAACGCTCGCTCCTCGGCACGGTCCGCCCGCAGCACCGGCACGAACGCCGCGTCGGGCAGGGTCTCTGCACCCATCGAACTGAGCGCGCCGTCCGGACCGACCTCCACGAAGACACCGACACCTTCGGCGTGGAGAGTGCTGATGCCGTCGGAGAAGCGCACGGCCTCCCGCACATGCCGCACCCAGTAGTCCGCCGAGCCCAGCTCCCCGGCGGAGGCCGGTGAACCCGTCAGGTTCGACATCACCGGCACCCGCGGCGCGCCGTACGTCAGCCCCTCGGCCACGGAACGGAACTCGGCGAGCATCGGCTCCATGCGCGGCGAGTGGAACGCGTGCGACACCCGCAGCCGCTTGGTCTTACGCCCCAGCTCAGCCAACTCACCAGCGATCTCAAGGACCACGTCCTCGTCACCGGAGAGCACCACCGACGACGGACCATTGACCGCCGCAATCCCCACCCGGTCCTCACGACCGGACAGCAACGGGACGACCTCGACCTCGGCGGCCTGCACCGCCACCATCGCACCACCCGCAGGCAGCGCCTGCATCAACCGGCCACGCGCCGCCACCAACCGGCACGCATCCGCCAGCGACAACACACCCGCCACATGAGCCGCCACAATCTCACCGACCGAGTGCCCGCCCACGAAGTCCGGACGCACCCCAAAGGACTCCACCAGCCGGAACAGCGCCACCTCAACGGCAAACAAACCCGCCTGCGTGAACACCGTCTCATCCAGCAGACCCGACACCCCGGCCTCACCGAACACCACATCCCGCACCGAGCACTCCACATGCCCGGCCAACTCCCCATCCAACAGCCCGCACACCTCGTCAAACGCCCGCGCGAACACCGGGAACCGGCCATGCAACCCCCGGCCCATCCCCACCCGCTGCGAACCCTGACCCGAGAACACCACCGCCACCCGGCCACCACCAGCCACACCCCGGCCGACCACCACGCCCGGGGCCTCCTCACCCCGCGCCACAATCCCCAGCCCAGCGGCCAGCTCCTCCGCCGTACCGCCCACGACCACCGCGCGGTCCTCCAGCGCGGCCCGGCCCGAGGCCAGTGACCAGCCCACATCCACCGGCGACAGCTCAGCCTCACCCTCCACCCGGGAGAACAACCGAGCCGCCTGGCCCCGCAGAGCGGCCTCGCCACGCCCCGACACCACCCACGGCACGACACCAGCCACGACCACGCCCGCATCCGAAGTCGGCTCCACGTCCGGGGCCTGCTCCAGAATGACGTGGGCGTTCGTCCCGCTCACACCGAAGGACGACACGCTCGCCCGGCGCGGACGATCGTCAGCGTCCGGCCACTCCCGCGCCTCGTTCAGCAGCTCCACCGCACCGGCCGACCAGTCCACCTTGGTCGACGGCTCATCCGCGTGCAGGGTCCGCGGCAGCACACCGTGCTGCATGGCCTGCACCATCTTGATGACGCCGGCGACACCGGCGGCGGCCTGCGCATGCCCGATGTTGGACTTCAGCGAGCCCAGCCACAGCGGCTGGCCCTCGGCACGTTCCTGCCCGTACGTGGCGATCAGCGCCTGTGCCTCGATCGGGTCGCCCAACGTGGTGCCCGTACCGTGCGCCTCGACCGCGTCCACGTCCGCGGCCGACACACCCGCGTTGGCGAGCGCGGCCCGGATCACCCGCTGCTGCGACGGCCCGTTCGGCGCGGTCAGACCATTCGACGCACCGTCCTGGTTCACCGCCGAGCCCCGGACCACCGCAAGCACCCGGTGGCCGTTACGGCGAGCATCCGACAGCCGCTCCAGCAGCAGCATGCCCGCGCCCTCGGACCATCCGGCACCGTTGGCGTCGTCCGAGAACGACCGGCACCGGCCGTCGGTCGACAGGCCGCGCTGACGGCTGAACTCCACGAAGACGGCCGGGGTGGACATCACCGTGACGCCACCGGCCAGGGCCAGCGAGCATTCGCCGTTGCGCAGCGCCTGGGCCGCCAGGTGCAGCGACACCAGGGACGACGAGCACGCCGTGTCCACCGTCACCGCCGGGCCCTCAAGACCGAAGACGTAGGAGAGGCGGCCGGAGGCCACGCTGCCCGCACTGCCGTTGCCGAGGTACCCCTCGAACCCGTCGGGCGTGACCCGCAGGCGCGAGCCGTAGTCGTTGTACATCACCCCGGCGAACACACCGGTGCGGCTGCCCCGCAGCGACTGCGGATCGACGCCCGCCCGCTCGAACGCCTCCCACGCGGTCTCCAGCAGCAGCCGCTGCTGGGGGTCGGTGGCCAGGGCCTCCCGGGGTGACATCCCGAAGAAGGCGGGGTCGAACTCGGCGGCGTCGTGCAGGAATCCGCCCTCCCGGGCGTACGTCTTGCCCTGCCGGTCCGGGTCCGGGTCGTACAGGCCCTCGATGTCCCAGCCGCGGTCCACGGGGAACTCCGACACCGCGTCGACGCCCCGCGCGACCAGGTCCCACAGCTCCTCAGGCGACCGCACACCACCGGGGAAGCGGCAGCCCATGCCCACGATCACGATCGGGTCGTCATCGGCCGCGACCGCCGAAGCCACCGGCACCACAGCCGTCTCCGCAGAGCCGAACAACTCGGCATGCAGATGGACGACCAGAGCGGCCGGTGTGGGGTGGTCGAAGACGAGGGTGGCGGGCAGCCGCAGCCCGGTCGAGGCGTTCAGCCGGTTCCGCAGGTCCACGGCGGTCAGCGAGTCGAAACCGAGGTCCTTGAACGCCCGGCTCTGCTCCACCGCCCCGGCCGAGTCATGGCCCAGGACGGTCGCCACGTGCCCCCGTACGAGTTCGGACAGCGCACGCGTCCGCTCGCTCTGCGTCAGCCCGGCCAACCGCTGCGCCAGGCCCTCCGCCGTCCCGGCGCCCTCACCGGCACGCGCCCGGCGCACCGGCCCCCGCACCAGTCCGCGGAGGATGGCCGGGACGGTCGCCTCCGACGCGCGCAGCGCCGCCGTGTCGAACCGCGCCGCCAGCAGCAACGCGTCATCGGCCGCGACACCGGCGTCGAACAGCGCCAGCCCCTCATCCGACGACAGCGCCCTCAGCCCCGAACGCGCCATCCGCGCCAGATCCGCCTGACCCAGCTCGCCGGTCATGCCACTGCGCTGCTCCCACATCCCCCACGCGAGCGAGGTCGCGGGCAGACCTTCGGCACGGCGTACGGCGGCCAGCGCGTCCAGGAACACATTCGCCGCCGCGTAATTGCCCTGCCCGGCACTGCCGAGCACACCGGCAGCCGACGAGAACAGTACGAACGCCGACAGGTCCAGCTCACGCGTCAACTCATGCAGATTCCACGCCGCGTCCACCTTCGGGCGCATGACGCCCTCCAGCCGTTCCGGCGTCAGCGCCGAGACCAGCCCGTCATCCAGCACACCCGCCGTATGCACCACACCCGTCAACGGACGGTCGGACGGGATCCCCGCCAACAGCCCGGCCAGCGCCTCCCGGTCGGCCACATCGCACGCGGCCACCGACACATCCGCACCCAGCCCCGACAACTCCGCGACCAGCTCCGACGCGCCCTCGGCGTCCGGGCCACGACGGCTCACCAGCAGCAGACGCCGCACACCGTGCTCGACCACCAGATGCCGCGCCACCAGGCCGCCCAGCACCCCCGTGGCGCCCGTGACCAGCACCGTTCCGTCCCCGTGCCACGGCGCAGACGGCTGGGGCGCCGCCACGGCCCGTACCAGCTTCGGGGTACGGACGATCCCGTCGCGCACGGCCAACTGCGGCAGGTCCGACGCCAGCAGCTCGCCGGGCACACGGGTGCTGTCGTCGTCGGTGTCCACCAGCAGGAACCGGCCCGGGTTCTCCGTCTGCGCCGACCGCAGCAGCCCCCAGACCGCGGCCGCCGCCAGATCCCGCACCGTCTCCCCGGCCTCGACGGCCACCGCACCCGACGTCACCACCGCCAGCCGCGACCCGGCGAACCGCTCATCCGCCAACCACGCCTGTACCAGCCCCAGAGCACGCCCCACCGCCTCATGCGCAGCCCGCACCGCGTCACCGGCGGCCGACGCCGCGAACGGAACCAGCACCACATCCGGCACCGCCGCCCCAGCCCCGACAGCCGCGCTCAACGCCTCCAGATCGCCATACGCAGCACCCTCCACCGGACCGACCACGGCCACATCCGCAGACGCCATCTCGCCCGACGGCACCGCGGTCCAGTCGACACGGAACAGCGCATCCCGCGGCCCACCGCTCACCGCGCCCGCCAACTGCTCGACATCCACCTCGCGCATCGCCAGGGACTCGACCGCCGCCACCGGCCGACCAGCACCATCCGCAGCCGTCACCGACACCGCGTCCGCACCGGCCGGAGCCAACCGCACCCGCAGCACACCCGCCCCAGCCGCGTACAACGACACACCACGCCACTCAAACGGCAACCGCGCCCGGTCATCCGAGAAGAAGTCGCCGAACTTCACGCCGTGCAAGGCCGCATCCAGCAGCGCCGGATGCACCCCGAAGCGCGCCGCCTCCTCCTGCTGCTCCTCGTCCAACGCGACCTCGGCGAACACCTCGTCCCCGCGCCGCCACACGGCCCGTACGCCCTGGAACACCGGCCCGTAGCCATAACCAGCAGCGTCGAGGTCCGCGTACATCTCTCCCGAAGCCACCGACACCGCACCCGCCGGCGGCCACACCGCCAGCTCATCGGCCACCGGCCGCACACCGCCCGACCCCAGCACACCCATGGCGTGGCAGGCCCACGCCTCGTCCAGCGAGGTGTCCTCCGCGCGGGAGTGCACGCTGAAGGTCCGGCGGCCCGCCTCATCGGGCTCGGCCACCGTCACCCGCAGTTGGACGCCCTTGCCCTCGGGGAGGGTCAGCGGGCTCTGGAGGGTCAGTTCCTCCACCACGTCACAGCCGACCTCGTCACCGGCCCGGACCGCCAGCTCCACGAACCCCGTGCCGGGCAGCAGCACCACGCCGCCCACGGCGTGGTCGGCCAGCCAGGGGTGCGTACGCAGCGACAGCCGCCCGGTGAAGACCAGCCCCGCCGCGTCCGGCAGCTCCACCGCCGCACCCAGCAGCGGATGTTCGGCCGCCGCCAGACCGAGACCTGGCAACGCACCCATCGCGTCGACCGCGGGCTCCATCCAGTAGCGGCGCCGCTGGAAGGCGTACGTCGGCAGATCCACGCGCGAGGCGCCCGCGTCCGCGAACGCCCGCGTCCAGTCGACGTCCACGCCCTGGACCCACACCTCGGCCAGCGAGGTCAGGAAGCGATCCAGACCGCCGTCGTCCCGGCGCAGCGTGCCCGTCACGACTGCCGCGTCGGCGATGTCCTGCACACTCGCGGTCAGGACGGGGTGCGAGCTGACCTCGATGAACGTGCCGTGCCCCTGCTCGGCCAGCGTCTCGACGGCCGACTGGAAGCGCACCGTCTGCCGCAGGTTCCGGTACCAGTACCCGGCGTCCAACCCAGCCGTGTCCAGCCACTCCCCCGACACCGTCGAGAAGAACGGCACCTGCGACGACTGCGGACGGACCTCCGCCAGCACCCGGGCCAACTCGTCCTCGATCAGCTCCACATGCGAGGTGTGCGAGGCGTAGTCCACCGCGATACGACGGATGCGGATCTCGGCGGCCTCACACTCCGCCGCCAACTCGTCCAGCGCCTCGGGCTCACCAGCGACCACGACCGAGGTCGGGCCGTTGAGCGCGGCCACCTCCAGCCGCCCCGCCCACCGGGTCAACCTCGTCTCCACCTCGGCCAACGGCAGCGCCACCGACGCCATCCCGCCACGCCCCGCCAGACCACCCGCGATGGCCTGAGACCGCAACGCCACGACCCGCGCACCGTCCTCCAACGACAGCGCACCGGACACGCAGGCCGCAGCGATCTCGCCCTGGCTGTGGCCTACGACCGCCGCGGGCTCGATGCCGTACGAACGCCACAGCGCCGCCAACGACACCATCACCGCCCACGACACCGGCTGCACCACATCAACCCGCTCCAACGACGGCGCACCCGGCGCCTGCCGCACCACATCCAGCAGACTCCAGTCCACGAACCCGGAAAGCGCCGCAGCACACTCCGCCATCCGCTCCGCGAACACCGGCGAAGCATCCAGCAGCTCCACCGCCATCCCCGCCCACTGCGAACCCTGACCGGGGAAGACGAACACCGTCCGGCCGCCACCACCGGCCCCACCCGGGCCGACCAGCACGCCCGGTGCCTCCTCGCCCCGGGCCACGGCGCGCAGTCCGGCGACCAGTTGGTCACGCGAACCCGCGCTCACCACCGCACGGGTCTCGAACACCGCACGCCCGGATGCCAATGACCAGCCCACATCCACCGGCGACAGCCCGGCATCGCCCTCCACGCGGGACAGCAACCGCGCCGCCTGCTCACGCAACGCACCGGCGCCACGGCCGGAGAACACCCAGGGCACCGCCACCGGCACCACACCAGCCGCCTCGCCCGGCTCCGGCTCGGGCGCCTGCTCCAGGATCACGTGCGCGTTCGTCCCGCTCACCCCGAACGACGACACACCCGCACGCCGCGGACGGCCCTCGGCCTCCGGCCACTCCCGCGCCTGGCTCAGCAGCTCCACCGCACCCGCCGACCAGTCGATCTTCGACGAGGGCTCCCCCACATGCAGCGTCTGCGGCAGCACACCGTGCCGCATGGCCTGCACCATCTTGATGACACCGGCCACGCCCGCCGCGGCCTGCGCATGCCCGATGTTGGACTTCAGCGACCCCAGCCACAGCGGCTGCCCCTCGGCGCGCCCCTGCCCGTACGTGGCGATCAGCGCCTGCGCCTCGATCGGGTCGCCCAGCGTCGTCCCCGTACCGTGCGCCTCGACCGCGTCCACATCCGCAGCGGCCACGCCCGCGTTCGCCAGCGCGGCCCGAATGACCCGCTGCTGCGACGGCCCGTTCGGCGCGGTCAGGCCGTTCGACGCGCCGTCCTGGTTCACCGCCGAGCCCCGCACCACCGCAAGCACCCGGTGTCCGTTGGCCCGCGCGTCGGACAGCCGCTCCAGCAGCAGCATGCCCGCGCCCTCGGCCCACCCCGTACCGTCCGCGTCATCCGAGAACGACCGGCACCGGCCGTCGGGCGACAACCCGCGCTGACGGCTGAACTCCACGAAGATGGTCGGTGAGGCCATCACCGCGACGCCACCGGCCAGCGCCATCGAGCACTCGCCGTTGCGCAGCGCCTGCACCGCCAGGTGCAGCGCCACCAGCGACGACGAGCAGGCGGTGTCCACCGTCACCGCGGGGCCCTCGAGCCCCAGGGTGTAGGCGACGCGACCCGAGATGGCGGAGGTCGTGGTACCGGTCAGGTAGTAGCCGTCGCTGCCCTCGGCGGCGTTCTCCCTGCCGAAGGCGTAACCCTGCGCCGCCGCACCGGCGAACACACCTGCCTGGGATCCCCGGAGGGAGGCGGGATCGATGCCCGCCCGCTCGATGGCCTCCCACGACGTCTCCAGCAGCAGCCGCTGCTGCGGGTCCATCGCCACCGCCTCACGCGGGGAGATGCCGAAGAAGCCCGCGTCGAAGTCGGCGGCGGTCTTGAGGAAGCCGCCGGTGCGCACGTACGACTTCCCGGGGCGGTCCGGGTCGTCGTCGTACAGCGTGTCGAGGTCCCAGCCGCGGTCGGTCGGGAAGTCGGTGATGCTGTCCCCGCCGGAGGCCAGCAGGTCCCACAGCGCCTCCGGGGAGTCGGCCTCGCTCGGGTAGCGGCACCCGATGCCGACGATGGCGATCGGCTCGTCCGCCCGCAGGGCCGGGACCTGTGCGGGAGCCATCGCGGCGCCGCCGAACTCGCCTTGGGCGCCGAGCAGTTCGTCGCGCAGCTGGCGGGCGAGCGCGGCGGGCGTGGGGTGGTCGAAGATGAGGGTGGCGGGCAGCCGCAGCCCGGTGGCGGCGTTGAGCCGGTTGCGCAGCTCCACGGCGGTCAGCGAGTCGAAGCCGAGGTCCTTGAACGCCCGGCTCTCCTCCACCGCCCCCGCCGAGCCATGGCCGAGCACGATCGCGACATGCCCGCGTACCAGCTCCGACAGCTCCGCGAGCTGTTCGGCCTCGGACCGGCCCACCAGTTGCTGGCCCAGTCCCCCGGCACCCGCCGCGCCGCGACCGGCGGCCGCGGCAGCCCGGCCGCGCCGCACGGTGCCTCGTACGAGGCCGCGGAGCATCGTCGGTGCCTCGTCGCCCAGCGCACGCAGCGCGGCCATGTCCAGCCGCACCGGCAGCAACAGCGCCTCATCGGCCGCGACACCGGCGTCGAACAACGCCAGCCCCTCATCCGACGACACCGCCGCAAGACCCGAACGAGCAATCCGCGCCAGATCCGCCTGACCCAGCTCACCCGTCATCCCACTGCGCTGCTCCCACATCCCCCACGCCAACGACGTCGCAGGCAGACCCTCAGCCCGCCGCACCGCCGCCAACGCATCCAGGAACACATTCGCCGCCGCGTAATTCCCCTGACCCGCACTGCCCAACACACCCGCGGCCGACGAGAACAGCACGAACGCCGAAAGGTCCAGCTCACGCGTCAACTCATGCAGATTCCACGCCGCATCCACCTTCGGACGCATCACCCCATCGACCCGCTCCGGCGACAACGCCGACACCAGACCGTCATCCACCACACCCGCCGCATGCACCACCGCCGTCAACGGACGCTCGGCCGGAATCCCCGCCAGAAGCTCCGCCAGCGCATCGCGATCGGCCACGTCACAGGCCACCACCCGCGCCCGCGCACCCAGCTCCGACAGCTCCGCCACCAACTCCGACGCGCCTTCGGCGTCCGGGCCACGACGGCTGACCAGCAGCAATTCCCGCACACCGTGTTCCACCACCAGGTGCCGCGCCACCAGGCCGCCCAGGGTCCCGGTGGCGCCGGTCACCAGGGCGGTGCCGGTTCCCGTTCCGGCCAGCGGGGCGGGGATGGTGAGCAGCACCTTGCCGATGTGCCGGGCCTGGCTGAGGTAGCGGAACGCCTCGGGTGCCCGCCGTACGTCCCAGGTCGTGGCGGGCAGCGGGGTGAGCACGCCCTGCTCGAACAGCTCCAGCAGTTCGACCAGCATCTCCTGGGTGCGGTCCAGCCCGGCTTCGGCCAGGTCGAACGCCTGGTAGACGACGCCAGGGTGGGCCGCGGCGACCTCGGCCGGGTCGCGCTGGTCGGTCTTGCCCATCTCCAGGAAGCGGCCGCCGCGCGGCAGCAGGCGGAGCGAGGCGTCCACGAAATCGCCCGCGAGGGCGTCCAGCACCACGTCCATGCCACGGCCGTCGGTGGCGGCGCGGAAGCGGTCCTCGAAGTCCAGCGTGCGGGAGGAGGCGATGCGCGTGTCGTCGAGGCCGGAGGCGCGCAGCGCGTCCCACTTGCCCTCGCTGGCCGTGCCGAAGACGTCCGCGCCCCAGTGGCGGGCCAGCTGTACGGCCGCCATGCCGACTCCGCCGGCTGCGCTGTGGACCAGCACCGATTCACCGGACCGCAGCCCGGCCAGGTGGCGCAGGCCGTAGTACGCGGTCAGGAAGACGACGGGCACGGAGGCCGCCCGGACGAAGGACCAGCCCGCGGGCATCGGCGCCAGCATCCGCCGGTCGGTGACGGCGACCGGGCCGAACGCGCCGGAGAAGAGGCCCATCACGCGGTCGCCGGGGGCCAGGTCGGTCACGCCCTCACCGACCTCGATGACCACGCCCGCGGCCTCGTGGCCCATCGTGGCCTTGCCCTGCACCACGCCCAGTGCCAGCACCACATCCTTGAAGTTCATCCCGGCCGCCCGGACCTGGACCCGCACCTGGCCTGCGGCCAGCGGCTGTTCGGCCTCGGGGCACTCCAGCAGCTCCAGGTTGGCGAACGAGCCCTTGTTCTCGATCTCCAGTCGCCAGGCGGACGTCCCGGCGGGCGGGGTCAGCGCGCCGTCGCCGTGCGACACCCGGGCCAGGCTCGGTACGCGCACCTCGCCCGCGCGCAGCGCCAGCTGCGGTTCGTCCTGGCCCACGGCCCACGCCAGCGCGCCCGGCAGCGCCTCCCACGACGCCCGCACGCCATCGGTGTCCACCAGCACGAACCGGCCGGGGTTCTCCGTCTGCGCCGACCGCAGCAGCCCCCACACCGGAGCCGCCGCCAGGTCCCGCACGGTCTCCCCGGCCCCGGCCGCCACCGCGCCCGACGTCACCAGCACCAAACGCGAACCGGTCGACGCGAACCGCTCGTCCGTCAGCCACGCCTGCACGACCTCCAGCGCCCGACGGCCGCCCGCCCGGGCCGCCTCGGCCACCTCGCGCCCCTCCGGCGCCGGTACGGGCACCACGACGGCGCCCGGCAGCGTGGCCCCGGCCGCCACCGCGTCACCCAGCGCGGCGAGGTCCGGGTATACCTCTCCCTCGGAGAGGCGTACGGAGTCCGGGCCGATCACCGCCCAGTCGACGGAACGCTCGACGTCGTCCAGCGACGTCGGCGGAACCGCCGCCCACTCGACGCGGAACAGCTCGTCGTCCCGCCCGGCCACGTTGGCGATCTGGTCGGGGTCCACTTCCCGCATGACCAGGGACTCGATGGTGGCAACGGGCTGCCCGGTGCTGTCCGCGACCAGCGCCGAGACCGCGTCCGTACCGGCCGGAGCCAGCCGTACCCGCAGCGCACCGGCACCCGCCGCGTGCAGCGACACCCCGCGCCACGCGAACGGCAACCGGGCGCGGTCGTCGGGGAAGAGGTCGCCGAACTTCACGCTGTGCAGCGCCGCGTCCAGCAGCGCCGGATGCACGCCGAAGCGCGCCGCTTCCTCCTGCTGCTCCTCGTCCAGCGCGACCTCGGCGAACACCTCCTCGCCACGCCGCCACACGGCCCGCACGCCCTGGAACACCGGCCCGTAGCCGTAACCGGCGGCCACCAGGTCCGCGTACATGTCGCCCGAAGCCACCGGCTCCGCGCCCACCGGCGGCCATACCGCCAGCTCATCGCCCGTCGGCCGCGCGCCGCCCGTGCCCAGCACACCCATGGCGTGGCAGGTCCACGCCTCGTCCGACGAGGTGTCCTCCGGTCGGGAGTACACGGTCAGCGAACGCCGCCCGGTCTCATCCGGCTCATCCACCACCAGTTGGAGCAGCACACCGCCGCTCTCCGGCATCACCAGCGGCGCCTGAAGCGTCAGCTCCTCCACCACATCGCAACCGACCTGGTCACCGGCGCGCACCGCAAGCTCGACAAACGCCGTCCCGGGCAGCAGCACGGCGCCCGCCACCACGTGATCGGCCAGCCACGGATGCGTACGCAGCGACAGCCGACCCGTCAGCAGCAGCCCGTCCGCGCCCGCCAACTCCACCGCCGCACCCAGCAACGGATGCTCCGCCGAACCGAGCCCCAGCCCGGCCGCGGCCCCCGGGCCCGCCGCGTCCGCGGGCACATCCAGCCAGTACCGCTCGCGCTGGAAGGCGTACGTGGGCAGGTCGACGCGGGACGCACCCGTCCCCTCGAACACCTGCGTCCAGTCCGCCGACGCGCCATGGGCCCACGCCCGGGCCACGCCCTCGACGAACGCCTGCTCCTCGTCACGGTCCGCCCGCAGCACCGGCACGAACGCCGCATCGGGCAGGGTCTCGGCACCCATCGCGCTGAGCGCACCGCCCGGACCGACCTCGACGCACACCGACACACCCTGTGCGCCCAGGGCCCGCACACCGTCGGCGAACCGCACGGCCTCGTGCACATGCCGCACCCAGTACTCCGCCGAGCCCAGGTCATCGCCCGAAGCCAGTGCCCCGGTCACGTTGGAGACGACGGGGATCTCCGGCGCGCCGTACGTCAGCCCCTCGGCCACGGAACGGAACTCGGCGAGCATCGGCTCCATGCGCGGCGAGTGGAACGCGTGCGACACCCGCAGCCGCTTGGTCTTACGCCCCAGCTCAGCCAACTCACCAGCGATCTCAAGGACCACGTCCTCGTCACCGGAGAGCACCACCGACGACGGACCATTGACCGCCGCGATACCCGCCCGCTCCTCACGACCGGACAGCAACGGGACGACCTCGACCTCGGCGGCCTGCACCGCCACCATCGCACCACCCGCAGGCAGCGCCTGCATCAACCGGCCACGCGCCGCCACCAACCGGCACGCATCCGCCAGCGACAACACACCCGCCACATGAGCCGCCACAATCTCACCGACCGAGTGCCCGCCCACGAAGTCCGGCCGTATGCCAAAGGACTCCACCAGCCGGAACAGCGCCACCTCTACGGCAAACAAACCCGCCTGCGTGAACACCGTCTCATCCAGCAGACCCGACGCCCCGGCCTCACCGAACACCACATCCCGCACCGAGCACTCCACATGCCCGGCCAACTCCCCATCCAACAGCCCGCACACCTCGTCAAACGCCCGCGCGAACACCGGGAACCGGCCATACAACTCCCGGCCCATCCCCACCCGCTGCGAACCCTGACCCGAGAACACCACCGCCACCCGGCCACCACCACCGGCCACACCCCGGCCGACCACCACGCCCGGGGCCTCCTCACCCCGCGCCACAACCCCCAGCCCGGCCACCAGCTCATCCCGCGAGCCGCCCGTGATCACGGCACGGTGCTCCAGCGCGGCGCGCCCCGCCGCCAGCGACCACCCCACGTCCACCGGCGACAGCCCGGCGTCACCCTCCACCCGGGACAGCAGACGCGCGGCCTGGCCCCGCAGAGCGGCCTCGCCACGACCCGAGACCACCCACGGCACCACCGCAGGCGACACACCGACCGCCTGCTCCGGCTCCGGCTCGGCCTCCACGGCCGGGGCCTGCTCCACGATCACATGCGCGTTCGTCCCGCTCACGCCGAACGAGGACACACCCGCACGACGCGGACGGTCGTCGGCCTCCGGCCACGCCCGCGCCTCGCTCAGCAGCTCCACCGCACCCGCCGACCAGTCCACCTTGGACGACGGCTCACCCACGTACAGCGACTCCGGCAGCACCCCGTGCCGCATCGCCAACACCATCTTGATCACACCGGCCACGCCCGCGGCCGCCTGCGTGTGACCGATGTGGGACTTCAGCGAGCCCAGCCACAGCGGCCGTTCCGCCGGGCGCCCCTGCCCGTACGTGGCGATCAGCGCCTGCGCCTCGATCGGGTCGCCCAGCGTCGTGCCCGTACCGTGCGCCTCGACCGCGTCCACCTGCGCGGTCGTCAGCCCCGCGCTGGTGAGCGCGGCCCGGATCACCCGCTGCTGCGACGGCCCGTTCGGCGCCGTCAGACCGTTCGACGCACCGTCCTGGTTCACCGCCGAACCCCGCACCACCGCCAACACCGGATGGCCGTTCGCCCGCGCGTCCGACAGCCGCTCCAGCAGCACCATGGCCGCGCCCTCGGCCCACCCCGTACCGTCCGCGTCGTCCGAGAACGACCGGCACCGGCCGGTCGGGGACAGCGCGCCCTGGCGGCTGAACTCCACGAACGCTTCGGGCGTGGACATCACCGTGACGCCACCGGCCAGGGCGAGGGTGCATTCGCCCGCGCGCAGCGCCTGGGCCGCCAGGTGCAGCGACACCAGGGACGACGAGCACGCCGTGTCCACCGTCACCGCGGGGCCTTCGAGCCCGAAGGTGTACGAGAGGCGCCCGGACACCACGCTCGCCGCGATGCCGGTGGCCAAGTAGCCCTCCGACTGCTTGGGGGCCCGGCGCAGCAGGGTGGCGTAGTCCTGGCCGCTCGTACCGGCGAACACACCGGTACGGCTGCCCTTCAGCGACGACGGATCGATGCCCGCCCGCTCGATGGCCTCCCACGACGTCTCCAGCAGCAGCCGCTGCTGCGGGTCGAGCGCCAGCGCCTCGCGCGGCGAGATTCCGAAGAAGGCCGGGTCGAATTCACCGGCGTTGTGCAGGAACCCGCCTTCGCGGACATACGACGTACCGGGCCGGGAAAGCTCCGGGTCGTACAGCGCCTCGACGTCCCACCCCCGGTCGTCGGGGAATTCGGAGAAGGCGTCGCGCCCCGAGTTCAGCAGCTCCCACAGTTCCTCGGGGGTGTTCACGCCGCCGGGCAGGCGGCAGCTCATGCCGACAATGGCGATCGGCTCGTGCTCTCCCGATTCGACTTCCTGGAGGCGCTGCCGCGCTTCGTGAAGCTCGCCGGTCACTCGCCTCAGGAAGTAGCGGAGCTTGTCCTCGCTGCTGCTGTTCGTCACGCCGTACCACTCCAGGGTTTCAAAAAGTCTTAAGAGATCGGGGAGGAGAAGGGGTGTGGCTCAGGAGATGCCGAGTTCGTTACTGATGAAGTCGAAGACGTCATCGTCCGAGGCCGATGCGAACCTTTCGGTCGCGGCGGGCTCGGCGCCGGGCTCTTCCTCAGCGCTGCACAGCTTCAGCAACTCCTTCAATCGCAGCGATATCTCGCCTCGGGCACCATGAGTGGATTCCTCGGCCGTTGAAACAATCTCCGAAATGTTGGACGCGAGACGGTCGAGCTCCCCGAGCACGGCGTCGAAGCGTTTGGGGCCGTCCTCGCTCAACTCGCTCCGCAGGTGGTCGGTCAGGGCCTGAGGGGTCGGATAGTCGAAGGCGATCGTGGCCGCCAGCCGCAGTCCCGTCGCACTGTTGAGCCGCTTCCGCAGCTCGAGGGAGGTGAGCGAATCGAAGCCGAGTTCCTTGAAGGCCCGGTCGGGGGTGATCGCGTCGGTGGAGGTGTGGCTGAGTACCCGCGCGACCTGCGTACGCACCAGGTCCAGCAACCGGAGGCCCTGTTCACCCGCCGAGAGGCGGGCGAGTTCGGCGCGCAGCGCCCCGCCCGGATCGAGGTCGGTGCTCACGCTGTCGACGGTCGACGCCTCCAGGACGCGGCGCGCCTCGGGGATGCCGCCGATCAGCGGCGCCGGGCGTTCCGCCGCGAGGCGGGGTGCGCACAGTTCCCAGTCCATGTCGGCCACCGCGATGCAGCTCTCGTCGCGGTCCAGCACCTGGTCCAGCACGGCGAGGGCGTCCTCGGGGTCCATCGCCTCGAAGCCACTCTGCTGGGCCCACTTCTCGCGGGTCTCGCCGGTGGCCAGGCCACCGCCGCCCCAACGGCCCCACGCCACCGAGGTGCCCGGCAGGCCGAGGGCCCGGCGCTCCTCGACGAGCCCGTCGAGGTACGCGTTCGCCGCCGCGTAGTTGCCCTGCCCCGGCCCGCCCACGGTGCCCGCCATCGACGAGAACATCACGAACAACGACAGCCCCGTCGTCTCGCGCGTCAGCTCGTCCAGATGCCGTGCGGCCTCGGCCTTCGGCCGCGACACCTCCGCAAGCCGCTCCGGTGACAGCCCCTGTACGACGCCGTCGTCCAGCACCCCGGCCGTGTGCACCACGCCCGTCAGCGGCGGCAGTTCGCCCAGCGAGCCCAGCAGCGCCGCCAGCTCACCCCGATCCGCCACATCACACGCCGCGACCGTCACTCCAACGCCCGCAGCCGACAGCTCGGCCTCCAGCTCGGCCGCCCCCGGCGCGTCCGACCCGCGGCGGCTGGTCAGCACCAGATGCTCGACGCCACGCCCCGCCAGCCACCGGGCCACATGACCGCCCAGAGCGCCCGTACCGCCGGTCACCAGCACGGTCCCGCTGCCCTGCCAGCCCCCATCGGCACTGGTCCGTCCGGCACGTACCAGCCGCCGTCCGAAGACCCCCGAGGACCGCACCGCCACCTGATCCTCGCCCTCGGCTCCGGCCAGCACCCCGGCCAGTCGGGACAGCGCCCGGTCGTCCGCCGTCTCCGGCAGATCCACCAGGCCACCCCACACCTCCGGATGCTCCAGCCCCACCACCCGGCCGAAGCCCCACACCGCGGACTGCGCGGCACCGACGGCGCGCGCATCGCCGCCCACACCCGCCGCGCCACGCGTGGCGCACCACAGCCGCGCCTCGACCCCTGCGCCGTTCAGGGCCTGGAACAGGCCCAACGTCCCTGCTAGCCCTGCCGATACGCCCCCGCCGACCGGGTGCGGCGACTCGTCCAGCGCGAGCAGCGACACCACCCCCGCCAACGGCCCCGCATCCGCAACCTCCGCCACACGGTCGGCCCACTCCTGGCCGCCGGCCCCGGCCTCCAGCATCACCACTTCCGCGCCAGCCCGCGTCAGCGCACCCGACACCGACTCCGCCACGGCGGCAACACCCTCCCCCCCGGACGGAACCACCAACAGCCACGCACCCGACAACCGCGCCGACGACTCCACCGCAACCGGCTGCCACACCACCCGGTACTGCCAACCCTCCCACCGCACCCGCTCCCGACGCCCCCGCCGCCACGACGACAACGCCGACAACACACCACTCAACGACTCCTCCGACGACACCTCCAACGCCGAAGCAACCCCCGCCACATCACCACCCTCAACCAACTCCCAGAAGCCCGCGTCCACCTCATCGACCTGGTCAGCCCCGCCGTCCACCGGAGCCTCCAGCCAGTAACGACGCCGCTGGAACGCATACGTCGGCAGATCCACGACCGACGCACCCGCGCCCTCGAACGCCCGCGCCCAATCCACCTCCACACCCTGAACCCACACCTCAGCCAGCGAGGTCAGGAACCGGTCCAGACCGCCGTCATCACGACGCAGCGTGTCCGCCACCACCGGGGCGGCCGTCGGCTCCAGCTCCTCCAGCGTCTCCAGGACGCTCGCGGTCAGCACCGGATGCGAGCTGACCTCGATGAACGTGCCGTGTCCCTGCTCGGCCAGCGCCTCCACCGCGGGCTGGAACCGCACCGGCCGGCGCAGGTTCCGGTACCAGTACCCGGCGTCCAGCCCAGCCGTGTCCAGCAGCTCACCCGTCACCGTGGAGTAGAACGGCACCTGCGAGGCCCGCAGCTCGACACCGGCGACGATCTGCGCCAACTCGGCTTCCAGCGACTCGACGTGGGCCGAGTGCGCGGAGAAGTCCACCCCGGGGACGTTCCACCGCATCACCCCGGCCTTCGCCAGGACCACGCCCAGCTCCTGGAGCGCGTCCGCGTCGCCCGAGACGACCACCGTCCTCGGGCCGTTCACCGCGGCGATCGAGATCCGGTCGCCGAACGGCTCGATCCGCTCGCGCACCCAGTCCTGCGACGCCACGATCGACAGCATCCCGCCACGACCGGAGATCGCCAGCAGCGCACGGCTGCGCAACGCCACCACTCGGGCCGCGTCCTCCAGCGACAGCACACCGGCCACGCACGCGGCGGCGATCTCGCCCTGCGAGTGGCCCACCACCGCCGACGGCTCGACACCGTACGAACGCCACACCTCGGCCAGCGACACCATCACCGAGAACAGCACCGGCTGCACCACGTCGACCCGGTCCAGCGAGGGCGCGTCCGGCTTCTGCCGCAGCACACCTTCCAGGTCCCAGTCCACGAACCCGGCCAGCGCGGCCGCACACTCCGCGATCCGCTCCGCGAACACCGGGGAGCCATCCAGCAGCCCCTGCGCCATCCCCGCCCACTGCGAACCCTGGCCCGGGAAGACGAACGCCACCCGGCCACCAGCGCCTGCGGCGGCGCCCGTCACCAGCCCAGGAGCCTCCTCGCCCCGCGCCAGCGCATCCAGCCCGGCGACAAGCTCCTCGCGCGCGGCACCGGTCACCACGGCGCGGTGCTCCAGCGCCGCCCGGCCCGTCGCCAGCGACCAGCCCACGTCCACCGGCGACAACGTTCCGCCAGCCTCGACATGGGCCAGCAGCGCGGCCGCCTGGCCCCGCAGTCCCGTCGCTCCTCGGCCGGACACCACCCAGGGCACCGCCACCGGCTCGACACCGGCCGCCTCCCCCGACTCCACCTCGGGTGCCTGCTCCAGGATCACGTGCGCGTTCGTCCCGCTCACCCCGAACGAGGACACAGCCGCCCGGCGCGGACGGCCCTCGATCTGCGCCCACTCCTGGGCGTCGGCGAGCACCTCGACCGCACCGGCCGACCAGTCCACCTTGGTCGACGGCTCGTCCACGTGCAGGGTCCGCGGCAGCACACCGTGCCGCATGGCCTGCACCATCTTGATGACACCGGCCACGCCCGCCGCCGACTGGGTGTGCCCGATGTTGGACTTCAGCGAGCCCAGCCACAACGGACGCCCCTCGGCGCGCCCTTGCCCGTACGTGGCGATCAGCGCCTGCGCCTCGATCGGGTCGCCCAGCTTCGTCCCCGTACCGTGCGCCTCGACCGCGTCCACGTCCGTCGCCGCCACGCCCGCGTTGGCGAGCGCGGCCCGGATCACCCGCTGCTGCGACGGACCATTCGGCGCGGTCAGACCATTGGACGCACCGTCCTGGTTCACCGCCGAGCCCCGCACCACCGCAAGCACCCGGTGTCCGTTGGCCCGCGCGTCGGACAGCCGCTCCAGCAGCAGCATGCCCGCGCCCTCGGACCAGCCCGTGCCGTCCGCGTCGTCCGAGAAGGACTTGCAGCGGCCGTCGGGCGACAGGGCCCGCTGACGGCTGAACTCCACGAACTTCAGCGGCGTGGACATCACGGCCACACCACCGGCCAGCGCGAGGGTGCATTCGCCGTTGCGCAGCGCCTGGGCGGCCAGGTGCAGGGTCACCAGGGACGACGAGCACGCCGTGTCCACCGTCACCGCGGGGCCCTCGAGACCGAAGGTGTACGAGATCCGCCCCGAGGCGACGCTGCCCGCACTGCCGTTGCCGAGGTACCCCTCGAAGCCCTCGGGAGCAATCGGCAGCCGCGCGCCGTAGTCGTTGTACATGACCCCGGCGAAGACACCGGTCATGCTGCCCTTGAGCCGTACGGGGTCGATCCCGGCCCGCTCGAACGCCTCCCACGACGTCTCCAGCAGCAGCCGCTGCTGCGGGTCCATCGCCAGGGCCTCGCGCGGCGAGATACCGAAGAACTCCGGGTCGAACTCGGCCGCGTCGTGCAGGAAGCCGCCCTCCCGGGCGTACGTCTTGCCCTGGCGCTCCGGGTCCGGGTCGTACAGCCCATCGGCGTCCCAACCGCGGTCCACCGGGAACTCCGAGATCGCGTCGACACCCCCCGCGACCAGGTCCCACAGCTCCTCGGGGGACCGCACACCGCCCGGGTAGCGGCAGCCCATCCCCACGATCACGATCGGGTCGTCGTCGGCCGCGACCGCCGAAGCCACGGGCACCACAGCCGTGTCCGCGGCGCCGAACAGCTCGCCGTACAGGTGGCGGGCGAGCGCGTCGGGCGTGGGGTGGTCGAAGACCAGGGTGGCGGGCAGCCGCAGCCCCGTCGCCCCGTTGAGCCGGTTACGCAGCTCCACGGCGGTCAGCGAGTCGAAGCCGAGGTCCTTGAACGCCCGGCTCTCCTCCACCGCCCCCGCCGAACCATGGCCCAGGACGGTCGCCACCTGCCCCCGTACCAGCTCCGTCAGCGCACGCGTGCGCTCGCTCGGCGACAGCCCGGCCAGCCGCTGCGCCAGACCGGTGCCCAGCCCATCGCCCTCACCCGCACGCGCCCGGCGCATCGGTCCCCGCACCAGGCCGCGGAGCATCGTCGGTGCCTCGTCGCCCAGCGCACGCAGCGCGGCCATGTCCAGCCGCACCGGCAGCAACAGCGCCTCATCGGCCGCGACACCGGCGTCGAACAACGCCAGCCCCTCATCCGACGACACCGCCGCAAGACCCGAACGAGCAATCCGCGCCAGATCCGCCTGACCCAGCTCACCCGTCATCCCACTGCGCTGCTCCCACATCCCCCACGCCAACGACGTCGCAGGCAACCCCTCAGCCCGCCGCACCGCCGCCAACGCATCCAGGAACACATTCGCCGCCGCGTAGTTGCCCTGACCCGCACTGCCCAACACACCCGCGGCCGACGAAAACAACACGAACGCCGACAGCCCCAGCTCACGCGTCAACTCATGCAGATTCCACGCCGCATCCACCTTCGGACGCATCACCCCATCGACCCGCTCCGGCGACAACGCCGACACCAGACCGTCATCCACCACACCCGCCGCATGCACCACCGCCGTCAACGGACGCTCAGCCGGAATCCCCGACAGCAGCCCGGCGAGGGCCTCCCGGTCGGCCACATCGCACGCGGCCACCGACACATCCGCACCCAGCCCCGACAGCTCCGCCACCAACTCCGACGCGCCCTCGGCATCCGGGCCACGACGGCTCACCAGCAGCAGACGCCGCACACCGTGCTCCACCACCAGATGCCGGGCCACCAGACCGCCCAGCGCCCCCGTGGCACCCGTGACCAGCACCGTTCCGTCGCCATCGGGGCCGGTCCAGGACGGAGCCGCCTCCCGCCCGGACGGCACGACCGACGCCATCCGCGGTACGCACACCCCACCGCCGCGCACCGCAAGCTGCGGCTCGTCCGCGGCGCCGAGCACCCACGCCAGGACGGCCGGGGGCACGTCCTCACCGTCGGTGTCCACCAGCACGAACCGGCCCGGGTTCTCCGACTGCGCCGACCGCAGCAGCCCCCACACCGCGGCCGCCGCCAGATCCTCGACCGTCTCCTCGGCCCCGGCCGCCACCGCGCCCGATGTCACCACCGCCAGTCGCGATCCGGCGAACCGCTCGTCCGCCAGCCACTCCTGCGCCAGGGCCGCGGCGTCCCGGACGGCCCCACGAGCCGCGTCGGCCGTCCCGCCTGAAACGGCGGCCGGGGCGGGGAAGCGGCACACCACGAGGTCCGGAACCGTCGCACCCGCCTCGACCGCTTCCGTCAGGGCGGCCAGGTCTTCGTACGTCCCGACCGTCCCCGTTGCCCCGGTCTCGTCCGGGGCCTCCTGCCGCACCGTGGTCCACTCGACGCGGAACAGCGCATCGCGGTGTGCGCTCTGTGCGGCGGCAGCGGCGAGCTTGAGCTGTTCGGGGTCGACCACCCGCGTCACCAGCGCGGCGACCGTCGCGACGGGCTGTCCCGCGCCGTCCGCGACCGTCACCGACACCGCGTCTCCACCGGCCGGGGCCAGGCGCACCCGGAGCAGCGAAGCGCCCACCGCGTGCAGCGTCACCCCGCGCCACGCGAACGGCAGCCGCGCCCGGTCGTCGGAGAAGAATCCGCCCAGCCGCAGCCCGTGCAGCGCCGCGTCCAGCAGCGCCGGATGCACGCCGAAGCGTGCCGCCTCCTCCTGCTGCTCCTCGTCCAGCGCGACCTCGGCGAACACCTCGTCGCCGCGCCGCCACGCCGCCCGTACGCCCTGGAACACCGGCCCGTAGCCCTGCCCGGCGTCGGCCAGCGCGTCGTACAGCCCGGCCGTCTCCACCGCGGTGGCTCCGGCCGGGGGCCACACCGCGAGGTCGGCCGCGGGCTGCGCACCGCCCGCTGCCAGCACACCCGTGGCGTGGCACGTCCACGTCTCCTCGGGTGCCGCCGACTCCCGGCGCGAGTACACGTTCAACGCCCGTCGGCCCGCCTCGTCGGGTTCCCCGACGGTCAGCCGCAGCCGTACGCCACCCTGCTCGGCGACCACCAGCGGCGCTTGGAGCGTCAGTTCCTCCACCACATCGCAACCGACCTGGTCACCGGCGCGGGCCGCCAGCTCCACGAACGCCGTCCCGGGCAGCAGCACCGCACCGGCCACCACGTGGTCGGCCAGCCACGGATGCGTACGCAGCGACAGCCGACCGGTGAAGACCACACCGTCGGAGTCGGGGAGGTCCATGGCCGCACCAAGGAGGGGGTGTTCGGTCGGCAGCAGGCCGACCGAGCCCAGGTCCCCCTTCGCACCGGGGGTGACCTCTATCCAGTACCGCTGACGCTGGAAGGCGTACGTGGGCAGGTCGACTCGGGACGCACCCGTCTCCTCGAACGCCTGCCGCCAGTCCACGGCCACGCCGAGGGTCCATGCCCGGGCCACGCCCTCGAGGAACGCCTGCTCCTCGGCGCGGTCCGCCCTCAGCACCGGCACGAACGCGGCGTCGTCGCCGGTCACGCACTCCTGCGCCATGGCGGTGAGCACACCGTCGGGGCCCAGCTCGACGTACGTGGTGACGCCCTGCGCCTCCAGGGCGCGCACACCATCGAGGAAGCGCACCGCCTCGCGGACGTGGCGCACCCAGAAGTCGGGGCTGGTGATCTCCTCGGCGGAGACCAGTTCGCCCGTCAGGTTGGACACGATCGGAATGCGCGGCGCTTCGTACGTCAGTCCCTCGGCCACCTCGCGGAACGCGTCCAACATGCCGTCCATGCGCGGCGAGTGGAACGCATGGCTGACCGCGAGCCGCTTGGTCTTACGACCCAGCGCCTCAAAGCCCGCCGCAATCTCCAGCGCCGCGTCCTCATCGCCCGCGATGACCACGGAGGTCGGCCCGTTCACCGCGGCGATGCTGACGCGCTCGGTCAGCAGCGGCGCCACCTCGTCCTCCGACGCCTGCACCGCGACCATCGCGCCACCGGCCGGAAGCTCCTGCATCAGGCGGCCACGAGCGGCCACGAGCGCGCACGCGTCCGCGAGCGACAACACACCCGCCACATGCGCGGCGGCCAGCTCACCGATCGAGTGCCCCGACAGGAAGTCGGGCCGCACACCCCACGCCTGCACCAGCCGGAACAGCGCCACCTCCACCGCGAACAGCGCAGGCTGGGTGAAACCGGTCCGGTCCAGCGCGGCGGCGTCCTCACCGAACAGCACGCCCTTCAACGGCCGCTCAAGGTGCCGGTCCAGCTCCGCGCACACCTCGTCCAGCGCATCCGCGAACACCGGATGGGCGTCATACAGCGCACGCCCCATGCCCAGCCGCTGACTGCCCTGGCCCGTGAACAGGAACGCCACCCTGCCCTCGGCCACCGAACCCGCCACCAGGCCCGGGACGGGCTCGCCCCGCACCAGACCGCCCAAACCGGCGATCAGACCCTCGCGGTCGGGAGCGACGACCACCGCACGGTCCTCCAGCGCGGCCCGCCCCGACGCCAGCGACCAGCCCACATCCACCGGCGACAGCCCGCCATCGCCCTCCACCCGGGACAGCAGCCGCGCCGCCTGCCCCCGCAGCGCCTCGGCCCCACGGCCCGACACCACCCACGGCACCGCCACCGCCACCGGCACCACACCGGCCGCCTGCTCCGGCTCCACGGCCGGGGCCTGCTCCAGGATGACGTGCGCGTTGGTCCCGCTCGCGCCGAAGGCGGACACGCCCGCACGCCGCGGACGGTCTTCGGCCTCCGGCCACGTCCGCGCCTCGCTCAGCAGCTCCACCGCACCCGCGTCCCAGTCCACCTTGGACGACGGCTCACCCACATGCAGCGTCTGCGGCAACACCCCGTGCCGCATGGCTTCCACCATCTTGATGACACCGGCCACACCCGCCGCGGCCTGCGCATGCCCGATGTTGGACTTGAGCGACCCCAGCCACAGCGGCTGACCCTCGGCACGCCCCTGCCCGTACGTGGCCAGCAGCGCCTGCGCCTCGATCGGGTCGCCCAGCGTGGTCCCCGTACCGTGCGCCTCCACCGCGTCCACATCGGCTTCCGACATCCGCGCGTTGGCGAGCGCGGCCCGGATCACGCGCTGCTGCGACGGGCCGTTCGGCGCCGTCAGACCGTTGGACGCGCCGTCCTGGTTCACCGCGGACCCACGCACCACCGCCAGCACCGGGTGGCCGTTCGCCTGGGCGTCCGACAGCCGCTCCAGCAGCAGCATGCCCGCGCCCTCGGACCAGCCCGTACCGTTCGCGTCATCCGAGAACGACCGGCACCGGCCATCGGGCGACAGGCCGCGCTGACGGCTGAACTCCACGAACAGGCTCGGCGTGGCGAGGACGGTGACGCCACCGGCCAGCGCCATCGAGCACTCGCCCGCGCGCAGCGCCTGCACCGCCAGGTGCAGCGCCACCAGCGACGACGAGCACGCGGTGTCCACCGTCACCGCGGGGCCCTCAAGCCCCAGGGTGTACGCCACCCGGCCCGAGGCGATGCTGCCTGCGCTGCCGTTGACGAGATAGCCCTCGAACTCGTCCGCGCTGCCGCCGTAAATGCGGGCAGCGCCATAGTCGTCGTACATCACGCCCGCGAAAACGCCGGTCCGGCTGCCGCGCAGCGAATCCGGTTCTATTCCGGCTCGTTCGAGCGCTTCCCAGGAGGTCTCCAGCAGGAGGCGCTGCTGGGGGTCCATGGTCATGGCTTCGCGCGGGGAGATGCCGAAGAACGCCGGGTCGAATTGATCGGCGTCGTGCAGGAAACCGCCCTCGCGGGCATAGCTCTTGCCCTTGGCATCGGGGTCGGAGTCGAACAGGTCGTCAAGGTCCCAGCCACGGTTGGTGGGAAATCCGGAGACCGCGTCGGCACCGGAGGCCACGAGGTTCCACAGCTCCGCAGGAGACTCCACACCGCCCGGGTACCGGCAGCTCATCGCGGTGATCGCGATCGGCTCCGCGCTGCCGTCCGCCAGCTGCTGCAAGCGCTGCCGGGCCTGGTGCAGATCCCCGGTGACGCGCTTCAGATAGGCACGAAGCTTGTCTTCGTTTGCCATCCCCGTGGTTTTCCTCTCCCCGTTCAAAGAAATTCACGCCGAGCAGCGTCCAGCCATAGCGGGTACGGCAATGCTGTCATCGGTTGCGGTAGATCAGCGTTGGGATATCAGAGCTGTTCGTCGATGAAACTGAAAAGATCGTCGTCGCTTACCGAATCCAGTTGGTCCACTACAGAGGTCTCGTGTTGTCCATCGCTCAGGCCGTCGCCGTCACATTGCGCCAGCAGATCCCGCAATCGGGACCGGATGATTCCGCGGTGTGAATCGTCCTTGGGCAGCGTGGTGAGGACGGTTTCCAGCGCATCGAGTTCACTGAGCCCGAGACGGAGCCCGAGTGCGTCCGCCGGGCCGAACTCCGCCATCAGGTGCACCGTCAGGGCGCTGGGTGTCGGGTAGTCGAAGATCAGGGTGGCCGGAAGCCGCAGCCCCGTGGCGCCGTTCAGCCGGTTGCGCAGCTCCACGGCGGTCAGCGAGTCGAAGCCCAGGTCCTTGAAGGGCTGCCCCGGCTGGACCTCCGCCGCCGTGGCGTGGCCCAGCACCGCGGCCGCATGGGTCCGTACGACGTCGAGGAGCGCGCGTCGCCGCTCGTCCTCGTCGAGGCCCACGAGTCGTTCCCGCAGCTCCGCCGCGTTCCCCGCCGCCGCCTCGGCGCCATCTCCGACCCCGTAAGCGCTACCGCTCGCGGTGGCCCTGCGCACGGAAGGAGCGCGCACCAGGCCCCGGAGCAGCGCCGGTACGTCGCCCTCGCCGCCACCGCCGTCCGCGGCGCGGTGGCGCAGCGCGGCCGTGTCCAGCCGCATCGGCAGCAGCACCGCGTCGCTGAGGCTCCCGGCCGCGTCGAAGAGCGCCAGGCCACGGTCGGATTCCATCGGGGCGATGCCGGTACGGGCCAGCCGCTGCACGGCGCCCTCGCCCAGTTGTTCCGTCATGCCGCTGCGTTCGGCCCACAGCCCCCAGGCAAGCGACTGGGCGGGCAGGCCGAGGGCCCGGCGGTGGTGGGCCAGGGCGTCGAGGAAGACGTTGGCCGCCGCGTAGACACTCTGCCCGGCCGTGCCGAACGTGCCCGCCGCGCCGGAGAAGAGGATGAACGCGGACAGGTCCAGGTCCCGCGTCAGCTCGTGGAGGTGGAGCGCGGCGTCCACCTTGGGCCGCAGCACCCTCTCGGCCTGGTCCGGGGTGATGGACGTGACGATGCCGTCGTCCAGCACTCCGGCCGCGTGCACGACGGCCGTCAGGGGGTGTTCGGCGGGCACCTCGGCGAGTACGCACGCGAGCGCTTCGCGGTCGGCGGCGTCGCAGGAGGCGACGGTCACCTCCGCCCCCAACGCGCCCAGCTCCGCCTGGAGTTCGGCGGCACCGCTGGCCTTGGTTCCGCTGCGGCTGGTCAGCAGGAGCCGCCGTACGCCGTGCTCGGCGACGAGATGGCGGGCCAGCATTCCGCCGAGCGTTCCGGTGGCGCCGGTGACCAGGACCGTCCCCGAGGGGGCGAAGCCGAGGTGGCCGCGCTCGTCGGCGCCCGGTTCCGCCGGTGGCGGGGACGTCCGCGAGAGGCGCGGGAGCAGCAGTTCGCCGTTGCGGACGGCGACCTGGGGCTCGTCGGTGGCCAGGGCGTACGGCAGCGCCGGGCCGGAGGCCTCGATGTCGTCGACGTCGACGAGGACGAACCGGCCGGGGTTCTCCGCCTGGGCCGACCGGACCAGGCCCCACAGCGGCGCGTTCAGCAGATCCGGCCGCTCCCCGGGACGGGCCACCACGGCGTGCCGGGTGAGGAACACCAGCCGGGCCGCCGCAAAGCGGTCATCGGCGAGCCACGCCCGCATCGTCGCGAGCGCACCGTCGACGGCCGTACGCACTCCCTCGGCGACCCGGGCGGTCTCCGCGCCATCGCCGTCTCCGTCGTCCGGGAAGCAGGCAACGAACACCGCATCCGGCGCCCCCGCCGCGCCCGCTTCGACCGCCGCGTCCAGCGCCCCCAGGTCGGGGTACGCCACCACGTCGACGTGCGGTCCGACGGCATCGCCCAGCTTGAATTCGCCGGTGCCGACCACGGCCCACGCGCCGCGCCCTTCGGGGCGGGCCGACGCCTGACGCGACGGCTCCCACGCCACCCGGTACAGCGCACCACCCTGCCCGGCCCGGCCGGCGACGTCGAGCTGCGCCGGGTCGACCGGCCGGAGCACGAGCGAGTCGATGCCCGCCACGGGCTGCCCCGCGCCATCGGCGATGGTCACCGACACCGCGTCACCGCCCGCCGGGGCCAGCGCCACCCGCACCCGCGACGCGCCCGCCGCCCGCACCGTGACGCCACGGCACGCGAACGGCAGCCGCACCACGGACCGGTCCCCGAACGCGTCGCCCAGCCGCAGGCCGTGCAGTGCCGCGTCCAGCAGGGCCGGGTGCAGCGCCGTCCCGGCGGCCTCGGCGCGCTGCTCCTCGGGCAGCACCGCCTCGACGAACACCTCGTCCCCACGCCGCCACGCGGCCCGCAGCCCCTGGAACACCGGGCCGTACTCGTAGCCCGCGGCGGCGAAGTCCTCGTACAGATCGGCCGTGTCCACGGCCACCGTGCCCTCCGGCGGCCACACGCTCAGGGCCCGTACGGCGGGCGAGGCGCTCTCGGCCACGGCCAGGACGCCCGTGGCGTGCAGCGTCCACGCGCCATCGCCGTACGAGGGGTCCTCCGGCTGGGAGTGGATGGTCATCTCGCGCCGACCCGTGTCGTCCGGCCCGCGCACCGTCACCCGCAGCCGCACGCCATCCGCTTCCGGGATGATCAGCGGTGTCTGGAGCGTCAGTTCCTCGACCACATCGCAGCCGACCTGGTCACCGGCCCGGACCGCCAGCTCCACGAACCCCGTGCCGGGCAGCAGCACCACACCGCGCACCTGGTGGTCCAGCAGCCACGGATGCGTACGCGACGACAGCCGCCCGGTGAAGACCACGCCCGCCGAGTCCGGCAGCTCCACGGCCGCCCCCAGCAGCGGGTGCTCGGCCGATTCCAGCCCGAGGCCCGATACGACGGCCTCGCCGCCCACGCTCGTGTCCAGCCAGTAGCGGCGGCGCTGGAAGGCGTACGTCGGCAGATCCACGCGCGAGGCGCCCGTGTCCGCGAAGGCCCGCGTCCAGTCGACGTCCACGCCCTGGACCCACAGCTCGGCGAGGGAGGTCAGGAACCGGTCCAGGCCGCCGTCGTCCCGGCGCAGCGTGCCCGCCACCACCGCCGCGTCGGCCACTTCCTGCACGCTCATGGCCAGGACGGGGTGCGAGCTGACCTCGATGAACGTGTCGTGGTCCTGCTCGGTCAGCGTCTCGATGGCGGACCGGAAACGCACCGTCTGCCGCAGGTTCCGGTACCAGTACCCGGCGTCCAGCTTCGTCGTGTCCAGCCACTCACACGTCACGGTGGAGAAGAAGGGCACCTCGCTGGTCTGCGGACGGACCTGGGCCAGCACCCGGGCCAACTCGTCCTCGATCAGCTCGACGTGTGAAGTGTGCGAGGCGTAATCCACCGCGATACGACGGATACGAACCTCAGCGGCCTCGCACTCGACCGCCAGCTCATCCAGCGCCTCCGGCTCACCGGCCACCACGACCGACGTCGGACCGTTGAGCGCGGCCACCTCCAGCCGCCCCGCCCACCGCTCCAACCGGGCCTCAACCTCAGCCAGCGGCAGCGCCACCGACGCCATCCCGCCACGCCCCGCCAAACCACCCGCGATGGCCTGCGACCGCAGCGCCACCACTCGCGCACCGTCCTTCAACGACAGCGCACCGGAGACGCACGCGGCGGCAATCTCACCCTGCGAATGCCCCACCACGGCCGCGGGCTCGATGCCGTACGAACGCCACAGCGCCGCCAAAGACACCATCACCGCCCACGACACCGGCTGCACCACATCAACCCGCTCCAACGACGGCGCACCCGGCGCCTGCCGCACCACATCCAACAGGTCCCAGTCCACAAACCGGGCCAGCTCAGCCGCGCACTCCGCCATCCGCCCGGCGAACACCGGCGAAGCATCCAGCAACTCCACCGCCATCCCCGACCACTGCGAACCCTGACCCGGGAACACGAACACCACCCGGCCACCAGCCCCCGCAGCAGTGCCCGTCACCAGCCCGGGAGCCTCTTCGCCCCGCGCCAGCGCACCCAGCCCGGCCACCAGGTCATCCCGCGAACCCGCGCTCACCACCGCGCGGTTCTCGAACGCCGCACGCCCGGACGCCAGCGACCAGCCCACATCCACCGGCGACAGCCCGCCATCGCGCTCCACCCGGGCCAGCAACCGCGCCGCCTGCTCCCGCAGGGCGGCCTCGCCGCGACCCGACACCACCCACGGCACCGCCACCGGCGCACCGTCGGCCTTCTGCACCGGCTCCACCTCGGGCGCCTGCTCAAGGATCACGTGCGCGTTCGTCCCGCTCACCCCGAACGCGGACACGCCCGCCCGGCGCGGACGGCCCTCCGCCTCCGGCCACTCCCGCGCTTCCGTCAGCAGCTCCACCGCACCCGACGACCAGTCCACCTTCGTGGACGGCTCACCCACGTGCAGGGTCCGCGGCAGCACACCGTGCCGGAGTGCCAGCACCATCTTGATGACACCGGCGACACCCGCCGCGGCCTGCGTGTGCCCGACGTTGGACTTCAGCGAGCCCAGCCACAGCGGCCGGCCCTCGGCGCGCTCCTGCCCGTACGTGGCCAGCAGCGCTTCCGCCTCGATCGGGTCGCCGAGCGTCGTCCCGGTGCCGTGCGCCTCGACCACGTCCACATCCGCGGCCGACACGCCCGCGTTGGCGAGCGCCGCGCGGATCACCCGCTGCTGAGAGAGGCCGTTCGGCGCCGTCAGACCGTTCGACGCACCGTCCTGGTTGAGGGCGGAGCCGCGTACCACCGCGAGCACCGGATGGCCGTTGGCCCGCGCGTCGGACAGCCGCTCCAGCAGCAGCATGCCCGCGCCCTCGGACCAGGAGGTGCCGTCGGCCGCGTCCGAGAACGCCTTGGAGCGTCCGTCCGCGGCGAGCCCGCGCTGCCTGCTGAACTCGATGAACATGCCGGGCGCGGCCATCACCGCCACGCCACCGGCCAGGGCGAGCGAGCATTCGCCCGCCCGCAGCGACTGCACCGCCAGATGCAGCGACACCAGGGATGACGAGCACGCGGTGTCCACGGTGATGGCGGGTCCCTGAAGGCCCAGCGCATAGGCGATGCGGCCGGAGATGACACTGGACGATTTGCCGGTGAGCAGGAAGCCTTCGAACTCTTCGGGGGCCTCGTGCAGACGGGCGGCGTAGTCCTGGTAGGTCATACCGGCGAAGACACCGGTCATGCTGCCCTTGAGCTGGACGGGGTCGATCCCGGCCCGCTCGAACGCCTCCCATGACGTCTCCAGCAGCAGCCGCTGCTGCGGGTCCATCGCGAGGGCCTCGCGCGGCGAGATCCCGAAGAACGCCGGGTCGAACTCGGCGGCGTCGTAGAGGAAGCCGCCCTCCTGGACGTAACTCCGGCCCGGTCGGCCCGGGTTCGGGTCGTAGAGGTTGTCCAGGTCCCAGCCGCGGTTCGTCGGCAGCCCCGCGATGACGTCGCGTTCCTGGTCGAGGAGGTGCCACAGCTCTTCGGGGGTGTGGACGTCGCCGGGCAGTCGGCAGCCCATCGCGACGATGGCGATCGGCTCGTCGTCCGCCGGAGCCGGGCCCGTGCCGAACACCGGAGATGTCGAGGGTGCCGGGTCCGTGTCGCCCACGAGTTCCGCGCGCAGGTGGCGGGCCATGAGGGTGACCGTGGGGTGGTCGAAGACCGCGCCCGTGGCGAGCCGCAGACCGGTGGCCGTGTTCAGCCGGTTGCGCAGCTCCATGACCCGCATCGAGTCGAAGCCGAGTTCCTTGAAGGCGCGCCCCACGGCGATGGCGTCGCTTCCGGCGTGTCCCAGCACGGCGGCGGCGTGGGTGCGTACCAGGTCGACCAGCAGGCGTTCCTGCTCGGCGGGGGCGAGCCCCGCCAGCCGTCGGCCGAGTTCCGGCCCGGCCGCCGCTTCGGCGGGCTCCGCGCCACCGGACCGTACGGCGCTCGCGGCCTCGGGCAGCTCGTCGAACAACCGGCTCGCCCGGGTCGAGGTGAACTCCGGCACGAAGCGGGCCCACTCCACGTCGGCGACGGCGAGGAACGGCTCGTCCGCCCGCACCGCACGGCCCAGCGCCTCGACCGCCGACTCGGGCGCCATCGCGGTCAGGCCGCGGCGGCGCATCCGTGCGTCGGTGTCGTCGCCGACCATGCCGCCACCGGCCCAGGTGCCCCAGGCGACGGACAGCGCGGGCAGGCCGCGGTCGTGGCGGTCGCGGGCGAGGGCGTCGAGGCAGGCGTTGGCGGCGGCGTAGGCGGCCTGGCCGCCGTTGCCCCACACGCCCATCACGGAGGAGAAGAGCACGAACGCGTCGAGGTCGAGACCGGCGGTCAGCTCGTCCAGGTGGCGCGCCGCGGTCACCTTGGCCCGCAGCACCCGCGCGATCTGCTCCGGTTCGAGGGTCGCGATGACGCCGTCGGCCAGCACTCCGGCCGTGTGCACGACGGCGGTCAGCGGCGGCACGTCGTCGGTACGGGCCGCCAGCGCCGTCAGCAGCCCGGCCAGCTCGCCCCGTTCGGCCACGTCGCACGCGGCCACCGTCACCCGGGCGCCCAGCCGGGTCAGCTCCGCCTCCAGTGCGGCGGCGCCCGGGGCGTCCGGCCCCCGGCGTCCGGCCAGCACCAGGTGTTCGGCGCCGTGCCGGGCCAGCCACCGGGCCACATGCCCGCCGAGCGCACCCGTACCGCCGGTGATCAGCACGGTGCCGCGCGGCCGCCACCCGTCGACGGTGCGGGCCGTACGAGCGCGCACCAGGCGGCGTACGAAGACACCGGCGGGCCGGATCGCGACCTGGTCCTCGCCGCTCTCCCCGGTCAGCACCGCGCACAGCCGCTGCCGCGCCCGGTCGTCGTCCATGGTGTCCGGGAGGTCGATCAGGCCGCCCCAGCGCTCGGGGTGTTCCAGGGCCGCGACCCGGCCGAAGCCCCACACCTGCGCCTGGTCGACGCCGCTCAGCCGCTCGGCGGGGCCGATGGCGACGGCGCCGCGCGTGGCGCACCACAGCGGTGCGACGACACCGGCGTCGTCCAGCGCCTGGAACAGCGCGACGGTCCCGGCCAGTCCGGCGGGTACGCCGTCGTGCCCCGCGTGGGAGTCCAGCGCCAGCAGGGACAACACCCCCGCCACCGGCGAGGCGTCGCCGATCGCATCGGCCACCGATCGCGCGAGGGCGGCCCGGTCGCTCGCGTCGGCCCGCACCGAGAGGAGTGCGGTACGGGCCCCCGAGGCGTCCAGCGCGCGGACCACGGCCGCCGCCCACGGGTCGGCCGCCAGGGCCGAGGGGACGGCGACGAGCCAGGTGCCCGCGAGCACGGGGCGCGGCGTCTTGGCGAGCGGCTTCCACGTGATGTCGTACCGCAGGCCGTCGAGGAGCGACTGTTCGCGCTGCCGCGCCCGCCACGTCGACAGGGCGGGCAGTATCTCGCTGAACGGCTGCTCGGGCGAGATGTCGAGGGTGCTGCCGAGGGACGCCAGGTCCTGGCTCTCGACCGCCTCCCAGAAGCGGGCGTCGACATCGTCGGCGGTGGTCTCCGTCGCGTCCACGGGGTTGGCGGCCGGGGCCTCCAGCCAGTAGCGCTGCCGCTGGAAGGCGTACGTCGGCAGGTCCACGCGCCGCGCGCCCGCGCCCTCGAACGCCCGCGTCCAGTCCACCCGGACACCGCGCACCCAGGCTTCGGCGAGCGAGGCGGCGAACCGCTCCGGACCGCCCTCGTCCCGGCGCAGCGAGCCCACGACCGCCGACTGCTCGGCGCCCCGCGCCTCGGCGCTCTCCTGAACGGCCGCCGCCAGCACGGGATGCGCGGACACCTCGACGAAGACCGCGTCCCCGGCCTCCAGCACGGCCCCGACGGTTTCCTCGAAGCGCACCGTCTGCCGCAGGTTGCGGTACCAGTAGCCGCTGTCCAGCCCGGTGGTGTCCAGCACCCCGCCGGTCACGGTCGAGTAGAACGGCACCGGCGACGGCTCGGGCGCGATCCCGGCCAGGACGCGGGCCAGCTTCTCCTCGATGGCCTCGACGTGGGTCGAGTGCGAGGCGTAGTCCACGGCGATACGGCGCGCCCGCACCCCGTCGGCCTCGCAGGCGGCCAGCAGCTCGTCCAGGGCGTCGACGTCACCGGCCACCACGACCGAGGTGGGGCCGTTGACCGTGGCCAGGGACAGCCTTCCGGCCCAGTCGGCGATGCGCTCCGTGGCCTGCTCGGCGGTCAGGGCCAGCGACACCATGCCGCCGAGCCCGGCCAGTTCGTCGGCGATCGCCTGGGACCGCAGGGCCGCCACCCGCGCCGCGTCGCGCAGGCTCAGGGCGCCCACCGCGCACGCCGCCGCGATCTCGCCCTGGGAGTGTCCGACGACGGCGGACGGCTCTACCCCGTACGAACGCCACAGCGCCGCCAGCGACACCATCACCGCGAACAGCGCGGGCTGGACGACATCGACGCGCTCCAGCGTCGGCGCCCCCGGGGCCTGCCGCAGCACGCCCTCCAGGTCCCAGTCCACGAACTCGGCCAGCGCCCGGCCGCATTCGGCCATCCGCGCCGCGAACACCGGGGAGGTGTCGAGCAGTTCCACGGCCATGCCGGTCCACTGCGACCCCTGCCCGGGGAAGACGAACACCACCCGGTCACCGGCGCGGGTCACGCCCTCGGCGGGCCCTGTCACCAGGCCCGGCGCGTCCTCGCCGCGCGCGAGGGCCGCCAGTCCGGCGAGCAGCGTGCCGCGGTCGCCGACGGCCACCGCGCGGTTCTCGAACGCCGCCCGGCCGGAGGCCAGCGACCAGCCCACGTCGGCCGGCGCCGGTGCCGTCTCGTCGGTGCCGGTCCGCAGCCGGTCGAGCAGGCGGGCGGCCTGGTCCCGCAGCGCCTCCGGGCCGCGCCCGGACAGCACCCACGGCACCGCCACGGGTGCCGGTGCGGCGGACGGCGTGGCCGGGTCAGGAGCGGGCCGGGCCTCCGGGGCCTGCTCCAGGATGAGATGGGCGTTGGTGCCGCTGATGCCGAACGAGGACACCCCCGCACGACGCGGACGGCCGACCTCCGGCCACTCCCGCGTCCGGGTCAGCAGCTCCACCCCACCCGCCGACCAGTCCACCTGCGGCGTCGGCTCGTCCACGTGCAGCGACTCCGGCAGCACGCCGTGCCGCATCGCCAGCACCATCTTGATGACACCGGCCACACCGGCGGCGGCCTGGGTGTGCCCGATGTTCGACTTCAGCGAGCCCAGCCACAGCGGCTGGTCCTCGGCCCGGCCCTGGCCGTACGTGGCGATCAGGGCCTGTGCCTCGATCGGGTCGCCCAGCGTCGTCCCGGTGCCGTGCGCCTCCACGGCGTCCACCTCGGCCGCCGTCAGCCGCGCGTTCGCCAGCGCCTGGCGGATCACCCGCTGCTGGGAGGGGCCGTTGGGCGCCGTCAGACCGTTGGACGCGCCGTCCTGGTTCACCGCCGAGCCGCGGATCACGGCGAGCACGGTGTGTCCGTTGCGGTGGGCGTCGGAAAGGCGTTCCAGCAGCAGCATGCCCGCGCCCTCGGACCAGGAGGTCCCGTCCGCGGCCGCCGCGAACGCCTTGGAGCGCCCGTCCGCCGCGAGCCCGCGCTGCCTGCTGAACTCGGTGAACATCCCCGGTGTCGCCATCACGGTCACACCACCGGCCAGGGCGAGCGAGCACTCGCCCGCCCGCAGCGCCTGCGCCGCCTGGTGCAGGGCCACCAGCGACGACGAGCACGCCGTGTCGACGGTGACCGCGGGCCCTTCCAGGCCGAGGAAGTAGGCCAGTCGGCCGGAGATCACGCTGGCCGCCTTGCCGGTGATCAGGTAGCCGTCCAGCCCCTCGGCGGCCTGGTGCAGCGGGGCGCCGTAGTCCTGGGACATCGCCCCCGCGAAGACCCCGGCCCGGCTGCCCCGCACCGAGGCCGGGTCGATCCCGGCCCGCTCGAACGCCTCCCACGCCGTCTCCAGCAGCAGCCGCTGCTGCGGGTCCATGGCGAGGGCCTCGCGCGGGGAGATCCCGAAGAACGCCGGGTCGAACTCGGCCGCGTCGTGCAGGAAGCCGCCCTGTCGTACGTACGACGTCCCGGACCGCTCCGGGTCCTCGTCGTACAGCGCCTCCAGGTCCCAGCCGCGGTCGGCCGGGAAGTCGGAAATCGCGTCGCCGCCCGAGGTGACCAGGCGCCACAGCTCCTCCGGCGACCCGACACCGCCGGGCAGTCGGCAGCCCATGCCCACGATGGCGATCGGATCGTCACCGGCCACGGCGAACGGCTCCGGCGCCACGGCGTCGGCGTCCTGTGGTGCTCCCGTCAGCAGGCTCACCAGGTGCCGCACGAGGGCCGTGGGGGTGGGGTAGTCGAAGAGCAGCGAGGACGGCAACGTGAGGCCGGTCGCGCTGTTCAGCAGGTTGCGCAGCTCCACCGCGGTCAGCGAGTCGAAGCCCAGGTCCTTGAACGTGCGGTCCGCGTCCACCGCGTCCGCCGACGCGTACTCCAGGACCAGCGCGGTCTGCGCGAGCACCAGCGCCCGCACCTCCCGGTGCCGTTCCTCCTCGCCCGCGGCGGCGATCCGCTCGGCCAGGGCGCTGCCGCGCTCCGGCGCCGTGTCCTCGGCGGGCCGGGCGGTCTCACCGATCCAGTACCGCTGGCGCTGGAAGGCGTACGTGGGCAGGTCGACGCGGGACGCACCCGTCCCCTCGAACGCCTGCCGCCAGTCCACCGGCGCGCCGTGAACCCACGCCCGGGCCACTCCCCCGACGAAGGCCCGCGCCTCGGGGCGCCCTGCCCGCAGCACCGGTACGAACGCCGCGTCGGACACGGTCTCGGCGCCCATCGAGCTGAGCGCACCGCCCGGTCCGACCTCGACGAAGACGCCGACACCTGCGGCGTGGAGAGCGCTGATGCCGTCGGAGAAGCGCACGGCCTCGCGCACATGCCGCACCCAGAAGTCGGCGGTCGTGATCTCCTCGGCGGAGACGACGTCCCCGGTGAGGTTGGAGACGATCGGGATGCGCGGGGCCTCGTACGTCAGCCCCTCGGCCACCTCGCGAAACGCGTCCAGCATCCCGTCCATCCGGGGCGAGTGGAACGCGTGGCTCACCGCGAGCCGCTTGGTCTTACGACCCTGCGCCTCGAAGGACGCGGCGATGGCGACAGCCACGTCCTCGTCGCCCGCGATGACCACCGAGGTCGGGCCGTTGAGGGCGGCGATGCTCACCCGGTCGGTGAGCAACGGCGCCACCTCGGCCTCCGTGGCCTGCACCGCCACCATCGCGCCGCCGGTGGGCAGTGCCTGCATCAACCGGCCCCGCGCCGCCACCAACGTCGCCGCGTCCGCGAGGGAGAGCACACCCGCGACATGCGCGGCGGTCAGCTCACCGATGGAGTGGCCGGAGAGGAAGTCGGGCCGCAGTCCCCATGCCTCGACCAGCCGGAACAGCGCCACCTCGACCGCGAACAGCGCGGGCTGGGTGAACCGCGTCTGGTCCAGCACCGAGGGGTCCTCGCCGAACAGCACACCCTTCAGGGGTCGTTCCAGGTGTGGATCCAGGTGGGCGCACACCTCGTCCAGGGCGTCGGCGAACACCGGATGGGCGTCGTACAGCTCACGCCCCATCCCGAGGCGCTGGCTGCCCTGCCCGGTGAACAGGAACGCCACCTTGCCGTTGCCCGCCGCACCCTCGACCAGGCCCGGGGCGGTCTCGCCCCGCGCCAGCGCGCCGAGCGCCCGCAGCAGCTCATCGCGGCTGGTGGCGGACAGCACCGCACGCCGCTCCAGCTCCGCACGCCCGGAGGCCAGCGACCACCCGACGTCCAGCGGCGACAGCCCCGTGTCGCCCTCCACCCGCTCCAGCAGCCGCGCCGCCTGCTCCCGCAACGCGGCCTCGCCATGGCCCGACACCACCCACGGCACCACGGCGGGCGGGGCCGTCGGCTCAACCGATGCGTCGCCGGGCTCAACGGCCGGGGCTTCTTCCAGCACCACATGTGCGTTCGTCCCGCCCATCCCGAACGCGGAGACCCCGGCGAGGAGTTGGGCGGCCTCATGCGGCCAGGGTTCCAGGGATGTCTGTACCCGCAGCCGGAGGGCATCCAGCGGAATGTCGGGACGCGGGGTCCGGAAATTCAGGCTCGCCGGGATGCGCCTGTTCCTGATCGCGAGAATGGTCTTGATTAACCCGGCGATACCGGCGGCGCCCTCGAGGTGGCCCAGATTGGTTTTCACCGATCCGACCCGCAGCGGATCGTCCGCCGGGCGGCCATTCCCCATGACGGCGCCGAGCGCGGCGGCTTCGACCTGATCGCCGAGTCGCGTTCCGGTTCCGTGAAGTTCAACGTATTGCACTGCGGCGGGATCCACTCCCGCCCGCTGACAGGCGAGCCCCAAAAGCTCTTCCTGCGCGATGCGGTGCGGCGCGACAAGCCCTTCTCCGCCGCCGTCGTTGTTCACCGCACTTCCCCGGATGACGCAGAGGATCCGGTCCCCGTCCGCACGCGCCCGCGACAACTCCTTGAGGACGACGAGCCCGCCGCCCTCACCCCGGACATAACCATTCGCCCGGGCGTCGAAAGTACGGCACTCCCCATCAGGAGAAAGCCCGCCGAACTTTTCCGAACGGTCCGAACTTTCCGGGGCCAGCACGAGGTTCACCCCGCCGGCCAGGGCCACGGAGCACTCGCCCGCCCGCAGCGCCTGAACCGCCTGGTGCACGGCGACCAACGAGGACGACTGCCCCGTGTCCACGGTGATGCTGGGGCCTCGGAGCCCCAGGGCGTAGGACACCCGGTTGGCGATGATGCTGCGCGCGAGGCCGGTCATGGCGTGCTGCCCGACGGCCGACGCGCCCCGGCGGTGCGTGAGCGTCGCGTAGTCGTCCCACATGGCGCCGACGAATACGCCCGTCACGTCGCCTTTTGACTCCGAAGACCGCTCCGAAGGCCCTCCCGAAGGGCCCTCCGATGCCGGTCCCGAAGGCGGGATTCCGGAATCCTCCAGCGCCTCCCAGGCCAGTTCCAGCATGAGCCGCTGCTGCGGGTCCATGGCGGCGGCTTCGCGCGGGGAGATCCCGAAGAGACCGGGGTCGAATTGATCCACCCGCTCCAGGAAGGAGCCTCGGGCAATCGATTCGCTGCCACCGGCTTCACCCTGGCGGGAATGTTGAACGTTCATGCGCTGACCGGGCATACCGGAAACCGCACCGGTCCCCTTGCTCAGCAACTGCCAGAAGTCCGCGGGATCGTCGACGCCGGAAAATCGGCAGGACATTCCAATGACCGCAATGTAGGCATCCGGCAGCCCAGGCATGCTTGGCAACACGCAGAATTCCCCCGCTCCGCGCAAAAAAGTGGACATCGCACCCGCCGGTCCCCTCTTCAACGAAAAGGGGTGGTCTCCGGCGCCCCCGATAAACATCCCGCAAGGCATCGCAACACTACCTCGCTGATCCGTTCGGACGTCAAGCTCTATCTGATCGGCAGGACTGGTCCTGATCGCGCCGCATTCGCTTCCACTTCGCCCACCCCATGTCGCTTTGGCGACGAGGGTCCGGTTTCGCCCGAACTTCACAGTCAGTTGGTGAGTGGTGAAGACCGCCCTTCCAACGCCCCTCAGCGCGTGCTAAGTTGACCAAGCGATCAAGGGGGAGCACACGGGGGTGCGCTAGATCCAGACTCACAACGGGGACGACTACAGAGCCGTTGACCACGGCCTTTCCAGGGGACTTTGTTTACCCCTGAATTAATCTCTTGCCTACGCGGCCTGCGCGGCCTTCGCGTTACGGCGATCCGCTTGACCATTCGCCGTAACCGACGCTTCGTTGCGTCGTTCCGCGTTTCATCGATAACCCATACCCCCGCACGCGGGCGGCCCGGGCCTGCCCGGGAGCACGCCGCTCAGCGGCACGCGTGCGTGCGTGAGCATCCCCTCCTGAAGCCAGCAAGCCACAACGACTCGGTCCAGTGAGCGCGAAGGAGTGTGTCCGGCAGCGATGAACGAGCCAATCGGCCATCAGGTGGCCATCGTGGGTGCGGGGGTGATGGGTTCGGGCATCGCCACCTTGGTGCTCGGCCACGGCATCCCGGTTGTCCTGGTCGACGTCGATGAGAAGACACTCGACGACGCGCGGGGCAGGATCACCCAGCAGTTGCGCCACGCCCAGTTGATGGGCGCCCTGCCCGCCGGCCGTGCCACCGGCGAGCTGGTCACCACCGTGTCCCTTCCCGATGTGGCGGATGCCACCGCCGTCATCGAGGCGATCACCGAGGCGCCCGAGGCGAAGGCCAAGGTGCTGGCCGAGATCTCGGCCGTGGTCCGGCCCGGCACCCCTCTGATCTCCAACACCTCCGGCATCCCGATCGCCGAGCTGGCCGACGCGGTCACGCGGCCGGAGGAACTGCTCGGCACCCACTTCATGAACCCCTCGTACCTGATCAAGATGGTCGAGGTCAGCCGCGGCCCGCGCACCGGCGACGCCGCCGTGGACGCGGTCGTCGCGCTGCTCGGCGCCATGGACCGGCGCGCCGTCCTGGTCCAGGACGCCCCGGGCTTCGTGACCAGCAGGCTGCTGCACCCGATGATCAACGCCGCGGCGCGGATCGTCGGCGAGGGCACCGCCACGGTCGAGGCCGTGGACGAGCTGATGGAAGGGTGCCTCGGACACCCCACCGGCCCCCTGCGGACCGGCGACCTGATCGGCCTCGACAACCTCGCCGATTCCCTGGCCGTTCTGTACGAACGCACCGGTGACGAGGCGTGCAAGCCCTGCGATCTGCTGCTGGCGAAGGTGCGCGACGGCGACCTCGGCCGTAAGTCCGGCCGCGGCTTCTACTCCTACGGAAAGGCGATGTCCTGATGTCCGACCAGCCCACCACCACCGCCCCGGTGACCGCGGAATCCATCGAGCAGGCGCTGCTGAGCTTCCTGGAGGAGCGCACCAAGACCGCGGTGCCGCCGACCCAGGACCTCTTCGCCTCCGGACTCGTGTCCTCGATGTTCGCCATGGAACTCGTCGTGCACCTGGAGCAGAACTACCAGGTGGCGATCGTCGGCGCGGATCTGAAGCTGGACAACTTCCGGACCGTGCAGCAGATGACCGAACTGGTGCTGCGGCTCCGTGACGCGTCGTCGGCGGTCGGCGGTGCCTGAGCGGCGTACCGACCCGCTCGCCGACGGGCTCGCCGATGAGCTGAAGGCCATCGACGCACTGATCGGCGACCAGCCCGAACACTGGGATCTCGACGGGCAGATCCCCCGCCACCTGCTCAGCACGCTCGGCGCCCAGGGATGGCTGTGCGCCGAAGTGGCCGCCGCCCACGGCGGGCGGGGCCTCAGCAGCCGTGCCAACGGAGAGCTGACCGCGCACGTGGGCAGCCGGTGCAGTTCGCTGCGCAGCGTGATGACCTCCCAGGGCATGGCGGCCTGGACCATCCAGCGGCTGGCCAACCCGGACCAGTCCGCCGAGCTGCTGCCCCAGCTGGTCAGCGGCCGGCTGGCGGCGGTGGGGTTCAGCGAGACCGACGCCGGTTCCGATCTGTCGACGATGAGCACCACGATCACCCTCGACGGTGACTCGGTCGTCCTCGACGGCCACAAGGTGTGGGTCACGGGCGCGTACTACGCGGACCTGCTGGTCGTCTTCGGCCAGTGCGACGGTGGCGCGGCCGCCGTCGTGGTCCCCGCCTCGGCGCCCGGGGTGACGGTGGAACGGGTCGCCGACCCGATGGGGTGCCGGGCGGCCGGCCACGCCAACCTGCGGTTCGACTCGGTGCGGCTGCCCGCCTCCAGTGTGCTCGGCAGCCCGGGTGCGCCGCTTCCACTGCTGGTCACCACCGCGCTCGCCTACGGCCGCATCTCGGTGGCCTGGGGGTGCGTGGGCATCCTGCGCGCGTGCCGGAACACGGCGGGGCGGCATGCGGCCACCCGGAAGCAGTCCGGCAAGCCGCTCAGCGAACACCAGCTGGTCGGGCGCCATCTGGCCGAGCTGTTCGTGGCCGAGCAGGTCGCGTCCCGGGCCTGTGAGCACGCCAGCGACTGCTGGGACGCGGGCTCTCCCGACATGGTCATCTCCACCGTGCTCGCGAAACACGTCAGCGCCGGCCACGCCGCCACGGGGGCCGCCGCGGCGGTCCAGGTGATGGCGTCGGCGGGGGCCCGGGACGGGCATGTGGTGGCGCGTGCGTACCGGGACGCGAAGCTGATGGAAATCATCGAGGGCAGCAACGAGATCTGCCAGTTGATCCTGGCACAGCACGCCGTTTCCACGGCGGAATGACGAATCAGGGGGAATGATCCGTGTCTGAAAAACCGGCCACGGTGAAGTGCTTGGTCTGGGATCTGGACAACACGCTCTGGCAGGGCACCCTGCTGGAGGACGATCAGGTGACGCTGCCGGACGCGGTGCGGGATCTGATCGTCACGCTCGATTCCCGCGGCATTCTTCAGTCCGTCTCCAGTAAGAACGACTACGACCTCGCCTGGGCCAAGCTCGAAGCGCTCGGTATCGCCGAGTACTTCGTCCTGCCCCAGATCGGGTGGGGGCCGAAGTCGAATTCGGTGCGTACGATCGCCGAACGACTGAAGTTCGCGCACGGCACCATCGCGTTCATCGACGACCAGCCCGCCGAGCGGGCCGAGGTCACCTTCCATCTGCCGGACGTCCGGTGCTATCCGGCGGATCAGCTGTTGACGCTGGCGGAGCTGCCGGAATTCAGCCCCGAGACGGTCACCGTCGATTCCCGGCGGCGCCGCCAGATGTACCAGGCGGGATTCCAGCGGGAAGCCGAACAGGCCGCCTTCAGCGGTCCGGACGAGGATTTCCTCCGGTCCCTGAAGCTGGAGATGACCATCGAGCGGGCGACCGGGGAACAGCTCTCCCGCGTCGAAGAGCTCACGCTGCGCACCAGCCAGATGAACGCGACGGGGGTGCACTACTCCGACGCGACGCTGCGCGGTCTGCTGGCCGACCCCGGCCATGAGGTCCTGGTGACCACCATGGCGGACCGCTTCGGTCCGCACGGCGCGGTCGGGGTGATGCTGCTGGCGACGGGTTCCGACGTCTGGCACCTCAAGCTGCTCGCCACGTCCTGCCGGGTGGTCTCGTTCGGAGCGGGCGCGGCGATCCTCAACTGGCTGATCGACGAGGCGGCCCAGGCCGGTGCGCACCTGGTGGCGGACTTCCGGCGCACGGACCGCAACCGCATGATGGAGATCGCCTACCGGTTCGCCGGTTTCACCGCCGAGCCGTGTGCGTGTGCGGCCGGTCTCTCCGAGCCGGGCGCGCCGGACATCGAGCGGCTGCACCTGGTGCCCGAGCGGCGCGATCCGCACCCCACCCTTCAGCTCACCGCTCCGGCCCTCGCCGCGGACCATCTGGCGGCAAGGGCCTGAACGAGGCGCGGGCTCAGAGCTTGCGCAGCAGGGTGATGCCGTCGGCCACCGGAAGGAGCGAGAGCTCCACCCGGTGGTCGTCGCGCAGGGCGGCGTTCAGTTCACGGATGGCGACGGTGTCGGCGTCCTGAGCGGAGGGGTCGATCACCCGGCCGAAGAAGAGCGTGTTGTCCACGGCGATGAGTCCGCCGGGCCGCACCAGTTCCAGTGCCGATTCGTAATAGCGGCGGTAGTTCGCCTTGTCGGCGTCGATGAACACGAAATCGAATGCGCCCGGCCCGCCCTCGGCGAGAAGCCCGGAAAGCGTTTCGCCCGCATCACCGATACGGACGTCAATGCGGTCCGCAACGTCCGCCTTGGTCCAGTACTCGGCGGCGATGTCGGGCCATTTGCTGGTGATATCGCAGGTGACCAGACGTCCGTCCGACGGGATCGCCCGCGCCATGCACAGGGTGCTGTAGCCGGTGAACGTCCCGATCTCCAGGACGTTCCGGGCCCCGATCAGGCCGACCAGGAAGGCCAGGAACTGCCCCTCTTCGGCCATCACCTGCATGGCCTGCCCCATGGGCAGTTCACCGGTGAGTTCACGGAGGTCACGCAGAATGTCGTCTTCTCGCAGCGATACCTCGCGCACGTACGACAGAATTTCCGATGAGGATTCGACTTGATTCGCCATGCCCTCAAAATATTACCGGACGTCAGGGCGGCGCAAGGCCAAACTATTTACTGCGGATGCTGCTGCGGATACGGAGGAAATGCCGCGGCCAGTTCCCTGACTTCCGCGCGCACTCCGCGCGTTCGGGGTGCCTCCTCGTCCTCGCGCAGGGCGATCGTCAGCAGCGCGCCGATCCGCTCCATCTCCCCCTCCTCCATGCCCTGCGTCGTCACCGCCGCGGTGCCGAGCCGCAATCCCCTCACGCAGCCGCCGGGTTCGGTGGCGGAGGCCAGCGCGCAGGTGTCCAGGATGATCCCGGCGGCCGCGCAACGGGCCTTCGCCGCCCGGCCGTCGAGCCCCAGCGGGGACACATCGACGGTGATCATGTGGGTGTCGGTGCCTCCGGTGGCCACCGTCAGCCCCGCCGCCGCCAGCCCGTCGGCCAGGGTGCGCGCGTTGGCGACGACCTGCCGGGCGTACGCGGCGAACGCGGGCGTGGCGGCCTCGCCGAACGCCACCGCCTTGGCCGCCACGGTGTGCATCTGGGCGCCGCCCTGGGTGAAGGGGAACACGGCGCGGTCGATCCGCTCGGCCAGCTCCGCACCGCACAGCAGCATTCCGCCGCGCGGCCCGCGCAGCACCTTGTGCGTGGTGGCGCACACGACGTCCGCGTACGGCACCGGGCTCGGCGCCGCCTTCCCGGCCACCAGGCCGATGGGGTGCGCGGCGTCGGCGACGAGATACGCGCCCACGTCGTCGGCGATGGCCCGGAAGGCGGCGTAGTCCGGATGGCGGGGGTACGAGATCGAGCCGCACACGATCGCCTTCGGGCGGTGGGCGAGCGCCAGCTCGCGCAGCCGGTCGTAGTCGAGCAGCCCGGTGGCCGGGTCGACGCCGTAGCCGACGAAGTGGAACCAGCGGCCGGAGAAGTTCGCCGGGGAGCCGTGGGTGAGGTGGCCGCCGTGCGTCAGCGCCATCGCCAGCACCGTGTCGCCGGGCCGCAGCAGCGCGGCGTACGCGGCGAGCACCGCGGAGGAACCCGAATGCGGCTGCACATTGGCGTGCTCGGTGCCGAACAGCGCCGTCGCCCGGCCCTGGGCCACCCGCTCGGCGACGTCCACCAGCTCGCAGCCCCCGTGGTGGCGGGCCCCGGGGTAGCCCTCGGCGTACTTGTTGGCCAGCGGCGAGGCCAGGGCCGCCAGCACGGCCCGCGAGGTGTGGTTCTCCGCGGCGATCAGCTGGAGACTGCCCCGGACGCGCTCCAGCTCGCTCATGATGATCCCGGCCAGCTCGGGGTCCTGCCGGGCCAGCTCGCCGAAGTCGGGCCCCCAGGGAACCGCGCTGACGGCCATCGCGTGCTCACCTTCGTCGGGCGTCACCCCCAATGTAGGCCCGCACCGGCGCAGGCGCGCGCCGCGGCCGGGGCCACCAGGGGCTACGCGGGGGCCGGGACCCCCGTGAGCGCGGTGACGACCGGGTCCAGCGCCTGGTTGATCTCGTCGCCGATGGAGCGGAAGAAGGTGATGGGCGCCCCGTACGGGTCGTGCACCTCGTCCGCCTCCTCGTTCGGCGCCAGCAGCCAGCCGCGCAGCGCGGCCGCCGCCTGGACCAGGGAGCGGGCGCGCTCGACCACGCCGCCCGCCTCCTCCGGATCGGGCAGCGTCGCGGGGTCTATGGCCCGCACCAGCCGGGTGAACTCCTTGAGCGTGAAGGTGCGCAGACCCGCCGAGTGACCCATCGAGATGACCTGGGCCCGGTGGTCCCGGGTCGCGGTCAGCACGAGGTCGGCGCGGATGACGTGCTCGTCCAGCAGCTCCCGGCCGATGAAGCCGTCCGGGTCGGCGCCGAAGTCGGTCAGGACGGTGGCGGCGTGCGCCTCCATCGGCGCGCCCTCGTGGCCCCAGGTGCCGGCGCTCTCCACGATCAGCCCGCTGGTGCGGGCGGTGCCGAGCCGGTGGGTGAGGGCATGCCGGGTCAGCCGCTCGGTGATCGGCGAGCGGCAGACGTTGCCGGTGCTGACGTGGAGGATGCGGAACGAGGTCTCGGCGTGCTTCGCCCGGTGTTCCGCTATGCCACGGCCCGTCTCAGGGGCTGTCAATTCGCCACCTCGAGGTCGGGTACGACCTCACGGAGCTGCTCGGCGGAGAGCGCGCCCGCACGCAGCAGCACCGGGACCTTGCCGGTGACGTCGACGATGGAGGAGGGCACCGCGGCCGGGGTGGGGCCGCCGTCGAGGTAGACCGAGACGGAATCGCCCAGCATGTCCTGGGCGGCGTCGCAGTCCTGCGGGGACGGGTGTCCGGTGAGGTTGGCGCTGGAGACCGCCATCGGGCCGAAGTCGGTCAGCAGCTCGATCGCGACCGGGTGCAGCGGCATCCGCACCGCCACGGTGCCCCGGGTCTCGCCCAGGTCCCAGGTCAGCGACGGCTGGTGCCGGGCGACGAGGGTGAGCGCACCGGGCCAGAAGGCGTCGACCAGCTCCCAGGCCTGCTCAGAGAAGTCGGTGACCAGGCCGTGCAGGGTGTTCGGGGAGCCGACCAGGACGGGGGTCGGCATGTTGCGGCCCCGGCCCTTGGCCTCCAGCAGATCGCCGACCGCCTCCGCGCTGAAGGCGTCCGCACCGATCCCGTAGACGGTGTCGGTGGGCAGCACGACCAGTTCGCCGCGGCGGACGGCGGACGCGGCCTCGCGCAGGCCGGTCTTGCGGTCGGTCGCGTCCCCGCAGTCGTATCGCCGTGCCATTTAACGGTCCTCCTCGTACGTGGCCAGTGTGTGGTGCGGTGCCGCGGTCACGGCATGGCCTTCCGCGCGGTGGCGAATCGGGGCCGTTTGTTCAGGTCGGGGTGGTCGGCGGCGTCCGCCCAGCCACGCTCCTCCGTGAAGATCCACGGCACCTGGCCGCCCTGGGTGTCTGCGTGCTCGATGACGACCACGCCGCCCGGCCGCAGCAGCCGGTGGGCCGTGCGCTCCAGGCCGCGGATCACATCGAGGCCGTCCTCACCGGAGAAGAGCGCGAGCTGGGGGTCGTGGTCGCGCGCCTCCGGCGCCACGTACTCCCACTCGGTCAGCGGGATGTACGGGGGGTTGCTGATGACGAGGTCCACCTGCCCGTCCAGCTCGGGCAGGGCCGTCAACGCGTCTCCTCGCTGGAGAACGACGCGGGACCCCTCGACGTTCTTGCGGGCCCACTGAAGGGCGCCCTCGTCCAGCTCCACGGCGTGCACCCGGGAGCGGGGCACCTCCTGGGCGAGGGCCAGGGCGATGGCTCCGGAGCCGGTGCACAGGTCGACGATGAGGGGTTCGACGACGTCCATGGCCCGGACCGCGTCTATGGCCCAGCCGACGACCGACTCGGTCTCCGGGCGGGGGACGAAGACGCCGGGGCCCACCTGGAGCTCCAGGTAGCGGAAGAAGGCGCGGCCGGTGATGTGCTGGAGTGGCTCGCGGGCCTCGCGGCGGGCGACCGCCTCCCAGTAGCGGGCGTCGAAGTCGGCGTCGGGCACGCCGTGCAGCTCCCCCCGCTTGACGCCGTGCACGAAGGCGGCGAGCTCCTCCGCGTCGAAGCGCGGGGAGGGCACGCCCGCGTCGGCCAGCCGCTGGGTGGCCTGGGCCACCTCGGCGAGCAGCACATTCACTGAATTCCTCCAGCCGGTCCGTAGTTGCGAAGAGGAAGGTCCTACTGGGCCGCCGCGAGCTTCGCCGCCGCGTCGGCGTCGACGCACGCCTGGATGACGGGCGCCAGCTCCCCGTCGAGCACCTGATCCAGGTTGTACGCCTTGAAACCGACCCGGTGGTCCGAAATGCGGTTCTCCGGGAAGTTGTACGTACGGATGCGCTCGGAGCGGTCGACGGTGCGGACCTGGCTGCGCCGGGCGTCCGACGCCTCCCGCTCGGCCTCCTCCTGCGCGGCGGCCAGCAGCCGCGAGCGCAGGATGCGCAGCGCCTGCTCCTTGTTCTGGAGCTGGCTCTTCTCGTTCTGGCAGGAGACGACGATGCCGGTGGGCAGGTGGGTGATGCGCACCGCGGAGTCGGTGGTGTTGACCGACTGGCCGCCGGGGCCGGAGGAGCGGTAGACGTCGATCCGCAGGTCGTTGGGGCCGATCTCGACCTCGACCTCCTCAGCCTCGGGCGTGACGAGCACACCGGCCGCGGAGGTGTGGATGCGGCCCTGGGACTCGGTGGCGGGCACCCGCTGGACGCGGTGCACCCCGCCCTCGTACTTCAGCCGGGCCCACACACCCTGGCCGGGCTCGATGGTGCCCTTGGCCTTCACGGCCACCTGGACGTCCTTGTAGCCGCCGAGGTCGGACTCGTTGGCGTCGATGATCTCGGTCTTCCAGCCGATCCGCTCGGCGTACCGCAGATACATCCGCAGCAGGTCGCCGGCGAACAGCGCGGACTCCTCGCCGCCCTCGCCCGCCTTGACCTCGAGGATGACGTCCTTGTCGTCGCTGGGGTCGCGCGGGACCAGCAGCAGCCGCAGCCGGTCGGTCAGCTCCGCGCGGCGCAGCTCCAGCTCCTTGACCTCGTCGGCGAAGTCCGGGTCGTCCTGGGCCAGCTCCTGCGCCGTCTCGATGTCGTCCCCGGCCTGCTTCCAGTCGCGGTACGTGTCGATGATCGGGGTCAGCTCGGCGTAGCGCTTGTTGAGCCGCTTCGCCTCGCGCTGGTCGGCGTGGACCGCGGGGTCGGCGAGCCGCTTTTCGAGGGCGGCGTGTTCGCCGATCAGATCCTCGACCGCCTCGAACATGAGGGCTCCCTGGGTGGGTCTGCGTGGACGCGGGGATACGGGCCGGACAGGACGGCCGACGGGCCCGACCGGCGGCCCGGCGGACGGGCTGGCTGACGCAAAACGCCGGTCCGGTCGCCCCTGCGCGGGGGCGACCGAGGACCGGCGCCGTGCGGGTCGCTACTTCTTGGACCCGGCGTTCTTGCCGAAGCGGGCCTCGAACCGCGCCACACGGCCACCGGTGTCGAGGATCTTCTGCTTGCCCGTGTAGAACGGGTGGCACTCGGAGCAGATGTCGGCACGGATGGTGCCGCCGCCCACGGTGCTGCGGGTGGTGAAGGACGCGCCACAGGTGCAGCTGACCTGGGTCTCGACGTACTCCGGGTGGATGTCGCGCTTCAAGGGATTCTCCTGGTTTCTCGGGAGGGCTCCGGGTCGACGGGCGGGTTTGCACGTCGTGAACCGGGGCCGACGATCCAGTTTGCCAGCACTGGCCGCATCACCCAAAACCGGGGGTGGGGCCGGGATATTCCCGACCCCGTCCGACATCCTCCGCGCGGTCCTACTTGACCACGTTGCCGGCGTCGTTCGCGTCGCCGGCGGACCCCTTGGTGGCGGCCTTCGGGATCGGCTTGTCCGCCCGCAGCGCCTTCCAGATCAGCTTGGTCTTGGACTCCATGGGCAGCACCCGGGCCGGGTCCTGCGGGTCGTACTGGACGGGCAGCGTGGTCATGTTCATGTTGCCCGAGCCGATGCCCTGGAGGCTCTTGGCGAAGCCCGACAGCTTGTTGACCGAGGCCAGCTCGGAGTCGGTGGTGAGCGCCTTGGTGGAGGTGTTCGCCAGGTCGTACAGCTTCTTCGGGTTGCCGAAGAGGTTGACGCTCTTGATCTGGTCGAGCAGCGCCTTGACGAACGCCTGCTGGAGCTTGATCCGGCCGAGGTCACTGCCGTCGCCCACGCCGTGCCGGGTCCGCACCAGGCCCAGCGACTGCTCACCGTTGAGGGTGTGCGGGCCGGGCTCCAGGTCGAGGTGGCTCTTCGGGTCGTGGATCGGCTCGGTGGTGGTGATGTCGACGCCGCCGAGGTCGTCGATCAGCTGCTGGAAGCCGGAGAAGTCGACCTCCAGGAAGTGGTCCATGCGTATGCCGCTCATGTCCTCGACGGTCTTGATGGTGCACGCGGGGCCACCGGCCTCGTAGGCGCTGTTGAACATCGCCTCCTGGACCGCGGGGCTCTCCTTGCCGTCCTTCTCGCACGAGGGACGTTTGATGAGCGTGTCACGCGGAATGCTGACCACACTGGCCTTCTTGCGGCCCTTGTAGACGTGGACGATCATCGCGGTGTCGGAGCGCGAGGTGCCCTCGTCCGTGCCGTACTTGGCGTTCTTCCCGGCCCGCGAGTCGGAGCCGAGGACGAGGATGTCCATCGAGCCGTTGTCGACGTTCTTGGGGCGGTCGGTGCCCAGCGCGGCGTCGACGTCGACACCGGTGAGGTTGCCGTTGAGCTTGAAGTAGAGGTACCCGGCCCCGGCGCCGCCGAGGATCAGAACGGACGCGACCGACCAGACGGTGATGTGCGTGGCCCTGCGGCGGGTACTGGGACGCTTGCGGCGGCGTCCACCGGCGCTTCCGCGGGCTCGATGTCGGCCCGGGGTCACCGGCGTGCTGTGCTGGTCGTCAGCCATGTGCTCCTCAGTCCTCGTATCCCGGGTACCCCCTGCCGTCACGGTCAGGCGTGGCGTCGCGGATTCGACCTGACAGATGACAGGCCGAGCGCCAGGGTTGCATACGGAGTTCGGCTCGTTTTCATCTGGGGCAGGCCGGACGCCGTTCGTCCCCTTCGTCCGCCTTACCGCTCTCACCTGCGCTTTCGCGGGCGATAAGGGCATCGAGACCGTTCCGTGACTGTCCCTTTTGGTGTGGTTCACCTCTCAAAAAAACCGAGACCTCCCCGCGGTGCGGGGAGGTCTCGGATGACGGAGCGTGATGGACCTCTCTGCGGTCCGTACGCGATCAGTCGCCGTTGTTGCCGGGGGTCGGCGTGGTCTTGGCGATCTGCATCAGGAACTCGGCGTTCGACTTCGTCTGCTTCATCTTGTCGAGCAGCAGCTCGATCGCCTGCTGCGAGTCGAGCGCGTGCAGCACCCGGCGCAGCTTCCAGACGATGTTCAGCTCCTCCGGCGCCAGCAGGATCTCTTCCTTACGGGTGCTCGACGGGTCGACGTCGACCGCCGGGAAGATGCGCTTGTCGGCGAGCTTCCGGTCGAGCTTGAGCTCCATGTTGCCGGTGCCCTTGAACTCCTCGAAGATCACCTCGTCCATCCGCGAGCCGGTCTCGACCAGCGCGGTGGCCAGGATGGTCAGCGAGCCGCCGTCCTCGATGTTCCGCGCGGCACCGAAGAACTTCTTCGGCGGGTAGAGCGCGGTCGAGTCGACACCACCGGACAGGATGCGGCCGGAGGCGGGCGCCGCCAGGTTGTACGCACGGCCCAGACGCGTGATCGAGTCCAGCAGCACGACCACGTCGTGGCCCAGCTCCACCAGCCGCTTGGCCCGCTCGATCGCCAGCTCGGCGACAGTGGTGTGGTCCTCGGCGGGACGGTCGAAGGTCGAGGAGATGACCTCGCCCTTGACCGAGCGCTGCATGTCGGTGACCTCTTCCGGCCGCTCGTCGACGAGGACGACCATCAGATGGCACTCGGGGCTGTTGCGGGTGATCGCGTTGGCGATCGCCTGCATGATCATGGTCTTACCGGTCTTCGGCGGGGCCACGATCAGACCGCGCTGGCCCTTGCCGATCGGCGCGACCAGGTCGATGATCCGGGTCGTCAGGCCGCCGGCCTCGCTCTCCAGACGCAGCCGGTCCTGCGGGTAAAGCGGCGTCAGCTTCCCGAACTCGGGCCGTCCACGGCCGGTTTCGGGCGCCATGCCGTTGACCGAGTCGAGCCGCACCAGCGCGTTGAACTTCTCGCGGCGCTCGCCCTCGCGCGGCTGACGGACCGCACCGGTGACGTGATCGCCCTTGCGCAGACCGTTCTTGCGGACCTGGGCGAGCGAGACGTACACGTCGTTCGGGCCCGGCAGGTAGCCGGAGGTCCGGATGAACGCGTAGTTGTCGAGGATGTCGAGGATGCCCGCGACCGGGATCAGGACGTCGTCCTCGGAGACCTGCGGCTCGTTGCCGAAGTCGTCGCGGCCACGGCGGCCACGGCGGTCGCGGTAGCGGCCGCGGCGCCCGCGGCGCCCGCCCTCGAAGTCGTCGTCCCCGTCGTCGGAGCGCTGCTGGCCCTGGCCGCGCCCGTCGCCGCGCTGCTGACGGCCGCCGCCGCCCTGCTGGCCGTCGTCGCCCTTGCCGCCGCGGCCCCGGTCGCGCTGGCCGCCGCGCTCGCGACGGTCGCCCTTCTGGCCGCGCTCCTGGCGGTCCTGACGGTCGCCGCCCTTGGCGCCCTTGCCCTCGGCGGTGTCCGCCGCGGCCTCGCCCTTGGCATCGCCCTTGGCCTCGGCGCGGGCCTCTGTGCGGGTCTCGACCGCGGTGGCCGTGCCGCCGGACTCGGCGGTGGCGGTGGCGGGCGCGGTCGCCCGGCGGCGACGGCGCTCACCGGCCGGCTGCTCGTCGGCTACCGGCTCCCCGGACTGACCCGGGATGTCGATCTGCGCTTGCGCGGTGGCCTTGTCCGCCTTGCCGCCCTTGGCGGCCTTGCCGGACTTCTCGGCATCCGCGGCCTGGTCGGCCTTGTCAGCCTTGTCGGCCTTCCCGGCCTTGTCAGCCTTGTTCTGGTTACCCGCGTCCGCGCTGTCCTCGCCCGTACGGGCCTTGGAGGTCGCACGGCGCTTCGGCTTGGTCACCCCCTCGGCGGCGGACGGGGCGGCCTCGGAGCCCTGGGCTCCGCCGCCGGATGCGGCCTGCTTCTCCTTGATGACCTCGATCAGCTGGCTCTTGCGCATCCGCGCGGTGCCCTTGATGCCCAGGCTCGAGGCGAGCTGCTGGAGCTCTGCCAAGACCATGGCGTCAAGGCCGGTGCCCGAGCGGCGTCGCCGCGGGGCAGCGCCAGTGGCAGCACCGGTGGCAGGCGCGGAAGCGTCCGTAGCGGGCGCGGCGGCATTGCCGACACCGCTGTCGGAGGTGCCGGAGGCGTTCACGCCCATCAGATCGGTGGTGTCGCTCACGAAGGGTCCTTCCCTGGAGCGGGCGTCGGCCTGTCTGGCTCGGCGACCGGTTGTGCTGTCCGGCTGTGGTCCTTCCGTTACGGACCGGGCCGGGGCGGTGGTCCGCCGGTACGGCGGAGAGAACATTCATGGTTCCGACGCGGCAGAGTGGTTCGCTTGGATCCGCCACGCCGATTCCGGTGCGTGCACGACACTGCTCAGGCAGGCTGCTCAGGCAGTGTGGGAGGCTCCCGGAAGAAGGGTGGTCCCGGATGGGGACACTTCGCACTGCGCCTCCGAGTACATCCAAGAGGCTTCGAGTGCAGACTTGAGGTTAACACTACCGGATCCAACAAACATTCCCCCTCTCCAACCGGCAATCGAGTTCTGCGGGGCCCGGGGGACGCCCCGGGCGGCTGGGTCAGCTGAGCGGCAGGACGCTCGCCCCCCCGGCGTCGAGAGCCAGCCGGTTGGCCGCCCATCCCTCGCCCGCCAGCCGTGCGACCTTGTCGGCCGCACCGTCCTCGACCAGCGCGAGCACCGTGGGGCCCGCGCCGGAGACGACCGCGGGGACGCCGTCCGCACGCAGTCGGTGCACCAGGCTCACGCTCTCGGGCATCGCCGGAGCGCGGTATTCCTGGTGGAGCCGGTCCTCCGTTGCCGCCAGCAGCAGCTCGGGCCGCCTGGTCAGGGCCTCCACGAGCAGGGCCGCCCGCCCCGCGTTGACGGCCGCGTCCACATGCGGGACGGTGCGCGGCAGCAGTCCGCGGGCGGTCTCCGTGAGCACCGGCTTCCCGGGCACGAAGACCACCGGAACGATGGAATCGGCAGGGTCCATTCTGATCGCCCGGGCGGCTCCCGCGTCCGTCCAGGCGAGGGTGAAGCCGCCGAGCAGACAGGCGGCGACGTTGTCGGGGTGGCCCTCGATCTCGGTGGCCAGCTCCACCAGCGCCTCGTCGTCGAGTTTTTCGCCGCCGCCTATCGTCACGGCGCGCGCGGCGGTGATCCCGGCGCAGATGGCGGCGGAGGAGGAACCGAGGCCGCGGCCGTGCGGAATGCGGTTGGCGCAGACCACCTCGAGGCCGCGCGGCTGCCCGCCCAGCAGGTCGAAGGCGGTACGGAGGGACCGTACGAGCAGGTGGCTCTCGTCGCGCGGCAGGCTCTCGGCGCCCTCGCCCGCGATGTCGACGTGCAGACCGGAGTCGGCGACCCGGACCACCACGTCGTCGTAGAGCCCCAGGGCGAGACCGAAGGCGTCATAGCCGGGACCGAGATTGGCGCTCGAGGCAGGGACGCGCACTCGGACGGCGGCGGCGCGGAACGCTGGACCGGCCATCGCTCGATGACTCTCCTTGTGTGACGTGAGATTGCTCGAAGAGGTACGGAACACCGCGGGGGCCGTGACAGTACGGCGACGCCGCGCAGAGGTGAATGCTCTGCGTCGGGGCGGATTCAGTACAGCCTATCGAAGGAAGGTTCTGTGGCGACATAGGGCGCACGGGAGGCGCACGATGCGTGTCGCACTCCCTGTCGTCGACCAGGTCCACTCTACTGGAGGGTTCCCCATGCCCTCATCGTTCCTGCGCATCTCGTCCACCACTCCAGTGGATCTTGAGATCGCCCGGCGGGCGATGCGGCAGGAAGCGGGCGTACGCCCCCTGAGGTGGCCCCGAAGGCCCTCTGGCGCGGACCCGGAGGCGCCCTGGCGCGGACCCGGACGCGCCCTCGCGTGGCCCCCGGACGCGCCCTCGCGTGGCCCCAGACGCCCTCTGACGTGGGCATCCACGGGCCGGGCCGGGGGCTCGACGACAGCGCCCCGGCCCGCCTCGCGCGTTACGCCAGTCCGAGCCGTACGGCCGCCGCGTCGGCGTCCACCGGCACGATGACCGGCTGCGGGGCGCCCGCGACCGCCCAGTCGGGGTCCTTCAGGCCGTTGCCGGTCACCGTGCACACGATGCGCTGGCCCGGGTCGACCTTGCCCTGCTCGGCCGCCTTCAGCAGCCCGGCCACGCTCGCCGCGGAGGCCGGCTCGACGAAGACGCCCTCCTGGGAGGCGAGCAGCCGGTAGGCGGCGAGGATCTGACGGTCGGTCACCTCGTCGATGAAGCCGCCCGACTCGTCCCGCGCCCGCTCGGCCTGGGACCAGGAGGCCGGGTTGCCGATCCGGATCGCGGTGGCGATGGTGGCCGGCTCCTTGACCGGCTCACCACGCACGAAGGGCGCCGAGCCCGACGCCTGGAAGCCCCACATCCGGGGGGTGCGGGAGGCCGGGCCGTCCTCGGCCGCGTACTCCTGGTAGCCCTTCCAGTAGGCGGTGATGTTGCCCGCGTTCCCGACCGGCAGGACGTGGATGTCGGGCGCGTCGCCGAGCATGTCGACGATCTCGAAGGCCGCGGTCTTCTGCCCTTCGATACGGGCCGGATTGACCGAATTGACCAGCGCCACCGGGTACTTCTCGGACAGGCCGCGCGCGAGCGTCAGGCAGTCGTCGAAGTTGCCGTCGACCTGGAGGATCTTCGCGCCGTGCACCAGCGCCTGGCCCATCTTGCCCAGCGCGATCTTGCCCTGCGGGACCAGCACCGCGCAGACCATCCCGGCGCGCACGGCGTACGCCGCCGCCGAGGCCGAGGTGTTTCCGGTGGAGGCGCAGATGACGGCCTTCGCCCCGGCCTCCTTGGCCGCGCTGATGGCCATCGTCATGCCGCGGTCCTTGAAGGACCCGGTGGGGTTGGCGCCCTCGACCTTGAGGTGGACCTCGCAGCCGGTGCGCTCGGAGAGCACCTGCGCGGGAACGAGGGGCGTCCCGCCTTCGCGGAGGGTGACGACGGGGCTCGTCTCGCCGACCGGGAGGCGGTCGCGGTACTCCTCGATGATGCCCCGCCATCCGTGCCACTGGCGGGTGCCGGACATTCGAGTCCCGGCGTCAGCAATTGCGTTCATGATTTCCCTTTTTCTCCGCTCACCCTCTACTCGGCCTCTGCTCCGCCTCTGTCGGCCTGCGATCGGCCTGCGATCTGCGATGGGCCTGTGTCGGCCCGATGGGCCAGTGTCGGCCCGCTATTCGCCCTCGACCCTCATGATGCTCGCGACATCACGGACGGTGTCGAGCCGGCGCAGTGTCTCGACGGTCGCAGAGAGCGCGGCATCGCTCGCGCGGTGGGTCACGACGACGAGGGACGCCTCGCCGTCCTTCCCCTGCTGCCGGACCGTATCGATCGACACGCCGTGCTCGGCGAACACTGTCGCGACCTGAGCGAGAACACCCGGTTTGTCGGCGACGTCGAGGCTGATGTGGTAGCGCGTGACCACCTGCCCCATGGGGCTCACGGGCAGTCGGCTGTACGCGGACTCGCCCGGCCCGGCGGTGCCCGCCAGCTTGTTGCGGCACGCCGCGACCAGGTCCCCGAGGACGGCGGAGGCGGTCGGCGAACCGCCCGCGCCCGGTCCGTAGAACATCAGCTGACCGGCGGCGTCGGCCTCCACGAAGACCGCGTTGTACGCCTCGCGGACCGAGGCCAGCGGATGGGTCAGCGGAATCATCGCCGGGTGCACCCGCGCGGTCACCGACCGGCCGTCGGCGGCCCGCTCGCAGATCGCGAGCAGCTTGACGGTGCACCCCATGCGCTTGGCGGAGGCGATGTCGGCCGCGGTCACCTCGGTGATGCCCTCACGGTGCACATCGTCGAGGGTGACCCGGGTGTGGAAGGCGATCCCGGCCAGGATCGCGGCCTTGGCGGCAGCGTCGAAGCCCTCGACATCGGCGGTCGGGTCGGCCTCGGCGTACCCGAGCGCGGTGGCCTCGTCCAGCGCCTCGGAATACCCGGCTCCGCTGGTGTCCATCCGGTCGAGGATGAAGTTCGTCGTGCCGTTGACGATGCCGAGGACGCGGTTGATGTTGTCGCCCGCGAGCGACTCGCGCAGCGGCCGCACCAGCGGAATCGCGCCCGCGACCGCCGCCTCGTAGTACAGGTCCGCCCCGCGCTCCTGGGCGGCGGCGTGCAGCGCCGCGCCGTCCTTGGCGACCAGCGCCTTGTTGGCCGACACCACGCTCGCGCCGTGCTCGAAGGCGGTGGTGATCAGCGAGCGGGCGGGCTCGATCCCGCCGATGACCTCGACCACCACGTCGATGTCCCCGCGCTTGACCAGGGCCGTGGCGTCGGTGGTCACCAGCTCGGCCGGTACGCCCTCGCGGACCCGCCCCGGGCGCCGCACCGCGATCCCGGCCACCTCGACCGGGGCGCCGATGCGTGCCGCGAGGTCGTCCGCGTGCGTCGTCATGATGCGCGTCACCTCTGAGCCGACGACTCCACAGCCCAGCAGCGCCACTTTCAGCGGACGCGTACGCATCATCCGACCTCGCTTCTCATCCATCTAGGTGGTGCACCAGTCTCATGCACTGGACGGGGTTTCCTGCCCCCGGGTCCAGTATCCGAGATTTCTTTCTCGCTGACCGATCTCGGCAACCGATCTTGTGACCGATCCGCCGACCGATCCCGCCAGCCGGTTCCGCCGACCGACGTCGCTGCCCGACCTCGCTAACCGACATCGAGCCGCAGGAGATCCTCCTCCGTCTCCCGGCGGACGATTTCCCGCGCCTCACCATCCCGCACGGCGACGACCGGCGGACGCAGCGCATGGTTGTAGTTGCTGGCCATCGAGCGGCAGTACGCGCCGGTGGCCGGAACGGCGATCAGGTCGCCGGGCGCCAGGTCGGCTGGCAGGAAGGCGTCCCGTACGACGATGTCGCCCGACTCGCAGTGCTTGCCGACCACCCGGGACACCATCGGCTCGGCCGTGGACGAACGGGAGACCAGCGCCACCGAGTACTCCGCATCGTAGAGCGCCGTACGGATGTTGTCGGACATGCCCCCATCGACACTGACGTACGTCCGCAGCCCCGGCAGTTCCTTGACCGTACCCACCTCGTACAGGGTGAATGCCGTCGGCCCGACGATCGCCCGCCCCGGCTCGACGGACAGCCGCGGCACCGAGAGCCCCGCTGCGTCACACTCCCGGTGGACGATGTCCCGCAGCGCCGTGGCGATCTCCTGCGGCTCGCTCGGGTCGTCGTCCGGCGTGTACGCGATGCCGAGGCCGCCGCCGAGGTCGATCTCGGGCAGCTCGACCCCGTGCTCGTCCCGGACCTCCTTGAGCAGCCCCACGACGCGGTGGGCGGCCACCTCGAAGCCGGAGGTGTCGAAGATCTGCGACCCGATGTGCGAGTGCACGCCGATCAGCTCCAGCCCGTCGAGCTTCAGCGCCCGCCGCACCGCCTCGGCCGCCTGCCCGCCCGCGAGCGGAATGCCGAACTTCTGGTCCTCGTGGGCGGTCGCGATGAACTCGTGCGTATGCGCCTCGACGCCGACCGTGACCCGGATCTGGACCTTCTGCCGCCTGCCCAGCCCCTGCGCGATGTGCGCGACGCGCACGATCTCCTGGAAGGAGTCGAGCACGATGCGCCCGACACCCGCTTCCACAGCCCTGTGGATCTCCTTCGCGCTCTTGTTGTTCCCATGCAAGGCGATCCGCTCGGCAGGCATTCCGGCGGCGAGCGCGGTGGCCAGCTCCCCCTCGGAGCAGACGTCGAGGTTCAGCCCCTCCTCGTGGAGCCAGCGCACGACGGCGCGGGACAGGAACGCCTTCCCGGCGTAGAACACATCCGCGTCCTCCCCGAACGCCTCCCGCCAGGCCCGGCAGCGGGCGCGGAAGTCGTCCTCGTCGAGGAAGTAGGCGGGCGTCCCGAACCGCTCGGCGAGCGTCGCGACATCGATCCCGCCGACGGTGACGACACCGTCGGCGTTCCGGCTGACCGTGCGGGACCAGACCCGAGCATCGAGCTGATTGAGATCGGCGGGCGGCGCGGCGTAATGCCCCTCGGTCAGGACATCGGCGTGACGGGGCCCGGCGGGGTGGGCGGAACGGCTCATGCTGTCTCTCTCATTGATCAAATGCGGTTCGGAGCACTGATGCCAAGCAGGCGGAGGCCATTGCCGAGCACGACGCGGGTGGCCTCGGCCAGGCGTTTTCGCCGCGTTCCGGGAAGGAAGGCATCAGCAGTGGCAACGAGGTGACGCGCAAGCCGATCGGGCGCACGGTGCCGGGCGGCGGCCTCGACGGTACGGGGAAAGTCACCGAGCAGTCCGAGCAGCGCGCCGTCGTCGGCACCCTCCACCCCATCGACGGCCCGATGAGCCAGTGCATGCGCATAGCGCACCCTGAACAGCGGATTCCCCTCCCGCTGAGCCAGCAGGTGCGCCGGATCCAGATCGGGCAGATCATGCGCAGCAGCCCGCAACAGAGCCCACCGAGCAGCGTCGGACCCAAGCCGGGTGAGCAGCTCGGATGCCGGGACCCCCGCAGCCCTTACAGAAATGACCTCCCCGCCGACTTCTACGTCGACGGACCCCCCACACCCCTCAACAAGCCCGATGACCACATGCAGCACCAGCGCGGCCCGCACCTCGTCGGCGGGCGCGAAGCGCGCGTGCACCCCCGCAAGCCCGTCCCCAAGCCCATACCCGTCCCCCTGCTCAAGCACGACCCCGAGCATCTGCTCATGCGCGTGCCCATCCAGGGTGATGTTGAGGAACCCGGGCCCGGCGATGTCGACGGCCGCGATGCCCGGCGTTCCGATAAGCCTCCGCTGCAACACCGCGGCGATCCGCGCGGCAGCTCCCTCCCCACGCCCCCGAGCAAGCTGCAACGCAACATTCGTGGCGTAATCCCCGCACCCGGGCCGCGGCGGGGTCTGCACCTTCACCCGCTCCGGCACATCGACGCACAGCTCGTCGGCCTCAACGGCGCGACGCACGGTGTGCAGCACAGTGCGGGAGAGCTGGGCGGGTGTCACGGCACCAGCGTATGGGAGGAGGGGGGTGCCTCCGCGAACCGGTTTCGCCCCTCGGACCGCCGCACGCCCGTCTTACGGAGGGTGTGAGGTCGGGAGGCCCACCGACCAACCCAAAACCTCGGCTAGCCGGTGGGCCCCACAGCCGGCTCAGCATCACCGGGCGCGGCCGCCCCAGCGGCCCCTTGACTCATCAGCCGCCCCACGAGCTTCACCAGCTCGGCGGGCTCGAAGGGTTTCGCCAGAAAGGCATCCACCCCCAGCGCCCGCCCCCGGTCCACCTCCACCTGCGTACACGCACTGATCATCGCGACCGGCAACTGCCGGGTCCGCGCATCAGCACGCAACCTGGACGCCGTCTGTAGCCCATCCAGTCTGGGCATCACGACATCGAGAGTGATCACATCGGGTGCCACCTGGTGAACGATCTCCAGGCACTCGGCACCATCGGCCGCGGTCACGACCTCGAAGCCCTCCAGCTCGAGGTTGACCCTGATCAGCTGCCGGATGACCTTGTTGTCGTCGACGACAAGGACCCGGCCGGACAAGCCAGGCACACCCTGAAGAGTAGGCGCGCCCCCGCCCCCGCGTCCGCGTTTTGCCCACTTCCACCCCGTGCGAGGGATCTTCCCCCCACTCCCCTGCGCCCGGCCCTCCACATGCGGTATACCCCCTCCGGTCCCGCCCGCCGCCTCTCCCCAAAAGCGTTCATGACCACCCTCAGCGAGCTGGTAGTGTTCTACCCGTCGCCGCGAGAGAGCAGCGACAGGCAAGCCCCCGTAGCTCAGGGGATAGAGCAACGGCCTCCGGAGCCGTGTGCGCAGGTTCGAATCCTGCCGGGGGCACTTCTGCGTAAGTGTCACAACGCCCCGCCATCAGCCAAGGTGCTGAGTGGCGGGCGTTCTTGTGTCTGGACCCGCATCAGCGCCTATCCGGTTCCGCGGACGGGTCGTGGGTGCGCTCCAGGCCGCAGACCTGCTTCAACAGCCCATCGTCAAGCGGCGCCGCTCGAGTGCCACTCGCTCACGGAAGCGTACGACTTCACCAAGGCCAGCAAGCTCGCTCTCGAGATTCATGGGGGCATGCGCGGTAGCATAAGGAGCATGAGCGAGCCCACCCAGAAGTACTCGATCACGATGCCACGGGACATCGCAGAAGCCGCTCGCGCACGCAGCGGGCCGTCCGGCCTGTCCGCCTACGTCGCCGCGGCCGTAGCCCGTCAGATCGAGCGCGACAACCTCAACGAACTCATCTCGGTCGCCGAGGCCGAACACGGGCCCATCGCCGACGAGGAAGTCCAGGCACTCCGAGACGAGCTCCAGCAAGCCCGTAGTCAGCAGACGCACGACGGAGCGAACGCCGCGTGACGCGCTCCGCTGCCGTACCCGGCGGCACCCTGGTCCTCGACAGCGAGGGACTGGCCAAGGCCGTATTGCGAGACCGCGCGGTCACCGGATGGCTCGCCCTGGCCCGCGCCGACGACATGCGGGTGATCACTAGCGCCGCCACCCTCGTGGAAGTGGTCCATCCCCGGATCAACCGTCCGGCCTTGGAGTGGACGCTCTCCCGCATCGTCGTCGAGCCGGTCACCGAGGCTGTCGCCCGCCACGCCGCCGAGCTCCTGGCCGAGACTGGCCAGCACGGACACAAGTACGCCATCGACGCCATGCTCAGCGCCACCGCCCTCGCCGCCCCCGGGCCCGCCACGGTGCTGACCTCCGATCCCGAAGACCTCGCGGCGCTGTGCAACGGACGCGTCACCATCATGAAGATCTGAGGGCTGCCGACCGCACCAGTACCGGCCGGGAGTGCGAGACTTCGGGCAATCCCCCCAGCAACGACCACTCACCCGCCACGAGCAGCGGTGAAAGAGGGTCGGCTCGGCCCTAATAGGGGCGATCTTACGTAGATTGACTCTTACGTAGATGCTGGCTTACCTCTGGCGGACCCAGGGACATCCCAGAGGTCGGCGCCATGCCGTGACCGTCCGCGGCGCCGAGGACGCGTATGCGGGTCACCCCGGCCCTGTGCGCACGCCGAGCACGCGCCGCATCGACTCCGCGGCGCGGACGGCCGCGTCTGCGCAGCAGTTGTTGAACAGGGCGTGGACCTCGTCGGCCCGGTCGGCCATACAGCGAAGACGTCGGGCCCATTCCTCCAGTTCCTCGGGCGTGTAGGTGTGGCGGAACCGCTCCTCCTTGGTGCCGGAGCCCATGCCTTGTTGCGCCCGTGGAAGCGCGCCACCGCCAGGCGGGGTGAGGTGACCGGGGTGACCGGGGGGATGGAGGCGGGCAGCGCCTGCGTCATGTCCACGGCTACGGCGGACATGCCCCAGTCCGAGAGCGCCGCCTCGGTCGCGGCCCGCTCGCCGTCCGACCACCAGCCGGGATGCCGGAACTCCACGGTTACGTGCCACCCTGCCGTACGTCGCGCGCACTGGTCGAGGAACGCTTTCGCCCGGGAGTCGCCGGGTGCGAACCAGGGTGGGAACTGGAAGAGCAGGGTGCCGAGGCGCCCCGCGCACTTCAGCGGTTCGAGCGCTCCGGTGAAGCGCTGCCACACCTCGTCGAGCAGTCCGGGGTCAGCCCCGTATCGCTGCCCGGACAGGGCGGGTCGCAGATCGGCGGGCAGGGCGTTCGGGGCTGTTGGGTGGCCGGTGAGCAGGGAGAATGCCTTGATGTCGAAGCGCAAGCGGTCCGGCGTGCGTTCGGCCCAGAGGGCGCTGTTACGGGTGCTGGGCAGGTTGTAGTACGTGGCGTCGACCTCCACCACCGGGAATTTGGCGGCGTAATGCCGCAGTCTCCCCGCCGCGTCGCGCAGTCCCGGCGGGTACCAGCCACTGGACAGCAGAGCGCGGTCCGTCCATGAACAGGTGCCGACCAGAATTTCACCCATGCCCCGCCGACTACCCCGGGTCGGCCGGATGGCACCAACGCGCAAACGGAATCCCGTGCATTGACGACAGGCCGCACCCACCCTGGGTGGGGCGTTGGGCGTGGCAAGAAAGCGGAGGCTTGGCATACGGAGCCTGGGGATTAAGCGATTGCGCGGAGTTCGAGCGCCTGTTTGGGTTGTGCGCCAGGGCAACACGGCCCGAATTTCAGGGGGAACTTTACGTGCGTATCCGTACGGGGGCGGCTTCCGCCGCATTGGCCGGGCTGCTGGCCGTTGGCGCAGGTGGCACGGCGCAGGCCGAAAAGCAATAACGCTCCGCAGGACCGGGGCACTTACAGCAAGAAGGAGGCCTGGGTCCAGCTCCGGCGTCGGAGCGTTCGAGACCAAGGGCGACCGGGTGCACTTTTCGCACACGGTACGGGGCAACATCAACGCACACGGGTGGTGGAAGCCTCTGAACGGGCCCGCGACCAAGGCCAAGGTCACGGTGTGGCTCCAGGTCAAGGGCGGGTCGGGGTGGCGGACGCTGAACAAGGGGTCCAAGACCGTCTATTCCGGTGGCGGAAGCGCCAAGCGGGCGTCGGCTGCCTGGAAGTGCACCAACCTGGTCGCGAAGCACTCCTTCCGCAGCATCATCGACGTTGACATCGTCGGTTACCCGGACAACAACAAGAAGACCACGGATACGCAGACGCTGTACTGTGGCACGTGATCAAGAGCTGATAGTGGCGCTGGAAGGACACTCTTCCAGCGCCGCACATTTTCCGGGGAGTGCCCGTGTTTCCGCCCACCGTGATGATTGGTCTGCATGGGATTCTCCAGCGGAATCCCTGGTTTGACCGGGTCGTTGAGCAGGACGACGAAGGCACGGTCGAGGAAGACGTCCTCGGCTTTGCGATCGACCGGGCCGGTTCCTACGGCTGGCAATCCCTGACCAGTTGGCTTCACGAGGACGGAAAGGTCACCGCTCGCCATGAGCCCACTGCCTGGGCTCATGAGGAGGTCGGCGGTGATTGGACGCAGGATGGGAAAGTCCACCAGCTGGCCTGGTTGCAGGCTGGGGTTCTTACGGATCCTCCGCGTCCGGGTCTTCCTGTTCGGCCGATTTCTTTGGTGTTGTCCGAGACCTTGGCTCGCGTGGGCACCGTGACATTCACTGGTCTGCATGCCCTGCTGCCGTTGCAGGCGGCCGAACGCAATACGGCTTTCCACCAGACCGAGTTGGCGCCGTGGTTCGGCCTGGCGGATCCGGAGGCCCGGTACGAGGTGGTGGTCACCGTCTCCTGCCATCCCGACGCGGGCGGGATGGGCGAGCGGGATGCGGCAGCCGTCAGTGAAGCGGTGCGGGAGATGGCGCAGGGGGCGGTGGATGTCTCCGCGTCCGCGCCGGAAGGCGACCTGACGGGATTGGATCTCGACCTCGACCGGGTGCTGCACACCGAGGGGATGCGTGAGGTGATGCGGTTGAACTGCCGTACGCGGGAGTGGTCACCGGATATCGCGGTGTGGCTGCTGGAGATGGTCGCGGAGGGATTGCGCGGGGCGGGGCGGTTGGCGCCGGTGGTGGTGACGGCCTCACTGGCGTCGCTTCCGGCGTAGTGCGTCGGCAACGGAACGTTTCGCATGGGCGGCGTCGGGCAAGCTGGCGTTTGGGAGCGCTCCCATACCTCTCCCACTCCCCCACGGACGATGGAGGGGATTTGTCATGAACGCGGCAATTCCTTACGCTGGGCGACTCGCGCCCTCGGACTGCTGTCCGCGCTACTGCTCGGCCTGATCCCCTGGTCCGGCACCGCCAGCGCTCACGGATCCGTCATCGACCCCGCCTCCCGCAACTACGGCTGCTGGCTGCGCTGGGGCAGCGACCACCTGAACCCGGAGATGGCCCAGAAAGACCCCATGTGCTGGCAGGCCTGGCAGGCCAACCCCAACGCCATGTGGAACTGGAACGGCCTCTACCGCAACGGCTCCGCCGGCAACTTCCCGGCCGCCGTCCCCGACGGACAGCTGTGCAGCGGCGGCCACACCGAAGGCGGCCGCTACGACTCCCTGGACACCCCGGGCGCCTGGAAGACCACCACCATCAGCCGCAACTTCACCGTCAAGCTGTACGACCAGGCCAGCCACGGCGCCGACTACTTCAAGGTCTACGTCACCCGGCAGGGGTACGACCCCACCACCCAGCCGCTGAAGTGGAGCGACCTGCAACTGGTCACCACGACGGGTAAGTACGCGCCCAGCCAGAACTACTCGATCGACGTCAGCACCTCCGGCTACACCGGCCGCCACGTCGTCTACACGATCTGGCAGGCCTCGCACATGGACCAGACGTACTTCCTGTGCAGCGATGTGAACTTCTCCTGAGCCGCCACCCCGTCTCCCTCGCCGGATGCGTCGCGTCCGGCGAGGGTTGCGCTTCGGCGGTCTCGTCCGGCGCTTCCGGGGCACTCGGTATCCCCAGTCGTTGAGAGGAGTTGGAGAGATGACTCACTTAGCCAGCGGGATACGGGCGGGCGCGATCGGTGCCGTGGGGCTCCTCGCGTGCGGGGTGCTGACCGCGTGCGGGAGTGACAGCGACTCCGAGGGCAAGGGCGGGAAGACCTCGTCGGCGGCGGATGGCGGGGCAGGGGGTACGGCGGCGGTCCGTACCGCGTACGCCAAGACCGCCGAGGAGGAAACGGCGCGGATGACCCTGCGGACGGAGACGTCGGCCGCGGGCAAGACGGCTGCCGCGGACGGCGAGGGCGTCATCGACCTCGAGGACGGGGACAGCGCGATGACCATCAGCGCCGGGGGCCAGAAGGTCGAGCAGCGCGTCGTCGACCAAGTGGTCTACCAGAAGCTTCCCCCTAAGCAGCGCGCGCAGGTTCCCGGTGACAAGCCGTGGATCAAGATCGATCTGAAGAAGGCGGCCGCCGAGCAGAACAGCGGTAGCAGCAATCAGATCAACGACCCCGCGCAGTCCGCGTCGCTCGGCAAGGGCATCACCGACCGGAACACCGAAGAGGTCGGGAAGGCCACGGTCGATGGCGCACAGACCACCCGCTACCGGGTCACCGTGGACATCGACAAGCTCCCCGGCGGCGCCGCGTTGAAGCGCCAGGTCGGTCCCACCGTGCCGATGGACATCTGGCTGGACGACCAGGGCCGCATCCGCCGCCAGCAGGTCACCATGAACCTCAAGCCGACGGATCGGGCGGACAAGACCACCGCCGTCCCGCGGAAGATGACGGTGCGCACGCTGATCGAGCTCTCCGACTTCGGCACCGAGGTCGACCCGGAGGTTCCGTCGGCAGGGCAGACCACCGACATGACGGGCAAGATCGGCAAGCAGTAGAGCCGGGTCACGGGGCCTCGGGGCAGCGGAGGTCCGGGGCCGAGGGGTTCGGGGAGCACGTCACCACCGCCAGGGAGAGGAAGGACGTGCGGCCTACGTAGAAGCCGAGGGAGACGTCGCCGCCTTGGGTCAGGCGGGTGGTGGCTGTGGCTACCAAGCGGGACAGGCGGGCGGTGTCGGCTTCCTGGCGGGAGAGGAAGCCGGGGGCGTGTTCGGTGAGCTGCTGGCCCAGCCAGGTGGCGGCGTCCTTGGGTTCGTGGAAGGTGGCGCGGATGAGGGCGGGGGTCTTGAGGAGCCAGTACGCCGTTTCCATGGGCGGCAGCTCGGAGCGGCGGAAGGCGTCCAGTTGGGTGCGGTAGTGCTCCTCGTCCTCCGGCGTCACCGGGGGCAGGGGGCGGTCGGGGAGGCGGCGGAGGATCTCGTGGTCGAACAGCTCCTTCTCGCCCAGCCAGGAGTACGCGTGGAGGTGCACGCGTCAGCCGTTCCCGCTGGGGGCGGAGGGGAAGGCCCCTGATGGGGTGATGGGGTCTTCCCCGCCCGAGGCTCAGGAGACGGTGATCTCGGCTACCGAGTCGTAGAACGACAGGTGGTTCTTGATCTCCGGTACCGCGTCGATCGGCTGTGCGTACGTCCACACGACGTCGGGTCGCAGCTCGGCTCCGCTGTCCGGGCCGATGTACGTCCAGTACGCCGCCTCGCCCTTGAAGGGGCAGGTGGTGCGGGTGTCGGTGGGCTCGAACAGGGTGAGGTCCACGTCCTCCGGCGGGAGGTAGTAGCGCACGGGCAGGCCGGTCTCGTGGAGCAGCAGCGGGCGGTCCGTCTCGGCGACGACCTGGCCGTCGATGGTGACCTTGACGTGCTGCGTGCCGCGGACCACCTCCACGCGGTGGCCCGCGCCCGAGCCGGTGTGGGGATGGGGGGTGTGGGTGGACATCGCGTCGTCCTCCTCGGTTCGTCGCCTCGGTGGGGTCCGTGTTCAGGTCAACGCTTGCCCTGGGCCGGGGATTCCGTTGTCTCCTCGCGGGGCCACGGGCGGCCGTCGTGGGCTTCGACCTCGCGGTTGAAGCGGGTCAGGACCTCGCCGAAGCGGGACAGGTCCTCCGGGGTCCAGTCTTCGAGCAGCCGGGCCAGGCTGGTGCGGCGGCAGTCGCGTTCGGCGGTGAGGCGTTCGGCGCCCAGGGCGGTGACGCGGAGCTTGCGGGCGAGGCCGCCGTCGGGGTCGGGGATGCGCTCGACCAGGCCGCCGCGCAGCAGGGTGCCGGTCTGGCGGTTGACGGTCGAGACGTCGAGCTGGAACGCGTCGGCGAGCTGGCCGATCGACATCGCGCCCTCCGCGTCCAGGCGGGAGAGGAGCAGGTAGGCGGAGCGGTCGAGGCGGTCGGGCGCGCAGGGTTCACCAGCAGATGCCTTGCGGTCTCGGGGTGTCAGGACATGACACCTGGCGACCAGCATCAATTCGCGTTCCAGCAGTTCCAGCCGCTCCAGCACGCTTCCTCCTCGTCGCCCCCGCTCCATGGAACAGAAGTGTGCACGATACACATCATGTGTAGGATGCACATCTCCCACTCATCCCTGTTGTACCGCTTGGAGGCCGCATCCGCATGGCCCAGTCAGCCCCAGCCCGCGTCGAGGAGCCCTTGAGCGCCGCGCCGGCCCCCGGCTCGTCGCCCCCGCGGCGCGAGGTCGGTGGCGGTTTCGTGGCGGTGCTCGCGTTCTGCGGCATCGCCGTCTCGGTGATGCAGACGCTGGTCGTCCCGCTCGTGAGCGAGCTGCCGCAGCTGCTGCACACCACCAGCTCGAACGCGTCCTGGGTGGTCACCGCGACCCTGCTCGCCGGGGCCGTCTCGACTCCCGTCATGGGGCGGCTCGGGGACATGTTCGGCAAGCGCCGGATGCTGGTGGTCGCGCTGATGCTGCTCGTCGTCGGCTCGCTGACCTGCGCCGTCACCTCCGAGCTGGTGGTGATGGTGGTCGGCCGGGCCATCCAGGGCGGGGCGATGGGCGCCATTCCGCTGGGCATCAGCATCATGCGGGACGAGCTGCCGCCACAGAAGCTGGGCTCGGCGATGGCCCTGATGAGCTCCTCGCTCGGCATCGGCGGTGCGCTGGGGCTGCCGGCCGCCGCGTTCGTCGCGCAGCACACCAGCTGGCACGTGCTGTTCTACGGGGCCGCCGGGCTGGGCGCGATATCGGTCGCGCTAGTGCTGGCCGTCGTCCCCGAGTCCGCCGTACGGACCCCGAGCCGCTTCGACCTGCTCGGCACGATCGGGCTGACGGCCGGGCTCGTCTGTCTGCTGCTGCCCATCACCAAGGGCGGCGACTGGGGCTGGGCGAGCGGCACGACGCTCGGGCTGTTCGGCGCGGCCGCGGTGGTCCTGGTCCTGTGGGGCCTCTTCGAGCTGCGCACCACCGAACCGCTGGTCGACCTGCGGACCACCGCACGCCGCCAGGTGCTGCTGACCAACCTCGCCTCGATCATGGTCGGCTTCTCGTTCTACGCGATGTCGCTGATCCTGCCGCAGCTGCTCCAGCTGCCGGAGGCCACCGGATACGGCCTCGGCCAGTCGATGGTCATGGCGGGGCTGTACTTCGCCCCGATGGGCGTGGCGATGATGCTGGTCTCGCCGCTGTCCGCGCGCATCAACGCGGCCCGCGGCCCCAAGGTCTCGCTGATCAGCGGCCTCATCGTGATCGGTGCGACGTACGGCGCGGGCCTGGTGATGATCGACCACATCTGGCAGATCGTGGTGCTGTCCACCGCGCTCGGCATCGGCATCGGCATCGCGTACTCGGCCATGCCGACCCTGATCGTCAGCGCCGTACCGGCCCGGGAGACGGGCGCGGCGAACGGTCTGAACACCCTGATGCGGTCCATCGGCATGTCCACCTCCAGCGCGGTGGTGGGGGTGATCCTGGCCCGCCAGACGACGGATTTCGGCGGGGTCGCGCTGCCGAGCAAGGACGGCTTCCAGATGTCGTTCATGGTGGCGTGCGCGGCCTCGGTCGTCGGGCTGGTGATCGCCTTCTGCCTGCCGGGGCAGCGGCGCGTCCCGAGCGGTGTCCCGGGCAGTGTCTCGTCCGCGCCCGGGAGCGCCTCGACGGCGGCCTCGACCTCGACATCGACCTCGACCGTGCCGGAGGAGCGCGTCATCGAGAAGGCCCAGAAGGGCGAGAAGGAGGACGCCGCCCCCGCCCTCACCGGCAGCGTCATCCACGGCCGGGTCCTCGGTTCCGACGGCGCCCCGCTGGCCGACGCCGCCGTCACCCTGATCGACACCGGCGGCCGTCAGCTCGGCCGTACGGTCAGCGGGCGCGACGGCGGCTACACCGTGGCCGCGCCCGGCAGCGCGAGCGTCGTCCTCATCGGCTCGGCCCCCGGCCACCGGCCGCAGGCCGCCACGCTGCTGGTGTCGGACGTCCCGGTCGTCTGCGATCTGCGGCTCGCCGGAGGCGGCGGGCTGACCGGGTCCGTACGGGCCGAGGGCGGCGGGCCGCTGGACGGGGCCACCGCCACCGCGACCGGCGCGGACGGCGAGGTGGCGGGCTCGGCGACGGCCGACGAGAAGGGTGAGTTCGCGCTTCCGGAGCTGGCCTCCGGCGCGTACACGCTCACCCTCAGCGCCGACGGACACCGTCCGCACGCCACCCAGGTCGAGCTGACCGCCGGTGAGCCGCTGCGGGTCGACGTGGCGCTGCGGCCCGCGGCCCGGGTCCGGGGCACCGTACGTGACCAGGGCGGACAGCCGCTGGAGGACGCCCGCGTGGCGCTGCTGGATGCCTCGGGCGACGTCGTCGGGCAGTTCATCACGGGCGCGGACGGGACCTTCGGTTTCGAGGGGCTGACCGGTGAGCACTACACGGTGGTCGCCAGCGGTTACGCACCGGCCACCCGGCCGGTCACGGTCGGCGGCGACGCCCCGGAGGCCCGGGACGTGGACTTCCTCCTCAGCCACGGCTGAGTCGCGGCTCAGTCGATGTGCCGTCCAGCCCGGCCCGTGGGTACGGGCCGGGCTGGACGGCTATCGGCTATCGGCAATCGGCAATCGGCAATCGGCAATCGGCAATCGGCAATCGGCAATCGGCAATCGTGAGCATGTACGGGCGGCCTGAGTACGCGGTCGCCGTGGGCGCAACTCACACCCGCCCCCGGCGGTGCTGCTCCCGCTCATTCCTCGGGCAGGCTCTCCCACGCCTCGCCCTTGCGGAACAGCTCGTATCCCTCCGCGTCCGCGATCGACTCCGCCTCCGCGCGGCTGCGCACCGAGATCTCGTAGGTGTGGCTGTCGACCGTCGCGTGGACGCCCTTGCCGTCGGTGATCGTTTCGATCGAGTGCGTCTCGTAGATGACGCGCCCCGGCTCGGTCTTGCTCCAGACCACGTGCATGCTCACTGCCATCGGACCACTCCCGAAGACGAGCCCCCTGAATTCAGGGTCTCACGGCACGCGGCTACCGCCTTCCGAAGATCGCCACATGCGCGAGCGCCAGGACGGCGAGCGCTCCCCCGAACCACATGACGCCGACCAGCGCGATCCCGTCCGCCGCCCGGCCGCCGAGCAGCGCGCCCAGCGATATCGCGATGTTGAAGACGCAGACGAACAGCGCCGAGGCGGCCTCCCGCGTGTCCGGCGCCGCGTGCAGCACCCAGGTCTGCGAGGTCACCGAGACCCCGCCGTACGAAAGGCCCCACAGCACCAGCAGCGTGACCGCCCCGCCGAGGGTGCCGCCCGCGACCGGGACGAGCAGGACCGCGGTGGCCAGGACGGTGAAGATGACCATGAGGGTGCGGCGCGGGTCGCGGTGGGCGGTGGCGCCCGCCAGGAAGTTCCCGGCGATGCCCGCCACGCCGTACGCCAGCAGCAGGGTGCTGATCAGCCCCGCCCGTACGCCGGAGACGTCCTCCAGCACCGGGCGTACGTATGTGTATGCGCCGAAGTGGCCGGTGACCAGTAGCAGCGTGGTGATCAGCCCGACCCGCAGCCGGGCGTTGCGGAACAGCCCCGGCACCTCGCGCAGCCGGATCGTCTCGGTGGCGGGCAGCGGCGGCAGGGTGACGGCGAGGGCCGCGGCGATCGCCAGCGCCAGCGCGCCCATCCCGGCGAACGCGGCGCGCCAGTGGACCAGGTCGCCGATGAGCGTCCCGACCGGTACGCCCAGGACGGAGGCGACGGCGATCCCGCTGAAGATCAACGAGGTGGCGGGACCTGCGGACTTCTCCGGGACCAGCCGTACGGCAAGGCCCGCGGCCAGGGACCACACCCCGCCGATGCACACCCCGACCAGCACCCGGGACAGCAGCAGCACGGCGAAGTTGGGGGCGAGGGCGGAGGCCAGGTTGGCTGCCGCGAGGAGCCCCATCAGGCCGCACAGCACCAGCCGCCGGTCGAGGCGGCGGACGGTGACGGTCAGGAGGGGCGCGGCGACCGCGGCGACCAGCCCCGGCACGGTCATGGCCAGGCCCGCCGTACCGGGCGAGACGCGCAACGCGGAGCCGATGGAGGTGAGCAGGCCGACCGGGAGCATCTCGGTGGTGACGACGGAGAAGGTGCCGAACGCCACGGCGACGACGGCGAGCCAGGCTCTGAGCGGCGAGTGCGCGGGCGCGGCTGACCCGGATGCGCCTGCCGGAGCGGTGAGTTCCGTGGTAATGGGCGTGGAATTCGACATGACTCAAATGAACCGCCGCCCCCGGCCGGGAACAACGCCGAAGTCTTCAGTCTTCTATGAGCGAGACTTATGGATCAGTGGAGTGGATCAGTGGAGGGAAGCCGGTGTCCGGGCTGGAGATCCGCGAACTGGAGTGTTTTCTCGCGCTCAGCGAGGAGTTGCACTTCGGCCGCGCGGCGGAGCGGCTGTACGTGTCGCAGAGCAGGGTCAGCCAGTTGCTGCGCGCGCTGGAGGGGCGGATCGGCGCGCGGCTGCTGGACCGCACCAGCCGACGGGTGCGGCTGACCCCGCTGGGCGAGCGGTTCCTGGCCGACCTGCGGCCCGCGTACGACGCGCTGTCCGGGGCGGTCGAGGGGGCCCGGGGCGCGGCGCGCGGTGTCACGGGCGTGCTGCGCGTCGGCTTCCAAGGGGCCGCCGACGAGCGGGTGATGGCGGCGCTGGCGGCCGTCCGGGAGCGGCATCCCGGCTGCGAACCGGAGACCGTGGAGATCCCGATGGCCGACCCGTTCGGCGCGGTGCGGGACGGTGAGGTGGACGCGGCGATCGTGTGTCTGCCGGTCGAGGAACCGGATCTGGTCCTCGGCCCGGTCTTCTCCCGGCAACCGCAGACGCTGGTGGTCCGCGCCGGGCACCGGCTCGCGAAGCGGGGGCGAGGGCGGGGGCGCGAGCGAGGGCCGGGGCCGGGCGCGGTGGACGCCGAGGAGCTGGCCGACTGCCCGCTCGTCGCCCCGTCCGACCCCGCGCCGCGCTACTGGCGGGAGTTCATGGCCCCGCCTGTCACCCCCGGCGGCCGCCCGATCCCCCGCGGCCCGCGGGTGCGCACCCTCCAGGAGGGGCTGACGGCGGTCGCGGCGGGCCGGGGCGGGATGCTGCTGTGCGCGCCGACCGCCGCGTACCACGGGCGCCGCGACATCACGCCGCTCCCGGTGGCGGGGCTGCCGGACTCGATGCTGGGCCTGGTGTGGCGGCGGGGCGGTGAGACGGCGCGGATACGGGCGCTGCGGCGGGCCGTGGACGAGGAGTGCGGGGCGGCGGCCTCATCAGGCCGTCCAGCTCCGTTGCGGCGCCCGGTAGTCGACCACGGCGAGGCCCTCCTCGCGGAGGAGGTCGCGGGCCTGCGGTGAGGTCAGGAAGGCGTGGTCGGTGCTGCGGACCTGCCAGCCGCCGGGGTCGGCCGCCCGGGCGTGCGCGTCGTCCAGCCCCGGGTGCACGGCCCATTCGCCGAGCCCGGGCGGCAGGTCGCGCAGCAGCGGATGTCCTCGCGGCCGCGGTCGGCCTGACAGTGCCAGTCCAGATGGGCGAGGGCGAGTCCCGCGTCCGTACGGCGTCGATCTGGGCGCGGAACTCGTGCTCGACCTCCGCCGGGCGGGCCCGGGCCAGCAGCTCCGGGATCCCGGCGTGGTCGTACAGCTCGCCCGCCTCGTCAGCAGCGAGGGCACCCGCACCTTCGGCGAGAGCGGCCCCCAGGGAGGCGGGGCAGGTCGCGGACGAGGGTGAGATGGATCCCGAACGGGATGTGCGGCCGCTCGCGCAGCAGTTGCATGGCGTGCGGCGCCGCAGGGCACGGCACCATCAGGCTGCACGACGCCGCGATGCCGTGCTCGATGGACTCGATGGACTCGATGACGGCGGTGTTGACGGGCCGGGTACATGCCGAAGTCGTCGGCGTTGAGGAGCAGCGCGCGGGCGTCGGCGGGCAGGCCGAGCAGCTCGGTGGACGTGGCCGCCCGGGGCGCGGAGTCCCTCGGGGTGGCGGGGTCCATCGCGTCGGCGGGGCCCGTCGGGTCGGCGGCGAGGCCCGTCGCGTCGTGCGGCAGGGCCCGTCAGAGGGTGTCCCTGCGCATGCACACCCGGGGCCATCGGTCCAGCCCGTGCCCGGCCTCGCTGCGCCGAATCTGCCACAGGCCGGGCGTCAGTTCGTCCTCCGTCAGGGTCCGGAAGCCGCAGCGGGCCGCGTAGTAGGGGGCGTTCCACGCCACGTCCACGAAGGTGGTCAGGGTCAGCGCGGGTACGCCGTCGGCGGCGGCCCGCGCCGCGACGTGCTCGATGAGCGCCCGGCCCACTCCGCGGCGGGCGCTGTCCGGGTGCACCGAGATCTGCTCGATGTGCGTGTTCCCGTCGACGGGGTCGGTGATCACGTAGGCCATGGCCCGGTCCGCGTCGTCCACCGCGACCCAGGCCCGCCCGGCGCGCTGGTAGCGCCCCAGCTCCGCCAGGGTCAGCGGCTCGTCGTCGGCGATCTCGTCCATCCCGATGTCCCGGAAGCACCGCCCGGCGGCGCGCTCTATGTCCTGGAGATGGGGAAGTTCCTCGATGGTGCTCGTTCGAATCCGCACCCCACCATCATCCTCCGGATTCCACGGACAAAGGGGTGCCCCCCACCGCCGTGGAGAGCACCCTTTGGCCGTTCTTTCACACGACCGCCCCCGGCCCGGGCCATCCCCACATGACCTCGGCAATTCCGGTGGCGGTGATCAAAAACTTAGCAAGCCATCGGTAACGGGTCGGTGGTGGAATGGTGATCATTGTGGTCCGACTCAACTTCTCCCCTTACGCCGGGCGTTAGACGTCCGTGAGGGTCGGGTTCGTACCGGCTGTTCGGGTAGGGGCGGGGTTCCCTATAGGGGGAGGTCGAGGTGGGCAATCACCCATTCGAGGGATTCAATGGTTGACGCAGGAAACCACTGCGATCCCCCCACGTGAAAGGCCCCTTCCACCATGAGCGCGATCCCCTGCGGTCCGGCCATGCCCATTCCGCCCGAGGACACCGATCACACCCTGCGCTTCGCGGGACCCGCCACGTTCGGGCGGGTCCCGCGGCTGGATCAAGTCGGCACGACGGATATCGCCGTGGTCGGGGTGCCGTTCGACTCCGGCGTGTCGTACCGGCCGGGCGCCCGGTTCGGCGGGAACGCGATCCGGGAGGCATCGCGCCTGCTGCGCCCCTACAACCCGGCGCAGGACGCGTACCCGTTCCACTACGTCCAGGTCGCGGACGCCGGTGACATCACCGCCAATCCGCACAACCTCGACGCGGCCGTCGAGGCCATCGAGGCGGGCGCGGAGGAACTGCTGTGTACCGGCGCCCAGCTGATGACGCTGGGCGGCGATCACACCATCGCGCTACCGGTCCTGCGCGCGGTGGCCCGCAAGCACGGTCCGGTGGCGCTGCTGCACTTCGACGCGCACCTGGACACCTGGGACACGTACTTCGGGGCCGAATACACCCACGGAACGCCGTTCCGCCGGGCGGTCGAGGAGGGCATCGTCGACACCTCCGCCCTCTCGCACGTCGGCACCCGCGGCCCGCTGTACAGCAAGGAGGACCTGGACGAGGACACCAAGCTGGGCTTCGGGATCGTCACCTCGGCCGATGTGATGCGGCGCGGGGTCGACGAGGTGGTGCAGCAGCTCAAGGAGCGGATCGGCAAGCGGCCGCTCTACATCTCGGTGGACATCGACGTCCTGGACCCCTCGCACGCCCCCGGCACCGGCACCCCCGAGGCGGGCGGCCTCACCTCCCGCGAGCTGCTGGAGATCGTGCGCGGGCTGGCCGACTGCCATCTGGTCTCCGCCGACCTGGTGGAGGTCGCCCCGGCGTACGACCACGCCGACATCACCTCCGTGGCCGCCTCGCACACCGCGTACGAGCTGGTCACCCTCATGTCCCGGCAGATCGCCTTCCTGCGGTGGGCGGAGGAGCAGAAGCAGGCACAACCGGTGTAAGGCGCCTACGAGCGGTCGCGGGTGAACAGCTCGTTCAGCTCGCCCTGCGGGATCTGGCCCTCGGCGAACGTCAGCGTCCCCCGCTCCAGCAACTCCCGGGCGCTGTCCCGTACGAAGCCCAGCGCGGCGCGCGCGATGCTGCCGCCGAGGCTGAGGCGGGCGACCCCGGCGGAGCGGAGGGCGTCGGCGGTGAGGCTGGTGGCGCCGAGGCCCATCACCACGTTGAGCGGTCCTTCGACCTCGGACACCAGGGTGGTGATGGTCGCGAGGTCGTTGACGCCCGGCACGTAGAGACAGTCCGCGCCCGCCTCCCGGTACCGGTTGGCGCGCCGGATCGCGTCGGCGAGCGGGGCCGGGGAGCGCAGCATCAGGCCGTCGGTGCGGGCGGTGAGCACGAAGTCGGTGCCGTCGGCGTCCGCGGCCTCGCGGGCGGCGGCGATCCGGGCGACGGCCAGCTCCTCGTCGTACAGGGCGCCGTCCGCGAAGTCCTCGACGTTCCCGCCCGCGAGGCCCGCGCCGACGGCCAGCCGGACGGTCTCGGCGACCGTCTCCGGCTCCGCCCCGTACCCGTCCTCCAGATCGCCGTTGACGGGCAGGTCCACGGCGGCCGTGATCTGGCGGACGCGGTCGAACATCTCGGCCCGGGAGACCGCCTTGCCGCCCTCCGGGATGGTGTGGTCGGGCCTGCCCAGCGAGAAGGCGATCCCGGCGCTGGTCGTCGCGAGCGCCTCGAACCCCACCTCGGCCAGCACGATCGCGCTCCCGGCGTCCCACGCGTTCGGCATCAGGAAGCCGGTGCGGCCGTCGTGGAGACGTCGGAAGGCGGCGGCGTGGCGGGCGGTCACGGGGGTCGGGGGAGACATGGGCAGATCCTCTCCGGCGGGTCGGCTCGCACTCGTCCACCGAGGGAACCACACCCCACCGACAACGCGTCGCAGCGATCATGAATGAGGTGCAGGACCTGATCGACGACTACGAGTGCATCTACCAGGGCTACTACCTGGGCGAGGACGAAGAGATCGACGCGGTGGTGACCGCGTGCGTGGACCGGCTGGAAGAGGCCCGGGGCACGCACGGGACGGGCTCCGGCTCCGCCGACGTGGCGTTTCCGGCCCTCGGTCTGGTGCTGATGTACGGGCACGTGATGCATCACTCGGCCCCCGAGGTGGCGGACCGGACCGCCACCGCGCTGCGCGCCGTCGCGACGGACGGGGCCCAGGCGCCCTGTGACCATCCGGGCCACCCGAGCGACGAGGGCCTCGACGTCGGCCAGCTGGAGGGCTTCCCCACCGCCCTGGAGCTGATCGGCGACCCCGCGGCCGAGGACGTGTCCTGGGACCAACTCGCCAAGCGGTCCGGCCGGGCCGACTCCGGCGAGCTCTCCCCCGCCGAGGTGGAATCCCGCTGGCGCTGCCCCCGCGCCCTCGCCGGATTCGCGTCGGCGGCCGCCGAGGCCATCCGTCCGGCCCGTCCGGCAGACGTCTGAGCCGCCTCAGTCCTCCGCCGCGCCCTGCGCGATGGCCTCCTCGACCTCGCCCGTCCGGGCGGCCTCCTCGGCGGCGAAGCGCTGGGCGTCCAGGCGCTGGGCGATCTCCTCGTCCTGGTTCATCAGCAGTTCCAGGTTGCTGTCGCCGAGTTCCAGGACGCCCATGTCGACGTAGGCGCGCTGGAGGCGTTCGCCCCACAGGCCGATGTCCTTCACGCACGGCACGATGCGGCTGAACAGCAGCTTGCGGAACATGTGCAGGTACGGGGAGCGCTCGGCATACTCCTCGGCCTCGGCCTTCGGGATGCCCAGGTTCTCCAGGACCTCGACGCCGCGCAGCCGGTCGCGCATGAGGTAGCAGCCCTCGATGACGAACTCCTCGCGCTCGCGCAGCTCCGCGTCGGTCAGGTCGCGGTAGTAGTCGCGCAGCGCCATCCGGCCGAAGGCCACGTGGCGGGCCTCGTCCTGCATGACGTAGGCGAGGAGCTGCTGCGGCAGGGGCTTGTCGGTGGTGTCGCGGATGAGGCCGAACGCGGCGAGGGCCAGGCCCTCGATGAGGACCTGCATGCCCAGGTAGGCCATGTCCCAGCGGGAGTCGCGGAGGGTGTCGCCCAGCAGTTCCTGGAGGTTGTCGTTGATCGGGTAGAGCATTCCGATCTTGTCGCGCAGGAAGCGGCCGTACAGCTCCGCGTGGCGGGCCTCGTCCATGGTCTGGGTGGCGGAGTAGAACTTGGCGTCGAGGTCGGGCGCCGATTCGACGATGCGGGCGGCGCACACCATCGCGCCCTGTTCGCCGTGCAGGAACTGGCTGAACTGCCAGGAGGCGGCGTGGCGGCGCAGTTCGGCCCGCTCGCGGTCGGACATCCGGTCCCAGTGGGGCGTGCCGTAGAGGGCGAGGGACTCGTCGGGGGTGCCGAGCGGGTCGTACGGGTCGACCTCCAGGTCCCAGTCGATCCGCTTCGTCGCGTCCCACTGCTTGTCCTTGCCCTTCTGGTACAGGGCGAGCAGCCGGGCCCGGTGGTCGTCGTACTCCCAGCTGAACCGGGCGGCGCCGGCGGCGGGCACCTGCCACATCGGGTCGCCGGGGTCCATGGCGTAGAGGTCCTGTGTCGACACGGCGTCTCCTTCGCCTCGCTGTGCCCAGGGGATTGACGGGCTTGCTGACACAGAGTCTCATAAGGGATGTCCAGCCGCGACCATTCCTACGAGGTGTCTCCAGCGATGACGACCGCGACCGAATCAGCCGCGCCCCGGGACGCGCTGGGGCTTCTCAAGGACCGCGAACGAGTCGCGGAGCGGCTGCTGCTGGCCTCCTCCCGGCACTCGTTCGACCCCGACACCGAGCTGGACTGGGACGCGCCGCACGAGCCGGACAAGTGGTTCTGGCCGCCGGAGCTGGTCTCCCTCTACGGCACCCCGATGTGGCGGCGGATGTCCGAGGAGCAGCGGATGCTGCTGTCGCGGCACGAGGCGGCGGCGCTGGCCTCGCTCGGCATCTGGTTCGAGATCATCCTGATCCAGCTGCTCACCCGGCACATCTACGACAAGCCCGCGACCAGCGCCCATGTCCGCTACGCGCTCACCGAAATCGCCGACGAGTGCCGCCACTCCAAGATGTTCGCGCGGCTCATCGCGAAGGGCGGCACCCCCGCGTACCCGGTGTCCCGGCTCCACCAGAACCTGGGCCGGTTCTTCAAGACGTTCTCCACCACACCCGGTTCGTTCACCGCCACCCTGCTGGGCGAGGAGGTGCTGGACTGGATGCAGCGGCTGACGTTCCCCGATGAGCGCGTCCAGCCGCTGGTGCGCGGGGTGACCCGGATCCATGTGGTGGAGGAGGCGCGCCACGTGCGGTACGCCCGGGAGGAGTTGCGCCGCCAGATGGTGCGGGCGCCGCGCTGGGAGAAGGAGCTGACCCGCGTCGGCTCGGGCGAGTTCGCCCGGGTGTTCTCGCTCGCGTTCGTCAACCCCCAGGTGTACACGGACGTCGGCCTCGACCGGCGGGCGGCCGTCGCCCAGGTGCGGGCGAGCGGCCACCGCCGCGAGGTGATGCGCAGCGGCGCCCGGCGGCTGACCGAATTCCTCGACGACGTCGGGGTGCTGCGCGGCGTGGGCCGCAAGCTGTGGCAGAGCAGCGGCCTGCTCTAGGGGGTGTCCCGGGCGCCTTCGTCAACGGGCCGCTCCTCGGCAGCCGCCCGAGGGCGGTTACGCTGCCAGGCATGACGACGAGCAGTGGCACCGCCCCGGCGGACGCGGACCGGGCGACCGCCGCGCCCCCGGCCACCGTGCGCCGCGGGGCGTACCGCAGGCTCAGCGTCGAGGCGCGGCGCGCCGAACTGATCGCCGCCGCGCTCGGCCTGTTCGCCCACCGCGCGCCGGAGGACGTGTCGCTGGACGACGTCGCCTCGGCCGCCGACGCCTCCCGGCCGCTCGTCTACCGCTACTTCCCCGGCGGCAAGCAGCAGTTGTACGAGGCGGCGCTGCGCAGCGCCGCCGATGAGCTGGAGGGGTGCTTCGAGGAGCCGCGGACCGGCCCGCTCAGCAGTCGGCTGGGCAACGTGCTGGACCGCTATCTCACCTTCGTGGACGGGCACGACGCGGGGTTCAGCGCGCTGCTGCACGGCGGCAGCGTGGCCGAGACCTCGCGGACGAGCGCCATCGTGGACGAGGTGCGGCGGGCCGCGGCCGAGCAGATCCTGCTGCATCTGACGGCCGGGGAGCCCGCCGAGGAAACCGGTGCCCGGCTGCGGATGATGGTGCGCACCTGGATCACGGCGGTCGAGGCGGCCTCGCTGATCTGGCTGGACGAGAACAAGCAGCCGTCGGCCCGGGAGCTGCGGGACTGGCTGGTGGACCACTTCGTGGCACTGCTGACCGCCACCGCGGCCACCGATCCGCAGGCGGCCCGGGCGATGCGGGCCGCGCTCGCCGCGGAGCCCGCGCAGGGCCCGGTCGGCGCGCTGGTGCGGCGCGTGGCACCGGTGTTCGGCGAGGCGCGGCACCTGCTGTGAGGGCGGCGCGGCGGAAGGTGGTGCGGTGAGGAGCGAGGAGACGCCGTTCGTCGGCGGGCCGCTGGACGGCCGGGTGCTGTCGGTGCTGGTCGGCGCCACGGGGCAGCCGCCGAAGACGTACGAGGTGCCGGTCCCGGACGAGGCCGGTGGACCGCCGACCGTGTACGTCTACCGCCGCGTCCCGGCGGGTACGACGCGGCGGCTGGGGCTGATCCGGGGATGGCGGTACGAGTACGACCCGGAGGGCAGGCCGGGCAGCGGACCGAAGTGGCCGTGGTCCCGCTCTTGAAGGCTCGGCGCACCTCTCCTTGAAGGCCCAGTTCGCCTCCGGGGCGCCTCAGCCGGTGTCGACGGTCGACCGTGCTCGGCCCTTCGTTCCTGAGGGCCTGCGCGCGCTCTCCCTTTTGGCACCGGCGCGCCCCTTCGGCTCACTCGCAGCTGGACTCCGCCACCCGTGACCAGCCCTCCGGACGAGTGACCGTGTTGGGCCGACTCGCCCATCATTCTCCCGAAAGTACGACTGTCAGGCCGCGTTCCTGCTGAGGTGGTCGTCGGACCCCGTTCCCGCAGCCGGAGGTGTGAGCCCGTGTCAGGACGGATCGTAGGCTCGGTCTGCGCGGCGGCGATCACCGCGGCCGCGGCGCTCGTCCCGCCCGTCCCGGCGGCCACGGCCGCCCCTGCCCAGCCCTCCGCCCGGCCCGCCGACCGGTCCGTCGCCGGGCTGCTCACCCAGCTCAAGACGCTGTACCGGAAGGCGGAGGAGGCGACCGAGGCGTACAACGCGACCGAGGAGAAGCTGCGCAGACAGCGGGCGAAGACCCGGGACCTGACCGACGACCTCGCCCGCAGCCGCACCGACCTGGCCGCCAGCCGGGAGGACGCGGGGCGGCTGGCCCGCCAGCAGTACCAGGGCCACACCCAGCTCTCCACGTACACCTTCCTGCTGACGCTGCTCACCCCGCACCCGGAGAAGGCCGCCGACCAGGCGCGCGAGCTGGACCGGGCGGCGGTCCGGGAGGCCGCCGTCGTGGAGCGGCTGACCAAGGGCGAGCGGCACGCCGACGCGCTCGCCACCCGGGCCCGGGCCGCCCTGGACAAGCAGCTGTCGCTGAGCGCGAAGAAGAAGAAACAGCGCGACAAGGTCAAGAAGCGGCTCACGAAGATCGAGAAGATGCTCGCCTCGCTGACCGCCCGCCAGATCAGCCAGGTGGCGGAGAAGGAGCGCGAGGAGACCGACAAGGCGCAGCGCAAGCTCCTCGCCTCCGGGGTGTTGGGCGGCTCCGCCCGCCGGGCCCAGAGCGCCGCCCCGCCGCCGCCCCTCCCGGACCCCGGCCCGGCCCAGGGCACCGGCACGGGCGCGGGCGCGGACACGGGCGGGGGCCAGGACACCGGCGGCGGTCAGGGCTCGGGCGCCGCCCAGGCCCCGAGCCGCCCGGCCGGGGGCACGGGCGGCACCGCCACGGTGCCGAAGACCCCCGGGCGTCTCCCGATGGCCTCGGCGGCGGCCGGGCAGCGGGCGCTGCGGTGGGCGCTCAACCAGATCGGCAAGCCGTATGTCTGGGGCGCCGAGGGGCCGAACGCCTTCGACTGCTCGGGGCTGACCTCCCAGGCGTGGGCGCACGCCGGGCGGGTCATCCCGCGCACCAGCCAGGAGCAGTGGCGGCGGCTGCCGAGGATCTCGCTCAGCCAGATCCGCCCCGGCGACCTGGTGATCTACAACAAGGGCGCGAGCCATGTGGCGATCTACGCGGGCGGCGGCCAGGTGGTGCAGGCGCCCCGGCCCGGCACCACGGTGCGGCTCTCCCCGCTCGCGTCCAACCCGGTGCAGGGCGTGGTCCGTCCGGGTTCGGCCCGGCGCTAGGCCCTGTCGCCGCCCACCGAGGCCAGATAGGCGGCAGCCCGCTCCGGCTCGTAGAAGAAGTGCTCGAAGTCGGACGGGTCGTCGAAGCCGTTGGCGATCCGGTCGGCCACGGGCGGCAGGCCGCCCGCCGCGCCGAGCAGTTCCACGATGTGCTCGGGCGGCGGGGCGAGCATCGCGTTCGTCCACTTGGTGACGTGCCGGGCGGTCGCCCAGTAGCGGTCGAAGGTGTTCCGCATCCACGCGGCGTCGAACGGCCGGTCGCCGTGGGCGACGATGCTGTCCAGGTAGGACGCGGCGCACTTGGCGGCCGAGTTGGAGCCCTGGCCGGTGATCGGGTCGTTGGCGACCACGACGTCGGCGACGCCGAGCACCAGGCCGCCGCCGGGCAGTTCGCCGATCGGGTTGCGTACGGTCGGGGCGTACCGCCCGGCGAGCGTGCCGCCCGCGTCGGTCAGCTCGACCTTGGTGGCCCGCGCGTACTCCCACGGGGTGAACCGCTCCATCAGCTCCAGCGTGGTGGCCAGGTGCTCGGACGGGTCGGTGACGCCCTGGAACACATCGGCCGGACCGCCCGGGACGCCCTCCCAGAAGAGGATGTCGGCGCGCCCGCTGGTGGTGAGGGTCGGCATGACGAACAGCTCGCCGACGCCGGGGACCAGGTTGCAGCGCACCGCGTCGTAGTCCGGGTGCTCGGGGCGCGGGCCGAGACCGTGCACATACGAGACGGCCAGCGCGCGCTGCGGGGTGTCGTACGGGGAGCGGGCGGCGTCGCGGCCGAAGAGCGAGACCAGTTCGCCCTTGCCCGCGGCCACCAGCACCAGATCGTGGCTCTGGGTGAAGAAGTCCAGATCGGAGACGGACACACCGTGGATGACCAGTTGGCCGCCGCGCTGTTCGAACAGCTCCATCCAGCCCGCCATCTTGATCCGCTGGTCGACGGACTGGGCGTACCCGTCGAGCCGCCCGACCCAGTCGATGGCGCGGGCGTGCGGGCCCTCGGGCGTCGGCGGTCCGGCGACGGACACGCCGAGGCCCTCGATGCGCGGCGCCCGCTCCTCCCAGAAGTTGAGCTTCAGGTCGCGCTCGTGCTGGAGCGCGGTGTGGAACATGCACTGCGTGGACATGACGCGCCCGGAGCGGATCTCGTCAGCCGTGCGGTTGGCCATCAAGGTGACCTCGTAGCCCTCGGCCTGGAGACCGAGGGCGAGTTGGAGACCGGACTGTCCGGCTCCGACGATGAGTATTTTCCGCATGACTGTGGCTCTCTCTCAGGCTCAGGACAGGAAGAGGAACGGGGCATTCCATTCCGCGAGCGGAGCTGAGGTTAGTTCACTCCGGTGAGACGTCAACCGCGTGGCCCACCAGGGCGAGCAGCGCGTCCACCACCGTGACCCGCTGCCGCGCGTCCATGGTCACCACCGGTACCCCGGGCGATACGGAGAGCGCGTCCCGGACGTCCTCGGGACCGTAGAGCGGGGTCCCCTCGAAGTGGTTGACCGCCACCACATACGGCAGGCCGAGACTCTCGAAGTAGTCCAGCGCCGGGAAGCTGTCCTCCAGCCGCCGGGTGTCGGCCATCACGACCGCCCCGATCGCCCCGCGCATCAGGTCGTCCCACATGAACCAGAACCGCTGCTGGCCCGGGGTGCCGAAGAGATAGAGCACCAGATCGGATTCGAGCGTGATCCGCCCGAAGTCCATCGCGACGGTCGTGGTCAGCTTCTCGGGCGTCGCGCCGAGGTCGTCCACGTCCTCGCTGGCCTGCGTCATCAGGGCCTCGGTCTGGAGCGGAGTGATCTCCGAGACCGAACCCACGAACGTCGTCTTCCCGACGCCGAAACCCCCCGCTATCACTATCTTGGTGGCGATCGGTGCCCGCGAACGGTCTATCTGCCAGCTCTGAAGTTTCTCTTCGGCGCCGGGTATACCGGCACCGGGTATCTCCGACACATGCGGCGGGGTCACCGTCATCGTCTCAGAGTCTGCGAAGTCCAACGAGCACCCTTTCGAGCAACGCGCGATCCGGCTGTCCCGGGCCCCGCCCGGTGCCGTACACACGGATCTTTCCCTGGTCGGCGAGGTCGCTGAGCAGGACGCGCACCACGCCCAGCGGAATCTTGAGCATCGCGGAGACCTCCGCGACCGAACGCATCCTGCGGCACAGCTCGATGATGGCCCGTATCTCCGGCAGCATCCGCACCCCGGGAGTGCCGCTCGGCACCGGGGCGCCCGGCCCGTCCACGGGCCGGTCCACCGGCCCGTCCGCGGGCTCCAGTGACGCCACGAACGTCTCCACCAGCAGCACGTGTCCCGAGCGGGTGCGGCCGCCGGTGAGCGAGTACGGACGCACCCGGGCCGGTCTGCGCGCGCCCCGGCCGGACCCTGCCGTCACTGCGCCGACTCCAGCGACCTCCGTAGTTCGGAGCGCAGTTCGGGGGTGAGCACATGCCCGGCCCGGCCCACGAACAGCGCCATGTGGTACGCGACGACGGCCATGTCGCAGTCCGGGGTGGCGTGCACCCCGAGCAGCGAACCGTCGCTGATCGCCATGACGAAGAGACTGCCCTCGTCCATCGCCACCACCGTCTGCTTGACGCTGCCGCCGTCCATCAGCTTCGCCGCGCCGAGCGTCAGACTGCCCAGCCCCGACACGATCGTCGCGAGGTCCGCGGTGGAGCCCTTCGGGCCGTCCTGGGTGGTCGGGCCCGCTGGTGCGGCGGTGTGCCGCGCGTCGGAGGACAGCAGCATCAGCCCGTCGGACGAGACGACGGCCACCGAGCGGACCCCCGGCACCTCCTCGACCAGGCTGGACAGCAGCCAGTGCAGATTACGGGCCTCGGAACTCAACCCGTAGGTACTACTGGGCGCATTCACCCGCGTGCCTCCTCAACCGTGCCGCCCCCGTCCTGCGCCCCCGTTTGCGCCGTGCCCTGCTGCCCGGCCGTGCCCTGCTCTCCGGCCGTACCGCGCCGTCCGGCCGTGCCCTGCTCTCCGGCCGTGTCACGTGCGGCGATCTCGGCCTCCGCGTCCCGTCGGCCGTCCCGCGCACCGCGCTGAAACCCGCCCAGCCTACGCCGCAATTCCTCCGCGTTCACCGACCCCGTCCGCTCCTGCGGGTCGGGGTCGCGGCGGGCCACGTTCCGCGGTGTCCGCTTGGGAAGTCCCTTGTCGGTGCGGCGCAGTTCGCCGGTCGCCTCCGGGGCGTGGGAGTGCTGGTCGGGGCCGATCGCGTACGGGTCGGCCGGACCGGCCGGATCCGCCGCACCGGCCGGATCCGCCGGGCCCCAGGCGTCCGCACCGGCGGGCCGTACGGCGCGGCTGTCGAACGCCTGCTCGCCGCCGGGCACGGTCAGCTCCATCGTGCGCTCGGCGGCGGGCACGGTGGGCTCGACAGGCTCGGTGGCCCCGGGCGTCTGCGTCCTCGGGGTGCGCTTCGGCAGGACCGGCAGCTCCTCCCCCGTGCCGGGGGCCGGATGCCCGCGCGGCGGCGTCGGCTCCATGCGGTACGGGTCCTCGTCCGCGGCGCCCGCCCAGGCCTCACCGGGGGCCGCCCACGACACCGGCTCGGGGCCCGCGTCCTGCGCGGCGGACGGCTCCTCGGGGGTCGGCTCGGGACGCCGATGACCCGGCACGCCGGTGCCGCCGAGCGGCACGGTCGCCGCGTCATCGGGCAGGTCCGCCTCGGCGTCGCCCGGCTCCTCCGCACCGGCCGCGGCACCGACGGAGGCGGGCGCAGCGCCGGAGACGGGCGCCCCCGGACGGTCCTGGGACGGGAGGGCGTTGCCGTTGGCCTCGGCGGCGGCGCCCGGGAAGGCGGGCAGGCCGGTGCCGCCGAGCGCGCCGGTCGCGGCGGCGGGCGGGGCGGGCGGGAGCCCGGCGCCGGGCGGGCCCGCCGGGAGGATCTTGGTGGGCAGGACGACGACGGCGGCGATCCCGCCCGGCTGCTGCTCGCGCAGCGACACCCGTACGCCGTGCCGTGCGGCGAGCCGGGTCACCACGTACAGGCCGAGCCCCAGCGGATCGTCCGGCTGCGGGCCCTGGCAGTACTCGGGGACCTTGTCGGCGAGCCGTTCGTTCAGCTCGGCGAGGCGCTCGGGCGTCATGCCGATGCCCTCGTCCTGGACGGAGAGCATGACCTCGCCGCTCTCCAGCAGCCAGCCGGACACCTGCACCGCCGCGTCCGGCGGCGAGAACGCCGTGGCGTTCTCCAGCAGTTCGGCGATCAGATGGCTGACGCTGTCCGCGGCGAACCCGGCGACCTGGGCGTGCGGCGGCAGCGACTGGAGGTGCACCCGGTCGTACCGCTCGACCTCGCTGATCGAGGCGCGCAGCACGTCCAGCAGCGGCACCGGGCCGGGGTGGTTCGCCTGGTGCTCCGAGCCCGCGACGATCAGCAGGTTCTCGCCGTAGCGGCGCATGCCGGTGGCGAGGTGGTCGAGCTGGAAGAGCGTTTCGAGCCGGTCGGGGTCCTGCTCCTGCTCCTCCATGGACTCGATGATCGCCAGTTGGCGTTCGATCAGGCCGAGGCTGCGCAGCGCCAGGTTGACGAAGCTGCTGTGGACCCGGGCGCGCAGCCCCTCCAGCCGGGTGGCGACCGCGTCCCGTTCGGCGCGCAGCTCGGCCGCCTCGTCGGCCAGCCGCTGCCGCTCGCCGGCCAGCCGGGTGCGGTCGTCGTCGAGCCGGGTCAGGCGCTCGTGGTGGCGCAGCGCGGCCTGGTGGAGCTCGTTGACGGCCCGTACGGCGTCGGCGAACTCGTCGTCGCGGCCCTTGAAGGCGATCGGCTCCTCGGCGGCCGGGTCGGCGGCGACCCGGCGGGCGCCGAGCCGCAGCGCGGCCAGCGGGCGGGTCATCGAGCGGGCGCTGTGGATGCTGGTGCCGAGGGCGAGCAGCAGACAGGCACCGGCCAGGGCGATGCTCACTTCGAGGGCGGTGACGTCGTCGTCGCGCAGCTGCCCGAGCCGGGTGACCTCGGCGGAGGCGAGCGCGGACTCGGCCCCGCGCATCCGGTCGATGCGGGCGGTCAGGGCGGTTTCGAGGCGGCTCTTGTCGACGAACAGGTCCTGGCCGGAGAGCCGGGGCTGATCGGTGAGCCGGTCGAGGTAGCGCTCGGCGGTGGTGACCTCGGTGCCGTTGACGGTGCGGCCGTAGGCGTCGCGCGCGGAGGCCGGGGCGAGCTGCTGGAAGTCGGCGAGCGCGGACTGCTCCCGCACCTCGGTGCGCTGGGCGGCCGCGGTCAGCCGGGACCGGCCGCCGCGGTCGGCGAGCGCGGCGAGCAGCAGCCCGCGGGTGGCGGACGCCTGCTCCACGGCGCGGCCGAGCGGGGCGAGCGCGGGGGCCGGGCCGGTGTCGGCGTCGGCCGGGAGCTTGCGGGCGAGGGTGTCGGCGACCCGGTTCAGCGCCTGAACGGCCTCGGTGTACGCGTCGAAGACGTCGAGGGACGAGCCCTTGCCGGTCAGGGCCTGCTGACGGATCTCGGGGAGGGTGTCCAGCAGCGCGCCGAGGGCGGCCGGGACCTGTCCGCGCACCTCCTCGACCTGCCGGTCGACGCGGGCGCGCTGGTCCTCGGAGACGCCGCCCCCGGCGGAGGTGGTGCGGCCCGCGGCGACGAACGCCGTCATCGCGTCGCGCTCGTCGGCGAGGGAGTGCGCGAGGGCCACCGTGCCGCGGTTGGTCACGGCGAGGTCGACCAGTTTCTGGGCCTCGGTGGCGTCATCGAGGGCGCCGAGGACGGCGGGGGCACCGGCGGCGAGGACGGCGACGGAGACGAGGGCGACGGACGCGGTCAGCCGGTTGCGGACGCGCGCGGTGCGCCCCCGCGGCGGCTGGGGCATCGGAGCCTTGGGAACGGACCCGGCCGCCGGAGGGGTCCCTTCGGCAGACCCCTGCTCGTGCTGATCGCGGGGCTCACTGATGTGCTCGCGCTTGGTGCCCCGAAGCCGCTTCTTCCGCACCGGTGCTCACCATCTTTTCTCGCCCGACCGCTGTGGTTCCAGACCGCTGTGGTTCAGAGGTGACGACGGATCAACTCTTGTGATTCCCCACCTCTGGTGGGGATTCCGACCCTTGCAGGGACGGCTTCGGGGCGGATACGCATCACCCACCCGACCCACCCGAACGAGTGAACCGCATTGCGTAGTTGAGCACCAACTTTCGTCACGGACCATACCCGGCGGGCGAATTTCCCGGGCTGGAAAACGCTTGTCCGTCCTGGCAGGATGCGCATCCCCCTGCCCTTCTTCGCCGGGCGCGCCCCGGAACGGGGGCTACCGGTGGCCGTCCGGCAGACTGACGGCATGCGCATCGAACTCGCGACCGCCCCCGGCGATCCGCGGCGCCCCAACGAGGACTACGCGTCCGTGGCCCTGCCCGCGTCGGGACACGGCGGCGCGCTCGTGGTGCTGGACGGGGTGACCCCGCCCGAGGGCGACGCCGGATGCGCCCACGGCGTGCCCTGGTACACCACCCGGCTCGGCGGCGCGCTGCTGGAACTGACCGGTTCACGGCGGGAGGCGTCGCTCGCCGACTGCCTCGCGTACGCGATCGCGCGCACCGCCGAGGCACATAGTTCAACTTGTGACCTTTCTCACCCCCTCACCCCTCAGGCGACCGTGGTCGCGGCGCGCTGGGACGCGGACCGGATCGAGTACCTGGTGCTTTCCGACTCCGTCCTGCTCATCGAGCGGACCGGGGGCGCAGTGACGGCCGTGCTCGACGACCGCATCGACCGGCTGCGCGCCGAGGGGCGGCGGGTGGGCCCGCTGCGCAACGTCGAGGGCGGCTTCTTCACCGCGGCGGCCGATCCGGCGGTGGCCGCCAAGGCGGTCACCGGCAGCCTGCCGCGCACGGAGGTACGGACGCTGGCGGCCCTCACCGACGGGGCGTCGCGCTGGGTCGAGGTGTTCCGCGAGGGCGACTGGGCCGCCTGCCTCGGGCTGCTGCGCAAGGAGGGCCCGCAGGCGCTGATCGACCGGGTGCGGGCGGCGGAGCAGGCCGACCCGGACCGGGCGGCCTTCCCGCGGGGCAAGGCCCACGACGACGCGGCGGCCGTCCTCGTCGAGCCGTAGGGGGCGTCTTGCCGGTCACGCCGGGCCCCCGATGCCTGGCACGGCACCTCGCGGCGCCGCGCTCGCGCGACGGCCCGCCCGCCGGTCCCGCGGACGACCGCACTCGCGGCGCCCGGCCCGTCGGCCTGGGCGCCGCACCCATGAGGGGCAGCCCCGCCGAGCCGCGGCGACCGTTATCGCGGCGGCCGTCCCACCGCGTCGCGGGCGTCCGCCCGCGACGGGCCCGAGCGGCCTCGCTCGGGGCGACGGCCCGCCCTCGCCGGGCCGTCAGCGGGCGCCGGGTGCCGCCTTCTTCAGGGGGCGGGTACCGCAGTCGCCACACCCACGTCGCCGGATCGGCGCGGCTCGCCGATCCTGACGTACATGAGCGCCCTACTGGTCCCGCTCCGCGCGGGCCGCCTGCCCGGGCTCGTCGGCTTCCTGCGTACTGTTCAACCGGTGCAGCAGCCGCGCGAGTTCGGCGACCTCGCTGCGCTCCCAGGCGGCGAGCCGGCGGGCGTACCGTGCGCGCCGGGCGCCCCGGACCCGTCGGAAGCGGGCCCGGCCCTCGTCCGTCAGCTGCACCAGGAAGGCCCGGCCGTCCGCCGGGTCGGGCGCCCGGGTCACCAGCCCGAGCCCCTCCAACGCGCGCAGCTGACGGCTCATCGTCGCCTTGCCCACACCGATGTAGGCCGCGAGGTCCGTCGCACGCTGCTCCCCCGCGTCCTCCAGGCGCATGAGCAGCCCGTACGCGGCGGATTCCAGGTCGGGGTGGACCTCGCGGGCCAATTCGCCCGAGGAGGCGCGGGCGCGGCGGAGGAAGACCGCCAATTCGCGCTCCAGCGCCAGGAACGCATGGTCCACACCAATTCCGCCCACGGTGCCGCCCTCACCCTCCTCGGGGGGCGTTGCCCCGTTGTTGTGCACGTCAGAGCCCTCTCCGGGTTTTCACATCGTGAAAGTTTCTTGCACGCACGGCTGTTACCGCAGCTCCATCAGTATTTCGCAGGATTAGACCAACGGCAGCCCGCTCCGACCCTTCCCCGTCGCTATCTACGCCCGTAGCGTCACTTATGACATGGCCATACCAACCGCATGTCTTCCCCGCTCCCCCCACCGAGGCTTCGGAGGCACGCCATGCCCGTCCAGAGACCCGGCCCGACCCGGCGCACCCCCGGCGCGCTGATCGGCCTGCTCGCCGCCCTCCTTTCCGCCCTCCTCACCGCGTCCTTCGCGCTGTCCGGCCCCGCGTTCGCCGATGACGCCCCGACCGACGCACCGACCGCGGACGGCGGCACGAAGGCCATCCCGCACCCCGAGGACGACTGGGCGGGTTCACAGATACTCAAACACGAGGGCGGCTCCACGACCGGCGAACCGCCGTCACCGGCCGATCCCCTCGCCACCGTCGAAGGCGTGGACGTCAGCAGCCACCAGGGCAACGTCGCCTGGTCGACCCTCTGGAGCAGCGGGGTCAAGTTCGCCTACGTGAAGGCGACCGAGGGCACCAGCTACACCAACCCGTACTTCGCCCAGCAGTACAACGGCTCGTACGACGTGGGCATGATCCGCGGCGCGTACCACTTCGCACTGCCGGACAACTCCTCCGGCGCCGCCCAGGCCAACTACTTCGTCGACCACGGCGGCGGCTGGAGCAAGGACGGCAAGACGCTGCCGGGCGCGCTGGACATGGAGTACAACCCCTACGGCGCCACCTGTTACGGCAAGAGCGCCAGCGCGATGGTCAGCTGGATCAAGGACTTCACCAGCACCTACAAGTCGCGCACCGGCCGCGACCCGGTGATCTACACCTCCACCAGCTGGTGGAAGAGCTGCACCGGCAACTCCAGCGCCTTCGGCGGCGTCAACCCGCTGTGGATCCCGCGCTACGGCTCTTCCGTCGGTGAGCTTCCGGCGGGCTGGGGCTTCCACACCATCTGGCAGTACACCTCCTCCGGCCCGACGGTCGGCGACCACAACCTGTTCAACGGCGCGATCGACCGGCTGAAGGCGCTCGCCAACGGCTGAGGTCACCTCTGAGTCCGAGACGCGCCGGACCAACCCCCCACACCCACGGCGCTCCTCGCCCTCCAGTGCACGGACAGGTCTGTCTGTACGCTGGAGGGCATCGGCCGTTCCCCCCGGCCGCCCCGGCCCCACCCCGAGGAGCGTCACCATGAGCAGCGCCCGGCCCTCCGCCCGGACACGGATCCTGCGCACCGCCATGGAGCTGTTCAGCGCGCACGGCGTGCGGGGCGTCGGAGTGGACCGGATCATCGCCGAGTCGGGCGTGGCCAAGGCGACGCTGTACGCCCACTTCCGCTGCAAGGACGACCTCGTCCTGGCCTATCTGCGGCAGTCGGACACCCACTGGCGCGGCGCGCTGACCGAGGCCGCCGAGGCGGCCGGACCCGATCCGCGCGACCAGCTCACCGGCCTCTTCGACGCGCTGGGCGCGGCGACCCTGCGGGACGGCTTCCGCGGCTGCGCGTTCGTGCGGACCGCGGGCGAGACGGAGCCGGGCAGCGAAGCGCACGCGGCGACCGCCGAGCACAAGCGCGCCGTACGGGCCTGGCTGACCGAGCTGGCCCGGGCGGCCGGGGCCGCCGACCCCGCGCAGCTCGCCCTGCGGATCTCGCTCCTCATCGACGGCGCGATGGCCGCGGCGGCGCTGGAGCCCCGGCCGGAGTTCGCGGACGCGGCGCGGGAGGCGGCGCGGACGCTGATCGCGGAGGCGTGCCCGGCGCGCGTCTAGCACCCGCGGATACGACGAAGGGCCCGGCCGCGCGCGAGGCGGCCGGGCCCTTCCGTTCGTACGGGCGTTACTCCGTACGGGCGTTACGCGGCGGCGAGCTCCCGCTCGCGCGGCGCCCCGGACGCCAGCAGCGCGCGGTAGTGCTCCTGGTGCGCGGCGAGCGCCGCGCCGTCCAGCCCGTGCGTGCCGTGGACGACGAAGGGCTCCTCGTAGCGCATGCCGGTGATGTTGGCGGTCGCGTCGAAGGGCTTGAGCAGTTCGGCGGCCGTGAAGCGGTTGAACCCCTCGGGCCGGTACATCTCCTCCGAGGCACCCGCCGTGGTGGCGACGAGCAGCGCCTTGCCGCGCAGCGCGGTGCCCTGCGAGCCGTACGCGAAGCCGCGCAGGAACACCTCGTCCAGCCACTTCTTCAGCAGCGGCGGCGCCGAGTACCAGTAGAAGGGGAACTGGAGCACGATCCGGTCGTGCTCCAGCAGCAGCCGCTGCTCGCGCTCGACGTCGATGACCAGGTCCGGGTAGGTGGCGTACAGGTCGTGCAGCGTGACGCCGTCCACCGGACGCGCGGCCTCGGCGAGGGCGGCGTTGACGCGTGAGGCGGCGAGGTCGGGGTGGGCGAGGACGACGAGAGTGCGCACGGCTTTCCTCCGCGAGAAGCAATGACTGAACAGACAGGTCTGTCTGGTTGCCAGCTCAAGCTACCAGACAGACCTGTCTGACTGTCAACGACGGCCTGCGCCGCTGCGCCGCTACGCCGCCACCGGGACCTCCGGGGCACTCGCCGAGGCGGGCTGGAGGGCCAGCTCCAGGACCTGGCGGACGTCCGAGACCGGGTGGACGTCGAGCTTCTCCAGGACCTCGGCGGGCACATCGTCCAGATCCGGCTCGTTCCGCTTGGGGATGATCACGGTGGTCACCCCGGCCCGGTGCGCCGCCAGCAGCTTCTGCTTGACGCCGCCGATCGGCAGCACCCGCCCGGTCAGCGAGACCTCGCCCGTCATCGCCACGTCCGGCCGCACCCGGCGGCCCGAGAGCAGCGAGGCCAGGGCGGTGGTCATGGTGATGCCCGCGCTCGGGCCGTCCTTGGGCACCGCGCCCGCCGGTACGTGGAGGTGGATGCCGCGTTCCTTCAGGTCGGCGACCGGCAGCTCCAGCTCCGCGCCGTGGGAACGCAGGAAGGACAGGGCGATCTGGGCGGACTCCTTCATGACGTCGCCCAGCTGGCCGGTCAGGGCCAGCCCCGCGCCGCCCGTCTCGGCGTCCGCGAGCGACGCCTCCACGTACAGCACGTCGCCGCCCGCGCCCGTGACCGCGAGCCCGGTCGCCACGCCCGGCACGGAGGTGCGGCGCTCGGCCGGGTCCTGCGCCGACTCGGGGGTGTGGTGCGGCCGCCCGATCAGCGGGCGCAGCTCCTCCACGCCGACGCTGAAGGGCAGTTCACGCTCACCCAGCTCGTGCTGGGCCGCCACCTTGCGCAGCAGCCGCGCGATCGAGCGCTCCAGGGTCCGTACGCCCGCCTCGCGGGTGTACTCCCCGGCCAGCTTGCGCAGCGCCTCGTCCGCCACGTCGACCTCGCCCGGCTCCAGACCGGCGCGCTCCAGCTGCCGGGGCAGCAGGTGGTCGCGGGCGATGGTGACCTTCTCGTCCTCGGTGTAGCCGTCCAGGCGCACCAGCTCCATGCGGTCCAGCAGGGCCTCCGGGATGGCCTCCAGGACGTTGGCCGTGGCCAGGAAGACCACGTCGGACAGGTCGAGTTCGACCTCCAGGTAGTGGTCACGGAAGGTGTGGTTCTGCGCCGGGTCCAGGACCTCCAGCAGGGCCGCGGCGGGGTCGCCGCGGAAGTCGGATCCGACCTTGTCGATCTCGTCCAGGAGGACCACCGGGTTCATCGAGCCCGCCTCCTTGATGGCCCGGACGACCCGGCCGGGCAGCGCGCCCACGTACGTACGCCGGTGGCCGCGGATCTCCGCCTCGTCGCGGACGCCGCCGAGCGCGACCCGGACGAACTTCCGCCCCATCGCGCGGGCCACGCTCTCGCCGAGGCTGGTCTTCCCGACGCCGGGCGGGCCGACGAGCGCCAGCACGGCCCCGCCGCGCCGCCCGCCCACGACCCCGAGGCCGCGGTCGGCGCGGCGCTTGCGCACCGCCAGGTACTCGGTGATCCGCTCCTTCACGTCCTTCAGGCCCGCGTGGTCGGCGTCGAGCACCGCCTGGGCGCCCGGGATGTCGTACGCGTCCTCGGTGCGCTCGTTCCACGGCAGCTCCAGGACGGTGTCCAGCCAGGTGCGGATCCAGCTGCCCTCGGGGCTCTGGTCGCTGGCCCGCTCCAGCTTGTCGACCTCCTTCAGCGCCGCCTCGCGCACCTTCTCGGGCAGGTCGGCCGCCTCGACCCGGGCCCGGTAGTCGTCGGACTCGTCCTCCGGATCGCCGTTCAGCTCGGCCAGCTCCTTGCGCACGGCCTCCATCTGCCGCCGCAGCAGGAACTCGCGCTGCTGCTTGTCGACGCCCTCCTGGACGTCCTTGGCGATCGACTCGGCCACGTCCTGCTCGGCCATGTGGTCGCTCAGCCAGGTCACGGCCAGCTTGAGCCGGGCCACCGGGTCGGCGGTCTCCAGCAGCTCCACGCGCTGGGCGACGCTGAGGAACGGCGAGTATCCGGAGTTGTCGGCGAGCTGCGAGACGTCGTCGATCTGCTGCACCCGGTCCACGACCTGCCAGGCGCCGCGCTTGCGCAGCCAGCTGGTGGCCAGCGCCTTGTACTCCTTCATCAGCTCGGTGACGGCACCGGGCAGCGGGTCGGGCACGATCTCCTCGACCGCGGTGCCCTCGATCCACAGCGCGGCCCCGGGCCCGGTGGTCCCGGCCCCGACCCGCACGCGCCGCACCCCGCGGATGAGCGCCCCGGGATCCCCGTCGGACAGCCGGCCCACCTGCTCGACGGTGCCGAGCGTGCCGATGCCCGCGTACGTCCCGTCGATACGCGGCACCAGCAGCACCCGTGGTTTCCCGCCGTCGGACCGGGCGGCGGCCTGCGCGGCCTCCACCGCGGCGCGTACGTCGGTATCGGAAAGGTCCAGTGGCACCACCATGCCGGGCAGGACGACCTCGTCGTCGAGAGGCAGCACGGGCAGGGTGAGCGGTGTGGACAGCGAAGCCATGATCTCCCCTTCGGCAGGCAAGTTGAGCTATGCAGACTCAATGCATGTGAGGCTCCTGGTGTTCCCGAGGCCGTGTTCGCTGTGAGCGATCGCTTACCGAGCGACCCCGCGGACGTAACGCCAGCACGCGACGCCGATCAGCAGGGCGAGGGCGTGGCCCCAGTCGGTGAGCGGGTCGAAGTGCACCAGGCTTCCGGCGATCAGCGCCGCGCCGATCCCGCCGGTCAGCGCCCAGCGCGGGCGGGGCGGCAGCAGCCCGGCGAGGGCTCCGGCGCAGGCGATCAGGCCGTAGCTGACGCCGTAGTCGAGGCGGCGCAGCGAGCTGTCCGGGAGGTGGCCGACGGCGACGGACGCGGCGACCGGGATCTCGGTGAGCAGCGTGGCGAGGACGTGGCCGAGCAGGAACACCCCGGCCGTGCGCAGCCCGCCGACGCGGCGCTCCAGCGCGCCGAGCACGAGGAGGAAGACGACGAGATACGGCGAGGTGATGCCGCCGACCACCCACAGCGCACTGGCCAGCAGGGTCAGCAGCGGCCGCTGGGACAGGTTGGACACATCGGTGCTGGAGACGGTGAGCAGGTCGTGGACGGTGCGGGGGTCGCCGAGGCGGGCGTAGAGGCCGGTGCCGAGGAGGATCAGGGAGTAGGAGAGGGAGAACGGCGTCCCGGTGGGGGTGGGCAGCACGTTCCGGAGCCGGGTCCACCCGGGTGTGCGGGGGCGGCGGGCCGGGACGGAGGGCACACCGGGCCGTTCCGCCGATGCCGTCACCACGGGCCCCCTTCCCTCGTCGCGCGCGTACGCGGCGTATATCCACGCAGAACGCTCAACAACCACCGATCCGTGAGTCATCTCACCGGTCCCGCCATGTGAGGGCAGCCACATATGCGCCCCATCTATCGGTTGGACCGGCGGGTCGCCGCGGCGCGAGGATGAGACCGTCAGCTCACCCGAGGAAGCCCGGGAGGACCCGCCCCATGCAGTCGCCGTACGACATCGCCGACGACCGGCCGGTCACCGTCGACCGCCGGGAGGGCCCGTACGGCGAGGTGGTGCTGCGGCGGCGAGGAGAGGGCGGCGGGGACGGCGGCCGCGGCGACGGTGCCGTCTTCGAGATCATCGCCAATGGGTGCTTCCTCATGGACACCTCCGACGGCCGCTCCGAGCGCCTGCTCATCCGCGCCGCGCTCGGCGCGCTGCCGGACGGGCGCCCCTCCCCCGCGCTGCTCATCGGCGGCCTCGGCGTCGGGTTTTCGCTGGTCGAGGCGGTGTCCGAGCCGCGGTGGGGGCGGATCGCGGTGGTCGAGCGGGAGGCGGCGGTGATCGACTGGCATCGGGACGGGCCGCTGGCGGCGGTGTCCGGCGAGGCGCTGGCCGACCCGCGCGCGGAGATCGTCCACGCCGAGCTGGTCGCCCATCTGAGCGAGGCCGGAGAGGGCGCGGAGCCCTACGACGCGCTGTGTCTGGACATCGACAACGGACCCGACTGGACCGTCACCGAGGACAACGGCGGGCTGTACTCCCCCGCCGGGCTCGCCGCCTGCGCGGCCCGTCTCACCCCCGGCGGAGTGCTGGCCGTCTGGTCGGCCCAGCCGTCGCCCGCATTCGAGCAGGCTCTCCGGAATGCCGGGTTCACGGGAGTGCGTACGGAAGAGATCGCCGTTGCCCGGGGTGTTCCCGACGTGGTGCATCTCGGGATTCGAGGCGCGTAGCCGAGCCGCGTAGGCTGCCCTTACGCTTGCTTGCCTACGAAAAGTGGCCGAGCAATGACCAGGCGCGGAGCAGTGGTTTTCGACACACGTGTGACGGTAGGCGGCCGCGGATTCACGGGAACGACGCAGGGGCGGGCGTATGGAGCAAATGCACAACGGCCACAACGGGGGCGCCACGACCACCCCGGGCGCACAACGCCGGATCCTCGTCGTCGAGGATGACCCGACCATAGTGGACGCCATCGCGGCCCGCTTGCGGGCCGAAGGATTTCAGGTACAGACGGCCGCGGACGGTCCGGCGGCCGTGGACACGGCCGAGGCGTGGCAGCCCGATCTGCTCGTCCTCGACGTGATGCTGCCGGGCTTCGACGGCCTGGAGGTCTGCCGCCGGGTGCAGGCGCGGCGGCCGGTGCCGGTCCTGATGCTGACCGCGCGGGACGACGAGACCGACATGCTGGTGGGTCTCGGGGTCGGCGCCGACGACTACATGACCAAGCCGTTCTCGATGCGCGAGGTGGCGGCCCGGGTGCACGTGCTGCTGCGCCGGGTCGAACGGGCGGCGCTGGCCGCGAACACCCCGCGCAGCGGGATTCTGCGGCTGGGCGAGCTGGAGATCGACCACGCCCAGCGCCGGGTGCGGGTGCGCGGCTCGGACGTCCATCTGACGCCGACCGAGTTCGACCTGCTGGTCTGCCTGGCGAACAGCCCGCGCGCGGTGCTCTCGCGGGAGCAGCTGCTGGCCGAGGTGTGGGACTGGGCGGACGCCTCCGGCACCAGGACCGTGGACAGCCACATCAAGGCGCTGCGCCGGAAGATCGGCGCGGAACGGATCCGTACGGTGCACGGCGTCGGCTACGCCCTGGAGACGCCCGCGGCATGAGGAAGCCTCCCGGGACTCCGTGGGCTCTGGGCCGGCACGTCCGGCGGGTCCGGAGCCTGCCCAGGAGCGAGCGGATCCGCAGCACGTGGAGCCGGATCTGGAAGGCGCTGCGGCCGTTCGACCCGTACCGCTCGGTCAAGGCGGCGCTGGGCGCGCTGGTCATCGGGTCGGTCATCATCACGACGCTGCTGGTGTTCGCGGCCATGCACTCGGACACCGAGCTGCGCGTGATCACGGTCTTCTCGATCATTGCCTCGCTGCTGATCACCCAGTTCGTGGCGCACGGGCTGACCGCCCCGCTGGACGAGATGACGCTGGTCACCAAGGCGATGGCGCACGGCGACTACACCCAGCGGGTGCGGGCGGCCCAGCGCCGGGACGAGTTCGGCGACCTGGCCAGTTCGTTCAATCGGATGGCCGCCGACCTGGAGGCGGTGGACACCCACCGCAAGGAGCTGGTCGCCAACGTCTCGCACGAGCTGCGCACGCCGATCGCGGCGCTGCGCGCGGTGCTGGAGAACGTCGTGGACGGGGTTTCGGAGGCGGACCCGGAGACGATGCGGGTCGCGCTGCGCCAGACCGAGCGGCTGGGGCGGCTGGTCGAGCAGCTGCTGGATCTGTCGCGGCTGGACAACGGGGTGGTGCCGCTGCACGCGCGCACCTTCGAGGTCTGGCCGTATCTGGCCGGAATCCTCAAGGAGGCCAGCATGGCCAAGGGCGCCGACGCGGGCTCGGGCAAGCACACCCGTAAGGACGTCCACCTCGACCTCGACGTCTCGCCGCCGGAGCTGACCGCGTACGCGGACGCCGAGCGGCTGCACCAGGTCATGGCCAACCTGATCGACAACGCGATGAAGCACAGCCCGGCGCACGGCCGGGTCAGCGTGCGGGCGCGGTGCGGTGAGGAGCCGGGGAGCCTGGAGCTGGAGGTGCAGGACGAGGGCCCGGGCATCCCGGAGGCGGAGCGGCACCGGGTGTTCGAACGCTTCAACCGGGGCAGCCTCTCGCCGAACCCGGCGGGCCCGGCGTCCGGCGCCCGTCCGCGGCCCGGTCAGGGCAGCGACGGGGGGACCGGTCTGGGGCTGGCCATCGCGCGCTGGGCGGTCGATCTGCACGGCGGACGCATCGGGGTGGCTGAATCCCCTCGGGGCTGCCGAATCAAAGTCACCCTTCCGGGGGACGTCCAGAGATCAAAATTGACGTAAAGTCGGTGTTGGAAGCGCACATCTGAGCGGTGTGGGTGCACTTTTGCGTTCCCACATGCTGGACGGTTACAGCGGAACCACGTGTGTTTCCCGCCACGCCATGCGCTGAAACCCGCCGATGAGTGTGACATAGACGACGATGACCAGTGCGGCCTGCACGTAAGGGGTCAAGAGGCGTAGCCTTTATTCCCGCTGTCCACCACCTTGTGAAGCGGAAGAGGGCGGTTACCGCCGTGTCGCCACAGTCCCCCAACACCTCGAGCGTCTCGACCGACGAGCAGGACGGGCAGGGAAGTAGCCCTGCCGCTGCCTTCGGCCCCAATGAGTGGCTCGTCGACGAGATCTACCAGCAGTACCTCCAGGACCCGAACTCGGTCGACCGAGCCTGGTGGGACTTCTTCGCCGACTACAAGCCGGGCCAGGACACCGGTTCCGCGGTGGCCGCGCCACCACAGGGAGTGACCGGAGGCGCTGCCCCGGCACCCGCCGCGAAGGCCCCGGCCCCGGCCAAGCCCGCGGACGCGGCCCCGGCCGCCAAGCCCGCGGACGCCAAGCCCGCCGCCGCTGCCCCGGCGCCCGCGAAGCCCGCCGCGGCCCCCGCGGCGAAGGCTCCGGCCCCGGCCAAGCCCGCGCCGGCCAAGCCGACCCCCGCCGAGCCCACGGCCGCCGCCAAGCCGGCGAAGGCCGAGCCGGCCGCCGGTCCCGAGCTGGTCACGCTGCGCGGCCCGTCCGCCGCCGTCGCGAAGAACATGAACGCGTCGCTGGAGCTGCCGACGGCCACCTCGGTCCGCGCGGTCCCGGTCAAGCTGCTGTTCGACCAGCGCATCGTCATCAACAACCACCTCAAGCGCGCCCGCGGCGGCAAGGTGTCCTTCACGCACCTCATCGGCTACGCCATGGTGCAGGCGCTGAAGGCGATGCCCTCGATGAACTACTCGTTCACCGAGAAGGACGGCAAGCCGACCCTGGTCAAGCCGGAGCACATCAACCTCGGCCTCGCCATCGACCTGGTCAAGCCCAACGGCGACCGCCAGCTCGTCGTCGCGGCGATCAAGAAGGCCGAGACGCTGAACTTCTTCGAGTTCTGGCAGGCCTACGAGGACATCGTCCGCCGCGCCCGCGCGAACAAGCTGACGATGGAGGACTTCACCGGCGTCACCGCCTCCCTCACCAACCCCGGCGGCATCGGCACCGTGCACTCCGTGCCGCGGCTGATGCCCGGTCAGGGCCTGATCGTGGGCGTCGGCGCGATGGAGTACCCGGCCGAGTTCCAGGGCACCTCCCAGGACACCCTGAACAAGCTGGGCGTCTCCAAGGTCATGACGCTGACCAGCACCTATGACCACCGGGTGATCCAGGGCGCCGCCTCCGGCGAGTTCCTGCGGATCATGAACCAGCTGCTGCTCGGCGAGAACGACTTCTACGACGAGATCTTCAAGGCGCTGCGCATCCCCTACGAGCCGGTCCGCTGGCTCAAGGACATCGACGTCAGCCACGACGACGACGTCACCAAGGCGGCCCGGGTCTTCGACCTGATCCACGCCTACCGGGTCCGCGGCCACGTCATGGCCGACACCGACCCGCTGGAGTACCGCCAGCGCAAGCACCCCGACCTCGACATCATCGAGCACGGGCTCACCCTGTGGGACCTGGAGCGCGAGTTCGCGGTCGGCGGCTTCGCGGGCAAGTCCATGATGAAGCTGCGCGACATCCTGGGCGTGCTGCGCGACTCGTACTGCCGCACCACCGGCATCGAGTTCATGCACATCCAGGACCCGAAGCAGCGCAAGTGGATCCAGGACCGCGTCGAGCGCAGCCACGACAAGCCGGAGCGCGAGGAGCAGCTGCGCATCCTGCGGCGGCTCAACGCGGCCGAGGCGTTCGAGACCTTCCTCCAGACGAAGTACGTCGGCCAGAAGCGGTTCTCCCTGGAGGGCGGCGAGTCCGTCATCCCGCTGCTGGACGCGGTGCTGGACGCGGCCGCCGAGTCGCGCCTGGACGAGGTCGTCATCGGCATGGCCCACCGCGGCCGCCTCAACGTCCTCGCCAACATCGTCGGCAAGTCGTACGCGCAGATCTTCCGCGAGTTCGAGGGCAACCTCGACCCGAAGTCGATGCACGGCTCCGGCGACGTCAAGTACCACCTGGGCGCCGAGGGCACCTTCACCGGCCTCGACGGCGAGCAGATCCAGGTCTCGCTGACCGCCAACCCCTCCCACCTGGAGGCGGTGGACCCGGTCCTGGAGGGCGTCGCCCGCGCCAAGCAGGACATCATCGGCAAGGCCGGCACGGACTTCACCGTCCTGCCCGTCGCCCTCCACGGCGACGCCGCCTTCGCCGGTCAGGGCGTGGTCGCCGAGACGCTGAACATGTCGCAGCTGCGCGGCTACCGCACCGGCGGCACCGTGCACATCGTCATCAACAACCAGGTCGGCTTCACCGCCGCCCCGGCCGCGTCCCGCTCCTCGATGTACGCCACCGACGTGGCGCGCATGATCGAGGCGCCGATCTTCCACGTCAACGGCGACGACCCCGAGGCCGTCGTCCGCGTCGCCCGGCTGGCCTTCGAGTTCCGCCAGGCGTTCAACAAGGACGTGGTCATCGACCTCATCTGCTACCGCCGCCGCGGCCACAACGAGACCGACAACCCCGGTTTCACCCAGCCGCTGATGTACGACCTGATCGACAAGAAGCGCTCGGTGCGCAAGCTCTACACCGAGTCCCTGATCGGGCGCGGCGACATCACCCTGGAAGAGGCCGAGCAGGCGCTCCAGGACTTCCAGGGCCAGCTGGAGAAGGTCTTCACCGAGGTCCGCGACGCGGTCTCGGCCCCGGCCCAGCCCGAGGTCTCCGAGCCGCAGCCGGAGTTCCCGGTCGCGGTGAACACGGCGGTCTCCCAGGAGGTCGTCAAGCGGATCGCCGAGTCCCAGGTCAACGTCCCCGACCGGATCACCGTCCACCCGCGGCTGCTCCCGCAGCTCCAGCGGCGCGCGTCGATGATCGAGGACGACACGATCGACTGGGGCATGGGCGAGACCCTCGCCATCGGCTCGCTGCTCATGGAGGGCACCCCGGTCCGGCTCGCCGGACAGGACTCCCGCCGCGGCACCTTCGGCCAGCGCCACGCGGTGCTCGTCGACCGCGAGACCGGCGACGACTTCACCCCGCTGCTCTACCTCTCCGACGACCAGGCCCGCTACAACGTCTACGACTCGCTGCTCAGCGAGTACGCGGCGATGGGCTTCGAGTACGGCTACTCGCTGGCCCGCCCGGAGTCGCTGGTCATGTGGGAGGCGCAGTTCGGCGACTTCGTCAACGGCGCGCAGACCATCGTCGACGAGTTCATCTCGTCCGCCGAGCAGAAGTGGAGCCAGACCTCCGGCGTCACGCTGCTGCTGCCGCACGGCTACGAGGGCCAGGGGCCGGACCACTCCTCCGCCCGCATCGAGCGCTTCCTCCAGCTGTGCGCGCAGAACAACATGACGGTCGCCATGCCGACGCTGCCGTCGAACTACTTCCACCTGCTGCGCTGGCAGGTCCACAACCCGCACCACAAGCCGCTGGTCGTCTTCACCCCGAAGTCGATGCTGCGACTGAAGGCCGCGGCCTCGAAGACCGAGGAGTTCACCTCCGGCGCCTTCCGCCCCGTCATCGGCGACGAGACGGTGGACCCGGCGGGCGTCCGCAAGGTGATCTTCTGCTCCGGCAAGGTCTACTACGACCTGGAGGCGGAGCGCGAGAAGCGCGGTGCGAAGGACACGGCCATCATCCGGCTGGAGCGGCTCTACCCGCTGCCGGGCGCCGAGGTCCAGGCCGAGATCGCCAAGTACTCGGGCGTCGAGAAGTTCGTCTGGGCGCAGGAGGAACCGGCCAACCAGGGCGGCTGGCCGTTCATGGCCCTCAACCTGATCGACCACCTGGAGCTGTCGGTCGGCGCCGACGTCCCGGCGGCCGAGCGGCTGGTCCGCGTGTCGCGTCCGCACTCGTCCTCGCCCGCGGTGGGGTCGAACAAGCGGCACCAGACGGAGCAGCAGGCGCTGGTGAGCGAGGCCTTCGAGATCTGAGGTCCTGCCAGCCCGGTCTGATCCGGAAGGCCCGGCCCCCGCACATCGCGGGAGCCGGGCCTTCCGGCGTTCGGGCACGGTGGTTCAGATGGGCAGCGGCTCGAAGTCCCAGACAGGCCGGATACGGTCGCGGGCCACCACGGTGTCGGGGTGGCCCGGCCCCAGGACGGCGGTCAGGCCCCCGAGGGCCACCTCCTCGATCACGTCCGCCTCACCCTGTCCGCCACGGAGCGTCCGCAGATCCGCCGCCAGCCCGATCTGGGCCATCAGGGTCAGCGGATGCCGTTGCCCCAGCACTTCGGCGGCGTGCAGCGCCACCTCCCGGCTCATGGCGCAGGCATCCTCACGCTGCCCCCTCACGTGGTACGTGGCGGCGGTGTTGAGCGCGATCCCCAGCGTCCAGGGGTGGCGCTCCCCGACGGCGGCGGTCATGTCCGTGAGCGCCGCCTCCAGGACCCGCACCGCCAGATGCGGAGCCAGGGTGAGCGCGTGATGCGCACGGGTGCCGATGGCGTACGGATGCTGGTCCCCGAGAGTGGCCCGATAGCGGACGGCGGTCTCCTCGCCCACATCCCTGGCCCCCAGCGTGTCGTCCTGGTACCGCAGAGCCCGGACGGCTCCCGCGGCGATCCTCAGCGTCACCGGAGAATCCGCGCCCAGCAGGTCCGCCGCCTTCCGCCACAGGCCGTGGATGTCGACGTCGGGGTCCACATCACACAGCCACCGGTGGTGCGCGGCCGCGAGGGTCCATGGGTGGTCGTCGCCCAGGACCTCGCGGTGCCGGTCGGTGCTGGCCGCTTGCAGCGTCTGCGCTTCCCCGCAGCAGCCGGACAGCCGCAGGTCGTAGGCGAGTTCCGTCTCGCACGCCAGCGTCACCAGCGCCGTCGGGCCCAGTTCGGCACGCGCGCCGTCCAGCGCCTCCCTGGAAAGCGCCGCGGCCCCGGTGTAGGAGCCGAGCATCCGCAGGGAACCGGCCTGGCTGCGCTTGGCGTTCCGCATCTCCTTGCCCTTTTCCGGGCACTGTGCGGCGCACAGGTCGCGCTCCCGGAGGGCCAGGTGGTACGCCTCGTCGTACCGGCCGAGGCCGCGCAGGTCCGTGACGAGCCGGGCCATCGCGACGAGTGCGCCCGGCGCGTCGGGCTCGGCCAGGCCCAGCACCGAGCGGTCCAGGGCCTCCGCGGCGGCGTAGTCGCCTGTCTCGCGCAGCAGCGCGGCCCGGCTCACGAGGAAGTCCGGGCCGGTGGCCGCCGCGCCTTCGGCGATGCGCGTGCCCGTGGCGTAGTCGCCGCTCAGGGTCAGAAACGTGAGAAACCCGTGGACCAGCCGACGCGACGCGGTGTCCCGGGAGGTCAGCGCGCCCGAGGACTCCAGGTACGGCACGAGCCGGGCGTAGCGCGGCCACATCGCCGGGTCGTCCGGCCGTCGCGGGTCGGCCGCGACGAGGGCGCCGCGGACGACCCGGGCGTCCTTCTCCCGCCGGTCCCCCGGCGTGCGCCGCCGCACCGCGTCCCGTACGAAGCGGCTCATCCACACGGCGTCGTCCGCCACCCGCACCACCGACCGCTGCACCAGCTTGCCCACGGCCAGATCCAGCTGGCTCGGGTTGTCCAGCAGCGCCGCCACCGCCGGGGAGACCTGGTCCGCCGGGACGGCGCGCAGCAGGGCGAGCGGGACCGGGCCGGGGTCGAAGAGGGCGCACAGGCTGAGCAGTTCGGCCGCGGCCTTGGTGGTCTCCCGCAGCTGCGTGATCAGGTCCTTGAAGGCGGAGTGGTACGGCATCGGATAGTCCGCCGCGGACCGCACCGGGTTCGGCTCGCCGTCGCTCACCATCCGCACGTACTCCGCCACCGGTGTGGTGGAGGCGTCCAGCCAGCCCGCCGTCTGGTCCAGCGGCAGCGGCAGGTCCTCCACGGCCGCCGCCAGCCGGTCCGCGTCCTCGGCCCCGATGCGGGGCGCCCGGCGGCGGACGAACGCGACGCTCTCCTCCCGGCTCAGCGGAGGGACGTCCAGCAGCTCGGCGTAGTGGTCGGCCCAGGCCCGGTTGCGGGAGGTGACCAGCACATGGCCGCGCCCGGCGGGCAGCAGGTCGGCGATGGCGTCCGGGTCGTCGGCGCCGTCGAGGACCAGCAGCCAGCGTTCGTACGGATCGCCCCGGCGCAGGGCGTCGAGCGCGGACCGAACGGGGTCCTCGTCGGCACCGCCGAGGACCCGGGCGAGCCCGGCGAACCGCCCCTCCAGCGTGGGCCGGTGATCCCCGGGGGCCCACCAGACGGCGTCGTACCGGCCCGCGAAACGGTGCGCGTACTCGGCGGCGAGCTGCGTCTTGCCGATCCCCGGCAGCCCGACGAGCGCGACCACCGCCGTGTCGGCGGGGGCGGCCTCCAGACGGTCGTGCACCGCGACGAGCAGCGCGTCGCGCCCGGTGAAGCGCGGGTTGCGGCGCGGCACTCCGTCCCAGACGGCGGGCGGAGCGACGGGGAAGCGGGGACCCTGCCGGGCGTGAGCCGGGGCGAAGGCGAGTAGCTCGGCGGGCAGGCCGAGCCCGCGCAGCAGGCGGCGCCCCGCCTCCGCCTCGTCCAGCCCGCGCAGGTCGACGGCGCCGAGCCGGGTGGCGAGGCGCGGCGGGGTGCGGTCGGCGATGGTGAACGCGACGAAGGGCTGATCGGACAAGGTCGCGCCGAGCGCCGCGTGCCACGCGTCCTCGAAGTGCTCGCTGAGCAGCAGCACTTGGCCACGGTCGGCGATGAACAGATCCTGGTCCGAGGGTTGCCAGCACCGGATGGTCACCTCGTGGGCGCCCGCCGCCTCCAGCCAGTGGGCGGCCCAGGCGGCCCAGGGGCGGTGGGCACCGGCGTACGTGATCGTGATGGGCTGACGGAGCCGGTCCGAGCCCGCCTGGACCATGACCCCGCTGCTGTCCCTTGCGACCACCTGCCCCTCGTCGGAATCCCCGCCCGGAACGGCCCCGCCTTCCCGGGCCCGCAACTCCATCAGCTCCCGCTCCAGCTGCCGCGCCCAGGCGTGCGCGAGCTGCAACCGGTGCTCCGCCGGATCCTCGGCCTCGGCCTTCGCCCCGGCCGCCTCCTCCTCCGTCTGGAGCTGGTGTTCCAACGCCTCACACCGCCGCTCGGCCTCCAGCGCCTGCCGCCGGGCCTGCGTCAACTCGCCCTGGAGCCGGGCGACTTCCTCGCGCAGCCGGTCGCGTTCCGTGCGTAACCCCTCGTGCTCCCCGCGCAGCCGGTCGACCTCCGCCTCCCGCTCATCGCGCTCCATCGAGGCCGACACCGCTATCTGCCGCTGCTCGACCTCCATCTCGGCGATGCGCTGTTGCCGTACCAGCAACGCCTCCGACAGCGCCTCCGCCCGCACCTCGGCCTGCTGGCGCTGCCGGTCGGCGTCGGCGAGCTGGTCACGGAGCCGCTGGAGCTCCCAGCCCACCTTGTTGGTGACCTGCAACGCCCGCCGTTGCAGGGCGTGCACATGCGCCATCACCTCCGCCGAGGAGGCCCGCCCGGTGGCCTCGGCCGCCTGCTTGAGCAACTGGTTCACGAACTCGGCGGGCGGCACGACGGTCCCGTTGAGGTAGCGCGAGACGGTTCCCGCGTCGTAGTGCACCCGTACGGCGAAGACCCGCAGCGACACCCCCACCGCCCCGAACAGCTCCCGCAGGCTCCGGGCCAGCTCCCGGCACTCCGGCTTCACCTGCTCGGGGATCGGTTTGAGGTCCCCGATCCGCCGCTCCTCCCGTCGCTCCGGCGCCAGTTCGCCACCGAGCACCTCGTCCGTCATGAGCGCCCCTCCCCCGTTGCGGCCCGCTGCAACGCGTGCGGCCTGCCGCAACACCCCAGGCCCCGCACATCGTGAAGGTACCCCCGGCGCGTCCGCCGGTCTCACGAAAGCAGGTCAAAGATGCCGAACCGCCGCCCCTCCGCCCTCCTCACCCTGACCGCCGCCGCCCTCACCGGCGCCGTCCGCGCGGTGGTGTCCTGGCTGCTCAGCCGAACGACGGAATGACGGCGCCGGGCCCGCCGAGCCAGGCGGTCTGGCCGTCGGCGGTGACGGTGAGGCCGAAGTCGTACAGCTCCGGCGCACCGGCCTCCCGCCACCACCGATACGCCCGCTCCAGCTCGCTGAACACATCGCGCGGCCCCCACTGGCAGACACCGCCCTCCCCCACATACGCCCAGGAGTCGGCGGTGGCGAGCCATCCGTCGCCGTCCCAGTGGACGCCGGGAAGCAGGAGCCCGAGGGCGAAGCGGGCATGGAAGTCGGTGTTCAGGAAGGACGGGTCGAGGTCGGTACGGCTGTCGCGGCTCTCCGCCCACGACGCGGCGGTGTACACATCATGGAGCGGGTTGTCCGGCCGCCGCTGGCCACGCAGATCCATGAACGACATCGGCTGATCGAAGCGGCCGCTCGCCGAGGCACCGTCGTCAGCGACACGCAGACGCACCATCCCGTGCGGCTGGAGCGTCGTCTTCCACGGCGTGACGATGAGCCCTCCGGGGCGGGTCTGCTCCACCCAGGCGAAGGGAACCCGCTGGAGCGAGGCCGTGCACAGCACCCGGTCGTACGGGGCCTCGGGCGCCCAGCCGTCCTCACCGTCCGCGGCCACCACGCGGGGGTGGTACCCGGCCTCGGCCAGCCGCCGGGCGGCCAGCTCCGCAAGCCCGGCGTCCACCTCCACGGACGTCACGTTCGCCGCTCCGGCCCGTTCGCACAGCAGGGCGGCGTTGTACCCCGTGCCGGTGCCGATCTCCAACACCCGCATGCCGGGGCGCACATCCGCGGCGGCGAGCATGGTGAACACGGCGTTGGGAGCGCTGATGGAGCTGGTCGGCAACGTGCCCTCGGACTCGGCCGACCCGTCGTCGACCTGGGTGACGACGGACGCCAGCGGATCGTGGACCAGCGCGGCCCAGGCGCCGGGGTCGTCGGCGGCGCGCAGCGGGCGGTAGGCGTCGTCCCGCCAGACCCACACCGTGTCGGGGACGAAGGCATGGCGCGGCACCTTGAGGAAGGCCTCCCGCATCCACGGCTCGGCGAACCCGTCCAGACCGTCGAGGGTCTCGGCGGCCCGGACCCGCATGTCATCGGGACTCATTTCCGGTGCGTCCCGCCTCCGGGCTTCGACACCTCCGGATGCTGACTGTCGCTGTCCCGTGGCGACGGCTGCTGAGGCTGCGGGTTCGGCGCCGGTTGCTTCCCGTGATTGCCCATGGAATGGGTTCCCTCCATCTGTCCCGTGTCATCAGCGTGCCGCTGAAGGGGAAGCTCCCGGTTCCCCATCAGGGGGGTATCCCCATGATGGGTACAATCCGGCTTGAGACTGCTGATATCCCCTTCTCGTCACCGAAATGTGGGAATCACATGTCCAGCCACCTCTCGCCCGCCGCGCCGCTCCTCCGGCGCGGGGCGCCCCAGGCGCGGGGCTTGATCGACGCACTGGCCGACTGCGGCTGAGCGTCCGGGCCGGGCCGCATATCCTGGGCCCGTAGATCCACCTCACCCACCCCCGGAGCGACCCTTGTACTTCACCGACCGCGGCATCGAGGAGCTGGAGCAGCGACGCGGCGACGAGCAGGTCACCTTCGAGTGGCTCGCCGAGCAGCTGCGGACGTTCGTCGACCTGAACCCGGACTTCGAGGTTCCGGTGGAGCGGCTGGCGACCTGGCTGGCGCGGCTCGAGGACGAGGACGACGACATCTGACGACGGCATCCGAGGTGAGGGACGGGCGCCCTCAGGCGGCGTAGCCTCCGTCGACGTCGAGGGTGGCGCCGGTGATGTACGCGGCGTCGGGGCCCGCCAGGTGGGCGACGAGACCGGCCACCTCGTCGGCCGTGCCGTAGCGGCCGACCGCGAGGTGGGGGAGGGCGGATGCCGCCCATGGGCCGTCGGCCGGGTTCATGTCGGTGTCGACGGGGCCGGGCTGGACGGTGTTGACGGTGATTCCGCGGCTGCCGACCTCGCGGGCCAGGGCGCGGGTGAACCCCGCCACGCCCGCCTTGGTCAGCGCGTAGAGGCTGCCGCCGGCGAAGGGGACGCGGTCGGCGTTGATGCTGCCGATCGTGATGACGCGTCCGCCGTCGCCGATGTGGCGCAGGGCCTCCTGGGTGGCGGCGAAGACGGCGCGCAGGTTCACGGCGGCGACGTGGTCGTAGTCCGCGTCGGTCAGCTCCCCGATCGGCCGCATGACGCCGACTCCCGCGTTGTTGACCAGGATGTCGAGCCGCCCGAGCCGCTCGGCGACCTCCGTGACGGCCGTACGGAGGGACGCGCGCTCCGCGGCGTCGGCCTGGACGGCCAGCGCCTGTCCGCCGTCCGCGACGATCTCCTTCACCAGGGCTTCCGCGCGGTCCGCGGAGGCGTTGTAGGTGACCGCGACCGCGGCGCCCTCCCGGGCGAGGCGGCGTGCGATGCCCTCGCCGATTCCCCGTGAACCGCCCGTGACCAGTGCGACCTTGCCGTTCAGCGGCTGTGACATGGCAACCCCTTTATTATTGAGTGAGCGTTCAAGATGTCATGCGCCCCGCGGCAGCGCAAGTGCTATCTTGAACGGGCGCTAAATAAATGGAGGACCGGCATGGCGAAGGGACGGCCCCGCGAATTCGACGCCGAGCAGGCTCTGTCGGCGGCGCTCGGCGTCTTCTGGGCCAAGGGGTACGAGGGCGCCACGATGGCGGACCTGTCCGCCGCCACCGGCCTGAAGCCGGGCAGCATCTACGGCGCGTTCGGCTCGAAGGCGGGCCTGTTCGGGCAGGTCGTCGACCACTACGCCCGCACCGTCTTCGCGTACGGCCCGGAGGCCCTGGAGGCCGGGAGCGTACGGGAGGTCGTGCGCCGGTGGCTGAAGGGCGCGGTCGAGGCCACGACCGGTGCCGGCACCCCGGCCGGGTGTCTGATGGTCCACGGCGCGCTGGCCACCGGGGACGCGGCGAGCGAGGCGAAGGCGGAGGTGCGCACCCGCCGCGAGGCGGGGGAGGTCATGCTGACCGAGCGTTTCGCCGACGCCCGGCGGTCCGGCGATCTGCCCGGGACCGTCGAGCCGCGGGACGCGGCGCGCTACGTCCTCGCGCTCACCGAGGGGATCGCCGTCCAGGCCGCGTACGGCGCCCCCCGCGCCGATCTGGAACGGCTCGCGGAGCTGGCTCTGATCCGGCTGCCCTGGGAGCCGGGGCCGGAGGGGGCGTAGGCGTTACGCCACCACCGGGCCGCGGCCCGGGGTGCCCGCTTCGTGGTCGAGGCGGGGGTCGGAGACCAGGACGGCCTGCTGGAGGCGCTGGAGCTTGGCGGAGGGTTCCAGACCCAGTTCCTCGGTCATGGTCATGCGCAGCCGCTGGTAGACGCCGAGGGCGCGGGTGCGCTGGCCGGAACGGTGGAGGGCCAGCATGTACTGGCTGTGCAGGCCCTCGTGGAAGCGGTGTTCGACGACGAGCGAGGCGAGGTCGCTCAGCACTTCGAGATGGCCGCCGAGCCGCAGCCGGGTCTCGATGCCGCGCTCGGTGACGGTGAGCCGGGACTGCTCCAGCCGGGCGACCTCGGCCTGGAGCGGGCGGCCGTGCGGGGCGACGTCGACCAGGGCGGGGCCCTGCCAGAGGGAGAGGGCCTGCCGGAAGGCGGCGTCGGCGGCGCGTTCGTCGCCGACCTCCAGGGCGCATTCGGCCTGGGCGACGAGGGCGCGGTAGTCGTGGACGTCGAGCTGGCCGGGGCGCAGGACTAACGCGTAGCCGCCGGGCCTGGTCTGGAGGACGTCACGGGTGACCGTGGCGGAGGACGTGCCGAGCACCTGGGCGAGCAGTTTGCGCAGGTGCAGGATGTACGTCTGGAGGGTGGTGAGCCCGGTGCGCGGCGGCTGGTCCCCCCACAGCTCGGCCATCAGCGACTGCACCGGCACCATGCGGCCGTCGCTGAGCAGCAGCAGGGACAGGACTTTGCGCGGTTTCATCGCGCTGGGGACTCCGGACAGAGCGCCGTGGCGCAGGGTCAGCGGTCCGAGAACGTTCGCACGCATGGGTGCCACCTCCTCGCACGTCATGTGCGGTACGCGCGGACAATCAGGTCGGCGGCCTTCTCGCAGATGGCCGTGGCATCGACGGCGGCGATCGGGCGGGTGCCGTACATCGACTGGTACAGGCCCTGCTGGACGACCAGGGCCACGAACTGCTGGGCGGCGGAGGCGGGATCGGGGACGTCCAGCTCGCCCCGGTCGGTGCGGCGGCCGAGCATTTCGGCCAGGTATTTCACCATTTGCTGGGGCTCGCCCTCGGCGCAGGCCGGGCGCAGCGCGGGGTGGCGGGCGACTTCGGCGATGATCAGGCGGCGCAGCGCGGAGGCGCGTTCGTCGAGGAGTACGTCGAGGACGCGGTGACCGAAGGCGGTGAGCGCCGCGCGGACGTCCCTCCCGTCGTCCTCCGCGGAGGGGGTGCTCAGCGACGCGGGGGCGAAGCCCGCGGCGACCCGCTCCCGTTCGCGGTCGACGGCGGCGAGGAACAGCCGCTCCTTGTCGCCGAAGTGGTTGTAGACGGTCTGCTTGGAGACCCGGGCCTGGTCCGCGATGACGTCGACACCGGCCCGTGTGTAGCCCTCGCGCAGGAAGACGGCGACGGCCGCCTCCAATATCGCCTGGCGCTTGGCGGGCTGCGGGCCCGCCGGCCGTCCCGCGGCACCGCGCCGCGGACCGTTGTCCGTCCGCAACGGTCCAACCTCCTCGCCGTCAGCCGGTCTTGCCCTCGATGGACCTGTGAGTCTAGCCTTCCCTCACTGCGGTGGACTAGCCCGTCCAGTCCATTTAATTCCCATCGCGTACGCACCTTGAGGAGAAGCTCCATGAGCGCACCGGAGAACAGCGATGCCCTGCGGCACCTCACCCTCGCGCCGGAGGCGCAGAACCAGCTGTTCCTGGAGGCCCGTACGGCCAACACCTTCACCGACGAGCCGGTGACCGAGGACCAGGTCCGCGCCATCTACGAGCTGACGAAGTACGCGCCCACCTCGATGAACCAGCAGCCGCTGCGCATCGTCATGGTGCGGTCGGAGGAGGCCCGCGGACGGCTGGTGGCGCACATGACGGGGCGTAACCAGGAGAAGACGGCGCAGGCGCCGCTGGTGGCGGTCCTCGCCGCGGACCTGGACTTCCACGAGGAGCTGCCGCGGCTCGTGCCGTTCATGGAGAACCCGCAGGCCATCTTCGCGGACCCGGGCATGCGAGAGGGGTCGGCGCGCTTCAACACCGCGCTCCAGGTGGGGTACTTCATCCTCGGTGTGCGCGCCGCCGGGCTGGCCGCCGGACCCATGATCGGCTTCGATGCCGCCGCCGTGTCGAAGGAGTTCTTCAGCGACGGCCGCCACCAGGCGATCTGCGTCGTCAACATCGGCAAGCCGGGCCCGGACGCCTGGATGGGCCGACTGCCGCGGCTGGCGTACGACGAGGTCGTCACCACCGTCTGACCCGGGATCAGGACCCCACAGGCGGGCCGCCCGCCCCCGCGGCAGCGGGGGCGGGGGCGGGCGGCCCGGGTCCCTGTGGAAGCGGTCGGCGTCAGCTTTCGATCAGGTCGTGGAACGCCACGGTGTCGAAGATGTCCTCCATCCTCGTCGCCTTGCCGTCCCGCATCGTCCACGAGTGGACGAAGTCCAGGGTGACGGTTCTGCCGCTGCGCGACGTCACGTCCCGGGTGCCGAACACCACGACCCGGTCGCCCTGCTCGATGAACTCCTCGGGCGCGAGTCTCATCCCGCCCAGCACGCTCGGGACGTGCGCCAGGAACTCCTTGATCCCCGCGTGGCCCAGCTTGGTGCCGCCGAGGCCGTACTTCGCCATCCCGGCCGGGTGGACCCACTCGACGTCCGGGTGCATGGCCGACAGGATCCCCTCGATGTCGCGGTCCCGGAATCCCGCGTAGGCGGCGCGGATCGTTTCGATGTTTCGTGATGCCACGGCTTTCATCTCTTCTCAGGCGGCTGTCGGGAGTGGTCAGGCGGCGTACTGCGGCTTGATGTGCTCGGGGTGCAGGGCGTGGAGCGTGCGGCGTACGCCCTCGCGCCACGGCACCCGGCACGGCCCGGTGATCTCCCGGCGGCGCGTGGGGGCGAACTGGTACGTCTCCCTCGTCACCTCACTCGGTACGAGCCGCGCCTCTATCCCGCTCAGCTCCTCCAGGTACCGCACCAGATCGGTCATCCCGACCGGCTCGTCGCCGCCCCAGTTGACCAGGGTGGCGGGGGACGCCGCGGCCGCCCAGAGCGCGGGCACCTGGGCGACCAGGTCGTCGGTGTGCAGCAGTGAGCACCAGTTCTGGCCCTCGACGGGCACCGGGATCGGCTCGCCCGCGAGCATCCGCTTGAAGTACAGCATCGGCACCCCGCCGTAGCCGCCCGGGCCGTACGCGATGTTGAGCCGGGCGATGGTGGTCGGCAGGTTCAGCACCCCGGCGAACGCGCGCGCCGCGCCCTCGGCGGCGATCTTGCCCACGGGGTAGCAGGGCAGCCAGTCGGCCACGCCGTCGATGGGGTCGTCCTCGGCGTACGGGTGGTCGAGCGTTTGCCGCTTGTAGAGCGCGCCGGTCGAGACGAACAGGAACGATTCGGCGGTGCGGCAGTGGGTCATCAGCCGCCCGGTGGCGATGGAGTTGACCTCGACGGCGGCGTTGTAGTCGCCGTCCTCGCCGCGCCGGACCGCCGAGTGGAAGACATGGGTGAAGTCGTCCGGCAGCCCCTCGTACCCCGACTCCCCCAGGTCGTTCATGTCCCAGCGGAAGGTGGTGATGCCGCGGGCGCGCAGCTCCTCCTCGACGCCGGGGGTGCCGAACCGGCCCAGGCACCACACCTCGTTGTGTGTCGCCAGCGCCTCCGCAACCGGCCGGGCTACCTGCCCGGTGGCGCCGGTGACTAGGATCTTCTTGCCTTCCACCGTGCTCTCCTCCTCTTCCGTGCCGCCGTCGTTGGTGACGGTCCTGGTCATCCGTCGCCCAGTGCGCGGTCCAGCTCCTTGCGGAGGATGGCCTGGAAGGCCGCGACGTGCTGGGGACCCATGAGGGTGTAGTGCTCACCGGGTACGTCGATGTACCGGTTCGGCTCCGTGGTGTGCTCGTCCCACCTGCGGAGTTCGTTGTTCAGCCAGTCCTCCTTGGTGCCGCGCAGCGGGATGGCGTAGAAGACCGTCATGGACCGGGTGGTGCCGCTGGGCTGGTACGTACGGCCCAGGCTGGTGAGCCCGTGGGCCAGCTCCGCCCAAGCCGTGAACTTGTCCAGGTCCAGGTCGAGTTCGGCCAGCCGTCGCTGCGGGGCGAGCCCCAGCAGATGCGCGAGCTGTTCCCGCCGGGGCAGGGCGCGCAGCTCGCCCGGGAGGTCGAGGGACTGCTTCTTGTTGATCAGGTCGAGGAAGAAGGCCAGGTTGGCGGCGGTCTCGACGAAGTCGAGTTCCTCCATGCGGTACTTGATGTGCGGCGGCAGGTTGAAGCTGCCGGTGAAGTCAACGCGCTCGCCCTCCGCCTCCAGCACCTTGGCGATCTCGAAGGCCACGGCGCCGCCGTACGAATACCCGGCGATCGCGTACGGGCCGTGCGGCTGCTTGGCGCGGATGGCCCGCACATAGCAGTCCACCATCTCCTGGAAGCTCTCGAAGGGCTTCTCCCCCTCGTTGAACCCACGGGCGCGCAGGGCGTAGAACGGCCGGTCACCGACGAAGTACTTGGCGAGGTTGACGAAGACCAGGACCTCGCCGACGCCCGGGTGCACACAGAACAGCGGGGTCTTCGCGCCGCCCGTCTGGAGCGGCACGATCGGGTCGTACGCCTCGGCGGCGGGCGTGCCGCCCCCGGTCAGCCGGGCGGCGAGCTGCCGCACCGAGGGCGCCGTGAGCACGGTGATGATCGGCAGGTCCGCCACCCCGAGCCGCCGGGTGACCTGGCGCCGCAACCGCAGGATGTCCAGTGAGGTGCCGCCGAGATCGAAGAAGCTCGCCGTCGCGCTGATCCCCTCCGGGTCGGTGTCGAACATCTCGGCGTAGATCTCGGCGAGGATCCGCTCCGTCTCGCCCTCCGGCGGGGTGTGGCCGCCCAGGCGCCGGGTGGTCAGCTCCGCCACCCGCTGGATGACGTCGTCGAAGCCGCCGGACTCCAGCCGCTTCCGCATCCGCCGGCGCAGCGTCTTGCCCAGGCTGGTCTTGGGGAACGCGTCCTTGGGCAGCGGCAGGATGAGGAACGGGCGGAAGCCCCAGTGGATCACCACGGTGGAGCGCACCGCGGTGATCAGGCGGTGCAGCCCCGGCTCGTCGTCGTCCGCGAGTTCGGGGTGGACCGCGATCACCAGCTGTTCGGTGTCGCTGCCCGGACGGCGGGTGGGGAACGCCGCGACATAGCCGCCCGCCACCCCGTCGAGCTGCTCCAGCGCGGCTTCCATCTCATGGCTGAAGTAGTTGACGCCGTTGACGATGATGCTGTCCTTGCTGCGTCCGACGAGGGTCAGCCGACCGTCGTCGATGCGGCCGAGGTCGCCGCTGCGGAACCAGCCGTCGGGAGTGAAGGCCTCCTTGGTGGCGGCCTCGTCGTGGTAGTAGCCGCCGGTGATCATCGGCCCGCTGAGCTGGAGTTCCCCGACCTCGCCCGCGGGCAGCGGCCGGTGGTCGTCGTCGGCGACCCGGATGCTCAGCCCCTCGACGGGGGTGCCGAGGTTGGCGAACTCCTGGCCCACGTCGGTGACGGGAAAGGCACGGTTGTACACGGACCCGGCGCAGGTCTCGGTCATCCCGAAGGCGGGCCAGAGGGCGGAGGGCCGCAGGCCGTACGGGGCGTAGTGGGCGAGGAACGCCTCGCCGGTGGCGACGACGTTGGCCTCGCCGCCGCTCACGATATGCCGCAGCGAGCTGAGGTCGAGCGCTTCGCCGCCCGCCGATATCTCCTCGGACAGATCCCGCACCGACGCATTCAGCGGGCCGAGGAGAAAATTCGGAGTGAAGGTCATCGTGACCTTGTGACGGGAGATGATGCGGAGGAAATTCAGCGGTTCCTCAAGGACGACCGACGCTTCCGCATGCAATTGTTCGGCGCCGACGTACAGCGGCAGCATATGCGCTTCCAGAAGCGCGGCGACATGGTCGTACGAAATCCAGTTGAAGGTGGTATCGGCATGCGTGAGCTGCTGCTTCCCGGCCTTTCCCGCCATGGATGCAAGCAGGTTTCCATGGGTGAGCATGACCGCTTTGGAATTCCCGGTGGAGCCGGAGGTCAGCACCAGCAGGGCAAGATCCTCCGGTGCCGCGATGTGCACCTCGGGCGACGGTCCGCCGTCGGCGGCGGGTGCGTTCTCCGCGTCGCGCAGGTGCTCCACCGTGGCCACGGCGAGTCCGGGCACGTCCGGCAGCTCGGCGCTCATCGCCTCGGTGGTGACCAGCAGCGGACGGCCCAACAGCTGGTTGACGTGGGAAAGCTGCGCGGACCATCGGGCCGGGTCACCGGGGATCGGCACCATCGGGCACGGCACGAACCCGCCCAGCAGACAGGCCCAGAAGACCGTCAGGAATTCCCGCTGGCCGTCCAGCAGCAGGGCCACCGTGTCGCCCGGCCGCAGCCCGTACCCGCGGAGCGGTGCGAGGAGTTGCAGCGAGGATTGCAGAAGTTCCGGATAGGGCTGGCGTGTTGCGTCGCTCCCCGCCTCGGCGGTCACGTAACGTACCCCCGAATCGGGGTGGTGATGCGCTGCCCGCAAGAGCAACTGGGCAACGGAGCGCAGATCCTGAGAATCTTTTGGTACCGAGTATTTCAAGGGTTGTGACGCCATTACCCTCACTGCCCTCTTCCTTCCCGATTTCTGAAGGCACGAAGGTAACAGCCTCGAACATTCGCACTCCATGATGCTCTACCAGCGCTCTAGTGATGCTCTAGCGGAAATCCCTGGAGCAGCATTGGCCTTGGCGACGGGCGATTTATGTCACATGGAAACCATCGCCGTGCTTCACACGGGATACATACCCGCGGTAATGACGTCCGGGCCCGGGCGCCCCCGCCCCTGCCCGCCACCCCTGTCCGCGAGGGGCTTGACTCCAGCCATCCGCGATATATCGTGTGTAATCAGACACGATATGTTGCGTGACCGCATCCAGCCAGGGAGGCCAGGGGATGTCAGCCCGGTCAGAGTGGTCGTTCGGCGAACCACAGAAGCTCACCTTCGACGAGCCCGTCTCCGCGCTCCACGTCCGCATCGTGGAGGGCACGGTCAACGTGGTCGGCACCGACGGCGGCCCGGCACGCCTGGAACTCTCCGAGATCGAGGGCCCACCGCTGAAGGTGACCCTGGAGGACGGCACCCTGAGCGTCGCGTATGACGACCTCCCCTGGAAGGGCCTGCTCACATGGCTCGACCGCAAGGGATTCCACCGCACCGTCCATGTCACCCTCGCCGTGCCCACCGGCACCGCCGCCTCGATCGGGGTCGTCAACGCCTCCGCCGTAGCCTCCGGGCTGAGCGGCCGGACGGATCTGCGCGGCGTATCGGGCGACGCCACCCTCGTCGGGCTGACCGGTCCGGTGCGTGCGGACACCGTCTCCGGCCGGGTCGAGGCCCAGGCCGTCACCGGCGATCTGCGCTTCAACTCGGTCTCCGGCGACCTCACCGTGATCGAGGGCTCGGGCCCGGTCGTCAGGGCCGACTCCGTCAGCGGCAACATGGTGCTCGACCTCGCCCCCACCGCCGAGCACGCGGACATCAGCCTCACCACCGTCTCCGGTGAGATCGCCATCCGGCTGCCGCACCCCGCCGACGCCAGGATCGAGGCCAACACCGCGAGCGGGCCCGTCTCCAACGCCTTCGAGGACCTGCGCGTCACCGGCCAGTGGGGCGCCAAGCGGATCACCGGGAACCTGGGCTCGGGCCGGGGCAGGCTCAAGGCCACCACCGTCTCCGGCGCGATCGCGCTGTTGCGGCGCCCGCCCACCGACGAGGACGGCGACGACAGCACCGGCGGCACCGGCGACACCGACAGCTCTGACAGCACTGACAGCACCGGCGGGACCGGCAACACCGGCGGCTCCCAGGGAAAGGTCCTCTGATGCCCCCCGTATTCGCCCACGGCCGACTCCGCCTGTATCTGCTCAAGCTGCTCGACGAGGCCCCGCGCCATGGGTACGAGGTCATCCGGCTGCTGGAGGAGCGCTTCCAGGGGCTGTACGCGCCCTCCGCCGGCACCGTCTATCCGCGCCTGGCCAAGCTGGAGGCCGAGGGCCTGGTCACCCACACCACCGAAGGCGGCCGCAAGGTCTACTCCATCACCGACGCCGGACGCGCCGAACTGGCCGACCGCAGCGGCGAGCTGGCCGACCTGGAGCTGGAGATCCGCGAATCGGTGGCCGAACTCGCCGCCGAGATCCGCGAGGACGTGCGCGGCTCCGCCGACGACCTGCGGCGGGAGATGCGGGAGGCCGCCCAGCAGGCCCGCACCTCCGGCGGCGAGGGCAAACACGGCCCCTGGGAAGGGGGTCCGTGGGACAACAGCGAGGGCTGGCGGCAGGCGAAGGAGGAGCTGCGGCGGGCGAAGGACGAGTGGAAGGAGCAGGCCCGCCGCGCCAAGGAGGAGAGCCGCCGCGCCCGGCAGGACGCCCAGCGCGCCCGTAAGCAGGCCAAGGACGCTCAGGAGTTCGCGATCGAAGAGGTCCAGCGGGTCGCCCGGCGCGTCCAGGAGCAGACCCAGGAGCACATCCGGGCGGGCGACTGGCAGCGGGCGGTGCGGGACGGGCTGGCCGAGGTGTCGCGCAGCATGGGCCGCCTCTCCCGGCAGGGCACCTCCCCGTCGGGGTGGACGGACGCGGACGAGGAGACGAAGACCACCGCCCCGCGCGCGGACGCACCGCAACCGGGGCCCGGCGCTGCCCAGCAGGACGCCACCGGCACCGCCACCGACGCCGACACCGAGGGTGGCGCACCAACCGAGCCCGCATGGGCCGGGGAGTTCATTCCGTCAGGCAACCCCGCCCGCGATCTGGACCGGCTGCTCGACCGCTTCCGCGACGACATCCGCGACACCGCCCGGGACCACGGGGTGACCGATGCCCAACTGGCCGACGCCCACCGCCGACTGGCGGCGACGGCGGCCCGGATCACCGGTCTGCTGCGCGGCCCGGACAAGGAGTAGACCCGGGCGCGTGCCCGGCGGCGCTTCTCCGGCGGCGCTTCGTCCGGCCGTGGGACGGAGCGCCGCAGTAGCCTCGCCGGTATGCGACTGGAGACCCCCGAGGCGCGGCGGCGCTTCGCCCGCGCCCGGGTGCTGCGGCTGGCCACCACCGACGAGGGCGGCCGACCGCATCTCGTGCCCGCCACCTTCGCGCTCACCGCCGCGGACGGCGCCGATGGCGTGGACACCGTGGTCACCGCCGTGGACCACAAGCCCAAGCGCCACCAGGACCTGAAGCGGCTGCGCAACATCCACACCAACCCGGCGGTCTCCCTCCTGGTCGACCACTACGACGAGGACTGGCGGCAGCTGTGGTGGGTGCGGGCCGACGGCCGGGCACGGATCGTCCCGGCCGAGGCGGCTGCCGAACGGGCGGACCCGGTGCGGCGGCTGGTCGACAAGTACCCGCAGTACGCCGACCGCCCGCCGCGCGGCCCGGTCATCGCCATCGAGGTCACCCGGTGGTCGGGCTGGGCGTTCGCCGAGGAACAGCCGGACCGCTGATCAGGCGTCGCCCCCCTGGTCTCGGTCCCCTTCGTCTCAGCCCCCTCCTCTCAGCCCCTCGTCTCAGCCCCTTCGTCTCAGCCCCCTCGTATCAGCCCCTTCGTCTCAGCCCCCTCGTCTCAGTCGTCGTCCCCCTTGCCGTCCTTGTCGTCGTCCTGGTCGCGCGGACAGTCGAACGCATTCCTGGGTCCCCAGGTCTTCGCCTCGTCCCTGCTGTCGCGTATCCCGCATTCCAGCGCGATCTCCGGCGACCCGCCCCTGGTGTCGTGCAGGATCAGCAGCCGCTTGTTGACGGGCACCTTGGCGCCCTCGCCGTAGATCAGCGAACCGGTGGCCCCGCGCAGCCCCTCCGCTCCGCCCACCCCTCGCTCCAGCGCCGCCTGCACTCCGCCCCGGCCGAAGGGCGCCGTGCCCGCGCTCTGGTACGCCGCGTTGATCCCCTCGGACAGCACACCGAGCGCGTCCCAGGCGAGCGGCACCCGGGCGTCATTGCTCCACAGGTCGCTCCCGTAGGCGTCGTGGTACCTCCGGCGGAAGTCGTCGCCCTTCACATTGGGCGAGCTGCCCTTCGCCAGGGCCTGTGCCGCGTAGTACAGCCGCAGCCTGAGGTGCTTCTCGCTGGGGCGCTGCTGCTCGACCACCGCATTGTCGAGGTCGTTGCCGCCGAGCACGGTCGATTGGCCGTTGCACCCGGTGCGCCGGTCGAAGTCATCGAGAAAGTTCTCGAATTCATGGGCGCGGGCCGCCCAGTACACCACCGTGCGCGGTTCCTCCTTGAGCCTCCGGCAAATGCTGTCGGCCATCTGGGAGGTATGGGAGACCCATTCGCCCCCTTGGCCTTTGGGTTTCGGGGGTGGCGAGGCGGAGGGGCGCTGGACCGGATACCAGATGCGGTGGACGTCTTCGAATTCCTCCGCGAACCGGTCGCTCAGGTTCGCGCTGTAGATGTCGGTCGGATCCCCGATCACCACCGCCTTCTTGGCGGGGGCACAGGTCCCGGGCGCGGTTTGCACGATATTGGCGTGCCGCGCGAAGTTCGCCGCGATGCGCGCCTCCCGGTGGTTGTCGGGGGCGACCTGACGGTACATCGGCGAGCGCTGCATCTCCTCGGCGGTCGCGGCGGTGCCGATCATCGGCAGCCCGGCCCCGGCGAGGATGTTCCGGGCGCTCAGCGTGCCCGGGCGGCTCTGGCCGAGGCCGACCACGCCCAGGAACTGCTCACCGTTCCCGGCGCGCTCGGCGGCTCTGACCTCCTTCGCCAGCGCTCTGGCCGCCGCGGGCGCCCGGGTGAAGCGCTCGCCCGCGTCCATCAGGCGGACCCTCAGCCAGACCTTGCTGCTCTTCTGCTGATCCGCCTGTTCGTTGATCTCCTCCTGGGCCAGCGCGATGCCGCGCACCTCGGGGATGGCACCGCTGTACTTGGCCTGGTCCCAGTCACCGGCGGTCACCGGCACCCCCAGATAGCCGACCGTCCGGACCATGTCGCCGGAGCGGGCCGCCTTGTCGGCCCGCTTGTTCTGCCGGGTGATGGCGGCCACCGCATCGTCGTAGACGGCCCGCGGACTCCGGTCCGGCGGGCGGCTCCGCCCGTCACCCTTGCCACCGGACGCAGACGCTGACGCGGTAGGGGCCGGGGTCGCCGAGGCGCCGCTGCCCCCGAGGCAGGCGGTGTCGCTGCGCGCCGTCAGCCAGGCCACGCCATAGCCGCCGAGCAGCCCGAGCACGGTGACGCCCGCCACCGCCGCGACCGCGGCCTCCGCCCGCGGCGCCGCGTCGGAACGGCTTCTGCCGACGGCGATCTCCGGATAGCGGCCGAGCCAGCGGGCCGCGTCCTCGTCGTCCGCATGCGGTTCGACGCCCACCCGGACCACCCGGGCGCCGCCCGCACCGGTGGCCCCGATCCAGGACTTCAGCGTGATGGCGGCCTCGGCGAAGCTCTCGGTGCGCTCCCGGCCCGGGCGCACCGCGGCCATCAGCATGACCCCGGTGCATCCCGTGTGCTCGACCGCCTGGGGGAACTGCTCCAGCAGCCGCCCGGTGTCGTCGCCGATGGCCGGAGGCTGCGGGAAGACGAGCACGACGCGATGGCGGCGGCGCCGCCCCCACGGCGAGAGCCGGGGATGACGGAAGGCCCGCTCCAGGTCGGCGAGCAGCGCCCGCAGCAGCACGTCGACGATCGGCTCGCGCCGCGCGGCGCCGGGCGCGCCCACGGTCAGCCGGCAGGCGTCGGTGAAGAAGCCGGGCCCGCCCTCGGGCAGTTCGGCCCAGGTGCGGTACCAGCTGCCCTTGCGGGTCATCCGGCGACCATGGCGCCGCCCGTACCACCAGCGGGGCAGCAGGCCGAACAGCGGTCGGCGCAGCCAGTACCAGGCGGTGCCCGGGATGCTCGGCGGCGGCTCCTCCCCGCCGCTCACGGCCTGGAGGGCGCGCAGGAAGACCGAGCGGGCGCAGTGCGCCTCGTAGCTCCGGTTGCGCAACTCCGTGGCCTGGGCGCCCAACGGGCATCCGGCGAGGTCGGCCTCGACGATGCCGCACATCAGCCGGAACTGCGGCAGCCGCAGTCGGCCGAAGCCGCCGGGCCGGTTGCGCAGCAACTCCTCCTCGATCTTCTGGAACGTGGCCCCCACGTGCTCCTGACGCGGGGTCTCGGCCTCGCCCGCCACCTGGGCGAACGGAACGCGGGCGCGGCCGCCCGCGCTGAAGCGCGCGCACAGGCCGTCCGCGATCCGCCCGGCCTCGGGCCCCTCGGTCAGCTGGGTGAGCAGGATCTGCGGCGCCGGACCGCGGCGGCCCGGCGGCAGGGTGACGAGCTGTTCGAGCGCGTCGATCAGCAACTCGATTTTCGGCAAAGGCGGTACTGAAGCAGTCATGTGCATCCCCCCGAGCACGATTATCCGCGCCAACTTCGGAGAGCACCAGACCCTTCACCGAGAGTGACGGCAATACGTCGCTCTTGACTGCGAAGGATCGAACAAGGGTGCAATATCCGCCAAATATGACCGCCGGTCAGACCACCTGGCCCGTCAGGCCGCCAAGCCCGTCAGATCGCCAGGCCCGGAAAGCCCCTCAGACCGCCAAGCCACTCAGACCGTCAGCACGACCTTGCCGAACAGATCGCCGCCCGCCATCTTCTCGAACCCCTCGCGCGCCCGGTCCAGCGGCAGCACCGAGTCGATCACCGGCCGCACCCCCCGCGCCGCGCAGAAGCTCAGCAGGTCCTCCAGCTCGTCCTTGCCGCCCATCGTCGACCCGACGACCTTCAGCTCCAGGAAGAAGATCCTGTTCAGCTCGGTGGCCTGCGGGTTGGGGCCACTGGTGGCGCCGGAGATGACGAGCGTGCCGCCCGGCTTGAGGGACTTCACCGAATGCGACCAGGTCGCGGCGCCGACCGTCTCGATCACCGCGTCCACCCGCCGCGACAGCCGCTCCCCCGGCTCGTACGCCCCCTCGGCGCCGAGTTCGACCGCGCGCTTGCGCTTGGCCTCGTCCCGGCTGGTGGCGAGCATCCGCAGCCCGGCGGCGGCACCGAGCACGATCGCGGCGGTGGCCACGCCGCCGCCCGCGCCCTGCACCAGCACGCTGTCGCCGGGCCGTACGCCCGCGTTGGTGAACAGCATGCGGTAGGCGGTCAGCCAGGCCGTCGGGAGGCACGCGGCCTCCTCGAAGGACAGCTCCTTGGGCTTGGGCAGCAGATTCCAGGTGGGGACGGTGACCTTCTCCGCGAAGGTGCCCTGGTAGCGCTCGGTGAGGATGGTGCGGGGCTCACGCGGTCCGACGCCGTGACCGCTCTGGCCGATGACCGAGTGGAGGACGACCTCGTTGCCGTCCTCGTCGATCCCGGCGGCGTCACAGCCGAGGATCATCGGCAGCGACTCCTCGCCGAGTCCGACCCCGCGCAGCGACCACAGGTCGTGGTGGTTGAGCGAGGCGGCCTTGACGCTGACGGTCGTCCAGCCGGGGCGTGCCTCCGGCTCGGGGCGCTCGCCCAGTTCGAGGCCGTTGAGCGGCTGGTCGCGGTCGATACGTGCGGCGTAGGCAGCGAACATGATCCCGACCATAGGCCGCGAGGGAGGGCGACGGAACCACGCCGCGATGTGAGTCACACCGCCCCGAGCACCGCCCCGGGCCCGCCCCGACCCCTAACGGCGGGGCCGGGCCGCCCCGTGGACGACCCGGCCCCGCACGCCGGTCAGTGGACCGTGTGGCTCAGCGGCGCGCCACGCCCTCCGCGCGGGCGGCGGCGGCCACGGCCGCGGTCACGGCCGGGGCGACCCGCTCGTCGAACGGCGAGGGGATGACCTTGTCCGCGCTCAGCTCGTCGGCCACGACGGAGGCCAGCGCCTCGGCGGCGGCGAGCTTCATGCCCTCGGTGATCCGGGAGGCCCGGACCTGGAGGGCCCCGGCGAAGATGCCGGGGAAGGCGAGCACGTTGTTGATCTGGTTCGGGAAGTCGCTGCGCCCGGTGGCGACCACGGCAGCGTGCTGGTGCGCGACCTCGGGGTGGATCTCCGGGTTGGGGTTGGCCATCGCGAAGATGAAGGCGCCGGGCGCCATCTTCGCCACCGCCTCCTCCGGCACCGTGCCGCCGCTGACGCCGATGAAGACGTCGGCGCCGTCCATCGCGGCCTCCAGCGAACCGGTGAGCCCGGCCTTGTTGGTGAAGCCGGCCAGCTCGCGCTTGACCTCGGTGAGGTCCTCGCGGTCCAGGGAGACGACGCCCTTGCGGTCGCAGACCGCGACGTCTCCGATGCCCGCCTCGGTGAGGATCCGGGCGATGGCCACACCGGCGGCGCCCGCACCCGAGATGACGGCGCGCAGCTGGCCGAGGGCGCGGTCCGTCAGCTTGGCCGCGTTGCGCAGCGCGGCCAGGGTGACGACCGCCGTACCGTGCTGGTCGTCGTGGAAGATCGGGATGTCGACGCGCTCCTGGAGCTTGCGCTCGATCTCGAAGCAGCGGGGCGCGGAGATGTCCTCCAGATTGACGCCGCCGAACGAGGGCGCGAACCGGACGACGGTCTCGACGATCTCGTCCACGTCCCGGCAGTCGAGCGCGATGGGCACCGCGTCCACGCCGCCGAACTGCTTGAAGAGGATCGCCTTGCCCTCCATCACCGGCAGGGATGCCTCCGGGCCGATGTCGCCGAGCCCGAGCACCGCGCTGCCGTCCGTCACGACGGCCACGACCTGGGACTTCCAGGTGTAGTCGTGGACGAGTTCCGGCTGTTCGGCGATTGCGCTGCACACCTTGGCGACGCCCGGCGTGTAGGCGAGGGACAGATCGTCCCGGTCGCGCACGGGCACGGTCGCCTGGACGGCCATCTTGCCGCCGCGGTGCAGCGCGAAAGCGGGATCGAAGGGCTCTCCGTCGGTCACTCCGTCGGCTCCTTCGCCGCTGTCGCTTGCCTTGTCGCTGCGAGGATTCACCATCTCCGCTGCCACTTTTAGACCCCTTTGTCGTTTTTCTGTCGAGGGTAACCGCCCCAGGTTGGGAGCGGGCGGGCACCGCGTCCGGTGCCGCGGGGCAGATACCTGCCACGCGGAGTCAGATACGGACGCCGGACGCGTCGCACTCGCGTCCTGAGCCCCGGATGAGGGGGGTAGCCGTCTGTTCTACCGGAAGCGCGCGCCCAGAACGAGCGGGTTCCGTTGCGGTGGTGTTCGGAAACTTCTCATAACCGTTGGAAGCGGTCGAAGCAGCCTCGAATATGCATGCTGCTGTCACGCGCCATTCGCCGCATGATCACAATTTCGTACCGCTCCCCGCACCTGGGCTGTCCAGCCCGGTGTCCGTTTCCTGTGCACCACGGGGATCGCCCGTTATCCGATTTTGACATGGATCGCCGTACGGGCGTGCCCGTCCAGATGGCAAGATGCCCCAATCACACGAGATCGCGACACCCACACGCGTGTTCCCGACCCTCGGACACCCTCTCACCCTGCCGGAGGAACCAGCATGACCGCCAGCTTCACGCGTCGTCGGGTCACCACGAAGTCCCGGACGGCCGCTGTCGGCGCCGTCGCGGTCGTGGGCGCCCTGCTGCTGACGGGCTGTGGCGACCAGACCAACAAGGCGAAGCAGGGTAATTCCAGCAACGCCGCCGACAAGGGTCCGCTCTTCAGCAAGCTGCCGCAGAAGATCCAGGACGCGGGTGTGATCAAGGTCGGCTCCGACATCAACTACCCGCCGGTCGAATTCAAGAAGAACGGCAAGGTCATGGGGCTCGACCCGGACCTGGCGGACGCGCTCGGCGACGTCCTGGGCGTCAGGTTCGAGTTCAACAACGCCACGTTCGACACCCTGCTGTCCGGTCTGCGGTCGCAGCGCTACGACATCGCCATGTCGGCCATGACCGACAACAAGGGCCGCCAGGAGGGCGTCGACCCCGACACCGGCAAGAAGGCCGGCGAGGGCGTCGACTTCGTCGACTATCTGACCGCCGGTGTCTCGATCTACACCAGGAAGGGCGACGACCAGGGCATCAAGACCTGGGACGACCTCTGCGGCAAGAAGATCGTCGTGCAGCGCGGCACCGTCTCGCACGATCTGGCCAAGGCGGAGTCGAAGAAGTGCGAGAAGGGCGGCAAGAGGAAGATCGCGGTCGAGGCGTTCGGCAATGACACCGAGGCCCAGACCCGGCTGCGCGGCGGGGGTGCCGCGGCGGGGTCCAGCGACTTCCCCGTGGCCGCGTACGCGGTGAAGACCTCCGGCGGCGGCAAGGACTTCCAGCTGGTGGGCGAGCAGGTGGACGCGGCGCCGTACGGCATCGCCGTCTCCAAGGACAACACCGAGCTGCGCGACGCCCTCCAGCAGGCACTCGCCCTCATCATCGCGAACGGCGAATACGACAAGCTCGTCGCGAAGTGGGGCGTCAAGGAGGGCGCGGTCACCAAGGCCATCATCAACGGCGGCAAGTGACCCCGGCCGACCCTGAAGCTCGCGCGCTCGCGCTGAAAGGCACTCACCCGTGACAACGAAGATCGACAAGACGGGGCCCGTCGGCACCCCGTCTCCCGCACCGGAGAGCATCAAGGCCATCCCGGTGCGGCACTACGGCCGCTGGATCTCCGCGGTCGTCGCCATCGCCCTGCTGGTGACGCTCGTCTACGCCTTCGCCAAGGGCGATGTGAACTGGGACGCCATCCCGGACTACTTCTTCGACGGCGAAGTCCTCAAGGGCGTCCGCAACACCATCTGGATCACCATCCTCTCGATGGTGCTCGGCGTGGCCCTCGGCATCGTCCTGGCCGTGATGCGGCTCTCGAAGAACCCGGTGACGTCCTCCATCGCCTGGGGCTACATCTGGTTCTTCCGCGGCACCCCGGTCTATGTGCAGCTGCTGGTGTGGTTCAACCTGGGGCTGGTCTTCCACTACATCAACATCATGCCGATCTACAAGGACGAGTGGTCGGACTTCATGACCCCGTTCCTGGCCGCCCTGCTGGGCCTCGGGCTGAACGAGGCCGCGTACATGGCGGAGATCTGCCGGGCGGGCATCCAGTCCGTCGACGAGGGCCAGACCGAGGCCGCCCAGGCGCTGGGCATGAGCCACGCCAAGACGCTGCGCCGGGTCGTCCTGCCGCAGGCCATGCGGGTGATCGTGCCGCCGACCGGCAACGAGTTCATCAACATGCTCAAGACCACCTCGCTGGTGATCGCGGTCCAGTACTGGGACCTGCTCCAGGCCACCTCGGAGGTCGGCCAGAACTCCGGCGCCACCGCCGAGATGCTCTTCCTCGCCGCCGCCTGGTACCTGATCCTCACCTCGGTGCTCAGCGTGGGCCAGTACTACCTGGAGCGCTACTACGCGCGCGGCACCTCCCGGAACCTGCCCGCGACGCCGTTGCAGCGCATCCGGATCAACCTGCTGTCCGGCTCCAACCGCCAGGGGATGTGAGCGTATGAACGCCATGGTGAAGGCCGAGGGCGTCCACAAGTCCTTCGGCGCGGTACAGGTCCTCAAGGGGATCGACCTCGAGGTCGCCCCGCGCGAGGTGTTCTGTCTGATCGGCCCGTCCGGCTCCGGGAAGTCCACCTTCCTGCGCTGCATCAACCACCTGGAGAAGATCAACTCCGGGCGGCTGTACGTGGACGGCGACCTGGTCGGCTACCGGCAGAAGGGCGACAAGCTCTACGAGCTGAAGGACCGCGAGGTCGCCGCCAAGCGCCGCGACATCGGCATGGTCTTCCAGCGCTTCAACCTCTTCCCGCACATGACCGCGCTGGAGAACGTGATCGAGGCGCCGGTGCAGGTCAAGCGGGAGACCAAGGCGGTCGCCCGGGAGCGGGCGCGGAAGCTGCTGGACCGGGTGGGCCTCGCCGACAAGGCGGGCAACTACCCCTCGCAGCTCTCCGGCGGCCAGCAGCAGCGGGTCGCGATCGCGCGGGCGCTGGCCATGGAGCCGAAGCTGATGCTCTTCGACGAGCCGACCTCGGCGCTCGACCCGGAGCTCGTCGGGGACGTCCTCGATGTGATGCGCGGGCTCGCGGAGGACGGCATGACGATGATCGTCGTCACGCATGAGATGGGCTTCGCCCGGGAGGTCGGCGACTCGGTCGTCTTCATGGACGACGGAGTGGTCGTGGAGTCCGGGCTTCCGCGTGAGGTGCTGACGAACCCGCAGCACGAGCGGACGAAGTCGTTCCTGTCCAAGGTGCTGTAGGTGCTGTAGGTGCCGTAGGCGAAGGTGCCGTAGGCGAACGACGCGAGGGCGGTACGGGGCGTGAGGGCTCCGTACCGCCCTCGGCCGTTACTTGAGCCCGAGCACCATCGCGTCCGAGACCGAGCACCACACGGGCCTCGCCTCGGCGAAGCCCGCCTCGCGCAGCGCGTCCGCGTGCCAGCTCACGGACTGCGCCTCGCCGTCCTCGTGGTCGCCGTCCGCCGGGTTGCCGAAGATCGTGAACCGCTCGGCGACGGGTTCCGCCAGCACCGGGTCCGCGGCGGCGGCGCCCCACCAGTCCACCCAGTCCTGGGCGCCCTCGGCCTTGGCCCGGGCCTGCCGCTCCTTGCGATAGGTGCGGTCGGCGTCGTTGAGCCGGGGGGTGTCCGGGTCCGGCATGTGGTCGGCGTTCAGGAACACCCCGCCGTCCCGCAGCACCCCCGCCACCTGGCCGTACAGCGTCCGGAGTTCATCGGAGCGCAGCCAGTGGAGGGCGGTGGCGGTGAGCACCGCGTCGTACGTGGGGTGCGGCAGCCGCCCGGTCCACCCGGGGTCGCGCAGGTCCACGCTGACGAAGGTGATGCGGCCGTCCCCCGCGAAGTACCCGCGCGCGATGGCCAGCAGCGCGGGGTCCAGATCGACGCCGGTGCTGGTGGCACCGGGGAAGCGGCGCAGCGCCCGATCCGAGATACTGCCCGTGCCGCACGCGAGGTCGAGGATTCTCGGCTCCGGTCCGACCAGCGCCTCGACCGCGTCGAGCATCGCCCGGAACCGCTCCTCACGATCGGGGAGGTACCACTCCTGCTGCCGGTCCCAGCTCCGTTGCCACGCCTGCCAGTCCGCCGCGGCGAGGGTGTCCGTCATCGCGCTCCTCCAAGCCGTCGTAGTACGTAATACCCTGGCGCGCAGAGCGCCCATTACTCGACCTGACCGAACCGACCCTAGACCGCCCCCCGTAAGGACCACAAGTGGAACTGGCTTATTACTCAGATCTCGCCGTGCGTCTGGTCAACAGCGAGGAGCCCGCACGCGGCACCGACGCGCTCACCTCGGTCGACGCCGTACGCACCCTCTTCGGCGAGAGCCAGCAGGCGACCCGGCGCGCGACGGACGCCGACGTCACCCGGCTGCGGTCGGTCCGGGCCCGGCTGCGCGCGGTCTTCGAGGCGGCGGCGGACGGGGACGAGGTCCTGGCGGTGGACCTGCTCAACGCGCTGCTCATCGAGTTCCCGGTGAGCCCGCAGATCTCCGGGCACGAGCTGCGGGACGAGGACGGCCGCCCCAACTGGCACATGCACATCGCCGACTACGCCGCCAACGCCAGCGCCGGATTCGCCGCGACCGCCTCCATGGGGCTCGCGTTCCACCTCACCGAACTGGGCGCGGACCGGCTCGGCATCTGCGAGGCCCCGCCCTGCCGCAACGCCTACCTCGACACATCGACAAATCGATCCCGACGCTACTGCTCGGACCGCTGCGCCACCCGCGCCAACGTCGCCGCCTACCGCGCCCGTAAACGCCTCGACGCGGGCCGCTCGGCCGACTCCGCGCCCGCCGCCGACCCCGCGCCCGCCGCGCGCGCCACACCCCTGGCCCGCGACCGCGACCGCACCGGCCGCACCGCCGACACCGCCCACGACAGCAGCCCCGTCATCGACCGCTGACCCCGGCCCCCGGGCCGCCCCGGCAGCGGCCGCACCCGCACCCACGCCCGGGCCACCACCAGCTCGTCCGGTACGACGCCGAACTCCCGGCTGTCGTTCTCCACGTCCGGGTTGTCCCCCATCACCCACCAGCCGCCCTCGCGGCGCTCCACCGCGCGCTTGACGATGAGCAGGTCCTGCCGGAAGGGATGCCGGAGCACCACCACGTCCCCCGGCCGCACGGGCACCCCGTACCGCACCACCAACTGGTCACCGGGGTACAGCGACGGCTGCATCGACGGGTTGTACACCTCGGCCAGCCCCATCCGCAGCAGTCCCTGCTGCTCGCGGCCCCTCTCCTGCCCGCGATCGTGCAGCTGTTCCTGCATCACAGAACCTCCGGTCCGTACGCCACCATCCGCCCACACCATCCCAGGTCACACCCTCAAGACTCCCGGACGGTCACCGGACTTTTGACCTAAGCCCCCCGGGCCGCCCGAGAAAAGCCTTCCCACACGGAGTAATCTCGCACCTGAGAAGACGATCACGAATGGAAGGACAGCTCTATGCTCTCCCGCCTGTTCGCCCCCAAGGTTCAGGTCAGCGCACACTGCGACCTGCCGTGCGGCGTGTACGACCCGGCCCAGGCCCGCATCGAGGCCGAGTCCGTGAAGGCCGTCCAGGAGAAGTTCCAGGCCAACGAGGACCCGCACTTCCGTGCCCGCGCCACCGTCATCAAGGAAGAGCGCGCGGAGCTGGCGAAGCACCACGTCTCGGTGCTGTGGAGCGACTACTTCAAGCCCCCGCACTTCGAGAAGTACCCGGAGCTGCACCAGCTGGTCAACGAGACCCTGAAGGCGCTCAGCGCCGCCAAGGGCTCGACCGACCCGGCCACGGGCCAGAAGGCCCTGGACTACATCGCCCAGATCGACAAGATCTTCTGGGAGACCAAGAAGGCCTGACCCGGCCCCGGGGCCGACAGGCCCCCTGCCCGCACCCGGCCCGCCACCGCGGCCGGGTGCGGTCTTCTTTTGCGCCGTGACCCGCCGGCCGTGACCTCTGGTTGATGCCCCGCCGAATGTGGACGACGCTGGGATACGTGGACGAAGCGGGCGCGGCGCGGGTCACCGTCAGCGGTGATGCCACGGTGACCGGCTGGAACGACGGCGCCCGGCGGCTGCTCGGCTACCCGCCGTCGGAGGTGGTGGGGCGGCCCGCCGCGGCGCTGCTCGCCGAGCCGGTCGACGGCGTGGTGGAGCGGGCCCGGGCGGTGCGGATGCGCTGGCGCGGCACGCTGGCGGTGCGCCACCGCGACGGGCGGCGGGTGGAGGTGGCGCTGCTGGCCCACCGCACCGGGGACGGCTGGCTGCTGATCGCCCCGCTGCCCGCCGACGACACCGCGGCACCCTCCGACGCGACGCTCCTGACCTGGGCGTACGCCCAGTCGCCCTGCCCCATGGCGATCTATGACACCGAGCTGCGGCTGCGCAAGGTGAACGCCGAGATGGCACGCGTCATCGGCCTCCCCGAGGGCGACCTCCGGGGGCTGCGGCTCGCGGACATCGCCGGGAAGCTGCGCAGCGAGGGGCTCGAAGCGCTGATGCGGCATGTGCTGCGCACCGGCGAACGGCGCCACATGGAGACGTATCCGCGCACCGGCGGCGAGGAGCAGGAGCACGCCTGGTCGGCCCACTTCGCGCCGCTGAAGACCAAGGACGGCCAGGTGCACGGCGTCTGCCTGGCGGCGCACGACATCACCGAGCAGTACCGGGCCCGGCAGCGGCTGCTCCTGCTGAGCGAGGCCAGCGTACGGATCGGCAGCACCCTCGACATCACCCGCACCGCGCAGGAGCTGGCCGAGGTGTGCGTACCGCGGCTGGCCGACTTCGTCACCGTCGACCTGCTGGACCGGCTCGACCAGGACGAGGAACTGCCGCCCGGCCCGCTCACCGGCCCGATCGTGCTGCGCCGCGCCGCCCACAGGTCGATCTACGAGGCGGCTCCGGAGGCGGCGATCGAGCTGGGGAAGGTGGACACCTATCCGGAGCTGTCCCCGATGGCCGAGTGCCTGGTGGCGGGGCGGCCCATCATCTACGCCGCCGACGATCCCGTCATCACGGCATGGACCGCCCTCAAGCCGGCCCGCGGCGCCAAGATCCAGGAGTTCGGCATCCACTCGATCATGTCGGTGCCGATCCGGGCGAGGGGAACGACCCTCGGGGTGGCCGTGTTCATCCGCCACCGCAGCCCCGGGCCGTTCACCCAGGACGATGTGCTGCTGGCCGAGGAGATCACCACGCGGGCCGCGGTCTGCGTGGACAACGCCCGCCGCTTCACCCGGGAACGCGACACCGCGCTGGCCCTCCAGCGCAGCCTGCTGCCGCAGGCGGTGCTCCGGCCGTCCGCGGTGGAGGTGGCGTCCCGCTATCTGCCCGCCGGGCCGTACACGGCGGCGGGCGGGGACTGGTTCGACGTGATCCCGCTCTCCGGGGCGCGGGTCGCCCTGGTGGTGGGCGATGTGGTCGGCCACGGCATCCACGCGTCGGCCACCATGGGGCGGCTGCGCACCGCGGTGCGGACCCTCGCCGATGTGGATCTGCCGCCGGACGAACTCCTCACCCATCTCGACGACCTCGTGATCCATCTGTCCGCGGAGGCCGGGGACGAGGAGACCGCCGGGGACGTCGGCGCCACCTGCCTGTACGCGGTCTACGACCCGGTGACGCACCACTGCGCCATGGCCGCGGCCGGACATCCCGCACCGGCCGTGGTCACCCCCGGCGGCCCGGTGGAGTTCGCAACCCTGCCGGTGGGCCCGCCGCTGGGGGTCGGCGGGCTGCCGTTCGAGGTGATGGACCTCGAACTGCCCGAGGACACCGTGCTCGCCCTCTACACCAACGGCCTGCTGGGCGGCTGGGACCGGGACGTGGACGAGGGGCGCGTGCTGCTGGCCGAGGCGCTGACCCAGCCCGCCGCCTCCCTGGAGGGCACCTGTGACACCGTCCTGCGCGCGCTGCTGCCCGAGCACGGCGTGCTGGACGACGTCGCCCTGCTCCTCGCCCGGACCCACGCCCTGGACGCGGCGCACGTGGCCACCTGGGACGTGCCCGCCGACCCGGCCTGTGTCGCCCGGTCCCGCCGGGACGTCACCGAGCGGCTGACCGACTGGGGTCTGGACGACGCCGTGTTCACCACCGAACTGGTCGTCAGCGAGCTGGTCACCAACGCCATCCGGCACGCGCTGCCGCCCATCCAGCTGCGCCTGATCCACGACCACTCGCTGATCTGCGAGGTGTCCGACGCCAGCAACACCGCCCCGCATCTGCGCCGCGCCCGCACCTTTGACGAGGGCGGCCGCGGGCTGCTGCTGGTCGCCCAGCTCAGCCGCCGCTGGGGCAGCCGGCAGACCGCGGAGGGGAAGACGATCTGGGCGGAGCAGCCACTGCCCGGCGCACCGCCCGACCTGGGCTGATCCACCTCCCACCGGAGACTGTCAGTGCCCTGTGGGAGTCTTCACGGGCAGCTCTCACCGGGCAGCTCTCACCGGACGAACGGGGACACGCACATGGGTGACGGAGGATTCTCGATCGCGCGGCTGGGCCGGATGCACGACGTGATGGCCCGCCATGTCGACCGGGGCGAGGCGCCCGGGCTGATCACGGCACTCAGCAGGCGCGGTGAGACACATGTGGATGTGATCGGCACGAAGGCGGTCGACGGCGAGGACCCGATGCGCCGGGACACGATCTTCCGGATCGCCTCGATGACGAAGCCGGTCATCGCGGTCGCGGCGATGATCCTGGTCGAGGAGTGCGTGCTGCGGCTGGACGACCCGGTGGACCGGCTGCTGCCCGAGCTGGCCGACCGGCGGGTGCTCCGCCGGATCGACGGGCCACTGGAGGACACCGTTCCGGCGGTCCGCCCGATCACCCTGCGCGATCTGCTGACGTTCCGGCTGGGCCTCGGCATGCTGATGGGCCCGCAGGACGTTCCCATGGCGCGCGCGGTCCAGGAGCTGGGGGTCGGGGCGGGAATGCCGGACCCCGCCGCGGCGCCGGACCCCGATGAGTGGATGCGGCGCCTGGGCACCCTGCCGCTGATGCACCAGCCGGGCGAGAAGTGGCTGTACCACACCGGCTCCCAGGTGCTGGGCGTGCTCATCGCGCGGGCCACCGGCCGCCCGCTGGAGGACTTTCTGCGGGAGCGGATCTTCGACCCCCTGGGCATGGCGGACACCGGCTTCCACGTACCGCCGGAGAAGCTCGGCCGGCTGGCCACCTCGTACCTCGCCGACCCCGAGACGGGGAAGCCCGAACCGTACGACGGGGTCGAGGACAGCCGGTGGGCCGCGCCACCCGCGTTCCCGGACGGCGGCGGGGGCCTGGTCTCCACGGTGGACGACTTCCTGGCGTTCGGCCGGATGATGCTGGACCGGGGGCGGTACGACGGTGGCGGGCGCGTCCTGTCCCGGCCGTCCGTGGAGCTGATGACGACCGATCAGCTGACGCCCGCCCAGAAGGCGGTGTCCGGCCTCCTCCCGGGGGCGTGGGACAACCTGGGCTGGGGGTTCGGGGTTTCGGTGGTCACCGGGCGGGACGGGGTCGCCGCGGTGCCGGGGCGGTTCGGCTGGGACGGCGGGCTCGGCACGTCCTGGGCCTCGGACCCCGCGGAGCAGATGGTGGCGGTCCTGCTGACCCAGCGCGCGCAGTTCCCGCAGTTCTCGCCGGTGTACCTCGACTTCTGGACGCTGGCCTACCAGGCGATCGACGACTGAGGCAGCGACACCCCAACCGCTACGCGCCGTCCGACGGGCCCGCGAGGCCGATGTCGGCCAGCGGGACCGGCGTACGGGCGTCGCGGACCCGCACCAGCGGGCTGTCGTTGCGCAGCAGCCACTGGCGGTAGGCGTCGCTCGCCCAGGCGATCTCCAGGTACGCGGTCTCCAGGTCGGCGAAGAGCGCGTCGACGTCGGCGGAGACGGCCGCGCCGCCCGCGTCCGTGGCACCCGCGTCCGGCGCGCGCGACGCCAGGTAGAGCCCGACCGTCAGCGGATCCCCGTGCAGCGGCCGCACCACCATGCCGGGACGCGACCGGGCCGTGGGCTGGCACGGGGCGACCACCTCCCCGGAGGCGACCAGGTCGGCGGCGGTCAGATAGTCCCCGTACACCACCCGGGGGTTCAGCCCGGCGGCGGTGAGGACGCGGCGCAGCCCGGGCCCTTCGCCGTCCCCCGCGGGGTCGACCATCCACTGGTCGTCGGCGAGGTCCGTGAGCCGCACCACCGGTGCGCCGGCGGCCGGATGCGTCTCGGCGAGGGCCACGAACTGCGGTTCGCGGGCCAGCAGCACCCGGCGGTGCACCCCTTCGGGGACCCGCAGCGGGGCGCCCTCGACCTCGTGGACGAAGGCGGCGTCGAGCTGCTGCGCGGCGACCATCTCCAGCAGCGCGTTCGCGGACACGTCCATGTGGATGGTGGTGTCGGTGTCCGGGAAGCGGGAGCGGAGCCTGCGCAGCCATCCGACCACGACCCTGCTGCCGGTGCTGCCGATGCGCAGGGCCCCGCCCGCGGTCTGCCCCACCTCCAACCGGACCTCGCTGACGAGGGCGTTCATCTCGGCCACGATGGGCCGGGCCCGGTTCAGCAGGGACCTCCCCAGCGGGGTGGGGCGGCTGCCGGTGACCTCCCGCGAGAACAACCGGCCGCCGACGGTGTTCTCGATGCGCCGGAGCTGTGTCGTCAAAGAGGGCTGGCTCATGCCCAGCTGTCGCGCCGCCTTCCGTAGGCTGCCGGTGTCGGCAATGGCGCACAGCGCACGAAGGTGCCTCACCTCGAGCTCCACGGCGGGAGCATAACGGCGCTCTCGCGCGTCACACCAGACACTGAAACCGCGCCAATTCCCCTTTCTGCGGGGCGAGTCGGCATTCCGCGGCGCATCGGCGGCGCCCGTGGAGGATCGTCCCGGTCCGCCGCGGGATATGCCATGGGACTATCGCCGGTTGGCATCTCCGCGCCACGCCGGATCTCCTCAAGACTCTGCGGCACCAAGAGTTCCCCAGGGCTCCCACCGCCGCACCCCACACGGCGGTCGGGGGCCCGAGGACGATGAGGAGCCCCCCACGTGACACTTCCCAAGTTGACGCTGTCCGCGACCCTCGGCCTCGGTCTGGCGGCGAGCCTCGCCGCCGTGCCCGCGTCGGCGGCCACGCCCGACCACACCCGGTCCGCCACGACCACCGCGTCCGCCGGGTACGTCCCCGGTGCCGAGGAGAAGGCCGACACCGACGCCTTCATCAAGGCCGTGATGAAGTCGGCGCTGGCCAAGCGGGCGAAGGCGCCCAGCGCGGCCGCCGCGGTCACCGTCACCTACAGCGCAAGCTCGGCGCCGACCTTCAAGTCGGTGATAGCCCGCAGCACCCAGATATGGAACGCGTCGGTGAGCAACGTGAAGCTCCAGGAAGGCAGCAATCCCGACTTCACGTACCGCGAGGGCAACGACTCCAGAGGGTCGTACGCGAGCACCGACGGCCACGGCAGCGGCTACATCTTCCTGGACTACAAGCAGAACCAGCAGTACGACTCCACGCGGGTCACCGCGCACGAGACCGGCCACGTACTCGGTCTGCCGGACCACTACTCGGGCCCGTGCAGCGAGCTGATGTCCGGTGGCGGCCCGGGGACGTCCTGCAAGAACGCGCAGCCGAACCGGGCCGAGATCAACCGCGTGAACCAGCTGTGGGCCAACGGCCTGGCCGCCCTCCAGAAGAAGGACCTCGCCAAGGCCCACTGAACGCCCCCAGGCCACTGTGAGCCCCTGAGCCACTGATCAGGGCACGCCGCCCGCACCCGGTCCCCCGACACCGGTGCGGGCGGCGGGTGTGTCCCGGCAGACCTCTGCGCGCGGGGCGCTCTCGCTTCCGGGCGGAGGTACGGTGTATTCACCAAGGTTTCGCGCATTTCGGCCGGGATTCCTCCAGGCCGGGCCCGGCCCCAGGGAGTGAACACCATGGAGACCGTCGTCGGTGTGGCCGTGATCCTGGCGATGATCGCCGTGGGCGTGCTGCTGATCCACCGCGTCAACGCCCAGACCGGCAACAAGATCGCGCCCGATCGCCACAGCGATCTCCCGGCCCGCCACCACCACCGCCACCGCCCCCGTCGCCACGGCTGGGGCCGCGGGCGGCCGCACCGGGGCCACGGAGTGACGCCACCGCGCGTCTGACGTATCGCGCACCCGGACGTGCCTCGCGTCCAGACACGTACGGCGCGCCCAGACGTGCCGCCCGTCCGACGTGTCACTCCTCGCCGACCGCGTCCTCCAGCGTGGCCACCGGGCCGAGCACCTCGAGCAGCCCGCCCACCCGCAGGGTGCGCAGGATCAGGGGGTCGTCGCACACCAGCCGCAGCCGGCCGCCGCGCTCGGCCACCCGGCGGTGGGCGCGGCACAGCAGCCCCAGACCGGAGCAGTCGAAGAACGTCGTCGGCGTCAAGTCGACCACGACCTCGGGCGCCCGGGCGCCCGTGGCGGCGTCCAGTGCCGGGCCGACGCCCGCCAGCCCGGCGATGTCGATCTCACCGTGCAGTGCGACGACGGTGTATCCGCCGACGCGGGACGTACGGGCGTACGGGGCCGGGTCCGGGTGGTCCGGCAGACGGCATAAGCCACCGGCGGCCGCGTCGGAGCCCGGCGCGGCGTCCGGCGTCGCGTGTGACGCCCCCTGCGGCATCGGTGCGCCACGGGGAGCGCCTTGCTGCGACATCACGAATTCCCCTCGGAACGGCACACTGCCCCCTTTCACCGTCCTCGGACTCCCGGAAGCGGGCAGAGTGGAGCATCGGGTGCAGATCCGCCGGGCCCTGGGTGACGTGCAGGCGAGCGTAAGGGGGTGACCGCCGGTTACAGAGAGAGGGACGCGCCATTCCCCGAGCGAAAAACGCTCGTTCGAGTGAAGTTCTTTTCTTCCTATTGACGTCTGGTCAGATACGCAGCGCGCATCCACGTTTCACGCGGACGCCTCACGCGGGCGCCTCACGCGAGATCCTCACGCGAGTTCCTCATGCGAGAACGTCGCCGCTCCCGCCCGCCGCCGCGTTCCCCGCGCCCGCGACCTCCGGTGTCAGATCCTCCAGCACCTCGAAGGCGTCCTCCAGCCGGACCATCCGCAGCAGTCGCAGGAACCGCGGATCGACGATGACCAGCCGCAACCGGCCCTCCCGCTCCAGCACACGGTTGCGCAGCCGGCACAGTAACGACAGCCCGGCGCAGTCCAGGAAGGTGACTTGCCGCAGGTCCAGCACCAGATCCGGGCATCCCGTACGGGCCAGGGAATCGAGCCGTGCGGAGATCCGTCCCGCGGCGAAGATGTCCAGCTCTCCCGCGACCTCAGCGACCGTGACACCGCCCAGCACACGCACACGGACGCCGAAGGCGGGCCGATCATCGAACATGCAAGCCTCCTCGGCAGGGTGGAGGCGCGCGACACCGGAGCTCTGGAGGTGACACGACGTCCGGGCGGGGTGCGTGCACCGCCGGGGTCCAGGCCGGCCCTTCAGTACATGACATACCCATCTATCGGCTGACCAGTCAATGAACGGCAGGGCACGTGTCGTTGGCCTATTTCCGGCCCGAGAAGGTCCCTCCGCGCGAATCGTTACTCATCAGTAAACGCATCGGCCTTCTCATGTCCACCGTCGAACGTGAACATGCCACTCGGGCACACACTTCGACACGACGACGAGGGACGGAACCCATGACTCCAGCACGCGTGCGATCACGACGGCTCGGCGTGACGACGGTGGCCGCGGCCATCGCCATCGGCCTGGGAGGTACGGCCACGACGGCCACCGCCGCGGCCACGTCCGCCGCCACGCCGAGCGCCACCGGAACCGCCGCCAGAACCGCCGCCGCGAAGGTCGACTACGAGACCTGGAAGCGCGACGTGAAGGCCGTCATCGACCAGGCCCGGCCCTACGTCGAGCAGCGCACCCAGAACCCCGGGGGCGAGAAGCAGGCCATCGTCCTCGACATCGACAACACCTCGCTGGAGTCGGACTTCAAGTTCGCCTTCCCGGCACCCCCCGTGGAGCCGGTCCTCCAGCTCATGAAGTACGCGCACACCCGCGGCGTCGACCTCTTCTTCGTCACCGCGCGCCCGGACATCCTCACCCTGCCCACCCAGTACAACCTGGAGACGGTGGGCTACCCGGTGGCCGGGCTGTACGTACGCAGCCTCCCCGACCTCTTCGACGAGGTCGCCGCGTACAAGACGGCCAAGCGCGCGGAGATCGAGAAGAAGGGCTACACGATCATCGCCAACATCGGCAACAGCCCCACCGACCTGGTCGGCGGCCACGCCGAGAAGACCTTCAAGCTCCCGGACTACGACGGCCAGCTCTCCTGACCGTGCGGCCATGAGCGCGGTGGCGGCCATACACCGGAAGGCCGCCACCGACGGCTGGGAAGGCCGAAAGCTCCAGATCTCGGGGCCATACGTTGTCAGGTGCCCGTGCACCGGACGGGCCCGCGGCCCCCAAGACTGGACGGATGACCGGATCACGCGTACAGGCGCTCGGCCACTACCAGCCCGCGAAGGTACTCACCAACGACGACCTCGCCGCCATGGTCGACACCAGCGACGAGTGGATCCGCAGCCGGGTCGGGATCCGCACCCGCCATGTGGCGCGCTCCGACGAGACGGTGGACGAGATGGCCGCGGCGGCCGCCGCCAAGGCCCTCGCCCACAGCGGCCTCGCCCCCACCGACATCGACATGGTGCTGGTCGCCACGTCCACCGCCATCGACCGCAGCCCCAACATGGCCGCCCGCGTCGCCGCCCGGCTGGGCCTGGCCTGCCCCGCCGCCATGGACATCAACGTGGTGTGCGCCGGCTTCACCCACGCCCTGGCCACCGCCGACCACGCGATACGGGCCGGGTCGGCGACCGCCGCGCTGGTCGTCGGCGCGGACAAGTTCACCGAGGCCGCGGACTGGACCGACCGCTCCACCTGCGTCCTGCTGGGCGACGGTGCGGGCGCGGCCGTGGTGACGGCGGCCGAGGAGCCGGGCATCGGGCCGGTGGTGTGGGGTTCGGTGCCCGAGATGGGCAACGCCGTCCGTATCGAGGGCACCCCGCCGCGCTTCGCGCAGGAGGGCCAGTCCGTGTACCGCTGGGCCACCACCCAACTGCCGCCCATAGCCCGCGAGGTGTGCGCCCGCGCCGGGATCGAACCGGCGGACCTGGCCGGTGTCGTGCTCCACCAGGCCAACCTGCGGATCATCGAACCGGTCGCCCGCAAGCTCGGCGCGGTCAACGCGGTGATCGCGCGCGATGTCGTGGACTCCGGGAACACCTCGGCGGCCAGCGTTCCGCTCGCCCTGTCCAAGCTGGTCGAACGCGGCGAGATCCCCTCCGGAAGCCCGGTGCTGCTGTTCGGCTTCGGCGGCAACCTGTCGTACGGCGGCCAGGTCATCCGCTGCCCGTAGGGGGTGTCGCGCCGGTGTCCGATTCGTTCAAGACCGGCGGGTCGCGGGCTGCCTACGCTGCCCGCATGACACCACGATTCGACGCGATCGGGCTGGCCGTCGCTGACATGGCCGCCTCCCTCGCCTTCTACCGCATGCTCGGCCTGGACATCCCCGCCGAGGCCGACGCCCAGCCGCACGCCGAGGCCACCCTGCCGGGCGGGCTGCGCCTGATGTGGGACGCGGCCGAGACCCCGCTGCCGAGCGGGCCGGGACGGGTGGCACTGGCCTTCCTGTGCGACAGCCCGGCCGAGGTGGACGCCGCGTACGCCAAGCTCACGGAAGCGGGCGTACGGGGCTCCAAGGAGCCCTGGGACGCCTTCTGGGGGCAGCGCTACGCGACCGTCCTGGACCCGGACGGCAACAACGTCGACCTGTTCGCCCCGCTGCCCGGCTGACGGCCCCCCGACGAGGTTTTGCGGACCCTAGGCGGGCCCCAGCAGCCCGCCCAGGGGTACGCCCGTCAGCCCCCGCACCTCCCGCGCCAGATGCGCCTGGTCCGCGTACCCGGCCACCGCCGCCACCTCCGCGAACGGCACCCCGCCGCGCGCCAGCTCCAGCGCCCGGTTCAGCCGCAGCACCCGGCCCAGCGTCTTCGGCCCGTACCCGAACGCCGCCAGCGACCGCCGGTGCAGCTGCCGGGCGCCCAGGCCCACCGCCCCGGCCACCTCCGCCACGCTCCGCCCGCCCGAGAGCCCCGCGACGACCGCGCCCACCACCGGATCGGCGGGCTCCGCGCCCCGCAGCCGGTCCCGCGCGGCGGCCTCCAGCACCCGCCCCACCTGCCCGACCTGCCCGCCCGCGGCTCGCTCCGCCAGCCTGCGCACCTCGGCCTCCGGCCACAGCGCGGCCAACGGCACCCGTTGATCACGCAGTTCGCAGGCCGGTACGCCCAGCACCGCGGGCCCCGCACCCGGGGCGAAGCGCAGCCCCACGGCGCGCGTCCCCGCGGGACCGCCGGTCAGATGGGCGCGGGTGTCGGGCCCGGCGACCAGCAGCCTGCCGTCGATCCAGATCAGGTCCGTACAGCCGTCGGGCAGCACCCGCTGCGGCCCGGCCCCAACGGTGCGGGACCACACCACCGCGCCGCCGCCCAGCCGCGATGCCCGCTCCCGGTAGTCGCTCCCGCCGTCGCTCAAGGGACCTCGCGCAGATACATCGCGCCGCAGGAGTGGCAGAAGGGCCCGGAGTCGCCCGTGGCCCACAGGTCCGCCTCCTGCGTCTCGGCGTCCGGGGCCAGCTCGCGGCCGCACATCGCGGTCGTGCCGTTGCCCCGGACCATGTGCCAGATCTTGACCGGCGCGCCCGCCACTCGCCCGGAGCTGCCCTCCTCGTACTCCGCGCGCATCTCGTGCTGCATGGCGCCACACCTCCTGCTACACCACCATGCTCCCGCCACCACGGGCGCGGCGCCACCCTGGACGCCCTTCAGAACACCGACCACTCGGTCACCGTGGTGAAGTGGTCCAGCGCCGCCACCCCGGCCACCGAGTTGCCGCGCGCGTCCAGACCGGGGCTCCACACGCACAGCGTGCACCGCCCCGGGATCACGGCGATGATCCCGCCGCCCACCCCGCTCTTGCCGGGCAGCCCGACGCGGTACGCGAAGTCGCCCGCCGCGTCGTACGTCCCGCAGGTGAGCATGACCGCGTTGACCCGCTTCGCCTCGCGCCGCGACAGCAGCCGGGAGCCGTCCGCGCGCAGTCCGTGACGGGCCAGGAAGCCGCCCGCGAGGGCCAGGTCGCGGCAGCTCATCTCGATCGAGCACTGCCAGAAGTAGTGCTCCAGGACGGTCGGTACGGGGTTGTCGAGGTTGCCGTAGCTCGCCATGAAGTGCGCGAGGGCGGCGTTGCGGTCGCCGTGGCCGGACTCGGACTCGGCGACGACCGGGTCGAAGCCCAGCTCGGGGTTGCCGCTCTCGGCGCGCAGGAACTCCAGCATGGTGGTGCTGGCGTCGCCGGTGAGGCTGTGCAGCCGGTCGGTGACGACCAGCGCGCCGGCGTTGATGAACGGATTGCGCGGGATGCCGTTCTCGTGCTCCAGCTGCACCAGGGAGTTGAACGGGTTGCCCGAGGGCTCCCGGCCGACCCGCCGCCACAGCTTCTCCCCGTCCTGCGCGAGGACGAGGGCGAGGCCGAACGCCTTGGAGATCGACTGCACGGAGAAGGGGCGCTCCCAGTCGCCGACCCCGGTGACGTTGCCGTCGACGTCCGCGAGGGCGATGCCGAACTGATCCGGGTCGACCGCCGCGAGCGCGGGGATGTACTGGGCCACCTGCCCCCGGCCGATGTGGGGCGCCACATGGGCCGCGACCTCGTCGAGTACGTCCTGATAGTGCATGGTGCGGTGGTTCTCCTGCGCGTCGTCGAGCGGATCAGACGCACCATAACGGCCGCTCTCGACCGCCCCTCAATCAGGACTCAATGACCCACCGTGTTTTTGGGTAAGCATACGGTGATACAGGCGGGCCGCGACGGGCGCCCGCCGGACGATCAGAACGGAGGCGGTCATGGCCTCACCCATGTCCGCGGGGGACTTCCTGGCGGCGCTGAAGAACGAGGGCCTGCGCGTGGTGCAGGTCGGCGACTGGCGGAACCACAACCGAAACCACAAGGGACCGTGGGGCGGAGTGCACGGTGTGATGATCCACCACACCGTCACCTCCGGCACCGACCTCACCGTCGAGATCTGCCGCGACGGCTTCGAGGCGCTGCCCGGCCCGCTGTGCCACGGCGTGATCGCCAAGGACGGCGGGGTGCACCTCGTCGGCTACGGCCGCGCCAACCACGCGGGGCTCGGCGATGACGAGGTCCTGCGCGCCGTGATCGCCGAAACGACACTCCCGCCCGACAACGAGGCCAACACGGACGGCAATCGCGCGTTCTACGGCTTCGAATGCGAGAACCTCGGCGACGGGAAGGACCCGTGGCCCGAGGCCCAACTGGACGCGATCGCCCGGGCAGCGGCGGCGGTCTGCCGCCGGCACGGCTGGACCGAGCGGTCGGTGATCGGCCACCTCGAATGGCAGCCGGGCAAGATCGACCCCCGGGGCTTTTCGATGAACTCGATGCGCGCGCGCATCCGTGAGCGGCTGACGTAGGAATCATCCGCGGTGGGCGGGCCCCGGCCGGAGACGGTCAGGGTCCGCCTTCCGCGGTCTCCTCGCGGTAGGCCGCCGCCTCCTCCAGGTCCAGTCGGCGCAGCAGCGTACGGAGCATCTCGTCGTCGATCCGGCGCGCGTCCCGCAGCTTCACGAACACCTCGCGCTCGCTGCCGATCACCTCGCGCGCCAGCCTGCGGTAGGTGTCGTCCGCCGACTCTCCCGTCACCTCGTTGACCGTGCCGAGCCGTTCCCACACCGCGTTGCGGCGCCGCTCCAGCACCAGGCGCAGCCGGTTGGCCAGTGGCGGCGGCAGCGCGTTGCGCTCGTCGGCGAGGAGTTCGTCCAGCCGGTGCTCGGCGGCCCGCGACGCCTGGGCCTGCGCCTGCGCCTCGGCGAGCGTCTCGGCCTGGCGGTCGCGCCCCGGCATGCCCAGCGCCCGGATCAGGGCGGGCAGCGTGAGCCCCTGGACGACCAGCGTCCCGATGACGGTGGTGAAGGCCAGGAAGAGGATCAGGGTGCGGCCCGGGAAGGGGCCTCCGCCGTGCACGGTCTCCGGGATCGAGAAGGCGATGGCCAGGGACACCACCCCGCGCATCCCGGCCCAGCCGACGATGACCGCCGCCCGCCAGTCGGTGCCGGGCTCCCGCTCCCGGATCTTGGGGAAGAGCCTGCGCGGTACGAAGGTCGCGGGGAAGACCCAGACGAACCGCACGACCACCACGGCCAGGAACACGGCGGCCGCGTACCAGGCCGCCTCGCCCGCCCCGTACTCCCCGAGGCCGCCCACCACGAACCGCAGTTGCAGCCCGATCAGCGCGAACACGGCCGATTCCAGGATGAACGCGGTCATCTTCCAGACGGCCGCCTCCTGGAGCCGGGTCGCGAAGTCGACCTGCCAGGAGCGGTGCCCGAGGTAGAGCGCGACCACCACGACCGCCAGCACGCCCGACGCCTCGACCTGTTCGGCGGCCGCGTAGGCGGTGAAGGGGATCAGCAGCGAGAGGGTGTTCTGGAGCAGCGGGTCGCGCAGCCGGGTGCGCAGCCAGTGCAGCGGCACCATCAGGACCAGGCCGACGCCGACACCGCCCACCGCCGCGAGCACGAACTCCCAGGCGGCATGGGGCCAGGTGGCGCCCTCCCCCACCGCCGCGGCGAGCGCCACCCGGTAGGCGGTGATCGCGGTCGCGTCGTTGACCAGGGACTCGCCCCGCAGGACGGTCGTCAGCCGGGAGGGCAGCCCGACCCGGCGGGCGATGGCGGTGGCCGCCACCGCGTCCGGCGGGGCGATCACCGCGCCCAGCACCAGGGCGGCGGTCAGCGGCAGTCCTGGCACCAGCAGATGAGTGATCCAGCCGACGGCGAGGGTGGCGAACAGCACATAGCCGAACGACAGCAGCGCCACCGGCCGCATGTTGGCGCGCAGGTCCAGATAGGAGCTGTCGAGCGCGGCGGTGTGCAGCAGTGGCGGCAGCACCAGGGGGAGCACGACCTCCGGCTCCAGGGTGTAGTCCGGCACCCCCGGCAGATACGAGACCACCAGCCCGACCGCGACCAGCAGCAGCGGCGCGGGCACGGGGGTGCGCCGGGCCGCGCCCGCGACCGCCGCGCTGCCCGCGACCAGCATCAACAGCGGAGTTACATCCATGCCCCGGCCCGTCCCGATTCGTCGGCTTCACCAGCTCGCCAGCGGCTTAGTCTGGCAATCATGAGGGAGTGCCCACACGTTCCGGCCCTGCCGCGCCCCGAACCGGAGCCGCGGACCACCACCTGCCCGGATTGCCTGGCGGTCGGCGGCGATCCGGTGCAGCTGCGGATTTGTCTGGCGTGCGGCTATGTCGGGTGCTGCGATTCATCGACCTATCGACACTCCACGCGGCACTTCGAGGAGACCGGGCATCCGGTGATGCGCAGCTTCGAACCGGGTGAGGACTGGCGCTGGTGCTACGTGGACCTGCTGATCGTCTAGCGGGGGCGGTGCCGCGTGCGGGGCCGCACGGCAGGGAATCCGCTGCCACGTTGTCGGTGCGGCGAGCTAGCCTTCACCACATGATCCGATCAGCGAAGCCGTCCGACGTCCCGGCCATCCTCGCGATGATCCGCGAGCTGGCCGAGTACGAGCGGGCACCGCAGGAGGCCAAGGCCACCGAGGAGCAGTTGCGCACGGCGCTCTTCGGCGAGCATCCGGCGGTGTTCGCGCTGATCGCCGAGGAAGTCGGCGACGGAGCGTCCGAGCCGGTCGGGTTCGCCCTGTGGTTCCGTAACTTCTCCACCTGGACGGGCACCCACGGGGTGTATCTGGAGGATCTGTACGTCACACCCAGGGCCCGCGGCGGCGGACACGGCAAGGCGCTGCTGGCCGAGCTGGCACGGATCTGCGTGGAGCGGGGTTACGCCCGCTTCGAATGGTCGGTGCTGGACTGGAACGAACCGGCGATCGGCTTCTACGCGTCCATCGGCGCGGAGCCGATGGACGAATGGACCGTGCGAAGGCTGTCGGGAGAACCGCTGCGGGCACTGGCCGCGCAGGCTCCGGGCATAGCTTCGACCAGCGGTTCGTTGAGTGAGGCGACATCTCTTTCGAATTGAGACCGCAAACCCCTAGCCACGCTGCGTACTCATATGCTTACTATGAGTGATATCGGGAATGTTCATCTCGGGGGTTCACCCGTGACGGGGGCCGTGCTTCGTCCGGGCGACACCGAGTGGCAGATCGCGATAGCGTCGCAGCCGAACCGCACATCGCGCCGGTCCGTTATCCCTCCACCATAAGGGCATATGGCCGACGCTCCAATCAGCTCAGCTCAAACAGCTTGTGTCACCTTGGAGGTGAGGGTGTCCCAGATCGCAGGCGAGCCCGGGACCCAGGACTTCGTGGAAGTCCGGCTGCCCGCTGCGGGGGCCTATCTGTCGGTGCTGCGTACGGCGACCGCCGGCCTGGCAGCCCGCTTGGACTTCACCCTCGACGAAATCGAGGATCTGCGCATCGCGGTCGACGAGGCCTGCGCGATCCTGCTCCAGCAAGCCGTCCCCGGCAGTGTGCTGAGCTGCGTCTTCCGACTGATCGACGACGCACTACAGGTGACCGTGGCGGCTCCGACCACCGATGGCCGTGCTCCTGAGCGCGACACCTTCGCCTGGACGGTGCTCTCCGCACTGGCGGGCAAGGTGGATTCGACCGTCGCCGAGGACCGCACGGTCAGCATCAGTCTGTACAAGGAGCGCGGCGCCGGCCCCGGACAGCCGTGACGGACAAAGGGGGCTCCGTGAGCACTGCATCATCGCGGGGAGTACGCACCCCGGCCATCCCGCACCCGCCGGCCCGACCGCATCCCGCGGACTCGGAGGCGGCAGGAGACCGACCAGAGCGGGCGGACCACATGGATCAGCACGAGCAGGAGCAGGTGCATCAGCAGCACGATCCGCAGCCGCACGATCCGCACGACCGGAGCGGCGCGCGGGCGATGTTCGTCGAGCTGCGGGGGCTCCCCGAGGGCTCCACGGAGCGGGCCGAGCTGCGCAACAACCTCGTGCGCATGCACCTGCCCCTGGTCGAGCACCTGGCCCGGCGCTTCCGCAACCGCGGCGAGCCGCTGGACGACCTGACCCAGGTGGCCACCATCGGACTGATCAAGTCCGTGGACCGGTTCGACCCGGACCGCGGTGTGGAGTTCTCGACCTACGCGACCCCCACGGTCGTCGGCGAGATCAAGCGGCACTTCCGCGACAAGGGCTGGGCGGTGCGGGTGCCGCGCAGGCTCCAGGAGCTGCGGCTCTCGCTGACCACGGCCACCGCCGAGCTGTCCCAGCGGCACGGGCGCGCCCCGACCGTCCATGAGCTGGCCGAGCATCTGGCCATCTCCGAGGAAGAGGTGCTGGAGGGCCTGGAGTCCGCCAACGCGTACAGCACGCTGTCGCTGGACGTACCGGACACGGACGACGAGTCCCCGGCGGTGGCGGACACCCTCGGCGCGGAGGACGAGGCGCTGGAGGGCGTCGAGTACCGCGAATCCCTCAAGCCGCTGCTGGAGGATCTGCCGCCGCGCGAGAAGAAGATCCTGCTGCTGCGGTTCTTCGGGAACATGACGCAGTCGCAGATCGCGCAGGAGGTCGGCATCTCCCAGATGCACGTCTCACGGCTGCTGGCGCGCACCCTCGCCCAGCTGCGGGACAGGCTGCTGGTCGAGGAGTAGCGAGCGGTGCCCGGGGCGAGCCCCGGGCACTCCCTGAACGGGCCCTGCCCGCCTCGGCCTTAAGGCTCCTAGGCGTCGCGCGGGCCGATGCCCAGCGCCTCGGTCGCGGTCGGGTTGATCAGCATGCCCAGCACGGTGACGGCCGCGATGGCGGTCAGCAGACCGATGATGATCAGCCCGCCGCCGTTCTGCACCAGCGTCCAGGCCACCGGCAGCGCCATCAGCTGAGTGATCATCGCCGGGCCGCGGCTCCAGCGGCGCCGCAGCCACAGCCCGCGGGCCGCCAGCAGCGGCAGCAGGGCCAGGGCGAGCACGGTGACCCCGAGCGTCTCCGCCTGCTGCGGGCTCTCCGGGTCCCCGGCCAGGCCCATGATCAGGACGTAGACACCGAACCCCACGAGCACCAGCCCCTCGACGGCCGCCAGCGCCGCGGCCACGGTCAGCCGGACCGGCCGCGGCCCCGCGGGCGCCGCGTCGGCGGTCTCGGGCGCCTCGGCGGCGGGGGCGGCCTTCGTGGCGGGCTTGGTGGCCTTGGCCTTGGGAGTGCCGGTCCTGGGCGCCTTGGCGGGCTTCTTCCTGCTCACGCCAGCAGCGTAGCCGCGCGCGGGCCCGGTGGGCGCCCCCGGGGGTCGGGGATCGTTCCGGCGGGTCGGTAGGCTGGCGCCCATGCGCGCACTCCTCGTGGTCAATCCGGCAGCAACCACCACCAGTGCCCGCACCCGTGACGTCCTGATCCATGCGCTCGCCAGCGATCTGAAGCTCGACGTGGCGACCACGGAGTACCGGGGGCATGCACGCGATCTGGCCCGTCGCGCGGTCGACGGCGGCACCCACGAGCTGGTCGTGGCGCTGGGCGGCGACGGCACCGTCAACGAGGTCGTCAACGGGCTGCTGCACAACGGCCCCGCGCCGGGCGAGCTGCCGCGCCTCGCGGTGGTCCCGGGCGGTTCCACCAACGTGTTCGCCCGCGCCCTCGGTCTGCCCAACGACGCCGTGGAGGCGACCGGCGCCCTGCTGGACGCACTGCGGGACGGCACCGAGCGCACCGTGGGCCTCGGGCTCGCGGCCGGCACCCCGGGCACCGCGGACGAGTCGGTGCCCGACCGCTGGTTCACCTTCTGCGCGGGCTTCGGCTTCGACGCGAGCGTGATCGGCCGGGTCGAGCAGCAGCGTGAACGCGGCAAGCGTTCGACCCATGCCCTCTACATACGGCAGATGGTGCGCCAGTTCTTCGGGGAGCCGAACCGGCGGCAGGGCACCATCACCATCCGGCGACCCGGCCAGGACGCGATCAAGGACCTGGCGCTGTCCATAGTCTGCAACACCTCCCCGTGGACCTATCTGGGCAACCGCCCGGTCTACGCGGCGCCGCGCGCGTCCTTCGACACCGCCCTTGACGTGCTGGGACTCGCCAAGCTGTCGGCGCCCGCGATGACCCGCTACGCGACCCAGCTGCTGATGTCGTCCCCCGAGCGGGGCCCGCACGGCAAGCACGCGGTGGGGCTCCACGATCTGACGGACTTCACCTTGCAATCCCAGGCGCCACTGCCGTTCCAGATGGACGGAGACCACCTAGGACTGCGGACGAGCGTGACGTTCACAGGCGTACGCCGTGCACTGCGTGTGATTGTGTGAGTCAGACCCCATAAAGTCCTTCCAGTCGAACGTTTAGGCTGGGATCCACCCCCCGGAAGTACGGCTGTGATACAGCCGACACCAAGGAATCAAAAAAAACTTTCCGGAAGGGGTTGTATCCGCCGCCGAGGTTTGCGAATCTCTTCTTGGCGATCGGGACGGCCTGACAGAAGGCCCCCATGAGAGCCCGAACCCCCTCCTCAATCCCACGGGAACGCACCAGCGCCCAAACTGGCGGCGTCCCTGTCCTTGTCGGGGGATTCGTGAAAGCGTTCACATTCACAAGCAACAAGCCCGCAATACGAGGAGATGGAGCAGCCATGGACTGGCGTCACAACGCCGTTTGCCGCGAGGAAGACCCCGAGCTGTTCTTCCCCATCGGCAACACCGGTCCTGCGCTGCTGCAGATCGAGGAAGCCAAGGCCGTCTGCCGCCGCTGCCCCGTCATGGAGCAGTGCCTGCAGTGGGCGCTTGAGTCCGGCCAGGACTCCGGCGTCTGGGGTGGACTCAGCGAGGACGAGCGCCGCGCCATGAAGCGCCGTGCCGCTCGGAACCGGGCGCGGAACGCCAGCGCCTGACCCTGATACGCCCCGTGGCCCCCGAGCCGCAGCGCGCAGTAGCCCCGATGCGCACAGCAACGTGAGCTTTTGAGCCCCGGACCATCCCGGTCCGGGGCTCAGTGCGTTGCCCGCCGTGTGAGCCGCGTCGCCCACCGGCGTGAACCCGCCCCCGTGAAAGGGCCGTGAAGATTCTCAGTGCTTCTCGGCGCGCACCGGTATGTCGAGGACCACACGTGTGCCGCGCTCCGGAGCGGGCACCATGTCGAAGGTGCCGCTCAGTTCGCCCTCCACCAGGGTGCGGACGATCTGGAGGCCGAGGTTTCCGGCGCGCTGGGGGTCGAACCCCTCGGGCAGCCCGCGCCCGTCGTCCTGGATGATCACCATCAGCCGGCCCTCCTCGCCGGCGCCGCCGCGCACCGCCGAGACCTCGACCGTGCCCTGCTCCCCCGGCCCGAAGCCGTGCTCCAGCGCGTTCTGGAGCACCTCGGTGAGGACCATGGACAGCGGCGTGGCCACCTCGGCGTCGAGGATGCCGAACCGTCCGGTGCGGCTGCCGGTGACCTTGCCGGGCGATATCTCGGCCACCATCGCCAGCACCCGGTCGGCTATGTCGTCGAACTCGACCCGCTCGTCGAGCGTCTGGGACAGGGTCTCGTGGACGATCGCGATCGAACCGACCCGGCGCACCGCCTCGTTGAGCGCCTCCCGCCCCTGGGCGGAGTCCATCCGGCGGGCCTGAAGCCGCAGCAGCGCGGCCACCGTCTGGAGGTTGTTCTTCACCCGGTGGTGGATCTCCCGGATGGTGGCGTCCTTGGTGATCAGCTCCCGCTCGCGGCGGCGCAGTTCGGTGACGTCCCGCAGCAGGACGAGCGAGCCGATGTGCACGCCCTTGGGCTTGAGCGGGATGGCCCGCAGCTGGATGACGCCGTTCTCGCCGCTCTCGACCTCGAATTCGCGGGGCGCCCAGCCGCTGGCGAGCTTGACCAGCGCCTCGTCCACCGGGCCGCGCGCCGGGGCCAGTTCGGCGGTGGTCTCGCCCAGGTGGTGGCCGACGAGGTCGGCGGCGAGTCCGAGCCGGTGGTAGGCGGAGAGCGCGTTGGGGCTGGCGTACTGGACCACGCCGTCCGCGTCGAGCCGGATCAGCCCGTCGCCGACGCGCGGCGAGGCGTCCATGTCGACCTGCTGGCCGGGGAACGGAAACGCCCCGGCCGCGATCATCTGGGCCAGGTCGGACGCGCTCTGGAGATAGGTCAGCTCCAGGCGGCTGGGGGTCCGTACGGTCAGCAGATTGGTGTTGCGGGCGATGACGCCCAGGACCCGGCTCTCCCTCCGGACCGGGATGGACTCCACCCGGACCGGGACCTCTTCGCGCCACTCGGGATCGCCCTCGCGGACGATCCGGCCCTCGTCCAGCGCCGCATCGAGCATGGGACGGCGGCCACGGGGAACGAGATGGCCGACCATGTCGTCCTGATAGGAGGTGGGCCCGGTGTTGGGCCGCATCTGCGCGACCGAGACATAGCGGGTGCCATCGCTGGTGGGCACCCAGAGGACCAGATCGGCGAAGGAGAGGTCGGAGAGCAGCTGCCACTCCGACACCAGCAGGTGAAGCCACTCGAGGTCGGATTCGTCGAGGGCCGTGTGCTGGTGGACGAGATCGTTCATGGAGGGCACATGGCGAGCCTACCCGGACGAGGGATGAGCCGATTCACACATAAGCGTGGACAGATGGCACTGGTCTAGTCCAGAATAGCCAGCGATGCGATCTTCCGCCCTCCCCGCACAGGAGGGTGGATCGGAGGCACACGGCGCGCTCTGCCCTGACCGCTCCGTACGCCTCTTGAGGTCGGCTGCTCGGCCGACGAGCTCCGGGCTGCGGTGCCGGGTGGGTTGAGGGTCCCGCCCCGGCGCCGCGGCCCGCGGGTGTTTTCGCGGGCACCCCCCCAATGTCTCAGCGTCTCAGCGGGTCTCGGTGACCTTGGCCAGCGCGCGCGGCGCGTCCGGGTCCTGCCCCCGGGCGATGGTGACCTCGTACGCCAGCATCTGGAGCGGCAGGATCTCCAGGATCGGCTGGACCTCCTCGGCGACCCCCTGGGTGGGCAGGGCGAAACCGGCGGACGCCTGGTCGACCTCGGCCTGGCTGCCGATCACCACGAGATCCGCGCCGCGGCCGCGCAGCCGCTCCAGGACGGGCTGGAGCGCCTGGCCGCCCTTGCCCTCGGTGACGATCGCGATCACCGGCGAGATGTTGTCGACCATGGCGAGCGGGCCGTGCAGCAGATCGGCGCCGGAGTAGGAGAGGGCCGGGATGTAGCTGGTCTCCATCAGCTTCAGGGCCGCTTCCTTGGCGGTGGGGTAGCCGTAGCCCCGGGAGGTGAGGACCATCCGCTCGGCGAACCGGTAGCGGCCCGCGAGCTGCTTCACCTCGCCCTGGCGGTCCAGGATCTGCTGGGCGAGGTCGGGCAGCGCCTTGGCGGCCGCGCCGTCGCCGCCGCGCAGCCCTTCGACGAAGAGGTAGAGGGCGAGGAGTTCGGCGGTGTAGGTCTTGGTGGCGGGCAGCGCCTTCTCGGGCCCGGCCAGCACGTCGATGTGGAATTCGGAGACCGCGGCGAGCGGTGAGTCGGCGTTGTTGGTCACCGCGAGGGTGATCGCCCCGGCCGCGCGGGCGGCCTCGGTGGAGGCGACCAGGTCCGGGGAGCCGCCGGACTGGCTGACGGTGATCACCAGCACGTCGGTGAGGTCCTGGCGCGCGCCGTACGCGGTGGTGGTGGACATGGAGGTCAGCCCGCACGGCTTGCCAAGCAGCACTTCGAGCAGGTACTTGGCGTACAGCGCCGCGTTGTCGGAGGTGCCCCGCGCGGTGAGCAGGACGAAGCGCGGTGCGCGCGCGGCGATCCGCTCGGCGGTCTCGCGGATCTTCGGAGCGCCCTGGTCGAGGATGCGGCGCAGCACCGCGGGCTGCTCGTTCATCTCGCCGGACATGATCCGGCCCGGCTGATCGCTGCGCGGGGCCGTCGTCGTGGCGGACATTTCGGGGTGCCTCCAGTGGGCTGTGCCGGTGGTGCGTGGGGGGGTCAGTACCCGGCCTCGTTGCCGGTGATGACGCCGGTGATGACTTCCGCGGCCGCCCGCCCGCAGACCCGGGCGGCGCCGCGGGTCGCGATGTGCAGGGCGCCGCCGGGAGGTGCCTGGGGCACCCCCATCTCTACGACGACGGTGTCCGGCCGGGCGGCGAGCAGGGCGTCCAGGACGCCCGCCATCCAGCCGTGGCGGTGGACGTCGCGTACCACAGCGACGATCCTACGGTCCGCCGCGGCGTCGAGCATCTGTGTGACCACGGCGGACGCGCCCCGGGCCGCGACGTCCTCGGGGCCGTGGGCGGCGGTCGTGGTGCCGGGGAGCAGCCGGGACAGCTCGGCGGCGACGCCCCAGGGGGTCTCGTCACCGACGGCGATGCCGGCCACCGGGGTGAGGGCGGCGACGAAGACGGGCCCGGTCGGCGGCCGGTACGCGGGGGCGCCGTCGGCCGGGGTGATCCGCAGGGCGCGGCGGGCGGCGGTGAGCCCCACCTCCGGGGCGGGCGCGATCCGCCCCGCCGCGTCGGGCCCTCCGGCGGTCTTCGCCCACTCCCCCAGGGCCCGGACCCGCGCCGCGGCCTCGGCCAGCCGCGCCTCGGGGAGCCGCCCGTCCGTCACGGCCGTGACCAGCGCGTCCCGCAGCCGCAGCACGGTGTCCTCGTCGGCGAGGCCGCCGCCGACGCAGATCGCGTCGGCACCGGCGGCGATCGCCAGGACGCTGCCCCGCTCGATGCCGTACGCGTCGGCGACGGCGCGCATCTCGATGCCGTCGGTGACGATCAGGCCGTCGAAGCCGAGCCCGCCGTCGGCGACGGGGGCGCGCAGCAGTCCGTGCAGGGCGGCGGGGCTGAGGGTGGCGGGCAGGGCCGGGTCGAGCGCGGGCAGCAGGATGTGCGCGCTCATCACGGCCTTGGTTCCGGCGGCGATGGCCGCCCGGAAGGGCACCAGTTCGCGGGCGGCCAGGGTGTCGGGGTCGGCGTCGATGCGCGGCAGGGCGTGGTGGGAGTCGACGGCGGTGTCGCCGTGCCCGGGGAAGTGCTTGGTGCAGGCGGCGACCCCGGCGCCCTGGAGCCCCTCGATCCAGGCGGCGGTGTGCCGGGCGACGAGCTGGGGTGTGGCGCCGAAGGAGCGGACGCCGATGACCGGATTGTCCGGGTTGGAGTTGACGTCGGCGGAGGGCGCCCAGTCGAGGTTGACGCCGCAGGCGGCGAGCCGACGGCCGAGTTCGCGGGCGACGGCATGGGTCAGCCCGGTGTCGTCGACCGCGCCGAGGGCCATATTGCCGGGGAAGGAGGAGCCGCCGCGTACCTCCAGACGGGTGACGTCGCCGCCCTCCTCGTCGATCGCCACCAGCACGTCGTCCCGTTCGGCGCGCAGCTGGGCGGTGAGCGCGGCGAGCTGCTCGGGCGAGGCGATGTTGCGGCCGAACAGCCCGACGGAGGCCAGCCCCTCGCCGAGGCGGCGCAGCAGCCAGTCGGGGGCGGAGGTGCCGGTGAAGCCGGGCTGGAGGACGGTGAGGGCGTTCCGGGTGAGGGTGGCCGAGTCGTGCGCGAGCGTCGTCATGGACGTGGATCTTCCCTTCGCCGCGCCGGAAGCGAGCGCACCGACACCGGCACTGCCGCGACACCCGTCGCCGCCATGGGGTCACACTTCACGGCGCCCTACTCCCCACATCGCCGAATGAGAGGTTTAATGGTTTAGACCACTTCATGCAGAGCGTGTCTCTCGACCTATAGGGGTGTCAAGAGTGGACAACGCCGCTTCCGGCTCCGTTACCGGACCGACATCTCTCGACATCCGGGCAGGGCAGCCACCCCGGGCCCAGGGCGTGCCACGATGTGAGCCGCCGGAATCATCAGAGGCCGGCGACGGCAGCAGACCCGACGTCGGAAAGGGCGCGATGGAGACCGAGGGGGCAATGGCGGCGACGGCCACGACGGCCACCGCCGAGAGCGGCAACACCTCCGGCGGGACGCGCACCGCGCGCGTCCCGAAGTACTACCGCCTCAAGCGGCACTTGCTGGAGATGACCGAGACCCTGCCGCCCGGCACCCCGGTCCCCCCGGAGCGCACCCTGGCCGCCGAGTTCGACACCTCCCGCACCACCGTGCGGCAGGCGCTCCAGGAGCTGGTCGTCGAGGGGCGGCTGGAGCGGATCCAGGGCAAGGGCACCTTCGTCGCCAAGCCGAAGGTCTCGCAGGCCCTGCAACTCACCTCGTACACCGAGGACATGCGCGCCCAGGGTCTCGAACCCACCTCCCAGCTGCTGGACATCGGCTACGTCACCGCCGACGACCGGCTCTCGGCGCTGCTGGACATCGCGACCGGCGGCCGGGTGCTGCGCATCGAGCGGCTGCGCCTGGCCAGCGGCGAGCCGATGGCGATCGAGACGACGCACCTGTCGGCCAAGCGCTTCCCCGCGCTGCGCCGCAGCCTGGTCAAGTACACGTCGCTCTACACGGCCCTGGCCGAGGTGTACGACGTGCATCTGGCCGAGGCCGAGGAGACCATCGAGACCTCCCTGGCCACCCCGCGCGAGGCCGGGCTGCTGGGCACCGACGTCGGCCTGCCGATGCTGATGCTCTCGCGCCACTCGCTGGACGCGGCGGGCGAGCCGGTGGAGTGGGTGCGTTCGGTCTACCGCGGTGACCGCTACAAATTCGTGGCCCGGCTCCAGCGCCCGAACGGCTGACTGACACCGCCGGACTCCGCTTCTTTCTCATACCGATATGCGGACGGGTAGTGACGGCTGCCGGTCCACGGGCTTAGATTCCTGCGCACTGCACAAATGATCAGCACCGGTGATCAGCGCCGATGATCAGCACGGATGCGCCGAGGGGACGGGAGCCCGCCGCCATGTCAGACACGTCCACGGACAGGAGACCGGTCGTCACGCCCTCGCGTGTCGTGGCCGCGCTCTGTCTCATCGCGCCCTTCGTGGCGATGCTGTGGGTCGGCTCGTACGCGAAGATCGAGCCCACCTTCATCGGCATCCCGTTCTTCTACTGGTACCAGATGGCCTGGGTGCCCATCTCGGCCGTGCTGACGACGATCGCGTTCATCCTGGTCCGCCGTGAGCAGCGGGCGCGCAAGGGAGGCGGTTCCGCATGAACGACGGCGTGAACGGCGTCGCGCTCGCCGTCTTCATCTTCTTCTTCCTCGCCGTCACGGTGATGGGCTTCCTCGCCGCCCGCTGGCGGGCCGCCGAGAACGCCGACAACCTGGACGAATGGGGGCTCGGCGGCCGTAGCTTCGGCACCTGGATCACCTGGTTCCTGCTCGGCGGCGACCTCTACACCGCGTACACCTTCGTCGCCGTCCCGGCCGCCATCTACGCGACGGGCGCGGCCGGGTTCTTCGCGGTGCCGTACACCATCCTGGTGTATCCGCTGATCTTCACCTTCCTGCCCCGGCTGTGGTCGGTGTCCCACAAGCACGGATACGTCACCACCTCGGACTTCGTCCGCGGCCGCTTCGGCTCCAAGGGGCTCTCGCTGGCCGTCGCGATCACCGGCATCCTCGCCACCATGCCGTACATCGCCCTCCAGCTCGTGGGCATCCAGGCGGTGCTGGACGTCATGGGCGTGGGCGGCGGCGAGGACACCAACTGGTTCATCAAGGACCTGCCGCTGCTGATCGCGTTCGGTGTGCTCGCCGCGTACACCTACTCCTCCGGCCTGCGCGCCCCCGCGCTCATCGCCTTCGTCAAGGACACCCTGATCTACATCGTCATCGCGGTGGCGATCATCTACATCCCGATCAAGCTGGGCGGCTTCGACGACATCTTCGCCAAGGCGGGCCACGCGCTGGCGCAGGAGAACCCGGCGACCGGGAAGCCGAAGGGCGAGCTGGCGAGCGGCGACAAGAGCCAATGGGCCTACGCCACGCTCGCCCTCGGCTCGGCGCTGGCGCTGTTCATGTATCCGCACTCGATCACCGCCACGCTCTCCAGCCGCAGCCGCGAGGTGATCCGCCGGAACGCCACCATCCTGCCGCTGTACTCGCTGATGCTCGGCCTGCTGGCGCTGCTCGGCTTCATGGCGATCGCGGCGGGCGTGAAGGTGGACAACGGACAGCTGGCCATCCCCCAGCTCTTCGAGAACATGTTCCCGGACTGGTTCGCGGGGGTCGCCTTCGCCGCCATCGGCATCGGCGCCCTCGTCCCGGCGGCCATCATGTCCATCGCCGCGGCGAACCTGTTCACCCGCAACATCTACAAGGACTTCCTGCGGCCGGACGCCACCCCGGCGCAGGAGACCAAGGTCTCCAAGATGGTCTCGCTGCTGGTGAAGGTCGGCGCGCTGGCCTTCGTCCTGACCATGGACAAGACCGTCGCCATCAACTTCCAGCTGCTGGGCGGCATCTGGATCCTCCAGACCTTCCCGGCCATGGTGGGCGGCCTGTTCACCCGCTGGTTCCACCGGTGGGCGCTGCTCGGCGGGTGGGCCGTCGGCATGGTCTACGGCACGGTCGCGGCGTACGGCGTGGCCAGCCCCACCCAGAAGCACTTCGGCGGCAGCTCGGACGAGATCCCGGGCATCGGCGAGATCGGCTACATCGGCTTCACCGCCTTCGCCCTCAACGTCGTGGTCACCGTGGTGCTCACGTTCGTCCTGCGGGCGCTGAAGGCCCCCGACGGTGTGGACGAGACGTCCGCGTCCGACTACACGGCGGACGCGGGCGACCCGGGCGTCCAGGCCGACCTGCCCCCGGCGACGGCGGGCGCCCCCGGCGGCCACTGAGTCCGGCAGCGCATGAGCGGGCCGCCGTCTCCCTCGCGGGAGGCGGCGGCCCGCTCGTCATGCTCATCGTCGGACGCGCCGGTCGCGTACTCCGGTGCCGTGCGGATCACACGTACAGGAAGCCGCCCGGGACGGTGGCGGTTCCGGAGGCCGTCACCAGGGTGACGGTCGCGGTGCCGGCCACTCCGGGCGGAGTGACGCCGGTGACCGTGGTGGCGGTGGCGGTCACGCCGGTGGCGGGAACGCCGTTGAACAGCACGCCCAGCACGCCGCCGAGGTTGGTGCCGTTGATGGTGAACGCCGTACCGCCGGCCACCGGTCCGGTGTTGGGAACGATGTTGATGGGCACCGGCGGGGGCGGAGCCACGAAGTAGGTGAACCCGCCCGGAACCGTGGTGGTGCCACCGGGGCCGCTGAGGACCACGGCGACGGTGCCGCCGCCCGCCGGGCCCGCCGGGGTGATGCCGACCAGTTGGGTTCCGGCGGGGTTCACGGCCAGGATGGTCCCGGGGACGCCGCCGAAGGTGATGCTGGTGACCGTGTTCAGGTTGGTGCCGTTGATCACGAACACGGTGCCGCCGGTGGTCGGGCCCACGGCCGGGGTGATGGAGGTGGTGGTGGGCGGGGGCGGCGCCACGTAGGTGTACGGCTGGCTGTTGCTGGTGCCGGCGGTGGTGGTGACGAGGACCTGGACGGTCCCGGGCGCGTGCGGCGGAGCGATCACCACGACGACGTCAGTGGTGGGGTTGGGGTACCCGGGCCAGCCGCCGCCACCGCCGCCCCAGCCGCCACCGCCGCCCCAGTCACCGCCCCAGCCGCCACCACCGGGCCAGCCGCCGCCCTGCTGAGCGCTGGCGTAGGGCTGGCTGACGATGGTGGCGGGGACGCCGCCGAAGGTCACGCTGATGACGTTGCGCAGGTTCGTCCCGGTCAGCTGGACGAGGTTCCCGCCGCTGGTGGGGCCCGAGTTGGGCACCACGGACAGCAGCAGCGGCGGGCCGGTCGGGGGCCAGTAGCCCGCGGTGGGTGCGGCGGCGGGCACGAGAGCGGTCGAGGTCATGATCGGTCCTCCCGGGGAAGGGTCAGGTGAGGTGCACTGGGCGCACGCAGGCCGCAGCGGAGGAAAGAGAAGCTGGTGGGCCGCCGAGCAGGGCACAGGAGCGGTGCACGGATGAGGCGGAGAAACGGGGCGAACGCCCGACTCCTGAATGGCTGACGAGGTATGGGGCAGCCTCGATGCCACGTTTCCAGTTATCCACGCCCATCCGTATCGCTCAAGACTTCAGAACGGCCATCACTCGTTTGGCGCATACGAGCTCGCACAGTGGTGTATTTATATGACTAACGCTCGGCTATTCGGGGGAATTTGCCGACGGAGTATCGCCTGTTGGGGCCCGTCGCGCTTGTAATAAATGACATCGATCGAACCGGTAGGGAACGATCCGATGACCCTTGCAGCGTTCCTTCTCGCCCTCGGCACCACCTGCCGTATCACCCGCTTCATCACCAAGGACACCCTGGCGGCGGGCTTCCGGATGTGGATCGCCGATCGCTTCGGTGACGACTCTCCGGTCACCTATCTGGTCAACTGCGGCTGGTGCACCAGTACGTGGGTGGGCGGAGCCACCGCCGCATACGCCTTCTCACTGGACACCACCGCGTGGTTCCAGATCCCGGCCACCGCCCTGACGCTTTCCTATCTCGCCGGTGTCGCATCGCGGTGGCTGGACTGAGACACGCCCGCACCGCACACCCGAAGGCATTCGAGAATTCGAAGGAAAGGAACAGACGGCCATGGCCTGCAACTGTGGTGGAAGAACACCCCAACCCGTTGTCATCTACCAGTTGACGCTGCCGGACGGCACGGTCCGCCACTACGTCACCTACCAGGAAGTCGAGGCGGCCAACCAACGCGCCGGTTACACCGGAGTGATCAGCACCGTCACCCAGTGAGCGCCCGGTTGTCGGTGCCGTCCGGCAGACTGCGGACATGGATGTCACGATCAGACGCGCCCGGGACGAAGAACTGGACGACATCGGGGAGTTCACCGCGGCCGTGTACCTCGGCGACGGGCTGCTGGACTTCGGGGCCGAGGACCCGTATCTCGACGAATTGCGCAACGCGCGGAAGCGGGCCACCGGCTCCGAGGTGCTGGTCGCGGCGGACGCCGAGAGCGACGCGGTGCTCGGCGCGCTGGCGTTCGCCGTCCACGGGGGGACGTACGCGGAACTGGCCCGTCCGGACGAGGCCGAGTTCCGGATGCTCGCGGTGCGGCCCGAGGCGCGGCGGCGCGGGGCGGCCGAGGCGCTGGTGCGGGCCTGTATGGACCGGACGCGGGAGCTGGGGCTCAAGGGCATGGTCCTGTCCACCCACCCCAGGATGACCACCGCCCACCGGCTTTATGAGCGGCTGGGGTTCCGGCGCGCGCCGGAGCGGGACTGGGATCCGGTCCCGGAGGTCACCCTGTGGGCGTTCACCGTGCGGGTGTAGCGGGTGTAGGTGCCGCCGGCCGTCACCGCAGCCGACCGTCATCCCAGCCAGCCACGCTCACGCAGAGCCGCGGTGAACGCGGCGTACGAGGCGCCGAGGGCGGCGTGCTCGCGCGCGTCCGGTTCGACGTCCCGGCCGGGGCGGACCATCGCGGCGGCGCTCGCCGTGAGGTCCGGATGGAGGGTCCCGGAGGCGGCCAGCAGGGCGGCGCCGAAGGCCGTTTCGGCATGGTCGGCGACGCGCAGCGGACGGCCGAGGACGGTGGCGCGGATCCGGGTCCACAGCGGGCTGCGGCTGCCACCGCCCGCGGCCCACAGCGGGCCCTCGACCGCCACGCCCAGCTCCGCCACCCGCTCCAGCGCGAGGCGCTCCAGGAAGGCCACGCCCTCCAGCGTGGCGCGGTGCCGGTCGGCGTCGTCGGCCGGAGTGCCGAGGACGAAGCCCCGGGCCGCGCCGCTGACGAACGGGAAGCGCTCGCCCTCGCGGCGCAGCGGATACGCGACCACGGAGGCCGGGCCGCGGTCCGCGGCGGCGCGGTCGAGCGCGGGCAAGCGGTCGGACGGGAGGTGCGCGAGGGCCTCGCCACCGGTGCTGGAGGCGCCGCCCGGCAGCCACCAGCCGTCGGGGTGGCGGTGGCTGTAGAGCGCGCCGGAGGGGTCGGCGATCAGGTCGCGGGTGACGCCCTTGAGGACGTACGTGGTGCCGAGGATGCCCACGAACTGCCCGGGCCGCACGGCCCCGGTGGCGAGTTGTCCGGCGCAGCCGTCGGTCATGCCGAGACGGACCGCGCACCCGGTCGGCAGCCCGGTAACCGCCGCGGCGTCCGCGCACACCGTGCCGATCGGCGTGGCCGGTGCCCGGACGGACGGCAGCCACCGGGCCGGTACGCCGAGCGCGTCGAACACCTCGCCCGGCCATTCCCCGGCGCGGGCGTCGTAGCCGCTCTTGAGCGCGTGCGACCAGTCGGTGGCGACGGGCCCGCCGGTGAGCCGCCACCCGACGAGGTCGGGGGTGTGGAGCAGGTGCCGGGTGACCTCATGGGCAACATGCCGATTCCCATGGGCCCGGTGCCCAAGGGCATCCGCATGCCCCTCCGCGCCCGCCAGCCAGGCGATGCGGCCGAGGGCGGCGGTCGGGGCGACCGACAGGCCGAGGGCCTGCCAGCGCGGCGCGCCCGCCTCCTGGGCGCGGGCGTTGAGCCCGGCGGCGCGGCGGTCGTCGTACATCAGGGCGGGGCCGAGGGGTTCGCCCCGGCCGTCCGCGAGGACGATCGTGCCGGAGGTGGCGGCGACGGCCACCGCCACGACCTCCCGGCCGCCCGCCGGAAGCGCCCCGGTGGCCTGGCGCAGGGCTGCCGCGACGGCGGGCCACCAGGCCGTGGCGTCCTGTTCGCTGTGGCCGCCCGCGCCCCGGCGCGGGGGCGGGAGTTCCGCGCCGCCCCGCGCCCGTACGCGCCCGTGCGCGTCGGCGCACACCACCCGCACGGCCGCCGTGGCGATGTCGATCCCCGCGACGACCTCGGCCCGGTCGGACATCACAGATCACGCCCCTCACACGTGGAGTTAAGTTAACACTGACAATGTTAAGAAGGGCCGGGCGCGATCCTCACATCCGTACGCTCCCGCCACTCCCCCACCAGCCGGGCGTCCGCCGCGCCGTCCACCACCAGATGGTCGAAGTCGGCCAGCGGGCACAGCCGGTGCAGCGCCGTGCGCCGCGTCTTGGACGCGTCCATCAGGAGCGCCGTGCGGGCCGCGGCGGCGAGCATGGCGCGCTTGACCAGCACCACGTCCTGCTCCTGGTGGTACGTGGTCGCCGCGTCCATGGCCGAGGTGCTGACCAGCGCCAGGTCCACCGAGACCGCGGCGATCGCCTCCGCGCACGGCACGCCGAGGAAGGAGTCATGGGTGTGCGAGTACTCCCCGCCGAGCCCGATCAGCCGGATCCGCGGCACCCCGGCGAAGACCTCGATCACCCGCCGGGCGTTGGTCACCACGGTCAGCGGGGCGGACTCCACCAGCAGCCGGGCGAGCGCGAGGACGGTCGTGGAGTCGTCCAGCATCACCGACATCCCGGGCTCGACCAGCTCCGCGGCGGTGGCGGCCACCGCCTCCTTCTCGGCCCGGTGGGCGCCCATCCGGTAGGCGAGGCTGGACTCGAAGACCGACGAGGGCAGGGCCGAGACCCCGCCCCGGAACTTGCGCAGCACCCCGAGCCGGGCCAGCTCGTCCAGGTCCCGGTGCACGGTCATCAGGCTGACGCCGGTGAGGTCGGCCAGCTCCGCCGCGGTGGCGGTGGAGTGCGCGAGGACGTATTCGGTGATGGTCTGCCTGCGGGCGTCCTGGGAGCGGACCGTGGTCATGGGCGGGATCCTCCCGTAGCGCCGTCGGCGGGCATGTTCGCGGTGGGCACGGTGTCGGTGGGGACGTTCAGGGAGCGCAGCGCCGTGCGGTCGCCGTCAACGCCGATCTCGGTCACCGCCGCGTTGTCCAGCCGGGGGAAGACCGTGCGGTAGCGGCCGACGGGGATGCCGAGCAGGGTGCACAGCGCGGTCCGCAGCAGGCTGTTGTGCGCCACGACGAGCACCGTGCGGTCCGGGTGCGCGGCGGCAAGCCGGCGCAGGGCGGCTACGGCGCGGGCCGCGGCCTCGCCGGGGCGCTCCGAGCCGGGGAAGGCGCCGGTCTCGGGGTCGTCGCGGAACGCCCGGACGGCCGCCGGATCCTCCGCCTCCATCTCGGCGAGAGTGCGGCCCTCGCCCCAGCCGAAGTCCATCTCGCGCAGATCCTCGACCACTTCGGGGACCAGGGACAGCGCGGCGGCGGCCGGTTCGGCGGTGTGCCGCGCCCGGCTCAGCGGGGAGCAGGCCACCGCGTCGATCTGACGGCCCCGCGCCCAGTGGGCGAGGGCCCGCGCCTGCCGGTGGCCGCGCTCGGTCAGCGCGATGTCCGAGGTTCCGGCGTACCGGTTCTCCGCGTGCCACACGGTCTCCCCGTGGCGTACGAGCAGCAGTCGGGCGGTCATCCGGGTTCTCCCCTGCGTCAACCATGGCCTGAGCCATTGCCTGATCACGTCTCTGGTGTTAAATCTATCATCGCTCATGTGATGGAGCGCCGAGGTTCCGGAGGGAAGCAGGGCATGCGCATGATCATCGGAGTGGATGTCGGCACTTCCGTCACCAAGGCCGTGGCCTTCGGCCGCGACGGGGTCGCGCGCGCCTCCGCGGCCCGCCCCAGCCGACTGGACCGCCTGCCCGGCGGCCGGGTCGAACAGGACCTGGAGGACGTGCTGCGCACGGTCGCCGAGGTGGTGCGCGAGGTGGCCGCGGCGCTCCCCGGCCCGCCCGCCGCGCTCGCCCTCACCGGCCAGGGCGACGGGCTGTGGCTGCGCGACGAGGCGGGCCGGGCGGTGCGCCCGCCGATCTCCTGGCTGGACGGCCGGGGCGGCGAGACCATCGCCCGCTGGCGCGCCGACGGCACGCTCAAAGCCCTCCACGCGCTCACCGGCTCCGGGCTGTTCCCGGGCTGCCACGCCCCGCTGCTGCACTGGCTGGCCGAGCACGAGCCGGAGGCGCTGGAGCGGGCGGCGGTCGCGGGCTACTGCGTGGACGCGGTGGCCCAGCGGCTGACCGGCGCCATCACCGTGGACGCCTCCGACGCGTCCCTGCCGTTCCTCGACGTCACCACCCGCACCTATGTGCCGGACGCCCTGGAGCGCTGCGGACTGTCCGGCCACGCCCGGCTGCTGCCGGGCCCCGCCGCGCCCGGCACCGTCCTCGCGCTGGACGACGAGGGGGCCCGGCTGACCGGGCTGCCGCCCGGCCTGCCCGTCGTCTCCGGTCCGTACGACCTTCCGGCGTGCGCCATCGGCAGCGGGGTGCGGGACGTGGGCGACGGGCTGCTCATCGTCGGCACCACGCTGGCCTGCCAGGTGCTCACCGACCGCGCGGCGGTGGACGCTTCGGCCGATCCGGCCGGAATGTGGCTGTGCACCCCCGACCCGGAGCGCTGGCTGCGCGCGATGCCCGCGATGGTCGGCACGGCCGCCCTGGAGTGGGTGCTCGATCTCACAGGGACGACCACCGCCGAGCTGGACGCCCTGCTCGACGGGAGTCCGCCGGGGGCGAACGGGGTGACCGCGCTGCCCTTCCTGTCCGGCGCCGGGGAGCGCGCCCCGTTCGTGGAGCCCGCCGCCCAGGGGCGGTTGGACGGTCTCACCCTCGCCACCACCCGCGCCGACACCGTACGGGCCGTGTGCGAGGCCATCGCCTACGCGGCCCGCCACTGCCTGGAGGCGGCCGGGCTCTCGGGACGGCTCGCGCTGTGCGGCGGAGGGGTGCGTTCCGCCTCCTGGACGGAGATTTTCGCGAACGTCATCGGCCGTCCGGTGGTCATTCCGGACGAGCCGGAGGTCGGCGCGCGGGGCGCGGTCGCGGTCGCGTGGCGGTCGCTCGGCGACCCCGTGGACGCGTCCCGGTGGCGCTCCGCGTCCCGTACGGTCGAGCCGCGGAGCGAGCTTCGCGGCGCGTACGAGGACGGCTACGCGGGCTACCGCGACCGCCTCGCCCGTGCCCTGGACGAATGGCGGACGAGCGGTCCGGGAAGCTAGTTTTCCCTGGGATTCCGGCGCGGCCAAGGCCCGACGTGACTAGCACATCTATACGAATCCGCCCAGCTGACGACACAACATCTGGGGGCGCGTGCGCAGCACGACACAAGATGTATGCTCGTCTCCGCTGTCGCCGCAGGGGAATCCGGTGGGAATCCGGAACTGTCCCGCAACGGTGTACGTGTGCGCTTTTGCGTACCCGTGAGTCCGATGACCTGCCGACGGCCGTCTGCATACGTCCGGGCCTCGCGGGTTGGGCCGATGGACGCTGCGTGGTGTGCCGTAGAGCGGAATCGGCATGCCCGTAAGCGGCCATCGCGCACTGCCCTCGTCAGGCCCCCAGCCGAGCGAGGGAGAACACTTCAGTGACCATCGCGCCCGCCGACCCGGTTTCAGAGGCAGCGGAAACTCCGGCAGCGGCCGACGCGCCCGGGACCGCCCTGCTGCGGACCCTCACCGGGCTCACCGCCGATCTGCCCGCCACCGACCCCGGCAAGGTCGCGGCCGCCGCCCTGCGCGGCCGCCATCCCGGTTCGGACGAGGCGGAGTTGCGCTCCCTGGCGACCGAGGCGGCGGCCGGACTCATCGGCGAGGAGCCGGAGTACTCCAAGCTCGCCGCGCGGCTGCTGACCCGCGCGATCGCCGACGAGGCGGCCGGGCAGGGCGCGGACTCCTTCTCCGCGTCCGTCGCCGTGGGCCACCGCGAGGGCCTGATCGCCGACTCCACCGCCGAGTTCGTGACCGCCCACGCCGCCCGGCTGGACGCGCTGGTCGACCAGGCACTGGCCGACGGCGCCGACGACCGCTTCGGCTACTTCGGGCTGCGCACCCTGCACAGTCGCTATCTGCTCCGCCACCCGATCACCCGTCAGGTGATCGAGACCCCGCAGCACTTCCTGCTGCGGGTGGCCTGCGGGCTCGCCGAGGACCTGACCGAGCGGGCGCTGGACGACGTCGCCGAGCTGTACCGGATGACCAGCACGCTGTCGTACCTGCCCAGCTCCCCCACGCTGTTCAACTCCGGCACCCGGCACCCGCAGATGTCCTCCTGCTATCTGCTGGACTCGCCGCTGGACGAGCTGGACTCGATCTACAACCGCTACCACCAGGTGGCGCGCCTCTCGAAGCACGCGGGCGGCATCGGGCTGTCGTACTCCCGCATCCGCGCCCGCGGTTCGCTGATCCGCGGCACCAACGGGCACTCCAACGGCATCGTGCCGTTCCTGCGCACGCTCGACGCCTCGGTGGCGGCCGTCAACCAGGGCGGCCGGCGCAAGGGCGCGGCCTGCGTCTACCTGGAGACCTGGCACGCGGACATCGAGGAGTTCCTGGAGCTGCGGGACAACACGGGCGAAGAGGCCCGCCGCACCCACAACCTCAACATCGCGCACTGGATCCCGGACGAGTTCATGCGCCGGGTCGAGGCGGACGGCGACTGGTCGCTGTTCTCGCCCGTGGACGCGCCCGAACTGGTCGACCTGTGGGGCGAGGAGTTCGACGCCGCGTACCGGAAGGCCGAGGCCGAGGGGCGGGCGCTCAAGCAGGTCCCGGCGCGCCAGCTGTACTCCCGGATGATGCGCACCCTCGCGCAGACCGGCAACGGCTGGATGACGTTCAAGGACGCCGCCAACCGCACCGCCAACCAGACCGCCGAGCCGGGCCGGGTCGTCCACTCCTCCAACCTGTGCACCGAGATCCTGGAGGTCACCGACGACAGCGAGACCGCCGTCTGCAACCTCGGCTCGGTCAACCTGGCCGCGCACCTGGGTGAGGACGGCGAGATGGACTGGGAGCGGCTGGACCGCACCGTCCGCACCGCCGTGACCTTCCTCGACCGCGTGGTGGACATCAACTTCTACCCCACGGAAGAGGCCGGGGCCTCCAACTCCCGCTGGCGTCCTGTGGGGCTCGGCCTGATGGGCCTCCAGGACGTCTTCTTCCGGCTGCGGCTGCCGTTCGACTCGCCCGAGGCGCAGGCGCTCTCCACCCGGATCTCCGAGCGCATCATGCTCGCCGCGTACGAGGCGTCCTGCGACCTCGCCGAGCGCCACGGCCCGCACCCGGCCTGGGCCGAGACCCGCACCGCGCGCGGCGTGCTCCACCCGGACCACTACACCGGCGCGCAGGCCGCCTGGCCCGAGCGCTGGGAGGCGCTGCGCACCCGGATGGCGACGACCGGGATGCGGAACTCGCTGCTGCTGGCGATCGCGCCGACCGCCACCATCGCCTCCATCGCGGGCGTGTACGAGTGCATCGAGCCGCAGGTCTCCAACCTCTTCAAGCGCGAAACCCTCAGCGGTGAGTTCCTCCAGGTCAACTCCTACCTGGTGAACGACCTGAAGAAGCTGGGCGTGTGGGACGCCCAGACCCGTGACGCGCTGCGCGAGGCCAACGGCTCGGTCCAGGACCTCTCCTGGGTTCCCCAGGACGTACGCGACCTGTACCGCACCGCGTGGGAGATCCCGCAGCGCGCCCTGATCGACATGGCGGCGGCCCGCACCCCGTACCTCGACCAGAGCCAGTCGCTGAACCTCTTCATGGCGGCGCCGACCATCGGCAAGCTCAGCTCGATGTACGCGTACGCCTGGAAGCGCGGCATCAAGACCACCTACTACCTGCGCTCCCGCCCGGCGACCCGGATCGCCCAGAGCGCCCGCGGTGGCGCCGCCACGGCCACCGTCCCCGTCCCCACCCAGCAGACGCCCGCCGAGGCCGACGCGGTCGCCTGCTCCCTGGAAAACCCCGAGTCCTGCGAGGCCTGCCAGTAATGCCCACCGCATCCGAGATGACCACCGCGAACACCGCGACGGACCACGTCAAGAACCTCCTCGACCCGGGATTCGAGCTGACCCTGCGGCCGATGCGGTACCCGCAGTTCTACGACCGCTACCGGGACGCGATCAAGAACACCTGGACCGTGGAAGAGGTCGACCTCCACTCGGACGTCGCCGACCTCGCCAAGCTCTCCCCGGGTGAGCAGCACCTCATCGGCCGCCTGGTCGCCTTCTTCGCCACCGGCGACTCGATCGTCGCCAATAACCTGGTGCTGACGCTCTACAAGCACATCAACTCCCCCGAGGCGCGGCTGTACCTGTCGCGGCAGCTCTTCGAGGAGGCCGTGCACGTCCAGTTCTATCTGACCCTGCTGGACACCTACCTCCCCGACCCGGACGACCGCGCCGCGGCCTTCGCGGCGGTCGAGAACATCCCCTCCATCCGGGAGAAGGCGGAATTCTGCTTCCGCTGGATGGACTCGGTGGAGAAGATCGACCGCCTGGAGAGCAAGGCCGACCGCCGCCGCTTCCTGCTCAACCTGATCTGCTTCGCGGCCTGCATCGAGGGCCTCTTCTTCTACGGCGCCTTCGCCTACGTCTACTGGTTCCGCTCCCGCGGCCTCCTGCACGGCCTCGCGACCGGCACCAACTGGGTGTTCCGCGACGAGTCCATGCACATGGAGTTCGCCTTCTCCGTCGTGGACACCGTCCGCGAGGAGGAGCCCGACCTCTTCGACGACGACCTGGAGCAGCAGGTCACCGACATGCTGAAGGAAGCCGTCGAGGCGGAGCTCCAGTTCGCCCGCGACCTCTGCGGCGACGGCCTGCCGGGCATGAACACCGAATCGATGCGCGCCTACCTGGAGTGCGTCGCCGACCAGCGCCTCAAGCGCCTCGGCTTCCCCGCGGTCTTCGGCTCGGAGAACCCGTTCTCCTTCATGGAGCTCCAGGACGTCCAGGAGCTGACCAACTTCTTCGAACGCCGCGCCTCGGCCTACCAGGTCGCGGTCGAGGGCTCGGTCTCCTTCGACGACGACTTCTGAGCCTCACCTGTGCCACAGGGCCGGACCCCTCGGGGTCCGGCCCTGTGGCATGGCGGCACACACTCAGTCGTTCGGCACCGTCTCGTAGCGCGCCGTGCCCTCGGCCATCTGACGGAGGACGTCCTTGCGGTCGCGCTTGGAGAGGCGGTCGATGTAGAGGTAGCCGTAGAGGTGGTCGGTCTCGTGCTGGAGGCAGCGGGCGAAGTAGCCGGTGCCGCGCACGGTGATCGGCTTGCCCTCGGCGTCCTGGCCGCGCACCACCGCGTAGTCGGGGCGGGCCAGCTCGCAGTAGGCGGTGGGCACCGACAGGCAGCCCTCGTTGGAGTCGTCCAGGACGCGGCGGTCGGCGGGCAGCTCCTCCAGCACCGGGTTGCAGACCACGCCGACGTGGCGTACGCCCTCGTCGTCCAGGCAGTCGTAGACGAAGACCTTGAGGTCGACGCCGATCTGGTTGGCGGCCAGGCCCACGCCCTCCGCCGCCCGCTGGCTCGCGAACATGTCGTCGATCAGCGCCGCGAGCTCGTCGTCGAACTCGGTGACGTCCTGGCACTCCTTGTGGAGCACCGGGTTGCCGACGACGGTGATCGGGCGGGCGGTGCCGCGCTCGCGGTACGCCCGCTCGCGCTCCTCGCAGTCCTCCGTGTCCACGACGAACTCGTCGTCCACCTGCTGCTTCGTGGTCCCTTGCTGCGACATCGTCCGCCGTACGCCTTCCTTCAACCGTGATGCGTCGCCCTACAGGGTACGGCCCGCCCGGACGGCCAGGGGGATCAGTGGCCCTTTCCGGGCATTCAGCAGACCTCTTCCAGGTCCCGCCACTCCCGGGTGTCCGGGCTGTCGGCGACCCAGCCGTCCAGCAGCCCCCGCACCAGCCCGCTGGGGGCGGCGATCCCGCATTCGCGCTCGGCGACCCACAGCGAGCCCGAGCCCGCCGTGCGGTGCCCCAGCGGACCGGGGTGGCCCGGCTCGCTGTGGTCGTGCGGGTCCAGGTGCTCGCCCTCGCCCTCGTCGCTGGGCATCCGGCTCTCCGAACAGGAGCGGCACAGCAGCCGCACCGACGACGACCAGTCCTCGGCGGCGAAGCCCGCGTCGGCCGCCAGCCGCTCCAGGGCGTCCCGGTCGGCCTCGGTGGCCGCCTCCAGCAGCACCACCCAGGTCGGCACCGGGGACGGCGCCCACAGCTCGATCTCGTCGAAGACGGGGTAGGCCGGGCCCGCGGCGGTCACGCGCTCACCGTGCGGAACGCCGTCGTGCAGCACCACCTCGCCCCAGCGCCGCCCGGAGGACGGCAGCGGGATCGACAGCACCTCGATCCGGGCCGGGTCCAGCCGACGGCCCCAGACCACCTCGGCCTCGCCCTCGGGCGACAGCCGCACCGCCGCGCTGCCCAGCTCCATGCCGAGCGGCTCACCGGACGCGGACGCCTCCCCGGGCACCTTCAGCCCGTACGCCTGCCAGGCGCGGCGGGCCAGCGGCCAGTCCTGGAGGGCGGTCGCGGCGATGCCCACGTTCCACCAGTCGGGAGCGCCCGCCTCGCGGTCCAGCAGTGCGACGGCGCGCAGCCCGGCGGCCCGGGCCTGCTCCCAGTCGTGCCGGAACTTGTGCAGCAGCGCGAGGTTGAACCAGGACTCCGACAGCCACGGCTCCAGGTCGGCGGCGCGGGTCAGCAGCGCGCCCGCGTCCTCGTACCGGCCGTCGCCGATGAGCGTGAACGCACGGTCCGTGGCCTGCCGCCATGAGGCGGACGGCCGGTGCCGTACCTTGCCGAAGATCTTCACGATTCCCGCCTGCCGGTATCGAAGTAGTCCCGTACCAGAGCCTTGCGCGGACGGTGTCGCCCTCCCTGGAAGACAACCTGCCACACATCCGCGGACATCTCAGCCCAGCCCCTCATCCTTCGGCCGGGAGACGATGCCCACCACACCTCCTTGCCACCGGCCATCGGCCCGACACCCCTCTCTCGCATCCAACCATGCCTCTTGGGAGACCCGCTCATTACCGGCGAGTTCCACATTCGTCACCGTGGGCGGTCGTACGCCGGGCGGGACAGCACCGTCGCCAGCGCCTCCACCACCGCCGGATCGAAGTCCCGCGCGGTGGCCAGCCGCAGCCGTTCCAGGGCGCACAGCGGCGCCGCTCCCCCCTGTTCCGCGGCCGCCGGGCCTCCCGCCGCCTCGGTGTACGCGTTCACCGCGCGCACGATACGCGCGGACAGGGGCTGTTCGCGGTACGGGTCCGCCTGCCGTTCGACGATCACCGCGACCTCCGCGGGCACCCCCGTCTGCCGTACCACGGCACCCCCCAGTAGCGCGATCCGCCGTTGCTCGGCGCGGGTCAGCGGCTCGGTCGCCCCGGCCGGAACCGGGTCCACCAGGGACAGCTGCCCGATGTCGTGCATCAGCGCCGCGTATTCCAGCACAGTCAGGGCGGGCTCGGAAAGCCCCAGCTCACGGCCGACCGCCCGGCTCAGCCCGGCGACTTTACGGGCATGACCGGCCGGGGTGTACCCGGCGATCTCGGTCGAGCGGGCCAGGGAGGCGATGGTCTGCCGGCAGGTGGCCCGGATCGCGGCGTAGCGGCGGAACGAGTACTGGATCAGCAACGGCGGCAGCGCCAGCACCGGCAGCGCCCACAGCCCGGTGACGGCCACCGTGAGCGCCATCACCACCCCGGTCGCGCAGATCGCCGCCCCTATGCCGGTCAGCGCCCGCAGCTCGTCGCGCAGCAGTGGCCCGTACGGCCAGCCGGTGCGGGCGCGGGCCAGGGCGGCCGCGAGCACCGCGTCGCACAGCGCGGTCAGGGCCAGCACGCCCAACAAGTAGCCGACGAGGGCGGGGCCGTGCCCCAGCCAGGAGGCCAACCGGCCGGTGTGGTGCAACGGTTGGAAGCAGGTGGCCGCGAACCCCACGGTCAGCACGCGGCGGGCGGTGTGGCCCGGGTCGGCCGGCCGCCCGAGCGCCATGCGCGGCACCAGGCCCGTCAGGGAGGCCGCCACGACGACGGTGACGACCTGGAGCACCCCGTGGTTGGTGGGCTCCCCGCCCAGCCGCCCCAGCAGCGCGTACCCGAGGGCGCCCGCGGCGGCCAGGGGCGTGGGCTCGCCGCGCTGCTCGTGCGCCCCGCTCGCGCGCGGGAGCGCGGCCGGGGCGTCACAACACCGGATGGCTTCCCCGAGGGCGATGAGCAGCCCGAAGGCGAGCGCCGCCCCCGGCTCGCGTATCCCGTGCCACTCCGTCCAGGCGAGCGCCACCACGGCGAGCGCCCCGGCGGCGCCGTACACCGCGCCGAGGGTGACCCTGCCGCCCCGCCGCCGTACCGGGGGCGGGCCCCCGGCACGCATCGCGCGGGCCCGCCGGACCGCCCGCGCGTGCCGCTCCGCGAGCCGCCCGAGGCCGCCGGACACGCCGTCGGGGCTACGGGCCCCGGCCACACCCCCGCCCGCCTGCCGCGCGGCCCACTGCGCCGCGCTCCGGTCCCGGTCGAGGTGCCGGTCGAGGTCCCGGTCGAGGTCCCTGTCCAGGTCGGGGTCCAGGTCGGGGTCCTGCGCCGGACCGTCGTCCCCGCCGCGCCGGGCGGGGGTCACGAGCCGCCGCCGGAGCGCGAGCCGTCGGGCGGCGGGGCGGCGGACGGAGGCACGGCGGCGCGTACGAGCGGGGCGGGCGAGGGCGGCGGGACGTTTCCGCGCTCGTCGGCGGCGCCCCCGGCGCCCGTCACCGCGTCCGTACGGGCCTCCGTACGGGCCTCCGCACGCCCCTCCGTGCGGGCGTCCGCCGTGACCGCCGCGTGCCAGCCGTGCCGGTCCAGCGCGCGGGCCAGGGCCCGCACCATGCGCGGGTCGAACTGCGTGCCCGCGCACCGCTTCAGCTCCGCGACCGCCGTCTCCACCGGGCGGGCCCTGCTGTACGTACGCGTCGAGGTCATCGCGTCGAACGCGTCCGCGACCGCCACCACCCGCGCGAACTCCGGGATCTGCGCCCCGGCCAGCCCGTACGGATAGCCGCTGCCGTCCAGCCGCTCGTGGTGGTGCAGGATGGCCGTCCGCGCCTCGCCCAGGAAGCGGATGCCGCGCACCATCTCGTGGCCGTATTCGGGGTGCAGCTCGATGACGCGGCGCTCCTCGAGGGTCAGCGGGCCGCTCTTGCGCAGCAGCCGGGTGGGGACTCCGAGCTTGCCCACGTCGTGCAGAATGCCCGCGATGCGCAGGGCCTCCAGCCGGTCGCCGCCCATGCCCAGCTCGCGGGCGATCATCACGGAGGCGCGGCCGACCCGCTCGCTGTGGCCCCGGGTGTAGCGGTCCTTGATGTCGACCGCCTGGACGAGGGCGCGGATGGTGGCCTGGTGGGCGGCGCGCTCGCGGTGGTAGAGCGCGAAGACGCAGGCGCAGACGTACATCGGCAGCAGCACCAGCAGGGCCGCCGCCGGTCCGTACGGGCTGGCCCACAGCACCGCCATGGCGAGCCCGGCGGGCCCGTGGAGCAGCTGCGGCGCCAGCGCGCTCAGGTGGCGTCCGCGCCAGGCGGCGCGGGCCGAGCGGCGCTCGGCGAGGACCAGTACCCCGCCCTCGAGGGCGGCGGTGACCAGCCCCAGCACGAGCGCGGCGACCGGCGCGGCGGCCAGGGCCCGCGGAAAACCGGGCACACCGGGGTTCTCAGCGGCGCGCAGGGCGTACGGGCCACCGAGGGCCCGGAAGGCGTACGCGGCGGCCCAGACGGCCAGTGAGAGCTGCGCAGCGCGCCAGGCGCGGCGTACCGGCGCGGGCTGCCGCTCGACCCGTCCCAGCAGCGCCCCGGGCACCGCGACGAGCGCCGCGGCGGCCGGCGGCAGCAGAAAAGCCCCGGCCAGAAGGACGGGGCTGCACCATTCGGGGGACGGGGCCCGGACCGTACGGGACCCCACCGCGTACACCGCGGCGAGCAGGATCACCGTGGCCCACGGGACGGCCGCCTGGGACCACAGCACCGGGGCGGCGCACAGCGCCCCGGCGAGAACGGCGCTCAGCACATAGGCGCGCGCCCCGAGAGGAAGTGCCCGCAACGACCGCCCTCCTCCCCATCCGCATCCGGTCGCCGCCCCGTCCGGGGCGGGTCAGATTGGGGAGAATAGGGCCGCATGCGGCGGGCGCGACCGGATGGACCGCCCGATTGCACCCCTTCGGGTGATGATCGGACCGTTCGGTAAACGCCGCCCGCGGCCCAGGGTCACGCCCGCGCGGTCACGCCCGCGCGGTCACTCCTGGGCGGTGGCGGGCCTGGGCGCCTCGGCGGTCTCCGCGCCGGTGGCCGCCTCCGCGGTGAGTTCGCGCTCAGGCACGGCCTGCCCGGAGCGGATCAGCTCGATGCGGCCCATGACCTTCGAGCGGAGGTCAGTGGGCACGTCGTCATGCCCGCAGCACCGCTTGACCAGCTTCTTCACGGCCTGCTCCAGGCCGTACTTCTCCAGGCAGGGGGAGCACTCGTCGAAGTGCACCTCGAACTTGGCACAGTCCCCGTCGGGCATCTCGCGATCGAGGAACTCGTAGAGATGGTCGAGGACCTCGGAGCAATCCGTCTCGTGCGGCTCTCCGCAACTCATGAGTCCGCGCCTTTCCGATCGTGCGACTCGTCCGCCGCCGCACCGGACGCGCCCGCCGGGACGAGCCCGCGCCCACGGGCGTAGTCCTCCAGCAGACCGCGCAACTGGCGGCGCCCACGGTGCAGACGGGACATCACCGTACCGATGGGTGTCCCCATGATGTCGGCGATCTCCTTGTACGCAAACCCCTCGACATCCGCGAGGTAGACCGCGATCCGGAACTCCTCGGGAATGGCCTGAAGAGCCTCCTTGACATCCGAATCAGGAAGGTGATCCAGGGCCTGGGACTCGGCCGAGCGCAGGCCGGTCGACATGTGTGACTCGGCGCGCGCGAGCTGCCAGTCCTCGATCTCCTCGGCCGCACTGCGCTGGGGTTCGCGCTGCTTCTTGCGGTACGAGTTGATGAAGGTATTGGTGAGGATGCGGTACAGCCACGCCTTGAGGTTGGTGCCCTCGCGGAATTGGTGGAAGGACCCGTACGCCTTCGCGTACGTCTCCTGCACGAGGTCCTCTGCGTCGGCCGGATTACGGGTCATGCGCAGCGCGGCAGAGTACATCTGGTCGAGGAACGTCAGGGCGTCCCGCTCGAAGCGCGCGTTGCGCTCCGCGGACGTCTCCCGGCGCTGCTCGGCCCGCTCTCCCTCGATGACGCCGTCGGTCTCTGCGTCGGTCCCAGTGACCTGACCCACCTCCTCCGTATTCGCGGCGGTACCCGATGCGGACCCGCTCGAATCGGAGAATAGACGACGATCCGGTCCGCCCGCCGCCTCGATCTTCGCGGTCTGCTCCGCCTCCAGCTGACGCCAGTCCAGGTCAGCGGCGTGCGGGCGGGCCGGGCAAGCAAGCGAACCCATGCGGGGAACTCCCTCTCCTCGTGCTGGTGCCTCTTACGCGGTCGATACCTACGACGCGTATAACACCGACCCCCCGGGTGGCATTCCCGTGACCTCACCCACAGCGCCCGGCGCGCCCCACAGCGATCAGCGCGTGAGGCGCGTCAGCCACTCCCCGACGGCTTCGGTGATCACGGCGAGGGCTTCCGGTTCGGTGATGTCCGCCGACTTCGGCACGGCGAAGCCGTGGTCACCGTGGGGCACCTCCACCAGTTCCGTGGACTCCGGCAGCGCCGGGAACTCCCCGGGGCGGCCGAAGGCGTCGCGGCCGCCCTGGAGGACCAGCGTCGGCAGGCCCGTGGACAGCAGCTCCTCGGCGCGGGACTTCTCCGGCTTGCCCGGCGGGTGCAGAGGGAAGGACAGCGCCAGTACGGCGCGGGCGCCCAGCTCGGACGCCGTACGGCAGGCCACCCGCGCGCCCGCGCTGCGGCCGCCCGCGACGACCGGCAGGCCGGGCCGCTCCAGCGCGGGCCACAGCGCGCGCCAGCCGGTGTCGAGGGTCTTGGGGGCGGGCGCGACCTTCTTGCCCGCCACCCGCCACGGCTGTTCGACCAGCGCGACGCTCACTCCCCGCGGCGGCAGCGCGGCGGCCAGCGCCCGCAGGTCGCGCGCCTCGATGCCGCCGCCCGCGCCATGGGAGACGGCCAGCACGGTGTGCGCGCCGGAGGCGTGGTGCCAGGTGATACGGGCGTCGCCGACCGGGGTCGGCACGGTCTCGGCGGTGGGCGTCGTCCCTGTGGTGCGCGTCATCAGAACAGCGTGCCCTCTTCGGGGCCCTCCAGCTCCTTCAGCAGCTCCGGGCCGTTGTTACGGACGTCACTCACCCCGGTGGCGACGGGGTACGCGCGCAGCAGCCCCGCGGGCGGCGGCGCCAGCAGCGGGAGCAGATCGTCGGGGTCGGTACGGGCCGGATCCAGCCAGGAGGCCCACCGGTCCTCGGTGAGGACGAGCGGCATCCGGGGATGGATGTCGGCCAGCGAGCGCGGGCCCTCGTCCCCGGCGGCGCCGCCCGCGAACGGGTCCCGCTCCGCCTCGGTGGTGATCACGGTGCAGGTCACCCACCAGGCGCGCGGATGCTCGTCCGGCAGCGTGCGGTCCCGCCAGAACTCGTACAGCCCGGCCATCGCCATGACCGAACCGTCCACCGGGGTCACGAAGTACGGCTGCTTGCGCGGCCGTTTGCGCTTCCCCTTCTCCTCCAGCTGCCGCTCCCCCGACCCGGTGACCCACTCGTAGTAGCCGTCGGCGGGCAGGATGCAGCGGCGCGCGGCGAAGGGGCGCCGGTACGAGGGCTTCTCGTGCACGGTCTCGGCCCGTGCGTTGATCATCTTCGCGCCGCCCTCGGGGGACTTCGCCCAGGACGGGACGAGGCCCCACGTCAGCGCCCGCAGCTGGCGGACCGGCTGCGGCCCGGCGGCTTCGGCCTCGGGGCCCTTGAGCGGGCGTTCCAGCACCGCGTACACGTCCTTGGTGGGCGCGACGTTCCAGTCGGGCGCCAGCGTCTCCTCCGGCTCCCACTTCTCCACCCCGAAGAGCCCGACGAGATCCTCGGGTCTCCGGCTCGCTGCGTATCGACCGCACATAGGTGCCACACTGCCACGACGCAACCCGACGCGAGGAGCCGCCCGCACATGGACGCAACGAACGCCGCCGACCTGTGGGACCGGGTCGTGGGCGCCCAGCCCGACCCCACACTGTGGCTGGTGGCCTCCACGGGGCTGATAGCCCTCGCCGTCGTCGTCTTCCGCACCTCCTGGCGCATATCCCGCAACGCGATCACGATCGCCCACGAGGGCGGCCACGGACTGGTCGCGCTGCTCAGCGGGCGGCGTCTGGACGGCATCCGGCTGCACTCGGACACCTCGGGGCTGACCGTCTCGCGCGGCAAGCCCACCGGCATCGGCATGGTCCTCACGGCGGCCGCCGGCTACACCGCGCCCTCCCTGATCGGGCTGCTCGGCGCCTGGCTGCTGGCCGCGAACCACATCACCGCTCTGCTGTGGGGCACGACGGCGCTGCTCGCCGTGATGCTGGTGATGATCCGCAACGCGTACGGCGTGCTCACGGTCGTCTCCGCCGGGGCCGCCTTCTTCCTCGTCTCCTGGCTGACCGAGCCGGACGTGCAGGCCGCGTTCGCGTACGGCGTGGTGTGGTTCCTGCTGCTCGGCGGCGTCCGTCCGCCCTTCGAACTCCAGCGCAAGCGGCGGTCCGGCGGCGCGTACGACTCCGACCCCGATCAGCTGGCCCGGCTCACCAACGTTCCGGCCGTGGTGTGGCTGCTGCTCTTCCACGTCGTCTCGCTGAGCTCGCTGATCGGCGGCGGCCGCTGGCTGCTGCGGCTGTGACCCGTACGGGCCGGATGCGCCCCGTACACACCCTCGGCGCCCCTCCCCCGCCTGTACCAGCGCTGTGTTTCGACTGGGTTTCGCCACTTTTGATCAAGATTCGCACTCTCGGTGACCCACTAAAGTGAGACCCATGACCGGCATTGAGACTTCCCCGGGCGATCACACCGCCCTCTGGCCCGCCCCGACCGCTGACGGGGCGGTCGACGCGACCGTCACCGTGCCCGGATCGAAGTCCGTCACCAACCGTGGTCTGATCCTGGCCGCGCTCGCCGCCGAGCCCGGCTGGCTGCGCCGGCCGCTGCGATCCCGCGACACCCTGCTGATGGCCGAAGCGCTGCGCGCGATGGGCGTCGGCATCGAGGAGACGGTCTCCGACAGCGCCTTCGGCGCGGGCGGCTCCTCCGGCGGCGGCGAAGCCTGGCGCATCATCCCCGCCGGACTGCACGGCCCGGCCACCATCGACGTCGGCAACGCGGGCACCGTGATGCGCTTCCTGCCGCCGGTCGCCTCCCTCGCCGACGGCCCGGTCCGCTTCGACGGCGACCCGCGCTCGCACGAGCGCCCGCTGCACGGCGTGATCGACGCGCTGCGTGCGCTCGGCGCCCGCATCGACGACGACGGCCGCGGCGCGCTGCCGATGACCGTGCACGGCGGCGGGGCGCTGGACGGCGGCCCGGTCCGGATCGACGCCTCGTCGTCCTCCCAGTTCGTCAGCGCGCTGCTGCTGTCCGCGCCGCGCTTCAACCAGGGGGTCGAGGTGCGCCACATCGGCGCCGCGCTGCCCTCCCTGCCGCACATCCGGATGACCGTCGACATGCTGCGCGCCGCGGGCGCGCGGGTCGACACCCCGGAGGCGGGCGGCGAGCAGGGCGTGTGGCGGGTCGCGCCGAGCGCGCTGCTCGGCCGGGACCTGGTCGTCGAGCCCGATCTGTCCAACGCGGCGCCGTTCCTGGCCGCCGCCCTGGTCACCGGCGGCCGGGTGACCATCCCGGACTGGCCGGAGCACACCACCCAGCCCGGTGACGCGCTGCGCCGGATCTTCACCGACATGGGCGGTTCCTGCGAGCTGACCAACGCCGGGCTGACCTTCACCGGCACCGGCCGGATCACCGGCATCGACGCCGATCTGCACGAGGTCGGCGAGCTGACCCCGGTGATCGCGGCGGTCGCGGCGCTGGCCGACTCCGAGTCCGTGCTGCGCGGCATCGCCCATCTGCGGCTCCACGAGACCGACCGGCTGGCCGCCCTCACCAAGGAGATCAACGAACTCGGCGGCGAGGTCGCGGAGACCGAGGACGGGCTGCGGATCCGTCCGCGCCCGCTGCACGGCGGGATCTTCCACACCTACGAGGACCACCGGCTGGCCACCGCCGCCGCCGTGCTGGGCCTGACCGTCGAGGGCGTCCAGATCGAGAACGTGGCGACCACGGCCAAGACCCTGCCCGACTTCCCCGGCCTGTGGACCGGAATGCTCGACGCGACGACAGCCGCGGCGCGGAGAGCCTGAGGGCGTTCCGCCATGCGCCGCTACGGCAAGCACACCGACGAGGACGACGTACGGGTCCGCCCCAACCGCAAGGGCAACCGTCCGCGCACCCATATCCGCCCCAAACACGAGGACGCCTCCGAGGGCATGGTCCTGACCGTCGACCGCGGTCGGCTCCATGTCCTCATCGAGGGCCGCACCATCGTCGCCATGAAGGCCCGTGAACTCGGCCGCAAGGGCGTCGTGGTCGGCGACCGGGTCGCGGTCGTCGGCGACCTGTCCGGCGCCAAGGACACCCTGGCGCGCGTGGTGCGCGTCGAGGAGCGGTCCTCCGTCCTGCGCCGGACCGCCGATGACGACGACCCGTTCGAGCGGGTGGTCGTCGCCAACGCCGAGCAGCTGGCCATCGTCACCGCCCTCGCCGACCCCGAGCCGCGGCCGCGGCTGATCGACCGCTGTCTGGTCGCCGCGTTCGACTCGGGGCTCGAACCGCTGCTCGTCCTCACCAAGTCCGATCTGGCGCCCGCCGACGGCCTCCTGGAGACCTACCGGACGCTCGGCGTGCCCTATGTCGTCACCAACCGCGAGGAGCTGACCGACGGAGAAGCCGCGGACCGGGTGCGGGAACGTCTCACCGACCGGATCACGGTCTTCGTCGGCCACTCCGGCGTCGGCAAGACCACCCTGGTCAACGCCCTGGTGCCGGAGCGCAAACGGGCCACCGGACGGGTGAACGCGGTCACCGGCCGCGGCCGCCACACCACCACCTCGGCGCTCGCGCTGCCCCTTCCGGACGACAAGGGATGGGTGATCGACACGCCGGGCGTACGGTCCTTCGGGCTGCACCATGTGGACCCGACGAGGGTCATCCACGCCTTCCCCGACCTGGAGCCGGGCACCGACGGCTGCCCGCGCGCCTGTAGCCACGACGAGCCGGAGTGCGCCCTGGACCAGTGGGTGGCCGACGGCCACGCCGACCCGGCCCGGTTGTACTCCCTGCGGAGGCTGCTCGCCACCCGCGAACGGCGGGAGGGCGACTGACCCGGGTTTGCCGCCTCTCCGGTGAGGTAAAGGGATAATCGCACCGAAGCAACCGGGCGAAGGCAACCCAGGCAAACGCGGCCGTCAGCGGTACGTACGGGAGGAATCTGTATGGCGTGGCTGCTGGTCGTGGTCGCCGGGCTCCTGGAAACGGGCTTCGCCGTGTGCCTCAAGCTCTCGCACGGCTTCACCAGGCTCTGGCCCACGCTCGCGTTCTGCGCGTTCGCGCTCGGCAGCTTCGGACTGCTGACGCTGTCCCTGAAGAAGCTCGACGTGGGGCCCGCGTACGCGGTGTGGACGGGCATCGGAGCGGCCGGGACGGCGATCTACGGCATGGTCTTCCTCAACGACCTGGTCTCCGTGATGAAGATCGTCTCCATCACGCTGGTGATCATCGGCGTGGTCGGCCTCCAGCTCTCCGGCTCGGGGCACTAGCTGTTACGGGCGAGCGCGCCGCGCACCGCGCTCGCCACCTCCACCGCGGGCGCGGGCACGAGGACGTACGACAGCGCCAGCCGCGCGGCCGTCTCGCAGGCCCGGTCCAGCTCCACCGGGCCACCCGGCGGCCACTCCGCCTCCAGCAGCCGCACCGCGCGGTCCCGTGCCTGCCCCAGCAGGTCGACGGGCGTGGGCAGCGGCTCCACGGCCGCGGACCGGGACGGGCGCGACGGACCCGACTGGCCACCAGGCGGGGCCGACGGGCCGGCGGGCGGGGCCGGGCGCGAGGGTGACGGGAGCGCAGGCGACGGCGTGGGGGACGGGGGCGTGGGGGACGGCAGGCGTTCGTTCCAGCATCCGGTGAGCACTGCCCGCACCAGCGGGTTCTCGGTCCCGGCCCGGACCGTCCACACGGCCGCCGCCGCGAGCCGCTCCCCGGGCCCGGCGGCGCCCGGCGCCCCGGTCAGGGCCCGCTCGACGCCGTTGAGGTACGCCTCGGCCTCGCGCCGCACCAGGGCTCGCGCGAGGCCGTCCTTGCCGCCGAACTCGTTGTAGAGGGTCTGCCGCGACACCCCGGCCGCCGCGGCGACGTCCGTCATCCGGATCCTGGCCCACGGGCGGCGCGCGAGGGCGGCGAAGGCCGCGTCGAGCAAGGATTCACGCGCTGCGGGCATCGTCGCCTCCCCGGCTTTCCGCGTGCACAGAATTGACGGCGCGCCAGATGCTGTCAATAGCCTCGTGTGGATCGCCCCGATGTGGCTCGATACTGTTCGGCCATGGCCGACTACCACGATGACCTGCGTTTCGCCCATGTACTGGCCGACGCCGCCGACGCCCAGACCATGGAGCGGTTCAAGGCGCTCGACCTCAAGGTCGAGACGAAACCCGACATGACGCCGGTGAGCGAGGCGGACAAGGCGGCCGAGGAGCTGATCCGCTCCCAGCTCCAGCGCGCCCGCCCGCGGGACGCGGTGCTCGGCGAGGAATTCGGCAGCGAGGGCACCGGCCCGCGCCGCTGGGTGATCGATCCGATCGACGGCACCAAGAACTATGTGCGCGGGGTTCCGGTGTGGGCCACCCTGATCGCGCTCATGGAGCGCGGCGCGGGCGGCGACCGGCCGGTGGTCGGCGTGGTCTCGGCCCCGGCGCTGGGCCGCCGCTGGTGGGCCGCCGAGGGGCTCGGGGCGTACAGCGGGCGGAGCCTGTCGTCGGCGACCCGGCTGCACGTGTCGAAGGTGGCCGAGCTGGGGGACGCGTCGTTCGCGTACTCCTCGCTCAGCGGCTGGGAGGAGCGCGGGAAGCTGAACGGCTTCCTCGATCTGACCCGCGCGTGCTGGCGTACCCGTGGCTACGGCGATTTCTGGCCGTACATGATGGTCGCCGAGGGGTCGGTGGACCTGTGCGCCGAGCCGGAACTGTCGCTGTGGGACATGGCGGCGAACGCCGTGATCGTCCAGGAGGCGGGCGGCCGCTTCACCGGGCTCGACGGCGTACCGGGCCCGAACAGCGGCGACGCGGCGGCGTCCAACGGGCTGCTGCACGGCGCGATGCTGGACTACCTGCGCCCGTAACCGGGAGCCGCACGGCTGTCAATCGGGGCGTATAGGCGTACGAAGGAGCAGATGGGCTTCCGCGCGCCCTTGTTGCGCCCACCGGAGCATGTGAACATGAGAATCCAGAACCTTGTGAACTTGTGAATCCTTTCTCGAACGGTCCCGGCGCCGCACGGCTCCCCGGAACACGGCGGGAAAGGCACACCAAGGAGGTGGCTCCATCCATGCCCATGCACGTCCGTGACGCCATGAGCTCGGTGGTCCTCACCATCGGCCCCGCACATACGCTCCGTCAGGCCGCCCGGCTGATGTCCGCCCGCCGGGTCGGGTCGGCCATCGTGCTCGACCCCGACACCAGCGGCCTCGGCATCCTCACCGAGCGGGACATCCTCAACTCCCTCGGCGCGGGCCAGGATCCGGACCACGAGACCGCACACGCCCACACGACCGCCGACGCCGTCTTCGCCGCCCCCGGGTGGACCCTGGAGGAGGCGGCCCGCACGATGTGCCAGGGCGGCTTCCGCCATCTGATCGTCCTGGAGGCGGGTGACCCGGTCGGGGTGGTGTCGGTGCGCGACATCATCCGCTGCTGGACCCCGGCACCACAGCCCGCACTGGCCTGACGCCACCGGGACGAACGCGGAGAGGCCGGAGCCCAGTGGCGTCCGGCCCCTCCGGTTGGTACGACAAGCGCCTCAGCCGCGCAGGGCCTGGACCGCGGCCTCCAGCCGCTTGCCGTAGTCCGCGTCCGCCTTGCGGAAGTTGTCGATCGCCCGCTGCGCGATGTCGTCGCGCGAGACCTGCGCGATGAAGCCCGCGAGGTTGGCGATCAGACGCTCCTTCTCCTCGTCCGACATCAGCCGGTAGAGGGTGCCCGCCTGGACGAAGTCGTCGTCCTCGGCGTGCGAGGGCGCCTCGTGGTCACCGGTCACACCGCTGACCGCGGACGGCTGCCACAGCGGCCGGTCGGTCTGCGCCGGGCCGCCGAAGCTGTTCGGCTCGTAGTTCTTGGCGCCCGCGTGGCGGCCGTCGTACAGCACGCCGTCGCGGCCGTGGGTGCGCGCCTCGGTGGCGTGCGGACGGTTCACCGGCAGATGGTCGGCGTTGATGCCGACGCGGTAGCGGTGGGCGTCGCCGTACGCGAAGAGACGGCCCTGGAGCATCTTGTCCGGGGACGGGCCGATGCCGGGCACCAGATGGGCCGGCGAGAAGATCGACTGCTCGACCTCGGCGAAGATGTTCCGCGGGTTGCGGTTCAGCTCCAGCGTGCCGATCTCGATCGGCGGATAGTCCTCGTGCGGCCAGACCTTGGTCAGGTCGAACGGGTTGAAGCGGTAGGTCGCCGCGTCCTCCGCGGGCATGATCTGCACCTGGACGGTCCAGGTCGGGAAGTCACCGCGCTCGATGGATTCGCGCAGGTCGCGCTGGTGGCTGTCCGGGTCCTGGCCTGCGAGCACCGCGGCCTCTTCCGAGGTCAGGTTCTTGATGCCCTGGTCGGTCTTGAAGTGGTACTTGACCCAGAAGACCTCGCCCGCGGCGTTGTTCCACTGGTAGGTGTGCGACCCGTACCCGTTCATGTGACGGTACGAGGCGGGGATGCCGCGGTCGCCGAACAGCCAGGTCACCTGGTGGGTGGACTCGGGCGACAGGCCCCAGAAGTCCCAGACGTTGTCCGCCTCCTGCGAGCCCGTGTACGGGTCGCGCTTCTGGGTGTGGATGAAGTCGGGGAACTTGATGGCGTCCTTGATGAAGAACACCGGGGTGTTGTTCCCGACCAGGTCGTAGTTGCCGTCCTCGGTGTAGAACTTCAGCGCGAAGCCGCGCGGGTCGCGCACCGCGTCCGCCGAGCCGAGGCTGCCCGCGACCGTCGAGAAGCGCAGGAAGGTCTCGGTCTGCTTGCCGACCTCGGAGAGGAACGCCGCGCGCGTCCACCGGGAGACGTCGCGGGTCAGCGTGAAGGTGCCGTACGCCCCGGCGCCGCGCGCGTGCACGATCCGCTCCGGGATCCGCTCGCGGTTGAAGTGGGCGAGCTTCTCGATCAGGTGCTGGTCCTGGACCAGGACCGGACCGCCGACACCCGCCGTCTCGCTGTTCTGGTTGTCCGCCACCGGAGCCCCGGACTCCGTGGTCAGCGGACCCGTGATGTTCTCCTGGACCGTCACGTGCGCCTCCTGCGTACTCGCGTCCTGTCCCCCGGTCCGAGCCCCTGGTCTGGTGCGAGCTCGATCGAACTCGATCCTACCTTGGACATTGTCTAAGTCAAGAAGGTCTGGAGACTGATACCCGATCCGGGCATGGACGCGGCCACTGCTACCCTGTCCTTATCTGACTGATAGGTGAATGGCATGAGTGACCTGCTGAAACGACTCCGGGGGCGCGGCTGGCGGCTGACCGCGCAGCGGCGTGTCGTCGCCGAGGTCCTCGACGGGGACCACGTGCACTACACCGCCGACGAGGTACATGCGCTGGCGGCCGACCGTCTGCCCGAGATCTCCCGCGCGACGGTGTACAACACCCTGGGCGAGCTGGTCTCGCTCGGTGAGGTGATCGAGGTCAGCACGGACGGCCGGGCGAAGCGCTACGACCCGAACGCGCACCACGCGCACCAGCACCTGGTGTGCGCGCGCTGCGGCACGATCCGCGACGTCCACCCCGTCGGCGACCCGCTGGCCGACCTGCCCGCTCAGGAACGGTTCGGCTTCGCGGTCTCCGCGGTCGAGGTGACCTACCGCGGGCTCTGCCCCGACTGCGCGGCCTGACCGCCCAAGGCCCCGGGAGCGCCACCGGCGCCCCGGGGTCACGTATGTCCGCTCGGGGTTCATCGCCTCGGGGCCGGACATGACGAAGGGCCCGGATCTCGGAAGATCCGGGCCCTTCGTTCTCGTAGCGGGGACAGGATTTGAACCTGCGACCTCTGGGTTATGAGCCCAGCGAGCTACCGAGCTGCTCCACCCCGCGTCGGTGTGAAGCAACCTTAACCCGAGGCCAACGCCAGGAGCAAACCGGTTACCCGGGCGCCACCCGCGAAGGCCCCGAGGCGGCCGCCGGAGGGTCTACGCGGTCAGCTCCTGCTGGAGCGCGTCCCGCAGCCGGGCGGCCCGCTCGGCGACCTCGGCCGGGCCCAGCTCGACCGCCCGGGCGCACCACCGCTGCCCCTCGGTCAGCGCGCCGCGGCGGGCCGCGAGCAGCGCCAGGCGCAGCGCGGCGCGGCCGTGCCCGGCCTCGGCCGCGCGCGTCCACCACAGGGCGGCCTCCGGCTCGCTGCCCTCGCGGGCCAGCAGCAGCCCCAGGTTGAACGCCCCGTTGCTGCTGCCCGCCTCGGCGGCCATCCGGTACCAGCGGGCGGCCTCGACCACCTCGCCCCGGGCGGCCGCGAGCATGCCGACGCGCACCTGGGCGCGCCGGTGGCCCTGGCGGGCGGCCCGCTCGTACCACTCCTCGTACTCCGGCACGTGCCCGTCCTCGGGCGGGACCGGGAACCGCGTCCCGGAACCGGCGGCGAAGCCGGTGCCGGTCGCCGCGGGGTCGCCGCCGACCGCCGAGCGGTCCAGCAGCGCCGCCAGCCGGAAGGCGGCCTCGGCGCTGCCGCCGCCCGCGGCGCACCGCAGATGGCGCTCGGCCGCCTGGTGGTCGCCCTCCCGCAGCAGGGCGATGCCCACCTGGAGGGCGGCCTCGGTGTGCCCGGCGGCCGCGGCCCGCTCGTACCACTGCCGGGCGGCCCGCTCCTCGTCCCGGCCCGCGTACAGGATGCCCAGGTTGAACGCGGCGTCCACGCTGCCCGCCTCGGCCGCCTTGGAGAACCACGGCTCGGCGCCCGCCGCGTCGCCGCGCTGGAGCAGCAGGACGGCGACCGCGTTGGCGGCCTCGCGGTGCCCGGCGTAGGCGGCGCGGCGGTACCACTGCTCGGCCTGGGCGGTACGGCCCTGCTCGGCGCAGAGCAGGCCGAGGTTGTACGCGCCGTTGATGTCCCCGGCGTCCAGGGCGGCCCGGTACCAGCGCTCGGCGGTCTGGGTCTCGCCGCGGTCGGCGTGCAGCGCGCCCAGGGCGTTGGCCGCGTTGCCGTCGCCGTCCTGGGCGGCACGGCGCCACCACTCCGCGGCACTGTCGGTGTCGCCCGCGTCGCGCAGCAGGAAACCGAGCGCGCAAGCGGCGCGCGGCTCGCCGTCCTTGGCGGACGTCAGGTACCAGCGGCCCGCCTCCTGGGGCTCGCCGCGCTTCTCCAGCAGCGTGCCGAGGCGGAGCGCGGCGCGCCGGTGGCCGCGCGCGGCGGCCTGCCGGTACCACTGCTCGGCCTCCTCCGGCTCCGCGCTCTCGCCGCTCCTGCCGCGCTCCCCGCCGCTCTCGTCCTCGCTGTGGTCGAGGAGGCGGGCGAGGCGGTACGCGGCCTCGCGGTGGCCGCGCTCGGCGGCCGTGCGGAACCACCGCTCGGCACCGATGTCGCTGCGGTGCTCGAGCAGGTCGGCGAGGGCGTACGCGCCCAGGGTGTGGCCGGATTCGGCGGACTGGCGCAGCCAGTACTCGGCGGCCGGTTCGTCGCCGCGCTCGCGGTGGTGGCGGCCGAGGGCGTGCGCGGCCGCGGCGGACCCCGCGACGGCGGCGATGCGCCACCAGCCGGCCGCCTCGTCGGCGTACCCGCGCTGGTGGAGAAGGACGCCGAGGTTGTTGGCGGCGGCGCGGTCGCCCGCCCCCGTGGCCTCCCGCAGATACGGCTCGGCGCCGTCGAGGTCGCCGCGGCGCAGCAGCAGCGCGCCGAGGGCGCTCATCGACGCCGTATCCCCGGAGTCGGCCGTACGGCGATGCCGTGTCTCTTCTTCGGCATCGTCATGCGTGTGCGCAAAACGCCCTGTCTCCAACAGACTGACCCTGTCCCCCATAAATTCCATCGTGGCATCACCCGCATCCGCCGTACACCTGGTATACCGCAGCCAGCGAGGTCACTTCAGCGTTTTGTCGACTTGCCCACAGAGAGACAACCCAAACGCTTGTATCCCGAATCGTTGAGTAGACACACAACGAGGCCCGGATCCTTGCGGATCCGGGCCTCGTCTGTCAGTAGCGGGGACAGGATTTGAACCTGCGACCTCTGGGTTATGAGCCCAGCGAGCTACCGAGCTGCTCCACCCCGCGCCGTTGTGTTCACAACTCTACCACGGCGCGGGGTTTCCCCTGGTCGCGGGCGTCAGCCGCCCTTGTTCGACGCCCCCTGACCCTGCGGCTCGTTCTGCGTCTTCGCACCGGAGCCGCTCTTCTTCTCGGCGGCCTTCTGCTCCGCCTCGGCGGCCTTGTCCAGCGCCGCCTTGAGGTCCTCCTGGGCCCTGCCGTACGCGTCCCAGTCCTGCGGCTTCTCCTCCAGCGCCTTCTGGCTGTCCTCCCATGCCTCCTGGGCGTCCTTCAGCGCCTCCTGCACCGTGGGGTCGGCGCTCGGCTTCCCGGTGCTGTCATCCGGCGGCTGCTGCCCGTCGGACGTGTCCTCGCCGAAGACCGCGTCCAGCGCCTCGGGCAGGGTGTTCTTGAAGGCGGGTTCGTTGCCGTTGTAGGAGACGCCCACCTTCTTCAGCAGCGGGTAGTTGGAGTTGCCGCCCCGCGCGTACACCGGCTCGATATAGAGGAAGCCGCCGTTGAACGGCACCGTCAGCAGGTTGCCGTACTCGATGTCCGAGTCGGTACCCCGCAGGTTCCGCACGAACTCGGCCACTTCGGGGGTGCCGTTGAGCTTGCTCTGCACCTGCTGTGGACCGGGCACGTCATTGGTGACCTTGAGCATCCTTATCGTGCCGTAGTCCTTGCTCTTGGCATCCGCGTCGACGGACATGAACGCCCCGAGCGTGGGCCGCCCGGTGGGGGTGAAGGTCGTCGTCAGCGAGAAGGCCTGCTTCTGCTGGTCCGGCATCTTCATGCTCAGGTAGTACGGCGGGACCGCGCTGCCGTCCTTGCGGGTCGGGTCGTCCGGCACCTGCCAGGCGTCACTGCCGCTGTAGAACTGCTGCGGGTCGGTGACGTGGTAGCGGGTCAGCAGCTCGCGCTGGACCTTGAACAGGTCCTGCGGATACCGCAGGTGCTCCTTCAGCTGGTCGCTGATCGCACTCTTCGGCTTGACCGTGCCCGGGAACGCCTTCTTCCAGGTCTTGAGCACCGGGTCCTTGGTGTCCCACTCGTAGAGGTCGACGGAGCCGTCGTACGCGTCGACGGTCGCCTTCACCGAGTTCCGGATGTAGTTGACCTTGTTCTGCTGGGCGACCACCGAGCGGTCCTGGCCGCTCAGCGAGTCGGCCGTGCTGTCGCCGAGGGTGGTCCGCGACGCGTACGGATAGCCGTTGGTGGTGGTGTACGCGTCCACGACCCACTTGATGCGGCCGTTGACCACCGCCGGATAGGCGTCCCCGTCGATGGTCAGCCACGGGGCGACCTTCTCGACGCGCTCCTTGGGCGTGCGGTTGTACAGGATCCGCGAACCCTCGCCGATGGCACCGGAGTAGAGGATCTGCGGCTCACCGAACGCCACCGCGTAGGCGGCGCGGTTGACCGGGTTGGAGAGGCTGACCCCGCTCTTGCCCTTGTAGCTGGTGGTCTTCTCGCCGTTGTCCTCGTAGTCCAGCTCCTTCTGGGGGCCGCCCACTATCGAGTACTGATCGGTCTTCTCGCCGTAGTAGACCTGCTGGCGATAGGTGCGCAGCCCGCTGCCGGGCGGATTCCCGGAGGTGGGCAGCCCGGCCTCGGTGAAGTCCGGGGCCCCCTGCTGGTCCGCCTCGGGGTCCGGGCTGGTGCCCTTGGCCGCGATCATGCCGTAGCCGTGGGTGTAGGTGAAGTGATCGTTGATCCAGTTCCGCTTCGGCACACCGGCGAGGTTCAGCTCGCGCACGCCGACGACGGTGTCCTGGTCCTTGCCGTTGGCGTCCTTGTAGCGGTCGACGTCCAGGGTCGACGGGAACTGGTAGTACTTCCGCTTCTGCTGGAGCTGCTGGAAGGTCGGCGAGACGACGCTCGGGTCGATCAGCCGGTAGCTGGCCGTCGAGTCGGCGGTCTGCCGCAGCTGGGCACTGCCCTTGTCGTCGGTCTTGCCGGTGTAGTCCGCCACCTTGGACTCATCGATGCCGTACGCCTTGCGCGTGGCCTCGATGTTCTTCTTGATGTACGGCGACTCCTTGGCCTGCTCGTTCGGCTGGACCTGGAACTTCTGCACGATCGCCGGGTAGAGCCCGCCGATCAGGATCGCTGACAGCACCATCAGCCCGAAGCCGATCACCGGAAGCTGCCAGGTGCGCCGCCACAGCGTCGCGAAGAACAGCAGCGCGCAGATGACCGCGATGCAGAAGAGGATCGTCTTGGCGGGCAGATAGGCGTTGGCGTCGACGTAGCGCAGACCGGTCCAGTTGCCCGTCGCCTTGAAGTCGCTCGACTTCACCGCCAGGCCGTACCGGTCCAGCCAGTACGCCACGGCCTTGAGGGCCACGAAGACGCCCACCAGCACCGACAGGTGGCCGGTCGCCGCGCCGGTCGCCCGGGCACCCGGGCTGGTGACGCGCAGACCCCCGTAGAGGTAGTGCACCAGGGCCGCGGCGATCAGGGAGAGCACCGTGGCCGCGAAGCCGAAGCTCAGCAGGAAGCGGTACCAGGGCAGGTCGAAGGCGAAGAACGCCACGTCCTTGTGGAACTCCGCGTCCTTCTGGCCGAAGGGCACACTGTTGATCCACAGCAGCCACAGCCGCCACTGGCCTGCCGCGGAGGCCCCGGCGATCAACCCGACGAGCGCGGTGACCGCGAGCAGGACCCACTTCTTGAACGGGGCGATGCCCATCCGGTACCGGTCGAGGTTCTGCTGCTCCATCGACATCGCGCTCAGCGGCGGCCGCAGCCGGTGCGCCAGCCAGATGTTGACCCCGACGGCCGCGGACATCAGCAGCCCGAAGACGAAGAACAGCCCGATCTTGGTCCGCAGGGTGGTACTGAAGACCGACGAGTAATGAAGCGAGCGATACCAGAGCCAATCCGTCCAAAACCCCGCGAACATGACGAAGAGCATGGCCAGCACGGCCAGCACACCCAAGGTCATGAACAGGGTCCGGACTCGCCGGGACGGTCGGCCGACTCTGATCCGCGGTCCCGTCGGGCCTCCGCCGCGGTCCGGCATCTGGAAAGCCAAGGTGCGCACCTCGAAGTTCGCTGTTGTTTGTACGGGCCCGGACTGAAGGGCCCACCTGATGCAACTTACTCAGGCTTTACTCAGTTCCCGATTCCGGGTCCGATCAGGGCACGATATGAAGCATGTCCAACGCAACCCCCGGTACCGGCCCCCTTGCCGCGAATCCGCTCACCCGCGCCGTCCTGGAAATCGACGAGTACGCCTCCGGGCTCGGCTGGGATCAGCCCGCCCGGCTCTTCGCCCTCGTCGACACCGCCCAGCTGCGCGCCCAGGAGCCCGAGCTGGCCGGCCAGCTCGGGCTCGACGAGGACGGTGACGAGCCCGCGGCGTCCCTCACCCCCATCGAGCAGGACGAGCTGCCCTCGCAGGCCCCGCTCGACGAATTCCTGGCCACCATCGCCTGGCCCGACGCCGTGATCGGCTGCGCCATGACCGTGGAGCGGCTGATGCTGCCGCCGTCCGCCGAGTCCTCCGTGCCGAAGGACCTGGACGACGCCCAGCTGGCCTCCTGGGTCGCGGAGCACCCCGAACGCCAGGAGGTCCGGATGACGGTCGCCGTGCTGCGGGACGGGGAGCGCGAGTCGGCGGTGCGGCTGCGCGAGAAGGACGCCACCACGGAGGTGCTGACCGGGTCCGGCCTGGTGCCGGGGCTCGCCGACGCGCTGGCCGCCACCTTCGCCACCGACTGACGCCGGGGCGGCCCGGCCCCGGACGCCGGGCAGCATGACGCGAGGCGGCCGCCGGACCAGGGGTCCGGCGGCCGCCTCGCGTCGTCGTGCGGGCGCTCAGCCCGCGGCGCACCGGGGCAGACCGGCGGTGTCTCCCGAGCGGATCTCCTTGAGGGCCTTCAGCGCGTCGTCGATGGTGTGCACCTTCACCAGCCGCAGGCCGTCCGGCACGTCCTTGGCCGCCGCCGCGCAGTTCTCCTTGGGGGTGAGGAAGAAGCGGGCGCCTGCCTCGCGGGCGCCGATCGTCTTCATCTCGATCCCGCCGATCGGGCCCACGACGCCCTTGTCGTCGATGGTGCCGGTGCCCGCGATGAACTTCCCGCCGGTGAGGTCGCCCTCCTTCGACACCCGGTCCACGATGCCGAGGGCGAACATCAGACCCGCGCTCGGCCCGCCGACGTCGGCCAGCTTGATGTCGATCTTGAACGGGAAGGTGTAGTCGATCCCGGCCTGGATGCCGACGATGGCCCGGCCACCGGCCTTCTTGGTGGCGATCGAGATCTGCTTCTGGCCGGTCGGCCGCTTGCCGCTCTTCTCGGCCGCCGCGGCCTGCTTGGCCGGGATGATCGAGAAGGTCACCTTCTCGCCGGGCTTGTGCTTGGTGACCAGCTTGGCGACGTCGTCGGGCGCGCGCACCGCGGCGCCGTCCACCGACTTGATCACATCGCCCGCGTGCAGCTTGCCCTGGGACGGGCTGCCCTTCACGACGGCGCCCACGATCACCTGGGAGGTGACCTTCTTGTTCAGCGCCTTGAGCGCCGCGACCTTGGCGCTCTCCTGGGACTGGCTGAATTCCTCCGCATTCTGCTGGTTCACCTCGTCCGGAGTTTTGTCGTCCGGGTAGAGGGTGTCGTGCGGCACCACCACGTTGTCGTGGGAGAGCCAGCCGTAGACGGCCTCCACGAGGTTCATGCGGTATTCGGAGCCGGTAACCCTGACCGTCGTCATGTTGAGGTGGCCCCCGGTGGTCTCACAGCCTTTGTGACCGGAGATCTGGAGCACGCACTCGCCGTTGTGTTCGCCCAGCGTGTTGTAGGTCGGCCCCGGAGACATCTCCGCGTACGGCACCGGGATCAGCACACCGGCGCACAGCAGCGCGATCAGCATCAGGAGGGAGGCGAGCATCGTCGCGGTGCGGCGTGGCATGGAACGACAGTACGGGACGCGTCCGTCAGTCCACTCCCGGGGCCGTCCGTACGAGGGGCCGGGCCTCAGGCCGCCGCGTCCGAATCCGTACGCGCGCGTTCCATTGCCTCTCGGAACCGTGTATATCCGGCCAGTTCTTCGACGTCCCCCACGTTCTTGCGGTTGTTGCGCGCGGCCCAACCGGCATAGAGCGTGGCGGCTATCGCCGCGAGAACGGGAATGGTCAACCAGAGAAGCGCTCCCATAGCGGCCTCCCGACCCCTTAGCACCGCGACTGACAGATGAGCAGATTAACCCTCCGCGAGGTCAACGCTCACGGCAGGGTGCCGGTTACGCAAGTGGAGTACACCATTCCGAGTGGACTCCATGGCGTAACTGTTATCCCGGCCCCCGCCGGGCGCTGTCTTTGCGCGTGCCCTCTAGATCCCGACCCGCCCTCCCGTCGCCCGACCACCACCCCTCGACGAGGCGCTACGCGCCCACCCATTCTTCGGTGCCGTCGGCGAAGGTCTGGTGCTTCCAGATCGGGACCTCGCTCTTGAGGTCGTCGATCAGTCGGCGGCAGGCGGCGAACGCCTCCGCGCGGTGCGGACACGAAACCGCCACGACAACGGCCAGGTCGCCGACCACCAGATCGCCGACCCGGTGCACGGCGGCCAGCGCCCGTACCGGGAAGTCCGCCGCGACTTTCTCGGCCACCCGGCGCAGCTCGGCCTCGGCGGTCGGATGCGCGGAGTAGCCGAGGGCGCCCACGTCCGCGCCCCCGTCGTGATTACGCACGGTGCCCACGAAGAGCGCCGTACCGCCCGCCGCGGCGTCGCCGACCGCCCCGAACACCTCGTCCACCGACAGCGGGGTATCGCGGACCGCGAGCAGGCGGATGGGGTCGGCCGCCGCGCCTTCGCCGGGGTGATCGTACGTGTGTGCCATGTCGTCCATCGTGCCGTATGCCGTCCCGTCGTGGCGGACTGTCCCGGCGGGCTGCCGTGATCGCGCCGCCGGATGCGCGAGGTGACTCAGGCGCGGCGGCGCGCCTTGCGGGCGCGGCGCACGATCGCGGCGGTGCCCACCAGGGCGACGGTCGCGCCCGCCGCGCCCAGCGTTGTGGCGTCCTTGCGGCCCAGCCGCCGCCCGGCGACCGTATGCCGCCCGGCGACCTCCTCCAGCAGCTCGGCCAGCACCTCCTCGTTGGTCCACCGGGGCCGCCAGCCCGCCGCGTGCAGTCGGCTGCCGCTGACCGCCCAGGGGTGCATCGTGTACGCGAGGTCCCCGGCCGGGGACGGGGTCAGGCCCAGCCGGTGCAACCGGGATGCGGCGCCCAGGGCGACCGCCGACGGCAGCTCCATGCGCCGGATCCCGGACAGCTCCTCGACCTCGTCCTGCTCCAGCCAGCCGTCGCAGCCGACCGTCAGCTCCCCCTCGACCTTCTCCAGCGCGGCGTACTCCAGCGCGCTGACCAGGTCTTCCATATGGCAGAACTGCCAGGTGGGACGGGATCCTGCGACCACCAGCAGCCGGGGCGACTCGAAGTAGCGGGTGAGCGCGGTGTCCGTGCCGCCGACCAGGATGGCGGGGCGCACGACGGTCACGTTCAGCCCCGGATGCGCCCGGGGCGCGCGCTCCCCCAGCCGCTCGATCTCCAGCAGGTCGCCGACGCCGGTGGCCTCGGCGGTGGCCCGCAGCTCCGCGTCCTCGGCGAGCGGAACGTCGTTGTCGGCGAGGGCGCCGTAGACCATCGCGGAGGTGCACAGCACCACCCGGTGCACCCCGGCGGCCGCGGCGGCGGTCAGCACCGTCTGGGTGCCGCGCACGTTGTAGGCGGTGCGCGCGGCGGGGTCGGTGCCCAAGTCCAGGTCGACGGCGAGATGCACGACGACGTCGGCGCCGCGCAGCTTCTCGGCGATGGCCGGATCGCGCACGTCCAGCACATGCCACTGCGCCTCGGTCACCTCGCCGCGCCGCTCGTCGAGGGCCAGCACCTGTTTGATCTCTTCGGACTCCGCGAGCCGCTGCGTGAGCAGGGCGCCGGGGCCCGACGCGGCACCGGTGACCGCCACGACGGGGCGTCGTGCGGTACGGGCCGTATCGTTTCGCGCAGCGCGAACTTCTCGGTCTGGGGAACTCACCGGGCGTCTCCAGCGGTTGTCTTCAGTACGCAGCGCGTGCACACGTACGTACCAGGTAACGCCCATCCTGCCGCAGCTCGGCGATCAGCGAAGCACTGAGCCCGTAAACCGGCGAGGTGTCTAGGCTGGGTGGTGATGTCGGGCATCCGCCGCCGGTCCGTGGCCGGTGGCCCAACGAGCCGAGGAACCCCGTGAGTGACAACCCATTCGGATTCGGCCTTCCGCCGGAGGAGCCGGAGGACGGCGACGACGGTAAGAAGAAGGGCGGCCAGGGCGGCGAGCAGGGCCCCGCGAATCCCTTCGGGTTCGGTAGCGGGGCGGGCGGCCCGGCCGGAGCAGGCGGCGCGGACAATCCGTTCGCCGCGATGTTCGGCTCGCTCAACCCGAACGACCTGGGCGCCGCCTTCCAGCAGCTCGGGCAGATGCTCTCGTACGAGGGCGGCCCGGTGAACTGGGACATGGCCAAGGACATCGCGCGGCAGACCGTCGCGCGCGGCACCGCCGACGGCACCAAGGACGAGAGCGTCGGCCCCGCCGACCGCGCCGCGGTCCAAGAGGCCGTGCGCCTGGCGGACCTGTGGCTGGACGGGGTCACGTCGCTGCCCTCGGGCTCGGGGACCGCCGTCGCGTGGAGCCGCGCCGAGTGGGTCGAAGCCACGCTGCCGGTGTGGAAGGACCTGGTCGACCCGGTCGCCGAGCGCGTCGGCTCCGCCATGGGTGACGTGCTGCCCGAGGAGATGCAGGCCATGGCCGGCCCGCTGCTCGGGATGATGCGTTCGATGGGTGGCGCGATGTTCGGCACCCAGATCGGGCAGGCGCTCGGCGTGCTGGCCGGTGAGGTGGTCGGCTCGACCGACATCGGGCTCCCGCTGGGCCCGGCGGGCAAGGCCGCGCTGCTGCCGGTCAACATCGCGGCGCTCGGCTCCGGCCTCGGCGTCCCCAAGGACGAGGTGCGGCTGTACCTGGCGCTGCGGGAGGCGGCCCACCAGCGGCTGTTCTCGCATGTGCCGTGGCTCCGCTCGCATCTGTTCGGCGCCGTCGAAGGGTACGCCCGGGGCATCAAGGTGGACACCGCGAAGCTGGAGGACGCGGTCGGCCAGCTCGACCCGACCCACCCCGAACAGCTTCAAGAAGCGCTCCAGCAGGGCATGTTCCAGCCGGAGGACACCCCGGAGCAGAAGGCCGCGCTGGCCCGGCTGGAGACGGCCCTCGCGCTGGTCGAAGGCTGGGTGGACGCCGTGGTGCACGCCGCCGCCAAGCCCCATCTGCCGTCCGCGGACGCCCTGCGTGAGACGCTGCGGCGCCGCCGGGCGAGCGGCGGGCCCGCCGAGCAGACCTTCGCCACGCTGATCGGCCTGGAGCTGCGGCCGCGACGGCTGCGGGACGCCTCGCGGCTGTGGGCATCGCTCACCGACGCGCGCGGCGTGGACGGCCGCGACGGGCTGTGGGAGCACCCGGACATGCTGCCGACGGCCGAGGACCTCGACGACCCGGACGGCTTCGTCCACCGCGAGCAGCTGGACTTCTCCGAGCTGGACAAGATGCTCGGCGAGGCCGCGGGCGGTGAGGAGCGCACGGAGGGCTCCGACGACCGTGACGACCGTAAGGACGACGAGCGGGGCGACGGCGAGAAGTGAGCCTTCATAGCCTTCATCAGGACGCGGCGCGGGTCCTCGAACAGTGGCCCGCGCCCGACACCGACCAGGAGCGGCTGCGACAGGCGTACGGCGACCATCTCACCGCGTATCCCGACGGCATGTGGAAGGCGTGCGGCGACGGGCATCTCACGGCGAGCGCCCTGGTGATCGACCCACCGCGGGAGCGCGTCCTGCTCACGCTGCACCGCAAGCTGCGGATGTGGCTCCAGATGGGCGGCCACTGCGAGCCGGAGGACACCACGCTGGCGGCCGCGGCGCTGCGGGAGGCCACCGAGGAGTCGGGCATCGCGGGGCTGACCCTGCTGCCGGGCGGGCCGGTGCGGCTCGACCGGCACCACACGCCGTGCGCCTGGCACCTGGACGTGCAGTACGCGGCGGTGGCCCCGCCGGACGCAACGGCGGCGATCAGCGACGAGTCGCTGGACCTGCGCTGGTTCGGGTACGACGAGGTGGCGGACGTGACCGACGCGTCGGTGCGTCATCTGGTGGCCCGTACCCGCGCGCTGGTCTGATGAGCGCGCTGGTCTGATGAGCGCGCGGGCACGGACCGGCGGCAGGTTGATGCCGCCGGTCGCTGCCGTCAGTTGTCGCCGTCAGTTGCTGAAGATGTTGCCCTGGTTCTGTCCGCGGGCGCCCTGCTGGCCCATGCCGAACTGGGCGGCCGCGCCGCTGCCGATCACCGCGTTCTGCGGCGGCAGCAGCTCGCTGGGCTGGACCAGGGCGTAACCCTGGCCGAGGAAGCTCAGCTCCCAGCCCTCTCCGGTGTTGCCGCGCCGCCGCCACACGCCCGAGGAATGAGTCTGCGCCTGCATCTGGACGCGCAGCGAGCTGGACCACGCGACGATCGCGTCCGCGTCGGCGTTGACGTACTTGTCCGGGGTCACCTGGAGCAGCAGCGGCTTGCCCGAGGTCATGAGCGCGACCTTGCCCCGGCCGGAGATGTTGAGGTTGTACTTGCCGGAGCCGGTGATGCCGAACTGGCTGTCCACCGCGATCGACTCCCAGTGCAGCGTGGAGTCGAGCGCCAGCACGTACGCGCTGTCGACCGTCAGACCGTCGTGATCCACGTCCACCACATGGACGTGCTGGGCGAGGTTGGCGAGGTAGACCGTGCCCTGCCCCGAGCAGCGCATCAGATCCAGGCCCTCGCCGGTGCGGGCGCGGGCGCGCCGCTGGCCGGGGGTCTGGTACTCACCGTCGAACTCGATCAGCCCCTGATAGGCGACCATGCTGCCCTTGCGGGCGAGCACGTCCTCGTGGCCGGTGAGCGCGACCCGCAGCATCTTGCGGTTCTGGAGCGCGTAACGGTCCTCGGTCTGGGCCTCGGTGTAGGCGAAAAGCGGGCTCTGCATGTGTCCTTCTCCCCCTCAGCCCCGGGCCCGGAGCCGGTCGGTGCTGTCCTCGCTGGGCTGTACGACGACGAAGCCCTGCCCGGAGAAGCCGAGCTGGTACGCCTCGCCGCTGCCCCGGCCGATCAGGGACGACGCCTTGAAGCTGCGCTTGCCCTTCACCTTGAGACCGCTGGACCAGGCGACGAGCGCGTCCGGGTCCACATATGTCTCGTCCTCGCCGCGGCCGCAGTCGACGACGATCGGGGTGCCGCGGGAGGTCAGCGCGACCCATCCGGTGCCGGAGACGCCCACGTTGAACAGGCCCTGCCCGGCGAACTTGGCGATGCCCTTGACCCGTTCGACACCCCACTGGAGGTGGGCGTCGAAGGCGAGCAGATTGGTGCCGTTGACGGAGAGCGAATCGCCGTTGAGGTTGATGCAGACGACGTTCGCCCCGTAGTCGGCGAGATAGAGCAGCCCGTCGCCGCTGCACCGCATGAGCGGCGCGCCCTCGCCGGTCAGCCACTGGGAGGCCATCTGGCGCACCGCGGGCGGGTTCGGCTCGTACTGCACGAAGCCCTCGTACGCCACCATCGAACCGGTGCGGGCGAAGAGGTCCTGGCCGCTCTGCATGGCGACCTTGAGCATGCTGCTGCCGTGGTTCTCCATGCGGGCCGCGACCGGGGTGGCTGCGAAGCCCGAGATCATTTGCTGGTCCATGACGGGCTCCCTCAGACCTCGTAGGGCTGGACGACGATGAAGTTGCCGGGCGCACCGCGGAACTGGAGGTTCACGGTCTCCCCGCTGTGGCCGGGGTAGGCGCTGCGGCGCAGCCGCACCTGGCTGGAAATGATCACCTGCGCACCGGCGGACCAGGCCACGATGGCGTTGCTGTCGGCGAAGGTCGTCGGCGTGACGGGGAGCACCACCGGGGTGCCCTGGGTCTTCACGATGACGGTCCCGGTGCCCTGGAACTGCATGGTGAACAGCGCGCCGCCGGGGATGCCGTGGCCTTCGATCCGGCGCACCTCGTGCTGGAGCGACTCGTCGAACGCGAGCACGTTCTCGGCGGAGACGCAGATCGCATCGCCCTGGAGCTCGATCGGGTGCAGCTCGGCGGCGTTCTCGGCGAGGAAGACCTGGCCCTGGCCGCTACAGCGCATCAGCTGCATCTCCTGGCCGGTCGCGTTGCCGACGATCCGGCCGCGGACACCCGCGCCCTTGTAGCTGAAGTCGACCTTGCCCTGGTACAGCACCATGCTGCCCTGGCGGGCGAGCACCGGCTGACCGTCGACACCGAGGTCGACCCGCATCATCCGCGGGTTCTGCGGCGTCCAGCGCTGGCCGGTGGCCGCCTCGCGGTACTGGGCGAGCGCGGCCTGCACGCCGGGGGCGCCGCTCTGCGGCGCGGCCATGCCCTGGGGCACGGTGGCGCCCTGGGGCTGGCCGGGCTGACCCGGGTACGGCTGGCCGGGAGGCTGCTGGCCGTACGGGGCGGGCGGGGCCTGCCCCGGCGTCTGGCCGAACTGCGGCTGCTGGCCGGGGTACTGCCCGGGCGGGCCGGGGGGCGGCGCCTGACCGGGAGGCGGCACCTGGCCGGGCGGGCCAGGAGGCGGCACCTGGCCGGGAGGCGTTGCCTGCCCCGGCGGTACGACCGGCGCGGCGAGCGTCGGCGCCGCGTGCACCTGCGGTGAACCCGGTGCGGGCTGCGGGGCCGGGGGCTGCTGCGGCGTGCCCTGGGGCGTTCCCTGCGCCGGTGTGCCCTGCGGCGCGCCGAAGGCGGGTGCGGGGGCGGGCTGCTGCGGCTGCTGGGGTGCGGGCGGGGCCGCGGGGGCGGGCGCCGCCGGAGCCGCGAAGCCCGGGGCGGGGGTCGCCTGGGCGGGCGGCGCGAAACCGGGCGCACCGCCCTGCGCGGGCGCCGGTGCGGGCGCGGGCTCCTCCTCGGCGACCTCGCCGCCGAAGTTCTTGAGCAGCGCCTCGAGTCCGCCGTCGAAGCCCTGTCCGACGGCGGCGAAGCGCCAGACGTCCTTGAGGTAGAAGTCGCCCAGCATCACCGCGCGCTCGGTGCTGAACTCCGTACCGTCGAAGGCGTACCGGGCCACTTCCTCGCCGCCCGCGACGATCCGGATGTAGCCGGGGCCGACCTGCGACATCTGGCCCGCGCCGTCGATGGTCGCGGTGAAGGAGAGCTTCTGGATGGTGGGCGGAATGCTGTCGAGCGTGACCCGGAACGACTCGGTGTCACCGGCCTGGGCACCCAGTTGCTGTATCGCTTCTTCAGGTGATTTGGGCTGATTGAAGAAGATGAAGTAGCGGTCGTCCGAGAGCCGTTCGTCCGCGTCGAGGCCGAAGCAGCTGATGTCGAAGCTCAGCCCGGGCCCGGCGATCTGCACGCCGACGTACAGATCCCTCCCGGCCGTCAGGTCGCTGATCTTGGCCTTGTGGCCGCGCTGGAATTCCCTGGCCATACGTAACGACCGTCCCCCATCCCGAACCGGTGAATGCTTTTGCGCCAGGCTAGCCGCTGCCGCCGACAAAAAACGACGCCGGGGAGCGCCGTGTGGTTCCTCAGCCCGGTTCCGTTCCGGTTCCGGCGCCCGGAAGATGCGGCAGCCGCCCGGCGGCCACCACGCCCTCCAGATAACCCCGGGCCCGCTCGGTGCGCGGATACGCCTCCAGGAGCTCCCAGAAGCGGCGACCGTGACCGGGCACCAGCAGATGGGCCAGCTCATGGAGGAGGACGTAGTCCACCACGTACTCCGGCATGCCCTTGAGCCGGTGGGAGAGCCGGATGCTGCCCTCGGCCGGAGTGCACGACCCCCAGCGGGTGTTCTGGTTGGTGACCCAGCGGACCGAGGCGGGCCGGGCCCGGCCGCCCAGATACTGCTCGGACAGCCACTCCGCGCGCGCCGCCAGCTCCGTGTCGCCCAGCATGCGCTTGCTCTCCTGCGCCGCGAGCTTGTCCAGCATCACGCCGACCCAGCGCTGTTCCTCCGCTTCGGACATCCGGGCGGGGATGAGGACGATGGTGCGGTCGCCCTCGCGGTACGCGGAGACGGTCCTGCGCCGACGCGAACTCCGGCGGACCTCGACCGCGCTCGTGCCCGAGCCTCGGTTCTGCGGACTCGGCTGACTCGACGGGCTCGGGGCGGTGCGCGGGGAAGGATCGGCGGGCACGCCCCGACGTTACCCGCTGGCAGCCGGGGAAGTCCTGCCCTCGCCCGCGGTTGCGGGGCGAACCACCCCTCGGCGTGCACCGCTTGTACGACTATCAACACAGCCTGTGGATAACTTTCGGCGGCAGGTGGGCGGCGGGGCCCATGCTGAGAACCGTTCGACGAAGGGGGACGGCGATGCATCCCATGCTCAAGCCCGCGCTGAGGCGCGCCTGGCGGAGCCGGGACACGGTGCAGTTCGGGGTGGCCCGGGCGCATGCGGTGGTGGTGGGCCCGCTGGACACGGCGACGGGCAGCTTTCTGGAGCTGCTCGACGGCACCCGCGGGCTCCCCCTGCTGCGGCAGGAGGCCCAGGCCCTCGGGCTGCCGGAGGAGCGGGCCGATGAGCTGCTGGAGAGACTCACGGCCGCCGGGCTGCTGGACGATACGAGACCCGGCGGCCCGCCCGCGGCCCTGGCGAGCGGCTCCGCCGCGGCCCTCGACCGGCTGCGGCCGGATGCGGCGGCGCTGTCGGTGCTGCATCCGGAGCCGGGAGCGGCGGCGCGGCTGCTCGCCGCGCGGCGGGCGGCGCGGGTGCAGGTGCGCGGTGCGGGGCGGGTCGGGGCGGCGGTCGCCGCGGTGCTGTCCTCCGCGGGGGTCGGGCAGGTCGATGTGGTGGACGGGGGCTGTGTCGAGCCCTGGGACGTGGCGCCCGGCGGGCTGGTGGCCGAGCAGATCGGAGAGCGGCGGGATGTGGCCGCGCGTCGGCTGGTGCGCCGGACCGCGCCGGGCCCGCGGCCACGCGCGCGGACCGGGGAGCCTCCGCCCGGCGGGGAGCCCGGGCTGGCCCTGGTGGTGATCGCCCCGCGCGACGGTCTCGCGGCGTACGCACCGGATCCGGCGGCGGCCGAGCCGCTGCTCGCCTCCGGCACACCCCATCTGTACGCGGGGGTGATCGAGAGCACCGGGGTGGTGGGGCCCCTGGTCCTCCCGGGCGTCACTCCCTGTGCGGGCTGCGCCGCGGCGGCCCGTGCCGAGCGGGAGCCGGTGTGGCCGCGGATGCTGGCCCAGTGGCGGTCCGGCCGCCGCGGTGCCGCGCCGGCCTGTGACACGGCGCTGGCCACGGTGGTGGCAGGGCTCACCGCCTCCCGGGCGCTGGCCTTCCTCGACGACGGACTGCCCGGGGGCGCGGCGGCCCGCTGGGAGCTGGCGCTGCCCGCCCTCTCCTGGCAGGCCGAGCGCGTCGAGGCGCATCCCGGATGCGAGTGCGGAGCGGCCGGGCGGGATGATGCGGTATACGCCTCGGCCGCGGAGAGACCGCACGCCACAATGTGCGGGTGACCGACGTCCGCGGAGTGGGCGACGGGGGTCCGGGAGGCTGCTCCCGGGATGGCTCAGCTGTAGTTGGAGGGCGCATGTCCGATCTGCCGCGCAAGGCGATCACCCGCACCGCCAAACTGGCGGCGCTGCCCTTGGGATTCGCGGGGCGCGCCACCTGGGGGCTGGGGAAGCGGATAGGAGGGCGGCCGGCGGAGATCGTCGCGCGCGAGATGCAGCAGCGCACCGCCGAGCAGATGTTCAAGGTCCTCGGCGAGCTCAAGGGCGGGGCGATGAAGCTCGGGCAGGCGATGTCGGTCTTCGAATCGGCGCTGCCCGAGGAGATCGCCAAGCCCTATCGGGCGGCGCTCACCAAGCTTCAGGAGGCCGCGCCGCCCATGCCCACCGGCACGGTCCACGCGGCGCTGGAGGAGCGGCTCGGCCCGGAGTGGCAGGAGCTGTTCCTGGAGTTCGAGGACAAGCCGGCGGCGGCCGCCTCGATCGGGCAGGTGCACCGGGCGGTCTGGCATGACGGGCGTCAGGTCGCGGTCAAGGTGCAGTACCCGGGGGCGGGTCAGGCGCTGCTGTCCGACCTCGGCCAACTGAGCCGGTTCGCCCGGGTGCTGGGGCCGCTGGTGCCGGGCATGGACATCAAGCCGCTGATCGCGGAGTTGCGCGACCGGGTGGCCGAGGAGCTGGACTACGAGCTGGAGGCCGAGTCCCAGCGCGCCCATGTGGCGGAGTACGCCGAGGACACGGAGATCGTGGTGCCCGAGGTGGTGCACCAGGGCGATCAGGTGCTGATCACCGAGTGGCTGGAGGGAATACCGCTCTCCGAGGTGATCGCCGAGGGCGGGCCCGAGGAGCGTGACCGGGCCGGTCAGCTGCTGGCCCGCTTTCTGTTCTCGGGGGCGTCCCGCACCGGCCTGCTCCACGCCGATCCGCACCCCGGTAACTTCCGGCTGCTCACCGGGGACGCCCCGGACGGGCCGCCGGAGCAGTGGAAGCTGGGCGTCCTGGACTTCGGCTCGGTGGACCGGCTCCCCGGGGGGCTGCCCGAGCCCATCGGCATCGCGCTGCGGATGGCGCTGGAGGGAGACGCCGCGGGGGTCTACGACCTGATGCGGGATGAGGGGTTCGTCAAGCCGACGATCGAGCTGGATCCTGACGCGCTGCTGGAGTTCCTGCTGCCGATGCTCGAACCGGCCCAGGTCGAGGCGTTCCACTTCGAGAGGCAGTGGATACGCGGCCAGGCGGCGCGGATGGCCGACCGCGGTTCGCCCGTCTACGAGTTGGGCAACCAGCTCAATCTGCCGCCCGCCTATCTGCTGATCCACCGGGTGACCCTGAGCACGATCGGAGTGCTGTGCCAGCTGGGCGCCACGGTGCGGCTGCGGGATGAACTCGAGGCATGGGTCACCGGCTTCGCCGCCGAGGCGGATGAGTCCAACGAGACCGCCGAGGCTGATGAGTCCGCCGAGGCCGACGGTGGGACCGACAGGGACGCCGAGGACTCGGACGACGCCGAGGTCCCGGCGGAGCGGGCGGCCGAGGACGCGGAGACCTCGGCCTGAGATTCCGGAAACGGCCGGAGGGCCGGTCCGCATCGGACCGGCCCTCCGTGTCGACGCGTGGCCGCGTCAGGACATGACCGCCGTGGCCAGCGCCCGCCGGGCACGCAGCGAGGCACGCCCCGCGCTGCGGTGCAGGCGCATATGCGCACGCGCCAGGGCTTCTGGGATGAGTTGCATTTCTCGGGTCCTGTTCTGGCGCGACTCGGGCGCACCGGAGTGATGGCGTGTGGGTGTGTCGGAGACCGGTGGGGTCATCGTCGGGACCTGCTTCATGGGCTCGTGCGTCGCTGGGCGATCGATGGTGCCGGGGGTGCTCATGCCGCGACCGGGTTCTTGCGCGGGCGGCCACGCGGCCGCTTGCGGGCCACGACGACCCCCTGGACGAACAGCTCGCCGCCCCAGACGCCCCAGGGCTCGCGACGGTCTTTGGCCCCGGCGAGACATGCCTCGCGCAGCGGGCAGGTCTGGCACAGCGACTTGGCGTACTCGACGTCGGCCGGAGACTCGGCGAAGAAGACTTCCGGGTCGTACGAGCGGCACGGGACGGCTACGCCCAGGTTCTCGATGGCGTCATCGAGCTCGGTGAGGGCGGTGAGGGGGGTCAAGGGATCCTCCGAGGAGTCAGGCGGGCGGTTCAGGTCGGTCTCTGCGGACGGGGCGTGTGCGTTGAGTTGCACGGTGGCGTGTTCCTCGTCTGTTCGGTCCGGCTCGTGGCCGGGCGCTGGCAAATCAAAAGGACCGCGGATCCCGGTGTGGGTTCCGCGGCCCTGGAAGGTGCCGACCTGATCCTGAATCAGGCTGGATAACTCCAGGGTTCGAGCCTGCGGAAGGCCCACTTCTCGTGGTGCTGCTGCGTCGTCCGGGATCCGGCACCATTGGCCGCCAGGGCATAGGCAAATGCCCGTGCCGCTGCCGCTACCGCAGGTGCCTGCGTCGGTCGCTCGCTGCGCTCGCTGAGACGCGCTTCATTGGCGCCGGGCATACCGGTGCCGGGAAGCGTGGAGCCGAGCGGGCAGGTGGCGAGGACCGAGCGATCGGTCATTTTGATGGTCTCGATGAAGCTGATCATTGGTCTCCGCCTCCTCTCGGCGTCTCAGGGGACCAGTGCGAACCGGTCCGGACTTACGTAGTACAACACGGATTCCTCGGTTCCCGGAAGGGCCGTTGTCTCCGTGCTCGGAAGGCTATGGGTATGCCGTCCGCGCGCGCAAACTATTTTTCCGTCGAGTTTTCCGCTGGGTCACCCGGTTGGCTTCCCCCTGCCTCGACGTCCCCGTCACCCTCGTGCGCCCGGGGCAGTTCCCGGCCCGCGCAGAGCGCGAGAACGTCGGCGCCGAACCTGCCGAGTTTCCGTCGTCCGACACCAGAGATGCCGGACAGCTCCGATTCGGTTCCCGGCACGGCCTCGGCAATGGCGAGCAGCGTCTTGTCGGTGAAGACGCAAAAGGCGGGCTGGCCCAGCAGCCCGGCCTGCTCGGCCCGCCAGTCGCGCAACCGCTCGTACAGCGCCTCGTCCAGCTCCGAGGGGCAGTCCTCGCAGCGCATCAGCTTCATCTCGCCCGCGTCGGTCAGCGTCCTGCCGCAGACCCGGCAGTGCACCGGGGTGCGCCGCTTGCGCACCGGGGCACTCGGGCCGGTGCCGCGCTCGATTCCGCCTCCGCCGCCGGGCATCCGGGCGGCGGGCGCCGCGGAGCCGGGCCGCAGCCCGTTCAGAAAGCGGGTGGGCCTGCGGGAGGGGCGGCCGCCGGGCGCCCGCGAGAGCGCCCACGACAGGCTCAGATGGCGGCGGGCCCGGGTGACCCCCACATAGAGCAGCCGACGCTCCTCCTCGATCTGCTGATCGGTCTTGGCGTAGGTGATCGGCATCATGCCCTCGGTCAGCCCCACCAGGAAGACCGCGTCCCACTCCAGGCCCTTGGCGGCGTGAAGTGAGGCGAGTGTCACACCCTCCACGGTCGGGGCGTGCTGGGCGGCCGCCCGCTCGTCCAGCTCCGCCACCAGATCGGAGAGGGTGGCCCCGGGCCTGCCCCGGGCGAAGTCCTCGGCGAGCCGCACCAGGGCCGCCAGCGACTCCCAGCGGTCGCGGACCGCCCCGGAGCCCGCGGGGGGCTCGGGCGTCCAGCCACGGGTGCCGAGCACGGCCCGCACCTGGGACGGGAGGTCGTCGTCGGACAGCACCGGGTCGGCGCTTCCGGCGCGGGCGGCGCCCCGCAGCAGCATCCCCGCCTCGCGGACCTCGGGCCGCTCGAAGAACCGCTCGGCGCCGCGCAGCTGATAGGGCACCTGGGCGTCGGCCAGCGCCTGCTCGTACAGCTCGGACTGGGCATTGACCCGGTAGAGGACCGCGACCTGGCTGGGCGGGACACCGGCGCCGCCCTCCCCGACCGGGGTGATCAGCTCGCGGATCCGGCGGGCGGTGGCCTCGGCCTCGGCGGGCTCGTCCGGGTAGGCGGTGTAGACCGGCTCGGGGCCCGCGTCGCGCTGCGAGACCAGCTCAAGACGGTGCTCCGCGGCCCGGCCGCGGGCCTGGGACAGCAGCCCGTTCGCGAGGTGCACGACCTGGGGGGTGGAGCGGTAGTCACGGATGAGCTTGACCACCGTGGCGCCGGGGTGCCGGGTGCGGAAGTCCAGCAGATGGTCGGGGGTGGCACCGGTGAAGGAGTAGATGGTCTGGCTGGCGTCGCCGACCACGCACAGGCTCTGCCGGTCGCCGAGCCACAGCTCCAGCAGCCGCTGCTGGAGCGGGCTGACGTCCTGGTATTCGTCGACCACGAAGTGCTGGTACTGGCGGCGCACCTGATCCGCGATGTCCGGCCGCTCCTCCAGCACGCCGACCGTGAGCAGCAGCACATCCTCGAAGTCGATCACGCCGCGGTCGCGCTTCAACTGCTCGTACCCGGCGTAGATCCGGCCGATCTCGGCCGGGTCGCGGGGGGCTTCCCGACCGTGCTTGGCGGCCGCCGCCGGATAGTCCTCGGGCACGGTCTGGGTGACCTTCGACCATTCGATCTCGCCGGTCACATCCCGCAGCTCATTGCGGTCCAGCCGGACGCGGCAGCGCGCGGCGGCCTCGGCGACCAGCTGCACCTTGCGCTCGGCCAGCCGCGGCACCTCCCCGCCGACGGCCTTGGGCCAGAAGTACTGGAGCTGGCGCAGGGCGGCCGAGTGGAACGTGCGCGCCTGCACCCCGCCCGCGCCGAGCTGCCGCAGCCGGCCGCGCATCTCGCCCGCCGCGCGGTTGGTGAAGGTGACGGCCAGCACGCTGGCGGGCTGGAGGATGCCCGCCCGCACCCCGTAGGCGATCCGGTGGGTGATCGCCCGGGTCTTGCCCGTGCCCGCCCCGGCCAGCACACACACCGCCCCGTGCAGGGCCGTCGCCACCTCGCGCTGCTCGGGGTCGAGCCCCTCCAGCACCGCGTCGGCGTCACGCGGCGTGGCCGCGTAGGCGCCCGGCGTGGAGACCTGCGGGAAGAGAGTGGAGTGCGTTGCTGGTGTCACCCCGCCATGCTGCCAGGTACCCCGGGACCACCGCGCCGGTTGTCCACAGCCGTGACCATGCGGTCATATGAACGCCGGGCGCCGCGGTCGCGGTGCCGCCGGGAATGAGCGCAGGAAGATGAACGTTCACCCTTTGCCCATACGCCACGACCCCGAGGAGAGCGAAGACCGATGTCCGGCACTGTGACGATGTACAGCACCACCTGGTGCGGCTACTGCCGTCGGCTGAAGGGCCAGATGGACCGCGAGGGGATCGCGTACACCGAGATCAACATCGAGCACGACCCGGAGTCCGCGGCCTTCGTCGAGAAGGCGAACGGTGGCAACCAGACGGTGCCCACCGTCCTCTTCTCCGATGGTTCTACGCTGACGAACCCCTCCCTCGCCCAGGTGAAGGCCAAGGTCGGGGTCTGAATCAGCGGTCCCGGTCAGCCGCGGGGCAGCGGCTCGCCGTACCACAGCTCGATCAGCCGCGCCGCGATCGAGATCCCGGACGGGGGCAGCACCTCGCCGGACTCGATCGCGGTGCGCAGCTCGTCCCGGGAGAACCAGCGCGCCTCGTGGATCTCCTCCCCGTCCACCTGGATCCGTGAGGACGTGGCCCGGGCCATGAAGCCCAGCATCAGGCTGGACGGGAACGGCCACGGCTGGCTGGCGACGTACTCGACCTCGCCGACCGGGACGCCCGCCTCCTCGGCCACCTCGCGGATCACCGCCTGCTCGATCGACTCCCCCGGCTCCACGAAGCCCGCGAGCGTCGAGAAGCGCCCCTCCGGCCAGTGCACCTGCCGCCCCAGCAGCGCCCGGTCCAGGTCGTCCGTCACCAGCATGATCACGGCGGGGTCGGTGCGCGGGTAGTGCTCGGCGCCGCAGGCCGGGCAGCGACGGATGTGGCCCGCCGCCGCGATCACCGTGCGCTCGCCGCACCGGGAGCAGAAGCGGTGCAGCCGCTGCCAGTTCTCCAGCGCCACCGCGTGCACCAACAGCCCCGCGTCGCGCTCGGACAGCAGCGCGCCCGCCTCGCGCAGCCCCGCGGGGCGCGCCGACTGGTCCATGCGGCCCGGCAGGGTGTCCTTCTGGAGCGCGAAGTAGCGCACCCCGTCCTCGTCCGTGCCCAGGAAGTAGCGGTGGGTCTCGGTGGGCGGGGCCTCGAAGGCCGGGGTCATGACCAGCTCGGTACGGCCGTCCGGGGTGTCGTCGACCAGGGCCTGGCCTCCGGAGACGACGAAGACCCGCGTCGTCGGGTGGCTCCACGCCGCGGCCAGCCATGCCTCGTCCAGTCGGTGGTGCGCCGCGCGGTCGATGCCGCTCGGGGCGCTGAGCGTGATCGGCCGGGTGGCGGCGCGCTCGGTCCAGGTGGTCACGGCTGCTTCCAACTCCCCATGCGAAACGGGTGGTTTACGTACATACGCGAGCTATACGGGTCCATTCTCCGCGAGGTCGGTCCAGAGGTGGGCGGCCGTCTCGGCGCCCTTCGCGAGAAGGTCCAGCTCGACCTTCTCGTCGGGTGCGTGCCAGCCGTCGGACGGCACCGAGATGCCCAGGAAGAGCACCGGAGCGCCCAGGACGTCCCGCAGGTCGGCCGCCGGTCCCGATCCGCCCTCGCGGGTGAAGCGGATCTTCTGGTCGAACGCCCGCCCCATGGCCCGTACCAGGGACCGGAGGGCGGGGTGGTCCAAGGGGGTCAGACAGGGGCGGGTCGCGCCCCAGAAGGTGATCTCGTGCCGGATCCCGGCCGGGAGGGACGCCGCGACCCACTCCCGCACGGACTGCTGGACGCGCTCCGTGTCCTGACCGGCCACCAGCCGGAAGGACAGCTTGAGCTGGGCGGTGGACGGCACGATCGTCTTCCCGCCCGGCCCCTGGTAGCCCCCGGCGATGCCGTTGACCTCCGCGGTCGGGCGGGCCCAGATCCGCTCCAGGGTGGTGTACCCGGCCTCGCCGAGCAGGCCGTGCGAGTGCGCGGTGCGCAGCCAGCCCGCCTCGTCGAAGGGCAGCTCGGCGAAGAGTTCGCGCTCGCGGTCGGTCAGCTCCACGATGCCGTCGTAGAAGCCCGGGACGGCCACCGTGCGGTCGTCGCCGTGCAGCGCCGCGGCCAGCCGGGCGGCCTCGGTGGCCGGGTTGGGCACCGCGCCGCCGAAGGAGCCGGAGTGGATGTCCTGGTCCGGCCCGTACAGGTCGATCTGGCAGTCGGTGAGGCCCCGCATCCCGGTGCAGACGGTCGGGGTGTCCTCGGACCACATGCCGGTGTCGGAGACGATCACGGTGTCGCAGGCGAGCCGGTCGGCGTGCGCCCGGACCAGCTCGGGGAAGTGCGGGGAGCCCGACTCCTCCTCGCCCTCGATGAGCAGCTTGAGGTTGACGGCGGGCGCGGTGCGGCCGGTCGCGGCCAGATGGGCGCGCACCCCCAGGGTGTGGAAGAGGACCTGCCCCTTGTCGTCGGCGGCGCCGCGCGCGTACAGCCTGCCGTCCTTGACGACCGGGTCGAACGGGTCGGTGTGCCAGCCGTCCTCGCGGGCGGCGGGCTGGACGTCGTGGTGCCCGTAGACCAGCACGGTGGGGGCGCCCGGGTCGCCGGACGGCCAGGCGGCGAACACCGCCGGGGCGCCGGGCGTCTCCCAGATCTCGACCTCCGGGAAGCCGGTCGCGGTGAGGTGCGACGCGAGCCACTGGGCGCTGCGGCGGACGTCACCGGCGCGCGCGGGGTCGGCGGATACGGAGGGTATGCGCAGCCACGCGCCGAGGTCGTCGAGGAAGGCCGCGTAGTGGTCGTCGACGAAGGCGCGGACGGCGTTGTCCGTGTCCGGGGTGGTGCTCATGGATGTGAGCCTATCCGGCGCGCGGGAGCGCCAGAGCCTGGGTCTCCGGGCCGCTCATCCGCGGTCGCCCTCGGTCACGGTTCGACGTCGATGAAAGCGTTACGGACATCCTCTGCCTCGCGCGCCTCGTCAGCCTTGCCAGTCTCGTCCGCCTCGTCCGTCTCGTCCGTCTCGCCGGTCAGGATGCGTTCCAGCTCCGCGCGGCCGGGCAGCTCCGCGGGGCGAACGATCTCCCCGGTGCGTACATAGAGGAACGCCGCGGAGACCGCCGACAGCGGCAGGTCGTGCTGCTCGGCCCAGGCCAGGCGGTAGATGGCCAGCTGGAGCGGGTCGGCGTCCTGGGAGCGGCCGGTCTTCCAGTCGATGATCTCGTAGCCCTGGCCGCCCCCGGCGCCTGCCGCGGGCTCCCGGTACACCGCGTCGATCCGGCCGCGCACGGTCCGCCCCGCCAGGGTCAGCTGGAACGGCACCTCGACGCGGTGCGGGGTGCGCCGGGCGTACGGCGTGCGCGCGAACGCCTCCTTGAGCGCCGTCAGCTCCCGCTCGTCCGCGATCTCCGGCTCGTCGTCCTCGCCGCCCGGCAGCTCGTCCGGGCCGAGGAACGGCAGCGGCAGCGCCTCGAAGCGCGACTCGACCCAGGCGTGGAAACGGGTGCCGCGGCGCGCGGCGGGCTGCGGCGGGCGCGGCATGGGGCGGGCCAGCTCCCGCGCGAAGCCGTCCGGGTCCGCGGCGAGCCGCATCAGCTGGGAGGCGGTCAGGGTGTGCGGTACGGGCACCTCGTGCACGGTCGCGCGGGCGCGCCGCAGCTCCCCGGCGAGCGCGTCGAGATCGCGGTCCCAGGAGTCGGCCAGCCGCGCCTCCTCGGGAGCCAGGTCGCCGTCCGGCGCGGGGGGCGGGTTATGGGGGTACGCGTGGTCGTCGCCGTACGAGGCTTCGTACGGGTCGCCCTTCGCGTGCGCGTACGGGTCGCCGTACGCCGCGTCGTACGGGTCCGGGACGTCGGGCGGCACGTCGTACGGGTACGCCGCCTCGTCCTCGTACGGGTACGGGTCCAGGTCGTCCGGCGGCTCCGGCCACACCGGGTCGTCGTCCGGGACCGGCCCGTGCGGGGCCGCAGCGTGCGGGTCCGCGCCCTGCGGCCCCGCCGCCGCCTCCATTCGGGCCAGGTGGGCCAGGACCGCGTCCGCGGCCCGGCGGCGGCGGGCCAGGGCGGCCGGGTCGAGCGGGAGCGGCCAGGCGCGGTCGGTGGTCGTCTCGCGCAGGGCCGGGTTCTCCGCGTCCTCCTCCGGCTCGTCCGCCCACGCCTCGACCTCGCCGTAACCGGCCTCACAGTGTGCGCGCAGCGCCTCCAGGAAGGAGGACGGGCCGCGGCGGCGCTTCTGGGTCGGGCCCCACCAGTGCCCGGAGCCCAGCAGCAGCGAGCGCGGCCGGGTGAAGGTGACGTAGCCCAGGCGGAGTTCCTCCGTCCGCTGGTGCTCCTTCATGGCGTCCTTGAAGGCGTTCAGCCCCTTGGCGTCCCAGGCCGTGACTTCCGGGAGGGTGTCGGCGTCGCCGCGCAGGGCGTGCGGCAGGACCTTGGCGTTCGCCGTCCAGGACTCGCGGCTCTGCTCGCTCGGGAACTGCTTGGCGACCAGTCCGGGCACCGCCACCACGTCCCACTCCAGCCCCTTGGACTTGTGCGCGGTGAGCACCTTGACCGTGTTCTCGCCGCCGGGGAGCGCGTTGTCGAGCCCCTTCTCGTACTGTGCGGCGGTCCGCAGGAAGCCCAGGAACGACTGGAGGGTGGCCTCGCCGTCCACGGGTCCGCCTGCCTGTGCGGCGAAGGACGCGGCGACGTCCAGGAAGTTGCCCAGCGTCTCGCGGCGGCGGGCGGCCAGGGCGTGGGGCGAGGCGGACAGCTCGACCTCCAGGCCGGTGGTGGCGAGCACCCGGTGGAGGACGTCCATGAGCGGGTCGGCCAGCGAGCGCCGCAGCTCGCGCAGTTCGGCGGCGAGACGGGCGAAGCGCACCCGGGCCTCCGCCGAGAACGGCAGCCCGTCGTCCGGGCCACCGCCGGAGTCGAGGAAGGTGTCGAGGGCGTCGGCGAGCGAGATGATCTCCGCCGGGTCGACGCCCTCGACGGCCTCGGCGAGCCGCCGGTCCGGGTCGTCCTCCAGGTCGCCGTGGCCGCCGTGGGAGACGAGCGCGCGGGCGCGGCGGCCGAGCAGCGCCAGGTCGCGGGGGCCGATGCGCCAGCGCGGGCCGGTGAGCAGCCGCACCAGCGCCGCGTTGGCGCCCGGGTCCTGGAGCACCTCGCAGACCGCCACCAGGTCGGCGATCTCGGGCAGGTGCAGCAGCCCCGACAGCCCCACGACCTCCACCGGAACGTCCCGCTCCACCAGGGCGCCCTGGATCTCGGCGAAGTCACCGGCCGTGCGGCACAGGACCGCGATCTCGCCGGGCGGGGTGCCGGTGCGCACCAGATGGGCGATCGAGTCGGCGAGCCAGGCCAGCTCCTCGGCGTGGGTGGGCAGCAGCGCGCAGCGCACCAGGCCGTCCCGCTCGGCGCCGGGCGCGGGGCGCAGCGCCTCGACGCCCTGGTGCATCGCGCGCAGCGGGGCGGCGAGCCCGTTGGCGAGGTCCAGCAGGCGGCCGCCGCTGCGCCGGTTCTCGCTGAGCGCGTGGCGGCGGGCGGGGCTGCCGTCCTGGTGCGGGAAGTGCGCGGGGAAGTCGTCGAGGTTGGCCACCGAGGCGCCGCGCCAGCCGTAGATGGCCTGGCACGGGTCACCGACGGCGGTGACGGGGTGTCCGGTGCCGCCGCCGAACAGACCGGACAGCAGCAGCCGCTGGGCGACGGAGGTGTCCTGGTACTCGTCCAGCAGGACGACCGCGAACTGCTCCCGCAGGATCCGGCCGACCTCCGGGCCGCTGCGGGCCAGGGTGGCGGACAGCGCGATCTGGTCACCGAAGTCGAGCAGATCGCGGCGGCTCTTCTCGGCGCGGTACTCCTCGACCAGCCCGAGGAGTTCGCGGCGCGCGCGGGCGGCCTCGGGGACCTTGCGCAGCGCGTCGTTGGTCAGCTTCACCGCGTCGAGGGTGTCCAACAGCTCGGTGTCGTGACGGCGGAGCTCCTCGGCGGGGACCAGGTGCTCGGCCAGCTCGGCGTCGAGCGCGAGCAGGTCCGTCACCAGGTCGGCGAAGGGGCGGGTGAGCGCCGGGTAGGGGCCGGGGGCGGTGCGCAGCACGCGCGCGGCGAGCTGGAAGCGGGTGGCGTCGGCGAGCAGCCGGGCGCTGGGTTCCAGGCCGATGCGCAGCCCGTGCTCCTTGAGGAGCTGTCCGGCGAAGGCGTGGTACGTGGAGATGCTGGGCTCGCCCACGGCCTCCTCGGCGGCGCCCGGGTCCGGGTCGGGGTCCACGACGCCCGCCTTGACGAGCGCCTTCCGCACCCGCTCGGCCAGTTCGCCCGCCGCCTTGTTGGTGAACGTGAGGCCCAGCACCTGGTCGGGTGCGACCTGGCCGGTGCCCACCAGCCACACGACGCGCGCGGCCATCACCGTGGTCTTGCCGGAGCCCGCTCCGGCGACGATCACCTGCGGGGCGGGCGGCGCGGTGATGCACGCCGTCTGCTCCGGGGTGAACGGAATCCCGAGCAGCTCCTTGAGCTCCTCGGGATCGGCGATGCGGGCTGACACTCCAGTGAGGCTATCGGTCGCCACTGACAAGCCGCTCACAAGGGGGACAAGCCCCCACATCTCCCGTCGACGACAACGGACATGTCCCCACAAGCCATCTCATCCCCCGTCACTCCACCCCGTGGGTCACTCCACCACGTGGCGGCCCTCCGCGCGGGCGCTGCACGAGGCGCGGAACGCGCAGCGCTCGCAGTGCGCCCCGGTGCTCGGGGCGAAGCGCTCGTCGAGGACGCGTCCGGCCGCGGTGGCGAGGAGTTCGCCGACCCACTCCCCGTCGGGTCCTGCGGGCGGGTCCTGCGCCTGGACCTTGGGGACGGTCTCGCCGCCGTCCTTCTTGGGGGCGCCCTGCCGCAGCTGGACCAGTTCGGCGCCGCCGGGTTCGGGGCGGTCGTCCCCGAAGAGGCCGTCGACGGCGCCCTCGCGCACGGCGAGCTGATAGACCGCCAGCTGGGGGTGGTGGGCGACCTCGCCGCGGGTCACGGGCTGCTTGCCGGTCTTGAAGTCGACGACGTACGCCCGCCCCTCGCCGTCCGCCTCGACGCGGTCCATGCTGCCGCGGATGCGCACCTGGTAGGCCTCGGCTTCGAGGGTGACGTCGAAGCCGTGCTCGGAGGCGACCGCCGTGCGGCCGCCGCGCTCCATCACATGCCAGCGCAGGAAGCGCTCCAGGGCCGCCCGGGCGTGCTCCTTCTCCTGCCGCGACTTCCAGGGGGCGTCGAAGGCGAGCGCGTCCCATACGGAGTCCAGGCGCTCCATCAGGACGGCGAGGTCGGCCGGGGTGCGGCCGGAGGCCACCTCGTCGGCGAGGACGTGGACGACGTTGCCGAAGCCCTGGGCGGCGGTCGACGGGGCGTCCGCCTTGACCTCGCGCCCCAGGAACCACTGGAGCGAGCAGGTGTTGACGAGCTGGTCGAGCGCGCTGCCGGACAGCGCCACGGGCCGGTCGCGGTCGCGCAGCGGCACCTCGCTGTGCGTCGGCTCGTACAGGCCCCACCAGCCGGAGGGGTGGGCCGCGGGGACGAGCGGCCTGCCGTCCTCGTCGCGCAGCGCCGCGAGCCGCGCCAGCCGCTGCGCGGCGGCCTCCCGCAGGGCGTCCGAGGCGTCCGGGTCGACGGCGGTGGCGCGCAGCTCGGCAACGAGCGCGGCGACCGACAGCGGGCGGCGCGGCCGCTGGGTGACGTCGACCGGCGGGACGCCCAGCTCGGTCAGGAACCGCGAGGGCTGGTCGCCGTCGTCGGAGGCGGCCTTGACGGCGGTGACCACCAGCCGGTCCCTGGCGCGGGTCGCCGCCACGTAGAACAGCCGCCGCTCCTCGGCCAGCAGCGCGCCCGGGGTCAGCGGCTCGGCGAGCCCGTCCCGGCCGATCCGGTCGGCCTCCAGGAGCGAGCCGCGGCGCCGCAGGTCCGGCCACAACCCCTCCTGGACGCCCGCGACGACCACCAGGCGCCACTCCAGTCCCTTGGAGCGGTGGGCGGTCATCAGCCGCACGGCGTCGGGGCGGGCGATGCGGCGCGAGAGGGTGTCGGCGGCGATGTCCTGGGCGTCGAGCTGGTCGAGGAAGTTGAGCGCGCCGCGGCCGCCGGTGCGCTCCTCCGCGCGCGCGGCGGTCTCGAACAGCGCGCACACCGCGTCCAGGTCGCGGTCGGCGTTGCGCCCGGCGGCCCCGCCGCGCTGGACGGCACCCTCCAGCCGCCCGGGCCAGGGGGTGCCGTCCCACAGCTCCCACAGCGCCTGTTCCGCGGTGCCGCCCCCGGCCAGCGCGTCCAGCGCCGTGCGCAGCAGCAGGCCGAGCCGCTGGGCGCCGCGCGCGTACGCCGGGTCGTGGACGGCCAGCCGCTCGGGCGCGGCCAGCGCCTCGGCGAGCAGGACGTCGGAGGGGCGCGGTACGGCGTGTCCGGCGGACCGCTCCTCCTCGCGCAGGGCGCGGCCGAGCTTGCGCAGATCGGCGGCGTCCATGCCGCCCAGCGGCGAGGTGAGCAGGGTGAGGGCCGTCTCGACGTCGAGGGCGGCGGACAGCCCTCCGGAGTCGGGCAGCGCGGCCGTGGCGGCGGCCCGCAGCGCCGTCAGCAGGGGGGCCACGGCGGGTTCGTGGCGCAGTGGGATGTCGTCGCCGTCCACCTCGATGGGCACCCCGGCGGAGGTGAGGGCCCGGCGCAGGCCCGGGAGCGAGCGCCCCCCGGCGCGCACCAGGACGGCCATCTCGCTCCAGGGCACCCCGTCCTCCAGATGGGCGCGGCGCAGGATGTCGGCGACGTTGTCGAGTTCGGCGCCCGCGGTGGGGTACGTGAACACCTCGACCCGACCGCCGTCGCGGGTCGCCGTCAGCTCCCGGTGGGCGCGCACGGCGTGCGCCGGGAGGCGGGTGAGGGGCATCCGGCCGGTGATGAGCCGGGTCGCGGCGAGCAGCCGGGCGCCCGAGCGGCGCGAGGTGGTGAGGACCTCCACGGGCGCCGGTGTGCCGTCCGCGCGCGGGAAGTCGTCCCGGAAGCCGAGGATGCCGTTCACATCGGCGCCCCGGAAGGCATAGATGGACTGATCGGGGTCGCCGAAGGCCACGAGATTCCTACCGCCGCCCGCCAGCGCGCGCAGCAGCCGGGTCTGGGCCACGTCCGTGTCCTGGTACTCGTCCACGAACACCGCGTCATAGCGCGCGGCCAGCTCCGCCGATACGCCCGGCCGCTCGGCGAGCAGCACCGCGCGGTGCACCAGCTCCGCGTAGTCCAGCACCCCCTGGGCGTCCAGGACGTCCAGGTACTCGGCGAGGAAGGCCGCCGCCGCGCCCCAGTCCGGGCGCCCGGTGCGCGCCGCGAACTCCCCCAGCGACCGCGGGCCGAGCCCCAGCTCCCGGCTGCGGGCGAGCACCGCGCGCACCTCGTCGGCGAAGCCGCGGGTGGTCAGGCAGGCGCGCAGATCGTCGGGCCAGCGGGCCGAGGCGCGCCCCGCGCGCTCCAGTTCGGCCTGTCCGGCGAGCAGTTCCCGTACGACGACGTCCTGTTCCGGGCCGGACAGCAGCCGCAGCGGATCGGCGAACAGGTCGACGTCCTGGTGGGCGCGGACCAGCGCGTAGCAGAAGGAGTGGAAGGTGGTGGCCCGCGGCCCGGTCACGCCCTCCAGCCGCGCCGTCATCCGGTCGCGCAGCTCGACGGCGGCCTTGCGGCTGAAGGTGAGCACCAGGATCCGCTCCGGGTCGGCGCCCTCGCGCACCCGCCGGGCGACGGCCTCCACGAGCGTCGTGGTCTTCCCCGTGCCCGGCCCGGCGAGCACCAGCAGCGGACCGCCCTCGTGCTCAACCACGGCGCGCTGCCGTGCGTCCAGGACAGGAAAAGCCACTGGATCCGGCCGACTGCGGACCAGGCGGTACGTGCCCGCGGACGGCAGCCGCAGATACGGCTGCCGTCCCCGCCGCTGTCGCGGCAGGGACGAGGAGGAGGTACTCACATGGATCGCCGGTCCTGGTGGGTTGGCTGGGTGCGGGACAGCCTCTCATGTGCCGCGGTGCGTCACCCGAATGGCTGTGGACAACCCCTATCCCGCGGTGCCGTCCCCGCCTTCAGCGCCCTCGGCGCCGTCCCAGCGGGCCCGGCGCATGTCGATCTTCGGCAGATGGCCCTCGGCCGAGCGCGACGCCCCGCGCAGCGGAGTGCCCTCCTCACGGTAGTGATCGAGCGCCCGCAGCTCGTGGCCGGGCAGCAGCGCGCCGTCCGCGCGCACCACGCGCCACCACGGCACGGCGCCCCCGTAGAGGGCCATCACCCGCCCCACCTGGCGCGGGCCGCCCTCCTCCAGCCACTCGGCGACGTCCCCGTAGGTCATCACCCGGCCCGGCGGGATCAGCTCGGCGACGTCCAGCACCCGCTCCGCGTACGCGGGCAGCTCGTCCTCGGCCCGCGGCTCCTCGCTCTCCCGGCTCATCCCGCCCATCCTGCCGCACACCCCCGACATCGCCACCGGCACCGCCCCGCGCGGTACCGTCGAAGGCTCTGCGGACGGCAGCGGGGTTCGATCACGCATTGTGCGGGAAACCACTACAGGGCGTACGATCCGAGGCTCACATCCCCGAAATGCACCCTGATGCCCTCCTCCGCAGCCCGGGCATGCCACCATCTTCCGGGCGGTGACTGGTGATACGAGATCAAGAAGAGACGGCGAAGCAGCAGGGTGCGCAGCCTCCGGAAGAGGAGGCCCGCACCCCTGAGGCGCTGCCGCGCTCGGACGGCTCGGACGGCACCGACGGTCCGCGCGGCCCCCGGGACCACGGCGGCGCCGAGAACTGCGACGAGCCGAACGAGCCGAACGATCCGAACGATCCGGACGGCCCGCAGGGGCACAACGAACGGGTCTCGGGCGACGAACCGCTGCTGCCCGCCCGGGTGCACCGCCCCTCCGACCTGATGCGGCTGCTGCTCGGCGCGCTGGGCATCGGCATCGTCCTGGCCGTCGCGGCCTTCGCGCACGGCACCACCGCGGGGCTGGAGAAGGACATCGGCCACGGCGCCAACCAGGCGCCCCCGCTGGTGATCGACTTCGCGGGGCTGACGGCCAGCATCGCCGTGCTCGTCCTGCCGGTGGCGTTCGCGATCGAGCGGCTGATCAAACGGGACGGGCTGCGGATCGCGGACGGCGTCCTGGCCGCGGTCCTCGCCCACGGCATCTCCCTCGCCACCGATCTGTGGGTCGCCAGAGCCGCGCCCGACTCGATCCGCGAGGCCCTCACCCAGCCCGCGCCCGGCGGCGCCCTGAGCGATCCCGTGCACGGCTACCTCGCCCCCGTCATCGCCTATATGACGGCCGTCGGGATGGCGCGCCGCCCCCGCTGGCGGGTGGCCATGTGGGGCGTGCTGCTGCTCGACGCGTTCGCGGTGCTCGTCGGCGGCTACACCACCCCGTTCTCGATCATCATCACGGTGCTCATCGGCTGGACCGTCGCCTACGGCACGCTGTACGCCGTCGGCTCCCCCAACGTCCGGCCCACCGGCCAGCACCTGCTGGCCGGGCTGCGCCGGGTCGGCTTCAACCCGGTCAGCGCGGCGCGCGCCGAGGAGGCCGTCGACGAGCACGGCAACCACAGCGACCGGGGGCGCCGCTATCTGGTCACCCTGGAGGACGGTCCGCCGCTGGACGTCACCGTGGTCGACCGGGAACAGCAGGCCCAGGGCTTCTTCTACAGCGTCTGGCAGCGGCTGACGCTGCGCACGATCACCCCGCCCCGCAGCCTCCAGTCGCTGCGCCAGGCACTGGAGCAGGAGGCGCTGCTCGCGTACGCGGCGATCGCGGCGGGCGCCAACGCGCCCAAGCTGATCGCCACCTCCGAGCTGGGCCCGGACGCCGTGATGCTCATCTACGAGCACATCGGCGGCCGTCCGCTGCACGCCCTGCCGGACGAGGCGATCACCGACGAGCTGCTGGCCGGGGCCTGGCACCAGGTGCAGGCGCTCCAGTCACGGCGCATCGCCCACCGGCGGCTGGACAGCGACGCCCTGATGGTCGACCGCTCCGGCGCGGTCATCCTGACGGATCTGCGCGGCGGCGAGATCGCGGCGGGCGACCTGGTGCTGCGGATGGACATCGCCCAGCTGATGACCACCCTGGGGCTGCGGGTGGGCGCCGAGCGCTCCGTGGCCGCCGCGGTCGACGTCATCGGGCCGGACGCGGTCGCCGACAGCCTCCCCCTGCTCCAGCCCCTCGCCCTGGGCCGGGCCACCCGGGCGACGCTGCGCCAGCTCGCCCGGGAGCGCGCCCAGCGGCAGCGGGAAGCGGTGCTGGAGGCGTCCCGCGCCGCCAAGGAGGCCAAGGCGCGGGAGGCCGAGGGGGCTCAAGAGGGGGCCCCTGGAGAGGCCGACGACGGGCGCAGGGCCGAACCGGCCGTCAGCGACCGCAAGACGGCCAAGGCCGAGAAGCAGGCCGAGAAGCGGGCGATCGACGAGGCCCTGGAGGAGGCCCGCGAGGAGGATCTGCTCGCCCAGATCCGCCGTCAGGTGCTGCTGGTGCGGCCGCAGGCGCCGATCGAGCCGGTGCGGCTGGAGCGCATCAAGCCGCGCACCCTGGTGAGCTTCTGCGCGGGCGCCTTCGCCGCGTACTTCCTGCTGTCCCAGTTCACCCACGTCAAGCTGGGCGCCCTGGTCGCCGAGGCCAACTGGATCTGGGTGGTGTTCGCGCTCCTCTTCTCCGCGCTCACCTATGTGGCCGCGGCCCTGAGCCTGCTCGGCTTCGTCCCCGAGAAGGTGCCCTTCGGGCGTACGGTGCTGGCGCAGGTCGCCGCCTCGTTCGTGAAGCTGGTGGCCCCCGCGGCGGTCGGCGGCGTCGCCCTCAACGCCCGCTTCCTCCAGCGCGCGGGGGTGCGGCCGGGGCTCGCGGTGGCGAGCGTCGGCGCCTCGCAGCTGTTCGGCCTGGCCAGCCACATCGTGCTGCTGGCCACCTTCGGCTACATCACCGGCACCGAGCGCACCCCGACGCTGTCTCCCTCCCGGACCGTGATCGCCGGGCTGCTGACGGGCGCCGTGCTGACCCTTGTGGTCACCGCGGTACCCGCACTGCGGAAGTTCGTTTCCACCCGGGTGCGGTCGCTGTTCGCGGGCGTCGTGCCGCGCATGCTGGACGTGCTCCAGCGGCCCAGGAAGCTGCTCACCGGAATCGGCGGCATGCTGCTGCTGACCGCGGCCAACGTCATGTGCCTCGACGCGTCCATCCGCGCGTTCGGCGGCGAGCTGAGCTACGCGAGCATCGCGGTCGTCTTCCTCGCGGGCAACGCCCTGGGGTCGGCCGCGCCCACCCCGGGCGGCGTCGGCGCCGTCGAGGCCGCCCTGATCGCCGGACTGACCTTCGCCGGGCTGCCGTACGAGGTGGCCGCGCCCGCGGTGCTGCTCTTCCGGCTGATGGTCTTCTGGCTGCCGGTGCTGCCCGGCTGGCTGGCGTTCACCCACCTCACCCGCCGAGAGGCGCTGTAGCCGCTCACCCGCCGGGAGGCGCTGTAGCCGCGCCGACGGCCCTTCGCGCGCCCTCACCCGTACGCCCGCGCTGTGCGCGCGCGACCCCGCCGGGGCCCGCAGGATGGCGGTACGCCGCCACCCCGGGAGAGCCGCTGTGTCCCGACCCCTGCGCACCGGTGCGCTGTCCGCCGCCGCCCTGCTGCTCGCCGCCACCGCCGGATGCGGCGGCGACCCCGAACGGCCGGACACCACCGCGGGCCAGAAGCTCCGCTGGAGCACCTGCCCCGCCCCCTCCGACAGCGAGGACGGGGCGACCACCAAGGCCCCGGGCCGGGAGTGGGAGTGCGCGACCCTGCACGTTCCGCTGGACTACGCGAAGCCGCGCGGCGCCACCGTCGGCATCGCGATGATCCGCGCCAAGGCCACCGACCCCGACAAGCGGATCGGCTCGCTGATCTTCAACTTCGGCGGCCCCGGCGGCTCCGGCGTCGCCACGCTCCCCGCCCTCGCGGGCACCTACAAACAGCTGCGCACCCGCTACGACCTGGTCAGCTTCGATCCGCGCGGGGTCGGCCGCAGCAAGGGGGTGCACTGCCTCGGCGACCGGCAGCTCGACGCCTACTACGCGGCCGACGCCTCCCCGGACGACTCCGCCGAGGTGAAGTCCCTGGTGCGCCGGGTCAAGGGCTATGCCGCCGGGTGCGAGAAGCGGTCCGGCGCGGTGCTCCCGTACGTCGGCACCACCAACGCCGCCCGCGACATGGAGCTGATGCGCCGCGTCCTCGGCGACCGCAAGCTGTACTACTTCGGCGTCTCCTACGGCACCGAACTGGGCGGCGTCTACGCCCATCTGTACCCGAAGAAGGTGGGCCGGGCGCTCTTCGACGGGGTCGTGGACCCCACCCAGAGCCCCGAACAGGGCGCCCTCGGCCAGGCGAAGGGGTTCCAACTGGCGCTGGGCGACTACCTGAAGGAGTGCCGCAACACCGCCGCGGCCGGCTGCCCGACCCAGGCCCGGATCCAAACCCTGCTCAAGCGCCTCGACCGGCGTCCGGTCGCGGGCATCGGCAACCGGAAGCTCACCCAGTCGCTGGCCGACGGGGGCATCGCGCAGGCCCTGTACTCACGGGACTTCTGGCCGTACCTCACCCAGGGCATCGCCGGGGCCCAGCAGGGCGACGGCAGGATCCTGCTGGCCCTCGGCGACGCCATGAACGGGCGCGACGAGGACGGCGACTACAGCACGCTCCAGTCCTCGCTCAACGCCGTCACCTGCGCCGACTTCAAGCAGCGCTACACCCTGGCCGACATCCGGCGGAAGCTGCCCACCTTCCGCAAGGCGTCCCCGGTGTTCGGCGACTTCATGGCCTGGAGCCTCACCCAGTGCACCGACTGGCCCGTCCGCGGCGCCTGGACCACCCCCGACGTCAGCGCCCGCGGCGCCGCCCCCATCCTGATCGTCGGCAACACCGGCGACCCGGCCACGCCGTACGCCGGGGCGCGGAAGATGGCCGACGAACTCGGGCCCGGGGTCGGCGTCCAGCTCACGTACAAGGGCGAGGGACACGGGGCGTACGACAGCGGCAGCCGCTGTGTGCGCAAAACCGTGAACGCCTATCTGCTGAACGGCCGGGTTCCGGAAAACGGCAAGGTCTGCACCTAGGGGGTGTCTTGTTGATCAGGCCGGATCGGCGAGCGGGCGCCGCGGCTGTGACGGTATGGAGAACAAGCGCGCACACTCCCGCTCATACCATCCTCATAGGATCACCGACCATGTCGAGTTCCCTCCGCACGATACGGACCAGGGCGACCAGGGCGCTGGTCTCCGCGACCGCCGCGGTCGCCCTCATCGCCGTCGCCGGCTGTAGCGGCGGCGGAAAGGACCAGGGCAAGGCGTCGGCCACCCCGTCCTCCGGCCGCTCGTCCACCGCCCCGGCCGCGCCCCCGGGCTCCTCCGGCCTGCCCGGCTCGCTCACGGGCCAGAAGCCGCGCTGGAAGGGGTGCGAGGCGCCGACCCCGCTCCAGGGCACCGGCAAGGCGCCGGGCGGCGACTGGGAGTGTGCCGACCTCTCGGTGCCGCTGGACTGGGCGAAGCCCACCGGCGCGACCATCGACCTCGCGATGATCCGCGCCAAGGCCACCGACCCCGACAAGCGGATCGGCTCCCTGGTGTTCAACTTCGGCGGTCCCGGCGGCTCCGGGGTCTCCTCCCTGCCCGGATTCAGCGGGGATTACGAGAAGCTGCGCTCGCGCTATGACCTCGTCAGCTTCGACCCGCGCGGCGTCGGCGAAAGCGAGGGCGTGACCTGCCGGAGCGACAAGGAGATCGACGCCGCGGAGGCGGTGGACGGCACTCCGGACGACGCCGCCGAAATCAAGGCGGCGACGGCGGACGCGAAGAAATACATCGCCGGATGCGAAAAGCGTTCCGGAAAGATGCTGCCCCACGTCGACACCGTCAGCGCCGCCCGCGACATGGACCTCATGCGGCAGGTGCTGGGCGACCGGAAACTCTCGTATTTCGGCATCTCCTACGGCACCGAACTCGGCGGCGTCTACGCCCATCTGTACCCGCGGCATGTGGCGCGCGCGGTCCTCGACGCCGTGGTCGACCCGTCCGCGGACACCGAACAGGGCTCCCTCGCCCAGGCCAGGGGGTTCCAGCTCGCGCTGGACAACTACCTCCGGGACTGCGCCAAGAAGGGGCTCGGCTGCCCGGTCGGCGACGATCCGAAGGCGGGCGCCGAGAAGATCGTCACGCTGCTGAAGAAACTCGACAAGAAGCCGATGGACACCGACAGCGGCCGCAAGCTCACTCAAGGCGGGGCACTCGGCGGTATCGCCGCCGCGCTCTACTCCAAGGACAGCTGGAAATACCTGACGCTGGGCCTTCAGGAAGTACTGATGCTCGACAAGGGCAATCTGCTGCTCGCGATGGCGGATTCGATGTCCGGCCGCGACGACAAGGGCCGCTACAGCAATGTCAACGCGGCCAATACGGCGGTCAACTGCGCCGACGAGAAGAAGCGCTACACGGTGAGCGAGGTGAAGGAGCGGCTGCCGCGGTTCCGCAAGACGTCGAAGGTCTTCGGCGACTATCTGGCCTGGTCCCTGCTCGCCTGCACCGGCTGGCCGGTCGCCGGTACGGCGGACACCCCGGACGTGGGCGCCAAGGGCTCCGCGCCGATCCTCGTCGTCGGCAACACCGGCGACCCGGCCACCCCCTACGAGGGGGCCCGGACGATGGCCCGCGAACTGGGCCGTGGCGTGGGCATCGAGGTCACGTACCGGGGGCAGGGCCATGGCGCGTACAACAGCGGCAACGCCTGCATGACGAAGGCCGTGAACGGCTATCTGCTCGACGGAAATGTGCCCGCGAGCGGCACGACCTGCGGATGAACGACGAGGGGCCCGGACCGCCGGTGCGGCGGTCCGGGCCCCTCTCACACAGCTGTCAGTAGACCGGCTTGTCGGGCTCGATCTGGTTGACCCAGCCGATCACGCCGCCGCCCACATGGACGGCGTCGGAGAAGCCCGCGGACTTCAGGACGGCCAGGACTTCCGCGGATCGGACACCCGTCTTGCAATGCAAGACGATCTTCTTGTCCTGCGGCATGTCCTGGAGGGCGGTACCCATCAGGAACTCGTTCTTCGGGATCAGCCGGGCGCCCGGGATCGAGACGATCTCGTACTCGTTCGGCTCGCGGACGTCGATGATGTCGATGGCCTCGCCGTCGTCGATCCACTCCTTGAGCTGCTTGGGAGTGATCGTCGCACCGGCCGCCGCCTCCTGGGCCTCGTCCGAGACGACACCGCAGAAGGCCTCGTAGTCGATGAGCTCCTTGACCGTGGCGTTCGGACCGCAGACCGCGCAGTCCGGGTCCTTGCGGACCTTGACCTGCCGGTAGGTCATCTCCAGGGCGTCGTAGATCATCAGGCGGCCGACCATCGGGTCACCGGCCCCGGTCAGCACCTTGATGGCCTCGGTGACCTGGATGGAGCCGATGGACGCGCACAGCACGCCCAGGACGCCGCCCTCGGCGCAGGAGGGGACCATGCCGGGCGGCGGGGGCTCCGGGTACAGGCAGCGGTAGCAGGGGCCGTGCTCGGACCAGAACACGGACGCCTGACCGTCGAAGCGGTAGATCGAACCCCAGACGTACGGCTTGTTCAGCAGCACGCATGCGTCGTTGACGAGGTAGCGGGTGGCGAAGTTGTCCGTACCGTCGACGATCAGGTCGTACTGGGAGAAGATCTCCATCACGTTGTCGGCTTCGAGGCGGCCCTCGTGCAGCACGACGTTCGTGTACGGGTTGATGCCCAGGACGGTGTCACGCGCGGACTGCGCCTTCGGGCGACCGATGTCCGCCTGGCTGTGGATGATCTGGCGCTGAAGGTTGGACTCGTCGACCTCGTCGAACTCGATGATGCCGAGCGTGCCCACACCGGCGGCGGCCAGGTACATCAGGGCGGGCGAGCCGAGACCGCCCGCGCCCACACAGAGCACCTTGGCGTTCTTCAGCCGCTTCTGGCCCTCCATACCGACATCCGGGATGATCAGATGGCGCGAGTACCTGCGGACCTCGTCGACGGTGAGCTCGGCAGCCGGCTCGACCAGGGGTGGCAGCGACACAAGGACTCCGTAGTGGGTAGGAGCGGTGGTCAGCCCCGCGTGAGCGGGGAGATTGTCTTCTCGTCTCCTCGTAACACTGCCACGCCCCATCTCATTCCATGACACACGGTCCGATGCGCGAGACGACGTCGTCCCAGTGTCCGGGCAGCGTCTCCCAGAGGGCGGCGGAGTCGGAGCGCTGGCCCGGGCGGGTCGTGCGGTCCGTGAAGAAGACCGTGCCCGCCCCCTGCCAGCGGGCGATGCGCAGCGCCTCGTCCAGATGCGGCCGGGGCACCCCGTGCACCAGATGGCAGAACCGTTCGGGCGGATAGCCCGCCGTCCACTCCGCGACCTGGGACCAACGGTAGTCGGCCCACCGGCCGCGGAAGGTCACCAGCTGGTCGGCGATCTCCGCGTACTCCTCGTACGGATGGGTGTCCTGGCCCAGCACCGTGTACGCCCCGCCGCGCAGCGCGCGCAGCGTGGTGACGATCCGGCGGACCTCCGCCAGGCCCGGGCGCTCCGACGGGCAGCGGTCCAGATAGAAGCCGTCGGGCCGGTACCAGTCCAGGTAGCGGTTGGCGTCCGAGACCAGCTCGCCGAAGGGGCGGGCGCCGAACCTCACGTCCAGCCGCCCCAGCACCCGGACGCCCGCGCCCCGCAGCCGGGCCACCGCGGCGGCGCAGTACGGGTCCGGGCACGAGCCGGGGCCGCGCGCGACGTCCAGGACCGCCCAGTGCACCGTGGTGCCGCGGCGGGTCAGCTCACCCCATTCGACCGGCGCGACCAGCGGGTGCGCCCAGCCCGGCACCCCCAGGCCAAGACCCGCGGCGGGCGGCGGCGCCGGGCCGGGCCGGGGCCCCGGGGAGATCAGATGCGACACGCCGCCTCCATCCAGATGTCGGCCAGCGACTCCTCCAGCGGAATCCGGGAGCGCCAGCCGAGCCGGTCGCGCGCGGTGCGCACATCGGCCTGCTGCCAGCTGCCGCAGCCGTCCGGGTACGGGTACGCGGTGGCACCGCCGTGCTCCCCCGGCCCGGGGGCGTGACCGGGGGCGTGCGGGACGGGGGCCGGAGCGTGACCGGGGGCGTGCGCCGGGGCCGGGATGTGGGCGGCCGGGTGCAGCGGATTCCGCCCGGGCGGGGCGTCGACCTCGTGCAGGGTGCCGCCGAAGCCCGCCACCCGGGCCAGCACGGAGGCCGCCTCGCGCAGCCGGACGGCGCGCCCGGTGCCGATGTTGACGACGCCCTGCGCTGCCGACAGCGACGCCGCGTGCACCGCCCGCGCCACGTCCCGTACGTCCACGAAGTCCCGCTGCACCCCGAGGCCGCTCAGCTTCAGCTCGCTGTCCCCGGACTGCATCGCGCGCCGCATCGCCTCGGCGAGCCGGCCGAGCGGGGAACCGGCCGGGGTGCCGGGCCCGACCGGCGAGAAGACCCGCAGCACCACCGCGTCCAGACCGGAGCCGAGCACCAGCTCGGTCGCGGCCAGCTTGCTCACGCCGTACGGGCCGCCGGGGCGCGGCACGGCGTCCTCGGCGGTGGACGAACCGGGCTGCGAGGGCCCGTACTCGGAGGAGCAGCCGATCTGGACGAGCCGGGCGCCGCAGCCGCTGCGGCGCAGCGACTCGCAGACGGTCGCGACGGCCACGGTGTTGTGCCGGGTCAGCTCGCGGGCCCCGCCGCGGGTCGCGCCCGCACAGTTGATCACCACACCGGGGTGGACCGCGTTCAGGAAGCGGGTGAGCGCGCCGGGGCTGCCGCTGGACAGGTCGAACCGCACGTCGGCGTCGTCGCCGCGGCCGAGCGCGGTGAGCTGGACGGCGGGGTCGGCCAGCAGGTGTTCGGCGACGTAGCGGCCCAGGTAGCCGCCGGAGCCGAGCAGCAGGACTCTCATCGTCGTGCCTCCCCGGGGGTGGCGTGTGGGGCGGTCGTCTCGTCGCTCATGGAGGTGCTCCTCGTAGGGATGGGAGGGGGTGACGGTGTGGGGGGCGTGGTGGGGCGGTGTGGGCCGAGGCGCGGGACAGGGCGGCGCACGCGTACACCAGCAGCGCGAGCGCGGCGGCCCCGCAGGCCACGGCGGGCACGGCGGCCGTGCCGTGGGCGGCGGCCAGCCGCCGCACCGGCTCGCCGAGCGCCGCGCAGCCCGGCAGCCGGGCGGCCCCGGCGGCGCCCAGCACGGCCGCTTCGGCGGCGCAGGCCACGGCGGTGCCGGTGGCCGCGGCGGCGCGGAAGCCGTGGACGGCGAGCAGCCGGGCGAGGAACAGCAGCCCGGCCAGCGCGGCGACGCCCGCCTCGGCGGTGGGGTCCGCGGCGGCGCCGGGCACCGTGAGCCGGGCCGTGAGCACCAGCGGCGGCAGGGCGAGCAGGAAGGCCAGGGCGGCGGCCGCGCACAGCGGACGGACGCCCGCCGCGAACTCCTCCAGCCCGCTGCTGGCGGCCAGCCTGCGGCGCGCCCGTACGGCGAACCAGCGGGCGCACCACGCGGCGGGGGCGACGGCGAGGCCGAGGACGACGGCGGCCTCGCACGCCGCCGCCGGGTCGTACGGCCCGGGGTCGAACGGTCCGGGGTCGTACGGCCCGGGGGCGCCGTCGGTACGGCCGGTGAGCCCGGCCAGCAGCCAGTCGCCGCAGGCGGCGTAGGCGAGCAGCCAGCCGGTGCACAACGCTCCCGGCAGGGCCGCGAAAAGGGCCGCGAGCAGGCCCGCGAACCGGTTCGCGGATCGGTCCGCGGATCGGCCCGCGCGCCGACTCGTCCGGCCGCGCCGTCCGCCCGTGCCGAGCGGGCCACGGCGCAGGCACGGCCACAGCGCGCCCGCCGTCAGCACGGCACCGGCCGCGCCCACGGCGACGGCACCGGTCCGGTGCGCGCCGATCACGGTCGCCGCGGCCAGCGCGCCGGGCAGCAGCCGGAGCAGCCCGAGTGCCGCCCGCACGATCCGGGGCCGGGCCGGGGCGCTCTCCTGACGGGGCGCGTCGTCCCCGCCGTCGCCGTCGCGCGGGACCCGGGCGTACAGCTCCTCGGCGAGCGAGAAGACATCGCGGTGCCGGAAGCGGGCGGCGGTGCGGTCGGTCACCCCGTGGGCCTCCAGACCGGCGGCGATCTCCAGCGGATCGACGGCCCGGGCGCACAGCTCGCGGTGGCGGTGCATCAGCGCCCGCACCGGATCCACCGAGCCGCGCCGCGCTTTGGCGCCCCGCTCATGGGCCGACGCCGGGGCGCTGGGCTGTTCGCGGCGCGCCCCGGACGCGCCCGGGGCGGGCCCGGTCATGCGCCCTCCTCGGACAGGGCGGCCAGGGGCTGCCGCGGCGGCGGTCCGTCCTCCGCCCAGCGGGGGGTGTGCGCGAGCCGCTGGCCCGCGGTCCAGCGGCCCGGGATGTGGGCTTCCGCCGGGCGGGCGAACGGCAGCGGCGCACCGCCCGCGCCGACCTCCTCGCGGCGCACCGGGCAGTGCGACATCAGCTCCAGGTAGATGCCCCGGAAGGCGACCACGTTCTGCTCGGCGGTGAAGAGTTCCAGCGCCCGGGCGCGCGCGGCGGCGCCGAGACGGGCGCGGCGCTCGGGGTCGCGCAACAGCGCGAGGCACGCGTCGGCGAGCGCCCTGGGGTTGCGCGGCGGCACGACCAGGCCGGTGCCGCCGATGGCCTCGCAGACGGCGCCCGCGTCCGTCGAGACCGTGGCCCGGCCGCAGAACATGGCCTCGACCAGCCCCACCGGAAAGCCCTCGACCACGCTGGACAGCACCACGACGGCGCCCGCCGCGTACGCGTCCGCCAGGGTGGGCACCTCGGGGTCGCCGACGTGCTCGAAGGAGACCGGATTGTCCCCGGGCGTATGGGCGTTCGCGGCCTCGTCGGGGAAGAGGTGGTCGGCCAGGGCGCGGCAGTGGGCGGGGTAGCCGTCGCCGGACATGTCGTGGCCGGACGAGCCATGCCCGGACGAGCCATGCCCGGACGGGCCATGGCCGGACGGGTCGTCGCCGGGCCGGGTCTCGATGACGCGCAGCCGCGCGTCCGGCTGCCAGCGGCGCACCTCGGCGAAGGCGTGCAGCAGCGCGACGACGTCCTTGGCGGGTTCGAGCCGCCCCACCCACACCAGCGTCCGGTCGTGACCGCCGCCGGCCGCCGCGCCGCCCTCGCCGACCTCGGCGAAGCGGGCGGCGTCCATGCCGGGGTAGACGGTGCGCAGCCGCTCCGGGGAGGCACCGCACCGCTCCTGCCAGCGGCGGGCGTGCGTATTGCCGGGGGTGATCAGCGCGGCCTGCGCGTACGCCTCGGCGGCCAGCCTCCCCTGGAAGGCGGCCAGCAGGGCGCGGACCGGACCCGAGCGGTCGTCGCGCCCGGCGGTGCTCCGCAGATAGTGCTCGCGCAGCCGTACGCCGTACTCGGTGACCAGCAGCGGCGTACCGAACCGGCGCTTGGCCAGCAGCCCGGGAAGCGCGGCCGCGCCGCCGGAGGTGGCGTGGCACAGGTCCACGCCGGACAGCCCCGGGTCGCGGCCACCGCCGCCGTACCAGTCGAGCGACAGCGGGCGCAGCGCCCGCTCCAGCGCCTCGGTCACGGCCAGCAGATCGGTGACCCGCGCCCGGTGGGCGGCGCGCGGCGCGCCGGGGGTGTGACAGGCGCGCTCCAGGGTGCGGACGGCGTCCTCGGAGCGGAGCGCGGCGGCGAGTCCGCCGGTGTCGCGGGCGAGGTCGGCGAGGCCGTGGAGACCGCTGGCGAAACGGTCCGCCTGGGCGCTGTCGGGGCCGCCCGGGACGCTGATCGCCACCGCCAGATCCCCGAAGTGCTCGGCGAACCGCCGCCGCTGCCGCCGCCCGTACGACCGCCGCCGCCCGGTCGGCTCGCCCCACAGCGGCGCGGTGCGCACCCGGCGCACCTGCGCGGGCAGCTCCGCCCGGCCCGCGGCCTCCTGGCGGGCGTCCCGGCTCAGCGCGTAGACCTCGAAGTCGTGCTGGTCCAGCCCGCGCACCAGCCGGTCGCACCACACCCGCGCCTCACCGGTCGCATACGGGTACCCACCCTCCGTAAGCAGTCCCACGCGCATGAGCGCACCCCCGATCTCCCATGTGGGCAAGCCGTCATGCCGCGGTTCGGCACGTCGGGCAGCGGGAGCACGTTATGCGCGCACGGCCATGGCGCGACGGACGGTTGTCCGTCGCGCCACCGGAAGGGGTGAACGCCCGTGACCTTCCTGGTCTTCAGGCGTTGTCGGGCGCTATGGAGGCCGTCAGCCCTTGGGGAACGGCCAGGCGTTGGGGCGGCACGTGACGCCGTCCGTCGCCAGGAACTTGGTCTGCTGCATCATCACCGGGGCGAGCGCGCCCTGCTCGGTGCACGTCTCGTGGTTGTGGCCGAGCCGGTGCCCGACCTCGTGGTTGATGAGCATCTGGCGGTACTCGTGCATCCTGTCGTCGCCGAACGTACGGGCGCCCTGCGCCCACCGATAGGCGTTGATCATGACGCGCTCGGTGGACGCCGAGTCGCACGAGACGTTGTCCTCGGTCGTGTCGAGACCGGACTTGCCGCACCACACCGCGGTGGTGCCGGGGCTCGCCAGGGTGATGACGAAGTCGGGGCGTCCGGACGAGACCCGCTCGAAGGTGCGGGTGCCGCCGTGGCCCCAACTGCGGTCGTCGTTGAGCGTCTTGTGCACCGCCTCGGCGAACAGCGCGCCGTCGAGCGGCAGCCCCTTCTCGACGTCCACCCGGTAGCGCAGGACCTGGCCCTTGCCGGGCGCCTTGTCCTGTCCGGGGACGGCCGTGAAGGCGCCCGAGCCCTTGAGCTTCGGGTCGAGCGGATACGGGGCGGCCATCTTCTGGCCGTACGTGGCGAGTTCGGGGGACGCGGAGGCGGACGGGGTGGCCCCGCCGTCCGTACGGGACGACACCGCGCCCCCGTCGCCGCGCTCCGGGCCGCCCTTGGACTGCGCCTTGTCGTCGCTCTGCGGGCCGTTCGCCACCTGTCCGGCCACCACGACGGCCAGCACGGTGGTCACGGCCGCCGCGGCGACACCGGTGAACGTGCGCCCCTTGCCGCCCTTGGCGACCCCGCGCACGCTCTTCCCCGGCGGCTCGGTCCCGTCGACCCCGTCGGCCGCCGTGGCGTCATCAAGGCCATCCGCAGCGTTCTTACGGTCGTCATCGGCACCCGCTCCGGGGCGGGTACGGCGCGGCGGCGGCACCGCTCCGGGCGCACCGGCGGCGAAGACGTCCTCGCCGTCGGCGTCCACGGCATCGGGGGCGTCAGGGGTTTCGAACGCCTCCAGGTACTCCCTGCGCGGCCCGGGCATCAGCCCGCCCGCACCACCACTCGCCGCGCCGCCACCGGCGGCGGGCCCGCCGGGGCGCTGCGGCGCGTTCATGGTGGCGGTGCCGAAGGCGCTCCAGCCGCCGCCCTGTTCACGGCGCCCGGGGTGCCCGGCGTGGCCGGGGTGTCCGGGCGGCCCGGGGTGGCCCGGATGTCCTGGGTGTCCGCCCCTGGAGCGCGCCGGGGGCGTGGCCGGTCCGTGGGCCGTCCGCGGGATGCCCTGCGGCGACGTCACGCCCGGGTCCTGGGCGCCGGACGCGGCGGAACGCCGCCGACGTCCCGCACCGGGGCCGGAATCCGCCTCGGCGGACCCGGGGTCCCGGTCCTCCTGGCTGCCCCGTGCGCTGTGTTTACCCACGCGCCGCACCGCTCCCGTCTGCTCCGGGCACCGGTACGCCCCGTGTCTTCCGGCTGTCCCGTCCATCTCGTGCTTCTTGTGCTTCTCGGCCGTCTCGTACGCCGACGGGTCGTCCGTCGACGTCGTCGAGCAGTTCGCGCATGCTCCGCGCCACCGCTCCGGGGTACTCCATCATCGCCACATGTCCGGCGTCCAACAGCGTCAACAGACGCGAGTCGCGGAAGGTTGCGCTCGCCCGCCGGGCCATCCGGAAGGACACCAGCTGGTCGCGCATCCCGTAGACGAGCAGCGTGGGCGCGAGGACCCGCTCGGCCTGCCGCCACAGCGCGTGCTGGCCGCCGAGGGCGTACGACTCGATGAGGCCGCGCGCCGAGCGGCCGAGCGCGTCCCAGAAGTACGGGAGCGCGAGCCGCCGCTCGTACTCCTCGACCGCCAGCGCGAAATCCTCCTGGCTGACCTGCCCGGGGTCGCCGTAGGTGAGCATCAGCAGCTCCCGGGTCCGCCGCTCCGCGTCCCAGTCGCGGGTCGCGCGGCTGAAGATCCGGATCGCCCCGGGGATCGCGAGCAGCCCGGTGGGCACCGCGGTGCGCTGCGGGCGCCGCTCGGGCAGCGCGGGCGAGACGAGGGTGAGACTGCGCACAAGGTCCGGCCGCACGGCCGCAACGCGGATGGCGATCGTGCCGCCCATGGAATTTCCGGCCAGATGCACGGGGGCGCGGCCGCTCGCGTCGAGGTGGCGGATGACGGCCCGGGCGTGGCCGGTTATGGAGTAGTCGCCGTCGTCGGGAGGCGGGGAGTCGCCGAATCCGGGCAGGTCAGGGGCCTCGATATCGAGCCGGTCGGCGAGCTGTTCCATCAGCGCCGACCAGTTCTGCGAACAGCCGCCCAGCCCGTGGAGGAACACCGCGGGCGGCAACCCGGAAACCGACGGCGGGCGGGTACGCACGTTCAGCGTGAGACCGGGCAGGCTGGTGGTACGCAGCTTTTCACCCGCTCCGACCCGCACGGGCCGCGCGGGGGGCACCGCGGCAACGATGCGGGCTTCCGGCGGCTCGGTCGAAGACATGCCGCAATGTTACGAGACGATCACATGGCTGACCGTGTGTTCACCCTCACAGGCCACGTAGCGTCCGAAAGTGACCTCTCCTAGGCTCGTTATACACAGGGGCGATCATCTGCCTCTGGGAAGGGGAGTACATGACCGTCGATCCGAGCGACCCCGAGACCTTCGCGAACGCCATCGAGAACAACGACAGCTCCGCCCCCTACGGCGTAGAGGCCCCCGAGGCGGACGCCGCCGAACAGCACCACGACCTCGTACCCCACCGCGACGACCGCCGGACCGCCGACGAACCGCTGGAGGCCGACGAGGCCGACCGCGCGGAGCAGGCCAGGGTCGTCGAGGAGAACGAGGAGGACTACCGATGACCAGCAGCCTGGGTGGGCCTTCGTAGAGTCCAGTCCGTGAAAATCTCCGCACGGACCGCGCGCGGCCCTGTTACCCAAAAGTACGATGGCGGGCGCGGTGGACACCGTGCTCGGAACATTCAATGGGAGGCGGCGTGACAGCCATCGAGCAGACCGAGGCGCGCCCGCGGGGTACGCGCCTGCCGCGCCGAGCCCGACGCAACCAGCTCCTGGGGGCAGCCCAGGAGGTCTTCGTCGCACAGGGCTATCACGCGGCTGCGATGGACGACATCGCCGAGCGCGCCGGGGTCAGCAAGCCCGTGCTCTACCAGCACTTCCCGGGCAAGCTGGAGCTGTATCTCGCCCTGCTCGACCAGCACTGCGAGGCCCTGCTCCAGGCGGTGCGCACCGCGCTCGCCTCGACGACCGAGAACAAGCAGCGGGTCGCCGCCACGATGGACGCGTACTTCGCGTACGTCGAGGAGGAGGGCGGCGCCTTCCGGCTCGTCTTCGAGTCCGACCTCACCAACGAGCCCGCCGTGCGCGAGCGCGTGGACCGGGTCTCGCTCCAGTGCGCCGAGGCGATCAGCGAGGTGATCGCCGAGGACACCGGGCTCTCCAAGGACGAGTCCATGCTGCTGGCCGTCGGCCTCGGCGGCGTCTCACAGGTCGTCGCGCGCTACTGGCTCTCCAGCGGCAGCGCCGTCCCCCGGGACACCGCTGTGCAGTTGCTCACCTCGCTCGCCTGGCGCGGTATCGCGGGCTTCCCGCTGCACGGAGCGGAGAGCGGACACTGACCGTGTTCGCTGCGGGCTTGTCCCGCACCGCCCAGCGGGCCCGGTTCCCGGGCTAATGTGTGCTGCGTACAGCGCGGACGGCCGCGCACCACATGACCGTCGGAGGGACAAGGCCGTGGAGGTCAAGATCGGCGTGCAGCACGCGCCCCGCGAGATCACCTTGGAGAGCGGGCAGTCCGTCGAGGACGTCGAGCGCGCGGTGTCCGACGCGCTCGCCGGCAAGGCGCCGGTGCTGAGCCTGGTGGACGAACACGGCCGCAAGGTCCTGGTTCCGGCCGACCGGCTCGCCTACGTCGAGATCGGCGAGCCGAGCGCCCGCAAGGTCGGATTCAGCGCGCTCTGAGCCGTTGACGCGACGGCGGCGGGGCCCGGTGGGGAATGTCCCACCGGGCCCCGCCTCTGTAGGGGGTGTCGTGCCGATCATGCCGGGCTCCCGACGCCTGGCACGGCATCTCGCGGCGCCGCGCTCGTCGCACGCAGCGCCGCTGCGCTCTCCTCACGCGGCTTGCGAGCTACCGCACCAGACGCCGCTCGCTGATCCGGCCTGATCGGCAAGACACCCCCTAGTGCGCCGGTACGCCGCAGCCCGCCCCCTCGATCAGGGTTGCCCCCGCCTGGGCCCGGGTAGGACCGGCAGGACCGACGCGTGATCACGCTTCGGTCCCGATCCGCTCACGGGAAGGACGCGCCATGATCTTCTGGGAAGCGCTCGGCTCGGTACTGATCGGTCTCGCCATCGCGTACGGGGCGAGCCGACGGCTGCCCCGACGGCTGCCCGCCACGCCCCTCGTCCTGTCCACCGGCCCCGGCGCGGCGTTCTTCGGCGCGATGATCGCCCACACCGTGCTGGGCTCGGGCCACTCGGCGGTCGTCCTCATGGTCGCGCTCGGCTTCGCCGCGGCCCTGCTGTCGCTGCTCATCCGGCCCCGGGCCGGCCGCCGCCGCTCGGTCCCGGCCTGAGCCGTCCCCGGCTCCGAGCCGTTCCGGGCTCCGTTCCGGGCTCGCCGGGGCGCGGTGCGCGAGGGCTCCGGAACCCCCGGAGCCCTTGTCCACGCCCGCGGCCCGTGCCCGTGGAGCCCTACGCCGCCAGGCCCAGCGCCGACATCCGCTTGGTGTGCGCCTCGGTGATCCGCGAGAACATCTTGCCGACCTCGGCCAGGTCGAAGCCGTCGGCCAGCCCGCCCACCAGCATCGTGGACAGCGCGTCGCGGTCCGCGACCACCCGCTGCGCCTGCGACAGCGCCTCGCCCATCAGCCGCCGGGCCCACAGCGCCAGCCGTCCGCCGACCCTCGGGTCGGCCTCGATCGCGGCGCGCACCTTCTCCACCGCGAAGGACGCGTGCCCGGTGTCGTCCAGCACCTGGAGCACCAGGTCGCGGGTGTCCGAGTCGAGCCGGGCCGCCACCTCGCGGTAGAAGTCACTGGCGATCGAGTCGCCCACGTACGCCTTGACCAGGCCCTCCAGCCAGTCCGACGGCGCGGTCTGGCGGTGGAACCCGTCCAGCGCCGCCGCGAAAGGCTCCATCGCCGCGGTCGGCTCCTCGCCGACCGCCGCCAGCCGGTCCCGCAGCCGCTCGAAGTGGTGGAACTCGGCCGACGCCATCTTCGCCAGCTCCGCCTTGTCCTCCAGCGTGGGCGCCAGCTTGGCGTCCTCCGCGAGCCGCTCGAAGGCGGCCAGCTCGCCATAGGCGAGCGCCCCGAGCAGGTCCACCACCGCGGCCCGGTACTGCGGGTCGGCCGCGGCCGTGTCCCAGTCCTGGGCGGCGATCCCGGTCGGGGTCTTCTCGGTCTCAGGCGTGTCAGACGTCTCCATGGAGCGCACAATAGTCCGCCCGACCGGCCGAGGAAGGGGCTGGTCAGCCAAGTCCCCCCACGCCCCGGTTCGGGTTGGCCGGTCACAGATGCGCACTTCCGGGGTACAGTGGTATTTGCACCCGTCGAGTATCGGCGGGTCGTTCCACGAATGCGGATGCCCGGTCGGTGGCCCGATCGGCTCCTAACACCCGACCGCCCTCCGCGCGGCGCGCATCTTCATGTGCACGGCAGGAGGGACCCGCTCGCGGCGTGAGCGCTCGAGCGAGGGCAGTGGTCCCGCGCCGAACCGGCCAGCCAAAGCCGGTGTACCCCGGGCGCCGTGCGACCCCCTTCGCCGCCTCTCGCCGCGTCTCACAGAAGAGGCAAGCATCCTGACCACGTTCCGAGAACTCGGGATCCTCCCCGAGACAGCCGAGGCCCTCGAGGCCGTCGGCATCACGTCCCCGTTCCCCATCCAAGAGATGACGCTTCCGGTGGCCCTCTCCGGCTCCGACGTCATCGGCCAGGCCAAGACCGGCACCGGCAAGACGCTGGGCTTCGGCCTCCCGCTGCTGGAGCGCGTCGTCGTCCCCGCGGACATCGAGGCGGGCCGGGCCAAGCCCGACCAGCTCACCGACGCCCCGCAGGCGCTCGTGGTCGTCCCCACCCGCGAGCTGTGCCAGCAGGTCACCAACGACCTGCTCACCGCAGGCAAGGTCCGCGCCGTCCGCGTCCTGTCGATCTACGGCGGCCGCGCGTACGAACCGCAGGTCGAGGCCCTGAAGAAGGGCGTCGACGTGGTCGTCGGCACCCCCGGCCGACTGCTCGACCTCGCGGGCCAGAAGAAGCTGCGGCTCTCGTCCGTCAAGGCGCTCGTCCTCGACGAGGCCGACGAGATGCTCGACCTGGGCTTCCTCCCCGACGTCGAGAAGATCATCCAGCTGTTGCCCGCCAAGCGCCAGACCATGCTGTTCTCGGCGACCATGCCGGGCGCCGTCATCGGTCTCGCCCGCCGCTACATGTCGCAGCCCACGCACATCCGCGCCACCGCGCCGGACGACGAGGGCCAGACCGTCGCCAACACCACCCAGCACGTCTTCCGGGCCCACTCGATGGACAAGCCCGAGCTGGTCTCGCGCATCCTTCAGGCCGACGGCCGCGGGCTCGCGATGATCTTCTGCCGTACGAAGCGCACCGCCGCCGACATCGCCGACCAGCTCTCCCGCCGCGGGTTCGCCTCCGGCGCGGTCCACGGCGACCTCGGCCAGGGCGCCCGCGAGCAGGCGCTGCGCGCCTTCCGCAACGGCAAGGTCGACGTCCTGGTCTGCACCGACGTCGCCGCGCGCGGCATCGACGTCGAGGGCGTCACCCATGTGATCAACTACCAGTCCCCCGAGGACGAGAAGACCTACCTGCACCGCATCGGCCGCACCGGCCGCGCGGGCGCCTCGGGTACGGCCATCACGCTCGTCGACTGGGACGACATCCCGCGCTGGCAGCTGATCAACAAGGCGCTGGACCTGCCGTTCAACGACCCGGAGGAGACGTACTCGACCTCCGCCCACCTGTTCGAGCTGCTGAGCATCCCGAAGGGCACCACCGGTGTCCTGCCGCGCGCCGAGCGCACCCGGGCCGGGCTGGCCGCCGAGGAGATCGAGGACCTCGGCGAGACCGGCGGCCGCGGCCGCCGGTCCTCCGTCACGGAGGAGCGCCCCGCGCGCCGCACCCGCACCCCGCGGGTCCGCCGCCGCACCCGCGGTGGCCAGACGGTGGACGCCTCGGCCCCCACGGAGACGGAGGGCACCGAGTCCGCGACCGAAGCGCGCCGCCCGCGCCGCCGTCGCCGCACCCGGTCCGGCGCGCCGGTCGAGGCGGACGCCGCGGCCGTCACCGCCGTCGACACGGCGGAGGCCCCGGCAGCGGATGCCCCGGCGGAGGAGACCCCCGCCAAGCCCCGCCGCCGCACCCGCACCAAGGCAGCCGCCGCCGAAACGGCCGTCGCCACCGCCGAAGGCACGACCGAGGCAGCCGAGGAAGCCCCGGCCAAGCCCCGCCGCCGCACCCGCGCGAAGGCGACCACCGCCGAAACGGCCGTCGCCACCGCCGAAGGCACGACCGAGGCAGCCGAGGAAGCCCCCGCCAAGCCCCGCCGCCGCACCCGCGCCAAGGCGGAGACGGCCGAGGCCGAGACCGCCGGGACCGAGGCGGCCGAAGCCGCCACGACCACGCCGCGGCGCCGTACCCGGGCCAAGGCCGCCACCGCGGAGACGGCGGTCGCGGAGGCCGAGGCCCCCGCCAAGCCGCGCCGTCGCACCCGTACGACGGCCAAGGCCGCGGAGGCAACCGCGCAGCCCGACGAGGCCGAGGCGAAGCCCGCACGCCGCCGCACCCGCACCCGCACCGCGGCGGACACCACTCCCGAGGCCTGACGGCACCCAGCACCCGACGGGGCCTGATCCGCACCGCGGATCAGGCCCCGGGCGCGTCAGGGCCCGGGGGCCAAACCCAGGCGCTCGACAGCGCCCAGCACGCCAGGCCCGGCCGCGCCAGCCCCGGGCAGCCCACCGGATACTCCAGCCCGCCAGACCCGGGCGCCCAATCCCCCGGCGCACCAGCTCAGCCCCGTTGCGCCAGACCCCCGGGGAGGCCGCCCGAGCGCGCCAAATCGCGGAGTACGTCAGCCGCCGGACGGGCCGAACCCCGGTGCGTCGGAACTTCGGAGTGCGTCAGCTCCTGGTGCACCAGACCACCGGCGCGCCAGGCCCACCGGGCAGCGACCGTTGCGCGCCAACCCAGGGCGCCCGCGCCCCCGAAGCCGCCAGACCCCGAAGCACCGTCCCCCGGCGCACCAGCCAGCCCATCGGGCACGCCCGCCCCGGGTGCATCGCGCGCCCGCCCGCGCCCGCGGCAGGCCCCGGGCGTGCGTACGCCCACCGCGGGGGGCGGGCGCGGCGGGGACGCCAGGGCTCCGCCCCCCAACCCCTGCGGGAGGCACAACGCAGCGTTCACGCCCCGTTCTCCGCGTCCTGTATAGCCTCGTCCTCATGAGCAGGCCGCCGTTTCTCACCCTTCCCTCGGGCGCCCGCGCCCTCCGGCTGTCGACCGCGCGTGGCGAGTTCGCCGTGCATGACGCGCGGCCCGCGCGCTCGTCGCGGGGGACCGTGTTGCTGGTGCCGGGGTTCACCGGGAGCAAGGAGGACTTCATCGCGCTCCTGGAGCCGCTGGCCGCCGCCGGGTTCCGGGCGGTCGCGGTCGACGGGCGGGGGCAGCACGAGAGCCGCGGGCCGCGCGACGAGGCCGCGTACGCGCAGGACGAGCTGGCGCGGGATCTGCTGGCCCAGGCCACGGCGCTGGCGGACGGCGCGGGGCCGGTGCATGTGCTGGGGCACTCGCTGGGCGGGCTGATCGCACGGGCCGCCGTGCTCCGCTCCCCCGCCGCCTTCGCCTCGCTCACGATCATGAGTTCCGGGCCCGCCGCCATCGCACCCCCGCAGCAGACCCGCACCAAGCTGCTGATCGACGCGCTGAGCACGATGGACATGGAGTCCGTGTGGCAGGCGATGCGGGAACTCGATCCGCCGGAGGCGGCCGATGAGGTGACCCCGCCCGGCGTACGGGACTTCCTGCACACGCGCTGGATGGGCACCGTTCCGGAGCAGCTGATGGCCACCGGGCGGCAGCTGAACGGCGAGCCGGACCGGGTCGGGGAGCTGGCCGCGACGGCGCTCCCCAAGCATGTGCTGTCGGGCGAGGTGGACTACGCCTGGCCGGTGCCGCTGATGGACGCGATGGCGGAGCGGCTGTCCGCCCACCGGACCGTGATCGAGGGCGCGGAGCACTCCCCCAACGCGGAGCGGCCGCATCCCACGGCGGACGCGCTGGTCAGGTTCTGGGAGAGCATCGCCCCGTAAAAGTTCCTAGTACTGCGCCTGGAGGTGCTCCCAGAAGCCGTCCCGCAGCGCGCGCCGCAGGTCGGCGTGGGCGCGCAGGGACAGCCGCAGCATCCCCTCCGCGTCGATCAGCAGCTCCTGGTCGACCGAGCCGGGCAGGTAGGGGTGGCCGGGCAGCAGGTCGGCGAGGCTTTCGCGGCCGCGTGCGGAGAGCCACTGGGCGGCGATCTGCGCGCCGATGAAGCGCACCTCGTCGCGGGAGGGCGCGGGCCCGCACAGCGGCGTGTCGCCGTTCGGCTCGTAGCCGGTGGCCCGCCGGGTGACGTACGGCTTGCAGAAGTCGAGGTCGAAGGTGCGCTGGCTGTCGACCTCCCACAGCAGCGGCTCGGCCTGGTTGCGCCCGTCGAGGGCCTCGATGCCCCACAGGTGGACGCGCGCTCCGTAGCCCTGCGCGGCTTCGACGGCGGAGACGAGGTCCTCGTCGCCGCCGATCAGCACGGCGTCGCCGATGGCCCGGTGCCGGGCGAGGGATTCGAGGTCGGAGCGGATGAGTGAGTCGACGCCCTTCTGCTGGTTGTTGGCGTTGAGGTTGCCCAGGCGGACCTTGACGTCGGGCAGCTCGGCGATGCTCTGCTGCTCCGGGGTGTGGATGCGGCGCCGGGCCCCGTCGAACCAGTAGACCCGCAGCAGCCGGCTGTCCGGGAAGATCATCCGGGCCTTGTCGATGAACGCCTCGATGATCCCCTCCGCGTCCAGCTCGAAGGCCCGGCGGTCCTCCGTTCCGGCGACGAGCCGCCCCGCGGCCGCGTAGACATATCCGGCGTCCACGAAGATCGCGTGAGTGGAGGGCGTGGTCGCGACCTCGGCCAGCACACGCTGTAGCAGCTCATTGGTGCGCTCGATGCCGTCGACGATCGAGGCGAGGTCTGGTTGGCCCGGGGGCATCACGTCACTCATACGCGGTTCATTCTCCGGGCCCCTTCCGGAGGGGCACAACCGGACTCCGTCTGATCGGCGCCCGACCAGGGAATACTTAGTCTGGCGAAAAATTTCATTAGCGTAGGGAATCTTTTCACGGCATGCTTCGTTGAACAGGTTGTGGAACGCGCGGCAGCGACGCCGCGCGTCTCCCGTACACACCAGTTCTCCAGCAGGAGGATCAGACGAAGGGAGAAGCCTTGCAGCGCTTCGAGATCATGCGTCTTGACGATGTCGACGGCAACGCCGTGGACAGCACCGTCGTGGACGCCGCCTCCGTCAACCGGATCGTGCAGCAGGCCGCCGCGATCGGCCAGCGCATCTACATCCGTCCAGCCGAAACCGCAGCCCGGTAGTAGCACCGACGCAGAAGCAGCAGACACAGACGCAGACGGGTCACCGACGAGACGAGGGTGACCACACCTGAACGCGTTACCGCAGCCGCCCCCGTACGACGTCGTGCGGGGGCGCTTCGCGTGGGGCCAGCGCCGCCCGGCGCACGATCTCGGCGTAGACCTCGGGGTGGGTGGTGTACTCGCCGAGCCGACAGGTCTTACGGCTGCCGTGGTAGTCGCTGGAGCCCGTGGTGAGCAGCCCGTGCTCGGCGGCGATCGCGCGCAGCCGGGCCCTCGTGGGCTCGTCGTGGTCCATGTGGTCGACCTCGATGCCGTCGAGACCGGCCGCGGCCAGCTCCCCGATCGCGCTCTCCGGTACGCACTCGCCGCGCTTGACGGCCAGCGGATGCGCGAAGACGGCGACCCCGCCCGCGCCCTTGACCAGCCGGACCGCCTCGAAGGGGTCCAGCTCGTGCTTCTCCACGTACGCCCGGCCGCCGTTCGCCAGCCACTCCGAGGAGAACGCGTCCGAGACGCTCTCCACGACGCCCGCCTCGACCATCGCGGTCGCGATGTGCGGCCGTCCGACGGCCCCGTCCCCGGCGATCTCCGCCACCCGCTCCCAGGTGACGGGCACGCCCAGCTCGCGCAGCTTCGCGACCATCCCCTTGGCCCGGGGCACCCGGTCGTCGCGCACCAGCTCGCGCTCGCGCGCCAGCTCGGGTTCGGCCGGATCGAAGAGGTACGCCAGCATGTGCAGGCTCACCCCGCCCAGGCGGCAGGACAGCTCGGCGCCGGTGACCAGCGTCAGCCCCTCCGGCAGCGCCCCGGCCGCCTCCTCGTAGCCGCCGACCGTGTCGTGATCGGTGAGCGCGACGACGTCCAGACCGGCCGCGGCGGCATTGCGCACCAGCTCGGCGGGGGTGTCCGTACCGTCCGACGCGGTGGAGTGGGTGTGCAGGTCGATGCGCACGAACGCGGGCTCCCAGCGGTTACAAGGTGAACAAGCAGCCTGCTTCAGGGTAGCCGCAGTCCAGGGCATGCCCGCGTCAGGGGGTGATCATTGCGGTCCGTACCGCGGCCCCGGGTCAGGGGTGGTCGCTGCGGTGCGCGCGTTACGGTCCGTACGTCAGGACAGCAGCCGCGGCGACAGCGCGCCGCACGGCACCAGGTCCACTTCGGCGCCCGCGTCCCGCAGATCGGTGAGCACCATCTCGTCGTACATCAGCAGCCCGGTCTGCTCGGGCCAGACCACCGCCCACAGCCACAGCCCGCACGCCTCGCCCGCGAACACCGCGCGGTCGTCCGGGGTGCCCTCGACGTGCCACAGCGGGGTGGGCCGCCCGGCGGCCAGCACCTTGACGTGCGGCGGCTTGTCCACCCGCATCCCGGGTCCGGGGTCGGGGCCCGGGATGCCCGCGTACCGCGCGCCGAGCCCCACGCCCAGCTCCTCCGCGATCAGCAGCAGCTCCCCCGGGCCGCCCAGCGGGCCGGGGCCCGAGCAGGCGACGACGGTCGCGCGGCCGCCGTTGCGGTCGTCACCGGCGCACGCGACCCCGGTGAACAGCCAGCCGACGGGCAGCGGCCACGGCATCCATACGGGCACCCGGGCGCGGTTGGTGACCACCACGAGTGCTTCGACGCTCGGCGGGACGACCGGCTGAACGGGATGCACCGTGCCGTGCACACCGCACTGCCAGGAGTCGGCGAAGAGACCGGGCGCACGCACCCGGCCACCGCACTTCGGGCAACTGGGTTCGCCCCTCATAGGGCCCCACGGTCCTCCCCGCCCGTCCCCACGTCAAGGACGATCACCCGTGTGGAGGGAACGGGCTCCGACGGGCACGCGATGGGCTCACAACGGCTTCCGACGGGCGTCACCCGAGCGGCACTCCGGACCGGGCCGGATCGCGCAGGTCCGTGCCGTGCCGCAGCCAGCGGTCCTGGAGGGCGCCGGCGCCGTGGACCCGCTTCCACGCCGCCTCGTTCCCGGTCATCGGCAGCAGCGGCAGGAAGCGCACCGGCTCCATCGGCTCGATCAGCTCCAAGTCCTGGACCAGGCCGCCCGGTTCGCCGACGAGTACGGAGGTGAAGGGCGCCCCGGGCCACAGCGGGCCGCCCAGCTCCAGGGACGCGCCCGGGGTCACCACCACGCCCTCGACCTGCGGCGAGGCGGCCAGCACGGCGAGCGGGCGCAGCACCTCGTCCAGGACGTCGGAGGCGGGGCCGGGGGCGCCGCTGCGCATGGTGAGGACCAGCTCGGCGCGCGGGCCGCGGAGGTGGTCGGCGATGGCGGCGGTGGGGTCGGTCATCGGATGGTCCGACATGCCGAGGGTGGCGTACCGGACGATGTTCCCGTCCGCGCGGAAACGCAGCACCTCGATGCGGTCCGTACCGACGAACGTGACGGCGGCGCGGGCGTCCGGCTTGCCCAGCGCGGTGATCAACCGGGCCTCGACCAGCTGCGTAACGTCTGACATGCGGTGAGCATAGATCGCGTATCGAACGGGCAAAGCGGCGGCTTAACGGTTCTGCCGACTGATAGCCTTGCAGCCTGCCCAGGGAAATACGTCGTCCCCCAAGGGGGACCGGCCGGAGGAGGTGGGGCTGCGGTGGATCCGAGTCGACCGTGCAGTACCGACAGTTCTCCCGTCGTTTCCCCTTGGTATGCGACTTCATGATCTGAAACCTTCCGTACCCCACCGCCTCGCGGTGAAACACGTGAAGTCTTCTCGCATCAAGGGCATGTGACGGCAGAGCGCCTTCGTATCGCATCTGTTCTGTTCTCCGCGAACTTCCGTCAGCGTCATCGCACGGAGCGCCGCCCGCTTTGCGGACGTACGTACGCCTCTGGGGAGTGCCGTACGTCCACCTTCCGGGCGCAGCGCTGCGCCGCGCGCCCGCCGCTGACGGCCGGCCCGTGAAGGAGCCCGTCATGTCGATGATCCGTGACCTGCGTGCAGCCGTCCGCCCCGCCCTGCGCCTGACCCACAAGGCCAGCAACTACGACACCACCCGCGACCCGTCCGTCACCAGCGCGATCGTCGACTGCGCCGTCTACCGCGACGGGAAGCGGGTCAGCGACCACGTCAGCCCGGCGCAGGCGATGGAGCGGGTGCGCGCCGAGGGCGGCTTCGCCTGGATCGGTCTGCACGAGCCGAACGAGCGCGAGTTCGCGGGCATCGCACAGGAGTTCGGGCTACACCCACTGGCCGTCGAGGACGCGGTGCAGGCGCACCAGCGGCCGAAGCTGGAGCGGTACGACGACAGCCTCTTCACCGTCTTCAAGACCATCCACTACGTGGAGCACGCCGAACTCACCGCGACCAGCGAGGTCGTGGAGACCGGCGAGGTGATGTGCTTCACCGGCCACAACTTCATCGTGACCGTGCGGCACGGCGGCCAGGGCTCGCTGCGCGCCCTGCGCCACCGGCTCCAGGAGGACCCGGAGCTGCTGGCCAAGGGCCCCTCGGCGGTGCTGCACGCCATCGCCGACCAGGTCGTGGACGGGTATCTGGCGGTCGCCGACGCCGTCCAGGACGACATCGACGAGGTCGAGATCGAGGTCTTCTCGCAGGCCACCTCCCGGCGCGGCGGCGACGCGGGCCGGATCTACCAGCTCAAGCGGGAGGTGCTGGAGTTCAAGCGGGCCGTTTCGCCGCTGCTGCGGCCGATGCAGCTGCTGAGCGAGCGTCCGATGCGGCTGGTGGACCCGGACATCCAGAAGTACTTCCGGGACGTCGCGGACCATCTGGCCCGGGTCAACGAGCAGGTGCTGGGCTTCGACGACCTGCTGAACTCGATCCTCCAGGCGAACCTCGCGCAGGCGACGGTCGCCCAGAACGAGGACATGCGCAAGATCACCTCCTGGGCGGCGATCTGCGCCGTCCCGACGATGATCGCCGGGATCTACGGCATGAACTTCGACTACATGCCGGAGCTGCACTGGAGGTTCGGCTACCCGATGGTGCTGGCCGTCACGGTGGGGATCTGTGTCACGATCCACCGCGGGTTCAAGCGGAACGGCTGGCTCTAGCCGGCTGTGCGCGGGGCGTCCTGGGGCTGCTTGCGGTCCGCCAGGACGACCAGCGCGAGGCCGCCGAGGATCACCACGAGCGCCGGGTAGGCGGCGACCGGCGGCTGCTGGCCCAGCCACACCGCCGCGATCAGGGCCGCGCCCGGCGTCTCCAGCAGGATCGCGGTCGACGTCACGGACGGGCCCAGGCCCTTGACCACCCGGTTGATCAGCGTGTGCCCGAGCAGCTGCGCGGTGACCATCAGCAGCACCAGCTTCAGCCAGGTGTCCCCGCCGTAGCCGTGCAGCCGCGCCCCCGCGACCAGGCAGGTCAGCAGCAGGCACACGCTGGTCGTGGAGTAGCAGACGTAGGTGTACGCCGTCGTGCTCGCCACCCGGCGCACCTCCGCCCCCAGCAGCACGTACCCGGCCGCGGCCACACCGCCCACCAGGGCGAGCGCGTCCCCCGCGAGGGCCTGCGGGGAGGCGGACAGGTCGACCCCGGTGAGGATCACCACACCGAGGAACGCGAGCACCGTGCCGAGGGTCGCCGCCGGGGGCGGGCGGTGGCCGCGCAGCCGCAGCAGCAGCGCGGTCCAGATCGGGGTCGTGGTCACCAGCGCGGTCGAGGAGGCCACGGAGGTCATGTGCAGGCTGGGCAGCCAGGCCCCGAAGTGCACGGCGAGCAGCGCCCCCGAGGCGGCCGAGAGCGCCACCGCCCGGCGCCCCATCCGGCGCAGCTCGCCCCGGTGGCGCCACAGCGCGAGCGGCGTGAGCGCGCCGACCGCCATGGCGTTGCGCCAGAACGCGATGGCGAGGGCGGGGGCCGCGGTCGCGGCGGCCAGCGGCGCGGAGAGCGACACCCCGGCGACGGCGACGGCGAGCAGGGCGGCGTCCAGGGCCGGGCGGGGTGCGGTGGTGGCGGCGGTGGGTGTGCGGGCGGTGCGGGTGGAGCGCGTCGTGGGCACGGGCTCAGCGTAAGGTGCGTGTGCCGCGCATGGAACTGTCATTTCGCTGGGTGGGATGCGCGAAGGGCGCTGGCCACGCACCCCCTAGGCTGTTCGCATGACGCAGACGCCGACGCCGCTGGACGCCATGGACCCGATCGACCGCGCCCTGGTCGAGGAGGCGGCCAAGAAGTCCGCCCTGGTCTGGGTTCAGGGCTCCGAGGGCGCCGCCCGTGCCCTGTGGCACATCTGGCACGAGGGCGCCGTCTGCCTCGTCGGCGACGGCCCCGACGAGCAGCCGCTGAAGGGGCTCGGGCTCGTGGACGGCGGCACCGCGACGGTGACCGTGCGCAGCAAGGACAAGGGCGGGCGGCTGGTCGGCTGGCCCGCGCGGGTGGTCGAACTCACCCCGGGCGGCGAGGCGTGGACCGCGGCCGTCGGCGAGCTGAAGGGCAAGCGGCTGAACGCGGTGGACGCGGACGCGATCGCGGACCGGTGGGCCCGGGAGTGCCGGGTGCTGCGGCTGGAGCCGGTGACCGACGCGGCGCTCGTGGAGGCGGAGACGGGGTCGCTGGCCGCGGCGCCCCTGCCGACTCCCGCCGTGACGCGGCGGCCGATCCCGGCGGGACTGCCGAAGCTGCTGGCGCGCGGCAAGCGGGCCCGCAAGGCGGGGTGATTTCCCCACCCCGCCCCTTCCCGAAACCGGGGCTCCGCCCCGGACCCCGCTCCTCAAGCGCCGGAGGGGCTGGGGTGTGGGGCATCACCGCCCCTGGACCCCGCTCCTCAAACGCCGGAGGGGCTGGGGTTGCCCAGAGGGGCTGGGGTTGCCCAGAGGGGCTTGGGGTGGGCATCACCGCCCGAGCCCCGCTCCTCAAGCTGCCGCTGGGAGCCCTGGGGGGCTTACGTCCCCGTGGGGATCTGCTGGCCGTAGTCGACGACGTGGTCGTCCTCCGGCGCGGACAGCTTGAAGTCCTTGTTCCAGTCCTCCAGCCGGATCACCCCCGCGCCCCCCGCGCGCTGGAGCCGCAGCGGGTACGGGCGGCCCTCCAGGGAGACGTCGAGGGTGCCGCCGCCGCCCTGGCCGCCGAGGATGCGGATCGTACGGACGCCGTCGACCTCACCCCGGTCGCCCGCGGTGATGGTGCCGTGCAGGCCGAGCAGCCCGTCCAGCATGACGCTCTTGTCCGTGAAGCCGCTGAGCCGCTTGTAGGAGGGGTCCCCGGACGGCACCTTCACGTACTTGTCGTCGAGCTTGTCCGCGGCGGCCGCGTCGCCGCTGTGGCCGCCGCTCGCGCCCTGGTGCGCCCAGAAGCCCGCGTCCGCCTTGAGGTACAGCTCCTCGCCCACCCGCAGGAGTTCGTAGCGGGAGCCCTTGGTGGAGACGACGCCGGTGCCGCCGTCGCCCTTCAGCTTCATGTCGACCTTGTAGGTGCGGCCCTTGGAGACGAGGCTGCCGGACAGATGGACCGCGTCCGCGCTCCCCGCCACCGTCCGGGCCTTGCTCTCGATCTTCTTGGCGGGGAGCTTGCCCACGCCGTTCGTTCCCGCGTCGGGGTCCGCCTTCTCCCCTTCGCCGCCGCACGCGGTGAGCGCGGCCAGTCCCGCGCACATCACCGCGACGAGAGCCGTGTTCCGGATGCGCACGTCCGCTCTGCCTCCTGATGCCGGTCCGGTGCAGTACGGCAGCGTACCGGTGCCGTACGGAAGTGTGCGCAGGGTCCCGGGGGCCGCTCGTCCGGCGGCGGGGCAGAACGGGGCAGGCTAGCCTGAACCCGGCGAATACGCGCGAATGCGTAGCGGGAAGGAGGCGCATGACATGCCGGCAGGCGCCTCACGGATCTATGTCTCGCATCTGGCCGGTGTCGCCGTCTTCGACCCGAACGGCGACCAGGTCGGGCGGGTCCGCGACCTGGTGGCGATGCTGCGGCTGGCCGGGCGACCGCCGCGGGTGCTCGGGCTGGTCGTCGAAGTGGTCACCCGCCGCCGCATCTTCCTGCCCATGACGCGGGTGACCGGCGTGGAGTCGGGCCAGGTCATCACCACCGGCGTGGTCAACATGCGGCGCTTCGAGCAGCGCCCCACCGAGACGCTGGTCCTCGGCGAACTGCTGGACCGCACGGTGCGGGTCGTGGAGACCGGCGAGCAGGTCACGGTCCTGGACGTGGGAATGGCCCAGCTGCCCGCGCGCCGCGAGTGGGAGATCGACAAGGTCTTCGTACGCCGCGGCAAGAGCGGTGCGCTGCGCCGCCGCGGCGAGACGCTGACGGTGGACTGGTCGGCCGTCACCGGATTCTCGCTGGAGGAGCACGGGCAGGGCGCGGAGAACCTGCTGGCCACCTTCGAGCAGCTGCGCCCCGCCGACCTCGCCAACGTCCTGCACCACCTCTCCGCCAAGCGGCGCGGCGAGGTCGCGGCGGCACTGGACGACGAACGGCTCGCGGACGTCCTGGAGGAGCTGCCCGACGACGACCAGGTGGAGATCCTCGGCAAGCTCAAGGAGGAGCGCGCGGCCGACGTCCTGGAGGCCATGGACCCGGACGACGCGGCCGACCTGCTGTCGGAGCTGCCCGAACGGGACAAGGAGCGGCTGCTGACCCTGATGCGGCCCCGGGACGCGGCCGACATGCGGCGGCTGATGTCGTACGAGGAGGGCTCGGCGGGCGGGCTGATGACGACCGAGCCGATCGTGCTGCGGCCGGACGCCACGGTCGCGGACGCCCTCGCGCGGGTGCGCAACCAGGATCTCACCCCGGCGCTCGCCGCCCAGGTGTATGTGTGCCGCCCGCCCGACGAGACGCCCACCGGGCGCTATCTGGGCACCATCCACTTCCAACGGCTGCTGCGCGACCCGCCGTTCACCCTCGTCGGCGCGGCCGTGGACACCGATCTGCGGCCGCTGCGCCCGGACACCCCGCTGCCCGTGGTCGCCGGGCACCTGGCGACGTACAACCTGCTGGCGGCGCCGGTCGTGGACGAGGGCGGGGCGCTGCTGGGCGCGGTGACCGTGGACGACGTCCTGGACCATCTGCTGCCGCCCGACTGGCGGGAGCGCGAGCTGTACGGCGGCGTGAACATCCCGGAGGTGGGCGGTGGACGGTGACGGAGGCCGTCTCGACCGGCCCAAGGAGCCCCGCCGCAGTCCGCTGCCGCGCTGGGACCCGGAGGCGTTCGGCAGGGCGTCGGAGCTGATCGCCCGCTTCCTGGGCACCGGCCGCTTCATCGCCTGGATGACGGTCTTCGTCGTCGCCTGGCTGGCCTGGAACACCCTGGCCCCGCGCCCGCTGCGGTTCGACCCGTTCCCGTTCATCTTCCTGACGCTGATGCTGTCGCTCCAGGCGTCGTACTCGGCACCGCTGATCCTGCTCTCCCAGTACCGGCAGGCCGACCGCGACCGCGTCAACCTCGAACAGGACCGGGCGCGGGACGAGCGGTCCATCGCCGACACCGAGTTCCTGACCCGGGAGATCGCGTCGCTGCGCGCCGGGCTCGGCGAGGTCGCGACGCGGGACTGGATCCGCTCCGAGTTCGAGGGACTGGTCCGGGAGCTGGACGAGGGGCGGCCCGCGCCGTCGCGCGCTCCCTCGCGTGAGGAACGCGACCGCTGACGGGCTTACCGACGCGTACCCCCGGCGCCGTACCATCTCTTTATGGCTACCGACACTGTCCCGGCACCGAGCGAAGACGCGGTGCGCGCCGCGCTCGCCACGGTCAACGACCCGGAGATCCACAAGCCGATCACCGACCTCGGCATGGTCAAATCCGTCGAGATCGCGTCGGACGGCACGGTCGCGGTGGAGGTCTACCTCACGGTCGCCGGCTGTCCGATGCGGGAGACGATCACCAGCCGGGTGCGGGACGCGGTCGGCCAGGTCGGCGGGGTGACGGGCGTCACCGTCGAGCTGGACGTGATGAGCGACGAGCAGCGGCGCGAGCTGGCGACCTCGCTGCGCGGCGGCCAGGCCGAGCGCGAGGTGCCGTTCGCCAAGCCCGGCTCGCTGACCCGGGTGTACGCGGTCGCGTCCGGCAAGGGCGGCGTCGGCAAGTCGTCGGTGACGGTCAACCTGGCCGCCGCGATGGCCGACGACGGGCTCAAGGTCGGTGTCGTGGACGCCGACATCTACGGCCACTCGGTGCCGCGCATGCTGGGCGCCGACGGGCGGCCGACCCAGGTCGAGGACATGATCATGCCGCCGTCGGCGAACGGCGTGAAGGTGATCTCGATCGGGATGTTCACCCCGGGCAACGCCCCGGTGGTGTGGCGCGGACCGATGCTGCACCGCGCCCTCCAGCAGTTCCTGGCCGACGTCTACTGGGGCGACCTCGACGTCCTGCTGCTGGACCTGCCGCCGGGCACCGGCGACATCGCGATCTCCGTCGCCCAGCTGGTGCCGGGCGCCGAGATCCTGGTGGTGACGACGCCGCAGCAGGCCGCCGCCGAGGTGGCCGAGCGGGCGGGCTCGATCGCCGTCCAGACCCATCAGAAGATCGTCGGTGTGGTGGAGAACATGTCCGGGCTGCCCTGCCCGCACTGCGACGAGATGGTCGACGTCTTCGGCACCGGCGGCGGGCAGACCGTCGCCGAGGGGCTGTCCCGGACCACCGGGACGACGGTGCCGGTGCTGGGCGCCATCCCGATCGACGTCCGGCTGCGCGAGGGCGGCGACGACGGCAAGCCGGTCGTGCTGTCCGACCCCGACTCCCCCGCGGGCAGCGCGCTGCGGGCGATCGCGGGCAAGATCGGCGGACGGCAGCGGGGTCTGGCGGGCATGTCGCTGGGCGTCACGCCGCGCAACAAGTTCTGAGCGGTCGTACGGGCGCGGGGCGGCCTCATGGACTCACCCATGAGGCCGCCCCCGCGCAGCCGTACTCCTATGCGTCGTAGCCGGTGATGTCCTTGATCACCGAGAAGCCCAGGCCGTAGGCGCTCATCCCGCGCCCGTACGCCCCGATGTGCACGCTCTCGCCCGCCGACCCGGCCAGCACCCAGCCGTACTCCGACTCGCGGTAGTGGAAGTCGGTCGGCACGCCGTCCACCGGCAGCGACAGCGGCGACCACTCCTCGCCGTCCAGGGCGTCCGCCAGCTCCCAGGCGATCGCGGTCTGCTGGTCCAGCCAGTCCTGGCGCAGTCCCCGCTCCATGCGGGTCGGCCAGGTGCATGACAGCAGGCCCGAGCCGGCCAGCCAGGCGGCCGAGGAGACCGAGGTGGCCTCCAGCTTGCCGGTGCCGTCCGCGCTGTCCCGCACGGGGCGGCCACCGACGGTCACCACCACCGTGAAGCGCTGCTGGTCCATATCGGTCTCGACGCGCAGCGACGGCTCCTCGCCATGCCCGGTCGAGCCGTACTCCACCCGGCCATCGGCGGCCGTACCCACCTGCATGAGCCAGCGCGGCCCGGTGAACGCCTCGTCAAGGCCGTACCAGGGGAAGGCGGCCATCAGATAGCCGTCGACGCTCCGCCGAGCCCCGGCGGGCATCCCCTGCGCCGTACCGTCCACCCCATGCACCCCTAGCCGACTCGTCGTGCCCATGTGCGCGGAGCCTCCTCGTTGCCCTTCGTCGTGGGCGGCCCGCCCCCCATCGGGCGACCTCACCCCGGACAAAGGGAGGATAGCCATACGGGTCAACCAGCCCGGGCATACGGGGGGATCAAGTGGCGTCGGAGTCGAAAGGCGGACGGTCCTCGCGAGGCTGGTCATCACGCTTGCGCAGCAGGTCAGGGGTGCCGGAATCGCCCTTGGACAGGGACGGCGGAGTGGCACCGGAGCCCCCTGAAGAGCCGTGTGCGACGTCACTCTCCCGGCCGTTCACGGAGTCGGCGACCTCGGCCATCTCCTTGCGGAGGTCGAACCCGTTCTGGATCTCCTTCAGGCCCAGCTCATCGGAGTCGAGCACATGCTTGCGCACGAAGGTCTTGGGGTTCAGGTCCTCGAACTCGAAGTCCTTGAACTCGGGCCCCAGCTCGGAGCGGATGTCCTCCTTGGCGCTGTCGGAGAACTCCCGGATCTTGCGGATGAACTGCGACACGTCCCGGATGACCTTCGGAAGCTTGTCCGGGCCGAAGATGAGCACCGCAAGGACAACGAGCGCGATGAGCTCGAGAGGTCCTATGTCCAACACCTTGCAGCTCCTAGAAGACGTCCGAAACCCTGAGTGGGCCACTCAACACCGTACCTGTCGGCGGGGGCGCCGCGGGAGACGCCCGGGCCAACATCGGGCGCCAGGGGGCCGCCCTCCGGCCGCCGTGGCGGGCGCTCTGGCCGTCTAGCCGTCGCTGCTCGCCGAGCCCAGCGTCAGCTCCACGGTGCGCTCGTCGCCGTCCCGCTTGAGGGTCAGCCGGAGCCGGTCGCCGGGGCGGTGACTGCGGATCTTGACGATCAGCTCCTGGCCGCTGTGCACCCGGACGCCGTCCACCTCGGTGATCACGTCACCGGCCTCGATCCCCGCCTTGTCGCCCGGCCCGCCCGGGGTGACCGGCGACCCGGCGGCGCCCTTGCTGTTCACCCGGGCACCGTCGCCCGTGTACTCCATGTTGAGCGTGACGCCGATCACGGGGTGGGTGGCCTTGCCGGTGTTGATCAGCTCCTCGGCGACCCGCTTGCCCTGGTTGATCGGGATCGCGAAGCCCAGACCGATGGAGCCGCCCTGACCGCCCAGCTCGGCGCCGTCGTCGGCGGCCCGGATGGCGCTGTTGATCCCGATGACCCGCGCCTTGCCGTCGACCAGCGGGCCGCCGGAGTTGCCCGGGTTGATCGGGGCGTCGGTCTGGAGCGCGTCGACATACGAGATGTCGCTGCCGTCCTCCTTCTCGCCGCCCGCGGTGATCGGGCGCTCCTTGGCGCTGATGATCCCGGAGGTGACCGTGCCCGCCAGGTCGAACGGGGCGCCGATCGCCACCACCGGATCGCCGACCCGGACAGAGTCGGAGTTGCCCAGCGGCAGCGGGCTCAGCCCGGAGACGCCCTCGACCCGGATGACCGCCAGGTCGTACCCGGCGTCCCGGCCGACCAGCTCGGCGCGGGCGGTCTGACCGCCGTTGAAGGTCACCGATATGTCGCCCTCGGAACCGGCGGGCGCCACGACATGGTTGTTGGTGAGGATGTGGCCCTGCTTGTCGAGGACGAACCCGGTGCCGGTGCCCTCCTCGGAACTGCCGCTGACATGGATGGTCACCACGCCCGGCAGCGCGCTGGAGGCGATGCCCGCGACGCTGCCCGGAGCGCGGGTGCCCTTCTCCAGGGGCGCCTGCGGAAGCTTCACGTCGACGCCCCCCGAGGCCCGGTCGCGCTCGACGTACGCGCCGATGCCGCCGCCCAGGCACCCCGCGATCAGCGCGATCAGCAGGACGGCGACGAACGCGCCGCGGCGGGAGACCACCTTGCGCTCGGCGGGAGGCGGGGCCACGGTCCAGGGGTCGTAGGTCTGCCACTGGGCCGGGACGGGGGTGCCCTCGGCGGGGGGCAGCATCTCGGAGTGCGCAGCGGGCGGCGGCGGCGCGCCATGACCGCCGGGCGGCAGCTGGGTGCCGTGCGCCGGGGTCATCGTCCCGGGCTGCGGCATTCCGGGCTGTGGAGTCCCGGGCTGCGCGTTCCCGGGCTGCGGGACGGCGCCGGGCGGCAGGTGGGTGCCGTGCGCCGGGGTCGTGCCCGGGTGCTGTACGGGCGGGGCCGGGGCCCAGGGCCCGGGGCCGCCGTAGGGCGGGGTGCTGTACGGATCGGGCTCGTGGAGCGGCCGCGCGGCGCCCGCACGGGCCCCGTCCGCCGCCTCGCGGCCGTCTCCGGCACCGGCCGGCCGCTCGGGCTCCGGCCCGGACGGCACCGCCCGCTCGGCCGCCGTCTCCGCTGCCGCCTCCGCCGACGGCTCCGCGCCGCTCTCCGCCGCGTCGTCCGACTGCCGGTCGCCGGGTCCTGCGACCGGACGGCTCCACCACTTCGGCTTGGGCCCGGGGGCCTTCCGCTCGTCCATGATCTCCCCAAGTTCCCGCAAGCGGGCGCCCATCGCGCCGCCCGGGTCATACGTCACCGCGACTCTTCGGCTCGCCCGCGGCCACCGTCGGGGGTGCCCCCGACAGGGCAGGGCTGCCCGAAAGCGATTCAATCAGTCCACCCGGGCCCGCGTGCGCGGAACGAGGGGAACGACCGGACGTGTGAGCGATATTGCGCAGAATCCCACGATCTCCGGGGATCCCCGGGATCCCCAGGGGGTGTCTTGTCGATCAGGCCGGATCAGCGAGCGGCGCTGCGTGCGACGAGCGCGGCGCCGCGAGGTGCCGTGCCAGGCGTCGGGAGCCCGGCATGATCGGCAAGGCATCCCCTAGGGCGGGGGCGTGCTGAAGCCCAGGTAGGGGGTGCTCGACGCGGGCTGGGTCGGGCCCTCCAGCTGGGTCGGCGCGGGCGCCGCCGGGGTGGAGGTCGGGGCCCGCAGCAGGTCCGTGACCGACAGGACCGGCTGTATCAGCGGGTTCACCGCGGCACCGGAGGGGCTCAGCACCGGGTGGCTCGGGGTCGCGCTCGGGGACGGGAGCCCGGCCGGGCGCGTCTCGGTGGTGGCCAGCAGGCCCACGTCGCCGCCGGTCCGCTCGCGGGTGCCCGTGCCGACGGCGTCGGCGTCGACCGGGGTGACCGCGGTGTCCGAGCCGTCCGTCCGGGGGCCGGGGTCGACCGCCGCCTCCAGCGGCAGGGCGGCGCCGAGCGCGAAGGCGGCCAGGGACACCGCACCCGCGGCCGCGAAGGCGAAGCGGCGGCGCGGCGCGGGGCGCTCGACCTCATGGATCCGGAAGCCGCGCTGCCGGTGTGCCGAGACCGCGGCGACCGGGTCCACCGGTGCCACCGCGGGCAGATAGGCGAACGCCTGCTCCCGTCTGCGCTCCGACGCCCGCACGTCCGGTGCGTCGCTCCGTACGTCCCGCGCGCCGCCACGCAGGCCCAGGACGCCCGGGTCCGCGAAGGGGGAACCGCCACCCGGGCCGTCCGGGCCGTCGTCGCCGCCGATGGCCGGGAGGCCCTGGAGACGGGCCAGGAAGCCCTCGGACGGCGCCGGGGGCGCCGTCTCGGCGAACACGCTCTTCAGCCGCCGCTGCGCGTCGGCCTCCGCCTTGCACTTACAGCACGTCGCCAGGTGCGCGAGGACGCGCTCACGCGCGTCATGCCCGAGTTCACCGTCGACCAGAGCCGCAAGGCGGTCGCCGAGATGCTGCTCGGCGGGGGACGGACCGCCTGATCGGGTCACGCGATCCCGACCTCCCCACTCAGCCGCGGTCCGGAGACCCGCGGCGCCACCGCGGCGACCTCGCGCTGCTGCTCGGCACGCGCGCCCGCCGGAGCACGGTGCTGGAGCGCCTTGCGCAGATGGGAGCGGCCACGGTGGATCCGGCTGCGCACGGTGCCCAGCTTGACACCGAGCGTCGCGGCGATCTCCTCGTACGACAGCCCCTCGATGTCACAGAGCACGACGGCCGCGCGGAACTCCGGCGCGAGGGTGTCGAGCGCCTGCTGCACATCGGCGTCGAAGTGGGTGTCGTTGAAGTGCTGCTGGGGGGAGGGCTCGCGGCTGGGGAGCCGCTCGGCCGCGTCCTCGGCGAGTGCGTCGAAGCGGATGCGCTGGCGACGGCGGACCATGTCGAGGAAGAGATTGGTGGTGATGCGGTGCAGCCAGCCCTCGAAGGTGCCCGGGGTGTACGTCGACAGCGAGCGGAAGACGCGGACGAACACCTCCTGGGTGAGGTCCTCGGCGTCGTGCTGGTTACCGGTGAGCCGGTAGGCGAGGCGATAGACCCGTGCGCTGTGCGTGCTGACGATCTCCTCCCAGGTGGGAGGCGTCCACGCCGGGGAATCCCCCTCCGCACCGAACGACGCGGTAGTGGCAAAGGTCGCGGTGGTGGAGTCGGCGGAACGGGAACGGTCAGCGGTGTCGGTCACGGATTTCGGCTCGCCCGCTGACCTGCGAAAGCGCCTCAGCACTCTCCGGTCACCGGCCGTAGCCGCACCTCCCCTGTCGGCTCTGGTGGTGTCCAGTAGAGCCCCTACCATATCCACCTCGCCCGTTAGCTCCGGATAAGTATTTTTGACCTGCATTTGGCCGTGATCCATACGGTCCCCCCTTCTCTCCTCAACGCCTGGTCCCATCTGCGGGTTCCCGTGCGCAGCGGATACAGTCACCGTTGCGCCAACTACGGGGACAGGAGAGGGTCATTACCGGCAACCGGCAGACGAGCTGGGCGTTCGCCGACGCGTTCGTCGCCGAGGACGAAGCCCTTCACTGGGCCCGTGACCGGGCCCGGGAGGCAGGGCTGCGCTCGGTGTCCGCGGGCACCGGCGCGGCGCTGCGCCTGCTCGCCGCCGCCGCGGACGCCAAGGCCGTCGCCGAGATCGGCACCGGGACCGGCGTCTCCGGCATCCATCTGCTGCACGGCATGCGCCCCGACGGCGTGCTGACCACCGTCGACACCGAACCCGAGATGCAGCAGTTCGCCAAGCAGGCGTTCCGGGCCGCCGGGTTCGCCGGCAACCGGGCGCGCTTCATCCCCGGCCGCGCCCTGGACGTCCTCCCCCGGCTCGCCGACGGCGGTTACGACCTGGTGTTCTGCGACGGTGACCGACTGGAGTGCCTGGACTACCTGGAGGAAGCCCTGCGGCTGCTGCGGCCGGGCGGCCTGGTCTGCTTCGAGGGGGTCTTCGCCAACGGGCGGACCGTGGACTCCGCCGCCCAGCCCGCCGAGGTGCTGCGGCTGCGCGAGCTGCTGCGCACCGTACGCGAGTCCACCGTGCTCCAGTCCTCGCTGCTCCCGGTCGGGGACGGCCTGCTGTGCGCGGTCAACCGCGGCAGCTGAGACCAAGCTGGGACCGGAACGTCACGGCGGCGGCCCGAGACCCCGCACATGCCCCGCACACAGCGCCGCCCCGGCGTCCGGTTACCTCGTACCGGACGCCGGGGCGGGGCTCGGGTGATGGTGGGGCCGGTGGCTCAGCCGACAACCTTCTTCAGTGCATCGCCGAGCGCGTCGGCCTCGTCGGGTGTCAGCTCGACGACGAGCCGACCGCCGCCTTCGAGCGGAACGCGCATGACGATGCCCCGCCCCTCCTTGGTCACCTCGAGCGGGCCGTCGCCCGTCCGCGGCTTCATGGCCGCCATGCTCGTTCCCCTTCCTGAAACCAGCTCATCGCAGCCGACAACCCAGGCGTCACCGGCATCGAACACGTTGCTTCTCATTCATTATCCCGCATGCCATGACCCGATGACCAACATCGGTCGGCAACCCCCGTGCACGGCGCTCCCCCAAAACCACTCAATTCGGGGAGGCGATCGCGATAACGTACGCCCGCCGCGTCCGAACACCTGCCCACCGGAGGGCCGCTTATGACCGACACCGTGCTCTACGACCTGGCCGACGGCCTCGCGACGATCACCCTGAATCGTCCCGACGCCATGAACGCGCTCAACATCGACACCAAGGTGGCGCTGCGCGACGCGCTGCTCCAGGCCGCGGAGGATCCGGCGGTCCGGGCCGTCCTGCTCATCGGCACCGGGCGCGCGTTCTGCGTCGGGCAGGACCTCAAGGAGCACATCGGGCTGCTGGCCGCCGACCGCGAGGCGCACGCCCACGGGGACCAGGGCGAGGGCTCGACGATGAGCACCGTCTCGCTGCACTACAACCCGATCGTGACCGCGATCGCGGGGATGCCGAAGCCGGTGGTCGCCGCGGTGAACGGGGTCGCGGCCGGGGCCGGGGCGGGCTTCGCGTTCGCCGCCGACTACCGGATCGTGGCCGACACCGCCTCGTTCAACACCTCGTTCGCGGGCGTCGCGCTCACCGCCGACTCCGGCGTCTCCTGGACCCTCCAGCGCCTGATCGGCCACGGCCGCGCCGCCGACCTGCTGCTCTTCCCCCGCAACGTCAGTTCGGCGGAGGCGCTGGAGCTGGGCATGGTCAACCGGGTCGTGCCCGCCGCGGAGCTGCCCGCCGAGGCCGCGGCGGTCGCCCGGCGGCTGGCCGAGGGCCCGACCGCGGCCTATGCGGCGATCAAGGAATCGCTCGGCTACGCGTCCTGCCACAGCCTCACCGACTCCCTGACCAAGGAGGACGAGCTACAGCGCCGGGCGGGCGCCTCGGAGGACCACCGCACCGCGGTGGACGCCTTCGTCCAGAAGCAGCAGCCGCGGTTCACGGGCCGCTGACCCGCGGCGACGCACCGGGTCCCGGCGGTCAGACGCGATCGCGGACGTGGCAGTCGGCCAAGTGGTCGTTGACCAGGCCGCAGGCCTGCATCAGCGCGTAGGCCGTGGTGGGGCCGACGAAGCGGAAGCCGCGCTTCTTCAGCGCTCGGCTGAGCGCCGTGGACTCCGGGGTGATCGCCGGGACGTCGGCCGCGGTGTGCGGGACCGCGCGGGTGGCGGGGTCGGGGGCATGGGACCAGATCAGCTCGTCCAGCTCGCCCTCAGCCATGTCCGCCGCCGCCCGGGCGTTCCCGATCGTGGCAGCGATCTTGGCCCGGTTGCGGATGATGCCGGGGTCGGCGAGCAGCCGCTGCTCGTCGGCCTCGGTGAACTCCGCGACCGCCTTGATCCGGAAGTCGGCGAAGGCGGCCCGGAACCCCTCCCGGCGGCGCAGGATCGTGATCCAGGACAGCCCGGACTGGAACGCCTCCAGACAGATCCGCTCGTACAGCGCGTCATCGCCGCGGACCGGACGGGCCCACTCCGTGTCGTGGTACACCCGGTAGTCCGCCATGGACTCGGTCTCCAGCCCCCACGGGCAGCGCGCCAGGCCGTCCGCTCCGACGACCGTCCCCTGACCGCTCACGATCCGCTCCCCTCGAAGTCCGCCGGATACTCCGGCGGGTAGTCCCCCGGGCCCTCGGCCGGCTCGCCGTCCCCGAAGCCCGGGGCCCGCGCGCCCGCCAGGGCCTCCTCCAGCTCGGCGATCCGGGCGTCCCGCTCGGCCAGCTCGGCGCCGAGCCGCCCCAGCACATCGTCCACGTCCGCCATCCGGTAGCCGCGCAGCGTCATCGGCAGCCGCAGCGCCTCCACGTCCTCCCGGTCCAGCGGCCGGTCGGCGGGCAGCGGGTCGTCCAGCCGGTCGGGCGGCGCCTCGGACAACTGGCCCCCGTCGCCGCCGCCGACGACGGCGAGGGTGACTGCGCCGACCACGACGACCAGCGTGATCAGCAAGAACAGGAACACGGTGATCGTTCTCCTCGGTTAGGACGGCCCGGCCATGACGCCCGCGGGGGGCGTCGGCCCCGTCAACTGTCTGACCCGATCGTGCCATGCCCCACTGACAGTTATCGTCGCTGCCGGACACCTGAGAGGAAGTACGCATGCTGCGGCTTGGCCGACGCGAGTTCGACGAGAACGAGCGAGTGATCATGGCGATCGTCAACCGGACGCCGGACTCGTTCTACGACCAGGGTGCGACCTTCCGCGACGAGCCCGCGCTCACCCGCGTCGAGCAGGCCGTCGCGGACGGCGCGGCGATCATCGACATCGGCGGGGTGAAGGCCGGCCCCGGGGACGAGGTGAACGCCGCCGAGGAGGCGCGGCGCACGGTCGGCTTCGTGGCCGAGGTGCGGCGGCGCCATCCGGACGTGGTGATCAGCGTGGACACCTGGCGGCACGAGGTCGGCGAGGCGGTCTGCGCGGCGGGGGCGGACGTGCTCAACGACGCCTGGGGCGGGGTCGACCCCAAGCTGGCCGAGGTCGCCGCCCGGTACGGCGCCGGGCTGGTCTGTACGCACGCGGGCGGGGCCGAACCGCGCACCCGGCCGCACCGGATCGGCTACGACGACGTGGTGGCCGACATCCTGCGGGTCACCGTGGGGCTCGCGGAGCGCGCGGCCGCGCTGGGCGTCCGGCGCGACGGGATCATGATCGACCCGGGCCATGACTTCGGGAAGAACACCCGCCACTCGCTGGAGGCCACCCGTCGGCTCGGGGAGCTGAGGGAGACCGGCTGGCCGGTCCTGGTCTCGCTGTCCAACAAGGACTTCGTGGGCGAGACGCTGGACCGCCCGGTCAAGGAGCGGGTGATCGGCACGCTCGCCACGACCGCGGTCTCCGCCTGGCTGGGCGCCCAGGTCTACCGGGTGCACGAGGTGGCCGAGACCCGTCAGGTGCTGGACATGGTGTCGTCCATCGCGGGCCACCGGCCCCCGGCGGTCGCCCGCCGGGGACTGGCCTGAGACACCGGTCCGCTCACGCCCCGGGGGCGGTCAGCCGGATTCCTTGGTCACCAGGTCGACCACCTCGTCGATGTCGTCGGTGAGGTGGAACAGCTCCAGGTCCTGCTGGGACGCCTTTCCCTGGGCGATCAGCGTGTTCTCCAGCCAGTCGACCAGACCGCCCCAGTAGGAGCTGCCGAAGAGAACGATCGGGAACCGGGTCACCTTCTTCGTCTGCACCAGGGTCAGCGCCTCGAAGCACTCGTCGAGGGTGCCAAGACCGCCGGGCAGCACCACGAACCCCTGCGCGTACTTCACGAACATCGTCTTCCGCACGAAGAAGTAGCGGAAGTTCACGCCGATGTCGACGTACGGGTTCAGCCCCTGCTCGTACGGCAGCTCGATGCCGAGGCCGACGGAGACCCCGCCCGCCTCGGTGGCGCCTCGGTTGGCCGCCTCCATCGCACCGGGGCCGCCCCCGGTGATCACCCCGAACCCGGCCTCGGCCAGGGCCCGCCCGATCTTCACCCCGGCCTCGTACTCCGGTGATCCCTCGGGCGTACGGGCGGAGCCGAACACGCTCACCGCCCGTCCGAGTTCGGCCAGGGTGCCGAAGCCCTCCACGAACTCCGACTGGATGCGCATCACCCGGAACGGGTCCTCGTGCACCCAGTGGGTGGCCCCCTGCGTGTCCAGCAGCCGCTGGTCGGTCGTGCCGGGCCGCATCTGGTGGCGACGGCGCACGACCGGGCCCAGACGCTGCTCGTGCAGCGCTCGCTCTTCCTCGGCGTTGCCCATGTGTGTGCTCCCTTCGCCAAGATCTGCCAAAGATCTGTGGTTCAGCGTAGGCCCACCGGGCGGCGAAAGGCCGAAATCCGCGCCACGCTCATCTGTTCTCTGATCTGCGAAGAAGCGGACGCCGGGGTTCGGCTCAGCTGGTCAGCCAGACCCGCAGCCGCTCCTCGGCCTCCAGGATCAGGGCGGTGTCCACGTGCTCCTCGCGGGTGTGGGCCAGCTTGGGGTCGCCGGGTCCGTAATTGACGGCGGGCACGCCGAGGGCCGAGAAGCGGGCGACATCGGTCCAGCCGAACTTGGGGGCCGCTTCCTCACCGATCGCCGCCACGAAGGCGGCGGCCGACGGGTGGGACAGCCCGGGCAGGGCGCCGGGCGCGGAGTCGGTGGCGGTCACCTCGAAGCCGTCGAAGACCTCGCGGACGTGGGCCAGCGCCTCGGCCTCCGAACGGTCAGGCGCGAAGCGGTAGTTCACGGTCACGGCGCAGGCGTCGGGGATGACGTTGCCCGCGATCCCGCCCTCGATCCCCACCGCGTTCAGCCCCTCGCGGTAGGTGAGCCCGTCGATGTCCACGTGCCGCGGCTCGTACGCGGCCAGCCGGTCGAGGATCGGGGCGGCCTTGTGGATGGCGTTCTCGCCGAGCCAGCTGCGCGCGGAGTGGGAGCGGTGCCCGCTCGTGGTCACCCGCACCCGGAGCGTGCCCTGGCAGCCGCCCTCGACCTTGCCCTCGGTGCCCTCCAGCAGCACGGCGAAGTCGGCGGCCAGCCACTCGGGGTGGTGCTCGGACAGCCGCTTCAGGCCGTTCAGCTCGGCGGCGACCTCCTCGTGGTCGTAGAAGACGAAGGTGAGGTCGCGGTTGGGCTCGGGCACGGTCGCGGCGATGCGCAGCTGCACGGCGACGCCGGACTTCATGTCGGAGGTGCCGCAGCCCCACAGCGTGCCGTCCTCGTCCAGCCGGGAGGGCACGTTGTCGGCGATGGGCACGGTGTCGAGGTGTCCGGCCAGCACGACCCGTTCGGCACGCCCCAGGTCGGTGCGGGCGACGACGGCGTCCCCGTCCCGGTCGACGGTCAGGTGCGGCAGGGCGCGCAGGGCCTGCTCGACGGCGTCGGCGAGCGCCTTCTCGTCGCCGCTGACCGAGGGGAAGTCGACGAGCCGGGCGGTGAGCCGGGCCGCGTCCAGGGACAGGTCGAGTGCTGGGTGTGCCATACCCGCGACCCTAGCCCGTCCGGCCCGGCGGCCCGGCCGCAGGAGGGCGTGGCCTTCCCCACCCGCGGCCCCTTGGCGGCACCGGTGTCGGAGCCACCCAGTAACGTGGTCGGTGTGCCCCGGTCCGTGTTCTCCAGCCGTCCCCGCCTGCTCCGAGCCGCGGTCGCGTGTGCCGTATTGCTGGGGCTCGCCGCGTACGTAGCGGCGCACCTGCTGACCGGTGGCGGCGGGCCGCCGCGCTGTGTCGCGCGGGCGGAGGGCGGCGATGTGCTGCTCGACCCCGAACAGGCCGTGAACGCCGCGACGATCGAGGCCGTGGCCGCCGCCCGCGGGCTGCCCGAACGGGCCGTCACCATCGCGCTCGCGACCGCGCTCCAGGAGTCGGGGCTGCGCAACATCACCCACGGCGACCGGGATTCGCTCGGCCTGTTCCAGCAGCGCCCGTCGCAGGGCTGGGGTACGGCACGGCAGATCCAGGATCCGGTGTACGCGGCCGGGAAGTTCTACGACCACCTGGTCAAGGTGCCCGGCTACTCGCGGCTGCCGCTCACGGTGGCGGCGCAGCGGGTGCAGTACAGCGGGTTCCCGCAGGCGTACGCCAAGCACGAGACGGAGGCCGTGGTGCTGACCGCCACCCTCACCGGGCGTTCGGCGGCGGCCTTCAGCTGCCCGGGGCCGCCGGACGACGGGAAGGCGGGCGATCCGGGGCGCGTCCAGGCGGCGCTGGAGCGGGAGTTCGGGGCGGAGGCCCGGTCGCGGCTGAACGTGACGGGGCAGGGCGGCGGCAAGCACGCCGGGTCCTCCCGGGAGGTGCTGGTCCCGGTGGCGGACGCCTCGGCGCGCGGCGGCCGGACGGAGCGCGGCTGGGAGCTTGCCTATTGGGCGGTGGCTCACTCGGACGAGTTGCGCATCGAACGGGTCTCTTACGGCAAGCACGTATGGAGCGCGCGGAATTCAGGGGACGGCTGGCGCACGTCCGACAAGAGTTCCGGGTCGGATATACGCCTCGGCCTCACCCGATAACGGGAGAGATCACCGCAGCTCAGCGCCGTTGACGGGGCGTTGGACTGTCGTTGTGGACGCATGTTTTGCGCGTAAACGGATAATGCGATGCATTATCAATTCTTTACCTTGACCTACCGCAACCTTCGCGCGGCTCACGCGATATTCACTGCGTCCGATCGCTGGACACTTCACGCCAAATGTCCCCCCGTCAAAGGAGAATCATGTCCCTCCCTCTCACGCGTCGGATCGCTCGGGCCGCCCTGCTGGTCGCAGCGAGCGCGACCCCCGTGGTCGGTGCCGCCGACGCCGCGAGTGCGGCGGATCCGGCCCTGCCGCACACCCCCAAGCTGGGCGGGCTGAGCGCGCTGGACCCCTCCTCCGTCGGTGAGCTGGCCGACACCGCCTCGCAGCAGGCCGGGCGGACCGTCAAGGAGATTCTCCCGTCCAAGGCCGCCCCGGCGCAGACCGCTCCGGCCAAGTCCGCCCCGGCGGAGAAGGCGGCCCCGGCCAAGGACACCCAGACCAAGAGCAAGGGCGCGGCCCACGCCGCCAAGGAGGGCCTGAGCAAGGGGAAGGGCAAGGGCGGCGCCCACGCCAAGGGCAAGGGCGCCCTGCACGCCAAGGGCAAGGGCAAGGCGGCGGGCATGAGCAAGGGCCTGGCCAAGGGCAAGGGCGCCCACGCCAAGGGCGCCCCGGTCCGCCCCGCACCGGCTCCGCTCCCCGCCCCCGCCGCTGCCCCGGCGCCCGCTCCGGCGCCCGCCCCGGCACCGCAGCAGGCCGCGCCGAGCGCCCCGCAGCAGGCCGACGAACTCCCGGTCAAGGGCCTGCCCTCGATGAAGGGGCTGCCGCTGCTGGGCTGAAAGACCAGGCGCCCCCTGCCCCCGGCCGCTGCGGCGGCTGGGGGCAGGGGGCGCCCCTGCGTTCGTCTCGTCAGGCGGTCTGGCGGTCAGGCGGTCAGGCGGCGGACCGCCGCCGCCACGCGCTCGTCCGTCGCGGTGAACGCGACGCGGACGTGTGCCCCGCCCGCCGCGCCGTAGAACTCGCCGGGCGCCACCAGGATGCCCAGCTCGGCCAGCGCGCCCACGGTGTCCCAGCACGGCTCGTCGCGGGTCGCCCACAGGTACAGCGACGCCTCGCTGTGCTCGACGCGGAAGCCGTACCCCTCCAGCGCGCCGCGCAGCGCCGCCCGCCGCGCCTCGTAGCGCTCGCGCTGCTCCGCGACGTGTTTGTCGTCGCCGAGCGCGGCGACCGTCGCGGCCTGCACCGGCGCGGGCACGATCATCCCGCCGTGCTTGCGGATCTTCAGCAGCTCGCCGAGCACGCTCTCGTCACCGGCGAGGAACGCCGCGCGGTAGCCCGCCAGGTTGGACCGCTTGGACAGCGAGTGGACCGCGACCAGCCCGTCGAAGCTCCCGCCGGAGATCTCCGGGTGCAGGACGGACATCGGGTCCGCCTCCCAGCCCAGCTCCAGGTAGCACTCGTCGCTGACCAGCAGCACCCCGTGCGTCCGCGCCCACGCGACCGCGGCCCGCAGCTCGTCCTCGGACAGCACCCGGCCGGTGGGGTTGGACGGCGAGTTCAGCCACAGCAGCTTCAGCCCCGCCGGGTCCAGGTCCGTAGGTTCGTCGTACGGCACCGGCTCGGCGCCCGCGAGCCGCGCGCCCACCTCGTACGTCGGGTAGGCGAGCCGCGGGAAGGCGACCTTGTCGCCGGGGCCGAGGCCGAGCTGCGTGGGCAGCGAGGCCACCAGCTCCTTCGAGCCGACCACCGGCAGCACCTGCGTGTGGGTGACCCCCTCCGCGCCCAGCCGCCGCTCGACCCAGCCGGTCAGCGCGTCCCGCAGCGCGGGGGTGCCCCAGACGGTCGGATAGCCGGGGCTGTCCGCGGCGCCGGCCAGCGCGGTGCGGATCAGCTCGGGGACCGGGTCGACGGGGGTGCCCACCGAGAGGTCGACGATGCCGTCCGGATGGGCGGCGGCGGTCGCCTTGTACGGTTCGAGCCGGTCCCAGGGGAAGACCGGGAGGCGGGCGGAGACGGGTGGCACGGGGGCTCGCTTTCTTTCTCTTTTGAACAGCCCGGGGCCGGGGCCCCGGGAAACAGCCCGGTCCCGCAGGCCACATGCCATACGGGACCGAAGGCCGCGCCGGGTCTACTTCCCGGGCAGGGTCACTCGTCGTGCTCCTGCGGCGGAAGCGCGGCGATGAACGGGTGGTCGCGCTCGATCAGGCCGAGCTTGCTCGCACCGCCGGGCGAACCGAGCTCGTCGAAGAACTCGACGTTCGCCTTGTAGTAGTCCTTCCACTCTTCCGGAGTGTCGTCCTCGTAGAAGATCGCCTCGACCGGGCAGACCGGCTCACAGGCCCCGCAGTCGACGCATTCGTCCGGGTGGATGTACAAGGACCGCTGGCCCTCGTAGATACAGTCGACGGGGCACTCCTCGATGCACGCCTTGTCCTTCAGGTCGACACAAGGCTGCGCGATGACGTAGGTCACGCTGTCGTTCCTCCTCTTAGGGCTGTATCGCGCGGGAGCGCGGCGTCGTCGATGCCCGCACCTAGTATCTCCGTTCCTGGGCACCAGACGCACATGAGGGGTTGGCAGAGCAGTGGATTTCACCACCGGCGGACGACTCGAGGTCCGAATCACCCCCGATGACGTGCACAAACGAGTATCGGTGAGGCTACTTACGGGCGACCTGAGCGGCCCCGATAAGTTCACGGACGTGGTCGGGGTTCTCACATCGTGGACCGGGGGTGTGCTGCACATCACCCGCCGCACCGGCGAGTCCGTCCGGATCGAGGAGTCGTCGCTGGTCGCGGGCAAGGTGGTGCCCGCCGCACCGGCCCGCCGACGGGGCCCGGCGGCGAACGCGCGCGAGCTGGACCGGGTCGCCGCCCGCGGCTGGCCGCCGACCGAGCGCGAGCCGCTGGGCGAGTGGGAGCTGCGCGCATCCGGCGGGTTCACCCGGCGCGCCAACTCCGTCCTGCCGCTCGGCGACCCCGGCTGCGGCCTCGACGAGGCGCTGCGCCGGGTGACCGGCTGGTACGCCGAGCGCGGGCTGCCCGCGTACGTCCAGGTCAGCACGGGCGCCGAGGGCACCCAGGAGTCGCTGGCCGCGGAGCTGGAGACGCGCGGCTGGACCCGGGAGGTCTCCGCGCAGGTGCGCATCGCGGCCCTGGCCCCGATCGCCGACCAGGACGCCGACACCTCGGCGGTGACGCTCTCCCGGCAGATCGACGACGACTGGCTGGCCCGCTACCAGCGCTCCTCCCGGCCCACCCCCGAGGCGCTGTCGGTGCTCTCCGGCGGCCCGTCGGTGTGGTTCGCGACGATACGCGGAGAGCCGGGCGAGGCCGAGGAGGGTGCCCCGGCCGCGATCGGGCGCTGTGTGGTGGACGGCCGCTGGGCCGGGTTCGCGGCGGTGGAGACCGCGCCGGAGCAACGGCGGCAGGGGCTGGCCCGGGCCGTGATGACCGCGCTGGCCCGCCGGGCGCTGGAGGAGGGCGCCTCGGCCGCGTACCTCCAGGTCGAGACGGACAACAGCGGTGCCCACGCCCTCTACGACGACATGGGGTTCACCCTCCACCACAGCTACCACCACTGGCGCGCACCCAGCACCGATCACTCATGAACGAGACGTCACCACGCCGCAGATTCGCCGATGCCGCCCGCGAGGAGCGCCCCGACCTGGCCCTGCTGTGCCTGCTGATGGGCATGGTGGCCGACGACGGGCTGGACGAGGCCGGGATCGACGAGGCACAGATCGAACTCGACCGGCTGGCCGGTGAGGTCCCGTTCGCTCCCGGCGGGCCCGCCGCCTGGGCCGACGCCCTCGCCCGGGTGCTCGGCGAGCGGTACGGCTTCCGGGGCTCCGCGGCCGACTACCGGCGGCTGGACTCCTCGCTGCTGCACCAGGTGCTGCGGCGCCGCCGCGGGCTGCCGATCCTGCTGTCGCTGGTGTGGATGGAGGTCGCGCGGCGGGCGGGCGCGCCGGTGTACGGGGTCGCGCTGCCGGGCCACTTCGTGGTCGGCTTCGGCGATCCGTACGGGGACCATGTGCTGGCCGACCCGTTCGACGGCGGCCGGAGGCTGTCCGGTCAGGACGCGGCGCTGCTGGTGTCGGGGGTCACCGGCGCACCGCCGGAGCCGTCGGTGCTGGGCCCGGCCGATCCGCTGGACATGATGCTGCGGATCCTCAACAACGTCCGCGCCTGGGCCACCGCCCGACCCGAGCGCACCGATGTCCAGCTGTGGGCGGTCGAGCTGGCGCTGCTGCTGCCCAGCCATCCCGCGCGGCTGCGCTACGAGCGCGCGCAGCTGCTGGTCGAGCGCGGCGACTTCCTCACCGGGGCGCGGGAGCTGGAGGAGTACGCGGAGGTGGTGGCCGTGATGGAGCCGGAGGCGGCTGAGGCGGTACGGCGCCAGGCGCACGCGGCCCGGGCCCGGCTCAACTGAAGCCCCTTACCGCCCGTTACAGCCAGCCCTTGTCGCGGGCGATGCGGACCGCCTCGGCCCGGTTGCGGGCGGCCGTCTTCTGGATGGCCGTGGAGAGGTAGTTGCGGACCGTGCCCTGTGACAGGCCCAGCGCCCGGGCCAGCTCGGCGTTGGTCGAGCCGTCCGCGGAGGCGCCCAGCACCTCGCGCTCCCGCGCGGTCAGCGGGCTGGCCCCGTCCACCAGGGCGGCCGCGGCCAGGGTCGGGTCGATGACCCGCTCGCCGCGCAGCACCCGCCGTATCGCGTCGGCGAGCTGGGCGGCGGGGGCGTCCTTGACCAGGAAGGCGTCCGCGCCGGACTCCATGGCCCGGCGCAGATAGCCGGGGCGGCCGAAGGTGGTGAGGATCACGATCCGCACCCCGGGCGCCGCCGCGTGCAGCGCGGCTGCGGCGTCGATCCCGCTCAGGCCCGGCATCTCGATGTCCAGCAGCGCGACGTCGGGCCGATGGGCCCGGGTCGCGTCGACGACCTCGTCGCCGCGGGCCACCTGGGCGACGACCTCGATCTCGTCCTCCAGCCCGAGCAGCGCGGCCAGCGCCTCCCGCACCATCGACTGGTCCTCGGCCAGCAGTACCCGGATCACCCGGGCAGCGTAACCGGCGGCGGCCGGTCAGGGCTCGGGGGCGGACTCGACGGGCAGGTGCGCGCTCCGGGAGAGCGGGGCCAGGGCGCGGAGGGTGAAGCCGCCGTGGTCGCCCGGGCCGGTCTCCAGGCGGCCGTCGGCCAGCTGGAGCCGCTCGGCCAGGCCGGTCAGCCCGTTGCCGTGCGGGCCGGTCGCGCCGCGGCCGTCGTCGGTGACGGTCAGGCACAGGTCGTCGCCCACCTCGGTGAGGGTCACGGCGCAGCGGCGCGCCCCGCTGTGCCGGACCACGTTGGTGACCGCCTCGCGCAGCGCCCAGGCCAGCGCGCCCTCCTGGTCGGGCGGGAGGTCCGGGTGGTGGACGCCCGCCCGGTGCAGGTCGGCGGTGATGCCCGCGGCGGCGAGCGCGGTGCGGGCACCGGCCAGCTCGGCTTCCAGGGTGGGGCGGCGGAAGCCGCTCACCGCCTCCCGCACGTCGACCAGGGCCTGTCGGCTGACCCGTTCGATGTCGGCGACCTGCTGGGCCGCCTGTTCGGGCCTGCCGGGCAGCATCCGCCCGGCCAGCTCGCTCTTGAGCGTGATCAGCGAGAGCGAGTGGCCCAGCAGGTCGTGCAGGTCGCGGGCGAGCCGCAGCCGCTCCTCGTTGGCGGCGAGCTGGGCGACGGTGGCGCGGGCCTCGCGCAGTGCCCGGGTCGTACGCACCATCTGCCGCACCGCGCTCATCGCGAAGCCGCCGAGCAGGGAGGGGACGACCAGGGCGGACATCAGGTCGTCCGAGCCGCGGACCAGCAGCCCGGCGCCCACCATGGCGGCGGTGTTCAGCGGGATCGCCCACCGGGCGAGCCGCGTCGGCAGGACCGCGCCGAAGGCGACGGAGACGTAGACGGCGAGCACCAGCCACGCGTCGCCCAGGGTGATCGTGAGGATGACGGCGAGCGCGCAGATCGTGCCCAGTCCCCGGTGGACGGTGGCCCTGGCCATGTCCCGGCCGGTGTGCCGGAAGACCAGCAGCAGGTAGATGCTGACGAAGACCAGCAGGCCGAGCGCGCCGGACACGGTGGCGGGAACGGTGTGGTGGCCGTCCGCGAGGTCGCTCACCGGCGCGCCCATGTAGGCCATCCAGATCCCGATCCACAGCAGCTTGATCAGGGCCTGACGGCGGTTGTCGGGGCTCTGGCCGATGGCCGGGGCGTCCGTCGCGTCGTCGGCGGCGCGGGAGGCGTCGTAGGCCGCCGACGCGTCGCGCCACCAGGTCGGCCGGTTCATGCCGTGCGGGTGTCCTTGCGGTAGAGCCAGGCCGCCGCGCCCGAGAAGAGGACCAGGTAGGCGGCGAGCAGGACCACGTCCTTGGCGTGCGGGGCGTTGCCCAGCTCGATGGCCTGGCCGAGGGCGGCGTAGGCGTGGGTGGGCAGCCAGTCGCCGATGTTCTGGAGCCACCGCGGGTAGGAGGCGGTCGGCATCCACAGGCCGCCGAGGATCGACAGCCCGAAGTAGATGATCATCGTCAGGGGGCGGACGGCGTCGCCGGTGGCCAGATAGCCGATGGCCACGCCCAGGGCGGCGAAGACGAGCGAGCCCGCCCAGATCGCGCCGGTGAGCGCGAGCCACTCCCATGCGGCACCCAGCCGCACGCCCTTGGCGGTGGCGGCCACGATGAAGACGATCACGATGGAGGGCAGGGTGGCGACCGCCGCCGCGGCGATCTTGGCCATCACATAGCCGTGTCCGGGCAGCGAGGTGAGGCGCAGCTGACGCACCCAGCCGCCCTCGCGTTCCTTGGCGATCCGCTCGCTGTTGCCCATGAGGACGGCGGTCAGCGCGCCGAAGGAGGCCATCGCGACCATGTAGTAGAGCGGCATCGACAGATGGGTGCCGGGCACGAGGTCGGTCTCGTCCGCGCTGCCCGCGATCATCAGGAAGAGCGCCGACGGGTAGATGACCGTGAAGAACATGAACTTCCGGTTGCGCAGCGCGCGGACGATCTCCAGCTTGACCAGGGTCGTCATGGTCACGCCTCCTCGGGCGTCGTGGCGGCGTCGGTGATGGCGAGGAACGCCTGCTCCAGGCCGAGTCCGGCGACCTCCAGGCCGCGCGGGTAGAGGCCGAGTCCGTAGACCGCGTGCACGGTCGCGTCCGCGTCGGTGGACCGCATCCGTACCGTACGCCCCGCTACGTCGAGGCCGGTCAGGGCGGGCAGGGCGCGCAGCGCCGCCTCGTCGGGCGGGCCGTCCAGGGTGAAGGAGATCCGCCGGGCCCCGGCCATCGCCTTGATCTCGGCGGACGAGCCGTCCGCCAGCACCCGGCCGCGGTGCAGCACGATCACCCGGTCGGCGATCGCGTCGGCCTCTTCGAGGTAGTGGGTGGCGAACAGGATGGTGCGGCCCTGCCGGGCCTGGTCGCGCATCGTGCCCCAGAACGTCTGCCGGGCCGAGACGTCCATCCCGGTCGTCGGCTCGTCCAGCACGATCAGGTCGGAGGCGCCCGCGGTGGCGAACGCGAAGCGCACCCGCTGCTCCTGGCCGCCGGAGAGCTTGTTCACCTTGCGGTCGGCGATCCCGGTGATGTCCGCCCGCTCCAGGACCTCGTCGACCGGGTAGCCGTGGGGGTGCAGATCGCAGGCGAGCCGCACCAGCTCGCGGACCGTGACCTCCTCCATGAGACAGCCGCTCTGGAGCATCGCGCCGATGTGGCCGCGGGCGATGGCCTGCTGCGGGGTGGTGCCGAAGACCTCGATGCGGCCGCTGTCGGGGGTGCGCAGCCCGAGCAGCAGATCGAGGGTGGAGGACTTGCCCGCGCCGTTCGGTCCCAGCAGGGCGATCGTCTCGCCGGGGTGGAGGTGGAGGTCGAGATCGGCCACGGCACGCACGGTGCCGTAGCTCTTGCTGACGCCGGTGAAGCTGACCACCGGCGGGGCTGCCTCGGTGCGGGCCCGGTCGCCGGTGGCGGAGGGTGCGGTGGTCGCTGTCATGGTCCCCAGCTTCGCCGAGCGGGGGCGTCCGGCGGCAGTGTCAGTGGTCGTGACCTGGGGATGACAGATGTCATGGGTAAAGGTCACGGCCCCCGCCCGGCGATGCCGGGCGGGGGCCGTCAGGACCTGGCGAATGAAGCCTAGTTGGGCGAGGTATCGATGACCGCGGTCCGGTCCGCGGTCGACTTGCCCAGCAGCGCGGTCCGCATGGCGATGGCCACTTCCTGCGGGGTGACCGGCTTCTTGGCGCCGTCGGCGCGCTCGATCAGCACCCCGTCGAAGGTCTGGCCGTAGAGCCTCTTGATCGCGTCGAGGTCGAAGTGCGGCTGGAGCTTGCCGTTGATCGGCCGCATGGAGAGGATCTGCGGCAGCGAGCGGTCCGGGCCGAACTGGATGAAGTGCGCGTCATCGGTTTTGATCGTGACCAGACCGGACATCGCGGGCTGCGCGAAGGACTTCATCTTCGCGTTCACCTCGGACTTGCTGATCGTCGGCCGCTTGGCGACGACCGGCAGGTCGACCGGCTTGTCCTTGCCGGTCTCCGCCCGCTCGCGGTACGCGTCGGAGACCGCCGTGACCGCCTTGTCGATGTCCAGGCCCCGGCCCTCCCGGCCGTAGACGGGGACGGCCTTGCCCGGCTTGAACGTGATCGTGCCCTCGCGCGCCGTGCCCGAGTTGCCCGCGAGCCGACCGAGGGCGTCCCGGAGCTTCTCCTCGTCGACCGTCACGGTGGGCTCGGCCTCGTGGGTGCCGCCGAAGAGCGAGCCGATGACCGTCATCGGGTTGTAGTCGCGGCCCGCGACGTTCCGCACGGTGGCCTCGGTGTCCAGGGTCAGGCCCGCGACGGACGGCTTGATCTCCTTCTGATCGCCGTCGACGGTCACCTTCAGCGGGGCACCGGTGCGGCCGCCGAGCGCGGTGTCCAGCTTGTCGATGGCCACCTGCTTGGAGGAGCCGCCGATGTCGACGCCGAGGACGGTGGTGCCGTTGGGCACGTCCGCGTGGTTCATCACCAGGCCCGCGGTGTACGCGACACCGGCCGCGGCCACCAGCAGGGCACCCAGCATGACGAGCTTGGAGCGGCCCTTCTTCTTGGGCTTACCCGCCTTACCCGCCTTGCCCGCCGCGGGCGGCTTGGGCGCCGGGCTGCTCGGCGGGGCGCTGTCCCCGGTGGGCGGCCCGGCCCGGCCCGGCCCGGCGGGCGGACCGGAGGCGGCGTCGGCCGGAGGCACCACGGGCACCCCGCTGACCAGGGTGTCGCTGGATGCCTGGTCCGCCCCGCTGGGGGAGGTGAACTCGGGGTCGCGGAAGAGCGACGGCGACGGGTCGGCGTCCGCGCCGGGACCGCCCAGCGGACCGGCCGGACCGGGCTGCACCATCGGGGTCGCGCCCGTGGTGGCTCCGAGGCTGCCGAGCGGCGAACCGCCGGGCGGGGTCGGGGGCTGCCCGGCCGCGCCGTTCAGCGGACCCACGCCCGAGCTGTCGGGCAGGCCCGGGCCGGTCGGCGCGCCCGGACCGGGCGGCGCCAGCAGGTCCTCGTCCCGCGCCGGAGCACCGGGCATCCGCATCTCGCCAGTGACCGGGCCGGTCGTCGGGCCACTGGGCTCCGGCGCTCCGGGGTGGCCGCCGGCGTCCGTGAAGTACGGCAGGTCGGCCTGCGTTCCGCCGCCCAGGGTCGGGGCGGGGAACTGCTGGGTGGTCTCCGGCGCCGGAGGCAGCGGGGTGCTCTGGGTGGTCGAGGAGCCCTTGGGGCGGCGGGGCGGCGCGAACCAGTCGCTGGTCTTGTCGCCGTCGCCCTTGCCGCCCTTGCCGCTCTTCTCGCGGCTCTCGCGGTCCTTGGCGTCCGCGCGCCCCTCCGCGGCCGCCGCGCCCAGCTCCGGGCTGCGGACGGCATCGGGCCGGGGCGTGGCTCCGGTGCGCTCGGCGTCCCCGTCGTCCTCACCGGAGCGGGGTGCGGGCACGCCCTCCCCGTCGACGGTCTTGCGCATGACGACCGGCGGAATGGGCCGCGAACCCGGGATGTTGATCCGGATGCGGGTCGTCAGAGTGGTTTCGGTCTTCGGATCCTCCGGCTTGGCCGCGGCATCCGCCTCACCGTCACCGACGCCGCCCTGGAGGGCCTCCGGCGACGGGGACAGGCGGGATCCGTACGGCGGGGTGCCCGACGGATAGGCGGCACCGCCGCTACCCCCCCGGGCCCCGGAGGACGAACTGTCAGATTCACGGCTCAAAGCAGGTTCTCCCAGTTAGCTCCGCCGCCCGTCAGACCTCGCGCGGGCGGCTCGGCGGCGCGCACCACCATACTGGGCGCCGCGGTCGCGTACTTGACGGCCGCCCTATGGCCGCACCTTGTGGACCTCGTGCGTCGGCGGAGGACCGTCCGGGGCCCCGGGAACATCGCGCCGGGTCCCGGGGACGTCACGCCGTAAACGTCACGTCACTTACCAAGTCGGGCGGCCAGCGCGCCCGGTTGCGAGACCACCGGCAGGGTGGCACACATCACACCGATGAACATGCCGCCCAGCAGGAAGACGTACGACCCCAGGCCCGCGCCGAAGAGGAAGTCCCCTTCCGGGCGGGCGCTGGTCAGCAGCAGGACCACCAGCGTCCACGCCCCGGCGGGCAGGCCGCCGCCCATCCGCCGGTCGGTCGCCTTCACGCCGCCGTAGCACACGGCCGCGACGCCGAGCAGCGCGAGCAGCAACCCGCCGGGGAACCAGAGCCCTTGGACCACCGCGCCCGCGACGGCGACCAGGGCCCCGAGGGCGGCGAGCAGCGCGTATCCCGCGAGACGGGCGACCGTCATGCCGTCACCCCCGCGAACAGGTCGTCCTCGCGCTCCGCTCCCGGCTCGCCCCTGACGAGCCGGTAGTGCTCGTGGACGAACAGCGGCTGGCCCAGGTCGTTGGAGAGCGCGAAGAAGGGCGCGTCCACCGCGATCTGGGTGGCGTGGGCGCGCATCGCGGCGGTCTTGGCGTCGGCGTACGCGGTGCCGTCGATCACCGCCGAGACCTCCGCGTCCTCCACCACGCCCGGTACGTCGTCGGCGGTGGCAACGCCGGGGAAGGGTGCCTCCTCGCCCGCCGCCCGCAGCCGCGCGAAGCCCTCCTCGAGGGCCGAGCGCGGCACACAGTTCCAGTAGACCTTGCGAACCTCGTGCGGATCGCCCAGGTCACGGCGGTAGACCGGCTCCGCGGCCAGCTCCACCGCGCGCATGGCGACGCGGTGCGCCTGGATGTGGTCGGGGTGTCCGTACCCCCCGTCGGCGTCGTACGCCACCAGGACCTGCGGCCGGATCTCGCGGATCACGGCCACCAGGTGGGAGGCGGCCTCGTCGAGGTCGGCCTGCCAGAAACAGTCGGGCCGGCCGTTCTGCCGGGCGCCCATCATGCCCGAATCGCGATATCTGCCCGGACCGCCCAGGAAGCGGTGGTCCCGGACGCCCAACGCCTTCATGGCCGCGGCGAGTTCACCCATCCGATGGGCGCCGAGGGTGTCGTCGCGGTCGGCGGCGAGGTGGGCCAGATCCGCCGGAATGACCTCGCCTTCCTCACCGAGGGTGCAGGTCACCAGGGTGACGTGGGCACCCTCGGCCGCGTACTTGGCCATGGTCGCGCCGTTGTTGATCGACTCGTCATCCGGATGCGCGTGCACCAGGAGCAGACGACGGGCGGGAAGAACGGTCATGACCACAGCCTACGATTCGCCCACCGGTGCCCGCGGACCGCGGGCACGGGCCCTCGTAGATCACCGCTCGTGCGTCGCCGGTGGTTCCCGGTGGCTCAGAGCTTCACGTCACCGATCATGTTCGCCACGTTGGTGGTGAGGTCGTCGATGGTCGGTGCGACCGACGAGCTGGCCAGGTAGAAGCCGAGCAGCACACAGATGAGCGCGTGCGCGGTTTTCAGCCCGGCCTTGTTGACGAGCATGACTACGATGATCAGCAGCAGCACAGACAACGAGATCGAGAGCGCCACAGCGACTCACCTCCAGGAACACGCGCTCGGACAGACAACATATTGATGCCACACGGGGCCTACCCACTATGCGCAATCGATCATAACTATCGGCGCGTGCGCACGAGTCGGTGCACGGGAGCATGACAGGGGCGCATGCCTGATCGCACGAACTGGCGCCTGGCCAGAGAGACTTCTCGCTGCTTATCCGCCATCTCGCCGCCGCCGAAGCTGGCTTGTTCTCACCCCCAAGACGGCTGGACCGTGCCCCTGGCAAGAGACGGCAAGAGCCCCGGCACGCGACCGCGCGGGCCGGTCCGGCCTGACCGATACGACACCCCCGAGGCCCCGACGCGTGTACCGGTCAGTACGCCCCTCGCGATCTTCATGACCCGTACGCTCGCCCTATGACCGGACAGCTCTCCTTCCCTCGGCAGCACGCGCGCACCCAGCGCTTCACCCTCGGAGCGCCCCGGGCCTTCAGCGTGGCCCCCGACGACTCCCGCGTGGTCTTCCTGCGGTCCCGCGGCGGCACCGACCGGGCGGGCCTGCTGTGGGTGTACGACGTCGCCGGGCGGCGGGAGTACCCGGCCGCCGATCCGGTGGCCCTGCTCGGCGGCGCGGACGAGGAACTGTCCGCCGAGGAGCGGGCGCGCCGCGAGCGCAGCCGCGAGGGGTCGGCCGGGGTGGTCGGCTACGCGGTGGACCAGGCCGTCGAAACGGCGGCCTTCGCCCTCTCCGGGCGGCTGTTCGTCGCCGATCTGACCGGCGGCGAGTCCCGGGAACTGCCCGCGCCGGGTCCCGTCGTGGACCCGCGCCCCTCCCCCGACGGCCGCCACGTCGCCTATGTGGCGGGCGGCGCGCTGCGCGTCACGGGCGCGCACGGCGACGGCGACCGGGCGCTCGCCGAACCGGAGGCCGACACCGTCACCTACGGTCTCGCGGAGTTCATCGCGGCCGAGGAGATGGACCGCACGCGCGGCTTCTGGTGGTCCCCGGACAGCGACGCCCTGCTGGTCGCCCGCGCCGACGACGCCCCCGTACGCCGCTGGTGGATCGCCGACCCCGCCCACCCCGGCCAGGCACCCACCGAGGTCGCCTACCCGGCCGCCGGCACCGCCGACGCCGAGGTGCGGCTCGTCCTGCTGGGCCTGGACGGCTCCCGTACGGAGATCGAGTGGGACCGGCAGCGCTACCCCTACCTCGCCCGGGTGCACTGGTCGGCCTACGGTCCGCCGCTGCTCCTCGTCCAGGCCCGGGACCAGCGCAGTCAGCTCTACCTGGCCGTGGACACCGAGAGCGGGCGGACCAGCACCGTGCACGCCGACGAGGACGCGGTATGGCTGGATCTCTTCCCCGGCGTGCCCGCCTGGACCCCCGACGGGCGGCTCGTCCGGATCGCGGACGAGGGCGGCGCCCGTGCCCTGATGGTCGGCGACCGCAAGCTCACCTCCGGCGCCCTCCAGGTGCGCGCCGTGCTCTCCGTCGGTGAGGACGACGTGCTGTTCTCCGCCGCCCCCGGCGCCGAGGCCGCGCTGCCCGACCGGCCCGGCGGGATCGACGTCCACCGCGCCTGGTTCCGCGGCAGCGGCGACCAGGGCGGCTGGGAGCCGGTCGGCAAGCGGCCCTACCCCGCCGTGCACTCCGCCGTGCGCGGCGACCGGCTCATCGTGCTCAGCCACGCCGGGACGGAGCGGCCCGGTGCCCGCGTGGAGCTGCTGCGGGCCGCGGACCACGGGGCGGCGGAGCCGGTCGCCGAGATCGCCTCGTACGCCGAGACCCCCGTCATCACCGCACGCCCGCAGCTCACCTTCGCGGGCAAGGACGACATCCCCTGCGCGGTGCTCCTGCCGACCGGGTACAGCGAGGGCGACGGGCCGCTGCCGGTCCTGATGGACCCGTACGGCGGACCGCACGGCCAGCGCGTGGTCGCCGCCCACAACGCGTACGTCACCTCGCAGTGGTTCGCCGACCAGGGCTTCGCCGTGATCGTCGCCGACGGGCGCGGCAGCCCCGGGCGCTCCCCCGCCTGGGAGAAGGCCGTCCGCGACGACCTCGCCGCCGTCACCCTGGAGGACCAGGTCGAGGCCCTCACCGCACTCGCCGGGCGCTACCCGCTGGACCTCGGCCGGGTCGCCATCCGCGGCTGGTCCTACGGCGGCTACCTCGCCGGGCTCGCCGCGCTGCGCCGCCCCGACGTCTTCCACGCGGCGGTGGTGGGCGCGCCGGTCACCGACTGGCGGCTGTACGACACCCACTACACCGAGCGCTACCTGGGCCACCCCGATGAGCAGCCCGCGGTGTACGCGGCGAACTCGCTGGTGACGGACGAGGGGCTGTCCGGCGCGGCGGAGGGTCCGGCCCGCCCAATGATGATCATCCACGGGCTGGCGGACGACAACGTGGTCGTCGCCCACTCGCTGCGCCTCTCCTCGGCGCTGCTGGCCGCCGGGCACCCCCATGAGGTGCTGCCGCTGTCCGGGGTGACGCACATGACCCCGCAGGAGCAGGTCGCCGAGAACCTGCTCCTGCTCCAGGTCGACTTCCTGAAGCGGTCGCTGGGGCTCTAGGGGCCCCAGTTCACCAGCCCGGCGGCGGGGACGGCGGAGGCGGCGGGGCCGTGGGCGGGGCGGACGGAGGCGGCGGGGCGTAGCCCGGCGGAGCGGCGGGCGGCGGGGCGTATCCGCCGCCGTAGCCGCCGTAACTCCCCGCCCCGTACGCCGGGGCCGGGGTGTCCGCCTCGCCCCGCCGCGCCAGCACGAGCAGGGCCACCAGCCCCACGAGCAGTTCGAAGAACGCGGTCAGCACCGTCAGCACCCCGACGGTCGGCAGATCGTCGAAGTGCTCGACGTACTCCAGCTTGATGTAGAGCGAGACCGCGCTCACCCCGGTCGCCAGCACCAGCGCCGCGGCCACCATCCCCAGCGGCCGGGACAGCGGGGCGCGGCCCAGCGCGGCCGCGGCCGCCACCAGGCAGAGCGCGACGAGGGCCCAGGCCTGCCACGCGGAGGGCGGCGAGAGCAGCGTGATCAGGCTGTGCTTGCCGGTCAGCTGGTACTTGTACATGTCCCACTCGGCCTTCTGCGCCCAGTAGATCTGCCAGGCGCCGAGGACGGCCCCCGACGCCCCCAGCAGCAGCGCCCCGAGCATCGCGGCCCCCGGCGCCGGCCGCGCGGGCGGCTGGTCGGCGGGCGCGGCGGCGTACCCGTCGGCGGGGCGGCGGGCCGCGGCGACGGTGGCGAGCAGCAGCGCCCCGAGCACCACCCCGGCCCAGGCGGTCAGATTGGCCCGCGTCTTGAGGTCGTCGGGGATGCCCTGCATCCAGTCCGCGTTCAGGTTCCACAGGCTCGGCAGCCGCAGCACGACGGTGACGGCCGCGACGGCACCGAGCGCCCCCGCGGCGGCCGGTGAGCGCAGCGCGGCGATCCCGGCGACGACGCAGAGCGCGAGCAGGATCAGATCGAAGAGGGAGGAGCCGAAGAGACTCCCCGAGGCCCGGAACGGCATTCCGGACCATGTCCACCACAGGTGGCTTGCCTCGTCCGCCTTGTCCAGGTCCCGGACGATCCACGCCAGTGAGATCATTCCGAGCACCGCGCAGACGAGTGCGCCGAAAACACGCGCTCCGCGTGTGAGTATCCGTCCCTGCCCCATAGCCGTAGGTTTCCCCCACTGCGCACCCCGGGCAACCGTCGCGAGGCGAAGAAGCACAAAGAAAGCCGAAGAAGTGCGCGGATCGTGACCAACCGGGTGGCGACCGGGCGGCGACGATCACTGTCAAGCACGTCCTGACCTCGATCTGCAAAATGTTCGCTCAAGACTCCGAAGCCGGGCACATCCGCTCTTGCCCGCCCCTTGACCCGGCTGTGAATACGTTGCGACAGTCCGCTCAACCCGCCACAACACGGGTAGATAAACCGAGTTGACGGTTTGTGCGACGGGGCGGATCACCATGGGGGGCGCTACGCGATGACGACTCCATCCCAGCTCACCGTGGCCGGGAAGACCGCACCGGCCGGGGAGGGCGGACCGGGCGGGCAGCCCGAGGGCTTAGCGCCGCGCCAGCTGATGTGGCGGCGCTTCAAGCGCGACCGCACGGGCGTGATCTCGGCCTGTGTCGTGCTGTTCTTCTTCGCCGTCGCCGTGCTGGCCCCGGTGATCTCCTCGCTGTACGGCAAGGACCCGTACACGACGTACGGCCTCGACCGGCCCGAGCTGCTGGATCCGCTCACCGGCTATCCGATGAAGCCCAACGGCGGCATCGACGGCGAGTTCTGGTTCGGCATCGAGCCCAAGCTCGGCCGGGACGTGCTGACGCAGCTGGTGTACGGCATCCGCACCTCGCTGCTGATCGGGCTGGCCGCGACGCTGCTGTCCACGCTCACCGGCATCGTCATCGGCGTCGTCGCGGGCTATCTGGGCGGGCGCACGGACTACTTCCTGGGGCGGCTGATCGATCTGCTGCTGTCCTTCCCGCAGCAGCTGTTCTTCGTCGCCTTCATGCCGGTGGTCACCGCGCTGTTCGTCAGCCCGCAGAAGGAGACCCCCACCTATTTCCGGGTGACGGCCCTGGTCACGGTGTTGTGGCTGCTGGGCTGGATGCAGCTGGCCCGGTTGCTGCGCGGTCAGGTGCTGTCGCTGCGGGAGCGCGAGTTCGTCGAGGCCGCGAAGGTGACGGGGGCCTCGCCGTGGCGGATCGTCCGCAAGGAGCTGCTGCCCAATCTGGGCACGCCGATCCTGGTGCAGTCGACCCTGATGCTGCCCAACTTCGTGACGACGGAGGCAGCCCTGTCGTTCCTCGGTGTCGGGGTGGTCGAGCCGACCCCCGACTGGGGCCGGATGTTCGCCAAGGGCGCCAACTTCTACGAGGGCGACATCACCTACATGTTCTTCCCCGGCATCGCCATGGTGATCTTCGTCGTCGCCTTCAACCTGCTCGGGGACTCGGTCCGGGACGCCATGGACCCGAAGACCACGCGTTGACCGGCACCACACGGCAGACGCAGACAACGGCAAGTGTTCCGTCCGACGAGTTCCAGCGAGGCAGGTGCATCGACCACCATGACGTTGAACAGCAGGCGCAGAGCACGCAGCTACGCCGTCGCCCTGGCCGCGGGGGCGCTGGCGCTCTCGGCGTGCAGCAGCGGGGGCGGCTCGGCCCCGAAGCAGGCCGGCGAACCGAAGATGACGGCGCAGGGGATCACCCTGGGCAGCGCCGCCGACTCCACCGGGCCCGCTAAGGAGCTGCCGGGCGCGAAGAAGGGCGGGACGGTGTCGGTGCTCCAGCGCGACGCGTTCGAGCACCTGGATCCTGGCCAGATCTACGTCAGCGATGAGCTGATCATGCAGACCCTCTACAACCGGACGCTGACGAACTACCGGATCGACGACAAGACCGGGAAGGTCAAGCTGGTCGGCGATCTGGCGACCGACACCGGGAAGTCCTCCGACGGCGGCCGGACGTGGACGTACACGCTCAAGGACGGGCTGAAGTTCGAGGACGGCACGCCGATCACCTCCAAGGACGTCCGGCACGCCGTGGAGCGGCTCTACGCACCGTTCGAGACCAACGGCCCGACGTACCTTCAGCAGTGGCTCTCGGGCGAGGGCCAGAAGTACCGCAAGGCGCTGCCGGACGGCCCGTACAAGGGCAAGCACCTGCCGAAGACGGTGCTGGACACGCCGGACGAGAAGACGGTCGTCTTCCACTTCGACCAGCCGCGGGCCGAGGTGCCGTTCGCCGTGGCCATGCCCAACATCGGCGCGGTGCCGCCGGGCAAGGACACCAAGGAGAAGTACGACAAGGCGCCGGTGGCCAGCGGGCCGTACAAGATCAAGAACTTTAAGCCGGGCAAGGGCATCCAGTTCGTCAAGAACGATCAGTGGGACCCCAAGACCGATCCGATACGCCATCAGTACGTGAACGCCTTCGATGTCTCCTTCGGCCATCAGTGGGTGGACTCCACCCGCCGTCTGGTGGCCGACAAGGGCGCCGACAAGAACGGCATGACCTGGACCAACGCCGTCGATCCCTCGCAGATCTCGGCGGTCCTCAAGAACAAGGACGCGATGGCCCGGTCGATGACCGAGACCCAGCCCTATGTGGACGTCGTCTCGATCAATACGGACCGGGTCAAGAACAAGAAGGTGCGCGAGGCGATCGCCTGGGCCTTCCCCAGCGGGCAGTACCTCCAGCAGTTCGGCGGCCCCAAGGGCGGTGAGGTCGCGGGCGGTCTGGTGGGCCCGACGCTCAAGGGCTACAACCCCGACTTCGACCCGTTCCAGAAGAAGAAGTACCCCGGCGGCAACGCCAAGAAGGCCAAGGAGCTGCTGAAGGAGGCGGGTGAGGAGGGCTACGAGCTGGTCTATGCGTACGGCAACGGCGACACCCACCAGGACGCCTCGGTCGTCGTCCAGCAGGCCCTGGAGCGGGCCGGGTTCACGGTCCAGAAGAAGGAGATCGACCAGACCACCTACTACACCCAGATCGGGAAGGTGGACAACAAGTACGACCTCTACCGGTCCTCCTGGTCCGCCGACTGGCCCTCCGCCTCGACCGTCGTTCCTCCGGTGTACGGCGGAAAGAACGTCTACGACGACTCGGCGAACTACAGCCATCTGAACGTCCCGGCGGTCAACAAGGAGATCGACCGGGTCGCCAAGGTCGGCGACCTCGACCGGGCCACCACGGAGTGGATGAAGCTCGGCGAGAAGGTCCTCACCGACCAGATACCGGCGGTCCCGACCTTCTACAACCGGCTGTTCACCCTCTGGGGCTCCGGCATCGACGGGACGAAGTGGAACCCGGTCTACGGGGCCGTGGACCCGACGGCCGTCTTCATCAAGTAGCCGCTGGTCCCAGCTCGATCAGGAGCCCGGCCGCGCCGCCCGCGCCCGTTCGATCCGGCGCCCGCGGCGCGGCCGGTACCCGCCCCGACCGGAAGATCCATGACGCCATGTTGAGATTCCTCGCCCGCCGCTCCCTCGGCGCGATCGTGATCCTCCTGCTGATCAGCGCGATCACCTTCTTCCTCTTCTTCGCCCTGCCCGCCGAGCCCGCCCGGCTCGCCTGCGGCAAGAGCTGCGACCCCACCTCGCTCGCGATCATCAACAAGAACCTCGGCCTGGACGAGCCGGTGCCGGTGCAGTACGTGAAGTTCATGGCCGGGATCGTCGCCGGGCGCGACTTCGCGGTCGGGCACTGCGACGCCCCCTGCTTCGGCTACTCCTTCGTCAGCCAGGAGCCGGTGTGGGGCACCATCGTCGACCGCTTCCCGACCACCCTCTCGCTCGCCCTGGGCGGCGCCGCGGTGTTCCTGGTCTGCGGGATCGGCATCGGGATGGTCGCGGCCTGGCGGCGCGGCACCTGGATCGACAAGTTCTTCAGCTCGCTGTCGCTGCTGGGCGCGTCCCTCCAGATCTACTTCGTCGGCGTGCTGTGCCTGGCCTGGTTCGTCAGCGGACTGGGAATCATGGAACAGCCCGCCTACCACCCCTTCACCGACAACCCGGCGAAGTGGTTCAGCGGCATGCTGCTGCCCTGGCTGGTGCTTTCGCTGATCTTCATGGCCAACTACAGCCGCATGACCCGCTCCCAGATGGTCGAACAGCTCCAGGAGGACCACGTCCGCACGGCCAGGGCCAAGGGACTGTCCAGCCGGACGGTCTTCTTCCGTTACGCCTGGCGCGGCGCCATCGCCCCCATCGTCACCATCTTCGGCATCGACCTCGGCTCGCTCTTCGGCGGGGCGATGGTCACCGAGTACACCTTCACCCTGCACGGCATCGGACGGCTCGCCGTGGAGTCCGTCCAGCTGACCGATCTGCCGATGCTGATGGGCGTGATGCTGGTCAGCGCCGCGGCCATCGTGGCGTTCACCATCCTGGTCGACGCCGCCTACGCCGTCATCGACCCGCGCGTACGCCTCGCCTAGAAGGACGCCGCAGTGACCACCGACGCGACCACACCCTTCCTGTCCGTACGCGACCTGCACGTCCGCTTCGCCACCGAGGACGGCACCGTCAAGGCCGTGGACGGCCTCTCCTTCGACCTCGAACGCGGCCGGACGCTCGGCATCGTCGGCGAGTCCGGCTCCGGCAAGTCCGTCACCAACCTCACCGTGCTCGGCCTCCACGACCCGCGCACCACCACGGTCACCGGCGAGATCCGCCTCGACGGGCAGGAGCTGACCGGCGCGCCCGAACGCACCCTGGAGCGGCTGCGCGGCAACACCATGGCGATGATCTTCCAGGATCCGCTGACCGCCCTCTCGCCGTACTACACCGTCGGCCGCCAGATCGCCGAGCCGTACCGCAAGCACACCGGCGCCTCCAAACGGGACGCCCGGCTGCGCGCCATCGAAATGCTGGAAAAAGTCGGCATCCCCAACCCGCGGCTGCGGGTGGACGACTATCCGCACCAGTTCTCCGGCGGAATGCGGCAGCGCGCCATGATCGCCATGGCGCTGGTCTGCGACCCCGATCTGCTGATCGCCGACGAGCCGACCACCGCCCTCGACGTCACCGTCCAGGCGCAGATCCTGGACCTCCTCAAGGAGCTCCAGCAGGAGTTCGGCTCCGCGATCATCCTGATCACCCACGATCTGGGCGTGGTCGCCAACACCGCCGACGACCTGCTGGTGATGTACGCGGGCCGGGCCGTCGAGCGCGGCACGGTCCGCGAGGTGCTGCGGGCGCCCCGGCATCCGTACACCTGGGGGCTGCTGGGCTCCATGCCCCGGCTGTCCTCCGCCGTCGACGAACCGCTCAGCCCCATCCCCGGCACCCCGCCGAGCCTCCTCGCCCCGCCACCTGGCTGCCCCTTCCACCCCCGGTGCGGCTACACGGCGGAGGTCGACGGCGAGCGCTGCCGGGGCGACCGGCCCGCACTCCCGGACGGCCGGGGCGCCGCCTGCCACCTGGGCGCCGAGCGGACGCAGACCCTCTTCACCGAGCAGATCAAGCCCCGGCTGGGCTAAGGAGCGCCGTCAGATGAGCATCGACTCGGGCACCCCCGAACCCCTCCTGGTCGCCGAGAAGCTGACCAAGCATTTCCCGATCATGGGCGGCTTCCCCTTCCGGCGGAAGGTGGGCGCCGTCCAGGCCGTCGACGGCATCGACCTGACCGTGCACGCGGGGACGAGCTTCGGGCTGGTCGGCGAGTCCGGCTGCGGCAAGTCCACCACCGGGCGGCTGCTGACCCGGCTGCTGGAGCCCACCGCCGGGCGGATCACCTACCGGGGCCGGGACATCACCCACGCGGACCGCAAACAGCTCGCGCCGGTCCGCTCCGAGATCCAGATGATCTTCCAGGATCCATACTCCTCGCTGAACCCCCGGCAGACCGTCGGCACCATCATCTCCGGGCCCATGGAGATCAACGACATCCGCCCGCCCGGCGGCCGCGAGGCCCGGGTGCGCGAACTGCTGGAGACCGTCGGCCTCAACCCCGAGCACTACAACCGCTTCCCGCACGAGTTCTCCGGCGGCCAGCGCCAGCGCATCGGGATCGCCCGCGCCCTCGCCCTCGAACCCCGGCTGATCGTCGCCGACGAACCGGTCTCGGCGCTCGACGTCTCGATCCAGGCCCAGGTCGTCAACCTGCTCCAGCAACTCCAGCGCGAGCTGGGCATCGCCTTCCTCTTCATCGCCCATGACCTCGCCGTCGTACGGCACTTCTCGCAGCGCGTCGCGGTCATGTACCTCGGGAAGATCGTCGAGGTCGGCGACCGCGACTCCATCTACCGCCGCCCCCGCCACCCGTACACCCACGCCCTGCTGTCCGCCGTCCCGGACGCGGCCGTGGTGATGGCCGACGACGACGCTCCGGCGACCCACCGCGAACGCATCCGCCTCGCCGGGGACGTCCCCTCCCCCATCGCCCCGCCCTCCGGCTGCCGCTTCCGCACCCGCTGCTGGAAGGCCCAGGACCTCTGTGCCCAGCAGGACCCGCCGCTGCTGCGCATCGAGGGCAACCGCGAGGGCCACCTGTCCGCCTGCCACTTCCCCGAGGCCCCGACCACGGAGGCCCGCACCGAGGACATCGTCCTCGACCCGGCGCTGTCGGTCACACACGAGCGTGGGACACCATGACGCCTGGCAGAGGGTGGCGGCACTGCGCCGGGTGGCTGGCGTGGGTGCTGCCCCCTGGGGCTGGTCGTCGGCATGGCGCATGGAGTGAGGAGCTGATCGGGACCACGTTGCGGTACGCGGCGGGCCCCGTGATCCGCAAGTTCCTACCGGACCGCACGGAGCCGGACGCGCACCCCACGGCCGGCACGAGCCCGAGCGGCGAGCCGCCGATGGTGGATGTCACGCCCCACCCCGACGACGGCTGCGGCACCGACGGCGGGTGGGTCTTCCTCGTACCGGCGGCCCGGCTGACCGATTACGTACCCGGGGACCGGCCCAGCCTGTACGGGACGACCTGGGACCGGGACCCGTACGCCTTCGGGGGCGCGGCGCCGAACACCCTCAGGCTCGGCCTCAGGGTGCGGGCGCGGGGCGACCGCACCATCGTCCTCAAGGACTTCACCGTGCACGTCGTCGGGCGCGCCAAGCCCTTGACGGGTACGGTGCTCGACCCCGGGCTGGTCAGCCAAAGCTGCGGCGGAGGCGACGAATCCCCCACCCCCCGCTGGTACGGGAAGATGGACCTCGCCCCCTCCCCGCCGCGCTGGATCCCCGGCGCCGAGCGCGGCGACGGCGCCAGGACGAGCCCCCTGACCTTCCCGCGCAAGGTGACGCCCGACTCTTCCGTCGACCTCGAAATCGATGTATCGACACGGCACTGCGAGTGCACCTGGACCGGTCGGCTCGACTGGTCGGACGGCGCCGTCTCCGGCACCACGACGATCACGGCCGGGGGACGGCCCTTCCGCACCACCCCGGCCGACGGGCTGCCCGTCTACCGGTGGGACGGCGCGGCCTGGCGTGTCGGAAAACCTTGACACGTCGGAAATCCCCGACGCATAGTGTGGCCATGGCGGCAGTCGATGTGTTCAGCGCTCTGGCCAATCCCGTACGGCGCAAGCTGCTGGAGGTCCTCGAGGCCGGGCCGCGCTCGGCGGGCGACCTGGCGGGCGAGTTCGAGCTCAGCAGACCCGCGGTCTCCGAACACCTCGCGGTGCTCAAGAACGCCCGACTGGTACGGGAGGAGCCCCGGGGCCGGCATCGCTACTACCACCTCGAAGCGGCCCCGCTCGCCGAAGTGGGCGAATGGCTCCATCCCTTCGAGCACTACTGGCGCGCCCGCATGGGGGCGCTGCGTGACCTGATCGACGAGGAGAACCCATGACCACCGACGACCCGGGCGTCATTCACTGCGACCAGTTCCTCGCCCATCCGCCCGCGACGGTCTGGAAGGCCCTCACCGACCCCGAGCTGCACGCGCGGTGGTGGGCCGCCGGGGATGTCCGGCCGGTCGTGGGCCATCGCTTCACCCTGGACATGGGGACGTGGGGGCAGCAACCGTGCGAGGTGCTGGAGGTCGAGCCCGAGCGCCTGCTGCGCTACAGCTTCGCCACGGGCACGCTCGATACCACGATCACCTGGCGGCTGCGGCCCGAGGGCACCGGCACCCGGCTCTTCCTCGAACACTCCGGCTTCGACCTCGACTCCCCGCTCGGCAGGACCGCGCTCGACGGCATGGGCAACGGCTGGCCCGGCGTCCTCGGCGGGATCGAGCGGGCCCTGACCGCCGCGCGGCAGTAGAAACATCGCGAGTGAGGCGGGTGCGCAGGGCCCGGAATGGTCGCGGTTACTCAGACCCGGTCCAGCTGCCGGTGCGGCCCCACCGGCAGCTCCACCTTGATCATGTCGCCGGGGCGCACCACGCCGCCCTCCTGCACGATGCTCATGATTCCGGCCTTGCGCACGATGTTGCCGAGGTTGTCGCGACCGACGACCTGCTTCAGCAATCCGTCCTGGAAGTTATCGATCTGCAGACAGGGATTCCGCAGACCGGTCACCTCGACCACGGCCTCGGCTCCGATGCGCAGCAGTGTGCCCACCGGCAGACGGAGCAGTTCGATGCCACGGGTGGTGATGTTCTCTCCGAGCTCGCCGGGGGCCACTCTGAAACCTGCCTCACCAAGCTCATTGAAAAGCTCTTCGTGGATGAGGTGGACCTGGCGCAGGTTCGGCTGGGTGGGGTCCTGCGCGACACGCGAGCGGTGCTTGACCGTCACACCAGCGTGAACGTCGCCTTCGACCCCCAGGCCGGCGAGCAAGGTGATGCTCTCCCGGTTCGGCTTCGTGAACGAGTACTCGCTGTTGCTGCTGACCGCCGTCACTAACCCGCTCATGTGCGGAATCCCCTCTTTGCAGCCAAGACCCGCCATGAGTCTGACTCTCGACCTGAAACGTCCACCGGGCCCTACGAAGCGTGGGACGACGCGGCGGAACGGGCGCCGACTGCGGTGTAGGCGGCTTCCGCTCTCCGTGCGTCCGGGGTTCCGGCCGGGGCGTGGGCGAGGAAGTCGCCGGTGGTGCCGGTGAAACTGATGCGGCCGTCGGTGAGGACGCGGACGTCCGCAGTGGCCAGGCCGACGCGGCGGAGTTGCCCGCCGGACAGGCGTTTGACCATGGGCTGGTGGTCGGCTCCTCGGGGGGATTCGAACCGATCCCGGCTGCCGCGCGGCGGTAGCAGCCGTCTCGTTGACTTCAAGTCCCGTTGAGGTTTTAGCGTCCTATCACGTTGATCAGCGACTGACGACAGGAGAACACCTCATGATCCTCGTGACCGGCGCCACCGGAAACATAGGAAGCGCACTGGTGCAGGAGCTCCGGGCGCGTGACGACGAACCCGTCAGGGGCCTCACCCGTGACCCGGCCGGGGCCGCGTTTCCATCGGGCGTCGAAGCCGTTGAGGGTGACCTGGCGCAGCCGGCCTCACTCAAGCCCGCGCTCGAAGGAGTGCGTTCGCTCTTCCTGATATCGCGCATGGGCACGGACGCGGAGATCCTGGAGGCCGCCCGGCGGGCCGGTGTCGAGCACGTGGTGCTGGTGTCGTCCATCACCGTCCAGAGCCACCCGCACCTGGGACCCGCCGGTGAAAACCTGGCCGTGGAGCGCCTGCTCAAGGACAGCGGCATGACGTGGACGATTCTGCGGCCGACGCAGTTCGCCTCCAATGCCCTGTGGTGGGCGGACGTCATACGCAAGCGTCAACCGGTCCGCGTGCCGTACGCGGACGTCGGCCTGCCCACCATCCACCCGGCGGACATCGCGTCGGTGGCGGGCGCCGCGCTGACGGAGACCGGCCACCGGGGACTGACCTACGCGCTGACCGGCCCGGAACGGATCACTCCCCGTCAGCAGCTCGAAGCCATTGGGCAAGAGGTGGGACGGGAAGTGCCGTTCACCGAGATCAACCGGGCGGAAGCCCTTCGCGACATGGCCGCGTTCTTGGGCGATGAGGCGGCAGAGGCCGTTCTCGACATCACGGGCGGCGACGTCAACGAGGAACTGCTCACCGTGCGCGACACCGTCTCCCAGGTCACCGGCGCCCCGGCCAGGACGTTCAGGCAATGGGCCCTGGAGAACGCCGATTCCTTCCGGTGATTTCTAGCGCTCGCCCACGACCGAGTCGAACCAGATCAGCCAGGCCGAGACGTCTTTCTCCCGGCTGAACCACCAGGCCGCCCGCTCGGGCGAGTTGAGGCTGAGGCGGCGTGTTCCCTCGACGCTGGTCACGTCCGTCTGCCCGTCGGGATGGGCCAGCCCCCACGACGCGATCTCCCCGTCGCGCTCGCCGATCACCTTCGAGGCCGACGGGTTCGCGGGCTCCGGCAACGCGATGATGTACGCGGGAGGCGGCGTTCCGCAGCTTGATACGGTCCAGTTCGACTCGGTCCACGGCAGTGTCTTCCTGGACGCACAGGAACAGCTTGAGAGATATCGCTTCATCCTCGACCGCATGCGGGCCGTCTCTCTGCCCGAGGACGAGACGAGAATCTTCATCCGCCGCCTCGCGCGCGACGTCTGAAAGGCAGCGCAGTGTCCACAGTGCTCAGGTGGCAGAAGTCCACCTTCTCCGGTCCGGACGACGGGAACGCCTGCGTCGAACTCGCGACGTCCCCGGCCGGGGTACACCTCCGCGAGAGCGACGACCCCGGCGAACTCCTCACCACCACTCCCGGCCCACTGGGCGCCTTCATACGCGCCGCCAAGGCCGGGGAGTTCGACCACCTCACGCCTTAATCTTTTCCCGTGTCAGCCTCCCGCCTGCGTCGCGTCGCCGTCCTCGTGCTCGACGGCGCGAAGCCGCTCGACGTCGGCATTCCCGCTCAGGTGTTCACGACCCGCGCGAGCATGCCGTACGAGGTGCGGGTGTGCGGCCCGGCGCCCGGTCTGGTGACCGGCGGCGACGGCCTGTCGTACCACGTCGCCCAAGGTCTCGACGCTCTCGCGTGGGCCGACATCGTCTTCATCCCCGGCTACCGGTTCCCGGACCGCGACGACCCGCCTCAGGCCGTCGTCGACGCGCTGATCGCCGCACACGATCGGGGCGCACGGCTCGCCGCGATCTCGACGGGGGCCTTCGCGCTCGCCGCCACGGGCCTGCTCGACGGCAAGCGTGCCACGACGCACTGGCATTACACGCGGGCGCTCGCGGCGAAGCACCCGCTCGTCCAGGTGGACGAGAACGTTCTGTTCGTCGACGAGGGCAGCGTGCTGACGTCGGCCGGCGCCGCCTCGGGCATCGACCTGTGTCTGCACATTCTGCGCGGCGACCTCGGGGTGGCCGCCTCGAATCACGCGGCCCGGCGCCTGGTCGCGGCCCCCTACCGCAGCGGCGGTCAGGCGCAGTACGTGCCGCGCAGCGTGCCCGAGCCGCTTGGTGAGCGGTTCGCCGCGACCCGTGAGTGGGCGCTGCACCGGCTCGGTGAGCCCCTCACGCTCGACGTGCTCGCCCGGCATGCGGCGGTGTCGCCGCGCACGTTCTCGCGGCGCTTCGCCGAAGACACCGGGTACACGCCGATGCAATGGGTCATGCGCGCCCGCATCGATGTGGCCCGTGAGTTGCTGGAGCGTTCGGAGCGCAGCGTCGAGCAGATCGCCGCCGACGTCGGCCTCGGCACCGGTGCCAATCTGCGGCTCCACTTCCAGCGCATCCTCGGCACCACGCCGCGCGAGTACCGCCGCACCTTCACGCTGGGCGAATAGCCCCGTGGCACGATCCTTGTGGAGTGTGGCGCTCACGCCACTGCCCCGGCGACTGCCGTACACGAATCCTGGTGGCGAACCGAAGGGAGACCATCCATGACTCGCATCGCCATCAACGGATTCGGCCGCATCGGACGCAACGTGCTGCGCGCTCTTCTCGAACGCGACACCGACTTCGAGATCGTCGCCGTCAATGACCTCACCGAGCCCGCCACCCTCGCCCGGCTCCTCGCCTACGACTCCACGGCCGGCCGGCTCGGCCGCCCGGTGACCGTCGACGGCGACACCCTCGTCGTCGACGGCCGGCGCATCAAGGTGCTGGCCGAGCGCGACCCGGCGCGGCTGCCGTGGGCCGAACTCGGCGTGGATGTCGCGCTGGAGTCCACCGGCCGCTTCACCTCGGCCAAGGCCGCCCGCGCCCACCTCGACGCGGGGGCGAAGAAGGTGCTCGTCAGCGCGCCGTCGGACGGCGCCGACGTCACGCTCGCGTTCGGGGTCAACACCGAGGCGTACGACCCGGCCGCGCACACGATCGTCTCCAACGCCTCGTGCACGACCAACGCGCTCGCGCCGCTGGCCGCGGTGCTGGACGAGCTGGCGGGCATCGAGCACGGCTTCATGACGACGGTGCACGCCTACACCCAGGAGCAGAACCTCCAGGATGGTCCGCACCGCGACGCCCGCCGGGCCCGCGCCGCCGGGGTCAACATCGTGCCGACCACGACGGGCGCCGCCAGGGCGATCGGCCTGGTGCTGCCGAACCTCGACGGCAAGCTGTCGGGCGACTCGATCCGGGTACCGGTTCCGGTGGGCTCGATCGTCGAACTCAACACGGCCGTCGCCCGCGACGTGACGCGCGACGACGTGCTGGCGGCGTACCGCGCCGCGGCGGAGGGGCCTCTCGCCGGGGTCCTGGAGTACTCGGACGACCCGCTCGTGTCGTCCGACATCACGGGCAATCCGGCCTCGGCGATCTTCGACTCGGCCCTCACCCGCGTCGACGGCCGCCACATCAAGGTCGTCGCCTGGTACGACAACGAGTGGGGCTTCTCGAACCGAGTGATCGACACGCTCGAACTCCTCGCCGCCCGCTGACCGGCGGCGCCGGCCGTCAGCTGAAGCGCGAGAAGACGTGGGTGCGGCCCACGGTGGTGAAGCCGCGGCGGGCGTACCAGTGGCGCGGCCAGTCCTCGGCGTCGGCCACCAGGAACCGCAGCGCGCACCCCGCGTCCGACGCGCGCTGGAGGGCGCCGGACAGCACGGCGTCGGCGTATCCGTGGCGGCGTGCGTGCTCGGCGGTGGCCACCTCCTCGATCTGGGCGATGCCGTCGGCGGGCTCCATGTAGAGGTCCGCCCAGGAGGCGACCTCGCCGCCCTCGTCGTGCACGGCCACGAACCGCACGTCCTCGGCCCCGTTCCGCCGGGCCGCCCGCCGCCCCACCATCTGACGCACCGTCTCCTCGTCGGCATCGGGCATCCACAGCCGCTGCTGGTTCGCCAGCGCCCGCCACAGCGGCCCGTACGGATCGGGCCCGAGGTCCAGCTCCTCGACCTTCCCGCGCCCGGTCACCGGTTCCGGCACCGATCCGGTGTGGGTCATCACCAGCTCGACGTCGTGCTCGTACCCCGCCAGCGTCATCGAGGGCGCGCACGCGAGCCCGAGCCGGTCGTCGTAGACGGTGACCCGCCGGTGCGCCAGCCCCGCCATGGCCGCGTCGGCGGCCTCGGGGAGCGCGGCGGGGTCGAGGGGCCCATCGATGTGGATCTGGTTGTGCTCGTGCGAGTGCGCGTACCGCTCGTCCAGCACCATGAACCCGCCCGGCACCGGCCTGACCTCGGCGGACTGGCGCCGGGCAAAGAGGGCCCGGAAGTCGATGGCGCGCTGAAGATCAGTCGGCATGGTGCGGATCGTAGGCGGGCGGCCTCGCGCTAGCCAACCGGAGCACGCTCCTCCGCGAAGTGGCACGCCGACGGGTGCGCGGCCCCGCCCGTCAGGCCCGGGGGCACCGCCAGGGCCGGTGTCTCCGTCGCGCAGCGGGCCTCGGCCCGCCAGCAGCGGGTGCGGAAGCGGCAGCCGGTGGGCGGGGCGGCCGGGGAGGGGACGTCGCCGGGGAGGAGGATGCGGGTGCGGCGGGCGCGGGCCTCGGGGTCGGGGACCGGGACGGCGGACAGCAGGGCCTGGGTGTACGGGTGGGTCGGGTGGTCGTAGATCTCGGTGCCGGTGCCGGTCTCCGCGAAGCGGCCCAGGTACATCACGGCGACCCGGTCGCTGATGTGCCGGACCACCGACAGGTCGTGGGCGATGAAGACGTAGGCGAGGCCGAATTCGTCCTGGAGGCGTTCGAGCAGGTTGACCACCTGGGCCTGCACCGAGACATCGAGCGCCGACACCGGCTCGTCCGCGACGATGACCTCGGGGCGCAGGGCCAGCCCGCGGGCGATGCCGATGCGCTGGCGCTGGCCGCCGGAGAACTGGTGCGGATAGCGGTTGATGTGCTCGGGGTTGAGGCCGACGACGTCCAGCAGCTCCTGCACCGCGCGGTGGCGGTCGCCCTTGGGGGCGGCCTCGGGGTGGATCTCGTACGGCTCGCCGATGATGTCCCCGACGGTCATCCGGGGGTTGAGCGAGGTGTACGGGTCCTGGAAGACCATCTGGATGTTGCGGTGGACGGCCCGCAGGGCGCGCCCGGACAGCCGCGCGATGTCCTCGCCCCGGTAGCGGATCGTTCCGGCGGTCGGCCGCTCCAGGCCGACCAGCAGCCGGGCGAGGGTGGACTTGCCGCAGCCGGACTCGCCGACGACGCCGAGCGTCTCGCCGCGCCGCAGGTCGAAGGAGACCGTGTCGACCGCCCGGACGGCGCCGGTCCGCCGCTTGACCAGGGCGCCCCGGGTCAGCGGGTAGAGCTTGGCGAGGTCGCGTACTTCGAGGACGGGCGGGGCGGGGTCAGCCGCCGAGGGGGCCGACGGTTCCGGCGGTGCCGAGGGGGTCGAGGGGGTCGAGGCCATGCAGCTCCTCCTTCCAGAAGTGGCAGGCGCTGGCCCGCCCTTGAGCCCCGGCAGTCACCCCGGCGTCGGTCACCTCGTACAGCGGCGGCCGGTCGGTGCGGCAGACGTCGCGGGCGCGCGGGCAGCGGGGGTTGAAGGGGCAGCCCGTGGGGAGGGCGAGCGGGCTGGGCGGCAGCCCCTTGATCGCGTACAGCTCGCCGCCGCGCTGGTCCACGCGCGGGATGGAGTCGAGCAGTCCGCGGGTGTACGGGTGGGCGGGGCGCCGGTACAGCTCGCGCACCGGCGCGGTCTCCACGATCCGGCCCGCGTACATCACGGCGATGGTGTCGGCGACGTCGGCGACCACGCCCAGGTCGTGGGTGATGAGGATGAGCCCCATGGCGTACTCGCGGCGCAGCTCCGCCAGCAGATCCATGACCTGGGCCTGGACGGTCACGTCGAGCGCGGTGGTCGGCTCGTCGGCGATGATCAGCTCCGGCTCCAGCGCGATCGCCATGGCGATCATGATGCGCTGGCGCATGCCGCCCGAGAACTGGTGCGGATAGTCGCCGGCCCGCGCCGCCGCGGCCGGGATGCGGACCCGGTCCATCAGCTCGACGGCCCGCGCCCGGGCGGCCTTGCGCGACATGCCGCGGTGCACCTGGTACATCTCGGCGAGCTGGGCGCCCACCGGGATCACCGGGTTGAGGGCGGACAGCGCGTCCTGGAAGATCATCGACATCTTGGCGCCGCGGATCCGGCGGCGCTCCTCGCCGCTCAGGGTCAGCAGGTCGCGCCCCTGGAAGAAGACCTTGCCGCCGGTGACGAAGGCGGGCGGGGAGTCGAGGATGCCCATGATCGCCTGGGCGGTCACGGACTTCCCCGACCCCGACTCGCCCAGCACGGCCAGCGTCCGCCCCGCGTCGACGGCGTAGCTCACCCCGCCGACGGCCTCGGCGACGCCGTCCCGGGTGCGGAAGGCGACGCGCAGGTCCCGTACGTCCAGCAGGCGGGCCACGGCTAGCGCAGCTTCGGGTCGATGGCGTCGCGCACCGCGTCGCCGAGCATGATGAACGCGAGCACGGTGATGCTGAGCGCCGCCGCGGGCCACAGCAGCATGTGCGGGGCGTTGCGGATCTGGGTGGACGCGGACGAGATGTCGATGCCCCAGGAGACGGTGGGCGGTTTCAGCCCCACGCCGAGGAACGACAGGGTCGCCTCCAGCGCGATGTACGTGCCGAGCGCGATGGTCGCGACGACGATGACGGGGGCGACGGCGTTGGGCGCGATGTGCCGCAGCAGCATCCGGCCGTTGCCCGCCCCGAGGGTGCGCGCCGCGAGCACGTAGTCCTGCTGTTTGACGGTGACGACCGAGCCGCGGGCGATACGGGAGATCTGCGGCCAGCCCAGCAGCACGATGAAGCCGACCACCGGCCACACCGAACCGCTGGTGACCACCGACAGGAAGACCAGCCCGCCGAGCAGGATCGGGATGCCGAAGAAGACGTCGGCGATCCGCGAGAGCAGGGAATCCCACCAGCCGCCGAAGAATCCGGCGAGGCCGCCCAGCACGCTGCCGAGCAGGGCCGCGCCCGCGGTGGCGCAGATGCCGACGGTGATGGAGGCGCGGGCGCCGTAGACGGTGCGGGTGTAGACGTCCCGGCCCTGGAGGTCGAAGCCGAAGGGGTGGCCGGGGGCCGGTCCGTCCTGCGCCTTGGCCAGGTTGCCCTGGTACGGATTGCCGTCCGCGATCAGCTGCGGCCAGACCGCGATGGTGACGAGGAAGAGGATGACCAGCGCGGAGACGACGAAGACGGGGTTGCGGCGCAGATCGTGCCAGGCGTCGGACCACAGCCCGCGCGACCCGGGCGCCGGGCCACCGCCCGCGACGGCCGGGCGGTGCGCGGCGCGGCTCAGGCGCAGGCGCGGGAGGGTGAGCCGGTGCCACGGTCGGCCCCGTGGCCCGCGCTCCAGGGTCGCGGTGCCGGTGGCGGCGAGGTCCACCGGCCTGTCGGAGGGCGTGTCAGGTCGCGCCTCAAGGGGCTCAAAGGGCTCAAAGGGCTCAGGCATACCGGATCCTCGGGTCGAGCACGGCGTAGAGGAGGTCGACGAGCAGATTGGCGAGCAGGAAGACGATCACCAGGATGGTGACGAAGCCGACCACGGTCGGCGAGTTCTGGCGCAGGATGCCCTGGTAGAGCTGGTAGCCCACGCCATGGATGTTGAAGATCCGCTCGGTGACGATGGCTCCGCCCATGAGCGCGCCGATGTCGGTGCCGATGAAGGTCACCACCGGGATCAGCGAGGTGCGCAGCAGATGCCGGACGACGATCCGGCGGCGCGGCAGCCCCTTGGCGACGGCGGTGCGGACGTAGTCGGCGCGGGCGTTCTCGACGAGCGAGGTGCGGGTGAGGCGGGTGGTGTACGCGAGGGACACAAGACCCAGCACCACCCCGGGCAGCAGCAGTTCGGTGAACGGAGCCTCGGGGGCGACGGACGGCCGGGCCCACCCCCACTGCACGCCGAACACGTACTGGAGCACGGTGCCGCTGACGAACGTCGGGATGGACACCACGACCAGGGTGAGCAGCAGCACCGAGGTGTCCAGGCCCCGGCCGCGGCGCAGTCCGCTGAGCACGCCGAGGGTGATGCCGAGCGCCATCTCGAAGACGACGGCGACGATGGTGAGCCGCAGGGTGACGGGGAACGCCTCGGCCATCAGCTCGGTGACGGGCTGTCCGTTGAACGCGGTGCCGAACTGGCCGCCGAAGACCTGCCCCATGTAGTGGACGTACTGGCTCCACAGCGGTTCGTCGAGGTAGAGGTCCTTGCGGATGCGGGCCGCGGTGGCGGGGTCGGGGGCCTTGTCGCCGAACAGGGCGGCGACCGGGTCGCCGAGCGCGTAGACCATGAAGAAGATCAGGAAGGTGGCGCCGAGGAAGACCGGGATCATCTGCGCCAGCCGCCGCAGCACATAGCGGCCCATGGTCAGCCGACCCTGATCTGGTGGTAGACGGGGACGCTGAACTGGTTCAGCGTCACGTCGCGGAGCCGGGACGCATAGCCCGCGCTGCCGTTCTGGTACCACAGCGGGATGGCGGGCATCTGCCGGGCGAGGATCTTCTCGGCGTCCTGGAAGGCGGTGATGGAAGCCCCGTCGGCGGACGCCGCGTTGGCCTGGTTCACCAGCCGGTCGAAGCCGGTGTCGCTCCAGTGGCCGTCGTTGGAGGAGGCGTCGGTGTAGTACAGCGGCTGGAGGAAGTTCTGGATCAGCGGGTAGTCCATCTGCCAGCCCGCCCGGAAGGGGCCGGTCATCCGCTTCCCGGCCATCTTGTTGCGGTAGTCGGCGAAGGTGCCGACCGGTTTGCCGACGCACGCCCGGTCGCTGCGCAGCACGGTGTTGACGCTGTTGCAGACGGCGTCGACCCAGTCCTTGTGGGAGCCGGTGTCGGCGTTGTACGTGATCGTCATCCGGCCGCCGGGCAGCCCGCCGCCCGCCGCGATCAGCTTCCGCGCCCGGGCCGGGTCGTACGAGCAGGCGTCCCCGCACAGCCCCGGCCGGTAGCCGCCCTGGCGGCGCAGCACCGGGGAGGTCCAGTCGGTGGCGGGGGTGCGGGTGCCGCGGAAGATCCGGTCGGTGATCTGCGCGCGGTTGATCGCCATGGAGATGCCGCGGCGCAGCTTCGCCCGGGCGGGCCCGCTCCACGCCCGGTCGTACATGGGGAAGGTGAGCGTCTGGATGATCCCGGCGGGCTGGTTGATGTAGCGGTTGCCGAGATCGGAGCGGACGAATTTCAGCTGCTGGGCCGGGACATCGTCCACCAGATCGAGATTGCCCGCCTGGAGATCGGTGTAGGCGGTGTTGCTGTCGGTGTAGACGCGGAGGTCGACGCCTTTGTTACGGGCCTTGTCGGGGCCCTGGTAACCGTCCCAGGCGCGCAGCTTCATGACCGAGCCCTTGTCGTACGACCGCACCTGGTACGGGCCGTTGCCGACGGGCTTCTTCAGCCATGCCGCGTGGTCCTCGAAGAAGGCCCGGGGCAGCGGCGCATAGGCGTTGTAGCCGAGCGTCTTGGGCCAGGAGGAGAACTTCTGGGTGAGCCGGACGGTGAAGGTCCGCTCCCCCGTCACCCGCAGCCCGGAGAGGGTACGGGCGGTGGGGCGGCCGGTGGCGGGGTGGACCTTGGCGTACCCCTCGATGTACTCGAAGAAGTAGGCGTTGCGCTGCTTGTTGTCGAGCAGGGCGCCGTAATTCCAGGCGTCCGTGAAGGACTTCGCGGTGACCTTCTCGCCGTTGCCGAACCGCCGTCCCTTCTTGATGGTGACGGTGTACGTGCGCTGGTCGTCGGTGGTGATCCGGTCCGCGAGCGCGTTCTTGGCCTCACCGGTGGCCGGGTCGTACCGCTTGAGCCCCCGGAAGATCATGTCGAGGACCTTGCCGCCCTGGACGTCGTTGGTGTTGGCGGGCTCCAGCGGGTTCGGCGGGTCGCCCCAGGAGGAGCGGACGATGCCGTCGGCCGAGCCGGAGTCGCTTCCGCAGCCCGCGACGGCCGGAACGGCGGCCACGCAGAGGGCGCACAGCACGCACCGCACCCGCACGCACCGCATCCGCATGACGCGCTGGGCTCCGCGCATGGCGCCTCCCGAGGACCCGGTCCAAGATCCGCCTTAGGCCCTCATCACACCCCAGGGCAGGGCGGCGCGCACGCCGGTGACCGCTGTCCGTGGCAGCGGGCCGGTAGCACCCGGAAACGGCATCAGGAACGCCATTGGTAAAGCGCGAGCCGAGCGGTACGTCCCGCGCTCGGCAAGCGCTTTCTACACACTGTCTCTCATCAACTTCCATGTTTCAAGCGGGCGTCCAGAAATTTAAATCGATTCAACCCGCCCCCTTGACCGCCCTCGGAGAAAGCGGTTTAGCTGCGCCTCGACTGTGTCCGAGACATCGAGGGGGTCCGCCGCATGGACGACACCGCGCCGAGAGCCCGATGGCGGGCGCGGCTCCGCAGCCAGCGCACCCTGCTGCTGCTCTCCGCGCCCGCCGTCGTCTACTTCCTGGTGTTTCACTACGCCGCTCTGGTCGGCAACGTCATCGCCTTCAAGGACTACGTGCCGTACCAGGGCGTCTGGGAGAGCCCCTGGATCGGCTTCGACCATTTCAGCGCGATGTTCTCCGACGAGTCCTTCTGGCAGGCGGCCTGGAACACGGTGGCCATCGCCGGACTCCAGATCGTGTTCTTCTTCCCGCTGCCGATCGCGTTGGCGATGCTGTTGCACAGCCTCGCTCACGGCGCGGTCCGCAAGGTCGTCCAGAGCGTCGTCTACCTGCCGCACTTCATCTCCTGGGTGATCGTGGTCGCGCTCTTCCAGCAGGTCCTGGGCTCCACCGGCATGCTCAACGGGCTGCTCGGCGACGCGGGGATGCACACCGTCGACGTCATGGCCGACCCCGGCGCCTTCAAGCCGCTCATGGTCGCCGAGATCATCTGGAAGGACTGCGGCTGGGGCACCATCATCTTCCTCGCCGCCCTCAGCCAGGTGAACGAGCAGCTGTACGAGGCGTCCGCCATCGACGGCGCGGGCCCCTGGCGCCGCTTCTGGCACGTCACCCTGCCCGCTCTGCGCCCCATCATCATCCTGCTGCTGATCATGCGGCTGGGCGACATCCTCACCGTCGGCTTCGAACAGATCCTGCTCCAGCGGGACGCGGTCGGACCGGAGGCGGGCGAGGTGCTCGACACCTTCGTCTACTGGCAGGGCGTGATGGGCGCCGACTGGGGCTACGCGGCGGCGGCCGGCCTCTTCAAGGGCGTCATCGGCGCACTGCTGGTCTACGCCGCCAACAAGATCGCGCACAGCATGGGCGAGCAGGGGGTCTACAAGTGAGCACCAGCGCGGAACCGCGTGCGGCCACCACCGCCCTGCCGACGGGCCCGGCCGCGACCAGGGGCGGGAAGGGCGACGGCACCCGTCCGGCCTGGATGGAGCGGCCGAAACTGCCGACCCGTATCGGCAAGGCCGTCGCCCTGGTGGTGATCTGCCTGCTGGTCACCGTTCCGTTCCTGGTGGTGCTCTCCACCAGCCTCGCCTCCCCGGAGGAGGTCACGGAGAGCGGCGGCTGGGTCCTCTTCCCGACCGAGCCCACCCTCAGGGCGTACCAGGAGGTCCTCTCCGGCGGTACGGTCACCCGCGCCCTGCTGGTCAGCGTCGGGGTCACGGTCGGCGGCACCCTCATCAGCCTGGTGACCACCGTCGCACTGGCCTACGCCCTCAGCCGCCCGCACTTCGCCCTGCGCAGGCCGCTGCTGCTGATGGTGCTGTTCACCTTCCTCTTCCCGCCCGCCATGCTGCCCAGCTACCTGATCGTCAAGAACCTCGGGCTGCTGGACAGCTACTGGGCGCTCGCCCTCCCGGTCGCCGTCAACGTCTTCAACCTCGTCGTCATGCGCGGCTTCTTCCAGGGCCTGCCGGAGGAGCTGTACGACGCGGCGCGGATGGACGGCGCGGGCGAGCTGCGGACTCTGGTCCGGATCGTCCTGCCGCTGTCCAAGGCGGTGATCGCGGTCGTCGGCCTCTTCTACGCCGTCGGCTACTGGAACAACTTCTTCCACGCGATCCTCTACCTCAACGACTCCTCGAAGTGGCCCCTCCAGGCCGTGCTACAGACCGTCATCACCAAGGGCCAGGCGCTGGGCGGCAATGCGGGGTCCATCGGCGACGTGTCCACGACCTCCCCGCAGACCCTCCAGATGGCGACCGTCGTGATAGCCACCGTCCCGATCCTGGTCGTCTACCCGTTCGTGCAGCGCTACTTCACCAAGGGCGTGCTGACCGGTGCCATCAAGAGCTGAGGAGGCTGCCATGACACCCCCGGACCCCCAGCCCTCGCGCCGCCGTGTCCTGACCACCGGCCTGGGCGCGGCGGCCGGTGCCGCGCTCGGCGCCCCGGCCCTGGTGGGCTGCGCCACCAAGGAGGCGGTGAGCGCGAGCAACGTCGGCGTGGACCGGGTGCCATGGCCCGACCACGTCCCGGCGGAGGTGCCCGAACCGGACCTGCCCGCCGACCCCAAGGGCGTCGACCCGGCCTACTTCGGCTACCCCTCCCGCCTGGTCACCTCGGTTCCCGAGCGGCCCGGCAACGGCGAGACGGTCACCGTCCTGGTCGAGACGTACGAACAGCCGCCGGCCCCGGTCGGCGAGAACAAGTTCTGGCAGGCGGTCAACAAGGCCCTCGGCGTCGACCTCAAGCTCCACGTCGTCCCCACCGCCAACCTCCAGGCGAAGCTCGCCACCCTCATGGCCAGCGGGGACATGCCGGACGCCGTCATGTGCCGCGACACCATCCCCAGGATCGCCGACTACGCCACAGCCGTCGCCCAGGACCTGTCCGAGCACCTCTCGGGCAGCGCGGTGCGGGACTACCCCAATCTCGCCAACCTCCCCGGCTACGCCTGGCGGAACGTCGGGCTGATGGCGGGCCGCATCCGGGGCGTCCCCATCATCCGCCCCCGCACCTACACGGTGATGATGGCCAACCGTGAGCAGTTCACCAAGGCGGCGGGCGGCCCGTACGAGCACTGGACCGCCGACCAGTACCTGGAAACCCTGGGACGCGCCTCGGGCCATCGCGTGTGGGGCCTCGGCAACATCGGCACCTTCCTCTTCGGGCTCCGCTCCTTCTCCGCCTGGCACGGCGCCCCCAACCAGTGGCGGCGCACGGCGAACGGCACCTTCGTGAAGGCGGAGGCCGCCCCGGAGTTCCGCGAGGCCGTCGAATTCTGCCGGAAGGTGTACCGGAGCGGATCGGCGTACCCGGGCGGCACCACGGTCATGAACCCGCAGATCGAGGCGTTGTTCCAGAACCAGTCCATCCGCAGTTACGAGGACACGTACAACGCCTACCCGAAGCGCGTCACGGACGTGAAGAAGTTCACCGTGGACCTGCTCCGCGCCCCCACGGGCCTGGGCAGCGGTCCCGTGGCCCACTTCCACCCGGGCACCTACGGCTACACGATCCTCAAGAAGGCGTCCCCGGACCGCATCCGCCTCATCCTGCGCATCATGAACTTCCTGGCCGCCCCCTTCGGCACCAAGGAGTTCGAGCTGACCAACTACGGCGTGGAAGGCGTCCACTTCACCCGGACCCCCGACGGCGATCTCCAGCTGACCGATCTCGCGGGCAAGGAGAACCCCAGCGTCGTCCCGATCAAATACCTCACCTGCCCGCCGACCGTCAGCTACTTCCCCGGCAACCCCGACGCCGCCCGCCGCGCCCACGCCTACCAGACCGCCCAGCTCCCGATCGCCCTCTCCCCGCCCAACTCGGGCCTCATCAGCCGCACCGGCGTGAAGAAGACCCAGAACCTCTCGCTCATCCTCAACGACGCCACCAACGCCATCGCCCAGGGCCAGAAGCCCATCTCGGCCTGGGACGGCGCGGTCGCGCGCTGGCGTCGCGAGGGCGGCGACGTGATCGCGGAGGAGTTCCAGGCCGAGTACGAGGCCGTCCACGGCCGGTGAGCGGGTAGCAGGTCCAACGACGAGGGCCGCCCGGGACCGCGCATCGCGGTTCCGGGCGGCCCTCGCCGCGTTCGGCGCCCCATGGGGGCGTTACGCGTGCACCACGTCCTTCTCCTCGGCGAAGTGGCACGCCGACTCGTGCGCCGCGAGCGAGTCGGTACCGGCGAAGCGCTCGGGGATGGCGAGCAGCGGCACCTCCTTGGCGCACTTGTCCTCGGCCTTCCAGCAGCGGGTGCGGAACCGGCAGCCCGAGGGCGGGTTGGCCGGGGAGGGGACGTCGCCGGTGAGGATGATGCGCTCCCGGCCCTCCCGCGCCTCCGGGTCGGGCACCGGGACCGCGGACAGCAGGGCCTGGGTGTACGGGTGGGTCGGGTGGTCGTAGATCTCGGCGTCGGTGCCGATCTCGGCCATCTTGCCCAGGTACATCACGCCGACCCGGTCGGAGATGTGGCGGACGATGGACAGGTCGTGGGCGATGAAGATGTAGGACAGGTTGAACTCGTCCTGGAGCTTCTCCATCAGGTTGATGACCTGCGCCTGCACCGACACGTCCAGCGCCGAGACCGGCTCGTCGCAGATGATGATCTCCGGGTTGAGCGCGAGGCCGCGGGCGATGCCGATGCGCTGGCGCTGGCCGCCGGAGAACTGGTGCGGATAGCGGTTGATGTATTCGGGGTTGAGGCCGACGACGTCCAGCAGCTCCTGGACCTTGCGCCGCCGGTCGCCCTTGGGCGCGGTCTCGGGGTGGATCTCGTACGGCTCGCCGATGATGTCGCCCACCGTCATCCGTGGGTTGAGCGAGGTGTACGGGTCCTGGAACACCATCTGGATGTTGCGGCGGACGGCCCGCAGGGCGCGCCCGGACAGCTTGGTGATGTCCTGGCCCTTGTAGAACACCTCGCCCGCGGTGGCGGTCTCCAGGGTCATCAGCAGCTTGGCGACGGTGGACTTGCCACAGCCGGACTCGCCCACGATGCCGAGCGTCTCGCCCTGGTAGAGGTCGAAGGAGATGCCGTCGACCGCCTTGACCGCGCCGACCTGCTTCTTGAAGAGGATGCCCTGGGTCAGCGGGAAGTGCTTGACCAGGTTGCGCACCTGGAGGATCGGCTCCCCGCGGTCGACCTTGGCGTCGAGGGCGGCCACGGCCTCGTCCTCGGTGGCGGCGTCGACCGTCGTCACCTCGGTGACGTTGGGGGTGGCGGCCGCGGCTTCCTTGGCGCCCTCGGCCTTGGTGACGTCCACGGCCTTGTCGTTCTTCCCCGTATCAGCCATGGATCGTCTCCTTCCAGAAGTGGCACGCACTGCCGCGGCCCGGCAGTTCGGTGCCGTCCTGCTCGGCGACCGCGGCCAGCGCCGGGACCTCCGTGGTGCAGATGTCCTGGGCCTTGGGGCAGCGCGGGTTGAACGCACAGCCGGTGGGGATCTTGAGCAGGTTGGGCGGCAGCCCCTTGATCGCGTACAGCTCCTGGCCCTTGTGGTCCAGCCGCGGGATGGAGTCGAGCAGTCCCTTGGTGTACGGGTGGGCGGGGCGCTTGTACAGCTCGTGCACGGGGGCGGTCTCCACGATCCGGCCCGCGTACATCACCGCGATCTTGTCGGCGACGTCCGCGACCACGCCCAGGTCATGGGTGATCAGGATCAGGCCCATGTTGTACTCGCGCTGGAGTTCCGCGAGCAGGTCCATCACCTGGGCCTGGACGGTCACGTCGAGCGCGGTGGTCGGCTCGTCGGCAATGATCAGGTCCGGCTCCAGGGCCAGCGCCATGGCGATCATGATGCGCTGGCGCATACCGCCGGAGAACTGGTGCGGGTAGTCGTTGACCCGCTGCTTGGCGGCGGGGATGCGGACCCGCTCCATCAGCTCGATGGCCTTGGCCTTGGCGTCCTTCTTGGACAGCCCCTGGTGGACCCGGAACATCTCGCCGAGCTGGTAGCCGACGGAGAGCACCGGGTTCAGCGCGGAGAGCGCGTCCTGGAAGATCATGGCGATCCTGCGGCCGCGGATCTTGCGACGCTCCTCCGGGGCCATGGTGAGCATGTCCTCGCCGCGGAAGAGGATCTGGCCCTGCGGGATCTTGCCGGGCGGCATGTCCAGGATGCCCATGATGGCCTGCGCGGTCACGGACTTGCCGGAGCCGGACTCGCCGAGCACGGCCAGCGTCTCGCCCGCGCTCACGGAGTAGCTGACGCCGTTGACGGCCTTGGCGACGCCGTCCCTGGTGTGGAACTCCACGTGCAGATCGCGGACTTCCAGCAGCGGGCCGCCGCCTGCGTCCTCGACGCGCGCGGAGGGCTCCGCGCCGGTCTTCTCGATGGTGGTCACGTACGCCTCCCTCAGCGCAGCTTGGGGTCGAAGGCGTCGCGCACCGCGTCGCCGAGCAGGATGAACGACAGCACGGTCAGGCTCAGGAAGGTGGCCGGAACGAGCAGCACGTGCGGAGCGTCCCGGAGGACATTCTGCGCGTCCGAGATGTCCACGCCCCACGAGACCGTCGACTGGAGACCGATGCCCAGGTAGGACAGGGTCGCCTCGGTGGAGACGAAGCCGCCGAGCGCGATGGTGGCCACGACGATCACCGGGGCGAGGGTGTTGGGCAGGATGTGCCGGAGCAGGATGCGGGTCGTGCCCGCGCCCAGCGCCCGGGCCGCCGTCACGAAGTCGGCCTGCTTCTGGGTGATGACCGCGCCGCGCATCACGCGGGCGAGCGGCATCCAGCCGAAGGTGGCGAGGGCGAGCACCACGGTCCAGATGGTGCGGTGGGTGAACGCCTGGAGCAGCACCATGCCGCCGAGCAGCAGCGGGATGCCGAAGAAGATGTCGGTGAGCCGGGAGAGCAGGGTGTCGAGCCAGCCGCCGAAGTATCCGGCCAACATGCCGATCAGACCGCCGACGAGGGTGACCCCGAGGGTCACGCAGAAGCCGATGATGACCGAGGCGCGGGCGCCGTAGATCGTCCGGGCGTAGACGCTCTGGCCCTGGCCGTTGTAGCCGAACCAGTCCGGCTGGAAGAAGTTCCCCCACTCCGGCTTGCCGAGGTAGTGGTTGCGCAGATCGGCGTGGCCCGGGTCGGTGCTGGTGAACAGGCTGGGCACGGCGGCCATGAGCACGAAGAGCACGAGCAGCACGGCGGAGACCCAGAAGATGGGGTTGCTGCGCAGTTCGCGCCAGGCGTCCTGGCCCAGGCTGCGGGCCTTGGTGACCTCGCCGCTCGCCGGGGACGCGACGGCGGGGCCTGAAGATGCGGGGCCGGCCTCGGGGGCCAGAGTTTTCTCAGGCATAGCGGATCCTCGGGTCCAGGACTGCGTACAACAGGTCGACGACCAGGCTGCTCATCAGGTAGACGAGGACGAGCACGGTCACGATGCCGACGACGGTGGGACCCTCACTCGTCTGGATGGCCCGGAAGAGGGTGTTGCCCACACCCTGGATGTTGAAGATTCCCTCGGTGACGATCGCGCCGCCCATCAGGGTGCCGAGGTCGGTGCCGAGGAACGTGACGACGGGGATGAGCGAGTTGCGCATCAGGTGGACGCCGATGATCCGGCGCCGCGGCAGGCCCTTGGCGAGCGCGGTGCGCATGTAGTCGGCGCGCAGGTTCTCCACCACGGTGGTCCGGGTGAGCCGGGACACATAGGCGAGCGAGAGGGCGCCCAGCACCAGGGCCGGTGCGATCAGCTGCGCGATGTCCATGGAGTCCTGGACGGTCGGGGTGATGACCTTCCACTTCAGGCCGAACAGGAACACGGTCACGAAGCCGATCACGAACACCGGGATCGAGGTCACGATCAGGGTGAACACCAGCACGAACCGGTCCAGGAACTTGCCGCGCATCAGGCCGGTCACCACGCCCAGGGTGACGCCGATGACGATCTCGATGCCGAAGGCGAGAAGCGCGAGCCGGATGGTGACCGGGAAGGCGTCGGCCATCAGGTCGGCGACCGGGCGGCCGGTGAAGCTCTGCCCGAAGTCGCCTCGGAACAGCCCGGTGATGTAGTCCCAGTACTGGGTCATCAGCGGCTTGTCCAGGCCGAATTGATGGCGCAGTCGCTCGACCGTGGCGGGGTCGGAGGCCCGCTGGCCGAAGAGCGCTTTGACGGGATCGCCGGGCAGCGAATACACCATCAGAAAGATGAGCAGTGTGGTCCCGATGAAGACCGGGATCATCTGGAGCAGTCGCCTCGCGACGTATCGCCCCATGGGTGTCCTCCTGTCGCCGACGCGCCCAGCGACCGCCCGTCCGTGAGGGACGGGCGGTCACTGGGACTGCGTCACTGCAAGCCGTACGACTACTTCTTGACCTCGACGTCGGTCCAGATCGCCTGCCGGAACGTGTCGAACTTGACGTTCTGCACGTTCTTCGAGTGACCGCCGTTGGTGTGGTCGAAGAAGAGCGGGATGGAGGGCATGGTGTCCTTGAGCTTCGCCTCGGCCTGCGCGTAGAGCTTGTTGGACTCCTCGATGGAACTGGCCTTGTCGGCCTCCTCCATCAGCTTGTCGAGCTTCTTGTCGCTGAAGCCGGAGTCATTGGCGCCGGCGCCGGTGCGGTACTGCTCGGAGATGAAGTTGGCGATGTTCGGGAAGTCCTGGACCCAGGCCATCCGGAACGCGCTGTTCATCTTGTGCTCGGTGATCTCGGTGCGCAGCTGCTGGAACGTCGCGCGGGGGTCGGCCTCGCACGGGACGCCGGCGTTCTGCTTGATGTCGTTGCAGACCGCCTCCGCCCATTCCTTGTTGCCGCCGTCGGCGTTGTAGGCGATGGTCATCTTGTTGCCGGGGACGCCGCCGCCGTCCTTGATGAACTGCTTCGCCTTCTTCGGGTCGAACTTGCAGTACTCACCGCAGGCGTTGGGCTGGTAGCCCTCGACGACCTTCGGGGTCCAGCCGTCGGCCGCGTCCTTCGAGCCCTTGAGCGCGGTCTTGGCGATGGTCTCGCGGTCGATCGCCATGGACAGACCCTGACGGACCTTGGCCTTCTCCGGCTTCGCCCATTCCTTGTCGTACAGCGGGAAGGCGATGGTGGTGTTGCCGCCGAACATCTGGTCGGCCGCGCGGTCACCCAGGTCGGTCTTGTAGACGTTGATCGACGACGGCGGGACCTGGTACATCACGTCCAGCTTGTCGGAGACCAGGTCGTTGTAGGCGCTCTCGTCCTTGTTGTAGAACTTGAAGATGATGCCGCCGTTCTTGGGCTTGTCCACACCCGTGTAACCGGCGTACTTCTTCACCTTGAACTGGACCTTGTGCTCCCACTTGCCGTCGACCTCGTAGGGGCCGTTGCCGATGGGGGCCTCGCCGAACTTCTTCGGGTCCTTGTAGAACGCCTTGGGCAGCGGGAAGAAGGCGTCGTAGAAGAGCCGGTCCTTGAAGGTGGAGACCGGGTGCGACAGCTCGATGGTGAACTCGTTGTCGTTCACCACCTTCAGGCCGGACAGCTTGTCGGCCTTCGGGTCGCCCTTCTCCGGGTGGACCTGGTCGTAGCCCTTGATGTCGGCGAACCAGGAGGAGTTCAGCTGGGCGTTCTTGGCGTTGGCGCCGTAGTTCCAGGCGTCCACGAAGGAACTGGACGTCACCGGCTCGCCGTTGTGGAACTTCCAGCCCTTCTTCAGCTTCACCGTGAACTTCTGGTTGTCCTTCGACTCGACGCTCTGGGCGACCTGGTTGCGCAGGTTGCCCTTGACGTCGTAGTCGACCAGGCCGCGGAAGAGGTTCTTCAGGATGTAACCGCCGCCGACCTCATTGGTGTTGGTCGGGATCAGCGGGTTCTGCGGCTCGACGTCCTGATAGGTGTACACACCGTTCGGGTCGACGGCCGCGTTCTCGTCGTCCCCGCTGTCACCGCCGCCGCCACAAGCGGTCGCGCCCAGTGCCACGACCGCGGCCATCGCGACCCACTTGGCGCTCTTGGCACCACGCATGGGTTTGCCTCCTCCGGAGTCCTCTGCTGCTACGAGAGGGGTGCCCGGAGACACGCTGACACCCCTGACAGCGAAAGGGACCGGACCCCCCAGATGTGCTCGTAGGTCCGCGCTCCCCACAGCGTGCGACCCGTTGACCCGAGCTCAATGGACCCCATGATTGAGCACGCCAGCCCCGTAAACCACACCTTATGGGTCTCGCTTTGGTCACATCATCTACGCGCGGAGCTTCGAAATCCGGACAAAACTGCCGCAGACAGACACACGCGAAACGGACTGTTAACACATCATGCGGAGCCCGAACACCGATATCCGGACACCATGTGCCGGATATCCGCTTGACGGGCGGCTTCCTGACACGACGGCAGCCCGGGCTCCGCACGAGAAGCGGAAGCCCGGGCTGCCGGGGCGTACGGAGGCGTACGTCAGCGCTCGACGCGCAACATCAACGCTTGGCGCGCGACGCGGCGCGGCCGCGCTCCTTCTGGTCCAGTACGACCTTGCGGATGCGGACCGTCTCCGGGGTGACCTCGACGCACTCGTCGTCGCGGCAGAACTCCAGGGACTGCTCCAGCGAGAGCAGCCGCGGCGGCACCAGGGACTCGGTCACGTCCGCGGTCGAGGACCGCATGTTGGTGAGCTTCTTCTCCTTGGTGATGTTCACGTCCATGTCATCGGAGCGCGAGTTCTCGCCGACGATCATGCCCTCGTACACCTCGGTGCCCGGCGAGGTGAACAGCACGCCGCGCTCCTGGAGGTTGGTCATCGCGAACGCGGTCACCGCGCCCGAGCGGTCGGCCACCAGGGAGCCGCTGTTACGGGTGCGCAGCTCGCCGAACCACGGCTCGTGGCCCTCGAAGATGGAGTGCGCGATACCGGTGCCGCGGGTCTGGGTCAGGAACTCGGTGCGGAAGCCGATGAGGCCGCGGGACGGCACGATCCACTCCATGCGGATCCAGCCGGAACCGTGGTTGGTCATGGTCTCCATGCGCCCCTTGCGGGTCGCCATCAGCTGGGTGATGGCGCCGAGGTGCTCCTCCGGCGCGTCGATGGTGAGACGCTCGATCGGCTCGTGGAGCTTGCCGTCGACCTCCTTGGTGACGACCTCCGGCTTGCCGACGGTCAGCTCGAAGCCCTCCCGGCGCATCGTCTCGACCAGGATCGCCAGCGCCAGCTCACCGCGGCCCTGCACCTCCCAGGCGTCGGGGCGCTCGGTCGGCAGCACGCGCAGCGAGACGTTGCCGACCAGCTCCTTGTCGAGGCGGTCCTTGACCAGCCGGGCGGTGACCTTGTGGCCCTTGCCGCCCTTGCCGACCAGCGGCGAGGTGTTGGTGCCGATGGTCATCGAGATCGCCGGCTCGTCGACGGTGATCAGCGGCAGCGCGATCGGGTTCTCCGGGTCGGCCAGGGTCTCGCCGATCATGATGTCCGGGATACCGGCCACCGCGCAGATGTCCCCGGGCCCGGCCACCTCGGCGGGCTTGCGGGTGAGCGCCTCGGTCATCATCAGCTCGGTGATGCGGACGTTGGAGATCGAGCCGTCGCGCTTGATCCAGGCGACGGTCTGGCCCTTCTTCAGCTCGCCCTGCTCGACGCGGAGCAGCGCGATCCGGCCGAGGAAGTTGTCCGCGTCCAGGTTGGTGACATGGGCCTGGAGCGGGGCGGCCGCGTCGTACTCGGGCGCCGGGACGGTCTCCAGCAGGGTGACGAAGAACGGCCAGAGGCTGTCGCTGTCGGCCGGGACGGTGCCGTCCTCCGGCTTGGTCAGCGAGGCGATGCCGTCACGGGCACAGGCGTAGACGATCGGGAACTCGATCTGCTCCTCGGTCGCGTCCAGGTCCAGGAACAGGTCGTACGTCTCGTTGACGACGTCGTCGATCCGGGAGTCCGGGCGGTCCGTCTTGTTGATGCACAGGATGACCGGCAGCTTGGCCTGGAGCGCCTTGCGCAGCACGAAGCGGGTCTGCGGCAGCGGGCCCTCGGAGGCGTCCACCAGCAGCACCACGGCGTCGACCATGGACAGACCGCGCTCGACCTCGCCGCCGAAGTCGGCGTGGCCGGGGGTGTCGATGATGTTGATGGTGACGGGGTCGCTGCCGTCGGCCGGGTGGTACTTCACCGCGGTGTTCTTCGCGAGAATGGTGATGCCCTTCTCGCGCTCCAGGTCGTTGGAGTCCATGACCCGGTCGTCGACCTGCTGGTGCGCGGCGAACGCACCGGCCTGCTTGAGCATGGCGTCGACGAGGGTCGTCTTTCCGTGGTCGACGTGGGCGACGATGGCAACGTTACGAATATCGTGGCGCGTGGGCATACGAGCGCGCTTCTCCCGGTTTCGTGGGTGGCAGCGCGCTCCTTGGTCCGGCGCGCCTTTCCGCCGGGCTGCTTACGCCACGGCCTCACCCCATGGTAAGGGGACGGCGCGGGGACGGATGCCGCCACCCGTCCCCGCGCCGTCCCGCGCCTGCATACCGCGGCCTCGCGCCCGCTCACCGCGCGGCCTCGCGCCTACTTACGGAAGCCGATGTCCTGGTAGCGGGGGGTGGCGAAGCCGAACGCTCCGGCGTTGCCCACCGTCTTCCGGACCGCGACCAGCTGCGGGGGCTGGTAGAGCGGGATCGACCCGGCCGCCGCCCAGATCCGGGCGTCCGCCCGGCCGACCAGGGCGCGCGAGGCGCCGCCGTCCAGCTCGGTGAGCGCCTGGTCGAAGAGCTGGTCGATCTGGTCCGTACCGACCCGGGTGTAGTTCTGCTCCACCACCAGCGAGCCGTCCGCGGCCGGCTGGGGCTTGGCGTAGATCGGGCGCCCGTCGGTCGCCGGGTAGGCGGAGGCGGGCCAGGAGTAGAGGGCCAGGTCGTACTTGCCGGTGGCGATGTGGTCCTTGAAGAAGGCGTCGCTCTTCACCGTGGTGATCTCGGTGCGGACGCCGATCTCCTCCAGCATCCGGCCGATGCGCTCGCCGACGGCGCGCAGCGAGCCGCCGGAGTCCGACGGGACGACGAAGCGCAGCACCAGCGGCCGTCCCTTCTTCTGCACGACGGCCGGGTGGGAGCGCCCGGACCGGCCCGCGTCGCCCGCGGCCGGGGCGGCACCGGAGGGCTTGCCCGCCTTGTCTGCGTTGTCTGCGTTGCCGTCGGCCGGGGCCGGCTGCTGTCCCTCGTCGTCCGTCTTGCCGTCGACCGACTTCTGGCGGGCGGACGAGCCGCCGGGGCGCCAGCCCGCGTCGGCGAGCAGGGACTGCGCGGCCTGGGTGTCGGGGCCGCCGAGGGCGCCGCTGTGGTCCTTGTAGCCCTTCTGCTCGGACATCAGCAGATGGTTGCCCAGCGGCTCGGTGGGCAGCCCGAACGGCTTCAGCACGAGCTTGGCGAGCGCCTGCCGGTCGATCGCGCGGGCCACCGCGCGCCGCACCCGCTCATCCGCGAGCGGGCCCTTGGCGCCGTTGATGGCGAGCTGGGTGTACGCGGGGTCCAGCGCCGTGCGCAGCGCGTACCTGCGCAGGGCCACGGCCTCGGACCGCTCGACCCCCCGCGCCTTCCCGGCCTCCGCCTGCTCGGCCTCCGCCCGGGCGCGCGTGGCGTCCGCGGCGTCCTGCGCGTGGGTCTCCAGCTTGGGCGCGCCCGCCTTGCCGGAGGGGTGCAGCTTGGCCCCGGCGGCCCGCTTACCCGAGGGCTCGGCGGCCTGGATGCGGCGCGCCGTCGACCGGTCGATCTCGGCCAGGTCGAGGGTCCCGTCGACCAGGGCGGCGGCCCGCTTCCGGGCCGGGACGGCCTCGAAGACCAGCCGGTGCAGCCGCGCCCGGTCGCCCCACCACTTGGGGTTCCGTACGAGGGTGACGGAGGTGTCCTCCACCGCGCGGACCATGAAGGGGCCGGAGGTGACGGCGAGCCCCTTGCGGGCCCCGGCGTTGAAGACGGCCGGGTTGCTCATCATGCTCTTCGGGTACAGCGGCGTGAACAGCGACCGCCAGTCGGTGTACGGCTTGGCGAAGGTGACCTTGACCTCGTGGTCCTTCTCCCCCGGCTGGATCCTGGCGATGCGGTCGTATCCGGCGTTGCGCGCGGTCCAGTAGGCGTTCTCCGTGCCGCGCAGGGCCTTCCACTGGGCGGAGAAGTCCTCCGCGCCGAGCGGGCGGCCGTCGCTCCACACCGCCTTGGGGTTGAGCTTGTAGACCACGACCTGCTTGGGCTCGCGCGAGACCACCTCGGCGGACTCCAGGTAGTCGGCGTTGCGCTGCGGGCGGCCACGGGCATCGAGGGTGTGGAGCGCGGGCAGCACCGCCCCGGCGACCCGCTCGGTGCCGGTGTCGGCGGAGGTCTGGAAGGCGTTGAAGGTCGCGGGCCGGGCGTCCAGCGCCCAGCGCAGCGTGCCGCCGGGGGCGGTCTGCGCGCGGGAGGCCGGGGCGATGTCCCGGGCCGCGGGCGACGGCGGGCCGTCGTCGTCGCCGGAGCTGCACCCGGTGAGGACGGGCAGCGGCAGCAGCACTCCCGCGGCGAGCAGCACGGCGCAGCGTCGCTTGTCGATGGACATGGCTCGTGACCTCCGGGGGGTGCCGATATTAAGCGCATTTCGCACATTTTGACGCCTGTCGCATATACTCCTTACTCAAAGCGACGGATCATGAGACAGCACCTCGGGACGGCCATGGAGGGGACAGGATCACCCGACCGGATCAGTACGACCGGCGCGCACCCCGGCGCACGGCGGCGTGATCACGCCGGTGACTCCGCCAATCGCGGCAGATCCCTTCCCAACCAGGACTGTGACGCGTAACACTCGCTGTCGCATGAGCGCCGCCAACCGCAACCGCGGAAGTGAGGGCAAGTCATGTCCTTGAACGACGACTTGACGGCCGTCCAACGCTGTCTCGACGAGCTGGTCCGTTCCGTCACCCGGCTGGAAGACCGGGTCGGCGCCGGCGGGCTGGAGATACGACGGGTCCGCACCGACGCGGACCACCTGCGCGAGAGTCTCGCCCTGCTGCGCGATACGGCCCCCGCCGCGGAGCGGCCGCGCCCCGAGATGGTCCCGGTCCCCGACGCGCCGTACAACAGCGCGCTGTGGTCGGACGTCGACGACGAGGGTCTCGGCGCGCGCGACCGTCACGCTCCCTAAAGGGGTCGCCCGGCGCGTACCCGGCCCGACGGGTCCGCACCCGACCGTCCCCCACACCACTCCACCGCGGAGTTTTCCTTGGCCACTGGCACCGACCCCCAAGCCGCCACGCCGTCCGAGCGGGAAGCGGCCACGAGCGGCGTGCGCAGCCCGTCGCGCGCCGCCATCCCCGCCCGCCATCTGCGGACCGACCGCTGGTGGCTGGCGCCCGCGGTCACCGCCGCCGGGCTGTTCGCGTTCATCGTGTACTCGACCTGGCGGGCCTTCGCCGGAGACAACTACTACGCCGAGCCGTACGTCTCCCCGTTCTACTCGCCGTGCATCGCGCAGAACTGCGTCCCCATGAAGGGCGGCGCGAACTGGGAGATCTTCGGCGCGTGGTGGGGCCTGTCCCCCGCCCTGCTGATCCTGATCTTCCCGCTCGGCTTCCGGCTGACCTGCTACTACTACCGCAAGGCGTATTACCGGGGCTTCTGGGCCTCACCACCGGCCTGCGCGGTCGCCGAGCCGCGCGCCAACTACACCGGCGAGACCCGCTTCCCGCTCATCCTCCAGAACATCCACCGCTACTTCTTCTACTTCGCGGTGATCGTCGCGGGGATCCTCACCTATGACACCGTGCTCGCCTTCCGGGACGAACACGGCCGGTGGGGTCACATGGGCCTCGGCACCCTGGTGCTGCTCGCAAACATCGCGCTGATCTGGGCGTACACCCTCTCCTGCCACTCCTGCCGGCACATCGTCGGCGGCCGGCTCAAGCACTTCTCCCGGCATCCGGTGCGCTACCGGCTCTGGGGCTGGGTCAGCTCGCTCAACGCGCGCCACATGCAGCTGGCCTGGGCGTCGCTGATCAGTGTCGCCGTCGCCGACTTCTATGTGTTCCTGCTGGCGAGCGGCGCCTTCGACGACCCCCGGTTCTTCTAGGAGAGGTGCCTTCAACGATGACGCAAGTCGAACGTCAGGCCTGGGACGTGGTCGTGATCGGCGCGGGCGGCGCCGGGCTGCGGGCCGCGATCGAGGCACGCGAACAGGGCATGCGCTGCGCCGTCATCTGCAAGTCGCTGTTCGGCAAGGCCCATACGGTGATGGCCGAGGGCGGCATCGCCGCCAGCATGGGCAATGTCAACGCGGGCGACAACTGGCAGGTGCACTTCCGCGACACCATGCGCGGCGGCAAGTTCCTCAACCACTGGCGGATGGCCGAGCTGCACGCCCAGGAGGCCCCGGACCGGGTCTGGGAGCTGGAGACCTGGGGCGCGCTCTTCGACCGCACCCCGGACGGCAGGATCTCCCAGCGGAACTTCGGCGGCCATGAGTATCCGCGGCTCGCCCACGTCGGGGACCGCACCGGCCTGGAGCTGATCCGCACCCTCCAGCAGAAGATCGTCTCCCTCCAGCAGGAGGACAAGGCCGAGACCGGCGACTACGAGGCGCGGCTCAAGGTCTTCCAGGAGTGCACGGTCACCCGCATCGTCAAGGACGCGGCGGGCGAGCGGGTCGCCGGGGTCTTCGGGTACGAACGGGAGTCCGGCCGCTTCTTCGCGATCGAGGCCCCGGCCGTGGTGCTGGCCACCGGCGGCATCGGCAAGTCCTTCAAGGTGACCTCCAACTCCTGGGAGTACACCGGCGACGGCCACGCGCTGGCCCTCCTCGCCGGGGCCCCGCTGATCAACATGGAGTTCGTGCAGTTCCACCCGACCGGCATGGTCTGGCCGCCCTCGGTCAAGGGGATCCTCGTCACCGAGTCGGTGCGCGGGGACGGCGGGGTGCTGCGCAACAGCGACGGCAAGCGGTTCATGTTCGACTACATTCCGGACGTCTTCAAGGAGAAGTACGCCCAGTCCGAGGACGAGGGCGACCGCTGGTACGAGGACCCGGACCACAACCGCCGCCCGCCCGAGCTGCTCCCCCGCGACGAGGTGGCCCGCGCCATCAACTCCGAGGTCAAGGCGGGCCGCGGCTCCCCGCACGGCGGCGTCTTCCTCGACGTCTCCACCCGGATGCCCGCCGAGGTGATCACGCGGCGGCTGCCGTCCATGCACCACCAGTTCAAGGAGCTGGCCGACGTCGACATCACGGCCGAGCCCATGGAGGTCGGCCCCACCTGCCACTACGTGATGGGCGGGGTGGACGTCGACCCGGACACCGCGGCCGCGAGCGGCGTCCCCGGCCTCTTCGCCGCGGGCGAGGTCGCGGGCGGCATGCACGGCTCCAACCGGCTCGGCGGCAACTCCCTCTCCGACCTGCTGGTCTTCGGCCGCCGCGCCGGGCTCCACGCGGCCCGGTACGCACAGGAGACCGCCGCGTCCGGCTCCCGCCCGGTGCCCGACGACGCCCAGCTGGACCTGGCGGCGGCCGAGGCGCTGCGGCCGTTCAGCGCCGAGGACGGCGAGGTGCCGTCCGCCGTATCCGCGGGCTCCGCGGCTGAGCAGCCGTCCAGTCCCGCCGAGAATCCGTACACGCTGCACCAGGAACTCCAGCAGACCATGAACGACCTGGTGGGCATCATCCGGCGGGCCGGTGAGATGGAGGACGCGCTGCACCGGCTGGCGGCGCTGCGGGTCCGGGCGCGGCGGGCCGGGGTCGAGGGCCACCGGCAGTTCAACCCCGGCTGGCACCTGGCCATCGACCTGCGCAACATGCTGCTGGTCAGCGAGTGCGTGGCGCGCGCCGCCCTGGAGCGCACCGAGAGCCGCGGCGGGCACACCCGCGACGACTATCCCGAGATGGACCGCGAATGGCGCCGGGTCAACCTGGTCTGCCGCCTCTCCGACCCGTCGGCCGGTCTCGCCGCGCCGACCGATCCCGGGCGCGGGCAGATCCGGCTGGAGCGGCGCGAGACGCCGCCCATCCGGCCCGACCTGCTGAACCTGTTCGAAAAGGACGAGCTGGTGAAGTACCTGACGGACGAGGAGCTGACCCGGTGAGCGCGTACGAGGCCCACTTCCGGGTGTGGCGGGGCGATGTGGACGGCGGCGGTCTGCGGGACTTCCGCGTCGAGGTCAATGAGGGCGAAGTCGTTTTGGACATCGTCCACCGCCTCCAGGCGACCCAGGCACCGGACCTGGCGGTCCGCTGGAACTGCAAGGCGGGCAAATGCGGCTCGTGCAGCGCCGAGATCAACGGACGACCGAGGCTGCTGTGCATGACGCGGATGTCGATTTTCAGCCGCGACGAGACGATCACCCTGACGCCGTTGCGGGCCTTCCCGGTCGTCCGTGACCTGGTCACGGACGTGTCCTACAACTACGCCAAGGCCCGGGAGGTGCCGTCCTTCGTCCCGCCGGAGGGCCTGGGCCCCGGCGAGTACCGGATGCAGCAGGAGGACGTGGGGCGCTCGCAGGAGTTCCGCAAGTGCATCGAGTGCTTCCTGTGCCAGGACACCTGTCACGTACTGCGCGACTTCGAGCAGAACAAGGAGGCGTTCGCGGGCCCGCGCTTCCTGATGCGGGTGTCGGAGCTGGACATGCATCCGCTGGACGCGGCGGGCGAGGCCGGGATCGACCGCAAGCGGGCCGCCCAGGACGAGCACGGTCTCGGGTACTGCAACATCACCAAGTGCTGCACGGAGGTCTGCCCCGAGGGGATCAAGATCACCGACAATGCGCTGATCCCGCTCAAGGAGCGGGCCGTGGACCGCAAGTACGACCCCCTGGTCTGGCTGGGCAACAAGATCCGCCGCCGGGAGGGCTAGCCTGGCGTCTCGCGGGCCCGTGGTGACACGGGCCCGCGCCTCACCACAGGCTGAGCAGCGCTTCCACCGAGTCCGGCCCCGAGGACTCGCCGTCCGGGAGGGCCAGCTCGAACCAGACCGTCTTGCCGTGCGGGGTGCGGCGGCTGCCCCAGCCCGCGCTGAGGAGGCCGACCAGCTGGAGCCCGCGGCCGCCCTCGTCGGTGTCGCGGGCGCGCCGCCGCCGCGGCTGGACCAGGTTGCCGTCCCAGACCTCGCACACCAGCGTCCGGTCCAGCAGCAGCCGTAGCCGTATCTCGCCCTCCCCGTACCGCAGCGCGTTGGTCACCAGCTCGCTGACCAGCAGCTCGGTGGTGTCGACCAGGCCCTCCAGGCCCCAGGACTCCAGCTGCTCACGGGCGAGTTCCCGGGCCCGCCCGACCGACTGCGGGTCGCTGGGCAGGTTCCAGTCGCCGACCGACCCGCTCGGCAGGCCCTGCACCCGGGCCATGAGCAGGGCGATGTCGTCCTCGCCGTGGTGGGTGTCGAGGCTGCTCAGGACGTGGTCGCAGATGTCCTCCAGCGAACTGTCGGGACGGTTGGCGCCCTCGTCGGTGGACAGCGCGGTACGGAGGTCCTGGAGCCCCTCGTCCAGGGCGTGGTCGCGGGATTCGACGAGGCCGTCGGTGTACAGGGCCAGCAGCGCGCCGTCCGGCAGCTCGACCTCGATCTCCTCGAACGGCTCGCCGCCGACCCCGAGCGGCATCCCCGGCGGCACCTCCATCAGCAGGGCGCCCTCCCCCGGTTCGACCAGGCCGGGCGGCAGATGGCCCGCGTTGGCGAAGGTGCAGCGCCGGGTGACCGGGTCGTAGACGGCGTAGACGCAGGTGGCGAGGTAGACCTCGGACAGGTCGGAGGAGCCGTCGGCGGACCGCCCCGCGGCCCGCGCCCCGGCGGTCGAGCCGCCGGGCGCGCCCAGCCCCCGGGCGATCTCGTCCAGCGCGGACAGCACCTCGGCGGGCTCCAGGTCCAGCAGGGCCAGGGTGCGGACGGCGGTGCGCAGCTCGCCCATCGCGACGGCGGCGCGCAGGCCGCGCCCCATCACGTCGCCGACCACCAGCGCGGTGCGGTGCCCGGGCAGTTCGATGACGTCGAACCAGTCGCCGCCCACCTCGGTGGCCGCGTTGCCCGGCAGATAGCGGCAGGCGATATCGAGCCCGGCGGCCTCCGGGTCGCCGGGCGGGAGCAGGCTGCGCTGGAGGATCAGCGCGCGCTCGTGTTCTCTGCGGTAGAGCCGGGCGTTGTCGATGGAGACGGCGGCGCGGGCGGCCAGTTCGACGGCGAGCGCCCGGTCCCGTTCGCCGAAGGGTTCGCTGCCCTTCGTACGGGAGAACTGGGCGAGGCCGACGACGGTGTCGCGCGCGACCATCGGCACCAGGAGCGTGGACTGGAGCATGGTGCCGAGTTCCAGGCCCTCGCCGCTGTCGCGGCCGGTGACGACCCGGACCTGGGCGGTGCGCAGGGCGTGGGCGCACAGCGAGTGGAAGGGGTAGCGGTGCACCTCGCCGACCTCGATGGGCTTGGGCAGCTCGCCCTGGCCGCTGTCGTCGGTGCGGTAGACGTCGCCGAAGGCGACGGGGCCGTCCGAGACGGCGCTGGCGAAGGCGACGCGGCGCAGCTCGGCGCTGCCGTCGGCGAGCCCGGGCGGGGTCTCGTCACCGGACAGCAGCCCCTGGTAGAGGTCGACGGAGGCCAGGTCGCAGAACTGCGGGACGGCCACGTCCAGGAGTTCGCGGGCGGTGGTCTCCAGGTCCAGCGAGGTGCCTATTCGGGCCCCGGCCTCGTTCAGCAGCGCCAGGTTGCGGCGTACGCCCGCGGCCTCCTGCTCGGCGCGGCGGCGGCCGGTGACGTCGGTGGCGAGCCCGGCGATGCCGATGGGGCGGCCCGATCCGCTGTGCAGCCGGTACAGCGACACCGACCAGCGGCGGCGGTCATGGCTGCCGGGGACCGGGCCCATGATCGGCATGTCCGTCAGGGAGCTTCCGCTGTCCAGGACTTGGCGCAGGGCGGCGGCGAGCCGGTCGGCCTCGCCCCGGGGCAGCAGATCGTGCGCGGTGGCGCCGCGGTACTCCTCGACCGGGCGGCCGAAAACCGTCGCAAAGCGCTCGTTGACGCGGAGCATGCGCAAATCTGTACCGAACAGAAAGAAACCAAGCGGAGATTGACCGAAAACGGCCTGTGAGGCGGCAAGATCGGTTTCCAGTCCGCGCAGCGCGCCCACATCGACGGCGATACAGAGCGCGGTGCGCTCCCCGTCCTCGTCCTGGCTCGGCATCACATACACCTCGGCGATGCCGACTCCGCCGGGTGCCTGGGGGCTGCGGTAGGGGACCAGGCCGGTCCACTCCCGGCCGTCCAGGATGTCGGCGACCTTGCGGCGGCCGGTCTCCCGCAGCTCAGCCGGTACGAAGGCGTCCACCGGGTCCTTGCCGACGGCCTGGGCCGCCGTCAGTCCCAGCAGCTCGGCGGCGCGTTCACTCCACTGCGCGATACGGCCGTCGGACCCGAGCGAGAAGGAGGCGATACGGATGTAGTCATAGATCGATCCGGGCGGACTGCTCTGCCACACATCGGACAGCGAGCCCAGCACCGACCCCGACACCGATCCAGGCATTGATGACATTTGCGACACGGGCGACACCTGCGAACCGACCGTCTCCTCGGGGATATCCGCCCCCGCTGGCTTCTCGCTCATGCGCCCGTCCCCTCCGGCTCAGGTGCTCCGACCGGCTACAGATAGCCGAGTATCCAGCACCACGGCCATCCGGAGTACGGTCTTCACGATCACAGCACTATCTCAGCCCGCAATCCGTTTCCGTCCCGGCTTTTGATGAAGCGCTCAAGATCAGCGCTCCCCCTCACTCCTAACCGGGGAGAGGCAGCTCGAACCACACCGTTTTTCCGGCCCGCCCCCGACGGGTGCCCCAGCGCAGCGCAGCCCGGGCGATCAACTCCAGCCCCCGGCCGCTCTCGTCCTCCGGGGACGCCGTACGCGCGTGCGGCGGATCGTCCAGCGGGTCGGACACCTCGACCATCAGCACGGAACGCGGCACGCCGGTTTCGCGACGGGCGTACATGCGCAGCCCGATCGGGCCACTCGCGTACCGCAGGGCGTTGGTGACCAGTTCGCTCACCAGCAGCGCCGTCACATCGCCCAGCGCCGACAGCCCCCAGTCGTCCAGCGCCTGCCGGACCAGGCAGCGGGCGGCGCGGGCGGAGCCCGGCTCGGCGGGGAAGACCCACTCGACGAAACCGGGGGTGGGCCCGGCGGCCGTCCCTGCGCTCTCACTCACGCCGATCACTTCCCAGCCGCTACCAGCCGCCGCACGGCCCCGCCGAAATGGAGGGATTCAGACGGTTCAGAGGGGTTAATCAGCACATACCCGAATCCCGGGCCCGGTACCGCCCCGGACCGTCCCGGCAGGGCCGAATGAGCTCACAGGGGATCAGCGGGCGCGCGGACGGGGGTGTTCCGCGGCGCGCAGCCGTCGGACCGCCTCCGCCACCGCGGGCCGGTCCTCATCCAGCCAGTCGACCTCGTCCACCCGGTCGGGGGTCAGCCAGCGCAGCTCGTCGTGGTCCTCCAGCGGACGCGGCTCGCCGGAGCGCAGCGCGGCGGTCCACACCCGCAGGACGTAACCGGGCTTCAGCGGCCACTCGCCGGGCAGCGGCTCCAGCGGCTCGACCTCGACGCCCAGCTCCTCGCGCAGCTCCCGCACCAGGGCCTGCCGCGGCGTCTCACCGGGCTCGGCCTTGCCGCCGGGCAGCTCCCAGCGCCCGGCCAGCTCGGGCGGGGCGCTGCGCCGCGCGGCCAGCAGCCGCCCCCGGTCGAACACCGCTCCGCCCACCACCACGCGCACCGTCATGCCCGCACTCTAGGGGGTGTCCGCACAGCCCCGCCGGGCCCGCACAGCCCCGCCGGGCCCTCGCGCAGAGCCCGGCGGGCCGGATTCTCCCGCCCGGACGAACGGGAGACTCCGGCCCGCCGGCAGCAAGGCCATGTACAGGTTGTACGGACGGCACCTCGGACGGACGGCGTCAGCCTGCCTGCCCGGTCGCGGCGGTCCGCTCGACGACGTAGAGCTGCTCCTGCCCCTGGTCGTCCAGTCGGTCGGCGACCTCCTGGGCCTCCGTCCGCGTGGCGTAGCGGCCGACGCGATAGCGGTTGCCGTTGCCGTCCTGGCGGATGACGAGCCATGGCAGCACAGCGTTGCCGTCACTCATCTCTCCGCCCCCTCCGTTGTGGCGCACCCGGGCACGCGTCTGGGCGACACCGTTAAGGAAATCCCGTTCCGCATATGCCCGAGCCTACGCCCTACCTTCACGCAGCGGATACGTGTTCTCACAACGAGGCACGCATCCGGCCACGCGCTCAACGGCGCGCGGAGACCGTCTCCCGGTCCGCCTCGCCGGTCAGCTCCTCGGCCGTGGTGTCGGCCAGCTCGCGCTCGGCCTCCAGCAGCGTGGGATTGCGCCATGCGCTGCGCACGCCCCAGACGTAGAAGCCGAGTGCGATCAGGGTGACGACCAGGATGTCCCAGCCCTCGGGCAGATAGCCGCGGCCGCCGAACTCCTTGCCGCCGGCCCACGACACCGCGGCCATGACCAGCAGATAGGCCACCATCCAGGCGCCCGCCGCCAGATGCGGCTTCAGCTCGGCCCACGGCTTGCGCAGCTCGTACCAGGCCCAGATCGGCAGGCCGATCGCCATGATGAAGATGACCTTGCCGGTGAGCGGCCAGCGGGCCCAGTAGAGGACGAGCGAACCGAAGACCATCGCGATCGGCGCGATGACCGGCATCGCGCGCAGCTTCACCGGACGCGGCAGGTCCGGGGAGAGCCGCCGCAGCGACATCACGGCGACCGGGCCGGTGATGTACGAGATGACGGTCGCCACGGAGACGATCTCGGCCAGCGAGCCCCAGCCGCGGAACACCGCGAGGAACGCGAAGGCGATCACCAGGTTGAGCACCAGCGCCGGACGCGGAATACCGGTCTTCGGGTCGACCTTGCCGAAGACGCCGGGCAGGTGGCCGTTCTCCTGGACGCCCTGGACCATGCGGGAGGTGGTGGCCGCGTAGATCATGCCGGTGCCGGACGGGGAGACGAAGGCGTCCGCGTACAGCAGCAGCGCCAGCCAGTTCAGCCCCCAGGCGAGGGAGAGGTCGGCGAGCGGGGAGTCGTACGAGAGCTTCGCCCAGCCGCCGTGCGCGAGGTCGGCCGCCGGGACGGCGGTCAGGAACGCGACCTGGAGGGCCACGTAGATCACCAGCGCGATGAGGATGGAGCTGATGACGGCCTTGGGCAGCGACTTGCCCGGGTTGCGGGCCTCGCCCGCCATGTTCAGCGGCGACTGGAAGCCGTTGTACGCCCAGACGATGCCGGAGACGGCCACAGCGGTGAACACCGAGTTCCAGCCGTTCGGCGTGAAGCCCCCGTTGCCGGTGACGTTGCCGGTGTCGAAGTGCGCCATCAGCAGGGCGCCCGCGGTCAGGGCCGGGACGACGAGTTTGAAGACGGTGATCGCGGTGTTGGTCTTCGCGAAGAGGGTGATCGCGAACCAGTTGAGGAAGAAGTAGAAGACCAGCAGCACGGACGCGAGCGTGACACCGGTGCCGGTCAGCTCCTTCCCGTCGTACAGCTCCTTGGCCCAGCCGAAGTCCCAGGAGCTCATGTACTGGACGGACGCGGTCGCCTCACCGGGGATGACGGAGACGATCGCGATCCAGTTGGCCCAGGCGGCCAGGTATCCGGCCAGCGAGCCGTGCGAGTACTGGCCGTACCGCACCATGCCGCCGGCCTTGGGGAACATCGAACCGAGTTCGGAGTACGTCAGGGCGATGGTCAGGGCGACCGCCGCTCCGATCACCCAGGCAAAGATGGCCGCCGGGCCCGCCAGCGCCGCGGCCCGCGCGGCGCCGAACAGCCAGCCGGAGCCGATGATCGAACCGAGGCCCACCGCGGTGAGGGCCACCGTGCCGAGTGACCGTTTGTAATGCGAGTGGGAACCCTGCTCCGTGGTCAACGCCCCTCACGCTCCTTTCGCCCCCCAGACCTGATGCAAACCGCGCCATCGTACAAGCGAAATAAGGGTGCGCTTTACGGGCTTGAGGCCGATCTGAGCTATCGGACATCGCGTGTGATCTATGCAACACACCAATCCGGCGGGGGTCTTGCGGAGCGCATGCGGGCCGCTACGGGAAGGGCCTTCGCAAAACCTCTACGGACCCGCCACGGCGTTCGGCGTCACACGAAGGCGCTGGCCAGACGGTACGGGCCAGCACGGAGGCGGCGCGGAGGCGGCGCCCTCACCGGCGCCGCCATTCCGCTGTGATATCGCCGAATGCGCCCGATTGGACAAGCCGCGGGCATCGATTCCGGCGCATGGGTTTTGAATAGCGAGGGACGGGGAACACGGCGCCGCCCATGAACCAACAAGCTCAAATCCGGCTCAAGTTGGCCGCGAGTCGGAGAAAAGACCAGCCGAATAAATTACCGGCCTTTTACCCGCCTCGGCTCTCTTACGCTGTTGCGCAGCCTTACCCGTCGCTCGCGCGCGCCCCGCTCGCTCGTCGCGCCCCGCTCGCTCGTCGCGCCCCGCTCGCTCGTACGGTCGGCACCGGCAACAGGACGGGGGCCGCGCCGTGCGAACCCTTGGGGCCCTTGCGGCAGGCGTCACCGCACTCGGCGTCCAGCGAGCAGCACAGCGAGCACACCGCCCCGGCCCGCACCGGACAGTCGGCGATGTCCGGCAGCTCGTACGCCGTCTCGCACACCGCGCAGGTGTGGACGGCGGTGACGTCCGGCACCTCCACCCCCGGCCCGTTCACCGGGTTCGGCCGGGCCAGGTAGTAGCGCCCCCGGGTGAGCCAGGCCAGCAGCGGGCTGAGCACCAGCGCCAGACCGCAGGCGATGAAGGTGGAGAACGCCTCGGCCACCTCACCGAACACTCCGAAGAAGGCGATGATCGAAACCACCGAGGCGATCACCATCGCACCGAACCCCGCCGGGTTCACCGCGTACAGGTACGCGCGCTTGAACTCGATGTACTTCGGGCTCAGCCCCAGCGGCTTGTTGATCACCAGATCGGCGGTGACCGCCGCGATCCAGGCGATGCCGACGTTGGAGTAGAAGCCCAGCAGCTTGTTGAGCGCCGCGAACATGTTCATCTCCATCAGCGCCAGCGCGATGGCGAGGTTGAGGAAGATGTACCAGACCCGGCCGGGGTGACGATGGGTCACCCGGGAGAAGAAGTTGGACCAGGACAGCGAGCCGCTGTAGGCGTTGGTCACGTTGATCTTGATCTGGGAGACCACGACGAACAGCGCGGCGGCCGGCAGCGCGACCGAGCCGAGCCAGGGCTTCAACGCCTCGATCTGCGGGGCGATCGGCTCCAGGGCATGGGTCGTGCCGACCGCGCCGAGCGCCACGAAGGCCAGGAACGCGCCGCCGAGCTGCTTGGCCGCGCCGATCACCACCCAGCCGGGCCCGGCGGCCAGCACCGCCAGATTCCAGCGCCGCCGGTTCTGCTCGGTCTTGGCGGGCATGAAGCGCAGATAGTCGGCCTGCTCACCGATCTGGGCGATCAGCGAGAGCGCCACGCCGGTGCCGAGCCCGTACCCGATCCAGTCGAACCCGGACCCCGCCCCCTCCGTACCGCCGAAGGAGGCGAACGAGGCCCAGGCGTCCGGCCGTTCGAAGGCCAGCACCACGAACGGCAGCACCAGCCCGATCAGCCACAGCGGCTGCGTCCACGCCTGCACCTTGGCCAGCGCGCCCATCCCGCGGAAGACGATGGGGATGACGATCAGAGTGGTGATCAGATACCCGATGGGGAGCGGGATGTGGAGGGCCTGCTGCATGGCCTGCGCCATGATCGAGCCCTCCAGCGCGAAGAAGATGAAGGTGAAGCTCGCGTAGATGAGCGACGTCAGAGTCGATCCGAAGTAGCCGAACCCGGCGCCACGGGTGATCAGATCCATGTCCAGCCCGTAAGTCGCACAGGCGCGCGCGATCGGGATACCGGTCAGGAAGATGATCGTCGCCGCGGTGAGGATCGAGGCGAGACCGCTGGTGAAGCCGTACGTGAAGACGATGGACGCGCCGATCGCGAAGTCGGCGAGATAGGCGATGCCGCCGAGCGCCGTCGACGCGACCATGGTCGGCGACCAACGGCGGTAGGAGTGCGGCGCGTAGCGCAGCGAGTAGTCCTCCCGGCTTTCGTCGGCGGCGAGCCGGGCATAACTGCGCCGCGGCGCGCGGGCCGCTGTCGAGCCCGTCTGCGTCTGGTCGGGTGTGACCGTGTCCGTCATGGCGGCTTCCCCTGTCGTTCGGCGCGTGAGCGGTACGCCAGAGGAAGCTAGGCCGGTGACATGTCGGCAGGCCGCGAGCGGGCGTTGCCGGTCCGTTACGGCGAAGAGGCGGACGTAAACTCGCGGTCACGCAGCCGGGGCCGGAGAACCGCCGCAGACGGAGACGCCCACCCCGGCCAAGTCCGCTCCACGCCTCACTTCACCGGCAGGTGGTACGCCACCCGGTAGCGCTCGGCCAGCGTCACCACGTCCGCCGTCTCGACCGGCCGACCGCCCGCGAAGTACGTACGGGAGATCACGAGCACCACATGGCCCGGCACCCCGCCGAGCGCCAGCACCTCCTCGGCGAGGCCGGGACGCGCCCCGACCTCCTCCGCCACGTTGTCCACCACGACGTCGACGGCCGCCATCCGGTCGACCACCCCGCGCCCGGCCAACGGCCCCTCCTCGGGCAGCATCACGGGCGTGCGGCCGGTGACGGCGAGCGGCTCCCAGGACGTGGAGAGCATCACCGGCTCGCCCGCCGCCCGGAACAGATACCGGGTGCGCATGACGCGCTCGCCCGGCTCGACCCGCAGCCGCTCGGCGATCTCCGGGCTCGCCTCCTCCTGTTCGCTCCCGCAGTCCCAGGTGCCGCTGACCCGGTCGTCACCCTGCTCCTGCCGGAACGGGCTGGACTCGCCCCGGGGGTGATAGCCGGTGCGCACCAGACGGCGCGGGACGGGCTGCTCACGGACGTACGTACCCGACCCGGAGCGGCCCTCGACCAGGCCCTCGGCCATGAGCACCTTGCGGGCTTCGAGGGCGACGGTGTCGGAGACCCCGTACTCCTCGCGGATCCGCGCCTGGGAGGGGAGGCGGGCGTGCGGTGGCAGATCGCCCGCGACGATCTTCTTCCGGAGGTCGTCGGCGACACGGAGGTATGCGGGCTGGTCACCAAAGGCCACGTGCACTCCCAGTGGTTGACAGTCAGCAACAGCTTGACAACCGTCGGTTGCCGATAGCAACTGACGGCCAAAGCTTCACTAGAAGTGGTGAACTCCAGTTCGGAGACGTTTATATCGACAGGCATCCGGTTCACCCGGTTTGATGGTGATCATGAGTCCGCAGGCCGCCCACCCGAGGAGAACCGTGCCCCAGCGACCCGCACGCCTCCTCCCCGGCGCCCTGCTCCTGGCCCCGCTCCTGCTGCTGAGCACGTCCTGCACCGGACCGTCCCACGAGGCGCCCCCGGCCCCGGGCGCGGCGGGCAAGGGCGACCCCCTCTTCCCCCGCCTCGGCAACGGCGGCTACGACGTCACCCACTACCGCCTCGCGCTCGACTACACGCCCGGCACCCACCGGCTGCGCGGCACCGCCCGGATCACCGCCCGCGCCACCCGCGCCCTCAGCTCATTCCACCTCGACCTGGCCGGACTGTACGTCCGCGAGACCACCGTGAACGGCCGCTCCGCCCGCGCCACCCGCGACGGCACCGAGCTGACCCTCACCCCCGCCGCCGCCCTCCCCGAGGGCCGCACCTTCACGACCACCGTCGTCTACGACGGCAAGCCGAAGGCCATCACCGACCCGGACGGCTCCCGCGAGGGCTGGCTCCGGACCACCGACGGCGCCGTAGGACTCGGCGAGCCGACCGGCTCCATGACCTGGTTCCCCGGCAACAACCACCCCTCCGACAAGGCCACGTACGACATCACGGTCACCGTCCCCCGGGGCTACGCGGCCGTCTCCAACGGCGAACTCACCCGCCGCGACACCCACAACGGCCGCACCACCCACCACTGGCGCACCCACGACCCCATGGCCTCCTACCTGGCCACCGTCGCCATCGGCCACTTCGACATCCACACCACCACCGCCCACGGCCTCCCCCAGTACGTCGCCATCGACCCCGAGGAGGCCGATGCCTCCCGCGACGTCCCCGACCAGATCGCCAAGATCACCGCATGGGAACGCCGCACCTTCGGCCCCTACCCCTTCGCCTCCACCGGCGCCATCGTCGACCGCCTCCCCGAGCTCGGCTACGCCCTGGAAACCCAGACCAGGCCCTACTTCGCCGCCGCCCCCGACGAGCGCCTGATCGTCCACGAACTCGCCCACCAGTGGTTCGGCAACTCGGTCACCCCGCGCGCCTGGAAGGACATGTGGCTCAACGAGGGCTTCGCCACCTACGCCGAATGGCTCTGGACCGAACAGCACCGCGGCCGCACCGCCCAGCAGACCTTCGACGCCTTCTACGACGGCACGGACGACGAGAGCAAGGGCATTTGGTCCTTCCCGCCCGCCACCCCACCCTCCCCCGGCCACATCTCCGACCCACCCGTCTACGGCCGTGGCGCGATGGCCCTCCACCAACTCCGCCGCGCCGTCGGCGACCGCACCTTCTTCCGCATCCTCCGCACCTGGCCACGGGACCACCGCCACGGCAACGCCGACACGCGCCAATTCATCGCCCTGTCCGAGCGCCTGTCCGGCAAGGACCTGAGCAAGCTCTTCGACACCTGGCTGTACACCAAGGGCAAACCGAAGCGCTGACGCCCGTTGACGCCATCGGGGGGCCGATCTCTACCGCTCGGACGCGCAGGGCGCGGACTTCACCGGGGCCGACCTCACCCGCGCATCGCGTCGCGGTACGCGGTTCATGGGGGCATCGCTGACTACGAAAGAGCGGGCTCCTTGCCCTGTGGTGTGCCGGCCGGGCCCGGTGCGAAGAGCTACTCCGGGAGGGTGTATTTCGTGGCCGGTTTGCTTCTTGCTCACATGATCGACGTCGCATGTCATTGGTTCGAACGTGCAGCGATCGGCTGGGGGCCTAGCGTGGAAGAAAGCGCGGAGAGAACAGGCGGGGGCAGACCCGGGAGCGGCGATCGCATACGCGTGCTCCTGGCCGAGGACGCCCCGCTGATCCGTCAGGCGTTGACCGCGCTGTTGTCCCAGGAACCCGACCTCGAGGTCGTCGCGGCGGTCGACCACGGAGACCTCATCGTCCCGACCGCCCTGCGCACACCGCCGGACGTGGCGGTCCTCGACATCGACCTGCCCGGTACGGACGGGATCACGGCCGCCGTGGAACTTCATGCCCGGTTACCCTCGTGCCGCACACTCGTCCTGACGAGCGTGGCACGGCCGGAACACGTGCGTCGCGCGCTGTCGGCCCAAGTCGTCGGCTTCGTCCGCAAGGACGCCCCGACGGCCCGGCTCGCGGAGGACATCCGCCAGGTGGCGCAGGGGCGTCGGGTCGTCGATCCCGAGCTGGTGCTCGCGGCCGCGACGGCGACCGAAAATCCGCTGACCCCGCGTGAGGTGTCGGTCCTGCGGCTCACCGCACAGGGGGCGTCGGCCCGGGACGTGGCCGCGCAGCTCTACATCTCGGTCGGAACCGTACGCAACCACCTGGCCTCCGCCGTGGCGAAGACGCAGGCCCGCAGCCGCGTGGACGCGATCAGGATCGCGACCGAGGCGGGGTGGCTCTGACGATCCCGCCGACGGTCGGGGACGCCTCGTCGCTCCCCGCAAGCGGCTCCTGCCCGTCCTCGCTCCACAGCCCCACCAGATCCCGGTAGAGCGGCGACCGTTCCAGGACCTCGCCGTGTGCGCCGCTCACAACCCGGCTGCCGTCCAGGACGAGGACCTGCCGGGCACGCAGCGCGGAGCTGATTCGGTGAGCGATCACGACCAGGGAGCCGGGCCGCCGCGCGAACGCCTCCTCCGCCCGTGCCTCGGCGGCGGGGTCGAGATGACAGGTCGCCTCGTCCAGCAGGACGAGGGGGGCCGGGGACAGGTAGGCGCGGACCAGCGCGATCTGCTGGCGCTCGCCGGACGAGAGTGCGGCGGGATCGATCACCGCACCGATCCCACCGAGCCGCGCCACGAGCGGTCCGGCGCCCACGGACTCCACGGCTGCCACCACCTCGTGCTCGGAGGCGTCGGGGCACAGGTAGCGCAGGTTCTCGCAGAGGTCGCCCGAGAACACGTACGCCTCTTGGGGAACGACGACCCGCAGGGCGGACAGGTCGGCCCCGGGCAGGGCACCGGGCGGTCGGCCCCCGAGCCGGATCAGGCCGCTGTCCGGCTCCAGGGTCCCCCCGATCAGGCCGGCCAGCGTGGACTTGCCGATGCCGCTCGGCCCGACGACCGCGAGATGTCCGCCCTCGGACAGCGTGAGATCCAGCTCCCGGAACACCGGGGCCGCCTGCGGTCCGTAGGCGAAGGTGACGGCGGTGAGTTCGACGTCGTAGGCCGTGGGGGCCGTCGTCAGGGGCGGCTGGGAGGTCGCGCCCGGCACCGGATCCGCACCCCGCGCCGGATCCGCCGGCGAAGCCGTCGGCCCCTGTGCCTCGTGGATGCGGCGCAGTGCCACCACCAGGCGGAGTCCACTGCCGCCCAAGCCCTGGATGAGGGAACGGACCGCCGGTTGCAGTCCGCCTGTCACATACGTCGCCGCGCCCAGCACGGCGCCGGCGGACAGTCCGCCGTCGACCAGCCGACCGGCCGCCGTCAGCAACAGGAGCAAGGGAAGCCAGCCGGCGACGGCCAGGCACAGAACACGTGCCGGCATCAGGACGGCGAGTCGCCGGGCGGCGGCGGCCTGTGCGTCGATGTGCTCGACGAGGTCCGCCCGTACGCCGTCCTTCGCACCGCAGGCCACGATGTCCCTGTCGGCCGCGCACGCGGCGCCGGCCGCCTCCGCGACCCGTTCGTCCGCGACGATGACGTCGCGCTGCGCGGTGGCCATCCGGCGCAGCAGTACCAGGAAGAGACCGAGCCCCACCAGCAGCGGCGGTACAACGAGCAGCAGGATCAGCGGTGCGAGGAACACCATGCCGAGCAGTGCCCCGCCCACCGTGAGGAGGAACCCCCGGACGACCATCAGCACGCCCGCGTAGGCCTCGCGCACCATCTCGACCTGGAGAGTCAGCCGGGAGACGCCCGAAGCGTCGACGGCCCGGCCCGCCACTGCCTGCCGCAGGGAGTCCTCAGCCACCTTGCGCACGAGGTCGTCCCGGAAGGGCTCGACCACCTCGGCCAAGAGCGGATACGCCTGCCGCGTTCCCCATGCTCCGGCGAAGACGCCGAGGCCCATCAAGGCGAGCCAGGCCAGCCCGATGAGCGGCCTTCCGGCCGCGAACCCCTGGTCGACTGCCCGAGCCACGAGATGGCCGGCGAGCAGCGCGGGGACCGCCTCGACCAAGGACCAGAGGACCAGTGCGAGCAGACGGTCGGGCCGCGCCCTGAGCGGTGCGATGAGCACGGGGAGCATGGGCTCCCCTGGTGATCCGGCCCTCACGACGGTTCCTCCTCGACAGCCTCGGCACCGCGGAACACCCGCCGGTACTCCGGTTCCGTGCGCCACAGTTCGTGGTGGGGACCGACGCGCCGCACCCGTCCGCCGTCGAGCCATACGACGCTGTCCGCGCGGGCGGCCGTGGCCGCGCGGTGGGCGACGACGATCCGGGTCCGGTCGCGCAAGGCTCCGGTGAGGACCTGGCTGATGCGGTGCTCGGTGACCGTGTCCAGGCTCGACGTGGCGTCGTCAAGGATCAGCAGTCGGCCGGAGTGCACGAACGCCCGGGCCAGCCCGATGCGTTGCACCTCGCCTCCGGACAGGGACGCCTCCCCCAACGGGGTCCGGTACTCGTCCGGGAGCCGCCGGACGAATCCGTCGACATCCGCGGCCCGCGCGGCCACCACGATCCGCTCTTCCGGTACGTCCCCGGCCGTCCGGCCGGTACCGCGGGCGATGGCGTCGCCCAGCGTCTCTCCGAAGAGCACCGGCCGCTCGAAGGCGTAGCCGACGGCGGATCGCAGGTCGCGGTGGGTCAGCTGCCCCAAGGGCATGCCGTCGAGGACGACCGCCCCGGCGTCCGGGTCCGTCAGCCGCCCGGCCACGGCGGCCAGCAGGGACTTCCCAGAACCCGACGCACCCACGAGCGCCGTGCACGTGCCTCCGGGAACCGTCAGATCGACGCCGTCCAGGACACGTTCGCCCCCGGCGGTCACCTGCACGGCCCGCAGCTCCAGGTGGCCCGGGCCGGGGGGCAGCCGTCGGTCCCCGTACTCCAGGACGGGCTGTGCCAGCGCCCCGTGCACCCGCTCCGCAGCCGCACGCGCCCTGGCCAGCCTGCCGAGCAGCATCGTCGTCATACCGAGGCCACTGCCGATGGCGACGTACTGCGCGGCGGCCAGCATCTCACCCACGGTGATACGGCCGGCGGCAAGGGCGAAACCGGCCACGGACAGGACCGCGATCTCGAGCAGCGGTGTGAGCAGCGCGGACCGGCCGGCCGCCTGGGTCTGGGCCTGCCACATGCCGTGTCCCAGCCGGTTGAGCTCGGGCAGCGCGCGCAGCACCCGCCGGACCTCGGCGTCGGCCGTGCCCGCGGCGGCGATGGTGCGGCGTCCGGTGAGGGCCTCGAGCAGGGCGGTCGCGAGGCGCCCTTGTGTCTCCTGGTACCGGACGGACACGTCGGAGATGTGGCGGGTGAACGCGCGCAGCAGGAGGACGACCGCCGGCAGGCCCAGCAGGAAGGTGCCTGCGAGCCAGGGGTCGATGACGAAGAGGGCGACGACACTGCCGACGGCCGGCACGATCGACAGCGCCGCGCGGACGAGTACGGCGGCGACCCCGCCCGCCTCGGCCGCGGCACCGACCAGCCGGCTCACCATGTCGCCTGCGGTGGTGCGGGGCCCGCCGGGCCCGGACCACGAGAGCAGCGTCGCGAGCATCGAACGTCGCAGCAGAGCGGTTCCACAGGCGGCGCCGGCCCCGGCGGCCAGCTCGAACAGCGCGTCGGCCGCGGCCATGGCGGTGACGGCCAAGAGGCAGCCGATCGTCCACCCGCTCGCCCCGCCGCCACCGTCGAGCGCCGAGTCCAGGGCCTTGCCGAGGAAGGCCGGGAACAGGATCTGGGCCGTGGTCGAGAAGACGGCCGTGATGACCAGAACGGTCGTCCAGACGCCGCCCTCGCGCGTGGTACACAGAAGTATCCGGTCCGCCGCACGGCCCGGGAGCCGGGCCGCGCTCTCCAACGGCTGACGCACGGTCACTGGAACTGCTCCCTGCACGAGGTCCGACGGGCGGCCGGGAAGAAACACGGACCGGCCGGCGGGTGATTGCCCCACCCGCCGACCGGGTCCGCTCACGGCGTGGAAGCCGTGTCAGGTGCCTTCAGCCTGCCGCTGTGTGCAGGCCCGGGGCGCTGGACTCAGCAGAAGACCCAGCTGGCGTCCGAGCAGTGCTGGCTCCTACCGCTGCCGAGAACCGTCTCCTCCGAGGACTCGGTCGGCAGTTCCATCTCCTGAAGTTCGAGCAGGGACATGCTGTTTCCTCTCTCTTCGATCGATCGGTACGTGTCGGTCGTACTGTGAGCCGGTCACGGCCCGTGAGCGGGTCAGCAGAAGACCCAGCTGGCGTCCGAGCAGTGCTGGCTCCTACCGCTGCCGAGAACCGTCTCCTCCGAGGACTCGGTGGGCAGCTCCATCTCCTGAAGTTCGAGCAGGGACATGGGAATCACCTCCTTCTGGCGCGGATGCGCGTGCCCGCGGTGCGGGCGCCCGCCGTGATCGGCGGGCAGATCTGTGAGGTCAGGCAGGCCGGTGCCGGCCGAGGAAGGGCAGGTGGACCGGCCCGGTGTGCAGAGCGGCACCGAGGGCCAGCAGCACACCGGCGGATCCGGTCGCCAGGTCCATCGACAGCCTGAGCAACTGTTCCCCCGGGAAGGCCAGTTCTCCCTGGTACTCCAGTGCGTGCCAGGACAGGGCGTCGATCTGTGCGGCGAGGAGCGGATCGGCTGCCGGCGTACGCTCCGGTGACACGGCCCCGAGGTGGTTGATGATGCCCGCCCGGCCGTTGAAGAGTCCGGACTGGACGTAGAACTGGGAGCTGGACGAGATCAGGGCGCCTGCCGCCGCCGCCCGGAAGCGGTCGTCGTCGCGATGGGCGAGATACAGGTCCAGCACCATGGCGACACCCGCGCTGCCCTCGGCGAGATACGGCAGCGAGCGCCAGCCCTCGTTGACGTGCAGGGCACCATCCTCCCGGGTGAGGCAGCGGCGCAGGTCCTGGCGCAGCGCGGTCGCCGCGAGGTCCAGGAAGACGTGGTCGCCGGTGGCCTCGTAGCAGCGCAGGAAGAGCAGGGCCGGGCCCGACGATCCGTGCATGAGGCCCGCTTTGGGGTGCTGGCCGCCGCTCACTTCGGGTACGTCGGTATCGGAGCCGAGCCGCTCCGCCACGGTGCCGGCCACCTCCAGGGCCGCCACCCGCAGACCGCTGTCGCCCGTCCTCTCCGCGAAGTGGAGCAGATTGAGGCCGACTCCCGCCAGGCCGCTGTACAGGTCCGTGCCGAGGCGCTGCCACTTCTCGCCCATGCAACGGTCGAGGACCTGCCGGGCGTCGTCGTGGTGGCCGAGGTGGTCGAGGGCGTAGGCCACCCCGTGCAGCCCGTCGTAGAACCCGATCCTGGCCCGCTGCTCGCGGCGCAACGACCGCTCCAGCAGCCACTGTTCGTGCTCGGGGTAGCGGCCCGCGCCCGTGACGTCCAGGGCGTACAGGACGCCCGCGCCGCCGTGGGCCAGGTTGAGCGCGCCGGTGCTGAACTGGGCTATGTCTCCGGGAAACAGACGGTCGTCACGGCCGGGAGTGGCACTCGCCAGGATCGCGCCGGCCAGCGACCCGCGCACGGCGGGCCAGCTCCGGCGATCGGGCCCGGGGCGGGGCGGCCGGCCGTCCCGCCCCCGGAGTCTGTCGCGGACGGCACCGCCCCTCCCGTCCGTCTGGCCACGCTCCACCGCAGGCCCGCTCCCGGCCGGGCCACCGCTCGCCCCGGTGCTCTCGCCGAGAATCTCCCGCACCGCCGAGTCCAGGAACTCCCGCGGCACGGGGAACCGTGCGGCGATCTCGTCGGCCAGTTCCGCCGCCTTGTGCAGGTCCAGCCTCAGCAGAGCGGTCAGCGGCAGGAACACCGCGAGCTTGATGCACGCCAGGGCGTACGTGTCCGCGGCGAACCCCTTGCGGTCGCCGGGCGCCGCGTACGCGGGGTGGCCGAGCATCCGTACCGCCCCGGACTCGACCGGTGCCGCGACCTCGAAGTCGATCAGCCCGATGCGGCCGTCGTCCCCGACCATGATGTTGTAGGGGTGCAGGTCGCCGAACACGATCCCGCGCTCGTGCACCGAGACGACCGCACGCTCCACGGCACGGCAGACACCCATCGCCCACTCCGTGTAGCCGGCGATCTCCTCGGGGTCGGCCCGCGGGCCGGTCTCCGGGTACTTCAGGCCGAAGAACTTGCTGAGCGGCTGACCCCCGACGAGTTCCTGGGCGAGGAAGTGGTGATCCCCCACGGTGAAGTAGTCGACCACCGCGGGAACCGCGTCGAGTCCGGCGAGCCGTTCCAGGACGTCCCGCTCCCACTGGAGGCGGGTCACGGCGTCTCTTCCGTCGGCCGTCAGACCGGCGTACGGGCGGGCCTCCTTGAGGATCACCTCCTTGCCGGTGCGGGTGTCCTCGGCGATGTACACGCCTCCTCCGTTGGAGAAGTGCACCGGGCGGCGCACTGCGTACGGCAGACCGGCCAGGGACTCGGCACGCCGCGCCTCGACGTGCGGCTGGAGGAACTCCGGGAGCGTCACCCAGTCGGGGACGTGGAAGCCGGGCAGGCGGCGATCGGGGACGAGCGTGCCGTCGGGCCGCTCGACGGCGGGCTCCAGCACGCCCTTCTCCGAGACGACGTGCCGCTCGACGAAGCCGCCGTAGCGCACGTACAACGGGCCCTGGTGCCACCGCAGATCGCTGAGGATGTACGGGCCGGGCTCGCCGCCGACGAGGGCCTCGACGCCTTCGAGGACCTCGCGCAGCTCCGCCTCGTCCGCCGGGTAGATCGTGACCAGTTTGCCGCTGGCGCCCCGGGACGCGTACTTCATGTTCCGCAGCTGGAGGATGTGCTGGCCGCGCAGGAATTTGAACGGGATTCCCCGGGGCACGCAGAAGTTGTGGACGGCATCGAGGATCTTCTCGGCGTTGTCCTGGCACCCGGAGGCGTGCACCTTCCAGCCCTGGGCCGGCCGACGTGTGCCCTCAGGAGTGCACACCAGCCAGTCGTCCTGGCGGACCTTGCGCCATCCCTCGGGCAGTTCCCGGTCGGTGGCGGCGAAGGCGTACTCCTGGTCCTGTGCTTCCCCCGGCGCGTCGAAGAACGTTCGATCGACCATGCAATACGCGTCGTACCGCATCCCTGCGTCCCCCCGCTAATCCATACGGTCGCGTTCGAATGCCTCGAACTGCCTGGAAACCTTTCACACGCAGGAAGAAACGCACCAGTACACAACGCACAAGTCGACCCGTGAAAAACGCATGGCTCCAGGTATTCAAACCGGCCAAACTCCTTACCTCATCCGGGACTTGGCACCCGCCCGAACAATTTTCGATAAGCTTTCAGCGCCCACCGCGAGGAAATCCTCGCCCGCCCCCGAAAGGCACCCATGTTACGAATCGCATGGCGGACCCTTTCGGGCCGCAGGGCAAGCTGGGCAGCCAGTTTCGTGGCCCTCGCCCTGGCGCTGATCATGACGACGGCGTGTGCCGTGCTGCTGGAATCGAGCACCCGCGCCGAATCCCGCACCGAGCGTTACGCGGGCACGGACGTGGTCGTCGCCGGGCAGCCGTTCGTGCCCCGGGCCGGGGAACTCCGTACGGCGCTGGAGAGGTTGCCGTCCGTCGAGCGTGCCGTCCCCGAACTGTCCGTCCCCACCACGGCGGTGGACACGTCGGGCAAGCCGGTCGAGGCGCCCTGGGACGGACCGTTCCTGGGGCACTCCTGGGAGAGTGCCGCCCTCGGGCCCTTCGCGCTGCGGCAGGGCCGCGCGCCCGCCGGTGACGCGGAGGTCGTGCTGGACGGTGCCCTGGCCGGGCGTCTCGACGCCGGGGTGGGCGACACCGTGAGGCTGGCCGGTCCGGACGGGCTGCGCCCGTACCAGGTCTCGGGTGTCGCCGACCCACCGCGGCGACTCGCGCGCCAGTACGCGGTGTTCCATACCTCCCGAGAGGCAGAGCGGCTCGCGGAGTCGGACCAGCCTGTGCGAGCCGTAGGCGTACTGGCAGAGGGGACGACGGACACGGCGGCTCTCCGGCGGCAGGTGGAGAAGGCCGTCACATCGCTGTACGGCGACGATGCCTGGTCACTCGTGGTCGCCTCCGGTGCCGGGCGGGCGGAGGCGGAGTTCTGGGGCGTGCCGTCCCCGGCGTCCACGCTCTCCTCGCTCGTCGGAACATTCGGGGTGCTGTCGCTGTTCGTGGCGGGTTTCGTCGTCTCCGGCACGCTGACGTTCGCGGTCGCCGGGCGGATGACCGAGATCGGCCTGCTGCGGGCCGTCGCGGCCACGAAGGGGCAGATCCGCCGGATGATCGCGGTGGAAGTCCTGCTGATGACCGTGGCGGCGGCGCTGCTCGGCGTCCCCGGTGGGATCGGCGTGGCGATGCTCCTGCATCGGGGGCTGGTGAACGGGGAGGTGTTGCCCCCGTCGTTCGCCCTGTCCGTGGGGCCGGTCGCGCCCTGGGCGACGATCGTGCTGGCCGCGGTCGTGGCGCAGCTCGCGGCGTTCGCCGCCGCGCGGCGCGCCTCGCGGGTACGGCCGGTGGACGTGCTCCGCGAGTCGGCCGCTCCGACGCCGAAGCTGGGCCCGCGGCGTGTACTGCTCGGCATGGGCGTGCTCGCCGGGGCAGGCGGCTGTCTGGGCGCCGTGGCGACCGGTCGGCTGGACGGTGGCGGCGGGACGACCGAGAGCATGGTGCTCGTCCTGATGATCGGGATGGCGCTGCTGGCGCCGCTGATCTGCCGTGTCGCCGGTGCCCTGTTCCTGGCCCCGGTGACGTGGTTCCTGCCCAGGGAGGGCGCGCTGGCGGTCCGTAACCTCCTCCGGCAGAACGCGCGGCTGGCCGCCACCGTGACACCGCTCGTGCTCGCCCTCTCCCTCACCGGCACCCTGCGCTGCGTGCCGCTGGTCACGTCGCAGGGCGCGCAACGGGCGGAGCAGCAGCGTCTGCTCGCCGATCACGTCGTGTCCTCGGCCGGGCCGGGCATCGCGCCGGGCTACGCGGAACGGGCCGCCCGGCTCCCCGGCGTGGCTGCGGCCTCCGGGCAGTTGACCGTGGACGGCGAACTGAGCCGCGCGGACGCCGGCCAGGACGACGACGCGTCCATCTTCGGCGGAAGCCTGGTCGCGATGCGGGCCGAGGCGGTGCCCGACCTCCTGGACCTCGGGGTCCGCGCGGGCTCGCTCGCCCGCCTCGGCGACTCGTCCGTGGCGCTCGGCGCCGGCGCGGCCCGCAGCCTGAGCGTCACGGTGGGCGACCGTGTCCGAGTGGACTGGGACGACGGCGGCCGGGACACGTACCGCGTCGCGGCCGTCTACTCCCGTGACCAGGGTTTCGCCGACGCGCTGCTGCCCCGTGCCTCGGCGGCCCGGCACGCGGCCGCCCCGGTGGACGACACCGTTCTCGTACGGACCGCCCCCGGGGACGATCGGGGCGCTGTCGAGCGAGAGCTGAAGACCCTGGCGGCGGATTTCCCGGGCGCGCGGATCAGTGACGGGGCGACGGAGAGAGAAGCGGAGTCCGGCGCGGCGGCCAACCTGTTCGTGCTGCTGTTGCTGACCATGATCAACCTGTTCACGTCCATCGCCGTCATCAACACCCTGAGCATGGCTACGGCGGGCCGCCGCCGGGAGTTTGCCCTGCTGCGCCTGGCCGGTGCTCAGTCGGCCCAGGTACTGCGGATGCTGGCCTGGGAGGCCGTGCTCACCTGTGTGGTCGCACTGCTGCTGGCCGCTCTGGTCTGTGCGTCGGTCCTGGTGCCGCTCAGCATCGCGGTGACCGGTTCCGCGGTCCCGGCCTTGGCCGGCGGGCCGTTGGCCGCGCTGGCCGTCGGCGCCCCCATGGTCGCCGTCGCCACGGTCACGGTCGCCGGCCGCCTTGCCATGCGGAGCGCCGCGGCCATGCCCGGTGGCCTGGCCAGGGCCGTTTCCTGACCGCCCCGCCGCGCCCCGCAGTCTCACGCCCGGCCGGAGACCCCGTTCTCTGCCGTGTCGCGGCTCGCGCAAGGCAGGGTCGCCTCGAGCCGAAACCCGCCCTCGCCGTCCGCCTCGGCGGTCAGCACGCCACCCCGCTCCGCGACCCGCTCGCGAAGATTGCGCAGACCGCTGCCCGCCCCCTCCAGCAGACGCCTGCCGGCCTCCCCGACCTGCCCCGGAGCGAGCCCGTCGTTGGTCACGTCCAGGCGCGCCCACCCGCCGTCCGCCTGCCCGCTGTCCACGGTGAAGCGGATGGCGCAGCGCCGGGCCTTGCTGTGCCGCAGCGCATTGGTGACGCCCTCCCGGACCACGATGGCCAGCGTCTCGTCGACCGGTCGCGGCAGCAGGCGCCCGGCCAGTTCGACGTCGACGTCGACCCCGAGGGACTCCAGCAGGTCGGCTGCCGTCCGCGCCTCCCTTTCCAGGGTCAGCGTGCGGTACCCGGCGGACACCGCCCGTACCTCCGACAGCGCATGCCGCGCCAGGGCCTGAATACGCGCCAGCTCCTTCTCGGCCCGCTGGGGATCGCTGTGGACGAGCCACTGGATCTGCTCGCTCTGTAACGCGACCGCCGTCAGCGAGTATCCACACAGATCGTGCAGGTCACGCGCGAAGCGCAGCCGTTCGCGGTCGACGGCCTGCTGCGCCAGTTCCGTACGGGCCGCCTGTAGTTCCTCGGCCAGATCTGCCAGGCGCACCACGCCGAACAACGCCAGACCGCCCACCACATGCGACACCGCCGAGTTGAGGCCCTGCCACGCCGTCTCGCCCAGTGCTACGACGAGAGGGACCTGGAGCACGGACAGCGCGACGAACGCCGTCCACGAATGCGGCACGGGCGTGGTCAGCAGCACCGCGGCGGCGAAGGACCCCGGGATGCCGACCCACGTGTCCTGGAAGAAGACGTACGGCGCGTAGGTCACGCCCCCGTGGGCGACGAGCGACCACGGCCACCACGGCTTGCGGCGGCGCACCGCGGCACGGGTGGAGTGCAGCAGATGAAGGCCCAGGTTCAGCGCCAGCACGGCGGACGCCACGGCCAGGTGACGAACCCCGTCACGATTGGCGGCCGTCGCCACCACCGAGGCCACGAAGAAGCCGACAGGCACCAGACATACGATGGCCCGCGCAACGCGGGGACTTCCCCCATTTCGCCCCATGTCCCCCCTTGTATAAGCTCTTTGTAAGGATTCACCAATCCCTCACACGTGAGGATACGCCCGAGGTGAACCGATTGTTCGGATTCTGGACCCGGAAGGGCTTCCCGCTGCCCGGCTCCGGCCCGCCCATGGCCCTGGAACCGGTCCGTGGACCGCGGAAGGGGCGTGACGTGCGGCAGCGCTGTGCTGGACGACTTCGACAGCGCGGTGACCCTGGGCGAGCGCGCGCCCTTTACCGGATCGCTGATCGTCCGCCCGTCCCGGCTGAAACTGATCGTCGCAACACCCGAGGCGTGCCGGATCGTCGGCGTCGTTCGTCGGACGGGCGACAGGTCGCCACTTCCTGCCGACCCGCCGCGCGCCCAGGACCGGGACCCTGGGGCTGACCACACCGGTCGGAGGGATCGACGTCGACTCTCCAGCCCCTGGTGGGGAGCCGAGTCGGTTGCGCCAACTGGACCGAGTGGACAGACCACCTCCACGGCGATCCCGTCTGACCACCGCCGGGGACATCGTGGGAACCGTCGGCTACATGCCCCCGGAGCAGTTCCCCCTTCGGGCCCACTGCCCGGAGATCGCCCCTCAGCTAGACGATCTCGTCCTGGCGACGCTTGCCAAGACCCCCTCCCGCAGGACAACCGTTTGCTCCTGGACGTCCGGCGCCAGATCGGGCTGCTGCTGACCGGGGTCGGGGAGTGGGTCTCTGCCCTGGGAACACTGGCGGAGATCTATCCCGCTGTGACGGCGCACGGCATTGCCGTGCTCGGAGACGATCTCGATGGCCTCGTGATCAGGGTCAGCTGTCCCAGCACCATCCCGGCACGGGATACGCAAGGGGTCGACTCCTGGACGAGCCGACCCCATCTGACCTGCATGCTTACCAGGCCGTCAACGTGGTGTTAGTCCAACCGCTCACACGTTGAAGCGGAACTCCACCACGTCACCGTCGCGCATCACGTAGTCCTTGCCCTCCATGCGCGCCTTGCCCGCCGAGCGGGCGTCGGCGACGGAGCCCGTTTCGACCAGGTCGTCGAAGGAGATGACCTCGGCCTTGATGAAGCCCTTCTGGAAGTCGGTGTGGATGACACCGGCCGCCTCGGGGGCCGTGGCGCCCCTCTTGATGGTCCAGGCGCGGGATTCCTTGGGGCCGGCCGTGAGGTAGGTCTGGAGGCCGAGGGTGTTGAAGCCGACGTGGGCGAGGGTGGCGAGGCCGGGTTCGGTCTGGCCGACGGACTGGAGGAGTTCGAGGGCCTCCTCGTCGTCCAGTTCGGCGAGGTCGGCTTCGAGCTTGGCGTTGAGGAAGATCGCCTCGGCGGGGGCGACGAGGGAGCGCTGCTCGGCCTTGAAGTCCTCGTCGGTCAGCTCGTCCTCGTCGACGTTGAAGACGTAGAGGAACGGCTTGGTGGTGAGGAGGTGCAGGTCGTGGAGGAGGGCGGCGCGCTCGCTGCCCTGGACGATGCCCGCGGAGAAGAGGGTGCGGCCCTCGTCGAGGATGGCCTTGGCCTCCTCGACGGCCTTGACCTGGGCCTGCTTGTCCTTCTGGATCCGGGACTCCTTGACCAGGCGGGGCAGCACCTTCTCGATGGTCTGGAGGTCGGCCAGGATCAGCTCGGTGTTGATCGTCTCGATGTCGCTCTTGGGCGAGATCTTGCCGTCGACGTGGACGACGTTCTCGTCCTTGAAGGCGCGGATGACCTGGCAGATCGCGTCGGACTCGCGGATGTTCGCCAGGAACTTGTTGCCCAGGCCCTCGCCCTCCGAGGCGCCCTTGACGATCCCGGCGATGTCGACGAAGTCGACGGTGGCGGGGAGCTTGCGGGCCGAGCCGAACAGCTCGGCGAGCTTGTCGAGGCGGGGGTCGGGGACGCCGACGACACCGACGTTGGGCTCGATGGTGGCGAACGGGTAGTTGGCCGCCAGCACGTCGTTCTTGGTCAGGGCGTTGAACAGGGTCGACTTGCCGACATTCGGCAGACCGACGATTCCGATCGTGAGCGACACGTTGGCGACTTCCCGTAGCTTCCCGTAGCGGGATCGAATGCAAGGACAGGGACCGGCCCCCGCGGGGGCCGGTCCACCAGTCTACGGGGCCGCCTCCGGTCACCCGCCCGGGCGGACCGTCACCCTCCCGGGCTGACAATCAGTCGAACAGACTGCCAAGGTCCCGCGAAGGGCGTGTCCCAGTCCGGATTACAGCCCTCCGCCCACCTACGTTGGTCTGGTGGAGCACTACAGGACACGTACGCCCCGTCGGGCGGCCGCCCCCTCGCCCCGGCCGGCGGCGGACGACACGTACCCGGGCAGGGGCCAAGGGGGAAGGCAGAGCGCGGGCGGCGCGGCGCGCGGCGCCCGGCCGGTGGCACGCCCGGGCGGCCGGAGCGGGCTGCTGGGCGCGGCCGCGACGCTGCGCGACCGGCCGGTCACCCTGCCCAGCGCCCGGCTCACCGCCTTGGGCGCGGGACTGCTGACCGCGCTGGCGATGCTGGCGTTCGGCTGCGTGGACGCGCTGCTGTTCTCCGGGTCGCCCACCGCGTACGGGGTGTTCTTCCTGCTGGCGTGCGCGGGCTGCGGGATGTGGGTACGGCCCGCCGACCTGTTCCCGGGGGCGATCGGGGTGCCGATCGCCTTCACGGCCGGGCTGCTGCCGATCAACGACGGCGGCGCGGGGTTCGCGGGCCAGGCGCTGGGCGTGTTCACCGCGCTCTCGCTGAACGCGGGCTGGCTCTACGCCGGGACGCTGCTGACCGCGCTGATCGTCCTCGTCCGCAAGATCGCCCTCATGGGGCGGCAGCGGCGGCGCCGTCAGCAGCGGCAGCCGCGGCCATCGCGGCACCCACGATCCCCGCATTGTTCTGGAGCTGAGCCGGGACGATCTCGGCCCTGATGTCCTCGATCAGCGGCAGGAACTTGTGCGCCTTCCGGCTCACCCCGCCGCCGATCACGAACAGCTCGGGCGAGAACAGCATCTCCAGGTGCGCCAGGTACTTCTGCACCCGGTGCGCCCAGTGCGGCCAGCTCAGGTCGTGGTCCTCCCGGACCTTGGTCGAGGCACGCTTCTCCGCCTCGTGGCCGTCCAGCTCCAGATGGCCCAGCTCGGTGTTGGGCACCAGCCGACCGCCGGTGAAGACCGCGCTGCCGATGCCGGTGCCCAGGGTGAGCACGATCACGGTGCCCTGGCGGCCGCGGCCTGCGCCGAAGGTCATCTCGGCGACCCCGGCCGCGTCCGCGTCGTTCAGCACGGTGACCGGGGCGCCCAGCCGCTCGCCGAGCAGACCGGCCAGGTCGGTGCCTATCCAGCTCTTGTCGACGTTCGCGGCGGTACGGGTCGTCCCGTCCGTCACCACGCCGGGGAAGGTCACCCCGACCGGGCGCCCGGACCAGCCGAAGTGCTCGGCGACCTCCACCACACCGTCCACGACCGCCTCGGGCGTGGACGGATGCGGGGTGAGCACCTTGTGGCGCTCCTCGGCCAGGTCGCCGCGGTCCAGATCCACCGGCGCGCCCTTGATCCCGGACCCGCCGATGTCCACTCCGAACACCCGGGCGGCCTGGCCGCCGCCGTGTTCGTTCGTCACTGCTCCGCGCCGTTCGTCCCGGCGGACGTCGCGGCAGACGTCCCGGCGGACGTCCCGGCGGCCGCGGAGGCCTCGGACCGCAGGTCCCGGCGCAGCTCCTTGGGCAGCGAGAACGTCAGGGACTCCTGCATGGGCTGTACGACCTCCACGTCCCCGAAGCCGCGCTCGGCGAGCCATTCCAGGACGCCCTCGACCAGCACGTCCGGCACGGAGGCGCCCGAGGTCACGCCGACCGTCGTCACGCCCTCCAGCCAGGCCTCGTCGATCTCGCTCGCGTAGTCGACCAGGTGGCCGTCCTTGGCGCCGGCGCCGATCGCGACCTCGACCAGCCGCACCGAGTTGGAGGAGTTCTTGGAGCCGACGACGATGACCAGGTCCGATTCGGCGGCGACCTGCTTGATCGCGGTCTGGCGGTTCTGGGTGGCGTAGCAGATGTCGTCGCTGGGCGGGCTGATGAGCTGCGGGAAGCGGTCCTGAAGCGCGTCCACGGTCTCCATCGTCTCGTCGACCGAGAGGGTGGTCTGGGACAGCCAGACGACCTTGGACTCGTCGCGGACCTCGACGTTCTTCACATCGTCCGGGCCGTCGACCAGGGTGATGTGGTCCGGCGCCTCGCCGCTGGTACCGATGACCTCCTCGTGGCCCTCGTGACCGATCAGGAGGATGTCGTAGTCCTCCTTGGCGAACCGGACGGCCTCCTTGTGGACCTTGGTGACCAGCGGGCAGGTCGCGTCGATGGTGGCCAGCTTGCGCTGCGCGGCCTCCTCGTGGACGACCGGCGCGACGCCGTGCGCCGAGAAGATCACGATGGAGCCCTCGGGCACCTCCTCCGTCTCATCGACGAAGATCGCGCCCTTTTTCTCGAGGGTCTGGACGACGTACTTGTTGTGGACGATCTCCTTGCGCACATAAATCGGCGCGCCGTACTGCTCCAGGGCCTTTTCGACGGCGATCACGGCACGGTCGACGCCCGCGCAGTAGCCACGCGGGGCAGCGAGCAGGACCCGGCGGGCGGAGGTTGCAGTCATGTCCCCCATCGTAGGGGCGATGACGACGGGCTCTGTCGGTGGTGGCCGATACCCTCGCGGTCATGGCTCTCAACACGTCCGCGGAAGCGCCGATCCCGGTCGGCGAGGTGTCCCGGCTGATCGGAGGGTGGATCGACCGGCTCGGGGCGGTGTGGGTCGAGGGGCAGATCACCCAGCTGTCCCGGCGGCCGGGCGCCGGAGTGGTCTTCCTGACACTGCGCGACCCCAGCTATGACATCTCGCTGACCGTCACCTGCTTCCGCGCCGTCTTCGACAAGATCGCGGACACGGTCTCGGAGGGCGCCCGGGTCGTCGTGCACGCCAAGCCGGAGTGGTATGCGCCACGCGGCCAGCTGTCCCTGCGGGCCGCCGAGATCCGGCCGGTGGGCGTCGGTGAACTGCTGGCGCGGCTGGAGCAGTTGAAGAAGTCGCTGGCGGCCGAGGGGCTGTTCGCCGCCGAGCGCAAGAAGCCGCTGCCGTTCCTGCCGCAGCTGATAGGGCTGGTCTGCGGCCGCGCCTCGGCCGCCGAGCGCGACGTGCTGGAGAACGCGCGGCTGCGCTGGCCCGCCGTCCGCTTCGAGGTGCGCAACGTCGCGGTGCAGGGCACCCACGCGGTGCCGCAGGTGATCGAGGCGGTCAAGGAGCTGGACGCGCTGCCCGCGGTGGACGTGATCGTGGTCGCGCGCGGCGGCGGCAGCGTGGAGGACCTGCTGCCGTTCTCGGACGAGCAGCTCGTACGGACGGTCGCCGCGTGCCGTACGCCGGTGGTGTCCGCGATCGGCCACGAGCCGGATTCGCCTCTGCTGGATCTGGTCGCGGACCTGCGCGCCTCCACGCCTACGGATGCGGCGAAGAAGACCGTGCCGGACGTGGGCGAGGAGCTGGTGCGCATCCAGCATCTGCGCGAACGCGCGCTGCGCAGCGTCAACGGGCTGCTGGACCGCGAGGAGCGGGGGCTGGAGTCCGCGCTCGCCCGGCCGTGCCTGCGGCAGCCGCACCGGATGGTGGAGGAGCGCGAGGAGCAGATCGCCTCGGTGCTCGACCGCGCCCGGCGCTGTCTGGGGCATCTGCTCGACCGGGCGGACTCGGAGCTGGCGCACACCCAGGCCCGGGTGGTGGCCCTCTCCCCCGCGGCGACGCTGCGGCGCGGCTATGCGGTGCTCCAGCACGCCGACGGGTCGGTGGTGCGGGCGGCGGCCGAGGTGTCGGCGGACGAGGAGCTGCGGGCGCGGGTCGCGGAGGGCGAGTTCACGGTGCGGGCCGTTGGCGGATCCGCCGGAGCTGTTGGCCCCACCGGAGCTGTCGAGCCTGCCGAGGCTGTCGGACCTACTGAATAGGCTGAGGGGCATGGCGAAGACGGACGAGAAGGCCGGGGCGGCGGAGACGACGCTCGGGTACGAGCAGGCGCGGGACGAGCTGGTCGAGGTCGTGCGGCGGCTGGAGGCGGGCGGCACGAGCCTGGAGGAGTCGCTGGCCCTGTGGGAGCGGGGCGAGGAGCTGGCCACGGTGTGCCGCCGCTGGCTGGAGGGGGCGCGGGCGCGGCTGGACGCGGCGCTGGCGGAGTCCGGCGGGGGCGCGGACGGCGGCACGGAGGGCGACGGCGAGGGCGGGGGCTGAGGGACAGGTGCCGGAGCGTTGTGATTCGGGGCACCGTGCTCCGGTTTTAGTTGAACATTAACCTAAACCTCGTACAGTGGAGGCAGCACACGCTGATATCACCACCGTGACCAGGAGGTTTAGCATGACGCTCGCACTCGACCCGGCCGCCCAGGACCTGCTCTTCCGTGAGGCCCACACCGCCAACACCTTTACCGACGAGCCGGTGTCCGAGGAGCAGGTGCAGGCCATCTACGACCTGGTGAAGTACGCCCCCACGGCCTTCAACCAGTCGCCGCTGCGCATCGTCCTGGTCCGCTCCGCCGAGGCGCGTGAGCGTCTGGTGCCGCACATGGCCGAGGGCAACCAGCCCAAGACGGCCTCCGCGCCGCTGGTCGCGATCCTTGCCGCGGACAACGAGTTCCACGAGGAGCTGCCCGCGCTCTTCCCGCACGCCCCGCAGATCAAGGACGTCTTCTTCAACGAGCGCGGCACCCGTGAGCAGGCCGCCGGGTTCAATGCCTCGCTCCAGGCCGGTTACTTCATCGTGGGCATCCGTGCCGCCGGTCTGGCCGCCGGTCCGATGACCGGTTTCGACCCGGCCGGGGTCCAGAAGGAGTTCCTGGACGACGACCACACCCCGCTGATGATCGTCAACATCGGCAAGCCGGGCGAGGACGCCTGGAAGCCGCGCAGCCCGCGCCTGGACTTCGACCAGGTCGTCACGACCGTGTGAGGGAACAGACAGCAGCGCGCCCCTTCGGCACAGGTGCCGAAGGGGCGCGCGTGTATCTGATCAGCCCTTCTCGGCCTTGAGCGCCGCGGCCATCTTCGCGAGCTGCCCATACGAGGCGGTGCCGGTGACGACCGTGGTCACGCCCGGTTCGCGGCGCACCAGGGCGTCGTACTTGTCACCCTCGTAGCGGACCCACTCCTGGCCGCCGATCTTCTGCTTGGCCTTGGTCTCCCGCGCCTGCTGGGTGACGTCCTCGATGAACGGGACCGGCCTGCCGTCGCTCTGCTCGATCGCGATGTACTCCTCGTTCTGGTCGAGGAAGCCCAGATGCCAGGCCGCGCCCTTGTCCGCCGTGGTCTTGGGCTGGTACGTCACCGAGGTCGCGCGCCACCCCTTGGGCAGGCTGCCCTTCTCGGGGGCGGCGACCGGGTACGGCGCCGCGCGCCGGGCGGTGTCCACCTCCACCCGGTAGTCGACCGTCTGGACGCCCTGGCCCTTGTCACTGTCGTCGTGCGGAATGCCGAAGACGTAGATGGCCGCCGCGACGACACCAATCACCGTCAGCGACAGGACCATGTCCCGCACCGTCTCTTTGCCACGCATACCTGCCACGCCCCCCATCGTCCCTCATCGCCTCGCGACACCCGGCAACAGGGCCGCAACAGGGTCCTGCTCATGCGTGGGGTCCTCTGCTCACTTTCGCAATGAGCGGATAAGGTCATGAGCACCCTCACTTTTTCCGGTTCGTCGCCGTACAGAAAGGTGCGCTCCGATGACCGAGCATCATCTGCCGTCCCAGCTCGAGGTCAGTCCCGCGGCTCCCGACCGCAACCTCGCCCTCGAGCTGGTCAGGGTCACCGAGGCGGGCGCCATGGCCTCCGGCCGCTGGGTGGGCCGCGGTGACAAGAACGGCGCGGACGGCGCCGCCGTGAAGGCCATGCGTTCCCTCGTCCACACCGTGTCGATGAATGGCGTCGTGGTCATCGGCGAGGGCGAGAAGGACGAGGCGCCGATGCTCTACAACGGAGAGCGCGTCGGCGACGGGACCGGCCCGGAGTGCGACGTGGCCGTGGACCCGGTGGACGGCACCACGCTGACCGCCAAGGGCATGGCCAACGCCGTCTCCGTCCTCGCCGTCGCCGAGCGGGGCACCATGTTCGACCCGTCGGCCGTCTTCTACATGGACAAGCTGGTCACCGGCCCCGAGGCCGCCGAGTTCGTCGACATCACCGCGCCGCCCGGGGTGAACATCCGGCGGATCGCGAAGGCCAAGAAGTCCAGCCCCGAGGACGTCACCGTGGTGGTGCTGGACCGCCCCCGCCACGAGGGGCTGGTCAAGGAGATCCGGGAGGCGGGCGCCCGGATCAAGTTCATCTCCGACGGCGACGTGGCCGGTGCGATCATGGCGGTGCGCGAGGGCACCGGCGCGGATCTGCTGCTGGGCGTCGGCGGCACGCCGGAGGGCATCATCGCGGCCTGCGCGCTCAAGTGCCTCGGCGGCACGATCCAGGCCAAGCTGTGGCCGAAGGACGACGAGGAGCGACAGCGCGCCATCGACGCGGGCCACGACCTCGACCAGGTGCTCCAGACCGACGACCTGGTCAGCGGCGACAATGTGTTCTTCGTCGCCACCGGCATCACCGACGGCGATCTGCTGCGCGGGGTGCGGTACCGCGCGGAGACCGCCACCACCCAGTCGCTGGTGATGCGGTCGAAGTCCGGGACGATCCGGCAGATCGACTCCACCCACCGGCTGTCCAAGCTGCGCGCCTACGCCTCGGTCGACTTCGAGCGCCCGCGCTAGCGTCCCGGAAGGGCCCGGACACGACACGGGCCGGACTCCGCCATCCGGCGGGGCCCGGCCCGTGTCGCGACGAATTCACCCGGCGGCGACAACGCGCACGGCGCGCTGGAGCTCCGCCTCTCGGCGCCGGCGGCGGGCCAGCACCACCCGGCGCTCGGCCGCGGTCAGCCCGCCCCACACCCCGTACGGCTCGGGCTGGAGCAGCGCGTGCTCCCGGCACTCGACCATGACCGGGCAGCGCGCACAGACGCGCTTGGCGGCCTCTTCCCGCGACAGCCTGGCAGCCGTGGGCTCCTTGGAGGGGGCGAAGAACAGCCCGGCCTCGTCCCGGCGGCACACCGCCTCCGAGTGCCAGGGTCCGGCCTGATCCCGAGCGGGGGTGCGCTGCGGGGGCACGGCGGCGTCCAGCAGGGGCTGATGCGGTTGCAGCACGGTCTACTCCTGACGACGGCTCCGGTGTTCACCCTTGCCCGCCTCCCGCCGTACGGCCCCCATGTGCACCCCCATCAGCCGTACGAGAGACGATGCACCAAGCCTTACCCGCTGTGCGCACGCTTATGCACACGGTTGTCCCGCCCGGAAATTCCGTATGCACAGCGGCTGTTCAGCCCTTATGACCTCAGGTTCTTCACACGTTTCCCGCGCTTCGGCTTGGCCTCGACCCCGCCGAAGAGCGCGAATCCGCTGACCCGGATCACCGGCGCGTCGGGGTCCGGAGCCTCGTGTTCCGCGACATCCACGCCGCCGAACACGCCGGAGCCCGAACCGTGCAGCGAGACGTTCTCCGGGACCTTGATCTCCACCCCGCCGAACACCGCCCACGCCTGGATGACGATCTCCCGCTGCTCGAAGACCGCCTCGGTGAGGTCGATCTCGACGCCGCCGAAGACCGCGAAGGCGTGCGTACGGCGCCGGGGCCGCCAACGGCCCTTGCGCACGGCACCGCCGAAGACCGCGACCAGGTTCTCGGGATCACCGGCCGGGCCGGACGCCGCGTCGGACGGCAGGCCCGCCGCGGCGCGGGCCGGGCCCGCGGGCACGTCCCGGACCAGGGGCTCCAGCTCGCCGCGGGTCTTGGCGCGGTAGACCGCGTCGATCCGCTCGGCGTGCTCCTCGGGGTCGAGCCGCCCTTCGGCGAGGGCCTCCCGCAGGATGTCCGCGATCCGGTCGCGATCCGCGTCGGACGCGCGGATCTCCGCCTCCGCGACGGGCGCCGGAGCGGGGGCGGACTTGGTCAGGGGGACCGGCTGCTGCGACTGCTGCTCATCCACGCCCGACAGAGTACCCAGTCGCGATAGATCGCGACTAGTGGTGTGCGGCGGCGCGATATACGGCGGGCTCCGGTGAGCCTTACCTCACAAGCTCCGGCTCCCCCGCCCCGTTCTACGCTTATGCACGCGCTGTCGACGAAGTCAGCCGTAGCCCCCGTCGAGTAAGGAATGGCCGCGATGCCCGCCGCTTCCCACCCAGCCCACCCGGCGTTTGCCTATTCGGACCTGCTGCCCCTAGGAGAGGACACCACGCCGTACCGTCTGGTGACCTCCGAGGGCGTGAGCACCTTCGAGGCCGACGGGCGCACCTTCCTCAAGGTCGAGCCGGAGGCGCTGCGCAAGCTCGCGGCCGAGGCGATGCACGACATTTCGCACTATCTGCGCCCCGACCACCTCGCCCAGCTGCGCCGCATCCTCGACGACCCCGAGGCCAGCCCGAACGACCGCTTCGTGGCGCTGGACCTGCTGAAGAACGCCAACATCGCGGCGGCCGGGGTGCTGCCGATGTGCCAGGACACCGGCACCGCCATCGTCATGGGCAAGCGCGGCCAGAACGTGCTGACGGAAGGCGGCGACGAGGAAGCCCTGTCGCGCGGCGTCTACGACGCGTACACCAAGCTCAACCTGCGCTACTCCCAGATGGCCCCGCTGACCATGTGGGAGGAGAAGAACACCGGCTCCAACCTGCCCGCGCAGATCGAGCTGTACGCGACCGACGGCGGCGCCTACAAGTTCCTCTTCATGGCCAAGGGCGGCGGCTCGGCGAACAAGTCCTTCCTCTACCAGGAGACGAAGGCGGTGCTGAACGAGGCATCGCTGATGAAGTTCCTGGAGGAGAAGATCCGCTCGCTGGGCACCTCCGCCTGCCCGCCGTACCACCTGGCGATCGTGGTCGGCGGCACCAGCGCCGAGTACGCGCTGAAGACCGCGAAGTACGCCTCCGCGCACTACCTGGACGAGCTGCCCGCTTCGGGCTCCCCGACCGGTCACGGCTTCCGCGACAAGGAGCTGGAGGAGAAGGTCTTCGAGCTGACGCAGAAGATCGGGATCGGCGCGCAGTTCGGCGGCAAGTACTTCTGCCACGACGTACGGGTCGTCCGGCTGCCGCGGCACGGCGCGTCCTGCCCGGTCGCGATCGCCGTCTCCTGCTCGGCCGACCGCCAGGCGCTCGCGAAGATCACGCCGGAGGGCGTCTTCCTGGAGCAGCTGGAGACCGACCCGGCGCGCTTCCTCCCGGACACCACCGAGGAGGAGCTGACCAAGGGCGCGGGCCCGGACCTGGACGCGGTCGCCATCGACCTCAACCGGCCCATGGACGAGGTCCTGGCCGAGCTGACCAAGCACCCGGTCAAGACCCGGCTCTCGCTGACCGGCACGCTGGTCGTCGCCCGTGACATCGCGCACGCGAAGATCAAGGAGCGGCTGGACGCGGGCGAGGAGATGCCGGAGTACCTGAAGAACCACCCGGTGTACTACGCGGGCCCGGCCAAGACCCCCGAGGGCTACGCCTCCGGTTCGTTCGGCCCGACCACGGCGGGCCGGATGGACGCGTACGTCGAGCAGTTCCAGGCGGCCGGCGGCTCGAAGGTCATGCTGGCCAAGGGCAACCGCTCCCAGCGGGTGACGGACGCGTGTGCCGCGCACGGCGGCTTCTACCTGGGCTCGATCGGCGGCCCGGCGGCGCGGCTGGCGCAGGACTGCATCAAGAAGGTCGAGGTCCTGGAGTACGAGGAGCTGGGCATGGAGGCGGTCTGGAAGATCGAGGTGGCGGACTTCCCGGCGTTCATCGTGGTGGACGACAAGGGGAACGACTTCTTCACCGACCCCGGTCCGTCGCAGCCGTTCGTGAGCACCATCCCGGTCCGGCCCGGCGCCTGACCCGTACGCAGCCCGACGGCCCCGGCCGTGGCCCGTTCACCACGGGGCCGTGGCCGGGGCCGTCGGGCTGTCGGGCCGTCGGGCTGTCGGGCCGTCGGGCTGTCGGGCCGTCGGGCTGTCGGGCGGGCTCAGCCGGACAGGGCCGCCTCGAAGGCGCCCGGGCGCTGGGGGACGCCGCTACAGGAGGTGCTGGGGGCGGTGGCGGGACGCTCGGGGGCCGCGGCGCCGGTGTCGCCGCCGTTCTCGGCGCCCGTGTCCTCGGCCGTGCACGGGCGGTCCCGTTCCGCGGACCACATCGACAGCCGCCCGATGCCCTTGGTGGCCGCGAAGCGGGCGAGTCCGGCCGCGTCCTCCAGCGTGAAGACCTCGCCGGTCACGTCGTTGACCCCGATCATCGGCGTGACGGCGATGGTCTTCCACGCGGCGGCGTCGGACAGCCCGAGCACCCGGCGGACCTTCTCGTGGGCCGCGGTGGCCGCCTGGATGGCGTAGCGGCCCATGTCGCCCGTGTGGTCGCCGCTGTAGTTCATGGCCATGACGTTGACCGACGAGACCGTGACGCCCTCTTGCCGGGCCGCGGTCAGCTGGGCGAGGGCCCCGGGGGTCAGCCCGTTCGGCATGGCGGGCAGGGTGAAGGAGACGTTCAGCCCCTCGTGGGTGCGCTGGACCAGGGCGATGGCCTCGGCCCGGCGGGCGATGGCGGCGGCGTCGGCGAGGGCGTCGCCCTCGATGTCGAAGTCGGCCCGGATGATCCCGTAACGCTCGATCACCTCGGTGTACGCGGCGGCGAGTTGTGAGACGTCGTCGCAGGCCGTCGCCAGCTCCGTGCCGTCGGCGCCGCCGAAGGAGATCCGTACGTCGCCGCCGGCCCGCCGGGTGGCCTCGATACGGGCCGTCAGCGCCGGGTCGTCGAACGGGATGCCGCTGTCCCACGCCGGGGCGCAGCCATCGCCCGATACGACGAAGCCCAGGGTGAATTCCTTGACGCCACGCGCCGCCGCGGCGGCCATGTCGTAGCGCGAGCTGGCCCAGGCGCTGACGTACGGCACGAAGTCGGCGGGGGGCGGCGCCGGGCGGGGGGCGGCGTGCGAGGCCGCGTCGGGCGACTCGGACGACTTCTCGCTGCCCGCCCAGACGGCGATGGTGGCGCAGAGCACGGCTCCGGCCATGGCGATGCCGCTCATGCGGGGGCTGGCCCTGAATCGCACGCGCGCTTCCTTCCGCTCCGGGGTGAGGGGGTGAGGCAGCCAAGGGGCCGGGGCTGGTCCCCGGCCCGGCCTCTCCGCCAACCTCGCACATCGGATCAAAAGTGACGAACTATGACACACCGCATATTTGACACATAGGTTGTATGTCGTATTTTCTGGACTAGCCTCTGACGCATGGATCCTCAGTCAGATGTGGCCGAGCGTGCGCCCTCGCGTCCCGTCCGCTCCGACGTGGCCGGGAAGGGGCCCGTCTTCGTGGACCTCTCCGGGCGCCGCGGCCGGCTGGTACGGCACGCGGGCGCGCTCGCGGGGGCCGTCTGCTTCGGCTATTCGGCGGTCCTCGGAATGGGTTTCGCGGGCGGTACGGCCATCGCTCCCGAGACGCTGATCCCCGGACGCCCCGTCACCACGGAGGCGCTCGGCCGCGAGCCGAGGAGCGCCCCGGAGGGGCATTCCGGCGGGCGTTCCGGGGCGCATGAGCGCCCGTCGGAAAACCGTTACGCCCAGGATGACCAGAACGGCCCGGCCCGCCCCCGGCCGCACTCCCCCGCGGGGGCACGCCCCGCGGGCGCCCGGAAGCCCACCGCGCTCGCCCGCCCCGCGCCACCCCAGTCGCACCGCGCGCCCTCGGCGCGCGACGCGCGGCCGAAGCGCGGGGCGCACTCCGCGCGCCCCGGCCACCGCCCGGCCGCGCACCACGCCCCGCAGCACCGACGGTCCGCGGCCCACCGGCCCGGCCAGGCGCCGCATCACGCGCGGCCCCACGAGCCCGCCTCGTCGCATGCGCGCCCGGCGCCCCACAAGCCGCCCCGGAAGCCGGTGGACCCGGCGCCCGATCCGGTGAAGAAGCCCCCGGCCGCCAGGCCCGGCAAGCCTGCCGAGCCGGGCCCCGACCGCCCCCATAACCCCGGCAAGGGCCAGGCCAAGCCCCCGGTGAACGAGCCCGAGCCCCCGGCGTGGGGGCCGACCGACTCGCCCGGCGGGATCAACTGGCAGACGCTCACGCCGTTCCGCGGCAGGGCGACATGAGCGGCGGCAGACCGCCGAAGCTGCCGCGGCCGCGCGGCCGCAGACTCGTGACGCTGGGCAAGACGCCCGGCAGCGGGACGCCCGCGCCCCGCGCGCCCCGGACGTCCCGCCTCCGGGGGCGCGTTCGGCTGCGCACCCGCACCCGGATGGCCTTCGCCCTGGCCACGCTGCTCGCACTCGTCTGCGCCCTGCTGCTGGACGGATATCTGTACGCCGAGATCGGCAACGACGCCCGGGTGCACGCCGCACACTCGTACCGCAGCGTCCCCGAGCGGCTGCGCAACGGCGGACCGGTCATCACCTTCGACCGGAAGGGGAAGGCGACCGAGCACTCCATCCCCGCCAAGACCGTCGCGCTGACCTTCGACGACGGCCCGGACCCGCGCTGGACCCCGGAGATCCTGGCGGTGCTGCACAAGCACCGCGTGCCGGGGACGTTCTTCGTGCTGGGTCAGATGGTGGTCCGCCACCCGGGGCTGGTGCGCCGGATGGTGGCGGCCGGACACGAGATCGGCGTGCACACCTTCTCCCACGTCGACCTGTCCTACCAGGACAAGCAGCGGATGAACCGCGAACTGGCCCAGTCGCAGCTGGCGCTGGCGGGCGCGGCGGGCGTCACCAGTTCGCTGTTCCGGGCGCCGTACGCCTCGGAGGTCTCGGCGCTGGACGACCGCACCTGGCCGGTCCAGCAGCACGTGGGCGCCAAGGGCTACGTCAGCGCGTTCGTGGACACCGACAGCGAGGACTGGCGGCGGCCTCCGGTCAAGGAGATCGTCCAGAACGCCACCCCCCGCGGTACGAAGGGCGCGTCCGTGCTCTTCCACGACGCGGGCGGCAACCGCGCGCGGACCGTGAAGGCCCTGGAGCGCTACATCCACCGGATGGCGGCGCGCGGCTACACGTTCACCACCATCACCGGCGCGCTCGACGCCCGGAGCGCCAACCACCCGGCCCCGGCCGTGCGGGTGTGGGAGGGCCGGGCGCTGATCTGGGCCGCGCAGGCCACCCAGCACGCGCTGCCGGTGCTCATCGGGATGCTGGGGGTCGTCGGCTTCGCGGTGTTCGGGCGGCTGCTGCTGATGCTGGGTCTGGCCTGGTGGCACCGGCGCTCCCGGGACCGGCGCCGCTACACCCTGGTGCAGGAGGTGCACGACCCGGTGAGCGTGATCGTGCCCGCGTACAACGAGAAGGAGTGCATCGCCCACACCCTGAACTCGCTGGCCGCCTCCACCCATCCGATCGAGATCCTGGTGGTGGACGACGGATCGACCGACGGCACCGCGGACATCGTGGAGGCGATGGGCCTGCCGAACGTGCGGGTGCTGCGCCAGCCCAACGCGGGCAAACCCGCCGCACTGAACAACGGCATCGCGAACGCCCGCCACGAGCTGATCGTGATGATGGACGGCGACACCGTCTTCGAGCCCACCACCATCCGCGAGCTGATCCGCCCCTTCGCCGACCCCGGGGTCGGCGCGGTCGCGGGCAACGCCAAGGTCGGCAACCGGGGCAGGCTGATCGGCGCCTGGCAGCACATCGAGTACGTGATGGGCTTCAACCTCGACCGGCGGATGTACGACCTGCTGCGCTGCATGCCGACCATCCCCGGTGCGATCGGCGCCTTCCGCCGCCGCGCGCTGCTGGACGCCGGGGGCATGAGCGCCGACACCCTGGCCGAGGACACCGACGTCACCATCGCGCTGCACCGGGCCGGCTGGCGGGTGGTGTACCAGGAGCACGCCCTCGCCTGGACCGAGGCGCCGGGCACCCTGGGCCAGCTGTGGAAGCAGCGCTACCGCTGGAGCTACGGCACCATGCAGGCGCTGTGGAAGCACCGCCGCTCGCTGATCGACCGGGGGCCCTCGGGGCGGTTCGGCCGGGTGGGGATGCCGCTGGTGGTGCTCTTCCAGATCGTCACGCCGCTGTTCGCGCCGCTGATCGACCTGTTCACGCTGTACGGGGTGATCTTCGTGGACCCGGTGCGGTCGCTCGCCGCGTGGGGCGCGCTGCTGCTGGTGCAGCTGCTGGGCGCGGCGTACGCCTTCCGGCTGGACCGCGAGCGGTACCGGGCGCTGGCCGTGCTGCCGCTCCAGCAGATCGTCTACCGCCAGCTGATGTACCTGGTGCTGCTGCATTCGTGCGTGACGGCGGCCACCGGCGCCCTGCTGCCCTGGCAGAAGCTCAAGCGCACCGGCGAGGTGGAGGCGCCGCGCACCCCGGAGGCCGTACGGTGACCCAGCTCACCGGTCCGCCCCGGACGGCGCGGGAAGACGGCATAGCGGTACGACGCTGTGCTGGACGGAGGTGTCACGATGACCGACGAGAACTACCGGACCGAGCACGACTCCATGGGTGAGGTGCGGGTGCCCGCCCACGCCAAGTGGCGCGCCCAGACCCAGCGCGCCGTGGAGAACTTCCCCGTCAGCGGGCAGCGCCTGGAGCGGGCGCACATCGAGGCGCTGGCCCGGATCAAGGCCGCGGCGGCGCTGGTCAACGCCGAGCTGGGCGTGGTGGAGAAGGACATGGCGGCCGCGATCGCGGAAGCGGCCGCGGAGGTCGCCGAGGGCCGCTGGGACGACCACTTCCCGGTGGACGTGTTCCAGACCGGCTCCGGCACCTCGTCCAACATGAACACCAACGAGGTGCTGGCCACCCTCGCAGCTGAGCGGCTGGGCCGCCCGGTGCACCCCAACGACCATGTGAACGCGAGCCAGTCGTCCAACGACGTCTTCCCGTCCTCCATCCACGTCGCCGCCACGGCGGCCGTCACCGCCGACCTCATCCCGGCGCTGGACCATCTGGCGGAGGCGCTGGAGCGCAAGGAGGCCGAGTTCGCCGAGGTGGTCAAGGCGGGGCGCACCCATCTGATGGACGCCACTCCGGTGACGCTGGGCCAGGAGTTCGGCGGCTACGCGGCGCAGGTGCGGTACGGGGTGGAGCGGCTGCGCGCCGCGCTCCCCCGGCTGGCGGAGCTGCCGCTGGGCGGCACCGCCGTGGGCACCGGCATCAACACCCCGCCGGGCTTCCCGGCCGCCGTCATCGCCGAGCTGGCCCGGGCCACCGGGCTGCCGCTGACCGAGGCCCGGAACCACTTCGAGGCGCAGGGCGCGCGGGACGGGCTGGTGGAGACGTCCGGCCAGCTGCGGACCATCGCGGTCGGCCTCACCAAGATCGCCAACGATCTGCGCTGGATGGCATCCGGTCCGCGCACCGGTCTGGCCGAGATCGCGCTGCCCGACCTCCAGCCCGGTTCGTCGATCATGCCGGGCAAGGTCAACCCGGTGATCCCCGAGGCCGTGCTGATGGTCGCGGCCCAGGTCACCGGCAACGACACGACCGTCGCCACGGCCGGGGCCGCCGGGAACTTCGAGCTGAACGTGATGCTCCCGGTGATCGCCAAGAATCTGCTGGAGTCGATCCGCCTGCTGACCAGCGCCTCCCGGCTGCTGGCGGACCGCACCGTCGACGGGATCACCGCCAACGTCGAGCGGGCGCGGGAGTACGCGGAGTCCTCGCCGTCCGTCGTCACCCCGCTCAACCGTTACCTCGGGTACGAGGAGGCGGCGAAGGTCGCCAAGAAGTCCCTGGCCGAGCGGAAGACCATCCGCGAGGTGGTGCTGGAGTCGGGCTATGTGGAGCGCGGTCTGCTGACCCGGGAGCAGCTGGACGAGGCGCTGGACGTGCTGCGCATGACACATCCGTAAGCCCCTGTTGTACTGTGCGTGCGGCATAGGTCACGGCACGGCGGCCCCGTCGCACCTAAGATCTGCTCATGACAGCGGACATCGTGGAGACGACGGGCATGGCGGGCGGCGCCAGATGGGCGCCGGGGGACCACATCCTCTGGCGTTATCGCGCCAACGCCTCCGACGCCATCCACATCTGCCGTCCCGTGACCGTCGTCCGGGACACCCCGGAGGTGCTGGCCGTCTGGCTGGCGCCCGGCACGGCGTGCGTCAAACCGCAGCTCGCCGACGGTACGCAGGTGCACCGCGAGCCGCTGTCCACGCGCTACACCAAGCCGCGCACCACCGCGCTGTCCCAGTGGTTCGGCACCGGGGTGCTCAAGCTGGCCCGGCCCGGCGAGCCCTGGTCGGTGTGGCTGTTCTGGGAGCGCGGCTGGCAGTTCAAGAACTGGTACGTGAACCTGGAGGAGCCGCTCTCCCGCTGGAGCGGCGGGGTGGACTCCGAGGACCACTTCCTGGACATCGCGGTCTACCCGGACCGCAGCTGGGAATGGAAGGACGAGGACGAGTTCGCGCAGGCGCAGCGGGCCGGTCTGATGCCCGGTGAGCAGGCCGAGCGGGTGCGGGCGGCGGGCCGGGCCGCCGTGGGGCTCATCGACTCCTGGGACGCGCCGTTCCGGGAGGGGTGGGAGGAGTGGCGTCCGGATCCGTCGTGGACGGTACCCGTTCTCCCGGCGGACTGGGACCGTATCGACAGGGGGCGTACGTCGGCGCACTCGAGGTCCTGAACCTCTTGCTGTGTCCCCGTGTTTCAAACGTAGGATCGTCGTCCGGAACACTGCACATGCGGGAAACAAGACATAGGCGCAACTCACGGGCGATGCGCACGATCTGACGCAATGTCACAGGAGGGGCGGGAGTCGTGAGCGGTGAGGACGACAACGGCGACGGCTATGCGGGCTACGAGGACTTCGACCGCCTGGCGCTCGACCGCAGCGGTCAGGCAGAGGCGTTCGACGCGATAGGCGACCGCTACGACGACGCCTTCCCCCATAAGGAAGGCCAGGTCGCGGCCGGTCGATGGCTGGCCGAGACGCTGCCGCCCGGCTCCCGCGTGCTCGACGTCGGCTGCGGTACGGGGCTCCCAACGGCCCGTCAGCTGACCGACGCCGGACACCGGGTGACGGGCATCGACATCTCGCCCGGGATGCTGAAGCTGGCCCGGGACAACGTGCCGGGCGCCGAATTCCACCAGGTGGACATCGTCGACCTGCGGGTCGGCGGCCGGTACGGACCCGGGGGCTCCCGGGAAATCGGCCCGTTCGACGGCATCGCCGCGTACTTCTCGCTGCTGCTGCTGCCCCGCCCGGAGATCCCGTACGCGCTGCGCGCCCTGCACGCCGTGTTGAGACCCGGGGGACTGCTGGGACTCGGCATGGTCGAGGCGGACGTCGACGACTTCGCCATTCCGTTCCTCGGCAACTCGGTCCGGGTATCCGGTTATCTGCGGGACGAACTTCGACAGGTCGTGACGGATGCGGGCTTCGAGATCGCCGGGGAGGACTCGCACGCGTACGCCCCGGCCAGCACGGACGTACCACCCGAGATCCAGCTCTATCTGAACTGCCGACGACGTGCCTGACACTCGGTGCGCGCCCGACGAGACGGGGGCGCACGGCCCCGGACGGATGGAAACCCACGCGTGACGGAGCACCCCACCTCCCACAACAGGCGACAGGCTGCCACCCCTGCCGCCGCCTCGGGCACGCCCGAGGACGCGCACGGCGCGGTCCCGGACCCGCGGACCGCCGTGCGGCAGACGGCCGCCCCCGGCCAGGAGCCGGGCGGCGGCCGGCCGCGTCCCGCCTTCCCCGCGGACGGCCCGGCGGCCGCCCCGGGCTCCGGCGACGCCCCGGCCCCGGAGCCGGACGGAACGCCGGCCGAGGGGGAAGCACGGCCACAGCGCCGCGGCCACCGTGCGGCGAAGGCCGCACCGCGCGGCGGCGAAGGGACCAAGCGCGCCGGTGGAGGGACGCAAGCCCGGAACACGGCGCAGAGCGAGCAGCCGGAGCACGGCACACCGGAGGGCGAGCCTGTGTGGGACGCGGACCGCAATGCCGCCAGAGGCGCGGCGCGCCGACCCGGGGCCCGGGACGACGCCCCCAGCACCGCGGCGGGCGAACACCCGGCCCCGGCGCGGCCGGGCCCGGCGTCGGGTGACGTCGCGGCCGCCGGTGAGGTCGCGTACACCACCCCCGAGGGCGGGATGCCCGCCGTGCCGCCCGCGAACGCGCCCGGCGCCGACGGCTCCGCCGCCCTGCGGGACCGCAGCGGGGACCGGCTGCGGTTCGTCGGGGCGGCGACGCGGCGCATCGCGCGCGGCATCGACCTCGACGAGATCGTGCTCGGCCTGTGCCGGGCCACCGTGCCCACGTTCGCCGACGCGATCCTGGTCTACCTGCGCGATCCGCTGCCGGTCGGCGACGAGCGCCCGGTCGGCCCGGTGGTGCTGCGGCTGCGCCGCACCGACCGGATCCCGCTGGACCCGGACACCGAGAGCGGACGGCTGCCGCTGATGTCCTCGCAGCCCGACCTGGCGCCCGCCGTGGGCGGCGGCCCCGCGGCCGAGCTGTGCGAGGTGGTGGCGGGCGGCCCGCTGGCCGAGGTGCTGCGCGGGGTGCGGCCGGTGTTCGGCGACTCGCAGGCCGCCCGCGCCGCGCTGCCCGAACTCCTCGGCGACGGGCCGTCGGTGGCGACCGGTCAGCGCACCGTGCTGGCCCCGCTGCGCGGGCGCCGCCGGGTCATCGGCGCCGCCGTCTTCGTCCGCCGCCCGGACCGGCCGCCGTTCGAGCCGGACGATCTGCTGGTCGCCGCCCAGCTGGCCACCCACACCGCGCTCGGCGTCGACAAGGCCGTGCTGTACGGGCGCGAGGTCTACATCGCGGACGAGCTCCAGCGCACCATGCTGCCCGACTCGCTGCCCCAGCCCACCGGCGTCCGGCTGGCCAGCCGCTATCTGCCCGCGGCCGAGACCGCGCGGGTCGGCGGCGACTGGTACGACGCGATCCCGCTGCCCGGCAACCGGGTGGCGCTGGTGGTCGGCGACGTGATGGGCCACTCCATGACCTCGGCCGCGATCATGGGCCAACTGCGCACCACCGCACAGACCCTGGCCGGGCTCGACCTGCCGCCGCAGGAGGTGCTGCACCACCTCGACGAGCAGGCCCAGCGGCTCGGCACCGACCGCATGGCCACCTGCCTGTACGCGGTCTACGACCCCGTCGCGCACCGCATCGTGGTCGCCAACGCGGGCCATCCGCCACCCCTGCTGCTGCACCGCGGCGGCCGCGCCGAGGTGCTGCGGGTGCCGCCGGGGGCGCCGATCGGGGTCGGCGGCGTCGACTTCGAGGCGGTCGAGCTGGACGCGCCCGCCGGGGCCACCCTCATGCTCTACACCGACGGCCTGGTCGAGTCGCGGATGCGCGACGTGTGGACCGGGATCGAGCAGCTGCGCGAGCGGCTGACCGCCACCGCCCGGCTCACCGGCCCCAACCCGCCGCCGCTGGAGCCGCTGTGCGACGAGGTGCTGGACATGCTCGGGCCCGGCGACCGCGACGACGACGTGGCGCTGCTCGCGGCCCGCTTCGAGGGCATCGCGCCCAGCGACGTCGCGTACTGGTTCCTGGACCCCAAGGCCCAGACTGCCGGGCAGGCCCGCCGGCTGGCCCGCCGGGCGCTGGCCCGCTGGGACCTGGAGGACCTCACGGACGCGGTGGAGCTGCTGGTCAGCGAGGTGGTCACCAACGCCGTGCGCTACGCGGAGCGGCCCATCACCCTGCGGCTGCTCCGCACCGACGTGCTGCGCTGCGAGGTCGGCGACGACGTGCCGCAGCTGCCGCGGCTGCGCCAGGCCCGGCCGTCCGACGAGGGCGGGCGCGGGCTGTACCTGGTCAACCGGATGGCGCGGCGGTGGGGCGCGACCCGGCTGTCCACGGGCAAGGTCGTCTGGTTCGAACTGGCCATGCCGTCCTGAGCCGCCCGGCACCTTCCGTGCCGGGCCCGCCGCCTCATGAGACCGGCCGCCCGGCACGGAAGGTGCCGGGCGGCCGGTTCGCTGGGCTCTATCAGACCTGTCGGATCGGTCAGACTGTCGGATCGGTCAGACCTGTCGGATCCGTCAGCCTCCGCCTTGTCCGTCGTCGTCGCCGCCGCCGTTCTCCCCGCCCGGCAGGGTGGCCGGGGGGCTGAAGGTCGGTGAGGTCGGGGACGTGGACGGCGGGGTCGACGGGGTCGCGGGCGTGGTCGGCGCGGTGGGCGAGTCGTCCGCAGTCGGGCTCTTGCTCGGGGTCGGGCTCTCGCTCTTCGTGGGAGGCGCGGACGTGGTCGGGGGCTCCTCGGACTCCGTCGTCGGCGGGGGCGGCGCCGCGTTGTCCAGCTCGGTGTCCAGGTCGAACTTCGTGGTCGAGTCCTCGTCCAGGGTGCTGCCCATGTACGAGCTCCAGATCCGGGCCGGGTAGTCACCGCCGTTGACCCGGCCGCCGCCGGCCAGGCCCTTGAGCGTGACCTGCTTGCCGCCCTCCGCCTCCCCGAACATGCCGACCGAGGTGACCAGGTCGGGGGTGTAACCGGTGAACCAGGCGGACTTGTTGTCGTCCGAGGTGCCGGTCTTGCCCGCCATCTCCTGGCCCTTGGTGCGCACGGCCTGGCCGGTGCCGTCGTCGACCACACCGGTCAGCACCTGGGTGACGGAGTCGGCCGCGCCACGGCTGATCGCCTGGCCGTTGGTCGGGTCCGGCAGTTCGGCCTGCTGCTCCTCGCCCTTCTCGGCGGACTTCACGAACGTCGGGGTGACCTTCTTGCCGTGGTTGTCGAGGGTCGCGTAGACCCCGGCCATCTCCTTGGGGCTGGCGCCCATCACGCCGAGCGACATCGCGGGGCGCACGTCGAAGCCGTTCTTCACGTCGCCGGTCATGCCGAGGTCCATGGCCGTGCTCTTGACCTTGTCCAGGCCCACGTCCACCGCCATCTGCGCGAAGACGGAGTTGACGGACTTGTTCATCGCCTTCTGGACGTTGATCGGGCCGTAGGACTTGTCGTCCTCGTTCGGCGGGGCGAAGGCGGTGACGCTGCCCTTGACCGGCCGCTTGCTGGTGCCGTCGTAGAGGGTGCTCGCCGTGATCGGCGTGCCGTTCTGGGTCGTCGAGCCGTTCTCGTAGGCCGAGGCCAGGATGAGCGGCTTGAAGGTGGAGGCGGGCTGGTAGTCCGCACGGGTCGCATTGTTGATGTAGTGCTCGGTCGCGCCCGCGCCGCCGTACATCGCCACGATGCCACCGGTCTTGGGGTCCACGGAGATCGCGCCGACCTGCGCGTCCTTGTCGACCTGTCGCTTCTTGGGGTCCAGCTTGTCCGTCAGCTCGGTGCGGACCGCCTTCTCCAGCGCCTTCTGCTTCTTCTTGTCGATGTTGAGGGTGACCGTCCAGCCGCCGGCCTCGAACTCCTTTTCGTCCACCCCCTCCTTGTACAGCTCCTCCTTGGCTGCCTTGATCACGTAGCCGGTCTGGCCGTCGAGCCCGGCGATGGGGCGGGGCGCGATGGGTTTCTGGAACTTCAGCCCGTCACGCTCGCTCTGGGACAGCCAGTCCTTCTCGACCATGTTGTTGAGGATGTAGTTCCAGCGGGCCACGACCAGCTTCTTGCCGTTGGGACCTGCCGTTGAATAGTCGTACTGGCTGGGGGCCTGGAGCAGTGCCGCGAGATAGGCGCCCTGCGCGACCGTCAGCTTCTCGACGTCCTTGTTGTAGTACGCGCGGGCGGCGGCCTGGATGCCATAGGCGCCGCGGCCGTAGTAGCTGGTGTTGATGTAGCCCTGGAGGATGTAGTCCTTGGACCGGTCCTGGTCCACCTTGAGGGAGATCACCAGCTCCTTCGCCTTGCGGCTGACGGTCTGCTCCTGGCTCAGGTAGTAGTTCTTGACGAACTGCTGGGTGATGGTCGAGCCACCCTGCTTGCCCCGGCCGAGGGCGGTGTTGATCAGACCGCGGGCGGTGCCGGAGAAGGACACGCCGGAGTCGGTGTAGAAGTCCTTGTTCTCGGCGGCGACGAAGGTGTGCTGCACCTTCTTGGGAATCTTGGAGAGCGGCACCGACTCGCGGTTGACCGAGCCCTCCTTCGCCATGATCGAGCCGTCGCTGTACTTGTAGATGTTGGCTTCCGCCCTCGCCGCGGCGTTGGCCGGGGGCACCTTCACGAGCATGTACAGGATGAAGAACCCTCCGACGGCCAGGGCGCCCAACGCGACGAAGTAGCCCAACACCATCTTCCAGGTGAAGAACCGGCGTATACCCCCCTGCTTGGCGGCCTTCTTGGCCCTGCGTGCGCCCTTCTGCCGCGCCCGCCGATCGTCCGCTCTACCCATCTCTCCCGCCGCTCCAGTCCATCCGCCCCCCGCACCCAAGCCAGCTCATGAAGCTAGCACCGCAACTACCGGCAAATACTCATCGATCAAGCTTTTTCCGTACGTGACAAAGAGCACGTCCCTCAGGGGAACTGACGGGCCAGCACCGCCGAGGGTTGCACAGGAAGCCAAATGTGCTATCACTTTGCTAGACACTCTCGAAGAGAAACGGGGACCCCATGACCGACACCGCCACCCCCACCGCCGACATACCGGCCATCCCCGAGCCACAGGTACGGGAGCGGCCCGCCAAGAACATCAGCGGCGGCCTCGCCCTGCTGCTGGGCCTGGTCGGGCTGATCGCCGGGGTGGGGCTGATCCTGGCCGGGGCCGCCGTCGCCGCCGACCACAAGGGCGCCGGGTCCACGGCGCTGATCGTCGCCGGGATCGTGGTGATCCTCACGTCGATCATCACCATGTGCGGGCTGAACATGGTCGCGCCGGGCGAGGCCCGGGTCGTCCAGCTCTTCGGCCGCTACCGCGGCACCATCCGCACCGACGGGCTGCGCTGGGTGAACCCGCTGACCAGCCGGGAGAAGATCTCGACCAGGGTGCGCAACCACGAGACCGCGGTGCTCAAGGTCAACGACGCGTACGGCAACCCGATCGAGCTTGCCGCCGTCGTGGTCTGGAAGGTCGAGGACACCGCGCAGGCGATGTTCGAGGTGGACGACTTCCTGGAGTTCGTCGCCACCCAGACCGAGGCGGCCGTGCGCCACATCGCCATCGAGTACCCGTACGACGCCCATGACGAGGACGGCCTGTCGCTGCGCGGCAACGCCGAGGAGATCACCGAGAAGCTCGCGATCGAGCTGCACGCCCGGGTCGAGGCGGCCGGGGTCCGCATCATCGAGTCGCGCTTCACCCATCTCGCGTACGCCCCGGAGATCGCCTCCGCGATGCTCCAGCGGCAGCAGGCGGGCGCCGTGGTCGCCGCCCGGCGGCAGATCGTGGACGGCGCGGTCGGCATGGTCGAGGCGGCGCTGGCCCGCATCACCGAAGAGGAGATCGTGGAGCTGGACGAGGAGCGCAAGGCGGCGATGGTCAGCAATCTGATGGTGGTTCTGTGCGGCGACCGCGCCCCGCAGCCCGTCCTCAACACCGGCACGCTCTACCAGTGACGGACCGGGACGAGAAGGGCACGACCGCGGAGGGCACCACCGCGGAGGGCACCGCCGGAGCGGGCACGCCCGGAGCGGCCACGCCCGGCGCGGGCGCGACCGGTCGGCAGCCGCGGCGGCAGCGCAAGCAGATGCTGCTGCGGCTCGACCCGGCGGTCCACGACGCCCTCGCCCGGTGGGCGGGCGAGGAACTGCGCAGCGCCAACGCGCAGATCGAGTTCCTGCTGCGCAAGGCGCTGGCGGACGCGGGCCGACTGCCCGGCACGGCCCGCCCGATCCCCCGCCGCGGCCGCCCGCCCCGCCCGGCTGGCGGGGACGAGCCCGATGACAGCTAACGGCGGGGGCCGGACCGCACAGTAGGCCGCTGACCAGGGCAGATACATCGCCCATCGCAACTATACACACGAGGTATACGCATGGTGTAGAGTGCCGCGCATGTCAATCGGCCACACCCTGCTCGGACTTCTGGAGTCCGGTCCACGACACGGCTACGACCTCAAGCGCGCCTTCGACGAGAAGTTCGGGCACGACCGCCCGCTGCACTACGGACAGGTCTACTCGACCATGTCCCGGCTCCTGAAGAACGGCCTCGTGGAGGTCGACGGCGTCGAGCACGCGGGCGGTCCCGAGCGCAAGCGCTACGCGATCACCGACGCGGGCATCACCGATGTGGAGCAGTGGCTCGCGCAGCCCGAGAAGCCCGAGCCCTACCTCCAGTCGGTCCTCTACACCAAGGTCGTCCTCGCCCTGCTCACCGGGCGCGACGCCGCCGATCTGCTCGACGTCCAGCGCGCGGAACACCTGCGGCTGATGCGCGAGCTGACCCAGCGCAAGCGCCGCGGCGACCTCAGCGACCAACTCATCTGCGACCACGCCCTCTTCCACCTCGAGGCCGACCTGCGCTGGCTTGAGCTCACCGCGGCCCGCCTCAGCCCACTCGCCAAGGCGGTGCGTTCATGACTCCGGCGGGATCCCTGCTGATAGCCGACGGCCTGCACAAGTCGTACGGCCCCACCCCCGCGCTGGACGGCGCGGACTTCTCCATCCACCCCGGCGAGGTCGTCGCCGTGATGGGCCCCTCCGGCTCCGGCAAGTCGACGCTGCTGCACTGCCTGGCCGGGATCGTCCGGCCGGACTCCGGCGCGGTCCACTACGGCGGGCGCGAGCTGTCCGCCCTGTCGGACGCCGAGCGCAGCAGCCTGCGCCGCGGTGAGTTCGGCTTCGTCTTCCAGTTCGGCCAGCTCGTCCCCGAGCTGACCTGTGTGGAGAACGTCGCGCTGCCGCTGCGGCTCAACGGGGTCAAGCGCAAGGAGGCCGAGGCCCGGGCGGTGTCCTGGATGGAGCGGCTGGAGGTCGCCGATGTGGCGGCCAAGCGGCCCGGCGAGGTCTCCGGCGGTCAGGGGCAGCGCGTCGCGGTCGCCCGTTCGCTGGTCACCGGGCCGCGGGTGCTGTTCGCCGACGAGCCGACCGGTGCGCTGGACTCCCTCAACGGCGAGCGGGTGATGGAGCTGCTGACCGAGGCGGCCCGGGAGACCCGTACCGCGGTCGTCCTGGTCACCCATGAGGCGCGGGTCGCCGCGTACTCCGACCGCGAGGTCGTCGTGCGCGACGGCAAGGCGCGGGACATGGCGGGCGTCCGATGAGCGGCCCGAAAGACGGCCACACGAGCCCGGGCGACGGCACCTCCGGCCGCGCGACCCTGACGGCCGTACGGCCCTCGCCCCCGGCCCCGGCCCCCGAGCCGCCGCAGCGCCCCGGCATCGCCCGGTGGGCCGCGGACCTCGCCATGGGCGGCCGGTTCGCGGTCACCGGCGGGCGGGAGAGCTGGGCCCGGACGATCATGACGGCGGTCGGCGTCGGCCTCGGTGTCACGCTGCTGCTGCTCGCCGCCTCCGTCCCCTCCATGGACTCCGCGCGCAACGAGCGGTCCAACGCCATCGCCGCCTTCGGCTTCGGGGAGGAGCCGAAGCCGGGCCCCGGCACGATCCGCCTGGCCATGGCGAACACCGACTACCACGACAAGGACATCCAGGGCCTGGTGATGGCGCCCGACGGCGACCGTCCGCCCCATCCGCCGGGCATCGGCCGCCTTCCGGCCGCCGGGGAGATGTGGGTCTCGCCCGCGCTGAAGGAGCTGCTCGACTCCGACGAGGGCAAGCTGCTCCGGGACCGCTTCCCGTACCGCACCGTCGGCGTGATCGGCGACAGCGGGCTGAGCGGCCCCGCCGAACTCCGCTACTACGCGGGCGTCCCCCAGGAGCAGTTCGACCGCGTCCCCTCCGAATACCGCATCGACCGCTGGGGCGCCCAGGACACCAGCGGGGACGAACTGGATCCCGCGCTGGTGCTGCTGGTCGTCATGGGCTGTGTGGTGCTGCTGCTGCCGGTGCTCATCTTCATCGCCACCGCCGCCCGCTTCGGCGGCGAGCGGCGCGACAAGAGGCTGGCCGCGCTGCGGCTGGTCGGCGCCGACATCCACATGACGCGGCGGATCGCCGCGGGTGAGTCGCTCTTCGGATCGCTCCTCGGGCTCGCGGTCGGCGCCGCGCTCTTCCTGCTGGTGCGGGAGGCCATCGGCGGCGCCTCGATGATGGGCATGAGCTTCTTCACCTCCGACATCACGCCCTCCCTCCCGCTCGCCCTGGCGATCGTGCTGACCGTGCCCGCCTCGGCCGTCGCCGTCACGCTCATCGCCCTGCGCGCCATCGCCATCGAGCCGCTGGGCGTCGTACGGAACGCCACCCCCAAGCGGCGACGGCTGTGGTGGCGACTGCTGCTGCCGCTCCTCGGCATCGGGCTGCTGGCTCCGCTCGCGGGCGGCTTCGGGGCGGGCAGTTCGGGCGGCGACCTCAAGCCGTACCAGGCCGCGGCCGGTGCCGTGCTGCTCCTCATCGGCACCACCGCGCTGCTGCCCTGGCTGGTCGAGGCCGTGGTGGAGCGCTTCGGCAAGGGCCCGGTGCCCTGGCAGCTCGCCACCCGCCGGCTCCAGCTCAGCAGCGGCACCGCGGCGCGCGCGGTCAGCGGCATCACGGTGGCGGTCGCCGGGGCCATCGCGCTCCAGATGCTCTTCGCGAGCGTGGAGGCCCACAACACCAAGGAGACGGACCAGGACCCGAACCGCGCCCAGCTGGTCGTGAACATGAACGTGGACAACGGCGCCCAGGCCCGCGACGCCTTCGCACGGCTCGGCGCGGCCAAGGGCGTGCGGAGCGTGCTCGGGGTCACCGAGGACTCCTTCTCCGACCCGCGCAGCAAGGTGAAGGACCCGGCCTACATCCCGACCGACTCCCTCACCGTCGCCGACTGCCCGGCGCTGCGCGAGCTGGCCCACATCACGAGCTGCCGGGACGGCGATGTGTTCACCGTCACCGCGGACCCGGAGTACACGGGCACCGACCACGCCTTCGCGAAGCCCGGCGCGCAGATCAATCTGGCCTTCGACGACGGCATACCCACGCCCGGCAAGCCGAAGCTGTGGACGGTCCCCCGCTCTGCCAAGAAGGTGGAGTCCAGGCAGGACCCGATCGGCGCCCAGCGCACCGGCATCCTCGCCACCCCCGGCGCCTTCGACGTCTCCGACCTGTCCGACCCGCAGGCGGTGGCGATGCTCAGGCTGGACCCGAAGGTGCCGGACGCCGCCGAGTACGTACGCAACGCCAGCGCGACGATCGCCCCGACGCTCGACGTGATGCAACTCACCAGCTCGTCGCAGTCGTCCGAGTTCCAGGCGATCCGCAACGTCCTGTTCATCGGCGCCACCGCGACGCTGCTGCTCATCGGGGCCAGCATGATCGTGACCACCCTGGAGCAACTGCGGGACCGCAAGCGGCTGCTCTCGGTCCTGGTCGCCTTCGGCACCCGGCGCACCACGCTGAGCTGGTCGATCCTGTGGCAGACCGCGGTCCCGGTGGTGCTGGGTCTCGCGCTGTCGATCGCGGGCGGGCTGGCGCTGGGCGTCCTGCTGCTGAAGATGGTCGGCGAGGGGATCGCCGTGGACTGGGCCGGACTCGCCGCGATGACCGGCATCGGCGCGGGCGTCATCCTGGTGGTGACCCTGGCCAGCCTGCCGCCGCTGTGGCGCATGATGCGCCCGGAGGGCCTGCGCACCGAGTAGCCCCCCAACGGGCAGAGCACGCGCCGTCGCGGCGGGGAGAAACCCCCGCCGCGACGGCGCGTCAGCGTGCGACCCGCACCGGAAGCGGTCGCACCGCCTCGCGGAGCGTGGCGGCCAGGGCCTCGAACTCCTCCGCCCGCGCGGCCCCGGCGCGCATGGCCAGGGCGATGCGGCGGGCGGGGGCCGGGTCGGCGAAGTCGCCGGTGGCCAGGTCCTCGTTGCGGCCGGTCTCGACCCGTAGCGCGGTACGCGGCAGCAGCGTCACCCCGAGCCCGCCGCCGACGAGTTGCACCAGCGTGGAGAGCCCGGCGGCGGTCGTGGTCACCGGGGTGCCCTCGGTCCGACCCGCCTCGCGGCAGATGTCGAGGGCCTGGTCGCGCAGGCAGTGGCCCTCGTCCAGCAGCAGCAGATCCAGCTCCTTGAGCGCCTCGCGGGGTATGTCCGTACGCCCGCCCAGCCAGTGGTCCCGGGGCGTGACCAGCACGAAGTCCTCGTCGAACAGCGGCAGTTCCACCACCCCCGGGGCGCCGAGGGGAACCGCGAGCAGCAGCAGGTCGAGCCGCCCGTGGGCGAGCCCGTCCAGCAGCGAGGCGGTCTGCTCCTCGTGCACCTGGAGGTCGAGGCGCGGATAGTGCTCGCGCACCAGCCGCAGCACGGTCGGCAGCAGATACGGGGCCACGGTCGGGATCACCCCGAGCCGCAGCACCCCGGTGAACGGCGCCCGCGCCGCCTCCGCCTCCTCCAGCAGCGCGCCGACCTCCGCGAGCACGGAGCGTGCTCGCGCGGCCAGCCGCTCCCCCGCCGGGCTGAGGAGCACCTTGCGGGTCGTACGCTCGAGAAGCTGCACTCCGAGCGTGTCCTCCAGGGTGGCGACGGCGCCCGAAAGGGCGGGCTGGCTCATCCCGATGGCGGACGCCGCATCCCGGAAGTGCAGATGCTCGGCGACCGCGGCGAACGCCTTGAGCTGGGACAAGCTCGGCTGCCGCGGCTTTCCTGCCGGTATCGCTGTCGCGGCCACTGATAACCACCTCCAATCAACCCGACCGAGTGTAGCTATTTCACTGATCAATGTGGCATGTGCCAGGGTGGAGACCGTCCAACCCCGGGAAACCCCCACAAAGGGTCCCTCCCACGCGAAAGCTGCAAGGAGAAACGTGCTCACTGTCGGTGACAAGTTCCCCGAGTTCGACCTGACCGCCTGCGTCTCGCTGGAGAAGGGGCAGGAGTTCGAGCAGATCAACCACAAGACCTACGAGGGCAAGTGGAAGATCGTTTTCGCATGGCCCAAGGACTTCACCTTCGTGTGCCCGACCGAGATCGCGGCGTTCGGCAAGCTGAACGAGGAGTTCGCCGACCGTGACGCCCAGATCCTGGGCTTCTCGGGCGACTCCGAGTTCGTCCACCACGCCTGGCGCAAGGACCACGACGACCTGCGTGACCTGCCCTTCCCGATGATGGCGGACTCCAAGCACGAGCTGATGCGCGACCTGGGCATCGAGGGCGAGGACGGCTTCGCCCAGCGCGCCGTCTTCATCGTGGACCAGAACAACGAGATCCAGTTCACCATGGTGACGGCCGGTTCCGTGGGCCGTAACCCCAAGGAGGTCCTGCGGGTGCTGGACGCCCTCCAGACCGACGAGCTGTGCCCGTGCAACTGGACGCAGGGCGAGGAAACCCTCGACCCGGTCGCGCTCCTCTCCGGCGAGTGAGGTGAACTGACATGGCGCTCGACACCCTGAAGTCCGCCCTGCCGGACTACGCCAAGGACCTGAAGCTGAACCTCGGTTCGGTGATCGGCAACTCCGAGCTTCCGCAGCAGCAGCTGTGGGGCACCGTGCTGGCCTGCGCGATCGCCTCGCGCTCGCCGCGCGTGCTCTCCGAACTGGAGCCGGAGGCCAAGGCCAACCTGTCGCCCGAGGCGTACACCGCCGCCAAGTCGGCGGCCGCCATCATGGCGATGAACAACGTGTACTACCGGACCCGGCACCTGCTGTCCGACCCGGAGTACGGCAACCTGCGCGCGGGCCTGCGGATGAACGTCATCGGCAACCCGGGCGTGGACAAGACCGACTTCGAGCTGTGGTCGCTCGCGGTCTCCGCGATCAACGGCTGCGGCATGTGCCTCGACTCGCACGAGCAGGTGCTCCGCAAGGCGGGCGTGGACCGCGAGACGGTCCAGGAAGCCTTCAAGATCGCCGCCGTGATCCAGGCGGTCGGCGCCACCCTGGACGCCGAGGGCGTGCTGGCCGAGAACGGCTGACGCCGCCCGGCCCCATACGCCCCATAGGGCTTTCGCCGCAGAGACGAAGGGGCGCCCCACCGGTCCGGTGGGGCGCCCCTTCGCGCTGTTACGCACCGGCGCCCCTCCGCACTGTTACGTACCGCCCTCGCCCGGCGAGCCCGGCGGCTCCGGCGGCCGGACCGGCGCGGCCGAGATGATGGTCGCGCCGTGCGGGCGGGAGGCGGCGCGCAGGGCGCTCTCCCTGCTGTACGAGCGCAGATAGCCGACCGCCGTGTTGACGACCGCCACCAGCGGTACGGCCACCACCGCGCCGCCGATGCCGCCGATCAGCGAGCCGCCCGCGACCGAGAGCACCACGGCGAGCGGATGGACCCGCACCGCGCGGCCGAGGATGAACGGCTGGAGCACATGGCCCTCGATCTGCTGCACCGCCAGCACCACCACCAGCACCATCCCCGCCGTGAAGACGCCCTGGGTGACGAGCGCCACCATGACCGCGAGCGCGCCGGAGACCACCGCACCGACCAGCGGGATGAAGGCGAAGAGGAAGATGAAGACGGCGAGTGGCACGGCCATGGGCACGTCGAGGAAGAAGAGCCCCACGCCGATGAAGATCGCGTCGATGAGGGCCACTATCACCGTGCCGCGCACATAGGCGGTCAGCGTGGCCCAGGCCCGCGGCCCCGCGCCCGCCACGCCCGGCCGGGCCGCCGCGGGGACGAGCCCCAGCGTCCAGCGCCAGATCCGCGGCCCGTCGTACAGCAGGAACAGCGTGCTGAACATGGTCAGCAGGATGCCGGTCAGCACCTCGACCACGACCGTGACGCCTTCGAGCCCGGCCGAGGTGATCTCCTCGGTGTTGGCGCCGACGGCCTCGCGCAGGCTCTTGGCGATGTGGTTGATCTGCTTCTCCGTCACATGGAACGGGCTGTGCAGCAGCCAGCGCCGCAGATCGTCGATGCCGTCCTGGAGCTTGTCGGACAGCTCGTCGATGTTCTCCATGACCTGCCAGACCACGAACCACACGACCAGCCCCATGATGATGAAGCCGCCGATGAAGGTGATGGTCGTGGCGAGCCCGCGCCGCACGCCCCGGAGGCGCAGCCGGGTGACGGTGGGCTCCAGCAGGGCCGTGATGAGCAGGGCGACGGTGAAGGAGAACACCACCAGCTGGATGGAGCTGATGACCTGCATCAGCACATAGACCGTCCCGGCCAGCACCAGCAGCCGCCATCCGGCCTCGGCGGCGACCCGTACGCCCCAGGGGACGGCGTCGACCGGCTCGGGCCGGGGTGCGACGGCGGGGGCGTAGGCGGGCGGGGCGGGCACGCTGGGCCCCTCGGACTCCTCGGCCCCCTCGGGTGGCTTCTGCGGCTCCTCCGGCCTGGGCGCCCCGTGCGCCTTGTGCGGCGGCTCCGGCCGATGCGGTGACGGCTCCGGGCCTCCGGCGGGCTCGGGCGGCCGACCGGCTCCTCCGCCGCCGCTCTCGTCACCGCGTGCCGCGGCCTCTTCGTGTTCGAGCCGAGCGGCGAGCCGGGTCAGACCGGCTCCCAATCTGCCGACCCAATCTGGCAATCTGGACATTCAGCTTTCCTACCCCCGGTTCCCCCGTGGTCGTCGGGATGACGTTACCGGCTGGGGACGCACGAAACCCCCGACCTGGCGGACGGGGGTTTCGCGAAGCTCTGTCACTGAGCGGCCGGAGGCCCGGTCCGATCAGTAGTAGTTGTTGGCCTGCCAGAACGACCATGCCTCACACGGGCTGCCGTAGCGGTCGTTCATGTAGCCCAGGCCCCACTTGATCTGAGTGGCCGGGTTGGTCTTCCAGTCGGCACCGGCCGAGGACATCTTGGACGCGGGCAGCGCCTGCACCAGACCGTACGAACCCGAGGACGGGTTGGTGGCCTGGTAGTTCCAGCCGCTCTCGTGGTCCACGATGTTGCTGAAGCACTGGAACTGGTCGCCCGGGACCATCTGCCGCGCCATGGCCTGGACCTCGGCGATGGTGTACGAGGCCTTGGCCGGGAAGTCGCCGGCGTCCCGCGTGGCCGAACGGCTCGCGAGCTCCTGCTTCTTCTTTGCCTCGCGCTCCTTGGCCAGCTTCTCGGCGGCCGCCTTGTCCGCGGCGGCCTTCTTGGCCTTCGCGTCCTGGGCTGCCTGCTTGCGGGCCGCCTCCTCTGCGGACTTCTTCGCCTCCGCGTCGGCGGCGGTGGACTGGACGTCCGCCTGCTGCGTCAGGGATGCGGTCTGCGCCACGGCCTGCTGGCCGGCGGGTATGTCCGCTAGGAGCGTCGAGTCGGCGGCGGTCGCCTCGATCGGGTCGGACGAGCTCTGCTGCTCGCCACCCGCGGCGACACCGACGACGGCGCCCACAGTGGTGACCGCGGTGGCCGAGGCCACTGCGAATCCCCGGACCGAAATCCGGCTCACTCGGTTTCCTTCCAGCATCGCCCGCTTAGGTGACCTCGCGGGCGCAATCGTGCCCCTGACGCTGGCCTCCCCTTGTTCCGTCCCCGGTACTGCTCAGTGGGTGTGGCTGGTCACGGGAGGCACTGGCCCGGTGCGTCCTCCCGCAGGAGGTCCGCAAGGTGCTCGGGCGGCATACGGCGAACTCTGTTCAGTTCTGAATACTGCTGCGGTTCTGTACCGCTGGGGGTACTGGTGTGCCGTATGCGGGGCCTGACAGAACCCACACCCTGCCGGACACGAACGGCCGTAGGCAATTCCCCGGGGGGTGTGAAAGCTCACACCCCGTTTACGCCCTAGGGTTTCTGGAAATCCACGCGCGAGAACGCGCCGCACAGCTAGGCTCATTGGCCTTTCCGTGCGGCGCGTTGCCGACGTACCGGATGCTATCGGCTCAGATGCGGCCGTCCTCCAGCATTTCGGTCACCAGTGCCGCGATCGGCGACCGCTCCGAGCGGTTGAGGGTGATGTGCGCGAAGAGCGGATGCCCCTTCAGCTTCTCGACCACCGCCACCACCCCGTCGTACCGCCCGACGCGGAGGTTGTCGCGCTGCCCCACGTCGTGGGTCAGCACCACCCGGGAGTTGGCACCGATCCGGGACAGAACGGTCAGCAGCACGTTCCGTTCGAGCGACTGCGCCTCATCGACGATCACGAAGGCGTCGTGCAGCGACCGGCCGCGGATGTGGGTGAGCGGAAGCACCTCCAGCATCCCGCGCTCCACGACCTCCTCGATCACCTCGGAACTGGTCACCGCGGACAGCGTGTCGAAGACCGCCTGAGCCCAGGGGCTCATCTTCTCCGCCTCGCTGCCGGGCAGATAACCCAACTCCTGGCCGCCCACCGCGTACAGCGGACGGAAGATCATCACCTTGCGGTGCTGCCGCCGCTCCAGGACCGCCTCCAGGCCCGCGCACAGCGCGAGCGCCGACTTGCCCGTACCGGCCCGGCCACCCATGGAGAGGATGCCCACTTCGGGGTCCAGCAGCAGGTCCAGCGCGATGCGCTGCTCCGCGCTGCGCCCGTGGATGCCGAACGCCTCGCGGTCGCCGCGCACCACCCGCACCTGGCCGTCCGGGGTGACCCGGCCCAGCGCCTTGCCGCGCTCGGACTGGAGGACCAGTCCGGTGTGCACGGGCAGTTCGGCCGCCTCGGGGATGTACGCGGTCTCGGCGGCGAACAGGTCGTCCACCTGCTCGGCCGAGACGGCCAGCTCGGCCATCCCGGTCCAGCCCGAGTCGGTGATCGCCAGCTCCGCGCGGTACTCCTCGGCGAGCAGCCCCACCGAGGACGCCTTGATGCGCAGCGGCAGATCCTTCGAGACGACCGTGACGTCGTACCCCTCGGCCTGGAGGTTCCGGGCGACCGCGAGGATCCGCGCGTCGTTGTCCCCCACGCGGCCCCCGTGGGTCAGGAAGGCCGCGGGCAGGATTCCCGGGTCGGAGTGGTTGAGCTCGACGCGCAGGGTGCCCCCCAGGTCGCCGATCGGGATCGGAGCGTCCAGACGGCCGTACCGGATGCGGTACTCGTCCAGCAGGCGCAGCGCCTGCCGGGCGAAATACCCCAGCTCGGGGTGGTGTCGCTTGGCCTCCAGTTCCGTGACCACGACGACCGGCAGCACGACTTCGTGCTCGTCGAAGCGGGACATGGCGCCTGGGTCGGCAAGCAGGACGCTGGTGTCGAGGACATAGGTGCGCCGGTCGTGCTCGCGGCGTTTCTTGCTGGTCACCACGGGTGGACGAACCCCCTCGGGAGAGGTTGGGGTGCGACGGCGTCGCGGGAGTGAGGTGTCCCCGCCGTAGACGGGGAGCGGACCGGGCTCAGACCCCACGGAACGGGCCGAGCGCCGGCCCTCCGCGTCATACGCACGATCCGCACAGTCGTCCGTGTGCAAAGGGCCTCCCGGGCGGACGACCCGATGCCGTCCGCTGGCAGTTCGACACCCGACTGGACAGTGGAACAGGGCGTCGACCTGGAAGGGATATTCCCTCGAAGGTGCGGGGCCATGCAATGGCATATGACGGCCCGTGCGTGAACGTTGTGGAACGAGCGTGCTACACGACGGCCGGGGCCGGACGCGGTGTCGCGTCCGGCCCCGGCCGGTGAACTGCTTTGTGCGATAAGGCGATTAGTTGCCGTAGCGGCGGTGCCGCGCCGCGTAGTCACGCAGGGCGCGGAGGAAGTCGACCTTGCGGAAGGCGGGCCAGAAAACTTCGCAGAAGTAGTACTCCGAATGGGCACTCTGCCAGAGCATGAAGCCCGACAGCCGCTGCTCGCCGCTGGTGCGGATCACCAGGTCCGGATCGGGCTGGCCGCGGGTGTACAGGTGTTCGGCGATCAGGTCGATGTCGACGACCTCGGCCAGCTCCTCGAAGGACGTGCCCTTGGTGGCGTGGTCGAGGAGCAGCGAGCGCACCGCGTCGGCGATCTCCTGGCGGCCGCCGTAGCCGACGGCGACGTTGACCAGTATCCCGTCGATGTGCTCCGTGTCCCGCTCGGCCTCCTTGAGGACCGTCTGGGTACGGGAGGGCAGCAGGTCCCGGTTCCCCACGTGGTGCACCCGCCACCGGCCGTCGGCGGCCAGGTCGCGCACGGCGCCCTCGATGATGCTCAGGAGCGGCTTCAGCTCCTCCTCGGGGCGGTCCAGGTTGTCGGTGGAGAGCATCCAGAGCGTGACGACCTCGACGTCCGTCTCGCTGCACCAGCCCAGCATCTCCTGGATCTTGCTGGCGCCCGCCTTGTGACCCTGCTCGGTGGTGCCGCCGGAGGCGCGGGCCCAGCGGCGGTTGCCGTCGAGGATGACGCCGATGTGCTTGGGCACCTGGTCGTGATCGAGGCGGCCCTCCACCCGGCGTGCGTAGAGCCCGTACACCAGGTCGCGCAGTTTCACGTCTTCCAGCCCCTCAGTGCTTTGCATGGCTCGCCATGGCTGTCCGCCCCAAGGGCAGCACCCTACTGCGGGGCGGCGGGGGTGGCTAACCGAGCCGGTCGGACGGGGTATCGAGACACCGCACGGACGTCCGGAGGCCATCCGGAACCCCCGACGTCATTACGTTGCGTGACGCCTCGTGCGGGCTGTGTGCCGCCGTTACGCCGCGAAGACCCCACAAAGCCCCGTAATAGAGCGGGCCGGTCCGTGGGGGGGAGTACGGACCGGCCCGAGGGGGGGTTTCCACCATAACCCTTCGTGAGCGGTTGTCCATGCATCGGCGAGGGTGAGGATGTACGCGGCGCCGACGCGCGAAAGCGTCAGCCGGTGCCGAGCGCCCCCAGTACCAGCCCCGCGCCCGCGCCGAGGATCATGAACGGGCCGAACGCCAGCGGCGTCCCGCGGCCCGCTCGCCGCGCCAGAACCAGGGCCATCGCGTACAGCGACCCCAGCAGCACCCCGGCGAACCCGCCCCAGAAGAGCACCGCCCAGCCGTACCAGCCGAGGGCCACGCCCAGCGTCAGCGCCAACTTGACGTCACCCAGACCCATTCCGCGCGGGCTGATCAGGAACAGCACCAGATACGCCCCGCCCAGCACCACCCCGCCCAGCAGCGCCCGCGACCAGGACCCGGCGCTGTGCGGCAGCAGCGCGGCGGCACCGAGCAGCGCCGCCGCGGCGCCCGCCATCGGCAGGGTCAGCACGTCCGGCAGCCGGTGCACCGCCCGGTCCACCCCGGCCAGCAGCACCGCGGGCGGGGCGAGCAGCAGCCACACCGCCAGCTCGGGGCGGGCCCCGGCGGCCGCCGCCAGGGCCGCGCACACCAGCGCGGTGAGCAGGGCGGGGAGCACCGGGCCGGTTCCGTACCGGGGTGCGTCCTCCCCTGCGTCCGTCCCTGCGTCCGTCCCGTCGTCCGCCCCTGCGTCGGTTTCGCAGCGCGCACAACGGGCGAGGCCCAGCCAGCCGCGGGCCGGGCCGGTGAGCGCGTGCCCGCGCGGGCAGTCCGCGCGCCACGGCTCCCCGGGCTCGACGGCCAGCCGGTACAGCGGGCGCGGCACCAGCAGCCCGGCGGCGGCGCCGTACGCGGCGGCGAGAGCGATCAGCAGCGGTTGCACGGCCCGAGCCTACGGAAGCGGCGGGCCGGGGGAACCCGTCGGTGGAACACTCATCCCAAGGGTGGACGACGGGTGGTGAAGGGGACGCGCATGGGCCGCTGGCGGGACGGCACCGGAACGCTCCGCGTCCCGGACGGTGTGGACGTACCGCTGGAGATCGCCGCCTCCTACCGCGCCCGGTCCCGCGGGCTGCTCGGCCGGGACGGGCTGACCGGCGCGATCCTGCTGACCCCCGCGAGCGGGGTGCACACCTTCCGGATGCGCTTCGCCATCGACGTCGCCTATCTCGACCGGCGGATGACCGTGCTGGCCGTCACCACCCTGCGCCCCGGGCGGCTCGGGCTGCCACGGGCGTTTTCACGCCACGTCCTGGAGGCCGAGGCGGGGGCGATGGAGGGCTGGGGTCTGCGGCGGGGCGTCCGGGTCGCGGTCGACCCCGGCCCTTCTTCGTCTCCACCGCCTTCTGTACGCTGAGCTCGGTGTTCGATGAGGTACATGAGGTAGAGGTACAGGGGTAGGGGTGGCACGTTGACGACGACGGGCAAGATTCTGCGGTTCGACGAGTTTCGCGGTTACGGCTTCATCGCCCCGGACGACGGTGGCGAGGATGTGTTCATGCACGCGAACGACCTCCTGGACGAGAAGCACCTGTTCCAGCCCGGTTCTAAGGTGCGGTTCGTCCCCGAGTACGGCGACAAGGGCCCCAAGGCGTCCGAGGTCCGCATCCTGGAGCGCGGCGCCGCCCCGGTCGTCCGGTCCTCCCCCGCACCGGACTCCGGCGACGACACGATGTGCGACGTGCTCTCGGTGGCCGAATTCCGGCAGGAGCTGACCGAGACCCTGGTCGACATGGGCGGCAGCCTCACCGCCGACCAGATCAAGCAGGTGCGCCGGCGCGTCATCGAGCTGGCCCAGGCGCACAACTGGATCGAGTCCTGACAGGTCGGGTCGCTAAGGCGGCGGTGGCGGCAGCGACTCGATGCCGGGCGCGGGCTCCGGCCACACCAGCAGGACGGCGCAGGGCGCATGGTCCACGACGAAGCGCGCGGCGGGCCCCAGGCTGTGGGGCCCCAGCCGGTCGCGGTCCCCGTCGCGGGCGCAGATGAGCAGATCCACGCCGTCGGCCTCGCGCACCACCTCGTGTTCGACCCGGCCGTGCCGGTGCAGCCGGGTCACGGGCCGGTGCAGCCGCTCCGAGGCGGCGTCCAGCAGCTCGGACGCGGCGGTCGCCGCCAGCTCCTCCAACTGGTCGCCGGGGTCCCGCCCGGGGCGGCCCCGGCCCAGCAGCCCGGCGAAGGCGCCGTGCGCGGCGCCCGCCACATGGTCGTCGGTGACGTACAACAGGCGGATCTCGGCGTCGCCGTCGGCGGACAGATGGTCGCGGGCGGCGTCCACGGCGGACTGCCAGGTTCCCTCGGCGATCCAGATGAGCACGATCATGAGTTCCTCATAGCGTCGCCAGCATGGCCCATAGCGCCACCGTCGCCGCCACCAGCGTGGTCGGCACGGTGAGCAGCCCGAGGCGGGTGAACTCGCCCAGCCCGGAGTCGGCGTCCGCCCCGTGGTGGCGGACGATACGCCGCCACAGCAGCGTGGCCAAGGAGCCGACGTAGGTGAGGTTGGGGCCCAGGTTGACCCCGATCAGCACGGCCAGGACCGGGCCCGGGCCGCCCTCGGCGGCGATCGGCAGCAGCGCCAGCGTCGCGGGCAGGTTGTTGACGAGGTTCGCCAGCACCGCCGCGATGGCCGCGATCGCGAGCAGGGTGGACAGGCCCGTGCCGACCGGCAACACCCGGGACAGCGCCGCCTCCAGGCCGTTGTCCAGCACCGCCCGCACCACGACGCCCAGGGCGAGCACGAACAGGCAGAACAGCGGGCCCGCCGCGCCCACCACGCCCCGTACGGTCGTCGTCCGCCGCGCCACCGCCCGCACCGCGAGCACCAGCGCCCCCGCCCCCGCGGCCCACGCGGGCTCCAGGCCGAGGAGCGACGTCACGACGAACCCGGCCAGGGTCAGCCCCAGCACGGTCAGCGCGAACACCGGCACCCGCGGCCACTCGGCGGGCGGCGGCTTCGTCGTCCCGGCGGCCAGGTCCGCGGCGAAGAAGCGGCGGAAGACCAGGAATTCGGCCGCGATGGACACCAGCCAGGCCGGGGCCATGACCAGGGCGAACCGGGTGAACGAGAGCCCGCTCGCCTCCAGCGCGAGGAGGTTGGTGAGGTTGGAGACCGGCAGCAGCAACGACGCCGAGTTCGCCAGATGGGTGCAGGCGTAGACATGCGGGCGGGAGCGGGCGCCGAGCCGGGTCGCGGTCGCGAACACCACGGGGGTCAGCAGGACGACCGTCGCGTCCAGGCTCAGCACGGCGGTGACCGCCGCCGCCACCGCGAACACCCCGCCCAGCAGCCGGTCCGTACGCCCCCGGCAGGCGCGCGCCACGGCCTGCCCGGCGGCCTCGAACACCCCTTCGTCCGCGCACATCTGCGCCAGCAGCAGCACGGCCGCCAGGAACCCGACGACGGGCAGCAGACTCCGCGTCTCCTCCCACGCCGCCGCCGGTGTCACGGCCCCGGCCCCCACCACGACCGCCGCCGCGGGCACCGCCGCGACCGCCTCGGGCCAGCCGCGGGGGCGGGCGACGGCGAACGTCAGCACGGCGAGGAGGAGGGTGACGGCGAGGATCTCGGCGACGGTGGTATTCAGGGGAACTCCCGCGCGGGGTGGAACGACGCCCCCATGATGCGGCACGGGAACGCCCGGGTTCCCCTCCCACCCACGCCCCACTCCCGGGTACGCCGCGGGGCTCTTCCCCCACCCCGCCCCTTCCCGAACCAAGGGGCTCCGCCCCTGGACCCCGCTCCTCAATCGCCGGAGGGGCTGGAAGTGGGGCACCCCGCCCCGGACCCCACGCCGGGGGCTCCGCCCCCGCACCCCCGCTCCTCAAACGCCGGAGGGGCTGGAGGTGCCCCTCTCTCGCGGATGGGTCACGAACCGGGCGCAGCGCGGAGGTTGAGGCAACGGCCCCGGCCGGTTCTGGAGGCTCAGCCCCAGCGGTGCATGGGGACGGGGCGGGTACAGCCCGGCGAAGGGCGCAGCAGCTGCGCACGAGGGTCTCGGGCCCGCCCCAGCGGTGCAACGTGGCACGGACGGCAGCCCCGGCGACTTCCGGGGCGGGGCCCCGAGGTGGGTTACGCCCCGGGCCCCGGCGGGGGCAGGACGGGCTCGGCAGCTACGCACGAGACTTGGGCGCAGCCCCACCGGTGCAGGGGCGCGGCAGCCCCGGCGGCTCTGAGGCGGAGCCCCGCCGTGGGCGGGTGCAGCCCGGCGAAGGGCGCAGCCCCAGCGGTGCAGGGGGCGCACAGCCCCGGCAGCTTCCGGGGCGGGGCCCAAGCGCAGCCTGGCCGGGGCCGCCCCGCGGGTGGGGTTCAGGGGCGGAGCCCCTGGTCGGGAAGGGGCGGGGTGGGGGAATACCCGCTAGCTGCCGCGGGGGAAGCTGACCTCTACTCGGCGGTTCTTCTTGCGGCCCTCCTCCGTCGCGTTGTCCGCGATCGGGTACTGCTCGCCGTAGCCGCGGATCTGGTACGCGACCGAGGAGTCGAGGCTGTCCGCCAGTTGCTGCTGCACCGCGTCGGCGCGCTTGCGGGACAGTTCGAGGCCGTGCGCGGCCGAGCCCAGGTTGTCGGTGAAGCCGAAGACGCGGACGCTCTTGGCGTCCTGCCGCTCCGCCTCGTCCGCGATCTGCTGGATACGGGCGTTCGCCTCGGCGCCGAGCTTGGCGCTGTCCTTGCCGAACAGCACCTCGGCCTGGAGGGCGAAGCTCACCTTGGTGTTGGTGTCCTCGCGCCGCTCGTCGCCGTCGTCCGTTTCGACGACCGACTTGATGTCCAGGACCCGCCCGGCCGCCAGCTTGGCGCCCTCGGGCATCCGCAGATCGGGGTCATCGGCGTCGATCTTGAGGGGCGGCCTGGTGTCGGCGGGGGCGCCGGGGCCGCTGTCGGCGCGGGCCGGGGGGTTGAGCGCCGGGGTGGTGAGCACGAGGGCGAGGGCGGCCAGGGCCGGGCCGTACCGTAGGGCGCGGCGGGGTGTCGTACGCGTCGACGTCATGGCGGGGCTCACCCGGAGAGCTTGATGCTGACGGACGGCATGGTCGGGAGCTGGAATTCGACCTCCGTGACGCTCTTGGGCGGGGCCGGGAACTGCGCGAAGAACGGCCGGCTCTCGTTCTGCTTGATGCCGGAGAGCCCCGTGGTGCACAGGCACTGGCCATCGGTGTCCCGGAGCACGAGATACCGCTTCTTGCCCTTCCCGTCGACGAGGGACGCACCCGATACGGACGAGCGGGACTTGGACAGCTCCACCTCCGGGGAGCGCCAGTCGATCGGGTTGAACAGCGTGCTGCCGCGGTTGGTCACCGTGCCGTTGACGGTGACGAAGCCGCCGCTGTCGCGCTCCGCGGAGTGGAGGGTGACGACGATGTTCTTCGGCCCCTTCATCTCGCCGATGACCTTCTTGGAGTCCGCCGCGGGCTCCGTCTCCCCCTGCGCGTCGTCGGTTTTGGCCGCGGTCGACTTCTGCGGGGAGCCGTCCTCCTTGCCGCCGCCGTCGCCGCTGCCGCACCCGGCCACGGCGAGGGTCAGGGCCGCTCCGAGCGCCGCCGCGGCAGCCCCCCTCCGGGCCTTCGTCGTGTGCCGAATGCTCATCGCTCGCTGTCCTTTGCTCGTCTACTCGTCGGTCGCTCAGTCGGCAAGGTGCACGGAGAACAGGTCTTTGACGTCCGGGAGCAGTTCGGGGTGCGCCGGGTCGATGGTCACTGTCCTGCCGTCACACATCAGCACGGCGGAAGGCTCGTCCTCGTCGCCGCCGTCGCCGCCTCCGCCGCCGTCGTCTCCGTCCTCGTCGCCCGTCGGAGTCGGCGTCGGGGTGGGCGACGGCTCGTCAGGCGGCTGGAGCGTACAGCGCGGACCTATGACCGCCTTGGCCTTCGCCGTGGCGTACTCGCTCTCCGTACCGGGGATGACGGTCTTGCCCACCGGCTTCTGCGTCTTGACGGTGACGGTGAAGGACGTGGGCAGGTAGCCCGGGACGCAGCCCTCGCCGGTTACGTCCGCGCCGTTCTGCTGGGCGAACCCCTCGGCCTGCTCGCACGCGTCACCCACGCCGATCCCCCGCCCGTTCAGCAGGTCCTCCAGCGCGCTGCCGTCCGCCACGGCCTCCAGCAGCGCCGTGCCCAGCTGGTCGCGGTAGTCCTGGGCGGCGGCGAGGGCGGCCGCGTCGGCGGCGGTCTGTCCGCCGTTGCGGGTGGCCCCGGCCTGGCCCACCGCGAAGAAGGCAAGGGCGAGGAAGAGCAGGGCCGCGACCGCGGTGATGTAGATCGGAAAGGCCTGCCCGGTGTCGCTGTTGCGGTATCCGCGAGCCTTCACGCGCTCACTCAGATGCCGACGACCTGGGCGATCTTGTCGGAGATCGCGTTTGCGATCATGCTTCCGAAGTCCGTCGTCGCCAGTACCAGGACGATGGCGACCACCACGGCAATGATCCCCAGGTACTCGATCGAGGTCTGCCCCCGGTCGTTCCCCATAACGCGCTTCCCCATCGTGTTCCCCTCCATGGGTGGCCGTCCCACTCTGGTCCGGCGACTCAACCCCCGTGGTGTCGCTCGCGACACGAGCAAAGTACGCCGAAACAGTTGCCTCGGAACAGTGTCCCAGGGGGCATTGCCTTCCTGATACACGGTGTTCGAACCCTGCGCGCGGGGGTCCCTTGCCGCGGCCCATCCGTCTCACCCCCTCCCGCCGCCGAGGAGTTCCGCCGACGACTGTCCCATACCTGATTGCGATCGCGAAGCATATTCGCCCAAATGACCGTCAATCTCCCGTGACCGAACCGAAGTCCGTGCCGGAGCCGATGAAGAACCCCGCCACGAGCAGCACCATCGTCCCCGGCACCATGAAGGTGGTGATGACCATGGTCGCCTTGGGGACGGCACGGGCGGCACGGCGCCGGGCGTTCTGGGCGTCCGTACGGCGCATGTCGTTCGCGATGGCGATCAGTGTCTCGACGATCGGAGCGCCCAGTTCCTCGCCCTGCTGAAGCGCGGTCACGAACTGGGCGACCTGTTCGGAGTCGTTCCGCTTCCGCAGTTCTTCGAACGCCTGGCGCCTGCTGACCCCCATGTCCATTTGCCGAAGTGTGATGCGAAGTTCATCCGCCCAGGGGCCCTCGTACTTCTCCGACACCCGGTCCAGCGCCTGCCGGAAGCCCAGTCCGGCGCTCACCACGACCGCCAGCACGTCCAGGAAGTCGGGCAGGGTCCGGTCGATCGCGTCCTTGCGCTCCCGCACCGCCGCCCAGATCCCGACCTCGATCCAGAACAGGCCGAAGACGACCAGCAGCACGGCCAGCAGCAGCTGGCCCTTCATCAGCATGACCAGCGCGCCGCCGAAGCCGAGGATCCCGTACACCGCCCGGCGGGCCGCGTACCGGTCGACCGTCAGCCCGCCCGGATGGCCCGCCAGATCGATGCGGCGGCGCACCCGGGCCACCCGCTTCTCGCCCATCAGCCGCAGCACCAGCGGGGCGTAGCGCATGCCGAGCCGGTCGACGGCCGAGCCGACCGCGTTCGTACGGGTCGCCCCGACCTCCAGCGCGACCGCGAGGTCGCTCGGCAGCTTGGCCTCGCTGCGGTACAGCGCGATGCCGTACGCGATGCCCGCCACCGAGAGCCCGGCCGCCAGTGCCAGCAGCACTCCAAAACCCATGCCCACTACCTCGGTCAGACGTCGATCTTCGACATGCGGCGGATGAGGAAGAAGCCGATCCCGTACAGGGCGAAGGCCCCGATCACCGCGGCCTGCCCCCAGATGGACGAGGTCATGCGGTCCAGCGAGCCCGGCGAGATCCGGTTCATCAGCAGCAGCGTGCCGATGCCCATCAGCGGCACCACATACGCGGTGACAGTCACCTGGGAGAGCTGGGTGCGGACCTCGCGCCGGGTCTCCTTCCGCTCCTCCAGCGTGTGGGTGAGGTTGCGCAGCGAGCTGACGACGGTCCCGCCCGCACGGTTGGACAGCACCAGCGTGGTGACCAGCACCACCAGCTCCCGGGACGGCAGCCGCTCGGCCAGCTCACCCAGCGCGTCGTCGACCGAGTGGCCCACCGCCAGCTTGGCGGAGACCTTGGACAGCTCCTCGCCCGCCGGGGCCTCCATCTCGTCCGCTGCCATGCTCAGCGCGGTACGCAGCGCCAGCCCGGCCTGGGTGGCGTTGGCCAGGATGCGGGACAGCTCGGGCAGCTGGTTGATGAAGCGTTCGATGCGCTTCTGCCGCTGCCAGCCCAGGAACCCGAACGCCGACCAGACGGCGATGACGGCCGCGATCGGGCCGAAGAACGAGGCCAGCAGCGACGCCGCCAGCACCCACAGCCCGGCCGCCGCGGCGGCCGTGTAGACGAAGAACTCGCCGGGGGTGACGTCCAAACCCGTCGCCGCCAGCCGCAGTTCCAGCCGGCGCCCCAGGGAGGTGGTACGCAGCCGCCGGTCCACGCGGGCGAAGCGGCGCGAACGCCCGGCCGGTGCCGCAGCCCCCGACTCCGACAGCCGGTCGATCAGCGCGCGCTGCCGGTCCGTGCCCCGGGCGTAGGTGTGCACCCCGGCGACGCCCAGCGCGCCGCACACCAGCGTCGTGCCGAGCGTCAGCACCGCGAGCCGGTCCATGCGGCTACCTCCCGTCCCGCGCGCCGTACGCGCCCTTGTCGTACGCGGCGCCCCGCGTGGTCAGCTGCGCCGGGAAGGCGGCCACCCCGAAGGCGGGCGGCACCGCCTCACCGGCCATCCGCAGCCGCTCCGCGACCCGCTCCGGGAGCGGGAAGTACGAGAACCGTCCGTGCACGATCCGGTCCGCGCCCATGGGCTGGGCGTCGAAGCGGCAGACGGTGGCGATGCGGTACTCCTCGTGGCCGTGGCTGTCGAGGAGCGCGATCTCGCTGATCCGGCGGGAGCCGTCGGCGTGCCGGACGAGCTGGACGATACAGTCCACGGCGCTGTTGATCTGGTCGCGCAGCGCCTCGTACGGGATCGCCACGTCGGACATCGAAGCGAGCGTCTGGAGCCGCATCAGCGCGTCCTCGGCGCTGTTGGCGTGGACGGTGGCGAGCGAACCGTCGTGGCCGGTGGACATGGCCTGGAGCATGTCGAGGGTCTCGCCGCCGCGCACCTCGCCGACGATGATGCGGTCGGGGCGCATGCGCAGCGAGTTGCGAACCAGGTCGCGGATGGTGATCCGGCCCTTGCCCTCGACGTTGGGCGGCCGGGACTCCAGCCGGATGACATGGGTCTGCTGGAGCTGGAGTTCGGCCGCGTCCTCGACGGTGATGATCCGCTCGCCGTCCGGGATCAGCCCGGAGAGGGCGTTGAGCAGCGTGGTCTTTCCGGAGCCGGTGGGCCCGGAGACGACGACGTTGAACTTGCCCCGCACCAGCGCCGCCAGCAGCATCAGCATCTGCTCGTCCAGCGTGCCCATGCCGATCAGCTCACTGAGGGTGTAGGCGCGCGGGAAGCGGCGGATGGTGAGCGTGGCGCCGGTGAGTGCCAGCGGCGGGATGATCACGTTGACCCGCTCGCCGGACGGGAGGCGGGCGTCGACCATCGGATTCGACTCGTCCACCCGCCGGTTGACGGTGGAGACGATGCGCTCGATGGTCTGCATCAGCTGCTCCTCGGACGCGAACCGGACGGGCACCAGCTCGACCCGGCCCGCCCGCTCCACGAAGATCTGGTCCGGCCCGTTGACCATGATCTCGGTGATGGAGGTGTCCTCCAGCAGTGGTTCGAGCACGCCGAGGCCCAGCGCCTCGTCCACCACCCGGCGGATGAGCTGGGAGCGTTCGCCGGTGGACAGCACCGGGCCCTCGCGGCTGATGATGTGGCCGAGGACGCGCTCCAGCCGGGTCCGGCGCTCGGCGGCGGCCAGCGAGGACATCTCGGCGAGGTCGATCTCCTCCAGCAGCTTGGCGCGGTAGACGGCGACGAGGTGCCCGTCCTGGCGGCCCTCGGCGGGCCCCTCGGGCGCGTTGATACGGGCCCGCAGGCTCATGGCCGCCCTCCCGCCGCCTGGAGGGATCCGTCGTCGCACGGCATGGTGGCGCTCCTCTCCGCGCTGCCGAAGATGTCGAAGCCGGGGATGACCGAGGGGATCTTGACGGACGCGGTCGCGCTCGCCTCGTCACCGTTGCAGTCGCCGTCGCTGATGTTCGTCTCGTCGGCCAGCCAGCCGCTGATCGCCGCCTTCCCGGCGGCCCCCGGGGTGGTGCCCGGCTCGTCCTGGGAGCCCGTACGCGCCGCCGCCCGCGCCGCCGTACCCGCCTGCTGGACGGCGTACGCGGCGATCCCCAGCTGAACGGCGGCCAGCGCGACGAGGATCAGGATCGGCAGAAAGCCCAGGAACTCGATCGACGCCTGCCCCCGGTCCCGCCCGGTGCCTGTCCGTCGGGTCATCGCTGTACGCCCCCTCACTGCTCCGTGCCCGCCGCGGTTTCCGTCTCGTCCGACGCGCCCGCCGAACCGGTCACCGTCCACGGGAAGTCGGCGGCGCCCGGGAACAGGATCGGGACGTTCAGCTTCACCGTCGACCGGTACACCGCGCCGTCGCCCGCGCCCGGGCAGTCGATGTCGGCGCTCCACGAGCCGGGGATGTCGTCCTGCGCCGCGGCCTGGCAGGCGGCGGCTCCCCCGGCCGCGCCCGCCCTGGCCCCCTTGTCGGCCGCGTTGCCCGCGAGCGAGTACGTGTAGCCGACGAGCACGAGCTGCCAGATCACCGCGAGCACGATGAGCGCCAGCGGCAGGACGCCGATGAACTCGACCGTGACCTGGCCGCGGTCGCCGCCCCGCTTGCGCAGGAAACGGCCGGTGCCGGACGGAGGGATCTCGTTCAGGGCGTCCGTCCCGGAGCCCGTATCGCCGCCGTCACCGTCGTCGGACTGTCCCGCTCCTATGGCACGGCGCCGCCGCAGCCCGGGCAGGGAGCGGTCGCCGCCCTGGGCGTGCCCGCCCCGGTGGGGAGCGCGGCGGCCGGGCGGGGGCGCGCCAGGGGTGCCGGGGGTGCCGTCCACCAGGCCCAGTTCCCCGGCGAGCCCCCACAGCGCCTGCTTGACGGCGGACTTGGCGTCCAGGTCCTGCATGCGGCCCGAATCGACGGCGGGCTGAAGCTCCTTGAACCCGGCCGGGATCGCGGTGCGCGCCACCGCCGTGCCCGTGGCGCGCGCGACCAGCTGCGGCTGGATCTCGGCGCTGCGGGTGTGCCGGTTGACGACGGTCACGGTCTCCTCGGCCTTGCGGATCTGGAGCCGGTCCCACAGCCGCACCATCCGCTTGGCCGCCCGCACCGCGACCACGTCCGGGGTGGTCACCAGCAGTGCGGTGTCGGCCTGTTCGACGATGGCCGCGCCCGCCGAGGTCATCTGCGTACCGCAGTCGACGACCACCAGCTCGAACCGGGTCCGCAGCGCGCCGACGACCTGCCGGGCCGCCCGGTCGGTGACCTCCTCGCCGCGTTCGCCCTCCCCCGGCGCGAGCAGCAGCCCGAGCCCGGTGTGGTGGGTGAAGACCGCGTCCTGGAGCACCCGCGGCGAGATGTCGGTGATCTGGGCCAGGTCGGCGATGGAGCGCCGGAACTGGACGTCGAGGTAGGAGGCCACGTCGCCGGACTGGAGGTCCAGGTCGACCAGGGCGACCGTGCGGCCCGCCGCCCGCGCGGCCAGCGCGAGCTGGACGGCGGTCACGGTCGTACCGACTCCGCCCTTGGCGCCCGCGACGGCGACCAGCGTGCCGCCAGGGCCGGTGGCGGCCACGTCGCCGCCGCCCCCGAGGTGGCGCCGTACGCCGGTGGCCCACTGGGCGGCGGCCTGGACGCGGGCCGCCAGCTCGTCGTACGACAGCGGTATCCCGGCGATGCCGCGCGCGCCCGCGTCCATGGCGGCCGAGTACAGGGCCGGTCCCGCGTCGCCGGTGACCAGCACCACGCCCACCGCCGGGAAGCGCAGCGCGACCTCGCGGATCAGCTCCAGGGCGGGGGACGGGCCGATCCGCTCATGGACGAGGACGACCTCGGGCAGGTCCTCCAGCGAGGCGGCGGCCAGCGCGGCGAGGGTGTCCAGCAGCCGGGTCGAGTCGCCCACCGGCGCCGACGGTTCGACGCCGGGCAGCTGGCCGAGCAGCCCGCCGATGGCGCGGGCCGCGTCGGGGTCGCCGACGGCCGGGAGGATTCTGATCGTCACCGCGGCACCTCCTCACTCTTCTCCGTCAGTCACGGGCGCAGTCACACGGGTCATTTGTCGCCGTCGAGGGTGTAGGTGCGGTCGCGCGGCGAGACGGGGGCGTCCGCGCCGGGGCCGATCAGGGCCAGCCGTACGTGGGAGGCGAAGGACTCGGCGTACGCGACGCGCTGCGCGTCCTTGGTGTCGAGCGCGAAGGTGATCGGCACGGCCTGGTCGACGCGTCGTTCGTCGTCCTCGTCCGGCTTCAGCGCGGACAGCTTGCCGACGTCGATGACCTCCGCGTCGTCGACGATCAGCTTGGAGACCGACGCCTCGCCCTGCGCCTTGCCCTCGAAGGTGGCGTAGATGTTGACCTTCGCACCGGGGGTGATCTTGCCCGCGACGCCCGTCGCGGCGTCGATCATGATGGCGATCTCCTGCTGTCCGGCCTTCAGCGCGGGCCGGTTGGCGATCATGTCCGTCTGGAGCAGCGACCCCTGGCTGAGCTTGGTCGCGGCTATCCTGCCGCGCACCTCGGAGAGATCGGTGACGGCGGTGGAGGGCACCCAGCGCTCGGGCATCGACACCTTCTCGAAGTCCCCCGCGTCCAGGGCCTGGTACGCCTCGATGTTCCCCTTCAGCTTGTACGCGGTCGTCTCGGGGCCGACCTTGGACTCCACGTCGTTGACGACGGAGAGCACTCCGGCGAACGCGCCACCGGCGCACAGGACCGACAGGACCAGCAGGATGACTCCGCGGCGCTGGCGAGAATTCATGGACGGACAACCTCGTGAGTGGGACGTTTACCGGCTGGTCAGGGCGGGACGCTCGGCGGACTGGGTCAGGGCGGGAATCTCATCGCCGCGCGGCACCGGACAGGAGCAGAACGCGCAGCGGTCCCCGATGAGTTCGAAGCCGCACCAGTGGCACTCCTCTCTCCGTACGGACGCCACGAGCTGGTAGAGCACGGAGAGGTCCGGGATGGCCGCCGCGAACTCGATCAGCTTCGGGGTGCCCCACCAGCGCGCCGACGCGGCGGGCAGCGGCACCTCCTGGACGTCCCCGACGCCCCAGGAGGGCGCCAGCGCCCCGGTGACCCAGTCGTCGCGCGGGGCCGTCCCATGGCCGTGGCTGGTGAGCTGGCCGCGCGCGACGGTCATGTGGGTGGCGTACGCGGGCCCGGGCAGCGCACCGCCCCCGCCCACCTTGACCAGCTGCGGCTCGGGGTGCGCGAGCACCGCGAACTGGGCGCCCGGCATCCAGGACTTGACGTGCGAGGTGAGGCTCACCGGCACCCGGTCCAGCCGGGCGACGCTGCCGAGCAGCGCGCCCGCGTGCACGTAGTGCGCCAGCAGCCGGGCGGAACAGGCCAGCACGCCCGGACTGAAGTCGGACATGGACAGCCGGCGCAGCTGACGGGCGATGACGGCGACGGCCAGCGGCGGCAGTTCGAGCGGACACAGCGCCATCCGGTCGCTCTCCAGGACGGAGCGCACGGTGTGCAGCCTGCGGATGAAGGGCGGCGGGGTGGCGGCGGGATAGAGCGCCACCAGATAGCCCTGGTACTCCAGGAGCGCCCCGACCTCGGCGAGCGCGTCGTCCAGCGACTGCTCCTCCGGCGGGCGGAGCACTACGGCCGACGGGGTCTGCCCGTCGGGCGGTGGAAGCACCAGCTCACGGCTGGTGACTGCTATCGCGGTGGGCACGTCGGCTACCCCGTCTCACGTCCTCGCCGAGCGGCGGCGGCCGCAGGTCGTTAACTGCCCCTGGCTGGTGCATCGTCACTTTATCCACGAAAGCCGCGTGAGAGAACAGTTCCTCTGAGTTACACCCTCCTGGTCTGTGCGGGCTCCCTGTGCGGCTGCCGCCTCCCCGGACGGGTGCGCGAGGTGTAGCCCGCGACCAGCACTTATATGCCATGGACTTGACAACCATATTGGTCTGGACCACCTTGGTCGCAATCGGCGCCAGCGCACCCAGCCGGAACCAGCGGTCCTCGCCCGCCTGGAGCGAGCGGGCCAGCCCGAGCGCGGCCGAGGCACCCTGCGAGAAGCCGGTGACCGCCACCTTCCGCTCCAGGGGGACGACGGCGCGAGGGCAGGAAGCCGTGCCGCTGCACGGACGGCGCGTCACGGTCCGGGGGCGCACTGGCGCCCGCCCCCGGACCGCGGTGGGGCCGGCCCTAGGTCACGGCTTGGGCAGCGCGCATCCGGCCAGGCTGAGGTCGATCTTGTTTCCGGTGGTCACGCACTTGGTGATCCCGTAGGTCTGCTGGGCGTAGTTGATGCCCTGGCGGACCGTCACCGCCCCGCTCTCGTCGACCTCGCACGGGTTGTTGAGGGTGCAGCGCGCCCCGTCCTCGTTGCCCGTGTTGTTCACGGCCAGGACCGTGCCGGTCGTGGCGTCGACGACGGGTGAACCGGACGTTCCGCCAATCGTGTTACAGGCGGAGGTGTAGCGGACCGAGTCCTTCCAGGTCCACTCGCCCTCCTTAAGACGGTATGCGAATCCGTCGATATTGCAGGAGTAGATCCTCTTCCAGTAGCCGGAGACCACCTTGATGCTGGTGCCCTGGGCCGGGCGACTCTCGGACAGTTGCAGGGCCTTGATGCCGTACCTCTGCTGTATTTGTGCGTACGTCGAGGTCAGTTGGTACAGCGAGACGTCGGTGTCGGTCATGGTCGCGTACGCGATCTTGCTCGCCCGTACCGTGCCCGCGCTCCCGCCGGAGCTGTTCAGCAGGGTGAAGCTGCGGCTCGACGACTGGCCGACGATCACCTCTCCCGCGCTCGGGAAGCCGCTCTCCAGGCAGTGCCCGTTGGAGAGGACGAGCGCGGGGTCGGTGTCGGCGGACTTCGCGGTCCGTACGACCGAGCCGGAGCAGTTGCTGAGCGCGACCGTTCCGGCGAAGTCGACCGCCTGCGCGGCCCGGGGGTGGGAGGAGGCGGCGGCCGCCGGGGCGGCACCGGCGCCCACGAGGGTCGCGCCGCCCAGTAAGAGGGCCGAGAGCGCGCCGACGAGAGGTCTGTTCACAGGGGGGTTCCTTCCCTCGATGAGAAGTTCCTTCGGCTTCGACCATTTCCCTCCCTTGACCATGTCATGCGCATGGCCGAACACTGGCGCAGCAGTCGCTCGCCTCTCACCCCCCAGGAGCAGTTATGCGACTTCGCACCCGCGGCAGACGGGTCACCGCCCTCGCCGCCCTGCTGTCCCTCGCCCTCGCCGCACCGATCGCGGCCCAGGCCGACGATCCGGCCCCGGGGCGCGCCACCTCGGCCGATGCGGCGGCCGACCCGGCGTCCCACCCGGGCGCCGACGATGAGAACGTGCGCCAGTACGAGGTCGCGGGCCCGGCCACCGCCGCCGAGCGCTCCACGGTCGCAGCCACCGGCGTCTCCATCGACGAGACGGACGCCCGCTCCGTCGTCGTCACCGCCGACTCCGCGCAGGTCAAGAAGTTGCGCGCGCTCGGCTACCGGCTCACCGAGCTGCCCGGTCCGGCCGACCGCGGCAAGGGCCGGGCCGCCGCGCCGTTCGACTTCCCCTCGGCGGATTCGAAGTACCACAACTACGCCGAGATGAACGCCGAGATCGACGCGGCCGTAGCCAAGTACCCCGCCCTTCTCAGCAAGCGCGTCATCGGAAAGTCGTACGAGGGTCGGAACATCGTCGCCCTGAAGATCAGCGACAACGTGGCCACGGACGAGGCCGAGCCCGAGGTGCTGTTCACCCACCACCAGCACGCGCGTGAGCACCTCACCGTGGAGATGGCGCTGTATCTGCTGCACCAGCTGACCGACGGCTACGGCACCGACTCCCGCATCACCGACATCGTCAAGGGCCGCGAGATCTGGATCGTCCCGGACCTCAACCCGGACGGCGGCGAGTACGACATCGCGACCGGCCGCTACCGCAGCTGGCGCAAGAACCGGCAGCCCAACTCCGGCTCCTCCTCCGTCGGCACCGACCTCAACCGCAACTGGGACTACAAGTGGGGCTGCTGCGGCGGCTCCTCCGGTTCCGCGGGCTCCGAGACCTACCGCGGCGCCAAGGCCGAGTCGGCCCCCGAGGTGAAGGTCGTCGCGGACTTCGCGCGCAGCCGGGTCGTCGGCGGCAAGCAGCAGCTCAAGGCCGCCATCGACTTCCACACCTACAGCGAGCTGGTGCTGTGGCCGTTCGGCTGGACGTACAGCGACACCGCGACCGGGATGACCCAGGACGACCACGACGCGTTCGCCGCGATCGGAAGGAAGATGGCGGCGAGCAACGGCTACACCCCCGAGCAGTCGAGCGACCTCTACATCACGGACGGGACGATCGACGACTGGCTGTGGGGCAGTCAGAAGGTGTTCGCGTACACGTTCGAGATGTACCCGGCGTCGAGCGGTGCGGGCGGCTTCTACCCGCCGGACGAGGTGATCGAGCGCGAGACGAGCCGTAACAAGGACGCGGTGCTCCAGCTGCTGGAGAACGCGGACTGCATGTACCGGTCGATCGGCAAGGAAGCGCAGTACTGCGCGACGAGCTGACGCCGACGGACCGTGCCCCGGGGTCCCTGCGGCCCCCGGGGCACGCCCCCCCCGGTTGGGGGCTAGATCACCAGGCTCAGCAGGCCCGCCACCACGAAGCCCGCCACCGACAGCACCGACTCCAGGACGGTCCACGACTTCAGCGTGTCCCGCTCGGAGATCCCGAAGTACTTCGCCACCATCCAGAAACCGCCGTCGTTGACGTGCGAGGCGAAGATCGAGCCCGCCGAGATCGCCATGATGACCAGCGCCAGATGGGCCTGTGAGTAGTCGCCCGAGGCCAGCATCGGGGAGACGATGCCCGCGGTGGTGACGATGGCGACGGTCGCCGAGCCCTGGGCGACCCGCAGCACCACGGAGATCAGCCAGGACAGCAGGATGACCGGCAGGCCCGCGCTGTCGAAGGCGTCCGCGAGGGCCTGGGCGACGCCGCTGCCCTTGAGGACGGCGCCGAAGACCCCGCCCGCGCCGACGACCAGGATGATGTTGCCGACCGGCTTGAGCGAGGCGGTGGAGACGGTCTCCAGGGACGTGCGGGACCAGCCGCGGCGGATGCCCAGCAGGTAGTACGCGAGGAACAGGGCAATCGTCAGCGCCACGAAGGGGTGGCCGAAGAACTCGATGACCGAGCGCCCGGTGCTCGGGTCCAGCGCGATGGAGGAGAACGTCGCGCAGAGGATGAGGATCAGCGGCGTACCGATGATGGCGAGGACCGTGCTCACCGCCACCGGCCGCTCCGCGGCCCCGGTGCCCGCGGCCCGCTGTTCGGCCTCGACCGCCTCCCGGGACTCCTCCGCCGCCTCGACCATGTCCTGCGGTACGGGGACGAAGAGGCGGTTGCCGATCCAGGCGGCGTACGCCCACGCGGCGAGCACGGACGGGATGCCGACGAGGATGCCCATCAGGATGACCCAGCCGAGGTCGACGTGGAGCAGTCCGGCCGCGGCGACCGGGCCGGGGTGCGGGGGCAGGAAGGCGTGGGTCATGGAGAGCCCGGCCAGCATCGGCATCGCGTACAGCACGATCGACTTGCCGCTGCGCTTGGTGGCCGCGTAGACGATCGGCGCGAGGACGAAGATGCCGACGTCGAAGAAGACGGGTATGCCGAAGATCAGGCCGGTCAGCCCCATGGCGAGCGGCGCCCGCTTCTCCCCGAAGAGGCCGAGCAGCCGGGAGCTGAGCGCCTCGGCGCCGCCGGAGACCTCCAGGATCGCTCCGAGCATGGTGCCCAGGCCGATGATGATCGCGATGTGGCCGAGGATGCCGCCCATGCCGGATTCGATCAGCGAGACGGCGTCGGACTTCTGGACGGTGCCGAAGAGTTCGGTGACCGAGAGCCCGGCGGCCAGGCCGACGGCTATGGAGACGCCGAGCAGCGCCACGAAGGGCTGGAGCCGGACCTTGATGATCAGGTAGAGCAGGAGGGCGATACCCAGGGCGGCGACGGTCAGCAGACCGGCGGTGCCGGGGATGATCGCGAGCAGACCACCGGTGTGGGGTGGGGTCTCGGCAGCGGGGGCGGCTGCGAGCAGCATGGGGGACTCCGGAAAGTGGGTAGGGGGTATCGCCGCACGGCGGGGGGCCGCGCGCGGGGCATGTGATCTGGGCGCGGGTGATCAGGGGTCTGGTCCTGGATGTGGGGGGATCCCGGGGCGGGCGGGGGTTCGAGACCCCGCCCGCCGCGGGGGTTCGGGGGAGGGTGCGCGTCAGCCGAGGACGGCGAGGGCGTCGATCTCGACGAGCAGCCCGGCGGGGAGCCCGACGTAGATCGTCGTACGGGCCGCCGGGGCCTCCTTCAGGTCCGCGAAGAACTCGTTGTAGATCTCGTTGAACTCGGCGAAGTGACCGGTGTCGGTGAGGTAGACGCGGATCATCACCACGTCCTCCCAGCTCGCCCCGCCCTCTTCCAGCACGGACTGCACGTTGCGCAGCGTCTGGAGGGTCTGCTCGCGCAGGGTCGGCCCGACCGGGGCGGGGGCCTGGCCGGGGACCGCGGGGCCGAAGCCGACCTGACCGGCGACCTGGAGGATGTTCCCCTTCTTGACGCCGTGCGAGAACTTGGCCGGCGGCGCGGTGTGGGTGGCCGGGGTGATCGCGGTCTTCTGGAGCTTCTCGGTCATGAGGAGGAATCCTCGGCTCTCTTCTCGGGTGTTACTGGGGGTGTTGCTTCGGGAGTAACTTCAGGCGGTGCCTCGGCTGTTCCTCGTCCGTCGGACGGCCGGGCCGGGGCGCCGCCCGAGTACTCCCGGCTGATGTCCTCCGCGGTGCGGCGCACCGCCGGGAGCAGGGTGAGCAGTTCGTCCGCGGTGACGACGACGTTCGGCGCCGACACCGAGCACGCGGCGACGACCCGGCCGTCCGCTCCCCGGATCGGCGCACCGACGCAGTTGATCGACTCCTCGTGGCCGCCGAGGTCGGTGGCCCAGCCCTGTTCCCGTACGGTCTCCAGCTCCTTCAGGAACGCGGTGGCGTTGGGGGTGGAGCGGGCCGTGTACGCCGGGTACGGGAGCCGTTCGGCCAGCGCCCGCCGCTCGGGCTCCGGCAGGTCGGCCAGCAGCAGCTTGGCGACGGCGGCGACCGTGATCGCGACGGGCTTGCCGATCCGCGAGTACATCCGCACCGGGTAGCGGCTCTCCACCTTGTCGATGTAGAGGACCTCGTTCTCCTCGTACACCGCGAGGTGCACGGTGTGTCCGCACCGCTCGTTGAGCGCGACCAGATGGGGGTGGGCGATCTCCCGTACGTCGAGGTTCTCCACCGCCTCCTGCGCGAGCGCGAAGAGGCGGGCGCCCAGCCGGTAGCGCTGGTCCCGCTGGCGGTAGACCATGCCGTGTTCGTGCAGCGTGCGCAGCAGCCGCAGCGCGGTCGACTTGTGCACGCCGAGCCGCGAGGCGACCTGCTCCAGGTTGGCGGGTCCCTCCGCCAGCAGGGGCAGGATGCTCAATGCTCGGTCGACGGTCTGGCTCATGGGTCGGTTACCTCCACCACCGCGGTATCGGACCCCGATTGCGCCGGGTTTGCCCAGCCGGGGCCGAATCGCAGTGTCCCCCACTCGGCGGCGTCCAGTGTCACCAGTCGGTCGGCGTACGCGCGGGACGGCGGGGTGCAGAGGTCGCCGGGGACGGTGAGGACGGCCGCCGCCATCAGATGGCCGTGGCGCAGCCGCTGTGCGATCGGCAGCCCGCGCAGGGTGCCGGAGAGGAAGCCCGCGGCGAAGGCGTCGCCCGCGCCGACCGGGGCCACGACGTCCACGCGCAGGGCGGGCGCGAAGGTGACGGTGTCGGCCCCGTCCGCCCCGCGGGCGTACGCGGTGGCCCCGGCGGCGCCCTGCTTGACCACCAGCACGTCCGGCTCGGGCAGGGCCTCGCGGATCGCCGCCGCGCCGCCGCGTATGCCCCAGGCGGCCTCCGCCTCGTCCTCGCCGACGAAGACCAGGTCGCAGCCGCGGGCGAGGTCGAGCAGCACGGACGGTCCCTCGTCCGGGGCGGGATCCTCCCACAGCGAGACGCGGTAGTTGAGGTCGAAGGAGACCAGCGGGCGGCCGGGGGCGCGGGTGGTCAGCTCGCGCATCAGTGCGAGGCAGTCGGCGGAGAGGGCGGCGGTGATGCCGGTGAGGTGGAGGATCCGGCCGGACCAGGTCTGTTCGCGCGGCATGAGCGCCGGGGACATGGCCGCGGCGGCGGATCCGGCGCGGTAGTAGAGGACCTCGGCGAGCGGCTGCTCGCCGTCGTCTTCTGTGGACGGCTCGGACTCCACGGCCCGCTCGCCCGCCGTACGGAAGTAAATGCCGGTGGGGCGGCGCGGATCGCGCTGGACGCCGCTGACGTCCACCCCGGCCGCCGCGATCTCCGTCAGCAGATGCTCGCCGAAGCCGTCCGTGCCGACCCGGCTGATCCAGCGCACGTCGTGCCCGGCGCCCGCAAGCCCGCACGCCACGTTGGACTCGGCCCCGCCGATCCCCCGCGCGAACGCGGGCACCTCCGCGAGCCGTCCCGGCGTGGACGGCACGAAGGTCACCATCGACTCGCCGAGGCACACGACGTCGACACTCGGGGCTGGAGGCACGATCGGATTCGCTCCTTGCGCGTGGGGGCATGGCACACACCGTTGACCCGGTGCTTGGGCGGATGTTAAACAGCGCTAAGCGTTATACGCAATGAACGTTGCAGATACTGCAACCAGAAATGTACGGGAGGCGCCTCCATGGCCACCGACCACCGCGAGCACGCCGCCACGCACCCCGCCGTCGCCCGGCTCGCGCAGGAGCGCGCCGACCACCGCTTCAAGGGGCTGCCGCCGGACGCCGAGGGCCGTACGCTTGCCGAGCTGGCCGCCGAACGCCGCAACCTGTTCACCGGTGGCTTCACCACCCCCGTACTGGCCCTGTCCGCCGAGGCCCTGGAACACAACCTCCTCGCCATGGAGCGCTACTCCGCCGCCCACGGCCTGGCCTTCGCCCCGCACGGCAAGACCTCCATGGCCCCGCAGCTCTTCGAGCGCCAGCTCGCCCACGGCGCCTGGGGCATCACCGCCGCCGTCCCCTCCCACGTACGGATCTACCGGGCCTTCGGCATCCAGCGGATCTTCCTCGCCAACGAGGTCGTCGACGCCGCCGCCCTGGAGTGGCTCGCCGCCGAACTCGACGCCGACCCCGGCTTCCGCTTCGTCTGTTACGTGGACTCCGTACGCGGCGTCGAACTCATGGACGCGGCCCTGCGCCGGGCCGGGGCCGGGCGGCCCGTCGACGTCGTGGTCGAGCTGGGCGCGGGCGACGGCGCCCGCACCGGGGTCCGCACCGAGGCCGAGTGCGCCACGGTCGCCGACGCGGTCGCCGCCGCCGGGACGCTGCGGCTGGTCGGCGTCGCGGGCTACGAGGGCGAGGTGCCGAAGGCGGACGGCGAGCGGGTACGGGCCTGGCTGCGCCGCCTCACCGCCCTCGCCGCCGACTTCGACGCGGCGGGCCGCTTCGCGGGCGTGGACGAGATCGTCGTCAGCGCGGGCGGCAGCGCCTGGTTCGACGCGGTCGCCGATGTCTTCGCCGAACTGCCCGCGCTCTCCCGGCCCGTGCTGAAGCTGCTGCGCTCGGGCGCGTACGTCTCCCACGACGACGGCCACTACCGGCACATCACCCCCTTCAACCGCATCCCGGAGGAGGGCGAGCTCCAGCCCGCCTTCCGGCTCTGGGCCCAGGTCGTCTCCAGCCCCGAACCCGGCCAGGCCTTCCTCAACGCGGGCAAGCGGGACGCCGCGTACGACCTCCACCTGCCCGAACCCCAACTCGTCCGCTCCGCCCACGACGGCTCCCTCCGCCCCGCCCACGGCCTCGTCGTCACCGGCCTCTCCGACCAGCACGCCTGGGTCACGGTCGCCGAGGGCGCACAACTGGAAGTCGGCGACTGGGTCGCCCTCGGCCTCTCCCACCCCTGCACCAGCTTCGACAAGTGGCAGCTGATCCCCCTGGCGGAGGCGGACGGGACGGTCACGGACTACATCCGCACGTTCTTCTGACCCACCCACCCGCCCTCCCCGGGCCTGCGCCCGGCCCCCGCCGCAGTGGGGCGAGGCCCGCCCCGGGGCGATGCCGGGGGGCGAGCCCCCGGCGGGGGTTGCCGGGGTGTGGGGCCCGTAGGGCCCCACACAACGAAGGGCGGGTGGGTGGGATGACAGCGCGCCGCAGGCGCGAACCGGCAGAAGGAGCACCGCATGGACCTCGTCATCCGCGACGCGCGCGTCATCGACGGCACCGGCGGTGCCGCCTGCCGGGCCGACGTGGCCGTGGACGGCGGGCGGATCGCCGCCGTCGTGCGCGAGGGCGGCGGCCCGCGGCCCAGCGCCCGCCGCACCGTGGACGCCGACGGCCTCGCCCTCTCCCCCGGCTTCATCGACATGCACGCGCACAGCGACCTCGCGCTGCTCCGCGACCCCGAACACTCGGCGAAGGCCGCCCAGGGCGTCACCCTCGAAGTCATCGGCCAGGACGGCCTGTCGTACGCGCCCGTCGACGACCGCACCCTCGCCCAGATCCGTACCGCCATCACCGGCTGGAACGGCGACGGCTCCGACATCGACTTCACCTGGCGCACCGTCGGCGAGTACCTGGACCGGCTCGACCACGGCTTCGACGGCCGGGGCATCGCCGTCAACGCCGCGTACCTCATCCCCCAGGGCACCGTCCGCATGCTCGCCCTCGGCTGGGAGGACCGGGACGCGACGCCCGCCGAGATCGCCCGGATGAAGCAGCTGGTGACGGAGGGGCTGGAGCAGGGCGCCGTCGGGCTGTCCTCCGGGCTCACCTACACGCCCGGCATGTACGCCACCGACTCCGAACTCACCGAGCTGTGCCGGGTCGTGGCGGCGTACGGCGGCTACTACTGCCCGCACCACCGCTCCTACGGCGCGGGCGCCCTGCGCGCGTACGAGGAGATGGTGGCCCTCACCCGCGACGCGGGCTGCGCGCTCCACCTCGCCCACGCCACCATGAACTTCGGCGTCAACAAGGGCCGCGCCCCCGAACTCCTCGCGCTGCTCGACTCCGCGCTCGCCGACGGCGCCGACATCACCCTCGACACCTACCCCTACCTCCCCGGCTGCACCACCCTCGCCGCGATGCTGCCCAGCTGGGCCGCCGAGGGCGGCCCCGACGCGATCCTCGCGCGGCTGCGCGACGACACGACGGCGGAGCGCATCCGCCGTGTCGTGGAGGTCGAGGGGGCGGACGGCTGCCACGGCGTGCCGATCGACTGGGACACGATCGAGATCTCGGGGGTGAACGATCCGGCCCTCGGCAGCCACGTCGGCAAGACGGTTGCCGCGAGCGCCCGCGAGCGCGGCGAGGAGCCGTGGGCCACCGCCCGCCGCCTGCTCCTCGACGACCGGCTCGGCCCGACGATCCTCCAGCACGTCGGCCACGAGGAGAACGTCCAGGCGATCATGAAGCACCCCGTCCACACGGGCGGCAGCGACGGCATCCTGCACGGCGCGAAGCCCCACCCCCGGGCGTACGGCACCTTCCCCCAGTACCTGGGACGTTACGTCCGCGACCTGGGCGTCCTGTCGCTGGAGGAGTGCGTCGCCCACCTCACCGGCCGCCCCGCGGCCCGCCTCCGCCTCCCCGACCGCGGCCTGATCCGCGAGGGCTACCGCGCGGACCTCGTCCTCTTCGACCCGGACACGGTGGCGGCGGGCTCCACCTTCGAGAACCCGCGCACGCTCCCGCTCGGCATCCCGCACGTCCTCATCGACGGCCGCTTCGTCATCGAGGACGGCCGCCGCACGGACACCCTGGCGGGGCGCGCCGTGCGCCGCGCCACGTCCGGGAAGGATTGACGCATGCTGAGCATCGGATCCGTCGTGCTGGGTGTCGCGGACGTGCCCCGGGCGGCCGCGTTCTGGATGGAGGCCCTGGGCTACGTCCCCCGCGAGGAGATCGAACCCGACTGGGTCGTGCTGGTCCCGACCCGAGGAGCCGGGGTCCAGCTGTCACTCGGCCTCAGCGAGACGCCGGTCCAGGAGCATCCACGGATTCATCTGGACCTGTACGCCGGTGACGCGGCCGATCAAGCGGCGGAGGTCGAGCGGCTGGTGTCCCTGGGCGCCCAGCGCGTCGACTGGGACCTCTACCCCGACGACGCCGACTTCGTGGTGCTCGCGGACCCGGACGGCAACCGCTTCTGCGTCATCGACACCCGTCACGGCGCTTCGTGACGTTGACTCGGGAGCAGGCAGAAGGGGTGCCCGGCCGGGTCGGTGAAGACCCGCCACCTGTCCCCACCCGGCTGCTGCTCCGGCTTCGTCGCGCCCAGCTCCAGCAGCAGGGCCTCGGCCTCGTCGAGGTCGTCGACCTCGAAGTCGAGGTGGAGTTGCTGGGGCACGGTCTGGGCGGGCCAGCGCGGGGCCCGGTAGTCATCCACCCGCTGGAAGCCGAGGACGGGCCCGCCCTGACCGCCCTGACGGGTGAGGGCGGCGAAGTCCCGGTTGCTCGCGGGGTGCAGCTCGAGCCCCGTGGCGCGCCGGTAGAACGCGGCCAGCGCCTCCGGATCGGCGCAGTCGAGCGTGATCGCCGTCAGCTTCATGAGACCGCCGCTCACCCCCGCAGCTCCGCGTCCACGAACCGCCGCAGGTGCCGACGCGCGTCCTCGACGCTCAGCGCCGGGACCTGCCGCAGCCGCCGCAACGCCAGCCCATCCGCCAGCGCGGAGAAGCGGAGAGAGAAGTCCGCCGGGTCGTCGCAGCGGAAGTCGCCCTCGGCGCAGCCCCGCTCCACCAGCGACCGGATCTCGCCGTGCCAGCTCTCGTACCGCTCGGCCGCCCCGCGCGCGAACGTCTGGTCGCGCTCGCCCGCGTTCCAGTAGTCGAACCACATCCGCCAGTGCCGGTCCGTGTCGTCCGTGAAGAGCGCGTCGATGAGCAGCCGCAGGCCCTCCGCGCCGCTGGTGGCGCGGTCGGCGGCCTCGGTGAGGGCGGCGTAGTAGCGCTCGATGTGCAGGACCATCGCCTCGGAGAGGACTTCCTGCACGCTCTCGAAGTGGTACGTGACGGTGCCGACGGAGACCCCCGCCGCGGCGGCGACCTCGCGCACCCCGACCCCCGCGGTGCCCCGCTCCGCGATGAGCGGAACGGCGGCCTCCACGATCAGTCGGCGCCGTACCTCGGTCGGCTGTCGGGTGCGGGCCGAGGCGGCGACGGCGCGGCGGGCGGGGCGGCGTTCGGGCGAGGACGTCACGCGGACGTCCTCGGGATGCTGTGCTGCCATACGCGGTTGGCCACTGTCTCTCCGTTCGCCCGTGCTTCGACGCTGCTGTCCATGATGAATTCCTCCGCCGTGGCGCGCAGTTCGGTCGTGGTACGGATCTCCGCGTCCCAGCCGTCGCGCCGCAGCCGGATGGTCCACCGCGAGCTTGCCACGGCGGACAGCGGGTCCTCGGCGCGGATGCGGTACGTCTCGCGGGCGCTCTCCTCGTACCGCAGCCCGTCCGGATAGGTGCGCGAACCGCCGTAGTTGGGATCCACGTCCAGCACCCACTCCCCCGCGGCGACGTCGTGGGTGACGGTCCGTTCGGGGCGGGGCTCGGCGGGCGCGTCCACGGTCACGGCGAGCGGCGGGGCCTGTTCGGGCTCCTCGAAGGTGATCGGCGGGCGCGCGGCGTCCGCGCCCGGGTCCCGTACGGGCAGCAGCAGCGCGCTCTCCGCGGGCCGTACGGTGAGCTGTCCCCGCTCGCCGTGCGGCCAGACCCACGGCCAGTACGCGTCGGAGACCGCGACCCGGATGCGGTGCCCGGGCGGGAAGGCGTAGCCGGTCCCGTTCAGCTCGAACTCGACGTCCTCGTAACGCCCCGGCTCCCACTCCACGGCCTTCTCCCGGCCGTGCCGGGACATCAGGTTGAGCACCCCGCGGGTGACGAGGGTGGACGAGCCGTCGGGCGCCACGTCGCAGACGCGCGCGATCACATGGGCGCGCCGGGTCGCGCTGTCGAGCCGCAGCCGTACGCGGGGGCGGCCCAGGATCTCCACCCGCTCGTCCAGCGGCGCCGAGTCGAAGCAGCGCGAGCGGCCGTCCTCCTCGCGCTGGTCCGGCGGCAGATCGGTGGCGTTGCCGAAGGGGAAGTAGCGGCCCGCGTCGAGCCCGGTGTGCAGCGGCGACCGCACGATCACCGGCTCGTCGCCTCCCAGTGGACGTTCGTCCCAGGTCACGGACGGGGCGGGCCAGGCGTCGTCGCCGACCCAGCGGCCGGGCATCGTGTCGTACGAGGTGGCGGGCGGCACCGGATCGTTGATCCACGCCCGGAGCAGCGGCTCGTCCATGGCCCCCGTCTCCTCGCCCTTCAGCCAGTGGTCCCACCAGCGCAGCGTCTCCTGGAGGAACCCGATCGCCGGACCCGGCGGCAGCCCCCGGTCCGGGTACTGGTGCGACCAGGGGCCGATCAGCCCGCGTACGGGCGCGTCGAGGTGCTCCACCAGGCGCAGCACGGTGTCCCGGTACGGATCGGCCCAGCCGCCGACCGCGAGCACGGCGGCGTCGACCGCCGCGTAGTCCTCGCACACGCTGCCGTGCCGCCAGTACGCGTCCCGCTCCTGGTGCGCGAGCCAGGTGTGCAGATACGGCTCCAGCGCGTCGAGCCGCTCCCGCCACATCGGCAGCCAGCGGTCCTCGCCGACGGAGGTGGGGTGCGGGGGGCGCGCGGTGAACGCCAGCATCGTGCCCGCCCAGGCGAGCATGTCGATGCCGAGGACGGCGCCGCCGATGTAGTGGACGTCGTTGTCGTAACGGTCGTCCGCGGAGCACACCGTGACGATCGCCTTCAGCGGCTCGGGGCGCAGGGCGGCGATCTGGAGCGCGTTGAACCCGCCCCAGGAGATCCCGAACATCCCCACCTTGCCGGTGCACCAGGGCTGCGCGGCCAGCCAGTTGACGACGTCCACGCCGTCCGCCAGCTCGGTCTCGTCGTACTCGTCGCGCATCACGCCCTCGGAGTCGCCGCTGCCGCGCAGGTCGACCCGTACGGAGGCGTAGCCGTGCCCGGCGTACCAGGGGTGACGCTGCGCGTCGCGGGGCGCGGTCCAGTCGCTCTTGCGGTACGGGAGGTATTCCAGCAGGGCGGGTACGGGGGCGGTCTCCGCGTCCGTCGGCCGCCAGACGCGCGCGTGCAGCCGCGTTCCGTCGCGGGTCGGAATCCATACGTCCTCGACCCGCACCTCACGGTCGAACGTCTCGCGGTACCTCACGTCACTCCCTTTTTTGCGCCTAAACCGGCGCCGCTCTCGCGGACCGGGTTCTCACCGTCGGGGTTCCTCAATTGATGGTTGCGGCGACAGGCTGGGGCTCACCCGCAACGGCGCCCCATTCCCCACCCGCCCCTTCCCGAACCGGGGCTCCGCCCCGGACCCCGCTCCCGCGGCGGGGCGGATGTGCGCCATGTTGTGGGCAATCGTTCCGCAGGGCGGAACGGGTGGGCACAACCCGGCCACCGGCCCGCGCGCGGCGACGAAAGCTCAAGGGGCAACGCCGGGGCCTGGGGTCCGGGGCTGCGCCCCGGTTTCGGGAAGGGGCGGGGTGGGGGCTAACCATCCGCGGACCGCCAGCGCCGCACCCGGTGGGCGTCGCCCACGTCGTCCCAGACCGCACCCGGCTCCGCGGCATCGGCCCAGTCGTCGGCCGCCCCGGCAGGGGACACCGCATCCGGGTCGGGCTCCAGCGCGGCGGCCATCAGCTGCCGCGTATAAGGGTGACCGGGGGCGGCAAAGACCGCGTCCGTCGGCCCCTCCTCCACCACCACCCCGTGCCGCAGCACCACCACCCGATCGGCGATCCCCCGCACCACCGCCAGGTCGTGGCTGATGAAGAGGCAGGCCACGTCCCGCTCCCGCCGCAGATCATCGAGCAGGCGCAGCACATCGGCCTGTACGGACACATCCAGCGCCGTGGTGATCTCATCCGCGATGAGGACATCCGGCTCACCGGCCAGCGCCCGCGCGATGCCGATGCGCTGCCGCTGGCCGCCGGAGAGCTGCGCGGGGAGCCGGTCGGCGAAGTCGGGGTCGAGGCGGACGTCGGTGATGAGGCGGCGAGCCCGCTCGGCGGCCTCATCACGGGAAGCCGCGGCACCGAAGAACCGCAGGGGCCGCCGCACCGCGTCACCCACCGAACGCCGCGGGTTGAGCGACGTATCGGCGTTCTGGAAGACGAGCTGGATCTTGCGCCGGAGCGCAAGCGGCCGCCGCCGCGCGCTCGCGCCCAGGTCACCGGCCCCGTCACCGGCCTGGCCACCGGCCTCGTGGGTCATCGCCCCGCCCGAGAGGCCCCGCAGTCCGGCCAGGGCCCACGCGAGGGTGGACTTTCCGCTGCCGGACTCGCCGACCAGGGCCAGCACCTCACCCCGCCGCACCTGGAAGGAGACACCATCGACGGCACGGGACGAGCCGTAGTCGATCGTCACGTCCCGCACATCAACAGACGGAACCGCATCGTCCGGCACGGTCCGCTTCGGACGCACCTCCCGCGTCCCGTCCTCGCCGACGAGGGCGAGCCCGGTGTCCGTCAGCCGGGGAACGCTGGCGAGCAGGCGGCGGGTGTACGGGTCGGCCGGCGAAGACGGTCCGCTTCGCAGACGCACACCTCGTCGGCCATCCGCGCCACGACGCCCAGGTCGTGGCTGACGAGGACGGCGGCGAGGCCGAGTTCGTCGCGCAGGGAGCGGACGAGGTCCAGGACGGAGCGCTGGGTGAGGACGTCGAGTCCGGTGGTGGGCTCGTCCAACACCAGGACCTTGGGGCGGGTGGCGATGGCCATGGCGATGGCGACGCGCTGCTGCTGCCCGCCGGAGAGTTCGTGCGGGTAGCGGCGGGCGAGTTCGGCGGGGCGCGGCAGCCGGACCTGTTCGAGGAGGTCGGTGACGGGCACGTCGCCGCCCGCCTCGGCGATCTGCCGCCCGATGCGCATGGAGGGGGTGAGGGCCTGGCCCGCGTTCTGGGCGATCATCGCGACCGTGCCGCCGCGCAGCCGCCGCAGTTCGCGCGCGGGGAGCGCGAAGACGTCCTGCCCGTCGACGCGCACCGTGCCGCCCGTGAGCCGCGAGCCGTACCGCAGATGGCCCAGCAGGGTGGCGGCGACGGTGGACTTGCCGCTGCCGGACTCGCCGACGAGGGCGAGGGTCCGGCCGGGAAGCAGCTCGAAACCGACATCGTGGACGACGGGGATCTCCCGCCCGCCGGACCGGTAGGCGACGCCCAGGCCCGCCACGGAGACGATGGCGCTCATCAGGAGCCCTCCCGGATGCGGTCGACGCCCCACGCCTTGGACAGGCCGTCGGCGGCGAGGTTGAGCCCGACGACGAGGGTGGCGAGGGCGATGATGGGCGCGAGGCTGGCCATCGGCACGACGGTGATGGCGGTGCGGTTCTCGGAGACCATGAGGCCCCAGTCGGGGGTGGGCGGGTCGGCGCCGAAGCCGAGGAAGGACAGCGAGGAGATCAGCAGCACGACCCAGGAGGCGCGCATGGCGAATTCGACGCACACCACGTCGGTGATGTTGGGCAGCACCTCGCGCCGCAGGATCGCCCAGGTGCTCTCGCCGCGGGCGCGTGCCGCGGTCACGTAGTCCTGGGGGACGACGGCGAGCGCGGCGCCGCGGACGACGCGTACCACCTGGGGGACGCAGATGACGCCGATGGCCAGCACGATGACCCCGGAGCCGGTGCCCAGCGCGGTCACGATGACCAGCAGGACGAGGATCGCGGGGATGGACAGCACCGCGTCCAGGATCCGCATCAGCACATCGTCCAGCCAGCCGCCGCGCAGGGCGGCCGCGCAGCCGAGGACGGTGCCGAGCGCGATGGTGAGGAGGGTCGCGGTGACGGAGACGCCGAGCGCGTACCGCCCGCCGTACAGCACCCGGGTCAGCACGTCGCGCCCGTACTGGTCGGTGCCCGCCCAGTGGTCGGCGCCGGGCCCGAGCAGCGCGTGCGAGGCGTCGCCGACGGTGGGGTGGTACGGGGTGAGCAGCGGGGCGAGCAGCGCGATCACGACGTGGACGGCGACGATTGCGAGCCCGATGGCGGCGGGGCGGGAGGAGCGTACGGTGCGCCAGGCGCGGGCGGCGGCGGAGCCGGCGGCCCCTGACCGGGCGGACGGTGCGGGAACGGGGGCCGCGGCAGGCGTCTTCAGCGCGCTCATCGGATCCTCCCTCCTCGGGTGCGGAGCTTGGGGTTGAGGGCCATGGAGCCGAGGTCGGCGGCGAGGTTGCAGACGACGTAGACGACGGCGCTGATGAGGGCGATGGCCTGGATGACGGGCAGGTCGCGGTTCTGCACGGAGGTGAGCAGCAGCTTGCCGATGCCGGGGTAGTTGAAGACGTTCTCGACGACGGCGACGCCGCCGATCAGCCAGGCCACGTTGAGCGCGATCACATGGAGGGTGGGCAGCAGGGCGCCGGGCAGCGCGTGCCGGGTGACCACGCGCCAGGTGGACAGGCCCTTGAGGCGGGCGGTGGTGACGTATTCGCTCGCCATGACGTCGATGACCGACGTACGGGCCATCCGCACGATGTACGCGGCCATCACGATGGCGAGCGACGCGGCGGGCAGCCACACCGCGGGCAGCAGCTGCCCGACCCCGGCCCCCGGCCCGTACAGCACCACGGCGGGCAGCACGGGGACGGTGACGGAGAAGGCGAGCACCAGCAGGGTGGCCACGACGAACTCGGGGATGGACATCCCGACCAGGCTGACCGTGGAGATCACGTGGTCGGGCCAGCGGTCGCGGTAGAGCCCGGCGAGGATGCCGAGGACGAGCGAGCCGGTGACCGCGAAGAGGACGGTGACGACGGCGATGAGGGCGGAGTTGCCGAGGTACTGGGCGACTTCGGAGCCCACTGGCTTGGTGGTGACCAGCGAGGTGCCGAAGTCGCCGTGCAGGGCGCCCTTGATCCAGTCGAGGTAGCGCTCCCAGGCGGGCTGGTCGAGCCCCATCTGCTTGCGCAGCGCGGCGACCGCGTCGGGGGTGGCGTCCTTGCCGAGCACCTGGGTGGCGACGTCGCCGGGCAGCGCCTGGACGGCCAGGAAGACCATGACGGAGGACAGCAGCAGGGTGCCGAACGCGGCGACGATGCGGCGGACGATGAAGGTGAGCACGCTCCTCACGCCCCCTTCAGGCCGATGCCGAGGTAGTCGAACTCGAAGCCGTGCTCGGCGTAGCCGCGCACCTTCCGGGAGATGCCGGTGAGCCGGTCGGCGAACATCGGGGTGATCGCCCCGCCCCGTTCGATCAACAGGGTCTGCGCCTGCCCGTACAGCTCGCGGCGGCGGCCCTCGTCGGTCTCGCGGCGGGCCCGGTCGAGGAGCGCGTCGAACTCCTTGTCCGACCAGGCGGTCTCGTTGTAGGAGGAGCCGCTGCGGAAGACCTGGTTGAGCAGCTGGTCGACGGGGCGCCCGGTGTACCAGTAGGTGGCCATGAGCGGCTTCTTCATCCAGATCTGGGTGTAGTACGAGTCGGCCGCCGCGGTCCTGACCCGGACCCGGATCCCGGCGCGGGCCGCGGACTCCTGGTAGGCGAGGGCCATGGGCGTGAAGATCGGGTCGTACGAGGACGTGTAGAGGTCCACCGCCAGCCGCTCGTGCCCGGCCCGCTTCAGCAGCTGGCGCGCCCGCTCGGGGTCGTGGGCGGGGTGGGCGGCGATGTGGGTGGGGTCGTTCGGCGGTACGGGGTTGTCCCAGCCGAGCGTGCCCGCACCCTGGAGGGCGACCTTCCGGATGTGCTCGGGGTCGTAGGCGAGCTTCATGGCCTGCCGGACCCGTACGTCGGTGAACGGCTTCTCGGTGGTGAGCATCGGCAGCACATACCACTGGGCGTTCTTCGACCGGGCGATGGTGGCGCGGCTGGAGGCGGCGATGACGCGGGCGGTGGCGAAGTCCAGGTTCGTCTGGGAGAGCAGGTCGACCTGCCCGGCGAGCAGGGCGTTGGCCCGGGCCTGCATGTCGGCGACGGAGAAGAAGTCGATGGCGTCCAGCACCGGGCGCCCGGCCCAGTGGTCCCCGTACGCCACGACCCGGCCGGGCCCGGCGGAGGTGAACGAGGCCAGTTTGAACGGTCCCGTGCCGATGCCGGTGCGGCCGATGGACTTGGCGCTGCCGTCGGGGACGACGTAGCAGTTGTAGTGCGTGAGCAGGCTGGGGAACTCGGCGTGCGGGCTCTTCAGCGGGATCACGAGGGTGTGCGGATCCGGGGTGCGCAGCCGCTTCGGGTCCACGAGCGGGGCCAGCACCGGGCCCTGCGGGGAGGCGGTGGCGGCGTCGAGGATGTGCCGCAGGGTGTAGGCGGCGTCGGCGGAGGTGAAGGCGGAGCCGTCGTGGAAGGTGACCCCGCGGCGGAGCCGGAAGGTCCAGGTGCTCGCCTTGGCGTCGGGCTCCCAGGACTCGGCGAGGTCGGGGGCGACCTTGCCCTCCTTGTCGACGCGGACGAGCCGGTTGTAGAGGGCGCCGAGGTATTCGTACGCGGACAGCGCGCTCGCCGGGTCCAGGGTCTCGGCGTCGGAGGCGGGCGGCCGGGCGATGCGCAGGGTGCCGCCGCGGTCGGGGCGCCCGGCCGGGCCGCGGGTGGGCACGGCCTCGGTCGGGGACGCGGACGCGGCGCCCGAGCAGCCGGTCAGCAGGGCGGACCCGGCGAGGGCACCGCCGCCCGCGGCCGCCGCGGCGAGCACCGACCGCCGCGGTATCCCGGCCGCCCCGGGGTCTGTTCGGAGGGAGGTCTCGGACATGGACGGGGGCACCTTCGCTTCGGGGCTCGGTTCGCCTCCGGGGCGCTTCGGCCAGGCCCCTTCGGCTCACGCGCCGACTCGATTCGTTCAGATTCGTTCAGCTGAACGATTGGGTGAGGTGCGTGAACGATAGCCAGCGGTTCCGCCCAGGCCAACCCTTCGTTCGCGGAAATTAACGGGGGTAACCCACTTGTTACCGACCGGCGCGGAGGGGGCGCGATGCGCTCGGAACGGCCCGGGAGCGCCCCCGCACACCGTCCACACGCCGTCCACGTGGCGAAAAACACCGAGCACGGCCGGATACTCCGCCGTAAGGTGGCCGACATGCAGGTGATCCAGTCCACGAAGCTCGCCAACGTCTGCTACGAAATCCGTGGCCCGGTACTCGAGGAGGCGATGCGACTGGAGGCAGCGGGTCACCGCATTCTCAAGCTCAACACCGGCAACCCGGCGACCTTCGGGTTCGACTGCCCGCCGGAGATCCTCGAGGACATGCTGCGCAACCTCGGCGACGCCCACGGCTACGGCGACGCCAAGGGGCTGCTCTCCGCCCGGCGCGCGGTGATGCAGCACTACCAGACCCAGGGCATCCACCTCGACGTCGAGGACATCTTCCTCGGCAACGGCGTCTCCGAGCTGATCCAGATGTCGATGCAGGGGATGCTGGACGACGGCGACGAGGTCCTCGTCCCCTCCCCCGACTATCCGCTGTGGACCGCCTCGGTCTCGCTCGCCGGCGGCACCGCCGTCCACTACCGCTGCGACGAGCAGGCGGACTGGCTGCCGGACCTCGCCGACATCGAGCGCAAGGTGACCGACCGCACCAAGGCGATCGTCATCATCAACCCGAACAACCCGACGGGCGCCGTCTACAGCGAAGAGGTGCTGCGCGGCATCACCGACATCGCCCGCCGCCACCAGCTGATCGTCTGCTCCGACGAGATCTACGACAAGATCCTCTACGACGGCGCCACCCACACCCCGACCGCCGTCATCGCCCCGGACCTGCTGACGCTGACCTTCAACGGGCTCTCCAAGGCGTACCGCGTCGCGGGCTACCGCAGCGGCTGGCTCGCGGTCTGCGGCCCCAAGGCCCACGCCTCCAGCTATCTGGAGGGGCTGACGATCCTCGCCAACATGCGACTGTGCGCCAACATGCCCGCACAGCACGCGGTGGCCACCGCCCTCGGCGGCCGTCAGTCGATCAACGACCTGGTGCTCCCGGGCGGTCGGCTGCTGGAGCAGCGCGACACCGCGTATGAGCTGCTGACCCAGATCCCGGGCGTGAGCTGCGTGAAGCCGAAGGGCGCGCTGTACGCGTTCCCGAAGCTGGACCCCAAGGTCTACAAGGTCAAGGACGACCGGCAGATGGTGCTCGACCTGCTGCGGGCCGAGAAGATCATGATCGTGCACGGCACGGGCTTCAACTGGCCGGAGCCGGACCACTTCCGCATCGTCACGCTCCCGGCGAAGAAGGACCTGGCCGACGCGGTGACCCGGATCGGGAACTTCCTCGACGGTTACGGCCAGCCCTGAGCGACCGGAAGCGAGTTTCTACAGAAGGCTCAACTTTAGACTGTGTCTAAGTTAGGATGGCCTCCTGAACGTTTGGAGGCCATCCATGTACGAGCCGATCCGCACCAAGTCGGTCCACACCATGGCCGAGCCCGAGCCCGACTTCCCCCACCGCTCCCGCGAGGAGGAACTGGACATTCGGCTCGCCGGACATCTGACCGCGCTGCTGACCGTGACCGACGAGTTGCGCGTCCTCACCCCGGACCCGGCGCTGGACGAGGCCGCCGAGCGCCTGGTCGACCAGGTCACACGGCTGCGTGACGGCCGCGCCCCGCTGCGCGCCGACCCCACCACGGCCAGCGCCGACCCGGCCCATGTCGCCGCGCTCCACCAGCGCGCCCACACCCTGGCGGGCTGGGCCCTGGTCATCGCCACCTCGCGCGAGGACGCGGCGGCCACCGAGCTCACCGCCGAGCGCCTGGAGGCGCATGCGGCGGGGCTGGCCGTCGCGGTCTGAACTGGGGCGGCCCGGGGCCATGGCCCACGATGGAACCATGACCACCCTCACCCTCGTCCACGGCGACATCACCGCCCAGCACGTCGACGCCATCGTCAACGCGGCGAACTCCTCCCTCCTCGGCGGCGGAGGGGTCGACGGCGCGATCCACCGGCGGGGCGGGCCCGAGATCCTCGCCGCCTGCCGCGACCTGCGCGCCTCCCACTACGGCAAGGGGCTGCCCACCGGCCGGGCCGTGGCCACGACGGCGGGGCGGCTCGACGCCCGCTGGGTCATCCACACCGTGGGCCCGGTGTGGTCCGCCACCGAGGACCGCTCCGGCCTGCTGGCGTCCTGCTACCGCGAGTCCCTGCGCGTCGCCGACGAACTGGGCGCGCGGACGGTCGCGTTCCCGGCGATCTCCACCGGCGTCTACCGCTGGCCGATGGACGACGCCGCCCGGATCGCGGTGGAGACGGTCCGCGCCGCGGACACGGCCGTCGAAGAGGTGCGCTTCGTCCTCTTCGACGAGCCCGCGTACGCGGCCTTCACGGCGCAGACCGATTAGCGGCCGTCAGGCGCCTTCGCCGAAGCGCGCCGCCTCCTTCGTCCAGGCCGCCGCCTGATCGCTGAGCGAGAGGCCGAGCCCGGCGCGGTTGGGGATGACCATGCGGCCGTCGCGCAGCTCCATCCGCTCGTTGAACAGCGGCTCCAGCCACTCGAAGTGCTCGACCCACGCGGTGCGCGGGTAGGCCGCCGAGAGATGGGCGTGGATCTCCATCACGAAGTGCGGGGCGAGGCCCCGGCCCTTGTAGTCGGCGAGCGTCATGATCTGGAGGAACGGGGTGATGCCGCCGACCCGCGGGGCGTCGGGCTGTACGAAGTCGGAGGACCCCGCCTCGATCAGCGCCGCGTGCTCATGCGCGCTGGTCAGCATCTCGCCGGTGGCTATGGGGGTGTCCAGGGTGGCGGCGAGCGCCGCGTGCCCCTCGGCGTCGTACGCGTCGAGCGGCTCCTCGATCCACGTCAGGTCGAACTTCTCCAGCACCCGGCCGACCCGGGTGGCGGTGGTCCGGTCCCACTGCTGGTTGGCGTCCACCATCAGCGGAACGCCGTCTCCCAGATGCTCCCGTACGGTCTCCACCCGGGCGAGGTCCACGCGCGGGTCCGGCGAGCCGACCTTGAGCTTGATCCCGGCGACGCCCCGGGCGCGGGCCAGGTCGATGTTCTCCAGCACCTGCTCGATGGGCGTGGAGAGGAAACCGCCGGAGGTGTTGTAGACGCTGACCGCGTCGCGGTGCGCGCCCAGCAGCTTGGCCAGCGGCAGCCGCGCGCGCCGGGCCTTGAGGTCCCACAGCGCGATGTCGAACGCGGCGACCGCCTGCACGGCGGCCCCGCTGCGGCCCATGGACGCGCCCGCCCACACCAGCTTGTTCCAGAGCCGGGCGATGTCGCTGGGGTCCTCGCCGATCAGCTCGGGCGCGACCTCCTGGGCATGGGCGTACAGCGCGGGCCCGCCCGCCCGCTTGGAGTAGCTGAAGCCGAGCCCCTGATGGCCGCCCTCGGTGCTGATCTCGGCGAAGAGGAAGGCCACTTCGGTGAGCGGCTTCTGCCTGCCGGTCAGCACCTTGGCGTCGCTGATGGGCGCGTGCAGCGGCAGGTACACCAGGGAGAGCCGGATCGCCGAGACCCGGTCGGTGCTCGCCTCGCCGGGAGCGGAGGCGAAGGGTTTGAAGGCGACGGATTCACTGGGCGCGACACTCATGCGGTGCTCTCCTCGGCATCGTGCTGGGGTCCAGGGCCTACCATCCGTCGCCGCACCGAAAACCGTCCAGCCCCCATGTGTAGGGACTCCCCTCGATCACATCCCGCATGGAGAACGTGTGCGCACAGGCCGGGGCCCGCACCGTGCGGTGCGGGCCCCGGCCTGATGACGTGGCGGTTCAGCCCAGGCGCTGCACCAGCGACCGGTACTCGTCCCACATCTCCTTCGGCGTGTGGTCACCGAAGGTGTTCAAGTGGTCGGGCACCAGGGCCGCTTCCTCGCGCCAGACGTCCTTGTCGACGCTGAGCAGCAGGTCGAGCGAGGCGTCGTCGAGATCCAGGCCGTCCGTGTCGAGCGCGTCGCGGGTGGGCAGCACGCCGATCGGGGTCTCGACCCCGTCGGCATTGCCGTCCAGCCGGTCCACGATCCACTTCAGCACCCGGCTGTTCTCGCCGAAGCCCGGCCACACGAAGTGCCCGTCGGCATCCTTGCGGAACCAGTTGACGTAGTAGATCTTCGGCAGCTTGGCCGCGGCCTCCGGGTCGGACGTCTTGCCGACCTTGACCCAGTGGGCCATGTAGTCGCCCATGTTGTAGCCGCAGAAGGGCAGCATCGCGAACGGGTCGCGGCGCAGCTCACCGACCTTGCCCTCGGCGGCCGCGGTCTTCTCGCTCGCCACGTTCGCGCCGAGGAAGACGCCGTGCTGCCAGTCGAAGGACTCGGTGACGAGCGGGACCGCGCTGGCGCGGCGGCCGCCGAAGAGGATCGCCGAGATCGGCACGCCCTTGGGGTCCTCCCACTCGGGCGCGATGATCGGGCACTGTCCGGCGGGCACGGTGAAGCGGGCGTTGGGGTGGGCCGCGGGCGTCTCGCTCGCCGGGGTCCAGTCGTTGCCCTTCCAGTCGGTGAGGTGGGCGGGCTGCTCCTCGGTCATGCCCTCCCACCACACGTCGCCGTCGTCGGTGAGCGCGACGTTGGTGAAGACGGAGTTGCCCCACAGGGTCTTCATCGCGTTGGCGTTGGTGTGCTCTCCGGTGCCGGGCGCGACGCCGAAGAAGCCCGCCTCGGGGTTGATCGCGTACAGCCGGCCGTCCTCGCCGAACCGCATCCAGGCGATGTCGTCGCCGATCGTCTCGACCGTCCAGCCGGGGATGGTCGGCTCCAGCATCGCGAGGTTGGTCTTGCCGCACGCGCTCGGGAAGGCCGCGGCGACGTACTTGGCCTCGCCGCGCGGCGGGGTGAGCTTGAGGATCAGCATGTGCTCGGCGAGCCAGCCCTCGTCACGCGCCATGACGGAGGCGATGCGCAGCGCGTAGCACTTCTTGCCGAGCAGCGCGTTGCCGCCGTAGCCGGAGCCGTACGACCAGATCTCGCGGGTCTCCGGGAAGTGCGAGATGTACTTGGTGCTGTTGCACGGCCACGGAACGTCGGCCTGGCCGGGCTCCAGCGGGGCGCCGAGGGTGTGGACGGCCTTGACGAAGAAGCCCTCGTCACCCAGGACGTCGAGCACGTCCTGTCCCATGCGGGTCATGGTGCGCATGGCGACGGCCACGTACGCGGAGTCGGTGATCTCGACGCCGATCGCGGACAGCGGCGAGCCGAGCGGGCCCATGCAGAACGGGACGACGTACATGGTGCGGCCGCGCATCGAACCCCGGAATATGCCCTGTTCACCCGCGAAGATCTCACGCATCTCGGCGGGGTCTTTCCAGTGGTTCGTCGGACCCGCGTCCGCCTCCTTCTCGGAGCAGATGAAGGTGCGGTCCTCGACGCGCGCCACATCGCTGGGATCGGAGGCCGCGTAGTACGAGTTGGGGCGCTTGATCGGGTCGAGACGTTTGAACGTGCCCTTCTCGACGAGTTGCGCACACAGACGGTCGTACTCCGACTCCGAACCGTCACACCACACCACTTCATCGGGCTGGGTGAGGGCGGCGATCTCGCCGACCCAGGAGATCAGTTCCTGGTGGCTGGTCGGGGCCGTGATGAGGGAGGAAGCCACATTGCTGGGCGCCACGATCGCTCCATCCCGCCGGAACCGCACTGCTCCGGCGTCTTGGTTTGAGGGTTTGGGCGGATATGTGCACGCATATCCGCATATGGAGACAGCTACCCCTTGGGGGCTGCGACCCGGATGCTTAGCTCATCCGGTGCCGACCGCGCTCATTTGATCATCCGACGGCTCGGGCCATCTGTCCAGTGGGCACCTTGGTGACGACCACCACTCGACACGGACCGGTAACGTACGGTGGCGTCGGTAGCATGAGCGCCATGACTGCAGCCGCGCCCGATGCCGCCGTTGACCAATCCCCAGGGCCCGAGGCAGCCCCACTCCCCCTCAAACCCATGCTGCGCGGCTGGCTGCACGCCGGCATGTTCCCGGCCGCGCTCGTCGCCGGAGTGGTGCTCACCGCGCTCGCCGACAGTCCCCGCGGGCGCATCGCCTGCGCCATCTTCACCCTCACCGCCTGCGCGCTCTTCGGCACGAGCGCCCTGTACCACCGGGGCAATTGGGGCCCGCGCGCCACGGCGGTGCTGCGCCGCCTGGATCACGCCAATATCTTCCTGATCATCGCGGGCACCTATACGCCCTTCACGATGCTGCTCCTCCCGCACGGCAAACAGCAGCTGCTGCTCTGGCTGGTGTGGGCCGGAGCGCTCGCGGGGATCGCCTTCCGGGTGTTCTGGGTCGGCGCCCCGCGCTGGCTCTACACCCCGTGCTACATCGCCCTGGGCTGGGCGGCGGTGTTCTTCCTGCCGGACTTCCTGCGCACCGGCGGCATCGCCGTCATGACGCTGATCGTCGTCGGCGGTCTGCTCTACAGCGCGGGCGCGGTGATCTACGGGACCAAGCGCCCCAACCCCTCACCCCGCTGGTTCGGCTTCCACGAGGTGTTCCACTCCCTCACGCTCGCCGCCTTCATCGTGCACTACGTCGGGATCTCGCTGGTCGCCTATCAGCATTCCTGACTCCGCACCGCCCGCCGGTGCCCGACAATGATCGACATGGCCTCCGCACACACGACCCCCGCCGACCCCCGGCCCGGGCTGCGCGAACGCAAGAAGATCCAGACCCGGCAGGCGATCCGGCGGGCCGCCTACCGGCTGTTCGCCGACCAGGGCTACGACGCCACCCCGGTGGACCGGATCGCGGAGGCCGCCGACGTCTCGACCAGCACCGTCTTCCGCTACTTCCCCACCAAGGAGGACATCGTCCTCACGGACGAGTACGACGAGGCCATGGCCGCCGGGATCCGGGACCGGCCGCTGGACGAGCCGCCGGTCTCCTCCCTGCGGCGCGTCCTGATCGACATGGCGCGGCAGCTCACCGATGACGAGCGCGCGGAGATGCTGACCCGCCTCACCCTGATCCGGCAGGTCCCGGCGCTGCGCGCCCGCATGGGCGAGGGCATGGCCAAGACCGGCACCCTGCTGGGCGAGGTGCTGGCCGAGCGCAGCGGCCGGTCACCGGAGGACTTCGAGGTGCGGGTGCTCGTCGGAGCGGTCCTCGGCGCCCTCCAGGAGGCGGTCTCCCACTGCTTCGACCACCACCGGGTGGACGCCATGGAGGACGACATCGACCGCGCCCTGGGCATGCTCGCCCGCGGCCTGCCGCTGTAACCCGCCGCCGGACCTCGGGCACCGGTCGGCCTCCGGGCCTCGGGCGCCGGTCGGCCTCCGGCCCTTCGGACGACTGTCAGCCTCCGGTCCTTCGTGCGTCCGTCAGCCGCCGAGCCGGGCCGTCAGCGCCGCCACGTCGGCGGTCGGGGCGTCGCAGGTGAAGTGGCGGCAGACGTACGCCGCCGGGCGCCCCTCCAGCAGCACCCGCCCCTCCAGCAGCGGCACCTCGTCGGAGCCGGGCGCGCCCACCGCGATGACCGCCCCCGGCGCCGTGCCCAGCAGCGCGGCCCGGTGCAGCGCGCGGGTCGCGGGGTCACCGTCCGGTCCGACGACGGCCACCTCGCGCGGCCCGTCCAGCCGCGCCTCGGCCACCGCGAGCCCCCAGCCGATGAACCGCGGCACCCGCGCCGCCAGCGCCCGCACCACGCCGAGCGCCCGCTCGGCCGCCTCCCGGTGGCGGCCGCTCCCGGATACGGCGGCGTAGGACAGCAGCGCCCCGGCGGCCGCCGTCCACCCCGAGGGGACGGCGTTGTCGGTCGGGTCCTGGGGGCGGCGGATGAGCGCCTCGGCGTCGTCGGCGGTGTCGTACAGGGTGCCGTCCTCGGCGGCGAAGTGGTGCAGCACGGTGTCCAGGAGCAGCCCCGCGAAGTCGACCCACACGCCCTCGCCGGAGACCGCGGACAGGGCGAGGAAGCCCTCGGCCACATCGGCGTAGTCCTCCAGCACGCCCGCGTGGGCGCCCACGGCGCCGCCCAGCGAGGTGCGGGCGAGCCGCCCGCCGTTGTCCATGTGGAGCCGCACGAGCAGGTCGGCGGCCTCGGTCGCGGCCTCGACCAGGTCGGGGCGGTCGAAGTAGGCGCCGGTCTCGGCGAGCGCGGCGATGGCCAGCCCGTTCCAGGCCGCCACGATCTTGTCGTCGCGGCCGGGCCGCTCCCGCCGCTCCCGCGCGGCCAGCAGCCGCTCCCGTACGGAGGCGAGCTGTGCGGCGTCGGCCGGGCGCGCGCCGTCGGGCAGCTGGAGGACGGACGCGCCCTGCTCGAAGGTGCCCTCCTCGGTCACCCCGAAGTACGCGGCGGCCTGCTCGGCGTCCGCCTCGCCCAGCACCTCGCGCAGCTGCTCCGGCGTCCAGACGTAGTACGCGCCCTCGACGTGCCGACCGGTGCCGTCGTCGCTGTCGGCGTCCAGCGCGGAGGCGAAGCCGCCCTGCTCGGTGCGCATCTCCCGGACCAGGAAGTCGGCGGTCTCCAGGGCGACCCGGCGCGCGAGGTCCGAGCCGGTGGCCCGCCAGAGGTGGGCGTAGACGCGGCACAGCAGCGCGTTGTCGTACAGCATCTTCTCGAAGTGCGGTACGACCCATTCCGCATCGACGGCGTAGCGCGCGAACCCGCCGCCGAGCTGGTCGTAGATGCCGCCGCGGGCCATCGCCTCACAGGTGGCCTGCACCATCTGCAACGCACCCTCGGAACCGGTCCGGGCATGGTGGCGCAGCAGGAACTCCAGCGCCATGGACGGCGGGAACTTCGGCGCCCCGCCGAATCCGCCGCGCACCGCGTCGAATTCCCGGGTCAGCCCCATCAGCCCGGCGGCCAGATCCTCGGCCCCGGGCGGCTGGGGCGCCCCGGAGCCCAGCGCGATGCCGGTGCGCTCGGCCAGGTCCCGCACGATCTTCCCCGCCACGTCCTGGACCTCGTCACGCCGGTCGGCCCACGCGGCGTGCACGCCCTCCAGCACCTGCCGGAAGGAGGGCATCCCGGGCCGGGGGCGGGGCGGGAAGTAGGTGCCGAAGTAGAAGGGCTCGGCGTCGGGCGTCAGGAACACCGTCATCGGCCAGCCGCCCTGCCCGGTGGCGGCCTGCACCGCCTCCATGTACACGGCGTCCACGTCGGGCCGCTCCTCGCGGTCGACCTTGACGGAGACGAAGTGGGCGTTCAGATAGTCGGCCGTCTCGGCGTCCTCGAAGGACTCGTGCGCCATGACGTGACACCAGTGACAGGAGCTGTACCCCACGCTCAGCAGCACGGGAACCCCGCGGTTGCGCGCCTCCTCGAACGCCTCGTCCGACCACGGCCGCCAGTCGACCGGGTTGTCGGCGTGCTGGAGGAGGTACGGGGACGTCTCGTGCGCCAGGCGGTTCGGCATACCCCCATCCTCTCCCACCCCGCGGGACCGGTCCCAGCAGCACGTTGCCTCTGCGAGGGTGTCATCGCCAGATATCGAGATCGACACAGCAAAGGTGGGGCTGTCGCAGCCGACGACTCTCGCTGACGAGGCGACGTCGTACGCCGCCGACCACTTGCCCGGCCATCTGATGGGCCACTCCGCCCGCAGCTTCATGTCCTGGGACTCAGCGAGGCAGGCAACGGCCGACAGTGGTTCGAGGTCGACGGCGCGGACATGGCGAGCGCCTCCCTGCGCGATGCCGGACTCGACAAGGAACGCGCCGAGCGGGTGTGGGCCGGGGACGTCGACGGGCTCATCGCCCTCTATGAACCCGGCGGGATCATCGGCCGCATGGGCGGCGATCCGGCGATCGGTCACGAGGCGATCCGGGCCGAACTGCGGCGACTGATCGACGGCAAGGTCACCATCGACCTCACCATCCGTTCGGTGCTGGAGGCGGGCGGGCTGGCGCTGGTGTCCCACCACGCCACGATCACCCAGCCCGACGGCACCACCACCGTGGTGGACACCACCGAAGTCACCCGCCGCCAGACCGACGGCCGCTGGCTCTACGCGATCGACGACCCCTTCGTCGCACACCCGCCTGCTTGACACCTGCCGCGGGTTCTGCGCGTACCGTGATCTTGCCGTGCGGCGAAAGGGCGGGTGTCGATGGGCGAGATCTATTACCGGGATGCCACCGACCTGGCGGAGCTGATCCGCGGACGGCGGGTTTCCGCGGTGGAGGTGGTGCGGGCGCACCTGGACCGCATCGAGGCGGTCGACCCGAGGGTCAACGCCGTCGTGACGGTGGCCGCCGAGCAGGCGCTCGCCGCGGCCCGCGCCGCCGATCGAGCGGTGGCGGCGGGCGGCGCCGTGGGCGCGCTGCACGGTGTTCCGTTCACGGTCAAGGACTCGCTGGATGTGGAGGGGATGGTGGCCGCGCGCGGCTCGTCGTTGTTCCGGGACCGGGTGCCCGCGAGCGACGCGACCGCGGTGGCCCGGCTCCGGGCGGTCGGCGGGATTCCGCTGGCCAAGACCAACCTGCCCGAGTTCTCGTACTGGACCGAGACCGACAACGTGATCACCGGCAGGACCCTCAATCCCTGGGACGGCGAGCGGACTCCGGGCGGTTCGAGCGGCGGGGAGTCGGCCGCGATCGCCGCCGGGATGTCGCCGCTCGGGCTGGGCAGTGACGTCGCCATTTCGGTGCGGGGACCGGCCCACGACACCGGCATCGTCGCGCTGAAGGCGACCCGGGGACGGATCCCGATCACCGGACACTGGCCCGAGGCTCCCCGCCGTTACTGGCACGTCGGCCCGATGGCCCGCAGCGTGCGGGACATCATGACCGCGTTGCAGATCCTCGCGGGGCCCGACGGCGTCGACGGCTACGTACAGCACGCGCCGCGACCCGTCGACCAGCCGGGCGACCTGGCCGGGATGCGGGTGGGCTGGGCGGCCGAGCCTGCCTTCGGGCCGGTGGACCGTGAGGTGACAGCCACCATCACGGCAGCGGCCGACGCGTTGCGGACGCTGGGCTGTCGCGTCGAGCCCGCTCCCCTGGGAGGGTTGGAGACCATCGACGGGACCGCGCTGAGCACAGTGCTGTTCACCGCCGAGGTCGTGCCGTACTTCCGGCAGGTCGTCGCCGGTCGCGAGTCCGAGGTGCACGGCGTCATCCGGCGGACGATCACCGCGCCGGAGGTGGCGGTGGCCGACTACGTCGCCGCGCAGCAGCAGGTCGAGGCGCTCAGCTCCCTGTTCGCCGGATACTTCGAGCGCTACGACGTGCTGCTGTGCCCCGTATGCCCCATCCCTGCCCCGCCGCACGCCCGGTCGACGTTCGACGTGGGCGACGTGACCGTCCCGGCACGCGGCATCATGCGCGCGACCGTTCCGTTCAACCTCACCGGCCTGCCCGCGCTGTCGCTGCCGTTCGGGGCCACCGGCGAGGGACTGCCGATCGGCATCCAGCTCGTCTCCCGCTGGTACGACGAGGCGACCCTTCTGCGTCTCGGTGCCGCGCTCGAAACGGTCAGCCCCGTGCGGCACCGGCACCCCGAACTGACCTGATGTGCGGGTGAACGGCGACGGGGCGCTCAGGTGACCGGGGCGCTCCCCTGGAGCTGCTTGACGGCCTGGACGAGGGGCGCGAGTTCCGTTTCGGAGGACGCCTCGTCGAGGGCTTCGCGCAGGGCGGTGTTGTGGGTCGGGCGGGCCTCTTCCAGCAGGCGCGACCCCTTGTCGGTGACGTCGACGTAGATGCCGCGGCGGTCGGTGGGGCAGAGGTAGCGCGAGAGCAGGCCGCGGTCCTCCAGCCGGGTCACCAACCGCGTGGTCGCACTCTGGCTGAGGACGACGGAGTCGGCGACCTGACGCATCTGGAGATGCCCGCCCTCCCCGTCGTGCTGGCGGCTGAGGACGTCCAGCAGGGAGTACTCGCGGGCACTGAGGTCGTGGGAGGTCTGAAGGGCACGCTCGACGCGCCCTTCGATGCGGCCGTGCAGCAGCGACAGGGCACACCAGCTGTGCGCCAGGGCGGTCATCGCCGGATCGGTGGCAGTCATGATCAGCGCTCTCTTTCCGGGCCGTCGGGCTTTCCGGTTCCGGGCTGTCGGGCTCTCCGGGCTGTCGGGCCGGGCTCACCGCCCTCGTCTTCGCACCCACTATACCCGCGCTTGCATTAGCCAGCGTGTGCAATTATTGTCCATGCTCGTAATTGCTCATGCCTGTAGTTGCTCATGCCTGTAACCGCTGCGCACCGGCTTCCACCGCGCACACGCACGTCAAAGGACCCCCTCTCATGCCGCTCGCACTGCTGGCCCTGGCCATCGGGGCCTTCGGAATCGGCACCACGGAATTCGTGATCATGGGGCTGCTGCCCCAGGTCGGCGCGGACCTCGGCGTATCCGTGCCGACGGCCGGCTACCTGGTCACCGGATACGCCCTCGGCGTGATGACCGGCGCCCCGATCATGACCGCCCTCGGCACCAAGATCTCCCGCAAGAACATGCTCATGCTGCTCATGGGCCTGTTCATCCTCGGCAACGTCATCTCGGCCCTCGCGCCCGTCTTCGCCGTCATGCTGATCGGCCGGGTGGTGGCCTCGCTGGCCCACGGCGCGTTCTTCGGCATCGGCGCGGTCGTGGCCGCCGAGCTGGTGGCCCCCGAGAAGAAGGCCGGCGCGATCTCGATGATGTTCACCGGCCTCACCGTGGCCAACGTCGTCGGCGTCCCCCTGGGCACCTTCGTGGGCCAGAGCGCCGGTTGGCGCGTCACCTTCCTGATCGTCGCCGCCCTCGGCGTGCTCGGCCTGGCCGGTGTCGCCAAGCTGGTGCCCGACCTCCCCAAGCCGGAGGGTGTGCGGCTGCGGCACGAGGTGGCCGCGTTCAAGGACACGCAGGTCGTCCTGGCGATGGCCATGACCGTTCTCGGCTTCGGCGGCGTGTTCGCCGCCATCACCTACATCGCGCCGATGGCCACCGAGGTCGGCGGCTTCGCGGAGTCCTCCGTCACCTGGCTCATGGTCGTCTTCGGCGTCGGCATGGTGGTGGGCAACCTCATCGGCGGGCGGTTCGCGGACCGCAAGCTCATGCCGATGCTCTTCACCGCGCTCGGCGGGCTGGCGCTGGTCCTGTTGCTCTTCACGTTCCTCGCCTCGGGGAAGGCGGCGACCGTCGCGGCGGTCTTCCTGATCGGCGCGCTCGGGTTCGCCACCGTCCCGCCGTTGCAGAAGCGGGTTCTGGACCACGCCCACGGCGCACCGACGCTGGCCTCGGCCGTCAACATCGGGGCGTTCAACCTGGGCAACGCGCTGTCCGCCTGGCTCGGCGGCCTCGTGATCTCCGCCGGGCTCGGCTACGCCGCGCCGAACGCCGTGGGCGCCGTCCTGGCCGCCGCCGCCCTGGTGCTGGCCCTGGCCTCCCGCCGCCTGGAGCTACGCCCCGCCTCCCGCGTCGCGGCCTCCGGACGGTCGTCCGTCTCCGGACGGTCGTCAGCCGATGTCGCGGCGGGCGCCGATAGCGTCCTCTCCTGACGCCTCGGCATCGGCGCGGTCCTGGCCGCCGAAGCCAGCGACTCGGCCGTGGTGATCCCGGCGGAGATGATCCACTACGGCATGACGAAGACCTCGCTGCTGGCCGTCGGCCACGGGTGCGCCAAGGAGGCCGCGGGCACCGGGGCACCGTCAACTCCGTGCTCGCCGGGCCCACCCACACCGGTGGCGCCGTGCGCGTCGACGGCGGTTACGTCGACTCCATCCTGCCCTGACCTTCCCTCCCGCCCCCTCCTCTCCTGACCTTCTTGTCCACAGGGGGAGTTATCCACAGGGCTGCCGGAAATGAGGCAGAAGCGGAAGACTTGGGGAGCAAGGCGCGATTCACGCGTGGCGCTCGTGCAGGAGGGGGATCACATGCCGGGCTCACTGGCCGTGCTGCGGGACAGCCACCGGACGGAGGTCGAGCGGCTGCTGACGCGGGCCGTCGAGGAGGAGGTGCGGCGCACGGGCGGCCGCACGGACGGCGGGGTGCTGCTGACCCGCGCGCGCGGCTCGCTGGACGAGATGGCGGCGACCGCGGCCGAGGAGTACGGCGCGTATGTGCGCGCCCTGGACGAGGCGGACGCGGGCAGCAGACCGCTCTCGGCGATGCTGGGGCGCGAGCGGCTGTCCACCCCGGCGCTGGCCGCGGCGGTGGCGGCGGCCGCCGCCTTCGGCGCGGACCTCACCTTCGGCACCTCGGCGGGCACGGCAGTGGGCGCGGGCGTGACCGCGGCGGTGGCGGGGACGGCCGCGGCCGTCCTCAAGCTCACCGCGGCTCACTGGCCCGCGGCGCACCGCCAGGCGGCGCTGCGCAACCAGCCCGGCGGGCCCGAGCAGTTGCGGCTCCAGTGGCTGACGGCGGTCGAGGTGCGGGGCATCCGGCCGTTCATCGATCAGCACCGGATGACCTCGGCCGCCACCCGCCAGGGCGGCGGCTCGGCCAAGCGCTCCTCCTCCCCGTCCGGCGCGCAGGCGCCGCGGCTGCGGGGCGCGGACCGCAGCCAGGCGGCGCGCAGGCGCACCGTGTTGGAGCAGTCCTTCGGCCATCTCCCCCAGGCGGACGGCCCGTTCGCCGGGCGCCGCGCGCAGACCGGCCAGATCGCCCAGTGGGTGCACCAGGCCCGGGCCAGCACCGAGACCAAGCCGACGGTGGTGCTGCTGGAGGGCCCGCCGGGCTCGGGCCGCACCATGCTGGCCGTGCGGGCGGCCCATGAGCTGCGCGACCAGTTCCGGGGCGCGTGCCTGGTGGATCTGCGCGGGGACAGCACCGAGCAGGCCCCGCTGTCGACCCGTGACGCGCTGCTGCATCTGCTGAACCGGCTCGGGGCGCCCCGCGACCAGCTGCTCTTCCGGGAGCGGGCGGGCCAGGACCAGCACCTCAAGCGGCTCATCGAGCTGTATCACCAGCATCTGACCGGGCTGCCCGTCACGATCGTGCTGGACGACGCGAGCGACGCCGAGCAGGTGTGCACGCTGGTCCCGGAGCGGTCCGACAGCCTGATCCTGGTCACCTCGCGCACCCCGCTGACCCTGCCGCCGGACCTGGCCGCGTGGGTGCACCGGCTGGAGGTCGGCCCGCTGGACCAGTCGGGCGCCGAGGAGCTGCTGCGGGTCTCCGCGGAGAACCCGGCCGGGCCCGGCCCGTACGACGGGCAGTCCGTGGAGCGGATCGCCGAGCTGTGCGGGCGGCTGCCGCTGGCGCTGCGGATCGCGGGCTCCTCCCTGGGCCCGCGCACCCCCTCCGCCCTCGCCACCGACCTGGAGGCGTACGGGCCGGTCGGCCCGGTCGAGCGCACCCTGTGGCTGCGGTACACGGACCAGCAGGACGGCGCCCGGCGGCTGTTGCGGCGCCTCGCGCTGGCCGGGCGGGCGAGCATGGGCGCGGCGGCGGCCGCGGCGCTGCTGGGCGCCGATCAGGAGGAGGCGGCCCGCCATCTGGACGCGCTGGGCCGGGCCGGGCTGATCCAGCATGTGCGCGGCAGCCGTTACCGGCTGCACGACCTGGTGCGCTCCTTCGCCGCCGCCCGGCTGGCGGACGAGGAGGAGCCCGAGCAGCGCACCGCCGCCCAGGAGCGGCTGATCCGCAGCTATGCCGAGCTGGCGGACTCGGTGATCCGGCTGGTCGACGGCAAGACGTCCACCCGCGCCGACGTCTTCACCAAGGGCGCGGCGGGCGGCCACGGCTTCACCTCGCTGGAGGCGGCGCTGGGCTGGCTGGACGACGAGTCGAGCTTCATCACGGCGGCGCTGCGCCACGCGGAGGGCGTGGACCAGTCCGCGGTGCTGCATCTGCTGGGCGCGCTGTGCGACTACTGCCTGCTGCGCGGCGACCTGTACCGGCTGGGCGAGATCAGCGAGCTGACCCAGGCCGTCGACCAGGGGCTGCTGGTGCGGTCCGTGCAGTGGCGCACCGGGATCGCCGCCCGCCAGCTGGGCGAGCTGGACCAGGCCCGTACGACGCTGTCGTCGGTGGTCGACCTGTATTTCGAGGCCCAGCACGAGGCGGGCGCGGCCCGTGCGCTGTGCAGCCTGGGCATCACCCTGCACCACCAGGGGAATCTGACGGAGGCCGCGGCGAAGCTGCGCGAGGCGCTGGCCCTTCAGACGCCCGACGCGCTGCGCGGAGACCGCGGGTGGACGATGCACGCGCTGGCCGCCGTGGAGCGGGACCGCGGGCAGCTCGCCGAGGCGCTGGACCTGCTGCGGCAGGCGCTGGAGCTGCACCAGGAGTCCGAGAGTCTGCACGGCCAGGCGTGGGCGCACTTCCAGCTCGGCCAGGCGTGTCTGCGGATGGGCGACGTGCCGCGCGCGGAGGCCGAGCTGCGGGACGCGCTGGACGCGTACCACCGCACCCACGACCAGCGCGGCGAGGCCTGGGCGCTGACCCAGCTGGCCCGCGCCCGGCTGGTGGCCGGGGAGCCGTCGGCGGCCGTCGACCAGCTGCGCCAGGCCCTCTCCCGGCACCGGGACAACGAGGACGCGCGCGGTGAGGCCTGGACGCTGTACTACCTGGGCCAGGCGCTGGAGGAGCGCGGCGACCGGGACGCGGCGGTGCGCGAGCTGGAGCGGGCCCGCACGATGTTCAGCCGGATGAGGGATGTGTACGGGCTGGCGTGTGCCCGGCATCACTCGGCGCGGGTCACCCGTGATCTGCGGGCGGCGCAGACCGGCTCGCTGCGCAACAGCGGCTTCGCGCGGCAGCTGTTGCAGGACGCCCGGCAGGACTTCCACCGGGTGGGGGTGGCCCACGGCGAGGCGTGGTCGTGCGTCGAGCTGGCGGTGGTCGACGCGGGGAACGGCCGGGCGGTGCAGGCGCTGGAGCTGGTGGACGAGGCGGCGCGGCTGTTCGCGGGGTACGGGGACCGGCGCGGCGGCTCCTGGGCCCGGTTCCTGCGCTGCACGCTGCTGCCGTTCGCCTCGGCGGGCGGCTCGGTCATCGGCACGGCGGTGGCGCAGGAGGAGCTGGCGGAGCTGTTGCGGGAGCTGCGGGAGCCGGGCGGGGCCGCGGCGGGCGGGGATCCCCGGCTGGTGGAGTGCGCGGAGGCGTTCGCGCTGGTGCTGGAGCGCGGTGTGGAGCCGGAAACGGGATGGCAGGCCTGGCAGCTCGGCATGGTGCCGAGCCGCCGCTCCCGCGAGGTCATGGCCGTGCTGTCCGGCGAGACCCGCGGCTGAGCCCGCGCCGGGCTCGGCCCGAGCCCGGTCCAGGCCCGGAGTGGCCGGCGGTGAGGTGGTGCCGCTACGCCGTGCGCTCCCCCTTGGTGCCCTTCGGGGAGGCGGTGGCCCGGGCTTCACCGGGCTGCGGGTCCTCCTCGAAGTCCACCTTGTTCATGTGCTTGTTCATGGACTTCATCAGGAGCCACACCGCGACGCCGATCAGTGCGAAGACGACGAACCCGAGCAGGCCCGGGGTCACCTTGTTCTCGTCCAGATCCTTGGCGGCAAGCGGGACGAGATGCGTCATGGCGAGGGTGCTGGTCGCGCTCATCATGGGGTCAATTGTTGCGGATGCCCGCGAAGAGGTCGTCCTCGGGGAGGGAGGTATCGACGAGCGACTTCGCGAGCTCGTATTCCTCCGTCGGCCAGACCTCCTTCTGGATGTCCATGGGCACCCGGAACCAGCCGCCGTCGGGGTCGATCTGCGTGCGGTGCGCGATCAGGGCCTTGTCGCGGATCTCGAAGAAGTCGGCGCACGGCACATACGTGGTCAGGGTGCGCTCGCGCCGGGAGAACTCCTTCCAGCGCTCCAGCCACTCCCCGTACGGCGAGTCCAGGCCGCGGGCGAGCAGCGCCTCGTGCAGGGCGACGGTGCGCGGCCGGTTGAAGCCCTGGTTGTAGTAGAGCTTCTGCGGCTGCCAGGCCGGGCCCGCCTCCGGGTACTTCTCGGGGTCCCCGGCCGCCTCGAAGGCCACCATCGTGATCTTGTGGGTCATGATGTGGTCGGGGTGCGGATAGCCGCCGTTCTCGTCGTAGGTGGTGATGACCTGCGGCCGGAAGGAGCGGATCAGCTTGACGAGCACGCCCGCCGCCTCGTCCACGTCCTGGAGCGCGAAGCAGCCCTCGGGCAGCGGGGGCAGCGGGTCGCCCTCGGGGAGCCCGGAGTCCACGAAGCCCAGCCACTCCTGCTTCACACCGAGGATCTCGCGCGCCTCGTCCATCTCCTTGGCGCGCACCTCGTGAATGTGCTCCTCGATGTACGGATCCCCCTGGAGCTTGGGGTTGAGGATGGAGCCGCGCTCACCGCCCGTGCAGGTCGCGACCAGCACGTCCACCCCCTCGGACACGTACTTGGCCATGGTGGCCGCGCCCTTGCTCGACTCGTCATCCGGGTGCGCGTGCACGGCCATCAAACGCAGCTGCTCAGTCAAGTTCGATCCTCAGTGATTCGTCGCGGAAGACGGCTTCTATAGTGACCCACAGCGGGCCCTAATAATTCCGGGTCTCCGAAGCAGGAGGAAGCGATCATGTCGGCGGTGCGCGCGGGCCTTCCCGAGGGGCGCTACGGGCGCTCCGCGGATGAGCGGGCCGACCGCAAGCTGAAGATCATCGGTGCGGTGCTGGGTGCCGGTCTGGTCGCGCTGATCGCCTGGTTCGGATACGCGTACGTCGTCGATCAGGACGTCAGCGGCCAGCTGACCGGTTTCAAGGTGACCACGGACGACACCGTCGATGTCCGGCTGGAGATCACCAAGGACAAGGACGCCACCGCCGTGTGCACGGTGCGTACCCTGGACACCTACCACGACGAGGTCGGCCGCAAGAGCTTCACCTTCGATCAGCGCCAGGACGACATGATCAAAGTCGTGACGGTGCGTACCACCGCGCGTGCGACGAGTGCCGAACTGATCGGCTGTGGCTCCGCCGCGAACAGCTGAACCGGGCACGCCCGAACTGACCGGGTTTGCCCCGGTTCATGCGCATGGAGCTGAGTTCCCTCCTCCCCGTTTCCTGTCGGAATTGTTAGGCTCGTGGTTTCGCCCGGCTTTGAAGGCGCACCCTTCTGAGTAGGGCGTTCATTTGTATTCCCAGCACCGACGAGGAGCACCTGTGACCCAGACCAGCGAGAACGTCACCTGGCTGACCCAGGAGGCGTACGACCAGCTCAAGGCCGAGCTGGAGTACCTGTCGGGTCCGGCACGTATCGAGATCGCGAAGAAGATCGAGGCTGCCCGGGAGGAAGGTGACCTCCGGGAGAACGGTGGTTACCACGCCGCCAAGGAGGAACAGGGCAAGCAGGAGCTTCGGGTGCGTCAGCTGACGCAGCTCCTGGAGCACGCGAAGGTCGGAGAGGCACCCGCGGACACCGGCGTGGTCGCCCCCGGCATGGTCGTCACCATCGCCTTCGACGGCGACCCGGACGACACCCTGACCTTCCTTCTCGCCTCTCGTGAATACGCGAGCGCGGACGTCGAGACCTACTCGCCGCAGTCCCCGCTGGGCACGGGCGTGAACGGCAAGAAGGTCGGCCAGGACGCTGAATACGAACTCCCCAACGGCCGTACGGCATCGGTGCGCATCCTGGACGCCAAGCCCTACCAGGGCTGAGCGCCCGGCCAACGCCCTCACGACTCACGGCGAGCCCCCGGCCCAGACGCGGCCGGGGGCTCGCCGTATGACTCACCCCGGGACCACCCCTCAGGCGGTCGCCGAGCGGTACTTCCGGACCGACAGCGTCCGGAACACCACGATGATCACCACCGACCACAGGACCGACGCCAGCACCGGATGCTGCATCGGCCAGGCGTCCGAGACCACGCCCTGCGGATTGCCGAACAGCTCCCGGCAGGCCTGCACCGTGGCGCTGAACGGGTTCCAGTCCGCGATGTGCCCCAGGAACTCGGGCATCTTGCTGGACGGCACGAACGCGTTCGAGATGAAGGTCAGCGGGAACAGCCAGATCAGCCCGCCGGACGTCGCGGCCTCGGGGGACCGTACCGTCAGCCCGATCAGCGCGCCGATCCAGGAGAAGGCGTAACCGAGCAGGAGCAGCAGGCCGAAGGCGCCCAGCGCGCTCAGGATTCCGTCGTGCACCCGCCAGCCCACGATGAGCGCGACGATCGCCAGCACGACCAGCGTCAGCGCCGTCTGCACCAGATCCGCGAGCGTACGGCCGGTGAGCACCGCCCCGCGCGCCATCGGCAGGGAGCGGAACCGGTCGATCAGCCCCTTGTGCATGTCATCGGCGATCCCGGCGCCCGCGCCCGCCGTCGCGAAGGTGACGGTCTGCGCGAAGATCCCGCCCATGAGGAACTCGCGGTAGACGTCCGCGTCCGCACTGGCCTGCCCCGGCACCATGATCGCGCCGCCGAATACATAACTGAACAGCACCACGAACATAATGGGCTGAATCAGGCCAAAGATGACCACTTCTGGAATCCGCATCATGCGGATCAAGTTCCGCCGTGCGACCACCAGCGAGTCCCGGACCCCGGCGAGCGGGCCGCCGTGCGGCCGGGGGGCGGTGGCGACGGTGGCGCCGGACTCCTCGACAACAGCCATCACTTGCCTCCCTTGTGCGCGGTACTCTCCAAGCCGTTCTCCGCGCCGCCGTCTTCCGCGCCGTGGCCCGTCAGCGAGATGAAGACGTCGTCGAGCGTCGGGCGGCGCAGCCCGATGTCGTCGATCTCCACTCCCCGGGTGTCCAGTTCACGGATCACCTCGGCGAGCAGCTTTGCCCCGCCGACCACCGGCACGGTGACCTTGCGGGTGTGCTCCTGCACCGTGGTCTCGCCCTTGCCCAGCACCCGCAGCACATGCTCGGTGACCGCGATGTGCTCCCGCTCGTGCACCACGACCTCCACCCGCTCCCCGCCGGTGCGGGCCTTGAGCTGGTCGGAGGTGCCGCGGGCGATGACCTTGCCGCGGTCGATCACGCAGATGTCATGGGCCAGATGGTCGGCCTCCTCCAGATACTGGGTGGTCAGCAGCAGCGTCGTACCGCCGGCCACCAGTTCCTGGATGACCTCCCACAGCGCCTGCCGGTTGCGCGGGTCGAGCCCCGTCGTCGGCTCGTCCATGAACATCACGGGCGGGCTGACGACCAGGGCGGCGGCGAGGTCGAGGCGACGGCGCATACCGCCGGAGTACGTCTTGGCGGTGCGGTCGGCCGCGTCCGCGAGGTGGAACCGCTCCAGCAGCTCGTCCGCGCGGGCCTTCGCCTCGCGCGCGCCCATCTGGTACAGCTGGCCCACCATCCGGAGGTTCTCCCGGCCCGTCAGATACTCGTCGACGGCGGCGAATTGACCGGACAGGCCGATGGACCGGCGGACCTCATTGGGGTTCTTGAGCACGTCCACCCCCGCGACCACCGCCGTCCCGCTGTCCGGGCGCAGCAGCGTGGTCAGCACGCGCACCGCGGTGGTCTTGCCTGCACCGTTGGGGCCGAGCAGTCCGAGCACGGTTCCTTCCGGCACGTCGAGATCGACGCCGTCCAGAGCCCTTACGTCGCCGAAGGTCTTGACCAGGCCCTCGGCATGGATCGCGCCTGGCATGTTGGCACTCCCAGAGTTGGGTGTTCCCGGGTTGAGTCAGGTCCACGAAAGATCGTTTGACGTGACGTGCGGCGAATGTTTCTCGCCACGCATGGACGCGTCCCCTCAATAAAGGCATATGTCCGCCCACAAGGGCAGCGTCGCGACAGCAAGTGGAGAGAATCATAGCGCAGTCGCGATACATCGCGACATACGGGAGTTGACGAATCGCTGACGCGAGCCGTCAGACCATCACCGTGTAACCCGCCCCGTGCAGCGCGTCCCTGACCTCTGCGCAGTGCTCCGGCCCCTTCGTCTCCAGCTGAAGCTCCACCTCCGCCTCGCTGAGCCCCAGCCGCGGATTGATCCGCACATGGCTGATGTCGAGCACATTGGCGTCCACCGCCGACAGCTCCGCCAGCAGCGTCGCCAGCGCCCCCGGCCGGTCGGTGAGCCGCAGCCGCAGCGACAGATAGCGGCCCGCCGCGGCCATGCCGTGCCGCAGGATCCGCTGCATCAGCAGCGGATCCACATTGCCGCCGGACAGCACCGACACCACCGGCCCCTCGAAGGACTCCGGATCCGACAGCACCGCCGCCACCGGGCTCGCCCCCGCCGGCTCCACCACCAGCTTCGCCCGCTCCAGGCACAGCAGCAGCGCGCTGGACAGCTCGTCCTCGCTGACCGTACGGACCTCGTCGACGAGCGCGTTGATGATCCCGAACGGCACGTCGCCCGGCCGCCCCACCTTGATGCCGTCCGCCATCGTCACCGGCGCCTCGACCGACACCGGCTGCCCGGCCGCCAGCGACGGCGGATACGCCGCGGCTCCCGCCGCCTGCACCCCCACCACCCGCACATCCGGCCGCAGCGCCTTCACCGCCACCGCGATCCCGGCCGCGAGGCCGCCCCCGCCGATGCCCACCACGATCGTGCGCACCTCGGGGCACTGCTCCAGGATCTCCAGGCCCACCGTGCCCTGCCCCGCGATGATGTCCGGGTGGTCGAACGGATGGATGAAGACCGCACCCGTCTCCTCCGCGTACCGCTGCGCCGCCCGCATCGTCTCGTCCACGATCTGGCCTTCCAGCCGGACCTCCGCGCCGTAGTCCCGCGTCGCCGCGATCTTCGGCAGCGGCGCGCCCTCGGGCATGAAGACGGTCGAGCGCACCCCCAGCAGCGAGGCCGCGAGCGCGACGCCCTGCGCATGGTTCCCGGCGCTCGCCGCGACCACCCCCGCGGCCCGTTCCTCCGACGTCAGCCGCGCGATCCGCACATAGGCGCCGCGCAGCTTGAACGAGCCCGTACGCTGGAGGTTCTCGCACTTCAGCTGCACCGGGGCGCCGACCAGACCGGTCAGGAAGCGGCTGCCCTCCAGGGCGGTCAGCCGGGAGACCCCCGAGAGCACCTTCTGCGCCTCGCGCACATCGTCCAGGGTGATCGCGAGCGGGGTGGACGATACGGAGCGTGCGGGGCGCGGGGCCGTGCCGGGCCCGTCCTCTCCGCCGGGTCGTGGAGCCATGGCCCCAGTCTCGCAGCTCACGTGGAACACGGCTGGGCCGGGGCGACCAGGGGTTGGCCGGTTGTGGGCAGGTTTCCGCAGCCCCCGTACGGGCCGGGCCGGGGCCGCGTACTCTGTGCCACATCCCACAGACCACCGCATGAAGTGAGCCCTAGGCCATGCCCACCCAATCGGACATGACGACTCAACTCGACACAGGCGTACTGGATTCACTCCAGCACCAGGTCGCGGTCTTCGCCCGCCGCGCGGAGCAGACCCGGCTCGGCGGCGTCGGACAGGCCCGCAACTCGATGGATCGCGCCGCCTACCTGCTGCTCAACCGGCTCGACCAGGAAGGCCCCATGGGGGTCAAGGCCCTCGCCGGAGGCATGGGCATCGACTCGTCCACCGTGACCCGGCAGGTCGCCCCGCTGGTCGACTCCGGCCTGGTCAAGCGCACCTCGCACCCCGAGGACGGGCGCGCCGTCGTCCTTCAGCTCTCCCCACGCGGCAAGGCCCGCCTGGAGGAGGTGCGCTCCTCGCGGCGCGAGCTGATGGCGCAGGTCACGGACGACTGGACGGTGGAGGAGCGCGATATGTTCTGCGATCTGCTCACCCGTTTCAACGTCGCCCTGTCCGCCGCGCACGGCGCGGTGCCGCAGGCGGCGGCACCGGCGTCCTGAGCCACCGCGGCTCCCCTTCGACCTTCGACCGGACTCCCTGCCGACCGAACCCTTGACCGGGCGCCCGTGCCTGCCGTGTCCTTGAGGAACAAAAGGCGGAGGGCGCGGTGCGAGAGCGGCGGGCAGCACGGGACAGCCGCCGGGCCCGGGAATTCGAGGCATTCGTCGCGGGCGCCGGTGGCAGGTTGCTGCACGCGGCCACACTGCTCACGGGGGAACCGACCGGGGACGCCCGGGCCGACACCGAAGCCGCGCAAGCCCTGCTGACCGCCGCGCTCGCGCGCACCTACGCCCGCTGGGACCGGCTGCGCGGCGAGGATCCGTACGACCGCACCCGCCAGGAGCTGGCCGCCCTCTTCGCCCACCGGGCCCGGCGCTACCGCCGCCCGCGCGGCGGCGTGCTGGACCGGCTCACCCCGCGTGAGCGGCTGGTGCTGGTGCTGCGGCTGTACGAGGGGGTCGCGGAGGAGCAGACGGCGGCCACGCTCGGCCTGCCGGTCGAGCGCGTACGGGCCATCTGCACGCGCGCGGTGACCCTGATGCGCACCGCCCCGCCCCGCGCCCCCGGCGCCCCCGGCCCGCCCCCGGTCACCGGTCACCATCCGGCGGGAGCGGCGCGATGAGCTTCCCGGACCGCAAGGAGGACCAGGTCCGGCGGATGCTGGAGGGACCGCACCCGGTGCTGCCGCCGGATCTGGCCGGGCGGGCGGCCGGGCGCGGGCAGCGGATGCTGCGCCGCCGCCGGGCGGCGCGGACCGTCGGCTGGGCGGTGCTGCTCGCCGCGGTCGTCGCGTTCACCGTCTGGGCGGCGGTGGTCCATCCGTGGGCGGGGCCGCCCGCCGACACCACCCCTCCGCTGGAGGGGTGGTGAGGGCTCGGCTGACGGCGCTCGGGCGAGCGTCTGACGCAGGCGCTCAGGCGCTCAGGCGCTCAGGCGCTCAGGCGCTCAGGCGAGGGCCTGGGTCAGATCCCCCAGCAGGTCGTCGATGGACTCGATGCCCACCGACAGCCGTACGAGATCCGCCGGCACCTCCAGCGCCGAACCGGCCGCCGAGGCGTGGGTCATCCGCCCCGGGTGCTCGATCAGCGATTCGACACCGCCCAGCGACTCGCCGAGCGTGAACAGCCGGGCCCGGTTGCAGACCTCGACCGCCGCCTCCTCGCCGCCGGTGACGCGGAACGACACCATGCCGCCGAAGGCCCGCATCTGCTTGGCAGCGATCTCGTGGCCCGCGTGCCCGGGCAGCCCCGGGTAGAAGACCTCGGTCACCTTGGGGTGGGCGACGAGCAGTTCCGCGACGCGCGTGGCGTTCGCGCTGTGCCGGTCCATCCGTACCCCGAGCGTCTTGATGCCGCGCAGCACCAGCCAGGAGTCGAAGGGGGCGGCGACGGCGCCCATCGCGTTCTGGTGGAAGGCGAGTTCGTCGCCGAGGCCCGGGTCGGAGACGATCAGCGCACCGCCGACGACGTCCGAGTGGCCGCCCATGTACTTGGTCGTGGAGTGCACCACGACATCCGCGCCGAGCGCCAGCGGCTGCTGGAGGTAGGGGCTGGCGAAGGTGTTGTCGACGACGAGCCGGGCCCCGGCGTTGCGGGCGATGTCGGCGAGGGCGGCGATGTCGGTGATGCCCAGCAGCGGGTTGCTCGGCGTCTCGACCCAGATCACCTTCGTACGGGGGCGCAGCGCGGCCCGTACCGCCGCCGGGTCGGAGGTGTCGGCGACCGACCACTCCACGCCCCAGCGCTCGACGACCTTGGAGAACAGGCGGAACGTACCGCCGTACGCGTCGTCCGGGATCACCACGTGGTCGCCCGGCACCAGCAGCGTGCGCAGCAGGCAGTCCTCGGCGGCGAGGCCGGAGGCGAAGGCGAGCCCGCGGCGGCCCCCCTCCAGGGCCGCCAGGTTCTCCTCCAGGGCGGTGCGGGTGGGGTTGGCGGAGCGGCTGTACTCATAGCCGCCGCGCAGGCCACCCACCCCGTCCTGCTTGTAGGTGGAGACCTGGTAGATCGGCGGAACAACGGCGCCGGTGAGCGGGTCCGCCTCCTGGCCCGCATGGATGGCGAGCGTCTCGAAGCTGTGGGGGTGCTGGTCGGTCATGGGCCCGAGCGTAACGCGCGGCGGCCGCCTGGAGGATTCCGCGGCGGGCCCGTCCACGATTCAACCGCTACGTCGCAGGATCCCCCTCCGGCCCGTCCCGGGTTTTCCCTCCGGCCCGTCCAGGATTCAACGGCCGTCTTCAATGTCCGCCATGGCGCATAGGCTGGACCACAAGCCGTCACGGGACTTCACACGGGGACACCTCATGGAGCTTCTGATCTTCCTCATCGCCGTCGTCATGATCGGCGGGCTGATCGTGCTGCCCGCACTGCGGCGGAGGCGCGGCGGCCGCGAGGCCCTGAAGGGCGCGATGCGCGCCACGGACCCGGGTGAGTACGGCTTCGTACCGCGCGAACAGCTCGACGTGCGACTGCCCGGCCCCGACCCCCAGCTCATCGAGGCGCTGGAAGAGGTCCAGTCCAGCCAGGACTGGCAGCCCGCCGCCCGGCTGCTCGCGCTCACCGACGTGACCTCCGAACTGCGCTGGCAGCGCGTCCAGACCCTCGCCGGAGCCGCCGCCTTCGCACTCGCCCAGGCCCCGGGCCAGGGCGGGATGTGGCTGCGCACCTGGCGCGTCGCCGCCCCCGAGGACCCGGGCGCGGCCGCCGTGCAGGCGGAGTTCCTGGTCCGGCAGGCGCTGCTCGACCCGTCCTCGCAGGACTTCCGGATGATCCTGGAGGAGGCCCGGGACGTCTGCCACGAGGCCGCGCGGCTGGCCCCGGACGACCCCGTTCCGTACATCATCGAACTCGGCGTCGCCCGCGGTCTCCCCTACCGGCAGGCCGACTTCGAGGAGCTGTGGACCAAGGTCACCGACCGCGCCCCGCACCACATGGGCGCCCACCTCGCCGCCCTCCACTACTGGTGCGAGAAGTGGCACGGCTCCCAGGACCGCGCCGACCGCTTCACCCACGCCGCTGCCGCCTCCGCCCCCGGCAAGAGCCTCCTCCCCGCCCTCCCCCTCTTCGGCGTCTTCGAGCACCTGCCCGAGGTCAACCTCGTCCGCAGCCTGTACCAGAGCGACGTGATCACCAAGGCGGTCGAGGGCGCCCTGTACGCCGTCCGCCAGGCCCCCGCCGACCACCCGGTCCTCCCCCACGTCCGCCACCTCCTGATCTGGTTCCTGGTCCGGTCGGAGCGGTACGCGGACGCCATGGAGCAGCTGCGCCACGTGGACGGCCACGTGGGCGCCGTGCCCTGGTCGTACGGGGCGGACCCGGCAGCCGAGTACGCCGTCTACCGGGCGCTGGCCGTCGCGGGCTGGGAGGGCCGGGGCGGCTCCCCGGCGACCCTGCCGAAGTGAGCGGCCCCACGGAATGCGCACGCGCCCCCGCCCGTTGTAAGGAATAGCCGCCGCATGCCCGTCGTGCCCTGAGGAGCCCACCGGATGCTGTTCAACCGCCACAAGAACCACCTCCCGACCCCCGAGGAGGCGCTGAAGGGCCGTCCCGAACCGGGCTTCCCCGTCCCCGAGCGCCACACCGTCCTCGGCAACCCCCTCACCGGCCCGTACCCGCAGGGCCTGGCCGTCGCCGACTTCGGCCTCGGCTGCTTCTGGGGCGCGGAGCGCGTCTTCTGGCAGGCCCCCGGCGTCTGGACCACCCTGGTCGGCTACCAGGGCGGCCACACCGAGAACCCCACCTACGAAGAGGTGTGCAGCGGCCTCACCGCCCACACCGAGGCCGTCCGCGTCGTCTTCGACCCCGCGGTCACCTCGTACGGCGCGCTCCTGAAGCTCTTCTGGGAGTCCCACGACCCCACCCAGCACTTCCGCCAGGGCAACGACGTCGGCACCCAGTACCGCTCGGCCATCTACACCCACTCCCCCGAGCAGCAGTCCGAAGCCGAGTCCTCCCGCACCGCCTACCAGTCCGTCCTGACCGGCTCCGGCTACGGCGAGATCGCCACCGAAATCCTCCCCGCGGGCCCCTTCTACCCGGCCGAGCCCTACCACCAGCAGTACCTGGACAAGAACCCCGCAGGCTACTGCGGCATCGGCGGCACGGGCGTCTCCTGCCCGATCGGCGTGGCCCCGGCGGATGGCTGAGGCCGCCGAAACTCGATCGAAAAGGCTGAACGCCGTCGCTAGCGTATGACGGGTGGAAATCCGGGCGTTCGAGGAACGTGACTGGCCGCAGGTCTGGCCCATCATCGAGCAGATCGTCCGCAAGGCGGACACCTTCTGCTACGACCCCCTCCAGACGGAGGCGCAGGCGCACGACATGTGGGTGGTACCGCCACCGGGACATGTCGTGGTGGCCGTGGAGGACCAGCGCGTGCTGGGCACCTCGAACATGTACCCCAACCGGCCCGGCCCCGGTTCCCACATCGCCAGCGGCAACTTCATGGTGGCATCCGAGGCGCGCGGCCGGGGCGTCGGCCAAGCCCTGGGCGAGTACCTGCTCAACTGGGCCTCGACCTGCGGTTTCGCGGGCGTGCAGTTCAACGCGGTCGCGGCGTCGAACACCCCCGCCGTCAGACTGTACGAGCGCCTCGGCTTCACCACCATCGGCACCGTGCCGGGCGCCTTTCGCCATCCGGCGCTGGGTCGGGTCGGACTGCACGTCATGTACCACGACCTGGGCGCCTGACCCGCTGCGGTCATCCGGTCGGATGACCGCAGCCCGAAGCCGCGGCGATCGCCCGTCCACTGCCTTCGGTGGCAACGGTGGAGCGACCGTACGACATCGAAATCGAACCCGAGGTAAGAGCATGGCTGGACACTCTGTCGCGCGCCCGCTCCAGCGGTTCGTTGCCCAGTGTCGGTGATCCCCAACGCCCATTGGTTGATCGTGTTGAAGGTGGCGGGGGGCCACGACGGCGACGTCTGCCGGGGGCGCGGTTCGCGGTCATGGCGGCAGTTCACCGCGTGGTGCGCCTCACCTGCAACCTGCGCGTCCTCAACGTCGCCTCCGCTCATCTCGTGCCAGTCGCCTGGCCCTGGGTACGGTCCTGACGATGTTTGCTGCGCGCTGCCGTGTGTCTGAGCGGTGCGCGGTTCGTCGCGATCAGAGGGAGTAGGTGCGGGCATGCCGTCTGCCGGTGCTCAGGGGGCAGGGTTCACGTCGGCGGCGGCTGCCCGTGTGATGGCCGCTGCCTGCCGACAAGCGCGCCTCGAGAGTGACGGCGCGAAGCTGATCCGCTTCGGTGAGAACGCGCTCTTCCGGCTGGCGTCGCACCCTGTGATCGTGCGAGTGGCCCGGACAGCGGACTACCTGCCCTCGGTGCGGAACGAGGTCAAGGTGTCGCGCTGGTTGGCGCAGGAACGGTTCCCGGCCGCACGTGTCGTAGAGGATCTGGAACAGCCACTGATGGTGGATGGCTTCCCGGTGACCTTCTGGCATCTGATTCGGGAAGCTGATCGCAAAGCGACCTACGGAGAGTTGGGGACGGTCCTTCGGGAACTCCACTCGTTGCATCGGCCGGAGAGTCTCGACCTTCCGGGGTACGACGCCTTCGGACGGTCTGATCTGCGCATCGATAAGGTACGCGGAATTCCGGATGATGACCGCACGTTCCTGCGCAAGAGAGGCAGGGAGTTGCGTGAACGACTGGCAAGTCTCCGTTTCGAGTTACCCAAGGGGCCTGTGCATGGGGACGCACACGGGGACAATCTCATGGTCGACCAGAGGGGGAATGCTATATTGATCGATTTCGAGAACTTTTGCTACGACCACCCGGAATGGGACCTGATGGTCACGGCAACAGAATATGACAGCATGGGCTGGGCAAGCGACTCCGACTACGCGGCTTTTGTCGACGCGTACGCCTGGGATCTGCGGCAATGGCCGGGATTTGCAACGCTGCGGGCGATCCAAGAGTTCAAGATGACCACATGGCTCATGCAGAACGTCAACGAAAGTGCTGACGTGGCAGACGAGTACGCTCGGCGAATCGCTTCACTCCGCGACGACGACGCACCTCGCAACTGGCAACCGGGCTGACGGCGTTCATTCGCCACCCGTGGAGGTCATCGCTTGCCGGACTCGCTCATTGAACTGTCGAACGATCGAGATCCCCGCAAAAGGAGAGATCTCACGCTGGAAGTTCTCGACATAACACTGGAACCGGGCGGATTGAAGCGCCTCAGCGGCCTCTACGGCCTGCGTAGCCGTCGCGACCGCCTCTTCGAGGTCACCGTTGAGCAGTTGGCTCTGGGCCAGGACCATGCGCACGAAGCCCAAGGTACGGGCGTACTTGGGGTCAGTGAGCGCCACGGCGCGCTCTGCGAGGCGTACGGCTTCTGAACCTCGCTTGAGGTCGCGGAAGCAGTGACAGAACTCGCCCACTAGCTCCGCTTCGTCCATGTAGGAAAGCCACTTGGGATCGTCAGCGGCATCTACTCGCTCAAAGGACTTCTCCGCCTCGTTCATCGCGCGGACGGCACCTGTGTAGTCCTGGGCAGTTGACAGCGCTCGCGCCTCATGGGCGAGGAACAGGGCCATACCGCGTGGCGTGGAGTCGCCCTTTCCGCCTTCAACCGCTGCTCTGGCAAGCTGTACGGCGCGGGGCGCCTGCCCTAGGTAGTTGGCCTGGTGACTGAGGTTGGCGAGTACACATGCGCCCAGCATCCGGTCGCCAGCGGCTTGGGCCAGACGGAGAGCCGAGAGCAAGTACCTGTTCGCCACGGCGTGATATCCACTGTCGTACGCGCTCCATCCAAGCACCGACAAGGATTCGGCTGCTGCACCGAACAACGCCCTGCCGACTTCGGGGGTGAAATTTCCCTTGAGCAGTGGAATGACTTCGTGCTGGAAGTAGTGCCGAAGCGTCGCGTGCCCGTGACCCCCACCGTACGAGAAGTCCAATTGGGTGAAGGTGTCGGTGACAATGCGCATCGCGGCTACGTCCTTCATGCCGACGCGACGAGTGGCCACAGAATCGCTGAACAGATCATCCGGACGGGAAACCAACCATGCGAATACGGCAGAATTGACGTCGCTCTCCGATAACAGGGAAGCATCCGTCTGCCTGTCGTCGGGGATGAGCCGGGCGATGCTGTTCAGCATCGTCAAAGCTTCGGACAGGGATGTGTCGTAACCCGTGCCGGTCCTCGGCACCTCAGGCGACGCCTCCACAAAGCCCAGATCTGACAGCGTGAGCTTGCGGCGCAACTTCTCACCGAGCGCTTCGGCTACAAATGCAGCCGTCTGAGGCCGGATGCCGCCACCTTGCAGCCAACGCTGCACCGCAACATGGCTTGTCCTGATGTCCGCGCCGCACCTCTGCCCCGCATCACGAACTCGTCGGGCGAGACCCTTGTTCGATACTCCGGCTTCGGCCATCAACGCAGCCAACCGGTGGTTCGGCTCTCTGCTCATCTGTGCTGTCGTCCTGACGCCGCGCTAGGTGTTGCAGATCACAGCAGTTTAGACCTGGGGGTTCATGCACGAACCCCCTTTACGAACTCCACGAACCCACCCGTGTGCATGTGAACCTCCTCGCGAACGCTGCCTTTCGTCCCGAGACGGTCGTTGACTGTCGCGAACGGAAAGACCCCGGCGGCGCGTGCGGCACCCCGGGGCATGGCCAAACCTGAGGAAAGCAGGTCGACATGCGGCACTGTATCGGCAGGATCTTCGAACGGGCGTGGAAAGCACTTCGGCCCGGCCCGGGGCAGCGTGGAACAGTCGAGACCAACCTCCCGGCCGACTGCGGCGAGGCTCCTACACTTCGGCTTCCGATCGTGCGTCCAGGCGCTCTCCCTCGGGTGGAGCTGCTGTGCGCTCCACACGGGATGGTCGTGATCCGGTGAGCACCCAACCGCGTCTGTTGCCATGGAATGGGCCCGCCGGGAAGCCGTGTTACCTGGTCCCCAGCGAGGACGGCAAGGGATATCTGTCCCGGCTCGCCGACGAGATGGAAGCCGTGCAGCTCCGCATGGGCACCGGGCTCCTTGGCCACGCCGACGCACTGCTCGGCAACCCCAAGGCGGAAGCCGGAGAGCTTCGCTTCCTCGCGAACCGCCTGGTCGAGGCCCTACGCGACGCGCTGAGGGTGGCGGACAGCCGTGGCAGGCGCATCCCTCTCCCCGATGAGGACGCCCGACCGACTCAACCGAGGGGAGCATGGGGATGAGGCCGGACCGTCGCGCTCAGTCCGAGTGGCGCATCGAGACCGCTCCGGTGGGGCTGCGCGTACGCCGTGAGGGAGACCAGCTCGCCCTGACGCTTCGAGTCGTCCGACTCGGGCAGCCCATGGCCCTCGCCCCGCTGATTCTGACGCTGGACGAGTCGGAGCAGCTCCACGCGGGCCTGTGCTTCGCGCTCGGCCCGGAACCTGCGCGAGCAGACGCGCCTGAGTGCCGGAGGTCAGTTCGCTATCCCGGCGGGCGAGAGCGGTACTAGTGTCGGCTCGGGGTCCCGCGGGACGTTCGAGGAATCGCCGTGAGCAGGGGTGCTCACGCCTCACGGACGATCCCCGAGAAGCATCGAACCGATCCGGTGTACGTCGAGGCCGGCGCCGCGATCGCCCTGGGGCAGGCTGTGTACGACCGTCGAGCATCGCTGGGAATCGACCAGGCGTCGTTCGCCGAGCGGACCGGGCTGTCCACGGAGGACATCGACCGCATTGAGGGAGGTGGCGCAGCGCCTGCGCCACCTCTCCTCCGCGTTCTGGCCAGGGTCCTGGACGCAACGCTGGACATGTCGATCGGCGCCGACGAAGTCCACGTCTCATTCGTGCCGCACGCCATATGACACCGTCACCAACGCCCGAGCCCCCCCGCCGGATGTCTCGGCGACGCCGCACGCGCTGCTCACCGGAGCGGATCGCCCGCCAGTTGAAGTCTCGCGGCCTCTCTACGTTCGGGCGACGTGAACAGTCCCGGCCAATCCCAGCGGAGAAGGGGTACTGACATCCCTGCTTGCCGATACTTGGGATGACTCTGGTGGTGCGCGTACGGGGGGCGTCATTGGACGGGAACACTTTGGTGGCGGTATGTGCCACCGTCATCGCTCTGGTCTCGCTCGCCGTCTCCGTGCACGAGAGCCGAGCCGCACGTCGCCACAACCGCCTCTCGGTGCGCCCGCTCCTCCAGTTCCAGCAAACGTGGCAGCCCGGGAAGAGGTCCGGGCTGAAGCTCACCAACTCCGGGCTGGGGCCAGCCGTGATCGTCAGGACGGTCCTGTCCGTGGACGGCAATAGCCTGGGCGAGTACAACAAGCCCAACGTGGACGTCATCCGCGACATGCTGCCCTTCCGCCCGACGGTGATCACTTTCGCGGAGAAGGGGTTTACGCGGACGGACTTCGACGCGTACTTGCTGAGTGTTCCTGTCTACGATCCGGAGTCTCATGGAGCGTTCAAGGAAATGCTGACTCAACGCGTCTCGTTGGAGATCTGGTACGAGTCTCTCTATGGAGGCGAGGGCTACAAGGTCACCGTCAAACCCGGTGAAGTCCTGAATCATTGATGGGCCTGATCATCATGGGCCGCGATCTGTTCGAGCGGACCCTGTTTCGCTGCGCGTCGGGGTCCCTATGCGCGCGCGACGGTCGTGCGGCGCCGGTAGTAGTGCAGCGTCACCGTGCCCGGCAGCGGACCCCATGCGGGGACCGGGAGATAGCAGGCAGTGAGGAGCCAGGATGTGCAGCCCCGCCGCCGCGCCCCCTCCGACGCGGACCACCAGGAGCCGACGAAGGTCCGGCCCGCTATGGACGGATGCGTGAGGTGGAGGAGGAGCGGTGCGACCGCGGCCCGTCTGCGGGTCTGTGGGTCAGGCGTCCGTGTGGAACTTGTCGATGTCCCAGTGCTGGTTGCCCCGTTCGGTGAAGACCAGGACGTTCAGCCGACCGTTGTTGAAGTTGTAATTGCAGGTCTTGGACTTGTTCTTGCCGCCCACCTTGCACACGTAGACGTTGTCCGAGGCGGGCCCGAAGAGGCTGACGGCGAAGGTGCGGCCGTCCTTCTTGAGGTCCTTGACCGTGATGTTGTCGGTGGCCGAGTTGTACGACAGGGAGCCCTGGGCGTACCGCTGGTTCGTGTCGGCCCAGCTCGTGCCCGCACCGATCGTCAGGACGAGGCCGAGGGAAGCGGCGGCGGAAACGGGAGCGGCGATCAGCGCCCGGCGTATGGACTTGTGCATGCGTGTTGCTCTCTCTGTTTGGCATGACCACAAAGCAGTGATCTCTCAGGCACAGATGCTAGGGGCGCGGCTCAACTCGACTGTGTAGAGGGTGCTTTGATGGAGCGTCGGATGACGCTGCTGGGCCCCGGAGCCCTGGCTCAGACCCCTGACGAGACCTGGACCGGTAGATCTTCTTCCGTGACGCGAGTGCAACTTGTGGATGCGGAATGGGAGTTGGCGCTTGGTCGACCGTCCACAACCCTTCCGGCAGTGACATCGCCATGCATGTACTCTCGGCGTTGATCAATCGTCTCGTGGCTTGGAGGAAGCACCAATGACGAAGACCCCGTTCGTCGCCATGTCCGCCGCTACCGCGGCGCTTGGGACTGCGCTTGGTTTCCTCGCGTCCCAGCTGCGCGCAGAGGGCTACGAGCAGTACGTCGAATCCGTAGCCACCTTCAGCGTCCTGATGTACGTCACCGCAGCTCTGGTTGTGGTGGCATGGGTCCGAGACGGTCGGCCGCACGCGGACTGAGTTCTTCGCGGACAATGCTTCCCCGGGCCCATTGCCCGGCGTCCGGCCCCGGGGCGGAGCTTCGTCCGACGCCGGGCGTATCCGCATGTCGGCGCATCAGACCCCGGGCGTACGCGCCGCCAGAGCCTCGCGCAGGAGCGCGACGGCCGTGGGGATCTCGGTGTCGCTGATGTTCCCGTATCCGAGGACGAGCGCGCGGTCCGCCGCGTCCTGCACGCGGTAGTCGTCGAGGTCCGCCACGCGCAGCCCGGCGGCGGCCGCGGTGCGGACCGCGCCGGGGGTGTCGGTGCCGTCGGGCAGGTGCAGCAGGATGTGCAGCCCGGCCGCCGTGCCCGCGACCCGGGCCTCCGGCAGCTGGGCGCCGAGCGTCCGCACGAGCAGGTCGCGGCGGGCGCGGAACCGCCGCCGGGCCGCGCGCAGATGGGCGTCGTACCAGCCGCGGTCGATGAAGGTGGCGAGCGCGAGCTGGTCGAGTACCGGGGGCGCGGCGGCGACGGGGTTCGCCGCCCGGAGCGCCGGGTTCATCGCGGCGGGCGCGACCAGCCAGCCCAGGCCGAGGGCCGGGGAGAGGGTCTTGCTGACCGAGCCGAGGAGGAAGACCCGGCTCGGGTCCATCCCCTGCATGACGGCGACCGGGTGGTGGTCGTAGCGGAATTCGGCGTCGTAGTCGTCCTCGATGACGTAGCCGTCCACCTCGCGGGCCCAGCGCACCAGGCGGGCCCGGCGGGCCGGGGACAGCACCGTGCCGGTGGGGAACTGGTGGGCCGCGCCGACGACGACGGCCCGGGCCGGGGTGCGGGCGAGGGCGTCGACGCTGAGGCCGTCGTGGTCCACGGGCACCGGGTGCAGCCGCAGTCCGACGCTCGTCGCGGCGTCGCGCAGCCGCCCCCAGCCCGGGTGTTCCACGGCCAGGTCGGCGATCCCCTCGGCGCGCAGCGCCCGGCAGGTGCGGACCAGGCCGTCGGTGACGCCCGCGCACACGGATACGGCCGCGGCGTGCGCGTCCGCGCCGCGCGAGCGCCGCAGGTACTGCGCGACGGTGGTACGCAGGCCCGGGTGCCCGGCGGGGTCGGGCAGGCCCAGGTCGTAGTGGACGGCCGAGCCGGTGACCGCCCGGACGGCGTCCGCCCAGCGGCGGCGCGGGAACGCCCGCAGGTCGGGCAGGCCGGGCGCGAGGTCGTACCGGATCGGTGGCGGCGCCGGTACGGGCCGGGCGGGCCGAGGCGGCGCGGTGTCCGGATCCGGTGACCATGCGACGCGGGTGGCGGAACCCGTCCGGGCGGCGAGGTAGCCCTCCGCGATGAGCTGCCCGTACGCCTCCGTCACGACCCAGCGGGAGCAGCCCAGTTCCTCGGCGAGCGCCCGGCTCGGCGGCACGGCGGCGCCCTCCGCCAGCCTGCCGTCCCGTATCGCGGTGCGCAGCGCGCGGGCGAGGCGGTCGTGCAGGCGGCGCCCGCGTCGGCCGGGCTCCGTCGCGCCGATCTCCAGCAGCGTCGCCCACGCGAGATTGGTCTGGGAAATCGCCACAAGATTGGAGCGTACCGCCGATCCGCATCGGCCTACCGTGACAGACATGAATCCTCAACTGGCGCTGGGCGCCATGCTGTTCGGCACGGTTCAGGACGAGCGTCGATCGTTCGAGATCCTGGACCGTTTCGTGGACGCCGGAGGCGTCTGGATCGACACCGCCAACTGCTACGCGTTCTGGTCGGACCCGACCGGCTTCGGCGGGCAGAGCGAGACGGTGCTCGGGCGCTGGCTGGCGCGCCGCCCGGGCGTCCGCGACCGGGTCAGGATCAGCACCAAGGTGGGCTGCGAGCCGACCGAGGCCGGGCGCTTCCCGGAGACGGCCGAGGGCCTCTCGGCCGGGGTGATCAAGCGCGGCATCGAGGGCAGTCTCCGGCGCCTCGGTACGGACCACGTCGAGCTGTACTGGGCGCACAAGCCGGATCCGGACACCCCGCTGGACGAGACGGTCGCCGCCTTCGACGAACTGGTCTCCGCGGGTACGGTCGGCCGCCTCGGCTGCTCCAACTACCCCGTCTGGCAGCTGGAACGGGCCCGGCAGCTCGCCCGGGCCCACGGCGGGGCGGGCTTCACGGCGGTGCAGCAGCAGCACACGTATCTCCAGCCGCGCGCCGTGGCCGAGCCCCTCGTACGGCACCGGTTCGGCGTGGTGAGCGACGAGGTGCTGCACTACCTGGAGCACCACCCGGACATCGCGCTGTGGGCGTACACCCCGCTGCTGAACGGCCGCTACACCCGCCCGGACCGGCCGCTTCCGGCGGAGTACGACCACCCCGGCACCGCCCGCCGCCTCGCGGCGCTGGACGAGATCGCCGCCGAGACCGGCACGAACCGCAACCGGGTGGTGCTGGCCTGGCTGACCGGCGGAACCCCGGCCGCCACGCCGATCGTCGGCGTCAGCACGATCGAGCAGCTGGACGAGGCGGTCGCGGGGGTGTCGCTGGAGCTGACCGCCGAGCAGCGCGAACGCCTGGACTCCGCGATGTGACGTCAGCGCGTATCGGTGCGCTTCTCCAGGCGGGTGCCGTGGCGCAGGGTGATCGACATCAGGTCGCTCGGGGCGTCGAGTTCCAGACGGTGCCAGCGCCCGCGGGGCACGACCACGGCGGTGCCCGCCGCCAACCGCACCACGTCCTCGGTGCCACCGGGCGACGTGGGACGGAAGGCAAGGCGGACGCCGCCCGTCAGGCAGCACACCGCCTCGTCGGCCTCCGGGTGCATCTCCCAGTGGTCGGCGTGGACGTCGGCGTCGGTCTCGACGTGGAAGGTGGCGACCTGCCAGGCGTCGCCGGGGTCGCTGCCCGTCATCTCCCGCTCGGCGGCCCGGACACCGCCGTCGGGGTGGAACCGCAGCGCTGAGGCGAACAGGTCGATGGGGGTCGTCGTCATGACGGCGTCCTTCCAGTCCAGTCGGCATGAGTTTTTGTACGTGTAAGGAAAATAGCGGGAGAGGATCGCCGTTGTCGACACCTGAGGGATGATGGGGCCATGCCGCAACCGTCCGCACCGCGCAAAACCCGTGGCCGACCTCCCCGCATCTCGCGCGAGGAGGTCGTCGCGACGGCCCGCAGGATCGTGGACGAGGACGGCGTGGACCGGCTGACCATGCGGCGGCTCGCCACGGAGGTCGGCAGCACGCCGATGGCGCTCTACCACCACGTCCGCAACAAGGAAGAACTGCTCCTCCTGCTGCTGGACGACCACGCCGCGCGGACGCTGCGCCGCCCCGAACCCCCCGCCCACCCGCGCGAGCGGATCATCGTCGCCGCCGCCGCGATCCACGAGGCGCTCGCCGCCTGCCCCTGGATCGTGGAGGTGCTGACCGCCGACGACCTGATGTCCGCATCCGCGCTGTGGTTCGTCGAGCAGATCGTCGACGGCCTGGTCGAATGCGGCCTGACCCCCGAGCGGGCCGTGCACGGCTACCGCGCGATCTGGTACTACACCGCCGGAGAGATCGTGGTCCGCGCGACAGCGGCCCGGCGGCGCGCCGCCGACGGCGACGCCGACACCGACGCCGACGCCGACCGCGCGACCTACCGGGAGCGGGTCTTCGCCGACCTCGACCCGGACGAGCTCCCCCGCCTGGCCCACGTCGCGGACAACTGGGCGCCCCTGACCGCCGAAGACACCTACCTGGACGGGCTCCGCGCCTTGGTGGACGGCCTTCTCGCCACCCGCTGACGGGCCTTGTTACGCCGGAAAACCAGCTGCGTGCGACCGCGACCGTCGCCTACCGTGCCGGGCATGCGCGTCATTTTCACGAAAGGTCCCGGCACGAGCTACGACATCGCCGTGCACCGCGAGACCGGTGCCGCGCTCGCCCCGCGCAACGGGCCCGGCGGGCATCCGTATCTCCCGCACGACTTGGTGCACTTCCTCGTCGAGGCGGAGGTGGGCATCAAGCTCGGGGTATACGGGCGGCTGGCCGCCGGTGACAACGGCATGTTCTGGCCCGCCGACCCGGCGGAGCGCGCCAAGGCCGCCCGGCGCCGCAAGACGAAACGAGCGCAGCCGTCCCCCCGGGCGAAGGCCGACATGGCCAGGTCGGAAGAGCTGGCGGGTATCGCCGTACCCGTGTGGGAGGTGCGGAACGGCCACGCACGGGAGCTGCCGGCGTATGTCACGGCGCGGGAGATCCCCCCGGTGGTCGACCGGATCGTGTCCCGGTTCGACGCCTACGCCGACCACTGGCACACGCTGCCGGTCGGAGGTTCGCTGACCCTGACGTGGTGACGTCGCCCGCCGGACACGTGTTGCAGCGGACTCACCCGAGCGTGTCGCTCAACGAAAGGCATTTCGACTTCTGAGGAATGCCGCGAACGGCCCGATTCATATCGACCAGCGCATCTCCGGCCTTGGGTCCATCGCCCTCGACGGTCATTTCGACCGCGGGGGTGCGGCCATACGTCGTCAGGACCTGCACCCCGTCCTTCTGCGCGCGCTTCTCGTCGAGCACCCAGTCGACGCCGTTGACGTCCACGCACAGGTTGGTCGTCGGCCGCAGCGGTGTGACACCGCAGCGCAGAACGACCGAACCGTCTCCCCAGGCGGCGACGCCGTCCCCGGTGACGTCGTCACGCTGCTTATGGAGAACGGTTTCGGGCGCCCGGGAAATGACATCCGCGCACCGTGGATTGTCGGCAAAGGGACCGGGCTCCACGGAAACCTTCGAAAAGAACAGGAAATACGAGGCGACAGCGGCCGCAATTCCCGCCACGACGCACACCCCGGAGATGAGGCGAGCCCTTTTACTCCATGACCTGAACCGCATCGAACCCACTTATTCCCTCGACACCTGGATCGCACCCTACCCCCACGCCCCACTCCGCCCTGGAGCGGGGATCACGGCTCCCGGGCGTACGGCCGGCTCGACGTCGCGGGCGCCGTCAAGGCACGAGGCGTTCGCCGTTCTCCAGATACGCGGGCCGCCGCCCGGCCAGGGCTCCGAGCGCCTGAGCGGCCCGTCGCCGGGTACGGGGCGGGAGCATGGCCAGGGCGTCGTCCGGGGCAACGAACTCGCAGGCCGAGAGTTCGTGGTCGCGCGGGTACAGGCAGCGAGCCCGATCGGCCGAGAGCGTGCCTCCGTCGAAGACGAACGCGAGCTGGTCGTCCCAGGGGCCGTGCGGCGCGACCCAGTCGACGCACAGGAGCCCACGCAGCTCGACGGCAAGGCCCAGCTCTTCGCTCAGCTCGCGCCTCGCCGCGCCCGTGGGTGACTCGTTCGCCTCGGCCATCCCGCCGGGGAGATCCCACGCTTCCTTGTACGTCGGCTTGACCACCAGCACACGCCCGGCGGCATCGCGCAACAGCACGTCGGCCGACACGCGCTTGCGCGCCTGCTTGGCGTTCCCTTCCGCCAGGTAGGCGTCCCATTCGGCGGTGCCTGGCTGGGGTCGGGTGGTCATAGGGCAGTGCCTCCGTCAGATCATCCGGTGGCGCGGGGAGCCGAACCCCGCAGGCTGACACCTCATGCCCTGGCCTTCGCGCCTGCTCGAAGAGGACAGTCTCGCAGCGCAGTTGGCAGCACAAGACCCCGCGACCGCGCGAACGGCCCGGGGGCGTGGTCAACGCTGCTGAGGAGCGTCAACGTGCTGAACCATATCCGCCCCATCGCGTGGCGGCTGCTGCGGTCATTGCTGACCGGCCGGGGGCGTCGGCCTGCGGTCGGTGCGAACCCGCATCAAGAGCCTGGTCCGCGGCGGGACACTCCTCGCGTGGAGCTGCCCCCCCGTGCTGACGGCAGCTAGCAGAGGACCTGGCCTGCATCCTCCAGGTGGCGTCGGAACCATCTGGTGAGACCGGTGTCCACCTCGCGGGCCTGTGGCAGCTGTGGCGCGGGCTCGATGCCGGGCTCTTCGGCGAGCGGATGCGCCAATCCAGGGATCGACAGCAGTTCGGACCGTTCACCCAGTGCGTCGACGAGGTCCAACGCGTCGGCACGCAGCCCCGGGTGATCCAACTCGCCGCTGACGACCAGCAGCGGCGCGCGACCGGCGATGGCGCCCGCCTTGGCGACGAAGTCCAGGCTGCCGACAGCCTTCTCGGACTCGGCGTCATACGGGTAGTCACCCGGGAACAGACCGACCACGGACCGCATCCGGACGGCGGCGTTGACGACGGCGCCGGCGAAGACCGGAATCTCGGTGTCGGCAAGGATCCGCAACGCAACGGCCCCGCCCAGCGACCCGCCCAGCACGCCGATCGGGCCGTCATCGACGGGCAACTGCGCACGGATCGACGCCAGCGCGGCCGGGAACTCCTCGGCCGCCTGCCGGGCGAACGGGTACAGGTAGGACATCAGGACATCCTGGCGGGCCAACTCCATGATGGCGGCCGTGCTGCCGTCGACCATGCGAGCCCCGCACATCGGCATCCCGAGGTGCACCCGCCACGCGGGCAGGTCGTGCATCGGCAACGCGGCAGCGAACGCGGCGTTCGACCTCGGCGCGTCCAGCATGTGCCAGGTGACGATCAATGGCGCGGCACCGTTGTCAATCGGCGGCAGCGCGGTGAACGGCACACCGGCGGCCGTACCCGTGATCGGTGAGGACATGCAGCCACGGTAGGTCTGCGGCCGCCTATCGAGAATCGGATATAGCCACCAGCAGAAACCTTCTCGACCATATGCTCGGCGCGCTCGGCGTGGACAGGGGCGTTGCGTTCACAGGCGGGTGACGATGCCGGGGGCGGCGATGGCGATGGGGTGCTCGAAGGTCTCCGCCGCCGCTGCTTGTGCGGCTTCGGGGGGTGTCCCCGGCCAGAGGTGGGTGAGCATGAGGCGGGCGGCGCCTGCCTGGTGGGCGTATTGACCGGCCAGGCGTGCCGTCAGCAGGTACGGGGCGTCGCCGGTCGGTACCTGGTGGACGTACGTGGCCTCCGACAGGAACAGGTCGGCGCCCTGGGCGAGGCGCGGGATGTCGGGGCTGGGGCCGGTGTCGCCGGTGTAGGCGAGTACGGCGCCGGGCGTGGTGAGCCGGATGCCCGCGTTGGGGACGAAGTGGGGCAGGAGCCAGGTGTCGGTGGTGTAGGGGCCGATGTCGAACCGGTCACCGGGCGTGAACTCGTGGAGGCGGTACGCCCCGGCGAGCATGCTCGGCTTGTCGAGGGCGAGCACGGCGTCGACCGCTCCGTGCGGGGCGTGGACGGGCAGGGGCGGTGGCGGGTCGTCGCTCAGCCCTCGGGCGCGTAACAGAGGGTTGAGGTCGGCGCAGTGGTCGGGGTGTCCGTGGCTGATCAGCACGGCGTCGACCGCGTCGACGGTGCTGTGCTGGAGCAGGCGCGGCAGCGTGGCATATCCGGGGTCGACCAGGAGGCGGAATCCCGCGTAGTCGACGAGGTAGCCGCTGCATGCCTGGTCTGCGGTGGGCCAGGCCCCGCAGCCGCCGAGAACGGTCAGTCGCATGGCCCCGGACCCTAGCGCCGTTCCTCGGCGGTGAGCAGCTGTTTTACGACCGGCTTGAAGGGGTCAGGGGGCGTCCGGTGTCCATGCCGCCACCAGGTCCAGGAGACCGGGGAAACGGGCGTTGAGGTCGGCGATGCGTACGTGGCTGCGGCGCTCCAGGCCGTACTGCCGCTGCCTGGTGATGCCCGCCTCCCGCAGGGCCTTGAAGTGGTGGGTGAGGGAGGACTTGGGGCGGTCGAGCCCGAACCAGCCGCAGGGATGGTCGAACTTCTCCGACTCCAGGAGGAGTTTGCGCACGATGAGCAGGCGCAACGGGTCGCTCAGCGCGCCCAGCACCGTTTCCAGGCGCAGGTCTTCGGCCGCCGGTTCCGGCAGCGGCTCGGGCAGTCCCGCGGGTTCCGGCAGCACCTTGATGGCAGGCGGCGGACCCACCGTCGACGACATACGCGGCTCCTCACAGCACTCCGAATCGACTGTACGAGTCCAATCGTACTGGATGCTATGTTCGACTTAACTCGTACTGTGCTGTGCCTGGAGGGAGCGGCCAACCATGCCGAAAAGTCGAACGGTGCCCGTGAAAGAGCGTCCGGACATAAGCGCCCCGGCGGCGGCTCCCACCTGGTGGGTGTGGCTCGCCGCGTGGCCGGTGACCGCCGTCTTCGTGCTGTCCAACGCCGCGACTCCGCTGTATGTGCTGTGGCAGCGGGACATCGGGTTCTCCCAGGGCACCCTGACGGTGGTCTTCGCCTTCTACATCATCGGACTGCTCGGCTCCCTGCTCGTCTCCGGCGTCCTCTCCGACCGGCTCGGCCGCAAGCCCGTACTGCTGCCCGCGCTCGCCCTCGCCGTGACGGCCTGCCTGATCTTCGCCACAGCGCACACCGTGGCCGCGCTGATCGTCGCCCGGCTGTTCACCGGCATCGCGGTCGGCGCCGTCGTCTCGGCGGGCATGGCGGCCGTGACGGACGTGGCCGGGCAGGACCGCAGGCGGCTCGCGGCGCTGCTGGCCTCCTGCGCCATGGTCTTCGGGGCCGGGCTGGGGCCGCTCCTCGCGGGGATCCTCTCCGAGGCTCTTCCCGCGCCGACCGTCACGGTCTTCATCGTCGAGGCCGCGCTGTTGATCACCGCGATCCTCGCTGTGCTGCGCATGCCCGTACGGCGTCCCGCCGCACCGGCGAAGGGGGCGTGGGTGCGCGTGCCCGGCGTACCGGCCGGCAACGGTCCGCAGCTCACCCTGGGCATCGCGGTATTCGCGCCCGGCATCACCGCAACGTCCTTCGTGCTCTCGCTCGGCCCGTCGCTGCTGGCCGGTCTGCTCGGTACGAACAGCCGGATCGTCGCCGGAGCCATGGCGTTCGCGATGTTCCTCGCCGCGACCGGGGTGCAGTTCGCGGTGCAAAAGCTGCCCAGGCGCACCATTCTGACCGCGGGAGCGGTCAGTACCGCCCTGAGCATGATCGCGCTCATCGCCGCCGTCCGCGCCTCATGGATCCCCGCGCTCATCGCGTCCGCCCTGCTGGCCGGCGCCGGACAGGGCATGGGGCAGCTCGGCGGCCTCTCCCTGCTCAACTCCACCGTCCCGCCGCAGCGGTTGGCGGAGGCGAACGCGGCGCTCAATGTGGGCGGTTACGTTCCGGCCGGTCTGCTGCCGGTATCGGCGGGCTACCTCAGCGACGCCGTGGGGCTGACCGACGCGGCAACCCTCTTCGGCCTGGTCCTGATGGCCCTCGCCACCGCCGGTGGGCTTGTGGTCGTCGTCAGCAGCCGCGGGCGGGAGTGACGACAAGCGGTCAGGCCGGTTCGGCGGATTTGGCTCTGGCCAGGGCCACTTCGAGGACGACGAGCAGCGCGTCGCGGACCGAGCCCGTATCGCGGGCGTCGAAGACGGTGAGGGGGATGTGCTCGGAGACGTCGAGGGCCCACCGCACCTCGTCCAGCTCGTGCTGGACCTCGCCGTCGAAGGCGTTGACGGCGACGGCGAAGGGGATGTCCTTGTGCTCGAAGTAGTCGACGGCCGCGTAGCAGTCGTCCAGGCGGCGGGTGTCGACGATGACGAGGCCGCCGAGGGCGCCTTCGACCACGTCGTCCCACATGAAGCCGAACCGGTCCTGGCCCGGGGTGCCGAACAGGTAGAGCTTGAGGGTCGGGTCGATGGTGATGACGCCGAAGTCCATGGCGACCGTGGTCGTGGTCTTGCCGGGGGTGTGGGTGAGGTCGTCCACGCCCGCCGCGACCTCCGTGATGGCGGCCTCCGTGGTCAGCGGGCGGATTTCGGAGATGGCACCCACGGCCGTGGTCTTGCCCACTCCGAAGCCGCCCGCGATGACCAGCTTGACCGGCAGCGGCGGTGGTGCGGGGTCAGCTGCTGTCGCGGAGTGTGCCCCGTGAGTCGGGGACGGCGCGGAGTCCATCGATAACCCTTCGCAGTACGGAGATGTCCTGGACGGTCCTGGCGTCCGGCACGTGGACCGCCAGGTGTCCGGCGGTGCACAGGTCCTCCGCCAGGACCCGCACCACGTTGAGGTGCAGCCGAAGCTGGGCGGCCAGTTCCGCCACCGACTGCGGGCGTCGGCAGGCGGCGACGATGTCGTGGCGTTCGAAGGCGAGCGCGCGCAGGGCGGAGAGCCCGTCCGACGTCGCCACGACCTGGGCCTCGACCGGGAGCGGGGGCGCGGTGCCGACGCCCGCCACCCGGCCCGCGGTCAGCAGGAACGGCCGGATCGCGGAGGCGCGACCGGTCGGCTCGGGCGGGTCGGTCGGCTCCAGCGGGTCGGTCCGCTCCGGCGCGTCGGTCGGCTCCGGCGCGTCGGTCGGCTCCAGCGGGTCGGTCGGCTCCGGCGCGTCGGGCGGGCCCGGCGGATTGGGCGGGCCCGGCGGATCGGGCGGGCCCGGCGGATCGGGCGGGCCCGGTTCGCCGGCCGCGCCCTCCGCCGCCTCGTGTGGCTCTGGGCCATCGGTGTCCATCACGCCGCCCCCCTTCTGCATGTGCGCACGCGTCAGATGATGGGTGTCGCCGCGTTCTTCTTCAGCTCCAGTACGAGCTGGGGGGTGAGCGCGGCTCCGGCCCGGTTGGCGAAGAGGGTCATCTCGTACGCGATGTTGCCCAGCTTCGCTTCCTTCGTCGTCACCACGCCGAGGACGGCGCCGCAGCCGATGGCCGACACCAGCACATGGCCGCCCTCCAGGTCGATAATGACCTTGTTGAGGCCGCCCAGGCCGTAGTTGCCGGAGGCACCGGCGGCGAGGCTCGTGACACCGGAGACGATCGCGGCGAGCCGCTCGGAGTCGGCCTGTTCGCGCAGCTCGGACACGGCGATCAGCAGGCCGTCGGACGACACGGCGATGGCGTCGACGACACCGGCGGTGTGGGTGGCGAACCGGTCGAGCAGCCAGGTGAAGTCGGCCGCGGCTGCTCGCAGGTCGGTGGGTTCCTGCCCAGCGGGACTGCTCTTACCTGTCGGCGTGGTCACTGCCCGACTCCTTCCGGGTTTGCTGATGCGGCAATGGCGTGGGTTCGGTCGGGGTGGTGGCACTGTCCTGCTGTGCCCTGCGTACGGCGGCCTCGAACTCGTCGAGTTCCGACCGGACGGCGTCGGCGTCGGCGGGCGCGCGGACGGCCGCGATGCCCCGGTCGGCCGAGGGGGTGGTCTTGTCGAGCGTCGCGCCCCGTACTCGCCGCCGCAGCGGACGGGAGGTGGACGCGGCGGACGGCTTCTCCCCCATGGACGGCCTTTCCCCCGTGGACGACTTCTCCCCGGTGGGGGACGGCGTCTGCTCGGTGGACGGTTCCTGCTCCGCAGGGTCCCAAGTGCCCTCCGCGCCCCTGCGGTTCGGGATGCGCCGGGGCAGGCCGCCGGGCTGCGCGGGTGCCGCCTGGCGGGACTCCGGCGCGGGCGCGGGCGTCCGTACGGGCAGCGGCGTGGCACCGGTGGATGCGGGCGCGGAATCAGCGGAACCAGCAGAACCGGCGGAGTCGCCGGGCTCGCGCCCGGACGGCCCCGCCCCGGTCCGCGCCAGCTCCGTGACCACCGGGGACGGCGCGGGAGCGGTGTCCCCGGCGTTCACCGCCATCAGCAGCGCGTCGGGGATCCACACGGTGGCGGTGACGCCGCCGCCGGGCGTACGGCTCAGGGTGACCCGGATGCCCCAGCGCCGGGCGAGGCTGCCGACGACGAAGAGGCCGAGCACCTTGGTGGGGACGAGGTCGAGCCGTTCGCGGCGGATGAGCCGGGCGTTCTCCTCTTCGAGGCGTTCGGCGCCCATGCCGAGGCCGTGGTCGATGACCTCGATCAGCGCTCCGCCGTCCGCGGTGATGTCGGTGCCGGGCCGGACGACGACCTCGACGGGGGTCTCGGACGGGGAGAACGCGACGGCGTTCTCCAGCAGTTCGGCGACCATCAGCGTCAGGTCGCCGATGATGTCGGGCGCGACCGTGACCTCGGTTTCGGAGCGCAGGGAGACCCGCTGGAACCCCTCGATGCGGCCGAGGCTCGCCCGGATGACGTTGGCGAGGGCGGTCGGCTGGGCGTCCAGCTCGGCTTCCCGGATTCCGGCGAGCAGCATCAGGCTGTCGGCGTTGCGCTGGAGGCGTACGGCGATGTGGTCGATGCGGTAGAGCCGCTCCAGCACCTCGGGGGCGGTTTCCTCGCGTTCGACGGCGTCGATCAGGGTGAGCTGGCGGGTGGTGAGGTTGCTGACCCGGCGTCCGACGTTGCCGAACATCTCGCCGACGTTGCGGCGGCTGAGCACCTGCCGTTCCAGCAGCGCCGCGGCGGTGACCTGCACCTGGTTGAACGCCTCGGCCAGGTCGCCGATCTCGTCGCGCACGGGTACGGGGATGGGCCGGGGCCGCAGCGGGGTGCTGTCGGCCGACTCGTCGTCCTCGTCCTCGACGCGGGCGAGTTCCTCGCCCGCCACCTCGACGACCTGGTGGGCGGCGCCGGTCAGGGCCGCCAGGGGGCGTACGACCGAGTGCCGGACCAGGAAGGAGAAGCCGAGCCAGGCGGCGAAGCCGAGGACGGCGAGCCCGAGCAGGGCCACCGCCTTGCGCAGGGCGTCCTCGGAGAGGCTGTCGGCGCGGGCGGCGATCTGGTCGGTCAGCGTGCCCGTGACGTCGAGGCGGTCCTCGGCCTGCTGGGTGCCCGCGGCGATGGCCTTGCGCAGCGCTTGCGGCGACTGGCCCTGGAGGGAGCCAGGGTCGATCTGGAGCTCCGCGAACTTGGCGTCGAAGCCGTTCTCCTCGGCGCTGCGCTCGATGCCCTCCAGGCGCAGGACCTGGTCCGGGTCCGCGATTCTGCCGAAACGATCCGTCTGTTCCTCGTAGATCCGGTGGGCACCGGCCGCGCGCGTGTACTCGGTGAGGGCGTTGGCGTCCCGGGTCTGGGCCGAGAACACGCCGCTCTCGAACGCCGCGTGGGCGGCGTCGGCGCGCAGCACCGTGTCGAGCAGCTCGACCACCGAGGACGACGAGGAGCCGGAGAAGCGGTCGAGCCCGATGCCGTCGATGAGATAGCCGACCGCGTTGGCGTACGCGGGGTCGATACCGGCGGCGGGCACGGAGCCCCGCTCCACCTTGTCCCGCAGCACGCCGAGGCCGCCGACGTAGTCGAGGGCCCGCCCCTCCTCCTTCGCCAGCCCCGAACCGAACGCGGAACGCACCTCGGTGGCCTGCTCGTCGGTGGCCCGCTGCATCCGGCGGTAGTCGACAGTCGACGGCAGGTCCGCCCCGGGCCGGGCCGACTCCTGCTCCACCGCCAGCAGCAGCGCCTGCCGGTGCTCGGCCTGGATGTCGTTGATCAGCCGGGTGACCTGCTGGCTGTCGCGCACCAGTTGCGCGGTCCGGCCGGCGTCCAGGGCCTGCTGCACCTGGCCGTACGCGCCGACGCCCAGCAGCACGCCGACGACCACGACGGGCACGACCACCAGGACGTTGAGCTTCCGCCGGAACGGCCATCGGTCGAGGAGGGCGTCCGCTTGCAGCAGGGCGTCTGTCTTCCGGCGGAACCGGGGCTCCCGCGGGGCGCGCCCGGACGGGTCCGGTTCGCGTGGCGGGTCCTCTGTGTCCACAGACACCCGGGCCTCCTTCGCTGTGCTCCTGAGCGGTGACCGAGGTGTCGTTGTTGCCGACCGCCGACGACCGGGGAGCGTGACGCGAGCGACGACCGCGCCCCATGCGAGCGACTAGTTTGCGCCACACGTCCAACCGGCCGTGAACACTACCGTGTGCGCGCACGCATGCAAGACATCCACCGACAACGGTTACCGAAGATCCACGCTTGTCAGGTTTAGGCCATCGGCTCGTCGCTTCTCCCTCGCCCCCGGGGGCTGCCCCGCGGGGCACCGCCACCCGTAACCTGTCTCCTCGCACCACCGGCCCGAACCTCAGTGCCCCGCGAGGAGACCCGTGCACGCCACCCGCAAGTCGGTCCTGACAGCCGCCGCGCTCCTGGCCGTGGCCACCACCGGCTGCGAACCCGGATCCGGCACCGCCGCGACGCAGCCGCGTCCCGCCAAGCCCGGCTGTCCCGCCACCCTCGCCAAGGCCAAGCAGGCGGTCGCCAAGGCCGAAGACGTGGACGCCCCGTGGAAGGGCCCCACCACCGGGCCGAAGGCCCGTCATGGGAAGAGCATCGTCTTCATCGCCCAGACCCTCACCAACCCCGGCGTCGCCGGAGTCGCCCAGGGCGTCCAGGAGTCCGCCAAGCTCCTCGGCTGGAACGCCCGCACCCTCAACGGCCAGGGCACGCCGAGCGGCATCCGGTCCGCCTTCAAGGAGGCCCTCGACCTCAAGCCGGACGGCATCGTCATCGGCGGCTTCGACCCCGAAGTCGCCGCGGACGAGGCCGAGAAGGCCAAGGCGGCGGGCATTCCGCTGATCGGCTGGCACGCCACCGACGCGCCCGGCCCCAGCGAGAAGCCGGAACTCTTCACCAACATCACCTCCCGGGTCGAGGACGTCGCGAAGATCAGCGCCGACTGGATCATCGCCCGGTCGGACGGCCGCGCGGGGGTCGTCCTGTTCACCGACGCCACGGTGCCGTTCGCGAAGCGCAAGTCGGACCTGATCAAGAAGGACCTCGCCACCTGCTCCGACGTCAAGCTGCTGAGCTACCAGAACATCCCCATACCCGACGTCAACCGCCGCGCCATCGGGGCCGTCCGCTCGCTGCTCTCCCGCTACGGCGACAAGTGGACCCACTCCGCCGCCATCAACGACCTGTACTTCGAGCACACCGCCCCCGCCCTGCGCGCCGCGGGCAAGGACGGCTCGGGCGCCCCGTACACCATCGGCGCCGGTGACGGCGACCCGTCGGCCTTCGAGCGCATCAACACCAAGCAGCACCAGGCCGCCACCGTGCCCGAGCCGCTGTCCGAGCAGGGCTGGCAGATCGTCGACGAGTTCAACCGCGCCTTCGCGGGCAGGCCCGCCAGCGGATACGTCGCCCCCGTCCACGTCACCACCGCCGCCAACAGCGGCGGTGCGCTGTCGTGGGACTCCGAGGGCTACCGGCAGGCGTACCGGCAGATCTGGGGCGAGTGAACCGCGCACACACCGCGTCAGTCGCCCTTGCCGGGGAACCGGGTCCAGGTGCGGCCGCCGTCCTGTGACCGCCACAGTCCCTCGCCGTCGACGTGGTCATAGCTGGGGACGTCGGAGTCGGCGATGCCGTAGAGGGTGTTTCCCCGTGCGAAGACCGAGGTGAGGTGGGCAGGCTCGGTGATCTTGTGGAAGGAGCGGTTGGCGGGGGTGTCGGCGATCAAGGGGGTCGCGTCGTCGCCCTGGATGAACACGCGGCCGTCATCGAGCACCTGCACCTCGATCTCGCTGAGGCCCCGCTTGAATTCGTTCAGCGGCAGCCGATCCGAATTCCGCAGTGTCCGCCAGCTCTTCCCGTCGTCCGTCGTCACGAAGAGCCCGGTGAAGAGGGTGTCGTCCCGGCCGATGGGCTTCTCCAGGGGGACGGCGGCGGTGCCGCCACGGGCGGCGATGGCCTCCCCCAGGAGCCGATCCGGGAGATCCCGGGACCGCTCGGGGCGGCCGTCCTCCCGGCGCGTCACCCGGTACGGCTCGGAACCCTCCGGCTGCCGGACTCCCCAGGCGGTGCCCCGCTCGTCGAGGGCGGTGAAGGTAAGGTCCCGGGTCGAGGGCACGCCCGCCGCGGGCGCCACGGTGTGGGTCGAGGTCCGCAGCAGCCGGTGCTTGCCACCGGACAGCAGCACATCGCCGCGCCCGAAGGTGAGGGGCTTGTCGGACGACTTCACAGCGTGCCGTTCGCCCCGTACGTCGAGGAAGAACCCGTCCTTGACGGAGGGGAGGAAGACGAAGCCGTCCGGCGCCGCGTAGAAGGGGCCCGGGTCTTCGTTTTCGCCCTCCACCACGTCCATGTGTTCCGCGTGCTCGGCGACGATGTCGCCGTCCGGGCCGTACAGGCGCCAGGCGTTGGCGGCGGGGCCCTCGTCGTCCTCCACGGAGGTCGCGTTGTAGCGGCAGAGTATGGAGCCGTCATCGCTGCGCAGGGCCTCATAGGGCGCTCCGACGGCGTCGATGACGTCCTGGGCACGCGGCGTCTCGTCCTCGATGACCTGCGTGTATCTCGTCTCGCGGTCGGCCGCGGACTGCGGCGATCCGCAGGAGGCCAGGGCCGGTGTCAGGAGCGAGGCGATAACGAGCGTGGCCGCGGGGGCCGTTCGGCGGAGCATCAAGGGAAGACCGTTTCGCGCGACTGCTGTTGGATGGACGATCCTCACATGCCGCCGCTGTCGTCGCTCCGTCATACAGTCCGTGGCATGGACTGGATCGAGCGCGTCGGCAATCTGCGGCAGTGGACCAGCAACGGGGTGCGCGCACCGCACAAGCCACTGCTGATGCTGTACGCCCTGGGCCGGTTCCAGCACGGGCCCGACCAGGCACTCCGCTACGCCGACATCGAGCGGGACCTGAAGGAGCTGTTGCGGGACTACGGGCCGCCCCGGGACACCTCGCCCTCGTACCCCTTCCACCACCTGACCAATGACGGGGTGTGGGAGGTGCGCACGGCCGACGGCGGCTCCAGTCCGGGTTCGGGGGTGGGGGCTTTGCGGGCGAGTGGCGCGGAAGGGCGGCTGGTGCCGGGGCTGCGGTCCGCGCTGTCCGCGGAGCCGGAACTGCTGGGGCGGCTGGCACACGTCCTCCTGGACACCCACTTCCCGCCCTCCCTCCACTCCGACATCGCCGCCGCGGTCGGGCTCGACCTGGAGTCGGCGGACGGCGCGGCGGGGGCGACGGTGACCGCACGCGACCGGCGGCGCGCGGCCGAGCTGCGGCGGCAGGTGCTGGTCGCCTACGAATACCGGTGCGCGTTCTGCGGATTCGACGGGGCGATCGGCCGGGTGCCGGTGGGTCTTGAGGCCGCGCACGTGCGGTGGTGGGCCTTCCGGGGCGCGGACGACCTCGCCAACGCGCTGTGCCTGTGCTCCCTGCACCACAAACTGTTCGACCGAGGGGTGCTGGGCCTGGACGGCGGCCGGCGCATCGTCGTCTCCCAGGAGTTCGTCGGCCGCGGTGCGGCGGCCCGGTCCCAGGTGCTCGACCTGGTGGACCGGTCGCTCCTGGGGCCGCAGCGCGGCAGCGACCCGGTCGCGGCGGAGAACGTCGCGTGGCATACGGAACAGGTGTTCCGGGGCAAGGCCCGGGTGGCGCAGGTGGCGCAGGAGGCATGAGCATGGTCCGCTGCCCCGCCGCGCGCACGCGGCCCGCCCTCATCGGCGCATCAGTCCTGGCCTTCGTGGCGCTGTCCGGCTGCGGCACCACCACGACGGACCCGGCCGAGGTGAAGCTGCCACCCGTGGGCGCCGCCTGGGACTACCAGATCGGGGGCGCGTACGAACCGCCCAAGGGCGTCGAGATCGTGAGCCGTGACCGCGCGGACGATCCGGCGCCGGGCCTCTACAACATCTGTTACGTCAACGCCTTTCAGACCCAGCCGGACGAGAAGTGGCCGTCCCGGCTGCTGCTGCACGACAAGAAGGGCGAGGTCGTCGAAGACCCCGAGTGGGACGGGGAGTCGGTGCTCGACATCACCACGGCCGCGAAGCGCGAGGAGGCGGCGGAGAGGGTCGGGGCGTGGTTCGAGAGGTGCGCGGACAAGGGGTTCGACGCCGTCGAGCCCGACAACCTCGACACCTTCACCCGCTGGCCCGACCTGCTGACCGCGGACCAGGCCACCGCGTATGTGTCCCTGCTGGCGAAGCGCGCCCACGGCCTGGGGCTCGCGATCGCGCAGAAGAACACCGGCCCGCTCGCCACGCGCCGCGCGACGACCGGGCTGGACTTCGCGGTGGTCGAGGAGTGCGGCAGATACGACGAGTGCGGGGCGTTCGCGAAGCCGTACAAGGACCGGGTGGTCGTGGTCGAGTACGAGGACAAGGGGTTGGCCAAGGCGTGCGAGGGCTTCGGCGACCGGCTGTCCGTCGTACGCCGCGACCAGGACGTCTCCACCCCGGACGACGACGGGTACGTCCGCGACGTCTGCTGACGTCTGCTGACGTCTGCTGACGGCACATCTGCCGCAGGCAGAGAAACCTGTCCCGGCGGCCGGTGCGGGCCGACAGTGAGGTGACCGCGGCGAAGTCCGCCGCGGGCCACCACTCTTGGGAGGCCCGATGCCAGCGCCCCTCACCGGCTGGGACCCAGCCCTGAGCCCCCGCGCCGACGAGGGCGATACGCCGCCCTCGCGCTTCGACGACCACCTCGCCGCGCAGCTCCTCACCCAGCGGATCGTCTTCCTCGGCACCCAGGTGGACGAGGTTTCCGCGAACCGGGTCTGCGCCCAGCTGCTCCTGCTGTCGGCGGAGGACCCCCGGACCGACATCAGCCTCTACATCAACAGCCCCGGCGGCTCGGTGACGGCCGGGCTGGCGATCTACGACACGATGCGGCTGATCCCCAACGACGTCGCGACGCTCGCCATGGGGTTCGCGGCGAGCATGGGGCAGTTCCTGCTCACGGTCGGGACGGCGGGCAAGCGGTACGCGCTGCCCAACGCGCGGATCATGATGCACCAGCCGTCGGCCGGGATCGGCGGGACGACCGCCGACATCGCGATCCAGGCCGAGAACCTGGAGTTCACCAAGCAGGCCATCGAGCGCATCATCGCCGAGCACACCGGCCAGACCCGGGAGACGATCTCCCGCGACGGCGACCGGGACCGGTTCTTCACGCCCGAGCAGGCGAAGGAGTACGGGATGGTCGACCGCATCGTGGAGTCGCTGGGCGATGTGCGGCCGGGCGGTTCGCGACGACGGATGGGGATCTGAGGACATGGGCCAGTACACGATCCCGACCGTGGTCGAGCGCACCACGCAGGGCGAGCGCGCGTACGACATCTACAGCCGGCTGCTGTCGGAGCGGATCATCTTCCTGGGCACGGAGATCGACGACGGCGTCGCCAACGTCGTCATCGCGCAGCTGCTCCACCTGGAGTCGGCCGGGCCCGAGCAGGAGATCGCGATCTACCTCAACTCGCCGGGCGGCTCGTACACCTCGCTCATGGCGATCTACGACACGATGACGTTCGTGACCGCGCCGATCTCGACGTTCTGCGTCGGCCAGGCCGCCTCGACCGCGGCCGTGCTGCTGGCCGGGGGCGACCCCGGGCGGCGCTTCGTCCTCGAACACTCCCGGGTCCTGCTGGGCCAGCCCGCGACCGGCGGGGCGCGCGGCACGGTGTCCGACCTCAGCCTCCAGGCCAAGGAGATGCTGCGCATCCGCGCCCAGGTCGAGGAGGTGCTGTCCCGTCACACCCCGCACGACGTGGCGACGCTGCGCGCGGACATGGACCGCGACAAGGTGTTCACGGCCGAGGAGGCGGTGAGGTACGGGCTGGCCGACGAGGTGCTGTCGAGGCGGCTGGTCCGCACAACCGTCTGAGGCAGGCGTCAGGCGGCCAGCCGCAGCCGGGCCTCGCCCTGATGGGAGTTCAGCCGCGCCTGCGGGGCGGCGGCGCCGGTCCTGCCCGGCCGCGCCCGCGCCCCCGTCAGCCGGATGATCTCGACCTGGGCCAGCGCGAGCAGATCGGCCAGCCCCAGGCCGAGGGCGCGGGCGGCGGCCGCGAGGACTTCCGACGAAGCCTCCTTGCGGCCCCGCTCCAGCTCGGAGAGGTACGGCATCGAGATCCGCGCCGCGTCGGCGACGTCCTTCAGCGTGCGCTGCTGTGCCTGCCGCTCCCGCCGCAGCACGTCCCCGACGACGTCCCGCCAGAGTGGCTCCTTGGCCGCGGGGGCGGGGCGCAGGGGGATGACGCGGGCTGGTTCGGGCGCGTGGCTGCTCATCCCCTCAGCGTAGAAGCGTCCCGCGCGGCGGCAAGGGGTTTCGCCGGTGTTCTGCCCCAGGCGAAAACCGGCACGCGGGCGAAAAACCGACGAGAAATGCCCGCATGGCCTCCGTATAGCGAGAGACGAACCGCCGCCGAAAATCATCCGAATGTCACTGCACATATCCTGCGGATCATTTCCGAAAAGCGTGGTGCTTCTCGTGCGGCACATGTCAGGATCACCTTCCCCATCGGAATCCGATCCAGTCATAAACAGGAATTTTCTCGTGCATAAAGCGACCTCTCTCGCCGCCACCGCTGTCGTGGTGCTGGCACTCACCCTCACCGGCTGCGGCAACGACGACGAGAAGGACTCGGGCCCCTTGGGCACCTCCGACAAGGCGGCGTCCGGACGGCCCGGCAAGGCCGACGCCACCACCTCATCGCCGAGTGCCGACGCCACCCGCAGCGCGAGCCCCGGCCCGAGCCGCACGCAGAAGGCCGAGAAGCGTCCCGGTACGAGCACCACCCAGCCCGACCGCCCGGCCGCCACGACCCCCTCGGTCCCTCGCACGACCCGCACCGCACCTCCTGCCCCCAGCAGCCCGGCCTCCGCGTCGGGCGTCCAGGGCACCTGGTACTACGCCGTGCAGGGCAAGAACGGCGCGCCCGTACTGACCGTCAGCGGCACGTCGTGGACCCTCTCGTACAACGGCAACTCCTGCTCGGGGACCATCACCGCCAGCCTGGCGATCAGCAGCACCTGCCAGGGCGAAACCGCCTCCGGTCAGGCCGTGGTCAGCAACAACGGCCAGAACCTCGCCTTCAACTGGACCACCGGCACCCCGGACCGCTTCGTCCGCACGAAGCCCGCGGGCTGACGGCGGACCCGCACCCTCCGGATAAAGCCCTTGACGGCGCGCGGCGACTAACGAGACGATACGTCTCGTTCGGTCGCCCGTCGCATCGAGAGGATCACTCCCATGGACACCGCACACAGAGACACCGCGTACGTCGAGGCCGCGCCCGGGGTGCGGTTGTGGACCGAGCAGCGCGGGGATGCGGACGCTCCGGCGCTGCTGCTGGTCATGGGGGCGCAGGCCGCCGGGCTGGGGTGGCCGGAGCCGTTGGTGGACGCGCTGGCCGAGCACCATCGGGTCATCCGCTACGACCACCGCGACACCGGCCGTTCCACCTGGTCCTACGAGCAGGACCCCTACCGGATCGCCGACTTGGCCGGGGACGTGGTCGCGGTGCTGGACGGGCTGGGAGTCGAGCGGGCGCATCTCGTCGGGATGTCGCTGGGCGGCATCCTCACCCAACTCGTCCTCGCCGACCATCCGGAGCGGGTGCTGAGCGCCACCCTGCTGGGCACCGTCGCGTGCAGCACCACCCCGTACGTCGCGCCCGACGGGACCCGTGTCCCCGTCGAGGAACTGCCCGGGGTGGATCCGCGGATCCTGGAGGAGTGGGCGCGGCCGGTGGAGGATCACGGGCTGGAGGCCGAGCTGGACCGGCGGGTCCGGCACTGGAAGCTGCTGAACGGTGACCACATCCCCTTCGACGCCGACTGGTTCCGGGAGCTGGAGCGCGGGATCATCGAGCACACCGGGCGCTACGACACCTCGGGCGCGCACGCCCGCGCCGATCAGTCCGGGCTGGTGCGCACCGACGCCCTGGCCGCGAACGAGGTGCCCACCCTCGTCCTCGCGCCCACCGCGGAGCCGGTGTTCCCGCTGCCGCATCCGCAGCATCTGGCCCAGGTCATCGGCGGCGCCCGGCTCGTGGAGATCCCCGGCATGGGCCACGCCCTGCCCCCGGCCGTGCTCGGGCCGCTCGCCGACGCGATCCTGGGGCACACGCTCAAGACCCCCTGACCCACCAGCGCACCGTGGACCGGTCCGTGGGTCGTGCGCGATGCTGGGCCGCACCTCGGCCGCGCACGTCCCCGCACTCCAGGGAGCCCCATGTTCACCACCCGGCCCACCCTCCAGGGCACGTACGGCATGGTGTCGTCCACCCACTGGCTGGCCTCGCAGTCCGCCATGGCCGTCCTGGAGGACGGCGGCAACGCGTTCGACGCGGCCGTCGCCGCCGGATTCGTCCTGCACGTCGTCGAGCCGCACCTCAACGGGCCCGCCGGTGAGGTGCCGGTGATCCTCGCCCCGGCGGGCTCGCCGCCCACCGTGCTGTGCGGGCAGGGCCCGGCGCCCGCCGGGGCCACCATCGACCACTACACCGGGCTCGGCCTCGACCTGGTGCCCGGCACGGGCCCGTTGGCCGCGGCCGTCCCCGGCGCCTTCGACGCCTGGATGCTGCTGCTGCGCGACCACGGGACGCGGCGGCTCGCCGAGGTGCTGCGGTACGCGATCGGGTACGCCGAGCACGGCCACCCCGCGGTGGAGCGGGTCGGCGAGACGGTCGAGACCGTACGGGAGCTGTTCGAGACCGAGTGGACGACGTCCGCCGAGCTGTATCTGCCGGGCGGGCGGTCGCCCGCCCCCGGGCGGCTGCTCACCAACCCCGCGCTGGCCGCCACCTGGCGGCGGCTCATCGCCGAGGCGGAGGCGGCAGGACCGGGGCGTGAGGCACAGATCGACGCGGCCCGCCGGGTGTGGCGCGAGGGCTTCATCGCCGAGGAGCTGGCCGCCGCGGCGGCCCGGCCCGCCATGGACTCCTCCGGGGAACGCCACGCGGGCACGCTCACCGGCGACGACCTCGCCGGTTTCGAGGCCACGTACGAGGACCCCGTCCGGTACACGTGGAACGGCTGGACCGTGTGCAAGGCCGGTCCGTGGAGCCAGGGGCCGGTCTTCCTCCAGCAACTCGCCCTGCTGCCGGACGGTCTTGGCGCGGAGGACCTGGGCGGGCCCGACTACCTCCACACCCTCATCGAGGGCAGCAAGCTGGCCATGGCCGACCGGGAGGCGTGGTACGGGGACGCAGGCGTGGACGTACCGCTCGCCGATCTGCTCTCCCGCCCGTACAACGACGCGCGGCGGGCGCTGGTGGGCGAGCACGCCTCGTACGATCTGCGCCCGGGGCACCCCGGCGGCCGCGAACCCCGGCTGGGCAAGCAGGCGCTGGCCGCCGTCGCCCGGTCGGCGACCGGGACCGCCGGACCGGCCGCCGCGCCCGGCAGCGGTGAGCCGACCGTCGGCGGCACGCCAACCGCGGGCGGCGAACCGACCGTCGGCGGGGACGGCGTGGTGCGGGGCGACACCTGCCACCTCGACGTCGTCGACCGCTGGGGCAACATGGTCGCCGCCACCCCCAGCGGCGGCTGGCTCCAGTCCAACCCCGTCATCCCCGCGCTCGGCTTCCCGCTCGGCACCCGGCTCCAGATGGCCTGGCTGGACCCCGGCCTGCCGAACTCCCTGACCCCCGGGCGCCGCCCGCGCACCACCCTCGCCCCGTCGCTCGCGCTGCGCGGCGACACCCCGGTCCTCGCGTTCGGCACACCGGGCGGCGACCAGCAGGACCAGTGGAGCCTGCACTTCTTCCTCCACGTCGCGCTGCGCGGCGACGCGGCCGTACGCTCCGGGCTGGACCTCCAGGGCGCCATCGACGCCCCCAACTGGCACCAGGAGAGCTTCCCCGGCTCCTTCCACCCCCGCGCGATGACGGCGGGCCGGGTCGTCGTGGAGTCGCGGATCGGCGAGCCCGCGGTGGCGGAACTGCGCCGCCGCGGCCACGACGTGGCGGTGGGCGAGGCATGGTCGGAGGGTCGGCTGTGCGCGGTGGGGCGCGACCCCGAGACGGGCGTACTGCTGGCCGGAGCCAACCCCCGCGGCGCCCAGGGCTACGCGGTGGGCCGCTGAGCCGTGGCGTAGCGGCGCCTCAGTCCGTGAGGCCCAGGTCCTCGCGCATGATCCGCCGCATCTCCGACAGCCGCGGTTCGGCGTCCTTCAGTTCGAGCAGCGCGACCGCGGCGGTCTCGCCCTCCCGGGGGAGACCGCGGTCGATGCGCTTGGCCACCGCGTCGATACCGGCGAGGACCGTGTTCAGGTCGCGGGACGCGGCGAGGACGCGCTCGGGGACGATCATCTGGGCCTCGGCGTACTGGTCCCGGTAGTCGCGGCGGGCCTCTTCCAGCCGTGCGCGGTCGTCGTCCGTGTAGACGCCGTCCCGGATGCGGTGCAGCGCGTCCTTGAGGAGGGTGTGGAACTGCCGGGAGGCGCGGTTCATGGCGGTGTAGGCGGCACGGCGCTCCTCGAAACGGCGGCGGCGGTCCTCGGTGAGGACCTCCTCCGCGCGCTGACGCGTCGTCAACCGCTGGTGCAGCAGGGGCGCGAAGAGCGTGCCGAGGACACCGACGACGGCAGTGATCATGGCGGCTATGACGGCGGACACCCCGCTGACGATAGCGGCCGCCGAAAAGGGCCTCACCAGCGCCGGACCGGAGGAACTAAGGTGCGGTTCCATGGCAGCTTCGCCCTCCGGCGCGCGAGCGGAACGCGCCGACGACGTGCTCGCCCTCGCCCGGCTCGCCTCCCGGCGCGGGGCGGTACGGGCCATGCTCGACTGGCTCACCCGGCGCGCCGGCGGCCCTGCCATGCTCATCGGAACCGACGGTTCCGTGCTGGCCACGGCGGACGACCCGCCGCCCGCCGCGTCGCTGCGGCGGCTCGCCTCCGAGGCGGCCGTCGCGCTGCACCGCCGCGGCGCCCCGTCCGGGGTGCTCGGCGGGGGCGAGGCGCGCCCCGTCCACCTGGTCTCGCTCGGGTCCGCGGAGAGCCGCGACCCGGCGCCGTACCTGGCGGTCGTCGCGCCCTCCGCACCGCGCTGCGGGGTGCTGCTCGCCGACGCGTCCCGCACCCTCGCCCTGAGCTGGCGGGTGGAGGAGGCCGAACGGGCGCGCCGCCGCGTCGAGTCGGCCGAGGCGCACAGCCGGGAGGCGGTGCTGCACCTGCTCATGGTCGGCAGCCTGCCCGCGGCGCAGCGGATCGCCGCCGCGCTGCGCCCGGCGCTGCCCGCCGTGCTCCAGGTGTATGTGATCGAGTGCCCGGTCGACCGGCGGCGCGAGATCGCGGCCCGCATCCGCGCCTCGGTACGCGGCCGGGCCTGGGTGGTGCCGTGTCCGGTGCGCCCCAACCACCTCATCTCCCTGGTCCCGACCCAGGGGGAGCCGGTCGCGCCGGACGGCGAGCCGCTGGACCGGCTGATCACCCGGCAGGAGACGGAGTGCCGGGTCGGGGTGAGCGCGGAGATCGCGCTGCGGGACACCCCGGTCGGCTACGAGCAGGCGTTCCATGCGCTGGCGGTGGCCCGCAACGCACCGCAGCGGTCCGCCGGTTTCGGCGGGCACAGCGATGTGACGGTCCTGTCGAGCCCGGAGGGGCACTCCTGGGCGAGCGAACTGCTGGCGCCGTGCCTGGAGTACGCGCCGACCCGCCGCGCCGACCCCGGCCCGGCGGAGCTGCTCGGCACCCTCGGCTCCTGGCTCAGCTTCGGCAGCGCGGCCAGCCGCCATCTGAAGATCCACCGCAATACGCTGGCCGCGCGGGTGCGCCACATCGACGGCCTGCTCGGCGTGGACGTCAGCCACAGCCTGGCCGCCCAGTCGGCCGCCTGGCTCGCGCTGCGGCTGCACCAGGCGCCCTGCGGCACGGCCCCGGCCGGGCACGCCGCCACCCTCGACGGTGTGCTGTCCGCGCCCACCGCCGCGGTCTGGGCGCGGGCCCAGCTGCGGCCGCTGGAGCAGGCGAAGCTGACGGCGGGCCCCGAGACCGTACGGGCCTGGCTGCGCGCCGACGCCCGGCTGCCCGCGGCCGCCTCCGCCCTCGGGATCTCGCTGCCCGGGGCCCGTAAGCGGCTGACCAAGGCCGAAGACGCGCTGGGGCGGTCGCTGCTGAGCGCGCCGAGCGCGAAGTACGAACTGTGGCTGGCGATGAGGGCGTTGGGCGACCTCTGAGCCGACCGCCCACAGATCACCGTTCGAACGGCAACCGCGCGGCGCGGTCACTGTGCACTTCGTTCCTCGCCGCCCCGGCCGCCCGCGCCTACTGTCCTGGGTGAGCCCGGCGGTCCGCTCCGGAACCCACCCGCCTCCCTCCCCAAGGCCGTGCCCGGCGGTTCCCCTCCGCCCGCGCGACTCCGCGATCCGGCCCGGCCCGCCGGGCCACCCACGCCGCGGCCTCCTCGGCCGTCCACCGACCCGGGGACGGGCGCCGCGCGACCACGGGGGTGTCGCGTGGCGTCCGACCCTGTCCGTACCCCTCAGCCGATCACCTCGATCACGCAGCGCGCCACGGTGCAGCGGCTCAGCCGGGCATCGCCGGTGATCAGCGGCGCCCGGTACGCCTCGGCGGCCGCGATGTAGGCGGCGTCGTAGCCCGAGACATTGCCGCGCAGCTCCCACATCCGTATCAGCAGCGACTGGATGCCGATCGCCTCGATCGACGCTCCGGTCAGGGCCGCCACGGCGTCCTCGGCACGGGCCGAGCTGATCTTCCCGCCGAGGAACCGGCCGCGTACGGCGTGGAAGGTCTCCACGACGAGATGGCTGGGCGCGGCCCAGTGCGGGTCCTGGGCGAGACGCGCGCGGGCCGCCTTCCCGGCGGCCCCGTCTCCCGTGAGCGCCTCGGTGAGCACGCTCGCGTCCACGATGATCACGCAGCCGCCCCCGGCCCGTCCGGCGGGAGACCGAGCCCGGCATCACGCGCGTCCCGCTCCGCGTCCCGCTCGCGCACGGTCTCCGCCATGGTGCTCGCGGCACCGTCGTCGCGGTCCTCGAACCGCTGGAGCAGCGCGATGTTGCCCGCCCGCTCCGCCTCGTTCTTGACCAGTTCCAGCAGATACCCCTGGAGCGACTGGCCGAGCTGGCGCGCCCGGTCGGCCAGTATGTCGCGCACCTCGTCCGGTACATCCCGAATCTGTAGAGCCACCATGCATGCATTTTCCATGCACGGTGGCTCCACCGGCAAGCCGGTTCCCCGGAAACGCGCCCATCACAGCCCGGGGCTCGCCGTCACGACCCCAGGATCGTCGTCAGGAACTCGCCCGTCCACGCCAGCAGTTCCCGCCCGACCAGCGGCTTTCCGCCGATGCGGGCGGTCGCCGGGCGGGGCACCAGGACCTGCTGGGTGGCGGGCTTGACGATCGCGCGCTGGTAGAGCCGCTTGAGGCGGAGTTCCTGGGACTCGCGCAGCTCCACCGGCCCGAAGCGGATGTTGGAGCCCTGGAGGGTGATGTCGCTGACGCCGCAGGAGCGGGCCAGCAGCCGCAGGCCCGCGACCAGGAGCAGGTTCTCCACCGGCTCGGGCAGCGGTCCGTAGCGGTCGGTCAGCTCCTCGCGGACGGCGCGGATGTCGTCCTCGCCGTTGGCCGAGGCGATGGCGCGGTACGCCTGGAGGCGCAGCCGCTCGCCCGGTGCGTAGTCGTGCGGGACGTGCGCGTCGACCGGAAGCTCGATCTTGACCTCCAGCGGCGCTTCCTCCTCCTCGGCGCCCTCGATCGCCGCCCGGTAGTCGGCGACGGCCTCGCCGACCATCCGTACGTACAGGTCGAAGCCGACGCCCGCGATGTGCCCGGACTGCTCGCCGCCGAGCAGATTGCCCGCGCCGCGGATCTCCAGGTCCTTCATCGCCACGTACATGCCGGCGCCCATCTCGGTGTGCTGGGCGATGGTGGCCAGCCGCTCGTGGGCGGTCTCGGTGAGCGGCTTCTCCGGCGGGTAGAGGAAGTACGCGTATCCGCGCTCGCGGCCTCGCCCGACCCGGCCGCGCAGCTGGTGCAGCTGGGAGAGGCCGAAGTTGTCGCCGCGCTCCACGATGAGCGTGTTGGCGTTGGAGATGTCGATGCCGGACTCGACGATCGTCGTGGAGACCAGGACGTCGAACTTCTTCTCCCAGAAGTCGACCACGACCTGCTCCAGGGCGCCCTCCGACATCTGGCCGTGGGCGGTGGCGATGCGCGCCTCGGGGACGATCTCGCGGAGCCGGGCCGTGGCCCGGTCGATGGACTCGACCCGGTTGTGGATGTAGAAGACCTGGCCCTCGCGCAGCAGCTCGCGGCGGATGGCCGCGCCGATCTGCTTCTGCTCGTACGGCCCGACGAAGGTCAGCACCGGGTGGCGCTCCTCCGGCGGGGTGGTGATCGTGGACATCTCGCGGATGCCGGTGACCGCCATCTCCAGGGTGCGCGGGATGGGGGTGGCGGACATGGTCAGCACGTCCACGTTGGCCCGGAGCTTCTTCAGCTGCTCCTTGTGCTCCACGCCGAAGCGCTGCTCCTCGTCCACGATGACCAGGCCCAGGTTCTTGAACTTGGTCTCGGAGGAGAACAGCCGGTGGGTGCCGATGACGACGTCGACCGAGCCGTCCCGCAGGCCCTCCAGGACGGCCTTCGCCTCGGTGTCCGTCTGGAACCGGGACAGCGCCTTGACCACGACCGGGAACTGCCCGTACCGCTCGGTGAAGGTGCCCATGTGCTGCTGGACGAGGAGCGTCGTCGGCACCAGGACGGCGACCTGCTTGCCGTCCTGGACCGCCTTGAACGCGGCGCGCACCGCGATCTCGGTCTTGCCGTAGCCGACGTCGCCGCAGATCAGCCGGTCCATCGGGACCGACTTCTCCATGTCCTCCTTGACCTCGCCGATGGTGGTGAGCTGGTCGGGGGTCTCCGCGTACGGGAACGCGTCCTCCAGCTCGCGCTGCCAGGGCGTGTCCGGACCGAAGGCGTGACCGGGGGCGGCCATCCGGGCCGAGTACAGCTTGATCAGGTCGGCCGCGATCTCCTTGACGGCCTTCTTGGCGCGCGCCTTGGTCTTCGTCCAGTCGGCGCCGCCGAGCCGGTGCAGCGTGGGGGCCTCGCCGCCCACGTACTTGGTGATCTGCTCCAGCTGGTCGGTCGGGATGTAGAGCCGGTCGCCGGGCTGGCCGCGCTTGGCCGGGGCGTACTCGACCACCAGATACTCGCGGGTCGCGCCCTGCACGGTGCGCTGCACCATCTCGATGTAGCGGCCCACGCCGTGCTGCTCGTGGACGATGAAGTCGCCCGCCTCCAGGGTGAGCGGGTCGATCGTCTTACGGCGGCGCGCGGGCATCCGCGCGCCCTCCTTGCCCGCCGCCTTCTGCCCGGACAGATCGGTCTCGGTGAGGACGGCCAGCTTCAGGCCGGGGTCGACGAAGCCGAAGTCGATGGAACCGCACGCCACGTGCACCACGGACGGCTTGATCTCGCCGAGGTCCGCGTCGAGCCGCGCCGCGATCCCCTCGCCGCTCAGCACCTCGACGGTGCGGGAGGCCGGGCCGTGGCCCTCGGTCACGTACACCGTGCGCCAGCCGTCGGCGAGCCAGCCCTTGGTGTCGGCCAGCGCGCGGGCGGTGTCGCCGCGGTACGACTCGGGGGCGTGCATGCCGAGCGTCAGGGTGTCCTCGTCAAGCTCGGCGTCGGCCGCGAACGGGCTCACCGACCACCACATCATGCCCAGCTCGCGCGCCCGGTCCCGGACGTCCGCCAGCCCCCACAGCGAGGCCGCGCCCACGTCGATGGGCGCCTCGCCGCCGCCCGCCGTGGCCGCCCACGACGCCTGGAGGAACTCCTGCGACGTGGCCACGAGGTCCGCCGCCCGGGTCCGCACCCGCTCCGGGTCGCAGACCACCGTCATGCTGCCCTCGGGCAGCACGTCCAGCAGCAGCTCCATGTCGTCGACCAGCACCGGGGCCAGGGACTCCATGCCCTCGACCGCGATCCCCTCGGCGATCTTGCCCAGCAGCTCGCCCAGCTCCGGGTGCTCCTCGGCGAGGGCCGCGGCCCGCTCCCGTACGTCGTCGGTCAGCAGCAGCTCACGGCAGGGCGGGGCCCACAGCCCGTGCTCGGCGACCTCCAGGGAACGCTGGTCCGCGACCTTGAAGTAACGGATCTCCTCGACGTCGTCGCCCCAGAACTCGACCCGCAGCGGATGCTCCTCCGTCGGCGGGAAGACATCCAGGATGCCGCCGCGCACGGCGAACTCGCCGCGCTTCTCGACCAGCTCCACCCGGGAGTACGCGGCGGCCGCGAGCCCGTCCACGACCTCCCCCAGATCGGCGCTCCGCCCGGCCCGCAGACTCACGGGCTCCAGCTCGCCGAGCCCCTTGACCTGCGGCTGCAACACGGATCGCACCGGCGCCACCACCACCGACACCGGCCCCGCGGCCGGGTCGTCGGGGCTCGGATGCGCGAGCCTGCGCAGCACGGCGAGCCTGCGGCCGACCGTGTCCGACCGCGGCGAGAGCCGCTCGTGCGGCAGCGTCTCCCACGACGGGTACTCCACCACCCCGTCCGGCGGCAGCAGCGACCGCAGCGCGGCCGCCAGGTCTTCGGCCTCCCGGCCGGTGGCGGTCACCGCGAGCACGGGCCGCCCCGCGGAGCGCGCCAGCGCGGCGACGGCGAAGGGCCGGGCGGCGGGCGGGCCGACCAGATCCACATGGGGGCGGTTTCCATCGGCGGCACCGCGCACCGCCTCGGCGAGCGCGGGGTCCCGTACGACGGCGTCGAGCAGACCGGTGAGGCTCATAAAGGGCTATTCCATCCCGGAGGCGGACAACGCGAATCACCCGACACGTCACACGGGCCGGGGGTCTTCCAGAGTACGGCCCCGCGCCGACATCCTCCGCCGGGTGTGGTTTGTCCGGTCATACGGGGACCGGCCCCGGGCCGTCGCATTCGGTGCACGCCGGAGGTACCCAGGGCCCGCGTCTGGCCCAGCTCAGCGCGCGCTCCGGCACACCCTGTGAACAGACTGATGCACATGGCAGAGCGAGAACGGCGCACGTCCGGCGCCGAGACCAGCCGCGGCAGGACGCGGGAGCGGGAGCGCGAGCCCGGGCCCGAGCAGGCGGCCGGGCACGCCTGCGACCGGCTCGCCGCGCTGATCACCCACCCCACCGAGGGGGTCTCCGCGGTGCGCCGGACCGAGGACGGCTGGCGGGTGAGCGTGGACGTGCTGGAGGTCGCCCGCATCCCCGATACGACGAGCCTGCTGGCCACGTACGAGGTGGACATCGACGAGCGGGGCGAGCTGCGCGAGTACCGGAGGGTCCGCCGCTACCGGCGCGGTGCGGCCGACGACTGCTGAGCCGACGACTGCTGGGCCGACGACTGCGGAAAGGACCCGCCCCGACCATGGCACCCACCACCTACACCGAAGAGGTCGTCTGCGTTCCGCGGGCGGGCACCCTGTACGACGTCATGGAGCTGATCCTCGACCGCGGCATGGTGATCGACGTGTTCGTCAGGGTCTCCCTGGTCGGCATCGAGATCCTGAAGATCGACGCCCGGGTCGTGGTCGCGAGCGTGGACACGTACCTCCGCTTCGCGGAAGCCTGCAACCGCGTGGACCTCGAACACGACCGCACCAGCCGCACCGTGCCCGAGCTGTTCGGCGGAGGCGGGGGCGGCGGCAGCGCGGCCGGGGCAGTGGCCCAGGGGCTCGGCAAGCGGAAGGTCAAGAAGGCGGTCGGCGCCGTGGAGGACAAGGTCAAGCAGGCCGTCGGGGGCGGCGACGAGGACGAACCGGAAGAGGAGCCCCGGCCGCGGCGCCGCACCGGCACCGCGCCCGCCCGCACCCGCCGCCGCTCCGAGGAGGACTGACCCATGGCCGAGAGCGCCGCGACCGCCGCGCCCCGCAGCGTGTACGTCTACGGCGTCGTCCACGCCCGCCGCGTCCTGCCGCCCGGCCGCACCGGCGTCGGCGAACACCCCGCCCCGCTGCGCACGCTGCGCGCCGGTGAGCTGGCCGCCGTCGTCAGCGACGCCCCCGCCGGGCTGCGCGCCAAGCGGCGCGACCTCCTCGCCCACCAGGAACTGGCGCTGGCGCTCGCGGCGGACGGCCCGGTGCTGCCCATGCGCTTCGGGATGGTCGCGCCCGACGAGGAGATGGTGCGGCGCCAGCTGGAGTCCTCGCACGGCGACTGCCTCGCCGCCCTCCACCGGGTCGACGGCCGGGTCGAGATGAACCTCAAGGCGGTCCCCGCCCAGGGCGATCTGCGGTCGCTGGTACGCGAGGACCCCGAGGTCGCCCGGCTGCGCGCGGCCGCCCGCCGCACCCCGGGCTACGAGGCCAGCCTGCGGCTCGGCGAGGCCGTGGCCCGGGGGCTGACCCGCCGGGCCACGGCCACCACCGCCGCCGTGCTGGCCGAGCTGTCGGAGGTGGCGGACGAGCGGGTCGCCGGGCCGGAGGTGCCGGGGTGCGTGCTCAACGCGTCCTTCCTCCTCGCCCGGGAGGAGCTGCGCCGGTTCCGCGCCGTGGTGGAGCGGCTGGCCGCCGAGCACGGCGGCCACGTCGAGCTGCGGCTGACCGGGCCGCTGCCCTGCTACAGCTTCGTGGAGCCCGCATGGGCGTGCTGAGCGAGATCGCGCTCCTCCCGCTGGCGCCCGTACGGGGCGTCGTGTGGGTCGCGGACTGCCTGCGGGACGCCGCGGAACGGGAGCTGCACCACCCGTCCGTGATCCGGGCCCGGCTCGCCGCCCTGAACGAGGCCCTGGAGTCCGGCGCCATCGGCCCCGACGAGTTCGACCGCGAAGAGGACCGACTGCTCGACCTGCTGGAACGAGGGACGACGCGCCGTGACTGACCGCCCCGACCGCGACCTGCTGTGCACCCCTCCCCCGACCACCGGCCCGCCCACGTCCGACCTCGCCGAGATCCTGGAACGCGTCCTCGACAAGGGCATCGTCATCGCCGGGGACATCAAGATCGACCTGCTGGACATCGAACTGCTCACCATCCGGCTGCGGCTGTTCGTCGCGTCCGTGGACACCGCCCGCAAGGCCGGGATCGACTGGTGGGAAACCGATCCCGCGCTGTCCTCGCGCGCCCGACGGGACGCCCTCGCGGAGGAGAACGAGAGGCTGCGGGAGCAGTTGGAGTCCTACGAGTCGGGCGAACTGACCGCGGCGGGCTCGGCGGGAGGCGACGGCGCATGACCGCCACGCTCACTTACGCCTACGCGGTCTGCCGCCCGTACGACGGCCCCGCGCCGACGGGACTGACCGGACTCGACCCGGTCAGCCCCGTCCGTACGCTGCCCGCAGGCCCGCTCACCGCCGTCGTCCAGGACGTACTGGCCTCCGACCACACCGAAGAGGCCCTGCGCCGACGCCTGTCCGACCGCGCCGAACTGGAGCGCTGCGCCCGCGCCCACCACGAGGTGATCACGGCCGTCTCCTCGGTCACCGCGACCGTCCCCCTCCCGCTGGCCACCCTCTACCGTGGCGACGAACGGGTCCGGGAGGCCCTGCGCTCGAAACAGACCGCGTTCCTCACCGCCCTCGACCGGCTCGCGGGCCGCGCCGAATGGGGCGTCAAGGTCTACGCCCCCGCCGCGCCCGCCACCCCCGCGCCGGACCCCGCCCCACTCACCGGCCGCGCCTACCTGGACCGCGTACGCAACCGCCACCAGGGCCGCGAACAGCGCCAGAACGCCGCCCTCCAGGCGGCCGAACGCGTGGACGCCGTCGTCCAAAGCCTCGCCGTGGCCACGCGGCGCCTACGCCCCCACGGCCCCGAGGTCACCGGCAAGGACCGCACCCACATCCTGAACGCGGCCTACCTCCTCGACACCGCCCGCACCCGCGAACTCCGCGCCGCGCTGACCTCTCTGCGCCGCGACGAGCCCGCGATCCAGATCGAGTTGTCGGGCCCCTGGGCCCCGTACTCCTTCACCGACGCCGGGGCCGCCCCATGACCACCGCCGCCTGGGGCACCGTTCCCGCCGAGGCCCACGGCCCCATCGGCGTCCCCCTCGTCGACCTCCTCGACCGCGTGCTCGCCACCGGGGTCGTCGTCAGCGGCGACCTCGTCATCGCCATCGCCGAGGTCCCCCTCATCCGGCTCTCCCTGCACGCCCTGCTCTCCTCCGTCAACGAACGCGTCCCGGCCCCCTGGACGGACGGCGGTCCCCTGTGACCGACACCCGCGTCGACCTCGACCCCGAAGCGATGGGCCGCGACCTGGTCGCCCTCGTCCTCACCGTGGTCGAACTCCTCCGCCAGCTGATGGAACGCCAGGCCCTGCGCCGCATCGACGCGGGCGGCCTCACCGACGCCCAGATCGACCACATCGGCACGACGCTGATGCACCTGGACCAGCGGATGACGGAGCTGTGCGACCAGCACGGCCTGACCCTGGAAGACCTCAACCTCGACCTCGGCCCGCTGGGCACCCTGCTCCCCCGCGACTAGTACTCCCCCGCCACATGGTCATCCCGCGGCGGTGCCGTCCCATCCGGTGCTGGTCAACCAGTCGCCGAAGGTGGCCAGTTCGGGGTGCAGAGTGCGCAGGGCCTCCAGGTCACGGTCCCGGGAGAGGAGGTCGCGGTCCTGGAAAAAGGCGAACATCGCGGCCAGGTCGTGGCCGATCCCCGGTAGGGACCGGCTGAACTCGTCGAGGTCCACCGCCTGGTAGACGCTCGGCACACCGGTCGCCTTCTCGAACGCCGCCGCGATCTGGTCACCGGTGAGGGCGTCGGCGGCGATGCGCAGGGTCCGGCCGCCCCAGTCGTCCCAGTGGTCGAGCTGATGGCGGGCGAAGAAGGCGATGTCGTCCAGCGCGATCAGGGGCCAGCGACCGGCCTCGCCGAGCGGCAGGGCGAACACGAGGCCCTCACGTCCGTCGGGCAGCCGGGTCCGGCGCGGCGCGAAGCCGTACAGGTTCTCGAAGTACGGTGCGGTCACCAGGACGGCGACGTGCCGTGAATACCAACCGTCGGTCTCCTGCCGCATGGCCTCTTCGGAGCGCTGGAGCGCGATGTGGGCCTCCACCGCGGCCTTCGCGTCGTAGTGCGGGACCGGGATACGCCCGTCGGTGAGGACGGCGGCGTAGTCCAAGGACGACCAGACGAACCGGTCCACCCCGGCCTGCTGCGCCGCGCGCAGGGCCCGCAGCCCCTGTGCGTACTCCTGCTGAGGGCTGGCGGTGGCGAAGAAGTCGGTGTTGCAGAAGACCTGGTCGACACCTTGGAAGGCATCCTTCAGGGACTGTTCGTCGTCCAGGTCGCCGCGGACCGGCCGAACGTCACCGGGGGTGTTCTCGACCAGGGCACGGGCCCGGTCCGAGGACGGGTCGCGCGTCAGCACCCGTACGACGGTGCCGGGCCGTGCGGCGAGGGCGCGGACGACCCGGGTCCCCATGGCCCCGGTGCCCCCGACCACGAGCGCGGTCGTCGACGTCACCGCGCCACCTCCAGCACGAGCTTGCCGCGGGTGCGGTTGGTCTCACCCAGCCGGTGCGCTTCGGCGGCCTGTTCCAAGGCGAAGCCGCGTTCGACCTCGACCCGGAGCGCGCCGGAGTCGACCAAGCCGGCGATGGCCCTCAGGGCGGCGGCGTCCGGCTCGACCAGCAGCGGGCTGGTGCGTACCCCCGCCTGTCCGGCCGCGGCGGCCAGTCCGTCCGAGACACCTCCCGGGATGGAGATGATCAGGCCGCCGGGCCGGGCCACCGACACCGATCGCACGTCGGTGTCATCCGCGGCGCCCATCAGGTCGATGACGACATCGACCTTGCCGGTGGCCTCCTCGAACCGCTGCCGGGTGTAGTCGATCGTCTCGTCCGCGCCCAGTTCCTTGAGCCAGGCGTGCCGGGGCTCGCGGGCGGTCGCGATCACCTCGGCGCCGAGGTGCTTGGCGAACTGCACCGCCAAGTGCCCCACACCACCGGCCGCAGCGTGCACCAGCACCCGCTGCCCGCCGGTGACGCGCGCCGTGTCGACCAGGGCCTGCCAGGCCGTGAGCGCCGCGAGCGGCAGAGCCGCGGCCTCTGTGTGCGAGAGCGAGGCGGGCTTGCGGGCGAACTGGCGGGACGGCGCCGTGACGAACTCGGCGTACGCGCCGGCCGGGCGCGGGAACCACGGCATGGCGTAGACCTCGTCGCCGGGTGCGAGCGTCGTGACGCCGAAGCCGACCTCCTCGACGACGCCGGAGACGTCCCAGCCGAGGATCAGCGGCAGCGTCTGTAGCCCGGCCATGCCGTGGCCCGCACGGGTCTTCCAGTCCACCGGGTTGATTCCGGCGGCGTGCACGCGCACCAGCACCTCGGTCGGCAGCGGCTCGGGACGCGCGACCCGGTCGGCGGTCAGCACTTCCGGTCCGCCGAACTCCTTGATGGTGACGGCGCGCATCGTCTGCTCGCTCATTTTTTTCCTCGCTCATATCCGCTTCGCGTGTTCTTCGGTCCGGGCGCAGGAGCCCCGGACACGTTCCAGCCTCGCCGACGCGCGGAGACGCCGTGAGTGGCCGGACAGCCACCTGTCGTACCATTCCGGCCATGCCACATCGTGTTGCCGTTCTCGCCCTCGACGGGGTCATGCCGATGGACCTGGGCATCGCGGCCCGGGTGCTCAACGAGGCTCTCGACCCGGCCGGGGCACGGCTCTATTCCGTGACGACCTGCTCGCTCGGCGGCCGGCCGGTCCACACGAACGAGGGCTTCCGGATCGTCGTCGACAACGACGAGTCGCTCCTGGAGGGTGCGGACACCGTGGTGATCGCCACCCAGGAGCCCGGCGAACACCTCCTGACCACCGGCGAGCTGCCCGCCCGGATCGCCGCGGCCTTCACCCGGATCGGACCCGAGACCCGCATCGTCAGCCTGTGCACATCGGCCTTCCTCCTCGCGGCGGCCGGTCTGCTGGACGGACTGCGGGCCACTACGCATTGGGCGCTGTGCGGCCAGTTCACCCGGCTGTTCCCCGACATCGAGGTCGATCCGGACGTGCTGTTCGTCGACAACGGACGCATCCTGACGGCTGCCGGCGGGGCGGCGGGCCTCGACCTGTTCCTCCACCTGGTCCGCAAGGACCACGGCGCGACCGTGGCCACCGCCGCGGCGCGACGGTGCGTGGTGGCTCCCTGGCGCGAGGGCGGACAGGCGCAGTTCATCGAGCACCCGGTACCGCAGGATGCCGACCGTTCCACCTCGGCCACCCGCCAGTGGGCACTGAACCGGCTGGCCGAACAGGTCACGCTGCGGGAGATGGCCCGCCACGCCCATATGAGCGAGCGCACCTTCACCCGGCGGTTCCGCGCCGAGGTGGGCACGAGCCCCCTCCAATGGCTGCTGCACAGCCGACTGACCCAGGCGCGCCGTCTGCTGGAGTCCAGCGACCTGACCGTCGCACGGATCGCCACCGCCTGCGGCTTCGGGGACCCCGTCGCGCTGCGCAAGCACTTCCACGCCCACCTCGGCCTGTCCCCACTGGCCTACCGCCGCGCCCACTGCGCCCCTGAACCGACCGGGTGATCGAGGCGACTCCCTCAGGCCGCCTCGGCCGGATCGAACGTGGCGGCGCGCGACGGCGTGAGCCACACCAGCCGCGCGGTCACGCCCTCCAGCAGCGCGAAGTGCCGCATGGCACGGTCGGGCGAGGGCAAGCTGAACCGCCGCCGCCCGTCGACGCTGGTCACATCCGCGCGCCCGTCCTCGTACGCCATCCCCCACGCCGCGACCTCGGCGTCCCGCCAGCCGTCGTCCAGAGCGAATTCCTGGACGACGGCGAAGAGTCGGGGTGCGGTGTCGAGGACGAGCGAGCGCACTTCTTCGTCGAAATCGAACGGCTCGGAGGGGGAATTCTGTGGGGATACCGTGGCCATCGATGTCTCCTGTCACGAGGAGGAGTTGAACAGAACAACGCCCTGACCTGGCGCATGAGTTACACCATAGGTCGCCGCTATGATGCGGCCAACAGAATCGATGGGATACGTCATAACACCCCTCGTGTGGGTGACGGCGCAGCCATGTGAGCGAGGGGAACGCGCGATGGCCCGGATCAAGCTTCCGCCGACCATCCGGCAACGACGACTCGGCGCCGAACTGCGCCGCCTCCGCGAACGGGCGGACCTCAACGCCACGCAGGCGGGCGCGCTCCTCGGTTCGTCGCAGTCACGCGTCAGCAGCATCGAGTCCGGCGCCTACGCCGTCAGCGCGGACCGGGTACGGGCGATGGCCCGCGCGTACGGCTGCACGGACTCGGCGCTGATCGAAGCGCTCGCCGGAATGACGGGCGGCCGGACGCGTGGCTGGTGGGACGAGTACCGCGACATCCTCCCGCCGAGCATGCTCGACATGGCCGAGTTGGAGCACCACGCCCAGGCGATGCGGATCGCCTGCGTCATCCACCTGCCGGGCCTCCTACAGACCAGGGATCACGCTCGCGTCATCATCAGCGCCGTCGAACCGCCGCTCTCCCCACCCGAGATCGAGCACCGGGTGTCCTACCGGATCAAACGGCAGGCGATTCTCTACGGTGAGCAACCGACCCCGCTGGACGCGATCATCCACGAGGCCGCTCTGCGCATGGATTTCGGCGGACCCGATGTCGCCCGCGCGCAGCTTGAACACCTGCTCTCCCTGAGCGAGCAGGAACACATCACGGTACGGGTGATCCCCTTCGGCTCAGGCGCCTTCCCCAGTTCCGGCCAGGCGATCGTGCACCTCAGCGGAGAGGTTCCGCATCTGGACACCGTCGAACTCGACACGGACCATGGCTCCGAGTTCCTGGACACCCAGCCCCAACTCGCCAGGTACCGCAGCACGCTGGACCGCATGGCGACCCTCGCGCTCGCACCGACGGAGTCGCGCGACATGATTTACCGGATCGCACAGGGCCTCTAGCGAAGGAACCTCCGTGTCCCCCAACACCTGGCGGAAGTCGTCGTACAGCGGCAACGCGGCCAACTGCGTCTACGTACGCGGCGACCGCGACGGCACGCTCCATCTGCGCGAGAGCGACGTGCCCGAGGTCACGCTCGCAGCGGCTCCCACCACCTTCGGCGCCTTCATACGCGCCGCCAAGGCAGGCGCCCTCGACCGCCTCACCACCCCTCCTGCATGCGACTGAGGCTCATAGCGGATCGTGTGCCAACGAGGCGGGCCGCGCCGGATGCGGACAACCGGGTGATGGTGCAGTCTGAAGCCAAGGGCAGGATCCACCCTCTTCTGCTCCGGCATGCAGACGAACTGACCCGTCGCAGCCGGGCCGACAGCCGGGAGGACCGATGACAGTCACCACAGTCGCCGCCGAAATCAAGAAGTCGAAGCTCGCCAAGAACGCCGAGGAGTTCAGCGCTCTGGGCGAGAGCGGAGAGGATTGGTTCGTCCAGTCGGCTGATGACTTCCGCCGCCTTCGCGCCGATCGAGAAAACATCCTCGCCAGACTCCCGGAATCTGAATTTTCGAGCTTCCTCGGAAGTCTGAAGTTCAGCACCAAGGGCACCCTCGCCAGCGCCTGCTACCGGCCCTTGATGTCCGTTCTGACGCTGAGCGAGATTTTCGAGGTATTCGAGCACTGCGGAATGGCGCGAGAGTACACCGTGGAGTGCCTTGAATACGAGTGCAGAAACGGAAAGTGCAAGTTCGACTTCTGGTCACTCTGCACGCACGACTGCGGAGCCTGCCTGGAGTGAATTTTCTCGGCACACGCCGGGAGCCGGTCCGCCCCCGTGTGCGGACCGGCTCCCGGTGGGGCGGGGCTCAGCCGTTCTCCACGACCATCAGGGCGTTGCCGTCCGCGTCGCGGAAGCTGAACATCGGTGGGACCGGGGCGCCCCAGCGCTGGACCTCCGGGTCGGTGTCGACGCCGCGTGCACGCAGGGTGGCGTGGTCGGCGTCGATGTCCTCGGAGGTGAGGATCAGGCCGGTCTCGTAGGCCGACGCCTGCTGGCCCTCGCGCGGGAGGACGAGCGCGATGCCGGTCGGGGCGCCCGCCGGGGCGACCTCGATCCAGCGGTAGCTGTCGCCGTAGGGGATGTCGGCGCGCTTCTCGAAGCCGAGGGTGTTGACGTAGAAGTCCAGCGCCCGGTCCTGGTCGGCGACGGTGATGGCGACCCGGCCGATCTCCGTGAGCCGGGTGCCTTTCGCGTCGGTAGCGGTCATGGTGGCCTCCCTGGTGGTGATGGTTCTGCCGTTATGACCGGGGTGCGGCGCGGAACTCATCGGTCGGCGTCGATTGACCTTCGAGCCGCTTGAAGGCCCAGCATGGCGGCCATGGACGACGACGAGTCCCTGATGGGCATCGGCACCTTCGCCCGCCGGGTCGGGCTGGCGCCGAGCGCGCTGCGGTTCTACGACGACTGCGCGGTGCTGCGGCCCGCGCGGGTGGACGCGGCGACCGGATACCGGTACTACGCCCCGGAGCAGGCGCCCCGCGCCACGCTGCTGCGCCGCCTGCGGGAGGCCGAGCTGCCGCTGGTCGAGGCGACGACCGTGCTGGACGGGCCGCCCGAGGAGGCCCGGGAGGTGCTGCGGGACCATCTGCGGAGGACCCGGGAGTCGGCGGCAGCCGCCCGCGCGGCGATCGAGGACGTGCTGCGCGCGTTGCCGGGCGGGGCGCGGTGCGGGCGGGCCCGGGTCGGCGGCGCCGAGTTGGCGGGCGCGGTGCGGCAGGTGGGCTCGGCGGTGGCGGAGGGTGCGGTACGGGAGGAGTTCCCGGTGCTGGGCCGGGTGCTGCTCGAACTGGCCGACCAGGAGTTGCGGCTCGTGGCCACCGACCGCTACCGGCTCTCCGTACGCGCGCTACGGCCGCTCGCGATCAGCGGCGAGCCGTGCGGGCTGCCGGTCGGCGTCGAGGAGCTGCGGGACCTCGCGGGCTGGGCCCGGGGGCTGCCGGAGGTCGCGATCGAGGTCGACGGTCCCGAGGTGCGCGTACGGGGCGGGGGTGAGGAGCGGGCGCTGTCCGTCGCGGACGAGGCGTTCCCCGCGTACCGCATGGTCCTGGACGGGCTCGCGGACGCCCGGCACCGGGTGATCACCGACCGGGCGGCGCTCTGCGCGGCCGTCGCGGAGCGGGGCGGCGACGGGCCGGTCGTGCTACGGACCGGCGACGGCGTGCTGTCGGTCGAGGGCAGCCACCCGCTGCCCACCGTCCGGGACGACGACCGGCTGGGTGCAGCAGGCAGCGCCGCCGCAGGGGACTCCGCCGCACGGAGCACCACCGCAGAGGGCACCGCCGCGCGGGGCACCCCGCCGGCCGACGCCGCCGACGGCAATCCGCTGCCCGCCGTCGCAGGCGGCCGCGCCTTGCCCGCCCTCCGCACCGGGCCGCCGCTGCGCATCGCCTTCGACCCGGCCGTCCTGCTGCCCGCGCTGGAGGCGAGCGTGGGGCCGGATGTGTTGCTGGAGGTCGCCTCGGACGCCGAGCCCGTTGTCGTCCGCTCCGCCGACCAGGGCAGTTTCACGACCCTCGTCATGCCCGTACGGACCCCGTGAAGGAGACCTCGATGAATCCCGACGACCCCGTCGTCCGACTGTGCGTGCAGGGCATGGCCGCCGAGGCCGAGGGCCGGGACGGCGACGCCCGTGCCTGCTTCCGGCAGGCGTGGGACGCCGCCGCCGACGACTACGGGAAATGCGTGGCCGCGCACTATCTGGCCCGGCACCAGAGCACCCCCGAGGAGACGCTGCGCTGGAACCAGGAGTGCCTGGACCGCGCGGACGCGGTCGGTGACGACCGGGTCCGCGGGTTCTACGCCTCGCTGCACGTCAACATGGGCTCGGCGTACCGGGCCCTGGGCGACGCGGATCGGGCGCGTGAGCACTACGTACGCGCCGCCGCGCACATCGGCGACGTACCGCCGGGGGGTTACGCGGACTGGACCCGGTTCGGCATCGCCGACGGGCTGCGTACGACCCGTAAGAGCGGAACGCTCGCCGCGCTGGTGGAGCGGCTGTGTGCCCGCGGCGAGCTGCGGGCCCTCGGCGTGATCCTGCCGCCGTACCTGGGCGACCTCGGCACGGAGGAGGACCGGGAACGGCTGGTCACCGCGCTGCGCATGGTGCACGCCGCCCGCTGGCTGCCGGACGGGGAGCAGGATGCGCTGGGCGCGGTGATCAACGAGCTGATCAGCGGTTGACGAAGGTGAGGCTCTTCGCGTCGTAGCGGGTTCCGGCCACCTGGTCGGCCGGGGCCGCCGCGTCGATCGCGGCCAGCTCCTCCGCCGACAGCTCGATGGCGACCGCGGCGAGGTTCTCCTCCAGGTACTTCTCGCGGCGGGTGCCCGGGATCGGCACCACGTCGTCGCCGCGGTGCTGCACCCAGGCGAGGGCGAGCTGACCGGCGGTGACGCCCTTCTCGGCGGCCAGTTCGTTGAGCTTGTCGACGATGGCCAGGTTCTGTTCGAGGTTGCCGTCCGCGAACCGCGGCTGGGTGCGGCGCACATCGGTCTCCGGCAGGCCCTCGACGGAGGTGTAGCGGCCGGTCAGGAAACCGCGGCCGAGCGGGGAGAACGGGACGAGGCCGACGCCGAGTTCGCGGCAGACCGGGGCGGTCTCCGCCTCCAGGTCCCGGGTCCACAGCGACCATTCGCTCTGGAGCGCCGCGATGGGGTGCACCGCGTGGGCACGGCGGATGGTCTCCGCGCTCGCCTCGGACAGCCCGAGGTGGCGCACCTTGCCCGCCCGGACCAGCTCGGCCATCGCGCCGACCGTCTCCTCGATGGGGACGTCGGGGTCGACGCGGTGCTGGTAGTAGAGGTCGATGTGGTCGATGCCGAGGCGGCGCAGCGACGCGTCGCACGCCTCGCGGACGTACGCGGCGTCACCGCGGATCGCGGTGGGCTCGCCCAGCCGGTTGGCGAAACCGAACTTGGTGGCCACGACCGCCTGCTCGCGGCGCGCCCCGGTCAGGGCGCGGCCGAGCAGCTCCTCGTTGTGGCCGGAGCCGTAGAAGTCGGAGGTGTCCAGCAGGGTGACGCCGAGGTCGAGGGCGCGGTGGATCGTGGCGATCGACTGCGCGTCGTCCGAGTCGCCGTAGCCGTGGCTCATCCCCATGAGCCCCAGGCCCTGTGCGCCGACGGTGAGTTCGCCCAGGCGGCGGGTGGGCAGTTCGGACATTGGGTGCCTCCTTCGTGGTCGTGACGATCACGCTAGGAGTTGGAGCGCACTCCAAGTCAACCGGGAAAATCGCTGGCCAGGAGCGAGGTTCCGGCTGCCAGAATCGCCCGTATGACGTACGAGGACGAAGTGTCCATGTCGGTGGTGGCCGCCGCGATCGTCCAGCGGGGACGGCTGCTGGTCGTGAGCAAGAAGGCGGCGCCCGAGGTGTTCTATCTGCCCGGCGGGAAGCCGGATCCGGGCGAGGCGCCGCTGGAGACGCTGGCCCGGGAGCTGGACGAGGAGCTGGGTGTGGCCCCGCTGGAGCCGCGGCTGCTGGCCGAGGTCGAGGGGGTGGCCGTGCTGGAGCGGGTGCCGATGCGGCTGACGGTGTTCGAGGCGCGCATCGACCGGGAGCCCCACCCGGCGGCCGAACTGGCGCACATGCGCTGGATAACGGGCGGCGAGAGCGATGTCCGGCTCGCCGGGGCCATCCGGAACCATGTGGTGCCCCTGCTCCGCACCGGGGGCGCGCTGGCGGCATAGAGCTGGCAGCGCAGAGAACGTGAAAACGGGACCGGCCCGGTGCGCTCCCCCGTCGCACACCGGGCCGGTCCCTCGCTGCCCCTCCCCCCATAGAAGGGGCAGCCGTCTTGTCACTCCATCCCCGGCCTCAGTCCGTGGCGATGGCGTTGAGGATGTTCATCCGCGCCGCCCGGAACGCCGGGATCAGGGCCGCGATCAGGCCCACCACGGCCGAGCCGATGAAGACCGTGATGATGGTCGGCCAGGGGATCTCCAGGGTCTTCAGCCCCTCCAGCGCCAGCAGCTTCTGCGCGGTCGCGCCCCAGCCCATGCCCAGGCCCAGACCGAGCAGCGCACCGAAGAGGGCGATGACGACGGACTCCAGCCGGATCATGCGGCGCATCTGGCGCCGGGAGAGGCCGATGGCGCGCATCAGGCCGATTTCCCGGGTGCGTTCGACGACCGACAGGGCGAGGGTGTTCACCACGCCGAGGATGGCGACGATGATCGCGAGCGCCAGCAGCCCGTAGACCAGGTTGAGCAGCTGACCGATCTGGTTCTTCATCTCCTTCTTGTAGTCGGTCTGGTCACGGACCTGGACCGACGGGTACTGGTGCAGCTGGGACTTGAGGGACTTGTACGCCACGGCTTCCTGGCCGTCCTTCGCCTGCGCCAGCATCATGACGTCCGCCGGGATCAGGTTGGCGGGGACATAGCGCTCGACGGTGGCGATGTTGATGTAGAGCGCGCCCTTGTCCAGGCTCGTGTCGTCCGAGGTGATCGCCGCGACCTTGAGCTTGGCGGTTCGGCCCTCCTTGAAGGCGACGGTCAGGGTGTCGCCCTCCTTCACCTTGTTGCTCTTGGCGAAGCCCTCCGGCACCGACATGGCGTCCTTGCCGTACGCGGCGGCCAGGTCGCCCGCGACGACCGGGGTCCGCAGGTCCTCCGCGTACGTCGGGTCGGCTGCGGACAGGTCCTTGGTGACCTTCTTGCCGCCCGGCAGGGTGATCTCGGCGCCCTCGATCTGCTTCGCGTCGCTGATGTGCTTGAGGCCCTTGGCCTGGTGTGCCGCCTTCTCGATCTGCTTGGTGATCGGCTGGCCGCCGTCGGACTGGATGATGAAGTCCGCGCCCACCGACTTGTCCAGCTCATCGCTGGCCGAGGCGACCATCGACGAGCCCACCACCGACAGGCAGGCGACCAGCGCCAGGCCGATCATCAGGGCCGCGCCGGTGGCGCCGGTGCGCCGCGGGTTGCGCAGCGCGTTGCGCTCGGCCAGCCGGCCGACGGGCCCGAACATCCGCAGCACGACGGTTGCCAGGGCCCGGACCACCAGACCGGCCAGCAGCGGGCCGATGACGATGAAACCGATGAGGGTCAGCACCACGCCCAGGCCCAGGAACATCGAGCCGTCGACGGCCTTGTCGGCGTTGCCCGCGACGACCAGGGCCGCCGCGCCGCCCGCGGTGAGCAGGGTGCCGATCGCGCCGCGGATCCATCCGGCCTTGGTGTCCGCCGGGGTGCCCGCGTCGCGCAGGGCAGCCATGGGGGAGATCTTCCCGGCCCGGCGGGCGGGGATGTAGGCGGCGATGACGGTGACGACGATGCCGATGGTGAGGCCGACGATGGGCGTGGCGGGCTTCACCGTCAGCTGGTCGGTGCTCAGGTGCAGACCCGCGCTGCCCATGAGCTTCATCAGGCCGACCGCGAGCCCGACGCCGCCGAGGACGCCGAGGATCGAGCCGACGACACCGAGCAGCAGCGCTTCGAGCAGCACCGACCGGTTGATCTGCTTGCGGCTCGACCCGATGGCGCGCATCAGGCCGATCTCGCGGGTGCGCTGGGCGACCAGCATCGAGAAGGTGTTGACGATCAGGAAGATGCCGACCAGGACGGCGATTCCGGCGAAGCCGAGCATCGCGTACTTCATGACGTCCAGGAAGGAGCCGATGTCGCTCTCGGCCTCCTTGCTGGCCTCGGCCTTCGTCTGCACCTTGACGCCGGTGCCGAGCTTCGCGACGACGCTCTTCTTCAGCTGGTCGTTGCTGACGCCGGGCTGGGCGGTCAGCGCGTAGTTGGTGTACACACCGGTCGCCCCGAGCAGCTTGCGCTGCGCGGTGTCGGTGTCCATGTAGACGATGGTGGCGCCGGGGTTGGTCACCTGGAACGTGGCGATGCCGACGATCTTCGCGCGGAACTCACCGGGCACGGCGATGATCCGCAGGCTGTCACCGAGCTTCAGCTTCTTGGTGTCGGCCGTGTCGGCGTCGACCATCACCTCGGTGGGGCCGCGCGGCGAGTGACCGGAGGTGATCTTCACCGAACGGTGCTCGGTGGTGTCCCAGTTGGTGCCGATGGTCGGGGCGCCGGAACTGGGTCCGATGCTGTCGCCCTTCCGGTTGACGACGGTGACCGACTGGCTGGTGGCGTCCCCGGTCACCGACTTGACGCCGTCCACCTGCTTCAGCTGCGCCAGCTCCGAGCCCGGCAGGGTGCGGATCCGGCCCTGCCGGGTGTCCTGGTCACTGGCCCCCTTCGGGCTGACCGTGACGTCGGACGCCGTGCTCGCGAAGAGCTTGTCGAACGTGGCGTTGGTGGTGTCGGTGAAGACGAGCGTGCCGCAGACGAACGCCACGGACAGCAGGACGGCGATCGCGGACAGCGCCATCCGCCCCTTGTGGGCGACGAAGTTGCGCAGTGAGGTCTTGAGGACGGTCATGACACCCGTCCTCGTGCGTCGAAATGCTTCATGCGCTCAAGGACCAGGTCGGCCGTGGGGTTGTACATCTCGTCCACGATCCGGCCGTCGGCCAGGTACAGCACCCGGTCGGCGTAGGAGGCGGCGACCGGGTCGTGGGTGACCATCACGATCGTCTGCCCCAGCTCGTCCACGGACCGCTTGAGGAAGCCCAGCACCTCGGCACCGGCCCGGGAGTCCAGGTTTCCGGTCGGCTCGTCACCGAAGATGATCTCGGGGCGGGCGGCCAGGGCGCGGGCCACGGCGACGCGCTGCTGCTGACCGCCGGACAGCTGGTTCGGGCGGTGCTTCAGCCGGTCGGCCAGACCGACGGTCTGCACCACCCGGTCCAGCCAGGCCCGGTCGGGCTTACGGCCCGCGATGTCCATCGGCAGCGTGATGTTCTCGATCGCGTTGAGCGTCGGCAGCAGGTTGAACGCCTGGAATATGAAGCCGATCCGGTCCCGGCGCAGCTGGGTGAGCTTCTTGTCCTTGAGCCCGGTGATCTCGGTCTCGTCGATGTAGATCTGGCCCGACGAGACGGTGTCCAGCCCCGCGAGGCAGTGCATCAGCGTCGACTTGCCGGAGCCGGAAGGGCCCATGATCGCCGTGAAGCGGCCGCGGGCGATGTCCACGTCGACGTGGTCCAGCGCGACCACCCGGGTCTCGCCGGAACCGTACGCCTTGACCACCTGGCGTGCCCGGGCAGCAACGGCCGTATGTCCTCCGCTGCCCCCGGTCTTGGGAATCGATACGGCCGTTGTCACGATGTTCTCCTCTTTATCGTCTATGTCGGACCCGGGACGGTCACACGTCCCCGATCGCCTGGTCGCGCTTGATGATCAGCCTTCCGGAAAGCGGCGGCCGGGACGATGAGGTCTGGCGCCGTCTTCGGGTGGGGCCAGCCCTACCCCCCTCGGTCCTGCTGGCCGTAAACCACAGTAGAGAGCGGTACGCCCCGGCTCGTCCTTCCCCGGGACGAACCCCGGGTAGGAGGAAAGTGAGCCCATCCCCTAGGGGAGTAGGCCCTGGGGTGGAGCGCAACTCGGGGTCGACTCTGCACCCGCACGTAACGGAAGGCGCAAGTCCGCGGCCTCAACAGCCCTGATGCATTCTTCCCCTGCCCTGAGGCGGCATGGAATGGTGGGTCGTACAAGAACTGGACACCAGAGCCGGCGCGGACCGGCGGAGGGAGTGCGCCACGGTGGGCGGCACCGCAGAAGGACCTGACGCGGACTCCATATCCCCGCTCCCCGACCCCCCTCCCCGTGAGGCGATCCCCGCGCCCCGCGGACGCCGCCCCGTCGTCGCCGCGCTGATGCTCGCCATGGCGCTGACCGCCCTCGACTCCACCATCATCTCGACCGCCGTTCCGCAGATCGTCGGCGATCTCGGCGGCTTCTCCGTCTTCTCCTGGCTGTTCTCCGGCTATCTGCTCGCCGTCACCGTCACCCTGCCGGTCTACGGGAAGCTCTCCGACACCTTCGGCCGCAAGCCGGTGCTGGTGGCGGGCACCATCATGTTCCTCATCGGATCGCTGCTGTGCGCAGGAGCCTGGAACATGGCCTCCCTCATCGCCTTCCGCATCGTCCAGGGGCTGGGCGGCGGGGCGCTCCAGGGCACCGTCCAGGTGGTCGCCGCCGACCTCTACCCGCTCAAGGAACGCCCCAAGATCCAGGCCCGGCTCTCCTCCGTCTGGGCCCTGTCCGCGGTCACGGGCCCCGCGCTCGGCGGCGTGCTCGCCGGGTACGCCGACTGGCGCTGGATCTTCCTCATCAACCTGCCGATCGGGGCGCTCGCCCTCACCCTGATCGTCCGCCATCTGCACGAACCGGTACGGCGGCGGGCGACCCGGCCCCGCATCGACTGGGCGGGCGCCCTCACCATCTTCGCCTGCGGCGGACTGCTGCTGACCGCGCTCGTCCAGGGCGGAGTGGCCTGGGGCTGGCTCTCCGCACCCTCCCTCGCGCTGCTCACGGCCAGCGCCGGATGCGCGGCCCTGACGGTGTGGATCGAACGGCGCGCGGCCGAACCCATCATTCCGGGCTGGGTGTGGCGGCGGCGCACGATCTCGGCGGTCAACCTCGCGCTCGGCGCACTCGGGCTGCTCATGATCGCCCCGACCGTCTTCCTGCCCACCTACGCCCAGTCGGTGCTGGGCCTCGGGCCGATCGCCGCCGGATTCGTGCTGTCCGTGATGACGCTGAGCTGGCCCATCTCGGCCGCCCTCAGCAGCCGCGTCTACAACCGCGTCGGCTTCCGGAACTGCTCCATGATCGGCATCGGCGCCGCCGCGCTCATCCTGGCCGCCTTCCCCCTGCTCCCCTACCCCGGCGCCGCCTGGCAGCCCGCGCTGATCATGCTGCTGCTCGGTGCCGCGCTCGGGCTCTTCCAGCTCCCGCTGATCGTCGGCGTACAGTCCTCCGTCGACTGGGCCGAGCGCGGCACCGCCACCGCCTCGATCCTCTTCTGCCGCCAGGTCGGCCAGTCCATCGGCGCGGCCCTGTTCGGCGCCGTCGCCAACGCGACCCTCGCCTCCCGGCTCGCCGCCGCCCCGTCCGGCATCCGCGACGGCCTGCCCGGCGACCTCGACTCGGTCTCCCACGCCCTCGACCACCCCGGCGCCCTCAGCACCCGGGCCGCCGACTATCTGCGGCGCGCCGTGGACACCGCCGTCGACCACGTCTACCTGGGCGCCGCCTCCGCGGCGGTCCTCGCCCTGCTGGCCCTGCTGTTCCTCGCCCCGCGCCGCTTCCCGGTCCGCGCCGAAGCGGGAAGCGGAACGGATGCGGAACCCGCCGCCGACCCGCTGACGGCGAACCCCGCCCGGGAGACCTGACCCGGGCTCCCAGGCTTACGGGCTGCTGCGCCCAGGTCTCGGGGGTCAGGTCCCGGGCTCAGGTCTCGGGGTGCGGGCGCGGCTGCGGGTGCGGGCCGGAGCCGGCGTCCTCCGAGACCGGCTTGCCCGTCAGGGCCGTCAGGCTGCCGCGCACATGCTCCAGATGCGCCTTCAGCTCCTCGCGCCGCTCCACGTGTTCGCGCAGCGTCCGCTCCGTCTCCCGGGCCAGCCGCTCCTCCCGGGCCCGGGCCTGCGCGACGATCTCCGCCGCCTGCGCCTGCGCGTCCTCCTGGCGCAGCCGCGCGGCCTGGTCCGCCATCGCGTACTCCCGCTTGGCCTCCGCCAGCCTGGCCTGGGCGTGCTCCTCCAGCTGGACCAGCCGCGCGGTCATCGCCGCATCGCGCTCGACCAGCTCATGACCGGCCGCCTCCCACCGGTCGGCATGCTCCCGTTCCTGCTCGGCGAGGATCGCCACGGTACGCCCGCGCATCTCCTTCAGCGCCGCCAGAGACTCGCTGCGCCACTCCTTGACATCCCGGCGCGAGGCCGCGCGCAACTCCTCCACCTGCGCCTGAGCCGCCTCCAGGGTGCTGCGCGCCGACGCCTCGGCGGCCTCCCGCACCCGCTCGGCCTCATCGCGGGCGGCGTCCCGGACGACCCGGGCGGCGACCTGCGCGGCCTCCCACTCCTCCTGCGCCGACGCCTCGGCCGCGGCCCGCAGACAGCCCATCTCCTCCTCGGCCGCCATCAGGATCAGCTGCGCGCGGTCGCCCAGCGATTCGTACGTCTGGGGGGCCAGCTGGGCGATCACCTCACGCAGCCGTTCGGCGTCGGCGGCCAGCTCGTTGGCGAGAACGGTGAGGCGCGCGGCGCGTTCCCACGCCGCGTCACGCGCCTCGGACAGCTCCGCCACATAGCGGTCGACCTGCGCGGGACGGTAGCCACGGCCCCGTCCGCCGATGGTGAAGCCATGACGTGACACCGATGCGCCCATCCTTGGAACCCCTTAGTCCGGTAGGCAACGCGCTCCGGCGCACATCTTGATGGATGGGGTCTTATCGCCCATAACGCGACACTCCGCCCATCTCCCCGGCCGGGGCCCGCCCGGGTACCACAACGACAAGGCGCCCGCCCCCGTCACGGGGGTCGGGCGCCTCGATGGGGCGCGCGCTCGGCGCGCTCCGGCGGGAATCAGAGCAGACCGGAAGGAATCAGAGCAGACCGTCCCACATCTGCTCCAGCAGTACGGCCCACCAGTTGTCCGGCGCGGACAGGGCTGCCGGGTCCAGCGCCGAGAGCTGCGCCTGGAAGTCGACCGTCCAGCGGCCCGCCTGCTCCGGCGTCAGCCCGTACCGCAGCCGCCACATGCGGCCCAGCAGCCCCATGCAGCGCACGAACTCCGGCAGACCGGTGTTGACGAACTGTGCCGGCACCGGCTGCGGCGCCGCCTCCAGCGGCACCGCCACGATGTGCGCCGTGCCGTACTGCACGCACAGCTGACGGCCGAAGTCGTTGCCCATCACCAGGTACGACCCCGCGTCGGCCGCGGGCTGCACACCGCGCTCCGCCGCCAGCTCGGCGAGCGTCGGCACCGGGCGCCCCTGCTGCGCCTGGGCCCAGAAGAACGGGCCGAAGTCCGCGGGCAGCCCCGCCCACACCAGCGTCTGCGCCACCACGTCCGGTACGCCCTGCCGCGACACCGCGCGCTGGTCGAACCGGACGATGCCCTGCGGCCCGAACGCCTGGCCCAGCTCCTGCGCCAGCCCCTCCGGCGGTACCGGCGGAATCGGCTGCACCTGGCTGGGGTGCGGCAACGGCACCCGGTTGGGCGCCGGGCGGGCCGGGCCGTCCGCCACCTGGTGCAGCTCGCCCTGGTGCTCGATCAGATGACGCACACCCTGCTGCCGGGTCGCGTGGTCCCGCCCGTACGGCGCCGTGTGGCTGATCCGCACCTGCGGCCACGACTCGCGGATCATCCGCGCGCAGTAGCCGCCCGGAAGATCACACGACTCCAGCTCGGTGTGCAGCTCCAGCACCTGCTGCGGCGGCACGTTCATGGCCCGCAGCTCATGCAGGATCTGCCACTCCGGATGCGGGGTGCCGGGCGCCGAACGACGGATCAGCTGCTGCTCGGAACCGTCCTGCGCGCGGTAGCGGAGGACCGCCATATAGCCGGGACCGACGGTCGGCAGCCCGGCGGGCGGCGGCGGATACGCGTACCCGCCACCGGGACCGGGCGGCATGCCGGGCGGCGGTGTCCCGGGCTGTGCCACACCGTGCGGCGGAGTGATGCCGGGCACCGGCGGACCGGCGGGCGGCGGCATGTTGGAGACACCGGGCGCGCCGGGGGCACCGGGAGCGCCGGGCGGCGGCGGGGCCTGGCCACCTGCCAGCATCGTCGCCGCCGCGTGCACCCCACCACCGGGAGCGCCGGGAGCGCCGGGAGCACCAGGCGCGCCCGGGGCACCGGGAGCGCCCGGGAAGGGGCCCGGCGGGGACGGCGGCGTGTGCGGACCACCCGCACCGGGGACACCGGGAGGGCCGGGCGGGCGCGGGCCGGATGGCCCAGCCTGCCCCGGGGCACCCGGAGCACCGGGCGGGCCGGGAGGGCCGGGAGGCGGCGGAAAGCCGGAAGCGCCGGGGCCGGACGGCGGCTGGCCGGGGCCACCCGCCAGCATCGTCGCCGCCGCGTGCACCCCACCACCCGGAGTACCGGGAGCACCGGGGGCGCCCGGGGCGGAAGGCGGAGGCGGCGTCTGTCCACCGGGCGGCACCTGGCCGGGCGCGCCAGGGGCGCCAGGAGCACCAGGAGCACCAGGGGCGCCGGGAGTACCGGGCGCGCCCGGACCACCTGCCAGCATCGTCGCCGCCGCGTGCACCCCACCACCGGGGGTGGGAGGCGGCGGCGGGGTCTGCGGACCGTTCTGCCCGCTCTGCCCGCCGGAAGCACCAGGGGTCCCGGGAGCACCCGGGCCACCCGGGATGCCGCTGCCCACGCTGTCGTCCAGCTGCGAGACCAGCTGCGTCGGTACGTACCCCCCGGCCGGAGCGCCCGGGGCGCCGGGGCCGGACGGGCTCGGCGGCGGAGGCGTGTGCGCCCCCGCACCCGGCCGGGCGCCGGGCGTGCCCGGCGCGCCGGGCGGCGGCGGGGGCGTCGGGCCGCTCGGCCGACCCGCCTTGTGGGTGGCGGCATCCGCGATGTCGCCCGCGCCGGAGGACGCGCCCGAGGACGCGTCGGAACCGCCCGGCGTCCCCGGGAAGTCGAAGGGCGGAGCGACGGCGGTGGGCGGCAGCGCGCTGCCCGCCGACATCAGTTCGGTCTTGGCGTCGGGCCGCACCCCCGGGACCGGGGTGTCCTCGTCGTCCGAGCCCGCGAGCGGCGGGGCGAACACCGTGGCGGGCGGGGCGACCGAGCGATCGCCGTCGTCACTCGCGGAGTTGGTGTCGGCCCACGGCGTACCGGCGCCGGGTGTGGACGGGCCCTTCGGCGTCTCACCGGAAGCGGGCGACGCGGGCGCCGGGGCGGGCGGAGGCGGAGCCCACGGGCTGCCGCCGCCGGGCGCCGGGGCGGCCGGGGGCTGGGGCGCACCGGCGAGGGGCCGTGCCACACCGTCCGACGGCCAGTCGTCCCCTTCGGTGTCCCGCCGCGGCGGCGCCACGCCGCCGGACGCCCAGTCGTCCACCGGCTGCGGCGCGGGCGGAGCGGACGGGGGCGCAGCGGGCGCCGACGCAGCGGACGCGGGCGGCGCGTCGGTGCGCGGGCGCGCCACACCGTCCGACGGCCAGTCGTCCACCGATCCCGGCGCTGGCACGGCATCGCGCGGCTCGGCGTCGCGCGGCTCGGCGCCACCGGGCGGCGGCGTGGGCGGACCGTTACGCCAGCCCTCATCGGCCGAACCGGAGGCCGAACCGGACGCGGGCGCGGGCGTGGACCCGGCCTCGCTGCGCGGCGACGGCACTCCGTCCGACGGCCAGTCGTCCACCGGCTTCGGCGCGGGCGCGGCATCCCGCGGGCCATCACCGGGCGGCGGCGCAAACGCGGGCGCGGACCCGGCCTCGCCGCGTGGCGACGGCACGCCACCGGAAGGCCAGTCGTCCACCGGCTCGGGCGCGGACGCGGGCACCGCATCCCGCGGCTCGCCGCCGGCCGACCCGGACACGGGCGCGTCCGTGCGCGGCGACACCGCGCGATCCGACGACGGCCAGTCATCCACGGACTCCGGCTCCGGCGCGCCAGTCGCCGGAGCGGACCGCGGCGCGGGCACGTCCGGCGCGTCCCCGCCCCCGCTCATCGCGTCCGCCGCCTCCTGGAGCCACTCCGGCGGGGTCAGCAGGAAGGACGTCACATTGAGGTCGATGCGCTGCTGCCGCCCGGCGGTCTCCTGGGCGCGGTCGTCGTTCGCCCCGTACTCCTCCTCGTACCGGCGGATCACCTCGCCCACCGGCAGTCCGGGCCACAGCGTGGTCTCCCCGCTGTCCCGCGCGATCACCAGCCGGGCGCCGTCGACGGGCGCGCCCGAGACCGCTCCGTCCGGGCGGTCCTCGGCCCAGGCCACGAAGCCCAGGTCGAACTCCCGCACCCGCACCTCGCGCTGCTGGTAGGCGGGCACCTCACCGTTGATCCAGAGTTCGGCGCGCTCCTGCGCCTGTGCGAAGGTCACCATCGCGCTCACCCCTCCACGGGTACGGCGTACGCGAATCCGCCGTCCACCATCAGGTTCGCCACGGTCTCCAGCTCCGGCGGATTGCCCGCGAGCCGCAGCAGGAAGGCGTCGAAGTCCTCGCCGCACGGCAGCATCAGCCGCTCCACCCGCTCCTGGACCGTCCAGCCGTCGCGGTCCCGTGCGTCGTCGTACGCGCAGAACCAGACCGAGCCGATCGCGTCCCCCTTCACCTTCACCGCGATCACCCCGCCCTGGGCGAAGCCCACGCCCAGATAGTCCTTGGTGAAGTGGTCGCGCAGACACTTGTTGACGTAGACGAGGTCGTTGACCGCCGCCTCGTCGCGCACCGTGAAGAACGGCTGGTCGACCAGGAGTCCCAGCTCCGGGTCGAGCGCCGCGCCCACAGGTGCGCAGCCGCCCGCCGCCTTCAGGAACGCGCGGTACGACTCCGGCAGCCGGTAGCCGAGGTCCTCCTCGACGCCCAGCACCTGCTCCTCGGTGACCGAAAGCCCCCGTACCGGCAGCCCGAAGTGGACCGGCCGGGTGTCCTGCAACGGGCGGGTGCCGCGCTTGTCCTGGTCCACCGGGGCCGTCGCGAGGCCGCCGTGGTGCCGCAGCAGCGCCTTGACCTCGACCGGGATCAGCTCCATCCGGCGGCCGCCGGGGACGTGGTGCCACGTCCAGCCGTGCGGAGTGGCCACCGCCGAGGCGTCGTTCCACAGCTCATGGCCGGAGGCGTGCAGCGCGGCGTTCGCCGAGACATAGTCGGTCAGCCGCAGCTCGTCGACCCCGAACCCCTCCGGGGGCTCGGCGATTTCGGCGGCCGCGCGGGCGTACGGCGAGAAGTCCGGAAAGCCGTTTTCGTCCACCCGGACGCCCATGGGGTGGCGGGCGGCCCGCACCGGATCCGGGAAGTGCACGACCTGCCCGGCGTAGGCCGTGTTCGGTGGCGCGGCATGCTGCCCGAGCCGACCTGTCGTCATGGCGGTTGCCCCCTGCTGATGCTGGCGTATGGGGCACAGCCTATGCGGTGGGGCCACAAGCGGAACCGGTCGGCCACCACAGCGGCCGCCCACCTGGGCCGACGCACCCGGACTACCGCATTTCCCGTCGCATTTGGCAGGCTGATCTTTCGCAACCGGGGGATTGCGGTGGATTGCACAGGGAGGGACCCACCACATGCACATCACGCAGAGCAACGGGGGCGGCGACGGAGCCGCCCCCGCGGCCAGCGACCCCCGGCTGAGATGGAGCAGCGTCGACCCCGACGCCGGTCCGCCCCCGCTGCACCACCGCCGCGACACGCTCCTGCCCGCCGTCGCCGCCGCGCTCTCCGTCCGCGGCGAGACCCTGACCTGCACCGGAGGCAAGGCCGACCAGGCACCCACCCTCCACCCCCTGGTGCAGGACTTCCTCGACGCCCTCACCAGCGGACAGCGCGAACGTTTCACCGGGCGCTGCCCCGAAGCGGTCCTGCTCTCCCGCCATCTGACCGCCGTCGAGGCGAACCGTTCCAAACGCGCGGCCCGAAAACCCCTCACGCACGGTGAGGCCCGCCGCTCCCTCAAGCAGTCGAAGCTGACCGCCCGCCGGATCCGCGAGGCGGGCGACCCGCAGCACGGCTCCTACGCCCCGCCCTGCCTCTCCTGCACGGCGATGCTGGGCCACTTCGGCGTACGGGTGGTGGGTGAGGAAGCGTGACCCGCCCCTTCGACCGCACCGACACCACCCGCTTCCCCGTCCCCGTCGACGCTGCCCTCCGCGAGGCGGGCTGGCAGCCGGGCCGCTGGGACATGGAGCGCGCCGAACGCTGGGCGGACACCCTGTCCGCCCACGCCTCCCCGGCCGGGCACCGGCACACCGTCTTCCCGGCCGCCGTCGAAGCCTGGGCCGAATTCGGCGGACTGCACGTCCAGCCGCCCGGCACCGGCCGCCAGATCGCGCCCACCCCGTTCCGCATCGACCCCCTCCACGGCCTCCACCTGGCCCGCACCCTCGGCGACTTGGGACGCGCGCTGGAGACCGAGGTCTGCCCGCTGGGCGAAGAGGCCGACGGGCAGGGGCTGCTGACCATCGACGCGGAGGGGCGGATCTACAGCCTCGACCACACCGGCGACTGGTATCTGGGCGCCACGCTTGACGCTGCGCTGGCCACTCTGATCACCGGCACGCTTCCGCCGCGTCTCTCCCGCGCGTAGTCGCTCCGCTCCGGGGAGGCGGGGATGCGCCGTTGGTCGTCACGCCGTCGGCCGTCCGCGGCGCCATCGTGGCCGGTCGCGCGGCTCCCCGCGCCCCTGCGGGGCGCTATGCGGTTCTCGCTCGGTCGCCCTCGGCCATGTCCGGCCGGGGGCGGGTGCGGTCCGGGATGACCGCCGAGACGCGGAAGCCACCGGCCTCCGTCGGACCGGAGACGAAGCCGCCGCCCAGCGTCGACACCCGCTCCTTCATCCCGACCAGCCCGTTGCCCCCGCTCGGCAGCCCGGCGTCCGCCGCGCCGCGCTCCGAGGGCCCGTTCTCCACCAGCACCGCGATCTCGGCGCCGCGGTGCGCCAGACGGATCCGGGTGCTGGCGCCCGGGGCGTGCTTGTGCACGTTGGTCAGCGCCTCCTGCACCACCCGGTACGCGGTCTGCTCCACCCGCGCCGCGTACCGCCGCTCCTCGCCCTCCACCGACAGGTCCACGGCCATCCCGGCCGCCCGCGACTGCCCGACCAGCGCCTCCAGCTCCGCCAGCCGCGGCCCGGCCGCCTCCACGCCCGCGACCGCGTCCGCGTCCGTGTCCTCGGCGGATTCCGTGGCCGACGCCGTCGCCGCCTCGGCGGCCGCCGTGGCGGCGACCGCCACCGAGGCCAGCGGCACCGGCTTCTGCTCGGCCGGGGCGTCCGACCGCAGGACGCCCAGCATCTGCCGCAGCTCGGTCAGCGCCTGCCGCCCCATGTCGCCCACCAGCGCGGCGTTCTTCGACGCCTTCTCCGGGTCCTTGAGCGCCACCGCCTGGAGCGCCGCCGCGTGCACCACCATCAGGCTCACCCGGTGCGCCACCACGTCGTGCATCTCGCGCGCGATCCGGGTGCGCTCCTCGTTACGCGCCCACTCGGCCCGCTCCTCGGCCCGCTCCGCGAGCAGCGACAGCTCGCGCTCCAGGCCGTCCGCCCGCTCCCGCAGGCTCTCCACCAGCCGTCGCCGGGCCCGGACGTACAGCCCGAGCAGTACGGGGGGCGCGGTCAGCGCCAGGGTGATCGTCAGTGAGAAGAGCGGGGCCTCCCAGAGGGCCGAGCCCAGGTCCTCCTGCGGGTTGTCCTGCCGGAAGCGGATCATCGTGACGAGGAACGTTCCGGCGCCCGCCATCCCGGCCAGCACCGCCGAGATCCGGCGCGGCACCTCGGACGCGGCGAGGGTGTAGAGCCCGACGACGCCGAGCAGCACCCCCATCTCCGCGGGGGTGACGGCGATCGATATCAGCACCACGGCGATCGCCCAGCGCCGCCGCAGCACCAGGGTGGACCCGACGATCAGCCCGAGCACGACGCCGAAGGCGACCGGCATCCGGGCGTCGTGCGCGAATCCGACACCCTCCGCGGCGCATTCGGCCGCCGACGCGACCCCGAGCATGATGTCCAGCACCATGCTGCGCCGCCGCGGCCACCACAATGGGCCGCCGGGTGCGCCGCGCGCACTCGTTTCCTCAGATGCCCCCGTCGCACTCATAGCGACCAGACTACGGCCGCACGCCAGCCCTTTTCCGGGGGACACGGCCGCATGTGTCTCACTCGAACAGTCGGTATATCAACGGTTTTAACTCGAACGGTTGAATCGAGCACGTTTTCGACCAGACGTCCGCATGCCGACCGGGCGCACCGACCCATACCGTCGCGTCGAGGGCGGCCGGTACGGCATAGTGGTGGGGACCAAGTCGACCGCCCGAGCAAGGTGTCCGACTTGGATCTGTTTGCCATCCCCTGTGGTGTAATTGGCAGCACAGTGGCTTTTGGTGCCATTAGTCCGGGTTCGAGTCCTGGCGGGGGAGCCTCTTTCACGGGTCCCGGCCTTTACGGTCGGGACCCGGAGTCGTTTCCGGGGGGAAACCTCTCGGTATCCTGCGGGTGTCCACCCCCTACCCGAAGCCGAAGGGCACACCCGTGAGCGCCAACCGCCCGGCAGCCGTCGTCGTCCTCGCAGCGGGTGAGGGCACTCGCATGAAGTCGGCGACCCCCAAGGTTCTGCACGCCATCTGCGGCCGGTCCCTCGTCGGGCATGTCGTCGCCGCCTCCCGCGAGCTCTCGCCCGAGCACCTGGTGGTCGTGGTCGGCCATGCCCGGGAGCAGGTCTCCGCGCATCTGGCCGAGATCGACGCCGACGCCCGCACCGCCGTCCAGCACGAGCAGAACGGGACCGGGCACGCGGTCCGGATGGGCCTGGAGGAGCTGTCCGACAGCGGTGTGGCCCTCGACGGCACCGTGATCGTCGTCTGCGGCGACACTCCGCTGCTGACCGGCGAGACCCTCAAACAGCTCGCCGGGGCGCACTCCGCCGACGGAAACGCGGTGACCGTCCTCACCGCCGAGGTGCCCGACGCCACCGGCTACGGCCGCATCGTGCGGGACCAGGCGTCCGGCGCCGTCACCGCCATCGTGGAACACAAGGACGCCACCGACACCCAGCGCGCGATCCGCGAGATCAACTCCGGGGTCTTCGCGTTCGACGCCCAGCTGCTCACCGACGCGCTCGGCAAGGTGCGGACCGACAACAGCCAGGGTGAGGAATACCTCACCGATGTGCTCGGCATCCTGCGCGAGGCCGGGCACCGGGTCGGCGCGTCGGTCGCCGCCGACCACCGCGAGATCGTCGGCATCAACAACCGGGTGCAGCTGTCCGAGGCCCGCCGGCTGCTCAACGACCGGCTGCTGGAGCGTGCCATGCTCAGCGGCGTCACCGTGGTCGACCCGGCCACCACCTGGGTCGATGTGACGGTCACCGTCGAGCAGGACAGCGTGATCCACCCCGGCACCCAGCTGCTGGGCACCACGCATCTGGCCACGGGCGCCGAGGTCGGCCCGAACTCGCGGCTCACCGACACCACGCTCGGCGAGGGCGCGGTGGCGAGCTTCACCGTGGCGGAGGACGCGGTGATCGGCGCGGGGGCGTCGGCGGGGCCGTACGCGTATCTGCGCCCCGGCACCCGGCTGGGCCCCAAGTCCAAGGCCGGTACGTACGTGGAGATGAAGAACGCCGAGATCGGCGAGGGCAGCAAGGTGCCGCACCTGTCCTATGTGGGCGACGCCACGGTCGGCGACTTCACCAACATCGGCGCCGCCAGCGTCTTCGTGAACTACGACGGTGAGAAGAAGCACCGTTCGACGATCGGCAGCCACTGCAAGACCGGTTCGGACAACATGTTTGTGGCTCCTGTCACAGTGGGAGACGGGGCGTACACCGCCGCCGGCTCCGTCATCACCAAGGATGTGCCCCCGGGTTCGCTCGCCGTCGCACGCGGCCAGCAGCGGAACATCGAGGGCTGGGTCGCTCGCAAGCGCCCCGGGAGCGCCGCGGCGCAGGCGGCGGAGGCCGCCGCTGCCGCGCACCAGGAGGACGAGGGCGGGCAGTGACCTGCGAACCGGTGCGCCCATCCGGGGGCGTACCGTAAAAGCGCGCACCAAAGTGACATCCAAGGAGACGTGACGTGACCGGGATCAAGACGACCGGCGAGAAGAAATTGATGCTCTTCTCCGGCCGCGCCCACCCCGTGCTGGCCGAGGAGGTCGCCCACGAGCTGGGCGTCAGCCTGGTCCCGACCAAGGCATTCGACTTCGCCAACGGCGAGATCTACGTCCGCTTCCAGGAGTCCGCGCGCGGCGCCGACTGCTTCCTGATCCAGAGCCACACGGCTCCGATCAACAAGTGGATCATGGAACAGCTCATCATGATCGATGCGCTGAAGCGGGCCTCCGCACGCTCCATCACGGTGATCGTGCCGTTCTACGGCTACGCCCGCCAGGACAAGAAGCACCGCGGCCGGGAGCCGATTTCGGCGCGGCTGATCGCCGACATGCTCAAGACGGCGGGCGCCGACCGCATCCTCACGGTCGACCTGCACACCGACCAGATCCAGGGCTTCTTCGACGGCCCGGTGGACCACCTCTTCGCGCTGCCGGTGCTCGCGGACTACGTGGGCGCCAAGGTCGACCGGTCGAAGCTGACGGTCGTCTCGCCGGACGCGGGCCGCGTGCGGGTGGCCGACCGCTGGTGCGACCGGCTGGGCGCGCCGCTGGCGATCGTGCACAAGCGGCGGGACCCGGACGTGGCCAACCAGGTCACCGTCCACGAGGTCGTCGGTGACGTCCGGGGCCGCGTGTGCGTCCTGGTCGACGACATGATCGACACCGGTGGCACGATCTGCGCCGCCGCGGACGCGCTGTTCGCGAACGGCGCGGAGGACGTGATCGTGACGGCCACCCACGGTGTGCTGTCCGGCCCGGCCGCGGACCGGCTGAAGAACTCCAAGGTCAGCGAGTTCGTGTTCACCAACACCCTGCCGACGCCGGGCGAGGTCGAGCTGGACAAGGTCACCGTGCTCTCGATGGCGCCGACCGTCGCCCGCGCCGTTCAGGAGGTCTTCGAGGACGGCTCCGTGACCAGCCTGTTCGAGGAGCACGCCTGATGGGCTTAACCGCGGACCGACCCAGCTGAGGCCACTCCCGGAAGGGGTGGCCTCAAGCCTGGGGGACCGTTGGTAGACTCGTGGGGTTGCTCGGCGAGGGAGGCTGTGGTTCACACGGCTCGTCCGTTATCGACGCGCTCTTCGTAGCAGGTCTGTCGTGGGCCGGGTGACGGCCATCTGTACACGATCTACGAGGAGTGCCCCATGGCTGAGGTCAAGATTCCCGCCAAGCCCCGCACCGAGTTCGGCAAGGGTGCCGCCCGTCGCACCCGTCTGGCCGACCGGGTTCCCGGTGTCGTCTACGGCCACGGTGCCGAGCCGCTGCACGTCACGCTTCCGGCGTACGACCTGCTGATGGCGCTCAAGACCCCGAACGTCCTGCTGCGCCTGGAGGTCGAGGGCGGCAAGAGCGAGCTGGTCATCCCGAAGGCCGTGCAGCGCCACCCGATCAAGATCGGCATCCTGGAGCACGTCGACCTGCTCCTGGTGAGCAAGGGCGAGAAGGTCACCGTCGAGGTGCCGATCCACACCGAGGGCGACCTGGCCCCGGGCGCCAACCTGCTGGAGCACGTGCTCAACGCGCTGCCGGTCGAGACCGAGGCCACCCACATCCCCGAGGGTGTCACCATCTCGATCGCCGGTCTGGACGCGGGCGACACCATCTACGCCAAGGACATCACGCTGCCGAAGGGCACCACCCTGGCCGTCGAGGACGACGCGCCGGTGCTGCACGTCGTCGCCGCGCAGGCCGAGGCCCCGGAGCCGGAGGCCGCCGAGGGCGAGGGTGAGGGCGCCGAGGGCTGATCCCCCTCGTTCCGCATCGCTTGGCGACCGCCGCCCCGCTGCTGCCAGCGGGGCGGCGGTCGCGTATGAGCGCGGTCGCGTATAAGAGACCACTGGGCACAGAAGAGCCTCACTCAGGAGAACGAGACGATGAGCGACGCAGACGCGAGCAGCCCGTGGCTCGTGGTGGGCCTGGGCAACCCCGGCCCGGAGTACGCGGCCAACCGCCACAATGTCGGCTTCATGGTGGCCGAGCTGCTGGCCGAGCGGATGGGCGGGCGCTTCAAGGCGCACAAGTCCCGTGCGCAGGTGGTGGAGGGGCGGATCGGGCCACCCGGTCCTGGCAGCCGACGGGTGATCGTCGCGAAGCCGATGTCGTTCATGAACCTGTCGGGCGGACCGACGACCGCACTGCGCGACTTCTACAAGGTGCCGGTGGGTCATGTCATCGCTATTCACGACGAATTGGACATCGACTACGGCGCGCTGAGGCTGAAACTCGGCGGCGGTGACAATGGCCACAACGGGCTGAAGTCGATCACCAAATCGGGGGGACCGGACTACTTCCGCATCCGTTTCGGCATCGGCCGTCCGCCGGGCCGGATGGATGTCGCGGCGTTCGTGCTGAAGGACTTTTCCGCCGCTGAGCGCAGGGAGTTGGACTACTTCGTGGACCGCGCGGCCGACGCGGTGGAGACGCTCATCGTGGACGGCCTGGAGCGCGCGCAGGGCACCTACAACTCCTGAACGGCACTCGCGCGACTGTTCGGTTGGAGGTTGACCCGGGGCCCGCCGATGGCAAAGATCTACCGCCATGGCATCCACCGGCATCACCAAGCGCAGCCGTACGCGGCGGGCGGGCGAGAGCATGTACGGGCTGCTGTTGCTCGCGAAGAACGTCGCCATGACGCTCGTCGCGCTGCTCATCCTGGTGGCCGGAGTGTGGTCCTCCTGGAGCGACGCCAAGCCCACCATGCTCACCAAGGGGCTGGAGCGCGGCACGCTCACGGTGTCCCGCTGTGACGACGACTGGTGCACCGGCCGGTTCACCCCCGGCTCCAAGGGCAGCGAGGCGCCGGCCAAGGTACGGGTCGACGCGGCGGTCACGGACGGGACGGGCGAGCGGCTGCTGGTGGCCGTCAAGCCGGGCACGGACGAGGTGGTGCGCACCGGTACGGCGGGCATCCTGCACGCCTGGGTTCCGTTCGGCGGCTCGCTGCTGCTGGCGTCGCTGGTCGTGGCGGGCGGGCTCCGCATGCGCCGCACGGCCTGGGGCCTGGGCCTGGCGGGCGCGGCGGTCTTGGGGGCGTCCTTCGCCACGCTGACGTTCTGAACACACCAAGCGGCGGCCCGCTCCTCCGGGGAGCGGGCCGCCGCTTGGTGTTGTGCCGGGGTGGTCAGCCGGTGTTGCGCAGACCCGCCGCCACGCCGTTGACGGTGAGGAGCAGGGCCCGGGCCAGCACCGGGTCGGGCTCTTCGCCGCGCTCGCGTGCGGTGCGCTGCCGGTGAAGCAGGCTCACCTGGAGGTAGGAGATCGGGTCGAGGTAGGCGTCCCGCACGTGGAAGGTCTGCTTCAGGACGGGGTTGGAGTCCAGGAGTTCGGTCTCGCCGGTGATCCGCAGCACCTCCCGCACCGTCAGCTCGTGCTCCGCCTGGATGACGTCGAAGACGTGCTTCAGCTCGTCGGGGACCAGGGTGTCGACGTAGTGCCGGGCGATCCGCAGGTCCGTCTTGGCGAGGGTCATCTCGACGTTGGACAGGAAGTTGCGGAAGAAGTGCCAGTGCTGGTGCATCTCGTCCAGCACGCCGTCGAGCCCGGCCTCGCGGGCCGCCTTGAGACCGGAGCCGACGCCGAACCAGCCGGGGACGATCTGCCGGGACTGGGTCCAGCCGAAGACCCACGGGATGGCGCGCAGCCCGTCGAGTCCCGCACCGGAGTCGGGGCGGCGGGACGGACGGGAGCCGAGGTGGAGTTCGGCGAGCTGGTCGACGGGGGTGGAGGCGAAGAAGTACGCGGGCAGGTCGGGGTCGTCCACCAGGGCGCGGTAGGCGCCGTGGGCGGCGTCGGAGACCGTGTCCATCGCCGCGTCCCAGCGGGCGAGTGCCTCGTCCGACTGGCGCGGGGCGGTGTGCAGGGCCGACGCCTGGAGGGTGGCGGCCACCGTCAGCTCCAGGTTCTCGCGGGCGAGCGAGGGGACCAGGTACTTGTCGGAGATGACCTCGCCCTGCTCGGTGACCTTGATCTCGCCTTCGAGGGTGCCCCACGGCTGGGCGAGGATCGCGTCGTGGGTGGGGCCGCCGCCCCGGCCGACGGTGCCGCCGCGGCCGTGGAAGAGGCGCAGCCGTACGCCGTGCCGGTGGGCGACGTCGCGCAGCAGCCGCTGGGCACGGTGGATCTCCCACTGGGAGGTGGTGATGCCGCCGAACTTGGAGGAGTCGGAGTAGCCGAGCATGACCTCCTGCACATCGCCGCGCAGCGAGACGAGGCGCCGGTAGGAGGGGTCGGAGAGCATGTCGTCGAGGAGCTGGTCGGCGATCTTCAGCTCGTCGGTGGTCTCCAGCAGCGGCACGATGCCGATCTTGGCCCAGCCGCCGTGCAGGTCGATGAGCCCGGCCTCGCGGGCGAGGACGGCGGCGGCGAAGACGTCGTCCGAGCCGGCGCACATGGAGATGATGTAGGACTCCACGATCTCGGGCCCGAAGCGCTCGAAGGACTCGCGGATGGTCTGGAAGACGCCGAGGGTCTTGGCTCCGGCGGCGTCCAGAGGCGCCGGGGAGGGCGCGAGGGGGCGGCGGGAGCGCAGTTCCTTGGCGAGCAGCTTGCGCCGGTAGTCGCGGGGCATGTCCGCGTACCGCCAGGACTCCTCGCCGAGGCGGTCGAAGAGCTGGCCGAGGGCGTGGTGGTGGGCGTCGGCGTGCTCGCGCACGTCCATGGTGGCGAGCTGGATACCGAAGGCGGCCAGGGTGCGGATGGCGCGCTCGAGGCGGCCGTCGGCGATCAGGGCGCCGCGGTGGGCGCGCAGCGAGTCCTGGATGAGCCGGAGGTCGTCCAGCATCTCGGCGGTGCCGAGGTAGTCGCGGCCGGGGACGTGCGGGGCGTCCTTGGCGAGGCGCTCGCGGGTGTTGACGAGCTTCTGCCGCATGCAGGTGGCCTTGAGCCGGTAGGGCTCCTCGGCGTTGAGCCGCTTGTAGCGCGGGCTGATCTCGGGCAGCAGCTCCAGGTCGCGCTGGAGGGAGGCGAGCAGTTCCTCGGAGGCGGCGGAGTTGCGGATGGAGCTGGAGAGGGCGGCGCGCAGGTCGTCGATGATCTCCAGGGCGTCGGTGATGCCGTGCTCGTGCTGGAGGATCAGCACCTCCCAGGTCACCTGGGGGGTGACGTTGGGGTTGCCGTCGCGGTCGCCGCCGATCCAGGTGCCGAAGGTGAGGGGGCGGGTGGTGGCGGGCAGCTCGATGCCGACCCGCTCCAGCTCGGCGGTGAGGTCCTCCAGGACGTCCCCGACGGCGTGGGCGTGCAGCTCGTCCAGGTAGTAGACGGCGTTACGGGCCTCGTCGGCGGGCTCGGGGCGGGCGACCCGCAGCTCGTCGGTCTGCCACAGCAGGTCGATGTTCTCGGCGAGCCGCAGGTCGGCGCGGCGGCTCTCGCCACCGGCGGCCAGGGTGTCCAGCAGCTCGGCGATGCGGCGCAGCTTGTTGAGGACGGTGCGGCGGGCGGCCTCGGTGGGGTGGGCGGTGAAGACCGGGCGGACGCCCAGGTGCTCCACGGTCTGCCGCAGGTGGTCGGCGTCGGCGTCCTTGAGCTGGTCGACGGTGCGGGCGAGGATGCCGCCCTCGGCGGCGCGCCGGGCGCTCAGCTCGCGGCTCCGGTGCACCTGCTCGGTGACGTTGGCCAGGTGGAAGTAGGTCGAGAAGGCCCGCACCAGCTTGGCCGCGGTGGGCAGGTCGGTGGTGCCGAGGAGCTCGGCGGCGGCCTCGCCGTCACTGCGGGTGAGGGCGCGGACGCGCTCGACGAGGTCGAGGAGGTCGGGGCCCTCCTGTCGGACCAGGGTCTCGCCGAGGAGGTCACCCAGACGGCGGATATCGGCACGCAGGGCGGCATTCGTGTGGTCGGCACTGCTCACAGGTGCGGGCTCCTTGCAGTGAACGGGGGGTTCCTAGCGGGGTGCAGCCCCGCGCGGCTGGCGCCGCAGGGCCCGCACCGGGTGCTTTCGGCCATGTGCGGACCGCGCTGTCCGACGTCCCCAGGATAGGCGGCGTTCCCTCGGGGGAAACCAGAGCCCTCTTGCCCCGGTTCGCGGCCCTGCCATACTTACGTCGCCGTAGGTTACGGATCCGTAGCCCAGCCCCGAGCCCCACGAGGGATCCCATGACTGCAAGCCACGACGTGACCCACGACGCACCGAAGGCCCAAGAGCCCCCGCTTCCGTCCGCCACGCTCGGCGGGGACAGCAAGCGTTCCATCGAACAGATCACCCTGCTGCTGTTCATCACCGTCCCGTTCGTCGCGCTGGTCGCGGCGATCCCCCTGGCCTGGGGCTGGGGGGTGAGCTGGCTGGACCTGACGCTGATGGTGGTCATGTACTACATCGGCTGCCACGGCATCACGATCGGCTTCCACCGCTACTTCACCCATGGCTCGTTCAAGGCGAAGCGGCCGCTGCGGATCGCGCTGGCGATCGCGGGTTCACTGGCGGTGGAGGGGCCGCTGGTGCGCTGGGTGGCCGATCACCGCAAGCACCACAAGTTCTCCGACGCGGAGGGCGACCCGCATTCGCCGTGGCGGTACGGGGAGACGGTCCCGGCCCTGCTGAAGGGGTTGTGGTGGGCACATATCGCATGGATGTTCGATGAGGAGCAGACGCCGCAGTACAAGTACGCGCCGGACCTGATCAAGGACAGTGCGGTCCGCAACATCTCCCGCCAGTTCGTGGTGTGGACGGTCGTGTCGCTGCTGCTGCCCGCCGCCATCGGGGGCCTGGTGACCTGGTCGTGGCAGGGGGCCGCGACCGCGTTCTTCTGGGGATCGCTCGTTCGGGTGGCGCTGCTGCACCATGTGACCTGGTCGATCAATTCGATCTGCCACGCGGTGGGCAAGCGTCCGTTCAAGTCGCGCGACCGGTCCGGGAACGTGTGGTGGCTCGCGGTGCTCTCGTGCGGCGAGTCCTGGCACAACCTGCACCACGCGGATCCGACGTGCGCCCGGCACGGGGTGATGAAGGGCCAGCTGGACTCCAGCGCCCGGATCATCCGCTGGTTCGAGAAGCTGGGCTGGGCGTATGACGTCCGCTGGCCGAACGCGAACCGGATCGACTCCCGCCGTAAAGAGGCCCCTGCCGAAGCGGCATGATAGAGGGCGTGGAGACCGACAGTAATACCAGCGGCAGCAACGACCGGGCGGCCCGGGCCGTCCGGTCCTCCGGATCCGGCCCCCGGCGCCCCCGCCGGGTACGGATGACCGGCAAGGAGCGCCGGGAGCAGCTGCTGGACATCGGTCGGGCGCTCTTCGCCGAACGGGGCTTCGAGGGCACCTCGGTGGAGGAGATCGCGGCGAAGGCCGGGGTCTCCAAGCCGGTGGTGTACGAGCACTTCGGCGGCAAGGAAGGGCTGTACGCGGTCGTGGTGGACCGTGAGATGCGGCGGATGCTGGACATGGTGACCACGTCGCTGACCGCGGGCCATCCACGGGAGCTGTGCGAGCAGGCCACGTTCGCCCTGCTGGACTACATCGAGGAGTACACGGACGGCTTCCGCATCCTGGTCCGTGACTCCCCCGTCGCCCAGTCGACGGGCACCTTCGCCTCGCTGATCAGCGATATCGCCACCCAGGTGGAGGACATCCTGGGCCTGGAGTTCAAGGCCCGCGGCTTCGACGCCAAGCTCGCCCCGCTGTACGCCCAGGCCCTGGTGGGGATGGTGGCGCTGACCGGCCAGTGGTGGCTGGACGTCCGCAAGCCGAAGAAGTCCGAGGTGGCGGCGCATCTGGTGAACCTGGCCTGGCACGGCCTGGACGGTCTGGAGCAGAAGCCGCGGCTGATAGGCCACCGCAAGGCGTGAGCAGGCGTCCTCACGCCTGCTTGTGGGCCACGGCGAAGATGCGCCGGAACGGGAAGGCCGTGCCGTACGGGGCCGCGGGGTAGGCCTCGCGGAGGAGGGCGGCGTATTCGCCGAGGAAGCGGTCACGCGCGGCCGGGTCGTCGGCGAGGGCGGTGAGGACGGGCCGCAGGGCGGTGCCCTTGGTCCAGTCGAGGACGGGGTCGGGTCCGGTGAGGATCTGGAGGTAGGTGGTCTCCCAGGCGTCGACCTCGCAGCCCAGCGCGGTGAGCCGGTCGAGGTAGTCGAGGGGTTCCAGGGCGGACGCGGGGCTGCGCACGGCGTCGACGAGGCGGTCGCGCCACTGCGGGGCGTCGCACAGGTCGCGCAGCAGGGTGTGGCTGGGGGCGCCGAAGTTGCCGGGGAGCTGGAAGGCGAGGGTGCCGCCGGGGCGCAGGGCGGCGAGCCAGGCGGGGAAGGCGTCGGCGTGGCCCGGCATCCACTGGAGCGCGGCGTTGGAGACGATGAGGTCGTAGGTCTCGTCCGGCTCCCAGCGCAGGGCGTCGACGGTACGGAAGTCGAGGCGGCCGCCGCCGGTGGTGGGACCGGCGAGGGGCTGGGCCTGGTCGAGCATCTCGGCGGAGCTGTCGAGGCCGGTGACGTGGGCGTCGGGCCAGCGGTCGAAGAGCAGGACCGTGACGTTGCCGGGGCCGCAGCCGAGGTCGGCGATGCGGGGCGGGCGGCCGGGTTCCGCGGGGAGCGCGGGGATGTGGGCGAGGAGGTCGCGGAAGGGGCGGGCCCGATGGCCTGAGTGGCGGAGGTACTGGGCCGGGTCCCAGTTGGGTGACGTACGCATGGTGAAGTCCCTTGAGCGGGTACGGTCGGTACGAGCAGGCTTACCGTCCTCCAGGGTGTCTCTTGATGTCAAGAGACTTCATGTCGACAGACCTACTACACTGATCGTCATGGACGACGAGGTCGATCGACTGGTTGCGGCATGGCGTCGGGAACGCCCCGACCTCGATGTCGAACCGCTCGAAGTGCTCAGCCGGGTCAGCCGGCTCGCGCGCCATCTCGACCGGGCGCGGCGGATCGCCTTCAGCGAGCACCAGCTGGAGTCCTGGGAGTTCGACGTGCTGACCTCGCTGCGGCGGGCCGGAACCCCGTACCAGCTCTCCCCCGGGCAGCTGCTGACCCAGACCCTCGTCACCTCGGGCACCATGACCAACCGCATCGACCGGCTGGCGAAGAAGGGCCTGGTCGAGCGGCTGCCCGACCCCAGTGACCGGCGCGGGGTGCTGGTCCGGCTCACCGCGGAGGGACGCGACCGCGCCGACCAGGCGCTGGCCGGGCTGCTGGACCACGAGCGCGCCATCCTCGCCGAGCTGTCCCAGGCCCAGCGCGCCGAGCTGGCGGCACTGCTACGCCAGCTGACCGCCCCGTTCGACAATTTCCCCGGCTAGGTCGACCGGGCCCACGCCCGCCCGCCGGGCCAGCGCCACGGCGGCCAGCGTGGAGTGCACGCCCAGCTTGCCCAGCACGTTCTGCATATGGGTGCGGACGGTGTGCGGGGACAGGAACAGCCGCTCGGCCACTGCCTTGCGGCCGAGCCCGGCCACCATGCAGCGCAGCACTTCCCGCTCACGCGGCGTCAGCGATTCGACCAGCCGCTCGCTCTCGGTGCGGTGCTTACGAGCCGCCGTCAGCTCCCGCAGCACGCCGGTGAGCAGCGCGGGCGGCAGATGCGTCTCATCCCGCAGCACCCCCCGGATCACGGCGAGCAGCCGGACCAGCGAACAGTCCTTGGCCACCCAGCCGGACGCCCCGGCCTGGAGCGCCGCCGCGGCCCGGCGCGGATCGTCGCGCTCGGCCAGCACCACGGTGCGCACCCCGGGTTGAGCGGTGCGCACGCCGCCGACCAGCGCTATGCCGTCCTGCGACCGCCCGTTGACCCGCCCCGGCGGGCCCGCGCCCGGGCCGCCGCCGTGGGCGGCCTCGGCCGGTACGGCCTGCGGCACATGGACCGGTTCCCCGTTCAGCGAGCCCAGATCGGCGTCGATCAGAAGGACGTCGAAGCGGCGCCCCTCGGCCACTCCGCGCTCCAGACAGCGCAGCGCCGCCGGGCCGCTTCCGGCCGCCGCCACGTCCACGTCCTGTTCCGCCGCGAGGGCGGCGGCCAGTGACTCGGCGAAAATGCGATGGTCGTCGACCACCAGAACCCGAATACGTGCCACGGAACCCCCCACGTCGCCGGATATTCCCGGATACCCCGAGAAGCAGTACGGGTACGGCGCCCGGGAAGGGATCACCGCAACCGCACGGCCGCCGCCGTGCTGAGATCGCTACCCCACCCCGGGCGTCGTACCTGACTGTCTCGCCCCCTGATGCACGTCGGCCCCCACCGACGCTGTGCTCAGCGTAAGGCCGGGGTACGCCATCCGGAGCGAATGAACGAAACTGCCCGGCCTCGCCTGTTTACGGTGGTCTTTGTGTTCGGTCTTGGGGAGTAAGGAAGCCAAGAACGGCGAAAATTGATCGCTCAACGGCCGAAGGCAGCGAGGCAGCCCGGATCGTCCGAAGAACCCCTTCCGGCTGGAGGGCCTCCTACGGGCTACAGCCGCCGGGCGCCCGCGCTCGGGACCGCCGGGAAGATCCGCGGGGCCCGGTGTCCGGCGGCGGCGAAGGATTCGGTGACCGCCTTGGCCACCGCGTCCTCGTCCGCCACCTCGACCAGCACGATCGCCGAGCCGCCGAAGCCGCCGCCGGTCATCCGCGCGCCGAGCGCGCCCGCCGCGTTCGCCGACTCCACCACGAGGTCCAGCTCGGCGCAGGAGATCTCGAAGTCATCGCGGCACGAGGCGTGTCCGGCGGTCAGGACCGGGCCGATGGACCGGGTGTCGCCCCCGTCCAGCCGCTCGATGACCTCCCGCACCCTCTGGTTCTCGGTCACCACATGGCGCACCCGGCGGCGCACGGTGTCATCCACACCGAGCCCGGCGAGGGTGGTGAGCGTCGCGTCCAGGGTCTCGAATTCCACCTCGCGCAGCGCGGGCACGCCGAGCGCCCGCGCGGCCGACTCGCACGCGGCGCGCCGGTTGGCGTACGCGCCGTCGCCCAGCTCGTGCTTCACCCGGGTGTCCACGACCAGCAGCCGCAGCCCCTCCGCCGCGAGGTCGAACGGCACCTGCCGCTGGGTGAGGTCGCGGGCGTCGAGGAAGAGCGCATGGCCCTCGGTGCAGCAGGCGGACGCCATCTGGTCCATGATCCCGCAGGGGACGCCGACGAACTGGTTCTCCGCGCGCTGGCACAGCTGGGCGATGCGCTCCGGGGTGAGCCCCAGCCCGTACAGCTCGCTGAGCGCGGTGGCCGTCACCACCTCCAGCGCGGCGGACGAGGACAGCCCGGCGCCGGTGGGCACCGTGGACGCGTAGTGCAGGTCCGCCCCGCCGGCCGCGGCACCGGAGAGCAGCCCCTCCTCGCGCAGCGCCCACACCACGCCCGCCGGGTAGGCCGCCCAGCCGCCGCGGTCGCCGCCGGTGCCGCCCGCGGCGACCGGGGTCAGCTCCTCGACGCGCAGCCCGACGACCCCGCCCGGGGCGTCCCCGGAGTGGACGCGCAGCACCCCGTCGGTGCGCGGCGAGGCGGCCGCCAGGCAGGTGTGGGGCAGGGCGAGCGGCATCACGAAGCCGTCGTTGTAGTCGGTGTGCTCACCGATCAGGTTGACCCTGCCCGGCGCCGCCCACACGCCCTCCGGGTCGGTCCCGTAGACCTCCCGGAACCCCGCCGATACGTCGCTCACTCGCTGTCCCCTGTCCCTTTGTTCTGGTCTTCCGCGGCCGGGCGGCCGCGCGTTCCGCCGCTCAGTGCGTGCGCCGCGCGAAGTCCCACGCGTCCGCGACGATGCCCTTCAGGTCGGCGCGGCTCGGGCGCCAGCCGAGGCGCTCCTTGGCGCGCTCGGCCGAGGCCACCAGCACGGCCGGGTCGCCGCCCCGGCGGTCGGCGACGACCTCGGGGATCGGGTGGCCGGTGACCTGGCGGACGGTCTCGATGACCTCGCGGACGGAGAAGCCGTTGCCGTTGCCGAGGTTGCAGATCAGGTGCTCGCCCGTGGCAGCAGCGCCCAGCGCGAGGAGGTGGGCGTCGGCCAGGTCGGCGACGTGGATGTAGTCGCGGACGCAGGTGCCGTCGGGGGTCGGGTAGTCGTCGCCGAAGACGGAGATCGCCTCGCGGCGGCCCTGCGCGACCTGGAGCACCAGCGGGATCAGGTGCGACTCGGGGTCATGGCGCTCGCCGTACGCCCCGTAGGCGCCCGCGACGTTGAAGTACCGCAGGGAGACCGCGGCCAGGCCGTGGGCGGCGCACTCGCCGCTGATCATGTGGTCGACGGCGAGCTTGGTGGCGCCGTACGGATTGGTCGGCGCGGTCGCGGAGTCCTCGGTGATCGGGGCCTCGTCCGGTTCGCCGTAGGTGGCGGCGGTGGAGGAGAAGACGAGGGTGCGCACCCCGGCGTCCCGCATCGCCGCGAGCAGCGCGGTGGTCCCGCCGACGTTGTTGACCCAGTACTTCTCCGGGTTGACGACGGACTCCCCGACCTGCGAGTACGCCGCGAAGTGCAGCACGCCGTCGTACGAGGCCTCGAGCCACTTGGCCGCGTCCTGGATGCGGCCCTCGATGAACTCCGCGCCTTCCGGAACGCCCTCGCGGTGCCCGGTGGACAGGTCGTCCAGGACGGTCACCTGGTGTCCGGCCTCCAGCAGATGCGCGGCGACCACGCTGCCGACATAACCGGCACCGCCTGTGACCAGGTACTTCTTCTGCTGCGCATTGCTCACTTGCTGGCTACCTCTCGCAGTCGCTCGGCCGCGGCCTCCGGCGGCACATCATTGATGAACACATTCATGCCGGATTCGGAACCCGCGAGAAACTTCAGCTTGCCGGAAGTGCGGCGGATGGTGAAAAGCTCGAGGTGGAGTGCGAATTCCTCGCGGTCCGCGCGGCTCACCTCCCCGCCCTTGCCGAACGGCGCCTGGTGCCAGGCGGCGATGTACGGCGTGGGCGGCTCCCCTTCCCCGAAAATCCGGTCGAAGCGCTTCAAGAGTTCCAGATACATCTGTGGAAACTCTGTGCGCGCGGCATCGTCCAGCGCGGTCAGGTCCGGGACCCGGCGCTTGGGGTAGAGGTGCACCTCGTACGGCCAGTGCGCGGCGTACGGGACGAAGGCGGTCCAGTGCTCGCCGTCGAGCACGATGCGCGATCCGTCGGATCGCTCCTCGGCGACCACATCATCGAACAGATTCCGACCGGTCCGCTCACGGTGCTCGACGGCGGAGCGGAGCATCAGCCGGGTACGCGGCGTCGGAAAGGGATACCCGTAGATCTGGCCGTGCGGATGGCCGAGGGTGACGCCGATCTCCCTGCCGCGGTTCTCGAAGCAGAACACCTGCTCGACGGAGGGGAGTTGGGCCAGCTCGGCGGTCCGGTCGGTCCAGGCGTCGAGGACCAGGGCGGCCTGCTCGGCGGTGAGGTCGGCGAAGGAGGCGTCGTGGTCGGAGGTGAAGCACACGACCTCGCACCGGCCCGCGTCACCGGCCAGCGAGGGGAAGCGGTTCTCGAAGACGACGACGTCGTAGTCGGAGGCGGGGATTTCGCTGAGCCGCCCGTCGCGCGAGGGGCACAGCGGGCATTCGTCGGCCGGCGGGTGGTACGTGCGCCCCTGGCGGTGGGAGGCGACGGCCACGTCGTCGCCGAGGAGGCGGTCGTGGCGGATCTCGGAGCGGGTGGAAATGGGGTCGAGCGGCCGCTGATCGACGGCGTCGCGCGCAGCGTCGTCGCGCGCGTCGTAGTAGATCAGCTCGCGTCCGTCCGCGAGCCGCGTCGCCGTCTTCTTCACGTCCGCCAGCTCCTGTCAGCATCACCCAACACAACTAAACATAATGAACCACAAGCCAACAGCGACGTCAATGCGCGATAGAGATGCCCGAATAAAGCAGGATGGTGATTTATGCACCTTCTGGCAGCAGATCTCCGGCTCCCCACCAACGCCCTCGACTACACCATCCTGATCCTCTACTTCGCCGTCGTACTCGGCGTCGGATTCGCCGCCAGACGAAGCGTGAAGACGAGCCTGGACTTCTTTCTCTCCGGCCGGTCACTGCCCGCGTGGGTCACCGGTCTCGCCTTCGTCGCCGCCAATCTGGGCGCCCTGGAGATCCTGGGAATGGCGGCCAACGGCGCCCAGTACGGCGTCTACACGGTGCACTGGTACTGGGTGGGCGCCATTCCGGCCATGGTCTTCCTCGGCCTGGTGATGATGCCGTTCTACTACGGCTCCAAGGTCAGGTCGGTGCCCGAATTCCTGCTGCACCGCTACGGGCCGTCCTCGCATCTGCTCAGCTCGATCATCTTCTCCGTGGCGTCCGTGCTGATCGCGGGCGTCAACCTCTACGCGATGGCCATCGTCGTCGAGGCGCTGCTCGGCTGGCCGCAGTGGGTGGCCATCGTCGTCGCCGGGCTGTTCGTGCTCGCGTACATCACCCTGGGCGGGCTCTCCTCGGCGATCTACAACGAGGTGCTCCAGTTCTTCGTCATCCTCGCCGCGCTCATCCCGCTCACCGTCGTCGGCCTGAAGCGGGTGGGCGGCTTCGGCGGGCTCAAGGACTCCCTCGAAGCGTCCCACGGCCCCAACTTCACCTCCGCGTGGGGCGGCACCGGCATCGGCTCGGGCAACCCGCTGGGCGCCAACTGGCTCACCATCGTGCTCGGCCTCGGCTTCTGCCTGAGCTTCGGCTACTGGACGACCAACTTCGCCGAGGTCCAGCGCGCGCTGTCCGCCAAGAACCTCTCGGCCGCCCAGCGCACCCCGCTGATCGCCGCCTTCCCCAAGATGTTCATCCCGCTGATCGTGGTGGTCCCGGGGCTGATCGCCCTGGCCGTCGAGCCGGGGATCGGCTCCAAGAAGAGCGATCTCCAGTACAACGACGCGATCCCGCTCCTGATGAGCGATCTGCTCCCCAACGGCGTGCTGGGCATGGCGGTCACCGGACTGCTCGCCGCCTTCATGGCGGGCATGGCGGCCAACGTCTCGTCCTTCAACACGGTCTTCACGAATGACATCTGGCGGGCGTACGTCATCAAGGACCGCGCGGACGAGTACTACCTGCTGACGGGGCGGGTGGTGACCGCGATCGGCGTACTGGCCGGGATGGGGACGGCGTTCATCGCGTCCTCGTTCAGCAACATCATGAACTACCTCCAGACCCTGTTCTCGTTCTTCAACGTGCCGCTGTTCTGCGTCTTCATCATCGGGATGTTCTGGCGGCGGGCCACCGCCCCGGCCGGGTTCTGGGGGCTGCTCTCCGGCACCGTCGCCGCGATGATCAACTACTTCTGGCTCTACAAGGACGGCGTCATCTCCATCCCCAGCGACCAGGGCGCCAACTTCGTCTCCGCCATCGTGGCGTTCGTGGTCGGCGGGGTGGTGATGGTCGCCATCACGCCGTTCACCAAGCCCAAGCCGGAACAGTCGCTGGCCGGACTGGTCTACGGAACCACCGCCCCCGGCATCGCCGAACCCGCGGCGCCCGGCGACGAGGCCTGGTACCGCAGGCCCGCCCTGCTCGGCTGGGGCGCCATCGTCCTCGCCGCCCTGGCTTACGTCCCGTTCTCCCTGTGAACCCGTGACCCTCCTGCGGATAAGGAACCCGCGCCATGAGTGACGACTACGAGTATCAGCACGAGGTCGAGGAGCTGGAGGGGAAGTCGGCGACCGCGGCCCGGCTCTTCGACGTACGGCGCATCATCGGCGGCCTGTTCGTGATCTACGGGATCATCGTCACGATCGCCGGAATCACCGCCTCCGACGCGGCCCTGAAAAAGGCCGAGAACATCAACATCAACCTGTGGACGGGCGTCAGCATGCTCGTCCTCGGCCTGCTCTTCCTGCTCTGGATGAAGCTCAGGCCGCTGCCCGTGCCCCACCCCGCCCCCGAGCAGGGACCCGACCGGCCCGGGGACGCGGAGGGCTGACGCGGTCGGCCAGGTGGCCGGCTAGGTCTCGGCGCTGCGGTGCGTCGCCGCCCGGTCCAGCAGACCGGTGCGCGCCGCAAGCGCCGCCGCCTCCAGCCGGGATCCCACCCCGAGCTTCATCAGCACCCGCTGCACATGGGTGCGCGCCGTGCTCGGCGCGATGCCCATGCCCGCGGCGATCAGCCGGGTGTCCTCGCCCTCCGCGACCCGCATGAGCACCTCCACCTCGCGCGGGGTCAGCATGCGCAGCAGCCGGGCCCCCTCGTCGTCCGGCTGGGCCGCGGGGTTGAGCAGCTCCGCGAACGCCCCCTGCAACAGCTGCGGGGCCACCGCCGCCTCGCCCGCGCGCGCCTTCATCATGGCGCGCTCGACGCCCTCGATCCGCTCGTCGTGCCGGACATAGCCCGACGCGCCCGCGGCGAACGCGGCGGCGATGCCGCGCGGGCTCGGCACCGGGCCGAGCACCACCACCGCGACCTGCGGCCGCTCCTTCTTGATCCGCACGACCGGTTCGAACACGCCCGGATCGGCGGGTGTCGCCGTACCCAGCAGACACACCTCCGGTGCCCGGCTCACCACCAGCTCCGCCGCTCCCGCGCTCGGCGCGGCCGCCGCGAGCACCCGGTGCCCGCGCAGCTTCAACGCCGAGGCGAGGGCCTCCGCGAGCAGGCGGTGGTCATCGACCACCATGAGTCGCACGCCCATGAGTTTCCCCCCTTTGCCCCGGGAAGCTACACGCTTGTTCGACGTTGCGCGCCCCTTACCCGGAAGAAGCCCCCCGGAATGCCGAAATCCCGCCCATCTGCGCCTACTTGACACCTCATTCACGTCTGAAACAGATCGATGCGGCCTGCCCGGCCGAACGGATTCGATCATGGCGAACCCTGGCGGAAAACGGCGGCGGCCCCGCCCGTACGGTGCGTACGGGCGGGGCCGCCGAGGTGGTGCGCCGGTGGTGTCAGCTGCCGCCGAAGATGATGGCCAGCGGGTCGTCCTTGTCGTACGAGCCGGAGGGCTTGTCGGCGTAGACGGTGCTCATGTACAGCCGCTGGTCGGAGTAGATGATCTCCGAGTAGCTGGGGCTGAACTTCGACTCCATCTCCCCGCTGTCGGCCGGGTTCTGCAACAGCTTCGCCTTCTCGTACGACTTGGGGTCGATGCGCCACACCGCGCCGCCCTCGTCGAAGGTGCTCTCCTGGTAGGCGAGCACGAAGCCGTCCTCGTCGAGGCCGAGCGGGGTCATCGCGGCGGCCTTGACGCCGTCCGTCTTGCCGACCGGCTTGCCGGTCGACAGGCTGAACGCCACGATCTCGTTGGCCGCGGTGGTGCTGTCGTAGCTGTTGCGGTCCTCCGACCCCAGGAAGAGGGCGTCGGCCGACTTGCTGACGGCGATCTGGCGGCAGCCCTCGACGCTGGTCGAGGGGCACTTGGCCTGGTACTTGCCGTTCTCGGTGCTGATCTTCGCGCGCACCGTACCGGCCTTGGCGCTGTCGTCGATGGACAGGAAGTCGGAGACCCCGGAGCCGGTCGAGTCGCCCGCGTCGAGCCCGATCACCAGCGGGTTGGTGGACGCGATGTGCACGTAGTCGATGCCCTGCGACACCTTGTACGCGGACTTCACCGCGCCCGTCTTCGGGTTCAGCGTCTGGACCTGGATCTGCGGGTTGTCGTACTGACCGCACCGGCGCACCGCGACCAGCTTGGTCTCGCTGCCGGCATAGCCGCGGTCCTCGCAGTCGCTGGTGGCCTGCGGCTTCCACAGCTGCTTGCCCGACGACGACCAGGCGGCGCCGCCGCTGGTGCCGCCCGCGGCGACCGTGCCGCCGCCGAAGGTCACCTCGTCGAAGGGAACCTTCTCGTCCCCGTCACTGACGTCCCGGTGCCACCGCATCTTGCCGTTCTTCAGGTCCAGCAGCGCGACCTGGTTGCAGCTCGGGTACTCGTCCTCCTTGGTCGGCTTGGTCTCCTGGTAGAGGACCGCGGTCAGACCGTCCTTGGAGACGTGATCCGAGGACCAGCAGACCGCACCGGCGAGGGGAATCGACCACTTCGCGGCGCCGCCGTCCAGCGGGTAGCCGTCGATCTTGTTGACCCCGGCCTTCACGAAGGTGTCGCCGACGGTCCACATGCCCTCGACCGTGACCTGGTCGTTGACCTTCGGCATGGGGAGCTTGTTGACCAGTTGGGCGTTGACCGTCTTCGGGGCGGGCTTGTTCTTGGTGCCGCCCGTGCTGCCGCTGGTGCTGCCCTGGCTGGTCTGCTTGTCCTTGCCCTTGGCCTGGTCATCGGTGTCGCCGCCCTTGGTGGCGAACCATATGCCGCCGCCGATGACCAGCGCGACCGCGACCACGGCGCTGACGATGACCGCCATCCGCTGCTTGGACCGGCCGCTGCCGCCGGGGCCGCCGCCCTGGCCCGGGCCGCCGGGGTACTGCGGCTGGGGCGGGTAGCCGTACCCCTGCTGGCCGTACTGCTGCTGGCCGTAGGGCTGCTGCCCGTACTGCTGCTGGCCGTACTGCTGCTGGTACGGGGACGGCATGGCCGCCTGGGTGGGCTCCGCGTGGACCGACTGCCCCGGGTAGCCGTAACCACCCGCGCCCTGCGGGGGCGTCTGCGGCGGCTGCGACGGCGGGCCCGGGGGCGGCGGAGGCGGTACGGGCGGCTGCTGCGGATAGCCGTAACTCGGCTCCTGCGGCGCGCCGAAGCCGCCCTGCGGCGGCTGATTCGGCGGCGGAGGCGGCTGTGACATGGGTATTCCTTCTAAGGCGAGCCCATGGACCGACTCGGCCTCCCCCGCGATCCCGGCGGCCGGAGCCCGCCGGGATGGAGCGAATCGGACATGCGACCCGCCGGTGAGCAGCAGGGCAAGGCGGGAGTTCTTTGTATCACCCGGTCATGACAAGCCACGGGCCGGTCGGCATCTATCGAGCAGCTGAGACCGGCCCGTGACGCGACTGTTGCTCACGCGTCGTCGGCCCTCACAGGCCGTCGGGGCGCACGCGCCGCCCGCTCACGCGTCGTCGGCCAGCTCCAGCCAGCGGGTCTCCAGTTCGTCCCGCTCCCCCGTCAGCTCCCGCAGCTTGGCGTCCAGCTCGGCGACCCGGGTGAAGTCCGTGGCGTCCTCGGCGATCTGGGCGTGCAGCGTGGACTCCTGGTCGCTGATGCGGTCCAGCCGCCGCTCGATCTTCTGGAGTTCCTTCTTCGCGGCACGCTGCTCGGCCGCCGAACGCTGCCCGCCGGACGGCGCCTCCGCGGCCTTCTGCTTGCCGGACGCCTGCTTGCCGGAGCCGGACGTTGACGGGGCCGTCGCCTCGGCCAGCGCCCGCTGCCGCCGCTCCAGGTACTCGTCCACCCCGCGCGGCAGCATGCGCAAGCTGGCGTCGCCCAGCAGGGCGAGCACCCGGTCGGTGGTGCGCTCCAGGAAGTACCGGTCGTGGCTGATGACCACGAGCGAGCCCGGCCAGCCGTCGAGGAGGTCCTCCAGCTGGGTCAGGGTCTCGATGTCCAGGTCGTTCGTCGGCTCGTCCAGGAACAGCACATTGGGCTCGTCCATCAGCAGCCGCAGGATCTGGAGCCTGCGCCGCTCACCGCCGGACAGGTCGCCGACCGGCGTCCACTGCTTCTCCTTGGTGAAGCCGAACTTCTCGCACAGCTGCGACGCGGTCATCTCCCGGCCCTTGCCCAGGTCGACGCGCTGCCGCACCTGCTCGACGGCCTCCAGGACGCGCAGGTTCCGGTCGAGTTCGGCGACCTCCTGCGAGAGGTACGCGAGCTTCACGGTCTTGCCGACGGCGATCCGGCCGCCCGCGGGCTGCCGTTCGCCCTCGCTGCGCGCGGCCTCGGCGAGGGCGCGCAGCAGCGACGTCTTGCCCGCGCCGTTCACGCCCACCAGGCCGATCCGGTCGCCCGGCCCCAACTGCCAGGTCAGATGCTTGAGCAGCACCTTCGGCCCGGCGGTGACGGTCACGTCCTCCAGGTCGAAGACCGTCTTGCCGAGGCGGGAGTTCGCGAACTTCATCAGCTCGGCGCTGTCGCGCGGCGGCGGGACGTCCGCGATCAGCGCGTTCGCCGCCTCGATGCGGAAGCGCGGCTTGCTGGTGCGGGCCGGGGCGCCGCGGCGCAGCCACGCCAGCTCCTTGCGCATCAGGTTCTGCCGCTTGGCCTCCTCGCTGGCGGCGATGCGCTCGCGCTCGGCCCGGGCGAAGACGTAGTCGCTGTAGCCGCCCTCGTACTCGTGCACCGCGCCGCGCTGCACGTCCCACATGCGGGTGCAGACCTGGTCCAGGAACCAGCGGTCGTGGGTGACGACCACCAGCGCCGAGCGGCGCGCCCGCAGATGACCGGCCAGCCAGGAGATGCCCTCGACGTCGAGGTGGTTCGTCGGCTCGTCCAGGACGATCAGGTCCTGCTCGGCGATCAGCAGCTTGGCGAGCGCGATACGGCGGCGCTCGCCGCCGGACAGCGGGCCGATGACGGTGTCCAGGCCCTGCGGGAAGGCGGGCAGGTCGAGCCCGCCGAAGAGCCCGGTGAGAATGTCCCGGACCTTGGCGTCGCCCGCCCACTCGTGGTCGGCGAGGTCGCCGATCACCTCGTGCCGGACCGTCGCGGCGGGGTCGAGCGAATCGTGCTGGGTCAGCACGCCCGCCCGCAGGCCCCCGGCGTGGGTGACGCGGCCGTCGTCGGCCGGTTCGAGCTTGGCGAGGATCCGGATGAGCGTGGTCTTCCCGTCCCCGTTACGGCCGACGACGCCGATCCGGTCGCCCTCGTTGACCCCGAGGGACACGCCGTCCAGCAGCGCGCGGGTGCCGTACACCTTGCCGACGGCTTCGACGTTGACCAAGTTGGTGGCCATCACACTCCTGTACGCGGATCGATCGACGTCCCAGGGTAGTCGCGGTCAGGGAGTGGTGACCGTCGCCCCGGGCGCCGGGCCCGACGCCGTCCGCACGGTGCGGCAGGTGCCGGACGCCGCGAGCGCCGTGGCCACGTCCTGGGCGGCCTCCGCGTCCTTCGCCAGGAACGCGCAGGTCGGGCCGGAGCCGGACACGAGGGAGGCGAGTGCGCCCCCTTCCGCGCCCGCGCGCAGCGTCTCGGCGAGCGCCGGGCGCAGGGACAGCGCGGCGGGCTGGAGATCGTTGGTCACGGCGGCGGCCAGCGCGGCCGGGTCGCCGGTACGCAGGGCCGTGAGCAGCGCCTCGGACGGCTCCGGGTCGGGGACGTCGTCCACGGTCGCGCCCGCCCCCGTCTCCTCCCGGAGGCGGTCGCACTCCCGGTAGACGGCCGGGGTGGACAGGCCGCCGTCCGCGACCGCGAACACCCAGTGGAACGTCCCGCCCGTCTCCAGCGGCGTCAGCAGCTCCCCCCGGCCACGGCCGAGGGCCGCGCCGCCGACCAGGCTGAACGGGACGTCGCTGCCCAGGTCGGCGCAGAGCGCCAGCAGTTCGGTGCGGCTGGTCTTCGTCCCCCACAGCGCGTCGCACGCCAGCAGGGCCCCTGCCGCGTCCGCGCTGCCGCCCGCCATGCCGCCCGCGACGGGGATGTCCTTGGCGATGTGCAGATGCACGTCCGGCGCGATGCCGTGGCGGGCGGCGAGCGCGACCGCCGCGCGCGCGGCGAGGTTCGTGTGGTCGGTGGGGACGTGCGGTGCGTCGGTGCCCTCGACGGTGATGCGGAGGCTTTCGGCCGGGGTGGCCGTGACCTCGTCGTGGAGCCCTACGGCGAGGAAGACGTTGGCCAGGTCGTGAAAGCCGTCGGGGCGTCGGCCGCCGACCGCGAGCTGAACGTTGACCTTCGCGGGGACGCGGGCGGTCACGGGGCGGGTCACGGGGCTCCTAGGGAAGGGGTTCGGATGTCCGATGCGGCCATTGTCGCGCCTGCGCCGACCCCGCCCACGCCGGGGCACCCCCGGACCCCGATGCGGAGCCGCGGCTTGGGGACGCCTGCGGCGGGCTCCCCCGGAGGCTCGGCGGCGTCAGCGGGTGGGGGCGTGTTCGGCGATGGCGGCGAAGTCTTCCACCGTCAGGGACTCGCCGCGGGCCTGCGGGGAGATGCCCGCCGCCGTCAGGGCGGCTTCGGCGGCGGGGGCCGAGCCCGCCCAGCCGGAGAGGGCGGCGCGGAGGGTCTTGCGGCGCTGGGCGAAGGCGGCGTCGACGACGGCGAAGACCTCGTCGCGGGAGGCGGTCGTCGTGAGGGGTTCGGCGCGGCGGACCAGGGAGACGAGGCCGGAGTCGACGTTCGGGGCGGGCCAGAAGACGTTGCGGCCGATGGCGCCCGCGCGCTTGACGTGCGCGTACCAGGCGGCCTTGACCGAGGGCACGCCGTAGACCTTGGAGCCGGGCGGGGCGGCCAGGCGGTCGGCGACCTCGGACTGCACCATCACCAGGGTGCGCTCGATGGTGGGGAAGCGGGCGAGCATGTGGAGCAGGACGGGGACGGCGACGTTGTAGGGGAGGTTCGCGACCAGGGCGGTCGGGGCGGGCCCCGGGAGGTCGGTGACGTGCAGCGCGTCGGTGTGGACGAGCGCGAAGCGGTCGGCGCGCTCGGGCAGCCGGGCGGCCACGGTGGCCGGGAGGGCGGCGGCCAGGACGTCGTCGATCTCGACCGCGGTGACCCGGTCGGCGGCCTCCAGCAGGGCCAGGGTCAGGGAGCCGAGGCCGGGACCGACCTCGACGACGACGTCGTCGGGCCGCACCTCGGCGGTGCGCACGATGCGGCGCACCGTGTTGGCGTCGATGACGAAGTTCTGGCCGCGCTGCTTGGTGGGGCGTACGCCGAGGCGGGCCGCGAGGTCGCGGATGTCGGCGGGGCCCAGCAGCGCGGTGGGACCGGGGTCGGGGTCGGTTGAGCTCACCGGGGAAGTTTACGGGGGCGGGCGCGGCAGCGTTCACTGGCGCAGCTTCTGGCCGCAGTGCGGCCAGGGGGCGGAGCCGCGCTGGACGTACAGCTTCTTGGCCCGGTACGTCTGCTCGGCGGGGGGCGCGTCCTGGGGGGCGCCGTGGCCGCCGAGGGCCTGCCAGGTCTGGCGGTCGAGCTGGTAGAGCCCGCCGTAGCGGCCGGAGCTGTCGACGGCGCCGGGGCGGCCGCCGGATTCGCAGCGGGCCATGGCCTGCCAGTTGAGCCGGTCGGCGCCGGCGACGGCGGTGGGCGGGGTCATGGTGCCGACGCGGACGATGCGGGCGAGGGGCGCCCGGACGGTCTCGGAGCGCACCTTTCGGGGCCGCTGGCGTACGCCGTTGACGGTGCGCACCCGGTAGATGGTCCGCAGGGTGCCGGGACGTCCTTCCCGGGCGACCAGTTGGGTGCCCTTGAAGAGAGTGGGGTCGGCGCGCTGGATGGTCGGGAAGGGGACCGGCGTCTCGCGGATCTCCCTGCTGCCGGTGATGCGCATGACGGTCACGGTCTGGCCGTCGCGCGGGAAGCTGTCCTGCGGCACGGAGGTGGTGTCGTGGCCGCGCAGGGTGAGCCCGGCGGTGGTGAGCGCTTCGCCGACGGTGGCGGCGTTGGTGCGGATGGTGTGGGCGCGTCCGTCGGCGAGGAAGGTGACGGTGCGCTCGGTGCGGACGTCGAGGTCCAGTCCGCGCCGGGTGATGGCGGCGGAGCGGGAGGCGGACAGGTAGGCGCCGGCGGCGCGTACGCCGAGTTGGCGCAGCGCGCCGTCGACGGTTTCGGCGGTGGTCCACACCCGGCGGCGTTCGCCGTCGACGGTGAGGGTGACGGGGCGGCCGTAGCGGACGGCGATCTCGTCGCCGCTGGTGAGGGGTTGGCCGGGGGCGGGGGCGACGATGTCGTGCGGGCTGACGGCGACGTCCTCGTCGGCGAGCAGTTCGGCCACGTCGTCGGCGTAGGTGTGGAGGGTGCGCGCGTGGCCGTCGACGCTGAGCCGTACCGCCTTGTCCTGGGCGACGAAGGCGGAGGTGCCGCCGGCCAGGGCGGCGACCACGAGTGCCTGGGGCAGCAGCCTCCGCATCGGGTCGGTGCGGGCCGGGGCGCGTCCGCGCCGGGCGGCTCGGCGGGCGGCGGCACGGCCGCCCGGGACGCGGTGGCTGCCCTGCGTACGGCTCACGACGACACTCCACGGGTCCACGGGTCGGGGCGGGACGCCGCGGACTGTAGCGGAGTGTCCGGTGACTCTCCAAAGCCGATTAATTACCCTGCGTTGTCAGCGGTCTTGGGGGCCGTCGGGCGCCGAATAGCCGAAGACGCGCGCGGTGTTGGCCGCCACGGCGGTCGCCAGGGTGTCTTCGGGGACGCCCTTGACGTCGGCCATGGCCCGCAGGGTGAACGGAATCAGGTACGGAGCGTTAGGCCGTCCGCGGTAGGGCGCGGGGGTGAGGAACGGTGCGTCGGTCTCCACGAGGAGGAGGTCGAGGGGGGCGACGGCGAGGGCGTCGCGCAGCGGCTGGGCGTTCTTGAAGGTGACGTTCCCCGCGAAGGACATGTAGTAGCCGTGCTCCGCGCACACCTTGGCCATGGCGGCGTCGCCGGAGTAGCAGTGGAAGACGACGGTGTCGGGGGCGCCCTCCTCGGCGAGCACCCGCAGGACGTCGTCGTGGGCTTCGCGGTCGTGGATGACCAGGGCCTTGCCGTGCCGTTTGGCGATGTCGATGTGGCGGCGGAACGAGCGTTCCTGGGCGGCCATACCGTCGGGGCCGGTGCGGAAGTAGTCGAGGCCGGTTTCGCCGACGCCGCGCACCTGGGGCAGGGCGGCGAGGGTGTCGATCTCGGCGAGGGCCGCGTCGAGGGCCTGGTCGCCGCCGGGTTCCCGGGCGCCCTGCCGGGACCAGCCATCAGGGTCGCCGAGGACGATGCGGGGCGCCTCGTTGGGGTGGAGGGCGACGGTGGCCCAGACGCCGTCGTGGGCGGCCGCGGTCTCGGCCGCCCACCGCGACCCGGCGAGGTCGCATCCCACCTGGACGACGGTCGTCACGCCGACCGAGGCCGCCTTGGCCAGGGCGTCCTCGACGGTTCCCGTCTGCATGTCCAGGTGGGTGTGGGAGTCGGCGACCGGTACCCGCAGGGGGTCCGGGAGCGGGGGCGGAGCGTCCTTTTCCTTTTGCCTGCCGTTTTGTCCGCCGTTGTTCTTACCGCTGCCGGTTCCGCCGCTGCCGCCGTGGGTCGATGCTGATTGCGCCATGAGCGTGATTCTATGAATGCCGGTGAATGTCGGGTGAATCACACCCTTCACATCACGCCCGGCCGCTCAGCTGACCCTGACCCAGCTCATTTGCGATGCGAAAAGGGGTGCAGGAGATTCGACAGGTGCCAGTGGTGTCCACGGCGCCGCGTGGTGCCTTCGGTGTCCGCCCCGCCGTCCGGCCCCGCACCGTCCGGTCCCGCCTTCGGCGCACCGCGCGGCGGGGTCCGCCGGGCGCTCTCCAGGACCGACGAGACCTGGCCCGCCCGCATGATGCGCACCAGATGCGCACCGCAGTTGACGCAGTCGGGGCTCGTCAGCGGGGACGGGACGCGCGTGCCGTCGGTGAAGTAGACGACGAAGGGGTGGCCCTCGCCGTCCACGTGGTGCTCGATGTCGTACGACCGTTCCCAGCCGTGCCCGCACTTCATGCAGGCGAAGGCGTAGGCCTCGTGGGCCACCTCGTCGCCCTCGGGGCCGACGGTGGGCCGGGATATCGGGTGAACGCCGTTCGAGGCTCCCGCTATATCGCTCATGGCAGCTCCTCTTGTCCGCAGGACAAGTCTTCCGGGATTGGTACGTCCCCTCGCTTCTCCTCCAGTGGACGCCTTTCCCGGCGGGATCGCAGCAGCTCTTCCCTCTCTTTGGGGGAGATTTAGCTGTGCACTATCGAAACCGCCCGATCGGCAGGTCTGCCCTTTGCCTTTCAGTGGTGGGCTTTACCTTCGCGTGGCGCGTCCGCCGCCGCGTTCTTTGCCGCCACGACCGCATCGAACACCACCCTTTTGGGTACCCCGGCGGCCTGCGCGACCGCCGCGATGGCCTCCTTGCGGCGCTCCCCGGCCTCCTCGCGCACCGCGACCCGGCGGGCCAGCTCGGCGGGACCGGCCTCGTCGGGGCCCGATGCGGCGGCGCCCTCGACGACGATGGTGATCTCGCCCCGTACGCCCTCGGCGGCCCAGGCCGCCAGCTCCTCCAGCGGGCCGCGCCGGACTTCTTCGTACGTCTTGGTCAGCTCCCGGCACACCGCGGCCCGCCGGTCCGCGCCGAACACCTCCGCCATGGCGGCCAGGGTGGCGGCCAGCCGGTGCGGGGCCTCGAAGTAGACCAGGGTGCGCCGTTCCTCGGCGGCCTCGCGCAGCCGCCCCAGCCGCTCCCCCGCCTTGCGCGGCGGGAAGCCCTCGAAGCAGAAGCGGTCCACCGGCAGCCCGGAGACGGCCAGCGCGGTGAGCACTGCGGACGGGCCGGGCACCGCGGTGACCGCGATGCCGCGCTCGACGGCGGCGGCGACCAGCCGGTAGCCGGGGTCGGAGACCGAGGGCATGCCCGCGTCGGTGACCAGCAGCACCCGGGAGCCCCCCGCCAGCGCCTCGACCAGCTCGGGGGTACGCGCCGCCTCGTTGCCCTCGAAGTAGGACACCACCCGGCCGCCCGGCTGGACGTCCAGCGCCTGGGTGAGCCGGCGCAGCCGCCGGGTGTCCTCGGCGGCGATCACATCGGCCGCCGCCAGCTCGGCGGCCAGCCGCGGCGGCGCGTCCGCGGTGTCGCCGATGGGGGTCCCTGCGAGTACGAGCGTTCCAGTCACCGGGCCATCCTCGCAGCCCGCCGCACCCGCCGCGTCGGCCGCCGTTTCCGCGAGACACCACCTGATCCACGCCACACTCACAGGCCGCTTCCCTACGATGGCCCGGTGAGCAGTGACACCGCGACCCACGCCCAGCCGGGCCGAGCCGCCGGCCAGCACCCGCCGGCCTGGCAGCGTCGGCTGCGCCGTTTCGGATACGCGGGCCACCCCCGGCCCGGTGTACGCGAACGGCTGGTCCCGCCGTACCAGGAGCCGGGCACCCGGCTGTGGGAGACGCTCGGGGCGACCCCCGCGGTGGCGGCCAGAATCGCCCGCTGGAGCGGCTGGGGCGGGCCGCTGCTGGTCGCGCTCGTCGCCGGGCTGACCCGTTTCTGGCGCCTCGGCAGCCCGGACAAGGTCATATTCGACGAGACGTATTACGCCAAGGACGCCTGGTCGGTCTGGCGGTTCGGCTACGAGGGCACCTGGCCCAAGACCGCCAACGACAGGATCCTCGACACGCCGCAGCACATCCCGCTGAGCGACGCCGCGTCCTATGTGGTCCATCCGCCGGTCGGCAAGTGGGTCATCGGGCTGGGCGAGCAGTTCTTCGGGCTGCACCCCTTCGGCTGGCGGTTCATGGTCGCCGTGCTCGGCACCCTGTCGGTACTGATGCTGTGCCGGATCGGGCGGCGGCTCTTCCGTTCGACGTTCCTCGGCTGCCTGGCGGGCGCGCTGATGGCCGTGGACGGTCTGCACTATGTGATGAGCCGCACAGCGCTGCTCGACCTGGTGCTGATGTTCTTCGTGCTGGCCGCCTTCGGCTGTCTGCTCATCGACCGGGACAAGGCCCGGGCCCGGCTCGCGGCGGCACTCCCGGCGGCACCCCCGGCGACGCTTCCGGAGAGCGACGACGGCCCGGCGCGGCCCGACGCGGAGGTCGCCGGGAGCCTGAAGCTGGGCGCGCGGCCGTGGCGGATCGCGGCCGGGGTGCTGCTGGGCCTGGCCATCGGCACCAAGTGGAACGGGCTCTACGTACTGGCGCTCTTCGGCCTCATGACCGTCCTGTGGGACGTCGGCGCGCGCCGCACCGCGGGCGCCCTGCGCCCCTACCGGACGGTGCTGCGGCGCGATCTGCCGTGGGCGTTCCTGTCGACGGTGCCTGTGGCGATCGTCACGTACATCGCCTCCTGGTCGGGCTGGTTCGGCGCGAGCGGCACCTTCAGCCGGACGCGCGGCTGGCAGCACAGCGGCTACTTCCGCCACTGGGCCGAGTCGGACCGGCCGGACGGCGGCGGCTACGGCAGCGGCGGCACCTTCGACTGGCTGCTCAACCCGCTGCGCAGCCTGTGGCACTACGAGACCGAGGTCTACAAGTTCCATGTGGGCCTGGACTCGCCGCACGTCTACCAGTCCAACCCGTGGAGCTGGCTGGTCCAGTCGCGGCCGGTCTCGTACTTCTACGAGTCGCCGCGGGCCGGTCAGGAAGGCTGCCCCGAAGACGCCGCCGAGAAGTGCGCGCGCGAGGTGCTGGCCCTGGGCACCCCGCTGCTGTGGTGGGCGGCCTGCTTCGCGGTGCTCTACCTGCTGTTCCGGTGGGCGCTGCGGCGCGACTGGCGGGCGGGCGCGATCCTGGCCGGGATCGCGGCCGGGTATCTGCCGTGGTTCCTCTACCAGGACCGCACGATCTTCTCCTTCTACGCCGTCGTGTTCGTGCCGTTCCTGTGTCTGGCGGTGGCCATGATGATCGGCGCGCTGCTGGGTCCGCCGGGGGCGACCGATACCCGGCGGGTGGTGGGCGCGGTCGGCGCGGGCGCGCTCGTCCTGCTCATCATCTGGAACTTCATCTACTTCTTCCCGCTGTACACGGGCCAGACGATGCCGATGGACGCCTGGCGGGCCCGCATGTGGCTCGACACCTGGATCTGAATCCGGGCCAGGCGCCCGGAGGAAGCGGTTCCGGAGGGGTCGCGGCGGGTTCACGCGATGCCGGTAGAGTGCCTCGAACCGCGGCCCCCACCGCACCGGTGGGGGGACTCGAAGAACACAGTGGGGGTTCTGCATGCGGAGTGGCGCGAGAGCCGCGATCGTCAGTGCGGTGTTCGCCGCCATGGTCGTCAGTGTTGCCGGCTGCGGCAGCGGCCAGGATGACTCGTCGGGCTCCAATGACGGCGCGAACGCGTCGGGCGACGAGAAGAACGCCGTGAAGAAGGTGAAGACCGGCCCGCCCAGCGCGGCCGAGGTCAAGACCACCGCCCGCTCGTTCCTGGCGGCATGGTCGGCGGGTGAGACGGCGAAGGCCGCCGCCCTGACGGACGACAGCGACGCGGCCGCCGCGGCGCTGAGCGGTTACCGCAAAAAAGCCCATATCGACAAGGTGGAGCTGAATCCGGGGCAGGCCAGCGGCGACAAGGTGCCGTTCGCGGTCAACGCCCGGATCGCGTACAGCGGTGAGAGCGTCCCCTGGACGTATGAATCCTCGCTGGACGTGACCCGCGACACCAAGACGGGCAAGCCGGTCGTCGACTGGCAGCCCTCGGTCGTCCACCCCAAGCTGGGCAAGGGCGACACCCTGGAGACCGGCGAGTCCGAGGCCCCGCCGATCAAGGCGGTCGACCGGGACGGCACGGAGCTGTCCGCCACCGACCACCCGACCCTCAAGGGGGTGCTGTCCGGGCTGCGCGAGCGGTACGGGAAGAAGGCCGGCGGCAAGGCGGGCGTGGAGACCTTCATCGCCCGCGGCAAGGGCTCCAAGTCGCCCGACGAGACGCTGAAGGTGCTCTCCAAGGGCACCCCGGGCACGCTGAAGACGACGATCGACGCGAAGCTTCAGAGCACCGCCGAGCAGCAGGTGAGCAAGAAGAGCAAGGCGTCGGTCGTGGCGGTCAAGCCGAGCACCGGTGAGATCCTCGCGGTGGCCAACTCCCCCGCGAGCGGCTTCAACCCGGCGCTCCAGGGCTCGTACGCACCGGGGTCGACCATGAAGGTCATCACCTCGGCGGCGCTGATCGACAAGGGTCTGGCCGCGTACGGCAAGGCGCATCCGTGCCCGAAGTACTTCTCTTACGGCGGCTGGAAGTTCCAGAACGACAAGAAGTTCGAGATCAAGAACGGCACGTTCGAGCAGAGCTTCGCCCGTTCCTGCAACACCGCCTTCATCAGCCAGGCGGGGAAGCTGAAGGACGACGATCTGACCAAGGAGGCCCGTGACGTCTTCGGCATCGGCCTCAACTGGCAGACCGGCGTGCCCACCTTCGACGGCGCGGTGCCGACGCAGTCCGCGGCCTCCAAGGCCGCCTCGCTGATCGGCCAGGGCGGGGTGCGGATGAACCCGCTCAACATGGCGTCGGTGTCGGCCACGGCATCCACCGGCACCTTCCGCCAGCCGTACCTGGTCTCGCCGTCCCTGGACAACCGGACGCTGGCCAAGGCGAGCAAGACGATGAAGTCGAGCACCAAGGACCAGCTGCGCAAGCTGATGCACCTGACCGCCACCTCCGGCACCGCCGCCGAGGCGATGTCCGGGATGAGCGGTGACTTCGGCGCCAAGACCGGTTCGGCCGAGGTCGACAACCAGGAGAAGCCGAACGGCTGGTTCACCGCCTACAACGGTGACCTCGCCGCTGCCGGTGTGGTCCCCGAGGGCGGCCACGGCGGCGACACGGCGGGCCCGATCGTGGCCGCGCTGCTGCGCGCGGGCGGCTGAGGCCCCGCCCTACCGCTGAGGAGCCGGGCGGGCGCGGTGATTCCGCGCCCGCCCGGCTCTTTCACGTTCAGCCGGTAGCCGGTCAGCCGGTTAGCCGGTCGGCCGGTCGGCCGGTCAGCAGTGCCCCATGCCGGCGTGCCCGTTCTGGAGCGCCAGCTCGGTCACATAGCCGTTGGACGGCCCCGTCTGGTCGAGCTGGACCCAGATGTTGCTGGTCCGGCCGCCCAGGCTGGCGTTACCGCCCTCGGTGTAGCAGAGGGCTCCCCAGTCCTCGCCGAACTGGACATTGCCCCAGACGGCGCCCGTGATGGCGGGCACCGACCGGATGTAGGCGTCGGTCGTCACATGAACCGGGACGTTCGCCGCCTCGGCCTTGGTGCCGATGGAGTCGGCGGGCTGGGCGCTGGCCGCGGTCGCGCTCAGTCCCACCATCGCCACCGCGGCGATACCGAGACCGGCCCCCGTCAGGCGTCCACGTACACGCATGGGTCTGCTCCCTTGATCGTTGTGTTGTCGGGCGCCGCCGGTCGTGCTCCCCGTGGCGGCACGAACGACTCTCCCGCCCGGGTGTGGAAGGGAGGTTGAAGAAACGTTGACCGGTCATTTACCCGGGAGGTTCACCCTGGCTGACAGGGACGTGACAGGGGGTCGAGGTGGAGTTCCGGTTGCTGGGCCCGGTGGAGGCGTCGGCCGAGGGCCGACCCGTCGGACTGGGTCATCCCAAACAGCGCACCGTCGCGGCGGTGCTCCTGTGCGAACTGGGCCGCGCCGTACCGGCGGAGCGGCTGATCGACCGGGTGTGGGGCGAGGACCCACCGGGCTCGGTCCGCAACATCCTCTACGGGTACATCGGGCGGCTGCGCACCGCCCTGGCCGACTGCGGCGTCCCCGGCGTCCGGCTGACGCGCCGCTCCGGCGGCTATCTCCTGGAGGCCGACCCCGAGCGGGTGGACCTGCACCGCTTCCACCGCCTCACGGCCGCCGCCCGCGACCGTGACGACCGCGTAGCCCTGTTACGGCAGGCGCTGGACCTGTGGCGCGGAGACGCCCTCAGCGGGCTCACCGGAGCCTGGGCGGAGGCGACCCGGGCCCGCCTCGCGGACGAACGGCTCGCGGCGCGGCTGGAGTTGTACGACGCCTCGCTGCGCCTAGGCCATCACCGTGAACTGCTGCCGGAGCTGCGCGCCCAGGCGGCGGCGCACCCGCTGGACGAACGGGCGGTACGGCAGCTGATGACGGCGCTGTACCGCGGCGAACGGCAGGCGGAGGCGCTGGAGTTGTACGAGGCCACGCGCCATCGGCTCGCCGACGACCTCGGCGTCGACCCCGGGCCCGAGCTGCGCGGGGTGCACCAGCGCATCCTGAGCGAGGACCCGTCGCTGGCCGTGCCGGAGGAGTGCGGAGCGGCCGCCGTAGCCGAAGCGCCTGGCTCCGAAGCAGCCGTCGCGCCGGGTGATCCCGAAACACCCGCCGACTCCGCGCTGCCGCGGGTGCCCGCCGGACTGCCGCATGTGGTGGGCGGGTTCCGCGGGCGGGCCGAGGAAATCGCCCGGCTGGATGCCCTGCTGCCGCCCGAGGCCACCGGCGCCTCCCACGGAGCCGCCGCGGAGGCGGCCGAGGACCCGGCCGGGGCCGTGGCCATCGCGGCGGTCTGCGGCACGGCCGGGGTCGGCAAGACCGCCCTCGCCGTGCACTGGGGGCACCGGGTCCGGCACCGCTTCCCCGACGGCCAGCTCTATGTGGATCTGCGCGGCTTCGACCACGACAGCGAGCCGCTGCGCCCCGCGGAGGCCATCGGGCAGTTGCTGCACGGGCTGGGGGTGGCCCGGGAGCGGATTCCGGCCGACCGGGACGAGCAGGTGCATCTGTACCGCTCGTTGCTGGCCGGGCGGCGCATGCTGGTCGTGCTGGACAACGCCGCCTCGGTGGAACAGGTGCGTCCGCTGCTGCCCGGCGCCCCCGCCTGCCAGGTGCTGGTGACCAGCCGTCAGCGGCTGAGCGGCCTGGTCGCCCGCGACGGGGCCCAGCCGCTCGTCCTGGGTTCGCTCACCCCCGAGGCCGCGCGCGCGGTGCTGGCGGCCGCCGTGGGCGAAGACCGGGTGGCGGCCGAACCGGAGGCCACCGACCGGCTCGTCCGGCTGTGCGGGGCGCTGCCGCTGGCATTACGGGTCGCCGCGGCGCAGCTGGTCTGCGACCCCGGGCGCCCGGTCGCCGATCTGGCCGCCGAACTGGGCGACGGCGACCGGCTGGCGGCGCTGGAGCTCGACGGCGACCCGGCGTCCGCCGTCCGGCGCGCCTTCACGCTCTCGTACCGCGCCCTCGCCCCCGGGCCGCTCCGGCTCTTCCGGCTGCTGGGGGTGGCCCCGGGGCCGGAGATCACCGTGCCCGCCGCGGCCGCCCTGCTGAACACCGGCGAGCGGACGGCCGCCGGGCTGCTGCGGGCGCTGGATGCCGCGCATCTGGTCGAGTCGCCGCGTCCGGGCCGCTACCGGCCTCACGACCTGCTGCGCGAGTACGCCGCCGAGCGGGCCCTCGCCGAGTGCGGCGCCGCCGAGCGCGCCGCGGCCCTGGAGCGGCTGCTCGCCTGGTACTTGCGGCAGGCCGACGCGGCCACCGCGTACGGCTACACCCCGCAGGTCCGGCTGGAGCGGGACCGCGCCGGGGGCGGCGCGTTCTCCGGGCGGGACGAGGCGCTGGCGTGGCTGGAGGACGAGCGCGCCAATCTGGTCGCCGCCGTCGTCCGCGCCGCCGAGGCCGGTCCGTACCGCACCGCCTGGCAGCTCGCCGACGAGCTGCGCACGTACTTCTACCAGCGGCGCCATCTGTCCGCCTGGGAGGACGCGGCGCAGGCCGGGCTGCGCGCGGCGCGGCAGGGCGGCGATCCGCTGGGCGAGGCGGCCATGCTGCACAGCCTGGGGACCCTGTACCGGCACACCGGCGAGGTCGAGGCGTCGCTGGGCTACCACCGGTCGGCGCTGGAGGGGTACCGCCGGGCGGGGTTCGCGGAGGGCGAGGCCGCGATGCTGTGCAATCTCGGCGCACTGTACGACGACATGGGGGACATGCGGCGCGCGGCCGAGTGGCAGGACCGGGGCATCCGGATGTTCCGTACGCTCGACCGCCCCGGGCTGCTCGGCCCCGCGCTCTCCAACAGCTCCGCCGTCGACGTCCAGCTCGGCGAGCTGCGGCGCGCGGTGGACCGGGCGACCGAGGCCATCGGGATCTACGGGCGCCAGGAGACCTCGTCCGGCACGGTCACCGCGATGATCAACCGCGGTCAGGCGCACCGGCTGCTCGGCGACCCGGACCGGGCGTTGGCGGACGGTCGCGCCGCGGCGCGGCTGTGCCGGGAGCTGAGCCAGCGCCACAACGAGGCCAGCGCGCACGACCTGCTGGCCCAGGTGCACGGCGACGCGGGACGGCCCGACGCCGCCTTCGCGCACGCCGAGCGGGCCCTGGAGATCGCGGTCGAGACCAGCACCCCCAAGGACGAGGCCGACGCGCTCACCACGCTCGGCGAGCTGCACCGCGCGGACGGGAGGTCCGACCGCGCCGAGGCCCGGCTGACCGAGGCCCTGGACGCCGCCGCCTCCCGGGGGCTGCGGCGCCAGGAGGCCGAGGCGCACGTGGGACTGGCCCGGCTCCGGGACGGCTCGCGTGCGTACGAGGCGGCCGCCGGTCACGCGGAACGGGCCCTGGCCATCGCCCGCGGCCAAGGGCTGCGGCTGGTGGAGTGCCGGGCCCACCACGCGCTGGCCACCGTGTGCCGCGCGCTGGGCGCCCCGGAGCGGGCCGGGCGGCATGCCTCCCGCGCCCGGCGCATCCTGGCCGAGACCGGCTACCGCCCGGCGCGGTTCGGCTGAGGACACGGCTCGGCGGAGGGCGCGGCGTCGGCCGAGAGCGCGGCCGGTCGTGCTGTCCACGTGGTCCGGCGAAGGAGGCCAGGGCCGTGCCGACGCCGTGCCATGTTCATGACGTTCATGGTCCGATCGTCGGCGATCTGACGGGCCGTGGTCCTGAACGCCGGTGTGCGTTTCCGCATTTCGGCGCCCCGAAATGTCCTCGCGCGGCCCCGCGTCCGCCGATAGCGTCAGCGCCATGGCCTCCGACACCTCTGACACCGCCGCCTCCGGCACCGCCGCCCACCCCCGCTTCGCCGAGGCCCTGCGCGGCCTCGGCCTGGACGTGGAGATCCGCCGCTTCCCCGATGCCACCCGCACCGCCGTCGAGGCGGCCGAGGCGGTCGGCTGCGAGCTGAGCCAGATCGTCAAGTCCCTCGTCTTCGAGGCGGACGGGCAGCCGGTGGTGGTGCTGGTGGACGGCGCGTCACGGGTCGATGTCGAGCTGGTGCGCCACGAGCTGGGCGCCGACGCGGTGCGGCGGGCGAGCGCCGCGCTCGTCCGGGAGACGACGGGCTACGCCATCGGCGGCGTCCCGCCCTTCGGGCACCGCACCCGCACCCGGGTCCTGGCCGACCGCCGACTGCTGGACCACGGAGTCGTCTGGGCGGCGGCGGGCACCCCGCACACCGTCTTCGCGCTCGACCCCAAGACGCTGATCGCGCATGCCGAGGGGACCGTGGCCGACGTGCGCGACACCGCCGCGTGACCCCGCTCGTCGCGGCTGCGGTCCTCCTCGCGGCCATCACCCACGCAAGCTGGAACGCGATCGCCCACCACATCCGCGACCAGCTGCTCTCCTTCACCCTGGTGAGCGGCGGCGGGGCGCTGTGCGGGGTGGTGCTGGCCGTCTTCAGCCCGCTGCCCGCGGCGGGCGCCTGGCCGTATCTGATCGCCTCCGCGGCCATCCACCTCGTGTACTACGTCCTTCTCATGCGCTCCTTCCACCTGGGCGACTTCGGCCAGATGTATCCGATCGCCCGCGGCACCGCGCCGCTGGTGGTGACCGTGCTCGCCGCGGTCTTCGCCGCCGAGACCCCGGACGGCCGCCAGGCGGCGGGCATCGCGGTGGCCTCGGCGGGGCTGCTGGGCGTGGCGCTGTGGGGCGCACGGGGCGCCCGTACGGCGGGGGACGGTGCGCCTACGGCGGGGAACGGCGGCCCGCACGGGCTCGCCCTGGCCGCCGCCGTGGCCACCGGGCTGTCCATCGCCGCGTACACCGTGGTGGACGGCCTCGGCGTGCGCGCCTCCGGCACCCCGCTCGGGTACATCGCCTGGCTGATGATCCTGGAGGGGTTCGCCATCCCCGCCTACGCCCTCGCCACCCGCCGCCGCGCCCTGGCCGCCCAGCTCCGCCCGGTCGCCCTGCGCGGTCTGCTCGGCGGGTTCCTCTCGGTCTGTGCGTACGGCCTCGTCCTGTGGGCGCAGACCCGCGCCGCCCTCGCCCCGGTCGCCGCCCTCCGGGAGTCCTCCATCATCGTGGGCGCGGCCATCGGCACCGTCTTCTTCAAGGAGCGCTTCGGCGCCCCGCGCCTCGCCGCGGCGGGCCTGATGGTGGCGGGCATCGGCCTGATGTGGCACCCGGGCTGAGTGCCAACGGGCTCTAGTCACTGCCCGCCCGGGAGGCGCGCAGTCGCCGGGTTCGGCCGCTGCCCCTCCGCGGGTCAGTCCGGCCGGGCAGCCGGGGCCTGAGCCGGTACCGGGAGGGGGGCCGTACGGCGGGGGCGGGTCGCCTTGATGCGGTGCACCGCCGCGAGCAGATCGGTCTGGGACACCCGGGGCCGCCCGGTGCGCAGCACCTCCGCGGCCGCGTCGATCACCGCGCGGCAGATGTCGCGCCCGGTGACGTCGTCGACCTCCGCCAGCTGCTCCGGGGAGACATCGCCGTCCAGCGGCAGGGCCTCGGGCAGATGGCGGCGCCAGATCTCGGCGCGGGCCGCCCGGTCCGGGCTGGGGAAGCGCACGTGCCAGACGCGGCTGTCGAACGCGGTGTCGTAACTGGTCACCAGGTTGGTGGCGAGCACGACCAGCCCCTCGTGGCCGTCGAGCGCGGTCAGCATCTCGCTGCGCATCGCGTTCACCGCGTGCTCCGAACCGTGGCTGGTGGTCTCGAAGCGGGCGGACATCAGCGCGTCCGCCTCGTCCAGGAAGAGCACCGCGCCCTGCTCGCGGGCGGCGTGGAAGAGCGCGCCGAGGTTCTTCGGGCCCTCCCCGTGGAACTTGCTCTCCAACTGCGAGGCGCGGGCCGCGATCACGGGGCGGCCCAGCCGGTCCGCGATCGCGTGGGCGGCCAGGGTCTTGCCGGTGCCGGGTGCGCCCTCCAGGTTGACCGCCGAGCTGGGGTGCGGCTGGATGCTCCGCAGCCCCCAGTCGTCGTACAGGACCCGCCGCTGTTCCACGGTGTGCACCGCGCGCAGCAGCTGGTCCAGGGTGCGGGCGGGCAGGACGAGGCGGTCGAAGCTGTGCAGCGGGGCGGTGGCGGTGAAGCGCGCGGCCCGCTCGGCCTCGGACGGTTCGTCCGCCTCGCGCCGCGGCCCCGCCTCGTCGGTGCGCGGGGGCGCGGTGGGGGCGCCGGGCGGCTGGTTGGTGATGGTGACGGTGAGCGGCTGGGGTCCGTGGTGGCCGCTGAACGCCTTTGCGGCGGCGATCAGGCGGGTGCGCAGCAGGCCCGCCTCCACGTCGTCCGCGCCGTGCGGGATGCCGGTGACGGCGAAGGCGGTGGCTCCCTCGTTCTTCACTGGGGTCCTCTCTCCCCTGTGCCCGGGGGCGGGTGGCGGGCGGTCAGCCCCAGACGGCGACCTGGTGGTGGGCATGGGCGTTGCGTACGCGTTCGTCAGCCTGTTTTCCCTCGATGCGGCGGCTGTCGACGAACTGTTCTCGCGAGGTGTCGAACAGCCCTTGGACGTAGGCGACATTGCCGTCGCGGATGGACTCGGAGACGGTGACGCAGCGCAGATCGGGGTCGGTCTGGAGCCGCTCGCTGCGGGCCCGGAACCAGTCGGCGAGATATTCGATGGTCACGACGACCACGTAGACCACCGCGACCGCCCCGAGCCCGCCGAGCGCGACGAGGACCATGGCCAGCAGGCTCAGCACGAGGGAACCGCCTTCCCGAAGATGATGAGGTCCTTGTCGCCGAAGGCCGCGGCCAGTTCCTCGTCCAGCTGCCGGGTGCGGCAGACCCAGACCGGCGCGGGCGTCCCGGTGCCGCGCACGGGGGCGTTGTCCCCGTCGAGGAAGAAGGTCTGGACGAGGTATTCGCGGCCCCGGCGCCGCCGCAGCACGGCCCCGGCCTCCGCCTCCGGCACCCGGGGGCGGTTGCGGACCAGGAAAGCGACCACGTCGGCGTAGCCGAGGACGGGGCGCAGCGGTGCGCGCTTGGCGGCGAGGCCGTCCCGGGCCTCCCCGACCTGGTCGCCCCATTCGATGAGGGTGTCTATCTGCCGGAGCATCAGGTCGACGGTGTCGAGCAGGGGGTTGGCGACGGGCTTGTCGTCGGGGACGAGGGGCTCTGCCATGGGTTTCCTCCCGTGGGCGGGCCGACGCGGTGCCGGACCCGGCACCTCAGATGCTCCTCGCCCCGCGTGTCGCTGCGCGTCCCACGGCACGGCGGGAATTCCGGGGCGCCGCTGTCGTCACCGGGTACGACAGATACCGACACGCGGCGGACGTACGGGGCTTACGCTCCGGTGCCCCGGCGCGGCGGATGGGCCCCGAGCGCGGTGAGGCGGCGCAGCAGCTGGTCGGGTTTGGTGTGCCGGGAGCAGACGTACATCGCGAACATCATGCGGATGTCGGCGGGTTTGGAGCTGATGCCACAGGCGGTCATGGCCCGCTCGATCTGGGTGCGGACGGTGGAGACCTTCACATCGAGCTGGGCCGCGGTCTCCTCGTACGAATAGCCGTCCGCGTACCACTCCAGCGCCCGCACCTGGCCCTCGCTCAGCCCCGCGGCCCAGTTGGAGAACACCACGGGCTGGTGGGCGGGCGGCTGCTCGGCCGACGAGGCCATGTAGAGCGTGTCCAGCAGGGTCAGCTGGCCGAGTCCGGTGCGGGCGCACTGCATCCGGAACAGCTCCAGGTCCTCCCGGTAGCGCTTGTCCGCGACCCCCAGCTCCTCCAGGATCCAGGCCACCCGGCCGCCGCGGGCGGTGCGCGCCAGCAGCTCGGCGAGATAGGACGGGATGGTGAGCCCGCATTCGCGCACGGCCGTGTCCAGGGCGGACGCCAGATGCGGTTTGAGCCAGTGCGGATGGTGCCGGGCGTCCCACACGGCGTTCGCCAGGACGGCCGCGCCGACCGTCTTGCCGAAGACCGCCCGCGCCCCGCACACCCAGGGGGCGACGCGCTGGCGCCACTGCTCGGCGGCGGTGCACACCACCACGTCCGACCGGCGCACCAGATCGGCGAACTGCTCGGCGGTGCCGACGCCCATCAGGTCGGCCACGCACACGTCGTACTCGGCGCCGCTGATGTCGAGCCCCTCCACCGAGTCGACCTCGCAGACCACGGTCAGCCGCGGATCCGCGTCCAGCGAGGCCACCAGGCCGCGCCGGGTCATCTCGTGGTCCTCGACCACCGCCACCTGTAACGGCTGCCTGGTGCCGCGCTCGCTCTCGTCCGTCATGCCGATGCCTCCTCCTGCCCGCTCCGGGCCCGCCCGCTCTGTGCCCGCCCGCCGCGCCTCCGTACGCCGCGTACGCGCCCCTCCCGCGCTCCCGGTGGGCGCTCGGCCGCCGTCGGTGCGGGGGCGATCGGCAGGGTCAGCGTCACCTGAGTGAGGCCGGGCACCGAGCGCACCCGCAGCGCCCCGCCGTGCTCCGCCAGCAGCCGCTGGTGGACGGCCAGGGAGCGCATCGCGGCGACGCCGCCCGCCAGCGCCTCGGGCGGGAACCCGGCGCCCTCGTCGGTGACCACCAGCTCCACCACCTCCACGGGCTCGCCCTGCACACCCGGCTCGGTGACGATGTCCACGTGCAGCAGCGCCTCGTGCACCCCGGCGCTGCGCGGCACGTTGATCAGCAGCGCCCGCAGCGCGGTCTCCAGCAGCTCCACCTCGTGCGGACGGACCCGGGGCGCCGCGCCGACCACACGCTCGGTGACGATCGGCTCCACCGTGAGGGCGTCGTTGGCCGCCAGCGCGACCTGCCGGTGGACCATGGCTATCAGCGGCACCGAGGCGCTGAACCGGCCGGTGCTGATGAAGGTGCGCAGCCGCTCCAGGGCGACCATCGCGGACTTCCGCAGCGAGGCGAGCTGATCGGGGTCCGACGCGTCGGCCCGCTGGAAGGCGCCCAGGGTGTGGCCGATGTGGTTGTGCAGTTCGATGGCGAGCAGCCGGCGCTGCTGCACCTCGTGCAGCTGGAGGCTCATATCGCCCAGGTCGGCCGCGAGTTGCAGCAGATACAGGGCGCCGCGCCGGATCAGATAGGCCAGCGCCCCGTAGCCGGTGAGCCCGATCAGCACATCGGAGTGGGTCAGCGCCTCCGGAACGCCCAGGGCGATCACCGCGGCGTACGAGGCGGCGACGGCGCCGGTGCCCACGACGAGGACGCGCAGCCGCTGGCCGAGCGCCGAGCCGACGCTCGCGCCGGAGATCTGCTCGGTGGTGAGCACCAGCAGCGGGGCCATGTCCTGCGCCCGGTCGGGGCCCATGACCACGACGCAGGCCCACAGGGAGGCGACGGCGGAGCACAGCTCGACACCGGCCGCGAGGCCGTCGTACACGACCGGCCGGGTGGCATCCCGGTCGTCGGCGTCGCGGTCCTCGGCGTCGCGCGCCGCCACCCGCCGGTGGTTGCGGACGATGTGCAGGGTGAACCACAGCGATTCGGCCACCACCGCCACCAGCAGCACCAGTCCGACCGTGCGGTGGGCGACGCGGCCCGCGATACCGGGCACGGTCACCGCGAACTGGATGCCGTGCATCAGCCGGAAGATCAGCAGGATGCGCAGCATCTGCCATTCCATGTCCCGCCGCGCGAGCCGGTGCCGCCCCGCCGGTGGCTCCCCCGTCCGCGCGCGTGCCCCCCGTAACCCCCGTGTCTGCGCCACGCGTTCCCCCGTGTTCCCCCGGGAGAGCCGCCCCCTACGACTCTCACCACCGGAAGGATCCCCAGTGTGGGCAGGGCCGGAACGGCACGATAGGGACCCTTGGCCCCGCCGACCCGGCGTGTGCGTGTGCGAGAGAGCGCACAGAGGCAGAGAAGGGCGCGCGAATAGAGCGTGCGCTACGGGCCGTCGGCAGCCCCTACGCCTCCTGGGCCGCCAGGGCCTTCCGTACGGCGCGCACCAGGGCCTGCGCCCGCGGGTCCGCCGTGACGCCGCGCTGCATGCCGTTGGTGACGTACGCGAAGCCGATCCGCGCCTCGGGGTCGGCGAAGGCGAGCGAGCCGCCCCGCCCCGGGTGGCCGAAGGAGCCCGGGCCCAGCAGCGGGCAGGCCGGGCCGTGCAGCATGTAGCCGAGCCCGAAGCGGGTCCCGACCACCAGCACCCGGTCCGGCCCGGCGGACTCCTCCGTACGGGCCAGGGTCAGCGTCGCCGGGGCGAAGAGGCGGCCGCCCGCGCGGGCCGTGCGCGCCGACGGCAGCGGGCCGACCAGCGCCGCGTAGAAGCGGGCCAGCGCGTCGGCGGTGGCGACCCCGCCGGAGGCGGGCAGCCCGGCGGCGAGATAGGCGGGGTCGTTCTCGTCGGGCACCGGGCTGATCGCGCCGAACGCGCGCCGGGTCAGCGACTCCGGGTCGGCGTACGCCTCGGCCACCGACCGCTTGGGCCGCAGCCGCAGCCCCTGCGCTGCGGGCGACACGGCCGGTGCCTCCACCGGCTCGATCCGGCCGACGCGGTCCAGCTGCTCCTCGGGCAGCCCGAGCCACAGGTCCAGGGCGAGCGGCCAGGCGATCTCCTCCGCGATCCAGCGGCCGATGGTGCGCCCGGTGACCCGCTTCACCAGCTCGCTCAGCAGCCAGCTGTAGGTCTGCGCGTGGTAGCCGTGGGCCGTGCCGGGTTCCCAGTCCGGGCGCTGGGCGGCGACGGCCCGCGGCCCGGATATGCCGTCGATGGCCTCGGCCGGGGTCAGCGGGGTGTCCAGGGCGGGCACCCCGGCGCGGTGGGCGAGCAGGTGCCGCACCAGCACCCGTTCCTTGCCGTTCTCCTTGAACTCGGGCCAGTACGTGCCGACCCGGCCGTCCAGGTCGAGCTGGCCGCGCTGGTGGAGCAGCAGCGGTACGGCGGAGGCGACGCCCTTGGTGACGGAGCGGACGACCTGCGCGGTGTCCTGGGCCCACGGCGCGCCGTCCCCGTCCCCGGCGGGGTCCTTCGTACCGCCCCACAGGTCGACGGCCTTCTCGCCGTCCCGGTAGAGGACCATGGCCGCGCCGCGCTCACCGCGCTTCGCGAAGTTCTCCGCGAAGGCGTCCCGGACCGGTTCGAATCCGTCGGCCACCGTGCCCTGGACGTCCACCACTGATCCGACTCCCACCCTGCCGATCCGACCGTGCTGCCGTCCTTATGGTGCAACGCGCCCGGCCGGGACCTCAGACCGGGGCCGTCACCGAGCGGGGGTCGAAGCCGAAGGGAAGCTCCAGCCGGTGCTCCCGCATCAGCTCCTGGTCGCACAACAAGTCCTGCGTACCCCCATCGGCCGCGATCACTCCCCCGCTGAGCACCACGGATCGCGGGCACAGCTCCAGCGCGTACGGCAGGTCGTGGGTGACCATCAGCACGGTGACGTCCAGGGAGCGCAGGATGTCGGCCAGTTCGCGGCGCGAGGCCGGGTCGAGGTTGGAGGAGGGCTCGTCCAGGACGAGGATCTCCGGCTCCATGGCCAGCACGGTCGCGACCGCCACCCGCCGCCGCTGCCCGAAGGACAGGTGGTGCGGCGGCCGGTCCGCGAACTCCGCCATCCCCACGCGGTCCAGGGCCCGGTGGACCCGCTCCGCCAGTTCCGCGCCGCGCATCCCGGCCGCGGCCGGGCCGAACGCCACGTCCTCGCGGACGGTCGGCATGAACAGTTGGTCGTCCGGGTCCTGGAAGACGATGCCCACCCGGCGGCGGATCTCGGCCAGGTTCGGCTTGGCGACGGGGAGCCCGGCGACCGTGACCGACCCGGCGCCCGCCTCCAGGATGCCGTTCAGATGCAGCACGAGGGTGGTCTTGCCCGCCCCGTTGGGGCCGAGCAGCGCCACCCGCTCACCGCGGGCCACGGTCAGCTCGACGCCGAAGAGCGCCTGGTGGCCGTCGGGGTAGGCGTAGGCGAGGCCGGACACCTGGAGGGACGGCGGGGCGGAGGTCATGTGAGCATCCATCCGGTCAGGCAGACCGCCAGCGCGGTCAGCGGGAGTGCGGCGGCGTACGTCCACTGTGCACGGGACGCGGTCGCCTCGTCGATCACCGGCATCGTGCCCGTGTAGCCGCGGCTCAGCATCGCCAGATGGACCCGTTCGCCCCGCTCGTACGACCGGATGAACAGCGCTCCGGCCGACTTCGCGAGCACGCCCCACTGCCGCACGCCGCGCGCCTCGAACCCGCGCGAACGACGGGCGATCCGCATCCGGCGCATCTCGTCGGTGATGACGTCCCCGTAGCGGATCATGAACGACGCGATCTGCACCAGCAGCGGCGGCATCCGCAGCCGCTGGAGCCCCAGCAGCAGGGCGCGCAGCTCGGTCGTCGACGCCAGGATGACGGACGCCGCGACCCCGAGCGTGCCCTTGGCCAGGATGTTCCACGCGCCCCACAGCCCGGACCGGCTGAGCGACAGCCCGAGCACCTCCACCCGCGCGCCCTCCGCGACGAACGGCATCAGCACGGCGAAGGCCACGAACGGGATCTCGATCAGCAGGCGCTTCAGCAGGAACCCGGCCGGGATGCGGGCCGTCGCCGCCACCGCGGCCAGCAGCACGGCGTACAGGCCGAACGCCCACAGCGCCTCGCGGGGCGTCGCGACGACGACGAGCACGAAGCAGAAGACGGCGGCGATCTTGCAGTGCGGGGGGAGGGTGTGAACCGGTGAACCGCCCGCCCGGTAGAGCGTGTGCGCGTGTCCCGCGCCCATGTCAGCCCGCCTCGGCGTCGGCGTCGGCCCGGCGCCGCCGTACGACGACGAAGACCCCGGTGCCCACGGCGAGCGTCGCGCCGACCCCGATCACCCCGGCGAGGCCGCCGGAGAGCCGGGCGTTGGAGATGTCCTTGACGCCGTAGTCGGCGAGCGGGGAGTCCTTGGCGGCGTGGTCCTCGGTCTTCTTGTCGATGCCCTTGTCGGCGGCGACCTTCTCCAGTCCGTCGGGGCTTGCGGAGGCGTAGAAGCTGACGACGCCCGCGCACAGCAGCGCGGCCCCGAGCCCCACCGCCCACACCCGGCGCGCGGAGCGCCGCGGTGCGCCGGGGGCGGGGGCCGGGGTGGCATCCGCCGCGTCCTTGGCGGCGGGCGCCGCCGTGACCGTACGGGCGGTGGCGGGCGCAGCAGACCCGGCGGGCGCGGCGGGCGCGGCGGAGCCACCGGGCGCGGCGGAGCCGTCGGACGACGCCGGGGCCGGGGTGCGCACCGGGGCACCGGTACGGAGTTCCAGGCGGCGCGCGGCCACGTCCCGCGCGCCGTGGACGAGATCTGGCCGTACGGCCATCACGGCGCCGACCGTCAGGGCCGTGATCGCCGCCTCGCCGATGCCGATCAGCACATGCACGCCGACCATCGCGGTGAAGACCTTGCCGATGGCGACGTCCGCCGTCCCGCCCAGCGCGTAGAGCCCGGTGAAGGCCATGGCGGCGGCCGGGACGGAGACCAGGGCGGCGACGAAGGACGCGACGGTGACCGTGCGGCGCCGGTTCGGGGCGAGCTTCAGGATGGCGCGGAAGACCCCGTAGGCCACGACCGTCGTGACGACCGCCATGTCCGTGATGTTGACACCGAGCGCGGTCAGGCCGCCGTCCGCGAAGAGCACGCCCTGCATGAGCAGCACCACGGAGACGCACAGCACGCCCGTATAGGGGCCGACGAGGATCGCCGCCAGCGCCCCGCCGAGCAAGTGCCCACTGGTACCGGCGGCCACGGGGAAGTTCAGCATCTGGACGGCGAAGATGAACGCCGCGACCAGCCCGGCGAGCGGCGCGGCCTGCTCGTCGAGTTCGCGCCGCGCACCGCGCAGGCAGACCGCGACCGCGGCGGCGGCGACGGCACCGGTCGCCACCGACACCGGGGCGTCGATGAATCCATCGGGGACATGCATGCGGGGCTCCGCTCCTGAGCTGCGGGTATCCGCTCGATGGTGACCTAACTGCACATCGTTCGCAAGAGCGCCTCCCCCGCGAAAGCCCCGGCGGCGGCCCTCCCGCAGGGGAAGGGCCGCCGCCGGGGCGTGGGTTGGCCGATGTCGCCGTCGATTACACCCGGCTCAGCTCCGGGTCCTTGTCGGAGTCCTTGGCGTCCTTTCCGTGCCCCGCCGGGGTGTCCGTTTCGAGCTGCTCGCGCAGCCCCTCACCCTCGACGTCCACGTTCGGGAGCGCCTTGTCGAGCCAGCGCGGCAGCCACCACGCGGACTTGCCGAGCAGCGCCAGCACCGCCGGGACGATGGCCATGCGGACCACGAAGGCGTCGAAGAGGACCGCGGTGGCCAGACCGAAGCCGATCATCTTCACCATCGCCTCGGACGAGCCGATGAACCCGGCGAAGACGCTGATCATGATGACCGCGGCCGCGGTGACCACCCGGGCACCGTGCCGGAAGCCGGTGACGACGGCCTGGTCGGGGCGCTCGCCGTGGATGTACGCCTCCCGCATGCGGGTCACCAGGAAGACCTCGTAGTCCATGGCCAGGCCGAACACCACACCGATCATGAAGATCGGCATCATGCTCATGATCGGGCCGGTCTCCTCGACGCCGAACAGATCCGCCGCCCAGCCCCACTGGAAGACCGCGACCACCGCGCCGAGCGCCGCGACGACGGACAGCAGGAAGCCGAGCGCCGCCTTGAGCGGGACCAGAATCGACCGGAAGACGATCATCAGCAGCAGGAAGGCCAGCCCGACGACCAGTGCCAGGTACGGCATCAGCGCGTCGTTCAGCTTCTGCGAGATGTCGATGTTCATCGCCGTCTGACCGGTCACCAGCACCTCGGCACCGGTGTCGGACTTGAACGAGCCCGCCTCGTCCCGGATGTCGGCGACGACCTTCTCGGTGTCGACGCTGCTCGGCTTGTACTTCGGCACGACGGTGAGCATCGCGGTGTCGCCGGGCTTGTTGAACGTCGCCGGAGTGACGGCCGCGACGCCGTCGATACCGGCGATGCTCTTGGTGACCTGGTTGACCGCGGCCTTGGGGTCGTCGCTGCCCTTGGTGTCGGCGACCACCATCAGCGGACCGTTGAAGCCCGGGCCGAAGCCGTCGGAGATCATGTCGTACGCCTGGCGCTTCTGGCTGCTGACCGGCTGCGAACCGTCGTCCGGCAGCCCCAGCTCCAGGCTGAGCGCGGGCACCGCGGCGGCGCCGAGGCCGAGCACACCGAGCAGCAGCACCGCCACCGGGCGGCGCAGCACGAACCGGGCCCAGCGGGTGCCCAGGTTGGGCTTCTCCTCCGCCTGCGTGCCCTCCGCGGCGGCCGAGGCGGCCTCCGCCATGCGCTTGCGCGCCTTGCGCCCGTACACCCGCTTGCCCGCGAAGCCCAGCAGCGCGGGGATGAGGCTGATCGCGATGAGGACGGCGATGACCACCGTGCCCGCCGCCGCGAAGCCCATCTTCGACAGCATCGGGATGTTGACGACCGCGAGGCCGACCAGCGCGATGACGACGGTGAGACCGGCGAAGACGACCGCGGAGCCCGCGGTTCCGACGGCCCGCCCGGCGGCCTCCTCGCGCTCCCGGCCCTCGGCCAGTTCGGCGCGGTAGCGGGAGACGATGAAGAGCGCGTAGTCGATGCCGACCGCGAGGCCGATCATCATCGCCAGCGTCGAGGTCGTCGTGGACAGCCCGAGGGTGGTGGCGAGCGCGGTGATCCCGGAGATGCCGATGCCGACGCCGATGAGCGCGGTCAGCAGCGGCAGTCCGGCCGCCACCAGCGAGCCGAAGGTGATGGCGAGGACGATCGCGGAGATCACGATGCCGATGACCTCGGTGGAGCCGGTCTCGGGCATCTCCTGGAGCGCGTCACCGCCGATCGCCACCGTGAGATCCGACGTCTGCGCCTTCTCCCCGGCCTCCTTCAGGCCGTCCTTGGCGGTGTCCTCCAGCTCCATGGCGTTGACCTTGTAGCTGGTCAGGATGTACGCGGACGAGCCGTCCTTGGAGACCGCCCGGGCCTGGTACGGGTCGGCGACCGAGGCGACCTGCGGAGAGCTGGCCTTGAGGTCGGCGACGGTCTTCGTGACCACGGCCTTGTTGGCCGGGTCGGTCATCTTCTCGCCCTGGGGTGCGCGGAAGACCACCCGGGCGGTGGCGCCGTCGGCGTTACCACCGGGGAATCGCTTCTCCAGGAGGTCGAAGGCCTTCTGGGCCTCGGTGCCCGGGATGGAGAAGCTGTCGTTGGCGGGGGGCGAGGCGGTCGCGGCGCCGACTCCGGCGACGGCCAGGAGCGCCACCCATATCAGGGCGACGAACCGGCGTCGCCGGAAGGCGAATCGACCGAGTTTGTAGAGGAACGTGGCCACGAGGAGAGGTGCTCCCGTCGAGTCGGTGTCACTGCTGGTCACTGCTGGCAGGTGTGCGCGACCTGACCGGCGACGAGAGCGGCGCGCCGGCCGGGGTCCGTATGAGGTTGTGCGGGGTGGTTGTGCGGGGTGGTTGTGCGGGGTGGGGAAATTCAGAGGCCGAGGGCGGGGAGGACCACGGCGTCGATGTACTGGCTGAGGTAGGCGACGTCCGGCTCTTCGCCGTCGATCAGCGACCGGGCGACGAGGGCGCCGCACATCATGTGCACGACGTAGCCCAAAGCGGGTCGGTCCGGAGCCACTTCCCCCCGGTCGACGGCACGCCGCAGCAGTGCGTCGAGCGCGGCCATCTCGGGATAGATCAGCAGTTCCCGGAGGGCCTGATGGAGGTCCGGGTGGGTGTGGATGGCCTGGGCCAGCCCCCTCATCAGGGCCGCGTCACGCTCCCGGGCGCTGTCGGTGCACCGCACGATCTCATGCAGGTCGCCGCGCAGCGATCCGGTGTCGACGTCCTGGAGCGAAACGGGCTTGGTGTGCCGCAGCGCGGAGGCCACCAGCTGCGGTTTGCTCTTCCACTGGCGGTAGAGCGTGGCCTTGCTGGAGTGCGTGCGCGCGGCAACGGCGTCCATGGTCAGCGCGTCGTAACCGACCTCCCCGAGAAGCTCGACCACGGCCTCGTACAGCTCACCCTCCCGCTCGGGGGACAGCCGGCTGCGGCGCACCCGGGTCGTGGGCCGGTCCTCGACCGGCTGGTCGGCGGGCTGGGCCGTCGGCATGGCATCCCCCTTTCGAACGAAACGGTTTCGTACTCGTTCAAGCATACGACCGCACCGGCCGCTCTTTTAGCGAAACCACGTCGTTTCGCTCGTGGTGTGCATCACAGATTGGAGTTGCTTTGCCGGACCGGGGCCGAAACCATGGATGAGGTGAGGGAAACGAGCGACACCGACCGCGCGTATCTGCGATTTCCGCATCTGCACGGCGACTTGCTGTGCTTCGCCGCCGAGGACGATCTCTGGGTCGCCCCCCTGACCGCCCGTGGCGAGCCCCCCGGGCGGGCGTGGCGACTGACCGTGGACCGGACCCGGGTGGGCCACCCCCGGTTCTCCCCCGACGGCTCCCACATCGCGTACACGAACTGGCGCAGCCTCGACCCCGAGATCCACCTCGCCCCCGTCGACGGCGGTCCCATCCGGCGGCTGACCTACTGGGGCAGCGAGGACGCCCGGGTCTGCGGCTGGACGCCGCCCGACCGGGACGGCGTCTCCCACATCCTCGCCGTGTCCTCGCACGGCCAGCCGTTCTCCCACTTCTCCTGGGCCTACAGCCTGCCCACCGACGGCAGCCCCGGCAGCCGGCTGCCCTGGGGCCCGGTGGCCGACATCGCCGTTACCGACCGGATCCCCGGCGTCGATCAGGACGGCGTCGCCGACCGGGACGACGCTTCGGATCGGGACGGCGCACCGGACCGGGACGGCGCCCCGGATCGGGCGCGGCGCACCCTGCTGCTCACCGGCAAGCCGCCGCACGAGCCCGCCACCTGGAAGCGCTACCGGGGCGGCGCGACCGGTCGGCTGTGGCTGGGCGGCACCCGGCTGCTGCCCGAACTGGACGGCCATCTGGACTCGGTCATGGCCGTCGGCGGGCGGATCGCCTTCCTCTCCGACCACGAGGGCGTCGGCAACCTCTACTCCTGTCTGCCCGACGGCTCCGATCTGCGCCGCCACACCGACCACGACGACTTCTACGCCCGCCACGCCTCGACCGACGGCAGCCGCGTCGTCTACCAGTGCGCCGGGGAGCTGTGGCTGGTGGACGACCTCGGCCCGGACGCCGAACCGCGTCGGCTGCGGGTGCGGCTCGGCGGGGCGCGGGCCGGGCGGCGGCCCTATCAGGTCCCGGCCGCCTCCCATGTCGACTCGCTGTCCGTGGACGCCACCGGCCGGGCCAGCGCCGTGTGCGTACGCGGCAGCCTGTACTGGCTCACCCACCGCGACGGCCCCGCCCGCACCCTCGCCGACACCCCGGGCGTCCGGGTGCGGATGCCCGAGGTCCTGGGCTCCAGCGGGCGGGTCGCGTATGTGACGGACGCGGAGGGCGAGGACGCGATCGAGATCGCCTATCTGCCGCGGGCGAGCGAGACGGGCGAGCCCCGGCGGCTGGCCGCGGGGCGGCTGGGCCGGGTGCACGAGCTGGAGCCCTCGCCCGACGGCGACCGGCTCGCCGTCGCCGCCAACGACGGGCGGCTGCTGCTCGTGGACACCTCCGCGGACGGGGACGGCGAGGTCACCGAGCTGGTCAGGTCGCTCAACGGCCCGGTCGCCGACCTCGCCTTCTCACCCGACTCCACCTGGCTGGCCTGGTCCCATCCGGGCATCGGGCGCACCCTGCGCTCCATCAAGATCGCGCGGCTGGCCGACCGGACCATAGTGGACGTGACCAGCGGGCGCTTCGAGGACGAGGAACCCGTCTTCACCAGCGACGGCCGCTATCTCGCCTTTCTGTCCTGGCGCGGCTTCGACCCCGTCTACGACGTGCACACCGGCGACCTCTCCTTCCCGCTCGGCTGCCGCCCCTACCTCGTACCGCTGTCCTCCGCCACGCCCTCGCCCTTCGCGCTCTCCCCCGAGGGCCGTCCGGCGGCGGGCGGGCTCGACCCGGAGGACGACGCCGGGGGCGCGGAGGGCGACGGCACCGTGACCGTCGAGGTGGAGGGGCTGCCCAGCCGGGTCACCGTCTTCCCGGTGGCCGCCTCCAAGTACTCCTCGCTGTGGCCGGTCAGCGGCGGCGGCCTGGTGTGGCTGCGCTGGCCGATCTCCGGTGCGCTCGGCGAGACGTTCGCCAACCCGGCCGACACCTCCGACAGCCCCACCCTCGAACACTTCGACCTGGCCAAGGCCAAGCGCACCGAACTCACCAGTGAGCTGGACTGGTTCCGGGTCAGCGGCGACGGATCCCGGCTCGTCGTCGTCGACGACGACGATCTGCGGGCGGTGCCCGCCACCGAGTCGGGCGACGGCGACTCCACGGTCCACATCGACATGCGGCGCATCCAGCACACCGTGGACCCCGCGGCCGAGTGGCGGCAGGCGTACGAGGAGGCGGGCCGCATCACCCGCGCCTACTTCTGGGAGCCGGGCATGTGCGGCGTCGACTGGGACGGGGTGCTCGACCAGTACCGGCCGCTGGTCGAACGGGTCGCCTCCCCCGACGAGTTCGCCGATCTGCTGCGCGAGGTCCTGGGCGAGCTGGGCACCTCGCACGCGTACGTGAGCGCCGCGCGCCGCAACGAGGGCCCGGCCCACTACCAGCGCCCCATCGGGCTGCTCGGCGCCGACTTCACGCCCACCGAGGACGGGGGCTGGCAGATCTCCCGCATCCTGCCCGGCGAGTCCTCCGACTCCCGGGCGCGCTCGCCGCTCGCGGGCTCCGGCATCCGCGAAGGCGCCCGGCTCACCCATGTCGACGGCCGCCCGGTGGATCCGGTGGCCGGCCCCTATCCGCTGCTGACCGCCGCGGGCGGCACCACGGTCGAGCTGACCTTCGCCTCCCCGGACGGCGAGGGCCCGCCGCGCCGGGTCGCGGTCGTCCCCCTGATCGACGAGCGGCCGCTGCGCTACCAGGACTGGGTGGCCCGGCGGCGGTCGGTGGTACGGGAGTTGAGCGACGGGCGGTGCGGCTATCTGCACATCCCGGACATGGGCGGCTCCGGCTGGGCGCAGTTCAACCGGGATCTGCGCCGGGAGGTGTCGTTCCCCGCGCTGATCGTGGACGTCCGGGGGAACGCGGGTGGCAACATCAGCGAGCTGGTGGTCGAGAAGCTGACCCGCACCGTGATGGGCTGGGACCTCACGCGCAACGCCCAGCCGGTGTCGTACACCAGCAACGCGCCGCGCGGGCCGATCGTCGCGGTCGCGGACGAGGCGACCTCCTCCGACGGCGACATGATCACCGCGGCCTTCAAGGTCCAGGGCATCGGCCCGGTGGTGGGGCTGCGCACCTGGGGCGGCGTGGTCGGCATGACCGGCCGCCATCCGCTCGGCGACGGTTCGGCGATCACGGTGCCGATGAACGCCGCCTGGTTCGACGCCTATGGGTGGGGGGTCGAGAACCATGGCGTGGAGCCGGACATTCCGGCGCCCCGTTCACCGCTGGACTGGGCGGAGGGCCGCTATGCACAGCTGGGGGTGGCCGTGCGGACGGCGCTGGAGCTGCTGGAGCGGCATCCGTCCGCGGCCCCGCCGGACTACGGCAAGGTGCCGGACCGCCGACGCCCGAAACTCCCCCCGCGGGGCGACGGTTGAGCAGGTGAGCCGACCTGCGTGCCGGGGGCGCATCCCCTGACGGATGCGCCCCCTCGCGCACACTCTTCGCGGACCCATCAACGGGCCCGTCCTACGAGACGACTCACATCTCTTCGAACGGCTCCTGGTCCCGCATCTCGTCGCCCATGCCCTGCTGACGGCGCTCCCGGCCCATGCGCTCGGCCTGCTCACGGCTTTCCGGCCGGTCCTGGTCGCGGCGCGGCTCCTGACCCCGCTGGGATCGCTGCGCCTGCTGCCCCTGCTGACCCCGCTGGGCCTGCTGACCCCGCTGGGCCTGCTGGCTCTGCTGACCCTGCGCCTTGCGCTTGGCCTGCTGGGCCTTCTCGCTGAACTCGTCCTTCCCCATCTGTGTCACTCCTCATCGGGTGAAAGGGATCGGGCCCGACCAGAGTTACACGCAGGGACATACTCCGCATTTCGATCGACCTCACCCATCAAATCCCCAGGTCAGGGTGGTTGACAGACGGTTACCGGTCACGCTGCGTACGGGCGCTGCGCACCCGCTCGTCCGCCGCGCCGCCCTCGCCCACGAGATGGCCGCGCTGCCCGCGGGTGGCCGCCAGCCGGGGTTCGGCCCAGCGCATCTCACGCCGCCCCACCGCCCCGATCAGCGCGGGCAGATAACCGCGCACCGGCTGCATCCCGCGCAGCCACCACTGCGCATACACATGGGCCGAGCGGCGCTCTATCCCGGCGACGAGCCGGTCCACGGCCGGGCCCAGCGGATACGTACGCCCCGCGGGCCACGGCATCCGCGCCCGCAACTCCCGCATCACCTCGTCCCGATCGGCGCCGCGCACCATGTCCGTGTCGGTCCAGCTGAGATAGCCCACCCCGACCCGTACGCCCCGGTGGCCCACCTCGGCCCGCAGACAGTGCGCGAACGCCTCGACCCCCGCCTTGGACGCGCAGTACGCGGTCATCATCGGCGCGGGCGCGATCGCCGCGAGCGAGGCGATCTGCAACAGATAGCCGCGGCTGGCGAGCAGCGCGGGCAGAAAGGCGCGGGCCGTGGTGACGCTGCCCAGCAGATTGACCTCGACGACCCGCCGCCAGGCCGCCTCGTCGGTGTCGAGGAACGGACCGCCGGTGGCCACCCCGGCGTTGGCGCAGACGATGTCCACCGCGCCGAAGCGCGCCACCACTTCCTCCGCGACCCGGGCCATCGCCTCCGGGTCGGTGACATCGGCGTGCCAGTGGTCGGAGTCGGTGGGCAGCCGCCCCGACACCCGCTTCAGCTCCTCCGGTTCCAGGCCCACCAGCGCCACCCTGGCTCCGCGCGCGGACAGTTTGCGGGCCAGCAGCTCGCCGACTCCCCGTGCCGCGCCGGTCACCACCGCGACCCGGCCCTCCAGACTTCTGCGCGCGCTCATGTCGTCCGCTCCTCGACTGCGTGGGGGTCGTCGTCCGTCAGATCGTCGGTCCCGGCATCCGTCCTGGGGGCTCCCGGGGCTCCCCCGTGGTCCGCGGCGAGGTGGTCCGCGGCGAGGCGGCGGATCACGCCGCTCACCGCCCCGGGGTCCTCCACCGGGGTCATATGGCCGAGGCCGGGCAGTTCGGTGAGGCCGGTGCACTGCGGCAGCGCGCCCGCTATGGCATGGGCCTGCTCGGGCGGGGTCAGCCGGTCGGCGGTGCCGACGATGACGGCGGCGGGCATGGTCAGCAGGCCGATGCGGGCGTCCAGATCGAGGTCGCCCATGACATGCGCCCAGGCCGCGCGCACGGCGCGGGGGCAGGCGTGGACGATCCGCGCGCACGCCTCCACCATGGCGGGTGCGGAGCCCGGGCCCATCGTCCCGTACCGCAGCAGCCGCTTGCTGACGGGCGTGACCGGCCCCATGGGAAGGCGCGCGCCGAGGATCGCGCGGTGGATCCGCGCCCGCAGCCGCTCGGAGCGCAGCGGCACCACTCGGGCCCGCTCGACCAGCCGGGAGGCGCCGGTGCTGCACAGCACCACGGCGGCGGCGCGCTCGCGCACCGCGGGGCGTCCGGCGGCGGCCATCACCGTCATCCCGCCCATGGAGTGGCCCACGACCACGGCCCGGCGGCCCGGCTCCAGGGTCTGCTCCAGCACCGCCTCCAGGTCGTCGGCGAGCGCCTCGGTGCTGTAGCCGCCGGGGCCGGGGGCGGCGCTGCGGCCGTGGCCGCGCTGGTCGTACACGATCACCCGGTGGTGGGCGACCAGTTCGCGCACGATCGGCGCCCAGAAGGCGGTCGAGCAGGTCCAGCCATGTGCCAGGACGACGGCGGGAGCGGCGGGGTCGGTGACCCCGTGCAGCTCCGCGTACAGCCGGGCCCCGTCCGACGAGGTGACGGTCAGCTCGCGCGGCGGAGTCGGCGGGGCGTACGGCCCGGAGGTGGCGTAGCGGGTGCGCCTCACCGCGATCCCCTCCCCGTGGCGGACTCCGCAACCAGACCGGCTTCGGTCCGCTGCCGCAGCACCTCGTATTCCGCGAGCCGCACGCGCCGGGTGACCCGCTTGAACTCGCCGGTCGAGCCGGGCCAGAGGGTGGTGTTGCGGCCGTTGCCGTCCAGATACCAGCTGTCGCAGCCGCCTGAGTTCCACACCGTGCGCTTCATCCTCTCCTGGACCATGTCGTTGTAGGCGCGGACCGCCGACGGCCGGGCGTCCAGGGCGACCTTGCCGCCGAGGGCGTCCAACTGCCGCAGATAGTCGGTCAGATAGGTGAGCTGGGCCTCGATCACGAGGATCATCGAGCTGTTGCCGAGCCCGGTGTTGGGCCCGATGATCGTCAGGAAGTTGGGGAAGCCCGCCGCGCTGGTGCCGCGCAGCGCCTCCATGCCGCCCTTCCATTCCTCCGCGAGCGTGGTGCCCTTCGCCCCGGTCACGCGCTGGGCGATGGGAAGGTCGGTGACGTGGAAGCCGGTCCCGAAGATGATCGCGTCGGCCTCGGTCTCGGTACCGTCGGAGCCGACCAGCGTGGTGCCGCGGATCTCCTTGAGCCCGCCGACCACGTCCACATGCGGCCGGGCGAGCGCCGGGTAGTAGTCGTTGGACAGCAGGATGCGCTTGCAGCCGATGCGATAGCGCGGGGTCAGCCTGGCCTGGAGCACCGGGTCCTTGATGGCGCGCCGCATGTGCGCCCCGGCCAGCCGCTCCACGAGCCCCAGCTCGGCCGGGCGCTTGGTGAACGCCCCGACCTGCAACTCCCGGATCCCCCACAGCAGTCCGCGGCGCAGCGCCCCGGAGGCCGGGAGCCTGCTGTGCAGCCAGCGCTCGGCGCCGGTGATCCGGCGGTCCATCCGCGGCAGCACCCAGGGCGGGGTGCGCTGGAAGAGGGTGAGCCTGCGCACCTCCTTCTGGATCTCGGGCACGATCTGGATGGCCGAGGCGCCGGTGCCGACCATCGCGACCCGCTTGCCGCGCAGGTCGTAGCCGTGGTCCCAGCGCGCGGAGTGGAAGACCTTGCCGGGGAAGCCGTCGAGCCCCGGGATGTCCGGGATCTTGGGGTCGGAGAGCGGGCCGGTCGCGCTCACCACGACATCGGCGGTCAGCGGCCCGCGCGCGGTCTCGACCTCCCAGTGCAGCGCCGCCCCGTCCCAGCGCAGGGCGAGCACCTCGGCGTCGAAGCGCAGATGCGGCCGCAGCCCGAAGGTGTCGGCGATCCGCTCCAGATAGGCGCGGATGTGCCGTCGGCCGGAGAAGGCGCGCGGCCAGTCGGGGTTGGGTGCGAAGGAGAAGGAGTAGAGATGGGACGGGACATCGCAGGCGCAGCCCGGATAGCTGTTGTCCCGCCAGGTCCCGCCGACCGCACCGGCCCGCTCCAGGACCACGAAGTCGGTGATGCCCGCGCGGCGCAGCCTCACCGCCGCGCCCAGGCCCCCGAATCCGGAGCCGATCACCGCCACCCGCACGTGCTCACGCGCCAGCCCAGACGCCATGCCGCCGCCTCCCGCCGCTCGAACTGCCAGAACCACTTGAACTACCGGAACCGCTTGAACGGCTCGGAACCGTGCCAGCGTTCACTGGCACGATGGGAGCGTAGGACAGGGATCCGGCGAGCGGTAGGGGCTGTGGATAACCGAGTTACCGGCGGTCACACACCACCGCCCTCGACATAGGCTGCTGCTGTGGCGATGAGCGAAGCGGACCGACGCGAGTACAGGGTGACGGAGCTGGCCGAAAAGGCCGGGATCACCGTGCGCACGCTGCGCTTCTACCGGGAGCGCAAGCTGATCCCGCCGCCCCGCCGCGAGGGCCGTATCGCCTGGTACAACGACCACCACCTGGCCCGGCTGCGGACCATCACCGCCCTGCTGGAGCGCGGCCACACCCTGGGCGGGATCGCCGAGTTGATCGCCGCGTTCGAGAGCGGGCGGGACGTCGGCGAGCTGCTGGGGCTGGACGGCGGCCTTCCGTCCTGGTCCGAGGAGACCCCGATCCGGCTCACCCCGCAGGCGCTCGCCGACTACTTCGACGACGAGGCCACCGCGGAGAACCTCACCGTCTCACTCGACATCGGCTATCTCGCGGTCGACGGCGACGACATCGTGCACATCAGTCAACGGCTGCTGGACGCCTCGCGCGCCCTGGTCGGCCAGGGCATCCCGCTGTCGGCCGTCCTCGCGGCCGGGCGCGAGGTCCGGGAGCATGTGGACGCCATCGCCGAGACCTTCGCCACACTGCTGATCAACCATGTGCTGGCGGACGCCCGCGAGCGCGGCGAGGAGGTCGGCGAGACCGTGGAGCGGCTGCGGCCGCTCGCGAAGAGCGTCGTGGACGCCGAGCTGTCGATGGCCATGGACCGCCGGCTGCGGGCCGGCCTGGAGGAACGGGCGGGCGGGCGCACCGAGGACACCGGGCACCCGCCGCCGGATCAGTGAGCGGCGCCGTAGGTGACCGTCACCGGAGCGTGGTCGCTCCACCGCTGGTCGTACGCCGGGGCCCGCTCCACGACCGCCTTCAGCGCCCGCCCGGCGAGCCCGGGGGTGGCGATCTGGTAGTCGATGCGCCAGCCCGCGTCGTTGTCGAACGCCCTTCCCCGGTACGACCACCAGGAGTACGGGCCGTCGACCTCCGGGTGCAGCGCGCGCACCACGTCCACGTACGCCGCCTCATCGAAGACGCGCGACAGCCACGCGCGTTCTTCCGGCAGGAACCCGGACTTCTTCCGGTTGGCCTTCCAGTTCTTCAGGTCGGCCTCCTGGTGGGCGATGTTCCAGTCGCCGCACACCAGCGCCTCGCGCCCGTCGGCCGCCGCCCGCTCGCGCAGCTCCTTGAGGTACGGAAGGAACTCCGCCATGAAGCGCTCCTTCTCGTCCTGACGCTCGGTGCCGACCTCACCGGAGGGCAGATACAGGCTGCCGACCGTCACGCCCGGCAGATCGACCTCCACATAGCGGCCGCTGCCGTCGAATTCGGAGGAGCCGAAACCGACCCGTACGGCCTCCAGCTCACGCCGCGCGTACACCGACACCCCCGCCCGGCCCTTGGCCGCCGCCGGGGCGTGCACCACATGCCAGCCGTCCGGCTCGCGCACGGCCTCGGGCAGTTCGCGCGGCTCGGCGCGCACCTCCTGGAGGCACACCACATCGGCCGCGGTACCGTCCAGCCAGGACACGAAGCCCTTCTTGGCGGCGGCACGCAGCCCGTTCACATTTACGGTCGTCACGGAGAGCACTACGGCACGATACGACATGGAAATTCCGATGCCGCCCCAGTCGCATAGAAGTACGATCCTGCGCATGAATATCCGAGCAGTTCGCTTTGACCACCCCGACGCGGTGCGGCTCAACGACGAGGTGCAGGCGGAGTACGCCGAGCGATACGACGACGAGGGGGACATGACGCCCCTGGACGCGACCCAGTTCGACCCGCCCCACGGCCTCTACCTCATCGCATACGACACGGACGGCCGCCCGGTGGCGACCGGCGGCTGGCGCAGCCAGGAGCGGAACGACGAGGGGTACGAGGACGGGGACGCCGAGCTGAAGCGGATGTTCGTCATACGGGAGGCGCGCGGACGCGGCCTCGCCCGCCTGATCCTCGCGGCGCTTGAGGACAGCGCCCGGGCGGTGGGGCGCACCCGTATGGTGCTGGAGACCGGCGTCAAGCAGCCCGAGGCGATCGCGCTGTACACCTCATCGGGGTATGTGCCGGTCAAGAAGTTCGGGCTGTACCGCTTCGACGAGCTGAGCCGCTGCTTCGGCAAGCCGCTGGCGCTCCCGGACGACGCCGCCGTTCACCAGAAGAACCAGCCGGGCGTCACCTCGTAGATCCGCGTCACCTCGTTACACCGCCCGAGGGGGTCGAAACCGTGGTGGGCGGCGATCGCGGCCGCTTCGCGCTCCCCGTAGGCGTCGATCCCGTCCGCCGCCACGATCAGGGCGGCGGTCGCGGCAAGGAAGCCTCAGGGGACCGCGCGGTGGCGCGGCGCCTTCTCCTGCATCACCCAGGCACCCACCACGGCCGTCACCGCGGCCGCCAGCACCAGGCACAGGGCCGCGGTGGTGAGGCGGCCGAGGAGGGGCGACTCGTCGCACAGGGCGTAGACGCGCCCGCCGAGCAGCCGCTCGTAGAGGGCCGCTCCGCTCAGCGTGAAGCCGAACGCGACGATGTGATGCGGCCGTACGGCCCGTACGGCGGAACCCGCCCCGTCCCCGGAGCGGGTTCCCTCAGGTGTCGGCCGTTTCATCCCCGGCCGGCGAACTTCTTGCTCATCGCGCCGAACACGCCCTTCGCCTCGGCCCCCAGATGCGGACCGGCGAGCCAGGTGTGCTCGTTCGAACTGATCGAGCTGTTGGACACCAGCACCGTCTTGCCCCCGCGGTTGACGAACCAGCCACCGCCGGAGGTCCCGCCGGTCATCGAGCAGCCGATGCGGTACATGGTCGGCGTGGTCGGCGCGAACGACAACCGGCCGGGCCTGCTGGTGCAGTTGAACATCTTCGCGCCGTCATACGGCGGTGCGGCCGGGTAGCCGTACGCCCCTATCGAGCTGACCTTGTTCGCCGACGGCGCCCCGAACCACACCGGCACGGCGGCCCCGACCGTCTCCTGAAGCGACTTGCCGCCGCTGTTCTCCGGCTTCACGTGCAGCACCGCGAAGTCGTACGCGGAGCCCACGTTGCCGGTCTTGCCACCCGTGTCGATCCACTGGGACGAGGTCTGCGACCAGTCCGCCCACCACACGCCGTACGGGGTGACCTCACGCTGGGCCGCGGTCTCCGCCTTGGCGGCGGGCAGCCCGTCGTCGTTGTAGGACGGCACGAACACGATGTTGCGCATCCAGCCGCCCTTCTTGCCGGAGTGCACACAGTGGCCCGCGGTCCACACCAGGTTCGACTTCCCCGGATGCGCCGGGTCCTCGACGACCGTGCCCGAGCAGACCATCGGCCCCTCGGGGCTGTCGAAGAACACCTTCCCGACCGGCGCCATGTTCTGGTGGTACGGCCGTGAGACCTGCTTGGCCGGTACAGCGGGCGGCTCCGGGTCGGTCGCGGCCTGGCTCTCGCCCGCGCTCTGTGTGGAGAGCGTGTTGGGCGAGTCCTTCGCCTCGGACATCCGGGACGGCTGCCAGAAGTTCTTGATGACGGGATTGGCGAAATCGGACGCATCGCGCGCCCATTTGTCCCAGTTCTTCCACCCGCCCTCCTTCCACTTCTTCAGCTCGTCCAGACTCGTCGGAACGCCCTCCGGCAGCTTGAGCCCGTTGTCGCCCTGCTGTCCGGCCGCGGCCGGCGACGTCGCCTCGGAACTGGCCTTGTCCTCACTCGACCCGCAGGCCGAGGCGGTGACCACGAGCAGCGCGGTCACCGCGGCGACCGCCGCGGTGGAACGGCGTATGAGTGGCATGGCGCCTTATCCCCCTGTGGTGCTGTTGTTATGCGGTGTGGAATTCATGCGGCGGCGCTTTCGCGCCATGTCCCATCCAGGACGCACCCACTATGCCCGTGCCCCTCGCCAGGGCCATCACCGGTCTCACGGCCCGCACACAACAAGAACGGTGTCAGCACGATTCCCTGACATCGGACGCCCCGTCAGGGCAACGCCACGGGCGCCCGCGTCACGCCGTCTTGCGTCCGCCCTCCGCGAGGAGATTCGCCGCGAAGCCGAAGAACGCCACCCCGCTCACCTGCTCCATCCGCCGCCGGAACGCCGGCCGCCGGATCCGCTCGCTCAGTGCGGACGCGGCGCCGGAGACCACCCAATACCAGAGCGCCAGCTCGACGATGTCGATCGCGGTGAACACCAGGGTCGAGGTGAACACCGAGGCGCCGTCCGGGGTGAACTGGGGAATCAGGCTCATGTAGAAGACCCCCGCCTTGGGGTTGAGCAGATTGGTGCCCACCCCCGCGCGGAACGCCGCCCACCGCCCGCGCGGCGACGATCCGCCCTCCGGCCCCGGATCGGCCGCCTCCGGCTCCGCCTCCGCCGCCACCCGCCGCGACCGCCACAGGGCCGACACCCCCAGCCACACCAGATACGCCGCCCCCGCGACCCGCAGCGTGTCGTACGCCACACGCGAAGCCGTGAGCAGCGCCGTGAGCCCGACCGCCGTCGCGAACCCCCACACCAGACAGCCGGTGAGTATCCCGAGCGAGGCGGCCAGCCCGGCGTTCCGCCCGTGGGACACCGACGTGCGCAGCACGAGCAGGGTGTCCAGGCCCGGAGTGACATTGATGAGCGCGGCAACGCCCGCGAAGGCAAGAGCTGAGGTGAGCATGCCCGCAGGCTAATCCGACACAAGCGAAACCCCCGCCGGATTTTCCCGACGGGGGTTTCTAGCTGCGGTGGACCTGAGGGGATTTGAACCCCTGACCCCCTCGATGCGAACGAGGTGCGCTACCAGTCTGCGCCACAGGCCCTTGCAACGAGTGAAACTCTAGCATCCCCTGCGGGGTGCTTGGAAATCCGTTCCCCGCTGGTCAATGGAGTGCGCGTCACTCGTTGGCGGCGCGGGGCCGGTCCTCGTCCGCGTACTGGTCGAAGAGGGGGGTGCGGCCGCGCTCCCGGGGGGCGCGGGACGGGGCCGTGGAGCCCTGTCCGGCGTCGGGCTCGGCGGGCGGCGCCGGGTCATGGGCCGGGGCGGGGTCGACGGTGCTGGAGCGGGCGGAGCTCCAGGCGTCGGGGGCGGCCAGGTCGACGCTGCCGGTCGCGCGGGGGGCGACGGGCGCCGTGACGTACGTCGGCAACGGGACCGGCACCGGCTCCCAGCCCTCCCCGGCGGCGGGGCCGCGCTCACGCTCGCGCTCCTGGTCCACCCACTCCGCGTGGTCGGTCTGTTCGACCAGGGCGCGGCGCCCGGCCGCGTGCGGGGAGGCGGACGGGGCGGCGGACTCGGCCTCGGCGGCGGCGGGCGGGTCGGCGGGGCCGTCGTCGGCGGTGGGGCCGTCGGCGGGCGGATGGCTGCGCGGGCGGCGCTCCCGCAGCCGCTGCGCGGCCTGCTCGGCGCGGCGCTGGTCCATGGTGAAGGCGAAGCGGCGGCGCTCCTGGGCGCGCAGATACGCGATGTACGCACTGAGCAGTATCGCCGGAAGGGCCGGGGCCCAGAGGAAGGCGAGACCGCCGACCGCCGCGACGATCGCGCCGAGGGTGAAGGTGACGAAGAGGATCACGGTGGTGCGGCGACGGCGCGCAAGCACCCGCGCGCGCCGCCCGCGCTCCAGCGCGCTGAGACCGGTCGGGGCGGCCGGGGCCGCGGCCCCCTCGCCCATCGGCGGCCCGTCCGGATCGCCGGGCGCGGGCGCGAGCAAGGTCACGGGCTCGGCGAAGGCCCGGACGTCGACCGCGTCGGTGACGGCTTCCGGGTCGGCGGAGAAGCGCTCCGGGTCGCCGGAGCGACCCCCGGCGTCGGGGGCGTCCGCGTCCTGGGCGGTGCGTACCGCCAGGTCATCCGCGGTCCCCGGGCGCTCTCGGTCCTCAAGCCCCTTGGCGTAACGGCGCTCCATGCCCGCCCGTCCGGACAGCAGCCGGATGGCGGTGCTGAAGCGTTCCGTCGGACGGGCCTCATTGAGCTCGTCCTGCCTACGGAGCCACATCGGCACCAAATAGGCGGCCCAGGCCCCGACGATGACTGCGTAGATGAGGCCACTGCTGCTCACGCTCACACGGTAGAGGGGTCCGCATGAGGCCATCTGCCAATTGGCGCGGTGTGTCGCACGATCTGGCTGATATCTCGAAAGTTTTTTGTGATTGTTGGGATGACCAGGCCGGGAATGCGTCGAATGTAATCGAACAAAGTTTTTATTTCTGCGATGCCCCTGGTCGGGTCCGGTGCCACCGGGAGAGCAGCCCCTCCGACAGCTCCTCCACGGTGAGCGCGAAGACCAGATGGTCGCGCCATGCGCCGTCGATGTGCAGATAGCGCGGCCGCAGCCCCTCTTCGCGGAATCCGAGTTTCTCCACCACCCGGCGGCTCGGCAGGTTCTCCGGACGGATGCACACCTCGATGCGGTGCAGTCCGACGGTGCGGAAGCAGTGGTCGGCGGCGAGCGCGACCGCGGTCGGCATGACGCCGCGACCGGCCACCGCCTGATCGACCCAGTAGCCGATGTGGCCCGAGCACATCGAGCCCCAGGTGATCCCGGCGACCGTCAACTGCCCGGCCAGCCGCCCCTGGTACTCGATGACGAACGGCAGCATCCGCCCGGAATGCGCCTCGGCGCGCAGATGGCGCACCATCTGCCGGTAGGTGGGCCGCTGGGTGACGGGGCCGCCGGGCGCGGGCGGCGGAATGGTCGCCTCCCAGGGCCGCAGCCACTCCCGGTTGCGCTGGTTGACCTCGCGCCAGGCGCGCTGGTCGCGCAGCTTTATGGGACGCAGGACCGTGTCTCCGTCCGCCAGCACGACCGGCCAGGGCGCGTTCAGCTCGCGCTCCCGGCGGGACCGGAAGGATCGGCGGCATCGGCCGCACCGGCCGCATCGGCAGAACCGGCGGGTCGGGGGTGGTCGCCGCCGTGGATCTGGTCGACCGCGTGCGTCAGGAGCCGCCCGAGCACCGCGAGACCGTCGCGGACGCCTCCGGTCGAGCCGGGCAGGTTGACGATCAGGGTCGTCCCGGCGACCCCGGCCAGGCCCCGGGAAAGCGCCGCGGTGGGCACCTTCACGAGCCCTTCGGCGCGGATGGCCTCCGCGATGCCGGGGATCTCGTAGTCCAGGACCCGACGGGTGGCCTCGGGGGTGCGGTCCATCGGGGTGAGGCCGGTGCCGCCGGTGGACACGACGACGTCGTACGAGGCGGCCACCGCTTCCCGCAGCGCGGCCTCCACCGGGTCGCCGTCGCGGACCACGCGCGGGCCGTCGACCGCGAAGCCGAGCGCGGTCAGCCCCTCGGCGATCAGCGGGCCGCCCTTGTCCGGGTAGACCCCGGCGGCGGCGCGGTTGGATGCCGTGACGACCAGGGCGCGGTACCGCGGCGCGTCATCAGGGACGTCAGGGCCGGTAGGGGCGCCGGGGGCGGTCATTCCCGGCTCCAGTCGCCGGACTTCCCGCCGGTCTTCTCCTCCACCCGCACGTCGGTGATGACCGCGCCCTTGTCGACGGCCTTGACCATGTCGATCACCGTCAGGGCGGCGACCGAGACCGCCGTCAGGGCCTCCATCTCGACGCCCGTACGGTCGGTGGTCTTGACCGTGGCGGTGATCTCGACCGCGTCGTCGGCGACCGCCAGGTCGACCTTCACGCCCGACACGGCGAGCGGATGGCACAGCGGGATCAGGTCCGGGGTGCGTTTGGCGCCCATGATGCCCGCGATCCGGGCGGTCGCGAGGGCGTCGCCCTTGGGGACGCCCTCGCCGCGGAGCAGTTCGACGACGCGCGGCGCGACCAGCACACGGCCGCTCGCGCGGGCGGTGCGCGCGGTGACGTCCTTGGCCGAGACGTCGACCATGCGCGCCGCGCCCGCCGGGTCGAGATGGGTGAGGTGGTCCTGGGCGCTGCTCATCGTTCTCCCGGTCCGGGCCAGGTGGCTCTGTGCGACGACACCGTACCCGCCGTAGGCCCCGGCTAGGCGAGAAGGACGACGTCCACCTCGGCCCCGGGAGCGACCTCGGCCACGTCCTCGGGGATCACGATCAGCGCGTTGGCCCGGGCGAGGGCCTTGATCAGATGCGATCCGGCGCCGCCCACCGGGGCGACCGTGCCCGGCTCTCCCGCCGCCGCCGACTCGTACCAGCCCCTCAGGAACTGGCGCCGGCCCTCCGGCGAGGACGCGATCCCGTCCGGACAGACCGCCCGCACGGTGGTGCGGTGCACCAGGCCCGCGCCCAGCATGGTGCGGATCACCGGCCGGACGAACAGCTCGAAGGAGACATACGAACTGACCGGATTGCCGGGCAGGGCGAGCAGCGGGGTCCGGTCGGAGCCGACCCGCCCGAAGCCCTGGGGCTTGCCGGGCTGCATGGCCAGCGTCCGGAACTCGACCTCGTGCATCGCCTCCTTGACCACGTCGTACGCGCCGACGCTGACTCCGCCGCTGGTGACGACGATGTCGGCGCGGCTCAGCTGGTCCTCGACGGTGGCGCGCAGCGTCTCGGCGTCATCGGCGACGGAGCCCACCCGGTAGGCGATCGCCCCGGCCTCCTGGGCGGCGGCGGTGAGCTGGTAGCTGTTGGAGTCGTAGATGCGGCCGGGCCCGGTCTCCTCACCGGGCTGGACCAGCTCGCTGCCGGTGGACAGCACCACGACGCGGGGCCGCGGCCGGACCCTGACCGTGGACCGGCCGATGGCGGCCAGCAGCCCGATCTGCGCCGCCCCGAGGACCGTGCCCGCGCTCAGCGCCATCTCGCCCGCCCCCGCGTCGCTGCCCCGGGTGCGCACATGCTGCCCGTCCCGGACCGGCCGGAAGACCCGCACCAGGCCGCTGCCGCCGTGCGGATCCGAACTGCGGGCGGGCATGCCGCTGACCGGCCCGTTGTTCAAACCGCCGTCGGTCCACTCGACCGGGACGACGGCCTGGCCGCCGGGCGGCAGCGGGGCGCCGGTCATGATCCGGGCAGCCTCGCCGGGGCCGATGGCGGGCAGCTCGCCGCTGCCCGCCGCGATGTCCCCGACGACCGTCAGCACCGCGGGATGCTCCCCCGTCGCCGCCCCGACATCGGCCGTGCGGACGGCATAGCCGTCCATCGCGCTGTTGTCGAAGGGCGGGAGGGCAGCGGGCACGGTGACGTCCTCGACCAGGACGCAGCCCAGGGCGTCCAGCAGCTGCAACTCGATGGGATCCAGCGGGTGGATGTGCCCGAGGATGTCGTCGAGGTGCTCGGCCACCGACCAGACCCGGTGACGCTCCCGGCCCTCGCCCGTGCCCTGATCGGCGGCCCGTGCCGCGGTGCTGCTCAAAGTGCTACATCTCCTCGGTGACGTAACTGCGAAGCCATTCCCGGAACTCCGGGCCCAGGTCTTCACGTTCGCACGCGAGTCTGACAATGGCACGCAGATAGTCGCCACGGTCGCCTGTGTCGTACCGCCGCCCCTTGAAGACGACGCCGTGCACCGGGCCTCCGAGGTCCGGATCCGAGGCGAGCGCCTGGAGCGCGTCGGTCAACTGGATCTCCCCGCCGCGGCCGGGCTCGGTGCGGCTCAGCACGTCGAAGACGGCCGGATCCAGCACATAGCGGCCGATGACCGCGTAGGAGCTGGGCGCGTCGGCCCGGTCGGGCTTCTCGACCAGGCCGGTGACCTGGACGACGCCCTCGTCCAGGGTGGGCTTCACGGCGGCGCAGCCGTAGAGGTGGATCTGCGCGGGATCCACCTCCATGAGGGCGATGACACTGCCGCCGTGCTGCTCCTGTACCTCGACCATGCGGGCCAGAAGCGGGTCACGGGCATCGATGAGGTCGTCGCCGAGGAGGACGGCAAAGGGCTGGTCACCTACGTGCGGGGCGGCGCACAGCACGGCGTGGCCGAGGCCCCTGGGATCGCCCTGCCGGACGTAGTGCATGGTCGCCAGGTCGCTGGACTCCTGGACGCGGGCGAGGCGGGTCTCGTCGCCCTTGCGGGTCAGAGCCTCTTCGAGCTCGTAGTTGCGGTCGAAGTGGTCTTCCAGGGGCCGCTTGTTGCGACCGGTGATCATAAGAACGTCGGACAGGCCGGCGGTGACGGCTTCCTCGACGACGTACTGGATCGCCGGCTTGTCGACGACCGGCAGCATCTCCTTCGGGGTGGCCTTGGTGGCCGGGAGGAAGCGGGTTCCGAGGCCCGCAGCAGGGATGACAGCCTTGCTGATCCGAGTACGCGATTGAGTCATGTCCCGAACCTTATCCGGTGCCTTTCAGGCGATTGATGAGGATACGGTGAATATGACATGAGACAGGAAGTTTGTGCACTCAGTGAGCCCCACCGACGCTAGTAAGCCCGCATTGCGGAAACGTCTCCTGGCGATGAGGTCCGGGTTGACGGCGGATGACATCGAGGCAGCCGGAGCCTCACTGGCGTGTCGCGCGTTGGAGCTGCCGGAGCTGGTCCGGGCGGACACCGTGGCGGCCTATGTCTCGGTGGGGCGCGAGCCCGGTACGCGCGCGCTGCGGGACGCGCTGCGCGCGCGGGGCGTACGGGTGCTGCTCCCCGTCCTGCTGCCGGACAACGATCTCGACTGGGGCGCGGACGAGGGCCCGGACGGGCTGGTGCGCGCGGGCCGGGGCCTGCTGGAGCCCGGCGGGCCGCGGCTGGGCCCGGACGCGGTCACCCGGGCCGACGCGGTCCTGCTGCCGGGGCTCGCGGTGGACCGGCGCGGTATGCGACTGGGGCGCGGCGGCGGTTCGTACGACCGGGTGCTGGCCCGGCTGGCGCGGGCCGGGGCCGATCCCGCGCTGGTGGTGCTGCTGTACGACGGCGAGCTGCTGGACGCGGTCCCGGAGGAGCCCCACGACCGGCCGGTGCACGCGGCGGTGACGCCTTCGGGGGCGCACCGCTTCGCCTGATGCCCGCCCGGTAACGCGGCGGCCCCGCCGGAGGCGCCCGAAGGCGTCTCCGGCGGGGCCGGAAGGGTCGCGGGCTCCCGCCCCCGGGCCGGGGGCGGGAAGGGCCCGCAGAGGGCCGTCTGAAGCCGCAGGCGGTGGTTCAGCGGACGCCTCAGGGGGTGAGGGCCAGCTGATCGTCGGTGGACTTGTCCACCGCGGTCTTGCTGAACGCCCAGGGCAGCAGCTCGCCCTTCGCCCACTTCTCGGTCTGGTCCGTGTAGTGCGCGTTGTAGGCGTGGCCGGAGGCGCCGGTGAGGTTGATCCACCGCGACTTGTCGAAGTTGTCGAGGTTGACGACCATCCGCATCGACGGCACCCAGGTGACGTCGTAACCGCCCGCCGCGTTCCAGCCAGTCGCGTTGACCGCCGCCTCGCCGCCCGCAAGGTCCCACGGGCCGCGGTTCAGCATCCACTGGACGACACCCGGGCCCTCGGTGCCCAGCGTCTGGTTCTTCAGCGTCAGCCGGTGCAGCCGACCCCAGCTCCAGCTGTTGATGTTCTTGCCCAGCTTGGCGGTCAGCTCGGAGCGTGCGTCCTTCATGGCCTCGGCGAGCAGCTCGTCACGGTTGGCCGCGCCCGGCTGGTTGCGGGTCCCGGCGGTCTTCCACCAGTCGTTGCCCGGGTCCTTGATGATCTTCCGTACGACCTCGTACCAGCGGTCGCCGCCGTCCGGCTGGGCCTCGTCGGCATCGCGCGTCCCGCATTCGCGCACCAGCCGGGTGTTGCCGTCCAGGTCCTCGAGCGGACCGGAGTCCTCGGCCGGCCGCACCCGCAGGCACTGCCCCTTGACCCGCAGCTCCTTGGGCATCTTCTCGCCGAAGGCGAGCATCAGGGTGTTGCGCCAGACGGCGTTGAAGTACGCGGCGGCCGCGGAATCGGCGTCCTGGGTGTAGTCCCAGCCCTCCAGGAGCTTCTGGGCCTCGCGGACGAAGGGGTCCTTGACGTTGATCTTCAGCAGGTACGGCGTCAACACCTTGGCGATCTCACTGCTGTTGTCCGTCTGGAGGGACTGCATGTCGTCCGTGGAGATCTTCCCGCCGTCCTTGATCTTGGATTCGATCAGGTCGGTGATGCGCTGGCTGCGCGCGCCGTATGCCCAGTCGTCGGTCAGCGGGTACGGGTACTTCTTCTTGTCTATGACGGCCTGGTTGGCGGTGACGATGTAGCCGCGGTCGGGGTTGTACTCCCAGGGCAGCGCCGACTGCGGAATGAACTTCGACCACCGGTAGCGCGAGTCCCAGCCGGGCGCCGGGTAGCGGCCGTCGCCCTCGGCGCGCACCGGGATCCGTCCCGGCGCCTGGTAGCCGATGTTGCCCTTGGTGTCGGCGTAGATGAGGTTCTGAGCGGGCACCGCGAAGTCGCGGGCCGCCTTGCGGAAGTCATCGAAGTTCCGGGCCCGGTTCAGGCCGAAGACCGCGTCCATGCTGTTGGACGGGGACAGTGCGGTCCACTTCAGGGAGACCGCGTAACCGTCGCCGCGGTCGGGCGCCACATCGTCGGCCCCGCTGCCGACCGGTGCGCTCTTGCCGACGTTCGTCAGCTCCTCGTCCCGGTCCGAGACGATCGGCCCGTTGTTGGTGCTGCGTACCGTGATCGTGCGGCTCTTGCCGCCCGCGACCTTGATGGTCTCCTCACGGCTGCGGAACGGGACCTGCTTGCCGTCGTAGAGGTAGTGCGACGCGGTGACCTTCTGAAGGTACAGATCGCTGACGTCGGCACCCAGATTGGTCATTCCCCAGCTGATGTCCTGATTGTGGCCTATGACCACGCCGGGCATCCCGGAGAAGGTGTAGCCCGCCGTGTCGAACGGGCACTTGCTGGTGACCTGGTTGCAGTGGAGGCCCATCTGGTACCAGACGGACGGCAGCTGGGGCGCCAGATGCGGGTCGTTGGCGAGCAGCGGCTTGCCGGTGGTCGTGTGCCGGCCGGAGACGACCCACGAGTTGGAGCCGATGCCGCTTCCGTTGGGGCCCAGCAGCGCCGGAACCTTCTCCAGGGTCTTCGACATGGAGGTGAGCTGGCTCTGGAGGCCCTGGGCGGCCCCATTGGCCCCGTTCACGGCGCCGGCCGCACCCGCGTTGCCCGTGCTGCCCGTCGACGTCGCCTTGGGATCGAACTCGTCGGTGACCTCGTCGAGCGCGCCGCCCTGGACGATCGGCTTGTTCCGGCTGTACGGATACGACGGGTACAGCTCTTCTATCTGCTTGGCGCTCAGCCGGCTCGACGCCAGGGCGCGGTCCACCTCTTCCTGCATGTTGCCACGCAGGTCCCAGGCCATGGCCTTGAGCCAGGCGACCGAGTCGACCGGGGTCCACTTCTCGGGCTTGTAGCCGTCGTTCTCGAAGCCCAGCGCCGCGTATTCGACCGACAGCGCCTTGCCCTCGTGGTCCTTGAGGTAGGCGTTGACCCCGTCCGAATAGGCCCGCAGATACTTCTTGGTTTCCGGCGACAGCTTGGTGTCGTATTCCTTCTGCGCCACCCGGCGCCAGCCCATGGTGCGCAGGAACGCGTCGGTCTCCACCTGGCTGGAACCGAACATCTCCGAGAGCCGACCGGCCGTCATATGACGGCGGACGTCCATCTCCCAGAAGCGGTCCTGGGCCTGGACGAAGCCCTGGGCGCGGAACAGATCCTCGGGTGAGTCGCCGTAGATCTGGGGTATGCCATAACCGTCGCGCTTGACCTGGACGGGATCGGAAAGCCCCTTGAGCTGCAGCGACCCCGTGGTCTCCGGGAAAGAGGCCCGCACGGTACTGATACTCCAGTACGTGCCGAAGCCGGTACCCCCCACGAGCAGCAGCACGACTGCGATCACGATCAGGCGGAGACGTCGGCTCTTCTTCTTGGGAGAAGAGCCGGTTTTGTTGGCGGGCATCGCTGTCCTTCGAGGGGCAGGGTGATCCTGGAGTGCTGGAGCAACCATAGGCGCAGCGCTGTCGCCACCCCCACGCGGAGTCATGACTGACGCCGTCCACCGGCCACCGGGCCGGTCTCCCCCACCTCCGCGGGCGGCCCGTGTGGAAGGCCCGCGTCAAGAACCCGTAAAATGTTAGGTAAGGCAATGAAGTTCCGGTCGGCCGGGAACCGTTCACATCGTCCCCGAAGGTCCCGCCGCTCACGTGAGAAAGGTTCGGCCCCTGACTGTCCACCACCTCAATGAACTGCTGCTGGTCTGCTCTCTCGTCCTGCTCGTCGCGGTGGCGGCCGTAAGGCTCTCGTCCCGCAGCGGGCTGCCCACCCTGCTCCTCTACCTCGGGATGGGCGTCGCCCTGGGCACGGACGGGCTCGGCGTCACCTTCGACAACGCCGAACTGACGCAGGTCATCGGCTACGCCGCGCTGGTGGTGATCCTGGCCGAGGGCGGTCTGGGCACCAAGTGGCGAGAAATAAAACCCGCGCTGCCGACGGCCGCCGCGCTGTCGACCGCGGGCGTCGCGGTGAGCGTGGGGGTCACCGCGGCGGCGGCGCACTATGTGGTGGGGCTGGACTGGCGGCAGGCGCTGATCATCGGCGCGGTGGTGTCGTCCACGGACGCGGCGGCGGTCTTCTCCGTGCTGCGCAAGGTGCCGCTGCCCAAGCGGCTCACCGGCATCCTGGAGGCCGAATCGGGCTTCAACGACGCCCCGGTGGTGATCCTGGTCGTCGCCTTCTCCAGCCAGGGCCCGATCGACGCCTGGTACGTCATGATCGGCGAGATCGTGCTGGAGCTGGCGATCGGCGCCGCCATCGGTCTCGCGATCGGCTGGCTCGGCTCGTACGCGCTGCGCCGGGTGGCCCTGCCCGCCTCGGGCCTGTACCCGATCGCGGTGATGGCCATCGCGGTCGTCGCCTACGCGGGCGGCGCGCTGGCACACGGCTCCGGCTTCCTCGCCGTCTACCTCGCCTCGCTCGTCATGGGCAACGCGAAGCTGCCGCACTGGCCGGCCACCCGCGGCTTCGCCGAGGGGCTCGGCTGGCTCGCCCAGATCGGCATGTTCGTCCTGCTCGGACTGCTGGTGACGCCGCACGAACTGGCCGACGACATCTGGCCCGCCGTCGTGGTCGGCCTGGTGCTGACCGTCGTCGCCCGGCCCATGTCGGTGCTGGTGAGCACGGCGCCGTTCCGGGTGGCATGGCGGGAGAAAGCCCTGCTGTCCTGGGCCGGGCTGCGCGGCGCGGTGCCCATCGTGCTCGCGACCATCCCCATGGTCGGCGAGGTGCCCGACAGCCGCCGGATCTTCAACATCGTCTTCGTCCTGGTGATCATCTACACCCTGATCCAGGGGCCGACGCTGCCCTGGTTCGCCACCCGGCTGCACCTGGAGGAGACGGAGGGCACCGCGGACCTGGGCATCGAGTCGGCCCCGCTGGAGCGGCTGCGCGGCCATCTGCTGTCGGTGTCGATCCCCAAGGACTCCCGGATGCACGGGGTGGAGGTCGGCGAGCTGCGGCTGCCGCCGGGGGCCGCGGTCACCCTCGTCGTCCGGGACGGCTCCAGCTTCGTGCCCCTGCCCTCGACCGTGCTGCGGCGGGGCGACGAACTCCTGGTGGTGGCCACCGACCCGGTGCGGGACGCGGCCGAACAGCGGCTGCGGGCGGTCGGCCGGGGCGGCAAGCTGGCGGGCTGGCTGGGCACCGGTGGCGGCTGATGGCGTGGCGTAGGTCACCGTGTGCCGTACCGCAGTGGACTGGCGGGCCGGAATACTGCACTATGGAGCGTCGTTAGCACTCAACGAGTGAGAGTGCCAGGAGGAAGTACGTGCCGACCTACCAGTACCAGTGCACCGAGTGCGGCGAGGGCCTCGAGGCGGTGCAAAAGTTCACCGACGACGCACTCACCGAATGCCCCGAGTGCCAGGGACGCCTGAAGAAGGTGTTCTCCGCGGTCGGCATCGTCTTCAAGGGCTCCGGTTTCTACCGGAACGACAGCCGCTCCTCGTCCAGCAGCTCCGGCGGCTCGGCGAAGTCCGCGTCGAAGAGCGACAGCGGCTCGTCGTCGGACAAGAGCTCGTCGTCTTCGTCCTCTTCCTCCTCGGACACCTCCTCGGGGTCGTCCTCGTCGACTTCCTCGTCTTCGACGTCTTCGTCGTCCTCCTCGTCGACGTCTTCTTCGTCGAGCAGCACCAGCTCGGCCGCCTGACCTCGCACGCACCGCGCGCCCCCGCCGCTCCCTCCCGGGAAGCCGCGGGGGCGCCGTGCGTCGGGGCGCCCTGCGTCGGGGCGCCCTGCGTCCGGGCGCCCTGCGTCGGGGCGCCGTCGTCCGCGGCTGGCTAGGGTGATCACATGGCTGAGACGAGCAGCACACCAGCAGACATAGGGGTCATCGGAGGGTCGGGGTTCTACGCCTTCCTCGACGATGTGACCGAGGTCACCGTGGAGACTCCCTATGGCACGCCGAGCAATTCGCTCTTCCTCGGCGACATCGCGGGACGGCGGGTCGCCTTCCTGCCCCGGCACGGCCGCAAGCACCATCTGCCGCCGCACCGGATCAACTACCGCGCCAACCTGTGGGCCCTGCGCTCGGTCGGGGTGCGGCAGGTGTTCGGACCGTGCGCGGTGGGCGGACTGCGGCCGGAGTACGGCCCGGGGACGCTGCTGGTGCCGGACCAGCTGGTGGACCGCACCAAGGGACGCACGCAGACCTACTTCGACGGCGAGCCGCTCCCGGACGGGCGGGTGCCGAACGTGGTGCACACGACCTTCGCCGACCCGTACTGCCCGGTGGGGCGGCAGGCCGCGGTGACGGCGGCACGCGGACGCGACTGGGAGCCGGTGGACGGCGGGACGATGTGCGTGATCGAAGGGCCCCGCTTCTCCACCCGGGCGGAATCGCGCTGGCATGCCGCGCAGGGCTGGTCGGTGGTCGGGATGACCGGGCATCCGGAAGCGGTGCTCGCCCGTGAACTGGAGCTGTGCTACACGTCGTTGACGCTGGTCACCGACCTGGACGCGGGCGTGGAGACGGGTGAGGGCGTCTCGCACGCCGAGGTGCTGAAGGTGTTCGGCGAGAACGTCGGACGGCTGCGCGAGGTGCTCTTCGACGCGGTGAGCGGCCTTCCGGACAACGCCGACCGGGACTGTCTGTGCGCGCACGGGCACGACGGCTGGGATCTGGGGATCGAGCTGCCGTAGAGCCGGGCGGGCTGGGGGCTGGTGGGGGCTGGTGGGGGCGCGCTGGGACGGATGCACACGCGTGTGGGGGACCGAGTTGTCCACAAGGCCGCGGCCGTCCACAGGCCCCAGCGGCATCCGGCGAGGCCGGGCATGGTGAAGGGGCCAAATAGCTCCCGGCTCCTCACGGCAGGCGGTGTTGTGCCATGTCCCGTCCCTTTCCTGCGTCCCCATCCCCCGCGTCCCCGTCCTGCGCGTCTTCTCCTCCGACCCGCGCCACTCCCCCGGCCCGCGCGGTGCCGCGCTTCGGTCCGGTGCGGGTGGCGCGCGACGGCAGATACCGGCTGCGGCGGTCCGTGCGGCGACGGCGGCGCTCGATGGCGGCCGGGCTGGCGCTGACGGCCGCCGCGCTCGCGGCCGCGGCACCGTCCGGTCAGGGGTCCTCGCGCCCGGAGCCCTCCCCCGCCACCGCGGCCGGGGACCGGTACGAGCCGCCGCGCCCCACCGTGGTGTCCGCGCCGGTCCGGATCGCCGACGCGGCGGCTGTGCGGCTGCTGCATCCCGGCGACCGGGTGGACGTGCTGGCCACGCCCGCGCCCGACACCGTCCGGCACCGCGGGACCGACGCCCCGGCGCGGGTGGTCGCCCGCGGGGTCCGGGTGGCCTCCGTCCCCGGTCTCCGGGACGGCGGCCCGCCGGGAGCCGATGGCTCCCCGGAGGCGGGCGAGCCGGATTCCGGGGCGCTCGACGGCGGCGGCCCGGCGGACGGCGGGGCGCTGGTGGTGCTCACGGTGCCGCGCGCGGCCGCCGCCGCGCTCGCCGGGGCCGAGGCCACCTCACGTCTGGCGGTGACACTGTGCCGCTCCTGACATACGTGCCTCACCTCTTGGGCCTGCTCGGTGCCGGTGTAGGTTGCGGAACCGTCCGCTCCAGCACCGTCGCGGCGAGAGAAAGGCAGTGGGTTGAGCGAAGAGAAGAGGACCGAGGCGCAGGAGAAGGAGAGCGTCTGGGAGGGCTTCAAAGCCTTCCTGATGCGCGGCAATGTGATCGACCTCGCGGTCGCGGTCGTCATCGGAGCCGCCTTCACCTCTGTCGTGAACTCCGTAGTGAAGGGCCTGATCAACCCCATAGTGGGCGCCTTCGGGACGAAGGACCTGGAGAAGTACCGCTCCTGCCTCAAGGCGCCCTGCGAGACGAACGCGGCGGGCGAGGTGGTGCACGGCATCCCGATCATGTGGGGCAGCATGCTCTCGGCCGTGCTGACCTTCCTCATCACCGCGGCGGTCGTGTACTTCCTGATGGTGCTGCCGATGTCGCGCTATCTGGCGCGCAAGGCCGCCAGGGATCAGCAGGCCGAGGAGGAGCAGGCGGAGACGGAGGCCGAGGAGATCATGCTGCTCCGCGAGATCCGGGACGAGCTGGTGGCCCGGCGCGAAGGCAGCCCCAGCACCTAGCCGAGCGCCTGATCGGCGTCGTGCGCCGTCAGGGCTTCCGGCGTGGGGCCCCTCGCCGTCAGAGGTGGTGGGGCGGCTTCTCGTCCAGGAACCGGGCCAGATCCGCGGCGCTGTCGGCGCTGTGCTCGCCGGGAGCCCGCTCACCCCACCCGCGGTCCGTATCGTCCGTGGACGGCTGTGCCAGAGGATCGTCGAAGATCAGCGCGGCGGCCGGATCGCGCGGTCCAGGGGCGGGGGCGGTGCTCATGGCTCAAGAGTACGACCGCGGCAGCGGTTCGGTGTACCGGCCGAGCTCGTCGTGCCACCACAGGTCCCGGCCGGGCTTCCAGGACACCGGGCGGGAGAGGCGGTGCACGACCAGCACGTTCCGGACGCCGGGGCAGCTGGTGAGCGCCCGGTCGACAAGCTGCTTGAGGGGCTGCTGCTCCCCACAGCGCTGTTCCCCGTCCGCGGTGATGACGATCTTGGCGTCCATCTCCCTGATCCGGTCGCGCAGTTCATGCGGGCGCAGTCCCACCGGCAGGCTGCCGCGTACGACGTCGAGGCGGCCGCAGGCCAGCGTGGCGATCACGGACTCGGGCACCAGCGGCAGATGGACCGCCACCCGGTCGCCGGCCCGGACTCCGAGCCGGGTGAGGGCGGCGGCGGCCCTGGCGGCCTGGTCGAGCAGCTCGGCGTGGGTCAGCTCCTCGGTGCAGTCGGGCTCACTGATCCACCGGAGGGCCACCCGGGAGGTCTGCCGCGTGGCGGCGTCCAGTGTCGGGAGCTCCTCCGTCCGGGAGGTATGGGGCACGGCGGTCTTCCTTGGGGCGGGGACGAACGGCATACCGCACAGCCTGCTGTCAGGTCATCAACGTCTGATGAACGCCCGCTATATGAGGCGACGATGGTCCGGCGCGCGCCGTCCGGAGGTGCTCGCGAGGGCCGTTGCTCCGGGGCCGGGCACGCCTCGTTGTACGACCATGACACGAGTCGCCGTGCTACGCATAGCGTTCATGGATGCCGAGCGAACCACCCACGACTCCCCGCACACCGGCCGGGCCGACGCCCTGACAGACGTACCCGGGCTGCGCGTCGGCCATGCACAGCGCACCGGAGGCGGATGGCTGACCGGAACGACCGTCGTGCTGGCCCCCGAGGGCGGCGCGGTCGCCGCCGTCGATGTGCGCGGCGGTGGGCCGGGCACCCGGGAGACCGATGCCCTCGATCCGCGCAATCTCGTCCAGCGTGTGGAGGCCGTCGTGCTGACCGGCGGCAGCGCGTTCGGCCTGGACAGCGCCTCGGGGGTGGCCGCCTGGCTGGAGGAGCGCGGCCGCGGCTTCCGGGTCGGTCCCGATCCGGCACAGGTCGTCCCGGTCGTCCCGGCGGCCGCCCTCTTCGACCTCGGCCGGGGCGGTGACTGGCGGGCCCGGCCGGGCGCGGACCTGGGCCGGGAGGCCGCCGAGGCGGCGGCCGGTGCGGAGCCTGGCGCGCCGGTCGGGCAGGGCAATCTGGGCGCGGGCACGGGCGCGGTGGCCGGTGGGCTCAAGGGCGGCACGGGATCGGCGTCGCTGGTGCTGCCGTCCGGCATCACGGTGGCCGCGCTGGTGGCGGTCAACGCGGCCGGATCGGTGGTCGACCCGCGGACCGGCGTGCTGTACGGGCAGGGGTACGAGCCGTCCGGGGACGGCGGGCCCTACCGCCCCGGCGGAGAGGAGCACGCGGAGGCGGTGCGCCGCCTGGCCACCGCGCGGGCCGAGTCGGAGCGGCGCCAGGCCGCGTCGGTGCGGCCTCCGCTGAACACCACCCTGGCCGTGGTCGCCACCGACGCCGCGCTCACGCGGGCCCAGGCGCAGAAGCTCGCGGGCACGGCGCACGACGGTCTGGCCCGGGCGATCCGGCCGGTGCATCTGATGTCCGACGGTGACACGGTCTTCGCCCTGGCCACCGGTGATCGGCCGCTGGTGGCGGAGGAGAGCGGGGGCGATGCGGGGGATCCGGCGTTCGGGGTGCACCGGGAGGCCGGGGCGCTGAACGAGGTGCTGGCTGCGGGGGCGGACGCGCTGACCCGGGCCGTGGTCAAGGCGGTGCTGGCGGCGGAGGGGGTGGACGGTCCGGGCGGGGTCTTCCCCGCGTACCGGGATCTGTACGGCGGACCGTTCTGAGCGGACGGCACCGAGACGGCCGAGAGGGACCGAGGACTGAGAGGGAGGGGAACACCATGGACGCCGATCTGCTGGTTGTCGGCGGCGGTCCGGCGGGCTGTGCGGCCGCCGTGATGGCGGCGAGCGTCGGGATGCGGTCCGTCCTCGTCGAGTCGGGCGACGCGCTGTGCGGTGCGCTGCGGCGCATCCCGGTGGTGAGCAACGTCCTGGGCTTCACCACCGGCCCCGGGCTGGCGGCGGCGATCGAGGCCGACGTGGCTCGGTGTGCCCTCTGCCGGGTCGCACTCGGGCGGCGTGCCACGCGGATCGACGCGTTCGAGGACCGGGTGGAGGTGACGGTCGAGGGAGCGAGGGCCACTGCTGCGCGGCTGACCGCTCCGTACCGTCGTGGCCCCCGGTCGGGCCGCTCGCAGGCCGCGGAGGGCCGGGAGCTGCGCGGGAGCTGCGCCAGCTGTGGGAGGCGGATGCCGCGGCGATCACCGGCCGCACGGTTCTCGTGCTCGGCGCGGACCGCCCGCTGGGCACCCTCACCCGCGCCCATCCGGAGCTGCGGGCCCGGTTCCTGGTCGCCCATCCGCCCGGGGACGCCTACAAGACCGAGGAGGTCGGGCAGGACGACCGGGTGGAGCTGGTGGCCGTGCGGCGGCTGGAGTTGGGGGCGCCGTCGGCTCCGCTGCGGGCCGAGGCGCTGACGGCAGGAGGCGAGCGGCGTGCCCTCACGGCCGACCTGGCGTTCCTGAATCTGGGCAGCGCCCCGGCGCCGCCCGGCGGGTCCGTCGTCACCGCCGGGTCCGGCTACTGCCCGCCGGGGCTCCAGCATCCGAGGATCCGCACCGCCGGTGATCTGCGCTCCGCCCGCTTCCAGCGGATCGCGACCGCGATGGGCTCAGGCAGCGAGGCCGCGCTCAGCGCCTACTACGCTGCGCGCGGCCTCGCCACGGATGGGGTGGGGGGTGACTGAGATGGGGTCAGACCGCGACGGCCACCTTCTCCTCGTCCCCGGTGGCGCCCTTCGCGGAGGCGTCACCGCCGGCCGGGGCCGTGGCGCCCGCCTCCGCCTTCTTCCGCAGTCCCTTGAGGAGGATCACCAGTCCGGCCGACACCACCGTGCCCGCCAGGATGGCCAGCAGGTAGAGGAACGGCTGGCCGATCAGCGGGACCACGAAGATGCCGCCGTGCGGGGCACGCAGCGTGCAGCCGAAGGCCATCGACAGCGCACCGGTGATCGCGCCGCCCACCATCGAGGAGGGGATCACCCGCAGCGGGTCCGCAGCCGCGAACGGAATGGCGCCCTCGCTGATGAAGGAGGCGCCCAGCACCCAGGCGGCCTTGCCGTTCTCCCGCTCGGTCTTGGTGAACAGCTTCCCGCGCACGGTGGTGGCCAGTGCCATCGCCAGCGGCGGGACCATACCGGCGGCCATCACCGCGGCCATGATCTTGAGGCTGCCGTCGCTCGGGTCGGACACCGCGATGCCGCCGGTCGCGAAGGCGTACGCGACCTTGTTGACCGGGCCGCCGAGGTCGAAGCACATCATCAGGCCGAGGATCACCCCGAGGCCGATGGCGTTGGCGCCGGAGAGCCCGTTGAGCCAGTCGGTCATCGCTTCCTGGGCGGAGGCGATGGGCTTGCCGATCACCACGAACATCAGGACGCCGACGATCGCCGAGGAGATCAGCGGGATCACCACGACCGGCATGATGCCGCGCAGTGCCGCCGGGACCTTGAACCGCTGGATGCCCATGACGACCGCGCCCGCGATCAGGCCCGCGGCCAGACCGCCGAGGAAGCCCGCCTTGATCGTGGTCGCGATGTAGCCGCCGACGAAGCCGGGCACGAGTCCGGGCCGGTCGGCCATGCCGTAGGCGATGTACCCGGCCAGGACCGGCACCAGGAAGGTGAACGCCGCGCTGCCGATCTGGAAGAGCAGCGCCGCCCAGCTGGCGGTCTCGGCCCACACGAAGTGGTCCGCGACGGACTTGGCGCTGGCGATCTCGTAGCCGCCGATCGCGAAGGCGAGCGCGATGAGCAGACCGCCCGCGGCGACGAACGGGACCATGTAGCTGACGCCCGTCATCAGCCACTTGCGCAGCCGGGTGCCGAAGCGGTCGCCGCCCGCGTCCATCGGGGCGGAGCCGTCCGAGGCGTCATCGGACGCTGCCGCCGGTGCGCTGGTCTCGCCGCGCGCCGCCTTGTCGCGCGCCTCGGCCACCAGCTCGGCCGGGCGGTTGATGCCCGCCTTGACCCCGACGTCCACCGTCGGCTTCCCAGCGAACCGCTCCTTGTCCCGGACCTCCACGTCATGCGCGAAGATCACCGCGTCGGCGGCGGCGATGGTGGCAGCGGGCAGCTTCTCGAACCCGGCCGAGCCCTGGGTCTCCACCACCAGCTCGACACCGGCCTCACGGGCCGCGTTCTCCAGCGACTCGGCGGCCATGTAGGTGTGCGCGATACCGGTGGGACACGAGGTGACGGCGACGATCCGGAAGGGCGCCGCCGCGGCCGCCGGTGCGGGCGCGGAAGTCCCGGCGGGCTCGGAGGCTCGGCTCCCGGCAGGCGGCGGACGCGGGCTCCGCGGCACTGTCCGAGGCGCTGTCCGAGGCGCTGTCCGAAGCGGACGACGCTTCCTCGTCACCGCGGATCAGGGCGGCCACCCGGGCCGGGTCGTCGGCGGCCCGCAGGGCGCCGGTGAACTCGGCGTTCATCAGAGACCGGGCGAGGCTGGACAGGATCGTCAGGTGATCGCTGTCGGCACCCGCGGGGGCCGCGATCAGGAAGATCAGGTCGGCCGGTCCGTCCGGCGCGCCGAAGTCGATCCGGGTCGTGCTGCGCCCGAAGGCCAGCGTCGGCTCGGTGACGTGCTCGCTGCGGCAGTGGGGTATGCCGATGCCGCCGTCCAGGCCGGTCGGCATCTGCTCCTCGCGGGCCGCCACGTCGGCGAGGAAGCCGTCGAGGTCGGTGACCCGGCCGGCCGCGACCATGCGCTCGGCGAGCGACCGGGCGGCGGCTTCCTTGGTGTCGGCGGACAGGTCAAGGTCGACCAGATCCGCGGTGATCAGCTCACTCATCTCGCGGCTCCCTTGGGTGCGATACCGCCCTGGGACAGGCGGGCGGAGGGGGTGGGGACTGGGGGGTGGGAGTGGGTCGGGCCGGTCACGCGGGCTCCTTGAGCGCGCGATCCAGCGGTACGTCCGAGGTCGTGGTGACGGCGGACGGGTCCAGGTCGGCCGGGGTCGGCATCACGCTGCCCGGCAGTTGTACGGCGGCCGCGCCATGGGCCACGGCCGAGGCGAGCGCGGCGGCTCCGGTGCCGCCCGCGGCGAGGAATCCGGCGAGCGAGGCATCGCCCGCACCGACGTTACTGCGGACGGCCGTGACCTTGGCCGTGCCGAAGTACGTACCGGTCCCGTCGACCAGCAGCTGACCGTCGGCGCCGAGGCTGGCCAGGACGGCGCGGGCACCCAGCTCGCGCAGCTCCTCGGCGGCCTTGACCGCCTCGCCGAAGGTGGCGATCGGGCGGCCGACGGCCTGGGCGAGTTCCTCGGCGTTGGGCTTCACCACATCGGGGCGCTCGCGCAGGGCCGCGGTCAGGGAGGGGCCGGAGGTGTCCAGGGCGATCCTGGCCCCCGCGCGGTGGGCCCGGGCGACCAGCTCGGCGTACCACTCGGGGGCGAGCCCGCGCGGGAGGCTGCCGCAGCAGGCGATCCAGTCGGCGTCGGCGACCCGGCTCCGTACCGCCTCCAGCAGGGCCTCGGCCTCGGTGTCGTTCAGCTCGGGTCCGCTCGCGTTGAGCTTGGTGAGGGTGCCGTCCGGCTCGGCGACGGAGATGTTGACCCGGGTCGAGCCGCGCACCGGCACGCCCGCCGCCTCGATGCCCAGCTCCTCGAGCAGCCGCGCCAGCAGCGCGCCCTCGGGTCCGCCGAGCGGCAGCGCCGCCACGGTGCGGTGCCCGGCGGCGGCCACGGCGCGCGAGACGTTGACGCCCTTGCCGCCGGGGTCGACCCGGTCTGCGGTGGCCCGCAGCACGGCGCCGCGCTCCAGCGCCGGGATCTCGTACGTACGGTCCAGGCTGGGATTGGGGGTGACGGTGAGGATCATGCGCGTGCTACTTCCGTGCCCTGCTTTTCGATGGCGAGGGCGTCCTGTGGGCTGAGCCCGGTGTCCGTGATGAGCAGGTCGACGTGGTCGAGGCCGCCGAAGCGGGCGAAGTGCTCCTGGCCGAACTTGCCGGAGTCGGCGAGCAGCACGACCCGGCGGGCGGCGCTGATCATGGCGCGCTTGACGGCGGCCTCCGCGAGGTCGGGGGTGGTCAGCCCGCTGTCGGGTGAGAAGCCGTTGGTGGCGAGGAAGACGACGTCGGCCTTGACCTCGCCGTAGCCGCGCAGCGCCCAGGCGTCGACGGCGGCCCGGGTGCGGTGGCGGACCCGGCCGCCCACCAGGTGCAGGGCGATGCCGGGGTGGTCGGCGAGGCGGGCGGCGATCGGCAGCGCGTGGGTGACCACGGTGAGCCCGGCTTCCAGGGGGATGGCGGCGGCGAACCGGGCCGCCGTCGACCCGGCGTCGATGATCACGCTGCCGTCGGCGGGGAGTTCGGCGAGGGCGGCGCGCGCGATGCGGTCCTTCTCGTCGGCGGCGGTGCTCTCGCGCTCGGCGAGGTCGGGCTCGAAGTCGAGACGCCCGGCCGGGATCGCGCCCCCGTGCACGCGGCGCACCAGGCCGGCCCGGTCGAGGGCCCGCAGATCACGCCGTACGGTCTCGGCGGTGACCTGGAACTCCTCGGCGAGGGACAGGACATCCACCCGTCCGCTGTCGCGGGCGAGCCGGAGGATCTCCTGCTGACGCTCCGGTGCGTACATGTGGGTTTACGTCCCTTCCATGCCCGAACCTGTGATTTCGCGGCCAGATTACGTCGCCGCTTCCGGAAAGTAAACAGACTCGGGCACGAAACAAACTCGACCGGACAGACTCGGGCCAGCTTCGAAAGCTCGGCCCTGGTTCGCCCCCACCCACGCGACAGAGCAGTACCTTCAAGGCTCTTCATCGCATTCTTCGCATCCGGGAGCGGACATGACACTCGACGGCAAGGCGGCCCTGATCACCGGCGGCAGCCGCGGCATCGGCGAGGCCATCGCCCTCCGGCTCGCCGAGGACGGTGCCGATGTCGCCCTGACCTACCGCGACCGGGCCGACCGGGCGGCGGACATCGTCGAACGGATCAAGGCGCTGGGCCGCCGGGCCCTGGCGGTGCGGGCCGACAGCGCGGACCCGGAGGCGCTGCGGTCGGCCGTGGCCGGGGCCGCGGCCGAGTTCGGGCGCCTGGACATCCTGGTGAACAACGCGGGCGTGGGAGTCCTCGGCCCGGTCACCGAGCTGTCGCTGGAGGACATCGACCGCGCCCTCGACATCAACGTCCGGGCGCCGTTCCTGACCGCCCAGGCGGCGGTCGAGCGGCTGTCCGACGGCGGGCGGATCATCAACATCGGCAGCTGCATGGCCGAGCGCGTCGCCTTCCCCGGGGGCAGCCTCTACGCGACCAGCAAGACCGCGCTGACCGGCCTGACCAAGGCGCTCGCCCGTGAGCTGGGCCCGCGCGGGATCACCGTCAACCTGATCCACCCCGGCCCGATCGACACCGACATGAACCCCGCCGACGGCGAGAGCGCCGCCGTGCAGCGCGGCTTCACCGCGCTCGGCCGCTACGGACTGCCGTCGGAGGTGGCCGCGACCGTCGCCCATCTCGCGGGCGAGAGCGGGCGTTACATCAGCGGGGCGTCGATCGCCGTCGACGGCGGCTTCGCCGCCTGACGGAAAGGGTTCGCCGCCTCACCGGGAGCCCCCTCACCGGGAGCCGCCCCACCGGGAGCCGTCCCACCCGGAAACCCGGAAACCCGGAAACCGGAAAAGGAAGAGCCCCGGCGCTCGGGGGAGTGCGCCGGGGCTCGGTCTATGGGGTCTGTGGCGTGCAGTCGGTCCATGCGACGCGGCGGCTCAGGCCGCGGCGTCGAAGCCGGTCTGGCGGGCCATCTTCTTCAGTTCCAGCAGCGCGTGCTTCTCGATCTGACGGATGCGCTCACGCGTGAGCCCATGCTGCTTGCCGACCTCGGTGAGCGTGCGCTCCCGCCCGTCATCGATGCCGTACCGCGCCTTGATGATGGAGGCGGTCCGGTCGTCGAGGCGGCCGATGAGGTCTTCCAGCTCCTCGCTGCGCAGCAGCGTCATCACCGACTGCTCGGGCGAGACGGCCGAGGTGTCCTCCAGCAGGTCGCCGAACTGGGTCTCGCCCTCGTCGTCCACCGACATGTTGAGGCTCACCGGGTCGCGCGCCCAGTCGAGCACGTCCGAGACCCGCTCCGGGGTGGAACCCAGCTCCTCGGCGATCTCCGTGTGCTCCGGCTCGCGGCCGTGCTCACGGTTGAACTCCCGCTGCACCCGGCGGATCCGGCCCAGCTCCTCGACCAGGTGGACGGGCAGCCGGATCGTCCGGGACTGGTCCGCGATCGAGCGCGTGATGGCCTGACGGATCCACCACGTGGCATACGTCGAAAACTTGAAGCCCTTGGTGTAGTCGAACTTCTCCACGGCGCGCACCAGGCCCGCGTTGCCCTCCTGGATCAGGTCGAGCAGGGGCAGGCCACTGCGCGGATAACGGCGCGCCACGGCCACGACCAGGCGCAGGTTGGAGCGGATGAAGACATCCTTGGCGCGGGCACCCTCGGCCGCTATGGCCTCGAGCTCCTCTCGGCTCGCACCCGCGGCTCCGGTGTCCTCAACCTCCCCGTCCAGGATCTGCTGGGCATATACACCCGCCTCGACAGCCTGGGACAGCTCCACCTCCTTGGCCGCGTCCAGCAACGGGGTGCGAGCGATCTCGTCGAGATACATGCCGACCAGGTCGCGATCGGCGATTTCCCCGCCTGTGGCGCGAACACTGTTGGCCCCATCAGCGCCACCGGTGGTGGCCTGATTGCGGGCGACGGCACGGGTTGCCATGCGTGCTCCCTTACAGATGGATCGGGCGCGGACTATGAACGGACCTTCCCTGGGCGGGTGCCCCGTCCGATGGAAACAACGACTGGAATCCGGACAGAATTCCCAAGCCGCGCCCACCTTTTTACGATCATGCAGTACCCTGTGCCGCCACAGGGGGTTCAGCGCAGCGCAACAGCGCCGGGAAAGTGCAGGTCAGGGGCGCCCGTTGCACCGGAACGACCGCCTTCCCCCCGCTTTCCACCTCGCCTCCCTCCCCACAAGACGGATCCCACGGCCTTCTGGTTGCCCGTACCGGGCTTGCCGGAGGCCGGGAGCGGGTGTGCGCTGGAGGAGAGGAGGTCCCGCCATGAACGGATCCGTTTCGGCCCCCGCGCGCAGGCGCCACCGGCCGCGTCTCCCCGCCGTGCCGCTCCACCCCGCCGCCTCCTGGGTGGTTCCCGTCGTGCTGGGCGTCCTCACCGGCGGCTACGCGATGTTCATCGGCCACGACCAGGGGTCGACACTGCCCTCCGCCGCACTCCTCGGCGTGGTGGCGGCGGTCGTCGTCGGCGCGGTCTGCTATCTGGTCGGGCGGGTCCAGGGGCGGCTGCTGCCGGAGGTCCGGGCGGGGCTGTACGGAAGTCTGCTCGGCTGCGTGATCGGCTTCCTGTACTGCCTGAGCGGGGCGGCCGTGGGGCGGGCGACCGGCGTCGGCCTGGGGGTGGCGCTGTCGATGGCAGCGGTGTCGTTCTACATCATCCACGCCCGGTCGGACTGAGCCCGGCCACCGATCCCCCGCACCCCCGGTATCCCCCGGACCGCCTCAGCCGAACTGCACCGACCGCTTCGCCAGCCCCATCCAGAAGCCGTCGATCACGCTGCGCTGGCTGCCCAGTTCCGACTCCGCCGCGCCCATCGTGACGAACAGCGGGGCGAAGTGCTCGGTGCGCGGGTGGGCGAGAGAGCCGCTCGGCGAAGCGTGCTCGAAGTCGATCAGCGCGTCGATGTCCTGCCCGGCGAGCGCGCGCCGCCCCCAGTCGTCGAACTCGGTCGACCAGCCGGGCGGCGTCGGGCCGGTGTGACGCAGCGCGGCCAGGTTGTGGGTGAAGAAGCCGCTGCCGACGATCAGCACTCCCTCGTCGCGCAGCGGGGCGAGCTTGCGGCCGATGTCCATCAGCTTCCGCGGATCCAGGGTCGGCATCGAGACCTGGAGGACGGGAACGTCGGCGTCCGGGTACATCTCGACGAGCGGTACGTAGGCGCCGTGGTCGAGCCCGCGGTCGGGGATGTCCTGGACGGGCGTGCCCGCGGTGCGCAGCGTCTTGCGGATGCGCTCGGCCAGTTCGGGGGCGCCGGGCGCGGCGTAGCGGACCCCGTAGTAGTGCTCGGGGAAGCCCCAGAAGTCGTAGACCAGCGGAACCGTTTCGGTGGCCCCGATGGCGAGCGGGGCTTCCTCCCAGTGCGCGGAGATCATCAGAATGGCCGTGGGCCGGGGCAGATCGGCCGACCAGGCGGCGAGCTGTCCGGGCCAGACCGGGTCATCGGCGAGCGGCGGAGCACCATGGCTGAGATAGAGGGCGGGCATGCGCGACACGGCGGCGGCTCCTCGACCAGACGAACACGAGAAAGCTTGAAGTATCAAGCAGTAGCTCAGATGACGGTATCGCACACTTGTTTAAAGTTCAAGAAGTAGACTTACAATGAACGATGTGGACGCCATGAACTCCCCCGCAGACGCAGACACAGGCTTGGACACGGCCGCCGACGAGCCCCGCTGGCTGGACGATGACGAGCAGCGCACCTGGCTGGCGTACATCCAGGCCAGCATGTTGCTGGAAGACCATCTCGACCGTCAGCTTCAGCGCGACGCGGGCATGCCGCACGTCTACTACGGCCTGCTGGTGAAGCTCTCCTGGGCGCCCCGCCACCGGATGCGGATGACCGAACTGGCCGAGGCCGCCAAGATCACCCGCTCCCGGCTCTCCCACGCCATCACCCGCATGGAGAAGGACGGCTGGGTGCGGCGCGAGGACTGCACCGACGACAAGCGCGGGCAGAACGCGGTCCTCACCGAGAAGGGGTTCGACGTCCTCAAGCAGACCGCGCCCGGCCATGTCGACGCCGTTCGCTCGGCGATCTTCGACCGGCTCAGCCCGGAGCAGATCGCCCAGTTCGGCGACGTCTGCCGGATCATCGCCGACGGGCTCCAGCCCGAGGGCGCCGATCTCCCCTGGCTGCGCTGAGCCGAGTCACACGAAGCGGAGACATACGAAGCGGAGACGCACGAAGCCGGGACGCACGAAGGCCCCGCTCCACCGGGCGAACACCGGGGAGCGGGGCCTGCGCTGTGCGACGCTGTGCGTACGCGGCGTCAGTGCGCCATGACCGGAACGGCGTCCTCCACCGCCCCGTCGCCCGAACCGGCGACCGCGCCGCCGCCGTCCTGCCTACCGGCGCTGATCAGCGTGGTGGCGATCGCCGCGGACAGCAGCAGGATGCCGACCGCCCAGGCGATGGCCGCGGTGTAGCCGTGCACCATCGACTGGAGCTGGAGCAGCTTGGGCGAAGAGGCCGTGGCCACATGGCCCTTGGCGTACGCCGTGGTGGCGCTGGCGGCGATGGTGTTGAGCAGCGCGGTGCCGATCGCGCCGCCCACCTGCTGCGAGGTGTTGACCATCGCGGAGGCGACGCCCGCGTCACGCGGCTCGACACCATGGGTGGCCAGGCTCATCGCGGGCATGAACGCCGTACCCATGCCGAGGCCGAGCAGCACGATCGCGGGCAGGATCAGCGCCGGGTACGAGGTGTCGAGGTCGATCTGGGTCAGCAGCAGCATGCCGGCCGCGGCGACCAGGAAGCCCGGGCCCATGAGCAGCCGCGGCGGGACCCTGGTCATCAGCCGGGCGCCGATCTGCGTCGAGCCGGTGATCATGCCCGCGACCATCGGCAGGAAGGCCAGACCGGTTTCGACCGGGCTGTATCCCTTGACGATCTGCATGTAGTAGGTGAGGAACAGGAACAGACCGAACATGCCGATGACGGCGAGACCCAGCGAGGCGTAGACCCCGCCGCGGTTGCGGTCGGTGACGACGCGCAGCGGCAGCAGCGGGGCCTTCACCCGGGACTCGACGATCACGAAGGCGATCAGCAGCACCGCGGCCGCGACGTACAGCGCGACGGTCGGGCCCGCGGTCCAGCCGTCGGACTCGGCGCGGGTGAAGGCGTAGACCAGCGCGACCAGGCCCGAGGTGGCCAGCAGCACACCGGGGACGTCCAGCTTGGAGGGGTTACGGCTCTCGGTGGGCTCGCGGATCACGGCGACCGCGCCGACCGCGGCGACGATGGCGAACGGGATGTTGACGAAGAACGTCCAGCGCCAGTCCAGGTATTCGGTGAGGACGCCGCCGAGGATCAGGCCCACGGCACCGCCGCCGCCCGCGATGGCGCCGAAGACGCCGAACGCCTTGGCCCGCTCCTTGGGGTCGGTGAACATCACGGCGAGCAGCGAGAGCGCGGAGGGCGCGAGCAGCGCGCCGAAGACGCCCTGGAGGGCGCGGGCGCCGAGCAGCATGCCGCTGCCCACGGCGGCGCCGCCGAGCGCCGAGGCCACGGCGAAGCCGACCAGCCCGATGATGAACGTCTGCTTACGGCCCCACAGGTCCGCGATCCGGCCGCCGAACAGCAGCAGGCCGCCGAAGGCGAGGGCGTAGGCGGTGATGACCCACTGCTTGTTGCCGTCAGAGATGTTCAGGTCGGCCTGGGCCGAGGGCAGGGCGATGTTCACGATGGTCGCGTCGAGGACGACCATCAGCTGGGCGAGGGCGATGAATATCAGCGCTTTCCAGCGCCGGGGGGCGGCGTGGGGAGCCTTGTTCAGGGCCGTTTCAGGCATGGGTGGGCCTACCTAGCGGTGCGGAGAGTAAGAAATGGGACGTTTGACACCCGGTTCGGACCGGGCGGAGCCGTTCAGTGAAAGCAGTGGACGAAGGAGAAGAGAGGTGAAGGAGAAGAGGGGTGAAGGAGAAGAGGGTGAGGGAGAAGAAGGCCGAAGGAGAAGCAGGAGAAGCGAAAGCCGACGGCGCGCGGCGCCGCACACAGATGAAGACCGGTGGACGCGCGAGAAATAAGCGGTGTTCGGTGAACGGCCGGGTGCGACCTACGTCACGGCCGGTGCTGTAGATCCTCCAAGGTGACGGCGGAGCCGGGGAGTTCGGAGCGCGCCGGAGCCGACAGACCGTCCAGGAACAGCTGTAGATGCCGGTGCACGAAGGCGTCGAAGTTCACGCAACCGCTGCCGGGCAGCGGCCGGGTGAGCTGGGTGAGGGCGACCATCAGATCGCCGACGTCGATGTCGGCGCGGAGTCGGCCGGCGGCTCGGGCGGCCCCCATCAGGGCGTCGATACCGGCGTCCAGGCGGTCGCGTGCGGCGATGTGGTCAGGGTGCTCCTTGTCGATGCCGTCGGAGAGCAGGGGGCACAGCGCGCCGATCCGCTCGTCCGCCGCGGCATGGACGAAGCGCCCCAGCGCCACGAAGGCGTCGGGCTCCTCGGCCAGGGCCGATTCGGCTTGTTCGGCGACGCGGGACATCACCGACAGGGTCACGTGGTGGATCAGTTCACGGCGGTCCGCGAAGTGCCGGTAGATCGTGGCATTGCCGACTCCCGCCCGTCGAGCGATTTCATCGAGCGGGACCTCGGCCCCGTACTCGACGAGCACCTCGCGTGCGGCACCGATGATCCGCTCCCGATTGCGCAGGGCGTCGGCACGCAGCCGGGGTGGCGCCTGCCGTGCGCGATCCGCGGCGCGTGCGGCGGTGGCTCCGGCCATGACAGCTCCCCCTTCTGTGTCCGATCGTCCCGCTATGGAACGATTCGAGGTTCAACATTTCCGGGGAGTCAGTCCCCGTTTGTGCGATCACCGGGTTAAACGGGGAACCACTCCCCGGAATTTCACAGTCCGTGGGTGACCTGCCTCACACCTGAATCGCGCGCGTTTCGCCCGCCCGGCCCAGCCGTTTCCCCCGCGCGGACGCACCCCACGGGCGCGCCGGAGTGCTCCGGCACACCGTGGGCGGCAATGAAGCAGACCCGCGAGGCCCCCCGCCCTCGAATACGCAGGATCCGCCGAGGCAGCGCGTTCGTCACCGTCGCCGTGCTCACGGTCGCGGTGGTCGCCCCGGCGGCGATGCCGCGTCCGGACAAACCGGCCGCAGCCAAGCGGGCCCCCGCGCCGGTGACCACGGCGGAGGCCGGGTCGCTGGAACCGTGCTCCCTCACCCCCGGGCCCGGGCTTCAGATGTCCGAGGGCATCCCCACCAACCGCGGCTACAGCCGCAGTACGGGGACGGTCAACGCCCTCAACCTGATGATCGACTTCCCGGATGTGCGCGGCAAGGGCACGGCGCGCGAGCGCTTCGAGGAGTTCTTCCCGCAGACCTCACGGTGGTTCGCCCGCAGTTCCTACGGACGGCTCGACTACCGGCCCGCGATGCCGATCGACCACTGGCTGCGGATGCCGCACTCGTTCCGCTCGTACGGCATAAAGCGCGGCAGCCCCTTCGAACCCGGCTACCGCAAGCTGGTCGCCGACATAGCGAAGACGGCCGACGGCCAGGTGGACTTCCGCCGCTACGACCTGGTGAACGTCCTGGTCACGCCCAACGCCGGGCCGCCCGCCGCGCATGCGGTGCTCTCCGTGACGTACGCCGACAACCAGCGCGCCCCGACCGCGGACGGGGTTCCGCTGGCCAATGTCTCCTTTGTCTACAGCCGTCAGGACGACGGTTCCGGTTCGCTGCGGAAGACCGGCTTCCGAGTCCTTCCGCACGAGAACGGCCATGTCTTCGGCCTGCCCGACCTCTACACCCGCGGCGGCGGCGACAACGTCGGCCACTGGGACGTGATGTCCGAGGACTGGGGCGCCGGCAACGACCTGCTGGCCTGGCACAAGTGGAAGCTCGGCTGGCTCGGCACCCGCCAGGTCCACTGCGCCGCCCACCCCGGCACCACGGTGCACGCGCTGTCCCCGCTGCACCGGCCGGAGGGCACCAAGCTGGTCTTCGTCCCGGTCTCGGACTCCACCGGATACGCCCTGGAGGCGCGCACCGGCGGCGGCAACGACGAGGCGGTGTGCAAGCCCGGCGTCCTGGTGACCTGGGTGGACACCCGTGTCGACTCGGGCGGCGGCCCCGTCACCGTCCTGGACAGCTCCCCCGGCGGCCACGGCTGCACCCAGGAGCGCAACGTCCACCCCGGGCTCAGCGACGCGGCCTTCGGCCCCGGCGAGACGTACCAGGGGGACGCGGACGGTGTGCGCGTACGCGTCCGCGTCACCGGCCGGGACGCGGACGGCGCCTACCGCGTCGAGGTCACGCGTCGCGCCAGTGCCGGCGCCCGAGGCTGATCAGCAGCAGCTGCTTACGGGCGGTGTCGGCGATCCGCTCGTGCTCCCGCTCGTCCTCCTGGGCCTCCATGAACGCGGTCGCCGTCGTCACCATGCGGTCGACGTAGAGCTCGGCCAGCATCCGTACGTCCTCCGGCGGCCAGCCCGCCGGGGTGAGCCGGGGCGCGAAGGCCGCCGCGACCTCGTCGACCAGCAGGCCCAGTTCGGCGCCGATCGCCTCCCGCACCGGCCGCACCCCGCCGTGCCGTTCGCGTGCGATGAAGCGGATGTGGGTGGGGTGGCGGCGCACGTGCTCGGCGACCGCTTCCATCACCGCGTCGATCCGCTCCTCGTCCCCGTCCCGCTCGGCGAGGATCGCGCGGATCATGCCCTGGAGACTGCCCAGGGACTCCTCGACCAGGGCGACGCCCAGATCGGCCATGTCCCGGAAGTGCCGGTAGAAGGCGGCCGGGGCCATGCCCACCACCCGGGTCAGCTCCCGCAGACCCAGGCTGCTGAGGCTCTGGTCCTCCAGCAGCCCCAGCGCCGCGTCGAGCAGCGCGCGGCGCGATTTGCGCTTACGGGCCTCGCGGATCCCGCATGTGTGACTCATATCATTCCAGTAAACAGGTGTTCGCCGACCTTGGCCAGCCGTACGCGGGGGTAGCCTAGATGTCAGTGAACAGTCGTGAATCCAATTGTTCACTTAATGAGCATCCGCACCCCGGATCCACCACCATGAGAGAGGCTCACATGCTCTTCATCGTCGCGGCTCTCGCCCTGATGGGGGTTCTGCTGGGCGCGGCGGCACATACCCCGCTCCCGGTCTTCCTCGCCGCTTCCGGCGTCATCGGCGCATGGCTGCTCATCTTCTTCATCCGTGAACGCACCGGACACAAGGGGAGCTGACCCATGGCACTCACCGCACCCACCCGCACCTCGCCGGTCCGCGCGCGCCAGGACGCCGACGGCATGGCCGTCGCCTCCTTCGTGCTCGGTCTGATCGGCACCCTCCTCTTCAACGCGGTCTTCGGGCCCTGCGCCATCGTCCTCGGAACCCTGGCGATCGCCCGGGAGACCAAGCGCCGGGGCCGCGCGCTGCTCGGCATCGCGCTCGGCATCGCGGACGTGATCCTGCTGGTCGTCCTGATGACGCTGGACCACTCGGTCTTCTGGCAGTTCGGCAGCTGATCGCCCCCACCTCTCCCAGCGGCTCCTGGCGGCCCTTCCACTGAGTGGAAGGGCCGTTGCCCGTGCGTGACCCGCGTCACCACGCTGCTGTGCATGACCGCATTCGCACGGAACCAGTGGTACGTCGCCGCCTACGGCCGGGAAGTCGGCCGCGAGCTGCTGGCGCGCACCATCCTCAACGAGCCCATCGCCTTCTACCGCACCGAGCCGGACGGCACCGAGTCGACCGGCCACGAGTCGACCGGCACCGTCGTCGCGCTCGCCGACCGCTGTGTGCACCGCCGCTATCCGCTCTCGGCCAGCCGCCTCGACGGCGACAACGTCGTCTGCGGCTACCACGGCTTCACCTACGACACCACCGGCACCTGTGTGTTCGTGCCCGGCCAGAAGCGCGTCCCGCGCACCGCCCGGGTCGCCTCGTACCCCGTCGTCGAGCAGGACTCGCTGGTCTGGGTGTGGATCGGCGACCCGGCGCTCGCCGATCCGGCCGCGATCCCCCGCGCCCCCTGGCTCGCCGATCCGCGCTGGACGACGGTCGGCGGCATGGAGCCGATCGACGCGGGCTACGGGCTGCTCGTGGACAACCTGATGGACCTCTCCCACGAGACGTATCTGCACGGCGGCTACATCGGCACCCCCGAGGTCGCCGAGACCCCCATCACCACCGAGGTGGACGAGGGCGCGGGCATCGTGCGGGTCAGCCGCCACATGGACGACGCCGCCTGTCCTCCCTTCTATGCACGCTCCACCGGCATCGAGGGCCGCATCACCCGCTGGCAGGACATCGAGTACCACGCGCCCTGTCTGTATCTGCTGCACAGCCGCATCGCACCGGTCGGGGTGCTGCCGGAGGCCGACGGTTCCGATCCGAACGCCTTCCATGTGGAGATCACGTACGCCATCACGCCCTCCACGGACCGGACCGTCTACGACTTCTGGGCCGTCTCACGGGACTTCGCCCAGGACGACGACGAAGTCACCACCTTCCTGCACGACTTCAACCGCACCGTGGTGCGGCAGGACGTGGACGCGCTGAACCTGCTCCAGAAGGCGCTGGACACCGAGCGCGAGGGCTACCAGGAGCTGAGCATCAACATCGACACCGGCGGCCTGGCCGCGCGCCGCATCCTCGCCCGCCTCGCCGCCGAGGGCGAGCAGCGCACCGGCGAGCAGCGCACCGCCACATCGCCCACGACGGTGGCCGCCCCGTGAACACCGCCGAGGTCTACCGGATCGACTGGCTGCCCGGCACCGACGTGCTGCACGGCGTCTGCCACTGCGGCGCGGAGCGCACCGCGCAGGACCCGGTCGAGCTGTGGCAGTGGATGCTCGCGCACCCCGAAGGACACAGCCCCGCTCCCCCACAGAAAGGCACCGCCGAGTGAGCAGCGCCACCGAAGGCCACGGGGTCACCGACGGCCACGCGTACGACGACACCCTGGTGGTGGCCGCCAGGGCCGACGCGACGCCGGACGTGGTGACGCTCACGCTCCGTCACCCGGCGGGGCACGAGCTGCCCGGCTGGGAGCCCGGCGCCCATGTCGACCTCGTCCTCGACGACGGACTGGTCCGCCAGTACTCGCTGTGCGGGGCCCCGGCGGACGCTGCGTCCTGGCGGATCGCGGTGCTGCGCGCACCCGACGGACGCGGCGGTTCCGCCCGGGTCCACGACACGCTCACCGAGGGCGCGCGGGTGCGGGTGCGCGGGCCCCGCAACCACTTCGCGCTGCGCCCGGCCGCCCGTTACCTGTTCATCGCGGGCGGCATCGGCATCACCCCGATCCTCCCGATGACGGCCGCCGCCGAGGCCGCGGGCGCCGACTGGACGCTGCTGTACGGCGGGCGCACCCGCGCCTCCATGGCCTTCGCGGACCAACTGACCGGCGCCTACGGCGGGAAGGTGCGGCTGGTGCCGCAGGACGAGGCGGGGTTGCTCGACCTCACGGCGTATCTCGCCGAGCCCGACCCCGGCACCCTGGTCTACTGCTGCGGCCCGGAACCGCTGCTGCGGGTCGCGGAGGAGCAGTGCCGCGCCTGGCCCGCGGGCGCGCTGCGCACCGAGCGGTTCCAGCCTCGTCCGGCGGACGAGAGCGACGGGATCGGCGCCAACGGCGAGGCGGAGCAGGCGGACTCCGGCAGTTTTGAAGTGATCCTCGACCGATCCGGACGCTCCCTCACCGTCAAACCCGGACAGAGCGTACTGCGTACCCTGGAGGAGGCAGGGGTGCCAGTTTTGTACTCCTGCGAAGAGGGCACGTGTGGTACGTGCGAGACGGATGTCATCGAGGGCGAGGTGGACCACCGCGACTCCGTACTCACCGACGAGGAGCGCTCGTCGGGCGAGACGATGATGATCTGCGTCTCGCGCTGCCGGGGCCCGAAACTGGTGCTGGACCTGTAGACGCCCCTGCGAAACGGCGCTGAACGACCGCTTACGCCTCTCAAATAATGGGACCGGGTGCCCCCACCCACTGGACAAACGGGTTGGTTAGGCTAACCTAAGTACGCCTTCGGGGTGACGTCCCCTGGGCATCGTCCCCGTACGTCGTGAGAAAAGGCACCACCATGCGGTCCATGCGCCACGCCAGAGAACTCCCGCTCTCCCGCCGCGGCCTGCTCGCCGCGGGCGGCGCCACCGGACTCGGAGCCCTCGTCACCGCCTGTGGCGGCAAGGGCGGTTCGGGATCCGGCGGCGAAAAGGGCGGCGGCTCCTGGTCCTTCACCGACGACCGCAAGAAGAAGATCACCAACGATGGCCCTCCCCAGCACATCGTCGCGTACGTCGCCTCGGCCGCCGCGCTCTATGACTTCGGCATCGACAAGCAGATCACCGGCGTCTTCGGCCCCACCAAGCTCAAGAACGGCAAGCCGGACCCGCAGGCCGGGGGCATCGACGTCGACCGGCTGACCAGCCTCGGCCAGGCCTGGGGCCAGTTCAACGTCGAGAAGTACGCCTCGCTCAGCCCCGATCTGCTGATCACCAACATGTTCGACCCGGGTGCGCTCTTCTACATCCCGGACGACAGCAAGAAGAAGATCCTCGAACTGGCCCCCAGCTGCGCCATCACCACCGGCCGGGTCTCCATGCTGGAGCCCATCAAGCGCTACGCCGCGCTCGCCGAGGCGCTGGGCGCCGACCTCAAGGCCAAGAAGGTCACCGACGCCAAGGCACGCTTCGAGAAGGCGTCCGAGGAACTGCGCAAGACCGCCAAATCGCACAAGATCCGGGTCATGGCCTGCTCCGCCAGCGCCGATCTCTTCTATGTCTCCAACCCGGAGATCAACGCCGACCTGATGTACTTCAAGGAGCTGGGCGTCGACCTCGTACAGCCTCAGAAGCCCGACAAGGGCGGCTACTTCGAGAGCCTGAGCTGGGAGAACGCCGACAAGTACGACGCGGATGTGCTGTTCCTGGACAACCGCACCGCGACCCTCCAGCCGGGCGCCCTGAAGTCCAAGCCGACGTGGTCGAAACTGCCCGCCGTCAAGGCGGACCAGATCACGCCCTGGAGCAGTGAGCCGCGCTTCTCCTACGCCGGTGCGGCCCCGCTCATCGAGTCCCTCACCAAGGCCATCCAGGACGCGAAGAAGGTCAGCTGACGACGGCCGACCGGCCACCGGCGCTGACCACGGCGCGCTGACCCAAGGCAAGCGAAGGGAAGACGTCGCTCCCATGACCACCGCAGCCACCTCCACCCGCCCCTCCTCCACCGCCGTACCGTTCCGCTTCTTCGACGCGCACGTCGTACGGACCCGGGCGCTCGGACCGTCCATGTCCCGGATCACCTTCAGCGGCACCGGCCTCGGGGACTTCACCACCGGCGGCCGCGACCAGCGCTTCAAACTGTTCCTGCCGCACCCCGGCCAGCCCGCGCCGGTCGTGCCGGTCGAGGACGGCGAGGGCTGGTTCGCCACCTGGCGGAAGATGGACCCGGCCGTCCGCGGCATCATGCGCTCGTACACCGTGCGCGAGCAGCGCCGCGAACCCGACGAGATCGACGTCGACTTCGCGCTGCACCACGACGGAGGCCCGGCCGCCCGCTGGGCCGCGCGCGCCGAGCGCGGCGACCGCGTCACCCTGCTGGGCCCGGTCGTCGAGGACAACGGCGGTGTCGACTTCCGGCCGCCGTCCGGCACCGACTGGGTGCTGATCTCCGGCGACGAGACCGCGCTGCCCGCCGTCGCCGGCATCCTCGACTGGCTGCCCGCCGGCACCCCGGCGAAGGTCTGGATCGAGGTGCAGCACGCCGAGGACGTGCAGGAACTGCACACCGAGGCCAACGCCGAGATCACCTGGCTGGTCCGGGACGACGCCACCCCCGGCTCCCCGCGCTCCGCCCTGCTGCTGGACGACGTACGCGCCACCCAGCTGCCCTCCGGCACCCCGTACGCCTGGATCGCGGGAGAGGCCGGAACCGTCAAGGAGATGCGCCGCCATCTGGTGCGCGAACGCGGCTTCGAGCGCAAAGCGGTGACCTTCACCGGCTACTGGCGGCTCGGCACCTGTGAGGAACAGCTCGTCGAGGAGGCCGTGAGCGGCACCGGTCCGAAGTCCGACGACTGACCCGCGTCCCCTCCCCCCTGACCGCTCCCCTCCCCCTGCCCGCTCGCTGACCCCACCCCCAGCCCATCAACTGGCCGACGGGACGTACGAACGCCGAGGCGCGCCACCGCGCGCCCGGCTCCCCCGGCCGGCGCCCCGGCATGCCCGCTCTCACCCCACAGCGCCACACCCACCCCCACAAGCACGCCCGCAGGCGCGCCCACACCCGTGCGTCCGCATGCTCCAGGAAGGACAGACCGTGAGTTTCCTCGCGCAGACCGCTGAGGACCCGTCGCCGGAGTCGATACCCGGGGCGGCGGATGGCAGGACCCACCTCTTCAACGACCGTACGGTGGAGAGCTACCGGCGCTCCGTGACCGACGGCGTCAGCCTGGTGGCCTCCACCGTCGCCCGCACCGACCGCCCGTTCACCGGCGTCACCCCCGGTGAACTGGCCCCCGAGATCTCCGGCATCAACCTGGAACACCCGCTGGGCGACCCGCAGGCCGCGCTGAAGGAACTGGAGCGCGTCTACCTCAAGGACGCCGTCTACTTCCACCACCCGCGCTACCTCGCCCACCTCAACTGCCCGGTGGTCATCCCGGCGCTGCTCGGCGAGGCGGTCCTCTCGGCCGTCAACTCCTCCCTCGACACCTGGGACCAGAGCGCGGGCGGCACCCTGATCGAGCGGCGGCTGATCGACTGGACCGCCGAGCGCATCGGGCTCGGCGAGGCCGCCGACGGCATCTTCACCAGCGGCGGCAGCCAGTCCAACCTCCACGCGCTGCTGCTGGCCCGCGACGAGGCCTGCAAGCTGGTGGAGAAGGAAGCCGCCGCGGCCGGGGAGCCCGTCCCCCCGAAATCCGAGATCCTGCCGCGGCTGCGCATCCTCACCTCCCAGGCCAGCCACTTCTCCGTGAAGAAGTCCGCCGCCATCCTGGGACTCGGCTACGAGGCCGTCATCTCGATCCCCTGCGACCAGGACCGGCGCATGCGCACCGTCGCCCTGGCCCGCGAACTCGACCGCTGCCGCCAGGAGAACCAGGTGGTCATGGCCGTCGTCGCGACCGCCGGGACCACCGACTTCGGCTCCATCGACCCGCTGCCCGAGATCGCCGAGCTGTGCTCGCGGCACGGCTCCTGGATGCACGTGGACGCCGCGTACGGCTGCGGGCTGCTGGCCTCCCCCACCCGGCGCCACCTGCTCGACGGCATCGAGCGCGCCGACTCGGTCACCGTGGACTACCACAAGTCGTTCTTCCAGCCGGTCAGCTCCAGCGCCGTCCTGGTCCGCGACCGCGTCACGCTCAGCCACGCCACGTACCACGCGGACTACCTGAACCCCGAGCGCAGCGCCGAGAAGCTCATCCCCAACCAGGTCGACAAGTCCATCCAGACCACCCGCCGCTTCGACGCGCTGAAGCTGTGGCTGACCCTGCGCATCATGGGCGCGGACGCGGTCGGGGCGCTCTTCGACGAGGTCGTGGACCGGGCCGCCGAGGCCTGGAACCTGCTGGACACCGACCCGCGGTACGAGGTCGTCACCGAGCCGCAGCTGTCCACGCTCGTCTTCCGCTACGTGCCCGGGGACGACTCCGACGCGGACCTCGTCGACCGCGCCAACCTGCACGCCCGCGAGGCCCTGGCCGCCTCGGGCGAGGCCGTGGTGGCCGGGACCGTCGTGGACGGCCGTCACTACCTGAAGTTCACGCTGCTCAACCCGGAGACGTCGCTGCGCGACATCGCGTTCGTCCTCGACCTCCTCGCCGAGCACGCCGGTCAGTACCTGGCCCTGCACATCGAGCCCGAACTCAGCCACTCCCGCGCCAGCTGAGCCGCCGGCCCGCCTGAGCCGCTGGCCCGACTGAGCCGCTGACCGCCGCAACACCTCGGAGAACCACCGTGTCCACCCCGCACATATACGACTTCGTCGCCGTCGGGCTCGGCCCCTATAACCTGGGCCTCGCCTGCCTCACCGAGCCGATCGAGGAACTGGACGGCCTGTTCCTGGAGAGCAAGTCCGACTTCGACTGGCATCCGGGCATGCTGCTGGACGGCGTCACCCTCCAGACCCCGTTCATGGCCGACCTCGTCACCCTGGCCGACCCCACCTCCCCGTACTCCTTCCTCAACTACCTCAAGGAATCCGGGCGGCTGTACTCGTTCTACATCCGCGAGATCTTCTATCCGCTGCGCGCCGAGTACAACAAGTACTGCCGCTGGGCGGCCGGGAAGCTCACCAGCGTCCGCTTCGGCCACGAGGTCACCGGCGTCACGTACGACGAGGCCGACGGCCTCTACACCGTGCGCTCCCGGCGCCCCACCGGCGAGACCACCGAGCACCGCGCCCGCCATCTGGTGCTCGGCACCGGCACCCCGCCCTTCGTCCCGGAGACCTGCCAGGGGCTCGGCGGCGACCTGCTGCACAACGGACGCTACCTGGAGCACAAGGAGGCGCTCCAGGCCAAGGAGTCCATCACGATCGTCGGCAGCGGGCAGAGCGCGGCCGAGATCTACCAGGACCTGCTGGCCGACATCGGCAGCCACGGCTACCGCCTCAACTGGGTGACCCGCTCCCCGCGCTTCTTCCCGCTCGAATACACCAAGCTCACGCTGGAGATGACCTCGCCGGAGTACGTGGACTACTTCCACGCCCTCCCCGAGGACACCCGCTACCGGCTGGAGTCCGAGCAGAAGGGCCTGTTCAAGGGCATCGACGCCGAGCTGATCAACTCCATCTACGACCTGCTGTACCAGCAGAGCGTGGACGGCCCGGTGCCGACCCGGCTGCTCACCAACACCGCGCTGACCGAAGCCTCGTACGACGAGTCGACGGGGACGTACACCCTCGGGCTGCGCCACGAGGAGCAGGAGCGCGACTTCTCCCTCACCACCCAGGGCCTCGTCCTCGCCACCGGCTACCGCTACCAGGTGCCCGCCTTCCTGGAGCCGGTGCGCGACCGCATCCGCTGGGACGACCACGGCCGCTTCGACGTCGCCCGCAACTACAGCATCGACACCACGGGCCGCGGCATCTTCCTCCAGAACGGTGCCACCCAGGCGCACAGCCTCACCTCCCCCGACCTGGGCATGGGCCCGTACCGCAACTCCTGGATCATCCGCGAGCTGCTGGGCCGCGAGCACTACCCGGTCGAGAAGTCGATCGCCTTCCAGGAGTTCGGCGCGCCGGAGGGACCCCTGACATGACCGTCTTCGAACGCCACGACGACCGCCTCGGCAGCTTCGCCCTGCGCACCCTCGACCCGGGGACGGACGCCGCGCTGCTGCACCGCTGGGTGACCCACCCCAAGGCGTCCTACTGGATGATGCAGGACGCGAGCCTCGCCGACACCGAGGCCGAGTACCGCAGGATCGCCGACCACCCGCACCACGAAGCCTTCATCGGCCTGCACGAGGGCGAACCCGCCTTCCTCGCCGAGCGCTACAACCCGGCCGAGGTCGAGCTGGTGGGGCTGTACGAGCCCCGCAAGGGCGACGTCGGCATGCACTTCCTGTGCGCGCCGACCGACACCCCGGTGCACGGCTTCACCCTCGCCGTGATCACCACCGTCATGGAGTTCTGCTTCGGCGACCCCGCCGTCCGGCGCGTCGTCGTCGAACCCGACGTCCGCAACGACGCGGTGCACGCGCTGAACGCGGCGGTCGGCTTCGACGTCGTCGAGAAGATCGTCAAACCGGAGAAGGACGCCTACCTCAGTACCTGCACGCGCGAGCGCTTCGCCGCCGCGCGCGCCGCCCAAGGAGTATTCCGATGAGCCCCCGCGACGCCGTCGCCCACCTCACCCCCGAACTGTGGGAGCGGGCGGGCCGCCTCCTCCTGCGCAAAGCGCTCGCCGAATTCACGCACGAGCGCCTGCTGAAGCCCGAGCTCGCCGACGACGGCCGGTACGCCGTCCCCAGCGACGACGGCACGGTGACCTACCGCTTCGCCGCCCGCGTCCTCACCCTGGACCACTGGCTGGTCGATGCGGACAGCATCACCCGCCACGGCCAGGACGGCGCGCAGCGCCCGCTGGACGCCCTCGACTTCTTCATCGAGCTGCGCGGCACCCTCGGCCTCAGCGACGACATCCTCCCCGTCTACCTGGAGGAGATCAGCTCCACCCTCTCCGGTACGGCCTACAAACTGGCCGCCGAGCCGGTCGGCGCGGCCCAGCTCGCCAAGTCCGGCTTCCAGGAGATCGAGACGGGGATGACCGAGGGCCACCCCTGCTTCGTCGCCAACAACGGCCGGCTCGGCTTCGGCATCCACGAGTACCTCTCGTACGCCCCGGAGACCGCGAGCCCCGTCCAGCTGGTCTGGCTGGCCGCGCACCGCGACCACTCCACCTTCACCGCCTCCTCCGACCTCGACTACGACGCGCTGGTGCGCGACGAGCTGAGCGAGGAGACCCGGGCCCGCTTCGCGGACACCCTCAGCGGCCAGGGCCTCGACATCGCCGACTACCACCTGCTGCCGGTGCACCCCTGGCAGTGGTGGAACAAGCTGTCCGTCAGCTTCGCCGCCGAGGTCGCCCAGCAGCGGCTGGTCTGGCTCGGCACCGGCGAGGACGAGTACCTCGCGCAGCAGTCGATCCGTACCTTCTACAACACCAGCCACCCGTCCAAGCACTATGTGAAGACCGCCCTGTCGGTCCTCAACATGGGCTTCATGCGGGGCCTCTCGGCCGCCTACATGGAGGCCACCCCGGCCATCAACGACTGGCTGACCGGCGTCATCGCCGCCGACGACGTCTTCCAGGCCGCCCGCTTCTCGATCATCCGCGAGCGGGCCGCCATCGGCTACCACCACCGCCAGTACGAGGCCGCCACCAACCGGTACTCCCCGTACCGGAAGATGCTCGCCGCCCTGTGGCGCGAGAGCCCCGTCCCGTCGCTGGAACCCGGCCAGCGCCTCGCCACCATGGCCTCCCTCCTCCACACCGACGCCGACGGCGGCTCGTTCGTCAGCGCCCTCATCGAGGAATCCGGCCTCACCCCGGCGGCCTGGCTCCGCGGCTACCTGGACGCCTACCTCACCCCGGTCCTGCACAGCTTCTACGCGTACGACCTGGTGTTCATGCCGCACGGCGAGAACGTCATCCTGGTCATCGAGGACGGCGCCGTCCAGCGCGTCATCTTCAAGGACATCGCCGAGGAGATCGCGGTCATGGACCCGGACGCGGTCCTGCCCCCGGCCGTCGAGCGCATCCGCGCGGACGTCCCCGAGGACAAGAAACTGCTGTCCGTCTTCACCGACGTCTTCGACTGCTTCCTGCGCTTCCTCAACGGCATCCTCGTCTCCGACGGGCTGATCGAGGAGGACACCTTCTGGCAGACGGTCGCCGCCTCCGTCCAGGGCTACCAGGACGCGATGCCGCACCTCGCGGACAAGTTCAAGCAGTACGACATGTTCGCCGAGGACTTCGCGCTGTCCTGCCTCAACCGGCTCCAGCTGCGCAACAACCGCGAGATGGTCGACCTCCAGGACCCGGCGGGGGCGCTTCAGCTGATCGGCACCCTCCAGAACCCGATCGCGAAGTTCCGCCCGGAGGGCTGAGCGCGCGCAAACGACTGTGGGCACCGCCGCGGCAAGCGACGGTGCCCACACCGTTCATGAACTGCCGTTTATGCCCCGCCGGTGGCGTAGTACGGCCGGCAGACCCCACCCTCATAGTCGGTGGCGATCTCCAGCACCTCGCGGCCGTCCTCCGACGGCAGCAGGCTGGAGCTGTAGTTGGGGCAGGAGTCCAGCTCGTCGGACTTCACGGCGACGGGCGCCGGGATCTCGCGCCACGCTCCTTCCCCACCCTTGCTGTTGGTCCAGATCGTGCGTCCGCTGCCCTCAGCCCGGCTGCCGTCCTTGTTGTACATCGCCTGACCGACCAGCAGCAGCTTGCCCTGCGGATTCCCCTCCTCCGGCGCCCAGGCCAGATTCGGCGCATGCAGGAAGTACTTCCCGTCCTCCGTCTCCGCCCGGGTACCCAGGTCGGCCGGGTCGCCCCAGTCCCACCCGTCGCGAGACGTCCGCAGATGCGCCACGCACGCGTACTTGCCTCCGGCCGCGCAGATCTCGTACGTCATGACGTACGTCCCGTTCGGCAGCTTCCGCACGACCGCCATCCCGGGCCGGTCGGACTCCAGCTTGCTGGTCACGGTGTCGCGGGGCCCGCTCCACGAGACGCCGTCCTCCGACCGTACGGCGACGAGCTTCTGGCTGTGGCGCGGATCGGTCTCGTCGGAGTAGTGGCAGACCAGGTTCCCCTCGGCGTCGATGGAGAACTCCGGCTCCCACAGCCCCTTGGCGTTCGACGCGGTGGCGACCGTGGACAGATGGCTCCAGTTCCGCCCGTGATCGGTGCTCTTGAACACCCGGATCGACATCCGGCGGTCCGGCTTCTCGTCCTGCCCGAACGACGCCGCCCACAGCAGCGTCCCGGCAGGCATGTCGCCGACCTGCTGCGGCAGCTCGTAGAGCGTCGCGCAGCACAGCCCCTTGCCGTTCGCGGCCTGCGGTGCGGACACGGTGCCCACCTGGCGGAAGCTCTTGCCGCCGTCGGTGCTCTCCTGGATCTCCCCGACCCCGTTGCCGCCCTCGTGCGAGACGGACGAGGCGAGCACGCGCCCGTTCGCCTCCCCGCTGTGCTCCAGCCGGACCGCCCGCGGATACAGCGCCCCGCCGTCCCCCAGCGGCTTGGCCCCGACCTTCTCCCCGGGCGCCTGCCCGGGCGCCGCGTTGTTGCTCACCGCACCCTTTCCGTTCTGGGACTGCGAGGTCTCGCTCTCCTGCGAAGGGTCACCGCTGCACGACGTGAGGAAAAGAGCGGTGAAAGCGGCCATGAGCGATATGAGAAACTCCGGGCCGCGCGGGCGTGAACGGGTAATCGCGCTTGTGGGCATGGGGCCTTCCTGGGTGGCGGGAGGCAACGACCTCTCGCAGTCGATGTTCTGATGGCTCGCCACGTAACCCTGCATCGATTTTCCACATCGCGCAACATCACGATTTTCGTTAGTGACGCGTTAGTGAATCAACAGCAATTCGTCAGCGCCGACGGGCAGCCTTGTCAGCAGCAGGTCACCGCCATGAGCTGCACGAACATGGGCGGCGCCCAAAAGGCCAAAAAGAAACGATCACACTCGCAGATGCTGTTGTGACGCCAACTGATGCCGTCGAACGGCCACACAACCGAAGGCCGCAATACGAGCCATGAGGTCGAACTCAGAGGGATAAGCCAGCCTCAAACTGATAGGACGGTCGCCCTGGGCCAGTAGATTGCCGCTCGTATTGAACACCAGGCAGACCAGCCCGTACGTGCACCCGTGATCACCTCTACCCGGTCGCCGCCCGATGAGGCGCTGCCCCACCCCGGAACCGACACATGATCGCTTACGCTCCCAGCGGGCAATCCACGCTCACATCGGGCCTCACCCTCGCCCTGACCAGCGATCCCACTACCCGCAGGCACGCCCCCGCTACCGAGCGGGACAGCGCGACGTTGGCAACCTGTTCCGCACTCCGATCCCGAACCCGGTAGGCTGACCCTCGGCCGCCCTACCAGCGACCATGCCTCCGTAGCTCAGGGGATAGAGCACCGCTCTCCTAAAGCGGGTGTCGCAGGTTCGAATCCTGCCGGGGGCACCAGCCGAAACGCCCCTGACCGATCATGGTCCGGGGCGTTTGACATCCACATCTGACATCAACGGCGACGGTCAGCAGAGCCACGACCAGGGCCGGGCCGTCGGCCGGTCCTCACAGCTGATCCCCTCAGCTCAGCGCGGCAGCGGGCCGGGACCGGCGTCAGGGACGATGAATCCCCGGACCGGCCGGGCCCCGGATGGATCCGGCACGACGGCAGCCCGCCCGCTCACGGGCACGTGGTCAAGGAACCGGCCCCAGAGCGTCGGCGCGGGCGAGGGGGGTGCCGTCGAACGGGTCCCGCTGCTGCGGGAAGGTGGGCGCGCAGTCGGGGCAGGCATAGACGGCGCCACCGCCCGCGCTCGCGCCGTGCGCGATCGCGACGACGACCGGCTGCCCAGTGGTCTCCTGACAACGGGCGCAGACCTGAACGCTCACCGGGCCGTCGCCCCCTCGGCGGACTCAGCGGCAATCGCCCGCACCAATGCCTCGCGGAGCCGTCCGGGGTCAGTGAGGTACCGGTCGGGGACTACGGGCACGCGCCAGTGCAGACGTGGACCACCCCTCCAGTGCGCGGGCGGTACGCCGACATACGTGACCTCGGCGCCCTGCGCGCCCAGGGCGTGGATCCCCGTTCGAAGGCGTTGCCAGCCCTGGGCGTGGCCGCTCGGGATGAGCCAGTACATCAGGCCGTAGTCGGCGATGACGGCGCCGGACGCGTCGCCGAGTAACCCCAGCGCCCGTTCGCCGATCCCAGCGGGGGCGCGCAGGACGTCCCAGTGAGGGCCGACCTTGACCATCTCGACGTCGCTGCCGCGCGGCGGCGTCCATGGCAATGTTCTCGTTGTCACGTCGCTGCCCCCGGAGACGTGCTCTGGTCGGCGAGGCCGCGATAGCTGGATGTGTCCATGCATCGATGTCACCGCACCGGCAGGCGCCGCAGGATATGACAACCAATGACACGGAGTGGATCATGACTCGCGCTGTGACCATCACCGGCACCCGGTCGACAGGGCATCGCGGTCTCGACAGCTATGCCGAGCTGTTCGCCCGCTACCTCGCCCCGTTCGCAGGTGATGAGACCCGCTTCTACATCGGCGGCGCCAAGGGAATCGACAGTCTGTCCCTGCTGTGGCTCGCCGGGAACACCCACGCGCAGATCACCATCGTCGTCGCCGGCACCGTCCGGCAGCAGCCCGTCGAGGCGCAGCAGGCCATCACCCGTAGCCGCGGACGCATCACGGAGGTCGTCGAGCTGCATGCGGCAGAACTGGGCAGCCCGGCCTTCCACGCCCGGAACCGGTGGATGGTCGATCACTCCGAGATGGTGATCGGGTTCCCCCTCACAGGGCCTCAGGGGACAGCGGGGACGTGGCAGACCCTCAACTACGGTGCCGAACAGGGGAAACCACACCTTATCGTGCCCGTGTGACATGGATCACGGGCATGATGAGGGCATGAGCACGTGCGAAATTGTCCTCGGTGCTGCTGCCCTCAAGTCCCTCCGAAAGGCGCGGGGCTGGTCTCTGGCCGACACCGCGCGGGCGCTCATCGAAACGGCCCGTCGCCTCGGCCAGCCCCTCGCCTCATCCGTCCCGAGCGTGCAGCGATCCGTCGCCCGGTGGGAGAGCACGACGCGTCCCATCCTGCCCAGCGACCGGTACCAGCTCCTGCTGGCGCACCTCTATGCCCGAGGCGTCGACGATCACATCTCACTCGGGCCTGGCAGCGACTTCGCCGAACTGCTCGATGCCCTCGCGCACCTGGGCGAAGCCGAGGCCCGGCTACACGAACTACGCACCCTCCTGGTCCGCACGGCAACCGATGGCGGGACCGGCCTCCTCGCCCTGCTCGGGCCCGCCACCCAGGTGTCCATCGCGACCGCACTCGCCGATCCGGCACTCGCCGATGACGCGCTCCTCGACGGGCTCCGGACGGCAGTCGAAGACGTCAACGCGCAAGTAGGAACGCTCCCCTTCGCCCGGCTGCAACTCCTGCTCGCCCCCGTGACCGAGTCCTGCCGACGGCTGCTGGCCGGCGGCGTGCCCGAGCCGCTGCTGCCCGGGTTACGCACGGTCGCCGCTCAGGCGTACACCCTCGCCGGGCGGTTGGCCTTCGAGACCCGTGACGACCAGGCGTCCCACGCTCTGTACGCGGCTGCAACGGACGCGGCAGGACTGCTCGACACCACGTGGCGCCGAGCCATCGTTCACATGAGCCACGCCCTGGTCACGCTGTACTCGACCCCCGGCGTCGGCGCGGCTCGTGGGCTGGTCGACGCCGCGGTACGCGATGCCCGTACAGGCGACAGCATCCGCGTACGGGCCCGAGCCCACGCGCTGCAAGCCGAGATCGCCGCCCGGTCGAACGCCGAGCGGCACGCGCAGACCGCGCTGGCGCTTGCCTGGTACGACGTCGAACGCGACGCGGACGGCGATCCGGTGCCTACGAGCTTCAGCGCTGATCACCTGCGGGGCTTCGAGGGCTTGTGCGAGCTGTACGTAGGAGACGCGGCGGTCGCCCACGACGTCTTCGCGAGCAGCGCAAAGGCCCTGGGAGCGCCGCGTGAGCGGGTACAACGAGCCATCGTCACAACCGATCAGGCCCTGGCTTGCATCCGCCTCGACGCGCCGGAAAGGGCCGTGGACCTCCTGCACGGCTGCATCGCCACCGCGGCCAGCACCGGCGGGCGTGTGCCTGCGCTTCGTCTACGCCAGGCACGCAAGGCACTGCGGCCCTGGCGCCACGAAAAGTTCGTCGCGGACCTGGATGACCACCTCATCGACATACTCGGAAGCTGATGCCACGAGACGTGCCCCTCACCCCGGCCGAGAGCGCGACCAGCGCGGGCACCTCGGAGCGAGTGGTGGCAGACCCTGGGCAAGCGGTGAGTTACAACCTTCCCTACGGCTTCAAGGCGGCTCGCGCCGCTCACCGCGCGGCCCGGCCCCCGGCCGGGCCTGCGCTCCTGTCTTACGCCCCGCTCCAGCCCGCCCGGCGCCCGTGCCGCGCACATAGCAATTAGCCGCTTGACCTTAGGGATTGATGCCTCCGGCGGGGGCGCTCAGACTCCGGGATGGACGGGGCGCCGTACGCGAGTGCCAGTTGTTGGTGGCGTGCGGGGGGAGCCCCCATCCCGTCTGCCGTCGACCCAGGCAAAGCCGAGCAGACGGGATGGGAGCTGAGGTGAGTGGTAGCCGAGGAGGCGGGGCAAAGCGGTCAAGGGATCACTGCGGCACGATCGAGCGCGTGCGCCCCGCTGGGCGGGCCCCTGAGGCTCGTTGGGCGACTAGGGAGGTAGTTATGGACCGGATTCATCTCGCCAACCGAACCGGCATGCGGAATCTGTCACCTCACTCATGAAGCACTTGCGTACCTGGGCTCCGCCGACGTGATTTCTCCGCAAAGAAAAGATCTAGCCATCTGGCACAACGTCTGTTGACGGAGATGGCGACATTAAGATCGCTACAGCCGGATGGCGGTACAGATCCCCAGTGGCGCCACCTCCAACTCTGACTTAATCACAGAACGGGGAAGGGAAATCGCACACTTTCCGCGCACTCGCGTTGCGCCGCTCGCAGCGTCTCTCGGGCTGGGTTTACTCCTTGGCATAGTGGGCCCCGTCGCCGGAAAATGGGACAATGCCGTTTGCGTCATTCTGAATCTTATTTTTTCCGGTGGGTGGTCGTGGGCCTGTTATGCATTCTTGGTGGGCTATTTCCGCCGATCCAAAATTGAGTCAGCGTTGCTGTCGTCCTTGGGGTTGGCTATTGGCGTGGTTACATACTACCTATTTAAGGATATGAGCCCCACCGCCCCGACTGGAATGGAATCTGGCGCCTCCGGCGAGGGTCTTTCCTCTAGGATTCTCGTGTGGGGAATAGCAGCTTTCGCCCTTGGGGCACCTGTGGGACTCTTGGGCAATCTGGCGCGAGTGCCAGGCATTGGCGGCCTCCCATTCCGACTGATTGTTCCGCTCGTAGCCTTTTTCGAGACCTCCATGCGGCTGACTACAGAGGCAGAGGGGCAAGGTTCGGTTGTCGGAATGACTTGGAATGTGATTCGGCTCGTCGCAGGCGCTGTTGCGTTGACTCTAGTGGGTCACACAATCTGGAGTTGGCGGCACGCTCGGCGTACGCGTTCCTCGGGGTCGGACGAGCACCGTGCCAGAGGAGGCACTACGTCTGTGTGACCTTCTGGAGCCCAATACCCCAGTCGCACTTCGTGATTAACGAGTCGCTGGGGATGCGGGATTCAGCCGAGGTCGGTAAGGCGTCGCTTGTAGCGGTACCAGCAGGCACGAAGCCACTCCTCGGATCCCGAAAAAGGCCGCCGCCTTGACACCATCGCACCGGCCAGGGGCTCGGACGGGTTGGAAAGCGTGCGCCCTGGCTGCACAGCAGTGGAGTGCCCCCGGAGGCCGAATGGGCTGAGGAGGCCCCAGCTCCGTTCTTCAACGTCCATGGGAAGGCCAAGAACGGCCCATACTGTTGCCCTGCTGCGGCTTCGTGACGCTCGACGAGCGCGGCAACTCCGAGATCTGCCCCGTCCGCTTCTGGGAGGACGACTGGGCAGGACGATCACGACGCTGATGAGGTCCGAGGGGCCCCAACCGCAGGCTGAGCCTCACAGAGGCGCGACGGAACTTCCATGCCATGGGAGCCTGCGACGAGCGGTGCACCCAGTTCGTACGCGACCCCCTGCCGTAAGAACACCCGATCTGACATCACCAGCTGACATCAACGTCACTGGACGACGATGGATCAGGGCAGTCACAGCTGGACCGGCCCCAGAGGCGGACCACGAGCAGGGACGGCCTGGACGCACTCAGGATCGAACTCCTAAAGCGGGTGTCGCAGGTTCGAGTCCTGCCGGGGGTATCGGTCGGAACGCCCCGGACCGGTCGTGGTCCGGAGCGTTTGGCGTTCAGGGTGCTGTCAGCAGGGCCGGGTGTCGTCTTGGGCGTCCAGGCTGGGCTGGGGCCGCAGGCGGCTAGATCGGCGCGCTGATCGGTTGCCTGGGGCGCGGTCGGGGGTCCGGCAGGGCACCTGTCAGTGGAGTACGCACGGCTCGAATACCCAGCCGCGCTTGTTGACCGGGGCGTAGACCTTGAGCCAGACCCTGGAGGTCTCCCCGCACTTGGTTGCCTCGGCTCCGTAGCGCTCCGCCTTGTAGATACACAGGGCTGACCCCCTTGCGTAGGTCCCCATCGATGCGGCGCGCGGGGAAGGGCTCTCGTGGATGGTCAACTTCGCCCTTGCGTATCCGTCCGTACAGGCAGCTGCCGACGACTCGGCCGAGGCTATGGAGGCTCCCGCCAAGGTGGTGACGGCCATCAAGGCCCCGGACAGGCCGACGGTGATGCTCCCGCGCATGTGACTCAACTCCTGTGGAAGGTGGTGTGGTCCGGCGGTTCCGGATGGCTTCACTCTTCCGCTCGGCCCGGGAGCGGACGTCAGTCCGCGGGGTGATCCACCTCCGCCGTTGGGGGGAGCGGTTTGCCGCACCGTCCGACCTTCCGGCCCACGCGCTGGAGCTTGGTCCAGCCCGTCCAGCCTCGTTCCTTCAGCAGCTCGATCAGCCGGCGAGCGGGCGGGACGGTGTCGAAGGCCAGGGTGTCCATCAGTGCTGCGAGCGGGGGCTCGAGGTCGGCGTCGTCGACGTAGTCCTCGCCCCGGGCGTCGGCCAGCTGTGTGAGGTAGGCGGCCAGTTCGTCGGCCAAGTCGGTCAGGCGGGGGTCGTCCTCGGGGCGGTCGAGGGCCTGGGTCAGGGTGCGGTAGAAGGCGATGAACCGCGGGTCGGCGATCTGCTGCCGCTTGCGGGCCATCCACTCCGGGACGCGGTCGGGTGAGTGGGCGGCCAGCGGGATCCAGCCGTCGCGTTCGACCTGGACGATCCGTTCGTCGACGCCGAGAGCACGGAGGTGGTCGAGGAAGTCGACCACCTCCTGGGGTAGTGCCAGATGGTCACCGGCGGCCAGGCGGGCGATCCGTTCGCGGTGGCGTTGCCGCTCCCGGATCTCCTCGCGCAGCCGCCGGTCGATGTCCGTGACCGCCGTGGCGAACTGATCTTCGGTGGCCTGGAGCAGTTCGCGGACGCGTGCCAGGGGAACCCCGGCCTCGGCCAGGGTGCGGATCTTGATCAGCTCGACCACGGCGCCCGCGTCGTACCTCCGGTAGCCGGAGTGGTCCCGCTCCGGCTCCGGGAGCAGCCCCTTGGCGTGGTAGTGCCGCACCGCGCGCACGGTCACTCCGGCGTACGACGCCAGCTCGCCGATGGTCAGCATCCTGGCAGTGTGCCAGGATCCGCGCGGCGGATGATCTCCGCGATGGCAGGGGCGTGGGTGAAGACCAGGCGGTGGTCGGCGTCGAGCCAGGTCGTGGAGGTGTGCGGTCGTTCGCGTACGAGACGTTCGACGCCCGTACGCCAGAGGCGGTTGTGCCGTGGCGCGCAGCCCTCGGTGCTGTCCCCGGCAATGGAGGTCGACATGATCAAGCTGATGGGATGGTCGATCTTCCGGTAGCGGTCGAGGAGCGCGGACCGGACCACGTCGATTTCGAGGTTGAGGTCGTGGATGTGCTGGGCGGTGAGCAGCACCTGGTGTGCGGTGCCCTTGTTTTGTTCGGCCGCTTGCGCCAGGTCGTCCGCCAGTGAGCGGAATTCGACCAGGTCGATCTCGGTGATGAACGGTTCGGGCAACGGGTTCGCGCCGTCGATGAGGACGAGCCCGGCGACGGCGTCAGGGCGCTCGGAGGCGTAGTGCACGGCCAGGTCCGCGCCCAGCGAGTAGCCCACCAGCAGCGGCGGCGAGGGCAGGTCGAGGTCCGCCAGCACGGCGACGAGATCGCTCAGGAACGCGTCGAAGGAGTACCGGTCGGCGGCCGAGGCGAGGCCGTGGCCCCTGAGGTCGAAGGTCACCACGTCGTGGTCGCGTCGGAGGAGGGCGGTCAGCTCGTGCAGGTCGGCCTGGGTGGAGTTCAGGCCGGGGCACAGGACCAGCGGGCGTCCGCGGCCGCCGCGGGTCATCGGGATCGTGACGCCGTCGTGGTGGATCATTTTCGTCCTCATGCCGGTCAGGCTGAGGGGTTGCCCCTGCGGCAGGGTCAAGACGACGGCCTCGTGAAGCGTTCGACGGCGTCCCAGAGTTCGTCTTCGCGCCGCGGGTCGTAGGACATCTCGGACGAACGGGCCTCGCTGCCGCGGTCGACGTACGACCCGGTCGGCGCCCTGGTCGTGCCGAGGACGACGTCGGCGAGGTGGCGGCCCGCGGCGCCGCGGGTGGTGGCGAACGGGGTGAGGGTCATCGCGGGCAGGACGTGGCGCATCGCGAAGCGGGAGAGAGGGTCGGCGTTGCGGGCGAGGCCGGTGCCGGGGACGAAGCCGGGGTTGTAGGCGACGGCGTCGATGCCGGTCGGCAGGCGGCGCGCGTACTCGTGCACGAGGTAGATCGCGGCCAGCTTGCTCGTCGCGTATGCGGTGCGCCCGGCGGCGGTGGTGTGCGGCCTGGGGAAGGCGCCCGTACGGGCCAGGACGTCCGGGGACTTCCAGGCCGGGCCGGGCACCATGCCCAGGTTGTGCCTGAGATCGCCGAAGTGGGTGTCGCTGGCGGTGATCACGATCCGGGCGGGCGCGGTGAAGCGGTCCTGGAGCAGGCGGACGAAGAGGTGGTGGGCGAGCACGTTGACCGTGAAGGTGGACTCGAATCCGTCGGGGCCCTCGGTCAGGGCGTTGGTGTGCTGCACACCCGCGTTGCCCACGAAGGCGCGCAGCGGCGGGAGTTCACCGCTGTCGAGCCGGGCGCGGATCTCGGTGGCGGCGGAGCGGACGCTGCGGAGGGAGCCGAGGTCCGCCGGGACGTACGAGACGGCATGCCCGCCCGTGGCGAGGTCCGCGGCGAGCTGTGCGCCGGAGGAGCCGCGGGCGACGACGAGGAGGTGCGCGTCCGGCGAACGGCGCAGGATCTGCTCCGCGGCGACGCGGCCGATGCCGCGGCTCGCGCCGGTCATCACGATGGTGTGCATGGCGTGCATGGCGTGCTTCACGGGAGGCTCCTTCACTGCTCCGCCCGGCCTGGAGCCCGGCTCGGGGCCCGGCCTGGGGCCCGGCTCGGGGCCCGGCCCGCGGCCCGGCTCGGGCGCGCCCCTACGTTCCGGGCGCGCCCCTACGTTCGCCGCGGCCATCACCCCCAACCAGTGCCGTGCCCGTCACCAGGACTGGCAGTACCCAGGCTGATGTGGCGCGGGGCGGCGAGAATGCGTCCATGGGTTCCTCCCGCTCCGACTTCGCCGCACTCCTGCGCGCCTGGCGCGACCGCCTCTCGCCGGCCGACGCCGGTTTCGCCGTGACGCCCGACCGCCGTGCCCCGGGGCTGCGCCGCGAGGAGCTGGCGCAGCTGGCCGGGCTCTCGGTCGACTACGTCCTGCGGCTGGAACAGGGGCGCGCGAAGAACCCCTCGGCCCAGGTCGTCGGCGCCCTCGCCCGTTCCCTCCAGCTCTCCCGCGCCGAACGCGACCAGTTGTACCGGAGCGCCGGGCTCCTGCCGCCCCAGGACGGGACGGTCAGCACCCATGTGCCCGCGGGAATCCAACGGCTCGCCGGGCGCCTGGGCGACGTCCCGATCGGGGTGTTCGCCGCCGACTGGACCCTGGTGTGGTGGAACGCCACGTGGCGCGCCCTGCTCGGCGACCCCACCGTCCTCCCGCCCTCCGAACGCAACCTCGCCCGCGCCCTGTTCGGCAACGGCGTCGCGCACGCCGCGATGCTGCCCGTGCGGTCCGAGCGCGGTCAGGACGCCTTCGAGGCGTCGATCGTCGCCGACCTCAAGGACGCCGTGTCCCGCTACCCCCGGGACGTCCAGCTCGACCGTCTCGTCGGCGAGCTGCGAGGCGTATCCGACGCCTTCGCGCATCACTGGTCCGTGCAGACGGCCGCCGTCCAGCACACGACCGACCGGAAGACGATCCGGCACCCGGAGGTCGGCGACATCCTGCTCGACTGCGACGTCCTCATCGTCCCCGGCGCGGACCTGCGCATGGTGACCTACACGGCGGCGACCGGGAGCAGCGGCGCGGCGAAGCTCGACCTGCTGCGCGTCACGGCTGGCCGTACCACCCCCGCGCTCCCCTGACCGGCGGCTGCCGGGGGCCTACTTGCTGTGCACGATCTGGATCAGATTGCCACAGGTGTCGTCGAGAACCGCGGTGGTGACCGAGCCCATCTCCAGCGGTTCCTGAGTGAACTGCACCCCGAGCTCGCGCAGCCGGTTGAACTCCGCCCGCACGTCGTCCACGGCGAAAGAGGCGGCCGGGATGCCGTCCTGGACCAGCGCCGCCTTGTACGGCCGCACTGCGGGATGGCCGGACGGCTCAAGCAGCAGTTCGGTCCCGTCGGGCTCTTCGGGCGAGACCACGGTCAGCCAACGATCCTCGCCCAGCGGGACGTCGTGCTTCTTCACGAAACCAAGGACGTCGGTATAGAAGCGCAGGGCCCTCTCCTGGTCATCGACGAAGACACTGGTCAGGTGGATCTTCATGGGCCTTCTCCTGTGCATCGGGCCTGAGCCATCGGGTCACGATGTGCTCGAGGGGTTCGGTGTTCACGTCGTGGAACTTGTAGCGGCCCTGGCGCCGCGAAAGGACCAAGCCCGCGGATTCCAGTACAGCCAGGTGCTGGCTGACCGCCTGGCGGGTCAGCCCCAGACCATGCTTGGCCACCAGCCGTGTGCAGATCTCGAACAGCGTCTGACCGTCACGTTCCACCAGCTCATCGAGGATGCGCCGACGGGTGGGGTCGGCCAGCGCCTTGAAGACATCCTCCGTCACACCCCACAGCATAGGCAAGTGACTACTTGCCTATCAAGCGTCATGATGTTGCTTGATCGACGAGCAGCCCCGGCACCCCGACCGCGCCGTAGGGTTCGGATCATGGTGACTGCGACAGTGCGCGAGTGGCACGAAGACGAAGGGTGGGGCGTGCTCGACTGCGTCGAGACTCCCGGTGGCTGCTGGGGCCACTTCTCCCACATCGAGATGGCGGGATTCCGCACGCTGTCACCAGGGCAGCACGTCGAGCTCGAATGGGAAGCGCCCGGGTTCGAACAGGACGGTTACGAGTACCGCGCGGTGCGCATCGTCCCTCGGGCCGGTCACGGCGGCTGAACGAGCCGCCTACAGCGGTTCGCCGGGGATGGCCAGGTAGGCCGCGCGGAGGTGGGCGAGCAGGGGGTGGTCCGTGGCCATCGGGGTCTCGTCGATGCGGGAGATGGCGCGCACACCGATGCTCGTGTTCGTCGCGAAGGCGGCGTGCAGGTGCGGTGCGTCCGTGAGCGTCACGGGGGCCGTCGTGTGCGTGGCGTGCTGCTGGAGCAGGGCCATGGTCACTCCCGGCAGGACGTCCGCCTCGGGCCAGATGACGCCCTCGTCCCCGATGAAGCCGACGTTCCACGTTCCGCCCTCGGAGATCCGGCCGTCGGGGCCGACGAAGAGGGCGTCGTCGTACCCGTCGAGCTGCGCCCTACGGCGGGAGTGGAGCGAGCCGAACAGGCCCAGGTGCTTGACACTCGGCACATCGCGTTCGTAGCCGATGGCCTTCACCCGCAGCGGAGGCAGGGGCAGCGACGCCGCGGGGCGCACGGTGACGAGGATGTGGGGCGTGTCGGCCTTCGCCGGGTGCCCCATGTCGACGTCGGGGTCGAAGAGGGTGACGCGGACGACGAACGACCCGCTGCGCCCGCCCGCCGCCTGCCTGACGTACCGCCGGACCAGCTCGGGGTCGAGCTCTGCTCCGAAGACCGCCTCGCAGTCCCGCACCACGCGCTCGAGGTGCAGCCCGAGGCCGCGTACGCGCTGATCATCGACGCGCATGCTGGTGAAGTGCCCGTAGTTGGTGAGCGCCAACGTCAGCAGGGCGTCGGGATCTGCGGGGCGTCCGTTCAATTCGGCCATGGCTTCAGGATGGCAGGCGTCGCCGACCCGGCCCCGTGCGATCGCGCCGGGAGCGACCGGTAAGGCTTCGGAAATTTTCGTGATTCTTTCCGGAACGCCATTGACTGTTGACGTGGGCAGCTCAAAACTGCGTGAGCGGGGGGCGAGGAGGGATCACGCAGATGAAGGACGCACCCGCTCACGCACACCCGAAGCGCGGCAGACGCGGTCGCCCGGGCGCGCTCGGTCGGTTCAGGCTGCTCATCAGCGCGGCCTGTACGACGGTGCTGGTCGCCGTGTCGGCGTTGGTGCTGCCCGGCACCGCGCACGCGGACACGGTCATCACCACGAACCAGACCGGCACCAACAACGGCTACTACTACTCGTTCTGGACCGACGCGCCGGGAACCGTCTCCATGACCCTGGCCTCCGGCGGCAGCTACAGCACGTCGTGGCGCAACACCGGGAACTTCGTCGCGGGCAAGGGGTGGAGCAAGGGCGGGCGCAGGAGCGTGACGTACTCGGGCACGTTCAACCCGTCCGGCAACGCCTACCTCGCGCTCTACGGGTGGACGTCGAACCCGCTGGTGGAGTACTACGTCGTCGACAACTGGGGCACGTACCGGCCCACGGGGACGTACAAGGGCACCGTCACCAGCGACGGCGGTACGTACGACATCTACAAGACGACGCGGTACAACGCCCCCTCCGTCGAAGGCACGCGCACCTTCGACCAGTACTGGAGCGTCCGGCAGTCGAAGAGGACGGGCGGGACGATCACCACCGGCAACCACTTCGACGCCTGGGCCCGCGCCGGGATGCCGCTGGGCAGCTTCAGCTACTACATGATCCTCGCGACCGAGGGCTATCGGAGCAGCGGCAGCTCCAACATCACGGTGAACGGTGCCGGTTCAGCCCCGGCACAGGCACCGGCGCAGGCCCCCACGCAGGCGGCGGCCTGCAACGGGTACGTCGGGCTCACCTTCGACGACGGGCCGACCAGCAACACACCTGCCCTGCTCAACGCGCTCACGCAGAACGGGCTGCGCGCCACGATGTTCAACAAGGGCCAGAACGCCGCCGCCAACCCGGCCCAGGTGCGGGCCGAGGTCAACGCGGGCATGTGGGTCGCCAACCACAGCTACACCCATCCGCACCTGACCCAGCAGAGTCAGGCGCAGATCGACGCGGAGATCTCCCGGACGCAAGCGGCCATCGCGGGCGCGGGCGGCGGCACCCCGAAGCTGTTCCGGCCGCCGTACGGCGAGACCAACGCGACGGTGAAGTCGGTCGCGGCCAAGTACGGCCTGACCGAGATCCTCTGGGACGTCGACTCGCAGGACTGGAACAACGCCGGCGTCGACGCCATCGTGCAGGCCGCGGGCAGGCTCACCAACGGCCAGGTCATCCTCATGCACGACGGGCCCGCCAACACCCGCGCCGCGATCCCCCGCATCGCACAGGGGCTGGCCGCTCGCGGGCTCTGCGCCGGGATGATCTCGCCGCGGACCGGCCGCGCCGTGGCCCCGGGGACGTAACAGGGCTCAGGCGTTCAGCGCATCGATCAGGGCCTTCGTCACGTCCTCAGTCGTCGCCGTGCCGCCCAGGTCGCGGGGGAGCACCCCCGCGGCCGTCGTCGCCTCGATGGCCTTGTGCAGGCGGGCCGCGGCGTCGGGGAGGCCGAGGTGGTCCAGCATGAGGGCCGCGCTGCCGACCGCGCCGATGGGGTTGGCCAGGCCCTGGCCCGCGATGTCGGGGGCGGAGCCGTGGACGGGCTCGAACATGCTGGGGAAGCGGCGCTCGGGGTTGAGGTTGGCGCTGGCGGCGAGGCCCAGGCTGCCCGCCAGCGCGCTGCCGAGGTCGGAGAGGATGTCGGCGTTGAGGTTGGAGGCGACGACGACCGACAGGTCCTCGGGGTGGAGGACGAACTTCGCGGACATGGCGTCCACGAGGACGCTCTCGGTCTCCACGTCCGGGTAGTCGGCGGCGACGCGCCGGAAGACGTCGTCCCACAGGACCATGCCGTACTGCTGGGCGTTGCTCTTGGTGACGGACGAGACCCTGCGGCGGGTGCGGGTGCGGGCCAGGTCGAAGGCGAAGCGGAGGATGCGTTCGCAACCGACCTCGGTGAACAGGGCCGACTGGACGGCGACTTCGCCGCCCGGGCCGCGGCCGGAGAGGTTGCGGCCGCCGAGGCCCGCGTACTCGCCCTCGCTGTTCTCCCGGACGACGACCCAGTCCAGCTCGGTGGTGTCGGCCTTGCGCAGGGGGCTGGTGACGCCGGGCAGGAACTGTACGGGGCGGATGTTGGCCCACTGGTCGAAGCTCTGGCAGATCTTGAGGCGCAGGCCCCACAGGCTGATGTGGTCGGGGACGGTGGGCCAGCCGACCGCGCCGAAGTAGATGGCGTCGAAGTCCTTGAGGCGGTCCAGGCCGTTGTCGTCGATCATCTTGCCCGTGCGCTCGTAGTAGCCGCAGCCCCAGGGGAACTCCTCCCACGCGAAGGCGAAGGCGTCGTCGGTGTTCCGGGAGTCCTCGGCCAGCGCGTCCAGGACGGCGCGCCCTGCGGCGACGACTTCCTCGCCCACGCCGTCGGCGGGGATGGCGGCGATGCGGAACGTACGGGGGGCGGCGGTCATGGGTGCCTCCGGCTCGCTGTGGTGGGGTGGGGTCTCGAGGGGATGGTTCGAGTCAACACAGGGCGGTCGTGGCGCGTCCAAGACCTGGTTTCGATGCGACGTATAGGTCTGGCCGATGGGTCGGGCGTCAGTCGGGGCGCGTGGTGTCGCGCATGCGCCGCGCGGCCAGCGACCCGGTGAGGGACAGGAAGGCCCGTGCCGCCGGGGTGAGGTGCGCGGGCAGGCTGACCATCGTCACGTGCAGCTGGGCGGTCGGTTCCAGGGGCGCCACCGCCGCTCCGCAGCGCCGGGCGAGCCGGGTCCAGGACGAGGGCAGGACGGCGACGCCGACCCCGGTGAGGGCCAGGGGCAGGATCGACGTCCGGTGGTCGACGACCGTCACGATCTGCGTACCGCTGCCGCCCGCGGTCGCGGTGATGTCGTCCACGATGCTGCGCATGAGGCTGCCGGTGCGGGAGGCGATGAGCTTCTGCCCGGCCAGGTCCGCGGGCCGGATCGTGACCCCGTCCTCGATCGCCCCGCCGGGCGCGGCGACGACGACGAACGGCTGGTCCTCCACGTGCAGGACGTCCAGCCCGGACGGGTTCACGGGGCTCGCCGAGCCCAGCAGGCCCAGCTCGCAGGCGCCGCTGCGCACCAGGGACACCACCTCGTCCGGGGTGAAGGCGGCCTGGGTGCTCACCGTCACGGACGGGTGCAGCTCGGCGAAGCGGTGGATGAGGGTGGTGAGCGGTTCGATGCCGGGTGAGGGCATGGTGGCGACCTCGACCGTGCCGCCGTGCAGCCCGGCGAGCCCGGCGGCGGTGTCGCGTACGGCGGCCAGGTCCCGCAGGACGCGCCGGCTGGGCTCCAGCAGCTCCGCGCCCGCCTCGCTGAGGACGACGCCCCGCCCGACCCGGTGGAAGAGGGCCACCCCGAGATCGGCCTCCAGGGTCGCCATGGCCTGCGACAGCGACGGCTGGGCCACGTGCAGGGCGGCGGCGGCCTTGCTGAAGCCGCCGTGTTCGACGATGGCCAGGAAGTATTCGAGCTGCCGGGCGTCCATGGTGCCTCCCCGGGCGGTTCTGGCTGCGGCTACGGCTACGGCTGCCGGGTCAACCTATCCGCCCCCGGCCGTCGCTACCCGATCCAGCGGTCGGCGAGGATCCGACCGCACCGGGCGAGCAGCCGCGCCGACAGCGCGCTGTCGCTCGCGCAGTCCTGGTCCGTCAGGTCGGCCAGGGCCTGCACGGACCGGAAGTGAGCCGCGGTCCGGTCGGCGGGCAGCGTGCACCGCCCGGCGACGGCGTGCACCGGTACGCCCTGTCGACGGGCCCGCCGGGCGAGCGCGACCGGCAGCTTTCCCGACAGGGACCGCTCGTCGAGGCTGCCTTCGCCGGTGATGACGAGATCGCTCGCGGCGAGCAGTTCGTCGGCGCCGAGCAGGGTGAGGAAGTAGTCGGCCCCCGAGCGCACCCGTCCGCCCAGCAGCATCCCGGCGAAGCCGAGGCCGCCTGCCGCTCCGGCGCCGGGCGTACGGGCGAGGCGGGCCGCGTCGGGGACGCCCGCCGCCGCAAGTCCGCGGACGAAGGAGCCGAGGGCGTCGTCCAGTTCGCGTACGTCGCGCGCGGTCGCGCCCTTCTGGGGGCCGTAGACGGCGGCCGCGCCCGCGGGTCCGAGCAGCGGGTTGTCCACGTCGGTGGCGAGGACGAGGTCGACACCGGCCAGCGCGGAACGGGCCTCGGCGAGGTCGGCCGTACGGAGGTCCGCGAGCCCTCGCCCGCCGGGCCCGATCGGCGTGCCGTACTCGCGGGCCAGCACGGCGCCGAGGGACTGGAGCAGACCCGCGCCGCCGTCGGTGGTGGCCACGCCGCCGAGGGGGTGTCTTGTCGATCAGGCCGGATCAGCGAGCGGCGTCTGGTGCAGGGGGCACCTCGCAGCGGTAGCTGGGGGAGCATCGCAACCCGCGTGAGGAGAGCGCAGCGGCGCTGCGCGCGACGAGCCCGGGGCCGCGAGGTGCCGTGCCAGGCGTCGGGAGCCCGGCATGATCGGCAAGACACCCCCTGGGGCGAGGACGACCGTGTCCGTGCCGCCCGCGAGCGCGTGCCGGACGGCCCGGCCGAGGCCGCGGCTGGTGGCGGTGAGCGGTGCCGTACGGCCGTCCGGCAGCACCCCGAGCCCGCAGACGGCCGCGGCTTCGACGACGGCCGTACGGGTACGGGCATCCACCGCGACGCGCGCGGTGAGCGGCAGCCCGGTCGGACCGGTCGGACACCATCAGGGGGTCGCCCCGGCGGTGCGGGCAGGGGACGCCGCGACGGCTTCGGGTTCAGGCTCGGGCTCGGGCTCGGGCTCGGGCTCGGGCTCGGCAGCGGTCGGGGGCTCGCCGCCCTTCCCCGCCAGTACCCTCCGCGCCCGCGCCACGTCCAGGCCGTTCTCCCAGCGGGCGACGAACAGCGTCGCGACGGCGTTGCCGAAGAAGTTCACCAACGCCCGGCACTCCGACATGAACTTGTCGATCCCGAAGATGAGCATGATGCCCGCCGCGGGGACGTGCCCGGCCGTCGACAGCGTCGCGGTGAGTGCGATGAAGCCGCCGCCCGCGACGCCCGCCGCGCCCTTGGACGTCAGCAGCATCACGGCGAGCAGCCCGAGCTGCTGGGTGAGGGACAGGGGCGTGTCCGTGGCCTGCGCGATGTAGAGGGTGGAGAGCGAGAGATAGATCGCCGCGCCGTCGAGGTTGAAGCTGTAGCCGGTCGGGACGACCAGGCCGACCGTGGACCGCTCGACGCCCATGAACTGGAGCTTGCGCATCAGCCCCGGCAGGGCGGGCTCGGCGGTGGACGTGCCCAGGATCAGGAAGAACTCCTCCCTGAAGTAGCGGACGAGCTGGAAGATGTTCAGCCGTACGTACGCGGCGAGCACACCGCCCAGCACCACCACCACGAACAGCGCGGAGGTGACGTAGAAGAGCAGGATCAGCGACCCGAGGCTGGTCAGCGTGGACAGGCCGAACTTCCCGATGGCGTACGACATCGCGCCGAACGCGCCGAGCGGTGCGGCCTTCATGACGAACGACAGCACCTTGAAGACGACCTCGGTCAGCCTGCCCACGCCCGCGATGACCGGCTCGCCGATCTTCCCGACCGACTTCAGCGCGATCCCGAAGATCACCGCCAGGAAGATCACTTGGAGGATGTCGCCCTCGACGAACGGCCCGAAGAAGCTCTCCGGCACGATGTTCGTGAGGAACTCCCACCAGTGCTGGTGAGCGCCCTGCTCGATGTACTGTCCCGCGTCGCCCGAGGTGTCCAGCGTCGAGGGATCGGCGTGGACGCCGTCGCCGAGCCGGAAGATGTTGATCGCGACCAGCCCCGTGAGCAGGGCGACGATCGTGCCGATCTGGAAGTACGTCAGCGCCTTGATCCCGGTGAGACCGACCTTCTTCAGGTCGGCGACTCCGGCTATGCCGCCGATGATGGTCAGGAACACGATCGGCCCGATCAGCATCTTCATCGCGGTGATGAAGGTCGTACCGATCGGCTCCATGGCGGTGGCCAGATCCGGCCACCGCCAGCCCAGCACGATGCCGATCACGATCGCCGCCAGCACCTGGATGTACAGCTGCCGGTACCACGGTTTCGCCACGGCTCGTTCCGGGGCGGCTCGCTCTTGGTCCGGGGTATGCGTCATTGCAGCCTCCCTGATCGCGCGAGACCGAGCCCGATCGGTCCGCGCCAGCTTGCGCCACAGTGAACCGGGCCACAGCTCAGGGGGTCCACGACCAAAAATCGATGCCCCGCATAGGCGGGGCCTATCTGTTCCGCCGCTTCCGCCGACCGGCGACGTTGGGGAAGCGACGGCGGCGCCGCCGGGCGAACCGGCGGCGCCGCCTTGTCTGTTGGAGCTGGACGGTCAGTCCCGGATCTCCGAACCGACGCGGAGAATGCCGACCGCGCCGCCCTGAGTGCCGGGGCACTTACGCTTCGAGGTCTTGCCGTTCCAGACCCAGGGGCCGTAGAACGTGGTCTCCACGCCCCGGGTGTCCACGCAAATGATTTTCACCCGGTGCGCGCCGAGATGGCCCAGCCCCGAGCAGTAGGAATAGCCGGTGGTGCCGCCCCTCGACCACGCATTGCAGTCGGCGGACCGGGTTGATACATCGCCGCCGTCATTCGCCATGGCGTTCGGTGCGATGAGACTGGCGCTGATGGCCAGTCCGGCGATGGCGAGGAAAGACTTCTTTCGATTCATGCCGGTGTCCTCTGATGTGCGAAAACTACGCCTGGACTCGTGGTGCGGTGGTCGCGCGTCAGAACAACTCGACCTGGTAACCCGCCTTGTAGACGCCTACCGCACCACCCTGAGTGCCAGGGCACTTACGCTTGGACCAGTCACCGCTCGTTCCCATCCGCCACGGACCGAAGAAGGAGGTCTGTACGCCGCGGGTGTCGATGCAGGTGACCTTTACCCGATACCGGTCGAACCTCGCCAGGTCGGCGCACTTGGCGTACGCGGTGGTCTCCGTGTGCTTTGTGGTGCAGACGTACTTGACGCTCACGTCGTCGTCCGCGGCGGCAGCGGCAGGCGCGAGCATTGCGCCCGTTGTCATGATGGCAGCCGCGATGGCCGCGATGGAGCCGACTTTGCTCCTCATTCAAAATCCCCCGTTTTCATTTTTCAGGCTGAGCCTGTTTTGCGGTCGCGGAACTTTGTACCTGCGCCCGTTCGCCGGGCGCAAGGGGTTTGCGCCACCCAATCCCGGGGAGTGCCGACCTCCCGTCATATCGGGCAAAGTCATGCCTTTACCTTGCCATCAAGGACCAAGCGGAACTGCCTTGCCGACACCCTGACGTCGACCATGACGTCTGCTAGCTTTCCCGCCAAGCACGATCACTTTGATCAGGCTCAAACGGGGAGCAATTTTGAGGTTCAAGACCATCGGTGTGGCCGTTGTCGCGTCACTCGCAGTATTCGGGACAACTCAATCGGCATCCGCTGCCGACTGGCTCACCGCGAAGGCACCCACCTACAAGTCCGGCAAGGTCACGGCAAAGGCGACCATGCTCGGCCCGCAGCCCGCGGGCACGAAACTGTGCGTATCCCTCCTGGTGGCCCACCCCTACTACCCCGACATCGAGGTGGCCAACAAGTGCAAAACGACCCAGGCCGGGTCCGTGAGCGTCACCGCCAAGGTCGGCACCTGCGGTAAGTACTCGAGTTATGCGAGCGTTAAGCGGGGTTCGGGGACCTCCGTTCGCAAGTCGAATCCCGCCATTTACTGCAAGTAAGTAGCAGCGGTCGGCAGGCCCCCGTTTCCACGGGGGCCTGCCGTCGTGCGCCGTCGTGCGTCGCCCTGCTGGCCCCGACCCCCTTGAAAAATATGTAGACCGGTCTATTGTGCTCCCATGACGGGAACCAAGGGCGCCATGACCAGCGCACGGCTGGCGGAGTCGATGCTCGAACTGATCCAGCTGCACGGCTACAGCGGTACGGGACTCAACACGGTGGTGGAGCACTCGGGCGCCCCCAAGGGGTCGCTGTACTTCCACTACCCCCAGGGGAAGGAGGCGCTCGGGGAGAAGGCCGTCGAGCTCGCGGCCGCACGGTTCGTTTCCCTCGTCGCCGACTCGGCGCTGGAATCGGCCACACCGGGCGAGGTGCTGCGCCGCGTGATCGACACACTGGCCGGGATGCTCACCGACAGCGACTTCCGTCTCGGGTGCCCGGTCTCGGTGGTGACGCTGGAGATGGGCGCGCAGAGCGAGCGGCTGCGGGACGCCTGCGCGAACGCCTTCGAGTCGTGGATCGGGCCGGTGACCGAGTATCTCGTCGCACACGGCCGCCCTCACACCGACGCCCGCGCCCTGGCGACAGCCGTGGTCAGCATGGTGGAGGGGGCGTTGATCGTGTCGCGTGCCCAGCGGTCCACCGAGCCGCTGCGCTGCGCCGCCCAAGCGCTCGCCGTACTGCTGGACGAGGGTGACGAGGGTACGGAGGCGTCGGCATGAGCGTGGTCGAGGACCGGCACGCACTGGTGCTGGGCGCCACCGGCTTCCTCGGACGCCACCTGGTCCTCGCGCTCGGCCGGGCCGGCGTACGGGTGAGCACGGCCAGCCGGAGCCACGAGTCCTACCGGCGGCTCGCCCGATGGCTGGCCGAGCGCGGGCACGACGAGGCCCCGGCCGATCTCCGGGTCGATTTCACGGAGCCGTCGCTGATCCAGGACGCGTGCGACGACGTCACCGAGATCTACAACTGCGCGGGTGCCTACCGCTTCGGGATGTCGGCGGACGATGCCCGCCGCGCCAATGTCGACAGCGTCCGCGCGGTGGTCGCCTTCGCGGCGCAACTGCCGCGCCTGCGGCGCCTGGTGCACGTCTCCGGGTACCGGGTCGGCGGGCAGGACCCTGCCCACTGGAGCGACCAGCGGAGAGCGGCGGCCTACCGGGCCCTCGGGCCCTACGAGGCGTCCAAGGCCGAGGCGGACGCCGTATTCCAGGCCATGGCCGACGAGTTGGGCGTTCCCTGGTCCATCGTCAGCCCGGCCAGTGTGATCGGTGACAGCGTCACCGGCGAATCCGACCAGTACCTGGGGCTCGCGTCGAGCGTGAAGGACCTCTGGCGGGGCTCCCTCCCGGCGCTGCCGGGGAACGCGTCCACGTTCGTACCGGTGGTCGCGGCCGACTACCTCGCCCGGTTCATGGCCCTGCTCCCGGAGGACGACGCCGCCGAGCGCGCCTCGTACTGGCTGCTGGATGACGACACTCCCACGCTGCCCGACCTGCTCACGCTCGTCGCGGAGCACTACGGGATCACGGCGCCCCGGGTACGGATTCCCGTATCCCTGGTGAAGCGTCTGCCCCGGCGGCTCACCAAGGCCGATCCGGAGACCCTGACCTTCCTGTCGAGCGACCGCTACCCCACCGATCCGGCGCACGCCTTCGCCGCCCGCCACGGGCTGACCATGCCGGACGCCGTCACGACGATCCGCCGCTGGGCCGACCACCTGGCCGCGCACCGCTTCGGCGACGCCCCGGCGGACGGCAGGCGGTTCGCCACGCCGGGCGGGATACGGACGTTCGAGCTCGGCGCACCGGACGCCCCCACGGTGGTGATGCCGGGACTGCCGGTCAACGCCGACACCTGGGCGCCGGTCGTCACGGCGGTCGGCCGTGCCCGCGCCGTCGACCTGCCCGGCCTGGGGATGAGCGGCGGACACCACGACGACTGGCCGACCTGGCTGACCGCGCTGGTGACCGGGACCGGCGCCCGTCACCTGGTGGGCCACTCCATCGGCGCCGCGGCCGCCGTCGAGGCCGCGGCCGCCCACCCCGCCGCGGTGGAGCAGCTCACGCTCGTCGCGCCGCACTTCCTCCAGGCGCGCCCAGCGCTCACCACCCGGTGGGCGCCCCTGACCCGCGGGTACCTGAGCCACGTATCCCCCGAGGCGCTGGCCAAGCGCCTCACGGGCACCACGGCGCACGCCACCGCGCTCGGCTCAAGCGTGGCGGACCTTCGCCGCGGCACCGTCGCGGCGAACGTCTCCCGGCTCCTGGCCGCCGCCGCGAAGCCGCGGTGGCGGGAAGACCTCCGGGCCGAGCTGCGGCGGTACCCGGGACGGGTGCACGTCATCGTGGGCTCCGACGATCCGCTCACCCCCGACGGCCAGGCCCTGCTGGACGCACTCCCCCACGCCACCGTGACGGTGGTCGACGGCGCGGGCCACCATCTCCAGCTGACGCACCCGGAGGAGGTCGCCAAGGCCATCGGGCACTGGTAGCACCCGGTAGCACCACGCGCTACCGTGGGCGCCATGACCGCCCAGCCTGAGATCACCCAGCGGGACCTGCGCACCCGGTCCAGAGAAATCATGGACGCCGTCCAGGATGGCCAGGCGTTCACGGTCACCCGGGACGGACACCGCATCGGCGAGCTGGTCCCGCTGCGACAACGTCGGCGGTTCGTCCCGCGCGCGGAGTTCGCGGCCATGTCCCGCCCGGCCCCGGACATCTCGCTGGAGGCGTTCCGCGCCGACCAGGACTCCGCTGCTCAGCACGAGCAGGACGACCCCTATGACCGTTGAGTACGCACAGGGACTCCTCGACACCAATGTGATGATCCTGCGCAAGTGGATCAACGCCGACGAGCTTCCCGCCGAGGTCGCGATCAGCGCCATCACCCTGGCCGAGTTGTCCGCGGGTCCGCATGAGGTCCGCCGGAACGAGGAACAGGACGATTACGACGAGCACGCTGAGCGCGCCCGACGGATGGACGTCCTCCAGCGCGCCGAGAACGAGTTCGACCCCATTCCCTTCGACGCGGAAGCAGCCCGCGTCTACGGCAGGGTCTGCGCGGCCGTGATCAGCAGTGGACGCAAACCGCGACGCCGGGTCGCCGACCTGATGATCGCCGCTATCGCCGTCGCCGAAGACCTCCCCCTCTTCACCACCAACCCCGACGACTTCAGAGGGCTGGACGACCTCCTCACCGTTGTCCCCGTCACCCGGCCACGAGTACCTCACGACAGGTAGACGGGCCCTGCCTCCGCCGCTCAGCTCCGCGTGGCAGGGGCCGCCGACCCGCTGAGACCGGAACCGTCAGCCCGCCGCCTTGGCGATGATGCCGTCCATCTCCTCTCGGTCGAAGGCGCGCAGCGTCGTGCTGCGGACGTTTCCCAAGCCGCTGAGCTGGAGCGATGCCGCAGTGGCGGTTTCGTCGTCGGGCGCCTCGAAGGTGTAGATGATGTCGTACTGGCCGACGGTCCAGTGGAAGTCCAGGAGCTTCACCCCGAGCTTGTCCATCGCCACTCTGAAGGCCTCGTAGCGCTTCGGCGTGTCCCGGAAGGCACGGACACCCTGATCGGTCCAGTTCAGCAGGGTGATGTAAGTGGGCATGGCCCTCACCTCCTCATGTCAATTCTGAAGAGGTCCGGGCGAGGGCGCACGCCCTGGCGGACATCAGGCTCCGTGACGATGCTCCTGCGCAGCGCACTCCGCCCAGACGGTCTTGCCGACCGGTACGCGGGGAGCCGTGCCCCAGCGCGTGGCCAGCAGGTCGACCAGGAGCAGCCCGCGACCCGTTTCGTCCTCGGGCGAGGTGGTCGGCGGCCTGAGCGGTAGGCGCTCGTCGCGGGTGTCCGAGACCTCGATGCGGATCGTCTGCATGGGCGCTTGTTGCAGGGTGAGGCGGAGACGGAAGTCCCGCCCGGGTACGCGTCCGTGGCGTACGGCGTTCGACGCCAGCTCCGCCACCAGCAGGGCCACCGTGCACGACGTGTCCGACGCGGGCGGATATCCCCACTCCGCCACGTGCCGTACGGCGCCCCGCCGCGCCAGCCGTGCGCCTCGGGGCGTCGAGGGGAACTGCGCGATGAGCTCGCGGTACTTCGGTTCCTCGTCCGGCGTGGTCGTCGTCTTCAGCACGGTGTTGTGTCGCGGGGTGTTCGGGTCGCGTGTCCGCAGACTCCGCATGGCCGCCGGGCTGACCCAGGCCGAGCTGGGAAAGAAGACACCGTGGTCAGCACCCGGATCACCCAGATCGAGCGGGCCTCGGGAGCGAAGCCGACGAAGTCGCTGACCCGGGCGCTCGACGCGGCGCTCGGGGTGGACGAGTTGCTGGTCGACCTGTGGCCGTATGTGTACCGGAAGGCGTTCCCGGACTGGTCGCAGGCGTTCATGAGCGTTCTGCGCGGGCCGTGTCCATCCGGGAGTACTCGGCGCACTTGGTGCCTGGTCACTTACAGACTCATCGAAGAACCAACGGCCAACTCATCGAAAAACCAGACGACGTCAAGCGCTTCGCGCTGTCCTACGATCGGCTGCGGGCAGCATCCCTGCCTCCGCTCATGTCGCTCGACATGATCCGATCCGTGATGGAGGGCAACTGCCGTTGGAGCGAGTGTCCCGTCCCGATCTGAACGTCGCCGCTTGGCGCAAGAGCAGCTACAGCAACCAGGCGGGTGGCAACTGCGTCGAGGTGGGCGACGGCGTCATCGCTGTCGTTCCCGTCCGTGACAGCAAGGACCCCGAGGGTCCGGTGCTGGTCTTCCCTGCGGGCACCTGGGCTTCCTTCATCGGCGACTTGAAGACCGGCGACCGGCTCTGAGCCCACCGGGTACCGGTCGGCGTCGGCTTTCCCGGTCCGCCGGATCCTCGTACGCGGGGGTCCGGCGGGCCGCGAACTCCCCCTAAGAACCGGGGTAAAGAACTCCCGCCCACCCACCCTTCCGGCTGCGGTCACTCGTACGGGTGACCGGCTTGCGGGGGCGGCATGACGGTCGTTACGTTCGCCGCAACAACCGCAAAACGACGGCCCCCGCCGGGACGGCAATCCCGAACGAGGGCCTGACCGATCAGGAAGAGCCGCTTCCCGATGGCTGAGCCGCAGTCTAACGCGCACGCGCGCGCCGACGCCGGAGCACCGACCTCCGGCGTGATCCACATCCGCACCCGCCTCACCGCCGACTTCACCGTGATCGCCAACGCCCTCGCGCAGCGACGCGGAAGCGCGGTCACCGTTGGCGTCGCGGCCTACATCCTGTCCCTCCCCGACGGCGCGCCCGTGAGCATCGCCGCGCTGTGCGAGCACTTCACCGAGGGCGAGATCCTGATCTCGCGGGCGCTGAGGGAGCTGGAAGCCGCCGGTTACCTGGAACGGCGGCGCGAACGCGGGCCCGGCGGGGTGATCCGTACCCGCACCTTCTTCTACGACGTACCGGGCGGCGGCTCGCCCACCCCGCCCTCCACCACACGTACGGCGACACCGGCGACGCCCGAGCCCGAGCCTGAGCCGAAAGCCGTCCCCGAGGCGCCCTCGCTCGCCGACGCCGACGAGCGGGCCGTCGCCATCCTCTCCTCGCTGCGTCTCGCCGACCCGCGGCTCATCCTGTCCCGCCGCGACGTCGCCGAACTCGCCCCCGCCGTCGGGCAGTGGCTCGCCGCCGGGGTGGGCCCCGCGCAGATCACCGTGGCGCTCACCGCCCGGCTCCCCGACCACTTCCTGACCCGCCCCGCCCGCATCCTCGCGTTCCGCCTCAGCGACCCGCCCCTCCCGACGCCCACCCCGACCACCGCCGCGCCCACGCCACCGCCCGTCCTCCGCTGGCGGACCTGCGACGGCTGCGAACGCGCCTTCCGCGCGGCGGGCGAGCCCGGCCGACACTGCCGCGACTGCCGAGAAGATCTCCGTGCGGCCTGTTGAGCCCGAGGGTGCGGCGCCGTCCGTCCAGGTGAATGGTGCAGCAACCCGAGGAAACGAAAGTAAGGCAATTGACACTGGGAGTATGGTGCCTTGTATGGCAACCAAGAAGGTGACGGTCACGATCCCGGAAGACCTCCTTGAGGAGATCCGTTCGGAGGCAGCCGAGCGGGGACTGTCGGCGTACATCGCGGAAGCGGTACGCCTCAAACGAAACCGAGACCGGCTCCTTGAGCTGGTCGACTGGCTACAGGAGGAACACGGACCAGTCACCGAGAGCGAACAGGCGGCGGCGCTGGAGGAGCTGGACGAAATCGACGCCGAACACGAGCGCCGCTCCACCGAAAAGGGCCTCGCGGGGGAAGCTGCGTGAAGGAGCGACGCGGCAAGCACACGTCACCGCTCCGAATCTTCGTACTCGACTGCGAAGCTCTGTCGCTTGCTGTGCGCGGCGAGCGAAGGATGATCACGCGCCTCGCTCTCGCGGCTCAAGGCGAGGCTGAGGTCGTGACGTCTCCGATGACGCTCATTGAGGCATACGACGGAAGAACCACCGAACAACGCTGGGACTGGGTGCTCTCCCGTCTCACCGTCGCGGATGTCGGGAAGGAAGAGGCCCGTCAGGCGCGCCGGCTCCTGACCGCCGCCGGGCTACACGGCCACAAGTATGCGATCGACGCCGTACTGGCTGTCGTCGCGAGCCAGCAGAAGGGTCAGGTCACGGTCTTCACCTCGGACGTGGACGACCTGGAGAAGCTGGTCCCGGACAGGATCGTCGTCAAGAAGGTCTGACCGGGGCCAGCCTCAGTCAGTGCCATCGCATCGCGGAGGACTCCGAGCGGTGGCCTACCTGCTGATCGACTCGGCAAGCACCGCCCGCGAGGCATCCCGCCGCACGACTTCGGCTGTGCAGAAGAGACAGCGACTAGGTGTGCTGTCCGGGGACGTTGGTGACAGGCGACTCGCCTTCAGGGGGCCTTGCATGAGGTGAGGGCCTCTGGGTTCGGTGTGGATTGCGACATCTGCACCAACACGCAGGAGGCCCTCGTTGATCCACCGTAACGCCCCGCTGACTCCAACCGGCAGGCTGCGTCTGGCCCGGTGTGTCGTCGAGGACGGCTGGCCGCTGCGACGGGCGGCCGAACGGTTCCAGGTCAGCCACACCACCGCAGCCCGCTGGGCCGGACGCTACCGCCGTCACGGGGCAGCGGGCCTGCACGACCGCTCCAGCCGCCCCCATCACTCACCACGCCGGACACCCGCCTGTGTGGAGGAGCGGGTGCTGCGGATGCGCCGCGAACACCGGATCGGCCCGCTGCGGCTGGCCGCCCGTGCTGGCGTCGCCGCCTCCACCGCCCACCGCATCCTCCAACGCCACGGCCTGCCACCGCTGACCGTCTGCGACCGGGCCACCGGCGAACCCCTCCGCCGCTACGAACGCTCCCGACCGGGCGAACTGGTCCACATCGACGTCAAGAAGCTCGGCCGCATCCCCGACAGCGGCAGGCACAAAGTCCTGGGCCGCGCGGCCGGCCGCAAGAACAAGGACCAGGGTCGGCTATGCCTTCCTGCACACCGCGCTGGATGACCACTCCCGCCTGGCCTACACCGAAGACCTGCCCGACGAGAAGGCGGCCACCTGCGCGGCCTTCCTACGACGAGCTGCCGTCTGGTTCGCCGACCACGGCGTGACCGTCGAGCGGGTGCTGACCGACAACGCCTGGGCCTACAGCAAGAACACCTGGCGCGATACGTGCCGTGACCTGGGCATCAGCCCACGCTGGACTCGCCCCTGGCGACCGCAGACCAACGGCAAGGTCGAGCGCTTCCACCGCACCCTGCTGGACGAATGGGCCTACCAACAGCCCTACACCTCAGAGCGCGAACGTCAGGCAGCGTTTCCCGACTGGCTGGACTGGTACAACTACCACCGACCCCACACCGGAATCAGCGGCCACACCCCAGCCAGCCGCATCACCAACCTCTCCGGACAGCACAACTAGGCCGTCCCATCTCCTCTCAGACACCCAACCTCTGCCATGCCAGCGCCCGACCGCACTCACGCAGCCGTATACTCCGTCCGCACATTGTCCACATACCGACGCAACGACTCGGCACTGTGGAAGACGCGGAAGTCGCAGGCTTCAAGGGCTGCTTGCTCGGTCGCAGTAGTGTCCAGAGCGAGGACGACTGGGACGCCGACCTCTTTCTGAAGCCCGTGGGGCCACAGGGCCGCAGCGATGGTAATAGCCCTGCCAGTGCGGGGGTCGCAAATCTCGGCCTCGTACTCAGGGAGAGACATGCCTGCGTCCGTAAGAACTCTGAGCAGCTCCGACAAGCCAGGCACATCTTCCGTTGGCTCGGATACATTCGCAGGACGCGCGGACGGAACCGCGACGGAGGCGAAGTCTGTGAGGGCAACGGGCGAGGGGCCGTCATGCAATGCTTGCAAGAAACGGTTAGCAGCGCGGGCAAGAAGTTGGCGGCGAGCATCGAGGAAGGCGCGATAGGCGTCCAGTTCCCACAATTCACGATTCATGGGAATCCACTGGGAGGCTAGGGCTCCAGGCATACGTTCCTCGATCTCCTCCAAGTACACGACTGGCGACTTGGCGCCGATCTTGAGGTTGGTCCCCTGCGTGAGAAAGCAGAAGTTGGCCACGGAATTAATCTCATTGCTGGTGTATCCGTACTGTCGCAGCTTGGCCTTGGGAAAGATGTGGTGCACCTGGAGGGAGCTGAGCCTGCCCAGCAGATTATCCTTGAGTGGAACACCGCTCACGAAGTCCTGAGATTCATGGACCCGAGTGAGTAAATAAAGAAGCGGGTAGAAACGGGAACCCATGGTGGAGGCCATGAAGTCGTCTGGGCGGATCTCCAAGTGGCCTCGGCTGTGGCGTAGAACCTTAATCAGACCGTTCACCCCGCCCTCGTCGAGCGCTTGGAGGTCCTGATTGAGTGCAGTTTCAGTGGAACCAGTATGACGACCCCACAGAAAGCTATGGACGTACCAGTAGAACAGCCGATCTCGGGTCATGGCGTCCGGGAATTCACCACCGTGACAATGAAGCAAGCGACTCATCACAGGGAAGGCGCCACGACCACCGAGGACCCGATCATGATCAAGGCCAAGGCGGCCGCCGAGAGCATTTAGGATATAGGAGATCGAATCTACAGTCTCCCGTAGGCCGTATTTGAAATCTGCGACCTTGACGTCGGCTAGCTTAGAGAACTCGGCTTCACCAGTCAGGACAGCGTTAATGTTACGGAGCAGCCAGTCAAGCTTGAAGTTGAATCCAGCCTCCGACCACACGCCGAGGGCATCGTTCATAGCGGACCGGGCATTCGGCCAAGAGGCGCAAATGGCCGCCAGAGCCAGATCCCCCTTGGAGAGCTTTGTTCCCCCCGAATTCACCCGATTGAAGATGTCCACCACGACATCGATGGTCTTGTCGGCGCCCGTGACTTCGTCGATATGGACGGAACGGTCCTTGATCTGCGTGAGCCGGTTCAATCGCTCAATGTAGACGACCTGGCGATCGGCGTCACCTTTGGCGAGCGTGGTCACTTTCGAGAGATACCCTCCCAGTCCTGTTCGAAATAGGCTCGTCACATCAATCCAAACCGGATTGTCTTTCATCTTCGCCGGAGCATAAAACTCAAATGCCTCACTCTCAAGATTAAAATGCAACCCACCGAGAGTTGCTTTATTCCCTTCGAAAAAACGGGGAGGCACTCCACGGGTAATGCCGTATAGGGTCGTGAGACGCTGCTGACCGTCCAGCAGAAGTTGCACAGTCCCATCCTTGCCTGGGCCGCTGCCCCGGGCATCGGCCTGCTCCGCCTTAGTGCTCCAAGTCAGAAAACCGCCGATCGGATAGCCTCGGTATAGAGACTGAAATAAACCGCGAACCTGGTCACGTGTCCAGACGTACCCCCGCTGGAACTCAGGGAGCGCGATGTCACCCGAATCGACCTTATCCAGGATCTGCGAAATCTGCATACTCTCCGCCTTTCGAAATCCGGCGGTTCCCCCCCACCGGTCCCCCTACAATCTGAGCAACGCTAGCAGCCTGGTGTGACAAGGTGTTCTGGCTTCCCAGATACGCCGGAGGCGGAAGCCGTGTGGCGACGTTCCTCGGCTGGGTACTCCCACCATGTGCAGGCTCTCACCACTGGTCGCTCCTCCAGCCCTGCTCAGCAGTGGGAGACCAGCCTGCCCGTTGCCGTTGGGGGCGGACTCAAGGGGCAGGCGACCGGAGCGAGGCTGTGGCTTGTACTGGCATCTAGTGGTGACTGCCGCGGGGCGCGAGTGGAATACGGCTCGCCTCGGAGGGGCCGAAGAACTCGATCTCAGCTCCGGTGTCCGCGGCTCGGTCGAAACCCTGGGCCTCGCCCCACCGGCCGGCGTCGTGATCGAGTCCAACGGCACGATCGAAGGCGTGGACACCCTTCGTTCCGTCGAGGAAGGCGCCTCCTGGCTGGGCATCGACCTCCTCACCCAGTCCTTCGACCAGACCATGCGCCACCCGAAGCTCCGCCACCGGCACGATGGCAAGGCAGCGCTGGCCGAACAGTGCCAAGGCTGCCCGCTGGTCGAGGTCTGCGGCGGGGGCTACCTCCCGCATCGCTTCAGCGCCGTACGCGGCTACCGGAATCCCTCCGTGTACTGCGCGGACCTGGAGTACCTGATCCGGCACGTCCAGGACTCCCTGCGCGAGCACGGCTGGAGCACCCACGCCGGACCGCACCGCCGCGGTGGGAGTCCGCGTTGAAGCGAGCGAGTGAAGCAATTGAGGAACGACAGGAGATGCCGATGACCGTGACGATCAGCCCCGCTGAAAAGCGGGACGTCCTCGCCCTGGCCGAGCTGATCGAGGAGATCGAGTGGTTCTACGGTTCGACCGAGGTCCAGCCGCTCGACGAACGCCAGGCCCAGGTGGAGGAAGCCCTGTTCGACTCACCGCCCATGGTCTTCGCCCTGGTCGTCGAGGACGAGACGGGTGACCTCGCCGGGCTCGCAGCCTACTCGTTCCTCTGGCCGGCCGCGGGTTCCTCCCACTCGCTGTTCCTCAAGGAGCTGTACGTCCGCGACACCCTGCGCCGCCAGGGCGTCGGCGCTCGACTGATGGATGAACTCCGCGCCCTCGCCGCCGCGCGCCCTGGGTGCAGCCGCGTCGAGTGGATGACCGATCGCGACAATGCGGACGCGCGTTCCTTCTACAAGTCGCTCGGGTTCGCCGAGTTCGACGGGAAGATCATCTATCGGGTCGATACCAGCACCGCGTAAGCCTGTCGAGACCGCCTGGCGGCGGCAGAATTGCGGGCATGGATGCGGGACTTGCGGCGCTGGTGGGGGCTGCCCTCGGGGCCGTTGCTTCGTTGGGGGCGGCTTCGGTCAGTGGGCGGGCCCAGGCGCGTTCGCAGCATGATCAGTGGCGTCGGCAGGTGCGGCGTGAGGCGTACACGCAGTACCTGGTCGCCCTCCACGACCGCGATGTGGCGATGGACGACGTGCTGCGCGCGCTCGATGCGGAGGCTCCTGACCAGGCGGTCGTCGACGGGCGGGTGGAGACGTTCATCGGGCTGGCGCGCGAGGTGCACCGGGCTGCCGAGGTGGTGCTGCTGGAGGGGCCGTCTGGGGTCGGCGAGGCCGTGAGTGGGGTGGCGGAGGCGTCGAGTGCGCTCTCCGGTGTGATGCGGCGGATGGTGGACGACGCGCGCCGCGGTGACGCCTCGCGCAGGGCTGAGGATTTGGCGCTCGCGGTGGAGAGGTCGGACGCGTTGTGGGAGGCGGTGAAGGCGTTCCGGGCGGTGGCAGGGGGTGTCTTGGGCGACGGGGGCTGATGCGGTGGGCGGGGAATGCGTTGGCGGGGTGGTCGGGGTGGGGATCAGAATCGGGGGGATGATCGAGAACGTGAACTCCCTCGCCCTGGCGTCCTCGTCCCCGAGCCGGACGAGGAAGGCGCAGTGGCGCAGCTTCGCCCCATCGTCGACGGCCGTGACCTCGTGACCGAGGGCTTCGACCGGGGTCCGGCGGCGGGCCCCCTGCGGTGCTGCGGTGCGCTCTGTATGACCGTACGGCGGGACGGCGATCACGTGGTGTGGGACGGCTGGCACCCGCGGGCCGCCGCGGACGTCTGTGGCGGCTCGCGTGAGAGCGCGGAGCGGCTTGGTTATCCCTGGCCGCAGAGGCCGCAGAGGAGGAAGAGGCGGTGAACGCCATCGACGCACTCGTCCAGCTGTGTCCGCCGCCGGACGATCCGCCGTGGGCGATTGACTGGGACGCGGTCGAGACCGTCCTCGGAATGCGGCTGCCCGCGGACTACAAGCGGCTCGCCGCCACTTACGGGCCCGGGGATTTCGCCGATTTCATCAGCATCTGCCATCCCCACGGCTACACCGAGTACAGCAACCTCACCGGCCGCATGCCCGGCATCATCCGCGAGTACGTACAGCAGGACTACGACCAGGGCAGGGCGCCTGTCCCCTGTCACCCGCGGCACCTGTTCTCCATGGGTGGTATCGGCAACGGCGAAAAGCTCTTCTGGATCACCGATCCGCTGGACGCCCCCGACACCTGGCGCATCGCCGGGACCGAGGACCGCGGGCTCCGCTGGTTCACCTTCGACGGCACGCTGACCGAATTCCTCGTCTCGGTTCTGAGCGGCGAGACCGCGGTCCCCGAGGTTCCCGACGGGCTCCTTGAGGAACCGGTGGGGTTCGAGCCTTCCGTCCCCAAGCCCTGGGTCCCCGTCAACGTGAGGAGGACGCCGCCCATCAACACGCAGAGCATCCGGGAGTGGGGGCGGGCCCATGGGTACGACGTGCCCGACCGTGGGCGAGTGCCCGCGGAGGTGCGCGAAGCCTACGATCGGGCCCAGGCCTTTCGGGCGTAGGACGCGAGGCGATCTGCGAAGGCGACGACGAGGGTGCGCAGTTCGTCGGGGTGCTCGATGACGAACGGCCGGTCGAGTGCGGCCAGTACCGGGGGCAGCCAGTCAAGGCGTTCCGCACGTAGCCGAACGCGCAGCCAGCGTTCGGGCGTGCGGTCCTGGCCTGTCGCGGGCTCGAGGTCCTCCAACGTCGCGATGCTTGCGGGGAGGTGGGCGCGGATCTGATCGGCTGTGCCGTGGATCCGCAAGGTCACCTCATGTCGGTACTCGGTCGTGGCGAACCCTGACAACACGCGCTGTGCCGGAGCGGTGTCCACGGGAGGCTCGAAGGAGCCGGGCAGGGTGCGGGCGTCTGCGATGCGGTCGAGGCGGAAGGTTCGGTCCTCGTCGATCCCGGCGTCCTTGCCCGTGACGTACCACCGGCCCGAATGGGCGACGATGCCGTAGGCGTACAGGGTGCGTTCTCTGCGGCGGCCGTCGCCGTCGGTGTATCGCATCGAGACCGGTCGGTGGTGGCGGACCGCGTCGGCGAGGGTGAGCAGGATCCCGGTGTCGGGGGCGGCGAACTCGCCGGGCTGATCGGTGAAGGCGAGCGATTCCAGGAGCGCGTCGAGCCGGCGGGCGACGTGCTGGGGCAATACCCGCCGGATCTTGGCCGATGCCGTCTCGCTCGCCGTGTGCCCCGCCGTCATCAGCCCTGTTCGTCGGCCGGCGACCAGGCCGAGCAGCACGACCAGGGCCTCGTCGTCGCTGAGCATGAGCGGGGGCAAGCGGTACCCGGGAGCGAGTCGGTACCCGCCGTAGCGGCCGCGCACCGACTCCACGGGCACGTCGAGGTCGACCAGGTGGTCCACGTACCGCCGCACGGTGCGCCCGTCGACGCCGAGCCGATCGGCCAGTTCGGCCACCGTCCGCGTACCGCCCGACTGAAGCAGCTCCAGGAGTGTCAGCACGCGGCCGGTGGGACGAGGCATGTTCGCAGCCTAGCGCGCATACCGGGCCGATTCTGTCCCCTATTTCTCCTAGCCTGCGACGCGCAGCAGCTCAGCTCCAGCAGCCAAGGAGAACACCATGGACTTCGTCTCGATCCGCATCATCACCGCCGACGTCGCACGTCTCGTCGAGTTCTACGAGCGCGCCACGGGGGTGCGGGCGATATGGGCCACCGAGGACTTCGCCGAACTCAAGACGCCCCACGCCACCCTTGCGATCGCCAGCACCCGCACCGTCCCGCTGTTCGCCCCGGACTCTGCCCGTCCGGCGGACAACCACAGCGTGATCATCGAATTCCTCGTCGCCGACGTGGACCGCGTGCACCGGAACCTGACCGCCTTCGTCACCGACTTCGTCAACGAGCCCACCACGATGCCCTGGGGTAACCGGTCGCTGCTGTTCCGCGACCCGGACGGCAACCTCGTCAACTTCTTCACCCCCGTCCGGGTCCATTCCTCATGAGGGTGGAGGTTTTCGGGGGGTGAGGGGGGCTGGGGCCAGAGTTGGATGAGGTGTTCTTCGTCTGGCTCGGGGGCTGCCCCCTCTACCCGGCCGTGGATCCTCGCGCGGAACCAGCGGGGGGTGCCGTCGGGGCAGCGGAGCTTCGGTTCGGCGTGGAGGTCGGAGCCCTGTTCGCCGAAGGTCCATACCTCGGCGAGGGCCGTGTGGGGGTCGCGTTCGTCCTCGTCGTCGTCCGGGGCGGGGCCGGTGCGGCCGGGTTCGGCCAGGACGCTGACCTCCCGGATCCAGGACCAGGGCGCGGGGTCCAGGGGTGGGGCGGAGTCGTGCACGCTCGTCGTCAGCGTGATCTCGTCCCATTCGGTGAGGGTGAGGACCGGGTGCTGCTGTAGGTGACGTTCAGGTGGTGCTTGACCCGCGGTGCGGCCTGGGTGGTGTCCGGGGTGGGCGGGGGCCGTGGGGTGCGGCAGTTGGACACAGGGGCCCGTACATCCCGCCCGCCCCGCTCGTCTCGTCCTGCTGCGAGTGATCTTCGAGCGGGACGCGAGCGGGGCGGGGGTGTTCGGCGTACGGGGGTTACGAGCGGCTCGCCTTGGAGGGGCCGAAGAACTCGATCTCGGCGATGGCCACCTGCTTCTTGTTATCGGCTCCGTACGCCGACTGGATCGTGAAGCGGACCGCGGTGACGTTCTGGACGCGGAACGGGCGGCGCTGGAAGCCCGCGCCCTGGTCGAGGTTGAGTTCGCGGACGGTGGTCTTGCCGTCGTCCGTGGTGATCCGGGCCTCGATGCGGTGCGGGAGGGCGGACTTGGTGAGGGTTTGGCCGCGGCCGGACATCCCGGGGGTGATGCCGATGTCCAGCAGGCGTACCGGGTCGCGGAACCGGGCCTCCAGCCACTCTCCCTTGGCGGACTGGGTGACGCCCGGCCCCCACCAGGAGTTGCTGACCACGTCGAACGCCTTGTCCGGGCCGTGCTGGGGGTACGAGCGCGACGCCTTGAAGGAGTCCGGGTTGAGCGGGGCGCGCTTGGCGAAGTGGTCGCGTACGGCGCTCACCGCTTGCGGGGTCTGGAACAGCGCCCAGCCCACCAGCGCCAGCACCGCCGCGAGGACCACCCAGCGCAGGATGCGGCCGATCTGGTAGCGCAGGCGCGGGCGGTCGCCCGCCCAGGGCTGTTCCCGGTTGCGGTAGTCGAAGAGCCGCCGCCACCAGGGGAGGCGGGCCGGGTTCTCCGGGCCCTCAGCCATGGGCATGGCGCAGCGGGCGCAGAAGTGGCGGTCGGGGCGGTTGGCGGTGTGGCACCAGGGGCACGCGACGCCGCCGTGGTTCTCCGGCGCGACCGGGGCGCGCACCTCGGGGCGGGCGGGGGCCGGGCGGCCCGGGAGGACCGGGGCCACGGACGGGGGGCGTTCGGGTTCGCCCTGCGGGTCGGCCACCGGGACGAGGAGGGCGCGGGCCCGGTCCGTGGTGGATTCCGGGTCGGGGGTGCCGGTGCCTCCCGCGGGTGCCGGGGTGGTGGCCCGGGGTACGGGGCGGGTCGGGTCGGCGTCGCCCGCCGGGGTCGTGGGGGCCGTTGACCCCGGCGGCCCGAAGCCCGGCGAGGCGTTCCCGTACGGGGCGGAGCCCTGCGGCGCGGGGCCCTGCGGGGCGGGGCCCTGCGGCGCGGAGCCCTGCGGCGCGGGACCGTGCGGGGCCGGGCCATGCGGGGCCGGGCCCTGCGAGGCGGGCCCGTGCGAGGCGGCCGCGTCGGCTGCCGTCCGGCCCGGCGTGCCGGGGGCGACGGTTGCCGGGTGGTGTGGGCCAGGCGCGCCACCGGCCGGAGCGCCACCGCTCGGAGCACCGCCAGTCGGCGCGCCACCGCCCGCAGCACCACCGCCCGCAGCACCACCGCCCGCAGCACCACCGGCCGGAGCGCCACCGCCCGACGCACCGCCACTCGGCGCACCGCCGCTCGGCGCACCGCCGCTCTGCGCGCCGTGCGACCACGGCTCCTGGGCGGGGCGGTCCTGGCGCGGGTCCGTCGCAGGGGCGGCGGCGCGCGGCGCAGGGGCCCGGTCGGGCAGGACCGCGTTGCAGCCGTCGCAGAAGGACTGCCCCGGCACATACCGCGTACCGCATTCGTCGCAGGTCAGGCTGGTCGGCTCGTCGGTGCCACGGCCGCCGGAGGACTGTCTGGGGGTCATGACTCGGGGGTCCTTTCCGCAGCGGTCACCTGGACCGTGTAGGGGACGTGGGCGGGGCGGGCGGCGGCGACGAGTTCGTCGAGGCGGTGTTCGTCGGCCGGGGTCGGGGACGGGAGGCGCAGGGTGACGTGCAGCCGGGGGCGGGGTGCGCCGGGGAAGGGGCCGCGGGGGCGCGCACTCCACGTGGCGCCGCCGCTTTCGGTGATCTCGGGTTCGACGCCGAAGGCGAGCCGTACCGTCTCGGCCAGGCCGAAGCGGGTGCCGCGGACGCGGTGGAGGTACGCGGCGGCGGCGACCGCGGCGCGCAGCCGGGCCACGCCCTCGGGGTGGTCGTCCTCGATGCCGTCGGTCTCGGCGCCGATCCACCAGCCGAGCCAGCGGGTGAAGTCGGCGGGGGCGAGGGCGGGGCTGAAGTAACTCTCCTGGCAGTCCAGGACGTTGAGGATGGGGGCCAGGACCTCGTCAAGACCGGCGATAAAGCGCTGCGCGAGGTCGTCGTCGGCGAAGACGGCGGGCAGCATCATGCCGAGCGGGGAGGAGGACGCGAGGCCGTCGATGGAGCCCCTCATGTGGCGTCCCCGATCACGCGGACGCGGTGGTCGTAGGAGAAGACCAGGGACGGCGGGTCGAGGTCGATGCGATCGGTGCGGTCGCCGCGCTTGCCGGTCAGCGGGTCGGCGGCGTGCAGCCGTACCTCGTCGACGAGTTCGACCCCGGGGACGCGCTGGAGCACCGCGAAGATCTCGCCCGCCTGGACGGGGCGGCCGAAGGGCCAGCCCTTGCCGTCGGCGCCGCCGGTGAGGGGGTCGAGGTGGCGGTAGAGGGCGTCGTGGGCGTCGCGGCGTACGCGGTCGGCGTCGATGCCGCGGAAGGCGTGCACGGTGGCGACGACGGTGACGCCCTGGTAGTACGGCGGGCCGACGGCCAGCCGGGTGCCGATGAGCCGCCGTTCGTCCAGGTAGCGGGTGATCCGCTGGAGGAGCGCGTCGGCGGGGACGAGCTGTTCGAAGCGGAGCCGCCCGCCGGGGTCGGGGACGGCGCTGGGCACGACGAGGACGCGTACCGCGTAGGAGCCGTACTCCTCCAGCTTGCCCTCGATGCAGGTGATGCGGGCGGTCTCGGGGGCGGCGCGGCGGGCGAGTTCCTCGTAGTCCCGCAGGGTGACGGCGCGGTCCTGGGCGCGCAGCGTGATGGGGGCGCGGGCCTTGGCCTCCTCGACGGTCTCGCCGTCGACCCCGCCCTGTGCGGCCTCGCGGTTGACGACCTCGGCGACGTACGGGACGGAGTCGCGCAGGGTGCGGATGGCGCCGCGTGCGACGTTGCCGGTGCGCCCGCCGCCGGTGCGGTAGCGGCGGGCGCGGATCACGGCGCCCTTGGGCGGGACGGCACCGTACTGGCGCAGGGTGCCGTCGGGTTCGCGGACGGCCGGGCCGAAGGCGATCTCGCCGGTCGCCGCGTCGAGGGTGAGGTGGCGGTCGTACGGGCCGGAGGCGGCGAAGTGCGGGACGACGTCCCAGTCGGTCCAGCCGCCGTCCCCGGCGAAGTCGGCCACCTGGAGGTGGAGCGGGGGCACGTCGCCGACGACGGGGGCGTGGGCGAGCCGCAGCCGCTGGCCGGGCAGCCCGGTGGACTCGCCGAGGGCCTCGTCGTACACCGACTCGGCGTGGACGGCGGGAACGGTGCCGCCCATGGTGAACGCCTCTGCGGAGCGCACGGTGGGCGAGGTGGTGTAGAAGGGCTGGCCGGTCTCGGGCTCGGTGACGCGGCAGCGCAGCCAGCCCGCCTCCTTGCGGCCGGTGCGGGAGAGGATGTGGCCGCCGGGGATGTGGAGGACGACGTCGCCGGGGCGGTTGAGGCCGCCGGTGGTGTCCTGGTCGACCTCGCACACCACCCAGCCCTCGGCGGTCCACGCCTCCCAGACCAGCGGCGGCTGCCGCGGGTCGACGCCGACGCCGTCGACCCGGCTGTCGAGCCGCAGCGCGACGGCGCAGTGCGGGACGGCGGCGCTGAGCCCGAGCAGCATGCAGTCGCCGGGCGCTGGGGATTCGGCGAAGCACAGCAGGTCCGTGCCCTCGATGAGGTCGGTGGTGCGGTCGGTGACCTGCTCCCCGCTGTGCTGCACGGCGAGGTGGCGCAACTCGCAGGGCACGACGGTGAGTTCGCGTTCGGTGGCGAAGACGACGGAGTCCTCGCTGTCGGCGCGCACGGTGGCGGTCTCCGTGCCGACGGGGACGCGAACCGGATCCTCCTGCGGGGCGGACAGCCAGAACGTGACGTCGGTGCGCGCGGCGGACGGCGGGAAGAGGGTGATGCCGACGAGGTCGAGGAAGGCCAGGTGGTTCTTCTCGGGGATCCGGTTGAGCCGGTACACGATCTGGTCGGCCATGTGGGCGACGGTTTCCACCAGGGTGACGCCGGGGTCGGACACGTTGTGGTCGGTCCACTCCGGGGCGCGCCGCTGGATGTAGCGCTTGGCGTCGTCGACGAACTGCTGGAAGCGCCGGTCGTCGAGGTTCGGGGAGGGCAGTGCCATCAGCGTTCGCTTTCGGTGGCCGGTCCGCCGCCGTCGCCGCCGCCGTCGCCGGTGCCGTGGGCGGTGCCGTGGTCGGGGCCGGAGGAGGACGGATCGGAGTCGTCGTGGGAGGGGATGACGTAGAACGGGAAGACGAGGTTGCGCGGGTTGTTGGTGCCGCGGATGACGTAGCGGACGTCGATGTACAGCACCCCCTGGTCGTCGCCCGCGGTCACCTCCACCTCGCGCACCTCGATGCGGGGCTCCCAACGGTCCAGGGTGGTGAACACCTCGTGCTGGATGCGGCCCGCGGTGGCCTCGTTGACCGGCGCGAAGACCAGGTCGTGGATGGCGCAGCCGAACTCCGGGCGCATGGGCCGCTCGCCCGGGGCGGTCGCGAGCACGAGCCGGATGGCCTCCTCGATCTCCCGCTCCCCGCTGACCAGGGCGATGCCCCCGGTCGGGCTGATGCGCATCGGGAAGGACCAGCCGGAGCCGACGAACTGCCCGGCCATCAGACCACCACCGGAATGTGGCTGTTGATCGTGACGAGGCCGGTCAGGGCGACCGAGGTGCCCCCGACGGTGATGGCGCCGGGGGTCATCATCGTGAACGTCGCGGGCAGGACGTTGACCGCCCCGGCCGTCACGCTCAGGGCCCCGGTCTGGATCGAGCCGGATCCGCCCTTGATGTTGAACGCGGCGCCCGCGGTGGCCGACAGGGCGCCGCCCGCCGTGATGTTCAGCGCTCCCCCGGCGTTCAGGTTCATGGTGCCACCCGCCCGCAGGCTCAGATTGCCGCCGGCCTGGACGGACACCGCCCCGGTTCCCTTGATCACGACGGTTCCCTTGCTGTCCACGGTGATCTCGGTCTTGGTGCGGTCCAGGTTGATGGTGAGCCGGTCGTTGCCGGTGCTCAGCCGCACCCCGCGCTTGCCGATCTTCTGGCTGAGCAGGTCCAGCCGGTTGTTCTCCCGGTCGGCGACGGTGTGCCGGGTCGCCTTGCCCTTGAGGGCGTCGTGCAGCGGTACGTCACCGGGCTTCGGCTTGTCCTTGCCGTTGTAGAGGCCGCCGATGACGTACGGATGGTCCAGCGCGCCGCGGTCGAACGCCACCAGCACCTCGTCGTTGACGTCCAGCGGGAAGATGCTGCCGCCGCCCACCCCGGCGGACTGCACGGTGCGGGTCCAGTCGCTCACGTAATCCGGGTCCAGCCAGGGGAACTTCAGCTTCACCCGGCCCTGCTTCAGCGGGTCCTTCACGTTGGTGACGATCGCGTTGGCCACGGACGGCATGCGGGGCGCGGCCGCCTCGCCGCCGGAGGCCAGCCCGTACAGGGACCGCCACTGGCGGCCGCTGACGGTCACCACGGTCGTGTACGGCTTGCTCATCTCGAAGACGTGACGGACGCCGGTCATCGTGTACTTGCCGTCGAAGGGCTTGCCGACGTCCCGCAGCGTCACCGGGATGTCGGCGCGCAGCTTGGGGTTGCCGTGGACGGTCACCTCCATCTCGGCGAAGGCCGACGTCACGTCGTCCGCCAGCGCCTGCGCGGCCCGGCCGACCTCGCCCTGCTGGTCGTACGGGAACGCGGTGTCGACCAGCTTGGTCGCCTTGAACTTCTCCGTGCCCTCACCCGGCTTGGTGCCGTTGGCGAGGGCCGGGTTGCTCTTGGTGGGCGCCTGGGCGGTGAGGGCCTTCTTGCTCTGCACGTTCCAGCCGCGCGCCTGCGCCTGGGGCACCTGGTCGGCCGAGGTGACGGCGGCCCGGCAGCGCATGACGTCCACGCCGCCTTGGAGCACGAACGGGTTCTTGTCGCCGTCGGTGGTCGGCGGGGGCGCCCCGGCGGCGCTCTTGCGGCTGACGAACTGGAACTTCCCGTCCCCGTCCAGGAACATCACCTTCTTGTTGTCCTCGGCGAGCCGGGCGAGGAAGTCCCAGTCGGTGACGTTGTCCTGGGTGATGAAGTCGTAGGTCGTCTTGGTCGGTTCGATGCGGCCCGGCGTGACCCCGCTCTTCCCGATCAGCCGCTTGACGATGTCGGAGGCCCTCATGGCGGTGTATCCGGCCACCCGGCGCTGGCGCAGCATGCGGTGGCCGAGGTCGTAGCCGCGGACGACGGTGAACGCGCCGGTGCTGTCGTAATCCGTCTCCAGCCCGGTGACCTCGCCGGTGAACAGCGGATCCTGCGCCCCCTTGCCGTTGGCGACCGGCGCCAGGACCGCCTTGGTGCCGATTTTGATCTTCGCCAGCCCCAGCACCGCCCGCTTCGGGTCGCGGAAGGTGAGCTGGAACGCGCCCGGCACCCCCGCCCCGAAGTCCACCCAGGCGTCCGCCAGAAGCGGCGCGACGTCGGTGGGGTGCAGCGGGGTGCCGTCCAGCTCGACGTGGATGATGCTGGAGTACGAGATCGGCGGCATCAGGCGGTCACCTCCTCGACGGCGGGCAGGATGAGTTCGGTGCCGGGCGCGAGGCGGGACGGATCGTCGATGCCGTTCGTCTCCGCGATCACCCGCCACACGGTGGCGTCCCCGTACTCCCGCCACGCCAGCGACTGGAGCGAATCGCCCGCCACGAGGCGGTGCACACGGCGCGCGGTGAGCGCGCCGGACGTCGGGTTCTGCCCCTTCGTCTTGCTCGGTATCTCGTGCAGGCTCACCTGGCAGGTGGCCCGGATCGGCACCCCGGTCGTGCCGAACAGGGAGTACGTGACGTCAACGGACTCCACGTACGCGGTGAAGCGGGCGGTGGAGAACGACCCCCACTGGAAGACCACCCACGGGGTGGACGGCTGCTTCGCGGCAAGGCTCGATGCCGTCACCTCGCAGCAGGAGAAGAGCGCCTCGACCTTCTTCAGCACCTCGTTGCTGTCCGGCTGGTCCGAGGAGTCGAGGAAGACGTCGAGGCTCAGCCGGCGCGGCTCGGGCCCCATGAACTCCGGCTGCGCACCGTCCCTCACCGCCGGGCTCGGGGTGGCCTTCCAGTCCGTGCGGCGGCTCATGGTCAGCTGGGCCGGGTTGAAGTCGAAGTCGAAGTTCTTGATCAGCCCGCCGGGTGTGGTGCTCTGCCCGACCGGCGGCTCATGGATCGCGAGCGAGGCGCGGACCAGGCTCTTCCCGGCCCCGCCCTTGCCGCCCTTGCCCCCCTTGCCGCCGGGGTTTCCGCCCTTGCCGCCGCCCTTGCCGTTGGTGGCCATCTACGCCGCCCCCGCATCCGTGAAGCCGTGGTGGGTGATCTCCAGGACCTCCGTGGCGACCGCCGGGCTCGCCGGATCGAGCGACGGCCCCTGCCACCGCACCGGCAACACGTCCAGCAGCCCCCACTGGGCCACCACCGAACCGTCCGCGCGGAGGGCTGCGATCTGCCCGGTGGGGCGGGTGACGCCCGTGGTGATGGACGAGACCCAGGCCGCCACCTTCGCCGTATCGGGCGTGAGGGGGCGGGTCAGCCGGATGCTGGAGAAGGTGACGCGGGACGGCAACTGCCAGACGAAGCCGTTGTTGCCGCCTTCCTGGTGGTGCTCGATCTCCACCTCGGACGACAGACCCTCGCAGCCGTTGAAGTACCCCAGGCTCTCGCCGTCGATGGTGAGGGTGAAGAAGATCGTGGATCCCGGGTCGAGATCACTGGGCATCGCGGGCGGCCTTCCTTCGTACGTCTTTCGTGTGCGGTCTGTCGTTCGGGTCGTTAACGTCGCGGGTCACGCAGCTTGCCGATGCGCTCACGGTCGAGGCGGAACTCCGTTCTCAGCAGCCGGGTCAGCGGGCCGATCAACCGGTGCACCAGCTCGTCGAACTGCCCGTCCGTGAGCGTCCGCGCGTCGAATGCGGCGATCTGGGTGGCGGCGGTGGTGGTGCGCTTGCCTTTGCCGCTGTCCCTGGCCGGGCTGGAGGCCCGTGCCGTACGGGACGCGGGTGGTGGTGCGGGGGCCTCCGGGGGCTGGTGCGGTGGGGTGACGGGCGGTGGGGTCGGGGTTGGGGCCGCCGAGGTCGGGGCCGCTGGGGTCGGGGCGGGCGTTGGGACGGCGTCCCGCCGCTGCACCGGCGGGCTGGTGCGCGCTGCCGTGCTCGACGGCAGAGGGGGGTGCGGGTACGCGGGGCTGTGGGGACGCACCGATGGTTGCGCGGCGGCGGGAGCCCCTTCGGTCGGCCGTCCCCTGCGCGCGGGCCCGCCGCCGGGCCCCGGCCATACGGACGGGACCGGCGGGCGCGGTGACGCGGCGTGGTGCGGCGCGGCGGCGCGCTGCACCGGCGGCCCGGAGGGCGAGGCGAACGAGGGAGCCTGCCGGGACGCCACACCGGGCGCACGGCCCTCAGTCGGCTGCCCCCACGGCACGGACGCCACGGGCGGCTGCGCACCGCCGGGTGAGCCAGCCGCACGCTGAACCGACACGGGCAACTGCCCCGCGCCGGACCCCCCTTCGGTCGGGCGCCCCCTGTGCGCGGGCCCGCCGCCGGGCCCCGGCCATACGGACGGCACCGGCGGGTGCGGCGACGCGGCGCCATGCGGTGCGTCGCCATGCGACGCGGCGGCGCGCTGCACCGGCGAGGCCGCTGCATCGGTCGGCAGCCCCATCCGCGCGGGCCCGCCGCCCGAATCCAACGGCACGGGTGGTTGCGCGCCGCCAGGCGAGGCCACCGCGCGCTGTACCGGCGGGGCGGCGGGCGACGCGGTCAACGGCGCCTGCAAGGACGCGGGCCCCCGCATCCCGGCCGCCCCTGGCGTACTGCCCTCGGTCGGCCACCCCATCGGCGAGGACCGGCTCCCGCGACCCGCCGATACGGACGGGAACGGCGCCTGCGGCGCGACGGCGCGCGACGCGGACGACGAAGCCTGCGGGGAAGCTGCCTCGGGGGCACGGCCCTCCGTCGGCCGCCCCAACGGCACGGACGGCGTCGCGGGCGGCTGCGCACCGCCAGGCGAGGCCACCGCAGGCTGCACCAGCGGGGCGGCGGGCGGCGCGGACGACGAAGCCTGTGGAGACGCCGAGCTGGGCCCCGCCCCGGGCCCCACCGGTGCGGGCCCGCTCCCGGCGCCCGTCGATACGGACGGGACCGGCGGCTGCGGTAACGCGGCGCCGTGCGGCGCGGCAGCGCGCTGCACCGGCGGGGCGGCGGGCGACGCGGACGAGACCGGCGGCGTCGCCGCCGCACCGGACGCCACCTCATGCGTAGGGCCCATCGGCGCGGGCGGCGCAGGCAACTGCCCCACCCCGGGCGCCCCCTGCCCCCGCGTCGCCGCCGCGCCGGGCGTACGGCCCTCGGGCGCGGAGGCGCCTCGCGCCGACCCCTTGGCACCGGGACGTGGAGCGGGCGAGGAGGACGGCAGCGCGGGCTGAGGGTCCGTCCCGACGGCCGACTGTCCCGGCGCTGCCGGGCGGCCGGAAAGGCGGCGCATCGCGCGGCCGATCAACCCGGGCGAGGACGCAGGTCCGGCATCCGCCGCGCGCTGCACCGGCGGGGCGGGCGGGAGACCGCGACCCGTCGTCGAGCCCCGTGGCTGCGGCGCGCTGCCCGTTCCGACGCGGCGCAGCGGCACCGCCGTTGGCGCAGCGCTGCGCTGTACGGCCGTGGCGCCGGGCGAAGGCGTCGTCGGCAACGCAGAGGTCAGCGCCCGCGCCGGTGCCAGGGGAAGCGAGGCCGGGGCCGGGCGGCGTTCAACTTCCGTCCGCTGCACGGCCAATGCGGTCTCCAGGGGTACGGGCGGCGGAAGCGTCGCCTCCTTGGGCCGTACGACCGGCAGGGGCGAACCGGAAGGCGCGACCGCGCGCTGTACGGGCGGCTGCGGTGTCGGCGACGGCGTTGGACCGCCGCCCGCGTCGGTGACCGGCTGTGCCGACGGGGCAGGAGGCGAGGGCAGGGGCGCGCCCAGGCCCGGACGCCGACGGGGCGGAGCGGCACCCGCCGGTTGCCGGGGCCCGGACGGCACACCCGCGATCGGTGCCCCCAGGCCCGTACCCCCGGGGCCGGGCCCGCGCGGCTGGGCCGCGGGCGCGGCAGGCGCCGAACCTGGAGCCGGAGCCGACGGAGGAACGGCCCGCCGTTGGACCGGACGCGTGGCAGGCGTACCAGTCGTCGGCGCGCCCAGGCCCGTACCCCCCGGGCCGGGGCCGCCGGACACGCGCCGCTGCACCGCAGCCGACTGCGCAGGCTCGGCAGGCACCGAAGCGCCCCCACCCGACCCACTCCCCCGCCCCACGTCCGGCGCAAGAGCAGACGCCGGGGCAGACGCCCTCGGAGCCGGGGCCGGAGCAGAATCGGGCGCTGCCGAAGCCGAAGCGGACGGAGCACCGGCCCGCCGCTGAACGGGACGCGCGGCGGGCGGTGTCGACGCGGGCGTGCCAGGCGTCAGCACACCCCCGGCGCCAGGGTCACCGGGACCCCGCCGCTGCATCGCAGACGACTGCGGAAGCTCGGGGGCCGCAGGCTCGGCAGGCTTCGGGGCCGGAGCGGAGTCGGGCGCCGACGGAGGGACGGCACGCCGCTGAACGGGAGGCGCAGCGGGCGATGTCGACGCGGGCGTGCCAGGCGTCAGCACACCCCCCGCGCCAGGGCCACCGGGACCCGGCCGCCGCACCGCAGGCAACTGCGCAGACTCGGCAGACGCCGGGGCCGGAGCAGAGTCCGGCGCCGACGGAGGAACGGCCCGCCGCTGAACCGGGCGCGCAGCGGGCGACGCCGACGCGGGCGTGCCAGGCGTCAGCACACCCCCCGCGCCAGGGCCACCGGGACCCGGCCGCCGCACCGCAGGCAACTGCGGAAGCTCGGGGGCCGTGGGCGCCGCAGGCACTTGAGCGCGCCCGCCCGGCCCACTCCCCCGCGCCGTCTCCGGCGTAGGAGCAGGCGCCGGTTGGGCAGAGGCCGCCGGGCCCGGGGCGGAGCCGGACGCTTCCGGAACGGGCTCCGACGGAGCAACGGCCCGCCGCTGGACGGGACGCGTCGGCGCACCCCGACCCGTGCCCCCAGCCGCAGGCGCCGTTCGCAGGGCGCGGCGCTGTACGGCGGGGGCCGTGGTCAGGGTCGGGGGGCGGGTCGGGGCCGGGGGGACCGGGCGTACCAGGGGGCCCGGCGAACCGCCGGACGACGGGGCCTCCGTGGGCGGCGGCTCCGGGCGGGCCATCGGCAGGGTCAGCGAGGGCGCGCCGAGGTCCGGGGACGGGCTGCCCGACGTTCTGAGGGCGCCCCGGATCAGGCCGCCCGGGGCGCCGTCGAGGACGGCGTGCGACAGCGTCCCGGTGAAGGACGGGTTCTGCCAGGTGGTGAGCGAGCCGCCGAACGCGGGGTCGGCGACGCCGCGCGGGGGCCGAGCGGCGGCCGTGGACTGGATCGGGGGAAGTCCAGCCCACGCGTCCGCCGCCCGGCGGTCTGTACGGTCGCCCGCGGACGCGGCCCCGGAAGCGGACCCGGACGCGGACGGACCGTCCGGCATCCCCACCGCGGATGCCGGACGGGCGTCCGGACGGGCGTCCTCCCCAGGTGCCCGCCCGGACGTCTCCCCGGGCGCGTCGGCGGCAACCCCGCCGCGCGGCGCCCGCGACTGGCCGCGGAGTCTGTCGAGCAGTCCCATCTACCCCTCCGTGGCGCGGGTGACGAGAGAGGCGATCTCCCGCGCGTAGCGCCGCCGGTCGCCGTGTTCGAGGTCCAGGATGTCCTCCAGGCTCCAGTGGAAGTGGTAGGCGATGTACGCGATCTCCTCGTGGAGACGGTCGGTCGCGTACGTCACGATTCCCCCAGGCGGCTCCCGCCGAGCTCCACCTCGAAGGGCTGCTCGCAGTGCGGGCAGGTGACCCCGGCCCGGGTGTGGCCCTCGGCGTTGACCTGCCGGTAGAAGTCCTGGAGGAAGGCGAGGTCGGAGGCGAACATGTTCTCCACCACGCCGTCGTGCACCGAGGTCAGCGCGCCGAGCCGGGTGATGACCCGGCCGAGCAGCACGACCGACAGATAGGCCGGGTTCTCCTGGACGCGGACGTCCCGCAGCGGCACCAGTTCGTCCCGCGCGGTCGCAAGGCGCATGGTGCCGGTGCGGTGCACGGTGCCGGACTCGTCGACGTAGCCGCGCGGCAGCTCGAACTCGAACTCGGTGCGCAGCCGCTGCGGTTCGGGGTCAGGGTCCGGCGCCGGGGCCGGGGCCGCGACGGCCGCCTCGGGCGGTGGGGCGGCTTCCGCTGCCGGCGCGCGGACGGCCGTGCGGCGCATTACTCGATTTCCAGTTCTTCGAAGGTGATGGTGACGGTCTCGGTCAGCGCCGACGCCTCACCGGCCTTGACGGTGCTGGCGTCGATCTTGCTGCACCAGGCGTTGCGCAGGTTGTACCGCTTGACCGGGTTCAGCTCGTAGTCCATCACCATGATCGTGGCGTTCTTGCGGGCCGTCGACATCTGGCCCTTGATGGACTGCTGTATCCACTGGGTGAACGCCGGGGACGGGGTCATGCCGCGCACGACCGTGCACTGACCCGCCTTCTGCACGCCCGGCATCTTGCTGACCTTGGGCTTGCCCTGCGCGGAGACCTGCTGGTACTCGATGACGTCCTGTTCGAAGCTCAGGCCGCTGACCTCCTGGAGGTACTCGACCATGACGCCGTCGATCTGGATGCCGAAATTATGTGAGGTGAAGGAATCACCGGGCTGGAGGCTCATGAACCGCTGTCTGTCCTTCTGCTACTGATGCACCGACTGGACGGAAGAAAGGGGGCGGAAGAGGGGGGCGGAAGGGAGGTGGCGCGCGGTGCGCGCCGCGCGGAACCGCTACTCCTCCAGCTCGCCGCTTCCGCTGGAGAACTGGGCCAGCCGGAAGATCACGAACTCGGCGGGCTTGACGGGCGCGATGCCGATCTCGCAGATGACCCGGCCCAGGTCCACCGACTCCGGCGGGTTGGTCTCCTCGTCGCACTTGACGTAGAAGGCCTGCTCCGGGCTGGAGCCGAACAGGGCGCCGGCGCGCCACTCGTTGACCAGGAACGCGGACACGTTGCGCCGGATGCGGGCCCACAGCTGGTGGTCGTTGGGCTCGAAGACCACCCACTGGGTGCCGATCAGGATCGACTCCTCCAGGTAGTTGAAGTACCGGCGGATGTTGATGTAACGCCAGGCCGGATCGGAGGAGAGGGTGCGGGCGCCCCAGATGCGGATGCCGCGGCCGGGGAACGCGCGGATGCAGTTGACGCCGATCGGGTTGAGCAGGTCCTGCTCGCCGCGGGTGACCTGGTTCTCCAGGTCGACGACGCCGCGGACGACCTCGTTGGCGGGGGCCTTGTGCACGCCGCGCTCGAAGTCGTTGCGCGCCCAGATACCGGCGACGTGACCGCTCGGCGGGACCATGCGGCCCTGGCCGCTGGCCGGGTCGAAGATCTTGATCCAGGGGTAGTAGACGGCCGCGTACTTGGAGTCGTAGCCCGCGGTCTCCTGACGCCAGACCCTGATGTCACGGGCGTTGAGGCCGGGCGGCGGGTCGATGACGGCGACGCGGTCGCCCATCAGCTCGCAGTGGGCGATCAGCCCGAGCTGGACGGCCTTGACCGCCTCCAGGTCGATCGCGCCGCGCTGGTAGGCGGCCATCAGGTCGGGGACGGCGACCATCGAAACCTCGTCGACCGCCTCCAGGCCGCCGAAGCCGGTGCGGTCGGCGGAGTCGCCGAGGTACTCGGCGGGGCCGGGGTGCGCGGCGGACGTCTCGGCCGGGGCGCCCGCGGGCGCGGGGGCCGCGGGGGCGGGACGGGCCAGGGTGACGGTCTGGTTCTCCGGCCGGGCCAGCTGCCCGGCGGGGGCCGCCTCCTGGACGGTGATCAGCTTGGAGCGCTCCTTGACCTGCGTGACCACGTAGGAGCGGTTGCCCTTCTTCGCGCTCACGTCGAAGGTCTCGGCGACCCTGCCGTCGTCCTTGACGATCAGCTTGAACCGCTCGGCGGGGCCCTCGCCCTCCGGGTCCGCCACCTCGACGCTGAGCGCGCCGCCGGGGGTCAGGGCCCGTACGGAGAACGTGCCCAGCTCGGTGGGGGCGCCCGGGGGCAGCTGGGCCGGGGCGGCGGCGGATCCCGCCACGGCGGCCGGGGCGCCGGCGGTTCCGGCCTCCTCCCCGCCGGGCGCACCGCCGATGCGTACGACGTACGCGGCGGAGCCGCCGTTGTTGAAGAACCCGTAGACGGAGTGCGCGAGGTAGTACCCGTCGGTGAACTCGCCGAAAGCGGCGACGTACTGGGACCAGTTGGTCACCAGCGTCGGGGTGTTCAACGGCCCGCTGGGGGCGAGCCCGACGAAGGCGGCCACCGAGGTGCCCACCCCCTCGATCGGGCGGGAGCCGCTGGCGACCTCCTCGACGTAGACGCCCGGCGACAGATACGACGGCATGCGCTGTGCTCCTCGGGGTAAGGGTGAGGAAGAACGTGGGACCTTCACACCCTTGACCGAGTGACGCCGGATCGGATAGGTCCCTCGGGCCCTGACAGGGGGCAGAGCCGGTGCCCGAAGGTATGGGCGGCACCAGGCGGGCAGACCCCTGCCCCGGCCCTGCCATGCCCGGACGGCTCCCGGGCACCCCGTACCGCCGGGGTCAGGTCAGTCGGCCGGCTCGTAGAAGTGCTGCCGCGGGCCCACGAGCTCCTGGTACAGCCTCTGACGCTCGTCGGAGCCGTCCTTGGTCTTGTTCAGCTCGGCGTACCAGCCCTGCTTGATGTCGTCCAGGAACCCGCGCCAGTCTCCGCCTCCCTGCGCCTTCCCCAGCTCCTTGAGGTCCACGTAGCGCTCGTTCTTGGCCGTCCCGCCGGAGCCGATCTTGTCGCGCTTGTGTCCGTGCAGGACCGTCTCGGGGTTGGACGTGGCCTCGGTGGACCGGAAGTCGTGCTTGTAACCGACCGGGCTGGGCTTGTCGGGCCCGACCGTCTCGATGCCGACCAGCAGGGAGCCGTCCTTCTCCTTGGTCGGCGCGGTGAAGACCAGCAGCATGTGCCCGTGCGATCCGGTCGGCAGGACAACATCGCCGTTCCAGTCCTTCGAACCGAAGCCGCCGCCGGGGATGTCCATGCCCAGCATGTCCGGACCGCCCGGCTTGATGCGGTTCCCGACGGAAACGAGGCCCCCGCTCGTCTCCTCGAACTTGCCCCGCTTGCCGTCCTTGTTCTTCTCGATGTCCATGCCGTGCGTGGCGTAGGGCCGCTCCTCGACGAACTGTGCGGGCTTGCCCTTGTCGGTGACACCCAGGAAATCCGTCAGGGACGCGGCCGAGCCCCCTTCGCTCAGCGCCGGGATGCGGATGTTGACCCGGCCGCCGTGCGCGAGGGCCCGGACGACGTCGCCGTCGCTGTAGTCGATGTGCTTCTTCTTCTCCTTGTCGTAGATCTTCAGTCCGTGCTGGAGGACGAGAAGGACATTGGTGAAGACATCACGGGCCTTGTCGGCCTTGTCCTGGTGCTGGGTGACCTGCGCCTTGTTCGCGTCGGCGTGCATGGCATGGGCCGGAATCGCGGCCGGGTGCAGCGTGCGGACGGCGGTCTGCCGGATCTGCTCGTCGCGCTCGTCCTTCAGGGGCTGCTTCTGCTCATCCGTGAGGTTGCTCCCCTGGGTGTTGAAGAAGCGGCCGAGCGTGTAGTCGGGAGTGTCCGGAACGGGCCCGCCGTGGAGATGATTGTTGTAGGCCAGAGTCGCGGTGAGGACTCGCTTGCCCGAGGGGAGCTTCAGCCACTCCTTGTAGTCGCCCTTGGCGGTGTACGCCGTGGCGTCGTCGATGGTGCCGATGCCCACCTTGTCCAGCCACTTGGGGTTGACCGTCGTGAGCGTCGCGATGTCCGCCAAGTCCTGCGCGGTGAACACCTCACCGGCGATCACCCGCCGGTCCAGGGTGCGCCTGAGGCGCATAGTCGTCCCCTCCAGCATCCACTGCTCCGGATACCACGTGCCCGGCGCCCAGGGGTTCGGCTTCAGCTTCCTCACGATGGCGTTACTGTCGATCGACTGACTCAGCCGCTCGATCACCTTCTTGCCCTTGACGTCCTTGTCGTCCTTGGCGGGCTGCTCGGCGGTGGCCGCGCTCGCGCTTCCCTCCCCCGCCCGCTGGACGGTCGCCTGCCCCATCACCCTGCTCGCCGCGAGGTTGCCCACGGAGCGCTGGAGGGCGATCATCTGCCCCGGCGTCATCGGGCCGCCGGGCCCTGCGGGTACGTCCGGTTTCGCCGTGGCGCGGTCCGGTGCGGGGCGGACCGGGGACCTGGACCGGTCGGAGGACTGGTCGTGGTCCGGCTTTCGTACTGCGTGCATCGGCTTCGCCGCCTCCTTGATCCGGTACGTCCGCTCCCTCTGGCTAACACGCTGCGGGGCATGCCGGTAGAGGCGCCGGGGCAGCCGTGAGGGCAGTCCCGGGGGCAGCGGCGGGCACCGGGAGCCGACGGCCGCCCGGCAGGGCAACGCGGCGGTGCCTTCAGGCAACGGAACGTGCCCCCACGCCTGCGACAGCGGGCGGGCACCCGCCATAGCGTCGTTGCGGTGAGCCTTTGGACCTCTCTGGAACCCGCCTCGACCACCGTGGACCCCGGCGGTTCGGCCAGTGTGCGGCTGCGGCTGCGCAACACCGGCGACATCGTCGACGAGTACCGCTTCGTACCCGTCGGCGCCCTGTCCCCGTGGACGGCCGTGGAGCCGCAGACGCTCCGGCTGTATCCCGGGACGACCGGCACGGTGGAGCTGACCTTCGCCCCACCGCGTACACCGGACGCGGCCGCCGGGCCGCACGCGTACGGGGTGCAGATCATCCCGACCGAGCACCCGGAGGCCACCACCGTCCCCGAGGGCAACGTCACCGTCACCCCGTTCAGCGAGGTACGGGCCGAACTCGTGCCGCAGACGGTCAAGGGCCGGTTCCGGGGGCGCCCCAAGCTCGCCGTGGACAACCTCGGCAACGTCAAGCTCACCGCATCCATCAGCGGCAGCGACAACGGCGACCAGCTCTCGTACGACATCCACCCGGCCAACGTCCAGATCGAGCCCGGCCGGGCCGCGTTCATCAAGACCACCCTGAAGCCGCGCGAGACCATCTGGGCCGGGTCGAAGGAGTCCCGGCCCTTCACCCTCTCCGTGCAGCGCTCCGGCGCCGAACCGCTCCCGGTGCAGGGCACCTACGAGCAGCCGGGGCTGATGCCGCGCTGGCTGGGCGTGTTCTTCAGCATGCTCATCGCGCTGACCATCGCCTTCGTCATGATCTGGTTCTCGTACAAGCCGCAGGTGAACACCCGCGCCCAGGACCGGACCGAGGAGGCCGCCGCCTCCTCGGTGCCGACCCCGGCGCCCTCGGCCCCGAGTTCCGCGCCCGCTTCGAAACCGGCGGACGAGCCGACGCAGCAGCCCGGCGGGGACGGCGACGGGAACGGTGCCGGGGGCGGGGGCGGGGCCGACAAGCCCAAGCCGAAGCCGGTCGACCCGTTCGCCCGCGTCCTGCTCCGGAACGGGACCACGCAGAAGTGCGCCGCCCCGAAGGAGCCGGGCGGCAAGGCGGGCGGCAGAGCCGCCCAGTTCCCCTGCGACGGCGGCAACAACGGGCAGCTGTGGGACCTGGAGACGGTGTTCGAGGGCAAGGGGCCGAACAACGCCAACCTGGTCCAGATCCGCAACACCATGGACGGACTCTGCCTGGACCTGCCCGAGACCGGCGCACAGCCCGCCACCTCGCCGATCTCGGAGGCGCCCTGCACCCGCAAGATGGACGACAACCAGCTGTGGTGGGTGGAGAAGCGGCCCAACACCAACGGGCTCCACTGGATCCACAACTACGCCAGCAGCAACCTCTGCCTGGACGTCGCCGGTTACGCCGCCAAGGGCGAGGACAAGGCGGACGGCACCAACCTCACCCTCTTCGACTGCTCGGACGACGACGACCAGACGTGGTTCATCGTCAAGCCGGACGCCCAGCAGCCTTGAGGAAGGCGCGGGCCGCTCACCAGGTGACCTCGTCCAGCACCAGGCGGCCCGCCTTCCGGTACTCCCGCCGCGCCCCGGCCAGCAGATCGGCGCCGGTCACCGGCTCGCCGCGGCCCGCCGCCGCATACGCCGCGGTCACCACCGCGCTGCGGATGGAGCCGCCCGCCAGCTCGAAGTCGCGGGCGCACGGGCCCGGATCGATGCCGTCCTCGCACGGCACATGGGCCAGGCTGTGCCGCCACAGGGCGAGCCGCTGACCGGCGTCGGGGAAGGGGAAGTCGACCACCGTGTCCAGCCGCCGGGTGAAGGCGTCGTCGATGTTCGCCCGCAGGTTGGTGGTGAGCAGGGCGATGCCGTCGAACGCCTCCAGCCGCTGGAGGAGGTACGCGCTCTCCAGGTTGGCGTAGCGGTCGTGGGAGTCGTTGACCTCGGAGCGCTTGCCGAACACCGCGTCCGCCTCGTCGAAGAGCAGCACCGCGTCGGTGCGGTCGGCCTCGGTGAAGATGCGCTCCAGGTTCTTCTCGGTCTCGCCCACGTACTTGTCGACCACCGAGGACAGCTGGACGACATACAGGTCCAGGCCCAGATCGGCGGCCACCACCTCGGCGGACATGGTCTTGCCGGTGCCGGACTCCCCGGCGAACAGCGCCAGGACGCCACGGCCCCGGCCGCCGCCCGCGCTCAGCCGCCAGTCGCCGAGCACCCGGTCGCGGTAGCGGGCGCGCAGGGACAGCTCGCGCAGCTGGCCGAGCGGCTCGGCGGGCAGCACCAGATCGTCCCAGCCGACATCGGGCCGGATGCGGCGGGCGTGGTTCTCCAGACCGGAGGCCGAGTGCTGCCGGGCCGCGCGCCGCAGATGGTCCGGCCCCAGCGGGGTGCCCTCGAAGGCGGCCAGCTTCCGTGCGGACCGCGCCGCCCGGCGGATCCGCTCACCGCCGAGCCGGTACGGGGCGACGGTCGCCGCCAGGTCGAACCCGGCGTCGTCCCTCCCGCCGACGCCGAGCGCGGCCGCCCACGCGTCCACCCCGCCCGACGGCAGCCGGGGCACGTCCAGCACCAGCGGGTCGTGGTCGCACCACTGCGGGTCGTACGCCGCCCGGCCGGTCAGCAACACCGGTACGTCGGGCGCCGCCAGGGCCCGGATGAGCGGTCCCGGCCGCTCGGGCAGCGGGGACACCACGATGCCGCAGCCGCGCAGCCGCGCCTCGCGCAGCAGCTCCGGCACCGGGCCGAGGACGTCGTGGTGCCCGTCGTCCGGGCCGTGCTCCCGGCCCCCGGTGGCGACCGGGGTGAAGTGCAGCGCCTCGTACCCGGCGGCGCTCAGCGCGGTGGCGGCGCACAGCAGTCCGTCGCCCTCCCGCTGCTCGCGCAGATAGACCGTGCACGGGGCGGAGGCGAGATGTTCGGCGAGCTGCTTCATGGAGTCCGGGGACGGTTCGGCGGGGGCCGGTTCGGCGAGGGCCGGTTCGGCCGGGGCCGGGAGCACGCGGACGCGGCCGTCGAGCGCGGCGTCCTGGATGTCGTCGCCGAGCAGATGGGCGACCAGCCGGTCCGGGACGCTCAACGAGCGGCTGAGGAAGGGCCGTTCGGCCTCCTCGACGACCAGCAGGCCCAGTTCGGCCAGGGGCGCCGTGGGGTGGAAGCGGGCACGGGCCTCGGGATGGGCCGCGGACAGACCGCACACGTCGAGCACCAGCCCGACGGTGGCCCGCCGACGGCTGACGTCGTCGTTGAGGTAGCCGTACAGCGGCTCGAATCCGCGGTCGAGGTCGGGGGCGAGCGCGATGAGCAGGGCGGCGGTGTCCACCTCGGTCAGGCCCAGGCGGCGGACGAGGCCGGGCAGCCGGTCGCCGTCGCGCGCCGGCTCGTCGCCGGAGCCGTCGACGGGCCCCGGCGCGGCGTCGCCCTCCGGGCGCGGCCCGTCGGCGGACCGCAGCAGGTGGTGGCGTACGGCGTCGTCGGACAGATAGAGGCCGCGCAGCAGGTCGGTCGCGGTGGGGTCGCCCGCGCTGCGCCGCTCCACCAGGGCGGCGATCCGCTCCCGCAGCCGGGCGAGCCGGGCGAGCAGCGCGCCCGCCGGGTCGTCGGAAGAAGGGTCGTACGAAGGCGTGGTGCTGTCGGTCACCGGGTGTGTGCTTCCGTGGTCGGCGCGTCGAGGTGGCGTGACTGGTGCATCCGCTCGCCGTCCTCGGCTCCGTCGATCTCGCGGGCGCGCACCAGCGTGCCCTCGGTGACGGGCGGCCCGGCGTCGTAGTCGGGGTAGGCCGGGAACGGCACGGTGACCACCAGGTCGATCGACGGTTTGAGCGTGCCGCCGAGCGCGGACCAGATCTCGGCCAGCGAGCGGGCCTCGGTCTGCACCCCGGCGACCGTGAGCGGCACGCTCAGCCCCAGCTCGGCCAGCGGCTCCGGAAGGATCTCCGGCGGCAGCAGTTCGCGCGGCAGCAGGGTCGCCAACGCGGCCGACAGCAGCCGGTGTTCGTCCTCGGGCCGCTTGGTCCAGGCGGTGAGCAGGTACGACAGCCGGAACCAGCGCGGCGGACGGCGCCTGCGGACCACGATCCCCTGCCCGTCGCGGATGGCGGCCGCACCGCGCTCGCGCCGTTTGACGTCCTCCCGGATGTCGTACAGATAACAGTCCAGGACCGGTGCGTTGCGCCGCGCGGACCATTCCTTGGTCGGGGCGTCGAAGGCGATCTCGATATCACTTCCGGCCAGTGCGCCGCCCTGGAGCAGCGTCCGCAACAGTGCGTCGACTTCGTGAATCACGAGATGTACCCCTCGCGCAGGGCGTAGGCCACGGCGTGCGCGCGATTGCGCAGGTCCAGCCGCGTGGTCAGACCCTGCATGATGTTCTTGACGGTCCGCTCCGAATACGACAACTTACTAGCAATTTCCCCAGTTCCCATTCCCTCCGCGACCAGCCGCAGTACGTCGATCTCGCGCGGGGTGAGGCCGGAGGGCTGGGTGGCGGGGTGGCCGGAAGTGCCCGGCCGTAAGCTGCCGACCTGGCTGATCAGCCGCCCGAGCAGATCGGAGGGCAGGTCGCCGTCGCCGTGGAAGGCCGCGGTCACGGCCCGGAGCAGCCGTCCGCCGGTGGCCTCGTGCCGCCAGACGATGGCGCCGACGCCGCATTCGATGACGTCCAGCAGCTCCGCCTCGCGGATCAGGCTCACCACCAGGACGGGGTGCAGCCCCTCGCTGCGCACCAGTCTGCGCAGTTGGGAGAGGAGAGCCTGATCGGGGGTTTCGGCGAGCAGCACGGCCACGCCGTCCCCGCTCACGGTGGCCTCGTCGACGAGGTCGACTTCCGGGTGCTGCCGCAGCTGGCTGATCGTTCCTTCTCGTGAGATCGGATCCGGCGCATGGACCACGACCGGAATCTTTTTCTCGGGTTCCGCGATCACCGAATGGAAAGTTCCGCGCACTTTTCCCTCCCCTGCCGCCGCGATGGTACGGCAGCTCCCCGTTAACAGCCGTACGGGCGGAATCCTTTCTACCACTCGGATATTTGTCGGCCGCGCCCGCGACGCGCCGGGAAAACTGTCCATAAAAGTGTCCAGAAAACTGCTCGGAAAGTGGCCGGTTTATTGCTCACCGCGGTGCTCACCGCCGGATGAGCACCGCGGGACGGCAACCCAGGAACCGCCGCTACCCTCCTCCCTCAGTAAGCGCTTGAGCGGCGCACCAGCAGGTCGGCAAGGGAGTGCCATGACTCACCGTGACAGCCACTCACCCGGAAGTCTGGGTGAGCACTTACGCGCGGCGCGGCAGCGCGCCTTCGTCGGGCGAGACCGCGAACTGGCCCGGTTCCGTGCGGCGATCGACGGCGCCGCGGACGCCTTCACTGTGCTCTTCCTCACCGGCCCCGGCGGCATCGGCAAGTCGTCGCTGCTGCGGCGCTTCGCCGACGAGGCGCATGCGGCCGGGCTGACGGCGGTCGAGCTGGACGGGCGCAGCGGCGAGTGCTCCCCCACGGCGTTCGAGGCGGACGCAGCCGAGGTGTTCGCCGCCGACCGGCCGGTGCTGCTGGTCGACACGTTCGAGGAGTACCAGTCGCTCGAAGGCTGGTTGCGGGACCGTTTCCTCCCCCGGCTGCCGCTGGGGTCGCTGGTGGTCCTCGCCGGACGGCAGCCGCCCTCGGACCGCTGGCGGACCGACCCCGGCTGGGAGGGGATCCTGCGGGTCGTCAGCCTGCCGGAGCTGCCCCGCGGCGAGGCGGTGGCCCTGCTCGCGGCGCGCGGGGTGCCGCCGGAGCGGCAGGCCGGGGTCCTCGCCTTCGCGGGCGGCAACCCCCTGGCCCTGTCGCTGGCCGCCGAGGTGGCACGCGATCCCGACGACGGGAACGGCGCCTGGGCACCGGCCCAGGACGTGATCGGGACGCTGGTGTCCCGGCTGGTCGGCGAGGTGCCCTCGGCGGTCCACCGGCAGGCCCTGGAGATATGCGCCCATGCGCACATGACCACCGAGGAGTTGCTGCGGGCCGCCCTGCCCGAGACCGACCCGGCCGCACGGCCCGGGACCGATACTGCCGCACGGCCCGGAGCCGACGCGGCGGCCCTGTTCGCCTGGCTGCGCGGGCTGCCGTTCATCGAGACGGGCCCGTGCGGGATCTTTCCGCACGATGTGGTGCGCGAGACCCTGGACGCCGACCTGCGCTGGCGTGATCCGCAGCGCTACCGGGCCATGCACGGCCGGATCCTCAGCCATCTCGTGGCGCAGGTGCAGCAGGCCCGCGGCGACTCCGGCGCCCCCGGCGGCTCCGTGGGCTCCGGTTCCGCGGCCGGCGCGGCGCTGCGCGGTCTGTCGGCCGCCGTGCTCTACCTCCAGCGCGACGGGTTCGGCAGCAACTGGTTCGGCGCCCCCCGGCCGCACGAGGTGTACGAGGACACCCTGCGGCCCGGCGACCGCGCCGCGGTGCTGGAACTGGCCGCCAAGGAGGGCCCGGAGGAGAACGTGGCCATCGTCCGCCACTGGCTCGACCGGCAGCCCGAGTCCTTCCACGTCTACCGGCGCTCGGTCTCGGGCGAGACGGTCGGCTTCATGTCCTGGCTGCGGCTCACCGAGGCCCGGGCGGCGGACCAGGACGCCGATCCGGTCATCGCGGCGGCCTGGGCGCATGCGCGCCGGACGGCCCCGCCGGGGGCCGGGGAGCACTTGGGAATCGCCCGGTTCACGGTGCGCGCCGACCCCAACCCCTCCCCCGCCGGGGACCTCATGAGCGCGCGGATCATGGCCGAGGTCCTCACCGGTGACGGGCTGGCGTGGGCGCTGGTGGTGATGGACAACTTCGAGACGTACCAGCGGTCCGCGTTCGTGGCCGATTTGGACGCCCCGCCCCTGGTCCGGGTCGGCGACCGGCTCTACGGGCTCTTCGGCCACGACCAGCGGAAGGTGTCACCCGACGCCTTCCTCCAGCAGACGATGCAGTTGGACCCCGGCCACGGGGACGCGCAGGCACCCCCCGCAGGTCCCGCCGCCGGGCCCGTGGCCCCCGGACCCCCGGAGCGCGCCCAGGGCACCCTGTCCCGGGCGGAGTTCGACGCGGCCGTACGGAGCGCACTGCGCTCCTGGCACCGGCCCGACGCGCTGTCGGCCAGCCCGCTCCTGCACACCGGGCTGGTGGCCCCCGACGCGGCCGACCCGGTGGAGACGCTGCGGGACGTCCTCGCCGAGGCGGCCGGGAAGCTGCGCGCGGACCGGCTGGGCGAAAAGCTCCACCAGGCGGTCGCGATGACGTTCTTCGAGGGCGCCCCGACCCAGGAGGCCGCGGCCGCACGGCTCGGCGTGCCGTTCAGTACGTACCGCCGTCACCTCACCCGCGGTGTCGCCCGGGTCTGCGAACTGCTGTGGCACCGCTAGCCGCCGGTGCCCTTCAGCGGGTGGTCCCTCAGCGGGTGACCAGCACGCTCACCGTCAGGGCGCCCTTGTTGTCGTCCATGCAGGTGTCACCGTCGTTGATCCGCAGCTCCAGGGTCCCTTCGCGGGCGGCCCGGAAGCGCCACTCACGCTTGACGCGATGGCTCGGCAGGCTCTTGGGGTTTCCGGAGAAGCGGCCCAGGAGGGTGCCGAACGGGGCCGTGGCGTCGACCTTGCAGTCCCAGGCGAAGCGCAGGGACTCGTCGTCGGCGGCGCTGTGACCGAGGGAGCCGACGCCGGGCAGGCGGGTGGAGTCCACCGTCCAGGTGCCGGTGGAGTAGCGCACCGTCACCGTGTCGCCCCGGCGGAGTTCGGTCTGCGTCGCGCGCTGCCAGCCCTGGGCCGACTGGACGCTCAGCATCGTGGTCGTGGTCGTCGTCGTGGGTGTGGCCGAGGTGGCGGGGGTGGCCCGAGCGTCCGACGGCCCGTCGTCCGCGCCGGACGGGGGCGCGTCCGTCAGCGCCAGGAAGAGGCCGGTTATCAGGGCGGACGCGGCGCCCGCCGCCACCGGCCACCACCACCGCACCCTGCGGCGGCGGGGCGGCGGGGCGGCCGCGTGGTCCACGACGGTCGGCTCCGGGCCGACACCGACGAGGGTCGGGGCCGTGACCGGGGAACGCATGCCCGTCATCGTCGCGGTGTCCGACTGGGACACGTCCGCCACGGTCTGCGGCACCCGGACCGTCGCGGCGTGGGTCTCCGCGGTCCGCGCACCAGCGGAGGGCGTCAGGGGCTCGGGTTCGGCACCGTCCGCGACGTGCCGCAGGGCGTCGCGCACCGCGGCCGCGGAGGGGCGCTGGTCCGGGGACTTGTGCAGCAGGGCCTCGACGATGGGCCGCAGCGGGCCGACCCGGTCCGGGATGTTCGGTTCCGCGAAGGTGACCGCGTGCAGCGCGGCGGCCTGCGTGGTGCGGTGGAAGGGCGCCACCCCGGAGGCGACGGCGGACAGGGTCGCGCCGAGCGCCCACAGGTCGGACGGCGGGCCCACCTCGTCGGCGGTCAGCCGCTCGGGCGCCATGTAGCCGATGGAGCCGAGGAGTTCACCGGCCGTGGTGAGCGAGTCGTCGCCTTCGAGGGCGGCGATGCCGAAGTCGGTGAGGACGGCGCTGCCGTCCGGGCGCAGCAGGATGTTGGCGGGCTTGATGTCGCGGTGCAGCGCCCCGACGGCGTGCACGGCTTCCAGGGCGCTCAGCAGCTGGAGGCCGAGGGCGGCGGTGCGGGGCGGCGACAGCGGTCCGACGGCGGCGAGATGGCGGTCGAGGGAGGGGCCGTCGATCAGCTCCATCGTGATCCACAACCGGTCGTCGTACTCGACCAGATCATGGACGCCGACCACATGGGGGTGGTGCACCCGGGCGACGGTGCGCGCCTCCCGCACCGCCCGGCGCAGCCGTCTGTGGTGCTCGTCGCCGTCGCTGCTGACATGCAACTCCTTGACGGCGACCTCGCGCTCCAGCACATGGTCCCGGGCACGCCACACCGTGCCCATACCGCCCCGGCCGAGCCGGTCCAGGAGCAGATAGCGTTCGGCGATCAGCCGTCCTGCTCCGGCGGATCTCACTCGGTCTCCCCTGTTCTCTCCCCCCGGCCCCCGCCGACGCGCGGGGAACGATGCGGGCGAGCATAGCCGGACCGTTGTCCTACCCGTGCGGTTGACTGAGTGCGTACGCGATCAGCAGGGCGGGGCGGCAAAACCCCATCCGCACACCGCACTTCAGGGGGCACAGCGATGACCACCACCGAAGAGGCCCTTCCCCGGGTTCCGGACGCCGCCTGGCTGGAGGCCCGGTTCGGCGCGGGGTCGCTGCTGCAGGGGAGGCGCCGCCCCGGCGAATAACCCGAACGGCTGGGACCACGGGGAGGGCTACAAGGGCACGGTGGCCTCCTCGCTGCCCTCGCTCGCCGTCCTGCTCGGGCTGCTCGCGGAGCGGGCGGAGGCCATCGACGCGATCGAGGACGACGAGGAGGCCCGGGCCGAGGCCGTCGGGAAGCTGCGCGCCGAGATGACCGCCTTCGATGGTTACATGGAGGATGCACCGCTCTGGGATGGGGTGTTCGAGTATCTGGCGGAATGACCGGCGCTCCCGGCGGGCCCCGGGTGTTCAATGGGCTGCATGGCGGAGGAACGCGGCGGGAGCGTCGAGCTGAGCGGGGTGCCCGAGACCCTGCTGTGGAACCTGTACATGCGCGCGTACGAGGCGCGCGGGCCGCGGCCGGTGCTGGCGGACCCCAAGGCCGTGGAGCTGGTCGACCGCATCGACTACCCCTTCGAGGAGACCTTCGGCCCGCCCAGCCCGCTGCTCGCCCAGGGGCAGGCGCTGCGCGTGCGGACCTTCGACTACGCCGTACGGGACTTCCTCGCCGCCCACCCGGACGGCACCGTCGTCGCGCTCGCCGAGGGGCTGGAGACCCAGTACTGGCGGGTGGACAACGGGCGGGCCCGCTGGCTGTGCGTCGAGCTGCCGGAGACCGCCGCGGTGCGGCGCGCCCTGCTGCCGGACGACGAGCGGCGGCGCACCCTTGCCCGGTCGGCGCTCGACCTGTCGTGGCGGGGCGAGGTCGACACCTCCCGCGGGGTGCTGGTCACCGCGCAGGGGCTGCTGATGTATCTGCGGCCCACCGAGGTGCGGGACCTGATCGCCGGATGCGCCGAGGGCTTTCCGGGCGGGGCGCTGGTCTTCGACGCGGTGCCGCGCTGGTTCAGCGCGCGCACGATGCGCGGCGAGATGCGCACCGCGCAGGGGTATCGGCCGCCGCCCATGCCGTGGGGCATGGACGCGGGTGAGCTGGGCAAGGTCCGTAGCGCCCATCCGCGCATCTCCGAGGTGCGGGAGCTGCCGCCGCCGCGCGGGCGGGGGCTGTACCACGGAGCGCTGGTGCCGGTGCTGCGGCGGCTGCCCGGCGTACGGAACCTGCGGCCCACGATGACCGCGGTCGCCCGCTTCGGCTGAGTGGCTGGTTTCTTATCGGCCTCTACTGATCACCGAGTCAGTCCGCACCGCATCACCGGACGGAATTCCGGCGTCTTACCGCCCATAAGAGGGCATTCCACTCCCGCGTCCATTGCGCTTATCTCAACACCTCCGTACGGTGTCGGCCATGCGGCAAGAGTTCGACGTCGCGGCGCGCGTCCGTCAGGTGATCGACGAAGCGGGCTGCACCCAGCGGGAGTTCGCGCGGCGTGTGGTGATGGACCCCTCCAAGCTGTCCCGCTCGCTCGGCGGCACCCGCCGTTTCACCGTCGCCGAACTGGCCCGCATCGCCGACGCGGGCCGGGTCGACGCCGGGTGGCTGCTCGGCACCACCGGCCCCGGCGAACCCGCCGCCGACACCCCTGAACCGGCCGCCCGCACCTCACCCCCCGAGGGCGGGCGGCCCCTCCAGATCGTGCGGGAGACCGTGCGGCTGATCGCCGAGCACGGCTTCCACTCCGTACGCGTCGCCGACATCGCCGCCGCCTGCGACACCAGCACCGCAGCCATCCACTACCACTTCCCCGGCCGCGCCGAATTACTGGAAGCCGCCGTGCGATGGTGCATGGACGAGGACACCATGCGGCGCGCCGCCCGCCTCGCCGAGGCCGACGACGCCCTCGAGGAACTGCGCCAGCTCATCGACCTCCAGGTCCCGGACAGCACCCAGCAGCGCCACCAGTGGCTGGTGTGGATGGACCTGTGGTCCGAGGCCGCGCGCTCGACCGCCATCGGACAGCTGCACGCCGCGTTCTACCGGGAGTGGCGGCGGACGATCGCCGAGGTGATCCGGCGCGGCATCGCCCAGGGCGTCTTCCGCGACGTCGACCCCGAGTTCAGCGCGCTGCGGCTCACCGCGCTGATCGACGGATTCGCCACCCAGGTGGTGGCCACCGCGCCCGGCGAGGGCGGTACGAGCGCGGAGCTCATGCGCACCGCCTGCCTCGCCTACCTCGACACGGAACTGTCCGCACAGCCTCCTCACCGTCCCGACGAAACCCGTTCATCCCCGTTCCCGTAGCTACGGAGCAGTCGCAGAAGACGGAGAAACGCCATGCCCATGAACGACAGCGTCATCATCACCTGCGCCCTCACCGGGGCCGGCGACACCGTGGGCCGCAGCCCCCACGTCCCCGTCACCCCCGAGCAGATAGCCCGCTCCGCGGTCGAGGCCGCGGAGGCCGGGGCGGCCGTGGTCCACATCCACGTACGCGACCCCGAGACCGGCGCCCCCGCCCGCGATCCGCGGCTGTACCGCGAGGTCGTGGAGCGGGTGAAGGAGACCGGCACCGACGTCGTCATCAACCTCACCGCGGGCATGGGCGGCGACCTCGTCATCGACCCCGAGAACCCGCTCACCCACCTCGCGGGCACCGACCTGGTCAGCGGTCTGGACCGGCTCCCGCAGAACCCGCTCACCCACCTCGCGGGCACCGACCTGGTCAGCGGTCTGGACCGGCTCCCGCACGTCGAGGACCTGCTGCCCGACATCTGCACCCTGGACTGCGGCTCGCTCAACTTCGGCGACGGCAGCAACCTCTACGTCTCCACCCCCGACATGCTGCGCACCGGCGCCAAGCGCATCCAGGAGCTGGGCGTCCGCCCCGAGCTGGAGATCTTCGACACCGGCCAGCTGTGGTTCGCCAAGCAGCTGCTGGCCGAGGGGCTGCTGGACGACCCGACCGTCTTCCAGCTGTGCATGGGCATCCCGTGGGGCGCCCCCGCCGAGCCGGGCGTGCTCAAGTCGATGGTCGACCTGCTGCCCGAGGGCGCGCAGTGGGCCAGCTTCGCGCTGGGCCGCATGCAGATGCCGTGGGTCGCCCAGTCCATCCTGCTCGGCGGCAACGTACGGGTCGGCCTGGAGGACAACCTGTACCTCAGCCGGGGTGTGAAGGCCACCAACGGCCAGCTGGTCGAACGCGCCGTCCAGATCACCGAGCTGCTGGGCGCCACCGTCGCCACCCCGGACGAGGCCCGGCAGCGGCTCGGCCTCAAGCCCCGCTCGTAACCGCCCCGCTCGTCACGCCCCTCGCCCTCCGATGTCTTAGGACCCCCATGCCCTCACCCCCCTGCGCACCCGACCGTGTCCGCCGCGTCGCCTGTATCGGCGCGGGAGTCATCGGCGGCGGCTGGGTCGCCCACTTCCTCGCCCGCGGCTACGACGTCACCGCCTGGGACCCGGCGCCGGACGCCGAGACCAAGCTGCGCCGCCTCGTCGACGCCGCCTGGCCCGCACTGGAGCAGATCGGCCTGGCCGAGGGCGCCTCACCGGACCGCCTCACCCTCGCCGCCACCCTCGAAGGGGCCGTGGCCGACGCGGAGTTCGTCCAGGAGAGCGCCCCCGAGAAGCTGGAGCTGAAGCGGAGCCTGCTGGCCCAGCTGGACGCGGCGGCCCCGGCGGGCGTCGTCATCGCGTCCTCCACCTCCGGCTATCCGATGACCGACATGCAGACCGAGGCCACCGACCCCGGCCGCCTCCTCGTCGGCCACCCGTTCAACCCGCCGTATCTGATTCCCCTGGTCGAGGTCGTCGGCGGCGAGAAGACCGACCCGGCCGCCGTGGAATGGGCCTCCGCCTTCTACAAGGCGGCCGCCAAGTCCGTCATCACCATGGACCGCGAACTGCCCGGCTTCATCGCCAACCGCCTCCAGGAGGCGCTGTGGCGCGAGGCCCTGCACATGGTGGCGAGCGGCGAGGCCACCGTGAAGGACATCGACGACTCGATCACCGAGGGACCCGGCCTGCGCTGGGCTTTCATGGGCCCGTGCCTGACGTTCGCCCTCGCGGGCGGCGAGGGCGGCATGGGGCATATGCTCGATCACTTCGGACCGTCACTGAAATCGCCATGGACGCGTCTCGAAGCCCCTGAGCTGGACGACTCGTTGCGTACGGCCATGGTCGACGGATGTGACGAGGCGGCGGGCGGGCGGAGTATCGCCCAGCTCGTCGCGGAAAGGGACCAGGGCGTGATCAACGTCCTGCGGGCGACCGGCCGGTTGCCCGAGCAGCGCAACGAGGGAGGCGACAAGTGAGCGACCAGCTCCCCCACTACCACCAGACCGTCCGACCGGAATGGATCGACTACAACGGTCATATGAGCGAGGCGTTCTACGTCCTCGTCTTCGGACACAGCACGGACGAGATGATGGTCGAGACCGGTCTCGACTCCGGATACCGGGTGAAGACCGGCTGCTCCCTCTACACCGTCGAGACGCACATACGCTATCTCCACGAAGTCGAGGAAGGCGCCGAGCTGACCATCCGCACCCGGGTGCTGGGTGTGGACGAGAAGAAGGTGCGGTTCTCCCACGAGATGTACGTGGGCGAGCCGGAGGGTGGCGAGCCCGTGGCCACCACCGAACTGCTCGCCCTCCACATCGACCAGAAGGCGGGCCACGCGGCACCGTTCCCGGAGGAGGTCCGCGAGCGGCTCACCTCCCTGGTCGAGAAGGCACCCGACTGGGCGGGCCGCTCCATAGGCCCCGTACCCACCGCCGCCTAGGCGCGGCGCACGCAGAGACGAGGGGGTCACCGGGTCCGGTGACCCCCTCGACGCGTCCTCACGCCGTGGCGTACACACCTCGGCGTGCGGGCCGATCAGCGGCAGATTGTCGGGCGTCATCGCGAAGACACCGTTGAGCCGTGCCTCCGGCTGCCACCGCTCCCCCTCCGGGAGCAGCCGCAGCCCCGCCGCGATCGCGCCGTCGAAGAGGACGCCGGGCCAGGGCCGGTCGGCCCCCTCGGTGAGCCCGGAGACCGGGACCGGCAGCGGCTGGTGATCAGAGGTGCCCAGGCCGTCGCGGTCGCCGTGGTCGCGGGGGGATGTTTGGCCGATGCCGTCCGCGTACGGGGCGGCGACCCGCCCCGTACGCGGAGCGGCGGGCTCACGGCGAATCGCTGACGGTGACCGGCTCGTCGTTCTTGAGCTGCTGGACGAGCTGCTTGACCTTGGCCTGGTCCCACTGGAGGTTGCCGCCGACGCTGCCCGAGGTCGGCATGTTCATCGACTTGCCGCCGCTGCTGGTCACGTCCTTCATCGCGAAGAACATCTTGGCCAGCAGATAGGGGTTCATGTCCTTGTCGACGATCAGCGTGTCCAGCCCGGCCCCCATGGTCGGGTAGAGCGTGAAGGGGTTCAGCAGCGTGCTGGGCGTCGCGGTCTGACCGGCCAGGGCGGACAGGAACTTCTGCTGGTTCTTCGTCCGGTCCAGGTCGCTGGCGGCGAACGCGTGCCGGCTGCGGACGAACGCCAGCGCCTGCTGCCCGTTCATCGTCTGCTGACCCGCCTCGAAGTCCGCGCCCGCCTGCTTGTCCTTGAACCCCTTGTCGAGCTTCATCTCGACGCCGCCGATGGCGTCCACGATGTCGGCGAAGCCGGAGAACCCGATCTCCGCGTAGTGGTCGATGTGCAGCCCGGTGTTGGCCTCGACGGTGCGGACGAGCAGCTGCGGGCCGTCGATGGAGTACGCGGCGTTCAGCTTGTTGGCGCCCAGCGGCCCCTTGACCTCACCGGACTCCGATCCGCGGAACTTCGGGATGGTCACGTTCGAGTCGCGCGGCAGCGATATGAGCGTCGGGCCCGACGCGCCGTCGTGCAGGATCATCATCGAGTCCGTGCGCTTGCCGTCGGCCGAGCCCGTGTGCAGGTCCTTCTTCTGCTGGTCCGACATGCCCTCGCGGCTGTCGGACCCGACGATCAGGTAGTTGGTGCCGTCTCCCGCCTCGGGACGGTCGATCACCTGACTCAGGTCGACTTCCTTGCGCAGCTTGGAGTCGGCCCAGAAGTACGTGGCGACCGAGGCGACCAGCAGAACCACGATCACGGTGACCAGCACGCGTTTCACGGTCCGGCCACGCCGCCGATACGGCACCCCGGGCGGACCTCCGTGGCCTCCCTGCTGCGGCGGGACGCCCGGATGCCCGTTGTGCGGCGGGGCATACGTGGGGTCCTGGAAATCGGGGTATCTGCTGTCGCTCCGTGAATTCATGCGGGGCAGTCTGCATTCTCCATGGGGCCGAAAGGCAAATCGCGTTGGCAGACCTGGTGAAGTGCGGCGCGTTTTTGGGCAGCGGCGTATGAGGTTTTGCCGTATGCGGCACCGCGAGTGTTCCCGTCCGCTCTCTCCGTTACCCTCCGGCCGTCATGGAACGATGGCGCTGGATTCGCTTGAAACCAGCCGCATCCCCCTCAGCGCCGGAGGGCCGGAAAGTGTTACGCGGACCACCGGCCGCACACGGTCAGAGCCGCCGCACCCAAGCGGCCACACCGTGACCGATGCCGAGGTAAATCAGCGCGGGCAGCGCGTAGTTGAGGAAGACGCGCGCCCCTTCGGGCTCCATGGTGAAGATGTCCTGCGACCAGCCGGCGAGCCAGTCCGCGACGCCGTGCACGAAGTCGACGAAGACATTCGCCTCGTTCGCGTCGAGCAGGTACAGCAGGATCCACAAACCCAGAAAGATCGCGGCGACGTCCGCGAGGCCATGAATGATCAGCGCTGTCCGCTCCGTCCCGAGACGGTTGGACGGATGTGCGTGGTGGTTGGACGGATTTGCGTGGTGGTTGTACGGACCGTTGTCCACCATACGGTCATGGGGGTTGCTCATGGGCCTCTCTTAGCCGAGCCGACCCGCCCAAAACTGCCTTCACATTCACTTCACAGCAATGTCCTCGGCGCGTTATCAATTCCGCACCGAAGTGGCCGTCTGATCAACTTTTTCGCATCCGACAACTCAACATCTCCCCATCGGAGTTGTCGTGAAACGTGAAGCCCTTTCAAGGAACGGGATCGCGACGCCACCGCGCCGGGCCCGGTTCCGTAGGCTTGGCCGTAATGCCTCCCGCCGTCCTCCCCTCCCCGCTGACCCCGCTCGCCGATCCGGCCATGGAGCGGGCGGGGCTGGAGCTGCGGCTGAAGCGGGACGACCTCATCCACCCCACCGTCCCCGGCAACAAGTGGCGCAAGCTCACGCCCAACCTGCGCGCCGCCGCCGAGCAGGGGCATACGCGGCTCCTCACCTTCGGCGGGGCCTACTCCAACCACATCCGGGCCGTCGCCGCGGCCGGGGCCGCCCGGGGGCTGGACACCGTCGGCATCATCCGGGGCGACGAACTCGCCGACGCCCCGCGCAACTGGTCCCTCGCCCTCGCCGAGTCGTACGGCATGCGGCTGTCCTTCCTCGACCGGTCCGGCTACCGGGAGACCCTGCGCTCCCTGGACGACCCGCGGACGCTGCGGGAGCTGGAGGCGCGGTGGGGGCGGGCCTACGTCCTGCCCGAGGGCGGTACGAACGTGCTCGCCGCGCAGGGGGCCGCCGACCTCGTCGCGGAACTGCCCGACCTCGGCGCGCGCGACATCGTGTGCTGCGCGGTCGGCACGGGCGGCACGCTGGCCGGGATCGCCGCCGCCCTGCCGGAGGGCGCGCGGGCACTGGGGTTCGCCGTGCTGAAGGGGGCGGGCGGCTATCTGGAGGGCGAGGTCGCGGAGCTGCACCGGCGCGGGTGGGGGCGGACGTTCACCGACTGGCGCATCGAGCACGGGTACCACGGCGGCGGGTACGGGCGGGTCCCGGCCGGTCTTGAGGCGTTCGCGGCCGGGTTCGAGGAGCGGCACGGGGTGCGGGTGGAGCGGCGGTACGTGGCGAAGATGCTGTGGGGGCTGTACGGGCTGGCCGAGGCCGGGGCGCTGCCCCGGGGGAGCCGGGTGACGGCGGTGGTCACGGGCCCGCCCGACCCGTACGGATGAGCGCCGGCATCGCGGCGCCCGCGGTGCCGCCGACCGCCCAGTCCGCCGGGGTCACTCCGGGGTCCGCAGGCGGATGACCGCCGTCGCCGCGTGGCGGACCGTGCTCTCCTGCCGCACCTCCACCGTCAGCTCCGGCGCGATCGGCTGATAGGCGATCCACGCGCCGACCGTGTCGATCGCCGTGGGCGGATCGGAGTCCGCCGGAGCGGGGGGCGGGGGCGGGAGGTCGCGCAGTGCCGTGGTGAGCTGGGCCCGGACCGCCGGGGAGAGGGGGCCGGAGACCACGGGGGTGTCGTCGCCCGGCAGGACGAGGGCCAGGGCGCGGGGGCGGAGCCGGGGGCCGACGACGCCGACGACCATGGCGTCCCGGGTCTCCGAGTGCCGCAGTTTCCGCCAGTGCCGTCCGGGCCGGTACGGCTGGTCGGGGCTCTTGATGACCAGCCCCTCGACGCCGATGGCCGGGAACGCCTCGTACCAGGCGGCGGCCTGCTCCGGGTCCATCGTCATGGGCACGGCCTGGAGGGGCGGGCCGTACGGTTCGAGGAGCATCGTCAGAAGGGCGCGGCGCTGCTCGTACGGCCGAGGCCGCAGGTCGTCCGTACCGCTCGCGAGGAGGTCGAACGCGGCGTACGAGGCGGGGAGTTCGCGGGCCAGCCGCGCGGCGCGGGCCTCGGTGGCGGCGGTGGCGCGCTTCTGGACGGCGGCGAAGTCGGTGCGGCCGCCGACCCACACCACCACCTCCCCGTCGAGCACGGTCCCCACCGGGAGCCGCCCAGCCGCGGCCGCCAGGTCGGGGAAGGCGCGGGTGACGATGCGGCCGGAGCGGGCCTGCATCTGCACCTCGTCCGCCAGCCGGAAGATCAGCAGCCGATGGCCGTCGAACTTCGGCTCGTACGCCAGCTGCCGCCCCGGCGCGGCGACCGGCAGCGTCGGGATGGGCCGGGCCAGCGCCACCGGCACGGGTGGCAGCAGGGGGGTCATGGGGTGGCGGGCAGCGGGTGGGCCCGTGCCGGGTCGAGGAGCGGGGCCAGCAGATCGCCGTGGCGGTCGAGGCGGGCGGGGAGGTCGTCGATCCCGAAGACCAGCCGCCCGGGGTCGTCGCACGCCTCCACTTCGTCCCAGGTCACGGGCGTGGAGACGGTCGGCTCCCGGCGGGCGCGGGGCGTGTAGGGGGCGGCGGTGGTCTTGGCGGCGGCGTTCTGGCTGAAGTCGACGAACACCTTGCCGGGCCGCAGGGAGCGGGTCATCTTCTGGATGGCCAGCCCCGGCAGCGCGGCGGCGGCCTCCGCCGCGAGCCGCCGGGCGTAGTGGGTGACCTGCCGGGACGGGGCCGGTTCCAGCGGGGTCAGCAGATGCAGCCCCTTGGAGCCGCTGGTCTTGGCGTACGCGGCCAGCCCGTCCGCCCGCAGCCGCTCCCGCAGCCAGACGGCGACGGCGCAGCAGTCCACGATCGTGGCGGGCGGTCCGGGGTCGAGGTCGAAGACCAGCCGGTCGGCGATGCCCGTCCCCTCGTCGATCCGCCACATGGGCGCGTGGAACTCGACCACCAGGTTCGCCGCCCACATCAGCGAGGCCAGGTCCTGCACGAGCACCTGGCGCGCGGTTTCCCCCTCGTGGCGGCTGACCTCGGCGGTCGTCACCCAGGAGGGGGTGCCGGGCGGCGGGTTCTTGGTGAAGAACATCTGGCCGTCCGGACCGTCCGGATAGCGCAGGAACGCGAGCGGCCGCCCCCGCAGATGGCCGAGCATCGCCCCGGCGGCCGACGCCAGGTAGTGCAGCAGCTCGCCCTTCGTGGTGCCGGTGGCCGGATGGATGACCTTGTCGAGGTTCCTGAGCGCGATCCGTCGCCCCTCCACCTCCGTGATCGGGGACATACGATAAGAATCTCACGAAAGGGATCAAGCATGCGATCTATCTGGAATGGGAACATTTCGTTCGGCCTGGTGAGCATCCCGATCAAGATGTATCCGGCGACCGAGGATCACTCGGTGTCCTTCCGGCAGATCCACACCGCCGATGGCGGCCGCATCCGGTATCGCAAGGTCTGCGAGCTGGAGGACAAGCAGGTCGACGCGGACGAGATCGGCAAGGCGTACGAGGATGCCGACGGTGCCCTGATCCCGATCACCGACGAGGACCTGGCCGCCCTGCCGCTGCCGACCACCCGCGCGCTGGAGATCGAGGCGTTCGTCAACGCCTCGGAGATCGATCCGCTCCAGATGGGCGACGCGTACTACCTCGGCGCCAACGGCACCGCCGCCGCCAAGCCGTACGCCCTGCTCCGCGAGGCCCTCAAGCGCAGCGAGAAGGTCGCCATCACGAAGTACGCCCACCGCGGCCGGGAACGGCTCGGGATGCTGCGCGTCGTCGGCGACGCCATCGCCATGCACCGGCTGCTGTGGCCGGACGAGGTGCGCGAGCCGGCGGGGGTTGCGCCCAAGGAGAAGGTCACGGTGAAACCGGCCGAGCTGGATCTCGCCGACACCCTGATGGCCACGCTCGGCGAGGTGAACCTGAGCGAACTGCACGACGAGTACCACGAGGCCCTGGAGGCCCTGGTGGCGGCGAAGGTCTCCGGCGCCACCCCCACCGCCGAACCGGGCGAGCGCCCGGCCGGCGCCCAGGTCGTGGACCTGATGGCCGCCCTGAAGGACAGCGTCCGCAGCGCGAAGGAGGCCCGTGGTGAGTCGGCCGAGGAGAAGGCCACGGTCACCGAACTGAGCGACCACAAGAAGGCCCCGGCCAAGAAGACCGCGGCGAAGAAGGCGCCCGCGAAGAAGACGGCGGCCAAGAAGACGGCCGCGAAGAAGACGACCGCGAAGAAGACCGCGGCCAAGAAGACGGCGGCCAAGAAGCAGCCGCGCAAACGGGGCGCCTGAGCGCCTGCCGCTGGGCGAACCGGGACCGGATCGTGAGCCGGGCCACCTGCCCGGTCGGGTTCACTGCCGAGTGCGGGCCGGTGGCCGGGTTGTGCCCACCCGTTCCGCCCTGCGGAACGATTGCCCACAACCTGGGTACAAGCCGCCGCTCGGCGGGAGGGGGCGGGGTCGCAGGGGTGGGGTCCTGGACGTTCCGTATATTTGTGGCGCCCATTTCCGGCCCACCCCACGTTTCCGGGCACCGGCGCCAAAAATATACGAGTCCAGGACCCTGCCCCGGAGGCCCCGCACCCGCACCACCCACCCCAGCGACCGCGCACCCACCGATCAGCTGAAAGCACCAACGTGGTCCGCGACCCACTGCGCGAACGTCCGCGCCGGGCGGCCCGTGATCCGCTCGACCTCCGGGGAGATCGTCTGCGGCCGGCCCACGGTCCCCTCGAAGACCCGCAGCAGCGAGTCCGCGATCTCCGGCGTCATGAACCCGCCGATCATCTTCTCGCGCGCCACCTCCGGCGGTATCTCCTCGTACCGCAGCGGCCGGCCGATGACCTCGCCGATGATGCGCACCTGGTCGGCGAAGGTCAGCGACTCCGGGCCGGTCAGCTCGGGCGTCTTGCCGACCAGGTCGTCGGCGAGGAGGGCGCGGGCGGCGACGGCGCCCATGTCGGCCTCGTGGACGGGGGCCATGTGCGCTCCGGCGTACGCGCCGTACACCACGTCCCCGGCCTTGATCTGGTCCGCCCACTGGAAGGCGTTCACGGCGAAGGCGCCCGGCCGCACATGGGTCCACTCCAGCCCGGTGCGCTCGACCTGGGCCTCCAGCTCGCGGTGGAGGGCGCCGATCGGGTTGTCCTGCGGGTCGGTGTCCTCCAGGACGGAGGACGAGGAGAGCGTCACGACGCGCCGCACCCCGGCCTCCTTCGCCCGCTCCAGCAGCTTGTCGGCGCCCAGCTGCCACACCACCGCGGCGTGGAGGAACAGCGCGGTGGCACCCTCCAGCGGCAGGTCCTCGGTCCGCGCCGCCTGGACGCCGTCGGGGAAGTGCGCGGCCCCGGGGTCGCGGGTGAGCGCGCGGACCTCCGCACCCGCGTCGGCCAGCTCCTTCACCACGTGCGCGCCGACGTTTCCGGTGGCTCCGGTTACCACGATCATGACGAATCTCCCCTGACTGTCCTGTGCGGTCCGGTCCAGTTTCATCCAGACGGATGAACTCGTCAAACACATAGATGGATGAGGCGGGGCGCTAGCCTGGTCCGGTCGAGTACGAGGAGTTGAAGACATGGAGGGGACGCCGAAGAGGCCCCGCCGCGCCCCCGCGCCCGAGGAGCGCAAGCTGTGCCCGGAGCGCTCCCGGCGGCTGCTGCTGGAGGCGGCCCGGGACGTGTTCGCACAGAAGGGGTTCGCGGGCGCCCGGGTGCAGGACATCGCGGACCGGGCGGGCGTCAACAAGCAGCTGATCGCGTACCACTTCGGCGGCAAGGAGGGCCTGTACCGGGAGCTGGGCCGCGAGTGGCTGAAGCGCGAGGAGACCTTCAACGACCCCGCGATCCCGCTGGACGAGCTGGTCCTGCGCTACCTCCGGGAGGCGTTCGCCGATCCGCGGGCGACCCGGTTCAACGCCTGGTGCGGCCTTGACGACGCCGCCCCGGAGGAGGGCCCCGAGGACCTCTCCGACCTGCGGCGCCGCCAGGCGGAGGGCGAGATCGCGGAGGACATCGATCCCGCCATGGCGATGCTGCTGTACGTCAGCCTGGTGACGGCGCCGATCGCGCTGCCGCACGCGGTGCGCCAGTTCTTCGACGCCGACCCGGAGTCGCCGGAGTTCCGCGAGCATTACGCGGAGCAGGTGCGGAGAGTCGTCCGCCACCTCGCGACGTGAGCACCGCGAACGCCGCGAACGCCGCGAACGCCGTGAGCACCGTGCATCCTGATTCACATATCCTTTGACGTCGTCGTCATCGGGCCTTGTAGCGTGCTCGTCAGGTTCCTGGAGCATCTTCGAGAGGCCGACGAAAGAGCCACGAATGATTTCTTGCTGCATATGGATCCGCTGCGTGGGCGTCACACCGCGCTTCAGAAAAACCTCCTCTTCGCTTCGTCCGCCAGAGCGACCCGCCCCGCCATCCGCTGGACCGTGCCGTGTGAGCCGTTCACCGCTGCGCGCTGGGCGGTGACGGAGGGGGCGGTCGTCTCACCGGCGGCGTAGGCGCTGCCGTCCTTCTCGGCTGCCTGTTCGGAGTCCTGCCTCGGGTCGGTGACGCTGACTCCGGCGCCGTTGCTGTGGCCCGTCTCGGGCACGCCCTTGAGGTTCTTGTCGACGTGGCTGAGCTCGTGGCCGATCAGCTTCTCGTCGCCTGCGGACCCGGCGGAGAGGAAGATGTGGTTGCCGATGGTCATGGCATGGGCCCCCATCGCCGCCGTGGCACGCTGGGCCACCGCGTCGCGGTGGACGCGGGTGGAGGCGAGCCTGTCGTTCTGATAGAACGCCCCGGCCTTCGCCACGACCGACGAGGGCAGCGACTCGCTCGACGAATTCATCGCGGCGGCCACCAGGGCGCTCTGCCCTTCCGGGCTGGTGTCCCGCACCCCGTCGTGGACGTGCCCGTCCTCCTCCTCGGCGCGCGCGACGGTGGCGCCGCCCGAGGAACGCTGGACCGGAGGTTCCGGCGCCTGGTGCCCGCATCCGGCACCGTGCTGATGCCGGTCCTGCGCTCCCGGGTGCCCGGACCGCCGCAGCATTTCGACAACTGCCTGGTTCCCGGCCTGGCTCTGCTGGGCGAGCATCCGCTGCACGGCCGTTCCGGCGAAGGTGGGAGTCGCTCGTGGCCGCCGGGGTGCCCGCCCTTTCCCCGTCGTGCTGTTCTCGTCACGGGCCAGTCCCATATGTCTTCCTCCGGCGGTCAAAGGCGATCCAACCGCCTCACGCTCGCAGGCGAGGTGGCCACCTTCCCAGAGGCGCAGGGGCAGACTTGCGGCCCTGATGGGCAGCGGCATGCCAAGAGGGGCTACCCCGTCACTCCGTCACCCCGTCGATCTGGAACGTCTGCACCGACTGCGCGGTGTACAGGTCGCCGCCGCCCGCCGTCCGGGTCGACCAGCGCGGCACGAGGCCGCCCGTACCGCCGGTGACCTGGCCGAACCGCGACAGGTCGAAGGTCATGGTCTGCGCGGCGCCGGGGTTGACGGCGACGAGCACCAGGCGGCGGGCGGCCGGGTCGTACGCCGCCACCGCGTGGTCCGAGCCGGTGGCCAGGATGCGCATGCCGGGGCGGATGTGCCGGGTGAACTGGGCGAGGACGTAGTACTTGGTCTGGACGGCGCCGGGCTGCGCGGTGTTCGGGTCGTAGTGGATGAGCGCCCAGCCCGCGCTGGGGTCCATGACCTGCCAGTAGCACCAGGCGGTCGGGTGCAGCCAGTTGAAGTCCAGGCAGAGGTTGGTGGCGAGGGTGAGGCCGGTGGCGTCCTTCTCGCCGGTCTCGGAGTTCCACAGCTTCTTGCCCGCGGCGCGCACGTCCGCGTACAGCAGGTCGCGGCGGCCGCCCGAGCCCTGGTAGCCGTGCACGTTGACCTGGTCGACGAGGGCGCGGGTCGCGGTGTCGAAGGAGCCCCAGGTGGTGCGGGCCAGGTCGTAGCTGGTCTCGTCCGAGGCCGAGATGCGGGCGGCGGTGAGGCCGCGGCTGTTCAGCTCGGTACGGAGGTGGCCGAGGACGGTGCGCTGCACCGCCGCGTCCATGTGGCAGCCTTCCTGGGTGCCGTCCGCCTTCCACCAGGTGGAGGAGGGTTCGTTGAACGGCTCTACGGTGGCGAAGCGGACGCCCCAGTGGTCCTGGGCGTAGCGGGCGGTGGTGGCGAGGTAGACGGCAAACTGCCGGTAGTTCCAGGACTGGAGGTTGTTGCCGCCGTCCGCGGCGCCGGAGGGGTTGTGGTTGAGGCACATCCACCACATGGGCGCGTTGGAGAACAGCTCGGTGACGGCGCCGCGCTGGACGGCCTTGGTGAGCGCCGCGCGCTGGGTCGCGTCGGACGTCCAGCGCCAGGCGGCGGAGGCCGGGTCCTCGCTGGACCAGTCGTGCCAGAAGCCCTCGATCTGCTTGAACCGGGGGATGTTGGGCGAGACGGCCATGGACTGGCCGTTCACGCTCGTCCAGGCGCAGCCGCCGAGGTTGTAGCGGGCGATGTTCAGGCCGAGGCCGGGGAGGGTCGTACCGGCGTACGTGGTGTTGCGGGTGGTGAAGAAGAGGTCGGCGAAGTCGTCCCGCTGCCCGAAGAGGTTGGCCCACCAGGCGAGCGAGGTGCCCCAGCCCTCCCAGCCCCCGTGGTCGGTGCCCGGGTCGACGGTGACGGACTCGTCGGCGTGGGCCGTGCCGGTGGAGAGTGCGGTGCCGATCAGGGTTGCGCTTGCTGCGGTGAGGAGCGTTCTTCGTCGCACCATGTGTCCCTTCTGCCGCTTGGGGCCCGTGGTGTGAAGCGTCGGGTGCGGAGGGGGAGTTGTCGAGAGCTATGACAGCGCTTTCTGGCCCTTCTGTCGGCGGAGCCGGAGACGGGGTCGAAGACGGGGTCGATGACGGGGTTGACGGGACTGACGGGGCGTAAATCGGTTGCCATCGCCCCGCCGCCGCGCTCAGGATGTCCGCGACATTCCGCCGACAGCACAGGAGCATGCGATGCGCCGATTCCTCGGAACGACCCAGCGCCCCCACCGGACGACCGTCTTCGAGGACATCACCACGCATGCACCACACCATCAACATCGGCGTACTCGCCCATGTCGACGCCGGTAAGACCAGCCTCACCGAGCGGCTGCTGTTCGACGCGGGCGTCATCGACCGCCTCGGCAGCGTCGACTCCGGGGACACCCAGACCGATACGGGCGCCATCGAGCGGGAGCGCGGAATCACCGTGCGGTCGGCCGTCGCGTCCTTCCGCGCGGGTGACACCCAGGTCAATCTGATCGACACCCCCGGCCACTCCGACTTCATCGCCGAGGTCGAGCGGGCGCTCGGCGTGCTGGACGGGGCCGTGCTCGTGCTGTCCGCCGTCGAGGGCGTCCAGGCACAGACCCGGGTGCTGATGAAGACGCTGCGGCGGCTGCGGCTGCCCGTGCTGCTCTTCGTCAACAAGATCGACCGGGCCGGTGCCCGGCACGCGGAGCTGCTGGCGGACATCCGGCGGCTGCTGGCGCCGCACATCGTGTCCATGACGGCCGTACGGGACCTGGGCACGCGGGCCGCACGCACCCGGCCGCGGTCCCTGGACGACGTCGGCGTGCGCACCGAGATCGCCGAGGCGCTGGCCGAGACCGACGACGCGCTGCTCGCCCGGGTCGTGGACGGCCCGCTCCCCTCCCCCGCCGAGGTGCGCGCGGCGCTGGCCGCGGGGACGGCGGAGGGGCGGGCGCACCCGGTGTACTTCGGTTCGGCGCTGAGCGGGGAGGGCGTCGCGGCCCTCGTCGACGGCGTCGTACGACTCATCCCGCCCACCCGGGCCGACCAGGACGATACGGCACCCCGGGGCACCGTCTTCGCGGTCGAGCGGGCGGCGGGCTCCGCCACGAAGACCGCGTATCTGCGGCTGTTCTCCGGCGAGCTGACCGTACGGCAGCACCTCACCCTGCACCGGCCCGGCGACCGGCACCGCCCCGGCGCCCGGCACGGCGGGCAGATCACCGCGCTGGAGGTCGTGGGCCGGGCCGGGGAGCGGGTGCTGACCGCCGGGAACATCGCGCGGCTCAAGGGGCTCCCCGAGGTCCGCGTCGGCGACCGGCTGGGCGAGGTCGACGCTGAAGAAGAACAGCGCCACTTCGCCGCTCCCACCCTCCACACCCTCGTCCACGCCCGCGAGCCCGGCCCCGCGGCCGCCGCCCGGCTGCACACCGCGCTGCTCGCCCTCGCCGACCAGGATCCGCTGATCCACGCCCGGGCGATGCCCGGCGGCGCCACGTCGGTGCTGCTGTACGGCGAGGTCCAGAAGCAGATCATCGCGGCGACGCTCGCCCAGGACTACGGCATCGAGGCCGACTTCGAGCCGAGCCGCCCGGTCCTGGTGGAGCGGCCGGCGGGGGTCGGCGAGGCGTGCTACGAGATGGCCCGGCGCGGCCATACGGGGCCGTGGGCGACGGTCGGGCTGCGCGTCGAGCCCGCCGCGACCGGGTCCGGGGTCGGTTTCGGCTACGAGACCGAACTGGGCGCCCTGCCGCGGGCGTTCCACACCGCGATCGAGCAGACCGTGCACGACACGCTGCGTCAGGGCCCGCGCGGGCGCGCGGTCACGGACTGCCGGGTCACCCTGATCCGTTCGGGTTTCGACGCCCCGGTCAGCACCGCCGCCGACTTCCGGGGCGTCACCCCGGGGGTGCTGGGAGAAGCCCTGGAGCGGGCGGGGTGGCGGGTGTACGAGCCGTATCACGCCTTCGAGCTGGAGATTCCGTCCGATGTGCTCGCACCCGTCACCGCCCGGCTCGCCGCGGTCGGGGCGGACATCGCGGAGAGCGCGGGCGGTGCGGCGGGGTGGCTGCTCACGGGGGAGATTCCGGTGCGGTCGGTGCACGCGTTCGAGCACGCGCTGCCGGGGCTGTCGCGGGGCGAGGGAGTGTGGCTGTCCCGCCCGTCCGGCGACCGGCCGCTCCCCGGCAGCGCCACCGTTTAGGGCCCACGGGGGTGTCTTGTCATAGCGGGCCAGCAGACGCAGGCCGTTGCCGCACAGGCCGCCCGGGGTGCCGTCGGCGTTGCGGCGGACTACTTCTGCCGGGGAGAGGGTGAGACGGCCGTCGGGGTCCCCGGGCCGTCGTGGCCCGTGCCCTGGGCTACACGGGCTCCCCCGAGACCCTCGATTCGGCGGTCTCTCCGCGGCTTCCGGCTGCTGGCCAAGAACCTAGGTCGGCGGGCTGCAGACGCTGCTGGCCGCGCGCGTGGACGATCTCCAGATGGTCGACGGCGTGGGCAAGGCCCGGGGCCGCTCCGTCCGCGAGGGCCTCTCCCGTCTGGCGGAGTCGTCGATCCTGCGGTGCGTGTAGCAGTCGACCGTGCGCGAGGCCCTCGGCCGGGACTGAGGATCTCGGGCCGTCCTCAGCCTCTACCGGCTGGCTGCGGCGCATCGTCGAGTGCGGCGCGGATGGTGCCACTGCCCCAGGCGACATGGAGGTCCGGGCCACCAAAGGAAGGCCAGTAACCGATCGGGGAGCCGGCGTAGATGCCGAAGTGCTCACCCATCTCGCCCTCCCAAGTGATGGACGTCTGTGTGCCGGTGAACAGCGCGACATAGTGGAAATTCCGGCCGACGAGATCCTGAATCGGATAGTTCATCTCCGCGAATCCGCGTGACGAGAACCCAAACGGAGGTGTTAGGGGAGGCTGCGTGGGAGAACCCGGCCACCAATCTTCGCCCGACGCCTCAAGGTCGTACTTATCGCCCTCGTCAGTGGTTACGCGCGCGGACAAGGGGTTTGGCTTGAAGAACAAGAATCCGAAGCCGCCGAAACCAGCGGTTGCCGGATACGTAAAGGACTCGGTGGTGCTGAGCGAATCACGCACTGCTTTGGGAGCATCTGCGACTCTCTCCGCGATCGAACGCAGCCGCTCTTTCTGCATATTGAACTGCGAGCGAGCCAGGGCGCCATAGAGCTCTTCGGTGGTGGTAGCCATTATCATCACCTTCCGACTCCGTCTCGATGCACATCAGCTTCTCGTCCACCGTCCCCCTTTCCGGAGTTGACGCAAGTCGATCTCCCGCCAACGCCGGCAGTGCGCACGGCCAGTCACTACTCGCTTTCAATCGGTAAATTGCAGGGCGTCAAGTTGCCGAATCCATCGAGTGCCGCACGCTGGTAGGAGAAAGCGTCACCGACATTCCCGAGGAGGCATCGTGACGCCACCCAGCGCCGGGCCTGGCAGCGGGTATGACCCCGAAGGCGAGCAGCGTGCGGTAGCCGAGGCACAAGCCGAGATCTACGAGCACGTTCAGCATCTGCACGACGAGGGAGTGATCAACTTGGACGCTCCCGCGCGAGACGTCATCGACGTACTCGACCAGAAATATCCACGGCGGACGAGTGACACTGCGGCACAGGCCGGCGGTTATTGGCTCGTCGGCGACCAGGGTTGGTGCAACCACCTCACGTAGCACATGGGCAGGTGAATCTCATGAGTACCGGTTCCCCTCCTTCACGCCCCAGCCGCGATGAGATGCGGCAGCAGATAGAGCGGCTTCAGGACGCGGGCATCGTGGATCTCGACGCGCCATTGAGGGATGCCCTTCCCGAACTTGCGCGCAATATGGCACGTTACCGACAGGGAGAGCGTAGTTGGTGGGTCATCGCCTCCGGGGACCCATCGCACGCCGTCTGCGAGTGTGAGATGTGAACGCCTCCTCCGTGTCGGAGCAGGTCGTCGAGGGAGCGCTGGGCTGGATTGACAAGAACCTGTCGCATTTCGACCCGTTCAAGGACGGAGAGCTGACGGCACTGTGCGAAATCCCGCTGTCGGAACTCGCGATCCTCACGCTTTCGGCCCAGCGCTGCTCGACGCCGGTGGATATGGCCGTGATCACACGGTTCCTGGATTTCCTGGAATCTGCCCACCACAACCCGGCCTACCGGGAACGCCCGTTTCGAGAGCCGGAAACCCTGGTCCCCCATCTTGTGGTGGCAGCCGCCCTGGAGCACGGCGGACGGATCGACGGACTTACCTACCGGGCAGCTGTCGAGACGCTAGTGGAAGCCAGCACCGTGACCGCGCCCGCACTCCCGCCGCACCGGATGATGGAGCTTCGGCACGCGCTCGACCTGGGACGCGTGCGCCACGGTCTCCCCTCGTATCTCACGCTCTACCGCGGCACGATGCCGGCACGGCCGCTGAACCCCATCTATATCTCCCGGGCGGAGGCGTACGTCCTCACCCACGTCATTTTCTACGCGGCAGATCTCGGGCATCGCCCCGCTCAAGGGATCAGCGAAGACGAACGCGAACGTCTCGGGAAGCTGGTCGAGCGGCTTCTGGGCATGTACATCGCCGCCCGTGACTGGGACCTGACGGCGGAACTCATCCTTTCCGCGCGGTGTCTGCGGTCCCCGTCAGCCTTCGATGATCTGGGCTGGGAGTGCCTGGCCTCGGCCCAACGAGCCGACGGCGCGGTCCCCGGACTGCGTGCCCGTCTGGAAGAGGGCGATGCGCCCGACGTGGAGCTGGAGGCGAGCGCCTGCTATCACACGACACTCGTGTCGGCGCTGGCCGGTCTTTCGGCCCCACGGAACGCCTGAGGAGGCGAGGAGATGACACAGCGCCACCACGGCGTGGACTGCCACCCTGGCGTGGACCGTGCCGCCGAGTTCATCTTCTCGGCCGCGCACGCCCCGGCCGCTTCCATGAAGCACCAGCTCCAGGCCCTGTTCGGCTTGTCCGTCGCGGAGAAAGCCGGAACGCCCGGCGCCGTGGCCCGTGTCGACGCGATGGCGGCGCGGGTGAGCGGGACGCTCGACCGTGAACGCGAGAACGGGAGGTTCGACCCGTTCGCCCACGACGTGAAGCTGCTGCTGCTGTGCCACGACGTCTTGCGACGGCGGGGCACCGAGTCCGCCGCTTTGGCGTCGTTCGTCCGGGAGACCTCCGACGCGCTGCGCGGCATGGAGCCCGTCCCGGCGCGGCTGACCGGTCTCGCGCACCTTCTGGACGCCATGGGCGAGGGCCCGTTCACGATGAGCGAGACGAGCGGGTGGACCGACGGTGACCCGCTCCCCTCCGGGACGTCGCTGCTGCTGGCCGATTCCCACACGGTCAGACGGCTCTGCAACGCGATAGCCGCGTACACGCTATTCGGCTCCCGGGAGATGCCCGGAAGACACCCGGACCTCCTGCTCACCCTGCCGGTCCTCGTCCTGCAGAAGCTGCGCGAATACGACCTGATCTTGGGATCGACCCTCTTGCGGGCCCTCAGCTACCTCGGCGCTGACGACTCCGAGACGTTCGACTTCGCGGCGCGATACCTGGGATGTCAGCAGCAGGACGACGGCAGGTTCGGCTTCTACGCACGCGAACTGGCGGAAGGGCCGATACTGCGGACGGCAGACCAGGATCTCTTTCTTCCGGTGGCCGTCTCCGCGCTGTGGGCCCTGGCGGAGGTGTCAGTGCCCGGCCTTCAGGTCGTGGAACGCCTCTGATGCAGCTCACTGAGCCGACCCGCCGTCGTGGCGAGGCACCGCTCGGCGGTGGAGCGGATGCGGCCGGCCTCCTCCTGATCGAGCATCAGATAGGAAAGGCTGTGAATACTGACCGCGGCCATCATGTCGTGCATCGCGGGCGGATAGTTGATCGGCCCCGGTCCTCCGCCAGGAGGGTGGGGCCAGTGATGAAGGTCCCAGACGATCCTGGGCCACCACGGAGGGCACAGGGGGATGTCCTCGCTCATTACGTCCTCCCTCACGATGCTGTGGGCTGGACGCTATCCGAGCGGGCCCCCCACGAGTGGGAGGCCCGCCTTGGCGGCGACCACCGTGACCCGGTTGGAAGAGGTCCCTGAGAAGTCATCCGATGGGTGGGTGGCGATAGAGGAAATCAGGTCCGTAGGTATGACCGCTGCCGTCGGGCAGCTGGCGGCGCATCAGCGACTGGGCCGGTTTCTGGAGGGCGCGCATCTGACCGACGGCTTTGTTGAGCAGCGCCTTCGCCGTGGTCTGCTGGTCAGTCTGCCAAGCCTGTTCCAGATGCCGCAGCATCTCGCTGTACGCATGATTGACAGTGTTGAGGAGCTTCTTCGTCCCGGGGTCGGGCGCCAGCAGGTCACTGGCATCCCAGCCGCCGGTCGGCACCACGCCCATGGGGAGGGTGCGCGGCATGGGGATTGCGTCGCCAGTGAACGTCCATCGCCCCGCATCAGGGGACGCGGGCCTGATCAGCCTTCGGCCGTGATAGATCTCCCGAAAAGTATAAAAGTGGGCGAGCTCACCATCCTCCTCGAAGTGGGGGTTCTCCGGCGACGCCGCCGTGCCCTCCCCCTGTTCCTTGATGATGCCGATGGCTTTCTCAACCTCTGCCAATGAAGTGAGCGCCACGATGCTGTTTCCCGTTCCGTGGGAAGCCATGTTTCGACTCAGCTGGCGGGTACCTTTGATCAGCTCTGGGTGGCTCCGGAAGACCTCCAGGACAGCGGTATAGAAGGCCCCGATGGACGTATGCGACCCGGCTTCCGTGATCGGGTTGTCGGGTTCTTCGATCCGGGAGTACAGGTCCAGGGACTCCTTCGTCAGCCCGCTCAGGTAGACGGACAGTCCGGGCCGCACACCCCCCGGCAGGGGACCGGGATATTTTGGCACTGTCTTCTCGTCGGCGAGGCGGGGGGCCCCGCCGATGGTGGTGAGCAGATTTCCGGCGAGGCCAAGATGTGACATCTCGTCGAAGATGATGCGGCGTAGGGCGGTGAACACGTCCCCCTGCTGGTCCTCGATGGACCACAGAGCACACAGGTACGGCGGAAGCGTGGCGAGTTCCAGCATAACGGCCTGCTGTAACGATTCGTTTAGCCAGTCGACGCCGCGATGCTCGGCAGGCTCATCCATCAATTCGACAATCCTGTTGCTTCGATAGTCGACAGGGGTCGTCATGGAAATTCCCCTTCCCCGGCATGCGCCCCTTCCCGAGGTGAGCAGCCGGTCAGTAAGTAGGTGTCCCGGCACGGTCGTAGGCGTGCGGGCCTGGGCCGGGCACGATCGGCCCAGGCCACTGCACGACAACAGACAGCCTTCGCTTGCCTCTATCCGGCTTCTGCCCCGATGCTTTGCCGGGTCTGAACCGGCCGTTCTCGCCACCAGCCCCAAATCGTGATCCTGTTCAGCCCTCTACGCCTTCGTGCGCAGCTCCCGCACTCCGGAATTCGGGCGCGGCGAGTGAGGGACGCGATCGCATCTCCCAGACCGACCGCGCGCCGACGCACACGTTGGCCGCCCGCGAGTGGGATTTGGCTTTCCAAACCTTCCCACGTCAGCGGAAGTCCGGGGACGGGCTGGGTTCGCCTCATGACGCTCGCACTGAGTGTGCTTACGTCGGGGTGGCTCACGAGCTGATCAGCCATATGCTGATCGGCAGTACCTACGTACGCTGCCTCAGTTCCGTACACAACAACCGCGTTACCGACCTCGTACTTCACTGCCGGTGAGCTGTTCTCGCCCGTCTGCGGCCGAATCGGAACTTGCAGCCAGTGGATGGTCGTCACGTGAATCTCTCCCGGATCAGTTGTTGCAGCATCCGACAGCGGGCCTGCACCACCACGTGCAATCGCACGTGGCACAGGCGGCACAACTCACGACGCACCCGCCGCAGCGCCCCGCGAGACAGGCGAGGTAGACGGCCCAGCCCGCGGGCGGGCAGGTCAGAGCGGCGCTGAGACACGTACTTCCGCAATCACTGGAACCGAAGCACGAGGTCAGCGCCTCCCACCAGCCATCCCGAGTCACCAGGTGCCCATCAGCGTCGGGGGTGAGTTCGTTGACGCCGGCGAGGAACTGATCGGAGGTCGTGTCGAGGACGAAGACGTAATCGTGGCTGACGCCGGAGGGGATGCCCCGCGTCGTGGCCACGCACGCGGCCACCTGTCGGTTGCCCGCGCTGCGGGACTGGACTATCAGGCCGGACTCGATGGTGTGTACTTCTCCGGCCGTCCCGGAAAGTTCCTCGGGCTGAGGCACGGATCCGTCGAGAACGAATCTACCGGTGGTTCCGAAGAACTGCGGTTCGGGCAGATCTTCGACGCTGCTCACACCGAGACGGCCCGGCAGGGCTTGCTCCAGGATGGCGAGTTGCGAGTTCTGGCCGGTCAGGCGACTCCACTCCCGACCTGCCTGCTCGGGAGTGTAGATGGTCAGTTGCTGTTCCCTCACGCGCGGCGTGATCGTCATTGCGGACTCCTCGGTCGTGCCCAACTGGGCGCCTTTGTGGGGGTGGCCGGTGACGCCGACCTTCCGCCAGAATGCGGCAACTTCGGTCACGTCGCATCTCAACCAATTCGTCAGTGAGAGCAATAATTTGAGGAGGGGTAATTTGCAAACTACGTCTTGGGTAATCAGACAATGGATGGTGCGGGTAGCGTTCCGGTGACGGCACGCCTGGCGTATGGAACGCGTGCAAGGCTGCAAGAACTGTTGAGTCGTGAACGAATTCGGCGGCGTGAACTGGCAGCTGAAGGACAGTGGGCTGTCAGGGGGCTGAGCCGCCGAGAGGCTTCCGCGGTACGCGCCGCGTGGCGGCAAGAGGTGGCGTACATGAGGGAATGCGGACAGCTCTTGGACTCGATTGACGCTTTGGCGGCTGTGGGCGTTCGTGAGGAGTTGCAGGCTCGCGGCTGGGACCGCCGCTGGCCGGCCTGCCCGGAGGAGGCCCGCAGCCTCGGGCGGTGGCCAGGTTCACGCGACGGCGGCTTTCCTGAACAACTGCCGCTGCGGTTGCCAGCGCGCCTGGAAAGACAGGCCCGTGCGGCATGCTGGTACACCTCGGCCGAAGCGATTGACGCGCTGCGCGACTGGCGAGCCCAGTACCCCCATGTCAAACCGTCTCGGAGATGGGCGCCAGCGGGACTGGAAAGCGCTCTGGAGGAATACGATCAGCTGGCCAGTCTGGTGACCACGACCGGTGAGATCTGGCGAGCGGGCATCGAGCACGGAATGAACGCCGTGGCCGTGTGCCACATGACATCGAGGTAGTCCGCGGGGGCGATTCCGGCGTGTTCACGGCCTCCGCTGCTCGCGACGGCTCAGCTCAGACGTCCTGCGGCAGCGAGGCATCAAGGCCACCATCCCCGAACGCGTCGACCAACTCGCAGGCCGAGCCCGCCGCCGCGAGCGCCGGTGCGGCTTCGACAAGGCCGTCTACCGGCGCCGCAACGTGGTCGAACGGTGCTTCCACCGGCTCAAGCAGTGGCGCGGAATCGCCACCCGCTACGAGAAACAACCCGACCGCTTCCACACAGCCATCACCCTGGCCAGCACACTCATCTGGCTCACACCGTGATCGACAAGTCACCCGCTAGATGTCGGGCCCGGCGACGCGGGTGTAGGACACGGCGTTGCTCGTACCGCCTTCCGTCGTCACGGTGACGTTGACCGCCCCGGCCGACCCAGCCGGGGCGGTCGCCGTCACCCAGGTGTCCGACACGACCGTGAACGCGGCGAGCGTGGAGCCGAAACGGACCGCGCTCGTCGTGGTCAGGCCGGTGCCGAACAGGGTGACCGTGTTGCCGCCGCCCAGCGGGCCCTGGCCGGGGACCGCGCTGGTGAGAACGGGAACGGCGGCATAGGTGTAGGGGACGCCGTTGCTGGTGCCGCCCGGCGTGATCACCGTGACCTGCACCGTTCCGGCGCTTCCCGGCGGCGCCACCGCGTTGATCTGGATGGCGGAGACGACCGTGAAGGACGTGGCGTCGACGGTGCCGAACTTGACGGCGGTCGCACCGAGGAGGTTCGTCCCCGTGAGGGTGACGGCCGTGCCGCCGGAGGCCGGGCCCTGGTGGGGGCTGACGGCGCTGAGGGTGGGGATGCCGACGTAGAAGTACGTGACGCCGTTGCTCGTACCGCCGGGACCGGTCACCGTCACCTGCACCGGACCGGCACTCCCCGGCGGCGCCACCGCCGTGATCTGCGACGCCGACCCCACCGTGAACGACACCGCGGGCGTCGAGCCGAACTTCACCGCCGTGGCGCCGGTGAAACCGCTGCCGGTCAGCGTCACCGAGGTGCCGCCGCTCACCGGGCCCTGACCGGGCGAGACCCCGCTCAGCACCGGGCCCGCCGCGTAGGTGTACGTGACGCCGTTGCTCGTACCGCCCGGACCGGTCACCGTCACCTGCACCGGACCGGCACTCCCCGGCGGCGCCACCGCCGTGATCTGCGTCGACGACACCACCGTGAACGACGACGCGAGCACCGAACCGAAACGCACCGCCGTGGCCCCGGTGAAACCGCTGCCGGTCAGCGTCACCGAGGTGCCCCCGGTGGCCGGGCCCTGGTTCGGCGTGACGCCGCTCAGCACCGGACTGGCCACGTACGTATAGGTGACGCCGTTGCTCGTACCGCCCGGACCGGTCACCGTCACCTGCACCGGACCGGCACTCCCCGGCGGCGCCACCGCCGTGATCTGCGACGGCGACACGACGGTGAACGACGCGAGCACCGAACCGAAACGCACCGCCGTGGCCCCGCCGAGACCGCTGCCGGTCAGCGTCACGGTGTTGCCCCCGGCGGTCGGGCCCTGCCCGGGCGAGACCCCGCTCAGCACGGGGACGGGGGCGGAGGTGTAGCTGAAGGGGACGCCGTTGCTCGTGCCGCCCGGCGTGGTCACCGTGATCAGGACGGTGCCGGTGCCCGCCGGGGCGGTGACGGTGATCTGGTTGGCGGACACGAGGGTGAAGGCCGGGGCGAGGGTGGTGCCGAACCGGACCGCGGTCGCCTGGTTGAAGTTGCTCCCGGTGATGGTCACGGCGGTCCCGCCCCCGGGTGCACCGGAGGCGGGACTGACGGAACTGATCACCGGAGGGGACGCCGCCGTGACCGCGGGCGCGGCGGTTGCCATGGAACCTGTCTCCGGGCCTGCGGCCTGATGAGGGGTGCTCAACGTGCTGCTCCTTCCGGCGGAACGTCCCAGGGGTGATCAGATACCGGGCGACGCGAGGTACTGGAACGGGGTCGCGGCGGTCGCGCTGCCCGCCGGGTTGGTGACGGTGATGTCGGCGGGGCCGGGCTGTCCGTCCGCCGTGGGCGGCGAGACCGCCGACACGGTGGTGGCGTTGACGACGCTGAACGGTGCCGCGATGCCGCCGAAGGTGACCGACTCGGTGGTGCCCAGGTTGGTGCCGGTGATGGTCACCGCGGTGCCGCCGGAGGCCGGGCCGGATGCGGGGGTGAAGCCGGTGACGGTGGGCACGTCCACATAGGTGTAGGACAGGCCGTTGTTGGTGCCGCCCGCGGTGGTGACGCTGACCCCGACCGCCCCGGCCGCGGCGCCCGCGGGCACGGCGACGGTGATGGTGCTGTCGGAGACGACGACCGGCGTGGCGCTGTTGGGGCCGAAGGCCACGCCGGTGGCCGTCGAAAGGCCGGTACCGGTGATCGTGACGGTGTTGCCGCCCACGAGCGGGCCGGACGAGGCGCTCAGGCCGGCCTTGAAGGGGGCACCGACGTAGAAGAACGTCAGCGGGTTGCTGGTGCCGCCGGGCGTGGTCACGGTCACGGGGACCGCACCGGTGCCGGACGGCGAGGTCACCGTGACCGAGGTGGGCGTGTTGGCCGTGATGGTGGCGTCCTTGCTGCCGAACTTCACCGCGGAGGCGTTGGCGAGGTTCGTACCGGTGATGGTGACCGTGGTGCCACCGCCGGTCGACCCCTGGTTCGGAGAGATGGGCATGGCGATTTCTCCCTGCTGAAGACTGAGCGGGCGCCCGGAATCCCGAAGGCGGCTCGGAGGACGGAAAGGGAAGGGATGGGAGGGACGGGCCGGGCGGGTCGGACCCGCTCGCGCTCGCAGGAGAATGCGATGTGCGCCGGCCGGGTCGTTGGGGACGCCCGCCCGGCCCCCTCGCTCGGTACGCCTGGCGCCCGGGACCGGCGAGGGTGCGGGGGCCGTTTCGCCGGGGACACCGGCGGAGGCCATACCGCACGTTTTCAGTAATCCATCGGAATGAGTCCGTCCACAAGAAGTGTGACGCCGCATCACTCGAATGGCGGGGCGTGCGACCGCCGCAGGTCCCCGCGGCCCCCGCGCCCGGCCCTCGGGGACCGCGCGGGGGCGCGCGGACGGGCCTTTCGCCGGCCACTCACCCTTTCCCGTGACCCATCGGACGAAGGGGTCACTTCCGCACCCGGCGGGCGTATCCTCTTGCCGCATGGGGGCGGACATGGGCATTCCCGTCAATGAGTCCACCGCCGGGGGGTTTTGGCGGGTACGCATCCGCGGCATGACCGGGGAGATCCTGGGCGCCGGAATCCTTCTGGGCGGCGACACCGTGCTGACGTGCGCCCATGTCATCCCGGACGACGGGCGCCCGGTGCCCGCGTCACAGGTCCTCGTCGACCTGGTGCAGGTGCCCGACGCCGCCCCCGTGACCGCGCGCGTCGCCGCGGGCTGCTGGGTGCCCCGGCGCGCCGACGGATGCGGCGACATCGCGCTGCTGACGCTGGACCGGCCGCAGCCCGCCGAGCACGCCGCACCCCTGTACCGGCTGTCGCCGGAGCCGCTGAGGCAGGTCCGGAACCTGGGCTTCCCGCGCCACAACGACGACGGCACCTGGTTCTACGCGAAGATCGCCGGGACCGTCGGCCCGCGCGCGGAGTGGCTGGAGCTGATCCCGGACTCCCCCGGGGACGTGGTGCGCCGCGGATGCAGCGGCGCCGGGGTGGAGGACGTGAAGACCGGCCACGTCATCGGGATGATCGTCAACCGCTACGACGACGCCCCCGACATCCCCGCCGACGAGCGCCGACTGCGGTCGAACATGATCCACATCGAAACGATCCTGCGGCACCTCCCGCTCGTCCACCGCTTCGTGGGCGGCGACCGGGTCGTCGACGCACGGCTCGTCTCCCGGCTGACCGGCGGCGTCCAGGACATCCCGTTCGCGCAGCGGCTCGCCCTGTGGCTGCGCCGCGAGTCCCTGGCCGGGCGGCGCCCGGGCGTCGCGGACGTGGAGACCGTCGTCATCGCGCCCGACGACAGCGGCCGCTACGAGGCGCTCAGCCGCGCCGTGACCCTCGCCGACCGCGAGCTGTCCGGGGGCGGCGACGACGAGGCGGTGTCCGCCGCGCCGCACGGCACCGTGCCGCCGCTGGGCAGCGTCGACCTGGCCATCGACGTCACCGGCCGCACCGACACCGAGGTGGCCCGCCGGGTCGCCGACCGGATGGATCTGCCCGGCGACGCCTCCCCGCTGAGCCGGATCCGGGCCAACGCCGTCCCGCTGACCGTCGTGGCCGTCGGGCTGGACCGGGCGAACGAACCGGAGGCGCTGCTGCGCTTCATGAAGCTCCTCGCCGACCAGGGCGCCCGGCTGATGCTGGTCTTCCGCGATCCGCACGCTCCCGGACTGCGCCTGTGCGAGCAGCTGTTCCGCCCCGACCCGGAGCGGATCGACGCCTGGCTGGACGAACTCGCCGACCGGGTCGCGGAGGCCGCCGGCCTGGAGCGGGAGGCCACCGCGGCCGGGGCGCGCGCCGCATCGGACCCGGCGGAGGCCCCGGCGCTGCGCATCAACCTGACCCGGCTGCGCGACGACCCCGAACGGCGTACCCATCACATCGTCGCCAAGCTCGCCGCATTCGAGCACGCGGTAGGGGCCGTGCGGGAGCGGATCGAGACGGCGCTGCACACGGCCGACGCCCAGCGCGACGAGGTCAAGGAACTGAGGGGCCTGCTGAACGCGTACGCGGCGCTCCTCGGGGCGAAGGCCGCCTCGGAGCGCCGGGAGCTGTTCCCGCTCCAGCGCGCCGCCCACCGCGAACTGTCCGCGGTGCCCTGCGACGTGGCCGCCGCGCGGCGCGCCGTCGACCGCTTCGTCCGGGCCGTACACCTGCCCCCGGAGGGGGACTCGCCATGACGTCACCGACCGCGGCGTGCACCCGCGCGGACTGCCCCGGAGAAGGCGGGGGCCGGATCAACCCCCGAGGCTTCTGCACGGAATGCGGCCGCAGACCCGCTCCGACGCCCCCGGGCACGATCCCGGGCCCTGCCGCACCCGGCACGGACACCGGCGCCGCCGACGCCGGACCCGGCGCCCCCACCGGGGTCCTGCGATCCGGTGCGACCACGGCCACCGACCGGGCGCGGCGCCGGGACGCGGCGCGGAAGTTCAGCCTCGGCCCCGCCGGGGACGGGCTGTTGGATCTGCCGCGGGTCGAACTGCCCTCCCTCACCGACCTCGTGCTCGACGACCCACGGCCCCCGTCCCGCGGCCAGATCTGCGGCCGCCCCGGCTGCGAGGAGACCGTGGGCGCGCCCTACAACGGGGAGCCCGCGCTGTCGGCGGGGTTCTGCCCGCGCTGCCGCCATCCGTTCGACTTCACCCCGCGGCTGCGCCCCGGGGATCTGCTGGGCGACCAGTACAAGGTGATCGGCTGTGTCGCGTTCGGCGGGCTCGGCTGGGTCTATCTCGCCGAGGACACCCAGCTCGACCGGCAGCCGGTCGCCATCAAGGGCCTGATCAACAACGAGGACGAGGCGGCGCTGCGGGCGGCGGTCGAGGAGCGCCGCTATCTGACGATGCTCGACCACCCCGGCATCGTCCGCATCATCAACTACGTCACCCAGCCCGCACCCGGCAGCGACCGGCTCACCGGCTACATCGTGATGGAGTTCGTCGGCGGCATGACGCTCGCCCAGATACGGGACTGCATCGCGGACGCCATGCCGCCGTACGACGGGCCCCGGCTGTACGAGCACATCCTGGCGTACGGCTGTCTGGTGCTGCGCGCGGTCGGCTATCTGCACGGGGAGCGGCTGCTGTACTGCGACCTCAAGCCGAGCAACGTGATGCACTACGAGAGCCGGGTCAAGGTCATCGACCTGGGTGCGGTCCGGCGGCTGGGGCGGCAGGGCGGCGATCCGCCCGTCATCACCAAGGGGTTCGCCTCCCCCGAGTCGCTGCGGGGCGGCCCGCTCACCGAGCGCCATGACCTGTACGGCGTCGGCGCGACCCTGCGGTCGCTGTCCGACAAGGCCGGGCGGCCCGCCCAGGCACCGCCGGGGCTGGGCGCCGAGTCGTACCGGCGGGTGCTGGCCCGCGCCACGGCCCGCGATCCGCGGCGGCGGTTCGGGTCGGCGGGCGAGATGTCCGAGCAGCTGTGGGGCGTGCTCCGGGAGATCCACGCCCTGCGGCTGCGGAAGGAACAGCCCGCGCCGTCCACGCTGTTCGCCCCGACCGCCGCGCTGCTGGACGCGGGGCTCGGCCGGATCCCGGGGCTCGAACACTGGCTGGACGGCGATCCGCACCGGGTCCTCGCGCACGGGCTGCCGTCCCCGGAGCAGGTGCCGCCGGGGCTGCCGGTGCCGTTCCCGGACGCGGCGGACCCGGGCGCCGCCCTGCTCAACACCCCGACCGACAGCGGCCCGCGGCGGCTGATCGAGCAGCTGGGCGCGTTCCCGTACCCCTCGGCCGAGATCCGCTTCCGTACCTGCCGCGCCTATCTGGACCTGGGGATGCGGGACCGCGCGAACGACGAGCTGACGGCCGCCGAGGAGATCATCGGCAGTGGCGCCCGGTACGACTGGCGCCGCGCCTGGCACCGCGCCCTGCTGCGGCTCGCGGGCGGCGCGGTGGCCGAGGCGCGGCGCGCGTTCGACGAGGTGTACAGCGCGCTGCCCGGCGAGTACGCGCCCAAGCTGGCGCTGGGCTACTGCGCCGAGCACCTGGGCGACCACGACGCCGCCAAGCGGTTCTACGAGGCGGTGTGGGAGCGCAACCGCTCCCAGGGCAGCGCCGCCTTCGGCCTGGCCCGGCTGCGCCTGGCCGCCGGGGACCGGGGCGGGGCGGCCACCGTCCTCGACGGGGTGCCGAAGGTGTCGCGCCACTACGACGCCGCCCGGATCGCGACCGTACGGGTCCTCGCCGGGCGGCTCGGCGAGCACCTTCACGACCGGCCCACCGGCGGGGACCTGGTGGAGGTGCTGACCCGGCTGCCGCGGCTGTACCTGGACGACGGGCGCGCCCGGGGGCAGGCCCGGGACCGGCTCACCGCGGAGGTGCTGGAGGCCGCGCTCGACCGGACACTGCGGCAGGGAGCGGCGGGCGACCCGGCGGATCCCGGGCTGCTGTTCGGCGAGGGGAACGACGAGCTGTCGGTGCGGTCGCAGCTCGAAGCGGTGCTGCGCCGGCTGGCCCAGCAGGCGGACAGCCCGGAGGCGCTGGGTGTGCTGGTGGACCGCGCCAACGCCGTCCGGCCCATGACGGGCGTCTGACAGGGGGGACAGGGGGATCACATGAGCCAGGACAGTCAGGACCATCCGGGGCGGCCCGCGGAGGAGGACCACGGCCCCGCCATCAGCTTGCGCGTGCACCAGAACAAGTACCTCCCGGCCGCCGCGGGCCCCGCCGAGATGCACGCCGTCATCAGCGTCGAGACCCGGGGACTCGGCCCGGCCGCGGCCCGTACCGCCGCCTCCGAGGTCATCGTCATCGACTGCTCCGGGTCGATGAGCTGGCCCCCGACGAAGATCGCGGCGGCCCGCCGGGCGACGGCGACCGCCGTCGGCGTCCTGCGCGACGGCACCCACTTCGCGATCATCGAGGGCACCGAACAGGCCCAGGTCGTCTATCCGTTCGCGGGCGGCATGGCGGTCGCGGGCCCCGACACCCGGGCGGCCGCCGCCCGCGTCGCGGCCCGGCTGCCCGCCATCGGCGGCACGGCCATCGGCGCCTGGCTGGACCTCGCCCGGCGGCTCCACCTCAGCCGCCCCGCCGCGATCCGGCACACCCTGCTCCTCACCGACGGCCGCAACGAGCACGACGCGGCCGGGTATCTGGACAAGGTGCTGGACGCCTGCGCCCCGCACTTCACCTGCGACGCGCGCGGCATCGGCGACGGCTGGGACGCCACCGAGCTGAAGGAGATCGTGCGCAGGCTGCACGGCCGCGCCGACGCGGTGCTGGACGACTCCGCACTGGCCGCCGAGTTCGAGGAGATGACGCGCGCCTCCATGGCCAAGGCCCTTTCCGGGGTGCGGATCCGGGTCCGTACCCGGGCGGGCGGCCGGATCGGCTTCGTCAAGCAGGTGCACCCCACCCGGGTCGACCTCACCGGCGAGGGCACCCGGCCCGACGCGCGCACCTGGGAGTACCGCACCGACGCGTGGGGCGACGAGTCCCGCGAGTTCCATCTGTGCGTCCTCGCCGACCCCGACGGCGATCCGGTGGGCGAGGACGTCGAACTGGCCGCCGTCGACCTCGCCCCGGACGGCGATACGGACCTTCCGCTGCCCGCCGCGCCGCCCGCCCGGTCCGTGCTCGTCCAGTGGACCGACGACGTGCTGCTGTCCTCCCGCGTCGACCCCCGGCTGGCGCACTACGGGGCCGATGCCTCCCTCGGCCACGCCATCACCGCGGGCTGCGACGCGTACGAGGCGGGCGACCGCGAGGAGGCCCGGCGGCAGTGGGGGCAGGCCGTCCGGCTCGCCCACGGACTGGGCAGCGCCAAGATGCTGGAGCGGCTGCGCGGACTGGTCCACATCGTCGACGCCGCCACCGGCGAGGTGCGGATCCGGGAGCCCATCCGGCCGCTGGACCTCAACTCGGCGATGATCGTGACCGAGGAGAGCGTCCGCTTCACCGGCCTCCCCGGCGCCTCCCCCGCCGAGGCCCCCACCGGCCCGGACCGGCTCTGCCCGTCCTGCCGTCGCACCGCGCCCGCCACCGCCGCGTACTGCCAGAAGTGCGACACCCCGCTGAGCCCGGAGGGGGCCTCATGAGCGGGACCCGGCGCGCCGGGACCGAGCGGGGAAGAGAGGGCGGGACGCGGACGTTCCTCATCCGGCGGCTGACCACGCTGCTCGTCCTCACGGCGGCGGCGGTGACCGCGCTGTTCGCCGCGTACTACGGCGTCAGCCGCAACACCACGGCGGTCAGCGAGCGGTCGACCCCGGCGATCCTCCAGGTGGCCGCCGCGATCGACGCCCTCCACGTCGCCAACGCCAGGGCCGAGCTGAGCCTCGACGGCCCCACCACCGACGTCGAGGGGCTCGGCGAGGACTACCGCAACGAACTGTCCACGGCCAACCAGAGCCTGGCCCAGGCCGTCAAGAGCACCACCGGCGGCAAGGCGGCCCGGCAGTCGCTGCTCACCACCGCCGGGCTGGTCTCCTCGTACAGCGACATCATCGAGCAGGCGTATGTGAACCGCGGCAACGAGGATCTGCGCGACGCCTACCTGGGCTACGCCACGGCCATGCTCACCCGGGACCACGACGGCGTCCTGGCCCGGCTGGGCACCGTGCAGGAAGGGCAGCAGCGGGTGCTGCGGGCGCAGACCTCGTTCGGCTGGCTGCTGGGGTTCGCCTGGTGGGTGCTGGTGCCCGCGCTGTTCGGCACCCTCGCGGTGCTGCTGTGGCTCACCCAGCGCTATCTGCGGCACCGCTTCCGGCGCCGGGTCAACCCGTGGCTGGCCGCGGCGACCGCGCTGCTGCTCGCGGTGATACCGCTGGCCTTCTTCACGCACCACATGCAGGGACGGCTGGACCAGGCCCGGTCCACCCTGAGCCGGACGAACATCGGCTCCAACGGCGGCGAGACCGCCGAGGAGGTGGCGGACACCATGCGGGACACCCACTGGCGGGCCGGGGCCGTCGGCTGGATCCCGCTCGGCGGCGCGGTCGTCGCGGCGCTGATCCTGGTCGGACTCCAGCCGCGCATCGACGAGTACCGGTTCCAGCCGCGATGAGCGCCCGGACACGCTCCTTCAACGTGACCGCGGCCGTCCTCGGGCTGTGGCTGGTGGTGCTGTCCGCCGTCGGCGCGGGCGACACCGGCGGCCGCCAGTCGCGCGGCAGCGTCAGCGTGCTGGCCACCTGGACCGGCGACGAGGGCGCGGCCTTCCGCGAGCTGCTCCAGCTGTTCACCGACGAGTCCGGGGTCCGGGTCGACTACCAGGGCACCACCGCCCTGCGCGAGGTGCTGTCCTCGGAGGTGAAGGCGGGCACCCCGCCCGACATCGCCGTCCTGCCCAGCCCGGGCGAACTCGCCACCTACGCGGACGCGCCCCTGGTCCCGTTGCAGAAGGTGCTCCCCGCGGACACGCTCGCCGCCTACGGCCCGCTGTGGAAGCCCGCGCCGCGCGGGGACGGCGCGGTGTACGGCATCGCGGTCAAGGCCGACCTGAAGAGCATCGTCTGGTACGACGCGAACCGCCACACATCACGCGAACTGCCCGCCCTCGCCGCCCGGGACGGCCAGTGGTGCGCCGGGATGGGCGGCGACGCGACCTCCGGCTGGCCGGGCACCGACTGGATCGAGGACATCCTGCTCCAGCAGCAGGGCAAGGCCGTCTACCAGGCGTGGGCGACCGGCGGCCTGGCCTGGACGGACCCCCGGATCGGGCGGGCGTGGCGGACCTGGGGCTCCCTGTTCGGGAAGGGCGCGGCACGCACCGCGCTGCTCACGGACTTCCGGGACGCCGGCAGGAAGCTGTTCGCCGCCCGGCCGACGTGCGCGCTGGAGCACCAGGGCTCGTTCATCCGCGGCGGCTACGCGCCGAAGGACCGCGCCCACGCCTCGTTCGCCTTCTCCACCGGGCTGATCCCCGGCGCCGACCGGACCTCCACCGCCCGGGAGGTGTCCGCGGACTTCGCCGCGATGTTCCACGAAACCCCGCAGTCGCGCCGCCTCCTGGCGTACCTCACCTCGGCGAAGGCCCAGACGGCCTGGGCGGAGAACACCGCGTCCGGCCGCACCCGCCCGTTCTTCGCGAACGGCGACGTCCCCCTCTCCGTACAGCCCGACGACGTGGGCGAGAAGATCGCCAAGACGCTCAAGAACTCGCGCTCGCTGTGCCTGGACGCCTCCGACGCCATGCCGACCCGGATGCGGCTGGCCTTCCAGCGCGCCGCCCTGGCCTACCTCAGCGATGTCGCCAAGGGCCCGGACGCGCTGCTGACCAGCCTGGAGAAGGTCCGTACCGACCTGCACAAGGAGCGCGGACGGCCCTGGCTGTCGACCGTCTGCGGGTGATGCGCCGCCCCTACGGGGCCGCCCCTACGGGGGCCATCTCCTTCGGGCAGGGCGTGCCGCGCGGCAGCTTGTACTTGCCCGCTATCCGGTAGGTACCGGGGCGCGGGGCTTGCAGCACGGTCCACTCGTCCTCCGGCTGGCCCTCCACGGCGGCTTCGACCCGCGTGGTCAGACAGCCCTGGCGGTTGACCGGCAGCGCGTCGCCCCGGTCCGCCTTCGGCGCCTTGATGCTGCGCCCCTCGGCGTCGACCAGCCCCAGCCACGGCGAGTACGGGATGCGGATCAGGACCGGTCCGCGCTCCCGCACCTTCAGCACCAACTGGTCGGCGCCCGCCCGCTCCACGGTGGCGGGCGGGTCGGCGACCTGCGTCGGGTTCTTGACCTCGTACAGCTTCCAGTTGGCGTCCGACCACACCTGCCGCAGATACGGCAACTTGGCGCCTTCCAGCAGCAGGGCCTCCTTCTCGGCCCCCTTGTCCGGGTCGTCGTTGGGGAGCACGACGAAGTGCACCGCCCAGCGCTTGAGCCACTCGTGGTAGGTCGCGGGGGTGAGGGTGTTCTCGCCGTAGAAGATCGGGTTCCGGTCCAGGTCCCGCTGCCGGTTCCAGCCGCGCGCCAGGTTGACGTACGGGATGAACGCGGAGGACTCGCGGTGGCTGCGCACCGGCACCACCTCGACCCGGCCCTGGTCGACGTTCACCCGCTTCAGCTGGTCGACCAGCGGCGCCAGCTCACGGGCCCAGGACGCCGAGGGGGTGGTGTGGATGACGTCGTCGCCGGTCTTGACGACCTGCCACACCGTGATCGTCGCGAGCGACAGCACCAGCGCGAGCCACCGCCGTCCGGCCGGCGTGGTGCGCAGCTCGGCGCGGGCGGGCTTGATGCGGGGCTCGGTCAGCGCGGCGATCACCACCACACCGCCGAAGATCATGCCCAGCCGGGAGATGTTGGTGCCGATCTGGGACGGGATCAGCCAGGTGAGCACCACACCGAGCGAGTACAGCGCCGCGCCGACCCGCACCGTGCGCCACTCGGGCGGGGACAGCAGCCAGCCGGCGAGCCCGGCGGTCAGCGGCAGGATCACCGAGCCGATGGACATCGGCTGCTCGCCGGAGAACGGGAACAGCCACGCGGACAGCCCGACCACCAGCACCGGAGTCACACCGAGCGCATACGCCGCCGGGCGCCGCTTGGTCAGCCACAGCGCGGCCGCCACGATCCCCACGAACAGGCCCGCCACCGGGCTGGCCATGGTCGCCACCGCGGACAGCAGGGCGGCCAGCAGGAACCGCCCGGTCCGGTGGTGCCAGTGCCGGGACCGCCACCGCACCGGCCACGCGAAGATGACCGCCACCGCGGCGAGGCCGAACATCGCGCCGAGCCCGAAGGTCACCCGGCCCGAGGTCGCGTTGCAGACCAGCGCGAACGTGCCGTACAGGGCGGGCACCATCGGCCGCGCCACCGAGCGGCTGCGGACCAGCAGCAGGGCGAGCAGCCCCGCGGACAGCGTCCCGGCGATCATCATGGTCGACCGCACGCCGAGGACCGCCATCAGATACGGCGAGATGACGCTGTACGACACCGGGTGCATCCCGCCGTACCAGGCCAGGTTGTACGCCGAGTCGGGGTGTTGGAGCGCGAACTCCGCCCAGGCGTCCTGTGCGGCCAGGTCGCCGCCGCTGTTCGCGAGCAGCGCCACCCACAGCAGGTGCAGCACCGCGGCGGCGGCCAGCGCGGCGGGCACCGGGCGGCGCAGGGCACCCCAGGCGCGGCGGAACACCCCCGCCCGAACGGCCGCCTCACCTCCGTGGGCCGCCTCCGGAGCGCGCTCGTCCGGCTCGGCGAGCCGACGCTGCGCGGGCAGGCGTATTCGCGCCGCGGTGCTCTCCTCCGAGCTCCCGTTCTTATCGGCCCGTGTCGGATCCACGGTGGTCACTGCGACTCTCCCCGTCTCCCCCGAGGTCTGCCCCTGTTCATCTCTTCAACCCTGTTCCGGTTCCCCACGGTTCGCCTTGGTCTGGGCGAGTCAGGGTCGGGGACATCCTGCGACGCTAGCACGCGAGGCGGTTCGTCAGCGGCTGCGGGCACCGGCGCGGCTTCCCGCGCCGGTGCCCGTCCGGGTCAGGAGATACGGGTCAGCTTCGCCCCGAAGGACGGCTCGGACAAGTCGTTTTGCAGCGCCACCGGCGCCTTGACCCGACCGGGCCCGCTGCCCACGGTCACCTCGCCGACGACGGTGCCCGCCTTCGCCGTGTGCGGAATGGTTTTGCCACCGTCACCGATCTTGATGTCGACGTTCAGCCCCGCCCAGCCGACCGCCTTCAGGTCCTTGGTGGCCACGACCGGAGTCGTACCGCCGAGGCCGTCGTCCACCTGGCCGACGACATCGCCCTTCTTGATGACGGTCGCCGAGGTGAGGGCGTCCTGCACGGTGGTGATCAGCTTGTAGCTTTCCGTCTGCGCCAGCTGGAGGCTGGCGTCCAGCGTGGTGGGCGCGCGCTGTTCGAGCACGACCCCGAGGATCCGCTGCTTCTTGCCGTCGATCGTCCGCACCGCGCCCCACATCAGCGCACCGCCGGCCGGGGTCGACGACCCGGTCTTGATCCCGATCACACCGGGCTTCACCAGCAGATTGTTGTTGTTGTAGATCTTGCCGTCGAGACCGGGGATCTGCGTGTTGGGCGTCGCCACGACCTCGCGGAACGCCTCGGACTGCATCGCCGCCTTCGCCAGCTTGAGCTGGTCGGCCGCGGTGGACTTGGTCGACTCCTTCAGCCCACTGGGGTCCGTGTACGTGGTGTTCTTCATCCCCAGGCTCTTGGCCGCGTCGTTCATCTTCTTGGTGAACGCGTCCAGCGACCCCGCGTCCCAGCGGGCCAGCAGGCGGGCGATGTTGTTGCTGGAGTTGATCAGCAGCAGCTGGAGCAGCTGGTGCTGGGTGAAGCTCTGCCCCTCCTCGACCGACGCGCGCGACTCGTCGGCCGACCCCGACTCCTCGGCCGCCGTCGCGTCGATCTTGATGCGCGGGCCCTCCGCACCGGCCTTCAGCGGATGGTCCTTGAGCACCACGTAGGCCGTCATCACCTTGGTGACACTGGCGATCGGCACCGGCTTCTGCGCCCCCGACGTGCCCAGGCTGCCCACGCCCTCGACCTCGGCCGCGGACTGGCCCTCGCCGGACCACGGCATCGCCAGCTTCTCGCCCTTGAACGCGTACGACTCGTCGGCCGTCAGCTTCAGCTCAGGATCCGGCAGCGGCCGCACCGCCTGGGCGATCGCCACGAGCACCACGAGCAGCAGCACCAGCGGCGTCCAGATCTTGACCCGCCGCACCGCCGTCCGGATCGGCGTCTCGGGCTTCGGCGGCCTGTTCGTCAGCTCCGCCAGCAGATCCAGCGGCGCGGGCTGCTTCCCGTCCGGCGTCTGCGGCGGCAGCGGCTGCTGCTTGGTGCGCTCGGTCTCCGGCAGTTCGCCCGGCTTCGCCGGTGCGGTATCCGGCTTCGCCGGTGCCTTCGCCTTCTCGGGTGCGGGGGCGGGGGCGGGGGCGGGGTCGTCGGGGGAACGCAGCGGTACGAACTTGCTGGTGCGCTCGTTCTCGCCCTCGGACCGCTTGGCGCCCTTGTCGTCCTTGGCGCCCTTGTCCGCGTCGCTCGGGAGCGCCTTGATCGCGGTGGTGGGCTGGTCGACGCCCTTCTTCTCCGGCAGCACGCCGAACGCGGCGGTGGGACGGTCGACGGGCTCGCCGTCCTCGTCCACCTTGGGCGCGCGGAAGACGGCGGTCTTCTGGTCGACGGACGGGCGGGACGGCTTGTCGTCGCCGTCGCCGGACGCGGCCTTCTCACCGCCCTCGTCCTCGTCGTCATCGGAGCCCGCCCACGCCGGACGCCGCCCACCGGAGGCGCGCTTGCCGTCGCCGGTCTCGCCCGAGCCGTCCTTGGACGTGCCCGAGTCGCCCTCGCCGCCGGAGGGTCGCTTGTCGTCGGCGGACGCGCCGGAGTCGCTCTTACCGCCGGACGGGCCGTCGTCGTCACGGTCGGCGTCCGGGTCCGTCTTCGGCGTACGGAACGCGGCGGTCTTCCGATCGACCGGCCCGTCCGACGACGCGTCGTCGGAGGCAGCGTCGTCGTCGCTCTCGCCCTTGGCACCGGAGTCGGCATCCTCGCCGAGCACCTCATCCTTGGCGGCCGAGTCGTCGTCCTCGCCGTCGACGTCGGCGGCAGCCTTCTCCGTACGAGACGCATCCGCACCCGCGTCGTCCTTGCCGCCGGACGCGGCCGAGTCGCCCTTCGCCCCGGACTCGGCGTCCGACGCAGCCTTCGTGCGGTCCTCATCGCCATCGCCATCGGCGGCCACGTCCGCCGTGCGGAACACCGCGGTCTTCCGATCGACCGGCCCGTCCGACGACGAGTCGTCCGAGGCAGCGTCACCCTTGGCACCCGCGTCGTCGTTGCCGCCGGACGCGGCCCTCTCGGCGTCCTCGCCCTCGGCCTCCGCATCGGCGTCCGGTTCGTCGGACGCGACCCAGGCCGCGACGGCCTCCCGCAGGCGGGCGTCGCTTCCTTCCGGCTTTTCCGTCTCACCGGCTCCACCGGACGTCGCCCCCGGCGAGGGCGCCTCGTCCTTGGGGCGGACCGGCAGCCCCGACTCGGTTTCCGCGCTCTCCGGCTCCGCCGATTCCGCTTCAACCGATTCACTGTCTTCGCTTTCGCGAACATCAGACGTATCGCCGTCATCCGCGGCTTCCAGAGACTCCGATTCCGCTTCCGCCGAGGCCGCGCCGGACTCGCCGGACTCGGCGGACGCCTCGGTGGACTCGTCGGGAGCCGACTCGGACGCGTCCTCGGCAACGGCGACCGCCGCATGCCCGCCGTCGGCCTCCCCCTCACGGAAGGCCGTGAGCCGCGGATCGCGTGCTCCCCTAGCCGTCTCCCCCGACGACTTCTGCTGATCCGACTTGCCGGGGGACTCGCCCGCCACCGATGCCTCCTCGATACGTCACACGGGACGCCGGGCGTCTCCTGACGCCGCGTCCCGCATTACAACCATCATCCAGTGTCCTGTGTGTCCGGCGTGCAGCCGTGCAACACCGCCGCCGGAGAGCGCCTCAGGGTGATCGCTCACCTGCTAGACGAGAAAGACATACCTACCGGTTCCCACCCAAATCCCCCAGGCACTCTCGACAGACCAATGTGGCAGGGGTCACCCTGTCATTCATCCACGCGGGGAGGCATGGATGGGCAGGAGCCGCAGAACAATTCCGGAGGAGCTTCTGTTGCTGGCCCTGGACCCGACCACGGGTACCACGGCGCAGCCGCAGTCGCTCGACCTCGGTCTTGCCGGGGCACAGCTAGTAGAGCTGGCCTTGGCCGGACGGATAGCCCCTGACGGGGATCGTATCGCCGTGGTGCTGCCACGGCCGACCGGAGATCCAACTCTGGACTCCGCACTGGAACTGCTGCGCCGTCGCGGCAGTCCGGTTCGGGCTGTCCACTGGATCGGCGGGCCCCGACTGGGGCTGCGCCAGACGTATCTCACGCACCTGGAGCGGTGCGGCATGGTGCATGCCGTGGCGGGCCAGATGTGCGGGGTACTGCCGACGACTCGCTACCAGGCGACGGACACGGCGATCAGCCGGGAGATCAGGAACCGGCTGGACAGTGCGATCCGCACCGGCGTACCGCCGGACCCGCGGACCGCCGCGCTCGCCGCCCTGGCCCATGCGGTCGGGCTCGGCAAGCACCTGTATCCCGGGAACGAGGGGCGCTCCTCGCGCTCCAGGCTCCGGGATCTGATCAGGCACGACCCGATGGGCGGTCTGGTGGCGCACGCCGTGATGGACGTGCAGAACGGTGTCGCGGCGCAGCCACGGCGCGCACCGGCCGCAGGTCGACCGCCGGGAGCGCGCGCCGCGGCGGAGCCCGCGGCCGGGGTCCCGGCGCAGCCGTCCCGCCGCGGGAGCATGGCCCGCGTCGGAGCGCGCTGACCCATCGCCAGGAGGCCCCCAGGGCGCCTCAGGACGCCGCACAGCATCCGTGGGCGGCTCCGGAGCCCGGAGGACCCCAAGAAGCACCACGGCGCACGACAGGGCACCACAGGGCACTTTCCAGGGCACCGAACGGGCTCGCCAGAGTCCGCAGAACCGATACAGCACCAGCGAGCACCATTCCGCTCCACCGACCGCACCGCAGTCCCCACCGACCCGGTTCGGGAGCCGCTGAAGCGCGGGGTGGTGGGACGGCCGTTCCGGACGACCGGCCGTCCCGCCGCCCCGCGCGCGTGTTCGACCACCCTTTGTACGGTCTTTGTCGGGCCATTTCCCAGCGCGGCCGGGTCCGGTAGTGGCAGGCTGCTGAACAGCATGTATCAGCAGTACGAAGCCGGAGGTGCACGTCCCGTGACATCGAATGTCGGCCCCACTGTCCGGCGACGCCGGTTGGGCCAGGAACTGCGCAGGCTCCGCCAGGAGAAGGGAATGACGGCGGAGGAGGTGGCGGAGGAGCTGATGGTCTCCCAGTCGAAGATCAGCAGACTGGAGAACGGCCGTCGCAGCATCAGCCAGCGCGATGTGCGCGATCTCTGCCGCACGTACAAGGTCGAGGACAAGGCCCTGGTCGATTCCCTGATGCAAATGGCGAAGGAGTCGCGCCAGCAGGGGTGGTGGAACGCCTTCGGCGACGTCCCGTACAGCGTCTACATCGGCTTCGAGACGGACGCGGCGTCCCTGCGGGTCTACGAACCCCAGGTGATGCCGGGGCTGTTGCAGACCCCGGAGTACGCGGAGGCGGTCATCAGCGGGGCGCTGCCCGAGGTCGCCCCGGACCAGATCACCCAGCGGGTGCAGGTGCGGCTGCGGCGGCAGGAGCGGATCGCCGATCCACTGACCCCGCTGCGGCTGTGGGCCGTGGTGGACGAGGCGGCGATGCGGCGCGTGGTGGGCAACCACAAGATCATGAGCGATCAGCTGGAGTATCTGGTCCGCATGAGCCACGAGCCGCATGTGACGGTGCAGGCGCTGCCGTTCGGCATGGGCTCGCACCCGGGCATGAGCGGGCAGTTCACCATCCTGGAGTTCTCGGACGAGTCGGATACGAGCGTCGTCTACCTGGAGGGCGTCACGAGCGACCTCTACTTGGAGAAGCTCACCGACGTGCAGAGCTACAGCATGATGTACGAGCACCTGCGGGCCCAGGCGCTGAACGTGGACCAGAGCCGCCAGTTCATCACCGAGGTGGCGCAGGACCACGCGCGTCGGCACGGGGAGGGCTGACGACGCCGGTCGCGAGCGAGGGCGGAGCGTACACCTCCGCACCCTGCCGCGGAAGGGGCCAATGGAATATGCCACCCGGTCGAGTGAATGGCCACCTTTCCTGACGATGTTGACGAGTAACGTCGGCTTCGCCTCCACACGGGGGTGCATCTCGTCAACAAAACGCATCGGAGCAATTGTGTCCATTCAGCAGGGAAAGACGAGTACCTGGGTGAAATCCTCGTACTCCGCAGGAAACGGCGCGTGCGTAGAGGTCGCCTCCCCGGTCGTCGATGAGATCGCCGTGCGCGACTCCAAGGACCCGCACGGACCGACGCTCAGCTTCGCCCCCGCCTCCTGGTCGGCCTTTGTCGCCGACGTCCACGGCGGAGCCTTCGACCTCGGCTAATCCCGCTGTTCGACCGGCCGCGACCGCGCGGTCCGGCCCCGTGGAACCGCAGTTTCACAAGACAGCCACCGAGCCCTCTCGACCGGCCGCCGTCCCTGCCGAGAGGGCTCGTCGCATTTCGGTTTCCGCCGCCTTCACCGAAGCTCCGCGACGTATTGGTCCGTACCGGGAATCGTCGGAATGAACGGCGCGACGAATTCCACCCGGCCCAGTCCGGACCGCTCCACATCGGTGTCGAGCCCCGTCAGATATTCCTCCCAGCATTCGCGTGGATCGCACTGGAGGAACCAGAGCAGGGTCAGCCTGGTGTCGACGCCCTCCACCTGCTTGACGTACGCCATCCGGTCCGACGGCAGCGGGGTCGGGCGGAAGACGGTCACCATCGCGGCGGGCGAGCCGGACAGGCGGCGGGGCAGATGGCGGGCCCGTAGCCACTCGAGCAGCTCACCGCGCCGCTCGGCGCTCTCGCTTTCGATGACCTCCAGGACCAGCCCGGCGTAGGGATGGTCCAGGGCGTGGTGGTCGCGCGGCCCGGCCGCGCCGTCCCGGTAGACGGTCGCCTCCCGGTCGTGGAAGGCCGTCAGGACGTGGGTGCGCTCCTGGAACACCCGGCCGTCCCGGTTCAGCCGCTTGTTGATGCCGACCGTCCACCGCATGTGCTCCGCGTAGCGGTCCTCGGTGAGCCAGTAGACGGTGAGGTAGCAGCCCGCGGTGACCGGCTGGGCGACCGCCGACTTCTCCGGGTAGCGCAGGCGCTGGAGGTCGCGGGTGGCGACCCAGCGGCGGCCGGCGTAGATCCAGGGCATGGCCATCGCGCCCGCGATGAAGTGGTCGTCCTCGTACCAGCGGTTGTACGCGTACTCATGGCCGGGATGCGGCTCGACCATCGTGATCAGGGCGTGCCCCGGGCGCACCCCGTAGGGGCCGACGGAGGCCAGTTCGCCATACCGCGCAGCGCATGTGTCCTCCTGCTCGGCGCGGGTGTCCTCGCTCGCGTCGCTCGTCATGCCCATCAGGTGTAGCTGACGTGACGTCAGCTGGGGAGGGGTGCGGCACGATCCGCGCCCTCTCGGCGTCCGGCGCGCACCGGGTATGGCCATATCCGGTCCGCACGCCTACCCTGACGCGGCGTCAGCCACGAGGAGGGCCCATGCTGCGCGGCAGAACGGTCGTCGTCTCCGGTGTCGGCCCCGGCCTCGGCCATCGCATCGTCGCCGCCTGTCTGCGCGAGGGCGCCCGGGTGGTCCTCGGGGCGCGCACCGGGGAGCGGCTGGCCGAGACCGCGAAGGAGGTCGACCCGGACGGCACGCGCACCGCCCACCGGGCCACCGACATCGCGGACGAGGCCCAGTGCGAGGCGCTCGCCGCGCTCGCCCTTGACCGCTTCGGCCGGATCGACGCCGTCATCAACGTGGCCGCGCTGGACAGTCACTTCGGCGGCCTGGAGGACGCCGACTTCGCGTCCTGGCAGCGCGTGGTGGACGTCAACCTGTTCGGGACGCTACGGATGACCCGGGCCTGCCTCCCCGCGCTCAAACGGAACGGCGGCGCGGTGGTGCTCATCGGCACGCAGTCGTCGGTCGCCGCCCCCAGCGAGGTGCGGCAGGCCGCGTACGCGGCGTCCAAGGGGGCGCTCACCTCGGCGATGTACTCGCTCGCGCGCGAGCTGGGCCCGCACCGGATCCGGGTCAACACCGTGCAGCCCGGCTGGATGTGGGGGCCGCCGGTGCAGGCGTACGTCCAGTTCGCCGCGCACAGCGAGGGCGTGCCCGAGGCCGAGATCGGGCAGCGGCTCGCGGGCCGGATGGCGCTGCCCGACCTGGCGACGGACGGCGATGTGGCGGAGGCCGCGGTGTTCCTGGCCTCCGACCGGGCCCGGGCGATCACCGGGCAGTCGCTGCTGGTGAACGCCGGTGAACTGATGCGGTAGCGCGACTCCTGTCCGGCCTTTCGGGATCCCGCTCCCGTACCGACCCCATCGATGCGTGGGCGTGCGTCTGACGAAGTGCCCGCTCATCGTGGATTCGCGGACGCGTGCACGACAACGCCTCGACGGGTCAAGAAACCGTAAAATCGTTCTTCTTTCTGACTTGCGTTCACACTCGTGACCTCTCGAACCCTTGACCGGCCACCCGGACAAGCGGTTCAATCCCGGAAGTACCCCGCTCCCGCTCGGGGGAACCGCCCCAAGGAACGTCGCGGCGAAGTGCGCTCCCGTTCACAAGGCGGACCCCTGGGAGGGGACATGAACAGTCTCGACTGGGCTGTACTCATCGCATACTTCGGCGTCATGGTCGCCATCGGCGTCTGGTCCCACAAACGCGTGGACAACGTCAGCGACTTCTTCACCGCCGGCGGCAAGATGCCCTGGTGGCTCTCGGGCATCTCGCACCACATGTCCGGCTACAGCGCCGTGATGTTCACCGGTTACGCAGCCATCGCCTACCAATACGGCGTCACTTCCTATGTCACCTGGTCCTTTCCCATCGCCATCGGCATCGCGATCGGCGCGAACCTCTTCGCGCCGCGCCTCAACCGGGTGCGCAGCAAACTGGGCGTCGCTTCACCCCTCGAATACCTGAAGAACCGCTACAACCTGCCCACCCAGCAGGCGCTGGCCTGGTCCGGGGTGCTGCTGAAGATCGTGGACGTGGGCGCCAAGTGGGCGGCCATCGCCACCCTGCTCTCCATCTTCACCGGCGTGTCGCTCAACCAGGGCATCCTGATCACGGGCGCGGTCACCGCCGTCTACTGCACCGTCGGCGGGCTGTGGGCCGACGCGCTCACCGAACTCGGCCAGTTCGTCATCCAGTTCGTGGCGGGCATCGCGATGCTGATCGCCGTGCTCAACGAACTGGACGGCTTCAGCACCTTCTGGACCGTCTGGGACGACCTGCCGGACAGCCACGCCGAGCCGACCGTCGGCCCGTACACGCTGATCTTCCTGCTCTCCTACCTCTTCATCAAGACCTTCGAGTACAACGGCGGCATGTGGAACCAGGCGCAGCGCTACATGGCCACCGACAGCGCCTACTCCGCCAAGCGCTCGGCCCGGCTGTCGGCCGTCCTGTGGTTCGTCTGGCCGCTGGTGCTGTTCTTCCCGATGTGGGTCGCGCCGCTGATCATCAAGACGGACAAGCCCGCCGACTCGTACGCGGAGATGGCCGAACACCTGCTGCCGCACGGTCTGCTGGGGCTGGTCATCGTCGGCTTCTTCTCGCACACCATGGCCATGTGCTCCTCGGACGCCAACGCGATCGCCGCGGTGGTGACCCGCGACATCATGCCCGCGATCTTCAAGTCCGTACGGCAGTGGAGCACCCGCACCGGGCTGCTCGCCGCCCGCTACACCACGCTGCTCTTCCTCGCCCTGTCCATGGCCATCGCCACCCAGGTGAACTCGCCCTTCTTCGGCGACATCATCACCGTCGTCATCAAATGGGTCGCCGGTCTGATGGGGCCGATCGCGATCCCGCTGATGCTCGGCATGCTGCGGGCCTTCCGCAAGTCCGGGCCGACGGCGGCGCTGACCAGCTGGGCCCTCGGCCTGATCGCCTTCTACCTGGTCAACTACCCGATCAACGAGGCGATCGACGGCGGCGTCAACCTGGAGTACCAGGTCGCCGTCCCGCTCGCGGTCTCGCTCGTGCTCTTCATCGTCATCGGCTACCTGAAGCCGGAGGACACCCCCGAGCGCGACGCCATCCTCGCCTCGCTCAACTCGGACGACGACGGACCGGGCTCGGCAGGTGCCGCGCGGTCCGTTCCGGCGCCGGACGCGGCGGGCCGTACGAAGGTCTCGGGCGCGTCCGACTGACGCCCCGCCGCCCCCGCCGTACGGCGGCAGCGCCACCGGGCCCCGGTCACCCTTGAAGCGCAAGGGTGACCGGGGCCCGCTGCTGTCCGCTGAGCTTGGGTGGGCGGCGAGTGAAGCGGAAGCGATCTTGAGGTCCCGTAGCGCAGCTTTACGGCACGCCCAGGCAACCATCACCCCTCCCGGGGTCATCATCCGGAACGTACTATCGTCGGCTGCCTGTGCCGTCTGCCGCCCTCATGGACCTCTGGAGCTACCCCCGTGACCGCGACACAGATGATCACCCGGCGTCCCACGCTGTGCGCGGCGGTGTTCTGCCTGCTGTCCTTCACGGGCTTCTGGATCGCGCAGCGGGCCGCCCAGGTGTCCATGGTCGACCTGCTGGTCTACCAGGCCGAGGGCTGGACCGTACGCAATGCGGCGGATCTGTATGACATGCGGGCAACCGTGCACCATCTGCCCAATACCTATCCGCCGTTCGCGGCCATGCTGTTCACCCCGCTGACCCTCATGGGCACGGGCGTCCTGCGCACCTTCGGCACCGCCGCCAACCTGGCCCTGATGGTCGCCCTGGCCCACCTGTCCCTGCGGCTCGTGGCCCGCCCGCGCCGGGTGCCGCGCGCCGCCGCCGTCCTGGCCCTGGCCGGGGTCGCGGTGTGGTGCGAACCGGTGTGGACGACCCTGCGCTACGGCCAGATCAACTTGGCTGTCGCCGTCCTGGTGCTGTGGGACCTGACCCGCCCGGCGGGCCACCGCTGGGCCGGGGTCGGCACCGGCATCGCGACCGGGATCAAGCTGACCCCCGGGCTCTTCATCGTCTTCCTCGCGGCCGCCGGGCTGATCGACGCCGTCCGGCGGCTGCGCGCCCGATACAGCTTCGGGAGCGACCAGCTGCGGCCGAACGACCATCTGCGGCGGGCGGGCGTCGCCACCGCCGCCTTCGCCTGGACGGTCTGCCTGTCGGCGCTGGCCCTGCCGTACGACTCGCACCGCTTCTGGACCCGGGTCCTCTTCGCCACCGACCGGCCCGGCGACGTCGAGGGCGCGGGCAACCAGAACCTGCGGGGCGCCCTCGCCCGCGTGCTGCACACCCCCGACCCCGGCCTGTGGTGGCTCGCCGCGGCCACGCTGATCGGCTGCGTCGGCCTGGCGACCGCCGTCGCCGCCCAGCTCGCCGACGACCGCGCCCTCCCGCACGCCCGCGCCTGGGCCGCGGTCAGCTGCGCCGTCACCGCCCTCATGGTCAGCCCGATCTCCTGGTCCCACCACTGGGTGTGGGCGCTCCCGATGGTGCTGCTGCTCGCCGTCGAAACGGTCCGCCGGGCGTCCCGGACCTGGGCGGGCTGGACGGCACTGACCGGGCTGCTCTTCTGCTCCTTCATGATCTGGTACGCCCCGCACAGCATGAAACAGCGCGTCGAGCTGCACCAGACGCCGCCCCAGATGCTGATGACCGCCGTCTACCCGATCATCGGCACCGCCTTCCTGGCGGTCGCGGCCTGGGTCACCTTCCGCGCCCTGCGCGGCAGCACCCCCGGGCCGCGGCCCACGCCCCGCCCCGAGGCGGGCGCGGCACGGACGTCGCGGCCGCTCACGCGCGCGGGTAGCGGCTGAGCCAGGCGGGCGCCGAGTTCTCGGGGCTGTGCAGGGCGGGACCCTGGGTCATCTCCATCGCGAAGTCGTCCGCCAGCTCCAGGATCGTGCCGCGCCCCTCCACCTCGGCGAGCCACGCGGGCGGCAGCGCCGTCTCGCCGTGCAGCACGCCCAGCAGATTGCCGCAGATCGCCGCCGTGGAGTCGCTGTCCCCGCCGTGGTTGACGGCGAGCAGCAGACCGTGCCGTACGTCCTCGGCGACCAGGGCGCAGTACAGCCCCATGGCCAGCGCCTCCTCCCCGGTCCAGCCCTCGCCGAGCGATTCGACGCGCTCGGGCGTCGGCAGCCCCTGGCGTACGGCGCCGAGCGCGCGCCGCAGCGCGTCCGTGGTCTCCTCGTGGCCGGGGCGGCCGGACAGATGGGCCAGGGCGCGCTGGACGGCGCCGTCCAGCGCCTCCCCGCGGGCCAGCCCGTGGACGATGAGGGAGAACGCGCCCGCCGCCAGGTATCCGGTGGGGTGGCCGTGGGTCTGGGCCGCGCACTCGATGGCCAGCTGGAACACCAGCTGCGGCTCCCACCCCACCAGCAGCCCGAACGGCGCGGAGCGCATGACGGCGCCGCAGCCCTTGGAGTCGGGGTTCTTGGGCGCCTCCAGGGTGCCCATGGTCGCGTCCCCGAGCCCGGTCAGGCAGGCCCGGCCGGGGGCGCGCTGGGCGTACAGCCACTCCTCGCGGGCCAGCCAGCCGTCGTCCTCGCGGCGCTCGTCGGGGCCCCAGTCGCGCTGGGTGGCGTACCAGCGGCGGTGCGCGGAGTGGATGTCGGTGGGCGGATGCCAGGCGCCGGTGTCACGGCGCACCTGGGCGCGTATCAGGCCGTCCACGGTGAACAGCGTCATCTGGGTGTCGTCGGTGACCGCGCCGCGCCGCCCGTACGCGGGCAGGAAGTCCGTCACGCCCTGCGGGCCGTGGTTCGCCCGGATGTCGGCCAGCGAGGAGAACTCCACGGCCGCCCCCAGGGCGTCCCCGATCGCTCCGCCGAGCAGACAGCCCCGTACCCGGCTGCGGAAGTCCTGCTGTTCGGCGCGGCCCCATACGCCGGTCGCTGCGCTGACGGTTGCGGTCACGACCTTTCCCCTTTTCTTCGATACGTGTATGGCCCGGGAGTGTCTTCGAACTGTAATGGACACTCTTTGATCGCTTCTGGATGCCGTCAATGGGGCAGCCCATTGTGAAGGCGTCATCACGAATGATGCGGCGGACCGCCGCATTCCGAAATGGTGCACCGGATAACGGACAGTGGACGGCGCACAACGCGAAGCCGTCACCTCTGTGCCCCCACCCACGCAAAAACGCCCTGGTCAACGCCAGGTCGCTGTGCGGATGGATTTCCCGCACCCGATTGCCCAATACGCAGAGCAAAGTGCGCACTTACCTCACGGTATTGCAGGCACCGGCACGACAAATTCACCTCGCGCTCGGCTTGTTCGGGCAACGCATCAGCCCGAACAGACGAAGATCCCGCAACGGCTCGTCACCTCGAAGGCACCCTTGGTGTCGATCTCCTCCCGCACCAGCCGCTCCCCGCGCCGCAACACCTCCCCCGCGTCACCACCCCTGCCGTCCGCCCAGCTCTCGTACGACGCCATGTGCGCCACGACGGGCCCCGGCTCCCGCACCGTGATCGTCCCCGTCAACTCGATGACCCGCACCTCGGCGAACGCCGCCCTCAGCAGCGCGGGCGCCTCCTCCAGCGTGAACCGCCCACTGAACGACGGCCGCCCCTCCCCCGCCGCGCGCCGCCACACCTCCGCGATCTCGGCCTTGTCCCGGGCGCCGTTCGTCGACACCAGCGCCACGCCCCCGGGCGCCAGCACCCGCCGCAGCTCCCGGATCGCCCGCGGGATGTCCGGCACGTGGTACAGCATGTGCATCGCCAGCACCGCGCCGCAGCTCCCGTCCGCCAGCGGCAGCGCCTGCGCGTCCGCCACCGCCGCCCGCCCCGCGGCCGGGGCCAGCATCCCCGGCGACAGATCGAGCGAGAGCACCGCCACCTCCGGCCGCTCCGCCCGCAACCGTGCCCCGTACACCCCGTTCCCGCACCCCACGTCCACCACCGGACCGGGCACGCCGCGAAGTTGGGCGGCCGCCAGTCCCGGCAGATCGTGCCGCGGCTCCTGATACGCGTACAGCGCCTGCCGTGCCGCGAGGTGGCGGTCGTCCCGGTATTCCCTCTCGGTCAGGATCGTGCGATCGAACACTGCGCGCCGCCTCTCCGCCCCCGGGGAGCCTCGGTGGACGGCCAGTCTCACAGCCCGCGCACGCCGACGACAGAGGGCCGCCGGGAGGGGCGGCACACCCTGGACTGCCGATGCGCCTGATGTATCGTCACCCATATGGCAACTGGGGTGCTGCGCTGCGGGGTATGTGGATCCAGCCGGCTGACCCCTGCCGGGCAACTCAGGACGTACGAGAGCCAGACCAACCGCCTTCGCCTCAAGTTCCCCCGCCCCCGCGCCTACAAGCTCCGCCCGACATTCGACGTCGACTTCGCCCGCGCCTGCCTCGACTGCGGCGCGCTGCTGCCGTTCCTCAGCGACGTGGACCTCAGGCTACTCAACGAGGCCGCCGACGGCCTGACCGGCTACGACACCTGAAGCGGCACCCGCAGGGCCGTGATCCTCATCGGCGGCTGGGTCGCACCCACCGCTTAGCGACGCCCATATGCGCGCTGATTCCCGTTTGCGCCCCAGACACGGGTGAAATACTTCCTCCGCACCAACGGTGAGGGATCAAGGGGGCACCGCATGGCCAAGGTTCGTTCGGCATCGGGGGTTGTCACAGGGAGCACCGAAGTGAGCGCGGCAACGCGTGGGATCTTCGACTGCAACGAGGCCCATCGCAGTCCCTTACGCGAGGACTACGAGAGGGTCTTCCGGAGCGGCATGGTCGCGCTCGACACGAATGTGCTGCTCAATCTATACCGATCGAACGAACGCACTCGCAAGGACACCCTCGCCGTGCTCGGCATGCTCCGGGATCGGCTATGGATCCCGCACCAAGTGCTGTCGGAGTTCTGGCGCAACCGCGAGTCGCCCTCCGTACGCCATCACCACAGGGCCAAGGCCAAGGAGGCCACCGCCTCCCTCGACAAGGTGAAGCGCTCCACCGAAGACGCGCTGGAGCGCTGGGTGGCCGCCGTACACCTCAAGAACGACGAGAGGGTCACCGAGCGCATCCGCGGGGCGTTGGAAGCGCTCGGCGAGACGATGGGTGACCTTCGCGATCTCATCGAGGCGCAGGCCGAATCCGATGCGTTGCGCGGCACGGCCCAGACACACACCGATCCGGTGCTCGCGGAGTTGGAGCCGGTGCTCCAGGGACGGGTCGGCGAACCGCTGTCACCGACTGAGCACGACAACGCCGTACGCGAGGCGCAGACGCGAGCCGACGACGAGATTCCTCCGGGCTACGAGGATTTCAAGAAGAAGGAGCCGGAGCAGGCCGCTGGCGATTACGTGCTGTGGGTACAGCTCCTCACCGAAGCAAAGACGCGGGGGTGCGATGTCCTGCTGGTCACCGGAGATGTGAAGAAGGACTGGTGGACGCCTGCGCGGGACGGCGACATCCCCGCACGGCCGAGGCCCGAACTCGTCGTGGAGCTCTGGGCACACGCCGGGGTGAGGCTCTACATGCTCACACCCAGCGAACTTCTTGTGTGGGCCAACCAACTGCTTGGTCTCGAAGTAGACGAGGGTTCGGTGAGCGATCTCGAACAGTTGAGGGAAGCGGACGGCGATGCGGACACCGTCGACGGGGAGTGGACCCTGCAATCCCTCGCCAGCTTCATGACCAACCTCATGTCACGTTATGAGACCCAGGCCAAAGTGATCTTCGCTGCGGCGGCCAACGGAGGGTTCGTGGACCGGGCCACGGTGTATGAACTTGCCGGCTACCCAGAAACGCGTCAGCTCAGAGGGTTCACACGCCCCCTCAACACGATCACGCGAGAGCTTATGGACCAGGGAGCACTGACCGGCGAGGAGCCGTTCTTGCTGCGCACGATCTACGGCTCGGGGCCGGAGCCCTCATGGGCATCAGGATTCCGCATCCCTGACGAGGTGATCCCATTGCTTCGTGACGCCTATGAGGGCAACATGCTTTGGCCTGACCTCAAAGCCCTACGTTCCGAGACCGTCTAGATCTTGTTCCGAGCGTAGTCGCGACGTCAGGGAAGCCCGATGCCCTCCAGTTGTGCGATGACCGAGGCCATCGGCGAGGTGCGCCAGGCATGCTCGGCGACGCTTTCCGGTCCCGTACCGGTCAGCCGGGCCCTGCTTCAGCGTTCCGGCCTCGAACAGGAAGCGGGCTACCGCCTGAAGATCGTCAGTTATCCAAGCGGCACCCGAGCGAAGGGCTCCCACTCGTACATCCGGTTGTCGCGATGCAGCACGATCAATTCGGTCGAGGTGATACGGGCTGTCGCCGGGGGCACATCTGTCGCGGCGATCGTTTCGACAATGGGCGTGGCCGGGCCGTCGCTGCTGCTGTAGGCCACCGATACGTGGGGCTTGAAGCCGTCTGCCGACTCAGGTACCTCGGGCAGGACATCGCCGATCGCCGCCCGGATCGCCTGACGTACGGCTACCACCGGCTCGGACGGTTCGGCGAACGTCTCGACGGCCTCAGGAGTCACGACGGGGGCGCGGAACCGCACGTCGAACGCGGGTACCTTGGCGAGCCGGGTTCGGGCGGCATCCACGATCGACGTCACATCGCGCTCATCGATCTCGCCGACGAAACCCATGCCCTGCATGGTCAGATGCAGCCAGCGGTCAGGAATCGGATCAAGGCCGTCGAGCCCCAGCAGCGCGTCCCGGTAGGCACTGACGAGGCGCCGTACATCCGGCTGTTCTTCGAACGTCAGATGCCAGGTGTAGAAGCGACGACCGACCTGCCAGCCCGGTCGCCACCACCAGTGATTCGCCATGGCATTGGCTTGCGTAGTCATGGAGGATCCAATCAGTCCTGTCCCTCTCGTGCGGAGAGGGCGAATCGGCAGGGTACGGACTCGACGCAGAACTCTTCGATGTGATCACGCAGCGTGCGGGCCGATGCGCTGTCGGCCGTGGGTGCGTGCGCGAGGCTCTCGGCGAGTTCCCGCATACGCCGTGCCACTGTGTCCAACCGGTGCTCCGGAGGCAGGGCCAGTACGGGGCGCAACGCTTCGCACGCCGCGTCCAGGGAGCCGAGGGCCGTGTGGGTCGAGGCGTGGGAGATGCACACCTGCGCGGTAGTGCCGTAGGCGTGGAAGGGCTGACTCGCGAGTGCTTCCTGCGCCTCGCGGAGCGCGAGGCGCGGGTTGCCGATGCGCGTGTGGACGGCAGCGGCGTAGTTGGCGCGCCGGAACTCCGGGCACGAGTACAGCCCACCGATTTCATCCGTGCCGGTCGTCGTATCGCAAACGTCTGCGGCCCGGTTCAGCGCGGCCTCCGCCTCGTCGGCGGAGCCCCGTTCTGACCATGCGTCCGCCTCCTGGCAAGCCAACAGCACACCGGCTGTGCCGCTCGGTTGATGGGCCAGACCACGACGAGCGTGGTTGATGGCGTCCCCGAACCGACCGTCCCAGAAGGCGATCTTCGAGCGAGTCGAGAGGACCCATGCCCGGAGGTCGTTGTGCCCGGACAGATCCGCGCACATCCAGGCTGTACGCCCCTGGGTTTCGGCGTCGCGAAGGCATCCAAGGTCGGAGGAGATCCAGGCGAGCAAGCCACAGAGATACCCGGCCGCTACGTACAAGTCTGCGGACTGCCGGGGGCGCTGCCGCCCCTCGAGCAGGGCGAACACCCTGTCCCGCAGGCGGCGGGTGCGGAGAAAGACGGCTACTGGCTCCTGGGTGAGGTAGTCGGCGGCGAGCGCACGGATATCGGCCATGAGTTGTTCCAGCGCGATGTCACCCACATTGGATACCTCAGCCGCTTGCGCCCAGCCCGCCGACTCTTCGGCGGCGGTGCGCACCAGTTCCTGCCCTGATGGATTGGCAGGCTCGGCAGGCGGTGAGGGCGGTACGGGCAGTGGCTGTGGGCCTGCTGCGACCAGCGCGGTTGTGGAGTGCCGCAGAATGCGCTGTTCGCTCTCCGGAAGTGCCTTTCGGTCCGCCAGATCGACAATGTCCTCCACCTCGCACCCGAACACTCCCGCGAGCAGCAGAAGCACGGCCAAGGATGGCCGTCGGCCTGAAGGCCCTGGCCACTTCTCCCATTTGCCGACGAGCGACGCGTCCGCAGCCACGGCTTCGCCGGGGCGGCGAAACCCGAGTTCGGTGATGCGGTCAGCTGTCTCCTGCAACGTCCAGCCGTGAGCATGCCGCCATGCCTCGCGGGGCCTCAGTCGGAAGCGAACCCGCATTTCCACGACCATGTCCGCCCTGCTGCAACCCGCTGCGGTCATGTCGTGCCGGAGCGCGTCGCGGTCTGATTTCGAGCCGGTCTTCGGGCGTGGAGTCACGGGCATGCCCCCTGCGCGATGTCGTGCGCCCACTGTAGCCGCACGGGTGCCTTGAGTGATGCCGCTTTTCCCTGGCCCGGAGTACGCAATCGTCCAAGGCGGCACTCACAGCCGGATGTCACGGCCGCTCAGAACGGTGCATCCAGTCCAAAAAATGCGGTCACGGGCGCCCGTGACCACTTCTTCGGAAATTGAAACCGTGATGGGGGCAGACAACAACCAGCCCAGGAAGTCCCCATGATGAACAGACTGAACCTTTGGACACCCCCGAGCGGCAGCGACATCACCGTGCTTCCGACCGGCAGATGGTGGGACGCCGTCCGCGCGTCCGCAGCCGTCGGGGAGCACGCCTTACGGCTGCTCGGGCCAGAGTCCGGTGCCGTCATCCAGGACCGGCACGGGCCGCTGTACTGGCTGGTGCGAACGGGGACCGCGGACAGGTGGGACGTACGGCAGGTGCGGGTACTCGGGACCGCGTCCGGCGTGGCGAGCTATCTCGGGGTGCCGCCGGCGCATCGGACCACCCGGCCAGGTACGCACTGGCGCATCCCGATCGGGCCCGATCGCTACCTCACCGATGCCGCGCTGCTACGGGGCGCGCTGATGCTGGCTGCCGGTGCAGACTGCGGGCAGGACGAGGGGGCGCGGCCGTGATTCAGGTCTGTCACCACTGCCAGCGGCCGACCGCGGAGCCGGTCGTCGTCGGGGAAAGGCACGGCGCCAGCGCCGGAGGGCACACGGTCTACGCCTGTCCCGAGGACGCGTCCCGCTTTCCGGCGCGGCGGGATCCCCTCGCCGAGATCGACGCCCTGCGGCGGGCACGGCGGGAGGGGGACGGGCTCAGTCCGTGACGCCCAGGCGGAGGTGTTCGACGTGGTGGAGGGCCTGGTCGAGGAGTTCCGCCACGTGGTTGTCGTGGAGGGAGTAGACGACCGAGCGGCCCTGGCGGGTGCCGGTGACCAGGCCGAGGTTGCGGAGCAGGCGGAGTTGGTGGGAGCAGGCGGACTGCTGCATGCCGACGGCTTCGGCGAGTTCGGTGGCGGGGCAGGGGCCTTCGCGGAGGCGGGCCAGGATCAGCAGGCGGGACGGGGTCGCGAGGGCCTGGAGGGTGGCGGCGACCGTCGGGGCGTTCTCGGGGGTGAGACGGGCGCGCGGGGCGGTGGCGTCACCGGCGGGGGGTTGTGCTCCATGGCCCATGCGCTCATCCTACGGACCGCCCGACACATGAATGCTTGTTCAAGTGTTGGTGGTACGGTGTGCGGCCATGACCTCCACGCTCACCACCCGGTCCGCACCCCCGACGGCACGGCCGTCGGCCGTGCCCCGTCGCCGTACCCGTGTACTCGCCCTGCCGGAGGCCCGCTGGGCGCTGGGGGCGCTGGTGCTGTTCCTGGTCGCGCTGGCGGGGCAGCTGCTCGGTGCGCCCGACTGGGTGTGGGAGCCGCTGTACATCGCCGTGTACGTCACCGGGGGGTGGGAGCCGGCGCGGGAGGGGGTGAAGGCCCTCAAGGACAAGACCCTGGACGTGGATCTGCTGATGGTGGTCGCGGCGATCGGCGCGGCGGCCATCGGGCAGGTGCTGGACGGCGCGCTGCTGATCGTCATCTTCGCGACCTCCGGCGCCCTGGAGGCGGTCGCCACCGCACGGACGGCCGACTCGGTGCGCGGGCTGCTGGACCTGGCGCCCGCGACCGCCACCCGGCTGCTGCCCGGCGGCGGCGAGGAGACGGTGGCCGCCGACGCGCTGGCGGTCGGGGACACGGTGCTGGTCCGGCCCGGGGAGCGGGTCGGAGCCGACGGGCGGGTGCTGGACGGGGCGAGCGAGGTCGATCAGGCCACCATCACGGGCGAGCCGCTGCCCGCCGCCAAGGCGGCCGGGGACGAGGTGTTCGCGGGGACCGTCAACGGGACCGGGGCGCTGCGGGTACGGGTCGAGCGCGACCCGTCGGACTCGGTGATCGCCCGCATCGTACGGATGGTCGAGGAGGCGTCGGAGACCAAGGCGCCCACGCAGTTGTTCATCGAGCGGGTCGAACAGCGGTACTCGCTGGCGATGGTGGCCGCCACGCTCGCGCTGTTCGCCGTTCCGCTCGCCCTCGGTGCCGCGCTTCAGCCGACGCTGCTGCGCGCGATGACCTTCATGATCGTCGCGTCCCCGTGTGCGGTCGTGCTGGCCACCATGCCGCCGCTGCTGTCCGCCATCGCCAACGCCGGACGCCATGGCGTGCTGGTGAAGTCGGCCGTCGTCATGGAGCGTCTGGGGCAGGTGGACGCCGTCGCCCTGGACAAGACCGGCACCCTCACCGAGGGCACGCCCCGGGTGACCGAGGTGCGTCCGCTGCCCGGTTCGGGGCTGGACGAGGACGCGCTGCTGCGGCTCGCGGCCGCGGCCGAGCGGCCGAGCGAACACCCGCTGGCCCGCGCCGTCGTGGACGCGGCGCACGCCCGCGGGCTGCGGGTGCCGGACGCCGAGGGGTTCTCCTCCGCTCCCGGGCTCGGCGTCACGGCGACGGTGGACGGGCGCGAGGTGCGGGTGGGGGCGCCCGCCCGGCTCTGCCCCGAGGAGCACGCGGTCGTCGCCGAGGTGGAGGCGGAGGGCCGTACCGCCGTCGCCGTCCTCGCGGACGGCAGCCCGGTCGGGGTGCTCGGCCTCGCCGACCGGCTCCGTCCCGGCGCGGCGGAGGCGGTCGGCGGCCTCACCGCGCTGACCGGCACCGCGCCGGTGCTGCTGACCGGCGACAACCGGCGCGCGGCCGACCGCCTCGCCGCCGAGACCGGCATCCACGACGTACGCGCCGGGCTGCTGCCGCAGGACAAGGTGGCCGCCGTGCGGGAGCTGGCCGACGCCGGGCGCCGCGTCATGGTCGTCGGCGACGGCGTCAACGACGCCCCCGCCCTGGCGGCCGCCCACACCGGCGTCGCCATGGGCCGGGCGGGCTCCGACCTGGCCCTGGAGACCGCCGACGCGGTCGTCGTACGGGACGAACTGGCCGCCCTGCCCGCCGTCGTACGGCTCTCCCGCACCGCCCGGCGCCTGGTCGTCCAGAACCTGGTCATCGCCGGGGTCTGCATCACCGCGCTGGTCGTCTGGGACCTGGCCGGGCAGCTGCCGCTGCCGCTCGGCGTCGCCGGGCACGAGGGCTCCACCATCCTCGTCGGCCTCAACGGGCTGCGGCTGCTGCGTGAAACCGCCTGGCGGCCGGGCTCAGTCGCCGAGCACCGGTAGCAGCTCCGGAAGGTGGCCGTCCGAGGCGAGGGCCGCCTTCTGCCGCTCCTCCGGGACGTCCCCGTACGTCGTCGTCCGGGGGCGGGCGGGGCGGCCCGCCAGGTCGGCGATGCCGATGAGGTCCTGGATGGAGCGGTACGAGCCGTACGAGGAGCCCGCCATGCGGGAGATGGTCTCCTCCATGAGGGTGCCGCCCAGGTCGTTGGCGCCGGAGCGCAGCATCTCGGCCGCGCCCTCGGTGCCGAGCTTGACCCAGCTGGTCTGGATGTTGGGGATGTGGGGGTGGAGGAGGATCCGCGCCATGGCCGTCACCGCGCGGTTGTCGCGGGTGGTGGGGCCGGGGCGGGCGATACCGGCGAGGTAGACCGGGGCGTTGGTGTGGATGAAGGGGAGGGTGACGAACTCGGTGAAGCCGCCCGTCTCCTGCTGGATCTCCGCCAGCAGCCGCAGATGGCCCAGCCAGTGGCGCGGCTGGTCGACATGGCCGTACATCATCGTCGACGACGAGCGGATGCCCAGCTCGTGCGCGGTCTTGATGACCTCCACCCAGGTCGCCGTCGGCAGCTTGCCCTTGGTGAGGATCCAGCGCACCTCGTCGTCCAGGATCTCGGCCGCCGTGCCGGGGATGGTGTCGAGGCCCGCCTCGCGCGCCGCCGTCAGCCATTCGCGGATGGACATCCCGGTGCGGCTGGCGCCGTTGACGACCTCCATCGGGGAGAACGCGTGGACGTGCATCCCGGGGACGCGCTCCTTCACCGTCCGGGCGACGTCGAAGTACGCCGTACCGGGCAGGTCCGGGTGGATGCCGCCCTGCATGCACACCTCCACCGCGCCCACGTCCCACGCCTGCTGGGCGCGGTCGGCGACCTGGCTCATGGAGAGTGTGTACGCGTCGGCGTCGGTGCGGCGCTGCGCGAACGCGCAGAAGCGGCAGCCGGTGTAGCAGACGTTGGTGAAGTTGATGTTGCGGGTGACGATGTACGTGACGTCGTCGCCGACCGCCGACCGCCGCAGGTCGTCGGCGATGCGGCACAGCGCGTCCAGCGCGGGCCCGTCGGCGTGCAGGAGGGCCAGCGCCTCGGGGTCGGTGAGCCGGGTGGGGTCGTCGGCGGCCTGCGACAGGGCGGCCTTCACGTCCGCGTCGATACGGGACGGGACCATGCCGGGGGCGGCGGCCTCGCGCAGCGCCTCCCAGTCGCCGTACACCTCGTCGAAGTCGTCTCGCCGGTCGCCGGTGCGGCCCTCGGTGTCGATGGTGCGGTGCAGATCGGTGCGGCCGGAACCGGCGGCGGTGAACTCCTCGTCCGGCTCCTGCCAGGGCAGCCCGGCGGGCCGGGCGTCCGGGCGGGCGAGGCCCGTCTCCGGGTCGGCCAGCGCGCGCACGTGCGGCAGCAGCCGCGGGTCCAGCCACGGCTCGCCGCGCGTCACGAACTCGGGGTAGACCGCGAGCCGTTCGCGCAGTTCGAACCCGGCGGCGGCAGACCGCTCGGCCAGCTCGTCCACCTGGGGCCAGGGGCGCTCGGGGTTGACGTGGTCCGGGGTGAGCGGGGAGACGCCGCCCCAGTCGTCGATACCGGCGCCGATGAGCCGCTCGTACTCCGCGTCGACCAGGTTCGGCGGTGCCTGGATGCAGCCGGACGGGCCCAGGATGTGCCGGGCGACCGCGACGGTGGCCACCAGCTCGTCCAGCTCCGCGTCCGGCATCCCGCGCATCGCCGTGTCCGGCTTGGCGCGGAAGTTCTGCACGATGACTTCCTGGATGCCGTGGTACGAGCGGGCCACGCGGCGCAGCGCGAACAGCGACTCGGCGCGCTCCTCGTAGGTCTCCCCGATGCCGATCAGCAGCCCGCTGGTGAACGGGACGGAGCTGCGGCCCGCGTCCTCCAGGACGCGCAGCCGGACGGCCGGTTCCTTGTCCGGCGAGCCGTAGTGCGGGCCACCGGGCTCGCTCCACAGCCGCTCGGACGTGGTCTCCAGCATCATGCCCATGGAGGGCGCGACGGGCTTGAGCCGCTGGAAGTCCGTCCAGGTCATGACGCCGGGGTTGAGGTGCGGCAGCAGCCCGGTCTCCTCCAGGATGCGGATCGCCATGGCCCGTACGTACGCGATCGTGTCGTCGTACCCCTCGGCCTCCAGCCACTCCCGCGCCTCGGGCCAGCGGTCCTCGGGGCGGTCGCCGAGCGTGATCAGCGCCTCCTTGCAGCCCATCGCGGCGCCGCGGCGGGCGATGTCCAGCACCTCGTCGGGGGACATGAACATGCCGTGGCCCGCGCGGCGCAGCTTGCCGGGGACGGTCGCGAACGTGCAGTAGTGACACTTGTCGCGACACAGACGGGTGAGCGGGATGAAGACGCTGCGCGAGTAGGTGATGACCCCGGGGCGGCCCGCGGCCTCCAGACCGGCGTCCCGCACGCGCGCGGCCGAGGCGGCGAGGTCGCTCAGGTCGTCCCCGCGCGCCTGGAGCAGCACCGCCGCCTCGGCGGTGTCCAGCGCCACGCCCTCGCGGGCGCGCTTGAGCGCACGGCGCATCGCGTTGGCGGTGGGGGACTTCGGTTCATTTCCCTGCGCGCTCGTGGTCATCCTCCGAGCATACGAGTGGTGTCCGACACCGCCAGACCGGCCGGGCCTGCGGTTTTGTGGGTCTGATCACGACAATTCGGCGCCGGTGCCGGGAATATTCGTGCTGCCTACAGGCACCGGTCTACAGGTACTGGGCGGACGCATCGAGCGTGTGCAGGACCTCCGTCTCGTCCCCGGACGGAAGCTGCACCACGACCTCCTCGATGCCCAGGTCGGCGTAGTGGGCGAGCTTGCCGGGCGAGGGGCGCACCGCGTACGGCACCACCTCCAGCGCCGCCGGGTCCCGGCCCGCCTCGGCCCAGACGCGGCGCAGTTCGGGGAGGGACTCGGTGAGCCCCCCGCCGCCGATCGGCAGCCAGCCGTCGGCGTACGCGGCGATGTGCGCGAACAGGCGCGGCCCGGCCGCCCCGCCGATCAGGGTGCGCGGCCCGGTGAGCGGATCGCCGGACGGGCGCTCCCGGATCACCGGTTTGGGGTACGCGAGACTCGCCCGCACCGAGGCGTACGGGCCCTGATGGGCCGTGGGCTCCTCCGCCCACAGGGCGCGCATCAGCGCCATCCGGTCGCGGACCAGCTCGCGGCGCTCCGCCCAGACGGTGCCGTGGTCGGCGGCCTCCTCGACGTTCCAGCCGTAGCCGACGCCGAAGGTGAAGCGTCCGCCGGACAGGAAGTCGAGGGTGGCCACGCTCTTCGCGAGAACGACCGGATCGTGCTGGGCCACCAGGCAGATCCCGGTGCCGAGCCCCAGCCGCTCGGTGACGGCGGCCGCCTGCCCGAGGGCCACGAACGGGTCGAGGGTGCGGCCGTACGGGCGCGGCAGCGGCTCGCCCATGGGGGCGGGGGTGTCGCGGCTGACCGGGATGTGGGTGTGCTCGGGCAGATACAGCCCGGCGAACCCGCGCTGCTCCAGCTCGCGCCCGAGCCAGGCGGGGCGGACGGTTTCGTCGGTCAGGAAGACGGTGGTCGCGATGCGCATGAAGGGGCCGCTCCTCCGGGTTGGCCGGTGTGGCTCGCGTATGTTCTCTCAGCGCCGGGGAGTTATCCACAGGGGTTTCCGCGGATGTCATCCACGCGTACAACGGTGTGACGCGGATGACGCTGATTCGACTCTGGGGGGCAGGCATGCAGCGACGGGACGTACTCCGACTCTCCGCGCTCGCGGGCGCGGCGGGGGCGCTCACGCTCGACCCGGTGTCCTTCGCGCAGGCCGACGACGCGGGCCCCGGGGAGGACGTGTCCCGCACGATTTCCGGCCACCTCCCCACCGGGTCACCCGACTTCGTCTATCTGCCGGTGCAGGTTCCGTCCGGGGTCCGCGAGATCGCCGTCTCGTATGCGTACGACAAACCGGCCGTCCCGGCGGGCACGCAGGGGAACGCGTGCGACATCGGCATCTTCGACGAGCGCGGTACGGAGCTGGGCGGGCGCGGCTTCCGCGGCTGGTCGGGCGGGGCCCGTACGGAGTTCGCGATCAGCGCCGCGGAGGCCACGCCCGGATACCTCGCCGGGCCCGTCCGGGCGGGCACCTGGCATGTCGTCCTCGGCCCCTACACGGTCGCCCCGCAGGGCCTGGACTACAAGGTCACCGTCACCCTGCGGTTCGGCGAGCCGGGCCGCACCCCGAAGCCCGTATATCCGCCGCAGCGCGCCAAGGGGCGGGGCCGGGCCTGGTACCGGGGCGACTCCCATCTCCACACCGTGCACTCCGACGGCAAGCGCACCCCGGCCGAGCTGGCCGCCGCCGCCCGCGCCGCCGGGCTCGACTTCATCACCACCACCGAGCACAACACCACCTCCGCCCACGGCGCGTTCGAGGGCCTGTGGGGCGACGACCTGCTGATCATCACCGGCGAGGAGATCACCACCCGGAACGGCCATGTGGTCGCCCTCGGCATCGCCCCCGGCACCTTCATCGACTGGCGCTACCGCGCCCGCGACAACCGCTTCGGCCAGTTCGCCCGCAAGATCCGCCAGGCGGGCGGCCTGGTGATCCCGGCCCACCCGCACGGCACCTGCGTCGGCTGCAACTGGAAGTTCGGCTTCACCGAGGCCGACGCGGTCGAGGTGTGGAACGCCGACTTCGGCCCGGACGACGAGGCGACCGTCCTGGAGTGGGACAACACCCTGGTCGCCGCCGCCCGCGGGGACGGCCGCTGGCTCCCCGCCGTCGGCCACAGCGACTCCCACCGCGAGCCCCAGCCCGTCGGCCTCCCCCAGACCGTCGTCCTCGCCGACGACCTCTCACGCGCCGCCCTCCAGGACGGCATCCGCGCCGGCCGCTGCTGGATCGCCGAGTCCTCCGAGGTCGACCTCGCCTTCGAGGCGGTGGACGGCCGCGGAAAACACGCCGGAATCGCCGACCGCCTCACGGTCGCCCCCGATGCCGAGGTGACGGTCCGCCTGAAGGTCACCGGCGCGGGCGCGGGCCGCCAGGTCCGCTTCATCACCGACCAGGGCCCGCTGTACACCACCACCCTGCCCGCCTCCGGCTCCGGCACCGTGGAGTGGAAGACCACGCCCTCCTACGCGGCCTACGTCCGCGCCGAGGTCCGCCACCCGGCGTCCGACGGCGGCCCGTCGGGCATACCGGGCCCGATGGTCGCCCTGACCAACCCGATCTGGCTGGGCGGGCGCGACCGCTGACGGACCGGCCGTCTCAAGCGGTGGGTGCTTCGGCGAACTGGTTGGTGTCGAAGAGCTCGTTGATGTGCCCGCCGAGTTCGGACCAGTGCTGTCCGGAGAGTTCGGCGGCGGCGCGGGCATCGCCGGTGGCGCAGACGTCGATGAGCTGGTCGTGGTGCTCGATGGTGTTGCGGCCGCCGAGCAGCGTGGAGAACTTGCGGTAGAGGATGCGGTGGATCTGGGGGTGGACCTGTTCGACGATCCGGCTGAGCACGGGGTTGTCCGCGGCGGTGATGGGGACGGCGTGGAAGCGGTCGTCGGCGGCGAGGGCGGCCGTGGTGTCGTCACCGGCGACGGCGCGCTCGAAGTCCCGGTTGGCTTCGCGCATGCTCCGCAGGTCCTGCTCGGTCATGACCGGCACGGCGGTCTCGAGGGCGAGCTGGTCGAGGGCGCGCAGGACGGCCAGGGTCTTTTCCACGTCGCGGCGGTTGAGGGTGGTGATGCGGGTGTAGACGCCCGGCTTGGCCTCGACCAATCCGATGTCGGCGAGCCTGGCGAGGGCCTCGCGCACCGGGGTGCGGCTGAGCCCGAGACGCTCGGCCAGTTCGCTGTCCTTGACCTTCTCCCCCGGCACCAGTTCGCCGCGGACGATGGAGTCGCGCAGGCGGTGGAAGACCTCGTCACTGAGGAGGCGGCGGGAGACAGGGCTGTCGAGCGACATATTGCGTACGATACATCGCCCTCTCGCGCCGTCCATCCGCCTTCCCCGTCATGGGCCGTCATGCTCCGCATGCCGCCCGGGCCCGGCGGACGAGGGCTCCGGCCAGGATGGCAGCCGGATCGATGAGGGGGACGTCCACGGCGTCGGCGGGAAGCCCGAGGGGGATCTCGGTGCATCCCGCGATGATCGCCTCCGCGCCCCGGTCGGTCAGCCGCCGCGCGGCGCGGGCCAACGATGCGGTCACCGCACCGCCGGTGCCCGCCTTCACGGCGCGGATGGCGGCCATGACCTCATTGTGCTGGTCGTCCTCGTCGGGGAGCACGAGGCGGATGCCGTAACGGTCGAGCCACTCCTGATACAGGCCCGCCCGGACGGTGCCAGTGGTGGCCAGCAGCCCCGCGGTGCGGACGGCCGGTCGCACGGTGGTGAGGTGACGGGCCACTTCGCCGATCATGTGGATGATCGGCAGGCCGACGTGGTCGGCGATGCGGGGAACGAAGGCGTGGGCGGTGTTGCAGGGGATGGCGATGACGGTGGCGCCCGCCTCGCGCAGGACGCGGCTGCCGTTGAGAAGCCAGGGGGTGGGATCGGGGCCGTTGCCGAGGAGCGCCTCGGTGCGGTCGGGGATGGTGGGGTCGGACCAGATGACCGCCGTGAGGTGGTCCTGGTCGCTGCGGCCCGGGGTCATCGACACCAGCTTGGCGTAGAAGTCGGCGGTGGCCGCCGGTCCCATGCCGCCGAGGATGCCGATGACCTCCGTCGTGCCGCTCGGGCTGGTCACCGTGCGTTGTCCTTCTGGAGGGCCTGTGCGAACTGCGGTTCCGGACCGGGGCTGTCGTGCGCGGCGGCGTCGTGTGCGGTGTCGTCGTGCGCGGCGGCGTCGGCGGTGGCCTCGGGCGGGCGGCCGTCCTTGGCCTCCCGGCGCTTCTCGGAGCTGTCCACGACGGCGGCGGCCAGCGCGTTGCCGATGACGTTCACACCGGTGCGGGCCATGTCGACGATGAAGTCCACGCCGAGGAGCAGGGCGATGCCCTCGGGGGGCAGTCCGATGCTGTTGCCCGCGGCGATGAGGACGACGACGGACGCGGAAGCCACGCCCGCCATGCCCTTGGAGAGGAGCACCAGCACGCCGACCATGACGAGCAGGGCGGGGAGAGAGGTGTCGGCTCCGTAGGCGTTGGCGATGAAGACCAGGCCCGCGGCCTGGTACAGGACGGAGCCGTCGGTGTTGAACGAGTAGCCGAGGGGAACGACGAACGAGGTCGTCGACCGGCTGAGCCCGAAGGCCTCCAACTTGCCCATGAGGGGAGCCAGTACGGCTTCGGAGCTGCGGGTGACGAAGGCGATCCCCGCCAGGTTGGCGATCGACTTCAGCAGCTCGATATAGCGGATGCGGTAGATCGCGGCGATGAGGGGGAAGAGCACGCCGACCACGATGACCAGGCCCGCGTAGACGACGGCGACGAAGCCCACGAGGCTGCGCAGGTTGCCGAAGCCGTAGTGGGCGACGTCGTAGGAGAGGAAACCGAGCACGCCCAGCGGGGCGACGCGGATGACATACCCGACGACCTTGAACATCACCGTGGCGACGGAGTCCAGCACCGAGGCGAAGGGGGCCGCCTTCTCGCCGATGGCGGCCATGGCCACGCCCACCAGCAGCGCGAAGACGATCGCGCCGAGCAGATTGCCCTCGCTGAAGGCGGCGAAGATGTTCTTCGGAACCGCATGCAGGATCAGCTCGTGGAAGTCGATCCCCTGGTCCAGGCTCTCCAGGTCCTTGGGGTCGGCGGCGCCGACGGGGGCGCCCTTGCCGATGCCCGTGAACTTCGCGAGGCCCACGGCGATCAGCAGGATGACGGTGGTGACCAGCTCGAAGTAGAGGATGGCCTTCCCCGCGATCCGGCCAACCTTCTTGACCGACTCCATGCGGGCGATGCCCAGCACGATGAGCGGGAAGACCAGGGGCAGGACGACGACCTGCACCAGGTTGAGAAAGAGATCGCCGAGGATCTTCATCTGCTCGCCGACGGCCGGTGCGAGGGCTCCGATGAGGGCGCCGAGCCCGACGGCGATGATCGACTGCACCCCGATCGGCATCCGCAGACATCGCCGCAGAAGCCCCGGCCGGGGTCCGGAGGCTGCGTCTGTGCTGGTGGTTCGCGTAGGCGGTGCGCTCATCGCCGCTCCAATATATTGCGCTCTGCGTATTGGGCGGTAAGACTGCGCCCCAGGGCAGCGGCCTGTCAAGGGGTGGCGCACCGGTGACTCCCCGGGCTCCCGATTGACGGCCGCCGTCAATCGGGACTCCGCGTGTCCGTCGCGGTGTGCACCATGAGCCCATGGGTGTGCACATCGACATCGCGGGACTGCGGCCGGAGAGGATCACCGTCGCGATCTCGCCCTTGGCCGAACTCGGCATGGCGTTGCACGCGCTGTCCGAGCCGGAGCACCACCCGGGCCTGAAGGGCTGGGTCACGGGTGTGACCGCTCGGCTCGACCCGCATCTGGCCGACCGCATGTGCGAGGCGGACTTTCTGTGGCGGACGACGTTCTCCGACCTCTTCCTGCCGTCCGCGGGCGTCCCGGGCGGGGCCGTGCTGCCCGGTGAGACCCTCGCCGAAGAACTGGACCTGATCGACCAGCTGTCCGACGAGGAGTTCGTCGACGCGGCCCTGGAGTTCACCTGCCCCCTGACCTACGGCACCCCAGGCCCCAGCCTGCTCGTCGACACCGCGCTACGCCACCGAGCCCTTGAGCTGGCCGCCGCGCGCGGCCCGCACCAGGCCCGCTTCACCGAGCGGCTGCTGAGCGACCCACCGCAGATCCGGACCTGGCTGCGGCAGTTCCTCCAGGACTGCGACGCGGCCTTCTTCGCGGACACCTGGTCACGGCTGCGCCACCAGCTCGCCGCGGACGCCCGGCACAAGACGCAACTGCTGCGCCGCAAGGGCCTGTCCGAGGCACTGGCCGCCGTGTCACCAGCGGTAACCCTGGACGAGGACGCCGAGCGGATCACCGTCGACAAGTTCTGCGCGGGCCCTGGGACCTCGGCGGACAGCGGTTTGCTGCTCGTACCGACGAGCCTGGGCTGGCCGCACCTGATGGTCCTGCAACGCCACGGGTGGCAGCCGGTGCTGCACTACCCGGCGAACTCCCCGGAACTCGTCGCCCCGGCCTCGGTGGAGCAGCTGGCCCTGCGGATGGCCGCGCTGTCCCACCCGGTGCGCATGCAGCTGTGCCGCAGCCTGGCCCGCAGCGCGTTCACCACCAGCGAGCTGGCCCAGGCACACGGCATGACCGCTCCGGAGATATCCCGCCACGTGACCACCCTGAAGAAGGCGGGCCTGATCACCACCCGGCGTCGGGGCCGGTATGTGTACCACCAGCTCGACGTCAGGGTGGTGGCCCGGCTGAGCAGCGACTTCCTGGAGGGAATCCTGCGCTAGGGAAGGAGAAGGGCTCCAGATATGGCCTGGTGCCGCCTGACCTCAACGTTGACGTCCATGGTCTTGGACAGATTGCCGCTCGGAGGGCCTCGACCCTCTGCCTGCCCAGCGCCGCGCGGATCGTGACAGATGACAGTGCCGTTCCTCCGTCAGGGCCGACGAGGAGGTGAGTACTCCGTATGCGGCACTGCTCGCTCCCAGACTGCCTCGAAGGCGGAGCCGCACAGCTTCACCGTTGCCGGGTCATCCGTGAAGGTCTCGTCATCGGGAGCGAGTTCACCGTCTCCGTCGAAGTGATGGAAGACGACGAACTTGTCGTCCAGCACCCAACAGTCGTTGCCGGGAAGAGCGATGTCCGATGCCTGCCTTCGAGGCAGCCAACGAACCCTCTCCCCCGCCTCGACGTTGGCATCCGTCAGATGGTGCTCAAACGCGATGTAGTCGCTGACCGGCTCGGAGACGATCCGCGCCCTCCGGACCTCGACGCCCCTGGTGGTCAGCTCAGCCACGAGAGTGAGCCACGGCCGGAGGGCCGGATCATTGTCCTCGGGTGCGTCGCGCACGCCGTTCCGCCAAGCGATGTAGCGCGGGTCGGACCGCATGTAGCCGTCCAGCATTTCCAGATGCACGGCCGTACTCCGGCAGCCCTTCAGCCGTTGCTCAAGCGTCGGCTCCACTGCCACCCTTCACCCCCGGGAAGACTTGCGCGATTGCGTCAATCGGCGCGTCAGGCTCGCCCGCGGCGATGAACCGCGCCCATACGCACTTACCGCACCCCCGGTTCCGATAGCCCCACGTGTGTGCCAGCTGCTCAACGACGTAGAGCCCACGGCCGCCTTCCGCGTCGATGTCGGCGACGCGGAGCCGCGGAAGCTTGTCGCCGTCGGGGTCGGAGACCTCCAGCACGACGTCCTCCTCCTGGATCGAGACGCTGACCTCGACCTGGGCGAAGGTCACCCGGCAGTGCTTGATGGCGTTGGACACCAGCTCGCTGGCCGACAGGATCACGTCGTCGGCGACGCCGCCGCTGATGCCCCAGTCCGCAAGGGCCTTGCCCACCCGCGCCCGCGCCCCCGGCACGTTCCTTATGTGCTTGGCGATCCGGAAGGTGTCCCGGCGCGGTTCGTCCGTAACGGTTCTGGACATGGCAGACGTACCCCCTGACTGTTCGTCAAGATTGCGCTCTGTAGCGGCGCATGCGCTTGAGGTTAGACATGCAAGCATGAAGTTCGCAAGCGATACTGATGCAAGCTTGCATTTTCGTGACTCTCTGTGGGATGAGATGGGCCGTACAGTGTTTGATCGGCATTAGCAGGCCGGTGGTGCCTGAGGAGAGGGAGGACCAATGCCCGCAGGGGGACGGCCAACTGTGCGGAGCAGGCGGCTCGGCGCAGCGCTCAGGAGGTATCGGCAGGCTGCCAAGCTCGACCAGCAGCGATCTGCTGAAGTGATCGCCTCCTCGGCAGCCAAGATCAGCCGCATCGAGTCGGGTCATGTGAGCGCCCGCGTCATCGACGTGCGTCTACTGCTGGACGCCTACGGCGTGGACGACACGACAGTGCGGGCCAGGCTGGAAGAGTTGGCGAAAGGCTCGAACAGGCGGGGCTGGTGGCTTGAGCACGCTGCGCACCTGAGACCGGACTACCTTGACCACATCGCGCTGGAGGATGACGCGACCTACATTCGGGAGTGGCAGCCCGTTCTCATGCCTGGCCTCTTGCAAACCGCGGCATATGCCGAGGCAAGCATTACAGCGGGACCCAACTACGTGGATCCGGACCGGGTCTCACAGTTGGTCAAGGTGCGCCAAGCGAGGCAGGCGCAGATTGAGCCTGGAGGAACGTCGTACGCGGCCATTCTTTGGGAGCCTGTCATCTTGCATCCACTGCTGAATCACGAGATTCACCGTGAGCAACTGTCGGCCATTCTCGACGTGGGGAAGAGGCAGAACGTCACGATTCAAGTCCTCCCCTTCTCAGCTGGAGTGCTTGCCGGGACGACCTCCGCCTTCTCTTCCTTCAGCTTCGACTCCGACCCCGCCGTTGAAGCGGTGACCATGGAGAACCTGAGGGGCACATCGATCCTCGAAGACCCTCAGGATCTCATCGCTTACACCAACGCGTTCGACCTACTACGATCGGCGGCACTGGGACCGGATGAAAGCGTACGACTCATCCGGCGTGTACTGCGGAGCGGCAAGGAAGACGCGAAGTGACCCCTGAGGTTGTAGGTCCTTACCGGAAGTCTTCGTACTCCGGGCAAGAGGGTAATTGCGTAGAGGTCGCGGCTACGGTCAGCGGCGGCCGGGCCGTACGGGACAGCAAGGACCCTGGCCGCCCCTCCCTCCGCTTCACCCGCGAGGGATGGCAGGCATTCATCCAGGGCATCGAGAACGGAACGTTCGACGCCTAGGCCCAGGTGAGCGGGTCGAGGTGGAGGTAGAACCGCTCGCGGTCGCGGTCGAGGGCGATGCCGTAGCGGTGGGCGAACCGGTCCTCCGCCGCGTTCGCCTGCCGTTCGTCGGGCCAGGTCTCCCGGGCGGTGGCGAGCAGAAGGGCGATGTCGGCGTAGGGGTCGGCGCGGCCGAGGCGGCCGAGGTCGATGAAGCCCGCGACGGTCAGGGTCGTCGGGTCGAGGACGATATTGGGCAGGCACAGGTCCCCATGGCATACGACCACCTCGGCGGCCTCCTGCGCGAGACGGCGCTCGATCTGCGGGGCGAGGCGGGCGAGCAGCTCGTCGGGAGGGGTGTGCTGCTGTTCGACGGGGAGGAACTCCGGGTTGACCGCGCCCCGCGCCACGACCTCGCGCGCGGTGGCGAACATCTGTGAGAGGTCGCGGCTGAAGGGGCAGGCCCGGGGCGGCAGATCGTGCAGTCGTCGCACCGCATCGGCGATCGGCTCCCACGCCGCCCGGAGCGTGGCAGCCGGGACACGATCCGCGGGGACACCCGCCACGGCGCTGGTCACCAGGCAGCCACCCGCGTCGGTGACGCGCCAGTCGAGCGCCCGCGCGCCGGGAACGCCCTGCGCGTGCAGCCACTCCACCCGGTCCCGCTCCGCCTCCAACGCGGCCACTTGGTGCGCGGGCACGCACTTCCCGTACCGCGAACCGTCCGCGGAGCGGAAGACGGCGGCCCCGGACTCACCGGCGGTGACGGGCTCCCAGCCGCCGCCACGGTCCGCGGGCAGCAGGGTTCGCAGTGTCGTGGAGTCGGTCACGGCACCAGCCTAGGAGCGGGCCGCGTGCCAGCGGACCCGCGCGGTGACCGGCAGATGGTCGCTGCCGGTGGCGGGCAGGGTGCGGATGTGGGCGACGGCCGCCGAGCGGGCCATGACCTGGTCGATCCGGGCCATCGGGAACCCGGCGGGGAAGCTGAAGGCGAAGCCCCGCTCCGCCACGTTCATCCGGGAGGTCAGCGGGTCCAGCCCACGGTCGTCGACCGTGCCGTTGAGGTCGCCCATCAGGATCACCGGTTTCCGCTTCTCGGCGGCGATGGCCTTGCCCAGCAGACCGGCGCTCTCGTCACGCCAGGACGAGGCGAGGCCGCTCGCCCCGACGCGGACCGACGGCAGGTGCGCGACGTACGCCGCGACCTCGCCCCGCGGCGCCCGGACGACGGCCCGCAGCCCTCGGCTCCAGGATTCCGTGATCCCCCGGGGCTTGATGTCCAACAGCCGGGCCTCGGTGAGCGGATGCTTCGACCAGAGCCCGACGGTGCCCCGCACGGCGTGGTACGGGTAGTCCGGGGCGAGGGTCTTCTCGTAGACCGGCAGCGCCGCGGGCACCAGCTCCTCCAGCGCGACGAGATCGGGCGAGGCCCCGGCCAGGGCGCGGGCCGTACCCGCCGGGTCGGCGTTCTCGTCGCTGACGTTGTGCTGCACCACGACCAGGTCGTGCGCGCCCGTCGTCGCCCCGGGCAGGAACAGCCCGCCGAAGTGGTACGTCCAGGCCGCCACCGGCAGCAGCAGGGCCAGCAGCGCGGTGGCCGAACGGCGCAGCAGCGCCAGGCCCAGCAGTACGACGACCACCAGACCGAGCCAGGGCAGGAAGGCCTCCAGCAGACTGCCCAGGCGCCCCACGGAGTTGGGCACCGCCCGGTGGAAGGCCAGCAGCCCGGCCGTGAGCACCGCCAGCGCGGCGAGGACCCGCCCCCGCGCCCAGGCCGACCGCCCCTCGGTGTCCTCGCCCGGCCCCCAGCGCCCCGACCATCGGCGCATCGCCGCCGTCACCGTCGACGCCACACCGCTGCCCGGCCGCTCCGCCATTGCTTCCCATCCGTTCGAGTCCACCCCTCAAGACGGCCCACCAGGGGCATCGGTTTCCGGCTCGGGCGGCGGAGCCGTGGCGTCGGCGGCATGCCGGGGACTGTCGGGCCGCTGTCGGCGGCGGGAACGGGGGCGCCAAGGTCGCGTGACCGGGCCGCGGGGTCGTACCCGGCGCGGCTCGGCGACGAGGGCCGTCAGAGCGGGGCGATGCGGCCCTTGAGAAGGCAGAACTCATTGCCTTCGGGATCGGCGAGGACGTGCCAGGACTCCTCGCCGGTCTGGCCGATGTCGGCGCGTACGGCCCCGGCGGCCAGGAGGCGTTCGAGCTCGGCGTCCTGATCGCGGTCGGTGGCGTTGACGTCGATGTGCAGCCGGAGTTGCCCCTTCTGCGGCGCGTCGTGGGGGATGAGGACGATCGTCGGCTGCGAACCGCCGAACCCTTCGCGCGGTCCGATCTCGATGACGCCCACTTCCTCTTCGCGATCGAGCACGACGAAGTCCAGGACCTCGCACCAGAACCGCGCCAGCACCTCGGGGTCGTGGCAATGGAGCACGAGTTCACTGATACGACATGCCATGGACGAACCTACTCTCAGCGTCGGAACTGCCGGGGCGGTCGCAACCGTAGCGGGCGAGTCGTGCGGCGGCGAGGCAATTTCAGAGCCTCGCCCGGCGCCCAACTGCCGGGGCCGCTCCCGACGTTGGCGCCGTGCGACGCGCTCGCCGGTAGGCCGAGGGCGGCATGCCGACGGTCCGCCGGAACGCGGTGCTGAACGAGGTCGGCGAGGCGTAGCCGAGTCGGGCGGCGAGCGCGTCGACGCTGGTGTCCGTGTGGCGGAGGGCGTGCTCGGCCAGAACGATGCGCCAGCGGTGCAGGTAGGCGAAGGGGGTGAACCCGCTCGTCCGCCGAAAACTCTCCGCGAAGGCCGTCCGGGACATCGTGGCCGCTCGCGCGAGCTGCTCCAACCGCCAAGGGCGGCCCGGGTCGTCGTGCATGAGCCGCACGGCGGGGCGCAGCCGCTCGTCCGCGAGGAGCCGGAGCCACCCCGGGGGCAGGTCGGGGCGGGCGGCGTACGCCCGGAGGGTTTCGAGCATGAGGAGCTGCGCGTACTGCGCGAGGGCGAACCCGGAGCCGGGCTCGCCGCCCGAGAACTCCTCCAGCAGCAGGCCCAGGACGGTACGCAGTCGGCGTGCCGCGGGGTCCGAGCCGTGGAGGTGGCCGACGGGTGGCAGCGCAGGGTGGAGCAGCTCGCGTGCCGCGGGGCCCAGGTGGACATGGCCGCCGATGACCACGTCCGACTGCCCGGAGGCGTCGAGGGGACGTGCGGACCACCCCACCGGCGGGGCGATCTCGCGTGCCGTCCCGTGCGGTGAACCGCCGCGGAGTGCGAGCCACGTCCGATGGCGGAGGACGGCGACGTCGCCCTCCGTCAGGTGCGCCGAGGCGCCGCCGTCGGTGCGCAGGTGCGCGCGCCCGCGGAGCACCGCGACGATCTTCACGTCGTCGGTGACCTCACCGCGGGACACCCATGGCGCGCGGGCGACGAGTCCTCCCGAGATCACGCCGTGGATCTCGACGTGGCGAAGGACGTCCGACAGGTGATCGTCCGGCAGGTGGACGGCCACCGGGTGGTCGTCCGGAAAGTGGACGTCCGCCGGGTGATCGTCCGGCGATGTCCTGCGCGTGCCGACGTTCACCATCCCAGCGGTTCACCGTCCCGGTAGAAGCCGCCTCGCGGGCCGTCGTCGGGCAGCGTCGCCGCCCATACGACCCCCGGTGCGCTCTCCTCGACCGGCCGCCCGCCCGGCGTCTCCACCCCGGGGACGGTGGCCGTGACGTCGGGGCATACCGCGTTGACCACGATCGGAGTGTCGGCGAGTCCGGCCGCGAGAACGGAGGTCAGGGCGTTCACCGCCGCCTTTCCGATGGCATGACCGGCATACGCCCCGCCTGCGGTGGCCATTCCGTAGCGATCGTCGGAGTGAGAGCCCGCGCCCGAGCCGACGTTCACCACGCGCGGCCTGGGCGAGCGCCGCAGCAGCGCGAGCGCGCTGATCGTCATGCGCCAGGTGCCGAAGAGGTCCACCTGCATCAGCCGCGCGGCCGCGTCCAGGTCGGCGCCCGTCACCGTCTCGGTCCGGTCGGGGCGCGCTGCCGCGTTGTTGACGAGGATGTCGAGTCGGCCCTTCCTCTCCTCGACGGTCCGAAGGGCCAGATCCACCGACGCCTGGTCGGTGATGTCGAGCGGCAGCGGCAGCGCACCGACTCCGTCGAGACCACGCACGGCGGCCGCGGCCTTCTCCGGGTCCCGCGCTCCGACCAGGACGTCGATACCACGCTGCGCCAGCTGCCTGGCGACCTCGAGCCCCAGTCCGTGCGCCGCACCGGTCACCAGGGCGACCGTCCCGTCCCCGAAGATCGATGCGCCGACCGGGGTGTCCGCGTGCTGCTGTGCCGTCATGGCTCCAGCGTGCTGCCGGACCCCCGAGATCGCCATCGCTTCGGGTCCGGACTTCCTTCGCCTCCGTACAGTGGCGCCGGAGCGCCGGAGGAGGAGTACGCCATGACGACACCAGTGACCGTGGACTTCTGGTTCGACCCCGCCTGCCCCTACACCTGGCTCACCTCGCGATGGGTGGTGGAGGCGGCCACGGTCCGGCCCCTGGACGTGCGCTGGCGCGTCATGAGCCTGGCGGTGCTCAACGAGGGCCGTGACGACGACCCCGAAGGAGACCCCGAGGGCTACCTGTGGATGCCCGTACGCATCTGCGCCGCCGTCCTGCGGCACCACGGTCAGGAAGCGCTGGGCGCGTTCTACGCCGCCCTCTGGGCCGACCGCGGCGACAGCGGCGACAGCGGCGACGGCGACGGCGGCGCCCAGCAGTGGATCAACGATCCCGAGGTGGCGCTGGCCGACGCCGGGCTGCCCCCGGAGCTCGCCGGGGCGGCGACTTGCCGCGACTACGACGACGCGGTGCGCGCTTCCCACGCCGAGGGCATCGCCGTCCTCGGCCCTCACGTCGGCACTCCGGTCGTCGCCGTCCCGGACCCGGGCGGTGACGCCGACGCGCGGATCGCCTTCTTCGGGCCGGTGATATCCCGGGTCCCCCGGGGCGAGGAGGCCGGTCGGCTCTGGGACGCCACCCTGGTGGTGGCGGGCGCCCCCGGCTTCCACGAACTCAAGGGCGCACCGGCCGACCCGTCCCCCGACGTCCGCGGCTGGGCCGCCCGGCCGTGAGGCGGCCGCCGTCCCACCACGTGGTTACTCCGGTCGCTCGATCCACTCGCGGCCGCCCAGCGGGTAGTCGTAGCCGGGGCGCCCGGCGTTGGCGCTGGTGCGGAACGGGGTGCCGTTGTTGTCGATGTGCACGGTGCCGTGGCGGTCGCCGCTGGACCATGTCAGCGCGAGGTCCCAGCGGACGTCATGGGCCCTGGTACGGGCGGTGAGATAGAAGATCTCCGGGTCGGACTCGCTGACCTTGTACGGGAAGTCGCGCTGGCCGTTCTTGACGGTGACGGTGGGGCTGCCGTCGTCGAGGTCGGCGTCGAACGACTTGGTGCCGACGCCGCCGCCACAGCCGACGCCCATCGAGTAGTCGTTCCAGGCGAGCGGGGCGCCCTTCGCGACGACGCGTATGTGCAGCTCCTCCAGGACGACGGTGTCCTTCCCGGTGCCCTGCACGGTGAGGGCGATGCGCTGCTCCCCCGAGGAGACCGCGCCGTACGCGGCCGCCCAGCGGGGCGCGTCCTGTTCGGCGGCGGGCGGGCCGACCTGTTCGGGCTCGGCGTCGACGAGGAAGTGCTGGCTGCACGGGTCCTCGTAGACGTAGGGGCGGGTGGCGACGTTGATCGGTACGCCGCCGGTGCGTGCACGCTCGGCGGCGTCCGCGCCGCCGCGGGCGCCCCCACCGCCGTGGGCGGCGGACTCCCGCGCCGGGGCGGAGGGTTCGCCGGTCTTCGCGCCACGACTCCGGGACGGGGAAGGGGAGGCCGACGCGGACGGGGCCTTTTCGTTCGCCCGGACGGTGGTGGCGGGTGCGGTGGTCGGGGCGGTGACATCGCCGGCCCACCGGTCTTCGCCGTCGTCCCCGGAGGACGGCAGATTCGCGGCGATCACGAGGGCTCCCAGCAGGGCGGCCGTCGCAACGGAGGCGATCAGCGCGGTGCGGCGCCGGCCGGGCCGCACGGGTGCGGGCGGGGCGGTGTCGCCGACGACCGGTTCATCACTTCCACCGGGTTCGGCGGGTTCGGCGGGTTCGGCGGGTCCGGGGAGTCCGGCGGGTCCGGGGAGTTCACCGGGCGGGCTGTCGTCCGGGGCGGCGGGCGCCGGTTCCTCGGGCCCCGCTGCCTTACGGCCCCGCGCCGCGTCCGCCAGGATCCACCGCCGGTGCAGCTCGACCAGTTCCTCGGGGGTCGCCCGGCACACCCGGGCGAGCCGTTCGGCCGGTGCGTAGTCGGGCGGCACCGCGCTGCCGTTGCAGTAGCGGTGCAGCGTGGACGTGCTCATGTGTAATCGCTTGGCGAGCGCCCCGTAGCTCAGCCCCGAGCGTTCCTTGAGTCCCCGCAGCAGCTCCGCGAACGCCTCCGCGGCGGTCCCGGTCGCCCCTGTTGCCCCTGACACCCGTTCCTCCCCATCCCTGCGCGGCCCGGCGCGTCCCATTCCCGCGTCCCAAGCCCCTTACGTTCCCCCTGGTCACAGCCCGCTTTCGCGTTCCAGTGTCCCAAACTGCCCGGCATTCCTGGCGGTTGGGACGGATCACCCCACAAGCTCCGGTCATCCAAGCACCACACCGGCCGCACCACCGAAAGGGCTCCCCCACATGTCGCACAGCAGGAACTCCCGCACCCGTCTCCTGACCGCCGCCGCGACCGTCGCGGTCGCCGCGCTCTCTCTGACCGCGTACAGCAACGGGGCGAGCGCCCACGCCGAGGGCGTGCGGGCCGCGGGGGCGGCGAAGGCCAAGGCCGCCGTCACCTGCCAGGGTTCCAACACCAAGACGGTCGCGGCTCCCCTGAGCCGCCCGGTGAACCACATGCTGCTGACAGTCACCAACACCGGCGGCGTCCCCTGCAACCTGTACCACTACCCGGCCGTCCAGTTCGGCGAGGCCCAGTCGGTGCCGCCGGTCATCGAGGCCTCGAAGCCGCAGGCCGTCGTCACGCTCGCTCCGGGCGCGTCCGGCTACGCCTCCGTGAACCTGTCGGCCGCCGACGGCAGCGGTTCGAACGGCCACACCGAGAAGTCGCTCACCGTCTACTTCCAGGGCCGCACCGCCGACGAGGACGTCCCGTCGGCCGCCCACCCGTCGCTGCCCGCCAAGGGCGTCTACATCGACGACTCCCTCAAGGTCACGTACTGGCAGCAGACGTTCGAGGACGCCATCATCTGGTGACCCGGCCGCCGTCCGCCAGCACGACGGGGGCAGCCGGACCGGCTGCCCCGCGTCACTGATGCCGAAAGTGCGAACACGGCTTACGGCGTCAGCGTGTCCCCGGGCGTCGGGGTCGCGCGCTGAACCCAGGTACCGCAGGACGTGATCACCGAACCCGTGCGGTTGCAGGTAATGCCGTGCACGGTCCCCGACGTGGTGATGACGTCGATGAAAATGGTGCTGCCCGGAGGGCCACCGGGGCCGACGTCGATGGACACACCGCAGGCACCCACGGGCACCGCTCCCGACTCGTCGGAGAGGTCGTCCCAGTCGATGTCCCCGCCAGGGGCGGTCTCGTCTCCGACGTAGGGGACTCCGAAACTGACGGCTGCGTAGAAGGCCCCGCCGCCGGCGGCTTCCTGACGAACGGTGTCGATCTCGAAGCACCCGTTGGCCCCCGGCCGCGGCGGCTTCGGCTTACCGGGCCTGCCGGGGTCGCCGGCGAGGTCGGCGGGGAGCTCGGGGTCGTCCAAGGAGAAGGCCCGGTCCGTGGACATGATGGTCGAAGCAGGCAGCGCTTCCGCTCCGAGACCTTGCGCCGCGGCGGGCAGGGCACCCAGTACGCCTACCAGCGAGACGGCGGTCAGTGAGGTGAGGCCGCCGAGCGCCAGCCGGGTGGGCCGCCATGAACATCGCACCCGCGGCGATGCGGCCCTGCTGTGAGGACGCATGCAGTACTCCTTTGGACTCGAACCGGGCAAATTCCCGGAAAGTTCTATGTGTCTTGGATTGTCTTCCACCTCCGTCCGGTCTTTTATGTGATGAACCGACTGATTAGCCTAATGAGACCATCACGGGGCCTGCGTTCCTCCGGGGAATGCCGCGCGGACGCGGCGGCCGCCGTCCACCACCAGGTCGGTGCCGGTGATCCAGGACGCCTCGTCGGAGACCAGCCAGCGGACGGCGCGGGCCACGTCCACCGGTTCGCCGATGCGGGCCAGGGGGAGGGTGGCGGCGATGGAGGGCTCGTCGGGTTCCCAGACGAAGCGGGCCATCTCGGTGCGGATCAATCCCGGGGAGACCGCGTTGACGCGGACGGACGGGGCGAGCTCGGCGGCGAGCTGGCGGGTGAGGCGGAGGAGGGCGGTCTTGCTCGCGCCGTAGGCGCCGACGCCGGGGCCCACGCCGTGGGTGCCCTCGGTGCAGATGTTGACGACCGCGCCGCCGTGGTCGCGCATCCAGGCGCGCCAGGCGGCCTGGGTCAGCCGCAGCGGGGCCTCCACGTTGAGGGTGAACGCCCTGCGCCACAGCAGTGGGTCGGCGTCGATCAGGGGGCCGAGGGGGGCGTTCGTGGCGGCGTTGTTGACGAGGATGTCGAGACGGCCGAACGCGGACAGGGTGCGGGCGACCGCCTCGGCCAGGTGGGCCGGGTCGGTCACGTCGCCAGGGCAGGCGAGGGCGCGCGGGCCCAGCGCGCGGACGGCGGTGGACAGATCGGCGAGGTTGCGGGCGGTCACGCACACTGACGCGCCCGCCTCCGTCAGCGCCCGCGCCACCGCCAGGCCGATGCCGCGCGAGGCCCCCGTGACCAGCGCGGCCCGGCCGGCGAGCGCGCCGGGGCCGCCGTCCGGCGCGGCTCCGGCAGGGGCGCCGTGCCCGTCGCCGCCCCTGGGGGGTGTCACCGGCTCAGGCCCTCGTGCTCACCGTCTCGGTGTCCCGGCCGGAGCGCAGTACCTTGCCCGGGATCGCGCCGGTGATCTCGTCGTCGCGGATGGTTTCGACGCCGCCAACGCGGACGCTCACCATGCCCGTCGCCCGGGAGTCCAGGCGGGGGCTGTCGCCGGGGAGGTCGTGGACGAGGCGGGCCTGGCCCGCGTCGATGCGGTCGGGGTCGAAGAGGACGAGGTCGGCGTGGTAGCCCTCGGCGACGCGGCCGCGCATGCGCAGTCCGAGCAGCCGGGCCGGGTCGTCGGTCAGCATGCGGACGGCCCGCTCCAGCGGGACCAGCTTGCGGCCGCGCAGGCAGTCGCCGATGAAGCGCGTGGTGTACGGGGCGCCGCACATGCGGTCCAGGTGGGCGCCCGCGTCGGAGCCGCCGAGCATGACGTCCTCGTGTTCCCAGGTCTGGCGCCGCAGCTCCCAGCTGGCCGGGTCGTTGTCGGTCGGCATCGGCCACAGGACCGTGCGCATCTCGTCGGCGGCGCAGATCTCCACCAGGGCGTGGAAGGCGTCCTGGCCGCGCTCGGCAGCGATGCCGCGGACGACGCGGCCGGTGAGTCCGGCGTTGGCATCGCTGTACGTGTCGCCGATGACGTACCGCTCGAAGTCGGCGAGCCGCCGGAAGACCCCGGCCTCGGGGCTCTTCGCGCGGCGCAGCATCTCCGACCGCACGGCCGGGTCGCGGAGCTTCGCGATGCGCTCGGGGATGGGGAGGCCGAGGATGTCGCCCCAGCCCGGGATGAGGTTGAGCGCGCAGAACGTGCCGAGCGACATGTTCATGGGGGTGAGGATGGGCATGGTGAGGGCGACGATGCGGCCGCCCGCCTTGCGGGCGCGCTCGCTCGCCTGGAGCTGGCGCGGGACGCGCTCGGGGACGGCGGCGTCGATGGTGAGGACGTTCCAGTTGAGGGGGCGTCCGGCGGCGGCGCTCATCTCCACCAGCAGGTCGATCTCCTCGTCCGCGAACCGGTCGAGGCAGCCCGCCACGATGGCCTCGATCTGGGTGCCCTCGTGGTCGCCGACGGCCCGGGACAGGGCGAGGAGTTCGTCGGGCCCCGCGTGCCGGGAGGCGACCGGCTGCCCGTCGCCGTCGGCGTGGGTGGAGGACTGGGTGGTGGACAGCCCCCAGGCGCCCGCGTCCATGGCCTCGTGGAGGAGCCGCAGCATCTGTTCCAGCTGGGCGGGGGCGGGCCGGCCGCCGATCGCGTCGGGGCCCATGACGTGGCGGCGCAGCGCGCAGTGCCCCACCATGAAGCCCGCGTTGACGGCGATCCGTCCCTCCAGGGCGTCGAGGTATTCGCCGAAGCTGTGCCAGTTCCAGGGCGCGCCCTCCTCCAGGGCGACCAGCGACATGCCCTCGACCCGGCTCATCATCCGCCGGGTGTAGTCGGCATCGCCGGGGCGCTCGGGGTTGAGCGGGGCGAGGGTGAAGCCGCAGTTGCCGCCCGCGACGGTGGTGACGCCGTGGTTCATGGACGGGGTGGCGTACGGGTCCCAGAAGAGCTGGGCGTCGTAGTGGGTGTGCGGGTCGACGAAGCCGGGGCCGAGGACGAGCCCGGTGGCGTCCTCGGTGGAACGGGCCTGCTCGCCCAGCGTGCCCGGCTCGGCCACGGCGGCGATCCGTCCGTCGCGCAGGCCGACGTCGGCGACGTAGGAGGGCGCGCCCGTGCCGTCCACGACGGTCGCGCCCTTGATGAGGTGGTCGAGCACGGGTGGGGTCCCTTCTGGCGGCTGGGCGGCGCTTATGCCTGGCGGAAGCGGGTCGTGCGGTGCACCGGGTCGGTGTCGATCTTCGGGATGACGTGCTCGCCGATGAGCTTGATGGTGTTCATGGTGTCCTCGTAGCCGATGCCGATCGGCAGCCCGAAGGAGAGCTGGTCGGCCCCGGCCTGTTCCCACCGCTTGCACTGCCGGAAGACCTCGTCCGGGTCGCCGCAGATCATCAGCTCCTCGGCGATGAGCAACTCGATGATCTCCTCGGTGTAGTCGGGGAGGAGTTCGGGCCACTCCGGGACGCCGTCCGGGCGGGGGAAGGTGTCGTGGTAGCGGAACAGCAGCGACTGGAGGTAGTTGAGGCCGCCGCCGAGCGCGATCTCGACCGCCTTGGCGTGGGTCTCGGCACAGATCGCGGTCGAGGTCACCATGACGTTGTCGTTGACGAAGCCGCCGACCGGGTCGGCGTCCTTGACGGCGTTCTTGTAGGAGTCGAGGACCCACTCCATGTCGGACACCTTCTGGATGGAGAAGCCGAGGACGCCGAGGCCCTTGCGGCCCGCCATCGCGTACGAGGACGGGGACCCGGCCGCGTACCACATGGCCGGGTGGCCGGTGCCGTACGGCTTGGGCAGCACCTTGCGGGGCGGGAGCGACCAGTGCTTGCCCTGGAAGCCCGGGTACTCGTCCTGGAGCCACATCTTGGCGAACTCGCCGATGGTCTCTTCCCAGATCTCCTTGGTGTGGTTCATGTCGGTGACGCCCGGGATGAACCCCAGGATCTCGTGGCTGCCCGCCCCGCGCCCCGAGCCGAACTCGAACCGGCCGCCGGAGAGGTGGTCGAGCATGGCCACCTTCTCGGCCACCTTGACGGGGTGGTTGACCTGCGGGAGGGGGTTGAAGATGCCGGATCCGAGGTGGATGCGCTCGGTGGCGTGGGCGAGGTAGCCGAGGAAGACGTCGTTCGCGGAGAGGTGGGAGTACTCCTCCAGGAAGTGGTGCTCGGAGGCCCAGGCGTATTTGAAGCCGGACCGGTCGGCCTGGATGACGTACTCGGTCTCCTCGATGAGGGCGTGGTGCTCGGCCTCGGGGTCGGCGCGGCGTCGGCGCTCCGGCACGTATCCCTGTACGAACAGTCCGAATTCCAAGGGGGTCACCGCCTCCAGTTCAACAATCTGACGTACCGTCAGATTCGAGTCCGACCATGGCACCGGGAGGGTGGACCGTCAAGGCCCAGGCTTCAGAAGACGGCGGGCGCCTAGAAGACCGAGACGCCGCTCAGCCAGCCGCCGTCGGCGACGACCGGCTGGCCGGTGATGTACGAGGAGTCGTCGGAGGTGAGGAAGAGCGCCAGGCGGGCGATCTCCTCGGGGCGGCCGATGCGGCCCATCGGGACCAGCTTGCGGTAGAGGCCGTCCACCGCCTCCGACGCCTCGGCCACGTCCGCGGTGTCCGCCGCCGGGTCGAGCCGGGCGGGGTTGCTCATGGGGGTGTCGATCGCGCCGGGGCACATCGCGTTGACCCGTATCCCCTTGCCCGCCAGCTCCATCGCGGCCACCCGGGTCATCCCGACGATGGCCGCCTTGGTGGCGGCGTACGAGGTCAGCAGGGCCATGCCGGAGAGCGCCACGTACGAGGCGGTGTTGACGATCGTGCCGCCGCCCGCCGCCGCCAGCTCGGGCGCGACCGCGCGCATGCCGAGGAACGCGCCGACCTGGTTGACCTGGACCACGGACAGGTACTCCTCCAGCGGGGTGCTGGTCAGCTCGTTGAAGCGGAGGATGCCCGCGTTGTTGACCAGCCCGTCCACGGCGCCGAAGGCGTCTTTCGCGAACGCCACGGCGGCCGCCCAGTCCTCCTCGCGGCTCACGTCGAGATGGACGTAAGCGGCGGACTCCTCGCCCAGCTCCTTGGCGACGGCCCCGCCCTGGTCGTCGAGGACGTCCGCGAGCACCACCTTCGCGCCCTCCGCGGCGAACAGCCGCGCCTCCTGCTCGCCCTGCCCGCGCGCCGCACCCGTGACGATCACGACGCGTCCGTCCAGCTTGCCCATGATGGCCTCCTCAGGCGTTCAGATGCGGGGCGACTTCGGCCGCGAAGGCCGCCATCTGATCGGTCAGTTCGGTGCGGCTCCGGCTGCGGAACCGCACCTGGATCTGGTCCACGCCCATGGCCGCGTACGCGCGCAGGGACTCGGCCAGCTGTTCCGGCTTGCCGCTGAGCGTGCGCCGCCCCACGCGCCAGGGCGGGTCGCCCACGTACAGCGGCTCGGCGATGGCGCCGATCTCGGCGGGCTCCGCGACGCCCGCCGCCTCGCGCAGCGCGCGCAGCCGGGCGATCTGCGCGGGGAGCCGGTCCCGGGGGTCGCCCTGCGGCAGCCAGCCGTCACCGCGTACGGCGGCCCGGCGCAGCGCGGCGGGCGAGGAGCCGCCCACCCACAGCGGGGGGCGCGGGGTCTGGGCGGGGCGCGGGGCCTGGCCGAGCCCGCTGAACTCGAAGCGCTCACCGTGGAAGTCGGCGAACTCCTCCGGCCCCAGCGCCGCCTTCAGGGCGTCGACCGTCTCGTCGAGCAGCGGCCCGCGCGCGTCGAAGTCGACGCCGAGCGCGTCGAACTCCTCGCGTACGTGCCCGGCGCCGACCCCGAGGATCAGCCGCCCGCCGGAGAGGTGGTCCAGCGTCGCGTACTGCTTGGCGGTGAGCAGGGGGTGCCGGAGCGCGGCGACGGCGACGTGGCTGAGCAGCCGCACCCGCTCGGTGGCCGCGGCCAGGTAGCCGAGGGTGGCGACCGGGTCGTACCAGACGGTGCCCATCGCGTCGGCCAGCCGCCGCGGGATCGCCACGTGGTCGCAGACGGCGACGTAGGCGAAGCCGGACCGGTCGGCGGCGCGGGCGATGGCCACGAGGTCGCCGGGGCCCGCGGCCGCCTCCCACGGTTCGGCGTAGAGGGTGCTCTGTGACTGGATCGGCAGCTGCATGCCGTAGCTCAACCGGCCCCGGGGCAGGACGCGCATGCCGGGCCTCCTTGTCGGTGGACCGCGGTGGGACCGCCATCGTCGTATCTGACGGCCCATCAGACAAGGGGTGTTAGCGTGCGGGCGATGTGGGCCCAGGGGGTGTCTTGTCGATCAGGCCGGATCAGCGAGCGGCGTCTGGTGCAGGGGGCACCTCCCAGCGGTAGCTGGGGGAACATCGCAACCCGCGTGAGGAGAGCGCAGCGGCGCTGCGCGCGACGAGCGCGGGGCCGCGAGGTGCCGTGCCAGGCGTCGGGAGCCCGGCATGACCGGCACGACACCCCCTGGAGCAGCGGCCGTCCTTCCCCCGTACGAGGACAAACCCTCCGACGGCCCGCGGCTGGGAACCGTGCTGATCGACCTCGCGGCCTCCCTGCTCGCCCACGCCGTCGAGGCCGAGGACGCCCTGCCGCCCGAGACGCACCGGCACACCCTGACCCTGCGCGTGCAGAACTTCATCCGGCGGAACCTGCACGACCCCGAGCTGACCCCGGCCGCCGTCGCCGCCGCACACCACATCTCCGTGAGTTATCTGCACCGGCTGTTCCGCGCCCAGGACACCACCGTCTCCGGGTGGATCCGGCAGCAGCGCCTGGACCGCGTACGGCGGGACCTCGCCGACCCCGGCCTGTCCGCCGTCCCGCTGCACCGGCTCGCCGCGCGCCGGGGCTTCACCCATCCCGCGGTCTTCAGCCGCACCTTCCGTGCCGCGTACGGCATACCGCCGAGCGACTACCGGCAGTGGACACTTCCTTGTTCCTGAGTGCACAGGCCCGGGGCCCTACAGGCTCATGCCCCCGGCCCGGGCCAGAGCCCGTCCGCGGTCAGCCCCAGCAGCTCGATCGCGTTGCCCCGCACGATCCGCTCCACCACGTCCGGCGCCAGATGTCCCATCTGTGCCTCGCCGACCTCCCGGGACTTCGGCCAGGTCGAGTCGGAGTGCGGATAGTCCGTCTCGTACAGGACGTTGCCCACCCCGATCGCGTCGAGGTTCCGCAGCCCGAAGGCGTCGTCGAAGAAGCAGCCGTAGACGTGCTCGGCGAACAGCTCGGACGGCGGCCGCAGCACCTTGTCGGCGACACCGCCCCAGCCGCGGTTCTCCTCCCAGACCACGTCCGCGCGCTCCAGGATGTACGGGATCCAGCCGATCTGGCCCTCCGCGTACATGATCTTGAGGTTGGGGAAGCGCTCGAACGTGCCGCTCATCAGCCAGTCGACCATCGAGAAGCAGCAGTTGGCGAAGGTGATGGTGGAGCCGACCGCCGGGGGCGCGTCGGCGGAGGTCGAGGGCATGCGGGACGACGAGCCGATGTGCATGGCGATGACCGTGCCGGTCTCGTCGCACGCCGCGAAGAAGGGATCCCAGGCGTCGGTGTGGACGGAGGGGAGCCCGAGGTTCGGCGGTATCTCGGAGAAGCAGACGGCGCGCACCCCGCGCGCGGCGTTGCGCCGTACCTCGGCGGCGGCCAGCTCCGCGTCCCACAGCGGGATGATGATCAGCGGGATGAGGCGGCCCCGCGCCTCGGGGCCGCACCACTCCTCCACCATCCAGTCGTTGTACGCGCGCACCCCGAGCAGCCCCAGCTCGCGGTCGCCCGCCTCGGTGAAGGTCTGCCCGCAGAAGCGGGGGAAGGTCGGGAAGCAGAGCGCGGACTGGACGTGGTTGACGTCCATGTCGGCGAGCCGGTCCGGCACCGCGTAGGACCCGGGCCGCATCTGCTCGTAGGTGATGGCCTCCAGCCGGACCTCGTCGCGGGCGTAGCCGACGGCGGTGTCGAGCCGGGTCAGCGGCCGGTGCAGATCCTCGTACACCCACCAGTCGGCGATCGGCCCGTCGTCGCCGGGCGCGCCCATCTTCGGGGCGAACTTGCCGCCGACGAAGGTCATCTCCTTCAGCGGCGCCCGGACGATGCGCGGACCGATGTCGCGGTACTTCGACGGGAGGCGGTCCCGCCAGACGTGAGGGGGCTCAACCGTGTGGTCGTCCACCGAGATGATCTTCGGGAAGCTCTCCATGCCGTTCACGGTAGCGCCGATCTGACGGAGTGTCAGTTATCGGGTGCGGGTTCTCTGCGGGTTCCGCGCTCGTTCTCCGCGGGTTTTCCCGCGCCCCCCGGAAACCGCCCTCGGCGCAAGCACCGCGCCAGACACCATGGGCACTTCGGACAACTATGGCGGGCTTGTGGAGGACGTGGGGGCCCTACTGACGCGGAAGGCGTTGACAAGGCAAACTGACCCGTGCGACTGGGAAGGACAGGCGAGGGGGAGACCATGGACGGCGAAAGGGAGCGAGTGCCGGGACAGCACTTGTACTTCACCGTGCTGGGCCCCGTCCGGGCCTGGCGGGGCGATGAAGCGATCAGCACCGGTTCGCCGCAGCAACGCGCGCTGCTCGCCGCGCTGCTGCTGCGCGGAGGGCGCACCGCGACCGCGCCCGAGCTGGTCGACGGCCTGTGGGGCACCGAGCCGCCGGAGGCGGCGATCGCCGCGCTGCGCACGTACGCCTCGCGGCTGCGCAAGGCGTTCGGGCCCGACTCCGAGATACTGGTGAGCGAATCGGGCGGCTACGCGATCCGGATCGGCCTCAGCTCCCTGGACACCGACGTGGCCGAGCAGCTGACGGCCGAGGCGGAGAAGGCGCAGCACTCCGGGGACCGCGTCCGGGCGCGCGACCTGTTCAACAAGGTGCTCGACCTGTGGGACGGCGAACCGCTGGCCGGAGTGCCGGGCCCCTACGCGGAGACCCAGCGCACCCGGCTCGACGAGTGGCACCGCTCCCTCATCGAGACCCGGCTCGACCTGGACCTGGAGCTGGGCCACCACTCCGAGGCGGTCTCCGAACTGACCGCGCTGACCGCCTCGTACCCGCTGCGCGAGCGGCTGCGGGAGCTGCTGATGCTGGCGCTGTACCGCAGCGGGCGGCAGGCGGAGGCCCTGGCCGTCTACGCCGACACCCGGCGGCTGCTCGCCGAGGAACTGGGCGTCGACCCGCGCCCCGAGCTGTCCGCGCTGCACCAGAAGATCCTGGAGGCCGACGCCGAACTGGCGGTCGCCGCGCACGCCTCCGAGGAGCCGAGCGGCGGCAGCGCGAGCTTCGTGCGCCCCGCGCAGCTCCCCGCGACCGTCTCGGACTTCACCGGGCGGGCCCCCTTCATCAAGGAACTGAGCGACCAACTCTCGACCGCCGAAGGGCGTGTCATGGCCGTGTCAGCGGTCGCGGGCATCGGCGGCGTCGGCAAGACCACCCTGGCCGTCCACGTCGCGCACGCCGCGCGCCACCAGTTCCCGGACGGCCAGCTCTACGTCGACCTCCAGGGCTCCGGCCCCCTGGTCGCCGACCCCGGCGCCGTGCTGGGCTCCTTCCTGCGCGCCCTGGGCACCGCCGACAACGCCATCCCCGACGGCGTCGAGGAGCGCGCCGCGCTCTTCCGCTCCCTCCTCGACGGCCGCCGCGTGCTGACCCTGCTGGACAATGCCCGCGACGCCGCCCAGGTGCGCCCCCTGCTGCCCGGCACCCCGGGCTGCGCGGCGCTGATCACCAGCCGCCACCGGATGGTCGACCTGGAGAGCGCCCACCTGGTCGACCTCGATGTGATGAGCCCCGACGAGGCGCTCGTCCTGTTCACCCGCATCGTCGGCGAGGAGCGGGTCGGCTCCGAGCGGGACGCCGCCATGGACGTCGTCGCGGCCTGCGGCTTCCTGCCGCTGGCCATCCGCATCGCCGCCTCCCGCCTGGCCTCCCGCCGCACCTGGACCGTCTCCGCCCTGGCCGGCAAGCTCGGCGACGAGCGGCGGCGGCTGGACGAGCTGCGCGCCGGTGACCTCGCGGTCAAGGCCACCTTCGAACTCGGCTACGGCCAGCTCGAACCGCAACAGGCCCGCGCCTTCCGCCTGCTGGGCCTGGCCGACGGCCCCGACATCTCGCTCGCCGCGGCGGCCGCCGTGCTGGACATGGACGTCGACGACGCGGAAGACCTGCTGGAGAGCCTGGTCGACACGTCCCTCCTCGAATCCGCCTCCCCCGGCCGCTACCGCTTCCACGACCTCGTCCGGCTCTACGCGCGTGCGTGCGCCGAGCGCGACGAGATGCCGCCGGCCGAGCGCGACGCCGCGCTGTCCCGGCTGCTGGACTTCTACCTGTCCTCCGCCGCCCGGGTCTTCGCCCTGGCCCGGCCCGGGGACCGGCTGGTGGACCACCTGGAGCCGACGCGGTACCCGGGGCTGGACTTCCCGGACTCGGCGGCCGCACTCGACTGGATCTTCACCGAGGCGCACTGCCTGCTGGCCTGCATCCAGCAGTCGGCGACGGGAGACACGCTGGGCCGTGCGGCCGACCTCCTGGTGGCGGCGAAGGACCTGGGCGAGTCCGGCGCCAACTCCCGGCAGTACGAGGCGGCGGCCCAGACGGTGCGCGACGCGGGTGAACTGGCCGGGGACCCGCGCGCGGAGGGGCGTGCCCGCTTCACCCTCTCCCATCTGCACTGGATGGCCAGCCGGTACGAGCAGGGCGAGTACGAGGGGCGGCACGCCATGCAGCTCGCCCTGGCGGCCGAGGACCCGATCCCCGGCTGCGAGGTGCCCAACGAACGCGGCATCATCGCGCTCTACCAGAAGCGGTACGAAGACGCCGAGGCGTACTTCCGCCAGGCGCTCGAAGCCTTCCGCGCCGATGGCAACCTGCCGGGCATCGCCGGCGCCCTGTGCAACATCTCCCGCGCCCACTCGGCGATGGGCCGCACCGACAGTGCCATCGAACTCGCCGCCGAAGGCGTCGAGATCTACAGCAGCCTGGGGCTCGCCCTGCGGGTCGCCAACGGACGATTCGCCCTGGGCATCGCCCTCCACCAGGCCGGGCGGTACGACGAGGCGCTCGACCAGCTGACGCAGGCGATCGCGCTGTTCCGCGAGAACCGGCAGCGCCTCTGGGAGGGCTCCACCCACGCCCGGCTGGCCGAGGTCCACCTCGCGGCCGGGCGCCCGCCGGAGGCGGCCACCCATGCCGAACAGGCGCTCGCGCTGCGCTTCGTCGGCGGTGAGTTCCGCCGCGGCACCGTGCTGAAGGTGCTGGGCCAGGCACTGGACCTGATGGGCCAGACGGACCGGGCCCGGGCCTGCTGGCAGGAGGCCCTGACCATCTACGAGCAGCTGAACAACCCCGCGGAGGCCGAGGAAGTACGGGCCCTGATGGCGCCCCTGGCGACCGCGTAGCAGGGTTACCGCGGCGCGTTCATCAATCGTTTATCCCGGACCGGCAGTGTTGTTGCTGTCGATCCGTCCCCGCGGGGGGCAGACGGGTCGGTGAAGAGGCCACTCCTTGCCTCGTTTTAGGGTGAGCGGCCTTGTGTGCCCGTCCGGCGACCCACGGGGGAGTCGCCGGACGGGTGTTGTGCACCCCAAACCGACCGAGTTCAATGGAGTTGATCCTCGTGAGTGAGGACAAGAAGCCCACGTCCGACGCCTACCGGCCGCTCGACAGCCACCCGGACAGCCCGTCGCCGCTGAAGGCCGACAGCCACCCGGACGGGGTGGGCATCGGAACGCTCGACAGCCACCCGGACAGCGCGAAGCCGCTCCAGGCGGACAGCCACCCGGACAGCCCGAAGCCGCTCCAGGCCGACAGCCACCCGGACGGCGCGGGCATCGAGACGCTCGACAGCCACCCGGACAGCGCGACCAAGTAGAGACCGTCGGCGACCACCGACGGAGCACGGCACGGCGGGGACCGGTGTTGGTGGGCCGGAGGGGAGGCCACCAACACCGGTCCTCGCCATAGCGAGTCGCACATGTCGCTGCTTGCGCCATTTATCGATGACTTCAAGACATGCTCATCGAACACTTATTCACATATCAATAATTTTGCGTTTCACTCAGCAAACGCCCGTGCAGCTTCAGGAGTTGGTATGACCTACTCGAAGAAGGCCCTCGTCTCCTTCGCCTTCGCAGCAGCGATAGCCGCCGGAACCGCCGTTCCGGCCCTGGCCGACGCCCATCCGGACCGCGCGGGTATCACGACGCAGGACGCCCACCCGGACAGCCCCCAGCCCATCTCCGGGGCCAACCAGGCCGAGGGCACGGACGGCTGACCACACGCCGCCGAACACCTCCGGCGTGGGGGCGAGCCGTACCGGCTCGCCCCCACGCCGTCGTTTCACGCCGTCCGCCCGCGCAGGCGGTGCTTGAGCACCTTGCCGCTCGCGTTGCGCGGGAGTTCGGGCAGGAACTCCACGTGGCGCGGCACCTTGTAGTTGGCCATTTCGCGGCGCGCCCACGCGATCAGCTCGTCGGCGGTCAGCGCGGAGGATGCGCGGCGGACCGCGTAGGCCTTGGCGACCTCGCCGAGGCGGGCGTCCGGGACGCCGACGACGGCGACATCGGCGATGTCGGGGTGGCGGGCGAGGAGTTGCTCGATCTCGGCGGGGTAGGCGTTGAAGCCGCCGACGATGAACATGTCCTTGATCCGGTCGGTGATCCGCAGATTGCCGTCCGCGTCGAGGACGCCGATGTCGCCCGTCCGCAGCCAGCCGTCCGGGGTGATGGCACGGGCGTTGGCGACCGGGTCCTCGAAGTAGCCGCGCATCACGTGGTAGCCGCGGACCCAGACCTCGCCGGGAGCGCCCGGGCGGCGCGGGCCGCCCAGGGGGCTCACGACCTTGATCTCGGTGTCCGGGATGGCGCGGCCGGAGGTGGCGGCGATGACCTCCGGCGGATCGCCCCGGCGGCACATGGTGACGGTGCCGGACGCCTCGGTCAGTCCGTACGCCGTCAGCACGGTGGCGACGCGCAGTTCGGAGCGCAGCCGTTCCACCAGCTCCAGCGGGACGACGGCGGCGCCGGTGACCACCAGGCGCAGCGTGGACAGGTCGTGGGCGTCGCGCGCCGGGTGGTCCAGGATCGCCTGGTGCAGGGTGGGCGGGCCGGGCAGGACGCTGATGCGCTCGGCGGCGATGCGGGTGAGCGCGGTGTCCACGTCGAAGACCGGCTGCGGCACCATCGTCGCGCCGCGCATCAAGCAGGCGATGATGCCCGCCTTGTAGCCGAAGGTGTGGAAGAACGGGTTGACGATGAGATAGCGGTCGCCGTGCGTCAGTCCCGTCACCTCGCTCCAGGTGTCGTAGACCCGCAGGGTCTGCGCGTGGGTGATCACCACGCCCTTGGGGTCGCCCGTGGTGCCCGAGGTGAAGGTGATGTCGGAGGGGTCGTCGGGGCGTACGGAGTCGGCCCGGTCCCGTACGGCGTCCGGCGGTACGGACTCGCCCGCCGCCAGGAAGTCCTTCCAGGTGCGGAAGTCTTCGGGTGCGTCCCCGGCGAGGACGATCACCTCGCGCAGATAGGGCAGCCCCGGCAGCGGGACCCCCTGGCCCGGCCCCCGCTCCGCGGCCCGGCGCAGCGACGCCACGTAGGAGGCGCCCAGGAAGGTGCCGGTGATGAACAGGTGGGTGGCCCGGGTGCGCCGCAGGACGTACGCCGCCTCGGCCCCCTTGAAGCGGGTGTTGACCGGGACGAGGACACCGCCCGCGGTGACCGCGCCGAGGGCGGCCACGATCCAGTCGGTGGTGTTGGGCGCCCAGATCGCGACCCGGTCGCCCCGCTCGACGCCGGAGGCGATGCACGCGGCGGCGGCGCGTTCGATACGGGCGCCGAGTTCGGCGTAGGAGATCCGGGCGCGGCCCTCGACGACTGCCTCGGTCGCGTCGCCGTGGCGCCGCGCCGCGTCCCGTATCAGCGCCGGGATGGTCTGCCACTCCGCCATGACACCAACCTCCAGCACAGCGACTCCCACTAGCTGACTACCCGTCAGATTAGCGGTAGCCTTCCCCGCTGTCAGCACCGGTGACCGCGACGCATGGAGGTGGCCATGGGCCTGAAGGACGCGACGGCGATCGTCGGCATCGGCCAGACCGCGTTCGCCAAACGCCTCCCCGAATCCGAGAAGACCCTCGCCTGCCGCGCCATCCTGGCCGCCCTCGACGACGCCGGAATCGCCCCCTCCGAGGTGGACGCCTTCGCCTCGTACACCATGGAGGAGACCGACGAGGTCGAGGTCGCCAAGGCCATCGGCGCGGGCGACGTCACGTTCTTCAGCAAGGTCGGCTACGGGGGCGGCGGTTCCTGCGCGACCGTCGCGCACCTGGCCGCCGCGATCGCCACCGGGCAGGCGGGCGTCGGGGTGGCCTGGCGCTCCCGCAAACGCGGCAGCGGGCCCCGGCCCTGGACCAACACCCGCGTCCAGCTGCCCACGCCCGCCCAGTGGACCCGGCCGTACGGGCTGCTGCGGCCCGCCGACGAGATCGGGCTGCTGGCGCGCCGCTACATGCACGAGTACGGCGCCACCCGCGACCACTTCTTCAACGTCGCGCTGGCCTGCCGCAACCGCGCCAACCAGAACCCCGCCGCGATGATGTACGAACGGCCCCTGACCCGCGAGATGTACATGACCGCCCGCTGGATCAGCGAACCGCTCTGCCTCTTCGACAACTGCCTGGAGACGGACGGCGCGCTGGCCTGCGTCGTCGTCTCCGCCGAGCGGGCCCGCGACTGCGCCCGCCCGCCGGTGTACGTCCACTCCGCCGCCCAGGGGCTGCCCGCCCAGCACCACGGCATGGTCAACTACTGGAACGACGACCCGCTCACCGGGCCCGCCTGGACCGCGGCCCGTCACCTGTGGAAAACCGCCGACTTCGGTCCGCAGGACGTGGACGTGGCGCAGATCTACGACGCGTTCACCCCGCTGATCCCGCTGTCCCTGGAGGGCTACGGCTTCTGCGGGCGCGGCGAGGGCGCCGCGTTCACCGAGGGCGGCGCGCTGGAGGTGGGCGGACGGCTGCCGCTCAACACGGGCGGGGGCGGGCTGAGCGAGGCGTACGTACACGGCTTCAACCTCATCACCGAGGGGGTCAGACAGCTGCGCGGAACCAGCACCGCCCAGGTCCCCGACGCCAGCACCTGCCTGGTCACGGCGGGCGAGGGGGTTCCCACATCGGCCCTGCTGCTGAGGAGTTGACGACCGATGACCACCCATGACGCGACGCGGGAGCTGCTCCAGCCCGTGCCCGACGAGGACGGCGCGCCCTTCTTCGACTACGCCGCCCGCGGCGAGCTGCGCGTCCAGACCTGCACCGGCTGCCACGAACCGCGCTTCCCGCCCCGGCCCTGCTGCCCGCACTGCCAGTCCTTCGACAGCCTGTGGACGAAGACGAGCGGGCGTGGCCGGATCTGGTCGTACGTGCTGCCGCATCCGCCGCTGCTGCCCGCCTACGCGGCCCAGGCCCCGTACAACGTGGTCCTCGTCGAACTCGCGGAGGCCCCGCGGATCCGGCTGGTGGGCAACCTGGTCGCCTCCGCCGACGCCGCGCTCGACTCCGTCGACCCGGTGCGGATACGGATCGGGGCGCCCGTGCAGGCCGTCTTCCACGCGATGCCGGGCGGGCCCACCGTGGTGCGCTGGCTGCTGGAGCGGCCATGACGGTCGCGACGGAGGCGGGGGGCGACGGGGTCGCGGTCGTCACCCTGGACCGGCCCGAGCGCCACAACGCCATCGACCTGGCGACCGCCGCCGAACTGGCCTCCGTGTGGCGGCGGCTGCGCGGGGACGAGTCGGTGCGGGCCGTGGTGCTCACCGGGGCGGGCGAGCGGGCGTTCTGCACCGGGATCGACCGCTCGGTCACCGTCCCGCAGCCGCCGTCCCCGTACGCGATGGACGATCCGCTGCGGGACATCGGCCCCAAGGCGAACGACCTGTGGAAGCCGGTCGTGGCGGCTGTCGGCGGGATGGCGTGCGGCGGGGCGTTCTATCTGCTGGGCGAGGCCGAGTTCATCGTCGCCGACGAGACCGCGACCTTCTTCGACCCGCACACCTCCTACGGAATGGTCAGCGCGTACGAGGCCGTCTACATGGCGCAGCGCATGCCCGCCGGGGAGGTCGCGCGGATGGCGCTGATGGGGACGGCCGAGCGGGTCTCGGCGCGGCGGGCCTACGAGACGGGGCTGGTCAGCGAGGTGGTGCCGCGGGGCGAGGCGGTGGCCGCCGCGGTGCGGGCCGCCGCCGTCATCGCGTCGTACCCGACGGAGGCGGTCCAGGGCACCGTACGGGCGCTGTGGGCGGCGAAGGAGGCGGCGCTGACGCAGGCGCTCGCCCGGGCCCCGCAGCTGATCGCCCTGGGGAACCGGCCGCCGGACGCCCAGGCCGCGCTCTTCGCGGCCCGCACGCCCGGCTTCCGCGTCCGGTGAGCGGGGCGTGCGTCAGCTGCTCGCGGGCGTCTTGCTGGCCAGGCTGATCTGGCAGGTGTACTGGGTGCGCTTGGTGATGGTGTAGCTCGCGGCGGCCGTGAACGTCTCGCTCTGGCCGGGCAGCACGGTCACGTCCTGGCTGTCGTAGCCGAGCAGCCCGTCGCTCCCGTATTCGTTCCACTTGGTGCTGACCGAGTAGCGGAAGCTGCGGGTGGCGTCGGTGTTGGTGACCGTCACGTCGTACTTGAACTGGCTGGTCGACTGGTCGTAGCGGCAGTTGGTGCCGCTCGTCTCGCTGGTCGCGTCCGGGTTGTAGGTGGACGGCGCGGAGGAGGAGTACGGGTCCGACGTGGTCGGGGAGCCGTACGACGGCAGGTCCGAGGCCCCGCTCGGCAGATCGGTGGGGATGTCGCTGGACAGTCCGCTGGGGCCGGATGCGGGCTCGTCGCCGCCACCGGTGCCGCCGGAGACGAACCCGCTGTCGCTCCCGCCGAGGCCGCTGCTCTTCTTCTTTCCGCATCCGGTGAGCGATCCGGTGAGCGCGAGAACTCCGACCAAGGTGACGGCAAACAGGCGCAAGGAACGGCGTTGCATGGAATTACCCCCGTGAAAAGCTGCAATCAAGCCAATCGGCAGTCGATTGACGAGTGCACGCCACCCTAGCAACAGGGCTTCCTACCCCAAAGTCACATCGGGCGCCCGGGTAACGGGGAACGCGCACCTTCGCGCTCCCCCGGTCACCTCACGACCGGTCTTGTCGTCGACGTTCCGCCTTCACGCGCGGGCCGAGGGGCGCGACTGGCCGGTGCCCTTCACCGCGTCCAGCGCGTACACACAGCGGTCCTTGCTGCACGCGTACACCACACCGCCCGCCGCCACCGGCGAGCCGGTGATCTCGCCGCCCGTGGCCAGCTTCCAGCGCAGCTGGCCGCCCGCCGCGTCCACTGTGTACAGGCAGTGGTCGGCCGAGCCGAAGTGGACGCGGCCGTCGGCGACGACCGGGGAGCCGATGACCTCGCCGCCCGCCGCGAAGCGCCACTTGGGGGTGCCCGTGACCGCGTCGAGCGTGTACAGGGCGCTGCCGCTGCCCAGGTGGACGGAGCCGTCGGCGACCAGGACCGGTTCGATCGAGCCGCGCGCCTCGGTGGCGATGCGCCAGCGGTCGCGGCCGTTCGTGGCGTCCAGGGCGTAGACCGTGCCCAGGTAGTCGGCGATGTAGACACCGCCGCCGGTGACCGCGGGCCCCGGCGCGTACGCGGGGGCGCTCAGGAAGACGGCGGGCGCCTCGAAACGCCACCGCACATCCCCGCGGGCGATGTCGATCGCCAGCACCCGGGTACCGGCCGACACGTACACGATCCCGTCGGGCGCCGGGAGCAGCCGCAGCGGCACGCCGCCGCAGGAGGCCGTGTCGCCGACCGGGTACGACCAGCGCTCCGCGCCCGTACGCGCCTCCAGGGCGCGCAGCCGGGCGTCCGACCACACGAAGACCGTGCCGTCGTGCACGACCGGACCGGACTCGGGCGTCTCGAAGTCGGTCTGGATGCCCTGCATCTCCCACAGCAGCTCGCCGTTGGCCGCCTCCCATGCCTGGACGCCGCCGCCGCGGGTGCCGGTGACGACCGTGCCGCGGTCGACCTTGAGCGAGTAGACCCAGCCGTCGGTGGACAGCCGCCACCGCTCCGAGCCGTCCGTCGCGTCCAGCGCGTACAGGGTGGGGCCGTCGGAGGCGTGGATGCGGCCGTCCTCCACGGCCATCGCCCAGGCCACGTCGCGGGTCTTGAACTGCCGCCGCCCGGTGCCCACATCCAGCGCGTGCACCTCGAAGGAGGTCACATAGAGCAGATCACCGGCGACGGCCGGGGTGCCCCACACATCGTTCGACATGCGGAACCGCCAGGGCCGCCAGCGGCCGTGGCCCGCCGCGCCCGGCGGCTCGGCCGCGTCGGTGGCCGGGGAGTGGGAGGGCGGCGGGACGGCGGCGTCGCCCCCGTTCCCCCCGCCGGTGGTCAGCCCGCCCGGCGGCCGCACCCAGCCCGTGGCGGGGCCGGTGTCATGCCGCGGCTGCGGGTCGCGCGCGTCGGCGGCGCGCAGCCCGGGGCCGATGGCCACCTGGGAGTTGTGCAGCCGGACCGGCCCGTCGGCCCCGGTGGGCAGCGGGGCGGGGGCGGGTGCCGGGGCCGGAGCACTCGCGGACGGAGGGGACGGAGCGGACGGGGCGGGCGCGGGCGGCGCGGCATGCCGCCCGGGGCCGATGGAGCTGAGCGCGTTCGACGGGCCGCCCGCGTCGGGCGCCCGCAGGCCGCCGCGCGGATCGCCCGCGCCCACCGGCTCCCAGCCGCCCGCTCCGGCGGGCGCGCCGTGCCGCCCGCCGCCGCGCCCGTCGGCCGCGGCAGGGGCGTACGACGGCGGTGCGGGCGGCCGCTCGGGCGGCAGCGGCGCGGACGCCGGGCTTCCGGCCCCGCCGCCCCCGGAGGGGCGGGAGGAGCCGGACGCGGGCCGCGCGGAGCGGGCCACCTGGTTGCGCCCGCTGCGCTTGCGCTCGATGAGCGCGACCGCGCCGCCCGGCAGCCACGCCGAGGCCGTACCGCTGTCGTCGGCGTTGGAGGCGAACAGGTGCGGGGCCAGCTGCGACTGCAAATCGGCCGGGGACGGCCGCCGGTCGGCCTCCATCTGCATGCACGACTCGATCAGCGGCCGCAGCTCGTCCGGCAGCCCGGTCAGGTCCGGTCCCTCGCGCAGCAGCATGAACACGGTCTCGACCGGGTTCGCGCCGTGGAAGGGGGCGTGTCCGGTGGCCGCGAAGGTCAGGGTGGAGCCGAGCGAGAAGATGTCGCTGGCGCCCGTCACGCTGCGCGAGTCGCGCGCCTGCTCGGGCGACATGTAGGCGGGCGTGCCCACGGCGACGTTGGTCATCGTCAGCCGGGTGTTGGAGACGCCCGAGGCGATACCGAAGTCGATCACGCGCGGGCCGTCCTCGACGACCAGCACGTTCGACGGCTTCAGATCCCGGTGCACCAGGCCCGCGCCGTGGATGGACTGGAGCGCCTCGGCGACCCCGGCCGCCAGCCAGCGCACCGCCTGGGCCGGCATCGGCCCGCACTCATTGACTATTTCCTCGAGCGACGGCGCGGGGACGTAGGCCGTGGCGAGCCAGGGCACCGCGGCGCGCGGATCGGCGTCCACGACCGCGGCCGTGTAGAAGCCGCTGACCGCGCGGGCCGCCTCCACCTCGCGGGTGAAGCGGACGCGGAACAACTGGTCCTCGGCCAGCTCGGTCCGGACCGTCTTGATCGCGACCCGTCGGCCGGACGCCGAACGTGCCAGATAGACGAGCCCCATGCCGCCCGCGCCAAGCCGGCCCAGCACCTCGAAGGGACCGATCCGCCTCGGATCGTGCTGCGTCAGCTGCTCCACCACTTGCCTGCCACCTCCCCGTGGGGGCTTGAAAAAATACAGCCCCGTGCAGCGTCTCACCGACAAACCAACCGGCGGCACGCATCCTGCATTCTCTCTGGCGAAGGCGGCGGTTGCGAACCCGGGGGCGATTCGTCGTGTCATCGGGCGATACGGAGCCGGAGCCCATCCGGTTCGACTGTCCGCCGACGGACCGCTCTCAGTCCCGCCCCGCCCTGTTCTCCCTTGCTCCGGAGCCCTCCTGCGAGGTGTCGATGACCGCGAAGACCGCGCCCTGATTGTCCGCAAGGACCGCGAAACGCCCGTACGGCGTATCTTCGGGCCCATTGAGAACCCGCCCGCCCAGCCGTTGGGCCGTACGCGACGCATGATCGCAGTCCGCCACCACAAAGTACGTCAGGAAGTGCGCGGGCAGTTCGGCCGGGGGCCCTTCACCGATCACGACCCGTGCGGCGACGGCGTGGTCCGGGTCGGCGGGCTCACCGCGCGGCGACCACAGCAGGAGGTCGGCGGGGCCCTTCTCCCCGGCCCTTTCGGTGCCGGGCGCCGGAGCCGCTCCGTACCCGAAGACCGTCCGGTAGAAGGCGTCCACCACCCGCGGCTCCCGGGTGTGGACCTCGGTCCAGCCGTAAGCGCCGGGGACGTCCCGGCGGGCGAAGCCGGGGTGGCTGCCCGCCTGCCAGAGCCCGAAGACCGCGCCGCCCGGGTCGGCGGCCGTCGCCATGACGCCCAGGTCGTCGATCCACCGGGGCGCGACGATCACCCGGCCGCCCGCCTCGCGGATCCGGGCGGTGGCCGCGGCGGCGTCCCCGGTGGCGAGGTAGACGTTCCAGACGGTGGGCATCCGGCCGTCGGACTTGGGGACCAGCGCCGCGACGTCCTTCCCGTCGAGCCTGGCCCAGGTGTACGGGCGGTAGCCCGCGGTGCCCTCGGCAAAGGTCCAGCCGAACAGCTCGCCGTAGAAGCGGCGGCCCGCCGCGAGATCGGGCAGCATCGCGTCCACCCAGCAGGGCACGCCTTCCGCGTGTGCGGCCATGACCCGAGTCCTCCCGCGTCCTCCTGTTCGCGGCTTTTACCGCGTTTGCCACGCTAACGGGGGATCGCCCCGGGTGCCCGCTTCGAAAGTCGAAATATTTGGCCAATCCTTGGCCCGGATCACCAGGTCCCGACCGGGTCATCCACGCTTCTTATCCACAGCCTGTTGATAACACGATTCACCCGCATGACGGAGCGGTGATTGACGGCTTGACGACGTCCGAGAGGCCACCGGTTGGGGCCGGAATCAGCCATTCCGAGCTGCGGAAGAGGACTCACAAACCCTCTCATCCCGTACGAACCCCATTTGCACGCAGTCGAATCGCGCTTCGATCACCCCTCGGTAAGCTGACGGCATGACAGGACAAGTACGCACCGTCGACGGTCGGGTGGCCGGTCGTCGCGGGCAGGCGACGCGGCAGAAGCTGCTCGACTGCCTCGGCGAGATGCTCAGCACATCCCCGTACCGAGACGTCAAAGTCATCGATGTCGCCCGCAAGGCAGGCACCTCACCGGCGACGTTCTACCAGTACTTCCCCGATGTGGAGGGCGCCGTCCTCGAGATCGCCGAGGAGATGGCGAAGGAGGGCGCGGGTCTGACCGAACTCGTCTCCGGACGCTCCTGGGCGGGCAAGTCCGGCGCCACGGCGGCCGACGAGCTGGTCGACGGCTTCCTCTCCTTCTGGCGCAAACACGACGCCATTCTGCGCGTGGTCGACCTCGGCGCGGCCGAGGGCGACAAGCGGTTCTACAAGATCCGCATGAAGATCCTGAACTCCGTCACCAACTCCCTGACGGACGCCATCAAGGAGCTTCAGTCCAAGGGCAGGTACGACAAGGACGTCCAGCCGGCGGCCGTGGCGGGCTCGCTCGTCGCCATGCTGGCGGCGGTCTCCGCCCACCAGAAGGGGTTCCAGAGCTGGGGCGTCAAGCAGGCCGACCTCAAGCCGAGCCTGGCGCTGCTGGTGCACCTGGGGATCACCGGCCGCAAGCCGCCGAAATAGCACCGCGGCGCGCACCGCGGCACCACGGCGCCAGCGCGCTCGTACGCGCCCCCGCGCACATCCGCGCGCCGACGCCGGTCGGGCCCGGTCGGCGGGCCAGCACGTCCTGTCATGTCACGGCGGATCACTCGGACACGAGTGGTCCGCCGCGGCCAGCTGGGGCTCCGCCCGGACCTGAGGGGCTCCGCCCCACACCGACGGGGCTCCGCCCCTGGACCCCGCTCCTCAAACGCCGGAGGGGCTGGGAGTGGGGCATCACCGCCCCTGAACCCCGCTCCTCAAACGCCGGAGGGGCTGGGGGTGGGGCATCACCGCCCCTGAACCCCGCCCCTCAGACCCCCCAGCTACCGCTGGGAGGTATCCCCTGGAGGGGCTGGGATGTTCCGGCCGGGACTGGGTGTGGCCCCCCAGGCCCCGCGCGTGGTGCCACCGGCGGGGAGCCGCCATGCGGCGGAGGGGCGGGGTCGCAGGGGTGGGGTTCCGGACGCTGACGTGTATTTGTGGCGCCGTGGACTCCCGGCCCACCCAACGCTCCACCGCACCGGCGCCGTAAATATACGGTCCGGGACCCCGCCCCGGAGGCCCCGCCCCGGCACCACCCACCGGACCCACCGCGCCCCCACCCCGTTCCGGGTACGCAAAATCCAGCCCCTCCGCCGAGGTGAACACGCGCCGCGCCCCCTTACGCCTCCGGCCCGGGCACCGGCACCGGCTCCAGGCGGAAGAGGCGGATCCGGCGCTCCACCCGCGCCTGGTAGCGCTCGTACGGCGGCCAGAAGGCCACCACCGCCGACCAGGCCCGTTCCCGCTCCGGGCCCTCCAGCAGCCGGGCCCGGACCCGGATGTCGCGGCCCTGCCAGCTGATCTCCGCGTCCGGGTGCCGCAGCAGATTGGCGGTCCAGGCCGGATGGCCGGGGCGGCCGAAGTTGCTGCCGACCAGGATCCAGCCGCCGTCCTCCGGCATGCAGGCCAGCGGCGTACGGCGGGGCAGCCCGGACCGCGCGCCGCGCGCCGTGAGGACCACCCCCGGCAGCATCCGCGCGCTCGGCAGCACCCGGCCGCGGGTCAGCCGGTGGACGGCGCGGTCGAAGGCCGGGACGACGTGCGGGGCGAGCCGCGCGAAGACGCGCCCCGAGGACACCTTCTGGACGAGCCGGGTCATCCGCTCCCCCGGCGGCATCAGACCGTCACCGCCGCGGCGGCGGCCGGGGCGAAGACCCCGTCCCGGTCTGCCGCCCGCGCCCGCAGCCGGTGGGCGGGGCCGAAGAGCAGCTCGTCGGAGGCGGCCCGCTTGAGGTACAGGTGCGCGTCGTGCTCCCAGGTGATGCCGATGCCGCCGTGCAGCTGCACGGCCTCGCCCGCGGCCGCACGCTGCGCCTCCAGCGCGGCCGCGAGCGCCAGCGGGCCCGCGACCGGGGCTTCCGGCCCGTCGGCCGCCCATGCCGCGTAGTACGCGGCCGAGCGCGCCGCCTGAATCGCGACGTACACATCGGCCAGCCGGTGCTTGACCGCCTGGAAGGAGCCGATCGGCCGCCCGAACTGCTCCCGCGTCCGTACATGGTCGACCGTACGGGTGAGGGCCGCGTCCGCCGCGCCCACCGCCTCGGCCGCGAGGACGGCCGCCGCCGGGCCGCCCAGCCCGGCCAGCGCGCCCGCCACGTCCGCGCCGTCCTCGCCCAGCAGCTCGGCCGGGACGTCCCGCAGCTCGATGCGGGCCTGCGGCCGGGTCTCGTCCAGCGCGGTCAGCCGGGTGCGGACCAGCCCGGCCGCGTCCGCGGTCACGGCGAAGACGAGGGTGCGGCCGCGCGTATAGCCCCCGGCGCGGGCGGCGACCAGCAGCAGCCGCGCGCTGTGGCCGTCGAGCACCTGCTCCACCTGCCCGTACAGCCGCCAGCCGCCGTCCCGGATCCGGGCCTGGACGCCGCCCGCGCGGCCCCCGCCCGCCCAGTCCGCCGCGTCACGGCCGTCGGGCTGGTCGAGTCCCAGCGCCCGGGAGAGCGCCCGGCCCGGCACCGCGAGCGCCGCCGTCAGCTCGCCGCCCGCGATCCGCGGCAGCAGCCCGGCGCGCTGTGCGCCGGTCCCGAGGGCGGCGACCAGGGGCGCGGCGAGCACGGCGGTGGCCAGCAGCGGCGAGGGCAGCAGTGCGCGGCCGGTCTCCTCGCAGGCGAGCGCCAGCTCGACGGGCCCGCAGCCGACGCCGCCGTACGCCGCGGGCAGGGCGAGCCCGGGGAGGCCCAGCCGTCGCGCGAGACGGCCCCACAGCGCCTCGTCGTATCCGGCCGCGGTGCGGACCGCGGCCTTGACCTCGTCACCGCCGCACCGCCCCCGCAGCAGCTCCCGCAGGGTGCGCCGGATCTCCTCCTGCTCCTCGCTGAGCGCGACATCCATCGGACGAGCACCTCCCGTTCCTGACGATCCGTCATACTAACGCAGAGATCTGATGTACCGTCAGATACATGACGCATGCCCCTCGCAAGGTCGCCGTCGTCGGCGTCGCCCTCGCCGACTGCGGCCGCGTCGACGGCCCCACCCCCTACACCCTGCACGCCCAGGCCGCCCGCCGGGCGCTGGCCGACTCCGGTCTCGACCGGTCCGTGGTGGACGGCTTCGCCTCGGCGGGGCTCGGCACGCTGGCGCCCGTGGAGGTGGCCGAGTACCTGGGGCTGCGGCCCGGCTGGACCGACTCGACCGCCGTCGGCGGGGCCACCTGGGAGGTCATGGCGGCGCACGCGGCGGACGCGATCGCCACCGGGCACGCCCGCGCCGTCCTCCTCGTCTACGGCTCGACCGCCCGCGCCGACATCCGGGCGGGCCGCCGGACCGCGAACCTCTCCTTCGGGGCGCGCGGACCGCATCAGTTCGAGGTGGCGTACGGCCACACCCTCGTCGCCAAGTACGCGATGGCCGCGCGTCGCCATATGCACGAGTACGGCACCACGCTCGAACAGCTCGCGGACATCGCCGTACAGGCACGCGCCAACGCCGCGCACAACCCGGACGCGATGTACCGGGAACCGATCACGGTCGATGACGTGCTGAGCGGGCCGATGATCGCCGACCCCTTCACCAAACTGCACTGCTGCATCCGCTCGGACGGCGGCTGCGCGGTGCTGCTGGCGGCCGAGGACCTCGTCACGGACACCGCCCGGCCCCCGGTGTGGGTGCTGGGCTCGGGCACCGCCGTCTCGCACTCGGCCATGTCGGAGTGGGACGACTTCACCGTCTCGCCCGCGGCGGCCTCCGGGCGCGACGCCTTCGCGCGGGCGGGGGTGCGGCCGTCGGAGATCGATGTGGCGGAGCTGTACGACGCGTTCACCTACATGACCCTGGTGACCCTTGAGGACCTCGGCTTCTGCGCCAAGGGCGAGGGCGGCTCGTTCGCGGCGGACGGGCGGCTGACGCTCGGCGGCGCGCTGCCGGTCAACACCGACGGCGGCGGCCTGTCCGCCTGCCACCCCGGGATGCGCGGGCTGTTCCTGCTGGTCGAGGCGGTACGGCAGCTGCGCGGCGAGGCGGGGGCCCGGCAGGTCCGCAAGGCGGGCGGGCGACTGCCGGAGCTGGCCGTGGCGTCGGGGACGGGCGGCTGGTTCTGCTCGTCGGGCACGGTGGTGCTCGGCCGCGGCTGAGCCCTCTGGGGCTTCCGCTTGCCCGGACCGGCGCCGGGTGATCGGATGGGGACCCGATGAGCGACGCACACGACGATGAGGCCTTCCGGGAGCTGCTGCGGGGCCTGCGCGTCCCGCACGCCGACGAGCTGCCCGTGTTCGACCCCGCCCAGGCTCCGGACGCCCCGCTTCCGCTCTTCCGGCGGTGGCTGCGCGAGGCCGCCGGGGGCGGCGAACCGGGCCCGCACACGATGATGCTCGCCACCGCGGGCGCGGACGGCCGCCCGTCCCTGCGCACGGTGATGCTGCACGACGCCGACGCCCGCGGCTGGCACTTCGGCACCCACCGCACCAGCCGCAAGGGCCGCGAGCTGGCCGAGCACCCGTACGCGTCGCTGGGCTTCCACTGGATGCGCAGCGGACGGCAGGTCCGGATCGGCGGGCGCGTCACGGAGGCCGGGCCCGAGGAGAGCGCGGCGGACCTGCGCGGCCGCTCCCCCGCCGCGCTGGCGGCGGCGCTGGCCGGGGCGGGACGGCAGAGCGCGGTGCTCGGTGCGTACGAGGACCTGGAACGGGCCTTCGAGGACGCGCACGAGCGGGCCGAACGCGACCCGGGCGCCACCGCCCCCACCTGGACGCTGTACGTCCTGGAACCGGACGAGGTGGAGTTCTACCAGGAGGAGGCGCGGCGCCGGCACGTCCGGCTCCGCTACCGCCGCGCCCTGGAGGAACGCGGCGGCTGGCGGCGCGAGTTGCTCTGGCCGTGAAACCTGCGGTCAGCCCAGGCGCACCGGCAGCGCCCGCTGGCCGTTGACGATGACCGACGGGGAGCGCTCCGGCGGCCCGTCCGGGTCGGCGAGCCGCAGACCGGGGAAGCGGGCGAAGAGTTCGCGCAGCGCGATGGTGGTCTCCAGCCGGGCGAGCGCCGAGCCCGGGCAGCTGTGCGGGCCGTGGCCGAAGGAGGTGTGCCGGGGGCGGCGGGAGATGTCGAAGCGGTCGGCGTCCGCGCCGTGCTGGCCGCGGTCGCGGCCCATGCCGCCGTAACTGATGACCACGCCCTCCCCCTCGCGGACGAGGGTTCCGGCGATGTCGATGTCCTCGGTGGCGAAGCGGAACAGGAAGTTCAGCGTCGGGGAGTCCAGCCGCAGGCTCTCCTCGACCACATCGTCCCAGCTGTAGCGGCCGGTGTGGACGAGTTCGAGCTGTGCGGGGTCGCCCAGCAGCGACCGTACGGCGTTCACGATCAGATGGACGCTGGTCTCGTGCCCTGCCGTGATCATGACCTGGATGGTGGCGATCAGCTCCTCGACGGCCTCCTCCGACGGCTCGTCGCCGAGTTCCGACAGCAGCGCGCTGGTGAGGTCGGCGCCGGGCTCGTCGCGCTTGAGCCGGACCAGTCGGGCGATGTAGTCGTACAGCCCCTGGAGGGTGGCGAGGACGGTCTCGGGGGCGGCCTTGTCGTCGAAGAAGCTGTCGTACAGCTCCCGCAGCGGCCGGTGCCATTCGGTCGGCATGCCGAACAGCTCGCCGACCACGGTGATGGGCAGCGGGAACGCGAAGGTGTCCTTGAGGTCCACCACCCCGCCCGAGCCCTCGGCCGCGGCGGCACGCTCCGTACGGTCGAGCAGCTCGCGGGTGATCTCCTCGACGCGGCCGCGGAGCGCCTCCACCCGCTGCGGGGTGAACTCCCGGGCGACCGGCCTGCGCAGCCGCCGGTGCTCGGCGCCGTCCGTGCTGACCAGGGAGGTCCCCAGGTCGACCAGGCCGATCAGCGGCCAGTCCGCGGGGATCTCACCGCGCTTCCAGGCACCCCACCGGTTGATGTCCTTCACGAAGCGGCTGTCGCGCATCACCTCGCGGGCGGGCGCGTCATGGGTGACGGCCCAGGCGGGCACCCCGCCGGGCAGCTCCACCCGGACCACGGGACCTGCGGCGTAGAGGAGTTCGCTCTCCTCCGCGGACGTACGGATCGTCGGGTCGAGCAGAACGGGGCGGTCGTCCTCTGTCAGTCCCAACCGAAGCCTCCGGTGTATGAGTGGGCGGGCGTATAGGTGACGGGCAGCGAGGTCAGACCGCGCAGCCAGGGCGAGGGGCGCCAGCGCAACTCGTCCGCGGGCACGGCCAGCTCCACGTCCGGCAGGTGCTCCAGCAGGGTCTCGACGGCGGTGTGGGCGACGACCTCGGCGATCCACTGCCCCGCGTACGGGCAGCGGTGTTCGCCGTGGCTGTACGACATATAGGCGTTGTGGCCCTCCGGCCCCGCCACCCCGCCCGCCTGCGGACGTATATAGGGGTCGGTGTTGGCCCCCGCGAGCCCGAGCAGCACCAGGTCCCCGGCCGGGATGCGGGTCGCGCCCAGGACGGTGTCCTGGGTGGTGAAGCGGCCCGCGAAGATCTGCACCGGGGTGTGGTCGCGCAGCACCTGGTGCATGGCCTGGCGGACCGAGCGGCGGCCGCCGCCCATGTCGGCGGCGTAGTCGTGGTCGGTGAGCAGCAGCCACAGGGTCATGCCGATCCAGTCCGTGCACGGCTGGTGTCCGGCGAGGGTGAGGACCATCAGGTCCTCGACCACCTCCTGGTCGGTGAGACCGGCGCCGTCGGCGAGCATCCGGGAGGTGGCGTCCGGGCCGGGGTCGGCGCGTTTACGGGCCACCAGCCGCTCCATGGTGCCGCGCACCTCGAGCTGCCCGCGCAGGGCGTCGGGGCCGCCGTCGACCATGTCGTTGATCGCCTTCACCAGCGCGACGCCCTCGGAGTCGGACAGGCCGAGGACGCGGCTGAGGGCGAGCACGGGCAGCGGATGGGCGTAGTCGGCGACCAGATCGGCCCGGCTGCCCTCGCTCAGCTTGTCGATCAGGCCCTGCGCGAACGACTGGGTGGCGTCCTGCATCTGATTGAGATCGACCGCTTCGAGGGCCGATCCGACCGCTCCGGCGCGCCTGCGGTGATCGTCGCCCTCCCGGTACAGCAGCGATCCGTTGTCCTCGACCATGGGACGCAGCGGCCAGTCCGGCGGGATCTGCGGCCACAGCTTCCAGCGGGCCGAACCGCGCCCGAACACCTTGGTGTTCTCGGTGACGCGCAGCAGTTCGCGGTAGCCGAGGACCAGCCAGGCGGGGACGCCGCCGGGGAGCAGCACGGGCGCGACCGGCCCGTAGGCGTTCCGCAGCTCCCGGTACACCTCGGCGGGCGTGTCCTGGAAGCGCGGGCCGAACAGCTCGACGGCGTCCCGGTGGGACGCGGGCTGCTCGATGGCGGGCGGCGCGGGGGCCGCGGGCTCTGGTTCGGTCGGGGCGCCGGATTCGGAGGGGGCGCCGGGGTCGGAGGGGACGCCGGGGGCGGAGGGGACGCCGGGGTCGCCGCGTAAACCCGGCCCGTCCGGTGCGCCGGGTTCGTCCAGTACGCCGGACGGGTCGGACGGGTCGGACGGTGAGGTCGGCTGGGTCACGAGGCGGCCTCCTGGGCGGCGGACAGGGTGTGCAGATGGTCGAGCAGCGCCACCAAGACGTCCTTGCCCGAGGTGTGGGAACGGGCGTCGCAGGCGACCAGCGGTATCCCGTCCGCGAGATCGAGCGCGCCGCGTATGCCGTCCAGGGTGTGGTCCGGACTGTCGTCGAAGCGGTTGTGGGCGACGACGAACGGCATCCCCTTGCGCTCCAGGTGGTCGATGACGGGGAACGAGTCCTCCAGCCGCCGCGTGTCCACCAGGACCACCGCGCCCCAGGCGCCCAGGAACAGGTTGTCCCACAGGAACCGGAAGCGGCTCTGCCCGGGGGCGCCGAACAGATACGTCACGATCCGCTCGGTGACGCTGATCCGGCCGAAGTCGAAGGCGACCGTGGTGGCCGACTTGCCCTCCACCCCGGCCACGTCGTCGACTCCCACGCCCTTCTCGGTCATCACGGCCTCGGTCGTCAGCGGGTCGATCTCGCTGACGGCCCGGACGAAGGTCGTCTTGCCGACGCCGAAGCCGCCGGAGATCACGATCTTCACCGCGTCACGGGCCGTATCGCTCAACGGGGCCTCGACGTCGCCCAAGGGCGCTTCGGCGCCGCCCAAGGGGGCCTGTGGCTCGGCGTCGGCCGTGTCAGAGATTTTTGAGTGCAACGAGAACCTCTCGGACCAGGCCGGTGTCGGGCAGCCGCGCCGGGGCGGCCGCCACGCCCCGCGGAGCGGACGGCCCGCCGCCACCGGCCCCGCTGCTGGGATGGCGGACCGAGATCCGGCCCTCGGCGAGCAGATCGGACAGCAGGATCGCGACGACGCCCACGGGCATGCGTAACCGCGCGGAGACCTCCACCAGCGCCATCGGATGGCGGCACAGCCTCAGGATCTGAACCGCCTCCGGGGCCATGCCCACAGCCGGTTCGGACTCGCTGACGACCAGTGACACCAGATCGAACTCCGTGTACGCGCGGCTACGTCCCCCCGTCGCGGCGAACAGCCGGTCCGGCTGTTCATGGACGTCCCAGCGCATCATGCCGTCGCGCCGCCCTCCTCCCCGGGCACGCGCTGCGGCGAGGTGATGTACGCGAGGAGGCCGTCGACCAGTACGGACATGCTGTTGCCGACGATCCCGGGGTCGGCGTCCTCCCGGGCGAGCACCGCGAGATGGGCGCCCTCGCCCGCCTCGACGGTCATCAGCAGTCCGCCGCCGACCGCGACCAGGGAGTGCTCCACGCTGCCGGTGCCGTCGCCGAACTTGGTCGACACCGTTCTGGCCAGGCTCTGGATCCCGGAGGCGATGGCGGCCAGCGTCTCCGCCTCCGACTGGGACAGGTCGGAGGAGTGGGTGATGACGAGTCCGTCGTTGGACACCGCGAGCGCGTGCCGCGCCCCCGGGGTCTTCGCCAGCAGGGCGTCGAGCTTCCAGTCGAGATCATGCGGGTTCATCAGGTCGTGCCTTCCGAGCGTGGTGTCGTGCGAGTGCGGTCCTGCTTGACGGCGGTGTGGAACGAACCGAACCGGTTCCCAGCCTCCGCGCGCTTCTTGCGTACGGGAGGTGGCGGCGCCGGGGGCTCGGCGCCCCGCTCGGTGCCGGTCTCGACCTGCTTGCGACGGCGCCTCGGCAGCCCCTCGGGGGTGAGCGAATGGGCCCCGGACCGCTCTTCGGATCGCTCCCCGGGCGACGGCGGTCTGCGGGAGGGAAGCGGCGGCGCGGTGGCGCGGCGGACCGTGGCGCGGCGTTCGGGAGTGGGCGAGACCGTGGCGTGGTGGCCCGGGGCGTCGTGGCCCGGGGCGTCGTGGCCCGGGGTGTGGTGGTCGGCTCGGGCCTCGGTGAGGAGCTGCTGCGGGATCAGTACCGTGACCGCCGTACCGCCGGTCGCGGACGCCTGATAGCTGACGCGCAGCCCGAACTTCCGGGCGATCATGCCCACCACCAGCAGACCCTGCCGGGTGCCGGACAGCTTCAGCATGCTGGACGGGTCGGCGGCGACCGCCTGCTGCGCCCGGGCGAGCATGTCGGGCTGCATGGCCAGGCCGCTGTCCGCGATCTCGACGGCGATCCCGCGCGGGACCTCCTGGACGTAGACGTTCACGGCGGTGGAGGGCGGCGAGAAGCTCACGGCGTTGTCGATCAACTCGGCGAGGAGCGTGATCACCTTCTCGGCCGCGGCGCCGACCACGGCCTGTTCGCTGGTGCAGCGGATCTCCACCCGCTCCAGCCCCTCGATGCGGGAGGTGGCGGCGCGCAGCACCCGCCAGATGACGATGGGCCTGGGCCAGTGCTTGCCCGACAGCGCGCCGGTGAGGACGGCGATGCGGTCGGCCATCCGGCCGGTCTGCGAGGTGGTGCTGTCGAGCTGGAAGAGGTCGTCGAGGGCGTCGGCCTCGTAGCGGTCCTGCATCTCCCGCAGCCGGGCGAGGTTTCCGGCGACCAGCGCCTGGAGGCGACCGGCGATGCTGCGGAACGCGGCCACCATCTCGGTGCGCTTCTGCCGCTCCCGGGACAGCTCGCCGCCCATGGTCTCCAGCAGGGCGCGCAGCGGCCCGGTGGCGGGCCGTTCGATCCCGGCCAGGGCCTGGTCCGCCGGGACCCGGCCGCGCAGTTGCTCGACGAGGGCGGGTAACGCGGTGCCGACGGTGTGGTCGAGCTCCCGCTCCGCGGCGGCGATCCGCCGCTCGGACGCGGCGGCCCGCTGCTCCGCGGAGGCGGCCCGCTGCTCGGACGTGGCGACCCGGGCCCTCAGCTCCCGGACCTCGGCTCGGGCACGTCTGAGGGCCGCGCCGCGGTGCGCCGCCGCCGCGACCGCGGCGCTCACCAGCGCCCCGGCCGCCACCGCGCACCCGGCCACCGCGGGTCTCGCCGCTTCGGGTGCGGCTGCCGCCGCCGTCCACCCGGCGATGCCGAGTACGGGGGCCGTCACCAGGAGGCCGAGGAGGGCCCGCTTGGCGGGGGAGTTCCACCGGCGGGCACGCGACCGCTCACGCTGATCGGGATGTATCGGAGTCATCGATTCCTCGCGGCCGGTGGGTCGAGCAGGCAACAGCCGCCGGGCGCCTGAAGAGTAAGTCCTCGGTAAAAGGCGGAAGTTAGGCGGTCAGTCTAGGCATCCGGCCGAGCGTTTGTTCAAGATTGATCATCGATTTTCTTCGCCGCCAGATGAGAATTCGGCCTGATCATTCATACGGGCCGCCCGGCACGGCCGGAAGACCGGAACGGCCGGGGCGCCCTCCCCGAGTACGCGGAAGGTGACGCGCAGCGGCATCCCGGCGCGCAGCCCGTCGGCGGGGTGGTCGACGATCCGGGTCATCATCCGCGGCCCCTCGGCGAGATCCACGACGGCGGCGGTGTACGGGACCTGGGCGCCGAAGGGCGGGAGGTCGTTGCGGTGCACCTCGGACCAGGTGTAGAGGGTGGCGGTGCCGCTCGCCTCCTCCCAGGCGACGTCCTCGCTCCAGCAGTGCGGGCAGAACTCGCGGGGGTAGTGGTGGGCCCGGCCGCACGAGGCACAGCGACGGATCAGCAGCCTGCCGCGGGCTGCGGCGTCCCAGTAGGGGCGGCTGAAGGGGTCGGGTTCGGGCAGGTCGAAGCGGGGCGCCGCGGGGGCGCCGGAGGTGTCGGGGCCGCTCATGCGCGTACTCCTTCCGACCGCCGTTTCTGACGGCACATCAGTTTCCGGTGCCGGGGCGGACGGGCACAAGGGGAGGATGGACGAGTACAAGGGGGCGGGCGGATGGGCACAAGGGGCGGGCGGACGGGCACGAGGGCACGGGTGGACCGACGCAAGGGGCGGGCGCCCGCCTCCGTGGCCGATCCGCAACCGATTCGGAATTCCTTTGACCGAAACCCGTCAAGCAGCCGGACTACGCTCCCCACCATGGCCGACAGTCTCCCCGCGAGATCCCCTTCACCCGTCTATGTGATCGGCGGCGGCCCGGGCGGGCTCGCCACCGCCGCCGCGCTGCGCGGACGCGGTATCCACGCCGTGGTCGTGGAGAAGTCCGACACGGTCGCCGCCTCCTGGCGCGGCCACTACGACCGGCTGCATCTGCACACCACGCGCCGCCTCTCCGCGCTGCCCGGCCTGCCGATGCCGCGCGCGTTCGGGCGCTGGGTCGCCCGGGACGACGTGGTGCGCTATCTGGAGCGGTACGCGGAGCACCACCGGCTGGAGATCGTCACGGGTGTGGAGGTGACCCGTATCGACCGGGCCGACGATGACACCGGCTGGGTACTGCGGGCCGGTGGCGGGCGGGAGCTGACCTCGCCGGTGGCCGTGGTCGCGACCGGCTACAACCACACGCCGCGGCTGCCGGACTGGCCGGGCCGGGACACCTTCACCGGCGAGCTGCTGCACGCCCACCGCTACCGCAACGCCCGGCCGTACGAGGGCCGGGACGTGCTGGTGGTCGGGGTCGGCAACACGGGCGCGGAGATCGCGGTCGACCTGGTCGAGGGCGGCGCGGCGCGGGTGCGGCTGGCGGTCCGTACCGCGCCGCACATCCTGCGCCGCTCGACGGCGGGCTGGCCCGCACAGCGCACCGGCATCCTGGTGCGGCGGCTGCCGCGGGGCGTGGTGGACCGGGCGGCGCGGCTGATGTGCCGACTGAGCATGCCGGACCTGACCGCGCAGGGGCTGCCGTGGCCGGAGGCCGGGCTCTACACCCGGGTGCGGCAGGGCGCGATCCCGGTACAGGACGTGGGGCTGGTCGACGCGGTGCGGACGGGGCGGGTGGAGGTGGTCGCCGCGGTCGAGTCGCTGGACCAGGACAAGGTGGTGCTGGCCGACGGCTCGCGCATCGGCCCCGAGGCGGTGATCGCGGCGACCGGTTACCGGCGCGGGCTGGAGGACCTGGTCGGACATCTGGGCGTGCTGGACGGCCGCGGGCATCCGCTCACCCACGGCAGGCGCACCCTGCCCACCGCACCGGGCCTGTACTTCACCGGCTATACGAACCCGATCAGCGGCATGCTGCGCGAGCTGGCCCTCGACGCGAGGAAGATCGCGTCGACGGTGTCCCGCACGACGGCTTGATTTCGCCGCCCGCGCGGCGGCGTGAGCACGCCGCCGGGCGGGCACCCTCTTGTTGCCGTCGCGCCGTACCGCCGGTAACGGCCGCGCCGTCACCCTGCGTGTTCTCCGTGCACCGAGCATTCCTGACAGCCCGTCAGCTCTGTAGCCTGACTACTCAGTAATGTGACTGGGCGTCAGTTACCTGGTTATTGGCCAACGAGCAGGAGTGGCGGATACCCAATGCTTGGATCGACTCACGGCACCCTCACCACCAACTCCCGTCACGCCCGCGCCGTCGCCTGCGGGCGGGCACCCGGCCCCGCCGTCCAGGTCCACCAGCGCGCCTCGGCCCTCGACGACGCCGAGGACCTGGACGTCAGCGGCCGCCCGCTGCACTCCGAGGTCCCCGACCTGGACCGCTTCTTCCGCCCCCGGTCGGTGGCCCTCATCGGCGCCTCCGACACCGAAGGCCGCCCCGGCACCGGCATCACCCGGCAGCTCCTCGCCTGGGCCGAACGCGTCGGCGCCCGGCTGCACCCCGTCCACCCCTCCCGTCCGGCCGTCTTCGGCCTCCCGTGCGTCCCGTCCGTCGCCGAACTGCCCGAACCCGTCGACCTCGCCGTCCTCCTCGTCCGCGACCCCCTCCCGGTCATCGAGGAACTGGGCCGGGCCAAGGTCAAGTTCGCCGTCGTCTTCGCCTCCGGCTTCGCCGAGACCGGCGACGAGGGCGCCGCCGCCCAGGCCCGGCTCGCCGCCGCGGCCCGCCGCGCCGGGCTGCGGCTGCTGGGCCCCAACACCAACCTGAACGCCTTCGAGGAGTTCCGCGACGACCTCGAAGGGCCCGCCATCGCCCTCATCACCCAGTCAGGCCACCAGGGACGCCCCCTCTACACCCTCCAGGAACTGGGCATCCGGCTCAGCCACTGGGCGCCCACCGGCAACGAGGCCGACCTGGAGAGCGCCGACTTCCTCTCGTACTTCGCCACCCGGCCCGAGGTCGGTGCCATCGCCCTGTACGCGGAGGGGCTCAAGGACGGCCGCGGCTTCCTCCTCGCCGCCGACCGGGCCGCCCGCGCCAAGGTGCCCGTCGTCGCCGTCAAGGTCGGCCGCACCGAGACCGGCGCCCGCACCGCCGCCTCCCACACCGGCAAGCTGACCGGCGCGGACGCGGTCGTGGACGCGGCCATGCGCCAGTTCGGCGTGATCCGGGTGAACGGCCTGGACGAACTCCAGGACACGGCCGCGCTGCTCGCCCGCGCCCGGCCCCCGCGCGCCGAGGGCGTCGTGGTGTATTCGATCTCCGGGGGCACCGGCGCCCACGTCGCCGACCTCGCCACCGCGGCCGGGCTCCCGATGCCCACCCTCTCCGCCGAGAAACAGGCCGAACTCCACCAGTGGATACCCGGCGACCTCCGCGTCGCCAACCCGGTCGACAACGGCGGTCACCCCGTCGGCGACTGGCGCGGCCCGAAGATCATCGACGCGATCCTCGCCGACCCGGCCGTGGGCGTGCTGATCTGTCCCATCACCGGCCCCTTCCCGCCGATGAGCGACAAGCTCGCACAAGACCTCGTCGACGCCGCGGAACGCACCGACAAACTCGTCTGCGTGGTGTGGGGCTCGCCCGTCGGCACCGAGGACGCCTACCGCACCACCCTGCTCGGCTCCTCCCGCGTGGCCACCTTCCGCACCGTCGGCAACTGCATCACCGCCGTCCGCGCCTATCTCGGCCACCACCGCTTCACCGCCTCCTACCGCTCCCCCTTCGACGACGCCCCGCGCACCCCCTCCCCGTCGATGCGCAAGGCGAACGGACTGCTGCGCCCCGGCCAGCGCTTGAGCGAACACGCCGCCAAGCAGCTGCTGCGCGCCTACGGCATCCGGGTGCCGCGCGAACAGCTCGTCACCAGCGCCGCCGCGGCCGTGCGCGCCGCCGGACTCGTCGGCTACCCCGTCGTCATGAAGGCGTCCGCGCCCCAGCTCGCCCACAAGACCGAACTCGGTCTGGTCCGGCTGGGCCTCACCTCCGCCAGCCAGGTCCGCGACACCTATCGCGAACTCACCGACATCGCCCGCTACGAAGGCGTCGAGCTGGACGGCGTCCTGGTGTGCCAGATGGTCGAGCGCGGCGTCGAAATGGTCGTCGGCGTCACCCACGACAGCCTCTTCGGGCCCACCGTGACCGTCGGCATCGGCGGCGTGCTCGTCGAGGTGCTGCGCGACACCGCCGTCCGCGTCCCCCCGTTCGGCGAGGACCAGGCCCGCGCCATGCTCGCCGAACTGCGCGGCCACGCCCTCCTCGATGGCGTCCGCGGCGCGCCGCCGTCCGATGTGGACGCCCTGGTCGAGGTCGTGCTGCGGGTGCAGCGCATGGCCCTGGAACTCGGCGACCAGCTCGCCGAACTCGACGTCAACCCCCTGATGGTGCTGCCCCGCGGCCAGGGCGCGGTGGCCCTCGACGCGCTGGCGATCTGCCGCTGAGCGCATGCAGCGCACGCGTCGCGCGCGGCGCGCGCCGCCCCGCGGTCGACACCGCGCCCACAGCCTGAGGAGCCTCCCCATGACGTCTCCCTCCCCCGAAGAAGTGCTCGACTCCGTTGTACGGCACGCCACTGACAACGGGGTCGCCTGGATCACCCTCGACCGCCCGTCCGCCCTCAACGCCCTCACCCCTGACCAGCGGGAACGCCTGATCCTCCGGCTCGATCAGGCCTCCGCAGACCCGGCCGTGCGGGCCGTCGTGCTCACCGCCACCGGCAAGGGCTTCTGCGCGGGCGCCGATCTGCGCGGCGCCCCGTCCGCTCCGGCCGAGCGCGTCGCCGGCGACGTCGCGCGGCTGATCCGCGGCGGGGCGCAGCGGCTCATCACCGCCGTACTCGACTGCGAGAAGCCCGTCATCGCCGCCGTCAACGGCACCGCCGCCGGGCTCGGCGCCCATCTCGCGCTCGCCTGCGATCTGGTCCTGGCCGCCGAATCGGCCACGTTCACCGAGGTCTTCGTACGCCGCGGCCTCGTCCCCGACGGCGGCGGCGCCTACCTCCTCCCCCGGCTGGTCGGCCCCCAGCGGGCGAAGGAGCTGCTGTTCTTCGGCGACGCGCTGCCCGCCGCCGAGGCCGAACGGCTCGGGCTGGTCAACCGCGTCGTACCGGACGGCGACCTGGCCAAGACCGCCCGCGCCTGGGCCGAACGCCTCGCCGCGGGCCCCACCCGCGCCCTCGCGGCCACCAAGGCGCTGGTCAACGCGTCGCTGGAGTCCGGCCGGGCGGCCGCCTTCGCCGCCGAGGCCGCCGCCCAGGAGACCAACATGACCACGGCCGATGCGCAGGAGGGCGTACGGGCCTTCGTCGAACGCCGCGCCCCGGTGTACCGGGGCCGCTGAACGGACCGCAGGACCGCGACAACCGCGAACAGGAGAGATACAGAACCATGATGGGACACGCCGGAATGGCCGCCACCGCCGTCCGCTATCTGCGCTCGGCCGGCTCGCCGACCACCGCCGGGCCACCGCCTCCGCCCAGCGCGCGCCGCGCGCTGCGCGCCGTACAGGAGGATGAGCGCCCGCCCCTGAGCCCGGCGGAGTTCCGCCGGGTCCTGGGCCACTTCGCGAGCGGCGTCACCGTGGTCGCGACCACCGACGAGGCGGGCCCGACCGGCTTCGCCTGCCAGTCGTTCACCTCGCTGTCGCTCGACCCGCCGCTGATCGCCTTCATGGTCGCCCGTACGTCCACGACCTGGCCGCGGATCGCCCGGAGCGGCGTCTTCTGCGTCAGCATCCTGGGCGCGGCCCAGGCCGAGCTGTGCCGGTCCTTCGCGATCAGCTCCGCCGACCGCCCGGACAAGTTCGCCGGTGTCCCGCACACCCCGTGCCCCGTCACCGGGTCCCCCCGCCTCACGGGAGCCGCGGCCTGGATCGACTGCACCGTTCACACGGTCCACACCGGCGGCGACCATCTGGTGGTGGTGGGCCGGGTGTGCGCGCTGGACACCGACGAACAGGCGGCGGCCGACGGCCCTCTCCTCTTCCACCGCGGCGCGTTCACACGCCTGGCACCGGGGCGGTAACGGCAGCGCGCCGGATCATCAGCGCCATCAGGGCCGCCACCGCGCACAGTCCGCCCGCCCCGTACCAGACCAGGTCGTAACTGCCGAACGCGTCCCGCGCCACCCCTCCGACGAACGCCACGAGTCCCGCGCCCACCTGGTGCGACGCCAGCACCCACCCGAACACGATGGCGCTGTCCTCCCCGTACCACTCCCGGCACAGCGCGATCGTCGGCGGCACCGTGGCCACCCAGTCGAGCCCGTAGAAGACGATGAAGAAGATCATCGGCGGGTGCACCGCGTCGTTCAGCAGCAGCGGCAGGACCATCAGGGACAGCCCGCGCAGCGCGTAGTACACGGCCAGCAGCCGCCGCGCGTCGAAGCGGTCGGTGAACCAGCCGGAGGCGACCGTCCCCACGATGTCGAAGACGCCGATCACCGCGAGCAGGCTCGCGGCCGCCGTCACCGGCATGCCGTGGTCGTGCGCGGCGGGCACGAAGTGGGTCTTGACCAGGCCGTTCGTCGAGGCGCCGCAGACCGCGAACGTCCCGGCGAGCAGCCAGAACGTACCGGTCCGCGAGGCCGACACGAGGGCCGTCACCGCGCGCCGGGCGGCGCCCCGCTGCGGGGCGGGCTTGGGGGCGGGCGGGCCGTCGGCCCCGTACGCGGTCAGCCCGACGTCGGACGGGTGGTCGCGCAGGAGCAGCACCACGCACGGCACGATGGCGAGGGCCGCGACCGTGACGGTCATGGCGGCGGGACGCCAGTCGTGCTGCCGCTCCACGAGCCAGGAGAGCAGCGGCAGGAAGACGAGCTGACCGGACGCGCCGCCCGCGGTGAGGACACCGGTGACCAGACCGCGCCGCGCGACGAACCACCGGTTGGTGACGGTCGCGGCGAACGCGAGCGCCATGGCCCCGCTGCCGAGGCCGACGAGCACGCCCCAGCACAGGATGAGCTGCCAGGGGGACGTCATGAAGACCGTGAGACCGCCGCCGAGGGCGATGACCGTCAGCGCGGCGGCGACGACCTGACGGACGCCGAAGCGGTCCATGAGGGCGGCGGCGAACGGCGCGGTGAGCCCGTACAGCGCGAGGTTGACGGACACGGCGAAGCCGATGGTGCCGCGCGACCAGCCGAACTCCTCATGGAGCGGGTCGACCAGCAGCCCGGGCAGGGAGGCGAATCCGGCCGCCATGGTGATCGTCATGAAGGTGACGGCGGCGACCAGCCACGCCCGGTGCGGACGGCGTATGCGGGCCCGGCGGGTCGGCTGCTCGCCCTGTCCGGGGGCGGGAGCCTGACGAGGTCTGATTGTCTGCGTCACTGGATCAGCATCGGGCGGCGGCTCCCCACGAACGAGTGGCCCGTGGGACAGCATTCGCTAGGATCGGGCCACGCCGCTGCGACGGGAGGCCCGACCATGCCCCAGCCCGAGACGACCGGGACGACGCCGCATCGCGTCGCCGTGCTCGCCCTGCCCGGTGTGATCCCCTTCGAACTGGGCATCCCCTACCGGATCTTCGGCATGGCCCGCTCGGCCGCCCGCCGTCGGCTGTACGAGGTGGTGACCTGCACCCCCGAGCCCGGACCTGTCCCCACCAACGCCGACTTCCCGATCATGGTCGAGCGGGGTCCGGAAGCCCTTGCCGAGGCGGACACCATCGTGGTGCCCGCCTCCTACCAACTCGGGCCGGTCTACGACGAGGGACGGCTGACCGCACCCCTCGCCGCCGCCCTCGCCCACGCCCGCCCGGGCGTCCGCTGGGTGTCCATCTGCACCGGCTCGTACGTGCTCGCCGCCGCCGGGCTGCTCGACGGCCGCCCCGCCACCACCCACTGGAGCAGCACCGACCACTTCCAGCGGCTCTTCCCGGCCATCGCGGTCGATCCGGATGTGCTGTTCGTGGACGACGGCGACGTCCTCACCTCCGCCGGAGTCGCCTCGGGCCTGGACCTGTGTCTGCACCTCGTACGACGCGACCACAGCACCGCCGTCGCCAACGAGGTCGCCCGGCAGAGCCTGGTGCCACCGCACCGCGACGGCGGCCAGGCCCAGTACATCCGCCGCCCGGTGCCCGAACCGCAGCAGGCCACCACCACCTCGGCCCGCGCCTGGGCGCTCGGCCGCCTCGACCGCCCCCTCACGCTGCGCGAGCTGGCCGCCCAGGAGGCGATGAGCGTCCGCACCTTCACCCGCCGCTTCCGCGAGGAGGTCGGCGTCAGCCCCGGCCAGTGGCTGACGCAGCAGCGGGTGGAACGGGCCAGGCATCTGCTGGAGGACACGGACCTGTCGGTGGACCAGGTGGCGCGGGACGCGGGCTTCGGCACGCCCGCGTCGATGCGGCAGCATCTCCAGGCCGCGCTCGGAGTCTCCCCCACCACATACCGGCGCACCTTCCGGGCCTCCGCGGGCGAGGGCGGGCCCGTCCGGAACGATCGGAGTGATCAGAACACTCAGAACGCGCGGAACGCTCGGAACGCTCAGAACGTGAGCACGGCCCGCGCCACCCGCCCGCCGCGGGCGTCGTCCACGGCCGTGGCGAATTCCTCCACCGGGTAGACGCGGGTGACGAGTTCGTCCAGCAGCAACCGGCCCTGCCGGTACAGCTCCGCGTACCGGGCGATGTCGCGCTGCGGGCGTGCGGAGCCGTAGCGGCAGCCGAGGATGGACTTGTCCAGGTAGAGGGTGGAGACCCGGAAGGCCGCCTCGGCGTCCGCGGGCGGAACCCCGAGCAGCACCGCCTGACCGTGCCGGTCGAGGAGGTCGACGGCCTGCCGGATGAGCCGGGTGGAGCCGACGCATTCGAAGGCGTGGTCGGCGCCGGTGGGCAGGATCTCCCGTACGGCGTCGGGCGTGGCTGCGAAGTGGGTGGCGCCGAAGCGCCGGGCCAGCGGCTCCTTGGCCGGGTTGTTGTCGACGGCGACGACGGTGGTCGCCCCGGCGAGCCGGGCCCCCTGGAGCACGTTGAGCCCGATGCCGCCGGTGCCGATGACGACGACCGACTCGCCGTGTTCCACCCGGGCCCGGTTGAGGACGGCGCCGACGCCGGTGAGGACGCCGCAGCCGATGAGGGCGGCGGAGGTGAGCGGGATCTCGTCCGGGATCTTCACCGCCTGGACGGCCGTGACCAGCGTGCGCTGCGCGAACGCCGAATTGGAGGCGAAGTTGAACAGCCGCTCGCCGTTCTCGCGGCGGAACGGGCGCCCCGGCCTGCCGATCGCGGCGCGGCACATGGTGGGGCGGCCGCGGTCGCAGTCGGCGCAAGCGCCGCAGTTGGCGAGGGTGGAGAGGGCGACGTGGTCGCCGGGGGCGACATGGGTGACGCCGGGTCCCACCGACTGGACCACGCCCGCGCCCTCGTGGCCGAGCACCACCGGCACGGGAAACGGAATGGTGCCGTCGATGACGGACAGATCGCTGTGGCACAGCCCGGCGGCGGCCACGGCCACCAGCACCTCCCCCGGGCCCGGGTCGCGTACCTCCAGGTCGTCGACCACCCGAGGCCCCTTGCCGTCGAGAACAACGCCTCTCATACCCGCTCTCCCCCACCTCTGGGGCCTTCAGGAGGCCCAGACCACCGACTGGAGTTCGCTGTACGCGTGCAGCCCGAACGAGCCGCCGTCGCGGCCGACACCGCTGTGCTTGAAGCCGCCGAACGGGGTCTCGGGGTGGCGCTGGACCGTGTTGATGCCGACGTTTCCGCTGCGCAGCCGGGCGGCCAGCGCCCAGGCGCGGCCCGCGTCGGCGCTGAAGACGTAGTCGTAGAGGCCGTACGAGGTGCCGTTGGCGATCCGCACCGCCTCGTCCTCGTCGTCGAAGGGCAGGGCCACGACGACCGGGCCGAACAGCTCCTCGCGGGCCACGGTCATGCCGGGTTCGGCGTCGGCGACGAGGGTCGGCGCGACGTAGAACCCGGGCGCGACGGGCGGGCGTTCACCGCCGGTGACGAGGCGGGCGCCCTGCTCACGGGCCCCGGCGAGGTACGCCTCGACCCGGTCGCGCTGGGCGGCGGAGATCAGCGGACCCACGATCGTGGAGTTATCCACAGGGTCCCCCACGGTCAGTGACTTTGCGTAATCTGTGAGTGCGGCGACCACCCGCTCGTACAGCGATCGATGGACGAGCACCCGAGTCGGCGCCGTGCAGATCTGCCCGCTGTGGAAGGAGAAGGTCGAACCGACCGCCCCGACCGCCGACGCGATCACTCGCTTGTCGGCGTCCCCAAGGACGATGGCCGCGCCCTTGCCCCCCAGTTCCATCAGGGTGCGCTTCATCGAGTGGCCTGCGGATTCGGCGATCTTCTTCCCCACGGCGGTGGATCCGGTGAAGCTGACCATGTCGACACCGGGGTGCGCGACGAGCGCCTCGCCCGCGGCCGCGCGCGAGCCGGTGACGACATTGAAGACACCGTCCGGGAGCCCGGCCTCGGTCAGCAGCGGGCCGAGCTCGAGACAGGCCAGCGGGTCCTGCGGGGCCGGTTTGGCGACGACCGTATTGCCCATGGCGAGCGCCGGGGCGACCTTGCCCGCGAGATTGGCGAGGGGAAAGTTGTAGGAGGTGATGCAGGCGACGACACCCACCGGACGGCGGACCGCCGCCGCGCCGATCAGCCCGCCGGGCGCCAGCGGGCTGGCGGCGACCGGCAGCGGGGCGAGCGGGACGGTGTCCGGTTCCATCGCGCCGCGCGCATAGCGGCGGAAGCGGTCGGCCGCGGGGGGCACTTGGAGGGCCGCGGTGACCCGCAGGGTCGCGCCGGTCTCGGCCTGGACGAGGGGCACCAGGTCGGGGGCGCGCTCGGCCAGCAGGTCGGCCGCGCGGTCGAGTACGGCGGCGCGCTCCCGGGGGGCGGTGCGCGACCAGCCGTCGTACGCGGCCCGCGCGGCCCGCACCGCGGCGTCGACATCGGCGTCGTCGGCCTCCGGCGCCCGGCCGACGGTCTCCTCGGTGGCCGGATTGACGACCGCGTAATGCCCGGCTCCGGGCGCCCGCCAGGAGCCGCCGATCCAGTGCCCGTACGTCTTCATCTGGCCTCCTTGGGGAGGTTGAGTACGCGCTCGGCGATGATGTTGCGCTGGATCTCGTCCGAGCCGCCGTAGATGGTGTCGGCGCGGGAGAAGAGGAACAGGCGCTGGGCGGCGTCGAGTTCATACGGCCGGCCCTCGGTCCAGCGCACCGGGCCGAGCGCGGCCGCGGCGCCCCGCACCTGCACGGCCAGCTCGCCCAGCCGCCGATGCCAGCCGCCCCACAGCAGCTTGGCCACACTGGGCGCCCCGGCGTCGTGCGGAGCGGACCGATGGGGAGCGGAGGCGGAGGAGGTGGGAGGGGAGGGGGTGGGGGTGGGGCCCCCGGAGGCCGGGGTCCCGGCGGCGCCCAGCGTGCGCAGGGCGTTCCAGCGCATGACCTTCAGCTCGGCCCACTGCTGGATCAGCTGGTCGCGCAGTACGGGTTCGCGTGCGGCGCCGGTCTCCAGGGCCTGTCGTATGACGCGGTCGAGTTCCTGGGCGAAGCCGATCTGCTGGACCAGGGTGGAGACGCCGCGTTCCACGGCGAGCAGGCTCATGGCCACGCTCCAGCCCCGGCCCGGGCCGCCGACGAGGTGGTCGGGGTGGGCGAGGGCCCCGTCGAAGAACACCTCGTTGAACTCCGCGGTGCCGGTGAGCTGCCGGATCGGCCGGACCTCGATGCGTCCCGGCTGGTCCATCGGCACCAGTAGGAAGGACAGCCCGTGGTGGCGTTGTGTTCCCTCCTCGGTGCGGGCCAGGACGAAGCACCAGTCGGCTTCGCGGGCGTGGGAGGTCCAGATCTTCTGGCCGGTGACGCGGTACGTTCCGTCGCCCGGGTCGCGGACGGCGCGGGTGCGCACTCCGGCGAGATCCGATCCCGCGTCGGGTTCGCTGTAGCCCTGGCACCACAGTTCCTCACCGCGGGCGATGAGGGGCAGGAAGCGGGAGCGCTGGGCGGGGTCGCCGTGTTCGAGCAGGGTGGGGGCGAGGAGGTTCTCGCCGATGTGGCCGAGCCGGGCGGGGGCTCCGGCGCGGGCGTATTCCTCGGCCCAGACGACCTGTTGGGTGAGGGTGGCGGCCCGGTTTCCGTAGGTCCCGTGGGTCCGGTCCCAGCCGAGCCCGATCCAGCCGCCGCCGCCCAGTTCGCGTTCCCAGGCGCGCTGTGCCGCGGTGTTCGCGGGTTCGGTGGAGCGGCCGGGCGGATGCGCGTCGAGCCAGGCGCGTGCCTCGTCGCGGAAGCGTTCGTCCCCGGGCCCGAAGGCGAAGTCCACGGCTTCTCCCCTTACGCGTTGGGGCGCTGCTGGGCGGCGGCGGCCTGGGCCATGGCTTCGAGCTGGGCCAGCAGCGGCATGGGGTCGGTGCCGACCGTGCCGGGCAAGAAGTCGGCGATCTTCTCCGGGGTCCAGGCGCCCTCGGCGTATCCGGCGCGCAGTTCCCTCGGCTGGGCCCAGACCGCGATCTTGGGGCCCGCGATCGTGTAGACCTGCCCGGTGATCTTCTCCTCGCGGGCGCGTTCGCTCAGCAGGTAGACGACCAGGGCCGCGACGTCCTCCGGTTCGCCGATCTCCTTCAGTTCCATCGGCACGTTGGCGGACATGCGGGTGCGGGCGACCGGGGCGACGCAGTTCGCGGTGACGCCGTATTTGTGCAGGCCGAGCGCCGCGCTGCGGACCAGCGAGATGATGCCGCCCTTGGCCGAGGCGTAGTTGGCCTGCGCGACGCTGCCCTGGTGGTTGCCGCTGGTGAAGCCGATCAGGGTGCCGGAGCGCTGCCGCCGCATCACCGCGGACGCGGCGCGGAAGACGGTGAAGGTGCCCTTGAGGTGGGTGGCGACGACCGGGTCCCACTCCTGCTCGGTCATGTTGAAGAGCATCCGTTCGCGCAGGATTCCGGCCACGCACACCACGCCGTCGAGCCGTCCGAACCGTTCGACGGCGGTGTCCACGATCCGTTGGCCCCCGGCCATGGTGGAGACGTCGTCGGCGACCGCGACCGCCTCTCCGCCCGCCGCCACGATCTCCTTGACCGCCGCTTCGGCGATCTCGCTGGTGGGTGCGCCGCCCTCGATCGAGACGCCGTAGTCGTTCACGACGACCTTCGCGCCCTCGGCCGCGCAGGCGAGGGCCACGGCTCGTCCGATGCCGCGCCCGGCCCCGGTGACGGCGACCACCTTGCCGTCCAAGAAGTTGCCCACGTCGCGTCCCCTCCCGCAGTTTCTGACGGACCGTTAGATTTTTGAGCAGACCCGCCCCGAGTACAAGCCCTGGAACGGAACCGACCGAAGGAGGCGCCATGTCGCTGCCGCCCGAGTTCCACGACATCGCCAAACGCGTCAACAACTGGGGACGCTGGGGCGCCGACGACGAGATCGGCACGCTCAACCTGATCACCGACGGCGTGGTCCGAGACGCCGCCGCGGCGGTGCGCACCGGCCGCCGCGTCCCGCTCGCGGTTCCGCTGCGGCAGGACGGCATCCAGACCGGGATGGTCCCGGGAAGGGTCAACCCGCTGCACACCATGGTCGCCGTGAACGCCGAGATGTTCGGCCCGGGCACGGTCGCCACCAGCGACGACGCCGTGACGATGGGGCTTCAGGCCGGTACCCACTGGGACGCGCTGGCCCATGTCTCGCACTCCGGCAGGCTCTACAACGGCCGCCCCGCCGCGTCCGTCACCGCCCAGGGCCGCGCGGCCTTCAGCGGCATCGACACGGCGCGGCACATCGTCTCGCGCGGGGTGCTGCTCGACGTCGCGCGCGCCCGGGGCGCGGACCGGCTTCCCGAGGGGCATCCAGTCACCCCCGAAGACCTCGCCGCCGCCGAGGAACTGGCTCAGGTCCCGGTCCGGCCCGGCGACATCGTGCTCGTACGGACCGGGCAGATCCAGCGGTATCTCGCGGGCGAGAGGGAGGCGTACGCGTTTCCGTCGCCGGGCCTGTCGCTGCGCACGCCCGAGTGGTTCCACGCCCGCGACGTGGCCGCGGTCGCCAACGACACGCTCACCTTCGAGATCTTCCCACCGGAGATCGAGAACCTGTGGCTGCCCGTCCACGCCCTCGACCTGGTCGAGATGGGCATGATGCAGGGCCAGAACTGGAATCTGGAGGAGCTGTCGGCGGCCTGCGCCGAGGAGGGGCGCTACGCCTTTCTGCTGTCGGCCACGCCGGAGCCCTTCAGCGGCGGGACCGGTGCCCCGGTCGCGCCCGTGGCGATCCTCTGACACCGGAAACCAGAAGGACGCCGGCGTGACCAGGCACGCTCGCGCCGCGGCAGACGAGCGGGCGCGAGGGGACGGGCGGGACGGGTCTATCGGGCGGCGGTGCGCTCATGCACACCCCGAGCACGGCATCGCGCACCGCCACCCGGCTCCGGCGCCGAGCCCTGATCAGGCACCGGGCCGCGACCCGCACTCGCCAAGGTACGGTCCCGTGAACACACGGTTCACTGGGACCACATGGACCTCGGCGTCCCCTCGCGACGAATCGCTGATCCTAGAGTGATCACTCGGCCACGTCACGTCAACACCTGGTCTGGACTTTGTGGGGTCCGCCCCAGATGCGATGGCGCACGGGAGGCGCCATGGCCCGTCAGAAGAGGCTTCTCACGCGCCCCGTGATCGCCGCGCTCGACGCGCTCCGCGCCGTCCGCGCACTCCTCGCGCCGACCGCGGTCGATTTCGCACCAGATGCGCTTGCCCGCGCCCTCGGGCTGCCAGCCCCAGCGGTCCGCGAGCCCGTCGACCAGCTCCAGCCCGCGGCCGTTGGTGGCCTCCTCATGGGCGCGGCGCTGACGCGGTGCGCGGGCGCTGGCGTCCGCGACCTCGACCCGGACCGTGCCCAGCTCGGGCCCCTTGTCCGTGGACGGCTCCGCGGCACCATCGCCGCCGGCGGCGCCGCTCTGCGCGGGGAAGCGCATGCGCAGCACGGCGGGACAGCCGGTGTGCACCACGGCGTTGGTGACCAGCTCGGAGATGAGCAGAATCAATGTCTCGGCGAGCGGCTCGTCGGCCCCGATACCGGACCCGGCGAGCCGCGAACGCGCCCACCGACGGGCACGGCTCACCTCCGCGGGGTCGGGTCGGACCTCCATCTGCATCTGAAGCACCTGCACCGCTCACACCATCCGAACCGGCGGACACATCGCCTCATACCTCCAAGAGGTCCTCGAAGAGGTCACGGAACGTGACTCTCCCCCAGCTGCCGCTGGGAGGTACCCCCTTGAGAGAGAGCATGGTTGACGTACAGTCACCCCAACAAGCGCTTCGGTCATATTCCAGCGCCAAGGAGTATGCGTGGGGCATACTGTGCGACGCACGCCCCGAGGACTCGAACAGCGAGGCAAGATCGGAGCGCGCCCCGTGCGAGCGGGGCACATCGGCGTGCCCGGAGTCGCCCCACGGGCCACGCCGGGTTCGTTGCACCCCAAAACCGCTCGCACCCAACGGAGAGTACCCGAGCCGGAGCCCGACTCCCCCCTGTGACGAGTCACGCCTAGGAAACAACCCGATATCAACGCTCGGTCACCTCAAAGCCTCCGGGGATCTCCCCAGAGAATGCGACATCCCAACAATTCAGGCGTATCCATGGAGCCCGGTTACAAACCTGTTTCACCGGTCAACAGGAGTCCGGCGGCAAGTTCCTCCTCGGCCGCGGCCGCCGTCTGCCACTGCCCGGCGCGCACCCAGGCCCGCTTGAGGTGCAGATGGACATCGGCTTCCCAGGTGAAGCCCATCCCACCGTGCACCTGAAGACAATCGCGGGCGTTGTGGACGGCCGCCTCGTCGGCGAGCAGTTTGGCGGCGGCGATGTCGCTCGCCTCTTCCGTGACCGCGGCGGCGTACACCACGCTTCTGGCTGATTCGGCGCGTACGAGCATCCGTGCGCACAGATGCTGCACGGCCTGGAAGGCGCCGATCGGGCGGCCGAACTGGGTGCGCGCCGTGGCGTGGTCAACCGCCATCCGGACCGTACGGGAGGCGCTGCCGAGCTGTTGGGCTGCGGTCAGCAGGGCCGCCTCGCGGCGCAGCCGGGCGGCGGCCCCCACGGCCCGGGTGCCCGCCACGGTCTCGGAGGTCTGGTGCACCCGGTGCAGCGGTGTGGCCGGGTCGACGGAACGTATCGGCCGTGCCGGGTCGGCGAGCGCGGCGGCCGGAAGCACCTCGGCGTCCTCGCCGCTCAGCACCAGCACGGCGTCGGCCGAGGCGAAATGCTCCACCAGCCGGTCCGCCCCGGGGCCGAGGTCCAGCGCGCTCACCACGGCCGCACCCTCGGCCGCGCCCTCGGCGGCCTGAGCGACGGCATTCGCGGCCGCACCCTCGGCGGCGTGCACAGTACCCAGCCCCGCCGCGAGCTGCGTGGCGACCAGCGGCCCCGGGAGCAGCGCCCGGCCCGCCTCCTCCATGGCCAGCACCGCTTCCGGCAGGCCGAGCCCGACCCCGCCCGCCGCCTCGGGGAGTCGCAGCGCGAAGAATCCGGCCGTGCCGAGTTCCCGCCACAGGGCACGGTCCAGCGGCGCCGTCTCCCCGTGGCCGTCCACCACCGTCCGTAACCGGGCGCGGGGGAAGCGCCGTTCCAGCAGGTCGCGCATCCCGTCCCGCAGCGCCCGCTGGTCGTCGTCAAGCTGGAAGTCCATGGGTCCGGGTCACCGCCCCTTCGGCAGGCCGAGGATGCGCTCGGCGACGATGTTCCGCTGGATCTGCGAGGTTCCGGCGGCGATGGTGTACGAGAGGGACGACAGCCGGTCCGCGACCCACGGGTGCCCGGCGTCCAGCGCGTCCGGGCCCAGTACCTCGGCGGCGGCGTCGTACAGCTCCTGCCGCACCTCCGAGAAGCGGAGCTTGAAGACCGAGCCGCCGACGCCCGGCACCCCGCCGGTGCGCTGCGCCTCGCTCACGTTCCACTGGGTGAGCCGCCACAGCGCCGCGCAGGCGGCGGCGAGCCGCCCGAGCCGCCGCCGCAGCACGGGGTCGTCCCACCGCCCGTTGGCCTTGGCGGTACGGGCGAGGGCTTCCAGTACGCGTCGGCAGGCGATGACCTCGCCGACGAAGGCCGTGCCGCGTTCGAAGGAGAGGGTCACCATGGTCACCCGCCAGCCGTCGTTCTCGGCGCCGATCCGGTGGTCGACGGGCACCCGCACCTCGTCGAGGAAGACCTCGGCGAACTCGGCGGTCCCGGCGAGGGTGCGCAGCGGCCGTACGGTCACGCCGGGCGCGTCCATGGGCAGGGCGAGCCAGGTGATGCCCCGGTGTTTCGGCGCCTCGGGGCCGACGGGCGTGGTGCGCACCAGGAGTTCGCACCAGTCGGCGGCCTCGGCGTGCGAGGTCCAGATCTTGCTGCCGCTGACGACGTAGCTGTCGCCGTCCCGTACGGCCCGGGTGCGCAATGCGGCCAGGTCGGATCCGGCGTCGGGTTCGGAGAAGCCCTGGCACCAGACCTGGTCGCCGCGGAGGATCGGCGGTAGCCAGCGGGCCCGTTGGGCGGGGGTGCCCTCGGCGGCGATGGTGGGGCCCGCGTGCAGCAGTCCGACGAAGTTGGCGCCGACGTAGGGTGCGCCCGCGCGTTCGGTCTCCTCCAGGAAGATCAGGTGCTGGGTGGGGGTGGCGCCCCGGCCTCCGGCGTCCTCGGGCCAGTGCAGTCCGGCGTATCCGGCGTCGTACAGCATGCGCTGCCAGCCGCAGTCGTAGGCGCGGCGGGCGGGCCAGTCGGCGGGGTCGGGGCGGTCGGGCAGGGTGGGGAGGACGTCCGCGAGCCAGGCGCGCAGTCCGTGCCGGAAGTCCTCCTCGTCCTCCGTGAAGGCGAGATCCATCGGCGGCCGTCCTCCCTTTCTGATGTCGCGTCAGATCAGGCGGCAGGGGAAGGCTAATCCGCGCCCCCTGGACCGACAAGACGGACGGCCTTACGCTTCCCGCATTATCTGACTAGCCGTCAGATTCATGGTCACGGGAGGCCGGGATGACCGACACCGCAGCCGGGACGACCGACACCGCACACGCCCTCGGCGCATCGGCGACGCTGTGGGAACTGCTGGAGCGGCGCGCCGCGCTCACCCCGGACGCCCCCGCGCTGATCCAGGCCGCCGCCAGCGGACGGCACGACCGGAGGCTGACGTTCCAGGCGCTGCGCACCCGCGCGGAGCGCACGGCGGCCGGACTGTACGCGATGGGGGTGGGCCCCGGAAGCCGGGTCGCCTGGCAGCTGCCCACCCGGCTGGAGACGGTCGTGCTGACCATGGCGCTGGCCCGGCTGGGCGCCGTACAGACCCCGCTCATCCCGTACTACCGCGACCGCGAGGTCGGGTACGCGCTACGGGCCTCGGGCGCGCGCTTCTTCGCCGTCCCCGGGACCTGGCGCGGCTTCGACCACACGGCGATGGCGCACCAGCTGGCCGCCCGGCTGCCGCAGCCGCCGCGCGTCTTCGAGGCGTACGACGTGCTTCCGGTCGCCGATCCGAAGGCGGCGAAGCTGCCGCCGCCGCCCACCGACGGGACCGCCGTCCGCTGGATCTACTGGACCTCGGGCACCACCTCCGACCCCAAGGGGGTGCTGCACACCGACCGCAGCCTCATCGCCGCCGGGTCGTGTCTCGCCCACGCGCTGCGGCTCGGACCGGACGACATCGGGTCGATGGCCTTCCCGTACGCCCATGTCGCCGGGCCCGACTACACGGTGATGCTGCTGCTGTACGGCTTCCCCGCCGTGCTGCTGGAGCACTTCGCGCTGCCGGACTCGCTGACCGCGTACCGGCGGCACGGGGTGACGGTCGCGGGCGGCAGCACCGCCTTCTACTCCATGTTCCTGGCGGAGCAGCGCAAGGATCCCGCGCACCGGCTCATCCCGACGCTGCGGCTGCTGGCCGGTGGCGGCGCCCCCAAGCCGCCCGAGCTGTACTACGAGGTGGTGCGGGAGCTGGGGTGCCAACTGACCCACGGCTACGGGATGACCGAGGTTCCCATGATCACCATGGGGTCGCCGGACGACGGTGACGAGCTGCTGGCGACGACGGAGGGGCGACCGCCCGCGGAAATGGAGATCCGCGTCGTGGACGGGGAGGTGCGGCTGCGGGGCGAGGCGGTGTGCGCCGGATATCTGGACGAGGCACAGACCCGGGAGGCGTTCGACGCCGACGGCTTCTTCCGCACCGGCGATCTCGGCCATCTGACGGCAAGCGGTCATCTGGTGCTCACGGGGCGTGCCAAGGACATCATCATCCGTAAGGGCGAGAACATCTCCGCGAAGGAGATCGAGCAACTGCTGTACCGGCATCCGGATGTGGGGGACGTGGCGGTGATCGGGCTGCCGGACGCGGAGCGCGGGGAGGTGGTGTGCGCCGTGGTGGAGCAGCCGGTGGGGGCGGCGCCGCTGACGGTGGAGGGGGTCGGGTCCTATCTGCGGGGGGTGGGGCTGTCGGTGCACAAGGTGCCGGAGCGGGTGGAGGTGGTGGACGCCCTGCCGCGCAACGAGACGCTGCGGAAGGTGCTGAAGTACCGGCTGCGGGAGCGGTTCGGGGGAGCGGTCCGTTAGCGCGTGTCAGCCTGATGTGCTGTACGTGGCCGTCGCCTGCTCGAAGTGGCGGTTGACCGCGCGGCGCTCGTCGGCGGGGCCTATCGCCAGGACCACGTGGTAGCGGCCGCCGATCAGCATCGCCAGGTTGCGCGCGTACACGTTGCGGCCGCTGCTGTCCCGCCAGCTGAACTGGCCCTCGGCCATCGCCGTCTTCCCGACGTCGATCCGCTTCAGCCCCGAGGACGACGCCCACGCCGAGTCGCGGAAGGCGGCCAGTTCGGACTCCCGGTTCTGCTGGTACGCCATCGGGTCGGCGCCGAACTCGGACACCTTGTCCCGCCCGGCCACGATCACCAGCTCGATGTCGCCGCCGATGTACCGGATCTGGCCGCGCGCGTTCTCGCCGCGCCGGGTCCAGCCCTCGTGGACGGCGACGGCGAAGCCCTTGGGGTCCTTGCGGACCGCGAAGCCCTTCGCGAGTCCGGCCGGTTCGGTGGACTGCGGCTCGTCGGAGCCCGGATCCGACGCACCGTCGCCGCCCTGGCTGCCCTCGCCGTCCTGGCCGGACGGTGACGCCGGGTCGTGGGCGCTGGTGGGCGCCGGACTCCCCGCGCCCGCCGACCCCGTACGGTCCTGGCCACCGGTGTCCTCGGCGCGCGGCATGAACATCATCGCGTACAGCACCGCCGCCGCCAGGCCCAGCAGTATCAGCAGGAGCAGCACCCGCCCCAGCCTGCGCGGCTTGCGGCCGGGGGCCCGCTCCCGCCGCGGAGCCGGGCCCGGTTCGCGCGCGGCCTGCTTCGCCCGCTTGTGCCGCCCGTGCGCGGCCGCCGCCCGGTCCGGGCGGGCCCGGCCCTTGCGCACCAGCCAGCCGCGGCGGCGCACGATCGGCAGCCGCTTCGGATCGGACGCGCCGCCCGGACCGATCGACGGAACGGTGACCGTACTGCTGCCGACGTCCGGCTCCGGCGCCGACCTGATCAGCGAGCGCAGCCAGCCGCGCAGCTCCTCGAAGTCGGGCCGCTCGGTGGGGTCCTGCCGCATCAGCGACTCGACGACGGGGCGCAGCGGACCGCACTCCTCCGCGTAGGCGGGTGCCTCCGCGCACACCATCTGCACCAGCTCGGCGGCGTTCTCCTCCGGGTACGGGGCGTGGCCCTGGACGGCGCGGAAGAGCAGCACGCCGAGCGCCCACAGGTCGGCGGCGGGTCCGACGGGCGGCGCCAGCCGCCAGTTCTCGTGGACGGGACCGGCCTGCTCGGGCGCCCAGCGCTCGGTGACGGCGCCGACCACGACGATCCGCGCATGCCGGGCCCGTTCGGCGGCGAGCGCGGTGGTGGGGCCGCGCGGCGGGCCGTCGTCCGCCGTACCGCCGCCGTCCCAGGAAACGCCGCCGTCCTCCCCGTTCGGCTGCCGGGGCACCGTGGCGCCTTCCGGCGAACCGGAACCGGAACCGGAAGCGGAGTCGGCGGTGGACGAAGGGTCGGGCCAGGGCGCGCCGCCGCCCGTGAGCGGCTCCGGCTCCTGGACGGGGTGGTGGTGGGGGGCGTCGACGCCGATCCGTGCGGCGGCCGCACGGGCTCCTGCCGCATAGGCGGCGATGGCCCTCGCCCGCGCGGCGCGCGCGGCCGCGCCCTGCGCGTCGTCCGCGGCGCCGCCCTGTACGTCATCGCCCGCGCCCTGCGCCGGAATGTACCCGGCCCCGTCGGCGGCCCATGCGGCGTCCGGTTCCGGCCCGTCCCAGGCGCCCGGCCCGGCCCCCCGGTCGGCGTCGTCCGCGGCGCGCGGAGCGGGGAAGCCGCCCGCCGCGCCCTGGTCGCGGTAGACCGCGCCCCGCCCGCCGGGCCGCTGGTCGGGGGCGGCGCTCTCGTAACCCTGCGGGAGTGCCGGGGTGGGGGTGGTGCCGCCGATGAGAGTGCCGTCGGGCGGCGTGGGGGTATACCCCTCGTCCTCGGCGGCCGTGCCCCGCGGCGACGCGGGTCCGGCCGCGGTGCCGGTCCCGGGCCCGGCACCGGGCCCGGCCGCGCCCGCGTCCGCGTCCGGCGGCCCCGGCACCGGGTCGTAGCCGCACAGCGCCTCCTCCGCGGCGCCCGCCGCCAGGCCCGTCAGCATCGCGCGGCCGTCGTCGCACAACAGCACCGTGCGGGTGGTGATGTTGCGGTGCGTCCAGCCGTGGGCGTGGAGCGCGCGGAGCGCCGTCAGCACGTCGTTGGCGACCTCGGCGGCGCGGTGGGGGGACAGGTTCCGCTCGGTGAGCAGCGCGGCGAGCGGGCGCCCGGCGACGAGTTCGCTGACGATCCACAGGCTTCCGGCCTCCGCGAAGACGTGGAAGACCTGGCCGAGCCTCGGGTGGTCGGGGACCTGCGCGGCGGCGGTCGCCGCGTCCAGGGCGCGCCGTACGGCGGGGTCGCCGCCGCCCCGGGCGGTACGGGATGTCCCGTTCAGCGCCCCGCCGGGGTGGCCGTCGTCGTCGACGACCTCGGCGTCGACGACTTCCGGAAGCGGTATCTGCCGCAGATGGACCTGCTGGCCGCTGTAGGTGTCGAAGGCGCGGGTCTCGGCGAACTCGTACGCGTCGGCGGGCGGCAGGGGCAGGCGATAGCGGCCGGCCAGCACCCGGCCCGCGTACTCGTCCACGACGCCTCCCCTAGCGCACGATCAGCGCGATCAACGTCCCTTTATGCGATCAGCACAGCGCTAAGCCGTCAATTGTGGTCGTTTTGGCGGGTTCATGCGACTGCGCACGGTCTACGGGCACTCACGATACGGGCCCGCGCGACGCTTCGCCGACAGGAGTGCTCAGTCCGTGATGTCGAAGGTTTTGAACGCGGTGTCGCGCAGCGTCCGGCACTCCTTCTCGTCCCACTTGCTCGCCTCGCAAGTGATCATGATGGAGAAGCCATGGCTGTCGTCCACCTTGAAGCCGCGGTTGAGCACCCGCACGTGCTTGCCGTCCTGGTCACGCTCGAACTGCCAGTCCGCGACGGTCGGGTAGCCCCGCCATTCGACCGACTTGATGCCCAGGCCCTTGTACCCGGACATGCTGCTCCGCGCGGCGGCCTCGCCCTTGCGCCACTCGGCCGCCGCGTCGGACTTCGGGGAGGAGGTGAAGTCGATCTGAATACGCGGGATGCTGGAGCCGCCGTAGTACTTTCGGCTGCCGCTGTAGCTCCCGTTGTGCACCGACCATCCCTTGGGCATCGCCATGGTGAAGGGGAAGTCGGAGCTGTTGACGGTCTCGTAGCCGGACGGCACGGAGGCGCCCTTGCCCTCCTCCTTGCCGCCGCTTCCGCCGTCGTCCCCGCTCCCGTCCTTGCCCTTGCCGCCGTCGTCGTCCGCGTCGCCGCCCTTGGACGTGTCCGCGTCGGCCTGCTCCGTCGATCCCCCGGAGGTCTTGCCGTCCGGGGCCTGGGTGTTCGCCCGGCCGGACGAACCGGCGTCCTTGCCGTTCTGCCGGTCGCCCGATGCCCCGGACGACGCGGATGCCTTGGCGCCGGACCCGCCCTTGGCGCTGTCGCCGTCGTCGCCGCCGCTGAAGGCGACGGCGAGCACGGTGCCCACGATGACGACCACGACCACCGCGATGATGATCAGCGTCCGCTTGGACACCACATCGGTGATCGGTGCGCGGGGCGGCACCGCGGGGTACGGGCTGGACGCGCCCTCGGGCTTCCCGGAACCGGAGGACGAAGAGGAGGAAGAGGAGAAGGAAGCGGAAGCGGAAGAAGCCGAACCGGCGGCCGACTCCCCCTTCTTCGAGGACTTCGCGGCCTGCGAGGACTGCGAAGACTCGGAAGCCTTCGAGGACTGCGCGGCCTGCGCGGCCTGCGCGGAGGCCGCGGACTTCGCCGACTCGGCCTTCTTCGACGTCTCCGGCTTCTTCGCCGTGTCCGCCTTCTGCTCGGTCTTCGCGTTCCGTACGGACTTCAGCGCACCCCGGGCCCGCTCCGCGACAGCCGCGGACTTGGCCCCCGCGGCGGCCTCGTCCTCCGCCGAGGGGGCGGGCGGCAGGCTCATGGTGCGGGTCGCGTCGGCGGGCGGGGTCTTCGCGGTGTCCTCGGGTGCGCTCAGGGCGTGCTCCAGCAGCGCCCGAGCCCCGGCGTCGTCAAGCCGCTGGTCGGGGTCCTTGTTCAGCAGGCCGTAGATGACCTCTTCCAGCGGGCCCGCGTTCTTCGGCGGCTCGACCGGCTCGGTCATCACCGCGGTGAGGGTCGCTATGGCCGTGCTCTTGTCGTACGGCGGTACGCCCTCGACCGCCGCGTACAGCAGGCCGCCCAGCGACCACAGGTCGGACGGCGGGCCGGGCTTGTGGCCGCGGGCCCGCTCCGGGGAGATGTAGGAGGGCGCGCCGACGAGCATGCCGGTGGAGGTGACGGACGGGTCGCCCTCGACCTGGGCGATGCCGAAGTCGGTGAGGACGACGCGGCCGTCGTCCGAGATCAGCACGTTGGACGGCTTCACGTCGCGGTGCAGGATGCCCGCCTGGTGGGCGGCGCGCAGCACGTCGAGGACGGCGAGCCCGACCTCGGCGGCACGCTGCGGGGTGAGCGGCCCGTCGTCCCGGACGACGTCGGCGAGCGAGCGGCCCTCGATCAGCTCCATGACGATCCAGGGGCGGTCGTCCTCGTCGACCACGTCGTAGACGGTGACGGCGCCGTTGCTGCGGATCCGGGCGATCGCCTTCGCCTCGCGCAGCGTGCGGGTGATGAGCCGTCTCTTCTCGTCTTCCTCGACGCTGGACGGGAAGCGCAGCTCCTTGACCGCGACCGTACGGCCGAGGGTCTGGTCGCTCGCGCGCCAGACGGTGCCCATGCCGCCCTGACCGAGAATCTCCCCCAGCCGGTAACGCCCGGCGAGGAGGCGCCCAGTCGAACCCTGCGTCTTCTCAGCCTCCGACATGCGACCCCTCTGCAAATCAACCCACCCTGAACCCACCCTGGGAGAGCCCCCATTGTCTCTCATCCACGACCCCGGGAAAGCCCGGGGTCCGGGCGCGGAGCGGGCACGGTGCGGCGGCCGTCCCGGCACCTGCGAACATCGGAGGTCCGCAGGGAACGGAAAGGCCCGTGTCATGCCCATCTCCGCCATACGATGGCACAGGCGAGGCCGTATGCCGACCGCTGTGGCGCTGGTCGCGGCCATGGCCGTGGCACTGATGGGCTGTACGGCGGACGCGGACGCGCGGGCGAGCGCGGGCGGCAGCAGCGGCGGCGGAGGCCGGAAGGCCGCCGCGGAGGAGAAGCGCCGGGCCGTACGGACGGCCCTGCGGCGGCTGGTGACCGACGGTGAGGCACCGGGGGCGGCGGCGCTGGTCCGGGACGGGGGCGTGACCCGGTTCACCACGGTGGGGGTCGCGGACACCCGGAGCGGGCGGCGCATCCAGCGGGGTGATCACTTCCGGGCGGGCAGCGTGACCAAGACCGTCATCGCGGCGCTGACGCTACGCCTGACCGTCGAGGGGAGGCTGAACCTCTCCGACACCGTGGAGAAGCATCTGCCGGGACTGGTGCGCGGCCACGGCAACAATGGCCGAAAAATCACCGTCCGCCAGCTCCTCACCCACACCAGCGGGCTGTTCGACTACACCGCCGATCCGGTGCTGGCGCCTCAACTGTCGCCCGGGGAGGACACGGACGACACGAAGACCCACAGCCCCGCCTCCCTGGTGCGGGCCGCCCTCGCCCACCGCCCGGCCTTCGCGCCCGGGACGGAGTGGAGCTACTCCAACTCCAACTACGTCCTGCTGGGCATGATCGTCGAGCGGGTCACCGGACGCTCGTACGCCGCCGAGGCCCGGCGCCGGGTCCTCGCTCCGCTCGCGCTGCGCAACACCTCGTTCCCCGGCGCCCGCACCACCCTCCCGGCCCCGCACGGCCACGCGTACGACGCGGAGGGCGGCGACTGGCGCGACGTCACCGACCTCGACCCCTCCGCCGCCGGAGCGGCGGGCGAGATGATATCCACGCTGGACGATCTGTCCCGTTTGCTCGGCTCGCTGCTGCGCGGCAAGGCGGTGCCGAAGGCCCAGCTGCGGCGGATGGAGGACACCTCGGCGTCCGGCGGCCGGTACGGGATGGGCCTGTTCCCGGTGAAGCTGCCGTGCGGGAGGACGGTCTGGGGGCACAACGGCCAGGTCAACGGCTCCTATGCGCTGGCCGTGTCCACCCGCGACGGCAGCCACACCCTCGTCTACCGCCTCAACAGCGACGGGCCACCGGACCCGGACGCCGAGACCGCCCTGCTCACGGCGGAGTTCTGCCCGGACCGATGACCCCGGACCGATGACCCCGGGCCGGTGCCCCGGGCCCGGCCCGTACCGGCGCGAGCCCTACAGCGGCACGATGTCCGGTGCGCCCAGCCGGGCCGCGTCCGCCGTCAGGTCGTCCGGCTGCCGCTGCGATTCGCGCTCCGCCTCCACCCGCTTCTCGTAGTGCTCGACCTCCTTGTCGATCTGCTCCGGCCCCCAGCCCAGCACCGGCGCCATCAGCTCAGCTGCCTCGCGGGCGCCGCGGGTGCCCCGGTCGAAGGTCTCGATGGAGATGCGGGTGCGCCGGGTGAGGACGTCGTCCAGGTGGCGGGCGCCCTCGTGGGAGGCGGCGTAGACGACCTCGGCGCGCAGATAGTCGTCGGCGGCGGTGAGCGGTTCGCCCAGCGACGAGTCGGCGGCGACCAGCTCCAGCACCTCTTCGGTGAGTGCGCCGTATCGGTTCAGCAGGTGTTCGACGCGGGCGACGTGCAGCCCGGTGCGCCGGGCCATGCGCGCCCGCGCGTTCCACAGCGCCTGGTAGCCGACGGCGCCGACCAGCGGCACGTCCTCGGTGACGCAGGGCCCGACCCGCCGGTCGAGGCCGTGCACCGCCTCGTCCACGGCGTCCTTGGCCATGACCCGGTACGTCGTGTACTTGCCGCCCGCGACCACCACCAGGCCCGGCACCGGATGGGCGACCGTGTGCTCGCGCGAGAGCTTGCTGGTCGCGTCCGACTCCCCGGCCAGCAGCGGGCGCAGCCCGGCGTAGACGCCCTCGACGTCGTCGCGGGTGAGCGGCACCGCGAGGACCTCGTTGACGTGTTCCAGCAGGTAGTCGATGTCGGCGCTGGAGGCGGCCGGGTGGGCCTTGTCGAGGTCCCAGCCGGTGTCGGTGGTGCCGATGATCCAGTGCCGCCCCCACGGGATGACGAACAGCACGCTCTTCTCGGTGCGCAGGATCAGCCCGGTCGTGGAGTGGATGCGGTCCCTGGGCACGACGAGGTGGATGCCCTTGGACGCGCGCACATGGAACTGGCCGCGCTCCCCGATCAGCGCCTGCGTCTCGTCCGTCCACACCCCGCTGGCGTTCACCACTTGGCGGGCCCGGACCTCGAACTCGCCCCCCTGCTCCAGATCGTGCACCCGGGCCCCGACGACGCGTGCCCCCTCGCGCAGGAAGCCGACCACCCTGGCCCGGTTGGCGACGTGCGCGCCGTACCGGGCGGCGGTGCGGACCAGCGAGGTGACGAAGCGGGCGTCGTCCACCTGGGCGTCGTAGTACTGGAGCGCGCCGACCAGGGCGTCCTTGCGGAGGCAGGGGGCGACGCGCAGCGCGCGGGTGCGCGAGAGATGGCGGTGGACGGGCAGTCCGCGGCCGTGCCCGGAGGAGACCGACATCGCGTCGTAGAGCGCGACGCCCGCCCCCGCGTAGACCCGCTCCCAGCCCCGGTGCTTGAGCGGGTAGAGGAACGGGACGGGTTTGACCAGGTGCGGAGCGATCCGCTCCAGCAGCAGTCCGCGCTCCTTCAGCGCCTCTCTGACGAGGGCGAAGTCGAGCATCTCCAGGTAGCGCAGGCCGCCGTGGACCAGCTTGCTGGAGCGGCTGGAGGTGCCGGAGGCCCAGTCCCTGGACTCGACCAGTCCGGTTTCCAGGCCGCGGGTCGCGGCGTCGAGCGCGGTGCCCGCGCCGACCACGCCGCCGCCCACGACCAGTACGTCCAGCTCACGGTCCGCCATCCGGGCCAGCGCCTCGCCGCGCTCGGCCGGTCCCAGTGCCGGTGTCTTCACCGCTGCCTCCCGTTGTGATCGACGTCACGACGCTCGCCTGATGATTTTCCTGGCTTTCTCCTCGCCGTGCCATGCCGCTGTGCCATGCCGGTCCGGGCCCTGGGCGGGCCGCCGCGCAGACCGTCCCCTGCCGGTGACCGCAACACCGCGTCGCCACCCTCCGTCAATACTGAATACGAGTCATATTTCCGCTTAGTCTGCCTTTGCGCCATCCGGAATCGCCTCGGGAAGGACGGCTCGAAGTCATGCCCGCAGATCTCGCCGTCATCGGACTCGGCCACCTCGGCCTCCCGCTCGCCCAGGCCGCCACCGCCGCCGGTGTCCGCACGGTCGGCTACGACCCGGACTCCCGGGCCGCCGACGAGCTGCGGGCCGGGCGGCTGCCCACCGGGGCGGGCGACGGCTCGCTGACCGCCGCCGAGCTGCGCCGGATGATCTCCGGCGGCTTCCGGACCACCACCGACGCGGCCGAGCTGGGCCGGGTCCGCACCGCCGTGATCTGCTCCCCCACCCCGCTCGGCGAGGACCGCCGGCTGGATCTGTCCGCGGTCGGCGAGGCGGCGCGCACGCTGGCGGGGTGGCTGCGCCCGCACACCACTGTTCTGCTGGAATCCACCGTGTACCCCGGCACCACCGAGGAATTCCTGCGCCCGCTGCTGGAGCAGGGATCCGGGCTGCGGGCCGGGCGCGACTTCCACCTCGCCTACTCCCCCGGCCGCCTCGACCCCGGCAACCGCGTCTACGGCTACGCCAACACCCCCAAGGTCATCGGCGGCCTCACCGCCGCCTGCACCGAGGCGGCCGCCGCGTTCTACGGCCGCCTCACCGAGAAGGTCGTCCGCGCCCGCGGGCCGCGCGAGGCCGAGACCGTGAAGGTCCTGGAGACCAACTACCGGCACGTCAACATCGCCCTGGTCAACGAGATGGCGGCGTTCTGCCACGACAACGGCGTCGACCTGTGGGACGTGGTGCGCTGCGCCGAGACCAAGCCGTTCGGCTTCCAGTCCTTCCGCCCCGGCCCCGGCGTCGGCGGCCACGGCGCGCCGATCGAGTGCGACGGGATGACGCACCCGCAGCGCGGGCTCGGCCTCCCGCTGCGCATGGTCGAGCTGGCGCAGCAGGTCAACGGGCGGATGCCGGGCTACGTCACCCAGCGCTGTACGGCGCTCCTCAACGAGCACGGCAAGTCGGCGCGCGGCGCCCACGTCCTGCTGCTCGGCGTCAGCTACAAGCCGGACGTGGCGGACGAGGAGGGCTCCCCGGCGCGCGAGATCGCCGCCCGGCTGATGGAGCTGGGCGCCCAGCTGGGCTACCACGATCCGTATGTGCCGGGCTGGCGGGTCCTGGGCCGCCCGGTGCCGCGCGCGGACGCGCTGTACGAGGCGGCGGCCGAGGCCGACCTGACCGTGCTGCTCCAGCACCACCGCACCTACGACCTCCAGGGCCTGGCGGCCAAGGCACAGCTGCTGCTGGACACCCGCGGCGCCAGCCCGGCGGGCACCGCCCACCGGCTGTAAAGCCCTCAGCCGCCGCCGGCCCGGCGCCGGGCGGTCCGCAGGCGCAGGGCCGCCGCCAGCGCGATCAGGCCCAGCCCGCCCGCCACGAACGCGACCGCGCCCGACGGCACCGAGCGCACATCGGCGGTGAACGTCATCGGCGCTCCCCACGGCCGCCCGTCGGCGCGGGTGTAGAGCTGGGCGGTGAGCCGCACCGGCCCGTTCGCGTGCGCGCTCACCCGGACCCGTACCGTACGGCTCACCGCCCGCGACGCCCGCACGGCCACGGCGCGGTCGACCGCGCGGGCCCGCTCGGGGCGGCTGGAGAGCACCCGCAGCTCGACGCCGGTGAGGTCCTGCTGGAGCCCGTTGGCGACCGTGACCGGGATGGTCGCGGAACCGCCGGTCACCACCACCCGCGACTTGGGCACCAGCCGCACCGAGGCGATCGACGCGGTCAGATAGCGGGCCACGCCCTCCTGGTACGCGCGCGCCCCCGCCGCGTCGCCCCGCCACCCCGTGGACACCGACCGGGCCAGCGCCGCGCGCACCGATGCCACCGTGGCCCGCGCGTCGGACAGCACCTTCGCCAGCGCGCGCAGCCGCCGCCGGTCCCGGGCGACCGCGGCCAGCCGCTCCGGGGGCAGCTCGGAGGCGCGCAGCCCGGCCGGCTGGCCGCCGCTGTCCCGCAACTCCCCCGCCTCCGGCTCCCGCAGCGCCACCTCGAACCGCGACGCCCCCAGCCAGCCCGCCTCCTGACCCGCGGCCAGCGCCGACAGCAGCGTCCGCGCGACCCCGACCGGCATCCGGCGCGGCGGTACGACGACCAGGTCGCGCGCCGCGTACGGCAGCTCCCGTACCGCCGTCAGGGTCTCGGCCAGCAGCCGCTGCCGCAGCGCGAGCCGGGCGGGCTCCCCGGCGGCGCCCGCGGCCGGGTGGCTGCGGAACAGCAGGGAGGCGATGGTCGCGTCGTACGTCAGCGCGGTGCTCCCGCCGCCGAGCGCGACCGCGCCGTCGTCCGTGGCGCCCCCGGCGACGAGCGACGCGCCGTACGGGCCGGGCCCTTCGCCGGAGGCGAGCACCGTGTCCAGGCCGAGCCGCCGCGCGTACCCGGCGATCCCGGCGTCCAGCTGACCGGCCGCGGGCCAGGCCAGCCCGTCGCGGGCGCGGACGTCCAGCGCCCGGTTCACCACGGCGGTGCCGGTGGCGGACGCGCGGCGCAGCAGCGCGGCCAGCGCCGGGTCGCCGCGGCGGGCGAGCGAGGCCAGATCGGGGTCCGCGTACGGCAGGACGATCACGTCGCGGCCGCGCACCGCCTTGCGCAGCGCGGCCAGCCAGCCCGCCGCCGCCTTGCCGCCCTTGCCCGGCCCGGCCTCCTGCGGGTCGCTGCTGCCCGGCGTGCGGGCCACCCGGTAGCCGCGCGTCATGGCCTGCGCCTGGACGATCAGATCGGGGTCGATGGCCCAGGTCACCGGCTCGTCCTCGCCCAGTTCGACCAGCCGCCGCAGCCGCCCGCCGGGGCCGAACGCGGCGGTCAGCGCATCGTCGCGGAAGACCGGCAGCACGCTGTCGTCGCCGGTGCGCCGGGTCAGCGCCTCCATGTGCGGAACGTCGGTGAGGGGCCACAGGGCGGTGGTGCGCAGCCGCTCCAGGGCGGTGCCGTCGGGATAGACGGGCAGCTGACCGCGGGTCAGGCCGAGCACCCGGCCGTCCGCGCCGGACGCGGTCACGGTGAGCGGATACGCGCCCGCGCCCTCCAGCCCGAGGCCGGAGACGGGCACGGTGAGGTGGAAGCGGCGCCCGGCGTGTGCGTCGAGCCGGGCGAGGCGGGCGGTGTGGGCGGTGAGTTCGGTGCCGTCGGCGCGGGTCAGGACGGTGCGCCCGGCGTGGACGGCGAGCGCGCCGCGGGTGTCGGCGGCCCCGGCCGCGCCGATGCGCAGGCCGATGCGGGCTCCGGTGACGCGCCGCCCGGAGGTGTTGGTGACGGTGCCGCTGATCCTGACCTCGCCGTCGTGGCGGACCACGGCGGGGCTCAGCGACCGCAGTGCGACGGCGAGCGGGTACGGGCGCGGGGCGGCCGCGTCCCGGGTGGCGGGCGGATGCCGTACGGCGGGCGCGCGCACGGGCGGGGTGGCCGCGGTGGCGGGCCCGCCGGGCAGGAGCAGCGCGATCGCCACGGCGATCGTCCGCCCGTACGCCCGTGCTCCTGCCGTCACCTCGCCGCCGTACCTCCCGCCTGACGATCCGGCCCGCTCACCAGCCCACCACGGCGGCACCCGGGCCGCACGCCCAGGCGGCCCGATGGTGGGACGGTGCGGCGTCGGACCCGCACGGCATCGGACCGTACGGCCTCAGACGCGCACGGCGTCAGACCCGCACGGTGTCGGAGCGGCGCGGGCTGGCGTCCATCGCGGCCCGCAGCGACGCGAAGTCCTCGACGCAGCGGCCGGTGCCGACGGCGACGCAGTCCAGCGGGTCGTCGGCGACCAGCACCGGGATGTCCAGCTCGCGGCCGAGCCGTACGTCCAGACCGCGCAGCAGCGCACCGCCGCCGGTGAGCACGATGCCGCGGTCCATGATGTCGCCCGCCAGCTCCGGCGGGGTCTCGTCCAGCGTGGACCGGACGGCGGCGACGATGCTGTCCACCGGCTCGGCGAGCGCGTGCCGCACCTCGTCCGCGGTGAGTTCGAGGACCTTGGGCAGTCCGGTGGCCTGGTCCCGGCCGCGGATGGTGCAGCGGTCGGGCGGCAGCAGCGCCTGGGTGTCCTCGTTGTCAGCGTTGTCGAGCACTTCGACGTTGCGCTCGATCTGCCGGACGAAGGCCCCGGCCCGCGGCGCCGACCACGAGCCGGTCGGTGAGGCGGACCCGATGGACACCTTGATCTCCTCGGCGGTCCGTTCGCCGATGGCCAGCGCGTACTGCTTCTTGACGTACGTGCTGATCGCGACGTCCATCGCATCGCCCGCCGTGCGCACCGAGCGCGCCGTGACGATGCCGCCCAGCGAGACGACGGCGACTTCCGTCGTACCGCCGCCGATGTCGACGACCATCGAGCCGGTGGGCTCGCTCACCGGCAGGCCCGCGCCGATCGCCGCCGCGATCGGCTCCTCGACCAGATGCACCTGCCGCGCCCCGGCCTGGGTCGCGGCCTCCATCACCGCGCGCCGCTCGACACCGGTGATGCCGGACGGCACACAGACGACGACGCGGGGACGGGCCAGCCGCCTGCTGCCCATCACCTTCCTGATGAAGTACCGCAGCATGCGCTCGGCGACCTCAAAATCGGCGATGACCCCATCGCGGAGCGGTCGAACGGCGACAATGTTCGTCGGGGTCCGCCCCATGGTCTCCTTTGCCGCCGAACCCACCGACAGCACATTGCCGTCGGCCGTGTTGACCGCCACGACCGACGGTTCGTTGAGCACGATGCCCTTGCCCCGCAGGTACACCAGCGTATTCGCGGTGCCGAGGTCGATGCCCATGTCTCGCCCAGTGAACGACTTGTTCTGCGCCATAAGTTGACATTATTGCTTATGCCGGATTCTGTCCTGCCACCGCCGAGATTCGCTCCACCGTGCGGATCCTCACTGCTACCTTGCGGGCATGATCGCGTGCGCATCATCCGCTTCGCCCGACGCACGACCCGGCCGCGGCCTCGCCGCGGGCATCGCGACCACCCTCCTCGCAGCCGCCCTCTTCGGCTTTGTACAGGGAAAGATCGGCCACCGCGGGCAGGAAGTCGGCTATTGGGCGTTATGCATCGGCCTGTTGATCGGCGCCGCGCTCGGCAAACTGGGCGGCCGGGCCCCGCTTCTCGCCCTGATCGGCATACCGCTGGCGCTGGTCGGCGTCTCGCTCGCGCAACTGATCGGCGTCGCGGTGCAGATGGGGGACCAGAGTTCCTGGCCCACGGCGGACACCCTGATCGGACACTTCGGCCTGGTCATGGACTCCTGGCGAAGCGATGTCCTGGGGCGCAACGACATCACCTTCTACGCCGTGGCGGGCGTGGAAAGTTATCTGGTCGCCAAGCGCATCGCCGAATAGCGGATCAATATCCGCCTTTACCGGGACACCATGTCTCCGTCTGGTCCCAGGCGTGTCACGGACCCCAGACGCGACTTGTCTGGTTGTCATGCACTCCTGTTACTTTATGGCTCGAATCATTCGCGTTCCCCGCTGTCGCCGCACCTGGGCCACGGCTGTCCCTGAACGCGAATCACCTTCATCCCCGGGGGATTTCATGAGCCAGAACTGGCAGCAGCCGCAGCAGCAGGGCGGTTACCCGCAGCAGCAGGGCGGTTACCCGCAGCAGCCCGGTGCGCAGCAGCCCGGCTACGGCTACCCGCAGGCGCAGCCCCAGCAGCCGCAGCCCGGCGCTCCCCAGCCGCAGTTCGCCGGTGGCGGCTTCCCGCCGCCCGCGCCGCAGGTCGGCCGCCAGGGCAACCCGCTCGCCGCTGTCGGTGCCGCCATCGTGGCCGCTCTCATCGGTGCGGTGGCGTACGCGTTCCTGCTCAGCTCGCTCGCCGACACCGACTCGAACCCGCCGGAGGTCACGAAGTTCGCCTACGCGGGTGTCGCCCTCGGCGCGCTCGTCGGCTTCGTGGTCTTCAAGCTCGGCGGCCGCAACGTGGCGCTGTGGGTGGTCGGCGCGGTTCTGGCGCTCGCCGCCGTGTTCCTCGGCGAGCTGTACGGCTACGCCATGATCATGAACGAGGCGGCCTCGAACTACCTGGACAAGATGGGTGGTGCCGCCGCGGCCTCCGCCAACATCCCGTCCGCGAACGAGATCTTCTTCGAGCACTTCGGCGACCTGTTCGACACCTGGAAGGAAGACGCCGACGCGATCACCTGGATCTTCATGATCCTCTCCCCGATCGCCGCCGCCGGTACCGCGTTCCGGCTCAGCAACCGCTGACCGGAGCGCCCGCAGGGCACAGCACGGCAGACATGGGGAAGGCCCCGACCGCATCGCGGTCGGGGCCTTCCCCATGCGTATTCGGTGGGTGCGCTCAGCGCTTGTCGTTCGACGGGGCCACCGTCACCTCGACACGCTGGAACTCCTTCAGCTCCGAGTAGCCGGTGGTCGCCATCGCCCGGCGCAGCGCGCCGAAGAAGTTCATCGAACCGTCCGGGGTGTGCGAGGGGCCGAGCAGGACCTCCTCGGTGGTGCCGACCACGCCCAGGTTCATGCGCTTGCCGCGCGGCACCTCGTCGTGCACGGCCTCCATGCCCCAGTGGTGGCCACGGCCCGGCGAGTCCGTGGCCCGGGCCAGCGGCGAGCCGATCATCACCGAGTCGGCGCCGCACGCGATCGCCTTCGGCAGATCGCCGCTCCAGCCGACCCCGCCGTCCGCGATCACATGCACATAGCGGCCGCCGGACTCGTCCATGTAGTCCCGGCGGGCGGCGGCGACATCGGCCACCGCCGTGGCCATCGGCACCTGGATGCCCAGCACATTGCGGGTGGTGTGGGCGGCGCCGCCGCCGAACCCGACGAGCACCCCGGCCGCGCCGGTGCGCATGAGGTGCAGCGCGGCGGTGTACGTGGCGCAGCCGCCCACGATGACCGGAACGTCCAGCTCGTAGATGAACTGCTTGAGGTTCAGCGGCTCGGCGGCGCCCGAGACGTGCTCGGCCGAGACGGTGGTGCCCCGGATGACGAAGATGTCGACCCCGGCGTCCACCACGGCCTTGGAGAACTGCGCGGTGCGCTGCGGCGACAGGGCGGCGGCGGTGACCACGCCCGAGTCGCGCACCTCCTTCAGCCGCTGCCCGATCAGCTCTTCCTTGATCGGCTCGGCGTAGATCTCCTGGAGCCGGCGGGTCGCGGTGCGCTCGTCCAGCTCGGCGATCTCGGCGAGCAGCGGCTCGGGGTCCTCGTACCGGGTCCACAGACCTTCGAGGTTCAGCACCCCGAGGCCGCCCAGCTCGCCGATGCGGATCGCGGTCTGCGGGGAGACCACCGAGTCCATCGGGGCGGCCAGGAACGGCAGCTCGAAGCGGTAGGCGTCGATCTGCCAGGCGATCGAGACCTCCTTCGGGTCCCGGGTACGACGACTCGGCACGACGGCGATGTCGTCGAACGCGTACGCCCTGCGGCCGCGCTTGCCGCGCCCGATCTCGATCTCAGTCACGTGGGGTGCCTTTCGCTGGCTTGTTCTGCCGTACCAGTATCTCCACCCCCCGCGCGCAGCCCGTCGCGCGGGGGTCGCGCGGGTTAACGGCCGGAGTAGTTCGGCGCCTCGGAGACCATCTGGACGTCGTGCGGGTGGCTCTCCTTGAGGCCCGCGGAGGTGATCCGCACGAAGCGGCCCTTCTCCTTCAGCTCCGCCACGGACGCCGAGCCGACGTACCCCATGGAGGCGCGCAGGCCCCCGACCAGCTGATGGGCGACCGAGGCCAGCGGGCCGCGGTAGGGCACCTGGCCCTCGATGCCCTCGGGGACGAGCTTGTCCTCGGAGAGCACGTTGTCCTGGAAGTAGCGGTCCTTGGAGAACGAGCGGGCCTGGCCGCGGGTCTGCATCGCGCCCAGCGAACCCATGCCCCGGTAGGACTTGAACTGCTTGCCGTTGATGAAGACCATCTCGCCCGGCGACTCCTCGCACCCGGCCAGCAGGCTGCCCAGCATCACCGTGTCCGCACCGGCGGCGATCGCCTTGGCGATGTCACCGGAGAACTGGAGACCGCCGTCGCCGATCAGCGGCACGTCGGCCGCGTGGCACGCGCGGGCCGCCTCGTAGATCGCGGTCACCTGCGGGACGCCGATGCCCGCGACCACCCGGGTGGTGCAGATGGAGCCCGGGCCGACGCCGACCTTCACCCCGTCCACGCCCGCGTCGATCAGCGCCTGGGCGCCGTCGCGGGTGGCGACGTTGCCGCCGACCACGTCGACCGGGACATTGGACTTGACCTTGGCGATCATGTCGAGGATGCCCCGGCTGTGCCCGTGGGCGCTGTCGACCACCAGGAAGTCGGCCCCGGCCTCGACCAGCGCCTGCGCCCGGTCGAACGCCTCGTCACCGACGCCGACGGCCGCGCCGACGACCAGCCGGCCCTCGTCGTCCTTCGCCGCGTTCGGGTACTGCTCGGCCTTCACGAAGTCCTTGACCGTGATCAGGCCCTTGAGCACGCCCGCGTCGTCGACCAGCGGCAGCTTCTCGATCTTGTGGCGGCGCAGCAGCTGCATCGCGTCGTCACCGGAGATCCCGACCTTACCGGTGACCAGCGGCATCGGGGTCATGACCTCGCGGACCTGACGGCCCCGGTCCACCTCGAAGGCCATGTCCCGGTTGGTGACGATGCCCAGCAGCTTGCCCGCCGCGTCGGTGACCGGGACGCCGCTGATGCGGAACTTCGCGCACAGCGCGTCCGCCTCGTGCAGCGTGGCGTCCGGCCGGACCGTGATCGGGTCGGTGACCATGCCGGACTCGGACCGCTTGACCAGGTCGACCTGGTTCGCCTGGTCCTCGATGGACAGATTGCGGTGCAGCACGCCCACACCGCCCTGACGGGCCATGGCGATGGCCATGCGGGCCTCGGTGACCTTGTCCATGGCGGCCGACAGCAGCGGTACGTTCACCCGGACGTTCCGGGAGACCCTGGACGAGGTGTCGACCGCGTTCGGCAGCACCTCGGAGGCGCCCGGCAGCAGCAGCACGTCGTCGTACGTCAGCCCGAGCATCGCGAACTTCTCAGGCACTCCGTCGACGTTGTCAGTCATGACACCCTTCCAAATGGTCTTGCCCCAGCGCGGACTCCCATGCTAACGGCCATCCCCGGTGTCACATTCCGCCCTGTGGACAACCGACGAATACCGCTGGTGATGCCGCCCGGAACGACCGACCGCGCTACTGTTCGGCCAGTGCGCGCAACCGGCTGAGCGCCCGGTGCTGTGCGACCCGCACCGCGCCCGGCGACATGCCGAGCATCTGCCCGGTCTCCTCCGCCGTAAGCCCGACCGCCACCCGCAGCAGCACCAGCTCGCGCTGATTCTCCGGAAGGTTCGCGAGCAGCTTCTTGGCCCATTCCGCGTCGCTGCTCAGCAGCGCCCGCTCCTCCGGGCCCAGCGAATCGTCCGGCTGCTCCGGCATCTCGTCCGAGGGCACCGCCGTGGAACCGGGGTGGCGCATGGCCGCCCGCTGGAGATCGGCGACCTTGTGGGAGGCGATGGCCACCACGAACGCCTCGAAGGGCTTGCCGGTGTCGCGGTAGCGCGGCAGCGCGCACAGCACCGCGAGGCAGACCTCTTGCGCCAGGTCGTCCACGAAATGACGAGCGTCACCCGGCAGTCGGGACAGCCGGGTGCGGCAGTAGCGCAGGGCGAGCGGATGGACATGGGCCAGCAGGTCGTGGGTGGCCTGCTCGTCCCCCTCGACGGCGCGCCCGACGAGGGCGCCGATGGCCCCTGGCGCCCCCGGGCTGCCGCCCTTGGGGGGCCCTGGACTCTCGTCGTCGCGCATCCGTCCATGGTGCCTTGGGCCCGGCGGCTCCGTGGCATCGCGTCCATAGTTGTGCGCTGAAGCGTTATGAGCAGGTGCGCCGGTAGTCGTCACGTCCTGCGCTCTCCCCTCACGCCCGACCGACTCGTCCCCGAGGAACTCCACACCCTCAAGGATGCGGCATCGCGCGGGGAACCGGTACAAGCCACCGTCACGGCCGGTGCCGCGCACGCTCTCGCCCCGCCCGCCACCCGGCGGGCGGGGACCGTAGGTCCTGTCCGCCGGATCTTCGCGGGGCCGCGACCCCTGGCACCGCACCTCGCTGCGTTGTCGGAGTCGTCCGAGTACGCCCGGTACGAGGACGATCCTCCGCCTTGCGATGCACGGCACCAGACGCCGCGGCCTGATCCACGAAGATCCGCCGGACAGGACCTGGCGCCCCCGCTGCGCGACATGTGAGGAAGGCGCCTAGCGGACCAGGCCCCAGCGGAATCCGAGGGCCACCGCATGGGCCCGGTCGGACGCGCCGAGCTTCTTGAACAGCCGACGGGCGTGCGTCTTGACCGTGTCCTCGGAGAGGAAAAGCTCACGGCCGATCTCTGCGTTGGACCGGCCGTGGCTCATGCCCTCCAGCACCTGGATCTCGCGCGCGGTGAGCGTGGGCGCGGCGCCCATCTCGGCGGAGCGCAGCCGGCGCGGGGCCAGTCGCCAGGTCGGGTCGGCGAGGGCCTGCGTCACGGTCGCGCGCAGCTCGGCGCGCGAGGCGTCCTTGTGCAGATAGCCGCGGGCACCGGCGGCCACGGCGAGGGCGACCCCGTCGAGGTCCTCAGCGACCGTGAGCATGATGATCCGGGCGCCGGGGTCGGCGGAAAGCAGCCGGCGCACGGTCTCGACTCCGCCGAGACCGGGCATGCGCACGTCCATCAGAATCAGATCCGAGCGGTCGGCGCCCCATCGGCGGAGGACTTCCTCGCCGTTGGCCGCCGTCGTCACCCGCTCGACGCCGGGCACCGTCGCCACCGCGCGGCGCAGCGCTTCTCGGGCGAGCGGGGAGTCGTCGCAGACGAGGACGGATGTCATGGCCGCCCTCCGCAGATGATGCGCGTCACCTTGAGCCTCCAGGCTGGTACATATCGTCACCTGAGCGATTGACAGCCCCGGACATGTGTCCGAGAGCTTTACCCATCAACCGCCTCCGCACTCTCAACGACGGTCACCCGAAAGAGTTACGGGGTTCGGCGGCCACCTTCGACACTCTACGTGAGCCCTCGGACACGGAGGCGCTTCCCCGCGCAGGTCGCGCCCTGTCACGTCTCCCCCAAAGGTCATCCCCTTCGGTGGCATTTGGCGACCTTGCTTCCAATTTGCCGGTCTGTGTGGCTAGATTCGCAATGAGTCATATTTACATCTACTTACACAGTAGGTGTACGACCCGGGACACAGCGTCCGCAGCCGATCGCTTCGAGGAGACAAGGCAATGGCAGATTTCTCCCGTCTTCCCGGTCCGAACGCCGATCTGTGGGACTGGCAGCTCCTGGCCGCATGCCGCGGTGTCGACAGCTCGCTCTTCTTCCACCCGGAAGGGGAGCGCGGCGCGGCCCGCAGCGCGCGCGAGATGTCGGCGAAAGAGGTGTGCATGCGCTGCCCGGTACGGGCGCAGTGCGCGGCTCATGCCCTGGCCGTGCGCGAGCCGTACGGGGTCTGGGGCGGACTGACCGAGGACGAGCGCGAGGAGCTGATGGGGCGGGCCCGCCATCGCACGGTCGCCTCCTCGGGAGCCCCGGGGTCCTGACCGGGATCCCCACTCCCCCGCTCACTGAAGAAACGTTCCATCACCCCCACCGCCGACCGTGACCACCGACGATCGGCGGGTTTTCGCGCGTCAGCGCCGCGCCGCCAGCTCCAGCCGGTCCAGGGTCGCCGCCACCGCCGGAACCCGCGCCAGGTCCGGCAGCGTCAGCGCCACCACCTCGCGCCGCACCGCCGGCTTGACCCCCAGCGTCGCCGTCCCCTTGGCCCGTACGCACTCCACCGCCAGCTCCGGCAGCACCGCGACCCCGAGCCCGGCCCCCACCAGCCCGACCACCGCCGGGTAGTCGTCCGTCGCGAAGTCGATCCGCGGGGTGAAGCCCTCGGCCTCGCACACCTCCACCAGATGGCGCCGGCACCGCGGGCAGCCCGCGATCCACGGCTCCTCGGCCAGTTCCCCGATCCCCACCGTCCCGGCCCCGGCCAGCCGGTGATCGTGCGGGACCATGACCACCAGCCGGTCCCGCAGCAGCGGCCGCACCACCAGGTCGTCCCACCCCGCCGCCGGGTCCGCGTCGGGATCTGCCGCAGGCCCCGCCTGCGGATACCGGAAGGCGAGCGCGATCTCGCAGTCGCCCCCGCGCAGCATCGCCACCGAACGCGGCGGCTCGGCCTCCACCAGGGAGACCCGCGTCCCCGGGTGGGCGGCGCGCATCCCGGCGAGCGCGGTCGGCACCAGCGTCGAGCTGCCGCTGGGGAACGACACCAGCCGCACCCGCCCGGCCCGCAGCCCGGCGAGCGCCGCGACCTCCTCCTCGGCGGCGGTCAGCCCGGCGAGGATGCCCGCCGCGTGCCGTACGAGCGCCTCGCCCGCCTCGGTCAGCCGCATCTCCCGCCCGGTACGGATCAGCAGCGGCGTCCCCGTGGACTGCTCCAGGGCCTTCATCTGCTGGCTGACGGCGGGCTGGGTGCAGCCCAGCTCGCGGGCGGCGGCGGAGAAGGAACCGGTGGCGGCCACCGCGCGCAGCACCCTCAGATGACGAGCCTCGATCATGCCCCCGAGCATAAGGGGCACTTGGGTGCGGACCGGAATATCGCGCCGGTGCTTTGACGGCGTAAGGGGTGGCTTGTCGATCGGGCCGGAACGGTATCGGCCGCCCGGGGCCGCGGCGCCCGGGCGCGGAGTGCTCGTCCGGCCGATAACGTGCGCGTATGACGACTGCATTGATTACCGGAACCACGGCGGGCATCGGCTCCGCCTTCGCGAGCCGGCTCGCGGCGGACGGGCACAACCTGGTGCTGGTCTCCCGCGACGAGAAGCGGCTCCGGGACCAGGCCGCCGACCTCCACGACCGGCACGGGGTCGAGGCGGAGGTCCTGCGCGCCGACCTGTCCGAGGACGCCGGTATCGCCGCGGTCGAGGAGCGCTTGGGGGACCGTACGCATCCGGTCGATCTGCTCGTCAACAACGCCGGTTTCGGCAACAACGGCCGCTACCTGGAAGCGCCGCTCGCCGATGAGCTGCGGATGCTGAAGCTGCACTGCGAGGCGGTGCTGCGGCTGACCAGTGCCGCCGCCCGGACGATGCGGGCGCGGGGGCGCGGCGGGGTGATCAACGTGGCCTCGGTCGCCGCCTTCTTCCCGCGCGGGACGTACGGGGCGAGCAAGGCGTGGGTCGTGCAGTTCACGCAGGGCGCGGCGAAGGACCTGGGGCGGTCGGGGGTGCGGCTGATGGCGCTGTGCCCGGGGCTGGTGCGGACGGAGTTCCACGCCCGGGCGGGGATCAAGCCGGAACATGCGCCGAGCTGGATGTGGCTGGACCCTGACCGGCTGGTCGCGGCGGCCCTGAAGGACTTCGCGCGGGGGAAGACGCTGTCGATTCCGGACCCGCGGTACAAGGCGATGACGGGGCTGGCGAAGCTGGTGCCGCGGTCGGCGGTGGCGGGCGTCTCCTCGAAGGTGGGCCGGTCCCCGGTCAAGGGGTGAGCGATCGAATCGAGGAGTGAGCGGCGTTGCGCCCCGCCACGGCGCGCGACGCGCGAAGGCGCGGCCACCCCCTGCGGGGCGGCCGCGCCTTCGCGTGGCGCTCGGGTCGCGTCAGTGCGCGTGGCCGTGGCCGTGGCCACCGGCCTCGGCCTCTTCCTCGGCCGGCTTCTCGACCACCAGGGTCTCGGTGGTGAGCAGCAGCGAGGCGATGGAGGCGGCGTTCTCCAGCGCGGAGCGGGTGACCTTGACCGGGTCGATGACGCCGGCCTTCACCAGGTCGCCGTACTCCTCGGTCGCGGCGTTGTAGCCGTGGCCCTTCTCCAGCTCGGCGACCTTCGAGGTGATGACGTAGCCCTCGAGGCCCGCGTTCTCCGCGATCCAGCGCAGCGGCTCGACGACGGCGCGGCGGACGACGGCGACACCGGTGGCCTCGTCGCCCTCCTTGCCCAGGCTGCCTTCCAGCACCTTGGCGGCGTGGACCAGAGCGGAGCCACCACCGGAGACGATGCCCTCCTCGACCGCGGCGCGGGTCGCGGAGATGGCGTCCTCCAGACGGTGCTTCTTCTCCTTCAGCTCGACCTCGGTGGCCGCGCCGACGCGGATCACGCACACGCCACCGGCGAGCTTCGCGAGGCGCTCCTGGAGCTTCTCGCGGTCCCAGTCGGAGTCCGTGGACTCGATCTCGGCCTTGATCTGGGCGATGCGGCCGGCCACGTCGTCGCTGTTGCCGCCGCCGTCGACGATGGTGGTGTCGTCCTTGGTGACGGTCACGCGGCGGGCGGTGCCCAGCACGTCCAGACCGGCCTGGTCGAGCTTGAGGCCGACCTCCTCGGCGATGACGGTGGCGCCGGTGAGGGTCGCGATGTCGCCGAGCATGGCCTTGCGGCGGTCACCGAAGCCGGGGGCCTTCACGGCGACGGCGTTGAAGGTGCCGCGGATCTTGTTGACGACGAGGGTGGACAGGGCCTCGCCCTCCACGTCCTCGGCGATGATCAGCAGCGGCTTGCTGGCGCCGGCCTGGATGACCTTCTCCAGCAGCGGCAGCAGGTCCTGGATCGAGCCGATCTTGCCCTGGTGGATCAGGATGTACGGGTCGTCGAGGACGGCCTCCATACGCTCCTGGTCGGTCACCATGTACGGCGAGAGGTAGCCCTTGTCGAAGGACATGCCCTCGGTGAAGTCCAGCTCCAGGCCGAAGGTGTTGGACTCCTCGACGGTGATGACACCGTCCTTGCCGACCTTGTCCATCGCCTCGGCGATCAGCTCGCCGACCTGCTTGTCCTGGGCGGACAGCCCGGCCACGGCGGCGATGTCGGACTTGGAGTCGATCGGGCTGGCGGTGGCCAGCAGGTCCTCGGAGACGGCCTTGACGGCGGCGTCGATGCCCTTCTTCAGGGCGGCCGGGGAGGCACCGGCGGCCACGTTGCGCAGGCCCTCGCGGACCAGCGCCTGGGCCAGCACGGTGGCGGTGGTGGTGCCGTCACCCGCGATGTCGTTGGTCTTGGTCGCCACCTCCTTGACGAGCTGGGCGCCCAGGTTCTCGTACGGGTCCTCGACCTCGACCTCGCGGGCGATCGTGACACCGTCGTTGGTGATGGTCGGAGCACCGAACTTCTTGTCGATGACGACGTTGCGGCCGCGGGGGCCGATCGTCACCTTGACGGTGTCCGCAAGCTTGTTGACGCCGCGCTCAAGGGCGCGACGGGCGTCCTCGTCGAACTTCAGGATCTTCGCCATGGTTGCGTATGTCCTCTCATTGCGATCCTCGGCCGCCGTGCGGGGGCAGCCGCCGTCGCGTCAAAAAAACGAACCGCGCCCCGACCCCGGGTATCTGTGACACGGGCACCGGGGCGCGGCTCAAGGCAAAACTTCGGTGACTACTTCTCGACGATCGCGAGGACGTCGCGAGCCGAGAGGACGAGGTACTCCTCGCCGCTGTACTTCACCTCGGTGCCGCCGTACTTGCTGTAGAGCACGACGTCGCCGACCGAGACGTCGAGCGGAAGCCGCTTGCCGTCCTCGAAACGGCCCGGGCCCACGGCCAGGACGACGCCCTCCTGGGGCTTCTCCTTGGCGGTGTCCGGGATGACCAGGCCAGAGGCCGTGGTCTGCTCGGCGTCGAGCGGCTGGACCACGATGCGGTCCTCGAGCGGCTTGATGGCAACCTTGGAGCTGGCGGTCGTCACGATCCGACCTCCCCCTTCGGAGATCTCACGGGGTTAACTGTCTGAGGTGGCGACCAGGTGGATCCGTCGTCGCGGGTGCCGGACCTGCCCGTCGCTGTGTTTGGCACTCCGCAGTGCCGAGTGCCAGCCCTGACATTATGACGCGGTTAGCACTCCGTCAACCAGAGTGCCAAGCGAGGCGCCGCCGGACCGCACGGACGCCGTGCCGCCGTCGCTCAGACGTAGTCCTCCAGCCGCGCCACGGTGAAGCCCTGCGCCTGGATCTCGCGCAGCAGCGCGGTGATCATGTCGGTCATGGTGTGCCCGTCGAGCTGCTCCGGGCCGCGGAAGTGCGCGAGCACGATGTCCCCCGGTTGGAGCCGTCCGCCGGACCGGTAGACAAGACCCTGGGTCTCCATCTCGGCGCGCCACAGCACCACCGGCCCCAGCCCGCAGTCGGCCGCCGCGCGCAGGGTGGTCTCGTCGTACTCCCCGTAGGGCGGGCGGAAGAGGCGCGGCTGGACGCCGAGCCGGTTCCGGAGGTTCTCCTGCTGCCCGCAGATCTCCCGCACCTGGGTGCCGTAGTCCTGCCCGGCCAGGCTGGGGTGGGTGAGCGTGTGGTTGCCGACGCCGCCGCCGAGCCGGTGCAGCTCGCCGAAGTAGTCGTACCGGCCGTCGACCGCCTGGTCCGTCAGGAACTCGGTGAACGGCAGCCCGAGGTCCCGGACTTGGTCGATGAAGCGCGGGTCCTTCTCCAGTCCGTCGTCGATCGTCAGGAAAACCACCCGATCGGTGGTCGCCACCTGACGGATGACGGGCGGCAGCCCCGGCGGCTGGTCCCCGTCCGGCACGAGCGGCGGCTTGACGGCGGGCGGCCGCGGCGGCGGGTCCAGCGGCCGGTCCAGACCCCAGCGGTGGTACGCGCCCGGGGCGACCCCCGGCGCCGGGCGCGGCGACGGCGGGGGTGGCTTCGCGTCGTCCCCAGCGGGGTCCGAGGAGGGCGCGGACGCTTCCCCGGGCGGCGCCCCGGACGGTGCGGACACGGCGGGTGCCCCGGACGCGAACCACGGGGCGGCCGCGCCCGGCGTCTGCCGCGGCCCGGCGGCCTCCCTGCCCGCCCCGGCCAGTGGCGCGGGGGCGGCGAGGGTTCCGCAGCCGGCGAGTACGGCCGCCGCGGCGGCGAGAACCAGACACCTGGAAAGACCAGCGTTGATCATCATCACACAAGCGATCTTCATCTCTACGGTGCGCGGACGCGCGACACGCGGGTGCGGATGCGCTCCCCGGAGCGGGGAGAATGGGCCATGTGGACGTTGACGCCTTCGACTCACTGCTCGGCGACGAGGGGCAGGCGCTGCTCTCCGCGCTCCGGAACTACGACCCGGCGCGGGAGCTGGCCACCGCGACCCGGCTGCGCCGCGACCATCCGGCCGCCCTGGTCTCGGCGGCCCTGACCCAGGCACAGCTGCGGCAGCGGGCGGTGCCCAAGTTCGGGGCCGAGGACGCCCATCGCATGTACTTCACGCCCGACGGCGTCGAGCAGTCCACCCGTACCTCCGTCGCCGCCTACCGCGCCGACCGGCTGGCCGGGTTCGGGGTGCGCAGCGTGGCCGATCTGTGCTGCGGCATCGGCGGCGACGCCATCGCGATGGCGCGGGCCGGGCTCAGCGTCCTGGCCGTCGACCGCGACCCGCTGACCTGTGCGGTCGCCCGGGCCAACGCCGACGCGCTGGGCCTGTCGCAGCTGATCGAGGTGCGCTGCGCCGACGTCACCGGGATCGACACCTCGTCGTACGACGCGGTCTTCGTGGACCCCGCCCGGCGCGGCGGCCGGGGCCGGGTCTTCGACCCCGAGGCGTACTCCCCGCCGCTGTCCTGGGCCATCGAGGCCGCCCGTACGACCCCGCGCGCCGCCCTCAAGATCGCGCCCGGCATTCCGCACGAGGCGGTGCCGGAGGACGCGGAGGCCGAGTGGATCTCGGACCAGGGGAACGTGAAGGAGGCCGTCCTGTGGTTCGGCACCGCCCGCCCCGGCATGCGCCGCGCCACCCTGCTGCCCACCGGCCACTCCCTGCTCGGCACCCGGCAGCTCCCGGACCCCGAGTCCGGCCCGGTCGGCCGCTGGCTGTACGAACCGGACGGCGCCGTCATCCGCGCCCACCTCGTGGCGGACGTCGCGGCCCGGATCGGCGGCCGCCTCATCGACCCGACGATCGCCTACATCACCACGGACGAGCTGCGCCCGACGCCGTACGCCACCGCGTACGAGATCACCGATGTACTGCCGTTCAACCTGAAGAAGCTCAGGGCGCTGCTGCGGGAGCGCGAGGTCGGCATCGCGACCATCAAGAAGCGCGGCTCCGCCATCGAGCCGGAGCATCTGCGCAAGAAGCTGCGGCTGGAAGGGGGCAACGCCTGCACGATCCTCCTCACCCGCTCGGCGGGCGCCCCCACGATGCTCCTGGGGCACCCGGCCTCCTAGGGGGTGCTCTTCTGCTCCGCGCGGAGTTCGAACCACACCCCCTTCGCGTACATCCCCACGGGGTCCGCGTCAGCCGTGCCCCAGGCGTCGGCGAGGGCGGCGACCACGCCGAGGCCGCGGCCCCGCAGATGGTCGGGGGCGGCGAGCCGTGCGGCGGTGGGGAGTTGGGCGGAGGCGTCGAAGACCAGGACGCGGAAGCGGGGCGGCTCGATCATCACGCGCAGCGTCAGGGAGTCGCCCTCGGCGTGCAGAAAGGCGTTGGTGGCCAGCTCGGAGGTGCACAGGGTGGCCACCTCGACCAGGTCCTCCTGCCCCACGGAGCCCAGCACGCAGGCGACGAAGTCCCGGCACACCTTGGCGGAGGTGGCGTGCCGGTTGCTCTGGAGCGTGTAGACGTACGGGTCCTTGGAGGGAACGGGCGGGCGACGCGGTGGACTGTCGTCGGACTCGTAGTCGGCATCCATGGGGCAACTCCCTGCGAAGGGGCCTATATCGCGCGTACCGTTACGGCGATCAACGCGCAGTAGCGGCAACGACACCCAAGGTAGGGCAGCGCTGCAAACAACTGCTACGGCCCCGTTGAATTTCCCCGACAATTACTCCTTGAGGGTTACGGAGGACCATGCCACCCAGAAGCGTCCCGACCGCGCGTCAAGTCCGGCTCGGAACAGAACTGAGGAGGATGCGTGAGGGCGCGGGCCTCAGCATCCAGGAGGCCGCCGACCGGCTGGGCATCAACCGCACCCACATCACCAACCTGGAGCTGGCCCGCTTCGGCGTGAGCGAGGAGCGGGTGCGGGCCCTCGCCGCCATCTACACCTGCCCCGACCACGCTTACGTCGACGCGCTCGTCTCCATGACCCGCGAGCGTAAGGGCGGCTGGTGGGAGGAGTACCGGGGCCATATCGCCACCGGCGGGCTCGACCTCGCCGAGTTGGAGTACTACGCCACGAGCCTGCGCGTGGTCGAGCTCATGTTCCTGCCGGGCCTCCTCCAGACCGAGGAATACGCACAGGCCGTGCTCAGCGAGGCCGTTCCGGCGTGGTCGCCGCCCGAGCTGAGGCGCAGGCTGTCCCATCGCATGAAGCGCCGGGACGTCCTCGACCGGGACAACCCTCCCCCGTGCACCTTCATCATCCACGAGGCCTGTCTGCGCATGCGGTTCGGCGGGCCGCAGCTCATGCGCAGGCAGCTGGACAGCCTGCTGGAGGCCTCGACACGGGAGAATGTCACCGTGCGGGTCATTCCCTTCGAGGCGGGCGGGTTCCCGGTCTCCGGCGTATCGGTCACGTATGCCTCGGGCCCGGTGCCACAGCTGGACACCGTGCAGCTCGACGCCGCGCACGGCCCCATGTTCCTGGACGCCGAGACCCAGCTGACCAATTACCGGGCGGTGCTGGCCCGGACGATGAAAGTGACCCTCCCCCAGAAGGAGTCACGTGACATGATCCACGGCATCGCCCAACACCTCTGAAGGCAAGGAAATGTCTCCGATCACCTGGCAGAAGTCCTCCTACTCCACGCAAGGGGACGGCAATTCCTGCATAGAACTCGCCTCCATAGGACCCGACGCCATAGCGCTCCGCGAAAGCGACGATCCCGGCACCGTGGTGACCACCACCCCCGCGAAGCTGCGGCCCCTCCTCCACGCCATCAAGGCGGGCGAGTTCGACCACCTTGCGAGGTAGTCCTCCGGACCGGCTCCGGTCATGGCACGATCATCCCGCTGAGGGGCCGGACCGGAGGGTGGCAGGGATGGAACATGAGTGACGAGAAGCGGTCCGTATCGGATCAGGAACTGTCCGATCTCCTTCAGGATCTGGAGGAGATGCTGCGTTACCTGGAGGAGACGGTCGCAGGTCTCGACCAGTTGGCGAAGACCGTCGGCGACGACTGGAAGGGCCCCGCGGCGACCGCGCACAAGAAGCTCCAGCGGGACGCCTACCGGGACGCGGCGCGCATCCGGCAGATGCTGCTGCACGTCGAGGACGCGACGAAGCGGCGCGGCGAGAGCCTGGGCGAGCGGTATCTGGAGCTGCTGCACCGCTTCCAGTCGCTCCAGCGGTCGTCCGACTGATCAGTCGGACACAAGTCAATCCTCGGCGTCGTCGGGGCTGAGTTCGCGGTTGACGAGACGGTAGTAGCCGATCGCCTTGAGCAGGCCCAGACCGCCCGTCACCGCGAAGACGACGGCGATCCCGATCGCCACCCCGAACGTCTCCGCGCCGAGGTCCGACACCGCCGTGGACGCCCCCAGCACCAGCCCGAGGCAGCACAGCAGCAGCGACGGCAGCAGCCACAGCAGCGCGCTGCCCGACACCCGCCAGTGCGGCAGCGTCTGCGGGTCCCGCCCCAGCTCGGCCCAGTCCCGCAGCCGCGCGCCGACGAACACGTCCCGCCGGATGCCCGACGCCAGGCCCAGGCTGGAGGGGACGGTGGCGCCCAGGGCCAGCCCGAGGAAGATCACGCCGAGGATGTGCTCGACGATCTCGCCGGTCACCAGGAACTGGAACCCCGACACCGCCAGCGTCCACCCCAGCGCGAACACCAGCGTCAGCAGCCACAGCAGCAACGCCCGATGCGGCGCCATGTACCACCGCGCCAGCGTCCCCATCGCCCGCGCCCGATCGGCGAGCAGCCCGGCACGGTCGGGCCAGTGCCGCAGGTCCGGGGCGGGCGGGGGTGGTGGCAGCGCGTCGGGCGGGGTCATGGAACGCAGTCTCTCAGTTCTGGCAGAGGCGTGAACTCCATTCCTCCGCGGCTCACAGGAACCCGGCCGGTACGCAACCCTCGCCGTCGCGAAACGCGTTACGCGACCGACTCGAAGCGCCATCGGTGGACGGCCCGGCGTATCAGGTCGGGGCCCGGCTCGGGCAGTTCGGGGAGGTCTGGGGTGTCGTACGTACCGTCCCACCAGGTGATCACGAGCACCCGGTCCTCGGGCGCGCGGAAGGTTTCGCGGCGCAGCGGGGGCGGGTCGAGGGGCTGGTCGGCGGTCCAGGCGAGCAGGTCCTCGCCGCGGCCCTCGACGGCGCGGGCTTCCCACATCAGGGCGACGGTCATGCGTACAGGTTCTTCCGGCTCAGCTCGTGAACGTGGTCGTGGTGGTGCGGCGCGGGCGCCGGGACGTGGGGGTCCGTCACCGGGAGCGAGGAGTCGGCCGACAGGTCCCAGGCCGACGCGGACCGGCCGCGTGCGACCATCTCCGCGCCGAGGGCGGCGACCATCGCGCCGTTGTCCGTGCACAGCTTGGGGCGCGGCACGCGCAGCGTGATGCCCGCGTCCTCGCAGCGGCGTTCGGCCATGGCGCGCAGCCGGGAGTTGGCGGCGACGCCGCCGCCGATCATCAGGTGGTCGATGCCCTCGTCCTTGCAGGCGCGGACGGCCTTGCGGGTCAGGACGTCGGCGACCGCCTCCTGGAAGGAGGCCGAGACGTCGGCGACCGGAACCTCCTCGCCCGCCGCCCGCTTGGCCTCGATCCAGCGGGCGACGGCCGTCTTGAGGCCGGAGAAGGAGAAGTCGTACGCGGCGTCGCGCGGGCCGGTCAGCCCGCGCGGGAAGGCGATCGCGTCGGGGTCGCCGTCGCGGGCGATGCGGTCGATGACGGGGCCGCCGGGGAAGCCGAGGTTGAGCACCCGGGCGATCTTGTCGAACGCCTCGCCCGCCGCGTCGTCGATGGTCGAGCCCAGCGGCCGGACGTCCGTGGTGATGTCGGGCGCCAGCAGCAGCGACGAGTGGCCGCCGCTGACCAGCAGCGCCATGGTCGGCTCGGGCAGCGCGCCGTGTTCGAGCTGGTCGACGCAGATGTGGGAGGCGAGGTGGTTGACGCCGTACAGCGGCTTGCCGAGGGCGTACGCGTACGCCTTGGCGGCCGAGACGCCGACGAGCAGGGCGCCCGCGAGGCCGGGACCTGCGGTGACGGCGATGCCGTCGAGGTCGGAGGCGGCGACTCCGGCGTCCTTCAGGGCCCGCTGGATGGTGGGGACCATCGCCTCCAGGTGGGCGCGGCTGGCGACCTCGGGGACGACGCCGCCGTAGCGGGCGTGTTCGTCGACGCTGGAGGCGACCGCGTCGGCGAGCAGGGTGTGGCCGCGCACGATCCCGACGCCGGTCTCGTCGCAGGAGGTCTCGATGCCGAGGACGAGCGGTTCGTCAGCCATGGGTCTTCGTTCCTTGTGCGGATGAGGGGGTCGCGACGGTGGTCGCCGGGCCGGTCAGGCGCATGACCAGCGCGTCGACGTTGCCGGGCTGGTAGTAGCCCTTGCGGATGCCGATGGGTTCGAAGCCGAAGCGCTCGTAGAGGCGCTGGGCGCGGGTGTTGTCCACCCGCACTTCCAGGAGCACTTCGCGGCATTCGAAGGCGGTGGCGGCGGTGAGCAGGTCGGTGAGGAGGCGGGCGCCGAGGCCGGTGCCCCAGTGGTCGCGGGCGGTGGCGATGGTCTGGACGTCGCCGGTGCGGTCGAAGACGGCCAGCCCGGCGTAGCCGACTATGCGGCCGTCGGTCTCGGCGACCGTGTAGTGGCGGGTGGCGGCACCGCCGCGGGCGTGCGCCAGCTCGGACCAGAACATGCCCTGCGACCAGGCGTCCTCGGGGAACAGCTCCTCTTCGAGCGCCAGCACCGGGTCGATGTCCCACCAGCGCATCTCGCGCAGTGCGACGTCTTCGTGAGCCGTGTCCGTCACTTGGGCGTGACCACCTTGTAGTTGGCGGGCACCTGGGCGTCGGGGCGGCGCAGATAGAGGGGCCGGTCGGGCAGCAGCTGCTCGCCGCGCGCCAGCTTCTCGGCGGCGAGGGAGGCCAGCGCGCCCGCCGACTGGTACTCGGGCATGCCGGCGGGTACGTCCGCGAAGGCGGCGGGGTAGAGCAGGGCGCCCGCGCCGACGGCCGGGAGCCCGGCGACGCCGGGCCGCTCGGTGAGGTCGGCGGGGTGGTCGACGGCGGGCTCGGTGACGCGGGTCCGCGGGTCGTCGTACCGCGCCCAGTACACCTCCTTGCGGCGGGCGTCGGTGGCCACCACGAAGGGGCCGGTGAGCCCGGCCCGCCCGGCGGCGTACGCGATCCCGTCCAGCGTGCACAGCCCGTGCACGGGCACGTTCAGCGCGGCCCCGAAGGTGGCCGCCGTCACCAGTCCGACCCGCAGCCCGGTGTACGGGCCCGGGCCGACGCCGACGACGATGTCCGTCACGTCCCCCAGCTCCACGCCCGCCGTCTCCAGCGTCCGGTGGACGGCGGGCAGCAGCAGCTCGCCGTGGCGCCGGGCATCGACCTCGGCGGTCTCGGCGAGGACTTCGGCGCCGTCGTGGAGGGCGACGGTCACGGCGGGGGTGGCGGTATCAAGCGCGAGCAACAGCACGAGGACAGCCTACGGCGCCGCGGGAGGCGGTCGCGGTGGGCCGGTTGCGGCCGTCCACCGGTGCTACCGTCGGAGGAAGTGCGTACGCGCGGTAAGCACGTACTGACCGCAGGAGAGGGTGGCCACCGTGCCAAGGAGCAGCACCGGGCCCGCCGTGGCCGTTCTGACCGCGGCCGCGCTGGGCGTCGTCGGCTTTCTCGGTTACCAGGCCAAGGCCACCGCACCGGACCACCGCACCCAGGAACGGCGCAGCTCGCAGGCGACGGACTCGAAGGGCAAGACCAAGGACAAGGCGGAGAAGAAGTCCACCGCTCTGCCCAAGGGCTCCGGCACCGGCGTGCGCGTCGTCTACTCCCTCGGCGGCAGCCGGGTCTGGCTGGTCGGCGCCGACGGCAAGGCCACCCGCACCTTCGCGGTGGGCGCCAGCTCGGCGAGCCCCGATCCGGGCACGTACCAGGTCACTTCCCGTAACCCGAGCGGTGTCGGCTCGGACGGGGTGCAGGTGGAGCACATCGTGGTGTTTCACCAGGACGAGGGAGTGACGTTCGGTTTCAGTGCGGCGATGGACGGCGCGATGCCGGACCCGCAGGCGAAGAAGAAGACGGGTGCGGTGCGGGAGTCCCGGGCGGACGGCGCGGCGCTGTGGGAGTTCGCGCAGCCGGGCACGAAGGTCGTCGTGATCGCTTAGTCGCGTCGCCTGGCCGCGTCGTTTGGTCGCGTCGCTTGGCCGCGTCGTTTGGTCGCGTCGCTTGGCCGCGTCGCTTGGCCGCGTCGTTTGGTATCGCGTCGCTCACTCGCGTCGCTTGGCCGTCATCGCTCAGCCGCGATCGCCCGGTCGATCGCTCACAGCGCCGCGGGCTACGCCGCGTCGCGCTCCGGCTCGTCCGCGGGACGCTGCTGTGCCTCCGTCTCGACGGGGGCCTCCGGTGGGGTGGAGACGGCGCTCGCCGCCGCACAGGCCGCCAGCAGATCCCTCATCGACGGTGACCGGCCATCGCGCCGGGGGTCGTCCAGGGCGGTGGGCTCTTGGGCCGACATGGATGCCTCCTGAGGGTCCTGGGGGACAGGAGGTTAGGTACGCCTAACCGCGCTTCCCCTACCATGTGACCACGCCTGATGCCCAGAGCGCAACATCATGCCGACGGCCTGTCGGAAACTCTTCCGGAATCTCCCCACGGCTCACCCCGCGAGCGACGCCAGGTCCTCGTCCGCCCAGCGCGGCCCCACACCCGTCACGGCGACGCCGCGTACGTCGCTCTCCTCCGCCTCCGCCCCCACCGTCCGCTCGATCACCACGTGCAGCCGGTCCTCGGACAGCCCCTCGACCTTGCCCTCGCCCCACTCGACCGCGATCACCGATTCCGGCAGCGAGACGTCCAGGTCGAGGTCCTCCATCTCCTCCAGGCCCCCGCCCAGCCGGTAGGCGTCGACGTGGACCAGCGGAGGGCCGTCGGACAGGGAGGGGTGGACGCGGGCGATCACGAAGGTGGGAGAGGTGACCGCGCCCCGTACGCCCAGGCCCTCGCCCAGGCCCCGGGTCAGCGTGGTCTTGCCCGCGCCCAGCTCCCCGGTGAGGAGCACCAGGTCGCCGGGGCGCAGCAGCTTGGCGAGCCGGCGGCCCAGGTCCCGCATCTGCTCGGGCGAGGTGACGGTCATGCGTGTGGTGCCTACGTCCATACCCGCCGATGGTACGGGCCGGGGCCGCGCCCTGCGTCCGGCCCGGCCCCGGGCCGAACGGCGGCCAGCCCCCGGCCGAACGGCCGCTAGCCCCTGGCCGAACGGCGGCCCGCGCCGTCCCCGGGGACGCCCCCGGCGCCGACCACCTGGGTCAGCAGCTCGGCCAGATGTCCGTTGACCACCTCGGGGTGCTCCAGGATCACCAGGTGGCCGCCGTCCTCCACGATCACCAGCTCCGCGCCGGGCAGCAGCTCCGCGATGGCCTCGCTGTGTTCCATCGGGGTGATCAGGTCCTTGTCCCCGGCCAGCACCAGCACCGGCACGCCGTCGAAGTACGGCAGTGCCTCCGCCTTGTCGTGGGCGATGAACGCCGGATAGAACTCCGCGACCACATCGATCGGCGTCGCCTCGATCAGCCGCTCCGCGAACCGGGCCACTCCCGGGTCCACGTCCTTCGTCCCGAACGAATAGCGCTTGATCAGCCCCGCGAAGAGGTCCGCCGTCGCCCGGCGGCCCCGCTCCACCAGCTCCACCTGCCAGCCGAGCGCCTTGAGCAGCCCCGGCAGCACCCGCCGCACCGCGTTCACGCCGACCACCGGGAGGCCGAAGCTGACCTCGCCGAGCCGTCCCGCCGAGGTGCCGACGAACGCCGCGCCCACCACCCGCTCCCGGATCAGCTCCGGGTACTGGGCGGCCAGCGCCATCATCGTCATGCCGCCCATGGAGTGGCCGACCAGCACCAGCGGGCCCTCGGGCGCGGCCGCGTCGATCACGGCCTTCAGATCGCGGCCCAGCTGGTCGATGCTGACCTGGGTGCCGTTCGTCTGGGCGCAGCCGCGCTGGGAGCGGCCGTGGCAGCGCTGGTCCCAGTAGACGGTGCGGACCACATCGCGCAGCGCGGCCCGCTGGAAGTGCCAGGAGTCCTGGCCGAGGCAGTAGCCGTGGCTGAAGATCACGGTCACCGGGGCCGCGGGCGCCCGCCGGGCGAACCGGCGCTTGCGGCGGGTGGGCGCGACCGGTTCGCGTATCTCCTCGACCTCGTAGTACAGCTCCGTGCCGTCATCGGCGACGGCCCGTCCCGGGGTGCCGCGCAGGGTGCCGTACGGGCCCTCCGCGTCCAGCGCGAGGCGCGCCTTGCGCCGTACGCCGCGGCCGACCGTCAGCCGCTCCAGGGCGACGCCCATCGCCGCGCCCGCCGCGACCACGCCGATCGCGGCTCCCGCGAATCCGGCGCCCCGGCGCCAGCCCACGGCTGTGGCCCCCGCCACGACCTTCGTCGCCGTTTCCACCGTGCTCTCGTCGCCCATGGTCAGATCCCTGTGCCCCCGAGGTCACCTACATAAACGCGGGGAACCCGGGCGCTGATCCGGGTGACGATCTCGTACGCGATCGACCCCACGGCCCGCGCCCAGTCCTCCGCGGTCGGCTCCCCGTGGTCGCCGGGGCCGAACAGCACCGCCTCGTCCCCCGGCTCCGCGCTGTCGCCGCCGAGGTCGACCACGAACTGGTCCATGGCCACGGTGCCCGCGATGGTCCGCCACTTGCCCGCGACCAGCACCGGGCCGGTGCCCGAGGCGTGCCGCGGAATCCCGTCACCGTAGCCGAGTGGCACCAGCGCGAGGGTGGTCTCGCCGGGGGTGACGTAGCGGTGCCCGTACGAGACGCCGTGCCCGCCCGGCACCCGCTTCACCGCGGCCAGCGAGGCCTTCAGCGTCATCACCGGGCGCAGCCCGAAGTCGGCGGGCACGCCCAGCTCCGGGCTGGGCGAGATCCCGTACAGGGCGATCCCGGTACGTACCAGGTCGAAGTGCGACTCGGGCACGGTCAGGGTCGCCGGGGAGTTCGCCAGATGCCGCACCTCCGGCCGCAGCCCCGCCCGTTCCGCCTGGTCCACCATCTCGCGGAAGACGGCCAGCTGGGCGGCGATCGACGGGTGGCCCGGCTCGTCCGCGCACGCGAAGTGCGACCACAGCCCGGTCACCTTGACCGTGCCCTCCGCCTCCGCGGCCAGGGCCTCGGCGACCAGGTCCGGCCAGTCGGCGGGCGGGCAGCCGTTGCGGCCGAGCCCGGTGTCGGCCTTGAGCTGGACGCGCGCGGTGCGCCCGCACGCGCGGGCCGCCGCGACGGCCTCGCGCAGCGCCCACGCCCCGCTGGCCGAGACGTCGATGTCCGCCTCGATCGCCTGCCGCCACGGCCCGCCCGGCGTCCACAGCCAGCACATCAGCCGCCCCCGGTCGCCCGCCGCGCGCAGCGCGAGCGCCTCCTCGGGCGTGGCCGTGCCCAGCCAGCCCGCGCCCGCCGCGCGGGCGGCGCGCGCGCACGGGACCGCGCCGTGGCCATAGCCGTCCGACTTGACCACGGCCATCAGCTCGGCGGTGGGCGCCGCTTCACGCAGCGCCCGAACGTTGTCCCGCAGGGCGGTCAGATCGACCACGGCGCGGGCGCGCATCGGTGTCTCGTCCATCTCCGTCAGTGTCTCAGGCCGATCGGTGGACCGGAGGATGTACCGGAATGCGCGCTTCCGGAATGTGTGCTTCCAAGCGCGGAGTGCCCTCCGTTCGGGAGACTGTGGCCATGAGGATCGCCTACAGCGTCGAGACCGTACGAGCCGCTGAACAGGACCTGATGGCGCGGCTGCCCGAAGGAACACTGATGCAGCGCGCGGCAGCCGGACTCGCCGCCGCCTGCGCCGACCTGCTCCACCGGGTCTACGGGGCCCGGATCGCCCTGCTGGCCGGCAGCGGCGACAACGGGGGCGACGCGCTCTACGCGGGCGCCCGGCTCGCCCGGCGCGGCGCCGGTGTCACCGCCGTCCTGCTCGCCCCCGACCGCGCCCACCCCGGGGGCTTGCGCGCCCTGCGCGCGGCGGGCGGACGCGCGGTGACCGCCGCCGAGGGCGAACGCGCCCTCATGCACGCCGACCTCGTCCTCGACGGCATCGTCGGCATCGGCGGCAAGGGCGGCCTGCGGGAGGAAGCCGAGCGGCTCACCCGGCTCGTCCGCGGCACCGTCGTCGCCGTCGACCTCCCCAGCGGGGTCGACGCCGACACCGGCGAGGTCCGGGGCGCGGCGGTGCGCGCCGACGCCACCGTCACCTTCGGTACGTACAAGCCCGGGCTGCTCATCGACCCCGCCCACGAGCACGCGGGCGCCCTCCGCCTGGTCGACATCGGCCTAGGGGCGTATCTCCCCTCCGTTCCTGATGCGGAAGCCCTCCAGCACGAGGACGTCGCCGCCCTCCTCCCCCGCCCCACCGCCGAGAGCGACAAGTACCGGCGCGGCGTCGTCGGCGTCGTCGCGGGCTCCGCCCGCTACCCGGGCGCCGCCGTCCTCGCCGTCGCGGGCGCCCTGCGCGGCGGCGCCGGTGCCGTACGGTACGTCGGCCCCGGCGCCGACACCGTCATCGCCCGCTTCCCCGAAACCCTCGTCCACACCGGGCCCCCGGCCAAGGCGGGCCGCGTCCAGTCCTGGGTCGTCGGCCCCGGCCTCGGCGACGGCGCCGCCGCCCGGCACTCCCTGGACGACGTCCTCGGCTCCGACATCCCCGTCCTCGTCGACGCCGACGGCCTCCACCTCCTCCCTTCCGGCGGCCTCCACGGGCGCGCCGCGGCCACCGTCCTCACCCCGCACGCGGGCGAGGCGGCCGCGCTGCTCGGGACGAGCCGCGAGGAGGTCGAGTCCGGGCGGCTCGCCGCCGTACGGGCCCTGGCCGACAAGTACGGCGCCACCGTGCTGCTCAAGGGCTCCACCACCCTGGTCGCCTCCCCCGGGCACCCGGTCCGCGTCAACCCCACCGGCACCGCCTGGCTCGCCACCGCGGGCAGCGGCGACGTCCTCTCCGGCCTCACCGGCTCCCTCCTCGCCACCGGCCTCCCCGCCCGCGACGCCGCCTCGGTCGGCGCGTACCTCCACGGCCTGGCCGCCCGCCGCACCACCGCCCCGGCGGGCGCCCCGATCGCGGCGTACGACGTGGCGGCCGCGGTGCCGGAGGCGTGGCGGGACGTGCTGGGCTGACCGGTGGGCGCCGGGGGTGCCGGGTGCGGGGTGGGTGCCGGGTGCGGGTGCGTGGGTGGGGCGCCGGGGTTCGGTGGTGGGTGCGGGTGCGGGGCCTCCGGGGCGGGGCCCTGGACCGTATATTTTTGGCGCCGCTGACGTAGAGCGTGTGGTGAACGATGAATTGGCGCCACAAATACACGTCAGCGTCCAGGGCCCCACCCCTGCGACCCCGCCCCCTCCCGCCTCGTCGGCGGCCCCCCACCGGTGGCCGGTGACCCCGTACGGCTCCAGTCCGCCCGGGGGCGAGCGGCTGGGCGGGGGCGGGTCCGACCCCGCCCCCTCCCGCCTCGTCGGCGGCCCCCCACCGGTGGCCGGTGACCCCGTACGGCTCCAGCCCGCCCGGTGGCGAGCGGCTTGGCGGGGGTGGGCCCGACCCCGCCCCCTCCCGCCTCGTCGGCGGCCCCCCACCGGTGGCCGGTGACCCCGTACGGCTCCAGCCCGCCCGGTGGCGAGCGGCTTGGCGGGGGTGGGCCCGACCCCGCCCCCTCCCGCCTCGTCGGCGGCCCCCCACCGCTGACCCTGATCCCGGTCCCGTCCTGGCCCGGGCAGGTGGCGGGCGCCGGTCGGGAGTGGGAACGACCTCGCCCACTCCCGTCGTACGGCGGTCGCCGGGCCACGATAATGCGGCGCCCTCGTCCCCCGACCGCCCTACTCTGACGCCATGACGCCCCTGGCCTTCGACCGCTACCGCACCGAAATCCTCCACCAGACCGCCCTGTTGAGGGCCTACCTGCCACAGGTGGATGTGGCATCCCCGGTGCCGACCTGCCCGGCCTGGAACCTGGGCCAGCTCGTACGCCACCTCAGCGGCGCCCATGGGTGGGCCGAGACGGTCGTACGGACCCGGGCGACCGAGGCCGTGTCGGACGACCCGGTGAACGACGTCCCCCGCCGCACCGGCGAGGACCCCGCCACCCTGAGCGCCCAACTCGGCGAAGGCGCCGGGCGCCTGGCCGACGCCCTGCGCGACGCCGGGCCCGACACGGCGATGTGGACTCCGGGCCCCGGCGGAACGGCGATGTTCTGGGCGCGCCGGATGACCCACGAGACGGTGGTCCACCGGGCGGACGCCGCCCTGGCGGTCGGCGCGGAGTTCAGCGTGGCCGAGGACGTCGCCCTGGACGCCCTGGACGAGTGGCTGACGTACAGCACCCTGCCCGAGGCCCACGAGGGCACCCCCGCCCTGCTCGGCCCCGGCCGCACCGTCCATCTGCACGCCACCGACACCGGCTCCGACCGGCTGGTCGACCTCACCGGCGACGCCCCCGTCCTGCACCACACCGCCCAACAGGCCGCCGTCGAACTCCGGGGCACCCTGACGGACCTGCTCCTGCTCGTCTACCGGCGGCCCGCCCCCAGCGTGAAGGTCACAGGCGACACGGCGCTGCTCGACCTGTGGCTGACGCGGGCGGGTTTCTGGCTTCAGTGACGCCGGTCAGCTCAGATCGAGAACCATCACGTCATGCAGGTCGGCGCCCTCCCACGGGTGCGCCTCGCCCACCTTGCGGTACCCCCACGACCGGTAGGCCGCCTGCGCGGCCTCGACATCGGGCCGGGCATTGAGCAGGACGCGCTCCTCCGCGCTGTCGGCAAGGACCGCCTCATGCAGCCGACGAGCCACGCCCAAGCGGCGCCACGGCGCACGCACAGCCAGCTCCATCAGCCCGAACGTCCGGTGCCCGTCCTCGCGGCGCAGCTCGTCGGTCACCGGTGTGATGAGCCGGTCCCACCAGCCGGTCCGGGGGCTGAGCGGATAGCCATAGGCGATGCCGACCGGCTCACCGTCGCCCGTGCGGGCGAGGGCTCCCCGGAAGGTGGCCTTACGGACCTGCGAGCGGAACCGCCGGAAGTTGGCCTCGACCGAGCCCGACTCCTTGTCATACGGGGGCTCCGCGAACGCCTCGGCGTAGACCAGAGTGAAGGCATCCTCGGCCCGCCCCGCCGCCGCGCCGTCCATACACTCAACAGTGATCATCGTCGGCCACCCTCTCCCGTCGCCTCGTGGATACGGTCGATCACTTCACGTGCAGCCGGGGCATCGACGCTTACGGCAGCTCGCTCAAAGGCCCATAAACGGCGCCGCAGCCTCGCCGAAGACACACCACCGCAAGCGTCGAGCACGCCCGTCATCTCGTGGCACGCCTCCTCGACCTCGCTCGTGCGGAGCAGCGTCTGCGCGAGACGAGCCCGGTACCAAGCAGTGTTGCGGGTGTAGCCGCCGCCGAGTCCGGAGACCGCAGAGCGCAGGAAGGGAACGGCTCGCGCGGGCTGGCCCTCCGTTGTGTAGTAGGCCGCCGTCGCATAATCCACCTCGACGGGACCGGCGAACCGCGCCCACCTCGGCACGTCTGTGTCGGATTCCGTACGCCCCTGGTAGGACACGGCGCGGCTCAGCGCACGACGCGCACCGGACAGATCCCCCGCCTGCCCCGCCGCGCTGGCCTCGCGCAGCGAGATTGACGTTCGATTCCCTCGCACGCCATCCGCCCGCAGTGAGCTGGTAGTTGGTCCCGGAGATGCCCCACAGCCGTGGAGTCCGGACCCTGAGTACCGCGTAGTCCCCTCGGGCCAGGTGGGGCACTGCTCGACGGACATACGGGCGTGTGGCTCGCACAAGGGCGGCTGCTCCGTCAGCGAGCCCTCCGGCCAGGTCGGCGGGTCCCAGGGTCTGCGCCAGTTGATGAACAGCCAGCCGTCCTTGTCACGGCTTGCTGGGTTCCCGCAGATCTGGCATTTCATGGCGTACATGCAGATCCGCTGCCGAGCGATGTGCATGCTGTCGTAGATCGGTCTGCCCGTGCCGGGGGAGTGGGTCATCCGGGCCCATAAGACCCCTGCGGTATCGCGATCGGTCGGGCGGGGCGCCTGGTAGCCGAGTCGCGGCCCGGGCGTGAGCTGGACGGTCAGGTCGGATTCCGGGCCGAGGCGTTCGCCGCTCCACGCGGTGACGAACGGAACGACGGTCGGCCGGATGATGGGCGGGGGCATCAGGAGTCGGCCTTGGCGCGTAGCTCGGCCCAGACGGTCTTGCCCCAGGCGCGGTGTTCGGTGTCCCAGCGGTCGGCCAACGCGTCGACGAGCAGCAGCCCGCGGCCACACTCCTCATTGCTGTCCGGGGCCTGAGCGATGGGCGGCTGGAGGCATTTGTCCGTGACGGCGAGACGTACGCGGTCCCGATCGGGCAGCCGGACGCTGACGCGTAGAAGGCGGCATCCGCTGTGCCGGACGGAGTTGCCGACCAGTTCGGAGATGATCAGCGTCCCGTCCTCGATCAGGTTGCCGAGGTCCCACGTGCTCAGGGCTGCGCGGACGAGCCGGCGAGCGCGGCTCGCGGACTCCGGCTCGCACGGCATGGTTTCGCTGTAGCCGGGGGTGCCGATGGCGTTGGGTCTCGTGATGGTCATGGACGGGGTCTTTCTTCCGGGGCGGTGGACCGCCAGCCCGGCGGCTCTGTCGTCTGGCCTGTGGCTGGCGAATCGCCATCACGGCCGCATCCTGTGATGGCTCGCGCCGGTTCTTGATGCTGACAACGTCAAGGGAACCGCTCCGAGCGGATGCGCTCCACTGCATCAATGCGGCAGTGGTGACGCAGAAGCGTGCACGGTATGCACACGTCGAGTGGCGGTCTGCGGAGCGGGGAAGGGGAGCCCCATGGGGTTAGCTGAGCGGCGGAAAGCGCTGGGGTACAGCCAGGAGGCGCTTCCGCACGTCGTCGGTGTCGACCGCACAACGGTCAGCCGTTGGGAGAGCGGGAGAACTGAGATCCAGCCTCAGCTGCGTCCGCAGTACGCAGCGGCCCTGCAACTCGACCTTGCCGAACTGGACGCCTTGGTTACCAAACCCCAAGCCACATTCCAGGAGCCCGTAGTGTCGTCTTCAGTCGACCACCACGGCTCGGGGGATACCGACGACATGATTCGACGCGAGTTCCTACGCGCACTTGCTGTTGCCGGGGCACTGGCCGGTCTGCCGACCGAGGAGTCGGAGGCCCTCGCGGAAGGGGTGCACCGTCGAGGTTCCGGCGACTTCATCCGCATGAACGGCCACTTGTGGCAGGTGTATCAGCTCGCACGCGCCAAAGGGGCCGTCTACCCCATCGTCTCCGACCAGCTCGCTGCCCTCGCCAAGGCGCTGGACGGGCGCTCGGACAAGGAGGGGCAAGCTCTGTGTGGCGCTGCGGCGGACCTCTTCCAGCTTGCGGGCGAGCTGGCCTTCGATGGCAACCGGTATACCGACGCAGCAGCTTCGTACACGCTCGCTGCGTCAGCCAGTGAAGAGACGGGGGCGTTCGATCTCTGGGCTTGCGCACTCGTCCGGCATGCCTACGTCGACGTGTACGAGCATCGATACCGGGAGGCCGCTGACATCTTGTCGGTCGCTGAGCGCGTTGCCCGACGAGGGGACAGTGCCCTGTCGACCCGACATTGGGTCGCTGCCGTACAAGCCGAGGCGTTCGCGGGACTCGGTGACCTGAACAGGTGCGAACGTGCCCTTGAGCTGGCCGAGAACGTCATGCACGTGACCGAACCGGCGCAGAGCGGGGGTTGGCTGCGTTTTGATGGCTCCCGACTCGCGGAGGAGCGGGGTGCTCGGTATGTGCAGCTCGACCGGCTCGATCTTGCCGAGCAGGTGCTCCAGGCGCCCTGGAAAAGGGCGCCCTGGCGGAGGGGCAGTCCTTACGGCGACGTGGAGCCGTACTCGCAAACCTGGCCTCCATCGGCGTCAAGCGCAAGGATCCGGAGCAGATCGTCGTTTACGCCCGCGAGGCGCTTCACCTGGCGCGGGAATCTTCCTCCGGTTATGTCGCTCGTAGGCTCCAGGACCTGCGTACGGGCTTCGGCCCCCTCGCCCGCGATGTGCGCGTTGCCGAGGTGGACGCCGAGATCAAGGCACTGAACGCTAACTGACGAAAGGGGCAGGGATGTCGCAGACCGAGGGTGCGCGGCTGTTTCGGGAGGCGTGGATCACGGGGGTGCGGCGGCACTTTCCCGGGGAGCCCAAGCCGGGCTATGTGACGCCCTGGGAGGACACCCCGGAGTGGGAACGGGCGGCTGCCGGGGCGGTGTATGCGCAGGTGCGGCATTTCCTTGAGGTGAGCGAGGGGCACGCGGCGCGCCTTACGCGGGAGCAGAAGGGGCGCTTCGTCGCTACGTGCTGGACCGCGCAGATGTACCGGCACTTCGAGGACCCCAAGCCCGGCTACGTCGCCGACTGGCCCGATCTCCCCGACTGGCAGCAGGAGACGGACGCGGACATCTTCGAGGCGATCGAGAAGGACGTCAGCTGACGCCCGTCACCGCGCGCGACGGTGGGAGGGGGCGAGGCCGCATCCCACGCCTGCCCGCCGCCCGCCACAGGGCGGACCGGGGCCACCGGCGGGGAGCCGCAGACGAGGCGGGAGGGGGCGGGGTCGCAGGGGTGGAGTCCTGGACGTTCCGTATATTTGTGGCGCCTACTCCCGGCCCACCCCACGCTCTTCGGCGGTGGCGCCAAAAATATACGAGTCCAGGGCCCTGCCCCGGAGGCCCCGCACCCGCACCCACCACGCACCCCAGGCGCACCCACCCCGCACCTCACGCCTCCGCGATCACCACCGCCGACGCGACCCCCGCGTCGTGGCTCAGCGAGACGTGCCACGACCGTACGCCCAGCTCAGCGGCCCGCGCCGCCACCGTGCCGTGCACCGACAGGCGAGGGCGGCCGCCGGGCTCGGTCCATACCGAGGCGTCCGTCCAGCGCAGGCCGCCCGGGGCACCCAGGGCCTTGGCGACCGCCTCCTTGGCGGCGAAGCGGGCGGCCAGGGACGCGGGGCCGCGGCGTTCGCCGCTCGGGAGCCACAGCTCGGCCTCGGTGAACAGGCGCGACGCCATGCCGGGCGTACGGTCCAACGCAGCGGCGAAGCGGTCGATCTCCGCCACGTCGATGCCTACGCCGACGATCACTCGACGGTGACCGACTTGGCCAGGTTGCGCGGCTGGTCGACCTCGTTGCCGCGGGCCGTGGCCAGCTCGCAGGCGAAGACCTGGAGCGGCACGGTGGCCACCAGCGGCTGGAGGAGGGTCGGGGTGACGGGGATCTCGATGAGGTGGTCGGCGTACGGGGCGACCGCCTCGTCGCCCCGCTCGGCGATCACGATGGTGCGGGCACCCCGCGCCCGGATCTCCTGGATGTTGGAGACGATCTTGTCGTGCAACACCGACCGCCCGCGCGGCGACGGGACGACCACGACGACCGGCACGTCCTGCTCGATCAGCGCGATCGGCCCGTGCTTCAGCTCGCCCGCCGCGAAGCCCTCGGCGTGCATGTACGCCAGTTCCTTGAGCTTGAGCGCGCCCTCCAGGGCGACCGGGAAGCCGACGTGGCGGCCCAGGAAGAGGACGGTGTTCTTCTCCGCCAGGCTGCGGGCCAGCTCCCGCACGGGCTCCATGGTCTCCAGGACCTCGTCCACCTGGGTGGCGATCTCGGACAGCTCGCGGATCACGGAGAGGATCTCGTCGCCCCACTTGGTGCCGCGTACCTGACCCAAATACAGAGCCACCAGGTAGCAGGCGACGAGCTGGGTGAGGAACGCCTTGGTGGAGGCGACGGCGACCTCGGGCCCGGCGTGGGTGTACAGGACGGCGTCGGACTCGCGCGGAATCGTGGAGCCGTTGGTGTTGCAGATGGCGAGCACCTTGGCGCCCTGCTCACGGGCGTGCCGCAGCGCCATGAGGGTGTCCATGGTCTCGCCGGACTGCGAGATGGCGATCACCAGCGTCCGCTGGTCGAGGATCGGGTCCCGGTAGCGGAACTCGCTGGCCAGCTCCGTTTCGCAGGGGATGCGGGTCCAGTGCTCGATGGCGTACTTGGCGATCATCCCGGCGTGGTACGCCGTACCGCACGCCACGATGACGACCTTGCTGACCTCGCGCAGCACGGAGGCGGGGATGCGGACCTCGTCCAGGCAGAGGTTGCCGGCCAGGTCGATGCGGCCGAGGAGGGTGTCGGCGACCGCCTTCGGCTGCTCGGCGATCTCCTTGAGCATGAAGTAGTCGTAGCCGCCCTTCTCGGCGGCGGAGGCGTCCCAGTCCACGTGGTACGGGCGGACCTCGGCCGGGGCGCCGTCGAAGTCGGTGACGACGACGCCGTCGCGGCGGGCCTCGACGACCTGGTCCTGGCCCAGTTCGATGGCCTCGCGGGTGTGGGCGATGAACGCGGCCACGTCGGAGGCGAGGAACGCCTCGTCCTCGCCGACGCCGACGACCAGCGGCGAGTTGCGGCGCGCGCCGACCACCACGTCGGGCGCGTCGGCGTGCACGGCGACGAGGGTGAAGGCGCCCTCCAGCCGGCGGCACACCTGGCGCATGGACTCGGCGAGGTCGCCGCAGGAGGAGAAGGACTCGGCGAGCAGGTGCGCGACGACCTCGGTGTCCGTCTCGGAGGCCAGCTCGTGGCCGCGGTCGGCCAGCTCGGCGCGCAGGGCGGCGAAGTTCTCGATGATGCCGTTGTGGACGACGGACACCCGGCCCGCGTTGTCCAGGTGCGGATGGGCGTTGGCGTCGGTCGGTCCGCCGTGGGTGGCCCAGCGGGTGTGGCCGATGCCGGTGCCGCCACTGGGCAGCGGCCGGTCGGACAGCTCCTTCTCCAGGTTGGCGAGCTTGCCCGCCTTCTTGGCGGCGGCGAGCCCGCCGTCGGCCAGGACGGCGACTCCGGCCGAGTCATAGCCGCGGTACTCCAGCCGCTTGAGCCCGGCGAGGACGACATCGAGGGCGGACTGCCCTCCCACGTAACCAACGATTCCGCACATGCAGTGCAGCGTACGACCCACCGGTCCGGGGGCCGACCACCGCCCGCGCGTCGACCCGCGCTTTCCGGCCCCGTCCGGGCCCGGTTCCGCCCCCGTTCCGGCCTCATTTCGGGCATGAGGGCGGGCATGACGCGGGTGCGGGCACCCGGCCGGGGTGACCGAGCCCACGCCCCCGGCCCGTCCCTCCGGCGGGCCCAGCCACGACAATGAAGGGATGATCACGTCTACCGCGCGCGAGGCGCGCACCGGCCCCGTGCGCGCCGCGCACCGGCGGGGCGGCGAGGCGACGCCGTATGTGGACCTGTCCCGCGCCGAGTGGAGTGCGCTGCGGGACAAGACGCCGCTGCCGCTCAGTGCCGAGGAGGTCGAGCGGCTGCGCGGGCTCGGCGACGTCATCGACCTGGACGAGGTACGGGACGTCTATCTGCCACTGTCCCGGCTGCTCAACCTGTACGTGGCCGCCACCGGCAGCCTGCGCGGCGCGCTGAACACCTTCCTCGGCGACGCCAAGAACGGCCAGGGCCCCCAGACCGGCACCCCGTTCGTCATCGGCGTGGCGGGCAGCGTCGCGGTCGGCAAGTCGACCACGGCCCGGCTGCTCCAGGCGCTGCTGGCCCGCTGGCCCGAGCATCCGCGGGTGGAGCTGGTCACCACCGACGGCTTCCTGTACCCCAACGCCGAGCTGCACCGGCGCGGGCTGATGTCCCGCAAGGGGTTCCCCGAGTCGTACGACCGCCGCGCCCTGACCCGGTTCGTCGCCGACGTGAAGGCGGGCCGGGCGGAGGTCTCGGCCCCGGTCTACTCGCACCTGATCTACGACATCGTGCCGGGCGAGCGGCTGACCGTGCACCGGCCCGACATCCTCATCGTCGAGGGGCTGAACGTGCTCCAGCCCGCCCTGCCCGGCAAGGACGGGCTGACCCGGGTCGGGCTCGCGGACTTCTTCGACTTCAGCGTCTACGTGGACGCCCGTACCTCGGACATCGAGCGCTGGTACCTCGACCGCTTCCGGAAGCTGCGCCAGACGGCCTTCCAGGACCCCTCCTCGTACTTCCGCAAGTACACCCAGGTCTCCGAGGAGGAGGCGCTCGACTACGGCCGCATGATCTGGCGGACCATCAACAAGCCGAACCTCCAGCAGAATGTGCAGCCCACGCGGGGGCGCGCGACACTCGTGCTCCGCAAGGGCCCGGACCACAAGGTGCAGCGGCTCTCCCTGCGCAAGCTCTAAGGAGTTCGTGTCGTGCTGCATCTGCGGCTGATCGTCCCGGCCGACCGTACGGACGCGGTGGTGCGCCTCCTGGAGGACACCGTCGGCACCACCCACCTCATCGTCATGCCCGGCGCCGCCCGCGAACCGGCCGGGGACGTGGTGCTGTGCGACGTGGCGCGCGAGGCGGGCGACGGCCTGCTGGGCGAGCTGCGGGCGCTCGGTCTGGACGAGCACGGTTCGATCGCCGTCGACGACATCGGCCTGTCGCTGTCGAAGCGGGCCGACCGGGCGGAGGCGGAGGCTCCGGGCGAGGGTGCGGACGCGGTGCTCTGGGAGCACCTGACGGACGCCACCCACGAGGAGTCCACCCTGTCGGTGACCTTCCTCGCGTTCCTCACCATCGCGACGATGATCGCGGCGTGCGGTGTGGTGCTGGACAACGCGGTCCTGATCGTCGGCGCGATGGCCGTCGGGCCGGAGTTCGGCCCGCTGGCCGGGCTGTGCACCGCCCTCGTCCGGCGGGCCCCGCGGCTGGCCGCCCGCTCGGCGCTGGCGCTGATCGTCGGGTTCGTGGTGGCGATGGTGCTGACGACGGGCTTCAGCGTGCTGATGGACGCCTTCGGGCTGTTCAGCCGGGATCTGCTGGACGCGGACCGGCCGAACACGGACTTCATCTGGAAGCCGGACATGTTCTCGTTCGTGGTCGCCGTGCTGGCGGGCATCGCGGGGACGCTGTCGCTGACGTCGGCGAAGTCGGGGGCGCTGGTGGGGGTGGCGATCTCGGTGACGACGGTGCCGGCGGCGGCCAATGCGGCGGTGGCGCTCGGGTACGGGGACGTCGAGCAGATGGTGGGGTCGAGTGAGCAGCTGCTGCTGAATCTGGCGGGGATCGTGGTGGCGGGGACGCTGACGCTGCTGGTGCAGCGGTGGCTGTGGGCGCGCCGGGGGTGATCCCGTTCGGGGGCTCCGCCCCCGCGCCCCTGCCGGGGCTCCGCCCCCGGACCCGTTCGGGGGCTCCGCCCCCGGACCCCCGCTCCTCAATCGCCGGAGGGGCTCGGGGTGGCGCATCTGAGCTGGATTTCCAGCCCTTCCGGCGATTGAGGAGGGTCAGGCCCTAGCCCAGGGCCGACTTCACGGCGTCGGCCAGGCGGCCCGCGACCGAGCGGGCCTGGTCGATGTCGGCGGCCTCGACCATGACGCGGACCAGGGGCTCCGTGCCCGAGGGGCGGAGCAGGACGCGGCCCGTCTCGCCCAGCTCGCGCTCGGCCTCGGAGACGGCGGCGGCCAGGTCGGCGCTGCTGGCGACGCGGGACTTGTCGACGTCGGGGACGTTGATCAGCACCTGCGGCAGGCGCTCCATCACCCCGGCGAGGTCGGCCAGGGTGCGGCCGGTCGCGGCGACGCGGGCGGCCAGGAGGAGGCCGGTGAGGGTGCCGTCGCCGGTGGTGGCGTGGTCGAGGGCGATGACGTGGCCGGACTGTTCGCCGCCGAGGGCGTAGCCGTGCTCCTTCATCTCCTCCAGGACGTAGCGGTCGCCGACCGCCGTCTGGACCAGCTCGACGCCCTCGCGCTGCATGGCGAGCTTGAAGCCGAGGTTCGACATGACGGTGCCGACGACGGTGTTCCCGCGCAGCGTGCCCGCCTCGCGCATGGCGAGGGCGAGGACGGCGAGGATCTGGTCGCCGTCGACCTCGCGGCCGACGGAGTCCACGGCCAGGCAGCGGTCGGCGTCGCCGTCGTGGGCGACGCCGAGGTGGGCGCCGTGCTCGACGACGGCGGCCTGGAGCCGCGCCAGGTGGGTGGAGCCGCAGCCGGCGTTGATGTTGAGGCCGTCCGGCTCGGCGCCGATCGTCACGACCTCGGCCCCGGCGCGGGCGAACGCCTCCGGGGAGACCCGGGAGGCGGCGCCGTGGGCGCCGTCGATGACGACCTTGAGGCCGTCGAGGCGGTTGGGGAGGGCGCCGACGAGGTGGGCGACGTAGTTGTCGAAGCCCTCCGCGTAGTCCCGCACCCGGCCGACCCCGGCGCCGGTGGGCCGGTCCCACGGCTCGCCGGAGGCGTGCGCGCGGCAGGTGGTCTCGATGCGGTCCTCCAGCTCGTCGGCGAGTTTGTGGCCGCCGCGGGCGAAGAACTTGATGCCGTTGTCGGGCATCGGGTTGTGGCTGGCGGAGAGCATCACGCCGAGGTCCGCGTCGAGCGCGCCGGTCAGATGGGCGACGGCAGGCGTCGGCAGGACACCCACCCGCAGCACGTCCACGCCCGCGCTGGCGAGCCCCGCCACCACGGCGGCCTCCAGGAACTCCCCGGACGCGCGCGGGTCCCGCCCGACCACCGCCACCGGCCGATGGCCCTCGAAGGTTCCCACCTCGGCGAGCACGTGCGCCGCCGCGACCGACAGGCCGAGCGCCATCTCAGCCGTCAGATCGGCGTTCGCGACGCCGCGCACACCATCCGTACCGAAGAGTCGTCCCACTGGTGTCCTCCGAGATTACGAGCTGTGGGGGCAGAAGCTTGCGTGGAGATTGATTGACGCTTGCCTGTAGGTATACGCCCCCTGGTGGCGATAGCCGAACGCCCCGGAGGCACGGGTGGTGCCGCCGGGGCGTGTCGACGAGCGGCGGAAGCCGCCGAACCGCGTGGTGAAGCGGATTAACGCTTGCTGTACTGCGGCGCCTTACGGGCCTTCTTCAGACCGGACTTCTTGCGCTCGGTGGCGCGGTCGTCGCGGGTCAGGAAGCCGGCCTTCTTGAGCGGGCCGCGGTTGTTGTCCACGTCCGCCTCGTTCAGCGCACGGGCGATGCCCAGGCGCAGCGCACCGGCCTGGCCGGAGACGCCACCACCCGCGATGCGGGCGACGACGTCGTAGCGGTCGTCCAGCTCGAGCACCTTGAAGGGCTCGTTGACTTCCTGCTGGTGCACCTTGTTGGGGAAGTACTCCTCAAGGGTGCGACCGTTGATCTTCCACTGGCCGCTGCCCGGCACGATGCGGACACGGGCCACGGCATTCTTGCGGCGCCCGGTGCCGGCGGCCGGCTGCGGGTCCCCGAAACGCGAGGCGAGCGACTCGGAGGTGTACTCCGACTCGATCGTCTCCACGCTCTCGGTGGTGTACTCCTCGACATCGAGGGGGGTCTCGGCGGTGGTCTCGGCCACGATGCTCCTCAGCTTCTCTTCGTCTTAGGGGGTGGCCGGACTTACTGCGCGACCTGGGTGATCTCGAACGGGACCGGCTGCTGAGCAGCGTGCGGGTGCTGGTCGCCCGAGTACACCTTCAGCTTCGAGAGCATCTGACGGCCCAGGGTGTTCTTCGGGAGCATGCCCTTGATGGCCTTCTCGACGGCCTTCTCCGGGTTCTTGTCCAGCAGCTCGTCGTAGCGGACGGAGCGCAGACCACCGGGGTAGCCCGAGTGGCGGTACGCCATCTTCTGGGTCCGCTTGTTGCCGGAGAGGTGCACCTTGTCGGCGTTGATGATGACAACGAAGTCACCCGCGTCGACATGCGGCGCGTACACCGGCTTGTGCTTCCCCCGGAGGAGGGTGGCGGCCTGGGTAGCCAGACGGCCGAGGACAACGTCGGTGGCGTCGATGACGTGCCACTGACGCTGCACGTCGCCGGGCTTGGGGCTGTACGTACGCACGGTCGTAGCCTTCGCTTCTTCAGTGAGTGTGGTCCTGACAAGGCCACCCGGACGATCACGACAGCCCTGGCCGCACCTCGGTGACGCATTCCGAGTGCCTGCCGCTGGTCATCGGCCCGGTGAACCGGCGTAACGGCCACTCACGTGAGAACGAGCAAGCCAATACGCATAACGAACTGGCAGAATACCGGCCCGCACCCGCGGGGGTCAAAACGCCTCCCCCGGCCGTCACCCGGTCCCTGGCGGGTCCCTAGTGTCACCTGCCGGGATGAGGGGGTGCCTCGTGGATCAGGCCGGATCAGCGAGCGGCGTCTGGCGCGTGCAGCCGCAAGGCGGAGGAGGAGAGCGCAGCGGCGCTGCGGGCGACGACGACAACGCAGCGGATGTGCGTGCCAGGCGTCGGGAGCCCGGCATGATCCATGAGGCACCCCCTAAGATGCGCGCCATGAGCTTTGGGCAAGGGGGGCCGTACGGGCCCGGGGGATCTCAGCCGCCTCAGTCGTCTCGGCCGTCGACGCCGGACTGGGCCGCTATGGCAGATCACACCGCCGCGCGCGGCCGTCGCCGCCGATGGCTCTTCATCGGGGGCGCGGTGCTCGCGACGGCGGCCGTCGGGGCGATGGTGGCCACCGCGGTGGTCAGCAGCAACGACAAGGACGGCTCCTCGGACGACTCGGCGAACCACCTGCCCTCGCAGCCGACGCTGCCGCGCGAGTCGGAGTCGCCCGAGCCGTCGTTCTCCAATGTCGCTCCCCCGGCGCCGCCCAAGCCGCTGGACATCATCTCCGACGCGAAGCGGGACAAGGCGCCGCTGAGCGCCAGGACGCTCTTCCCCGACGAGGAGGCCGCGAAGGAGGGCCGCTCGTACGCGAAGGCGGCGACCGCCTCCACGGCGAGCTGCGCCGCGGGCACGCAGGGCGCCCTGGGGTCGGTGCTCAGCGGCAACGGGTGCCGCAAGCTGCTGCGTGCCACCTTCTCCAGGGACGGCGTGGCGGTCACCATCGGCGTCGCCGTCTTCGACGGCCGGGCGGGCGCGGAGAAGGCGAAGGACGGGTACAAGCCGAACGTGGCGTCGCTGTCGGGCGGCGGGGTTCCGTCGTTCTGCCGCCAGACCGCGTGCCGCACCTCGGCCAACGCGATCGGGCGGTACGCGTACTTCACGATCTCCGGCTACACCTCGGGGAAGACGGTGACCACGGCGGACACCAAGGCGCTCCAGGCCGGGCGCGACATGGCCGACTACACCTTCCGCCGCATCCTGGCGCGCGGCAACGCGCAGGCGTCTGCGGCCGCCGGATCCAACGGCTGACGGCGCGCCCGCGGGGCCGTCCGGGGGGTTCCGGGGCGGAGCCGGTGGGTTTCCGGTCGGCGTGAAGCTGAGCGCCCAGGCCGGGGCGGTGATCGCCAAGACCGGGGCGGACGGCCACCTCACGATCAAAATGATTTGGGAGCGCGATCCCGACCGACCCGCCGCGGAGGACGAGGGCGCGGACGAGGACGGGTGACGGGCGCCTCGCCGAGGGGCGCGTCCTCCGGCGGGATCACCGCCGTCGGCTCCGTCACCGGCTCCTTCTCCTCCCGGCGGTCCAGCTGGCTGCGGTAGATCGTCACGCCCCCCATGACCAGCGCCGCACTCAGCACCCCGATGACGCCCGGCCCCAGCAGCCCCGAGTCCCCGCCGGTCTCCACGGCCATCACCAGGACCGCCACCGGGGCCCGCACCACCGGCCCGAGGCAGGCGGCCATGCCCACGATCACGAACATCGCCGGGCTCTGCGGCGCCAGCCCGAGCGGTTCGGCCAGCCGCCACACCGCGGCCCCGACGCCCGCGCCGATCACGAAGCCGGGGCCGAAGATGCCGCCCGAGGCGCCCGAGCCCACGGTGAGCGCGGTGCCGACGATCTTCGCGAGGGGCACCAGCAGCACGGCCCAGAGGGAGAGGCCGAGCAGCACGTCCCGTTCCATCTCGCCCTCCATCAGCCCGTACCCCGTGCCCAGGACCCCCGGGACGAGCAGGCCGAGGCAGCCGACCGCGAGGCCCCCGGCGACGGGGAACAGCAGCTTGCGGAGGGTCGTACGGGAGCGCGGCTCCACCCGGTCGTGGACCCAGTAGAACGCCGCCGCGTACAGCCGCCCCGCGCCCCCGGCCAGCAGTCCGATCACCACCAGCAGCGGCAGGTCTCCCAGCCCGATGGCCCCGCTCACCGCGTGCTCGCCGAAGACCGGGCCGAAGCCGAAGCAGAGGCCGAACGCCGCGTACCCGGCGGCGGAGGCGAGGAGCGCCTTGGGGACGACGCTCACGTCGGCGTCCTTGCGGTACAGCAGCTCCGCGCCGAGCAGCGCCCCGCCCAGCGGCGCCCGGAACACCGCCCCGACCCCGGCCGCCAGGCCGATCACCACCGCGGTACGGGCCTGGGCGGGGGTCAGCCGGGCCCGGCGGGCGAAGACGGAGCCGAAGGCGGCGGAGATCTGGGCGGCCGGTCCCTCCGTACCGGCGGAACCGCCGGAGCCGATGGTGAGCGCGGAGGCGACCATCTTCACGATCGTCACCCGGCCGCGCATGCCCAGCGGCGCGTGGTGCGCGGCGGCGATGGCCGCGTCGGTGCCGTGCCCGCCCGCCTCGGGGGCCAGCCAGCGCACCAGGGCCGCGGCGGCGAGGGCGCCCCCGGCGACCACGAGCGGCACCGCCCAGGGGCGCTCGAAGGAGGACGCGACGTCGAAGCCGCCTTCGACCGTCGTGCGGTACGGGTGGTAGCCGCCGAGTTCCCCGAGCACCCAGTGGGTGCCGAGCTTCAGCAGGCCGAACAGGCCCGCCGCACCCAACCCCGCGACCGCGCCGATGCCGATCGCGAGCAGCGCCCATCGGGCCATGGTGTCCCCGCCGGGTTCGTCGCCCGGAAGCCATTTCTTCCACCCGGACCCGCCATATCGTAGGCTTGGCACTGGAGCTCCCTCGGGCCGGTATGCACCCTCTTCACTTCTTCACGGTCCATATTGGCATCCCCACAACGTTCCTGACGTTGATTCACACACTGATTCGAGGGGGAGACGATGCACGGGATTACCGGCGAGCGGGAGCCTCTGATGCCGGATCTGACCGGCCTCCCCCTGGACGACATCCTGACCGGTTCCAGCAGTGCGCTGGTCAACGCCCTGCACCGGGTCGTGGACGAGGTGGCGGCGGCCGAACCCGCCATATCCGCCTATGACTCGGGCGCCCAGCTCCTCCCCACCGGACCGTCCGACCGGCCGTGACCCACGGCTTATCGAACGAACCCTTCTGGCCCGATGACGCCCTGGACGTACCGGGCTTGCGGGCCGCGGGGGTGCCCCGGCTGCCGTTCCGGGAGTTCCTGCTGAAGGTGCACAGCCGGTGCAACCTCGCCTGCGACCACTGCTACGTGTACCAGGGCGCCGACCAGAGCTGGCGCGACCAGCCCCGCGCCATGGCCTGGCCGACCGCCGAGCGCACGTGCCGCCGCATCGCCGACCACGCCGCCGCGCACCGCCTGCCGTCCGTGCGGGTGCTGCTGCACGGCGGCGAACCGCTGCTCGCCGGGGCGGAGTTCCTCGGCAGGCTGGTGCGGCGGCTGCGCGAACTGCTGCCGCACCCCACCCGGCTCGACGTCCTCGCCCAGACCAACGGCACCCTCGTCGACGAGGCGGTGCTGCGGCTGTGCCACGACCACGGCATCCTGCTCGGCGTCAGCATCGACGGCGACCCGACCGTCCACGACCGGCACCGCGGCCGCGCGGACGGCGGCGGCAGCCACCGCGCCGTCGCCGACGCGCTGACCCTGCTGGGCCGCCCGGAGCACCGGCCGCTGTGGGCCGGGTTGCTGTGCACGGTGGACGTCACCGCCGACCCCGCCGCGACCTACCGCCATCTGATGTCGTTCGCGCCCCCGGCGATCGACCTGCTGCTGCCGCTCGGGCACTGGGGCAGCCCACCGCCCGGCCGCACGGCCGACCCGCGCCACGTCCCGTACGCACACTGGCTGACCACGGTCTTCGACCTCTGGTACGGGGCTCCCGAGCAGACCGTCCGGCTGCCGTTCTTCGAGAGCGTCCTCGATCTGCTGCTGGGCGGCACGAGCCGCGTGGAGTCGGTGGGCGGCGGCCCGTCCCGGCTGGTGGTGGTCGAGACGGACGGCCGGCTCACCCAGTCCGACCTGCTCAAGACGGCGTACGCGGGGGCGCCCGACACCGGGTGCGATGTGTTCCGGCACGGCCTGGACGACCTGCTCGACCATCCCGGGATCGTGGCCCGCCAGCTGGGGCGGGACGCCCTCGCCGCCGAATGCCGGGCCTGCCCGGTGGAGGCGGTGTGCGGCGGCGGGCTCTACCCGCACCGCTACCGGCCGGGGGCGGGGTTCCGTAACCCCTCGGTCTACAGCCCCGACCTCAAGGCGTTCATCCGCCATGTCGCGGACGTCGTCCGGGCCGACCTGGCCCGCCTGTCGGGCGCCGGAACCGTCCGGTGAGCCGCTTCCTCGCCCCCACCCGGGCCGACCTGGAGTCCCTGGGGCGCGGCGACGGCCCGGCCCGGCCGGAGCTGCTGCGGGAGGCCGTGCGCAGCAGGACCCTGCTGCTGCTCCGGGCGCTGAGAGACCTGGCCACGGGGCGCGACGGGCCCGGGAGTCGCGGCCTGACGGGCGGGCTGGCGCTGCTGGCCGACGTCCAGCGCCACTCCCCCACGGCGTTCGCCGGGGCGCTGGACCTCCCGGCGACCGGCGCGTGGGCCGCGTACTGCGTGCGCGCCGCGACCGCCGCGGGCCCCGGTGCGCCGCTGCCGCCGGAGGCCGCCGACCTGGCGGCGCTCGCGGGCGCGGCCGCGCACCGGGCCGGGATGCGGTACCGGATCACGGTCGGCGCCCGGGACGGCGCGGTGCCGCTGCCGGGCCTCGGCCTCGCCGTCCTGCCGCCCGGCACCGCGCTCGCCGAACTCCGCGGCGAGGGCGGGGCGTCGGTGCTGAGCGGCGGCGGCCGTACCGTACGCATCCCGCGGGCGCCGGGAGCGGAGGCGCCCGGCTGGCACCCCGAGCCCCGGATCCGCGTCACCGCCGCGGGCCGCACGCTGGACGTGCGGCTGGACTTCCTCCACCCCTTCCGGCAGGGCGGCGCCCCACTGCCGCCGCGCCCCCTCGACGCGGCGCAGCGGCGCGCCTGGCGGGCCGACACCGCGGCGGCGTGGGCGCTGCTGGCGGAGCGTCACCCCGCGCGGGCGCGGGACGTGGCGGCGACCGTGGCCTCGCTCGCGCCGCTGACCGGGCCCTCGTCCTGGACCAGCGCCAGTTACGGCGACGCCGTCGGCGCGGTGGGGCTCGCCCCGCACCCGGACGCGCGGTCGCTGGCGGCGGCGCTGGTGCACGAGGCCCAGCATTCGAAGCTGTCCGCCCTGCTGATGGTGGCCGACCTGCTCGACGCCCCGCCGGGTTTACGGGCGTACGCCCCCTGGCGGGACGACCCGCGGCCGCCCGCCGGGCTGCTCCAGGGGGCGTACGCCTTCCTGGCGGTCACCGGCTTCTGGCGCGACGAGGCCCTGCGGGCGGGGACGGACGAGGAGGTCCACGCGGCGCAGACCCGCTTCGCCCGCTGGCTGCGGCCCACCGCCGACACCGTGGCGGCCCTGGCCCGCTCCCCCTGGCCGACCGCCGAGGGCCGCCTGCTGCTGGACGCGATGCGGCGCACGCTCGACGGCTGGGCGACGACCCGGATCGCGCCCGCGGCCGCCGCCGCGGCCCGGTCGGCGGCGGTCCGGCACCGGGTCCGGTGGCGGCTGCGGCACGCCCCCGCGCCGCCGCGCGCGCTGGTGGAGGCGCTCGCGGCCGCGTACGGGGCCGGGCTGCCCGTGCCCCGGGAGGCGGCCCGGCTGCTGCACCGGTCCCCCGCCCTCACCCCGGACGCCGGGCCCGACCCCGGCACCGCGATGCCGGAGCTGGTGCACGCCGTACGCGAGGCCGCGGGCCCCGCCCCGGCCCCCGGCCTGACCGGCTGGCTGCGCCCGGTGGTGGAGCGCTGCGCGGCCCTGCGGGCGGAGCCAGAAAATCAGGACGGCGGGGGTTCGATGTCCCATTCGGCGCGGATGCCTTCGGCGGCGGCACGGGCCTCGGGGTGATCGTCGCCGATGGTGGCCCGGTAGCGGCCCAGCACGGTCTCCTTCAGCTCCCGTGACCGGTCCGGCTCCCCGGCGGTCTCCAGGTCCAGCGCGAGGTTGCGCAGGACGGCGAGGGTGCTGGGGTGGCTGTCCCCGAGCAGGGTCTCCAGCCGGGCGGAGATCTCGGTGTTGAGCACCCGGGACTCCTCGTGGTTGCCCAGCCGGGCGAGGTCGGTGGCGAGGTTGGCCCGGGAGAGCAGCACCCAGGGGTGGTCCGCCCAGAGGGTGCCCGCGATGCCGGTGGCGGTGTCCTGGTCCAGCCGGTGGGCGCGCGGGTGTTCGCCGAGCGCCCGGAGCGTCACGGCGTGGTTGAGGGCGGCCAGGTAGGTGTACGGATGGTGCTCGCCGAGCACTTCCCGGTACCCCTGGTGGGCCTCGGCGCCGCGCTGGCCCGCGGCCTGGAGGTCGCCGGTCATGCGCAGGTCGTTGCCGAGGTTGGTGAGGGCGGCGAGGGCGTCGGGGTGGCGGTCGCCGACGGTGCGGCGGTAGTGGTCGAGGACCAGCACGGCCAGCTCCAGGCCGCGTTCGTAGTCCCCGGCCTTGCGGCAGCTGACGGACAGGTTCTTGATGGCGCGCAGGGTGTGCGGATGGGTCTCGCCGTAGTACTGGCGGTAGGTGGCGACGGTCTGCTCCTGGAGGGTGCGCGCCTCCGCGTACTCACCGCATTCACGCATGTCGCGGGCGAGGTTGTTGACGGTGAACAGCGTGGAGCGGGCCGTCGCGCCCAGGACCATGGCCCTGACCTGCCAGACCTTCCGGTCCAGCTCGCGGGCCTGGGTGAACAGACCGGACAGCCGCAGGCTCACCGCGTAGTTGTGGCCCGCCATCAGGGTGTTGGGGTCGTCGGTGCCGAAGACGCGCACGCTCTTGGCGTACGTGTCCTCGTCCAGCTCCAGGGCCTCCCGGAAGCGGCCGGTGGCCCGCAGGTCGGCGGCGACCCCGCCCGCCAGGTTGAGCGTGTCCTCGTGCTCCTCGCCGACGGTGTCGCGCAGCCGCCGCAGCGCGTCCGCGTTCAGCTCGCGGGCCTCGTCCAGCCGGCCCAGGGAGCGCTGGGCCGCGCCCAGCAGCCGGACCAGGTTGATGGTCCGCAGATCGTCGGGGCCGAGCCTGCGGCGCCACTCCTTGAGGGCGCGCCGGGCCAGCTCCACACCGCTGCGGAAGTCGCCGCGGGCCAGCAGATAGCGGACGACGTTGAGGACGGTGTGGCAGACGTCCGGGTCCTGGCACTCCAGCATGCCGGAGGTCTCGACGTGCGGCAGGATCTCCGTGTACTGCTCCCAGTTGCGCAGCATTTCGGGGTCGCCGGGGTCGTGCGCGGACAGCAGCAGATGGGCCAGGTGGGCGGTGCTCCCGGCGGCCCCGGCGTCCAGCCCGTCCTGGAGGACGCTGCGCACCAGCCGGTGCAGCTGCACCGTACCGGCCCGGTTGTCGATGGTGAGGAGCGAGTAGCGGCCGATGTCGCGGATGGCCCGGGCCCGGTTGAGCGGCTCCTTGACGGTGCGGGACAGGGCGGGGGGCAGGCTGAGCAGCCGGGCGTTGTGCAGCAGGGACAGGGGCACCGGCTCGGGGCCGAAGAAGGCCAGCAGCCGCAGCAGTTCGAGGGCCCCGGCGTTGCGCGCCCGCAGCGAGTCCATGGAGACCTGCCACACGGCCGCCACGGACTCCACGCCGCCGACCGTCATGGGCTCGGCGAACACCTCGGAGCGGCGGCTGGCCAGCAGGCCCAGATACTCCTCGACCTGCACACCGCTGTTGACCTGCCAGGCCGCGGCCTGCTCGATGGCGAGCGGCAGGTCGCCGAGGGCGTCGGCCAGCCGCGACGCGTCCTCGCCGGTCATGGTGGAGTCGCGGCGGCAGAGGAACTCGATGCTCTCCTCGCGCGTGAAGACGTCCACCTTGAGGGCGCTGACCTGATCGGCCCAGCCGCCGTCCCGGGAGGTGATGATGACGTGGCCCGCGCCGCCGGGCACCCCCACCATGTGCGGGATGTACGGCAAGACGTCCTCGGGGCCGAGGGCGTTGTCGAGGACGAGCAGCCAGCGCTTCACCGGGAAGCCGGAGGCCAGGGCGGAGATGACCTTGTCGACCACGCCGTCCACGTCGGGGCCCTCGATGCCGAGGGTCGCGCCGAGCGCGGAGAGCGAGGTGCGGATGACGGCGGGCTGTTCAGCCCGCACCCACCAGACGAGTTCGTACTCCTCCGCGTACCGGCGGATGTACTCGATCGCCAGCTGGGTCTTGCCGACGCCGCCGAGCCCGTACAGCGCCTGGGGCAGCACGGCGGCGCGGCGGCCCTCGGTGAGGTAGGACCGCAGCATCCGCAGATGCTCCTCGCGGCCGGTGAAGTTGGCGTTCGGCAGCGGGACGCTGCCGGGGGCGCGCACGCCCCCGCCGGGGGGCGCACCGGCGGGGGTCTGGTCGGGGGCGGAACCCGGCGGGCTGTCCGGGGCGGCGCCGTTCTCCTGCGGGGGGCCGGACGGTGGCGCGCCGGCCGGTGTGGACGATGTGAGCCGTTCCGTGTCCGGAGCGCTCCCTGACATGGTCTCTCCCTTGGTGCGGACGCCCGGAAGATCGCTGCGGTCGTCGGTCTCGGGCGGGGAAGGCGGCGGATCCACCAGGACGCGCACCTTCTGCGCGAGCCTGCTGTACGGACGGCCGAGCGCGAGGAGCGCGGGGTGGGCGGCCGCGGCCAGCTCCCGTTCGGCGGGGGTCAGCCGGTCGTCGACCGGCCCGTCGGGCGCGGCGAGGTACCGCGGCAGCAGATCGGGGCGGGCGCCGATGACCTTGGCCGCCACCGCGGACACCCCTTGGAGGGCGCGGAACAGCTCGCCGCGCCCGAGCCCGCCGAGGAGCTGGTTGCGCACGCCGTCCCGGAAGGCGAAGCCGGTGAACCCGGCCACCGCCGGGGCGGGGCGCTCCAGCAGCCCGCTGAGCAGCACTTCGGCCAGCGGCAGCGGGCCCAGCCGGGGCAGCACGGCCTTCTTGACCTTCTCCATCACATCAAGGGTCAGCGGCGCGAGCGCAAGATGGGAGGCGAGCAGCCGGGCGGCGGGCGAGGCGGCGGCGCGGAAGTTGCGCACCCGTTCGGCCGGGGCGAGCGGTTCGTCGTCCTCCGGGGTGCGCGGGGCGGCGGCGCAGCGCGCGGCGAGCCCGTCGGCGTCGGTGAGCAGGGCGGCGGCGGGCAGCCAGCCGCCGCCGGTGCCGGTCACCAGCCGGGCCCAGGTGGCGAGCCATTCGGGCTCGATCTCCAGCACGGGGACGGGCACGGGCTGCGCCTCCGGCGGGCCTTCGCCGGGTAACGGCCCGTCCGGGTCCGGGCCCTCCGCGTCCCGGCCCTCCGCGTCCGGGTCCCCGGGGGCCGGGCCCGGGAGCCGCAGGCCCAGCGCGGTGTTGGGCAGCCCGCCCGCGCAGGCGCGCAGGGAGACGTCCAGCGGGATGGCGTCGCACCGGTCCCACATGTGGTGCGGCAGCGGGTTCAGCACGGCGACGGGGCCGTGCCGCGCCCACAGGTCGAGCAGCCGGGGCACGGTGCCCCGCGACCACGCCTCGCCCACGCAGTCGCTGAGCAGCAGGATCAGCCGTCGGCGCTGGGGGTGCAGCAGCTCCTGCGGGTCGCGGTCCGCGGCGCTGCCGTCCGGGCGCAGGACGACCTCGCCGGGGTGCCAGGTGTCCAGCCGCCAGGTCCGTACGTCGCTGAACGCGCCCTGGCGCTGGAAGACATCGGTGAGTGCCCGGGCCGCGCCGTCCCAGACGGACATGGAGACGCTGTCCTCGACGACCAGGACGACGTCGAACCAGTGCTCCCCCGCGCCGTGGAACACCGGCTCCCAGAAGCCCTGTTCGGCGGCGCGGACGGCGGTTCCCTCCTCGTCCAGGGTGAAGCGGTGGACGGAGGCGCGGCGGCGCCCGAAGGGGCGCAGGGCGCGGCCGAGCCCCAGCGGGTCGCTCAGCTCGATCTGGCCCTGGGCCTCGACGGCGCCCCAGGGCCAGGCGGCGTGGACCGCGGCGGGGCCGGGGCCGCCCGTCGTGCGGACGTGGACGTAACCGGGCCAGCGGGCCTCCGTGGCGTCCGCCCCCGCGGGGCCTTCGGGATGCGGGTCCTCGGAAGCGGTCGCCGCGGTCCGGCCGGGCGGATCGAGAGCGCGAAGGTCGTCCTCGCGCCCGTCCGAGGAGGGCGCGGGCGGTGCGGCGGGGGCGGGCGGGGTGTCCGGTGCGGGGGCGGCAGGGTGGTCCGGTGGGGCGGAAGCGGCGGGGGTGGCGGCGGCCCGCCGGATGCGCTGTTGCAGCAGTACGGCCTCCGCCCATTCCCGGGGCGTGGGGCCGTCGGTCTCCCGGCCGTACCGGTACCCGGTCATGTCGGTGATTCCGTGCCCAGTGCGTGCCACAGGGCGTCACGGAGCCGCGCCCAGGAGGTCTCGTCGGACTTCGCCGCCCCGTTGGAGAGCATGTGCACGGTGTTGAGCAGCTGGTCGGTCGCCAGGCCCCCGTGCTCCCTGCTGTGGTCGAGGAACTCGCGGATCAGCGCCCTGGCGTCCCGGCCCCGTTCGCCGCCGAAGTGGGCGGTGACCATGGCGGTCAGCCGCTCCTCGTCGGGGTCGGGCATCCGGATCTCCAGACAGCGGCGCCGGAACGCGGGCGGGAACTCGCGCTCCCCGTTGCTGGTGATCACGACCACCGGGAACTCATGGCAACGGACATGGCCGTTCTCGACCGGAACGGTGTCGGTATGGTCCGCGGTCATCACCTTCACGACCGAGCGCTGCCGGTGGCGCTCCAGCTCGCGGATGCGGAACTCGCCTTCCTCGAAGACGTGGAGCAGATCGTTGGGCAGGTCGATGTCGCTCTTGTCCAGCTCGTCGACGAGCAGCACCCGGGGCCGGGTCCAGGGCAGCAGGGCCGTGCCCAGCGGGCCCAGGGTCAGATAGCGGCCGAGGTCCGGCAGGACCCGGTCCTCCGCCGCGCCGCCGACCGGCGGCGGGGTGTCCTGGACGCGGCCGATCGCGTCGTAGTCGTACAGCCCGTCCTTGAGCGTCGTACGGCTGACGATGGGCCAGGAGAGCACCGGGCCCAGGCCCAGCTCGGCGGCGATCCGGTACGCCAGGCTGGACTTGCCGGTGCCGGGCCGCCCGGTGACCAGCAGCGGGCGGCGGACGTGCAGGGCCACGTTGACCATCTCGACCACGGAGCGGTCCAGGGTGCCGCCGCCCGGGCTGCCCAGGCGGCGGCGACCGGCCGGGGCGGCGCCGGGCGGGGGCAGCGGGGTGCCGGCGTCCTCGAAGACCCGCCAGGGCGGCGGTGGCGGGATCCGCGGCGCCGCACGCTCCCCGGACGGCTCCTGGCCGCTGTCGTGGAACACCCACCAGGGCGCGGCGCCCGCGCCGCCCCCGTCGTGCGGGGTGGCCGGGCCGCCCGGGACGCCGTCGATGTCATGCCGATCGGTCATGTTCCCCCCTGATCGGCGGATGCAGCAGTACGGACCGCAGCTCCTCCAGGCCGTCCGGGCTGTCCCATACGAGGCTGAGGTCCACGTCGAGGTCCACGTCGAGGTCCGCCGACAGCATCTCGCCGCTTCCTCCAGGTCGCAGTCCGCCTCTCAATAGTCTTACCCGCTCGGGGAGATCGGTGAGGGCCGTTCTGAGGAAGTTTCGTATTTCTTGGCGCCCTGCGACCGTTTCGCCCCCGCTGCGTACCCCGACCAGGGCCGGAATACCCGCCTCCAGCAGGACGGACAGATAGTCCGTGGCCTCGTCCCCGGTGTGCCGGGGCGGCTCGAACAGCACGAAGCAGACCGGTGTCCGGGCGTGCCGCAGCCGCCTGCGCAGCCTCCGGGGCTCCAGCACCACCCCGGGGTCGACCCACTCCACGGCCGCCTCCTGGTACTCCCGGCCATGGCTCTGGAGCCAGTGCCAGCGGCCCCGCAGATGGTGGTTGACGTGCGGCAGCCGCAGCCGCTCCCACGGCCGGACCACGACCGTGTGGTCCTCGCCGATCGGCCGCGACGACAGCCCCGACGGGCGCACCTCGAACCGGTCGACGTCCAGCCAGATCAGATGCAGCGGCAGGACGAACTCCACCTGGAGCCCCGGGGCGAGCAGCCCCAGCCGCTCGATGGCCTCCCGGTGGACCGCCGCGACCCGACGCTCCAGCTCGTCCCGCCCCCGGGCGCGGGCGTCACAGAGCACCGGGAACTCCCGCGACCGGTCGTCCATGAGCCGCGCCCGGATGCTGAACAGGGCGGCCGCCGCGCGGCGGGACGAGATCTCCACCACCAGGCTGCGCTCCCCGACCGGCAGCCCCGCCGCGGCCGCCTCCCGCTCACGGGTGGCGGCGAGCAGTCCGGGAGGCCAGTCGAGCCGCTTGGCGGCCTGGTTGTTCCACTGCCGCAGCCCCTTGCGCAGCGCGGGCCGCTCACCCGCCGCCACCCGCTCCACGAACGTCATCAGCGCGGGCGCCCGGCCCTCCACCTCGACGTCGTCCTCCAGGTCGCGCACCAGCCGCTCCACCCGGCCGTTCCAGCTGTCGTCGCCCTCACCGGCCCGGCCGAGCAGCTCGAACGCGTAGCGGGACAGGGTGGTCAGCTCGGTCTCGGCGGCGCCGTCGAGCAGCAGGGCGCACAGGTCCCGGCGCTCGACGTCCGTCAGCAGCGGCACCGGGCAGCACTGGTCGACCAGCTGCCAGGCCTCCGCCAGCACCACGGTGCCCTCGTAGTCCTCGCCCACCGCGCGCAGCAGGACGCGCAGCCCGTCGGGGTAGCGGTCGCAGACCTCGGCGATGGACCGCAGGTCCCAGTGCTTGATGGTGTGGCGCTCCACGGGCAGCGTGACCCCGTAAGTCTCCTCGACGTTGTGGATCAGCCGGTCCCGCCAGGCGGTGCTGTCCGTCAGCCGGCCGAGGATCCTGGCCAGCTCCTGGTAGAGGTCGAACGCTCCGAAGCCGGTCATCCGGCCCGCCCGGCGTCCTGGATGGGTTGGTCCACTCCCGCGCGCTCCCCCCGAAACCCGCCCCGTGCCATTCGGCGTACCGCGTCCGTTTTACCCGTGTACGTCGAATGGTACGCACGCGGTAGGCGGATATGGGAGGCTTCACACCCCCTATGACCGGTTCGCGGCCTCCACCTTTCGAACCTGACGGTCCACGACCGTTTTGGGGACCGCGGACTGTGCGGGGTTCGTGAGGTTCACGCCGAACATCACGGTGAGTTGGGGTCCGGTGCGCACCACCGTGAAGGCGATGACGGCCTTGTCCTTGCCGCCGTCGACCATGCTGTACGCGAGCGCCTCGTCGCCCGCCGCGGGCGCGTCGAGCGAGGTCACCTTGGTGACGTCCGCCCGCTTCCCCGAGCCGTCGGTGGCCGCGAACCCGCCCCGGCAGGCGGATATCGCCTGCCGCAGGTCCTTGACCGTCTTCTCGGCGTCGCCGGGCCCGTACGAGGAGAGCCGGATGATGCCGGAGACGCCCGCGTCCCGGCCCGAGGCCGCGGCGTAGCTCCGGTAGACGGAGTTCCGGGGCGCCGGGTCGAAGCCGGTGCCCATCAGCGCGGCCAGCGGCTGACATCCGGGCTTCAGGGCCTCGGCCTCCTTGTCCCCGTTGAACTCCCGCTCCGTCATCTTGCCGATCCCGTAGCCCTTGAGGTCGGCCTTGACCAGCGCGGCTCGTTCCAGGGCGGACGCGGACAGCGGCTCCGCCGCCGCGCCGTCGCGCTGGGCGACCTTCTGGTCCGGCTTCCGGTCCGAGCCGCCGCATCCGGTCACCAGCCCCAGTGCCGCCAGGACCGCCGCCGCGGTGAGCACACTCCGCGCTCCGGATGTCATCACGCGTCTGCCCGCCCTTGGTTGACGCCCCCGCGTTCCTTCCGGCCATCCAACAACGGGGGCGGCCGTGAACCAAGGGGTCGCGAACAACCTCTGCGGGCGCGGACTCGCCGTGCGGACGAAGGTTGTACAGCTCACACTGAATGTGGTGCATCCCATATCACCACATGCATAAGCAACTTTTCCGTCTCCAGGCTGTCTTACCGACCGATCGTTCCGCAGTTCACTCCATATCGGCATCACACCGGCGGCACACACCGGAGGGGAGGGCACGTCGCGGCAGACCGATGGGGCCGCGCGTACATCACCATGAAGATCGCTTTTCTGCTGCACAACGCCTATGGGATCGGCGGCACCATCCGGTCGACGTTCAATCTGGCCGGGGCGCTCGCCGCCCGCCACCGCGTGGAGATCGTCTCCCTGATACGCACCATCGACACCCCGGGCCTCCCCCTCCCCCGAGGTGTGCGGGTCAGACCGCTGATCGACCAACGCCCGGACGCCCCGCGCGAGTCCGGCGACCTCGGCAATCCGCTGCTGAAGCAGGCCAGCGCCCACGTCCCGGCCGCGGAGTCCAAAGGCACCGTCAACTTCAACGCGCTCACCGACCAGCGCCTCGCCGCCTATCTGGCCGACACCGACGCCGACGTCGTCATCGCCACCCGCCCCGGCCTGGTGATCTGCCTCGCCGCGCTCGGGCAGGAGGGCCGCTATCTGCGGATCGGCCAGGAGCACCGGCTGTACGGAACCCACCGCGCCGAGATCCGCACCGCATGCGACGCCGCCCTCGCCCGCCTCGACGCCAACACCTCCGTCTCCGAGGCCGACGCGCAGACCCACCGCGACCGGCTGCCCGGCGTCTCCACCCTGCTCACCGGGCTGCCCAACTGCGTGCCCGCCACCGGCATCCAGCCCTCCGACGGCAACGCCAAGCTGGTCGTGGCCGCCGGCCGGCTCATCCCGGTCAAGCGCTACGACCTGCTGGTCAGCGCCTGGGCCACGGTCGCCGCCAAACACCCCGACTGGCATCTGCGGATCTACGGCCGCGGCCCCCAGGCGCCCGCCCTCCGCCGCCAGATCGACGAACTCGGGCTCGCCGGGCACATCACGATGATGGGCGCCCACTCCCCCATCGAGACCGAATGGGCCAAGGGCGCGATCGCCGCCGTCACCTCCCGCGAGGAGTCGTTCGGCATGACGATCGTCGAGGCGATGCACTGCGGGGTGCCCGTCGTCGCCACCGACTGCCCGCACGGGCCCGGCGAGATCATCACCGACGGCCACGACGGGCTGCTGGTCCCCGTCGGCGACGCCGACGGCATCGCCAAGGGACTGCTCACCCTGATCGAGGACGACGCGCTGCGCCGCTCCATGGGCGAGGCGGCGCGGGTCGCGGCGCAGCGGTACGCACCGGCGCGACTGGCCACCGCCTACGAGGAACTCTTCGCCGAACTCTTCGCCCGGCGCGGCCAGTCGCCCCGGACCGGACCCCGGCCCGCCGCCGCGGCGCGCGCCTTCGGCTCCCTCGCCGGACGTCCGGCCGTGCCCCGGAAGACCTTCAAGAGCGTGGTCAAGCAGCTGATCCGCAAGCCGCTGCGCCCGGTCGCCTCGTGCCGCGTCGACGCCGACGGCACCATGGCCGTGCTGGTCGAGCCCGCGGACGTCCACGGCACCGGCCTCGCCCTGACCCTCACTCACCGCGGCGGCCGGGGCACCCCGGTCCGGGTGCCGCTGCGGCCCCCTGCCGCCGCGGGCGCCCCCTGGACCGCGATGCTGGACCGCCGCGCGATCGACCTCGCCGAGGGCCGCTGGGACGTGCACGTGGTGCGCTCCTCGGACGGGGTGCGCCGCCGGGTGATGTGCCGGTTCGCCGAGGGGCGCGGGCTGGTGGGCCTCGATCCGCTGCCCGGCTCACCGTTCGCCTGGTGGATCCCGTACCCCACCGTCGACGGCTATCTCGCGCTGCGCGCCTGGCGCCGCCCGGCCCACGCCGAGGCCCGGGTGATCCGCGCCGAGGCCGACGGGCTCATCGTCGAGGGCACCCTGCACGGCGCCCGCTTCGCCGCCGACGCCGCCCCGAGCGTGATCGCCACCCCGCGCGGCGCGGCGCTCCCGTTCACCGCGGGCGTCACCGCGCTGGACGCGACCCGGTTCCGCTTCACCGTTCCGTACGAGCGGATCTACGCGGCGCGCGGCGGCCAGCAGGGCACCGCGGGCTGGGACCTGACCCTCCGCAAGGCGTCCGACTCCACCACGGCGATCCGCATCGGCCGGGTCATCGGGGACATTCTCGACCGCCACAAGACCGACCTCCACCCGGTCACCCACGGTGTCCGCCCCTACCTCGGCAAATCCGGGGACCTGGCCATTACCTCTGCACCACAAGAAAATTGAGTGGGGAGACCGGTGAGTTCGCCGCGTTTGGCCCTGGCCATGGCGGTAACACTGAGTGATGTCAAGCCTCGAGCGAGGAAATCTCTGCGGAAGGCAATCCGATGTCAGTCACGCTCATCATCCTGGTAGCGGCACTGGTGGCCATGGTGGCGCTGGTGTTCGCGCGGCCCGTGCGGCAGAGCAGCCGCGACGGCCTCATCAGCCGGTTCGGCCCCGAGTACGACCGGGCCGTCGCACGGCACGGCGGCGACGCCAAGGCGGCGCAGTGGGAGCTCAGCGAGCGGCTGCGGCGCTACGGCGAACTGTCGATACGGGCGCTGACGCCGGAGTCCCGGGAGCAGTACGCGGCCCGCTGGTCGGGCCTCCAGGAGCGGTTCGTCGAGTCGCCCGCGCTCGCGGCGCGGGAGGCCGACCGGCTGCTCGCCACGCTGGCGGCCGAGCGCGGCTATCCGGCCGAGTCCCCGGGGCAGCTGCTGGAGGCACTGTCCGTCCGGCACTGCCAGGCGATCGGCGGCTACCGGCAGCTGCACACCGAGGCGGAGCGGGCCCGCGCGGGCCATGTCGACACGGACCGGCTGCGGGAGGCGCTGCTCGGCGCCCACCCCCTCTTCGAGGAGCTGGTCCGGGCACAGCCGCACGACCGGGCACTGCGGCGAAGGCGGCTGCGGCAGCGGCACCACCGGCCGGCGGTTCTGCGGTCCTCCTAGGGACCGTCAGGTCCGTCAGCTCCGGCAGGTCCGTCAGGACCGGACCCGGACGGCCAGCGCGAGCGTGTCGTCCGGGTGAAGGATCACGGTGTGCATATCGTCCGCGATGGCGCCGGGGATCTCCTCGATCGGGGCGTGCAGATGCTCGTACGCGGCCTCGATCAGACGCTTCTCGCCCTCCACGGGGTCTCGTCGGCTCTCGGTGAGCCCGTCGGTGTAGAGCAGCAGGAGATCGCCCGGCGCCATCTTCTCGGTCAGCAGCCGGTCGCTTCCGGGCATCGGGAACCCGATCCCGCGCCCGCGCGCCTCCAGATAGCGCGCCGTGCCGTCGCCGCGCAGCAGCAGCGCGGGCGGATGGCTGCCGTTGGCCACCCACAGCTCACCGGTGGCCGGGTCGATCCGGGCCAGCAGGACGGTGGCCATCACGCTGCGGTCGAACGGCAGCAGGATCTCGTCGGTGCGGGCCACGATCGACTGGAGGTGGTGGCCCTCCAGCGCGAGGGTGCGCACCGCGTGGGTGACGTTGAGCGCGCTGCGGGTACTGGTCACCCCGTGGCCGAGCGCGTCCACGACCGTGATGTGGACCGTGCCGTCGGGCAGCACGAACCAGTCGTACAGGTCGCCGCCGGTGGGCGCGTCGGTGCCCGCGGGCGCGTAGTGGACGGCGAGTTCGAGTCCTTCGACCTCCAGGGGCGCCGGACGCAGCGCGTCCTCCAGCTCGCGCAGGGTCTGGCCGTGCGCCTTGCGCAACTGCGCGTCGCGCTCGTCGAGCTGCACGTAGAGGGCGAGCACGCCGCTGTTGGTCTCGGCGAGTTCGTCCTTGAGGCGGCGGTGTTCGGCGGTGAGCGCGTCGGTGCGGGCCACCACGGCGCGCAGCTCCTCCTCCACCAGCGCCGCGTCGTCGTCCGCTGCCGCCCCCGGTACGTCGGCCTCCGCGGCGTCAGGTGCCGGGGCGGCCGAAAGCCGCCACACCACCTCCCGTTCCGTCACCGCGTCGGCGGGCAGCGGGAGCCCGGCCGCGACCTCGGCGGACGGCAGGGCCACGGGGCCGTCTAATCCGAGCGCCAGGGTCAGCAGCCCGGACCGGTCGTCGTCCTCGCACTGGAACGTCCAGCTCAGCGAGGTGTGTCCGGCCGCGCTCAGGGCCGGTTCCGCGACGGCCGCGACGGACAGCACGAGCCGTCCGCGCACGCCGGGATCCAGGGCGTGGTCGCGGGCGATGCGGCGCACGGCCCGGCTGAGCCCGTCCGTCGTGTCGCAGCCGATGGTCCGGGTGGTCATGGGTGCCTCTGTGGGGGCCTGGCCGTGAGGACCGTGGCATCGTCGCGGGTGCGGCGATGGCCATGGACGAGTGCGGCGGACAACAGGGGTGGCGGGAGTCGGAGCAGGAACGGCGACGGATCGCGCGCCCATCCGGCGTCGATGCCGTCGCTGTGGAGCACCGCGGTGGCGCCCGGCGGCAGCGGGAACCGATGGACGTGCGGGGCGGGCATGGACCAGCCGACGACGCCGGGCTGTCCGGTGAGCCGGGACTGGACGCCCTGGTGGGTCAGGGCCAGCACCCGGACGTTGCCGATGCCGCAGTACTCGGCGTGGTCCGCGTGGAGGCGCAGCAGACCGGCCGCGGCCCCGCGGGTGTGCCGCAGGACGCGGTGCATGCCGGTCAGCAGCTCGCCCAGCGGCCGCCCGGGGTCGGCGTGGAAGGTGCGCAGCGCGAGACCGGCCGCCTCCGCGGCCTGAGTGCCGTGGCCCAGCCCGTCGAGGACGGCGGCGGTGCGGGTGCCGCCGGTGTCGGCGACGGCGCGGGCGTCGCCGCAGTCCTCCTCCCCGTCGACGGCCAGGCACACCGAGCCCACGCCCCGGAGCGCGGCGTCCCGGTCGCCGGGCGGGGTGAGCCGGGCGCAGGCCCAGGTCCCGACCTCGGCACCGGCTTGCGTACCGGTGCGGATGACGAAGTGGGTGGCGAGCCGGGTCACCGCGCCGAGCCCGACGCCGAGCGTTCCGGCCGTGGTGTAGCCGTCGGTGAGGCAGCGCTCCAGTTCGGCCATGCCGGGGCCGCGGTCGGCGGCCAGGATCTCCACGCCCTCGCCGAGCGGCACGGGCTGGATGTAGAGGGTGCCGTCGCTGGCGTGCTTGTCGAGGTTGGTGGCCAGCTCCGAGGCGACCACGGCCGCCTGGTCGGGCAGCGCGCCGGGCAGCCCGCACTCGCGCGCCGTGCGCCGAGCCGTCTCGGCCGCCAGGTGGACCGCGCTGCGGTGGTCGATCCGTACCTGGGCGGTGGGGGTCACCGTCGTACGGATCACCGGACCGTCCACCGGGTGGCGACCACGACCGTGCCCTGTCCGGCGCCGGAGTGCACCGTGAACTCGTCCATCAGCCGGCGGGCGCCGCCCAGCCCGTGGCCGAGCCCCGCGCCGGTGGTGAAGCCGTCGGTGAGCGCCGTGTCGAGGTCCGCGATGCCGGGTCCGTCGTCCTTGACGATCAGCCGCAGCCCGCGCCCGGCGGGGCCGCGCACCTGCTCGATCGTCAGGGTGCCGCCCCCGCCGTGGACATAGGCGTTACGGGCCAGCTCGCTGGCCGCCGTGACCACCCGGGTCTGGTCGACGATCCCGAACCCGACCTCGACGGTGGCCGCGCGCACCGCGTGCCGCACCGCCAGCAGATCCTCCTCGGTACGGACCTGATGGGTGACCTGGCGGGTCACGGGCGCGCCCGCCTCGCCGTCGCCCGCGCGGGGCGCCGGTCCCGACCGGGAAGCGACGGTGGACTCACGGGGCAGCACCACGTCGGGACCCTCCCAGGGGTTCCTGGGCCTGCCGCCACCCCAGCGCGGCCAAGCCCTGTTCCGGGTTGAGTGCGGTCTCCACACCGACCAGTTCGATCCCCAGCTCCACCAGGGTGATCGCCACCGGGGGCCGCATGCCCGCCACGATCACCCGGGCGCCCAGCAGCCGGGACACCGTGGTCAGCTCCATCAGGGTGCGCGCCACGAAGGAGTCGATGATCTCCAGCCGGGAGATGTCGATGAGCACCCCCCGCGCCCCTTCGGCGGAGATGCGGGCCGTCAGCTCCTCGGTGAAGGCGATGGCGGCCCGGTCGTCCAGCTCGTTGAGCAGTCCGGTGACCAGGACGTCGCCCAGCCGCAGAATCGGAACGCCCACCGGGCGGTGTTCGGTCACCGGCTCTCCCCCGCTTCCCCGTCCGGGCCGGGCCCGTCGATCAGCTTGATCGCGGCGGCCAGCGCATCGGCCAGCGTCGCCCGCGTGAGGATGGTGGACAGGTCGATGCCGAGCTGGGCGATGGTCTGGGCGATGGACGGACGGATGCCGCTGATCACACAGTCCGCGCCCATCAGCCGCACCGCGTTGACGGTCTGCATGAGGTGCTGGGCGACGGCGGTGTCCACCGTCGAGACGCCCGTGATGTCGATGATCGCGACCAGCGCCTCATGGTCCTGTATCGCCTGGAGCAGGTTCTCCATGACGATCTGGGTCCGCGCGGTGTCCAGCGTTCCGATCAGTGGCACCGCCAGCACCTGTTTCCACAGCCGGACCACCGGCGTGGACAGCTCCATGAGCTGCTGGCTCTGCCGCCGGATGATCTCCTCGCGGCCCTCCACATACGTCTCGAAGGACAGCGCTCCGGCCACATCGAGCAGCCGGTTGATGAAGACCGCCGTGGCGAACAGCTCCTCGGCGTCCCGGGTCTCCCGCTGTACGGCCTTCAGCAGCGCCTCCTTGAGCGCCAGCACCGCGAGGGAGGTGGCGGTCGGGGTGGCCCCGGCCTGGGCCCGGCGCATGGACAGTCCGACGACCGCCTCGTGCAGCCCCGGGTGGGAGGTGACGACCCGGTCCGCCGGGACGTCGCTCTCCAGCCCCGGGACCAGCGCGTCGATCAACGCGTCGGCCTCCTCGCGGAGTTCGGCCTCGCTGATGTCGGTGTCGAGCAGCGCCTGCTCCAGCTGGAGCGCGACCCAGCGGTCGGCGATCTCCTCGTCGCGCTCCCGCAGAGCCCTCGTCAGCTGTTCACGTACGGCGGCCTCACTGGTGCTCACGCGGATCGGTCCCTTCCCGGTCGGCCACCCGGACTCTGCGGCGCAAATGTTATCGATCTCCTGTGCTCCGGCTCCAGACACAGATGCGCGAAATCGTGTACCCGGTGATCGCGATCACATACCCGCCGCAGGTCAGCAGCATCCCGCGCCCGGTAGTGAACGCTTGTTGCGGGCCTCCTTGTTCCGGGCCGCGAGCAGCTCGTCGACCGGGTAGCCGACCTCTTCGAGGGTCAGTCCGTGGGGGCGTACGACATGGACCGCCGAATCCCGCACCCCCGCCGCCAGCACCTTCCCCGGCCAGTCCACCGGGCGGTGGCCGTCGCCGACGAACAGCAGCGCGCCGACCAGCGAGCGGACCATGTTGTGGCAGAAGGCGTCGGCCCGCACCGTCGCCGTGATCACCCCGTCCGCGCCGCGCTCCCAGCTCAGCTTCTGGAGGGTGCGGATGGTGGTGGCGCCGTCCCGCCGCTTGCAGTACGCGGCGAAGTCGTGCTCGCCGAGCAGCGGCGCCGAGGCCGCGTTCATGGCGTCCACGTCCAGCGGCCAGTCGTGCCACAGCACATGGCCGCGCAGCAGCGGATCGACCCCGCCCGGGTGGTCCACCACCCGGTAGGCGTACCGCCGCCAGATCGCCGAGAAGCGCGCGTTGAAACCGGGCGGCGCCTCCGCCACCCGCCGGACCCGTACGTCGTGCGGCAGCCGCCCCGCCAGCCGGCGCAGCAGCTTGTCCCGGTGCTCGGCCCAGAGCTCCTCCGGCAGGTCGACGTGCGCGACCTGCCCGCGGGCGTGCACCCCGGCGTCGGTGCGGCCCGCGACCGTCAGCTCATGGGTCTCCGACGACCGGGTCACCGTGCGCAGGGCGCTCTCCAGCTCGCCCTGGACGGTGCGCCGCTCGCGCTGCTTGGCCCAGCCCGAGAAGTCCTTGCCGTCGTAACTCAGATCCAGCCGGACCCGTACGAAACCGGGTGCCGCCTCGTCACTCACGCAACCGTTCCTCTCAACTGCTCGCAACGCGGAACGGGCCCGCACCCAGAATCTGGGAGCGGGCCCGCCCGTACGACACGCCTCGGACGTCAGGCGTCCTTGGACTCCTCCGCCGGAGCCTCGGTGGCCTCGGCCTCGGTGGCCTCGTCCTTCTTGAGGTCCGCGACGGCCTGGTCGCCGGCGGCGTCCTTGGCGGTGCGCTTGGTGGCGGCCTCGGCCTCGCCGACCGCCTCCTGCTGCACGGTCAGGGCCTCGACCAGCTCGATGACCGCCATCGGGGCGTTGTCGCCACGACGGTTGCCGATCTTGGTGATGCGGGTGTAGCCACCCGGCCGGTTCTCGTAGCGCGGCGCGATCTCGGTGAAGAGAGTGTGCACGACGCTCTTGTCCCGGACGGTCTGGAGCACCAGACGGCGGTTGTGAAGGTCGCCCTTCTTCGCCTTGGTGACCAGCTTCTCCGCGACCGGGCGCAGGCGGCGGGCCTTCGCCTCGGTGGTGGTGATCCGGCCGTGCTCGAACAGCGCGGTGGCGAGGTTCGCCAGCAGGAGCCGCTCGTGCGCAGCGCTGCCGCCCAGACGGGCGCCCTTGGTGGGCTTCGGCATGGTGTATCTCCTAGATGTCTGCACCGGCCGTATCAGGTACCGGTGTCAGTTACCGACGAGCGTGTGCCCGCCGGAGGTATCAGTACTGCTCGGTCTCGACGAAACCGGCGTCCGCGTCGTCGTCCGCGCCGAAGGCGTCCGCGGCGGCGGTCGGGTCGAATCCGGGCGGGCTGTCCTTGAGCGCGAGGCCCATACCGGCCAGCTTCGCCTTGACCTCGTCGATCGACTTGGCGCCGAAGTTGCGGATGTCGAGCAGGTCCGCCTCGGAGCGGGCCACCAGCTCGCCCACGGAGTGGATGCCCTCACGCTTGAGGCAGTTGTAGGAGCGGACGGTGAGCTCCAGCTCCTCGATCGGCAGCGCCAGATCGGCGGCCAGGGCGGCGTCCGTCGGGGACGGGCCCATGTCGATGCCCTCGGCGTCCACGTTCAGCTCGCGGGCCAGGCCGAACAGCTCGACCAGGGTCTTACCGGCCGACGCCATGGCGTCGCGCGGGCGCATGGCCTGCTTGGTCTCGACGTCGACGATCAGCTTGTCGAAGTCGGTGCGCTGCTCGACACGGGTCGCCTCGACCTTGTACGTGACCTTGAGCACCGGCGAGTAGATCGAGTCGACCGGGATCCGGCCGATCTCCTGGCCGACCTGCTTGTTCTGGACGGCGGAGACATAGCCGCGACCGCGCTCGACGGTCAGCTCCATCTCCAGCTTGCCCTTGCCGTTCAGCGTGGCCAGGACCAGGTCCGGGTTGTGCACCTCGACACCGGCCGGCGGGGCGATGTCGGCGGCGGTGACCAGACCCGGGCCCTGCTTGCGCAGGTACATCACGACCGGCTCGTCGTGCTCCGAGGAGACGACCAGCTGCTTGATGTTGAGGATCAGGTCGGTGACGTCCTCCTTGACGCCCGGCACGGTGGTGAACTCGTGCAGGACCCCGTCGATCCGGATGGACGTGACCGCCGCACCGGGAATCGAGGAGAGGAGCGTACGACGCAGGGAGTTTCCGAGGGTGTAGCCGAAGCCCGGCTCCAGCGGCTCGATCACGAACCGGGAGCGGAACTCGTCGACGACCTCTTCGGTCAACGAGGGACGCTGAGCGATCAGCATGGGGTTTTCCTCCAGTCTCCGGCGCCCGCTATTTGACGCCGAACCCTTCAATGGTACGGGCGGTACGTGCCAAACGGCGCCGTACCGCCCGTATCGTCACCCTCTACTACTTGGAGTAGAGCTCGACGATCAGCTGCTCCTGCACCTGGGTGTCGATCACCTGGCGCTCGGGCATCGAGTGCACGAGGATGCGCAGCTGCGACGGAATGGCCTCGAGCCACGCCGGCACGGTGCGCTCGCCCGCCTCGGCCACGGCCACCTGGAAGGGGGTCATGGTCCGGGACTTCGGACGAACCTCGATGATGTCGTTCACGACGACGCGGGCCGACGGGATGTCGGTCTTGACGCCGTTCACGGTGAAGTGGCCGTGACGCACCAGCTGGCGGGCGTGGTCCCGGGACTTGGCGAAGCCCGCCCGGTAGACCACGTTGTCCAGCCGCGTCTCGAGGATGCGAAGAAGGTTCTCACCGGTCTTGCCGGTCTTCTTGTTCGCCTCCGCGTAGTAGCCACGGAACTGCTTCTCAAGGACGCCGTAAATGCGGGTCGCCTTCTGCTTCTCACGAAGCTGAAGGAGGTACTCGCTGTCCTTGGTGCGCCCGCGACCGTGCTCACCCGGGGGGTAAGGACGGATCTCGATCGGGCACTTTGCGCTCTCGCACTTGCTCCCCTTGAGGAAGAGCTTCTGCTTTTCCCGACGGCAACGCTTGCAGTCGGCCCCGGTGTAACGCGCCATTTTCTAGTTGTCTCCTACTTCAGCAGCGGGTCAGACGCGCCGGCGCTTGGGCGGGCGGCATCCGTTGTGCGGAGTCGGAGTGACGTCCTGGATCGAGCCCACCTCCAGGCCGGTGGCCTGGAGCGAGCGGATCGCGGTCTCACGGCCGGAGCCCGGACCCTTGACGAACACGTCGACCTTGCGCATGCCGTGCTCCTGCGCGCGGCGGGCGGCCGACTCGGCGGCCATCTGCGCGGCGAACGGAGTGGACTTGCGCGAGCCCTTGAAGCCGACGTGGCCGGCCGAGGCCCAAGAAATCACGTTCCCGGTCGGGTCCGTGATCGAGACGATGGTGTTGTTGAACGTGCTCTTGATGTGAGCGTGCCCGTGGGCGACGTTCTTCTTCTCCTTGCGGCGCACCTTCTTGGCGCCGGCCGTCCTGCTCTTCGGAGGCATTCCTGAATTCTCCCGTGGAGGTGGTCGGTCCTACAGCTCGGACCGCTTGGCAGCGTCCGGTGCGGACTACTTCTTGCCCGGCTTCTTCTTACCGGCGATCGCGCGACGCGGGCCCTTGCGGGTGCGGGCGTTGGTGCTGGTGCGCTGGCCGTGGACCGGCAGGCCGCGGCGGTGACGCAGGCCCTGGTAGCAGCCGATCTCCACCTTGCGGCGGATGTCGGCCTGAATCTCACGACGGAGGTCACCCTCGGTCTTGATGTTGTTGTCCACGTACTCGCGGATCTTGACCAGGTCCTCTTCGGCCAGGTCGCGAACGCGGGTGTCCGGGTTCACACCGGTGTTGGCGAGCGTCTGCTGGGCAAGGGTGCGACCGATGCCGAAGACGTAGGTGAGGGCGACCTCGACGCGCTTTTCGCGCGGGAGATCAACGCCTGCAAGGCGTGCCATGAATCTGGCTCCAGATGGTTGTCGGAGGTCTTCCGCAGCACCACTCCCGGCCGGGCGGCCGGGTCCCCGGCCTCCGACCGGGGGTGTCGTCCCCTCTGGCGTGAAAACCGAGGCGGGAACGGGTGACTGCGTATGTACGTATAGTTATGCGTCGCGCGAAGATTGCTGCGAGAGGTGCAGGTCTGCGGCCGGCGTACGTCAGCCCTGGCGCTGCTTGTGGCGCAGGTTGTCGCAGATGACCATGACCCGCCCGTGGCGGCGGATCACCTTGCACTTGTCGCAGATCTTCTTGACGCTCGGCTTGACCTTCATGGTGTGAGGTTCTCCGGGTCGTGAGATCTACTTGTAGCGGTAGACGATCCGTCCGCGCGTGAGGTCGTACGGAGAGAGCTCCACGACAACTCGGTCATCGGGCAGGATGCGGATGTAGTGCATGCGCATCTTGCCGCTGATGTGCGCGAGGACCTTGTGACCGTTCTGGAGCTCCACCTTGAACATCGCGTTCGGCAGAGACTCGATCACGGTGCCCTCGATTTCGATGGCGCCTTGCTTCTTGGCCATGTCCTGCTTTCGGGATCGGCTACCTTGATCGGCTCGCGACATGCGGGAGGGCATGCGTGAGCCGACGTGTCAGTCTACGTCAGGGCATCCCGAAACACGAATCCGGGGCAGCATGCCCGGATTCCGCGGTGTTTATGCCAAAGAAGATCACGGAGGGCGACGGAATCAGGCCAGCGGGTCCGGCGCGGTCTCCACGCCCAGCTCGGCCAGCTTCGCCTTGCCGCCGTCCACAGCCGTCAGCACCAGCGGGCCCTCCTCGGTCAGCGCGACCGAGTGCTCCCAGTGGCTGGACCAGGTGCCGTCGTCCGTCTTGACGGTCCAGTCGTCGGCGAGGACGTGCGTCTTCGCGGTGCCGAGGCTCACCATCGGCTCGATCGCGATGCAGAAGCCGGGCACCAGCTTCGGGCCCTTGCCGCGCTTGCGGGAGACGTAGTTCAGCAGGTGCGGGTCCATGTGCATCTGGCTGCCGATGCCGTGGCCGCCGTAGTCCTCGATGATCCCGTACTTGCCGGAGGCCGGACGCGGCTGGCGCCGGATGTAGCCCTCGATCGCCTTGGAGATGTCGATCAGCCGGTTGCCCTTGCGGACCGCGGCGATCCCGGCCCACATCGACTCCTCGGTGACCCGGCTCAGCTCGTGCAGCTCCGGGGCGTGGCCCTCGCCGACGAAGACGGTGAAGGCGGCGTCCCCGTGCCAGCCGTCGATGATCGCGCCCGCGTCGATGGAGAGGAGGTCGCCGTCCTTCAGCACGGTCTCCCGGTCCGGGATGCCGTGCACCACGATGTCGTTCACCGAGGTGCAGATGGTCGCGGGGAACCCGCCGTAGCCCAGGAAGTTCGACTTGGCGCCGTGGTCGGCGATCACCTTGCGGGCGACGTCGTCCAGGTCCTTGGTGGAGGCACCGGGCACCGCGGCCGCGCGCGTCGCCTCGTGGATGGCGGCGACGACCAGCCCCGCCTCGCGCATCTTCGCGATCTGCTCGGCTGTCTTGATCTCCACCATGGGGCGCCTTCCGGGTCAGTCTCTGGTGCTGCGGTCGTCGTGCCGTGACGTATCTGCTCAACAGTACGGCCGCGGTGCCCTGCGGGGCGCCGCGGCCGTACTGTTCTGGTCCTCGCGGCCTTCAGGCCGCCTTGGCGGCCAGAGCGCCCATCGCGCGCTGCGTCACCTCGGACACCTTGCCGAGCGCCGGGATCGTCACGACCTGGCCCTTGGCCTTGTAGTAGTCGATGATCGGCTCGGTCTCGCGGTGGTAGACCTCGAGGCGCTTGCGGACGGTTTCCTCGCTGTCGTCCTCGCGCTGGTACAGCTCGCCGCCGCACACGTCGCACACGCCCTCGGTCTCGGGCTTCTTGTACTCGACGTGGAAGGTGTGCGCGCTGTCGTTGCGGCAGGTGCGGCGGCCGGCGATGCGCTTGACCACCTCGTCCTCCGGGACCTCCAGGTCCAGCACCGCGTCCAGCGACAGGTCGTTGGCCCGCAGGAAGGCGTCCAGCGCCTCGGCCTGGGCCAGGTTGCGCGGGAAGCCGTCGAGCAGGAAGCCGCCCGCGGCGTCCGGCTGGCCCATCCGGTCCTCGGCCATGCCGACGGTGACCTCGTCCGGTACCAGCTGCCCGGCCCTCATGTACTCCTGCGCCTGCTTGCCGAGCGGTGTGCCCTGGCTGATGTTCGCGCGGAAGAGGTCGCCCGTGGAGATGTGCGGGATCGACAGGTTCTCGGCCAGGTACGCGGCCTGCGTACCCTTGCCGGCTCCAGGAGGCCCGACGAGGACGATTCGCATCAGCGGAGGAACCCTTCGTAGTGTCGCTGCTGAAGCTGGCTCTCGATCTGCTTCACGGTCTCCAGGCCGACACCCACGATGATGAGGATGCTCGTGCCGCCGAACGGGAAGTTCTGATTCGCGTTGAGCGTCACGAGCGCCACCGTGGGCACGAGGGCGATCAGACCCAGATAGAGCGCACCGGGCCACGTGATGCGGTTCAGCACGTAGCTCAGATACTCAGCAGTGGGACGACCAGCCCGAATACCCGGGATGAACCCACCATACTTCTTCATGTTGTCGGCAACTTCTTCGGGGTTGAAGCTGATGGCGACGTAGAAGAACGCGAAGAAGACGATCAGAAGGAAGTACGCGGTGATGTAGATCGGGTGGTCGCCCTTGACCAGGTTCTGCGAGATCCACTGCGCCCAGCCCGCCTTGGACTGGCTGAACTGGACGATCAGCGCGGGAATGTAGAGCAGGGACGAGGCGAAGATCACGGGGATCACACCCGCCTGGTTCACCTTCATCGGGATGTAGGTGGACGTGCCGCCGTAACTGCGACGGCCGATCATCCGCTTGGCGTACTGCACCGGGATGCGGCGCTGCGCCTGCTCGACGAAGACCACCAGGCCGACCATGGCGAGACCGCAGACGATCACCAGGCCGAACTCCAGCCAGCCGTTCATGATCTTGCCCTGCTGCTTGATGCTCCACATGGCGCTGGGGAAACCGGCGGCGATCGAGACGAACATCAGGATCGACATGCCGTTGCCGATGCCGCGGTCGGTGACCAGCTCACCGAGCCACATGATCAGCGCGGTGCCGGCGGTCATCGTGATGACCATCACGGCGGTGGTGAAGATCGAATCGTCCCGGACGATCTGACTGCCGACCGGGCAGCTCTGGAACAGAGAACCGCTGCGCGCGGTGGCGACCAGGCCGGTGCCCTGGAGGATCGCCAGCGCGACGGTCAGGTAACGGGTGTACTGCGTGATCTTCGCCTGCCCGGTCTGGCCCTCCTTCTTGAGGGCCTCCAGACGCGGGATCACCACGGTCAGCAGCTGAAGGATGATGCTCGCCGTGATGTACGGCATGATCCCGAGCGCGAAGATGGTGATCTGGAGCAGTGCGCCACCACTGAACATGTTGACCAGGCCGAACAGCCCCTGCTGACCCTTGGCCAGATCCATGCACGTCTGGACGTTCTTGTAGTCGATGCCCGGGATCGGGACGTGTTGCCCGAGCCGGAACAGGACGATGATGGCCAGCGTGAACAGCAGCTTCTTGCGCAGGTCGGGCGTCTTGAACGCCCGGGCGAACGCGGTGAGCACGGTGCCTCCTGCGCCCCCCGCGTTCGTTGCGCGAGAGGTGACGGTCTTGAGGATCGACGAATACTTATCAGCCAGGACCCGTACGAAGACGTACCGCACGGAAGGTAACAGCGCACGCCACCTTACCGGCGACCTGGCCTCCCTAGGAACGACCAACCGGGGATGCCCCGTATCTGGGGCATCCCCGGCCAGTTTTGCACGTTGCTCAGACGAGCTCGGTGACAGTGCCACCGGCGGCGGTGATCTTCTCCTTGGCGGAGCCGGAGACGGCGTCGACCGTCACCTGGAGCGCCACGGAGACCTCACCGGAGCCCAGCACCTTGACGAGCTGGTTCTTGCGCACCGCACCCTTGGCGACCAGGTCGGCCACCGTGACCTCGCCACCCTGCGGGTAGAGCGCGGCCAGCTTGTCCAGGTTCACGACCTGGTACTCGGTGCGGAAGGGGTTCTTGAAGCCCTTCAGCTTCGGGAGCCGCATGTGGAGGGGCATCTGCCCACCCTCGAAGCGCTCCGGAACCTGGTAGCGGGCCTTGGTGCCCTTGGTACCACGACCAGCGGTCTTACCCTTGGACGCCTCACCACGACCGACACGGGTCTTGGCGGTCTTGGCGCCCGGGGCGGGCCGGAGGTTGTGGACCTTCAGCGGGTTGTTCTCCGCCATGTCAGTCGACCTCCTCGACCGTCACGAGGTGCCGCACGGTGGTCGCCATGCCGCGGAACTCGGGGCGGTCCTCCTTGACAACCACGTCGCCGAGCTTCTTCAGCCCGAGCGAACGCAGGGTGTCGCGGTGGTTCTGCTTGCTGCCGATGTACGACTTCGTCTGCGTGATCTTCAGGCGGGCCATGCTCACACACCCACCCCGGCACGCGCCCGCAGCAGAGCGGCGGGGGCGACGTCCTCGAGCGGCAGACCACGGCGGGCGGCGATCTCCTCGGGGCGCTGAAGGCCCCGCAGAGCGGCCACCGTGGCGTGCACGATGTTGATCGGGTTCGACGAGCCGAGCGACTTGCTCAGCACGTCGTGGATGCCCGCGCACTCCAGAACGGCGCGCACCGGGCCACCGGCGATCACACCGGTACCGGGGGACGCCGGCTTGAGCAGCACGACACCCGCGGCCTCCTCACCCTGGATCGGGTGCGGGATGGTGCCGGCGATCCGGGGGACCTTGAAGAAGTGCTTCTTGGCCTCCTCCACGCCCTTGGCGATCGCGGCCGGCACCTCCTTGGCCTTGCCGTAACCGACACCCACGGTGCCGTCACCGTCGCCCACCACGACCAGCGCGGTGAAGCTGAAGCGACGACCACCCTTCACAACCTTGGCGACGCGGTTGATCGCGACAACACGCTCGACGTAAGCGGTCTTCTCGGCAGCTGCGCCGCCGTCCCGCCGGTCCTTCCGGTCCCGCCGCTCGCCGCCACCGGCGCCGCCACCGCGGCGCTGGGGTCCAGCCATTGGATTTACCTCTCTCGTTTCCGCTTTGCGTTGGAACCGGGGCCTAGAACTGCAGCCCGGCCTCACGGGCAGCGTCCGCCAGAGCGGCGATCCGCCCGGCGTACCTGTTGCCGCCGCGGTCGAACACGACCGCCTCGACGCCCGCGGCCTTCGCCCGCTCGGCGACCAGCGCGCCGACCTGCTTGGCCTGAGCGCTCTTGTCACCCTCGGCGCCACGGATGGAGGTGTCCAGGGTCGACGCCGAGGCCACCGTGTGGCCCGCGATGTCGTCGATGACCTGGGCCACCATGTGACGGTTGGACCGCGTCACGACGAGGCGGGGGCGCTCCGGCGTACCGGAGACCCGCTTGCGGACGCGGATGTGACGGCGCTTGACGGCCGCGGCCTTGCGCGCGTCGCCCTTAGCGATCTTCACACCGTATGTCATGGCTTACTTACCAGCCTTTCCGACCTTGCGGCGGATGACCTCGCCCGCGTACTTGACGCCCTTGGCCTTGTACGGGTCCGGGCGGCGCAGCTTGCGGATGTTCGCGGCGACCTCGCCGACCTTCTGCTTGTCGATACCCTCGACGCTCAGCTTGGTCGGGGACTCCACCTTGAAGGAGATGCCCTCCGGGGCCTCCACCAGGATCGGGTGGCTGTAGCCCAGCGAGAACTCCAGGTTGGAGCCCTTCGCCTGGACGCGGTAACCGACACCGCTGATCTCGAGCGCCTTGCTGTAGCCCTGGGTCACGCCGGTGATCATGTTCGCCACCAGCGTGCGGGACAGGCCGTGCAGGGCCTTGTTCTGACGCTCGTCGTTCGGGCGGGTGACAACCAGCTGGTTGTCCTCACCCTTGGCGACATCGATCGGCGCGGCGACGGTGTGCGAGAGAGAGCCCTTGGGGCCCTTCACGGCGACCGTGCGGCCATCGATGGTGACGTCCACACCAGCGGGAACCTGGATGGGCAGCTTGCCAATGCGCGACATGTGCTTCCTCCGTTCCCTGGTTACCAGACGTAGGCGAGGACTTCCCCACCCACGCCCTTCTTGCCGGCCTGCTTGTCGGTGAGGAGCCCGTGCGACGTGGAGATGATCGCCACGCCCAGGCCGCCGAGCACCTTCGGCAGGTTGGTGGACTTTGCGTAGACCCGCAGGCCCGGCTTCGAAATCCGCTTGATGCCGGCGATCGAGCGCTCACGGTTCGGGCCGAACTTCAGCTCGAGGGTGAGGTTCTTGCCGACCTCGGCGTCCTCGACCTTCCAGCCGGTGATGTAGCCCTCCTGCTGGAGGATCTCCGCGATGTGCGACTTGATCTTGCTGTGCGGCATCACGACGGAGTCGTGGTACGCCGAGTTCGCGTTTCGCAGACGCGTCAGCATGTCTGCGATCGGATCGGTCATGGTCATGATGGCCTTCGGCCTCTCTCGCCGGGGTTTCCTGTATGCGCCATCCCTCTCACCCACTCAACGGGGCACGGGTGCGGCGCGGGGACCTACGGCGTAGTAAGAATTCTGGGCGGCGAGCGCCCAACCCTTCCACTCTACGGGAGTGAGCGGGCGGGCCTCGCCATCCATTGCTTACCGAGAGCCCGGTTACCAGCCCTTACGGGCCGGTTACCAGGAGCTCTTGGTCACGCCCGGCAGCTCGCCACGGTGAGCCATCTCACGAAGGCACACGCGGCACAGGCCGAACTTGCGGTACACGGAGTGCGGACGGCCGCAGCGCTGGCAGCGGGTGTAGCCGCGCACGCCGAACTTCGGCTTGCGGGCGGCCTTCGCAATGAGAGCCTTCTTCGCCACGGCTCACGCCTCCTTGAACGGGAAGCCGAGGTGACGCAGCAGGGCCCGGCCCTCTTCGTCGTTGGTCGCCGTGGTCACCACGGTGATGTCCATACCCCGGACGCGGTCGATCTTGTCCTGGTCGATCTCGTGGAACATGACCTGCTCCGTGAGACCGAAGGTGTAGTTGCCCCGGCCGTCGAACTGCTTCGGCGACAGACCGCGGAAGTCGCGGATGCGCGGCAGCGCGAGCGACACCAGGCGGTCCAGGAACTCCCACATGCGGTCACCGCGGAGGGTGACGTGGGCGCCGATCGGCTGGCCCTCACGCAGCTTGAACTGCGCGATGGACTTGCGGGCCTTGGTGACGGCCGGCTTCTGGCCGGTGATCGTGGTGAGGTCGCGGATGGCGCCCTCGATCAGCTTGGAGTCGCGGGCGGCGTCGCCCACACCCATGTTGACCACGACCTTGGTGAGGCCCGGGATCTGCATGACGTTCCCGTACGAGAACTGCTCCTGCAGCTTGCCCTGGATCTCTTCGCGGTAGCGCGTCTTGAGACGCGGTGCAGTGGTGGTGGCAGTCATCAGATGTCCTCACCGGTCCGCTTGGCAACGCGGATCTTGTTGCCGTCGTCGTCGAAGCGGAACCCGACGCGGGTGACGACCTTCTTGCCGTCCTTCTCCACCACGAGCTGAACATTGCTCACGTGGATCGGGGCCTCGGTCGTCACGATGCCGCCGGTCTTCGAACCACGAGCGGTCTGTCCGGCCTTGGTGTGCTTCTTGACCCGGTTGACACCCTCGACCAGGACGCGGTCCTCGCGGGGGAAGGCCGCGATGACCTTGCCCTGCTTGCCCCTGTCCTTACCGGTGATGACCTGGACCAGGTCGCCCTTCTTGATCTTCATCGGTTACAGCACCTCCGGCGCGAGCGAGATGATCTTCATGAACTTCTTCTCGCGCAGCTCACGGCCCACCGGGCCGAAGATACGGGTGCCGCGGGGGTCGCCATCGTTCTTGAGGATGACGGCCGCGTTCTCGTCGAAGCGGATGTACGAACCGTCCGGGCGGCGGCGCTCCTTCACGGTGCGCACGATGACCGCCTTGATGACGTCACCCTTCTTCACGTTGCCGCCGGGGATCGCGTCCTTCACGGTGGCGACGATGACGTCACCAATGCCCGCGTAGCGGCGACCGGAGCCACCGAGAACACGGATGCAAAGGATCTCCTTCGCTCCCGTGTTGTCGGCGACGCGCAGTCGCGACTCCTGCTGGATCACGTCTATCTCCTGATCGTCTGCCGGTTCCCGGCAGGGGCTCGGCACTCATGCGGTGCGAGCCCCTGCCAAGCCTGGCGGAACTGTCCTGCGGACTCATGCCCGCAGGAATTACTTGGCCTTCTCGAGGATCTCGACGACGCGCCAGCGCTTGGTCGCGGACAGCGGCCGGGTCTCCATCAGGAGGACACGGTCGCCGACACCCGCGGCGTTCTGCTCGTCGTGCGCCTTGAGCTTGTTGGTACGGCGGATGACCTTGCCGTACAGCGCGTGCTTGACGCGGTCCTCGACGGCGACGACGACGGTCTTGTCCATCTTGTCGCTGACGACCAGACCCTCGCGGGTCTTGCGGAAGCCGCGGCTCTGCGTTGCGTTCTCAGTCACATTCGTCTCGCTCATCAGGCGCTCTCCACCGTCTCGATGCCGAGCTCGCGCTCCCGCATCAGGGTGTAGATCCGGGCGATGTCCTTGCGGACGGCCTTCAGCCGGCCGTGGTTCTCGAGCTGTCCCGTCGCCGCCTGGAAGCGGAGGTTGAACAGTTCTTCCTTGGCCTCACGCAGCTTGCCAACGAGGTCCTCGTTGTTCAGCTCACGCAGCTCGGACGCCTTGGTACCGGCCGCCATCACGACTCACCTGCCTCGCGCCGCACGATCCGGCACTTCATCGGGAGCTTGTGAGCAGCGCGGGTGAGCGCCTCACGCGCAGTCTTCTCGTTCGGGTAGGACAGCTCGAACATCACCCGACCGGGCTTGACGTTCGCGACCCACCACTCCGGCGAACCCTTACCGGAACCCATGCGGGTCTCGGCGGGCTTCTTCGTCAGCGGACGGTCCGGGTAGATGTTGATCCAGACCTTGCCGCCACGCTTGATGTGGCGGGTCATCGCGATACGAGCGGCCTCGATCTGACGGTTCGTGACGTACGCCGGGGTGACGGCCTGAATGCCGTACTCGCCGAACGCCAGCTCCGTGCCGCCCTTGGCCATGCCGGACCGCTTGGGGTGGTGCTGCTTGCGGTGCTTGACCCTGCGAGGGATCAGCATGTCGGTCAGGCCTCCGTTCCGGTGCTCTCAGCAGCCGGAGCAGCGGCAGCGGCCTCGGCCTTGGGGGCCTCGGCAGCGGCGTTCTGCTGCTGCGGCTTACGGCCACGGCCGCCACGCTCGCCACCACGGCGCTGCGGGCGGTCGCTGCCGCGCGACGGGCGGTTGCCCGCGCGGGCGGCGGCGTTCTCGGCGCGGACCTCAGCGATGTTCTTGACGTCGCCCTTGTAGATCCACACCTTGACGCCGATGCGGCCGAAGGTGGTCTTGGCCTCGAAGAAGCCGTAGTCGACGTTCGCGCGGAGCGTGTGCAGGGGCACGCGGCCCTCGCGGTAGAACTCCGAGCGGGACATCTCGGCGCCGCCGAGACGGCCACCACACTGGATCTTGATGCCCTTGGCACCGGCCTTCATCGAGCTCTGCATCGACTTGCGCATCGCACGACGGAAGGAGACGCGGGAGGAGAGCTGCTCGGCGACGGCCTGGGCCACCAGCTGAGCGTCCACCTCGGGGTTCTTGACCTCGAGGATGTTCAGCTGCACCTGCTTGCCGGTGAGCTTCTCCAGCTCGCCGCGGATACGGTCGGCCTCCGCGCCGCGGCGGCCGATGACGATGCCCGGCCGGGCGGTGTGGATGTCGACGCGGACGCGGTCACGGGTGCGCTCGATCTCCACCTTGGAGATACCGGCGCGCTCCATGCCCTTCGTCATCATCCGGCGGATGGCGACGTCTTCCTTGACGTAGTCCTTGTACAGCTTGTCGGCGTACCACCGCGACTTGAAGTCGGTGGTGATGCCGAGCCGGAACCCGTGCGGGTTAACCTTCTGGCCCATTACCGGGTTCCTTCCTTGCTGCTGACGACCACGGTGATGTGGCTGGTCCGCTTGCGGATCCGGTAGGCGCGGCCCTGGGCGCGCGGACGGAAACGCTTCAGGGTCGGGCCCTCGTCGACGTAGGCCTCGGAGATGACGAGGCTGTCGGCGTCGGTGTGGTCGTAGTTGTGCGCGGCGTTGGCGATGGCGCTGTCCAGCACCTTGCCGACCGGCACGCTCGCGGCCTGCGGGGCGAAACGCAGGACCGCCTGAGCCTCCGTGGCGTTCATGCCACGGATGAGGTCCACCACGCGGCGGGCCTTCATGGGCGTGACGCGGATGTACCGCGCCTGGGCCCTGGCTTCCATGGTTGTCCCTTCGGTGTCTGTCATGAGTCTCTTCCGCCGATCAGCGACGACGCGACTTGCGGTCGTCCTTCTCGTGGCCGCGGAAGGTGCGGGTCGGCGCGAACTCGCCGAGCTTGTGGCCGACCATCGACTCGGTGACGAACACCGGGACGTGCTTGCGGCCGTCGTGCACCGCGATCGTGTGGCCGAGCATGGCCGGGACGATCATCGAGCGGCGGGACCAGGTCTTGATGACGTTCTTGGTGCCGGCTTCGTTCTGCGTGTCCACCTTCTTGCTCAGGTGGTCGTCGACGAAGGGCCCCTTCTTGAGACTACGCGGCATCTAAACCCGCTCCTAGCGCTTCTTGTTCGTCTTGCGGCGGCGGACGATGTACTTGTTGCTGGCCTTCTTCGGCGAGCGCGTACGGCCCTCCTTCTGACCCCACGGCGAGACCGGGTGGCGACCACCGGAAGTCTTGCCTTCACCACCACCGTGCGGGTGGTCGACGGGGTTCATGACCACACCACGAACGGTCGGGCGGACGCCCTTCCAGCGCATGCGGCCGGCCTTGCCCCAGTTGATGTTCGACTGCTCGGCGTTGCCGACCTCGCCGACGGTGGCGCGGCAGCGGACGTCGACCAGGCGGATCTCACCGGACGGCATACGAAGGTGGGCCATGGAGCCCTCCTTCGCCAGCAGCTGCACCGAGGCACCCGCGGAGCGGGCGAACTTCGCGCCGCCGCCGGGCCGCAGCTCGATGGCGTGCAGCGTCGTACCGACGGGGATGTTGCGCAGCGACAGGTTGTTGCCGGGCTTGATGTCGGCGCCGGGGCCGTTCTCGATCCGGTCGCCCTGCTTCAGGCCACGCGGCGCGAGGATGTAGCGCTTCTCGCCGTCCACGTAGTGGAGCAGCGCGATGCGCGCGGTGCGGTTCGGGTCGTACTCGATGTGCGCGACCTTCGCCGGGACGCCGTCCTTGTCATGACGGCGGAAGTCGATCACGCGGTACGCACGCTTGTGACCGCCACCCTGGTGGCGGACCGTGATGCGACCGGCGTTGTTACGACCACCCTTGCTGTGCAGCGGGCGGACCAGCGACTTCTCCGGCGTGGACCGCGTGATCTCGACGAAGTCGGCGACGCTGGAGCCACGACGCCCCGGGGTCGTCGGCTTGTACTTGCGGATACCCATTTCTCAGTCCTCGGAATATTCCGGACTTCTGGACGTTCCGGCCTCCGTCAGGAGGTCGGGCCGCCGAAGATGTCGATACGGTCGCCCTCGGCAAGGGTCACGATGGCGCGCTTGGTGTCCTTGCGCTTGCCGTAACCGGTGCGGGTGCGCTTGCGCTTGCCCTGCCGGTTGATCGTGTTGACCCCGGTGACCTTGACCGAGAAGACCGCCTCGACGGCCTGCTTGATCTGGGTCTTGTTCGCGCGCGGGTCGACGATGAACGTGTACTTGTTCTCGTCCAGCAGCGCGTAGCTCTTCTCCGAGACCACCGGCTTGACGAGAACGTCGCGGGGGTCCGTGAAGGTCTTGCTGGTGACAGCGGTCGCCTCACTCATCAGGCGGCGCTCCCTTCAGTCTTCTCAGCGGCCTTGGGACCAGCCACGAAGGACTCGAAGGCGGCCTTGGTGAAGACCACGTCGTCGGAGACGAGCACGTCGTACGTGTTCAGCTGGCCCGGCTCCAGGATGTGCACCTGGGGCAGGTTGCGGGCGGACAGCCACGCGGCCTCGTCGCTCCGCTCGGCGACCAGCAGCACGTGCTTGCGCTCGCTGATCTTGCCCAGCAGGGCCTTCGCGGCCTTGGTGGAGATGTCGCCCTCGACCACGCCGGTCACGACGTGAACGCGGCTGTGGCGCGCCCGGTCGGAGAGGGCCCCGCGGAGCGCGGCGGCCTTCATCTTCTTCGGGGTCCGCTGGCTGTAGTCACGCGGCACGGGACCGTGCACGGTGCCACCGCCGGCGAACTGCGGCGCGCGGGTCGAACCCTGACGGGCGCGACCGGTGCCCTTCTGGCGGTACGGCTTCTTGCCACCGCCGCGGACCTCGCCACGGGTCTTGGTCTTGTGCGTGCCCTGGCGGGCAGCGGCCAGCTGTGCGACGACGACCTGGTGGATCAGCGGAACGCTGACCTGCACGTCGAAGATCTCCGAGGGGAGCTCGACGGTCCCGGCCTTGTCGCCTGCCGGCGAAAGGATGTCAATGGTGCTCATCGGTTACCTCAGGCCCCCTTGGCCGCGGTACGGACCAGGACGAGGCCGCCGTTCGGACCAGGAACCGCTCCCTTGATCAGGAGCAGACCCTTCTCCGCGTCAACGGCGTGGACGGTCAGGTTCTGGGTGGTGACCCGCTCGTTGCCCATGCGGCCGGCCATGCGCAGGCCCTTGAACACGCGGCCCGGGGTGGCGCAGCCACCGATGGAGCCAGGCGAGCGGTGCTTGCGCTGGGTGCCGTGGCCGGCGCCGAGGCCGCCGAAGCCGTGGCGCTTCATGACACCGGCGGTGCCCTTGCCCTTGCTGGTGCCGGTCACGTCGACCTTCACACCGGACTCGAACACCTCGGCGGTGACCTCCTGGCCGAGCGTGTACTCACCGGCGTCGGCGGTACGCAGCTCCACCAGGTGGCGGCGCGGGGTGACGTCCGCCTTGGCGAAGTGGCCCTTGAGGGGCTTGTTCACCTTGCGCGGGTCGATCTCGCCGAAGGCGATCTGGACGGCGTTGTAGCCGTCGGCGTCATCGGTACGGACCTGGGTCACGACGCAGGGCCCGGCCTTGACGACGGTGACCGGGACGACACGGTTGTTCTCGTCCCAGACCTGCGTCATGCCGAGCTTCTCGCCCAGGACGCCCTTGATCTGCTTAGCCATCTCGCGCGTCACCTCAGAGCTTGATCTCGATGTCGACGCCCGCCGGCAGGTCGAGACGCATGAGCGAGTCGACGGTCTTCGGCGTGGGGTCGAGGATGTCGATGAGGCGCTTGTGCGTACGCATCTCGAAGTGCTCGCGCGAGTCCTTGTACTTGTGCGGCGACTTGATGACGCAGTACACGTTCTTCTCTGTGGGCAGCGGCACCGGGCCCGCGACCGACGCACCAGTGCGGGTCACCGTCTCGACGATCTTCTTCGCCGAGGAGTCGATGACCTCGTGGTCGTAGGCCTTGAGCCGGATGCGGATCTTCTGTCCCGCCATGGCTACTTCGTAGTCCTGTCTCTCGTAACGCTCTGGGACCCGGTGGCGTTCGCGGCCCTCCCACCCGCACTCCCGACCCACGCGGTCGGGCGTGTCGCGTCCCTTCCCGTACATCTCCGCAGAAGAGATCCCTGGTGAAGGGGGCTGGTCGGGGGAGAGAGTCACCCACCGGGCGCCTGGCTGGGGCCCCGCTGACACTTCCCGGAAGATTCCCGTACTTCCGCCCCTGATCAGGGACGACGAGTACTGCGGGACTCGCTTCCAGTCCTCCCGGCGGGAGGCGCGCAGCATCGGCACTCAACCGAGCAACCCGGACAGTCTGCCATACGAGGCCCAGCCTCCGCGAATCGGCCCTGGAGCGTACCCCACACCCACATCGGCGAATCCCTCATTCGCCCCGTGGTATGACGGACCGCGGCCACGGTACCTTCGGCATGCCGAGAAGAGGGGGGTATCGGGATGGCCGAGCCGTTACGGGTGGAGATCCTGCGGGCGGGCGAGGAGCACGTGGAGCAGATCGCCCGGCTCGCCGAGTCACGGAGCCTGAACGGGCCGGGCGGCATCCGGGGATCGACGGACGGCGGCTTCCTGGTCTCGGCGTACACCGAGACGGACTACCGCTCCCGGCTGGCGACCGCCGAGCACTTCTACGTGGCGGTCAAGGGCGGGCAGGTGCTGGCGTTCCTGATGGCGTACAGCTCCGACCAGGTCGAGCCGGACGAGTGGCTGAACCGCCGGATCAAGACGACGCTGGGCGCCTTCCTGGTGATCAAGCAGATCTGCGTGTCCCGCGAAGCGGCGCGGTCCGGGATCGCCTCGATGCTCTACTACCACGTGCTCGATCAGTGGCACAAAAGCCCCGTGATCGCCGCGGTGGTCAACGACCCGCCCAACGACGCGTCCGCGCACTTCCACCACAAGCTCGGCTTCCAGGAGCTGACCCGGCTGACCCCGCCGGACGGGCTGCCGCGGGTGGTGTGGGTCTGGCGCAAACCGCGCGAGGCGATCCTGCACGTGCAGTACGAGGTCGCGGTGGACCTCTACAAGCACGAGGACAACCTGAACTGGCAGAAGCTGAACAACCTCTTCTACATCACCGCGGGCCTCGCGGCGGCCATGGCCTTCAGCCTCGGCAAGGAGGGCGCGGGCGGCGCCCTGGGCAAGGTCCTGGCGGGGATCATCTCGGTGATCGGCTTCGGGGTGTCGTTGGGCTTCTCCGTGATGCTGCGCTACGGCCGTGAGTACCTGCTGGCGCGCAAGGAAGCGGTGATCGAGCTGGAGGAGTACATGGCCTGGCTCGGCGGCGAGCGGATAGTGAACCGCCGCGCCACCGACCCCCGTTCCGGATATCTGAAGGTGTCGCCCACCGGATTGATCATGGTGCTGCTGCCGGTGCTGGTCGCGCTCTGCTGGCTCGGGGCGCTCACAGCACTGATCGCCCACTGAGGTCGCCGACCAACTCAACCCCTCACGGCCTGTGATGTGACCCACAAAGGGCAACCCGAGGCCGCCCCCAACGCGTTCGGCGTGCGTGGATCACACGAAGGATCGGCTTCGAATCACGCGAGGACGGCATGGCGGGCGGCGACTGGACCGAGTTCGAGGAGTTCGTTGCCGCCTGCGGGCCACGGCTGCTGCGTTCCGCCTGGTTCCTGACCGGGGACCGGCATCTGGCCGAGGACCTGCTCCAGAGCGCCCTGGCCCGGGTCTGGCCGAAGTGGGGACGTATCGCGGAGGAGAACCCCGAGGCGTACGTCCGCCGCACCCTGGTCCATCTGCACGCGTCCTGGTGGCGGCGGCACTGGCGGCGCGAGGTGCCGCACTCCCAGGTGCCCGAACCGTCCTCCCGTGGTGGCCCGGCCGGTGCGTATCCCCAGGTCGGCGAGGTCGACCAGGGACGGACGATCATCGGGCTGCTGCGGCTGCTGCCCCGGCGCCAGCGCGAGGTCGTCGTCCTGCGCTACCTGGAGGACCTGAGCGTGGAGCAGACCGCGGCGGTGCTGGGCTGCTCCAGCGGCACGGTCAAGAGCCAGGCGTCGAAGGCCCTGAACACGCTGCGCACCCGATTACCCGGGCTCGACGCCGGTCTCGTGCCCGCCCCGGAGCCGGTCCGCGGCCGCGCCGCGCCGAAGTGAGGTGAGGACCGTGGTGACGAAGAAGGACCCCGGGGGATACGGCACCGAGGAGCTGGCCCGCACCGCGGCCGGGCTGCGGCGGCTCGCGGACACCGACACCCCGCCGCTGACGGCGCCGGAGGACCGCATGGAGCGGGTAAGGCACCGGGTGGTGCGGGCCCGCAGGCGGCGCACCGCCGTCGTGGCCGCCCCGATGGTGGTCGCGCTGATCGCGGGGGCGGTGTCCCTCGCCACCGGTCTGCGCGACGGCCGGTCCGCGGACCCCGGCACCACCCCGGCCACCACGCCCACCACCCCGGACCGGACCGCGACGCCCCGGAAGGTGCTGAAGCTGCCGGACGTGGCGGGCGGCATGGACCTGCGGGTGTCCGTGCCCGACGACTGGCGGGTGCAGAAGCCGTATCGCGCAGACGGCGCAGACGGCGCAGACGCCACGGACGGCGCAGACGGCACGGACGGTCCGGCGAGCGAGACGTACGTCCTGGCGGGCCCGGCGGCGCACGAGGCGTCGAGCACGGCGGCGGGCACGCTGCCCGCCACGCCGCGGAGCACGCTGTCCGCCACGCCGCAGGGCACGGCGTCGGCCGTCGTTCCCCCGAGCACCGGCGACCGCGCCTGCGGCGACGCCCTCAAGGAAGCCCTCTACGGCCCCGAGTTGTGCCTGCCGGTGACCCGGCTGGCGAAGAACAGCGCCCTGGTGCTGTGGCGCCGCGAGTCCTACGACCGGCCGGAGCGGAAGCTGCCCGTGCAGCGGTCGCGGCCGACCCCGGTCTGCCGGGAGCTGGGCGGCACGGCCTTCCTCAGCCTGCGGCAGCCGCTGCCCGACCACCCCGACAGCACGGTCGCCGCGTACGCCTGTCTCGCTTCCGCGGACTCCACCCTGATCGAGCACGTCAAGGGCGCGCTCTCCTCGGCCCGCTTCTCCTGAGCCGACACCCGAACGCCCCCACCCCCTTCACCACCCCTGGAGCACCCCCGTCATGACCGTCACCGAGCCGTCCGCCGAGCGTTCCGCCGCACCGCCCGCCCGGTCCTCACACCGCCGTTCCTCCCGGCGTCGCCGTCGGCGCCGCTCGCCGGTGGTGCCGCTGGTGATCGGCGCGGCGGTGACGTCCGGAGCCGCGCTGGCCGTCTACGCCGTGTTACCCGGCGACGGCGGCGGCGTACGGTCCGCCCCCGCGGACTCCGCGGCGGCGACCCGGTCCCCCGCGGCCGACTACGCCCCCACCGCCGCGCCGACGGCGCCGCCCTCCCGGTCCTCCCGCGACGCGGGCCCCGCGCGCCCCACCGCACCCACGTCCCCCACCGGGACCGCCTCCCCGGCGGGGACCGGCACCTTCGTCACCGCGAAGTCCTCCGGCAAGGTGATCGGCGACGGCGGCGATGTGCGGCGGTTCAAGGTCCAGGTCGAGGAGGGCACGGGCGTCGACCCGAAGCGGGCCGCGGCCGAGATATCCGCGGTCCTCGCGGACGAGCGCGGCTGGACCAGGGACCGGAAGCACTCCTTCCAGCTGGTGTCCGGCGGCGCTTACGACTTCGAGGTGAAGATCGCCACCCCGGACACCGTCGACGACATCTGCGGGCAGGCGGGGCTCAAGACCCGCGGCGAGGTCAACTGCGCCGCCGGAACGCAGGTCATGGTCAACCTCAAGCGCTGGAACACCGGCTCCCCCGAGTTCGACGGCCCGATCCGCGAATACCGCGCGCTGATCGTCAACCACGAGGTGGGCCACCGCATCGGCCGCGGCCATGAGACCTGCCCCGGCCCCGGAAAGCCCGCCCCGGCGATGATGCAGCAGATAGACGGGCTGAAGGGCTGCGTCGCCAACGCCTGGCCGTACTCCAAGGCCGGGAAGTACCTCGGCGGCCCTTCGGTCGCCTGACCGGCCCCGGCCCGGCGTGTCCGAAGTGTGATCGAGACCTCCCCGGCTATCGGACAACCTTCGAAGATCATCAGCCGTCCCCTATCACGTGGAAGCAGCCGGAGACTACGCGCTGCACAAGTGACAGGGTCGCCAAATTGAACAGTCGATGGACTCTGCCCGCGCGCACGACACGCAGGCAGGCACTGGCCGCGGTGGCGGCCCTCACCGCCACCGCTGCCGCCGGATGCAGCGGCCGTCCCGGGTCTTCCGCCGTCCCCGCCGCACCCGCCCGGACGACCACCCGCCCGGGGGCCGCCGAGCCGTTCACCTCGGCGGCCGGGGACAAGCGCGCCACCCTGCTCCAGGTCATGGCCCACCCCGATGACGACCTGTACTTCATGAACCCCGACAACGAGCACGTCCTGCGCTCCGGGGTCCCCGTGGTGAGCGTGTACGTCACGGCGGGCGAGGCGCTGGGCCTCAACCGGGTCGCCGGGCGGCCGCTGCCGCCGCCGGACAAGGCCGCGTACTCCGCCGCCCGCCACCAGGGGCTGCGGCAGGCGTACGCGCAGATGCTGGGGCTGCACCAGTTCACGCCGTGGCACCGGTCGGTGCTGAACCTGCCCGGCGGCGTCAAGGCGGAGACGAACGTCCTCGCCAACGGCACCCGCAGGGTGCGGCTGATCTTCCTCAACATCGCCATGCTGTCCGAGGGGCACATACGCATGCCCGCCCTGTGGGACACCCCCGGCACCGTCATGCGCACGCTGCTGGCCGAGGGCTCCCCGGTGCAGCACCCCAGCTCGTACGTCCACCAGACCCTGGTCGACGTGCTCGCCGAGATCATGGACCGCTACCGGCCCACGCTCATCCACACCCTCGACCCCGACCCCGACTTCCAGGTCCACGACCTGCTGCACCCCAAGGACAACGACCAGCCCGGCTGTTCGGACCACCGGGACCACACCCCGGTCGCGCTGTTCACCTGGAAGGCGATCGCGCAGTGGGCCGCCGAGTCCACCCGGCGGGACAAGGAGGCGCCGCGCTTCACCACCACGTCCTTCCGCGGCTACTACAACCAGCGCTGGCCGCACAATCTGCCGCCCGCCGTGCTGGCCCAGAAGGCGCGCGTCATCAAGGCGTACGGCGGCTCCCCCGCGTGGAAGTGCGGTGACTCCGCGGGCTGCGGCGACTACAGCCAGGGCGGCCTGCGGCCGCTCAAGAACCGCAAGGGCTGGATCCGCTCCACCCACTACCGCTACCCCAGCGCCCTGCCCACCCCCACCACCGACCGCGAGGGCCGCCTCGTCGCGTACGGCGTCCTCGGCACCCAGGCCGTCCGGTGGCGCGAAACCGCCCGCGGCAGCGGGCGGTTCGGAACGCCGCTCGGGCTCGGCGGCGGGCCGCTGGCCCCCGCCTTGAGCGCCGTGACCGACAGCGCGGGACGCCACGTGCTGCTCGCGCTGCGGTTCGCGGCGCTGGACGGCCAGGGCGGCGCCAACATGCGCGAGATCGTGGCACTGGAACAGAGCCGCCCCGACGGGCCGTTCCGCGCCTGGACCGGGCTCGGCACCCCCGAGGCCAACCCCGAACTCGGCCGCCGCGTCGGCTGCCCCACCGCGGTCGCCACCCCGGACGGGAAGGTCCACCTCTTCGTACGGACCGCCGAGAAGGGCCTCGCCACCCGGGTACGGGGCGCGGACGGCCGCTGGGGGCCGTGGGAGCGGCTCGGCGGCGCGGAAATCCAGGACGGGCTGACCGCCCTGGTCGACGGCGAGGGCCGCGCCCATGTCGTCGCCCCGGGCCGCGACACCGTGCACCACTGGTCCCAGGAGCGGCCCGGAGGCCCCGTCACCCTGCGGCCCGCCGCCGGACTGCCCCGCCCCGGCGGCAACCAGATCGGCGCCGCGATCGCCCCCGACGGCACGCTCTCCCTGGTCTACCGCACCCCCGCGGCCACGGTGCCCACCCTCCACGGCACGGAGGGCGGCCCGGAAAACGGCACGGAAAGCCGCACGGTGCCGCACTTCGAGGGGTACGGGGCCATCGCCGCGCACACCGTGCCCGAGCCCGGCAAGGACGGCAAGGGCAGCGGGGACGACAAGGCCGCCACCCTGCTCCTGCTCGGCCGCAGCCTCGACGGCGACGTCCAGGTCCAGTGGGGCACCGGCCCCGACGACCGCCCGCTGCGCTCCCCCGGCCACCTCACCCCGGTGGGCACCCCCGCCCTGCTGGCCGACCCCGACCAGGGGGCCTGCGTGGTGGGCGTCGCGCCGGACGCCACCCCCTGGATCTGGCGCCCGCGCCCGACCTCGACGGCGTAACACCACCGCCGGGGCGCCCCCGTCGTCTCGACCGGGGCGCCCCGGCGGTTGCCGGAGCAGCAGGCCCTCAGCGGCGCGCTGCCGCCATGCGCCGCCGCGGGCGCTCGGGCTCGGCGTCCTCCTCGGCCTCGTCGGGCTCGTCGGGCTCCTCCTCGTACTCCTCCTCGGGCTCGACGTCGGCGTCCTCGGGCTCGATGTCGGCGTCCTCGGGCTCGATGTCGGCGTCCTCGTCGACGAACTCGGCCTCGTCGCCCTCGCCCTCGGGCTCGTCCTCGTCCTCGTACGCCGCGTCCTCGTCGTCCTCTTCGGCCCGCGGCTCATCGGCCTCTCCCCCGGCCTCTTCGGCGCGCTCTTCGTCGCGCTCTTCCTCTTCCTCCGCCACGGCCGTCTCGTGGTCGACCACGACCTCGCCGTCCCGGATCTCGCCGCGCCAGCCGTCCGTGGCCTCGCCGCGCATCATGATGAACTTGCGGTAGAGCTTGAGGTCGAGCCGCGCCCGGCGGCCCTGGGCGCGCCAGATGTTGGCGGTCTTCTCGAACAGCCCCTTGGGGAAGTACTCCAGCACCAGCAGCACCCGGGTGAGGCTGTCGCCCAGCGGGTGAAAGGTGACGACGCCCTTGACGGTGCCCTTGGCGCCCTCGGTCGTCCAGCTGATCCGCTCGTCGGGCACCTGCTCGGTGACGTTGGCCTTCCAGCTGCGCGTGGACTTGGCGACCTTCACCTTCCAGTTGCTGCTGGTGTCGTCGGCCTTCTCGACGCTGACGACGCCCTTGGCGAAGGTGCTGAACTCCTGGAACTGGGTCCACTGGTCGTACGCCTCGCGGACCGGCACCCCGACGTCGATGTCCTCGACCACGGTGACGCTCTTGGACTTGCCGCCGCCGCTCTTGCCGCGGCCCTTGCCGAACATCCCCTTGGCCTTGTCCTTCAGAGAATCCTTCAGCTGGGAGGCCCCGGCCTTCAGCACGGCCTGGCCCGGCGGCTTGCCCTCGGCGAGCGCCTGGGTGCCCTTGGCGAGACCGGTGCCGAGCCCGGTGAGCGCATGAGTCGCCCGGGCCTGGACGTAGCTCTGGAGCTCGTCCTTGAGGCGGTCCGCGGCCGGGCTGCGCACGATGTCGTCCTTCAGCTTGCCCAACGTGTCAGCCATTGCGGCCCCCCGCGGACTTCGCGGTCTTCTTCACGGCCTTCTTCGCCTTGCCGGGAGAGGAGGCGGCGGCCTTGCGCGCCCGGCCTGCCGGGGCCTTGGCCGTCTTGGCCGCCTTGGCCTGCGGCGGCTTGCGGCGTGGCGCCGGCGGTTTCCGTTCGCTCTCCTCGTCGGCCGGTTCGTCGTCCTCCCCGGGCTCCTCGTCCGCACGCTCCTCGTCCCCCTCACCCCGCAGGCTCAGCGTGCGGTCGTGCAGCGAGTCGGCGAGACCGTTCATGCGGGTGGACAGGGCCGAGGTGGCGGCCGTCTTCGCGGCACCGGCCAGCTCCTTGCGCGCCTGCGCGTTCAGCCCGCTCAGCAGCGGGGAGTCGGCGACCGCCCGGGCCAGCTGCTGCGGATCGAGGGTGATCTTCTTCCCGGCGAGCAACATGCCCAGCCCCAGGGCGAGTTTCGCCTTTTTGGTGCGCCCCAGGAGGTAGCCTCCCGCGACCGCGACCGCGATCTTGCCGTTGGTCATCATCCGTACTCCCGAAGTCGAACCCAGCTTCGATGCGGATGGCCGGGTACCCAGATACGGAAAAGCCCCACCCGCCGTGTGAAGGCGAGTGGGGCTTGTGCTCCGGGGAGCGTGCTCCGAAGAGCGTCAGATCACTTGTTGATCTTCGTGACCTGACCGGCGCCGACGGTCCGGCCACCCTCACGGATGGCGAACTTCAGGCCCTCCTCCATGGCGACCGGCTGGATCAGCTGGACGGACATCTCGGTGTTGTCGCCCGGCATGACCATCTCGGTGCCCTCGGGGAGGGTCACAACGCCCGTCACGTCCGTGGTACGGAAGTAGAACTGCGGACGGTAGTTGTTGAAGAACGGCGTGTGGCGGCCACCCTCGTCCTTGGACAGGATGTACGCCTGGGCCTCGAACTCGGTGTGCGGGGTGACCGAGCCCGGCTTGATGATGACCTGGCCGCGCTCGACGTCCTCGCGCTTGATGCCGCGGAGCAGCAGACCGACGTTCTCACCGGCCTGGCCCTCGTCGAGCAGCTTGCGGAACATCTCGATACCGGTGACGGTGGTCGAGGTCTTCTCGTTCTTGATGCCGATGATGTCGACGTTCTCGTTGACCTTCAGCACACCACGCTCGATACGGCCGGTGACGACCGTGCCGCGGCCGGTGATGGTGAAGACGTCCTCGATCGGCATGAGGAACGGCTTGTCGACGTCGCGCTCCGGGTTCGGGATGGAGTCGTCGACGGCCTTCATCAGGTCGAGGACGGACTTGCCCCACTCGGCGTCGCCCTCGAGCGCCTTGAGCGCCGAGACCTTGACGACCGGAACGTCGTCGCCCGGGAACTCGTACTCGGAGAGCAGCTCGCGGACCTCGAGCTCGACGAGCTCCAGGATCTCCTCGTCGTCCACCATGTCGGCCTTGTTCAGGGCGACGACGATGTACGGAACGCCGACCTGGCGGGCCAGGAGCACGTGCTCCTTGGTCTGCGGCATCGGGCCGTCGGTGGCGGCGACCACGAGGATGGCGCCGTCCATCTGCGCGGCACCGGTGATCATGTTCTTGATGTAGTCCGCGTGACCGGGGCAGTCAACGTGCGCGTAGTGACGCGACTCGGTCTGGTACTCGACGTGCGCGATGGAGATCGTAATACCACGCTGGCGCTCTTCCGGCGCCTTGTCGATCATGTCGAAGGCCGAGGCCTCGTTCAGGTCCGGGAACGCGTCGTGCAGCACCTTGGTGATCGCCGCGGTAAGGGTCGTCTTACCGTGGTCGATGTGACCGATGGTGCCGATGTTGACGTGCGGCTTAGTCCGCTCGAACTTCGCCTTCGCCACTGGGGTCCTCCTGTGGAGTGGTTCTGTAACGCATCCGCGCCTTGCGGACGGGTTCAGGTGGTCTTACCGAACCGGCCAGGACCCCGAGGGGGATGCCCTTCGCCGTATTCGTTATGGGGGCCGGCGGCCGGGGCCCCGCCGTAAACCGTCACGGTGGACGATCTACGACGGAACACCCGTTGCCTTTTGCTCCAGCCTAAAGGGTGAGGAATGCGGATGAACCCGCCTTACTCGCCCTTGGCCTTCGCGATGATCTCCTCGGCGACGTTCCGCGGAACCTCGGCGTAGGAGTCGAACTGCATGGAGTAGCTGGCGCGGCCAGAGGTCTTGCTGCGCAGGTCGCCCACGTAGCCGAACATCTCCGACAGCGGGACCAGACCGATCACCAGCTTGGCGCCGCTACGGTCCTCCATGGACTGGATCTGACCACGGCGGGAGTTGATGTCGCCGATCACGTCACCCATGTAGTCCTCGGGCGTCGTGACCTCGACCTTCATCATCGGCTCGAGCAGGGCCGGGCTGGCCTTGCGGGCGGCCTCCTTGAAGGCCATCGAACCGGCGATCTTGAAGGCCATCTCGGAGGAGTCGACCTCGTGGTAGCCACCGTCGAGAAGCACGACCTTGACGCCGGTCAGCGGGTAGCCGGCGAGCACGCCGAACTCCATGGCCTCCTGGCAGCCCGCGTCCACGGACGGGATGTACTCCCGCGGGATGCGGCCACCGGTGACCTTGTTCTCGAACTCGTAGCCGTCGCCCTCGAGCGGCTCCAGCGCGATCTGCACCTTGGCGAACTGGCCGGAACCACCAGTCTGCTTCTTGTGCGTGTAGTCGTACCGCTCGACCGCCTTGCGCAGCGTCTCGCGGTAGGCCACCTGCGGCTTGCCGACGTTGGCCTCGACCTTGAACTCGCGCTTCATGCGGTCGACCAGCACGTCGAGGTGGAGCTCACCCATGCCGGAGATGATGGTCTGGCCGGTCTCCTCATCGGTCTTGACGCGGAAGGACGGGTCCTCCTCGGCAAGCCGCTGGATCGCGACGGCCAGCTTCTCCTGGTCGCCCTTGGACTTCGGCTCGATGGCCACCTCGATGACCGGGGCCGGGAAGTCCATGGACTCGAGGATCACCGGGTTCGAGGAGTCGCAGAGCGTCTCACCGGTGGTGGTCTGCTTGAGACCCATGACGGCGACGATGTCACCGGCACCCACCGACTCGATCTCCTCACGCTTGTTCGCGTGCATCCGGTAGATCTTGCCGATGCGCTCCTTCTTGCCCTTCACCGAGTTCAGGACCTGCGAGCCGGCCACGAGGCGGCCCGAGTAGACCCGGATGAAGGTGAGCTTCCCGAGGTGCGGGTCGCTCGCAATCTTGAACGCCAGGACCGACAGCGGCTCGTCCTCGGACGGACGACGCTTGATGACCTCGTCGGGGTCCTTGACCGAGTGGCCCTCGATCGCCTCGATGTCGATCGGCGACGGCAGGTACCGGACGACCGCGTCGAGCAGGGGCTGCACGCCCTTGTTCTTGAACGCGGTGCCGCAGAACACGGGGGTGACGGTGGTGCCGCCGCCCTTGCCCGAGGCGATGGTGATGCGGCGGACCGCCGCGTACAGCTGCTCCACGGAGGGCTCCTCGCCCTCCAGGTACAGCTCCATCATCTCTTCGTCGTTCTCGGCGACGGTCTCCAGCAGCTTGCCGCGCCACTCGTCGGCGGCCTCGGTGTGGGTGTCCGGGATGTCGACGGTGTCGTACATCTCGCCCTTGGACGCCTCAATGTTCCAGACCAGCGCCTTCATGGTGACGAGGTCGATGACGCCCTTGAAGTCGGCCTCGGTGCCGATCGGCAGCTGCATGACCAGCGGCACCGCGCCCAGGCGGTCCGTGATCATGTCGACGCAGCGGTGGAACTCGGCACCGGTGCGGTCGAGCTTGTTGACGAAGCAGATCCGCGGAACGCCGTAGCGGTCCGCCTGACGCCAAACGGTCTCGGACTGCGGCTCCACGCCGGCCACACCGTCGAACACCGTCACGGCACCGTCGAGGACGCGCAGCGAGCGCTCCACCTCGACGGTGAAGTCGACGTGCCCCGGGGTGTCAATGATGTTGATCGTGTGATCGGTGTCCTCGAGCGGCCAGTGACAGGTCGTCGCGGCCGACGTGATCGTGATGCCGCGCTCCTGCTCCTGCTCCATCCAGTCCATCGTGGCAGCGCCGTCGTGGACCTCACCGATCTTGTAGCTCACACCGGTGTAGAACAGGATCCGCTCGGTGGTCGTCGTCTTGCCCGCGTCGATGTGGGCCATGATCCCGATATTGCGGACCTTGGCCAGGTCAAGTGAAGTGGTAGCCATAAGGCTTCAGTCTTCTCTCGGTTCTCGATGGGGTAGCGACTACCAGCGGTAGTGCGCGAAGGCCTTGTTGGACTCGGCCATCTTGTGGGTGTCCTCGCGACGCTTGACGGAGGCGCCCAGACCGTTGCTGGCGTCCAGCAGCTCGTTCATCAGACGCTCGGTCATGGTCTTCTCACGACGGGCGCGGGAGTAGCCCACGAGCCAGCGCAGCGCGAGGGTGGAGGAGCGGCCGGGACGAACCTCGACCGGCACCTGGTAGGTGGCGCCACCGACACGACGGGAGCGGACCTCGAGGGTCGGCTTCACGTTCTCCAGCGCGCGCTTGAGCGTGATGACCGGGTCGTTGCCGGACTTCTCACGCAGGCCCTCCATGGCGCCGTAGACAATGCGCTCGGCGGTGGAGCGCTTGCCGTTCAGCAGGACCTTGTTGATGAGGGAAGTCACCAGAGGAGAGTTGTAAACCGGGTCGATGATGACCGGGCGCTTCGGGGCGGGACCCTTACGAGGCATTCTTACTTCTCCTTCTTGGCGCCGTAGCGGCTGCGAGCCTGCTTGCGGTTCTTGACGCCCTGCGTGTCGAGGGAGCCGCGGATGATCTTGTAACGAACACCCGGCAGGTCCTTCACACGACCGCCGCGCACGAGCACGATGGAGTGCTCCTGCAGGTTGTGCCCCTCACCCGGGACGTAGGCGGTGACCTCGATCCCACTGCTCAGCCGGACACGCGCGACCTTGCGGAGCGCCGAGTTCGGCTTCTTCGGCGTCGTGGTGAACACGCGAGTGCACGTGCCACGACGCTGCGGCGACCCCGCCAGTGCGGGAGTCTTGTTCTTCTCGACCTTGTCCTGGCGGCCCTTGCGGACCAGCTGCTGGATCGTAGGCACCGTTTCTCCGGTTTCTGTGTGCCGATCTCGATAAAGCTAACCTGGGGTTTCTCCGACCCACGCGGTCGGGTGTGTCGCGCACCGCAGTCCCCTGCGAATATCAGGAGAGTGCGAATTGATTGGTGTCGACACCTCGGCCCCCCGGCAGCGCTCTTAGCGCATACGGGAGCCCAGGGACACCCCAGGCACAAGGTCAGAGCGTACCTACCGCATCGGCTCCGGTCAAAACAAATGCACACGCGCTGGACACACCAACCCGGAGCATAGCCGCAGGGCGGCCACCCCGCCATGGGGTGACCGCCCTGTGCTGCAAATTCCCGGGGGATAACCCCCGGACCCCCAGCCGGGGGTGCTCCTACTGGTTGTACGGACCGTAGTCGTAGTCCTCCAGCGGGACCGCCTGGCCGGAACCGGTGCCGAAGGGCGAGTAGTCGATGTCGTCGTAGCCGACGGCCGAGTACATCGCGGCCTTCGCCTCCTCGGTCGGCTCGACCCGGATGTTGCGGTAGCGGGACAGGCCCGTACCGGCCGGGATGAGCTTACCGATGATGACGTTCTCCTTGAGGCCGATCAGGGAGTCCGACTTGGCGTTGATCGCCGCGTCGGTGAGCACCCGGGTCGTCTCCTGGAAGGACGCCGCCGACAGCCAGGACTCGGTCGCCAGCGAGGCCTTGGTGATACCCATCAGCTGCGGACGGCCGGAGGCCGGGTGGCCGCCTTCCTGGACCACACGACGGTTCTCACCCTCGAAGCGCGAGCGCTCCACGAGCTCGCCCGGCAGCAGCTCCGCGTCGCCGGACTCGATGATCGTGACCCGGCGCAGCATCTGCCGGATGATGATCTCGATGTGCTTGTCGTGGATCGACACACCCTGCGAGTTGTAGACCTTCTGGACCTCGCCGACCAGGTGCACCTGGACGGCGCGCTGGCCGAGGATGCGCAGCACGTCGTGCGGGTTGGTGGCACCCACGGTCAGCGCCTGGCCGACCTCGACGTGGTCGCCCTCGCCCACCAGCAGACGGGCCCGCTTGGAGACGCCGTAGGCGGTCTCGTCGGAGCCGTCGTCCGGGGTGACGACGATCTTCTTGGTCTTCTCGGTCTCCTCGATCCGGACGCGGCCGGCCGCCTCCGAGATCGGCGCGACGCCCTTGGGCGTACGGGCCTCGAAGAGCTCGACGACACGCGGCAGACCCTGGGTGATGTCGTCACCGGCCACACCACCGGTGTGGAAGGTACGCATCGTCAGCTGGGTGCCGGGCTCACCGATGGACTGGGCGGCGATGATGCCGACGGCCTCGCCGATGTCCACCAGCTTGCCGGTCGCCAGCGAGCGGCCGTAGCACATGGCGCAGGTGCCGACGGCGGACTCGCAGGTGAGCACCGAACGGGTCTTGACCGTCCCGACGCCGTGCCGGACCAGCTCGTCGATGAGCACGTCGCCCAGGTCGGTGCCGGCCGGGGCCAGGACCTTCCCGTCCACGACGATGTCCTCGGCGAGGCAGCGCGCGTACACGCTGGTCTCGACGTCCTCCGTCTTGCGCAGCACGCCGTCCGCGCCCGTGGTCGCGATCGCGAGCTTGAGACCGCGCTCGGTGCCGCAGTCCTCCTCGCGAATGATCACGTCCTGCGAGACGTCCACCAGACGACGGGTCAGGTAACCCGAGTCGGCGGTACGCAGGGCGGTGTCCGCGAGACCCTTACGGGCACCGTGGGTGGAGATGAAGTACTCCAGCACGGAGAGACCCTCACGGAACGACGCCTTAATGGGCCGCGGGATGGTCTCGTTCTTCGCGTTGGACACCAGACCACGCATACCGGCGATCTGACGCATCTGCATCATGTTTCCGCGCGCGCCCGAGTCGACCATCATGAAGATCGGGTTGGTCTTCGGGAAGTTCGCGTTCATCGCCTCGGCGACCTCGTTGGTCGCCTTGGTCCAGATCGCGATGAGTTCCTGGGTGCGCTCGTCCTTGGTGATCAGACCGCGCTCGTACTGCTTCTGGACCTTCTCGTCCTGCGCCTCGTAGCCCGTGATGATGGCCTTCTTGGCCTCGGGCACGACCACGTCGGAGATGGCGACGGTGACACCGGAGCGGGTGGCCCAGTGGAAACCGGCCGCCTTCAGGTTGTCCAGGGTCGCCGCGACGATGACCTTGGGGTAGCGCTCGGCGAGGTCGTTGACGATCTCGGAGAGCTGCTTCTTGCCCACCGAGTAGTCGACGAACGGGTAGTCCTCGGGCAGCAGCTCGTTGAAGAGCGCACGGCCCAGCGTGGTGCGCAGCCGGAAGCTGTCGCCCTGCTGCCAGGCGGGCTCGCCCTCCTCGGGAACCGGCGGGGTCCAGCCGCGGGGCGGGACGGTGCCGATCGGGAAGCGGATGTCGATCTTCGCCTGGAGCGACAGCTCCCGGGCGTCGAACGCCATGATCGCCTCGGCGACCGAACCGAAGGACCGGCCCTCGCCCTTGACCTCGCGCTCCTCCTCGTCGGTGGTGAGGAAGAACAGACCCAGCACCATGTCCTGGGTCGGCATGGTCACCGGCCGGCCGTCGGCCGGCTTGAGGATGTTGTTCGAGGACAGCATCAGGATGCGGGCCTCGGCCTGGGCCTCCGCGGACAGCGGCAGGTGCACGGCCATCTGGTCACCGTCGAAGTCCGCGTTGAACGCGGTGCAGACGAGCGGGTGAATCTGAATGGCCTTGCCCTCGACCAGCTGCGGCTCGAAGGCCTGGATGCCGAGGCGGTGCAGGGTCGGCGCACGGTTCAGCAGCACCGGGTGCTCGGCGATGACCTCTTCGAGCACGTCGTACACGACGGTGCGTCCGCGCTCGACCATGCGCTTCGCCGACTTGATGTTCTGCGCGTGGTTGAGGTCCACCAGGCGCTTCATCACGAACGGCTTGAACAGCTCCAGCGCCATGGCCTTGGGCAGACCGCACTGGTGCAGCTTCAGCTGCGGGCCGACGACGATGACGGAACGGGCCGAGTAGTCGACACGCTTACCGAGCAGGTTCTGACGGAACCGGCCCTGCTTACCCTTCAGCATGTCGCTGAGGGACTTCAGCGGACGGTTACCGGGACCGGTGACCGGGCGACCGCGGCGGCCGTTGTCGAACAGCGCGTCGACGGCCTCCTGGAGCATCCGCTTCTCGTTGTTCACGATGATCTCGGGGGCACCGAGGTCGAGCAGACGCTTGAGGCGGTTGTTCCGGTTGATCACACGGCGGTACAGGTCGTTCAGGTCGGAGGTCGCGAAGCGGCCACCGTCCAGCTGCACCATCGGACGCAGGTCCGGCGGGATCACCGGGATGCAGTCCAGCACCATGCCGTTGGGGCTGTTGCGGGTCTGGAGGAAGGCGGAGACGACCTTGAGGCGCTTGAGCGCACGGGTCTTCTTCTGGCCCTTGCCGGTCCGGATGATCTCGCGGAGCTTCTCGGCCTCCTCGTCGAGGTCGAAGGACTCCAGGCGCTTCTGGAGCGCGGCCGCGCCCATACCGCCCATGAAGTACGTGCCGAAGCGGTCACGCAGCTCGCGGTAGAGCAGCTCGTCGCCCTCCAGGTCCTGGACCTTGAGGCTCTTGAAGCGGTTCCACACCTCGTCGAGACGGTCGATCTCGCGCTGGGCGCGGTCGCGCAGCTGCTTCATCTCGCGCTCGGCGCCCTCGCGCACCTTGCGGCGCACATCGGCCTTGGCGCCCTCGGCCTCCAGGTCGGCGAGGTCCGCCTCGAGCTTCTTGGCGCGGGCCTCCAGGTCGGCGTCGCGGCGCTGCTCGATCTGCTGGCGCTCGACGGAGACGTGGGCCTCCAGCGACGGCAGGTCGCGCGTGCGGCGCTCCTCGTCCACCCACGTGATCATGTAGGCGGCGAAGTAGATGACCTTTTCGAGGTCCTTCGGGGCGAGGTCGAGCAGGTAGCCCAGACGGCTGGGCACGCCCTTGAAGTACCAGATGTGGGTGACGGGAGCGGCCAGCTCGATGTGGCCCATCCGCTCACGGCGCACCTTGGCGCGGGTGACCTCGACGCCACAGCGCTCACAGATGATGCCCTTGAAGCGGACGCGCTTGTACTTGCCGCAGTAGCACTCCCAGTCCCGGGTCGGACCGAAGATCTTCTCGCAGAAGAGTCCGTCCTTTTCGGGCTTCAGGGTGCGGTAGTTGATGGTCTCCGGCTTCTTGACCTCGCCGTGGGACCACTGACGGATGTCGTCAGCAGTGGCGAGGCCGATCCGCAGCTCGTCGAAGAAGTTGACGTCGAGCACTTGTCGTCAATCCCTCTTTCAGGGTCGTGTCTTCGGGTCTGACTGGGGGTCCGGGGAGAGGCCGGGGCGGGTGCGTACGAACCGCCCCGGCCAGACCCGTCAGACCTCTTCGACGCTGCTCGGCTCGCGCCGCGACAGGTCGATGCCGAGCTCCTCCGCAGCGCGGAAGACGTCCTCGTCGGTGTCGCGCATCTCGATGGACATGCCGTCGCTGGACAGCACCTCCACGTTGAGGCACAGGGACTGCATCTCCTTGATGAGCACCTTGAAGGACTCGGGGATGCCGGGCTCGGGGATGTTCTCGCCCTTGACGATGGCCTCGTAGACCTTCACGCGGCCGGTGACGTCGTCGGACTTGATGGTCAGCAGCTCCTGGAGGGCGTACGCGGCGCCGTAAGCCTCCAGCGCCCACACCTCCATCTCTCCGAAGCGCTGGCCACCGAACTGAGCCTTACCGCCCAGCGGCTGCTGGGTGATCATCGAGTACGGGCCGGTGGACCGGGCGTGCAGCTTGTCGTCCACCAGGTGGTGCAGCTTGAGGATGTACATGAAGCCGACCGAGATCGGGTCCGGGAACGGCTCGCCGGAGCGGCCGTCGAAGAGCCGGGCCTTGCCGGAGGGCTGGACCAGGCGGTCACCGTCGCGGTTCGGGATCGTCGACTCGAAGAGACCGGCGATCTCGTCCTCGCGGGCGCCGTCGAAGACCGGGGTCGCGACGTTGGTGCCGGGCTGGACCTCGTCCGCGCCGATCGCCTTCAGCCGCTGCATCCACTCCTCGGAGCCCTCGACCTTCCAGCCGCGGGAGGCCAGCCAGCCGAGGTGGATCTCCAGCACCTGTCCCGGGTTCATTCGGGACGGGACACCCAGCGGGTTGAGGATGATGTCGACCGGGGTGCCGTCCTCCAGGAACGGCATGTCCTCGACCGGCAGGATCTTCGAGATGACGCCCTTGTTGCCGTGGCGGCCGGCGAGCTTGTCACCGTCGGTGATCTTGCGCTTCTGCGCGACGTAGACGCGGACCAGCTGGTTCACGCCCGGGGGCAGCTCGTCGCCCTCCTCGCGGTCGAAGACGCGGACGCCGATGACCTTGCCGGTCTCGCCGTGCGGCACCTTCAGCGAGGTGTCACGGACCTCACGGGCCTTCTCACCGAAGATCGCGCGCAGCAGGCGCTCCTCCGGGGTCAGCTCGGTCTCACCCTTCGGGGTGACCTTGCCGACCAGGATGTCCCCGGCGATGACCTCGGCGCCGATGCGGATGATGCCGCGCTCGTCGAGGTCGGCCAGGACCTCCTCGGAGACGTTCGGGATGTCCCGGGTGATCTCCTCGGGGCCGAGCTTGGTGTCCCGGGCGTCGACCTCGTGCTCCTCGATGTGGATCGAGGAGAGGACGTCGTCCTGGACCAGCCGCTGGCTGAGGATGATCGCGTCTTCGTAGTTGTGGCCCTCCCACGGCATGAACGCCACGAGGAGGTTCTTGCCGAGCGCCATCTCGCCGTCCTCGGTGGACGGGCCGTCGGCCAGGACCTGGCCGGTGACGACGCGGGCGCCCTCGTCGACGACGACCTTCTGGTTGAAGGAGGTGCCCTGGTTGGAGCGGGAGAACTTGGCGATCCGGTAGGTGGTGTAGGTGCCGTCGTCGTTGGCCACCGTCACGTAGTCGGCGGAGACCTCCTGGACGACACCGTCCTTCTCGGCCTTGATGACGTCGCCGGCGTCGACCGCGCAGCGGTACTCCATGCCGGTGCCGACCAGCGGGGACTCCGCCTTGATCAGCGGCACGGCCTGACGCATCATGTTCGAGCCCATGAGCGCGCGGTTGGCGTCGTCGTGCTCGAGGAAGGGGATCATGGCGGTCGCGACCGACACCATCTGGCGCGGCGAGACGTCCATGTAGTCGACCTCGGAGCCGGGCACGTAGTCGACCTCACCGCCACGGCGGCGGACCAGGACGCGGTTCTCGGCGTAGGTGTTGTCCTCGGCCAGCGGCGCGTTCGCCTGGGCGATGACGAAGCGGTCTTCCTCGTCGGCGGTGAGGAAGTCCACCTTGTCGGTGACGACACCCTCGTGGACCTTGCGGTACGGGGTCTCGACGAAGCCGAACGCGTTGACCCGGCCGTACGAGGCGAGCGAGCCGATCAGACCGATGTTCGGGCCTTCCGGCGTCTCGATCGGGCACATGCGGCCGTAGTGCGAGGGGTGCACGTCACGGACCTCGAAGCCGGCCCGCTCACGGCTCAGACCACCCGGGCCCAGCGCCGACAGACGGCGCTTGTGGGTCAGACCCGACAGCGGGTTGGTCTGGTCCATGAACTGCGACAGCTGGCTGGTGCCGAAGAACTCCTTGATGGAGGCGACGACCGGCCGGATGTTGATCAGGGTCTGCGGCGTGATCGCCTCGACGTCCTGGGTGGTCATCCGCTCGCGGACGACGCGCTCCATACGGGCCAGACCGGTGCGGACCTGGTTCTGGATCAGCTCGCCGACGTTCCGCAGGCGGCGGTTGCCGAAGTGGTCGATGTCGTCGGTCTCGACGACGATCATGTCGCCGGCCTCGCCGACCGTCTCGGTCTCGCCCGCGTGCAGCTTGACCAGGTACTTGATGGTCGCGATGACATCGTCGGTGGTCAGCACGCCGGCGTCGAGGGGGGCGTCCGCGCCGAGCTTCTTGTTGACCTTGTAGCGGCCGACCTTGGCGAGGTCGTAGCGCTTCGGGTTGAAGTACAGGTTCTCCAGCAGCGTCTGGGCGGCCTCACGCGTCGGCGGCTCGCCCGGGCGCAGCTTGCGGTAGATGTCGAGCAGCGCGTCGTCCTGGCCCTGGGTGTGGTCCTTCTCCAGGGTGGCGCGCATGGACTCGTACTCGCCGAACTCCTCGAGGATCTGCTCGGTGGTCCAGCCGAGCGCCTTGAGCAGGACGGTGACGGACTGCTTGCGCTTGCGGTCGATGCGGACGCCGACCATGTCGCGCTTGTCGATCTCCATCTCCAGCCAGGCACCCCGGGACGGGATGATCTTGGCGGAGAAGATGTCCTTGTCGGACGTCTTGTCGATGGAGGAGTCGAAGTACACACCCGGCGAGCGGACCAGCTGCGAGACGACGACACGCTCGGTGCCGTTGATGCAGAAGGTGCCCTTCGGGGTCATGAGCGGGAAGTCGCCCATGAAGACCGTCTGGGACTTGATCTCACCGGTCTCGTTGTTGGTGAACTCGGCGGTGACGAAGAGCGGCGCGGCGTACGTGAAGTCGCGCTCCTTGCACTCGTCGATCGAGTTCTTCGGCGGCTCGAAGCGGTGATCACGGAAGGTCAGGGACATCGACCCGGAGAAGTCCTCGATCGGGGAGATCTCCTCGAAGATCTCTTCCAGACCGGACTTGGTGGGGACGTCCTGACCGCTGTCCAGCGCAGCCTCGACGCGAGCCTTCCAGGCGGCATTGCCGAGCAGCCAATCGAAGCTCTCGGTCTGCAGTGCAAGGAGGTTCGGAACCTCGAGAGGCTCCTTGATCTTCGCAAAGGAGATGCGCAGCGGGGCGGTGCTGGCGCCATTGTTCGTATTGGCAGTCGAGGCGTTGCGCGAGGCGGCCAAGAGGGGGTCCTTCCGAGGGCTCGGACTCACTACGCGCGTACCGGTCCCACCGCGAACCCATGGATGAAATCCCTGGTCAGGGTATTTTCATCGGCAGTGCTCAAAGGTGGGTATGCCCCTGGTGACGGGCAGGGAGCAGCTAACAGGCAGCGCAAAGGGTCAGTGTAGCCACTTGGCACACTGATGTCCAGCGCCGAGTTTCTGAGACCGGCAGCGCCAATCTCTCCCTCCGGTGAGGGGGCATGCCCCTCGTTGTCCTTCACCCCGCCTGGTCGGCGACGACCGCGCTTCGCCAGCGCATATCGATACTGCCCGCTTCGCCGACGATCCATGCCTCGGACTTACGGATCGTGTGACGTCGCGTCCCGAGAATTGCGCGCTGCGTGCCGTTCGTCAAGGCCCCCCACTCCGGCGAGATCGTCACAGGGCGTGGCGACGGGCAACGAAGATCACCATACCTGCCGGAACCGGGATGTCAGCGTAGCCGTCACAAGAACACCGAAGGGCGACCACCCCAACGGGTGATCGCCCTCACGGCACAGCGGGTCATCCGACCCGTGAGATCACTTGACCTCGACGGAGGCGCCGGCGCCCTTGAGGGACTCGGCGGCCTTGTCAGCGGCCTCCTTGTTGACCTTCTCGAGGACCGGCTTCGGGGTGCCGTCGACGAGGTCCTTGGCCTCCTTCAGACCCAGGGAGGTCAGCTCGCGCACGACCTTAATGACCTGGATCTTCTTGTCGCCGGCGCCGGTGAGGATGACGTCGAACTCGTCCTTCTCCTCCTCGGCCTCGGCGGCGGCCGGGGCACCCGGGGCACCGGCGGCGACGACGGCGGCCGGGGCGGCGGCGGTGACGTCGAACTTCTCCTCGAAGGCCTTCACGAACTCGGAGAGCTCGATGAGGGTCATCTCCTCGAACTGCGCGAGCAGGTCGTCCTGGCTGAGCTTCGCCATGATGGCGGTCCTTCCACTAGTTCGGCAGGTGCCGGATGAAAATGGTGGCGGGCTTCTTCCGGGCCCGCTGCGACCGGGGCCGAGTTACTCGGCGGCCTCGGCCTCGGCGGGAGCCGGCTCGCCGGCACCGCCCTGCTCGTCAACCTTGGCCCGAAGCGCCTCCGCGGTGCGGATGAACTTCGAGAGCGGGGCCTGGAAGAGCGCGGCAGCCTGGGACTGCTTGGCCTTCATGGCGCCCGCCAGCTTGGAGAGCAGCACCTCGCGGGACTCGAGGTCCGCGAGCTTCTTGATCTCGTCGGCGGACAGCGCCTTGCCATCAAGGACACCGCCCTTGATGACGAGAGCGGGGTTGTCCTTGGCGAAGTCACGGAGACCCTTCGCCGCCTCGACCGGGTCACCGGTCACGAAGGCGACGGCCGACGAACCCACGAAGAGGTCGTCGATCTGGTTGATCCCGGCCTCGTTGGCCGCGATCTTGGTCAGCGTGTTCTTCACCACACGGTACTGGGCGTTCTCACCGAGCGAACGGCGCAGCTCCTTGAGCTGTGCGACGGTGAGACCGGTGTACGCGGTCACAACGGCGCCGTTCGAGGTGCTGAACTTCTCCCGCATCTCGTCGACGGCGTCGACCTTGTCGGGACTCGCCATGAGCCTCGGCCTCCTTCCGGGTGATGAGGACCGCATCGGCCTGAAGGAAGGAGACTGAACAACACGAAAACGCCCCGGCGCAGGCGCACGGGGCGTGACTCGACCGCACGGACACACGGCCCGTTCGGGAGTTCTCACCACAGTCACCTACGCGGGCCGTCCGCAGCTAGCGGATCCTTCAGCCGCCGTATCCCCTTGCGGAGGCACAGCGACAACCAGCGGTCTTTGGCTTCTGAAGCAGATTACGCGAACGGGCCGCGGCCGGGCAAATCAGCTACGGGCACATCAGCTGCGGGGCGTGCCCGCCATCTCATCGAAGCTGATGGTGTCCGAGGACGACGGCTCCTCGACGGTGACCTTGGTGCCGTAGTCCGAGTAGAAGACCGTCGAGTCGTACCCGCCGTTGTTGCTCTTGGCCTGCTCACGCTTCTTGACCAGCAGGTTCTTGTTGTCGATCCACAGATCGATGGTCTCGGTCTTCATGCCGGACTGCTCCATCTGCTTCTGGAGGGCGTCCAGGTCCGACCGGCTCAGGTCGGTGGACTGCATCTTGGCCAGCTCGGAGACCTCGACCGTGCCCGTGTAGTGGGTGGTCTCGGCACCCTTCACGCTCTCCGAGCCGACCTTCTTGACCTTGCCCGAGGCCATCAGCAGCTGCACCGAGCGCGACGGGTTGTTGTTCTGCATCTGGTCCTTGAGGAAGGCACCGGAGGCGCCCGCCTTCTCGGCCAGCGCGTCGTAGTCGTACTTGATCCAGTGCTTGCCGCCGCCCGCCTGCTGGGCGAACTCGTCGCCCATGTTCATGAACATCGCGTCGGGCGTGTACCGGGCCTGGAGGGGCTTGCCCGCGATCGGGCTGGAGGCTATGGCCCCGCCCTTCTGCGTGATGGTCATGGTGGCGTTCATGCCGTCCGCCCAGTCCATGGCGCCGGACATCTCGGCGGTCTGCGTGCCGTTCTGGGTGGTGCCCTCGACCTTGGCCGAGTGCTGCTGGTCCGTGCGCTGCGAGGCGAGCTTCAGGGCCGCCAGCGGGCTGCCGACCGACTGGCCGCCGTTGTCGCCGGTCTTGTCGCTCGCCTTGCCCTCATCGGACTTGTCGCTCCCGCACGCGGTGAGTCCGGCCATCAGAACAACGCCACAGGCCGCGATCACGCATCGCACACCCACATGAGTACCGCGCACGGTTCCCCCTTATTTTTCTTTTACGACTGTCCGTCGAACCTTATAGTGACCCGCCGACAGCAACGCGCCGGGCCCCCGCACCTCATCACGAGATGCGGGGGCCCGGCGGTTCCGGTCAGGGAAAGGCTCAGACGGCCTCTTCCTCGACCAGCAGGTTGCGCGTGCGGTTGGCGTCCAGCGGGATGCCGGGGCCCATCGTCGTGCTCAGGCTCGCCTTCTTGATGTAGCGGCCCTTCGCGGCGGACGGCTTGAGACGGTTGATCTCCTCGAGCGCCGCGGCGTAGTTCTCCACCAGCTGCGCCTCGCCGAACGACACCTTGCCGATGATGAAGTGCAGGTTGGCGTGCTTGTCGACGCGGAACTCGATCTTGCCGCCCTTGATGTCCGTGACGGCCTTGGCCACGTCCGGGGTGACGGTGCCGGTCTTCGGGTTCGGCATCAGACCACGCGGACCGAGCACCCGGCCGAGGCGGCCGACCTTGCCCATGAGGTCCGGGGTGGCGACGACGGCGTCGAAGTCCAGGCGGCCCTTGGACACCTCGTCGATGAGCTCGTCGGAGCCGACGATGTCGGCGCCGGCGGCCTCCGCGGCCGCAGCACGGTCACCGGTCGCGAAGACCAGGACCCGGGCGGTCTTACCGGTGCCGTGCGGCAGGTTCACGGTGCCGCGGACCATCTGGTCGGCCTTGCGCGGGTCGACGCCCAGGCGCATGGCGACCTCGACGGTCGCGTCGAACTTGCTCGGGGAGGTGTCCTTGGCGAGACGGACGGCCTCGAGCGGGGCGTAGGTGCGCTCCCGGTCGATCTTGGCGTCCGCAGCGCGGAGGGCCTTGCTGCGCTTGCTCACTACTGCTCCTGATGTCTGTGTTCGGAGTCGTGGTCCGGACCGCGCATTGGTCCTGCCACGGTGGTGCTACGGGGTGGCTGTCAGCCCTCGACCGTGATGCCCATGGAGCGGGCGGTGCCGGCGATGATCTTCTCGGCGGCGTCCAGGTCGTTGGCGTTCAGGTCGGGCATCTTGGTGGTGGCGATGTCGCGGACCTGGTCGCGGGTGATCTTGGCGACCTTGGTCTTGTGCGGCTCGCCGGAGCCCTTCTCCACGCCCGCGGCCTTGAGGATGAGCTTCGCGGCCGGCGGCGTCTTGGTGATGAAGGTGAAGGAACGGTCCTCGTAGACCGTGATCTCCACCGGCACGACCATGCCACGCTGCGACTCGGTCGCGGCGTTGTAGGCCTTGCAGAACTCCATGATGTTGACGCCGTGCTGACCCAGCGCGGGGCCGACCGGCGGGGCCGGGTTGGCGGCACCGGCCTGGATCTGGAGCTTGATCAGCCCCGTGACCTTCTTCTTCTTGGGAGGCATGCTCTCTCCGGGTCCTAGTGAGAGGTGGTCCGCCCCCACTCCGGGTCATCCGGATGGAGGCATACCGCACAACGATAACGGGTATAGGTGTGCGGCCTGAAACCGAGCAGGTCAGACCGGCCCCGGAAGGGCCCGATCTGACCTGTCGGAAGGGTGCGGAAGAGGCGTCAGTTCTTCTGGATCTGGTCGAAGCTCAGCTCGACCGGGGTCTCCCGGCCGAAGATCTCGACCAGGCCCTTGACCTTCTTCGAGTCGGCGTTGATCTCGTTGATCGTGGCCTGGAGCGTGGCGAACGGGCCGTCGGTGACCGTGACCGAGTCGCCCACCTCGAAGTCCAGCACCTGGACCTCGACCTTGCGGCTGGGCGCCGGGGCGCCGCCCTCCTCGGCGGTGGCCTTGGCGGCCTTCTCCTCGGCCTCCGGGGCGAGCATCTTGACGATCTCGTCCAGGGTCAGCGGGTACGGGTCGTAGGCGTTGCCGACGAAGCCGGTGACGCCCGGGGTGTTCCGCACGACGCCCCAGGACTCGTTCGTCAGGTCCATGCGCACCAGCACATAGCCGGGGAGCTTGTTCTGACGGACGTTCTTCCGCTCGCCGTTCTTGATCTGGACGATCTCTTCTTCGGGGACCTCGGCCTGGTAGATGAAGTCCTCGACGTTCAGCGAGACGGCACGCTGCTCCAGGTTGGCCTTCACGCGCTTCTCGTAGCCCGCGTAGGTGTGGATCACGTACCACTCGCCGGGCAGCCCGCGCAGCTCCTCGCGGAGGGCCTCGATCGGGTCGACCTCGGCCTCGGCAACCTCCGCTGCCTCGTCCTCGGCGACCTCGACGGCGGCCTCGGCCTCGTCCTCGACGTGCAGCGCGGCCGTCTCGGCGGGCTCACCCGCGGCGGCGTCGGCGGCTTCAGCCTGGTCGGAGTCCGCCGCCTCGACGATGTCGAGCTCGTCCTCACGGGACTCGACGGGCTCGGCGGCGTCGTTCAGGTTCGGGTCAGACACGGTGGCTGCTTCTTCCTGGCTTCAAGGGGTGGAACGTGCGAAAGGGCACTGCCGGGACGCGGCCGCCCTCCGCGGGGTCTCAGCCAAAGACGTACTTGATGGCGTTGTTGAACCCATAGTCAATCACGGTCACGATGCCGATCATGATCAGCACGAAGACGATCACCACACTGGTGTACGTCGACAGCTGGCTGCGCGTGGGCCACACGACCTTGCGCAGCTCGGCGATGATCTGGCGGTAGAACAGCGCGAGCCGGCCGAAAGGCCCCTTCTTCGCGCGCTTGCCACCACGGCGGCCCTTCTTGGTCGCCACCTCGTCCTCGTCGGGACGACCGCTCTCAGGCGTCGCGGTGGAGCCAAGGGCTTCCGTCACTCGTCCTCACCTGAATCCGGGTCGTGGCCGTGCCGCGTCCGGCCCGGCCGCACAGCGGTGCTTGTCCTTGCGTACGCATGCACGCACCCTGGCGATCAAGTGCGTGTAGCAGGGCCGGAGGGACTTGAACCCCCAACCGCTGGTTTTGGAGACCAGTGCTCTACCAATTGAGCTACGACCCTTTGCGGCAACCCCCAACCTACCGCATCCATCCCGCTGCACGGAGTGTGCGGGTCGGATGCGTCTGTTGAGCGGCCAACGACGGTTGAGTGTACGTGCTTGACGGCCAGGCGTCGAACGAGAAGCGCCCGTGCGCTCCGCTCGGGTTCCGCAGGAGCCTTGTGTGAGTCTCGTTAAACCCGTGTACCGCCCTTTTCGCCCGTCTGCGACGATGCATCCATGACCGCTGCTACTCCCCCCGTACAGTCCCCGACCGACCGACGGGTGTCGGCCCGGATCGGTTCCATCTCCGAGTCCGCGACCCTCGCCGTCGACGCCAAGGCCAAGGCCCTCAAGGCCGCCGGCCGCCCGGTGATCGGCTTCGGCGCGGGCGAGCCGGACTTCCCGACGCCCGACTACGTCGTCGAGGCGGCGGTGGAGGCTTGCCGCAACCCCAAGTTCCACCGCTACACCCCGGCCGGCGGGCTCCCCGAGCTCAAGGCCGCCATCGCCGCGAAGACGCTGCGCGACAGCGGTTACGAGGTCGAGGCGGCCCAGATCCTGGTGACCAACGGGGGCAAGCAGGCGATCTACGAGGCGTTCGCCGCGATCCTCGACCCGGGCGACGAGGTCATCGTCCCCGCGCCGTACTGGACCACCTACCCGGAGTCGATCCGGCTGGCCGGCGGTGTCCCGGTGGACGTCGTCGCGGACGAGACGACCGGCTACCGCGTCTCCGTCGAGCAGTTGGAGGCCGCCCGCACCGAGCACACCAAGGTGCTGGTCTTCGTCTCGCCGTCCAACCCGACCGGCGCGGTCTACAGCCGCGAGCAGATCGAGGAGATCGGCCGCTGGGCCGCCGAGCACGGGCTGTGGGTGCTCACCGACGAGATCTACGAGCACCTGGTCTACGGCGACGCGAAGTTCCACTCGCTGCCGGTGGTGGTGCCCGAGCTGCGCGACAAGTGCATCGTGGTCAACGGCGTCGCGAAGACGTACGCGATGACCGGCTGGCGGGTCGGCTGGATCCTCGGCCCCAAGGACGTGGTGAAGGCCGCGACCAACCTCCAGTCGCACGCCACGTCCAACGTGAGCAACGTCGCGCAGGCCGCCGCCCTGGCCGCCCTCACCGGCGACCTCGACGCCGTCGCCACGATGCGCGAGGCGTTCGACCGCCGCCGCCGCACCATCGTGCGCATGCTCAACGAGATCGACGGCATCGAGTGCCCGGAGCCGGAGGGCGCGTTCTACGCCTACCCGTCGGCGAAGGGGCTGCTCGGCAAGGAGATCCGCGGCAAGCGGCCGCAGACCACCGTCGAGCTGGCCGCGCTGATCCTGGAGGAGGCCGAGGTCGCCGTGGTGCCGGGTGAGGCGTTCGGCACACCGGGCTACCTGCGGCTGTCCTACGCGCTGGGCGACGAGGATCTCGTCGAGGGCGTCTCGCGGATCCAGAAGCTGCTGGCGGAGGCCCGCGCCTGAGCGGGTTTCCCCTGGTGAGAGCGGGCGCCCGGCCACGGCCGGGCGCCCGCTCTCGTTCCGGCCCGTACCGGGCTCGGATTCCTGTGCGGGCAAGCCCACGTTCGGCGAAAGCGGTACCGGCGGGTCCGGGCGTGCGGCAAAATCTCCAGATGGCACGCGATGTACATCTGCTCCCCAAGGCGCATCTGCATCTCCACTTCACCGGCTCCATGCGCCCCGGCACGCTCCTCGAACTCGCCGACAAGTACGGCGTCCATCTGCCCGAGGCGCTGAGCGGCGGCGAGCCGCCGAGACTGCGGGCCACCGACGAGCGCGGCTGGTTCCGCTTCCAGCGGCTGTACGACATCGCGCGCTCCTGCCTGCGGGAGCCCGAGGACATCCGGCGGCTGGTGCGCGAGGCCGCCCAGGAGGACGTCGCGGACGGCTCCGGCTGGCTGGAGATCCAGGTCGACCCCACCTCGTACGCCCCGCGCCTGGGCGGGCTGATCCCGGCGCTGGAGATCATCCTCGACGCGGTCGACACCGCCGCCCGGGACACCGGGCTGGGGATACGGGTCCTGGTCGCCGCGAACCGGATGAAGCACCCCCTGGAGGCCCGCACCCTGGCCCGGCTCGCGGTGCGCTACGCGGACCGCGGGGTGGTCGGCTTCGGGCTCTCCAACGACGAGCGGCGCGGTTTCGCCCGCGACTTCGACCGCGCCTTCGCGATCGCCCGGGACGGCGGCCTGCTCGCCGCCCCGCACGGCGGCGAGCTGTCGGGCCCCGGCAGCGTCCGCGACTGCCTGGACGACCTCGTGGCGGCCCGGGTGGGTCACGGGGTGCGCGCCGCCGAGGACCCGCGGCTGCTCGCCCGGCTGGCCGACCGCGGGGTGACGTGCGAGGTGTGCCCGTCCTCCAACGTGGCGCTCGGGGTCTACGAGAAGCCCGAGGACGTACCGCTGCGCACCCTGTACGACGCCGGGGTGCCGATGGCGCTGGGCGCCGACGACCCGCTGCTGTTCGGGTCGCGGCTGGCGGCCCAGTACCAGCTGGCGCGCGAGCACCACGGCTTCAGCGACGAGGAGCTGGCCGAGCTGGCGCGGCAGTCGGTGCGGGGGTCGGCGGCGCCGGAGGACGTACGGCGGCGGCTGCTGGCGGGGATCGACGACTGGCTGGCCAGCTAGTCCCCTCACCGTGAGGGGACTAGAGGCTCACGCCCACCGTCACCGGCTCGTTGACCAGCCGTACGCCGAACGCCTCCTCTACCCCGGCCACCACCTCGCGGGCCAGCGCCAGCAGGTCCTCGGTGGTGGCCTCGCCGCGGTTGGTGAGCGCGAGGGTGTGCTTGGTGGAGATGCGGGCCGGGCCGGTGCCGTAGCCCTTGGTGAAGCCCGCCTTGTCGATCAGCCAGGCGGCGGAGGTCTTGATCCGCCCCTCCCCCGCCGGGAAGGCGGGCGGCGCGGTGTCCGCGCCGAGGCGGTCGGCGACGCGGGCCAGGAAGGCTTCGTACGCGCTCTCGGTCAGCACCGGGTTGGTGAAGAACGACCCCGCGGACCAGGTGTCGTGGTCCTCGGGGTCGAGCACCATGCCCTTGCCCGCGCGCAGCGACAACACGGTCCTGCGGGCGGTCTCGGCGGGCACCCGGTCCCCCACCTCGACGCCGAGCACCCGGGCGGTCTCGGCGTACTTGATGGGCGCGGACGCCCCGCCCGCGTCCTCCAGCTCGAAGCGGACCCGCAGGATGACGTGGCGGTCCGGCTCGGCCTTGAAGCGGCTGTGGCGGTAGGAGAAGGCGCAGTCGGCCGCGGGGATCGTCACGACGGCGTCGGCGCGGCGGTCGTAGGCGACCACCTCGGTGAGGGTGGTGGAGACCTCCTGACCGTACGCCCCGACGTTCTGTATCGGCGTCGCTCCCGCGGAGCCGGGGATTCCGGCGAGGCACTCGATACCGGCGAGGCCCGCCTCGACCGTCCGGGCCACGGCGTCGGACCAGTTCTCGCCCGCGGCCAGCTCCAGCCGGGTGCCGTCCAGGGTGAAGCCGCTGGTCGCGATGTGCAGGGCGGTGCCGTCGAAGCCCTTGTCGGCGATGACGAGGTTGCTGCCGCCGCCGATCAGCAGCAGCGGCGTGCCGGTCGCGTCGGCCTCGCGGACCGCGGCGATCACCTCGTCGTCGGTGGTGGCCGTGATCAGGCGGGTGGCCGGGCCGCCGAGACGGAAGGTGGTGAGGGGGGCGAGGGGGGCGTCATGGAGTTCCTGCACGCGCACCAGAGTACGGGGGCGCCCCCGGCGCGATGCCGGGGGCGGTGCGGGGTTCACGCGAGACGCCCGGCGGTCAGGCCCTGTCCGGCGGACCTAAGCGAGGCGGACGACGGCGCGGGCCATGCCCAGCACCTTCTGGCCCTCGCTGGTCGCCGTGATGTCCACCCGGACGGTGCGGGCGTCGTCGTCCAGCTTGGCGGCGACCTTGGCGGCGACCTCGATGATCGCGCCCTTGTCGTCGTTCGGGACGACGACCGGCTTGGTGAAGCGCACGCCGTAGTCGACGACGGTCCCGGGGTCGCCGGTCCAGTCCGTGACCACGCGGATCGCCTCGGCCATGGTGAACATGCCGTGGGCGATGACGTCGGGGAGGCCGACCTCCTTGGCGAACTTCTCGTTCCAGTGGATCGGGTTGAAGTCGCCCGACGCTCCGGCGTACCGGATGAGGTCGGCGCGGTTCACCGGGAAGATCTGCGCGGGAAGTTCGGTGCCGACCTCGACGGCGTCGTACGAGATCTTGGCGGTCATCTGCTCTCCTCCGCTTCGGCCGCGCGGGCCACCAGTTTCGTCATCGCGGTCACCACGTGCTCGCCCGCGGCGTCGCGCACCTCACCGCTGATCAGGATCACGTCGTTGCCCGCGAGCGACTTGATGTCGTCGATCCTGGTGGTGACGGTGAGGCGGTCGGCCGCCTCGATGGGCCGGGTGTACGTGAACTTCTGATCGCCGTGCACCACCCGGTTGAAGTCCAGGCCCAGCTGCGGATCGCCGACGACCAGGTGCCGTGCGGCCTTGAAGGTGATCGCGAATACGAACGTGGGCGGGGCGATCACATCGGAGTAGCCGAGCGCCTTGGCTGCCTGGGGATCGGTGTAGACCGGGTTGGTCTCGCCGATCGATTCGGCGAATTCGCGGATCTTCTCCCTGCCGACCTCATACGGGTCGGTGGGCGGGTAGGTCCGCCCGACGAAAGACGGATCAAGCGCCATCGCCTCGGCACCTCCTGCTGTTGATGACTAACGAAACGAGGCCACCCCCGCTGATGGGGGGCGGCCTCGAATGAGAGTTTATGGCTATCGCGTCTCGCGGTGCGCGGTGTGCGCGTTGCAACGCGGGCAGTGCTTCTTGATCTCAAGACGATCCGGGTCGTTACGCCGGTTCTTCTTGGTGATGTAGTTCCGCTCCTTGCACTCCACGCAGGCCAGCGTGATCTTCGGGCGGACGTCGGTGGCAGCCACGTTGAGTGCTCCTTGACGAACGGATGGGATAGAAGAACGCAGTAAAGAGTAGCCGACCGGAGGACCGACCCCACAATCGGCTACTGTGTGTAGCGGTGACCGGACTTGAACCGGTGACACAGCGATTATGAGCCGCTTGCTCTACCGACTGAGCTACACCGCTTCGATGTGATCCGGACCCCGTCCGACCGGAGTCGAACGGGATACCTCACACATCAGAGCCCCAATACGGAATCGAACCGTAGACCTTCTCCTTACCATGGAGACGCTCTGCCGACTGAGCTATTGGGGCGAGCGATGAAGACATTACACGCTCGGCCGCCGAAGGTGAAATCCGTATCGGCCCGGGGCCGGTGGGTGCGACACAGAGTGCTCACGCACCACACCGGTACGACTATTCGGCTCCTCCGCGAAGCCGCCGCCACGCGGTCCTAGGCTCGGGTCGCCCCGCGTGATCTTGCGCCGCCCCAGGAGTGCGATGCCCGAGAGCCAGCCGCCCGAGAGCCACCAGCAGCAGCCCTCCGGCAACGACGGCGGGGCGGCCGCCGGGCCCACCGCGCTGGTCCTCGGCGGCGCCCGGCTCGCCGACGGCCGAACGGTGGACGTACGGCTCAGCGGCGGGCGGATCGAGGCGGTCGGCACCACCGGCAGCCTGGTCCCCGGGCCGCGGCTCGACCTCGGCGGCTATCTGCTGCTCCCCGCCCCCGCCGAACCGCACGCGCACTGCGACACCGCCCTGACGGCCGACATCGCGGGCCCCGTCCCGCACACCGCCGAGGACGTCCAGCGCCGCACCACCGAGGCCGCCCTGCTGCACCTCGGCCACGGGGCGACCGCCGTGCGCACCCATGTGCGGATCGGCGGGGTGCACGGCCTGCGCTCCCTGGAGGCCGTCCTGGACGCCCGGCACAGCCTGCGCGGGCTCATCGACCTCGGCGCGGTCGCGGTGCCGCGGGTGCTGACCGGGGCGGCCGGGGCGGACGGGCTCGCGATGCTGCGGGACGCCGTACGGATGGGCGCCTCCGTCATCGGCGGCTGCCCCGACCTCGACCCCGACCCGACCGGCCACGCCGAAGCCGTGCTCGACCTCGCCGCCCGCCACGGCTGCGCCGTCGACCTCCACACGGACGGCGACGACCCGGCCCGGCTCGCCCGGCTCGCGGCGATGGCCGGGGGCCTGCGGCCCGGCGTCACCATCGGCCCCTGCGGCGGGCTGGCCCGGCTGCCGCGGGACATCGCGGCGCGGGTCGCCGCGCGGCTGGCGGCCGCGGGCGTCACCGTGGTCTGCCTGCCCCAGGGCGACTGCGTCGGGCTGGAGGACCGGGGCGAGCAGGGGGCGCGCGTGGCGGGCTGCGCGCCGGTGCGGCTGCTGCGGGCCGCGGGCGTCCGGGTCGCCGCCGGGAGCGGCGCCCTGCGCGACACGGTCAACCCCGTGGGCCGCGGCGATCCCCTGGAGGCCGCCTATCTGCTGGCCTCCCGGGGCGAACTGCGACCAGAGGAGGCCTACGACGCGGTCTGCGCCCGGGCGCGGGCCGCGCTGGGACTGCCCGAGGTGCGGGTGGAGGCCGGGTTCCCCGCCGAGCTGCTGGCGGTCCGCGGCGACGGGCTCGCGGGCGTGCTGTCGCTCGCGTACAGCCGGGTCGTGGTGCACGAGGGCCGGGTGGTCGCCCGCACCAGCGCGGTACGGGAGTACTGCGACTCGGCCGCCGCGGTCGCCCTCGACCTGCCGCGCCAGTCCCGTCCCCCGTCCCGGCCCGCGGACGGCGACGGGCAGCCATAGGTCAACCGGCGTACGGTCGGGATCATGCGCATTGTCATCGCTGGTGGACATGGTCAGATCGCGCTGCGGCTGGAGCGGCTGCTCGCCGCGCGCGGAGACGAAGTGGCGGGCATCGTCCGCAAGCCGGAACAGGCGGGCGACCTGCTGGCGGCGGGCGCCGAACCGGTCGTCTGCGACCTCGAATCGGCCTCCGTGGACGACGTGGCCAAGCACCTGGAGGGCGCCGACGCCGCCGTCTTCGCCGCCGGTGCGGGCCCCGGCAGCGGGGCCGCCCGCAAGGAGACCGTCGACCGCGGGGCCTCCGTGCTCTTCGCCGACGCCGCCGAGCGGGCGGGGGTACGGCGGTTCCTCACCGTGTCCGCGATGGGCGCCGGGCGCGAGCCCGCGCCCGGCACGGACCCGGTCTTCGCCGCCTACCTGCGCGCGAAGGGCGCCGCGGACGACGATCTCCGGGCCCGCGACGGCCTCGACTGGACCGTGCTGCGCCCGGGCCGCCTCACGGACGACCCGGGTACGGGGCTGGTGCACCTGGCCGAGCACACGGGCCGGGACGAGGTGACCCGCGACGACGTGGCCGCCGTCCTGGCCGCCCTCCTCGACGAACCCCGCACCGCGGGCCGCACCCTGGAACTCCTGGGCGGCTCCACGCCGGTGACGGAGGCGGTGCGGGCGGTCGCCGACGGCGGCTGAGCCGGGGGGTGGCGGGGGTCGGGGGCGCCGGGTGCGGGGGGCGCCGGGGTCCGTGGTGGGTGCGGGTGCGGGGCCTCCGGGGCAGGGTCCTGGACTCGTATATTTTTGGCGCCGGTGCCCGGAAACGTGGGGTGAGCCGGAAATGGGCGCCACAAATATACGGAACGTCCAGGACCCCACCCCTGCGACCCCGCCCCCTCCCGTCGAGCGGCGGCCACCGGCCGGTGGGGGCGGCCCCGGAGCGACCCCGAGCCACCCGGGGGCGGGCGCCGGGCGGGGGTGGGCGCGGCCCCGCCCCCTCCCGCCGAGCAGCGGCTTGTACCCAGGTTGTGGGCAATCGTTCCGCTGGGCGGAACGGGTGGGCACAACCCGGCCACCGGCCCGCACCCGGCAGCGAAACCCGCCCATCCGGTTCCGGGGGTCGGGGCGTCCGGCCTTGCCACCGACTCCTGGCCGAAGCTCCGCTCGTACGCCGTGCGGATGCGTTCGATCCGGGGGTGCTGGGCCCGGGCCTTACATCCGTGCGGGGGCGAAGCCTCTTGTTGCCTGGGGCGGTCAGCCCTACCCTGCCATCTGACGGGCCGTCAGATTATCGGGGAGATGACGCCATGACGGGCGAGACGACCGGCGCGACCGAGCTGCCCATGGTCATCAGCGTGGACGACCATGTGATCGAGCCCGCCCACCTCTTCGAGACCTGGCTCCCGGCCAAGTACCGCGACCGCGGCCCGAAGCCGCTCACGGCCGGGATCGGGGAACTGGCGTACATCGGCGGCAAATACCGCATCACGACCGATCCGGATGGTCCGCTCACGGACTGGTGGGAGTACGAGGGCGGGCTGTTCCCGTACAAGCGGATCATCGCGGCCGTCGGCTTCTCGCGGGACGAGATGACCCTGGAGGGCATCACCCGCGAGCAGATGCGCCGCGGGTGCTGGGACCCCAAGGCCCGGATCGCCGACATGGAGATGAACCACGTCGAGGCGTCGCTGTGCTTCCCGACCTTCCCCCGCTTCTGCGGCCAGACCTTCGCCGAGGCCGACGACAAGGAGGTCGGGCTGGCGTGCGTGCGGGCCTACAACGACTGGATGGTCGAGGAGTGGTGCGGTGACAGCGGCGGGCGGCTGATCCCGCTGTGCCTGATCCCGCTGTGGGACATCGAGCTGGCCGTGCGGGAGATCCGCCGGAACGCCGCGCGGGGCGTGCGCGCCGTGACGTTCAGCGAGATCCCCACCTACCTCGGCCTGCCCAGCATCCACAGCGGCTACTGGGACCCGTTCTTCGCCGAGTGCGAGGCGACGGGGACGGTCGTGTGCATGCACATCGGCTCGTCCTCGCAGATGCCCGCCGCCTCCCCCGACGCCCCGCCCGCCGTGCAGGCGGCGTTGAGCTTCAACAACGCCATGGCGTCGATGATGGACTTCCTCTTCAGCGGCGTCCTGGTGAAGTTCCCGCGGCTGAAGCTCGCGTACGCCGAGGGGCAGATGGGCTGGATCCCCTACGCCCTGGAGCGCGCGGACGACGTGTGGGAGGAGCACCGGGCGTGGGGCGGCGTCCGGGACCTCATCCCGGAGCCGCCGTCCACGTACTACTACCGGCAGATCTACTGCTGCTTCTTCCGCGACCGGCACGGCGTCGCCTCGCTCGACACCGTCGGGGTGGACAACGCGACCTTCGAGACCGACTACCCGCACGTGGACTCCACCTGGCCGCACACCAAGCGGATCGCGGCCGAGCACGTCGCGGGGCTGCCGCCGGAGACCACGTACAAGATCCTGCGCGGCAACGCGATCCGGATGCTGGAGCTGGACTTCGACAGGGACCGGAGGGCATAAGCTCGGTTGAATTCAGCCATCATGGCGTGAATCCCGGCTGACCCCTTGCCTCTTCGCGCGCGCTGGTCATGGGATCGGTGCATGGACGAGAATCCCCGCTTCCCACACCCCACAGCGTTCGGCGCCGGTCCCTCCCCACGCGGGGACCGGTGCCGAACGGTGGGGCGGTGCCGATCCGCACCCCCCCGCATGGGTGCGGATCGCGGAAGGGCCGGTTCGGTGGTCGACGCGGCGGCCGTCAGGGCCCGGGCCGATGGCCCGGCAGGGCGGCCGCGTTCGCCTGCGCTGCTGGGCTGTGATCCTGCCAGCTGCGCCGTCCGCCGAGGAGGTTCCGGTGGTGGGCCACGGCCTTCGTCGCAGGTCATCCGTATAAAGTGAGTTTTCCGGTCCGGATATCCAGGCGCGGGGGAAGTAAGGAGTGGAGACCTTGAGTTCCGACTCAGGGGTACGCACGGCCTTCGCGGAACGTCTCGCGCTGCTGTACCGGGAGGCCGGCAACCCTCCCCTGAAGAGCGTGGCCGAGGCGGTCGTCCGGCTTCAGCGGGTCGACGAGCGGGGGCGCCCCGTACGGGTGTCCGCTCAGCGGATCAGCGACTGGCGGCGGGCCAAGAACGTACCCGCCCAGTTCGCGGCCCTCGCGGCGGTGCTGCACGTACTCATCCCCGACGCACGGCGTCTGCGGCGCGCGCCGGTGTCCACCGGTCTGTACGACATGGCCCAGTGGCAGCGCCTCTGGGAACGGGCGGTGGCCGACCCGGTCGGCGAACGCCCCCCGGCGGCCGCGGACGAGGAGGAGCGGCCCCCGGCCGACGCCCCGGCCGTCCCCGGCGCGGTGTGCCCCTACCGCGGGCTGGCCGCGTACCGGCAGGAGGACGCCCGGTGGTTCTACGGCCGGGAGCGGAGCACGGAGGCGCTCGTCCGCCAGCTGCGCGCGGCGGAGAAGACGGGCGGCCTGGTCATGCTCGTGGGCGCCTCGGGGGCGGGGAAGTCCTCCCTGCTGAACGCCGGACTGGTGCCCGCGCTGGAGGACGGCGCACCGGGCGACGGGGACGGCCGGGCGCGGGAGGTGCTCCAGCTCGCGCCGGGCAGCGATCCGCTCGGGGAGCTGACCCGCCGGATACCCCGGCTCACGGACGCCCTCCGCAGGGAGCCCGGTACGCCCGGGTTCGCGCGCGCGGTGCGGGAGGCCGTCGCGGCGTGGGCGGGGACCTCCGCCGCCCGCCCGGTCGTCATCGTGGACCAGTTCGAGGAGGCGTTCACCCTCGGCACCGAGGAGGCGGACCGGCGTACGTTCATCCAGCTGCTGCACGCCGCGTGCTCGCCCTCCGCCTCCGGTGACCCCGCCCCCGTCCTCGTCGTCCTCGGCATCCGCGCCGACTTCTACGAGCAGTGCCTGGCGTACCCCGAACTGGCCGACGCGCTCCAGCACCGCCACATGGTGCTCGGCCCGCTGACCGTCGCCGAGCTGCGCGAGGCGGTGACCGGGCCGGCCAAGGCCGTGGGGCTGGAACTCGAACCGGGCCTCGCGGAACTGATCGTCCGGGAGGTGAGCGCCGACGGCCCCCGCGGCACCCACGACGCGGGCGTACTGCCGCTCCTCTCCCACGCCCTGCTCGCCACCTGGCAGCGCCGGAAGGCGGGACGGCTGACCCTGGCCGGCTACCGCGCGGCGGGCGGCATCCAGGGGGCGGTGGCCGCGACGGCCGAGCGGGCCTGGTCCGGCCTCGACCCCGCGGCGCGCACGGCCGCGCGGCTGCTCCTGCTGCGGCTGGTCCGGCTGGGCGAGGACACCCAGGCCACCCGCAGGCGGGGGATGCGGCGTCAGCTGTCGGAGGAGTCGACGGAACCCGGCAAGACGGAGGAATCACTCGAAGCGCTCGTCCGCGCCCGCCTGGTGACCCTCGACGCGGACACCGTGGAGATCACCCATGAGGCGCTGCTGCACGCCTGGCCGCGGCTGCGCGACTGGATCGACGAGGGCCGGAACGACCATCTGCTGCGCCAGCGGCTGGAGGAGGACGGCCGGGCCTGGGAGGGCATGAACCGCGATCCGTCGCTGCTCTACCGGGGCTCCCGGCTGGAACAGGCCCACACCTGGGCGAAGTCCGCCGGGGACACCCTCCTGACCCGCAGCGCGGTGGAGTTCCTGGCCGCTTCGGTGCGGCTGCGCAGGCGCGTCATCTGGCTCAGCCGGGGCGCGGTGGCGGCCCTGGTCGCGCTGGCGATGGTGGCCGTCGGCGCGGCGGTGGTCGCGTGGCAGCAGCGGGACGACGCGGTGTTCGAGCAGGTGGTCACCGAGGCCGATCGCTTCCAGTCCCGGGATCCGTCGCTGTCCGCCCAGCTCGCCCTGGTGGCACACCGTCTGCGGCCGGACGACGAGGGGACGAAGAACCGGCTGATCTCGATCGTGAACGCGCCGCTGGCCACCCCGCTGCTCGGCCATACCGGCGCCGTCTACCTCACCTCCTTCAGCCCGGACGGGAAGACGCTGGCCACCGCCGCGTACGACCGGACCGTGCGGCTCTGGGACACCAGCGACCCGACGCGCCCCAAGCCGCTGGGCAAGCCCCTCACCGGCCACACCAGCTGGGTGAGCAGCGCGGTCTTCAGCCCGGACGGCCGCACCCTCGCCAGCGCCGGAGACGACGGCACGGTGCGCCTGTGGGACGTGGGCGATCCCCGCCATCCGCGTCCGCTCGGCGCGCCCCTGTCCGGCCATGACGGCACGATCTACCTGCTCGCGTTCAGCCCGGACGGGAAGACGCTGGCCGCCGCCACCGAGGACCGCAAGGTCCGTCTGTGGAACATGCGCGACCGGGGACGGCCGAAGCCGCTCGGCACGCTGTCCGGCCACACCGCCGCCGTGCGCTCCGTGGCGTTCAGCCCCGACGGCAAGATCCTGGCGGGCGGTGGCGACGACGGCACGATCAGGCTGTGGAACATGGCCGATCCGCGTCATCCGAAGCGGATCGGCAAGGTGCTGACCGGCCACACGGACCTGATCCACTCCGTGGCGTTCAGCCCGGACGGCCGTACGCTCGCCAGTGGCGCCGCGGACAACACGATCCGGCTGTGGGACGTCGGCGACCCGCGCCGCGCGGAGCTGCTGGGCGCGCCGCTCACCGGCCACAGCGGTCCCATCTGGTCCGTGGCGTTCAGCCCGGACGGCAACATGCTCGCCGCCGCCAGCCAGGACAGCACCGCGAGCCTGTGGAACGTCCAGGACCCGGCGTATCCGTCGCAGGTCGGCGAGCCGCTGGCGGGGAGCAGCGGCGAGATGTACGCCCTGGGCTTCAGCCCCGACGGCCGGACCCTCGCCACCGGGAGCGGCGACAACACGGTCCGCCTGTGGTCGATCCCGACGTCGGACATGATCGGCCGGGTCGGGGCGTTCCGCCCGGACGGGCGGGTGCTCGCCACGGCGGCGCGCGACGAGAAGGTCCGGATGTGGAACGTGGCGAAGCCGGGTCGGCCGGTGCCGCTGGGCAAGCCGTTCAGCCCCGGGAAGGGCGCGGTGCGGGAGCCGACCTTCTCCCCCGACGGCCGCATCTTCGCCGTGATGACCGGCGGCCGCACGGTGCGGCTGTGGAACGTCACCGACCCGGCCCGTCCCGTCCCCGCCGGGCCGCCCCTGGACCTGCGGACCCGGTTCGCGGGCGCGCTGGCCTTCAGCCCGGACGGGCGGACGCTGGCCTCCGTGTACGACGACCGCACCATCCGGTTGTGGGACGTCAGCGACCCGAAGCGGGTCCGCCCGCTGGGCGCGCCGCTCACCGGCCACAAGGGCTACGTCAACGCCCTCGTCTTCAGCCGGGACGGCCGCATGCTCGCCAGTGGCAGCGCCGACAACACCATCCGGCTGTGGAAGGTGACCGACCGGCGGCACGTCGTACGGCTGGGCGCGCCGCTCACCGGCCACCTCGGCCCCATCAACGCGCTCGCGTACGGCCCGGACGGCCACACGCTGGCCAGCGGCAGCGACGACAACACGGTCCGCCTCTGGAACATCACCGATCCCCGCAAGGCGACCCGGCTGGGCCGCCCGCTCACCGGCCACACCGACTCGATCGTGTCGCTGACGCTCAGCCGGGACGGCACCACCCTGGCGAGCGGCGGCAACGACAACGCGGTCCGGCTCTGGGACATCACCGTCCCGTCCGAGGCCGACGCCATCGGCCAGTCGATGAGCCCCAACGCCAAGACCGGCAACTTCCTGTCGTTCAGCCCCCAGAGCCACATGCTCGGCGTGTCGAGCGGCGCCGATACGGTCCGGCTGTGGGACCTGGACGTCGACAAGGCCATCCGCCGCGTCTGCTCGATGACGCGGGGCGTGCTGACGCCGGAGAAGTGGCACGAGTATCTGCCCCGAATGTCCTACGAGCCGCCGTGCGGGCGCTGAGAAAAGGGGGCCTCCGTGAGTGATCACGATCACAACTCCGCGTTCATTCCGACCAGTCGGCACCCTGACGCGAGCAGTCGCGTTACGCTGGGGAACAGCCCGATCGCTGGTGCATCCCCCGTCGCCAGCGATCGGGCGTTTGCCTGTGCGCCGACTCCCTGTGCTGCGACGGCCAGCACCGCTCGGCGCGAAGCTGGAGGTCTCCCGTGACGCCGTGGCTCGACGAGGCCGCCATGGACCTCACCCGCGCCTACGTCCGCCACGCGCCCTGGAGCACCGGGAAGCGGGCCCTGGTCGAGCGCCACCTGAACGCCGCCCTCCGCGACCGCCCCCTGCACCGCCTGGCCCGCACCCGCTTCGGCGCCACCTTCGCCGTCGACACCCAGGACCTCATCCAGCGGTACCTGTACCTCTTCGGCGTCTGGGAACCCCACATGACGCGCTGGCTCCAGCGCAGGCTGAAGCCGGGCGACGGGTTCGTGGACGTCGGGGCCAACATCGGCTACTACAGCATCCTCGCCTCACGCCTCGTCGGCCCCGGCGGGACGGTGGTGGCGGTCGAAGCCTCGCCGACGTTCCACCAACTGCTCCTGCGGCACGCCCGGCGCAACGGCTCCACCAACATCCGCGCCATCAACGCCGCCGTCTCCGACCGCGACGAGCTGCTGACCTTCATCCTCGCCAGCTCCCGCAACATGGGCGCGAACAGCATCGTCCCCTACGACGGCCCGGCCGAGTCCACCTTCGACATCGCGGCCCGGCCGCTGCCCGACCTCCTCACCGAGGACGAGATCACCCGGGCCAGGGTCATCAAGATCGACGTCGAGGGCGCGGAAGGCGGCGTGGTCCGCGGCCTGACCCCGCTCCTGCCCAGGCTGCGCCCCGACGCCGAGCTGACCATCGAGGTCACCCCGGAGCGGATGGCCGACCTGGGGGAATCCGTCGAAGAGCTGCTGGAAGCCCTGACGTCCCACGGCTTCCACACCTACCACCTGACCAACGACTACGCGGCGGCCACCTACCCGCCCGCGATCCACGGCCCCGCCCGCGCCCCACGCCGCTGGCACGGCCCCGTCACGGCCGAGAGCGACCTGATCTTCTCCCGCGTCGATGCCGCCACGCTGCCCTGACCGCTGCGGGCGTCAGCCCGCCTCGTACCGCCAGCCGTCCATCGCCGCCAGGACGCGGGCGCGGGACTCGACGACCGCGAATCTCGCCTTGCGCTCGGTCTCGTCCGCGTGGGCGGCGTGGCTGGTGACCTGGCCGGGCCACTTGCGGTAGAGGAGGCCGGTCTCGGCGGTGAACCAGCCGCGGCTGACCGCGCTCAGGGCCATCAGCAGGCCGGTGTCCTCGGAGGCGGGCAGGGCCATCCAGCCGCCGAGGGCCAGGAGCAGGTCGCGGCGGACGAAGAGGGTCGCCGGGTGGACCTGGGCCCGGTAGTCGTGGGTCTTCCAGTGGTCGAGGACGGCGCCGCGCGCGATCGGGCCCTGCGGCGGGTCGCCCTCGAAGCCGACGGTGGAGCCGTCGGGCAGCAGGTCCAGGGCGCGTGAGGTGGCCCAGCCGAGCCCCGGGTTCTCGTTGAGCGCGCGCAGGTCGCGGGCGAGGGCGCCGGGGGTCAGCATGTCGTCGGCGTCCAGCACCTTGACGTAACTGCCCTCGGCGCGGGCGAGCCCCATCGTGCGGGCCATGGCCGCCCGCCCGGCCCGGCCCTGGCCGAAGCTGATCCGGTCGTCGTGGGGGACGTAGGGGCGTACGGCGCGGGTCTCGCCGTCCTCCTGCACGACCCACTGCCACTCCCAGCCGTCCGGCAGTTCCTGCTGGCACAACGATGCGTACGCGTCCGGCAGATGCCCGGCGCCCGGGGCGTGGACCGCGGTGATGACCGTGATGGTGTTCGGCATGGTCACCACCTTGTCAGGGGCGTGGTGAAGACGAGTTCCGTACGGTCGCCGGGCAGCCGCACATCGGAGACCTCGACGACCCGGCCGTCGGTGCCGGTGCAGATCTTCCGGAGGAGGATCACCGACACCCCCTTCTCGAGGCCGAGCGCTTCGGCCTCTTCCCCCGTCGGCGGCCGGGTCGTGATCCGTTCCTCGATGCGGTCCAGCTCGATGCCGATCGTGTAGAGCTGGTTCTGCGTGCCCCCGGGCCAGGGCTCGTTGGCGGCGTCGAGCAGATCGGGATTCGCGGCCACGACGTCGTGGACGAGATACGAGTTCACGAGGGCGAAGGGGGCGTCCTCCCCGCGGCAGTTGGTGCGGTACATCCGCTCCAGCAGCCGCGTCCCCACGGGCACCCCGAAGACCCCCGCCAGGTCCTCGTCGGCCTTCGTCTCGCAGTACTCGGCGTGGAAGGCGAGATCGGTCACCTCCAGCCCGGTGTCGTGCTCCGTGGCCCCGGTCCGCAGCCGCTCGGCCCGGGGCCGCCGCGCCCGGTCCTTCTCCCACTGGTGCCGGTCGCTGCTGCGCTCGACGCGCCGACGCGGCGTACGGACGAAGGTCCCCACCCCGTGCCGCTTGTCGATCAGCCCCTCGGCGGCCAGCTCGGACAGCGCCCGCTGAAGCGTCGGCACACTCGTCCGGTACCGCACCGCGAGCCGGTCCTCGGCCGGAAGCCGCTCCCCCGGCCGGAGCCGGCCGGTGCGGATGCCGTGCCGCAGGGCGTCGGCGATCTGCTCGTACCTGGCCATCCGCGATCACCGCCCTCGATGTCCGGACGGTCTCAGGTTAAGTCCTCAAGAGGTCTCGGGGCCTGCGATGCGGATCCGACGACAACGGCCCCCGGCCGCGTAAACGCAGCTCGGGGGCCGTTTTCCCAGCGTGGCGGCGCCAGGATTCGAACCTGGGTAGGCTAAGCCGACGGATTTACAGTCCGCTCCCATTGGCCACTCGGGCACACCGCCTGGGATGTGTGGCCAGGTGCCCTGCCCCGCTTCCGCGGCGCTGCTCCCTGGCAACGACGTAAACAATACCTGATGCCGGGGGGTGGTCCGCCACCCGGTTGATCGCCTCTGGATCATGGCCGGGATGGCTAGGCTGGCGCTTACGGTCCGCTGGGCCGTGCCACTGACGGATCTACGTACGAGGAGCCAACTCAAGATGGCCGACTCCAGTTTCGACATCGTCTCGAAGGTCGAGCGGCAGGAGGTCGACAACGCTCTCAACCAGGCGAGCCGCGAGATCTCCCAGCGCTACGACTTCAAGAACGTCGGGGCCTCGATCGACTGGTCGGGCGAGCGGATCGAGATGCGCGCGAACTCCGAGGAGCGGGTGAAGGCGATCCTCGACGTCTTCCAGTCCAAGCTGGTCAAGCGCGGGATCTCGCTGAAGGCGCTGGACGCGGGTGAGCCGCAGGCGTCCGGCAAGGAGTACAAGATCTTCGCCTCGCTCCAGGAGGGCATCTCCCAGGACAACGCGAAGAAGGTCGCCAAGATCATCCGTGACGAGGGCCCGAAGGGCGTCAAGGCGCAGGTGCAGGGCGATGAGCTGCGGGTCACCTCGAAGAGCCGGGACGACCTCCAGTCCGTGATCGCGCTGCTGAAGGGGAAGGACCTGGACTTCGCGATCCAGTTCGTCAACTACCGGTAGGTGGTTGCGGCCGCTTTACGGCACGCCGGGGCCTTGCGGGCCCCGGCGTTCGTGTGTGGCGACGCCATCCCCGTCGGCGGCGGCCGCCAGCCGGTCGCCCCGGCTCTCGGCGATCCGGAGGGCGTCGCGGAGGGCTTCGGTCAGCCGGTGCGCCAGGTAGCGCAGCTCCCCGGCGTGTGCGTTGTGGGCGCCCAGCAGGGCGCGGGCGTGGGCGAGCAGTTCCGTCCCCATGTCCAGCTGCAACGCCTCGACCTCGTCCGCCCGCCGGTTCATCCGGCTGTCGGCGTCGTCGGAGGACAGGTAGCAGGGTTTGCCGTCCGGGGTGGTCCAGGGCAGCAGGCGCAGGCCGGTCATCACGTTCTTCCTGTCGCCGGGGCTGGTGCGGCCTCCATCCTTGGGCTCGGGCCCGTACCTGCGGGAGTTGACAGGCGTTGACTACGCTGAGGAGTCAACGGTCCACGCAGGGGGTTCCGTCATGGACGATTTCGGATCGCGCGTACGTGCTCTGCTCACCGAGCGGGGCATATCCCTGCGCGCCACGGCCCGCGCGCTCACCTACGACCCCGCCTATCTGTCGCGTGTGATCAACGGCAGGCAGCGACCGTCAGAGGCGCTGGCAGCGGCCCTGGACGGCCTTCTGGAGGCCGACGGAGCACTGGTCTCGCTCGCCGCACCCGAGGTGCACCCGCCGGAGTCGAGTGCTGAGCGGGCCACCGACGTCGAGGGGGACATCGCGCACATGCGGGCGTCCGTTGCCCACCTGCTGGCCCACGACAACCGGTACGGCAGTACGGCGGTGGCACCGGCCGCCGTGCAGGTCTGGCGTGCGGAGCAGCGGAAGCTGGACCGGGGCACCGTTCCCGACCGGGCGCGGGCCGGGTACCTGTCGGCTGTCGCCGAGCTCGCCGAGATCGCGGGCTGGCTGCTGTTCGACTCCCGGCAGTGGGACGCCTCGCGGACGGCGTTCCTGGAGTCCCATCTGCTCGCCCGGCAGGCCGGGGACAGGGCCATGGAGTGGTTCGCCCTGGACATGCTCGCGATGCACGACGTACAGACCGGGCGAGCGGGCGAGGCTCTACGGATCGCGGACGAGTTGCTGACGGGGCTCCGCGTCCCGCCTCGTATCGCGCTGCTCGCGCGCGTACGCCGGGGCAGGGCGCTCGCCCAAGTGGGCGACCACCGGCGTGCGCTGAACGCGCTGGAGGGTGCCAGGGCCGGGCTGGAGGAGTCGATCAGCCCTCGGGACCCGGCGTGGGCGTGGTGGGTGAACGACACCGAGATCACCGGCCATGAGGGCGAGGCGCTCCTTGCCGCCGGTGAGGCCAGGGCCGCGATTCCCACGTTGCAGCGCGCGCTCGAACTGGCCTCGGTGCACTTCCCGGCGGGCCGGGGGACGCTCTACTACAGCGTCGCCCTGTTGTCGGCGTACGCCACCACCCACGCGTGGCGTGAGTGCGAGGCGACGCTGGTCTCTATCAACACCCTGCTGGAGACGGTCACCTCCGAGCGCAGCCGCGACAGGCTGCGCACCACGCTGCGGGTGATGGCCCGCCAACCAGACGCTCCGCCCGCACTGCTGGACCTCGCGAGGCACACCGCAGAGGCGAGCTGAACCGAACGGACCGGCTCAGCGCGCGGCGAAGGGGCGGTCCGTGGGGACGATGTCGTGGCCGAGGGGGGTCAGGGAGATCGGGATCAGCTTGAAGTTGGCGATGCCCAGCGGGATGCCGATGATCGTCACGCACAGCAGGACGCCGGTGACGATGTGGGCGAGGGCGAGCCACCAGCCGGCGAGGACGAGCCAGAGGACGTTGCCCACGCAGGAGGCGGCGCCCGCGTCGCGGCGGGGGACGGCGGTGCGGCCGAAGGGCCACAGGGCGAATCCGGCGATGCGGAACGAGGCGATCCCGAAGGGGATGCCGATGATGGTGATGCACAGCAGCAGTCCGGCGAGGAGATAGCCGCACGCCATCCAGAAGCCGCTGAATACGAGCCAGATGATGTTCAGAATGGTCTTCACGGTTGCTCCCCCGCCATTTTTTCGAGCCGTGCGATGCGTTCCCGCATGGGCGGGTGGGTGGAGAAGAGCCTGGCCATGCCGATCCCGCCCCCGAACGGGTTGGCGATCATCATATGGCTGGCGGTCTCCAGTCGCGGTTCCGGGGGCAGCGGCAGCTGCCGGGTGCCGTGTTCGAGCTTGCGCAGGGCGCTGGCGAGGGCCAGGGGGTCGCCGGTGAGCTGGGCGCCGGACGCGTCGGCCTCGTATTCGCGGGAGCGGCTGACGGCGAGCTGGATGATGGCGGCCGCGAGCGGGCCGAGGAACATGATCAGCAGCATGCCGACGAAGCCGGGGCCCTCGTCGTCGTCGGACCGGCCGATGGGGATCAGCCAGGCGAAGTTGACCAGGAACACCACCACGCTGGCGAGCGCGCCGGCGATGGAGGAGATGAGGATGTCGCGGTTGTAGACATGGCTCAGCTCATGGCCGATGACCCCGCGCAGCTCCCGCTCGTCGAGCAGGCGCAGGATGCCGTCGGTGCAGCAGACGGCCGCCTTGCGCGGGTTGCGGCCGGTCGCGAAGGCGTTGGGGGCCTCGGTCGGGGAGATGTAGAGCCGCGGCATGGGCTGGCGGGCCGCGGTCGACAGCTCGCGCACCATCCGGTAGAGACCCGGCGCCTCGAACTCGCTGACGGGCCGCGCCCGCATGGCCCGCAGGGCGAGCTTGTCGCTGTTCCAGTAGGCGTACGCGTTCGTCCCCAGGGCGACGAAGACCGCGATGATCAGCCCCATGCGGCCGAAGAAGCTGCCGATGACGATGATGAGCGCCGACAGTCCCCCGAGGAGTACGGCGGTCTTCAGCCCGTTGTGCCGGCGGTGCACGGTACGCCCTCCCAATGATGCACAGGGGAACCCTTGACTGGTGTCTCCACCTTTCAGTGGACCGTCCCGAACTGGTCAACGCCAGGTGAGGGTCACTAGTTCCCTTGTGCACCCGTGTGCACCTCGGGCGCCGCTAGAGCAGGGCGCCCGAGGCGAATCGCAGGACGAGCTGGGGGGCGCCGGACAGCGCGATGCCCAGGACGGCGGCGAGTCCGATGGCGGCCGTCAGGGGGGCGGTGGCCGCCACCGGGGTGACGGATGCCACGCCGGTGCCCTCGGCCGAGGGGGCCTCCGGTGCGCGGAAGAGGACCGCCGTCCACTGGAGGTAGTAGTAGAGGGCGATCACCACGTTCAGCGCCATCACGACGGCCAGCCAGCCCAGGCCCGCGTCGACGGCCGTGGAGAAGACGGTCACCTTGGCGAAGAGCCCGATGACGCCCGGCGGCAGCCCGGCCAGGCACAGCAGGAAGAAGCCGAGCGCGAGGGCGGCGGCCGGGCGGGCGGCGTACAGGCCGCGGTAGTCGGTGATGCGGCCGGTGGCGTGCGTACGGGCGACGAGGGCGACGACTGCGAAGGCGCCGAGGTTCACGGCCGCGTACATGAGGGCGTACGCGACGGTCGAGCCGATGGCGTGGGCCGCGTCCCCGTCCGGGCCCGCGTATCCGGCGGCCGCGATCGGGACCAGCAGATAGCCCGCCTGGCCGACGGAGGACCAGGCCAGCAGGCGTACGGCGCTGTGCGCGCGCTCGGGGCGCTGGCGCAGCGCGGCGACGTTGCCCGCGGTCATGGTGAGGGCGGCGAGGACGGCGATGGCCGGGCCCCACACGTCGTCGTACGACGGGAATGCGACGACGGTCACCAGGATGAGGCCGGAGAAGCCGACCGCCTTGCCGACCACGGAGAGGTAGGCGGCCACCGGGATCGGCGCGCCCACATAGGTGTCGGGGACCCAGAAGTGGAAGGGCACGGCGGCGGTCTTGAAGGCGAAGCCCACCAGGGTGAGGACGACGCCCGCCTGGGCGAGCGTGTCGAGGCGCGGGTCGACCTGGGCGAGGCCGTCGGCGATCCGGGACAGGTGCAGGCTGCCGGTGGCGGCGTAGACGAAGCTGACGCCGAGGAGCATGACGGCGGTCGCGGTGACCGAGGAGAGGAAGAACTTCAGCGCGGCCTCGGAGGAGAGCCGGTCGCCGCGGCGCAGCCCGACGAGCGCGAAGGCGGGGAGGGAGGCCACCTCCAGGGCGACGACGAGGGTCGCGAGGTCCCGGGAGGCGGGCAGCAGGGCCGCGCCCGAGGCGGACGACAGCAACAGGAACCAGAACTCGCCCGCGGGGAGCCGCAGGTCCTGGATGCCGTTGATGGACAGCAGCGCGGTGAGCAGCGCCCCGCCGAGCACCAGCAGCTGGATGACGAGGGTGAAGGTGTCGGCCGTGTAGCTGCACGCGGCGGCGGAGCCGGAGCCGACGCAGAAGGTGGAGCGGTCCCCGTCCAGCAGGGGCAGCAGGCTGAGCCCGGCCAGGGCGAGGCCCGCTATCGCCAGCCAGCCCAGCAGGGGCTTCCTGTGCTCGGGCAGGAAGAGGTCGGCGACGAGGACGGCGAGACCGGCCACGGCGGCGATGGTGGGCGGCGCGACGGCGAGCCAGTCGACGGACTGGACGAGGCCCGCGGCGAGACCAGAGGCGATCGGAGTCATCAGTTGCCTCCCGCGAGGAGCTGCTGCACGGCCGGGTCGGTGAGGTCGAGGAGGGCCGCGGGCCACAGTCCGGCGAGGACGGTGAGGGCCACCAGGGGGCTCCAGGCGGCGAATTCGTAGCCGTGGACGTCGGCCAGGGCGGGCCGGGCGGCGCCGTGTTCGGCCCCGGGTTCCACGGGGTGGTCGCCCATGCAGACGCGCCGTACGACGATGAGCATGTAGGCGGCGGTCAGCAGGGTGCCGAGACCGGCGAGCGCCATATAGGTGAGGTACGCCGGGCGGCTGAGCCCGTCGGCGGGTTCGAAGGCGCCGAACATGGCGAGCATCTCGCCCCAGAATCCGGCGAGTCCGGGCAGCCCCAGGGAGGCGACGGCGCCGAAGGCGAGCAGCCCGCCGAGGCGGGGCGCCCGGCCGTAGAGGGCGGCGCCGCTGACCCCCGAGAGCTGGTCCAGGTCGGTGGTGCCGGAGCGGTCCTTGAGCGCGCCGACCAGGAAGAAGAGCAGACCGGTGATGAGGCCGTGGGCGATGTTGGCGAACAGCGCGCCGTTCACCCCGGTCGGGGTGAGGGTGGCGATGCCCAGCAGGACGAAGCCCATGTGGCCGACGGAGGAGTAGGCGATGAGCCGCTTGAGGTCGCCGCCCGCGCCGCTGCGGGCCAGGGCGAGGCAGGCGAAGGATCCGTAGATGATGCCGACGACGGCGAAGGCGGCCAGGTAGGGCGCGTAGGTGTGGGCGCCCTCGGGGACCATCGGCAGCACGATGCGGACCAGTCCGTACGTGCCCATCTTGAGCAGGACGCCCGCGAGGAGGACCGAGCCGACGGTGGGCGCGGCGGTGTGGGCGTCCGGCAGCCAGCTGTGCAGCGGCCACATCGGGGCCTTGACGGCGAGTCCGACGATGAGGGCGAGGGCCGCGATGAGCTGGGTGGTGTGGCTGAGCCCGGCGCCGTTGTCGGTGGCGAGTGCCACCATGTCGAAGGTGCCGCCCTTGACCCCGACGAGGAGGAGGCCGAGCAGCATGACGACGGAGCCGAGCAGCGTGTAGAGGATGAACCGCCAGGCGGCGCGCTCCCGTTCGGCGCCTCCCCACCGGTTGATGAGGAAGTACATCGGGATGAGCGTCATCTCGAACGCCAGGAAGAACAGCATCAGGTCGAGGACCGCGAAGCTGGCCAGGGTGCCGCCCTCCAGGAGGAGCAGCAGCGAGACGAAGGCCTTCGGGGAGCCCCCGGCGGGCATCTTGACGTACGAGTAGAGCGCGCAGAGGAACGTCAGCAGCGCGGTCAGGACGAGCAGGGGCAGCGAGACGCCGTCCACGCCGAGGTGGATGCGGATGTCCAGCGCCGGGATCCAGCTGATGTCGGTCTGGGCCTGCATCGTGCCCGGGCGGCCGTGGTCGAAGCCCGCGGCGAGCGCGATGGCGGCGGCGAGCACGGCGCCGGTGACGGTGACGCCGTGGCGCAGCACGGCCTGCTCCGGGTCGCGGCCCCTCAGGCCGGGCGGGGCCGGGAACAGGGCGGCGACGGAGCCGAGCAGGGGGAGCACGACGACGGCCGCGAGGAGGTATTGCAGGACGGTGTGGTTCACGGGTCAGGCTCCCGCTGCGACGAGGACGGCGGCCACGGCCAGGACGAGGGAGCCCGCGAGCAGCGCGCCGAGATAGGTCTGCACGTTGCCGGTCTGGGCGCGGCGGACGGCCGCGCCGAGCAGGCGGGGGGCACCGGCCGCGCCGCGTACGTACGTCTCGACGACCTCGCGGTCGAGGAAGCGGACGAGGGTGGCGGCGGCGCGCACGGGGCGGACGAACAGGGCGCTGTAGACGGCGTCGAGGTGGAAGCCGGCTGCCGCGTGGCGGTGGAGGGGGCCGAGGAGGAGGCGGCCGGGGTCGGCGGGGTCGGTGGCCCCGGCGATGGAGCCGTAGGCGGCCTCGTGGGTGGCGATGGCCTCGACCTCGGAGACGGCGTCGGCGGCGTCCGGGTGGGCGGCCACGGCGCCGAGCGGTACGCGGGCGGCCCGCGCCGAGGTGTGCTGCCAGGCGGCGTACATGACCAGCACGCCGATGAGGGCGGCGCCGGTGCCGAGGACGGAGGTGGTGAGGGTCGGGGTGAGGGTCTCACCGTCGAACCAGTCGGGGAGGGTGCCGTAGGACAGGCCGAGGGCGACCGTGGGGACGAAGAGCACCCACAGGACGGCGTTCAGGGCGACCGGCTGCCTGCCGTGGTCGGGGGCCTGCTCGCCCTTGCCGCGGAAGGCCAGCAGCCACAGCCGTCCCGCGTACGCGGCGGTGAGCAGGGCGGTGAGCAGCCCGGCCGCGAGCACGGTCCAGCCGACGCCCGTGGGCACGGCGGAGGTGTGGCCGGTGGCGGCGTGCTCGGCGGCGCCGAGGACGGCTTCCTTGGAGAAGAAGCCCGCGAACGGCGGGATGGCGGCGAGCGCGAGCAGCGCGACCGTGGCCGTCCAGTAGGCGTCGGGGATGCGCTTCGCGAGGCCGCTCATGCGGGACATGGCGGCGAGGGAGTTCGTCCCGGCCGCGTGGATGATCACGCCCGCGCCGAGGAAGAGGAGCGCCTTGAACGCGCCGTGGGAGATGAGGTGGAAGACGGCCGCGCCGCGGTCGTCGACGGCCAGCGCCCCGGTCATGTAGCCGAGCTGGCCGACGGTCGAGTAGGCGAGGACGCGCTTGATGTCGTCCTGGGCGAGCGCGGCGAGCGCCGAGCCGACCATGGTGACCGCCGCCATGACGGCCAGGACGGCGAGCGCGGCGGCGGAGGACGCGAAGACGGGCAGCAGCCGGGCGATGAAGTAGACACCGGCGGCGACCATGGTGGCGGCGTGGATCAGCGCCGACACCGGGGTGGGGCCGGCCATCGCGTCCGGCAGCCAGGTGTGCAGCGGGAACTGGGCCGACTTGCCCGCGACCCCGGCCAGCAGCAGCAGCGCGATCAGGGTGGGGTGGTCCAGCGGGATGCCGGAGGTGGTGGCGGTGAGCCGGGCGTAGATCTCGCTGATGCGGAACGTGCCGGTGTCCCCGGCGAGCGCGAAGATGCCGATCAGGAACGGGACGTCGCCGAGCTTGGTGACGAGGAACGCCTTGAGGGAGGCGGACCGGGCGGCCGCGGTCTCCCAGTAGTGGCCGACCAGGAAGTACGAGCAGATGCCCATGATCTCCCAGCCGACGAGCAGCACGATCAGGTCGTCGGAGTAGACGACGAGGAGCATCGCGGCGGTGAAGAGGGAGACGAGGGCTGCGTACGAGGGGTAGCGGGGGTCGTCCCGCAGATAGCCGGTCGAGTAGATCTGCACACAGCACGCGACGACGCCGACGAGGACCGCGACCAGGGCGGCGAACCCGTCGATGTGCAGCGCGAGGTCGATCGGGACCGAGCCGGTGTCGGCGAGCCGGGTCGCGACGGTCAGCGGCGCCTTCCCGGCACCCTGGCCACCGCCCTGCCGTACGGCCACGAGCACGGCGAGAAGTGTCCCGGCGACGGTGGGCAGGATGGCGAGGGGGCGTACGAAGCCGGGGGCACGGCGCCCCAGCAGCAGTCCCGCGGCGGCACCGAGGAAGGGCAGGAGCGGGACGAGAACGGCGGCGGTCGTGGTCGTCACGCGGTCTGCCTCCGGGCGCGAGTTCCCTGGTCGGCGCGGTCGTCAGGACCGTTGTCGGAGCCGTTGTCAGGGCCGTTGTCAGTGGCGGCTGCCATGCTGTCGTCCATGGGGTCCTGGCCGGTCGGCGGGGGGTCGGCCAGGTCCCGGAGCCGGTCGACGTCGGAGGTGCCCCGGTTGCGGTACACGAGGAGGACGATGGCGAGACCGATGCCGATCTCGGCGGCGGCGATGGCGATGGTGAACAGGGTCAGCGCCTGGCCCGCGTGCAGGGTGTCGCGGAGCCAGACGTCGAAGGCGACGAGGTTGAGGTTGACGGCGTTGAGCATCAGCTCGACCGACATCAGCACCAGGATCGCGTTGCGGCGGGCCAGGACGCCGTACAGGCCGGTGCAGAAGAGGAGGACGGCCAGCACGGCGGGGTAGGCGAGGTGCATCAGCGCTTCTCCTCAACCTTCTTGCGGGACAGCACGATCGCGCCGACGAGCGCGGCGAGCAGCAGCACGGACAGCGCCTCGAACGGCAGCACCCAGTACCGGAAGAGGCTCTCACCGGAGACCGCGGTGGAGCCCTGCACACCCTTGTCGAGGTCGATCCAGGTGGCCCGGAAGGCGTCCACGACCACCCACACCAGCGCGGCCGCGGCGGCGACGGCCACCGCGAGCGCGGCCGGGCGGTTGCCCGAATCGGCGTCCGGGGAGCGGCCGATGGGTGCCTTGGTCAGCATCAGCCCGAAGAGGAGGAGGACGACGACGGAGCCGACGTAGATCAGCACCTGCACCCAGGCGATGAACTCCGCGGTGAGCAGCAGGTACTCCACGGCGAGCCCGCCGAGCGCCACCACCAGCCACAGCGCGGCGTGCACCAGCTGCTTGGTGGTGACGGTGACGACGGCCGCGCCGAACGTCGCGATGCCTACCAGGAGGAAGGCGATCTCGACGCCGGTGGGCGACAGGAACCCATGGCCGGTGGCGGCCAGGTGGACCGCGGTGCTCACGAGGCGGCCCCGTTCGTCCCGTCAGAGCCGTTCGCTTCCGCGGCTTCAGCCGCCTTCGCCTCTTCGGCTGCCTTCGCTTCGGCCGCGGCGAGCTTCTCGGCGGCCTTGCGGGCGGCGCCGATCTCCTTCGGCTCCTCGGCGGCCGGGTCGAGCGCGGGCGGCGCGGGCACCGTCCACATCCATTCGCGGAGCTTGTCCCGCTCATGGGTGAGGTCGCGGATGTCCTCCTCCGCGTACTCGAACTCCGGCGACCAGAACAGCGCGTCGAAAGGACACACCTCGATGCAGATACCGCAGTACATGCACAGGGCGAAGTCGATGGCGAACCGATCCAGCACATTGCGGCTGCGCTCACGCCCGCCCGGCGCCGCCGGGGGCACCGTCTCCTTGTGCGAGTCGATGTAGATGCACCAGTCCGGGCACTCGCGCGCGCACAGCATGCAGACCGTGCAGTTCTCCTCGAACAGCCCGATCACCCCACGGGTACGGGGCGGCAGTTCGGGCTGGGCGTCCGGATACTGCGCGGTGTGCGACCTGCGGGTCATCGTGCGCAGGGTGACGGCCAGGCCCTTGGCCAGGCCGGAACCGGGAATACCCATCAGGAGATCACCACCTTGACGACGCCGGTGAGGGCGATCTGGGCCAGCGAAAGCGGAATGAGGCAGGTCCAGGCGAGCTTCTGCAACTGGTCCTCGCGCAGCCGCGGATAGCTCACCCGCAGCCAGATCACGACGAAGGCGAGGACGGCCGTCTTGAGCAGCGTCCACAGCCAGCCGAGGTCGCCTTCGAACGGACCGTGCCAGCCGCCGAGGAACAGGACGGTGGTCAGCCCGCACAGGATGACGATGCCCGCGTACTCGGCGAGCAGGAAGAGCGCGAAGCGCAGCCCGGTGTACTCGGTGTACGCACCGAAGATGATCTCGGAGTCGGCCACCGGGGCGTCGAACGGCGGCCGTTGCAGCTCGGCCAGCCCGGCGGTGAAGAACACCAGCCCGCCGACGATCTGCCACGGCACCCACCACCACTCGAACGCGTCGAGGATGCCGGGCAGCGACACCGTGCCCGCGGCCATCGCCACGGACGCGGCGGTGAGCAGCATCGGCAGCTCGTACGCCATGAGCTGGGCGGCGGTGCGGAGGCCGCCGAGCAGCGAGAACTTATTGGCCGAGGCCCAGCCCGCCATCAGCGAGCCCAGCACGCCGACGCCCATCACCGCGAGCACGAAGAAGACGCCCGCGTCGATGACCTGCCCGACCGCGCCGCCCGGGCCGATCGGGATCGCGACCAGGACCAGCAGATACGGCAGCAGCGCGACGGCGGGCGCGAGCTGGAAGATCCGCCGGTCGGCGCCGGCCGGAACCACGTCCTCCTTCTGCGCGAACTTCACGCCGTCCGCGACCAGCTGGGCCCACCCGTGGAAGCCGCCCGCGTACATCGGCCCGAGGCGGCCCTGCATATGGGCCATGACCTTGTGCTCGGTCTGACCGACGAGCAGCGGGAGCACCAGGAACGCGACGAGGAGGGCGAGCAGTCGCAGCGCGACGTCGAGGACGTCGTTCACGCGGTGCCTCCTGGTGGGCCGTCGGGGTGGGTCGTCTCGTCGGTGCCGGGTTTGTCGGCGCCCGGTTTGTCGGTACCGGGTTGCGTGTCGTCCGGTTGTTCCGGGGCGTCCGGCTGCTCCGGTGCGTCCGGTTTCGCAGCGCCGGTTTGGCCGTCGTCCGCTCCTGGCTCGCGGCCGGACTCGGCCGCGTCCTTCGCGGGGGCCTCCGGCGCGGGGCCGGACTGCTCCGCGTCGTCCCGCGCCGGGCGCGGGTTGTGCCAGGGGGCATCGGACGACCGGGGCCGCCGTGCCGGGCGGTCGGCCGGGGTCGTGCCCGAGACGTCGGGCGTCGTCGCGCCGGACTGCGCATCGCCCGACGTGGCGTCGGTGGGCCCGGGCGGCGGGGTCTGCTCCGATGGCGTCGGCTCGGCAGCCGACGTCCGCTGGCTCGCCGAGCCCTCGCCCGCACCGCGCGCACGACGTGCGGGGCGCTCGGGCGCCGGGGCGTCCGGTGTCGGCGCCGTGTCGGCAGCCGCCGCGGCCTGCTGGCTCGCCGAGCCCTCGCTCGCGCTGCGCGTACGCCGCGCGGGACGCTCGGGACGCTCGGCCGGGGTGGCGCCGGTCGCCTTCGGCTCGGCGGCCGCGGCCGACCCGGACTGGGTCGCCGAGCCCGCGGCCGCGGTGCGGGTGCGGCGGGCCGGGCGGTCGCCTGCCGCGCGGGCGCCGCGGGCCGGGCGGGCGGGGGCGGGTGGGAGCTGGCCCTTGAGCGGGCCCCATTCGTTGGGGTCGGGCACGCCCGGGGGAAGCATCTGGCGCCGCTTGGGGCCGCCGTGGTCGGACTCCCCCGGTTCCTTCGCGCCCGGCCAGGCCTTGGCGACCCGGGCCGCCAGCACGAAGTCCTTGCGCAGCGGGTGGCCCTCGAAGTTGTCGGGCAGCAGCAGCGGCGCGAGGCCGGGGTGGCCGCTGAAGCCGATCCCGAACATCTCGTGGGTCTCGCGCTCGTGCCAGGCCGCGCCCGCGTAGACGCCCACGGCGGTGGGCAGCGTGGCGGCGTCGTGCGGCACGGTGGTGCGGACCAGCAGGCGGCGTATGGCGGCGCCCGGGGTGAGGGCGGCGACGTGTGCGGCCACCCGGAAGCCCTCGCCGGGCTCGTCGACCGCGCTCAGCCAGTCGAAGTAGGTGCAGCCGAGGGCGTCGCGGGCGGTCTCCAGGGCCGTGATCCAGGCGTCGGCGGGCACGTCGACGGTGAGCAGGCCGTACGCCTCCTCGGCCGTGGCGCCCGCGCCGAACAGTTCGGTGGCGGGGCGCGGCAGCCAGCCGACCACCGCTTCCTGCTCAGGGGACTCGTTCGGCTCGGTCATCGCGCGTCCTCCCGGGCGGCCGGGGGCTCGACCAGGCCGCTGCGCAGCGCGGCCGTGGACGGGCGGCCGCCCTTCGACGCGTACCGCTCCCACAGCGACTCGCGGGCGATCTTCTCCTGGAGCTTGAGGATCCCCTGGAGCAGCGCCTCGGGCCGGGGCGGGCAGCCGGGAACGTACACATCGACCGGGATGATCTGGTCGACGCCCTTGGTCACGGCGTACGAGTCCCAGTAGGGACCGCCGCAGTTCGAGCAGGCGCCGAAGGAGATCACGTACTTCGGCTCCGGCATCTGCTCGTAGAGCCGCTTGACCGCGGGCGCCATCTTGTCGGTGACGGTGCCGGAGACGACCATGAGGTCGGCCTGGCGGGGCCCCGGCGCGAAGGGGATCACGCCGAGCCGGATGAAGTCGTGGCGGGCCATCGAGGCGGCGATGAACTCGATGGCGCAGCAGGCCAGCCCGAAGTTGAAGACCCACAGGCTGTAGCGGCGGCCCCAGTTCAGGACCACCTTCATCGGCTCAGGGGCCAGCCGCGCGAGCGGGCCGAGGCGGCGCGGCTCCGGGAGATCCACGGGAGCCTGCGCGGGGGTCGGTGTCACGTCCATTCCAGGACGCCCTTCTTCCATGCGTACAGCAGACCTACGGCGAGGAACCCGAGGAAGATGAACATCTCCACCAGGGTGGCGGCGCCGAAACCGGGCGCGGCGAAGACCGTCGCCCATGGGAACAGGAAGATCGAATCCACCGCGAAAATCACGTACAAGAAAGCGTAGACGTAGTAGCGGACCTGGGTGTGTGCCCAGCTCTCGCCCACGGGGTCCACACCGCACTCGTACGTCAGCAGCTTCTCAGGCGTCGGCACCACCGGCCGCAGCAGTCGCCCTGCCCCGAAGGCCACGGCGACGAAGATCACCCCGACCGCCGCGACCAGACCTACCACCGTATAGGCGTGGAAGTAGTCGGCCGCGAGCGGGACGCTGCTGGCCGCGCGTACGGTCGTCGCCTCCGGCACGTCCGCCCCTCGCTCCCTGTCCTGCCTGCTGCTCGTCGACCTCGTGTGTTCGACGATCCGTACGCACGGGAGTCTAGGCCCTACCGGCGGTGGGGCGATCCGCCCGTCCGGCATGCGGAGCCCCGAGCCCACGGGGGACTACCGGGGACTACGGGGGCTAGCCCTACTCGGGCCCGGCGATGTACCCCATGGCGCGGTCCGCCGGGGCGCGGCAGTCTTTGGTGCCATGACCTCCAGTTCCCCCGTCGAGCACGGCGAACGACTGCCGCGCCCGCCCGCCTTCGCCTATCCCGCGCAGACGTGGAAGGAGATCGCCCATCTCCTGATCAATCTGCCGTTGGGCATCTTCGGCTTCGTCTACGCGGTGATGTGGCTGGCCGTGGGCGTGGGCATGGCGGTCACGATCGGGGGGCTGCCGGTGCTGGCCGTGGGCCTGCTGGGCAGCCGGTGGCTGGCCCGGTTCGAGCGGCGGCGCGCCCGAGCCCTGCTGGCGCTCCACGTGGACGAGCCCAGCCGCATGCCGGGCGGGCTCGACGGCGGCTTCTTCAGCTGGCTGTGGCGGAGCCTGCGGGATCCGGTGGGCTGGCGCGCCACGCTGTACGCCGCGATCCGGCTGCCCTGGGGCATCCTGACCTTCGCCCTGACGCTGACCTCGCTGTTCATCGCCTGGCCGGTGCTGCCGTGGATCGCGCGGGCGCTGACCAACGTCGACCGGGTGATGGTGCGCGGGCTGCTGTCGCCGTCGGACGAGCTGGAGCGGCGCATCGCGGAGCTGGAGTCGGACCGGGGCACGGTGGTCGACACCGCCGCCGCCGACCTGCGCCGCATCGAACGCGACCTCCACGACGGAGCACAGGCCCGCCTCGTCGCCCTCGCCATGGACCTCGGCCTCGCCAAGGAAAAACTCGACGAAGACCCCCAAGCAGCCGCCCGCATGGTCGACGAAGCCCACGGCGAGATCAAACTCGCCCTCCAAGAACTCCGCGACCTCGCCCGCGGCATCCACCCCGCCATCCTCACCGACCGCGGCCTCGGCCCCGCCCTCTCCGCCCTCGCCGCCCGCTGCACCGTCCCCGTCACCGTCACCGCCGACCTCCCGGAGCGCCCCGCACCCGCCATCGAAGGCATCGCCTACTTCACCGTCTCCGAACTCCTCCAGAACATCAGCAAACACAGCAACGCCCGGACCGCTTCGGTGGAGCTGGCCCGGTCGGGCAGCCGGCTGCTGATCCGGGTGCGGGACGACGGTCGCGGCGGCGCGTCCCCGGACGGGGGCAGCGGGCTGGCGGGGCTGGCGGAACGGCTCGGCTCGGTCGACGGCCGGTTCCTGGTGGACTCCCCGCCCGGCGGCCCGACCTCGGTGGAGGCCGAGCTGCCGTGGCGCGACCGCGACGGTACGAGCCGTACGGGCGGCGTCCCGCGCCGCCCGGCGGCGGCCCGCCGGACCGCGTAGACCGTGCTGAAGGGGTGGGGCTAGCCCCCGGGTGAAGACGCCGACCCGCTTCATGGCCCGGCCCGCCGGTGCCGGGGACTCTGGAGGACGACCGCGTACGAGCACTGACGACCACAGCGGGCAAGCCGGGCACCGGCTTCAGGAGGACGGACGACGAGATGGCCACCGCATACGGACCGTACGGACCGGGGAGCGAACCCCGGCACCGCCTGGTGCCGCCGACGCTGCGCGCGCCGTTCGAGGCCCGCGTCTGGCGCGAGTTCCTCTACCTGCTGATCAGCCTGCCGATGGCGGTCCTGACCTTCGCGTACGCGGTCGTCATGCTCTCCCTCGGCGCGGGACTGCTGATCACCTTCCTCGGCGTTCCGGTGCTCGGTGCCGCCCTGGCGGGCTGCCGGGGCATCGGGGTGGTGGAGCGGGCCCGCGCCCGGGCGCTGCTGCGGCTGGAGGTGGCCGAGCCGGAACCGGTCCGCGCGGCCGGGGGCAAGCGGGGGCCGGTGTCCTGGGTGGGCGCGCTGCTGAAGAGCGGCACCTCGTGGCGGCATGTGCTGTACGCGCTGCTGCACCTGCCGTGGGCGATCTTCGCCTTCACCGTCGCGATGGTGTTCGCCTGCTACGGCTGGGGTTTCGCGACGTATCCGCTGTGGCGCTGGGTCTTCCCCGCGTACGTCGACCAGCCGGGTATCGAGCTGTTCGGGGACGACGACCGCGGGCGCCACTTCTACCTGGACACCCCGTTCGAGGTCGCCGCGTCCTGTGGGCTCGGGGTGCTGGTCCTCCTGGCGACCCCGTGGGTGATGCGGGCGCTGACGTCCGTCGACCGGCTCCTGGTGATCGGGCTGCTGGGCCCGTCGCGGCTGGCGGCCCGGGTGTGGGAGCTGGAGTCGGACCGGGGGACGGTGGTCGACACCGCCGCCGCCGACCTGCGCCGCATCGAACGCGACCTCCACGACGGAGCACAAGCCCGCCTCGTCGCCCTCGCCATGGACCTCGGCCTCGCCAAGGAAAAACTCGACGAGGACCCCCAGGCAGCCGCCCGCATGGTCGACGAAGCCCACGGCGAGATCAAACTCGCCCTCCAAGAACTCCGCGACCTCGCCCGCGGCATCCACCCCGCCATCCTCACCGACCGCGGCCTCGGCCCCGCCCTCTCCGCCCTCGCCGCCCGCTGCACCGTCCCCGTCACCGTCACCGCCGACCTCCCGGAGCGCCCCGCACCCGCCATCGAAGGCATCGCCTACTTCACCGTCTCCGAACTCCTCCAGAACATCAGCAAACACAGCAACGCCCGGACGGCCGACGTCGACGTGTGGCGCGCCGGGGGCCGGGTGATGCTGCGGGTCGGCGACGACGGTCGCGGCGGGGCGGGCGTCTCGGCCGCGGGCAGCGGACTGGCGGGGCTGGCCGAGCGCATCGAGGCGGTGGACGGGGTGCTGATCGTGCACTCCCCGCCCGGCGGCCCGACGTCGGTGACGGTCGAGCTGCCCTGGCGCTGACGCCCCGCGCCCCGCCGCGCGCGGTATACGCGGCGGATTCGTCCGAATCCTGGAATGCTGGCTCCGTCAATTCGAACGGCAACTGGGGGCCGGGCATCGTGGAAGACAGAGTGCGGGTGGTCATCGCCGAGGATTCGGTGCTGCTGCGGGAGGGCCTGACCCGGCTGCTGACCGACCGCGGCCATGAGGTCGTCGCGGGGGTGGGGGACGCGGAGGCGCTGGTCAAGGCGATCCGCGCGCTGGCCGACGAGGGTGCGCTGCCGGATGTGGTGGTCGCCGACGTACGCATGCCGCCCACCCACACCGACGAGGGGGTGCGGGCCGCCATCCGGCTGCGCCAGGACCATCCGGGGCTGGGGGTGCTGGTGCTCTCGCAGTACGTGGAGGAGCAGTACGCGACCGAGCTGCTGGCCGGGAGCAGCCGCGGCATCGGCTATCTGCTCAAGGACCGGGTGGCCGAGGTGCGCGAGTTCGTGGACGCGGTGGTCCGGGTGGCGGGCGGTGGCACGGCGCTGGACCCGGAGGTCGTCGCCCAGCTGCTGGGCCGCAGCCGTAAGCAGGACGTGCTGGCCGGGCTCACCCCGCGGGAGCGGGAGGTCCTGGTCCTGATGGCCGAGGGCCGGACGAACGGGGCGATCGCCCGGCAGCTGGTGGTGAGCGACGGCGCGGTGGAGAAGCACGTCAGCAACATCTTCCTGAAGCTGGGCCTGTCGCCGAGTGACGGGGATCACCGCCGGGTGCTCGCGGTGCTCACCTACCTCAATTCCTGACCCCCTGGGGTCGTAGGACCAAAGCGGGACCAAAGGCCGAGTGAGGGGATCACTTGAAATGACACCACGGGGGTGGGGGAAAGTCATGCCATACCGTGACATCTCGGACATTTGGCGCGGAAACCATCAGGAGATCCGGCCAAGGAAGGCGAGCCTTACCGACGTACGATGGTCATGGGACAACCGGTCGGCACCGACGGTCCAGGTGCGCCGCCTCGAGGGAGGTCCGAAGCAGTGACCAGCCAGGTCAGCCCGGCCGAGCAGGCCGAACCAGCCGATCAGCAGGGCGAGCGGGGGCTCGCCGGGGAACGGGGAACACCGGACGGCGGCAAGGAGGTCCGCCGTCTGGATCGCGTGATCATCCGATTCGCGGGTGACTCCGGTGACGGTATGCAGCTCACCGGAGACCGGTTCACCTCGGAGACGGCGTCGTTCGGGAACGACCTGTCGACCCTGCCGAACTTCCCGGCGGAGATCCGCGCCCCCGCCGGCACCCTGCCCGGCGTGTCGAGCTTCCAGCTCCACTTCGCCGATCACGACATCCTCACCCCCGGCGACGCGCCGGACGTCCTGGTGGCGATGAACCCGGCCGCGCTCAAGGCCAACCTGGGCGACGTGCCGCGCGGCGCCGAGATCATCGTCAACACCGACGAGTTCACCAAGCGGCCGATGGCGAAGGTCGGATACGAGCGCAGCCCGCTCGAAGACGGCTCGCTGGACGCGTACCAGGTCCACCCGGTGCCGCTGACGACGCTGACCATCGAGGCGCTGAAGGAGTTCGGGCTGTCCCGGAAGGAGGCGGAGCGCAGCAAGAACATGTTCGCGCTCGGCCTGCTGTCGTGGATGTACCACCGGCCCACGGAGAACACCGAGACGTTCCTGCGCCAGAAGTTCGCCAAGAAGCCGGAGATCGCCGAGGCGAACGTGGCCGCGTTCCGGGCCGGGTGGAACTTCGGCGAGACGACCGAGGACTTCGCGGTCTCCTACGAGGTGGCGCCCGCCGCCACCGCCTTCCCCGCCGGGACGTACCGGAACATCTCCGGCAACCTGGCGCTGTCGTACGGGCTGATCGCCGCGTCCCAGCAGGCGGACCTGCCGCTGTTCCTGGGCTCGTACCCGATCACCCCGGCCTCCGACATCCTGCACGAGCTGAGCAAGCACAAGAACTTCGGCGTGCGCACCTTCCAGGCCGAGGACGAGATCGCGGGCATCGGCGCGGCGCTGGGCGCCGCGTTCGGCGGGGCGCTCGCGGTGACCACCACCTCCGGTCCTGGCGTGGCGCTGAAGTCGGAGACCATCGGGCTCGCGGTGAGCCTGGAGCTGCCGCTGCTGGTGATCGACATCCAGCGCGGCGGGCCGTCCACGGGGCTGCCGACCAAGACCGAGCAGGCCGATCTGCTCCAGGCGATGTACGGGCGCAACGGCGAGGCTCCGGTGCCGATCGTGGCCCCGAAGACCCCGGCCGACTGCTTCGACGCCACGCTGGACGCGGCGCGGATCGCGCTCACCTACCGCACCCCGGTCTTCGTCCTCTCCGACGGCTATCTGGCCAACGGGTCGGAGCCGTGGCGGGTGCCCGAGGTCGACGGCCTGCCGGATCTGCGGGTCCAGTTCGCGACCGGCCCCAACCACACCACCGAGGACGGCACCGAGGTCTTCTGGCCGTACAAGCGCGACCCGCGGACCCTGGCCCGCCCCTGGGCGGTGCCCGGCACCCCGGGGCTCGAACACCGCATCGGCGGCATCGAGAAGCAGGACGGCTCCGGCAACATCTCCTACGACCCCGCCAACCACGACCACATGGTCCGCATCCGGCAGGCCAAGGTGGACGGCATCGAGGTCGAGGAGCTGGCGGTGGACGACCCCACCGGCGACGCCCGCACCCTGGTGCTGGGCTGGGGCTCGACGTACGGGCCGATCACCGCCGCGGTGCGCCGGGTGCGCCGGGCCGGCGACCGGATCGCCCAGGCCCATCTGCGCCACCTCAACCCCTTCCCGGCCAACCTGGGCGCGGTGCTGGCCCGCTACGACAAGGTCGTCGTACCCGAGATGAACCTCGGCCAGCTCGCCACCCTCATCCGCGCCAAGTACCTCGTCGACGCCCGCTCCTTCACCCAGGTGCGGGGACTGCCGTTCAAGGCCGAGCAGCTGGCGACGGCCCTCAAGGAGGCCATCGATGACTGAGACCATCTCGCAGCCGCCCACCGCCCTGGCCGAGGCGCTGTCCCTGGTGCCCAAGGCCGAGGGCAAGCAGTCCATGAAGGACTTCAAGTCCGACCAGGAAGTGCGCTGGTGCCCCGGCTGCGGCGACTACGCGATCCTCGCCGCCGTGCAGGGCTTCATGCCCGAACTGGGGCTGGCGAAGGAGAACATCGTCTTCGTCTCCGGCATCGGCTGCTCCTCCCGCTTCCCGTACTACATGAACACCTACGGGATGCACTCGATCCACGGCCGCGCCCCCGCCATCGCCACCGGCCTCGCGGCCGCCCGGCGCGACCTGTCGGTGTGGGTGGTCACCGGTGACGGCGACGCGCTGTCCATCGGCGGCAACCACCTCATCCACGCCCTGCGCCGCAACGTGAACCTGAAGATCCTGCTCTTCAACAACCGCATCTACGGCCTCACCAAGGGCCAGTACAGCCCGACCTCCGAGGTCGGCAAGATCACCAAGTCCACCCCGATGGGCTCCCTGGACGCCCCGTTCAACCCCATCTCGCTGGCGCTCGGCGCCGAGGCGGGCTTCGTCGCCCGCACCGTGGACTCCGACCGCAAGCACCTCACCCAGGTGCTGCGCGAGGCCGCCGCCCACCCGGGCACCGCGCTGGTGGAGATCTACCAGAACTGCAACATCTTCAACGACGGCGCCTTCGACGCGCTCAAGGACAAGGAGCAGGCCGAGGAAGCCGTGATCCGGCTGGAGCACGGCAAGCCGATCCGCTTCGGCGCCGACGGCGCCAAGGGCGTCGTACGGAACCAGGCCACCGGCGATCTGGAGGTCGTCGCGGTCACCGCCGAGAACGAGGACCGCATCCTGGTCCACGACGCCCACGCGGACTCCCCCACCACCGCGTTCGCCCTGTCCCGGCTGGCCCACCCGGACACCCTGCACCACACTCCCATCGGGGTGCTGCGCGACGTCCAGCGGCCGGTCTACGACACCGACATGGCGACCCAGATCGACGCCGCCGTCGAGCGCAAGGGCAAGGGCGACCTCGGCGCGCTGCTCGCGGGGAACGACACCTGGACCGTCGTCGGCTGAGCCGTACCGGATCCGACGAGATACGCGGCCAGGCCGGGTCTACGCACCCGGCCTGGCCGCGTCGTATGCCGCCCCGCTACGACGCGTCCGCCCGGGCCGCGTCGTATGTCTCCCGGGCCGCCAGCACCTGCGGGGCGTGCTCCTCCGCCCAGCCCGCCAGCGCCCGCACCCGGCTCGCCGCGTCCCGGCCCAGGTCGGTCAGCGAGTAGTCCACATGCGGCGGGATGACGGGGTGCGCCTCGCGGTGGACGAAGCCGTCGCGCTCCAGGGTCTGGAGCGTCTGGGCGAGCATCTTCTCGCTCACCCCGCCGATCTCGCGCCGCAGCTCACTGAAGCGGTACGTGCCCTTCAGCAGCACGGCGAAGACCAGCACACCCCAGCGGCTGGTCATGTGCTCCAGGATCAGCCGCGAGGGGCAGACCGTGGGGTTATCACTTACCTGCATGCCAGTACCTTACGTCAAAGTGGGTACTTTCGAATGGTTAGCGCTGTGCCTAAGGTGGGTCGCGGATCGGACAACGACAGAGAAAGAGACCCCCATGAGCATCGTCGTCACCGGAGCCACCGGACACCTCGGCCGCCTCGTCATCGACGGCCTGCCGGAGAAGGTTCCGGCCGACCGGATCACCGCGGTCGTGCGCGACGCCGACAAGGCCGCCCCGCTCGCCGCCCGCGGCGTCACCCTGAAGGTGGCCGACTACAGCCGCCCCGAGACGCTGAGCGGTGCCTTCGCCGCGGGCGACAAGGTGCTGCTGATCTCCGGCAGCGAGATCGGGCAGCGCGTCGCGCAGCACCAGGCGGTCATCGACGCCGCCAAGGAGGCCGGGGTCGCGCTGCTCGCGTACACCAGCGTGCTGGGCGGCCCCGCCGCCGACTTCCGGCTCGCCGACGAGCACCGGGCCACCGAGCAGGCCATCACCGGGTCCGGGCTGCCGTATGTGCTGCTGCGCAACGGCTGGTACAACGAGAACTACACCGAGCAGCTGGCCCCCGTGCTGGAGCACGGAGCCGTCGTCGCCGCCGCGGGCGAGGGCCGGGTCGCCTCCGCCGCGCGCGCCGACTACGCGGCGGCCGCCGTCGCCGTGCTGACCGGCGAGGGCCACGAGAACACGGCGTACGAGCTGTCCGGCGACACCGCCTGGAGCTTCGCCGAATACGCCGCCGAGGTCGCCCGGCAGACCGGCGAGGAGATCGCCTACCGCGCCGTCTCCGCCGACGAGGTGCAGTCCATCCTCACCGGCGCGGGCCTGCCCGAGCCGCTCGCCGCCATCCTGGCCGACGTCGACACGGCGATCGAGCGCGGGCTGCTGGCCGCCACCCCCGGCGACCTGTCCCGGCTGACCGGCCGCCCGACCACGCCGATCGCGGACTCCCTCGCGGTGGCCCTCAAGGGCTGACCTCGGGTGTCAGGGGACGGCCCGCCTGTCAGTCCCATATCGCGGATACGGTGATGACAGGCGGGTCGCCCGGCGCTACCGTCGGACGGGCCCCCTCGCCAGGGCGGTCACGCCGTCGGGGAGGGCCTTCATGCAGCCGCAGACTCAGCCGCAGCCGCACCACCAGGACCGCGCCGGTCTTCTCTACGGCTTCGCCGCGTACGGCCTGTGGGGCCTCGCCCCGCTCTTCTGGCCGCTGCTGCAACCCGCCGGGGCGGTCGAGATCCTCGCCCACCGCATGGTCTGGTCGCTGGTGGTCGTCGGGCTCCTCCTGCTGGTGCTGCGCCGCTGGTCCTGGGTCGGCCCGCTGCTGCGGCAGCCCCGGCGGCTCGGTCTCGTGGCGCTCGCCGCGACCGCCATCTCCGTCAACTGGGGCCTGTACATCTGGGGCGTCAACAGCGGACACGTCGTCGAGACGGCGCTCGGCTACTTCATCAACCCCCTGGTCAGCATCGGCTTCGGCGTCCTGCTGCTGCGGGAGCGGCTGCGCCCCGCGCAGTGGGCGGCGGTCGGCGTCGGCGTGGTGGCGGTGGGCGTGCTGGCCGTCGGCTACGGCAAGCTGCCCTGGATCGCCCTCACCCTGGCCTTCTCCTTCGCCACGTACGGCCTGGTCAAGAAGCGGATCGGGCTGGACGGGCTGGAGTCGCTGGCCGCCGAGACCGCCGTCCAGTTCCTGCCCGCGCTCGGCTTCCTCGGCTACCTCACGATGCGCGGCGACAGCACGTTCGGCAGCGGCGGCATGGGGCATTCGGCGCTGCTGGTGAGCTGCGGGCTGATCACCGCGGGGCCGCTGATCCTGTTCGGGGCCGCCGCGGTGCGGCTGCCGCTGTCGACGATCGGGATGCTCCAATACCTCACGCCCACCTCCCAGTTCATCCTCGGGCTGGTCGTCTTCCACGAGTACATGCCGCCCGAGCGATGGGCGGGCTTCGCCCTCGTCTGGCTCGCGCTCGCGCTGCTCACCTGGGACGCGCTGCGGACCGGGCACCGGGCCCGGCGGGAACTGGCGGACGCCGCGGCCCTGGCGGCCGCGTCCCCGGCTCCGGCCGCTGCCCCGGCCGCCGCCAGGAAGGCATAGGCGGCGGAGGCACCGTCGGGACCGATATCCGGCGGGTGATGTCCGGTTTCCGCTCTTGACGGAGGGTCAGCCACACCCGGAGCATCAGCCTCGCGCCATCGCGGCGTCATCTTGTCACACCGCTCCACCACCCCCATGGGTATACGTACGTACGTGCATCACACAGCGTCACGTCCTTCCGTGCAGTCCCCGTTCGGAATCGGAGCCCCCCCCATGTCGTCATGTGCTGATCCGCACCGCGCCCCCCGAAGATCCGCGTCCCGCCGGACGGCCGCCGCGATCGCCGCCGGTGCGGCGATCGCCGCCCTGGTCTCGGCCGCCCCCGCCACCTCCGCGGCCGCCGCGGCTCCCCCGCCTCCGGCGGCCGCCGCCCTCGCCGTACCGGACGTGCCCCTCGCGAACGTCAAGGCCCACCTGACCAAGCTCCAGTCCATCGCCACCGCCAACGGCGGCAACCGCGCCCACGGCCGCCCCGGCTACAAGGCGTCGCTCGACTACATCAAGGGCGCCCTGGACTCGGCCGGGTTCACCACCACGGTCCAGCAGTTCACCTCCAGCGGCTCCACCGGCTACAACCTCATCGCCGACTGGCCCGGCGGCGACGCCGACAACGTGGTGTTCTCCGGCGCCCACCTGGACTCCGTCAGCGCGGGTCCCGGCATCAACGACAACGGATCGGGTTCCGCCGCCGTCCTGGAGACCGCGCTCACCGTCGCCCGCTCGGGGCTGAAGCCCACCAAGCATCTGCGGTTCGCCTGGTGGGGCGCCGAGGAGCTGGGCATGGTCGGGTCCCGGACGTACGTCAACAGCCTGTCGTCCGCCAACCGCGCGAAGATCGACGGCTATCTCAACTTCGACATGATCGGCTCACCCAACCCGGGCTACTTCGTCTATGACGACGACACCCGGATCGAAGGGGTCTTCAAGGACTTCTACGCCACCAAGGGCGTCTCGACGGAGATAGAGACGGAGGGCGACGGGCGCTCCGACCACGCCCCGTTCAAGAACGTGGGCATCCCGGTGGGCGGCCTGTTCAGCGGCGCCGACTACATCAAGACCGCCGCCCAGGCCCAGAAGTGGGGCGGCACCTCCGGTCAGGCCTTCGACCGCTGCTACCACCGGTCGTGCGACACCACGACCAACATCAACGACACCGCGCTGGACCGCAACAGCGACGCCATCGCGTACGCCGTCTGGACGCTGTCCTCCTGACGCACCGGCAGTCCTGAGCGGTCCGTACGGAGACGTACGGAGATGTACGGAGACGTACGGACCGCTCAGACCGTGATGTCCTTCGTGGTGAACCGGGCCCAGGCCGCCGAGCCGAACACGGCCAGATACAGCCCCTGGAGCTCTACGTTCTTGATCAGCTGGTCCCAGTAGACCGGCTGGCGCAGCAGATCCGCGAAGCCGAGCCAGTAGTGCGGGAAGAGATACGGGTGGATCGCGTGCAGCTGCGGGATCGTGTCCAGGATCTGCACGGTGACCACGAGCCCCACCGTGGTCGCCATGGCCGCGATGCCGCTGTTGGTGAGGGTGGAGATGAACAGGCCCACCGTCGCGATCCCCACCAGTGACAGCGCCACGACGCCCGCCACGCCGAGCGCCCGCACCAGCGCGTCGCCGAACGACACCGAGGTGCCGGAGATCAGCGTGACATCGCCGAGCGGGAACAGCATCGCCCCGGTCGCGAGTCCGGCGATGGCCACCGCCAGGGTCGCGGCCAGGCAGAACGCCAGGATGGTGACGAACTTGGCGAGCAGCAGCCGGGTGCGCCCGGCGGGGGCGACCAGCAGATAGCGCAGCGTCCCCGGGCCCGCCTCACCGGCGATGGAGTCCCCGGCGACCACGCCGATGGCCATCGGCAGGAAGACGGGCAGGGTCGCCGCCAGCGCGGCGAAGACGAGGAAGATCCCGTTGTTGGTGATCTGGGAGAAGAAGGCGGGCCCGTCGCCGCTTCCTCCGCCTCCGCCGCCCCCGCCGCCACGGCCGAAGCCACCGCCGTCGCTGGTCTCGATCTTCACGGCGACGCCGATGAGGACCGGGACGGCCGCGAGCACCCCGAGCAGCGCCAGCGTCCGCCAGCGGCGGAAGGTGGTGGACAGCTCGCTGCGGAAGAGGGCCAGGGCCCACAGCGGACGCGGCCGGGGCGCCTCGTACGACTCTCCGGTCCCGGGCGTCTCGCCTTTTTCAGCCGCTTCAGCCCGCGACATCGAATCCCTCCCCGGTCAGCGCGACGAAGGCGTCCTCCAGCGAGGCGCCCTCGGCACCGAAGGCCCGTACCCGCACCCCGGCGCGCACCAGGGCCGCGTTCAGGTCGGCGGGCTCGGGCGCGGGCGAGGGCAGCTCGCCGGAGACCCGCTCCTCCAGGACCACCAGGTCCGTCACCCCGTGCTCCTTGAGGACGCGGACGGCGTCGGCCGGATCCGGGGTGGTGACGGACAGCCTGCCGCGGCTGCCCGCCGCCAGCTCGGCGACCGTGCCCTGGGCGATCAAACGGCCCTGGGCCATGACCGCCGCATGGGTACAGACCTGTTCGATCTCGTCCAGGAGGTGCGAGGAGAGGAAGACCGTGGTGCCCTCCTGGGCCAGCTCGCGCACCAGGGTGCGGATCTCGCGCATGCCCTGGGGATCGAGCCCGTTGGTCGGCTCGTCGAGCACCAGCAGCTCACGCGGCTGGAGCAGGGCGGCGGCCAGGCCGAGGCGCTGCTTCATCCCCAGCGAGTACGCCCGGGCCTTCTTCCCCGCCGCGGCCCCGAGCCCGACCCGGTCCAGGGCGGCCGCGGCGCGGGCGGCACGGGTACGGGGGTCGGCGGTCGGGTCGGCGGCGTCGTAACGCAGCAGATTGTCCCGGCCGCTCAGATACGGATAGAGGGCGGGCCCCTCGATGAGGGCGCCCACCCTCGGCAGCACGCTGCGGGCGGCGCGCGGCATCGGCCGCCCCAGCAGCCGGGCGCCGCCCGAGGTGGGCTCGATCAGGCCCATGAGCATGCGGATGGTCGTCGTCTTCCCCGAGCCATTGGGCCCGAGGAAGCCGAAGACGCTGCCGCGCGGGACGGTCAGGTCGAGCGCGTCGACGGCGAGCTGCCCGCCCCGGTAGCGCTTGGTGAGCCCGCGGGTCTCCACCACGGCATCGGCGGACGACTCGTCCACGGGCTCTCCTTCCCTGTTCTTCTACTTGGCCTTGTTGGCGGCCGCGACCAGGGCGTCCTTGTCGACCGCGCCGACGAAGACCTTGCCGTCGTCGGTCATCAGCGCGTTCACCAGGCGGGTGCTGAACACCGTGCCGGAGCCGAAGTCGCCCGTGACCTTCTTGCCGAAGCTGCCGAGGAGACCGGAGGCCGCTCCGCCGTCGCCGCCCGGGGCGGAGGGAGACTCGCCGGTCGCACCGGCCTTCTGGCCGTCGTCGAGGCGGGCGATGGTGTCCCAGCCCTCGCCGGTGACGTTCAGCCCGGACAGGGGGCCGGACATGGCGTCGGCACCGCCCGGCCGCTCCTTGAAGCCCTTCTCCCGGTGGTCGGCGGCGTCGTCCTCGGTGACCTTGGCGCCCTTGGGCGGCGTGAAGTCGAAGGTGCCCGCGGCGGGCTTGCCGAAGTCCACCTTGGTGAAGCCCACGTCGACGGCCGCCTTGCCGCCGCTCTTCGGGGTGAGGGTGAACTTCAGCGGCACGCCGTTGTCCGCGTCGACCGCGATACGGATCGAGCCGACCGTGGACGCGCTCTGCTTGGGCTTGATCAGCAGCTGGTAGGCGTCCCGGTCGGCGACCCGGGTGGTGCCGTCGACCGTCACCTCGGTGGTGTCGTCCACGGCGGCGAGCATCTGCTTGGCGAACTGCTGCGGGGTGGCGTCCCGCAGGTCGCGGGGCGTCTCGCCCCGGTGGTCGCGCTTGCCCGCGGCGTCCTTGGGGGCGGTGGAGTGGAAGACGGAGTTGCTGCCGCTGTCGTACGCCCACAGCTGGTCGCCGTTGTGGATCATGCTGTACTCGGCGGCGTTCTCGACGATCGACACCCGCTGCTTGTCGGGGCCGTCGGCGGCCACCCGCAGCGTGTGCGTACCGGACACCAGCTCGGAGAGCTTGGCCTCCGGCGAGGCGGTCGCGCCCTTCTCGCCCGCGAGGTCGTTCGCGGCACCGGCGAGGGAGCCGCCGCCCGGCAGCGTGGGGAGGCCCAGATCGGTGGTGATCTTCAGCGAGCCGGACACCTGCTGCTGGTCCGAGGCGGCCATCTTGCTGATCAGCTGCTGTGCCGTGATCTTCGGCAGATCCGGGGCGCCGCTGCTGGCCAGCGCCGGGACGAGCCCGATCGTCGCGGCCGCGATGCCCGCCACCGCGACCGGGGCCCCGTAGCGGAGCGTCTTCGTGCGCCGTGTTGGTCGATCCTCGTCCCAGAAGCCGTCGTCGGCGACCTGTATCGGTCGGATCCGTGCCATGTTGCTCTACCTCCGTCGTCGGCGGCGGTCGTCAGCCTGCACTCGTCCACCTCTCGGGCCATTGTCTCCCGATCCCGCCATGTGGTGGTGTTCTCATCCCACCAAATCGGGAGGGCCGATACGTCAGCCCGCAGGATCAAGTCCGCGTACTGCTCGGGTATGACGGACCGCGCCACAGGACGGATCCCCCTCCGGGTATCCCGTAGGGGGCCGCGGGCGGAATCGGGGGGTCACCCGGCCCGGTGGGCCACCGCGTCGCACAGGCCCTCCAGGGCCGACTTCGCCGGGCCCTCCGGCAGGGGCGCCAGCATCGAACGGGCCTCCGCCGCATAGCGCAGCGTGTCCTGGCGGGCCTGCTCCAGGGCGGGGTGGGCGCGCAGCCGCCGCAGCACCTCCGCATGGCGGGCGTCGTCGGTGAGGTCGCCCGCGAGCAGCTCGCACAGCTCCCGGTCCTCCGGCGCACCGGTCGCCTCCGCCTGCGCCCGCAGATGCAGGACGGGGAGGGTGGCGATACCCTCGCGCAGATCGGTGCCGGGGGTCTTGCCTGACTCATGGCTGTCGCTGGCGATGTCCAGCACGTCGTCGGCCAGCTGGAAGGCCATCCCGAGCCGTTCGCCGTACTGGGTCAGGATGTTGACGATGGACTCGTCGGCGCCCGACATCATCGCGCCGAACCGGCCCGAGACGGCGATCAGCGAGCCCGTCTTGCCCGCGAGGACGTCCAGATAGTGCTCGATGGGGTCGCGGCCGCGCGGTCCGGCGGTCTCCAGGATCTGGCCCGTCACCAGCCGCTCGAACGCCTCGGCCTGGACCCGCACCGCCTCCGGACCCAGATCGGCCAGGACGTGCGAGGCGCGGGCGAAGAGGAAGTCACCGGTGAGCACCGCGACGGAGTTGCCCCAGCGGGCGTTGGCGCTGGGCACCCCGCGCCGCACCTCGGCCTCGTCCATCACGTCGTCGTGGTACAGCGTGGCCAGATGCGTCAGCTCGACGACGACCGCCGAGGGCACCACACCGGGGGCGTACGGGTCGCCGAACTGCGCGGCCAGCAGCACCAGCAGTGGCCGGAAACGCTTCCCGCCCGCGCGCACCAGATGCTGGGCGGCCTCGGTGATGAACGGCACGTCACTCTTGGTGGCCTCCAGCAGACCCTCTTCGACAGCCGCCAGCCCGGCCTGAGTGTCGGCTTCCAGAGTCCGGTCCCGCACGCTCAGCCCGAAGGGCCCGATGACGCTCACGGGGTACTCCTGTCTGCCTGCGTTCACGCGGAATGTCGATGTGTCGCCGCCTCCACCAAAAGGCAGCGTATCCGGTCGGGTATCGATCACTGTGGGCGCCTTCCCGCCTTGTGCGCCGCACAACGCCCTCGCCCGGATCGACCGGCTTCTCCACACGGTCCCGCAATCACCAGCAGATCATTCATCATGCGGCCCCCGACCGTTCACCGATCGGGGGCCGTCAGCCCGCCCCGGGGCCTCATCCGTGCGCTGTGGCCACCGCCTTCGCCAGCCGGGGCGACGCGTACTCCGTGCCGCAGACGAACCGCATGACCGGGCCGAAGGAGGCCGCCGCCGGAAGTCCGGTGAAGTACAGCCCCGGCACGGACGAGCCATACCCCGCGTCCAGCCATGGCCCACCGGCGCCGGTGACCACTTCGGCGCGCAGCTCGGGGCCGAGGAAGCCGAGCGCGGCCAGATTCATCCGATAGCCCGTCGCGGCCAGCACATGGTCCGCGGCCAGCTCGCCGACCCGGCCGCTGCCGCCGCGCAGCGTGAGCACCGGCCGGCCGCCGTCCTCGACGGTGACCCGGGTGATCCGCACGCCCTGGGTGACCTGCACCCGCCCCGCGAAGCGACCCCGCAGCCACCAGGCGCCCTTGGGGCCGAGCACCGCGCGCACCAGATACTCCCGGGCCGGTGCGGGCAGCCGCCGGAAGCCCGCCGCGTGGTGCGACAGCGCATACAGCGACCAGGCGCGCCCGAAGGGCGATACGGGCCGCAGCCGGGGCTGACGGTCCGGCGGGGCGCCGAAGGCGACCGCGGCCCTCCCCCGGGCCACCACCCGCACCGACGCGGCGCCCGCCTCGGCCAGCAGCACCGCGCTCTCCAGCGCCGACTGCCCGGCCCCGACCACCACGACCTCGCGCCCCGCGAACCGCCCGAGGTCCTGGTGGTGCGAACTGTGCGAGACCGGCCCGGCCGCGGACGGCCCGTCGGGGACGGCGGCGGCGAACTCGGCGGGCAGATGGGCGAGCCCGCTGAGCCCGCTGGCCACGACGACGGCCCGCGCCGTGAACTGCTCCCCCGAATCCAGCTTCAGCTCGAAGCGGCCGCCCCGCCGGTCGACGGCCACGACCCTGGTCTGCTCCAGCTCCGGCACCAGCCGCTCCTGGAACCACAGCCCGTACCCCGCGAAGGTCTCGACGGGGATGATGTCCCAGTCGGACTGATACCGCTTGCCGCCCACCGCGTGGCAGTAGTCGAGCAGGGTGTGCCCCGGCTGCGGTGCGTCGATGGTCGACGCGACCGGGGTGGACTTGAGCAGCATGCCCGCGGGCATCTGCTCGCGCCAGCTCACCATCGGCTCCCCGAAGACGCGGACCGGCAGGCCGCGGGCGCGTAGGTGGGCGGCGGTCGACAGGCCGTATGGACCGGCCCCGATGACTGCTACCGGATCGTTCACGAATCCCCTCCCCAAGGTGTTACCTGTTCTTGGCGCGCCACATCCGGTACAGATGCGTCGCACCGGGCCCCACACAGCGCGCCAGCATGGTGAAGAACGGCCGCATGTCGTCGCGCGCGGCCCATGCCAGCTCGGTCCCGCTCGCCCGGGCGGGGGCGTGCGGCGTGGTGTATCCACTGCGGCGGTAGGCGAGCAGGGCGGGCAGGTCGATGTTCTCGACGACGAACCGCCGGCCCGCCAACTGCTCCGCCTCGGGCACCGGACGCCCCGTCAGATCGAGGTGCTGGGCCCGAACGACGTCGAGCCGCGCCTCGTTCTCGAAGAGCCGGAACTGCGCTCCCATCCGCGGGTTGAAGTCCAGCAGCTTGTACCGCCCGTCGCGCCGGTCGAAGCGCCAGTCCAGATCGACGATGCCGCTGAAGCCGATCCGCTGGATGAACCGGGCCGTCATCCCGGCCAGTTCCTTGTTGTCCACCGTGTAGGCGCACGCCGTCATGCCCGCGTGCGGCGGCCAGGACCGCACCTTGACGCCGGTGAACATCGCCAGCGGTGTGGACTCCGCGTCGAAGTAGGCGTGCACGATCCAGTCCTCGGCGGACTCCCGCGGGAGGTACTCCTGAAGGACCACCCCGGGCCGCGGCCCCCAGTCCCGGGCCAGCGCCAGCAGCTCGCGCGGCCCGGCGATCCGGGTCGTCCCGCCCACCGCAGGCTGCCTCCGCCGCTCGAACGCGTCCCGGTTCTTGGCCACGACCGGAAACCGCGCGCGCACCGCGAACGCCTTGACGTCGGCGTACGAACCGGGGAACGCCGCCTCCGGGGTGGGCACCCCGTGCTCGACACACAGCTCGTACAGCCCCTGCTTGCTGGCCAGCCGCCTGGGCAACCCCGGCTCGGTGCGCGGGAAGAGGAATCGGCCCTCCCCGGCGAGCACATCGGCATGCTCGCCGATCAGCACCGCCGCCTCCTCGTCCGTGGGCAGCAGGACGGTCGGACGGCCGATCGCCCGCCCTGCCCGCAGCAGCCCCTCCACCAGCCGCTCCGGCCGCTCCCTGCCGGTGGTCGGCCAGACGAAGGCCCGCCTCAGGTAGCGCGATTGGGCGGCCGGGGTCCAACGGTCCTCGGTGACCGCGTACATGGGTACGCCGAGACGGCCCAGGGAGCGAATGGCCCCCACGCCCCCGTGATGCAGCGGGTAATCGCCTATCTTCACGATCAGCCCCGGCACGGAACGGTCCACCGCGAACGGCATGGCACTGCTCGCCACGAGTCCCCCTCGGTCACCCCACCGCAGTGGTCCCCCCACTGTGCGTGACCTGATGAAGGACGCTACTTCGGAATTACCTCCTCCAGCAAGGACTATCCGGACATTGCCATCCCTTTAGGTGGCAGTCACCCCACAGGGGTGGCGCACCCCGGGCCATAGGGTGTGGACCGGCCAACCCGTGGCGACGAGGAGAAGGCGAGGCACCACCCATGGCGCAGCGAAGCCCGCTCGACCTGCCCGAAGGCGATCCCTTCGGCCCGGACAACCTCCCCTATGGCGTGTTCACCACCTCCGACGCTCCTCATCTGCGGAAAATCGGCGTGCGCTACGGCGCCCATGTGCTGGACGCGGGCGCCGCCGCGGCGGTCGCGGCCTCCCCGCACGCCGAACTGCTCGGCGCCTCCTCGCTCAACCCGCTGATGGCCGCGGGCCGTCCGGTCTGGCAGGCCGTCCGCGCGGAGCTGCGCGACTGGCTGACCAACCCGGCGCACCGGCACGCCATCGAGCCCCTGATGCACCCCCTCACCACCCTCGCCCTCCACCTCCCGATCGAGGTGGCGGACTATGTCGACTTCTTCGCCAGCGAGCACCACGCCTCCAACGCGGGCAAGATCTTCCGCCCGGACGGCGACGCCCTCACCCCCAACTGGAAGCACATGCCGATCGGCTACCACGGCCGGGCCGGCACCGTGCTCGTCTCGGGCTCGCCCATCGTCCGCCCCCACGGCCAGCGGCTGCCCCCGGCCGAGGCCCCCGCCTCGCCCGCCCCCGCGTCGGCTGCTCCTGCATCGGCTGCTCCTTCCGCATCGTCCTCATCGTCCGCTCCTCCCCGGCCGGTCTTCGGCCCCTCGCTGCGCCTCGACTTCGAAGCCGAGGTCGCGTTCGTCGTCGGCGCGCCCTCACCTCTGAATACACCGCTGCCGCTCGCCGGGTTCCACGATCACGTCTTCGGCGTCTGCCTCCTCAACGACTGGTCCGCCCGCGACATCCAGTCCTGGGAGTACCGCCCCCTCGGCCCCTTCCTCGGCAAGTCCTTCGCCACCTCCCTCGCCGCCTGGATCACCCCGCTGGACGCCCTCGCCGCGGCCCGTACCGCCCCGCCCGCCCGCGACGTCACGCCGCTCCCCTACCTCGACGACTCGGCCGCCGAGCCCGGCGGGTTCGATCTGCGCATCGATGTCGCCGTCAACGGCCACACCGTCTCCCGGCCCCCGTTCTCCGCCATGTACTGGACGGCGGCCCAGCAGCTCGCCCATCTGACGGTGAACGGCGCCTCGCTGCGCACCGGCGACGTCTTCGCCTCCGGCACGGTCAGCGGCCCGCGCCCGGACGAGCTGGGCTGCCTGCTCGAACTCACCTGGGGCGGCCGCGATCCGCTGCACCTCCCGGACGGCCCCCGGACGTTCCTGGAGGACGGCGACGAGGTGACCCTCAGCGCCTGGGCGCCCGGCCCGGACGGGGTCCGCATCGGTATGGGTGAGGTGACCGGCCACGTCGTTCCGGCGGCGTCATGAGCGACTGCTAATTTGTCGTGCTCCTGCCCTGACGGCCCTGATATCCGAGGAGAAGCGCGTGAAGAAGGCAGCGAGCATCGCCGGAACGGTGGCCGCGGCCGCCGTTCTGCTGACGGCGTGCGGCAGTGACAGCGACGAGGGGAAGAAGGACACGTCCAAGGACACCCCGTCGGCGCAGGAGTCGAGCGCCCCGGCGGAGGGGGGCGCGAACTCCAAGATCACCGGCGCCTACCTCGCCAAGACCGGCAGCCAGACGCTCATCCTGTCCATCGGCGGCGAGAAGGCGTCCCTGATCGCGGGCAAGCACGTCTGCAACGGTGAGTACACCGACACCGGCGAGAAGATGCTGATGCTCAAGTGCGCCGACGGCAACACCGACCGCACCATGGGCAAGGTGGCCCCGAGCGGGGACGGCAAGACGCTCACCGTCGACTGGGACGCGCTCTCCGAGAACGACACCTTCACCCGGACCACCTCCCCCAGCGACATCCCGTCGAACATTCCGACCTCGCTGCCCTCCGGCATCCCCACCGACCTGCCGACGAACCTCCCCTCCAGCTGATCGCCCAGGCCCCGCGCCGACGGCACCGCACGCACGCCTGGGCTGGGGCACCGTCACGGTGCCCCAGCCCAGGCGGGGTCCAGGGGCGAGCCCCTGATTCAGGAAGGGGCGGGGGCCCCAGGGGGAACGGCTAGCGCACGAAGACGCCCGCTTGGCCTGCCAGGTCGAGGAAGTACTGCGGCGCCACACCCAGCACCACCGTGACCGCGACGCCGATCGCGATCGCCGACGAGGTCAGGGGGCTCGGGACGGCCACCGACGGGCCGTCCGTGCGGGGTTCACTGAAGAACATCAGCACGATGACCCGGATGTAGAAGAAGGCCGCGATCGCCGACGAGATCACACCGATCACGACCAGCGCACCCGCGCCCCCGTCCGCCGCCGCCTTGAAGACCGCGAACTTCCCCGCGAACCCACTGGTCAGCGGGATACCGGCGAAGGCCAGCAGGAAGACCGCGAAGACCGCGGCCACCAGGGGCGAACGGCGGCCCAGCCCGGCCCACTTCGACAGGTGGGTGGCCTCGCCGCCCGCGTCGCGGACCAGGGTGACCACGGCGAAGGCGCCGAGGGTCACGAAGGAGTACGCGGCGAGGTAGAAGAGGACGGAGGAGATGCCGTCGGGGGTCGTGGCGATGACACCGGCGAGGATGAACCCGGCGTGCGCGATGGAGGAGTAGGCCAGCAGCCGCTTCACATCGGTCTGGGTGACGGCGACGATCGCGCCGCCCAGCATGGTGACGATGGCGACGCCCCACATCACCGGCCGCCAGTCCCAGCGCAGCCCGGGCAGGACGACGTACAGCAGCCGCAGCAGCGCGCCGAAGGCCGCCACCTTGGTGGCCGCGGCCATGAAGCCGGTGACCGGGGTGGGGGCGCCCTGGTAGACGTCCGGGGTCCACATGTGGAACGGGACGGCGCCGATCTTGAACAGCAGGCCCATCAGCACCAGCGCCCCGCCGAGGAGCAGCAGCGCGTCGTTGCCCATGGTCCCGGCGAGCGCCGGGGTGACGTTGCGGACCTGGCCGTCGACGACGTCGGCGATACCGGCGTACGCGACGGTGCCCGCGTAGCCGTACAGCAGGGCGATCCCGAAGAGCAGGAAGGCCGAGGAGAAGGCGCCGAGCAGGAAGTACTTGACGGCGGACTCCTGGGAGAGCATCCGGTGGCGCCGGGCGAGCGCGCACAGGATGTACAGCGGGAGGGAGAAGACCTCCAGCGCGACGAAGAGGGTCAGCAGATCGTTCGCGGCGGGGAAGACGAGCATGCCGCCCACCGCGAAGAGGACCAGCGGAAAGACCTCGGTGGTGGTGAACCCGGCCTTGACGGCGGCCTTTTCGGCCTCGCCGCCGGGCACGGCGGCGGCCTGGGCCGCGAAGGAGTCGACGCGGTTGCCGTGGACGACCGGGTCGAGCCGCCGCTCGGCGAAGGTGAACACGGAGACCAGCGCGACCAGGAGAATGGTGCCCTGGAGGAAGAGCGCGGGCCCGTCGACGGCGATGGCACCCATGGCCGCGACATGGGCCTTCCCTGTGCCGTAGTCGCTCGCTGCGAGGCCGATGACGGCCGCGAAGGCCGCGGCGAGGGAGACGACGGAGACGAACAGCTGCGCGGCGTAACGCTGGGCGCGCGGCAGGAACGCCTCGACCAGTACGCCGATGATCGCGGCGCCGAGCACGATCAGGGTGGGCGCCAGCTGCCCGTACTCGATGTGCGGCGCGGGGATCTTGTCGGGCGCCGCCGCCGCTGTCGTCCACAGGCTGTGGACAGTGGCCGCGTGGGTCACTTGGCACCTCCGGAAGCACCGTCGTGGGAAGCACCCTCGGGCTTGGGGCTGTAGTGGAACCAGCCCGCGTCAGTGACGGGGTGATCGGGCTTGGGATCCTTCTCGTCCACCACGGACAGCGTGTGGTCGACGGCCGGGTTGACGATCTCCGTCAGCGGCTTGGGGTAGACGCCGAGGAAGAGCAGCAGCGCGATCAGCGGCGCGACGACGAGCAGTTCGCGCGGCCGCAGATCGGGCATGGACCGCACCTCCTCCTTCACCGGGCCGGTCATGGTGCGCTGGTAGAGGATCAGTACGTACAGCGCGGCGAGCACGATGCCGAGGGTGGCGATCACTCCGACCACCGGATAGCGGGCGAACGCGCCGACGAGCACCAGGAATTCGCTGATGAAGGGCGCGAGCCCGGGCAGCGAGAGGGTGGCCAGACCGCCGATCAGGAAGGTGCCGGCGAGCACCGGGGCGACCTTCTGCACGCCGCCGTAGTCGGCGATGAGCCGCGAGCCGCGCCGGGTGATGAGGAACCCGGCCACCAGCATCAGCGCGGCGGTCGAGATGCCGTGGTTGACCATGTAGAGCGTGGCGCCGCCCTGGCCCTGGGTGGTCATGGCGAAGATGCCGAGGATGATGAAGCCGAAGTGGGAGATCGAGGCGTAGGCGATCAGCCGCTTGATGTCCCGCTGGCCGATCGCCAGCAGCGCGCCGTAGATGATGCTGATGAGCGCGAGGACCAGGATCACCGGCGTGGCCCACTTGCTGGCCTCGGGGAAGAGCTGGAGGCAGAAGCGCAGCATCGCGAAGGTGCCGACCTTGTCGACGACCGCGGTGATCAGCACGGCGACGGGGGCGGTGGACTCGCCCATCGCGTTGGGCAGCCAGGTGTGCAGCGGCCACAGCGGCGCCTTCACCGCGAAGGCGAAGAAGAAGCCGAGGAACAGCAGCCGTTCGGTGCTGGTCGCGAAGTCGAGCTGTCCGCTCGCCCGGGCGTCCACGATCTGCTGGAGCGAGAAGGTGCCGGTGCCCAGGTCGTCGGCGGTGACCGCGTAGAGACCGACCACCGCGGCCAGCATGATCAGCCCGCCCGCGAGGTTGTACAGCAGGAACTTCACCGCGGCGTAGGAGCGCTGGGTCGCCGTCTCCTCCTCGGACCGCTCCCCGGCCCGGTCCCCGAAGCCGCCGATGAGGAAGTACATCGGGATGAGCATGGCTTCGAAGAAGATGTAGAAGACGAAGACGTCGGTGGCCTCGAAGGAGATCACCACCATCGCCTCGACCAGCAGGATCAGCGCGAAGAAGCCCTGGGTGGGCCGCCAGCGGCGGTTGGGCCGGGCGCCTTCCAGGGGGTCGGCGTCATGCCAGCCCGCCAGGATGATGAAGGGGATGAGCACGGCGGTGAGCGCGATCAGGGCGACCGCGATGCCGTCCACGCCCAGTTCGTAGCGGACCCCGAAGTCCTTGATCCAGGCGTGGGATTCGGTGAGCTGGAAGCGGCCGCCGCCCGGGTCGAAGCGGACCGTGATGACCGCGGCGAGGGCGAGGGTGACCAGGGAGAAGGCCAGCGCCACCCACTTGGCGGCGGCTCGCTGGGCGGCGGGCACCGCGGCGGTGGCGACCGCGCCGAGCGCGGGCACCGCGGCCGTGGCCGTCAGCAGGGGAAATGACATGACTCAGACCGCCCTCATCAGCAGGGTCGCGGCGATGAGCACCGCCGTACCGCCGAACATCGAGACCGCGTACGTACGGGCGTAGCCGTTCTGGAGCTTGCGCAATCGGCCGGAGAGTCCGCCGACCCCGGCCGCGGTGCCGTTGACCACGCCGTCGACCAGCTTGTGGTCGACGTAGACCAGACCGCGGGTGAGGTAGCGGCCGGGCTGGACGAGCGCGACGTGGTTGAAGTCGTCCTGGAGCAGGTCGCGGCGGGCGGCCCGGGTGAGCAGGGAGCCGCGCGGCGCGGTGCGCGGCACGGGCCGGCGCCCGTACTGCGCCCAGGCCAGGGCGACGCCGATGACCAGGACGACCATCGTCCCCGCGGTGACCGTCGCGGCGCTGAGCGGGGAGTGGCCGTGGCTGTGGCCGGTGACCGGTTCGAGCCAGTTCAGGAACGCGTCGTTCAGGCTGAACAGCCCGCCCGCGAAGACCGATCCGAAGGCCAGGACGATCATGGGGATCGTCATGGACTTCGGCGACTCGTGCGGATGTGGCATCTCGCCGGGGCGCACGTCGATACCGGGTTCGACGCTGGGCGCCTTGTCCGGATCGGGCGCGGGCTCCCACCGCTTCTCGCCGAAGAACGTCATCAGCATCACGCGCGTCATGTAGTACGCGGTGATGGCCGCGCCCAGCAGGGCCGCGCCGCCCAGGATCCAGCCCTCGGTGCCGCCCTTGGCGAAGGCCGCTTCGATGATCTTGTCCTTGGACCAGAAGCCGGAGAGCCCCGGGAAGCCGATGATGGCGAGGTAGCCGAGCCCGAAGGTGACGAAGGTGACCGGCATGTACTTCCGCAGGCCGCCGTACTTGCGCATGTCGACCTCGTCGTTCATGCCGTGCATGACCGACCCGGCGCCGAGGAAGAGCCCCGCCTTGAAGAAGCCGTGGGTGACCAGGTGCATGATCGCGAAGACATAGCCGATCGGGCCGAGCCCTGCGGCCAGGATCATGTAACCGATCTGCGACATCGTCGACCCGGCCAGGGCCTTCTTGATGTCGTCCTTCGCGCAACCGACGATGGCACCGAAGAGCAGCGTGACCGCGCCGACCGCGACCACCGCGGCCTGTGCGTCGGGCGCGGCGTTGAAGATCGCGCCGGAGCGGGTGATCAGGTAGACGCCCGCGGTCACCATGGTCGCCGCGTGGATCAGGGCCGAGACCGGGGTCGGGCCCTCCATCGCGTCACCGAGCCAGGACTGGAGCGGCACCTGGGCCGACTTGCCGCACGCGGCGAGCAGCAGCATCAACCCGATGGCGGTGAGCTTGCCCTCGCCCGCGTCCTCCGCGTTCGCCAGCACGGGGGCGAAGGCGAAGGTCCCGAAGGTCGTGAACATCAGCATGATCGCGATGGACAGGCCCATGTCGCCGACGCGGTTGACGATGAACGCCTTCTTCGCCGCCGTCGCCGCGCTCGGCTTGTGCTGCCAGAAGCCGATGAGCAGGTACGAGGCGAGGCCGACGCCCTCCCAGCCGACGTACAGCAGCAGGTAGTTGTCGGCGAGGACGAGCAGCAGCATGGCCGCGAGGAAGAGATTGAGGTAGCCGAAGAAGCGGCGGCGCCGCTCGTCGTGCGCCATGTAACCGATCGAGTAGATGTGGATCAGCGTGCCCACGCCCGAGATCAGCAGGACGAAGGTCATCGACAACTGGTCGAGCTGGAAGGCGACGTCCGCGCGGAAGCCGCCCACCGGGATCCAGCTGAAGACCTGGCTGTGCAGGGCGCGGTCGTGCTCGCCCCGGCCGAGCATGTCGGCGAAGAGCACGGCGCCGATCACGAAGGAGGCGCCCGCGAGCACCGTGCCCAGGTAGTGGCCCGTGCGGTCCAGCCGCCGGCCCCCGCACAGCAGCACGGCAGCGCCGAGCAGCGGGGCCGCGACGAGCAATCCGATGAGGTTCTCCACTTGAACGCGACCCCTTCTAGAGCTTCATCAGGCTGGCGTCGTCGACCGAGGCCGAATGGCGGGAGCGGAAGACGGTCACGATGATCGCGAGGCCGACCACGACCTCCGCCGCCGCGACGACCATCGTGAAGAACGCGATGATCTGGCCGTCGAGGTTGCCGTGCAGCCGGGAGAAGGTGACGAACGCGAGGTTGCACGCGTTCAGCATCAGCTCGACGCACATGAAGAGGACGATCGCGTTCCGCCGGATCACGACCCCGGCCGCACCGATGGTGAACAACAGGGCGGCCAGGTAGAGGTAGTTGACCGGATTCACTTGGCGGCTCCCTTGCGGTGCTCGGCGTCCTCGGACGCGCCCACGGCGCCCTCGGAACCCTCGGCGTCGGTGCCCTCCGGCTTCCGCCGCCCCAGCCAGCGCTCCGAGCGCTGCTCCAGCGCCGCCAGCTCCGCCAGCGCCTCACCGGAGACGTCCCGGACCTGGCCGCGGCCGCGCAGCGTCGCGTTGACGGTCAGCTCGGACGTCGTGCCGTCGGGCAGCAGACCGGGGATGTCCACCGCGTTGTGCCGGGCGTAGACACCCGGGGCGGGCAGCGGCGGGACGTGCCTGCCGGTGCGCACCCGCTCCTCGGACTGCTCGCGCTGGCTGCGCGCGCGCTCGGTGCGCTCGCGGTGGGTCAGCACCATCGCGCCGACCGCCGCGGTGATCAGCAGCGCGCCGGTGATCTCGAAGGCGAAGACGTACTTGGTGAAGACCAGGGCCGCCAAGCCCTCCACATTGCCGCCGGAGTTGGCCTGCCCCAGCCCGTCGAACGTCTTCAGCGAGGCGTTCCCGATTCCGGCGCACAGCAGGATGCCGAAGCCGAGCCCGCACAGGGCGGCGAGCCAGCGCTGCCCCTTCAGGGTCTCCTTCAGCGAATCGGCGGCGGTGACGCCGACCAGCATCACGACGAAGAGGAAGAGCATCATGATCGCGCCGGTGTAGACGACGATCTGGACGACGCCCAGGAAATACGCCCCGTTGGCGAGGTAGAAGACCGCCAGGACGATCATGGTGCCCGCCAGGCTGAGGGCGCTGTGCACGGCCTTGCGCATCAGGATCGTGCACAGCGCGCCGATCACGGCGACCGTGCCCAGCACCCAGAACTGGAAGGCCTCACCGGTGGAGGTGGTGGAGACCGCCGCGGCCAGTGCGCCGCTCATGCCTGCACCTCCTCTTCGGCCTCACCGTCGGTCTCGGGCGTCTCGCCCTTGCTGACCGCGACCTGACGGGTGGTCCCGGGCGCGGCCTCGGTCACCAGCCCGCGGTAGTAGTCCTGCTCGTCCGTCCCCGGATAGATGGCGTGCGGGCTGTCGACCATCCCGTCTTCGAGGCCCGCGAGCAGCTCTTCCTTGGTGTAGATGAGCGATTCGCGGGTGCGGTCGGCCAGCTCGTACTCATTGGTCATGGTCAGCGCCCGGGTGGGGCACGCCTCGACGCACAGGCCGCACAGGATGCAGCGCAGATAGTTGATCTGGTAGACGCGGCCGTAGCGCTCGCCCGGCGAGTAGCGCTCCTCGTCGGTGTTGTCCGCGCCCTCCACGTAGATCGCGTCCGCCGGGCAGGCCCAGGCGCACAGCTCGCATCCGATGCACTTCTCCAGCCCGTCCGGATGCCGGTTGAGCTGGTGACGTCCGTGGAAGCGGGGCGCGGTGGGCTTCTTCTCCTCGGGGTACTGCTCGGTCAGCCGCTTCTTGAACATGGCCTTGAAGGTCACGCCGAAGCCGGCCACCGGGTTCTGGAAGTCAGACACCATCGGCCTCCTTTCCGTCACTGACAGTGTCGGGGCCACCACTGACAATCAGCTCCCGTTCCTGTCGGGAGCGCCGTCGCGGTACGGGCGGCAGGGACTGGCCGGGCAGCGGCGGCACCGGGAATCCGCCCGCCATCGGGTCGAAGGCGGGCTCGGGGCCCTCCTCCACCGCCGGTCCGGCCTCGCCCTTCGCAGCCGCCCCGCGGTCGCGGAAGACGTCGACGACGAAGGACAGCAGCAGCAGCGCGATCACCGCGCCGCCGACGTACAGCACGATCGACTGGTTGTCGTAGTTCTCGTTGCGCAGCGCCCGGACGGTGGCGACCAGCATCAGCCAGACCATCGAGATCGGGATGAGGACCTTCCAGCCCAGCTTCATGAACTGGTCGTAGCGCACCCGGGGCACCGAGGCGCGGATCCAGATGAAGACGAACAGCGACGAGACGACCTTGCCGACGAACCACAGCAGCGGCCACCAGCCGTGGTTGGCGCCCTCCCAGAAGGTGCTGATCGGCCAGGGCGCCCGCCAGCCGCCGAGGAAGAGGGTCACGGCGACCATCGAGACGGTGACCATGTTGATGTACTCGGCGAGCATGAACAGCGCGAACTTGATCGACGAGTACTCGGTGTTGAAGCCGCCCACCAGGTCGCCCTCGGACTCCGGCATGTCGAACGGCGCCCGGTTGGTCTCCCCGACCATCGCCACGATGTAGATGAGGAACGAGACCGGGAGCAGCACCACGTACCAGCGGTCCTGCTGGGAGGCGACGATCTGCGAGGTCGACATCGACCCGGAGTAGAGGAACACCGCCGCGAAGGACAGGCCCATCGCGATCTCGTAGCTGATCATCTGGGCGCAGGAGCGCAAGCCCCCGAGGAGCGGATACGTCGACCCGGACGACCAGCCCGCCAGCACGATGCCGTAGATGCCGACCGCGGCGGTGGCGAGGATGTAGAGGACGGCGATCGGCAGATCGGTCAGCTGCATCGCGGTGCGGTGCCCGAAGACCGAGACCTCGCCGCCGGCCGGGCCGAACGGGATCACCGCGACCGCCATGAAGGCGGGGATGGCCGCGACGATCGGCGCCAGGACGTAGACCACCTTGTCGGCGCCCTTGACGACCACGTCCTCCTTGAGCATCAGCTTCACGCCGTCCGCGAGGGACTGGAGCATGCCCCAGGGGCCGTGCCGGTTCGGGCCGATGCGCAGCTGCATCCAGCCCATCACCTTGCGCTCCATGACGATGGAGATCAGCACCGTCAGCATCAGGAACGCGAAGCAGAAGACGACCTTGATCAGGATCAGCCACCACGGGTCGCGGCCGAACATCGACAGGTCCTCTGCGGCGAGATACCTCATGAGGTCACCTCCGGCTCGGTCGCGGAAGCGGTGATCGTGACGACGTCACCGGGGCGGGCCCCCAGATCGCGCTGCGCGCCGCCGCCCGTGGAGGCCAGCGGCAGCCAGACGACCCGGTCGGGCATCGGGGTCACGCACAGGGGCAGCTGGACGGATCCGGCCGGGCCGGTGACGCGGAGCGTCTGGCCGTCGGCCACCCCCGCCTCCTCGGCGGTCGCCGCCGAGAGCCGGGCCACCGCGGCGTGCCGGGTCGCCGCCAGCGCCGGATCGCCCTCCTGGAGCCGCCCCTGGTCGAGCAGCAGCCGGTGACCTGCGAGCAGCGCCTCGCCCTCGGCGGGCCGGGGCAGCGGGCCCCCGGTCTCCAGCGGGGCGGTGGCGCGCAGCCCCTGCCAGGTGCCGAGCCGGGTCAGCTCGGTGCGGGCGGCCGCCACGTCCGGCAGGCCCAGGTCCGTATCGAGGGCGTCGGCCAGCATGTGCAGCACCCGGGCGTCCGGGAGGGTGTGACGACGGGTCATCTGGTCCGGTTTGAGCGCGGCCTCGAACGGCCGGGCCCGGCCCTCCCAGTTGAGGAACGTGCCGGACTTCTCGACCACCGCCGCGACCGGAAGCACCACGTCCGCCCGCTCGGTGACCTCCGAGGGCCGCTGCTCCAGGCTGACCACGAACTCCGCCGCGTCCAGGGCGGCCACGGCCCGCGCCGGGTCGGGCAGGTCCGCCACCTCGACCCCGCCGACCAGCAGCGCGCCGAGCCCGCCGCTCGCCGCGGCCTCCACGATCTGGCCGGTGTCGCGGCCCACCTGGTGCGGCAGATCGGTGATCCCCCACACCGCGGCGGTCTCCTCGCGGGCCCGCGGATCGTGCGCCGGGCGGCCGCCGGGCAGCAGCCCGGGCAGCGCGCCCGCCTCGATCGCGCCGCGCTCGCCCGCCCGGCGCGGGATCCACGCGAGCGTGGCGCCGGTGGCGGCCGCGGCCCGTACGGCGGCGGTCAGTCCGCCCGCCACCGACGCCAGCCGCTCGCCGACGACGATGACCGCGCCCTCCTGGCGCAGCGCCTCGGCGGCCCGCTCGCCGTCCTCGTCCAGACCCGTGCGTCCCGCGATCGCGTCCAGCCACTCGGTCTCGGTGCCGGGCGCGGCGGGCAGCAGGGTGCCGCCCGCCTTCGTAAGGCCCCGGGTGGTGTGGGTGGCGAGCGAGAAGGTGCGCTGGCCGTGCTTGCGGTGCGCCTTGCGCAGCCGCAGGAAGACGCCGGGCGCCTCCTCCTCGGCCTCGAACCCGGCCAGCAGCACCGCGGGCGCCTTCTCCAGCGCGGCGTACGTCAGTCCGCTGCCGTCCAGGTCACGGCCGCGGCCCGCGATGTGGGCGGCCAGGAAGTCGGCCTCCTCGTCGCTGTGCACCCGGGCCCGGAAGTCGATGTCGTTGGTCTCCAGGACGGTCCGCGCGAACTTGGCGTACGCGTACGCGTCCTCGACGGTCAGCCGGCCGCCGGTCAGCACCCCGGTGCGGCCGCGCGCCGCGGCCAGCCCCTCGGCCGCCGCCACCAGCGCCTCGGGCCAGCCCGCCGGCTCCAGCTTCCCCGACTCGCGGTTCCGCACCAGCGGGGTGGTGAGCCGGTCGGGAAGCTGGGCGTAGCGGAAGCCGAAGCGCCCCTTGTCGCAGATCCACTCCTCGTTGACCTCGGGGTCGTCCGCGGCGAGCCGCCGCATCACCTTGCCGCGCCGGTGGTCGGTGCGGGTCGCGCAGCCGCCCGCGCAGTGCTCGCACACGCTCGGCGAGGAGACCAGGTCGAAGGGGCGGGAGCGGAACCGGTACGCGGCCGAGGTGAGCGCGCCCACCGGGCAGATCTGGATGGTGTTGCCGGAGAAGTACGACTCGAACGGGTCGCCCTCCCCCGTGCCCACCTGCTGGAGCGCGCCGCGCTCCAGCAGCTCGATCATCGGGTCGCCCGCGATCTGGTTGGAGAAGCGGGTGCAGCGCGCGCACAGCACACAGCGCTCGCGGTCCAGCAGCACCTGGGCCGAGACCGGGACCGGCTTGGCGAACGTCCGCTTCTGGCCCTCGAAGCGGCTGTCGGCCTGTCCGGCGCTCATCGCCTGGTTCTGGAGCGGGCATTCACCGCCCTTGTCGCAGACCGGGCAGTCCAGCGGATGGTTGATCAGCAGCAGCTCCATCACCCCGCGCTGCGCCTTCTCGGCGACCGGCGAGGTGAGCTGGGTCTTCACGACCATGCCGTCGGTGCAGGTGATGGTGCAGGAGGCCATCGGCTTGCGCTGGCCCTCCACCTCGACGATGCACTGGCGGCAGGCGCCCACGGGGTCGAGCAGCGGATGGTCGCAGAAGCGCGGGATCTCGATCCCGAGGAGTTCGGCGGCGCGGATGACCAGCGTCCCCTTCGGGACGGAGATCTCGATCCCGTCGATGGTGACGGAGACCAGGTCCTCTCGCGGCACCGCCGCCTCCCCGCCTCCCGAGGGTGCGTTGGTGGTCACGGTCATGCGGTCACCCCCAGATGAGTGGTGCGCGGCTCGTCGGCCCAGACGGTGGACTTGGCCGGGTCGAAGGGACAGCCTCCGCCGGTGATGTGCTGCTCGTACTCCGCGCGGAAGTACTTGAGCGAGGAGAAGATGGGGCTGGCGGCGCCGTCGCCCAGCGCGCAGAACGACTTGCCGTTGATGTTGTCGGCGATGTCGGCCAGCTTGTCGAGGTCGGCCATGCGCCCCTTGCCGGCCTCCAGGTCGCGCAGCAGCTGCACCAGCCAGTACGTGCCCTCGCGGCAGGGTGTGCACTTGCCGCAGGACTCATGCGCGTAGAACTCGGTCCAGCGGGTCACCGCCCGCACCACGCAGGTGGTCTCGTCGAAGCACTGGAGGGCCTTGGTGCCCAGCATCGACCCGGCCGCGCCCACGCCCTCGTAGTCCAGCGGGACGTCGAGGTGCTCCTCGGTGAGCAGCGGGGTGGACGAGCCGCCGGGCGTCCAGAACTTCAGCCGGTGGCCGGGGCGCATGCCGCCGCTCATGTCGAGCAGCTGGCGCAGGGTGATGCCGAGCGGACCCTCGAACTGGCCGGGGTTGGCCACATGGCCCGACAGCGAGTAGAGCGTGAAGCCCGGGGACTTCTCGCTGCCCATCGAACGGAACCATTCCTTGCCCTTGTTCAGGATCGAGGGAACCGAGGCGATGGATTCGACGTTGTTCACCACAGTGGGGCACGCGTACAGACCGGCGACCGCGGGGAAGGGGGGCCGCAGCCGGGGCTGGCCGCGGCGTCCCTCCAGCGAGTCCAGCAGCGCGGTCTCCTCACCGCAGATGTACGCACCCGCGCCCGCGTGCACCGTGATGTCGAGACCGGGAAGTCCGTCCACCCCGAGCTTCTCCCTGCGCCGCTCGGCCGTGCCCAGGTAGCCCGCCTCGTACGCCTCGCGCACGGCCTCGTGCAGGCGGCGCAGCACCGGCACGGTCTCACCGCGCAGGTAGATGAAGGCGTGTTCGGAGCGGATGGCGTGGCAGGCGATGACCATGCCCTCGATGAGGGCGTGCGGATTGGCGTAGAGAAGGGGGATGTCCTTGCAGGTGCCGGGTTCCGACTCGTCGGCGTTGACGACGAGGTAGTGCGGCTTGCCGTCGCCCTGCGGAATGAACTGCCACTTCATTCCGGTGGGGAAGCCCGCGCCGCCGCGGCCGCGCAGTCCGACGTCCTTCACCAGCGCGATCACGGCGTCGGGGTCCATGGCGAGCGCCTTGGCGCTGCCCTGGTAGCCCTCGTGCCGCAGATAGGCGCGCAGCGTCCAGGAGTTGGCCTCGTCCCAGTGCGCGGAGAGCACGGGTGCCAGCAGCTTCTCGGGGCTGTGCTCGGATCGCTCGGTCGTCACGGTCATCACTCCCCCTCCTCGGCGACCGGACCTGCCGGGTGGTGCGGATCGGAGGCCGAGGTCCGCTGCGGCGCGTCGTGCGAACTCGGATGCGTCGGCGGTGCCTCGTCCTGCGGGGCGCCCCCGTGCCGCGGCGAGACGACCCGGCCGGGCGCCTCCTCCCCCTTGGCGAGCCGCAGCCCGGTGAGCGAGGCGGGACCGGCGGAGCCACCGGCCTCGACGGCTCCGGGGCGCGGGTCGGGGAAACCGGCGAGGATGCGCGCGGTCTCCTTGAACGTGCACAGCGGCGCGCCGCGGGTCGGGGTGACGGTGCGGCCCGCCCGGAGGTCGTCGACCAGCTGCTTGGCGGAGTCGACGGTCTGGTTGTCGAAGAACTCCCAGTTGACCATCACCACGGGCGCGAAGTCGCAGGCCGCGTTGCACTCGATGTGCTCCAGGGTGACCTTGCCGTCCTCGGTGGTCTCCCCGTTGCCCAGCTCCAGGTGGTGCTGGAGCTCCTCGAAGATCGCGTCCCCGCCCATCACCGCGCACAGGGTGTTGGTGCACACCCCGACCTGGTAGTCGCCCGAGGCCTTGCGCCGGTACATGGTGTAGAAGGTGGCGACCGCGGTGACCTCGGCGGTGGTCAGGTCCAGCACCTCGGCGCAGAACCGGATGCCGGTGCGGGTGACATGGCCCTCCTCGGACTGCACCAGGTGCAGCAGCGGCAGCAGGGCGCTGCGGCTGTCCGGGTAGCGGGCGATCACCTCCGCGGCGTCCGCCTCCAGCCGGGAGCGCACCTCGGCCGGGTAGTCGGGGGCCGGCAGCTGCGGCATGCCCAGAGTCACGTCCGTCACCGGTCGACACCTCCCATCACGGGGTCGATGGACGCGACGGCGACGATCACGTCGGCGACCTGGCCGCCCTCGCACATGGCCGCCACGGCCTGGAGATTGGTGAACGACGGATCGCGGAAGTGGACGCGGTACGGGCGGGTGCCGCCGTCGCTGGCCATGTGCACGCCCAGTTCGCCCTTGGGCGACTCGACGGCCACGTACGTCTGTCCGGGCGGGACCCGGAATCCCTCGGTCACCAGCTTGAAGTGGTGGATCAGGGCCTCCATCGAGGTGCCCATGATGTTCTTGATGTGGTCGAGGGAGTTGCCCAGTCCGTCCGCTCCGAGCGCGAGCTGCGCGGGCCAGGCGATCTTCTTGTCCGCGACCATCACCGGCCCGGGCTCCAGCCGGTCCAGGCACTGTTCGACGATCCGCAGCGACTGGCGCATCTCCTCCAGCCGGATCAGGAACCGGCCGTACGCGTCGCAGGTGTCGGCGGTCGGCACCTCGAAGTCGTACGTCTCGTAGCCGCAGTACGGCTGGGCCTTGCGCAGATCGTGCGGCAGCCCGGTGGAGCGCAGTATCGGGCCGGTCACGCCGAGCGCCATGCAGCCTGCGAGGTCGAGGTAGCCGACGTCCTGGAGGCGGGCCTTGAAGATCGGGTTTCCGGTCGCGAGCTTGTCGTACTCGACCAGGTTCTTGCGCATCGTCTTCAGGAACGCGCGGATCTGGTCGACGGCACCGGGCGGCAGATCCTGGGCGAGGCCGCCGGGCCGGATGTACGCGTGGTTCATCCGGAGGCCGGTGATCAGCTCGTAGAGGTCCAGGATCAGTTCGCGGTCGCGGAAGCCGTAGATCATGACGGTGGTCGCGCCCAGCTCCATGCCTCCGGTGGCGATGCACACCAGATGGGAGGAGAGCCGGTTCAGCTCCATCATCAGCACCCGGATGATGGTGGCGCGGTCCGGGATCTGGTCCTCGATGCCGAGCAGCTTCTCGACGCCCAGGCAGTACGCCGCCTCGTTGGAGAAGGGCGTCAGATAGTCCATGCGCGTCACGAAGGTGGTGCCCTGCGTCCAGTTCCGGAATTCGAGGTTCTTCTCGATCCCGGTGTGCAGATAACCGATTCCGCAGCGGGCCTCGGTGACCGTCTCGCCGTCGATCTCCAGGATCAGCCGGAGCACCCCGTGGGTGGAGGGGTGCTGCGGACCCATGTTGACGATGATCCGCTCGTCGTCGGCCTTCGCCGCGGCGGCCACGACCTCGTCCCAGTCGCCGCCGGTGACGGTGTAGACGGTGCCCTCGGTGGTCTCGCGCGCGGAGGCGGCAGAAGCAGAAGAGGCAGAGGGGTTCGCGTGGGTGGCAGACATCAGCTGTACGACCTCCGCTGGTCCGGAGCCGGGATCTGGGCGCCCTTGTACTCGACGGGGATGCCGCCCAGGGGGTAGTCCTTGCGCTGCGGGAAGCCCTGCCAGTCGTCCGGCATCATGATCCGCGTGAGCGCGGGGTGACCGTCGAAGACGATGCCGAAGAAGTCGTAGGTCTCCCGCTCGTGCCAGTCGTTGGTCGGATAGACGTCGACGATCGACGGGATGCGCGGATCGCTGTCCGGGGCGCACACCTCCAGCCGGATCACCCGGTTATGGGTGATCGACCGCAGGTGGTAGACGGCGTGCAGCTCACGGCCCTTGTCGCCGGGGAAGTGGACGCCGCTGACGCCCGTGCACAGCTCGAAGCGGAGCGCCGGGTCGTCGCGCAGGGTCCGGGCGACCCGCGGCAGGTGCTCGCGGGCGATGTGGAAGGTCAGCTCGTCGCGGTCCACGACGGTCTTCTCGATCGCGTTGTCCGGGAGCAGCGACTGCTCCTCCAGCGCGCCCTCCAGCTCGTCGGCGACCTCGTCGAACCAGCCCCCGTACGGGCGGTTGGCCTGGCCGGGCAGCCGTACGGGGCGCACCAGACCGCCGTAGCCGGTGGTGTCGCCGCCGTTGTTCGCGCCGAACATGCCGCGCTGGACGCGGATGGCCTCGCCCTGGTCACCGCGGCGGCCGGGGAGGTTCTCGGCGTTGAGGTCCTTCTCGGGATTGACCCCGTTACCGTTCGCTGTCACCTCAGCAGCCCCTTCATCTCGATCGTCGGGAGCGCCTTCATCGCCGCTTCCTCCGCCTCACGGGCCGCACGCTCGCGGTTCACGCCGAGCTTCTCCTCGCGGATCTTCTCGTGCAGTTTGAGGATCGCGTCCATGAGCATCTCGGGGCGCGGCGGACAGCCGGGCAGATAGATGTCGACGGGCACGATGTGATCGACGCCCTGCACGATCGCGTAGTTGTTGAACATGCCACCGGTGGAGGCGCACACGCCCATCGAGATGACCCACTTCGGGTTCGGCATCTGGTCGTAGACCTGGCGCAGCACCGGGGCCATCTTCTGGCTGACCCGCCCGGCGACGATCATCAGATCGGCCTGCCGGGGCGAGCCGCGGAAGACCTCCATGCCGAAGCGGGCGAGGTCGTAGCGTCCGGCACCCGTCGTCATCATTTCGATGGCGCAGCAGGCCAGGCCGAAGGTGGCCGGGAAGACGGAGGACTTTCGGGCCAGCCCGGCGGCCTGTTCGACGGTGGTCAGCAGGAACCCGCTCGGAAGTTTCTCTTCGATACCCATGCGCTGTTTCCCCTATCTCCTCTTGAGCCCCTTTAGTCCCACTCCAGGCCGCCGCGCCGCCAGACGTACCCGTAGGCGACGAAGACGGTGAGCACGAAGAGGAGCATCTCCACGAGCCCGAACAGCCCCAGGGCGTCGAAGGTGACGGCCCAGGGGTAGAGGAAGACGATCTCGATGTCGAAGACGATGAAGAGCATCGCCGTCAGGTAGTACTTGATGGGGAAGCGCCCACCGCCGGCCGGATGCGGAGTCGGCTCGACGCCGCACTCGTAGGCCTCGAGCTTGGCCCGGTTGTAGCGCTTGGGGCCGATGATCGCGGCCATGACCACCGAGAAGATCGCAAAAGCTGCCCCGAGGGCTCCCAGTACGAGGATGGGCGCGTATGCGTTCACCGTCCTCGCTCCCTTCAGTCGACGATGACTGGCTGGCGGACCGTACGGACGTGCCCCCGCCCCACGAAGATCGCGTTCATGTGAGGCAGTTCACAAGCCCGTTTCGCCTGCATCTTATGCCCGTCGGTCTGTGATCTGCGACACGGGGTACGCCAACGTCTTTGTGATCTCCACCACCTGACGAAGGATCATGAAGTCGGATGAGCGGTGATCTTGTACGTGAAGCATCCATTCGGTCACGAGAGGTGACATTCGAGGACGTCATCACAGGTGAGCGCGGTGCGCCCCTACCAAGACATGGTACATACAGGCAAATTTGAGACGGACATCGTCAGCTGATATTGGACCCCAATCCTCATGGGTGACCCGCACGCGACCCACCCCCGGCCCCACTTTCGACGCGTCGCTCGACCCCGACCCGACCCGCGATCCGGCACCCCTCGATCGCCGCTTCGCGCTTCCGTTCACGAGCGTCACAAATGGGGCACGGGGAGGTGAGGTATCCCACCCCGGAAGTAGTTGTGGATCTCGATTTGAAGGGAACCATTGGTATGCGGGCTGCATCAGTGATAGGCCGCCCGCCGTTACCGCGTGACGCCAAATGCCATGCGTACGCACATGATCGAGGAATTCGGACATGACACCGGCGCCCGCGATGAAGATCATTTAGCCCGGGTTTTGGTCGTGTGCGCGTCAAATGTGGCGCAGCCCACTTTTGTTGATCCGGGCCTTTGGGCCCTGGTACCCAGTGACCTATGTCCCCGATCGCACACATACCCAGCCACCGGAAGCCCCGCCGTGCCGCGGCTCCCACGCGTGCACTCCGCGCAGGGGTGACCGGTGGCTTCCTCACCCTCGCGGTGGCCGGCGCTGCGGTGCCCGCCTCCGCCGCCGAGCCCGCCGCCCCCGAGGCGACGCTCGAGATGCCGACCGTCAGCGACACGCTGGCGAGCACGGCCGCCCAGACGGCTGACGCCACCGAGCAGGCGGCTTCCGGCTACGAGCTCCAGGCCCAGCAGGACCAGGCCGCCGCCCAGGCCAAGACCGCCGCCAAGAAGGCCAAGGCGGTGGCCGACAAGAAGGAGCGCGAGGCCGAGGCGCGCCGCGCCGCCGCCAAGAAGGCCGCCGAGGCCCGGGCCGAGAAGGCGTCCCGCTCCGCCGAGCGCGCCACCCTCTCCACCACCTCGGTCTCCAACGCCACCGGCAACGCCGCCGCGGTGATCAGCTTCCTCAAGGCGCAGCTGGGCAAGGCGTATGTGCTGGGATCCAGCGGGCCGTCCTCCTACGACTGCTCCGGTCTGACCCAGGCCGCGTTCAAGCAGGTCGGCGTCGACCTGCCGCGGGTCTCGCAGGACCAGTCCACCGTCGGCACCCAGGTGTCGCTGGACAACCTCCAGCCGGGCGACCTGCTCTACTGGGGCAGCTCCGGCAGCGCGTACCACGTCGGCGTCTACATCGGCGACGGCAAGTTCATCGGCGCCCAGAACCCGAGCACGGGCATCGTCGAGCGTCCGCTGGACTACGACCAGCCGACCGGGGCCGTGCGCGTCCTCTGAGCCGTCTGAGCCACCTCAGAGGCTGATTTCGGCTGTTTTCGGCCATGGGGCCGCCGTTCCTCGCCGCTCAGAGCGGAACGGCGGCCTCACGCCTGTCTACGTGGCGTAGACCTTCTCCACGAACTCGCTGATCTGCTGCTCGGAGAGATGCCGGGCCAGGTCCGCCTCGCTGATCATGCCGACCAGCCGCTTGTTCTTGTCGATCACCGGCAGCCTGCGGATCCGGTGATCCTCCATCTCCCGCAGCACCTCCGAGACGTCGGCGTCCGAGCTGATCCAGCGAGGCGTGCCCTTGGCGAGGTCCCCCGCCGTCATCCGGGACGGATCGTGGCCCTGGGACACACACCCGACGACGACGTCGCGGTCGGTGAGAATGCCGCACAGCCGCTCCTGGCTGTCGCTGATGGGCAGGGCGCCCACGTCCAGATCGCGCATCAACTGCGCGGCGCGTTCCAGGTTCTCCGTCGCCGGAATCCACTGTGCGCCCGGGTGCATGATGTCTGCGGCCTTCGTCATGGTCTACCTCCTGAAGGCCCACTGCCGCCAAGAACCGGCCCGTGGGCCCGATCGATCCGGCGTCGCCGCGGCGGACGCGCACGGCGCCCCCTTACTTCCATGTCACCACCGCCGGCGGGCCCGCGCGACCGCCCGGTGCCAGACTGAGAACTGTCGTCAGAGCACCACATGAGCCCCTTGCGCACAATCGTTGAAGGAGCAGCCATGCTCACCACCGATTTCGTCCCCGGCGCACCCAACTGGCTGGATCTCGGCGCCCCCGACACCGAGGCGGCCCGGGCCTTCTACGGCGGACTGCTGGGCTGGACCTTCGAGTCGGCCGGTCCCGAAGCGGGCGGATACGGCTTCTTCACCCACGGCCGCAAGACCGTGGCCGCCCTCGGCCCGCTCACCGACGCCGGGGCCCGGTCCGCCTGGACCCCGTACTTCCAGACCTCCGACGCCGACGCCACCGCGCGCACCGTCGAGCAGGCGGGCGGCAGCGTGCGCGCCGCGCCGTTCGACGTCTTCGACGAGGGGCGGATGGGGCAGTTCACCGACCCCGGCGGCGCCCGGTTCGCGGTCTGGCAGCCCGGCAAGACGGCCGGTCTGGAGGCGGTCACCGAGCCCGGTTCGCTGTGCTGGACCGAGCTGCACTCCCCCGACCCCGCCGCGGCCCGCGCCTTCTACCGCACCGTCTTCGGCTGGGACACCGAGGAGATGTCGTTCCCCGGCGGGACGTACACCGTCCTGTCCACCGCGGGCGGCGGCAAGGACGGCACCTTCGGCGGCGTCGCGCAGCTCCAGGAGGGGCATTCGACGCCGCCGCAGTGGCTGCCGTACTTCGAGGTGGCGGACTGCGACCGGGTCGTCGCGAAGGGTCAGGAGCTGGGCGGGTCCGTGCTGATGCCCGCCATGACGTCGGAGGGCATCGGGCGGATGGCGTGGCTGACGGACGTGGCCGGGGCCCCGTTCGGCGTGATCACCAGCGCGAGCCCCGACGCCTGACCCACCTGAACTCCGTTGAGCGTCAGGCGCGCGGGGCCACCTTCGTGAGGGCGTTGATGATGCGGTCCATCGCGTCGCCGCCCGTCGGGTCCGTCAGGTTGGCCAGCAGCTTCAGTGTGAAGCGCATCAGCATCGGATGCGTGAGCCCGCGCTCCGTCGCCAGCTTCATCACCTTCGGGTTGCCGATCAGCTTCACGAACGCGCGGCCCAGCGTGTAGTAGCCGCCGTACACGTCCTTGAGGACCTGCGGATAGCGCCGGAGGGCCATTTCGCGCTGGGCCGGGGTGGCGCGGGAGTGGGCCTGGACGATCACGTCCGCCGCGAGCTGCCCGGATTCCATCGCATAGGCGATGCCCTCGCCGTTGAACGGGTTGACCATGCCGCCCGCGTCACCGACCAGCAGCAGCCCACGGGTGTAGTGCGGCTGCCGGTTGAACGCCATGGGGAGGGCCGCGCCGCGGATCGGGCCGGTCATGTTGTCCGGGGTGTAGCCCCACTCCTCCGGCATGGACGCGCACCACGCCTTGAGGATCTCGCGCCAGTCCAGCTCCTTGAAGGAGGCCGAGGTGTTGAGCACGCCCAGGCCGACGTTGCTGGTGCCGTCGCCCATGCCGAAGATCCAGCCGTAGCCGGGCAGCAGCCGGTCCTCCGCGCCGCGCCGGTCCCACAACTCCAGCCAGGATTCGAGGTAGTCGTCGTCGTGGCGGGGCGAGGTGAAGTACGTGCGCACCGCCACGCCCATCGGGCGGTCCTCGCGCCGGTGCAGGCCCATGGCGAGGGAGAGCCGGGTGGAGTTGCCGTCGGCGGCGACGACCAGGGGGGCGTGGAAGGTGACGGGCGTCTTCTCCTCGCCCAGCTTCGCCTCGACGCCGGTGATGCGGCCGGTGCGGTCGTCGACGATGGGGGCGCCCACGTTGCAGCGCTCGTACAGCCGCGCCCCGGCCTTCTGGGCCTGCCGGGCCAGCTGGTCGTCGAAGTCGTCGCGCTTACGCACCAGGCCGTAGTTGGGGTACGCCGCCAGGTCCGGCCAGTCCAGCTCCAGCCGCAGGCCGCCGCCCATGATCCGCAGGCCGCGGTTGCGCAGCCAGCCCGCCTCCTCGGAGATGTCGATGCCCATCGCGACGAGCTGCTTGGTCGCGCGCGGGGTCAGACCGTCGCCGCACACCTTCTCGCGCGGGAACGCCGTCTTCTCCAGCAGCAGGACGTCGAGTCCCGACTTGGCCAGGTGATACGCCGTAGTGGAACCGGCCGGTCCGGCGCCGACGACGATGACATCGGCGCTGCGCTCCGAAATCCCGGAGGATGCGCTTCCGGTGGCGCTCGCGGTGGGTGCGGTCTCGCTCACGCAGGGTCTCCCGTGGCCTGGGTAACAGCGTGCCGGTCGCGCCGGGCACTGGACATGTGCAGTCTATGGGGGCGTACTCCGGCACTTGCGAAGGGCAGCCCTCCCATGACCACGACCCCGCCTGTGATACGGCTCCGCGTGCCCACCCCCGAGGACGCCGCCGCCTGGCACCGGGCCTTCGACGACCCGGAGGTGATGGAGTTCCACGGCGGTTCGTCCCAGACCCTCGCCCACTACGAGGAGTTCACCGCCCGCCAGCGCGATCACGCCGAGCGGTACGGCTTCTGCTTCTCCACCCTGCTCGACGCCTCGGACGAGGTGCTGGGCTTCACCGGCGCCCAGCCGTGGCCCCACGACTGGGGACCGGCGGGCGAGATCGAGATCGGCTGGCGGCTGGGGCGTGCCCACTGGGGCAGGGGGTACGCCACGGTCGCCGCACGGGCGGCCCTGGAGCGGGTGCGGGCGGCCGGGATCGGGCACGTGGTGGCGATGGTGCACGAGCGCAACGAGCGGTCGATCGCGGTGGCGCGGCGGCTGGGCATGCGGGTGGCGGAGCACCTGGTGACGCCGGTGTCGAAGTCCCCCGCCGTGTGCTTCCGCCTCGACCTGTGAACCGGTCGGCGGGGCCGCCGCGTCAGGGCCGGGTGGCCCGGTGCAGGGCGACGATGCCGCCGGTCAGATTGCGCCAGGCCGGGCGGGTCCAGCCGGCCGCGCGGAGCCGGGCGGCAAGCGCGGGCTGGTCGGGCCAGGCGCGGATGGACTCGGCGAGGTAGACGTACGCGTCCGGGCTGCTGCTGACCGCCGTCGCGATCGGCGGCAGCGCGCGCATCAGGTACTCGGTGTAGACCGTGCGGAACGGGGTCCAGGTGGGGTGGCTGAACTCGCAGACGACCAGCCGCCCGCCCGGCCGGGTCACCCGCAGCATCTCGCGCAGCGCCCCCTCGGTGTTCTGCACGTTGCGCAGCCCGAAGGAGATCGTGACGGCGTCGAAGACGCCGTCCGCGAAGGGCAGCCGGGTCGCGTCGCCCGCCGTCAGCGGCAGCCGCGGATGACGGCGCTTGCCCTCGCGGAGCATGCCGAGCGAGAAGTCGCACGGCACCACGTACGCACCGGCCGCCGCGTAGGGCAGCGACGAGGTGCCCGTACCGGCGGCGAGGTCGAGCACCCGGTCCCCGGGGCGGGCGTCGACGGCGCGGGCGACCTCCTTGCGCCACAGCCGGGCCTGGCCGAGCGACAGCACGTCGTTGGTCAGGTCGTAGTTGGCCGCCACGTCGTCGAACATGGCGGCGACTTCGTGCGGCTGCTTGTCCAGGGATGCTCGGGTCACCCGCCCATTGTTCACCTCGCCCCCGCGCTCGCCCCGCGCAGGGGGCACGCGCCGCGCCGTGCGGGGTCGGCGGCGGGGGCGGCGGCCGGGTCAGCGGCGGCGGTGCACCAGGCGCCCGGCGAGCACGGTGGCCAGGCAGGCCCCGTCCGCGCCGAAGACCGCCAGATCGGCGCGCCCGGCCTCGGTCAGGGCGGGCGGGCGCGGCCGGTCGTCGAAGACGGCGACCTCGTTGCGTTCCGCGGCGGCGCGCAGCCCGGGGTCGGTGACGTGCTCCGCCAGGACCGCCGTCGCGCCCAGCCGCAGCAGGGCGTGGATCCGCTCCCGGGGCGTCGGCGCGTCCGGCACCGGCCCGTCGTGGACGAGGGCCGGGCCGAGGGTGCCGGGCCACTGCCGCACCCGGGCCTGCGGATGCGCGGCCCGCAGCTCGTCCAGGGGGCCGATGGCCGCGATGCGGCCGCCGTCGACCAGGACCGCGCCGTCGTGCAGGACCGCGCCCTCGCCGAGGGTGTACCGGACCACCGGTGCCGCGTGGAGCGTGCGCATCAGGAGGCGTCGATCAGCTTCAGCTCGGGGTGCGCCGTACCGGAGTCGATCGCCGTCGAGGACAGGTGCGAGACGACGTGGTCGTCCACCGGGTCGTTCGCCGGGTCGTCGTGCACCACCAGGTGCTCGTACGTGGTCGCGCGCTGCGCGGGCACCCGCCCGGCCGTACGGATGAGGTGGAGCAGCTCCATCCGGTTGGAGCGGTGCTTCGCACCGGCGGAGGAGACCACGTTCTCCTCCAGCATCACCGAGCCCAGGTCGTCCGCCCCGTAGTGCAGCGCCAGCTGTCCGGCCTCCTTGCCGACGGTCAGCCAGGAGCCCTGGATGTGGGCCACGTTGTCGAGGAAGAGCCGGGCGATCGCGATCATCCGCAGGTACTCGAAGACGGTCGCCTGCGTCTGGCCCTTCAGGTGGTTGTTCTCGGGCTGGTACGTGTACGGGATGAAGGCGCGGAAGCCGCCCGTCCGGTCCTGTACGTCGCGGATCATGCGGAGGTGCTCGATCCGCTCGGCGTTGGTCTCACCGGTGCCCATGAGCATCGTGGAGGTGGACTCGACCCCGAGGTTGTGGGCGATCTCCATGATCTCCAGCCACCGCTCGCCGGACTCCTTCAGCGGGGCGATGGCCTTGCGCGGCCGCGCGGGCAGCAGCTCGGCGCCCGCGCCCGCGAAGGAGTCCAGACCCGCGGCGTGGATGCGGCGGATGGCCTCCTCGACCGATACGCCCGAGATGCGCGCCATGTGCTCGACCTCGGAGGCACCCAGCGAGTGGATCACCAGCTGGGGGAACGCCTTCTTGATGGCCGAGAAGTGCTTCTCGTAGTACTCGACGCCGTAGTCCGGGTGGTGGCCGCCCTGGAACATGATCTGGGTGCCGCCCAGTTCGACGGTCTCGGCGCAGCGCCGCAGGATGTCGTCGAGGTCGCGGGTCCAGCCCTTGGCGGTGTCCTTGGGCGCGGCGTAGAACGCGCAGAACCGGCACGCCGTCACGCACACGTTGGTGTAGTTGATGTTCCGCTCGATGATGTACGTCGCGATGTGCTCGGTACCCGCGTAGCGACGGCGGCGTACGGCGTCGGCGGCGGCCCCCAGGGCGTGCAGCGGCGCCGACCGGTAGAGGTCGAGCGCCTCCTCCGGGGTGATGCGCCCCCCGGCGGCGGCGCGGTCGAGGACTGCCTGCAGCGTGGCGTGTGCGGTCACCGGGGCGTCCCTTTCGGAGGTGTTCGGGCGGACCGACCCAGCGTACGCCCCCGGTCGTCAGCGCAAGCGGCGCAGGGTACCGGTCGGATCGCCCGCCTGCCGGTCCTTCGCCCGGTACTTCAGGGTGCCGTCGGAGCCGAGGGTGTACTGCTCGTCCGTCGAGCTGTCGCTGCACCCCGTCTGGGGTCCGTCCCCCCGGAAGCGGGCGTCGAGGTGCAGTTCCTTCTGCGTCGCGGAAACCAACTTCCAGGTGAAGTCGCAGCGCACCACGGACAGCTTCACCCGGCCCGACGCGACCTGCTGGCCGGTGGAGCCGCGCTGGAAGGTGATGGTCATGGTGCCGACGGGGATGCCGTTCCGGGAGGTGAGGTCGCCCTGCCAGGTGCCGAGGAACCCCTTGGGCACGTCCGATCCGCCGGACGAGTCCGACGCCCCCGGGCTGGCCGGGTGGGTCCGGGTGGGGCTGTCGGCCGCCGTGTCGCCGCCCGGGTCCCCGGACATGTTCTGGACGAGGAACACGGCGGTCGTGGCGATCGCGAGCGCGCCCGCGACGGACAGCACCAGGGAGCAACTCAGCGCCTTGGGGCGCTTCTTGCCGCCGAGGGCGGCGGAGAGCGCGAAGCCGCGGCCGCCCTGCTGCCCGGCGGCGTCGCCGCCGCTCGACGGCTGGTTGGGGGGCGGGGTCGCGGGGTCGCCCGGCCCGTGGCCCGGCTGGTTTCCGTACGACGGCTGGTTCGTGTACGTCGGGGGCGGCGGGCCGAACGCGCCCAGCACGGGGGCCGACGGGGGCGATGCGGCGGGGGCGGCGGGGTTTCCGGACGCGAGCGCTCCAGGAACGGGCGTTCCGGACGCGGGCGTTCCCGGCGCGGGCGCTCCCGGCGCGGGCGCTCCCGGCGCGGGCGCTCCCGGCACGGCGGGTGACGGCGCGACCGCCTCCGCCTCCAGGTCGAGCAGTTCGACCGCCTGTCGGCTCACCCGCTCGATCAGCGCGCCCGGCAGCCAGCCGGACCGTACGAGCCCCGAGGCGCCGTCCGCGGGGGCCAGGCGGCGCGCGATCTGCTCGGGGGTGGGGCGGTCCGCCGGGTCCTTGGCCAGGCACTCGGCGACCACGTCGCGCAGCTCACCGGTCAGCTCCGGCCCGAGCTGCGGCTCCTCGTGGACCACCTTGTAGAGCAGCGAGGCCGAGCTGTCGCCGGGGAAGGGCTGCTCGCCGGTGGCCGCGTACGTCAGCACGGCGCCCAGCGAGAAGACGTCGGCCGGACCGCTCACCGGCTGGCCGAGGATCTGCTCGGGCGCCATATAGCCGGGCGAGCCGATGGAGGCGCCGGTGGAGGTGAGGGAGACGGTGCCCTCGGTGGCCCGGGCGATACCGAAGTCGATCAGCCGTGGGCCGTCGAGGGCGAGCAGCACGTTGGACGGCTTGACGTCGCGGTGGACCAGGCCGAGCCCGTGGACGGCGCCCAGCGCCTCCGCCAGCCCGGCGGCCAGGGCCCGTACCGAGGACTCGGGCAGCGGGCCCTCGTCGTTGACGGCCTGGCTGAGCGAGGGGCCCGCCACGTACCCGGTCGCCACCCACGGAACGCGTGCCTCCGGGTCGGCGTCGAGGACCGGCGCGGTCCAGGAACCACCGACCCGGCGCGCGGCATCGACCTCGCGCCGGAAGCGCGCGCGGAACTCCTCGTCGAGCGCGAAGTGCGCGTGCACCACCTTCACCGCAACGGTGCGCCCGCCCGCGCTGCGCCCCAGGTACACCACGCCCATGCCGCCGGAACCGAGCCGTCCGAGCAGCCGGTACGCCCCGATGACCTGCGGGTCCTCCGCTCCCAGCGGCTGCATGTGCCTCCCCCGTCGACTGCGCCGGACCAGCTTAGGCGGGCATGACAGCAACGGCACAGCCCGGTCGGCCAGGTCCTGTCCGGCGGATCTTCGTGGATCAGGCCGCGGCGACTCGACGGGGCCTAACCCTTCGCGGCGGGGGCGTCCAGGAGATCCACCCGGACGTCCGCCGGGAAGCCGGTCGTCGGGCCGGTCCGGCGGGCGAACTCGGCGATGCCCTCCAGCTGCTTCGCCCCCAGGGAGAAGTCGAGGGTGGTGAAGTAGCGTTCCAGCACCGACGCCTCCAGGTCCTCCCAGCGCGCGGCGTGCTCGGCGACCTTGCCCGCCTCCTCCAGGGACAGGTTCCGGGACTCCAGGAACGCCCGGTGCACCTCGCGCACGATCTCCGGCTCGCGCTCCAGGTACTCACGGCGGGCGGCCCAGACCGCGAAGACGAAGGGGAGCCCGGTCCACTCCTTCCACATCTGCCCCAGGTCATGAACCTGGAGGCCCAGCTTCGGAGCGTGGTGGAGGTTGGCCCGCAGCGCGGCGTCGCCGATCAGCACCCCCGCGTCGGCCTCCTGCATCATCAGGCTGAGGTCGGGCGGGCAGGTGTAGTAGTCGGGCTCGATCCCGTACCGCTCGGCGAGCAGCAGCTGGGCCAGGCGTACGGAGGTCCGCGAAGCCGAGCCGAGCGCGACGCGCTCCTTGTCCAGCCGCTCCAGCGGCACCTTCGAGACGATCACGCACGACATGACGGGCCCGTCGCAGCCCACCGCGATGTCGGGCAGCGCCACCAGGTCATCGGCGTTGCGCAGGTACTCGACGAGGCTGATCGGGCCGATGTCGAGGCGGCCTTCGACGAGCTGGTCGTTGAGCGCGTCGGGCGAGGCCTTGGTCAGCTCGAAGTCGAGCAGCGAGCCGGTCCTGGCGAGACCCCAATACAGCGGCATGCAATTGAGGTACTGGATGTGGCCGACCCTCGGCCTGTCGCGACGGCCCGGGGAGCCGGGGATGACGCTTTCGGCGGCGTCCGGTGTACTCCGCGAGGGGGAACTCGGTGAATTGTCCACAACCGGAGGCTAGCGCCGCTCTTCCCGCGAACCTGCGGCGGGGGGACCCGGGTGGGCCCGATATCTCGCGGCGCCGAAGGCTCGACCTGCGATCCTGTCCCGCCCAGGAGATCCGGAAACCCTCGTATTCGTGATCTTCGACTCTTTCCCCTTGGACACAGAGCGTGCTAGGCTCGCCGCAAGTTGCAGTTTGGTTTCCCTTGCAGTACAGAGCCTGCGGAGCATGTAACCGCGGGCTTTTGTAGTTTTCAGACTTCTTGCAGGTTCTGGAGCAGGGCAACCCTTTGGCCCAAGGAGGGCTTTATGGCTACCGGAACCGTCAAGTGGTTCAACGCCGAGAAGGGCTTCGGCTTCATCGCCCAGGACGGCGGCGGCCCCGATGTCTTCGTTCACTACTCCGCGATCAACGCGTCTGGCTTCCGCTCCCTGGAGGAGAACCAGGCCGTGACCTTCGACGTCACCCAGGGCCCGAAGGGCCCGCAGGCTGAGAACGTCAGCGCGGTCTGAGTTAGCAGTACCCAAGGAGCCCTGCTCCCCCGCATCGGCGGGGTGGCGGGGCTCCTGCCTTTTCCGTCCTTTTGTATTCACGGACCGTTCATTTTCTCTCGAAAGCAAAACCCCGAGCTTCACGCTCCGTAAGCGAGTAGCGACGCACCGTCGACGCCGCCCACCCGATCGGGTTAACGTTTCAATCATGGGGCGGACCAAGGGTCGGGGGCGGCGAACGGTCACGGTGCACCACGTACGGGCCGCGGTGCACGGCGCGCAGCGGCTCGGCGTCGACACCGCACCGCTGCTCCAGAGGGCCCGGATACCACCGCTGCTGCTCGGCGACGACCGCGCGCGCTTCTCCCCCGAGCAGTTCGCCCGGCTGGTGCGCGCCCTCCACCGGGCCACCGGGGACGAGTTCCTGGGGCTCGGCTCCGCGCGCAGCCGGCCCGGCACGTTCGCCATGATGTGCTACGCCTCGCTCGGCTGCCCCGACCTCGGCACCGCCCTGGAGCGCGGCGCGCGCTTCTACCGGCTCTTCCCCGGCGGGCCGAACCTGGCGCTGGAGCGCGGCGAGGACCAGGAGGCGGTGTTCGGCCTCCGCGGGCAGTTACGCACCCGCCACGAGAGCCAGATCGTCGCCGAATGGCTGATGCTCATCTGGCACCGGCTCGCGGGCTGGCTGATCGGGCGTCGGATCCCGCTGTTGTGGACCCAGTTCGCCCACCCCGCGCCCCCGCACGCGGACGAGTACGAGCAATTGTTCGACTGCACCCCGTACTTCGGCGGGGATCGTACGGCGGCCGGATTCGATCCCCGCTGGCTGTCCGCGCCCGTGATCCAGGACGAGGCGTCCCTCCAGGCGCTGTTGCGCCGCGCACCCGACGGACTGCTCGGCCGCCCCGAGTACGGCACGACCGTCGCCCAGCAGGTGCGCCACGTGCTCGCAGGTGGGCTGCGGACGGGCGGGCCGCGGACCGGCGGCGGGCCGGGCGTCCGCCGCGCCGGACGGCTGCCGGAGCTGCGGGAGGCCGCGGCCCGGCTCGCGGTCAGCCCGGCGACGCTGCGCCGGCGGCTGGACGAGGAGGGCACCTCGTTCCAGCAACTCAAGGACCAGGTGCGGCGGGACGCGGCGATCGGCAGCCTGCGCGAGACCGGCGAGCCGATCGAGGAGCTGGCGGTGCGGCTGGGCTTCTCCGAAGCCGCCGCGTTCCACCGGGCGTTCCGGCGCTGGACGGGGATGACGCCGGGCGCATACCGGCTGGCGTACGGCCGCGGGGCCGAATGAGAGAGGCCGGGTGAGCCGCGCGGGGTGAGCCGCGCGGGGTGGAACGCGCCCAGTGAAACGCGCCCGGTGAGACATGCCCGTGAGACATGAGGCCAGCAAATCTGAGCGCTCCGGTCAGCAACAGACAAACCACACGTCTCTACGGTCCCCCACACAGCACCGCAGCACCATCGCACCCATGGGAGAGCCGTATGCGCACCCGCACCACCGTGCTCGCCGCCCTCGCCGCCCTGGCCCTGCCGACCGCGCTGTCCACCGCACCAGCGGCCATGGCCACGACCGACACCCCCCGGACCGCCACCACCCAGGGCAAGCCGGGTGACATCGTCACCAAGTCTCCGACCTCCTTCCGCACCGTGCCCGGCGCGCCGGTCACCACCCGCTCCTGGCACATCACCTATCGCTCGACCACCGCCCGGGGCACCGCGAACACCGTCTCCGGCACCGTCATCGTCCCCGACGACGGCAAGACCGGCCCCCGCCCGCTCGTCACCTGGGGCATGGGCGCCGTCGGCCTCGCCGACGGCTGTGCGGCCTCCGGCCGTTTCCCGCGGGGCACCAGCTCCGAGGGCCAGCTGATCGACCTCGCGCTGCGCCGCGGCTGGGCCGTCGCCGTCAGCGACTACGAGGGCCTGGGCACCCCCGGCGACCACACCTACACGGTCGGCCGGTCCGAGGGGCACGCCCTGCTGGACGCGGCGCGCGCCGCACAGCGGCTCCCCGAAGCGGGCCTCTCGCCGGACGGCCCGGTCGGGATCATGGGCTACTCGCAGGGCGGCCAGGCGGCGGGCTGGGCCGCCCAGCTGCGCGCCTCGTACGCGCCCGAGCTGCGGGTGAAGGGCACGGTCGCCGGGGGCGTCCCCGCCGATCTGCCCGCCACCCTCGAATACAACGACGGCAGCGTGGGCGCCGGGCTCGCCCTGATGGCGCTCGCCGGGCAGGACGCCGCCTTCCCCGAACTGGCGCTCGACTCCTACCTCAACCAGAAGGGCAAGGACGACGTCGCCTTCATGCGGAACAACTGCGTCTCGATCAGCACCATCGCCGGGCTCTTCCAGAACCTGTCCGAGGTGACCGTCCGGGATCCGCTGGCCTCGCCGTTCTGGCAGCTCGCGCTGCGCGCCTCCTATCTGGGCGACCGCGCCCCCGACCATCCGGTCTACCTCTACCAGGGCACGGTGGACGAGCTGATCCCGTACCAGGTCGGCGCGGACCTGCGCACCCGGTGGTGCGAGAAGGGTGCGCCGGTGGAGTGGAAGAGCCATCCGACCGACCATGTGACGACCGCGATCACCGGGATCCCGGCGGCCATGGCCTGGCTCGGCGCGCGGCTCGCCGACGAGCCGGCCACCGGTAACTGCGGCACCTGAGCCACGGCCTCCGGTTCCCCCGGGAGGCCCTGTGCGCATGCGACGCCCCGCGGCCCCTCGTACGTTGAAGCTCTCGGGCCTCACACGAACGAGGGGTTTGCGGACGTGGGTCGATGTAATGGCGCCCGTTTCGCCCGGCGGTGTATGCGCATCGCGGTGAGCGCGACCCTGACCGCCGGGCTGTGCGCGGGGCTGCCCGCGTCACCGGCGGTCGCCGCCGACTGCCCGGATGACCCGAACACGGCCGGATCGGTGGACGGTTCGGAGCTGACGTACACCCTGCACACCAAGTACACCGCGGAGTGGGCGCGGGCCCGGGAGGACTGGAACGCCCTGGGCAAGGTCGACATCAAGCCGCACACCGGCACGGCCTACGCGGACGTCGACGCGACCGATGTCGACCGCTCCGACATCGGCTGGTCGGGGCTGTGGGAATCGCATGAGCTGGGCTCCGACGACATCGTCCTCAACGCCCACTTCCTCGCCGCGTACCCGGCCGACGTGAAGCGCGGCGTCGTCACCCACGAGCTGGGCCACGCCCTCCGGCTGGGCCACCGCTCCTCCCCGGGCGCCGTCATGTACTGCAACGACACCCGCACCGCCTTCGCCCCCGCGGCCGCCGACATCGCCGCGTACCGGGAGGCGTGGGGCTCATGAACCCCCGCACCGGGACGATCGCGCTGGCCACGACCCTGGTGGCGGCGGGCGGCTGCGCGGTGGCCTGGTTCGAGGTCCCCTACGGCAGTACGCACTACCACCCCAGCTACGCGGTCCGGCTGGACACGCCCGGGCTCGCCGCGGGCTGGGCCGATGACGTCTTCATCGGCAAGGTCACCGCCCGCGAGGGGGTGCGGCGCACCGACGGCGACCGGCTGCTGTGGACGACGTACCGGGTCGAGGTCCAGTCCGCCCTCAAGGGGAAGGTGTCCGGGAGCGTACGGGTCGCCCAGGAGGGCGGCGACGATCCGCTGCGGCGGCAACGGATCGTGGTGGGCGAGGCCCCGCCGCTGCTGCCCGGGCGGACGTATCTGCTGGCCACCCGGGTGGCACCGGACGGATGGCACACCGCCCCGTCCAACTTCCTGCCGCTGGACCTGGCTCCGGACAAGGCGGGCTCGGACAGCGGAACGGACCCGTCCGCGGCCTGGCGGGAGGGCGTCAGCCATCCGGTGTCCCAGCGGGACGTGCACCCCTCGGCGGTGTCCCGCGCGGCGGACCCGGCGGCGCTGTACGCACGGGCGCGGCTCGACTGACCCGCGCCGGGCCCCCACCGGCGGCTCATCGGGGGCTCATCGGGCGGGGCTCATCGGGCGGGACTTATCGGGCGGGGCTCATCGGGCGGGCGACCAGCCCTGTCCGCGCAGCAGGTTCCCGAGCCCCGCCCAGGCGAAGTTCATGAGGGTGGCCGCCGCCTCCTGGGCCGAGGGGCCGTCCGGCTCCGCGCCGTCGCCAGCCCAGTCCGCCAGCGACTCGGCCGCCCCGACCAGCGCGTGCGCGAGCCCGGACACCTCGGCGGCCGCCATCCGCCGCTCCGGCGACGGCGCGCCCTTCCGCGCGGCCGCCGCGATCAGCTGGGTCACGAACGCCACGATCTCCGCCCGCATCGCGGCCACTTCGTGCGCGTAAGGGTGTCCGTGCGTGCGCGCCTGAACGTGCAGCAGCGCCCATCCGTCGGGATGACGCGCGGTGTGCGCGAAGAAGCCGCTCAGCCCGCTCCACAGCTGGCGGTCCGGCGGCGCGCCCCGCTCGACCGCGCCCCGCACCGCGGCCACCAGCGACGCCGCCTCCCGCCGGACGCACGCCGCGAACAGCTCTTCCTTGGAGTTGAGGTACAGATAGACCAGCGGTTTGGACACCCCGGCCAGCTCGGCGATGTCGTCCATCGAGGCGTTCTGGTATCCGCGCCGCGCGAAGGCCCGCACCGCCGCGTCCAGCATCTGCTGCTCCCGCACCACCCGCGGTACGCGCTTGCTCCTCGTCGCCCCGCCCACGCGGACCGCCCCCTCCGACAGTGCCCCCGCACACTCTTACGCCCACCAGCCTACGGCGGACCGGGACGAAGATCACGTGCTCGGCACCTCACTCTTGTCACGGCTCGCGGCTCCCTTCACAGTGTCAACAGCGCATGTGCAACGCCCCGTTCAGCTCCACCGTTCAGCTCCGCACGCACCGAGCGAAGGAGATACGGACGATGCCCTCCCGCCGCCGCGCCGCCGCCGCACTCGCCGCACTGGCCGCCGCGCCCCTGCTCCCCACCCCCGCCGAGGCCCGCTCCCGGCCCCGGCCCGCCGACCTCGCCCGCGGCACCGCCGCCGACCGCGCGCGCATCACCGCCGCCGACCGCGTCAGCGAACGCGTCCTCGACCTGACGATCCACTCCCCCGCCCTCGCCCGCGACGGCCACGCCCGGGTCCTGCTGCCCCGCGGCTACGACCGCCGGCCGCACCACCGCTGGCCGGTGCTGTACCTCCTGCACGGTTGCTGCGACCCCGGCCCGGGCTGGCAGGCCTGGACCCTCAACACCGACGTCGAGGGGCTGACCGCGTCCCTCCCCGCCCTGGTGGTGTCCCCGGAGGGCGGCCCCTCCGGCTTCTACTCGAACTGGTGGAACGGCGGCGCCTACGGCCCGCCCGCCTGGGAGACCTTCCACCTCGCCGAACTGCGCCCGCTGCTGGAGCGCACGCTGCGCGGCAACGGCCGCCGGGCGATCGCGGGCCTGTCGATGGGCGGCTTCGGCGCCCTGTCGTACGCGGCCCGCCACCCCCGGCTCTTCCGCGCGGCCGCGTCGTTCAGCGGTGTCGTCCACCCGCTGCGGGACCCGGGCGGCGTCCAGGGCATCGTGCGGCGGTACGGGGCCGACCCCACCGCCCTGTGGGGCGACCCCGCGGCGCAGTCCGCCCTCTGGGCGGCCCACGACCCGTACGCCCAGCTCACCCGGCTCCCCCGCGGCTACCCGGTGTACGTCTCCTGCGGCGACGGCACCCCCGGCCCGCTGGACCCCGAGGGCACCCCCGTCGACACCCTCGAGCGGGGCCTCGGGCTGATGGCCGAGGACTACGTACGCCGCGCCCGGGCCCATGGGCTGGCCCTCACCACCCGGCTCTACGGCCCCGGCACCCACACCTGGCCGTACTGGGAGCGCGAACTGGGCCGTGCGCTACCCCTGCTGACCGCTGCCCTCGCCCGGCCCTGACCCCGCGCCCGCCTCCGCGTCCGCGCCCGATCCGGGCCGGGGCGCGTCCTCCCAGGCCACCAGGCGCGGCGACGAGGGCGGGTTCCCGACCTCGCGCCGCGCCCGCGCCGTGGCGGCCAGTTCGTCGCGGAGATCGGCGAGTTCGACCACGCGCCGCTCTCCGCGACGGGCCACGGCCGCCGCGGCGGCGGCCATGACGACATTGACGATGTCGCCACCGGCCATGCCCTCCGATTCGGCCGCCATGATGTCGGAGGTGACCTCGGGGTGCAGCGGCAGTTCCTTCGGGAGGAGTTTCGTCCACAGATCGCGCCGCGCGGCGAGGTCGGGGAGTTCCAGCCGGATGTGCGCCAGGATCCGCCGGACGAACGCCACGTCGTAGTTTTCCGGGAAGTTGGTCGTGAAGACGACGACGCCGTCGAAATGGTCCAGTTCGGTGAGCATCACCGAGCGGGACACATTGACGCTGTGGTCGGCGCTCTGGGTGACCCTGCTCAGGCGGCGGCCGAGAATGGAATCCGCCTCGTCGAAGATGAGCACGGCATCGTGGCGACGGGCCTCGGCGAAACAGCGCACGATGTTCTTCGGCGTCTCTCCGACGTAGCGGGATTCGATCTGGGCGTAGCCGACCCGGAGATACGGACGGCCGAGCCGGTGGGCGATGGCCTCCGCGCACGCGGACTTACCCGTACCGGGCGGGCCGTACAGGCTCACCACCGCACCGCCGCGGTGCGGGGAGATCGACGCCAGGTTCCATTCCTTGAACAGCACGTCCCGGTGCGCGACCACGTTCAGCGCGGTGTCGACGCGTCTGCGGACCACATCCGTGAGGACGAGATCCCCGAAGGTCCGGGTGGGCTGCTCCACCCGGAAGTCGATCGCCTCCGGAGATCCCGCCCCCGGAGATCCCCCGTCGCGCTCGGTCGAAGTCGTCGTCGCGGTCTCGGTTGTGCTCACGGTCGCCGATCCGGCCGCCCCGGCGCCGGATTCGGTGAACGTCCAGCGCCGCGGCACGGTGTTGCGCCCCTCGTCCATTCACTGCCCCCCCGTATCAGTGGTGTCAGCTCGCCACGGACCAGTGACGGCTGACCTCGTCGATTTCCCGGCGGATGAACTCCGCGCGGACGCCGTCGGGAATGTCGTCCCAGCCGGTGACGGTCTCGGTCACCAGAGCGCTTTCGGGATTCCCGAATACGCAGCGGACCACGGTGTGCGCGTCCGACCGCCCGGTCGCGGGCCTGATGAACACGACCTCCACCTCCCGCACTTCCGATACGAGCCGGGCCCGCAGCTCGGCGGCTCCGGAGCCGAGAACGGCGGCCCGGATGTCATCGGGGCGCGTATCCATGCGCGCCGCCCAGTCCTCGGCCAGGGCATCCAGCACGACGGCGGTGAGACGGCCGCCCCCCGCGCGCCCGGCGGGCCGCGGCCATTGCCGCGACGCGACCAGGGCCGCCGCCACCACCACTACACCGACGCCCGTCCACCACCACAGCGACATGTGCCCGTTTCTTTCTCTGCGGCTCATTCTTCGAGTTCCTGGTCGCGCATCCTGGTCACGTCCATGCGATAACTGCCCCCGTCGCCCGCTACCAGCGACTGACGGTATTTCTCGGGAAGGTCGTCCCAGGCGACGTCCTCCTCGACCACGATCCGCTTGACCGGCGCGTCACTGCGCAGATGGTTCTTCATCAGCGCGGTCATGCGCCGGACATAGGTATTCGGGGCCAACCCCTTCTCGAACTCGATGACTTGCTCGAGCAGATAGGACCGCAGCTGCTTCCAGGCCGCCTTCACATTTCTGCGGACCGCCGTGGCGTACTTGTCCAGCGCGGTGAAGGCGAGCTTCACCGTTTCGGACATCCAGGGAAGGTGCTCGGCCACCCAGGGGAAAAGCTGCTCCCGGGCCCAGACCATGATCCGGTTCCACATGGCCAGCCCGATCGCCATGATGATCAGGGGAATGAAGAAAGCCATCAAACCCTCCCCAGCGGAAGGCTCAAGGTGACGCCCTCGTCGCCATCACGAATGATCCGCGCGCGCACGTCCTCGGGTATGTCGCCCCAGTCGATCTCCTGCTTGATGCGCTTGCGCCGCACCTTCTGCCGATCGGCGCCGTACAGCATCTCGATGATCCGCACCCCCGTCTCCCCGGGCCGGGCCCGGTATTCGACGGTCACCGCGACGATCTCCCTGCGGAGCGTGTCGATCACCGCCTGCTTCGCCCGCGGCAGTTCCGGCCGGATGGACGACCCATGCGGCTCGCCGCACATCTCGACCAGCGCGCTGAATACGTCACTCGCCGACAGCCCCAGAACGGGCTCGCACTCCTCGGCGAGGATCCCGTACACGACGATCGAATCGGATTCCGGCGGGGCCTCCAGGGCCGCGATCACGACATCGATCATCTTCAGGATGTGGCGGAGCGCGATTTTGCCGACAACACCCCGCTCGGCACCCGGTTTCGGCAGGACGGCCTTGTCCGCCATCTCCCGGAGCGCTTTTTCGATCATGTCGCGCGCGGATCGCAGCGATTTCCCCGCCGTGGTGTCAGGCATGCGTGTTCCCCCCGTTACGACCGCATGTACACGAAGCACATATTAGCGCCGTAACACTCAATAACACATAGCATGAAAGGAATTGACAGCAATGCAGCACACTCTGATCACAAAAGTGCCCCCGGAGCCTCAATGAGGTCCCGGGGGCACAGACGTACCGGCGTACGGGGCGGCGTGCCGGCGGCCGCGCCGATACGAAGGGGCTACACGGTGGCCAGTTGGCGCTCCGGCTCGGCGGGCTCGTCGCGGTCATCCAGGGGCGAGGAGCTGGCGTGGGTGTAGGCGTCGTGGTCGAGGATCTTCTCGCGGGCCGAGACCACGACCGGCACCAGGGCCTGTCCGGCGACGTTCGTGGCCGTCCGCATCATGTCCAGGACCGGGTCGATGGCCATCAGCAGGCCGACGCCCTCCAGGGGGAGGCCGAGGGTGGAGAGGGTCAGGGTGAGCATGACCGTCGCGCCCGTGAGGCCCGCCGTGGCGGCGGAGCCGATGACCGAGACGAAGGCGATCAGCAGGTAGTCACCGATGCCGAGGTGCACGCCGAAGATCTCGGCGATGAAGATCGCCGCGAGCGCCGGGTAGATGGAGGCGCAGCCGTCCATCTTGGTGGTCGAGCCGAAGGGCACCGCGAAGGACGCGTACTCCTTGGGCACGCCCAGGCGTTCGGTGACCTTCTGGGTGAGCGGCATGGTGCCGACCGAGGAGCGGGAGACGAACGCGAGCTGGATCGCGGGCCAGGCGCCCTTGAAGAAGCTCAGCGGGTTGACCTTGGCGACGGCAGCCAGCAGCAGCGGGTAGACGCCGAACATCACCAGCGCGCAGCCGATGTAGACGTCGGCGGTGAAGGTCGCGTACTTGCTGATGAGGTTCCAGCCGTACTCGGCGATGGCGGAGCCGATGAGGCCCAGGCTGCCCAGCGGGGCGAGGCGGATGACCCACCACAGGGCCTTCTGGAGCAGCTCCAGCACCGACTGGCTCAGGGTGAGGATCGGCTGCGCCTTCTCACCGAGCTGGAGGGCGGCGACGCCCGCGACGGCGGCCATGAAGACGATCTGGAGGACGTTGAGCTGGGTGAACGGCGTGATGACGTCCGTCGGCACGATGCCGGTGAGGAAGTCCAGCCAGGACCCGGCCTCGTCGGGCTTGGCGCCGTCCTTCGGGGTCAGGCCGGTACCCGCGCCCGGGTTGGTGAGCAGGCCGATGGCCAGGCCGATGGCGACCGCGATGAGCGAGGTGGTCATGAACCACAGCAGCGTGCGGGTGGCCAGCCGGGCCGCGTTGCTGACGTTCCGCAGGTTCGTGATCGATATCAGGATCGCGAAGAAGACCAGCGGGGCGACGGCGAGCTTCAGCAACTGGACGAAGATCGAGCCGATCTTGTCGAGCGTGGTGACCAGCCAGCCGACGTCACCGCTGCGGGCGACCCAGCCGAGCACCACGCCGAGGACGAGACCCAGCAGGATCTGCGCCCAGAACGGCACCTTGGGCAGGCGGAAGGACGACGTCCGGCCGGACGTCTCGGGGAGGGACGACAACGGACACACTCCGGGGGAGGTAAGAGGGCGAGAAAAAGCCAGGAGTCCGTACGGGATCTCCGGCCGCTGTACGACGAAGGGGTCAGCGGCGGTGACAGGCCGCGGACCGACAGCGGCAAAGATCGATGTGCAGGCGCGCCACGAGCGGAACGCTCGCTGCGATACGGGGCGCGGCTGCTGTCTTCATGACAAGTACATTAACACCGCCGCTTTGGGGAACCCAAAGCAAATCTTTGACCTTTCGGACCGGTCGCGGAGCGTCCGGGGTGCCCGGGGGTGGCCGGAAACAGCTCAACGCCCTCCGGGCCAGCGGCTGCTGGCCCGGAGGGCTTGGAAGAGTGTGCGGAGTGTGAGGATCCTTACACCGGGTTACGCGCCGACGCGCGAACCGTCCTGCGTGGACGCGCTGGGCGAGGAGGAGGTGGACGAGGCGTCCTCCTGGCTCTGGCTCGCCGCCAGCCGTTCCTTGGCCCGGTCCACGCGCTCGGCGACCTGCACCGCCATCGCCTCGCGCTGCTTGCGCAGCAGGACGAAGCTGAGCGGGGCGGAGACGATCAGCGCGAGCAGCACGACCCAGAACAGGTTGGAGGCGCCGAGGCCCGCGGGGACCACGCGGAAGTAGACCAGGGCCCACATGACCAGAAAGCAACCGGCGAAGATCCCCAGGCGCATGCCGGTGTAGCGGAACGTGGCGCTCGACTTGAGTGACACGGCGGGGTCCTCTTTCTGCTGGAAGTTCCTGCCCTCCCAGTGAATCACGTCCGGTTTCTGATCAATTCAGCGGTAGCCACATGGTGACGTCGTCGCGGAAGTCGTCGTCCGCGACCTTGATCGCCCCCGGTACCCGGCCGACCTCCTTGTAGCCGCACGACGCGTAGAACTGGTCCACCCCGGTGCCGCCCCGGCAGGTGAGCCGTATCCCCCGGATGCCGTCCATCCCGCGGGCGGCGTCCTCCACGGCGGCCATCAGTTCGCGGCCGTATCCCTTGCCCTGGTGGGAGGGGTGGACCATGACGCTGTAGAGCCAGCACCAGTGCCGCATCAGCCGGTGGGTGTTGAGGGTGAAGAAGGCGGTCGCGGCCGCCGCGCCGGTCTCGTCCCGGCCGACGAGCAGCCGGGTGCGCCCCTCCGCCATCGCGGTGAGGTGCTTGATCAGCTCGGGCCGTATGTCCTCCGTGGTCACCGGCGGTACGAAGCCGACGGCGCCGCCCGCGTTCGAGACGTCGGCCCAGAGCGTACGGATCGAGTCGAGCAGCTCAGGGGTCGTCTCGGGGTCGAGGTCGAACGTCAGCGGCATGCCGCTGACGATACCGAGCCCCCGTACGGCTCAGCGCAGGGCCTCCGCCACGACCCTCAGGTCCGACACCAGGCCCCGGTAGGCCGCCTCGCGGTCGTCGGTCCGCAGCACGGCGGACGGGTGGATCGTGGCGAGCACCTCGTGGCCGTCCAGCGCGGGGCACGGCAGCAGCATCCCGCGCTGCTTGGTCACCCGGAACGACGGCCCCAGCAGCGCCTTTCCGGCGGTCGCGCCGAGAGCCACGATCACCTCGGGGTCGATCACGTGCACCTCGGCGGCCAGCCAGGGGCGGCAGGCGGTCATCTCGCGCAGGCTGGGCGGCTTGTGGATGCGCCGTTTGCCGCGCTCGGGGACGACCGTGAACTTGAAGTGCTTGACGGCGTTGGTGATGTACGTCTCGTCCGGGTCCACCCCGGCCTCGTCCAGCGCCCGGGTCAGCACCCTGCCCGCGGGCCCGACGAACGGCTTGCCCTGCCGGTCCTCCTGGTCGCCGGGCTGCTCGCCGACGAGGACGACGCGGGCGTCCGGGGCGCCCGCGCCGAACACGGTCTGACTGGCCTCGCGGTGCAGCGGACAGCCGCGGCATCCGGCGGCCGCCTCCCGGAGCGCGTCCAGGCCGGCGCCGCCGGGCACGAAGGGCTCGGCCGTGTAGGCGTCCTCGGGAGCCGTACCGGAGCTCATGCGCCCCGGGTACCCGCCGGACCGGCCCTCAGACGGTCACACCCGCATCGGCTGCGGCGACTCGCGCCGGGCCGGGTCCGGGCCCTCGTACTCGCGGATGGTCTCGTACCGGGTGTTGCGCTCCACCGGCCGGAAGCCCGCGTCCCGGATCAGGTCGAGCAGATCGTCGCGGGTCAGCTTGTTCGGCGTGCCGTAGTTGTCCGCGTCGTGCGTGATCTTGTACTCGACGACCGAGCCGTCCATGTCGTCCGCGCCGTGGTTGAGGGCGAGCTGCGCGGTCTGCACCCCGTGCATCACCCAGAAGACCTTGACGTGCGGGACGTTGTCGAACAGCAGCCGGGAGACCGCGAAGGTCTTCAGCGCCTCCGCACCGGTCGCCATGGAGGTGCGCGCCTGAAGCCGGTTGCGGATCTTGCCGTCCTGCATGTCCACGAAGTCGTGCTGGTAGCGCAGCGGGATGAAGACCTGGAAACCGCCGGTCTCGTCCTGGAGCTCACGCAGCCGCAGCACGTGATCCACCCGGTGCCGGGGCTCCTCGATGTGCCCGTACAGCATGGTGCACGGGGTCTTGAGGCCCTTCTCGTGCGCCAGCCGGTGGATGCGCGACCAGTCCTCCCAGTGGGTGTCGTGGTCGACGATGTGCTGCCGGACCTCCCAGTCGAAGATCTCCGCGCCGCCGCCGGTCAGCGACTCCAGACCGGCGTCGATCAGCTCGTCCAGGATCTCGGACGCCGACATCCCGGAGATCTTCTCGAAGTGGTGGATCTCGGTGGCGGTGAACGCCTTCAGCGACACCTCGGCGGGCAGCGCCTCCTTGAGCGCCTTCAGCGACCGCGGGTAGTAGCGCCAGGGCAGGGTGGGGTGCAGCCCGTTGACGATGTGCAGCTCGGTGAGCTTGTCGTTCTCCATCGCCTTGGCGAGGCGGACGGCCTCCTCGATGCGCATCGTGTACGCGTCCTTCTCCCCCGGCTTGCGCTGGAAGGAGCAGTAGGCGCAGGACGCGGTGCACACGTTCGTCATGTTGAGATGACGGTTGACGTTGAAGTGGACGACGTCGCCGTTCTTGCGGGTGCGCACCTCGTGGGCGAGCCCGCCCAGCCAGGCCAGGTCGTCGGACTCGTACAGGGCGAGGCCGTCCTCACGGGTGAGCCGCTCCCCCGCGAGTACCTTCTGCTCCAACTCCCGCTTGAAACCCACATCGTGTGTCGCTGCGCTCATGCGACGGCCGCCTCCCATGCGTCTGGCCCTACGTCGTCGTGCCGGTGTCGGCCTCCGCCGAGACTACGCCTCGACGTCCTCCGGAAGTTCGCCGACCCGGTTCTCCCACTTGGTCGACAGCACGATCGTGGAACGCGTCCGGGCGACGCCCTTGGTCCCGGACAGCCTGCGGACGGTGCGCTCCAGGCCGTCCACGTTCGAGGCGCGCACCTTGAGCATGTACGAGTCGTCGCCCGCGATGAACCAGCAGTCCTCGATCTCGGCGAGGTCGCGCAGCCGCTGCGCCACATCCTCGTGGTCGGCGGCGTCGGAGAGCTGGAGGCCGATGAGGGCGGTGACGCCGAGGCCGAGGGAAGCCGCGTCCACGGTCGCGCGATAGCCCGTGATCACCCCGGCCGCCTCCAGGCGGTTGATCCGGTCCGTGACGCTGGGCCCGGAGAGGCCGACGAGCCTGCCGAGCTCCGCGTACGAGGCCCTGCCGTTCTCCCGCAGGGCCTGGATGAGCTGCCTGTCCACCGCGTCCATATGCCGTGCGCCTTCCATTATTCAGGGTTAGAGCGTCATTACATGTAGAATCTAAGGCATCAGGACCACAAGTCCTGCAAATCATCTAGGCGTTCGGCCTGTTACCTCAGGAGATGAGAACTCACCGTGTACACGATCGAAGGTCTTGAAGCCCGCATGATGGAGCTGCGGGAACTGGCCGGCCGCTCGCGTGCCGTGGTCCGCACCCCCGACCGCCCCGCATCCCGCACGGCCCGCCGCGCGGCCGTCGTCGCGGCCCGTGCCGCCCGCGCCAGGAAGCGCTGGACGCGCTAGGGGGCGCCTTGCCGATCATGCTGGGCTCCCGACGCCTGGCACCCGGCCCGGGACATCCCCTGGGGGGTGTCTTGCCGATCATGCCGGGCTCCCGACGCCTGGCACGGCACCTCGCGGCGCCGCGCTCGTCGCACGCAGCGCCGCTGCGCTCTCCTCGCGCGACTTGCGATGCACCGCACCAGACGCCGCTCGCTGATCCGGCCTGATCGACAAGACACCCCCTAGCCGGTTTCCGGTCCCCGGTCTCCACCGAGTTCCCCCTCCCACCGGCGGTACAGCTTGTGCGGCACCCCCACCGCGTCCAGCGTCCGCCCCGCGACGAAGTCCACCAGATCCTGGATGTGCGTCGCCCCCGCGTAGAACGCCGGCGAGGCGGGCAGCACCACGGCGCCCGCCTCGTCCAACGTCACCAGGTGCCGCAGGGTCTGCCCGTTCAGCGGGGTCTCCCGCACCGCCACCACGAGCGGGCGCCGCTCCTTGAGCGTCACGCTCGCGGCCCGCTGGAGCAGGTCCTTCGAGAGGCCCAGCGCGACCCCGGCCACACACGCGGTGCTCGCGGGGACGATCAGCATCCCCTTGACGTCGTAGCTGCCCGAGGACGGCCCGGCGGCCAGGTCCCCGGCCGCCCAGTGGGTCACGTCCGCCGAGTCCACGGGCACGTCGAAGGCGTCGGGCGTACCGTCCGCGCCGCGCGCCAGCCAGCGGCGCAGATCCTCCCGCCAGTGCGCGTCCCGGAATCCGATCCCCGTCTCGTCCAGCAGCGTCAGCCGCGAGGCGCGGCTGATGACCAGATCGACCGCCTCCCCCGCGTGCAGCAGCGCGCGCAGCACCGAGGCGGCGTACGGCGTCCCGGACGCGCCGGACACACCGACCACCCAGGGCCGGCGTCTGCTCACTTCTTCGTGCGGCCTGTTCGGCCCGTGCGGCGGCTCCACACACCGAGCCTATCCGGCGGGTCTCACGGGCCGAGGCCCCGCACCACCAGGTCGAGCAGAGCGCAGCAGAACAGGGCGATTCCGATGAAGCCGTTCACCGTGAAGAAGGCGCGGTTCAGGCGGGAGAGATCGTCCGGGCGCACGATGGTGTGCTCGTACGCGAACGCCGCCGCCACGATCACCAGCCCCAGCCAGAAGAAGACCCCGGCGCCGGTCGCCAGCGCGTACCAGACCAGCAGCAGCGTGGTGATCACATGGCAGGCGCGCGCCCCGTGGAGCGCCCCCGCGATGCCGAAGCGCGCCGGTACCGACCGCACCCCGTGCGCCCGGTCTGCGGCCACGTCCTGGCAGGCGTAGATCAGGTCGAACCCGCCGATCCAAATGCCGATCGCGAGGCCGAGGATGACCGCGTCCCACGACCACTCCCCGGTGACCCCGATCCAGGCCCCGACCGGGCCCATGGCCTGGGCGAGGCCCAGGATGGCGTGCGGGAAGTCGGTGAACCGCTTGCCGTACGGATAGACCACCATCGGCACGATCGCGACCGGCGCCAGGGCCAGGCACAGCGGGTTGAGCGCCGCGGCGGCGCCCAGGAAGACGACGAGCGCGACCAGCGCCCCGGTCCAGGCGGTGCGCACCGAGACCGCGCCGGTGACCAGCTCCCGGGAGGCGGTCCGGGGGTTCCGCGCGTCGATCTCGCGGTCGATGATCCGGTTGGCGGCCATCGCGAAGGTGCGCAGGCCCACCATCGCGACCGTGATCAGCAGCAGCCGGATCCAGTGGACGTGCTCGTCCCACAGCTGCATCGCGGTCAGCGCGGCGATGTACGCGAAGGGCAGCGCGAAGACGGAGTGCTCGATCATGACCAGGCGCAGAAAGGCCCTGGTGCGGCCGGGCTGCGGTACAGCGGCGGCGGCGGAACTCACAGCCCGTACTCCTTCCAGCGTCGGGTCACCCGATCGGCTACCTCCGGATCGGACTCGACCATGTGCGGCCAGCCGCCGTCGCGCGTGTAGCCCTCCTCGGGCCACTTGGCGGTGGCGTCGATGCCCGCCTTGCCGCCCCAGAACTGCTGGTACGAGGCGTGGTCGAGATGGTCGACGGGACCCTCGACCACGGTCAGATCGCGGGCGTAGTCGGTGTTCCCCAAAGCGCGCCAGGACACCTCGTGCAGATCGTGGACGTCACAGTCGGCGTCGACCACGACGATCAGCTTGGTCAGCGACATCATGTGGGCACCCCAGATGGCGTGCATGACCTTCTGCGCGTGCTTGGGGTACTTCTTGTCGATCGAGACGATCGCACAGTTGTGGAAACCGCCCGACTCGGGGAGGTGGTAGTCCACGATGTCCGGGATGATGATCTTGAGGAGCGGGAGGAAGAACCGCTCGGTGGCCCGCCCCAGCGGCCCGTCCTCGGTCGGCGGACGGCCCACCACGATCGACTGGAGCAGCGGGCGGGACCGCATCGTCACACAGTCGATGGTCAGCGCCGGGAACGGCTCCTGCGGCGTGTAGAAGCCGGTGTGGTCGCCGAACGGGCCCTCCGGCAGCATCTCCCCGGGCTCCAGCCAGCCCTCGATGACGACCTCGGCGGCGGCCGGGACCTGGAGCGGCACCGTCTTGCAGTCGACCATCTCGATCCGCCGCCCCTGCACGAACCCCGCGAACAGGTACTCGTCGATGTCACCGGGGAGCGGCGCCGTCGACGCGTACGTCACGGCGGGCGGCGCGCCGAAGGCGATCGCGACCGGCAGCTTCTCCCCGCGCCGGGCCGCGACTTGGTAGTGGTTGCGGCTGTCCTTGTGGATCTGCCAGTGCATGCCGATGGTGCGGCGGTCATGGCGCTGGAGGCGGTAGAGGCCGAGGTTGCGCACCCCGGTCTCCGGGTGCTTGGTGTGGGTGAGGCCGAGGTTGAAGAACGAGCCGCCGTCCTCGGGCCAGGTGAACAGCGCCGGGAGCGCGTCGAGATCGACGTCGTCGCCGGTCAGCACCACCTCCTGGACGGGTGCCTCCTTCACCTTCTTCGGCGGTACGTGCGCCATGGAGCCGAGCTTGCCGAACGCCTCGCGCAGCCCGACGAAGCCCTGCGGCAGCTCGGGCTTGACCAGGCCGCCGATCTTTTCGCTGATGTCGTCGTACGAGCGCAGGCCCAGGGCCTTGAGGAGCCGGCGGTCCGTGCCGAACACGTTCATGGCCAGCGGCATCGCCGCGCCCTTGACGTTCTCGAAGAGCAGCGCGGGACCGCCCGCCTTGTTGACGCGGTCGACGATCTCGCCGATCTCCAGATACGGATCGACTTCGGCCTTGACGCGCTTGAGGTCGCCTTCCCTGTCGAGCGCCCGCAGAAAGGAACGAAGATCGTCATAAGCCATGCGTCCCAGTATCCGGTACGCACTACCCTGGTCCCGTAACTGGGGCCCGCTCGACCGGCCCCGAACACCACACGCAGGGGGATCGCCTCATGCTCCGGGTGCTGATGATCCTGGTGCCGCTGGCACTCAGCATCTACGCGTTCATCGACTGCATCACCACCGAAGAGCAGGACGTCCGCTACATCCCCAAGCCGCTGTGGGCGATCCTCGTCCTGCTGTTCCCGGTGGTGGGATCCATCTCCTGGCTGCTCGTGGGCCGCAAGCGGGCCACGGCGGCCGAGACCCGGCGCACTTGGGTCGCCCCGGACGACAACCCGGAGTTCCTGAAGTCCCTGGGCGAGCGGCGCGACCGGCCGGAGGGGCCGGAGGACGGCGACGAGAAGCTGCCGCGGGGGCGCGACGAGGAGCTGCTGAAGGACTGGGAGGCGGATCTGCGCCGCCGGGAGGAGGAGCTGCGCCGCAAGGGCGAGGGCCCGGACGACACGCCGCCGCCCGCGGCGTCCTGAGACGGCGCGGGCGGCGGGGGCTGAGCCTCCGGGTCAGACTCCCGCGTAGGAGTGCTTGCCGGTGACGAAGATGTTGACGCCGTAGTAGTTGAACAGGTAGCAGGCGAAGGCGATCAGCGCGAGGTACGCGGCCTTGCGGCCCTTCCAGCCCGCGGTGGCCCGGGCGTGCAGGTAGCAGGCGTAGGCGACCCAGGTGATGAACGACCAGACCTCCTTGGGGTCCCAGCCCCAGTAGCGGCCCCAGGCCGCCTCGGCCCAGATCGCGCCCGCGATGATCGTGAAGGTCCACAGCGGGAAGACCGTGGCGTTGATGCGGTACGCGAACTTGTCCAGCGACGCCGCCGACGGCACCCGCGCCAGCACGGACTTGACGGCCTGGCCGTACTGCTTGCCCTCCGGGTTCTCCAGCTGCGCCTCGTAGCGGTCGCGGAAGAGGTAGAGCAGCGTGGAGACGGCCCCCATGTACAGCGAGGCGCCGGAGATGATCGCGCAGCTGACGTGGATCCACAGCCAGTACGAGTGCAGGGCCGGAACCAATTGGTCGCTGTCGGTGTACAAGACAGAGACAGCGAGTCCGAGGTCGAGGAGGACCGTGGTGACCAGGGGCAGACCGATCCAGCGCACGTTCTTCTTCAGCGCGAGCAGCACGAGGTACGTGGCGACCGCGACCATGCCGAACGTCGTGGAGAACTCGTACATGTTGCCCCAGGGCGCGCGCTGTACGGACAGCGCGCGGGTGAGGACACCACCGGCATGAGTGAGGAACGCCAGCACGGTGAGGCCCACCGCGATCCGGCCGTAGACATCGCCCTGCTCGGTGCCGCCCGAGGCGCCCGGCCCGTCCGGGACGTCACGGCTGCCCGGGGCGGACCGGGTGATGACCTTCGGCCGCTCCAGCACGGCGGTGCCGCCGCCCTTCTCGGCCGTCTGCACCGTCACCGAGGCCCGGTCGGAGGCCGCGGTCTCGGTGGTGATCGCGGCGGCGGTGCGGCCGACGGCGCTGCGGCTGCCGAAGACCCACTCGGCGATATGGGCGAGGAAGGCGAGGGTGTAGACCGCCATCGCCGTGTAGATCAGCACATTGCTGTAATGAGCGAGATTCTCGTTGACTGCGGCCGCGAGGTTCACGCGCGCGCTCCTTCTGCGGGATCTGCGGGGTCTACAGGCTCTGCGGTATCGCCGGGCTTCTCGGGATCCGCGGGAGGCGCGTCCGTCTGTAGCCGGACGGCCAGTTCGGCCAGCTCCTCGGGGAGCTTGGCGTATTCGCTGCGGCCGAGCCCGGCCATCTCGACGACGGTCGCGCCGTCGTCGCCCTTCACCGCCCGGACCCAGACCCGGCGGCGCTGGATGAACAGCGAGCCGACCAGGCCCACCAGGGCCGCCACGGCGCCCAGCAGGGCGGTCTGGTCGCCCGGCTTGTGCGAGATCTGGAAGCTGGCCCAGCTCTTGACGCCGTCAAAGGTCAGCGTTCCCTCACCGTTCGGCAGCTTCATGGTGTCGCCCGGCGCGAGCGCCCGCGCGAACTTGGTCTTCCCGTCGGGCTCCAGGAACTGCTTCATCCGCGACTTGTCGAGCTGGTACACGCTCTGCGGGGTACCGCCGTCGATGCCGAGGCTGCCGTGGTAGGCCGTCAGCACCAGCGCCGGATTGTCCAGCGCCGGGAACTGGGAGAACATGCCCTTGCTGCGCACCCAGGTCGGCAGGAACTGCCCCTGGTACGCGACCTGGTCCCGCTTGCCGTTCTTGTCACGGTAGTCACCGAGCTTGATCACCATGCTCTCGGTGAGGTTGGCCCCGTCGATCGGCAGCCCGACCACCGGCCCCTGATGCACCACGTCGCCCTGGCCGTCCCGGACCGTGACGACAGGCGAGTAGCCGTGGTTCAGCAGGAAGACCTTGTAATTCTGGATCTCCAGCGGCTTGTTGACCTTGATCGAGGTCTTGCGGGCGGCCCCGTCCACCCCGTCCCAGTAGGTGACGTCGGCGCGGAAGGTGCGCGGCGTGCGCATCTGGGGTCCGCTGCGCTCGTAGGTCGCGTGGAAGCGGTCCAACTGGAAGCTGAAGGGCGCCAGGTCGTCGCTCTGGAACAGCTGCCCCGTCTTGATGTCGTCGTACTGGGTCAGGCTGTTGGAGAAGCCGCCGCCCTCGGTGATCAGGCTGCTGCCCTCGGTCTTCCACAGCTGGCCCGCGGCGAAGGAGAGCAGCAGCACGATCAGCGCGGCGTGGAACAGCAGGTTGCCGACCTCGCGCAGGTAGCCCTTCTCGGCGGCGACCGCGTTCCCCGTGAGCTGGCTGCGGAAGCGCCTCCCCTTCATGATCCGCTGCGCCGCCTCCAGCACCTTCTCCGGCTCGGCGTCGCTGCGCCAGGTGGTGTAGGCGGGAAGCCGGGTGAGCCGGCGCGGGGCGGCCGGCGGGCGGCCGCGCAGCTGGCCCACGAACTGCCAGGTGCGCGGCACGATGCAGCCGATGAGCGAGATGAACAGCAGGATGTAGATCGCCGAGAACCACACCGAGCTGTAGACGTGGAACAGCTGGAGCTTCTCGTAGATCGGGGTGAGGGTGGGGTGCTTGTCCTTGAAGTCCTGGACCTTGAGCGCGTCGATGCTGGTCTGCGGCACCAGAGAGCCCGGGATCGCGCCCAGGGAGAGCAGGAAGAGCAGCAGCAGCGCGACCCGCATCGAGGTCAGCTGCCGCCAGAACCACCGCGCCCAGCCGAGCGGCCCCAGCGAGGGGACGTTGATCTCCTCGGCGGGGGCGGTGGACAGCTGCGACCCCGCGGCGCCCAGCTCGCGCTCCTCCGCGCCGCCCGCGCCGCTGTCGGCCGCCTGCTCGGCCGTCTTCGCGGCCGCCTGCCCAGCCGCCTTCTCGGCCGCGGAGTCGGTATCGGTGGTGGACATGGATCAGATCCCAACGTTGAAGCTCTGAGCCCAGCTCTGCGTGTCGCTCATGATGGCGTCCCAGACACCCGTGAGCAGCAGCACCCCCAGGGCGATGAGCAGACCGCCACCGGTCCGCATCACCCACACGTAGTGCTGTTTGACCCAACTGAAGGCGCCCAGCGCGCGCCGGTAGGCCACCGCGACGGCGACGAACGGCAGCCCGAGCCCGACGCAGTACGCGACGGTCAGCAGAGCGCCGCGCCCCGCGCTCCCCTCATTGAACGCGAGCGCCTGGACGGCGGTGAGGGTGGGTCCCAGGCACGGCGTCCAACCGACGCCGAACAGGGCGCCCAGCACCGGCGCCCCCGCCAGCCCCATCGTGGGCGTGATGTGGAAGCGGAACTCCCGCTGTCCGAAGCCCTTCAGCAGCCCCATGAAGGCCAGGCCCATCACGATCGTGACGGCCCCGAGGACCTTGGAGAGGGTCTCCTTGTGCTCCTGGAGCGTCCAGCCGAAGTGGCCGAACAGCGCGCCGCCGGAGACGAAGACCGCGGTGAAGCCGAGTACGAAGAGCGAGGCGCCCGCGACCATCCGGCCGCGTCTGGCCTCCGCCAGATCCGTACCGGTGATCCCGGTGACGTACGACATGTAGCCCGGCACCAGGGGCAGCACACAGGGGGAGAAGAAGGAGACCAGTCCGCCGAGGACGGCGATCGGCAGGGCGAGCAGCAGCGCCCCGGTCAGCACGGTCTCATTCGCACCGGTGGCGGCGAGCGTAGTCACAAGAGGTCACTTCTCCGCGATGAGCGGGTCGAGCATCTTGCGCACGCTGTCCTCGCTGAGCGGAGTGAGCGCGCGGGCCGCGATCTTGCCGTCCCGGTCCAGCACGATGGTCGACGGGATGGCCTGCGGGTTGAGGCTGCCCTTGGGGAAGCGCAGCATCAGCTTGCCGATCGGGTCGTACAGGCTCGGGTAGTCGACCTTGAACGCCTTCTCGAACCTGAGCGCGGGGGCTCGGTTGCTGTCGCGCGTATTGATCCCGATGAACTGGACGCCCTTGGCCTTGGTGTCCTTGGCGACCTTGGCGAGGTTCGGGGCCTCGGCCCGGCAGGGCGCGCACCAGGAACCCCAGACGTTCAGGACGACGATCTTGCCCTTGTAGTCGGCCACGTCGAGCGGCTTGTCCTCGAGGGTCTTGCCGGACAGCTGGGGAGCGTCCTGGCGGTCCCCCTTGGGCACGGTGTCGACGCCGCCCTTGCCCTGCACGAACTTGGTATCGGCGGATCCGCCCGAGGTGCCGCCGCTACCGCAGGCGGAGAGGGACAGCGCGGCAACCGCGGCCCCGGTGGCCAGCACGGTTGCGCGACGGCAGGTCGCGAGGCGCCGAGGGGCGCGGCAGGCACTCATGTGAAAAGTTTCGCATGGCCCATTTGCGGATCTTCGCCACCCCCCTCGACCCCCTGCGGAGCGGGACGGTCAGCTGCCGCCGGCGGTCCACGCCTGGCCCACACCGAACCCCTGAAGATCCGCGAGCACCTCCGGGTCCTGCGCGTCCAGCCAGTCCGTGAGCTGTTTGAAGGACACCAGCCGCACGTCCTTGTTCTTCTCGTCGGCCATGTGCTTCAGCGCTTCCTCGACGGCGTCCATATAGATGCCGCCGTTCCACTGCTCGAAGTGGTTGCCGATGAAGAACGGGGCGCGATTGGTCTCGTACGCCCGCTGGAAACCGGCGATGTACGCGTCGGTGGCCTGCTTGCGCCAACCCGGGTAGTTGGCGGGCGGCGCTTTCGTGGAATTCTGCGACTGGTTCGCCAAGACGTTGTAATCCATCGAGAGCACCTCGAAGGAATGGCCGGGGAAGGGAATCTGCTGGAGCGGATAGTCCCACAGCCCCATCTTCTTCGACGGCCACACCTGGCGACCGCCGGGCGAACTGGCGTCATAGCGCCAGCCGAGCTTACGGGCGGTCGGCAGCAGATTCTGCTGCCCGAGCAGACAGGGAGTGCGCCCGCCGATCAGTTCCTCGCGGTAATCGAAGGGCAGCGGATCGACATCCTTGAATCCGGTGTTCGTACGCCACTGCGTCACGAACGACACGGCCTGCTCGACCTCCGACTCCCACTGGGCGGACGTCCAGTTGGCGACGGTGCCGCGGCCGGAGCAGAAGTGGCCGTTGAAGTGGGTACCTATCTCATGGCCCTCCAACCAGGCCAGACGCACGTTCTCCAGCGTCGCCTTGATGTGGTCGTCTGTGAGATAGCCGATGTCGGAGGCGCCCACCGGGTTGTTCGGCGGCTTGTACAGCGACTTCTTCGACTCGGGGAGGCAGTAAAGCCCGGAGAGGAAGAACGTCATGGTCGCGCCGTGATCCTTGGCGAGCTTCCGGAAACGCGGGAAGAGGCCGTTGCCGACCTCTCCCGCGCCGTCCCAGGAGAAGACCACGAACTGCGGCGGCTTCTGCCCCCGCTCAAGACGCTCCGGCTCGGGATCCTTCGGCCGGTTCACCCCACGGGAAGTTGAACCGTCACCGATCGGCTTTGCCTGCGCCGTCCTCTTCGGCGCCGCCTTACCCGACCCCGATGACGAACAGCCGACAGCGGTCAGTGACGCGACCGCCCCCATACCAAGACCGAGGATCCCCCTCCGGCTGACCTCACGCATAGCGTCCTCAATTCGCACTCGCCGTACTGGTTGTCCGGGCCACGGACGACCTTTGAGATGGCGAGACGAATAGCGGGGTTCCGAACGGACGCGGTCAATTACAGTCCCGGCACAATATCCCGGGAACGATTACCCCATGCGATGAGACGCCTACAGCGCGCTGGCTATGCGCCGAACGCCTTTGAGGCCCCCTTCACCGGCTTGGCACCCGCGAGGAGATGAGCGGGAACGAGATCACGGGCCGGTTCGCTGTAGCCGATCGACACGATCTTGTCGCCGCGGTAGGTGAAGGTGGTGAGGCTGGCCAGGGTGCACTGCCGCTTGCGCGGGTCGTGCCACAGCCGCCGCCGCTCCGCGAAGCTGCGCACGATCCAGATCGGCAGCTGATGGCTGACGCAGACCGCCTCGTGCCCGCGGGCGGCGTCGCGCGCCGCGCCCAGCGCCCCCATCATCCGCACCACCTGGTCGATGTACGGCTCGCCCCAGGAAGGGCGGAAGGGGTTGGTGAGATGACGCCAGTTGGCCGGCCTGCGCAGCGCGCCGTCGCCCACCCCGAAGGTCTTCCCCTCGAAGGCGTTCGCCGCCTCGATCAGCCGCTCGTCGACGGCCACGTCCAGACCGTGCGCCTTGCCGATCGGCTCGGCCGTCTCCTGGGCCCGCTCCAGCGGGGAGGCGACGACATGGGTGATGTCGCGCTCAGCGAGGTGCTCGGCGACCCGGTCGGCCATGCGGCGGCCCAGCTCGGACAGGTGGTAGCCGGGCAGGCGCCCGTACAGGACGCCCTCCGGGTTCTCCACCTCGCCGTGGCGCATCACGTGGACGACGGTGATGTCGTTCTCGCTCTGTGTCATGTCACCCATCATTCAGTCGCCTCGGCGGCGGCCCGCGCCGCCCCCGGCAGAGCCTCCGCCACCCGCTCCAGCGCCCGCTCGTCATGGGCCGTCGAGAGGAACCACGACTCGAAGGCCGACGGCGGCAGATAGACGCCCTGGGACAGCATCGAGTGGAAGAAGGGGGTGAAGCGGAACGCCTGCTGCGCCTTCGCCTTGGCGTAGTCCGTGACGTCCTCGTCGGTGAAGAAGACCGTGAACATGCTGCCCGCGTTCTGCACGCGGTGCACGACGCCCGCCTTGGCCAGCGCCTCGGTCACCAGCGCCCGCAGCTGAGCGGAGGCCGCGTCGACTCGTCCGTACGCCGCGTCGTCCAGCAGCCGCAGCTGCGCCACACCGGCCGCCGTCGCGATCGGGTTCCCGGACAGGGTGCCCGCCTGGTAGACCGGACCGGCCGGGGCGAGCTGCGCCATCACATCGGCGCGGCCGCCGAAGGCCGCAGCCGGGAAGCCGCCGCCCATGACCTTGCCGAAGGTCATCAGATCGGGTACGACCCCGTCGAGCCCGAACCAGCCGGACCTGGAGACCCGGAAGCCGGTCATGACCTCGTCGGAGATGAAGAGCGCGCCGTTGTCGGCGCACAGCTCCTTCAGGCCCGCGTTGAACCCGGGCAGCGGCGGGACCACGCCCATGTTGCCCGGCGAGGCCTCGGTGATCACACAGGCGATCTCGCCCGGGTGTGCGGCGAACGCCGCCCGCACCGCCTCCAGGTCGTTGTACGGCAGCACGACGGTCTCCCCCGCCTGCGCGCCCGTCACGCCGGGGGTGTCCGGCAGCCCGAAGGTCGCCACCCCGGACCCGGCCGAGGCCAGCAGGGCGTCCACATGGCCGTGGTAACAACCCGCGAACTTGATCACCTTGGGGCGGCCGGTGAACCCACGGGCCAGCCGGATCGCCGACATCGTCGCCTCGGTGCCGGACGACACCAGGCGCACCTGCTCGACGGGGCCGACGCGGGCCACGATCTCCTCGGCGAGTTCGACCTCGCCCTCGCCGGGCGTGCCGAACGACGTACCACGGGCGACGGCGGCCTGCACGGCCCCGATCACCTCGGGGTGCGAATGGCCGAGGATCATCGGTCCCCACGAACACACGAGGTCGACGTACTCGCGTCCGTCGGCATCGGTGAGGTACGGACCGTCACCGGACACCATAAAGCGGGGCGTACCTCCGACGGCGCGGAAAGCCCGGACCGGAGAGTTCACGCCGCCGGGCGTCACGACGGCCGCGCGATCGAAAAGCGTCTGCGAAACTGGGGCTGCGTACGGATAGCTCACGCAAGCCATGTTGTCAGAGGGTGACGGAGTCCTGCCGCCGGGAGTTTCACAACGCCGACGCGGGGGAGGTCTCAGTCATATTGATCAGTTTGATCAGGTCGCAATGATCGGGTTGCGCGGCGGTGGCTGCGAGTGGTCGGGTGGAGATATGCATCGCGGTGGCGAACTGGGTGAAGGGACTGACGATCGAGGCCCCGAGCGTGCCCGCCCCGGACGCCATCGGCGAGAAGACGCGGGCAGGGCAAGCAGGAGCGGGGGCCGCATGGGGGTGACCTACAAGTACTTCGGCGCGCCCGACGGGGCCACCGCCGCCCGGGTCCCCATCTCCATGCGCCCCGAGGAGCTCGGCGGCGACGAGCTGGGCCACGGCATGTTCACCAAGATCAAGCCGGAGACGGTGGCCGCGATGGTCCTCACGGGCATCGAGGGCGTGCCCCTGCACAAGGTGCCCCCGCTCGAACTCGTCGTCCTGCACCCGGACTACGCCGTCGTCAAGCTGCCGATGACCGCCGTCGACCCGCTGCGCGGCGTCGGCGAGGAGGCGGTGGGCGCCGCGGCCTTCATCTGGTCCACGGTCCCGGACCGCGGCGGCCCGCGCGATGCCTTCCTGGTCTACCAACTGCTCCACGAGTGGCAGGACTTCAGCCACCGCCTGCACGAGGCGGGCCACCAGCCGTACTGCCTGGTCTGGCCCTGACCCGTGCCCTTCTAGCCTTCCCCCATGCTCATCGCACGCTCCGTCATCCTGTTCGTCCTGGCCGCCCTCCTGGAAATCGGAGGCGCCTGGCTGGTCTGGCAGGGTGTGCGCGAGCACAGGGGATGGGCTTGGATCGGCGCCGGGATCGTCGCTCTCGGCGCCTACGGTTTCGTGGCCACGCTCCAGCCGGACGCGAACTTCGGCCGCATCCTCGCGGCGTACGGCGGCGTCTTCGTCGCCGGATCACTCGCCTGGGGCATGGTCGCCGACGGCTACCGGCCCGACCGCTTCGATGTCATCGGTGCGTTGATCTGCCTGGCCGGAGTCGCCGTCATCATGTACGCGCCTAGAAGGTGAGCGGGCGGCCGTGGTGAGCGTGGTCGCCGTTGTCCTGCTCCTGGGTTGAGCTGAGGACGCAGCCGGTGTCCGGGTCGATCAGCACCCGGGTGATGGTGTGGTCGCACTCGACGTCCACGGCCCACACCTGGTGCTTCTCGCCGTTCTTGTGGTGCGGGTCCTGCTGCTTGTGGTCCTGCTGCTTGTGGTGCGGGTCCTGCTGCTTGTGGTCGCCCCGCTGCTTGTCGCCGTGGCGCTGCGGGTCCCGGTGCTGCTGGTCCTTGCGGTGACCGTCCTTGCGCGGGTCGCCCTTGCGGTGGTCGTCGTGACGGGGGTCGGCGTGACGGGGGTCGTCGTGACGGGGGTCGTCCTCGGGGCAGTCGTCCACCAGCTCGGCGCTGACGGCCTGGCCGGAGACCTCGCACTCGGCGATCTCCACGGCCCGCTGAAGCGTCACCGGTCCGCTCTGCGCGGCGGCGGCGGCGGTGGCGGTGGCGTGGTTCTGGTGGGCGTGGGGGTCCTTGGCCGCGTGGTCGTCCTTGCGGACGTGGTCGACCTTGCGGACGTGGTCGACCTTGCGGACGTGGTCGTCCTTGCGGGCGTGGTCGTCCTTGCGGGCGTGGTCGTCCTGGTGGTCGCCGTGGACGGACGGGGCGCCGAAACGGTCCTGCGGCATCGCGGCGGCGGACTGCTGGGCCACCTCGGGCTGCGCCACCTCGGCCTGGGCCGGCTCGGCGTACTGGGCCATGCCGCGCTGCTGGTAGCCGTGGCCCTGCGGGGCGCTGTTCTCGCGCTGCCAGCGGTTCGGCCGGTTCGGCCGCTCCGGCCGACCGTTCGGCCGAGCGATCTGGCCCTCGTGGGCGACGGCATGACCGTTGGCCGCTTGGCCGTTGGCGGCCTGGCCGTTGCCGTACCAGCCGTTGCCCGACTGACCGTTGGCAGCGTGGCCGTTCGCGGCTTGGCCGTTGGCAGCCTGCCCATTGCCGGTCCAGCCGTTACCCGACTGACCGTTGGCAGCGTGGCCATTGGCAGCGTGGCCATTGCCGTTCTGACCATTGCCGTACCAGCCGTTGCCGGACTGGCCGTTGGCGTGGTGTCCGTTGTCGTGCTTAGCGTTGCCGTTCAGGCCGTTGGCGTCGTGTCCGTTGTCGTGCTTAGCGTTGCCGTTCAGGCCGTTGGCGTCGTGTCCGTTGTCGTGCTTGGCGTTGCCGTTCAGGCCGTTCGCGTGGTGTCCGTTGTCGTGCTGGCCGTTCGCATGGTGTCCGTTGTCGTGCTGGCCGTTCGCGTGGTGTCCGTTGTCGTGCTTGGCGTTGCCGTTCAGGCCGTTCGCGTGGTGTCCGTTGTCGTGCTTGGCGTTGCCGTTCAGGCCGTTCGCGTGGTGTCCGTTGTCGTGCTGGCCGTTCGCGTGGTGTCCGTTGTCGTGCTGGCCGTTCGCGTGGTGTCCGTTGTTGTGCTTGCCGTTGTCGTGCTTCTGCTGGTTGTTGGCGTGCTGGTGGTCATCCCCATGGTTGCGGTCGCCGTGCCGCTCCTGGTCCTGGGGACATGCGGAGGTCGACGTCGAGTGCGAGCCCGGCGCGGTGCCCGCGGCCCACGCGACCGACGGAGCGCCGGCCACCAGAGCCGCCGCCGCGAGGGCACCGGCAGAGGCGACGCCCCAGCGACGGAAGGACTGACGGGACCGGTACAGCATTCTGTTCTGATGGGTCATGACCTGTATTCACTCCTTGGGGCATGCGAGAGTCCGAGACCGGCGGCGCGCCGGACGCAGTGCACCCTTCCCCGGGGCCATGAGCGGATAGCGGTTTCCGATCTTCAGTCCCCCGATCGGCCGCAGATCAGAAGGTCATATCCTGCGTATGGATCACGGTGCGGTTTCCCTACCGCGCTGACGCAGGCCACGTCGCCACAGGAGGGTCGATGACCACCCGTACCGCAGTCATCACCGGTGCCAGCAGTGGGATCGGGGCGGCAACCGCCCGCAGGCTCGCCGCGGCCGGATTTCGCGTCGTCCTGGCCGCGCGCCGCAAGGAGCGGATCGAGGCGCTGGCCGCGGAGCTGACGGAGGCGGGGCACGAGGCCGTGCCGTACGTCCTGGACGTCACCGACCGGGACGCCGTGGCCACTTTCGCCGATCACTTCGACCGTTGCGACGTCCTGGTCAACAACGCGGGCGGGGCCATCGGCGCCGAGACCGTCGCGGCCTCCGACCCGGCCGACTGGCGTGCGATGTACGAGGTCAACGTGATGGGCGTGCTCCAGGTGACGCAGGCCCTGCTGCCCGCCCTCGTCGCCTCCGGCGACGGCACGATCGTGGTGCTGTCCTCCACGGCGGGCCACATCCAGTACGAGGGCGGCGGCGGTTACGTGGCCGCCAAGCACGGCGCGCACGCGATCGCGGGCACGCTGCGGCTGGAGCTGTGCGGCGAGCCGGTGCGGGTGATCGAGATCGCGCCGGGCATGGTCATGACGGACGAGTTCGCGGTGAACCGGTTCCGCGGGGACGAGGGCCAGGCCGCCGCCGTCTACGAGGGCGTGGCCGAGCCGCTGACCGCCGACGACGTCGCCGACACGGTCGCCTGGACGGTCACCCGGCCCTCCCACGTCAACATCGACCTGATGGTGGTCCGCCCCCGCGCCCAGGCCGCCCAGCACAAGGTCCACCGCGAGCGCTGAGCGGCCGGGGGCGTTGAGCGGCAGGGGGCGCGGGAGGGGCGTCAGCCCTTGACGCAGACGACCTGCTTGAGCCGGGCCACCACCTCGACGAGGTCCCGCTGCTGGTCGATGACCTTCTCGATGGGCTTGTAGGCCCCCGGGATCTCGTCCACGACGCCGGAGTCCTTACGGCACTCCACGCCCCGCGTCTGCTCCTCCAGGTCCTGCGTCGAGAAACGCTTCTTCGCCTGGTTCCGGCTCATCTTGCGGCCGGCGCCGTGCGAGGCCGAGTTGAAGGACGCCTCGTTCCCCAGGCCCCGGACGATGTACGAACCGGTGCCCATCGAGCCGGGGATGATCCCGTAGTCGCCGCGGCCCGCACGGATGGCGCCCTTCCGGGTCACCAGCAGGTCCATGCCCTCGTACCGCTCCTCGGCCACGTAGTTGTGGTGGCAGGAGATGACCGGCTCGAAGACCGGCCGGGCCTTCGCGAACTCCTTGCGCACGACGTCCTGGAAGAGCGACATCATGATCGCGCGGTTGTACTTGGCGTACTCCTGCGCCCAGAACAGATCGTGCCGGTAGGCGGCCATCTGCGGGGTGTCCGCGATGAAGACGGCCAGATCGCGGTCGATCAGATCCTGGTTGTGCGGCAGTCCGCGGGCCTGGCCGATGTGGTACTCGGCCAGCTCCTTGCCGATGTTGCGGGAACCGGAGTGCAGCATCAGCCAGACCGAACCCTCGTCATCGAGACACAACTCGATGAAGTGGTTGCCCGATCCGAGCGACCCCATCTGCTTCACGGCCCGCTCCTGGCGGAACTTGACCGCCTCGGCCACTCCCCCGAACCGCCCCCAGAAGTCGTCCCATCCGGTGGTCCGGAACCCGTGCAGCCGCCCCGGGTCGACCGGGTCGTCGTGCATCCCCCGGCCCACCGGAATCGCCTGCTCGATCTTGGACCGCAGCCGCGACAGATCGCCCGGCAGATCGTCCGCGGTGAGCGACGACTTGACCGCCGACATCCCGCAGCCGATGTCCACGCCGACCGCCGCCGGGCACACGGCCCCGTGCATCGCGATCACCGAGCCGACGGTGGCGCCCTTTCCGTAGTGCACGTCCGGCATCACGGCCAGGCCCTTGATCCACGGCAGCGTCGCCACGTTCCGCAGCTGCTGCATGGCCCCGCCCTCGACCGTCGCGGGGTCCGCCCACATCCGGATGGGGACCTTCGCCCCGGGCACCTCGACATACGACATGTTTTACTCATTCCCCCGCTAAAGACCGAAAACGCAAAAACCGGGCCCATAGCCCATTCACGACGGCCGACCGGCAGACGCGGCGGCCCGTGCGGTACACATTGTCTCCAGCCATCGCCTACGGGCGGCAAGCAGTTTTCGCTCGAAGGGACACGGATAGTGCAGCCAGCGCAGCGAACGGCCCGTGGACGGCGCGCCACCCCGGCCGCCGCCCTGCTCATCGCCGTGCTCGCCGCCGCGGGACTCAGCGGATGCACCGGCTCCGACTCGAAGCCGGGTGCGGACGACAGCTCCTCCGACGACTCCGGTACGGCGGTCTCGGCCGAGCCGGGCCGCTACGACACCCTCCCCGAGGCGTGCGGCGCCGTGAGCCCCAAGACCCTGCGCAGACTGCTGCCCGGCGGCACCGCGGACGACAAGGCGTACGACGGCCAGGCGACCGTGACGTACGACATAGACCGGCGCGACGGCTGCCGCTGGAAGGTCGCGACGCCGAGCGGCACCCGCTATCTGACGCTGGACTTCGAGCGCGTCGTCTCGTACGACCCGTCCGTGAGCGACGACGACCGGGCGCTGGAACTGTACGAGAAGAAGGCGGTCGCCGCGGACATCCCGGACGCCCCGCCCTCGTCCTCCCCCGGCGCCTCCAGCGAGGACGAGGACGAGGACCAGCCGGGCGGCGACGACGCGTCCGCCTCCTCGTCACCCGGCTCGGACGCCAGTGGATCAAGCGGGTCGAGCGCGCCGAGCGAATCGAGCGGGCAGGGCAGCGCGAGCCCGGAGAGCAGCGAGAGCGGCGCCGGGAGTGAGAAGGGCAACACCGGCGGGAACGGCGGCACGGGCACCCCGAGCGCGGGCGACGATGAGGGCACCGCAAGCGACGGGGACACGCCGGAGAACCCGGACGCCACCGCCCCGCGTCGCCTCGACGACCTCGCCGACGACGCGTTCCTCAATGACCAGCTGATCACCAAGGACTCCGGAATCCACCGCGACATCACGGTCGTTTTCCGGTCCTCGAATGTGATTGCCACCATTGAGTACGACGAGTGGTCGACCAACAAAACGGACATTCCCGAAAGCGAAGAACTCCAGGAGAACGCCGAAGACTTGGCCCAGGAGCTGACCGGGCGTCTCACCGAATAGCGAGCCGGGCCGCCCCAGGGCGGGAGACCTCGGGGATTGGGCCGCCCGCGATCGGCCGCGTACCGTGCCGGTAATGACGCGGGCGGTACCACCGCCCATCGACAGAGATTGAGCGAAGGAACCATGCACCGTTCAGCCCCGCGACTCGCCCGAATACTCGCCTGCGCGACCGTGCCGGTCATGCTCGTCGCCGGCTGCTCCTCCGGATCTGATGACAAGAAGGACGCGGAGAGTTCGTCGAGACCCTCCTCACCCAGTGCGTCGCCGTCCGTCGCGGCGGCAAAGTTCAGCAAGCTCCCCGATGTGTGCTCGGCCCTGTCGGGCAAGACCATCGAGGAGCTGGTGCCCAAGGCGAAGACCAAGAAGGGCAAGGCCCTTCCCTCCGGCGACACCAACACCTCCGCCACCTGCCTGTGGAACGGCCTCGACGGCTTCAAGTACCGCTCGCTGTCCCTCTCCCTGAAGCTCTTCGACTCCGACGCGGGGCTCGGCACGGGCGACAAGCGCGCCCAGGACTACGCCACCCAGCAGGCGAGCAAGGCATCCTCCGGGGACGGGCTGAAGAACCCCAAGACCGAGCAGGCGGCCATCGGTGACGCGGCGACCACCGTCCGTACCGAGGAGAAGCGGGACGGCGACGACTTCCGGAACCAGACGGTCGTCGCCCGGACCGCCAACGTCGTAGTGACGATCGAGTACGACGGCGCGGGCTACGAGACCGAGAAGACGCCGGACGCCGCCAAGCTGATGGAGGACGCCAAGTCCGCGGCCAAGGAGGTCGTCGAATCCGTCGAGAAGGGCGGCGACGGCGCTGGTGGCGGCCAGGACTCCCCGAGTTCCGGCGGCTCCAAGTCCGCCGACAAGTCCAAGGATTCGAAGGGCTCCGAGGGCTCCAAGGGCGGCGCCTAGCCGTCTCCGCCGCACCCTTCCCGTCCGTGGCGATTGACGTGTATGCGACCCTGGGCGCGCTGCATGCCAAGGCTTATCGCCAAGGACGGGGAGGGATCGCGGGTGGCCGCGATGCAACTGACAAGAACGCATCGAATACTGATCGGCGTGGTCGTCGCCGGGGCGGTGGTGATCGCCGCGATCGGCTTCGCGGGGTCCTACTCCGCGGTCCGCGACCTCGCCGAGAAGAAGGGCTTCGGCGCCTTCGCCAACGTCTTCCCCATCGGGATCGACGCCGGGATCTGCGTCCTGCTGGCCCTGGATCTGCTGCTGACCTGGATCCGCATCCCCTTCCCGCTGCTGCGCCAGACCGCGTGGATGCTCACCGCGGCGACCATCGCCTTCAACGGCGCCGCCGCCTGGCCGGACCCGATCGGCGTCGGCATGCACGGCGTCATCCCGGTGCTCTTCGTGGTCTCCGTCGAGGCCGCCCGGCACGCGATCGGCCGGATCGCCGACATCACCGCCGACCGGCACATGGAGTCGGTCCGCATCGTCCGCTGGCTGCTGGCGCCGATCCCGACCTTCCGGCTGTGGCGCCGGATGAAGCTGTGGGAGCTGCGCAGCTACGACGAGGTCATCCAGCTGGAGCAGGACCGGCTGGTCTACCAGACCCGGCTCCAGGCCCGCTACGGGCGGCAGTGGCGCCGCAAGGCCCCGGTGGAGGCGCTGATGCCGCTGCGGCTGGCGCGCTACGGGGTGCCGCTGTCGGACACCGCCCCGGCGGGGCTCGAGGCGGCCGGGCTGGAGGCGAGCGCCTTCTCCCCCGCCGCGCTGCCGTCGGGCACCGCGGGGGGCGGGGCCGGGCGGACGCCGGACACGGCGTACCCGGGGGTGCAGCCGGGCGTCCAAGGCGCGGCCCATGGGCAGCCCGGCGTCTATGGCGCGGCCCATGGGCAGCCGGGCGTCTACGGGGCGGCCGACGGCACCGGCTTCGGCGCCGTTCCCGGGCAGCAGCAGCCGCCGCAACCGCAGCAGCCGCAGGAACTGCCGCTCTCGCTGCCGCTGCCGGTGTACCAGCAGCCGACAGGTCAGGACCACGACGGCCGGGGCGCCGTCCCGTTCGACCCCACCGCCGCTTCCCATCCGACGCAGCACGAGCAGCCCCAGCAACCGGTGCAGCCCGAGCAGCCGGGTGGGCCCCAGCAGCCCGGGCAGCCGCAGGTCACCGTGCCGGTCGGCCCCAACCGGGTCCGTCAGCTCGGCGGCCAGGGCGTGGGGAACGCCCAGGGCGCGTACGTCCCGGAGCAGCGCGGCCAGGAACAGCGCGGCCAGGAACAGCCGTACGTCGAGCACGAGCAGCCGGGTGCGCCCGCCGCGGCGGCGATGCCGGACGACGTCCCGCGCGACGAGGTGTTCTACGCGACCTACCGCCAGTACCTCGCCGACAACGGACGCTTCCCCTCCGCGTACCAGTTCGGGCAGCGGCTGCGGGAGGCGTACGGCGTCGCCGACCTCAGCAACGACGAGCTGACCGGCTATGTGAACGACTACAAGGACCGCTACCGCACGGAGATGCAGGCGGAGCACATCCCGTAGAACGCAGGATCAGGGCCTTGAGGAACGGCGTGAGCCGGGCGGGGCCGCGGGCCCGCCCGGCTCACGCCGTCACCGTCGTCCGGCTCAGGCCGCGAGCAGCTTGCGCACCCGGTCCGCCCCCACCGCGAGCAGCAGGGTGGGCAGCCGCGGCCCGGTGTCCCGCCCGACCAGCAGCTGGTAGAGCAGCGCGAAGAACGCCCGCTGGGCGACCTTCAGCTCCGGCGTCGGCTTGGCGTCCGCCGACAGCCCCGCCTGGAGCTTCGGCACGCCGTAGACCAGCGTCGTCAGCCCGTCGAGCGACCAGTGCTCGTCCAGCCCGTCGAGCAGCAGCCGCAGCGACTCGCGCTCGGTCTCGCCGAGCGAGGCCAGCAGCTCGGTGTCCGGCTCGTCCCGGACCCGGGTGCGCTGCTCGGCCGGGACCTGGGTGGTGATCCAGCGCTCGGCCCGGTCGAGCCGCGGCCGGGTCTCGTCCAGGGACGTCACCGGGTTCGCCGGGTCCAGCTCGCCGAGGATGCGCAGCGTCTGCTCGTCGTGCCCGGTGGTGATGTCCACCACGGAGGCGAGCATCCGGTACGGCAGCGGGCGCGGGGTGCGGGGCAGCTCACCGCCGGCCGTGCGGGTCGCACGGCTGTACGCGGCGGCGTCCGCGGGCTGCGCCGAACCGTCGTTGATCTTGCGCTCCAGGGCGTCCCACTCGTCGTAGGTGCGCTGGATCTCCTGATCGAAGGCGATCTTGAAGGACTGGTTCGGCCGACGGCGCGCGTACAGCCAGCGCAGCAGCGGCGCCTCCATGATCTCCAGCGCGTCGGCCGGGGTCGGCACGCCGCCCTTGGAGGAGGACATCTTGGCCATGCCGCTGATGCCGACGAACGCGTACATCGGGCCGATCGGCTGGTCGCCGCCGAAGACCTCGCGCACGATCTGCCCGCCGACCACGAACGAGGAGCCGGGCGAGGAGTGGTCGACGCCGGAGGGCTCGAAGACGACGCCCTCGTACGCCCAGCGCATCGGCCAGTCGACCTTCCAGACCAGCTTGCCGCGGTTGTGCTCGCTGAGCAGCACGGTCTCGCCGTGGCCGCAGGCGCAGGTGTAGGTCAGCTCGGTGGTCTTGTCGTCGTACGAGGTCACGGTCGTCAGATCGCGCTCGCAGACCGAGCAGTACGGCTTGTACGGGTAGTACCCGGCGCCGCCCGCGCTGCCGTCGTCCTCGGCGGCCGCGCCCGAGCCCTCGGCGGCCTCCAGCTCGGCCTCGTCGACCGGCTTCTGCTGCTTCTGCTGCTGCTTCTTCGCGTCCTTCGCGCCCGGCTTGTCCTTCGTGCGGTACCGGTCGAGGACGGCGTCGATCTGCTCGCGGTGGTGCATCGCGTGCAGGATCTGCTCGCGGTAGGCGCCCGAGGTGTACTTCTCGGTCTGGCTGATGCCGTGGAACTCGATGCCCATCGCACTCAGCGCCTCGATCATCGGCGCCTTGAAGTGCTCGGCCCAGTTCGCGTACGAGGATCCGGGCGGGGCCGGGACGGAGGTCAGCGGCTTGCCGATGTGCTCGGACCAGGACGGGTCGACCCCGGCCGGAACCTTCCGGTACCGGTCGTAGTCGTCCCAGGACAGGATGTGGACGCAGTCGTATCCACGGCGCCGGATCTCGTCGGCGACCAGGTGTGGCGTCATGACCTCGCGCAGATTGCCGAGGTGGATCGGGCCGGACGGGCTGAGGCCCGAGGCGCAGACGATCGGTTTGCCGGGCGCGCGTCGCTCCGCCTCGGCAATGACCTCGTCGGCGAATCGGGAGACCCAGTCGGTCTCGGTGCTCTGAGCCACGGTCGGCACTTCCTTCCTTGCGGTCATGGCACCGACCATTGTCCCAGACGGAGGAGGGGCGTCCGGGGTTGCCCACAGGTTGTCGTCATCCACGTCCGGAGTTATCCACAGCCGTCCACAGCCCGGAGAAAGGGTTGGACGGCCCATGAAATACTGGGGTGGCCAGATTGGTAACCCAGCCCTCTATAGGAACGGCACCTCACCCATGGCCTCGGTCCCCTCCCTTGCCGCTTCGGTCCACCAGCGCGTCGCGAACGCCCTCACGGCTGCCCTGCCGGAGGCCGCTTCCGCGGACCCGCTGCTGCGACGAAGCGACAGGGCCGACTTCCAGGCCAACGGGATGCTGGCGCTGGCGAAGCAGCTGAAGGGGAATCCGCGCGAGCTGGCGGCCAAGGTCGTGGAGCGCCTTCCGGTCGCCCCGTCCTCCGCCGACCCCGACTCGGTGATCGCCGACATCGAGGTCTCCGGCCCCGGCTTCCTCAACATCACCGTCGCGGACTCGGCCATCACCGCGACCCTCGCCGCGCGCGCCGCCGACGACCGGCTCGGCGTCCCGTTCGCGGCGGACGCGGGCACGACCGTGATCGACTACGCCCAGCCGAACGTGGCGAAGGAGATGCACGTCGGCCATCTGCGCTCGGCGGTGATCGGCGACGCGGTGGTCAAGATCCTGGAGTTCACCGGCGAGAAGGTGATCCGGCGCCATCACATCGGCGACTGGGGCACCCAGTTCGGCATGCTCATCCAGTACCTGATCGAGCACCCCCACGAGCTGGACCACAAGGACGCCTCCTCCGGCGAAGAGGCGATGTCCAATCTGAACCGGCTCTACAAGGCGGCGCGCGCGCTCTTCGACTCCGACGCGGAGTTCAAGGAGCGGTCCCGGCGGCGGGTGGTGGACCTCCAGGCCGGGGACGAGGCGACGATCGCCCTGTGGCGGAAGTTCGTGGACGAGTCGAAGATCTACTTCTACTCGGTCTTCGACAAGCTCGACATCGAGATCCATGACCCCGACGTGGTCGGCGAGTCCGGTTACAACGACATGCTGGCCGAGACCTGCCGCCTGCTGGAGGAGTCCGGCGTCGCGGTCCGCTCCGAGGGCGCGCTGTGCGTCTTCTTCGACGACGTCAAGGGCCCGGACGGCAACCCGGTGCCGCTGATCGTCCAGAAGTCCGACGGCGGCTTCGGCTACGCGGCCACCGACCTCTCCGCGATCCGCGACCGGGTGCAGAACCTCCAGGCCGACACCCTGCTGTATGTGGTGGACGCCCGGCAGTCGCTGCACTTCAAGATGGTCTTCGAGACCGCCCGCCGGATCGGCTGGCTGAACGAGAAGGTGCACGCCGTCCAGCTCGCCTTCGGCACGGTCCTCGGCAAGGACGGCAAGCCGTTCAAGACCCGTGAGGGCGAGACGGTCCGGCTGGAGGACCTCCTGGACGAGGCCACCGAGCGGGCCGCGGCCGTGGTCCGGGAGAAGAGCGAGAAGCTCGGCCTCACGGAGCCGGAGATCCAGGAGCGCGGCGGCCAGGTGGGCATCGGCGCGGTGAAGTACGCCGACCTGTCCACCTCCGCCTCCCGCGACTACAAGTTCGACCTCGACCAGATGGTCTCGCTCAACGGCGACACCTCCGTCTACCTCCAGTACGCGTACGCCCGCATCCAGTCGATCCTGCGCCGCGCCGACGAGACGCAGTCCCCGGCGCCCCACCCGGAGCTGCCGCTGGCCCCCGCCGAGCGGGCGCTGGGCCTGCACGTGGACCAGTTCGCGGAGACGCTGGCCGAGGTGTCCGCGTCGTACGAGCCGCACAAGCTGGCCGCGTACCTCTACCAGCTGGCCTCCCACTTCACGACCTTCTACGACCAGTGCCCGGTCCTGAAGGCGGAGGACGGCCCGACCCAGGTCGAGAACCGGCTCTTCCTGTGCGACCTGACCGCCCGCACGCTGCGGCAGGGGATGTCCCTGCTGGGCATCCGGACGCCCGAGCGCCTCTGAGCGCTCCCGTACGCTCCCGTACGCCCGCGCGCGGCGGTCCCGGTCATGGCGACCGGGACCGCCGCGCGGCTGTTCACGGCACTTCCAGTGGTTACGGTGCCTCCGGCGCTTCCTCCGGCGCCGGGCAGGACACATCGCGCACCGGCCGTTCGCCGCGCACCAGGTAGTCCGTCACCGCGCGGTCCGCGCAGGAACTGCCGTACGGGGCAGGGACATAGGCCGCGCCGTGGCCCGTGGTGTCGACGGTGACCATCCGCGCCCGGTCGCCGTAGGCGCGGCGCAAGTTGAGCGCCCCGCTGTACGGCGTGGCGACGTCGTAGCGGTCCTGGACGAGCAGGACGTTGGACGGGCCCCGGTCGGTGATGCGGACCGGCTTGTCCTGGGGCTTGTACGGCCAGAAGGAACACGGCGTGATGTTCACCGGCATCCCCGCGGTGAGCGGGTGGGAGGCGCGACTGGCGGCGACGTCACGGGCGTAGCCGGGGATCGACGTCGGCCACTCCACGTCGTTGCAGAGGGTCGCGAAGGACACGGCCGCGGTGTCCTGCGGCAGGTCCGGCGGCGCCGCGCCGGGCACCTTGCCGTCCTCCGCGTCCTTGACGAGCCGGGCCAGCCCCTCGAACTGGCCCCGGGAGTACAGGGCGGTCAGGACGCTCTGGCGGAACACATTGCCGTTCAGCACGGGCGGGTTGGCGCCGTCCCAGCGCAGGGGCTCGGCGTCCAGCCGGGCGGCCAGGTCGAGGACGCGGCGGCGCACCCCGGCGGGGGTGTCGGCGAGGCGGCCGGGGCTGCCGGGGGCGGAGGCCCACGTGGCGAAGGCGGGGAAGGTGTCCTCGGCGCCGACCGCGAAGTTGGCCAGCCAGCGGCGCTCCACCTGCGTCGGGTCCGGGTCGTCGTTGCTGTCCAGCACCCAGCGGTCGGTGCGCTCCGGATACAGCTGCGCGTACACGGAACCCACGTACGTCCCGTACGACCTGCCCCAGGCCGACAGTTTCCGCTCGCCGAGCGCCCGGCGGATGCTGTCGATGTCGCGCGCCTCGTTGACGGTGCCGAGGGTGGGCAGCAGGTCGCCGCCGTTGCGGGCGCAGGTGTCGGCGATGCGCCGGGCGGTGGTGACGTTCTCCGTGATGTCTCCGTCGGCCGCGGGCCAGGGGCGGGTGGTGGCCAACGACCGGTCCCCGGCCGCCAGATCACAGCTCGCGGACGTGGAGCGACCCATTCCGCGCGGGTCGAAGCTGACGAGGTCGTAGGCGTCCCGCACCGACTGCGGGAGCCGTTTGCCGACGGTGGACGGTCTGTTCAGGCCGGGCTCCCCGGGGCCGCCGGGGATCAGCAGCAGCGTGCCGCGGCGGGCGTCCGGCCGCTCGCTGCGGACGCGGGAGACGGCGAGCGTGATCCGCTTCCCGTCCGGGTCGCGGTAGTTCAGGGGTACGTCGAGCGTGGCGCATTCCTGGCGGGCGTCGTGGCCGGTGCCGTCGCACGCCCCCCAGCTGAGTGCGCTGGTCGCCTCGGCGGGGGACACGGTGGTCAGGACGGAGGCGGTGGCGGCGACGGCGAGGGCCAGCGCGGCGGTCTTGCCGGTCATCAGTGGCATGGGGACGAGCCTGTCCGAACCGGACGCGCGGGCCCATCCGGTCACCCGGCCGGTGGGCGCTGCGGATAACCCCCCTTGGGGCGGCCCCGACCGTACCCTTTGCGACAGATTCTCCGATTGGAGACAACCTCCGGACCCCGCGGCCCGTCAAACCTCATGCATCATCCGTCAATCGAGACACTGGGGGTAAGACATGCGACGGTGGGGAACCTCGCTCGCCGCGATCGTGCTGGCAGGCGCCGGACTGGCGGTGACGGCCGGAACAGCGGAAGCGGCGCAGGCCACCGGTGCGGGCACGGCCGCGGCGTGCGCTACCGGCTGGGGCAGCGGCGAGAAGACGGCGCCCTCCGGCAACTACAAGCCGCTGGAGAACATCAGGACCGGTCAGCACCAGTGCTTCGACCGCATGGTCTTCGACGTGAAGGGCGCCACCGCCGCCGACCAGGTGCGCTTCAACGTGCGCTACGTCGACGCGCTGTACCAGGACGGCTCCGGGGACCCGATCCCCGTGAACGGCGGGGCGATCCTGGACATCCGGGTGGGCGCGCCCAGCTACGACTACGAGTCGGGGCACAGCACGTACCCGGGCAAGGCCCGGCAGCCGCTGCCGGGCGTGAACGTCTCCGGCTACCAGACCTTCCGGGACACCCGCTACGGCGCCAGCTTCGAGGGCGACACCCAGGTCGGCCTCGGTGTGCGGGCCCGGCTGCCGTTCCGGGTCTTCCAGACGGACGGCAAGGTGATCGTGGACGTCGCCCACTCCTGGACCGCCGCCCGCTGAGCCGGGCTCACGTCCGCTGAACCGGGCTCAGGCCCACTGAGCCGGGCTCACGTCCGCTGAGCTTCGCTCACGTCACGACGTCCATGCGCTGCGTCCCCACGACCGACCGCAGCCGCAGCGCCTCCTCCGACGGGTCGCCGTCGGACCGGGGTCGGCGGTGTAGATGACCACGTGCTGGTCCTCGTCGGGAACGATCAGGATGTCGCAGTGGAGCGTGAGCGAACCGACCACGGGGTGCCGCATCACCTTGCGCAGATGGCGCGCGACCGGCACCTCGTGGGACGCCCACACCCGGGCGAAGTCCTCGCTCCCGTCCACCAGTTCCGCGACGAACGCGCGGATCCCCGGGTCGTCCGGATGGCGGGCGGCCGCACCGCGCGGCTGCCCGACGGCGGCCATCTCTTGCTTGTCCACCCCTCAAGCGTGCGGGGGCGGTTGCCGGCGCAGCAAGGTACTGACGATGCCTGGCTGAGGCGCGCGGAGCACCGCAGGCTGAGCCGCATGAACGACACGAAACCTCTCACCGGCCTCCTCACCGACAAGGTCACCCTGATCACCGGCGCCGGACGCGGCATCGGCGCCGCCGCGGCGCGGCTCTTCGCCCGGGAGGGCGCGAAGGTGGTCCTGGCCGCACGCACCGAATCCGAGCTGAAGGCCGTGGCCGAGGAGATCCGGGCGGCGGGCGGCACCGCCGACCATGTGGTGTGCGACCTGGCCGACCCGGCGAGCGTCCGCGGCGCCGTCGACACGGCGGTACGGCTGCACGGCCGCCTGAACGCCGCCTTCAACAACGCGGGGGCGGTGCAGACGGTGGCCCCCGTGGCGGACCTTCCGGAGGACGACTTCGACCTGGCCGTCACGGTCAACTTCAAGGGCACCTGGCTGGCCATGGCGGCCGAGATCGCCGCGATCCGCGCGACGGCGGGCAGCGGCTCGATCGTCAACAACAGCAGCGTGGGCAGCCTCATGGCCAACCCGGAGCTGCCCGCGTACGGGGCCGCCAAGCGGGCGGTCAACAGCCTGACCGAATCCGCCGCCGTCACGTACGGCCCGGAGGGCATCCGGGTCAACGCCATCGCCCCCGGGACCCATATGACCGCCATGCTCGCCTCCTGGCAGGAGCGCAGCCCGGGGATCGTGGACCAACTCAACGCCCGCACCCCGCTGGGCCGCGCCGCCGAGCCGGAGGAGAGCGCGGAGGCTGCGGCCTGGCTGCTGAGCGACCGCGCGTCGTACGTCACGGGCGTGGTGCTGCCCGTGGACGGCGGCATGCGGGCGTGAGCGCGGCGGCAAGCGGGCGTGAGCGCGAGCCCCAAAGAGGTCAGCGCAGCGCCGCATCCACCGTCGCCGGGTCGAACAGGGCGTCGGCGACCATGTGGGCCGCGCCGGTGACGCCCGCGCGGGTGCCCAGCGGGGACAGGACGACGCGCAGGTCGCGGGTGGCCAGCGGCAGGGACCGCCGGTAGGTGACCTCGCGGATGCCCGCGATCAGGTGTTCCTGGGCGTGGGCGAGCCCGCCGCCGACGACCAGGATGGACGGATTGAGGAGGCTGACCGCGTCGGCGACGCCCTGGCCGAGCAGGCGGCCCGCCTGCCGCAGCAGCCGTACGGCGTCGCCGTTGCCGGAGCGGACGAGGGCCACGACGTCGTCGGTGGTGGCGACGTCGTGCCCGGCGGCGGTGAGATCGCGGACCAGGGCCCAGCCACCGGCCAGGGCCTCCAGGCAGCCGGAGTTGCCGCAGCGGCAGACGGGGGCGTCGGGGGAGGTCTCGTCGAGGCCGGGGGCGGGGATGTGGCCGATGTCGCCCGCGGCGCCCTGGGAGCCGTGGTGGAGCGCGCCGCCGAGGACGAGGCCGGAGCCGATGCCGGTGCCCGCCTTGACGAAGAGCAGATGGCGGCGGTCGGGCCAGTTGACCCGGTGTTCGCCGAGGGCCATCAGGTTGGTGTCCTTGTCGGCGAGGACCGGGCAGTCGTAGCCGCCGCGGAAGAAGTCCGGCACGGTGTAGCCGTCCCAGCCGGTCATGATGGGCGGGCTGACGACGCGTCCGGTGCCCGCCTCCACCGGGCCGGGCACCCCGATGCCGATGCCGCGCACCCGGTCGGCCGGTTCGCCCGCGTCCTTCAGCAGCCGCCGGAAGTCGGCGGCGACCTGCCCGAGCACCACGTCCGGGCCCTCGGCCACGCTGAGGTCGCGGCGGTGCGAGACGAGGACGTCGCAGCCCATGTCGGCGAGCGCGGTGTGCACGTGGCTGCCGCCGATGTCGGCGAGGAGCAGCACCCCGGCGTCGCGGCGCAGCCGGAAGGAGCCCGCGGGGCGGCCGCCGGTGGAGTCGGCCGCGCCGGACACCTCCAGATAACCGGCCTCGCCCAGCGCCTCCAGCCGGGTGGCCATGGTGGAGCGGGACAGTCCGGTCGCGGCCATGAGCTGGGCCCGGGTGGTGGCCCGGCCGCCGCGGATGAGCGCCAGCACCGCCCCTGGGCCCGTCGGATGCGCCTGACCTGCCGAGACCGCCTCCGCCACTGGGCCCTGTCCTCCGTGTTCACGCTCTGTTCGGTACCGCCCACACCGTACCGCCCTTTACGACCGAACCCAAGCACACTTATGTATTGCTCTCACGCAAAAGATGCGTAACATCAGGCAGGCATCACGCACGCAACGACGCGGAGGGACCTCGATGAACGACCTCGGAGTGCACGCCCTGGTGTGGACCGGCGACTGGACGCCCGAGGGCGCCCGGACCGCCGCGGCCCGCAGCCGCGAGGCCGGATACGACCTGGTCGAGATCTCCCTCCACGACCCGGAGCTGGTCGACGTGAAGGACACCCGTCAGGTCCTCGCCGACCACGGCCTGCGTGTCGCCTGCTCCCGCGGCCTCTCCTTCGACTCCGACGTCTCCTCCGACGACCCGGACACCGCCGCCCGCGGCGAGGCGCTGCTGCGCCAGGCCCTGCGCATCACCCACGACCTCGGCGGCGACTGCTTCGGCGGGGTGCTCTACAGCGCCCTCGGCAAGTACGGCCGCCCCGCCACCGCCCGGGGGCGCGAGCACGCCGTCCAGGCGCTGCGCCGACTGGCCGCCGAGGCGGACGGCCTCGGGGTGACGCTCGGCCTGGAGGTGGTCAACCGGTACGAGACCAACGTGGTCAACACCGCCCGCCAGTGCCTGGACCTGATCGACGAGATCGGTGCCGACAACGTCCTGGTCCACCTGGACACGTACCACATGAACATCGAGGAGCAGGACTTCTCCCGCCCCGTCCGCGCCTGCGGCGACCGCCTCGGCTACGTCCACATCGGCGAATCCCACCGCGGCTACCTCGGCTCCGGCACCATCGACTTCCCCGCCTTCTTCCACGCCCTCGCCGACATCGGCTACCAGGGCCCGATCACCTTCGAGAGCTTCTCGTCGGCCGTCGTCGCCCCCGGCCTCTCCCACGACCTCGCCGTCTGGCGGAACCTGTGGTCCGACGGCCCGGACCTCGCCGCCCACGCCCGCTCGTACATGGCCGACCAGATCAAGGCCGCACACGCCCGCACCGCCGCCTGACGCCCACCGCCGCCTGACGCCCACCGCGGCCTGACGCCCGGACCCGCCCCAGCACGGAAAGCGCCCCGCCATGACTCCCCAGCAACTCCTCGACCGCGCCCGGCGCCTGGCCGACTCCGGCCGCCGCCGGCTGCTCGGAATCGCCGGACCGCCCGGGGCCGGCAAGACCACCCTCGCCGAGTACCTGGTCGGCGCGCTCGGCCCCGACCGCGCGGTCCTGGTCCCGATGGACGGCTTCCACCTCGCCGACGTCGAGCTGCGCCGCCTCGGTCTGCTGGGCCGCAAGGGCGCCCCGGAGACGTTCGACCCGTACGGCTTCACGGCGCTGCTGCGGCGCCTGAAGGAGCCGCGCCCCGGCGAGCCGGTGTACGCGCCGGGCTTCGAACGCGAACTGGAGCAGCCCATCGCGGGCTCCATCCCGGTCGCCCCGGACGTCCCGCTCGTCATCACCGAGGGCAACTACCTGCTGCTGGACGACGCGCCCTGGCGCCCGGTCCGCGCACTGCTGGACGAGACCTGGTGGGTCGAGCTGGACACCGAGGAGCGGGTACGACGGCTGATCGACCGCCATGAGCGGTTCGGCAAGGAGCCCGCCGAGGCCGAACGCTGGGTCCTCACCACGGACGAGGCCAACGCCCGCCGCGTCGCCCCCGGCCGCGAGGCCGCCGACCTCGTCATCGGCTTCACCGCCGACCCAGGCGAGACCGGTCCCGGGCAGACTGGGCCAGGGGAGACGCGGACATGACCGGCACCCTGAGCCTCGGGGCCGTCGACTGGTTCCTGCTCGCCGTCTACTTCGGCGCGATCATCGCCATCGGCCTCTACACCAAGCGCGCCGTCCGCACCACCGGCGACTTCTTCCTCGCCGGGCGCTCCATGCCCGCCTGGATCACCGGCCTCGCCTTCATATCCGCCAACCTCGGCGCCCTGGAGATCATCGGCGGCGCGGCCAACGGCGCCCAGTACGGGGCCGCCGCGGTGCACTTCTACTGGCTCGGCGCGATCCCCGCGATGGTCTTCCTCGGCGTCGTGATGATGCCGTTCTACTACTCGACGCGGGTGCACAGCGTCTCCGAATATCTGCGCCGCCGCTTCAACAACCAGACCCACCTGCTCAACAGCGTCGTCTTCGCCGTCGCGCAGATGCTGCTCGCGGGCGTCAACCTCTTCGCGCTCGCGCTGATCGTCAAGCTGCTGATCGGCTGGCCGCTGTGGCTGTCCATCGTGCTGTCCGCGGTCTTCGTCCTCGCGTACATCACCCTGGGCGGGCTGGCGGGCGCGATCTACGGCGAGGTGCTCCAGTTCTTCGTCATCCTCGCCGGGCTGATCCCCATCGTCGTCATCGGCCTCCACACCGTCGGCGGCTTCGGCGGCCTGAAGGACGCCGTCCAGGACCCCACCCTGCTGCACACCTGGCAGGGCACCACCCCCGGCCACTGGACCAACCCGCTCGGCGACTGGATCGGCCTCGCCATGGGCGAGGGCTTCGTCCTCGCCTTCGGCTACTGGACCACCAACTTCGCCGAGGTGCAGCGCTCGCTCGCCGCCAAGGACCTCAACGCCGCCCGCCGCACCCCGCTCATCGCGGCCTTCCCCAAGATGGCGCTGCCGCTGTTCACCGTGGTCCCCGGCATGGTCGCCCTGGTCATCATCCCCAAGCTGGGGAAGCCCGGCGGGCCCACGTACAACGACGTCATCCCCGAGATGATGCAGCGCTTCCTGCCGACCGGAGTCCTCGGCATCGCCCTCACCGGCCTGCTCGCCGCCTTCATGGCGGGCATGGCCGCCAACATCTCCGGCTTCAACACCGTGTTCACGTACGACATCTGGAAGCCGTACGTGGTGCGCGACCGCGACGACCGCTACTACCTCACCGCCGGGCGCTACGCCACGGTCGCGGGCATCGCGGTGAGCGTCGCGGCGGCGTTCGTCGCCTCCGAGTACAACAACATCCAGAACTACATCCAGCTCCTCTTCTCCTTCTTCAACTCGCCGCTGTTCGCGACCTTCCTGCTGGCGATGTTCTGGAAGCGGGTCACCCCGTGGGCCGGCTTCTGGGGCATGCTCTCCGGCACGGCCGCGGCCGCCGTCGCCCACCTCTCCGCCTACCACATCGGCTGGTTCTACCCCGGCGGCGAAGTCGGCCCGCACGACACCATCAACGCCCAGATGGCCAACTTCTACGGCGCCCTCTTCGCCTTCGTCGTGGACGCCGTCGTCACGATCGCGGTCACCTTCATCACCCAGCCGAAGCCGGAATCCGAACTCCGCGGCCTCGTCTGGGGCCTCCCCGACCCCGACTCCCCCGACGCCCACGAGGCGGCGGTGCGCCAGCCCTGGTGGAAGTCCCCGGTCGTCCTCGGCTGCATCATCCTGGCCCTGACGGCGGCCCTGAGCGTCTGGCTGGTCGTAGCGGTATGAATGGAGAGAACCCCATGCCCCCGGGAAAGACCTTCGACGTCCGCTGGCTCATCGCCGGACTCCTCGGCCTGTACGGCGCCGTCCTCACCGTCCTCGGCATCACCGACGGCCCCGCCGAACTGGCCAAGGCCGACGGCATCCGCATCAACCTCTGGATCGGCCTCGGCCTCCTGGCCGTGGCGGCCGCGTTCGGCGCCTGGGCAAAGCTCGCCCCACAGCGCCGCGACGACCCGTAGGCCGTGCGGATACGGAAGGGGCCGGTCCTGCCTGGCAGGACCGGCCCCTTCATGTGCGCAGAAAACCTACTCCCCGCGGTTCAGCCGCTGGGCGACCTCCGTTGCCCAGTAGGTGAGGATCATCCCCGCGCCCGCGCGGCGGATCGAGGTGAGGGATTCCATGATGGCGCGGTCGCGGTCGATCCAGCCGTTCGCGGCAGCCGCTTCGATCATCGCGTACTCGCCGGAGATCTGGTACGCGGCCACCGGGACGTCCACCGCGTCGGCGATGCGGTGGAGGATGTCCAGGTACGGGAGGGCCGGTTTGACCATGACCATGTCGGCGCCCTCGGACAGGTCCAGTTCCAGCTCGCGCAGGGACTCGCGGGCGTTGGACGGGTCCTGCTGGTACGTCTTGCGGTCGCCCTTGAGGGACGAGCCGACCGCCTCGCGGAACGGGCCGTAGAAGGCGGAGGCGTACTTGGCGGTGTACGCGAGGATCGACACGTCCTGGTGCCCGGCGCCGTCGAGGGCCTCGCGGATGACGGCGACCTGGCCGTCCATCATGCCGCTCGGGCCGACCGCGTGGACGCCCGCGTCGGCCTGGACGCGGGCCATCTCGGCGTAGCGCTCCAGGGTGGCGTCGTTGTCGACCCGGCCCTCGGCGTCCAGGACGCCGCAGTGGCCGTGGTCGATGTGCTCGTCCAGGCACAGGTCCGACATGATCACGAGGTCGTCGCCGACCTCGGCGCGCACGTCACGGATGGCGACCTGGAGGATGCCCTCCGGGTCGGTGCCGGGCGTGCCGACGGCGTCCTTCTTGGACTCCTCCGGCACCCCGAACAGCATGATCCCGCCGAGGCCCGCCGCGACCGCCTCGCTCGCGGCCTTCCGCAGGCTGTCCCGGGTGTGCTGGAGGACGCCCGGCATCGACTGGAGCGGCACCGGCTCGCTGACGCCCTCCCGCACGAACGCGGGCAGGATCAGCTCGGCCGGGTGCAGCCGGGTCTCGGCGACCATGCGCCGCATCGCCGGTGTCGTACGCAGCCGACGGGGACGGGCCCCGGGGAAGTTGCCGTACCTCGTGCTCAAGAGCGTGCCCTCCTTCGCGATCCGGGCCGTCGCTCGCTCGGGCGCGTGACCGGGTCCCCGGCCTCGACCGCGGCCTGGCGCCGCGCCGCGCCGAAGTCCGCGAGCGCCTCGGCCAGCTTGAGCACCGAGGGCTCGGGCGACAGCACGTCCACCCGCAGGCCGTGCTCCTCCGCGGTCTTCGCGGTGGCCGGGCCGATGCAGGCGATGACAGTGACGTTGTGCGGCTTGCCCGCGATGCCGACGAGGTTCCGCACGGTGGACGACGACGTGAACAGCACCGCGTCGAACCCGCCGCCCTTGATCGCCTCACGGGTCTCGGCCGGCGGCGGCGAGGCGCGCACGGTGCGGTACGCGGTGACGTCGTCGACCTCCCAGCCCAGCTCGATCAGCCCGGCGACCAGGGTCTCGGTGGCGATGTCGGCGCGCGGCAGGAACACCCGGTCGATCGGGTCGAAGACCGGGTCGTACGGCGGCCAGTCCTCCAGCAGCCCGGCCGCGGACTGCTCACCGCTGGGCACCAGGTCCGGCTTCACACCGAAGTCGATCAGCGACTTGGCGGTCTGCTCGCCCACCGCCGCGACCTTGATCCCGGCGAACGCGCGGGCGTCGAGCCCGTACTCCTCGAACTTCTCGCGCACCGCCTTGACCGCGTTGACCGAGGTGAAGGCGATCCACTCGTAGCGCCCGGTGACCAGGCCCTTGACCGCGCGCTCCATCTGCTGCGGGGTGCGCGGCGGCTCGACGGCGATCGTCGGCACCTCGCTGGGCACCGCGCCGTACGAACGCAGCTGGTCCGAGAGCGAGGCGGCCTGCTCCTTGGTGCGCGGCACCAGGACCTTCCAGCCGAACAGCGGCTTGGACTCGAACCAGGACAGCTGATCGCGCCGCTCGGCCGCGCCGCTCTCGCCGACGACCGCTATCACGGGCTGCGAGCCCTGCGGCGACGGCAGCACCTTCGCGGACTTCAGCACCTGTGCGATGGTGCCGAGCGTCGCCGTCCAGGTGCGCTGGCGGGTGGTGGTGCCCGCGACGGTGACCGTCAGCGGGGTGTCCGGCTTGCGGCCCGCGGACACCAGCTCGCCCGCGGCGGCCGCGACCGTCTCCAGGGTGGCGGAGACGACGGCCGTCGAGTCGGACGAGCCGACCTCGCTCCAGCAGCGCTCGTCGGCGGTGCGGGCGTCCACGAAGCGCACATCGGCGCCCTGGGAGTCCCGCAGCGGCACCCCCGCGTAGGCGGGCACGCCCACCGCGGACGCGACACCGGGGACCACCTCGAAGACGATGCCCTCGGCGGCGCACGCGAGCATCTCGTCGGCGGCGTCCCCGTCGAGGCCGGGATCGCCCGCGACGGCGCGGACGACCCGCTTGCCGCCGCGCGCGGCCGCCATGACAAGATTGGTGCTGTCCCGCAATACCGGGACCTCGGCGGTGCCTGACGACGCGTCAGGGTCCGCCTGCCCTGGCGTGCCCTGAGCTTCCGCGGCCACGCCCGGCCTGACGTGCGTACGTACCACGTCGAGCACGTGCGGATCGGCGATCAGCACGTCCGCGGCGGCCAGAGCCTCCACGGCCCGCAGCGTCAGTAGGCCCGGATCTCCTGGGCCGGCACCGAGGAAGGTGACGTGCCCGCAGCCGGGGTGATTCGGGGCATTGGGGTTCAAAGTGCTCGCTCCCCCATAAGACCGGCCGCACCCTTGGCGAGCATCTCGGCGGCGAGTTCGCGACCGAGGTCCGCGGCCTGATCGGGCGACGCGGGTACGGGACCGGTGGTGGACAGCTGCACCAACGTCGAGCCGTCGGTCGTGCCGACGACGCCGCGCAGGCGCATTTCGGTGACAACCTGACCGTCGCCCAACAGGTCGGCCAGCGCCCCCACGGGTGCGCTGCAGCCGGCCTCCAGGGCGGCGAGCAGGGAACGCTCGGCGGTCACGGCGGCCCGCGTGCGCGGGTCGTCGAGTCCGGCGAGCAGGGCAGTCATCTCCGCGTCGTCCGCGGCACATTCGACTGCCAGAGCCCCCTGGCCGGGGGCGGGCAAAACATGGTCGGCGTCGAGGATCTCGGTCGCCTCGCCGATCCGCCCGAGGCGGCTCAGCCCGGCGGCGGCGAGCACCACGGCGTCCAGTTCACCGGAGCGGACGTAGCCGATCCGGGTGCCGACGTTGCCGCGGATCGGCACGGTCTCGACATCGAGCCCGAACGACCGCGCCCACGCGTTGAGCTGCGCGGCACGGCGCGGCGATCCGGTGCCTATCCGGGCGCCGGGCGGCAGCTGTTCGAAGGTGAGGCCGTCGCGCGCGATGAGCGCGTCGCGCGGGTCCTCGCGCCGCGGGATCGCGGCCAGGGTCAGGCCCTCCGGCTCGGCGGTCGGCAGGTCCTTCAGCGAGTGGACGGCGAAGTCGATCTCGCCGCTCAGCAGCGCCTCGCGCAGCGCCGAGACGAAGACGCCGGTGCCGCCGATCTGCGCGAGCTGCTCGCGCGAGACGTCCCCGTACGTCGTGATCTCGACCAGCTCGACGGGGCGTCCGGTCAGCTCGCGCACCGCGTCGGCTATCAGGCCGGACTGGGCCATGGCGAGCGCACTGCGGCGGGTCCCCAGCCGCAGCGGGGTGGCGGGGGCGGTGGTCATGCCCGGCCTCCCTTCGGGTCGTTCGGTTCGGCGGCGGCCGCCGGGCCCGAGCCGCTGGTGTCGGCCCGGCTGACGGCGGCAACCGCCTGGGGGTCGAGGTCGAAGAGCTCGCGCAGCGCGTCCGCGTAGCCCGCGCCGCCCGGAGTGCTCGCCAGCTCCTTGACCCGCACGGTGGGCGCGTGAAGCAGCTTGTCGACGACCCGGCGCACGGTCTGGGTGATCTCCGAGCGCTGCTTGTCGTCCAGATCGGGCAGGCGTCCGTCGAGCCGGGCGATCTCACTCGCGACGACATCTGCCGCCATGGTACGCAGCGCGACCACGGTCGGCGTGATGTGCGCGGCGCGCTGGGCCGCCCCGAAGGCGGACACCTCGGCGGAGACGATTCCGCGGACCTTGTCGACGTCGGCGGCCAGCGCTACCGCGGACGACCCCGTGTCGTCGGAGGGGGTGGCGGCCGCCTCGGCGAGGGACTCGATGTCGACCAGCCGCAACCGCTCGATCCGGTGCGCCGCCGCGTCTATGTCGCGCGGCATCGCCAGGTCCAGCAGCGAGACGGTGGCGGCGTGCCCGGCGGAGGGGCAGCCCGCCCGCTGGGCGAGGGCGGTGCGCAGGTCGTCCTCGGTCAGCACCAGGCCGGTCGCGCCCGTACAGGAGACGACGATGTCGGCGTGCGGCAGCTCGTTCGCGACCCGGTCGCGCGGCACGGCGCGGGCGATCAGGCCGGGCCGCTGGTCCGGGGCGGCCTCGCGCGCGGCGTCGGCCGCGAGGTCCGCGACGGCGACGTCGGCGCCCAGCCCGGCGTGCTGGCCCGCGAGGGACTCGGCGAGCCGCAGGGCCCGCTCCAACGTCCTGTTGGCGATCACCAGTTCTGCCACACCGGCCCGCGCGAGGGTCGTCGCGGCCAGCGAGGACATCGACCCGGCGCCGATCACCAGCGCACGCTTCCCGGCCGCCCAATCCGGCACCGACTCGGTCCCGGCCAGCTGCTCCAGGCCGAAGGTCACCAGCGACTGCCCGGCCTTGTCGATCCCGGTCTCGCTGTGCGCCCGCTTGCCGACCCGCAGCGCCTGCTGGAAGAGGTCGTTCAGCATCCGGCCCGCGGTGTGCAGCTCCTGCCCGAGCGCGAGCGCGTCCTTGATCTGGCCGAGGATCTGGCCCTCTCCGACGACCATCGAGTCCAGCCCGCAGGCCACCGAGAAGAGGTGGTGGACGGCCCGGTCCTCGTAGTGGACGTAGAGATACGGAGTCAGCTCGTCCAGGCCGACACCGGTGTGCTGGGCGATCAGGGTGGACAGTTCGGCCACTCCGGCGTGGAACTTGTCCACATCGGCGTACAGCTCGATCCGGTTGCAGGTGGCCAGCACCGCGGCCTCGGTGGCGGGCTCGGCGGCGAGCGTGTCCTGCAACAGCTTCGCCTGCTCGTCCCCCACCAGGGCAGCGCGCTCCAGCACGCTCACGGGCGCGCTGCGGTGACTCATTCCGACGACGAGGAGACTCATGCCGGCATCACGGCGGGCACATCCCCGTCAGGTCCCTGCCGATTGCCGTCGCCACTGTGGCCACCGGTGCCGCCGGACCCACCGGCGGCAGGGCGGTGCGAGGCGGCGGCGGACGGCTTGGGCGTCGTCGCGACACCCGGCTCGCCGGTTCCGGCCGTCTCCCGCTCGGGAGGGGTGGCCTCCTCGCCCGCCTTGCGCTGCTCGTGGAAGGCGAGGATCTGTAGCTCGATGGAGAGGTCGACCTTACGGACGTCCACACCCTCCGGAACGGACAGCACGGTGGGCGCGAAGTTGAGGATCGAGGTGATCCCGGCCGCCACGAGCCGGTCACAGACCTGCTGGGCGGCGCCGGCCGGGGTGGCGATGACGCCGATCGAGACCCCGTTGTCGTCGATGATCTTCTCGAGCTCGTCGGTGTGCTGCACCGCGATGCCCGCGACCAGCTTCCCGGCCATCGCCGGATCGGCGTCGATCAGCGCGGCGACCCGGAAGCCACGGGAGGCGAAGCCGCCGTAGTTGGCGAGCGCGGCGCCGAGGTTACCGATACCGACGATCACGACCGGCCAGTCCTGGGTGAGGCCGAGCTCCCGCGAGATCTGGTAGACGAGGTACTCCACGTCGTAGCCGACACCCCGGGTGCCGTACGAGCCGAGGTACGAGAAGTCCTTGCGCAGCTTGGCCGAATTGACCCCGGCGGCGGTCGCGAGTTCCTCGGAGGACACCGTGGGCACCGAGCGCTCGGAGAGCGCGGTCAGGGCGCGCAGATACAGCGGTAGCCGGGCGACGGTGGCCTCGGGGATTCCTCGGCTTCGGGTCGCCGGTCGGTGAGTTCGGCCAGTTGCCACGGTGCTCCTGCGGGTAGAGCGGGGCTGCGGGCGGCCGGCTGGCGTGACGCCGCCCCATCGACAGCAGGCTATGTCTTTGTGAACGCGTGCACAAAGATGGTGTCCGCTTTGTCCGAGCAAAGTGACCGGTGTCACGCGCCTTTTCGACCTGGCCACGGAACCACCACCAGCGTCGCACCGTTCCCCGTGGGCGCGCACGCACCGCGGAGACGCCGAGGGGAGCACGGGCTCTCACTCCTCACCGTTTTACCCCCGGACAGCAACAAATCGCCCACGATGGTAAACCGACCCGGGCCCCACCGCCGAACTGATCGCCCCGCCCCGGACGGGGCCGGGCATGATGGGGGGCATGAGTCCGCTGTTGCGCCGTAGCCCCCGCAAGAAGCCCAGCGAGCGCACGGTGACGCTGATCGGCAAGCCCGACTGTCACCTCTGCGAGGACGCCGAGGCCGTGATCGAGAGGGTCTGCGGCGAGCTGGGCACCCCGTGGGAGAAGAAGGACATCACCCAGGACGAGGAGCTGTACCGGAAGTACTGGGAGCAGATCCCGGTGATCCTGGTCGACGGCGCCCAGCACGACTTCTGGCGGGTCGACCCCAAGCGGCTGCGCGCCGCCCTCGGCGGCTGAGGCGCGGCTGAGGGGCGGCTGACAACGGACATCCGCACCCGCATCCCTTTCGCGTAACCTGAATCCGCTCGACACCGGGGCGTAACGGGAAGCTCCGAGGGCGTGGCTATGCTCGCTCCATGGCCGCACTGGGATGGTTCACCCGACGTCGACAGCCCGCCACCGAGCGGAGTGTCCTCGCCGGAGAGGCATCGGCCGAGGCGGCGCGCAAGTCGTCGGCCGAGACTGCCCCGCCACAGACCGCCGCCGAGCCGGAGTTCCCCGTCGTCGGGGACGAGCAGGCGGCCGCCTTCTTCGACCTGGACAACACGGTCATGCAGGGCGCCGCGCTCTTCCACTTCGGCCGCGGCCTCTACAAGCGGCATTTCTTCCGCAAACGCGAGCTGGCCCGCTTCGCCTGGCAGCAGACGTGGTTCCGGATGGCGGGAGTCGAGGACCCGGCCCACATGGAGGACGTGCGCAGCAGCGCGCTGTCGATCGTCAAGGGCCACCGGGTCGCCGAGCTGATGTCGATCGGCGAGGAGATCTACGACGAGTACATGGCCGACCGCATCTGGCCCGGTACCCGCGCCCTCGCCCAGGCCCACCTGGACGCCGGGCAGCGGGTGTGGCTGGTGACCGCGGCCCCCGTCGAAACCGCCACGATCATTGCCCGGCGGCTGGGGCTGACCGGGGCGCTGGGGACGGTGGCCGAGTCCGTCGGCGGCGTCTACACCGGCAAACTGGTCGGCGAACCGCTGCACGGCCCCGCGAAGGCGGAGGCCGTACGCGCGCTGGCGGCGGCCGAGGGGCTCGACCTGAGCCGCTGCGCGGCGTACAGCGACTCCTCCAACGACATCCCGATGCTGTCGATCGTCGGCCACCCCTACGCCGTGAACCCCGACGGGCAGCTGCGCAAGCACGCCCGCGAGCGCGGCTGGCGGCTGCGCGACTACCGCACCGGCCGCAAGGCGGCCCGCATCGGCATCCCGGCCGCGGCCGGGGTGGGCGCGGTGGCAGGCGGCACGGCGGCCGCCGTGGCCCTCCACCGCCGACGCCGCTAGACACCATTCGCCCCAGGGGCACCTCCTGCCCCTGGAGGCGTCCCCATCACCGTGACCCACCGTCGCCGTACGAGGGTGACCGGGCATGCCCGCCCTTGACCGATCGTCGCGCTGCGTGACGGCATGGGCAGTGATACGGACGGTCATCGGACGACCGCGCCCGTCCCGTTTCAGACAATCCGCGTTTGCTGCCCCATAGCGCCCTCGCCAGTCCCCTTACCGCCGGTTTGTCACAACACGCCATATCAGCGCTCAACCAACGAAGCTTTCCGATCAACTCCCATACTGCATTCGACACTTGATCCGTCATCAACCCATAACGAAGCAGACGGAAACGATGATTTGAGCAACTGGGTGTAGCGCCGCCTATACGAAGCGTTATTCTCCTTAGACGCAAACCGGTACCCACGCGTCCCTACGGCGGGTGAACGGTCCCGTACTGCACGTGATGGAAGCTCTGCCTCTGGGAGTCCCGTGTACCCACACGTCGGGGTTGACGCCTCGGGCCTGGCTACGCTGCGCGCAACGGTCCTCGACTGTCTGCGCGGCTTCGTCCCCACCGCGTATGCCGTCCCCGCCCTCGCCCTCGCCTCGCCCGTGCCCGCCGGTGCGGCCGGTCCCGCCCGTCCCGCCGGTCCTTCCGACGGCACGGTCAGCCGGTCCGGTACCGCCAGTCCCTGCTATGCGCTCACGGACGGCGGCGCGGCGGTCGGCAGACGTTCCCGCGGCTCCACCTCCACCGCCCGACGGCCCGGCGCCGACAGCGACAGCCGCCGGATGATGGACCTCGTGGAGCGCGCCCAGGCGGGCGAGGCCGAGGCCTTCGGCCGACTCTACGACCAGTACGCCGACACGGTGTACCGCTACATCTACTACCGGGTCGGCGGCCGGGCCACGGCCGAGGACCTCACCAGCGAGACGTTCCTGCGCGCCCTGCGGCGCATCGGGACCTTCACCTGGCAGGGCCGCGACTTCGGCGCCTGGCTGGTGACGATCGCCCGCAACCTCGTCGCCGACCACTTCAAGTCCAGCCGCTTCCGGCTGGAGGTCACCACCGGCGAGATGCTCGACGCCAACGAGGTCGAGCGCAGCCCGGAGGACTCCGTCCTGGAGTCCCTCTCCAACGCGGCGCTGCTCCAGGCGGTGCGAAAACTCAACCCGCAGCAGCAGGAGTGCGTGACCCTGCGCTTCCTCCAGGGCCTCTCGGTCGCCGAGACCGCCCGCGTCATGGGGAAGAACGAGGGCGCGATCAAGACCCTTCAGTACCGGGCCGTGCGCACCCTGGCGCGGCTGCTGCCGGACGACGCCCGCTGACCCCGGGAAGCGCGGGCGCGACGTGTGGTCCGATCATCGGGAGGGCGTAACCCCTGTGCTGCGCCGCTCGTTGTGGGAGGTGCAGGCGCCTCGCGGTCGTACCCTGCCCGTAGTCCCCTCACTCGATCGGGTGGACGCGCGCATGGCACGGAACCTCCAGGTGTCCTGGGGAGTCGACCGTCACGAGAAGAGGAGGTGCCGCCCGTGATCGCGAACGTATCGGCGCACCGGCGGGCGAACGCCTTCGCCGAGGCGCTGGAGGCCCTGGAGGCTCTGGAGAGCCGGCACCGGGCGTCCCAGGACACGACCGGGGCGACCGCGACAGCGGCCGCCGCCGAACCGTCCGGCCCGGCGGCGGACAGCCCCGGCCAGCAGCAGCGGCTGGTGGGCCTGGCGCGGCAGCTCGGCGAGCTGCCGGCGCCGACGCTGTCCGCCGACGTCAAAACCACCCAGCGGGCCCAGCTGATCGCCGCCATGGAGGCCGCCTTCGCGGACGGCGCGTCCCACGTCCCCGAGCAGCGCCGCCGCAGCAGCGGCGCCCACCGTGCGAAACCCCCGGTGGCCAGACTCCGGCCCCGCTCCCGCTGGTCCAAGGGGCTCGCGGCCGGGGGGCTCACCGTGGGAGTCGCGGCGGGCGCGTTCGGCGGAGTCGCCGCGGCCAGCTCCGACGCCCTCCCGGGCGACACCCTCTACGGGTTCAAGCGGGGCATGGAGGACCTGAAGCTGGAGATGGCCGACGGCGACGCCGACCGCGGCCGGATCTATCTGGACCAGGCGTCCACCCGGCTGAGCGAGGCGCGCCGGCTGATGGAGCGGACCCGCTCCGGCGACCTCGACCACGACCAGCTCGGCGAGATCCGCCGGACCCTGTCCGGGATGCGCCATGACGCGTCCGAGGGCCACCGGCTGCTGCGCGGGGTGTACAAGCGGGACGGCTCGCTCGGCCCGATGCGGGAGCTGTCCACCTTCGCCACGGCGCACCGCGACGGCTGGAGCCGGTTGCGCGAGCAGCTGCCGGTCCAGCTCATGGACGTCGGCGAGCAGGTCAGCTCGGTCTTCGACGCCATAGACGATGAGGTCGGCCCGCTGCGCTCGCTGCTGCCCACCTCCCGGGAACAGCACGGACAGTCCGGCCAGCCGAGCGGCGAGCTGCCGCCGCGCCCCGGCGCGGTGGAGCCGGAGCGCGGCCAGTCGGCGTCCTCCTCGGCCGCCCCGACCCACAGCCGCCCCGGTGACGCCTCGTCCAAGCCGCGCCCGTCGGCGTCGGCCGCCCCCGAGGAGCAGGGCGGCCTGGTGGGCGGCGCCGGTGGTCTGCTGGAGCCCCCGACCGGCGCGGCGACGCCGAGCCCGTCCGCGGGCAAGGGGGAGACGGGCGGCGGCAAGCCGTCCCAGCCGGACATCACCATCCCGCCGCTGCTGCCCGACCTGCTGCCGGGGCTCGATCTCGACGGCGACGACACGAGGTAATCAGCCTGCCTGTTCGGGTCCGGCGGCCCCGCCGCCGGACCCGCATTCATGGGCTTCGGGTCAGAAGAACTTCGGGTCAGAAGAACACCGAGCGGCGCTGCACCAAGAGCTTGTACAGCGTGTGCTGGATCGTTTCCCTCACCTGATCCGTCAGGTTGAACATCAGCATCGGGTCGTCCGCGGCCTCCGGCGGGTGCCCGTCCGTCGGGATGGGCTCACCGAACTGGATCGTCCACTTCGTCGGCAGCGGCACCGCCCCCAGCGGTCCGAGCAGCGGGAACGTCGGCGTGATCGGGAAGTACGGAATCCCCAGCAGCCGGGCGAGCGTCTTCGCGTTCCCGACCATCGGATAGATCTCCTCCGCGCCCACGATCGAGCACGGCACGATCGGCGCCCCGGCGCGCAGCGCCGTCGAGACGAAGCCGCCCCGCCCGAACCGCTGGAGCTTGTACCGGTCCGCGAACGGCTTTCCGATGCCCTTGAATCCCTCCGGCATCACCCCGACGACCTCGCCGCGCTCCAGGAGCAGCTGGGCGTCCTCGGAGCAGGCGAGGGTGTGACCGGCCTTGCGCGCGAGTTCGTTGATGACGGGCAGCACGAAGACCAGATCGGCGGCGAGCAGCCGCAGATGGCGCTGGGCCGGGTGGTTGTCGTGCACCGCGACCTGGAGCATCAGCCCGTCCAGCGGCAGCACCCCGGAGTGGTTGGCGACCACGAGCGCGCCGCCGCTCTCCGGAATGTTCTCGATGCCCTTCACCTCGACCCGGAAGTACTTCTCGTACATCGGGCGGAGCATCGACATCAGCACCTGGTCGGTGAGGTCCTCGTCGTAGCCGAAGTCGTCGACCTCGTACTCGCCGGTGATCCGGCGGCGCAGGAAGCTCAGCCCGTGGGCGAGCTTGCGCTCCCAGTCGCCGCCGCCGGGCGCCCGCTTCGGCGGGTGCGGGGGCGGTGGCGGGGCGGCCGCCGCGGAGGTCTCGGGGCGGTGCTCCAGCTCCTCGTCGCGCTGCTGCGGTACGGGCTTCAGCGGGCCCTGGGACCGGTTCGAACGGCCCGTGCGCAGCCCCTTCCGCCGGGACCGGGGTTCCTCACCGAACGGAATGACCTTGGCATCCGCCATGGTGGTGCGCTCCTCATTTCTGGGCTCCGGCGGGCAGCAGTGCGCCGAGCCGGTCGATGGTACGGGCGAGGGTCTCGGGCGGGAGCAGCCCGGGACCGCGGCTGTGCACATAGTCCGCGAAGGCGCCGGCGGTGGTGTACTCGGGGTCGAATCCCAGCGTCTCGCGCATCTGGGTCGTGGCCACCACCCGGCCGTGGGTGAGCAGCCGGACCTGCTCGGGCGAGAAGTCGGTGATGCCGAGGGACCGCAGCGCGGTGCGGGCCCAGCGCAGGGTCGGCAGCAGCAGCGGCAGGGTGGGGCGGCCGAGGCGGCGGGCGGCCTGGGAGAGCAGCAGCACCCCGTCGCCCGCGATGTTGAACGTGCCGCTGTTGAGCGTGCCGCGGCGCGGCTCGGAGGCGGCGATCCGCAGCACCTCGATGGCGTCCTTCTCGTGGACGAACTGGAGCCGCGGGTCGTAGCCGATGACGGTGGGCAGCACCGGCAGGGCGAAGTACTCGGCGAGCGGGGAGTCCGAGCACGGCCCCAGGATGTTGGCGAAGCGCAGCACGCACACCGCGACGTCGGGGCGGCGCCGGGCGAAGCCGCGTACGTACCCCTCGACCTCGACGGTGTCCTTGGCGAAGCCACCGCTCGGCAGCGACTTGGGCGGGGTGGTCTCGCTGAAGACGGCGGGGTCGCGGGGCGCGGAGCCGTACACGCTGGTGCTGGACTTCACCACCAGCCGCTGGACCGACGGCGCCTTCTGGCAGGCACCGAGCAGCTGCATGGTGCCGATGACGTTGGTTTCCTTGACCGAGGTGCGATTTCCGCGGGCGCCGAGCGGGGTGCCGTTGATGTCCATGTGGACGACGGTGTCGACGCCGAATTCGGCGAGCAGTTTCCCGATCGTGGGGTGGCGGATGTCGGCCCGGACGAAGTCCGCCCCGCCCAGCTGGTGTTCGGGAGCGACCGCGTCCACTCCGATGACCCGGTCGACGTCCGGCTCACGCTGTATGCGCCGTACGAATCGGCCCCCCAGCCGGCGGGCGACTCCGGTGACGAGCACGACCTTTCCCAAGATCAGCGCCTTCCTTCCCACCCTCGTCCGAGCTTTCCGAGCTGGGCTGTGCGGAACACCGTAACCGCTCGATGTTGCGCTGTGATGACCACTCGCCGCGCGGTGCGACGTTTTGAGCCGAGCCCCCGCCGCAAAACACCGCAGCCCTTCCACCATGGGTGGAAGGGCTGCGGGACGAACACAGCGCCGCTGGTCCTACTTCTTGTTACGACGCTGGACGCGCGTGCGCTTGAGCAGCTTGCGGTGCTTCTTCTTCGCCATCCGCTTGCGCCGCTTCTTGATAACAGAGCCCACGACTACCCTCGCTCACTTCGATTCACTCGGTGCGGGGCGTCCGAGCCCACACGACCTACATCGGGCCAGCCTACCCGCCACCGAGCGAACCACGTAATCCGAGGGTCGTCGGCTTAAGCGGACTCCACCCCCACATAGGACTCGCGGAGGTACTCATGCACCGCTTGCTCCGGGACCCGGAAGGACCTGCCCACCCTGATCGCCGGCAGATGACCGCTGTGCACCAATCGGTACACGGTCATCTTGGAGACTCGCATCACCGAGGCGACTTCCGCCACGGTCAGAAACTGAACCTCATTCAGAGGCCGTTCGCCAGCAGCCATGACACACCACCTGAACCTTCCGCACATGTCGGGCACCGGCTTCCCCTCCGGTGACTCCTGCTCGCATGCGCGCTCATCCCCAGGTTAGGGGCGGGTGATGCGAGTGGGGAAGAGGAGTAGCGATCGCACGCCTACTGTGACAGACACGCTCGATTGAGTACATAGCGAGTAAGCGGCCGGTAGTAACCAGACCGCACAGCGTCATCAAGTGGAACGGCGACGGAAACCTGCCCCTCGGCCTCCCCGACGAACAGCGCGGGGTCGTCGGTGTCGCCCAGCCCGATGGCCGCAAACCCCAGTTGACCTGCCCCGCAGACCCATCCGTGGTCCCCGATCACCAGCCCCGGCAGGGGCCCGCCGGACTCCGCGGCACAGGCGAGGGCGACGCGAACCGGGAGGGGCGAATGGCTGTGGGCGCCCGGCTCACTCGCGGTCGGCCGGGCGCCGGGTTCCCGCACCATCGCGACTCCCCGTACGTAGGTGAGCTGGTACGTACGTACGCCAAACCGAGTCGTTATGTCGACACATCTACCCTTCGCAGGGGTGAGGATCCGGCATCCGGCCGCCGAGAGGGCCGCCGCCAACGCGGCGTAGAAACCCAGGAGACGGTGGGGGTGGCCGGTGCCCAGGAGCACCGGCGCCCGGGTCTCGGCGGCCACCCGGAGCCGGTCCGCGAAGGTCTGGAGGGCGGCGATCGTACGCTCCGGGTCGATCACATCGTGACCCGAGACATCCGCCGGGTTGACCGAAACCCCGCATTTACTCCCCATGAGGCGAAGCAATTCGGTGAAGGACCAGTCGTATTCGGGCTCCAGGCCCAGCAGCACCCGGGGGTCGCGGGCGGCGAAGAGCCGATAGCGGCGCAGGCTCTCCTCCCGGCTGGTGGCCACCGGCCCGGCGAGCCGCGCCGCCAGCAGATGCGCACGCAGCGCGGCGGTACTCAACACCCCACCGATGCTGCTGGATCACCGTCCGCGCCCGAAGGGGAACGCCCCGAGTTCCCACGGTCGGCCTAACACTGGCGTACGAGTGACAGCCGCCGGAGAGCTACGGCAGCAGGCCGTGGTGGGGGAAGACGGCCCGCCGGGTCGCCAGAATCGCCTGGTCCAGGCGGTCCGCCGGGTCGTAGCCGGACTCGGCGAAGTCCTGCCAGCGCGGCTCACGCCCGTCCGTCATCCGCCGCGGCGCCTCCAGCCGGGTCCGCCGGTACACCTCGTGCCGCCACTCCTCCGGCACCTCCGCCTCCGGCGCCACCGGACGCCCCGCCGCGATCGCCACCAGATGCGTCCACGACCGCGGCACCACCTCCACCACCGCGTAGCCGCCGCCCCCGAGGGCGACCCAGCGCCCGTCCGCGTACTCGTGCGCCAGCCGGTGGCAGCTCTCCGCGACCGCACGCTGCGCGTCCACGGTCACGCCCAGGTGCGCGAGCGGGTCCTCGATGTGGGTGTCCGCGCCGTGCTGGGTCACCAGCACCTGCGGGCGGAACGCGGCCAACAGCTCCGGCACCACCGCGTGGTAGGCCCGCAGCCAGCCCGCGTCCCCGGTCCCGGCCGGGAGCGCCACGTTCACCGCCGAGCCCTCGGCGCCCTGGCCGCCCGTCTCCTCGGGCCATCCGGTCTGCGGGAAGAGGGTGCGCGGATGCTCGTGCAGCGAGATCGTCAGCACCCGCGGATCGTCCCAGAAGGCCGCCTGCACGCCGTCGCCGTGGTGCACGTCCACGTCCACGTACGCGACCCGCTCGGCACCCAGCTCCAGCAGCCGGGCCACCGCCAGCGCCGCGTCGTTGTACACGCAGAACCCGGCGGCGCCGCCGGGCATGGCGTGGTGCAGCCCGCCCGCGAAGTTCACCGCGTGCAGCGCGTCACCGCGCCAGACGCTCTCCGCCGCGCCCACCGACTGCCCGGCGATCAGCGCCGACGCCTCGTGCATTCCGGCGAACGCCGGGTCGTCCATGGTCCCGAGCCCGTACGAACCGTCCGCGCCCGCCGGATCGGCCGAGGCCCTGCGCACCGCCTCGATGTACTCCTGGCGGTGGACCAGCCGCAGCGTCGAGTCGCCGGCCGCCTTGGCGGCCACCACCTCGACCGCCCGGTCGAGCCCGTACGCCTCCACCAACCTCATGGTCAGCGCGAGCCGGACCGGGTCCATCGGATGCCCGGCACCGAAGTCGTACCCGGTTACTTCCTCATCCCACATCAACTGTGCGCGGCCGCTCATGCCCGTCACCGTATCGGGCTGGTGCAGCCGTGAACGACCTCGCATAGACCAGCGTCACGAGGACGAGCGCCATCGGCACGAGCATCGCCCCGCGGTAGTTCCACGCGCCCCCCAGCGCGCCCACGAGCGGCGAACCGATCAGAAAGCCCACGTAATTGAAAATGTTCAGGCGCGCGATGGCCGCATCCGATGCCCCGGGGAAGAGCCGCCCGGCGGCGGCGAACGTCTGCGGCACCAGGACGCACAGCCCGAGCCCCAGCAGCGTGAACCCGAGCATCCCCACCCAGGCCCCGGGCGCCGCCGCGACCACGGCGAACCCGCCCGCCGCGAGCAGCGCCCCGGCCCGGACAACGGCGGCCGCACCGAAGCGCCGCACCCCGAGGTCACCGAAGGTACGGCCGAGGAGGGTGGTGACCATGTAGACGTTGTACGGCACCGTCGCCAGCTGATCCGAACTGTGCAGCACGTCCTCCAGGTACTTGGCGGACCAGTTGGAGACCGTGGAGTCGCCGATGTAGGCGAAGGTCATGACGAGGCAGAGCGGCAGCAGCAGCTTCATGTTCACGGTGGCGCCCTGCTCCCCGCCGGTGTTCGCTTCGTCCGGGCCGCCCTCGCCGTCCGCGAACCAGCGGCCCGCGATGAACGCCACGGGCACGAGGACCGCCACCAGCGGCGCGTAGAGCGCGACCAGCGGCAGGTCCCAGTGCGCGCCCGCCCAGGCGAGCGACGCCCCGGCGATCCCGCCCAGGCTGTACGCGGCGTGGAAGCCGAGCATGATGCTGCGCCCGTACGCGCGTTGCAGGCTCACCCCGAGCATGTTCATCGACGCGTCGAGCGCCCCGACGGTGAGGCCGAAGACCGCGAGCGCCACGGCGAGCTGCCACACCGCCGTGCCCGACCCCGCGGCGAGCAGGGCGAGCGAGACGACGGGCTGGACCCCGCGCAGCACCCGCCCCGGCCGCACGCGCTTCACGAGGTGTTCGGTGGCGACGCTGCCCACCCCGGCCAGAACGGGCACGGCGGCGAGGAAGAGGGGCAGCAGCCCGTCGGATATCCCGTAGCGGTCCTGGAGCGCGGGTATCCGGGTCACGAGCAGAGCGAAGATCGCGCCCTGGACGAAGAAGCTGATGGCCAGCGAGGCCCGGCCATGCCGCAGCCGCGGGCCCGGGCGCGTATCCGTCATGGCCGAGGAGCGTAGGCCCCCGGTGCTACTTGTGGGTAGAGCTGAGCAGTATTCGCAGTTCGGCCATGTCCGAGAAGTGGGCCAGGGCGCCCGGGAGCCGGTCGGCCGGGGTCATGGCCGTGTAGCCGTACGCGTCCATCCCGGCGGCCACGGCGGCCCGCACTCCGAGCGGGCTGTCCTCGACGACGGCGCACTGCTCAGGGGTGGCACCCATGCGGCTCGCCGCGTGGAGGAAGAGGTCGGGGGCGGGCTTGCCGCGGCCCACGTCCTCGGAGCTGAAGATGCGGTCCTCGCCGAAGTAGTCGTAGAGCCCGGTCTTCCGCAGGGCGACCCGTATGCGCTCATGGCTTCCGGAGGAAGCGACGCAGTACGGGATCCCCTCCGCCCGCAGACCGTTCAGCGTCGCGGCGACCCCGGCAACGGGCTCCAGCTCGCGGCGGAAGGCGTCGAAGACGCGGGAGTGGAAGGTGGTGTCGAAGTCGGCGGGCAGCCGCTGCCCGGTGCGCTCCAGGACGAGGTCGTGGATGCGGTGCATCGCGGATCCCATGTAGTCCCGCAGGGAGTCCTCGTAGCTGGTGGGGTGTCCCAGCTCGGTGAGATAGCCCGCGAGGAGCCGATTGGAGATCGGCTCGCTGTCGACGAGCACTCCGTCGTTGTCGAAGATGACCATGTCATAGCGCATGTCGTGCAGCCTACAAAGACGAAAAGGCCCTGTTGGGAGCTTGAAGCTCCCAACAGGGCCTTTTCTAAAATTTGTTCGGCGGCGTCCTACTCTCCCACAGGGTCCCCCCTGCAGTACCATCGGCGCTGAAAGGCTTAGCTTCCGGGTTCGGAATGTAACCGGGCGTTTCCCTAACGCTGTGACCACCGAAACACTATGAAACAAACAAACCGGATATCGACACAGTTCGTTATTTCAGAACCAACACAGTGGACGCGAGCAACTGAGGACAAGCCCTCGGCCTATTAGTACCAGTCAACTCCACCGGTCACCCGGCTTCCATATCTGGCCTATCAACCCAGTCGTCTACTGGGAGCCTTACCCCATCAAGTGGGTGGGAGCCCTCATCTCGAAGCAGGCTTCCCGCTTAGATGCTTTCAGCGGTTATCCCTCCCGAACGTAGCCAACCAGCCATGCCCTTGGCAGGACAACTGGCACACCAGAGGTTCGTCCGTCCCGGTCCTCTCGTACTAGGGACAGCCCTTCTCAAGACTCCTACGCGCACAGCGGATAGGGACCGAACTGTCTCACGACGTTCTAAACCCAGCTCGCGTACCGCTTTAATGGGCGAACAGCCCAACCCTTGGGACCGACTCCAGCCCCAGGATGCGACGAGCCGACATCGAGGTGCCAAACCATCCCGTCGATATGGACTCTTGGGGAAGATCAGCCTGTTATCCCCGGGGTACCTTTTATCCGTTGAGCGACGGCGCTTCCACAAGCCACCGCCGGATCACTAGTCCCGACTTTCGTCCCTGCTCGACCCGTCGGTCTCACAGTCAAGCTCCCTTGTGCACTTACACTCAACACCTGATTGCCAACCAGGCTGAGGGAACCTTTGGGCGCCTCCGTTACCCTTTAGGAGGCAACCGCCCCAGTTAAACTACCCACCAGACACTGTCCCTGATCCGGATCACGGACCCAGGTTAGACATCCAGCACGACCAGAGTGGTATTTCAACAATGACTCCACCATGACTGGCGTCATGATTTCACAGTCTCCCACCTATCCTACACAAGCCGAACCGAACACCAATATCAAGCTGTAGTAAAGGTCCCGGGGTCTTTCCGTCCTGCTGCGCGAAACGAGCATCTTTACTCGTAATGCAATTTCACCGGGCCTATGGTTGAGACAGTCGAGAAGTCGTTACGCCATTCGTGCAGGTCGGAACTTACCCGACAAGGAATTTCGCTACCTTAGGATGGTTATAGTTACCACCGCCGTTTACTGGCGCTTAAGTTCTCAGCTTCGCCCCACCGAAATGGAGCTAACCGGTCCCCTTAACGTTCCAGCACCGGGCAGGCGTCAGTCCGTATACATCGCCTTACGGCTTCGCACGGACCTGTGTTTTTAGTAAACAGTCGCTTCTCGCTGGTCTCTGCGGCCACCACCAGCTCACACTGCAAGAGTGATCACCAGCAATGGCCCCCCTTCTCCCGAAGTTACGGGGGCATTTTGCCGAGTTCCTTAACCATAGTTCACCCGAACGCCTCGGTATTCTCTACCTGACCACCTGAGTCGGTTTAGGGTACGGGCCGCCATGAAACTCGCTAGAGGCTTTTCTCGACAGCATAGGATCATCCACTTCACCACAATCGGCTCGGCATCAGGTCTCACCCTTAACGAGGAACGGATTTACCTACTCCTCGGGCTACACCCTTACCCCGGGACAACCACCGCCCGGGCTGGACTACCTTCCTGCGTCACCCCATCACTTACCTACTACCACCTTGGATCAGCGGCTCCACCACTCCCCTCAACTCCGAAGAGATCAGGGCGGCTTCACGGCCTTAGCATCAGAGGATTCGATATTGGGCGCTTCAAAGCGGGTACCGGAATATCAACCGGTTGTCCATCGACTACGCCTGTCGGCCTCGCCTTAGGTCCCGACTTACCCTGGGCAGATCAGCTTGACCCAGGAACCCTTAGTCAATCGGCGCACACGTTTCCCACGTGTGTATCGCTACTCATGCCTGCATTCTCACTCGTGAACCGTCCACAACTACCTTCCGGCGCTGCTTCACCCGGCACACGACGCTCCCCTACCCACCACAGCCCTCGTTGGAGGTATTGCTGTAGTGACACGACTTCGGCGGTACGCTTGAGCCCCGCTACATTGTCGGCGCGGAATCACTTGACCAGTGAGCTATTACGCACTCTTTCAAGGATGGCTGCTTCTAAGCCAACCTCCTGGTTGTCTCTGCGACTCCACATCCTTTCCCACTTAGCATACGCTTAGGGGCCTTAGTCGATGCTCTGGGCTGTTTCCCTCTCGACCATGGAGCTTATCCCCCACAGTCTCACTGCCGCGCTCTCACTTACCGGCATTCGGAGTTTGGCTAAGGTCAGTAACCCGGTAGGGCCCATCGCCTATCCAGTGCTCTACCTCCAGTAAGAAACACACGACGCTGCACCTAAATGCATTTCGGGGAGAACCAGCTATCACGGAGTTTGATTGGCCTTTCACCCTAACCACAGGTCATCCCCCAGGTTTTCAACCCTGGTGGGTTCGGTCCTCCACGAAGTCTTACCTCCGCTTCAACCTGCCCATGGCTAGATCACTCCGCTTCGGGTCTTGAGCGCGCTACTAAACCGCCCTATTCGGACTCGCTTTCGCTACGGCTTCCCCACACGGGTTAACCTCGCAACACACCGCAAACTCGCAGGCTCATTCTTCAAAAGGCACGCAGTCACGACGCAGAGACAAGTCTCTGCGCGACGCTCCCACGGCTTGTAGGCACACGGTTTCAGGTACTATTTCACTCCGCTCCCGCGGTACTTTTCACCATTCCCTCACGGTACTATCCGCTATCGGTCACCAGGGAATATTTAGGCTTAGCGGGTGGTCCCGCCAGATTCACACGGGATTTCTCGGGCCCCGTGCTACTTGGGAAATACGCAAGAGAGCCGTACAGATTTCAGCTACGGGGGTCTTACCCTCTACGCCGGGCCTTTCGCATGCCCTTCGCCTATCCATACGGTTTCTGACTCTCCGACCGGCCGGCAGACCGATCCAGCACACTCCCACAACCCCGCATGCGCAACCCCTGCCGGGTATCACACACATACGGTTTAGCCTCATCCAGTTTCGCTCGCCACTACTCCCGGAATCACGGTTGTTTTCTCTTCCTGCGGGTACTGAGATGTTTCACTTCCCCGCGTTCCCTCCACACTGCCTATGTGTTCAGCAGCGGGTGACAGCCCATGACGACTGCCGGGTTTCCCCATTCGGACACCCCCGGATCAAAGCTCGGTTGACAGCTCCCCGGGGCCTATCGCGGCCTCCCACGTCCTTCATCGGTTCCTGGTGCCAAGGCATCCACCGTGCGCCCTTAAAAACTTGGCCACAGATGCTCGCGTCCACTGTGCAGTTCTCAAACAACGACCAGTCGCCCACAGACTTCATGGACTCCGGCCTCCGAGGGGTCATTCCCTCAGACACCCAACAGCGTGCCCGGCAGATCTTCCTCACCACGGTCCCGTTCCACGCCCCGAAGGGGCAGTACTGAAGACGGCAGCTCAGCCGATCCACCGAATAGTCAACGTTCCACCCATGAGCAACCGTGCAAGTCATTCGCTCGCAGTCGGCTATGTGCTCCTTAGAAAGGAGGTGATCCAGCCGCACCTTCCGGTACGGCTACCTTGTTACGACTTCGTCCCAATCGCCAGTCCCACCTTCGACGATTCCCTCCCACAAGGGGTTGGGCCACCGGCTTCGGGTGTTACCGACTTTCGTGACGTGACGGGCGGTGTGTACAAGGCCCGGGAACGTATTCACCGCAGCAATGCTGATCTGCGATTACTAGCGACTCCGACTTCATGGGGTCGAGTTGCAGACCCCAATCCGAACTGAGACCGGCTTTTTGAGATTCGCTCCACCTCACGGCTTCGCAGCTCATTGTACCGGCCATTGTAGCACGTGTGCAGCCCAAGACATAAGGGGCATGATGACTTGACGTCGTCCCCACCTTCCTCCGAGTTGACCCCGGCAGTCTCCTGTGAGTCCCCATCACCCCGAAGGGCATGCTGGCAACACAGAACAAGGGTTGCGCTCGTTGCGGGACTTAACCCAACATCTCACGACACGAGCTGACGACAGCCATGCACCACCTGTACACCGACCACAAGGGGGCGCCTGTCTCCAGACGTTTCCGGTGTATGTCAAGCCTTGGTAAGGTTCTTCGCGTTGCGTCGAATTAAGCCACATGCTCCGCCGCTTGTGCGGGCCCCCGTCAATTCCTTTGAGTTTTAGCCTTGCGGCCGTACTCCCCAGGCGGGGAACTTAATGCGTTAGCTGCGGCACGGACAACGTGGAATGTCGCCCACACCTAGTTCCCAACGTTTACGGCGTGGACTACCAGGGTATCTAATCCTGTTCGCTCCCCACGCTTTCGCTCCTCAGCGTCAGTATCGGCCCAGAGATCCGCCTTCGCCACCGGTGTTCCTCCTGATATCTGCGCATTTCACCGCTACACCAGGAATTCCGATCTCCCCTACCGAACTCTAGCCTGCCCGTATCGAATGCAGACCCGGGGTTAAGCCCCGGGCTTTCACATCCGACGCGACAAGCCGCCTACGAGCTCTTTACGCCCAATAATTCCGGACAACGCTTGCGCCCTACGTATTACCGCGGCTGCTGGCACGTAGTTAGCCGGCGCTTCTTCTGCAGGTACCGTCACTTTCGCTTCTTCCCTGCTGAAAGAGGTTTACAACCCGAAGGCCGTCATCCCTCACGCGGCGTCGCTGCATCAGGCTTGCGCCCATTGTGCAATATTCCCCACTGCTGCCTCCCGTAGGAGTCTGGGCCGTGTCTCAGTCCCAGTGTGGCCGGTCGCCCTCTCAGGCCGGCTACCCGTCGTCGCCTTGGTAGGCCATCACCCCACCAACAAGCTGATAGGCCGCGGGCTCATCCTGCACCGCCGGAGCTTTCCACACACAGACCATGCGGTCGTGTGTCGTATCCGGTATTAGACCCCGTTTCCAGGGCTTGTCCCAGAGTGCAGGGCAGATTGCCCACGTGTTACTCACCCGTTCGCCACTAATCCCCCACCGAAGCGGGTTCATCGTTCGACTTGCATGTGTTAAGCACGCCGCCAGCGTTCGTCCTGAGCCAGGATCAAACTCTCCGTGAATGCTTCCAGGTAATCCTGGTGAACACCACGAGAGCGGAACCACCGGAGGAATAATCCGATGGTTCACAGCGTCCTCGCTGTGTTTTTTCTTCAAAGGAACCTCGACCACATCGATGATGCGGACGGGGTATCAACATATCTGGCGTTGACTTTTGGCACGCTGTTGAGTTCTCAAGGAACGGACGCTTCCTTTGAAACCGTATCACCGGTTTCTCCGGGCTCTTCCCTCCGGCCTTTCGGCCTTTCGTGTTTCCAACCTTACCAGATCCGTTTTCCGTTCCGTTTCCGGTCCGAATTCCGTTTCCGGCCCCCTGTTGGAGCGGGGTGTTTCGCGCCTTCCGGCGTGTCCACCACTTTAGCGGATTCCCCCGGATGCTCATAATCCAGCTTTTCGGTCCGGATTTCGGCATGCCGAAGTCGTTCCCGATTGGGGGCCGTGCAGAGTGGTTTGCCGCCGGTGCGGCTCGAGTGGCTGTCCCGTTTCCCTGCGGGCTCCGTGACAACTCGAAGAACACTACACGACGCCCCGACGGCCTTCAAACCCGTGCCGGGGCGCCCCCGTGGGCGTAGTCTCAGTGGCATGACGAAGCATGCGCACATCGCCCAGTGGTGGCCCGCCTGACGGCGGCCGCCCCCAGCGCATGCACTTCCACGGCCGCCGCTCCGGCGGCCGTTTCCGTATCTGCTCCCTCTCGCGGAGTCGGCCGTCCGGTCCGGTGGTCCCGAGACAGCGGGAGAGAGCACACCCATGGCACACACCACGACGGCACGTCCCCGGATCTTCAGCGGGGTCAAGCCGACCGGGCATCTGACCCTCGGCAACTACCTCGGCGCCCTGCGCCGGTGGGTCGAGGAGGACCAGTACCGGGCCGACGCGTTGTTCTGCGTCGTCGATCTGCACGCGCTGACCGTTGAGCACGATCCGGCGCGGGTGCGACGGCTGACCCGGCAGGCGGCCACGCTGTTCCTGGCGGCCGGTCTGGATCCGGCGCACTGCACGCTGTTCGTCCAGAGTCATGTGGACGAACACGCGCGCCTCTCCTATTTGATGGAGTGCACGGCCGCGGACGGCGAGATGCGGCGGATGATCCAGTACAAGGAGAAGGTCGCCCGGGAGTCGGCGCGGGGCAGGAGCGTACGGCTGTCGCTGCTCACCTATCCGGCGCTGATGGCGGCCGACATCCTGGCGTACGGGACGAACGAGGTGCCGGTCGGCGACGACCAGACGCAGCACGTGGAGCTGACCCGGGATCTGGCGCGGCGGTTCAACCAGCGGTACGGGCCGGTCTTCACCGTGCCGCGGGCGACGCCGCCGCCGGTGGCCGCGCGGGTGATGGACCTTCAGGATCCGCTGTCGAAGATGGGGAAGTCGCACGCCGAGGGCCGGGGCATCGTCTATCTGCTGGACGAGACGGATGTCGTGCGCAAGAAGATCATGCGGGCGGTCACGGACAGCGGCAGCGATGTCCGCTACGACCGGGAGGAGCGGCCCGGGGTGTCGAACCTGCTGGATGTGCTCGCGGCGTGCACCGGGGGCAAGCCGGAGGTGCTGGCCGAGGAGTACACCTCGTACGGGGCGCTGAAGGGCGCGGTGGCCGAGGCGGTGGTGGAGGTGCTGCGGCCGCTGCGGGCCCGGCACGCCGAGTTGAGCGCGGATCCGGGGTACGTGGACGGGGTGCTGCGGGCCGGGGCCGAGCGCGCCCGGGCGCTGGCCCGGCCGCGGGTCGACGCCGCCTATGCGGCGGTGGGGCTGCTGCCGCCGGCCTGAGCCGGAGCCTTCGGGCCCCGGCTCAGGCACCAGGGCCCCGCGGGGTCAGCCGTTGCCGGAGGCCAGCTCGCGGCTGCGGTCGCGGGCCGCCTCCAGGGCGGCGATCAGGGCGGCGCGTACGCCGTGGCTCTCCAGTTCGCGGATGGCGCTGATGGTGGTGCCCGCGGGGGAGGTCACGGCCTCGCGCAGCGCGACCGGGTGCTGGCCGCTGTCGCGCAGCATCGTCGCGGCGCCGATCGCCGCCTGGACGATCAGGTCGTGGGCCTTGTCGCGGGGCAACCCGAGCAGGATTCCGGCGTCCGTCATGGCCTCGACGAGAAAGTAGAAGTACGCGGGACCGGAGCCGGAGAGGGCGGTCGCGGCGTCCTGCTGGCTCTCCGGGACGCGGAGCGTCTTGCCGACGCCGCCGAAGATCGCCTCGGCGTGGACGAGGTGCTCCTCGGCGGCGTGGCTGCCCGCCGAGATGACGGACATGGCCTCGTCGACGAGGGCGGGGGTGTTGGTCATGACGCGCACCACGGGGGTGCCGACGGCCAGGCGCGCCTCGAAGAAGGAGGTGGGGATGCCCGCGGCGCCGGAGATGACCAGCCGGTCGGCGGGCACGTGCGGGGCCAGCTCGTCCAGCAGCGTGCTCATGTCCTGCGGCTTGACGGTGAGGATGAGGGTGTCGGCGGCCTTGGCGGCCTCGGCGTTGGTGACGGCCTCGACGCCGTAGCGAGACCGCAGCTCCTGGGCGCGCTCCGGGCGGCGGGCGGTGACCAGCAGATTGGTCGGTTTCCAGCCACCGCGGATCATCCCGCTGAGCAGGGCTTCGCCGATCTTTCCCGTGCCGAGTACGGCGACCGTCTCCGTCATAGTGCGGCTCACCTCGTGCGTTGCTGCAATGGATGGACGTCTCTCATCCTCGCACCGGGGGCCGGGCGACGCGCCGTACATTATTCATCGTTCGATGAATAATATTTTTCATGACGCGCCTCGGCGGCCCGGCGTGACCCAATCACCTGCGAGCGCGGGCGTCCGCCGGGGTGACCGGAAGGAATCCGTCCTGTTCGACGCCTCTCTATTCACAAGTTGGTTACATATCGACTTGCAAATGGTCACGGGCTTCTGGACACAATGGAGTTGAGTGTCGATACGTACAGGAGGGAGGCGATGGTGAGGACGGTCCGGCATACCGCCCGTGGACTGCTAGCCGTGGTATCCGTACTGCTCGCCCTCTTCATCGCCGCGGACAGTTCGTCCGCACAGGTCACCCATCCTGAAACGATCAGCTCGACCGCGTCCGCCGACCCCAAGCCGATCATCAAGGCGCTCTCCACCCACCATGACAGCGGGGTGGAGGACTGCAAGGGGCTCCGCAACGGACGGGTACCGCTGACCGCACCCACACCGAGCGGCAAATACGGATGTGTGTGCGGATGCGACGCGGGTGTGCGGATGCCGCGCACCGCGATCAACTCATCCCTGACGGGACGACAGGCCGTACCGATCTCGAGATCGGGCGAGTTGCCCGTCGTTCACCAGATTTTCCGCTGCTGAGGGCTGCACCGTCATATGCCGAAGGCTCATGACGGCTCATGACGGCTCATTCTGTGCGCTCTCGCACGTCACGTTTCACGCTTCCTCACGCTCCGTGTGAGCAAGCGAGCTTCACCGCCAGCGACCGATTCGATCGATCCCACTGACGAAGTGCTATGCCGTGCCCCCGCCTGCCCAGAGCCGGTGACGGGGCGCACTGGAGGCAACCCTCATGCGAAATTCCCTTCTTGCCCGACTGCGCGGCTCCGGCGGCGCCGCGGGCTCTTCCCCCGGCGCCGGGACGTTCCGCGCCGACTTCACCGCTTCTCTCGTCGTCTTCCTGGTGGCCGTGCCCCTGTGCGTGGGCGTGGCCGTCGCCTCCGGCGTCCCGGCCGAGCTGGGCCTGATCACCGGCATCGTCGGCGGCCTGGTCACCGGCCTCCTGCCGGGCAGCAGCCTCCAGGTATCGGGCCCGGCCGCGGGTCTGACGGTGCTGGTCTACGAGGCCGTCCAGGAGTACGGCGTCGCGGCGCTGGGCGTACTCGTCCTGGTGTCCGGACTGCTCCAGCTGGCGATGGGCGCCCTGGGCCTGGGCCGCTGGTTCCGGGCGATCTCGCTCGCCGTGGTGCAGGGCATGCTGGCCGGTATCGGCCTCGTACTGATCGCCGGGCAGCTCTACGCGCTCGCCGACGCGAAGGCCCCGAGCAGCGGGCTCGACAAGATCTTCGGGATTCCGGAGCTGATCGGCGATGTGGCCGGGTCGAGCGACTCACTCACGGCCGTGGCCATCGGCGTCGGAACCATCGTGGTGCTGGTCTTCTGGCCGCGCTTCCGCCAGGGCGCCAAGGTGCTGCCCGCTCCGCTGGCCGCGGTCGCCCTCGCGACGATCGCGACGGTCAGCTTCGATCTGCCGGTCGCCCGGGTCGAGGTCAAGGGTCTGCTGGAGGCCATCCAGCCCCCCGGCGTCGATGAGCTCACCCAGATGGCCGAAGTGGGTGTGATCGGGACCATTCTCGCGTTCACCCTGATCGCTTCGGCGGAGAGCCTGTTCAGTGCGGCGGCCGTGGACCGGCTGCACGACGGTCCGCGCACCGACTACGACAAGGAGCTCATGGCGCAGGGCGCCGGTAACGCGGTGTGCGGTGCGCTCGGCGCGCTGCCGATGACCGCGGTGATCGTGCGCAGCTCGGCCAATGTGTTCGCCGGTGCCAAGACGAAGCTCTCGCGCGTCCTGCACGGTGTGTGGCTGCTGGTCTTCGCGGTCCTCTTCCCCTCCGCGCTGGGCATCATCCCGGTCGCGACGCTCGCCGGTGTTCTGGTGCACGCGGGCTGGAAGCTGATCCCGACCAAGGAGCTGCTGCCGCTGTGGCGGGAGCGCCGGGGCGAGGCGATCATCCTGATCGTCACCGCCGGGGCCATCGTGATCACCAACATGTTCGAGGGCGTCATCATCGGTCTGCTGATGTCGGTCGCCAAGACCGCCTGGGAGACCTCGCACGTCCACATCGACGTCAAGGGTCGCGACGACGCCGAGGACCAGCCCATCAAGGTGCGGGTGCTCGGCAACGCGACCTTCCTCCGGCTGCCCAAGCTGCTGGACGAGCTGGAGGCGCTGCCCCGTGAGCGGGTCGTGGAGCTGGACCTGAGGGGACTGCGCCATGTGGACCACGCCTGCGAGATGGCGCTGGCCACCTGGACCGAGCGGCACAACGCGGTGGTGAGCCACGCGGAGACCACCGACGAGGACACGAAAGTACCGGCGTAACGCCTGAACGGCACAGCCCAGCCCCGGGCCCCCGGCGCATCCCGCGCCGGGGGCCCGGGGCTTTTCGCCGCCGGGCGTCCGGGTCACCCGACGCCGCGGTTCAGCCGCAGGAGACGGTGACGAAGCCGTCGCTTCCCGTCTTCACGTACGCGTCGGAGACGTACTGCCCCGGCGCGATGCAGTCCCAGATGTCCGTCGAGCCGTACGGACCGGACACCCGCTGACCGTGCGTCTGGCAGCGGATCGACACACGGGTGTTGGCCGGCAGCTTCTTGACCAGTGTGTAGCCCGTGCCGGGACCGCTGCGGACGTTGACCTGGTAGCCGGGCGCGGTCGGATAGGTGACGGCTTGCGCGACGGTGTCTTCGGTGGCCATGTGGCCTCTCCCCCGTTGAACTACGTTCCGACGTAGTGCACATGTCGGATTAAGTGACACGACATGCGGAGGTTAACAAGCTTCGTACGCATCATCGACTAGGCTCGCCGAGTCGCTTAGCGGTCCGAATACACGGGGGTGGGGCATGCCGCCGGGGCGCGGAGCCGGGACGGGGCCGGAAACGGAAGATCCCGAGTACGCCGGGCAATATCGGCTGGAAGCACGCCTCGGCTCCGGAGGCATGGGCGTCGTCCACCTGGCCCGTTCGGCGTCGGGACGACGGCTCGCGGTGAAGGTCGTGCATGCCGAGTTCGCCGAAGACCCCGAGTTCAGGGCGCGGTTCCGGCAGGAGGTGGCGGCCGCGCGGCGGGTCAGCGGGGCGTTCACGGCGCCCGTCGTGGACGCCGACCCGGAGGGTGTGCGGCCCTGGATGGCCACCACCTACATCCCCGGCCCGACCCTCGCCGAACACGTCAAGCGGAACGGCTCGTTGAAGCCGGACGAGGTGGTGGCGCTGGCCGCCGGGCTCGCTGAGGCGCTGCGCGACATCCATCGGGTGGGCGTCGTCCACCGCGATCTGAAGCCGAGCAACGTGCTGCTCGCGGCGGACGGGCCGAAGGTCATCGACTTCGGGATCTCCCGGCCGTCCGACAGCGAACTGCGCACCGAGACGGGCAAGTTGATCGGCACGCCGCCGTTCATGGCGCCCGAGCAGTTCCAGCGGCCGCGGGCGGTGGGTCCGGCGGCGGATGTGTTCGCGCTGGGGTCGCTGCTGGTGCACGCGGCGACCGGGCGGGGGCCGTTCGAGTCCGAGAGCCCGTACATCGTGGCGTACCAAGTGGTGCACGACGAGGCGGATCTGGCGGGGGTGCCGGACGAACTGCTGCCGCTGATCGAGCGCTGTCTGGCCAAGAACCCGGCGGAACGGCCCTCCCCGGATGCCCTGATGACCGTGTTGCGGGCGGTCCGCGGGCCCCAGCCGCCGGAGGCGCGGGGGCCCGCCCCGGTGGCTCTCCCGGCGCAGCGGGCGGCGGAGCCGGTCGTTTCGCCCGAGCCCGAGGTGGCGCCTGAGCCGGTCGTGGCACGCGAGCCGGTCGTGGCGCCCGAGCCCGAGCCGATACCCGAGCCCGAGGCGGCGTCCGGGTCCGAGGCCGCGCCCGAGGTGGCCGACGCGCCCGCGCCGCGGGGGCGCCGGGGTGTGCGGCGGTGGGTCCCGGCGGCGCTCGCCGCGCTGGTCCTGCTGGGTGCGGGCACGGTCGTGGGGCTGGGTCAGCTGAACGAGCGGGAGTCCGATACGGAGCGGCAGCCGCAGAACAGCGCCGCCGCCACCGCGTGGCGGCCGTGGGAGCGGGAGCTGCGCGGCGGCGCGGCCGGGGCGGCGGCCAAGGGGGCGCGGCCCGCGTCCTGTTCGTACGGGGACGGCGCGCTGTACTGCGCGGCGCGCGGCGTCCAGGCCGCCCGGATCGACCCCGCCGACGGCCGGGTGGTGTGGTCACGCCCGGCCGCCACGAGCCGCCCCGGCGAGGGCACCCCCGCAGCGCCGGTCCCGGCGGGCGGTCTGGTGCGGGTGATGTCGCCGGACGGGACGCGGCTGGAGGCGCTGGATCCGCGTACGCACCGGGTGCGGTGGAGCCGCGAGGTGTCCGCGTACGGCGGCCGGGTGTACGCGGCAGGCGACACGGTGCTGCTGGTCGCGGCGGACGGCACCGTCACGGCGGTGAACGGGGCGACGAACCGGGAGCGTTGGAGCCATCCGCTGCCCGGGCACGTCGAGCCGAGCTTCTTCTCGTACGGCGACGGCCGCACCGCGTACGCCCTCACCACCGCCCCGGACGGTGGGCACACCCTGGTCACGGCCATCGACACGGTGCGCGGTACGACGCGCTGGCACCGCTCGCTCTCCGGCACCCTCACCCCCGTCGGGGCGGGCCCGGACGGCGTCCTCCAGCTGACCGAGACCGACGACCGGAGCCGTACCGTCGCCGTCGTCCGCTACGACCCGGCGCGGCGGGCGGAGCGGCGGTCCGAGCTGACCGCGCCGGTGTCCCTGAGCAGCGCCACCGTGCGGGGCGACCGGGCGTATCTGCTGGGCGAGGACGGCGGGTTGGTGGCCGTCGACACCGCGCGCGGGGCCCAGCGGTGGCGGATGGAGACGTCGGTGGCCAACGCCTCACCGCTGGTGGCCTCGGGCGAACGGCTGTACTTCTCGTCGGCGGACGGCCGGCTGCTGGCCGTGGACACGCGGCGCGCCCGCCTGCTCGGCCAGACCCGCCCCCGCGCGGACCGCCCCGGCGGCCAGGGCTTCCTGGCCCTGATGCCCGCGCCGGTGACGGCGGCGGGCAAGGTCTTCGCGACGGCCCCGGACGGCACGGTGTTCGGCGTGGACGCCCGGGACCCGGCGCGCTGGTGAAATCGGCGCGCCGGTGAGACCCGGCGACGCGCCGGTGAACTATCCGAGTCGGGTGATGTCCCGCACGGCGCCCTTGTCCGCGCTGAGGGCCATCGCCGCGTAGGCGCGCAGGGCCGTGGAGACCTTGCGCTCGCGGTTCTTCGGGGCGTAGACGCCGCCGAGGGCCTCGCGGCGGGTGGCCAACTCCTCCTCGGGGACGAGGAGTTCCATCGTGCGGGCCGGGATGTCGATGCGGATCCGGTCGCCGTCCTCGACCAGGGCGATGGTGCCGCCCGAGGCCGCCTCGGGGGAGGCGTGGCCGATGGACAGGCCCGAGGTGCCGCCGGAGAAGCGGCCGTCGGTGATCAGCGCGCACGCCTTGCCCAGGCCCCGGCCCTTGAGGAAGGAGGTGGGGTAGAGCATTTCCTGCATGCCGGGGCCGCCCTTGGGGCCCTCGTAGCGGATGACGACGACGTCGCCCTCCTTGACCTGCTTGTTCAGGATCCGCTCGACGGCCTCCTCCTGCGACTCGCAGACGACGGCCGGGCCTTCGAAGGTCCAGATCGACTCGTCGACGCCCGCGGTCTTCACGACGCAGCCGTCCTCGGCGAGGTTGCCGTAGAGGACGGCGAGGCCGCCCTCGGTGGAGTAGGCGTGTGCGATGTCGCGGATGCAGCCGCCTTCGGCATCGGTGTCCAGGGTGTCCCAGCGCTCGGACTGGGAGAAGGCGGTCGCGGAGCGGACGCAGCCGGGGGCGGCGTGGAACAGTTCGACGGCCTCGGCGGACGGCGAACCACCGCGGATGTCCCACTGCTTGAGCCAGTCGGCCAGCGAGTCGGAGTGCACGGAGTGCACGTCCTCGTTGAGGAGGCCCCCGCGGTACAGCTCGCCGAGGATGGCGGGGATGCCGCCCGCCCGGTGGACGTCCTCCATGTAGTACACGCCGCCGGGGGCGATGTTGGGCGCGACCTTGGACAGGCAGGGCACCCGGCGGGAGATCCCGTCGATGTCCTGCATGTCGAAGTCGAGGGCGGCCTCCTGGGCGGCGGCCAGCAGGTGGAGGATCGTGTTGGTGGAGCCGCCCATGGCGATGTCGAGGGCCATGGCGTTCTCGAAGGCGGCGCGGGAGCCGATGGAGCGCGGCAGGACGGTCTGGTCGTCCTGCTCGTAGTGGCGCTTGGTGATCTCCACGACCGTGCGCCCGGCCGTCTCGTACAGCTCCTTACGGGCGGTGTGGGTGGCCAGCACCGAGCCGTTGCCCGGCAGGGCGAGGCCGATCGCCTCGGTGAGGCAGTTCATCGAGTTGGCGGTGAACATGCCGGAGCAGGAGCCGCAGGTCGGACAGGCGTTGTCCTCGATGAGGGCGATGTCCTCGTCCGAGACCTTGTCGTTGACGGCCTCGGAGATCGCAGTGATCAGATCGAGCTTGCGGACCGTGCCGTCGACCAGGGTCGCGCGGCCGGACTCCATGGGGCCGCCGGAGACGAAGACGGTCGGGATGTTGAGCCGCATCGCGGCCATCAGCATCCCGGGCGTGATCTTGTCGCAGTTGGAGATGCAGATCAGCGCGTCCGCGCAGTGCGCCTCGACCATGTACTCGACGGAGTCGGCGATCAGGTCGCGGGAGGGGAGGCTGTAGAGCATCCCGCCGTGGCCCATCGCGATGCCGTCGTCGACGGCGATGGTGTTGAACTCGCGCGGGATGCCGCCCGCCGCGTGGACCGCCTCGCTGACGATCCGGCCGACCGGCTGGAGGTGGGTGTGGCCCGGCACGAACTCGGTGAAGCTGTTGGCCACGGCGACGATCGGCTTGCCGAAGTCCTCACGCGCTACGCCGGAAGCCTGCATAAGGGCGCGGGCGCCCGCCATGTTGCGGCCGTGGGTGACGGTGCGAGACCTCAGCTCGGGCACGGTACTCGGCTCCCTCGTAAGTGCGTCCTGCGAATCGGACCTATGGATCGGATCGGAGTCTTCTGACTCTACGCCTGTGCGGCGCGAATCCCGATGCGGTGTCCGGATCCAGAGACGGGCGGCTCACAGTACGGAATCACGAGTCACTTCTCGGTGAGGTACCGCTGAAGCGTCGGCCCCACCATGGCGATGATCTCGTCCACGGTCGCCGAGGCCACCGGCTCCATCTTGATCACGTACCGCAGCATCGCGACCCCGATGATCTGGGCGGCCGCGAGCTGGGCCCGGAACTTCGGGTCCGGCACGTCCAGGTCGCGCGCCACCCGCATCAGCAACCGCCGCTCGATCAGCCCGCGCAGTACGGCGGCGGCAGTCTCGTTCGTGAGCGCGGAGCGCATCACCGCCAGCAGGGGCAGCCGGGAGACCGGGTTCTCCCAGGTGGCGAAGAAGTAGCGGGCCATCCGCTCGCCCGCGCCCTCCGGGCTGCCGGCGTGCACCGCGTCCGGGGCGCCCATGGCGGGCGCCAGGATCAGTTCGATCGCCGCGCCGAAGACCTGCTCCTTGGTGCCGAAGTAGTGGTGCACCAGCGCCGGGTCCACTTCGGCTGCCTTGGCGATGCCGCGGATCGAGGCCTTGTCGTAGCCGCGCTCGGCGAACTCGTTGCGCGCCGCGGTCAGGATCCGGTCGCGGGCCCCGGGGCCGTCGGCCGCGCTGCTGCGGGCCGGGCGGCCGCGGCCGCGCCGGGGCCCCGTGGCGGGCGGCTGGGGCGTGGCGGGGGTCACTTCCGGCGCACCGCCCTGCCCGTCCGGGAGGCCGGGGTCGGGGAGGCCAGATGGAGGCGGGTGAAGGCCAGCGCCTCCGCGAGGTCGGCCTCGCGCTCGGCCTGGGACATGGCCCGCCGGGTGTTCACCTCGACCACCACATGGCCGTCGAAGCCGGTCCTGGCGAGACGTTCCAGCAGCTCGGCGCAGGGCTGGGTGCCGCGCCCCGGCACCAGGTGCTCGTCCTTGTTGGAGCCCTGGCCGTCGGCGAGGTGGAGATGGGCGAGCCGGTCGCCCATCCGGTCCACCATGTCCAGGGCGTCCGTGCGGGAGGTCGCGGTGTGCGAGAGGTCGATCGTGAAGTGCCGGTAGTCGTCCTTGGTGACGTCCCAGTCCGGCGCGTACGCGAGCATCTCCCGGTCGCGATAGCGCCACGGGAACATGTTCTCCACCGCGAACCGCACATCGGTCTCGTCCGCCATCCGCCAGATTCCGCGTACGAACTCGCGGGCGTACGACCGCTGCCATCGGAACGGCGGGTGGACGACGACGGTGGATGCGCCCAGCCGCTCGGCCGCCGCCTTGGCCCGCTGGAGCTTGACCCACGGGTCGGTCGACCACACCCGCTGAGTGATCAACAGACATGGCGCGTGCACGGCAAGGATCGGCACCCCGTGATAATCCGAGAGGCGGCGCAGCGACTCGATGTCCTGGCTGACCGGATCGGTCCACACCATGACCTCGACACCGTCGTAGCCCAGCCGCGCGGCGATCTCGAAGGCCGTCGCCGTCGACTCCGGATAGACCGAGGCGGTGGACAGGGCGACCTTCGCATCCGGGATGCGCACCACTGGCTCTGTCACGAGGGACAGCGTACGGCCGCTGCTCTGTGCGACTAAACCGCGACTGCCGATCACGTCACGTGGGCAGGTGGTCCAGGCGGCGCAAAATGACCCCCTCGCGCAGCGCCCACGGGCAGATCTCCAGCACGTCGACTTCGAACAGATCCATGGCGGCCTCGGCCACCAGCGCCCCCGCCAGCAGCTGCGGCGCCCGCCCCTCGGACACCCCCGGCAGCTCGGCCCGCTCCTCGGCGGGCATGGCCGCCAGCCGGGGCACCCACTCCTCCAGCGCCTTGCGGGTGAGCCTGCGCTCCACGTACAAGCCCTCGGCGGAGCGCGCCGCGCCCGCGATCCGGGCCAGCTGCTTGAAGGTCTTGGAGGTGGCGACCACCTGGTCCGGGGTGCTGTGGCGGCTGAAGTCGCCCACTATGCGGGCGATCTCGGTACGCACATGGCGCCGCAGGGCGCGGACGTCCGCCGCGTCGGGCGGGTCGCCCGGCAGCCAGCCGGCGGTCAGCCGGCCCGCGCCCAGCGGCAGCGAGACGGCCGCGTCGGGCTCCTCGTCGAGCCCGTACGCGATCTCCAGCGAGCCGCCGCCGATGTCCAGGAGCAGCAGCCGCCCCGACGACCAGCCGCACCAGCGGCGGGCGGCCAGGAAGGTGAGCCGGGCCTCGTCCTCGCCGCTGAGCACGCGCAGCCGTACGCCCGTCTCCTCGGCCACCCGGGCGAGGACCTCGTCGGCGTTGGCGGCCTCCCGGACCGCGGAGGTCGCGAACGGCAGCACCTCCTCGACACCCTTGTCCTCGGCCGCCTCCAGCGCCTCCTTCACCACCGCGATCAGCCGGTCGACGCCTTCGGAGCCGATGGCTCCGTCGCCGTCGAGGAGTTCGGCCAGCCGCAGTTCCGCCTTGTGGGAGTGGGCGGGCAGCGGGCGGGCGCCCTGATGCGCGTCCACCACCAGCAGATGGACCGTATTCGAACCCACGTCGAGGACACCGAGTCTCATGGCCAGAACGCTACTGCGCGCCTGGCGTGGTCATGCACGGGATCCCTCCTGTTCGCACGGGATCCCCGTCCCCGCTGCCGTCATGTCGGGGGCATACCCTTGCACCGTGGCAACGACGAAAAAGGCGAAGCAGGACAAAGACCGGAAGAACGCCCCGGCGCCGGAGCAGGACCAGCGGGCCGCGGATGCGGTCCCGTCCCCGGCGGCCCCGCCCGCGGACGAGGTCGGCCTGGACTTCGCCCGCGCCTGGGTCGAATTCCCCGACCCCGCCGACGAGGAGCAGGTCTTCCGCTGCGACCTGACCTGGCTGACCTCGCGGTGGAGCTGCATTTTCGGCCAGGGCTGCCAGGGCATCCAGGCCGGGCGCGCGAGCGACGGCTGCTGCACCCTGGGCGCGCACTTCTCCGACGAGGAGGACGAGGAGCGGGTCGCCCGCCATATGGCCCGGCTGACCCCGGAGGTCTGGCAGTTCCACGACGAGGGCCACGCCCGGGGGTGGGTGCAGGAGGACGAGGACGGCGACCGCCAGACGCGCCGTTACGACGGCTCGTGCATCTTCCAGAACCGCCCCGGTTTCGCGGGCGGCGCGGGCTGTGCGCTGCACATCCTGGCGCTGCGGGAGGGGCGCGAACCGCTGGAGACCAAGCCGGACGTCTGCTGGCAGCTGCCGGTGCGGCGGTCGTACGAGTGGATCGACCGCCCGGACGACACCCAGGTGCTCCAGATCACGATCGGCGAATACGACCGCCGGGGGTGGGGCCCCGGCGGGCACGACCTGCACTGGTGGTGCACGTCGGCGGTGTCCGCGCACGGCGCCGGGGACCCGGTGTACGTGTCGTACCGGCCGGAGCTGACGGAGCTGATGGGCAAGGCCGGGTACGACCGGCTGGTGGAGCTGTGCGAGGCGCGGATGGCGGCGTCGTTGCCGCTGGTGGCGCCGCACCCGGCGGACCCGGCGGGCTGAGCCCGGTCCGATTCCAGGGGGCTGCGCCCCCCTGGGCCCCTGCCCCTTTCGGGGCTCCGCCCCGGGCCCCCGGGGCTCGGGCTTCGGGCGGGGCGGGCTTGCGGCCGTGGTGGGCTGAGGACTCTTCCCCCACCCCGCCCCTTCCCGAAACCAAGGGGCTGCGCCCCCTGGGACCCCGCCCCTTTCGGGGCTCCGCCCCTGAGCCCCGACGCCCGGCTTCGGGCGGGGCGGTCCCGCGGCCGTGGCGGGCTGAGGACTCTTCCCCCACCCCGCCCCTTCCCGAAACCAGGGGCTACGCCCCTGGACCCCCGCCCCTTTCGGGGCTCGGCCCCCGGGCCCCCGGTGCCCGCGGCTTCGGGCGCCGCGGGCCTGGGGCTGTGGTGGGCTGAGGCGGATCTTTCCCCCACCCCGCCCCTTCCCGTAACCAGGGGGCTCCGCCTCTGAACCCCGACGCCCGGGCTTGGGGCACGGCGGGCCGCGACGTCCCGCTCGGCCTCGTGCCAGGACTCGTACTGCGGGCCTGGTGCCCGCGGCTTCGGCGAGCGCCGGGGGCGCTTCCCCGGCTGGCGCTCGCGTGCCCCTAGCCCTTGGGGGTGGGCGAGTCCGAGGGGGGTGGGGTGGAGGGGGGTGGGGTCGATGGGGAGGAAGCCGTGGGGGTTGGGGTTGGGGCGGGGGGTGTGCCTCGGCCCTCGATCACCACAACGGCGCCCGACGGCGCCACCATCACCCGCGCGCGCCACCGGCCCGGTGGCTCGCGGTCGGGGTCCACGGACACCGTGATCGTCGTCGTCTCGCCGGGCCGCAGCTCACCGGCGGTGTGGTGCAGCCGGAGCCAGGACGCGCCGCCCGACGCCGAGGCCGACCAGCGCACCGGAGCGCCGCCGGAGGCGGACAGGGTGATGACCGTCACATCGCCGCTCGGCTGGGCCTCCACGGTGAGCCGCCCGGGCCCGGGGGCCGGGCGGGACGGGGCGGATCCGCCGCCGTGGCGGCCGCCGACGTCGGGGCGGGTGTCGCCGCGGGAGCGCCCGCCGCCCTTGCCGTGCCGCTCCGGTTTGCCGTCCACGCCGATGACCTCGACCGTCACCTCCGCCCCCGACGCACCGGCCCGGCTCCGCAGCCGGGTCGCGCCGGAACGGTCCTGCGCGCTGCCCGCCTGTTCGTACGCACGCCCGGCGGACCGATCCTGCTCACCGTCGGCCGGGGCCTCACCCGCGCCGTCCGCGGCGGCGGCCACCGAGTCCGTGTCGTGCTCGTCACCGGCGAGCGGCGCACCGCGGTACGCGGCCCACAGGGCGAGCACCGGGGCGGCCACGACCGTGGCGACCACGGTGGTGGTCAGAGCGCGGCTGCGCAGCCTGCTGCGGCGGGCGGCCCGGTCCTGGGGGTCGAGCGGGAAGCCGCGCCGGTCGAAGCGCGGACCGGCCGCGGCGCGCACGGGGCGGGCGCTCAGGGCGCACAGCATCGCGGCGTGCACGGCGGAGCGGGGCGCCTCCACCAGCGGCAGCGCGGCGGGCGCGGCGGCCGTGCCGGGCCAGGGGCCGTCCGCCGTGGCCCGCTCCGCCATCCGGCGGCATTCGCGGCAGTCGTCGACGTGGCGCACCAGCTCACGGCGGAGCGCGGCGGAGAGCAGCACCTGGGTGTCGCCCGCGAGCCGGGCGACGACGGGGCAGTGGCCCAGCTCCACGACGGCGAGCGCGGCGCGGGTGCGCTCCACCTCGCAGGCGGCGCTGGAGAGCAGGGCGCGGGTCTCGTCGGGCTCCTTGCCGAGCGCGGCGGCGACCTCGGCGGGGGTGAGCTGGTGGCGGACGTGGAGTTCGAGCGCTTCGCGCTGTGCGGCGGTGGTTCCGGCGGCCTCGGGCCAGGCGAGCGCGGCGAGTTCGCGGCGGCGGCGGTCGGCGACGGGCTCGGGCAGCGCGGTGTCCGGACCGCCCCGCCCGCCCGTCGGGTCCCGCGGCTCCTGCCGCTCGCGCAGCTCGGCGAGCTTGCGCAGACAGGCCCAGCGGGCGACCGCGTAGAGCCACGGCCTGCTCGGCTCCTCCTCGGCCTCCGTGCGCCCGCGCCCCCGCCCCCGCCCGAGCCGCCGCTCGGCGACGGCCAGCACATCGCCGAGCGTGGCGGCCGCGGCGTCGTGCTCGCAGAGGACCGACAGGCAGTAGGTGAACAGACCGTCCAGATACGGCTCGTAGCGCGCGGGGGGCCGCTGAGGGCGCGTGGTGGCGACGCGGGGCGCGCGGCGCTGCGCCCGGTGTGCGCCGGTGGCGTGTGTCGAGTGCTCGGACCTGCTGCTCATCACCCGGCGACCGTAGGCGGATGATGCAGACTCGCTCGCCTCACTTGGGCAGTTTTAACCCTTACGGGTGACCATCTCCCTCATAAGGGGACAGGTGTCCCTCTTCCGTGCCGCAGAACTGCTATGAGCCCACAAGCAGCCTGGGCGCCGCGCTGTCGGTGGCCGACGCTAGCGTTGGCGTCATGGCTGCCCGTAGCTCCTCCCGTTCATCCGCCAAGGACCGGCCCTCCTACCGCTGCACCGAATGCGGCTGGACCACCGCCAAGTGGCTCGGCCGCTGCCCGGAGTGCCAGGCCTGGGGCACGGTCGAGGAGTTCGGCGCGCCCGCCGTGCGGACCACCGCGCCCGGCCGGGTCACCTCGGCCGCCCTGCCCATCGGCCAGGTCGACGGCCGTCAGGCCACCGCCCGCTCCACCGGCGTGGACGAGCTGGACCGGGTGCTCGGCGGCGGCCTGGTCCCCGGCGCCGTGGTGCTGCTGGCCGGGGAGCCGGGCGTCGGCAAGTCGACGCTGCTGCTGGACGTCGCGGCCAAGGCGGCCACCGACGACCACCGGACGCTGTACGTGACCGGGGAGGAGTCGGCCGGTCAGGTCCGGCTGCGGGCCGACCGCATCGGGGCGCTGAGCGAGCATCTCTACCTCACGGCCGAGACCGACCTGTCCGCCGTGCTCGGCCATCTCGACTCGGTCAAGCCGTCGCTGCTGGTCCTGGACTCCGTCCAGACCGTCGCCTCGCCCGAGATCGACGGCGCCCCCGGCGGCATGGCCCAGGTGCGCGAGGTGGCCGGGGCGCTGATCCGGGCGTCCAAGGAGCGCGGCATGTCCACGCTGCTGGTCGGCCATGTGACCAAGGACGGGGCGATCGCGGGCCCCCGGCTGCTGGAGCACCTGGTCGACGTGGTGCTGCACTTCGAGGGCGACCGGCACGCCCGGCTGCGGCTGGTCCGCGGCGTCAAGAACCGTTACGGGGCGACGGACGAGGTGGGCTGCTTCGAGCTGCACGACGAGGGCATCACCGGCCTCGCCGACCCCTCGGGGCTGTTCCTCACCCGGCGCGCCGAGCCGGTGCCCGGCACCTGTCTGACCGTCACCCTGGAGGGCCGCCGCCCGCTGGTGGCCGAGGTGCAGGCGCTGACGGTCGACTCGCAGATCCCCTCCCCGCGCCGCACCACCTCCGGCCTGGAGACCTCGCGCGTCTCGATGATGCTGGCCGTCCTGGAGCAGCGCGGCCGGATCAGCGCACTCGGCAAGCGCGACATCTACAGCGCCACGGTGGGCGGGGTGAAGCTGTCGGAGCCCGCGGCGGACCTCGCGGTGGCGCTCGCGCTGGCGAGCGCGGCGAGCGACACCCCGCTGCCGAAGAACCTGGTGGCGATCGGCGAGGTGGGGCTCGCGGGCGAGGTCCGGCGGGTCACGGGCGTGCAGCGGCGGCTGTCCGAGGCCGCCCGGCTGGGCTTCACCCACGCCCTGGTGCCCTCCGATCCGGGTCGCATCCCCGAGGGCATGCGGGTGCTGGAGGTGGCGGACATAGGGGACGCACTGCGCGTACTGCCCCGCCGGGAGCGCGCCGACCGGTCCCGCGCCGACGCCCCCGAGCAGGGGTGATGACGGGGGCGAACGCGGTGGTGAGCGGGGCGATCCGGACCGCGCCGGACCGCAGGGGGAGCCGCACTCCGGTTCCCGCCCACGGGCGTACGCCGGGAGACCCCACGGGAGGCCGGGGACCGCCGGTAGACTTTGCCCTGGTCTCGCCCGTACAGGGCCTCGTACAGGGGCGCGGAGGGGCGACTCGCGGCACCGATTCAGACCTTGTGACGGAGGAGTGCAGTGGCAGCAGGCGACCGGGCATCGACTCCCGGCAAAGCCGACGGTCTGATGCGTGCCACTCTGAGCGCTGTCGCGCCGGGCACGGCGCTGCGCGACGGCCTTGAGCGCGTCCTCCGTGGAAACACGGGCGGGCTCATCGTGCTCGGCACCGACAAGACCGTGGAGTCGCTGTGTACCGGCGGCTTCGTCATCGACGTCGAGTTCACCGCCACCCGGCTGCGCGAACTGTGCAAGCTGGACGGGGCGCTGGTACTCGACAAGGACATCAGCAAGATCGTGCGGGCGGGGGTGCAGCTCGTCCCGGACGCGGCGATCGCCACCGAGGAGACCGGCACCCGGCACCGCACCGCGCAGCGCGTCTCGATCCAGACCGGGTTCCCGGTCGTGTCCGTCAGCCAGTCCATGCGGCTGATCGCGCTGTACGTGGACGGGCAGCGGCGGGTCCTGGAGGATTCCGCGGCCATCCTGTCCCGCGCCAACCAGGCGCTGGCCACCCTGGAGCGGTACAAGCTGCGGCTGGACGAGGTCGCGGGCACCCTCTCCGCGCTGGAGATCGAGGACCTGGTCACCGTCCGGGACGTCAGCGCGGTCGCGCAGCGGCTGGAGATGGTGCGGCGCATCGCCACCGAGATCGCCGAGTACGTGGTGGAGCTGGGCACGGACGGCCGGCTGCTGTCGCTCCAGCTGGACGAGCTGATCGCGGGCGTCGAGCCGGAGCGGGAGCTGGTCGTACGGGACTACGTGCCCGAGCCGACCGCCAAGCGCACCCGCACCGTCGCCGACGCGCTCGCCGAGCTGGACCGGCTCACCCACACCGAGCTGCTCGAACTCCCCATCGTGGCCCGCGCCCTGGGGTACACGGGCTCCCCCGAGACCCTGGACTCGGCGGTCTCCCCGCGCGGCTTCCGGCTGCTGGCCAAGGTGCCGAGGCTGCCGGGGGCGATCATCGAGCGGCTGGTGGAGCACTTCGGCGGGCTACAGAAGCTGCTGGCCGCGAGCGTGGACGATCTCCAGATGGTCGACGGCGTGGGCGAGGCCCGGGCCCGCTCGGTCCGCGAGGGCCTGTCGCGGCTGGCGGAGTCGTCGATCCTGGAGCGGTACGTGTAGCGACACGGCAAGCAAACGGCAAGCAAGGGGGCCGGATCCGCGTCCGCGGATCCGGCCCTCTGCTGCAACTAGTCCTTGGCGAGGACGAACGACACCTTGGCCGTGCCCAGGCCGTCCAGCTTCGCCTCGACCAGGTAGGTGCCGGGCGCGGCGGTCTTGCTGCCGGCCGGCTTCGCGCAGTGGGCGGCGGTGCGGTTGCGGTCCCATTCCACGGTGCGCTTGGTCTCGCCGGAGGCGGGCACCTCGATCAGGGCGGCGGCGGTGCCCTCGGGGCAGTCGTCCGAGGCCCAGACGTGCTCGTTGTCCGCGTCCGTGATGGTCAGCGAGGCGGCCGCCCGGCCGAAGTCCACCGCGCAGGAGCTGTTCGAGGAGTTCTTCACGGTGATTTCGAACGTCGGCTTCTCATCCGGCTCGTACGTGTTCTTCACCTTCGCATCCTTGACGCTGCGCACCGTCAGGTCGATGTCGCCGCGCTTGCACTCCGGCAGGCTCGACCCCACGGGCAGCCCCTGGCCGTCGCCCTCGCCGAGTCCGTCGCCGGTGCCGCCGGTGCCGCCCGGGGCGCCGCCGTCCGCCGCACCGCCGGACCCGGTGCCCGTGCCACCGTCGCCGCCGGAGTCATCGGAGCCGGAGCCGGAACCCGAGCCGGGGCCCGTGCCGCCGGTGTCCGACTCGTCGCGCCCACCGGGGCGTTCGCTGTTCACCGGCCCGGAGGTGGTCGGTCCGGGGGTGATCGTACGCGCGGGTCCGCCGCCGCCCGGCCCCTTGCCCTCGTCTCTTCCGCCGCCGCCCGAACCACCCCAGCCGAAGGCCCAGATGACGAGGAGCACGATGAGTGCGAGCAGGGCCAGCGCAACAGCCCTCCGCCGCCAGTAGATGGAGGAGGGAAGCGGCCCGATCGGATTGCGCAGAGATCCCACGCGGAAACTCTATGGGAGATCGACGCCATGACCCGCCAATAACCGCCGCCGAGCTCCCTACTTTTCTCATCATCCGACCGGATCGGCCACCTGGGCGACAACGGCGCGGGCGTTCCCGGCCGCCGACCGCGCAACCTCACCTGAATTGCACCGTTTCGCTCGGATCTGCCCCGGCTCGACCCGAACGCCCGCGCCCTCGGCCCCCATAGGGCGTTCCGTCGTGTCAGGATCGGATGTGATGACTGCCATTTCCGCCGCCCCGGCCGCCGCAACCCCGACCCCCGACGGTGCCGAGCTCCACCGGCCCGTCATCGACTGGTTCGACGCCCACGCCCGCGACCTCCCCTGGCGCCGCCCGGAGGCCGGAGCGTGGGGTGTGATGGTGAGCGAGTTCATGCTCCAGCAGACGCCGGTGAGCCGTGTGCTGCCGGTGTACGAGCAGTGGCTCGCCCGCTGGCCGCGCCCCGCCGACCTGGCCGCCGAGCCGCCCGGTGAGGCGGTCCGCGCCTGGGGGCGGCTCGGCTATCCGCGCCGTGCGCTGCGGCTGCACGGCGCCGCGGCGGCCATAAGGGAGCGGCACGGCGGTGACGTACCGGAGGACCATGCGCAGCTGCTCGCGCTGCCGGGGGTCGGCGAGTACACGGCGGCGGCCGTGGCCTCGTTCGCGTACGGACAGCGTCACGCGGTGCTGGACACCAACGTCCGCCGGGTGTTCGCGCGGGCGGTCGGCGGCGTCCAGTACCCGCCGAACGCCACCACCGCCGCCGAGCGCAAGCTGGCCCGCGCCCTGCTGCCGGACGACGAGCGGACGGCGGCGCGCTGGGCGGCGGCCACGATGGAGCTGGGCGCCCTGGTCTGCACGGCCCGCACCCCCGACTGCGCGCGCTGCCCCATCGCGGGGTCCTGCGCCTGGCGCGGGGCCGGTTCGCCGGAGCACGACGGCCCGCCGCGGCGCGGCCAGACGTACGCGGGTACGGACCGTCAGGTGCGGGGCAAGCTGCTGGCGGTGTTGCGGGAGGCGGTCGCGCCGGTGCCGCAGGCGGCGCTGGACCAGGTGTGGAACGAGCCGGTGCAGCGGGCCCGGGCGCTCGACGGGCTGGTCTCCGACGGTCTCGTCGAACCGCTCGCGGGCGGCCTCTACCGGCTGCCGCTGACCTGATCCGAACGCCCCTGCCACACCCCGGTTTCACGGCCCCACCAGGCATCCTGTGACAGAGCTGTGACACTGCCAGGACCCGGTTCTGACACTCAGTCGAACCGGGTTCCGCTGTTACACAACCTATGGGTAGCTGTGCGTTCGCCGACGTGCTGACGCACATGGTGCCGCAACAGCGCCTCCGTAGCGTCCTTCCCGTGCCGGCCGAACGGCAGGCATTCAACGTGGGGAAGACAGCGGGATGGAGGGCTGCACGATGAACGGCAGCAGCGGCGAGGTTCTGGACTTCGAGGAGTACGTGCGCAACCGGCAGGACGCGCTGCTGCGCAGCGCCCGTCGGCTGGTTCCGGACCCGATCGAGGCACAGGACCTCCTCCAGACCGCGCTCGTGCGCACCTACGGCCGCTGGGACGGGATAGCCGACAAGTCCCTCGCCGACGCGTATCTCCGCCGCGTCATGATCAACACCCGTACCGAGTGGTGGCGCGCCCGCAAGCTGGACGAGGTGCCCACCGAGCAGCTGCCGGAGGCCAGCGTCGAGGACGGCACCGAGCAGCACGCCGACCGGGCCCTGCTGATGGACATCCTCGGAGTGCTGGCTCCCAAGCAGCGCAGTGTCGTGGTGCTGCGACACTGGGAGCAGATGACGACGGAGGAGACGGCGGAGGCGCTCGGTATGTCGACCGGCACGGTCAAGAGCACGCTGCACCGGGCGCTCGCGCGGCTGCGGCAGGAGCTGGAGAGCCGCGAGCTGGATGCCCGCGCGCTCGGCCGCGAGCCGGCGGGCGAGCCCGCCGTCGCGAAGCCGCTCCGGGCGGGGAACCAGGTCCGGCGTGACCGCCAGGAGCGGGGGCAGGAACGGTGCGCGGCCTGATCAAGGCCACTCCTGGCAGGACTGCCATGATCACCGGCGGCGCGGTCGTGGGCCTCGCGGCAGCCGGGGGCTGGATGCTGGCCGGATGCAGCGCCGGCAGCCAGGGCGTGCGGACGGAGGGCCCCGCACGCACCCAGTGGACCTCGCCCTCCGCGCAGGACAAGGGCTCGTACGCGAGCGGCTCGACGACCAAGCCGTCGGCCGTGCAGAAGGCCGACGCGGTGCGGCTGATCAAGGAGGACCCGAAGGTCGGCCAGGACCTGAAGTCGCACCTCCAGCCGTGCACGGCGACGGCCGCGAAGGAACAGCCGGTCAAGGGCTACCCGGTGGAGGTGTCCCGGGGGAAGCTGACCGGACCCACCGCGTCCGATCTCGTCATCAACGTCACGAGCTGCGATGACGGCTTCGGCATCGGCTCGTATGTGTACCGCAAGGTGGGACAGCGGTACGAGAACGTCTTCACGGACGAGCAGCCGCCGGTCTACGCCGACGTCGTCAAGGGCGATCTGAGCGTCACCAAGCTCTCGTACGCCTCGGGGGACAGCGTCTGCTGTCCCTCGCGCGAGGACGTCATCACCTACCGTTGGGCGGCAAGCAGGCAGGCGTTCACCGTGGTCCGGCAGCGGCACACCGACTACAGCAAGAGCAGCCCCACGGACGACCCCGCCCCCAGCGCCGCCACGAGGGACGGCGGCGAGGACGACGGAACGGAAGGCTGAACCGAGGCTGTGGCCGAAACCCATGTGCTCTTCGTCGAAGACGACGACGTCATCCGCGAGGCCACCCAGCTCGCCCTGGAGCGCGACGGCTTCCTGGTGACCGCCGCGCCCGACGGGCTGACCGGGCTGGAGCGGTTCCGGGCCGACCGGCCCGACATCGCCCTGCTCGACGTGATGGTTCCGGGCCTGGACGGGGTCAGCCTGTGCCGCCGGATCCGCGACGAGTCCACCGTGCCCGTGATCATGCTGTCGGCCCGCGCCGACTCGATCGACGTGGTGCTGGGCCTGGAGGCCGGGGCCGACGACTACGTCACCAAGCCCTTCGACGGCGCCGTGCTGGTCGCCCGCATCCGGGCCGTGCTGCGCCGCTTCGGCCACGCCAGCGGCCCCGGAGGCCGCGGCGGCGAGCAGCCGGGCCCCGAGGAGCCCGAGGGCGGGGTGCTGCGCTTCGGCGACCTGGAGGTGGACCCGGAGGGCATGGAGGTCCGCAAGGCCGGTGAGCAGGTCGCGCTGACGCCGACCGAGATGCGGCTGCTGCTGGAGTTCTCGGCCGCGCCCGGCACCGTGCTCTCCCGCGACCGGCTGCTGGAGCGGGTGTGGGAGTACGGCTGGGGCGGGGACACCCGGGTCGTGGACGTCCACGTCCAGCGGCTGCGCGGCAAGATAGGCCAGGACCGCATCGAGACGGTCCGCGGCTTCGGCTACAAGCTCAGGGGCTGAAGCAGGACCATGGTGAGACTCGCGCTCCGCTCCGGACTGCGCTGGAAGGTCAGCCTGGCGATCGCCGCGGTGAGCGCGCTGGTCGCGGTCGCGCTGAGCCTCGTCGTCCACAACGCGGCCCGGGTCTCCATGCTCGACAACAGCCGCACGGTGATGGACGAGCGGGTGAAGGTCGCCCAGAAGTGGTACGAGGAGTCCCGGGTGCTGGGCTTCGGCGCCAAGCTGGACGACGCGCGGCTGCCCGAGGACCTGCGGAAGTTCGCGGCGCGCGGGCAGCGCGCCACCTATCTGGAGGACTCCGGCACCGGCAGTCCCGAGGTGTGGGCGTCGGTGCCGCTGCGCGACGGCAAGGTGCTGTCGGTCCACACCCGCTTCCAGGACCGCTTCGCCGTCCTGGACGACCTGGACCGGGTGCTGATCCTGGGCTCGGTCTCGGTGGTGCTGGGCGGGATCGCGCTCGGCGTGCTCATCGGCGACCAGCTCTCGCGGCGGCTGCGCAAGGCCGCCACCGCGGCCCGCAAGCTCGCCGAGGGCGACTCCGAGGTGCGGGTACGGGACGCCATCGGCGGCCGGGTGCGCGACGAGACCGACGACCTGGCGCGCGCCGTCGACGGCATGGCCGAGGCGCTCCAGGAGCGGCTGGAGGCGGAGCGCCGGGTCACCGCCGACATCGCGCACGAGCTGCGCACCCCGGTCACCGGGCTGCTCACCGCCGCCGAGCTGCTGCCCCCGGGCCGCCCCACCGAGCTGGTGCGGGACCGGGCGCAGGCGATGCGCACGCTGGTGGAGGACGTGCTGGAGGTGGCCCGGCTGGACGGCTTCGCCGAGCGGGCCGAACTCCAGGAGATCGACCTCGCCGAGTTCATCACCCGCCGGGTGCGCGTGGTGTCCCCGGACGCCGTGGTCACGGTGGTGGCCCGGGACGCCCACGTCTCCACCGATCCCCGGCGGCTGGAACGCATCCTGGGCAATCTGCTGGCCAACGCCGCGCGGCACGGCAAGCCGCCGTTCGAGGTCACCGTGGAGGGCCGGGTGCTGCGGGTCCGCGACCACGGGCCCGGCTTCCCGGAGTCGCTGCTGAAGGACGGGCCGAGCCGGTTCCGCACCGGCAGCAAGGACCGGGCGGGCAAGGGCCACGGGCTGGGCCTGACCATCGCCGCGGGCCAGGCCCGGGTGCTGGGTGCGCGGCTGACGTTCCGTAACGCGGACCCGGCGGTGGAGGGCGAGGACGGCGCGGTGGCGGTGCTCTGGCTGCCGGAGTCGGCGCCCACCAACACCGGCAGCTTCCCCGTCATCGAGGTCCCGGACTGAACCGGACTGAACCGGACTGAACCGGACTGAACCGGACTGACGACGTACGCGAGCCGCCCGCCCTCGGGGAGGGACGGGCGGCTCGGGTTCCGTTACGCGTCAGACAGGTTCGGCCACCGGCGTCACATCGGCCGGGGTCTCGCCGTCGTCGGACTTGGGGGCGGCGCGCAGCGGGACCTCCTTGATGAACCAGGCCGCGAGGAAGCCGACGATGCTGATCACCGCGCCCCACAGGAACACCTGGTGCGCGCCGCTGGCCACGGCGTGGGTGTAGGCGTCCTTGATGGGCGGGGGCAGGTGCTTGATGCTCTCCGGGTCGAGCTGGGCGCTGCCGGAGGTGGCAGCCGCCGCCTTCGCGCCGCCCCGCTCGGCCATGGTGTCGTTCACCTGGTTGGTGAACAGGGCACCGAGGATCGCGACGCCGAAGGAGCCGCCCAGGGTGCGGAAGAGGGTGGCGGAGGAGCTGCCGACGCCCATGTCCTTCATCTCGACGCTGTTCTGCGCGATCAGCATGGTCGTCTGCATGAGGAAGCCCATGCCCGCGCCGAGCACCGTCATGTAGATGCCGGAGGTGGTGCGCGTGGTCTCGGTGTCCATCTGCGCCAGCAGGAACATGCCCGTGGTGATCAGGACGCCGCCGAGGATCGGGAAGATCTTGTACTTGCCGGTCTGGGTGGTGACCCGGCCCGCGACCAGCGAGACGACCATCATGCCGAGCAGCATCGGGAGCAGCAGCAGCCCGGAGTTGGTGGCGCTGGCGCCCTGGACGGTCTGCTGGAAGAGCGGCAGGAAGGTCATCGAGCCGAACATCACGAAACCGGTGAGGAAGCCGATGACCGTGACCAGCGAGAAGTTGCCGATCCGGAAGATGTGCAGCGGCAGCACGGGTTCGGCGACCCGCTTCTCGACGAACACGAACGCCACGAGCGCCACGACGCCGATCGCGCCGAGCCCGAAGATCTGGGCCGAGTCCCAGGCGTACTCGTTGCCGCCCCAGGTGGTGAGCAGCACGAGGGCGGTGATGCCCACGGTCAGCAGGACAGCGCCGGTGTAGTCGATCCGTCCCTCGTAGCGCTTCTTGGGCAGGTGCAGCACCGCGCTGATCGCGAAGAGGGCGATCGCGCCGAGCGGGATGTTGATGTAGAAGATCCAGCGCCAGCCGAGGTGGTCGGTGAGGGTGCCGCCGACCAGCGGGCCACCGATCATGGCCACGGCCATCACACCGGCCATCATGCCCTGGTAGCGACCGCGCTCCCGCGGCGGGACCAGATCGCCGATGATCGCCATCACGCCGACCATCAGACCGCCCGCGCCCAGGCCCTGGAGGGCCCGGAAGCCGATGAGCTGACCCATCGTCTGAGCCATGCCGGACAGGGCCGAGCCGACGAGGAAGAGGGCGATGGAGGAGAGGAAGATGCCCTTGCGGCCGTACATGTCGCCGAGCTTGCCCCAGATGGGGGTCGAGGCGGCGGTCGCCAGGGTGTACGCGGTCACCACCCACGAGAGGTGCTCGAGCCCGCCCAGCTCACCGACGATGGTCGGCATCGCGGTGCCGACGATCATGTTGTCGAGCATCGCGAGCAGCATCGCGATCATGAGGGCCAGGATCACCACGCTGGTGCTGTGGGTCTTCGGCTCCTTGCCCTGCTTGCCCGGAGCGGGCCGGGCGGCGCCCTGTGCGGGCAGGGAAGCGGGTGGCGCTTCACCTTCTTGCTTCTTCTGGGACATGATCTCCACTCCCCCTGGTTACGACGAGCTCCGGTGACGCGCCACTTACTTGCCGCCCGGCTAGTTGAGTACAGTGGGAACGGTAAGACGTCTACTAGCCGGGCGTCAAGTAAGTTTTGTTCGGCCTGCTCAGAGGGCTGGCCCCCACCCCCACAGGAGAGCATCTTGGGCAGCACACCGCGCCGGGGCGACACCCGTCAGCGCATCCAGGACGTGGCCCTGGACCTCTTCGCCAAGCAGGGGTACGAGAAGACCTCGCTGCGCGAGATCGCCGAACATCTCGACGTCACCAAGGCCGCGCTCTACTACCACTTCAAGACCAAGGAAGACATCGTCCTCAGCCTCTTCCGGGACCTGAGCGAGCCGCTCGACGAGCTGATCGCCTGGGGCGAGGGGCAGCCCCGCACCCTGGAGACCAAGCAGGAGCTGCTGCGCCGCTACAGCGCGGCCCTGGCCGACGTCGAACCGCTGCTGCGCTTCATGCAGGAGAACCAGGCGACGGTGCGCGAGCTGAGCATCGGCCAGTTCTTCAAGGACCGGATGATCGCGATGTCCGGCCTCATCCGCGACCCCGACGCCGGACTGACCGACCAGGTCCGCTGCACGACCGCGCTCTTCAGCATGCACGCGGGGGTCTTCGCGATGCAGACGATCGAGGGCGACCCCGAGGAGAAGCGGCAAGCCGTCCTCGAAGTCGCCCTCGACCTGCTGACCCAGGCACACGCGCCAGCGGAGCGCCTGGGCGACCGGTGACGCCCGAGGGAGACGGGGCGTCACCGGCCGGATTTCGACCCGGGGGTCAGATCTTGACGCCGTGCTGCCGCAGGAAGGGCAGCGGCTCCACGGCCGAGCCGTAGTTCGGCGTCGTACGGATCTCGAAGTGCAGGTGCGGGCCGGTCGAGTTGCCGGTGCTGCCGGACAGCCCGATCTGCTGGCCGGTGGTCACGCTCTGGCCTATCCGCACGTCGATCCGGGAGAGGTGCGCGGACTGCGAGTACGTGCCGTTGTCGTGCTTGATCACGATGGCGTTGCCGTACGCGGAGCCGTCCCCGGCGCCGTTCGGGCCCGCCTTCACGACGACGCCGGTGTGCACGGCCCGCACCGGGGTGCCGGTGGGCACCACGAAGTCCTGACCGCTGTGGTTGTGCGACCACAGGTTGCCCGCCAGGCCGAAGGCGGCGCCCAGGGCGTACTTGGCGACCGGGCTCTCCCAGGTGTCGGCCTTCTTCTTGGCCTCGGCGACCTTCGCGGGGGTGCTGGCGGCCGTCGCGTCCGCGGCGAACGTCGCGCCGGCGCCGAGCGCGAGCGAGGCGCCCACGCCCACGGCGATCACGGCGGCGCGGGCCCGCGCGAGGGACGAATGCGAATGCGGATAACGACGGGTGGTGGCGCGCGGGGCCATAGGGGACTACCTCCGGGAATGCGTGAAGACGACGCCCCTTGTTATCCCGTTCGCGCGATATGGCCAAGATGCGTCTCTACTAAGCGGTTCCGTAGTTCACGCACCTCCGGACCCCTTTCCGGTGGGGAATTCCATACCCCCTGACCTCGTGGTTCGTCCCGTCGCGCCGCGATTCCTATTTCCCGTAGTAGGTCCCGGATGCGCTGTGCCGCATATCACCGCGCGGCGCGATCCGCGCCCCTTTCGCAAGGACTTCCGGGTGTCCATTTCGGGACCAAAGTCCCTGCCCCGCCGGTATGCTGTCCGGCCAGGAGGCACCACTACCGGGGGGAATGGGACGTGGATCCCGCAGTCATCGGCGCGCGCCTCGCGTCCAGCGCCGTCGCACCGCTCGTCAAGAAGCTGTTCGTGCAGGAGGGGCCGGGCGCCGGGCTGGTGGACCGGCCCGTCCGCATCTCCTCCCTCGTCTCCTTCCGCGGCGAGAAGCGCACGCTGACCGACAAGGACCTGCGCAAGCTCGCCGCCGAACTCGTCGAACGTGCCATGGCGGGGGCGGGTCCGGGCGAGCGGCCGATCCCCGCCGACGAGGCCGAGCCGCTGACCGACGCGCTGGCCAGGTCGCTGCACTCACTGGGCGACCTGACCATGGACGACGTACAGGCCGTGCGGTTCGGCCACCGGGTGCTGGCCAAGGATCTCCACTACAAGGCCGAGCTTCCCGACGCCCAGCTCTCGCTGAACGCGTCCCGGCTCTACCGCAACCTCCTCGACACCGCCTGCCTGCACATCCTGCACTTCTTCACCCAGCGCTCGACCTTCGTCGCCCGCACCCTGGTCGAGCAGAGCGGTCAGCTCACCGAACTCATCACCAAGATCGACATCCTGATCGAGCGGCTCCCGTCCCAGTCCGCGCAGGACGCCGCGTTCGAGCGCCGGTACGCCGACTACACGGCCAAGAAACACGACACGCTGACCATCGTCGGCATCGACCTCAGCCACTCCGAGGCCACCTGGCCGCTGGACGCCGCGTACCTCAGCCTGGAGGCGGTCTCCCAGGATGAGCCTTCCCCCGGCCTCGACGGCGCCCCCCTCACCGCCCTCCCCGCCGACCGGGCCCTCTCCGGCCACGAGCGCGTCCTGCTGCGCGGGGTCGCGGGCTCCGGCAAGACGACCCTCGTCCAGTGGCTCGCCGTCTCCGCCGCCCGGCAGGAGCCGCCGCGCGGGCTGGAGCAGCTGATCGGCCGCGTCCCCTTCGTCCTCCCCCTGCGCACCATCGCCCGCCAGGACGCCCTGCCCTCCCCCGCCCGCTTCCTCGCCGCCGTCCACAACCCCCTGGACGCCGCCCAGCCCACCGGCTGGGCCGACCGCGTCCTCACCGCCGGACGCGGGCTGCTGCTGATCGACGGCATCGACGAGATCCCCGAACGCGACCGGGAGCGCACCCGCGCCTGGCTGGCCGACCTGCTCCTCGCCTACCCCGGCAACCTGTGGCTCGTCACCTCCCGCCCCTCCGCCGTCGCCGACGACTGGCTGGCCGCCCAGGACTTCAGCGAGTTCGCGCTGTCCCCCATGAGCCGCGACGACATGGCCGCCTTCATCGACCGCTGGCACGAAGCGGCGCGCCAGACGTGTCGTACGGACGACGAGCGCGCGGCCCTCGACGCGTACCAGAGCGCCCTCCACACGGCCGTCCGCACCAAGCAGGACCTCAGCCGGCTCGCCACCAACCCCCTGATGTGCGGCCTCATCTGCGCCCTCCACCGCGCCCGCCGCGGCTACCTCCCGCCCGGCCGCAAGGCCCTCTACGACGCGGCGCTCTCCATGCTCCTCACCCGCCGCGACACCGAACGCCACATCTACGCGCCCGGCGACATCCAGTTGGAGGAGGAGCCGCAGATCCAGCTCCTCCAGCGGCTCGCCTACTACCTGATCCGCAACGGCGAGGCCGAACTCGACCGCGACCGGGCCGAACGCATCGTCGCCGAGGCCCTGCCGTCCGTCCCGGCCGTGCGGGAGCTGGGCGACGCCCCCGGCATCCTCAGCCATCTGCTGCTGCGCAGCGGGCTGCTGCGGGAGCCTTCGGCGGGCACCGTGGAGTTCGTCCACCGCACCTTCCAGGACTACCTGGGCGCGAAGGCGGCGGTGGAGGCGTGGGACGTGGGCCTGCTGGTCAAGAACGCCCACGACTCCCAGTGGGAAGACGTCCTCCGCATGGCCGTCGCCCACGCCCGCCCGCGCGAACGGGCCGAGCTGCTGGGCAAGCTGCTGGAGCTGGCCCGCAAGAATTCCCAGTCCTCGCTACGGCTGTTCCTTCTGGCCATGGCCTGCCTCGACCACGCACCGGACCTGGATCCGGAGATACGTGAAGAGGTCACCCGGCACGCCATGGAGTTCATCCCGCCCCTGGACGTCCGACGGGCCCGGGAACTCGCCACGGTGGGCCCTCTCGTCCTGGAACTCCTGCCGCCGCCCGGGGACCTGACCGACCAGCAGGCGGAATGCTGCGTCGTGACGGCCTCACGCATCCCCGTGGACGCGGCCATCCCGTACCTGGCCCGATTCGCCGACCACCCCGCGATCGCCGTGCGCGCGCAGCTGGCCTCCAGCTGGGGACGGTTCGACACCGAGCGCTACTTCACCGAGGTGATCCTGCGCCTCGACCGGGAGGACCTGTACTTCGTGGCCGAGTCCATGGAGCACCTGCGCCTGCTCCAGGAGACCGGGCCACGTCCGGATCTGATCCTGCGCGGCGACTTCACCGAGGACGATCTCAGGGACCACCTCCGTGGTGAGGAGGTCACCCGGCTGCGGCTGGAGCGCAACGACGTGGTCGCCGACCTCGGCGCCATCAGCTATCTGACGCACCTCGACACGCTGTATCTGAACGGCTGCCCCGAAGCCCGCGACCTGACCCCGCTCTCCGAACTCCCCCTCCGCACCCTGGTCTACGACCTGCCCAGAGTGATGCCCTTCCCCGGGGGCCTGGACAAACTGGGGACCCTGGACCAGCTGAAGATCACCTTCGGTGAGTACCCGCTGTCGTTCTGCTTCCCCCCTGAGATCACCTGGCTGGACCTCCGTGTCCTGGGAGAGACGATCGACACCGCCTGGCTCGCCGCCGCGTGCCCCCGGCTCCGTCATCTGAACCTCGTGTTCACCTACGGATCCGCCGAGCCCATCGATCTGTCCCCGCTCGCCGTCCTCCCCGATCTGGAGACCGTCACCGTCAACGTGCCCGTCGCCAACCCGGACGCGCTCCCGGGCGTCGCCGTGAACAACGAGGTCGACGAAAACCGGATGAGCACCGGAAGGCGCACCCACTAGCGTCCCGGCCATGACGGACGACGACTGGCTGCGTCACAACCGCGCGAACTGGGACGACCGGGTCCGGGTCCACGCCCGCAGCGACTTCTACGATCTGCCGGGGTTCCGCGGCGGCGCCTGCACCCTGCGCGGCTTCGAGCTGGACGAACTCGGGGACGTCCAGGGCAAGCGGCTCGTCCACCTTCAGTGCCACATGGGGCAGGACACGCTGTCCTGGGCGCGCCGCGGGGCGGCGCACGTCACCGGGCTGGACTTCTCCGAGGCGGCCATCCGCACCGCGCGCGGGCTGGCCGCGGACGTCGGGCTCGGCAGCGACCGGGCGCGGTTCGTCGCGGCGGACGTGTACGACGCGCCCGCGGCGCTCGGCGGCGAGCGGTTCGACGTCGTGTACACCGGGCTCGGCGCGCTGTGCTGGCTGCCCGACATCCCGCGCTGGGCGCGCGTGGTGGCCGAGCTGCTGCACGACGGCGGGGTGCTGTACCTCGCCGAGTTCCATCCGTTCACCGAGGTGCTGGGGGACGACGGGAAGAGCGTCGAGGTGGACTACTTCGACGATCAGGGCGAGACGTGGGACGAGCCGCACACGTACACCGATGGGCCTCCGCTCGCCCACACCGTCTCCGTACAGTGGCAGCACCCGCTGGGGGCCGTGGTGACGGCCCTCGCGCGGGCGGGGCTGCGGATCGAGTTCCTGCACGAGCACGACACCACGCTCTTCCAGCGCTATCCGGTGCTGGAGCGGACCGGTCCCGCCGAGCAGCCCGTCTTCCGCTTCCCCGAGGGGCACCCCCGCCTGCCGCTGATGTACTCGCTCCGGGCGACGAAGTGGTGAACCTGCGGGTCCTCACGCCCGGGGACTGGCCGCTGTGGCGGGAGGTACGGCTCGCCGCGCTGACCGACGCGCCCCACGCGTTCAAGACCACGCTCGCCGACTGGCACCGGGGCGGGGAGGAACGGTGGCGGGCCCGTCTGGAGATGCCGGGCGCGTTCCACGTCGTCGCCCTCCGGGACGGCCGGGCCGTGGGCGTGGCGGGCGGGGTGCCCGGCGAGGGCGGGGTGCGGGAGCTGCGGTCGGTGTGGGTCGGCGCCGAGGCGCGCGGCCACGGGGTCGGTGACCGGCTGATCGGGGCGGTCGAGGGATGGGCGCGCCGTTCGGGCGGTACGACGCTGACGCTCGGCGTGCTCCCGGGCAACGACGCGGCCATCGCCCTCTACCGGCGCAACGGGTTCGTGTATCTGTCGTCCGACGGCGTGACCGGGGAGCAGATGATGGTCAAGGCGCTTCACCGGGCTGGGGGCGGACCGTGAGGATCTGCTGTGCGTGACCCACGGGTCCGTCGAGGTCGTGCAGGACGGTGCTGGTGATGCCCTGGCCGGTCGGGCCGAAGGCGACGCTGGTGTCGAGTCCGGTCCAGCGGCCCTCGGGCTGCCGGTGGAGGTGGAGGGTCAGGTCCACGTTGGGGAACATCCAGGCGGTGGGCGGCTGGCGGACGGCGATGCCGTTGGCGGTGTCGACCAGGGCGACGTAGGACGCCAGCGGGGTCGCGGTCTCCCCGGCGACGAGGTCCGTCCCGGTGGAGACCCAGACGGTGGCGCGGCCGGGCTGCGGCGGGGCGAGCGGCCGGACGTCCAGGGAGGCGATGAACCCGCCGGGCCAGACGGTGGACATGGCCCAGGGCGCGAGCGCGTCGGGCGGGGTGAGCCGGTCGGGGCCGCCGCCCGCGACGGCGCCGGTGTCCAGCGTGGTCAGGAGCCAGGCGCGGGCCCGGACCACCGCGCGGTCCGCTATGAGCACGGTGGCTTCGACGAGTTCGATGGTGCGGCCGGGCCGGAGGGTCTCCACCCGGACCTCGCACTCGTCGAGGGCGAGGCGCCCGAGGATGTCGAAGCTGATGCGGCTCAGGACCATGCCGGTCTCCGGACGCCCGGCCAGGTGGCGGTCGATGGCGTGCACGATCAGGCCGCCGAGCGGGCTGAAGTGCTGTTCGTCGGAGGCCCATGCGCCGCCTACGTGGCCGGTGGGCTTGAAGCGGTGTTCGGCGGTGCGCTCGAAGTAGCTGTCCAACGGGTTTCTCCTTGGCAGGCGTTGACGAGACCACCGTAAGGGTGAGGGAGAATCTTCCTCATGGATGACGTGGACCGGAAAATCCTTGCCGAGCTCCAGAAGGACGGGCGCCTCACCGTCACGGAGCTCGCCGAGCGCGTGCGCCTCAGCCTCTCGCCGTGCCACCGGAGGCTGCGCGCCCTGGAGCGCTCCGGCGCGATCAGCGGCTATCGCGCGCACCTCGACGCGCACGCCCTCGGCCTCACCTTCGACGCCCTCGTCTTCATCACGATGCACGACGCGTCCCGGGACACCGTCGCCGCCTTCGAGCAGGCCGTCGCCGCCATCCCCAACGTCCTCCAGGCGCAGCGGCTCTTCGGCGACCCCGACTATCTGTTGCGCGTGGTCACCCGCGACCTGCCCGCCTTTCAGGAGCTGTACGACGACCGCCTCGCCACGCTCCCCGGCGTGCAGCGCCTCAGCTCCACCCTCGTCATGAAGGACGTCGTCGTGGACCGGCCGCTGCCGCTGTGAGCCGGGGCGGTTGGTGCCGCGGCGGCTGGTGCCGGGGCGGCTGGTGCACGCAGGTGCTCACCTTCGTGGAGGCGATCACGGTGTCGAGCCGGTCGCGGGCCTCGGCCAGCTCGCCCATCTGACGTTCGATGCGGTCGCGCTCGGCGAGCAGCAGTTCCAGCATCGCCGGGGTCGCCTCACCGGTGTCGACGCACGGCATCAGCTGCACGATGGTCCGGCTCGACAGCCCCGCCGCGTACAGCTGCTGGATCAGATGGACGCGGTCGACCGCGCTCTCGGGGTAGTGCCGCTGGCCGCTGGCGCTGCGCTCCGGGTGGAGCAGGCGCTGCTCCTCGTAGTAGCGCAGCGCCCGTACGCTCACTCCTGCCTGCGCGGCGAGTTCACCGATGCGCACTCAGGTCTCCTCCCTGCGACATTTGCCCCTGACGTCAACGTCAGGTTTTAGCTTAGCTCCGCGAAACATCATCTGCTTCGAGGAGCCTTCACGTGCCTGCCAGCAGCGCTGCCGCCGACCGCGCGGCTCAGATCCTGTCCCGCCCGTTCACCCTGGGCGGGCTCACCGTGCCGAACCGGATCGCCATGGCGCCGATGACGCGCCAGTTCTCGCCGGGCGGCGTCCCCGGCGCCGATGTGGCGCAGTACTACGCGCGCCGGGCGGCCGGTGGGGTCGGGCTGGTCATCACCGAGGGGACGTACGTCGGCCACGACTCGGCGGGGGACAGCGACCGGGTGCCGCGCTTCCACGGGGAGGACGCCCTGGCGGGCTGGAAGAACGTGGTGGCGGAGGTGCACCAGGCCGGCGGCCGGATCATGCCGCAGCTCTGGCACGTCGGGGTGACGCGCGCCGAGGGCTCGGGACCGGTCCCCGACGCCCCGACGGTCGGCCCGTCGGGCATCGGCCTTGACGGCAACCCCGCGGGCCGGGCCATGACCCAGGACGACCTGGACGCGGTGATCGCCGCCTTCGCCGACGCCGCGGCGGCCGCTGAGCGGACCGGCTTCGACGGGATCGAACTGCACGGCGCCCATGGCTATCTGATCGACGCGTTCCTGTGGGAGCGCACCAACCAGCGCACCGATGGCTACGGCGGCGACCCGGTCGCCCGTACCCGCTTCGCCGCCGAGATCGTGGCCGCGTGCCGCAAGGCCGTCTCCGCAGACTTCCCGATCGTCTTCCGCACCTCGCAGTGGAAGTCGACCAACTACGACGCGAAGCTCGCCACGACCCCGCAAGAGCTGGAGGCGATCCTCACCCCGCTCGCGGAGGCCGGGGTGGACGCCTTCCACTCCTCCACCCGCCGGTACTGGCTGCCGGAGTTCGAGGGCTCGGATCTGAACCTGGCGGGCTGGACGAAGAAGCTCACCGGCAAGGCCACCATCAGCGTCGGCTCTGTCGGCCTGGACAAGGAGTTCGATCCCTCGGCGTTCCGGAGCGGGACCCGGGTCGGGGTGGCGGCCAACATCGAGAAGCTGCTGGACCGTCTGGAGCGGGACGAGTTCGACCTCATCGCGATCGGCCGCGCCCTGATCGCCGACCCGGAGTGGGTCCGGAAGGTGCTCAGCGGGGACACGGAGGCGCTCGTCCCGTTCGCCGCCGACCAGCTCCAGACCCTGCACTGAGCCCGGCCGGGTCACCGTTCAGCCCAATCGCAATGGCCCGCTTCCTCCCTCGCTGCGACGATTGACCCGATTGGCGCCACCTTGACGGCGTCCCGGAGCAGGCAGGGAGAGCGGGTCATGTCGAAGCGGCTGCACGTGGGCAATCTGAGCTACCAGACCACGAAGGACGACCTGGAGAAGCTGTTCGCGCAGTTCGGGGCGGTGATGGACGCGACCGTCATCACCGACCGGGACACCGGGCGCTCACGGGGGTTCGGGTTCGTGGAGATGGCGGACATGGACGCCGAGAAGGCCATGGCCCAGCTGGATGGACAGGAGATGAACGGGCGGTGCGTCACCGTCACCGAGGCACGGGCGGTTTCGCGCGGCGGGCGGTGAACGGGGGCGGGGACGGGGGCGGACGGCACGGCGGATTCCGTTGCGTGAGCGTGCCGTTCGCCACGTATCGCCGCTAGGACTTGCGGGTGGAGCAGTGTGGCGTGGTGGTATTGGATGATGCGATCCCCCACACGCATATCTTCACCTCGTCCCCACAATTCGCACCGCGGCTCGCACCCCGACGACTCGCGCGGCGCCGCGCAGCACGACGCGGACGACGCCGCGCACCGCCACGCGGACGGCGCCGCCGCGCAGCACGACGCGTCGCACGACGCGGACCGCGACGCGCCGAGCGCCCCGTACAGCAACCCGTACGAGGAACTCGCCGAGCTGGCCGATCCGTACGACCCGGACGACCCGCTCGGCCTCGGGCTGAAGCCGGACGACGACGACACCTCCGACCTCGGGGCCGCCGGCGGCAAGGACGGCGTGAACGGGGAGGACGGCGAGCCGTGGTCGCCGCCCGACCACGGCCGCTCCCGGCGCGGCCGGCGGCGCGGCCGCGGGCGCTTCAAAGCGGTGCCGCTCACCGCGAAGGCGGTCATCGGGGTGCTGGTGCTCGCGGCGCTGGCGGTGCTGGCCGACCGGTGCGCCGTGATGTACGTGGAGCGCAAGGCGGAGGCCGCGCTACAGAAGAAGCTCAAGCTGGCCACCGCCCCCAACGTGACCATCCACGGCTTCCCGTTCCTCACCCAGGTGGTGGACAAGAAGCTGAAGCAGGTCGACGTGGCGGTGCCCGACGTGGCGGCCGACCGCGTCTCGCTCGCCGAGGTGAACGTCCAGGCCCAGGACATCCGGCTGAACGCCGATCTGCCCACCTCCATCAAGGGCGCCGTGGTGGACTGCATGAAGGGCGACGTGCTGCTGGCCTTCGAGGACCTCGACCGGGAACTGGGCGCCTCCCAGGTGCGGTTCCGGGCGTTCGGCCCCAACTCGGTGCGCGCGGACGGCAAGCTGCCGGTGGCCGGGCAGAACGTGTCGCTGCACGCGATGGCCCACATACAGCGCCAGGGAGACCGGGGGATCTCCACCGAGGTGACGGGCATGCGGCTGGAGATACCCGGGATCGCCACCTACCGGCCGGGCAAGAACGCCGGGCTGCGGCTGCACCCCAAGGCGGCCCAGCAGATCAGCAAGGACACCGCGAAGGCGCGGGCGCTGCTGGAGGTGCCGTCGGTGGCGGAGCGACTGGGGATCGCTCCCGAACCGGCCGGGCGGGCGCGTCAGGACGACGGGCAGCTGGACAAGATCACCGGGTCGCCGACGTTCGTGCCCGCGCTGACGAAGGTCAACCTCGTCGACGTGACGAACGAGCACCCCGAGCTGGTCAAGAAGCTCGGCATCGACCCGACGGTGGCCGCCGCGCTGACCAAGTACAAGCTGCCGGAGCTGTCGGAGAAGCTGTCGCTCTCCTTCCAGCTGCCGGAGAAGGCCAAAGACATCAAGATCCAGAACATCGGTGTGGAGCCGGACGGGATCGTGGCCGACCTCACCGGCACCCGAATGGGCTTCGGAAAGCGGCCATAAAGCGGCCATAAAGCGCCGCACGCTGCAAAGATGAGGATTCTCAAATAGCGCGGTGACCCGTCGAAGGGGCCGGTGGCATGGCGCCACCGGCCCCTTCGTCATGCCTGAACAGGCGCGCCCACGCAGGACGCAGACGGGTCCGCGGCGGTTCCCGCGATCGCCTGAGAAATCCGTCAGACGGCTCTGGGCAAACACACAGCCGAGTCCGAACTCACTCACGGATAGCCCTCCTAATGTTTTCCGTGTCGAAGCCGAACGGCCCAGACAAAAGAAAAAGAATCGCCGTCATAGCGAGAGGAAAACATCATGAGCTTCAAGAAGATCGCCCCGGTCAAGCCCGCCCGCAAGCCCGCCCCGGCGAAGAAGAAGCACCCCAAGCCGGCCCCGAAGGCCCCGCAGCAGCGCCAGCCGCGTCGCCCCATCGGCGGCTGACCCGCCCCCTGAAAGGCGGGCCCGCGGCAATCGCGCCACGGGCCCGCCTCGGCCGTTTCCGGACCCGGGAGACCCCACGTGACCTCACCACCGCCACCGCCCTCATCCTCGCCGTCGTCCTCGCCGTCGTCCTCGCCCTCGTACGACGACCAGGCCACCATGCAGCTGCGCCTGGTCGTGGCCGATCCCGCGACCGGCCGCGGTCGGCACCGGCGCCCCGGGCGGCCCCGCCCGTACGGCCGCCACCAGCGGGCGGTGCAGCCGCTGCCCGAGGAGTACGCGTACGCCCCCGTCATCACGGAGGGCGGCGAGGAGGCGGAGCCGACCGCTCCGCAGCTCCCGGCGCGGCTGGCGTTCCGCCGGTTCTGGCCGCTGACCAAGGGCGATCGCCGCTGGATCGTGCTGATCTGCGTCTGCGTCATCGCCGCGGCGCTCGCCGAGACCGCCGCGATCCTGCTCTTCTCCGACCTCACCGACAACGCCCTGCGGCAGGGGTCGCTCAGCGCGTTCTGGAGCCCCGCGGCGCAGTGGCTCGCGGTCGCCGTCCTGGGCGCGGGCGTCGGCTACGCAGGCAACTCGCTCGCCGTCTGGACCGCCGAGCGCTTCGTGATGCGGCTGCGGGCCCGGGTCTTCGGGCACGTCCAGGACCTGCCGCCGCACTTCTTCTCCCGCCACCGCCAGGGCGATCTGCTGGAGCGTCTCACCGGGGACATCGACGCCATCGAGCAGATGGTGGTGTCCGGCGTGGTGGGCACCGTGTCGGCGATCTTCAGCACCGTCTTCTTCTCGGTCGCCGCGTTCACGCTGCGCTGGGACCTGGCGCTGGCCACCTTCGTCCTGGCGCCGCTGTTCTGGCTGGCCGCGCGGCGCTTCTCCGGCCGCATCAAGTCGGTCGCCCGGGAGGAGCGGGTCGCCGACGGCGCGATCACCTCGGTGGTCGAGGAGTCCCTCGCGAACGTCGTGCTCACCCAGGCGTACAACCGCAAGGGCGCCGAGGAGGACCGGCTGCGGCGGGAGGCCGGGGCGTGGATGCGGGCCTCGGTGTCCGGGGCGCGCATGAGCGAGCTGTACGAGCAGCTGGTGGAGGTCATCGAGACGCTGTGCGTACTCGCCGTCATCGGGCTCGGCGCCTGGGAGATCTCCCAGGGCCGGATGACGATCGGCCAGCTGCTCGCCTTCGCCGCCTTCCTCGGCTACCTCTACCCGCCGATCCGCAACCTCGGGCAGCTGGGCCTGACCCTCACCGCCGCGACCGCGGGCGCCGAACGGCTGCTGGAGGTCCTCGACGCCGAACCCGCCGTGCGCGATCCCGCGCCGGGAGCGGCCGTCCAGCCGTGGCGGGTGCACGGCACGGTCGAGTTCGACCGGGTCGGCTTCCGCTACCCGGGCGCCGAACGGCCGACCCTGGCCGGGGTGTCGCTGGCCGCCCGCCCGGGTGAGTTCGTCCTGATCACGGGGGCGAGCGGGGCGGGCAAGTCGACCGTCTCCAAGCTGCTGCTGCGCTTCTACGACCCGGGCGAGGGCTACGTACGGCTGGACGGGGTGCCGCTGCACGCCGTACCGCTCACCTTCCTGCGCGACCACGTGACCCTGCTGCCGCAGGAGACGCTGATCCTGCACGACACGATCCGCGAGAACATCGCGTGCGGGCGGCCGGGCGCGAGCGACCACGACGTCGTCCGGGCGGCGCGGGACGCGGCCGCCGACGAGTTCATCCGCGCCCTGCCCCAGGGGTACGACACCCGCATCGACCCGCACACGGCCCAGCTCTCCGGCGGCCAGCTCCAGCGGATCGCCATCGCCCGGGCGATGCTGCGCAACGCCCCCGTCCTGGTCCTCGACGAACCCACCACCGGACTCGACGCCCTGGCCGCACGGCGCGTGGTCCGGCCGCTGCGGCGGCTGATGGCGGGCCGTACGACGATCATGATCACCCACGACCTCAACCTGGCCCCGGACGCCGACCGCATCCTGGTCCTCGACCACGGCCGCCTGGTGGAGACCGGCACCCACCACGAACTGCTCGCCCTGGGCGGCGCCTACGCCCGCCTCCACGGCTCCCAGAACGGCTCCCTGACGGACACCGGATCCCACCCCACGGTCCAGCTCGGCCCGTCCTGAGAGATTGTCGGTCGTTCGGCCGTCTGTGCTTCCCACCGCGCTTCCCTACGGTCAACAGGGCTGGTCAACCCAGCTCGGAACACAGGGGGAAGCACGTTCATGAGCACCATACGGATCAACCTGCTCGGCGCGTTCGAGGTGGTGGCGGACGACGGACGGCCGCTCGTGCCGACGGGCAAGCAGCGCACGTTGCTGGCCGCTCTCGCGGTGCGCTGCGGGCGTCCGGTCTCCACCGACGTCCTCATCGACACGCTGTGGGACGGGGACCCGCCGCCGTCCGCGCGCACCACCCTGCGCGGCACCGTGCGGCGGCTGCGCCGCACCCTCGGGGACACGGACGCCAATGAGGCGTACGCGGTGCGGTCGATGCCGAACGGCTACCAGCTCGACCTCGACGCCGATGCCGTCGACCTGCACCTCTTCCGGCGGCTGCGGGCCGAGGCCGCGGGCGCCCGGGGCACCGGGCGGGAGCCGGAACTGCTCCGGCGGGCCCTCGGGCTGTGGCGCGGCGAGGCGCTGTGCGACGTCGAGTCGGACGCCCTGCGCGGCGACCTGACGGCCGCCGTCGAGGAGGAACGCGTCCAGACGACACAGCGGCTGATGGAGCTGGAGACGCACGCCGGGCAGTACGAGCGGGTCATCACCGAGGCACGGCGGCTGATCGCGGAGCACCCCTTGCAGGAGCGCTTCCGGGAGCAGCTGGTGCGGGCGCTGGACGGGGCGGGCCGCAGGCCGGAGGCGCTCGCGGAGTACGAGCGGGCCCGGGTGCTGCTCGCCGACGAACTGGGCGTCAGCCCGGGGGCCGGGCTCCAGCGGCTGTACCGGCGGCTGCTGACCGACGACGAGCCGGAGCGCCCCACGGAGACGACGGCCGGTGCCGCGGAGGACGGCGGCAGTGCGGCGGTGCCTCGTCAGGTCCCGCTGGACGTCCCCGGCTTCACGGGGCGCGCGTCCGCCCTCGCCACGCTCGACGCCCTCCTCCGCGCCGGGGCCGACACCGTCCCGCCCGTGGTCATCGAGGGGGCCGCGGGGATGGGGAAGAGCGCGCTGGCCGTGCACTGGGCGCACCGCGCCGCGGCCCACTTCCCGGACGGCCAGCTCTACCTGGATCTGCGCGGTTACGAGGCGCGGCCCGCCGTGGAGCCGTACGACGCGCTGGCCTCGCTGCTGCGCGGCATCGGTGTGCCCGACGCCGGTATCCCGGACGACACCGCCGACCGGGCGGCGCTCTTCCGCAGCCGTACCGCCGGAAAGCGGCTGCTGGTGCTGTTGGACAACGCGCGCGACGCCGAGCAGGTCACCGAACTGCTGCCCGCGCAGAGCTGTCTGGTGGTGGTCACCAGCAGGCGGCGGCTGCGCGGTCTGGTGGTGCGCTGGGGTGCGCGGCGGGTCGGCCTCGGCCCGCTGGACGACGCGGCCGTGGCCGAGCTGCTGGGGGACGCCGTGGCGGACCCGGACCGGGCCGTTACGGCCGAACTCGCCCGGCTCACCGGCGGGATGCCGCTCGCGGTCCGGCTGCTGGCCGAGTACGCGCAGCGATGTCCGGGCACCCCGGCCGCCGAACTCGCCGCCCTGCTGCGCGACGACCGCCTCCGGCTGGATCTGCTGGACTCCGGCGACGGCCAGGACCCCGGTCTGCGCGAGGCGTGGCGCAGCTCCGTGCTGCACCTGGAACCGGGGGCGCGGGCGCTGTTCGAGCTGCTCGGTACCCATCCGATGCCGGATATGACGGTCGATGAGGCCGCCTCGTACACGGGCGGGGAATGGCAGCAGGCGTACCGGGACCTCGAAAGCCTCGCCGCGCTCCATCTCGTGGATCCGCTGGACCGATTCCGCTATCGCCTTCCCGCGCTGACCTGTCTTTTCGCCAGGGAATTGGCGGCGGCCCGCCGGAACGGGCCCCGTACCACGGCCATACCACTGACGTACCACCGCCGGCTGGCAGCGTAAGGGATGAGCCGGGAAAGCGGTGGCCTCCGCTTCCCGGGTCGATTCTGCATACGACGGCAAATGAGAGAGGGCTTGTTCTCATGAACGACGAGACGATCACGTACGAGGCACCGGCCATTGTCGACGCCGGGGACTTCACCGAGGTCACCCTCGGCGGTGGCGGCGGTGGCGCCGACTGGGAGGGCCTCTGCTGGATCTTCTGCTGACCGGCCCACGCTGAATCCCTTTTCCACATAGCGAGGAAAGCGAGAAGGAAATGAACACCATGCACCAGGAGACGGCCGTCTACGAGCCCGCCGTCATCGAGGAGATCGGTGACTTCGCCGAGGTCACGCTCGGCGGCGAGGGCCACGGCTGGGACGCCGTGCAGGAATGCGCGATGTTCTGCTGAACCCTTCCGGCTGAACCTTTCCGGAATGTGCGGCCGGGCCGGTACGGCGTGAACGCAATGCGCCGGACCGGCCCGGTCCCCTCCCACCAGCCCCCATCAGCGAAAGCCGAGGACGAAGGACGACATGGAATTCGTGATTCTTCCGGATTCCCCCGCGGGGAGCCGTATCGCGGACCGGATCACGGCCGCGGCGGCCGAGGAGGAGGCCGCCGCCGGACGGCCCCCGCTCAGCGTTCTTCCGCATGCGTCCGGGCGCCCGTGGGTGGTCGGCCGGTGGCGCGCGGACGAGATCGTCCAGGCCACCGCCGGCGCCCGGCGCGTCGCCCTGCTCGGCCCGAGCGGGGCGACGCCCGCCATGCTCACCGCGGCGCTCGCGGACGCCCGCCGCCCGGCCGACTTCGACCGGCTGGCCCGTACGACCGCGGGCAACTTCCACCTGGTCGCGGCCGTCGACGGCGTCGTCAGGGCGCAGGGCAGCGCCGGGGCCTCGTGCCAGATCTACACGGCCGCCGTGGAGGGCGTCACCGTCGCGGCCGACCGGCCCGACACCCTCGCCGCCCTGACCGGTGCCGGGGTGGCGGAACAGCGGCTCGCGGACCGGCTGTTGCACGCGGCGCCGCCCGGGCCGCTGGAGGAGGGCAGTCTGTGGGAGGGCGTGGAGCGCCTGCCCGCCGACCATTACCTGACGCTCGCGCCCGACGGCGGCAGCGGCACCGCGCGCTGGTGGACCGTGCCGGAACCCGAGGTACCGCTGGCCGAGGGCGCGGAGGCGATCCGCGAGGCGCTGCGCGACGCGGTGAGGGCCCGTATGTCGGCGTCCTGGGGCGACGGGGGACGTCTCAGCGCCGACCTCTCGGGCGGCATGGACTCCACCAGTGTGTGCTTCCTCGCCGCATCGCTCACCCCCGACCTGCTGACCTACCGCTTCGAGGCCGCCGACGCCGCCAACGACGACGAGGTCTGGGCGGCGCGGGCGGCGCGGGCCATGGGGGACGCGGAGCACCGGATCATCCCCCGGGAAGAGATGCCCCTCAACTTCGCCGGGCTGCTCGAACCGGACCCCGACCTGGAGGGCCCGTTCCCCTGGATCAGGACCCGCACCCGCCTCGCCGACCAGGCGCGTCACCTCGCCGCGGGCGGCTCCCGGGGGCACTTGAGCGGCCACAACGGGGACGAGCTGTTCTACGCGGCGCCCGCCTACGACCACACGCTGGTGCGCTCCCATCCGCTGCGCGCCGCCCACATCATCCGCGTCGGCCGCGCGCACCGCCGCTGGAAGCTGGCGCCGATGCTGCGCGCGCTGGCCGACAACCAGTCGTACGGGTCCTGGATCGCGGCCCAGGCGCGGCGCCTGGACACACCTCCGCCGCCGCCCTCCGAACCGTCCGTCAGCTGGGGTTTCGAGGTGCGGATGCCGCCCTGGGCGACGGGCGACGCGGTCGCCGAGACGGCCCGGCGGCTGCGCGGCTGCGCCGACGCCGCGCCGCTGCATCCGCTGCGCGCCCAGCACATGGCGCTCCAGGCCGCCCGGCGCGGCGGGAACGCGCTGCGCCGGGCGAGCCGCCTCTGCGCCCGGTACGGGGTGCCCTGGCACAGCCCGTACGCCGACGACCGGGTGCTGGAGGCGGCGCTGTCGATCCGCTTCGCCGACCGCGCCGCCCCGAACACGTACAAGAACGCGCTGGCCACGGCGATGCGCGGGGTGGTGCCCGACGCCATCCTGGACCGGCCGACCAAGGGCGAGTTCAGCGCCGACGTGTACGCGGGGCTGCGCCGCCACCGGGCCGAGCTGCTCGCACTCTGCGAGGACTCGCACCTGGCCCGGCTCGGGCTCATCGACCCGGCGCGGCTGCGCGAAGCGCTCCTGGCCCCGCACCCGAAGTCGATGACGATGCTGCCCCTGCTCAACACCCTGGGCACCGAGTCCTGGCTGCGCTCGGTGGCCGAGCTCGGCAAGCCCGCCGCCCTCGGCAAGCCCGCCGCCCCGCGCCCGCAGCCCGTTGGAGGTTCCCGATGACCATCGCGCTCGCCCCTCATGTCACCGCGTCCGAGACCGAGGACGGCCTGGTCCTGCTGGACGAGGAGCAGGGGCGCTACTGGCAGCTCAACCGCACGGCGTCGCTGGTGCTGCGGCTGCTCCTGGAGGGCAACGAGGTCCCCGAGGTGGTGGACACCCTCCGCGCCCGCACCCCCGAGGGGTCCGAGCGGGCCGCGGAGGACGTCGAGAAGCTGCTCGCCTCGCTGCGCCGGTCGAAGCTGGTGACCGCATGAGCATGCCGGTCACGCTGGAGAGCCGGACCCGGGTCCCGTGGCACCACCGCGCGGCGGCGCGGTTCGCCGTCGGCGCCGCCCGGCTGCTCGTACGGCTGCGCCCGCGGCGGCTGCGCCGGGTGCTGGAGTCGGTGCGGCGCGGGGCCCGTCCCGCGGACGCGGCCACCGCCGGTGCCGCCCGCGCCGCCGTGGTCGCCGTCAGCAGGCGGTGCGCCGCCCAGCAGTGTCTTCAGCGCTCCGTCGCCACGGCGCTGCTGTGCCGGATGTGGGGGGTGTGGCCCGACTGGTGCACCGGGGTCCGGACCCAGCCGTTCCGGGCGCACGCCTGGGTGGAGGCCGACGGGCAGGCCGTCGGCGAGCGCGAGGACGTGACGCTCTACCGCACGATGATGGAGGTGCGCGCCCATGACCGCCGCTGACCCGGTCCGCGAACCGGTCCGCTTCGGCACGCTGATATCGGCCAACCGCCACGAGGGGCAGAGCGACGCCGATGTGCTCGCGCGCTCGGTGGCCGTGGCCCGTAAGACGGAGGAACTCGGTCTTGACGACGTGTGGGTGACCGAGCACCACTTCCTGCCGTCGGTGGTGGCGCCCTCGGCGATGTCGTTCGCCTCGTTCCTGCTCGGCACCACCAGCCGGGTGCGGGTCGGCACGGCCGTCGCCCTGCTCCCGCTGCACTCCCCGGTGCACATCGCCGAACAGGCCGCGTTCATGGACCACGTGGGGCAGGGGCGGTTCGTCCTCGGCGTGGGGCGCGGGCTGCCGGTCGTCGAGTACGAGGTGATCGGCGGCGGCCCGGCGCACTGGAAGGACGGCCTCGGCGAGGCGCTCGACCTCACGCTTCGGGCGTGGACCGGGAAGGTGTCGGCCGACTCCGCGCTGCACCGCTTCCGGCCCGTGACGGTCTCGCCCACCCCGCGCACCCCCGAGGGCCCGCCGGTGTACGTCGCGGCAAGCTCCCCCGACTCGGTCGCCCTCGCCGCCGAGCGCGGCATCCCGATGCTGCTGTACTTCGACAAGGACGCGGCCGCGAAGGCCGACATGATCGCCCGTCACACCGCCCTCGCCGATGAACACGGCCACCGGGACCCGGCGGCCGGTGACCACGCGTTCGCCGTCTACGCCCAGGTCACCGACACCGAGGAGCAGGCCCACGCCCTCATGCGGGACCGGGCCAAGCGCTCGCTCCGGGCCAACCAGGACTCGCAGATCATCATCGGCGACGGGGACGGGCCGCGGCAGGCCACGCCCGGGGAGGACGAGGAGACGGTCGACCGGATGGCGCGGAAGATGCTCGCGGAGCACCCGGTGGGGACCGTCGACACCTGCGTCGAACGGCTCGTCCACGCCATCACGACGTGCGGGGCGCGGCGGGTGCTGTGCCAGGTGGAGGTGTCCGGCGAGCGGCACGGCTCGCTGCGGAACCTCGAACGCCTCACCACCGAGGTGTTCCCCGAGGTCCGCCGCCGCGTCGGCCCGCCGCCCATCGGCCCGGCCGGGCCCGTCGGCCCGCCGCCCGTCGGCACGCCGCCGCCGGCGGCCTGACCGTCGTCCGACCCGTCCAGGGCGCCAAGGGAGTTCGTCATGCCATCCAGCGACCGCATCGTGCGCGACGCGCTGCGCGCGAGCGGCGCGCACGGACCGGGCCTGCTCGCCGTGGCGGTGCTGGACCCGGCCACCCGGCTGCTGCTCCCGGCCGCCCTGGCGGGCGCGCTGGACGCGGCGATCGGGAAGGAGCCGCAGGGCCGGGCCGTCGTCCCCGTCATCGCGGTCTTCGCGCTCCTCGCCCTCACCACCGCCACCGAAGCCGCCCGCGAAATCCTGGAGAAGCGCTCGGCGGCCCGGGCCACCCTGGCGCTGCGCCGCCGGGTGCTGCACCAGGTGCTGGCCCTCGGCCGGGCCGGGCAGGACGCGTTCGGCCCGGGCGACGTCCTCAGCCGGCTGCTGGGGTCGAGCGCCGGGACCGCGCCCGCCGCCCAGTACCTCGTCGGGCTCGCCGCGTCGCTCCTCACCTCGCTCGGCGGGCTGGTCGGGCTGTTCCTCATCGACGTCCGGCTCGGGCTGTTCTTCCTCCTCGGGGCGCCGCTGATGTGGTGGCTCGGCCGCTGGCTGATGAGCAGGGTCGGCTCCGCCACCCACACGTACCAGGAGATCCACGGGGAGCTGGCGGAGCGGTTCGTGGACGCGCTGCGCGGCGCCCGGACGATCCGGGCGGCCGGGACGGCGGAGCAGGAGGCCGCGCGGGTGCTGGCGCCGCTGCCCCGGCTGCGCGCCGCCGGGCTCGACTTCTGGCAGACCCAGCGGAAGGCGACCTGGCAGGCCGGACTGGTGACGCCGCTGGTCCAGATCGGCGTCCTCGCCGTCGCCGGGCTGGGGGTGCTGCACGGCCGGATCACCCCGGGCGAGCTCCTCGCCTCCCAGGCGTATCTCGGCTACGCGCTCGGGCTGCTCAAGCAGACCGCGATGCTCGCCCAGCTCGCCCGGTGCCGCGGCTCGGCCGCCCGGATCGGCGAACTCCTCGACGTGCCCGCGCCGTCCGCGGGCACCCGCCCGCTGCCCGACGGGCCCGGGCGGCTCACGCTGCGCGGCGTCCGCGTGGCGCGGTCCGGGACCCCGCTGCTGAACGGGGTCGACCTCGACGTGCCCGCCGGGCACAGCGTCGCCGTCATCGGCGCGTCCGGCGCGGGCAAGTCCACGCTCACCGAGATCGCGGGCGGACTGCTCGCGCCCGACTCCGGTGACGTCCTCCTCGACGGGGTGCCGCTGCGCGACATCCGCCCCGACGAGCTGCGCCGCGCCGTCGGCTACGCCTTCGAACGCCCCACGCTGCTCGGCGACACCCTCGGCGACGCCCTCGCCTACGCCGACCACCCGCCGCCCCCGCACCGGGTCGCGTCCGCCCTGCGGGCGGGCTCCGCCGACGCCTTCGTCACCCGGCTGCCCGACGGGCTGGCCACCCCGCTGCACCGGCTCCGGCTCTCCGGCGGCGAACTCCAGCGCCTCGGCCTGGCCCGGGTCGCCGCCCGGCAGGCCCGGCTCGTGGTGCTCGACGACGCCACCTCCAGCGTCGACACCGCGACCGAGTCCGAGATCACCGCCGCGCTCGACCGGGTGCTGTTCGGGACGACCCGGCTGATCGTCGCCCACCGCATGTCGACCGCCGCCGGGGCCGATCTGGTCGCCTGGCTCGACCGGGGCACGCTGCGCGCGCTCGCGCCCCACAAGGCGCTGCTGAAGGACCCGGAGTACCGCGCCGTCTTCCAGCTGCCCGACCCGCGCCCCGCCCCGGCGGACCCCGGCCCGGCCCCCGACGAGACCCTCCGGCTGCGGCTCCCGGGCGCCGAACACCCCACCATGCAACTGCGGCTGGGGTGGTGAGCGGCATGCCCCCCACCGGAGCCCACCGCAAGCCCTCCCGCACCGGGCGTCATCCGCTGCGCCCGGTCCTCGCCGCGCACCGCCGCGACCTGGCCCTGCTCATCGGATGGTCGCTGCTCGGCACCGCGCCCGCGCTGCTGTCCGGGCGGCTCGTCGCGACCGCCCTCGACCGCGGGTTCCTCGCCGACGACGCCCGCACTGGCCTCGTCACGCTCGCCGTCTACGGGCTGGTCATGGTGGCGGGCGCGTACGGCACCCGGCAGGCGGTGCCCCGCATGGCCACCGTCGTGGAGGCGATGCGCGACCACCTGGTGACCGTCACCGTGCGCGGCGGTCTGCACGGCGCGGTGGCCGACGGTCAGCCGCCGCGCACCAGTGCCGTGTCCCGGATCACGGACCAGACCGAGCGCGCCCGGCAGCTGCTCTCCAACCTGCTGATGACCGCCTGCACCTCCGGGTTCACCTTCCTCGCCGCCGTCGCCGGGCTGACCGCGCTCGCCCCCGCCGTCGGGCTGCTGCTCCTCCCGGTGCTGTGTGTGACGGGCCTGGCGCTGCTGCGGCTCTCCCGCACCTGGCGGCGCCGCTACGACGCCTCCCTCGACAGCGAGGAGACCGTCGCCGAGGAGTCCGGCCGCGTCATCGGGGCCCTGCGCGACGTACTGGCCTGCGGCGCCGTGGGCCGGGCTACCGCCGACCTGGAGGACCGGCTGCGGGCGAACGCGCGCGCCGCCGAGGCCGTCGCCACCGTCGGCGGCGTCCGCACCGGCCTCATCGGCCTCGCCGCCCGCACCCCGCTGGTGCTGCTGCTCCTGCTGGGGCCCCGGCTGGTGGCGGGCGACGCGCTGACCCCGGGTGAGCTGCTGGGCGCGGCCACCTACCTGGTCACCAGCCTCGAACCGGCGCTGCGCGCCCTGGTCCACTCCGTCGGCAACATGGGCCTCGAACTGGCCACCGTGCTGGGGCGGCTCGCCCGCCACACCGCCCCCGCCCCGCCCGACCCGGGCGGCCCGCACACCACGGACCGCTACGACCTCGCCCTGGAGGAGGTGACGTTCCGCTACGGGCCGCACTCCGCGCCCGTCCTCGACCGGGCCACCGTGACCGTCCCGTACGGACAGCACCTCACCCTCGTCGGGGCCAGCGGCATCGGCAAGTCCACGCTGGTGGGCGTCCTCGCGGGGCTGGAGCGCCCGGAGCGCGGCACGGTCCGGCTCGGCGGTGCCTCCCTGCCCACCCTGCGCACCGACTGGCTGCGCTCGGCCATCGCGCTCGTCCCCCAGGAGGCGTACGTCTTCGCGGGAACGCTCCGGGAGAACCTGACCTACCTCCACCCCGGCGTCGAACAGCGCAGGCTGGACCACGCGGTGAGCGTGCTCGGCCTCACCGGTCTGGTGCGCGAGCACGGCGGCTACGACGGCACACCCCTGCGCCCGACCGCCCTCTCCGCCGGGCAGCGGCAGCTCATCACCCTGGCCCGGGTCTATCTCTCCCCGGCCCGCGTCGTCATCCTCGACGAGGCCACCTGCCATCTCGACCCGGTCGCGGAGGAGCGGGTCGAACGCGCCTTCCGCAGCCGGGAGGGCACCCTCATCGTCATCGCCCACCGCATCAGCTCGGCGCTGCGGGCCGACCGCGTCCTCGTGCTCGACACGGCGGGCCTGCACGGCGGCACCCATGCGTCGCTGGTGCGGGACTGCGCGACGTACGCGAACCTGGTGGGCCACTGGCGCGGCGACGACCGCGGGTCCCCGGGCCTCACGGATCCGCGCCTCACAGATCCTCGACGGCCACCAGCCCGTCCTGGATGGCCCGCGCCACCAGACCTGCTTTCGTCCGCGCCGGGCGCCCCGCGTTCGCGTACTTGATCCGCACCCGGTCCAGATAGGTGTTGACCGTGCGCACCTTGATGTTCAGCCGCTGCGCCACCAGTTCCTTGGACTCCGACTGGAACCACTCGATCAGCACATCCTCCTCGCGCTGGGACAGCCTGGGTCTGTCGCTGCGCGCGTTCGTCCCCAGCGCGCCCGCCAGCGCGGGCGGGGTGTACGGATGCTGCCGGGCGGCGGCGAGGGTCGCGGCCACCAGGTGGCGGCTGCCCTCGGTCTTCGTCAGATACGTCGCGGCGCCCAGATCCAGGCAGGTCAGCGCCGTCTGCTCCTCGTCGCGCATCGTGTACACGACCACCTGGCGCCCGGCGTCCACGAGCCGCCGCAACTCGCCGAAGGCGGGCCCGGCGTCGCTCAGCTGAAGGTCGAACACGACGACGTCGGCGCCGTCGCCCGGCGGTGTCCACGCGGTGGCGGCGGTCTCCCCCGCCGCGATCACCTTGATCGGCTGGTCCGAGGACGCGTACCACGCCTCGACGCCCGCGCGGATCGCCGGGTGATCGTCTATCAGCGCCACGCTGACGGTCTCGGTCGGCATCGTCACCCCATGTTCCCTCGGCTCCCCCTGTCCCCAGGAGACTGCACTACCCGGCGGCCGGAGCCGGTTCCCACACCGCCTCCACCCACACCTTCTCTCCATCCGCCGTACGCGACACCGCCACCGGCGACGTCTCCTTCACGGCCACGCCGTCCGGCTCCGCCGTCCCGTCGCCCACGACGCTCACCCGTACCCGCGATCCGGTACGCACCACCGTCACCCGCGCCTCGGCCGGACCGGCCGCCAGCACCGCCGCCACCGGGTCCGCCAGCTTCCTGCGGATGTCCTGCGGCACGTCCCGGCGCGCGCCGCGCACCGCCAGACCCACCGTCACGCCCGCCCGCTCGGCCACGTCGATGCAGGCGCGCAGCTCGTGCACCAGCCGGTCCGGCACCTCGTCCGCCTCCGCGAACAGCCGCCGCATCCGGGCCGCCTCCAGCGCGCACCGGTGCCTGACCTGCCCGTCCCGCGGATCCAGCGAACCGTGCGCCAGCCCCGCCAGCAGCGGCACGGTGGTGCGCAGCAGCGTCGCGTAGCGCTTCTCGTGGTCGAGGTGCATCCGCTCCTCGATCGCCTCGCGCGTCCGCAACTCCTCCTCCCGGGCCGCCGCCGAACCCGCCGTCTCCGCCGACCGGCGCAGCAGCCGGGCCAGGACGCCCACCGTGAACTGGAAGCCGCAGACCGACAGCGCGAACATCCCCATCGTCGCCAGCCGGGCCACGTCCGGCATGCCGGTGAGGGCCACCGGGATCGCGGTCAGCACGATCTGCGCCCCCAGGAACACCCCGATCGCGGTCACCGACAGCCCGAACAGCAGATACAGCCCGTGCCAGCCGACCAGCCCGAACGCCCAGTCCCCCTCGCGCAACCGCTGGTCGGCCCCGACCGTGACGGCACACAGCGCCGAAGCCCCCAGCACCAGCCCGACCCCGCACCACCGCGGCCACCCCGAGACGTCCCGCCCCGAGGCCAGCAGCCCGGCGGTGAACACCGCGACCGCGCCCAGCACCCCGTACGCGACGACCGGCGCCGAGGGCGGGTGATAGCTGCCCAGGTGAGCGAGGAACTGCGGCAGGCACAGCCCGACCTGCACGGTCAACGCGACGAGCAGCAACGCCCACCGCACCCCCCGCACCAACCGCCCATGAATCTGCCGAAACGCGGTGCGCCCGTCCGGGCCGGGCTCGGGGGTGACGCGCTCGGGCGGGGCGGCAGCCGCCGGGGCTTCCCCGGGCGGGGTGGCTTCCGTCGGGGTGGTGGGCCATTCCCAGCGGACGCGGGTTCCCTCGCCGGGGCGGGAGTCGACCTCGCCGCGGCCGCCGATCGCCTCCATCCGGCCCACCACCGAGCCGGATATCCCCCGGCGCTGCACCGAGACCGCCGCGGGGAGGAAGCCGCGGCCGCGGTCGGTGAGTTCGACGGTGACCGTGCCCGAGGCGTCCCGGCCCGCCCGCAGGTCGGCCTCGTCCACCTCCGCGTGCCGCACCACGTTGTCCAGGGCCGCGCCGACGCCGTGCAGGATGGCCAGCGCCGCGCCCGCGGGCATCATCAGGGGGCCGTCGATCCGGGCCGACACCCGGACCGCCCGCACCGCGTCCGGTTCCGCGGCGCCCTTGGCCACCTCGCCCAGCAGTTCCGCGAGGTCGACGCGGCCCGCCTCGTGGCCGGGCACGGCGGACAGCGCCTCCAGGTCGCGGTGGGCCCGGCGCGGGAGCCAGGACCAGTCGCGGGCGCCCCCGAGGGACACCATCAGCAGCGTGGCGCTCGCCGTGTCGTGCAGCGTGGCGAGGTAGGCGCGTCCGGCGGCGCGGCGGGCGGCGGCGACCGACGCCTCCCGGCGTCCCGCCGCCTCGCGCTCGGTCGCCCGGTCGGCGGCCCTGGCCTTGGCGCGGACGATCAGATACGAGACGCGGGCGAGCGCGCACTCGGCCGTCTGCCGGGCCGCCACCCAGAAGGGCGACGGCCCCAGGGCGGGGGCGGCCAGGCCGTATCCCACGCCGTACGTGGCGAGGGTCAGCGCGGCCAGGCCGAGGCCGATGGCGGGCCGGGTCGCCCACTCGTACTGGAAGGTGATGACGGCGATCCCCAGGATGACCATCACCCAGATGTTCACGCCCTGCGGCCCCATGAGGGGCTGTCCGAGCCCCGGTACCGCCACGGCCGTCGCGTCGAGCCCCATCCGTACCCCGGCCGGGAGCCGCCGCAGCCCCCACCACCGCACCGCGCAGGCGGCGGTGGTGACGACGACCAGCAGCACCGTCACCGGTAACCGCCCGGTCGGGACCGTGAAGATCCCGAACACCCCGCACAGGGAGATCACCGTGGCCCGGACCCCGACGCCGTACCGCTCGGCAGCGAGGTCCACCTCCCGCTCACCGGCCCCCGTTTCCACAGCCGAAGCGCCCTCCGCAGACGTCACGTACGAACGGCCGACCCTAATCCCCCGGCACCGTCCGCAGCACATAGCCGACGCCCCGCACCGTGTGCACCACGCGCGGCTCGCCCCCGGCCTCCGTCTTGCGGCGCAGGTACATCACGTACACGTCCAGCGTGTTGGACGACGGCTCGAAGTCGAAGCCCCAGACGTCGCGGAGGATCGCGGCGCGGCTGAGGACCTGGCGCGGGCGGGATAAGAACAGCTTCAGCAGGGCGAATTCGGTCTTGGTGAGGTCGAGGGGGCGGCCGGAGCGGGTGACCTGGCGGGTGAGGGTGTCCAGGGTCACGTCCGCGAAGGCCAGCCGCGCGCCCGGCTCCGGGCGCGCCGGGGCCTGCCAGGGGGAGGGCGGGCAGACGGGCGGCGCGGCGGGGACGGTCCGGCCGCGGCGCAGCAGCGCGCGGACGCGGGCGAGCAGTTCCTCCGACGCGTAGGGCTTGGTCAGGTAGTCGTCGGCGCCGTTGTCGAGGCCGACGATGCGGTCGCCCACGGAGTCCCGCCCGGTGACCATCATGATCGGCACGGTGCGGCCGGAGGCCCGGAGCCGGCGGGCCACGGCCAGCCCGTCCAGACCGGGCAGCATCACCTCGAGCAGCACCAGGTCGGGCGGCTCCTCCTCGATGCGGCGCAGCGCCGCCACGCCGTCCCCGGCCGTGTCGACCTCGTAGCCCTCGAACCGCAGGGCTCTGCCGATGGCTTCGCGTACCGAAGGCTCGTCGTCCACGACCAGGATCCGGGAAGTCTCGTGCATGGGCCCCAACCTGGTGCCCGAGGCTGTGGGTCCGCTGAGTCCGGCGTGTACGGGGGCTGAGAAGGCCGGCGGAGGGTCAGGGGTCGAGTCCGGGCGGGGCGGTGGGGGCGCCGGGGAGGCGGATCCAGGCGACGGTGCCGCCGCCCGGTGCGGGCCGCAGCCCCACCTGGCCGCCGGACTGTTGGACGGTACGGGCCACGATGGACAGCCCGAGCCCGGAGCCGGGCATGCTGCGGGCGGACGGCGAACGCCAGAACCGCTCGAAGACGTGCGGGAGTTCATCGTCGGGAATGCCGGGTCCGCGGTCCCGCACCGTCAACTCGCCCCTTCTGAGCGCGACATCGACGACACCACCCGAAGGGCTGAACTTCACGGCGTTGTCGAGCAGGTTGACCAGCGCCCGTTCCAGGGCGGCCGCCTCGCCGCGTACGTACCAGGGCTCGATCGAGGCGTCGATGGTGAGCCCGGTGCCCCGCAGCCGGGCCCGCTCCAGGGCGGCGCCCGCGATCTCGTGCAGCGCGACCACCTGGAGCGGCCCGCTGCCGGGCAGCGCGTCCGGCCGGGACAGCTCCTGGAGGTCGCCGATGAGCGCCGCCAGTTCGGTCATCTGCGCCTTGACGCTGCTCATGAGCGCCTTGCGGTCTTCCGGAGGCAGGGCGCGGCCGGTCTCGTCGCTGCGGGCGAGCAGTTCGACGTTGGTCCGGAGCGAGGTGAGCGGGGTGCGCAGCTCGTGCCCCGCGTCGGCGATCAGCTGCTGCTGACGGTCGCGGGAGGAGGCGAGGGCGGCGGTCATGGCGTTGAACGACCGGGACAGCCGGGCGATCTCGTCGTCGCCCTCGGTGGGGATGCGGACGGCCAGGTCCTCGGTGCGGGCCACGTGCTCGACGGCGTGGGTCAGCCGGTCCACCGGCTTCAGCCCGGTCCGGGCGATCCACAGCCCGGCCGCCCCGGCGCCGACGACGCCGATCCCGGCGACGAGGGCGAGGACGAGCGCGAGCGTGTTCAGCGGGTCCTGGACCTCGCTGAGCGGGCGGGCCATGGAGACGGCGATGCCGCGCGGCAGCGGGCTGTCGGGACCGCCGGACGGCCGGTACGTGAAGACCCGCATGTCGCGGCCGTCCTCGGCGGTCGCGTCGTGCAGCGCGGTCGGCCGCTGCCCGGTGGCGACCGCCACGTCGTCGGCGCTCACCGGCAGCTCCGTCGCCCCGGGCTGGGGGCAGCGGTTGCCGTCGGGCAGCACGATCTGCACGGAGTACGAGCCGAGGGCGCGCGGGGTGTGGCCGTCGTCGCCGTCGGGGTTCTGGCACGCGTCCAGGATGCTCACCACATTGCGCTCGTCGACCTTGACGGTGCGCAGCGACGAGTCGAGCTGTGCGGTGAGCTGCTCGCGCACGATCAGCCAGCACGCGAACGCCGACACCGCGACCGCCACCGCCACCGCCACCGCGGTCAGCAGGGCCAGCCGCGAGCGCAGCGGAAGTCCGCGGAGCCTCACGACGGCTCGCCCTCCGCCGGCCGCAGGACGTACCCCACGCCGCGCACCGTGTGGACGAGCCGCGGCTCACCGGCCGCCTCCGTCTTGCGGCGCAGATACATCACGTACACGTCCAGCGAGTTGGACGACGGCTCGAAGTCGAAGCCCCAGACGGCCTTCAGGATCTGCTCGCGGGTGAGGACCTGGCGCGGATGCGCGAGGAACATCTCCAGCAGGGTGAACTCGGTGCGGGTCAGCTCGACGCGCCGCCCGCCCCGGGTGACCTCGCGGGTCGTCAGGTCCATCCGCAGGTCGCCGAAGGACATCGTGTCGTCGTCGGCGACCGGCGCGCCCGCCGCGGCCGCGTACGAGCTGCGGCGCAGCAGGGCGCGGATGCGGGCCAGCAGCTCGTCCAGCTCGAAGGGCTTGACGAGGTAGTCGTCCGCGCCCGCGTCGAGGCCGGTGACGCGGTCGCCGACCGTGTCGCGCGCGGTGAGCATCAGGACGGGCACGGTCACCCCGGTGGCGCGCAGCCGCCGGGCGGCGGTGAGCCCGTCCATGCGGGGCATCAGCACGTCGAGCACGATCAGCTCCGGGTCATAGGTGCCGGCCTTCTCCAGGGCGTCCAGTCCGTCGACGGCGGTCTCGGTCGCGTAGCCCTCGAAGGCGAGGCTGCGCTGGAGCGCCTCGCGGACGGCCGGCTCGTCGTCGACGATCAGGATGCGGGCGGGCTGATCACCGTGGTCGACGGGGCTCATGGATCGGTTTCCTTAACGGTGGGCGGGGCGGGCGCTGTGCTGTCAGCCTCGCACGCCGGTCACTGCCGGGTGGCCTAGTGGCGGCTCAGCTGTTGCCGTTGCCGCCGGTGCCGCCGTCGCGCAGGGCGGAGAGGTCGGACTTGACGGTGTCGACCGGGATCGAGAAGCCGAGGCCGATGCTGCCCGCGCTGCTGCTCTGGCCGGAGGCCGGGGCGTACATCGCGGAGTTGATCCCGATGACCTGGCCCCGCATGTTGATCAGCGCGCCGCCGGAGTTGCCGGGGTTGAGCGAGGCGTCGGTCTGGATGGCCTTGTACGTGGTGGTCGACTGGCCGACGTCGCCGTTGTACCGGCCGCCGCCGAACTCGAACGGCCACTGGCCGCCGCCGTCCTGCTGCCCCTGGTCCTCGTCCGTGGAGACGGTGACGTCGCGGTTCAGCGCGGAGACGATGCCGCTGGTCACGGTGCCGGTCAGCCCCTCGGGCGAGCCGATGGCCACGACCTGGTCGCCGACCTCGACCTGGCTGGAGTCGCCCAGGGACGCGGCCTTGAGGCCGCTCGCGCCGCGCACCTTGACCAGGGCCAGGTCCTTGCCGCTGTCGGTGCCGACGACCGACGCGCTCTTCGTGCTGCCGTCGCTGAACGTCACCTTGATCGATTCGGCGCCGGAGATGACGTGGTTGTTGGTGATGATCTCGCCGCCGCTGGTGACGATCACGCCGGAGCCGGTGGACTCGCCCCCGGCGGACGTCGCGCTGATCTCCACGATGCTGGGGCTCACGGCCGCCGCCACGGCGGACACGCCACTGCTGCTGGAGTTGACGCCCACGACCGGGGTCGACACGGCCGTGTCCCCGTTGTCCGCGGCCTGGCTGACGAAGGTCGCCGTACCGCCGCCCACCAGCGCCGAGACCACCGCCACGGCGGCGATCAGCCCGGCCGGCCGGGAGAGCCGCCGCTTGCGGCGGCCACCGCCGGGGTGCGGTATCGCCGTGGTGTCCGCACCGCCGGTGCCGCCGGTGCCGCCGGATCCGCCGCCCGGCCACACGGTGACCCCGGAGGGGGTGGTCACCGGCGTCTGCGGCTCATGGGTGGGCGGCGGCGGATAGGCCGCCGCGCCGCCGTACGCGTAGGGATAGGACTCGTGGTCGCCGCTACGGCGCTGGCTCGTCGTCATGTCCAAGACTCTGCGGCGCGAGTATGAGAGCCACCTGAGGACCCGCTGAGAAGCAGGGCAGAAGTCGGTATGCCCGACATAAACGCCAGGAGTTACGAGCAGCCGCAGGAGCGCCGCACCACCAGCGCGGACGGGAACTGCCGCACCCGCTCCCGGCGCGAGACCGCGAGCCGCGGGGTGTCGTCCAGCACCAGGTCGACCGCGGCGCGCGCCATCGCGGGCCGGTCGGAGCCGACCGTGGTCAGCGGCGGATCGGTCAGACCCGCCTCCTTGACGTCGTCGAAGCCCGCGACCGCCAGCTCTCCGGGGACGTCGATGCGCAGCTCGCGCGCCGCCCGCAGCACCCCGAAGGCCTGGTCGTCGGTGGCGCAGAAGATCGCCGGGGGCCGGTCGGGACCGGCCAGCAGGCCGAGGGCGACCTGGTAGGCGTCGTACCGGTTGTACGGGGCCTGGAACAGCCGCCCCTCCGTGGACCGCCCGGCCTCCTGCATCGCCCGGCGCCACCCCTCGACGTGGTCGGTCACCGGGTCGCCGACGGTCGGGGTTATCTCGGTGCCGCCGAGGCAGGCCACATAGGAGTGGCCGTGCTCCAGCAGATGGCGCACCGCGAGCTGGGCGCCGCCGACGTCGTCCAGCACCACGGCCACGTCGTCGATCGCCTCGGGCCGCTCGTGCAGCAGCACCACCCGGGCGTCCCAGGCCTCGATCTCGGCGGCCGCGTTCTCGCTGGGGCCCTGGCTGATGAGGATCAGCCCGGACACCCGCATCCCCAGGAAGGCGCGCAGATAGTGCACCTCGCGCTCGTCCAGGTAGTCGGAGTTGCCGACCAGCACCATCTTGCCGCGCTCGGCGGCGGCCTGTTCGACCGCGTGCGCCATCTCGGCGAAGAACGGCTGGCGGGCGTCCGGCACGATCAGCCCTATGAGGTCGGTGCGCCGGCTCGCCATCGCCTGGGCCACCCGGTCGGGCCGGTAGCCCAGCTCCTTGATCGCGGCGAGAACCCGCTCGCGCGTGGCCGGGGCGACCGGCCGGGGTCCGTTATTGATGACGTAACTGACGACAGCCGTCGAGGTTCCCGCCAGCCTTGCCACATCATCACGCGTCACCTTGGCCACGCGCGAAGTCTACGCGGGTCCAGCTAGGTCTTGACCGGTCGTGCAGGCGCCGCTTCCGCGGCGGACCGCGCACCGCCGCCAGTGGAACCCGACGGGCCGGAACCCGACGGTCCGGAGCCGGTGTCCCGGGACGCATTCCGGGCCCGGGCCTCCTCGGCGGCCCGCTCGGCCCGCTCGACCTTCTCCGGGGTGACGAAGCGGTAGCCCACGTTGCGGACGGTCCCGATCAGTGACTCGTGCTCCGGGCCCAGCTTGGCCCGCAGCCGCCGCACATGGACGTCGACGGTGCGGGTGCCACCGAAGTAGTCGTAGCCCCAGACCTCCTGGAGCAGCTGCGCCCGGGTGAAGACCCGCCCCGGGTGCTGGGCGAGGTACTTCAGCAGCTCGAACTCCTTGAAGGTGAGGTCGAGCACCCGCCCCTTGAGCTTCGCGCTGTAGGTGGCCTCGTCCACCGACAGATCGCCGTTGCGGATCTCCATCGGGCTGTCGTCGGTGGTGATCTGCTGGCGGCCCATGGCCAGCCGCAGCCGGGCCTCGACCTCGGCCGGGCCCGCGGTGTCCAGCAGCACGTCGTCGATGCCCCAGTCGGCGGTGACGGCGGCGAGCCCGCCCTCGGTCACCACCAGCACCAGCGGACAGCCGGGACCGGTCGACCGCAGCAGCTGACACAGGCTGCGCACCTGCGGCAGATCGCGGCGGCCGTCGATCAGGATGACGTCGGCACCGGGGGTGTCCACCAGGGCCGGGCCCTCCGCCGGGGCGACCCGCACGCTGTGCAGCAGCAGGCCGAGGGCGGGGAGCACCTCCGTCGAGGGCTGGAGTGCGTTGGTCAGCAGCAGGAGGGAACTCATCGTCCACCACCCGCCCCGGCCGTGATCGTGATGTTGTGCACGCTTCGCTCGCCCATTGCCTCGGTTTCCTCCTCGGTCCCTTGCGAGAGGGGGGGCACCTCCCAGGCTGATCCGCCCGGGGGAGTCTGCGGCCAGGGGGTGCCTTGCCGATCATGCCGGGCTCCCGACGCCTGGCACGGCACCTCGCGGCCCCGCGCTCGTCGCGCGCAGCGCCGCTGCGCTCTCCTCACGCGGGTTGCGATGTACCGCACTAGACGCCGCTCGCTGATCCGGCCTGATCGACAAGGCACCCCCTGCTGCTTCGTACGGTCTGCTCGCACCCCCGGGGGCATACGCGCGTGTCAGCGCTCAAACGCGCACGGTGCCCCTGAAAGCACAAAAGGACCCGGGGGCGACATTGCCCGGATCCTTCACAGCAGAATAACCCACATGACACCCGGTGGAGAGGCTGAATCTGCTCGACGTTCCCTGCCCCCGGCTGCCGCGGGCGCCCGGAGAGCCACGCTGCTCACCGAGGACGGGGTCCCCATCGAGACCCGTTACGAGCCTTCCCGGGCAGGCGGCGGGCTATCCGCGGAGGCCCCTGTGATCGTCGTCGCGCACGGTTTCACCGGCGCCTTGGAGCGGCCCGCGCTGCGCCGGGTGGCGTCGGCCTTCACGCAGCGTACGGCCGTGATCACTTTCTCGTTCCGGGGCCATGGCCGGTCCGGCGGGCGGTCCACCGTCGGGGACCGGGAGGTCCTCGACCTGGCGGCCGCGGTGCACTGGGCCCGGACCCTGGGCCACCGGCGGGTGATCACCGTCGGCTTCTCGATGGGCGGCTCGGTGGTGCTCCGCCATGCGGCGCTCTCCGCGCGGAACAAGCCAGGGTCCGATGAGGAGCGCGAGGGGCGCACGGGGGCGCACACCTCGGGAGCGGACGCGGTCGTCGCGGTGAGCGCCCCCGCACGCTGGTACTACCGGGGGACGGCCCCGATGCGCCGCGTCCACTGGGCGATCACCCGGCCGACCGGTCGGCTGGTCTCCCGCTACGGGCTGCGGACCCGCATCGACGCCCGCGGCTGGAACCCCGAACCGCTGCCCCCGGTGGCGGCGGTCCCCCTGATCGCACCGACGCCGCTGCTGATCGTGCACGGCGACCGGGACCCGTACTTCCCGCTGGATCATCCGCGGATGCTGATGGCGGCGGCGGACCGGGCGTCCACGGAGCTGTGGATCGAGCCGGGCTTCGGCCACGCGGAGACGGCGGCCCCGGCGGAGCTGCTGGACCGGGTCGCGGGCTGGGCCCTGGCCCGCACCTGACCCGGTCCGCGCCTGCCCCGGTCCGCGCTGCCCTGGCCCGCACCTGACCCGGCCCGGGAGTGCCCCTGCCCGGGAGCGCTACTCCGGCTCGGCCACCGGCTCCGCGAACTGGGCCGCGTACAGCCGGGCGTACGCACCCCCGGCCGCCACCAGGGAGTCGTGGCTGCCCTGCTCCACGATGCGGCCCGACTCCATCACCAGGATCACGTCCGCGTCGCGGATCGTGGACAGCCGGTGGGCGATCACGAAGCTGGTGCGGCCGGTGCGCAGCGAGGCCATCGCGTGCTGGATGAGGACCTCGGTGCGGGTGTCGACGGAGCTGGTCGCCTCGTCCAGCACCAGGATGGACGGGCCGGAGAGGAATGCGCGGGCGATGGTGATCAGCTGCTTCTCGCCGACGGAGACGCCTGTGCCCTCCTCGTCGATCACCGTGTCGTAGCCGTCCGGCAGGGTGCGCACGAAGCGGTCCACGTGGGTGGCCTTCGCCGCCTCCACGATCGCCTCGTGGGAGGCGCCCTCCGAGCCGTACGCGATGTTCTCCGCGATCGTGCCGCCGAACAGCCAGGTGTCCTGGAGCACCATGCCGATGTGGGAGCGCAGCTCCTCGCGCGGCATGGTGGCGGCGTCGACGCCGTCGAGCGTGATGCGGCCCCCGCTGACCTCGTAGAACCGCATCAGCAGATTGACCAGGGTGGTCTTCCCGGCGCCGGTCGGGCCGACGATGGCCACGGTCTGGCCGGGGCTCACCGACAGCGAGAGCCCCTCGATGAGGGGCGTGTCGGACTGGTAGCGGAAGGAGACGTCCTCGAACTCGACCTGGCCGAGCACGGTCCGCGGCCCCACCGGGCCCTCCGGGTCCGGGGTCTGCTCCTCCGCGTCCAGCAGCTCGAAGACCCGCTCGGCGGAGGCGACGCCCGACTGGACCATGTTGGCCATGGACGCCACCTGGGTGAGCGGCTGGCTGAACTGCCGGGAGTACTGGACGAACGCCTGGACGTCGCCGATCGACAGCGCCCCGCTCGCCACCCGCAGCCCGCCGACCACGGCGACCAGCACGTAGTTGAGGTTCCCGATGAACGTCATGGCGGGCTGGATGAGCCCGGAGATGAACTGGGCGCGGAAGCCCGCCTCGTACAGCTTCTCGTTCTGCGCGCGGAAGACCTCGGCGGACTCCCGCTCCCGTCCGAAGACCTTCACCAGGGCGTGGCCGGTGTACATCTCCTCGATGTGGGCGTTGAGCCGCCCCGTGGTCTTCCACTGCTGGACGAACTGGGGCTGGGCCCGCTTGCCGACGCGCGTCGCGACCAGCACCGACACCGGGACGGTGACCAGCGCCACCAGCGCCAGCAGCGGCGAGATCCAGAACATCATGGCCAGCACGCCGACGAGGGTCAGCAGCGAGGCCATGATCTGGCTGAGGGTCTGCTGGAGCGTCTGCTGGATGTTGTCGATGTCGTTGGTGGCGCGCGACAGCACCTCGCCGCGCGGCTGCTTGTCGAAGTACGACAGCGGCAGCCGCGCCAGCTTCTGTTCGACGTCCTCGCGCAGCCGGAAGACCGCGCGCTGGACGACGTTCGTGGCCACCCGCGCCTGGATCAGGTTGAGGAGCGAGGCCACGACGTACAGGCCCAGCGCCCACAGCAGGACGGTGCCGACGGCCCCGAAGTCGATGCCCTGGCCGGGCGTCACGTTCATCGAGGCGACCATGTCGGCCACGGTGCCCTGGCCGCTGTCGCGCAGGTGCTGGACGGCCTCGGCCTTGGTGGCGCCCTCCGGGAGCTGCCGTCCCACGATGCCCGCGAAGATCAGGTCGGTGGCGTGGCCGAGCACCTTGGGGCCCAGCACCGTCAGCGTGATGCTGACCGTGCACAGGGCGAGCACGGCGAAGGCGATGCCGCGCTCGGGGCGCAGGGCGCCCAGCAGACGGCGGCCGGAGCCGCGGAAGTCCATGGACCGCTCGACGGGCTGGCCGCCCATGAAGCGGCCGGGCCCGGCGGCGGGCGCGGGGCCCCTGCGGGGTGCCGGAGAACTCGTGGATGACTGGCTCATGCGGCCTCCTGCTCGGTGAGCTGGGACAGCACGATCTCCCGGTAGGTCTGGTTGTCGGCCATCAGCTCGTCGTGGGTGCCGCTGCCGACGACGCGCCCCTCGTCGAGGACCACGATCCGGTCGGCGCCGCGGATGGTGGACACCCGCTGGGCGACGATGACGACGGTCGCGTTCCCGGTCTCGTCCGCCAGCGCCGCCCGCAGCCGGGCGTCGGTGGCGTAGTCGAGCGCCGAGAATGAGTCGTCGAAGAGGTAGACGGACGGCCTCAGCACCAGGGCGCGGGCGATCGCCAGCCGCTGCCGCTGCCCGCCGGAGACATTGGAGCCGCCCTGGGCGATGGGCGCCTCCAGCCCGCCCTCCATGGCCTCGACGAAGTCCCGCGCCTGCGCGGTCTCCAGGGCCTTCCACAGCTCCTCGTCGCTCGCGTCCGGGTTTCCGTACCGCAAGTTGGAGGCGACGGTGCCGGAGAAGAGGTACGGCTTCTGCGGTACGAGGCCGATGGACCGGGTCATCACCGCGGGGTCGAGGTCGCGCACGTCCACGCCGTCGAGGTGGACGCTGCCGTCGGTCGCGTCGAACAGCCGGGGCACCAGCCCGAGGAGGGTGGACTTGCCGCTGCCGGTGGAGCCGATGACGGCGGTGGTCCGGCCGGGGTGGGCGGTCAGCGAGACGTCGCGCAGCACGGGCTCCTCGGCGCCCGGGTAGCGGAACTCCACGCCCCGCAGCTCCAGCAGCCCGCGGCCGCCGTCGGCGGACGCCCGGGGCGCGACCGGCCGCAGCGGCGGAACGACGCTGGTCGCGGTGTCCAGCACCTCCTGGACGCGCTCGGCGCACACCTCGGCGCGCGGCACCATCATGAACATGAAGGTGGCCATCATCACCGACGTCAGGATCTGCATGAGATAGCTGATGAATGCGGTCAGCGCGCCGATCTGCATCCCGCCGCTGTCGATGCGGTGCCCGCCCGCCCACACCACGGCGACGCTGGACAGGTTCACCACCAGCATCACGGTGGGGAACATCAGCGACATCAGCCGCCCGGCCCGCAGCGACACGTCCATCAGCGCGGTGTTCGCGGCGGTGAACCGCTTCCGCTCATGGCCGTCGCGGACGAAGGCCCGGATCACCCGGATGCCGGTGATCTGCTCGCGCAGCACCCGGTTGACGGTGTCGATGCGCTCCTGGACGTCCCGGAACAGCGGGCGCATCCTGCGGACGATGAGGGTGACGGTGATGCCCAGCACCGGCACGATGAGCAGCAGCAGCCCGGACAGCGGCACGTCCTGATTGAGCGCCATGGCGATGCCGCCGACGCACATGATGGGCGCCGACACCATCAGCGTGAAGGACATCAGGCACAGCATCTGTACCTGCTGGACGTCGTTGGTGGTGCGGGTGATCAGCGAGGGCGCCCCGAACCGGCCCATCTCGCGGGCGGAGAAGGACTGCACCCGGTCGAAGACGTCGGCGCGGATGTCCCGGCCGAGCGCCATGGCGGTGCGGGCGCCGAAGTAGACGGCGCCGATGGCGCACACGATCTGCACCAGGGTGACGGCGATCATCAATGCGCCGACGACGAGGATGTAGCCGGTGTCGCCCTTGACGACTCCGTCGTCGATGATGTCGGCGTTGAGGGTGGGCAGATAGAGGGTGGCCACTGTCTGTACGAGCTGCAATAGCACGATCACGTTGATCGTTCGGGTGTAGGGCCGCAGATACGCCCGTATGAGTCGGACCAGCACAGACAAACCCTAAGCGAGCAGGCCGGGGAACGGCCCCGAATTTCCCGGGCGCGTGCTGCGTCCCCGGGGCCCTTCCGCACCCGTCATCATGGAGGACGGCAGAAGACGGGAAAGGGACACGCAATGGCGCTGAAGAACACGCCCGCCGGAACCATCCGGTACTGGGCCGCGGCCCGGGCGGCGGCCGGCACCTCCGAGGAGCCGTACGCGGCGGTGACGCTGGCCGACGCGCTCGACGCGGCCCGCGAGCGGCACGCCCTGCGACCGGAGTTCGCCCGGGTCCTGCTGCGCTGTTCGTTCCTGGTCGACGGCGCGCCCGTCGGCACCCGTGATCACAAGACGGTCCAACTGGCCGAGGGCGGCACGGTCGAGGTGCTTCCGCCGTTCGCAGGAGGGTGACCTACGACGTCATGACCAACCAGCCGCATCAGCCACACGATCCGCACGCGCCGTACGAGCCGCAGGGGCCGTACGGGTCGTACCCGCCGCCGTACGAGGGACAGCAGCAGCAACAGCCGCCCGCCGACCCCTACGGCGCGTACGCCCAGGGGCAGTCGTCCGGGTACGGCTATCCGCAGCAGCAGGCGTACCCACAGCAGCAACAGCAGTACCAGCAGCCGTACCAGCAGCCGCAGGGCGATCCCTACGCCGCCGCGCACCAGCAGCAGTACGCGGCGGGCTGGGACCAGCAGCAGCACTACGCGCAGCAGCAACAGCAGCAGCACCAGTACCAGCAGGCCATGCAGGCACAGCAGGCCGCGCAGGCACAGCACGCACAGCAGGCCGCGCAGGCGCAACAGGCGCAGCGGCAGGCCCACCCCGGGCCGCATCCGGGGCGGCCCGCCGCGCCCGAACCGGCCCGCCCAGGGCCCGCCGCGCCGCAGCCCGCGCAGCCGGAGCCCGACCGGCCGATGACCGCCGCCGAGAAGGCCCGCGCCGAGGGCCGCCCCCAGATCGTCGACCCCGGGCTCCAGCCCGCCGCCCTCACGGCCGCGCTGGCCGCGCTGCTCGCGGCCACCGCGCCGCTCGGCGAGCCCGCGGTCGCCGTGGTCGTGGCGCTGCTCCAGGCGGTCACCGCGGCGGGCTGGTTCCGGCTGAACGGCATGTGGCCCGCCCGGCAGGGCATCGCGCTGGCCTTCCTGGGCGGTCTGGCGGCCGACGCCGGGCTGCTCGCCACCGGCCGCGCCCACGCGCCGACGGTGCTCATCGGCACGCTCGGCGTCTGGGTGCTGCTGGTGATCGTCCTCCAGCTGCGCAGCCACGCCTCGGCGGACGAGCGGCTGTACGGGCTGACCGCCGCCGTCGCCTCGACCGCGGTCACCGTGATCGCGGCCGGGCATCTGGCCGCGGTCGCCGAGTCCTCGGACGCCGTGGTGGTGGGCGCGGCCGCGGTCGCCGTGGGCACGCTGGCGCGCGCGCTGCCGCTGCCGGCGCCCGCCGCCGTCGTCCTCGGGCTGCTGGCGGCGGCCGGGGCGGGCGTCGGGGCCGGGCACCTCACCGGCACCGGGACCGGCACGGCCGCCGTGCTGGGGCTCGCGGCCGGGGCGTGTGCGCTGGTGGGGCTGCGGGTCGCGGCGTACGACTACCCGTCCCGCTTCGTCCACATGACGGCCGGGGTGGCCCTGCCCCTGGCGGCCGCCGCCCCCGCCGTCTACGTGCTGGGCCGCGCGCTGGTCTGATGCGCCGGGGGTCCGATACGCCAGGAATCTGTGGTGCCAGGCCCCCGGGTACTTACTCCGGTTAGGCTCGCTGCGTCAGGCAAGGGCCTGAGCGAGAGCCTGGGGGATCTACGTACATGCGCGCACTACGCATCACACTGATCATCGCCGTGATACTCGGCGGCCTCTTCGTCGGCGCCGACCGGGTGGCGGTGTCCATGGCGGAGTCCAAGGCCGCCGACAAGATCAAGAGTTCGCAGGGGCTGACGACCACCCCCAGCGTCTCCATCAAGGGCTTCCCGTTCCTGACCCAGGTCGCGGGCAAGGAGCTGGACGAGGTCGACGTCGGTGTGGACGGGCTGACGACGGACGCGGGCGGCGGCACCACCGTCCGCGTCTCGGAGCTGAACGCCCGGCTGCACGACGTCCGCATCGGGGGGAACTTCTCGTCGGCCACCGCGGACCGGGCCAGCGGCTCCGCCCACATCTCCTACGCGGACCTCTCGCGGGCCGCGGGCCCCGGGGTCACGGTGGGCTACGACCCGGCGGGGACCAACCAGGTCAAGATCACCGGGAATCTGCTGGGCTTCAGCCTCAGCGCCCGCTCCAGCGTGACCATCGTGAACGGCGACACGATCCGGCTGCACGCCGAGCGCATCCCCGGCGGGTCCATCCCGCAGTGGGAGGACAAGGTGCGCGAGCGCACCGACATGGAGCGGAAGATCGACGGCATGCCGCAGGGCATGCGGCTGGAGACCGTGAAGACCGACAAGGACGGCATAGACGTCTCGGTCGCGGGTAATAACGTCGCGTTGACGGGCTGACCCGTCCGCCACGGACCGCCTCGGGACCGTCTCGGGACCGTCCCGGGACCGCATGGTGTCCACGTGACGAGACGATCATGTCCGCGATGACAGACACCGACGGCCGCCGGACACCCCGGCGGCCGTGGTCCGTGGTCGTCCACACCCCTCCGCGTTCACATCGCGGACATAAGCGTCTCACCATGCGACACACCGGTGACATGCCCGCCCGTCCGTCCTTACGATCGGACCCATGAAGCGACAGGCGGATCTCACGAAGCGGCGGGCAGTCGACCTGTGCCGCGTCGCCGCCATGCTCTGTCGCGCCGTCTGAACGAGGGACGCGCGCGGCCGCCGCAGCTTCGGCCCCGCCCCCTCCGGCCCGTCTGCCGGGCCGTCCCGCACTCCGCTCGTACGCTCGCGACCAGGCTCCGCGTCAGCACCGCGCGTCGAGCGCCCGTACCGCCGCAACTGCCCCGGAGGAGAGATACATGAGCCGCAGTGACGTCCTGGTGGACGCCGACTGGGTACAGGCCCGCATCGATGACCCCAAGACGGTCATCGTGGAGGTCGACGAGGACACGTCCGCCTACGACACGAACCACATCAAGAACGCCGTCCGCATCGACTGGAAGCAGGACCTCCAGGACCCGGTGCGCCGCGACTTCGTGGACCAGGCGGGCTTCGAGAAGCTGCTGTCCGAGAAGGGCATCGCCAACGACGACACCGTCGTCCTCTACGGCGGCAACAACAACTGGTTCGCCGCGTACGCCTACTGGTACTTCAAGCTCTACGGGCACCAGGACGTGAAGCTGCTCGACGGCGGCCGCAAGAAGTGGGAGCTGGACTCGCGCGAGCTGGTCTCCGAGGTCCCGACCCGCGAGAAGACCGACTACAAGGCCAAGGAGCAGGACAGCTCGATCCGCGCCTTCCGCGACGACATCGTGGCGGCCATCGGCAGCCTGAACCTCGTCGACGTCCGCTCGCCCGACGAGTTCTCCGGCAAGCTGCTCGCCCCGGCGCACCTCCCGCAGGAGCAGTCGCAGCGCGCGGGCCACGTGCCGAGCGCCCGCAACATCCCGTGGTCGAAGTCGGCCAACGACGACGGCACCTTCAAGTCCGACGAGCAGCTCAAGGAGCTGTACGAGGGCGAGGGCGTCGACCTGTCGAAGGACACCATCGCCTACTGCCGCATCGGTGAGCGCTCGGCGCACACCTGGTTCGTGCTGCACGAGCTGCTCGGCCAGACCAACGTCAAGAACTACGACGGTTCCTGGACCGAGTACGGCTCGCTGGTGGGCGTGCCGATCGAGCTCGGCTCCGGCAGCTGAACCCCTCTCCTCCCCGACAGTTAAGGACAGAACACATGTGTGGAGCGCAGACAGGCGGCCCCGACGCCTCGACCATCAAGCCCGGTGAGACCACGATCCAGGGCCAGGTGACCCGCGACGGCGAGCCCGTCACCGGCTACGTGCGCCTCCTGGACAGCACGGGCGAGTTCACCGCCGAGGTTCCCACCTCCGCGACCGGACAGTTCCGCTTCTACGCCGCCGAGGGCACCTGGACGCTGCGCGCCCTGGTCCCGGGCGGCACCGCCGACCGCACGGTCGTCGCACAGAAGGGCGGGCTGGCGGAGGTCGCCATCGCCGTCTGACGCCACACCACGCGTGGTACGCAGGAGGGCCGCATCCCGGGGTTGGACGCCTCGGCGGGATGCGGCCCTTCCGCCTGTCGGCGGCCCTTCCACCTGTCGGCGCGATGGCCCCGGACGTATCCTGGCTTTATGTACGCGCGACGCCGCCACGCATACTTCTTCCTGATGGGCGCGTGTCTGACGCTCTTCATCTCGGCCTGGGCCTTTGTGCGTCTGTGGTCCGTCCCCGCCGCCGTCGCGATGTGCATCGTCGCGATGGTCATCCCGCCGCTGGCGGCCATCGTCGCCAACCGCCGGGGTCCGCAGGACCGCTGGTGGGACGAGTCGGGGGACGAGGAGTCGGACCGGTGGTGGCGGGAGCTGGACGACCACTACCACCGGCACTGAGACCCAACGGCATCGAGACGCGGAGGCCGGGACGCGGAGACCGGGCCCCGGGGGTCAGTAGACCAGCGCCTGCACGCCGTCCGGCATGATCTCGCTCACGAAGACCTGCGCCCCCGCGATCCGCGCGCCCTCGATCAGATCCGCCTCGTCGATCTCCCGCCGCGCCGCGCACTGGCTGCACACCGTGATCGTCCCGCCCGCCAGAATGCCGCTGATCAGCTCCGGCAGCGGTGCCGCGTGCGGCAGCGAGAAGTCCGCCGCCCGGCCCGGCAGCGCGAACCACGTCGACTCGCCGGTCAGCCACAGCGAGACCTCGACCCCGCTCGCCACGGCCACCGCCGCCACCGTGAACGCCTGCGAGCACCGCTCGGGCGCGTCCGCGCCCGCCGTCACCTTGATCACGAGCTTGTTCGCCATGCCCCACAGCCTAGGCTTGCCGGTCCGGCGACTAGACTCGGTCCCGGTCCGTCATCCGTTACGAGGAGCAGCTCGTGCTTGAGGCAGTCTTCACCACCCTGTTGATCCTGGTCATCGTGGCCAGCCTCGGTTTCGTCGGGCTGACCTGGAAGAAGCTCTACCAGGGCCAGCGCTGAGCGCTCCCGCCCCCTTACGCCCCCGCCCGCCTAGCGACGGATCGTCTGAACCCATGATCGAGATTCCCTCCGACCTCCACCCGGACCTGGTGCCGCTGGCCTTCCTGCTCGGCAACTGGGAAGGCGCCGGCGTTTCGGACTTCCCCGGCGCCGAGAAGTGCAACTTCGGGCAGGAAGCGACCTTCACCCACGACGGCCGCGACTTCATCGAGTACATCTCGCACACCTGGGTGCTGGACTCCGAGGGCAAGAAGGTCCGCCCGCTGGAAAGCGAGTCCGGATACTGGCGGATCGACAAGGACCGCAAGGTCGAGGTCGTGATGATCCGCGACCAGGGCGTCGTCGAGGTCTGGTACGGCGAGCTGGCGGACGGCAAGCCGCAGATCGACCTGGCGACCGACGCCGTGGCGCGCACCTCCGCCTCGGGCCCGTACTCGGGCGGCAAGCGGCTGTACGGCTACGTCAACAGCGACCTGATGTGGGTCGGCGAGAAGGCCACCCCCGAGGTCGAGCTGCGCCCGTACATGTCCGCGCACCTGAAGAAGGTCGTCGACCCCCGCGAGTGGGCCAAGGACCTCAAGGACCTGCCGGACGACGGGATCGCCTTCTTCCGCTGAGCCGCTCCGGCCCCCGAGCCGGTCCGGCCCCAGCCGGGCCCCCGAGCCGCTCCGGCCGAGCGCGACCGCGCCCCGGTGCGGTGCCGCCTACACTGGCACCGTGGCGACCACCGACTGGAAGACCGATCTGCGGGAGCGCGGCTACCGACTCACCCCGCAACGCCAGCTCGTGCTCGAAGCCGTCGACAGCCTGGAGCACGCCACTCCGGACGACATCCTCACCGAGGTGCGCCGTACCGCGAGCGGTGTGAACATCTCCACCGTCTACCGCACGCTGGAGCTGCTGGAGGAACTGGGCCTCGTCAGCCATGCCCATCTCGGGCACGGCGCCCCCACGTACCACCTGGCCGACCGGCACCACCACATCCATCTGGTGTGCCGGGACTGCACGGAGGTCATCGAGGCCGACGTCTCGGTCGCGGAGTCCTTCACCCGGCAGCTGCGGGCGTCCTTCGGCTTCGACACCGACATGAAGCATTTCGCCATCTTCGGCCGCTGCGCCTCGTGTTCCGCAGCGCACCGCACGCAGGACACGGACAAGAGCCGCACGTCCACGTCGTAGGGTGAAACGCATGAAGAGCCCTTTGCTGTCGCTGCCCGGCGCCGTCCCCGGCGAGGGCCCCGACGAAGGCGTCGCCGCCCACTACGGCGACCTGTTCCGCGAGCAGCGCGCGCTCGCCGACGGCACCGGCTTCGTGGACCTCTCGCACCGCGGAGTCGTCACGGTCACCGGTGCCGACCGGCTGAGCTGGCTGCATCTGCTGCTCACCCAGCACGTCAGCGAGCTTCCCGCCGGTGAGGCCACCGAGGCGCTGATCCTCTCCGCGCACGGCCACATCGAGCACGCGCTCTACCTCGTCGACGACGGCGAGACCACCTGGGCCCATGTGGAGCCCGGCAGCCAGGGCGATCTGATCGCGTACCTGGAGAGCATGAAGTTCTTCTACCGGGTCGAGATCGCGGACCGCACCGAGGAGTACGCGGTCGTCCACCTCCCGGCGGGCAGCATCGCCGAGACCCCCGAGGGCACCGTCGCCCGCGAGACCGCGCACGGCCGCGACCTGTTCCTGCCGCGCGCCGGGCTGGAGTCCTTCGCGGCGGCGAGCGGCCCGCCGATCGGCGTCCTGGCGTACGAGGCGCTGCGCGTCGAGGCGCACCGGCCGCGGATCGGCCTGGAGACCGACCACCGGACCATCCCGCACGAGCTGGGCTGGATCGGCACCGCCGTCCATCTCCAGAAGGGCTGCTACCGCGGCCAGGAGACGGTCGCCCGGGTGCACAACCTGGGCAAGCCGCCGCGCCGCCTGGTCTTTCTGCACCTCGACGGCAGCGAGGTGAAGCTGCCGGGCCACGGCGCGCCCATACGGCTCGCGGCGGACGGCGAGGAGGGCCGTCAGCTGGGCTTCGTCACCTCCTCGGCCCGCCACCACGAGCTGGGGCCGATCGCGCTCGCGCTGGTGAAGCGGAACGTGCCGGTGGACGCGGAGCTGATCGCGGACTCCACGGCGGCCTCGCAGGAGACGGTCGTCGAGCCGTAGGGCGTGTCCGCCTGGCTCCTACACCTCGACGATCACCGTGAACGGGCCGTCGTTCGTGAGCGAGACCTTCATGGCCGCTCCGAACCGGCCCGTCTCCACCTGGGCGCCCAGCTCCCGCAGCCGCGCCACCACCTCGTCCACCAGCGGTTCGGCGACATCGCCGGGCGCCGCCGCGTTCCAGGTGGGCCGACGGCCCTTGCGGGCGTCCCCGTACAGCGTGAACTGGCTGATGACCAGCAGCGGAGCGTCCAGGTCCGAGCAGGACTTCTCGCCCGGCAGGATGCGTACGGACCACAGCTTGCGGGCCAGCTGGGCCGCCTTCTCCGGGGTGTCGTCGTGCGTCACCCCGACCAGGACGCACAGCCCCTGCCCGACGATCTCCCCGGTCGTCTCGCCGTCGACGACGACGCTCGCCCCGTCCACTCTCTGTACCACAGCACGCATACGGACCATCATGCCCTGCGCCCATCGGGGCCGATCGGGTGGACGGTCGCTGCACACGGGCCATTCGGAGTGGCACGATGCGTGCAGGCGGTGCAGGTGGGCAGGAACTGCGGGAATGACGCATCGCTGGAGGGGACGGACAAGGATGATCACACCGGGCACCGAGCGGCCCATGGCCACCGAGAGCCCGCTGCCGGCGCGGCCGCCGAGCCAGCGCGGCGGCCGGCTGGCCGACGCCGAGGCCGTGCCGCCGGCGGCCGTGCCGCCGGCGGGGGCGGCGGGGGCAGGGACCCTGGGCGGTCTGCGGCTGGCGGAGCTGCGGGCGCTGCGCCGCTCCGCGCAGCGCGAGGAGGCGGACCTGAGCTATGTGCGCAGACTGCTGCACGGCCGGATCGACATCCTCCGTGCCGAGCTGACCCGCCGCCGCGACCCGGCGGTGCCGGCGGCGGCGGACGGGCCGTCGGCGGAGCCCGCGGAGCTGGTCGAGCTGCTGCCCAAGATCCTGGCGGACGTCCCGTCCCGGCACCGCACCTCCGCCCGCCATGTGACGCTCGGCACCCCGCACAGCGCGGAGTACGAGCGGCTGGCCGAGGAGATGCTGGCCGAGATCGGCCTGTCGGACCTCCCGGCGCGCACGGACGAGGAGCTGCACGGCGCGATGGACCGCCTGGAGGGGTACGAGCAGCAGGTGTCCCGGCGGCGGCAGGGGCTCCAGCGCACCGCCGACCAGTGCAGTGCGGAGATCGCGCGCCGCTACCGCGAAGGTGAGGCCCAGGTCGACGATCTGCTCTCGTAGTCGGCCCGCCGGGCATCCACAGGCTGGGGATAAAAATTCGCGTGCGGCCTGTGGCGGCGGCCGCTTAGCGTGACCGCATGGCCGCCCACATCCGCACCTCCCTCGACGCGTCCGACCTCCCCAACTGGCTCCGCGCGATGCACACCGGATTTCTCCAGCCACCGGATGTCTCCAAGGAGGAGCTGGAGGTGCGGGGGGCGGGCATCGACCTGGACCGCACCCAGGGGGCCTTCGACAGGGACCGCTGCGTCGCCACCTTCCGCAGCCACGACCAGCGGCTGACGGCGGTCGGCGGGGCCGATGTACCGGCCGACGCGATCACCAATGTCACCGTGTCGCCCACCCACCGCCGCCGGGGCCTGCTCAGCCGGATGATGGAGCACGACCTGCGGGCGGCCAAGGAGCGGGGCGACGCGCTGGCCTCACTGCTCGCCGCCGAGTACCCGATCTACGGTCGGTACGGCTTCGGCCCGGCCACCTGGGTCACCCAGTGGACGGTGGACGTCGCCCGCGCCGGTCTCGACCCGCGCTACGCCGGACCCAGCTGCGGCGGCCGGGTCGACTACGCCGACGCCGACGAGGTACGGGAGCTGGGCCCCGCCCTGCACGAGCGGCTGCGCGCTCAGGCGCACGGCGTCATCGACCGCACCGAGCGCTGGTGGCGGCTGAACACCGGTCTGCTGCGCTTCCCGGGCGACGGCTGGACCAACGAACCGTTCCACGTCCTGTACCGCTCCCCCGACGGCACGGTCGACGGACTGCTCACCTTCACCGTCGACGACCGCTGGGAGGGCAACAAGCGGCCGCAGGAGACCGCCACGGTCCTCGACCTGATCGGCGTCACCCCGGCCGCCGAGCGCGCCCTGTGGCACTTCCTGTGCTCCATCGACTGGGTCCAGCACATCGCCACCGGCCGCCGCGCCCCGGACGACCTGCTCCCGCTGCTCCTCGGCGACCCGCGGGCGGCCCGGCCCACCGTGCACGCCGACTACCTGTGGCTGCGCCCGCTGGACGTCCCCGCGCTGCTGGAGGCCCGTACGTACCCGGCGTCCGGCTCGCTCGTCCTCGACCTGCGCGACCGGGCCGGGCTGGCGGGCGGCCGCTATCTGCTGGACGCGAGCCCGGACGGCGCCGCTTGCGCCCCCACCACCCGCCCGGCCGATCTGACCATGGACATCGGCGCGTTGGGCACCGTGTGGCTGGGCGACGAGTCGCTGGTCCGGCTCACCGCCCTGGGCCGGGCGGAGGAGGAACGCCCCGGCGCCGCGGCCCTGGCCGACACGCTGCTGCGCACCCCGCGGCGGCCGTGGTGCCCGGACATGTTCTGAGGCCCTTCGGGAGCAGGACCGCGCTCAGCAGCAGGACTTGAGCAGTCGGCGGGCGCCCGCGCCCTGCTCGCCCAGCTTGTCGTACGGGTTGGCCAGCGCGCACTTGTCGATCGACAGACAGCCGCAGCCGATGCAGTCGGTCAGATGGTCGCGGAGGTTCTCCAGCTGCTCGATGCGATCGGTGAGGTCCGAGCGCCAGCACTCCGAGATCCGGGCCCAGTCCTCCTTGGTCAGGACGTGGTCCTCGGGGAAGAGCGACAGCACGTCCCGGATCCGCGACAGCGGGATGCCGACCCGCTGCGAGGAGCGCACGAAGGCCACCCGGCGGAGCGTGTCGCGGGTGTAGCGGCGCTGGTTGCCGGAGGTGCGGCGGCTGTGGATGAGCCCCTCGCGCTCGTAGAACCGCAGCGCGGAGGCGGGGACCCCGCTTCGCTGGGACAGCTCGCCGACCGTCAGCTCATGGGTCTTCCAGGTGAGGTGCGTCATGCTGCCGAGGGTAGCTTGACTTCAACCTTGGTTTAAGTCCGAGCCTCTTCTCATGACTACCGCAACCGCAGTTTCCACCCGCATCCCCATCCGTCTCGCCGTCATCGTCGGCAGCACCCGCGAGGGCCGCTTCGGACCCAAGGTCGCCGACTGGTTCACCGGCCGCGCCGCGCTGCGCGACGACCTGAGCGTGGACGTCGTCGACCTGGCCGACACCCCGCTCCCGCCGTCCCTCACCCACCAGCCCGGTCCCGAGGACGCCAAGGCGCTGGAGGCCGTGACCCCGCGCCTGGACGCGGCGGACGCGTTCGCCGTCGTCACCCCCGAGTACAACCACAGCTATCCCGCCCCGCTGAAGAACGCGATCGACTGGCACTACAGCCAGTGGCAGGCCAAGCCGGTCGGCTTCGTCAGCTACGGCGGCATCTCGGGCGGCCTGCGCGCCGTCGAGCATCTGCGGCCCGTCTTCGCCGAGGTGCACGCGGTCACCGTGCGCGACACGGTCAGCTTCCACGGCGCCTGGGACGCCTTCGGCCCGGACGGCCGGCTGACCGACCCCCAGGGCCCGGACACCGCCGCCACGGCCATGCTCGACCAGCTCGTCTGGTGGGCCGACGCCCTCCGCACGGCACGCGCGGCCCGCCCGTACGGCGCCTGAGCCCTCGGGCCGTCAAGCCTCACGCCGTACGGCGGCGGAAGAGCGCCCCGGACAGGGCGACCGCGACCGCCAGGATCCCGCCGCACCAGGACAGCGCCTCCCAGGCGCTGTCCCCACCGGCCGGATCCGCACCTCACAGGCTGACGGCCCTGGCCAGATCCTCACACATCCTGGCCATCCGGCCACTCGTCGCCCGCCCGCCGCGTTGCGACGCTGGCCGGTATGAACGTGCTGTGGATATTCGCCCACCCCGAACCGCGCTCACTGAGCGGCTCCCTGCGCGACGAGGGCCTGCGCGCCCTGCGGGAGCTGGGCCATGAGTGCCGGGTGTCCGACCTCTACGCCATGCGCTGGAACCCGGTCGTGGACGGCGCCGACTTCCGGCACGACGCCGAGGAACGCCTGATCGTCGGCGCCTCCTCGCACGACGCCTACGACGCCGGGACGCTGAGCGAGGACATCCGCGCCGAGCAGGAGAAGATCGACTGGGCCGATGCGCTGGTCGTGCAGTTCCCGCTGTGGTGGTACGGGATGCCCGCCATCCTCAAGGGCTGGTTCGACCGCGTCTTCGTGAAGGGCTTCGCCTTCGGCGTCACCGGCCCCGACGGCCGCACCCTGCGCTACGGGGACGGCAAGCTGGCCGGAAAGCGCGCCATGGTCCTGCTCACCGCCGGTACCCCGCGGGCCGCGGCCGGACCGCGCGGCGTCAACGGCGACATCGAGCATCTGCTGTTCCCGCTCCAGCACGGGACGCTCTGGTACAGCGGCATGTCCGTCCTGCCGCCGCACGTCGTCTACGGCGCGGACCGGCTCTCCGCCGAGCAGTACGAGGGCTACGCCGACGCACTGCGGGAGCGGCTCGCCACGCTGCCGACCGCCGACCCGATCCCCTTCCGCCGCCAGAACGGCGGGGACTACGACGAGAACCTGGTGCTGCGGCCCGACGTCATGCCGGGGCACTCCGGTCTTGCGGTGCACTACGCAGCTCCAGCCGCCAGTCGTTGCAGCGCATGAAGGAGCCGGGCGGGTACTCGACGTCGCACTCGCCGAGCAGCGTGAACCCGGCCTTGCGGCAGACCCCGTTCGACGCGGGGTGGCCGATGGACGGATAGGCGTGCAGATGGCGGTGGACGCCCTCCGCGGCCGCGGCGCGCGCGACCTCCCGCGCGGCCGCGGCCGCGATCCCCCGGCCCTGATACGACGGCAGTACGCCCCAGCCCGTCTCGTAGACCGTCTCCCCGCGCCACTCGCGCTCCCAGAAGCCGATCGCGCCCGCCACCTCGGCCTCCCGCACCAGCACGATCCGGTACATCCGGCCCCCGCCCCGCCCGGGCAGCTCCGCATAGCGCCGATGCCGCGCCAGCACCTGCTCCTCGGTCTCCGGCCCGCCCAGGTGCGTCATCATCTCCGGGCTGTTGTTGCGCCGCAGCAGTTCGAGGTAGGCCGGGGTGTCCGCCCACGGCTCCAGCCGCACCCCCTCCACACCGCTCCCCTGGGACATCCGCCGCCTCCCGCCGTCGCGTCGTCCCCCTCATTCGACCACGGGGGCACGACAACGGGACGGTGACAACGGGGCGGCAGCAAATGCCGCGCCCCGTTTCGTGCGCGTGCGCTAATGTCCCGACATCGATCAGGAACGAACACAAGTTCCGCAAGGGGTGGGGTATATGGGCATCGTTGTACGCACCGGACCGGACAGCAGGCGCGGCAGAGCGGGGGCAGCGGTGCTCGCCGCCGCGCTGCTGTGCGCCGGGGCGGCGGCGTGCGGCTCGCCGGAGTCCGGCGGCGGCAAGCGCGCGCACCGGGCGGCGAAGGAGCCGCGCATGGCACCGGCGGCGGCCGTGCGGGCGGCGGCGAAGAAGACGGAGAAGCTGACCTCGCTCCGCTACCGGATGACCGGCCGGACCCTCGACGAGGGGCGAGTCGAGGGCGAGGGCGCGATGGCCTTCAACCCGCCCGTGGCCCGGATGAAGATGCGCACGCTCGGCGAGGGCGAGACGGGGACGGTGGAGTACCGGCTCACCGGCGGCGTGATGTACCTCGGCGGCGGTGCGGTGGCCGCCGGGATCGGCAGCGGCGGCAGCGACCTCCCCGAGCTCGGCGGCAAGCGCTGGCTCGCGCTGGACGCCTCGGAGATGGAGAAGCGCGGGTCCGGTTCCCGGGGTGCGGGCTCGCTCACGGGCCGGGCGAAGACCAATCCGGCCGACGAGTCCGCCTTCCTCTCCGACGCCGACAATCTGCGGCGGGTCGGCGCCGAGACCATCGACGGCGTCCGGACCACCCACTACCGCGGCACGGTCACCCTCGACCAGATGCGCGCGAGCCTCGAGGACGAGAAGTCCACGACCCGCGAGCGCCGCGACAAGACCCTCAAGACGTACGAGGAGGCGGGCATCGACCGCCTGAACATGGACATGTGGATCGACCCGGACAGCCACACGAAGCGGTTCCGCATGCGCGGCGACGCCGACAAGGGCCGGCTCGATGTGACGATGACCTTCCTGGACATCAACAAGCCGGTCACCGTGCAGGCCCCGCCCGCGAGTGCGACGCTGAACCTGTCCGACCTGGCCCGGAGCACCCGGAGCTGACCCCGGCGGGTGCCACGCGGCGGCCCGGCTGAGACTGAGCACGATAGGTGTCGTCATCCTTCCGTCCCGACCTGCCCTTTCGTGAAGCTCTGAGCGCGACATCTGTCGCCGAATTCGCATCGTTCCTGACGTGATCCGCGCTCTTTGCAGGCAAGTTGTCGTCAACTTCGAAGATCGCCCCTCCCAGGGGAGGCGTGCGGCTTCCCTGGGAACATGAGCGATACCCGGGACTCCTTGTGGTCCCATCGCTGTACGTGGACGGACCTGCTGGTCCCGGTCGGGCTGGAGGCGGGACGGGGAGGCATGGACCTGTCCGCTGGGTGGCCGGATCGGTGGACGGCGACGTGGAAGTACGCCGGGGACGAGATCACGGGCCCGGTCCGCCACCTGGAGCAGGTGCCGGTGGCGAGCCGCGGGCCGATGTGGGGGTTCACCTGGCGGCGGGAGCAGCGGCACCGGCCCGGTCTGGAGTCGCTGGTGTCCACGGGGCGGCTGCACGGGTTCGAGAGTCTCGAAGAGGATCAGCTGCTGGTAGCCCTGGACTTCGCCGGTGGCCTGGTCGAGGTTCTGTCGCAGCCGCTGCGCATCCGGTTCCGGACAGCGGAGAAGTGGCGCAACCACACGCCGGACTTCTTCGCGGTCACGCGGGCGGGGATCTGGCTGATCGACGTGCGGCCCCGGGACTTGATCGAGCCCGAGAACCTGGAGTCGTTCGCGGCCGCCGAGGAAGTGGCGCTTGTCTGCGGATGGCACTACGCGGTCGCGGCCGAGTGGCGCCCACATGTGCGGTCCACGCTCAGTGCGTTCTACGGGAAGCGTCGTCCGACGCGAGACGTGCTCGGGGTGCAGCCCGATCTGCTTGCCCAGGCCGAAGCAGGCGTGACGTTCGGGGAGTTGGCGGCCGAACAGACGTACTGGCCGGTGGCGCGGGCGCAGTTGTTGCACCTGCTGTGGCACCGCAGGCTCGGGATCGACCTTGCTCAGCCGTTGACGGACAGGTCGCGGGTGGTGCGTGCAGGAGGCGTCTCGTGATGGGGGCGGTGGCGCTGGATCTCTCGCCTGGCGCGGGCGTGGTGCTCGACGAGGTGGAGTGGCTGGTCGAGAGGCAGGAGCCGCATCTGGGGCGGGTCCAGCTCGTCCGCGGGGACGGCGAGCGCCAGCGGGTGAGCTTCCGTTTCCTGGTCAATCATCCGCAGTGTCGGCCGTCGCCGCGTACGGCGGCGGAAGGCGCCAACCGAGGGCGGCAGCCGGCTTCGTGGAGTGATGTGAAGCCGGAGAAGCGGCCCTTGATGGAACAGCGCTTCGCGCATCTGATGGAGGTCAACTGCGGTTTCCGCAGTGGTGACCCGTTCCGTCCCGAGCCGGGGGAGCCGCGCCCCGAGTACGACCCGGACCGTACGACGCTGGGTGAGCGGAGGGCGGCGAAGGTCGCTGAGCTGGCGGTGCTGCGGCCCGAGGAGGCCAAGCTGCTCCTGGGCGTCGCGACCGTCGGGGTGCGCACGCTGGAGCGGTGGGAGAAGCGCCGCAGGAAGTACGGGATCGTGGGCTGCGCCGATCACCGGTGGCTGCGGGCGAGCGGGGGACACCCGAGCATCAGCGAGGAGGTTCGCGAGGCGATCTTCGCGGTCCGGGCGGAGACGCAGCGACACCGGTCCCGGGTGAGCGCGCGGACCCGCGAGATCATGATCCGGCGCTATGTGCGGGAGACCTTCGAGAGCGAAGACCGAGACGAAGACGAGGCCAGGGACGAGAGCGAGAAGATCGAGGTCCCCAGCTATCACACGCTGCTGCGGGTGTGGAAGGAGTGGTTCGGGCCGGGCGGTACCCGGCCGAAGTACGAGCGCTCGGCCGAACTGCCCACCAAGAACGGGCATGTGCTCGTGACCCGCCCTGGCCAGGTCGTCGCGCTGGACACGACGATCCTGCCGGTGATGGTCCGCGAGAACGTCTTCGGTGACCCGGTCACCGTCCACCTCACCTTGGCACTGGACGTCTACACCCACTCCATCTGCGCGTTCCGGCTCACACTCGTCTCGGACTCCTCGGTGGACGTCGCGATGGTGCTGCGCGACGTCATGCTGCCGCTGCCGATGCGGGAGGAGTGGGGCGAGGACATGGAGTGGCCTTATCCGGGGCTGCCGGCGGCCATGGTCTCGGAGTTCGCCGGGTACGAGGTGGCCGGCCTGCCGTTCTTCACCCCCGAGACCGTCACTTCCGACCACGGCTCGGTCTACCGCAATCACCACTTGGTGGATGTCCAGGAGGCGATGGGCTGCCGGATCCTGCCGGCGCGGGTGCTGCGTCCGCAGGACAAGGCCGCGGTGGAGCGCGTCTTCGGTGGTATCCGCTCGCTGGTGTTCGAGAAGCTGCCCGGCTACACGGGAGTTGACGTCGCCGACCGTGGCGCCGACCCGGAGGGCGACGCGGTGCTCACCATGGCCCAGATGGAACACTTCATCGCGACCTGGGTCGTGAAGGTGTGGCAGAACCGGATACTCGGCGAGTTCGCCCCCTGCTGGGATCCGGGCGGTGACCACAGCCCCAACACCCTGTTCGCCGCCTCCTTCGCCCAGGAGGGCTTCGACCTGGACATCCCGTCCCCGGAGACGTACTACCGCTTCCTGCCCGAACATCATGTGAAGCGGATCTACCGGCGGGGCGTCAAGGTCAAGGGACTCTGGTACGACGCCGAGCTGCTGCACACGCCCGAGAGAAACTCCGCACGCGGCGGCCGCTACAAGAAGCAGTGGGTCATCCACCGCGAACCCCGCGACCGGCGGGTGGTGTACTTCCAGGATCCCGATACCCATGAGTGGCACGAACTGCGCTGGACGGGCCTGCCCCCAAAGGGCGAGATCCCGGCGTTCGGGGATGCCCGGGTCGAGGAACTCCTCACCCGGGTACGGGAAGCAGGTCTCAAGCCGCGCTCCGACGCCGACCTTGTCCCCATCCTCCTGGAGATGCTGGGGGCCGTGGATCCGGTCGAGAAGTGGCCGTCCCAGCTGACCAAGTCCCAGCGGACGCAGCACGCGCGGGAGATCACCCAGGCCAGGGCGGCTGCCGCGGACCGGCCGAAACAGCCGACCAAGCCGGACGAGCCAACGCGCTTGGCCGCTGTTGGCGCACCGGATACGGAGCCGCCCTGGCGGGAGCGGGCCCGGGAGGCCACCGAGAGCCTGGACGCCCACAGGCGCCGGCGGCGGGAGGCAGCCACGTCCTCGCGGCAACGCCCCAGCGGTGGATGGCCTTCAACTGGGCGCGGAATGATGAGAGCGAGATGGCTTTGTCGCGGTCGTCCGTGCGCTCTTTCAGCCGGTCCAGGAAGGCGTGGGCGGCCCGTCGGCCGCTTTCGGTGGCGGTGAAGAAGAGGAACTGCTCGGGGTCCCTGCGGGTCGCGACGGCCTTGAGGATGTCCTTGATGGTGAGGGAGGTGACCTTGTCGATGCCGGGGCCTCCGGCGGGGCCCGTGCCCGCGAGGATCATCTTCCGTACGAGGTCCGGTTCCTGTGCCGCGACGACCTGGGCGACGAAGCCGCCCATCGACAGGCCGAGCAGGTCGACACGGTCGTACCCGACAGCCCGGATGAACAGCACCGTGTCGCGGGCCATCGCCTCGATGGTGTCGGGCGTGGAGCCGCCGGAGGCGCCGACGCCGCGGTTGTCGTAGGTGATCACGCGGCGTCGGGCGGCGAGTCCGTCGACGACGCGGGGGTCCCAGTTGTCCAGGACCGCGGACAGGTGGTTGAGCAGGATCAGCGGTACGCCGTCGTCCGGACCGTGCTGCCGGTAGGCGAAGTCCACGCCGTGCACGGACACGGCGCGGGTCGGCGCGTTCTTGCACGACGACGGGGCGGGCGTGGGGAAGCTGGACGGTGCGTTCGTGATCGGGTCCTGGTGTGGGAGAGAGGAGCGTGGGGCGGGATCTTCTCGTTGTGGCGGGCGGCGTTCTCGGCGTCCGGCAGGGCCGGTGCCCTGTGCTCACGTCATGGAGACGACGACCTTGCCGGCTTTCGGGCGGCCCTTCTCGGCGTACTCCATGGCCTGGAGGGTCTCGTCGAAGGGGAAGACCCGGTCGACGATGGGGCGGATCTTCCCGGCGTCGATGAGGGGGGTGAGTTCGCGGAGTTGGGCGCCGCTGGCCTTCATGAACAGGAAGGCGTAGGTGACGCCGAGGCGCTTGGCCTGGCGCCGGGTCTTGGCGCTGAGGGCGGTGACGGCCAGGCGCAGGACCGGGTTCGAGCCGAGCTCGCGGGCGGTGGCCGGGTCGGGCGGGCCCACGACGGAGATGGCCTGGCCGCCGGGCTTGAGGACGCGCAGGGACTTGGCGAGGTCCTCGCCGCCGAGGGAGTCCAGGACGACGTCGTAGCCGTGGAGGATTTCGGTGAAGTCCTGTGTGCGGTAGTCGATGACTTCGTCTGCGCCGAGTTCCTTGACCAGGTCGACCTTGGCGGTGCTCGCGGTGGTGGCCACGTACGCGCCCAGTGCCTTGGCCAGCTGGACGGCGATGGAGCCGAGGCCGCCGGCGCCCGCGTGGATGAAGACCTTCTGGCCCGGCTGTACGTGGGCCCGCTCGACCAGGGCCTGCCAGGCGGTCAGCGCGACCAGGGGGAGGGAGGCGGCCTCGGTCATGGTGAGCGTGGCGGGCTTGGGGGCGAGGTCGTCCTGGTGGACGGCGAGGAGTTCGGCGAAGGTGCCGATGCGGTCCTTGTCAGGCCGCGCGTAGACCTCGTCGCCCACGGCGAAGCGGTCGACGGACGATCCGACCCGGACGACGGTCCCGGCGAGGTCGTTGCCCAGGACGAGCGGGAGACGGTAGGGCAGGATCGCCTTGAGGTCACCGTTGCGGATCTTCATGTCCAGCGGGTTGACGCCCGCCGCGTGGATCTTGACCAGGACGTCGTCGGCGCCCACCTGAGGGTCAGGTATCTCGGCGGCGCGCATCCCGGCCGCATCACCGTACTTCTCGACCATGAAGGCCTTCATCGTCATCTCCGTTCGTGTGGTCTCCCGTCCAAGCGGGAGGGGTGTTCTGTCCGTGAGGGGTTTGTCTCGGTAGGAGACGGTTTGTGGTGTTCTTCTAGTCCGCGCGCTCCGCGTCGGCACGGCAGTGGCCAGTGCCTGCGCGGAGAGCTCTGCGTCGGCCGTGTTTCCGGGCTCAGGCCACCGGCACGACCGGGGTGATGACGCTGCTCGCGTCGCCGCCCTGGAGGTGTCCCAGCGAGCCCGCGATGCCCTCGTGCGGTACGCCGAGCGGCACGGCGCTGACCTTGTCGAGGCGCGCGTACTGCTCGTCGGTCAGCTGGACGTCGAGGGCTGCGAGGTAGCTGTCGAGCTGGGAGAGGTTGCGCGGGCCGATGATCGGGACCAGCGTGGCCGTGGAGCGGGCGGCGCGCTCGCGGACCCAGGCCACCGCCACCTGGGCGGGCGTCGCACCGGTCTCCTGGGCGATGGCCAGGACGGTGTCGACGACGGCGGTCTTCTGGTCGGTGCTCTCGGTGTGGATGACCATGCCCAGGTCGCTGAGGCGCCCTTCTGCGGACGTGCGGTACTTGCCGGTGAGCAGTCCGCCGCCGAGCGGGGACCACAGCGCGGCGCCGAGTCCGAGGCTCTCGGCCATCGGCAGCAGCTCCCGGTCGGCGGTGCGCTCGACGAGGCTGTACTCGTGCTGGATGCCGATGATGGGGGACTGGTTGCGCAGGTCGGCGAGGGTTACCGCGCGCGAGACGCGCCAGGCGGGGAAGTTGGACAGCGCGGCGTGGTGGATCTTGCCCGCGCTGACCAGGTCGTCGAGACCGCGCAGGAGCTCCTCCATCGGAGTGAGCTGGTCGGGGAAGTGCACCCACAGCAGGTCGATGTAGTCGGTGCCCAGGCGCTTCAGGCTGGCCTCGACGGAGGCGACCAGGTTCTTGCGGCTGTTGCCGGTCTTGGAGATGTCCGGCTGCGGGGCGGCGCCGAGGGCGAACTTGGTGGCCAGGACGAAGTGCTCGCGGTCGGCGGAGACGAGCTTGCCGGTCAGTTCCTCCGACTCGCCGAACTGGTAGCCGTCGGCGCTGTCGAGGAAGGTGCCGCCGGCCTCGGCGAACCGGTCGAAGATGCGGCGGGCCTCGTCGGGCTCGGCGCCTGCGCCCCAGCCGGTGCCGAAGTTCGCGGTGCCGAGCGCGTACTCGGACACGCGCAGTCCGGTCCTGTGTCCGAAGGTCGTGTAACGCATGAGAAGTCCTTGCGCAAGGGGGCCTGGAAGGCCGTCGTGCCGTGGTGGAGGGGGTGAGCGTCAGCCCGCGTTCGGCTGGGGCGCCGCGGACAGGCTCTGCTTGACGTACCGGCTGGTCTCGTCGGCGAGGATCTCGGGCAGGCCGGTCTCGATGCCGCGCAGGGCCTGGGCCGCGACGTCGGCGGCGGCGACCTTCTGGTCGGCGGGCACGCCGGCGGCCATGTCGGTGTCCATGTAGCCGACGTGCAGCGCCGAGACGGTGATCCCGCGGGGCGCCAGTTCCTCGCGACTCGCGTCGCTCAGCGCCCAGGCGGCGGCCTTGGAGGCGGCGTAGGAGCCGAGTCCTGCCGGGTGGAACCAGGACAGGGCGGACAGGACGTTGAGGACGGCGCCGCCGCCGTTGCCCTCGATGACGGGGGCGAAGGAGCGGGTCGCGGCGAGCGGGCCGAAGAAGTTGGTCTCCATCTCGCGACGTACCTCGTCCAGGTCGCCGCCGACCAGCGTCGCGCCGGTGGAGATGCCCGCGTTGTTGATCAGTAGCGTCGCGTCCGACGCGATGCGGGCGGCCTCCCGTATCGACTCCTGGTCCGTCACGTCGAGGCGCAGTGGGCGGACGCCCGGCAGGTCGACCGTCTCGGGACGGCGGGCCGCCGCGTAGACCTTGGCGCCATGCTCCACGAGCTGGGCGGCCAGGTGCCGCCCGAGGCCCCGGTTGGCGCCGGTGACCACCGCGACCGCGTTCTTGAGTTCCATGCTCGCTCCAGATCATTTCGGGCGCCGTCGGGACACCCGCGCCAATTAGATTGCGACAACAATCTAAACACCGGACTACGATAGATGCCAGCCGACATCCAAATGGGAGGTGGCCATGGGCCGCGTATCGCAGGCGCAGGCGCAGGAAAATCGCAGGCGGGTGGTGGACACCGCGTCGCGGCTGTTCCGGGAGCAGGGCACCCACGTCAGCGTCGCCGATCTCATGAAGGCGGCCGGCCTCACCCACGGTGCCTTCTACAAGCAGTTCGCCTCCAAGGAAGCGCTCGTCGATGAGGTCACCGCCCACGCCTTCGATGAGATCGCACGGCGCAATGCGGCCGGGCTCGAGCGGCACGACGGGCAGCGGGATGCCGCTCAGCGGGCCCTGATCGACGCCTACCTCTCCGTCGAACACCGTGACAACGCGGCGGACGGCTGCCCGGTCGCGGCTCTCGCCATCGATGTCGCGCGCGGACCCGAAGGCCGCGAGGCGCGCCGTACCTACGCGGAGGGCGTGGCCGACTTCGCCGCGTTCCTCGCCCCCGCCGAGGCCGTCGGGGGCGGCGAGGGCGGCATCGCCCGGCTGTGCACCCTGGTCGGTGCCCTGGTCCTGTCCCGGGCCACGCAAGGCTCCCCGCTCTCCGAGGAGATTCTCGCCGCCGCGCACGCGGCCCTGACGGAAGCCGACTGACCGGGGGCCCGGCATCGGGCGCCGCGCGGCGTGTGTGCACCGGTCGCACCCGCGAGGTGACGCGGGGCCCGAGGCTTCCGTGCTCGCGGCCTGATCGATCTGGCGTAGTTCCGTGCTCCCTACGACAGTTGTCGCGCAAATGCGACACCTATCGTGCTCAGGCTCACCCGGCATCGCGTGGCACGCGCCACTGTTGCAAGCACCTTGCTTGCAATAGTTAGCACTCCTGGTGCAGCATCGAAGGCATGGCATCACTGAACGTCGGCAACCTCGGCGACTTCCTGCGGGAGCAGCGGCGCAGTGCCCAGCTCTCGCTGCGGCAGCTGGCCGACGCCGCCGGGGTGTCCAACCCGTACCTCAGCCAGATCGAGCGCGGACTGCGCAAGCCGAGCGCCGAGATCCTCCAGCAGCTCGCGAAGGCGCTGCGGATATCCGCCGAGACCCTGTACGTACAGGCAGGGATCCTCGATGAGCGCGATCGGGAGGAAACCGAGGTGCGCAGCGTGATACTCGCCGATCCCACGATCAACGAGCGGCAGAAGCAGGTGCTGCTCCAGATCTACGAGTCCTTCCGCAAGGAGAACGGACACGGGACCGCCTCGGACGACACCCCCGCCGACGCCGACGTCGCCACACCCTCGAACTGATCCGGGAGGACCAGGAACCATGGCCATCACCGACGACGTACGCAAGACCCTCACCGACCCGACCCCGCTCTACTTCGTGGCGGGCACGGCCGACCTCGCCGCCCAGAAGCTCAAGGAGGTGCCGACGCTGGTCGAGAAGATCGTCGCGGAGGCCCCGGAGCGCTTCAACCAGGTGCGCAACACCGACCCGAAGGCCGTGCAGGACCGGGTCACCCAGCAGGCGAAGGACGCCCAGGGCAAGCTCAACGAGGTGCTGGGCTCCCTGGACACCGACCTCAAGCGGCTCCGCGACTCGGCGCAGGACCTCGCCCTCCAGGGCGTCGGCCGCGCCGCCGAGCTGGCCGTCAAGGCGCGGGAGCGGTACGACGAGGTCGCCGAGCACGGCCAGGAGGTCGTGAAGACCTGGCGCGGCGAGGCGGCCGACGAGGTCGTCGACATCGCCTCCGCGATCGAGCCCCACGAGGAGAAGGGCGCGTCCGAGGCGCCGTCGCAGCCGGTCGCGGTGGACTCCACCAAGTCCGACGCCGCCAAGCCCGCCGCCGCCAAGGAGGCCCCGAAGACCTCGGCGAAGCCTGCCGCCCCGGCCAAGAAGGCCCCGGCCCGCAAGCCCGCCACGGCCAAGAAGACGGACTCCAAGCCGTCCCACTGACGCCTCTCCGACAGGGCTCTTTGTCGGGTGCGCACAAGAGGGCCGGGTACGCAGCTGGCGTGCCCGGCCCCGTCAGCGGGTACGGTGGCCCGTAATGCTCATCCCTCTTTTCCTCTGAGCGTCTCTTCTGGGCGGTGGACAGCGTGCTGGTGCAAGGTTTCGGCGAGTTGCTGTACTGGGTCTCCTGGGGCCTGCTCCTCTTCAGCCTGTTCGCCTTCGTCGACTCGGTGATCCGCCGCGAGGACGCCTACCGGGCCGCGAACAAGCAGACCAAGCCGTTCTGGATGATCATCCTGGGGCTCGCGGCCGCGGTGAACTTCTTCATGGGCATCATGAGCTTCCTGCCGATCATCGGGCTGATCGCGACGATCGTGTACATCGTCGACGTGCGCCCGGCGCTGCGGCAGATCTCCGGCGGCGGCCGCGGCTGGCCGCGGGGGCGCGGCTCCAGCTCCGACGGTCCGTACGGGCCCTTCAACGGCGGCCGGTAGCCCGCTCAGCAGGCACGACCCGGTAGCCCGCTCAGCAGGCACAACGCGGGGCGGCGGCGGCTCAGCCGCGGTCCAGCAGGAGCACCGCCAGGTCGTCGGTCAGCTCGCCGCCGTTCAGCGCCCGCACCTCGGTGACCGTGGCGTCCAGCAGCTCCTCGCCGCGCAGCCCGGTCGCCATCTGACGGGCGACGATCTCGACCATCCCCTCCTGGCCGAGCCGCTGCACCCCGGCCCCGACGCGGCCCTCTATCAGCCCGTCGGTGTACATCATCAGGCTCCAGGCGCCGCCCAGCTCGACCTGTCGGCGCGGCCAGCGGGCGTTCGGCAGCAGGCCGAGCGCGGGGCCGTTCTCGTCCGTGGGCAGCAGCCGGGGCGCCACTCCGGGCCGTACGGCCAGCGGGGAGGGGTGCCCGGCGAGGCAGACCCCGGCCCGTCGGCCGTCCGGGGCTATGTCGACGGTGCACAGCGTCGCGAAGATCTCGTCGTCCGGGCGCTCGTTCTCCAGCACCTGCTGGAGGGTGCCGAGCAGCTGGTCGCCGCAGAGCCCGGCGAAGGTCAGGGCGCGCCAGGCGATCCGCAGCTCCACGCCGAGGGCGGCTTCGTCGGGGCCGTGGCCGCAGACGTCGCCGATCATGGCGTGCACCGTGCCGTCCGGGGTGCGGACGGTGTCGTAGAAGTCGCCGCCGAGCAGCGCCCGGCTGCGGCCGGGCCGGTAGCGGGCGGCGAAGCGCAGCCCGGAGCCCTGGAGCAGCGGGGTGGGCAGCAGTCCGCGCTCCAGCCGGGCGTTCTCCTGGGCGCGCAGCCGGGACTCGGTGAGCTGGCGCTGGGCGAGGTCGGAGCGTTTTCGCTCCACCGCGTACCGGATGGCGCGGCTGAGGATGCGGCCGTCCAGCTCGTCGCGGAAGAGGAAGTCCTGCGCCCCGACCCGGACCGCCTCGGCGGCGCGCTCGGCGTCGTCCTCGGCGGTGAGGACCAGGACGGCCTGCGTGGGGGCGAGCTTCAGTACGGAGCGCAGCGTGTCGAGCGCGTCCTCCGCCTCGTGCTCGGGGCCGGGCAGGGCCAGGTCGAGCAGGATGCACTGCACACCGTCGGTGAGCAGCCGGGAGGCCTCGGTGAGGTTGCGGGCCGTACGGATACGAACCCGGTTGCCTTCGGTGTCCAGCATCTCGGGGACGTTGAAGGCGCCGGCTGGGTCGTCCTCGATCACCAGCAGGGTGAGCCCGCTGTCGGGCAGGGCGGCCGGCCGGGCCTCGGCGGCCAGGGCCTCCCGCTGCCTCGGCACGGGTACGGACATCGCTCGATTCCTTCCCTCCCCCCGAGGGCGCGGCGCCCGCCGCCGACCGGCGGACCGCACGAACCGGCTCACACACCGACCAGTCGGTTTCAGGGCGTGGAAGCCGAATACTGCCAGGCGACTTTAGCGCTCGGTCCGGGCCCCGTGGAATGACCTCCCGGAGGCCACTTTTGTCATATGCCCCATGCCCCGGGCGACTTGGGGGAATTCGGGCATGGGTCAGAATGACAAAGGTCACGCCAACTCGTCGCCGTTTTGTGGAACCGCACACGGATGACTCCGTTCGCGCCCCAACCACACCGGGGCGAGGCGGACATAGCAGCCGAATCACGCCCGTAGCGCGAAATCAGCCCGAATCAGGAGGAGTCCGGGCGCACCACACCCAGGATCGGCATCGACCCCGCCCCCGCCAGGGTGACCCGGCGGCCCGGCCGCGGGGCGTGGACGATCGCGCCGTCGCCCACGTACATCCCCACGTGGCTGGCGTCCTTGAAGTAGATGACCAGGTCACCGGGGCGCATTCGCGCGGTGTCCACCTTCGGCAGCAGCCGCCACTGCTCCTGCGAGGTCCGCGGGATACTCCGGCCCGCCGAGGCCCAGGCCCGCTGGGTCAGCCCCGAGCAGTCGTAGCCGTCCGGACCCACGGCACCCCATACATAGGACTTGCCGATCTGGGCCGTGGCGAAGTCGATGGCGCGCCGCCCCATGCCGCTCGAGCGTCCGCCAACCTCCCGCAGTATGCCGGTCTTGAGCCATTTCGCCTGGGATGCCCGGTCCCGCTCCTCCTGGAGCTGCCGCAGCCGGTCCCGCTCCTTGGCCTCCAGCCTCGACTCCAGCCGCCGGGCCCGGGCGAGCTTTTCGGTGATCTCCTTCTTCGCCGCCGCCTTCTTCGCCCGGCTCCGGTCGAGCCGCTCCCACTCCCGGGAGGCGGACTCGGCGTAACGGTCGAGCGCCGCCCGGGTGTGCTCCAGCCGGTTCATCAGCCCGTGGGCCGCCTTCTCGCCCTTGCGCGCGAGGGTGAAGCCATCGAGGAAGCCGCTGGGGTCGTCGCCCAGCAGCAGCCGCGCCTCGGGCGGCATCCCGCCGCCGCGGTACTGGGCCCGGGCCAGCGCCCCGGCGCGCTCCCGCAGCCCGGTCATCTCCTTCTGCGCCTTCACCACGGCCCGCGCGATCTTCAAGATCGACTTCTCCTGGCGCGTTTGTTTCTCCCGCGCGAGGTTGTATGCGTCGGTGGCTGATTCCGCTTGCCGGTAGAAGCGGTCCACGTCCGAGCGGACCTTCTCCAGCCCTCCGCCGCCGGACCCGGCACCACGGGCGCCGTCCGACGCCGGTTCCGGTTCGCCGGGCGCCGCGTACGCCGGACCGGCGGGTAAGGCCGACGTTCCCAGCGCACAGACGAGCGCGGCCGCCGTGGCGGCGCCCGTACCCCTCCCTCTCCCGTCCCGCCTCACCCGCCGGCCTCCTCTCATCCGAGTAGGGACGGATGGTGACATGCCGTACCGCAATCCGACAGAGCCACGCGCCGGTCGGTCGCGCACTCGACGCGATCCGGGGTCATCAGAGGACTGAAGTAGACGGACGTGGACGGAAGCAGGCGGGAGGCCGGGGCCGTGACCTCGCCGTTACCCGGCCACCACACTGACGGCCGAGGTTCACCGCTCGTTAACTCTTCCCCTTCGGCCGCTTCACCTGATCTGCCTAATTTCAGCCCTACTGAGGTGCAGACCCGGGCCCCGTATCCGGACTCGCGTCCAGCGCACATCCGTCCCTGCGCATCACTACGTCGCGCGCCGTCCCCACCGGCGGCTTCTGGAAGGAATCCCCGAAAGTGAAGCTTCAGCGCAACAACCGGCTTCGCGCCATCGCTGCCGGTGCCCTCGCCCTGTCCGGCGCCTTCGTCCTCACCGCCTGCGGTTCGGACAACAACACCGGCGGTGGTGGCGCCGCTCCCACCGGCAACATCAAGTGCGATGGCAAGGGGCAGCTGCTGGCCTCCGGCTCGTCCGCGCAGAAGAACGCCATGGACCTGTGGACGAAGAACTACGGCGCGGCCTGTAAGGACGTCAAGCTCAACTACAAGGCCACCGGCTCGGGCGCGGGCATCCAGGAGTGGCTCCAGGGCAAGACCGCCTTCGCGGGCTCCGACTCGGCGCTCAAGCCCGAGGAGGTCGCGTCCTCGAAGAAGATCTGCAAGGGCGGCCAGGGGATCAACCTGCCGATGGTCGGCGGCCCGATCGCGGTCGGCTTCAACGTCCCCGGCGTGGACAAGCTGACGCTCGACGCCGAGACCCTCGCCAAGATCTTCAACTCGGACATCAAGTCCTGGGACGACCCCGCGATCAAGAAGCTCAACCCGGGCGTGAAGCTCCCGAGCCTCAAGATCCAGGCGTTCCACCGCTCGGACGAGTCCGGCACCACCGACAACTTCACCAAGTACCTCAAGGCCTCCGCCCCGAAGGCATGGCCGCACGAGCCGGGCAAGGCGTGGGAGGGCAAGGGCGGCCAGTCCGCCGACGGCTCCTCCGGTGTCTCCTCGCAGGTCAAGCAGGTCTCCGGCGCGATCTCGTACTTCGAGCTGTCGTACGCGACCGCCAACAGCATCAAGACCGTCGACCTGGACACCGGCGCCTCGCAGCCCGTCAAGGCCACCGTCGACAACGCCTCCAAGGCCATCGCCGAGGCCAAGACCAAGGGCACCGGCAAGGACCAGGCCCTCGACCTGGCGTACGACACCAAGGCCGCGGGCGCCTACCCGATCACGCTGGTCACCTACGAGATCGCCTGCGACAAGGGCAACAAGGCCGGCACCCTCAAGGCCGCCAAGTCCTTCCTCAACTACGCCGCGAGCAAGGACGGTCAGTCCGCGCTGAAGGAGCTGGGCTACGCCCCGCTGCCCGACGCGATCGCCACCAAGGTCCGGGAAAGCATTTCCAGCCTCTCCTGACCTGAAGTGTGCGGCCTGTTCCGCCCCGGCCACCCGCCGGAGCAGAGCAGGCCGCACCGTCCGGTGCACCGCCGCACCAGGAGCCTCACCCCCATCCGGCTCCGCAGACCGGAGAACCCATGAAAACGGATATAGAACCCACCTCCACATCCGCCGGGTCGCCGCCCCAGGTCTCGACCCGCTCCACCGGCCGCGCCGGTGACAAGATCTTCCTCGGCCTCTCCCGGGGCTCCGGGATCGCCCTCCTGGTGATCATGGCGGCCATCGCGGGCTTCCTCGCGTACCGCGCCGCCATCGCGATCTCCAAGGACGAGGCCAACTTCCTCACCGCCTTCGAGTGGAGCACCGGCTCCACCCCGATGCGCTTCGGCATCGCGGTCCTCGCGTACGGCACGGTCGTCAGCTCGATCATCGCGATGGTCGTCGCGGTCCCGATCGCCGTCGGCATCGCGCTCTTCATCTCGCACTACGCCCCGCGGCGGCTGGCCACGCCGGTCGCGTACGTGATCGACCTGCTCGCCGCGGTCCCCAGCATCGTCTACGGCCTGTGGGGCGCGCTCTTCCTGGTGCCGCACCTGACCCCGCTGTACACGTGGATGGACAAGTACCTGGGCTGGACCGGCATCTTCACCTACCAGGGCGGCGCCGCGCGGTCGCTGTTCACCGTCGGCATCCTGCTGGCGATCATGATCCTGCCGATCGTCACCAGCGTGAGCCGCGAGGTGTTCCGGCAGGTCCCGAAGATGCACGAGGAGGCCGCGCTGGCGCTCGGCGCGACCCGCTGGGAAGTCGTCCGCATGTCGGTCCTCCCCTTCGGCCGCTCCGGCATCATCAGCGCCTCGATGCTGGGCCTGGGCCGCGCACTCGGCGAGACCATGGCGGTCGCCACCGTGCTCTCCCCCAGCTACCTGATCAACGTCAGCCTGCTGGACCCGGGCGGCGGCACCTTCGCGCAGAACATCGCCAGCCACTTCAAGGAGGCCAACGACAACGGGCGCGACGCGCTCATCGCCTCCGGTCTGGTCCTGTTCGTCATCACCCTGCTGGTGAACGGCGCCGCGCGAATGATCATCGCCCGCCGCAAGGAGTACTCGGGGACCGCCGCATGAGCGACACGACCATCGACACCACCACGCCGCGCGCGTCCACCCTCCAGCAGGCGCGGCTGCCCCGCTGGGCCCCGCTGGGGCTGGCCGCGGTCTCGATCGCCGCGGGCGTCGGCATCGGCACCGCCGCAGGCATGGGCAACCCCTTCCAGATGGGCCTCATCGCCGCACTGCTCTTCGTCGTCCTCTCCTACGGCGTCACGGCCGCGGTCGAGGGCGGTCGGCAGGCCAAGAACCAGCTGGCCACCAGCCTGGTGTGGATCTGCTTCCTGATCGCGGTCGTCCCGCTGCTCTCGCTGATCTGGGAGACGATCAACCGCGGCAAGACCGTGCTCAACGGCTACTTCCTCAGCCACTCCATGGACGGCGTCCAGACGATCCTGCCCGGCGGCGGCGCGTACCACGCGATCCTCGGCACCCTGGAGCAGGTCGGCATCGCCACCCTCATCGCGGCCCCCATCGGCCTGCTGACCGCCATCTACCTGGTGGAGTACGGGCGCGGGCGGCTCGCGAAGGCCGTGACCTTCTTCGTCGACGTCATGACCGGCATCCCCTCGATCGTGGCCGGTCTGTTCATCCTCAGCTTCTGGATCATCATCCTGGGCTTCGGCTACTCCGGCTTCGCCGGCGCCATGGCGCTGGCCATCCTGATGATGCCGGTCGTGGTCCGCTCCACCGAGGAGATGCTCAAGCTCGTCCCGGACGAGCTGCGCGAGGCCTCGCTCGCGCTGGGTGTGCCCAAGTGGCGCACCATCCTCAAGGTGGTGCTGCCCACCTCGATCGGCGGGATCACCACGGGTGTGATGCTCGCGGTCGCCCGTATCGCCGGTGAGTCCGCCCCCATCGTGCTGCTGGTCTTCGGCTCCCAGGCGATCAACGGCAACCCCTTCGAAGGCGCCCAGTCGTCGCTGCCGTACTACATCTACGAGCAGTGGCAGCTCGGCAACGAGGCCTCGTTCGACCGCGCCTGGGCCGCGGCGCTCGTGCTCATCGCCTTCGTCATGATCCTGAACCTGGTGGCCCGCGGCATCGCCCGTTGGAAGGCCCCGAAGACCGGCCGCTGAGGCCGAGAAGAAGAGAAGTGATTCACATGGCCAAGCGCATCGACATCAGCGGGCTGACGGCCTACTACGGCAGCCACAAGGCCATCGAGGACATCTCGATGACCGTCGAACCCCGGTCGGTGACCGCCTTCATCGGCCCGTCCGGCTGCGGCAAGTCGACCTTCCTGCGCACCCTCAACCGGATGCACGAGGTCACCCCCGGCGGCCGGGTCGAGGGCAAGGTGATGCTCGACGACGAGAACCTGTACGCCTCCGGCGTCGACCCCGTCTCCGTGCGGCGCACGGTCGGCATGGTCTTCCAGCGCCCCAACCCGTTCCCGACGATGTCGATCTTCGAGAACGTGGCGGCCGGGCTGAAGCTGAACGGCTCGTACAAGAAGAGCGAGCTGTCGGACATCGTCGAGAAGTCCCTCAAGGGCGCCAACCTGTGGAACGAGGTCAAGGACCGGCTGAACAAGCCGGGCGCCGGGCTCTCCGGCGGTCAGCAGCAGCGGCTGTGCATCGCCCGCGCCATCGCGGTCGCGCCCGACGTGCTGCTGATGGACGAGCCCTGCTCGGCGCTGGACCCGATCTCGACCCTCGCCATCGAGGACCTGATCGGTGAGCTGAAGGAGCGTTTCACGATCGTCATCGTGACGCACAACATGCAGCAGGCGGCGCGCGTCTCGGACCGCACGGCCTTCTTCAACCTGGCCGGCGTCGGCCAGCCCGGCAAGCTCATCGAGATCGACGAGACCGAGCGGATCTTCTCCAACCCGTCCGTCCAGGCGACCGAGGACTACATCTCCGGCCGCTTCGGCTGATCAGGCCCCTCGCCCCAGGAGGCGAGGAACAGCGTCCTGCGGTGCTGCATGGCGGTGCCACCGCACGACGAAAAGGGCCCGCCCCCGGCTCCCGGGGGCGGGCCCACTGCGTCACCGCGACGGATCAGCCGAAGGCCAGGTTCACGATCCAGTAGCTGAGGGCGGCGACTCCGGCCGCCGCGGGCATGGTGATGAACCACCCGAGGATGATGTTCTTCGCGACCCCCCAGCGCACCGCGTTCACGCGCTTGGTCGCGCCCACACCCATGATCGCCGAGGTGATCACGTGCGTCGTCGAGATCGGCGCCTGGAACATGAACGACGCGGTGTACATGACCGAGGCCGCGGTCGTCTCGGCGGCGAAGCCCTGCGGCGGGTCCAGCTCGATGATCCGGCGGCCCAGGGTGCGCATGATGCGCCAGCCACCCGCGTACGTGCCGAGCGAGAGCATCGCGGCGCAGGCGATCTTCACCCACACCGGGATCGCGTCTCCCTGCTCCTCGACACCGCCGATGACCAGGGCCATCACCACCACACCCATGGTCTTCTGTGCGTCCTGGAGACCGTGGCCGAGCGCCATGGCGGCGGCCGACACGGTCTGCGCTATCCGGAAGCCGCGCTTCGCCTTGTGCGGGTTGGACTTCCGGAACATCCAGAAGATGCCGACCATCACGAAGTAGCCCAGCACCAGGCCGATGAGGGGCGAGAGGACCATCGGGAGGACGATCTTCTCCACCACACCGCTCCAGTGAACGGTGCTGGCACCGGCGAGCGCCGCACCCACCAGGCCGCCGAACAGGGCGTGCGAGGACGAGGACGGCAGTCCGTAGTACCAGGTGATCATGTTCCAGGCGATGGCCCCGACCAGCGCGGAAAACAGGATGATCATGCCCTGTTTGCCGGTCGGGGTGGCGATCAGGCCCTCGCTGACGGTCTTGGCGACCCCGCTGCCCAGGAAGGCACCGGCGAGGTTCATCACCGCGGCCATCGCGAGCGCCGCCCGCGGGGTCAGGGCCCGGGTGGAGACCGAGGTGGCGATGGCGTTCGCCGAGTCGTGGAAGCCGTTGGTGTAGGTGAAGAAGAGCGCGACCGCGATGGTCACGACGAGCGCGAAGGTGTCCATGCCGGGGCTCAGGACTCCTTGACGGCGATCGTCTCGACCGTGTTGGCCACGTGCTCGAAGGCGTCGGCCGCCTCTTCCAGCACATCCACGATCTGCTTGAGCTTGAGCACCTCTATCGCGTCGTACTTGCCGTTGAAGAGGTGGGCCAGCAGCTTGCGGTGGATCTGGTCCGCCTGGTTCTCCAGCCGGTTGACCTCGATCCAGTACTCCGTGAGGTTCGTCATGGTGCGCAGGTTCGGCATGGCCTCGGCGGTCAGCTCGGCCGCCCGCGCCAGCACCTCGATCTGCTGCTCGACGCCCTTGGGCAGCTCCTCGACCTGGTAGAGGACGACCAGGTCGACGGCCTCCTCCATGAAGTCCATGATGTCGTCGAGGGACGAGGCGAGGGAGTAGATGTCCTCGCGGTCGAACGGCGTGATGAACGAGGAGTTCAGCTGATGGAAGATCGCGTGCGTGGCGTCGTCTCCAGCGTGCTCCGCGGCCCTCATCCGCTCGGAGATCTCGGCACGAGCGGCGGAGTCCGCCCCGAGCAGTTCCATGAGGAGCTTGGAGCCGGTCACGATGTTGTCCGCGGAGGCGGCGAACATGTCGTAGAAGCTCGTCTCCCTGGGGGTCAGACGAAAGCGCACTGGGGATCCTCGGGATGCGGCGGATGGGGACTCGACGATGCTAGGCGCATCTTCCGGCCACGGTAACCGGCGTCCCCAGTGTCGCCCATCGGGCGGTGTGCTCTTCACAGGGGCCCGGTTCGGCCGAAAAAGCCGTTACCATATACCCACTGGGGGTATATGTGCACCGATAGTGAACAACGGGAGGACGCCATGACCACCACGGCAGCCGACACCACCGCGCCCACCGGCGGCGATGAGCGGGGCCAGGCGTCCGGCCAGGCTTCCCCTACCCACGGCGGCCACGGGTACGCCCACCAGAAGGACCAGCACCTGAAGCGGCTGCGCCGGATCGAGGGCCAGATCAGGGGCCTTCAGCGGATGGTCGAAGAGGATGTCTACTGCATCGACATACTCACCCAGGTCTCCGCCAGCACCAAGGCCCTCCAGTCCTTCGCCCTCCAGCTGCTCGAAGAGCATCTGCGGCACTGCGTCGCCAGCGCGGCCGTGGAGAGCGCCGCCAAGGAGGGGGACGAGGGAGAGGACGAGGTGGACGCCAAGGTCGCCGAGGCGACGGCGGCCATCGCCCGGCTGCTGCGGACCTGAGGGCCCGAGGAGCCGGAGGGAATCCGCGGGACCCGAGGGGCCCGCCCGCCCGGCTGGCTACCCGACGTCCGGACCGTCGGTTTCCGGCCGCTCCGCATTTTCGGTCGTCCGCCCCGTCGAGCGGTTGGCTGAATCCGATCGCTCGGGTGAGCGATCCGCCGAGCGGTCGGCCTCCACCCGGAGCACCTCGTCGATGCGGTCCGGACTGAGCCTGTCCTCGTCCGCGCTCGCAGCAGCGATCATCAATTCACCGTAGAGATCGATCTCGACGAGGGCCACGGGGTCCGGGCCCGGTGAGCCGCGACGCGCAACCACGTGTTTCACCTCCTCCTGCGAGCACCTTCGAGCACTTTCGAGCAGCGGCTTCCCAGCGTAGGGATCGGTACACACTCCGCGCATGGCACGGATGGGCCATTTCGAAGGACAGAGCGGGCCCCTCCGACTACTTCTGAGGCGATCCGACCTTTCCTGTGTAGATATCCGCGGGCTTGGGGAGCTCGACGGCGGTCTCCACCCCGAAGTCGTACAGCTCCGTCGTCGAGGCCACCCCCACCGCGCGCCGCCCGTCCGCGCTCTCGGCGGGCCGCGTACCGCTCGCGCGGCTGGTCACGGTGAAGCGGTGGCGTACCTCACGCAGCCGCCCCAGCCCGTCAAGATACGCGTCGAACGGCACCAGCGGGTCGGTGAACCCCTTCGCCGCGGCGCGCAGCGGCCCCCGTACGCCGTGCGAGGCCACCTTGGCCGCCCGGCCGATGTCCGTGGTGCCGCGGTAGTGCCGCACCAGGGCGCCGTCCAGGCCCTCCTCCCCGACCAGGCTCGCCCGCCGCACCCCGCGCAGCAGTTCGGCGGCGGTCAGCGGATCGGTCGCCCCGCCGGTGACCAGATTGCCGTCCGGAATGCCCGCCGTGTCCACCCGTACCCATTTGTCGCTGGGGATGCCCGCGCCGCGGTTGCGCATGAAGAGCGCACCGGACGCCAGCAGTTCGGTGATCGGCCCGTGCTCGGCCGCGCCCGTCGCGTCCCGCGGCAGCACCAGCCGCAGCCGCCCCCGCCGCTGCTCGAAGTCGTACGCCCCGCTGCCCTCGATCGACACCCGGGTGCCGCCGGTCGCCGTCTCCAGGGTCGTCCGCACCCGTGAACTCCCGGAACTCACCAGCACATCCGCGGCCTGCTGAAGCACGGCGACCGCGGCCGCCGCCCCGGGGGCACCGCCCGGGCGCTCGTCCGCCACCGTCTGGGACGAGCAGCCGCTGACGGTCGCCAGCAGCCCGGCCAGCAGACCACCCGCCACGCATCCGGCGACCGCCTTCGCCCGTCTCCTTCCACCACCGCGTCGCTGAACCACCATCGACCGTCGACCCCCTGGCCACGCTCGTCCACGCCTTGATACTTGTTCGTTTAACGACCCGTTCCGGCCACCCGTCACGGCCCGGTAGCGTGGTCATGTGCTCGACTCAGGTGACATGGGCCCCGACCAACCCCGCACCTCCACCGTGGAGAAGGGGGCCTTCTGCCTCGCCAGATGCACCTGCGGCTGGGCCGGTCCGGCCCGCCGCGCCCGGTCCCTGGCCCGCGACGACGCGAGCGCCCACACGACGGATCGTCATTCTTCTGCCACAAACGGAACCCCGTCGCCCGGCATTTCCTCTGACCAGGCGACCGGGCGGCATACGCAGTAACGGCAGTGGCCCGGTCGACCAGTGGGAAAGGTCGACAGGGAGGGGACACCGCCATGAACCGGCGGACACTGCTGGCAGCGAGCGCGGGACTGGCATCCACGGCCACCTGGGCCGCGGCGTGCAGCAGCACCACCACGGGACACGCCGCCGGCCGCGCGACGTCCCTCCGCGCCGCCTCGGGCACCCGGCTCGCGGCGAGCGACGGCAAGGCGAAGGCCGCGGACTGGACCGCGCTCGGCAAGGCGCTGCACGGCGACCTGGTGCGCCCCGGCGACGCCGACTACACCGCCGCCAGGCGCCTGTACAACACCCGCTTCGACCATCTGCGGCCCGCCGGTGTCGCCTATATAGGCAATACGTCCGACATCACCGCATGTCTGGACTTCGCCCGACGCCACGGCACCCCCGTCTCCATCCGCAACGGCGGCCACAGCTACGCCGGTTATTCCAGCGGTGACGGCCGCCTGGTCATCGACGTCTCCGCGCTCGGCTCCATCCGCACCACCACGGGCGAGGCCCGCATCGGCGGCGGCGCCAAGCTCATCGACGTCTACACCCAGCTCGGCGCCCACGGCGTCACCGTCCCCGGCGGCTCCTGCCCGAGCGTCGGCATCTCCGGGCTCACCCTCGGCGGCGGCCACGGCGTGGTCTCCCGGGCGTACGGGCTCACCTCCGACCACCTCACCGGCGCGACCCTCATCACCGCCGCGGGCAAGACCCTCCAGGTCTCCAAGGACCGCGAACCCGACCTCTTCTGGGCGCTGCGCGGCGCCGGCGGCGGCAACTTCGGCGTCGTCACCGAGCTCCGCTTCCGCACCCGCAAGCCCGGCGACGGCGTCACCGCCTATATGTCCTGGCCCTGGTCGAAGGCGGCCAAGGTGCTCAGCGCCTGGCAGAAGTGGGGCCCCGACCAGCCCGACGAGATCTGGTCGGCCCTGCACCTGTCGGCCGCCCCCGGCCACACCCCGACCGTCTCCATCAGCTGCTTCTCCCTCGGCACCTACGGCGACCTCCAGAACGCGGTGGACCGGCTCGCCGACGGCCCCGGCGGCCCCGGCCCCGCCTCCCGGGTGACCCTGCGCCGCCGGGGGTACGTCGACGCGATGCGCATGTACGCGGGATGCGGCGACTCCTCGACCAGTCGCTGCCATCTACCCGGCGACAAGCCCGGCCGCAGCACCGACGGGGTGCTGAAGCGGGAGACGTACGCGGCGCGGTCCGACTTCTTCAACCGCTCGCTGAGCCAGGCGGGGATACGCGCGATGCTCGACCAGGTCGAGCGCTTCGGGCGGCGCACCAGCGGCGGCGGCGCGGTCAGCATCGCGCTCACCGCGCTCGGCGGCGCCGTGAACCGCGTCGACCCGCAGGCCACCGCCTTCGTCCACCGCCGCTCGCGGTTCCTCGCGCAGTACACCGCGTCCTGGGCGGCGGGCGGCGCGGGCGCCCCGCAGAACGCCTGGCTGGACGCGGCGCACTCGGCGATGCGGCGCTACGCCTCCGGGGCGGCGTACCAGAACTACACCGACGCCACGCTCACGAACTGGCGCTCGGCGTACTACGGATCCGGCGCGGACCGGCTGGCGCGGCTGAAGAAGCGTTACGACCCGAAGCGGCTCTTCGACTTCCCGCAGGCGCTGTGAGGTTCCGGCAGGCTCTCTGAGCTTCCCGCAGGCGCTGTGGAGCCCGCGGGCCTGTCCTCTCTCCTCTGTCCGTATCTGTACAGACGACGGGCGGCCCGGCGTGATGCTGCCGGGCCGCCCGTCGGTCGTACGGGTGTGTCAGGCCGCGAGATCCTTGCTGCCGCGCTCCGTGCCCGGCGACCGGGTCTCGGGGAACTCCGGGACCCCCTCGCCCGCCGCGGCGGCCGGGCCGGGGCGCCCGGCCCGTATCAGCCAGCCGGCCCGCGATCCCGCGATCGTGGTGGTGAGCGGCGTCAGCAGCATCATCGCCAGCGGCGCCAGCAGCAGCGCGACCGCGGTCCCCAGCGCGAACCCGCCGATCACATCCGTCGGATAGTGCACGCCCATGTAGACGCGGCAGAAGCCCTCGAGCAGTGCGAGCCCGATCGCCGCCAGCCCGTACCGCCGGTGGGCCATGAAGACCCCGACGGCGAGCCCCATGGTCAGCGTCGCGTGATCGCTGACGAAGGAGAAGTCGTTCTTGCCCGCCACCAGGACCTCGAGCTGATGGTCCCGGAACGGCCGCGGACGCTGGACGAAACCGCGGATCGGGATGTTGGCGATCAGCGCGATCCCGGCGGCCAGCGGCGCCCACATCAGCCCGGCGACGGCGGACGGCGCGTCCTGCCCCCGCTTGCGCACGCTCCACCAGGCGCCGAGGCCCACCAGGGCGAGCCCGATGACGATCCCGTACTCGCCGACGAACTCCATCACGCGGTCGAACCAGTGCGGGGCATCCTTGGCGAGCCCGTTGATGTCGTAGAGAAGGCTGACATCGGGGTTCGACCCGTCCAGTGCGAGTCCAGCCATGTGCCGCGGCCCCTTATCTCTCACCTGTCGCTACGTACAGCTGCCGACCCCCGTGATTCCCCGCGACCGACGACCCCGGCGAGCGATGCCGAAGGGTGTGCCGCCGATCCACTTCCAGGAAACGCCCTCATTGCGCCAGGCGTTCCGTTCGCTACCCAACGATCACCGGGACGTTATCGAAGGGTGACCCATCGTCGCAGCTCAGAGGGAATCCTCACGCGGCGCTGGGCTGGGGCAGCGCTTTTGCGCCATCCTTGGTCACCCGCGTCGCCCCGATGTAGTCCGGGGAGTCGATGGGGTCGAAGCGGATCACCGCACCAGTGTAGGGCGCGTTGATCATCTTCCCGCCGCCCACGTAGATCCCCACGTGGTGAATGGATCTCGGGTCATCGAGGTCGTAGGCGAAGAAGACCAGATCGCCGGGGAGCAGCTCATTGCGCTTGGGATGCGGTCCGGCGTTCCACTGGTCGTTGGCGACGCGCGGCAGCTCGATCCCCACCGTCTTGTACGCCGCCTTCGTCAGCCCCGAGCAGTCGAACCGCCCGCCCTGCTCCGGGGTGCCGTTACCGCCCCACAGATACGGCTTGCCGAGCTGCTTCTGCGCGAAGTAGATCGCCGCGGCCGACTGCCGCGACGGCTGCACGCGCTGCGTGGGCGCCTCGAAGCTCTTGGCCAGGTTGGTGATGGTCTTCACGTAGTTCTGGGTCTCGCGGTACGGCGGCACGCCGTTGTACTTGATCACGGCGTACGCGCCGGCGTTGTAGGACGCCAGCATGTTGTGCGTCAGATTGCCCGGCACGTCCTTCACATACTTCGCGAGCGAGCAGTCGTAGGCGGCCGCGGACGGAATCGCGTCGTTCGGATTCCAGATGTCCCGCTTGCCGTCCTTGTCGCCGTCCACCCCGTGCGACGCCCAGGTGGCGGGGATGAACTGCGCCAGCCCCTTGGCGTTGGCCGGGCTCTGCGCCTTCGCGTTCCACCCGCTCTCCTGGTAGAGCTGCGCGGCGAGCAGGGCCGGGTTGAGGGCGGGGCAGGAGTTCCCGTACCGCTGGATCAGCGGTGCGTACGTGGCCGGGACCGAGCCCTTCGCCAGCCCGACACTGGTGCCTCCGCCACCGCCCGCGAGGTTCCCGGCGACCATATAGGTGCCGAGAACGAGCAGGACGACGAAGGAAAGAGAGACTCCGATACCGACACTGACACCCAGCCAGACCTTACGCACCCGGCCATCCTCCCCCATCAGCCCGCGGTACGAACGCGTTTCCGTACGCACGGCGAAAATCAGCCGCTCGCCAGCCGAAACCCTACGGCCGACCGGTGCCGTGCGCCCCCTGCACCCCCTCCGCGCACCCCGCGGAACGCGTAAAGTCCGGCCCGTTCGAGCACCTCACACCCCATGAACCCCAAGGAACACGGATGACGCAGCTGGACTGGCAGCGGGCCTCGACCGACGAGGACGAGGAGGCGGGCGCCTACCTGGAGGTGGCCGCGGGCCCCGACGGCCGGATCTACATGCGCGAGAGCAACGACCCGGAGACCGTCGTCGTCACCACCCAGGCCAAGTGGGACGCGTTCCTCAAGGGGGTCAAGGCAGGGGAGTTCGACGACTTCGCGGAGGAGGTCGCGGAGGATGTCGCGGAGGAATAGAGGGCTCCGCTACCGATCGTTGCCCGGCGCCCACCCGCGTGATACACAGAGTGACCATAAGGCACCTGATGGACCGTGATGGACATGGCTCGTCCTCCTGCCAGGTCACCGTGGTCCACAACACGTACGAGATCCGCCAAGAAATGCCGCCTAGTCGACATGCGGAAGCGGAATCGTCAGCGAAGATAGAGACTGACCCCACGCCGGCTCGGCCGGGGCACACAACTACCCATAAGGGGCGGTGAGTTCATTATGTTCCTAGCGGCCGAAAAGGGCGACATCAACACCATCATCGGCGGAATCGCCCCAGACTGGGGCCCCTTCGGAAGCCTGGGCAGCGAGGCCCGCGTCATGATCGAGGTCGTCATGGCCGTCGCGCTGCTGCTGTGCTTCGGCATCGCGATCTGGGGCGCGGCCAAGCAGCGCATCGGCGCGACCGCACTGCGCGACACCTTCAGCGCGGAGCAGGGCAAGGGACTGATCGTCGCAGGGCTGACCGGCGTGTTCATCATCGGCTCGCTGGGCACGCTCTTCACGATCGTGTACGGCATGGCCATCTAGCCACGCCCCCGCCCCCGCCCCGGCCTGCGCCCCCGCACACCGGAGCCGACCCCCGCGCGCGCGGCGCACGCCCCGCCCCCGAGCCTCCGCCCCCGATCCCCCCTACCGGCCCCACCCTCCGTACCCGAGGCTGCTTCCTGATGCCCGCACCCGCCGCCCCCGTCGCCGAGGTCGTGTCAGTCTGATGTCCACTCACACCACCACGCCCACACGTCGGTCCACGCCGCTACCGTCGTACCAGCGTGGCGGAACACCGACCACGGACTGCGGCAGGGTTGGCACGGTTGAAGGGGCGAGCACGCGATGAGTCTCGGCGGCGACGGCGGCTACGGCGGTGACTACGACTACGACGGCCACGACGACGGCCGCACCCGCGGCACGGCCTCCGGCGGCCACCTGACGCGCACCCGCCTGCCCGAAGGCGACGAGGACCCGTACGGCCCGCCCCGCCGCGGCCCCGGCCGGGCCGTCAAGCCGAGCCGCAACCTGATCACGGTCATCGGGGTCGTCGTCCTGCTCCTCGCCGCCATCGCCTTCGTCAACCGCGGCGGCCAGAGCGACGGCGGCTCGTCCGACGCCGACTCCGGCGGCACCAACGCCGACGCCCAGCCCACCGCCCCCACCGGCACCCGCCCGGTCACCGGCAAGAACGGCACGACGGGCATCGCATCGGGCTTCCCGAAGTCCCAGCAGGGGGCGCAGAGCGCGGCGGCGAACTATGCGGTGGCGCTGGGGTCGGAAGGTATGTACAAAACCGCCCGTCGTCACGCCATCGTGAACGCGATTTACGCACCGGGCGTCGCGGCCACGCGGCTGAAGGAACTGGACAAGGCGCTCTCGGGTAACAAGATCCTCACCAACGCCGGTCTCGATTCAAACGGCAACCCCCCGGACGGGATGACCTTCGTCTCCCGTACGAACCCGGTGGGCACCAAGGTGTCGAAGTTCGGCGACGGCACTGCCCGGATCGCCGTCTGGCACTCGCTTCTCTTCGGCCTCGCCGGAGAAGGGTCCAAGACCCCGGTCACCGAAAGCTGGTACACGGACACGTTCGAGCTGAAGTGGGTCGAGGGTGACTGGAAGGTGACTCAGTACGCCCAGAAGGCCGGCCCCACACCTGTCGGCCGCGATCAAGCCGCCTCCTCAGCTGAGGACATGGCCAATGCCGTACAAGGGTTCGGAGGGTTCACGTATGCCCGCTAATCGCCATCGTGCCCTCTCCATCGGAGCCATGCTCGCGTCCGTCCAGGCCGCCTGCATCCTGCTGGCGTCTCGCGCTGCCGCAGCGCCCTCCCCGACGCCGAGTCCGTCAGGCAGCGACGATGGCTGCTCCGGTGTCGACGGGCAGTGGAAGGACCTGTGCGAGGACAACGGCGGCGGTGGGTCGCCCGGCTCCGACCCGTCAAACCCCCTCGACCCCGCCGCCTCCCTGGCCCGCGGCTGCGCCGACGCCGCCGCCTGGCTCGTCGGCAAGCTCTCGAAGCTCGTCAAGGAGACGGCGAACGTCGACTTCACGAACGAGGCCTTCCTCCGCCAGTACGCCGTCGTCTTCGCCGCCTCGACCGTCCTCACCCTCATCCTCTGGCTCCTCGCCGTCGCCAAGCGAGCCATCCGCGGCGTCCCGCTCGGTGAGGCCCTCTCCGAGGCCATCGGCTTCCTGTGGCTGACGGTCCTGGCCTCCGCCTTCACCCCGCTCATCCTCTATACGGTCGTCACCGCCACCGACGCCGTCACGGACGCCATCGCCTCCGGCACCGGCGCCGACAACGACGCCTTCTTCGGCTCCTTCGCCCAGGCCCTGAAGCGGGACGAGGACATCGGCGGCGGCCCCATCATGCTCATCGTCGTGTCGCTCGTGACGATCCTCGCGGCCGGTGTGCTCTGCCTGGAGCTGGTCATCCGCGCGGCCCTGCTCTACGTCGGCGCCCTGCTCGGCACGGCCGTCTACGCGGGGCTCGTCGACAAGAACATGTGGGGGCACGTCCGCCGCTGGGCCGGGATCATGATCGCGGTGATTCTCGTCAAGCCGGTCATCGTCATAGTCCTCGCGCTGGCCGGCGCGCTCTCCACCTCCGGTAACGAGCCTGACGCCTTCTCGGCCGTCGTCTCCGGCCTCTCCATCATCATCCTGGCCATCTTCGCCAGCGCGATGATCTACCGCTTCGTGCCCGGCTTCGGCGACGAGATCGTCAAGGCCCGCAGTGCCAGCGCCGACCCCGCGTCCCGTCAGGCCGCCGCGGTCATCAGCTCGCCCGCGGCCCTGGTGAAGCAGGGCATCAACACCCACAGCGCCCGCGGCGGGGGCGACGGCGGCGGGGGTCGCCCGGCCCAGACCAAGCCCGCCAACCCCGTGTCCGGCGGCGTCGCCGCGCACAGCTCCCGTACCGGTGGAGGCGGGGGTGCCTCCGGCGCCGGCCGCACCGGCAACTCCGGGGGCGGGTCCGCCCCCGCCCCCCGCTCGCAGAACAACAGCTCAGGCAACAACCCGGGAGGTGACCGGCGGTGACGGTCGATGCCCAGTCCCACGCCATCGCACCGCGCCGCACGTATCTGATCGGGCGCGCCCGCCCCAACGCGATCGTCGGCAAGAACCGCGAGACCGGTGAGATCGCGCTGATCATCGCGGGCGCGTTCATCGGGATGATGTGCGGGCTGCTGGTGCCGATGCTGACGCTGCGCATCGTCGCCCTGGTCGGCTTCCCGACCCTCGCGCTGGCCGCCGTGTACGTGCCGTACAACGGGCGGACGTTCTACCGCTGGTTCGAGATCAACCGCTCGTACCGGCGCAGCGTCCGCAAGGGCACCACCGGCTACCGCTCCGGCGCCGCCGAGGCCGGTACCCGGCTCGACGGCCGCGAGGTGGAGGTCGGCCCGCCCCCCGGCATCGGCCGGATCAACTGGCTGGCCGCGCCGTTCGGCCCGGACGAGATCGCCGTCCTGCTGCACGCCGACCGCCGCACCGTCACCGCCGCGATCGAGATCGAGGGCCCGGGCGTGGGCCTGCGGGACAGCGAGGACCAGGAGGCGCTGGTCGACCGGTTCGGCACGCTGCTCAAGCACGTGGCCAACGGCGACGGCTTCGTGACGCGCCTCCAGATGCTGGCCCGCACCCTCCCCGCCGACCCGGACGCGCACGCCAAGGACGTCGAGCGGCGCGGCGACAACGGCGCCCCGGTGTGGCTCAAGGACTCGTACGACCAGCTTCAGTCGATGGTGTCCACCTCCTCCGAGCAGCACCGCGCGTACCTCGTCGCCTGCATGCACTACACCCGCGACCTGGCCGCCGAGGCGCAGGCCATCGCGCGCGCCACCCGTCGCAGCGGCGGTGGCGGCAGGATCGACAAGGACGCGGGCCTGGCCGTGATCATGGCGCGCGAGCTGACCGACATCTGCGCGCGGCTCGCCGAGGCCGACATCCGGGTGCGCCAGCCCCTCGGGCAGGGCCGGCTGGCCTCGCTCATCCACTCCATGTACGACCCGGACCACCCCATCGACCACATCCAGGCGATGACCAAGCGCAACGCCTGGCCCGCCGAGCTGGACGCGATGGAGCCCACGTACCTCCAGGCGAAGACCCGTGAGTCCAGCACCCGCGAGCCGTGGTGCCACGCCACCGCATGGGTGAAGGAGTGGCCCATGACGCCGGTCGGGGTGAACTTCCTCGCCCCGCTGCTCGTCCACACCCCCGATGTCATCCGTACGGTCGCCGTCTGCATGGATCTGGAGCCCACGGAGATCGCGATCGAGCGGATGCTGACCGAAAAGGTCAACGACGAGGCCGAGGCCAGCCGCTCCGCGAAGATGAACCGTACGGTGGACCCGCGCGACATCGCCGCGCACGGCCGGCTCGACCAGCGCGGCGAGGACCTGGCCAGCGGCGCCGCGGGCGTCAACCTGGTCGGCTACATCACCGTCTCCTCCCGCTCGCCGGAGGGCCTGGCCCGCGACAAGCGGACCATCCGGGCCTCGGCGGGGAAGAGCTATCTCAAGCTGGAGTGGTGCGACCGTGAGCACCACCGGGCGTTTGTGAACACGTTGCCGTTCGCGACCGGTATCCGCCGTTAGCCGACCGCATCTGATCGATAGCCGTGAGAAGACGACTGACGACTGGGACTGGGACGATAGGGGCTCCGCCGTGGCCGATCCGATGACCGCCGTCACCGACGCGTTCACCAGCTTTCTGTTCGGGAAGGTGGAGACGACTCGGCTGCCGGTCCGTACGTCCACGGGGCAGGCGCAGGCCGTCTACCTCCCGACCGCGGCTCCGGGCCTCGGCGACTCGGGCGTCATCATCGGGCGCGAGGTGTACTCCGGGAAGGGCTACATCTACGACCCGTTCCAGCTGTACGGCCAGCAGCTGCCCGCCCCGCACTGGCTGGTGCTCGGGGAGTCCGGCAACGGCAAGTCGGCCCTGGAGAAGACGTACGTCCTGCGTCAGCTCCGGTTCCGCGACCGCCAGGTGGTGGTGCTGGACGCACAGGGCGAGGACGGGGTCGGCGAGTGGAACCTGATCGCCCAGGAGCTGGGGATAACCCCCATCCGGCTCGACCCGATGGCGGCCCTCGACGGCGGCATCCGGCTCAACCCCCTGGACCCGTCGATCACGACGACAGGTCAGCTGGCCCTGCTCCGCACGATCATCGAGGTCGCGATGGGGCACGGGCTCGACGAGCGCTCCGGCTTCGCCCTCAAGGTCGCGCACGCCTACGTCAACGAGACCATCACCGACCGCCAACCGGTGCTGACCGACATCGTCGAGCAGCTGCGCCACCCCGAGCCGGAGTCGGCGGAGGCGATGAACGTCGACCTGGACGACGTACGGGCCTGGGGCCTGGACGTCGCCCTGGTGCTGGACCGGCTGGTCGACGGTGACCTGCGCGGCATGTTCGACGGTCCGACCACGGCCGGAATCGATCTCGACGCGCCGCTCATCGTCTTCGACCTGTCCCACATCGACCGCAACTCGATCGCGATGCCCATCCTCATGGCCATCGTGGGCGTCTGGCTGGAGCACACCTGGATCCGGCCCGACCGCAAGAAGCGCATCTTCCTGGTCGAAGAGGCCTGGCACATCATCAACTCGCCCTTCGTCGCCCAGCTCTTCCAGCGGCTGCTGAAGTTCGGCCGACGGCTCGGCCTGTCCTTCGTCGCCGTCGTCCACCATCTGTCCGACGTGGTCGACGGCGCGGCGGCACGCGAGGCCGCGGCGATCCTCAAGATGGCCTCGACCCGGACGATCTACGCCCAGAAGGCGGACGAGGCCCGGGCCACCGGGCGGGTGCTGGGCCTGCCCCGCTGGGCGGTGGAGATCATTCCGACGCTCTCCCCCGGTATCGCGGTCTGGGACGTCAACGGCAACGTACAGGTCGTCAAACACCTGATCACCGAGGCCGAGCGCCCCCTCGTCTACACCGACCGGGCGATGACCGAGGACGCGATGGCCGTCCAGCTCGCCGCCGAGGCGGAGGCCGAGGAGCGAGCGGCGGCGGCGGTCGAGGCCGCGGCGGAGGCGGACCCCTACGGCGGTCCGTCGTACGGCTCCACGGTGGCCTGACATGGCGGCCGGGCAGTACCGCGGCGGACCCGCGGAGCACGGTCACGGAAGACAGCGGCCCCCGGACGGCGGCGTTCCGGACGGGCTGCTGGTCGGCCTCTTCGCCTTCCTGCTGGGGCTGATCGGGCTCATCTGGTCGGCGACCGGCCTGTCCGCGCTCTTCGCGCACGGCGCCTGGCCGGACGGCCTGACCTTCCTGCACACGCCCCTGGCACTGCGTCACCTGGTGGAGGAGCCGCACGACCTGGCGGCGGCGTGGCCCGACACACCGAAGGCCCAGCTCTCCGGGTACGGGCTGTTCTGGGGCATCCTCATCAGCGAGCTGATGGTGCTGATCGTGCTCGCGGTCTTCGCGGTCGGCACGGTGACCCGCTACCGGCTGGTCCGCGCCAAGCGCCGCGCCGCGCGGGCGGAGGCCGCGCAGAGCGCTGCGGACGGCACGGGTACGGAGCGGGTCCCTGGCCCCGCGTACGCCCCCGAGGGCACCGAGCGGGGCACCGCAGGCCCCTCGGCGGCCGCCGAGGACCCCCCGCCCCTCCATGGGACGGGTACGGGCCCCACCAGACCACCAGCCGACGAACACGGCCCGGCCGCCCGGCCGGAGCCCACCGCACCAGGCCGCGCCGTCGCACACAGCACGCCCGGCGCCCCCGACGCGGTCACGCCTCACGGCACCGGCACGCACCGCTCCGCAGACCCGCTCGAGGCCATCGCCCCTCCAGTCGCCGCGTACGAGACGGCAACCGGCCCCGTCGCCACGGAGCGCACAGAGCGACCGGAACGCACCGAGGCCGAGGCGTACTCCCTGGCCCCGTACGGCCCGGAGGACAGCCCCCAGGGCCCCGTAGCGGCGCCACAGCCGCTGTCCGCCCCAGACGCCGACCTCGCCGCCGGACTGTTCCGCCCCGGTGGGGAACCGGCAAGGTCCCGCGTCCTCTTCGGCGCCGAGCGCGGCGAAGCCGCCGCCCAGGCCATCCTGGAGGCGGTCGGCCCCGTTCTCGCCCTCACCAGCGATCCCGATCTGTGGGCCGCGACCAAGGACGCCCGCGCCAAGTTCGGGCCGACCCATGTCTTCGACCCGTCCCACCTCCTCGACACCCCCGCCCGGCTGCGCTGGAACCCGGCGGACGGGTGCGGCTCCCGCGAGGTCGCGGCCGCCCGCGCCGCCGCCCTGCTGGCCCCCGTACGCCCCGCACACGCGATGGACCAGCCCCTGGCGGAGGCCGCGGAGACGATGCTGCGCTGCTGGCTGCACGCCGCCGCGGTGGACGGCCGACCCTTCCGCCACGTACACCGCTGGGCACAGGGCAGTTCGGCGCATGAGCCGGTACGGATCCTCCGTACGCACCCCAAGGCGGCGGGCGGCTCGGCGGGCGAGCTGGAAGCCACCCTCACCGCGCATCCCGAACGCCGCGATATGGCACAGGAACTGACGGCGCGTGTGCTGGGCGCACTCTCCTCGATCCACATCAGGGACGCGTGCAATCCGGCGCGGGCCGATGCGCTCGCCCTGGAGTCATTCATCGGTGAAGGGGGAACGCTCTATCTGATGGGGGAATCCATCGAGGATCCCCGGTCGCATCCGGGTGCGATGCCCTTGTTGACCGCACTCGCCTCGCACGTGGTCGAGCACGGCCGGCGCATGGCCGAACGGTCATCCTCCGGTCGGCTCGACCCACCACTCACCCTGGTGCTGGATGACGTGGCCGCCGTGGCGCCGCTCCCGGCGCTGCCGGACCTGCTGGCCCAGGGCGCCGCACAGGGACTGCCCACGCTGGCGCTGATGCGTTCGCAGGAGCAGGCACGAGCCCGGTGGCCGCACCGCACGCTGGTCGGGTAAGGCCACGTAGGACGCCCCCGGTACAGCAGACACCAGACAGCGCTGAGCTGAGTGAGCTGAGGGAGAACAGCAAAAAGGCCCTGTTGGGAGCTTCAAGCTCCCAACAGGGCCTTTTCTAAAATTTGTTCGGCGGCGTCCTACTCTCCCACAGGGTCCCCCCTGCAGTACCATCGGCGCTGAAAGGCTTAGCTTCCGGGTTCGGAATGTAACCGGGCGTTTCCCTAACGCTGTGACCACCGAAACACTATGAAACAAACAAACCGGATATCGACACAGTTCGTTATTTCAGAACCAACACAGTGGACGCGAGCAACTGAGGACAAGCCCTCGGCCTATTAGTACCAGTCAACTCCACCGGTCACCCGGCTTCCATATCTGGCCTATCAACCCAGTCGTCTACTGGGAGCCTTACCCCATCAAGTGGGTGGGAGCCCTCATCTCGAAGCAGGCTTCCCGCTTAGATGCTTTCAGCGGTTATCCCTCCCGAACGTAGCCAACCAGCCATGCCCTTGGCAGGACAACTGGCACACCAGAGGTTCGTCCGTCCCGGTCCTCTCGTACTAGGGACAGCCCTTCTCAAGACTCCTACGCGCACAGCGGATAGGGACCGAACTGTCTCACGACGTTCTAAACCCAGCTCGCGTACCGCTTTAATGGGCGAACAGCCCAACCCTTGGGACCGACTCCAGCCCCAGGATGCGACGAGCCGACATCGAGGTGCCAAACCATCCCGTCGATATGGACTCTTGGGGAAGATCAGCCTGTTATCCCCGGGGTACCTTTTATCCGTTGAGCGACGGCGCTTCCACAAGCCACCGCCGGATCACTAGTCCCGACTTTCGTCCCTGCTCGACCCGTCGGTCTCACAGTCAAGCTCCCTTGTGCACTTACACTCAACACCTGATTGCCAACCAGGCTGAGGGAACCTTTGGGCGCCTCCGTTACCCTTTAGGAGGCAACCGCCCCAGTTAAACTACCCACCAGACACTGTCCCTGATCCGGATCACGGACCCAGGTTAGACATCCAGCACGACCAGAGTGGTATTTCAACAATGACTCCACCATGACTGGCGTCATGATTTCACAGTCTCCCACCTATCCTACACAAGCCGAACCGAACACCAATATCAAGCTGTAGTAAAGGTCCCGGGGTCTTTCCGTCCTGCTGCGCGAAACGAGCATCTTTACTCGTAATGCAATTTCACCGGGCCTATGGTTGAGACAGTCGAGAAGTCGTTACGCCATTCGTGCAGGTCGGAACTTACCCGACAAGGAATTTCGCTACCTTAGGATGGTTATAGTTACCACCGCCGTTTACTGGCGCTTAAGTTCTCAGCTTCGCCCCACCGAAATGGAGCTAACCGGTCCCCTTAACGTTCCAGCACCGGGCAGGCGTCAGTCCGTATACATCGCCTTACGGCTTCGCACGGACCTGTGTTTTTAGTAAACAGTCGCTTCTCGCTGGTCTCTGCGGCCACCACCAGCTCACACTGCAAGAGTGATCACCAGCAATGGCCCCCCTTCTCCCGAAGTTACGGGGGCATTTTGCCGAGTTCCTTAACCATAGTTCACCCGAACGCCTCGGTATTCTCTACCTGACCACCTGAGTCGGTTTAGGGTACGGGCCGCCATGAAACTCGCTAGAGGAAGCGGATCATCCACTTCACCACAACCATACTCCTCGGCTACACCCTTACCCCGGGACAACCACCGCCCGGGCTGGACTACCTTCCTGCGTCACCCCATCACTTACCTACTACCACCTTGGATCAGCGGCTCCACCACTCCCCTCAACTCCGAAGAGATCAGGGCGGCTTCACGGCCTTAGCATCAGAGGATTCGATATTGGGCGCTTCAAAGCGGGTACCGGAATATCAACCGGTTGTCCATCGACTACGCCTGTCGGCCTCGCCTTAGGTCCCGACTTACCCTGGGCAGATCAGCTTGACCCAGGAACCCTTAGTCAATCGGCGCACACGTTTCCCACGTGTGTATCGCTACTCATGCCTGCATTCTCACTCGTGAACCGTCCACAACTACCTTCCGGCGCTGCTTCACCCGGCACACGACGCTCCCCTACCCACCACAGCCCTCGTTAGAGGTATTGCTGTAGTGACACGACTTCGGCGGTACGCTTGAGCCCCGCTACATTGTCGGCGCGGAATCACTTGACCAGTGAGCTATTACGCACTCTTTCAAGGATGGCTGCTTCTAAGCCAACCTCCTGGTTGTCTCTGCGACTCCACATCCTTTCCCACTTAGCATACGCTTAGGGGCCTTAGTCGATGCTCTGGGCTGTTTCCCTCTCGACCATGGAGCTTATCCCCCACAGTCTCACTGCCGCGCTCTCACTTACCGGCATTCGGAGTTTGGCTAAGGTCAGTAACCCGGTAGGGCCCATCGCCTATCCAGTGCTCTACCTCCAGTAAGAAACACACGACGCTGCACCTAAATGCATTTCGGGGAGAACCAGCTATCACGGAGTTTGATTGGCCTTTCACCCCTAACCACAGGTCATCCCCCAGGTTTTCAACCCTGGTGGGTTCGGTCCTCCACGAAGTCTTACCTCCGCTTCAACCTGCCCATGGCTAGATCACTCCGCTTCGGGTCTTGAGCGCGCTACTAAACCGCCCTATTCGGACTCGCTTTCGCTACGGCTTCCCCACACGGGTTAACCTCGCAACACACCGCAAACTCGCAGGCTCATTCTTCAAAAGGCACGCAGTCACGACGCAGAGACAAGTCTCTGCGCGACGCTCCCACGGCTTGTAGGCACACGGTTTCAGGTACTATTTCACTCCGCTCCCGCGGTACTTTTCACCATTCCCTCACGGTACTATCCGCTATCGGTCACCAGGGAATATTTAGGCTTAGCGGGTGGTCCCGCCAGATTCACACGGGATTTCTCGGGCCCCGTGCTACTTGGGAAATACGCAAGAGAGCCGTACAGATTTCAGCTACGGGGTCTTACCTCTACGCCGGGCCTTTCGCATGCCCTTCGCCTATCCATACGGTTTCTGACTCTCCGACCGGTAAGCAGACCGATCCAGCACACTCCCACAACCCCGCATGCGCAACCCCTGCCGGGTATCACACATACGGTTTAGCCTCATCCAGTTTCGCTCGCCACTACTCCCGGAATCACGGTTGTTTTCTCTTCCTGCGGGTACTGAGATGTTTCACTTCCCCGCGTTCCCTCCACACTGCCTATGTGTTCAGCAGCGGGTGACAGCCCATGACGACTGCCGGGTTTCCCCATTCGGACACCCCCGGATCAAAGCTCGGTTGACAGCTCCCCGGGGCCTATCGCGGCCTCCCACGTCCTTCATCGGTTCCTGGTGCCAAGGCATCCACCGTGCGCCCTTAAAAACTTGGCCACAGATGCTCGCGTCCACTGTGCAGTTCTCAAACAACGACCAGTCGCCCACAGACTTCATGGACTCCGGCCTCCGAGGGGTCATTCCCTCAGACACCCAACAGCGTGCCCGGCAGATCTTCCTCACCACGGTCCCGTTCCACGCCCCGAAGGGGCAGTACTGAAGACGGCAGCTCAGCCGATCCACCGAATAGTCAACGTTCCACCCATGAGCAACCGTGCAAGTCATTCGCTCGCAGTCGGCTATGTGCTCCTTAGAAAGGAGGTGATCCAGCCGCACCTTCCGGTACGGCTACCTTGTTACGACTTCGTCCCAATCGCCAGTCCCACCTTCGACGATTCCCTCCCACAAGGGGTTGGGCCACCGGCTTCGGGTGTTACCGACTTTCGTGACGTGACGGGCGGTGTGTACAAGGCCCGGGAACGTATTCACCGCAGCAATGCTGATCTGCGATTACTAGCGACTCCGACTTCATGGGGTCGAGTTGCAGACCCCAATCCGAACTGAGACCGGCTTTTGAGATTCGCTCCACCTCACGGCTTCGCAGCTCATTGTACCGGCCATTGTAGCACGTGTGCAGCCCAAGACATAAGGGGCATGATGACTTGACGTCGTCCCCACCTTCCTCCGAGTTGACCCCGGCAGTCTCCTGTGAGTCCCCATCACCCCGAAGGGCATGCTGGCAACACAGAACAAGGGTTGCGCTCGTTGCGGGACTTAACCCAACATCTCACGACACGAGCTGACGACAGCCATGCACCACCTGTACACCGACCACAAGGGGGCGCCTGTCTCCAGACGTTTCCGGTGTATGTCAAGCCTTGGTAAGGTTCTTCGCGTTGCGTCGAATTAAGCCACATGCTCCGCCGCTTGTGCGGGCCCCCGTCAATTCCTTTGAGTTTTAGCCTTGCGGCCGTACTCCCCAGGCGGGGAACTTAATGCGTTAGCTGCGGCACGGACAACGTGGAATGTCGCCCACACCTAGTTCCCAACGTTTACGGCGTGGACTACCAGGGTATCTAATCCTGTTCGCTCCCCACGCTTTCGCTCCTCAGCGTCAGTATCGGCCCAGAGATCCGCCTTCGCCACCGGTGTTCCTCCTGATATCTGCGCATTTCACCGCTACACCAGGAATTCCGATCTCCCCTACCGAACTCTAGCCTGCCCGTATCGAATGCAGACCCGGGGTTAAGCCCCGGGCTTTCACATCCGACGCGACAAGCCGCCTACGAGCTCTTTACGCCCAATAATTCCGGACAACGCTTGCGCCCTACGTATTACCGCGGCTGCTGGCACGTAGTTAGTAGCGCTTCTTCTGCAGGTACCGTCACTTTCGCTTCTTCCCTGCTGAAAGAGGTTTACAACCCGAAGGCCGTCATCCTCACGCGGCGTCGCTGCATCAGGCTTGCGCCCATTGTGCAATATTCCCACTGCTGCCTCCCGTAGGAGTCTGGGCCGTGTCTCAGTCCCAGTGTGGCCGGTCGCCCTCTCAGGCCGGCTACCCGTCGTCGCCTTGGTAGGCCATCACCCCACCAACAAGCTGATAGGCCGCGGGCTCATCCTGCACCGCCGGAGCTTTCCACACACAGACCATGCGGTCGTGTGTCGTATCCGGTATTAGACCCCGTTTCCAGGGCTTGTCCCAGAGTGCAGGGCAGATTGCCCACGTGTTACTCACCCGTTCGCCACTAATCCCCCACCGAAGCGGGTTCATCGTTCGACTTGCATGTGTTAAGCACGCCGCCAGCGTTCGTCCTGAGCCAGGATCAAACTCTCCGTGAATGCTTCCAGGTAATCCTGGTGAACACCACGAGAGCGGAACCACCGGAGGAATAATCCGATGGTTCACAGCGTCCTCGCTGTGTTTTTTCTTCAAAGGAACCTCGACCACATCGATGATGCGGACGGGGTATCAACATATCTGGCGTTGACTTTTGGCACGCTGTTGAGTTCTCAAGGAACGGACGCTTCCTTTGAAACCGTATCACCGGTTTCTCCGGGCTCTTCCCTCCGGCCTTTCGGCCTTTCGTGTTTCCAACCTTACCAGATCCGTTTTCCGTTCCGTTTCCGGTCCGAATTCCGTTTCCGGCCCCTTGTTGGAGCGGGGTGTTTCGCGCCTTCCGGCGTGTCCACCACTTTAGCGGATTCCCCCGGATGCTCATAATCGAGCTTTTCGGTCCGGATTTCGGCATGCCGAAGTCGTTCCCGATTGGGGGTCGTGCAGAGTGGTTTGCCGCCGGTGCGGCTCGAGTGCGTACCGATGAACCGTTACGGCTCTGTGGCAGCTGGGGGAACATTACGGATCGGTCTGATCGGTGTCAACCCGTGTCGGCCGAATGCCTCAACCGAGGTCGTTCAGCCGTCCGTCGGCGTCCGGTTGGGCCTCCTCCACCCGGCGCAGGACGCGGGCGAGCATCTCGCCGAGGGCGCCGCGCTCCTCGGAGGACAGGTCCTGGAGCAGGTCTTCCTCGAAGACGGAGGCCCGGCGCATCGCCTCCAGCCACTTCTCGCGGCCGCCGGTCGTCAGCTCGACGATGACGCGGACGCGATTGTTCTCATCACGCTCCCGGGTGACGAGCCCCTCGTTCACCAGGCGGTCGATGCGGTGGGTCATGGCGGCCGGGGTGAGGCCGAGCCGCTTGGCCAGTTCGCCGGGGCCCAGCTGGTACGGGGAGCCGGACAGGACGAGGGCCTTCAGGACCTCGAACTCGACGCTGCTGATGCCGAGGGTCGAGGACTGCCTGCTGTAGGCGACGTTCATCCGCCGGGTGAGTCGGCTCAGGGCGTTCACGACCTGCTCCACCTGCGGGTCCAGGTCCTGGAATTCGCGCTGGTAGGCCGCGATCTGCTCCTCGAGGGTCAGCAGGTCGTCCGGGTCGGGGGTGTCAGCCATGTGCGGAGTATGACACGGAACTCGTTCGCACTGAACTTCTTCGCCGTGTACTCTTAAGCGTCGAAGTTTAGCTTCGAAGTCTTGAGGCTTCGAGTATGCGGGCTTCGTCCGACTCCGTACGACCTTCTCGACCTAGGTAGGTGAGTGTGACCACCGCGATGGGCGCAGCGCTGCGCCGGATCCAACTGGGCAACGCGCTGAGCGCGTTCGGCAACGGCTTCACGGTCCCGTTCCTGTTCGTCTATGTGGCGCAGGTGAGGGATCTCGGTGCGCATACGGCGGGCCTGGTGCTCGCGATGTTCGCGGTGGCCGCGCTTGTCGTGCTGCCCTTCACCGGTCGGGTGATCGACCGGCGGGGGCCGCTGTCTGTTGCCGTCGCGGGTGCGATCGCCTCCGCCGTGGGTTCGCTGGGGCTCGGGCTGGCGGCGAGCGAGCCGCTGGTCCTCGCCGCGGCGGGGGTGCTCGGCGCGGGCATGGCGGTGATCCAGCCCGCGCTGGCCACGCTGATCGTGTGGTGCTCGACGCCCGCGACCCGGTCGCGTGCCTTCGCGATGCAGTTCTTCCTCAGCAATCTGGGGCTCGGCGTCGGCGGGCTGCTCGGCGGGCTGCTGGTGGACACCTCGTCCCCGGCGGGCTTCGTGCGGCTGTTCGCGATCGACGCGGTGATGTTCCTGGTGCTGGGTGCCGCGGTGGCGACCGTACGGCTGCCGAAGGGGCCGGTGCTCGACGGTGCGGTGCCGACCGAGGCGTCCGAAGGCGGGTCGGGCGGCTGGCGTGCCCTGCTGGAGCACCGGGCCATGGTGCAGCTGTGTGTGCTGGGGTTCGTGCTGTTCTTCGCCTGCTACGGGCAGTTCGAGTCCGGGCTGTCGGCGTTCGCCGTGGACGTCGCCCATGTGTCGCCCGCGATGCTGGGCGTGGCCCTTGCGGCGAATACGGCGGCGATCGTGCTGGCGCAGTTCGTGGTGCTCAAGCTGGTCGAGCGGCGGCGGCGCAGCCGGGTGATCGCGCTGGTCGGGCTGGTGTGGACGGTCGCGTGGGCGGTGGCCGGGGCCGCCGGTCTGGTGCCGGGCAGCGAGGTCATGGGCACGGCCGCGATCGTCTCGGCGTACGCGCTGTTCGGTCTCGGTGAGGCGATGCTGTCGCCGACCGTCGCACCGCTGGTGGCCGATCTGGCGCCGTCGTCCCTGCTGGGGCAGTACAACGCGGCGTTCTCCCTGGTGAAGCAGTTGGCGCTGGCGGTCGGCCCGGCGGTCGGCGGGCTGATGGCGGGTGCCGGTCTCTACGGGGCGTACATCGCGGGCCTGATCGTCTGCTCGCTGGGCATATCGGTGCTCGCGCTGAGGTTGGGCAGGCGGCTGTCGGCGCGGCAGGACAATCCGCTGCGCGGGGCCGCCGGTCCCTCGGTGCCCGCGCTGCGTTCGGAGTCGTCCGCCGCGGTGACCACGGCGGCCTGACCGGCCGCCGGGCTCCGGGCTCCGGGCTCCGGTCCGCCCTTTCCGCCGGAGGTCTTACGGGTCTCCGGCGGGGAGGGCGAATTCGCACCACACCGCCTTTCCGCCGCCGGGCGTGCGGCGTGAGCCCCAGGAGGAAGCGATGGTCGCGACGATCGAGATGCCGCGGCCGGCCTCGTCGACCGGTTCGGCCCGGCGGCGGCGCGGCAGATGGTCGTCGCCGTCGGTCACCTCGATGATCAGCCGCCGGTCGGTGCGGCGCAGCCGCAGCCGCATCGGGGGCGTGCCGTGCTGGAGGGAGTTGGCGACCAGCTCGCTGGCCGCGAGCACGCCCAGGTCGCGCAGCTCCATGGGGAAGCGCCAGCTGGCGAGGACGCCGGAGGCGAAAGCCCGGGCGCGCGGGGCCGCTTCCACGCCGCCGAGGAGTTCGAGGGCGGCGTTGTGGAACAGCTCGGCGTCATGGCCGGTGCGGGCGGGGTGCTGGAGGACCAGCACAGCGACGTCGTCGTCGTGCGCCGCGGTGATGCCGAGCGCCCGGATGAGGCGGTCGCACATCACCTGGGGCGTGCCGGTCGCGCCCGCGAAGACCCGTTCGAGGGCGGCGACGCCGTCGTAGATGTCCTTGTCGCGCCGCTCCACCAGGCCGTCGGTGTACAGGACGGCGCTGGCGCCGGGGCCGAGCGGGACGGAGCCGGAGGTGTGCAGCCAGCCTCCGGTGCCCAGCGGTGGGCCAGTGGGTTCGGCGGCGCGGCGCACGGTGCCGTCCGGGTCGCGGACCAGGATCGGCAGATGGCCCGCGGAGGCGTAGACGAGGCGGCTCTCGTTGGGGTCGTGGACGGCGTAGACGCAGGTGGCGATCTGGTTGGCGTCGATCTCGGCGGCCAGTCCGTCGAGGAGCTGGAGCACCTCGTGCGGCGGCAGGTCGAGGCGGGCGTACGCGCGGACGGCGGTGCGCAGCTGGCCCATCACGGCGGCGGCGCGGACGCCGCGCCCCATGACGTCGCCGATGACGAGGGCGGTGCGGCCGCCGCCGAGGGTGATGACGTCGTACCAGTCGCCGCCGACCGCCGCGTCCTTGCCGCCGGGCTGGTAGGTGGCGGCGACGCGCAGGTCGTCGGGTTGTTCGAGCTCCTGGGGGAGGAGGCTGCGCTGGAGAGTGACGGCGGCCTCGCGCTGGAGCCGCTCGCTGGCGCGCAGCCGCTCGGCGGACTCGACCTGGTCGGTGACGTCGGCGCCGAAGACGAGGACGCCGCGCACCGGTTCGGCGGCGTCCTCGGTGCCGGTCGCGATGGTCTGCGCGGCCGCGGCCGCGACGAGGGCGGGCGCGTCGGGGACCGCCGGCTCGGGGACGGCCCCGTCGTGGGCGGGCGCGGGCACGGGGTCGGGCGCGCGGGCCGGATCGGGGGCCGGGGCGGCCATCTCGATGGGCGAGCAGGTGAAGGTGTAATACCCGTGCCGGGACCGGCCGGTGGCCGTGGCGGCCGCCTCGGGCTCGGCGTCGGTGCCCGCCGCGGGCCCGGACCCGGGCTCGGGTGCCGCGGGGACGCGCCGCGCCTTGACCGTACGGGGCGTGCCGCTGCGCAGGACCTGGTCCATGAGCGGCAGCAGGCCCAGCTCACGCAGCTCGGGCAGGGCCTGACCGGCGGGGACGCCGCGGGTGCGGTGGCCGAACAGGTCGGCGTAGGCCTCGTTGACGTAGGCGATGCGGTGCTCGGGGCCGTACACCACCGCGACCAGGGCCGGGACCTGGCCGAGGACGTCGTGGACGGACAGCCCGTCGAGGGTCGGGACGGCGGCGGGCGGCGGGATGTCGGGGGCGGCGTCGGGCGCTCCCGGCTGCGGCGGCTCGCCGGCGGCGGAGGGGTCGGTGCGCTCACCGCGGGCGGCCGGGACGGAGCCGCCGGCCGCTGCGGGCTGCGGACGCCGCGCGGCACGGTCGGACCGCGCGGCGGTGCGTCGCTGCGTACGGGGGAGCCGGGCGCTCCAGCGCGTGAAGTTCACTGCGGATTACCTCGTGGGGTGGTGGCTGAGCAGCGCGCCGGCGCGGGATCGGGGAGAGGGATGCGGGTGCGGGGGACGGCCCCCGGGGGAATGCAGCAAACTTCCGAATCCTCGCGATTGTCACTCTTTGCAGATACGAGCCCACCCATGGTCACACGTCCAGTGTGGCCGACCGGACTGACATCCGTGAGACGCCGATCGTGGGAGGGGAGTTCCCGGCTCCGCCCCGGCGGGGTCAACTGGCTTCGGGATGGCGTCCGGTGTCCGCGGCGAGCTTGAACTCCGCGCGCGGGTTCTCCAGCGATCCGAGCGAGACGATCTCGCGTTTGAACAGCCCGGACAGGATCCATTCGGCCAGCACCCGCGCCTTGCGGTTGAAGGTCGGCACCCGGCTGAGGTGGTAGACGCGGTGCATGAACCAGGCCGGGTAGCCCTTCGCCTTGCGGCCGTAGAGGTGCGCGACGCCCCGGTGGAGGCCGAGGGAGGCCACGGAGCCGACGTATTTGTGCTCGTAGTCCGTGAGGGGGCGGCCGTCGAGCGAGGCGAGCAGGTTCTCGGCGAGGACCTTGGCCTGGCGGACGGCGTGCTGGGCGTTGGGGGCGCATACGGCGCCGGGCTCGGCCGCCGTACGGTCCGGCACGGACGCGGCGTCCCCGGCGGCCCAGGCGTGCTCCACCCCGTCCACCTGGAGCGCCGCGGTGCAGGTGAGGCGGCCGCGGTCATTCAGCGGGAGGTCGGTGGCGGCGAGGATGGGCGACGGTTTGACGCCCGCGGTCCACACGAGGGTGCGGGTGGGGAAGCGCGAGCCGTCACTCAGTACGGCGATCCGGTCCTGGCAGGAGTCGAGGCGGGTTTCCAGCCGTACGTCGATGTTGCGGCTGCGCAGCTCGCGGACCGCGTACGTGCCCATCTCCTCGCCGACCTCCGGGAGGATCCGGTTGGTGGCCTCGACGAGGATCCACTTCAGGTCCTCGGGCGCGATGTTGTGGTAGTAGCGAACCGCGTACCGGGCCATGTCCTCCAGTTCGCCGAGAGCCTCGACGCCCGCGTATCCGCCGCCGACGAACACGAAGGTCAGCGCGGCGTCGCGGACGTCGGGGTCGCGGGTGGAGGACGCGATGTCGAGCTGTTCGAGGACGTGGTTGCGCAGCCCGATGGCCTCTTCGACGGTCTTGAAGCCGATGCCGGTCTCGGCGAGGCCGGGGACCGGGAGGGTGCGGGAGACGGATCCGGGCGCCAGCACCAGCTCGTCGTAGTGGACCTCGATCGAGCCGGTGCCCTCCTCCTCGGTGGCGAGGGTTCTGATGGTCGCGGTGCGTTTGCCGTGGTGGATCGCGGTCGCCTCGCCGATGATGACCTGGCAGTCGCCGAGGACGCGACGCAGCGGCACCACGACGTGGCGGGGCGAGATCGACCCGGCCGCGGCCTCCGGCAGGAACGGCTGGTAGGTCATATACGGCTCGGGGTCGACCACGATGACCTGTACGGCGCCGTGCCTCAGCTCCCGCTTGAGCTTCCGCTGGAGGCGCAGCGCGGTGTACATCCCGACGTAGCCGCCGCCGACAACGAGAATGCGCGCTGGTTCCTTCACCCTCCCATGAGGCATCCGCGACCGCGGTTTGTCCACAGCCCCGACGAATTGTGTGACCGGAGGTCCGAAGGTGCCCCGAGGCCGGACCATGGCGCCGAGTGGGGAATATGCGCAGGTCAGGCCATGGTCACGGGGGGCGGGACGGCCTGGGAGGCGGGGTGAGGTGGCCTGGTGGTCCGGTTGGGGGACGGTCTGTCCCGACCTACCCTCTTCATTCTTGACCTGGGCTCAACTATGTTCGTACTTCGTCGGGGTCGTGACTGCCTCGACTGACAGGGCGGGGAGTCTCCGGGGGGAGACGTCATTACCGGGGGATCACTTATGCACCTTCAGGGTTCGGCATGGTCCGCAGCCGTCGCATCGTCGGACGGGAACGGCGGCCGGAGCACTCCGCTGCGCGTGGACGCGCAGCGCAATCTGGAACACGTCCTGCGGGCGGCGCGCGAGGTCTTCGGTGAGCTGGGGTACGGGGCTCCGATGGAGGACGTCGCGCGGCGGGCGCGGGTCGGGGTGGGCACCGTCTACCGGCGGTTCCCCAGCAAGGACGTCCTCGTCCGCCGCATAGCGGAGGAGGAGACGGCGAGGCTGACCGATCAGGCCCGGGCGGCGCTCGGGCAGGAGAACGAGCCGTGGTCCGCGCTGGCCCGGTTCCTGCGCACCTCGGTGGCGTCCGGCGCGGGCCGGCTGCTGCCCCCGCAGGTGCTGCGGGTCGGGGTCGACACGGAGCCGGAGATCCGGGTTCCGCAGCAGCGGCAGGTGGCGTTAGCGGGCCCGGCGCAGCCGGCCGGTGTGGTGCCGTCGGGCGGTGCGCTGCCGTCCGGTGGTGCGCTGCCGTCGGCCGGTACCGCGCAGCCGGAGCTGCGGCTGGTCGAAGAGCCGGGCGTGCCGCAGGACGAGCCGGACGACGCGGGGGCGGCAGCGCTGCTCCAGGTCGTCGGGCAACTGGTGGAGCGGGCGCGGGCGGCGGGCGAGCTGCGCCCGGACGTGACGGTCGCCGATGTGCTGCTGGTGATCGCCACGGCCGCGCCGTCGCTGCCGGACGCGGCGCAGCAGGCCGCGGCGTCGGCCCGGCTGCTGGACATCCTGCTGGACGGGCTGCGGTCGCGGCCGGTGGGGTGACCGGGGGGAGCCACCTTCTGGTCGATCTTCTGATCGGTTCCTGATCGATCCGTTCGCCGGGTGCGTGCTGCCCGGCGGACGGCCGGCTCTTGAGGGACGCGGTCCGGGGTTCGCTCCTGCGTTTCGGGTTCGTGGTGCGCGTTTTCCCCGTGCGGGTGAACGTATGCGCCGCCGTTCCGGAAGGTCCTGGGCGCTCGGGTCAGCGTGCGGCCTCGGCGTCGGCGTCGCATGGGGCCAGGACCTCGTCGAACAGGGCTATGGCCGCCTCGGCGGTCAGGGCCGTGGCCTGGTCGCGCAGTTTCCCGGCCGCGGCGGGGCCCAGCACCGCGGCCGCCCGCGCCTCGGTCTCCCGGGTCTCCGCGAGCGCCAGCGGGGTGCGCGGCAGCCGCCCGCGCCAGCCGCCGGCCGCACCCAGCAGCCGGACGGCGAGCCGTTCGTGTCCGTGCCGCACCAGGATGTGCGCGGCCGACTCCGCCTGCTGGGCGAGCAGCGCCTCCGTACAGCCCACCTCGACGCCCTTGCGCAGGGTGTCGCGCAGCATGCGCAGTCCGCCCCACGGATCGCCCTCCTCGGCGCTGATCCGGCCCTCCAGCCCCTGGAGCACGACCGAGAACAGCGGGGGCGGGGTCGCTTTCGCCGCCCGCCGCCGGGCGTCCTCGCAGCACGCCCGCGCCGCCGCCGGATCGCCGCGCAGCAGCTCGATGTGGCTGCGCAACGAACCGTTGAAGGCCTGGACGTCCAAGACGCCCCAGCGCTCGGCCTCCTGCTCGGACTGGTCCAGCAGCTTCACCGCGCCCTCGATGTCACCGGAGTTGAGGGCGAGGTCGGCCAGCCGGGTGATGAGGAACGGCACCTCGGTGTGCGCGCCGATCTCCCGGGCCAGCCGCTGCGCCTCCTCGAAGGCGGCCCGCGCCTCGGTGAGCCGCCCGCGCAGCGTGGCCATCTCGCCCCCGGCGCTCTCCACCTGGGCGAGCATCCAGCGGTCGCCGACGCGGGTGCTCAGCTCGCGCAGCTTGGCGTAGTCCGCTTCGGCGCGCTCCATGCCGCTCGACGTGTCGATGGAGAGGTGCATACGGAACATCAGCGCGACGCCGTGTGACCAGTCGTCGCCGTACTCGCGGCAGTTGACCACCGCCTCGCCCATCAGGGGGAGCACCGCGGTGTGACCGTCGAGGATGTACCCGGCGAACGGCCACAGCAGACCGGGGAAGCGGGCGCTGCGCGGGCCCGGATGGCTGTCGTAGGCGTCCCGGATGCGCTGGGCGATCAGCCGTGTCCCGGGGTCCTTCACGTCCGGGCTGTGACCGGTGTCGGCGAGCATGAAGAACCGCAGCAGCCTCAGGTCCATGGCGTGCCAGTAGCGGGTGGCGACGGGGTCGTCGCCGTCGATGCCGTCCGGGGCGGGTGGCGGGACGTCCCCCGCCGGGCCGTCGTGCCCTTCGCCGTCCTGTGCGCCGTGCGGGCCGCGGCCGAGGGACAGGGCCCGGTCGGCCCAGGCGGCGCCCTCGTCGCGGTAGTTGCGCAGCCACCAGAACCAGCCCATCGCGAGGATGATCGCGAACGCGGTGTCCTCGTCGCGGGCGGTCAGGGAGCGGTGCAGGGCGGCCCGGATGTTGTCGAGGTCGGTCTCGACGCGGCGCAGCCAGGGCAGCTGTTCGGCGGAGCGCAGCCGCGGCTCGGCGGCGCGCGCGAAGTCCCGGAAGTGGGCGATGTGCCGGGCCGAGGCGGCGGCGTGGTCGGCCCGGGCGGCGGCGTCCTCGGCGGCGCGCTCGCTGACGTACTCGTGGATCGTCTCCAGCATGCGGTAGCGGGCCTCCCCCATCGGCCCGCCCATCGGCCCGCCCGCCGAACCGCCCGCCGTCTCGTCCGCCCCCTCGGCCGACTCCACCGCGGTCCGGGCACCCGGCGGGTGGTCCACGGCCAGCAGGGACTTGTCCGCCAGCGCCCCGAGCAGGTCGAGCACCTCCGGGGGCGCGATGGGGGCGCCGGAGTGCGCGGGAGCGTGCGCAGGGGCGTATGCCCCGGCGCGTATGTCCTCACGCCCCGGCGCGTCCGCACAGACCGCCTCCGCCGCGGCCAGGCCCCATCCGCCCGCGAAGACCGACGCCCGGCGCAGCACGGTGCGTTCCCGCTCGTCCAGCAGGTCCCAGGACCAGTCGACCACCGCCCGCAGGGTCTGCTGGCGCGGCAGGGCGGTCCTGCTGCCGTTGGTCAGCAGGTGGAACCGGTCGTCGAGACGGTCGGCGATCTGCCGCGGGGTCAGCAGCCGCAGCCGGGCCGCGGCCAGCTCGATCGCCAATGGCAGTCCGTCGAGGCGGCGGCAGATCTCCGCGACCGCCGCCGCCGTGTCCGGGTCCCCGGCCGGGTCGAAGCCGGGCCGTACGGTCGCGGCGCGCTCGGCGAACAGCTGGTGGGCGGGGGCGGGCGGCAGCGGTTCGACGGGCCGTACGGTCTCGCCGGGCACGCCCAGCGGCTCCCGGCTGGTGGCCAGCACGGTCACGCCCGGGCAGCGCGCCAGCAGCGTCTCGGTGAGCCGGGCCACGGTGTCGATGACGTGCTCGCAGTTGTCGAGCAGGAGCAGCAGACGGCGGTCGGTGCAGTACTCGACCAGGCGGGTGGCCGGTTCGACGGGGTCCGCCCCGCCGGTCCGGCCTTCGAGCCCGGAGGCGAGCAGCGTCGTCTCGCGGCGGCCGACGGCGCTCAGGACGGCGCCGGGTACGGCGGAGGAGTCGTCCAGCGAGGCGAGTTCGACGACCCAGACGCCGTCCGGATAGGCGGCCGTCGCGGTCGCGGCGGTCTCCTCGGACAGCCGGGTCTTCCCGGAACCGCCCGGTCCGGTGAGCGTGACCAGCCGGGCACGGTCGAGGTCCCTGCGGAGGGCGCCGATCTCGCTCTGGCGGCCGACGAAGCTGGTGAGGCGGGCCCGGAGGTTGCCGGGCGGCACCGGGGGCGGGACGGGGCGCGGCTCCCGGTCGGGGGCCCGGTCGGGGGCCCGGTCCGAGGCACCGCGATCCGCAGCACGGTCGTCCGGGCTACGACCCGCGTCGCGGTCCCGATCGCGGTCCCGGTCACGGTCCCGGTCGCGGTCCGAAACACGGTCCGGGGCGCGGTCGGCGGCCGGTGATCCCGGCCGCGGCGGTGGCGGTGGCGTGGGGCCGGTCGGCGGCACCGGCCCGCCCAGCAGCAGTTGCCGGTGCAGCTCCCGCAGCTCCGCCCCCGGGTCGGTGCCGAGCCGGTCGGCGAGGAGTTCGCGGACCTCCTCGTACGCGGCGAGGGCGTCGGCCGAATGCCCGGCGGCCCGCAGCGCGCGGATCAGCTGCGCATGGAACGTTTCGTCGAGCGGATGGTCCGCGACCAGCTCGCGCAGCTCCGGAACGACGTCCGCCGGGCGGTCGCAGGCGAGGTCGGCGTCGATCCGGCGGTGCAGCGCCGCCAGCCGCAGCGCCTCGGCGCGGGCGGCGGCCGCGTCCCGCTCCGGCAGATCGGCGAGCGCCGGTCCGCGCCACAGCGCGAGCGCCCGCCGGAGCGTGGTGGCGGCCGTGTGCGGGTCACCGGCGTCGAGGGCGCGCATGCCGTCGTCGGCCAGCCGCTCGAAGTGCAGCAGGTCGACGTCGTCCCGGGGCGCGGCGGTCGCGAGCCGGTAGCCGCCGGGCGAGGAGACCACGGCCTCCCGTCCGATCGCCCGCCGCAACCGGCCCACCAGCGCCTGGAGCGCGGCGGGCGCGTCGTGCGGCGGGTCGGTGGCCCACACCTCGTCGATGAGGACGTCGACGGGTATGGGCCCGGGACGTGCGGCACGCAGGGCGAGCACGGCGAGCAGCGCACGGATCCGGGGGCCGCCGAGGGACAGCGGGTTGCCGTGTTCGTCGCGCGCTTCGGTGGTGCCGAGGATGAGATACCGCACGGCGGCCATTCTCCTAGGTTTGCCGTGGTAAGGGGACGCTCCACCGCGAGCGGGTCGCACACCCGCACGACCGCGCGGCGCGCCGCCGCGGCGCACCCCCGCCTCGTAGGGAGCCGATCGCGGCGTCCCGGCACCGCCCCGCGGGCCATCACGGCACGGGCCGTCACAGCACGAGCCGCCACAGCACGAGCCGCCACAGCACGGGCCGCCACAGCGTGGGCCGTCACAGCGTGGGCCGGGGCACCACTCCGCCCGCCACCGCGCGCTGGCGGGGGGCTGCCGTGCCGGTCCAGCAGGTGCCGCGGCGGGCGAGGAGGCGGCGGAGCCACACTTCGGTGGAGACCAGTTCGGCCAGGCCGTCCAGGGGCAGCCGTTCGCCCTCGGACGCCGCGCGCAGCGCCTTGCGGACGACGCGGGCCTCGATGAGTCCGGCGTCGGCCAGCAGCGGGGCGTCGAAGAGGGTGACGAGGTCGCCGAGCCAGGTGCGCAGGCCCGCCCGTACGGAGGCGGCGTGCGCGGCGTGGGAGGTGGCGCCCCAGCCGGTGGGGAGGTCGCGGATGCCCGCTCCGGCGAGGACGGTCCGCAGGACGGAGGCGCGCGCGCCGGGCTGGACGCGCAGGGCTTCGGGGAGCGCGCGGCAGGCCCGTACGACCTGGTTGTCGAGGAAGGGGGCGTGCAGGCGCTGGCTGCGCACCTCCGCGGCCTGTTCGAAGACGCGGTGGTCGGCGGCGTAGCGGGCGAGGGCGGCGTCGGCGCGGCGTTCGCCGGGGCGGCGCAGGAGGACGGGGCGCAGCGCCGCCTCTTCGAGGCGGACGGACACCTCGGCGAGGGCTTCGCCCGTGAGCCAGCGGGCGGCGGGGCCGGGGCGGCACCAGGCCAGCGAGGCGAGGGAGGCGGAGACGGCTCCGGCGGCAACGCCCGCGCCGTCGTCGGTGAAGCGGCGCTCCAGGAGGCGCGCGGCGGCTTCCTGCACGCCGTCCCGGTAGGAGGTGCGGGCCAGTCGGCGGGCGGCGCGGTAGACGGTGAAGGGGACGAAGAAGGAGTGGGCGTTGGGCCCGTCGGCCTTGGCGAGGGCGGTGGCGGGGCGCAGCAGATGGCGTCTGCGGCGGTCGAGCAGCAGGTCGGCGAGGCGGGCCGGGTGTGCGTCGAGCACCTGGCGGGCGCCGTGGCCGACGAAGTGGTCGGCGCTGCCCGCGGCGAGGCGGCGCCGGTGGCGTTCGGCGATGACGAGGGAGGGGCCGGGTTCGTCGGTGAGGGCGCCGATGTCGAGGGCGGCGTACGGGAGGGCCTCCTCGCCCCCGGCGACGACCACGTGGTGCAGCCGGGGGTTGGCGGCGATGGCGCCCGCGCGTTCCAGTTCGGCTTCGCGGCTGCGGGCGCCGCCGGTGGTGGCGAGGTCGTTGAAGGTGACGGCGAGCAGGCGTTCCCCGGCTTCGGTGCCGTGTCCGAGGAGGGTGCCGGGCATGCCGGGGAGACCCGCGGCGAGCAGCGCGAGCGTGGCGGAGGCGCTGCCTCCGGACAGGTCGGCGCCGATGCCGGGGGCCGGGGCGCCGCGGGCGGCGCGGCGTTCGGCGGGGCCCATGCCGGGGACGGGGCCGGGGTCGAGGCCGTCGGTGGCGGGGGCGTGGCGGGGTGCGGTGAGGCGGGCGCGTACGGCTTCCAGCAGGGCGTCCCGTACGCCTTCCACGGCGGTGTCCTGCTCGAGCGGGGGCGCGGCGACGGCGAGCGAGGCGGTGGGCTCGTAGCCGGTGATGTCGCGGGCGCCGTCGCGCAGGACGAGCGCGTGTCCGGGCGGCACCCGTCTGACGCCCATGTAGGGCGTGCCGTCGCCGACGGCCTCCGGGGAGTCGGGGCAGGCGAGCAGCGCGCCGAGGTGGCTGACGTCGAGCTGCGCCTCGATGAGGTCGGCGAGCGGGAGCGCGGCGGTGGCGTACGCGGTGCCGCCGGACCAGTCGGTGTGGAAGACGGGCCGGGCGCCGGCCAGGTCACCGGCGATGGTGATGCGGCGGCCGACCTGGGCGACGGCGGTGTAGCTGCCGGGCCAGGCGGTGAGGTGGCGCAGGGCGCCGCCGCGGGCGGCGAACAGGCCGACCCGCAGCTCCTCGTCGGTGGCGCCGCAGCAGCCGAAGACGGCGAGCCGGGTGAAGGGGTCGGCCTGGACGACGCGCACCTCGTCGGGCCGCCAGTCGCCGACCGCCCACAGCGGATCGGGGTCGGACCACAGGAGTTGGGCACCGACCGGCTGGATCGCACGGCCTTCCGGGGGGACCGGGCCGGATGCGGTACTGCTCCACCCCACCAACCACCGCATCGCCGCCTCCACAGGCTGTGGGCATCCAGGGCATCCAAGAAGTAGGTGCCATCATGCACAGCATGTTGACGGTTTCGACATCGAACCGGACAACTACGTGGATCTCTTGGATGTCCCTTGACCGCAGATGACCGCGGGAATCCCAGGAGTTGATCACACCGTGCGGCCCCCGCAGGCAGGCGTTCATAGGAAGCCCAGGAGGGAACCGTCACCGGTCACGACGCACCGTTCCGCCGTGGCCCATGCTGCCACGACTGGGGCGCACAACAGCGCAAGGACGCCGACGCGTGTACGAGAAGACGCCGACGCGCATGCGAGACCGCGCCGACGCGTCGACGAGAAGCCATGACCGCGCATACGAGAAGCCACCACCCCGTATACGAAGAGACGTCAACGCGGCTACGGGGAAAGGGGCTTCCCGCGCCGGGCCTCCCCCTCCCCGGCCCGCCGCGGGAGCCCGGTCCTGACGGGCGATATCCGGCCAATTTCGCCGTGGCGCGCTCGGCGGTCTTGCGGATGCCCCGCCATCCCCCGGACCGCCACGCGCCGTTCGCCGCCGCTCGCCTCCACGTCCTCCCAACACGACAGTCCGGGAGGCGGCTTCCGCCTCCCGGACCGTTCCGCCACCCGCGGGGAATGAGGCGGCGGCGTCCCCCAGCCCACTGGATCCAGTACAGCGGGCCGACCCACGCAGGTCCCATCGAAACGTTCTCGCCGGGACCGAGACAGAGCGCACACACGGGCGCACAGCCACACACACCGGGAGCACGCGTCACGCCCCGCACGCCCGTTCGTACAAGAATCTCGCCATCCGGGACACCACCTCTTAACGGTCGGGATGCGGCGAACTACGCTGGGTTTACGAATGCCCCGCGCCTATGCCGGGGCGGCCGTCGGTGCTGTCGAGGGGTGCGCATGTCCAGGGAGCCACGCGGGCCGAACGAGAAGCTCGGCACCGTTCTCGCCCTCGCTGGGATCAGCAATGCCGGGCTCGCGCGCAGAGTCAACGACCTCGGCGCCCAGCGTGGCCTGACCCTTCGCTACGACAAGACGTCCGTAGCGCGTTGGGTGTCCAAGGGCATGGTGCCCCAAGGCGCTGCGCCCCATCTGATTGCTGCCGCTATCGGGAGCAAACTCGGCCGCCCCGTCCCACTCCATGAGATCGGCCTCGCCGACGCCGATCCCGCCCCCGAGGTCGGGCTCGCGTTCCCGCGCGACATCGGCCAGGCCGTGCGCTCCGCGACCGAGTTGTACCGGCTTGATCTCGCGGGTCGGCGCGGCGGGGTGGGTATCTGGCAGAGCCTCGCCGGATCCTTCGCGGTCAGCGCGTACGCCACGCCCGCCTCCCGCTGGCTCATATCCCCGGCCGACACCTCGGTCGCGCGCGGGCCGGAGGACGCCGAGGACGCGGCCGCCGGTGCGGGCGCGAGCGGTACGGGCGGCAGCGGTGCCGACGCCTTACCGCAGCGCGTCGGCCACAGCGACGTCACCAAGCTGCGCGAGGCCGCCGAGGACGCGCGCCGCTGGGACTCCAAGTACGGCGGCGGCGACTGGCGTTCCTCCATGGTCCCCGAATGCCTCCGGGTCGACGCGGCACCGCTGCTGCTCGGCTCGTACAGCGACGAGGTCGGCCGCTCCCTCTTCGGCGCCACCGCCGAACTGACCCGGCTCGCCGGCTGGATGGCCTTCGACACCGGCCAGCAGGAGGCCGCACAGCGCTACTACATCCAGGCTCTGCGCCTCGCCCGCGCCGCCGCCGACGTCCCGCTCGGCGGCTACGTGCTGGCGTCGATGAGCCTCCAGGCCACCTACCGCGGCTTCGCCGACGAGGGTGTGGACCTCGCCCAGGCCGCCCTGGAGCGCAACCGCGGTCTGGCCACCGCCCGCACCATGAGCTTCTTCCGGCTGGTCGAGGCGCGCGCCCAGGCCAAGTCCGGGGACGGCCCGGCCTGCGGGGCGGCGCTGAAGTCCGCCGAGGGCTGGCTGGAGCGGTCCCGGGCGGGCGACCCCGACCCGTCCTGGCTCGACTTCTACAGCCACGAGCGGTTCGCGGCCGACGCCGCCGAGTGCTACCGCGACCTGCGGCTGCCGCGCCAGGTGCGGCGCTTCACCGAGCAGGCGCTGGCCCGGCCGACGGAGGAATTCGTACGGTCCCACGGGCTGCGGCTCGTCGTCTCCGCCGTGGCCGAACTGGAGTCCGGCAACCTGGACGCGGCGTGCGCGGCGGGCGCCCGGGCCGTGGAGGTCGCCAACCGCATCTCGTCCGCGCGTACCACGGAGTACGTACGTGATCTGATGCACCGCCTCGAGGCGTACCGGGACGAGCCGCGGGTGGCCGAGCTGCGGGAGCGGGCCCGGCCGCTGCTGGTGGCGCCGGCGTGAGGGGCTCCCTGCGGTGACGGCCCGGTATCGGTGACGGCCCGGTATCGGTGACCCTGGCGTGAGCTTCGGGCAAAGCCCGCGTGATCTTCACGTACCCGTCCGGATCCCAGGCGCCGCATGGGTTTCGGGCCGCTGTCAGTGGCGCAGGTCATGATAGGGATCGACGGTCGGGCGACCGGACGGTTGTGGTGGCGCGTGGGGAGGTGCATGGCGTGGCGGCGGTGGACTGCGACGTGCTGGTGATCGGGGGCGGGATCGTCGGCATGTCGACGGCGTATGCGATCACGCGCGCCGCGCCCGGCACCCGCGTGACCGTGCTGGAGAAGGAGGCGGGCCCGGCCCGCCACCAGACCGGGCGGAACAGCGGAGTGATCCACAGCGGGATCTACTACCGGCCGGGCTCGCTGAAGGCGCGGTTCGCGGTGCGCGGCGCGGCGGAGATGGTGAAGTTCTGCGCGGAGTACGGCATCCCCCATGAGGTCACGGGCAAGCTCATCGTCGCCACGGAGCGCTCCGAGCTGCCGCGGCTGCACGCCCTGGTCCAGCGCGGCCGGGAGAACGGGATCCCGGTGCGCGAGCTGGGCCCCGCCCAGATAGCGGAGTACGAGCCGTGGGTGCGCGGGCTCGCCGCGATCCACGTCGGGACGACGGGCGTGTGCGACTTCGGGGCGGTGGCGGCGCAGCTGGCCCGGCTGGCGCGGGACGCGGGGGCGTCCGTGCGGTACGGGGCGGGGGTGACCCGCATCGGCCGGCGCCCCACGGCGGTCGCGGTCCGCACGGCGGACGGCACGGTGCTGCGGGCGCGGGCCCTGGTCAACTGCGCGGGGCTCCAGTGCGACCGCGTGGCGCGGCTGGCGGGCGACGACCCGGGCATGCGGATCGTGCCCTTCCGCGGTGAGTACTTCGAGCTGACGCCGTCGCGTACGTCGCTGGTCAACGGCCTGGTCTACCCGGTGCCCGACCCCGCGTTCCCGTTCCTCGGCGTCCATCTGACCCGCGGCATCGACGGCGGCGTCCACATCGGGCCCAACGCGGTGCCCGCCCTCGCCCGCGAGGGATACGCCTGGCGCACCATCCGCCCGCGCGAGCTGGCCGGGACGCTGGCGTACCCCGGCGCCTGGCGGATAGCCCGCCGCCACTGGCGGTACGGGGCGGGCGAGCTGCGCCGCTCCCTCTCCAAGCGCGCCTTCACCGACGCCGTCCGCCGACTGCTGCCGGACGTGACGCCCGACGACCTGATAGCCGCCCCGGCCGGGGTGCGCGCCCAGGCGGTGCTGCCGGACGGCACGCTCGTGGACGACTTCCTGATCTCGCAGTCGCCCCGCGTCGTCCACGTCCTCAACGCCCCCTCCCCCGCCGCCACCGCCTCCCTCCCCATCGGCCGCGAGGTGGCCCGGCGAGTGCTGGAAGCGCTGTGAGCGGTCCCACGCCCACCGCCACCCGATAGCGGGGCGCGCCCGCCCCCACACCCCGCGGCGGGGTGCCCGCCGGGCACGGCGCCGACCCGGCGCCCCGTCCGCAGGCCCCCGAGCGGCCCTCCCAACGGGGCGCCCGGCCCCGCTCGCGCCGTGGGCCCTGGCGCAGGCCCGCCGGTGGGGCATCGGTGGGCCCGGCGGTGGCCGCGCGCCCGCCCGTAGAATCGGAAGCACTGTGTCCGAGAACTCCACCGCCCCCGATGCCCCAGCGGAGCGCGACCGCACCGCCCCCGCCCGCGACCGCGGTGAGCCGCGGTTCCCCGGCGGGCCCGCCGCCGATCCGGCCGGGTCGCACCATGAGCGCCGCATCCGTTCCTTCCGTCCCCGCCGTGGCCGGGTGACCGTCGGCCAGGGCGAGGCGCTGCGCCGCCTGTGGCCGCAGTGGGGGCTGGACATCGACGGGCTGCACCGCCTCGACCTCGGCGAACTCTTCGGCGACCCGGACCTCCCCGTCGTCCTGGAGATCGGCTTCGGCATGGGCGAGGCCACCGCGCAGATGGCCGCCGCCGACCCCGGCACCGGCATCCTCGCCGTCGACGTCCACACCCCCGGCCAGGGCAATCTGCTCGCGCTCGCGGAGCGCGACGGACTGTCCAACGTCCGGGTGGCCAACGGCGACGCGATCATCCTGCTGCGCGAGATGCTGACGCCCGCCGCCCTCGCCGGGCTGCGCGTCTACTTCCCGGACCCCTGGCCCAAGAAGCGGCACCACAAGCGCCGACTGCTCCAGCCCGAGTTCGTCGAGCTGGCCGCCACCCGGCTGCGCCCCGGCGCGCTGCTGCACTGCGCGACCGACTGGGAGCCGTACGCGGAGCAGATGCTGGAGGTCCTGACCGCCAGCGCGTCGTTCGACAACACCGAGCCCGACGGCGGCTACAGCCCGCGCCCGGACTTCCGCCCGCTCACCAAGTTCGAGTCCCAGGGGCTGGACAAGGGGCATATCGTCCACGACCTGATCTTCCGCCGCAACGACGCATAGCGCCCCTGCGCGGATGGGGATAATCCCGCAGTCCGCCACTCCCGCGTTCGTTAGGGTCGGTCGAGTGCATCAGTCCCCGTCCCCCCACCAGCCGCCAGATCCGCCGGTCACGCCGTACGACCAGCAGCCGTGGTTCGACGGCGTGGCCGTTCCGGGAGGCTGGGCACACGCGCCGCACCCGGGACACCCGGGGCATCCAGCACACCCGGGGCACCCCGGGCACCCCGGGCACCCGGGGCCGTGGGGCAGAACGAGCCGTCTCAGCCGCCTCTGGGACAACAAGGCCCTGCGCGCCACCGCGCTCATCGGACTGCTGTCGCTCTCCGGCCTGGTCATCCTGGCCCTCGTACGCGAGCAGACCGGCACCAAGGGCTTCCTGGTGGGGCTCGGCCTCGCCGTGCTGCCCGTACCGCTGATCATCTCGGTCTTCCGCTGGCTGGACCGCGTCGACCCGAAACCCTGGCGGAACCTGATCTTCGCCTTCGCCTGGGGCGCGTGTGCCGCGACGCTCGTCGCGCTCATCGCGAACGGCTTCGCGACCGAATGGCTCATGACGACCATCGCGGACTCCTCGTCCCCGGGCGGAAGCGCCGACGCCGACACCTGGGGGGCCACCCTCATCGCGCCGTTCGTGGAGGAGAGCGCCAAGGCGGCCGCGGTCCTCCTCCTCTTCGTGTTCCGACGACGCGACTTCAACGGGATCGTGGACGGCGTCGTCGTCGCCGGAATCACCGCCACCGGCTTCGCCTTCACCGAGAACATCCTCTACCTCGGCTCGGCCTTCGTCAGCGACCAGGAGTTCGGCTACTCGGGCATCCGGTCCACCACCGCCGCGACGTTCTTCATCCGCGGGGTGATGTCCCCCTTCGCGCACCCCCTGTTCACCGCCATGACCGGCGTCGGCTTCGGCCTGGCCGCCGCGGCCGCCCGGCACCAGCGCGTCCGCCGCATCCTGCTGCCGGTCGCGGCGCTGCTGGCCGCGATGGTCCTGCACGGCCTCTGGAACGGCTCGTCCACCCTCGGCGGCTACGGCTTCATCATCGTCTACGCCGCGTTCATGGTCCCCGTCTTCGGGCTGCTGACCTGGCTCACCATCTGGTCCCGCAACAACGAGCTGCGCACCGTGCGCGAGCAGCTCACCACCTACCAGGCGGCCGGGTGGCTCACCCCGCCCGAGCCGATCGCGCTGTCCTCGATGCGCGCCCGCGGCATCGCCCGCGACCTCGCCCGCCGCAGCCAGGGCGCGGCGGCGGCCCGCACGGTCGGCGAGTACATCGCCTCCGCGACCTCCCTCGCCTTCCTCCGCCGCCGCGCGTACCGGGGCACGGCGGGCCCGGACTTCGCCACCCGCGAGCGGGAACTCCTCGACCGCCTGTGGGAACGCCGCGAAACCGCCCAACCGGCCCTGGCCCACGCGGCCCTCTCCCTCCCCCTCCCCTACCCGGGCCCACCCCAGGGCCCGATACCCCCGCCGTACTGGCCGACCCCGCCGTACGGGGGCTACGGCTACGGCGCCCCCGGCCCGGGATACGGCTACGACTCCCCCGGCCCGGGGTACGGCTACGACTCCCCCGGCCCGGGGTACGGCTACGGCTCCCCCGGGTACGGATCCCAGCCCCCCAACGCCCAGCGGACCCCGCACCCGACATACGCCTTCCGACCGTCATACGCGACCCAGCCCTCTGCTGCACCGCAGCCCGCCCCCGGCCCGTACGGCCCCGCAGGTCCGCAGGTCCACTTGTAACCCACGCTCGCGTCAGCGATGAGGCTTCTGGGAAGCTGGCCATATGTCGGACTCCGAGCAATGGGTTCCGCCGCCGGGTTCGTGGGCTTCCTCTGCGGCTCGACGCCGGAACATGCAGGCGATCAAGGCGCGGGATACCAAGCCGGAGCGTGTGATCCGCCAGCTGCTGCATGCGCAAGGGTTCAGGTATCGGGTGGCCACACGCCCGATAGCCGACCTGCGCCGAACGGCCGACATCGTCTTCCGTCCGGCGAAAGTAGCTGTCTTCATCGACGGTTGCTACTGGCACGGCTGCCCCGTGCACTATGTGTCCCCGAAAACCAATCCTGGCTATTGGTCAGACAAGGTCACGCGCAACGTGGCACGTGATCGCGACACTGACAAGAACCTCACTGAGGCGGGATGGCTTGTCCTACGGTTCTGGGAACACGAGCCATCAGGCGCGTGCGCCGACAAGATCGCTGCTATGGTCATCGCCCGCCGCGCGGCGGGCGGTAACGGTGAGGGCTGAAGCAGGGAATGCCGCCACCTGGTAGGCACCCCTGTCGCGCGCCTCGGAACCCCCTTCGCTCTCCATCTCATAGCGCTTGAGCAGCTTTTCGCGCCGCTCTGGCTGCAGCACGGCAGCGATTGCGCGCCCCACAGCCTCCGCTACGGGCGGCGGGAAAGCGTTCCCCACCTGCCTGTACCGCGCTGTCTTGCGCCCCTGGAACTTCCAGTCCTCAGGAAACCCTTGGAGCATGGCGGCTTGCTGCACGGTCAGCATCGGCCCCGCCGGACGGAACAGATCACGCTCCGGATCACAGTCCACAGGGTCGTTCGCGACCCCCGTGGCGTCCACGCCCATGGCCGCCCATGCCCGCTTGGCCCGTGTCGGCCCCAGATCCGCACCACCGTGCTTCCGGGATCCGCCTACAAGCGTCGGTGCGATGCCGTCGGTGGAGTTCGCCTCGGCCTTCTCAGCGAGTTCCAGCCAACTCTCGAAAACTTGCTGGCCCGTGCGCTGTTTACCACGCGCGCGCTTCCCCTGCTCGTTCTTATCCCAAAAGGCTTCACAGCGCTGGAGCATGCTGTCGTGAAGTATTTTCGCAACTGAGACAGCATCGCCCTCGAGCCTCTTCGGCCAGACAAACGAGCCAGCACCGGGGACATCTTTATGAATAGCCACCAGAATGGCCCGTGGGCGCAGCTGGGGAACTCCGAAGTCGCGAGCCTCAAGCAGCCGCCAGACGCGACTCATGACCTTTCCCTGCTGCTCTACCGGCCAATCCGGGTCAACCTCGGGAACGATGTATCCCATTTCGCCCAGCTCGGCCAGAATTCTCCTACGGTAGTCGATGAAAACATGCGGCGGCTCCAAAATTCCCCGCACATTCTCAATCATCACTGCTTTCGGCCGAAGGTCCTTGACAATTTCAAGCATTGCCGGAAAAAGGTCACGTTCATCATCCTCACCCAGTCGATTTCCGGCTAGAGAAAAGGGAGGGCACGGAACGCCACCGGCCAGGAGGTCGAGACGCTTTCCCTCAAGCCCAAGGTTTTTATATTGCTCAGACTTAAGGAAATCCTTGACATCCAGGGGGTCAAGGTTCGCCAGCCTCTTCTTCCCCCATCCTGGCCAGTCCTTCACATTGGCCCTGAGGGTTTCAACGGCGTGCGCATCCCACTCGACGAGAGCCCGGTGCTCGAAGCCAGCCTTGTGCAGCCCGACAGCCTGGCCACCCGCTCCCGCACAGATTTCGACTGAGGTAAGCGACGAGGAGCCTTGCGGGCAGCGTGAGGGGCTGGCGCCCATGAACCGTTCCTCCTGGTATGACACATAAAAATTGCCAAGTTACGCAGGAGACAGCGTAGACGCTACCGGAGCAGGCGTCTCTCAGCGAGGTCAACTTCCAGGTCAGGCAGTTCTCCGAGCGAGCCCACCGACGGGGAACAGACTAGCCCCTGCCGATATGCCGGAGCAGTTCCTCCATGTCGCTCGGCGCGAGACCCGCTGCAACGGACGGTTCCTCTTGCAGGTCAGACAGCTGCTGCACGGACGGATCGTCAAGGATCTTCCCCATGAACTCCAGCTTCTGATTCAACCGTGACTCCACCACCTCATCGATCGTGTTCCGCGCGGCGAGCACCGTCACCCTGGTGTCCGTATCGGGAGCGAGGCCAAGGCGGTGAATGCGGTCGAGGCTCTGCAGGAAGCGTCCCGCTACGAAGTCACGGTCCACGTACACGGCATCGTGGCACACATGGTGAAGACTGATGCCCTCACCCAAGGTCGCCGGGTTGGAGATCAGCACCATGCATCCCGGGTCCTCGCGGAAGCGGCGGAGTTGCTCGTCACGGTCAGGAGTCCCACCGTAGACAACCGCGGGGCTGTACCCCTCAAGCAGCTGCGACAAGGTGGTGAGGCTTCGGACGAATGTCGTCCATACCAGGGTCTTACGCCCGCGCTCGGCGTTCTCAGCGACGATCGCGACAGCTTCCTTGTACTTGGGAGATAGCTCGTAGTCAGGGAGGTTCTGCATGAGCGTGTACAGAGAGTTCCCCTCAGGAACCTCCAGAGGCGGCAACTGATACGCCAGAGGCTCATAGCGGCTGGCACCCTCAAGAAGTAGAGCCGGGCTCGTCGCCGCCATCAGCAGCCTCAGCGCGGTCTTCCCGAGCGAGCTGAGATCCTCCCGGGCGTCCCCTATACCCACGCCCCCTACGAGCGAGCTGTAGATCTCGCTGTGCAAGTCAGGCATGTCCACGTACCTCAGCCGCAGCTCCATCGGCGGCAACCCGAGCTCGTGCTTGGTAGTACGCGTGAACAGCGGACGGAGCACCGTGCTCGCGTGCGCCAGGTCTCCGCCGGCCACGGCACGGGATACGGAGCGCTGGCCATGCCCCGGCCAGACGAAACCGAGCAGACTCTCCAGGTCCTTTGAGCCGTTGGGGGCGGGGGTGCCGGAAAGAATCAGCCGCCGCTGGGCGAGGGGGCCCAGCGCCATGCAGGCGGCGCCGTACGTGCCTCGTGAGCCGAGCTTCATCCGGTGAGCTTCATCGAGGATGATCATCCCAGGGGCCGACTTCAGCCAGCCCGCGAGAGTCGAGAGCGAGCGGTCCAGCCGCTCGTAGTTGACGATCAACACCTCCGCCCACTGATCGAGAGAGCGGTCGAAGACATGCGTGCGGAGCGGATGGCGGAAGCAGACAGCAGTCTCGTACTGCCAGGACTCGTAAGCCGACTTCGGGCAGACGACCAGGACTCTGCTGACCTTGCCCTGTGCTTTCTGCGCCGCGTACACGGCGAGGGCCACGCGGGTCTTGCCGGCACCGGGGACACTGAAGTTCGCCCCATGCTGGAGGGAGAGCAGCTTGGCGATGTCCCGATGCTGGAACTCGCTCAGCTCAGCGTCCCACTCCTCCCCGAGGAGGCTGGAGGCGTCCTCGGGGACGACCTCCCCCGTGTGGTCCGGAGTATTGAGACGCTTCTTGACCGCTTCTGCGTCCTGAAGGACTCCGACGACCAGTGCCTGCAGCTCTGGAGCCCAGGACACCCCAACCGGATGTGGCCAAGCGCTTATTGCGTTCAGCTTGCCCAGAAGATCGTCCAGCTCAACTGACGCGGTCAGCGGGCCGAGCTGGCCGCCCGTACGAAAACGGGCAGCCAGCTGGACGAGATCCTCTCGGTACTGCTCTGTGGTCCTCAGGACCACCTTGGTCCGGGTCTCATCAAACCCCAGGTGCAGTGAGGTCTCGGTTGCGGCCTCAGCCATCAGGAGCCCTCCGCGGCCGCGGCATCAATGAGCCAGGAGACGCCGTCGCCGGGGTTCGGGATACCGCGTCCCGCCTGCTGGGCCAGCTTGCGGAGGCTGTCCCGAAGCTTCAGCACAGCCTCATCGAAGGCCTCCTCGTCCAGGGAACGCGAGGCACGAGCCTGTACGAGGTCCACGACGCACTGGTCGATATCAGCGCAAGCCTCAGCCAGTCGCGCTGGGGCCATCTGCTTGCGTTTGCGCACACGCGCATCCCGTTCAGCGGCATCGATTGCTGCTTCGAACGCCTTGTGGGCATCGTCGAACAGGGCTTGTGCATCCTGCTTTTGACTGTCCGGAACAGCTGAGCCGACGCTGATGGCTGCTGCCTTGGCCCGCAGAATCTGATCATTGAGTGCCCGAGCTGCCGAAACGACGGACGACGCGCCCGGAACCGAAACCCCAAGCCCCGGAATAGTCACCGATTCTTCTTCTCCGGTCGCAGCATTCAGAGTCGTCGGCAGTGCGCGTTCCAGGTACCTGCTTTGAAACTCCTCATCGATGTGGCGCACGGCCGTCTTAGCGAAGCCAAGGGTGATGCCGGCCATCCGGATCTCTTTGAACGCTTCCGCCTGGTCATGGTCGACAGCGTCAAGCTTCTCATAGGCCCGGTGAAGCTCCTTCAGCTTCTCCTGGTCGTCCTCAAAGTCCACGAGACGCAGCGCCACACCGCCACCACTCCGGCTGCGTTCGATCATGTCTCGGATGGTGCTGAGGATCCAACGCTCCTGGTGGTACCTGTGGGGCCTGATCCGGAACACCTTGGCGATGGCCTCCGGACTACGCCCCAGAGATGCCTGCTCCTCCATGGCGAGAAGACGGTTGATGTATGAGTAGTCGCGACGGTGATCGTCGCGCAGCTGCAAGGACAGCTCGACCGCATTGATGTCTTCCTGGGTAAACGAGGAAGGCAGGACGCCGACTCGCATTGACTGCGCGCCGATCTCCCGGAGCGCGGCAGCCCGGGTGTTGCCGTTCACCAGAACCCCGTCATGAGTGACCAGGCCAGGATCATTTTGACCGAACTGTTTAAGGTCATCCTTGAGCTTGTCGAAGGCGGGGTCCCGGCGATTAGGGTCTGTCGGTTCTGCCTGTAGCAGAAATTTAAGATATCCCTGCCCCTCAGCACCGTACGGATCGTTCTCGAGAACTTTCTCGAGTGCAGGGTCATGGCTTCGCTGTGCGCGGATCCGGTGAGTGTTCGGATTGAAGTACAGCCCAGCGACAGGGAGGTCAATCACCTCAACGTGAAGCAGCTGTTCATTCCACTCGACGGTAGCTGTCTCCCGAGTACCTCCTGCGCTCTTGACCTCCTCCAGCCTCTTCTTGATCAGCTCGCTGAACTCCGCCGCACCCGGCGGGGTGAACCCAAGAGTCATGGCTTCCCTCCTCCCCCTCTCACTTGTCCTCGTCGGTCACGGCCTGCTTGACGGCCGCACGCGAATCGGCCGGCAGCGTCCGGTAGACCCCCCACAGCTTCTCAAGCGGACTGAGCGTCCGACGGTCAGCGTCGATCCAGCCCGCGAGGACCTTCCGCTCCAGCGGGGTCAGTGCCTTGATCGTGGTGAGCACTTCGCCGAAGTCCGCCTGCCGCTCACCAGCCCGGGTACGACACCGCTTGCACTCGGTGACGAACTGGAACTCAACACTTCCGTCCGGCATCAGTACCTCGCGGCGGGCGATATTCAGCTTCGACAGTTCGATGCCGCCGTCGTCGTAGGGCTCGCCTACGCCGACGCCACAGGTGCGGCACAAGAAGTTGTCGTCCTGCCAGACCTTGCGGCGCTGTGCGTCCGTGAGGCTGTTCTTGTGCTTGGCGGTCTTCGCCTGCCCCGGGATCCAGACCTCGGCACCCTTACTGACGTACCTCTGCTCTTCCTGGTTCAGCCTAAGGTCGTCACGGCTGGTGTCGATGCGCCAACCGTGATCGCGGAGGTCGCGCACCCGCCGGTCGATCTGCGCGTCATCGGGAAACGCCTGACGCAGTTGCGCCTTAGTGAAGATGTTGCCTTCCCCCACCTCGGCCTCAAGCCACAGAGCCGCACGGACCTTGCCCCCGAGCTTCCGGCCCTCGAACATTTTGTCCTGCCAAGACGGCAGCATTGCCATGTAAGTCTCCACTTCCCCGTATAGGCACGCCTAGGAAACGTCATGCCGTGACACCCGCCGCCAGCCATGACTCTCCGCCCCCGAACCTTCGGCGGCCACTCCATTGAGCACCGGGAACAGTCGAAGGTCCAGTGACCACTCGTGTTGCGCGCGAACGCGTCAAATCTCGCTGTTGCAGAATTGATTGGCACGACCGGCAGCAGCAGGAAGAGCAGATCCCACATACGGAAGAATGGGTTCCGGATGCGAGCAAGGCAGGCTGGACCAAAGATCAGCGAAGAGGTCCCGCCGGGAAGACGGGCGCTAGCCCGGATGTTGGACGACTTGTATCAACATCTGGGCGCGACCCTGAAGGAAGTAGCCGGGGCGCTTGCGCCGCGCGAATACAAGAAGCACGTCAGCGAGCTCTCTCGCTACCGAAGTGGGCAACGCGTTCCGCAGCGTGGGTTCGTCATCGCGCTGCATCAAACCGCCGTTGAACGGGCTGGGAAAGATGCAGTAGGCCTCTCGTTGGACGACGTCCTTGAGGTGCATGTCGCAGCCGAACAGAGACCTTGCCAGGTCTGCCCGGACCTGCGCCACAGGATCCGCCGCCTGCGGAGCAGACACCGCCTGTTGATGCGCGCTAACCGGCGTCTCCTTGAGTCAAGGGCCGGCTTGGAAGCGGAGTTGGCCGACGCTCGCAAGGAAACGGCACCGCTGCCGGTCCCCCCTCAGCAAGGGGACCGGCAGCAGAGGGCATACGACGTGGCCGCCGCGACGCAGATCGTCGCCATGGCGGCAAGGTTCGACGGAGAGGAGAGTTCCGAGGCCGCTGTCGCCATGCTGAGGGAATCCTCAGAGGTGCTCACCCCCCTTGAGAGCGCTGCTTCCCTCGTCGTGCTCCGACAGGAGCACCAGGACCAGCTTGCCGACACCCTCATTCAGATCTACGGGCGCGACCGACCCGAAAAACAGGTGATCCGGGCCGCTCTGGAACTCCATGAGTACGGTATGGCTGACGACGCCGGCGCGATGCTCCGTGCTGCCGCGCGCTGACCCGCCGGCACGGTGAACGTCACGCGGCCTCTGCTTCGAAGTGGGTCTGGGCGCGGTCAAGGATGTCGTCGGGGTCGAGGCCCTGCGCCGTCAGCCAATGCAGCAGGTCCAAGATGAGGCTGGTCGCCGACTCTTCAAGAACCGGGCGGCGGGTGAGCCTCGCGGCCGGGGTGGCGACCGCGAGGTTGTAGGTCTCCATCACGGTCGTCGCGCGCTGGATGCGGCGGCGGGTTTTGTCGAGGGGGAGTGGCAGTTCGCACCAGACGGCTTTGCCGACCGTCGTCAGGACAGTGCCCCAGGTGGCCGACAGGGCTCCAAGGATTTGCAGGCCCCTGCCGGATTCCTCGTCGCTTGCGGGGTGGAGGTGCTGAGGCTCCTTGCCACTCTTATCGTGCAACTCCATGCGGAGCTGATCCGGGCCGGCGTCGAGGACGAGGGTGGCTACGGAGTCCTGGCCAACGTGTTTGATCACGTTCGATGCCAGCTCCGTGACGATCAGCTGCGCTTCGTCGGCGAGGGCCGACATACCCCAGGTGACGAGCTCCGCTCTCACGGCTCGGCGCAGGCCGGCCACTTGAGAGGCCTCGGCCGCGAAGGGGAGAACGCATCGGCGTGGTTGAGGTTCGGTGAATGAGTACGTGTGCATGACCACACTCCCTTGCGCGCCACGACAGCGCTGCGCCTAGCCGTGTCCGTACGACTGCGCTGCGTAGCCTCACTGCCGAGAGTATGGCACCGAGACTCTCGTTTTGTAACTCTCACGCTGGAATGAACCTCGCGAGGGTAGCCGGTCAACTACCTTTGGTCGCGATCTACTTGTCTTCGCACCCGGCAAGTGATCGCAAGAACCCAGGTGGAGGAGCCGACTGCTATGTCTGCTGGACCGACGACGCGACGCCGACAGTTGGGCGCCAGCCTGCGCAGGTTGCGCGAGGAGAAGGGCCTGTCCCTGCAGGAGGCCGGTGATCGGGTGGGGCTCTCCAAAGCGACCGTCAGCCGCTACGAAACCAAGGACGGGTCGGTCAAGTGGCCGCTGGTCGACGCCCTCTGCAAGGAGTACGGGGCCAGCGATGAAGAACGTGCCGCCCTCGTTGATCTTGCCAAGAACGCCAAAGTGCAAGGCTGGTGGCAGTCATACACCGAGGCCATCCCCAGCCGCATGAACCTTCTCCTCACCCTGGAGGACGAGTCAGTCCGCGAGGATCATTTTGCCCTCGCCTTCATCCCAGGGCTGTTGCAGACCCGGCGCTACGCCGAGGAACTCCACCGGAGCGATCCTCAACCACCGCCGGAGGAGCGTTTGCAGCAGGCCATCGAGGTGCGGATGAAGCGGCAAGCAATCCTCACCCGCGACAACCCGATGCAGTTGTCCGTCGTGCTTGACGAATCGGTCATCCGTCGAAAGATCGGAAGCGCGGAGGCTCACCGGGAGCAACTTGCCCACCTGCTTGACCGTGCAGCGCTTCCCCACATCGATCTACGAGTCGTCCCCTCTGGCATCGGCCCTCTCGCGTCAGCGATGGGCTCATTCCTCATCCTCGTTGGTACGGATCCGTCGCTTGACGTTGTCTACTTGGAGAACGTCACGGTCTCCCTCTACCTGGAGAAACTGGCTGAGGTGGAGCAGTATCGAAAGGCGTTCGCTTACCTCAGCAGTCGGGCCTTGTCCCCGGATGCCTCCGCCAAGTTGATCGACACCGTACGCAAGGAAGTGTGATGGCCACGAACCGAATACGAGCGGCAAGCCACCTTGCGGCGACGCAGTGGGTGAAGTCCACCTACAGCGGTGGTCAGGGGCTGGAGTGCGTGGAGACGGCGAAGCTGCCGGACCGCGAGACCGCCGTCCGCGACTCGAAGCGTCCGGATGGGCCCGTGCTCGGGTTCTCGCAGGGCGCGTGGGGGGACTTCGTAGCGGCCCTGCGGGCGGATGAGCTGGGCTGAGGGGCTGGTCACCCGTAGCCGGTTCGGGCCCGGGGGTGGGGGCTCGCTGCGTAGGGTCGGGGCAAGGTGACCCTAGGAGTGGGAGGTAGCGGCATGGCTGGTGTGCCGGCGGGGCTGGTGGCTGCGGGTGGGTTGGTCGGGGGGTACGGGGTGGCCCGGTGGACCAAGCGGCGGCCGCTCGGTGGGGTTGCGCTGGCGGCGGCCGGGGCCGTGGCCGCCAAGGGGTGGCGGGACAAGGCCGGGAACGGGACGGCGGCTGCGCTCAGCGGGTTGTACGTGGCCGCGTTCGCCGGGTCGCATCCGCTGGCGAAGAAGGTGGGGGCGTGGCCGTCCGTCTTCGGGGTCGCCGGTGCGGTTGCCGCCGCTTCGTGGGTGTTGGCGGATCGGCGTGGGGGTGTAGGGGCGTAAGGGGGCCGGGACGGCGGATTGCCGTCCCGGCGCCGTGGCCCGGGGTCAGGCCGAGGCCGAGGTCAGGAGGTTCAGTTCCGGCTGGGTGAGCTGGAGGTCGACCGAGGCGAGCAGGGCGGGGAGCTGGGCGGGGGTGCGGGCGCTGGCTACCGGGCCGACCACGGTGGGCTGGGCGGTGAGCCAGGCCAGGGCGACGGTGGCGTGGTCGGCGTTGTGGTTGGCGGCCACGTCGTCGAGGGCGGCGAGGACCTTCTGGCCGCGCTCGGTCTCCAGGTGCTGGGCGGCGCCCGTGGAGCGGGCGCTGTCGACCGTGGTGCCGGGGCGGTACTTGCCGGTGAGGAAGCCGGACGCGAGCGCGTAGTACGGGAGCGTCGCCAGGCCGTGGCGGGCGGCGACGTCGGCCAGTTCGCCCTCGAAGGTGTCGCGCGAGACCAGGTTGTAGTGGGGCTGGAGGGCGACGTAGCGGGCCAGGTTCTCCTGGGCGGAGAAGGTGAGGGAGGCGTCGAGGCGCTTGGCGGAGATGTTGGAGGCGGCGATCTCGCGGATCTTGCCCGCCTGCACCAGCTCGTCAAGGGTGGAGACGATCTCCTCGACCGGCACCGAGGTGTCGTCGAAGTGGGTGTAGTAGAGGTCGATGTAGTCCGTGCCGAGGCGCTGGAGGGACTCGTCGAGGCCGGACTTGATGGCGGAGGCGGACAGTCCGCGGGGTTCCGGCGAGCCGGCGCCGACCTTGGTGGCGAGGACGATGTCGTCGCGGTTGCCGCGGGAGGCGAACCACTTGCCGAGGATGGTCTCGGACTCGCCGCCCTCGTTGCCGGGTGCCCAGGCGGAGTAGACGTCGGCGGTGTCGATGAAGTTGCCGCCCGCCGCCACATAGGCGTCGAGCACCTCGAAGGATTCGGCCTCGTCGGCCGTCCAGCCGAAGACATTGCCGCCCAGGGAGAGCGGGAAGACGGACAGGCTGCCGATGTTCTTACGGGTGTCATTGCGCGTCTCAGTCATGCGATATGACAACGCTGACGACCGAGGGGGGTATTCCGTCGGAGGCCGCGGACAGAGAACCGGCGGCCCTGGCGTCAAGGGGGGAGAGAGCGCCAGAGCCGCCGGAACGAGGGGCCGTCGCAGCGACGACGGCCGGATCAGGGGGTCACGGGTTCAGCCCGTGGTCGCGCAGCCAGGACAGCGGGGCGATCGGGGAGCCGCCGCCCGGCCGCACCTCCAGGTGGAGGTGGGGGCCGGTGACGTTGCCGGTGGCGCCGACGCGGCCGATGGTCTCGCCCGAGGACACCTTGCCCGAGGTGACGACCATGGACGACAGGTGGCAGTACCAGATCTCGGTGCCGTCATCGAGCTTGAGCACGATGCGGTAGCCGTACGATCCGGCCCAGCCCGCCTGGGTGATGGTGCCGCTGCCCACCGCCTTGACCGGGGTGCCGGTCGGGGCGGCGAAGTCCTGGCCGGTGTGGTCGGCGGACCAGATGTCGCCCGCCTGGCCGAAGCCCGCGGTCAGGGTGTACGAGGCGACGGGGAGGGTGAACCCCGTGGAGGTCGACGCCTTGGCGGGGCGGTCGGCGGCGGCCTTGGCGGCGGCCTCCTTCTCGGCCTCCGCCTTCGCCTTGGCCGCCTCGGCGGCCTTCTTCTTGGCGGCGGCCTCGGCCTTCTTCTGCTCCGCCAGGTCGCGGGCCTTGGCGGCGGCCTTGGCGGCGTCGTCGGCGGCGGCCTTGGCGGCGGCGCGCGCCTCGCTCTCGCGTCTGTCGTCATCCGCCGCGGTCTGCTGGCTCTCGGCCTGCCGCAGGATGCGGGTGCGCAGCGCCTCGCCCGCCTCGGTGCCGCCGGTGGTGAGGGTGGCGGCGGTGGGCTGGGCGGAGTCCTGGCCGTCGGCCATCAGGGAGCCGATTCCGGGCAGGTCCTTGGCGGCGGGCAGCTGGGCCTTGACCTCGTCGGCGACGTGGGCGAGGTCCGGCATGGAGATCGGTACGGTCGGCCGGTCCTTGGCGCTCGCCATGCCGCCCGCGCCGACCGCCGCGATGACGCCGACGCCGAGGACGGCGCTGCTGCGGGCCATGGTCCCGCCGCGCTGCTTGCCGACGCGGTGCCGGCCGCGGAGCGGAGCGATGGACTCCTCGGTGGGGTTCCACTCGTCCCAGACGGCTTCCTTGCCTACGGGCGGCTCATCCGGTTCGGCGCCGAGGCCGACCGTGGGGCGGGCGCCGGCTCCGGCGTCGAAGCCGACTCCGTACGCGGTCGCGGTGCCGGGTCCCGTACCCGACGAGCGGTACGGAGCTTCGTCCAGTACGGACCTGTTGGACGCCACCGGGGCGCACTCCTTTCCTTCCCTCTCGCCTACCGGGTTAGCTGACGGGTTCGGAGCAGGAAGGTCTCCTACGGGTCAGGTTCGACCCGATTCACCCCAAGGTGGTGGTTCCCCGGTTCCCTCGTGCTGCGCTGGTGCCGCGGCGGCTGCTGCTGCCGTGATGCGTGGTGGTGCGTGGTGCTGATGGTGGTGCTGGCGCTGCACGTACGGGATTCGGCGACGGCGCACGGTGCCGCCTCTGCGACGGCTGTGTCGACCGCGCTGCGTTATCGAACGTTAATAGAGAGCGCGACATGATTCCAAGCTCTTCTGAAGAATCCGCGCAGCTTTGGCATGAACTTAGTAACCAAGGAAGGACAGATGGGGGCGTTTCACCCCGCTTGAAAAGGGATGGTAAAAACCTCCTGCGGGCTGATCGTGTGTCAATCGTTATGCGTACGCGTCACGGTTGGCTACGGTCCGTGTCCGGAGCGGGGGGTGTGGTTCCGTTCGTTCCGGGCGGGCGCCGGACCGCGAGCAGCGCCATGTCGTCCGCGGTCTCCCCGCCCGCGTGCAGCGCGACGTCCTCCACCAGCGCGTCGAGCAGCCCGCCCGGTCCGGTGAAGCGGCGGCCGCGCAGCCGCTCCTCGGGGGCGTAGAACGTGCCGTGCCGGTCGCGGGCCTCGGTCACCCCGTCCGTGAACAGCAGCAGCGTCGCGTCCTCGGGGAACCGCAGCTCCGTCACCCGGTCGGGCCACGCGCCCAGTTCGCCCATCCCCAGCGGCAGCGCGACCGTCTCCGGCTCCAGGCGCCGCACCGCGCCGTCGCCGGGCAGCAGCAGCGGCGCCGGGTGGCCGCGGTTGATGAGGCGAAGGGTGGAGTCGCCGCGCGGGATCTCGCCGAGGACGGCGGTGGTGAACCCCTCGAACGCCTCCAGCTCGGCCCGTCGCGCGCCCTCGCGCCGCAACGCCCGCTCCAGCCGCCCCGCGAGCCCCTCCAGCGTCGCCTCCTGCTCCGCGGCCTCCCGGAAGGCGCCGATGAGGACCGCGACGACCTCCACGGCCTGGAGCCCCTTGCCGCGGACGTCCCCGACGATCAGCCGTACGCCGTGCGGGGTGTCCTGCACCGCGTACAGATCGCCGCCGATCGCTGCGTACTGCTCGGCCGCCACATAGCGCGCCGCGACGTCCAGCCCGGCGATGCGGGCGGGCGGTACGGGCAGCACGGCCCGCTGCGCGGCCTCCGCGATGCCGCGCGCCGAGGCCAGCCGCCGGTCGCCGCGGCGGACGACGCGGTTGATCACGAGCGCGAGGAGGGCGACGGTGGCCACCGTGGCGATCTCGGTCGCGGCCTGGGTCGGGTCCCGCACGCCGTGCAGCTCGGCCAGCAGGCAGACGGCGGTGAGGGCGAGGACCGTGGTGATGATGGTCCGCCGCAGCGGGAAGAGGGAGGCGGCGACCAGCGGGGCCGCGGCGAAGAAGGGGGAGGCGGTGTACGGGGCCGGGGCGGCGAGGTCGAACGCGATCCCGCCGAGCAGGAGGATGGCGGGGGTCCACGGGGCCAGCCGCCGCCCCGGCGAGGCCTGGACGGCCTCCTCGGCCGTGACGAGCCCGGCGGCCGCGCCCGAGGAGTCGGCGGCGGGCGTACGGGCGCCCGGACGAGCCCTGCTCCCTCGCACCCGCGCCACCGGCTTCTCCCGCTGTCCCTGATCCATGACCCCGTCCGTGACCCCGTCATCAGGCTTCCGGGTACCGGGCCGCCGTGCGAGTCGGTGGCGGCCATGTGGGTGCGTCAGAAGGTCTTCACGGAGGGGCGCGGATGCCGAGCGACCCCGGATGGCAAGCATCCGGGGTCGCAGGGCGAGCCGTGGCGTTCGCCGGGGCTCGGTCAGCCGCGGCCGTGGCCGTCGGCGTGGGGCTTGTCGGTTCAGGGGGTGCCGGTGGCGATGTTGGTGCAGTCGCTGCCGATGGTGATGTCACCGGAGGGGGCGAGCCCAGCGGTCGAGATGATGGCGCCGGTGGCCGTGTCGCAGTCGTTGCTCTGCACGACCGCCGTGCCGTTGGTGAAGTTGAGGCAGTTGCTGCCGACGGTGATGTCCCCCGACGGAGCGGTGGCGCCGATGCTGGAGATGGCGCCGGTGAGGGTGTCGCAGGTGTTGGTCTGGACCGTCCCGAAGGGGTTGAAGCCCCCGCCACCGCCGCCGAAACCGCCGGCACCGCCGCCGAAACCGTGGGCGGACGCCCCCGCCGCACTCCCCAGAACCAGGGCGCCTGACGCCACGGCCAGGACAGCTACCTTCTTTCCGATGTTCACTTGATTTCCTCCAGAAGAGCCAAATCCGCGGAAAAACACACGTTCCGATTGAACGGAAGGACATCCGCGACACCGGGGAGGCGCGCACGCACTTCACCCGATGGGCCCACTGTCGGATGAGTCGGACGTCACCGTATTCAGAGGTCGACGCCGAGGGCGCGGGCGTGGCGGTCGGCCGCCAGCTCCGCCGAGACCTCGTCGAGGTACACCTCGCACACCAGCCGCCCGTCCCGGGTCAGGTTGTGCTCCAGCTCCCACAACACGATCTCGTCGCCACCCGCGAGCAGGAAGGCGTGCTCGTAGAAGCGGCACCAGGTGGCGTCGGGGCCGCCGGAGCGGCGGCGCGGCTTGGGGGCGAGGGCGATGTCATGGGCGAACGCGGTCGTCAGCAGCCGCTCGGTCTCCTCCCCCGGCCGGTCGGGGTTCTCCGCGCGGCGCAGGACGCGGCGGGCGTGGTCGGCCGAATTGTCGGCCACATACGCGCGCTGGACCTCCAGGGGCTCGGGGGCCTGGAGCATCTGGTCCGGCAGCCACAGCGGTAACCCGTCCAGCTCCTCCCAGCGGGCGCCGCCGATGCAGCGGTGGACGCGGCGCTCGGCGAGCGCGAGGGCGTCCTCGTCCGCGTACAGCTCGAACTGCGGGCGGTCGTCCGGGCCGGTGTTGTGCTCCAGCTCCCACAGCAGCAGGCTGCTGCCGTCCGGCAGCAGGAAGACATGCCGGTACGTCGTGTAACCGCGCGGACCTGACGGCTCGTTGCACTGTCGGCAGGAACGCAGCTCGGACTGGTGCATCAGGGCGCTCCGCGCCCGGCTCAGCACCGCCTCGCCGATCTCGAAGCCGTTCTGCGCACGGGCCAGTAGCCCGTCCATCAGCTCGGCGGGGGTTCCCCCCACTCCTGAGTGCCCCACGTCTCTCCTCCCGCCCCCGGGTGACCGCCCTCGCGTACTTAGCGTAGCGGCGTGAACACGCGCCGCGCCTGTGGTTCCGCGAAGCAGTCGGTCGGACTTGTGCCTCACTCACTCCTGCGTCGTGGAGCCAGGATGTATCACTTGTTCGACAGGTCGAACAAGTCGGAATGTCATACTCCGGAAACTCGGCGCCACCGACGCGACACCGCCACGGGCCGCCCCAGGTATCGGTGGACGATCCCGGGCACCGCCCCTTCCCGCCCCTTCCCGCTCCTTCCCGCTCCTTCCGGGATTTCCCAAAAAGGCGGCACGCCCCGCAGTCCCCTGAATGCCTGTCATATGAGGGACGCCGTATGCCAGACGGGTGAAACAAAGGGCCCGCCCAGTGCCTTTCCTGAATGCCTTCGTTGAGTCAGGCGTCCGTGAATCCGCGGAATAACCACACGGAGGATTAAGTGAACATCGGCAAGAAGGCAGCTCTCCTGACCGCAGCGGCCGGCGCTCTGGTCTTCGTCGGCGCCGGCGCTGCGAGCGCCCACAACTTCGGCAGCGACCTGGGCGCCATTCAGACCAACACCTGCGACACGGCCACCGGCGCCATCGCCAGCACCGGCGTGGCCGCCCCGACGGGCGAGATCAACGTCGGCTCCGACTGCATCAACTTCACCAACAGCGGTGCGGTCTTCCAGAGCAACGACTGCGACACCGCCGCCGGCCCCATCGTCGCACTCGGCACCGCCGCGCCCACCGGGGACATCAACGTCGGTTCCAACTGCGCCAACATCGCGGTCGACGACTCCCAGAACTCGCTGCATCACTGATATACCCCTGCTCCCGCACAGCGGTAACACTGCGGGGCACCCGTTGGAATGGCGGCCCTGGAAGCACTCCTTCCAGGGCCGCCGCCGCATGAATGGCCGCTGACTCGTGGTGCATTCGCTGCGCCAATCGGGTACGGCACCAGCGGTTCCGGGGAGCCTCGGCCGGTCGGCGTCGTTATTCAGGTGTTCGCTGATATCGGGGAAAACTCACTTGGAGGCTCTTAGATGTACATGGGCAAAAGGACAGCGCTTCTTGTCGCGACTGTAGGTGCGCTGGTCATCGGTGGCTCGGGCGGCGCCGGCGCCGTCGGTGACAGCTCCGGCCGGGCGTCCATCCCGGGTGACGGAGGCAGCCAGCGGAATCGCTGCACCACAAGCTCCGTGATTGGTCCCATCGAGGTGGCGGCCACGGCGGCGACCGAGATCACCAACGAGACCAACTGCGTCAACTACAGCGAGTCAGGGGTTGCGGAACAGAGCAACCGCTGCCGGACCCACTCGGTCATCGGCCCCGTCACGGTCGCGCTGGCTCCCGGCTCGCAGGTCACCAACAGGACCAACTGCATCAACGTCAGCGAATCGGGCGGCGTAACCCGGCAGAGCAACGACTGCGATTCGACGTCCGTCCTCGGCCCCATCACGATCGGCCCCGGCGAGGTCACCAACGAGACCACATGCACCAATGTGGCGGGGGCCGACAGCGGGAACGCAAAGAACAGAGGGAGCGCGAAGCACCAGGGGCACTGAGCCCTGCTTATCGTTGACCGACCGGACAGGATGAGGCAGCCTTTCCGCTGACCATATGCGCGGCCCCCGGGATATTTTTCACCGGGGGCCGCGCATATGTTTGCATTGCAGGGACGAAGATATCGTTACTGCGTCGGACGGGTGAAGCTGACAACCGCCCCGCTTCCTTCGTTAATTGCCTTCGTTAATAAGGTGTCTGCGGAAATCGCGGAGAACGTTAAAATGGAGGCACCAACCAATGCAGATTGGTAAGAAGGCGGCTCTCATGGCCGCGGCGGCCGGCGCAATGGTCATCGGCAGCGCGGGAGGAGCGAACGCCTACGGCTCCGGCGGCCTGCTCGACGGCAACGGTGTTGTGCAGAGCAACGCGTGTGACGTGGCCACCGGCGCCATCATCAGCACCGGCGTGGCCGCCCCCACCGGTGAGATCGACGTCAGCCCCGACTGCCTCAACTTCACCAACAGCCGGGCCGCTGTCCAGAGCAACGACTGCGACACCGCCACCGGGCCCATCACCGCCCTCGGCACCGCCTCCCCCACCGGCGAGATCGACGCGGGCTCCAACTGCACCAACATCGCGATCGCGGACCCGCCGACGATCGTGGTCAAGCAGGTGGAGAAGAAGGACAAGCACCACAAGAGCGTGAAGAAGGAAAAGAAGGCCAAGAAGCACGCCAAGAAGAAGGCGCACGGCCACTCTCACTGAGGCGGCACCGCACCTACGCGGCCACCTACGCGGCCCTGGAAGCAGCACGCGCTTCCAGGGCCGCGACCGCGTCCGCACGGATCGGGTGCCGGTGTCAGGTGTCCGGTGTCAGGTGTCCGGCGTCAGGTGGCGCAGCCCGCGAGCGCCGGGACGCAGTTGTTGGGGTTGTTGCCGGTCACATTCGTCGCGATCAGCGACACGGAACCGCCGTCGGAGAAGATTCCGCCGCCCTGGCCGCCATGGGCCGTATTTCCGGTGATATTGGCACCGACGATTTGCGTGTTTCCGGCGTGACTGAAGAGTCCACCGCCATTGAGGGTGGCGACGTTTCCGGACACCGCGGTAGCCTGCAAATGCAGTGTGCTGCCGAAGTTCGCGATACCGGCGCCGCTGCTGCCCGCCGTATTTCCGATGATGCGTCCGCCATTGAAGGTCATATTCCCGAGGGACGTCCAGATACCGCCGCCCTCGAAATTGGTCGTGTGATTGGTCTCGATCACCGCGGCGCTCAGGGTGGAATTCCCCCAGTTCGCGATGGCGCCGCCGGTGCTGTCGGCGGTGTTGTCGGAGAGCGTGCTGCTGTTGACGGTCAGCGAGGCCCCCGTACCGACGTGGACGCCGCCGCCGTCGTTGGCGCTGTTGCCCGAGAGGTGACTCAGGGAGAAGGTGGCCGTGGCGCCCGGGGCGACCTGGACGCCGCCGCCGACACCGCTCGCGACGCTCGTGGTGACCGCGCTCCGCTGCAAGGTCAGGTCGCCCGCGTCGAGGATCCCGGCCCCGTCCACCGCCCGGCCGCCCGAGAGGGTCACCCCGCTGACGCTGAGGCGTCCGCCGGGCGCGACCTCCGCGATGCGGAAGTCCGGTGCCGAGGCGCTGCGTCTGATGGTCGATCCGGTGCCGACGATGGCCACGTTCCCCGTGATGACCGGCAGCCCGTCGGCGCCATTGGCGCCCGTCGCCGCCACCGAGGTCAGGGTGTACGCGCATCCGGCGGCCAGCGCGACGGTCCCGCCCGAGGCAGCCACCTGGCCCACCGCGGTGACCAGCGCCGCCGCGTCCCCGCAGGGCACGAAGGCCGTAGGCGCGTCGTCGCCGCCCGCCCTGGTCCCCCCTCCCTCGGCCGAGGCAGGCGCGGAAGCACCCCACGCCAAGAGCGCCAGCACCATGACGGGGAGGGTTCCGCGGATGGTAGTCACGAGTCGCACGAGGGTCTCCTTACGCGTTTTCCTGGGGGAGCGAGCAGGCTCAGCCTGTGCGGCCAGGCCGCGTTCGGCATCCGCTCGGGCGCCGGCCGTGTGACCGCCGATCGGCCGCGCACACGGCGGGCCAAGCCCCCAGAAAAACGACGAAACCGCAGGTCAGCGATGCTGCCTGCGGTTTCCCGAGTGGGTCATCAGGGGCTCGAACCCTGAACCAATGGATTAAAAGTCCACTGCTCTGCCAATTGAGCTAATGACCCGCACCCCCGCAGCATAGCCCGGCCAGGGGGTCCGCCCGGAGACAATATCGTCCCGGGTCGAAAGGCCGTGCAACCGCGGGGGGTTGCACGGCCCCGGACGGCGTCGATCAGCCGTTGCGCTTCCAGCGCGGCTTGTCGGCGCGGCGGTCGTGGGCGCGGCCGCCGGCGTTGCCGCCGCGGTGGTCGTCACGGCGCGCCGGGCGGTCGTCGCGGCGGTCGCGGTTGAAGGGGCGGTCCCCGCCGCGGTGGTTGTGGTCACGGCGCTCGAAGGAGCGTCCACCCGACGGACGGTCGTCGCGACGGTCGCGGCTGAAGCCCCCGCGGTCGTCGCGGCGGTCGAACGAACGGCCACCGCGGTCGTTGTCCCGGCGGTCCCGGTTGAAGCCACCACGGTCATCGCGGCGGTCCCGGCCACCCGACGGACGGTCGTCCCGGCGGTCGCGGCCGAAGCCACGGTCGTCCCGGCGGTCGAACGAACGGCCACCGCGGTCGTTGTCCCGGCGGTCCCGGTTGAAGCCACCACGGTCATCGCGGCGGTCCCGGCCACCCGACGGACGGTCGTCCCGACGGTCGCGGCCGAAGCCACGGTCATCCCGGCGGTCGTCACGGCGGTCATCCCGGCGGTCGAAGGAACGGCCGCCACGGTCGCCGTCCCGGCGGTCCCGGCGCTCGAAGTTGCCGCGCTCGTCCCGGCGCTCACCGGCCGGGGCCGCGGACTCGGCCGAGCGCTGCGCGGGCACGAACGGAACGGCGCCCTCGGCGGTCCCGGACGTCCCGTCCGCCGTCGCACCGGCCGTCTCGGCAGCGGCCGCGTCGCCCTGGGCGGGGGTCTCGCCGCGCTCGCGCGCCGCGCGGGCCGTCAGCCGGTCGGCCTCCTCGCGCAGCTCGCCCGCGCGCCGCTGCACCTTCTCCAGCTGCCGGGTGAGGTCCTGCACCTCGCGCTCGGCCTGCTTGGCGGCGTTCGCGGCCGCCTCCGCCTGCACCTCGGTGAGCGAACGGGCGCCGGTGATCCGGGCCACGTCCTCGTCGAAGACGCCCGCCCCGCCGACGATGTGACGGGAGGCGTCGACGCCCGCGTCCTCCATCAGCCGGAAGATCTGCCGCCGCTGGTGCGGCAGGGCCAGCGAGACGACGGTGCCGCTCTGGCCCGCCCGCGCCGTACGGCCGGAGCGGTGCAGGTAGTCCTTGTGGTCACCGGCCGGGTCCACGTTGAGCACCAGGTCGATGCCGTCGACGTGGATGCCGCGGGCGGCGACGTCGGTGGCGACGAGCACGTTGACGTACCCGTCCTTGAAGTCGGCCAGGGTCCGGGTGCGGGCGCCCTGCGTCATGCCGCCGTGCAGCGCGTCGGCGCGCACGCCCGCGTCGCACAGCTGCTCGGCGACCCGGTCGCAGCCCAGCTGGGTGCGGACGAAGATGATGGTGCGGCCCTTGCGCGCCGCGATGGCGGCGGTGACCGGGGCCTTGTCCTTCGGCTTCACCACGAGGACGTGGTGGGTCATGGTCGAGACGGCGCCCTGGGACGGGTCGACCTCGTGGGTGACCGGGTTCACCAGGTAGCGCTTGACCAGGCTGTCGATCTCGTTCTCCAGCGTCGCGGAGAACAGCAGCCGCTGGCCGCCCTGCGGCACCAGGTCCAGGATCTCGGTGACCTCGGGCAGGAAGCCCATGTCGGCCATCTGGTCGGCCTCGTCGAGGACGGCGATCTGGACCTTGTCGAGGGACGCGGCGCCGCGGTCGATGATGTCGCGCAGTCGGCCCGGGGTGGCGACCAGGATGTCCACGCCCCGCTCCAGCGCGTAGATCTGATTGCCCATCGAGGTGCCGCCGCAGACCACCTTGAGCTTGAGGCCGAGGACGTCGCCGTACGGCTGGAGCGCGTCGCTCACCTGCATCGCCAGCTCGCGGGTCGGGGTCAGGATGAGACCCCGGGGGCGCTTCTTCTCGGTGTGGCCGCCGGCCAGCGAGGTCAGCAGCGGAAGACCGAACGAGAGGGTCTTGCCGGAGCCGGTGCGGCCGCGGCCGAGGATGTCCTTCCCGGCCATGGCGTCGGGGATGGTCGCGGCCTGGATCGGGAAGGGCGTGGTGACGCCGTTCTGCGCGAGCTTGCGGACGATCTGCTCGGGAAGACCGAGTTCGGCGAAGGTGATTTCGGGGCCCTTGGAGGTCTCGGGGGTGCTCTGCTCGGCGTCCTCGGCGACAGCCGCGTCGACTGCGTCGTCCGCGGAGACGTCGGCGCCGGGCTCGGCGGGGGCGGTGGTGGGCTCGGCGCGCTCGGCCTGCGGGAGCTGCTCGACCGGCTGGGGCTGGTGCCCGGGGTCGCCCTGCTCGTCGGTGGCGGGCATGACGGCGTGATCAGTGGAAACGGACATGCGAAATGCGAAACCTTCCGGAGTCTCGGCACGCGCCCAAACTCCGTGTTGTCGCAAACGACCGCCTCTATGCGGTCAGCCACGGGATGGCAAGGAACGCGCCTCACGGCGCACTTCGATGAGGCGCCGGGCAAATGGGATCAAACGATCTACCACCATACGCACCTCCACCCCCCAAGAGCAAATTCGCTCCGCCAACCCACCATCCCTGCCCCCTGCGCCGTACATCACGCCCCGGGCCGCCCCGCGCGTTCGCCCGCGCTACTCCTCGGGCTCGGCGGGCGCCGAGGCGGGCGGGGACGCCGGTTCCGACGAGGTGGGCTTGGGGTCGGGCGCGCTCGGCGCCGGGCTCGTCGGACGCGGCTCCGGGGCGGCCTCGGTGGGCGCGGGCGCGCCCGGCTCCGGCGGCGGGGAGGGCACCGGGCGGTGCGCCGGGGAACCGTGCTTCCCGGCCGACGGCGAGGGCTCGGCGCCGGGCTCCGCCTTCGCGGACGCCGACGGCGAACGGCGCTCGCCGCCCTTGCGCTTGTGCCCCTTGGCGTCCCGCGGCGCCACCGTGTACGTGTGCCCCTCGCCGTCCGTACGCACCACCACGCCGCCGCCGGGCTCCGCCGCTCCGCCGCCCTTGTCGGAGCCGCCGCGGTGCCGGTCCGGCTTCCCGGGGTCGTCGGAGATGCTCATGCAGCCGCCCAGGGCCAGGGCCCCGGCCACCAGGGTCACCACCACGGCACTCCGCGCCGAGACGCGGGGGGCGCGCGAGGCGCGGGGCGCGTCGGTCCGGGGGGAACGGTCGGTGCGAGGAGCGGGGGTTCCAGACATGCGTGGGACACCTCCAGGCCGCAGGGCTGTGACGCAGTGCCCAACTGGCCCCGCCCCCCTTAGGACACGCGTGCGGCGTAACCCGTGCGCCGGAAGCGGGCGCACACCCGCGGCCCCGCCCCGCGCACACCGCCCGCGGCCTCGCGCCGCGCGCCCGCCCGCGGCCTCACCCGTAGCCGAGCGCGTGCAGCCGCTCGTCGTCGATGCCGAAGTGGTGCGCGATCTCGTGGACCACGGTCACCTCGGTCTCCTGGACCACGTCCTCGCGGGTCGCGCTCATGCGCAGCGTCGGCCCCCGGTAGATCGTGATCCGGTCGGGCAGGACGCCCGCGTACCACTCGCCGCGGTCGGTGAGCGGCGTCCCCTCGTAGAGCCCCAGCAGTTCGGGGTCGTCGGACGGCGGCTCGTCCTCCACGAACACCGCGACGTTGTCCATCAGTCGTGTCAGCTCCGGCGGGATCCGGTCCAGCGCCTCGGCGACCAGTTCCTCGAACTCCTCGCGCGTCATCTCCAGCACGTGGCCATTGTCGGACAGCCGGAGCCGGAACGGGACGGTCCGCGCCCGGGAACAGCGGGTCGTACGGCCGGGAGCGGCGGCCCGGGCGGCGGCGCATACGGGACCTGCGGCCGGGCATACGGGCCCCATGGCCCGCGACCCGCTCCCCCTCGCCGCCGACGCCGAGCGGCCGCTGCCGCTCTTACGCGCCGCCGGGCTGGCCGCGGTGACCGTCCTCGGGGCGTGGATGGGGCTGCTGGTCGTCGGGAGCGTCCACGCCTCGGTGGGCCCGATGGACACCCGGATGGCGCTCAGGCCGTCCCTCACCGGCGGTACCGAGATCAACGTCTCCCCGCTCGGCGCCCTCGAACTCCGCAGCCATCACGCCCCGCTGCGCCTCGACGTCGACGTGGACCGGCTGGACCCCATCCGGTCCGCGGCGCTGGTCGACCACCCCGAGCGGCTGTCCGGGCTCCAGGAGGAGGTGGCGGGCGACGTCGTCCGCGGCACCCGGGACCTGGCGGTGCGCTCCTGCGCGGCCGTCGTCTTCGGCGCCACCGCGCTGGGCCTGGCCGTCTACCGCCGCCCGCGCCGGGCGCTGGCCGCGGGCGGCCTCGCGCTGGGGCTGCTGGCCGCCTCCGGCGGCGCCGCGTACGCGACCTGGAACCCGAACTCGGTGCTGGAGCCGCGCTATTCGGGGCTGCTGTCGAGCGCCCCGTCGGTGGTCGGCAACGCGCGCAGCATCGTCAGCGACTTCGACGTGTACCAGCGGGAGCTGGCCCGGCTGGTGACCAACGTCACGCAGCTGTACGAGGCGACCTCGACCCTGCCCGCCTACCGGCCCGACCCGACGACGATGCGGGTACTGCACGTATCGGACATCCACCTCAACCCGGCCGCCTGGCACATCGTCCAGTCGCTGGTCCAGCAGTACAAGATCGACGTGATCATCGACACAGGCGACACGATGGACCACGGCACCGCCGCCGAGAACGGCTTCCTCGAACCCGTCTCCGACCTCGGTGCCCCCTATGTCTGGGTACGCGGCAATCACGACTCGGCGACGACGCAGCGCCATCTGTCCGGCCGCAAGGGCGTCCACGTCGTCGACGGCGGCCGGACGGTGACGGTCGGCGGCCTGCGGATCGCGGGCATCGGCGACCCGCAGTTCACCCCGGACCGCTCCGCCGCCGTGGCGGGCGACGCCGCCGAGCACCGGGCGGGCCGGGAGCTGGCCGACGCGATCCGGGCCCGGAAGGCGAAGGGCGCGCCCGTGGACATCGCCGTCGCCCACAACCCGCTCGCCGCCCGGGAGACCGACGGCACGGTCCCGCTCGCCCTCACCGGCCATGTCCACCACCGCCGGACGGAGGTGCTGCCCGGCGGCACCCGGCTGATGACGGAGGGCTCGACGGGCGGCAGCGGGCTGCGCGCGGTGGACGACGCCGAGCCGGACAAGGTGCAGGCGTCGGTCCTCTACCTGGACCGGGACACCCGTCGGCTCCAGGCCTGGGACGAGATCGACCTGGGCGGGCTCGGGCTGGCCAAGGCCGAGGTCAGCCGTCACCTGCCGGCCGAGAACCGGCCCGGCGCGACCCCGGCGCCGACCGCTCCGTAAACCGTTTTGGCGAACCTCACCGGCATCCCATATGCTTCTCGCGTCCCCGAAAGCGCCGTAAGGCGCCCAGGTGGGCCATCGGCCCTCATCGTCTAGTGGCCCAGGACGCCGCCCTTTCAAGGCGGTAGCACGGGTTCGAATCCCGTTGGGGGCACCCACATGGTTTTGGTGCGAAGGCCGCGTCTCGCAGAGCGAGGCGCGGCCTTCGTGCTGTGTACCACCTTCAGCGCGGCAGGGTGAAGCCGACGCCGAACCGCGTCCGGGTGGCGGCTCCCAGCCGTCGCCCCCGCCGCCCTATATTCCCGTCCCCGCCGCTGGCGCTGGCGCTGGCGCTGGCGCTGGCGCTGGCGCTGGCGAAACAAGCATTGACAGCCACCCCGGAGCGCTCTAGCGTCCCGCCATCTGGTTCGTAACCATAACCAGCGTTCATCTATACGAACGAGCGTCGACGCCGGACCGAGACAGGTGTGAGCACACGTATGCGCATCAAGGACCTGGTGATCACCCCGATCGCCTTCCGCGACCCGCCCCTGCTCAACGCGGACGGCGTCCACGAGCCATGGGCGCTGCGCAGCATCGTGCAGCTGGTGACGGAGGACGGGGTGACGGGCCTCGGCGAGACGTTCGGCGACACCCTCCACCTGGAACGGCTCGCGGCGCTGCGCCCCCATCTGACGGGCCTGAGCGTGTACGCGCTGGGCGAGCTGTACGAGAAGGCGGCGACCCTCTTCGACCACGCGGGCGGCGCGATCTCCTCCTTCGACCTCGGCCGGGTGCACGCCGCCGTCGAGGTCGCCTGCCTGGACGTCCAGGGCAAGCTGGCGGACCGCCCGGTGAGCGATCTGCTCGGCGGCGCGGTCCGGGAATCCGTCCCGTACAGCGCGTATCTCTTCTACAAGTGGGCCGGGCACCCGGACGCCGAACCCGACGAGTGGGGCGCGGCGCTCGACCCCGAGGGCGTCGTGGCGCAAGCCCGCCGCATGATCGACCTCTACGGCTTCGGCTCGATCAAGCTCAAGGGCGGCGTCTTCCCGCCCGACCAGGAGATCGCCGCCATCCACGCCCTCCGCGAGGCGTTCCCCGACCACCCGCTGCGGCTCGACCCGAACACCGCCTGGACGCAACGTACCTCGCTGGAGGTCGCCCGGGCCCTGGACGGCGTCCTCGAATACCTGGAGGACCCGACCGGCGGGATCCCCGGCATGGCACGGGTCGCCGCCGAATCCCCGCTCCCCCTGGCCACCAACATGTGCGTGGTCGCCTTCGACCACATCCCCCCGGCCGTCGCGCAGGGCGCGGTGCAGGTCGTCCTCGGCGACCACCACTACTGGGGCGGGCTCACCCGCACCCGCCACCTCGGCACCCTCTGCGACACCTTCGGCCTCGGCATGTCCATGCACTCCAACTCCCACCTGGGCATCAGCCTCGCCGCCATGACCCACCTCGCCGCCGCGACCCCCAACCTCACGTACGCGTGCGACACCCACTACCCGTGGAGCGCCCAGGACGACGTGGTGCGGCCGGGCGCGCTCACCTTCGTGGACGGCGCGATCCCGGTCCCCGCCGGCCCGGGTCTCGGCGTCGAGCTGGACGAGGACGTCCTCGCCCGGCTGCACGAGAACTACCTGACCTGCGGGCTGCGCAAGCGCGACGACACGGGGTACATGCGGCGGGTGAACCCGGACTTCGAGGCGGGCCTCCCCCGGTGGTGACGGCGACCGCGCAGCGGAGCTGCGCCGCGAGGCGCTGGCGGCCGCCTCCGGCCCCGTCACCCTCGTCGCCTCCCGGCCCGCCTGACCGCCATCCGCACGGCCCTCAGTGCGGTCCTCGACGCGGTCAGGACAGGGCCTGAGGTCTGATACGCTGATCCAGCGACATCGACGCGGCGGAAAGCCAAAACCTCCGCCAAGAAGATCGCAGGTAGTGCGACCCCCCGACGGAAACCCGTTAGGCCCGCACGCCGCCTTGTGCGAGACTCGTGCTCGTACACACGCAAGGTCCTGTGGAGCAGTTTGGAGTGCTCGCCACCCTGTCAAGGTGGAGGCCGCGGGTTCAAATCCCGTCAGGACCGCTGCGGCTGGGTAGCTCAGTTGGTACGAGCGTCCGCCTGAAAAGCGGAAGGTCGCCGGTTCGACCCCGGCCCCAGCCACCGCCGAGAAAGCCCCCGACGAGATCACTCGCCGGGGGCTTCTTCGTTGCCTGTGACGCCGCTGTGTCAGCGCCTCGCTTTCCGGACGAGCAAAAAAATCCCGACGGCGACCAAGGCTGCCCCCATGAGGATCAGAAGCGACCCGAGAACGGTCAAGATCATCCCAATAAAGATCAAGGTCGTCCCGATGGCGAGAAGAAAGATTGCGAGGGCGATCATGGTGCACTCCTCCCCTCCCTCCCGACTGTGGTCCCTTCCCGTCTCCCTTGCAAACGCCTCCGAGGTCGCCTGACGCCAGCCGTGACGCCAACGGCCGCGTACGCCGATGCCAGCGGCGGACATCAGCGGACCGCCCACCCGGGCGGGTACGCCTGGCGGGCGGGATCGAGCGGTGCCGCACGCGAAAGAGCACGCTGCCTGAGCGCCCCCGAACGGTGGGGCAGAGGCGGACGTTGGGGCACTCAGTTACATCGCAGCTCTGATCACGGCGATCAAGAGCTGGTAGTCGTCCCCGTCCGGTCCTCAGCCAATCGATCCCCAGGCCCGGTACGGCCGTTGCGGATCGGGGGTGTTCTGGACCGTGGCAGGTCCGTGCCGCCTGCGGGAGCGGTGTTTGAGAAGACCAACCAGGCCCGCTACGGACCCTGCGGCGAACGGCAAGAAGAGCAGGCCGGCCATCACCAGCATGCCAATAGCCTCCGCCTTCTTCCCGTCCTTCAGCGCGCCGATACCGGCGACGGTGAAGATCACGATGAGTACGAGCGGAGGCAGGAGCCATGGCCACGCTTTGGGCTCAGGGGTCTCCCGGAGAGCTGCGTACCAGTAGCGGGCGCACCACCAGGCGACCGCGAAGGCCGAAAGTGCAAGTGCGGCGAAGCCGATCATGGGCAGAGGGCGGTCGGCGGTGTTCGCGGCCACGATGGAAAGCGTCACCCCCATCAGAGCCATGAAAGGCGTCAGCATCCCTCCCACGATGAGGCGGTGCCGACGGGAGCCGCTGAGTGCGTTGGGCGGAATGAACATGATCAAACATCCTAAGGACCGTCGGGCGGATCACGATCCCCACATCAGCCGGGACAATGCGACTGCCGGTCGCCGGTTGGACTCCGGTGCCAACCACGCGTTGATGCGCGGCTCGCGCCGGGTCGGTCAGACGTTGGCGCAGATGACGAAGACGCTGATGCCCACGTTGTCGGTGGCGGTCTGGCGGCCCAGTCCGATCCAGCCGGTTCCGTCGTCGGTGGGGAAGCTGCCGAGGAGGATCGCGGTGGCGCCGTGCGCCTCGGCGCCGCCGCCGAGGGCCTTCTTGCCGTGGGGGCAGTACACCGTGCGCCGCTGGAAGTTCGGGACGTTCTCGTTGGGCAGGCTGACCATCTCGTAGCCGGGCACCCTCTCGCCGACGCGGGGGTCTCCCTGGGAAACGGACACCTCGGCGCCGTAGGAACCGGACTCCTGGCCGCCGCTGCCGTGCGCCGCCCACGCGGCGCCTGGCGTCAGGGCCATGGCCAATGCTCCGGCAGCGGTGACGAGCCTTCCACGCATACGCGTCTTCCTTTCGTCACGGGCCCCTGGACGGGACCGGCACCGTGAAGAGCGTGACCAGGCGAAGCGGAAAATAAGGCGTAAAAGTGCGCAAATCCTACGTACGGGGGAAGCGGGGGGAGCGTACGGGGGCAAGCAACCCGGCGGCGTTCTCGGGACGTCCTTGGGGCCATGACCGTCGCTTTCACCCATGTCCAGCAGCTGCTGCGCTTCGCCCGGCTTCAGACGCGCAGCTGCGCGTTCGCCGTGGCGCTGCTGTCCGGGGTCGCGGCTTCCGCGGTGGTGCCGCGGTTGCCGGTGGCCCGGTATGACCTGCTGCTGGTCTACGGGCTGCTGCTCACGGTGGTGTTCCGGTGGTGTGGCTGGGAGACCGGGCGGGATGTGGCGATCATCGCGGTGTGCCATGTGATCGGGCTGGCCTTCGAGCTGGTGAAGGTCTCGCTCGGGTCGTGGAGCTATCCGGAGCCCGCGGTGTTCAAGTTCGCCGGGGTGCCGCTGTACGGCGGGTTCCTGTATGCGGCGCTGGGGAGTTATGTGTGTCGTGCTTGGCGGCTGCACGATCTGGAGCTGGTGCGTTACCGGCCGTGGCCCACGGCGGTGGTGGCCGCGGCCGTCTATGTGAACTTCTTCAGCCACCACTGGCTGCCCGATGTCCGCTGGGTCCTCGCCGTGCTGCTCGTGGTGGTCACCGCCGGTACGTCGGTGCGGTTCACCGTGGGGAGCGCGCGCTACCGCATGCCGTTGGCGCTGTCGTTCGCGCTGATCGGCTTCTTCCTGTGGCTGGCCGAAAACGTCGCCACGTACGTGGGGGCCTGGCGCTACCCGCATCAGATGCACGGCTGGCAGCCGGTCGCGGTGGACAAGTTCGGGGCCTGGGCGCTGCTGGTCAGCGTCACTGTGGTGCTGGTGGCGGCCGTACAGCGGCCCCTGCCCAGGGGCGGCAGAGCGGTGCGATGATGCGACACATGTTCGTCCAGTTTTTCGCCGCCGCCGGTGTGCTCGCCGTCCTGACCGTGGTTCCCGGGCCGGACATGGCCGTGGTGACGAAGCGGGCCGTCTCGTGCGGCTGGCGGGACGGCTTGTGGACGGCCGCCGGGATCACCACCGGGCTGCTGGTGTGGGGTGTGCTCACGCTGGTCGGGCTGGCTGCCGTGCTGGCCGCGTCCGCCGTGGCCTACACGGTGGTGAAGCTGGCGGGGGCCGCCTATCTGATCGTGCTCGGGGTGCAGTCGCTGCTGCGCAGTCGGCGTGGCCATGCCGACACCCCGGCGACGGGCGCGGTCGCTCCGGCGGGGAGCCCCTGGCGTACGGGGCTGGTCAGCAATGTCTTCAACCCCAAGATCGCCGTCTCTTATACGGGGCTGCTACCGACGCTCGCCCCGGCGGGGCTCTCTCCCCACCTGGGGATGGCGCTGCTGGTGCTGCTGCACGCGACGATCACCGCCGTATGGCTCGGCGGCTATGTGCTGCTGCTGGCCAAGGCCCGCGGCTTCTTCGAACGGCCCGCCGTGCAGCGGGCCTTGGACCGGGTGACCGGTGTCGTCCTGATCGGGTTCGGGGTCAAGGTGGCCGCGACACGGCCCTGACCGGCGCGTGGCCGGGGACGCTGCCGTCCCGGTGAACGGAACGCCTTCGTTCCCGCCGCGGAGGCCGCGGCGAACAATCACCGCCCAAAGCCGAGCCGCAACATTGGAGAGTCGGCATGGCAGACGAAAAGGGCGCCCCGCGCGAAGTCCGCAAGGCAGCGATCGCAAGCCTGTTCGGCAGTGCATTGGAGTGGTACGACTTCTTCCTTTACGGCACGGCCGCCGCGCTCGTGTTCAACACCCTGTTCTTCCCCACCTTCGACCCGCTCGTGGGCACGATCGCCGCCTTCGGCACCAACGCGGTCGGCTTCCTCGCCCGGCCGCTCGGCGGGATCATGTTCGGGCACTTCGGTGACCGGCTCGGCCGTAAGTCGATGCTGGTCATCACCCTGGTGATCATGGGCGTCGCGACGTTCCTGATCGGCCTGCTGCCCACCTACAGCACCATCGGGGTGTGGGCCCCGGTGCTGCTGGTCGGCCTGCGGATCGTGCAGGGCATCGCGGTCGGCGGCGAGTGGGGCGGGGGCGTGCTGATCGTCAGCGAACACGCGCCGAGCCACCGCCGCGGCTTCTACTCGGCCTGGAGCCAGACCGGTATAGGACTCGGGTTCGTCCTCTCCGCCTCCGCCTTCGCGCTGGCCCAGGGCGTGACCAGCAAGGAGTCCTTCCTCGCCTGGGGATGGCGCATTCCGTTCATGGTCGGCATCCTGCTCACCGCCGTCGGGCTGCTGATCCGGCTGCGGATCATGGAGACCCCCGCGTTCCGGCAGACGGAGGCGAAGACGGAGAAGTCCGCGCCGCCGATCCTCGACGTCCTCCGGACCCACCCCCGGTCCGTGCTGATCGCCTTCGGCGCACGCGTCGCCGAGACCGGCGCCAGCTATCTCTTCCTCACCTTCAGCCTCTCCTACGCGGCCAAGATCGGCGTGGGCAACGGGGTGGTGCTGGCCGCGGTCGTGGTGGGGATGCTGGCCGAGTCGTTCGCGATGCCGATGTTCGGGGCGCTCTCCGATCGCGTCGGACGCCGCCCCGTGTACATCGGGGGCGCGGTCGCGGTGATCGTGTGGGCCTATCCGTTCTTCGCGATGTTCGACTCGCGCAATCCGGTGCTGATCTTCGTGGCCATCTTCGTGGCGGTCGTGATCGGCCACGGGGCGATGATCGGCACCCAACCGGCGTTCTTCACCGAACTCTTCGCGAGCCGGGTCGCCTACAGCGGGCTCGCCCTCGGGCACGAACTCGCGTCGATGATCGTCGGCGGCTTCTCCCCCATCGTCGCCACCGCGCTGCTCGCCTGGGCGGGGGCGTCCTGGCCGATCGCGCTGTTCCTCATCGGCATGGGCGCGGTCACCGTGATCGCGGTGGCGGCCGCTCCCGAGACCAACCCCAAGCTGCGCAAGGACCGCGAGGCCCCGGCGAAGGAGGCCGAGGTGGAGACCCAGGACGTCTGAACGGCGGCTGCGGCCTTCCCCCTCCGCGAAGACCTCGGCGCCGTCGGCTGGACGCTCACGCCCGCCCAGGTGGCGAAGCTCGACGCGGCGAGCGCCAGGACGGCCCCGTACCCGTACTTCCCCTACCAGCGGCAGGAAGGCTTCGCCCGGCTCAACCCGCCGGTGTCGTGATCGCCCTGGTAAGCGACCGGCACAGGGATACGGGCGGCCCGGGTGGGTACGGGCCGCGCAGGAGTCCGGGGCTGGCTGAAAAGCGACCCCGGCGTCCCCACAACGCTCCGGGAGAGACATGGCAGCACGGCCGTTGACCTTCGTCGTCGGAACCGGGCGGTGCGGCTCCACCGCCCTGTCGGAGGTGCTGCGCCTGCACCCCCACCTCCTCAGCCTCAGTGAGCTGATGGCCTCCCTGGAGCCGAGTGCGCTTCCCGAGGGGCCGCTGACCGGGGAGGAGTTCTGGGAGATCCTGGCGAGCCCTCCCGCGTTCGCCAATCGGCTCATCCGGGAGGGCTTCGGGCTGCCGGAGCACACGTATCCCGGCTTCGGAGGGCGGTTCTCGGCGGACGGGGACGGGATTCCGGCGGTGGCGATGACGACGCTGCCGCATCTGAGCGACGAGCCGGACGCGCTGTTCGACGCGCTGCGGCCCGTGGTGTGCGGGCGGCCCCGGGGGCCGGCCGGGGAGCATCACCGGGCGCTGTTCGACGCGCTGGCCGAGCGGTTCGGCAGCCGGGCGGTGGTGGAGCGGTCCGGGTTCTCGCTGCGGCTGGTGCCACGGCTGCGGGAGGTGTTCCCCGAGGCGCGGTTCGTCCATCTGTACCGGGACGGGGCCGACTGCGCGCTGTCGATGAGCCGCCACCCCGGCTTCCGGATGATCCAGCTGATGCGGGAGGGCGGCGATGTTCCGGGCGAGCTGGCCGCGTTGATGAGCGACGAAAGCGCCGAGATCAAGCCCCTGCTGACGCGGCCCGTGCCGCTGTCCGCCTTCGGGCGGCTGTGGTCGGACACGGTGATCGAGGGGCTGGCGCACCTCGACGCGCTGCCCGGGGAGCTGGTGCTGCCGCTGTCGTACGAGGCGCTGCTCGACGCCCCCGACGCCGAACTCACCCGCCTGGCGGCGTACCTCGGCGTCGAGCCGCTGTCCGGGTGGCTGGCCGGGGCGCGGGTGCTGCTGGACGGCGGGCGCCGGGGCAGCGCCGAGCGGCTGCCGCCGGCGGAGCTGGCCGCGTTGCGGGAGAGCTGCGCGGCGGGGGTCCGGGCGCTGGGGGTGTAGGGCGCTCCGTTGTACGGCCCCGGGCGCGCCTGCGGCCGTACAACGGAGCCGGCCGTCAGTAGCCCGCCTTGGCGTTGACCCGGCGCGGGTAGTAGCGCTCGTCGCCGCGCCGCCCGCTCCGCGGCTGGCCGCCGCGCCGCGTGCACGCCTTGCTGAGGGCGGGGACGACACGCGGCTGGCGCGGGCGGCGGAGGCCGCGGGGTGACGGCGGGGGCGCCGGGATGGGGTAGAGTAGATCTTGCAACGCCGCCCCGAGGGGCGGGAGTTGATGCGTCGGTCGTCTAAGGAAAGATGCTCGTCTCCAAACGAGAGATGTAGGTGCAAGGCCTGCTCGGCGCTCCATGAAAGATCCCTCTCCTGATGTCAGGGGAGGGATTTTTTGCGTGTACCCGCCGGAGGCCGCCGTGTGCGTCAGCGCGGGAGGCTTGCGTAGATCGTCTTGCCGCGGCCGTGGGTGATGGTCACCTCCCGGGCCAGACGCCGGACCATGTGCCAGCCGAAGCCGCCGGTGCCGGTCGTCAGGTCGGGCGGACGGGCCCGGGGAGCCGCCGGGTTGGGGTCGCTGACGGCGACGGTCACCGTGTCGGGACCGGCGGAGAGTTCGAGGGTGTACCGGCCGCCGCCGTGGCGCAGCGCGTTGGTGACGAGTTCGGACACCACCAGGAGGATGGCGTCGGTCGCATCGGACCCCGGGGCCGGAGTGAGCCCCTTGGTGAAGGCCCGGGTGACGGCGCGTGCACGGTGAATGCCGCCAGGGCTGTCACCCCGCACCACGGTCGAGGCCGTGGGCCGAGTGTTGGCGATCTTCGTGCCGTTCATACGCGTACACCCCAGGTCGGATCGGATATGCCGCTTTGCAGAGGCTCGTGTGCCCGCTCTGCCGCTTCGCACGCTTGCCTGGCGCGGGAGCACCAGGTCTTCGTTCTTGTACGGTCAGGAAAATCTACCGTGGCGACTGTAGACATGAGCCGCACGCCGGAGTTAGATTCCCTGTCGTAGTCACGGCGCCCGTTGAGGCGCGGCGGACACCGACGACAAGGAGGCGAACACCATCAGGATCGCCCGGGCGAAGAGTTGAGTCCGCTCGGGTACCGCACGCCCCGGAAGGGAAGGTGGTCCCCGGTCAGATATCCGCGATCCCCGCACACCTGTCGTCTCAGACGGGTACGCGGACAATGGGTGTTGAACCCCTCGGGGCCCTGGAGCCGATTCGGCGCCAGGGCCCCTCGACGCGCGACCGACGACATGACGGAAGAGGTGTCAGTGGCCGAAGACAAACAGCACAACCGGCTCGACGATGACGACTATCCCGCGTACACCATGGGCCGTGCCGCCGACCTCCTCGGCACCACACCGGCCTTCCTGCGGGCCATCGGCGAAGCCGGCCTGATCGCGCCGCTGCGCTCGGAGGGCGGCCACCGCCGCTACTCGCGCCATCAGCTGCGCATCGCCGCCCGCGCCCGCCAGCTCGTCGACCAGGGCACCCCGATCGACGCCGCGTGCCGCATCGTCGGCCTGGAAGACCAGCTCGAAGAGGCCCGGCGCGTCAACGACGAACTGCGGCGCGACACCACCGCGCCCCGGCGTGACGGCGATTGCGCGGCGGGTCCCCGGATGGGGTAAAGTAGATCTTGCAACGCCGCCCCGAGGGGCGGGAGTTGATGCGTCGGTCGTCTAAGGAAAGATGCTCGTCTCCAAACGAGAGATGTAGGTGCAAGGCCTGCTCGGCGCTCCATGAAAGATCCCCCTCCTGAGGCCAGGAGGGGGATCTTCGCGTTCGGGAGCCCGAGGACCTCTCACGAGGACGGGGTCGCCCGGCCCGGGCGGCCGCCCGGGTGGCGGTGGCGCCAGGTCCAGAAGACGACGGTGGAGACGAGGGACCACCCGGCCAGCACCAGGAACGGGAAGCCGTGCTGGTGTCCGCCGAAGTAGACGGCGGTGTGCTGGGCGTTGACCGAGGCGCCCGGCGGCAGCCAGCGGCCGATGGCGCCGAGCAGGGACGGGAGCAGCGGCCAGGAGACCGCGCCGCCCGACGACGGGTTGCCGAGGAGGACCATCAGCCCCCAGGTGGGGATGAGCGCCCAGCGTCCGAACAGGACGTTGAACATGGAGAACACCATCCCCGAGGTGACCATGGTCAGGGCGAGGATCGCCCAGGACCCGGCGAAGGGGAGGTCCAGCGCGCCGAGCCCCCAGTCGACGATGGCGGCGATGACGAAGCCGCCGAGCAGGGCGTACGCCGCGGTGAAGGCGATCCGCTCGGCCGGGTTCAGCTCGGCCGCGTTGACGCTCAGCTGGACGGCGCCGAGGAAGCCCATGATCACGGCGGCCAGCGAGATGTAGAAGACGGCCAAGCCCCGCGGATCGCCCGGCTGGAGCGGCTTCAGGTCCCGTACGGCAACGGGCACGCCCACCGCCCGGCCCACCTTCGTACCGGCCGAGGCGAGCACCTCGGCGACGCTGGCGCCCGCGGCGGAGGACAGGCCCAGCTCGACGCCGCGGCCGCGCGCCCGCAGGATCCCGAAGACCTGCTGCTCCTCGACGGCCCAGGCGGCACGGCCGTACGACGGCTCGCGGTGCAGCCGCAGCGAGGCGTCCAGGGCCTTCTCCATCCCGGCGACGAAGCGCTGCGGCGGGGCGGCGCCCTGCTGGGTGATCACGACGGCGACGGGGATCTGGCGCGGGGTGGGGTTGGCGAAGGCGAAGGTGTACGAGCCCGCGAAGAGCCCCGCACCCGCCGAGATGATCAGCGCGATGACCGTGGCCGGGAAGAACGGGCTGTGCTTGAACCGGGTCCACGGGGACCGGGCCTCCGGGGACCGGGCCCCCGGGGAGTCGTCGTCCGCCATGCGCTCACGCTAGAACGGACACTCCCGGCATATCGCGCGACGTGGCCCGGACAACACCCGGCGGAAATGGTTCGCCAGTCGTTTTGCCGAGGTGAGATCCTGGGATCCGTATGTCCACGACTCCTGCCCCCGCCCTGTCCGCCCTCCTGGAGCGGCTCCCCGAGCTGATGCTGCGCGACCAGCAGCGGCTGGGGCGCCGGCTCGACGGCGCCCGCCGGATCCGCAAGCCCGAGGCCCGTGCGGCCGTGCTCGGCGAGATCGCCGAGGACGTCGAGCGGGCGGAAGCGCGGGTCGCGAACCGCCGCGCCGCCGTACCGGACGTCACCTATCCGGAAGAGCTGCCGGTCAGCCAGAAGAAGGACGACATCCTCGCGGCCGTCCGCGATCACCAAGTGGTGATCGTCGCGGGCGAGACCGGCTCCGGGAAGACCACGCAGATCCCCAAGATCTGCATGGAGCTGGGCCGCGGCGTCAAGGGACTGATCGGACATACCCAGCCCCGCCGGATCGCGGCGCGCACCGTGGCCGAGCGCATCGCGGACGAGATCGGGACGCCGCTCGGCGAGTCCGTCGGCTGGAAGGTCCGCTTCACCGATCAGGTGAGCCCGGACACCCACGTCAAGCTGATGACGGACGGCATCCTGCTGGCCGAGATCCAGACCGACCGCGAGCTGCGCCAGTACGACACGATCATCATCGACGAGGCCCATGAGCGCAGCCTCAACATCGACTTCCTGCTCGGCTATCTGGCCCAGCTCCTCCCCCGCCGCCCCGACCTCAAGGTCGTGATCACCTCCGCGACCATCGACCCGGAGCGCTTCTCCCGCCACTTCGGCGACGCGCCGATCGTCGAGGTCAGCGGGCGTACGTACCCGGTCGAGGTGCGCTACAGGCCGCTGCTGGAGGAGGGCGGCGAGGACAGCGACCGGGACCAGATCACCGCGATCTGCGACGCGGTGGACGAGCTCCAGGCCGAGGGGCCGGGCGACATCCTGGTCTTCCTCTCCGGCGAGCGGGAGATCCGCGACACGGCCGACGCGCTGAACAAGAAGCAGCTGCGGTCCACCGAGGTGCTGCCGCTGTACGCCCGGCTGTCGCACGCCGAGCAGCACCGGGTCTTCCAGAGACACACCGGCCGCCGGATCGTGCTGGCGACGAACGTCGCGGAGACCTCGCTGACCGTCCCCGGCATCCGGTACGTGATCGACCCGGGCACGGCCCGGATCTCCCGCTACAGCCACCGCACCAAGGTCCAGCGGCTGCCCATCGAGCCGGTCTCCCAGGCCAGCGCCAACCAGCGCAAGGGCCGCTGCGGCCGGACCAGCGACGGCATCTGCGTCCGGCTGTACTCCGAGGACGACTTCCTCACCCGCCCGGAGTTCACGGACGCCGAGATCCTCCGTACCAACCTGGCCTCCGTCATCCTCCAGATGACCGCGGCGGGGCTCGGCGACATCGAGAAGTTCCCGTTCATCGATCCGCCGGACCGGCGCAACATCAAGGACGGCATCCAGCTCCTGGAGGAGCTGCACGCGCTCGACGGCAAGCAGAAGGACCCGCGCAAGCGGCTCACCCAGATGGGCCGGAAGCTGGCCCAGCTGCCGGTGGACCCGCGGCTGGCCCGGATGGTGCTGGAGGCGGACCGCAACGGCTGCGTCCGCGAGGTCATGGTGATCGCGGCGGCGCTGTCCATCCAGGACCCGCGCGAGCGCCCCTCCGACAAGCAGCAGCAGGCGGATCAGCAGCACGCCCGGTTCAAGGACGAGTCGAGCGACTTCCTTGCCTTCCTCAACCTGTGGAAATACATCCGGGAGCGGCAGAAGGAGCTGTCGTCGTCCGCGTTCCGCCGCATGTGCCGCAATGAGTACCTCAACTACCTGCGCATACGCGAGTGGCAGGACATCTACAGCCAGCTGCGCACGGTCGCGAAGACCATGGACATCCAGCTGTCCGAGCAGGACGCGGCGCCGGATCACATCCACACCTCGCTGCTGTCCGGGCTGCTCTCGCACGTGGGCCTCAAGGACTCCGAGAAGAACGAATACCTGGGGGCGCGCAGCGCCAAGTTCGCCGTCTTCCCCGGTTCGGCGCTGTTCAAGAAGCCGCCGCGCTGGGTGATGTCGGCCGAGCTGGTCGAGACGTCCCGGCTGTGGGCGCGGGTCAACGCGAAGGTCGAGCCGGAGTGGATCGAACCGCTGGCCCAGCACCTGGTCAAGCGCACCTACAGCGAGCCGCACTGGGAGCAGAAGCAGGCGGCGGTGATGGCGTACGAGCGGGTCACGCTGTACGGCGTGCCGATCGTCGCCCAGCGGAAGGTCAACTACGGCCGGATCGACCCGGAGACCAGCCGCGACCTGTTCATCCGCAACGCCCTGGTCGAGGGCGACTGGCGCACCCACCACCAGTTCTTCCACGACAACCGGAAGCTGCTGGGCGAGGTCGAGGAGCTGGAGCACCGCGCCCGGCGCCGCGACATCCTGGTGGACGACGAGACGCTGTTCGACTTCTACGACCAGCGCATCCCGGACCACGTGGTGTCGGGGGCGCACTTCGACTCCTGGTGGAAGCACAAGCGCCGTGAAGAGCCGGAGCTTCTCAACTTCGAGAAGTCGATGCTCATCAACGAGCGGGCGCAGGGCGTCTCGAAGGACGCGTATCCGGACTCCTGGCGTCAGGGGAAGCTCAAGTTCAAGGTGACGTACCAGTTCGAGCCGGGGGCGGACGCGGACGGCGTGACCGTCCACATCCCGCTCCAGGTGCTCAACCAGGTCACCCCGGACGGCTTCGACTGGCAGATCCCCGGGCTGCGCGAGGACCTGGTCACCGAGCTGATCCGGTCGCTGCCCAAGCCGGTGCGCCGCCACTACGTCCCGGCGCCGAACTACGCCCGGCGCTTCCTGGACGGCGCCGTGCCGCTCCAGGAGCCGCTGACGGCCGCGCTGGGCCGGGAGCTGCACCGGATGGTGGGGGTGCGGATCGAGCCGGAGGACTGGGATCCGGCCAAGGTCCCCGACCATCTGAAGATCACGTTCCGGGTGGTCGACGAGCGGCGCCGCAAGCTCGCCGAGGACAAGGACCTGGAGGCGCTCAAGCAGCGGCTGAAGCCGAAGACCCGGGCCGCGATCTCCAAGGCGTTCGAGTCCTCGAAGGAGGCCGTCGGCATCGAGCAGCGCGGCGGGCTGACCTCGTGGACGGTCGGCTCCCTGCCGCGCACCTTCGAGACCCGCCGCGGTGGCCAGCCGGTCAAGGCGTATCCGGCGCTGGTGGACGAGGGCGCGTCGGTGGCGTTGCGGCTCTTCGACACGGAGCCCGAGCAGCGGCAGGCGATGTGGCGGGGCACCCGGCGGCTGATCCTGCTCCAGCTGCCGTCCAACCCGGCGAAGTTCGCCCAGGGGAAGCTGACCAACCAGGCCAAGCTGGCGCTCTCCAGCAGCCCGCACGGCAGCATCGCGGCGCTCTTCGAGGACTGTGTCTCCGCGGCCGCCGACCGGCTCATCGCGGCGCGCGGCGGCCCGGTGTGGGACGAGGAATCGTTCCGCAAGCTCTTCGACGCGGTGCGGGCCGACATCGCGGACGCCACGCTGGACACCGTCCGGAAGGTCCAGGAGGTGCTGGCGGCCTGGCAGTCGTGCGAGCGCCGGCTGAAGGGCATCAAGAGCCCGGTGCTGCTGCCGTCCCTCGCGGACGTCCGGGAGCAGCTCTCGGAGCTGATGACACCGGGCTTCGTGACCGCGCACGGCGTACGCCGTCTCCCGGACCTCATGCGCTACCTGGTGGCCGTGGACCGGCGGCTCCAGCAGCTCCCCACCAACGCCGAGCGGGACCGCACCCGGATGGCGAAGGTCAAGGAGATGCGGGACGAGTACGCCTGGCTGCTGGAGCAGTTCCCGGCGGGCCGCCCGGTGCCCGCGGAGGCGCTGGAGATCCGCTGGATGATCGAGGAGCTGCGGGTCAGCTACTTCGCGCACGCCCTGGGCACGGCCTATCCGGTCTCCGACAAGCGCATCGTGAAGGCCATCGACGCGGTGGCTCCGTAGCCGCCCTCCCGGCCTCCGGCACCGCCGGACGGGCCGGGCGGGCGCGAGTTCGACCGCACCCCCTGACCTGCTGTAGAGTCTGTGACGCACAGCAGCGAGGCACACAGCGAACAGGCTGTGGGGCGTCACTGATGGTCCTGTGGAGCAGTTTGGAGTGCTCGCCACCCTGTCAAGGTGGAGGCCGCGGGTTCAAATCCCGTCAGGACCGCAGAACGGCGAAGGCCCGGATCCGCACAAGGATCCGGGCCTTCGGTCGTCTTGACGGCAGCCCGTACCCGGCAGTACCCAGACTAAAAGGTGGCGTGGGGGTGGCCGGGAGGTGCGGGCACATGACGACGACCGCGAAACATGAGACCAGGGCGCTCCTGAGGGCCCATCTGGCGGCCGCCTCGGGCTACCGCCACTTCACCCGGCACTGCCCCGTCTGCCATCGGCTGCTGCGGCTGGCGATGGAGCCCGCGCCGCCCGCGGAGCAGGCGCCCGCCGGGCCGTCGACCGGTCCATCGGCCGGGCCATCGGCCGGGGAGGCTCCACCGGCGGACTCCGACGGGTCATCAACTCAGTAAGCCCTTACCGCAGTTCCGAGGAAATCGACAAGCGTTGAACTGTGTGATGGGAGTCACCGGTCGCCACCCGAGAGTGGGGTAACTTACACCCGCCTCACAACAGGTCAATTTAATATGTGCAATTGCACCCTCTGTCCGGGCCATTCCCGGACCACCTGATCGCCCCCTGTCCCCTACCCCTCGCGGGCCGTCAAGACGCTCCTCGGCCCCGTCCGGATCCGTCCCGAACGCGCTGTGGGCAGCCCGTCACGCGGGCATAAAAAAGATCGCGCTGGACCCGGCGGAGTCCAGCGCGATCGACGACGCACCCATGTCGAGCGGTGATGGCCTGTTGGGGCAGGCACCCGTCGTGGTGGAGCCATACAGGCGAAGCCGGGCTGGGGGGCCCGGAAATGCCCGGTTATGCGGTTGTTCAGGCCTCGCTGCGCTGCTGCGGGATGCCCGCCAGAAGCGCACGGACCTCCGCTTCGCGGTAGCGCCGGTGCCCTCCGAGCGTGCGGATGGACGTGAGCTTGCCTGCCTTGGCCCAGCGCGTGACCGTCTTCGGGTCCACACGGAACATGGTGGCAACCTCAGCCGGGGTCAGCAGCGGCTCGGCATCAGGGGTGCGAGCGGTCATGAGCGGCCTCCTCGGGAGAACCGAACCATCACGGTTCTTTCCTCTAAATTCTGCACCTTGACCCACGTTGCCCGAAATGGCGGACGCGGGCCGAGTCGGTTATAGGACGAACGGCTTGTCCTCGGCACTACAACTACACCATCTGTCCAGCCGCGTCGGCCAAACCGATGGAATTGCCCTCTCAGGTGTCCAACCTCGACGGAAGCCGATGGACCATGCCATAACGGACAGTCACGCGGCCGTGACGATCAGTCACAACAGGATCAGGGGTATCAGATCCGCCAAGGAGTGCAATACCGATGAATCCGCCCATACTTGGGCGGAAGGAGAACTTCCCGGACTCCTTGTCCTATTTTGACACGAGGATGGGGGATTGCCGCAAGACCCGAAGTCAGTGCTTTAGATCACCATTGACGCAATGGCCCGGATCGGGACCTACGTCCCCCCACTTCGGCTCTGACGTACCCGGCCGCCCGATGGATCCGCTTTCCCCGGATGTTCCCCGGATCTTCCCGGGCCCTTCACCGGCCCCGACCCGCCTCAGCTGGCGTTCTGCCGGCCCCGGACCTCGCTCCACCGATCGGTCAGCCGCTCGTACGCACTGCCCGCGCGCTCCCCGTCCCCGTCCCTCAGTGCCGCAAGCCCTTCCGCCACATCCGCCGCCGAGCGGTCGTCCTCCAGTCGCCCGGCGGGCACCACGTGCACCAGACCGCCGTAGTCCAGCTCGACCAGCGACCGCGGATGGAATTCCTCGAGCCACCGGCCCACGTCGACCAGGCCGTCGATGAGCGGCCCCTCGCCGAGAGCCTCCTTGAGCACCTTAAGCCCGCGCGCGACCCGCCGCCTGGCCTGGACCATCGGGGTGCGGTAACGCAGGATGAGGCCCTCGTCACCCTTGGTGTACTCGCGCTCCTCGTCCGCAAAGAGGACGAACCAGCGGACCGGGACGTGCCAGGTCGCCGAGCGGATCCACGGACGGGCGTCCGGATTGCGCTCCAGCCACTGCTCGTAGTCCGAGGCGGCCTGCCGTCGCACCACGGGGGGCAGCGCGGCGTCCAGGAGCGGGCCGGGAAGGCGCTCGGGCAGCTCTTCCAGGGCCAACCAGCCGCGCAGCCGCGTTCGCCACGGACAGACGCATGTGACGCCGTCCACGACCGCCACAAAGGCGTCCGCGCTCTCGTGCACCGGAACCGGCACCGGCGGCACCGGGAGCAGGTCGGCGAGCGAGCGCCGCAGCTCGTCCTGAGCGCCGGGGAGGTCGTCGCGCTTGGCATAGGTCGCCCAGTGCGTGCGCTCCGGCTCAGGAAAAGCGGCCAATGGCTCATAGACACGGAGATACGCCGCATATGGGACAATCACCGAAGACGCCAAGGTCACACGCGCTCCCTCAAGGCCGATACCACCGCCAGGAGTTGCCTACCCCCTGCTCACGGCATCGTCCCACGACCACCACGCGGACTCGGCGGGGACATGGCCGCTCCCGCGCCCTTCCAGGGCTTACGCTCGTGCCCACCGGCCCTCCCCACCAGCACGGAGGGCGCCTTACCCGACCTATGGGAGTCACCACCGTGACCGACGTACGTCACACCGTCAGCGTCGACGGTCCGACGGAGAGTCGCGTGCCGAACCCTCTCTCACCCCTGTCGATACTGTTCCGCACCGATCTGGGCGGCCATGAGCAGGTCCTGCTGTGCCAGGACCGGGAGAGCGGCCTGAAGGCCGTCATCGCGATCCACTCGACCGCCCTGGGCCCCGCGCTCGGCGGCACCCGTTTCCACGCCTACAGCGCCGAGGAGCACCCCGAGGAAGCGGCGGTCCTCGACGCGCTCAACCTGGCCCGCGGCATGTCCTACAAGAACGCGCTGGCCGGGCTCGACCACGGCGGCGGCAAGGCCGTGATCCTCGGCGATCCCGAAGAGATCAAGACCGAAGCGCTGCTGCTCGCCTACGGCCGTTTCGTGGCCTCTCTGGGCGGCCGCTACGTCACCGCCTGCGACGTGGGCACCTACGTCGCCGACATGGACGTGGTCGCCCGCGAGTGCCCCTGGACCACCGGCCGCTCCCCCGAGAACGGCGGCGCCGGCGACTCCTCGGTGCTGACCGCCTACGGCGTCTTCCAGGGCATGCGGGCCAGCGCCCGGGCCTCCTGGGGCACGCCCACGCTGCGCGGCCGCCGGGTCGGCATCGCGGGCGTCGGCAAGGTCGGCCACCACTTGGTGGAGCACCTGCTGGAGGACGGCGCCGAGGTCGTCGTCACCGATGTGCGCGCCGAGTCGGTCGACCGGGTGCTCGCCCGCCACCCCCGGATCGAGGCGGTCCGGGACACCGGTGCGCTGATCCGCGCGGACCTCGACGTGTACGCACCGTGCGCGCTCGGCGGCGCGCTGGACGACGACACCGTGCCCGCCCTGACCGCGAAGGTGGTGTGCGGCGCGGCCAACAACCAGCTCGCCCACCCGGGCGTCGAGAAGGACCTCGCCGACCGCGGGATCCTCTACGCGCCGGACTACGTGGTGAACGCGGGCGGGGTGATCCAGGTCGCGGACGAACTGCACGGGTTCGACTTCGAGCGGGCCAAGGCCAAGGCGTCAAAGATCTTTGACACGACTTTGGCCATTTTTGATCGGGCCCGGACCGATGGCATTCCGCCCGCGGCCGCCGCCGACCGGCTCGCCGAACACCGGATGGCGGAGGGCCACGACGCCGCATGAGTGTCATCTGAGTGCCGCCTGAGCACTGCCTGAGCGACGCCCGGGGGACACCCGGGCGTCGCTCAGGCGACACTCGGCCGATGCCGGAACGGCCCCGAATCGACGCGGAGAGGCCCCGCAACAGGCCGTTCGGGCGGCCGGAAACGCCCTTCGGAGCGGGCCGTACCGGCCGGTGAGGGGCACCTCGGCGAGAGATCCCTCACGGCCCGTCGGCGGGTCGGCCCCGGAGACAGGTTAAAATCGCAGCTGACCAGCGGGGACGGGGCGCCCCGCGGGTTCTGCCTCGTGGCACGTCGTGTGGGCGACGTACCGTATGGCCACAGAAGCAGGTACCGTTGAAGCCCTACGGACCGGTCTCTCTTTGGGGAGTCCGCTCCGATTCATGAACGTGAACGCGTGTCAAGACTCTGGGGCCGTCGAGCCCCGTCGTTGAGGGGGTCGAGCCATGGGGCGCGGCCGGGCCAAGGCCAAGCAGACGAAGGTCGCCCGCCAGCTGAAGTACAACAGCGGTGGGACGGACCTCTCACGCCTGGCCGAGGAGCTGGGCGCATCGACATCGAGCCAGCCGCCGAATGGCGAGCCGTTCGAGGACGATGAGCTGGACGATGACCCGTACGCACAGTACGCGGATCTGTACAACGACGATGACGACGAGGACGACGACCGGTCCGATCCGTCCGCGCAGCGTCGCCGCGCCTGAAGGTGCATCCCCGCATCCGCGGGGTTGATCCACACCCTTTCAAGGCGCTCGGCAATTGCCGCACCTCCGCCGGTCCGGGGCACCCGCCTCGGGCCGGCTTCTGTGCTGTCCGCGCGCAGGGCGCGGCCGGCTCAGCTCGCGTAGTCACCGGTCAGCGTCACCGCTTCCGTGTCACCGGCCGTACGGTCGGTGATCTCACCGCTGACCCAGGCGTCCACCCCGCGGTCCGCCAGGGTCGCGAGCGCGGCGTCCACCGATGCGCCCGGCACGACGCCCATCATGCCGACGCCCATGTTGAGGGTCTTCTCCAGCTCCGGGCGCTCGACCGAGCCGAGCTTCCCCACCAGGTCGAAGATCGCGCCGGGGGTCCAGGCCGAGCGGTCCACCACCGCCCGCAGGCCGTCCGGGATGACCCGGGCCAGGTTGTTGGCGAGGCCGCCACCGGTGATGTGCGAGAAGGCGTGCACCTCGGTCGTCCGGGTGAGGGCCAGGCAGTCCAGCGAGTAGATCCGGGTCGGCTCCAGCAGCTCCTCCCCCAGCGTCCGGCCCAGCTCCGGCACCTCGCGGTCCAGCGCCCAGCCGGCGCGGTCGAAGAGCACATGGCGGACGAGTGAGTACCCGTTCGAGTGAAGTCCGGACGAGGCCATGGCGATCACCGCGTCCCCCGTACGGATGCGATCCGCGCCCAGCACCTGGTCCGCCTCGACCACGCCCGTACCGGCCCCGGCGACGTCGAAGTCGTCGGCGCCCAACAGCCCCGGGTGCTCGGCGGTCTCGCCGCCCACCAGCGCGCAGCCCGCGAGGGAGCAGCCCTCGGCGATGCCCTTGACGAGGGCGGCGACCCGCTCCGGGTGGACCTTGCCGACGCAGATGTAGTCGGTCATGAACAGCGGCTCGGCGCCGCACACCACCAGGTCGTCCACGACCATGCCGACCAGGTCGTGGCCCACCGTGTCGTACACGCCCATCCGCCGGGCGATGTCCACCTTGGTGCCCACGCCGTCGGTCGCGGACGCCAGCAGCGGGCGCCGGTAGCGGGCGAGCGCGGAGGCGTCGAAGAGGCCCGCGAAGCCGCCGAGGCCGCCCACGACCTCGGGCCGGGAGGCCTTCTTGACCCACTCCTTCATCAGCTCGACGGCGCGGTCGCCCGCCTCGATGTCGACGCCCGCGGCGGCGTAGCTGGCACCAGTGGACTCAGACATGACCTTGAGTTCTTCCGTTTCGGGTAGCGCGTACGAGGGCCGGGTGCCCGGGCCTACGGGCGGCGGAGCGCGTCCGCGCCGCCGACACCGGCGGTCAGCGTCCGCACGCCGTCGGCGTCGGCACTGCTCGGGGCCTGCGTCTCCGACTCCAGCAGATGCTTGCCCAGCAGCTCCGGGTCCGGCAGGTCCATCGGGTACTCGCCGTCGAAGCAGGCGCGGCACAGATTCGGCTTGGCGATCGTGGTCGCCTCGATCATGCCGTCGATGGAGATGTACGCCAGGGAGTCGGCGCCCAGCGACTTGCCGATCTCCTCGGTCGACAGCCCGTTGGCGATCAGCTCGGCGCGGGTCGCGAAGTCGATGCCGAAGAAGCAGGGCCACTTGATGGGCGGGCTGCTGATCCGGATGTGGACCTCGAGCGCACCGGCCTCGCGGAGCATCCGCACCAGGGCGCGCTGGGTGTTGCCGCGGACGATCGAGTCGTCCACGACCACCAGCCGCTTGCCCCGGATGACCTCCTTGAGGGGGTTCAGCTTGAGCCGGATGCCGAGCTGCCGGATGGTCTGCGAGGGCTGGATGAAGGTCCGGCCGACGTAACTGTTCTTGACCAGCCCGGAGCCGTACGGGATCCCGCTCGCCTCGGCGTACCCGACCGCGGCCGGGGTGCCGGACTCCGGTGTCGCTATGACGAGGTCGGCGTCGGCCGGGGACTCCTTCGCCAGCCGGCGGCCCATCTCGACGCGGGAGAGGTAGACGTTGCGGCCCGCGATGTCGGTGTCGGGGCGCGCCAGGTACACGTACTCGAAGACGCAGCCCTTGGGCCGGGCGGGGGCGAACGTCGTGGAACGCAGGCCGTTCTCGTCGATCGCGACCATCTCGCCGGGCTCGATCTCCCGGATGAAGGACGCGCCCACGATGTCGAGGGCCGCCGTCTCCGACGCCACCACCCAGCCGCGCTCCAGGCGGCCGAGCACCAGCGGGCGGATGCCCTGGGGGTCCCGGGCGGCATACAGCGTGTGCTCGTCCATGAAGCAGAGGCTGAAAGCGCCCTTGACTTTCGGCAGCACGATCGGAGCGGCCTGCTCGACGGTCAGCGCCTTGCCGTCCTCGTCGACCTGCCCCGCGAGGAGGGCGGTGACCAGGTCGGTGTCGTTGGTGGCCGCGACCTGGGTGGCGCGGCCCTTGTCTCTGGGAAGGGCCTCGACCAGCTCCGCCAGCTCGGCGGTGTTGACCAGATTCCCGTTGTGACCCAGCGCGATCGAGCCGTGGGCGGTCGCCCGGAACGTCGGCTGCGCGTTCTCCCACACCGAGGCCCCGGTGGTGGAGTAGCGGGCATGACCGACCGCAATGTGGCCCAGCAGGGAGCCGAGGGAGGTCTCGTCGAAGACTTGTGAGACCAGGCCCATGTCCTTGAAGACGAGGATCTGGGAGCCGTTGCTCACTGCGATGCCCGCGGACTCCTGACCGCGGTGCTGCAGCGCGTACAGCCCGAAATAGGTGAGTTTGGCGACCTCTTCGCCCGGCGCCCAGACTCCGAAGACGCCGCAAGCGTCCTGGGGGCCCTTCTCACCGGGGAGCAGGTCGTGGCTGAGTCGTCCGTCACCACGTGGCACGGCATCGAGTCTAGGCCAGTTCAGCGGTGCGTCCGAACGAGGGACCCGATGGGGGGCGTATGTCACACCTCGCGACGCCCGTTCCCGGCCGTCCGCGACCCCGCTCCGATCCGCCTCCGAACCGCCTCTCACCTGGGTCCGGCGCGCGTCCGGCCGGTGGACGGCCATTGACGGACATCCGTGGCTGGGGCAAGGATCACACCTCATGCAGCCCTCGCAGCAGCCCCACCGTGTGCGCCCCGCGTTCGTCGCGCGCCGCCATGTGGATTTCGGCCGCGTCGCGAGCGCTCTGTGTCGCCACAGCGCGTAATCACGGCGTGAGCGGCAGCGCCGCGCGTTCACCGCGCGGCCGCCGCTCAGTGTGATCCCCCGGCCTGCCGCTCCCGGCCGCCGCGGGTCCCCGCCGCCCGCTCCTCCGCGCCACCGCGCGGCGACGCTTCGTTGATGCCCCGCCGTGCCACGGCGCGCCCCCGTTCCGATCGCGCGCCCCCTTGGCGCGCCCCCTCCCGTCCCGACCTTCGGAGGACCCATGTCCGCGCACCCCTCGTCCGAGCCCGCGCCCCAGGACGGCGCTCCGCCCCGGATATCCCGGCGGACCCTCGGCGGGCTGGCCGCCGCCGGGGCGGCCGCCTCCGCCGTGGGGCTGTCCCCCGGTACGGCCGCCGCCGAAGAGGGCACCGCTGCGGAGGCCGCCGCGGCGGAGCGGCCGTTCCGCGCCATCCCCGGACGGCGCTCGCCCCGGCCGAACATCCTGTTCATCCTCGGCGACGACCTCGGCTGGGCGGACCTGTCCTCGTACGGTTCGCCGGACATCAAGACCCCGCACCTGGACCGGCTCGCCGCCCGGGGCGTCCGCTTCACCGATGCCTACGCGGGCTCCTCCACCTGCTCGCCCACCCGCTTCAGCCTGTACACGGGCCGCTATCCGGGCCGTACGAAGGGCGGGCTCGCCGAGCCGATCCCCGGCGGCTCCACGGAGGGGCTGCCGCCGAGCCATCCGACGCTCGCCTCGCTGCTGCGCGGCGCCGGGTACGCGACCGCCCTGATCGGCAAGTGGCACTGCGGCTATCTGCCCGACTACAGCCCGACCCGGTCCGGCTGGGACGAGTTCTTCGGGAACTTCGGCGGGGCCCTGGAGTACTACTCCAAGCTGGGGCTCACCGGCGAGTACGACCTGTACGAGGGCGAGGTCGCCCACAAGGACCTGCGCTACTACACCCGCGTCATCACCGATCGGGCCGTCGACTACGTGGGCCGCCGCGCCGAGGACGACAAGCCGTGGCTGCTGAACCTGAACTTCACCACCCCCCACTGGCCCTGGCTCGCGGACGGCGACGAGGAGGAGAGCGCACGGCTCACCGCCCGTATCAAGGCGGGCGAGCAGGGCGTGCTCAACCACCTCGACGGCGGCTCCCTCGCCACGTACAAGGAGATGGTCGAGGACCTGGACCGGTCGGTCGGCGAGGTGCTCGCCGCGCTGCGCCGGTCCGGCCAGGAGCGGGACACGCTGGTCTTCTTCGCCAGCGACAACGGCGGTGAGCGCTGGTCCTACCAGTGGCCGCTGACCGGAGCGAAGTTCTCGCTGCACGAGGGCGGTATCCGGGTGCCGACCATCGTGCGCTGGCCCGCCCGCCTCGCCCCCGGCCAGGTCAGCCACGAGCCGGTCTTCACCCCCGACTGGACGGCCACCCTGCTGGAGCTGGGCGGCGCCCGCCCGGACCCCGCCCATCCGCTCGACGGCACGAGCCTCGCGCCGTACCTGCTGCACGGCGAGCGGCTGCCCGAGCGCGATCTGTTCTGGCGGGTGCGCGGCGAGCGGGCGCTGCGGCGCGGTGACTGGAAGTACTACCGCGGGCAGGACGGCAAGGACCAGCTCTTCAACATCCCGGCCGACCCGCGCGAGCAGGCCGACCGGGCGGGCGCGCAGAAGGAGCTGGTGGCGCGGCTGCGGACCGCCTGGGAGAAGGTCGACGCGGCCCTCCTGCCGTACCCGGAGGGCTGAGCGCTCGCTAGGGGGTGACGGGGAGGTGCGCGGAGAGGTCGGCGCGCTCGCCGCTCGCCGTCACCTCACCGGCCTCCAGCGCCTCGGACCAGCCGATCCGGCCGGTGGCCAGCCGGACCCAGGTCAGCGGGTCCGTCTCGACGACGTTCGGCGGCGTGCCGCGGGTGTGCCGCGGCCCCTCCACGCACTGGACGACGGCGAAGGGCGGGATGCGCAGCTCGACCGACCCGCCGGGCGCCTTCGCCGCGAGACCGTCGGCCAGCGCCCGGACGGCGGTGGCCAGCGCCTGACGGTCGTACGGCACGGCCAGGCCCGTGGCCGCCGCCAGGTCGTCGCTGTGGACGACCAGCTCGACGCAGCAGGTGACCAGGACGTCGTCCTCGTCGGCCGCGGTCGGCAGCTGCGCGATCAGCTCGCGGACCGACCGGCCGCCGACCCGGGTGGGCGCCCCGAGCTGCTCCTCGTCCAGCCCTCGCGCCGCCTCCTGGACGTGCCGCAGCTGCGCGGCCACGGCGGCGCGGGTCTTGGCGGGGTCGTAACGACGGGCGCGGGCGCGGGCACGGGGCGGCATGGTGCCGAGCCTATCGACAGGCCGACGGGGCGGGCGGAGGATGGAAGACAGGGGATAAAGAGTTATCTATTGGTACGAAAGGTGTGAACGACCATGGGCGAGCACCCCGATGCCGCCGTGGTGCGCCGCGCATGCACCGCGTTCCAGCAGGGCGACCTGGACACCCTCTCCACGCTGCTGACGGCGGACGTCGTCCAGCACGTGCCCGGTGACAACATGCTCTCCGGACACCACAAGGGCCGGGACGCGTGTATGCAGCTGTACCGCACCGAATACGAGGAGACCGGCGGCTCGCTGCGGGTCGAGCTGGAGTCGGTCATGCCCGACGGGCGCGGGCATGTGATCTCCGGCCACCGCTGCCGCGCCGAGCGCGGCAACCGCACGCTGGACATGAAGACCGGGCTGTTCTTCACCATCGTCGGCGGGAAGATCACCGACATCGACGAGTGCGTCGAGGACATCGACGCCGCCGACGCCTTCTGGGGAAAGTGATCCCGGAACACGCGCGTGGCCCCGCCCCTGGGGGCGGGGCCACGCGACACGGCGCTCAGGCCAGCAGGCCCGGGATGGTCGCCTCGTAGGACTCCCGCAGCTCCGCCAGCGGGATCGAGAACTGACCCTGGACGTCGATCGACTCGCCGTCCACGACACCGATCCGGGTCGCCGGAAGCCCGCGCGCCCCGCACATGTCGTTGAAGCGGATCTCCTCGCTGCGCGGGACGGACACGACGGCCCGGCCGGCGGACTCGGAGAACAGCAGCACGAAGGGGTCCGTGCCGTCGGGGACGACGATCCGGGCGCCCTTGCCGCCGCGCAGGCACGACTCGGTCACGGCCTGGATCAGGCCGCCGTCGGACAGGTCGTGGGCCGCGTCGACCATGCCGTCGCGGGAGGCCGAGATCAGGATCTCGGCGAGCAGCCGCTCGCGCTCCAGGTCCACCTTGGGCGGCAGCCCGCCGAGGTGGTCGTGGACGACCTGCGACCAGGCCGAGCCGCCCAGCTCCTCGGCGGTGTCGCCGAGCAGGTACAGCAGCTGGCCCTCCTCGGCGAACGCCATCGGCGTGCGCCGCGCGACGTCGTCGATCACGCCGAGGACGGCGACGACCGGCGTCGGGTGGATGGCGGTCTCCCCGGTCTGGTTGTAGAGGGAGACATTGCCGCCGGTGACCGGGGTGCCCAGGGTCTGGCAGCCGTCCGCCAGGCCGCGGGTGGCCTCCGCGAACTGCCACATGACCGCGGGGTCCTCCGGCGAGCCGAAGTTGAGGCAATTGGAGATCGCGAGCGGCTTGGCGCCGGACGCGGCGACGTTGCGGTACGACTCGGCGAGGGCGAGCTGCGCGCCCGCGTACGGGTCGAGCTTGGCGTAGCGGCCGTTGCCGTCGGTGGCGACGGCGACGCCGAGCCCGGTCTCCTCGTCGACCCGCACCATGCCGGAGTCCTCGGGCTGGGCGAGGACCGTGTTGCCCTGCACGAAGCGGTCGTACTGGTCGGTGACCCAGGACTTGGACGCCTGGTTCGGGGCGGAGATCACGCGCAGCACCTGCTCGCGCAGCTCGTCCGCGGTGGCCGGGCGGGGCAGCTTGCCCGCGTCGTCGGCCTGGAGGGTGTCCTGCCAGTCGGGGCGGGCGTAGGGGCGCTCGTACACCGGGCCCTCATGGGCGACGGTGCGCGGCGGCACGTCCACGATCTGCTCGCCGTGCCAGAAGATCTCCAGCCGCTCGCCGTCGGTGACCTCACCGATCACGGTGGCGATGACGTCCCACTTCTCGCAGATCTCCAGGAAGCGGTCGGCCTTCTCCGGCGTCACGATCGCGCACATGCGCTCCTGCGACTCGCTCATCAGGATCTCCTCGGGGGAGAGCGAGGAGTCGCGCAGCGGCACGGTGTCGAGTTCGACGCGCATGCCGCCGGAGCCCGCGCTGGCCAGCTCGCTGGTGGCGCAGGACAGACCGGCGCCGCCGAGGTCCTGGATGCCCTCGACCAGGTCTTCCTTGAAGATCTCCAGGGTGCACTCGATGAGCAGCTTCTCCTGGAACGGGTCGCCGACCTGGACGGCGGGGCGCTTGGTGGGCTTACTGTCGTCGAAGGTCTCGGAGGCGAGCACGGAGACGCCGCCGATGCCGTCGCCGCCGGTGCGGGCGCCGTAGAGGATGACCTTGTTGCCCGCGCCGGACGCCTTGGCCAGGTGGATGTCCTCGTGCTTCATGACGCCCACGCACAGGGCGTTGACCAGCGGGTTCCCCTGGTAGCAGGGGTCGAAGACGACCTCGCCGCCGATGTTGGGCAGGCCCAGGCAGTTGCCGTAGCCGCCGATGCCCGCGACAACACCGGGCAGCACCCGCTTGGTGTCGGGGTGGTCGGCGGCGCCGAAGCGCAGCGGGTCCATGACGGCGACCGGGCGGGCGCCCATCGCGAGGATGTCGCGGACGATGCCGCCGACGCCGGTGGCCGCGCCCTGGTAGGGCTCGACGTACGAGGGGTGGTTGTGCGACTCGACCTTGAAGGTGACCGCGTACCCCTGGCCGACGTCGACCACGCCCGCGTTCTCGCCTATGCCGACGAGCAGGGCGTCGGTCTCCGGGGCCTTCTCGCCGAACTGCCGCAGATGGACCTTGCTCGACTTGTACGAGCAGTGCTCGGACCACATGACGGAGTACATGGCCAGCTCGGCGCCGGTGGGCCGGCGGCCCAGGATGGCGCGGATGCGCTCGTACTCGTCCTGCTTCAGCCCGAGCTCGGCCCAGGGCTGCGCGGTGTCCGGGGTCTGGGCGGCGTGCTTGGTGGTGTCCAGGGTCATGCGCTGACCAGCCTCTTGAGGATCGAGGTGAAGAAGCCGAGCCCATCGGTGCGACCGGTGCCGATCAGCGGCTCGACGGCGTGCTCGGGGTGCGGCATGAGGCCGACGACATTGCCCTCCGCATTGGAGATCCCGGCGATGTCGCGCAGGGAGCCGTTGGGGTTCAGCTCCCGGTAACGGAAGACGACGCGTCCCTCGGCCTCGAGTTCATCGAGGACGCGCTCGTCGGCGACATAGCGGCCGTCGATGTTCTTCAGCGGGATGTCGATCTCCTGGCCCTGCTCATACGAGCGGGTCCAGGCCGTCTCCGCGTTTTCCACTCGCAACTTCTGGTCGCGGCAGATGAAGTGCAGATGGTTGTTGCGCAGCATCGCACCGGGGAGCAGATGGGTCTCGGTGAGAACCTGGAACCCATTGCAGATGCCAAGCACCGGCATACCCGCCTTCGCCTGGGCGATGACGGTCTCCATTACCGGGGAGAAGCGGGAGATCGCTCCGGCTCGCAGATAGTCGCCGTAGGAGAAGCCGCCCGGCAGGATCACCGCGTCGACCTGCTTGAGGTCCTTGTCGCGGTGCCACAGCGGTACGGCTTCGAGACCGGCGGTACGGACCGCGCGCTGGGTGTCGCGGTCGTCGAGGGTTCCGGGGAAAGTGACGACTCCGACGCGTGCGGTCACGACTCCGCCTTTGCGGCGGCGTCGGCCTCGGCGGCCTCGACCTTCACATCGAAGTCCTCGATCACGGTGTTCGCGAGGAAGGTTTCGGCGATCTCATGGATACGGGCGAGGGCGGCGTCGTCGACCGGGCCCTCCACTTCGAGTTCAAAGCGCTTGCCCTGACGGACGTCGGCGATGCCCTCGAAACCAAGACGGGGCAGTGCGCGCTGCACCGCCTGGCCCTGGGGGTCGAGGATCTCCGGCTTGAGCATGACGTCGACTACGACGCGTGCCACTGGCACTCCCGATGGTGTGGTGCTGGTGCGTAAGGCGGTGGCCCAAGCCTACCCCGAGCAAAAATCTACGCGAGTAGATATCCCTCTTCGAGGTCACGCTCACCCATCATCCACGACTCATCCGCGACAACTACCAGGGAAAGATCCAGCAAAAACGCATCGTCCGGATTGTGATGTGACACGCTGACGGAATTACCGGGGCTTCACAATGCAATGCTGGTCGCTGTACAAATGAAAAAGCATTGTTCGCTAACAACTGGACAGCTGACATCTTTGCACGTCAACGCAACGATGCAGCCCGAAAGGACCGATATCCGTGGCACAGCGCGTAGTAGTCACGCTCTCCGACGACCTCGACGGAGGGGAAGCCGAGGAGACGGTCACGTTCGGTCTGGACGGCAAGTCGTACGAGATCGACCTCACCGCCTCCAACGCATCGAAACTTCGCGACGCCCTCGCCCCGTATGTCGAGGCGGGCCGCAAGCGGGCCCGCTCCGGCAAGACCTACCGCCGCACCTCCGTGGCCCCGGACCCGGCCGCGGTGCGCGCCTGGGCGCGGTCGCACGGCATGGAGGTGCCGCCGCGCGGGCGCATCCCCAAGAAGGTCTACGAGGCGTTCAACGAGTCGCGCTGAACCGCTCGTTCAGGCGGCGTTCAGCCGAGTTGCACAACACCCCGGGTGGTCCGCTAGAGTCTGGAGCACGCCGAGGGGCGAGGCCGAAAGGCCAAAACCCCGAGGAACACACCATGCGGGTGTAGCTCAGTAGTAGAGCGCCCCCTTTCCAAGGGGGAGGCGCAGTGTGCGATCCCTGTCACCCGCTCTCATCACTCATCGTTCACCTTCGGGAGATCGGGTAGAGTGGTGCTCGCGCCGATCGGTGAAAGCCGGTCGGAGGCATGCGGACGTGGCTCAGTTGGTAGAGCATCACCTTGCCAAGGTGAGGGTCGCGAGTTCGAATCTCGTCGTCCGCTCCACAGGAACCTGGGGCGCCGGTCAATCGACTGGCGCCCCAGGTCTTTTTGTTGACCGCCGCGTTACCCACGTCACCCCGCCCGCCGCCCCGATGACATTTGTCATCGGGGCTCATGACAGCGCGCACTACAAGGCTCCCCCGGGCGGCGAAAGCCTGGAGCCATGGATGTGAAAGAGAGCGCGATCGCGGTCGACGGGCTGCGGCGGAGATACGGGCCGAGCGGGAGCCGGGGGTTCGACGCGGTACGGGGCATCTCGTTCTCGGTGGCGCGCGGTGAGCTGTTCGCCCTGCTGGGCACGAACGGCGCGGGCAAGACCTCCACCGTCGAACTGCTGGAGGGGCTCGCCGCCCCGACCGGCGGCGCGGTGCGGGTCCTCGGCCACGACCCGTACCGGGAGCGGGGGAAGGTGCGGCCGCGGATCGGGATGATGCTCCAGGAAGGCGGCCTCCCGCCCGAGCTGACCGTCGCCGAGACCGCGCGGATGTGGGCGGGGTGCACCAGCGGCGCCATGCCCGTCCGGGAGAGCCTGGGCCTGGTGGGGCTGGCCGGCCGGGCGGACGTACGGGTCAAGATGCTCTCCGGCGGCGAGCGGCGCCGACTGGACCTGGCGCTGGCCCTGCTCGGCCGCCCCGAGGTGCTCTTCCTCGACGAGCCGACGACCGGTCTGGACGCGGAGGGCCGACGGGACACCTGGGAACTGGTGCGGACGCTGCGCGACCAGGGCACCACGGTGCTGCTGACCACCCACTACCTGGAGGAGGCCGAGGCGCTGGCCGACCGGCTCGCGATCATGCACGCGGGGCGGATCGCCACCTCCGGCCGGGTCGCGGACATCGTGGCCGAACGTCCCTCGCACCTCGCCTTCACCCTGCCCGACGGCGTCTCCACCGACGACCTGCCCCCGCCCGCCGCACTGGGCGCCCTCGAACGGGACTCGGTGGGCCAGGCCGTACGGCTGCGCACCCGCGACCTCCAGCACACCGCGACCGAGGTGCTGCTGTGGGCGCGGGAGCGGCGGATCGGGCTCGGCGGGCTCGACGCCCGGTCGGCCTCGCTGGAGGAGGCGTTCCTGCACATCGCGAGCACCGTCGACACGGCACAGGGGGAGACACCGTGAGCACGACGACCACCACGGCACCGACGGCCGCACGGGGGCGGGTGTTCGCGCTGGCCCGCGGCGAACTGACCCTGCTGGCCCGCAACAAGGCCGCGCTGACGTACGCGCTGGTGCTGCCCGGCATGCTCACGTACAGCATGAAGACGGCGGTCGAGGGCGTCGATCTGAAGGGCACCGGGCTGGACCTGGGCACCCTGCTGCTGCCCGGTTCGATCGGCATGGCCCTGGTGCTGGCCGTCTACATGAACCTCGTCGGCGTCTATGTGATCCGCCGTGAGGACTTGGTCCTCAAGCGGCTGCGCGCCGGGGAGCTGACCGATCCGGAGATCCTGTCCGGGGCCGCGCTCCCCGCCGTCCTGCTCGGACTCGCGCAATGCGTGCTGCTGGTGGGCTCGGTGAGCGTCGCGCTCGACGTGTCCGCGCCGAAGGCCCCGTATCTGGCCGTCGTCGGGTTCGCGGTCGGCGTGGTGCAGATGATGATGCTGGCCGCCGCGACCGCCGCGTTCACCAAGACCTCGGAGTCCGCGCAGCTGACCCCGGTGCCGATGATGATGATCTCGATGGTGGGCTCCGGTCTGTTCGTGCCGCTCGACGTGATGCCGGACCAGGTCGCCTCGGTGTGCGAGCTGTTGCCGCTGACCCCGGTGGTCGACCTCGTACGGGCCGGCTGGACCGGGGACATGAGCGCGGTCGACGCCCTGGGCACCCTCGCGACGGCGCTGGCCTGGACGGTGCTGGCAGGGTGGGCCGTGCGAAAGCGGTTCCCCTGGGAACCGCGGCGCTGACCGAACGAGGGGGGGTACGGGGTCGTGATACGGCGATGGCGCGGGGCGGCGCGGCTGATGCGGGTGGAACTGTTCACCCGGTGGTCACTGTACGTGGTGCCGTGGTTCGTGACCGTCTCCGTGGTCGGCGAGCTGGCCGCGGGGCTGCGGAACGCGCCACCCGCGCTGGTGTGGTCGCTGGTCGGGCTGGCCGTTGCTCAGAACGTGGTCGCCGTCCCGCTGTTGCGGCGGGGGCTCGACCACTATCTGCGCGAACGCCCGATGGGCCGTCGGCTGCCCGCGCTCGCCGCCGCGCTGACGGTGGCGGGGCTGGCCGCCGGGGTGGTGCTCCAGGCGACCGGCGGGCCGTACGGCGCGGGGACGGCCATCCGGACCGCCGTGCTCAACGTGGGGCCGTTCGCCATGGTGTACGCGCTGCTGCTGCCGGTCCGTACCTTCTTCGCCGTGCACACGGGGCTCGCGGCGGTACTGGCCCTGGCGGAGGCAGCCGTCCACCCGGGAGCCGCCGCCTCGGTGGGGACGTTCATCGGAGTCCTCTGCACCAGTGCGCTGTGCCTGTTCTCGACCCGCTGCTCGGGATGGATGCTCCAGGTGATGTACGAAGTGGACGCCAGCCGGGAGGTGCAGGCGCGGCTGGCGGTCGCGGAGGAACGGCTGCGGTTCGGCCGCGATCTGCACGATGTGATGGGACGGAACCTGGCGGTGATCGCCCTCAAGAGCGAGCTGGCGGTGCAACTGGCCCGGCGGGAGCGGCCCGAGGCCGTGACGCAGATGGTGGAGGTGCAGCGGATCGCGCACGAGACCCAGATGGAGGTCCGGGGCGTGGTGCGCGGCTACCGGGAAGCGGATCTCCAGGTGGAGCTGGCCGGGGCGCGCTCGGTGCTGCGCGCCGCCCGGGTCGACTGCCGCGTCGACTTCCCGGCCGAGGCCGACGGCGGGCCGCCGCTGCCCGAGGCGGTGCGGTCCGCGCTGGGGTGGGTGGTCCGGGAGGGGACGACGAACGTGCTGCGGCACGCGGACGCCGGACGGTGTGCCGTCCGCGTCCGGGTACAGGCGGGGACGGCGGTGCTGGAGATGGAGAACGACGGGGTGCCCACGGAACTCCGGACCGGAACGGGGGCCGGTACCGGGGACGGAGCCGGGACCGGACCAGGCGACGGCAGCGGGCTCAAGGGGCTGCGGGAAAGGCTCGCGGCGCTCGGCGGCACGCTGGAGTCCGGTCCCGGCGACGGCGTAGGGACGTACCGGCTGCGGGCCGAACTCCCACTGGAGGGCACCGCGTGAACGACGGCGGGGTGATCCGGGTGCTGCTCGCCGACGACGAGCATCTGATCCGCGGTGCGCTCGCCGCACTGCTGTCCCTGGAGGACGATCTGCTGGTGGTCGCCGAGGCCGCCTCCGGCCCGGAGGCGCTGGCGATGGCGCGGGCGCACCGGCCCGATGTGGCGGTGCTCGACCTCCAGATGCCGGGCACGGACGGGGTCGGGGTCGCGGCGGCGCTGCGGTCCGAGCTGCCGGACTGCCGCACCATGATCGTGACCAGCCACGGCAAGCCGGGCCACCTCAAGCGGGCGCTGGAGGCGGGGGCGCGGGGGTTCGTACCGAAGACCGCCTCGGCGCAGCAGCTCGCCGAGATCATCCGGGCGGTGCACGGCGGCAGCCGGTACGTGGACCCCGACCTGGCCGCGGACGCGATCAGCGCGGGCGACTCCCCGCTCACCGCGCGCGAGACGGAGCTGCTGGACCTGGCGGCGGACGGGGCGTCCGTCGCGGAGATCGCCCGGCGGGCGGCGCTGTCCCCGGGGACGGTACGGAACTATCTGTCCGCGGCGGCGGCGAAGCTGCACGCCGAGAACCGCCACGCGGCGGTGCGCAGGGCGCGCGAGCGGGGCTGGCTGTAGCGGCGTGGGGCACGTGTGGGGCAGCTTGTGGGGGTTTGTTCCCGGCGGTGGTGGCGACGGCCGGAGGTTTGGTTATAGTGGAGGCGCGCCGACGGGAAACCGAGCGGTGCAGGCGGACGTAGCTCAGTTGGTAGAGCGCAACCTTGCCAAGGTTGAGGTCGCGAGTTCGAGCCTCGTCGTCCGCTCCAGATCAAGGGCCCCGGTCGATGCGACCGGGGCCCTTGGCGTATGCCGCCTACCAGCTGATGCCGGTCAGCCGCTCGTACGCCTCCACGTACTTCGCCCGCGTCTGCTCCACGACCTCCGCCGGGAGCGGCGGCGGGGGCTGCTCGCCGTGGCGGTCCCAGCCGGAGGCCGGGGAGGTCAGCCAGTCGCGCACGAACTGCTTGTCGAAGGACGGCTGGGCGCGGCCCGGCTGCCAGGTGTCGGCGGGCCAGAAGCGGGACGAGTCGGGGGTCAGCACCTCGTCGGCGAGGACCAGCTCGGCGCCCTCGGTGTCCGCGGTCGCCGCCGCGTAGCCGAACTCGAACTTGGTGTCGGCGAGGATGATGCCCCGCTCCCGGGCGATGTCGCGGGCCCTGGCGTACACCGCGAGGGTGGTCTGGCGCAGGTTGGCGGCGGGCTCGGCGCCGATCCGGCGGGCGACCTCCTCGTACGACACGTTCTCGTCGTGCTCGCCGACCTCGGCCTTGGTCGCCGGGGTGAAGATCGGGGTGGGCAGCTCGGAGCCGTCGGTCAGCCCCTCGGGCAGGGCGAGACCGCAGACCGTGCGGCTGCGCTCGTACTCGGCGAGGCCCGAGCCGGTGAGGTAGCCGCGGGCCACGGCCTCGACCGGGATCATCCGCAGCGAGCGGCACACCAGGGTGCGGCCCTGCCAGTCGGCCGGGGCGCCGGGGGGCAGCTCGGTGGACAGCACGTGGTGCGGGACCAGGTCGGCGAGCAGGTCGAACCACCACAGGGAGAGCTGGGTGAGGACCCGGCCCTTGTCGGGGATCTCGGTGGGCAGCACCCAGTCGTACGCGGACATCCGGTCGCTGGCGACCATGACGAGATCGCCCTGTTCGGTCCGGTAGAGGTCGCGCACCTTGCCGGTGTGCAGGTGCTCAAGGCCCGGAACCTCGACCGGTTCGGGCTTTTCGACGAATCCGGACACGCTTCCTCCTGGTGGTTCTGTCCAAGCCACCACGATTCTGCCCCACGTCATCCCCGCTTGCAGATGCGGTCCAGGAGGTTCGCCGTGGCCCGCTGCACCCGCTCGTCCCTATGCCCCGGCCGGTCCAGCGCCGGAGACCAGGCGAAGGTGCCGGAGGCGAACACCAGGGCGCCACCCATCCGCCTGCGGCGCACACCCGAACCACCACCAGCACCGACCCGCCCGAGCCGGACCGCCACATCAACCCCGCTTGCAGATGCGGTCCAGGAGGTTCGCCGTGGCCCGCTGCACCCGCTCGTCCCTATGCCCCGGCCGGTCCAGCGCCGGAGACCAGGCGAAGGTGCCGGAGGCGAACACCAGGGCGCCACTGGGGGCGCGGTAGAGGGAGGTGTCCTGGTGCCGGGTGGTGCCCTCGCCGTCCTCGTACGGGGAGTGGGCGAGCAGGATCCGGCGCAGGTGCTCGGGCAGCGGGGTGCGCGGGAAGTAGCGGTCGGCCTCGCCCGCGACCAGCCCGGGCAGCTCGTCGCCCTCGGCCGCCCCGGTGGCCTCCCACAGCCAGTGGCCGCCGTTGCGCACGATCAGCGGCCGCGGTTCGGGCACCCGGCCCGCGTACTGGATGCCGATCAGCTGCTGCTCGGGCGCCGACTCGCGCCACAGTGCGGCACGGCCGGGGCCGCGCCGCTTGCGGCAGGTCAGCAGCCGGTCCGGGCCGGAGGGCGAGGGGGCCAGCTCGACCTGCCAGTACATGGTGTTCGCGGAGAGGAAGACCAGCGAGGTGCCGCTGTCCCGGGCCCGCTCGACGGTGCGCCGCATCGCGGCCGACCAGTACTCGTCGTGGCCGGGGAAGACCAGGCCGCGGTAGCGGGTGGGGTCGACGCCGCCGGCGTGCAGATCGCGGGTCTCGGCGTAGGCGAGGTCGTACCCGTAGCGCTCGGCCCAGCGGATGAAGTCGTACGCGTGGCCCACGTGCAGCGGCAGCCCCGCACCCGCGTACGGCCGGTCGAAGGAGACCGTGACGGCCGCCTCGGACTCCCCGAGCAGCTTCCCCTGCTCGTCCCAGGCGTGGTAGAGGCTGGCGCCGGTGCGGCCGTCCTCCGGGTAGAGGTTGTACGCCTGCCAGGTGAAGTCGGGGAGGACCAGGAGCAGATCGGCGGGGCGGGTGTCGCGGACCGTGAACGGGATGTGGCTGCGGTAGCCGTCCACGGTGGTGAGCACGGCCACATACGCCCCGAGCTTCCAGTACGAGGGGATCTGGAGCCGCCAGGACAGCCACCAGTGGTGGCAGGAGACGGTGCGGTCGGCGGTGAGCGGCGGCGGCTGCACGATGCCGGACAGCCGCGGACTGGTGGTGATCTTCGACGCGCCGTCGCCGCCGTAGTGGCCGATGCGGTAGATGTCCACGCCGAACTGCTGCGGCGGGTCGACCGTGATGCGGAAGTCGATGGCCTCGCCGGGGGCGGCGGCGGAGGTCGAGGTGAAGCCCTTGATCTGGCGGCGCACGTCGTCGGCGGTGCGCGGGCCGGGGATCCTGACCGTGGTCCCGGGGGCGTGGGCCTGGTCCACGTACCAGGGGACCACATGGCCCGTGTCGTCGAAGTAGTTCTCGCTGGTGCGCAGCCAGGGCAGCGGTCCCTGGCCGAAAGGATCCGTCACCGCGTGGGCCAGCGCCCCGGACTCCCAGCGCCGGATCTGGTCCGTCCCCATCCTCGTTCCCCTCCCTGCGTGCCCCGGCGGCGTCCCGTCGCCTCGCTGCCGTGCGTTCCCGTCCCGCCGGTCCGGACCTTGTGGGTCCGGGTCCGCGGGTCGGTCGGTGAACCGGGCTGGTGGCCCGGTCCGCTGGGCCGGGTGGCAGCGACCGGTCCCAGCACATCACATTACGCACCCACTCCGTCACCGATCGTCGTGAATTTTCCGGACGATACCTACTGGAAGCGACGAATCCGTATTGGTTCGGATGCGTTCGGACGAGTTCAGACGAGCCGCACCGGCTTCTCGGGGCGGACGCCGACCTCGGCGAGCCAGCTGCGCAGCGGGGCCGCGTCCCCGTCCTCCACCAGGGTCAGCACCGGATGGGACAGGTCGGCGCGGCGGCGGCCGGCCACCAGCAGCGCCGGACCGTCGAGCCAGTCGAGGCCGGGAGCCGCGCCCGCGGTGTCCACGGCGGCGCAGCAGACCATCGCCGTCACATGGTCGGCGAGCAGCTCACGGCCGGTACGGGGCGGCTGGAGCGGGAGCAGCGGCGCGAACCCGTCGATCCAGGGGTCACCGCCCGCGCCCTCCGCCGTACGGGCCTGACGGGCCTGTGCGGTGGCCCGGTGGGCGGCGGCCTCCTCGCGGGCCAGCTCCACGGTGAGCCGGGCCGCCAGGTCCTCGCCGAGCCCGTCGCCCCCGGTGCCGGTGCCTTCGGGGGCGGTGGCGGTGAGCCGGTCCATGACCCGGGCCAGGGTCGGCGGGGTGGGGGTGCTCGCGGGGGCCGGCGGCGGGCCGGAGGGGTCCGTGCGCCCGTCGAGGACCCGGTGGAGGCGGGCCGCCTCCTGACGCCACTTGCGGTCCACGACCTCCTCCGGATACTGCCCCCAGTCGACCGGGGACCAGTCCGGGCCCGGCTCCGGCGGGCCGCCGTGGAAGAGCCGCGCCGCCAGCAGCGAGGTGGCCTCGTCGATCAGGCCGGGCTCCTCCAGCAGATCGCAGGCGGGCCGCTCGCTGAGCCGGGAGGCGAACCCCTCGGCGAGCCGGTCCCGGCGGGACAGCTCGGTCAGCGCCGACACCACGCCCGCGTCCAGCCGGGACGGCCAGCGGCCCATCCGCCAGGCGGGCAGCGCGACCCGGGTCAGCAGCCGGTCCCAGCCCGCGTACGCGAGGCCCACCTGCTCCTGGGCGACGATCCGCAGCCCGTAGTCGACGGCCTGGGCGCGCTCGGAGGCGGCCGCGGCGACCGCGCGCTCCATCTGGGCGGCGTGGTCGCGGCAGCCGCGCAGCAGCAGCCGGGCGATCCAGCCGACGAAGGCGAGGGCGGGGCGGCGGACGGCCCGGCCGAGCGGGGTGCCGGTGCCGCCGCCGCTCGCGGGGTCGTCGTCGCGGGACGCCGCGACCGCCACGGCGGCGTCCAGCCCGCGCACGAAGCGGCGGGCGGCGGCTATGTCCGGGTGGACGGAGGGGCCGGTACCCGCCACCACGGGCGCGAGCAGCGCGCGCAGCTCGGCGACCCGCATCCACCACAGGAACGGCGATCCGATCACCAGGACCGGGGGCCTGGGGGCACGGCGCTCCTTCCGGTCCGCGCCCGGCGGCCCCACGGTGTGCTCCGCGCGGGACTCCTCGGGCGGATGCCGGTCCTTGCCGCCACCGCCGCCGCGCGCCGGATGGGCACGGTCCTCCAGCCAGCTGTCGCAGTCCGGGGTGAGCGCTATGGCGGACGGCGCGGGCACCTCCAGCCGCTCCGCCAGGTCGCGGACCAGCCGGTACAGGTCAGGGGCCGTCTCCTCGGCGATGGGCACCGTGGGGGTCAGCGCCGGTTTCGCCCGGACGACCACGGCGGCCACCCCCGCCGCCAGCAGCAGGACCAGCAGGGCACCGCCGACCACCGCCCAGCGCAGCGCGGTCCAGCCCTCGTCGTGCGAACCGCCGCCGATGCGCCCGGTGGCGCTGCCCGCCAGCAGCACGACCGCCACCGCGGCGGGAAGGAGGGCGACCGCGAGCGCGGCGCCCCGGATGCGCAGTACGGCGAGGGCACGGGCGCGTGCCGCCAGTGCACCTGCTTCCGGACCTGCCACGGTTCTCATCACCCCCTACTGTCCGGCCGGTGGTTGAACAGCGGACGACGGCGGCGTTGTCTATCCCCCCACTGTGGCACCGGCTGCCCGCTCCGCAATGCCGATGGGCCAGTTGCCGCACCTCGCCTGAGCGGCACAGTAGTTGGAGGCCGGGCGTGCGTCAGCAGGATGCGGAAGCCCTCACCCGATGGAATGGCCTTGGGGAGAACCGGGAACTCCGCGGCCCTGCGGTCTCAGGCGCCGCCCGCGCTGTCCGTGGCCGCCTTCGCCGCGATGTCGGTGCGGTGGTGCGAGCCGTCGAGCCCGATCCGGGACACCGCCCGGTACACCCGCTCCCGGGCCTTGGCCAGGTCCGAGCCGGACGCGGTGACGGACAGCACCCGGCCGCCCGCGCTCAGCACCTCCCCGGACGCGCCGTCCCGCTTGGTGCCCGCGTGCAGCACGTACGCCTTGGGCCCGTCCTCGGCGGCCACCTCGTCCAGCCCGGTGATCGGGTCGCCGGTGCGCGGGGTGCCGGGGTAGTTGTGCGAGGCGATCACGACGGTCACCGCGGCGCCGTCGCTCCAGCGCAGCGGCGGCTCGGCGGCCAGCGCACCGGTCGCGGCGGCCTTCAGCAGACCCGCCAGGGGGGTCTTCAGCCGGGCCAGCACGACCTGGGTCTCCGGGTCGCCGAAGCGCGCGTTGAACTCGATGACCCGCACCCCGCGCGAGGTGATCGCGAGCCCCGCGTACAGCAGCCCGGAGAAGGGCGTACCGCGGCGGCGCAGCTCGTCGACGGTGGGCTGGCAGACCGTGGACACGATCTCGTCCACCAGGGCGGGGTCGGCCCAGGGCAGCGGGGAGTAGGCGCCCATGCCGCCGGTGTTCGGGCCCTCGTCGCCGTCGTACGCCCGCTTGAAGTCCTGGGCGGGCTGGAGCGGCACCACGGTCTCGCCGTCGGTCACGGCGAACAGCGACACCTCGGGGCCGTCGAGGAACTCCTCGATCACCACGCGGCCGCAGGCCAGCGCGTGCTCGCGGGCCGCCGCCAGGTCGCCGGTCACCACGACGCCCTTGCCCGCGGCGAGACCGTCGTCCTTGACCACGTAGGGCGGGCCGAAGGCGTCGAGGGCCTCGTCGACCTCGGCGGGGGTGGTGCAGACGTAGGCGCGGGCGGTGGGCACGTTCGCCGCGGCCATGACGTCCTTCGCGAACGCCTTCGACCCCTCCAGCTGCGCCGCCTCGGCGGACGGCCCGAAGGCCGGGATGCCGCGGGCGCGCACGGCGTCGGCGACGCCCGCGACGAGCGGCGCCTCCGGGCCGACGACGACCAGGTCGGCCCCCAGCGCGGCGGCCAGGTCGGCGACGGCGGTGCCGTCGAGGACATCGACGGCGTGCAGCTCGGCGACCTCCGCGATACCGGCGTTGCCGGGCGCGCAGTGCAGTGCGGTGACGTCGGGATCGAGGGAGAGGGAGCGGCACAGGGCGTGTTCGCGGGCGCCGCCGCCGATGACGAGGACCTTCACGGTAGGCACCCTACGGCCTCCCCCGTCCGGCCGACCCCGCGCCCCCGTCGCGCCCCCGCACCGCCGCCACGCCCGCGCTCCGGCGGGGGCGGGCCGTGGTCCCGGGCGGGTGGGCACTCTTTCGGGTGAGCGGGGATGGGGCCCTATATCCGATGTCCACCACTTATGGGCGGAATACCCGTGATCGTGGCCTCGTGGCCAGCCGTTCGGCGGTAGGAATGGTCGTTGCGCATCAGCCGCGCGCCAGGAGATACACCGCCGCAGAGGGAGTGCACGGGTGAGTCAGCCGGAGATGCAGCCCGAGGAACTCCCTCGGCAGGAGGGGGCGAGGGCGCGGGAGGACCTGCTCGGCCGGACGTTCCCGCACGGCGACTGGGGGGAGCCCGCCGAGCGGCTCGACGAGCTGTACCGGTGGGTCGAGGAGGGCGCGCTCCGGGTGGGTGCCTGGTATCTGGCCGACCGGCTGTGGAAGCGGCGGGCCGCCCGGGCGCTGCGGGCGGGGGCCGCGGTGGGGGCGGTGGCGGGGGCCGTGCTGCCGCTGCTGGAGCTGACCGGGGTGCTGGGCGGCGGCGCCGGGTGGGGTGCGCTGGCGCTGCTGCTGGCCGTCGCGTGCGTGGGCTGCGACCGGTACTTCGGGCTGACGTCCGGCTGGATGCGGGACGTGGCCACGGCGCAGGCGGTGCAGCGGCGGCTGGAGTCGCTCCAGTTCGACTGGGCGTCGGAGAGCGTCCGGGAGGTGCTGGGCCCGACCGAGGGCACCGCGTCCGAGGCCGTGGAGCGGTGCCTCGCGGTGCTGCGGCGGTTCTGCGAGGACGTGTCGGAGCTGGTGCGGACGGAGACCGCGGGCTGGATGGTGGACTTCGGCTCGGGGTCGGCGCCGCTGTTCACCCATTCGCTGTTCACGCAGTCGCTGGTGGCCCAGGGCTCCCGCCCGGACAGCGGGAGCCCCGCGCACCGCTTTCCGCTGCCGCCGGGCAGCGCCCGGCCCAATATGCCGCGGCAGCGTCCTCCCGAGCCGCCCCGCTGACCTGCGGGACGTGGCAGGGGTCAGGGGCCGGCTGGAGGGGTCAGCTGAAGAGGATCATCGATCCCTGGCTCAGGCTGCGGGTCGCGGCCGCGTGCAGCCCCAGCCAGACATGGCGTTCCCGGGCGAACGGGCTGTCCTCGTACGGCCCGGGCGCGGCCGGCTCCTCCAGGCTGGTCGGCCGGGTGGGGGGCGTGGGGGCGGCCGGAGGGTTGGACGGGTCGATGCCGAGCGCCGGGGCGACCGCCTCCAGTTCGCGCAGCAGCCCGTGGCTGGAGCCCAGGGGGCCGCCGCCCTCCATGAGTTCGTCGTTGGCGAGCGGGCCCGGGAAGTCGACGGGGACGTAGGCGCCCGCGTGGTCGTAGTGCCAGACCAGGTGCGACTGCTTGGCCGTGGGCTCGAACATCTCCAGCAACTGCTCGTAGTCCCCGCCGAGTTCGTCGACCGGGGTGACCGCGAGCCCGCACAGCTGGAGGAGGTAGGCGCGGCGGAGGAAGTGGAGTGCGTCGTAGTCGAATCCGGCTACCGGGGCGACGTCCCCGGACAGGCCCGGCATGTAGCCGAGGACGGGCACCGGCGGCAGACCGGCCTCTCCGAGTGCCTTGTCGTAGGTTGCGATCTCGTCGGCGAAGGGATTGTCGGGGCTGTGGCACAGCACGTCGACAAGGGGGACCAGCCAGAGGTCACAGGCCACGCGATCTCACTCTCGTATCCGTATGGTCGCTGGTCGGTTCAGCGTAGTGCCCCGGGTACGCGGCGCGAAGAGCGCTGACGGCAGCTGTCCCCGTCAGGGGTGTCGTCAGGGCGCGTCGGTCACCAACCGCTCGATCAGCGCACGGAAGTGCGCGTTGTACGCCGCTATGAGCCGCTCGGAGGCCTTGGGGTCACCGCGGGTGACGGCCGCGGTCAGCTCGCAGTGGCCCGCCCACAGCTCGCCGCGCAGATCGGGGACCCGGCGCAGATAGGGCACGGTGAAGACCCAGGTCTGCATCCGCAGCCGCTGGAGGAAGTCGGTGATGTAGGGGTTGCCGACCAGCCCGCATATCTCGCGCCAGAACCGCAGGTCGTAGCCGATGAGAATGTCGAGGTCGCCGCCGCGGGCGGCCCGCTCGGCGGCCTCGGCCCGGCGCCGCACCGAGGCCAGGGACTGCGGGGTCATGGTGCTCAGCGTCTGCTCGACGGCGTGCCGGAACAGCCCCTCGACGACCATGCTGCGGGCGTCGACCATGTGCCGGAAGTCCTTGATGGTGAACTCGTGGACCTTGAAGCCACGGTGTTCCTCGACGTCCAGCAGCCCCTGGGAGCACAGGTCGAGCAGGGCCTCGCGGACCGGAGTGGCGGAGACGCCGTAGTGGTCGGCCATCTCCTTGACGGTGAACTGCCGCCCCGCCGGCAGTCTGCCCGCGAGCACCTCGTCACACAGCGCGTCGGCGATCTGCTGCCGCAGGGTGTTCCGCTTGACCGGGCTGGTGCCGGGCACGGGCATCGAGGACCGTCTCCTTCCGCGGCCGTCGTGTCATGTCATCCGGAAGCGGACGGCCCTCGCATCACGATATGCGAGGGCCGTTGCGCAAAGTACGCAGAGTCAGGTGGTGGTCTACACCGGACGGCTATATGTGGCTATGGGGCGTGAAGGGGACGTGACGCCACGGTGAGGGCGCGACTACACGGTGTGGGCGTCCGCCGCACCCAGGGCCTCGTCCAGGATCGCCAGACCCTCCTTGGCCTCGGACTCGGTGACCGTGCACGGCGGCACCACGTGCGTACGGTTCATGTTCACGAACGGCCACAGCCCGCCGCGCTTGCAGGCGGCCGCGAAGTCGGCCATGGGCTGGTTGGCCGGGCCGCTCGCGTTGTACGGGACGAGCGGTTCGCGCGTCTCCTTGTTCTTGACCAGATCGAGCGCCCAGAAGACGCCCAGACCGCGCACCTCGCCGACCGAGGGGTGGCGCTCGGCAATCTCCTTCAGGGCCGGGCCGATCACGTTCTCGCCGATCGCGGCCGCGTTCTCCACGATGCCCTCCTCGGCCATCGCGTTGATGGTGGCGACGGCGGAGGCGCAGGCCAGCGGGTGGCCGGAGTAGGTGAGGCCGCCCGGGTAGGGCCGCTGGTCGAAGGTGGCGGCGATCTCGGCCGAGATGGCGACGCCGCCGAGCGGCACATAGCCGGAGTTGACGCCCTTGGCGAAGGTCAGGAGGTCCGGGGTGACGCCGAAGTGGTCGGCCGCGAACCAGTGGCCGGTGCGGCCGAAGCCCGCCATGACCTCGTCCAGGATGAAGACGATCCCGTACCGGTCGCAGATCTCCCGGACCCCGGCCAGATAGCCGGGCGGCGGCACCATGATCCCGGCGGTGCCGGGGATGGTCTCCAGGATGATCGCGGCGATGCCCGCCGGGCCCTCGTAGGCGATGGTGTCTTCCAGGTGGCGCAGCGCGCGCTCGCACTCCTGCGCCTCGTTCTCGGCGTGGAACGGCGAGCGGTAGAGGAACGGCGCCCAGAAGTGGACGACACCGGCCGAGGCGGTGTCGGAGGGCCAGCGGCGCGGGTCCCCGGTCAGGTTGATCGCGGCGGCGGTGGCGCCGTGGTACGAGCGGTAGGCGGAGAGCACCTTGGAGCGGCCGGTGTGCAGCCGGGCCATGCGGACCGCGTTCTCGACCGCCTCGGCGCCGCCGTTGGTGAAGAAGATCTTGTCGAGGTCGCCGGGGGTGCGCTCGGCGACCAGCCGCGCCGCCTCGGACCGCGCGTCCACGGCGAAGCCGGGCGCGATCGTGCACATCTTCGCCGCCTGCTCCTGGATGGCGGCGACGACCTTGGGGTGCTGGTGGCCGATGTTGGTGTTGACCAGCTGACAGCTGAAGTCGAGGTAGCGGTTGCCGTCGTAGTCCCAGAAGTACGAGCCTTCGGCGCCCGCGACCGCGAGCGGGTCGATCAGCCCCTGCGCGGACCAGGAATGGAAGACGTGTGCGCGGTCGGCAGCCTTGACGGCGGCGCCGGCGGCGGGATCGGGGCTGGGGTGCGTGGGCTGCACGGACACGTTCGCTACCTCTGATCGCTCGCGGGTCTGGGGCAGCCCCCAGCGTACGGAGCCCCCGGACCGGCCGCACACCGCCAAGGTGTACGGCTTCGGCCGCCCGACCCGGCAGAGTGTCGGGCTTCCCCGACCCGCGGTCCCCGCCGACCGGCCTCGCCGGTGGCGTCCGTCAGTCGTCCACGTCCTGGTCCCGGGCCACGACCGGGCGGCCAGCGTCCGTGCAGGTGAGCACCGTGGTGACGTCGTCCTCGTCGTCCTGGTCGCCCGCGTCTGGCTCCATCTCGACGGAGGCCACCGGGCCGGGGCCGCGTTCGACCTCCTCGACGCCGAAGCCGGTGGCGGGGCTCCAGCTGACCAGGTAGATCAGATGGCCCTCGGCGGGATCGGGACGGCACTCGGCCGACGCGCTGCCGCCTTCGAAGTGCACGCTGCCGCGGCCGACGGCGTCCGTCTCCGCCTCCGCCGACGGCCGCGCGGGCGGCCCCTTCGGCGTGCCCGGCCGGGACGGCGACGGCGAGGGCGAGGCCGCGGTCCGCTCCCGGGCCAGCTCGTGCCGTACCCCGGCGTCGTCGAGGGGCGCCGACACGTGGGCATCGGCGTCCGGTCCCGCGTGCGTCAGGGCCCACGCGCCGAGCAGGCCCGCCCCGGCGAGCACGCACACCCAGAGCAGGGCGGCCGTCGCGCTGCGCCAGGGCGCGCCGGACCGCGCGCCCTCGCCGTCGGCCGAGCCGCCGCCGTCGCCCGTGTCCGCGCCGTCGCCCGCGCCGTCGCTCGTGCTGTCGCTGGTGCGGGTACGGGCCGGTGTCATGCGTTCCAGCCTGCCGCACCGTCATTTAACGCCCGGTTAAGACCCGCACAAACCCCCCAACCGGCCGACCCTCATACGAGTTCACCGTGGTTACCGTGGCCGTATGCCCCACCTGCTCGTGGTCGAGGACGACCCCCAGCTGCGCGGCGCGCTGGTGCGCGCGCTGCGCGACCACGGCCATGCCGTGGCCACGGCCGCCACCGGCATGGCCGGGCTGGACGCGGCCGTCACCCTCCGGCCCGACCTCGTGGTGCTCGACCTCGGTCTGCCGGACGTGGACGGGGCCCAGGTGCTGCGCATGCTGCGCGCGGTCAGCGACGTACCGGTGATCGTCGCGACGGCGCGGGACGAGGAGCGCGACATGGTCGCCGTGCTGGGCAGCGGCGCGGACGACTACATCGTCAAACCCTTCGGCGCGGCCCAGCTGGACGCCCGGGTCAAGGCCGTGCTGCGGCGGCTGGGCGCACCGGAGCCCGAGCCGTCGATCCGGGTCGGCGGGCTGGTCATCTCGCCCGCGGCGCGGGAGGTGACGCTGGAGGGCGAGGCCGTGGAGCTGACGCCGCGCGAGTTCGACCTGCTGTGCCATCTGGCGCGGCGGGCCGGACAGGTGGTGAGCCGCCGCGAACTGCTGGCGGAGGTGTGGCAGCAGCCGCTGGGCGGTGCGGACAAGACCGTCGACGTCCATCTGTCCTGGCTGCGCCGGAAGCTGGGGGAGACGGCCCAGCAGCCGCGCTATCTGCACACGGTGCGCACGGTGGGCGTGAAGCTGGCCGCTCCCGGCGACGCGTCGGCGGAGTAGCCGCCGTGCGCCGCCAGTTGCTGTGGCTCACCGCCGCCACCACCGCCCTCGTCCTGGCCGCCCTGCTGGTGCCGCTGGTGCTGCTGACCCGCGGTCATGCCGCGGACCGGGCGACCGCCGACGCCACCCAGCGGGCGCAGTCGCTCGCCGCCGTCGTGGGCAGATCGCTCGCGCACCCGGACCCCCGGGACGGGATGGAGCAGGTGCGCACGGCGCTCGACGGGGTGAACGGGCCCGGTCTGCCGCGGTCCTCGGTGATCCTGCCGGACGGGCGCTCGCTCGGCGCCCGGGCACCGGTGACGGACGCCGTACGGCTGGCCCGGCACGGGCGCGCGTTCCTGTACGCGCCGGAGGGCGGCGGCCGGGTCGCGCTGGTGCCCGTGCAGGGCATCACCGCGGACCCCGGGGCCGGGGTGCGCTCGGGCGGCACGGCCGTCGTCCAGGTCGCGGTGGACCAGCGGCAGCTGTACGACGGCGTCCTGGCCTCCTGGCTGGCCATCGCCGGCATCGGCGCGGGGCTCATCCTGCTGGGCCTGCTGGTCGCGGACCGGCTCGGCGCCCGGCTCGTGGGGGCGACGCGGCGTCTGGCATCGGTCGCCGACCGCCTGGCGGCCGGGGACCTCACCGCGCGGGCCGAGCCGGAGGGCCCGCCGGAACTGCGTCTGGTGGCCGCGCAGCTGAACCACCTGGCGTCCCGCATCGACGAACTCCTCGCCGCCGAGCGCGAGAACGCGGCCGACCTCGCCCACCGGCTGCGCACCCCCGTCGCCGTGCTGCGGCTGGACGCGGAGGGGCTGCGGGACTCCGCGGAGGCGGAGCGGATCGCCGCCGACGTGGCGGCCCTGGAGCGCAGCGTCGACGAGGTCATCCAGTCCGCACGCCACCCCCTCGGCGGGGGCACGGAGGGCGCGGAGGGCGGGGGCACCGCGGCGGCGGAGGCGGGCCGGACCGCGGACCTGGCGGCGCTGGCCCGCGAACGGTCGGCCTTCTGGCTGCCGCTCGCGGAGGACCAGGACCGTACGGTCGCGGTGGACATCCCCGAACAGCCGGTTCCGGTCCGGGTCGGTGAGACGGACCTGACGGCGGTGCTCGACGTGCTGTTGGGCAACGTCTTCGACCACACCCCGCACGGCACCGCCTTCCGGGTCGCCGTCCGGCCCGACGACGGCGGGAGCGGCGGCGTGCTGGTCGTGGAGGACGACGGGCCCGGCTTCCCCTCGGGCGACATGACCGGGCGCGGCACCAGCGGCGCGGGCTCCACCGGCCTCGGCCTCGACATCGCGCGCCGTACGGCCCGGGAGTCGGGCGGCGAGGTGGTCGTGGCACCGGCCGCCGCACCCGCCGGGAACGGCGCCGCCGGCAACGGCGCCTCCGGGGCGCGGATCACCGTCCGTTTCGGCGCGCCACCCGCCCCGGCGGACGGCATCGCGGCCCGCCGCGGCGGCGGCTGATGTCACAGCGGCGGCGCGGCCCCGCGAAGAGCCGCCGGACAGGGCCCAGGGAGTGTCACGCGGACCGCGGCAGGTCCGGGCTTGCGCCGAAGGCGGTGCGGACCGCTCGGCGCCACTGGTTGGCGGGCAGGTCCGGCCGCAGCACGGCCAGCGCGCCGCAGTACTTGGTGAACTCGGCCGCCCGTACGCCCAGCCGGTGCAGCAGCCGGTCGGTCTCCGTCAGATGACCGGCCGACTTGGTCTCGACGACGACCAGCCGTCGGTCGACCGCCAGCGCCGCTCCCGATCGCGGGTCGCGGCAGACCAGCCCCGTATCGCAGGTGACCCGCTGCCCCGCGGCGACGAAGGTCGCCCGCCGGTAGTCGGTGATCGCGGACGGACGGAGCCCGTCCGGAGCCTCGATGCCGTAGGCGTCGCGCAGCACGTCGGCCAGGAAGGCCCGGGCGGCGGGCCCCTCGGCGCTCTCCCCCGCGCCCAGCTCACGCCGGTGCTTGACCGTCTCGCCGCGGCGGCCCTTGAGCTTGACCTCGAACTGCCGCTCCCCGGAGTCCTCGTACACCCGCTCGCGGACCTTGAACCGCAGCCGCCGCCCCTGCCGGTGGTCGTGGAAGCAGCGCAGGCCGGGGGTGTCGAGATAGACGGAGTGGTACCGGAAGGAGCGGCGGCCGCCGATGGTCAGCGCCCGGAAGCCGGAGGCGGTCAGCCGGGCGGCGAACTCCGTGAAGACCTCCGCGGGCAGCAGATAGCCGCGGTCGAAGCGGGCCAGCAGCTCGGCGTCCGCCCGCACCTCGGGCAGCGAGACGGGGGCGGCGGCACGGGCCGCGTCCGCCACGGCCCGCAGCGCGGGGGAGGTCACACGGCCTCCCGGGAGAGCGGCGCGTGCCGCTCGGCGGGCACGGGCAGGGGCCCGCGCACCGGCGCGGCCGGGCGGTCGGGCGCGGGCTCGCGGTACCGCACGTCGACGACCGTCAGATCGCGGACGTAGTCGACCTCGACGACCCGCCAGTCCAGCGGCTCCCCGAGCCGGGCGGCGAGGTCGGCGCGGAGCGCGGCGGGGTCGCGGTGCACGGTGTCGAGGGTGACGACGCTGCGCCGCGCGCCCGCCAGCAGCCGCGGATGGTCGGCGACGTACAGGACGAGCAGCAGCAGTCCGCACAGCGCGGCGGCGGGCCCTGCGCCCAGGTGCGGCAATCCGCTGAGCAGGCCGAGGACCAGCGTCGTGAAGTAGTACGCGACCTCCTCGTGCTGAATGGCGTCGGACCGCAGCCTGATCATGGACAGCACGCCGAACAGGCCGAAGCCGAGGGCCATTCCGCCGTCGCCGCCGACCCGGGCGAGCGCCGCGACCACCGCGAACAAGGCGACGTTCAGGGCGAGATAGGCCGGTATCAGGTCGCGGCGCCGGTGTCTGGGGTAGTAGACGGCGAAGGTGAGCACGCCCACCGCGACCAGGTCGAGGGCCAGATGCAGGCCGAGCGCGCCCCACGACTCCGTGGACTTCATCGGATTCCCTTTCCCGAACAGGACGTCCGGTGTTTCCGGAACGCCCTGTGGACGTTAGGGACAACGCGGTTAAACCCGCCCCCCGCGAGGGTTAACGTGTCGACGGCGCCCGCCGGGGATACGGAGCGGATACGGAACCGACAACAGATGGTCCGCGTCGTCCACTTCGCTCTCGGCCGCCCTTATTCTCTCCAGGGGGCTGATCAGGGGGATCAGGGAAGGGACGTTCGTCAGCATGGAAGACCTGGGGGCGGAAGACCCGCGCTGGATCGGCGAGTACCGGCTGCTCAAGCGGCTGGGGGCGGGCGGCATGGGCCGGGTGTTCCTGGCGTACTCGGCGCGGGGCCGTACGGTCGCCGTGAAACTCGTCCAGACCGAACTCGCGCAGCAAAGCGAATTCCGGCGGCGCTTCACCCAGGAAGTGCGGGCCGCCCAGCGGGTGGGCGGCGAATGGACGGCCCCGGTCCTCGACGCCGACACCGAGGCCGCCACCCCGTGGGTCGCCACCGGCTACATCGCCGGACCCTCGCTGCACTCCGTCGTCGCCGAGTCCGGTCCCCTGCCCGAACGGACCGTGCGCATCCTCGGCAACGGCCTCACCCACGCCCTCCAGTCCATCCACGGCGCCGGTCTCGTCCACCGCGACCTCAAGCCCTCCAACGTCCTCGTCACCATCGACGGCCCGCGCGTCATCGACTTCGGCATCGCCCGCGCCCTGGAAACCGTCACCGACGGTCTCCTCACGCGCAGCGGCGCCGTCGTCGGCTCCCCGGGCTTCATGTCGCCCGAGCAGGTGCGCGGCGAGCGCGTCACCCCCGCCAGCGACGTCTTCTGCCTCGGCTCGGTGCTCGCCTTCGCCGCCACCGGCCGCCAGCCCTTCGGGACCGCCGACAGCGGTGTGCACGCGGTGATGTACCGCATCGCCCAGGAGGAGCCCGACCTGACCGGGCTGCCGGACGGGCTGCGCGAGCTGGTCACCGACTGCCTGCGGAAGGCGCCGGAGGAACGCCCCGCCCTGGACCGGCTGCTGGAACGCACCGCCGGTCCGGAGGACGAGGCGGGCGCGGACGCCGAACCCTGGCTGCCGGGCGGCCTCGTCGCCCAACTCGGCCGCCACGCGGTGCAGCTGCTCGACGTGGAGACGCCCGCCGCGTCGCCGGTACGCCCCGGCGTGCCCGCCCCGCCGCCGCTCCCGCCGACGGCGGGCACTGTCCCGCCGCCGCCACCGGCTGCCCCGCCGTCGGCCACGTCGTACCCGCTGGCCCCGCCGCCGCCCAGCACCCCGCCGCCCAGCACCCCGGCGCCGGGCGCCACGCCCCCACGGCCCCCGGCCGACCCGCCGAAGACGGCGGACCAGCGGGAGGAGACGCCCGCCGCCGAGACGCCGCCGCCTGCCGCCCCGGAATCACGCCCCGGCCACGACCCGGCCCCGGCCCCGCCCGCCGCGCCGCCGCAGGCCGCACCGCAGGGGTTCGGGCCGCCCGAGGTCACGTCGTTCGCGGCGGCGGCGCCCGGCGGACCCGGCAGGCCCGGCAGCCCCGGCAGCCCCAACGCGCCCGGCGGCCCCGGGGCGCAGATGCCGGGCAAACGGGGGCGCCGTAAGACGCTCGTCGTCACCTCGGCCGCCGTCGCCACGCTGCTCATCGCCGGGGCGGCGGCCGTCGCCATCGTCAAGTACAACAGCGACAAGGGCGGCAAGACCGAGCAGGCCACCGACTACGACAAGATGACCCACACCCCGCCCGGCACGGGCCCCGGTAAGTCGAAGGCGCCCGGCGGGGGTTCGGGGTCGGCGGGGCCGTCGGCCACCCATCCGGCCTCGGCGGGCGATGTGCCGCGGAGCTATCTGGGCGCGTGGGAGGGCGAGATCAAGGACGACGAGGGCGACCCCACCGGCAAGATCCGCCGGATCGTCCTCTCACAGGGCACGGTCGGCGCGTCGGTGGCGGACACGATGATGTCCGAGCCGGATTCGTTCTGCCGGAGTTCGGCGAACCTCACGTCGGCGGACAGCCTGCTGGTGATCGAGGACGAGGACGTGGCGGCGAGCGTCCCGGACGAGGCGTGCAGCGCCGTCGGGGAGCAGACGCTGCGGCTGGGGGACGACGGCTCGCTGGCGTGGAGCACCACGGACGGCTCCGCGGAGGCGACGCTGCGCCCGTCGAAGACCGGCGACACACCCGTACCGGCCGCCTACGAGGGCACCTGGCTGGCCAAGGACGCGTTCGGGGAGACGGGCGCCACCCGGAAGCTGACGATCGGTCAGGGCGCGATCGGCACCGCGGTGGCCGAGGAGATCGGCGACAGCAAGAAGTACCACTGCGAGGGCAAGCGGACGCTGGCCTCGGTCGAGAAGGGCCTCGTGCTGAGCCCCGTCAAGGTCACGAAGGCCACACCGGAGGATCTGTGCGAGGCGGGAACCTCGCTCACTTTCACCGCGTCTGGAAAGGACGAGCTCCGCGTCGTGTATGAAGACCCGGACAGCTTCAGCGATGAGACCATGACCCAGACCTTCACCCGTCTCAACTGATCGGCCGATCGGCGTACGGGGACCATCGGCACACGGACAGGAGCCACACCGCGATGGAAAACCTCGGGGCCCAGGACCCGCGGTGGATCGGCGAGTACCAACTGCTCGGCAGGCTCGGCGAGGGCGGAATGGGCAAGGTGTACCTCGCCCGTTCCTCCCGTGGCCGCACCGTCGCCGTGAAGCTGGTGCAGGCCGAACTCGCTCGGCAACAGGATTTCCGGGGCCGCTTCAAGCGTGAGGTGGAGGCGGCGAGGCGGGTGGGCGGCCAGTGGACCGCGCCCGTGCTCGACGCCGACACCGAGGCCGCCGTGCCCTGGGTGGCCACGGGGTACATCGGCGGGCCGTCCCTGCACGAGGTGGTGGCCGAGGACTTCGGGGCGCTGCCCGAGCAGTCGGTGCGGGTGCTGGCGCACGGTCTGTCGCTGGCGCTGCGCGACATCCACGGTGCGGGGCTGATCCACCGCGACTTCAAGCCGTCCAACATCCTGATCACGATCGACGGGCCGCGGGTCATCGACTTCGGCATCGCCCGCGCCCTGGACGCGGTGGGCGGCGGCAGCAGCAACCTGACCGTGACGGGTGCGGTCGTCGGCTCGCCTGGGTTCATGTCGCCGGAGCAGGTGCGCGGCGAGACCGTGACCACGGCGAGCGATGTGTTCTGCCTGGGGTCGGTGCTCGCGTTCGCGGCCACCGGGCGGCAGCCGTTCGGCCGGGTGGACAGCGGCATACACGCGCTGATGTACCGAATAGCCCAGGAGGAGCCCGATCTTGAGGGGCTGCCCGAGGGGCTGCTGGGCCTGGTCACCGCCTGTCTGAGCAAGGACCCGGCGCAGCGTCCGTCCGTGCCGGACCTGATCGCGTACACCGAGGCGGCCGCGCCCGACCCCGCCGAGCCCTGGCTGCCGGGCGGGCTGCTGGCCCGGCTCGGCCGGGACGCGCTCCAGCTGCTGGAGGCCGAGAACCCGCATCAGCAGGCGACGGCTCCGGCGCCCACCCCGCCGCAGAGCGCGTACGCGAACCCCAGTCCGGGCCCGGGCGGCTCGCCGTCGGCCCCCTCGGCGTATGCCGGTCCCCCCACCCCCTCCGCGTACGCCACTCCGAGCGGCCCGGCGGCGTCCGCCTACCCGATGGGCGGGGCCGCGGGGCCCCTGGCGCAGCAGCCGGGCGGGGCCTGGCCGCAGCAGGGCGGCGGGTACCAGACTCCGGCGGGCCCGCCGGACCAGGGGCGGAAGGTGCGCTCGGTGCGCGCGCTGGGGAACTCCCTGGTGGCCGTGTTCGTCGTGTGGATGCTGTTGACGATCAGCGATCTGTATCTGCGGATGTCGCAGTTCGGCGCGCTCCGCGACCTGGCCGAAGACGAGGGGAGCGCCGCCGCGGTCGACCGCAGGGCGGAGGCGGTCGCCTCGCTGGACGGCGCCCTGGGCATGTGCGTGGTGGCGCTGGTCATCCTGTGGCTGGTGTGGTTCCGGCGTACGTACGTCAACGCCACGGCCCTGTCCCCCGGCCGGTTGCGGTTCGGCAGCGGCTACGCCGTCGGGGCGTGGTTCATCCCGGTCGCCCTGCTGTGGATCCCCAAGCAGATCGCGAACGACATCTGGACCGCCAGCGCTCGCCCGGGCCCCGGACGGGTGCCCCGCGCGGCGCTGCACTGGTGGTGGGCGGCGTTCGTGCTGATGTGCTTCTCCGCCCCGTCCGCCGGGCTCCTGGAAGTGGCCGTCGAGGGCAGCAGGAGCCTGGACGAGCGGATCGGGGTCGCCGGTCATATCGCTGACGACGGCATCTCGCTGCTGGCCTCGGTGCTGGCGATCACCGTGGTGGTGAAGCTGACCGGGATGCAGGAGCGGCGCCGGGCGGCGCAGCGGCAGCAGCAGCAACAACCGCCCGTGCCCGCCGGGGTCTTCGGCCCGCCCGCGGTCTGAACAGCCCAACGCGCCTGACGCACGACGGCCCGCACGCGGCGCGATGACGCCGTTCGTGCGGGCCGTACGCAGTGGGCCAAGGGCCCGGGGCCTCAGAGGAACGAGTTGATCTGGATCGTCTCGTCGCGGCCCGGGCCGACGCCGATCGCCGAGATGGGCGCGCCGGACATGTCCTCCAGCGCCTGCACGTACCGCTGTGCGTTCTTCGGCAGGTCGTCGAAGGTCTTGGCCTGGGTGATGTCCTCCGACCAGCCCGGCAGCGTCTCGTAGATCGGCTTGGCGTGGTGGAAGTCGGTCTGGCTGTACGGCAGTTCCTCGACGCGCTTCCCGTCGATCTCGTACGCCACGCACACCGGGATGCGCTCCCAGCCGGTGAGCACGTCGAGCTTGGTGAGGAAGAAGTCGGTGAGCCCGTTGACCCGGGTCGCGTAGCGCGCGATGACCGCGTCGAACCAGCCGCAGCGCCGGTCGCGGCCGGTGGTCACGCCGCGCTCGCCGCCGATGGTGCGCAGCTTCTCGCCGTCCTCGTCCATCAGCTCGGTCGGGAAGGGGCCCGCGCCGACACGCGTGGTGTAGGCCTTCAGGATCCCGATCACCCGGTTGATCTTCGTCGGTCCGACGCCCGCACCGGTGCAGGCGCCGCCCGCGGTCGGGTTGGAGGAGGTGACGAAGGGGTACGTGCCGTGGTCGACGTCGAGCAGGGTGCCCTGGCCGCCCTCGAAGAGCACGACCTGGCCCCGGTCGACGGCGTCGTTGAGGATCAGGGTGGTGTCGGCGACGTAGCCGCGGAGCTGGTCCGCGTAGCCGAGCAGCTCCTCGACCACCTGGTCCACGGCGATGGCGCGGCGGTTGTAGAGCTTGGCGAGCACCTGGTTCTTGAAGTCGAGCGCGGCCTCGACCTTCTGCCGCAGGATGGACTCGTCGAAGATGTCCTGGACCCGGATGCCGACGCGGTTGATCTTGTCGGCGTAGGACGGGCCGATGCCACGGCCGGTGGTGCCGATCTTCCGCTTCCCGAGGAAGCGTTCCGTCACCTTGTCGATCGTGGTGTGATACGGCGTGATCAGGTGGGCGTTACCGCTGATCAGCAGCTTGGACGTGTCGACGCCGCGCTCGTTCAGCCCGCTCAGCTCGGAGAGCAGGACCGCGGGGTCGACGACGACGCCGTTCCCGATGACGGGGGTACATCCGGGCGAGAGGATGCCGGACGGGAGCAGGTGCAGGGCGTACTTCTGGTCGCCGACCACCACCGTGTGGCCCGCGTTGTTGCCGCCCTGGTAGCGGACCACGTAGTCAACCGAGCCACCGAGCAGGTCGGTGGCCTTTCCCTTGCCCTCGTCACCCCACTGAGCACCGAGCAGCACAAGTGCGGGCACAGGCGTACACCCCTTCCGGGCGGGGCATGTCCAACGTGCGTGGTGGCGTGCGTCACCACAAGAGCCGTCGAACCGGTGCCCCGGATAGACGAAGCCCCTGGCGCAACAGCGACAGGGGCTCTTGCACCGAGAGATTACCTGAGGAAGGACCGAGGTGTCGGCTCCAGATCCCTGGCACTCTCCGCCGGACACCGTCCGGGGGCGCCGCCTGCTCATGGTCATCGACCCCAACGCCCGGCGAACGGACGGGGAGTCGGTGCGCATCGCGAAAGATGTGCTGTGTGCGGGCGCGCAAACGAAAATCTGCCTGCCGGACGGCCCGGAGGAAGTCGAGCGGGCGCTGGCCCGGCGCGGCGGCCGACGGCCGGTCGTGGTGGGCGACGACCGGGCCCTGCTGCGGGTCGTGGAGCTGCTGCACCGGCAGCGCGAGCTGGCGGACGCGGCGCTGTCCGTCGTGCCCGTGGGCGGGGCGGCCACGGTCGCCCTCGCCCATGCGCTCGGCGTGCCGACGGACGCGGTCGCGGCGGCGCGCACCGTGCTCGACGGGGCCGCCCGCCCGCGTGACCTGCTGGTGGACGAGAGCGGCGGGGTGGTCCTCGGGGGCCTGCGCATCCCCGGCGGGGACGGCGCGGGCGGTACGGCGCCACCGGGCCCGGCCGGGCCCTCCCGCACCGGTCCTGGCACCGCGGACGGCGGCATGACCGGCGCCGCGGGCGGCGGTGCGGCGGGCGGCTGCGACTGCGGCTGCGATCCGTACGCCGAGGACCCCGGCGCGGCCGGGCCGGGGACCGGGGCCGGGCCCGGCGGCGCGGCGGGGCCGCCGCGCCCGGGCGGCTGCGCCGGCGGCGGCCACCACTCCTGGTGGACCCCGGCGGCGCGCACCGCGCGGACGGCGCTGACGCTGCTGTCGCTGCCGGTCATGGGGCTCGGCGGGGGCGGCCGGGGGCGCCGGGCACAGCCGCCGCCGCAGCGGCTGCGGGTCGAGGCGGACGGGGTGCTGCTGACCGATCTGGACCGGCAGGTCGAGGGCGTCTCGGTGTCGACGGCCGCGCCGGGCGGCGGGCTGGCCGAGGTGGTGGTCCATCCGCACGCGGACGAGGGCGCCGAGGGGCCGGTCCGGGCGCGGGCCCGGGCCGTGACCGTCTCCGGCCAGGACTTCCGCTACCACTCGGACGCGCTGGTCCGCGGCCCGGTGCGCAGCCGGACCTGGACGGTGCTGGCGGGTGCGTGGAGCCTCACCCTGCCGTACCGCCGCTGACGGCTCGTGCCGCTCGTGCCGCTGACGGCCCGTGCCGCTCGTGCCGCTGACGGCCCGTACGGCTTACGGCTCCTCGTACGGCTCCTCGGCCCCGGTGGCGGCGCGGGTCGCCGCCTGGTGGGCGCGCCAGCGCTCCAGCATGGTGCGCAGCTCGGCTTGCATGAACTCGAAGAACTCGGCGGTCTCGGAGGCCCGCTGTCCGGCTGGGGTCCCGGGGCCGAGGACCTTCGCGCCGTCCCGCATGGTGGACTCCCAGCGCGTGAGCACCTGGTCGCGGCGGGTCATCGTCTCGTACCAGACCTCGTTGTAGAGCCGGTAACGCTCGCGCCGGGAGCCCGGTTCGCGTTCCCGCGCGACCAGGTCGACCTGGGCGAGGTAGCGGATCGCGCCGGAGACGGCGGCCGGGCTGATCTGGAGCCGCTCGGCGAGTTCGGCGGAGGTGAGCGCGCCGGAGTCGGAGACGAGGAGCGCGGCGAGGACGCGGGCGCCCATCCGCTGCATCCCGGCCTCGACGAGGTCGGCGGCGAACCGCTCGACGAACCGGGATACCGCCTCGTCATCTCGTACGTCGTGTTCTTCGATCATCTCCCTCACCGGCTCATCATCTCCCCTCTTCGTCACATCATCATAAGTTTATACGGTTCCCCAACTTCACAAATTTGTGAAAGTAGCGTAGCTTCGAAATCATGAAGACGGCAATCTCCGCGTCCGGCCTGCACAAGTCCTTCGGCCGGACCCACGCGTTGGACGGCCTCGACCTCGAAGTCGAGGCAGGCGAGGTCCACGGCTTCCTCGGCCCCAACGGCGCCGGGAAGTCCACCAGCATCCGGGTCCTGCTCGGACTGCTGCGCGCCGACTCCGGTGCGGTCCAGCTCCTCGGCAAGGACCCCTGGCACGATGCGGTCGACCTCCACCAGCACATCGCGTACGTCCCCGGAGACGTCACCCTGTGGCGCAGCCTGAGCGGTGGCGAGGTCATCGACCTGTACGGGCGGCTCCGCGGCGGTCTCGACCAGACCCGGCGCGCCCAGCTGCTGGAGCGGTTCGAGCTGGACCCGACCAAGAAGGGCCACACCTACTCCAAGGGCAACCGCCAGAAGGTCGCGCTGGTCGCCGCCTTCGCCTCCGAGGTCGAACTGCTGATCCTGGACGAGCCGACCTCCGGGCTCGACCCGCTGATGGAGGAGATCTTCCGCGAGTGCGTGGCCGAGGAGCGCGACCGCGGGCGCACCGTGCTGCTCTCCAGCCACATCCTCAGCGAGGTCGAGGCGCTGTGCGGCCGGGTCAGCATCATCCGCAAGGGCAGGCGGGTCGAGTCCGGCTCGCTCGCCGAGCTCCGCCATCTGACCCGTACGTCGGTGACCGCCGAGCTGGCCGCCGCGCCCACCGGGCTGTCCGGGCTGCCCGGGGTCCACGGCCTCGACGTCCAGGACCGGCACGTCAAGCTCCAGGTCGACAGCGACAAGCTGGACGCCGTGCTGCGCCGGCTCACCGAGGCGGGCGTGCGCAGCCTCACCTCCACCCCGCCCACCCTGGAAGAGCTGTTCCTGCGCCACTACCAGGACGACATCACCCGCACCGACGCCGAGACGGGCGCAGGCACCGGCACCGGCACCGGCACCGAAGAGGCGGTCGCCCGATGACCGCCGTAGCCGACACCCGGGTCACCGGCCGGGCCCGCGGATCGTCCCGCGACCTGACCGGCACCGGCACCCTGCTGCGGCTCGCGCTGCGCCGCGACCGGATCATGATGCCGGTGTGGGTGCTGTGCCTCGGGCTGACCGCCTCCAGCACCGTCGGCCGCCTCGACAGCGCCTACGAGACACCCGGCCAGCGCACCCAGCTCGTCCAGGACATGAACGGCAACGGGGCGACCCGCGCGCTGTTCGGGACCGCCTTCGGTGACTCGCTCGGCGCGCTCACCGTCTGGCGGGTGGGCGCCTTCCTCACCGTATTCGCCGCGATCATGAGCCTGCTCATCGTCATCCGGCACACCCGTGAGGAGGAGGAGACCGGCCGCCAGGAGGCGCTGTCCTCCTGTGTCGTCGGCCGCCGCGCGGGCCTCACCGCGGCCCTGCTCACCGTGGCCATCGCCAACGGCGCCGTCGCCCTGCTCGTCGCGGGCGGTCTCGCGGCCCAGGGCGGCAGCGGAGCGGTCGCGCTGGGGCTGGCCGTCGGGCTGTCCGGGATGGCCTTCGGCGGTCTCGCCGCCGTCGCCGCCCAGCTCACCGAGAGCGCGCGGCTCGCCCGGGGGCTGTCCGCGGCCGCCGTCGGCGTGGCGTTCGTGCTGCGCATGGCGGGCGACGCCGCCGAGGACGGCACCAAGGGCTCCGGTCATGTGCTGACCTGGCTCTCGCCGCTGGGCTGGGCCGAGTACGCCCGGCCGTTCGCGGCCGAGCGCTGGTGGCCGCTGCTGCTGATCGCGGTGCTGGCCGCCGCGTCGATCTCCGTCGCGTACTCCCTGGCCGGGCGTCGCGACGTCGGCGCCAGCTTCTACGCGACCCGCCCCGGCCCACGCGCCGCGGGTCCGTTCCTGAAGGGCGTCTTCGGCCTGGGCTGGCGCCTCCAGCGCGGTGCCCTGGCCGGGTGGGTCGCCGGGTTCGTCTTCGCGGGCGCCATCTTCGGCGCCATCTCGGACGGCGCCGACGACTTCCTCGGCGACAGCGACCAGACCCGGGAGATCATCGAGCGCATGGGCGGCGCCCAAGGGCTCAACGACGCCTTCCTGGCCTCCATGGTCGGCATCCTCGGCACCATCCTCACCGTCTACTCCGCGAGCTCCGTGCTGCGGCTGCGCAGCGAGGAGACCGACCAGCGGGCCGAACCACTGCTGTCCAACGCCGTCAGCCGACTGCGCTGGGCCGCCAGCCACCTGGTCATCTCCTACCTCGGCCCGGTCGCCGTGCTCGCCGTCGGCGGGCTGGCGCTCGGCCTCGGCTACGGGCTGGCGTCGGGCGACGTGGGCGGCTCGCTGCCGCGCGTCCTGGGCGCCGCGCTCTCCCAGGCGCCCGCGGTGTGGCTGATCACCAGCCTGACGGTGCTGCTCATCGGGGCGCTCCCGAAGTACTCGTCCGCCGCCTGGGGCCTGGTCGGCTGGGTCGTCGCCCTCGGCTGGATGGGCCCGGCGCTCAAGGTGTCGCAATCCATCATGAACACCTCGCCGTTCAGCCATCTGCCGAAGCTGCCCGGTGAGCACGTCACCGCGGCGCCGTTCGTGTGGATGGTGCTGCTGTCGGCCGTCCTGACCGCCGGAGGGCTGGTGGCCCTGCGCCGCCGCGACATCGGCTGACCCTTCCGTCAGCCCCCTCCCCGGCATGCCTCTCGGCGCCGGGCCCGCACTCCCCCTGTGGCGGGCCCGGCGCCGAGTCATGTGCGGGGCGTATGCGTCCGCGGGTGCGGATGCGGGTGCGGGTGCGTTGCGGCCACCGACCCGGTCCTCAGACCTCAGACCTCCACCAGCAGCTCCGTCAGCCCGCGGATCACATAGCCAGGCCGCCACTCCGGCTCCCGGACCAGCCGCAGCCCCGGCGCGGCGCGCAGCAGCGCGCCGAAGGACGCGGCGAGTTCGATACGGGCCAGCGGGGCACCCAGGCAGTAGTGGATACCGGCGCCGAAGCTGAGGTGGGGGTTGTCGGCGCGGGCGAGGTCGAGCGTGTCGGGCCGCTCGAAGCGGGCCGGGTCGCGGTTGGCCGAGCCGAAGAGCAGGGCGACCTCGCTGCCGCGCGGGATGAGGGTGTCGCCGACCCGGATGTCCTCCAGGACCCAGCGCTCGAACAGCTGGAGCGGAGTGTCGTAGCGCAGCAGCTCATCCACAGCGGTGGACAACAGCGCGTCCGGGGCGTCCCGCAGCCGGGCCAGCTGGTCGGGATGGCGGAAGAGCGTCCACCAGCCGTTGCCGGTGGTGTTGACGGTGGCCTCGTGGCCCGCGTTCAGCAGCAGCACACACGTGGACACCATCTCCTGCTCGGAGAGCCGGTCCCCCTCGTCGTGCGCGGCGATCAGCGCGCTGATCAGATCCTCGCCCGGGTCCTTGCGGCGGGCGGCGATCAGCCCCCGCAGATACGCCGAGAACTCCTCCGACGCCCGCACCGCGCGGCGCGCCGTCTCCTCGCCCGGGTTCAGCTCGAACATCCCGCAGATGTCCGCCGACCAGGGGCGCAGCGCGGGGCGGTCGGCATGCGGAATGCCCAGCATCTCGGCGATGACCTCGACCGGCAGCGGTTCGGCGACCGCCGCGATGAGGTCGCCGCCGCCGGAGGCGGCGAACGAGTCCGCCAGCCCGGCCGCCAGCCGCCGGATCGTCGGCACCAGGCCCTGGACCGTGCGCGGGGTGAACGCCTTGGAGACCAGCCGCCGCAGCCGGGTGTGGTCCGGCGCCTCCAGGTCCAGCATGCCGTTGCCGTTGAGGGTGTGGAACGGCTCGTGCTCGGGCGGCGGGGCCGTGCGGCCGAACTCCTCATGGGTGAAGCGATGCAGATACGTACGGCCCAGCCGCCGGTCGGTCAGCAGGGCGCGCACATCCTCGAAGTGCGGGATCAGCCACTGACGGGAGGGCGCGAACCAGTGCGCCCTGCCCCGCTCACGGAGGCTCGCGTAGGCCGGGTAGGGGTCGGCGACGAACGACGGCTGCCACGGGTCGAAGGCAGGGGCTGCGCTGCTCATTACCGGACCGTATCGCCGGACCGGCCCGTCCTCCAGAGCGCTTCGGGTGTCGTCGGCGATCGGCTCGGCGGTCGGCTCGCGCGGTCGGCTCTCGTGGCCGGACCGGCGATCAGCCTCCTGGGGTCACGAGCCGCGCCTCGTACGCGAAGACCGCGGCCTGGGTGCGGTCCCGCAGGCCGAGCTTCACCAGGATCCGGCTCACATGGGTCTTCACCGTCGACTCCGCCACCACCAGATGCTGCGCGATCTCCGCGTTGGACCGGCCCTGCGCAACCAGCACCAGCACCTCGTTCTCCCGCTCGGTCAGCTCGTCCAGCCGCGCCTGCGGGCCCGGCCGCGCCGCCCCGGCCAGCGCGGGCCCTCCGGCCTGCGAGAACGTCGCGATGAGTCGCTTGGTGACCGTGGGCGCCAGCAGCGCCTCCCCCGCCGCCACCACCCGCACCGCCTCGCCGAGCTGACGGGCCGAGGCGTCCTTGAGCAGAAAGCCGCTCGCCCCGGCGCGCAGCGCCTGGTAGACGTACTCGTCCAGGTCGAAGGTGGTCAGCACCAGGACCTTGGCGTCGGCGTCCGCCGCCACGATCTCCCGCGTCGCCTCCAGCCCGTTCAGCACGGGCATCCGGATGTCCATCAGGACCACATCCGGGCGCAGCGCCGCGACCTGGGCGATCGCCTCGCGGCCGTCGACCGCCTCACCGACGACCTCGATGTCCGGCTGGGCGCCCAGCAGCACGGAGAAGCCCTCGCGGACCATCATCTGGTCGTCCACGATCAGCACGCGGATGGTCGTCATGCCTCCGGCTCCGCCACCGTCTCCGGCACCGCGATCTCCGGGGCCGCCATCTCCGGGGCCGGGATGAAGACGGTGACCTCATAGCCGCCGTCCTCCTCCCGCGCCCCGGCCCGTATCTCCCCGTCCAGCATCGTGACCCGCTCCCGCATGCCGAGCAGCCCGTGGCCCATGCCCGGCGAGGGCGGCACCGCCTTGGTGGGCGGCCCGTTGACGACGCGCAACCCGAGACCGCCCAGCACATACGACACCTCGACGCGCGCCGCGGAACCCGGGGCATGGCGCAGCGCGTTGCTCAGCGCCTCCTGCACGATGCGGTACGCGGACAGCTCCACGCCCTGCGGCAGCGGGCGCACCGCGCCCGTCGTGACGTGGTCGACCGCCAGGCCCGCCGCCCGCACCCCCGCGAAGAGGCCGTCGAGCGCGGCCAGCGTGGGCTGGGGCGCCTCGGGGTCGGCGTCCGTGTCGATGTCATCGGCCCGCACCACCCCGAGCACCCGGCGCAGTTCGGTGAGGGCGATCACCGCGTTCTCCCGGATGGTCGCGAAGCTCCTGGTCAGCTCCTCGGGCGGGTTCTCCACCCGGTACGGGGCGGCCTCCGCCTGGATGGCGATGACGGACATGTGGTGCGCGACCACGTCGTGCAGCTCCCGCGCGATGGTCGCGCGCTCCTCCAGGGTGGTGCGGCGGGACCGCTCCTCGACGGTCACCGACTCCTGCACCGCGATCCGCCGCTTGCTCTCGCGCAGGCTGCGCGCGGTGACGACGGCACAGAGCAGCAGCCCGGAGACGAACAGCATCGGGAAGGTGTCCGAGACGTACGGGGCGTCGTTGACGTACTCGAGGACACCCGCGAGAAGGGCCGTGAACAGCCATATCTCGGCGGCCGCCCGGGGACGCGACCGGGCCGCGACCATCACCATCACCAGGACGTGGGAGGTGGCCAGCGGAATGGGCCACGGCCAGCCCACGATCGGTTCCAGAGGCAGCAGCTCCAGCCCCGCCACAGCGCTCGCCCCGAACGACAGCCACCAGGCGCCGACCGGCCGGAACAGCGTCAGTAGCAGCGGCACCCCGCACAGCAGGGCCAGGACCAGGCTCATGTCGTCGTCCACCAGGACGACCGACTGCGCCATGACGTAGAACGCGCAGGCCGACAGCGCGGCGTGCGGCAGCCAGCCCACATATCGCCGGGCCCGCTCCGGGGCCCGGCGCATCAGCGGATTCCCGGAACTCAGCGGCGGCAACGGGTGGATGGCGAACGCGTCGTCGATCAAGTCCTGCCGCAGGCCGGACAGCGCACTGCGGGCGATGCGGAGTTCGGTCCGCGGAAGGGTCTGGGTCACGCCTCATACCGTAGGCAGCGGGCGGGCCCGCGTCGTCCCCAGCAATGGTGATTGTCCGGCGTCCCTCTCAAGTACTACGAGGGTGATGGCCGCGCGGCGGCCCGGGCGATCTCGTCGGCGACCGTGCGGGCGGCGGCGGTGGCCGGGTCGATCAGCGGAAAGTGCCCGACGGCGGCGATGCGCACCACCCGCGGCGGCTCCCCGGCAACCGCCCCGGCCGCGGCGAAGGAATCCGCGACCTGCGGCGGAACGTCGACGTCCGTGCCGCCCTGCACGAGGACCGTGGGCACGCCGGTGGGCAGCAGCGCGGCGGGATCGGCGAGCGGAAGCCGCGCCGCGAGCCGGTCACCGAGCAGTTGGTCGACGGCGTCGGAACACACCCGCAGCGCGCGGGCGGCGGTGAGATCCGCGATCGGCGCGAGCGCGACGACGCCGCGGAGCGGGGGAGGCGCGGGCAGATGCCACCGGGCCTGCGGCGGCAGGCGGTGCCGGGCCGCCGCCCACAGCGCGGCGTGCCCGCCCGCGGAGTGCCCGGCGAGCACGACGCGCTCGGCGTCCACCCCGCCGAGCCCCAACTCCCCCACCAGCCGCGGCACCCGGTCGACGACGGCGGCGATGTCATCGAAGGTCTCCGGCCACCGGCCCGCCAGGTGCTGCGCCCCTGGCGGGTGTTCACGGTGAGGCTCACTGCCTGCCGCAGCACCGTCGTCCGTGCCCTGCGGGCCCTGGCCGAGGCGTTCGGTGTCGTGCCGCCCGACGGGCGCGGCCTCGGCGCCGCGGCGGTATTCCGGCAGTGCCACCGCGAGGCCGCGTTCCGCCAGGTAGGCGGCGAACGGCGAGAGGTGGTGGCGGTCGTAGGGGGCGCGCCAGGCGCCGCCGTGGAAGAGGATCACCAGCGGGGCGGGCCCGGCCGGGTCGCGGGGGAGGTGGAAGTCCACCACCTGGTCCGGGTGTTCGCCGTACGCGGCCGTCGCGTCCGGCGCCACCGGGGCGTGGCCGAACAGGGACGCCTCCTCGGCGGCCGCGTCGCGTGGCATCGGTCAGCCCACCTCGTCCAGCACGTCGGCCAGCACCCGCGCCGCCCGCTCCACCTCGGCGAAGCCGGTGTACAGCGGGGTGAAGCCGAAGCGCAGCACGTCGGGGCGGCGGAAGTCGCCGACGACGCCGCGCCGGACCAGTTCGGCCATCGCCGGGCCCGCGTCCGCGCAGCGCAGCGCGACCTGGCTGCCGCGTTCCGCGTGGGCGGCCGGGGTGACGGACCGGACGCGCCCGGCCGGTACGTACCGTACGTCAGGGCCACCGTACGGCCTCGACCGACGTCGCTTCCAGCCGGCAGGCCAGCAGAGGATGTCGGGGGTGCCGACGCGGCCGCGTACCGCGCCGTCGGCGGGGGTGTACGAGGTGTCCATGCCGAAGGGGTCGGCATGGGAGTTCCAGCCGGGCAGCGGGGAGTCGAAGCGCGGCTGGTGCTCCCGCGCCACGTACAGATAGGCGGGCGCACCGGGCCCGCCGTTGAGGTACTTGTACGTACAGCCGACGGCGAGGTCGACCCCGTGCGCGTCGAGCCCCACCGGCAGCGCGCCCGCGCTGTGGCACAGGTCCCACACGGCGAGGGCCCCGGCCGCGTGCACGGCGGCCGTCGTCCCGGGCAGGTCATGGAGGCGGCCGGTCCGGTAGTCGACGTGGTTGACGAGCGCGACGGCGGTGCGCGGCCCGACCGCGGTCGGCACGTCGCCCGCCGCCACGGCCCGCACGGTGCAGCCGGTCATGCGGGCGGCGGACTCGGCGATGTAGCCGTCGGTGGGGAAGGTGGCCTCGTCCACCACGATCTGGTCGCGGTGGGCGCCGCGCTCCTGGGCGATGCGTACCGCGGCGACGACCGCCTTGAAGACGTTCACGCTGGTCGAGTCGCCGACCACCACCTGGCCGGGGGCGGCCCCGACGATCCGCCCCACGCGGTCGCCGATCCGCTCGGGGGCGGTCCACCAGCCGCTCTCCTCCCAGGAGCGGATGCGCAGCTGTCCCCATTCGCGGGCCACGACATCGGCCAGCCGGGCGGGGACGGAGCGGGGCAGGGCGCCGAGCGAATTGCCGTCGAGGTAGACGGTGTCGTCGAGGGTGAAGGCGTCGCGCTTGGCGCGGAGTTCATCGGCCGCGTCGAGCGCGGCGGCCTCGTCCGTCAGGTCCGAGGCGTCCGTGGAGATCGTCGCGTCAGACATGGCTACGGGCCGTCCACAGCTCGGGGAAGACGTTCTTCGCGGCGCGCTTCTCCAGCCAGGCGACCCCGGCGGAGCCGCCCGTTCCGGTCTTGGCGCCCATCGCCCGCCGGGTGGCCACCAGATGGTCGTTGCGCCAGCGCCACACCAGCTCGGCGACCTCGGTCAGCGCCTCGCCGAGCCGGATCAGCTCGCCCTCGCGCGGGCCGGAGTAGATCTCCTGCCACACCCGCTCCACGGCGGGGTCCGGTTCGTACCGGCGGGCGGGGTCGCGGTCCAGTACGGCGGCGGGTACGGCGTGGCCGCGGCGGGCCAGGAAGCGCAGCACCTCGTCGTAGAGGCTGGGTTCGGTCAGCGCCTTCTCCAGCTCCGCGTACTCGCGCGGCGCTCCCCGGTGCGGGACCAGCATGGACGCCGACTTCTCGCCGAGCAGGAACTCCAGCCGCCGGTACATCGCGGACTGGAAGCCGGAGCCGTCGCCGAGCGCGGAGCGGTACGCGTTGAACTGGCCGGGCGTGAGGTGCGCGAGCGGCTTCCAGGACGCGTTCAGCGACTCCAGCTCGTACGTGGAGCGCCGCAGCGCCTCCAGCGCGGTGGGCACGTCGTCCTCGCGCAGCGCCTGCGCGGCGGTGTGCCACTCGTGGACGATGACGGTGAACCACAGCTCCATGACCTGGGTGGTCACCAGGAAGACCATCTCGCCGGGGTCGTCGGAGAGCGGGTGCTGGAGGTGGGTGAGGACGGACGCCCGGACGTAGTCCTCGTACGGGGTCGTGCCCTGGAAGTCCAGATGGGGCGCTTCCGGCTCGCCGTCGGACGCGACGGCTTCCTCGGGCGCGGGGGCGGTTTTCGGGGCAGGCTGCTGCGACATCGCATCTCCTGATTACGCGCTACCGGGTAGCGGTCCGCCCCATCCCTTCGGTCTCGGAGCCCCGGTCCCCTCAGGGGCCACATCAGTGGTCCCTGCCCGCATCATGCGTGCCGCGCGCGCCGCCCGCAAGTGCGTGCGGCACGTTCGCGACGGCGCGAAACGGGCCTGCCGGTGCGAATCGCCCCGGCAGGCCCACGCCTCGCCAGAGGTCAGGAGAGCGTGTCCGCCGCGGTCGGGGAGCTGTCGCGCAGGAACGTCGAGCAGCGCTCGTACTCCTCCTGCTCACCGATGGACTGCGCGGCGCGGGCGAGCGCGTGCAGGGCGCGCAGGAAGCCACGGTTGGGCTCGTGCTCGAAGGGCACGGGACCGTGGCCCTTCCAGCCGCTGCGCCGCAGCGCGTCCAGCCCGCGGTGGTAGCCGGTGCGGGCGTACGCGTACGACTCGACCACCCGGCCGTTCTCGAACGCCTCGTCCGCGAGCTGGGCCCAGGCGAGCGAGGAGGCCGGGTACTTCGCGGCGACCTCGGCGGGAGCCGCACCGGACGCGAGCAGTTCCCGGGGCTCGGGGTCGTCGGGCAGATGGGTCGGGGGCGGTCCCCCGAGCAGGTTCTCGTGAATGGCCATGGGTTCCAGTCTGCCGGACCACCCACCCCGCCCGCCGCCCCACACCCGGCTCCGGCTGCCCCCGCGGGGCCGCGGCAGGTCAGGCGGGGGGACCGCCGGGGCGGCCGGGACCGGCGGGGGGACCGCCGGGGCGGCGGGGCCGCTCGCCCGGGTCCAGGGGCGGGGCGCCCACCCCGCAGTGGTACGCGCACTCGGGACGGCAGGGGCGCTCCTCCGCCGCCCGCGCCCCCTCCTCCCCGGGCTCCCCGGCTTCCCCGGGCTCCACGCTCCCGGCCCGCTCCAGCGCGTCCGCCCGTACCGCCCGCCAGGCGATGAGCGCGCCCACCACCAGCACCGCCGCGCAGATCGGCATCGCCCGCCGGAAGGACTCCGAGAACAGGTCCGCCGACCGGTACGCCTCCGAGCCCATGCCCGCCAGCAGCGGCAGCGCCGCCACCGCGACCAGGCCCGCCGCCCGCGCCGCCGCGTTGTTGATGCCGCTGGCCAGGCCCGCCCGTCCGACGTCCACCGAGGCCAGGACGGTCGCGGTGAGCGGGGCGACGAGCACCACCATGCCCAGCCCCATCACCACCAGCGCGGGCAGCACGTCCCGCCAGTAGACGGCCCCCACCCCGGCCCGGGTCATCAGCAGCATTCCGGCCGCGCACAGCAGCGGGCCGACGGTGAGCGGGATGCGCGGGCCGATGCGCTTGCCCAGCTCACCGGAGCGGGCCGACAGCAGCAGCATCAGCAGGGTCGTCGGCAGCAGCGCGGTCCCGGCGGCGAGCGCGGAGTAGCCGACGACCACCTGGAGGTTCAGCACGACCAGGAAGAAGAAGCCGCCGAAGGCCGCGTACACGCACAGCGTCACCGCGTTCACGGCGGTGAACTGGCGCGACGAGAACAGGGAGAGCGGCAGCATCGGCTCGGGGCGGACCCGCTCCGCGTACACGAAGGCCACCCCCGCCAGCAGCCCGCCCACGGCGGGCAGCACCACGGAGAGCGACGCGCCCCGCTGCGGCGCGGCGATCAGCGCGTACGTCACCAGGCCGAGCGCGAGCGCGCCGAGCACCGCGCCCAGGACGTCGAACCGGCCGTGCGCCCGCGGATCCCGGGACTCCGGTACGTGCCGCAGCGCGACCGGTACGCACACGGCCGCCAGCGGCACATTGAGGAAGAACACCCAGCGCCAGCCCGGACCGTCCACCAGCCAGCCCCCGAGGAACGGCCCGATCGCCGCCCCCACCCCGCCGAACCCGGACCACAGCCCGACCGCCCGGGCCCGGTCGTCGGGGTGGATGACCGCCTGGATCAGCGCCAGCGAGCCGGGGGTGAGCAGCGCCCCGCCGATGCCCTGGAGCGCGCGGGCGGCGATGAGCACCCCGGCGTTCGGCGCCATCCCGCACAGCAGGGACGCGAGGGCGAACCACACGACGCCGACGGTGAACACCCGCCGCCGCCCGAAGCGGTCGCCGAGCGCCCCGCCGAGGAGGATGAGCCCGGCGAGGGTGAGCAGGTAGGCGTTGACGGTCCACTGGAGGACGGCCAGGTCGGCGCCGAGGTCGAGCCCGATGCGGGGCAGGGCGACATTGACCACGGTGCTGTCGACGAGGGCCATCGCGGAGCCCAGCACGGTGGTGAGCACGACCCACCGCCCGGAGGCGCTGGAGAGCCGCACCGCGGTGGCGGGTGCGCTATCGCTCATACCTGGATCATCCTCGCGTCGCCCGCGAGGGGCCAGCCCACGAAGGGGGCGCAGTACGCACGCACGCGGGCCCGGGACCCGCCGCGCTGGCGGGGCCCCGGGCCCGGAACGGAACGGTGCCGGTTACTTCAGCTTGGTGCCGGTGGAGCGCAGGTTCGCGCAGGCCTGCGTGACCCGCTCGGCCATGCTCTTCTCGGCCACCTTGCCCCAGCTGCGCGGGTCGTAGGTCTTCTTGTTGCCGACCTCGCCGTCGACCTTCAGCACGCCGTCGTAGTTGCGGAACATGTGGTCCGCGATCGGCCGGGTGAAGGCGTACTGGGTGTCGGTGTCGAGGTTCATCTTCACCACGCCGTTCTCCAGCGCCGTGAGGATCTCCTGCTCCGTGGAGCCGGAGCCGCCGTGGAAGACGAAGTCGAACGGGTCGGTCTTGCCGGACTTCGCGGCGATGCCGTCCTGGAGCTGGCGCAGCAGCTCCGGGCGCAGCACGACGTTGCCCGGCTTGTAGACGCCGTGGACGTTGCCGAAGGAGGCGGCCAGCAGGTAGCGGCCCTTCTCGCCCAGGCCCAGCGCCTCGGCCGTGCGCTCGACGTCCGCGACGGTGGTGTACAGCTCGTCGTTGATCTCGTGCGAGACGCCGTCCTCCTCGCCGCCGGTCGGGGTGATCTCGACCTCGAGGATGATCTTGGCCTTGACCGCCTCGGCCAGCAGCTCCTGCGCGATGCGCAGGTTGTCGTCCAGCGTCTCGGCGGAGCCGTCCCACATGTGGGACTGGAACAGCGGGTTCTGGCCGCTCGCGACGCGCTCCTGGGAGACCGCGAGCAGCGGACGCACATAGCCGTCCAGCTTGTCCTTCGGGCAGTGGTCGGTGTGCAGCGCGATGTTGACCGGGTACTTCTTGGCGACGACGTGCGCGAACTCGGCGAGCGCGACCGCGCCGGACACCATGTCCTTGCTGTACTGGCCACCCAGGAACTCGGCACCACCGGTGGAGATCTGGACGATGCCGTCGCTCTCCGCTTCGGCGAAGCCCCGCAGCGCGGCGTGCAGCGTCTGCGTCGAGGTCACGTTGATCGCCGGGTAGGCGAACTTGCCTGCCTTCGCCCGGTCGAGCATCTCGTTGTAGATCTCAGGGGATGCGATGGGCATCTGTCCGCTCCTTGTGATGTGCGGGTGAGGTTCTTGGCCCTGACCTAGGGGGAGTCCTGCGGCGACGTCATCGTCGTGGCCATCTTCCCAGACTCCGCCGATTGCTCCACACGGCGCACGCGGGGACCACACGGACGGGGGTGGGTGGTTTCACGTGAAACCACCCACGCGATTACCCCAGGTCAGCTCAGCTGGTCGGCTCCGGTCGGCTCGGCTTCGGCTCGGCTTCGGCTCGGGTCAGCTCAGGCCGAGGTCGGCGAGCGAGTACGCCGGTACGTAACGCAGCCCGGCGTCCGCGATCGCGGGCGCGGCCCCGCGCTCGACGATCGTGGCGACCGCGACGACCTCGGCACCCGCCTCACGCGCCGCCTCGACGGCGGTCAGCGGCGAGCCTCCGGTGGTGGAGGTGTCCTCGACCACCAGGACCCGTCGGCCCGTGATGTCCGGGCCCTCGATCCGCCGCTGGAGACCGTGGGTCTTCTGCGCCTTGCGGACGACGAAGGCGTCGAGCCTGCGGCCCCGCGCGGCCGCCGCGTGCAGCATGGACGTGGCCACCGGGTCGGCGCCCAGGGTCAGGCCGCCCACCGCGTCGAAGTCCAGGTCGGCCGTGGCGTCGAGCATGACCTGCCCGACCAGGGGCGCGGCCTCGGCGTCCAGGGTGATCCGGCGCAGGTCGATGTAGTAATCGGCCTCCTTGCCGGAGGAGAGGGTCACCTTGCCGTGGACCACGGCCTTGTCCCTGATCTGCTGTAGCAGGGCGTCACGCGCTTCGCTCATGCGCACGAGCTTAGGCGGTGTCCGCCCCCGCCCCCACAGGCCCCTACGTCAGGTCGCGCCAGCTCCACGTCATGGAGATCTCCAGCGGGTCGATGGGCGTGACCAGGCGGGGAAGGGTGTTCAGCCCGTTCGGCGGCCCGGACTGCGGCTCGACGCACACCGCCTCCGCCTGCTCGTCGTAGACCACGACCCATGCGCTGCGGCTGGTGACCTTGAGTTCGAGCCGCTCCGGCCAGGTCAGCGTGACGTCCACGCCGTCCGGCATGCCGAAGCAGTCGTCCCACGGTCCGGGGCCCGGCGGGACGCGGCGGCCGGTGGGGAGGTGGTTCTCGCCGCGCTCCTCCTGCCACTCCGCGGCGAAGGACAGCTCGACGTCGGCGCCGCCCTCGCCCAGGTTGCGCAGGAACCACGGGTGCCACCCGGCCTGCGCCGGGAAGGAGTCGCCCTCCGTCTCCACGCTCATGGTGACGGTCAGCGCGTCCGCGGCCAGCTCGAAGCTCTGGGTGACCCGGCCCTCGTACGGCCAGGGGTCGGCGAGGTCGTAGGTGAAGGCCGCGCTGTCCGGCCCGGTGCGGACCGTGCGCCAGGCGAGGTCCCGGCCGGTGCCGTGAATCGCGTGCGGCGGGGAGTTGACGGGCAGCTGATGGCTCCGGCCGCCGTTGCGGAACCGTCCCAGCTCGACCCGGCCGCACCAGGGCACCATCGGGAAGGACCCGTACCGCGGGCCCTGCCGCAGCAGCTCCGTGCCACCGATGCGCAGCGAGCCGATGCGGCAGCCGTTGTCGGGCGAAACGGTCAGCTCGGCGTCCCCGGCGGTCAGCCGGACGCCCATGGTCTCCGTTGTCTCTTCGGTCACGCCCCGACCCTATGCGCAGCCGCTCAGCCGCGGCGAGCGATCACGAGCTCACCAGCGGCGACCGCTCACCGGCGGCGGCGCAGGACGCGCCGTCCGACGACGACGGCCGACGCGATCACCACGGCCGCGGCGGGCGCGGCCCAGCGCAGCGCGGCACCGGTGGACCCGGCCTCGGGCGCCGGTACGGGGGCGTAGCGGCCGCGGGGCGGGGCGTGGTCGACCTCCTCGGTCGAGCGGCCGATCATGGTGCGGCGGGCGTGCGCGGCCTCGGCCGGGGGCTCGTCGTCATCGAGCGCGCCCAGCTCGGCGAGGGCGCCGACCTCCTCCACCCCCTGGTCGACGTCGTCGAGGTCGCCGATGTCGTCCACGTCGACGTCCTCGGCCTCCTCGGCGGCCTCGGCCCGATCGGCGTCCTCGGCGCGCAGCGGCAGGTCCGCCTCGGCGAGCGGGTCGTGCTCGGCGGGCGGGCTGATCGGGGCCGCCTCAAGGCCGGACGCCAGCGCCGACCCGAAGCGGTCCAGCAGCCGGCGGGCCACCGTCTCGGTCGCGTGCGCGTCGAACTCGGCCAGCCGCCCCTCGCTGCGGACGGTGCCGGAGCAGAGCAGCCCCGTACCGCCGCCCTCCACGGCCCGGGGCGTCAGGGTCAGCGCGAGCTTCACCGAGCCGCCGCCCCGCGCCTCGGTGCCCTCGCCCTCGACCTCCACGCCGCCGCCGCGCTCGGTGAGGCGCAGCGAGCCGCGGTAGGTGATGGTGGATCCGCCGATGCGCAGGCGCAGCCGCCCGGCGAGCGGACCCGCGTCCTCATCGGCATCCTGCTGGAGCCCGGGGACGCAACGGGCGATGCGGTCGGGCTCCGAGAGCGCCTGCCGGACGGTGTCGACGGGAAACGGAACGAACACCTCATGCTCCATAGCTCAAGACACTACCCATCGCGCGTTCGCTGAGACCCGTTCCCACGCAACTTTCGCCCCCGAGGTATCAGTCCGCGTAGCGCGGGTGCATCAGGGTCGACGGCGGCAGACGCGGCTCCCGGCTCCGTTCCGCCGCGCGCCGCGCCGCGTCCAGACCGGCCGGGGTGAGCGAGCGCGGGCGGGGGCCGTGGGGGGCGAGGCCCAGCCGGACCGGGTCGCGGGCCGCGAGCAGGAACCCCCAGTCGCGCGGCCCGTCGCCCGTCGGCCCGTCGGCCGTGGGCCCGCCGGGCGCCGGGGGCACCGTCACCACGTACGGCACCGTCCGCAGCCCCACCGACCGCATCGTCGCGTCCACCGTCCAGTACCCGCGGGGCCGCGGGCCCGCCTCCCCCGCGTGCACGGCGAGCCGGCCGCCGGGGGCCAGCACCCGTTCCGCCAGGCCGTAGAACTCCTGGGAGTACAGCTTGGTGCTCGGGGTGAGACCGGGCTCGGGCAGATCGCACACCACGACGTCGTACGCCGCGCTCCGCCGCAGCCAGTCGAAGGCGTCCGCGGTGACCACCCGCACCCGCGGATCGCGGTAGGCGCCCGCGTTGAGGGCGGAGAGCGCGGGGTCGCGGCGGGCGAGCCGCACCACCCCGGGGTCGCGCTCGACGACGGTCACCGACCGGACCCCGCCGTACCGCAGCACCTCGCGGGCCGCGAGCCCGTCCCCGCCGCCCAGCACCAGGACCCGGCGGTGCGGTCCGGCCGCCATCGCGGGGTGGATCAGCGCCTCGTGGTAGCGCAGCTCGTCGTGCCCGCTGACCTGGAGCCGCCCGTCGAGGAACAGCGACAGCGGGCGCCCGCGGGTCCGGCCGCCGGTGAGCACCACCTCCTGGACCCCGGTGCGCACGGCGACGCGCACCTCCGGCCCGTACACGGCCTGTCGGGCGGCCCGCTCGAAGGAGGGGGTGAGGACGGCGCCCGCGGCCAGCAGGGCGAGCACCAGGGCGTTGCCGACGATCAGCGCCCACCGGGACCGTGCGCTCAGATCGCGGCGGAACAGCCACAGCACCAGCGCCCCGCCCGCCACCGCGTTGACCGCGCCGGTCACCAGGGCGCCGGTCAGCTGGCCGAACGCGGGCAGCAGCAGGAACGGGAAGGCGAGCCCGCCGACCAGCGCGCCCACATAGTCGGCGGCGAACAGATCGGCGACCGCGCCGCCCGGGTCCTGCCGCCGCACCCGCTGGATGAGCGTCATCAGCAGCGGCACCTCGGCGCCGATGAGCACGCCGATCGCGAACGAGAAGCCGACCAGCGCGGAGCGCGACTGCCCGCACCACGCGAAGCACGCGTACAGGGCCATCGCCGAGCAGCCGCCGAGGAGCGCGAGCACCGCCTCGACGGCGCCGAAGCCGACCGCGGCGCGGCAGCGCAGCCGCTTGGCGAGCAGGGAGCCGACGCCCATGGCGAAGACCATCACCGACAGGACGACGGACGCCTGGGTGACCGAATCGCCCACCAAGTAGGAGGCTAGGGCGACGAGTTCGAGTTCGTAGACCAGTCCGCAGGCGGCGCAGACGAAGACGGTGACGAGGATGAGGAAGCGGCCGAAACCGGCCCGTACGGGCAGCCGCACCGGATTCTCGGGCTCCGGCGCGGGCTTCGGGGATTCGGTCACGAACGGAACGCTACGTTACAAATCACCCACGCCTGGTCACCCACAAGGGTGCACTGACTGCCGCTCATCCGTACACCGCATCATCCGCACACCAGATTTCAACGGGAGGACACCGGATCGGCGGGAGGACGGAGCGACATCGGCATGGACGTCACCCCCAGACAGGTACGGGTGGTCACCAGCCGCCCCTCCTGCGGGTAGGCGTGCCAGGTGCGCCACCCCACCGTGCCCTCGCTCCACTGCGCGAGCAGCGCGGTGAACGCGTGCGGGCTGCCGGGGAACGTCCCGGCCAGGCCGTGCGGATGGTCGGCGACCAGGGCGAGTAACTCCTGGGCCCGCCCGGCGAACGCGCCCTGCGACAACTCCTCGACGCGCGCCGCGAATTCGTACTCACGGCCGTCGACGAGGGTGGAAACCCCCAGCGGAAGCGGGGTGCTGCTGCCGGATATACAGGCCACGGTCTCCGAACAGCGCCCGTCCTCCGCTTCGAGGAGGACCTGGTGCGAGGCCCCGAGAAGCCTCAACTGCACTGCGAAACCGTGAAGTCGGAGGTCGAGCACGGCCAGGGCCGGAAGCGGTTCCCGCCCCAGGGACCAGGCCAGATCGTCGGCGCGGGTGTCGGTGTAGGCAGTCTTGAGGGTCGTGAGCATGGGTCGGCTCCGCAAGCACGCAGGGGAAAGGTGGGCCGGCTCGCCCCGCGGTGGTCCAGGGGTATGCGGATACGCCGGCTCGTGCCCACGTGGGGTCCGTAGGGCGGTGGTATACGGAATCATGAAATGGTCGGCGCCACATCGTTTTTACCCACCTTCGCCGGGTTTCCACCCCCTAGGGCGGTCCCCAGTTCAAGTGTTCAACACACGTGCGCCCGGCGCACGTTGGCGCGCCGGGCGCATTCTCGGACCGGTTCCCCGGTGGGCGGCTCAGGCACCTCCCCCGCAGCCACCGCCGCCGCCACCGCCACCGCCGCCGCAGCCCCCTCCGCCGCCGCAGCCGCTGCTGCCACCGCAGCTGCTGCCGCCGCCACCGCCGCAGCCGCCACCGCTCGAACCGCCGCTGCCGAGCCACCAGCCACCGCCGGCCGCTCCGCCGGACGACCCGGCCCCGTACGCCCCCCGACGACCCCCGTACCGCTTCCTGGCCTTACCGGCGCTCAGCGCCGCGACCGCCGCGACCGCGAAGACCACGACGACGAACACGATGACAAAACCCATGGGTCCTCACTCCTTCCCATCCCCCGTAGCGAGCCCCCGTAGCGAGGTACCGCTCTGTCGTGTCTGTCCGGCTCCTGCCCGGCTTGCTCCCCCGCAAAAGCGGAGTTGAGGAAGTCCAGAGGTTCGACGGAGGATGGGCCCATGGGACGACCGCTGCTCAACCGCCGGCTGGCCGCATTCGGCACCACGATCTTCGCCGAGATGTCCGCCCTCGCCGTGCGTACCGGCGCCATCAACCTGGGCCAGGGCTTTCCCGACACCGACGGCCCCGAAGAGGTGCGCGAGGCCGCGGTGCGCGCCCTGCGCGACGGCCGCGGCAACCAGTACCCGCCCGGCCCCGGCATCCCCGAGCTGCGCACCGCCGTCGCCGAGCACCAGGGGCGCTTCTACGGCCTGACCTACGACCCCGACACCGAGGTGCTGGTCACCGCGGGCGCCACCGAGGCCATCGCCGCGTCGCTGCTGGCCCTGCTGGAGCCGGGCGACGAGGTGATCGCGCTGGAGCCGTACTACGACTCGTACGCGGCGTGCATCGCGATGGCGGGCGGCACCCGCGTCCCGGTCACCCTCCGCCCGCACGACGGGGCCTTCCGCCTCGACCTGGACGAGCTGCGCGCCGCGGTCACCGACCGCACCCGCCTCATCCTGCTCAACACCCCGCACAACCCCACCGGCACCGTCCTCACCCACGACGAGCTGGCCGCCGTCGCCGCCCTCGCCGTCGAGCGCGATCTGCTGGTGATCACGGACGAGGTCTACGAACACCTCGTCTTCGGCGACGCCCACACCCCGCTCGCCGGCTTCCCCGGCATGCGCGAGCGCACCGTCACGATCAGCAGCGCGGGCAAGACGTTCTCGTACACCGGCTGGAAGGTCGGGTGGATCACCGCCACCCCGGAGCTGATCACCGCCGTCCGCTCCGCCAAGCAGTACCTCACGTACGTCTCCGCGGGCCCGTTCCAGTACGCGGTCGCCGAGGCCCTCCGCCTCCCGGACGCCTACTTCCACACCCTCCGCGAGGATCTGCGCACCAAGCGCGACCTGCTGGCCGACGGCCTCACCGACGCGGGCTTCACGGTGTTCCGGCCCTCGGGCACGTACTTCATCACCACCGACATCCGCCCCCTCGGCGAGAGCGACGGCTTCGCCTTCTGCCGCTCCCTGCCCGAGCGCTGCGGCGTCGTGGCCGTCCCGAACGCCGTCTTCTACGACCACCAGGCCCAGGGCGCGCCCTTCGTGCGCTTCGCCTTCTGCAAGCGCGAGGACGTCCTGGAGGAGGCGGCGGCCCGGCTGAAGAGCCTGGCGCCCTGACGACCCGGCCCTGACGCTCCCGGAGGCGGCGGGAGCGCAGATGGCAAGAGCCCGGCCGCGCGCCGTCGCCCTTCAGGGGGCGGCGCGTCGACCGGGCTCGTGATCTCCGCTTGCGCTCAGGCCTCGTCGTCGCCCGGCTTCTCGTCGTCGCCGGACTCGATGTCGGTCTCCAGTCCGAGCTGTTCGACCAGCCAGCGGTCGAACTCGATCGAAGCCCGTACCCAGCTGACCGTGCTGGATACGAAGTGCTCCAGGCTGACGCCGGTGCCGATCAGCATCTGCGCTTCACCGATCAACCGGACCGTGCCGTCGTCATTGGTGTGGCTGTAGACCTTGGGCCACAGGGTGCGGCGGTTCCAGTCGTCGATCACCTCGAGCAGCTGCGGCTTCACTTCGATGCCATGCGGCCGGTCGTAGAACGTCCGGACGGAGAAGACCTGCTGCTCCTCCTCACCACGGAACATGAAGTAGGTGCGGAACTGCTCCCACGGCGCCGCGAGGTCTCCCTCCTCGTCGACGACGTACTTCAGCTCCATCTGCTCCAGCAGCTGCTTGACCAGGTCCTGGTCGGGCAGCACGGGGCCGCTCGGACCCGCCGGTTCGGGCTCGGGCTGGCCCCCGAAATTCGGAATCGAGGACGGGTCGATGCTCACCGTGGATTTCCCTTCGTATGGATACCGCCATCCTCCCTCACATCGGCCCCCGCCGTGCAACCCCGGCCCGGCCTTTGCGCGATCAGGACAGAGCCGGGCGGCTCACCGCGCCGGGCCCACCAGAAGGCCGTCCCCGACCCGGTCGACCCGGACCGTGTCGCCGTCCCGCACCTCGCCGGAGAGGATCTCCCGGGCCAGCCGGTCGCCGATCGCGGTCTGCACCAGGCGGCGCAGCGGGCGCGCCCCGTACGCCGGGTCGTTGCCCTCCTCGGCGAGCCAGGCCAGCGCCTCCGGGGTGACCTCCAGGCTCAGCCGCCGCTCGGCGAGGCGCCGGGCGAGCGCGGCGATCTGGAGCTCGGCGATGCGGGCCAGCTCGTCCTGGCTGAGCGCGGAGAAGACCACCAGGTCGTCCAGCCGGTTCAGGAACTCCGGCTTGAAGGAGCTGCGCACCGTCTCCAGCACGCTCTGCTTCTTCTCCTCCTCGCCGAGCAGCGGGTCCATCAGGTACTGGCTGCCCAGGTTGGAGGTGAGGACCAGGATGGTGTTGCGGAAGTCCACCGTCCGCCCCTGGCCGTCGGTGAGCCGTCCGTCGTCCAGCACCTGGAGCAGGATGTCGAACACCTCCGGGTGGGCCTTCTCCACCTCGTCCAGCAGCACCACGCTGTACGGGCGGCGGCGCACCGCCTCGGTGAGCTGGCCGCCCTCCTCGTAGCCGACGTAGCCGGGCGGCGCGCCGACCAGCCGGGCGACGCTGTGCTTCTCGCCGTACTCGCTCATGTCGATGCGGACCATGGCCCGCTCGTCGTCGAAGAGGAAGTCGGCGAGCGCCTTGGCCAGCTCGGTCTTGCCGACGCCGGTGGGGCCGAGGAAGAGGAACGATCCGGTCGGCCGGTCCGGGTCGGCGATCCCGGCCCGGGTCCTGCGCACGGCGTCGGAGACGGCCCGTACGGCCTCGGTCTGGCCGATCAGCCGCTTCCCCAGCTCGTCCTCCATGCGCAGCAGCTTCTGGGTCTCGCCCTCCAGCAGCCGTCCGGCCGGGATGCCGGTCCAGGAGGCGACCACATCGGCCACGTCGTCCGGGCCGACCTCCTCCTTGACCATGGTGCCGCGGTCCTCCCGCTGCACCTCCTCCTCGGCCTCCGAGGCCTCGGCCAGCTCCCGCTCCAGGGCCGGGATCTCCCCGTACAGCAGCTTGGAGGCGGTGCCGAAGTCGCCGTCGCGCTGGGCGCGCTCGGCCTGGCCGCGCAGCTCGTCCAGCTTCTCCTTCAGCTCACCGACCCGGTTGAGGCCCTGCTTCTCCTTCTCCCAGCGGGCCGTCAGGCCCCGCAGCTCCTCCTCCTTGTCGGCGAGGTCGCGGCGCAGCTTCTCCAGCCGCAGCTTGCTGGCCTCGTCGGTCTCCTTGGCGAGCGCCATCTCCTCCATCTTCATCCGGTCGACGGAGCGCTGGAGCTCATCGATCTCGACCGGGGAGGAGTCGATCTCCATGCGGAGCCGGGAGGCGGCCTCGTCCACCAGGTCGATGGCCTTGTCGGGGAGGAAGCGGGAGGTGATGTACCGGTCGGAGAGGGTCGCGGCGGCCACCAGCGCGCCGTCCGCGATCTGCACCTTGTGGTGCGCCTCGTACCGGCCCTTGAGCCCGCGCAGGATCGCCACGGTGTCCTCGACGGTCGGCTCGGCGACCAGCACCTGCTGGAAGCGGCGCTCCAGCGCGGCGTCCTTCTCGATCCGCTCGCGGTACTCGTCCAGCGTGGTGGCGCCGACCATGCGCAGCTCGCCGCGGGCCAGCATCGGCTTGAGCATGTTGCCCGCGTCCATGGACGAGTCGCCTCCGGCGCCCGCGCCGACCACGGTGTGCAGCTCGTCGATGAAGGTGATGATCTGGCCGTCGCTGGACTTGATCTCGGCGAGGACGGTCTTCAGCCGCTCCTCGAACTCGCCCCGGTACTTCGCGCCCGCGACCATCGCGCCGAGGTCGAGCGCGACCAGCCGCTTGTCGCGCAGGCTCTCCGGCACATCGCCCTTGACGATGCGCTGGGCGAGCCCCTCCACCACGGCGGTCTTGCCGACGCCCGGGTCGCCGATCAGCACCGGGTTGTTCTTCGTACGCCGCGAGAGCACCTGCACCACGCGCCGGATCTCCTGGTCCCGGCCGATGACCGGGTCGAGCTTGCCGTCGCGCGCGGCGGCGGTGAAGTCGGTGCCGAACTTCTCCAGCGCCTTGTACGTGCCCTCCGGATCGGGAGTCGTCACCCGCTGTCCACCCCTGGCCTTCTCGAACGCGGCGAGCAGCGCCTTGGCGCTCGCCCCCTGCTGGTCGAGCAGCTCCCCGGCCTGACCGCCCTTGGCGGCGATGCCGATCAGAAGGTGCTCGGTGGAGATGTAATCGTCGCCGAGGTCCTTGGCGCGCTGCGCGGCGTCCACGAGGACGGCTTGCAGATCGCGGCTGGCCTGCGGCGGGGCCACGGTGGAGCCCTGCACGCTGGGCAGGGCGGCGAGCAGCCGCTCGGCCCCGTTCCGCACGAAGGCCGCGTCGGTGTCGACGGCGACCAGCAGATCCATCACATTCTCGTTGTCCTGCCCCTGGAGCAGGGCGAGCAGCAGATGGGCCGGGGTCAGATCGGCGTGCCCGGCGGACACCGCCCGGTCGTTGGCTGCGCTCAGCGCCGCCCGGCTCTTGTTGGTCAGCTCGGCGTCCACGTCCTGTGCTCCTCCTCATCGCGCGCGGCGGCCCACAATCCTGCCCTGCACAACATGCGTAAAGTTGAGTCTATTCCACTCAACTGTGTCGCCGCCAGCGTTCTGGCCATAGGTTCCCGTCCATGGCCCTCGATCCTCGCAACCCGGACCCCGCGTACCTCGCCTTCTGGCGCGAACGCCACGTGTGCACCCTCACCACCCTCCGCCCCGACGGCACCCCGCACGTCGTCCCCGTCGGCGTCACCTACGACCCCGACGCCGGGCTCGCCCGCGTCATCGCGAGCGGCCACAGCCGCAAGGTCGCCCACGTCCGGGCGGCGGGCGAAGGCGGCGCGCGGGTCGCCGTCTGCCAGATGGCGGGCAAGCGGTGGGCCACGCTGGAGGGGACCGCGCGGGTACGCACCGAACCCGAGCTGATCGCCGACGCCGAACGCCGCTACGCCGAACGCTACGAGCGCCGGCCCCGCCCCAACCCGCACCGCGTCCTGATCGAGATCATGATCACCCGTGCGATGGGCCGCGGCTGAGGAGCCGCCGCCCGAGGAGCCCGGGGCTCACTGCTGGTGGTGCCCCCAGGGGTGACGCACCCTGATCCAGATGTCGCGCGCCCTGCGCCCGGCCTCGGTACGGCTCTCCGCCACCGCGGTACGGGCCTCCTCCTCGGTCTCCACCATCGGGCCCGAGCCGCGCAGCGGCTTCCCGGCCGTCTCGTACAGGAACAGGGCCGAGACCAGGCCCACCACACCGGCCGCCATCAGGTAGTACGCGGGCACCAGCGGATCGCCCGTCGACTCGACCAGCGACGACGCGATCAGCGGCGTCGTCCCGCCGAACAGCGACACGGAGAGGTTGAACGAGATCGACAGCGCGCCGTAGCGCAGCCGGGTCGGGAACAGCGCCGGCAGCGTCGCGGCGCTCGTGCCCGCGAACGTGACCAGCAGCAGCCCCAGCACCAGGCAGCCGATCGCGGGCAGCAGGATGCCGCCCGCCTGGATCAGCAGGAACGCCGGGATCGCCAGCACGATCATGGCCCCGCTCCCGGCCATGAACATCGGCCGCCGCCCCCAGCGGTCGGAGGACCGCCCGACCACGGTGATCGTCAGCGCCACGACCATCATGGTGGCGAGCACCAGCAGCTGGGCGGTGGTGGCGTTCTCGCCGAGCGTGGAGGTCATGTACGTCGGCAGGTAGGACGTCACCATGTAGTTGGTGACGTTGTACAGCAGCACCAGACCCATGCAGATCAGCACGGCCTGCCAGTGCCGGGTGAAGATCTCCTTCAGCCGCCCCTTGCCGGACTGCCGCGCCTCCTCCACCGGCGCCGAGCCGGCGCCCGCCGCCTCCGCCTTCGCCGCCTCGGCCGCCCGCTCGGCCTCCTGCTGGAACGCCGGGCTCTCCTCCAGCCGCAGCCGCATGTACAGCCCGATCACCCCGAGCGGCCCGGCGACCAGGAACGGAATCCGCCAGCCCCACTCCACCATGCCGTCGTCCCCGAGCACGGCGGTGAGCACCGTGACCAGCCCGGAGCCCAGCGAATAGCCGACGAAGGTGCCGAAGTCGAGCCAGCTGCCCAGGAAGCCGCGCCTCCGGTCGGGCGCGAACTCCGCGATGTACGTGGTCGCCCCCGCGTACTCACCACCGGTCGAGAAGCCCTGCACCACCCGGCACACCAGCAGCAACAGCGGCGCGGCGAAGCCGATCGAGCCGTAGCCGGGCAGCAGCCCCACCGCGAAGGTGCTGACCGCCATCATGATCATGGTGGTGGACAGCACCCGGCGCCGCCCGATGCGGTCCCCCAGCGGCCCGAAGACCAGCCCGCCGAGCGGCCGCACCAGAAAGGCGACCGCGAAGGTGGCGAACGTCGACACCACCTGCGCGGCCGGGGAACTGGACGGAAAGAAGACCTTGCCGAGGGTGACCGCGACGTACGCGTAGACGCCGAAGTCGAACCACTCCATGGTGTTGCCGACCGCGGTCGCCGTCACCGCGCGCCGCAGCCGCGGCCGGTCGACGACGGTGACGTCCTCGTAAGCGAGTGACTTCTTGCGGCGGCGGAGCAGTGTCCGCAGCATGCGGTCGGTGCGTTCGCTGCCGCCGCCCCTGACCGGGCGGCCGCCCTTGTGCGGTGGTGTGGAGCCGGTGCTCATCTCATCCCTGCCGACGGATCCGGGCTGCTACGCGTAACCGGCACCCACCGGACGAAACCCCGCGGACAGGGCTCGGGCTCCGTTGGATCAGGCTTCGGCCCGCTCCGTCCGCGCATAGGTCTCGGCCATCTCACCGCCGGTGTCGTACACCACCACCTGCTCGTCGCCGACCACCCACGCGTCGTGGCCGGGCGGCACCACGAACACATCGCCGGGCCCCACCTCGGCCTCGGCGCCGTCGTCCATGCGCAGCCGCATCCGCCCCTTCACCACGACCCCGGTGTGGCGGACCTGGCAGCTCTCGGTCCCGGCCAGCGGCCGGACCGAGTCCCGCCAGCGCCAGCCGGGCTCGAAGGTACCGACGGCGAAGTCGAGCCCCGTCAGGTGCAGGGTCTCCAGATGGCCACCGGGGAAGTCCCGCCGCTCATCCGGCTTGTCCAGCGTCTTGATCTCCATCATGGCGTGTACCTCCTCCCACACCTCCATGGTGCGCCCGCCACACGAACGAGGCCCGGCGACCGGAAGGGTCGCCGGGCCTGTCGCTCGGATCGCTCGGGTGCGTGGAGACGCCGGACGTCAGTCCCTGCGCTTGGGCTTGGGACGCCAGACGACCAGCGCGCTGCCCTGCTGGACGTCCTGGTAGCGGACCAGGTCGCGGCGGTACGAGGCATGGACCTGGGCCTCGCGCTGCTGCATCGCGGCGGCCGCGCCCTCGACGGCCGACTGGAGCTCGGCGACGCGCGCCTGGAGCGCGGTGACCTGGTTCTCCAGCTCGATGATGCGCTTGATCCCGGCGAGGTTGATGCCCTCGTCCTGCGACAGCTGCTGCACCTGGCGCAGCAGCTCGATGTCGCGCGCGGAGTAGCGCCGGCCGCGGCCGGGCGTACGGTCCGGGGAGACCAGGCCGAGACGGTCGTACTGACGCAAGGTCTGCGGATGCAGGCCGGAGAGCTGAGCGGCGACCGAGATGACGTACACCGGCGATTCGTCGGTCAGCTCGTACGGATTGCGGGACCGGCCGGGTCCCCTGCCTCCGAGGCCCCCTCGGCCGTGCGTCTCCATTGGGTCATGCTCCCTTCGCGGCCTGGAACAGCTCCGCCCGCGGGTCCTCGCCCGCGGTCGCCTCCCGGTAGGACTCCAGCGCCTCGCGTGCCGAGTCGCTGAGGTCCTTCGGCACCGTGACCTCCACGGTGACCAGCAGGTCGCCGCGGGTGCCGTCCTTGCGCACCGCGCCCTTGCCGCGGGCGCGCATCGTCCGGCCGTTGGGCGTGCCGGCCGGCAGCTTCAGGGTGACCGGCGGACCGCCCAGCGTCGGGACCTTGATCTCGCCGCCGAGTGCCGCCTCCGGAAGGGTGACGGGGACGGTGACGGTCAGGTTGTCGCCGCGGCGGCCGAAGACCGGGTGCGGGTCCACGTGGACGATGACGTAGAGGTCACCGGCCGGACCGCCGGTCTCGCCCGGGGCGCCCTTGCCGCGCAGCCGGATCCGCTGGCCGTCGCTGACGCCCGCGGGGATGCGGACCTGCATGGTGCGGGCGGAACGGGCCCGTCCGCTGCCCTTGCAGGTCTCGCACGGGTCCTGCGCGATCAGGCCGCGGCCCCGGCACTCCACGCACGGGTCGGTGAGTGAGAAGCCGCCCCCGCCGCCGCGGCTGACCTGTCCGGTGCCGACGCAGGTCGGGCAGACCCGCGGGGTGCCGTTCTTGTCGCCGGTGCCGGAGCACGTCTTGCACGGGGCCTGGCTGGACATCCGCAGCGGAACGGTGGCCCCTTCGACGGCCTCGGTGAAGCTGAGCGTCACCTCGGACTCGACGTCCTGGCCGCGCCGCGGCTGGGTCCGGGTGGGCCCGCCGCGGTTGAAGAGACCGCCGAACACGTCGCCGAGCCCGCCGCCGAAGCCGCCCGCGCCACCGGGGCCGCCCTGGGCGCCCCCGAAGAGGTCGCCCAGGTCGAAGTTGAAGCTTCCGGTGGAGCCCGCCCCGCCCGGCCCGGGGCGGAAGCCCCCGTTGCCGAACAGGGAGCGGGCCTCGTCGTACTCCTTGCGCCGCTTGGGGTCGCCGAGGATGTCGTTCGCCTCGGAGATCTCCTTGAAGCGCTCCTCGGCCTTGGCGTCGCCCTTGTTGGCGTCCGGGTGGTACTCGCGGGCGAGCTTCCGGTACGCCTTCTTGATCTCCGCCTCGGTCGCGTCCTTGGGGACGCCGAGAACCTTGTAGTAGTCCTTCTCGACGAAGTCCTTGGTGCTCATCCCCGACGTCCCTCCTCTCCTGATATTCCTGCTGTTCCCGCTGTTACCGCAGTCACCGTCGCGTCAGCCCTCTTCCGGGCCACCGCTCTCCTCGTCCGGCGCCGTGCCGTCGCCTTCGCCCGGGCCCTTGGGCGAGGCACCCGGCTGGGGCTCGGCGACCGCGACCCGCGCCGGGCGGATCGTTCGTTCGCCGATTCGATACCCCGGCTGGAGAATCTGCACGCACGTCGTCTCGGTGACGTCCGGCGCGTACGAGTGCATGAGCGCCTCGTGCACCAGCGGGTCGAAGGGCTCGCCCTCCTTGCCGAACTGCTGGAGGCCCAGCTTCGCCGCCACCGTCTCCAGCGATTCGGCGACGGACTTGAAGCCGCCGACGAGTTCGCCGTGCTCACGCGCCCGGCCGATGTCGTCGAGCACGGGCAGCAGCTCGGACAGGAGGTTCGCGACCGCGACCTCCTTGACCTGCACCCGGTCCCGCTCGACCCGGCGTCGGTAGTTCTGGTACTCGGCCTGAAGTCGCTGGAGGTCGGCCGTCCGCTCGTTGAGAGCGGTCCGCACCTGGTCCAGCTGCGCCTGAATGGCTACCTGCTCGAGGTCCCCGGCCGGGGCGCCCGGGCCCGCCTTGTCGGCGGACCCGGCGCCCTTCGCCGCGTCGTCGGGGGTCTGCGCGGCTTCGGAGGGGACGTCGGGCTGCTCCTCGAAGCCCGGGGTCTCCTCCGTCACGCGGCACCACCCTGGCCCTTGTCGGCCTTCTCGTCGTCGACGATCTCGGCGTCCACCACGTCGTCGTCGGCCTTGGCCTGGGCGCCCTCGGCACCGGCCTCACCGGCGGCACCGGCCTCGCCCGCGCCCTCGGCGCCGGTGTTGGCGTACATGGCCTGGCCGAGCTTCTGGCTCACCGCGGCGACCTTCTCGGTCGCGGTGCGGATCTCGGCGGTGTCCTCGCCCTTGAGCTTCTCCTTGAGGTCGGTGACCGCTTCCTCGACCTCGGTCTTGACCTCGCCCGGGACCTTGTCCTCGTTGTCCTTGAGGAACTTCTCGGTCTGGTAGACGAGCTGCTCGGCCTGGTTGCGGGTCTCGGCGGCCTCGCGGCGCTTGTGGTCCTCCTCCGCGTACTGCTCGGCCTCGCGCATCATGCGGTCGATGTCGTCCTTCGGCAGCGCGGAGCCGCCGGTGACGGTCATCTTCTGCTCCTTGCCGGTGCCCAGGTCCTTCGCCGCGACGTGCATGATGCCGTTCGCGTCGATGTCGAAGGTGACCTCGATCTGCGGTACCCCGCGCGGGGCCGGCGGCAGGCCGGTCAGCTCGAACATCCCGAGCTTCTTGTTGTACGCGGCGATCTCGCGCTCGCCCTGGTAGACCTGGATCTGCACGGACGGCTGGTTGTCCTCGGCCGTGGTGAAGATCTCCGAGCGCTTGGTCGGAATGGTCGTGTTGCGCTCGATCAGCTTGGTCATGATGCCGCCCTTGGTCTCGATGCCGAGGGACAGCGGGGTGACGTCCAGCAGCAGGACGTCCTTGACCTCACCCTTGAGGACACCGGCCTGGAGGGACGCGCCGATGGCGACGACCTCGTCCGGGTTGACGCCCTTGTTGGCGTCCTTGCCGCCGGTCAGCTCCTTGACCAGCTCGGCGACGGCGGGCATCCGGGTCGAGCCGCCGACCAGGACCACGTGGTCGATCTCGGACAGCGAGATGCCCGCGTCCTTGATGACGTTGTGGAACGGGGTCTTGCAGCGCTCCAGCAGGTCCGAGGTCAGCTGCTGGAACTGCGAGCGGCTGAGCTTCTCGTCCAGGTGCAGCGGGCCCTCGGCGGAGGCCGTGATGTAGGGGAGGTTGATGGTGGTCTCGGTCGAGCTGGACAGCTCGATCTTCGCCTTCTCAGCGGCCTCGCGGAGGCGCTGGAGGGCCATCTTGTCCTTGGACAGGTCCACGCCGTTGGCGTTGTTGAACTGCTTCACCAGGTAGTCGACGACGCGCTGGTCCCAGTCGTCACCACCGAGGTGGTTGTCACCGTTGGTGGCCTTGACCTCCACCACGCCGTCGCCGATCTCCAGCAGCGAGACGTCGAAGGTGCCGCCACCGAGGTCGAAGACCAGGATGGTCTGGTCGTCCTTCTCCAGCCCGTAGGCGAGCGCGGCGGCAGTAGGCTCGTTGACGATACGCAGGACGTTGAGGCCCGCGATCTCACCGGCTTCCTTGGTCGCCTGGCGCTCGGCGTCGTTGAAGTACGCCGGGACGGTGATGACCGCGTCCGCCACCTTCTCGCCCAGGTACGCCTCGGCATCCCGCTTCAGCTTCTGCAGGATGAAGGCGCTCATCTGCTGCGGGTTGAAGTCCTTGCCGTCGAGGTTGACCTTCCAGTCGGTGCCCATGTGGCGCTTGACCGACCGGATGGTCCTGTCGACGTTGGTCACCGCCTGGCGCTTGGCCACCTCGCCGACCAGGACCTCGCCGTTCTTCGCGAAGGCGACGACGGAAGGCGTGGTCCTGGCGCCCTCGGCGTTGGTGATGACGGTGGGCTCACCGCCTTCGAGAACACTGACGACGGAGTTCGTCGTACCCAGGTCGATGCCGACCGCACGTGCCATTTCGGGATCCTCCAGCTACAGCATTGAGTGGAACAGGCTCAAGCGTGCATGATCCGCTTTTCGCTGTCAACAGACATGAGTCCTCACCGCTCAACTTTTATATGAGTCTTATGATCAAGAGAGCATTTCAGGAGGTCAGCGGGCGGGGGCCGGCGAGCGACGCAGATCACCGGCCGGTCGACTACATGGGTGTGCGCCCGGCCGGGTAATCTCGGTAGGACAAAATAAGTTACTGCTTAGTAATTCCGCTCTCGCAGGTTCGAGGAGCCCTTATGCAACTCGCCGCGATCATCGTGTCGCTGGTCCTCATCGCGGTCGGCGTCGCCCTGTTCGGCCGTGCCATCCTGCAGATCTACCGCTTCGTGCGACTCGGCCAGCCCGTCCCCGCAGGCACCCGTACGGATGACCCCACAGGGCGCACGGTCACGGTGGTCAAGGAGTTCCTCGGCCACACCCGGATGAACCGCTGGGGCATCGTCGGGGTGGCGCACTGGTTCGTGGCCGTGGGCTTCTTCTCCCTGCTGCTGACGATCGTCAACGCCATCGGCCAGCTCTTCCAGGCCGACTGGCTGCTGCCGGTGATCGGCGACTGGCTGCCGTGGGAGATCTTCACCGAGGCCCTGGGCCTGCTGACGACGCTCGGCATCCTCACCCTGATCGTCATCCGGCAGCTGAACCGGCCCACCGGGGCGGGCCGCAAGTCCCGCTTCGCGGGCTCCAACACCGGCCAGGCGTACTTCGTCGAGGCCGTCATCCTCATCGTCGGCATGTCGATCATGACGCTGCGGGCCCTGGAGGGCGTCCAGCACGGCGTCGACCACTACGAGATCGGCTTCTTCGCCTCGTACCCGCTGATCGCCGCCCTCAAGGGGCTGAGCCTCGGCACCATCCAGAACCTCACCTACCTCGTCGCCATGATCAAGATCGCGACGTCCTTCATCTGGATGATCGTGGTCTCCCTCAAGACCGACATGGGCGTGGCCTGGCACCGCTTCCTGGCCTTCCCGAACATCTGGTTCAAGCGCGAGGCCGACGGCGACGTGGCGCTCGGCGCGCTCCAGCCGATGACCTCCGAAGGCGAGCCCATCGACTTCGAGGACCCGGACGAGGACGCCCAGTTCGGCGTCTCGCAGATCGAGCACTTCTCCTGGAAGGGCATCCTCGACTTCTCCACCTGCACCGAATGCGGCCGCTGCCAGTCGCAGTGCCCCGCCTGGAACACCGGCAAGCCGCTCTCGCCGAAGCTGCTGATCATGTCGCTGCGCGACCACGCGCACGCCAAGGCCCCGTACCTCCTCGCGGGCGGCGGCAAGGATGCCGAGGGCGAGGAGAAGGCCACCGAGGAGCAGCTCAAGGACGTGCCCGCGAGCGCGCTCGCGGAGGCCGAACGCCCGCTGATCGGCACGCTGGAAGAGAATGGCGTCATCGACCCGGACGTCCTGTGGTCCTGCACCACCTGCGGCGCCTGCGTCGAGCAGTGCCCCGTCGACATCGAGCACGTCGACCACATCGTCGACATGCGCCGCTACCAGGTCATGATCGAGTCGTCCTTCCCGAGCGAGGCCGGGACGATGCTCAAGAACCTGGAGAAGAAGGGCAACCCCTGGGGGCTGGCCAAGAAGCAGCGCCTGGCATGGACGAAGGAGCTTGCAGCGGACGCAGGGTTCGAGGTCCCGGTCGTCGGCAAGGACATCGAGGACCTGACCGAGGTCGACTACCTGTACTGGGTCGGCTGCGCCGGCGCCCTGGAGGACCGTGCCAAGAAGACCACCAAGGCCTTCGCGGAGCTGCTGCACATCGCGGGCGTCAAGTTCGCGATCATGGGTGGCGACGAGGCGTGCACCGGTGACTCGGCCCGCCGCCTGGGCAACGAGTTCCTCTTCCAGCAGCTCGGTCAGCAGAACGTCGAGATGCTCAACATGGCCTTCGGCGAAGATGCCGACGAGGGCGTCGTGGTCGAGAAGGCGAAGAAGAAGATCGTCGCGACCTGCCCCCACTGCTTCAACACCATCGCGAACGAATACCCGCAGCTGGGCGGCCACTTCGAGGTCATCCACCACACCCAGCTGCTCCAGCACCTCATCGACGAGGGCAAGCTGATCCCGGTCACCCCGGTCGAGGGTCTGATCACCTATCACGACCCCTGCTACCTGGGCCGCCACAACAAGGTCTACACCCCGCCGCGCGAGATCATCGCCAAGGTGCCGGGCCTGCGGAACGAGGAGATGCACCGCCACAAGGAGCGCGGCTTCTGCTGCGGCGCGGGCGGCGCCCGCATGTGGATGGAGGAGCGGATCGGCAAGCGCATCAACAACGAGCGCGTGGACGAGGCCCTGTCGCTGAACCCGGACATCGTCTCCACCGCCTGCCCGTTCTGCCTGGTCATGCTGACGGACTCGGTCAACGGCAAGAAGAACGATGGCAAGGTGGACGAGTCGCTCCAGGTCGTGGACGTGGCGCAGCTGCTGCTCGACTCGGTGAAGACCCCCGCCGAGCCGGAGGGCGACGGCGAGTCGGCCGAGGCCCCGGAGCCCGCGCCGGTGAAGTGACGCCCTCGCGTCGACCATGACGAGGCCCGCCCGCGCACCGCGCAGGCGGGCCTCGCGTCGTACCGCTTACGCCCTCGGCTTGCCGTTCTTCGGCAGCGGCAGCGTCTGCTCCGTCCAGATGACCTTGCCCTCCGCCGTGTACCGGGTGCCCCACCGGTCGGCGAACTGCGAGACCAGGAACAGCCCGCGGCCGCCCTCGTCCGTCGTCGCCGCGTACCGCAGATGCGGTGACGTGCTGCTGGTGTCGGACACCTCGCAGATCAGGCTGCGGTCGCACAGCAGCCGCACCCGGATCGGGCCGGTGGCGTAGCGGATCGCGTTGGTGATCAGCTCGCTGAGGATCAGCTCGGTCGTGAACGCCACGTCCCCCAGCTCCCACTCCGCGAGCTTGCCCGCCACCGCCGCCCGCATCTCGGAGACCTGGGCCGGTTCGGACGGCACCTCCCAGTCGGCGATCCGCCCCGGCTCCAGCACCCTCGTACGGGCGACGATCAGCGCGACGTCATCGCTGGGGCGCTCGGGCAGCAGCGCGCCCAGCACCGCCGTACAGGTCTCCTCCGGGGTGCGCCCGGGGTGGGACAGGGCGTCGCCCAGCATCTCCATGCCCGTCTCGATGTCCCGGTCGCGCTTCTCGATCAGCCCGTCCGTGTACAGCACCAGATGGCTGCCCTCGGGCAGCTCCAGCTCGGCCGTCTCGAACGGCAGCCCGCCCAGGCCCAGCGGCGGGCCCACGGGCAGGTCGTTCAGGAGCTCCACCGTGCCGTCCGGGCCCACCACCGCGGGCGGCGGATGACCGGCCCGGGCCATGGTGCAGCGCCGCGTCACCGGGTCGTAGATCGCGTACAGACAGGTGGCCCCGATGATCACCTCACCGCCGCCGTCGCCGTCCGCCACGGCGCTGTGGCCCTCGTCCTGGTCGATGCGGGCGATCAGATCGTCCAGATGGGACAGGATCTCGTCCGGTGGCAGATCGAGGGTGGAGAAGTTGTGCACCGCGGTCCGCAGCCGCCCCATCGTCGCCGCCGCGTGCAGCCCGTGGCCGACCACGTCGCCCACCACGAGGGCCACCCGCGCGCCCGGCAGCGGGATGACGTCGAACCAATCGCCGCCGACGCCCGATTCGGCGGGCAGATAGCGGTACGCCACGTCCAGCGCGTTCTGCTCGGGCAGCACCCGCGGCAGCAGGCTGCGCTGCAACGTCACCGCCATGGTGTGCTCGCGGGTGTAGCGCCGGGCGTTGTCGATGCTGACGGCGGCCCGGGTGACCAGCTCCTCGGCGAGCGAGACGTCGTCCTCCTCGAACGGCTCGGGCTTCTCCGCGCGCATGAAGCTGGCCACGCCCAGCACCACGCCCCGGGCCCGCAGCGGGACCGTGATCATCGAGTGGATGCCACAGTCGACGATCTTCTGGGCCTGGTCGGGATCCTGCTCCTGCCAGCCCCCGTGGTCGCTCAGCACCGGAACGACCGTGACGATGCCGGTGCGGAACCCGCGGGCCTGGGGCGCGTTCGGGGTGAACCGGATCAGCTTGCCGAGCGGGTAGAGCGGCACGTCGTCGCGGATGCCGCTGAGCGCCGTACGCCGCAGGGGCGTGGGGCGGCCGTCCGCGCTCCCCCCGCCGCCCGCCGTACCGGCGGCGCCCTCCTGCGGCTCCTCGCCGCGCAGGACCGAGTCCGCGAGGTCGACGGAGACGTAGTCGGCGAAGCGGGCCACCGCGTACTCCGCCAGCTCCTGCGCGGTGCGCACCACGTCCAGCGTGGTGCCGATGGACACGCCCGCGTCGTACAGCAGCTTCAGGCGGTTGCGCGCCAGGTCGACCTTGCCGGTCAGCGCGCGCAGCTCGGTGGTGTCGCGCAGCGTCGCGACGCTGCCGGGCGGGCCGCCGTTGCGATCAGTGGGGCGGTGGCTGACCGACAGCAGCCGCTCCCCGGCCGTGTGCACCTCGTCGGTGGCCGGGCGCCCGGAGACCAGCAGCTCGGCCGTGTGCGGGTCGAAGCCCAGCTCGGCGACGAGACGGCCCTCCGCGTCCGGGGGCAGGGCGAAGAGGCGGCGCGCCTCGTCGTTGGCCAGCACCAGGCGGCCGTCGCCGCTGACGATCAGCACGCCCTCGCGCACGGCGTGCAGCACCGCGTCATGGTGCTCGTACATGCGCGTCATCTCGGCCGGATCCAGGCCGTGGGTCTGTCGCCGCAGCCGCCCGGTGACCAGCGCCGTCCCCACCGTGGCCAGCGCGAGCGCGGCCGCGGCGGCGAAGAACAGCAGCGGCAGCTGGTGGTTGGCCGCGCCGCTCACCTTCTTGATCGTGATCCCGGCCGAGACCAGGCCCACGACCTTCCCGTGGCCGTCCCCCCGGCCGCTCCCCCGGTCGTCGAAGACGGGCACCACGGACCGCACGGACAGGCCGAGCGTGCCGGTGAAGGTCTCGGTGACCGTCCGGCCCTTCACGGCGGCGTCGATGCTGCCCATGAAGTGCTTCCCGATCCGGTTCACATTGGGGTGGGTGTAGCGGATCCCGTGCGGCGACATGGCCACGACGAAGTCGACGCCGGAGCCCTTGCGGGCCCGCTCGGCGAGCGGCTGGAGCGCGGCGGTCGGGTCGGCGCTGCGCAGCGCGGCGGCCATGCCCGGGGCGTTCGCGAAGCTCTCGGCGACGGCCATCGAGCGGTTGCGGGCCTCGCGCTCGCTGTCGTACCGGGACTGGAGGACGAGCGCCACCACGGCGGCGACGACGAGCAGCAGCACGACGCCCACCTGGAGAACGAAGACCTGGCCCGCGACCGTACGCACACCGCGCGGCGGGCGGCGGCGTAACCGCCCGCCCCGGCGGCCCCGGAGGCCGTGCCCCTCGTACCGCTCGGGCGGGGGGTGCGCCTGCTGCGCCTGATCCGTCCGGTGCCCCTCGGTCTCGTGCACCGTGGGGTCGTGCCCGTTTCGCTCGCGGGCATTCCGCTGATGGCGGGGGCCCTGATGGCCGCGCTGATTCCGCCAGTCGGTCACGGTCCGGGCCAAGGGGACCCGTGATCGACCGAAAAGTCCGGCCACGTCGTTATTTCTAGCACCCTCGTGCTGTGGCGGGCGAGCGGCATTCGCCGCTGCCGGCCGGCCACTCCCGTCCGACATCGCGCCTACACCCCGCTCGCACCCTCCATGGGTCTCGGTGCCTCACCCGTCACTGATGCATCGTGCGATTCGCACATGGCTGCCCCCGCTCGCCCGCTTCGAACATGTACCGATCCTGGCCGTGAAGTATCCCTTCTCACAACAAGGTTGTGGATCCCTGTGGATCCCCACAGGATCATGCCCCACCCATGGGTAGGTAAATGTCCTGGACGGCCCTTGTGCTCCAAAGGTCATCTTTACAGTCAAGCCGACTGATCACTCCCAGAACCTCCGGAACCCCTCGGACTCCCGGACCGCCGGGCCCCCGTGCCGCGGCCGCGCCGTGCGGGTTGCCGCGACCGTGCCGCATGGGTTAGGGGTGACCGATGACGCCCGCGCCTCCCCGCACCCCCACACGACCCCTCGGCCGCGCAGCCCTCACGACCTTCGGGGTCTGGGCCGGTGTGCTCGCGCTGCTCACCGGATGCGGCGCGGGTGGCTCCGGCGACGGGCCACGGGACGCGCGCGGGTCCCACGCGTCGGCGGCCTCCGCCGGGGCCGCGTCCGGCGGAGGCGCCGCCCGAGGGGCCGGGTCCACCGCGACCACCCCCGTCCCGCGCGGCAAGGGCAGCAAACTGCCCGACGACGTCAACGGCGACCGCTACCCGGACCTCCAGCTTCCGGTCCCGCCCCGCAAGCGGGGCCTGCCCAGCCGGATCGCGTTCGTCCACGGCTCGCACGACGGCCTCCACCCCGCCGCCCGCACCGTCCTCCGGCGGGCCGACCTGGGCCTGCCCGCCGACGACGTCGCCGTCGCGGGCGCGACCGAGGTGGCCACCGCCGACCTCGACGGCGACGGCTACGCCGACGTGACCACCACCGGCGGCGAGCGGCTGGGCGCCGCCGAGGCCAAGCGCACCCACGCCACGGTCCGGACCGCCCCGTACATCGCCTGGGGCAGCGCGGGCGGCCCGCCGCACGCCCGCTCCGCCGCCCGCGTCCAGCTCACCGGCCCCACCGACTCCGTCGACCCCCAGCGCCCCACCGTCGGCGACTTCAACGGCGACGGCCACCACGACCTGGCGGTGGTCCGCGCGAACCGCCGCTCGTTCCTCGTCCTCTACGGGCCGTTCAGCCGCGCGGGCCGGCCCGCCACGACCGTGCCGTACCGCAGCCCGTTCCGCGGCGGGCACGCCGAGATCGGCGACCTCGTCGCCGACCGGATCCGCGGCGACCGCCCCACCGACCTGGTCGTGCACGGGCTCAGCGCCGCCGCCCAGTCCGGCTCCACCCTCCTGACCGCGGGCCCGCAGGGGCTGCGCCACACCGGGCGCACGCTGCGCAAGGGCAACTCGATCACCTTCGGCGACTTCAACGGGGACGCCCGCCGGGACGTCGCCGTCGGCGCCAGCGGCACCCGCGCCGACGAGGGCGGCGACGCGACGGAGAAGCCGGACATCGGCCGCACGGTGAGCGTCTACTACGGGACCGCCACGGGCCGCTACGTCCGCTCCTCCCCCTCCCTCCCGGTGCCGGGCATGTCGGGGATGATGATGGCCGCCGACACCGACGGCGACGGCGCCGACGAGCTGGCCGTCCCGCTCGGCTCCGGCGGTGCCCGGCTGCTGACCCCGCGCCCCGGGCGTCTCGCCACCGCCCGCCACACCCTCGCCCGCACCGTCCCGCCCCGGGTGGACGGCAAGGCCGTACGCGAGGACGAGCGCGCCGCCCGGCTCTACGGCGCGGCGGACTTCGATCACGACGGCAAGGACGAGATCGTGCTCGCCTGGGGCCCGGGCATCGCCTTCTCCCTGTACGGCGAACGGCCCGAGCGGTGGTGGATCACGAACGGCACCTCCGACAAGATCACCTTCTCCAGCAGGCCCTTCGCGGCGGGCCGTTAGCACCGACCGGAGGTCTGTACGGGGGATAACCCCCCAGGGTCCCCCTAAGGGATGTCACAGCTCGGCAGCAATGCCGGGCCTGTCCCCCAGCTCCGGCACCCCACCCTCCGCGACCGGGTACGTTCGAATGGTGGCTGGATTCAGGATCGGACGCGGACGGGACTCCCACTCCGCGCAACAAGGGCAGCAGCAGCGACCGCAGCAGCCGCCGCACGGGTCGCCGGACCCGTACGGCCGGACGCAGCCGCAGTGGCAGCAGCCCGCTACACAGGGAGAGCCGGAGTACTTCGGCAGCCAGGACCCGTACTACGGCCCCGGCGGCGGACCGGGCCCGGACCAGGGCTACGGCCCGGGCGGCGGCGGCCAGGGCGGTCAGGGCGGTCAAGGCGGTGGCCAGGGCGGCGCGTACAGACCGGGCCCCGGCGGCCCTGGGGCGTACGCGGACAACAACGCCGGCCATACGCAGGCGTTCAGCGTGGGCGAGGCGCCCGACGCGTACGACCCGTACGGCCAGGGCCCCGGTTCGTACGACGACGGCAGCACCTACCGCGCCGGCTCCTCCACCGCCCCGCCCGCCGGCCCCCGGCTGCACTGGAAGCAGTTGCTGAGCGGCATCGTGCTGCGCCCGGCGGGCACCTTCTGGCAGATGCGCGACTACACGGTGTGGGTCCCGGCCCTCATCGTGACCTTCGTCTACGGCCTGCTGGCGGTCTTCGGCTTCGACGACGCCCGTAAGGACATCCTGAACGCCCCGATGGCCAACAGCATCCCGTGGATCCTCAGCGCGGGCGTCGCCGTCGTGATCAGCGCCCTGGTGCTCGGCGCGGTCACCCACACCCTCGCCCGCCAGCTGGGCGGCGACGGCACCTGGGGACCGACGATCGGCCTCTCCATGCTGATCATGTCGATCACCGACGCGCCGCGGCTGCTGTTCGCGATCTTCCTGGGCGGCGACAGCCCCCTGGTGCAGGTGCTGGGCTGGGCGACCTGGCTGGCGGCGGGCGCGCTGTTCACGTCCATGGTGAGCAAGTCGCACGACCTGCCCTGGCAGAAGGCGCTGGGGGCGTCGGCGATCCAGCTGATCGCGCTGCTGTCGCTGGTGAAGCTGGGAACCCTGTAAGCAAGGGGCCCACCCGGGCCCCTTCGCTATCCCCTCTTGCGTTACGCGTCTCTTGCGTTACGCGTCGAGCACCTGCTCGTCACGCCGCACGACGGGCGGCTCGACACTCCAGGGGAAGTTGATCCACTGCTCGGTGCGCTTCCACACGTACTCGCACTTCACGAGCGACTGCGACTTCTCGTAGATCACGGCGCTGCGCACCTCGGCAACGGTCCCGAGGCAGAAGTCGCGGACCAGCTTCAGCGTCTTGCCGGTGTCCGCGACATCGTCCGCGATCAGCACCTTCTTGTCGGAGAAGTCGATCGCGTTGGGCACCGGCGCGAGCATCACCGGCATGTCGAGGGTGGTGCCCACCCCCGTGTAGAACTCGACGTTCACCAGGTGGATGTTCTTGCAGTCCAGCGCGTACGCCAGCCCGCCGGCGACGAAGACCCCGCCGCGGGCTATGGACAGCACGATGTCCGGCTCGTACCCGTCGTCCGCGATGGCCTGCGCCAGCTCGCGGACGGCCGTGCCGAAGCGCTCGTACGAAAGATTCTCCCGCCCCTCACTCATCACCGGCGGTCACACCTTCGTCCGATGGAAGTTCTGGAACGAACGGGAAGGCGTAGGCCCACGCTGCCCCTGGTAGCGGGAGCCGTACTTCACCGAGCCGTACGGATGCTCGGCGGGCGAGGTCAGCCGGAACATGCACAGCTGCCCGATCTTCATCCCCGGCCACAGCTTTATCGGCAGCGTCGCCACGTTCGACAGCTCGAGCGTCACATGGCCAGAGAACCCCGGGTCGATGAACCCGGCCGTCGAGTGCGTCAGCAGCCCCAGCCGACCCAGGCTCGACTTCCCCTCGAGCCGCGAGGCGATGTCCACGGGCAGCGAGACCACCTCGTACGTCGAGGCGAGCACGAACTCCCCCGGGTGCAGGATGAACGCCTCATCCCCCTCCGGCTCCACCAGCCGCGTCAGATCCGGCTGCTCCACCGCCGGATCGATATGCGGATAGCGATGGTTCTCGAAGACCCGGAAGAACCGGTCCAACCTGACGTCGATGCTCGACGGCTGCACCATCGCCGGGTCATACGGATCGATCCGCACCCGTCCGGCGTCGATCTCCGTCCGGATGTCCTTGTCTGAGAGAAGCACGGAACGAGGATACGCAAACCACCCCCACCCCATGGCGCGGGCCCGGTCCCACCGCGCGTGAGGGCCCCACCCCATGACGCGGGCCCGGCCCCACCGGGGACCGGGCCCGCGCCCACGATCTTCGTTCGACTACCGCAACTACCCGCTGCCCCTGCGGCTCCTACCGCTCCTCGCGCCCCACCGGCACCGCATGCCGGAGCCTGGCGCAACGCGGACACCGCAGCAGCCGCCCGGGCCCGATGCGGTCCACCGTGAGGTGCCGCATCGGGAACGAGGCGGTGCTGAACACATGCCCTTCGGCACAACGGACGACGGTGCGCTCCATTGAGTCCCTTCCCCATAAACGTGGACGACGCGGACGACAAAAGCCACATTAGGGGATCAACCGCACACCGCTCCACGCGGCACTCCGCCCCCCACGGTACGCCCCAACTCCCCCACCCCTACAGCACCTTCCGCCACTCCACCCACCTGACATCACCCCCGAAAAGCACGAAAACCCCACAGCGAATGCGCCGGGGGTCAGCCATGGGGTACAGTGAGCGACGATGCGGCACCGAGATATCGGGGCCTCCTCGCGGGTGTAGTTTAATGGTAGAACATGAGCTTCCCAAGCTCAGAGCGCGAGTTCGATTCTCGTCACCCGCTCCATAGCAAAGGCCCAGGTCACAGACCCGGGCCTTGTTTGTTGTCTAGACCTCTCTAAGCGTCTCGTGCCAGATCCGTGCCAGATGCTTGATCGTGGCTCTTCTCACCGGCCGTCTTGGCCGCCTTCCGGTCGGCAGCCACGCGGGCATCGATCCCGGCGGCCACCTCCTTTTGCCGCTCCAGGGTCGAGTGCTGGTAGATGAGAGCGGCCCGTTCGGACGACTGCCCGGCGCGCACCATGGTGTCCTTGAGCGTCGCCCCGGACTGGGTCGAGAGGGTGTGCCCGGTGTGACGAAGGTCGTAGAAGCGGAAGTCATCCGGAAGCCCGACCTTGGCCCGAGCCTTCCGCCACTTCCTCCCAAAGGAGGACCGGCGAAACGGCGCCCCCTTCTCACCGACAAAGAGCAGCCCGTTCGGCTCCTTCTCGGCGAACCACTTCACGTGCCGCTCCAGGTCCTTCCGCATGAAGCCGGGCAGCACTATGAACCGCTTGCCCGCCTCCGACTTCGTATCGCCGACAACCCGCCGGCCGGTCGTCAGCTCAGGAGCCGCACGCCGTACCCACACACCGACCGTCTCAAGGTCCACGTCCGGCCGGCGCATCTCCGCTTGTTCCTCCGGGCGAGCGGGACCGTACGCGGCGATGTAGACCATCAGCCGCCAGCGAGGCCCCATGGCGTCGGCGAGCGCATCCACCTGCTCCACCGTTGCTATGGGACGCTCACCCGCCGACTCCTTCCCTGCTCCACGAATCCGGCAGGGGTTCCGGCGGATCAGCTCGTCCTCAACGGCCGTTTCCAGGATGGCTTTCACCAGCCGGTACGACTTTGCAACGGTGGTTTCCCCCACGGTCTCCAGCCGCTCAGCGCGCCAGGTGCGTATGCGCGGAGGGGTGATCTCGTCCAGGTCCCACCCGCCGAAGCCGGGGAGGATGTGCAGCCGCAGAAGGCGCCGGTACAGCTCGTCGGTTGTGGGCGACAAGCCGCGCTCCTTCACCCACCGCAAGGCGTACTCCTCGAAGTTGACGGCCCCCGCATCTGGGTCCTGCCAGTCACCCCGGCGTACTTCGGTCTGCTTCTCCGCCAACCAGTCGTCTGCGTCGCCCGCCGTCTCGAAGGTCACCGAGGCCGGACGCATCACCCCGTCCGGCCCGGGATAGCGAGCCTGAAAGCGCCCGGAGGGCAGCTTGCGAACGGCTCCGAAGCGACGCCGCTTCCCCTTGTTGTTGGCCATCAGGCGGCCCGCCGGAGGTGACGGCGCCGAGACTGCACCGGCCGCACGGTGTTGGCGTCGATGTACTCCTGAATGACGCTCTCCGGGATGCGGACGTGGCGGCCCACCTTCACGTACTTGATGCGCCGCTCGGCGATCAGCCGCCGGGGGAAGCGATCTGTGGTGCCCAGCAGCTCGGCCACCTGGGCGACGCTGAGGTACCGGTCACGCATGGGTCGGTTCTCCTTCTGTTCCGGGAGCGGGGGTGATGGTGGCGGTCAGCCATTCCTCGGCGGGGGTGAGGCCGGTACCGGCGTAGACCCAGTGAGCGAGGACGAGCGTGGTCTCGTCCTGCTCCGTCTCGGCGGCCGCAGCTTGGGCACGTCGCCAGGCGGCGCGGGCGTCGCGTAGTGCGCCGAGGGTGGTGGAGTAGCGGCGGGACTTGGTGGAGAAGTGGCCCCGGAAGCCGAGCATGTGAGCCCAGGGACGGAGCCGGAGGTGTTCCAGGTCCTTCCGCGCGCCGAGGGCCCAGGCGGTGCGGATCAACCGCCGAGCGTGGTCGGTGATGTCGAGGTGGGCGACCTCAGCGATCAGCCGTATCGGCCGGTCCAGGGCGCCAGTCGCCGTCTCAGCACCCTTCGTCGCGTACTTGGCGATGTACGCGGCCACGGCCCGGTCGGTCAGCTCCTGCTGGCCGTTGAAGTCGGCGCCCCGGATAGGCCGCACGTCGAGTTCGTCACCGAAGGCGAACGCGTGGGCTCGCCCGTCAACGACCGGCCCGGCAACCTGCGCCTTGGGCGTAGCCGCCTGGATGGCGTCGGTCAGCAGCTCGACCGTGGCCCAGGCCGGAGGTGGGGTGTCACCACCGCCGGGACCATCGATGCGGATGACGGCATGGAAGTGGACGGCGCCACGCTTCTGGTACTCGGCGACCTTGGCGAAGGAAAGTCGAGCATGGTTGCGGAGTGCTCGTTGGCTGAGTCCGGCCCGCTTGGCGACCTCTCGCCGCAGGTAGATCGAGAAGCGCCGCCAGAGCATGCCCGCGTGGGCGTTCCAGAGCACCGCGGATTCGTAGTCGTACCTGTGCGGGGCGAGCGGCGTGCCAAGGGCGTCGTCCTCCTGGTCGTGGCGGACGCCGCAGCGGCACCGACGGACCGTGCCAGCGGGGCCGGTAGGCCGGTTGTGGACGGGGCCGAAGCTGGGTGCGGTGAAGGTGGCGAAGACGCGCGGGTGGGCGGTGACCGTCTCCGGGGTGCCTTTGCCGCCTCGCAGTCCGGCGGTGATCAGGTGGAAGGTGTCGCGGCGGTAGGTCTCGGCACAGGCCGCACAGCGGGTGGTGCGGCGGTTGTTGCAGCGGACCAGGAGTTGCCCGGCGGGCAGTTCGTTGGAGTCCAGGTGTCGGAGGACGCGGCCGATCTCGCCGGTGTCGCGGTTGACGTGGTGTTCGGTGCGGTGGCCGTCGAGGCGGATGGGGGTGGTGCAGCCGCCGAGGCCGGAGAGCTGACGGAGCAGTGCGGGCATGGTGCCGAGCGCCGCCAGGTTGCCGAGTTGGGGCAACGGCGGCGGGGTGGTGCGGGTGATGATGGGTGTCACCTCTTTCGAGGGGTCGGGCTGCCGGGGCGGCGGATGCTTGGCGGTATCGAGGCCGCCCCGGCAGTCGTGTGCGTTGTGGGTCAGTGGTGGCGCTGGCCGGTGAGCAGCGAGCGCATGACGACGGCGGCCACGGCGACGGATATGGCCGTGACGACGACGGCGGCCAGGAGCGCGGTCACGACGACGCCGACCGCGAGCACGGCACCGACCGTCCGGGCACTGGGCCCGAGCCACGACGTCTGTTGAGCAGGCGCAGCCGCAGGGGCGTGCTGGCAGGAGCAGGCCGGAGCCTGGCTGTGCTGGACCGCCGGAGCGGGGGTGTGGACGGTCGTCGGGGTGGGGGCTTCGGGGTACTTCGGTCGGAACACGGCGATCTCCTCTTGCCTACTCGTCTAGTCGTGTTCGGGGTTGACTGTGTCGACGCCGGAGCGCGTACCGGACTCCACGAAGGGCGCGAGGCCGGTGTGGGCGAGCCAGAAGCCGAACAGCGCGATGACGACGGCGACCCACATGCGGACGCCCAGGAACTTGATCGCGAACCAGGCGATGACGCCGAGGACGAAGACCAGGGGCAGACTGATGGTCATGGGCGATCTCCTTTCAGCGGACGGGGCAACGGTGGGTACGGGCGGCCAGCTCGGCGGCGGCGCGGGTGTCGTAGTCGGCGGAGAAGTCGCAGCGGGGAGCGGTGCACACGGCGGTGTGCTTCTCACGTCCCCGGTGGTCGTTGGCGGTGCCGACGCGGACCGGGCCGATGCGGATGACGCTGCGGAAGCGGCGAGGCGCGGGCATCAGCCGTTCTCCTCTCGGTCGGTGAAGTCGTCGCGGTGGTCGGCCAGCCAACGCCTGATCTCCGCGCATTCCTCAGAGTCGGCGGCGAGGATGACCGGTTCGGCGATGCTCACTGCTTCGATGAACCGTCCCTGACTGTTGAGTTCGGCAGCGCGCTGGAGGGCGTGCAGGGTGGAGGGGCGCACAGGTGTCGTCTCCTTGATCACTTGAGGTGGGTGGCGATGGCGTCGGCCAGCGGCGCGGGGACGCCGAGGCGGGCGCGCAGGGTGTCGGTGTCCATGGGTGAGCCGGTACGGGTGTGGTGTTCGTCCGCGAGCTTGCGCGCGTGGGTGACGAGCGCGGCCGGGACGTGCTGCGCGGAAGGCTTCGGCTGCTCGGGCTCCGGTTCGGCGGGTGGCTCGGCGGTTTCCGGTTCGGCCGGAGCCGACCCGGTTTCGGCCGCTGGTGCGGTGTGGGCGAGGAGCGTTCCGCCGAGGAAGGCGACGGCTGGCCATCCGGCGACGAGGATGCGCAGCCAGGCCGGTACGTCGGTCAGGTCGAGCAGCCCGGCGGTGGCGACGTTCGCCCCGAGCGACGCGGCCAGGGCGACCACGAACCAGCACCAGCCCGCCGCCTTGGACGAGCCCGACCGCAGCCGCCGCCAGGCCGCCACAAGCAGCAGGTCCACCGAGACCGGGTAGGCCCACGCCTTCCACCCGTCCTGTCCGGCCGCCGAGGCCAGATCATGCAGGTGGGCGAAGGACAGCGCAGCAGCGATAACCGCTTGCACCAGCACCGCGTCAACGCGGCCCAGGTAGGCACGCATGTCTACGCCCCCTCACGGGTGTCGTTCCTCGGTGGGATGGCACGTGGGCCGAGTACGGCCAGCAGTTCGGCGCGCTCAGCTTCGGTACGGGCGCCCCGGTAGAGGCGGTGCGCGTCGGCCAGGGCGGTTGCGTAGTCGCCAGCTCGTACGGCGGTCTCGATCTGGCGAATCGCCTGCCACATCTCGTCGTGCATGACAGACCTCCTTTCAGGCATGGCGGGGGTAGGGACATGGCGCGATGCGGTCGCGCCGACCGATGATCGGAGACGGATTACTCGGTAACCGGCGACGGTTTGAGGAGCGACGTCGAAGCGCTCACCGGAACGGCCGGCACGTCCGGCCGGAAAGGCTCAAGCGTGGGCAACACCGGGACCAGGTGAGCCTGTTCGCGGCAGACAGCCGCAGCATCACCCAGCGACAGAAACGGCGGACGGATACGGGACCAGCCGCCCGAGGAGTCACCGGCCACGGCCAGGCCGGGCCGTTCGGGAGCGATGGCGCAGGCGGCGCCGACCGCTTCGGGGGCGATGTCGCCCAGCGCCATCTTGGCGGAGGCTTCATCGTTCACGCGGTGGCAGACCCGCCCGGTGAGCTGAGCCCGAAGCATCGTCGCGCCCTTGCCCAGCTCGGCACCGAACCGCTGCCCGCACACCTCCAGGTAGATGCCTGCCGCGCGGCCGAGTTGGGCGAGCCGGATGAGCTGGGTAACCATCTCGTCCCGCCGCTCCTCATCCTTCCGTGTGGCGACGAGGAACAGTTCGGCGACCTCGTCCACGAGCAGCACCACCGGCACGGGCCGTTCCTCGTCCGGCAGGCCCCAGATGTCAGAGGTGATCTCTTCATCCGGCGTGCTGGGCGCGATGCCCTGCCGCTTCTTGATCAGGTCGTATCGGTCCTCCATCAGTTCAATCAGCACGGGCAGCAGCTCAGCCGCTTGCACAGGGTCGGTGGCCAGCGCCGACAGTCGCGGGGCGAACGGCGCCAGCTCCACACCCCGCTTGCAGTCGACCCCGACCAGCGCGACAGGTTGCCGGGCCAGTCCGGATATCAGGTGCCGCAGGAACATGGACTTTCCCGACAGCGTGGCGCCCAGGGTGAGCTGATGCGGAACGGTCCGGTAGTCCCGTACGAACGGCATCGCGTCCTCCCGCAGCGCCACCGGCACCTTGAGGAAGTCGCCCGCCATCCTGCGGGGCATCCGTACCTTCCGCAGCACGTCGAAGCCGATCAGCCGCAGCTCGACCACCCCCGGCTTGACCACGTCCACGTACACGCCGTGAACGCCCCAGGCATGCCGCAGCCGTTCAGCCGAGGCCGCCACGTCGGCAGGTTCCTGCCCCGATGCCAGCCGCAACCGGACCCGCAGCCCGGTCGAAGTCGGCCGTATGAGCCCCCGGCGAGGAGGCACCGGCCGCACCTCCCGATGGGTGAGCGCCTGTGTCGTCCAGGTCCGCAGCCGGGACGGCGGAACAGTCAGCCCGCACGCATCCATCACCGACCCGTACGACCCCAGCAGCTTCACCGTGGAGACGGGCATGCCGAGCGTGGACCAGTATGCGGCCGGGTGCCGTGCCCGGAGGTAGGCGGCCCCGCCGACCATTCCGGCGACCGGACCACCCACCTCCATCAACGTCATCGCGTCGTTCATCAGGCTCAGGCCTCCGCACCAACCGGCATGGCGGCCGGAGCGATGGCGTCGGCCCGGAAGGCGATGCCGTGCCGCTGCTGCCCGTTGAACACGGTCTCCCACGGCCGGGCGATCAGCCCGAACAGCGTGACCGGCGACCCGAGCGCCAGCCCTTCCGTCACACCGCTTTCCGGCACGGTGACCTGGAGCAGGGAGGACTCCCCGCCGTCGATGTAGACGACGCCGAGCCGCATCAGGGTCTCGCCGCTCTGGGCGTCCTTGGCGATCTCGCCAGTCTGCCGGTCCCTGACCTTGGGCTCCGGCGCCTCAGTCAGCAGCACCGTGGCACCGGAGGTCTCGACACGGATGGAACGCAATTACTTCTCCTTCTCTCGCAACATTGCCCACCTAGTTGTCTAGATGAGTACCAGTGGTCGAACCCGAACGCGCCGGGAACGATCACCACCATGCCACACCACTCAGCCACTCGTCTATACGAGTATGCGTCTGCGTGCATACGAGTTGAGAGAAGCGGCCCGCCACGGCCGCACAGCGCACCATCCGGCCGCCGCCTGTCAGGTGGCGGGCAGCTGGTAAGCGAGGACGTAGGCGTCAGCGGCCATCACGGTGTCGCAGACCTCGACCGCGCGCCCCTCGGAGTCGAAGGCGGTACGGATCAGCGAGATCACCGGGACGCCAGAGGCGAGCTGGAGCGTGCGCACCTCGGCGGGCGAGGGCATCCGGGCACGGATCTCCTCATCGAAGTGGTCCAGGCGGTGCCCAAGCTCTTCCAGCCGAGCGTAGATGCCGCCGGGGCCGGGGTTGGGCTGGGCGATCGGGGTGTTCCGCGCGAGGTCCAGCGGCAGGTATGAGGTGGCGAACTCCACCGGTCGCCCATCCAGCAGATACCGGCGCCGACGTGCCAGCACCTTGCGAGGCGAACCGAGCCGGGCCGAGATGTCCGGCGAAGGCCGTTCTTCCTTCACCTCCAGGCCGTCGACCTCCGGACGGCTTCCCGCGGCTTCGGCCTCCACGGTGAAGGCCGCCTTCCCTTGCTCCCGATGGCGCCGGGCGAACCGGTCCGAGGCCAGCCGTCGCACGGGAGGTCGCGGTCGGACGAAGACCCCCTTGCCATGCTCGGAGACCACCAGCCCCTCTTGCTGGAGCAGCGACAACGAGTTGCGCACGGTCATCCGGGACACCGCGAAGTGCTCCACCAGCTCAGTCTCCGAGGGCAGCTTGTCGCCCTCCCTGAACCGTCCTTTGTCGATCGCTTCCCGCAGCGCGTCGGCGATCTGCCGGAACACCGCCCGGTCGCTCGTGGGGTCCAATACACCCAGAACAGAGGTCAGGGAAGGCATATGCACATACTCCTTTAGGTATCTAGACGAGCGGCTAAGCGGTGTTGCTACGGTGGAAAGCCTAGCCAGCCGAGAGGTGCGTGGAACGTGAGCGCTGAGCGCCCGCACTCCGTGAGCGTCGCCGGAGTCATCGTTGACGACGCTGGGCGTGCGTTGCTGATCAAGCGACGGGACAACGGTAAGTGGGAACCGCCCGGCGGCGTGCTCGAACGCGAGGAAACCATCCCCGACGCCCTGCAACGGGAAGTCCTCGAAGAGACCGGCATCAAGATCGCACTTCCCGCGACCCTCACCGGCGTCTACAAGAACATGACCGGCCTGATCGTCTCCATGGTCTTCCGCTGCGAGGCGATCGACGGCACCCCGACCACCGGAGCGGAAACCCGCGCCCTGCGCTGGGTCACCCGCGACGAGATCACCGAGCTTGCCGACGAGGCGTACGCGATCCGCGTCCTGGACGCCATCGACAACGCCAGCCCGCCGGCCGTCCGCGCCCACGACGGCGTGCGACTCGTCTAGCACTAACCCACGGTCCATAGCCCCTACCAGCACGAAGGAACTTGTATGGACGAGTATACGAGCAGTCCGCGAGTCTGGGGGCTGATGTGCCCAGGTTTCCGAGAAGAGGTCACTCGCGCCCGCCGCTGGACCCGCGACATCCTCAGCGGACACCCCTGCGTAGACGACGCCGAGCTGATCGTGGGCGAGCTGGGGAGCAACGCCCTCAACCACACCGCCAGCGGCGCCGACTTCGGCACGTTCCACCTCACGCTGACCCTGTCACCGCAGACCGTCGCGATCGCCGTCAGCGATTCGGGCGGAAGCCCCGAACCCCACCCCACCGAGGCCGACCCGTACGACACCCACGGCCGCGGATTAAGCATCGTCATGGCACTGGCCTGCCGTGTGGACATCACCGGCAACCAGCACGGCCGCACCGTTACCGCCCAGCTTGTAGCCCACCAGAAGGCGGACCGATGACATCCCGCCCGGAGCGCAACGACGGCTGGGACCTGGACCAGCTCCACCGCGATGAGATCACCGTGACGATGAATTGGGTCATCCGCACCTGTCAGGAGATCATCCGCGACCACTGCCACAAGACCTTCTGGGTCCCTACGGGCACCTCAACCGGCACGACTCCGACCACGGACCACCTCATCAACTCGGCCCGCACCGACGTGCTTAACAGGCTCCGCCGCCAACTCGACGGAGCCGAGGCCATCATCAGCAACGCCGAGCACGAACGCGCCAAGCGCCGCCAGTGAGTTACAACCTTCTTTACGGGTTCAAGGCGGCTCGCTCCGCTCACCGCGCGCGGCCCGACCCCCGGCCGGGCCTGCGCTCATGTCTCCGCCCGCTCCAGCCCGGCCGGTGTCCGCGCCGCGCACACAGCAATCAGCCGCTTGACCTTAGCGATTGATGCCTCCGGCGGGGGCGCTCAGACTCCGGGATGGACGGGGCGCCGTACGCGAATGCCAGTTGTTGGTGGCGTGCGCGGGAGCTGCCATCCCGTCTGCCGTCGACCCAGGCAGAGCCGAGCAGACGCGGCCCCTGGCGTCCAGGTCGTTCGTACAGTGGCGCGCTCCACCTGGACGCCAGGAACCACGCCCGCTCCACGGTGTGTGGGTCGACGGCAGACGGGATGGCAGCTGGGGAGAGTGGTGGGCTGAGGCGAGTGGTGCAGCATCGGCGAACGTCTTGCCACTCGTGGGCCAGAGCGAACGAGGAATCATGGGAAACGTCGGTCACCATGGCGCCGCGATCCTCACCCCAGGTCAGGTGAAGTTGACCATTAGGACGTGGTTTCACTTGGTGAGTCGGCGGCAGCCGATGAGGGGTGCGGCCATGCCGACGCATGCGTGGACCGCACAAGATCACGCGTCACACCGTCTGGCAAGTGCCGAGCGGTGATATTCCAAACTTCCGATGCACCTCCTACTCGGCACTCTCACATTACCTCTCAGGCGAGCCCTGGACATACAGCATCTCCTGCACCCAAGCGGCTTCATTCAGCCCTTCAGGCAATTGGGTGGAATCGTCGATGAGCGCGTGCTCCAGCTGCCCTGACGTCAAATTACGAGCGAACCAGAGCTGCGAGCCTCGCAAGTCCGCCTCATTGAGATCGGCCTCCCACAGGTCGACTCCCATGAAATCGGCAGCACTGGAAGTACTGCGATACAGATTGACGCGCCACATCTCCGAGTAACTGAAGTTTGCGCCATCCATATTTGCCCACGTCAAGCCTGCGTCGGTGAACTGGGAGTGCAGGAGCGTGGCTCCACGCAGAGTGGATTGAAGCAGGTTCGCCCCTGCGAACAGCGTGTGATAGCCAGACGCATCGTCCAGATTCCCTTCAAGCAGGTAGGCATCACAAAGACTCGCCCCCTGAATCCACACGTTTTCTAGATCCACACGAATCGCGTGAATCCCGTCCAATCTGGAACCGTTGAAAATAGCGCGCTTGAAGTGACAGCCGTCGAGATTCGCGCCGCGAAGATCCGTCGACGCCAAGTTGATCCTGAATTCTTCGCTACGCACGGGCCGATTCCCCAGAACGGTTATGACCGCCTGAACGTCATCGGCAGGGCACGAGGCCGCCCCGGCCTCTTCCGCATCCTCGTCCGAAGGTAGCGGAGCGCGACGGCGAACGAAGGCAGCGAGGACTTTGACCACGGCATCGTGGTCCTTCTCGGAGTCCCGCATGATCCGCTCCAGCGAGTAGATGCCACCGAGCCGCTCGGTCATGTCCTCCGACCCCAACAACTTGATCGCCTCTACGTATCTCTCGGTGACCTGCCCCTCACGAGCCAGCTCCGCCTGCTCACGGTCCTTCTCGCGCAGGTGCGCGAACTGCTCCTGGCTGTGCTCGTACAATTTCTCGGCATGCCGGTGGTTACGATGCGTGTAGTACAGTCCGAGCCCGGCGATCCCGCCAGCCGCCGTGGCGACGAGCATGGTCCGGAACCCCGTGATGATGATCCCTGCCGAAGGAGCGAGACCGCTGTCCCGGACGTGATCGCCCTCGAAGATCCACGGTCCCCAAATGAGAGCCGCGACGAAGAACACCACGCCGAACGCGCCGCTCCCCCAGGTCAACTGCCGCTTCATCTCCGTCTTCATGCCGCGCATGATGTCCTGCGGACCTTCGAGCGATGTTGTGAACTGGCTTTTTCAGAGCAGAAATTGAGGTTGTCCCGGCTCTGGTGCTCGGGTAGCGCTCTCAAGACCAAGGCGTACACAGCTGTGGCTGCCATGGTGCGCCGGACGCTGGAAGGGGTAAGGCAGGCCCACTGACTGCCCGACGCGCCGGAAGCTCACGGCACCATGATCACTCACCCCAAAGCAGCTCCAGCCCAATTCCGCTCCACCGACCGCACAGCCGCATGACCAGCTCCGCTACTGACTGTTCTGATCAATATGACGCTGCATTGCGGCCAAGGACTCAAGGCGAAGGATTTGCGGACCAATTTCATACCATGCATTTTTTTGCTCACGACGCTCACCGGCAAACGCCGCAGCATCGGCCCCCAAAGAGGCAACCTCAGTAAAGGTGCCCACTACCGGCACGAGACCAAGAAGAGAAAGCCCTCGACTAGTGGCGGAAAATCCACTAGCGATACGCCCCTGCAATTCTCGACTCTTCCACGCTCGCTTAATGGACTCAAATAGACTTGACGAGCGACCACCTTCCCCTCCAAGGGCCAAGACCTTCTGAAATTCGCCCGCATAGTTCCGCACGAGACGATTTTCCTTGATGCCAGAAAGTGCACCAACATCCGGGCTCTTAAATGTCAACCCTGTAACTGTCACATAACTTGCCAAATCGTCCACTGCATCGATCGCATCCTGAGACTCGACCTCGACGGCCGACGTGCTACGTGCGACCCCTATTCCAGGCAAAGCATCAAGCTCGATGAGTCGCGCAAGCATCGCCCGGCGACCGCGGGAAGAAATTACTGGCGCGTCGTACTCACGCATAAGCAACAAGTCGACGACCACATCACGAACTACTTGCTCCCGATGTTGGCGGGGAACTGTCCTGAGGATACGAGACAAGACAGGATCCTCCACAAGGTCTCCTGCGATATCCCCTACAGAATCATGACTCGCGTGCACGGGATCCCAGTCCGCAAGGATACCCAACGCAGGAATAGTGATCTTGCTATAGTCGCCCGAATGACTAGAATCCGGATACAGTGCATCCGCCGCCGCAATAATCAGCTCATCGAAAATTACGGTGCAAGCCAGGGCTACATCCAGATGATCAAAGACTTTCCCATAGAGGTGCCTGTAATACGGGTGGGATGGACTAGTTGAATCCGGTGACTCACGCGCGCTTTGCATCCACCAATGAAGAGCCCCAGCATATGGATGCGAAAGGATTACTCGCAACTTCCATCCCCCACTAGAAAAAGGTCGCTCGATCGCCCGCAAGAGGATAGCGACCCGCTCCAAAGTATGGCAATCTCACCGCCGAAGTCGCCGTTCACCAACTGACGTGGATGGATGTTGGCGGCAGCCGGTGTACCTGGACCGACGCTCATCAGGCAGCCAGACCCACCCTGTCTCGGGGCGAGCTAGCCGTGACCGAACTGCGATGCGGTAGTCACCGCGCGAGGAGGCGTGCCAGATGCGTGCCAGAACGAGCGGTAGACCACGGTCAACAGTGGACATCAGGAGCTCTTGCCCAAGATCCCTTACGGGTATCGTTTACGCAGGTCAGCGGGAAATTCAACCGCGATGGCCCGGTGATTCCCAAGCTCAGAGCGCGAGTTCGATTCTCGTCACCCGCTCCACCACAAAGCCCCAGGCCAGCGGCCCGGGGCTTCTTTGTTGCCCAGACTGCCCTACGCCTCGTGCACCGGATGCGCACCAGAACGTGCGGTGCTCCTCCTCACGGGAACGCTCACCGCACCCGGGGTGTGAGAAGCTCCACCGCTTGTTCCCACCGGAACCGGTCGCGGCCCCCGCCTGCCTTCGGCTGGTGCGGTTCGTAGTCGGCGATGAGCACCCCCATCTCGCGCAGCCGGTCCAGGCTCTGCCGGTAGGCGGGATGTGCGGCCTGGGCGGCGTTGAGGTAGGGCAGGGCAGCGGTGGGGATTCCCATGCCGTACGCCTCGCACAGGACGCCCACGGCCAGGGTGTCCGCGATCCCAGCGGCCCACTTGTTGATCGTGTTGAACGTTGCCGGGGCGACGGCGATGGCGTCAGCAGGAGGGAGGGGCCGTGGGTCGCCGGGGGAGCGCCAGGCGGAGCGGATCGGATAGCCGGTCTGGGCCTCGACGGCCTGGGCGTCGATGAAGCCGAGGCCCTGCGGAGTGGCGATCACGCCCACGCCCCAGCCTCGCTCCTGCGCCGCGTCGATCAGCTTGCCGACGTCATCGGCGATCCCGGCCGCACAGACGATGACGTACAGGAAAGGCTTCTTCCGCTCACTCACGCGGGGACTCCTCAGTTTTCGGCTGACGTGGTGCTGCTCGGGCAGGGTTCGACGGCGGTCACGGGCGGCCATGTCGGCGACCAGGGCGACGGCCGCGCTGGTGGTGTGCGGCTCGAGGCTGGTGGGGCTGAAGTTGGCCCAGGCATCCGGGCGGTCCAGTGTCATGTAGCCGGCGACATCGTTGACTTCTTCGCTCAGCAGGTCCTTCGTGGCCGCAGTCAGGAGGGGGTGAACTCGTACTGCAACTCGCAAAGGTGACCGGCCTTGGCCATCACCGTGGCCTCGATGGGACGTTCGTCGTCGCTGTACACCACGCGCAACGTCCGCAGCACCGGCAGATTCCCCGGCAGCCCGAGCACCGTGTACTGCTCCTGAGTGGGCACGCGTGCGGAGACCTTGTCCACGCTGAGGCGGGGCGGGTAGCCCAGCTCCGCGAGGAGGGCCGGGGTGCCGCCCTTGATCTTGCGGCGATCCATCATCGCCGTCCCGCGCGCCAGGTCCAACGGGTAGTAGGACTTCACCAGTTCCACCGGTTCGTCATCCATGAGCAGCACCTGCGTGCGCAGCAGCGCCGTCCCGTCCTCCGGGAGGCGCAGCGCCTCGGCGACATCGGCGGGCGGCCGGACCTCGGCCACGTCGAGGAGGCGGCTGCTCCCGCGCGTCTGATGACTGGCGGCCTCGCTGATCCACCGATACGGCTGACCGGGCGCGGCCGGGGCCATGTACGAGGCGGGGCGCATGGTGCGCTGCCGATGCTCGCGCACGGTTACGGCCGCTCCGGCGCGGCCGACCGCCAAGCCCTCGTCCTTCAGCAGCTGAAGCGCCTTCTGCACGGTCGCGTTCGACGCCGAGAACCGCTCCTTGAGCTGCGCGGTCGACGGCAGATTCGTGCCAGGGCGAAGATCGCCCGACATGATCTCGTCCCGTAGATCGGCGGCGATCCGCTCATGCAGCGACCGCCGGTCGACGGCATCCTGTTCGGCCTTGGGCACGGTCATCCCATCGTGAGTTCGTAGCGCAGACGCTGCCGGTGGGCGGGCATGGTGATCAGGTCGACCTGGATGGCCCGCTCGTCCCCATCGAGAACCATTCGCTCCAGCCGCAAGACCGGTTCATCAGGACCGGTCCGCAACAGCTCCCGCTCTTCCTCATCCGGCATCAGGGCCGTCACGTCCTCCTGCACCCGCCGCCCCTGGTACCCCAGCTCGGCGAGCAACGCCACCGCCCCGCCACGGATCTTCGCGGTGCCCGCGAGCGCTGTCCCGGCCGCGATGTGGGCCGGGTAGTAGGAGTCGGTCAGCTCGCACGGCTCGTCGTCCAGGTACATGATTCGCCGCCGCACGACGACCCGTTCCCCCTCCGCAAGCCCCAGCAGGCGGGCCACCGCTTCCGGAGCGGGAACCTCCCCCGCCCCCACGATCCGCTGCGTGCCCCGGCGCCCTCGCGCCGCGGTCTCCTGCCCCCACACGTCCCCCTGCCCTCCGGTAGTCGGCCGCAGATAAGGCATCGAGGTACTGACCCACGCGTCGCCAGGCACCGAACCCCTCCTCAAAGCTTGATCGGACTCGCCAACCTTGCCGCTTTACACAGTAAGCGACCCCATGGCCACCACCCGCGAGACTACCTTGCCACCTTTCGTGAATAGCAATAAGGTGACCTCAATCTCACAGCACGCTCTGAGGCGGTGACCGGCCGTGCACCTGACGGGCCAGCAATTGTTCACGCGGCGCAAGCCATCCATCCAGGCAAGCCGACAGTTCGTGACCCGAACACTCTCCGAGTGGGGCTACGTCGACCGCTTAGACGAGATCGAGCTCTGCGTATCGGAACTCGCGACCAACGCACTCCTCCACGGCGTGCCACCCGGCCGGCTGTTCCGGGTACGCGTCGAGGCCACCGAGGAGGAGGTCCGCATCGAGGTACGCGACTCCGGCTCCGGCCGCCCGGTCTCCCAAGCCCCGCACCTCGACAGCAAACGTGGCCGCAGCCTGCTCCTCGTAACCGAACTCGCGGATGCCTGGGGCGATATCGAGCACACGGTCGGCAAAACGGTCTGGTTCACCGTGAAGTCGACGCCCACCGCAGGGCACGCCGAATGACACCCCAGCCCGACAACGACAGGTACCTGGACCAACTCCACCGCGACGAAATCACCGTGGCCATGAACTGGGTGATCCGCACCTGTCAGGACATAGTCCGCGAGTGGAGCCACAGGTCGTTCTGGACCCCCACCGGAATCCCCACGGGCACCACGCCGACCACGGACCACCTCATCCACTCGGCCCGCACCGACGTACTCAACAAGCTCCGCCACCAGATCGACGGAGCCGAGGCCATCATCACCAACGCCGAGCACGAACGCGCCAAGCGCCAGCAGTGAGTTACAACCTTCTCTACTGGTTCAAGGCGCCGCGCAAGCGCGGCGCGCGCGGCCCGGCGGCGCGGGCCGCCGCTCCTGTCTTCGCCCCGCTCCAGCCCGGTCCGCCCGGCCGCGCGCCAGCAGCAAGCACCTTGGGCCGAGGAGAAGAGGTACATCGTGGCTGGGGGTCGGCTCCACGGCTTTAGGCACCTCCCCGGTCCGGGTCCCGCGTCGGGCAAGGCCAGGGGGCCACTCGTGCTAATTCCGGGCAGGTCCAAAGCCTGCCCGAGTTGCCAACGAGCGTACGGCCCCCTGACCATGCCCGACCCCAAACCGGGCAGGACACCGCCCAAACCCGCTCCGCCGACTTGGCACCGCGCGGGGTACGCGCTCCAACTGCATCAAAGATCAGCATCTGGTTGATTTTCAGCCAAGTAGGTCAAGAAATGGTGACCGATATAACCCGATATAGGCGAAATCAAGGACGGCCTGGAACGCTCAATCCTCACGCTCTTCGGCGGATATGGCCAGGGAACGAGCAATACTCAACACGCATTTTCGCAGCTAGACAGCCGTGTCTGAAAATTAGTTGCGTACGTACCTAAAACTGAAAATCCGGAATCATTTCGACCATTCGCCACGACTGACCGCGACTGTTAACTTCAGAGGTGCCACGAGTGCAAACACTGCACCAACGGGCGAGCACGCGTGCCCTTCAACCATCGCGAGGGCAGTAAAACGCCGCGTAGCGCTGCGCAACCAGCGCCCGCGGCCTGACTTTTGGGAAAGATCGTGACATCACATCCCGCCGAGCCATCGGCAACGGGTCAAGGCACCAGCCCGTACCCTGAATTCAGAGTACAGAGTGGGCCACTCGAAAGGCAACCGAGTGGGCCACTCGATAGGCAACCGAGTGGGCCACTCGACAGGCAACCGAGTGGGCCACTCGTCGAAAACGCACAGCCCGCACAGGCTGCCCACCCACACCCAAACAGCCCAGAGGAGGCATTACACCGGCGGCTGACAGTCATTGCGGCCCTCGTCTGCGCCGCAGCAGCCGTTGTGAGTGCCTTAGCTGCGGTAATCGGACTCATTCGATGATCACCGGCCCCTCCAGCCGCGCCACACTCACAAGCGAAGACGACAGCTGGCACATGGGCGCGTGCAGTTCTCCCCACCCCTGTCTAAAGCAGTAGGTCAGAGGCCCGCCCGCAGCTTGGAACGAAGTGCGCACCGCACCAGATGCGCACCAGATAGGACGGGGAACAGCGGTTAATGGCGGTGCTGCGGCAGGTGAGAAAGCTTGCCGCCAGCACCCGTTTCCCCAGGTCAGCGGGCAATGCAGCACCGGCAGCCCCGTGATTCCCAAGCTCAGAGCGCGAGTTCGACTCTCCCGCTCCAGCACAAAGCCCCAGGCCAGCGGCCCGGGGCTTCTGTGTTGCCTAGACACCTCTAAGCGTCTCGCGCCAGATCCGTGCCAGATGTCTCATCGTCGCGTTTCTCACCGGCCGTCTTGCGGTCGGCTGCGACGCGGGCATCGATCCCGGCTGCCACCTGGGCTCCGGCCGTGGACCAGCGGGAGGAAGACCTCGTCGACGATCTCGGTGAGGGTGGCGTCCGGCACGGCCGGGGCGCCCCGCGTCATGTACTCGTTGCGCAGCAGTGCCGTGGGGGCGGACGCGACCCGGGGATGCAGTGCCTCGGGTGCGGCTTCGCCGCGGGCCACCGCCCGGCCGAGCACCGTCAGCCATGCCGCCTGGTGTGCGTCGCCGCCGGCCACCGGGTCGCGCAACTCGGCGACCAGCTCCTGCGTGCCGCCCGCTGCCGCGATGAGACCGCGCAGGATCTCTCCGTACGGCGACGACCAGGTGCTGTTCGCACGCCGCAGGAGTTCCAGCGCGTCCTCCCGCAACGAGCCGGTGTCCGGCACCGTGGCCTCGGCGGCGGCCAGTCGGCGGTACGCGGCGACGCCGAGCGCGACGCGGTTCGGCCAGCGGCGGTAGATCGCGTTCTTGTTCGTGCCCGCCCGCCGGGCCACCGCGTCCATGGTCAGACCCGGGACGCCGGACTCCCGCAGCATTTCAGCCGCCGCCCGCAGGATCGCCTCCTCCAACACGGCGCCACGCCGCCGCGGCGCCCCGGCCTCGCGCCCCGTGTCCGTGGACTCCGGCACTGCTCGTCCCCTCTCGTCACACACCTTGGCTTCTACGGTACGGAACGTACTGGTCCCACGCTCTGTCGAGCCGCGCCCATCACGATTTAAGGTACGCTCCGTACCTTAAATTTCTCGGCAGAGAGGATCGCCGTGCGTGTCTTCGGCATCAACTTCGACACCGGCTTCACCAGCGCGGGGACCACTACCCGCGAGCCCTTCGACCCGGTCACCATCCGCCGCGAAATGGAGATCATCCACAACGAGCTGCGATGCGACGCGGTCCGGATCACCGGTGGCCACCGCGACCGGCTGGAAACAGCCGCCCGTCTCGCGGCCGAGGTCGGACTCGAGGTCTGGTACTGCCCGTTCACCAACAACCTCACCCAGGACGAGCTCCTGGACTTCCTCGCCGACAGCGCCGGGCGCGCGGAGAAGCTGCGGCGCGAGGGCGCCGAAGTGGTCTTCCTCACCGGATCGGAGATCTCCCTCTTCACCCCGGGCTTCCTGCCCGGCGACACCTTCACCGAGAGGGCCGCCGTCCTCTCCGACCCCCAGCAACTGCGTGCCGCGCTGCCCACCGTGCCGGCCCGGATAAATGCCTTTCTCGCCGAGGCGACAGCCGCCGTGCGGGCGCGGTTCACCGGCCGGATCGGCTATGCGTCGCTGCCGTTCGAGGGCATCGACTGGACGCCGTTCGACATCGTCACCACGGACGCCGGCTACCGCGACGCGCAGAACGCCCACAAACTCGCCGACGGGCTGCGGGCCCTGACCGCGCACGGCAAGCCGGCGGCAGTCACCGAGTTCGGATGCGCCCCCTACCGCGGAGCCGCCGCCGTCGCGAGCCGTGGCGACGCGGTCATCGACTGGGACGAGGGGGCCCGCCCCGCACGGTTCAACCACCCGGTCGCCCGCGACGAGCAGGAACAGGCCGACTACGTTCGCGAACTCCTCGGCCTCTTCGAACACTCCGGGATCGACGCGGCCTTCGTCTACACCTTCGCCCGCTACGACCTGCCGCATGACGAAGACAGCGACGACCACGACTTCGACAAGGCGTCCTTCGGCATCGTCAAGGTCCTCGCCGACGGCCGCACAGGTACCACCTATCCCGGCCTGCCGTGGGAACCCAAGGCCGCCTTCAACGCACTCGCGGAGTACGGCCGCGGCCGGACGGGCCGCGCCGGCCCTTCCCCGGTCACGGCCGGATGAGGCGGGGTGGCTGCCGTGCGTCACGACAGCCGCCCCACTCCACGATCACGACTGGATACGGAGCCCAGACACTGACCGGAAACTCCGTGGCGCTTATCGCGTGCCTCACCGCACTCGAACCGCTCGGCCGCCTTGGGAGCCACCCGGCCCCGCCCCACAGATGCGTGCGACTGCGAAGCGGCTTCCGGTCCACCTTATGCCAAAGTCGCCCTTCGGCAGAGAAGAGATGAAGCAGCTTGCCGACCGCCTGGGTTGGACCCTGCACACCATCGAGGAAGACGGAAAGGACTCACCAGAAGGCACACCGTTTGAGATCATTTGGCTTTCGGTCGACCAGAGCTCTGCGATCCACTGGATCGAAGACCAGCTACTCCAGGTGCGCTACATCGCCATCACAGGGCCCACCCGACAGAACACCGAGGGCCTGCTGCGCGACTCAATGGAGTTCCACACCACGGATTCCACAGTTGATCTGTTCGATGGCACTCGCGACTTCGATGCACTGACCAATGCCGTACGGGCGCTCAGCATTCAATGCCAGGGGCCGTACGACGCTAAACTATTCGCTCTCCTACGCTGGTCCGCCCATGACCCTCACCCAATTGTGCGGCGGGTCGCAATGCTGGTTGCGTCCACCATTAAATGGCCAGAGATCGAACCACTTGTTGAGTACGTACAAGAGCACGATCTTGACGAAACTGTTCGAGCAGAGTCAGCGGAAGTACTCAAAATCATCCGAGACCGGGCCACTCGCGCCGATTCCACATACGACACGGACAACGAATAATAAGCCGTGTAGACATACCCAAACCCATTCGCTCCACCACTCAGTGCGATGGTCAGTGACCCGGGGCTGAACGCGATGTGATGCAGGAGACCAGAGGGGCGGGCCAGGTGCTGCCGGGGCGATCCGCAGCCGGTGGGCTCCGGAGCTCGAAGCTCGGTAGCAGTGCCGCGGGAGTGGGGCTCAGCAGGCTGCGGGGAAGGGGTGGGGCCGGTCATGCACCCGTCGCCGCGGCGGGTCCGCGGGCGTCGCGTTCCGGCCGCGTCGCCCCTTCCTCCGCCCGGTCCTCTGGGCCGAGGTGGCGGGTGAGGTTGGTGCAGACTTCCGTCATGCGCAGGAAGAAGGACCACGGATCCCATCCTGGAGAAAATCTGTGATCGCGAAAGTAGACATGGGGGCGTGCTGGGGGTAGAGTCCTACTCGTACTCGCAGAGATCAGAAGGGCGAGGCAGATGACGAACTGCCTCGTACGCAGGTCAAGCACGTTTGTGGAACGGCAGTCGAGTGGTGTGGCCGGACAGTGAGGGCTCCACCGCTGACTGCCGGGCCAGGCGACCCCAGGGGTCGCATGTAGTTCTGCAAGATCGAGCAGTGCACGACAGATCAGTAGAGAAGGAGGAGAGAAGCGCCATCAGGATCGCCCGGGCAGGAAGGATCCGCCCGGGTACCGCAGACCCCGGATTGGAAGGTGGTCCCCGGTCACGCAGCTGCGATCCCCGTACCCGTCCTCCCAGACGGTGGAGCGGAAAGAAGAAGCCGGCACACATAGCCGGTAGATGGTGTTGATCCCCTCGGGGCCTTGGTGCCGTACGGTGCCAAGGCCCCTCGACGCGTTTCCCGAGAGGTGCCAGTGGCCGCAGACAATCCCTCCACCCTGTCGAGCAATCTCGACGACGACGATTACCCCGCCTACACCATGGGCAGGGCCGCCGAAATGCTCGGCACCACGCCCGCCTTCCTGCGAGCCATCGGCGAGGCAGGACTAATCGTGCCGCTCCGCTCGGAGGGCGGACACCGCCGCTACTCCCGCTACCAACTGCGGCTCGCCGCCCGGGCCCGCGAACTGGTCGACCAGGGAACCTCGGTGGAGGCTGCCTGTCGCATCATCATCCTTGAAGACCAGCTCGAAGAGGCCAAGCGCATCAACGAACAGCTGCGCAATCCGGAGGCTTCCTCGGGCCCGAAAGCCGACGCCTGACGGTTCCTGCCACGCAATCCCTGTGCGCGCGCAGCCCGTGACTGTTGATCACCGCTCCCCGGTCACCGCACACCGCAACGCTCCATGGTTGCGCACAGGGCGACGCGGGGAGCTTGTCAACTTTGGTGGCCCGCGGCCGTGACGCAACGTGGTGACCGTCAAGGCCGAACGGCTACCCAGCAGCGATGAGAACACCGAAGTCGTGGTTTCCGGGCGCCGTCCGGAACTTTCAGCCGGCAGCTCTTGCTCGGCGATACGCTGGATACCGAACGCATCGAGGCGTCCTGCGACGTCGGCGTGAGCGCGACCTCGATCGGGAGGAACGATGCGCATGCAGTGGGAGGCGTTCCTGTCCGCCGTCCAGGAACGCGGCGAATACCCCTCCCAGGGGGAATCGGAGCGGGTCTCGCGTGTCGTGCTCGCTCTGCTGGGCGCCCATCTCGTCGGGCAGGTGCGGGCCGAGGTAGCGGCCCGCCTTCCCGAGACCTTCGCGCTGGTGCTGCTCAACCCGCTCCAGGCTGCCGAGCCTCTCTCGCCCGAGCGATTCATCAGGGCGACCGCGGCATGGATCGAGGGAGCCACCGAGCAGACCGCGACCTGGGATGTCAGCGCGGTCCTCAGCGTAGTGGCCGACACCATCGACGATGCTCTGATGAACCAGATCCTGCTCCAACTGCCCCCGGGCTACGACCTGCTCTTCGGGCGACCGAAGCCGCTCTGACCCGGCAGTCGTGTCCCCTGGGCCCGATCGTCCCCGTGGCCCAGGGACGGCCCTTGGCTGGTCAGCGCCCCGGCGGTGGCGCCGCTGGGGAATTTCGGCAGCCGCCCGCACATAAAAATGTCGTTTCGCCGCTACAGAAACATGGGCAATGCGCGATGAGAAGTTTTGCCTCGGCGGATCCGAAGCGGAAAAGTGTCGCACTCTCCGGATTGCCCGTGTTACGGTTGCGTCAGTTGCAGTTGTGGTTCCCCAAAACTTCACCTGCTCCTTCCAGGACACCCCTGGGGGAGTCTTGTGCATTCGGTGTTTCCGGACGGGTGATCATCGCGGCAGCTCCGGTTCCTGCGCAGTGTGGGTTCCGGGTACCGCCCCGAAGGAGATGTATTTTGGCTACTGGCACCGTGAAGTGGTTCAACGCGGAAAAGGGTTTCGGCTTCATCGAGCAGGACGGTGGCGGCGCTGACGTCTTCGCCCACTACTCGAACATCAACGCCGCCGGCTTCCGCGAGCTGCTCGAAGGCCAGAAGGTGAGCTTCGACGTCACGCAGGGCCAGAAGGGCCCGCAGGCGGAGAACATCGTTCCCGCCTGACGCTGACGCACACAACGAGCTGGGGCACGCACCTGCGTGTGGCCCCAGCTCGTTGCGTTATTCACGCCGGGGCAGAGGCCCCCGCACCCGCATATCGGCCGCGTTCTCTCACGTTCACGGGGCCGACAAGCACGCGACGACCACTGGCGGCCACCAACGTCGCGGCCCGGGGCATCCACGTCGACGACCTCGACCTCGTCGTCAACGTCGACCCGGCCGACCGACCAACCGACCACAAGGACTACCTGCACCGCGGCGGCCGCACCACCCGCGTCGGCGAGTCCGGAACCGGCGCCCCCTCGTCCTCCCCGGTCAGCACGTCCTGAACAGGCCGGAGCCTGCCGCTGCTTCGCCCACGTCGTTCGGGAAAGGTCAATATCTGTGGCCGCCACGTGAGAAATCGACCCAACGAGCGGTGAAGATTTGCCTGGCAAGAGGCGAAGCAAGGTAATTTATCATGCGCAGTCGACCGCACCGTGCTACGGTGACACCGGTTGCAATTGTGGTTCCCACGTTCGTTTGCATTTCCGGTCATTTCCGGGCGGAGCCATCATCGCGGCGACGCGGCGTCCGCACACTGCGGATGCCTGGCACTGCCCCGAAGGAGACTGGCACATGGCTACTGGCACCGTGAAGTGGTTCAACGCGGAAAAGGGTTTCGGCTTCATCGAGCAGGACGGTGGCGGCGCTGACGTCTTCGCCCACTACTCGAACATCGCCGCCCAAGGTTTCCGCGAACTACAGGAAGGCCAGAAGGTGAGCTTCGACGTCGCGCAGGGCCAGAAGGGCCCGATGGCCGAGAACATCGTTCCCGCCTGACGCTGACGCGTGCACTTCACAGATGGGGGCCCGCACCTTGGGTGCGGGCCCCAACTCGTGGCGTTGCAGGGGGCAGTTCGCGCCTCCACCGTTCTGGGGACGCTCCGTTAAAGGCTCTGGACGAAGATCCGTCAGCGGTTCCCACACTCCGCACCCCAGCCGCTCCGACCTGGATCGGACAGCCGTTTTACGGCCGGTTGGATTCTGTTTCACTTTTGTTTGGCCCGTTCTTGCGATTCTCTGCGCTGCTCAGCGCCGCGGGAATTCCTTGATGCGTGCCGCTTCGAGGAAGGTTCTGCATGAACCGCACACGTCCGAACGCCCGTTTCGCCCCTACCCGTACCGGCGGTCGCGGCTCCGGGAAGAGCGGCAGCCGCTCGGGGTCCGGCGTTTCCAAGCGCTCCGGCAAACCGAACGCTTCGCGTGGTGACGGGCGGCGCCCTGCCGCGCCGCAGGGGGAGTTCGCCCTGCCGGTGACGGTCAGCCCCGCGCTGCCCGCCGTCGAGGCGTTCGCCGATCTCGACATGCCTCGCCCTCTGCTGGGGGCGCTCGCGGCCGAAGGCGTGACCGTGCCGTTCCCGATCCAGGCGGCGACCCTGCCGAACTCCCTCGCGGGTCGTGACGTACTCGGCCGTGGGCGCACCGGATCCGGCAAGACCCTCGCCTTCGGCCTGGCGCTGCTGGCCCGTACGGCCGGTCGGCGAGCCGAGCCCCGGCAGCCGCTGGCCCTGGTGCTGGTGCCCACCCGGGAGCTGGCGCAACAGGTCACCGATGCGCTCACTCCGTACGCCCGCTCCGTGCATGTGCGGCTGGCCACGGTGGTTGGCGGGATGGCGATTGGCAAGCAGGCCGGTGCGCTGCGTGGTGGGGCGGAGGTCGTCGTCGCGACGCCGGGCCGGCTGAAGGACCTCATCGAGCGGGGGGACTGCCGCCTGGACCAGGTCGGCATCACCGTCCTGGACGAGGCTGACCAGATGACCGACATGGGCTTCATGCCGCAGGTCACAGGGCTGCTGGAGCAGGTGCTTCCCGAGGGGCAGCGGATGCTGTTCTCGGCGACCCTGGACCGCAATGTCGACCTTCTGGTCCGCCGGTACCTGACGGACCCGGTGGTCCACTCCGTTGATCCGTCCGCGGCCGCGGTCACCGGGATGGAGCACCACGTGCTCCACGTGCACGGCGCGGACAAGCATCGGGTGACCACCGAGATCGCGGCGCGTGAGGGCCGGGTGATCATGTTCCTGGACACCAAGCATGCCGTCGACCAGCTCACCAGCCACCTGCTGAACAGCGGGGTGCGGGCCGCCGCACTGCACGGCGGAAAGTCGCAGCCGCAGCGCACCCGGACCCTGGCCCAGTTCAAGACGGGGCATGTGACGGTCCTGGTGGCGACCAATGTCGCGGCCCGCGGGATCCATGTCGACAACCTCGACCTGGTGGTCAACGTGGACCCGCCCGGTGACCACAAGGACTACCTGCATCGGGGAGGCCGCACGGCCCGCGCCGGCGAGTCCGGTCTCGTCGTCACCCTGGTGACGCCCGGCCAGCGCCGCGACATGGTCCGTCTCGTGTCGGACGCCAGGATTCGCCCTCGGACCACCCAGGTCCGCTCGGGTGAGGCCGAACTGAGTCGCATCACCGGCGCGCAAGCTCCGTCGGGCGTGCCGGTCGTCATCACGGCACCGGTGGTCGAGCGCTCCAAGCACGGCGCCGCCGCCCCTCGCGGTCGGCGCAGCCGTAACGCCAAGGGCCGTCGGCCCGGCCAGGCGGCGCGCCGCGCGGCTCAGCGCCGGTCCGCCCTCGACGCGGCGGCCTAGGGGGTGTCCGCAAAGTCCCGCCGGGCCCGCGACAACCACGCCATGGGGGTTCTCACCCTCGCACGCTGATCCACCGCCCGCCCCAGGGCGGATCCTTCTCCCTCTCCCTGCGAGCTCCCTGCGAGGCATCATGCGCTGCGTCATCGCCCGTTACCCGTTCGACCTGACCAAGAGCGGGGTGTTGGCGTCGATGAAGGACGTCACGCCCGAGCCCGTCACGGGCGAGTCCGTGCTCATCGGCCGCCGTACGTACCCCGTGAAGCAGGTGGGCGAAGTCATCACCGGGCAGGACCGTCGCGACTTCAGCGCCGGCGAAGTCACCCGGGCCATGACCCGTCTCGGCTTCACCTGCCGTGCCGTCCCCACGACCTCACCCGCGGACGCCCCCACGCCGTTGCAGCAAGCGTGGACCCAGCTCGGCTCCCCCTAGGAGGTGTCCGACGGGACGGGCGAAAGCCAGGACCAGGACAGCTGTGAGGGCTCGGCCGGCGCGCGCCGGCCGAGCCCTCATCGCGTTCAGCGTCCGGTCGGCGGACCGCACCTCCCGGGCGGGCCCTGGGTGCGGCAACGATGACTCATTGGTCGGAATAGCTGAAGTCGCCAACGGTCCAGCCGCTGACGTCCTTGATCGCGACGCGGTACATCCCGCCGGTCTCGGGGATCCCCATGCTGCCCTGAAGGATGCGGGCGACGTGAAAGTGCAGATGTGTGGGCGGCTCACCGCGGTCAGGCCCGTCGTGCGTCTCGTCCGTGGTGAAGACGCCCGAGAACGGACCGAGGTGGTCCGAGTCCCTCAGGATCTCCGACACACGCCGCCTCCACACGGCTTCCGGAGCCAACCGTCCGGTGATGACAGCGCCGCCGGTGACCACGGTCAGGGACATCTGAGTGCTCTGCTCGGACTCCACCATGGCGGCGATGTCCACGAGCAGTTCATCAGCGTTCGACATGAAAGTCGATTCTATCCATCGGTCCGTCCAACTGACGCCGGGTCCGTCGGATGAGGCATCAGGACGTGCCGCGGCGTTCCGGGCCTGGGTGCGGGTCTTCCTCGGCGATCGGACGGGATCGGCCGGTGCCGGTGTCGAAGAGGATCTGCTTGGCCTGCGTGATGTTGTCGGCGCGAACGGCCCGGGCCATCGCCGCGCGTGCCGCGTCGGGCGTCGCGTGTGGCGGGATCACCAGCAGGGAGAAGAGATCTTGATCGTTCCGGGTGATGAGGATGGTGTCGTCGCCCACAGGGAACGAGTCGATGTGCACGATGCGGTCGTCGATGACCAGCCGTGTCGGCAGTTCTTCCCAGGCGTCGGCGTCCAGGCCGACGCGCGTGACGGGCCCGAGGTGCTCGGTCAGCGCGGTGACCAGGGCGGGAAGCTCGGCACCGATGTCGCGGGAACGCGGCCACCACGCACCGTCGAGGATGCCCTCACGGGTATGCGTCGTCGCCAACCGCAGCAGGGCTGTTCCAGGTTTCACAGCATGGTGGATCGCGTCCGGCAGAAGATTCGCTTCACCCGGGGTGTCGGCGTCGGACATGGTCTGCTCACCCCCTACGGGGTTCGGTGGACCGCCGGTTTCACCGTACTCCGGGAGCCCACTCACCGGCTCAGCCGCGCCCTGCGGAGACTGATCACACCTGGGCTCGGCGGGGCCACGCTCCGGAGTACAGTGAAAACACCGGGAGCATTTCGCACACCGGCTTCCACGCGGGTGTCGTTCTCGGCGAGCAATAGCACCGGGACGTTGAAAGACGCGCCCGGGGACGGGTCCGCGTCATGACCGTGACCATCGACCGTACGACCACCAATGAGCGCGTACCCTCGCCGCCGACCCGCTTGTCTCTGACGCCGGCCAGCCCGGTTCCAGGTGCGCTGGACGGTGCGTGGTGGCCCCGCTCCCGCGATCTCCTCCGTGAGCTGCCGACCCTGACGGACGTGCTGGACGCACGCTGGGGCCGGATCACTCGCGTGTCCGTGAACCCGGCCCACTGGCCCGTGATCCCGCGCAAGGTGCCGGCGACCGGGCACATGGTGAAGGTGGGCTGGTTCACCGATGAGCAGGACCCGCACAAGTTGATTCTGCTGTCCTACACCGCAGGCCGCTGGGACCTTCTGGTGATCCCGCCGGAGACGGGTGCGGCGGCCGCCGCCCGGCTGATGGCCGCCGCAGCCACCGTCGGCAGCCTCCTCACCGCCAGCAGTCTGATGGCGAGCGAGACCGCCACCCGTAACGCCCGGGAGGATCTCAGCCGGGAGGCGGAGTGGGAGACCGATGGCGGGCTGCCTCAGTGGCGGCCGGAGGCCGCACCCGACCGGCCTCCTGAGCTCCACCGGACTCCTGAGCTCCAAGGGAGGTGAGGAAGTGGAGACCGTCATCACCGTGTCCGTGATCGCCGCCATGATCATGCTCGGAGTGCTGCTGATCCACCTGCTCAACGGCCAGCACAACGAGCGGATCGCAGCATTCCACTACAGCGATGCCCTGCCGGGAGTCGGCCGACGGAGCCGGAAGAGCCGACAGCCGGCAAGCCCGGCTGATCACCCGTCGCCCCCTCCTCACCCCGAACACCGCGACGGGCCGCGGACGACGGATGGCCTTCTCCTGACCGGGGCCGGTGGGCGCGAAGCGAGTCCCCCCGCCCAGCGGCACGTCTTCCTGATGAACGGGGTCACCATGCAGCCACCGGAATCACCCCCGGCAGGGCGCGCCGAGGTGCGTATCGTCGCCGCGTCCCCCGAGGTCGCCCGTCAGGTCGCGGAGGTACTCCGTCGTTGCTTCGCCGGCGCCGAACAGCGGAGCTACCCCGCCGGTGCGGACGGCGGAACCCGCCTCCATCTCACCGTGGACACCACGCACACGGCAGAGCCGGCGCGGTCCTGGCTGGTAGCAAGTCGGTCCTCCAGGCAGGAGGCCACGCAGACGGACGAAGTCTGAAGGATGCCCGTCAATGGGACCGAAATGTTCCTCATGCCGGAAAGGTGCGCCCGGCATAGGATGGTGAATGGGCCGGTTCACTCTCACGTGCAACCGACCCGAAAGGGCGGCTCCGGTGTTTCTGCGCCGGAGCCGTTGTGGCGAAAACGAGGTCGCCATGACAGAAGGTGAAGAGGGCTTCCGTAAAGTCACGGTGGATCGGTCAGAGGGGTTCGGTGAGCGGCTGCTGGGTGTGCTGCTGGACCGGGCGCACGAGATGCCGCCCCAGCTGATCGCCCCGCTGGTCGCGGAGGAAGTGGGCAGGATCGGCGGGCGTGACGTCTCGATCCTCCTTCAGGACTACGACCAGCTGATACTGGCTCCCCTGCCGGGCATGAGACTCGTGGTCGGGGAAGCCGAGCGGATCGACGATTCCCAGGCCGGCCGGGCTTTTCTGAGCGCGGAGACGGTGGAACAGCCGCAGGCCGATGGCGTACGGGTGTTCCTGCCGCTGCTGGACGGCAGCGACGAGGTGGGGGTGCTGGCCGTCACCTTGAGCAGCATCGATGACGACGACCGTCGGTTGCTGCGGCGCCTCGCCGGCCTGGTCGCCGACATGCTGGTCACCAAGAACAGCTATACCGATCAGTTCTTCCAGGCCCGGCGCCGTGAGCCGATGAGCCTGGCCGCGGAGATCCAATGGTCACTGCTGCCTCCGCTGACCATGATCACACCGCAGGTCGCGGTGGCCGGAATCCTCGAGCCTGCCTACGACGTCGCAGGTGACAGCTTCGACTACGCCCTGAACGACAACATCCTGCACATGGCCGTCATCGATGCCATGGGCCACGGGCTGGACGCCGCCGTGCTGGCGACCGTTGCCGTCGGCGCCTACCGGCACGCCAGACGCGCCGATGTCGGGCTCGCTGAGCTGTACATGTTCATGGACAAGGCCATCGACGAGCAGTTCGGGCCCGACCACTTCGTCACGGCACAGATGATGCGCCTGGATATCGGAACCGGCCACCTGCAATGGGTCAACGCCGGTCACCCGGCGCCGCTGCTGATCCGCGACCACCGCGTCATCCAGCCGCTGGAGAGCCCGGGCACCCTGCCCGTCGGCTTCGGCGGCGCCATCCCTCAGGTCAGCGAGCAGGCGCTGTCCCGCGGCGACCGGATCCTCTTCTTCACCGACGGTCTCGTCGAGGAGCACCGCGCCGGCGAAGAGCAGTTCGGCGAGGAGCGCCTGCTCGATTTCGTGGACCGCGCGGGGTGCGAGGGCGAAGGCGTACAAGAGATGGTGCGCGGCCTGTCCCACGCCCTGATGCGAGAACGGGGCGGGGTCACCACCGACGACGCGACCCTCTTCCTGGTCGAGTGGTGCGGGGGCACCGCCGACCGGCTCGTCACGGTAGAGGTATGAGCAGGATGTTCGCCCGTGGCGGCCTGGCCCGGAAGGAACCGCCTCGGCCCAGGGGATCCCGCGACTCGCGATGAGTTCTGCGGCGTCCGGCGGTCGTACTGTCGAACCCGGTACCGAGGAGGACGTCCGATGCGCAACGTGACCTATTCGATGAGCACCTCACTCGACGGCTACATCGTCGGGCCGGATGGCGACTTCAACTGGACGGCGCCCGACGAGGAGGTCTTTCGCTTCTGGATCGACGAGATTCAACAGGTCGGCGTCCACCTGTTGGGACGACGGCTCTACGAGACGATGCTGTACTGGGAGACCGCCGACCAGGATCCAGCACTCGACGACTCAGATCGTGAGTGGACGGCGCTCTGGAAGCCGCTCCCCAAGGTGGTGTTCTCCACCACGCTGTCGGCGGTGCAGGGCAATGCCCGCCTGGCCTCCGGCGGCCTGGCGGAGGAGATCGAGCGGTTGCGAGCCGAGCCGGGGGAGGGCGACATCGCGATCGGCGGCGCGACGCTCGCCGCCGAGGCGGCCGCGTTGGGTCTGATCGACGAGTATCAGGTCATGGTCTACCCGGTGCTGGTCGGCGGTGGCATTCCGTTCTTCCCCCAGCACGAGCGCCGGGTGGATCTCGAACTCGTCGAGACCCGCACCTTCACCTCGAAAGTCGTCTACCTCCGCTACCGCGTGACGCGCCAGCACGTCCAGGTGGCCGATGCTGACGTGTCGTGACCAGGCCGGTAGGCCGGTTGTGATCGCGCCAGCGCTTCGTTAGTGGCGCGTTAATGGAACGGCAGCCACCACGGGCAAGGTGAAAACCACACCGAGCGAAACGTCGCCGGGGGTACTACTCCACTGATGACGCGTCTGATCGCCGCGCCGATCGCGGCTGTCGCCTTGACCCTGACTGTCGCCGAACCTGAGCTCCGTACCTCGCGATCCTCAACAACTCCGGTGACGGGCAACTGGATCGGGATGTGCGCCTGTCGCAGCCGGACAGCGGCCCGGGGGACTTCGACTACGCGCTCAAGGAGAAGTACGGCGAGTTCGGGACCACGGCCGAGCCTCCGGCCATGCCCAGCGACGGCTGGACCCAGTTCTACAAGCCCTGCTCCTGACCACAGCCGGGCGCCGCCGACCCGCCGGACACCGGCGGGTCGGCGGCCTGATGCATGAGCGCGGAGGGGCCGTTCTCAGCCCAGCGGCGGCCCGTACAGCGCTAGCGTTGGGCCCGTGATCGTATGGCTGAACGGCACCCACGGTGCAGGTAAGACGACGACCAGTGCACTCGTGCAGCAGCTGATCCCGGATTCACGGGTGTTCGACGCCGAGAAGGTCGGCGAGACACTCATGGACATCACGCCGGGGCTGCCGGGGACGGACAACTTCCAGCACTGGCCGCCGTGGCGGCCGCTCGTGGTCGAGACCGCCCGCCACGTACTCGACTACACCGGCGGCACTCTGGTGATGCCCATGACTGTCCTGGTCGAGCAGTACTGGCGCGAGATCAGCGCCGGGCTCGCCCACCATGCCATTCCGATGAGGCACTTCGTCCTCCACGCTGACCAGGACACCCTCCGCGGGCGCATCGAGGGGGACACTGTTCTCGGCCCCTCCCCATTCCGTCTGAAATACCTTGAGCCCTACGCCGAGGCGGCCCGCACGTGGCTACACGCCGAGGCCGAGGTCGTCGACACCACGCACCTCACGCCCGCCCAGGCCGCCCTGCGGATCGCGGAGGCCGTCAAGGGTTCGTCACCGGGCATCGCGTAGCCGAAGGAGGTACGCCGCCGTCAGCGCGACGGCGCGGTCCTCGTCGTGTGACAGCTCCACGAGGGCACGTGACGCCGTCGTGCCTGGGAGGGCGGCCAGCGACTGGGTCAGTCGTCCGCGGGCGGGCGCTTCGGTGGTGTCGTGGGCGAGGCGGTCGACGAGCTTGGCCGCGATCTGATCCGCCGTCGCGGTGTCGGTCGCCAGCACGCTCAGGGCATCGGCTGCGTCGGTGTCGTTCCTTCCGTCCACGATCATGTCGATGAGGGTCGGGATTGCGTCGACCACTCCGCGGGTCCCGAGCGCCAGGGCCACATGCCCGCGGACCACGGCGTCGGGGTGCGCGAGAGCGTGCCGCAGGTGCGTGGTGGCCTCGCCGCCGGGCAGCTCGGCGAGGGATTGCACGGCACGTTCCCGCACCGCGGCGAGCGGTGAGCCCAGGCCCTCTGCCAGCAGTGCCGGGCCGCCGTCGCCCGATCGGGCCAGCGCCCATCGGAGGGCTCCGGCGACGTTGGGCTCCGTCTCGCTCAGTACCGCCTCGACCAGGGCCTCCACCGGTACCGGAACCTCGTCGGCCGAGGAGAGGGCCGCGCGCTGGCGCGCGTCGGCGCTCTTGGACCCCAGTGCCTGGAGGAGCGCGACGACCTGGAGGACGTCATTCCAGCCGGTGGGGTCCGCGGCGTCGATCCGGCGCAGCCGCGTGAGCAGCTCGGTCTCGGCCGCGATGCGTTCGCGTGTCTGACGGATGAGGTCGCCGACGAGCTCCGAGGGCGTGAAGTGGGGATCGTCGAGCGCGCGCCCGATCTCGCGCAGCGACAGGCCCAGCGACCGCAGGCTCTCGATGTGGAAGATCCGCCGGATGTCCTCGCCGGAGTACTCCCGGTAGCCGGAGCCCGTACGGCCCGACGGCCGCACCAGACCGAGCGACTCGTAGTGCCGGAGCATGCGGGCGCTGACCCCGGACCGTCGCGCCACCTCGCCGATCAACACGTCCCATCATCCCTCCTGGCCGGACCCGCCGAGGGCCACGACGCGTTTCACCTCCTCGATCGCGAACTCGAATCCGGTGTCCGGCTCGCGCAGCAGCCGTTGGGTGGCGAGTGCGTGCGTGCGCACGCGTGGGTCGGGGGCCGTCGTCGCAGCGTGCAGAGCAGGCACGATCACTTCCCCCAGCGCGACCAGTGCCCGGCTGAGACTCAGCTGCGTCTCGCGCCCACCGCGCCCGAGCTGCCTCGCCAACGCCGCGGCCAACGCGGGCTCCTCGTCTTCCGGTACGAGCACGACCGCGGCCCGCCAGGCGCTCCGCGCCACCTCGTCGTCGGCGTCGGACAACAGCGCCCCTGTGATCGCCGCCCATGCCTGCCGGTCCCCGATCTTGGACAGCGTGTGCAGCGCCTGGCTCCGTGCCTGGGCACGTTCCGAGCGGAGTTCGCGTACCAGCCCGGGAAGCGTCATGGACACCGGGTGGCGGGTGAGCGCCCAGGTCAGCATGTCGCGGACGAAGAACTCGGGCTCGATCGCGCATCGCTCGATGAGCTTGTCGACGAAGCGCGGGTCAGGAGTCGTGCCGACCGCCAGAGCGGCCCGCAGCCGCACGGACGAACGGGCGTCCTCCAGCCCCTGGACCGCTCGTAGCGCGTCCGTGTCCTGCCTCGTGGTCGTCATCGAGACCACCTCCTTGGCGAGCAGTGAAGCCCTTGTCACCGTGTCAAGGTCAAACAGCGCCCGCTGCGCGCTCCGGACTCCGCGCCGGGATGACGGCGTGGGGCGTGAACGCCGCTACCGCGGTGGAGGGCGTGCACCGCCACTTCGCCCGTCTGCGCGAGGCAGCCGCCTCGCAGGGCCAGGGCGGTGTCGGGGAGAAGTACCACCCGTAACCCCCGCCCCACGCGTCAGCGGCTTGTTAGCCGTGAGTTAGCCGATCAACAGCGGTGGCGAACAGAGTCGTTCCCAGGACGCGGAACGCACCACGCGGAACGCGCCACGCACAGCGCACCGTACTGCGACCACCCTTGGGGGATTCCATGTCACGCCCGACCGCTCTTCGCCGCACCCGTACCGTCGTCGCGGCCTCGCTGGTCGCCGCTGCCGCGTTCTCGCTCACCGCCTGCGGAGGCGGTGAGTCCGGCAACGACGCCAAGGGAAGCTCGTCCTCGGCAGCCAAGAAGGGCGCAACGGGCGGCGGCTCCGGCGAGGACGTCGACGCCAAGGCGGGCAGCGCCTCCGGCGGCTCCTCGTCGAAGAGCCGCTGCACGGCCGGCCAACTGGAGGCCGCGTGGTCGAACTTCGAGGGCGGGCCGGACATGGACTACGAGGGGCAGCAGACCGCCCGGGTGGTGCTGACGAACACCGGCTCGTCCGACTGCACCATGACAGGCTTCCCCGGGGTCCAGCTCCAGACCGCCAATGGTGACGCGTGGGACCTGCGGCGCAACAACGACAAGCCGAAGACCGTCCGGCTCGGCGCGGGCGGGAAGGTGGGCTTCGACATCACGTTCCTGGCCTCGACCCGTGACGACGACCAGAAGTTCGCGCCCGACCAGGTCGTGATCACCCCGCCGAACGAGGAGCGGAACATCTCGCTGGAGTGGCCGTACGGCGGCGCGCTGCTGGACCAGTCGGGCGCCACCCGCCCGGGGACCTTCGTCGGGCCCGTCAACACGGTGGAGTAACTCGGTGGAGTAACACGGTGAGGTAAGCGGACTAGGCGGAGCCTTCGAGGGCGGCACGCCAGACGGGGCTGTCGACATAGTGGTTGTCGAAACGGTCCGCGGACTCGGCGATCTCCTTCGGGTCGGCCTCCCCCCGCATGACCCGGCCGAGCAGACGCAGGTAGTCGAACCGTCCCATGCCCGGGGTGAACACGAACAGGACGTCCGCCTCGGCGCCGGGCGCCGCGGCGAAGGCGTGCGGCGTGCGGGGCGGCACCGCCAGGAAGTCGCCCTCGTCGAGGGTGGTGACCTCCTCGCCCACCAGCACGCGCAGGGACCCGCTGATCACGAAGAACAGCTCCGACGCCTTGGTGTGGAAGTGGGCCGGTGCGCCCGCGGCTCCCTCGGCGAAGGTGGACCGGTAGCTCGTGAAGCCGCCGGGGGTGCCGTTCGACTCGCCCAGCAGCGTCATCACACTGCTCGGGTCGGCACAGGTCTCGGCGTCCGCGCGGCGGGTGAGCACCGCTTGGAGAGGCGTGGTGGTCGTGGAGCCGGTGGGCTTCTCCTTCGTCATGACGAGGACTCTACGGTCCGGAATGACCTGGCACCCGGGTCATTCCGGCACCGAAAAGCTGGGTCAATTTCGTGCCGACAGCGTGGCCATCGCCGCGTGCAGCGACGCGGCGACGCGGCGCGTATCGGCTTCGGTGGTCCGCCAGTTGCTGAAGGCGGCGCGCAGGGCCGGGACGCCGTCGAGGACGGTGGGGGTGAGGAAGACCTCGTCGGCGAGTTGCTCCGTGAGGGCGGTGAGCCGGTCGGCGGTGGGGTTGTCGGCGAGGGTGAAGCAGACGACGTTCAGCCGGACCGGTGCCAGCAGCCGCAGGCCGGGCGTGCTGTCGATGGCGGTGCCCAGGGCGCGTGCGCAGCGGACGCACCGCTCGGTGATCTCGCGGTGGCCGTCCCGCCCGTAGGCCCGCAGGGTGAACCAGGCGGCGAGGGCCCGCAGGCGGTGGGAGTTCTCCGGGGTGAGGTGGGCCAGGTCGGGGGTGTCGCCGAACGGGCCCAGGTAGGCGGCCGCGTTCTGGAAGACGGCCGTTTGCAGGTCGGGCCGCCGGGTGAACTGCACGGCGCTGTCGTAGGGGACGTTCAGCCACTTGTGCAGGTCGACGCAGATCGAGTCGGCCAGGTCGAGGCCGTCGACCAGGTGCGCGTGGTCGGGTGAGAGCGCGGCGAAGGCGCCGAAGGCGGCGTCCACGTGCAGCCAGAAGGCGTAGTGCTCGCGCAGCGCGGCGAGGGCGCGCAGGTCGTCGAAGTCGGCGGTGTTGACGGTGCCGGCGTTCGCGACCACGACGCACGGACCGTCGGGCTCGGCCTCATGCAGCGCCTGTTCCAGGGCGGACACGTCGACGGCCTCTCGTCCCGGCAGGGTCGGCACGGGGAGGAGGGCCCGGCGTCCCAGGCCGAGCATCGACAGCGCCTTGGGCACGCTCGAATGCGCTGATCCCGACAGCACCTGTACCGCGCCGAGTTCGGCCGCCCCGTGCTCCGCGGGTGAGATGCCCAGCTGCTCGCCGAGCCATTCGCGAGCGATGGCGAGGCCGACGGTGTTGGACATGGTGGCGCCGCTGACGAAGGTTCCGTGGTGCTGGTCGGACAGGCCGAACAGGCTCCGCAGCCAGGCGATCGTCTCGCGCTCCAGGCTCTGTCCCGCGCCGTCCAGGGACGAGAAGGCGTTCAGGTCCCAGGTCGCGGTCATCCAGTCGCCCGCCAGCGCGGCCGGTGTCGTCCCGCCGGTGACGAATCCGAGATAGCGGGGCCCGGCGCTCGCCGACAGCACCGGCTCCCAGCAGGCGATGAACTCCTCCAGCGCCGCCCGCGCCCCCACCCCCTCCTCGGACAGGGGATCCGGCTCCGGAACCGGCGCCGCGGGGACGACGTCCCGCTCGGCGACCTGCCCGAGCACCTCGGCGGCGTGCTGCCGGACGGACTCCAGCAGGAGCGGCAGCCCGTCGCGGTCGGCGGCGAGTCGTGGGTGCATGGCAGGTCTCCGTTCGTGTCGGTGGCCACGACCGTAGGCAGCACGCCGGTCCGGCCGCCTGGTCCAATCATGGAAAACTGGACCAGTGCGCATGAGCGACGACCACCTGGCGCGGGCCCTGGGCCCCTGGCGGAACACCCAGGCGCCCCTCAGCACGGCGCTGGCCAGTGCCTTACGGGAAGCGCTGCTCGACGGCCGGATACGCGCCGGGAGCGAGCTGCCCGCCGAACGCCGCCTCGCCGCCGCCCTCGGAGTGAGCCGTGGCACGGTGACCGCCGCCCTGGACCGGCTGCGCGCCGCCGGATGGGTCCGCACCCGGCACGGCAGCGCCAGTACGGTGCACCTTCCCCCGGCCGCCGCGGAACGGATCGCTCCCCTCTCGGCGACCGGCGAGGCCGGGTCCCTGGTCGACCTGCGCCGGGCCGTCCCCGCCGCGCCGCAGGAGCTGTACCTGGAGGCGACCCGGCGGGCCACCGAGCGGGCGGGTCCCCTGCTGGCCGAGCACGGCGAACCCGGCCCGGGCATCCCGGAACTGCGCGCGGCGATCGCCGCGCGGTACAGCCGCGAAGGCGTCGCGACCCTGCCCGAGCAGATCCTCGTCACCAGCGGGGCGCGCGCCGCGCTGACCCTGCTCGCGGCGCATTTCGGGCCGCGTACGGCGGTGGTGGAGGCCCCCACGTACGTCGACGCGCTTCAGGTGCTGCGCCATGCCGGAGCGAGGCTGGTGGGCTGCCGCGTCACCACCGGCGGCTGGGACCTGGACCAGCTGCGGGACGCCTTCGCCACCGCGCGCGGCCACCTCGCCGCGCCGTGCCCAGCGTGGCCCAGCTCGCCGCCCGGCACCAGGTGACCCTCGTGGTGGACGAGACCCTGCGCGACCTCGATCTGCGCGACGAGCCGGACCCGATGCCCCGCATTCCCGGCGCGATTCTGATCGGCTCGACCAGCAAGTCCGTCTGGGGCGGGCTGCGCATCGGCTGGATCCGGGCCCGTGCCTCGCTCATCCGGGAACTCCAGAACCACCCCCTGGCCGGGCCGCTGTCCGCGCCCCCGGTGCAGCAGCTCGTCGCCGTCGAATTGCTCGCCGACCTGGAACCGGTACTCGGACGGCGTCGGCGCGAGCTGCGGCAGCAGCGCGACCACCTGGGCAACCTGCTGGCCGGTGACGGCCGTTGGCAGTTCACGCTCCCGCCCGGGGGACTCGTCCTGTGGCTGCGCCTGCGTACCGCCCTCGCCGACACCGTGGTCGAACGAGCGGGCAGGAACGGGGTCGCGCTCATAGCGGGCCCGCGCTTCGCGGCCGACGGCACGCTCAGCCGCTGTCTGCGGGTGCCGTTCACTCCCCCGCGTGACGTACTCGACCAGATCGCGGGCGTTCTCGACGACGCCTGCTGAGGCGAGCGCCGCGGCTGTCCGGGCCCTCGTCAGCGGGCGTCGCGCCGGGCGGGTTCGAGCAGCCAGGTGGCCACGATGCTCACGGCCACGACCGCGGCGGCGATCAGGAGACCGGTGTGCAGCCCGGTGACGAACCGGGCCCGGTCGGCCACCAGCGCGCCGAAGGCGGCGACGGCCAGGGCGCCGCCGAGCTGCCGGGCGGCGTTCAGTACACCGCTGGCGACCCCGGCGCGTTCGGCGGGCACGGTCTCCAGCAGCAGGGCCGTCAGCGGGGTGATCGCCATCGCGCCACCGGCGCCGACGGGCACCATCAGCAGCACCGTCAGCCAGACCGGCGCCGCGGCGGGCAGGGTCACCATCGCGGCCAGGCCCGTGGCGATCAGCAGCTGGCCGGTGATCACCGGCATGCGTGCGCCGAAGCGCGTCGCCAGCCGGGCGGCGACGGGGCCCACGAAGGACGTGAGCACGCTCATCGGCAGGAACGCGACACCGGTGGCGAGCGCGCTCAGCCCGTGCACCTGCTGGAGATACAGCCCGAGCAGGAAGATCATGCCGTAGAAGCCGACGTTCAGCGCGAACCCGATGGCGACCGCGAGGGACATGACGCGGGAGCGCAGCAGGGGCAGCGGCGTCATCGGGTGCCGCCCGCGGGCCTGCGCGACGACGTAGACGACGGACGACACGACCGCCACGGCGAGGGCGGCCAGGACCCGCGGGGCGCCGAACCCGACGGCCCCGGCCTCGATGGCCGCGTACGTCAGCCCGCCCATGGCGGCGATCGCGGCGACCTGACCGGCCAGGTCGAACGGCACCGCCTGCCGCGGGGAGGGGTGGGCGTACCGGAGGAGCAGCAGGGCCGCCGCGCCGACGGGCAGGTTGACGAAGAAGACCATCCGCCAGTCGAGCACCGTGAGCAGCCCACCGGCCACGGGACCGGCGGCCGCGCCGACCGCGCCGCTCACGCCCCACAGGCCGATGGCCCGCGCCCGCTCGGCCGGGTCCGGAAAGGTCTCCCTCAGCAGGGCGAGCGACGACGGCAGGACCATCGCGGCCCCGACGCCCTGCACCAGCCGTGCCGCCACCAGAACGCCCAGCCCCGGCGCCAGCCCGCACACCAGGGACGCCGCGACGAACAGGGCGAGACCGCCCGCGAACGCCTGCCGGGCCCCGACCCGGTCGCTGATCGCGCCCGCGGACAGCAGGAACGCGGCGAAGGTGAGGGTGTACCCGTCGACCACCCATTGCAGCCCGGTCATCGCGCTGCCGAATCCGCGCCCGATCGAGGGCAGGGCGACGTTCACGATCATGGCGTCGACCATGATCGTGAAGAAGCCGAGCAGGACGGCGGCCATGGCCGGGCGCCCGCCGGACCGGCTCCGCGGCGGCGGGCCGGCAGGGACGGCGGCGATGGCCTGCGGTGGGGTGGACGGGACGGGCGTGGGCACGGAACGATCTCCTGCACGGGGGAACGGGTGCGCGGGTACGCGGGTACGCGGGCAAGCCGGGGGCTGACATGGTGCTGACGGAGATCGAGCCTCCCGCCGATCCGGCTCCGGTGGCAGGCCGGGCCGTACCGGGGAGCGGTGCTCGGGGGTAACGACAGGGCCCCCCACGCGCCCGCCACGCAGGTCGGCGCGGTGTGACACTGACGTCATGGCATCCGAGCAGAGCACCAGCGGCGGCAGCGGCGGTGGCGGCGGTGGCATGGAGCTGGGCCAGTTCCTGCGCGCCCGCCGCACCCAGACCCGCCCCGACCAGGTCGGCCTCACGGTGGGCACCGGCCTGCGCCGCACGCCCGGCCTGCGCCGCGAGGAGCTGGCCACGCTCGCCGGGATGAGCATCGACTACTACGTCCGCCTGGAGCGCGGCAAGGAGACCCGCCCCAGCCCCTCCGTGCTCGACGCCCTCGCCCGCGCCCTGCGCCTCGACGACGCCGAGCACCAGCACCTGCGCGACCTCGCCGCCCGGGCGGCCCGGTACGCCCCCGAGCCGCCGCCCCCGCCCAGCCGGACCGTGCGCCCGCACCTGAAGCGCGTCCTGGAGACGCTGCGGCCGAGCCCCGCGTACGTCATCAGCCGCAGCATGGACCTGCTCGCCTGGAACCCCGGCGGCCTCGCCCTGTACGCGGGCATCGCCGACTGGCCCGTCAAACAGCGCAACCTCGCCCGCTACCTCTTCCTCCACCCCACCGCCCGCACCCTCTTCCCCGACTGGGCGGAGCAGGTCCGCGGCTGCGTCGCCCGGTTGCGCGCCCTGGCCGGTACCGCCCCCGACGCCCCGGACCTCACCCAGCTCGTGGGCGAACTCCTGCTCAAGAGCCCCGACTTCGCCCAACTGTGGGAGCGCTACGACGTCGTCGGCCGCAAGCGCATCCAGAAGACCTTCCACCACCCCCAGGTCGGCATGCTCACCCTCAGCGGCCAGAGCATGCAGCTCGAAGGCACCCCCGGCCAGCGCCTCGGCGTCTACACCGCCGAACCCGGCACCCCCGACCACGACGCGATGCTCCTGCTCGACCTGACCGCGCCCCCGACCGCCGGGCACGCGGACACGAGGGGCACGGAGCAACAGCGCACCCAGCCCTGACCGAACGCTCCCGGTGACCCGCGGGGGAGGTCTTTTCGGACTTCCTCCGGCGGGGTGACGCGGTGCGCGGACGGCGGGGCGCGGCCACCCCCTATGCTTCTACACGCATGTAGATACAAGCATAAGGAGTGGACGCCACCATGGTGTTCAAACGACTACTCGGCTCACTCGGCGTCGGCGGCCCCACCGTGGACACCGTGCTGGACGCCGGTCCCGTACGCCCCGGCGGGCCGCTGAGCGGGCAGGTTCATCTCCAGGGCGGCAAGGCGGACTTCGAGATCGAGTCCCTCACCCTGGACCTCGTCGCGCGGGTCGAGGCCGAGCACGGCGACGAGGAGCGCGAAGGGGTCGTCGTCTTCGACCACTTCACGGTCGGCGGTGGGTTCCGGCTCACCGAGGGCGAGCACCGCAGTCTGCCGTTCACCATCCACCTTCCGTGGGAGACGCCCGTCACCGAGCTGCACGGGCAGCCGTTGGGCGTCGTCCTCGGGGTCCGCACCGGGCTGGAGGTGGCGGGCGCGAAGGACAAGGGCGATCTGGACCAGCTGACGGTGGGTCCGCTGCCCGCCCAGGAGGCCGTTCTGGAGGCACTGGGACAGCTCGGCTTCGGCTTCACGTCCGCGGATCTGGAACTGGGTCACATCGGCGGAACGGGGCAGCGGCTGCCGTTCTACCAGGAGATCGAGCTGACTCCCGCGCCGCAGTACGCCCACGCCCTCCACGAGTTGGAGGTGACCTTCCTCGCGAACCCCGGCGGCCTGGACGTCGTCCTGGAGGCCGACAAGCGCGGCGGGTTCCTGTCCCACGGGCATGATGCCCTCGCCCTCTTCACCGTCGGCCACGAGGGCGCCGAACACCGCGACTGGAACGCGGAGGTCGACGGCTGGGTGCGGCAGCTCGTCGACCGTCGCGGCGCTCACCCATACGGGGACGGACACGGACACGAGGGCGGCCACCACCGCTCCGGGCCCGGCACCGGGGCCATCGTCGGCGGTGTCGCGGCGGGCGTGGCGGTCGGCGTCGTCGGCGGCATGGTCGCGGCGGAGGTCGTGGACGAGATCGGCGACGCCTTCGAGGACGAGGAGGACTGAGCCCCATCGGCCCACCGGGCCTCGACCACTCTGCTAACTTCTACAGTGCTGTAGAAGTAAGTGACGACGTACGGAGTTGGTCATGGCCCTGTGGGACCGCATCAAGGATTCCGCTCAGACGATGCAGAGCCAGCTGCTCGCCAAGAAGAACGACCTCAAGAGCGGCGCGTTCCGCGACGCCTCCATGGCGATGTGCGCCCTGGTGGCGGCGGCGGACGGCTCGATCGACCCGTCCGAGCGGCAGCGCGTCGCCCAGCTGATCGCCACCAACGAGGTGCTCCAGAACTTCCCCGCGGGCGACCTGCGGTCGCGTTTCGACGCCTCCCTCGACAAGCTGACCATGGACTTCGACTTCGGCAAGGTCAGCGTCCTCCAGGAGGTGGCCAAGGCGAAGAAGAAGCCCGCAGAGGCGCGCGCCGTCATCCAGATCGGCATCGTCATCGGCGGCGCCGACGGCGACTTCGACGCGACCGAGCGGGCCGTGGTCCGCGAAGCGTGCTTCGCCCTGGAGCTGGACCCGGCCGAATTCGATCTGTAGGCGGCCGGTCCGTCGGCGGCGTGCTGCCCGTCCCGGGGGCGCGCCGCGCCCCCGGGACCCGTCACAGCGGGGTCGCGGCCTGGAGGACCCGGAAGAGGGCGATCGCCGCGTTCGCCGAGGACAGCGCGGACGCGGTGGTTCCCCCGGCGGCGACCCAGACGGCGACGCCCGCGGCCGTGGAGGCGGGCGGCCAGTGCCGGGCGGACGGCCCCGGGGCCAGCAGCGCGGCCACGCGCCGCGGGACGGGTCCGGGCGCGGCGAACCCGGCCAGCGTCGGGGCGGGGGTGCCACGGGAGACCAACGCGGCCTTGCCGACCGCCCTGGCCACCACCTTCCGGTCCGCGACCGCACCGGCCGCCTCCTCGTCCGCCCACCGCTCGGCGCAGTAGGCGACGGCTCCGCGCAGCGGGCGCAGCAGGGGGTTCGCCCGCGCCGCCAACTGGGCGGCCAGCAGATAGCGGTGGTGCCGTCCGGCGAGATGGGCGTGCTCATGGGCGATCAAGGCGCGCCGTTCGGCGGCGTTCAGGCAGGCGAGCATCGCGGTGGAGACGACGATCCGGCCCGGCTTGCCGGACGCGGCGGGCAGGGCGTACGCGTACGCCGCGTCGTCGGGGAGCGTCGTGACCGGCTCGTCGGCCAGCCCGGCAACCGCCTCCTGGGCGCGCCGCCGCGCCCGGCGGTGCCGCCGGACCGTACCGGCGCACCCGAGGGCCACGGGCACGAGCGCGACGATGGCCGCCTTCCCGGCCACCTCGTCGCACGGCACCGCCGCCCGCACCTCGGGGTCCGACCAGCCGTCCGGCAGCGGATTGCCCGGCAGTTGGGCCGTGCCGACGACCACCAGCAACGCCAGGCACAGCGTGGAGGACACCGCGAGCACGCCTCCCACCAGCGACAACAGCCGGGTGGCGCTGTGCGGATGGAGGTAGTGCTCGGCCAGGCGCGTGATCGGCAGCGCCGTCAACGGCAGGACGAGGGGCAGAAAGACGAACACACCCAACGCGCTCAGTCTCCCTCCGCTTCGCTCAACAGGTCACGGAGCAGCCGCTCGTCGTCGGCCGTCAGCCCCGTCACGAAGCTGGCCAGAACCCCCTCCCGGTCGTCCTGACCGTCCAGGACCCGGCGCATCCGCAGCGCCGCGAGGCCCGCCCCGTCCGACTCGGCCTGCCATACGAACGACCGGCCCACCCGCTCCCGGGTCACGGCCTGCTTCGCCTGGAGCCGGGAAAGGATCGTCATCACCGTGGTGTAGGCGAGATCGCCGTCGAGCCGCTCCTGCACCCAGGCGGCCGTCACCGGGCCGTTCGCCTGCTGGAGCACGGCCAGCACCTGCGCCTCCAGCTCGCCTTGTCCCCGCCGACGGAAGCGCGGATGCGGGTCGTCCTCGCCCTGGTCCCTCACGCCATCTCCCTCCAGCACGCCGCTCACAACCAGCCGTCCGGTGACGGTACAGGGTCATCGATGGCGGTCGGCCAGGGAGACGCCCCGGGCCTGGCGGGCATCGCCGCCGACTTCGACGTCAGGACGAAGAGGGCGATTCACAGAAGAATCCCATGCAACCGTAGTCATCAGGCGACGCAGCGAGGCACCATGTGCTCATGCACGGTAACGCAGCGTCCTCGTTGGCCCCTCCGCCGCCTCTCCCCAAGCGACGGAACGCTGTTCTCAGGCTGTACGACGCACCCCTCTACCGTGATGGGGCGTTCTGGAACACCGTGGCCTGGGGCCTGATCGCCGGGTTCTCCATCCCGGCCTCGCCGCCTGCCGAACCGAGCAAGCTGCCCCTGTGGTTGGACACGCTGCTCGCCATCATCGCCATGGTCATCCTCTGCGGCGTCGTGCCCGCCTGGATCCGCCTGCTCGTCAGACGCTGGCGGTGGCGCAAGCGCCCCCAGCCGCCCCGGCAGGAGGCTCCCCCGGCGCCCCCGCTCCATGCGGTGCCCGTGGGACCGGCGTTACGAGCGACCACCACGCCGCCACCGTCCCCCTCGGCCACGCACCGCGTCGACCACTCCACGCTTCCCTCCGAGGTGCCGACCGACGCGCGGAACACCTTCCCCCACCCCATTGCCCGCGCCCTCCGCGCGCTGCACCAGGCCCCCACGGACAAGGACAGGTACGAGGCGTTACTCGATGCCGCCGAGATCCTCGCCATCACCATCAGCGTCACCGCGGCAGCGCTGCTCCAGGGGCGGCTGGAAAACCGGTCCGGCGGCCAGGAACACCTGCCGGAGGCGGGGCAGCACAACCTGTCCGTGCTCCGCAGGGCCTATTTCGGAAAGGGCGCCATGTTCGGCACGTGGACGACATGGCTCAAGGGACTCCAGCCCCTCGCGGCCGCCCAACCCGATCTGGTCGCCGGGCTCCACCACGCCCTCGGGGACGGGCCCGACGACCCGGGAATCGTCACCCACCTCAACGCCTTGCGGGAAGAACGCAATCGGTCCGCCCACGGCAACAAGCCCAAGAGCCAGCCCGAGTCCGCCCTGCGCGTGGCCGAGGGCATGCGTCACCTCGAACGCGCCCTGGCCAAGGCGCAGTTCCTGAAGGCCACTCCATGGCTGTTCACGGTCTCGTGCGTCTACCACCCGAGGTCACGGAATTTCGAGGTCGTCGCGAAAGACGCGACGGGCGACCACCCGGACTTCGAGCGCCGGACGTTCACGTGGGAGCACCCCGTCGGCATCGACATGTTCTACGTCCATGGCCCGGAAGGGCCCGTCCCGCTCTCACCTTTTGTGGCCGACCTCTTCTGCCCGCAGTGCCGGCAGATGGAGGTTTCCTACGCCTACAAGGCCGGCAAGGGCAACAGGACCGCGACGTTCAAGAGTTTTGGGCGGGGACACGATATCGCCGCTCCGCACATGGTGGACGACCTTCTCTCCCTTCCCGACCAGCGCGGCTGAGCCGTCAGCCGGGCTGGTGGCGGGGGCCGCGGCGGGTTTGGGCGAGCCATTCCGGGGCCGTTTCGGTCTCGCCGTAGGAGTCGTGCCAGTTCCACCATTCGTACGGCGGGGTCTGGGGGTAGCCCTCGGGGGAGTCCTCCCAGGTTTCCTGCCGTCCGAGGGCGGTCATGTCGAGGTAGCTCCAGGTGCTGCCGAGCGCCTCGTCGCCGCGGGCATTGATGAGGTAGGTGCGGAACACGCGGTCGCCGTCGCGGATGAAGGCGTTCGTGCCGTGCCACTCGTCCACGTCGAAGTCGGCGTCGAAGTCGTCGGTGATCGTGTACCAGGGCATCGTCCAGCCCATGTGCGCCTTCAGGGCCCCGATGTTCTGCTGCGGCGCGCGCGAGGCGAAGACCAGGGTGGTGTCGCGGACGTTCAGATGGGTGAGGTCGCCGACGTGGTCGGCCACCATGGAGCAGCCGCGGCAGGCGTGGTCGGGCCAGCCGAAGACGCCGGGTTCGTAGAAGGCGCGGTAGACGATCAGCTGACGGCGGCCCTTGAACAGGTCGAGCAGACCGACCTTGCCCTCGGGGCCTTCGAACGCGTACTCCTTCTCCACCGCCACCCACGGCATGCGGCGGCGCTTGGCGGCCAGGGCGTCATGGGCGTGGGTCAGCTGCTTCTCCTCCACCAGCAGCTCCTGGCGCGCGTCCTCCCACTCCTGCGGTGAAACGATCGGGGGTGTCCTCATGGCGATGCGCCCCTTCCAGTCCGGCGGTCCGCGCCCCCCTTCGTCCAGGGTCGGACGCCCGGGGCGCGGGCGCACGCCGAGCGACAAGCCCCAGGCCAGAGGCCCGGGGCTCGCTCGTTGCGCAGGTGCGCCTACTTACCGCTGCCGACGGGGGCGCCCGTGCCGGTGTCGGACCTCTGGTCGGCGGAGGCGCTGACACGGGCGTTCCGTTCAACGGCCCGCCGATGCATGGCCGCTACACGCGTCCTGAGCATGATCATCTTAAGGCGTGTCCTGGTCCGCTTCCTGCGCGGCGGCGATCGAGCCCTGATAGTCGCCGTACAGCGTGCGGCGCGGTGGCGCGCGCGGGGACGTGTGCGCCGGGGTTGGGGGGGCGGGCGGCCTAACCTAGGGGGCTGGTACGGCGGTTGGGGTAGGGAAAGGGGATCGGCGATGCCGCTCAGCACCGATGATCCGACGTCCATAGGCGGCTACGCCCTGCTCGACCGGCTCGGATCGGGCGGTATGGGAGTCGTCTACCTGGGACGGTCGGCCTCGGGGCGGCAGGTCGCGGTCAAGCTCGTGCACGCGCAGTACGCGCAGGACGAGGAGTTCCGGACCCGGTTCCGGCAGGAGATCACGGCGGCGCGCAAGGTCAGCGGGGCGTTCACCGCTCCGGTGGTGGACGCCGATCCGGAGGCCGAGCGTCCGTGGATGGCCACGCAGTACGTGCCGGGGCGCACCCTCGCCGATGTGGTGCGGGACGACGGGCCGCTGGGCGGGCGGGAGTTGCGGACGCTGGGGCTGGGGCTCGTCGAGGCGCTGCGGGACATCCACCGGGCCGGGGTGGTGCACCGGGATCTGAAACCGGCCAACATCCTGATGGCCGAGGACGGGCCGCGCGTCATCGACTTCGGCATCTCGCGGGCCGCCGACAACCAGACGCTCACCCTCACCGCCGGGCGGGTGCTCGGCACGCCGCGCTTCATGTCGCCGGAGCAGCTGCGCAATCCGCGGGAGGTCACCGCGGCCTCGGACGTGTTCTCGCTGGGGGCGCTGGTGGTGTACGCGGCCATCGGCATCGGGCCGTTCGACGCGGAGAGCCCGTATCTGTCGGGGTACCAGGTGATGTACGAGCCGCCGACGCTGGACGGCGTGCCGGACCCCCTCCGCAAGCTCGCCAAGCGGTGCCTGGACAAGGACGCGGCCGCGCGGCCGGGCCTGGACGAGGTGCACCGGATGCTCGACGCGCTGCCGGACTTCGCCGCCGCGGCTCCCCCGGAGGATGCCCCCACGCGTGCGGAGTTCCCGCCTCCGCGGGCGGAAGGGGCCGGTCGGAGGCGCCGGAGGCGGCTGATCCTCATCGGCGTCGGTGCCCTGGCCGTCGGCGGGCTGGTCGCGAGCGTGGCCTACAGCCTGGGCGACGAGCCGCCGCCGTACCGCCCCGCCGCGTCCGCCACCGCCGACGCGGGCCAGGTGTCCCTGCCCGAGGGCTGGCGCCCGTGGCGGACGACGCTGCGGTACGAAGGCCCGCTGCCCCCGCTCGTGTACCAGGACGCCGCGTGCGTACCGGACCGCGCCGCCGACCTGTACTGCGGCGGCAAGGGCTTCACCGTCGCCAAGGTCGACGCCGCCACCGGCAAGGTCCGGTGGCGCAGCGGCACCAGGCCGCAGGACGCGCGCCCCATAGGGGTGCGGGACGAAACCGTCTACACCTACTCCGAGCCCGAGAACGAGGACCGCCGGGTGGTGGCCCTGGACACCGGCACCAGGAAGCCGCGGTGGTCACGCACGATCAGCGGGTCGGCGTCGGCGCGCCTGTTCCGCGGCGGGCTGCTGACGCTGTCGGCCGACAGCCGTCAGCTCGTCGCCTACGGGACGTCGGGGCGGCAGCTGTGGCAGTCGCCCGCGAAGGAGGGGCAGTTCTGCGAACCGGCGACGCCGGTCCCGTCCGGCGCCCCGTACGTCCTGTGCTCACCCCTCACGTCGTCCGGACTGAGCGCCGAGGGCCCGTACACCCTGCTGCGGCTGGACCCCTCCGACGGCGCGCAGCGCACCCTCGCGACCCTCCCCCGGAAGGCGCTGCACCTCGGCTCCGTCGACGGCGCGCCCCTCTTCCTCGCGCCGCAGACCGCGAAGGAGGTGTACGAGGCCGGGTACGAGCGCCCGTACAACGCCCTGATCCGGGTGGATCCGCGCACCGGCGACACCCGGCGGATCCCGCTGCGGCACCCCCTGCGCGGCTCGGCCACCCTCCTGAACGGGGTCGTCTACGCCGTCCGGACCAACGGGACCGTCACCGCGGTGTCGGCGCGCAGCGGCAAGCAGCTGTGGCAGCGGGAGACGGAGACGGAGAGCCTCTCCGCGCCCGTGGAGTCGAAGCGGCACGGCAGGCTCTACTTCGCCAACCGCTTCGGCCGTCTGCTGGCGCTGGACAGCAGGACCGGGGCGGAAGAGTGGCGCACCTCCGCGCTGAGCGACCCCGGGGACACGGCGCAGGGGCGGCCACCGTCCGTGCTGCTCGTCAAGGACGCGATCGTGGCGATGGCCGGGGACACGGTGTTCTCCGTACGCCCGGACCGGCCGAAGGTCCCCGACGGGGGGTCCGCTCAGCGGGAGCCGTAGGGGATGAGGGCCATTTCGCGGGCGTTTTTGATGGCGCGGGCGATCTGCCGTTGCTGCTGTCGCGTCACATGGGTCACCCGGCGGCTGCGGATCTTGCCGCGGTCGGAGATGAACTTCCGCAGCAGGTCGGTGTCCTTGTAGTCGACGTAGGTGATGCCCGCGGCGTCCAGCGGGTTGGCGCGGCGGCGCCGGGGGTCGGGGCGCCCGGAGGTGCGGCGGGAGGGCATGGGGAGTCGGTCCTTTCCGTACGGATTCAGGGGCTTCAGGCGACCGGGTCAAGGAGGTCGTCGAAGGCGTGCGGCAGGTTCTTCCAGCCGTCCGGGCCCGCCGCGTACTCGTCGTCGGTGAGCAGGCAGGAGTCGAGCAGGGCCAGCAGGCCGTCGCGGTCGAGACCCGGGGACGTGAAGGTGAGGTGCTGGCAGCGGTCGCCGTGTTCCGGGTGCCAGTCCAGGGAGGCCGCGACGCGGCGTTCGGCGGGGACCATCTCCCAGGCGGCGTCCGGGAGGGCGGCCAGCCAGGGCCCGGCGGACTCCACGCAGAGCGCGCCGCCCGCGGCGTCCCACGAGAGGAGGGAGTCGGGCCGGTCGGCCAGCCAGAAGCGGCCCCGGCTGCGGGCCGCGGCGCACGTCAGATCCTCCAGCGCGGCGTAGAGACGGCCGGGGTGGAAGGGGCGTTCGCGCCGCCAGACGAGGGTGGACACGCCGTGTTCGTCGGCGTCCTGGGGCAGCAGGGCGCATGCCGGGTGCTGACGGGCGGCCGCCGCCTCGATGTCGAAGCCGCGCAGCAGGGCGGCCCCGACGACGCCGCCGTCGCCGAGCCGCACCTGCCGGGCGCCGGGGGTGAGCTGGGTGAGCAGGGCGTAGTCGGCGTCGTCGGCGGGCTCCTCGTGCGGGGCGTTCTCGTGCAGGGCGTTCTCGGCGACGGCGACGACCGTGGGGTACTCCAGCTGCCGGGCGAAGGTGTCCGCCACGGTGCGCTGGTCGGTCGGGGCGGCGGCGAGCCCGGCGTCGGCCAGGTCGTCGCCGTTGGCGAGGTACGGCACGATCAGCGCCGGGTCGACCGCGGTGGCCACCCCGGTCAGCGCCAGGGGCGCGCCCTCGGCGGCGATGACCGCGGCCATGGCCTGCGGTTCGACGGAATCCCACAGCTCGACCACGGCCAGCCGGTGGCCGCCGCCCGCGGCCAGCCGCAGCAGCTCGGGGACCAGGTCCTCGCGCAGGGCGCAGCACGCGCAGTCGTTCACCAGGGTCGCGTCGCCGCTGTCGAGCAGGCCGGTGGCGTCCCGTACGGTGCGGTGCACGGCGCGGTCGGTCGCGGCCGACAGGTCGTGGTGCAATGCGACGGCGCCGGGCACCGTGCGCAGGATCTCCTCGACGGCGGCGCGGCGGGCATCGGCGTGCAGTCCGGCCACGACCGCGACGGCCAGCCGGGGCTCGTCCTCCCCGCTCACCGGGCGCCCCGCCCCGGTCCGTAGCGCCGCTCGAAGCGCTCCACGCGGCCCGCGGTGTCCATGATCCGCTGGGTGCCGGTGTAGAAGGGGTGGCTCGCCGAGGAGACCTCGACGTCGATGACCGGGTAGGTGCGGCCGTCCTCCCACTCGACGGTGTTGTCGCTGGTGGCCGTGGAACGGGTCAGGAAGGCGAAACCGGCGGCGCGGTCGCGGAAGACGACCGGCTCGTACGCGGGGTGGATGCCGGGCTTCATGGCGGTCAGCGCTCCTCTCGGAAGTCGACGTGGCGGCCCACGACCGGGTCGTACTTGCGCAGGACCATCCGGTTGGGGTCGTTTCGGCGGTTCTTGCGGGTCACGTAGGTGTAGCCGGTGCCGGCGGTGGACCTGAGCTTGATGATCGGGCGTAGTTCGTTCCGGGCCATGGCCCACAGCGTACACGCTATTGGTTTTCATTTTCATCTACGGTTTCGAGGGGCGCCGCGGGGCCGCCGGGGGATCGCCGAGGGGATCACCGAGGGGTCGCTTCCCGCCATACCTTCATCCGCTACGGCCGCCGATGAGCGGAACCGCCCCGGTTTTCGTATCGCGGTATGACAACTACCAATGAGGGGCGTAGTGGTGAGATACAAGAAGAGACACAAGCGGTCACGCGTGCTCGTCGTGTCCGTCGTCGGCGTCGCGGCCCTGGCGGTCGGCGGCGGCGCGCTGCTGATGACCGACAACAACGCCTCGGCCGCCCGGCAGTCCCCCAACCGGACCGAGGCCGCCCGACAATCCTCGATGACCATCCAGTGCCCCGACGTCGCCACCCGGCTGTCGAACGTGCCGCAGAAGGCGCGGCCCTCCGTGGACAAGGAACTGGCGAAGCTGGACACCCAGGTCGCCGACGCCTACAAGCAGCTCTCCGCGCAGGGCACCAAGGCCGCCGACCAGGAGTGGGTGCGCACGCGCGTCCTGGAGCCGCTGTCGTCCCAGCGCCGCAGCGCGCTGAACCGCATCGCCACCCGCATGGGGCAGGGCTCGCAGCAGGCGTCCGGGCTGGGCTCGATGGCGTCCTGCACGGTCAAGCAGGACGAGGTGAACGCCGCGCCGGCGGCCGCTCCGGCGGCGGCCGGCGGAGCCCAGGCCGCGGGCCCCCAGAAGGCCGACTTCGTCGACATCCGGAAGGTGCAGCCCAACGTCAAGAACCCCCGCAAGCAGGCAGGCGCCTCCAAGGGCACCTTCTCCTCGCGCTGCGGACGCAACGAGAACAAGAAGTTCAACTCCGACAACGTCATCGTCGCCCCCGGCGTGAGCAACGGCGCCCACCACATGCACGACTACGTGGGCAACCAGAAGAACGACGCCTTCGCCACCGACCAGATCCTCGCCACCGCGACCACCTCCTGCACCAACGGCGACCGCTCCACCCACTACTGGCCCGTGCTGCGCCTGCGCGACGGCAAGAACGAGAAGGACGCGGGCGCCCCGGGCGGCGGCACCGAAGGCAACATCGGCACCATCCTCCAGCCCACCTCCGTCCAGCTCACCTTCCGCGGCAGCGCGGTCGGCAAGGTCACGGCGATGCCGAAGTTCCTGCGCATCATCACCGGTGACGCCAAGGCCTTCACCAACGGCACGGCCAACGCCAACGCCTCCTGGAGCTGCACCGGATTCGAGAACCGCCAGCTCAAGGACAAGTACCCGCTGTGCCCCAAGGGCAGCAACGTGGTGCGCACGTTCAAGTTCCAGAGCTGCTGGGACGGCCGCAACACCGACAGCGCCAACCACCGCACCCACGTGGCCTTCGCCGGTGCCAACGGCGCGTGCGGCAAGGGCTTCAAGGCCATCCCGGCCCTGACCCAGCGCATCACCTACAAGATCGCGCCGAAGTCGGTCTTCGCGGTGGACAGCTTCCCCGAGCAGCTGCACAAGCCGGTCACGGACCACGGGGACTTCATCAACGTGATGTCCAACTCGCTGATGAAGCAGGCCGTGAAGTGCATCAACAGCGGCCGTAAGTGCGGCTGACGCACGCCCGCGCCGACGGACCGGCCCGGCAGGATGGCTGCCCCCATCCTGCCGGGCCTCTGCGTCTCACAGGTCGTCGGCCGTCCCGATGATCGCCGGACCGCAGCCCTCGGGGAGGTTCGCGGCGATCAGCTCGAACGCCTCCTCGGGGGTGTCGGCCACGCCGAGGGTTGCCCCACCGAGGGGTCCCCTGACCCGGAAGCGGCCATCTCCCGTGGGAGAGACCTGACCCCCGACGTGGACGGCCGGGAGGCCGGTGCAGCGGCTGAAGAACATGGTGCCGTGGCTGACTCCCGGGAACAGCTCCCGCAGCCGCGGTTGCGCGTGGGCCGCGCGGGCCATGGCCGGGTCGACCATGCCCTCGGCCCCGTCGAGGAAGAGCCGCCACTGGGCTGCCACGGTGTCCGCGGCGTATCGGGTGCTGTCATCGTTCGTCATGGGGTGGGATCACCTTCCGCACGGAGTTTCCCATCAAACTCCCTGGTCACCTAGGGTTTTGATGAAACGACAGAAACCTGAGGGGGCATGCCACCATGGCGTTGACGCCAGGTGCCGAGCACGACTACGTGATCGTCGGGGCGGGGTCTTCCGGGAGCGTGGTCGCCCGGCGGTTGCTGGACCGGGGGCATTCGGTCCATGTCATCGAGGCGGGACCGGCCGATGATGACGAGCGGGTGCACAGCCCGCAGGGGTGGCCGATGCTGCTCCAGTCCGAGCTGGACTGGGCGGCCATGACGGAGCCGCAGCGGCACGCCAACGACCGGCGGCTGTACTGGCCGCGGGGCAAGGTGCTGGGCGGCAGCAGCTCGCTGAACGGGATGATCTACGTACGCGGGCACCGCAGCGACTATGACGCGTGGGCCTACCAGGGCTGTACCGGGTGGGACTGGGACAGTGTGCTCCCGCTGTTCAAGCGGTCCGAGAACCACATGGACGGGGCGAGCGAGTGGCACGGCGGCGACGGGCCGCTGCCGGTCAGCCGGATCGCCGAACCGCACCCCACGGCGGCCGCGTTCGTCGACGCCGCGGTGGCGCTGGGGCATCCGCTGACCGAGGACTTCAACGGTGAGCGGATGACCGGGGTCGGGTTCAACCACACCACCACCCTCGACGGGCGGCGCATGAGCGCCTGGCAGAGCTTCATGGCGCCCGTCCTGGACCATCCGCGACTGACCGTCACCACCGGGGCCCGGGTGCACCGGGTGCTGCTGGAGGACGGCCGCGCGACCGGGGTGGAGTACGCGGCGGACGGCGCCCTCCACCAGGCCCGTGCCGCCTCCGAGGTGGTGCTGAGCGGCGGGGTGATCGGCTCGGCCGCGCTGCTGCTGCTCTCCGGGATCGGCCCGGCCGCGCATCTGCGCGAGGTGGGCGTCGAGGTGGCCGTGGACCTGCCCGGGGTCGGCGAGAACCTGCACGACCACCCGCTGGTCAGCAATGTGTACGAGGCGACGCGCCCGCTGCCGCCCGGTACGGCGAACCTGCTGGAGAGCCAGCTGTTCGCGAGCACCGACCCGCGCCGCCCGGGGCCCGACCTCCAGCCGCTCTTCCTGCACCTGGTCTATCCGGCCGAGTCGTACGAGATGCCGGAGCACGGCTACACCCTGGCCGCCGGGATCGTCCGCCCGCTGTCGCGCGGCACCCTGCGGCTGGCCTCGGCCGACCCCGAGGCGGCGCCGCTGCTGGACCCGAACATCCTGGCCGAGCGGTACGACATGGAGGCCATGGTCGACGCGGTCGAGATCTGCCGCGAGATCGGCGCCCACGCCGCCTTCGACGACTGGCGCAAGGCCGAGGCCGCCCCGGGCCCGGAGGCCCGTACCCGGGAGGACCTTCGGGAGTTCGTGCGGCGCGCGGTCGGCACGTACCACCACCAGGTGGGCACCTGCAAGATGGGGCAGGACTCCCTCGCCGTCGTCGACCCGGAGCTGCGGGTGTACGGCGTGGCGGGGCTGCGGGTCGCGGACGCCTCGATCATGCCGTCGATCTCGTCGGGCAACACCAACGCCCCGTCGATCATGATCGGTGAGAAGGCCGCCGACCTGCTGACCGCCTGACCGGCGTACGCCGGAAGCCCCGGGCTGTCCGCCCGGGGCTTCCAGCTTTCGGCCGACGGGGCTCGGAGGCGGCTGGGACACACTTTCCAGACTGGCAACAGCATGCCCAGCGGTTGTGTACCTGTCTGTCGGCAACCGCGACGGGGGCGGAGACAGGGGCGGCCACTAGAATCGGGGCGTCACCGCTGGTTGGGGACCGGTGTGCGAGGTGTGGGGCCGAGGGGTCCGGGGGGAGTGGGTACCGCATGAGCCGTCGCTCCGGTCGTTCCAGCGGCCTGATCAACCTGTGGGCCGAGGCGCAGCGGCAGCGCGAGGCGCAGGAACGGGCGCGGGCGCAGCGGGAGCGGGACGAGGAGCGGCGGGCGCGGGCCGCCGAGCGGGCGCGGGCGCGCGATCAGCGGGAGCGGCAGGCGGCGTACCGGCGGCAGCGCGAGGCGGACGCGCGGCGGCGTACGGAGGAGCTGGAGGCGCGGGTCGAGGCGCTGGGGTCGCTGCTGGTGGACGGGTGCAGGGCGGCGGCGTTCGGCCCGGCCGGGCTCGCCCGGCCCGAGCAGGTCGAGCCGTTCGACCCGGGCGCGCTCGCCCACCCCGTACCGATGCCGGACCAGCGGCACTACCAGCCGCAGGGCGGCTGGGGCTTCGGGTCCGGGCGGCGGGAGCGGGAGGAGGCGCGGGAGCGGTACGAGCGGGACTGGCGGGCCGCGCAGGCCGCCGAGGCCGAGCGGGTGCGGCGGCTGGACGCCTACCACCGGCAGTACGAGCGGTGGGCCGCGCAACAGCTCGCGGAGATACGGCGGCACAACGAGGGCGTGGCGGACCTGGTCGCCGAGGTGCGGGCCGGTGAACCCGACGCGGTCGTGGAGTACTTCACGGCGGCGCTCTACCACTCCACGTACTCCTCCCCGGTGTGGCCGGACGGCCTCCCCCGCGAGGTGTCCGCCGCGTACGACCCGGCCGCGCGCCAGCTCGTCCTGGACTTGGAGCTGCCGCGCTACGACATCGTCCCGGAGGTCAAGTCGGTGCGGTACGTGGCCGGTTCCGACGAGGACCGGGAGACGGCGCGCCCCGCCACGCAGCGCCGGGCGCTGTACCGGGACGTGCTCGCGCAGTGCGTACTGCTGGCGCTGCGCGACCTGTTCGCGGCGGACGGGTCCGGAGCGCTCGAATCGGTCGCGCTGAACGGGTTCGTGGACGACCTCGATCCGGCGACCGGCCACCGGGCCCGGATCGTCCTGGCGACCGTCACGGTGACGCGTACCGCCTTCGCCGAACTGCGGCTGGAGCAGGTGAGCGCGGTGGACTGCCTGGTCGACGGCGTACGCGGCCGGCTCTCCACGCGCCCCGACCAGCGCGCCGCCGTGACGCCCGGGCGGACGCCGGACGACGTCGGCTCCGGCGTCCTCACCCAGGGCGGGGGCGACGAGCCGGATCTGCACGCGATGGATCCGATCGCCTTCGAGTCGCTGGTCGCGGACCTCTTCCGGGCCATGGGGATGCGGGCGGTGACGACCCGGCGCTCGAACGACGGCGGGGTGGACGTGGAGGCGATGGACCCCACCCCGATCCGGGGCGGCAGGATCGTGGTGCAGGTCAAGCGCTACCGCGGCACGGTGCCGCCGACGGCCGTGCGCGATCTGTACGGCACGGTCCAGGACAGCGGCGCGAACAAGGGCGTCCTGGTCACCACCTCGCGGTTCGGGCCCGGCTCGCACACGTTCGCCCACGGGAAGCCGCTGGAGCTGGTGTCCGGGACGGAGCTGGTCGACCTGCTGCACCGGCACGGGCTGCGGGGGCGGCTGGGCGACGGCGCCGCCACTGCCGGTCCCGGCTCCGGTTCCGCCTCTGCCGATGGGCCGCCGGACGGGCACAACGTGCTGGGCATGTCCTGGACGGGCGAGGTCGCCCTCGACGTCTGCGCCCTCGTCTGCGACGGCGACCGGGTGCTGAGCGACGACCACTTCGTCTTCTTCAACAACCCCCGCACCCCCGACGGCACGGTCCGCGCCCTGCCCGCCACCGCCCCCGACCGGGCGGCGGTCCGCGTCGCGTTCGACGCCCTGCCGCCCGAGGCCGACCGTCTCGTCCTCGCCGCGGCCGTCGACCCCGAGGTCGACCCCGGGGCGGACCTGTCCGGTTTCACCGACGCCCGGATACGGCTCCTGGACGCCACGGGCACCGAACTCGGCGAGCTGGAGGTCTCCGACGGCCGCCGCGGCGAAACCGCCCTGGTCCTCGGCTCCTTCCGGCGCCGCGCAGGCGGCGACTGGGACTTCGTGATCGGCGGCAAGGGCTACCCGGGCGGGCTGGAGGCGCTGGTGCGGGAGTACGGCATCGACGTCGCCTGATCGTGACGCGCGGCGGAACACTCGGGGAGTGGGTGTCGCGGGCACAGCTTCATCCGACATACTGCCGGGCGTGGAGCAGCGCATAGGTCCGATCATCCCGCCCGTACCCGCCGCCGGGACCGATCCGGGGCACATCCCCGGCCTGACGCCCCCGCGCCCGGACGAAACCGAGGAGGTGACCGCGGAGGCGAAGACGGCCACGGAAGCCCCGGAAGAGGCCCCGGAGGAGGCCGCCGACCAGCCGGTGGACGACGCCCCGGAAGCGGACGCGGACGCGGAGGAGGCGGAAGCCGAGGCCGAAGAGCCGGACGAGCAGGCCGAGGACGCCGACAAGACCGAGGACGCGGCCGAGGACGACGCCGAGCCCGAGGACGGGCCGGTCTTCGAGGTCTCCGACCGCCGCGGATCGATCACCGCCGGGCACTCCGGTGTCGCCTTCCAGCTGGACGGCGAGAACGCCGAGTTCTCCTGGGACGAGATCGGCGCGGTGGAGATCGACACCCCCCGCTTCGGCCGCCGCTTCAGCGTCACCGTCTACACCACCGCCCACCGCTGGTACGCCGCCGACGTGGACGCCCCGGCCCGCGGAGCCCTCAAGGAGTGGACGGCGCAGCTGGACGAGGTCCTGGACGCCTACTTCGAGGACACCGCGGGAAAGTAGCGGGGCACGTCGCCTCACGGCACCCTCACGGCGCTCTTGCGGCACGCTGGCGGCACGCTTAGGGCACGCGCCAGCCGAACTGGTGGGCGCCCCTGCCCTCGCCCTTGAAGGTGACCGCCACCGGCTGGTCGCCCTCGGGCATCATGTGGACGGAGCACATGGTGAGCGAGGACTTCGGCTTCAGCCGGGTGTGCGCCACGGCGCTGCGGCAGGTTCCGACGCCGTTGCCCGGGGTGGAGAAGTCCATGAACGTCATCGGCTGGATCTGCTGTCCGCCCGCGGTGCTGACACCCACGCCGTCCTGCATGGTGGGCAGCAGTACGTGGGTGCCGGTGTTCCGGTAGCGGAGGGTGACGTAGTACGGGGTCATCTTCTTCTGGGCGGCGCTCAGTTGGAAGCGGCTGAGGTCGCCGATGTCGCCCTTGCGCATGCCGGTCAGGGTGACGGTCATGGGAACGTCGCGGTTGTCGTCCTGCCACATGGCGTCGGCGGACTGACCGACCGTCATCAGGCCGTTGGTGCCCGCGTAGCCCTCGCCGTCGCCGATCTTCCACATCAGGGCACCGCTCGCCTCGTCGGTGTAGGAGACGATCGCGGGCGTGCGGTCCTTGGGCAGCATGACGATCTGGCACGCCTCGCCCGTACGCCCCGGGGGCAGGCTCGCGGGGCCCGCCTTGTCGCACTCCTTGGGCACGCCCGACTCGGTGGCCAGCGGGTTCAGGTTCATCAGGGTGATCGGACGGCCGGGGGTTCCGTCGGCGAGGGTGATCGTGAAGTTGTTCTCCGGGTCGGGCCGGGTCAGCGTCTCCTTGCCGGTGTTGGTGTAGGAGACGGTGAGGTAGAAGGGCACCATCCCGTCGACGTCGCTGTCGAGCCGGACCCGCTTGAGGTCCGTCTGCTTGCCCTGGACCAGCCGCTTGGGCGCCACCTTCAGCTGCCGCGTCTGATCCCGGTCCGTCCAGGCGGCCTTCTTCGCGCCCGTCTCGATCGGCACCGACGGCGCGGACGCGCTCGGCTTCTCGTCCGGCTTCTTCGCCGCGTCCGCCGTTCCGCCGCCCTCGGTGTCGCTGCCGCCGCCGCACCCGGTGACGAGCAGCGCTCCGGCGATCGCACCTGCCACCCTCATGCGTGTCCGCATGTGTCCCCCGTTGTTCGCTATGTGTGGTGATGGCCCGCCGTACCGTCCTTGACGGGCTGCCGACAGAGTAGAAGACCCCACCGACCGTCCTTCGGGGCCCCGGGCTGTCCCCAAGGGACTTGGGCTACCGTGAGGGCCGCGCAGCCAGTCGAGAGGGCCGAGGAACGTGACCGTGGACCGCCCGCACACAGTGAACGTCGCCGGTGTCATCGTCGACGAGCGGGACCGGGCGCTGCTGATCAAGCGCCGGGACAGCAGCACGTGGGAGCCGCCGGGCGGGCCGCTGGACCCGGACGAGACGATCCCCGACGCCCTGCGGAGCGAGCTGCTGGAGGAGACCGGCGTCAAGATCGCGCTTCCGGCGGCCCTCACCGGCGTCTACAAGGACATGAACGGCCTAGCCGTGTCCCTCGTCTTCCGCTGCCGGTCCCTCGACGGTACGCCCGCCACCGGCCCCCGCACCCGGGCCTGGCGCTGGGCGACCCGCGCGGAGGTGCCCGACCTGGCGTCCGAGGCGTACGCGGCGCGCATCCTGGACGCGCTCGACACCGCCGCCCCGCCCGCCGTCCGCGCCCACGACGGCGTGCGGCTGCTCTGAGCGGCGTCAGTCGCCCGGCGGGATGAGGCGGGCCAGTTCGGTGGCGACCGCCTGGGCGGCCGGGCTGGTCCAGCGGCGGCGGGCCCGGGTCAGCTGGACCGGGACCGGGGGGATCTCGGGGCCGTGGACCTCGGCCAGGGCGCCCTCGGCCAGCTGGCGTTCGACCGTGGCCCGCGGGAGCAGGGTGAGGCCGAGACCGGCGGCGACGCAGGAGCGGGCGGCCTCGATGCTGCCGAAGCGGGTGAGCCGGGGCGGTGGGCCGGGGACGGTGCGGAGGGTGCGCACCAGGTGGTCGCTGTACGTGCAGCCCTCCTCGTGGACGAAAAAGTTCTGCCGTGCCAGCTCGGCCCAGCCCACGGTGCGGCCCGCGAACGGATGGTCCGGGGCGGAGAGGTAGACGAGGGGCTCGCGGGCGAGGAGGCGGGCGCTGAGGTCGGCGTGGTCGACCTGCTGCTCCAGGAGGAGCGCGAGGTCGAGGCGGCCCGCGCGCAGCCCCTCGATGGCGGCGGCGCTGCCCGCCGGGTGGAGGTTGAGTTCGATGCCAGGGTGGCTGCGGGCCAGGGAGGCGATCACGCGGGGCAGCCGGGAGGCGCACAGGGACTCGCCCGCGCCGAGGGCGACCTGACCCTCCGGGGTCCCGTGGGTCCCGGCGACGCCCGCGGCAGCCGCGCGCAGCCGGGCCTCGGCGTCGAGGACGTCCTCGGCCTCGGTGAGCAGCCGCCGCCCGGCGCTGGTGGGGACGGCGCCGGTGGACATCCGGTCGAACAGGCGGGTGCCCAGCTCCCGTTCCAGGGTGCGGACCTGGACGGTGACCGTGGACTGGGCGAGGTGCAGCTCGGCGGCGGTGGCGGTGAAGCTCCCGGTCCTCGCCAGGGCCGCGAACGTCCGCAGGAGTCTGGTGTCCATCACCGGCAGGCTATCGGGTTTTTCGATGGAGGCCAGCGAAAGGAATCGTTGGACGCGATGGCCGCCCCGGTGGAAGCGTGGACGGCATGACCGAAGTGCTGCGCTACTCCGCCTTCACCACCGACCCTGAAGGCGGCAACCCCGCCGGTGTGGTCCTCGACGCCGGGACGCTCGACGACGCCACCATGACGGCGCTGGCCGCCCGGGTCGGGTACTCCGAGACCGCGTTCCTCACCGCATCCGACACTGCGCACGACGAGACCCGGCGCCGCTACCGGATGCGATTCTTCAGCCCGCGCGCCGAGGTCGCCTTCTGCGGCCACGCGACCGTCGCCACCGCCGTCGCCCTTGCCGAACGGGACGGCCCCGGCGAGCTGATCTTCGACACGGCGGCGGGCGAAGTCCGGGTGACGACGAGCACGGACGGCGGGGTGCCGAGCGCCACGCTCACCTCCGTGCCCACCCGGTCGCGGCCCGCCGACGCGGACACGGAGGTCGCACCCGCGCTGGCGGCGCTGCGCTGGTCCCCGGACGACCTCGATCCGGCCCTCGCCCCGCACGTCGCGTTCGCGGGCAACGACCACCTCGTCCTCGCCGCCGCCACCCGCGCCCGCCTCGCCGACCTCGCGTACGACGTCGGCGCGCTGGAGGAGCTGATGCGGCGGCACGGCTGGACCACCGTCCATCTGGTGCACCGCCCGGACCCGGACCGGCTCGACTTCGACGCCCGTGATCCGTTCCCGGTCGGCGGGGTCGTGGAGGACGCGGCCACCGGCGCCGCGGCCGCCGCCTTCGGTGGGTATCTGCGCGCGACGGGGCGGATCACGGAGGCGTCCAGGATCCGCATCCGGCAAGGCGAGGACATGGGGCGGCCCAGCGAACTGCTCGTGGACGTCGCCCCCGACGACACGCGTGTCCGCGTCACCGGCCACGCAGTGAGGATCCCCGCATGACGACGACGCGTTACTACCAGCTGCCCCGCTTCACCGGCGTGGACGCCCTCCGCCCCGCGACACGCGAGGTGCCCGCCCCCGGGCCGCGCCAGGTGCTGGTCCGGATGCGCGCCTGGTCGCTCAACTACCGCGACCTGATGATCGCTTCGGACACCTACGGACGCGCGCTCACCCCCGGCCTGGTGCCGCTGTCGGACGGCGCCGGCGAGGTGGTCGACGCGGGCGCCGAGGTCACGCGGTGGTCCGCCGGGGACCGGGTGGTGGGCATCTTCATGCCGCACTGGATCTCCGGCCCGGCCACCGCGGACAAGACCGCGGGCGCGCTCGGCGGCCCGTCCGACGGCGTACTCGCCCAATACCTCGTCTTCGACCAGGACGCCCTCGTCGCCGCCCCCGCCCACCTGGACTTCGCCGAGGCCGCCACCCTCCCCTGCGCCGCCGTGACCGCCTGGAACGCCGTGGTGGCCGCGGGCGGGGCCACTCCCGGACAGAGCGTGCTGACGCTCGGCAGCGGCGGCGTCTCGCTCTTCGCCCTGCAATTCGCGGCGCTGAGCGGCGCCCACGTCATCGCCACCTCCAGCAGCGACGCCAAGCTGACCCGGCTGCGCGCACTCGGCGCGTCCGACGGCATCGACTACGTGCGCACGCCCGCGTGGGGGCAGACGGTGTACGAGGCGACCGGCGGCGGCGTGGACCACGTCGTGGAGGTCGGCGGCGCGGGCACACTGCCCCAGTCCCTCACCGCCGTCCGCACCGGCGGACGGATCAGCATCATCGGCGTACTGGCCGACGGCAGCGGGGCCGACCCCATGACGGTGGTACGCAAGGGCGTCACCTTGCAGGGGATGTTCGTGGGCAGCCGGGAGATGTTCGAGGAGATGAACCGGGCAATCGAGCGCCACCGGCTGCGCCCGGTGATCGACCGCGCCTTCCCCTTCGCGGACGCGCCCGCCGCATACCGCCACTTCGCGAGCCGCGGCCACTTCGGGAAGGTGGTCATCACCGATGGGTGACCTCGGGACGGGCCAGCTCTAGGTGAGGCCGTGGATCTTCGCTATCAGGCGGTTCAGCAGATGGGCCCGGTCGGCGCCGTTGGGGCGGCAGTCCTCCAGGCGGCGGACGACACTCGACCGCACCTCGTCGGGGCCGACGAGGTCCACGGCCTTGTCGAGGGCGCGGATGCCCCAGTACTGGTTGAAGGCGAGGGGTTCCTCGGTGACGGCGTACGCCAGAAGGTCCAGCGTGGAATCGTCCGGTACGGCGTACAGGCGGGCGTAGGCCGCGAGGCGCAGGCCGCCGTCGGGGGAGGCGAGCCAGGCGTCCAGGTCGGGGGCGGCGAGGCGCTGGGTGGCGCGGACGAGGCGGGCGAAGATGCCGTTCATGCGCTGCGTACGGGCGGATCCGGCGCGCATGTCCGCGCGCACCGCCAGGTATTCGGCGGCGAGCCTGCGGACATCCTCCAGGGCGGCCGGGGCGTCGGTGTCGCCCGCGCCCTCGCCGCCGCCGACGAGCGCGGCGTCGGCCATGGCCTCGGCCGCCTCGATGCGCTGCTCGACGTCCCGGAACTCGACCCTGAGCCCGCCGGGCAGTTCGATGCTGGTGAAGAGTTCGCGCAGCCAGGGAACGACGGCGATGACCAGCAGCGCGACGGTGACGTTGTCAATCTTCAGGTCCGGCGCGACGAGATGGGCGATGGCCACCCCGACTGCCAGGAGGCTCACCGTCGTTGCGATGAGGTGCCGCCGCCATGATGCGTTCCGCCCGCCCCGTTCACTCATCGGCTCATCTTGTCAGGCCGGATAGGCGTGTGTCTGGGCGGCCTTGAGAGTGGCCCAGACGGTGCGGCCCGGGTGGAGGCCGAGGTCGGCCACGGCGGCGGTGGTGAGGTCGGCGAGCAGGGGCAGTTCGCCGGTGAGGGCGACGCGGATCTGATCGCCGTGCGACTCCAGGCCGGTGACCTCGGCGCGCCAGGCGTTGCGGGCGCTGGAGTCGGGGCGGTCGCGGTGGAGGGTGACGGCGGCGGGCGGGAAGGCGACGAAGGCCGGGCCGGTGAGGTCGTCGGCGGTGGTGATGGCCGTACCGCTGTCGAGCCGTACCGTGTGGCCCTCGGCGCGCCCCTGGTACAGGTTGAGGCCGACGAGGCTCGCGATGTAGTCGGTACGGGGGCGGCGGGACACCTCGGACGGGGTGCCGTCCTGGACGACGCGCCCGTCCTCGACCACGACGAGCCGGTCGGCGAGCACCATCGCGTCCAGCGGGTCATGGGTGACCAGGACGGCCACCGCCTCGAACTCGGCGAGGTGGCGGCGGAGTCCGGCGCGGACATCGAGCCGGGTACGGGCGTCCAGCGCGGCCAGCGGCTCGTCCAGCAGCAGCAGCCGCGGGCGTACGGCCAGGGCGCGGGCGAGGGCGACGCGCTGGGCCTGGCCGCCGGACAGCCGGCGCGGCTTGGCGCCCGCGTGGCCGTCCAGCCCCATCCGGGCCAGGATGTCGGCGGCCTGGGCGCGGGCCTCGGCCTTGGGGACGCCCTGGCAGCGGGGGCCGAAGGCCACGTTGTCGAGGGCGGTGAGGTGCGGGAAGAGCAGATAGTCCTGGAAGACGACGCCGACCGGGCGGGCCTCGGGCGGGATCCGCAGCCGCCGCGCCGGGTCCTCCAACTCCCTCCCGTCCAGGCGCAGTTCGCCCGAGGTGAGCGGGGCGAGCCCGGCCAGGGCGCGCAGCGCGGTGGTCTTGCCCGCGCCGTTGGGGCCGAGCAGGGCGACCACCTCGCCGGGGGCGGCGGTCAGCCGCAGGTCCAGCCGGAAGTCGCCGCGGTCCACGACGAGATGGGCGTCGAGGCCGTCGGTGTCCCGCACGGTCGCGGGGGTGCGGGTGGTCATGCGGAGGTCCCCATCCAGCGGTCGCGCAGCCCGGCGAGCACCGCGACGGATACGGCGAGCAGCACCAGGCTCAACGCGATGGCGGCGGCCGGGTCGCTCTGGAGCGCGAGGTACACGGACAGCGGCATGGTCTGGGTGCGGCCCGGGAAGTTGCCCGCGAAGGTGATGGTGGCGCCGAACTCCCCCAGCGCCCGCGCCCACGCGAGCACCGCACCGGCCGCCACGCCGGGGGCGATCATCGGCAGGGTGACGCGACGGAAGGCGGTGAAGCGGGAGGCCCCGAGGGTGGTGGCGGCCTCCTCGTACCGCGGATCGGCGGCCCGTAGCGTGCCCTCGACGCTGATCACGAGGAACGGCATCGCCACGAACGCCTCCGCCACCACCACCCCCGCCGTGGTGAACGGCAGGGTGATGCCGAAGGCGGAGTCCAGCCAGCGGCCCACGACCCCGTTGCGGCCCAGCGCCAGCAGCAGCGCCACGCCGCCCACCACCGGCGGCAGCACCAGCGGCAGCGTCACCAGGGCGCGCACCACCCGGCGGCCGGGGAAGCGGGCCCGGGCCAGCAGCCAGGCCAGCGGCACGCCCAGCACCAGCGCGACGGCGGTGGCGGCGGTCGCGGTGATCAGCGACAGCCGCAGCGCCTGCCACACCTCGACGCTGGTCAGCTGCTCCGGCAGCGACCGCCAGGGCGCCCGGATCAGCAGCGCGGCCAGCGGCAGGACGAGGAAGGCGAACCCGGCGAGGGCGGGCAGCAGCAGCGGCAGCGGGACACCGGACCGGGTCCGCCGCGGTCGGCCGCGCCGCTGCCGCTCGTCTTCCAGGATCTGGGGGTCCTGCGGGGCGGAAGTGGTCACGGCTTGAGGAAGCCCGCCTCGGTCAGCGCCTTCTGGCCCTGCGGGGACTTCACGAGGTCGATGAAGGCGGACGCGCCCTCGGCGTTGGGCGCGCTCTTCAGCGCGGCTATCGGGTAGTCGTTGATGGCCTTCTTCGACTCCGGGAACTCCACGCCCTCGACCTTGCCGCCCGCGGCCTTCACATCCGTCTTGTAGACGACGGAGGCGTCGACCTCCTTCAGCTCCACCTTGGTGAGCGCGCCCTTGACGTCCTGCTCGTAACTGGCCGGGGTGAGCTTCAGATGCTCCGCGTCCAGCACCTGCTGCGCGGCGGCTCCGCACGGCACCTCCTTGGCGCACAGCGCGACCTTCAGCCCGCCCTTGGTGAGGTCCTCGAAGTTGGTGATCTTCTTCGGGTTGCCGGGGAGGGTGGCGATCTCCAGCTGGTTGCGGACGAAGGTCGACGGGGTGCCCTTGGCGTCGCCCGCGCCGGTGACCGTCTTCATGGTCTTGGGGCTGGCGGCGGCGAAGACATCGGCGGGGGCGCCGGAGGTGATGCTGGCGGCGAGGGCGTCGCTGCCGCCGAAGTTGAACGTCACGTTGGTGCCGGGGTGTTGCTTCTCGAAGGTCTTCTTCAGCTCGGTGAAGCTCTCCTTGAGCGAGGCGGCGGCGAACACCGTGACCGTGCCGGACACCTTCTTCGCGGACGATCCGCTCTCCGCGTCCGACTTCTCGGAGGAGCCGCCCGAGGAACAGGCGCCGAGCGCCAACGCGGCCACGGTGAGGCCGCCCGCCACGCGCAAGGTGCGGTTCCGGCGGGTTGCTGAACGGGTCGTCACAGGGCTTCTCCCTCGTCGGTGCTCATGGCTTCTCCACGACCACGTTGGTCGACTTGATCACCGCCACCGCGGGAACGCCTGGCTCGAGACCCAGCTCCTCCGCGGATTCCCGGCTGATCATGGACACCACCCGGAACGGCCCCGCCTGGATCTCCACCTGCGCGGACACATCGCCGAGGATCACCTCGGTGACGATGCCCGTGAAGCGATTGCGGGCCGAGGAGACGCCGTTGCCCTCCCGGTCCGTGCCGCGGCTCAGCTCCCGGGCGAACGCGGCGAGCGCCGGGCCCGGGATGATCCGGCGGCCCTGTTCGTCCCGCTCGGCGGTGAGCCGTCCGCCGTCGACCCAGCGGCGCAGGGTATCGGCGCTGACGCCCATCAGGGCCGCCGCCTCTCCGATCCGGTACGTGTGCATCCGCCCATGATACGAGCGCGTTTGCGAGGTGACACCTGCCCATCAGGTTGCATCAGCACACCGGTCGACGGAAATGGCATCGCAGATGCTTTGTATCAGTACACGTCGCGGGCGTAGCGCTTGTCGGCGGCGAGCTGCTTGACGTACAGCTCGGCCGCGTCCTCGTCGAGCCCGCCGTGGGCGACGGCGATGTCGCGCAGCGCCCGGTCGACGTCCTTGGCCATCCGGGTGGCGTCCCCGCACACGTAGAAGTGGGCGCCGTCCTGGAGCCAGGACCACAGCCGGGCGCCGTGTTCGCGCATCCGGTCCTGGACGTACACCTTGGCCCGCTGGTCGCGGGAGAAGGCGGTGTCGAGCCGGGTGAGCGTGCCGTGGCGGCGCAGCTGCTCCAGCTCGTCCTCGTAGTAGAAGTCGGTGGCGCGCCGCTGTTCGCCGAAGATCAGCCAGTTGGGGGCGGTCGCGCCGCGCGCCCTGCGCTCCTCCAGGAAGCCGACGAACGGGGCGACTCCGGTGCCGGGGCCGACCATCACCATCGGTGTCGTGGGGTCGGCCGGGGGCCGGAAGGCGGGCGTGCGCTGCACGAAGACGGGCACGGGGCGGTCGGCGGCGGCGTCCGCGAGGTGGGTGGAGGCGACGCCCTTGCGGAGCGTCCCGCCGCGGCTCTCGTAGCGCACCACGGAGACCGTCAGCCGCACCTCGTGGGGGTGGGCGAGGGGGCTGGAGGAGATGGAGTACAGCCGGGGCTGGAGCCGTTTGAGGACGTCGGCCCACTCCTGGGCGGAGGCGCGCACCGGGTATTCGGCCAGGACGTCCACGGCCTGGCGGCCCCAGGTCCACTGCGCCAGACCGTCCTTGTTGTCCGGGCGCAGCAGCCGCTTGAGGTCGTGGTCATGGGTGCGGTCGAGGACGAAACGCAGCAGGTCCGGGGTGATCCTCGCGATCTCCAGATGGCGCCGGAGGGCGTCGGCGAGAGGCATCGCGGCCACGTCCGCACCGGGGGCGGCGGCGACGGCCACCTCGGCGGCCGGGTCGAGGCCGGTGACGGCGAGCCATTCGGCGACCAGGTCGGGGCAGTTCTCGGGCCAGACGCCGAGCGCGTCCCCGGCCTCGTAGGCGAGCGCGCCGTCGCCGGTGTCGAACGCGAACTGCCGCACCTCCTTGGTCGCTCCGGGCAGGCTCAGCAGCCGGTTGCCGGTGAGGCGGGTGGTGAAGGGCGCGGCCTTGGTGGGGCGGGCGGGGGCGGCCGGGGCTTTCGGCACGGGTGCCTTCGACGCGGGGGCGTTGGACGCCGGTGCGGGTGCCTCCGGTGCCTCGGTCCCCAGGGCGTCGAGGACGGTGTCCAGCCAGGCGCGGGCGGGCTCGTCGTAGTCCGGTTCGCAGTCGGTGCGGGGGGCGAGGCGTACGGCGCCCAGCTCGTCGAGGCGTTCGTCCAGGCGGCGGCCGTGGCCGCAGAAGTCGTCGTACGTGGAGTCGCCGAGGGCGAGGACGGCGTAGCGGGTGCCGTCCAGGCGGGGCGCGTCGGCGGCGGCCAGGGACTCCCAGAAGCCGTGGCCGTTGTCGGGGGCGTCGCCGTCGCCGAAGGTGCTGGTGATGACGAGGAGGTCGGCGGGGCGGGGGAGGGTGGCGGCGGCGATGCCGTCCATCTCCAGCAGCCGGGCCTGCCGTCCGGTCTCGGCGAGGCGGCGGGCGGTGGCACCGGCGACGTCCTCGGCGTTGCCGGTCTGGGAGGCCCACAGGATGACCACTTCGCGGGTGGCCGTCGCGGGCCCGGCGGGGTCCGGGGCCACCGCGGGGACCGCGCTGCCGGGGACGGCGGCGCGCGAGAAGGCCCCGGCCAGGACGCCGTTGACCCACAGGGCGTGGTCGGGCGAGAAGGGCGCGTCCTGGGGCAGCACGGGGACGGCGGTGGCGGCCTGGGCGCCCGGGGTCACGGACGGGCCGTTCATGGCCGGGCCGTTCATGGCCGGGCCGGGGAGCCCGGCGAGGAAGCCGCGCAGGTACTGGCGCTCGGGCTCGGTGAGGACCGGCGGGGTCAGGTCGCCGACGCCGAACGTCCCGGCGAGCCCCTCGGCCACCGAAGCCTCGCCGACCGGGGACGGGCTCGCCGACGGCGCCGACGCGACCTTCGCCAGCGACACCGCGCACACCTTGAACTCCGGCTGGAAGGACACCGGGTCGACCGCGTCGTGGGTGACCGCGTTGACGCTGAGGTACTCGCCGAACAGGTCGTTCCAGTGGAACGGCACGAAGCAGTTCCCCGGCCGCACCCGGTCCGTCACCACGGCGGGCAGCACCGCCCGCCCGCGCCGGGAGGCCACCTCCACCGCGTCGCCCTCGCCGACGCCCAGCCGCTCCGCGTCCCGCGGGTGCAGCTCGACGAACGGCCCCGGGTTGAGCTTGTTCAGCTTGGCGACCTTGCCGGTCTTGGTGAGCGTGTGCCACTGGTGCTGGAGCCGACCCGTGTTGAGGACGAACGGGAAGTCGTCGTCCGGCAGCTCGGCGGCGTCCATGTGCGGGCGGGCGTGGAAGACGGCGCGGCCGCTCGGGGTGGGGAACACCAGCCGGGGCCGAGTGCCGTCCTCGCGTACGGCGAGGGTCTGGCTGACGCCGTCGTTGACGTAGCGGACCGGGTTGCGGTCGTCGCCACCGTCGGGCGCGGCGGGCCACTGCACCGGGGCCTCACGCAGCCGCCCGTACGTCACCCCCCGCAGGTCGTAGCCGGTCTTCGGGTTCGAGGTGCGCTTGATCTCCTCGAAGATCTCCTCCGCGCATCCGTAGCCGAAGGCGTCCCCGTACCCCATCTCGCAGGCGATCCGGGCGATGATCCGCCAGTCCGGCAGCGCCTCGCCGGGCGGGTCGACCGCCTGCCGGGCGAGGGTGAGATTGCGTTCGGAGTTGATCATCACACCGTCGGCCTCGGCCCACATGGCGGCGGGCAGCACCACGTCCGCGTACGCGTTGGTCTCGGTCTCGGCGAAGGCGTCCTGGGTGACGACGAACTCGGCCGCCTCCAGGCCCTCGATCACCGTCCGGCGGTTGGCGACCGAGGCGACGGGGTTGGTGCAGATGATCCAGCACGCCTTGATCTCGCCGTCCGCCATGCGCCGGAACATCTCCACGGTGCCCTGCCCGGCCCCGTCCGCCCGCAGCGTGCCGGGCTCGATCCCCCACAGCTCCTCGGTGAACGCCCGGTCCTCCGCGTCCAGCACCGACCGCTGCCCGGGCAGCCCCGGCCCCATGTACCCCATCTCCCGGCCGCCCATGGCGTTGGGCTGGCCGGTGAGCGAGAACGGCCCGCTGCCGGGGCGGCAGATCGCGCCGGTGGCCAGATGCAGATTGACCAGGGCGTTGGTGTTCCAGGTGCCGTGCGTGGACTGGTTGAGCCCCATCGTCCAGCAGCTCATCCACTCCCCGGACTCCCCGATCCACCGCGCCGCCTCGCGGATGTCGTCCTCCGGGATGCCGGTGATCTCCGCGACGCGCTCCACCGGATAGTCGTCGAGGAAGGCGGGCATGGCGTCCCAGCCCTCGGTGTGCTCGTCGATGAACTCCTGATCGGTGTACCCGCCCTCGACCAGCAGCCGCAGCAGCCCGTTGAGCAGCGCCAGATCCGTGCCCGGCCGTATCTGGAGAAAGAGGTCCGCCTTGGCGGCGGTCGCGGTGCGCCGCGGATCGACCACGATCAGCTTGGCGCCCGCCTTCACCCGGTCCATGAGCCGCAGGTACAGGATCGGATGGCAGTCGGCCATGTTGGAGCCGATGACGAGGAACACGTCGGCGTGCTCGAAGTCCTCGTACGAACCGGGCGGCCCATCGGCCCCCAGCGACAGCTTGTAGCCGCTGCCCGCGCTCGCCATGCACAGCCGTGAGTTGGACTCGATCTGGTTGGTGCCGATGAACCCCTTGGCCAGCTTGTTGGCCAGGTACTGCGCCTCCAGCGTCATCTGCCCGGACACATAGAAGGCGAGCGCGTCCGGCCCGTGCTCGTCCAGGATCGCCCGCAGCCGCCGCGCGGTCGTCGTGATCGCCTCGTCCACCCCGGCCGCCGCGGGCTCCGCCCCCCGGTCGTCCCGCGACAGCGCCGTCTCCAGCCGCCCGGGCGCCCCCAGCATCTCCGCGCTGGTCGCCCCCTTGGTGCACAGCCGCCCCGCGTTCGCCGGATGCGCCTTGTCCCCGGACGCCTTCAGCACCGTCCGGCGCCCCTCGGCGTTCCGCCCGACGTCGAGCACGATCCCGCACCCGACCCCGCAGTAGGAGCACACCGTCCGCACCGATCCCGCCACCCCCGATGCAGGGCCGGTGGGCGCCGGCTGTGCCGACCGAGCCGATGCCGTCACGAATGCCCCTTTCACGCTCGCGGTGGGCGTCTCCCACTGCCGCCACCGTAAAAACCCCCGGTTGCGAGCGCGTCACAGCCGCCGATCGCGGGCGATTACGTCCCCTGCACAGTCCCCTTCCGCCGCATGTGAGGGACGGAGGCCCTGGCCGGAAATAATCATTGCCTAAGGCGACTGGTGGTCTATGCAATCAATTGGGCGTACGGTGAGGCGACGGGCGCCCGCCGCGGGGACGGTGGCGGGAAAAGCCCTGATGACGGGGGTGTGCCAAGGCCCCGGGAGCGCCGGGGCGAGCCGACCGGAGGGAGTGTTCCGCCGATGTGCGGCATCACCGGATGGATCGCGTACGACAAGGATCTGACCGCCGAGCGTGAGGTGCTCGACGCGATGACCCGGACCATGAGCTGCCGCGGGCCGGACGCGGGTGGGGTGTGGGCGGACACCCATGCGGCGCTGGGGCACCGGCGGCTGGCCGTCATCGACGTCGAGGGCGGGAAGCAGCCCATGGCGGTCGAGCGCGACGGGCGCACGGTGCTGGTGACCACGTACAGCGGGGAGATCTACAACTACCGCGAGCTGCGGGACGAGCTGATCGCTCGCGGGCACGCCTTCCGGACCAGCAGTGACACCGAGGTGGCGCTGCACGCGTATCTGGAGTGGGGCGAGCGGTTCACCGAGCGCCTGAACGGGATGTACGCGTTCGCGCTGTGGGAGCCGCGGGAGCAGCAGCTGCTGCTGGTCCGCGACCGCATGGGGATCAAGCCGCTGTACTACTACCCCACGCCGGACGGGGTGATCTTCGGGTCCGAGCCCAAGGCGATCCTGGCCCATCCGGCGGTGCGTCCCCAGGTGGACGCGGAGGGGCTGGCGGAGCTGCTGGCGTTCACGAAGACGCCCGGCCATGCCGTGTACCGGGGGATGTACGAGGTGCGGCCCGGGCATGTGGTGCGGGTGCGGCCGGAGGGGCTGGCCGAGCGGCGGTACTGGGCGCTGGAGGCCCGCGAGCACACCGATGACCGGGAGACCACCGTGCGCCGGGTGCGGGAGCTGCTGGACGACATCGTGGAACGGCAGCTGATCGCGGACGTACCGCTGTGCACCCTGCTCTCCGGCGGGCTGGACTCCTCGGTGATCACCGCGCTGGCCGCCAAGCGGCTGGGCGCGGCGGGGAAGGGGCCGGTGCGCTCGTTCGCGGTGGACTTCGTCGGCCAGACCGAGAACTTCCGGGCGGACGCGCTGCGCTCCACGCCCGACGGTCCGTACGCCCATGCGCTGGCCGAGCACGCGGGCTCGGACCACCAGGACATCGTGCTCGACACCGCGGCCCTGATGGACGAGGCGAACCGGGACGCGGTGCTGACCGCGCGCGATCTGCCGTTCGGCTCCGGGGAGAGCGACACCTCGCTCTATCTGCTGTTCAAGGAGATCCGCAAGCACTCGACGGTCGCCCTGTCCGGTGAGTCGGCGGACGAGGTGTTCGGCGGCTACCGCTGGTTCCACGACGAGGACGCGGTGTGGGGGGACACCTTCCCCTGGATCAGCTCGCTCGGCTCAGGCGGCTTCGCGGGCCGGGAATCGGGCGGGCGCACCGGGCTGCTCAGCCGCGATGTCCTCGGCCGGATCGACGTCACGGGCTACCGGGACGCCCGCTACCGCGAGGCGCTCGCCGAAGTGCCGCACCTGCCGGGCGAATCGCGCCTGGAGCACCGCATGCGGGAGATCTCGTATCTGCACCTGACCCGCTTCGTGCAGTACCTGCTGGACCGCAAGGACCGCGCGAGCATGGCGGTGGGCCTGGAGGTGCGGGTGCCGTTCTGCGACCACCGGCTGGTGGAGTACGTCTTCAACACCCCGTGGTCGCTCAAGACGTTCGACGGCCGGGAGAAGTCGCTGCTGCGCGCCGCCACCCTGGACGTGCTGCCCGAGTCGGTGGCGCAGCGTGTGAAGAGCCCGTACCCGAGCACCCAGGACACCCGCTACACGGACGCCCTGCGCGACCGGGTGCGGGCGCTGGCGGCCGACTCCTCCTCCCCGGCGCGGCCACTGATCGACCGGGAGGCCGCCGAGCGGGCGGCGAAGGGGACGGGACACGAGTCCCGGCAGAGCATGGAAGTGGCGCTGGGCCTGGACTCCTGGCTGCGGAATTACGGGGCGGAGCTGACGCTCTGAGCGTCCGCCCCCGTGGCGCCTGATGAGGCGTCAGGCCACTTTCTGATGCTGCGTCATGGCCATTTCTGACGATACGTCACTCACGACCCGAGGGGCCCGGACCACCACGGTCCGGGCCCCTCGGTCACAACACCTCCCACACTCCTCTATCGTCTCTTGTCAGCCGACTCACGGACGTGAAAGGCTCGGCCCACCCGTGAAGGGGAATCCCCAACTCCGAGTCAGATCTGTGCTGTTGGCTGCCCACCCCGCGGCCCCATGTGAGAGGCTTGCCCCCCTGGCGGGGGCGCCACTGTTCGTGAGTGAGGAATGTGCCTCCATGCCCGACCACTCGGCATCCCGGGACGGCGCGTTCGCGCCACCCGGCCAACCGTCCGTCTCCGCAGCGGACACCGACGCCGTCTCCCCGACGGTCCTGCTCAACCTCTACTGGGACGCGGTAGCCGACTACGCGAACCTGTGCACCACCACCCCCGAAGACGGCATGCGGCTGGCCACGGAGGCGTTCCGGCGCGGCATCCGGGCCGCCCGCAACCGCCGGGCCCGGTCCTGGGGGCCGCGGCTGCCGTGGCTTCCGCTGCTCCTGACGTCCGTACGCAAGACCGCCGCCGACTGGCACACCCACCGGGACGGCGACCGGCTCGACCCGGAGCTGCGGGTCTGGCTCTCCTCCACCGGTGTCGCCCGCTACGCCGTCCCGCCCCGCGAACAGCCGCTCGCCCTGCGCGGGCTGCGCGACCTGGGGGAACGCGACGGGGCGCTGCTGTGGGAAGTCGAGGTGGAGTCGCAGCCGGTCGAGACGCTGGCCTGGCAGCTGGGCGGCGACATCGAGTACGCCGCCGAGGAGATCGCCCGGGTGCGGGCCGCCTTCCGGCAGCGCTGCCAGCGCAACCATCTGGACACCCTCACGCATGAGGAGTGCCGCAGCTACGCCAAGCTGCTGGACGCCGCCACCCGTTCGCCCGATGCCCACTCCCCGGCGGACCTGTGGCAGCACCTCGCCCGCTGCCGGAACTGCCGCGAGGCCGCCGCCTGCCTGTACCTGCACGGTGGCGGGCTGCCCAACGCGCTGGCCGGCGGGGTGCTGGGCTGGGGCGGGCCCGGGTACGTGGCGCGGCGGCGAAGAACCGCCGAGCGCACCCCGGGCGCCACCTCCGCGTCGACCGCACCGGCGTCGCACGCCGTCCGCATCCCGTTACGGGACCGGGTCCTGGACAAGGTCGGCGGCCCGCTGATGATGGCGCCGCGCCTCCTGCGCCAAAGACTCGGCATCGGCCCGACCGGGCGCAGAAGAGCCACGCACGGTGTGCGCAGAGCCCGTACGGCAACCGTCGCCCTGGCGGTGGTGGCCGTGGTGGCGCTGGCCATGATGGTTGCGTTAACCAGAACCGCCGCGGTGTCCGGCGACGGAAACGAGCAGGCCACCGGCCGCGTGACCCGCGACACCACCGCCCCGGGCGGCGCCCCCTCGGACACCACACCGGCGGGCACCGGGACCCCCGGCGGCCCGGGCGGATCCGCCGAGCCGTCCTCCTCCCGCAGCGGCGACGGCGTGGGCGGCAAGGCCGGGAAGGACGACCCGGCGGGCGAGGACCGCGACGAGGACAAGGACGGGAAGCGCACGTCCGCACCCGCCTCGCCCTCCGGCTCGCAGGACGCGGGCCAGGGCCACCGCCCCTCCGACGACTCGACCCCCCGGAAGCCCTCGGGCAAGCCCAGCTGCACGGCCCGCTACGACCTGGTCACCGAATGGCCCGACGGCTTCAAGGCCGAGATCACGCTGACCTCCCGCAGTGCGCTCGACACCTGGCGGGTCACCTGGGACTTCCCCGACTCCCAGCGCGTCACCCAGATGTGGGACGGCGAATTCACCCAGCGCGGTGCCACGGTGACCACCACACCGGCCGACTACAACAAGAAGGTCGACGCCAACAAGCCCTTCTCCGTGGGCTTCCTCGGCACCTGGAACAGCCAGAACTCCCCGCCCCGCACCTTCACCCTGAACGGTGAGCGCTGCTCGGCCTGAACGACCTGAGTGCCTGAACGACGACACGACGCGGCCCGGGATTCCGGGCCGCGTCCGGTGTTCCGGGGCGGTCAGCCGCCGTTCGAGACGAGCTTCCTGATGCCGCGCTGGTCCGCGGCCGTGTACTTCCCGCCGCCTGCGTTCAGATAGCCGCCGTTGGGCGACGTCATCACCGGCTTGTTCTCCTTCGGGTCGAAGGACTTCGGGTCCGGGTGGTCCAGCCCCATCATGTGGCCCAGCTCATGGGTGACCGCGTTGCGGGTCATGGCCGTGTTCCTGGCCTTGTTCGAGCTGAACCAGCCGTTCTCCTTGCCCGCGCTGTTCCAGTACTCGTCGTCCATCAGGACGTATCCGCCCCAGGCGCTGTTGTCGGTGGTGTTGTAGCAGGGCTTGGCCTGCGACATGCCCTTCTGCCCGTTCAGCGGCCGGTGGGCCAGCGTGAACATGATGTGGTTCCGCGGCCCCGCGCAGTACTTCTTGTTCTTGAGGTTCGTACCGCCCTCGATCGTGGTGGACACCTTGAAGGTGATGCCCGCGGCCTTGACCTGCGGCATGGCGTTCAGCTGGGCGACCGGGATCTTCAGATACGGGGTGAGCCGGTCCCGTGCGGCCTTCGTCACGAACGACAGGGTGTACGTGGAGTGGTGGCGCAGCGATTCGATGTAGTACGGGCTGCCGCTCTCCAGCTTCCAGCCCACCCCGCTGTTGGCGGCGTGCGCGACGCCGCCCGTGGCCAGCAGCGCCGTGGCGGCGGCCACGGCGACGATGCCGATTCTCTTCATCTGTGTTCTCCCGTTGGCGGTCGCTCCCCGTGAGCTTCCGCCCCGATTCTGCGGGCGGGGGCGCCACGCCACGTCCGAGGAAGCGCAATCATGACCGGATCATGACCGCACCGGGACCGACGGACCCTCGGGGGTGTCTTGCCCACTTCCCCACCCGGATGGCCGTACGGGACCCCCGACCGTGTTACACGACGGGCGCGGGTGGCATGTAATGGCGCGCATGAGCAGTGTCCTGAGCGGCATCGTGTCCCTGCCCCCGGACACCCCCACGGTCCGGGCGGCCCGGGTGGTGGTGGAGGTGCGCAACGTGTCCCGCGCCGATGTGGCCACCTCCGTCGTGGGGGCGCAGGTGCAGACCGATGTGCCGCTGAGCCCGGCCGGCCACATCCCGTTCAGCGTCACGGTCCCCGGCGAGCTGGACCCCGACGACGCCTACGGGCTGCGCGTCCACGTCGACCTGAGCGGTACGGGCTTCCTGGAGCGCGGCGACCTGGTCAGCGCCCGCGTGGGCCCGGTCCCCCCGGCCTCCACCGCCGGGCTGATCGCCCCCGTCAGCGCGGTCTGATCACACCGCGTGGTGCGCCAACGCGGCGTGCGGATCGGGGGATTGGGCCGACGGGGCCGGGTCGGCGTGGATGAGGGCGGCGGTCAGCCGGGGAACCGCGTGCAGCAGCGCGTGTTCCGCGTCCACCGCCACCCGGTGGGCCTCCCGTACGCTCAGCTCGCCGCCGACCACGACCGCGACCTCCGCGCGCAGCCGGTGGCCGATCCAGCGCAGCCGCAGCTCGCCGATGTCCCGTACGCCGGGTACGGCGCGCACGGCCCGCTCGGCGGCGTCGGTCAGGGCCGGGTCGACGGCGTCCATCACCCGGCGGAACACCTCGCGGGCGGCGTCGCGCAGCACCAGCAGGATCGCGGCGGTGATGGCGAGGCCGACGAGGGGGTCGGCCAGCCGCCAGCCGAGGGCGGCACCGGCCGCGCTCAGCAGGACGGCGAGCGAGGTGAAGCCGTCCGTACGGGCGTGCAGGCCGTCGGCGACGAGGGCGGCCGAGCCGATCTCGCGGCCGACGCGGATGCGGTAGCGGGCGACCCATTCGTTGCCGATGAAACCCACCACGGCCGCGGCGGCGACGGCCGGCAGCTGCTCGATGTCGCGCGGGTGCAGCAGCCGGTCCGTGGCGGTCCAGGCGGCGAACGCGGCGGAGGCCGCGATGGTGAGCACGATCGCGATCCCGGCCAGGTCCTCGGCCCGCCCGTACCCGTAGGTGAAGCGGCGGGTGGCGGCGCGGCGGCCGAGCAGGAAGGCGAGGGCGAGCGGGAGGGCGGTCAGGGCGTCGGCGGCGTTGTGGACGGTGTCGCCGAGCAGCGCGACCGACCCGGAGGCCACGACGACGACGGCTTGCGCGACGGCCGTCGCGCCGAGGACGGCGAGGGAGGTCCACAGGGCGCGCAGGCCGCGGGCGGAGGACTCCAGGGCCCGGTCCACCTTGTCGGCAGCTGTATGGGAGTGGGGACGCACCAGATGGCCCGCCCGGTGGCGCCACCGGGCGGCGCGGCCGTGGGGGTGCCCGTGGTCATGGCCGGGTGTGTGCTCGTGGTCGTGCCCGTGGTCATGGTCGTGCCCGTGGGTGTGCCCGTGCCGGTCGTCCATGGCGTCCGCCTTCCTCGTTCCGCGTCTCGGGACTGGACACGGTCCGTCCCCGCCACCCATTATGTGCGTATGAGCGCACGCATGCACCTATCAGATGCGCACGATGCGCATCCGCGCACCCCGAGCACCGAGCAGTTCGCACGCGCCGCCGAGGTGCTGGGCCTGCTCGCCGACCGCACCCGGCTGGCGCTGCTGCACACCCTCGCCTCGGGCGAGGCCGATGTGACGGCACTGACGGCCGTCTGCGGGGCGGCCCGCCCGGCCGTCAGCCAGCACCTGGCCAAGCTGCGGCTGGCCGGGGTCGTCACCTCGCGCAAGGACGGCCGACGGGTCGTCTACGCCCTCCGGGACGGGCACCTGGCCCGGCTGGTCACCGAGGCGCTGAGCCACGCCGACCACGAGCTGTCGGGCCTCCCCCGGCACGACTGACCGCACGACCGACCACACGACGGGCCGCGCGCATGAAGTGAATGACGTGATTGCCGTGCTACCCGTTCAGCCCCGGCAGGCCCACTGGTTACGATCTGGCGCGATGGGCAGAGGGCGGGGCGGAGACGACGGCATACGGAAGCGCACGGTGCGAGCCACCGCGCGCTCCGCGCTCAGGCGTGTCGTACCGCTCCTCGCCGCGGTGCTGTGGGTGGCGCCGTCGTGCGTCCACTCCGGCGGCGACCATCCGCCGATATCCGTGGGCTGCCAACACCGTCTCGTAGCCGAACCGCAGCTCGAACGGCCGCCCCTGGGGCGGGACCCGGCCGCCCTCATCGCGCAGTTCCACACCGCACCCATCGCCCCGGCCGCCGGGGACGACGCGAAGACCCAGGGCGGCGGCAGCGACGACTGCGTGGCCGGTCCCCGCGGCGGGAACCCCGCCCTCGTTCCCGCCCCCGTCCCGCCGCCCGCCCTCGCCGGTCTCCGGCCGCCGGACGGCCCACGGGGCACGGACTCCGTACGGGCGCCGCCCGACACAAAAGTCCACGCCCTCGGCCTCCACCAGCTCCAAGTGCTCCGCACCTAGGCCGATCGCCGACCTCCGCCATCACATCACTCATTCAGTGCGACAGTGCGAGAACTGCGAGGACTGGGACAGCCATGGCTTCCAAGGCATCGAAGACGAAGGGCGCGGCCGAGCGCCGCGCGAAGATAGAGGAGCTGCGCCGCGCGGAGAAGGCCCGCGAGCGCCGGTACCGGATCATCACCATCACCTCCTGCACGGTGATCGTCGCCGGACTGGCCGTCGGCGGCTTCTTCCTGGTCGACGCGGGCAACAAGAAGGAGGAGAAGGCCGCGAAGGTCAGCTCCTCGGTCGTGAAGACCGGTGAGTTCAAGGGCATGAAGACCTGGAAGAACCTGGGCCGCACCCATGTGGGCGGCACGGTGAAGTACGCGATGTCGCCGCCGGTCGGCGGAAACCACAACCAGGTCTGGCAGAACTGCGACGGCGACGTCTACACCAAGCCGCTGACCAAGGAGAACGCGGTGCACTCGCTGGAGCACGGCGCGGTGTGGGTGACCTACAACGACAAGGCGTCGAAGGAGGACGTCGCCACCCTCAAGGCCCGGGTGGAGAAGACCAAGTACTCGCTGATGAGCCCCTACGAGGACCAGGACGCGCCGATCGTCCTCAACGCGTGGGGCAACCAGCTGGAGATACAAAAGGCCTCGGACCCGCGGGTGGCCGCGTTCTTCAAGAAGTTCGTCCAGGGCAAGCAGACCCCCGAGCCGAACGCCTACTGCACCAACGGGAAGTCGTCGTGACGGACGGGACCACAGCCGTCGGCCGCGCGTCACGGCAGCCGCTGGTGGCGGGAATCACCGCCGCCCTCGCGGTGCTGACGCTGGTGGCGGTGGGGGTGGTGTGGCTGATGAGCGACCGCTCGGAGGGCACGACCGGCAACGGCACCCCGAAGGACACCTCCGCCGAGGCGGGGTTCGCCCGCGACATGTCCACCCACCATCAGCAGGCGGTGGAGATGTCGCTCATCGTGCGCGACCGCACCGGCGACGAGGACGTGCGGCGGCTGGCGTTCGACATCCTCACCGCGCAGGCCACCGAGCGCGGGATCCTCCAGGGCTGGCTGGACCGGTGGGGTCTCGACCGGGCGTCCGAGGACGCGCCGATGACGTGGATGAAACACGGCTCGGACGGCATGGAGGGCATGGAGGGCATGGAGGGCATGGACCACGCCTACAAGCCGCACGACGGCTCGCTCATGCCGGGCATGGCCACCAACACCGAGCTGGACACGCTGCGCAAGGCCAAGGGCAAGGCGGCCGAGGTGCTCTACCTGAAGCTGATGACCGCCCACCACGAGGGCGGTGTCGCGATGGCGAAGGGCGCGGTCGACCTGGTCACGGACCCGCCCGAGAAGCGGCTGGCCAGGACGATGGTGCAGGCCCAGCAGTCGGAGATCCAGCTGATGGCCGACATGCTGAAGGAGCGCGGCGCCCGCTCCTGAACGCTCCCCGGTGACGCCCCCGGCCCGGCCCACGGGCCGGGGGCCAGGAGCCGGGGGCCGGGGCCAAGGGCCGGGGGCCTCACTCCCCGTCCGGCCCGGCCCCGAACACCCCCGCCCGCGCCGCGTGATAGGCCGCCTCGGCGCTGGTCCGCACCAGCCGCGCGTCGACGGCCCCGCGCAGGATGAGCACCCGGTAGTAGAAGGGCGCGCCCAGTGCGGCGATGACGTCCTTGGCGTCGGTGTCCGCGGGCAGTTCCCCCCGGTCGATCGCGTGCCGCACGATCCGGGTCACCTGCTCGGTCCGGCCGACGAAGGCACCGCGGACGATCTCCTCGACCCGTGGATCGTGGGCGGCGGCCGCCAGCAGCCCCTGGATGACGTTGCGGTTGCGCAGCGCCTCCGTGAAGTCGCCGATGGCCTGGGAGAGTTCGTGCAGATCCCGCCGGAAGTCGCCCGAGTCGGGGGTGGGGAGCGTGGCGCTGCGCTCGGCCAGCAGATCGAGAACGACCCCCTCCACCGTCCGCCAGCGCCGCCGGATGGTCGACACGTGCACCCCGGAGCGCTCGGCGAGCTTGTCGAGGGTGAGGGCGCTGAACGATTCGGCGCCGAGTGCGTCGTAGGCGGCGGCCAGCACGGCGACGCGGGTCCGTGCCGTGCGTCCGCCGGGGCGCGCCGAGCCGTGGGGGGGTCGCGCGTTCATGGATGGTGAGCCGCCATGTCTCCTGTGCCGCGGAAGGGGGGTCCGTAACGGGCCGACCCTACGTCCCGCCCAAACCCGCGCGCACGAGATCTTCACTACTTCCAGCCGCTACCGGCTGGTACTCCATTGCGTGACGTGCCCACGTCCGGATACGGTGACGCCCCCAGCTTAACGCGCGCCCGTGAGCATTAAGGGCGAGCATTCGAGTGAGCGTGCTGGACCTTCCGTACGCGGGGAGGGAAGGTCCAGCGCGCTTGCGGCCCTCAGTCGCGCGCCCCCGAGCGCTCCACGATGCGGATCATCTGACCCTGGGTCAGGGCGGGTTCGGCGATGGGGTGGGCGGCGTCGGCACGCAGACCGTCGAGGAAGAACGCCAGACAGCGCCGCCAGGCCCGCGGCGCCGCATCCATGGACTCCCGGATCACCTGGGACATCGCCCAGACGAGAACGGCGAGATCCTGCGGTTCGAAGTCGGCGCGCAACCCGCCGCCCTCCTAGCCGGGACAGCCGACGGCCCCGGCGGGCTCACGTGCGCACCGCCGGGGCCTCAGGGGGTGTCAGCGGGCGAACGCCGGGGTGAACTCGACCGGGATGGACGACACACCGCGCATCATCAGCGCGGAGCGCCACTGGAGCTCCTCCGGGGTGACCGCCAGGCTCACGTCCGGGAGCCGGTCGATCAGGACCTCGATCGCGGCCATGGCGATGTTCTCGGCCAGCTCGCGGGCGACCTGGGGGCAGCCGTGCGTGCCGTGGCTGAAGGCCATGTGGGCCTGGTTGCCCGCCGCCCCGGCCCGGAAGTCCGGGCGTACGTCGGGGTCGGCGTTGGCCGCGGCGAGGCCCAGCATCATGCAGTCGCCCTTCCGGATGTGGCGACCGGCGAACATGGTGTCCTCGGAGGCCCAGCGGCCGACCCAGTTGGGGACCGGGGTGGCCTCCCACAGCACCTCGTTGAGCGCCTGGCCCACGCTGCGCCGCCCGCCGGCCATGGTGACCGCGAACCGCTCGTCGGTGAGCATGAGCCGCAGCGCGTTGCCGATCAGGTCGGTGGTGGGCTGGTGGGCCGCGTAGACGTTGCCCAGGAGGTCGTTGAGGATCTCCTCGTCGGTGAGGCCCGCCGGGTGGAACGCCAGCACCGAGGCGATGTTGGTCGCGCCGGGGTTGGACCGGGCGTTCTCCAGCAGCGCCACCATGCGGTTCAGCAGGTTCTGGTGCGCCTCCGGTCCCCCGTTCCCGCTGACCAGGTCGACCGTCTCCTGCACGATTTCGGGGGAGTCGTCCAGGCCGTACATGCGGTTCAGCACCCGCAGCGGGATCTGGCTGGCGTACTCGGCCATCAGATCGGCGCGGCCGCTGCCCGCGAAGACGTCGATCAGCGAGTCCGCGACGCGCTCGCACTGCGCCCGCAGTTCGGACGGGTCCACGGACTCCATGCTGTCGATGATCGCCTCGGACCGCCGCTCGTGATCGGCGCCCTCGGAGAACAGCATCGTCGGCCGGTAGGCGACGAACGTCATCAGCTCCCAGTCGGGCGGGACCCGGTCCCAGGAGTGCCAGCGGCGTGAGTCGCGGGCGAACAGGTTGGGGTCCGTGGTGACCCGGAGCAGTTCCCGGTAGCCGAGCACCATCCAGACGGGGATGTCCGGTTCGAGCAGCACGGGCACGACGGGGCCGTGCTCGCGGCGGAGCTTGCGGTACAGCTCGTCCGGGTCGGTGCGGAGCAGATGCATGTCCAGCCGCACCGCGTCCGGCTGCTCCGGCCAGCCCAGCAGGGGCGGTGCGGCGGGGGCGAAGGGGTCCTCGAGCGGGGGCATGGGGTCCGGGGTGGTCACGCGGTGGTCTCCCGGGCGGCGGAGGAGGTGGACAGGGAGTAGAGGTGACGGGCCAGCGCGACCAGCACGGCCTTGCTGGAGTCGCGTTCACGGGCGTCGCAGTCGATCACGGGGACGTCCGGGGGCAGATCGAGCGCGTCCCGGACCTCCTCCAGGGTGTGCTGCGGTTCGGTGAAGTTGTTGCGGGCCACGATGAACGGCGTCCCGTGGTATTCGAGACGGTCGATGGCGTACCAGGAGTCGGCGAGCCGATTGGTGTCCACCAGGACGACCGCGCCCAGGGTGCCGGCGAAGAGCCGGTCCCACAGGAACCAGAAACGTTCCTGTCCGGGCGCGCCGAACAGATAGAGCACCATCTCCTCGTCCAGGCTGATGCGCCCGAAGTCGAAGGCGACCGTGGTGGTCGTCTTCGACTGGACGAAGGAGGCGTCGTCGATCCCGACGCCCGCCTGGGTCATCGTCTCCTCGGTGCTGAGCGGGCGGATCTCGCTCACCGACTGGACCATCGTCGTCTTGCCCACGCCGAAGCCGCCGACGACGACGATCTTGAGGCCATCGCTCGCGCTCGCCCGCAGCGGTGCCCGGACGTCGGCGCGGTCAGAGGTTCTGGAGTGCAACGAGCACCTTCTTCAGTGTCTCGGGCTCGGGCAGCCCTCCGTTGTCGGGGCGGGCCGCATGCGGATGGCGCGCGGTGATCTTGCCGGTGTCGAGCAGGTCGCACAGCAGGATCTTGACCACGCTGACGGGCATTCCCAGGTACGAGGAGATCTCCACCACCGCCATGGGCCGCCGGCACATCCGCAGGATCTTGACGTGCTCGGACTGCATGCCGAGTGAGGGTTCGGATTCGCTGACGATGAGCGTGACCATGTCGAACACGCTCTCGTCGGCACGGCTGCGGCCACCGGTGACGGTGTACAGCCGGTCAGGGTCCTCGCTGTCGAGCGGCCCTCGGATCATGCGTTCGTCCCGCCGCCACGGCCGCCGTTCGCGAAGGTACGGGGCGCCGCCCGCAGATGGTCGCCGATCTGCTCGACCATTTCGTTCATGTTGTGCCCGATGATGCCGACATCGGCCTCGTCGTGCGCCACGACGGCCAGATGGGCGCCCTCACCGGCCTCGACGATGAACAGAATTCCCCCGTGGAACTCCGTCATGGACTGCCGGACGCCGCCGCTGCCGTCCCCGAACTCGATCGACGCGCCGTGGGAGAGGCTCTGGATACCCGAGGCGATGGCCGCCAGCTGGTCGGCCTGGTCCACGGAGAGTCCGGACGTGAGGCACAGCTTGAGGCCGTCCCGGGACAGCACCAGCGCGTGCCGGGCCCCCGGCGTCTTCTCCAGCAGGTTCTCCAACAGCCAGTCCAAGCTGCGGTCTGTGGTGTTCATCGGCGTTCCTATCATCACGGCTGGTCGTTCTCTGCGGACTCAGCTGACTCGGCGGACTCGGCGGACGGCGCGGGTCCGGTGGCTTCTGCGGGCGCCGCCGACGTGGTGTTACGCCCGTCGGTATCGCCGGTGGGGCAGCCGCGCGTGGCGTCACGGAAGGCACCGAAGCGGGCTCCGGCGTCGGTACGCGGAGGCTTCGGCTTGGCGTCGGGCGCGGGGCGCGGCGTGGCCCGGGTGGCGGCGGCGAGCGTCTCGCCGCGGCGCCGCCGGGGCAGCCCGTTGATGCGCGGCTCCGCCGGGGCGTCGGTGCCGGAGGGGCCGCCGGACGCGCCGGAGGGCCCGGGGGTGCCGGAGGTCCCGGAGGGCTCCGCGGCGGGCGTCGGCGCCGCCGGGGCGGACGCTGCCGGGGCGGCCGGAGCGGCCGGGGCGGACTCTGCCGGGGCGGCCGGAGCCGCCGGGGCTGCCGGGGCGGGTGCCTCGGCCACCGGCTCGGTGCGCTCGGCGCTCGCGGCGACCCGGGTACCGGCCGGAGGCGCCACCGGGGTGGCGGCGCGCGGCCGGGCGGGCTCGACGCGGTTCCGGACCGGCGCCTCGGCCACCGCGTCCTGGTTGATGTGCGTGATCAGCTGCTGCGGGATCAGAACCACGACGCCGGTACCTCCCCGGGCGGACGGCCGGAAGGAGACCGTCAGCCCGTGCTTGCGCGCCAGACAGCCGACGACCGCGAGGCCGAGCCGGGTGCCCGACAGGGTCGTCAGGTCGAGTGTCTGCGAGGAGACCGCCTTCTGGGCGCGGGCCAGCGCGGAGGGGCCCATGACCAGGCCGCCGTCCTCGATGGTGACGACGACGCCGGTGTGCGTCTCCTCGACGTACACGTGCACCTCCTCGGTGGGAGGCGAGAAGCTGGTGGCGTTGTCCATCAGCTCGGCGAGGGCGTGCATGACGCCCTCGGCGGCGTAACCGGCCACCGCGGCGTTGCTGGCCGCGTGGACCCGTACCCGCTGATAGGCGCTGATCCGGCCGACCGCGCCGCGCAGGATGGACTCCATGACGATGGGCTTGGTCCAGCGGCGGCCGGAGCGGGCGCCGGTGAGCACCGCGATGCTGTCCGCGATGCGGCCCGTCTGGGCGGTGGTGTGGTCGAGCTTCAGCAGGTCGCCGAGGACGGACTCGTCGTGCCGGTTCTCCATCTCGCGCAGGTCCGCGAGCATGCTGGTGGCCAGTGCCTGGACCCGGCCCGCGGCGTTGGCGCAGGCCGCCATGGCGGAGGCGCGCATCCGCTCACCGGTGCCGATCTCCTGCACCACCCTGCGCAGCACCCGGCCGTGCGCCTGGTCGCCGGGCTTGGTCACCTGCATCAGCACGGTGTCCACAGAACCGCCGTCCCGCAGGCCCTTCACCGCAGCGGGAATCGTTTCGTCAGCGAGCCGGGCGGCCTCCGCGGCGTGCTGCGCCGCCGCGGCCTCCAGACTCGCGATCCGGGACTGGAGACGGCCGATGGTCCGCGACCGGTGGGCGGCGACCGCGAGGGTCACGCCCAACAGCACGGCCGCCAGCGCGCAGAAGACGGCGACGAGGACGCGCTGGGCTTCGGGCACCTCTGCCGTCACCCACGCCCCCGCCCCGCCGGCGACGACCGCGGCCAGCAGGGGCACGGCCAGGGCCTGCCGGGTTACGGCAGGCCCTTTGTAGGGATGGCTGGATATATGTGCTGACATCTATCAGGTCCTCATGGGCGCGTTCGAGGGTTGAGGGTGGACCACGCGGACATCAAGCCGTGGGCGGCACATGGTAGTACTGCTCAGAGAATTTTGAACGACCCCGCTCGGCACACGGACCATGACGGCCCGTCAGCATCGTCGCCGAAAACCCGATGTTGTCCGATCGCGCCAAAGATGAACGGTTCTGAGCTGGGGTCACGTATCCCATCCTGCACACAACGGGCCCCGGCAGTGGACCCTTTTACCGAGGCTAGTGTGGCTAGCACTGCTAGGCTCGCGTGTCATGTCCTCAACCGAACGCCGTGAACGCGAGCGCGCCCGGCGCCATCAGCTGATCATCACCGCCGCTCGCGAACTGGCGGAGGCCGAGGGCTGGGACGCGGTGACGACCCGTCGGCTCGCCGAGCGCGTCGGATACAGCCAGCCGGTGCTGTACAGCCACTTCAAGGGCAAGGACGCCATCGTGCGCGCGGTGGCCGCCGAGGGCTTCGACGACCTCGCCGCCGCGCTGCGGCGGGCCCGGCGGACCGCGGGCTCGCCCCGGGAGGCGCTGCGCGCGGTCGGCCGCGCCTATCTGGACTTCGCGGTCGCCCGCCCCGCGCTCTACGCGGCGATGTTCGTGCGGGAGACCGACGTCCCGTTCGCGCGGGAGGCGCAGAAGGCGCAGGATGCGCAGAAGGGGCAGGGGCCGCAGCAGGGGCAGGGGGCGCAGCAGGACCCGCCTACCGCGCCGCGCGCCGCCTTCGAGGAGCTGGTGGCCGTGGCCGGGGCGGGCGCCGGGCGGGGTGAGCTGGACGCGGAGGTCATCTGGAGCGCGCTGCACGGGCTCGCCGTACTGGCCCGCGCGGGGCGGATCCCGCCGCGGCGGCAGCGGGAGCGGCTGGACGTCCTGGTCGAGCGGTTCGCCCCGGACGCGGCCGACCGCCGGAAGGCGAGCGCCGGTCAGGACGGTTCCGGCACCGCCGGAGGCGGGGACGCCTGAGCCGAGGGCGACACCTCGGACGGCTCCTGCGGTTCGGGCAGCGCCAGTTCGGCCCAGATGACCTTGCCGCCCGAGGTGTAGCGCGTGCCCCAGCGCTCGGCGAACTGGGCGACCAGGAACAGCCCGCGGCCGCCCTCGTCGATCGGCGTCGCGTACCGCAGATGCGGCGAGGTGCTGCTGGTGTCGGACACCTCGCAGATCAGGCCGCGGTCGCGGACCAGCTGGAGCCGGATCGGGCCGGTGGCGTGCCGGATGGCGTTGGTGATCAGCTCGCTGAGGACGAGTTCGGCGGTGAACGCCACCTCCTCCATGCCCCACTCCTCCAGCTGCCGCAGCGCCCCGGCGCGGACTCCGGCCACCGCGGCGGGGTCGTTCGGCACGTCCGAGGACACCACCCGGCCGGGGCCCAGCACCCGGGTCCGGGCGGCGATCAGCGCGATGTCGTCGCCCGGCTGGGTGGGCAGCATCGCGTCGAGCACCTCGGTGCAGATCTCCTCGGGCGACCGCCCCGGGTGCGACAGGGCGTCGCGCAGCATCTCGAGCCCGACGTCGATCTCCCGGCGGCGGTCCTCGATGAGCCCGTCGGTGTAGAGGACGACATGGCTGTTCTCGGCCAACTCCAGTTCGGCCGTGTCGAACGGCAGCCCGCCGAGGCCGAGCGGGGGCCCCGCGGGCAGGTCCGGGAACTCCACCGAGCCGTCCGGGCTCACCACCGCGGGCGGCGGATGCCCGGCCCGGGCCATGGTGCAGCGCCGGGTCACCGGGTCGTAGATCGCGTACAGGCAGGTGGCGCCGGTCGCGCCGGTGAGCGGCTCGCCCCCGCCCCCGGGGAGGCCCTGGCCGAGCGGGCTCTCGTCCTGGTCGATGCGGGCCACCAGGTCGTCCAGATGGGTCAGGATCTCGTCGGGCGGCAGGTCGAGGGTGGAGAAGTTGTGCACCGCGGTCCGCAGCCGCCCCATCGTCGCCGCCGCGTGCAGCCCGTGCCCGACGACGTCGCCCACCACCAGCGCCACCCGCGCGCCCGGCAGCGGGATGACGTCGAACCAGTCGCCGCCGACCCCGGATTCGGCGGGCAGATAGCGGAAGGCCACGTCGAGGGCGCTCTGCGCGGGCACGGCGCGGGGCAGCAGGCTGTGCTGGAGGGTCACCGCCATGGTGTGCTCGCGGGTGTAGCGGCGGGCGTTGTCGATGCACACCGCCGCGTGGGAGGCCAGCTCCTCGGCGAGCGTCACCTCTTCCTCCTCGAAGGGGTCGCGCTCCGCCATCCGCCAGAAGTTGACCACGCCGAGCAGCACGCCGCGGGCCTGGAGCGGCACGGTGACCAGCGACCGTACGCCGTAGTCGATGACCTTGCGGGTCTGGTCGGGGTCCTGGGCCTGCCAGCCGGGCGCCCGGGTCAGATCGTCCTCCACGACCGCCTGCCCGCTGCCCAGGCCCCACGCCTGGGGCGTGGATGCGGCGAACGAGAACCGCTCGCCCACGGGATAGAAGGGGTGCTCGGGCCGGATGCCGTGGACGGCCGCCCGGCACATCTCGGCGCCGCCGACCACCGACGGCTCCTCCCCCCGCGGTACGGGATCCGCCAGGTCGACCGTGGCGAAGTCGGCGAACCGCGGCACCGCCACCCGCGTCAGCTCCTCGGCGGTGCGCTCCACGTCGAGCGTGGTGCCGACCTCCACGCTGGCGTCGTACAGCAGCTTGAGCCGCTTCTGGGCCACGTCGGCGCGGCCCGAGAGGGCGCGCAGCTCGGTGGAGTCGCGCAGGGTGGCGACGCTGCCGGGCGGGCCGCCGTCGCGGTCGGTGGGGCGGTTGTTCACCGCCAGCAGCCGGTCGCCGGCCACCAGCACCTCGTCGGTGACGACGCGCCGGGAGACGAGCAGACCGGCCATCCCGGGGTCCAGGCCCAGCTGGTGGACCGGGCGTCCCTCGGGCCGCGGCGGCAGGTCGAGCAGCCGGGACGCCTCGTCGTTGGCGAGCACCAGCCGCTCGTCCCCGTCGACGATCAGCACGCCCTCGCGCACGGCGTGCAGCACCGCGTCGTGGTGCTCGTACATCCGCGTCATCTCGCCGGGTTCCAGGCCCCGGGTCTGGCGCCGCAGCCGTCGGCTGACCATGGCGGTGCCGCCTGTGGCCAGGGCGAGCGAGGCGGTGACGGCGCCGATGAGCAGCGGCAGCTGACGGTCGGCGAGCCCGCTGACCTTGCTGATCGTGATGCCCGCGCCGACCGCGCCGACGACCTTGTGGTTGCGGTCGAAGATGGGCACCAGGGCATCCATCGCCTCGCCCAGGGTGCCGGGGCCGGTACCGGTGGTGGTGTGCCCGTGCAGCGCCGAGTCGATGCTGCCGACGTAGGGCTTGCCGATCCGGTCGGGCTTGGGATGGGTGAGCCGGATGCCCTTGTCGTTCGTGACGACGACGAAGTCGAGCCCGGTCTTCTTCCGGAGGGCCTCCGCCTTCGGCTGGAGCACGGCGGTCGGATCGCGGCTGCGCAGGGCCTGGAGCATCCCCGGTGAGTTGGCGAAGGACTCGGCGACGGCGATCGAGCGGCCGCGGGCCTCGTCGGTGGCGTCGTGCCGCACCTGGAGCACCAGGGCGGTGGCCGCCGCGGCGCCGAGCAGCAGCACGATGATCAGCTGGAGGACGAGGACCTGGCCGGCGACGCTGCGGACGTGTCGCCACACCCGGGGGCGCCGTCCCGCCTCCTGAGGGCGCTCACGTCGCCGACTCCGCGGGCGCCGACCGGGGAACACGCGGGCAACCCACGATCGGCCCATGAACCGGGCCATAGAGATACATCTACACCGGGATTTCCCGAAAGGCGAACCCCTTCCGCTCGTTATGCCCGCAAAAGCACCTTCCGCGGAGAAGGGGTGACTTTGTGTGCAGACGACCGCCCGGGACGCGGGGTGCCGACCCCGGCGGACTGTGCAAACCTGACATCAGGGCAATTCACCCGAATTGCCGCGAAACGGCGGTCACCGTGCCGTCGATCGCGCCTGACGAAGGAGCCCGACATGGCCACTCACGCGGGTGGAGTCCACCCCGGAACCGCCCCCCGCGCCCGCGGCGGGGTCAGCGGACGTCTCGTCTTCGGGGCCGTCATGATGCTCTTCGGCGGCCTGATGACCCTTGCCCAGGGCATCGCGGCCGTACGCACCGACAGGGTGTTCGTGACCACCCCGAGCTACATCTTCAGTTACAGCCTCGGCGGGTGGGGCTGGATCCACATGATCCTCGGCGTCGTCCTGGTGGTCGCCGGCCTGGCGACGTTCACCGGCGCGATGTGGGCCCGGACCGCGGGCGTGGTGATCGCGGGACTCGCGCTGATCGCCAACTTCCTGTGGCTGCCGTACACCCCGCTGTGGGCGACGGTGCTGCTGCTCGTCGACGCGTTCATCATCTGGGCCCTGTGCACCGGCGGCCAGGGCATGGAGGCGGGGATGGCCAGGCCGGCTGCGATGGGCGGCGGCCGCGGCCCCGGCGATCAGGGGCCCGGCGGTCAGGGTCCCGAGCCCCGGGCCGGCGGACCGGAACCCGAAGCCCGATGACGACCAGGCGGTGTCATCGGCGGCCCCGCCGCCGGTGACACCGAGACCGGCCGGCACGTCGGCCATCGGCTCACCGTCAGAAACGCCTGACGGCGACGATTCCGATCCGCTCGTGCCGATACGCACGTGCGGCACGGCCGCGGCAGAGGCAGGCTGGAGCCATGCTGCTGGCCGATGTCGCACGCACCTCCCGGCAGGTCGCGGCCACCTCCGCCCGCTCGGAGAAGATCGCCGCCCTGGCCGGGCTGTTCCGGCGCACCGAACCCGCCGAGGCCCCCGTGGTGATCACCTACCTGGCGGGGAAGCTGCCGCAGCGCCGCACCGGCGTCGGCTGGTCCACCCTGCGGCAGCGGCACGAGCCCGCCGCCGCCCCGCGGCTCGCCGTGCTCGACGTGGACCGCGCGCTGAGCCGGATCGCCGCCGTCTCCGGCACCGGCGCCGGGGCGGAGCGCAAACGGCTGGTGGGCGCGCTGATGGCCGATGCCACCGAGGACGAGCAGCGCTTCCTGCTCGGGCTCATCGGCGGGGAGCTGCGCCAGGGCGCGCTGGAGGCGCTGGCCGTGGAGGGGCTGGCGCAGGCGGTCGGCGCGCCGCCCGCCGAGGTGCGCCGGGCGGTGATGCTCGGCGGTTCGCTGGGCGCGGTCGCCGAGGCGCTGCTCGCGCGCGGCCCGGCCGCGCTGGCCGACTTCCGGCTGGAGGTGGGGCGGCCGGTGCTGCCGATGCTCGCGCAGAGCGCGGCGGACCTGGACGAGGCCATGGACCGGCTCGGCCCGTGCGTGATCGAGGAGAAGCTGGACGGCATCCGGGTCCAGGTGCACCGGGACGGAGACGCCGTACGCGTCTACACCCGCACCCTGGACGAGATCACCGACCGGCTGCCCGAGGTCGTGACGGCGGCCCGCGAACTCGCGGTGCGGCGGGCCATCCTCGACGGCGAGGTGATCTCCCTGGACGAGACCGGGCGGCCGCGCCCGTTCCAGGAGACCTCGGCCCGGGTCGGCTCCCGGCTCGACATCGCCGGGGCGTCCGCCGCGCTGCCGCTGTCCCCCGTCTTCTTCGACCTGCTCGCCGTGGACGACCGCGACCTCCTCGCGCTGCCGACCCGCGAGCGCCACACCGAACTCGCCCGGGTGGCCCCCGAACCCCGACGGGTGCGGCGGCTGGTCGCCGAGGACCCGGCGGACCCGGAGATCCGGCGGGCGGCCCGCGCGTTCGCCGCCGATGTGCTGGCCCGGGGCCATGAGGGCGTGCTCGCCAAGGGGCTCGAGGCCCCGTACGGGGCGGGGCGGCGCGGGGCGTCCTGGCTGAAGGTCAAGCCCGTGCACACGCTCGACCTGGTGGTGCTGGCCGCGGAGTGGGGGCACGGCCGCCGCACCGGGAAGCTGTCCAACCTCCACCTGGGCGCCCGGCGGCCGGATGGCACGTTCCTGATGCTCGGCAAGACCTTCAAGGGGCTGACGGACGCGCTGCTGGAGTGGCAGACGGACGCGCTGCTGTCCCTCGCGGTCAGCGACGACGGCTGGGTGGTGCGGGTGCGGCCCGAGCTGGTGGTGGAGGTCGCCTTCGACGGTCTCCAGCGCTCCTCCCGCTATCCGGCGGGGGTCACGCTGCGGTTCGCGCGGGTGCTGCGGTACCGCGAGGACAAACCGGCGGACCAGGCGGACACGGTCGAGACGGTGCTGGCGCTGCGGCGACCGTGAGGCCGCCGACTGGCGAGCTGGCATGACGCACCGACCTGACCTGCCGATGTGACCTGCTCACATGGCGTAAAGGCGCCGTCTCAAGGGCGGCCACAGGCGGGCGGGGGACAATGGGCGCCGCCCAGCCCCCAGTCGAGAGGTCCCGCGTGGAGACCACAGTCGCGACGGACCGCGCCGCCGCGCGCGAGCCCGGCCGCCGGGCCGCCACCGCCCGGCGCCTCGCACGGCTTCCCGACGAGGGCAGGGCGACGGCCTGGTGCGCGCTGGCGGTGCTGGCCGTGGTGAGCGTCGTCCTGGGCTGCCGGGCCCTGGACACCGACGGCATCACGCCCGTACCGCAGCTGCTGGCCTTCCTGCCCTGGCTGCTGGTCCCCGCCCTGCTGGGGCTGCTGCTCAGCGTGGTCGCCCGCTGGCCGCTGGGCTGCGGCTGGGCGCTGCTGGCCACCGCGGTGACCGGCTGGTTCATCCAGCCGTACGACCCCGGCCCGGCGCCCGCGCCGCACGGCCCGGTGGTGGCCCGGCTGCGCGTGCTCACCGCGAACCTGGAGTTCGGCCAGGCCACGGACGGGCTGCTGGCCGCGCTGCGCCGGGAGCGGCCGGACGTGGTGTCCGTCCAGGAGTGCGACGCTGCGTGCGCGGACGCGCTCGGCTCGGCGGCCGTCCGCAGGGCGTATCCGTACCGGATCATCGTCACCGGCAGCCCCGCCGAAGGCTCGGCGATCCTCAGCAACCGTCCGCTGACCAGGGCGCGGGACGTGCCCGGCGAGCTGTCGATGCCGGGCGCGGTCGCGCGGATCGCGGACGTGACGCTACGGCTCCAGGTCGCGCACCCCATGCCGCCGATGCCGGGCCAGCTGGACGTGTGGCGCACCGAACTGGGGCGGCTGCGCGCGTACGCGGCCGGGCGCGGCGACCAACCCACGCTGATCGCGGGCGACTTCAACGCGACCCAGGACCACGCCGCCTTCCGGGCCCTGCTGGACACCGGGATGCGGGACAGCGCACGGGCCGCCGGGGTGTCCCGGACGCCGAGCTGGCCGATCACCACGACCCCGGTGCTGGGCGCGCAGATCGACCACGTCCTGGTCAGCGACGCGCTGCGGCCGCGCACCGCCCGCTTCCTGGACCTGGGGAACACCGACCACCGGGCGCTGCTGGTCGACCTCGACCTGCACGGGCGCTAGAGGGTCTCCTCGCCCGGGTCCTGCGCGGTGGCCAGCTCGAACGGGTCCTGGTCCGGGCCTTCCCCGGGCCCGTGCCGCTCGCGGCGCCACCGCTCCTTCTCCCGCTCCAGCGCGTTCCACAGCAGGTTCAGCGGATGGTCGGCGTCGTATCCCGCGCGCTCGCCGCGCCGGGTGAAGGCGCCCAGCAGCACCTCCAGCTTCGGCCCGGTGTCATGGACCAGTTCGACGGCGCGCAGTCCGCGCGCGTACGCCGCCTGTGGATCGCCCGCCGCGTCCGCGACATCGTCGGTGACCAGCATGCAGCCGCGCACCACCCCCGACCGCAGCAGTTCGAGGCCGTAGTTGACGTTGTCGATCTCGGCGGCGAGGCGCAGGGTGTCGCGGTAACCGGCGCCGAACCAGGTGTGCAGCACCCCGGCCATCACGCCGCTGGCCGACACCACCAGTGGCAGCGCGGCCAGTTCGGCGCGCTCGACGGCCGGGCCGGGCAGTTCGTCCACGGGCAGATTGGTCACCAGGGACACCGCGCTGCGCCGCCACTCCATCACGTCGAAGGCGTCGAGTTCGCGGGAGGTTTCGCTGCCGGTCACCACGCTCCCGCACACCAGATCGATTTCCTTGGCGCGCAGTTTGGCGAGCACGTCCCGGGTCCGCACATGGCCGACCTTGAGGTCGATCCCGCGTTCCCGGAATTCCTCGGCGACCCGCTCCCGGGCGCTCGCGAGATAACCGAGAGTAAAGCGCGTGGTGCCCACGATCAGGCTCCGGCCGAGGCGCCGACGGGAGCTGTGGATGCCGTCCAGCCAGTCGCCGAGCGTTCCCCGGGCCAATTCGACGAGGGTCGTCCCGGTGCCCGTGAACAGCACGTCCTTGCCGCGCCCCTGCTTGAGCACCAGAGGCTCGCCGCACAGCTCGGAGAAGTTGCGGTTCATGGTGTCGAGCTGCTTTTGCACACTGGCCTGTTCCCGCCCGAGCGCGCGGGCGGCGCCCAGCGCCGTACCGGTCTCATGGACCACGACCAGCGTGCGGAGCTGGTCCATGGTGGTGTCCATGAGCGCGAGCGGACTGTCCAGCAGTCCGGACCTCGTCATGATTCTTTTCCTCCCCGTTTTCCCGCCTCCCTTGCTCCCCGCCAAGGGCTCCCGAGTTTACGCAGCCGCCCCCTGGTAACCCGGGCGGATATGAGCGGGATAGGCACCGATGCACGGAAGGTCAGGGCCGGGCGGCACACCGTCGAGATCAGCCGTCCGGAAAAGGTCCTGTTTCCCGACGACGGAATCACCAAATCGGATCTCGTCGACCACTATCACGCGGTCTCCCGGCTGATGGTTCCGCAGTTGCGCGATCGCCCCCTGATGATGGAACGCCACCCGGACGGAATCGGTGGCAAGCCGCTCATGCAGAAGAATGCCCCCGACTACTTTCCGGAATGGGTGCGCCGGGCCGTTCTCCCCAAGGAGGGCGGCAAGGTCACCCACCCCGTGTGCGACGACACCGCCACCCTGGTCTACCTCGTGGGCCAGGCCTGCATCACCCCGCACCGCTGGCTCTCCCGCGCCGACCGGCCCGACCACCCCGACCGGCTCGTCTTCGACCTCGACCCGCCTGACGGAAACAGTTCCGGCTTCGAGGAAGTGCGGTGGACGGCCCGGCAGGTGTGCGGTCTGCTCGGCGAGCTGGGGCTGCCGGGGCTGCTGATGACCACCGGTTCGCGCGGGCTGCACGTGATCGTCCCGCTCGACCGGCGTGCCGATTTCGACACCGTACGGGCCTTCGCCCGCGACGCCGCCGACCTCCTCGCCGCCCGCCACCCCGACCGGCTCACCACCGAGATGCGCAAGGACCAGCGCGGCGGACGGCTCTACCTGGACACCCAGCGCAACGCCTACGCGCAGACCGCCGTCACCCCGTACGCCGTGCGCGCCCGCCCCGGCGCCCCCGTCGCCGCGCCGATCGACGCCACGGAACTGGACGACCCCGCGCTGGCCCCGGACCGCTGGACGCTGCGCACCTTCGAGGAGCGGCTGACGGACGACCCCTGGGTCCACGCGGACACCAGGGGTCGTTCGCTGCGCACCGCGCGGCGGCGGCTGGCGCGGCTGACGGAATCCCGCAGCGGCTAAGCGTCGGGCTTCAGCTGCTGCTAGGCGTCGGAACCGATGTCGCCGCCGTCGCGCCGCCAGACGCTGACCACCGACGGGCGGACCAGCGTGCCCGGACCCTCCGGCCACGTGGACGCGGGCTTCTCCACGCTCGCCCCGTCCAGCTCGCCCGGATGCTGCACCGCCACCAGCACCCGACGGTCCTGCACGATCGGTCCGCAGGTCTCGGCGCCGTTCGGGACGGTCAGGAACTGCCGCACCTCACCGCGCCGGCCACCCGCCGTCGCCACCCCGAACAGCCCGTCGTGGTTGCCCAGTTCGTTGCCGTCGGTGGAGATCCAGAGGTTGCCGAACGCGTCGAAGGTGAGGTTGTCCGGGCAGGAGATCGGGCTGACCTGGTCCTTCGGGAAGCCGCCGAAGTAGGTGTCCGGGGCCTCCGGGTCGCCGCACACCAGGAACAGCCGCCAGTTGAAGCGGGTGGAGCCCGGGTTGTTCCGGCGCTCGGTCAGCTCCAGGACCTGGCCGTGCTTGTTGCCGGTGCGCGGATTGGCCTCGTCGACCGGGGCCTTGCCGTCCTTGCCCCGGTCGGTGTTGTTGGTCAGCGCGACGTAGACCCGGCCGGTGCGCGGGCTCGGCTCGACGTCCTCGGGGCGGTCCATCTTCGTCGCCCCCACCTTGTCGGCGGCGATCCGCGTGAAGACGTACACCTCCTCGGCCGTCATCCCCTCCACGTGCGAGGTGTCGCCGCTCGCCAGCGGGATCCACTCGCCGGAGCCGTCGAACTCCCCGTCGTCGGGCAGCTTCCCCGACCCGTCGATCTCCTTCGCCGGGCTGTCGCCGGTGAACTTGGCGACGTACAGCGTGCCCTCGTCCAGCAGCGTGCGGTTGTGCTCGCGGGCGGTGCGGCTGCCGCCCTTCATCATGCGCTTGGACGACACGAACTTGTAGAAGTAGTCGAACTTCTCGTCGTCGCCCATGTAGAGCACCGGGCGGCCGTCGGTCGTCAGCCGCGGCTCGGCGGCCTCGTGCTTGATGCGGCCCAGCGCGGTCAGCTTCCGCGGGGTGGAGTCCGGGTCGAACGGGTCCACCTCGATCACCCAGCCGAACCGGTTCGGCTCGTTGGGCTCCTTCGCCACGTCGAAGCGGTCGTCGAAACGCTCCCACTTGCGCTCGGAGGCGCCCTCCTCGAAGCCGTAACGCTTCAGGCGCGTCTTCGCGGTCGCGTCGGGTGCCTGGTCGGCGTTGGCGAAGTACTGGTTGAAGTTCTCCTCGCCCGACAGGACCGTGCCCCACGGGGTGATGCCGCCGCCGCAGTTGTTCAGCGTGCCCAGGATGCGCTTGCCGGACGGGTCCGCCGAGGTCCGCAGCAGCTTGCTGCCCGCCGCCGGGCCCGTCACCTCGAACGGCGTCGTCGCGGTGATCCGCCGGTTGAGGCGGTGCCTGGATACGGCCGTCAGCTTGCCGACCTTGCGGTCCTCGGCCGCCACCACGACCGACAGGCCGTGCGCCGCCCAGCCGATCTCGGCCTGCTCCCGGGTGGGGTTGTCCGCGTCGTACCCCGCGAACATCAGCACCTCGTCGGTGTACTCGTGGTTGACCACCAGCAACTGCCGGTCGTCCTCGTGCGGGACGTCCAGCACGGCCATGTAGTCGTTGTTGTAGCCGAACTGGCCCGCCTGGGCCTTCGCCGACTGGTTGTCCGGGTCGAATGCGGGCGCGCCGCGCAGGATCGGGTCGCCCCAGCGGATGACGAGGTTCTGGTCATGCCCCTCGGGGACGACCACCGCGTCCTTCGTGTTCGGCGCGACCGGCGAAAAGCGCAGCCCACGGGCGGGCTTACCCGCCTTGCCCCACTGGTCCGGCTTGCCCGACGCGGCGGCGGCCGGGCGCGCCTGCCCCACCGCCGCCACCCCCGTAGCGGCCGCGACGGTCACCACGGCGCTCGCCCGCATCAGCGAACGGCGCGACAGGGCGCCCGCGATGACGTCCCCCACGTAGGCGTTGTCACTCGTGTTCGGCGTCTCGTGGAAACAGGCGTCACCACAGCGGTACCGGCAGGTCAGCGCGGAACGACCGCCCGGATGTGAGCTGATGAGCGGCAGGAGCTTGGGCACAACTTCCCCTCCGTAGGACGTCACATCGTGGCGGCCCCCGCCGACATGACGTCGGAATCCATTGGCGGCGAAGCTAGGCGTGTAGAACCGCACGACGACGACCACGCCGTGAACCGAAGGTGAACGACCGGCGACCGGAATCGGCGGCCGGAACCAGCCGGTACGCCCGCTAGCCTTTCGACACCACGGTCATGCGCCGTCATGCACCGCACTCGAACACGTGAGAGGTATCTCCCATGGGCATACGGGACCTACTGCGCAAAGTATTCGGACGCTCCCGAGACACACGGGTGGACGATTCCGCTGCGCCGGAGGCGGCAGTTGTCCCGGACCCCCAGCCCGCCCCGGCGGAATCGGCCCCCGAGCCGAAGCCCGACCCGGCCCCGGCCCCGGAATCCGCGGAACCGCCGCACGACCCGGCGCTGGCCGAGCCCCTGAAGACCCTCGACGAGATCCTGGGCGCCCCCGCCGAGTCCACCGCTGCGCCCACAGCGGCACCCAAGGGCAGCGACGAGGCCGCCGCCCCGGCAGGCGCTGCGACCGGCGCCGCAGAGCCCGCACCGGAGGTAGCGGCGGAGGCCCAGCCGAAGGCAGAAGCCGACCGCGAGCCCACCCCGGCAGCGGAAACGGCCGCCACCACGCCCGACAGCGCGCCTGCCGCGGCTACGGACGCCCAGCCGGAGCCGACGGCCGAGGACACCCCGGCGGAGACGCAGCCCGCGTCGGCGGACGACGACGCCGAGGCGAAGGCGGCTGCCGACAGCGTGCCCGCCCAGGCCGAGCCCACGGCCGACACCGCTGCCGAGCCGACCGGCGCCGAAACCGGCAGCGCCGCCACGGAGGCAGCGCTCGCCCCGGAGACGGCCGCGGCCGTCGAGGGCAAGGTCATCACCCCGGCCGACGTCACGACAGACATCGAGCCGAAGCCGACGGCCGAGGACGCACCGGCGAAGGACGACGCGACCGCCCTGGCGGCAGAAGCCGCCGCCGAGGCCGCGCCCGAGCCGGTGGCCGCGACCACCGAGGGCGAGCCCGTACCCGCAGCGAAGCCCGAGGCCGGCGACGAGCCCGCGACGGCAGACGCCGAACCGGAGCAGGCCGAGGCGACGCCCGCCGCCAAGGACGAGCCCACCCCCACGGCCGAGGCCGAGGACAGGCCCGCCCAGCCCGAGCCGGTGACGGCCGAGCCGGTGGCGAAGGCCGACGAGGGGGCCGCCCAGGCCGAGGCATCCACCGAGGCAACGCCCGCCGCCGAACCCGACCCCACGGCGGAGGCCGAGCCCGAGCTGGTGGCGGCCGCCGAGGACGAGGCCACCCAGGCGGCGCAGCCCGGGGCCAGCGACAAGCCCGCCGCGGAAGACGCCCAGCCCGAGCAGGCCGGGGCAACGCCTACCGCCACGGACGAGCCCGCGACGGCCGACGCCGAACCGGCGCAGGCGGAGGCGACGCCCGCCGCCAAGGACGAGGCCGCCGCCACGGCGGAGGCTGCAACCAACGCCGAGCCCGAGCCGGTGGCGGCCGCGGCCGCCGACGAGACCGCCCCGGCGGACGAGGCGACTGCCACCGCCGAACCGGTGGCGAAGGCCGACGACGAGCCCGCAGCCGCGGACGAGCCCGCACCCGCCCCCGCTGGCGTGGACCTCGGGGGGCTGGCCGGGAAGGGGGCCGCCGCCGGGGACGCGCTCGCGGGGCACAAGCTCGGCGGCACCCGGGCCGTCGTCTACCTCGTCCTCGACCGTTCCGGCTCGATGCGGAACTACTACAAGGACGGCACCGTCCAGCACTTCGCCGAGCAGACGCTCGCCCTCTCGGCGAGCGTCAACGACAGCGGCACCCTGCCCATCGTGTTCTTCTCGACGGACATCGACGGCACCGCCGAGATCGGTCTGGACGACTACAGCGGCCGGGTCGAGGAGCTGCACGCCTCGCTCGGGCACATGGGGCGGACGAACTACCACCGGGCGATCGAGGCCGTGATCGAGCACTACAAGGCGTCCGGCACGACCGACCCGGCCCTCGTGGTGTTCCAGACGGACGGCGCGCCCACGGGCAAGGCGGCAGCCGAGAAGGCGCTGTGCGAGGCGGCGGGGCTGCCGCTGTTCTGGCAGTTCGTCGGGTTCGGCGATCCGGAGGCGAAGGGGTTCGACTTCCTCCGTAAGCTCGGCACCTCACCGGCGCTCGCCGTGCCGGAGAAGCGGGCGCTGGACAACGCGGCGTTCTTCCACGCCGGTCTCGACCCCCGGTCGCTGTCCGACGCGGAGGTGTACGGGGAGCTGCTGAAGGCGTTCCCGGGGTGGCTCGAGGGGGCTCGGGCCGCGGGCGTGCTCGCGTAGGAGAGCGACAAAAAGAGAGGGCCATCCGCGCAGCGAAACACCGCGCGGGTGGCCCTCGGCGCTCGGATACGATATGGGCGGCTCCTGCGACCCGTGCAGCGGGCCGAAAGTCACCCACCGTACCGACTTGGGAGCAGCCTGCAATGGCTCGACACCTCATCACCAGCGCCCTTCCCTACATCAACGGGATCAAGCACCTGGGCAACATGGTGGGGTCCATGCTCCCGGCCGACGTCTACGCCCGCTATATGCGCCAGCGCGGCCACGACGTGCTGTACATCTGCGCCACGGACGAGCACGGCACCCCGGCCGAGCTGGCCGCCAAGGAGGCGGGGCTGCCGGTGGACGTGTTCTGCGCGCAGCAGCACGACGCGCAGAAGGCGATCTACGACGGCTTCGGCCTGGCCTTCGACTACTTCGGCCGCAGCTCGTCCGCGCAGAACGTCGAGATCACGCAGACGATCGCGCGCGAGCTGAAGGGACACGGCTTCATCGAGGAGCGGTCGATCCGGCAGGTGTACTCCAACGCCGACGGCCGCTTCCTGCCCGACCGCTACATCGAGGGCACCTGCCCGCACTGCGGTTACGACCGGGCCCGCGGCGACCAGTGCGAGAACTGCACCCGGGTGCTGGACCCGACCGATCTGATCGACGCCCGCTCCGCGATCAGCGGCAGCAGCGATCTGGAGATCCGGGAGACCAAGCACCTGTTCCTGCTCCAGTCGAAGCTGGCCGAGGAGGTCGGGGCCTGGGTCGAGGAGCACGGGAAGCAGTGGCCGACCCTCGCCTCCTCGATCGCCCGCAAGTGGCTGACGGAGGGGCTCCAGGACCGCGCGATCACCCGCGACCTGGACTGGGGCGTTCCGGTCCCGGCGGACACCTGGCCGGAGCTGGCGGCCGAGGGCAAGGTCTTCTACGTGTGGTTCGACGCCCCGATCGAGTACATCGGCGCGACGAAGGAGTGGGCGGACCGGGACCCGGAGAACCGCGACTGGAAGTCGTGGTGGTACGACGTGGACACCACCGTCCGCTACACCGAGTTCATGGCGAAGGACAACGTCCCGTTCCACACGGTGATGTTCCCGGCCACGCTGCTCGGCACCCGGGACGTCTGGAAGAAGGTCGACTTCGTCAAGGCGTTCAACTGGCTGACGTACTACGGCGGCAAGTTCTCCACGTCGCAGAAGCGCGGGGTGTTCACGGACGCCGCGCTGGAGGTGCTGCCCGCCGACTACTGGCGCTACTTCCTGATGGCGAACGCGCCCGAGTCCGACGACACCTCCTTCACCTGGGAGCACTTCACCGCCACGGTCAACAAGGACCTGGCGGACACCCTCGGCAACTTCGTCAACCGGGTGCTGTCGTTCTCCCGCAAGCGGTTCGGCGACGAGGTCCCGGCGGGGAAGGCCGCGGGGGAGGCGGAGGAGCGCCTCGGCGAGGAGATCGCGCGGTTGCTGGCGGAGTACGAGGAGCACATGGACGCGCTCCAGTTCCGCAAGGCGGCGGCGGCGCTGCGCGCGCTGTGGAGCGCGGGCAACTCCTACCTGGAGGAGAAGGCCCCCTGGCTGGAGATCAAGTCCGACCAGGAGGCGGCGGCCCTCACGCTCCGCACGGCGATGAACCTGATCCACCTTTACGCGATCGTCTCGGAGCCGTTCATCCCGGCGTCGGCGGCGGCCATGCGGTCGGCGTTCGCGCTGGACGGGGACACCGCGCGGTGGGTCGGCCAGGAGGAGGCCAGGGCGCTGGCGTCGGTCCCGGCGGGCACGGGCTTCACGGTGCCGCCGGTGCTCTTCGCGAAGATCACCGAGGAGGACCTGGAGTCCTACCGGGAGCGCTTCGGCGGCACGGAGGAGCCGGTGGCGCCCGAGGAGCCCACGGAGCCCAAGGCGAAGTGACGGCGGCGTCGATCGTTCGGCAACCGTACGTTTAGCCCGCTCGATGACCCTGTGGAGTCAACGCCCACGGGGAAGTCGAGGAACCCAGTGCCGGACCCACGTGTCACGGTGTCGGTCCACGGCCCCGATCCGCTCGCGCGGGCCGGGGTCGTCCGTCATCTGCATCAGCAGCCCAGCGTCGAGCTGACGCGCCAGACCGGCGCGGTGGCCGTCATGCTCGCCGAACGCCTCGACGCCCGCGCCGGGGCCGAGCTGCGCCACCTGGTGCGGGGCGGGCGGCAGCGGGTGGTCCTGGTCGCGGGCGAGCTGCGCGAGGCGGAGCTGCTGACGGTGATGGAGTACGGCGTACGGGCGGTGCTGTGGCAGCACCGGACCACGCCCCGGCGGCTGCTGCGCGCGGTGCGCCGGGCCGCCCACGCGGAGCGGGGCGCGCCGTGCGGCGTGGACCGGCGGCTGACCGACCTCTTCCCGCGCTGACCGGGGGCGTCGGCGCGGTGCGCGGACCCCCCGGAGAGCCCCCCCACGAGCTCCCCGGGGGCCGCCGTCACATGCCGGTGCCGTCGTTCGTCGCGTCGGGGTCGACCCCGAGGGTCAGCGAGCCGACGACGCCCTTGGCGATCTTCCCCTTGCGGTACTGGAGCTTCAGCAGACCGCCCTCGGCCCCGTTGCCCGGGTAGATGCCGTCCTCGTCGAGGGTGGTGCGCGGCGTGGTGCTGGTGCTGTACGGCGCCACCTCGGCGGAGTCGAGCACGGCCTCCTCGGCGAAGAAGAGCTGCCCGGTGTGGCAGGCGTGGCCGCCCTCGTAGCCGGAGTCGGTCAGCTTGCCGCCCACGTGCACCTTGGTGTGGATGTGCACGCACCGGCCCCGGTACCAGCCGGGGAAGACGGTGGTGAACTCGACGAACCCGTGCCGGTCGGTGAGCTGGGTGCCTCGCAGGTACCGCTTGTCGTCGGTCGGGTCCTGGTGGCCGCCGCCGGGCGGCGCCCCGGTCGGTGCCCCGGTGGGCGTCGTGGGGGTGCCGGTGGGCGGGGCACCGGTCGGCGGGGTGCCGCCTCCGCCGCTGCTGGCGTCCTCGTAGCCGGAGTACAGCCCGAGCGCGTCGCAGTGCCAGATGTCGACGGCCGCTTTCGCGAGCGGTTTACAGGTCTCGGAGTCGATGAGCTTGAGCCGGAGGGTCATCGGGATGCCCTCCTTGCCCTCCGTGATGTTCTTTCTGATCTTGTCGGCGTCGATGTAGTACGGGCCCTCGGTGGTCTCCGAGGTGAGCCGGTAGCAAACCTCCTCGGACGGGGAGGAGGCTGACGCCGACGGGGAGGCGGCGGAGGTGGAGCCGTCGGGGGAGGCCGAGGCGGCGGTGGCGGCGACGGTGCCCAAACCGGCTGCCGCGACCGCGGCGCCACCCGCCACGACGACCCGACGCCTGGTCATGTCCCGCCCGCTCACGGGGGAGTTGTTCTGGGGTTCGGTCATGGCAGGGGACGCTAGAGGCACAACCTGGCAAGGGCATGAGTGCTTGCTGTGAATGCCTGTGCGAACGGCGTCAACGAGCCAGAGAGTCCGAGGGCCCCATCACCACGACCGGGTGGCGCGCGGGATCGAGCGTCCGCAGCAGCGTCCGCATGTGCGCCTTGGAGAGGCTGACGCAGCCCTGGGTGGGCCCGTCGTGGTCGACGTGGAACCAGATGCCGCCACCCCGGTCCTCGCCCAGCGGCCGGGTCCAGTCGCGCGGGGAGGTCCCGGCCTTCCGGTTGTAGTTGATCGCCACGACGTAGTCGAAGGCCCCGGCCAGCGGCTCGCCCTCGGCGCCGGTGCCGGTGATGGTGAAGCCCTGCACGGCGTGGTCGTAACGGAGCCGGGTGCCCGGATCGGGCAGCTTCCCGCCCGCGTCGGTGAGGCGGAAGACGCCGATCGGGGAGCGGAGGTCGCCCTGCCGGTGGTGGTCGGTCCAGCCGCGGGCGGCGTTGTGCGCCTTCCAGGAGGGTCCGGCCCGCCAGGTGGGGCCGCCGTCGGCGTCGCCCTCCCGGCCGCCGGTGGTCCCGTCCGCCGCGGAGCGCTCGTAGAGCACGACGGAGGAACGGGTCGCGTTCCGGCCGTTGCCGGTGACCACTACGACCTGCTCGGCGTCCCGGGGCACCTCGGCGCGGGTGCGCGGCCCGAGCCCGGGCAGGTCGCCCGACCGCTCGGCGGGGGCGGGCCGCCCGGCGGGGCTCTGCGTGCCCGTGGGCGCGCCCGCCGCGCCGGACCGGCCCGCGGTGCCCTTGGCGTCCGCGGTGCCCTTGGCGTCCGTGGCGTGCTTGCGGGACCCGTCCCCGGGCCCCGCGCAGCCTGCGAGCACCGCTAGAGCCAAGGCCGTCGCAACGGCCGGAATCCGTACCCTCACTGTGTCCTCCGCCCCTGGGAACGCACCGGGCACGGACTCCTCTCTCTTCCGCGCCGTTACTCGGCGTTCTTCCCTTCAACCGGCTTCTCAGCCTTCTCGGCCTGCTTGATCTGCGGCTTGCGCACCGACAGGTGCAGCTCGCGCAGCCGGGCCTCGTCCACCTCGCTGGGCGCGCCCATCAGCAGGTCCTGGGCGTTGCCGTTGAGCGGGAAGGCGATGGTCTCGCGGATGTTCGGCTCGTCGGCGAGCAGCATGACGATGCGGTCGACGCCGGGGGCGATGCCACCGTGCGGCGGTGCCCCGAAGTGGAACGCGCGCAGCATGCCGCCGAATTCCCGCTCGACCTCCTCGCGGGAGTATCCGGCGATCCCGAACGCCTTGAACATCACGTCCGGCTCGTGGTTCCGGATGGCGCCGGACGACAGCTCGGTGCCGTTGCAGACGATGTCGTACTGCCACGCCAGGATGTCCAGCGGGTCCTGGTTCTCCAGCGCCTCCAGGCCGCCCTGCGGCATGGAGAACGGGTTGTGGGAGAACTCGATCTCGCCGGTGTCCTCGTTCCGCTCGAACATCGGGAAGTCCACGATCCAGCAGAACCGGAAGACGTTCTCCTCGAAGTGGCCGGTCCGCTTGGCGGCCTCGACGCGCACCGCGCCCATGATCTTGGAGACCTCGTCGAAGTCGCCCGCGCCGAAGAAGATCGACGTGCCGGGCTTGCCCTCGACCTCGGCGATCAGCTTCTCGACGTCCTCGTCGGTGAGGAACTTGGCGATCGGCCCGGTGAGCTTGGAGTCCTCGCCGATCCGGACCCAGGCCAGCCCCTTGGCGCCCTGCTCGACCGCGAACTCGCCCATCTGGTCGAAGAACTTCCGCGGCTGCTCGGCGGTGTCCGGCACGGCCAGCGCGCGCACGTGCTTGTCGGCGAACGCCTTGAAGCCGGAGCCCGCGAAGACATGGCTGACGTCGACCAGTTCCAGCCGGGCGCGCAGGTCCGGCTTGTCGGAGCCGTACTTCAGCATCGCCTGGCGGAACGGGATCCGCGGGAACGGCGAGGTGACGTGGCGGCCGTTGCCGAACTCCTCGAACAGCTCGGTCATCACCTTCTCGATGACCTCGAAGACGTCCTCCTGCTCGACGAAGCTCATTTCGACGTCGAGCTGGTAGAACTCGCCCGGCGAGCGGTCGGCGCGGGCGTCCTCGTCGCGGAAGCAGGGCGCGATCTGGAAGTAGCGGTCGAAGCCCGCGATCATCAGCAGCTGCTTGAACTGCTGCGGGGCCTGCGGCAGGGCGTAGAACTTGCCCGCGTGCAGCCGGGACGGGACCAGGAAGTCGCGCGCGCCCTCGGGCGAGGTGGCGGACAGGATCGGGGTCGCCATCTCGTTGAAGCCCTGCGCGGTCATCTTCTGCCGGATCGCGGAGATCACGGCGGAGCGCAGCATGATGTTGCGGTGCATCCGCTCCCGGCGCAGGTCCAGGAAGCGGTGCTCCAGGCGCCGCTCCTCGCCGACCCCGTCCTCCGGGTAGACGGTGAAGGGCAGCGGGTCGGCCGCGCCGAGCACCTCGACGTCGGCGACCTCGACCTCGATCTCGCCGGTCGGCAGTTCGGGGTTGACGTTGTCGGCGCCGCGGGCGATCACCCGGCCGTCGACGCGGACGACGCTCTCCTTGGAGATCGAGCTGAGCTTCTCGTTGGCCGCGGTGTCGGGCCGGACGACGAGCTGCACCAGGCCGTAGTGGTCGCGCAGATCGATGAAGAGGATGCCGCCCAGGTTCCGTCGATTGTGCAGCCAGCCGGAGAGCCGTACGTCGGTGTCGACGTCAGCGGCGCGGAGCTGGCCACAGTTGTGGGACCGGTACCGATGCATCATTCATCCAAGTCGTCAGGTCGGGAGTGTTGCGTACCCTCGTGTAGCTTCCGGCCAAGCCTACCGGCGCCGTGACCTTCACTGGTAAGCGCGCGGAAAATGCCCATAAGGTAGCGCAATGCGCACCGAGGACCTGCTGGCCGCCATAGCGACCGGCCTGTGGCGGTGGGACAGCGTCTCGGGCGCCGTCTCCTACGACGCCGAAGCGGCCCGCCTGGTGGGCCTGCCCGCCGAGGCGGTCACGCTCCCCGAGGCCGCGGCCCGGGCCTGCTTCCACCCGGCGGACTGGCTGGAGATCCAGTCCATTGTGGCGCTGGCGGCGGCCGAGGGCACCCTCGCCGAGGCCCGGATGCGCATCGTGGACGAGAAGGGCAAGGTGCTGCGGACCGTGCGCACCCGGTCGCGGCCGGTCGCCCGCACCGACGGCCAGGACGGTCAGCTGCTGCTCGGCACCCTCCAGGAGGTCCCCGAGCCGCTGCCCGGCACCACCGCGGGCGGCACCCCGGTCACCGGCGACTGGCGGCGCAACCGCGAGGCGTTCCTGCTGGACGCCGGGCGGGCGCTGGCCGAGGCGATGTCCACCGCCGAGGTGCTGCGGGTGGCCGCGGGGCTGTCCATGCCCGGCTTCTCGCCGGACGGGCTCGCGGTCTTCGGCGTCAAGGGCGACCGGATCTCGCTGATCGGCCACCACGGGCACCGGATCGACACCGAGCACCCCGCCGCCGACATGCCGGCGGCCACCGACCATCCGGCGGCCGAGGTGGTCCGTACCGGCCGGGCGGTCTATCTGCCCTCGCCGGAGGAGTACCGCGGCCGGTTCCCGGCCGCCTGGCGCCGGATGCGGCCCCTCAAGCGCCGGTCCTGGGCCTTTCTGCCGCTGATCGTCGCGGGCCGCACCATCGGGGCGTGGATGGCCGGATTCGCGCACCCGGTCGCGTTCTCGCCCGACGAGCGCTCGGTGCTCACCACGATCGCGCGGATGCTGGCCCAGGCGCTGTCCCGGGCCGCCCTCCAGGAGACCGAGCGCGAGCTGTCGGACGGCCTCCAGCGCTCCATGCTGCCCGCCGCCAAGCCCGACATCCCGGGGCTCACGGTGGCCGCGCGCTACGTGCCGACCGGCGGCGGGCTCCAGGTCGGCGGCGACTGGTACGACGTGATCGCGCTGCCCTCGGGGCGCACCGCCCTGGTGATCGGCGACGTCCAGGGGCATGACGTCCGGGCCGCCGGGATCATGGGGCAGCTGCGGATCGCGGTCCGGGCGTACGCCTCCGAGGGCCACCACCCGGACGCGGTGCTCGCCCGCGCCTCCCGCTTCCTGTGCGGACTCGCGGACCCCGGCGGGGACGGGGCGCACGATCCGCGGTTCGCGACCTGTCTGTACATGGAGGTCGATCCGGTCGCGGGCACCCTGGACATCGCCCGCGCGGGCCATCCGGACCCGGCGGTCCGGCTGGCCGACGGCACGATGATGATCCGTCCCACCGCGGGCGGGCTGCCGCTGGGCGTCGACCCGGAGGGCGACTACCCCACCACCCGGCTGGTGCTGGAGCCCGGCGAGACGCTGCTGATGTGCACCGACGGGCTGATCGAGACCGGCGGCCACGATCTGGAGACCGGCTGGGACCGGATCCGGTCAATTTTCGAGCACCCGGCGACCGCGACCGACGGCCCCCATGATCTGGAAGCGCTCGCCGAGGCCCTGGTGCAGGCCGTGCACGGGCCGCCCTCGCACCACACCACCGGCCCCCTCGCCGACCGCCGCGAGGACGACATAGCGCTGCTGCTGATCCGCCGGGACGCGGAGGTGTGCCTGGTCGGACCCGGTTCGGCGCCGGTGCGGCGTACCGCGGTCACGCTCGCGCAGGCCGAGCCGGAGCGGATAGCGGGCGCCCGCCGCCAGCTGCGCGACATGCTGCACGACTGGGCGGACCCGGACCAGGTCGAGTCGGCGGTGCTGCTGCTCTCCGAGATGGTCACCAACGTCCTGGTGCACACCGACGGGGACGCCCTGCTGGTCGCCGAGGTCAGCGGGCGGCGCGGGTCGAGGCGGCTGCGGCTCGACGTCGCGGACGGCAGCGACGAGCTGCCGCACCGCCGCCGCCCCGGCGAACTCGCGTCGTCGGGGCGGGGGCTGATGCTGATGGAAATGCTGGCCGACGCCTGGGGCGTCGACCCGCGCGGCGACGGCAAGTGCACCTGGTACGAGCTGCACGAGCGCGCACCGGAGCAGCCCGCGCCGGAGTAACCCCGCCCGGGACGACGCTCGCCCTGCCCTACTCGGCGTCGGCCGGTATCGTTCCGAGCTTTCCGGCGCGGAAGTCGTCGAAGGCCTGGGCCAGTTCGGCGTGGGTGTTCATCACGAACGGGCCGTAGTGCATCATCGGCTCGCGGATCGGCTGCCCGCCGAGCAGCACGACCTCGAAGTTGGGGCTGCGCGACTCCTGCGCCGCGTCCGCCCGTATCGTCAGCGCGTCACCGTCGCCGAAGACCACCGTCTGCCCGGTGCGGAAGGGCCGCTGCTCGGCGCCCGCGGTGCCGCGCCCGGCGAGCCCGTAGGCCAGGGCGTTGAAGTCGGCGCGCCAGGGCAGGGTCAGCTCGGCGCCGGGGTTCAGCGACACGTGCAGCATGGTGATCGGGGTGTGGGTGATGCCCGGCCCCTGGTGGCCGTCGATGTCGCCCGCGATCAGCCGCAGCAGCGCACCGCCGTCGGCGGAGGTGAGCAGCTTGACCTTGGCGCCACCGATGTCCTGGTAGCGCGGCGGCATCATCTTGTCCTTGCCCGGCAGGTTCACCCACAGCTGGAGCCCGTGGAAGAGGCCGCCGGACATGACCAGGGACTCCGGCGGGGCCTCGATGTGGAGCAGCCCGGCGCCCGCGGTCATCCACTGGGTGTCGCCGTCGTTGATCGTGCCGCCGCCGCCGTGCGAGTCCTGGTGCACGAAGGTGCCGTCGATGAGGTACGTCACGGTCTCGAAGCCGCGGTGGGGGTGCCAGGGGGTGCCCTTGGGCTCGCCCGGCGCGTACTCCACCTCGCCCATCTGGTCCATCATGATGAACGGGTCGAGGTGCTGGTAGTCGATGCCGGCGAAGGCGCGCCGCACCGGGAATCCCTCGCCCTCGAAGCCGCTGGGCGCGGTGGCGACACCGAGCGCCGGGCGCGGGCGCGCCTTGGCGGGGGCTGCGACCCGGGGCAGGGTCAGGGGGTTGTCTACGGTCACTGCGGGCATGACGGCCTCCTCGGTCGTTCACCATTCAACTTAATTGAAGGCTGAACGACCCGCAAGAGGGGCCCTATTCCGGCTCTAGTGGGACACGAGGGGTGTGAGGGACACCTCAGCCGTCCGCGAAGCGATGGCGTCTAGCCATACATGCGCCGCATGGCGAAGTCGACCATCTGCTCCACCGCCTTCGCGTCGAAGACCATGCGGTGCTCACCCTCCATGTCGAGGACGAAGCCGTAGCCGGTCGGCAGCAGGTCGATCACCTCGGCGCCGGTGATCACGAAGTACTTGGACTCCTTGCCCGCGTACCGCCGCAACTCCTTGAGCGAGGTGAACATCGGGATCACCGGCTGCTGGGTGTTGTGCAGCGCGAGGAAACCGGGGTTGTCACCGCGCGGACAGTAGACCTTGGAGGTCGCGAAGATCTGCTGGAAGTCCTCGGCCGCCATCGAGCCCGTGGTGAAGGCGCGCACCGCGTCCGCGAGGGACGGCGGCGAGGGCTCGGGGTACAGCGGCTGCCCACCGTAGCCGGGGCCCGGCTGTGAGTGGTGTGACGAATGCGGCTGCTGTTGCGGCGGAGGTGGCGGGGCGGCGTAACCCTGCCCTGCGCTCGCGTTCTGGTCGTAGCCGTACATGGACCGAAGCGTACTGAGTCACAGTTGGCGGGTTGAGGGTTGCCCTTTATTACCCACGGGTAGCATCATGGCGACACCGGATTGACTGCACCGGACTGCTGATCGATACCGCGCCACGAAGAGGTCCCTGCCTCTCCCGAGCCTTACGGAGCCGTCGCCATGGGGCACTACAAGTCGAATCTCCGCGACATCGAGTTCAACCTCTTCGAGGTGCTCGACCGCGACAAGCTGTACGGCACCGGCCCGTTCGCGGAGATGGACGTCGAGACCGCCAAGAGCGTGCTCTCCGAGATATCCCGGCTCTCCGAGAACGAGCTGGCCGCTTCCTACGCCGATTCGGACCGCAACCCGCCGGTCTTCGACCCGAAGACGAACACGGCGCCGCTGCCCGAGTCGTTCAAGAAGAGCTACCAGGCGTACATGGACGCCGAGTGGTGGCGGCTCGGGGTGCCGGAGGCCCTCGGCGGCACCTCCTGCCCGCGCTCCCTGCTGTGGGCCTCGGCCGAGACCATCCTCGGCGCCAACACCCCGATCTGGATGTACGCCTCCGGCCCGTCCTTCGCGGGGGTGCTGCACGACGAGGGCACCGAGGAGCAGCTGAAGATCGCGCAGCTGATGGTGGACAAGCAGTGGGGCTCCACCATGGTGCTGACCGAGCCCGACGCGGGCTCGGACGTGGGCGCCGGCCGCGCCAAGGCGGTCCAGCAGGAGGACGGCACCTGGCACATCGAGGGCGTGAAGCGCTTCATCACCTCCGGTGAGCACGACGTCTCCGACAACATCATCCACTTCGTGCTGGCCCGCCCCGAGGGCGCGGGACCGGGCACCAAGGGGCTGTCCCTGTTCATCGTCCCCAAGTACGACTTCGACTGGGACAGCGGTGAGCTGGGGACACGCAACGGCGTCTACGCGACCAACGTCGAGCACAAGATGGGTCTGCGCGTCTCCAACACCTGCGAGCTGACCTTCGGCGCCGACACCCCGGCCAAGGGCTGGCTGCTGGGCGAGAAGCACGACGGCATCCGCCAGATGTTCAAGATCATCGAGTTCGCCCGGATGATGGTCGGCACGAAGGCCATGGCCACCCTGTCCACCGGCTACCTCAACGCGCTGGAGTACGCCAAGGAGCGCGTCCAGGGCCCGGACCTGGCGGCCTTCACCGACAAGACCGCCCCGCGCGTCACCATCACCCACCACCCGGACGTGCGCCGCTCGCTCATGACGCAGAAGGCGTACGCGGAGGGCCTGCGCGCGCTCGTCCTCTACACCGCCTCCGTCCAGGACGAGATCATGGTCCAGGAGGCCGCGGGCGAGGACACCTCGGCCGCGAACCGCCTCAACGACCTGCTGCTGCCGATCGTCAAGGGCTACGGCTCGGAGAAGGCGTACGAGCAGCTGGCGCAGTCCCTCCAGACCATCGGCGGCTCCGGCTACCTCCAGGAGTACCCGCTGGAGCAGTACATCCGGGACGCCAAGATCGACACCCTCTACGAGGGCACCACCGCCATCCAGGGCCAGGACTTCTTCTTCCGCAAGATCGTCCGGGACCAGGGCCAGGCGCTGACCGTCCTCTCCGAGGAGATCAAGAAGTTCCTGGCGGAGGCCGCAGGCGGCGAGGAGCTGGCCCCGGCCCGCGACCGGCTCGCCCAGGCCGCGGTCGACCTGGAGGGGATCGTGGGCGCCATGCTCACCGACCTCTCGGCCACCGAGCAGGACGTCTCCTCGATCTACAAGGTCGGCCTCAACGCCACCCGGCTGCTGCTCGCCTCCGGCGACGTGGTGATCGGCTACCTCCTCCTGCGGGGCGCGGCCGTGGCCACGGAGAAGCTGGGCGGGGCCGCCACCAAGGACGTGCCGTTCTACCAGGGCAAGATCGCGGCCGCGAAGTTCTTCGCCCACGAGGTCCTGCCGGGCGTCTCGGTGCAGCGCGCGCTGGCCGAGTCCGTCACCAAGGAGCTGATGGACCTGGACGAGGCCGCCTTCTAGGGCCTCATTCCACCGACCCGGGAGCCGGTCGCCCCTCTCCTTCACCGGGGGGCGGCCGGCTCCCGCCTTGTCGCGCCTCCTCGACAGGGCCTCCTCGTCAGGCCCTCTCGTCAGGTCCCTGGTCGGGCGGGTGCTCCCGCAGGGCCCGCTCCACCTCCTCACGCGCCTGGCGCCGCAGCTCCTCGCCCTGCGCCAGCAGCTCCTCGACCGTCTCCTGTCCGGCCCCGGGCGGACGCGGCCGGGCCCGCAGCTTGTCCAGCAGGTCCCGGCACGCCTCGTCCTCGGAGGCGAAGCGGCTGACGTCCTTGTCCACCGCGCGCTCCCACAGTCCCGTCACCCAGCCGCCGTCCGGCGCGGGCCGCAGGAAGTAGTAGGCGTCCGGCTGGACGTCGATGTCGGCCACGCCGGGGATGTCGTACAAAGCGTCCGGGACCTGCTCGGCGCGCAGCACCCGGACGAGTTCCGTTCTGTCCACGGCACCAGGATGCGCGGTCAGTTCAGCGGCCGCAGGTTACCCGCGGCAACGAGCTGAGGAATCGACGGTCCCGTCAGATATTGCAGCCCGTAGCCCGGCTGGCCGAACCAGGGTCTGATGGGCCCGGCGTCCACCAGGAACGGCTTGGTGACCTCGTAGAGGTGATAGCCGTACGGGTACGCCGGATCGTAGGTGTTCAGGTTGCTCGGCGGCAGCGCGCGCTCCGCGTACGGGGTGCCCGCCGGGGCGAGGAAGTGGCCGAAGCCGCTGCCGAAGAGATCGACCTTCTGCCCCGCCCTCAGGGTGATGGTGGTCTTGAGCGGTACGCCGTTCAGCAGGACCCAGCCGTCCGGGTACGGATACCACCAGCCGCCGGTCTGCTCGTTCCAGTAGCACGTCAGGAACGCGGAGGCGGACAGGCCGTCCAGCCGCTCGTAGCCCCTCAGCATCCTCCCGATCGCGCCCATGCGCGGCAGTTCGGCGGGCCCGAGCCGCCAGTCGCCCTTGTAGTACCGCTGGAAAGGCTGCGTGGGCGCGGAGTTGGTCCCCCCGGTGCGGTCGGTGGTGGGACAGGGCGGGTGGCCCTTGGCACCGGCATCCGCCCCGTCCTCCTCCGCCCCCGCGGCATCGGGCGTGGGCCGGGGCGCCGGAGCCGGGGCGGGCAGCCGCCCGGCGGGGAGCAGCCCGGCGGGCTCCGCCATGGCCTGCCCTCCGCCGCACAGCAGCAGCAGCGACCCCAGGATGACGAGGAGGTGTCGAAGAACGCGCATCCGCTGTCCCCTTGAGTGCGTTGGTGAGCGGTTAAGGGGACTATCGGCAGATACGCGAGTTTTATACCGCCGATCTGACGTGCTTTCATCAGATTGGATCAACACCACCCCACGGACGGGCCCCCTTCACCACCCGCCCCTTGGCATACGGCACCCCGGCGGGCGGGGCGGTCCCGAATCTATGCTGATGTCATGAGCGCACACCCCGGCATCGACCGCGGCCATACCGATGACCTGATGTCCTTCCTCCGCGCCAGCCCCTCGCCGTACCACGCGGTGGCGAACACGGCAGAGCGCCTGGAGAAGGCGGGGTTCCGGCAGGTCGAGGAGACGGCGGCCTGGGACGGCGCGGCGGGCGGGCGGTACGTACTGCGGGGCGGCGCGATCGTCGCCTGGTACGTGCCGGAGGACGCGAGCCCGTCCACTCCGTACCGGATTGTCGGCGCTCACACCGACTCTCCCAATCTGCGCGTCAAGCCGATCCCCGACACCGGGGCGCACGGCTGGCGGCAGATCGCCGTCGAGATCTACGGCGGCGCACTCCTCAACACCTGGCTCGACCGCGACCTCGGGCTCTCCGGCCGGATCACCCTCCGGGACGGCTCCAGCCATCTCGTCACCGTCGACAGACCCCTGCTGCGCGTGCCGCAGCTCGCCGTGCACCTCGACCGGTCCGTCAACACCGAGGGTCTCAAGCTCGACAAGCAGCGCCACATGACGCCCATCTGGGGGCTGGGCAGCGTCGAGGAGGGCGACCTCATCCGGTTCGTCGCCGAGGAGACCGGGGTGGCGGCCGAGGACGTGACCGGCTGGGACCTGATGGTGCACAGCGTCGAGCCGCCCGCCTATCTCGGCCGGGACCGCGAGCTGGTCGCCGGGCCCCGGATGGACAACCTGCTGTCCGTGCACGCCGGGACGGCCGCGCTCACCGCCGTCGCGGCCCGCCCGGAGCTGCCGTACATCCCGGTGCTCGCGGCCTTCGACCACGAGGAGAACGGCAGCCAGTCCGACACCGGAGCCGACGGCCCGCTCCTCGGCAACGTGCTCGAACGTTCCGTCTACGCGCGCGGCGGCGGCTACGAGGACCGGGCCCGGGCCTTCGCCGGGACCGTCTGCCTGTCCTCCGACACCGGCCACGCGGTCCACCCCAACTACGCCGAACGCCATGAACCGGGCCATCACCCACGGCCCAACGGAGGTCCCATCCTCAAGGTCAACGTCAACCAGCGGTACGCCACCGACGGCTCCGGGCGGGCCGTCTTCGTCGCCGCCTGCGAGCGCGCGGGCGTGCCCTGGCAGAGCTTCGTCTCCCACAACGCGATGCCGTGCGGCACCACGATCGGCCCGATCACCGCCGCCCGGCACGGCATCGCCACCGTCGACATCGGCGTCGCGATCCTGTCCATGCACTCCGCGCGCGAACTGTGCGGCGCACAGGACCCGCGGCTGCTCGCCAAGGCACTGACCGCCTTTCTGGAGGGCTGAGTTGGACTTCTCCCTGCTGGGCCCCGTGACCGTGACCACGGGCCCCGTGGAGGCCCCCGTCGAGCTTCCGCTGGGACCGGCCAAGCGCCGCAGCGTGCTCGCGATGCTGCTCCTGCGCCCCAACTCGACCGTTTCCGTCGAGCAGTTGGTCGCGGGTCTGTGGGAGGACGAGCCTCCTGCCCACGCCCGTACCGTCATCCAGGGCCATGTCTCCCGGCTGCGCGCGGCCCTCGCCGAGGGCGGCGCCGACGAGCACGGCGTCGAGCTGACCACCCACAGCTCCGCCTATCTGCTCCGGCTGCCCGCCACGCTCGTGGACACCGTGCGCTTCGACGACCTGGTGGCCCGCGCCGACCCCGAGTCCGCGCCCGCCGACGCCGTACCGATGCTGCGCCGGGCGCTCGGGCTGTGGCGCGGCCCGGCGCTCACCGGGACGGTGGCCAGCCCGCCGTTCGCGGCGGCCGCGCACGCCCTGGAGGAGCGGCGGCTGACGGCCGTGGAGGCCCTCGCGCGGGCGCACGGCGCGCTCGGCGAGTACGAGAAGGCGGCGGGTGTGCTGCACCCGGCGGCCCTCGGCAATCCGCTGCGCGAGGGGCTGATCGCGGACCTGATGCTGGTGCTGTACCGCACCGGGCGGCAGTCCGACGCGATCGCCTGGTTCCACCGCACCCGCGAGATGCTCGCCGACGACCTGGGCGTCGACCCGGGGGAGCGGCTGAGCGCCGCGTACCAGGAGATCCTGCGGGCCGCGCCCGTGCCGGAACCGCAGCCCGAGCCGCGCGATCCCCGCGCACCGCGCGATCCCCGTGATCCGCGCGGCGGGGGCGAGGCGGCGGCCCCGGCAGCGCCTGCCGCGCCTGCCGCACCTGCCGCACCCGCGGCGGCCTCCGGCCCCGCGCCGGAGCTGCTGCCGCGGCCTCCCGCCGGGTTCCTGGGCCGGGACGCGGAGCTGGCCGAGCTGACCCGGCTGGCGCTGCCCGGCGCCGGGCAGGACCGGCCGTACGGCGGGACTCCCGCCGGGCTTCCCGCCGAGGGCGGCATCGCCCTCGTCACCGGGCCCGCCGGGGTCGGCAAGACGGGGCTGGCCGTGCACTGGGGCCATGCGTACGCCGCCGCCTTCCCCGACGGGCGGCTCTTCGCCGATCTGCGCGGCTTCAGCGGCGGTGAGGAGGCCGAACCCGCCGCCGTGCTGCGCGAGTTCCTGCTCGCCATGGGCACCCCCGCCGACCAGATACCCCCCTCGGAGCAGGCCGCTGGGGCGCTCTACCGCTCGCTCGTGGCCCAGCGGCGGCTGCTGGTGGTGCTGGACAACGCGAGCAGCTCGGCCCAGGTGCGGCCGCTGCTGCCCGGCGGCCCGCACTGCGCCACGCTGGTCACCAGCCGGTCCCGGCTGGACGGGCTGATCGCCACCGATTCCGCCCGCCCGGTACGGCTGCACGCGCTCGGCCCCGCGGACGGGGTGGCGCTGATCGGCGCGCTCCTCGGCCCCGACCGGGTCGCCGAGGACCCGGCCGCCGCGGAGGAGCTGGTCACGCTGTGCGACGGGCTGCCGCTCGCGCTGCGCGCCGCCTCCGCCCAGCTGGTGGCCCGGCCGCGGTGGCGGCTGGCGCGGCTGGCCACGGCGCTGCGCGACGAGCGGCGGCGGCTGGCCCTGCTGTCGGCGGAGGACGCCGGGGTGGCGGCCGCGCTGCGCAACTCGGTGGCCCGGCTCTCCGCGGACGACGCCCAGCTGCTGCGGGCGCTCGGCGCCGGTTTCGCCCGGGAGGTC